>NZ_JAGGKT010000058.1 GCF_017873965.1 Ammoniphilus resinae | reverse complement strand
TTAGCTTGCCGAGCTGCCAATTCTTCAAAATAAATACATTACGTAAATTAACAGCCCTCATCTAAATTACCAGGTGTGGGCTGTTTGACGCTTACGATAATAAAAATTGTACAACGCCAATTAATTCTCTAGATTTTCCGATCCGTCCCATTGGAATCCGTTCCATCATATACTTCACTTCTTCCGGCTTAGACATCAGTTCATCGATCATTGGCGTATACATTCTCCCCGGCAAAATGGCGTTAACCCTAACACCTAACCTTGCCCACTCTAAAGCCATCACTTTTGTCAGTGAATTTACTCCCGCCTTTGACGCTGCATAAGCTCCAAGACGCTTAAAAGTAGCGGTTGAGGATAATGAACTGACATTCACAATGGAGCCGTGCTCCTGCTCAATCATGACTTTGCCTACTGCCTTTGAAACAATAAAGGTTCCAACCAGATTTACTTCCACAATCTTTTGGAACTCTTCAAGGTTTAAATCAACAATATCTTTGCGAACTGCAGTTCCTGCATTATTCACTAACCCGTCAATGGACCCAAATCTTTCGATCGTTTGTTCAACAAGTTCGTTTACTTGATCTTCTTTTGTAATGTCACAGACTATCTTATGTACAACTCCACCTTGGTTGGCAATGGTTTGATACGTCTGTTCAAGCTTCTCTTGATTTGTGGCACACACTACTATATTGGCGCCAGTTTTCGATAATCCGATCGCCAAATCTTTTCCAATTCCAGATGATGATCCTGTAACAATTAAGGTTTTCCCTGCTAAAGCAAATTCTGTATCCACCCAAATCCTCCTATATCAAATGATTTAACTTACTGTTTATAATATTAAAAAAATTAGAAACGGTCAATTACGCTGGATATTAGAAGCTTAAAGTTATTTATCTAAACCTTTATTTAGTATATACCCAACAGTAGATATAACTGTTTTAAAGGTGCTGGGAGGAGAGAGGGTGCATGGCAGAACATTAGAGATTAAGAAGGGACTTACTTAAATGAGATGTCGATAGCACGGTGGTTGAGTGGATTAGAATAAAGGGAGAAACTCCCCCTATTTCAAATAAACGCCCCAAATATGGTGAAATAGTTATAATGAACGAAACCGACGCACTTTTGCTATACGTAGGTTAAATTTGGTCAATACTTGGTAGCGACAAAACAACCAAAAAACCAAAT
>NZ_JAGGKT010000057.1 GCF_017873965.1 Ammoniphilus resinae | reverse complement strand
TAAACTGGCACCTATGTCAAGGACACTATAAAAAAAGAGATTAAGCCACTAAAAGATGATTCCTGTATTGAATAGGGGTCATCTTTTTTAAGTTCCATTGATATCGATAATTGTTATAGTAAACCATATAATGATTAATTTTCGCCTTTAATTCTTTTAATGTTTTACAGGATTTATAATCAACATCATCCTTTAAATGGCCAAAGAATGACTCCTGAGGAGCATTATCCCAACAGTTTCCTCTTCGGGACATAGATTGGCCTAAACCGTATTCCTTTAATAACTTTTGATATCTTGGACTTGTGTAATGGCTTCCTTGGTCTGAGTGGATAAAGGCATCCTTATGTAGAGTAACTTTCTTGTTGTTCATTAATTTATGGATTGTCTTCGTTGCGATGTCTAGTGTGATACGATCAGAAACGTGGTAAGCTAGGATTTCGTTAGTGGATGCATCTTTTACGGTTGACAAATAAGCCATACCATTACCGTTATATGGCAAATAGGTGATATCCGTTAATAGTACCTTTCCAGGCAGCCCTTGCTTAAATTCCCTGTTCAACTTGTTAGGAACAACCTGATGTTCCTTTGTTGCCTTAGCGATCTTTTTATAAGGGTTTGCCCTTCTATGAGGACAGACTATGTTATATTTCCTCATGATTCTTTGAATCTTTTTACGACTAAGTATCAGGTTAAACTCCTTCTCCAATATCATTTTTATGGACCGCGATCCTTTCTTATATCCGCGGCGACTAAATGCCATAAAAATAATTTCCTTGGCTTCTACGTCCAATTGTTCCCTTGCTTCACGGCTAATGGATGCCTTAAGATAGCTATAATATCCGGAACGAGAGACCTCTAAAAGGTCACAAAAATACCTTGTCATTCGCTTAAATTGATTTTGTCCAATGGTTTCATAAATTAACTGATACACTCTACTCGAATTTAGATTTTTGCTTGCGTTTAGCAGCCTCCTTTCTGTCACTTCTAGCTTTTTTAATAGCTCCACCTGTCCCTCCAGTAGCTTAATTCTTGCTTCCTGTAGTCCAATTATTTCGACTGGTGTAAGTTCCCGTTTCAATGGTCTACCTGAATTGTTTTTCCTCGAATCGGTCAAACCAATTACCCCGTTCTTTTCATATGCCTTCTTCCATCTGTAGGCTGACTGTTCAATCCGTTTTAGCCCAATAACGTCGACATCAAATCCATTCTCTATAAAGATTTGACGTGGAAATTTACCATCCAGATATTCATCCATAAATTTGTTTTTAAAAGAATCCGAATAAGTAATGGATCTTTCACTGACGCTTTCCACATTGGGATTTTTCTGAAGTGTTTTTATCTCTTTAGATGTAAATGTTATCTTACTCATGTTGTCCCCTTATTTCCCGTATGTTGAAATTTAAGTATATAAAAAAATACCTGCAGATAAAACACTCTTTTTCAAGTGTCCTAACTACAGGTACCATATTA
>NZ_JAGGKT010000056.1 GCF_017873965.1 Ammoniphilus resinae | reverse complement strand
TAAAATGTACCCTTTGTAAAGGACGCTATAAAAAAGTCTAGGCAGCTCTAAGAAGATGATCTCTGAATTGAACAGGGGTCATCTTTTTTAAACCCCATTGGTATCGGTAGTGGTTGTAGTACGTCATGTAGTTTTTAATTTCACGTTTAAGTTCTTCTAAATTAGTACAAACCTTAATCACAGCTTCATCCTTAAAATGACCAAAGAACGATTCTTGTGGAGCGTTATCCCAACAGTTTCCTCGTCTGGACATTGATTGACGTAATCCAAGTTTATTCACTAGTTTTTGAAAGCCAGGGTGAGTGTAATGTGTACCTTGATCGGAGTGGATCAAGGCATCTTTTACCTTCCTAAAGTTTCGATTCTTTTTTAATTTAAGAAGGGTGTCTGTAGCTAAATCCATGGTGATACGATTCGACACATGGTAAGCTAAGATTTCATTGGTTGACGCATCTTTTATCGTGGATAAATAGGCTTTCTCGCCCTTTCCGTAATATAAATAGGTGATATCAGTGAGAAGTACTTTTCCAGGAACATTCTGCTTAAATTGTCGATTTAATAGGTTTGGTACAACTCGATGTTCTTGTGTGGCTTTCATCATCCGTCTATAAGGATTTGCCTTTCTAATAGGGCAGATAATATCGTACTTCTTCATAATTCTTCGAATACGTTTCAAATTGTAGACAACCTCAAATTGACCCGCCAATGTCATTTTAATTTGACGAGCACCTTTCTTACGGCCTTTAAAGTGAAAAGCCTTCAAGATGATTTCTTTTGCAATTTCATCCTTTTGATCGTTCTCCTTTCTACGCTTCTGTGATTTAGCAGAGAAATAATTATAATAACCACTCCGTGAGACACCTGCAATGGTACATAGGTAAGTAACCATATGATTAAGTTGGTACTTTTCAATAACCGAACGGATAAGAATAAATTTCTGGCTAGGAGGTATGACTACTGCCTTTCCTTTAACCCCCTTTCTGCCATTTGTATCTTTTTTAAAAGTTCATTCTCCGCCTTTAATAACTTGTTTTGAGCCTCCAAACGGGCATACTTCTCCTCTAGGGTCAATTCCTTTTCACGAGGGCGGCCAGAATGTCCAGCTCTAGTGTCACGAAGACCATCCAAACCGATTTCTCGATAGGCTTTGATCCATCTTTCTGCCGAGCATTTAACTCTTTGTGCTCCGATCACATCTATATCAAATCCATGTTCCTCAAATATCTGTTTCCGAAATTTACCTTTTTCATATTCAACAATGAAAATTCGTTTGAACTCATCAGTATAGGTGATTGCCTTTGTGCTTACTGATTTTACGTAAGGGTTTCCTTTTAGTTGTTTTATCTCTTTCTCTGTGAACTTCTTTTTGCTCATAACCTTCTCCAGTTTCTCCGTGTTGTATCTGCTTATTATACAAAAAAGTACCCCATAGGTAGACTTTTTTTAATGTGTCTACTCTATAGGGTACATTTTA
>NZ_JAGGKT010000054.1 GCF_017873965.1 Ammoniphilus resinae | reverse complement strand
CAATGTCATTAAGTTAGGCTCAAAGAAGGACTGGGAATAAAAATGGAATGCAAAACGGCATGGAAAAAAACCTATGCCGTTTGTTTTTTTGTGTAAGCACGAAAAAAGCGTATAGCAAACAAAGCGGAAGGAATATCCGCTTAAAAAATGTTCATATGAAACGAATTATGCTACTCTGTAAACGAAGCTAACAGCTGATTTGAAGCGGATCTTACGCGTATTCATCTGCCCTGGGCGAAGGGGTCGAATCGGCAAAATGTTTTTGCGAATCAGCGCTTCAACATCGGGCGGGGGTTCATCATCCCTTGAGCGCAGGAAATGTCTACAAACGTGAACGGCCACCGTGAAGTTGACTTGGTATAGGTGCCGTTTATCCATTTGGGAAATGACTACGTGCGAGGTAATCATTTCAACAAAATTGTACATGATCAGTCTTGAGAAAATCTCTTGGGTGATGGACTCTTGTCTCTTTGCGTGAAAATTCGTCAGACCGACGGTGTATTTTAATGCCCTGAAAGAGGTTTCAATGCCCCATCGCATGTTATAAATGGACTTGATTTCATCGGGTGGGAAACCAGCCGATGAAAGATTCGTTATGACGGTTTCATAATCGCCATTCGGCAGGACGAAACGAACAACCCGAAAGGAAATCGGGTAAAACAAGTTCTCATGCAAATCCAAAAAATCAAATGTAGACCTAGAAGGGACGAACTTGTAAATCTCCGGATGAGCCTTGACCTCTTTGGTTTGTTTTTTGGTGAGTATTAGCTGAACGTCTATATCAAACTCTCCGCCAGAGGGTAAACGCAAGCCTGAAAGAATACCATTGGAATCCAAATCCTTTACCCGTATGACATAGTTCCACCCTTTGCGTTCAATATGCGCGAAATTGTTGTAACTTTCATAACCTCTATCGGCAGTAACAATGGCTTTACCTTTGATGGGCGAACGGTCAACCATATCTGCCAGCGCCCTTCCCTCGTTGCACAACCTTCGCGGCTGAACAAGAGCATCCACGTAAAGTCTGTTGCACAAGTCATAGGCTGCGTT
Organism: Ammoniphilus resinae; assembly: GCF_017873965.1. GTDB lineage: Bacteria > Bacillota > Bacilli > Aneurinibacillales > RAOX-1 > Ammoniphilus_A > Ammoniphilus_A resinae. Next base: position 598 of record NZ_JAGGKT010000054.1, on the reverse strand, counting down.
CAAATGTAGAAGGTTATAACCTTTCGTGTTCGGTTGACTTTGAAAATAGGTATCTGTGTCCGCAGAGTCCGTTGCGATATGTAAATCCGAACCGTCAATGGCAAGTAATCGATACCCTCGGTAGTCCTTGATATCCGTATAGGTTTGCGTAAATTCGTGAAACAAGAATTCCATAGCAGATGGCAGAATTTTATTCCTCTGTTGGACAAAAGCAGAAGTGGTTGCGGTGTTTACATCATAGCCCTGCGATTCCAAGAGTTCCTTATATATGCTGTTACCCCCCATGGAGATCAGGAGTTGCATAACCGTTTCAAAGGGTAACTTTTTATTTCGGGTAAAATCTTTTCCAGGGTTTTTGACATAAGGTGCTGGTGCGGCTGCCATTTCACGTATGAGGGATGACAGTGTTTGTTTTAGCGAATTTGCGTACTCATTCATTGGCATAACCTCCTCGTTTTTAAGGGGCTACGCCACACACTTCCAACTACTTGTCAAGTTCTTTTTTTTTTTTTTTCGTGCAAAAAAAAGAGCGGGTTATCTATTCGATAACCTGCTCTTTACTAGATTTTTGATCTTGCATCTTAACTTAATGACATTG
>NZ_JAGGKT010000053.1 GCF_017873965.1 Ammoniphilus resinae | reverse complement strand
CCCTGATATGAACGAAACCTGTCAACCCCTAAGCACCCTTTTTGTTTTTTTGCGCACTAAACTAATCCTGTCAAGTGCATTTCTTTACAGGGTTGGTTTAGTGCCTACACTGATGAATGTCCAGCTTTTGCTGGACCTGCCCCACGGCGAGTGACGGGTGCAGGGGATGTTTCCCCTGCGTTTTCCCCTAGGGGGACGGAAGGGGGGATTCTTTTTAGGCCCTTCATTCTTATTTCATTCCTTGGCACGAGAGCAAAAGTTTATCGCCGATTGGCAATCTGATATTCGTGGGTTATCACATAGTATTCATACGTCTGGGGACCTGCCGCTAACTATTCACGTGCTTCGATCCGTGAAGAATCTACACGAGGGGGAGAACGCGGATTTGTCCCCATCTTGCTTAACTTTGCCCCCGAGCCAAAGAATGAAAGCGGGCCAATCTTCACATCATCTACCTTTCTTATTCTTCTTGTTCATTAACTGGTTGAGCCTCATTATTACGCAGCGCATCTTTGCTGTTCCACAACCTTCGCAATCGCCCACACAAAGCCTATAAGTTCGCGTGCAATAGCGGCCGTTATTGTGCCTTTGTGTTTACCTTTTTTCAGCATACTCCTAAATTTCTTATGGAGCCTGTGTTGGGCTTTCCATGCAATCATCTGTACTTCCGCAGGCAAACCTTCGATGCGTTGGCGCATTTTCTTTTTAACTGCGGGCGAATGTCGATAGCTCCAGGCTGCTTCCACAAGAATCCTTCGGAGGTGACTGTTTCCTACTTTTGTTATTCCACCTTGCCAGCGACTTTCTCCGCTTGAACTCTCCTTTGGAACTAATCCTGCGTAGCTCATTGCATATTTGGGGTGTTGGAATCGCATGACGTTGCCTAATTCACAAGCGATCGTGGTAGCTGACAATACGGCTACTCCACGTAACGCTTGCAAGGCTTCAATTAACAGGGCTTGCGAACACGTGCTGGAGTGCCCTTCGATTGCTTGGTCGTATCGTTTAATACGTTCCTTGGTCTCCAAGATGGATTGACGGTACTCAGCAAAGGTGAGCTGGTCGCATTCGTTTTCAAACTTCAGCGTATCCAGCCATTCCTCATAGGCATAAGTCCACCGACCTGTTTTAGGCTCCTTTATTTGTCGACGGAGAAGCAATTTCGTCAACCGTTGTTTGTGGCGGTTTAAGTCTTCTATTGCATCTTCCCTTGCACGGACCATATCCCGTAAGGATTCATCTTCAGGTGTTGGCACATAAACCGAAGTTAACTCACCGGCCCGAAAAAGTTGGGCCAGCCTAAGGGCATCCCGTTTGTCCGTTTTAACACGGTCCCCTGATCGTTTAGGAATAAGGGTGGGTGCAACCACGATACAATTTACATTTAATTTTAATAACCAACGGTATAGCTCATAACCTGTTGGCCCTGCTTCATAACAAATCTCAAGGTGGATGCCCTCTGTACGAAGAGTGTTGATTAGTTTGCGAACGGCATTCTCATCGTGCGAGATGGTCCCCCAAAAACGTGGTGCTTCACGCCCCTCATCTGCAATTCCAACGGCAATTTTATTCTTGGATACGTCTAAACCAATGAATTTTGTGGTATTCTTCATAATAGACCGACTCCTTTTGTTTGTAGCTCTGAATTTGGTTTTTTGGTTGTTTTGTCGCTACCAAGTATTGACCAAATTTAACCTACGTATAGCAAAAGTGCGTCGGTTTCGTTCATTATAACTA
>NZ_JAGGKT010000052.1 GCF_017873965.1 Ammoniphilus resinae | reverse complement strand
AATAGTTACAATGAACGAAACCGACTACCACAATGTTTTACGTAGGTTGAATTTGGAAATGACTGAGATAGTTTAAAAACCCAGCAAAACCAAAATCAGAGCTACAAACAAAAGGAGTCGGTTTACTATGATTATGTCCAAGAAATATGTAGGTTTAGACGTATCCAAGAATAAAATTGTTGTCGCTATCGCCCCGGAGAATCGTGATGAGGCTGTTAGGTATTGGGGTAGTATTAACCACACCAAGGAAGCTGTCGTTAAACTGGTTAAGCAACTAACAAAAGAAGGTAACGTCATACTGGATGTTTGTTATGAGGCGGGTCCAACAGGCTTTGAATTGCATCGCTGGTTTTTGGAACTCTCTGTACTATGCACAGTAACAGCACCGCAAGCCTTAGATGGAAACAAAAAAATCAAGACAGACAAACGGGACGCTATTCGATTGGCCCAGCTTTGGAGGGCTAAAGAATTAACCCCCATCTATGTCCCTGCTCAGGATGATGAGGCATTGAGGGATCTTACCAGGGCTAGGGAAGATTCGGTGGAGGATTTAAATCGGCATAAACAACGACTGACTAAGTTTTTACTGCGTCATCAAATCAAACCCTCTAAAGAAATGAATCTGTGGACGACAGTCTATGAAGAATGGTTGGACACGCTGCGGTTTTCCCGGGTAGCAGAAGATATGGTTTTTCAAGAATATCGGAATAGTATTCGTGAGGCAACGAGTCGGATCAAGCGGTATGAAAGGGAAATGGAACAGCAAACAAAAAGCAGTAACCTGGCTCCCCTCATCCAGGCTTTGCAAGGACTTCGTGGTGTCGCTTTGGTTACAGCCACTACCATCGCTGCAGAACTTGGCGATATAGCTGGAAGGTTTGCTACTCCTGGTCAATTGATGTCCTATATGGGTCTTGTGCCAAGCGAAAGTTCAAGCGGTGGCGGTCGATGGCAAGGGAGTATTACGAAAGTTGGGAATGCGCATGTCCGGCGGGTATTGGTGGAAGCTGCCTGGTCATACAGGGTTTCACCAGCTATTCGAAGAAGCTTAAGGGAACGTTTGGAAGGACTCGGACCTGAGATTGAGGCCATCTCTTGGGAAGCACAACGACGTCTTCACAAAAAGTATAGCAAAATGGTAGCTAAAGGTAAGCATAAGGGAACCGTCGCAGCAGCAGTGGCACGGGAACTTGCAGGATTTATTTGGGCGATTGGAATGGAAGTTTATAAAAGACAATTAAAAGAAAAAGCAAGGAAACAACCAGCAGCATAGGTCACAAAAAGATAGGTAGTAGGTTTATAAAACTAAAAAATCATCAGAAAGAAGGTGAAGGCAGCGAGATTGTTCAAGCATGGATCTGGCATTCTTTGGCTCGGGGGCAAAGTACAAAGCAAGGCAGAGAGAATCCGCGGTTTCCGTTTGTGCAGAGTTGAAGGTTAACTTGACGCACGTCAATAGCTAGCAGGTATCTCTCTGGTCGTATCAATTAACATGTGAAAACCCACGTATATCAGCGTGCCAATCGGGCGCAAGTACCATTTTGCCCTCGTGCCAAGGAATGTAGCCCATGTAACAACAACTTATAAAAAGAAAAAGATCGCAGGGAGCACGCCCCCTGCACCCCGTCACTCGCCGTGAGGCAGGTTCAGCAGGCGCTGCTGGACCATGAAAAGTGTGAAAACCAAGACCCCTGTCAAGAAGTGCACTTGACAGGTCTAGTTTGGTGCGGCAAAAATTTATAGGGTGTTCTTCTCTTGACAGGTTTCGTTCATATCAACGGAAAA
>NZ_JAGGKT010000051.1 GCF_017873965.1 Ammoniphilus resinae | reverse complement strand
AAGAGAGTAGGGGTGGTCATTACTGACCCACCCCTCTCAATAAACCGTGCATGCGGACCTACGCACACGGCTTTGACACTACATATTTCTTACGAAGCATTAACTTCTGGTAAACTTCTGTCAATGTAACTAATCCTTGTTCTTTGAACCACTGGTTGTTCAGCGCTCGATCAACCAAGGGACTGTTAGAACTTCTCCACTTCGTCATCCGCACTCCTCGAAGTTCTTCTTTATATCCTTGTTTCCTCAAGAGTCTATGGAGATGTTTTACATGTCTCCAGCTTCGCAGTTGAACCGCCCTTAATCTTCTACGTATCCATTTATCGATTTCCCTAAATCGCGATTTCACACTTCCATAACCAAAATAGTTACCCCACCCACGAATCACCTGATTAACTCTAGAGATCAGATAGTCCATAGACAACGTTTGGTTACGCCTCGTCCATTTGCGAATTGTATCTTTAAATTTCTGCAACGATTTATCTTTAGGTCGGCGAAAGTATTTCCGTGTCCCATCTTCTTCCATCCAGCTGGAAAACGTGTATCCCAGAAAATCAAAGGACTCATCCAAATGAACCACCCTGGTTTTTGTGGGATGGACTTTTAGTCCAAGCTGTCCTTCAAGGAACTTTCTCATACTTTCACATACCCGTACAGCAGCCGCTTTCGATTTACACAAAATCACAAAGTCATCCGCGTATCTCACTATTTTGTGCCCACGCCGGGTCATCTCTTCATCAAAAGGTTGTAAATAAATGTTCGCTAGCAACGGACTGCAGACTCCGCCTTGCGGTACTCCTTCGACGGTTTCCTCGCAAACCCCTTGATGCATGATGCCTGATTCCAAGAACAGTCGAATCAACTTAAGTACAGATGTATCACTAACTTCTTCCCACACTTGGTCAATTAACTTATCGTGTGGAATCGTGTCAAAATACGATTTTAGATCTGCATCAATGACCCAATGGTACCCATTTTCTAGGTGTTCTGTGATCTTATCGATCGCCATGTGACAGTCTCGATTCGGCCGAAATCCATAACTACAGTCAAGGAATTTCTCTTCAAAGATGGGTTCTAGCACTCTACGTAATGCCTGCTGCACCACTCGATCTCGAATCGTAGGAATACCAAGTGGTCTCTGGCTACCATCTGCTTTCGGTATAAACACCCTCCGGACGGGCTGTGGACGATATTCTTTTGTTTTCAATTCTTCCTGAATTACTCGTACGTGGTAATCCATGTTTTCCTCGAATTGTTGAATCGTCACTCCATCTATACCATGACTTCCTTTATTGGCTTCTACGTCGTACCATGCCATACGAAGATTCACCGTGTCGAAAATCTTGTCATATAGAGAGTACCATTTTCTTTTCTTCATTGCGTTTACCTTCCGTTCCTGCTGTCTGTTCAAGTTGATTTCCATTCTCTCTTCTTCATTTCCTGCTTCCATTTGGTTTCTCTAGCCCCTTAGGGTCTCCTTGACCAGGGCAATCTCACTTCCTGTGAAGCCATACTTGTTCATATTCTATGGCAGAATACTGGAGAGAACTTTCCTCACTCTAAAGACATTTCTGTAATGTGGTACCCCTTTGCTCCTTGTCCTCTACCTTACGGTGATGACAATTCTTCTATTACTGAGAATAGATTCCTCCAAGTTTTATCCTCCAGACTGTTACCAGCTTTCATTGGCTCGGAGTTCCTAACTACTACGGATACCTCTGACTTCTCGTACCTCATCATCTACCCCTCAACGTATCTTGGAAGTAGATTACCTAGAAAAAAAAA
>NZ_JAGGKT010000050.1 GCF_017873965.1 Ammoniphilus resinae | reverse complement strand
CCTTATTTCCCGTATGTTGAAATTTAAGTATATAAAAAAATACCTGCAGATAAAACACTCTTTTTCAAGTGTCCTAACTACAGGTACCATATTATTCTCCTCCCTTTTTTTATTTTAATTCATAGGAGTGAGTAAGATGGCAAATCCATTATTGATTAAGCAAAAGGATAAAAATTATACGATCTTTAAGTGCGTATTGGTGGGAACCGGGGCCAATGGTTCGCATTTCTTTCGAGGCCTATGCCAAATGATTCGGACCTACCTTGATAAGGAAAAAGGTAGAGCTAGTTTTCATGTGGACCTGACTATAGTGGACGCGGATCGAGTAGAAGCTAAAAATATTGGTAACCAGCTATTTGATGGCGAAACTGATATTGGAGAGAAAAAAGTTATTGCACTGGCCGATAGGTATGGTGAGCATTATCAGTTAGATATTAAACGAGTGACTGAATATGTAAAGGATTTGGACATGTTAAGGGCTTTGTTTACTCCTGAAGAAGTGGGAAAAAATACGCAGGTGATTAACATCTTAATTGGAATGGTGGATAACAATCGCTCCCGGCAGCTATTCGATTCCTATTTTTTTAACGAGGAAGTTAAAGATCTCATCTGGATCGACGCTGGCGTTGAAGGAATTGAGGTTTTAAACAAACCTGAACACGAATACACTCCAGAAGATTGGGAAGTTGTCCATTCCAGTGGATACGGTGGTCAAGTGGTTGCCGGGGTAAAAGTGAAAGGGCAAGTCTTACTAGAGCCTGTTACACGAGTCTACCGTAATATTCTTGAGGATGCCGCTACGGCCTTTCCAGGAGAATCATGCGGTGCACTGATTATCAATAATCCGCAGCGTTGTATGACCAATCAAATGGCAGCTCAAATCGCTTGTACCTATATGAATAATCTTCTGTATACTGGGACCATTTATACGCATTACGTGAACTTTAATAGTCAGCATGCGGGATCAAGACCAGTGTTTATCAAGGAAGAAATAATTCAAAAATGCAAAGAATTATAGTTATTTTTAAAATAGTGTTTATGGTATCCTAGAGTGAAAATGTCATTCTAGGATATTTCTATACAAGAATTAGGAGTGATATGGTTATGGCAAGAAGAAGAATGCCACGAATTAATGAAGAAACCATCTATGAAAAATTCACTCAATTCATCGCTAAAAGTTCTTCTTTGAGCATTTCGATGGCTGGACTTTTAGTTATCTTAGGTATGATTACAGGGGCTTTTATTAACCAGATGTCAAACGATTGGCAACTCGTTAAAGCATTTGTCATTTACGGTGTAAGTGGATTTTTGCCCCTTATATTCGGATATCTCATTTTTAGGCCATTTTGGAAGTTTAGAAGAGACTTCCACTTTTTAGAGCAAGATGGTGAAAAATTAGCTCGCAAATTAGTGGAGATTAATAATAGAGCCCACAGTATATGTACATCGGTAGATGGGGTTTTAGCATTCCAACTATTCAAGGTGGAAAGGCATACCAGTGATAACCATATTTTGTTTACTTTTGAAGAAATGATGAGACACAAAACGAAGGGATTTGATTTATCGAGATTAAAAAACAAGAAGTTGAAGATCCCGATAGAGATAATAGAATGGATGAAGAATCCGCAAGGTCCTCCACCTACCATCGGTGATGATTTCATTAATAAAATGCTTTACGATTGGATGAAGTGGAGAGCTGAGAATGATGAACGTTTTGAACAATATATTGTGGAGTGGGATGTGAGTTTATATCCTTATACTAGATTAATCGGAGCACACTATGTGGAGTTATTTGATTTTACTGAAGTAGTAAATTCTGATGATTTTACATCCGATATGATTGACGATGTATTTGAGAATGATTACAATGGAGTTAATGATAACCATTCTAATAGGAAATATTATACTCTACGAACGGTAATTGACGGAGAAGAGGATGGTTCTTATCGTTGTATAGCTCTTATTATTGCTAATGGAAAGTTAAGTACGAGTGAAGGTGTAAGAGCAGCTTTGCAAAGAATATTAAACGGAGGTGGGGAGCATGAGTTTTCTTAAAGCTATATTACGGACTTTTGTGAATTCCCGCGTGACTCCTGCCCAATTATATCGAATACAACTTAAAAACCACTCTAATCAGACTAAGGTGGATGCGAAACAATTAGTAAAAGGTGCGGAGCGTCAATATGCTCGGTTGCACGATCCGAACTTTCAAACGAGAGAGATGTTACAGACTTTGGATAGATTGGTACCTGTAACTAAAGGGAAATAATAAAAGAAAAAGAAACGTGCTTAGTAATATGGTACCTGTAGTTAGGACACTTGAAAAAGAGTGTTTTATCTGCAGGTATTTTTTTATATACTTAAATTTCAACATACGGGAAATAAGGG
>NZ_JAGGKT010000049.1 GCF_017873965.1 Ammoniphilus resinae | reverse complement strand
GTAAGCGTCAAACTGGACGCACATCCAAAATCTAAATAATATCTGTCATAATAATTCCCAGGAGGTGCTATTATGGCAGAAGTTACTAGAAAATTAAGTTCCCAGGAATGGGACGAACTCATCGAAAATTACCATTCCAGCGGATTATCGGCAGCAAAATGGTGTGCGGATCGTGACCTTAAAGTTAATCAACTACGTTGGCAAATTACAAAGCGCCAAAAATTGAATAAGAATAATCAATCTATCCATTGGGTATCCCTTCATACGAATTCTTCAGCCACTGTTTCTTCGTCTATTACTGTAAAGATCGGTAATGCTGAGATTTCAGTTTCAGATGGTTTTAACAAAGAACTTTTCGCTGAAGTGGTTCATTCTCTACTGACCTTATGTTAAACCTTAAACAAAGTTCGAATGTTTACCTAGCCTGTGGCAACACAGACATGCGTAAATCTATTGATGGACTAGCTATTATTGTTCAAATGAGTTTTAAATTAGACCCTTTTTCCGATGCCATTTTTGTATTTTGCAATGCTAAAAGGGATAAGATTAAATTGCTCTATTGGCAAAACAATGGTTTTTGGCTTTACTACCGTCGTTTAGAAAAAGGACGATTCAAATGGCCGGATCGTCCAGAAGATAAAGTTATTCACATCACGGAAAGAGAACTTCGTTGGCTTCTAGATGGTCTGGACATTCATCAAAAAGGTGCCCACCGGGCAGTCAATCAAAGAAAAATCATCTAACGTTTTTCACAAACACCTCAAACTGGCATAAATACTGGACTTCTAGGTGTTTTAACTTTCTCTCTTTCGCAAAAAGCTATATAATAAAACTATGAAAAACACGAATGTAAACTCCATCGATTTATCCAAATTGAGCCGAGAAGAACTGGAAGCAGCCTACCTGAAAGTCAGCGTAGAAAAGGAGCAAGCTGAACTTCAACTTAAATGGTATGAAGAGCAATATAGACTTAGCAAACAGAAATTATTCGGCAAATCAAGTGAACAACATATTGATGGCCAGCTGTCCCTCCCGATCTTCAATGAAGCAGAAATGGAGCGTCAGCCTATTTGTGTTGAACCAAAACTGGAAGAGGATGCCAATATTGCTTCATCTAAGAAGCAAAAAGGTAAACGCCAAAGAGATCTTTCAAAACTTCCAACCGAAGTCGTAGAATATAAACTTTCCCCAGTAGATCAAGTTTGTCCAACCTGCACAAATTCGCTCCACGAGGTGCGCCCGGAAATTCGCAAGGAGTTGGAAGTTATCCCAGCAAAAATCATAGTAAGGGAAACCCATCGCATGATTTATTCATGCCGTACTTGCGAAACGGAAGGCATCACGGTTCCCATGATCAAAGCCGACGCACCAAAGCCGGTCATTAAAGGAAGTATTGCTTCTCCTTCCCTTGTTGCAGACATTTTGACCAAAAAATATGTTGATGCTACTCCTCTGTACCGGCAGGAACAGGAATATAAACGTCGAGGATTACCCATCAACCGCCAGAATATGGCTAATTGGATTATCAAAGTGTCTAAAGACTGGTTAAAGCCTGTGTACAAACGGATGCAGGAGCTCCTTGTTTCCTATGATGTTCTCCATTCGGATGAAACAGAATTGGAAGTATTGAATGAGCCAGGCCGGGAAGCAAGCACAAAATCCTACATGTGGATGTACCGGACAGGCAATGGGCATGTCCCCATCATCCTCTATGAATACCAACAATCTAGATCGGGAGATAACGCTAAAAGATTCCTTAAAGAATTTAAGGGTTATCTACACACCGACGCATATAGCGGATATGAAAAACTTCTCAAGGAATCACAGGCCGGGCCAGCAATGGAAGTTACGCTAGTAGCCTGCTTCGCCCATGCTAGAAGGTATTTCACGGAAACATTAAAGGCGGTGGGCGATAAGGAAAGCTACATGTACACTTCCGCATACCAAAGTGTGAAATATATTGATGAGATGTTTGCACTTGAACAGAAAATGTCCACCTTATCCTTTGAAGAACGCCACGAGGAACGACAACGCCTTCTAAAACCATTAGTAGAGGCTTATTTCACATGGATTGAAAAGGAACATGCTCTTGCATTACCCAAATCCAGTTATGGAAAAGCCATCGCTTACTCTTTCAACCAGAAGGATAAACTAATAAATATACTCAAAGACGGAAGACTTGAATTAAGTAATAATCGTGCTGAACGGGCAATTAAACCCTTTGTCATCGGCCGGAAAAATTGGCTCTTTACGAATACACCAGCTGGTGCTGATTCAAGTGCCGTCGTCTATAGCATCATAGAGACAGCAAAAGAGAACAATCTTATTCCTTTTGAGTATTTGAGATTTCTATTTGAAAAGCTACCAAACATGGATATCAGCAATATCGAAGAATTAGACCAATTGCTCCCATGGTCAGAGAGTTTACCTTTAGCTTGCCGAGCTGCCAATTCTTCAAAATAAATACATTACGTAAATTAACAGCCCTCATCTAAATTACCAGGTGTGGGCTGTTTGACGCTTAC
>NZ_JAGGKT010000048.1 GCF_017873965.1 Ammoniphilus resinae | reverse complement strand
CCGCTACCATAAATGATCGCGGGGTGGAGCAGTTGGTAGCTCGTCGGGCTCATAACCCGAAGGTCGCAGGTTCAAGTCCTGTCCCCGCAACCAATTTAATTTAGGGACATAGTTTAACGGTAGAACAGAGGTCTCCAAAACCTCCAGTGTGGGTTCGATTCCTACTGTCCCTGCCATATGGCGGTCGTGGCGAAGTGGTTAACGCATCGGATTGTGGCTCCGACACTCGTGGGTTCGATTCCCATCGATCGCCCCATACAAGGGAGTATAGCCAAGTGGTAAGGCACAGGTCTGCAAAACCTTTATTCCCCGGTTCAAATCCGGGTACTCCCTCCAATTGTCCCAGTAGCTCAGCTGGATAGAGCAACGGCCTTCTAAGCCGTGTGTCAGGAGTTCGAATCTCTTCTGGGACGCCAATATAGGGCCCTTAGCTCAGCTGGTAGAGCGGTCGGCTCATAACCGATTGGCCGCAGGTTCGAGTCCTGCAGGGCCCACCATGCGGTCGTGGTGGAATTGGCAGACACGCTATCTTGAGGGGGTAGTGATCTCTGATCGTGCGAGTTCGAGTCTCGCCGACCGCACCATCAATGTGTTTACTTATATGGAGGGATACCGAAGTGGTCATAACGGGGCGGTCTTGAAAACCGTTAGGGTGCAAGCCCACGGGGGTTCGAATCCCTCTCCCTCCGCCATTTAAAAAATGGAAAAAATAAACCATTGAAATCGTGGCCAATCCATGATAAATTAGTACTTGTCGCTTTTAATATGGCCCGTTGGAGAAGCGGCTTAACTCACATGCCTTTCACGCATGCATTCAGGGGTTCGAATCCCCTACGGGTCACCATGGGCGCTTAGCTCAGCTGGGAGAGCACCTGCCTTACAAGCAGGGGGTCGGCGGTTCGATCCCGTCAGCGCCCACCATGGAAAAGCCGGCTTAGCTCAATTGGTAGAGCACCTGACTTGTAATCAGGGGGTTGAGGGTTCAAGTCCTTTAGCCGGCACCATTTTTTGGAGCTGTGGTGAAGTTGGAGTTCACGCCGGTCTGTCACACCGGAGGTCGCGGGTTCGAGTCCCGTCAGCTCCGCCATTAAAAATAAATTGGCTTGGTAGCTCAGTCGGTAGAGCAGAGGACTGAAAATCCTCGTGTCGGCGGTTCGATTCCGTCCCAAGCCACCACTTCGGAGGGGTAGCGAAGTGGCTAAACGCGGCGGACTGTAAATCCGCTCCTTATGGGTTCGGCGGTTCGAATCCGTCCCCCTCCACCATTATTGGCCCATAGCCAAGCGGTAAGGCAACGGACTTTGACTCCGTCATGCCCTGGTTCGAATCCAGGTGGGCCAGCCATGTGAGCCATTAGCTCAGTCGGTAGAGCACCTGACTTTTAATCAGGGTGTCACTGGTTCGAGTCCAGTATGGCTCACCATTTAATAAAAAAACAAACATGCGGGTGTGGCGGAACTGGCAGACGCACTAGACTTAGGATCTAGCGCCTTTGGCGTGGGGGTTCGACTCCCTTCACCCGCACCATGCGGACGTAGCTCAGTTGGTAGAGCACAACCTTGCCAAGGTTGGGGTCGCGAGTTCGAGTCTCGTCGTCCGCTCCAAGTTTTAGCCAGCCGGGGTGGCGGAACTGGCAGACGCACAGGACTTAAAATCCTGCGGTAGGTGACTACCGTACCGGTTCGATTCCGGTCCTCGGCACCAAAAACGCTTTACTTCTTTTTGAAGTTCATTATATAATGTGCCCGTAGCTCAATCGGATAGAGTGTCTGACTACGAATCAGAAGGTTGGGAGTTCGAGTCTCTCCGGGCACGCCATGTCGGGAAGTAGCGCAGCTTGGTAGCGCATCTGGTTTGGGACCAGAGGGTCGCAGGTTCGAATCCTGTCTTCCCGACCATAATTCATGCGGGTGTAGTTCAATGGTAGAACTCCAGCCTTCCAAGCTGGTCGCGAGGGTTCGATTCCCTTCACCCGCTCCAGGGGCCCATAGCTCAGCTGGTTAGAGCGCACGCCTGATAAGCGTGAGGTCGGTGGTTCGAGTCCACTTGGGCCCACCATACATAGAAGCTAAGGTTTTATCCTATTGGATAAAACCTTTTTTATTTTTTAATGTTGCTTCTAACCTCCCTTATAGTAACTGAGTAACAGAGTTACTAAGTTACACTGTTACTGGGATAATCCAAAGGAGAGAGGTGTTTTTCTACAAAAAAAGAGGGAAAGACAACGCGTGCTGAACGTTCGGACAAAAAGATTAGAGTTAATTCATCATTTAACAAACAAACTCATGAAAAATTATGGCTGCGGCCTGTGGTTTAACTAAAACCACATTAGCTGCTCACTTGGTGAGATCGACCTTAATAAATATCGTTAACTTTCGTCAGAAAAAAAATGACGGAGAATTAAAATTTATTTTCGTGGAGAGAAATATAACGCGTAACTTAAATTGGTAATAAAAACCGTGGATATTTATTAGTATCCTGTGTTATATTTAATTTCTATCGCAAAAAAGATATGTTATCAGCAAAAAATACCAGTTGCAATAGAGCTGTTTAATATGTTATATTATTATATGTCGCTTCGGCGGAAAGCAAAAATGAATGTTCTTTGAAAACTGAACAGAATCATGTCCAAACAAGTCAACGTCAATGAATAATTGACATTTTAA
>NZ_JAGGKT010000047.1 GCF_017873965.1 Ammoniphilus resinae | reverse complement strand
TGCGAATGTCAATAAAAAAGTAGACCACGTGCTGAGAAAATAGTAGGCCACTAGTGATGGAAAAATAATAGACCATTTTTATAAAAACGCTGAAAGTAAAGTAGACCACTAAAAGAAAAATGTATGCACCTGCAAGAGGATTGTGTCTTCTTACAGATGCACATGTCCATAGATAATTATTCTAGTATTTAATCAATTTCTCTATAATATCTCGATATCTTTCATAGGCGGGATGTTCATCAAATACCTCATATAAATCACTATGAAGATCGAAATAAGGTGATGGTCTATGAGGGGGAGTTAACCCATTGACCTCTTTTCTAAGCCCTATGATGGTTTCTTCTAGTGTTTGAGTGTAGCTTAGCAGTTTGACGATGAGGTCAACAGCTTCCATTTCTGTAGCCATTTCAATTGTTTCATCATCAAACATAGATTCCTTTGCTTCCATATTAATGACCTCCTTGTATAGTTTGTAGTAATCGATACGAATCATCAACATTCATATTGAGGATATGGGAACGAAATGTAATCCGATCAATAAGTGCAGACACCATGATTTCATTTTCAAATAACTCCGTCCACCTTGAAAACTCAAGATTGGTAGTTACGATGATACTAGCCCGTTCAGATCGTTCCGAAATGACTTGGAATAGCAATTCAGATTGATGCCGATTAAAGGTAAGATAAGAGAGTTCATCCAGGATTAAGAGATCGACTTTGGATAGATTTTTCTCAAACTTTGACAGTCTATTAAACTGTAAAGCTTCAGATAATTCCATAGCTAGATTAGCAGCAGTATAGAACTTAACGGTAAATCCAGCTTGACACGCCCTCATACCAAGACCGATGGAAAGATGGGTTTTGCCTGCTCCCGGATTGCCAATCATGACGATATTTTGCCGATTTTTAATGAAATCACCGGAAGCCAATTCCCATATTGTAGCACTGGATACTTGTTGTAGTCGGTTAAAGTCGAACTCATCTAGTGTCTTGGGAAAAGGGAATTTGGCCGCCTTGATTTTGCGTTTTTGCTGGTTTTCTTGTCTTTGGAGAACTTCTCTCTTCATAAGATCTCGAAGAAAATGCTCATAGTGTTGTCCTGCTTCAAGCTGACGAATAATATCTTCATACTGGGTGAAGGAGGGTGTTTTTAATTGCTTAGCATATAACTTAATTGCTTCCCTTGTAGGATTAATCTCACTCATATCGCAACATCTCCCTTGAGCAGTTTGTCATACTGAGCCAATCCGGTATGGTTTACTTTTATTTCGTTTAAGAGTTGAACCGGATTTGCAGGGGGAATGGGATTCAGATAGGCCATGATTTGCTCGAGTGAAATTTGATCCTTCTTAAGGCATTGGTTGGCCGCCGCAATGACCTTTTCCTCCCCAAAGTCAACGCATAGACGTAATAGCTTCACCATCTCTTTTGGGCCTGAAAGACGTTTCCCAATCTCCATCAGAGTGGAGGAAACTGTGTTTTTTACCGGCTTAGCATTGAACACGCTGCGAGGTTTGCGCTCAATGAGATCTATGTAATGTTCGAGCTGATACTTCGCCTCACCGCGTGAGTAGCATCGGAGATACTCGGCAATTTGGGATTGCTTATGAATAATGATGATATGATTGCCATAGCCTTTGACGCTTACGTCTTTGTTCACATAAGCCACCGGGACAGAATAATGATTGTAGTCAAACTTGATAGTTGAAAATTCATCTACCTTAGCTGTAACACTTCGGCTGGTGTCAAAGCGATACTTGGGCAAGGAAGTCAACCGGGTTCTTTCCATTTCAACCATCTGAGCAACGGTTTGTTTTCTTCCGTCAATCTTATGGGACCGGTATTTCAAGCACCGTTTAAGCAATGCTTCATTTAATTCATTCATGCTGTCCACTTTAGGGATAGGGACAAGAACATTACGTCGAATCCAGCCCACAAGCCCCTCAACCAGACCTTTTTCGTGGCCGGCAGCAATATTGCAGAATTCAGTTTGAAAAGCATAATGGGCAGCTAAAACTTTGTAGCGTTCCTGTGCCTTGGCGTGTGAACCAAATCCCTCTTTGACTGCTACCTTCGCATTGTCAAAGATTACTCTAGCAGGAACCCCGTCAAAGTGTTCAAAGCCATTGATGATCCCTTCTAAAAAGCTTTCTTCATTTTGCCTATTGAAGGCTTTAACAAACATATCTGCACTGTAGCATTGTCTCATACAGAATAGGTTCACTTTTTCCTTCTTCCCCTGAAGGTAGATGGTGGCTTCACCCCAGTCGATCTGGACAGCTTCAGCTGGGTCATAGCTAAGGGGGACGAATGTCTTGGGTGCCTTTTGACGGAGGTCTGCGACGATCTGCCGAATGGTCGATTCTCCGCCCTCAAAGCCATGTTCTTCAACTAAACGATCAAAGATCCTACGTGCTGTGTGTTTTTGTTTTTTGATGTTTTCAGTTTCATCATCTACTAAACAAGATTTAATAAAATTTAGTACATCATCGGTAACAACATACGGGGTTCTACCACTAGTACCTTTGCGTTCCCAAGGGACCTGGGAACCATCACAATACTTTTTTACCGTGGTTCGAGAAATGCCAAGCAGCCTTGCAATTTCACGCTGAGATTTTCTTTCATGTACGTAAAGGTTTCTAATTTTCTCGTACATCTCCACCTCGATGATCATCCTTTCTCTGCCTCCTGTAAAATTCTGTCGAAACTGATTTTACAGAAGTTTTGGTATAAGGTGGTCTACTTTTTTCTCAGCGTTTTGCTTAATAATGGCCTACTATTAAACTAGCATTCATA
>NZ_JAGGKT010000046.1 GCF_017873965.1 Ammoniphilus resinae | reverse complement strand
AATCTATTTTTCCTATTATATTGGTCATTATATCCGTCAATATTTGGTCAGGCAATACCATCAACTTTTGGTCTTTTTAATTCAGCTAAAACAGTTTTACAAATGGCACGTATAGTTGATTTGGATTTATTGGTAGCGGAGAATATTCAATTTAAAATTGGTGGAAATGTATTTGAAATCCCAGGTAACCCCTCAACAGAGTTAGTCCTAAAATTTATGGCGTTCGAAGAGAGAAAAACTAAAAAAGGAAATAAGGATGCGGTGGAAATGTTGGCTGAAATGGTCGCTTATATCCTAGATATGGATAAAAACCATACAGTTGATGTGGCATTTGTTAAAAAGAATTTCTCTCCATCTCAGATGCAAAAGATTGTACAAGTATTTACTGAAGTTGTAGCAGGAATCGATCAAAACCCAAACTAATGATGCCCTCTCTCCCAAACGTTGGGGAAGGGAGTGGCAATAAAGTAGTAGATATTGAATTGATGGAGTCCATTACCTACCTAACAAGGAAAACAGGGATGGGCTTTTTTGAGTTAATGAAACTTTCCTACTATGTATTTTTATCTTATCTCAAAAATAATCGAATCATGGACTTACAAGAAAGTCCTCAAGGCAGGGAATATCTTGCACAAATTGAGAGATTGAATATTACTGAACCTGATTTGGGTTCGTTACGACAATTAACAGGCTACAAGCAACAAGGAGGTGAATAGGAATGGCAATGTTTGATTTAGGGGAATTTGGGGCAGATATTGTGCTTAAACAGGATTCCTTTAACAAAGGAATGAGTGATGTTGAACAGAAGTTAAATTCAACAGGTGGTAAAGTAGGGAAGTTTGGCTTGAGCGTTGGAACATTAGCAACAGGGGCATTAGCCGGATTAGGGGCTGCTTTTGGTGTAGCTGCTGTAGCTGGTGTGAGTATGGCTGATGATTTACAACAATCATTAAATGGTTTGCAAATGTCCACAGGTGCTACCGATCAAGAAATGCAAGGCATGGAAGAGTCCCTAAAAAATATCTATAACGCTAATTATGGAGAGTCGTTTGAAGACATTGCTCAGTCAATGGCTAATGTAAAACAAGCCACTGGTTTAGCAGGTGAAGAATTAGAGAATGCAACAAAAAATGCTTTGTTGCTAAGAGATACTTTTGGATCAGATGTGGCAGAGTCTACAAAACAAGCTAACCAATTAATGAAACAATTTGGAATTTCAAGCGAAGAAGCGTTTACGCTACTAGCTCAGGGATACCAAGAGGGATTGGATTATGCTGGTGATTTCGGGGATTCAGTAAATGAGTATTCTGTTTATTTTAAACAACTTGGTTTTGATGCGGAAGATATGTTTAATACTTTCGGGGCAGGAGCAGATGCAGGAGCCTTTAATCTTGATAAGGTAGGAGACAGTATTAAAGAACTAGGCATACGAACAAAAGATATGTCTGATTCTTCTAGAGAAGGGTTTGAATCTTTAGGTTTAAATGCTGATGAAATGTTTTCTCGTTTTGCTCAAGGTGGGGAAGTTGCACAACAAGCGACACAAGAAGTATTTCGTAAATTAAGTGAATTAGAAGATCCTCTTTTGAGAAATCAAATCGGTGTAGCACTTATGGGTACACAATTTGAGGATCTAGAAGCTAATACAATCTTAGCACTTGGTAATGTTGAAGATAAGTTTAATTCAACAAGTGATACTTTATCTAAAATAAACGAGATAAAGTTTAACTCCTTTGGTGAAGCCATGTCAGGAATTGGTCGTAATCTACAGACAGCCATGATTGAACCTATACAACAATATGTATTACCACTTCTTGCTGATTTGGCTCAATGGATTAAAGACCATATGCCACAGATACAATCGATAATTTCAACTACATTTGATGCGATTGGTACGGTAATATCGTCAACGATAGATGTATTTAGTGGATTAAAAAATACATTCACTGAGACAGATTCCACCACAAACACCGCTTTCACATCCATTCAAACTATTATTTCCACTGTAATTGAAACAGTACAATCAATTATTTCTGATTTCACTAAATTAGCAACTGATTTGTGGACAACGTATGGCGAAGACCTCATGAAAGCATCAGAGAGGGCATGGAAAAATCTCGAAAAGATTATAGGTGGTGCCTTATCAATTATTAGCGGAATCGTCAAAACAGTGACCTCTATTATCCGTGGTGATTGGTCGGGAACAATGAAGGGGTTAGAGACTATCGCACAAGGTGCGTGGAAAGCTATAGGTGGAATTGTAGATTTAGGACTCTCCTACATTCAGGGAGTGCTGAATGGATCAATTTCAGTCCTTACAAATATCGGTAGAGGTATGTTCCAAGGGCTATGGAATGGATTGAAAAGTGTATGGAGGTCAATCGAGTCATGGGTTTCTGATACTGTAAGTTGGTTGGCTGATAAACTTTCCTTCTGGAATTCGTCACAGTCTACAATGTCCTCTAGTTCTTCAGGTGGATCTTATTATCCTGCCTATTCTCAGGGAACACCTTTTGTTCCAGAAACAGGACTAGCTTTACTCCATGCAGGTGAAGCTGTAATACCCAGAGAGTATAATATATTTGCAAATGGTGGAGGGTTAAATACTACACCATCTTCAAATACAACAAATACAACCAATACATACAATCTTAATGTACATGTTGCTAAAATGAGTGGGAGAAAAAGTGATGTAGACCAGGTGTTTACAACCATTATAGATGGATTGAAGAAAAAAGGAAAAAAATTCTCTTAGAGGAGTGGTCATAGTACCACTTCTTTGTGCGCTTGGCAGCGCACTATACTTATCGGGTTCAAGTCCCGTGTGCACCGACGGCCGGAAGCGCTAGCAGACAGACAGTGCGTCACC
>NZ_JAGGKT010000045.1 GCF_017873965.1 Ammoniphilus resinae | reverse complement strand
CTCCATGCTTTGCAGCACTTCCACACCGGACCTATCAACCTCATCATCTTTAAGGGGTCTTACTGGATTAACTCCATGGGAAATCTCATCTTGAGGGGGGCTTCACGCTTAGATGCTTTCAGCGTTTATCCCTGCCGCACATAGCTACCCAGCTGTGCTCCTGGCGGAACAACTGGTGCACCAGCGGTGCGTCCATCCCGGTCCTCTCGTACTAAGGACAGCTCCTCTCAAATTTCCTGCGCCCGTGACAGATAGGGACCGAACTGTCTCACGACGTTCTGAACCCAGCTCGCGTACCGCTTTAATGGGCGAACAGCCCAACCCTTGGGACCAACTTCAGCCCCAGGATGCGATGAGCCGACATCGAGGTGCCAAACCTCCCCGTCGATGTGGACTCTTGGGGGAGATAAGCCTGTTATCCCCAGGGTAGCTTTTATCCGTTGAGCGATGGCCCTTCCATGCGGAACCACCGGATCACTAAGCCCGACTTTCGTCCCTGCTCGACTTGTAGGTCTCGCAGTCAAGCTCCCTTCTGCCTTTGCACTCTTCGCGCGATTTCCAACCGCGCTGAGGGAACCTTTGGGCGCCTCCGTTACTCTTTAGGAGGCGACCGCCCCAGTCAAACTACCCACCTGACACTGTCCCCCACCCCGATCAGGGGCGTAGGTTAGAACTCCGATATGTTCAGGGTGGTATCCCACCATTGCCTCCACCGAATCTGGCGACCCGGCTTCTCTGGCTCCCACCTATCCTGTACAAAACATACCAAAATCCAATATCAAGCTGTAGTAAAGCTCCATGGGGTCTTTCCGTCTTGTCACGGGTAACCTGCATCTTCACAGGTATTACGATTTCACCGGGTCTCTTGCCGAGACAGCGCCCAAGTCGTTACGCCTTTCGTGCGGGTCGGAACTTACCCGACAAGGAATTTCGCTACCTTAGGACCGTTATAGTTACGGCCGCCGTTTACTGGGGCTTCAATTCAAAGCTTCGCTTGCGCTAACCTCTCCTCTTAACCTTCCAGCACCGGGCAGGCGTCAGCCCCTATACTTCGCCTTGCGGCTTCGCAGAGACCTGTGTTTTTGCTAAACAGTCGCTTGGGCCTTTTCACTGCGGCCCCCTCGTGCTATTCACACTACCGGGGCACCCCTTCTCCCGAAGTTACGGGGTCATTTTGCCGAGTTCCTTAGCAAGAGTTTTCCCGCGCGCCTTAGGATTCTCTCCTCACCTACCTGTGTCGGTTTGCGGTACGGGCACCTATTTCCTCGCTAGAAGCTTTTCTTGGCAGTGTAGGATCAGGAACTTCGGTACTTAAATTTCCCTCGCCATCACACTTCAGCCTTACAATGAGCGGATTTGCCTACTCATCAGCCTACGTGCTTGGACAGGCTCTTCCAGTCGCCTGCTTACCCTACCTTACTGCGTCCCTCCATTGCTCAAACGGAAATGAGGTGGTACAGGAATTTCAACCTGTTGTCCATCGTCTACGCCTTTCGGCCTCGACTTAGGTCCCGACTAACCCTGAGCGGACGAGCCTTCCTCAGGAAACCTTAGGTTTTCGGCGGATCAGATTCTCACTGATCTTTTCGCTACTTACACCGGCATTCTCACTTCCAAGCGCTCCACATGTCCTTCCGGTCATGCTTCAATGCCCTTGGAACGCTCTCCTACCACTGTCCATAAGGACAATCCATAGCTTCGGTGGTATGTTTAGCCCCGTTACATTTTCCGCGCAGAGTCACTCGACCAGTGAGCTATTACGCACTCTTTAAATGGTGGCTGCTTCTAAGCCAACATCCTGGTTGTCTGGGCAACTCCACATCGTTTCCCACTTAACATACACTTGGGGACCTTAGCTGATGGTCTGGGCTGTTTCCCTTTTGACTACGGATCTTAGCACTCGCAGTCTGACTCCCGAGGGTAAGTCTTTGGCATTCGGAGTTTGACTGAGTTCGGTAATCCGGTGAGGACCCCTAGCCCAATCAGTGCTCTACCTCCAAGACTCCTACCTCGAGGCTAGCCCTAAAGCTATTTCGGAGAGAACCAGCTATTTCCGAGTTCGATTGGAATTTCTCCGCTACCCACACCTCATCCCCGCACTTTTCAACGTGCGTGGGTTCGGGCCTCCA
Organism: Ammoniphilus resinae; assembly: GCF_017873965.1. Taxonomy (GTDB): domain Bacteria; phylum Bacillota; class Bacilli; order Aneurinibacillales; family RAOX-1; genus Ammoniphilus_A; species Ammoniphilus_A resinae. The sequence goes on along the minus strand of NZ_JAGGKT010000045.1, from coordinate 806 downwards.
GTGCGTGTTACCGCACCTTCACCCTGGACATGGGTAGATCACACGGTTTCGGGTCTACGCCTACGTACTCATTCGCCCTATTCAGACTCGCTTTCGCTGCGGCTCCGTCTCTTCAACTTAACCTTGCACGTAAACGTAACTCGCCGGTTCATTCTACAAAAGGCACGCCGTCACCCATTAATCGGGCTCCGACTGTTTGTAGGCACACGGTTTCAGGTTCTATTTCACTCCCCTCCCGGGGTGCTTTTCACCTTTCCCTCACGGTACTGGTTCACTATCGGTCACTAGGGAGTATTTAGCCTTGGGAGATGGTCCTCCCTGCTTCAGACGGGGTTTCACGTGTCCCGCCCTACTCAGGATTCGTTTCGGAGAGACGAGAATTTTGACTACAGGATTGTTACCTTCTCTGATGGATCTTTCCAGATCGCTTCGTCTATTCTCGTCCTTTGTAACTCCATGTGAAACGTCCTACAACCCCGGAAAGCAAGCTTTCCGGTTTGGGCTGTTCCCCGTTCGCTCGCCGCTACTTAGGGAATCACTCATTGTTTTCTTCTCCTCAGGGTACTTAGATGTTTCAGTTCCCCTGGTATACCTCCATCCACCCTATGAATTCAGGTAGTGGTACTGCCCCATTACGGACAGTGGGTTCCCCCATTCGGAAATCCTCGGATCAAAGCTTGCTTACAGCTCCCCGAGGCGTATCGCCGTTTACCGCGTCCTTCTTCGGCTCCTAGTGCCAAGGCATCCACCGTGCGCCCTTTGTAGCTTAACCTACTAGGTTTTTTTGTTAGGATTTGTTTCCTAAT
>NZ_JAGGKT010000044.1 GCF_017873965.1 Ammoniphilus resinae | reverse complement strand
TTTCAGCGTTTTTATAAAAATGGTCTATTATTTTTCCATCACTAGTGGCCTACTATTTTCTCAGCACGTGGTCTACTTTTTTATTGACATTCGCACATAATCCATCTATCTTATTATTTTAATTATTTTTAAACATTAAAGGACTTTATATGGTTTAAGGGATTATCAATCCTGATCATGATTTAATAAGGTGTGAATTTTGGGTGGTTGTCTTAGATTGGGAGAACGTGTATTACTAGATTTTGGGGGCTTTACTGAATGGGGAGAGATGGTTGAACCTTTTTAACTCTTTTACATAGAATTTGGTCATCGGAGGATATTTTATGGCGATATTAGTAACTGGGGGAGCAGGATATATTGGAAGTCACACTTGTGTAGAATTACTAAATGTAGGATATGAGATTATCGTTGTCGATAACTTTTCTAATAGCAAGCCAGAATCATTACAAAGAGTTCAGGAAATAACCGGTCGAAGTTTTGCTTTCTATGAATTGGATCTCCAGGATCGTGAGGAATTAGAGAAGGTATTTATAGAAAATCGGATTGAGGCTGTCATTCATTTTGCAGGGTTGAAAGCAGTAGGGGAGTCCGTTGAAGTTCCACTTCGGTATTATCACAACAACATCACGGGTACATTGGTCTTAGTTGATGTGATGCAGCAATATGGGGTGAAGAAAATGGTCTTCAGCTCCTCAGCCACCGTATATGGGATGCCTGATCGTGTCCCAATCTCGGAGAATTTCCCGCTAAGTGCTACCAACCCTTATGGACGTACGAAACTGATGATAGAAGAAATCATGCGTGATCTCTATGTTTCTGATCAGGAATGGAGTATTGCGCTTCTGCGATATTTCAACCCCATTGGAGCACATAGCGGTGGCCGAATCGGGGAGGACCCGAATGGTATTCCCAATAATCTGGTGCCTTTTATCACGCAGGTTGCTGTGGGGAAATTAAAAGAGTTAAGGGTGTTTGGGAATGATTATCCAACTGTGGACGGGACAGGTGTCCGGGATTATATTCATGTAGTGGATCTTGCGATCGGACACTTGAAAGCTTTGGAGAAGATTATGGTAGAGTCTGGTGTGGATGCTTATAATTTGGGGACGGGACGAGGTTATTCTGTGCTGGAGATGATAGGGGCTTTTGAGAGAGTATCGGGGAAGAAGGTGCCCTATCGGATTGTTGATCGGCGCCCGGGGGATGTGGCTGCGTGCTATGCTGATCCAGCGAAGGCGAGGGAAGAACTGGGATGGGTTGCTTTCCGGGGAATTGAGGAGATGTGCCTGGATTCCTGGCGTTGGCAGAGTGGGAATCCGGAGGGGTATGGGGAAGAGAGGATCAGGGAAGGTACCCCGAGTGATCGCAGACAGCGAAGCGCTGTCGCACTTCACCTCACCAAAGGGGTCTGACCCCATCACTGAATTAAAGCATTGCTTTGGTGAGGTTTTTTAAATATTATTTCGTAAAACGAGGTGTTAACGAAATAATAGATAGATTAGGTTGGTAGGAAATATAGACATGGCAGAGGCAATTTGCTAGGATGGAAGAAGCAATTACATAAAGCAGGGTGGGCGGTTGGCCACTTCCCGTAAGAAGGGAGGTGGTAAAATGACGGCGTATGAAGCAATGATGATCGCACTCACATCAAATTTAGTTTTGATAGGAGTTATAACCATAGTTGTAATGATCGCCGTACAAAGAAAAAAGTAACCGCCCCACTCCCGACCAAAGGTTAAAGGGTTGTTACTTTTTTCAAATAACCTCAAAATTTAGGTCAGCCGCTCTTCTTGCGGCATGTAATTGCCCGTCAGGTGTTCTGCACCTGACCCTTTTTATTTCTGCACAATTTCTAATTCCATTATACAAAAGAATTGTAAATTGATCAAATTCCCTGCTCATTAATCGCAGACGGCGAAGCGCTGTCGTGGTTCACCTCACCAAAGGGATCTGGCCCCATCACTAAGATAAAGCGATGCATTGGTGAATTTAAAGTAAGAACTGATTAGGTTCTTGTTCTATTATTTCGTAAAACGAGGAGTTAAAGAAATAATAGATAGGTTAAGTTGACAGAAAACATAGACATGGTAGGGGCAATTTCTAGGATGAAAGAGGCAATTAAATAAATCAGGGTGGGCGGTTGGCCACTTCCTCTTAGAAAGGGAGGTGGTAAGATGACGGCGTATGAAGCAATAATGATAGCACTCACATCAAATTTAGTTTTGATAGGGGTAATAACAATTGTCGTAGCGATCGTCGTACAAAGAAAAAAGTAACCGTCCCGCCACGACCAATGGAATAGGATAGGTTACTCTTTTCAAAACACTTATTCAATTGGGTCAGCCGCTCTTCATGCGGCATGTAGTTGCATAGTCAGGTGAGCCAACACCTGACTCTTTTTATTTCTGCACAAATTCTAATTCCATTATACAAAAGAATTGTAAATTGATCAAATTCCATACCCGTTAATCAAAATCTTCAGTAACATCTACTCTTGATATTCCAAATTGGTTTGTTGTAAAATATAGAATGTACAGAATTTAAAACCCCGTCTATTCTCTTCTATTAACCTCCAACCCTCATAGAAAGGAGAATCCATGCCAAGAAAACATCGCATTTGGTACCCAGGTGCTGTCTACCATATCATGTGTCGGGGAAACCATCGCCATGATATATTCCGAGACGAAGAGGACCGGCAGTTTTACCTCACTACACTCAGGCGAGTGCAAAAACAAAACCCCTTTTATTTATACTCCTATTGTCTCATGACAAACCACGTACACCTCCAAATGGAAACCCTTGATATCCCAATCAACCAAATCATGCAAAGGATCAATATGCTGTACTCGATTTACTTTAACCAAACCATTTTGTAGGTCACTTACTTCAAGGCCGTTACCGGGCGGAGCTCATTGAAACCGATGCGTATCAATTGGAGACCAGCAAATACATCCACTTAAACCCCGTACGAGCCCATATGGT
>NZ_JAGGKT010000043.1 GCF_017873965.1 Ammoniphilus resinae | reverse complement strand
TACTGTCAATTAGATGAAGGGGGAATGAGAATGCTGCAAAAAGCTTACGAAAGATTTCAATACAACGCCCGAAGCTTTTATAAATTTAAGAAACTAGCCCGCACCTATGCGGATTTGGATGGATCGGAGAAGATTCGTCAAAAGGATGTAGCCGCTGCCTTAAGTACCCGTGACTTAGATAAGGATCAAAAAGGGATGGTGGTCGTATAAATGATCGATCAAAGAGTGTACTGGATTTGGTTAACAGGGATTGCATCCATCGGACCTGTGATGCAGAAAAAGCTGCTAAAGCAGTTTGACTCACCCGAAGTAATTTTTAGGATCAATCCCAGGGAATTAGAAAAGGTACCCGGAATGGGACCAGCATTGGTGGATCGAATCCTAGCAGCGCGTTCCCTAGACAAGTCAGAAAGAATGCTAGAACGAATGCTAAAAGGGAATATCGGCCTGCTTACCATCGAAGATCCCCTTTATCCCGAAAAGGTAAAACAAAATCCAAAAGCACCCGTCGTTCTATATTATCGTGGGTCGATTAGGGAAAACAGTATGGGGGTGGGGGTCGTTGGAACGCGACAATGCACATCATATGGGAAACAGGTGGCTATTGAGACCGCTGCATTCCTGGCAAAGCATCAAATTCCGGTCATTAGCGGGATGGCCAAAGGCATCGATGGTTATGCACATACCGCCTGTTTAAAAGCCGGGGGTTATACGATGGCTTTTTTGGGGAGTGGGGTAGATGTTTGTTATCCCAGAGAACACCAATCCTTAATGGAAGCGATTATTCAAAAAGGAGCCATTCTTTCTTCCTATCCACCAGGAACCCCTATCTATCCGCACCACTTTCATCAACGAAATTTCCTCATCAGTGCCTGGTCTTCCAAGCTTTTAGTCGTCGAAGCAGGGGAGAAAAGCGGCACATGGAGTACTGTCAATCATGCACGCACATTAAAACGTGAAATTTGTTCATGAAAGTTCGCTTACTTCATTTGAAAAAGGCATCGTCGAGCAACTCAAAACAAATTCAATGTCCATTGATCAATTAGCAAAAATCATGAAGCGCAGCCATTCCGACATCATCGAAACACTTTCCCTGCTTGAGCTAGAGTCCGTCATTCGAATTAAACCCAATCAAACAGTTGAACTCATTTAGAAGTGGATAAAGGAGGACAGGAAATGGAAATTAGTAGAGCACTTGAGATCATAGGCCGTCTTGCCCAAGGGAAAGATCCCTTTACAAGTCAAGAATTACCGAAACCAGGCCCTTTTCATCAGGAGGAAACCCAAAAGGCCCTCTATTTAGCTCTGGATGGAGTGAAAGTTTTGGGGTATAAAATGAAACGAGCCGCTGAACTGCCACCCAACTCCGGAAAGCCTTGGGTGCCCCTGGAAGATCAGGAATTGATCAGGGCTTATAAATGTGGACACCACATACAGGAAATAGCCAAGAAACACCAAAGGACAGAAGGGGCGATTATGTCTAGGCTGGTTAAGTTAGGGGTGATTCGGATTGCTTCGCAAGATGGTGTGAAGTAAATTCGTAGGATTATGTGTGTTAGTCGAAATGAAGTAGTTTTTTGAATGTAAAATAATATAATACTTTAAAGGTAAACACGTGTTTTTATACGTATATTTATATATGGGGAATGTTATAATAGAAGTAAGGGGGAGGGAAATGAAGGCATATTCTTCACGTGATCTCATGGGGCTCGTTGAAGCAGATGGATGGGAGTTAGTTCGAATAAAAGGTGATCATTATCAATTTAAACATCCTAAGAAGGCAGGTTTAGTTACAATCCCTCATCCAAAAAAGAATTTACCCCTTAGAACACAAAAAAGCATATTAAAGCAAGCCGGGTTATTAGAAATATTATAATATATCAACTGGAGTTGATAAAGTTGAAAGATCGATATATTTACCCATCCATTTTTGATTATGCAGATGATGGAATATCCGTTGAGTTTCCAGACCTCCCCGGATGTTTAACTTGTGGGAACACTGAAGAAGAGGCCCTGCGAATGGCGAAAGAGGCTTTGGCCTTACAATTGTATGGGATGGAGCAAGAAGGCGAAACTATTCCAGATCCAACACAAGTAAAATTATTGAGAGTGGAAGACAATCAAGCAGTGGTACTAGTAGAAGTATGGATGCCTCCGTTCCGACATGAGATGGAAAATAAAGCCGTGAAGAAAACTCTCACGATCCCAAAATGGCTTGATGATTTAGCCCAAGAAAACAACGTCAATTTTTCTCATATATTGCAAGAAGCCCTAAAAAAGTATCTGGGGGTGAAGGACAAATCATCATAGTGATCGGAGAAGGTTCTTCATCAAGAAATATAAGTGATACCAGCCGGCCAAGCATAGGACGATGCCTCCTCAGTATGTTAAAGCGTTAGCTCGCCGTAGTTGAATACAACAAGCCCTTCTCTCCACGCAAATGATCGTCAACGGCGAAGCGCTTCCGCGCTTCCCCTTCGACAGGGGTCTGACCCCAGTCGAAACATGTCGAACTTAAGAAAGAGGCTATCCTCTTTTTTTAGCAACATTATTTCGTAAAACAAATATTTTACGAAACGATTATGTGGACAAGAACCAATAACGCACTGCTAAGTCTTTAAAAAGAATAGCTAAATTATACAAAGCCCTCATCTAGTTTGTTAGGTGTGGGCTATTTGACGACTACGTTTCCTCGCTAATTTAAAAGTAACTTGACTACTTTTACCTTTGGTATATGACCGAAGGGTTTTTACTTAACAAAAGGTAATGAAACGAGTATAATAAAAGACAAAATTAGATAAAATTGATCGTAATAAAACTATTTTTGATGATTACAATCATAATTATTTTATTTTGAACGATAGGGGGAGTGATCGTGAAGTTAAAGCCTTTTGTGCCGCTTATGTTACCGTTGAGTGATGAAATCGTCAACCAAATCAGCTTAATTCGTAAGTTAATTGATGCGAATAAAAGTATTGTCGAATACCAGACTTTGCTTAATAATTCAAAACTAGAACCACAATACTTATTAAGGCCAGTAATGTTAAAGGAAGCAGTACAATCAACTAAAATCGAAGGGACCCAAGTTACTTTGGACGAAGTTATGGAGGTAGAGGCCCAAAGTAGGAAGGTAAACAAAGATACACAAGAAGCAATAAATTATTATCGTGCGTTAAATGAAGGATTGGAATTACTAAGAAATTTACCTATATCTTCAAGGCTTTTTAAGATCATGCACTCTACATTACTCGGAGGTAAAGTTAGGGGGGCTAACCGCACCCCTGGGGAGTTTCGCAGAATCCAAAATTTCTTAGGACCAGAAGGGTGCACCATTGAAACAGCAACCTATATTCCGCCCGAACCACAGCTTTTAGATCAGTATCTTTCAAATCTTGATCAGTATATTAATGATCCAACTGATAATTATGATGAGCTAATAAGGATTGCAATTATCCATGCACAATTCGAAACTATTCATCCCTTTTTGGATGGGAATGGAAGGATTGGGAGGATATTGATACCATTGTATTTGTACAATAAGGAAGTGATCAACTACCCCAATTTCTTTATAAGTGATGTGTTGGAACGGGATAAACATAAGTACTATAGATTTTTAAATGATACGAGGTACAAACAGAACTGGAATCAATGGATTGGTTTCTTCTTAGATTGTATACACATCCAAGCAAAAAGAAATGTGGAGTTGATCAGAGATATAAATGATTTATATGAAGAGGATATGGAAAAATCAGCGAAGATCATTAACAGTAGTAATATTTTAAAGGTAATGAATGTAATGTTTCAACGACCTATCTTCACTTCAAAGAGCCTCGCAGCAGAAACAGGTATTTCAGAGCCAACTATCAGAAGATATTTAAATAGACTCGAAGAAGAAAAAATTATTTTCTCAGACGGGAAAATCAGATCAAAGACCTATTATTACTACAGTTTACTTGATAAACTTCGTTAGTAGAAGGCGAAGCGCTGCCGCGCTTCACCTCACTAATGGGGCTGACCCCATCTCTGGGTTAAAGCGTCGCTTTGGGAAGTTTACAATTTGAAGGTAAACTTAACCAGTAGTAAATCATTTGTTAAACGCTAGGTGTACGTTGCTCAGCTATCCTTTTTTGAAATTTATTAAGCTAGCAATAATAGGGGATATTATTTGAGGTTACCCTTTTCAATTTAATTAAAGTATTTCTTGGGCTAAGACAAGATGTAAGAAAAAAGGAATAAATTAAGGAGAGGTAATATTGGAATTCGTAATAGGCAGTTTAATAATAACGTCTGTTTTAGTTATAGGTATTTATTTATTAGTTGTTAAATTTCGCCAGAAACGTCAATTTTCAAATCAAGGCCTAGGAGAATATGATCTTAAAGATATTACAATTAATCATATTGACGAAATGCAAGATGGTTCGGAATTTGAAATGTATCTATATAGATTATTTCTAGCATTAGGTTATAGTGATGCCTACAAAACGGTTGATAGTCATGATTTTGGGGCGGATTTGGTTTTTACGGATCGAAGTGGGGTTCGCAGCATTGTTCAAGCCAAGAGATATAGTGAGGAATATCAGGTAGGGATTGACGCAGTGCAACAGGTTTACACAGCCCGTAATTATTTTCAAGCTAAAAAGGCTATTGTTGTGTGTACTACAAAATATACTGATTCTTGTGAAACTCTTGCTGGGGTCAATGGTGTACTTCTTTTGAACAGAGGGGATTTAATAAAAATTATTAATGCTTTTAGTCAAGATGATTATGAAAAGGCAAAAGAAATGATTGAAAGAGAACCTCGTATCATTTATGAAATTTGGGATAATCCAAATGCGCAGCGAAAAAAGGACAAAGAAGCTGAAGAAGTTGTTAGTTTACTCAAGTGACCCCATCACTGAGCTAAAGCGTTAGCTTTGCGAAGTTCAACATCAATAAAACAAAAATTATCCCTTTTCAAACTTTAAAAGATCGCAGACGGCGAAGCGCTGTCGCGCTTCCCCTTCGGCAGGGGTCTGACCCCAGTCGAAACATGTCGAACTTAAGAAAGAGGCTATCCTCTTTTTTTAGCATCATTATTTCGTACTTTTGCGTAATTTTATCAAGGAATCGTTGGACAGGAACAGATGTGGTAGAAGTTTATTCTAAAAGCATCTCCTTCATTGTCACCTCGAATAAAGGACTTTCTCCACATGAAATTTTCTACTTGATATCTATGAAAGCTATTCCCAAACTAAAAATAATATTGTAAAATATAAAATACACTGAAATTAGTGACCCCGGATATTTTCCTCTATTAACCCCTACCCTCAGAGAAAGGAGAGTCCATGGCAAGAAAACACCGTATTTGGTATCCAGGTGCATCCTACCACATCATGTGTCGAGGAAATCACCGTCATGAAATTTTTCGGGATGATGAAGATCGCGAGTACTACCTCACCACCCTTCGGTATGTCAGAAAAATTTTTCCCTTCCACTTATACTCCTATTGTTTAATGACAAACCACGTACACCTCCAAATGGAGACTCTTGATATCCCAATCAACCAAATCATGCAAAGAATCAATATGCTGTACTCGATTTACTTTAACCAAAAATACCATTTTGTAGGTCACTTACTCCAAGGCCGTTACCGGGCGGAGCTCATTGAAACCGATGCGTATCAATTGGAGACCAGCAAATACATCCACTTAAACCCCGTACGAGCCCATATGGT
>NZ_JAGGKT010000042.1 GCF_017873965.1 Ammoniphilus resinae | reverse complement strand
ACACCCGTTCCCATCTCGAACACGGAAGTTAAGCTCTTCAGCGCCGATGGTACTTGGGTATAAGCCCTGGGAGAGTAGGTCGTTGCCAGGTTGAAATAAAAACCCCTCTTATTTTAGAAGAGGGGTTTTTATTTTTTATGGCATTATTAATTCTATGCAACTTTAAGTTATAATAAAATTTATTTTTCTTAATTTAAATGGGAAAAAACAAATACCTCAAATACATTAAATGTCGTGGATTTTTTTTTCCACGACATTTTTTATTTGAGAAGAAACGTAAATTAGTCATATTTTATTTAGATAAATAATATTGTTAAATACCATTATTAAATACCATTAGCATGTTATTTGAGTAAGGATTGTTACAATAAAATCAACGGTTTAAAAAACTTTTCAATTATAATACACATACCAAAATATAATTTCTACAATACTTTTTCTAATACACACATCGTTAAATCTATAATCCACAATTGAATATTAAGCAGAAACGATCTAAAAAATCCACATTTTGGTAAAAAAATACAAAAAAGACCAGAAGTAGAAATTTAATTCTGCTTTTTGGTCTTTTTCTAGGCTGTTTTTAAATATGAAGTAAAGAGGTTTAGGTAAATCCGTAAAGAAATGCATGCTAAAATCCAACCACCCAGTAGAACAGAAGGATCGTTGTAAATTAGACTTCTTCTTCTAACCAATTATAAAAGGGGAAAGACGGAGGAGAGGAACTATTACTATTACTATTTAAGTGTTTCTTAGATAGAAGAACTTTTACATTTTTTCTAAGTTCATCCATCTTTTTTTCAAAGGATTGAATTAAATGAGATGAATACTGACTAATCATTTCTTTTGAATATTTAATGGCTTGTTTTACATAATCAATTCGTTTACGAAGGGTAGGAAGAATCTTTACTTCCAAGTCACTTAAAATGGATCGCAAATAAATGCCTATTTCCCCTCGATTATCAAGATCAAATATTTTATGGATGGAGAGAAGATTTTTTAAGGCATGAGAAAATAGCTCATTTCCAATAGAGGAATTGAGGGCAGAAACATAATGCTTTTTTATTTTTAAAATTTCTTCTTTCGAGGATTCGGAAATAAATTCATCACATTGTTCTTCCAGCAATACATTTTCTAAAAGTTTCATTTCTCCTTGGTTCGGAAGTGCTTTCTGCGAAGCAAAGGGTTCTTTTAGTCCGGAAACCCTCACAAATTCCTTCCCCATTGCGGAAAAAACCTCCAAATTTAAGAAATTCTCCGCTTCCTCAAGCACATTATAAATAGGCGCACGGGAATAAAGGTTAAGTACCCCCTGTTTTTCATTGGAATGATATAGGGCAGTAATTTCACGTTTTAGAGGTCTTCCTGTATGCACGCCTGCCCATAGGGTATATAAAATAAATCGTTGTGCATGAATACTTAATCCTTTAAAATCGGCAGACTCCAAAAAAGGATAATGTTTTACATATCCCTCAGTGTATTTTTCAACACGCTTTAAAAGGTAAATACGCTCTCCTACCAAGGAAAGGATCCCTTCACGAATTCCTTTTTTAATGAATTTATGGATCGATTGAATATCACAAGATAAAAGGAAAGCCATTTCAGAACGGGTAAGTGGAATCAATCCATCCCAACATACATAACGTGACAGAAGAAAATGAAATTGCATCCGAAGTGGACTATAATTTTTTGTATTCATTGGATTACATAAATCGCGATGGATCAACCCATTCACCCCCTTTTTTGATCGAGAAAAAACACACTTTTATACTGTAGCATATGAATGAAAAATAGGCATTACTTACCTACAGTTTACGTTGCATATCCAAGTAACGGCTTTTGTAAAAAAATACCATTGCATATCCAAGCTTTTACTTACCTACAGTTTACGTTTTAACCCATTTATTTGAATAAATGTAATTTTATTACAAATAATTACAGTAAATACCATTGCATATCCAAGCTTTTACTTACCTACAATTAACGTTGTTCCTCAAACCATTTAAATTTTATGGTTTTTTTGTGTGAATTTACTTACCTACAGTTTACATTGGAAAAAAACAAACTTATTTAAAGTAAGTAAAATACCCATTTTACTTACCTACAGTTTACGTTCGTTCTATAAATATAAAAAACTGTTTATTAATACTATAATTTTACTTACCTACAGTTTACATTAGGGCATTATGTAAACTCCCGTTTTTTTACATTTCTTCCAATTCCACAAGAAAAAATCCTAAAATTTTTTTAGGATGAAGGTAAATTGATATTAAATGACTCCGTTTGTTGTTGAACGGGATCCCGAAGTAACTTTTTAGCTGTTATCGCCTCAGATAAAAAAAGACGGAATAAATATCTTCCTCTTCCTTCATTAAAAATTTCGTATCCTTCAAGAATTTTATTTTCTATCAATTCTTTAATGGCAGTTTCTAAAAGATTTCTTTGAATGGCCGGACGTGCTACACTCATTCCTAACATATCGACAAAATAGGATAATTCTTGTTCGATGATTTTATGTTTGGGTGCTAAACTACATAATAAAACATATAAAATTTGTGCAGTATCCGATTGTAGATCTCTAATTAAAGGCATGCTTATGTAGGAATAAAAACCTTGTTCCAAACTCTGATAAACCAAATCCCCAAAATACACCTCATAATACTGTGCATTACTTTCTCCTTTCTTAAAATTCGTCTTCTGAATAGAAGAAATAAGGCGATACATTCCCTGTTTCTCTACCTCAAGTTCTTCGGAATGCTGAGAAGTATGGTGAAGAAAAATTCTTGTATTAAATAACGAGTTTAGGGCCTCGTCAATTAATCGATAACCACTTCCTTTGGTAGGAAAACCAATGAGGTTTGCTAATTCATAATAGGTAAAAACAACTCGTTGCCCTTCTCCCTTGGTTTTCCATAAGGCTTGTAGACCCATAAATACTTTTTGATCCATTGCAGATAAGATTTCACCTGTATGATATTCAATGAGCATATCTTCTTTTTGTACACGCAAGGGCTCAGAAAGAAATTGAAATGAAGGAAGTTGATTCAGACTGTCTTCCTTTCTTTTACTGGCAGCTGAAAATGCTTTAACTGACTGTCTTTCAATGGGATCTTTATGATGACGGTAAAGCTCCCATTTTAACTTTTTAGTCTCCTGTAGAATGGCATGTTTAATCGCGGAATGAGGGTGATTCGTGGTTTCAATTTGTTTTTCCAAGGAATTTAAAATTTTTTTATCTATTTCCTTTAAATGATTGGCTGCTTCAGTCAGCTTTTCTTGCAATTCTAATTTCACATTAGGCAAATTGGACATATCATTTGTTCCCCATTGCTGGGCTAATTTTTCAATTTGTTGGGTTAGTTCATTTAAAAGACTGGCTGCTTCTTTTTTATTCATGTTCCATCGACTCCTTTCTGTCCCCATTGTACTATACATGAAAAACACAGTTGCACTGTATCTGATTAAAATATTATACGTACGTATTTATGTATTTAAAGGATATGGAATTTGGACAACGAACTATTTAAAAAAAAGGAATTTAGGGAGAGGAGAACTGCGGTGATTACTATTTCGTTTTACAACAATAAAGGTGGAGTAGCGAAGACCACGACAGCGATAACAACCGCTTCTTGTTTGGCAATGGGAATGGGGAAAAAAGTATTGTTAGTAGATATGGATCCACAAGCTAATTGCTCTGATTCCGCTGGGGTATACAATGGATCGGAAGAGGTAAAAACCATTTATCATTTAATGTTGCTTTCTACCAATAATTTCTTAAAGGATGAAATTCAAAAGGTGAAGCGTTTTTCTGAAACTATTCAATGTGATGTGTTCCCATCTAATATTCTGCTTGATGGTTTTCAAGATCAGGTAGCGAATTCAATCAACCGAGAATATCGCTTAAAAAAGATACTTTCTGCTGTGGCAGGTGAATATGACTATTGTTTAATTGATTGCCCCCCTTCATTATCTTTACTCACCGTAAATGCGCTTGTTGCATCAAATTACGTAATCATTCCATGTGATAGTTCCAGGTATGCTTTAACTGGCATGGGGAACTTAATTGAAAAATACCACGAGATTAAAGAGGGGTGTAATCCGGGGCTTGAGATATTAGGGATCCTTAATACCAAGGTAGATAGCCGTTATACGACAGCAAAAACATCAAGAGAAAAACTAGCTGAATATTTTGGGGACCTTCTGTTTGAAACTTTTATACCTCAAAATGCTGCTGTTGAAAAATCGCAATATGAATCCTCTACTTTGTTAGCTTACAACCGAAATAGCTCTGCTTTTAAGTCCTATGAACTTTTCACAAGGGAGTTGGTTTCACGTGTCGAAGCCGAGGTATAACAGTAAAGAAAAAATTGAAAAATCCATCGACAATATACTAGGGAACCTAAATATTCGGCCGAGAGATAATGAAAAACAGGAAAGTAAAAAAGAAGAAATGGAGGTATTGAAACAAAAGCTGGCAGTATATGAAGAAGTAATGGGCTCACTCGAGTTTCTAAATTCAAAAAAAGAACAATTACTAAGGGAAATTTCATCATTAGAACAAGAATTTCAAAATTCCGGCTCACCACGGACGTTGAATGAGAAAGAAATGTCCCTGCATGAGCGAAATAAACATGCTTATCAGCCAACACAAATTATTCGTCAATATTGCGAGCAACCAGAAGGAAAGCGAAAATTAACTATTCATTTAAGAGAAATTGAATATCAAGCAATTCTTAAGGCATCACATATCACACGATCCAAAGGTCAACTCATGGATGTGATTACAAAAGCTTTACGATTCTATATACCACCTCGATATTATGAAGAGGCTGAACATGAAGTATCTGTTAAAGCCGTTGAATCTGTTCGGGTTTTATTAGAGGAAATGGGATTTTCAACAGAAGAAATTGAACAGCGTCTGAGAAGGGCATAGAAAAATTTATGTCCTTCCTTGATGACATAAATTAGTACTTGAAAAGATTCCTATTGGCATGGTATATTTACACTTGTCGCTTTTAATATGGCCCGTTGGAGAAGCGGCTTAACTCACATGCCTTTCACGCATGCATTCAGGGGTTCGAATCCCCTACGGGTCACCATGGGCGCTTAGCTCAGCTGGGAGAGCACCTGCCTTACAAGCAGGGGGTCGGCGGTTCGATCCCGTCAGCGCCCACCATTAAAATTGAATTATCGCGGGGTGGAGCAGTTGGTAGCTCGTCGGGCTCATAACCCGAAGGTCGCAGGTTCAAGTCCTGTCCCCGCAACCAAAAGTAGGAGCTGTGGTGAAGTTGGAGTTCACGCCGGTCTGTCACACCGGAGGTCGCGGGTTCGAGTCCCGTCAGCTCCGCCATGTATAGAGAGCCATTAGCTCAGTTGGTAGAGCACCTGACTTTTAATCAGGGTGTCACTGGTTCGAGTCCAGTATGGCTCACCATTTTAGTTTTAGATGCCGAAGTGGCGGAATTGGCAGACGCGCACGACTCAAAATCGTGTTCCGCAAGGAGTGTCGGTTCGACCCCGACCTTCGGTACCATATTTATTATTAACCTAATGACTGCAAAGTCTATAAGAGGTTAACTGGAAAAAAATATATATTGCAACGAACGACGAAACATGATAAATTAGATCTTGTCGCTTCGGCGGAAAGCAAAAATGAATGTTCTTTGAAAACTGAACAGAATCATGTCCAAACAAGTCAACGTCAATGAATAATTGACATTTTAAACGTCAGTGATGACGAAATGAGCACAACAAACTTTTATTGGAGAGTTTGATCCTGGCTCAGGACGAACGCTGGCGGCGTGCCTAATACATGCAAGTCGAGCGAA
>NZ_JAGGKT010000041.1 GCF_017873965.1 Ammoniphilus resinae | reverse complement strand
GGTGGATTTCCCACCTCCCTTCTGGTCAAGATGCCCGTCAAATTAAGGTCATTTAAAACCGTCAATTTACGGGCATTATAGCGCGTCAGTAACAAAACCTCCTAAATTAGATAAATAAAAAAATGGGGATGGATTATTCATCCTCCCCTTAGTTGTTATACTGTAGTGTCAAGCTCTTCAAGAATTTCGACCAAGTTACCATCTGTTTTACCTGTTGCAAGTGCCTTAAATTGAGCATCTATAACGGTTTCCTTGGAAGGGTCAAAAGTTAATGTAAAACCATTAGTATTTTTTGCTTTATAAATATTTACTGTTAATTTCTTTCCGCTTGGCTTGGTGTGAATGAATCTGAGATAGTTGATATTTAAAGCATTTACACCACCTAAACCAAGTCTCCTAGTATTAGTTGTTGCATCAGTAGTTACAACGGCAGGATTAATCTTTGCAAGGTTATCTAAATCAAAGTGTAAAATACCACTCGTAAAAGTTACATCTTCTGAAGTCAAGAAACTTGCTACGATTCCATTACTTCTTCCACCTCTAACATCTGTATAGGTAGGTGCATACTGTAAAGATGCCCCACCTGAAATAGCACCCACATGAGAAAGTGCTGCTTCAATTTCTGTTTCAGTTGCTGTATCAACATTGGCAACAGTTCCAAGGAACAAATCACCAGAACCAAGGATAACTTGAGTATTGTCATTTGTAGTTAATGCCATATTGCATCACCATAACCTTTCATTTAGTTTGATTTCACGTTAAAAATTAAAATTTGCTGATGTGTTTTATCATCAGGATCTTTCAATCGTCCACCACCAACATAAGCCGAGTGATAGATGGACTCCCCATTTGAAATGAATCCTGGTTTATTTTTAAAATTCATTAATCGCATAATTGCTTTTGCTATTGCATCCATTGTCGAAGGATTTAAAGATACCACACGAAATTCAACCCTATTTTGAGTTGTCGCTTCAACATTGACAGGATTGTAATTGTAAATGATATATGGGTCATCAATTAAATCGGAATGCTCAAATTCAAATATCTTAGGATTTTGGGCTGTAGGCTGAAGAAGAGAGGAAAGTTCTGAATCGGATTTGAGATAGGAAAGAATAGATTGAATCATAATTTTAGTTCCTTATGAATAATTCCCTTGATTTGATCAAGGTTATGTTCAATCGCTGGTCTCAGATATGGTTGTGCTTTCATCTTAGAAGTACCATATTCAACCGCAGCAGCATATTCCAAATTTGTTCCAATTCTTGCCCTACTTTCCTTCTCATCTGTTTCCGTTGCGTGGGTAATTCTACGCCTGAGTTCCCCGGTTTTAACGGGTGCATTTGCCTTTGACTGTCCCTCCACAAACAAAGCAACCTTTTTAATTACTTGATCCCTTTTTTTCATCATCAATTGAATTGCTTCATCAAATTTACTCATGATCTCAACTCCAATAGGACTTCAAAGTGTCTTTCGTAGTCCATTAAACTTGTAACCTGGAACTTCTTATCTCCCCATTTCACAATTGAACCTAGTTCCAATTGTGAAATGGGATAGCAGAATAAACGATTTGTAACCGTCACTGTTGTTCCATAAAATGTTTCCGCTAATTTAGTGGAATACGGTTCAATTTCAGCCTTAAATTCTGTTACAACAATTTCTTCTTGCCCCAAGTACCTTCCTAGATCGTCATATTGCTTCTCAATATCAATGATTTGAACTGTCTTAGGTAATCTCATATAACCCTCACTCTCCGATGAGTGTTTAACTGCTGCATAATATCAGAAGGTAGTCCATCAAGAAATGAAGCAGAATGGGAACCTAATGTTTCAGATTTAAGGTTTTCTATTCCTTTATTTCGGTATCGAAAAACAACAATATCCTCTAAAACACTATTGAGTGAGACAGGAACTTCAGTCAGATTACAATAATTTAAAATAAAATCTGTTGACCTTTGGATGTACAAATTCAACAGATTGTCCTGTTTTGATTCTAAAAGATCAAGTTCCAGAAGGATTTTCACATTATCTAGAGTAGCCACTTATACCACCTACTTCTTTGCAGGTTTCTTAGCGGATTTGGATGCTTCTTCTTGCTCAACTCTTGGTTTCTCTACCTCTTCATAGTTAGAATCATTCTGGCAACGTTTAATACTATCAGCATCAACCACTTCCCAAATTAATCCTGTATCTTTATTTAGGAAAAACATATTATCACCTCTTTAAAATAAAACGGATAGAGGTTAATCCCCTACCCGTTATGAATTATTTTGTTAAATTAAGCAATTGTTGCCGTTAGAACTGCAATCGCTTCTGGACGTAGCACACCAGCACCATAGACCATCAATCCACGAATACCATCTGCAAAATCATCTTGTAAACGCATTGCTTCAACTTCATCAATTTGCTTACCATGACCAATAGCAGATTTATGTAATCCAAGAATTTTGTATTTACCAGTTACATTTGCAATTTCTTCAGAAACTACGATTTGTAGACCATTGATTTTCTGCCCTTCAACTACGCCATTTTCAAGTACAGTAGGTTGAGCAGTAAAACGAGCATCCTTACTTAGAAGTCCCAATACTGCATAATTAATAATTGCAAAACGATTAGCCATAGGAACTTTATTTTGGCTCAATTTAGTACCAAGATCTACAATATTATTGTAAACGTTGGATTCCGTCAAAGCGATAGGTGTAGTATCATCACCAATAGAACTTCCTGCTCCAGTATATAATCCAAGCACATAAGAATCTACGGTTTCTTGTAGAGTTGCAGAAGCTTCAGCCGTATGAGCATCAACTAACTCCCCTGCACTTTGAACTTTATCTACATCTGATACCTTAAATGCAAAGTACTTCTTCTGATCCATATTCAAATCTACGCTGGAAGTAGATAGTCCATCAAAAGTAACAGAACCTGCATAATCTTTAACTGCTACAGCCCCAACTTTATTAAACGTAATTTTATTACCTTTAATTTCAGTAGGAGGAGTTGTTATCACATCTGCAATAGATGCCTTATGAAAATTTGCCATTAAACGTGCTTCCCAGATTGTTGGAATGAAATTAGTTACTGCCATGATTAAATCACCTTTACCTTTCAAATTTTAGAGTTTAGTATTTTTAATTGAATCCCAATGTTTATTAATTTCATCGGGGGACATAGAAGATATTTGTTCTTTTGTGAATGTTTGTGGTGGTTGTCCATCTTTTGGAATAGAACCACCTGATTTTAATTTTTCATCAACTAAAGACTGGAGATGACTAGTAAACACTTCTTCATACTTGGTTAAATTTGCAAGAGTTGATTCTTGATCTTTACCAATTAAGAGGTCTACCAGATTAGCAGGAAGTTTCTTTTGGGAAAGCTGAGTTAAAGCAACATTTTTAAGTGCTTCCCTTGTCTTCTCCTGCTCCATTTGATTAATTTTTTCTTGTAATTCTCGAAGTTGCTTTTGCTCAGGTGTTTCCTGTGGATTCCTTTTAGAAACCTCCTCAGAAATTAGCTTCTCAAGGTTGTTTTTCTTCCACGTATCTAACCCTTTAGTAAAATAACTATCAAGTTGGGGCTGTAGAAGTTTTTTACCTTCATCCGTTTCAAGAAATGCCTTTGCTCCATCAGGTGTTACTTGAGATAACCCCTGCAAGTAGCTTTTTACATCCTCTTGATCCTTGCTTTGCTCCAAAAACTGTTGTACTGCTTGTAAATCCATAAAAATAGCCTCCTTAGTCCTCCCGAGTACATGCCTCAAAAGTCCATTATTTTATTTGTTTAATCCACGTTGTTCTTTAAAGTCTGCAACTTAGACAAAAAGACATATAAAAAAGCCACTCTCCACAATAGGAAAATGACTATTTTTTAACCTTGGCTTGATACCATTCTTCATAATTTTTATAAGGAATGATTTCTTTGGTCTGGTTGTCCTTACGTTTCTTGATTTCAAATTCCTTACCCAAATATGGAGTGTAAGTTGAACGGCAATTTGGGTGGGCTGGACAAACTGGTTGTTCACCTAATTTGAATATCTTTCCGTCCCTCTCACGGCAGATTTGACTTGTTTTGCTATCTAAGGTAGACATCCATTGAACCCTCTCAATTACTCCACTACTTTCATAGATATTTAACTGCCCTTGAGCGATTACCCTTGCAGACTCTGTTCTCACCAAACGCTGACTTTGATAAGCCTTAGAATCAAATTCATTCTTAATTCTTCTGGCTAATTTATCTAAACTCTCACCTTCAAGGATACCTCTCGTTAATTGTGTTCTAAGTGCTTTCACAAGGCCATCATGATTCCCCCATATCCTTTCAGAGAAAGGAACTCCTGACCAATTGAAGGTTACAGCTTCTTTTACAAACTCCGGCTTTAAGAGTGAGAATGATATAGCAACTTGTGACGCAGATTCCAAGGTGTAGGCAGTCTGATAATAGGCTTGTTGGTAAATATCTTTAAGGATTAACTTCACTTGTTTCAACTCAATCCCACCAAGTTTTTTGACCTCTTCTTTTATCTGCTCTTCTAGGTAAAGCAACCGATTATATTTCATTAAATCCGAATAGTTGAGTTTACCATCCACCGCATATTTAATATAAAATTTTGCAAGCATTTCACGGACAGAATCAAGCGAAGTTTTATAGGCTTTTAAGATTTCTTTATGCAGTTCATCGCTGAGATTAAACAAAGATTCAACCTTTTTAAGTAGTTCCTTTTCTAGATCAGCCATTAGAACCACCAGTAATATTTGAATCTGGGAACATATCATCTAATCCCATTGAACCCTGTTCTTCTTTCAATTTTTTTATTGATGCAGCAGGATTAGAAACCCTCGGCAACCAAGAAATTAATTCTTCATTCGGCAAAATACCTTGTAGTTGAACCACCATATCAGCTATAGATTTTTCATCAACTGGAATGTTTCGTACGAAAGAAATGGATATATCTCTAAAATCAAAATCCTTATTAAATTTAAGTCGCAACCATTCACAGAATAACTGTAATCGTTTCTTTAATGCCTTCTCGAAGATGGATTCTTGAATGCTAACTACATTTTCCAATTCCTGAAGTTTCAGCCTAACACTAACTCCTGATGTATTACTTTGGAAATTTTCGTTTAAATTAACTTGGTTGGTCTGGATGTATATTTCATCCTGCCAATCCTTTAACATATCCTTAACGAATGCCCCATTTGTATCTTTTGTTGCCCAGTATACTTTACTTCCTGAAGGAGTGAGAATAATCCCATTTTGTTTCATTTTCTGTGCATCTTCAAAAGATAAGTCAGCATTCTCTATAACTAAATAAGCATGTCTATGGTCTAAAATTTCATTCGCTGCTGTACTGTGAATGTTATTGTATAGATCCACTATTCGAGTAATATCATCAAAAACGGATTTTTTTAAATCATTACCTGGAACTTCAATTACTGGACATCGAGAAAAGAAGTGTGGTTTTTGTTCAAGAAGGGTTAATTTGGCATCCTTGAGGGAGTATGAGGAGAAGTTTTCATTGTCCCATACATCTACATATTCCATATCATCAAACTGAACCTTATACTTTCTAACTGCTAAAGAAACATTCCTATCAATTGTCCCATCGTGTAGAACAATCATCTCTAATGGGCTAAAGAAAGTTGATTGAAACTCTCCATTTGGATTGATATATGATAATTCATATGCTGTTCCGTTAATAAGCCTAGTCTGATTTAAGTGTATATTATGTTCCTTTTCCCAATAGGAGTAATATAAATCAATGTAATCAAGAAATTCTTTGTTCCCTGATTTACTTGAATAATTTACTGGTTTACCTAAAATATAACCAGTATAATTTAACACTGTTTTTCTACAATAATTAAATATTGCTCGTTCATCTGCTCTGGTATTGTCAACCTTAGAGGGTTCTGAAAGGATTCTATGATTTCCTTGATAATAGTCATTCAATTTTTTATACTTCAGTTGTTGGAGTGCTAACTGTTCCAACATCTTTAAAATTAATTCTTCATTTGTCACGATTCCACCACCTCATCAAAAAAGCCACCCTCTAGGGATGGACTTGATTTCCTTTCTAATTTCAATTTCATCAATTCTTGAATCGAATTCACTTACTGTATCGGCTGCATCATCATGACCAATATCTGAGCCTTGATATTCAAGAATCTGATTGTAAAAATCCTCATCCTCTTTTGCAAAAATTATAAATCCATTATTTATTTTTCCAGACATTGCGCGAATACGATTTTCTTTATTCTTCATTTGTCTCTCGTTAACAATAGTAATATTTCTATTTGATAACTGCTGATCCTCATCAATTTTCTTCTGAATTTCCTTTGCGTCTACACCTTGATATGTATTTTTCTCAATAATGATGTGTGTGAGTTCAGGAAATTCTTTTAGAAGTCCAATGACTTTTTTAACATATGTATCAAAATCAACCTTCATCAATAAACCTTTTCTAATATAACGATGACCATTTATTCCCCTTGATCCAACACAGATAGATGTATAGTCATTCCTTTTACCAACTTCAACAGCACAGTCAACAGTCATGATGCTTCGATCAAAATCTATATCATCCATTTCAGTTCTAGGTATTGTCTTCACAGCAAAGAAACACTTACCACCTGTTAATATTGTTGAATCGTTCATCATTTCTTGTTTAAATCCTATTGGGTCAGAATAATATTTTAATGCAATTTCAATCGGATGCCATTTATCTTCCCATAGAACTGGAAACTTCATCTCATCTTCATTTTCATAGTAGAAGTTCTTTGCATCGATTTCAGCATATTGATTCTTATTGTCATAATATAAGTCTCTAAAGCTTGACCAATATTCATTTGTAAAAAGAGCATCAATATCATCAACAAGAACCGCACGTTTCACAATACTTTTATATGTTTTGTCCCTAATAAGTTTAGATATAAAACAATCAGGAGCCAAAACAGTACCGCAAATTAAAAACTTTGTTCCTGATTTAATCTTATTTCCGTTACGATAAACTGCTTCATCTCCGGCAAAGAGAATATCCTTTTGAAAAGTTTCCATTTTCTTTTGTTTGGCCTGGTCTGTAAGGACATCATCTAACCCTTGAATATCATCCAAATATATACTGCTCATTCGTTTTCCAAGATGTTTCTTACCCCTGATGGATGAAGTAGAAGAAAGAGCATGTATTTTACAATTATTAGTTAGATGCAATTCATTTTTATTAACGGTGAATCGTCTACTATCAATTAATTCTCCAAACGTAAATCTAAGGTATGGATTTTCTTCTAGTTGCTTCCTCACTGCGAATGTCAATAAAAAAGTAGACCACGTGCTGAGAAAATAGTAGGCCACTAGTGATGGAAAAATAATAGACCATTTTTATAAAAACGCTGAA
>NZ_JAGGKT010000040.1 GCF_017873965.1 Ammoniphilus resinae | reverse complement strand
AATTTTCTAGTAACTTCTGCCATAATAGCACCTCCTGGGAATTATTATGACAGATATTATTTAGATTTTGGATGTGCGTCCAGTTTGACGCTTACACGGATTCCAATGGGACGGATCGGAAAATCTAGAGAATTAATTGGCGTTGTACAATTTTTATTATCTGATGCTTCGAGTTATATGACAGGTGCTTTATTACATGTTGATGGTGGATGGACTGCTTCTGCATAATCTTTTATACGTGATGGAGGACTAAAATGAATATAGCCATACTTGTAGATATTGGACGTATTGAGATCGCACAGCAAGATATACCTAATCCCGGCCCAAATGAAATTTTAATTAAAGTTGAAGCTTGTGGAATATGTGGTTCCGATCTTCATATGTTTCATGGAAACCATCCAATCCTGCGTCCGCCATTGAGGATGGGTCATGAGGTTGCAGGGAGTGTTGAACAGGCTGGAATAGGAGCTAATGGTTGGAAAAAGGGAGATCGTGTGCTGCTGTTCCCCTTAAGCGGCTGCGGTGAATGTGCAAGATGCATTGAAGAAACGCCTCATTTGTGCGAAAAACAACAAGTGATAGGAGCACATATTCCCGGGGGTTTTGCAGACTATGTTCTTGCTAAAGAAGAAAATTTAATCAAACTTCCGTATGATATTTCATTTATAGAAGGGGCTCTTGTAGAACCGGCGGCTGTTGCAGTACATACTGTAAGCCGACTTGGTTCCGTTTCCGGACATAATGTGGCAGTTCTAGGTGTTGGCCCTATTGGACTTCTATGCGTGCAAGTATTGAAAGCACTGGGGGCAACCACGGTAATTGCTTCTGATCCCCTGGAACATAGGTTGAATCTAGCAAGGCAGCTCGGTGCAGATGTGGTGGTCAATCCATTAACACAAAATTTGAAGCAAAAATCCTTTGAGATTTCTCCCTTAGGGTTGGATGCAGTCATTGATTGCGCCGGATTAGAGCAAACGCTTCAAGCAGCTTTTGAAATAACACGAAGAGGCGGGAAAATCGCTGCAACTGCTGTATTTTTAAAAGATGTTACGATACCCATGACCTTATTGCAAAGGGGTGAGCGTAGTTTAATTGGTGTTATGTCTTATGAAAAAAAGGATTTTCATCAAGTTATTCAATTAGTGTCTGAACAAAAATTAGATGTAAAAGCACTTGTAACTCACAAGTATCCATTGCAAGAAATCCAAAGAGGTTTCGAAACGGCAGGAAGTCGTACCCTTCCAGTTGGAAAAGTCATCATCGAGAAAGGAGCGTGTTTATGAGATTCAAAATAGTTCACCGTTGTTTGATCATATTGTTGATGCTAATGATTACTGTTGCGTGTGGAAGCCAACCAAGCAATACCTCTCAAAATGGACAACAAACACCTGAAAGTAAACCCACCGAGAATAAAGAAAAAATGATAATTAAGGTAGCCACTGTTCTTCCTGAGAACGAGCCAATTAATATTTACGCAAAGAAAGTCGCGGAAAGCATAAAAGAGCGCACCAACGGTCAAGTGGAAATTCAAGTTTATCCTAACTCTACTCTCGGTTCAAACAAGGATACTTTTGAGCAAGCATTAGCTGGAGCAGCAGTCATTGGGAATTCGGATGCTGGATATTGGCAGGATTATATCTCTGATTTCGGTATACTAAATGGTCCATTTCTAGTAGAGAAACCGGAGGAATATAATAAATTAATTAACTCCGATTGGTTTGCTGATATTAGTAAACAAATGGAATCCAAAGGATTAAAAGTACTGGCTTTCAACTGGTTCTTCGGCGATCGTCATATTATTAGCAACAAGGAGATTCGCACGCCAGAAGATTTAAAAGGCTTGAAAATGCGTGTCCCTCCCAATGTGATGTGGACAGAGACGATAAAAGCAATGGGGGCGAATCCGACTGAATTAGAATGGTCTGAAGTATATACAGGACTATCCAATGGTGTTGTTGATGCAGCAGAAGCTCCTTTATCCACTTTGTATGGTTCTAAGTTATTCGAAAGCGCAAAGATCATCTCGATGACAGGTCACTTTAAAGCTATGACTGGCTTTGTGATCGGTAAAGAATATTTCGATACACTTCCTCCCGACATCCAAAAGATTTTAGTAGAAGAATTTCAAAAATGGGGAACAGAAGAATCTAAAGCTGCCGTAGAACAAACGAATGAATGGAAAAAGAAATTAGAGGAAAAAGGGGTTAAATTTGTTACAGATGTAGACATTGATGCGTTTAAGAAAGCCACGCAGGTGGTCTATACCAAGTTTGATAAATGGTCTCCTAATTTGTACGAAAAGGTAACGAAACTTCTAAATGAAAAATAGAAAAGAACCTCTGTCGAAGAATTAAGTGCCGCTAGAAGAGCGGCTGACCTAAAATTTTGAGGTTATTTGAAGAAAATAACAACCCTTCAACCTTTGGTCAGGAGTGGGGCGGTTACTTTTTTCTTTGAGTACAATTTAAGGTACTCTCCTCCGTTTTTCTGATGGAATCCTTGGGTTTTCAGTTTTGGTGTATACCCTATACGGTATATGTGGGTTAGCCAAAAGAAAATTGACCGTAACCCCTATAAAAACGACTGTAAATCTGTTGAAAACGACCGTAAATAAGAGAAATGAGGGGAAACGGGATTGTTTGAGGGAGTCCATTCTCTTTCCCTTTCTTTTTTTAAGTAAAAGTAAAGCTAATTCTAATAGAATTGAAAAAAACCTAATGGATACCCCTGCTTTATCCCCCACTCAATTTATTTTTAACAGTAACGATTAAAAAATCGACCGTAAAGATATAAAAAGTGACCGTAAGTCCACTAAAATCGACCGTAAATTGTATCGAGGCTTTAGGAAGCTCAGTTGGTAGAACCCTGGAAAGGTAAAAGCCCTGATTCATCACATAAAAATCAGGGCACTTTATAATTTACATTGTTGGAATCAATTTATTTACTTTGCCTTCTCCACTTCATCGAAGAACTCCTGAACGACATCTCTGCCGATCTCATCAATGAATGGTTCCAATGCAGGCTTGGACAATTCTTTCATTTTCTCCCGCTCTTCCGGTGCTACATCGTTAAATTGCATACCCTTTGCCTTTAATTCTTCGGTGAGGGCTTCGCTGCTCTTTAGGTTAAGATCACGCTGGTACGCTCCCGCTTCGACTGCTGCTTCCTGGAAGACTTTCTTTTCCGCGTCGGATAGCTGGTCCCAAAACTTTTGACTGACCATAAATAGCATCGGTGAATACAAGTGTTTGGTGAAGCTCATATATTTTTGCACTTCATTCAGACTTGAGGACGCAACGATCGTCACTGGGTTTTCTTGACCATCGATCGCGTGACTTTCTAAAGCTGGAAAGACTTCTGGCCAAGGCATTGGCGTCGGATTCGCACCCAGGCTCTTAAACACTTCGATGTGGACTGGATTTTGTATGGTTCGGATCTTTAAGCCTTTCAAATCGTCTACCGTTTCAATCGGATGCTTACTATTGGTGACGCTGCGGAATCCATTTTCCCAAAAAGTAAGCCCTATTAACCCTTGTGGAGTCAATCCGTCAAGCAATTTTTTCCCGAACGGTCCATCGAGTACCGTATGGGCATGTTTTTCATCATTGAACATAAACGGAAAGTCGATCACCCCAAGTTCTTTCACGTTCCCAACCATAATACTGGAATTGGTGATGGCAATCTCTTGTAGACCAGCCTGTAAGGCTTCCGCCATTTTTTTGTCATCGCCGAGAGAGGAATCATAAAAGTTTTGTACTTTTATTTTACCGTCACTCTTTTCCGCGACTAATTCTGCAAATTTGTCTAATCCCTGGCCTAATGTGGAATCTTTAGGTACGGGCAACCCTGCTTTAACCGTACGCTCTTGAATCTCATTTGAAGCGGAGGCTGGAGTTTCAGAAGCAGATGATGAAGATGAATCTGTCGGTGCAGGTTCTGAATCCTTGCCACCACCACCTCCACACCCAGCCAACACTAGCAGACTTGGTACGATCAAACAGATGCTTAATTTTGTAAGTATTTTTTTCATTAGATTTCTCCTCTACTCCATTAACCCTTATTTATTAATAATACTTGAGCGCCACATTCTTCAATTGGGTATAACTCTTCAGTGCCTCGAGGCCTTTCTCTCGACCGAAACCACTTTTTTTGTATCCACCGAATGGCTGGGCGATTCCTCCTCCAGCACCATAGTGATTGATAAATACTTGGCCACATTGCAGTTGATTGGCAACACGGTGGGCTCTACCGACATTTTCTGTCCAGATGCCTGCGACGAGACCATATGGCGTTCCATTGGCAATCGCAATGGCTTCTTCTTCTGTCTCAAATGTGGTGACCGTAAGGACGGGCCCGAATATTTCCTCTTGTGCCAAATGGTGATCTGCCGCAACGTTATCAAAGATGGTAGGTTTGAGATAATAACCGTTTTCGCATCCTTCGATTAACTTACGCTCTCCACCTGTTGCAATCGTAATGCCATCCTGCTTTGCAAGATCGATAAACTCTTGGATTCGTTCAAATTGTTTTTGCGATAAAACGGGGCCAAGATCAGGATTATCCATTCCAGGGCCGATCGTTAGTTTTTCCATCGCTTCGACAAGTTTGCTAACGAAATCCTCTTTAATTGATTTGTCAATGACTAAGCGTGAGCCTGCAGAACAAGTTTGACCTGCATTTTGAATAATGGACTTGCGAACCCATTCAAGTGCCTGCTCTTCGTTACAATCAGCAAACACAATATTCGGAGATTTTCCACCAAGCTCTAAGGTAACAGGAACGATATTCTTTGCTGCGGATTCCATCACCCTTTTTCCCGTCTCAACGGAGCCTGTAAACGTAATATGATTAATATCCGGATGGGACGAAAGGGCTGCACCCGCTTCATAGCCATAACCTGTAACAACATTCAGAAGACCTTTTGGTAACCCTAAAGTTTCCATTAACTGAGCGAGCTTTAGTGTCGTTAACGGTGTATCCTCCGCTGGTTTTAGAACCATTGCGTTTCCTGTTGCGATGGATACGGCAATGCTTCTTGCGGCAATTTGCAGAGGATAATTCCATGGGATAATATGCCCAACGACCCCAATCGGTTCGCGAACTGTGTAATCAATAATTCCTGGCTCAACGGGAATGGTTTCCCCAAAAATCTTGTCAGCTATCCCTGCGTAGTATTCAAAATAACGGGCAGCAATTTCCACATCCACAGCGGATTGACCCAAGGGCTTCCCGACATCAAGTGTCTCTAACCTGGCTAACTCTTCCTTATTTTCACGAATGATTTCAGCGATCTGGTTGAGAAGTTGGCCACGAGCATAAGGGGTGAGTTCCTTCCACTCTTTTGAAAGAAACGCTGTTTTTGCTGCCTGTACAGCCTGATCGATTTCCTCTTTATCTCCTCGAGGAACATAGGCCAAAACCGAACCGTCCCCTGGATTTTTGACTTCTATTAATTTCGCTTCATCTGGGACCGTCCATTCACCATTGATATAACATCCTAGTGTCTGTACATCAACTGCCTTCACTAATTAGATCCCCCTTCCACCATCGATATTGAACACAGAACCAGTCACTATCGCTGCTTCTTTCGAACATAGGTATACAAGAGAATTGGCAATATCACTTGGAATAATTAATCTTCCCATAGGAACACTTTTTCTAAATATCGTTTCTTTTATACTATCAACATCTGCACCCTCTGATGCAAATTGTCCAAGCATGTTCGTGTCGGCTGGACCTGGATTGACGACATTGACCCGGATTCCATATTCGGCTAATTCGATTGCCAATGCTTGTGAAAGGGAAACAACGGCTCCTTTTGACGCAACATAAGCATTTAAACCAGGACGAGGTCTCACCATCGAGATCGAAGCAATATTAACAATGACGCCAGACCCTTGTTTTTTCATATACGGTACAGCGGCACGGCTCGTTAAAAATGGCGCAGTGGCATTGACACGCATAATTTTTTCCCAATCGGCTAAGCTCACCTCTTCAATCGGTGTAGCAGATTGCGCGATCCCAGCAATATTCAAGAGGCCATCGATTCTCCCAAATTTCTCATAGGCCATCCGGATTACCTTTTCAACCTCATCTTCATCTGTTAAGTCAGCGGCGATCGGTAACAAACGATCACTTTCCTCTAAACCGTCCACATTCAAATCAATCGCGGCTACGAAAGCTCCTTCTTCTAAAAAGCGTTTCACCGTTTCCTTACCCATTCCGCCTTTTGCACCTGTAACAACAAACACTTCATTTTCCAATCTCATATTTACGCCCCTCTTTCATTATTATCAATATTTATAAAGCAATCCGTTTCAATGGTTATGCACGCGAAAGCCTTTTCATAATCACCTAGAGTGCACAACTCTGTGGTTCTACCACTTGAGTGTATATTACTATATTTTTCGGAAATATGTAAAGTATTTTTAGTATTCCTATCAGACTGGTACTACCTTTTGGGAATTTTTTGAAAAATATAAAGTGTGATCTATACAAGGCATCACACTTTACTGAATCATTTCATCTTCTACACGAATGGACTGATTCATGATATCTTCTTTCCCTTGAAGCAAATGTAATCTCATGGCATGATAAGCACCCGTGCCATCTCTTTTCTTAATGTACTCTACAATTAATCGATGATTTTCTAATGCATTCCGCCTGGCCAGATCTTTCCCCATGGCAATCCCTGAAGAGACGGAAGCCCCGATCCCTTGAATCAGCCTCTCAATGATTTCATTATGGGTCGCTTTTGCTAGAAACGTATGAAAGTTGTTGTCAGCGATGGTATAATCCAATCCATTCCTAATTAAATCCGCACATTCTTGTTCCAATAAAGTTAACTGCTCCAATTCTTTTGGCGTGATCCGCTCTGCAACAAGTCTCATGGCTTCCGGTTCAACCATCAAACGCACTTCATACCATTTGATCTGTAATTCTCTGTAGTCTTCTATTAAAGACAAACGAAAGGGATCTGAAATAAAATCAGGGTTGTCAGCAACAAAAGTACCTACGCCCCGTTTGACGATCAGGACACCATTTCCTACTAGGACTTTAATCGCTTCTCGAATCGAGTTCCGACTCACACCCAGTCTCAGCGCCAATGTTCGTTCATCTGGTATTCTGTCATTTGGTTTATATTCTTTTTCTGTTAATATCATTTTTTGAAGTCTCATGGCGATCTCTAAGGACAAAGGCCCTTTGGTATGGTTCATGATGTTATCTCCTCGTAAATCAGAACTTTCTTTCTATTATTACACATCCTGGGATGAGAGAAAACCATAGAGAGTTTGGGGGATGACCAAGATAAAAAAGCTAGAGTATGGCTATTACACTATTACTTATTTTAAAGAGAGTCATATCTTGTTATTAAAATTGTGAAAAGAGGTGGTGTATTGTGCGAACGAGATTACGAGATGTTTGTGTACCAGAACCGTTATAAAATGCAGTAGGGGCACTATGAAAAAGTCTCCTCGCCACTGTAGTGTTCAACTTTGATTCCTGCTTAATTTGGACTGAGGAGGGCGTGATTTAAGTTACTCTGTCACAAATACACCAGATTCGTGACAGGAGACCCTCTTTTTTCTGTGACTCTGTCACAAATACACCAGATTCGTGACAGGAAGTCTCCCTTTTTCTGTGACTCTGTCACAAATACACCAGATTCGTGACAGGAAGTCTCCCTTTTTCTGTGACTCTGTCACGTATACCTCAGATTCGTGACAGGAGACCCTCTTTTTTCTGTAACTCTGTCACAAATACACCAGATTCGTGACAGGAAGTCTCCCTTTTTCTGTGACTCTGTCACAAATACACCAGATTCGTGACAGGAAGTCTCCCTTTTTCTGTGACTCTGTCACAAATACACCAGATTCGTGACAGGA
>NZ_JAGGKT010000039.1 GCF_017873965.1 Ammoniphilus resinae | reverse complement strand
TGAATTTGGTTTTTTGGTTGTTTTGTCGCTACCAAGTATTGACCAAATTTAACCTACGTATAGCAAAAGTGCGTCGGTTTCGTTCATTATAACTAATCCCATGAAGCGGATTGCTTCGATATCTATTGAAAAGATAAAAACTTTAAGGTAAAATGAATGAGCTAGTCTCCATATAAATAAATATAGAAGTTATTGGTAGATAAACCGCTTTTAGAAGATGCAAGAGACAACGATGATTGTGCTATTCATAAACTAAATCGATTCGGTTTTACAATAATCCTTCACAATGAACTTTTTTGGAAGATGTGGAACATAACAATATAAATTGCGCTCAAACATAGCCAAAGCACGGTGGATGTTTAGACAGTTTTTATTGCTTTATCCCTAAGCCAAAATAGAGGCATTTTTTGCTTCTATTTTGGCTTTTTATTTTTATACTAAAGGGGGGATGCAAGTGTCCGATTCAACCCCAATTCAGCAAAGGTTAATGGACATCAGTAGTTTAGTCAGCAAGCTGATAAGAAAAAACTTTGGCAGAGGTCCTGACTCCTGCCATGCATTTGCGAAACACCATTTTCTTGTCTTCTATCTGCGTGGGTTTCTATCCCCCATGGAGGTCATCCTTTTCGAGCACGGAAAGCTTGATCACCTCAAGTTTTCAAGAAACATTGTGATGAAAAGTGTGCTTGAAAACTTAAAAGGGGTTCTCGAGCATGAATTTGAACTGAATGTCCAGAGCTTTTACCATGATTGGAAATTCGAGAAGAACACAGGCATGATTACCGTTGTTTTTGAAAAAGATATGTCAACGTCTGAAGAAAAAATTGGCCTTTTCCCTGAATATAGTTTGCTGATCGATGAATTCGAGCGAATCAGTGCACAGGTCCAAAAAAAGCCGAAGCGAACCGAGGCTTACCAAATAACCCCGAAGCTTTATTTAGTGAAGCGTATGGGGATTTTGACCCCGATTGAAAAAGCTTTAATCGCAAAAGGATATCAGCAGATTCTTCTGGATACCTTAAGTGATTTGGAGAATAGCTACTTTCGGTTAGATAGTCGTTTTGTAAACCTTTTCAAGCAACCCATCGCCGATATTTTTGTGGACTGGGATTTAAAAGAAGAACACAGCATCACTTGTCTTATGCTTCGATAAAATAGTGGATCGCTTCCACTCCTTTTTGTCGTCCCTTCACTTCAGCAAAAAGCACATCATACTTTTGTCCTCGTGAAAATTCCAATCCACAAAGATGTCTTCCACCGGCTGCTTGAAGATTTCCCCAAATTTCCCATCTCGATGAAAGTACGTTTTCTCCAAATCATCTTTTGTCACTAACAAGGTTTCTTGATATCCATTGGCAATGAGGGCTTTTTCAATGGGGACAAGAATCCCTACACGCTTCACTATATATAGCTTGGAAGTGATTCGATAAGCTTCGGTTTGTTCCGGCACTTTCTGCACTAATTGACTAACCCGCTCCACTTCTTTGATCAATGCCTTGTACTCTGAAAACTCTTTCGCCTGGGGTTCAGCGGTTTCCATCACCTTTTCAAAGCAGATCATGATAACCCCTGTATTATTCGGATAGTTCCAATCATGGTAACAGTCCATGATATCCTGTTCAAATTCACGTTCAAGGACTCCTTTTAACTGAGCAAGAACCGTTTGCATGACAATCCCCCGTGAAAATTCAACGTGATCTGCACTCCCCTGCTCGAGCAGGACCGACTCCATAGGGGATAAAAATCCTCGAATATAAAAAACCAAGTAGCGATCATTAGAAAAAGCATGACAGGTTTCAGGACCTCTGCCAAAATTTTTGCGAAGTAATTTACTGGTATAACTGCTAATGTCAAGCAACTTCTGCTGGTCGATTGTGGACATGGGACTATATCCTCACTTTCATCATGGCAATCTTCTACATATTTTCCCCAATTCTGTTGAAAATATGGATTATTTCCATTAGTATTAAGGAGGATACATGGATAATAGCCGTGATCTCAGGTTAGGCTACTTCTTTTTTATTGATGAAATCATTATACTACCTTTTGGGACGATGGATAGACAACGATGGTTGAGCTATGACATAAACCAAAATAGAGAGCGGTAGCTTTCTGTTTTGGTTTTTTTGCTTTTAATTGCAGATCCAAATGTGGAAAGAAAGGAGAAACAGGATGAGCGCTCCCATTGTAGATGCATTGGAAATATTAGAAAGAATTAAAGATGGTTTTTTCGCCTTAGATCACCATTGGAATTTTACTTATATTAACGAAAAAGCCACACGTCTGCTATTTCGGAGCCGCAACGATCTAGTTGGCAAGAATGTATGGAGGGAATTTCCTGAAGCTGTGGATTTGCCATTTTATGAAAAGTACCATCAGGCTCTCCAGAGTCAAGAGCCCGTTTTCTTTGAGACTCACTATCCTCCGTTGGATACGTGGTTTAGGGTATGGACCTATCCATCTCCAAATGGTTTAAGCATCTTCTTCCAGGATGCGACGGATAAGGATAGGAAAGAGTGGGAAAAATCTCACGAGATGCTGCAGTACACCGAAAAGTTATCCATAACAGGTCAATTAGCAGCGGGGATCGCTCATGAGATCCGCAACCCCATCACGGCCATTAAAGGATTTCTGCAATTAATGCGATCTGGGACCGAAGACAAGAAATCCTATCTCAATATTATGACTTCTGAAATTGAGCGCATTGAACAGATACTGAGCGAGCTTCTCATGCTAGCCAAACCTCAAGAAAGCAAATTTGAAAGAAAAGACATTACCCTTTTATTGGACCAAGTCGTCACCCTCTTAAGTACCCAGGCTATTCTTAACAATGTCGAGATCGTCACAGCAGAACCCAGGGCCCACCTCCCATTCGTTGATTGTGATGAGAACCAGCTCAAACAAGCTTTTATCAATTACATAAAGAATGCCATTGACGCCATGCCAACCGGAGGTACCCTAGTCATTCGAGTAGAACAGCTAGGCACGGAGAAAATCAAGATTTCCTTCACGGACCGTGGCATGGGCATGCCCGAAGAAGTGCTTTCACAATTAGGACAGCCCTTCTATACAACAAAAGAAAAAGGGACTGGCCTAGGCTTTATGATTAGTAAGAAGATCATCGAGAACCACGCAGGTGAAGTGAATGTCACGAGCGAAATAAACAGCGGAACTACTGTAGAGGTTCGTTTACCGATGGTACAGGAGCGGGTAGGGCTACGTGAGGCAACGAACTAGAGTTTAGTAGGATGTGACGGGCTAGGTAGAGCGGGTGGGATGGTCTAGATAGAAGGGTGCTAGGGCGGATGGAAAAAAAGGGTTAGATAGAATAGAAGGAATGGACTAGAGTCTATTGTAAGGGGAGGAAATAGCTCCAACCGCATTGTAAGCGGTTTCAATGGATGCATTTGGGTTGAAGGGGGCGGATTCGGGACTGAGAAGGCTTAGATCTGGCGGGTCTTAGTCACGAATCGGTGGGTTTCGAGACAGCTCCGATCTATTCACCTTTGCTCTTGTCCCGATTCGCACGGTTTCGAGACAGCTCTGATCTATTCACCCATGCTCTTGTCCCGATTCACTTGGATTCGAGACAGCTCCGATCTATTCACCCTTGCTCTTGTCCCGATTCGCACGGATTCGAGACAGCTCTAATCTATTTACCCTTGCTCTTGTCCCGATTCACCCGGATTCGAGACAACTCCGATCTATTCACCTTTGCTCTTGTCCCGATTCGCACGGTTTCGAGACAGCTCCGATCTATTCACCCTTGCTCTTGTCCCGATTCACTTGGATTCGAGACTGAGCATGCAGAGCTAAAGCCTCTTTCGCATCTAAGGGCCTCCTGTTCCGTGGCATCACAAGTCAAACACCCATCTTGACGGATATTTCAGCATCCGCATAGATTCCAGCCCGCTTTATTATACTTCTTTGAGATTACCTGTCGTGGGAAGCTGTAAACCTCCCCTGATCCATCCCCCTCCGCTTTTTCCCGAATACTAGATAATAACTAAGCAACATAATTCCGGAGCATATCAAAAACATCAGCGATACCCCTGTGACTCCCATGAGTGCGCCGAGTGCCAAAGGAGATACCACCTGGGTGAATCGATTCATGGTAAGTCGAAGCCCCAAGGCTTCACCTACGCGCCCTTCAATGGCGGATTCCATCGTGGTAGAAATGGAGAGGGGCAGTCCAATCCCTAAACCCATTCCTAAGATAAAGGTAACCAAGACCGCAAGGATAAAATGGGGATAGATATAGAATAAAAAGAATGAGAAACAACTAATGATTAGGGCATAAGAAAAGATTTTATGCTTACCAAACCGATCAACAAGCTGTGACATGTAAAATCGGCTAATGACGCTAGCCAGGCCGAAGATGGAGAGAAAAATGCCGATCATGGTGTTGCTATAACCTAATTCAACGGCTAAGAGGGGAAAAAAGGTATTGAAAAAATCCATGGCAAATAAGATGAGGGCACTCATAAAGAGGGCCATTCGAATTTCTTTGATGGCGAGAAGATCGCGAATATGTGGTTTTTTTCCGGAGGGCGTCTGATAATTCCTTTTTTCTTCTGGGTACTTATTTTGAATGAAATGAAGACCTATGACCGCAGGAATTCCTAGCAAACTGGTTATTCGAAAAACCATCCTATAATCAAAGTAATCGGCAATTATCCCACACAAAAGCGGTCCAACCAAGGCCCCCGCAGCAATACTTAGGCTAAGCCACCCTACATTTTGATGGAGTTTATCTTTATCAGACACCCTTGCCATATAATTTTGGGCTGCTAACGCAAAGAGGGTCTGAGCCGTTCCAGCGATCATCTGTGATAAATAGAGATGAAAGGTTCCTGGAAATATACCTAACCACCCAATTCCAATCACTCCTGTGTAACCACCTATAAGGAGAGCCTTTTTTGAGTCTAATTTATCAATCCATTTTCCGATGGATATGGCAAAAAATAAAGGAATGATTGAATACAAGGAAACAATCATTCCGATTTCAAAAGAAGTATATCCCAGTTCATAAGTGAAAAGGGGGATGGACGGACGCGTCCCTATAACCATGAGGGTATGTAAGCCCACCATCAATTGAAAAGGAACCAAATTCATCTCTTCTCCCCCTGCCCTGCCTGATGTAATAGATACTATTAGATTATCACCATCTAGCGAGTAAATCTACAAGAATGTTCACTCTTTTCTGATTGCCAGAAACTAGCTTCGTATCTTTTTTTGTAAAGCATATCCCATTGACTCCCCCCTCCCTAAGCCCTACCATCCTTGGCACTTATTACTCATTTTTTAACATTTAGGAAAATCCCGATCAAAAATGAAGTAAGATGTGATTATTGTTTACTTTTTACGGTGGAAGGAGATTGCACCAATGAAGCGTTTTTTTGTTGGTTTGATGATGTTTTCGGTGATGCTGGCGGGATGTTCTTCACAGGAGAGTGAGCCCGTCCAAACGGACCCGGTTCCCGTTGAACCTACACAGATGGAGCAGAAAACAGAAGAAACAGCCTATATCCCAAAGGAAGCGAAATTCTACGAAATGGAAAATCTGGATCGCGAGTTAACCGAGATGGAAAAAGAAATGCTGCGATATCCAGGGATTTTTAGTGGAGATAAATATGATGAAGTAAAAGTGAAGGAAGCGTTGGACCAATTACCGGCTGATCTGACGCAGGATCAGTATATGGAGGAGCTCCTCCACTTGTTTGCTGAGGATTACCATGAAGAAATGAACACCCTGCTTCATTTCGATTCGTCCGTTGATGTGTCGATTGAACGACCTGATGAAACGGTCGATACGCCCACTTTGAAAAAAGCTCATTACGCTATTTTAGTAGACGCCAGTGGGAGTATGGCTGCCCGCGTAGGGAATAAGACGAGGATGGAAGCGGCAAAGGAAGCGGTCCTTGAATTTGCCCAGCAGGTTCCGGAGAATGCGACCCTTTCGTTACGGGTGTACGGACAAAAAGGTTCGAACAGTGATGCCGATAAAGTGGTGTCCTGCGGAAGTACCGAAACGTTGTATAATGCCAGTTTCGATGCGGCTAAGTTCAAAGGGGCTTTGGCACAGGTCAAACCGGTCGGATGGACGCCAATTGCGCTTGGTTTACAGTCTGTGAAGGAAGATATCCCCGCGGACGCGGGTGATGTTGTGGTGTACGTGGTCAGCGATGGGATTGAAACCTGTGGTGGGGATCCGGTTCAGGAAGCCAAAAAATTGGTTTCAGAAGACATCCAAACTGTCGTCAATATCATTGGGTTTGATGTGGACCAGGAAGGACAGCGGCTTTTAAAAGAAGTTGCCAAGGCAGGAAATGGTGAGTTTACCTACGTCGGTTCTGAACGGGATTTAAAGAAATACATGCGGGCCCAATATGAGGAAATCCAAAAAAAATGGCGGGAATGGAAGGACGCCGGCAAAGAAAAGGCCTACAAGCTAAAGGAAGAGAAAAAGGATTTAGCTTATAGTACCAAAGATAGCATGAAGGAAAAAGCGGATCGGGAGAAGGAGCGGATGAAAGCGGCCCAGGACTATTTAAAAGAGCGATTCGATGATTACGACCATCCCGCTTCCAGAATGTTCTCCCGCATTGTCGACTACGGGAATACCAAATGGCGCTATGCGGTCGATAACGGAAATCGGCTGTGGCGCGAAAGTGTGGACAACGGCAACCGGGAGTGGCGCGAGTACGTGGATGAAGGGAATCAAAAGATTAGGGAAACTATAGATAAGAAAAATGGCAGGTAGAGGGGGAGTTTCTCCCCCTTATTTGCTTCCCCCTTGGAATTGAAGGGTGGTTGGATCAAGTAGATGCTTGGCCAAGGCGGATTTGTTAAAGACGATCCCATGCCCCGGAAGCTCAGACGGAACGCCTACCCCCTTTTCCACCGTAATCGGCACCTCCAACAATCCCAACTCCGTGAACGAACCCCCGACTACATTTTCCAGCATGTATGCATTTTGCACCCCACAAAGTAAGTGCACAGACAGCTCCATCATGAAATGGGGTGCCACGGGTTTTCCGAAGGCACTCGAAAGGTGTGCGATCTTCAGCCACTCGGTGATCCCGCCAACAAAAGCAACATCCGCCTGCACGATATCCACAGCATCTGCTTTCAGATACTCTAAAAATTGAAATCTGCTGTACATACTCTCGCCTAGAGCGATCGGGGTCTTGATTGCCTTTTTCAGTTGACTGTGCCCCTGGATATCGTGATAGAGCATGGGCTCTTCAATCCACCCTAAGCCTAGAGGGTCTAGAATGTGGGATTTGGTGAGGGCTTCCGTAGCACTCCATTTTTGGTTGAGGTCCACCAGCACCTTTCCGCCTTTTCCTAGACGCTCTTGGACTTTGCGGATTCGCTCGATATCCTCCTCGATGTCTTCTTTTCCGATTTTAATCTTGACCGTACGATACCCCTGTTCGATGTAGGAGTCGACTCTTTGGAGCAGATCTTCGACCGTATCTTCGTTGCTCAAGTTGATCTCACTAATATAGGTTGAAATTTGATTCCTAGCCCCACCGAGCAACCTGTAAAGCGGCTGTCCATAATGCTTCCCCATCAGATCCCAAACGGCAATATCGATGGCCGCCATCGCCATCGAGTTGACCCCCAACCCAAGACGCCTTGACTGCCTCTGCATCTTATTCCATATCTCTTCGTAATTCAGCGGATTCATACCTATGACGAGATGCTGGAGGTAATCCTCGACGAGGGCTTTGATCACCGTCCCCCCGATATCTACCGTATAGCTGAAGCCCGTACCTGTAAGCCCCGTGTCGGTGGTGATTTCCGTGACGATAAACTCTAGGCCATCCACCTTGTTTGTCGCATCTTCCCATGGCACACCTGGCGGCAAGCGATAAGCGTTAGTACTGATATTTACTATTTTCATATGCGCAGCTCCAAACTGGGTATTTTTCTATTATTTTAACATTTTTGGAGCTGGTTTGGATGGAATTGTTTGGCGGGGTGGCCAAGGGCAAGGCGGACACAGGAAGCCTGTCGATTCATTGTAAATTAACCGGAGTTTCTCCGCTTATTGAAACCGTCCCATTCACTTTCCAGAATGAAAAGACAGGCTCACAGGATCCACTTGTTTTAGGTGTTAATCAGAAATCCGAACTCAGGGTGTTGGTAAAGTAATTCAAAGTGCTCGTTGTCTTTTAGATTGTGATGAAGATCTTCTGGAGAGAACCATAAAAAGTCATTGATAAATTTATAATTTGCACCATAAAAGTAGGAGAGCCAGATCAACTTGGAACAATAGATGGCTGTCCAGGGATCCTCTAGTGGAACGTTTAAGCTAAAGGAGAAGATCGGCTGTTCGATTCCATTTTTGAGATTTCTTCTATATTGAGAGAGGTAGTTTAAAGCAAAAGCAGCAGCTCGTTGACCCATTTCAGCCAATCTTGGCCGATAGTGGGCATGATGTGGATGGTACTCGAGAAATTGTTGAATCGTGTCCTGCTCCATAGCGGGATGTCCGCCGGGACATTCAATCAGCTGATCTGGACTAACGACAATGGCTGAGTGGCCCATATAACCAGTCATCTTTTCATCTACATTGTTCGAAGCCACCAAAATGTCTCCAGCTCTAAAGTCGCGGGCGTAAACCCGTTCATCCCCCTGGGAAAGAAGCGAAGATAGTTGGGGAACAACGATAAAATGTTGTTCGGCTAAAGGAACCTGCATACCATCTGCTTGATAGTGAGCGACGATAGAAAGCAAGTGCTGTCCTGGTGGTAATCCGATTTTGCTTAAGTAAAACGTGTTCCCCTGAAAAAAAGTCGCCACTTGCTGATTATCTATGAAAAAAGTATACGAGTGAAAGGGGAACCGTGAACGATTACGGATCTCCACCATGC
This sequence comes from Ammoniphilus resinae, assembly GCF_017873965.1. Taxonomy (GTDB): domain Bacteria; phylum Bacillota; class Bacilli; order Aneurinibacillales; family RAOX-1; genus Ammoniphilus_A; species Ammoniphilus_A resinae. Next base: position 2,749 of record NZ_JAGGKT010000039.1, on the reverse strand, counting down.
TCCCTCTATCTTTTATAAAAAAATAATTCATTTTGATCACCTGCCCATTTCTTAATATATTCAGCTGGCAAGCGAACGTTCGAAGAAAAAGGGAAGCCGTCCATCACTTTTCAAAAATACGCCCCATCCGCTGCAACCCCGCCTCTGCAGTGTTAATCATTTCATCAAAAAGCTCCTGAACAGTTGGGATATTGCGGATAAGGCCGACCACCTGACCACTCCAGCCGTATCCTTCCGATTCGATTCCTTCATATATATACCGGCGATTTGCCTTCCCACTAATCAAATCTTTTAGATCTTCATAGGTTGCGCCGCCCAGTTCCCGTTGGATCAGGTCCAGGGTGTAATCGGTCTTCAAAGCACGCCCGGGTGCACCTAGGGATTTCTTAATCACAACGGTGTCCGTTTCCCTTGCCTGCAAAATGGCCTTTTTGTAGGCTTCACAAGCATGAATGCACTCCTGGGTGGCGATAAAACGAGTCCCCATTTCAATCCCCTCAGCACCGAGGGCAAAAGCAGCCAATAAGCCTCTTCCATCGCCAATCCCTCCACTGGCTAACACCGGAATCGAAACCGACTCCACCACCCGAGGGGTAAGCACGATCGTCCCGACATCCTCTCGCCCAAGATGCCCACCACCCTCTTGCCCTACTGCCATGACCGCATCCGCGCCCAGTTCCTCCGCTTTTTGGGCTTGTCTCACCCCTGATATGAGCACAAGAGAGCGAATATTTCCCCCTTTGATCCGTTCCAAAATGGGCTGCGGATTCCCAGCGGTAATCGAAATGGCGGGAACCTTCTCCTCAATGGCCACGTCAAGAAATTCATCGTGTTTTCCACCAAACCTTGAGATCGCGAAATTTACGGCAAATGGCTTATCGGTCAGAGTACGAACTTTACGGATCTCCTCCCGGAGCTTTTCCACTGAGCCTAGCGTTGCCGCCGTAATCTGCCCCAGTCCCCCCGCATTGGATACCGCTGCAGCCAGCTCCGCAAGGGCAAGATAAGCCAGCCCCCCTTGCACAATGGGATACTTCATCCCAAATATCTCCGTCACACGTGTTTTCATATTGGCTTTCTCCTTTTCAGATGGGTATCTATTCTACTTTATTCATTTGCGGGAGGGGAAAGTCCTGCTTGGGAGCGGCTTATTCCATTGCCCATTTGCAAGGTATCAAATTTTTGGTAAATGTAGATATTAAACTTGAATCACTCATGTCATGCCAAATATGTGGTGCATTTCCTGGAGGAATGCTGAAGTTATGGTATCCATTATTCTGTTTATTTTATCGTGGTTGGCTTTTCTGGTTTTAGGTGACAAAAGGCGGGTTCCAGAGTTGTTTCCGACCGCTATGTTTTCAGCGTATTTGGGGCTATTAACGGACCTAGTTATGAAGGAATATGAACTGTGGTCGTATCATGATCAACCATTAAGTGAAAGCGTCATTCCGCTCTTTCTCGATTTTGGGATCTATCCGGTTGTTGCGTATTTGTTTATACAGTTTCTTCCCCAAACGTGGACGAAACGATTGGGGTGGATTTTTTTCTGGTCTTTAGGAGCTATTTTATTGGAGTATGCCTATTTAAAATTTGAATTGATGCAGCACCATAGATGGTGGTCACTTTGGATTTCTTACATCTCTGATTGGGTGATTTATGTGTTATTGATCCTGCAGTACCAATTTTATAAAAAAGGCAGAGGGTAGGCTGTGGTCATCATGTTGATTTTATTTTATTCGATCATATCTGTCTATTTTTTCTTGTTTTTGGCGGATCGCTCAAAATTCCGGGAATATTATTCAAGTCTCCTCTGCATAAGCTACTTGCGCTTTTTGGAACAATACCTCCTTGTATATGTTTTAAAAGTTTGGGAATACCATCATTTACCCTTACCTCTTGCTAAAGTCAGCGGAGTGCCGATTTTACTGGACGTTACCTTCTACCCAATGGTTGGATATCTAATGATTCATTACTCGAATCGATTACTGAACAAAAGGATGATCCATTATCTCATCTGGGGAGCGATCTTAACGTTCGTGGAATTCACGATGGTCTGGACGGGGATGTTAGAGCACCAGAAATACTGGAACTTTGCTGCATCCTTTTTACTAGCTATCGCCACCGTTGTCATCATCCATGGGCAATACAGGTTATTTTTAAAAAACAAGAGTTAATGAGAGGTATGTATCTTTTATGAATTACTGGTTCCCCTATCTAACCATTGTGATTACCCTCTGCATCGTAGCATTTATGCCCAAACACCTGACCAAACGAGAGATTTACCATACATGGTGGGTCCTTGCTTCCATTACTGTCTACACAGACTTGTTATTTGGTGATGTGTTGGATTTGTATGATTTAGGCGCTGATGGGCTTCAGCTTCTCGATTTGCCCGTCGAAGCTTTATTACCTCCATCGATCGGAATCATTTATTTGAACTTTTTGCCGAAGAATAAAAGAAGACACGTGGTTTATATCATGGGATGGACCGTTTTTTCGGTGGTTTATGAATGGCTGGCGATATTGTGCGGATTTGAAAAATTAAAAGAATGGTCACTTTGGTACTCTGCTCTGGTGTATCTGTTGGTATTTTTGTTCTTAAGGTGGCATCTTTATTTCATCAGAAGCGGGAGATAAAGGGCTTACAACAGACAAAATAGTTATAATGAACGAAACCGACGCACTTTTGCTATACGTAGGTTAAATTTGGTCAATACTTGGTAGCGACAAAACAACCAAAAAACCAAAT
>NZ_JAGGKT010000038.1 GCF_017873965.1 Ammoniphilus resinae | reverse complement strand
CTCAAGATGAGATTTCCCATGGAGTTAATCCAGTAAGACCCCTTAAAGATGATGAGGTTGATAGGTCCGGTGTGGAAGTGCTGCAAAGCATGGAGCTGACGGATACTAATCGGTCGAGGGCTTAACCAACAAACAAACGCATTGGAAAACTTACAGTTATCTAGTTTTGAAGGAATAATCCTTCAAGATCTGGTGATGATGGCGAAGAAGTCACACCCGTTCCCATCTCGAACACGGAAGTTAAGCTCTTCAGCGCCGATGGTACTTGGGTATAAGCCCTGGGAGAGTAGGTCGTTGCCAGGTTGAATATGCTCCGATGTACGACACTCTCCGGGAGAGTATTGAAACGTATATCGAAGGATATTCAAAGAAGCAAAAAGCGGGATTAAGTGGAACGTTTCAATGCCGAGCGTGAAGTCTTTCGAAGATGATGATTCATACGCTGCGGAATGGTCGTTGCCAGGTTGAATATACTCCGATGTACGACACTCTCCTAGAGAGTATTGAAACGTATATTGAAGAATATTCAAAGAAGCAATAAGCGAAATTAAGTGGAACGTTTCAATGCCGAGCGTGAAGTCTTTCGAAGATGTTGATTCATACGCTGCGAAATGGTCGTTGTCAAGTTAGAATCATAGAGAGGTGTCCGAGTGGTCGAAGGAGCACGATTGGAAATCGTGTATACGTGATGAGCGTATCGAGGGTTCGAATCCCTTCCTCTCTGCCATATCTCATCTTACATGGAGAGTTACCCAAGAGGCCGAAGGGGACGGTTTGCTAAACCGTTAGGGTGGGCAACTGCCGCGAGGGTTCGAATCCCTCACTCTCCGCCATTTGCTCCTGTAGCTCAGTCGGTAGAGCGCATCCATGGTAAGGATGAGGTCGCAGGTTCGATTCCTGTCGGGAGCACCATCTATCTTTCGTTCCTACTACGTCGTATGATCTTCTTGCTGGAATGAGATGGTAGTACCCAAAGGGTGCACCAGAATATTTAAATTTTTTATGGCGGTGTAGCTCAGCTGGCTAGAGCGTACGGTTCATACCCGTAAGGTCGGGGGTTCGATCCCCTCCGCCGCTACCATAAATGATCGCGGGGTGGAGCAGTTGGTAGCTCGTCGGGCTCATAACCCGAAGGTCGCAGGTTCAAGTCCTGTCCCCGCAACCAATATATGCTTGCGCACTACCTCGATTTAACCTACTTTCGTAAGCAATAGAGTGGTCCTCGAAGAGGGCAACCAATTTAATTTAGGGACATAGTTTAACGGTAGAACAGAGGTCTCCAAAACCTCCAGTGTGGGTTCGATTCCTACTGTCCCTGCCATTACATGGAGGGATACCGAAGTGGTCATAACGGGGCGGTCTTGAAAACCGTTAGGGTGCAAGCCCACGGGGGTTCGAATCCCTCTCCCTCCGCCATATATATCAAGGACGATTAGCTCAGTTGGTTAGAGCGCTACGTTGACATCGTAGAGGTCGGCGGTTCGAATCCGTCATCGTCCACCATAGCTAAACAAATGCGGGTGTAGTTCAATGGTAGAACTCCAGCCTTCCAAGCTGGTCGCGAGGGTTCGATTCCCTTCACCCGCTCCATTAATGTTCATTCCCACTACGTCGAATTTTCATCTCTGTTGGAATGAGATAAAGAAGTCCTTTAGGACTCCATATGCTATGAATCCTACTACGTCGAGATACTTCTTTGTTGGATTCATATGAGTAGTACTCGAAGAGTGCTCCAGGGGCCCATAGCTCAGCTGGTTAGAGCGCACGCCTGATAAGCGTGAGGTCGGTGGTTCGAGTCCACTTGGGCCCACCATAAAAAGATTATATTATTTTGGCCCGTTGGAGAAGCGGCTTAACTCACATGCCTTTCACGCATGCATTCAGGGGTTCGAATCCCCTACGGGTCACCATATTTTAACAAGTAATACCCTTAGAAATGGCCCATAGCCAAGCGGTAAGGCAACGGACTTTGAATCCGTCATGCCCTGGTTCGAATCCAGGTGGGCCAGCCATTGTGAGCCATTAGCTCAGTCGGTAGAGCACCTGACTTTTAATCAGGGTGTCACTGGTTCGAGTCCAGTATGGCTCACCATTGCGGACGTAGCTCAGTTGGTAGAGCACAACCTTGCCAAGGTTGGGGTCGCGAGTTCGAGTCTCGTCGTCCGCTCCATCAGTTATTATTCCTACAACGTCGATTATGCATCCTGCTGGAATAATATAAGTGGTACTCGAAGAGTGCTCCATTAATGTTCATTCCAACTACGTCGAATTATCTTCTAGGCTGGAATGAAATAAAGAAGTCCTTTAGGGCTCCATCAGTTATTATTCCTACAACGTCGATTATGCATCCTGCTGGAATAATAAGAGTAGTCCTCGAAGAGGGCTCCATTTAAAATTATTCCTACTGCGATTATGCTGAATAATATCTGCTAACATCGAAGAAGGGCCCATAGCTCAGCTGGTTAGAGCGCACGCCTGATAAGCGTGAGGTCGGTGGTTCGAGTCCACTTGGGCCCACCATACATATTGATTAATCGAATCACGTTATTGAATTAACGTGATTTTTTATTTGCGTTAAAAAAGTTGAAGCATTGGTTTATTGTACATTCTTTACTAAATGGGATCCCGGAAGTTATCGTACAGAGGGTCCGTGTTAAGGACAAATCCCGTGAGAAAAAGGCGAGAAAAGGTCTTCATCGGGGTTATGAAGGACAAATTGCGTAGGAAAAACGTGGGAAAAGGTCTTCATCGGGGTTATGAAGGACAAATCCCGTAAGAAAAACGCGAGGAAAGGTCTTCATCAGCGTTATGAGAAATTCTCCACCATTATGACTAGTGGATTTTGCCCAATCAGCCTTAAATTACCGTTATTATCTTGGAACTTAGTCATTTCTTTTATCTTGGAACTTAGTCATTTCTTTACTTTAGAGGGATTTTCCGGTTATTTAAAATTAACCAACAAAGCTTATGCAGTGTCCAACACTAATGCTGCACCTAAACACACTTTCCACAGCCTAACAAAGATCCAGGCTTTAGGTTTTTTTGCCCCCATGTTAAGATTATAGAATAAGCAGTTAGTGTTTTATCAAAAGGAAGTGACTGTAAAGTTGAAGGATGTTTTTCGAAAGTTAGCAGAATGGTTGGGAATAGAGAAGGATGCATCTTCTACGATCGAGGAAAAGGTGAACAATGACGAGCATCCCATTCACCCCGATGTACATGTACGAACGCGTACTGTCTATCCAAAGGGGGCTAAGGGGGGTGGGGAATTTCGCTTTCCAGTTATCCCGGATGAACGGATCTCAAAAGAGAGACCTCCTAGAAGCAACCAGGATCCCAAGTTGAAAAGGTCAACTCATAATTTATATAAACCGATGGAGGCCCCTAGGGCGCCTGTTGAACATATAAAACCAAATAGTACGGAAGCAACTTCAAGGAAAAAGTTCCAACCATCTGAGATTATATCACCGGTATACGGGAGAATGTCTTTTGCTGATCCCCCTAAAGAAAAACCGACGAGTAATATGGATTTACATACGAATGAAGAAACGGACGATGCGAAGTGGAAATCTATTTCCCCTCCGGAAGTAAAAGTTACCATTGATAACCCTAGCGATGGGGAAGACATAACAAGTCAAAGCAGACTAGTAAGGGAATATCAGAATAAACCTGCATTTGTTCCATCTCAACCGGATGATTCTCAAATAGATCAGTCTTTTCCAGATGTGTCTCACTTGGATCAGTCACAGCTAAATGAATTGGACAAACCATACGTATTACATCCAGACCAATCAAATAGGGATCACTCCCGTAAGGATGATCCTGTAAACTCTCATGACCAGCCGCTTTCATCGAATGTGATTGCTTTTCCAAAGCGTTCTGTTCCGGTTGAAACGAAGGATGAAGATAAGATCGGAAACACCAATAACGAAAGCAAACAAGAGGAACCTGAACATAGCCCAACAACTGACGCTAATGTCGGCAGTAAAACGGCAATATCATGGGAAAAGCAAGATGATACCTACAGTGAACTTTATCAATTTCCGAGCGCTAATTTGCTGCAAATGGAGCCTCAGTCAACTTCTGTCGATGATAATTATATCTATGAACAAATTGATAAGTTAACACTGGCCTTGGAGAATTTTAATGTCAAGGCAGAAGTCATTGGGGTTGTGAAAGGACCAACAGTCACCCGATATGAACTGCAGCCAGCACCTGGGGTTAAAGTCAATAAATTCACGAACCTAATCGATGATATCAAATTAGCGCTAGCTGCCAAAGATATCCGGATGGAAGCACCAATACCTGGGAGATCAGCGATTGGAATCGAAGTGCCGAATGAAGTCAGCACCCCCGTTTTTATCCGCTCCATTCTTGAATCAGATGAGTTCAGGGAGAAATCTTCGTCACTCTCTGTTGCGTTAGGGCGTGACATTTCCGGAGCTCCTGTTATTGGGGATTTAAAGAAAATGCCGCACGGATTAATTGCCGGAGCAACAGGGTCGGGAAAAAGTGTATGTATCAACTCGATTATCGTAAGCTTAATGTATAAAGCCAAGCCCTCGGATGTAAGGATGATCCTGATTGATCCGAAGGTGGTGGAATTAGCGCCATACAATCATATTCCTCATTTACTTACACCTGTTGTGACAGATCCGAAACAAGCTACAGCCGCGTTAAAGTGGGCTGTAGTGGAGATGGATAAGAGATACGAAAAATTTGCCGAATCAGGTGCTCGGGACATTGAGCGATATAATTCTATGATGGAGCATGAGGGGAATGAAAAGCTACCCTACATTGTTATCGTGATTGATGAATTGGCAGACCTGATGATGGTTTCTCCTCATGACGTAGAGGAAGCGATCTGTCGGATTGCGCAAAAAGCAAGGGCATGTGGAATTCATTTGCTCGTTGCCACACAGCGTCCATCTGTTGATGTCATTACAGGACTTATTAAAGCCAATATCCCTTCCCGAATTGCTTTCTCCGTGTCATCGCAAGCCGATTCTAGGACGATTCTTGATATGGGCGGTGCGGAGCGCTTGCTTGGAAAAGGGGATATGCTTTACTATCCAAGTGGACAGGCAAAGCCTGTTCGTTTACAGGGAAACTTCGTTTCCGATGATGAGATTGAGCAAGTTGTTGAGCATGTGAAGAAGCAACAAAAAACTGTTTATCTTTTTGATAAAGAAGAGTTGAATCGGGTTACAAGTGCTAGTTCTAGTGAACAAGACGACGAGTTGTTTGAGGAAGCATTGCTCTTTACCATCGAACAGGGACAGGCATCAGCTTCATCATTACAAAGAAGATTTCGAATCGGATACAATCGCGCGGCAAGGCTGATCGATTTGATGGAAGCAGAAGGATATGTGTCCGGCCAGTCAGGCAGTAAGCCCCGGGAGGTCTTAATCACCATGGATGATTATTACAATCTCTTTGGTTAATGGATCAAGACCTTTGTTCCTAAAGGAATATGGCGAAAAAGCCACTCTACTTCATTGTTCTTCATCCGGATGCAGCCTTCGCTGGCATGGCTTCCAATCGATTTTGGGTTGTTGGTGCCATGGATTCCATATTTATAGCCATTGGTCCCCGGAACGTTCAAGCCAATCCAACGGGTTCCAACCGGGTTGTTAGGATCGCCCCCTGGTATATTCTTCGGAATATACCAGGGGTTTTTTACTTTTCTAATCACAAAATATGTTCCTTCTGGTGTTAAATGAGCAGATTTTCCAGTGGAGATGGAAAAGTGGTATACGGGAGTATCATTAAGCATGACGGATAATTGGTTTTTGGATTTATTGACTAATAAGTAGACGCCTTCTTCATCCGCGAATGCCGAATCGTTTGTCATAAAACTAAGAATTAGAAATAGTAAAAGAAAGGCTCTCATATCTCGTCCTCCTTTTTCTGCTGGCTTTTTTACTACGTCGATTTTCTTCGTGCTAAAAAACCATCTAGTTGTCCTTTAGGGTTTCGAATTAGTATGTTGTGAATGCGTCCTTCTTATGAAACAGGAACTTTTGCTATAATAAGTAAAATGATGCAAATATAGGAGGAAGGGAAATGGCTGATCACTTAACCCATTTTAATGAACAACAACGGGCAAAAATGGTGGATATTTCAGATAAACAGGAGACAAAACGGGAAGCGGTTGCAGTAAGTCGTGTCGAGATGAAGGCGGATACGATGACGCGAATTAAAGAAGGAAAGATTGGAAAAGGGGATGTGCTGGCTGTCGCCCAAGTGGCAGGAATTATGGCGGCAAAGAAAACCTCAGAATGGATTCCAATGTGCCATCCCATTCCTTTAACAGGTGTGGATATTCACTTTGAAATCATTTCTAATACTGAATTACATATTGAAGCGAAGGCGAAAACAACGGGTCAGACAGGTGTGGAGATGGAGGCTTTGACTGCGGCCAGTGCTGCGGCTCTGACTGTTTATGACATGTGTAAGGCAATGGATAAGGGGATGATCATTGGTCCAACCTACCTGCAAATGAAAACGGGAGGAAAAAGCGGAGATTTTCATCGATAATACGGGATGAAACGGGGGCTTAACCCCTTAATAGGGAGGATTTTTTATGGACAAATGGAAAGTAGGAATTCTTACGGCCAGTGACAAAGGTAGTCGAGGGGAACGTGAGGACATCAGTGGCTCTGTAATAAAAGAACTGGTGTCGTCCATTAATGGCGAGGTTATTCAGCATGAGGTGGTAGCGGATGAGCAAGAATGGATTAAGAAGTCGCTAATCGAATTAGCTGACGTTACGCAATGTGATCTGATATTCACTACTGGGGGGACCGGTTTTGCTGCCCGCGATGTAACTCCTGAGGCAACAAAAGCTGTCATCGAGCGGGAGGTTCCGGGCATCCCCGAGAGAATGCGAGCGGCTACTTTGGTCAATACGAAATTTGCCATACTCTCTCGGGCCGCTGCGGGAATTCGCGGGAACACCTTGATTATTAACCTGCCGGGGAGCCCAAAAGGGGTCAAAGAATGTTTCGAATCGATCGCAGATGTTCTGCCACATGCGTTGAAGCTGCTAAGAGCCAACCTCGAACATGATCAGGAAGGGGTGTAAAGGTGTGAGCGATTGGAAGGTAACAGTAACAGACTTAAAACACCAGTCATTTAGGTGCAGTTTTGAGGACTTTGAAAACTGGAAGGATCCTAGTATTCCAGTCGAAGACTTTGCTCCGCGAAAAAATGGAGAAGCTGTTTTCGTTGGGCGTGTCCTAGAGGAAATGGGGGTCGATTCAGACTATACGCATTTAGTGTTCAAGGCTGGTGACGGGTTTGAACAGAAGATTAGCAAGGAAGATGTTTCAACAGCCTTTTTACTTTTCAAGCAAAAGGGAGAACCGTTAAAAAAGGGGTATCCTACCAGGCTTTTCGTCCCTTCAAGTGAATCTGATTGCTTGAACGTTAAAGCAGTTGTCGAAATTAGTCTATTGAGGGAATTTTAATTATGATATAATTCAAGCATTCAATAGAAACTACTTAATCATCTGATAACCTGATTATTAGATGCTGGCATTTTCGGGGGAGGAATCAAGTTTGAAAGTTTCTCTATTTATTACCTGCTTAGCTGACGTTTTTTACCCAAAGGTGGGGATGAATGTCGTGGAAGTTCTGCGTAGTTACGGGGTGGAAGTGGATTTCCCGCAGGATCAGACATGCTGTGGACAACCTGCATTTAACAGCGGGTATCATAAAGAAGCAAGAGAGTCTGCAAGACAATTGATCAAAGCGTTTGCAGATAGCCCAATGGTTGTGACCCCTTCCGGGTCATGTGCCTCGATGATACGCCATTATTATCCGGACCTCTTTAAAGACGAGCCGGAATGGAAAGAAAGAGCAATAGAATTAGCCGATAAGACGTATGAATTTAGCGAGTTTTTAGTTCACGTGTTGAAAGTAGAAGACATCGAAGCGAAATTTCCTGCACATGCAACCTACCATCATTCCTGTCATATGTCGAGGGGACTGGGGCTGAAAGGGGAACCTATTAAATTATTAGGTCAAGTGGAAGATTTAGAGATGGAAGATCTGCCATATTGCAATGATTGTTGTGGTTTTGGGGGGACTTTCGCTGCGAAGATGAGTGATATCTCGGAAAAAATGGTGGATGAGAAAATTAAAAATATCGAAACTACAGGAGCTGATGTGCTCATCGGATCTGATATGGGATGCCTCATGAATATTGGGGGAAGACTTCGCCGGCTAGGAAAAGAGGTTCGTGTGATGCACGTAGCTGAAGTTCTGGCAGAAGGGGGACAAAAGTAAGATGAGTGCACATCCTTTAATTTTTAATGAAAGAGTAGATAAAGCCCTAGCTGATCCGATTCTAAAAAAGGCCCTTCCGCTGACACAGGATCGGCTTCGTGGGGGAAGAATCAATGCTGCTGAACAGTTGGGGAATGTTGAGGAATGGAGAGAGCTCGCTTCACAAATCCGCAGCCATACGATTGCAAACCTGGATAGTTACCTTGAAGAATTGGTCACAAATGTGAGGAAAAATGGGGGACATGTGCATTTCGCAGCGACTTCAGATGATGCTGTAGAAATTATAACCGGGATTGCCAAGGAAAAGAACGCTAAATCTGTGGTGAAATCCAAGTCCATGGTATCTGAGGAAGTCCATATAAATAAGCACTTGGAAGATATGGGAATTAAGGTCGTTGAATCGGATTTAGGAGAGTACATTATTCAACTGGCCAACGAAACCCCTTCTCACCTGATTGCTCCAGCGATTCACAAAACAAGGGAGCAAGTGAGAGAAATGTTTTCCAAGGTTGCAGGAAGACAGCTTTCCGATGAAACCACGGAGCTCACTGCTTTTGCCAGAGAGAAGCTGCGCCAGGAGTTCCTGCAAGCAGACATCGGGATTTCTGGATGTAATTTTGCCGTGGCCGAATCTGGTTCTGTTGTGCTCGTGAGTAATGAAGGAAATGCCCGCCTGACCACAACAGTACCGAAAGTCCACATCGCGATGATGGGGATGGAAAGGATTGTTCCCACATGGAATGAACTTGATATGGTTGTTTCCATGTTGACACGGAGTGCTACCGGACAAAAAATCAGTGTGTACGTTACAGGAATTAACTCGCCGAGACAAAGCGAAGACTCTGATGGTCCAGAGGAGTTTCATTTGGTCATTCTCGATAATGGGCGCTCCAACATCCTAGGGACGGCCTACCAAGAAGCATTGAACTGCATTCGCTGCGGTGCTTGTCTGAATGTTTGTCCAGTTTACCGTCACATTGGTGGACATGCTTATGGCGGAGTTTACAGCGGACCGATTGGCGCGGTTTTAACCCCACTTTTAGGCGGATATGAAGAATGGCTTGAACTCCCTTATGCATCAAGTCTTTGTGGAGCCTGTTCAGAAGCTTGTCCAGTGAAAATCCCATTGCATGATCTGTTGATTGAACATCGTAAGGATGAAGTGGAAATGGGACTCACGCCATTCTCCGAAAAGATGGCGTTTAAAGGTTTTGGTTTCGCTACTAGTCATCCATCTGTTTATGAAACAGCTGTTAAATTGGCACATTCAGGGATGGGCTTTTTGGCGAAGGATGGCGTAATCAGTAAAGGACCAGGGATGTTAGGCGGTTGGACAGATGTCCGGGACTTGCCGCAGCCTGCGAAACAGTCCTTTAGAGAGTGGTGGAAAAAGGAAGGAAAGGGGCGGAACCAATAATGGATCTGAAAAAACAGGAAGATTTTCTAAACAATATTGCCAGCAAACTGGGCCGTCCAAGAAGATCTGGAGTTGAACCACCAAAATGGGAATCAAAGCCATACCTTCACCTCTATGAAGGGAAATCGCATGAGGAGTTGATAGAGGATTTCATCACCAACCTCGGGCAGCTAAACACAAAGGTAGACCGGATCAGCCGCGATCAATTTGCAGCTTCCCTAGGGAATGTCATTCAGGACTTCGAGGTACGCTCCACTGTTTATTGGGATGATGAAGCCCTAGATTCCCTTTGCCTGTCCGATGTGTTAGAGAAGAATCAGATCGATGCCTTCCGTTGGGATCCGAATGAAAATGAAGAAGAAATGAAGCAGAGGACAGCACACGTCGATCTTGGCATTGTTTTTGCGGACCTTGGGCTTGCCGAAACAGGAACCGTTGTGCTCTTTAATGGAGGCGGAAGAGGGAGACTCGTAAGCCTTCTTCCCCCAAAATTCCTTTGCATTCTTTCAGAGAAAGACATCGTCCCAAGATTGACCCAGGCCGTCCAGAAGGTCCACGAACGAGTCTCCGAGGGACTTCCTGCCTGCATCAATTTCATTACCGGCCCAAGCCGTACAGGCGATATTGAAATGGATTTGGCCTTTGGAGTGCACGGTCCGGGGAAGGTACATGTGATTTTGTTGAAAGATGAATAGCTAGGACGTCATTACTGTTCCTTTCATTTTCGCCAGATCGTTACTAGGATCACTCATATAAGAGTATTTTTTTGTTATAACCACCAGGGTATATCTGGTGGTATTTTTTTGGGTAAAACATTAATAAATAGAATAGTTGATAAATTCAATATTTTGTAATAGCATATAATTGCAGAAAGAAATAGGACAGCAAAGCAGAAGGTAACCCCATATCCCAAACTATATGAAATGGAGAAATGTGATGAGTACTTTAGAAATTAAGAGGAAAATTTTGGATAAACAAATGGTTCTCGGGACATTTTTGATGGAACTGGACACACCAGGCATTGCTCAAATCTTAAAAAACGCAGGATTGGAATTTGTGGTATTGGATATGGAACACGGCGGATTTGACATCAATACCATTAAGAAGATGGCACGTTATTGTAAAGGAGCAGACCTACTGTCGATCGTGCGTGTTCCTGTAGGACAGTATCATTATGTTGCCCGTGCTTTAGATGCAGGCGCCAAAGGGATAATTGTTCCAATGACCGAGACGGCAGAACAAATTTCCGATGTTGTACAATTTGCAAAGTATTACCCACATGGGAAACGGGGGACGGCTTTCGGTATAGCTCATGATGATTATCGGGTGTCCGAAGTAACCCAGACGATGCAACAGGCAAATGCGGAGACGCTCGTGGTTCCACTAATTGAATCTGCGAAAGGAATTGAAAACCTGGAGGAAATCATTCAAGTGGATGGAGTAGATTTGATTTGGGTTGGTCATTTTGATCTTTCGCAAACATTGGGGATTCCGGGTCAATTTAAACATCCTTTATTTGTTGAGGCGATGGAACACTTGATTCAAACCTGTAAAAAATACAATAAGCCTTGTGGGAGACTTGTTCCTAATTTACAGGAGGCTATGTATTGGAAAGAAAAAGGATTTAGCTGTATTTCTTATGGATCGGATATTTCCATTTTGTATCAATCGGTTCATCAGTTTGTTACCCAGATCATGAAGTAAAGTTTAAATGGAGAATATCCAACTAAGCCGCCTATCCAAAGGGGAAAAGACAGGGTTAATTGGACGTTCTCCACCTAATCATTTCCCCATACAGTAAAAAGGCCATCTAATCCAAAAATCCCCCGCCCCCTTCATCCTCAAGCAAAAATAGGAGCACTATTGCGACAAGAACAATCACCCACCAACCGTTGTCTTCAAAAAAGCTCATAGGAATCCCTCATTTTCACTATATTACTTAGCCTATTCAGATGTCGGGCACTAGTTGATAGGCAGGAGCCCAATTTTACCGAGTGGAGAAACTTTTAATCCCAGAAAAATACGAAATTAAACTTATGAAGAGGGCAAAATTAGTGTATTCTAAATACTAACTTCACTACAAGGAGAATGGTTGATTGAAACAAGTTTATGTGGTTGGTGCCGTGATTTTTGCAGGAGATAATGAGGTTTTATGTGCGTTACGAGGGAAGAATATGTCCCAAGAGGGGCTATGGGAATTTCCTGGCGGAAAAATAGAGCAAGGAGAAACTCCAGAGCAGGCTCTTGTCCGTGAAATTAAGGAAGAATTGGGTTGTACGATAAAAGTCCATGATCGGGTTGAAGTAACGGATTATGAATACCCAGCATTGCAGGTCAATTTACAAACTTATCGTGCAGAGATTGTGGAGGGGACACCGATTCCAAAAGAGCATGAGGAGCTTAGATGGATGAAGGTGGAGCAATTAATGGAATTAAGCTGGGCCCCTGCAGATCTCCCTGCGGTAAGAAAAATCATGGAAAATTGAAACTTACTTTTTACAATTTACTTCAGATGGAGTATAGTAAAAGTAAGAAACGTAATGAAGGGGGCTCACTATGGATTATTCTTCTATGTGCCCACGATACGAGGCCGCTATAGATATATTGGGGAAAAAATGGACGGGTTTGATCATCCGAGTATTGCTTGGAGGGCCACGCCGTTTTAAGGAAATAAAAGAGCAAATACCAGATATGAGCGATCGAGTGCTCTCAGAGCGAATGAAAGAATTAGAGGATGCTGGGATCCTAGTACGAAAGGTTTATCCAGATACTCCCGTTCGGATTGAATATGTCTTAACCGAAAGAGGAAAGAATCTGGAGCCGGTAATTCAGGAAATTCAGCAGTGGGCTGAGACCTGGTTGTAGAGGGTTGAACCATTTTGGTTCAATCTTTTTTTATTTCAAAGAGAAAATTTTCCTGACTTTGTATAAGCCCCCCCAAAAAGAAATAATTACCACGAAAAGTATGTCGATAGAGTTGATAGTTATACAAAATAGAGGAGGAATCGACATATGAAAAAGTGGAGCCATAAAATTCTACCCGCATTATTAGCTGGGACACTAACTTTATCCTTTGGGGCAGCGGTTGATGCAAAAGGAAATGGTAATGGGAATGGAAATCACGGAAAGGCAAAAGGACAAGCAAAAAAAGTAGAACAATTTGTAAAGCAAATTAAATTTAAAGACGTGGATCGTCACTGGGCAAAGGCTACGATTGAATTGCTAGCTGCAAAGGAAATTATTAAAGGGTATTCTGATTATACTTTCCAGCCGAACAAGCCTGTAACACAGCTTGAAGCAATTGCAATGGTCATGAACATGTTAACGCAAAATGAAGATCTTGATAAAGGTGATCTTTACATAGGCAAGAATATCCCAGATTGGGCAAAAGAATCCGTAAAGTTGGCTCTTGTGAACGATATTATCACGATCGATGACCTGTTCCAGCCAAACAAGCCGGCCACTCGTTTGTTTATTGTGAAAATGTTAGTGAATGCGCTGCATTCCGATTTGGAAGATTTAGATGGAGAGGATATCTTCTTCGGGGATATTAAAGATCTTTCCGATAAAGAAAAAGCTTATTTATCCATTGCCCTAATGGAATCTTTGGTTCAAGGATATGGAGACAAGACCTTTAAACCGAACAAGCCAGTCACACGTGCGGAAATGTCGCTTTTTGTCAAGCGTTTGATGGATAAGTTCGATGGGGATATTGACGTAGATTTAGATACCGATATAGAAGGAACTATTCGTGCAATTGATGAAGACGATGAAGAATTAAAGATCAATTCAAAGACCTATAAGTTAGCTGATGATGCGATCATTAAAGTAGATGACAAAACATCTGACCTAGATTCCTTAGAAGTAGGAATGAAGGTTGAGGTTGTCCTTAAAGATGGAGAAATCACCAAGGTTTATGCGTACACAACAGATGAACTAGCAAATGTGGATACCAAAATAGAGAAGCTGACAGATGGGGAGAAATCCGATGATTTTGAGGAAGCAGTAAAGAAAGGTAGCAAAGTATCCGATGAAACACCGGATTTAGAAGATGAAACACTTTTCGTTGTTCTGAATGAAGAGACCGCCGAATCTGTTGATTTAAGCGCAATTGATGGCAGCCAAGATGATGGGGACGAGGTTGCAGATGAATTAGAGGCAGCCATTGCAGATGCATTGGATGAGGAAGATCGAGTAAAAGTTTCCTTCGATGATTCGGATGACCGTTTCGTATTTGAAACAACCAACAGTCCTTCGGATGAAACACCAACGCTTCGCTTTTACGGCAGTGCCCTTGATGAACTTGGCCTAGACAGCACAATGACAGAGGGCTCAGAAGGGGAAGCGGTAGCTGAGTCCGCTAAAATCACAGTGAAGTCAGATGCAGAAGCAGATGGAACATTGGTTGTTGTGTTTAAGGATGGAACAATCAATGAAAAGCTGGAAGTAAAAGTGGAAGAAGACGAAACAGCTGAGGTAATCGCCTCAAAGATCGCTGATGCTTTAGAGGAGAATGACGATATCGATGAAGCCTATGATATCGAGGTTGATGATGAGGTAATCATCGTTACTTCAAAAGAAGCTGGCAAGGATTTAGATCTTAAAATTGAGATTTCAGAAAAATAATATAGCAAACAAAAAAGAGGGACTCCAAGGTCAATGTCATTAAGTTAGGCTCAAAGAAGGACTGGGAATAAAAATGGAATGCAAAACGGCATGGAAAAAAACCTATGCCGTTTGTTTTTTTGTGTA
>NZ_JAGGKT010000037.1 GCF_017873965.1 Ammoniphilus resinae | reverse complement strand
CAACCCTGTAAAGAAATGCACTTGACAGGATTAGTTTAGTGCGCAAAAAAACAAAAAGGGTGCTTAGGGGTTGACAGGTTTCGTTCATATCAGGGAGAAATTACACTTATTGGCTCTGAAAACCGCAGAATTTGCAAGTTTTCTTTGCTTAGGTGGAAACTACCCTTATTCACCCCCAAATAGGCCTTGTTTTATAAATAGGGGTAAAACGTATACCTAAAGTGGCACTGCCCTCTCAAAACGAACCAGGCATATCTAGTCACATATAACACCCTTCCACATTCTCTACCTTTATTCCGACGGATAGGCTGTCCTCTTTTAGGGTTCACGGTCACAGTTTCCATTCGCCCTACGAATGGTTAGAAAAGACCTCACCGCTAAAGCCCTAAAGGACAACTATATAGTTTGTGAAAGAGAGCATATTCGACGCAGTTCACAAACCACAGAAGGAGGAGGATCATCATGTGGAAAAAAGGGATGCTTCTAGTCTTAATACTTTGCTTTAGCCTCGGCAGTTTTGCCTCTGCCGATCAGATTATAGAAAAACCGATTGTTACCCTTGGCAAGGATTTAACAAAAGCACAAGCCGATCAGATGCTACAACACTTTGGCCATCCACAGGCGGAAATTATCTATATAACGAATCAAGAAGAACATCATGCCTTGGCAGACCTATTGCCGGCAAAGGTGATTGGGAACAAGGCGATTTCATCCTCGATGATCACGTTGAAGGATGCTGGGTATGGGATTCAAGTTGCCACAGACAACATTTCTTGGGTCACCGATCAGATGTATGCTCAGGCGCTAGCCACAGCGGGGATTGAGAATGCGGAAGTGAAAGTAGCTGCCCCTTTTCCTGTATCGGGAACAGCTGCGTTGACAGGGATTATGAAGGCTTTTGAAACGGTCTCGGATGAAAAAATTAGCGAGGAGCAAAAGCAAACCGCTACGGAAGAGATGGTGTTAACGGCGAAGCTGGCTGAAGAAAAAGGGAATGATCAGCAGGTCGTCGAGTTGATGAAGCAGCTTAAAGCGCAGTTGGCGGAAAATAAGTTAAGCGAGGAACAATTAGCGCAGGTTATTGACAACCTGGCGGCACAGTCTGGCTTGAACTTGACCCCGGAAGAAAAAGATGCTTTGATTTCACTTGCGATCAAAATCCAAAATCTTAACATCAACTGGGATAGTGTGGTTGTTCAAGGACAGCAGTTGCTTGACGGGGCCAAGGATTATCTGGATGCAAATCCCGAAGCAAAGTCGTGGTTTGGGTCATTATGGGAAAAATTGAAGATGTGGATTGATTCGTTTTTTAAATAGAGTAAGGGAACCAGCCTCGTCCCGCTGGTTCCCTTTTATTTTGTCATCACACTGGGAAGCCTCACTTCCACTGTTGTCCCCTTTTCCAATTCGCTAGTGACATGGATGCAGCCTTGGTGCGCCTCGATGATTTTGTAGCTGACCATGAGGCCGAGTCCTGTCCCTTTTTCCTTTGTCGAATAAAAAGGTTCTCCCAACTTGCGAATCCGATCAGGGTCAATCCCGCATCCTTCATCCATAAAACGGATCGAAACACCATCCGCTTTTCCCCTTTTCACCTCAATACGTATGTCCCCGCCTTTCGGCATGGCTTCAATCGCATTCTTCAGGATGTTGAGAAACACCTGTTTAAGCTGATTTTCTTCGCAATAGATAGCAGGGATATCAGGGTCAAAGTCCGTTATAATCTGGACGTTGTTCATAATCGCTTGGGTTTCGGCAATTGCGATGACATTTTTAAATATGGCATGGAGGTCTTTGCTCTCGAAATGGAGGACCTGTGGTTTTGCCACTCGAAGAAATTCACTAACTATAAAATTAATGCGGTTCAACTCCGAAAGCATAATTTCATAGTAATGCTGATTGGTTGTTGCTTCTTTCTGAAGCAGCTGAACGAAGCCACTTAGACTGGCAAGCGGATTGCGGATTTCATGGGCAACTCCAGCGGCCAACTGGCCAGCGATAGAGAGCCGATCTGACTTTCGAAGCATTTCCTCGGCCGCCCGCCACTCTGTTACATCCTTGCATATTGCATAAAATCCGGTTACTTCTCCATTGACGAGGATCGGGATGTTTTTCACGTTGATCTGCGCTCTAACTCCATCTTTTCGCTTGATTGTGATTTCATAGGTTTGCGGATTTCCTTTCATGCATTCCATAAAATAGCTGCTTGCTCTCTCAAAGTCCTCTTCGACAATCAGCTCTGTGCACTCTTTTTGAAAAAGCTCCTCCGCTTTATACCCCGTTAGCTCCTCGCAAGCGGTGTTAATCACTAGGAAATCCCCGTTTTTATCTAAGGATAAGATCGCATCCGGATTTTGTTCGAAAAGGGACTTATAATGCTGCTTACTGGCTTCCAGGCGTTCTTCAGTTTTTTTGCGATGGGTAATGTTTCTCCCAATCACAACCAGCCCTTTCAATTGTCCGTTGTCATCCCTCACAGGCACTTTCACTGTATCAAAAAACTGGCTGCTTCCATCTTCAGCAAGAATCATTTCCTCCACGCGGATCGGCACGCCACCTTCCATGGCCTGTTTGTCAGTCTGAAAACAATATTCCATCGTTCCTTTCAGATGCTCCGCTGTATAATTGGCTAGTTCATAGTCTGTTTTCCCTTTATAGTCTACACCTTCCAATTGAAAAAAGCGCAGGGCAAACTCATTCGCCTCCAGCCAACGCATCTCACTGTCCTTATAACAGACAAACTCCGGCATAGCATTGATGAGCAAGCGGAGTTGTTCTTCTCTTTCCTTCGATCTTCTCTTTTGTTTATGCATCTCCTTGAGCTGTCTATTGATCAGAATAAAGAGCATGCAGGCGGTTCCAATGACAAAGATGGAATCAATGATCACATTGACCATTAAAAACAATTTTGAGTTTCCGATCAACCACGACAAAATGCGGTAGGAGAAAGCAATCCAAACAACCGAGACGATCATAAAATAGACAGGGATCTGAAAGGTTGGCAAGAGTATCTCTTTTTTCGCTTCGTCTTTGTCTTGCATACTATATCACCAAATTTTCCATAAGTTTTCCATCTTCTACTTTAAAAGAAAACCGGCAAATGCACAATAACAATGATGAAAGTTATCAAGATATAAACCAAAGAGCCCCTCTGAAATCGAAAAATTGTCTCAGAGGGGCTTAATCTTATAAGGGTGCTATATCAGTCTATTCTGGCACGCGATCAATCACTAATTTGGTCACTTCGGTAAAATCCCCCTTTTCGACTTCTTCCGAAGATGCGCTTTTGTCCAGTTCATCCATCTCCAGGCCCGGGGCGATGGTGGGGTCCTGCTGTTTGGATTGCTTGTGCTCCCTCCATTTACTCATAACCGATCATCCTCCCATAAATCGTAATAATCTCCCCGATCGGCTGGCAGCTGCTGCTCTACTTCACGGTCCTGCTCTTTCCAAAACAACTCTTTCCCTGAATAGGTGTTCTTTGTCATTTCCTTTCCTGTATAAGGATTGCGGATCGATGGCTTGCTCGGCTTTTGCATGATGGGGACCACTCCTTTCCATTAATCAGGAGATAGTATTCTACGGCCCAATGGAAAGTATTCCCGGGACATGCTATGATGAAGAAAAAAAGGGAGGGATTGAATGGTTCGAAAAATGCGGACTCCACCTGCCAAGCTTTTAACGGAGGTTGCTTTGGGTCGTAGGTTGATTGCGTCACATCCCAGACACAAGGAGATCGAGGAAAAGCGGCGCCAAAGTTTCACTGGTTTTAGGGGTGAACTGAATGTGGATTATGAACTCAGTTTTTTGCCCGATCAGCAATTTTATCTTTTCCAAGATGTGAGGATTCAAACGAAAAGCGGAAAAGTCTTTCAAATTGATACGCTCATTCTCTCCCTTTATTTTGCCTTACTGATAGAAAGCAAGAATATTTTTGGTACCCTCTTTTTCGACACCCAATCGGGACAGTTAATTCGGACCTTCGGCGATCGAACAGACAGTTTCCCTGACCCCATCGCTCAGGTACGGAAGCAACAGGCCCTTTTTCAAGAATGGCTGACCGAGCACCTTTTCCCGACGATCCCTATTTATCATCTAATTGCTATCGGCAATCCACGTAACACGATTATAAAAACAGATGATCCCTCGATTTATAAGAAGGTATTACACGCCGCACACATCCCAGACAAAGTTTTGGAGTTTTATGAAAAGGGACAGCGTTCCATCGTCAAGCCGCCGTTAACCCCCATGATGCTCGATCGCGTAAGCGACCTTCTTATCACCAATCATACTCCTAAAATCCCAGACCTTATCAAAAAGTACAAGATTTCTCCTGATCAGTTGGTACACGGAGTCATGTGTCCCCGCTGTTCTTATTTTGGGATGGTTTATGCCCATGCTGGATGGACATGCCCCAAGTGCAGCCTGCGCAAAAAGGATGCCCACCTTCAGGCCATCAACGATTATTTGCTGTTGCACCACTCCATTACAAACGTGCAATGTCGGGAGTTTTTGAAGTTGGAATGTCGTCAAATCTGTAAACGAATTCTTTTGTCTATGGACCTGCCATTTAGCGGAGGTTTCCGGGATCGAAGATATCTGTTACCAGATCTGGGGCGTATTCCGTTATAGGGAAAAGAAGGGGCTTGGTCCGGTGATGGACTGAACTCCTCTTTTCCACCTCTCACACATACCCCTATCGGTATACTATAGAAGATTCAATAAAAAATGACCGTAAAGACACTAAAAACGACCGTAACCATGACAAAAATGACCGTAAAAATTTGAGATATGGTAATTTCCACTTAATTTCTTGTAAGGATCTTATTGGATTAAAGTAGGGGTGAACTTATTTCATCAAAGGCTAACAGATACCCTCCCCCATCTTCTTTAAAATCCTGTTCCACTACACTTTTCGACAGTAACGTTCCGAAAAACGACCGTAAAGGTATAAAAATCGACCGTACACTCTTTGAAAACGACCGTAAATTTGAAAAGTCTAGCTACTACAGTGGGATGTCCCTTCTAATTAGGAAAAGATGAGTAGTCATGGTCTCTATGTAGCTCAAAACTATCCCTTCTGATCAGTGGGAAAGTGCCTGGTGGATCAATCAACATAGTGTTCACGCCCCCAAGTGACCAAATCTATCCCTTCTGATCAGAAGCAAATAGTCAGAGGGGATCCCCACTCACCCCCCACAAAAACTAAAGCCAAGCCCACCGGGCTTGGCCACACCATCATTCTATATTTTTGTTAGCACCAATCCGCAGACGGCGACCAGCACTCCAACCAATTGATACGATTTTAATCGTTCGTGGAATAATAACAGACTCAATCCCATAACGACCAGACAGTTCAAACTGATCACGGGGAAGATGACGCTAGCGGGGCCGCTTTGCAGGGCAAAGAGGTAGCAGCCGAAACCTACCACACTAAGAAGTCCCACCATGCTTCCCACTTTCATCTCGGTTTTGCGTACTTCTTCTTTCATCATAAAAACAGCCAGATAGCATAATCCGCCTCCGTAAAAGGATACCAGCAAATCGGTATAAGAAAAACCTGCTATGGTAGCCAGCTTCATTACAAAGCCGACGGAGCCGATCGATAGCAATGCTAACAAAATCCGGAAGATCCACACGCGATATTCGATCGCATTGCTTCTGCTAGGTTGATACTGCACGATCACGGCTGAGCTGATCATCAGGATGACCCCAACCCAGTGAAGCGGTGCGATGGGTTCCGGGAAAACAAGTCCGGAAGCTAATACAGGGATGATTGCGTTCATCGCAATGAGCGTTGATGTGATCCCTCCGGGGCCTTTTTCAAAGGCTTTGGACATTTGGATATTACCGTTGGCATTGAGAATGCCGGCGATGACTCCGAACAAACCAGCTGCCAAGCTAAAGTGAAGCTTCTCCTGCACAATGCTGTAACTAAGTATCACCGCAAATGCAACCACGTAAAAGAAAAACTGAATGCTGACTTTGGAGAGTCCTTTGGTTGTTCCCCATTTAAAAATCGTGTTGTTAATTCCGAAACAAACAGTAGTGCCTAATGCGGCCAGTAACCACATGCTGTATTCCTTCTTTCATGATGTATGGCTTGTTCCATTTTTGATCTTATCATGAAAGAAAGATTTCGAAAACCCCTTATTCCTTGTCAGAAATATCGGCATATTGGAATTGCGGGTAGCGGTTCACGACGTGCATGATCCCTTTCACGTAGGGCTTTGCAGCATAAGTTTTGGTATAAAAGTAAACTGGAATGATTGGCATTTCTTCCATTAATATTTGCTCGGCACGATGGAGTTTTTTCATCCGTTCCGCCGGATCCTTCTCTACCAGTGAATCATCGATTAATTGATCATATTCCACATGGGCCCAGCCGGTATAGTTTTTCTGGCTTTTGCTGTGGAAAAGCTGAAGAAAGGTAACCGGATCAGCAAAGTCGCCAATCCAACTGGTCCGGATTAAATCAAAGTCCAACGCAGCCTCCCGTTCCAGTTTCACATCAAGGCTTTCTTGCTCCAAAACAGACTCAACACCAAGGTTCTCCTTCCACATCCGGGCGATCTCCTCGGCAATTTTCTCATGTCCGTCATCGCGGTTGAACAGCAAAGTAAATGTAGGCAGAGATTCCAGTCCCTCCTCTTTTAAGCCTTCAGCAAGCAACTTTCTCGTCGTGCTCACCTCTTCCCCAAACAACTCCCCCGATTTTTCCTGGAAATCGACGTTCCCCTGCGCATCCAAAACCCCAGGTGGAACCATTCCATAAGCTGGTTCCTCCCCGCCCTGCAGGGCATCGTGAATCAATTCTTCACGATCGATCGCCATCGCTAGGGCCTTCCGAATCTTTGGATTATGAAAAGGTTTGCGCGTCGTGTTAAATCGATAGAAATAGGTAGATAGATCAGGCACCACTTTCATTTCAGGATTCTTTTGACTGATCACATCCGGTGGAAGCGGATAGGCCACATCCAGATCACCCGCAAGATACCTCTGCCACACTTTCTCCGAATCTTCCTCAACAGAAAAATCAATACCATCAAGCTTCACTTTTTCACGGTCATAATAAGACTCATTTCTACGCAGCACGATGCTCTTATTAGGCTCCCACGTACTAAACTGAAATGGTCCATTGGAGACAAAGGTCTCCGCAGATTCCGCCCATCCCTTGTTCTCTTTCTGGACCCTTCGATTAATCGGAAAAAACGTATAATGCGTGATCAAGTCTAGGAAAAAGGGGGTGGGTTCCGCGAGCCTGACCTCCAGGGTCCGCTCATCGAGCGCTTTGACCCCAACCTGATCGGCCAATGCCTGAAGCTTCGCAGGATCTGTTTCCTGTGAAAGATTGTATGCACTCGCCCCCTCCAGATAATAAAGGATATAGGCGCTTTCGGATGAAGTGGATGGGGCCAGTGCATATTTCCAGGCAAATTCAAAATCACCAGCAGTGACGGGGTCCCCGTTCGACCAAGTCGCATCCTTTCGAAGTGTAAAGGTGTAGACCTTCTGATCGTCACTGATTTTCCATTTTTCCGCCATTCCCGGAACTGGCTTGCCCATGTAATCCCGTTTGGTTAGCCCTTCCATAAGATGATCGAGCACCCAAGAGTCTTGCGTAATCTGAGCCAGTCCCGGATGAAGGCTTTCCGGACCCAAATGAAGATTGAGATGCAGGATTTTCTCTTCAGGGACTGCTGCTTGTTCTTCGGCTGCGGTATGAGGCGCTGTCACCTCATCCACCCCACACCCGCTTAAAGCAACAGACAAGGAAAGCAAGAAGCCTGTAGCGATAGTTCCGATCCTCTTCTTCATAGAAATCCTACCTTTCTTCAAAGATTAAGACAGATGAACATCCAGCACTACTTTTCCTGTGCTTTGTCTACTTTCTACCCACTCCTGGGCTTGGGCAGCCTCTTCCAGGGTGAATCGCTTGCCAATTTTAATCTGCAGCCTTCCTTCTTCCAGATGCTTCAAAACCTCTTGTGCCGTAGCATGTAAATACTGAGGACGATGGTTGCGGGTCGTCCCTAAGCTAAATCCAAGTACTGCGCGGCAGCTGGAGTGCAGATCCTTCGTCTTGAATTGCCCCACTTCTCCACTCGCATTGCCAAAATGGGCCAGGCGTCCGTACATCGCCAAACATTCCATACTCAATTCAGAGGTTTTCCCAGCAATCGAATCCAGGATCACGTCGACCCCTTTTCCATTTGTCAGCTCTAATACCCTCTTTGGAAAATCCTCGTCCAAATAGCTAATCACATGATCAGCCCCTGCTTCCAAAGCAACTTCGGCTTTCGCCATATTCCCAACGGTACCAATAACCTGTGAGGCACCTAAAATTTTTGCAAGCTGGATCGCTGTTGTGCCAATTCCCCCAGCTGCTGCATGAATTAACACTATTTCTCCAGGTTGTAGGCGTGCCACATCGGCGAGAAGTTTATAGGACGTAAACGAAACAATCGGACATGCGGCAGCGGTGGCAAAATCGATTGAATCTGGCAACACAAAAACCAGGTCCTCATTGGCCACAACGTATTCAGCGTAAGATCCCTCCTTCGGAAAGGCAATGACCCGCTGTCCCACTTTCAGCCCCTTAACTGCTCCTCCAATTTCCTCAATCGTGCCCGCCGCATCAAGTCCAGGAATAAAAGGAGGTTGTTTCGCCCCATGGTAAGTTCCATAACGGGATTTAATATCTGCAAAGTTTACACTCGTAGCAGCCACTCGGATTAGCACTTGATTTTCTGCTGGAACTGGCTTTTCTACTTCTGTGTATTTCAACATTTCAGGTCCGCCAAATTGTTCAACAACAACTGCTTTCATTGGTACTCCTCCTTCAAAAATTGGGCATTTCTGTAAAAGATTCGACGAGGAAAGGCCACATCCCTTCTGTAATTGTATAAATATTTACATTTATCGGGTAATAGGTTATAATACAAGTGTGGGGTATTATACACCCAACAATAACGAAGAGGAGGTACTTGATATGCGGTCTGATTGTTGTGTACATTGTGGATATGAATTGGCAGCCATCGAACGAAATCGAAGTGAGTGCTGGGAATGTAGGGACAAGATATCAATTACCTACTCTGACGACACTGAATTTGAGCACATGGACTGAGAAAAGGAAGCGCCTCTAATCGATGGAAGTCGTCTAGAGGCGCTTTTTTGGCATATTGAAAATAAAGGAGGGTTTCGTGGATGATCATCAAAGAAGTGATTTTAAACAAAACAGGAAACCATGCCATCGTCGTGGACGAACATGACAGCCAATGGTTCTGTCACCACATCCGGAAAGACGGCGAATCGGTTTCAGATTATCTGATTGACGTTTATCTCTACTTTATCCACCACCGCTCAGAATTTTTCAACTGTGATACCGCCTAGATTCGCTATCATTCCCTTTTTTGTGCAAATTTTGTCACACGAATTCTATTTACCAATTTGTGGAACCTCGCCATAATTTGAAGTAACAATGACATTCGTGCGAAAGGGGAATAGCATGATCTATCGTTATCTAATTACCACCGTTTGGACTGTACTCCTCGCAGCTCTTTTTACTGCCTCTAGCTTTGCCGCCGAAGAAGTTTCATCTGACCAACTGATTATTATCAACAAAACAACCAATCAGCTCGCATTTTATCAGGATGGAGCCCTTGTTGACACCTTCCCGGTAGGCACCGGTCGGGAGACAACCTACACTCCTGAGGGAACCTTTACCATTGTGAACAAAATTAAGAATCGACCGTATTACACGAAAAACATCAAAGGCGGGGACCCTAACAATCCGCTGGGGGATCGCTGGATGGGCCTGGACGCTCGGGGAACCAGGGGCGATACATATGGGATTCACGGCAACAATAACGAGAATTCCATTGGCAAATATGTATCCGCGGGCTGTGTACGAATGCACAACAAAGATATTCACCGGCTGTTTGAGCAGGTGAAGGTTAATACTCAAGTATATATTACCCGTTCGAAGTTGTCGTTTGACCAATTGGCGTTAGAGCATGGTTACGCGTTGGGATTGCCTGAACCCGAGAAAGTGGACGTTACCTTAACGATGTTTTCAACCACTCAACTTTTCTCTAAGCCGAGCAAAGCCTTTCCAGCGGGTGCAGCCCTTGGTCCACAAGCAATCAAGGCTTTTGAAAAAGCGGACGATTGGTATCATGTGAAAACCTGGTTTGGCGATGCTTGGTTAAAAACGGAAGAGATGATTGTAGGAGAGATCCAGCCTGTGGATCTTGATATTAGGCTTTCAGAAGAGGCGATTCTTCACAACCTCCCCCTTACCTCCACGTCAACAGGCGGTGCGGTTAGTCCACAAACTGTCAAGGCGTTTGAAGAATGGAACGGATGGTACCATATTAAAAGTTGGATGGGTGACCGTTGGATTAAAGTAGATAAAAAAGGGCCACTGGTTAATAATTCCACCAATAATCCCTAGATTTGTTACAGCTAGCGGATCCAGGATTGCTCTTTTTGACCAATCCTGGATCCGTTAAAATGGGCCCCTTTTTTTTGTAAGCTCCACGGACACCCACAAAAAAAAATTAGCTAAGCCGATGGCTTAGCTAATTCATTATCTCCGTTATGGAAGTCTAACCCCGTTTTCACGTTATCTTCGCGCTGAGAAAGTGGCTCTTGCCCCTTTTCCCGTACTCGGCATCTTCTTCAATAAATAACTCCTCTTATTGCCCGCACTTTCGCAGATCGTGCAAATATGTAGGGTTTCACTAATGTATTCATTAAGCTCCCGTCCACACTCGATGCAAAATTGACTTTTCATTGTGTATACCCCCCATTTTTGTATTTGACATATTTACATGCAAGAAGCATGCCAACACAATTTAATGGGCTATAGCCTAGGTGGTGCCAAAAAATCAGCACAAGCTGAACGCCCGTTTTTGGGCAGTGCCTGATTTTGAGCACTTTAATTTAAGCACCTCTCTTGTCCTCAGAATTGGTCTTTCTTTGATAGTACAAATAAGAACCAATCAGTATGACAAGGGTGTATAAACCATAGACTCCGAATGAAACCCATTTGGATTGACTCATTTGATTCCCTGCATAGGTGTAGACAAGAATAGCAGGTATTTTTCCGATCAAGGTTGCCAGCGTAAAAGTGATCCACCTGACCGTGGCTACACCACATAAAATATTGAGAATCGGAGACGGTACGATCGGAATCAAGCGCAATCCCAAAATGGCAAGAAAGGCATTTTCCTCTAGTTGCTCCTGGTAGTGGGTAGCCTTGGGGTATAACCGCAGCTTCTTTTGCGCCCAGTCCTGAAAGCCATATCTTGCCAAGCCAAACATCACCAGACTGCCAAGCATTGCCCCAGCTAAACAAATAAGCGATCCTGCGAGCGTTCCATAGACAGCCCCAATGATGCCTGCGGCGATCACAAAAGGGACAATCGGAAAAAACACGAGTAGTCCGACAAAAAGGATACTCATTATAATCGAGTAGGTTCCTCCGCTCTGGATATAGGCGAGGATCGGGTCTTTATAGGAGGTTCCCAGTAGGATAAGCAAGATAAAAAAGATAATCGTTGTAATTTTTTTCATGTGTTACTCCTTTTCTATTCCAATAAAAGCAGTGTAATCGTTAAAATACATGAGGCGGCTATGATGACTAGCGGAAAAAACATCTTTTTAGAAACAAAGGGTTCCTTTTGCTTAGATCCTCAGATATATGATCTACCTTCCTTTTTACACGGTGGAGCGCAGTCCACGCCTCCTTAGATTTTGAAAAAGGGAGTTTCATTGCAGCTTGGTAATTATAAATCATAATGCACAGCCTTACCATTTTCATTCCCTAATAAGAGATGCACATCAGGGCTTGAATTTTTATAGAATATTGAAAGCTTATCCATATATTGAGCGTCTGTCTTATTAATGTAGACATTATTTTCGATTTGTACAAGATTCCGCTTCAAATGACTTTCAAAGCGCTACTCAAAAGCCAACCTCTCCCTCTGAAATGTCCATTATAAAGAACACACGACTTTATTATACATGTTTTACCATTAATTTGAAAATTTCATTTTATATCTCTCCTTTGTAAAAAGAATAGGTTACTATTCTTTTTTTCGAACTTTCACCTTTATTCTCTTAATTTTGTTCTTTATATAGTACGATATATTTTGTATAATGAACATAAGGAATTTAAAAAGATAAAGGAGCCATCTCGATGATCGGTTATCGGATCAAAGTACTTCGTCAGAAAAGAAGATTGTCATTGACAGAACTCGCTGATCGTGCAGGGATCGCCAAGTCTTACTTAAGTTATATTGAAAGAAATCTCCAAAAGAACCCCTCCATCCAATTTCTTGAAAAAATTGCCCTAGTTCTTGAAGTGGATGTAGAAACCCTCATTGGGGAAGAAACCATGGTGAAAGGAGTGAAACAAGACTTAGAACAAGAATGGATTGATCTTGCCCGTAAAGCGGTGCTGACAGGTATTACAAAAGAAGAATTCCAAGAGTTTCAAAGGTTTGTAGAATACACCAACTGGAAAAAGAAACACAAAACCTAAACAAAGAAAATATTGTGGGAGGTCTACCATGGTTTTAGTAGAAGAGCTGGACCAGGAATGGATCGACTTAATTGCAAAGGCCCGTGAGCTGGGCATGAAGGTGGATGACATCAGAAATTTTTTACAGTTACCAAGTCATGAAGAATAGAGGATTAATCCATGAATTGAAAAAGGCAAAAAAATCACTCTAACGGTAGTTTAGGGTGATCTTTTTTATTTTCAAAAAATGTATGAAGGTGAAGAGTCTCTCCCTTCACCTTCATAGATTACTGCTGGTCAATTTTATCAACACGCACAACATTAGAATTCAGGATTTTAAACATTCCATCCTCTTTAACTAATGTGTGAACGATTTGTGATCGATTATCTTGAAACTCAGGTCCATTTAGTTTGTTTGTCGTTTGTTGTACCAGCACCTTTACTTCATTTGCATTAGCCTGCAGAATTTCAATCTGATCAATTTTAATGTCAAGCCTAAAATTTTCAAAGATGTTTGAAATTGATTGTTCTGTCTGTTCGAAGGTAGCTGCTTTTTCTGAAATGTATTTCATGTACTCTTGGACATTCCCTTCTCGTATTGCCTCAATATTTTCAAAGATGCTCTTTTTAACTTCCATTTCTTCCTCAGGATTAATTAAAACACCATTTAAATACTGGGGGATCGCTCTATCTTTTGGTGCATCAGCTTGGAAAGATTGGAAGAGTAGCCCCTTAAAAAGATCTACTGTGTCCGCATCACTTTCTAAAATGTGCTGCAATAACACTTTCTTCACCATATCGGGGATCCCATCATTACCTGAACTTACTTTATAAGGGTCTAATCCTAGTAGTTGTTCTTCCCCATTTAAAAGACCATCGCTATCCGAGTCCTCAAATAACCAATTATAGGAATCACCAGAAACATCATTATATATTACTGACAAAAGGCTTTCTATAGAGGCACTCAAATTATCCGAAATGGCGGAAGTATCGATTTTTGTATCCAGCTTGACGCTACCCCAATCGAAGTTCCAACTATATTCCTTTTCCTTGACTTCTTGTTTATTTTCCTCATTTAAAATATAGGACCAGTTGAGAACTTCCTCAAAGCTATTAAATTTCACCTGATGGGTAATGTTTACTAAAGTATCTCTTGCCTGTTTGACCATCTCAACAATACTATTCGATAACACATTCGCTGCACCAACGTTTTGACTTGTGTTTTGATCCATTCCAAGGATTACACCTTGTGCTTGTGCCATTTTCAGTAAATCTCCAGTCGTTTTCGCAGACTGTTGTTGTTGCAAATTAACATCAGCACCCTGGGCCTGGAGGTTGCCGTATTTTAAATCACCATTATATTGATACTGCGACTGACCTAACTGTATATCATTGGTTTGCGTCTGTTTGACTTCCCCAGCCCCATTGATCTCGGTATGCTGAGCCTGAACACCCGTTACATTCCCTTTTTGACTTAGATTTCCTTGTTGTGCAGCAACGATATCATTTGCCTGTCCTTGGCTTACCTTTGCACCATTCTCAGTTACTACAGTTTGTTCCTGTTCTAACTTCGAACCCACTTTTTGGCTTTGGTTCGCACTTGTGGAAGTGGAACTCTCATTCGTTGATTGGCCTACTTTTGTAACAATATCTGCTGATGTTGATTGTTCAATGGAGGAATTTCCTTCTGTCTCAGAATTTTGATTTTGGACTCCATGAACGGTCGTCTGCTGGCTTTGCCCGCCTTGAGTTTGGTTGTTTACGACCCCCACTTCCTGAGATTGTTCTGCTTCAGGTGAGGGCATTACCGGCACTGTCTGGTGTTGGCTTGGATTTGTTTCTATGATTTGACTTTGCTCTTGGGTGTTCTGTTGCGAGACATTGGTATTAGTGGGTAAGGGGCTAGATGTTGAATCCTCACTGATAGACGTTTCCGAATTAGTATTAGCTTCTGTATCTGATACCGTATTTTCAATGGATAAGTCTACACTACTTGATGTTTCTGATTGACCACTTTCACCTGCGTCAGACGTTGTTGCTGACATAGAATCCTCACTAACAGACGTTTCTGAATCAGTAATAGCACCTGTATCCGATGCCGTATTTTCAGTGGATGAGTCTACACCACTTGATGTTTCTGATTGACCACTTTCACCTGCGTCAGACATTGTTGCTGATGATGAATCCTCACTGACAGACGTTTCTGAATCAGTACTTCCCC
>NZ_JAGGKT010000036.1 GCF_017873965.1 Ammoniphilus resinae | reverse complement strand
TTTTTTTTTTTCGTGCAAAAAAAAGAGCGGGTTATCTATTCGATAACCTGCTCTTTACTAGATTTTTGATCTTGCATCTTAACTTAATGACATTGACTCCAAGGTCTCTCTTTTTCATTTTTATTAGCGGGCAAGGTATTTGCCAATTCGCTCTTTAATACTGTCGATCCCTACTGCAAAGCCCAACCCCTGGTTATTTTTAATGATAAAAGCATTCATTCCGATGACTTCCCCGTTCAGATTGATCAGCGGTCCACCGCTATTTCCCGGATTAATTGCACAATCAGTCTGAATAATATCTTCATAAATCTTCCCAGAGATCCGCACGGGCCGGTTTTTCGCACTGATAATTCCTTTTGTGACCGTATGGTCGAGTCCCATCGGATTACCCATAGTTACAGATTTGAACATTTATAAAAAGAAGTTCAAATCAAAGCACAAAATTAAGAAAAGCCCAGTCAAGTGTTGGTAGCACTCATAGACTGGACATCTAAAAAAAGAAAATCCCAAATAATTAACTAAAACCATCATATCAAATTATGAGAAAATATCAAGATGGTTTTGTCTTTTTTGGATTGCTTTTCTTCCTGTGCTAACTAAGGGAGAATAAAAATGATACTAAAACTTTATCGTAGTTACGCACAGCAATTTATTGCATTTGATTCTGTCAAACAAATGGACGAACATATTCAACTTTTTATTCTGCGTGCAGGCAAACTGCTCCATAAAAACGCGAAGAAAATATTACATTTATTAGTTGGACATAGCACTAAATATAAGGGGGTTTCATGGTTATCTATTGAAACAATAAGTAAAACCCTATCGCTTCATGAAAATACTGTTAAGAGGGCTTTTAAGCGTCTAAGTGAACTAGGGATAGGACGCTTTGAAATCGTATCTGTTTCAGGTCTTGAGTTAAAGTATTTTGTGCTGAATCGTTTTGAATTTGATGAAAATGTGGTTATTACTCAAGATGAGACAAACCATACAGCCACAAAGGATAATGGCACTTTTTCAACTTCCGAAACAGAAGAAGTAAGAGAAACAATAAATAAAGATCAAGTAATAAATAACGTAAACACGGACACAGACAACTTAGATGCTACATTCACACCTCAGAATGTTCCTAGGCGTTTTGTGGAAGCCGTACAGCCCTATATTAACTCTGCCAAGGTGATTTATGCCCTATGGAATAAAGTCCTAATTTCATACCGTAAATTAAGCCTGAAAACGTCCATAGATGAGTTAATGGACACAATTATTAACGGCATCAAACAATCCATCTTTATGCAAAAAACAGGCAAGTTATGCAAGGATCTTGGGGCTTATTTTTATGGTTTTATGTATCGTGCATTTGCTATTGTGAAACGTCAAGAGGTCAATATAACTCCATCATGGTTTGATGGTTACATATCCCAAAACTGATCGGATTTGACATTCTTTCCGGTGAGTTTTCGAGCAGCAGAAAGTAATGCTTTTATGGTTTTACTTGATGGCATGTAATCATTATCATTACATGCTTTTGAAACAGTGTCTTTGTTGAGTTTTGATATCTCTCTAATACGCTCTTGCTGTATTCCATTTGAATCAAGAAATTTACCAAATTTACTCCTAGGCTTCCAACCAAACATAAACTTAATTACCTCCAGGAATGTATTCATACTAAAAGTGTTGACAAGCCTAGAAAAATATAAACTAGTCTTTCCGAAATTTTTCGGAAATAGGTACAAGCCACTAGGCATAAGATGAGAGTGTAATAGGCAGTGTCAACGGTAGGTGTTAACGTGAAGTGCTATCTTTAGTGTTATTATGACACCATGCGTTTACACTCCTATAATCACTTATGTATCAATCGTTAGAGGTCAAATTTTCATAGTGTTTACGTCATTGAAAAAACACATTTAGGGTTGGAAGGTGGATAATTCTTTTTCTCTTTTTAGTCACCATCGACACGGGAGGAGATTATGGATGGAACCATTGAGTTTTGTAGCTGCTCATGGGTTAAAGATGATAGGTGGATATGTCGTGGGTCATTTGGCATGGAAACTATATCCCAGAAAAGAAAATTTCAAGGAATTGATGCGAATTACATTTATCCGTTCTGGTTTATTTGTTAGGGTGACAAAAGGGAAGTATGTTTATGAGCAAACTCCAAAGTTGATATCATTCAGGCAGGAATCATGGGGATTTACCTTTAAATATCGTTTAATCCCAGGATTGTCACCAAGTCAATTCATAAGTAAATCTGAAGAAATAGGAACAGCATTCAATGGAGAATCAATTATTTATGGGATCGGAAATGAATTAGTTGTTGAAATATTACGCTTGTCTTTACCTGATTTGGAGTATTGGAGTATCGAAAAGATAAAGGATAAAGCTGATGGTATGTCCATTCCAATTCCATTAGGAATTACAAGAAAAGGATTCGAGGTCATTGACTTGGTTAAAGCACCACATGGTATGGTAGGCGGTCAGAGTGGGTCAGGAAAGAGCGTTTTCGTAAGGGGTGTACTTACTACTCTTGCGGTACTTAAGACTCCACAACAGCTTACTATGACGTTAATTGACCTAAAGCATGGTGTTGAGTTGGGAATGTTTAAACACTTACCACACGTCATTGGATTTGCAAGAAAGCCATCCGAGGTCATGGAGGTTTTAGGTAAAGTAAATGCCATGATGGATGAGCGAGGGGAATTATTTGAGAAGGCAGGAGTAAATGAGATTGCTCTATATAATAAATTTCCTGACGTGGAGAAATTACCATATCATTTGGTATTGGTCGATGAATTAGCTGAATTGGATAATAAGGCTTTAGATATTATTGACAGAATAGCGAGGCTTGCCAGATTCACTGGTATACACATGTTGCTTGCTACTCAACGGCCTGATAAAGATGTGATGCCAGGTGGGATTAAAGCAAATATTCCGCTTGCTATAGCTTTTAAGTGTAAGAATGATGTCAACTCTAAAATACTTTTAGATCACGGTGGGGCTGCACATTTACCACCAATTAAAGGTAGGGCAATTGTCCAATATAATGGAGAACGTCAAGCACAATCATTGTTGTTGGAGGAACATATCGCCAAGGCTATTATTCAACCTCTAGAACGTAAGGAGGAGACTAGTGATGGAACTAAAAGAAAAGGAAATCCATCTACTCACTACTATATCTAACCTCAGATTTATGTCCACACAGCAGATCCACTCTATACATGGCTATAATGGAAAATACGGAGCGAATGTTACACGTAGAAAATTAAAATCGTTGGAGGAAACTGGTTATCTAAAGTCGTGGCAGCCATCAAAATATGACCAAAAGGTATTCTATTTAAGCAAAAAAGGGGCAGAGGAAATTGCCTTATTCCACGGAATTGAAAATATGAAAACTGTCACTAAATCAAACACCACTCTACATCAACTAATGGTAACTGAGATATATGTAGGACTTAGGAATTGTAATATAGGTAAAATAAGACGGTTTATTCTAAATCAGCTAGTAGGGGTAGCAATAGCAGATGCCTTCATCGAATATCAAGTAGGTGACAAAAACAAATTAATTTTCCTTGAGGTAGACAGAGCGACAGAAAGAATTTCTATTATTATGGATAAATTAAAGCAGTATCAAGAGGCTTGTGAATCAGGTTGGTGGCAAGTAAAGTTTGGGATTTTTCCAGAAGTATGTTTTGTTACTACGTCAGATACTAGAAAACGTTCATTGTTAAAGTTAAAAGAACAGTGTCAGTTTAGAGTGAATGTAATGACATTAGACGAATTTACTGTAAAACCTGAAAGTATTATTTGATCCTTAGGTTTTACACTCCCAATCCTTTACACCTATAAAAAATGCTTAAATACAGGGCAAAATTTAGCCTAAAATTGATTCTGTTAGGATGACTAAACCCTCCAGTTATTCATTGGAGGGTTCTTTGTCGTTCTTTTCTTGATCCAATACCATACGAATACCTTTCTCGATCAATTCATTAATTCTTACGTCAGTTTTAGCAGCGAGTAACTTTAACTCACGAAACAAATCTTCATCAATAGTAGTATTAAACGCTTTTCGTCCCATTTGTCCGCTCCTAACATTATTTTATAAATTTATTTTAACTTGTTGTTGACAACAAAACAACATTAAATTATTATGTAGTTAACAACATAACAATAAAACAACAAAAACGATATAGGAGGAAAACAATGACCAACCAAACTAAAGTAACTCTATTCCGTTTCAATAAGTCTACAGTAATCAGGGACATAGACAATGTTGCTTCTGTGTTGGAAGAAAAGCAATTTGACAAATTACTGTACATTCTACAAGACCTTGATATTTGGTCACAAAGAAATAACGTTTGTATTGAATTTGAAGGAGGGAGTCGTAAGTGATAATTAGAGTTGGCCTTTGGAATCGGATTCCCAAACATATTCGTTACCGTTGGCTAGTTGCTTTATATTACGAGCAACATGGGAGGAAATAATGAAAAATCAATTACTTTCCCATCTTATCGATCTTGGAGCCATATTTCATCGGAAGTGCAACAATTTTTATCAAGTTGTCGGAGAACCCTATTATGAAACTGAGACAACATATAGCATCGAATGTTTAATTTTAGAAGTAGCTGGATTCAAAAATGATAAAACTTGGGATCGATACTTTAACAAACTTGAAGATGTTTTCAGTGGGAAAATGGAGAAATCGGATTTCCTTAAAAAAATCCAGTCTACAAATTTAGATCCTAAAGATATCTTTTCTAAAATTGTTCGCATAACAAAACATCTCCGCAATAAAGAAAGAAACCTGGAGCAGTTGTTTGAAAGAGAAATCTTATACATGTCCAATATCCAGTGGGAACTAGAGGATATTGCCTTTAACCTTTTAGGGATTACTGAATATCTTGATGAAGTTTTGAATCAATTTTACGATGGGGAGATTGATGTCCAGAAGCTGCTTGAAGAAATTCAAAAATAAATTGGTGGGGGAGAAAAATATGATAAGCGCACAAAAATTTCAAGCTTTGAAAGATCTTGTTAATGATGGTAAAGAAATTCCGGTATTGGTTACTAGTGAACCCTTTGCTGTCAGAGTGATTGATTTGTTGGGTGTAGGTAAAAAGGCATTAGTAATTCACAGATTGATTAAAGAATTGGTAAAAAATGAAGAGGATCTATATGAGTTAATTAAACTTTGGCAATATCGGAATAAAATATTTAATACTTTGATGAAAATGAAGAGAGCAAAGGTAACAGTATAGTCACCATGTGGTGGCTTTTTATTTTTCTTCTTTTACTACAATAAATACTGAATTACATTGTATAAATGCACCTTAATAATTTGTATAAATTACACCAAATATCATTGACACAATTATACTATCGTGATATTCTATGTTCATAAGGTAATACAAAATAATTATTAGAGGTGCTATGCTATGTCGGTAAGTCTTGAGTTTATCTGCAATTTGTATGAAAAAACATACACTGAGGTTGGTGAGGCAATTGGACGTTCACCACAGGAACTTTCCAACTGGGCTAAACAACGAAGACCTATTCCGAAAGAGAGTTTAGCATCACTTTGTGATTATTTTAAAGTTGACGAAAGGAGCATTGTTGATAATAAAAGGTATTGTAAGAGTCTGAGTAAAGTCGAAGAATTGAATTTGCAAATTGATTTCTGGGTGAAAAAATCAGAAGATGAAGCCGAGGAGTATACAGATTTAGTGTATGACCCAGAGGATGATAAGGAATATGAAGTTGAACGTATATATTTTCCTCATCAAGAAATTATTATGGAACTTAGAAAACAGAAGAGAAAACAGATGTTGTTATATAAGATTGATTTACTTATTCATCGATATGATGAAACTGAGGGTGAACCAAAACTCCTTAATGATATAAAAGGTGATTTTAATACGGAATTATTCGAACGTGTGGAAACGGTTCTCAGAGAAGGTAGTGAAAAAGAAATCAAAGCACTAAATACCCTACTGTATATACTTACTGAATATGGATTTGGAAAACCTAATCCTTTTGAACATCTTGAAGGGGAATTATTCAACGATTTTCTTATTGCTTTAAAGAAACAAGGAATCTAACAGTAACCATTCACACTTTTCCTTCTTGCCATATTGGAGAAAAACAAATATTATCAAAATACCAAAGGAACGTAAAAACCGAAACATCAAATTTAGTCAATCATAATTTGGGGGCAAATTCTTAATATTATCTGTCTGAAAAACGAACATTGGATTGTATTATTTAAACACTTTAAGGAAGGAGTTTTGAAAGGTGAAGTATTTTTATAAAGAAATGATAGTTGAAAAGGGATTAAAGCAACGGTGGATTGCTAAGCAAATCAATGTTGATGAAGGGGATTTATCACGCTTCATCAGAGGGAAGGGAAACCTACCAAAACATAAGGTTCAGATGGTTGAGGATCTTTTATTTGGATAACTAACCAAATTTTCTTGGGATAAGTGAGGGTTTTTGTCTTTACTTTTACAACTACAAATAACACTACTATATTAACGTAGTGTAACAGAATATTTTTATTCATTCTTTTAAAAAGTATTTGATAGTTTAACTTTCACTAGTTTACTAGATTTCAATCACATTCTAAGTTGCTAAACGGTTGACAAACTTTTACCTTGTTTACATTTTAACACCTGTGAATAGGAAAAGCAATAACAAATTTAATTATATACAATCGGTTGAACCCTTGAAATATAAGGGGTGAAGTTGATTTGAAATTATTATATACAAAATGGAGGATTAATCATGGCAAAGATTATCGCACTAGATGAGTATAGATCTACCAGGGACACATTAAAAGACTTCACATTGGACGATTGGGAAAGAGGATATGAAGAAATGGATAAATTGAATACAGTTGAAAATTGGTGACAAATAACCTTCGATGAACCGAAAAAGGGGAGAAGTTGACATAGATAAAATAAAAAAATGGAGGAACTAAGATGGAACAAGCAGACTGGAAAGACATTATTAAGGAAAGAATTGAAGCACACAGTGCAAAGGTTACGGAAATTACTACAATACTGAGAAGTGTAGTTAATCAATTGGGACATTCTCCTTATAACCTTAAAGTTGATGTGAATCTGGTGAACAAACAAAACCCTACATGGGAAGTAACTATTGCAAACAGAACAGAGAGTTTTAATTATAAGGACTTTAAAACTGAAATAATTCCACCAATGGGTATGGCGGAGACAATTGTAATCACACTTGAAGAAGCAGTTCAAGGAGCAATTTTAGATAAATTTAAGTGGGAATTGTAGTACATAACGAGTGAGGAGGGGGCTCCGGCCTCTCTCTGACACAATACAAACAATTAGAGAGGGGATTTATTTTATTTTGCAAGTGGGGAAACGGGGAAAAGAAATAAAGGTAAACATCCATCGTAAATTTCAAGATAAATTTAGCATTGAAAATTACTTAGAGGAACAACTATTAGTTTTACTGAAGAAACAGAAGTAAGAGAGGATGGTCGAATGAATTGAAATTTATGCTAGACCAAATTGAATATAAATCAAAACCTACAGATCCATGGAGTATTAATAGCAGAATACATAATCACGCTGTTGATTTAACTATTGAACAATTAGCAGATGAAGTGATGAAAGGAAAGACGTTTGTTCCTGCATTATTGAAGCAAGGGGCAAGAAGTCAGGCGAATTGGATATCTCAACAAATTATTTGTTTGGATTTTGATAATGAAATTATTGTAGATGGAAATAAAATAAAACAAATTACTATGACAGAGGAAAAAGCGATTGAGGAATTTCAACATGAAGCTGCTTTTATATACACTTCCTTTAACCATAGTAGAGATCATCCTAAATTAAGGGTTGTATTAGTTTTAGATACAGTAATTGACGACAAAGAATTAATGGACAATATCCTGAAATATTTTAAATTAAAATATCCAAGTGCTGATGAAAAATGTTTTGAACGAAGTCGTATGTTCTACGGAGGACGTTCAATTATATGGAGTGACTTT
Organism: Ammoniphilus resinae; assembly: GCF_017873965.1. Taxonomy (GTDB): domain Bacteria; phylum Bacillota; class Bacilli; order Aneurinibacillales; family RAOX-1; genus Ammoniphilus_A; species Ammoniphilus_A resinae. Next base: position 9,618 of record NZ_JAGGKT010000036.1, on the reverse strand, counting down.
AATAATAAAATTATCTTAGATAGATTACTAGATAACCTTCCATCCATTGTTAAATCAACACCTAATAAATCAAAAGGGGTTTTGTCACCCCAATACTTTAGTAAAGGAGTAATTAGGGGGACTAAACCCTCAATTCATTCGAGTGATGATAAATATAATAAAAGTATACATAACAATAATATAAGTTTAATTATTAATCAATTTGAATATATGGATAGAGTATTAAATTCTAATCCAATTACATTTAATTCTAGAAATGAAGTATATGATTATTTAAAAAGACAAGATTTACATACATATTTAGGAATTGAAAATAAGCATTTTTGTTGTGTATTTCATGAGGAATCTAAACCTTCAGCTAATATCTATATAAATCCAGATACAGGATATTGGCATTATAAATGTCACAGTTCAAGTTGTGGATTTACTGGAACAATTATTCAGGTTACTGAGAGATTAACTAAGCTTACAAATTATAAATCACTCCAATTTCTAATGAATGCTTATAGAATTTCATTGGAGAAAACAGAATGGCAGGAACAACAAGAAAGTTTAATTTGGTCAAATTTAAATATTTTAAATGACCCTGAGTACATAAAAAATACATATCCAGCCTTCTTCTCAATGATGCGAACGGACAATTATTATAATTTATTGAAAGAATTCCATTACATAGCATTAGAAAATTTAAGTTCAATGAATCAAGAAGGTGATGCCCTTTTCTATGCATCTATGGAATACATATTGAAACGTCTATATCCCTTTCATGATTTCGATAATTTTAAATACTTCAAGAAGAAGGATAGTTTAACCAGGACAAATCTATTTACATATTTGAATGTATTGGAAAAGTTGCCATTGGACAAGCTTCCTGATGCCTATAGAGAAAAAGCAGAAGAAGAAGCTAAAAGAAAAGGATTCAAGAATACAATTGGCTTCTATACCATCCCATCATATGATGCAAACAGTCTTCCTGAAACAGAACGATTAGCCAAACAGTTTAAAGAATTACATATGACTGTTAAGAATTTTGATCGTGAAATGTGTTTGAAAACACTTGGTGAAGAGGAAGCAAATCGGGTGTTCCCGACTAGAAAAGGTGAAGAGGTTGCCAAGGTAAATGTTGAAACAGCAAGATTACTGGAAGAAACTGCACTCATGATCATAGAGGCAAAAGGATGGGTAACGGAAGAAGAGATATTTGAATACACAGTTTTAGATATAGATATTGAATACACTATCAAGAAAAATAATAAAGCAATCAAAGATGATCATGTTTTGTCAGAAGAAGAGAAAAAAACATGGGCGAACAACTTCAAGAAAAAACGGTGGAAGAAAATGCTTGGTGGTTTCCTTATAGCGTATGGACTAGAAAGGGTTCGGTTAAATAAAAAATTAAAGACAGATTTAAATATTACATATGAAGATGACGGAATACCAGATAATGCTTTTCCTTTCATAATTAAAAAAGAAGAACAAAAAAATATCTCCGCAATTGCAGTTGCAGAGATCTAAGAAAAATAATTTTAACTAATAATCATTATATACAATGCTGGACTACATATACAAATAAAAATATACAAATTTTATAAATTTAAAGCGTTAATGTGGTAGCGATATATGAAACGTACAAATAAGGGGAGATATATAATAGATGGAAAGTGAACAAAAGTTTCTTAAAGATTACCTAGTTGAATATAAGCACGGCAATAAGGACGTATTTGAGGAATTAATTTATTATACTCAACGTGAAGTATTTGATAATAATACTCAGGAATATTATAAGGTTCCAGATTTGTTGCAGTTTAAAGATATTGCGTTAAATAAACATCTGTATGAACTAGAGAAAAAATATAAAAATAGACTAGATCAATATGAATTAAGATCATTCTTCTTACAGGCCGTGTTAACTGCTTTTGATGAGATTAAAGAGTATGAGGATAAATCCCCAGCTGAAGTATTGAGTTATTGTATAAAGAAAATAAAAACTGGGGTATCATCTGAAGCATCAAAAAAGAATGGATTTGTTCGGGATTCTATGGGATGGACAAAAGAAAAATCACTCGTTAAGTGTATTGATTCAGAGGATACCGGTCAATTTGAGGAAGTATATAATGGGGAAGAATTAACTGTTTCTTTATGGGATGATTATGTAGTGAATGAGGATCGTAAAAAGGAATATACAAATGAAATCCAAGCGTTTTTTGGTTTAATTGATAAGCGATTGCTGCTAAAGAATGAACGACATTATCAGATATTAATTTGTTTGCGTGAAGGATTAACTTATGATGAGATAGCAAAAAAAATAGGCTTAAAGGGTAGTCCTTCAAACCAAATAAAAACAGTTAAAAATGAACTTGTTAAAGAATTCAAACGATACATAGAAACTAAAAATCAATTACATGGCTTTCCTTTAGATATGAAGATTATACAATTCCTGAATACATATCGCTATATTAAAACATACTCTAACAGCACTGTCGAAGAAGAATTTGCTTTTGTTTATGACTTTATCAAGGAGCATTACAGCAAAGAGGAAAATGAAATCAATTGGCAACAACTAATGAAAAATGTGGTAGACGATTCGTATTCAATCTATAAGATCTTGTCCGATCACTGCCACGGTGGAACGATGAACACCATAAATAAGATGTTGCAGGATGAATCCTTTACACCTGATAAAGCATATGTATTAGTGGATGGGAAAAAGAAGTATCAGAGACCCGAAACGAGAAGTAATATAGTACATCATGTTATCAAGGCATTTGAGGCTTACACAGGGCAAGTTGAGATACCAAACAATGATATGATCGAGTACATATTCAGGAGAAAAGAAAAGGAACAGGATGTTGTATAAGGGGTCAATAGACCTCTCTTTTTTTGGGGATTTATTTAAAATAATTATTAATTAATAACTTTTACATTTAATTATGAGAATTTTAGTTTTGTATGTAGTTATAGAAGTATAAGGAATTAATCCTAGTCCTTTTAATTTCTTAATGTCTAACGAGAATCTTTATTAATGTTCATGGCAGCCAAAGCAGAAGGGTTGTCTGACTTTTTTTGTATATTACTTAACTAAATAAGTTAACAAGTTAAATAAAAGTATTAAAAAGGAGGGAGTTGAGATGAGTCCTACAAATGATCGTGAATATTATTGGATGCTTCGTAAAAGGAAGAAAATAAAGTTGCGTGAAATTGCTGCTTTTATTGGTGTGACGGTTTCTCATTTGAGCATGTACGAGAACGAAAAATCCAATCTTTCACCGGAGCGTGAACAAGCGTACCGGAAATATATAAGTGATAATAACAATACTAAGAGTATTTATTTCAAAATTGACTTGGTTTAATTTGTGAGAGGGGTAATTAATTATGGAACTTGAACAAGTGAAAACAGATAAACCTAAACGTAAGAAGTTAAGTTTTTCAGAGGATGAACTTCGAGATATTCTTTATCAGGAGTCAAAAAGGGCTGGTGACCAGTTATATAGAGGCTTAAAATTCGGGTTGATTAAGTACGTCCTAAATGAATTAGCAGAAATTAAAATGAATCAGCAATACATTGAAAAGAAACTTGATCAGGTCTTAGGGGAACGAAAGTAGGGGTTGTAGATGAAATGGACAGAATTAGAATTTGAACGGCTGTATAAAGAACTGGTTGACGAATTTAATATTTGTTTAGAGGATTCCGTTAAACAAATGGAGTTAATGAGTGACTTTGAAGCGAGAAATAATGCTGCAACTGTCAAAGATCGAATTGATTTATATATTAAAGTGTTGAATGGCTATAAGGCCGGATTGGATTATTATATTGACATGCGAGAGAATGACGCTAATTTATTGAATCGGATTTATCAAAGAGATATGCGATTGATGTAGAAATGGGGGAGTAAATTTGAAGCGATTATATATTTGCTTTCCGTCAGAGGATATTGAACCGGAAGATATTCATATTATATGGGCTAAGGATGAAGATGAATGCCTGGATCTATTGGCTGATAATCAAAAGGATGACTACCTTCTACAAGAATATATCTTAGACCGTGCAATCAATATGAGTTTGGCTGAAAGCTTTTATTCCTATTGTGGAAAGTGGATTTTTGATTCGCATATGGAACGATGTGGTTGTTTACTCCCAGAGATTGAATGCATATTTGAGGATGATGAGGAAATCGGTGAATGGATCGAAGAATTATTTGAATCAAATGTGAGGGAGTTCTTTCCTGAAAAGTTGGCTGATGCATATTTACATTACTATTACAACGAGTATCTTGACGAACCGGAATACTTCGATGAGATTTGTTTTCACGTTGCAAGAAGTAGTGACTGGTGTTCCTGGGTAGTAAGTGAAATTGAATTACCTGATAATGTGGCTGCTATGTAAGCAGTTTTTTTTATTTATGGGAAAAATGGGGGAAATAATATGAAAATCCTTTCGAATTTTAATTTGGAATTATTACATAATAAATTTGATAGTTATGTGGGTAAATATTCAAATCCCGAAGAGGCTATAATGTCTGCAATTAATGGAATCGATGTTGAATTATTTGGTGTTAGAAGATATGACAAGTTAACCGGGGAATTAATTTTTGAAAATCTTGATACTGGGATAACTAAAGCCGAATGTTGTTTTGGCAATCAATATATTGGGGAGTTGTTCCAGGATTACATAGATCGAGAAACAGTTAAACCTGATAACGATTTTATTCTATCCGTTAAAAATGAAGCAAAGATACATATTATTAATAATTTGAAGCGGATTTTTAAAGAACAGATTGGATTAACTAGATTAAAAGTTAAACCTGAAGGTTGGCAAAAAGAGAGAGTAGCAAAGTACACCATTAGAAATCACATTGAATTAGAAAGGTTTATTCACCGTACAATTAACATTGCACATGAGGAATGCTGGATTGTAAATGAAGATAAAGAAATGATGGAACTTGGAAAGATCCATGAAACATATTACGGGGCTATGAATTGGCATGACATTATATTTGAAGCCCAAACAAGGTCATTTAGAAGGTCTGCATAGGAGGAATAAAATGGACAACATTACTGAAGCGTATAGACAAGATTTCTTAGACATGAAAGCGAAGTTTGAAATCACAGAAGAATTATTACATGTTATCCTTGGTTACTTTGAATCAGACTTAGAAAAACAGAAAATGAAAGAGTATTTAAGTGATCAATTGGATCTACAGAATAAGCGGCATGTAGATATTTACTACAAAATAATGGACAGGTTGTATTAGGAATATGAGTTATTTTCATTGCAAAAGATGCCAAGCTAATTGGACATATGAAGATATTTGGGATGAGGAATTTGGTTGCTGGTGTAAAGGATATCCCGAAGATTGGATTTTAGTTGATGGTGAAATAGTGAATTGGCTTGATGAGGAGGATTAAGAATGAGTAAATATATAGTTCAAAGAAGGGCGAAGAATAGTATTTTTCTTGATAATAGATATTGGATGGATCACAGTGAAAAAAGTTCATTAGAAGATGCTCTTGAGCAATCAAGAATTTTGTTGGATTGCAATGGTATATTACCACAGGACGTTCGAATTATTAAAGCGGCTATTAAATTTAATCCTTCATACGATATAGTTGCTGTTTTAGATGGAGAGTGATTAAAAGTGAAAGCCATTGTCAAATTAAATGATGGAAGCATACACGAAATCAATTATCAGGAACTAATTGCAAGGTCGATACTTTTCAATGTAGAAGAGGCTCTGCTTTTCTATGAGGGTGAAGGTTATGAAGATGATTGGGTAGACGAGATTAAGGAAATTAGGATTATTTATTAGATGGAGGATATGTGAATGTTAATAACCATAATTTCATTTCTATTAGTAATGTTTGCTTTTTTAATTGGGGCTTTCGTGGAACAAGAATCATGGAAAAGGGAAATTAAGTATAAATTCGCAACATGTTACGGTGTTACTACACTATTGTTGTTTCTTTTTAGTTTGGGAGGATAAGGATGCAGATTAAAGTGACGATGGATAGTGGGAAAGATTATATTGTGGTAATGCATATAGAGGACTTTGTAAGAATGATGAAAAATCAGATGGGTGTTGTAGTAAATGGATTCGTTAAGGTAAGTGAGGGATTGGTGATTAATCCTAGTCATGTGGCTAGTGTAGAGGTTATTAGATAGTAATATTTTATTTGTTTTATTTTTCTTTTTTGGATTCTGCAAAGTGCTTAGATCCTGTGCAAGTCAGGAAGAGTCCACTAAATTTTAATACAATTGTTACAATTGATATGGTAAACTATCCCTTGAATAATATTGGATTGGGGGTTAGGGTATGAGTGTTTTAGAAAAGGCAGAGAATTTTCTTAGAAATTTTGGAATTGATATACCTGTAGTAGAAATGACACAAATTGATTTAGGGGTAGCAAGATATGATTGCTTAAACAATAAATTTGAAATCAATTTGCACATTATTGAATTTGAAGCAGAAAAAATGGAAATGAGTTTAAATGACTATATAAAAATCCTAATGTGTCATGAAATAGGACATTATTTAGATAACAATGTTGTGGATAGAACTAATATGTATTTACAATTTCTTGAAGATGTTAAAAAAGGAAATCACAGTTATCAAGCGGAATATGATATGAGTCAAGTTATTTGCGATTCGGAAATTATTGCTTGGGAGAATGGACGAAAATTCGTTCCTGAAGAGTTACTAGAGAAGTATGAAGAGATGAATATAAAAAATTATGATAGTGCAAAATTTAGGATTCATTTTAATGTATTGCAGTATAAACATATTAGTGAAAAAGAAAAATTACTTAAAGACTTGGTTAAACTTCAAAATAACATAGTAGGAAAAGATATTGAAATCGATAATTTACAGTTTGAATTAGCACGAGAGCGGCTGAAACAAATATAACACCCGTATTAGTGACGGGTGTTTTTATTTTGATTTTATTAAACGTTTGTTTAAATTTATGTGCAAATGTCAGGAGGTGGAGAAGATGGAATTATTACCACAAAATCAACAGATTGCTGCTCAATTATTAGCTAGTGGAGCTATGGAAAAACAAGAGATTGCAAAGGCTGTGGGTGTGAGTAGAGGAACAATTTATAATTGGGAAAAACAAGAACAATTCATGGAAGAAGTGAACAGGCTTAAGCATGAAATAAAAGTTTTTGGAATGGATATGATTGCAGGTAAATTGGCTGAAGCTGTTCAGGATTATTGGAGGCTAATCCAGGAAACTGACAATGATCGAGTAAAAGCAGAGGGTTATCAATACTTTATTAATCGTAACCTTGGTAAGCCAACCACTATGATTGGTATGGATGAGGAAACAGGTAAGGTTAATAAGGTTAATGAGGATGTACTTGAAGCTGAATTTGAAGAGTGGGGAGTAGAAGAGGAATAATTTTTTTGGTCTATCGGTGTCATAACTTAAAAGTATTGACACTGTTTTCCAAGTGTAGTAATATCAATATATAAAGTGGTGTCATAACTTAGTGTCATAATTATATATTGATATGGAGGAACTACACATGAAATATGGGTATGCAAGGGTCAGTACTCTTAACCAAGATTTAGAATCTCAAATCCAAGCATTAGAGAGTGAAGGATGTAATAAGATTTATTCTGAGAAACTTACTGGAACTAAATCAGATCGTCCACAATTCCAAGAATTACTTTCTAAATTGGAAACTGGTGATACCCTTGTAATTACCAAATTGGATCGCTTTGCACGTTCAAGTGAAGATGCAATAAGGATAATCAAATCATTATTTGAAAAGGGGATAAAGGTTCATGTACTTAATATGGGATTAGTGGAGAATACACCAACTGGAAGATTGATTCTAACTATTATGAGTGGCTTTGCTGAATTCGAAAGAGATATGATTGTAGAACGTACTCAGGAAGGTAAGGCTATTGCTAAGCAGCGAGAGGACTTCAGGGAAGGTAGACCAAATAAGTTTAGTAAGAAGCAAATAGAACATGCTCTAGGGCTTTTAAATACTATGTCATATAAACAGGTAGAGGAAATGACAGGTATTAGTAAAAGTACATTAATCAGAGCAAAGAAAAAGGCGATCACTAATTAATGTGATGGTCTTTTTTTATTTTCTACCCCACCCTTTCTGTTTTTAAATCAGACAGGATGCCAGCAACTACCCATACAATTTTTTTTATAAAAATTTCAAGTCTAGGAGTGTTAATATGTACTACCATCATCGCAAAAAAAGATACTTATGGTTATATATTTGCGTCCCTGAGAATGTCTACCATCATAGTCAAGTGGAAATTGTATATGCTGAACATGATAAAGCATGTTTAAGAGAACTTTTCAAAAGAACTAACGATGAAAGCATTAAATGGAAACTTAAAATGGTTGCACTAAAAGGTGAATACAACAAAGTTGAAGATCCTGAACAGGCATATATCAGAGAAGTAGGAGAGTAGGACACATGGAAATGACTATTAAAATAAAATTAAATCCCGTTACAGGTGAAATAACTTATGAAACAGATGATAACCTAAGTTATTTTGAATTGTTCGGACTATTAGAAAGTGTAAAATTTATGCTACTGAATGATATGAATGATAATTAAATACTAAATAGGGGGAAATGAATATGAGTAGTTACGGACATGGAACAAATCAGGAGCATTTACCTTGGAATCCTGAACCTGTTAATTTTGAAAAAGAATATAATCTTCTAAAACAAGAAGTAGAATTATTGAAAAAGGCATATTTAAAAGAAGAATATGTAGAAGGAATTACAAGTAATGGGAATATGGATGCTAATCAATTTTATAAAGAGGCATATGAAGAAGATCGAAGATATATTATGGACTTGGAATATAAAAATCGATTAAAAGATAGTTATGTGTGGTTAGATATTATTCAACATGAATTGGAAGAAGATTATGCAATGGACAATAAAATTTTAGCTGTAGTTTTTGCAAAGTCATTAATCAGAGAAAAAATTACTGGAATTGCAGAATAATGACATGAATGAAATTTGGCGTTTAGGGTGTCAAATATGCACTATTTTTATGATTTACAAATGAAAGTAGGTGATAACGATTGCAACAGATATTATAAATACAAAAGAGAATCGTCAACTCCTCTATAAATATCTCTCCAAATTCTTCAATCCTGAAAAGGCTCAATCCTTAATCAAAGAACATAATCAAAAAGGTACTCTATGGACTCATGGAGGGTTAGCTTATTCACTCGGTAAACGTAGCATTGAATTCTTCTCGATGTATTTCCTTCAAGATACATTTGTTCCGAAACCAGATAATCAGGCTAGAAATTTATCACCTACTCACTATGAGGTATGGGAGTTATTAGAACAATGTCTAATCAAAGATGAGTTTGATAAAGTGGTGCTTTGTCTACCAAGGGGTTTTGCTAAGTCGACTATAGTTACCTATGCCACAGTTATTCACCAGGGAGTTTATAATACTCCAATTGGATTTTATCAGATGGTTATAGGTAAGACAGAAGCAGATGCCCAACAATTCATTTTTGATGTGAGGTATGAATGCTAGTTTAATAGTAGGCCATTATTAAGCAAAACGCTGAGAAAAAAGTAGACCACCTTATACCAAAACTTCTGTAAAATCAGTTT
>NZ_JAGGKT010000035.1 GCF_017873965.1 Ammoniphilus resinae | reverse complement strand
TTTTCTGTGACTCTGTCACGTATACCTCAGATTCGTGACAGGAGACCCTCTTTTTTCTGTAACTCTGTCACAAATACACCAGATTCGTGACAGGAGACTCTCACTTTGCAATAACTCTGTCCCGATTCCAGGGCGAACACGGTAATTCCTGATCCATCCGCCGGTACGATTTGTGACCATGATGATGCTAATGCTCTAGTAGGGGAAGCCGATGATAAAACACATAAAGCTACGGTTGAATACATTGGCTACCATCAAGCATAAACTCATCAAACTCTTGGAAGTTTTTAAATTGCAAGGTTCCTCTGAATGTCACAGTTCTTGAGTATGCCTTTGGATGCCGAAAAACACCGCCGCATCAGAGAAATGAGCGAACAAGCGTTGAAGGTGATGCAAAGAGAGGAGAGCTGGAGCCGCTTGATCGAACAGCATTTTAAAGGTCGCCACGAACTGCTCCGAACCCATTTTACCGAAATGCGGGAAGCGATCCTCTCCAATCACCCAGATCGCATCGTCCAACAGCTTGGCTACATCGCCGTGCAAGGGAGATTGATAGAGCTGACTTCCTGCCATGTATCCGACCATCCCGCTGATGATGCTTCCTGCTATGGTGCCGATTCCCGGAAGAACACTTGTTGCTGCGCATACTGCTTGGCATGAGGATACTGCTCCGATGGAATGGTGATTTCCGCATCATGATACTTTTTCCCCACTCTTTATCCCCAACTAGCTTATTGATGTTTTGCTGGGCGCTTACCTCCGGAGTGGCCGCATCTCCGCGAAATTTCACAGAAAAAGGAGCGATATCCGCTCCTTAATCATTCTCTTTTAATAACTTGATATAGGAATATTCAAAGTGAATGATCATTTTATCTTCCGCAAGTTTAACATCTTTGGCTTTAATTGCTTGATAGATTTCATCATGTTGTAAGGAAGCAATCGCATTATAATTAGGGTCACGTTCGAGGTGCGTTGTTTTGAAATACTCGACACTGTACTGCATTAATCCTGCGATCACTTCCATGACGGCAATCATTAGTGAATTTCCTGTTGCTTCTGTAATACTTCGATGAAAATTGATGTCGGCTTGGATTAATTCCTCTACATTATGGCTTGTTCGTAAGACCTCTAAATGTTTCTCCATCTGTTTAAGCTGTGCCTCTGTTCGGCGTTCCGCTGCCAATTTTGCTGCAAAGGTTTCAAAACAAATACGTATTTCATACAGTTCTCTATGCGGTTCATTGTTTTTCACAAGAAGCATCATCGGAAGCAGCTTCATCATGCTAGAAATGGAGGGTTCCTTTAGAAAGGTCCCTTCTCTTGGTTTCATCTCCAGGAGGTCAATGACCTCTAGAACCTTAAAAGCCTCACGCAAAGAAGAACGACTCACATTTAGAATTTGCGCCAGTTCTCGTTCCGGAATCATTCGGTCCCCCGGCTTAAGTCTTCCCTCTATCATCAGATCCGAGATTTGCCCAATAATTAATTCAAAATTCTTTTTGTTATCTATAGGTTTAAAAATCGTTGGTGTCCCCCTTCACCGATTGATATAAAAAGCCGATTTTCTCATTGATTACTAAGAAAATCGGCTTCATTCTACGAAAGGACCCTAATTATTATAGTCAATGATGATGCTCTTTGTTTGAGTAAAGCTATTCAACATACTTTCTAAGGAATATTCTCTTCCGATGCCGCTTTGCTTATAGCCGCCATAAGCATGGCCGGTCATCATTCCTCCACCGCGATTAATTTGAACCCAGCCTGCTTCCAAGCGATTGGCTGTGGAGATGGCTTTGTTTACATCGTTGGTCCAGATAAAGGCTGCGAGTCCGTAATTGCTTCGGTTGGCCATCTGGATCACTTCTTCCTCGTCTTCCCAAGGAATCACGATCATAACCGGTCCAAAAATCTCTTCTTGAGCCAATCTCCAGCAATCATCTTTGCTTACAAAGATGGTAGGCTCAACGTAATACCCCTCTGCCAACGGACCTTCCGCCGGAGGTAATCCTCCAACGATCAACTCCGCATCCTCATGCTGAATTCCTTCTCGGATATAATTGACCACTTTATTAAATTGCTTCGCATTAATAATCGAACCCATGTCTGTTGCTTCATCTAAAGGATCGCCTACTTTCAGCTGCTGCAATTTGGCCACCAATCGATTTAAGAAAGAATCAAAGATGGATTTGTGCAGATACAGTCTGGAACCAGCGGAGCAGGACTGTCCTTGGCGAGCAAAGCGCATCGCAGAGATGACGTTATCGAGCACTTTTTCATTGTCTGCATCCGGGTAGACGATCTGTGGGCTTTTTCCGCCAAGCTCTAAGGATACAGGGATAATTCGCTCGGCTGCAGCTCTCATGATGCTTTTTCCAGTTGCAGTAGAACCTGTAAAGGTCAGCTTCTGAACCAGCGGATGGTTGGCTAGTGGCGCACCACATTCTGCACCAAATCCCGTAATAATATTGACAACGCCTGGCGGTAAAAACTCGGAACAAACTTTAGCCAATTTCAACACCGTAAGAGGTGCGTCCTCTGCTGCTTTTAGAACAATGGTATTTCCTGTGGTAATTGCGGGAGCAATTTTTAATGCTGCCAAGGAAAGGGGAGCATTCCAAGGGATAATTCCCCCGATGACACCATAGGGTTCACGCTGTGTGTAAGCGAATAAATTATTTTCTACAGGCATGGTTTCGCCTTTTAATTCGCCGGCCACACCGCCGAAGTAGCGGATGATATCACATGCGCCTTTAATTTCCCCTCTGGCCTGGGTCCGAAGCGCATTTCCTGTTTCAGTAGATAGCAGGCGGGCAAAGTCTTCGGCTTGGGCTTCCACCGCATCGGCGATTTTCAAAAGCAGCCTTCCTCGCTCTCTGGAAGGAATCTTTCTCCAGCTTTCAAACGCAGCTTGTGCGGCTTCCACTGCTTTGTTCACGTCAGCTTCCGTCGCCCTTGGTACTTCGGCGATGATCGAACCTCTGCGGGCAGGATTCTCAACTGGGAAAAACTCCTGGTTTACAGCCTCTGTCCATTCTCCACCAATTAACATAAGCTCTCTTACTTTTGTACCTGTTTGCATAATTTTTCCCCTCTCCATTTTAGAATGTATTGTTTTCTAGTTTGAGCTAGCTGTTGCTTCTTCTACGAATTTCACAGATGCCAAATCCTCAATAATTTGGCAAACAGCCGTATGATCGAGGTGACCCTTGCCATGTGACTTAGCAGCTTGGTATAGGTTATAAACGTTGGCACCAATCAGCGATGGAACAGCCGCATGCTGTGTCATTTTGACATAAAGCCCCAAGTCTTTATGCATATGGTTAAGCATGAATTTCACATTTTCATAGGTATTATGGACAATGTTTGGCCCAAAGTACTCCAGCATCCGGCTATAGCTCATTCCCTTGGCAAACACATCAGCCATCATTTCTACGGTTAACCCGTATTTAACTCCCGTCGCATAAGCTTCGCCAAGTGCAACGATGTTGGCTGCACCTAGCATGTTGTGACAAAGCTTCAAGGCTTGGGCTAGTCCGGATTCCCCAATATACGAAATATTAGAACCTACATAATGTAAATAGTGCTCAATTTTCTCGTATTCTTCTTGTGGACCGCTGGCCATGATCGTTAAGGTTCCAGTATCCGCTCCAGCAGGTCCTCCGCTAACTGGGCAATCTAGGAAGGTGGAGTCGTACTGACTGCATACCGCTGCCATCTCATGCACGGTGGTTGGATCGATGGTGCTTAGATCCAAGATTTTAGTGTTGCTTAATAAAACTTCTGCAATGCCTTCTTCACCTAAGAACAATTCCTTCACTTGTACCGGACCAGGTAGGCTCATGAAAATAACCGTCGAAAATTGGGCGACCTCTCTTGGGTGACTAGCGACCAAACCACCCAACTCGCGGATTGTTTCTTTGCCTTTTTCGCAGATATCATAGGCCAGTACTTCACAGCCATTTTTAATCAAGTTCTTCAGCAAGCCCTTACCCATGGCTCCAACACCTATTAACCCTACTTTTTTCGTTTCTTCACGTTCTTCGATGCTAAGTCTTTCAACAACCTTGCCATTATTTTTCACGATTTTTACATTCGCCATATCTTCAATGACTTGGCAAACCGCCGTGTGGTCAAGATGTCCCTTATTCATGTTTTTTGCTGCACTATAAAGTCCATAGGTATTGGTCGAAAGGATGGCTGGGACCCCTGCTTCCTGAGCCATCGTGATGAAGAGCTCTGCATCCTTCTGCATATGGTTCAAGGCGAATTTCACATTTTCGTAGGTGTCTTGTACAATATTTGGTCCGAAATATTGTAAAGTTTTCGTACTCGCCATACTCTTTCCTACTACATCTGCTATGACTTCGACGTTAAGACCATATTTTACCCCTGTTGAAAAGGACTCCCCAAGAGCCACGGTGTTAATGGCACCCACAATGTTATGGCATAGCTTCATTGCTTGAGCCATTCCGGACTCCCCGATATATTTGATATTAAGCCCGACATATTGTAAATATTCCAAAATAATTTCGTATTGTTCTGCTGGACCGCCTACCATAATCGTCAATGTGCCTTGATCAGCCCCAGCTGGACCGCCACTCACTGGACAATCAAAGAAATAGGAATCATATTGACGGCACAATGCCGCTATTTCTCTTGTCGTCTTTGGATCAATCGTGCTTAAATCCATAATTCTGGTATTTGCTTGCAGTACCTCTGCAATCCCTTCAGGACCAGTAAATAACTCCTTCACGATTTGGGGATTGGGTAGGCTTAAAAAGATCACATCGGCATACTGAACAACTTCTCTGGGATGGTTAGCCACCAATCCGCCTATCGCTTTCGTATCCTCTTTTCCCTTTTCCGAAACATCAAAGGCCATGACTTCACAATCATGCTTCATTAAATTTTTGAGCAAGCCTTTCCCCATGTTACCTACACCAATTAAGCCTACTTTTTTCATCTTACTAATTCCTCTTTTCTATGTTTGAGTAACTGCTAGATTCCTTTTAATCCAAGAGAGAAGGAAGATAGGTAATGCTGATTGGGAAGCAGATCATGATGACTAACACGGCAATGATACAAAGAATAAATGGAATCGTCGCTTTGCTGACAGACAATACATCGATATTAGCAATCGACGAAGCCACAAAGAGATTCAGACCGACGGGCGGTGTGAGCACACCGATACTTAAGTTAACGGCAATCATCACCCCGAAGAGAACCGGATCAATCCCTAAGGCCAAAATCGCAGGTAAAAAGATCGGCGTTAAAATCATCAAGACAGATACGGCATCCAAAAACATCCCTGCAACAAGCAGCACGATATTAATCAGCACCAAAACGATGACCGGATTAGTGGATAACGACAAAATATAATTGGAGATCGTCTGAGGGATTTGTTCCCGCGTCATGATCCAAGATAAAAGGCTGGATGCGGAGATAATCACCAGAATCACAGATGAAGTTAGCGCAGCCCGGCCGAATAGTGGGAGCACATCCTTCCAGCGAACTTCCCGATAGATCACGACGGAGAGAAGGAAGGCATAGCCAGCCGCTACTCCAGCAGCCTCGGTGGCGGTGAAAACCCCTGTGACAATTCCCCCCATGATAATAACCGGGAGCAACAACGTAGGAAGGGCTTGCCCTACAATCCGAAAAAATTGCTGAATAGAAATTTTGGCTCCTACCGGGAAATTGTTCTTCTTTGCTACATAGTAGATGTACAAGAAGAAGAATATTCCCATCATAACTCCAGGCACATATCCCCCAACAAATAACTTTTCAATCGAAACCTCGGCAATTACTCCATAGATAATCAAAGGGATACTTGGCGGAATAATCGGTCCAATGGAACCCGCAGCAGCAATCATTCCTGCACTAAAAGCCGTGGGGTACCCGTCCTTCTTCATCGCAGGAATTAATGCACTTCCGACAGCCGCGGTATCTGCTGATGCAGATCCGGAAATCCCTGAGAAAAAGATACTCGTTCCAACCCCTACCATCGCTAAGCCGCCTCGAACGCGACCAATTATCGCTTTAACAAATTCAATTAGCTTTCCTGAGATACTATTGGTGTTCATCAATTCCCCTGCCAAAATGAAGAAAGGAATCGCCATCAGCGGGAAGCTGTCCACACCGATCAGCATTTTTTGTCCGATAATTTCAAAGGGAATTTGACCCGTTGCAAGCCAAACCAAAATCAATGCCCCAACCCCTAGACAGAGGAAAATGGGAACCCCAATCGCGATCGACAAAAAGAAGGAAGTGAAAAATAGAATCATCGTTATCATTGAATCATTTCCTCCTGCACTCTATCGTCTATGGGAAATCGACGATGTCTAGACCGGATACTTTTTACTAATTCTCTAATGGCATAGATCACCATAAGCAGCGAGGATATCGGAATTACGGCATAAACATAGGTCATACTAATTTGCATGCTGGGGGATTTTTGGAATCCGGTAATCTGCATGAGTGTGAGCGTTCCATAGAACATACTGACAAGGAAAGCAATCATCAGCACTCCACGCAAAATGAGAATCCCTTTTCGTGCCCCATTGGATAATTTATTGGTTTTTAACAAATTATCGATTTGAATATGTTCATTTCTGCGCAGGGCAACGGCGGAGCCTAGGAAAGTCATCCAGATCATGAGAAACCGAGAAAGCTCCTCTGACCAGGTAAGTGAGCTCTCTGTAAAAAATCGAAAATACACCTGGGCTAAGATCAGAACCATCATGACGATGAGAATTAAACCCAAGAACCCATTCTCCATCCGCTCTAGAAATTGGGAATAGGCTCCCCCTCGCCCTGAACCTTGCTGCTGCTCGTTATGGACCATCCGATCACTTCCTTTCTTTCTTTTATTTCTGGGGGGCTACACCCCCCTTTTAGTTAGATGAATGTCTTAGTTCCCGCGAATCCGTTTTACCAAATCTTCTAGATCAGGATTGTTTTTAAAGAATTCCTCATAGACAGGCTCAACCGCTTTGCGGAAAGGCTCTAAGTCCGGAGTCGTGATCGTCATTCCTTTATCGATCAATTCTTGCTTATCTTTCTTCTCCCCTTCTCTAAAGATCTGGCGCTGATATTTGGAAGTTTCTTTCGAAGCGTCCTCGATGATCTTCTGGAATTCAGGAGATAGACCTGAGAACCACTTTTCACTTGCAACAATCACATGGGCACCCCACATATGATTGGTTTCTGCCACATATTTTTGAACTTCATAGAACTTACTCGATGTAATGGTTGGGTAAGCGTTTTCTTGACCATCCACAGTTCCTTGCTGAAGGGCAGGATATACCTCAGGGAACGCAATGGTCACTACGTTTGCTCCAATCGATTTGAGGTTGGCAATCGAAATCGGTGCCTCTGGAACGCGGATTTTCAACCCTTTTAGATCTTCGAGTGAATTAATCGGTTTTTTGCTGTTCGTGATTTGACGGAATCCATTTTCCATGTAGGCAAATCCATGAAGTCCCTTTTCAGGTAGATCTTTAATGATCTCCTGTCCAAGTTCACCGTCTAGAACGCTGTCTAAATGCTCATAATCTTTGAATAGGTAAGGAAGGTCAAGCGCATTAATTTTGGGTTCTACGTTTCCTAATACTGGACTCAAGAAGGACATCTCGATTTGTCCAAGCTGAAGCTGCTCAAGAACGTCGCGTTCGCCACCAAGCTGTGCGTTACCGAATACCTCAACTTTGATCTTCCCGCCGCTTTTTTCCTCGACATAAGGCTTAAACTTTTCCACGATCGCACGAGTGGATGGATGGGAGTCCGGGTTGGCTCCTGCAAATTTTATGGTGATCACGTCTCCACTGCCAGCCTTGTTATCTGCTGGTGCCGGTGCGGCTTCCTTTTTATCTGTGGATGGTTGCTGCGGCTGTGCTACTGGAGAACTTGCTGGCGGTTTCGATCCGCAACCTGCCAATAATGCGATAGATAATACCGAGGTAACCCCAATGCTTAAAGATTTTTTTATCATGTGTTTGTTTGCCCCCATCCTCACTATTTGTTGTTAAATAATTGCGGTTATTCAGTAAATTCAGTAGATGTTTCATACCAGATCCTTCGTAAACTTTCCTCACAATCTTCCTTTACTTAGGCTTGTCTTTGTAATTTAGTGGAATTTTTACCCCCCTCTTTTGCTTGACAACCATTCTTGGTAGTTTGGTCATACCAAGTCTACGATTAAATCTTGGTTATTTGGTCATACCAAGCAACCAACTTTAAAATCAATTGTAGTTTGTTTTTTTATTCTAGTCAATATATTGTAATAATTTATAAATTTGTTTTTTTATTTTATATTTTTAATAGTTGTTTAAATAACTTATGGAACTTTGGAAAAATAGCATGATCATAATCATCCATAAGATAGCTTGGAAGAATACGATAAAGCTCATCGCCGTCTCAGGTCATAACAGACGTATCGTCTGCGGACTTTCCCCAATCCTATGATTTTCTACTGAATATACTATTTTAAGTGAAAATAATGGAGG
This sequence comes from Ammoniphilus resinae, assembly GCF_017873965.1. GTDB lineage: Bacteria > Bacillota > Bacilli > Aneurinibacillales > RAOX-1 > Ammoniphilus_A > Ammoniphilus_A resinae. The sequence goes on along the minus strand of NZ_JAGGKT010000035.1, from coordinate 13,658 downwards.
GATGTCCAACAGAATGAATATTTTTCTTGATATTCACCCCGGAGATATTGTCATGGATTGCGGAGCAAATGTCGGTAAAATAACACAAAAATTTGCAGAACGAGGGGCCTTTGTCTATGCCTTTGAACCAAACCCTCGTGCATTTGAGGTCCTTAGCCAAAAATTCGTTCATAACCCAAATGTCGTTTGTATTCAGAAAGGTGTATGGGATCGCAACACTGTCATTTCCCTTTATCATCACAAGGAATATGATCAAAACCCTTTACATTTTTCAGAATCATCCTCTATTTATTCTTCCAAAATAAATATGGATCAACAAAATTCTATTAAAATCGAAGTGATAGACTTGGCAGATTTTATTTATAAAATAAACAAACCAATTAAGCTTCTGAAAATGGATATAGAAGGCGCCGAGTATTATGTATTAATTAAACTAATTAGAACACGCCTATATCTCAAGATCCAAAAAATTATTGCGGAAACCCACGCCGATCGTATCCCTGAATTAAGAATGAAAGAAAATGAATTAATGGAACTGATCCGGAAAAATAAAGTGGATAATATTGATTTGAGTTGGATTTGACTCTAATAGAGGGAGTTATTCGACTGTGGTCAGCCACCTATCGAAGGGGAAGTGCACAGCGTTTCGCAGTCAGTGGGCAAAAATCAGCTGGTTTTCTGACAGGGGGCTGCTTTTTTTCTTGAGCCTGTCAGATATCGGTCGGTTTTCTGACAGAGTGCTGCCTTTTTTCCTTAAGCCTGTCAGGAATCGACCGCTTTTCTGACAGGATGCTGCCTTTTTCTCCTTGAGCCTGTCAGGAATCGACCGCTTTTCTGACAGGATGCTGCATTTTTTCCTCGAGCCTGTCAGAAATCAGCCAGTTTTCTGACAGGGGGCGGCCTTTTTTCCTTGAGCCTGTCAGGAATCGACCGCTTTTCTGACAGGGGGCTACGCTTTTTCCTTGGGCCTGTCAGGAATCGTCCGGTTTTCTGACAGGGGCTGCCTTTTTCTCCTTGAGCCTGTCAGGAATCGGCCGGTTTTCTGACAGGGGGCGGCCTTTTTTCCTTGACCCTGTCAGATATCGGCCAGTTTTCTGACAGGAGGACTGCCTTTTTTCCTCGAGCCTGTCAGGAATCGGCCGGTTTTCTGACAGGGGGCGGCCTTTTTTCCTCGAGCCTGTCAGGAATCGACCGCTTTTCTGACAGGGGGCAGCTTTTTTTCCTTGAGCCTGTCAGATATCGGTCGGTTTTCTGACAGGGTGCTGCCCTTTTACCCTCAATCCTGTCACAAATCAACCGGTTTTCTGACAGGGGACTGCTTTTTTTCCTTGATCCTGTCAGGAATCGGCCGGTTTTCTGACAGGGGATTGCCTTTTTACCTTGAACCTGTCAGAATCCGGCGCTTTTTCGATCCCACCAACTGCGATAATCCTCATATGATAAATAGGCGGTATAAGGGGGGATTTACCCTGTCAATTCCTTGTGAATTAACCGGAGATTTTCCGCCTATTATTCCGATCCCCTGGTTTTAGTGGGAAATAAGCGGATAATCTCCGACTATCGTCCGAGAAGTTGCGTAGAATACACTTTTCCCCAAGTTTAATCGGAAAAAGTCCGCTTATTGAAACCGCGACAGGCTCCCAGAACCCCTCCCCCGCTCCCAAACAACAAAGGGCTGCCCCCCTGTTTTGGTTTGGCACCCCTTATCGCTTTTTATCGTCTACGATCATCCGCCCAATCGCCTCATCTAGTCTAAATAAAGATCTGACAATCTTTTATTCACCGTTGCTAAACTCTCAAACAAAAAATATCTCCCTAATGCTTCCATATGATCAAAAACCAACTCGGAGAATATTTTTATCTTTTCGTCCTCAAAGCCCATTTCCACAAATAACGGGAAGAGGCTTTCTAATGAACCATTTCTTAAAAATAAACTGTTAAGAAGTCCCTTTACGATGGAGATGATTTGTTTCGCCTCTTCCTGGCTAGAAAGTTGCATTTTTTGTTGGAGTTGTTCGGGTGAGTGATACAGGCGAGTGACAAAAATATCATGAATAACGGTTGATGTGATCCGGTGAAACTCGTCTGCAGAAACTTCGCGTAACAAGCTAGAGTTAAAATACAATTTTAAGTAACGGTTAACTAATGCGGTCATTTTTTTTACAAGCAAGGATTCGGTTAATCCTTGATCATGGAGGTCATCTTGTATTTCCTCAACATCTCTTCCTTTTAGAAGGTTCTGTTGTATCACATCCTCCAAGGTGTTAAAAAACGGGAGAACTTCATCGTGATACTCACTTAGATAATGAAAAAAGAAATTCCGGCCTTGGTTGGTGCTTTCTAAAAGTTCTTCTTGCTGATCCAATTCTAGTTTTCTAAACCAGTAGCTTAGATCCGTCAAATAACTTAGATCCTTTTCTATGGACACCACTGCTATCACCTTTTCGTGTAAAATAATCCTCTAAAATCAGACTATCTCCCTGATCCTCTCGAGCTAAATAATCTTCACCAACATTCGTATTTAAATAGCCTATAATCCGATTGGCACCTGCACTTTTTGGGAGCTTGGGGGCTTTCCGTAGATGGGAAACCCTGCCTCCTCCTATCAGGACTGCAATCTCATCCGAACTGTCTTTTGCGACATGACGTTCAGCGTTTCCAGCATAAACCGTTCTATTTTTAGCTTGCTTCCAACTATTCTTGTATTTGACCTGGTTTGATGTGAAATCATGATAGAAATTGAATATCACCTGGTCCAGGGAATTCTCCAATGGCTTCTCTCGCTCTGTCTCTTTCTTGTGTTCGACTTCCATTGAATCCTTGTGATCAAGGACTTTTTCTTCAACGGTAACGCCAATCTCCGAATAATGGCCGATGACTTCTTTACCTAAAGGGGAGATCGTGTACCATCGTTTCTTCCCTGCCGGGATTACATAAATGAGGTCCTTGAGTCTTAATTCTCGCAAAACATTACTAACCAATTGCTTATTGTTGATTTCAAGGGCCGTATTGATTTGACTGGGTGTGACCTGTCCTTCATGAAAAATGTACGTAAGAAGCTTTTGTTGATTCTGTGTTAATTGCTGGACCTTTTCTTCAACCTCTCTTGGAAGGCTGAGGTAATTGGCGATTTCAATCATGGCATGAATTTTACCGAGGATGTAGCTCTTTTTTTGCAGCTCATTCTCATCCTCTACTTCATCAAGAAATTCCACTTCCAGGAACTTGGTGATATGTTCAATATGGGAGAAATCCTTTTTCCAAACACATTCAGCAAAAAATTTCTCAATCGTGCTGATATCGCCATCCGACTTTTCGAGGTCTTCATTAAACCTTGTCTTTACATTCATGAGAATGTCAACCATTTGCTCATTCATGGGATATCACCTCATAGTACATTAATAGTACACTCCTTTCTATTATACACCAATCCGGATGCGATATAACCCATTTTTATGAAAGAGTAAACATATTTCCTATCGTTTCTACATAGTCACTTTCCTCACTGCTAAATAAGGCAAAGCTAGGGACATTCACCACCACTCTCTTTCCACTTGCACTACCGTTGACCCCTAGATTGTTACAGATCATGGTAACGGCCTGGTTTTTCTCACTCACCTCATGGATGACGCGAAGAAATTTACCACGACCCGGATTCGGCGTCATCGCCATCACTAAAACAAAATCGACATGGTAATCAATCAGCAGATTGGTTAAATCCGTATTGAGTATATCGACACAGATGACCACCGCTATTCTTCCATAGACCGTTTCCAAAAGGGTGATCACCCTCACATCATAGGCATTCATCTCTAAACCAGGGTGGCGATTGAAAGGTTCTGCATGCTTATCGTCTTTTGGATAAATGAAACGGTTCATCTTTACTACCTGTGCCAATGGCTTGTCACTGCCATTCAGGATTTGAGCATAGTTGTAGATGGGATCCGGATCTACCGTTTCATTGATGATCGCCGATTTCCTTTCGTGGAAGGACCCAGATAAAACCATTTCGATGGTATTCTTGGAGATGTTCTTTATGCGATGTTCCTTTAACAGCTTGTTCAACTGCTTTTGTAAAGGCAACGGAGTAAACAGCTCCGGCAATAAAATAAAATGGGGATTCTGATCCAATAGTTTTTTAAACCTCCCCACTACCTCCGCGTAGTATTCGTTCGGATTTGCAGGCCCTTCAAAGAAAAAAGGAACGCGATCCCCTTTTATATCTTCTGTTTTGATTTGGTAATCACGGTGCAAATCAAATTTCCCCGGCAGAAACCCTATTTTTAAATCTTTGAAATCGGCCTGCAGGTCACTAAATTTGAGCGATCGGGTTCGAACATGGTGGACACGATAAGGATAATGATGGTTGGCTTTCACTAAATGAAAGTTTTCAATATAGTTTCTTAATAAAAGATAGTTGGGATCGGGTTTTAGATGATCCTTTCGCTCCTTTAGAAACGTGTGCAGCTTGGCCGTTCTCTTATAAAGCAAATTCCCACGTACCGTTTGAATCGGGAGACTACTCTTCGCTTTGCATTCATATTCTCTTTTTAAGGTATAGAAATGATTATCCAAAACAAATAACCATACAAAAAGGTAAACGAGCAATGCTTTGCCATCCTCGGTTGCTTGCACATCTTCATGAAATTGCTTTAAAAAATCGGTTTGATCGATGTCTAAATCATTTGGATTCTGGTACTTGTTGATTTCCTGTACTTTCCATTTTCTATCAATCAAATTCCAGTATTGTTCATATAGTTCAGGTCGTTCATCGACAATTTGCTCATAGTAAGCGGTATTTTCATTATTTAATAGGTAATAGAGATTCGCGTAAAAATCAAGAATGGTTTTCATCTCGATTCGATTCTCACAGGAACAGCCGTCTTCACTGCAGTCCTTTGTAGCATGATAAAAATCAATTTTAATTACCTTTTTACAAAAGATCGCGCTTTTTATGGTATCTAAATCTGCCTTTTGGCTTTGGTAAGTTTCGAAAAACACGTTATGCAACTCCCTAGTTTCTATAACTACCCAACATATACCATTTTACAAGGTTGTAAATGTAGTTTAAATAGGGAAAGTAAATGCTATCACATCTGGATATATATAAAGAAAACTATTTTTTATTTAAACGATAGTTCGGAGGAACTTTGGCCTATTAAATTGAATACTCTCTTAAATAATAAATTAGGGTGAAAATCGATGAGAATTGAATCTATTGTTGAATTATTATCATGGGTAGTGATGATCGCGCTACTTCTTATCTTTGTGCCTAAAAAGAAGTTACGGGAAGCACAGATTATTTTTCTTATTCAGCAAGTAATGACTTGGCCTTTAGGTTTTTTAGTTGCGGAAATGAACTTGATCGAGTATCCTGTTCGTTTTTTTGAAAACGCCAGCCGTACAAGCTTTACATTTGAATACTTTGTCTATCCTGCCATTTCTGTTCTATTTGTATTGTATTATCCAAATAAACAAGGTTTGGTTAAAAGGACATTGTACTATGCATCTTACTGCACTGCCATAACTGTCATTGAAGTGTTCCTTGAAAAATATACAGATCTAATCGTGTATAATAGTTGGAATTCATACTATACTTGGTTGGGTCTTTTTGTAACTTTTTATTTAAGCAATAGGTATTACCGCTGGTTCTTCAGATGTTATAAAAGCTAAAAGTCTGGTTAACTCAACTTTGGGTTAAAGGTGCCTCCGAAGGCCACTGCCATTTGCCCAAGCTACTAAAACGCTCCTCTCCGTCCCTTATAGCTAGATTTCCATAATCCATTGACGAAACGTGTTCGTTGCAGCATCAATCTTTTCAAAAGTTTCCTCTTTCTCCAATTCGTACTCTGCTGTGATCAAAGCTGACGCTTTAGCTCAGTGATGGGGTCAGTTAGTGAGGTGAAGCGTTACAGCTGAAAACTTATGTTGTCATCGAGCATAAACTCATCAAACTCTTTGAAGTTTTTAAACTGCAGGGTTCCTCCGAAAGCCACGGCGATGTGGCCAAGCTGCTGGACGATGCGATCCGGCTGATTGGCGAGGATCGCTTCTCGCATTTCGGTGAAATGGGTTCTAAGCATTTCGTGGCGATCTTTAAAATGCTGTTCGATTAAGCGTTCCAGCTCTTCTCTCTCTTTTTGCATCACCTTTAACGCTTGTTCGCTCATTTCTTTGATGCGGCGGTGTTTTTCGGCGTCCAAAGGCATCGCTAAGAACTGCAAGGTAGATTGATAGAGCTGACTTCCTGCCATGTATCCGACCATCCCGCCGATGATGCTTCCGGCTATGGTGCCAATTCCCGGAAGAACCAGGGTCCCCAGTATGGCACCAAGCTCCGCCCCATAGGTGGAAGCGATGATCCCGGTTCCTTTTTCCCCGAGTTCTACCATGAGTTCTTTGGAATCGATATCCCCATCGATATAGCGCTTCACAGACTTCCCGACCTCTAAGGTGGTGGAAACAATCAATGCGGGAGCATTCCCTTTGGAAAGGGAGGTGGCCAGGCTTTTCCCGCCTTCATGGACGATTCGCTTGCTTGCCTCTTGCATGCCGGCCTTAACCAACGAACCGCCTGCTGACACAACATAGCTTACTGCCGCTCCTTTTGCTGTATCCACCGCCGTATCGACAATGGCTTCGCCGACCTCTTTTTCACCATTGATCACCGAGGTCAGATTCCTCGCTCCGGAAAAGGCCCCAGAAAACACAGCACCTGCTTTCGCCTGTTCGAGCCCGCCTTGGTGGGCCGTTTTCAAGCTTTGTCTAATCGTTACCTTTTCTGGTCGCAGACGCAACTCGATCGCTTGTTCGCTGGAGATCCCGCTGTCCTTTAGATTTTTGGACATCTGATCGTAGCGGCTGGCTTTTTCCTGCAGCATGTCCGCTTTCGCATAGTCCCCGTTATTCCGCAGTTTATCTGCCTGAGCAGAAAGTTTTTCTGCTTGTTGCTGCGCATACTGCTTGGCATGAGGATACTGCTCAGATGGAATGGTGATTTCTGCATCATGATACTTTCCCCACTCTTTATCCCCAACTAGCTTATTGATATTTTGCTGGGCACTTTTTTCCGGAGTGGCCGCATCTCCGCGAAATTTCATTTGGGATCCGCTTTTGACATTCGCTTGATCATCGAGTCGGAGATGATCAAATTTCTGGTCGTTTTTCATCCCCAGATTGTCGGTCCGCCTGACTCGATCAGCGTTTCCGTTCAGGATATTTTCAGCATTGCTCTTGCTCTCGTAAAAGATTTCCGCTGAAAAGCCAGACTGTTGCTTGATGTTCTGGTCGTAGTAATCCGGATGGACCCGGGAATTCTTAATATCCTGCAAGCCTTTTCGAACTACTTTCCCCGCAGCGTCCTGCTCTCCAAAATAACCGTCCACATACTGGAAAACGGCATCCCCATAGCGATTCACGTTTTCTGCTGCCTGTTGGGCTAAAACCGTATTTTCCGCCGTCTTTCTTCGCTCCTTCTTCTTATCCATAACCTACCTCGCTTGCTCCAAGTAGGCTTGAGCCGTTTTTAAAGCCTGCCCTGATTTGGGATGGAGTTCCCCGCCGCGGTCGGATACAAGCGGAGCGTCAATCAGGTGCTTGATGGTTTTGGCAAATTCAGCGGTGACGTAGACTTGCTTACGTACTTCCTGTCCATATTTGGAATAATCCGTGCCATAACGGTTCATGTTTCCTTCCATTTCCTGAAGGGCAAGTATGAACAATTCGTTTAAGGTGTGTGCCACCTGATGCATCTCCTGAGCGTGCTTCCCCAGTTTGACCAGCTTTAGCTGTGCTTTTTTTACTTTTTCCGCTTGAACCTTTAGTTCGGCTAAATTCGCTTCCGCTTCTTCGATCGCATATTGGAGCTTAACCCCTTTGATTAAACTGCCGATGAAATAAGCGCCACCGCCAACCACGCCCAAGACTGCCCCTTTGACAGCAGCTTCGCTTTCCGTCCCCAGGCTTTTGCCAGAGCTGTTCAGCTTGTAATCCAGCGTAAAGCGTTCAATATCCTTGATTTGGTCCAAGGATAAATCCTTGCTTTCCTTGAAATCGACCTTCTTCAACTTGCCAAAGCTATCGACAAAGCGTTGCAGCGAATACTGAGTCAAATCCCGCTTAAAAGCGACCCATTCGTTGACTTGCTCTTCAGTCTTTTTTTGTGCGTTTTGATAGTTTCGATCTGTCTTTTCTGCTAGATTCTTGATTTTATTGTTGATTGACTCCAATTCTTCCTCATAATCACGATTCACAGCCTTGGCTGCTGCCCCTGCGACTCCCGTCACAGCAGCCACCGCAACACCTGCTAATATAAACGGCAATGGCATAACAATCTCCTCCTATTTTGGTAAACTTGTTAATTTGACCTGTTTCTCTTCAGGAAGGCCGGCAGAGATCTGAAGGTTTTTGCAGACCTTCAAGTTCTCCAAATAAAACTCGTCTCGGCTAAAATGCTTCGAGTAGACTTTTTCAAACATCTGATCAATTCGACAGATTTCAGGACGCTCTTCGTAAATCGAGCACCGATTGTCAACAAGGTGCATGCAGGTCCCATCCCCGCGGTCATAGGCAGACAGTTCCGTCACAACCGAAATCCTCTGGCAACATAACCCGCAAGACGTGCAGGGGAAGGGATCATGGTTGAAAGACATCATGGATTGACCCCTATGCATCGATTATTTTTTGCGTACTTCCCTAATTTGACCAAAAGGATTCATCTGAATAATGCATCCCGTATTTTTCTTGGTCCGACACATTGATTCCCCCTCAAAAATGATAGATTTACGCAAAAATATTTATAGGTAAATTATACCATAGACTAGGTGGTAGGAGTTTTATGCTAATCTTATGTATTAAATAATAGTTACTAAAAATTACAACAATCGACAAATTTAGGTCTTTTATAGTACAATCTTTTAGTGCATTTGAACTAAATTAAAATAAAGGCAAACTTATTGAAAAATAAGGACGCAAAGCTATGGGTCTAAGGTTCCCTAAAGGAATGATGATTGCCAGGCTGCCGTATAAGTTTAAAGGCAGCCGTATAGTAGGCTGCCTTTTCGTTGTTAAGGAGGTGAAAGTAGTGAATGAGGATGTCTTAAAAGGAGTCATTTTACGTACTTCCATTGAATTACTTGAAAATTTGAAAGATCAGCTAATAAAGGAAGGAATATAACAAAATGAGTACTATGTTGAGAATAACTATTCGTAAAAAATTAATTTTTTCTTTCTTATTTATGGCTATCCTAATAGGGATTGTCAGTTTGATATCCAATACATCTCTAAATCAAGTGAATAGCTCCTACACGGATATCGTCGACAGAAGATCCACATTGCGCTTTAATGCGGCGATGATTAAGGCACATTCAGCCCAAGAGACTAGTAGTTTACGAGCTTACCTTTTAGATCAAGATCCATCCAATCTGGAAAAACTTCAACAATCAAAACAAGAGTTAGATAAACTTGTTGGTGATTCAACGCCCATGATTGTAAAAGAAGATTTCAGACAAATGATGCAAGAGATTGGAACGCTAAACAGTGAGTATTTTACCAAAGCTGAACAAGTGATCCAACTGGCGGATACGAACCTTGAAAAAGCCAGATCTATGGCAATACAAGAGGTCATTCCACTAGGACGCAGTATACGGGACAAAGCGGATGCCATTGTAGAACGTCAAATCAATGAAATGGACTCAGATAAACAAAACACGTTACAAATCGTAGAGGGTTCTACAAGATTGATCATGATCATAAGTGTTATAGCGATCTTGGTTGCTATTTTACTTGGTTCATTGATCTCCCAATGGTTATCACAGCCTATTATCCGCCTTACCCAAGCCTCTAAACGTTTGGCAGAGGGGGATTTAACTGGGGAAGAAATCCAAGTTAAAACGAAAGATGAAATGAAGGATTTAGCGAATGCCTTCAACCAGATGGGAAGAGATTTACGAGAGCTAATTGGCCATGTTGGCAATACCACGGATCAGGTGGCTGCATCCTCTGAAGAATTAATGGCGAGTGCAGAAGAGACAAGTAAAGCAACGGAACAAATATCGACAGCGTCCCAGGAAGTGGCTACGGGCAGCGAACGTCAAGTACATAGTGCACAAGAAGCGCAACATGTTGTCGCTGAGATCTCGGAAGGAATGAACCAAGCCGCTGTGTTGATTCAAGCGGTTGCTGATGCTACAGTTAATGCCAATCAGGCCGCCCAACAAGGGACCCAAGTGGTTCAACAAACCATAGATAAGATGAATACCATCCAATTGAAAGTAGAATCGACATCACAGGTGGTCCATACACTCGGGGGAAAATCGGAAGAGATTGGACAAATTGTATCGTTAATTACAGAAATCTCTAATCAAACGAATTTGTTAGCCTTAAATGCTACCATTGAAGCCGCGCGGGCAGGCGAGCACGGTCGTGGATTTGCTGTTGTGGCTGATGAAGTAAGGAAATTAGCGGAACAATCAGGTACAGCTTCGGAGCAGATTCGCAGGTTGATCATCGAAATCCAAAAGGAATCACAAAATGCTGTATTATCCATGAACGAAGGAACTATTGCCGTCGAAGAAGGGATTCAACAAGTCCATCAAACAGGGGAAAGCTTTAACTCTATTACCAGGATGATTGAGGGTGTTGCAGCCCAATCCCAAGAGGTTTCAGCTATCGTTGAAGAAGTGAATGCAAGTTCACAAGGAATGGTGAATATGGTGGAGAATATTTCCTGTATCTCAGAACAATCGTCTCAAAACATGCAGAATATGGCAGCTTCCTCTGAAGAACAGCTTGCTTCCATGGAGAATATTTCTGATTCCGCAACCTCTCTTGCCCAAATGGCTGAGGACTTACAACGACTAGTATCCAAATTTAAAGTTTAATTGGTTGGTATACAGACCCCACCCTATCCTTTGAGATCGACTCAAAAGGAATGGATGGGGTTAGTTTAAATTAGCAGAGACACTTCGGGATTACCCGATCGACGATGGCTTGATGCTCACCAACAACGCGGACGACGGACATAGGACCCTTGAGTTATACCCCATCCCGTATCTGGTGGGTCGCCCCAAAAAAATCGACCGTAAAGACCAAAAAAGTGACCGTAAGTCCACGAAAAACGACCGTAAATGCTATCGTGGTGGAAGGAAGAAAGGGGTTCGGTCACTTCCCATTAATCTGTGCAAAATAATCGATGATAAATTGGCGAAACTCTCGTGCTGCGATAGAATGGTAGCGATCTTCTTTCCAGGCTAAGGTAATAATCCGCTCAAACTTAGGTTCTTCGATTCGGACGGGGACGACGCTGGAATCTCCGATATAGCGAAAGGCAAAGGAGGACACGAAGGAGATTCCTAATCCGGATCCGACTAATCGAAGTTTGGATACCTGTTCGTCAATTTCAAAAGCCAGATTGGGTTTAAATCCTGCTTGCAAACAGAGAGAATCCGTTAGATCCCGCATCGGGTTTCCTAATCTTAGGTTGATGAATGGTTCCTCGGCTACCTCTTTTAAATGGATGCTTTCCCGGCCTGCTAAGCGATGTCCAGCGGGTACGATGAGAAAGATTTCATCTTTCATTAATACCTCTTGATTGATCCCGGGTCTTTCAAAGGGGATGGTCGATAAATACAAATCAATTTCACCGCTCTCCAGTTGAAGGAGCATCTCCTCTGGTGAACGTTGTTGTAAACGAAATCGCACATGGGGATGGTCCACACGAAAAGAACCTAACAGATCCCCTAACAAAGCAGAAGAGGTGACGGCCAAAGAAATATATCCATGTTCTAACCCGGCCAGATTGGCCACTTCCTGTTGCCCCGCATTCAAAACGGAGAAAACTTTATCCACATGCTGCAGGAATACCTTCCCATATTTATTCAGTCGGATCTGCTTTCCCTTTCGGTCAAAAAGCGGGACGCCAAGTTCATGTTCTAATCGGGCAATGGTTTGACTTAACGAGGGTTGGGCAATGGAAAGCTCATGGGCTGCACGCGTCATGTGCTCATAACGGGCAACGGTTTGAAAATATTTTAACTGAAGTAACTCCATCAAGACACCCCCTATATAGGTTCAAAGCTATAAGACCATAATAAAATAAATATTGGATTTAATATACGGATCGGATTACATTTAACATATAACAATTTATCCTGACAAATACAAAATATGAAGGTGTTTAGATGCCACTCTGGAAAAGAAATCTCATCGTTTGTTGGCTGGGATCCTTTATTACTGCTTCAGGAATGAGCCAGGTCACCCCTTTTCTTCCCCTTTATATTGAGGAACTGGGTATTCATGACACAGCATCCATTGCCAGGTGGGCTGGGATTACATTTGGTGCGACATTCTTTTTTTCAGCCATTGTTTCACCAATCTGGGGGCGTGTTGCAGACAAATATGGTCGAAAACCGATGCTGCTTCGGGCAAGTTTGGGTATGGTGGTTATCGTTGGCCTGATGGGACTTGCGCAAAATGTCTATCAGTTAGCCGGTCTTCGATTGTTGATGGGACTTATTTCAGGTTTTATTCCCGCAGCGATCACGCTCGTGGCCACGCAGACGCCAAAAGAGCATGCGGGCTGGGCATTAGGCACATTATCAACAGGAATGGTCAGTGGAATGCTGCTGGGACCTCTGATTGGGGGATATTTGGCAGGAACGATCGGGATCCGGAATGTGTTCTATGTCACGAGTGGGTTGCTTCTGCTTTCTTTTCTAGCCTGTCTCCTTTTTATAAAAGAAGATTTCACACCATCAAATAAGGCGAGTCTCTCTTTTCATGAGGTATGGTCGGAGATCCCGAATACGAAAGTGATGATATCGATGTTTATCACCACCTTCATTCTCCAACTTGCGAACATGTCCATCAATCCGATCATTACGATCTATATTAAACAGCTATCACAGCATTCCAATCATATCGAACTCATCTCTGGCATCATTATATCAGCAGCAGGCTTAGCCAATATTTTGGCCGCACCGTGGTTAGGGAAGCTATCCGATAAAATCGGCGCGAGAAAAGTACTTTTCGTTTGCCTGATTTTCGCCGGACTCACTTTCATTCCACAAGCTTTTGTACAGGATCCATGGCAGCTGATGGGGCTGCGCTTCTTATTAGGGCTTGCCACAGCAGGATTATTGCCATGCATCAACACACTGGTTAAACAACTCTCCCCCCCTTCGATCACAGGGAGAGTATTCGGATACAACCAATCCGCCCAAAACTTTGGAAGTTTATCAGGTGCCGTATTGGGCGGTCAAATCGCTGCCATGTTTGGCATTCAATACGTGTTCTATTTCACAGGCGCTTTGCTATTATTAAATGCACTATGGGTGTACACAACGACGAAATATCAATGGACCTCCAAAATGGAGAGCCCGCAAGTGAGTGTTAAGTAGCTTGGAGGGAATTTCAGTGAAGGGGATAGACCCGATTTCTGACTGGGGGTTGCCCTGTTCCCTTGATCCAGTCAGGAATCGGGCGGTTTTCTTACAGGTTGCAGCTTTTTTTCATTGACCCCCGCAATCATCCCCATAGTGAGTAATCGTGACAGTGCCTATAGAGGCTATACAGTCCGCCCTATTTTGTGATGGACCCAGAAGACCTTATTTGGTTCAGACTCCCCTTTTCTTGAGGTGATCCGGACTCAGATGACCTTA
>NZ_JAGGKT010000034.1 GCF_017873965.1 Ammoniphilus resinae | reverse complement strand
TCGAAACTGATTTTACAGAAGTTTTGGTATAAGGTGGTCTACTTTTTTCTCAGCGTTTTGCTTAATAATGGCCTACTATTAAACTAGCATTCATAGATTATGTCAATCTAATAAACTCCATTCAAAAGAAGGGAGACTCCTGGAAGCATTTGATCGCATCCCACTGATCAGCAACTTAGGTTTCCCAATCTTTGTTTCCTGGTACCTGCTCACACGCGTGGAAAGAAAAATAGACGCCCTCGCCACCTCGATCACCGAGATGACCCAGGTCATCCATGGCTGAAAAAAAGAAACATAGTTGGTGAAAGCACGGGGAAATGCAACCCCCTATTCTCTTCGCGAGACTAGGGGGATGTTGTATTGAAATATTATTTTACCATAATTCGGTTTTACGAAATTTTTACAAAAGACCTAATTAGGCCTTTTGTAAACTTTACTAAAAAAACGCTTTAACCCGGTGATGGGGTCAGACCCCTTTGCTGAGCTAAAGCGCGGAGCGGTTTAGCGTCTTCGATCACAACTCATTCCATACCTCTAGATTCGTAAACACACGGTTCTTACTAAAGTTTCTCTTCACGTACTTCACAACACTCTCAATCTTTCCCTTAGTTTCGGGATCGTTCTTTCTACATAGGAACACGTTAAACTTCCTCATTTGTTGATAGGATTGAAACTCCTTCGTTAAAATGATATCCCCAGCATTCTCACTCACAGCTATGAGATGGTCTTGATCATAAACAAGTTCTTCTGACATCCCACCAAAATACTCAAAGGCTGCTTAATGGCATTGAATGACATCTCTAGTGGTAAAGGGGCGATCTCTCCACTCCACATACTTATATCTAGAATGAGCTAAAACAAAACCAATAAACCAAAGCTTTCTTGATTTTTCCTCCTTCGTTTTTACGATAGTTTCTCCAAAATCTACTTGAATCTGTTTACCCATAGGCAATTCTTCAACCGCTTGGTACTGTCTATATGTGACTTGTTTGGGAATAGAGTATATTTCCCTTAACTCATTCACATATCTTCTAACTGTACTTTATCCAACCATAATTTGGTAATAATGTTCCTTTAACCAGTCATACACTTGTGCACCAGAAAGATCAGAATGTTCCTTTAACCAATTCAGTATTAGATCTTGATAAGAATCTAGCTTTTTACCTTTTGTTCCACATGAGAGCAACCATTCATTAAATTCCTCTGGTGTTTTCTCTAAATTTCGATACACAGTATTGCGACTAGTCCCTAGCTTCTCAGCGATCTTTTTCACACTAAATCCTTTCTGTTTAAGTTGATGTACTTCCATATACTGCATCCACTTTCTCACTCCTAAATCCTCCTCAACCCTAACTCTATGAATCTAGTATATAGAAGGGATGAGGTTTGAGTAATTAGTAGTGTTCATTTTTAATGAGCGAAAAGTGTTCACTTTATTTTAGCGTTAACAGCTCCCCCAGTTACTAATAAAGCCATAAAATATCCTCCGATGATCAAATCTATGTATATGAGTTAAAAAGGTTCAACTCATCTCTCCCCATTCAGGAACCCCCCCCTAAATCTACAATCTAGGACAACCACCAAAAATTTACACCTTATTAAATCGTGATTAAGATTAATAATTCATTTAAACCCATAAAAGTCCTTTATATAATTTTTAAAAATAAATAAAAATAACAAGATAGATAGATTATATCAGTCTAATAAACCCATTCAAAAGGAGTGAACCCACGGAAGCTTTCTATCCCATCCCACTGATCTGCAAACTAGGTTTCCCCATCTTTAGTTTTATGGTACCTACTCACACGCGTGGAAAGCAAAATGGACGCCCTCACCACCTCAATCACCGAGATGCCCCAGGCCATCCATGGTTGGCAAAAGGGAACTTAGATGGTGGAAGCACGAAATAATGATTTGTTTTGCGAAATAAAGCACAAGACCTTTGTTAAATTTTTTCAAATCAGACGCTTTAGCGAAGTGAAGGGATCAGACCCTCTTGACGAGGTGAAGCGCGGAAGTGCTTCGCCGTCTGCGATCATATGTTATTTAACCGATAAATTAGTTACTGCACACTTTGATTCTCTTAGCTTTTCTTTTCTGTATTCGTTTAGTTAATTTGTTTTGTATGTTTGTAAGCAAACAAGCTATTACAAACACAAAAATAAACCTTGTAACAAAGTTAGCATTTATAATCGGCATACTGGATCCAAACAACTCAATTAAATAAATAGGAATAATATGCCAAAGATAAATCCACATGGAATCATTAGAGAGGAAATATATAAATTTATTATCAAAAAGTTTAAATATTCTCCTTAATCCTAACAACAAATAGAGTCCGAAAATAACACATAATGCGTATGAGATATAATACATGGTTGGTGGGTATTTAGCCGTACCTGTTAATTTAAAATCATATACAAACATCAAAATAATAAATACTCCTAAAAGTATAATGGCTATAGCGAGAATTTCTTTTTTGGACATCTGTTTAATCCTTATCCCGATTGCAGCGATTAGTCCATAAGCAATTGTATATAGCACAAAGTGTTCAAACAACACTCCGATAGGACCGGTTAACAGGTTGGAAATTTGAATTAGACCTAAATATACAAAATAAACAGCTATTAGAAACAAAATATAGATGCTATTGTTTTTTATCTTTTGGCTTACTTCTAAAATCAATGGATTGAAAAAAGCGACTGCTACAAATACTTGTATAATCCATACGTAACCAATACCATCTAGTAAGATATAAGACCTTATTATTTGTTCTATTCCAAAGTAAAACGCCTCTGATCTGATTAAGGAAATGATAAAAAACAAGATAAAAAACATGGTTAAGAATTGCCATGTTGGGATAATTAATCGTTTGAACCTTTTGTTAATATATGAAAAATAATTAATTTTTCTATCCTTATTTGTAAGATAGAACGAAGTCCCCATTAGCAATGCCATTAATGGAACATCGAAACTTCTTAGTTGTAATAAAATAGTAGGTGGATTAATATGTGCAATAATTATTCCAAGTAAAGCTAATGCTCTCAAAATATCAACTTTCTTATCTCTTTCTATAGAAACCAACCAAATCTCTCCCCAATTAGTTTATAACAATGGTTTTCCAACCATAGTGCAATTATATGGAACATCTTTTACAACAACAGTATTTGCTCTTATCGCTAATAATGACCTATTCTCACATTCAGCAACATTTTAGTGCATCACCTTGTAAATATTAAAATAGAATCCGTTGAGGTTTACACACATATAATAAAACAATTATCTCCAATTTTTCTGATACACTATTTAATCCAGCGATTGTAACCTGTTAATTGGAGAGTACAATTTATACCAACTTTAACGTATGGCGAAATGATTATTCCATTTAACTGGCGCACCAACTTTGGGAGGAGTTTCAAAATAAGTACATCTTCCCCAATCTGTCCCTGTCGAGGCATTATTAAATGCGTTCATCATTTGATTTTTTTAAATAGTAAGCTCTAAGAAATTCTGGTAATCTCTAATTTGGATTGATAACTTTTTTCTCATTTCCCAATATTCCCTTGGTTATAGTTTTGTATATTGTTTAATATAAGACCTTCTAAAGGGTTTTAACATTAATGTTTATTCTCACTTGATTCCCCCTATATTAGGATAAATATCATATAATAGGGGGAATTATACAGATGTATGGGTGGGCATGGAATTGAGCGCTTGCACAGGTTAATTAAACAAATCCACAATCTTATTAATCCTTTTAATAAATTACGGAATCTATTACGCTACTGAACTGCCCACATGTACAAAAAGGACCTGCATACAGCAAGACTTTTACTAACTTGAATAATTTAATAAATTCTCGGACTTGTATTTATATTAGATATCTAACTAATACCTTTTTAACTCAAAATTCTGGCCAAATAAATAATCATACTCTACTGGAGTAAATTTCCCTGTTCCATTTTGAGGTGTGAATGTTAATTCACCAAAATAAATATTGTCATTTACGTAATATAAATCTACCCTAACAAAATTAAAACCTTCTGAAAGTTTACTAGCTATATGTATCATTTCATCTAGCTTGTTAGGACGCTCAATATCTTTTAAGGTGTTTTCGTAACTACATTTAACATCCATTTTAATCCAATTTATATCATAAATATTTCTTCGCTTCTTAACTTTAGTATCAGAATAACTATCTAATTGTATATACAATGGGTTGCCATCGTAACAGAAAAAGCGATAATCCATCAGGTCTCCTGATCCATCTTCAATAAATTCTTCGATAACAACTCTTCCTCTAACATGCTTATAGTTTTTTTCACCGTTTTTTTTATAAAAGCTTTTATTAACCCATACATCTATTTGTTTTTTTGCATCCTCAATGTTTAACTTTTTTTTATCATCTACAACTAAATTCCATCCAGAAGCATGTGTTGCTTTAACTACAAACTTGTTCGGCAACCTTTCAAAATTTACTTCACTACTGTTATTATAACAACCAATCTGTGGTATCAAATATTTTTCACCGACTTTATCTTTAACAAAGCTCCGAACATCATTCTTATCAACATATTTCCCACAACTCTCTAAATTACCATAGAATTTCATCCATTGAATTTTTTCATTAAATGATTTAGGTGATTTTAAATTCAAATCGTATCCATGGACAGCTTTAAAATAATGTTTAGTATATAATTTATAATTCAAATGTCTTAATACTTTAAGGTTTATTCTAGAAAATAAATTCATATTTACATCCTTTCCATACATTAATAGCAATTCCTTTTTTAAAAGCCTTAGCAAAATGACTCTCAAACTATTATTATATATAAATCCCAATTGACATGAGCTTTTTTTATAGAATCAAAACTGAAAACAGATATCACTTTAAATTCCTTAATATCAATGCTCTAAAAAACATCTTAGTAAACAATCTAGTCTTTTTAAAGAACAAAGAGGTAACCACGGTAGTAAGTATTTCTGTTAATAAAATTGTGATAGCAGCACCCATTGCACCAAGTTTAGGTATTAATAGTAAGTTCAAACATACACTAAACACTGCACCTAGTCCCAAATAAAAAATGGAATACTTTTGAATTCCTTCGCACAGCATCCAGATTCCTCTAGCGGTGCCAAAAACAGAAAAAACTCCCGCCCATACACTTATTGTTAATAATGTGCTAGCATATTTATACTCTCCTCCATATAAAATATATATAATTAAATCAGAGAACAGGAAAACTAACAATGCACAACTTATATTAATTAAGATCAACATACTGTACATCTGTTGTATTTTTTTTAAGTACTTTCCTTCATTCTCCTTTTTTAGATTCATAATAACCGGTTTAAATGAATTAATTAGTGCTAGTGGTATGAACTTCCACAAATTAGAAACAGCTAATGCCGCCATAAAAAAACCAAGCTGCTCTTTAGAGACCATATTTCCCAATAATACCTTATCTAATTGTGTATACAAAGCCACTAATGTGCCTGATACAATCAAATACCAACTTTGTGAAAAAGCTAGTTTTACATAAGAAAGGCTAAATTTCCACTTAGATTTCTCTGTATTATATCTCCAGTATACATAAAACAAACCAAATGCAATCAAGATTACGTCGACCAGATAGACAAACCCTAACGCAATAATACCAAGGTCAAAAAATACAATAATAATTTTTAATATTGCTGAAATAATGGATACAATCATTCTTACACTAGATGACAGTCGGGAGTTTTGATAAGCCTGAATCCAGTATTCAACTGCTTCAAAACTTCGAAGCAAATATACAAAAGCCATAATAATAATCAAGTACATTTGTATATCATTTTCAATCCCAACGAGCCAAATAGCTAAGAAAGTCATCAATATAATAACAATACTACCAATTAATTTCATAATTATTGAAGAAAATAAAATTGTCCCTTCGGTATCGTCTTTTTGAACAATTGACTTAATAGAAACGCTATCCAATCCCAATGTAGAAAATATCGCAAATAATGCTACAAACGATATCGCATAATTCAACATTCCATAATTTTCTGGACCTAGGTATCTAGCTATTAAAGAGATTGTCAATAAACCTATTGACATTGTAAAGATTTTTTCACCAATTAACCAAAGAGCATTTTTTGCTGTTTTACTTCTTAAAATATTCATTGTTTCATAACCCATAAACCTTCTTAATATTTATATTTCTAGTGATTATTAATACTAATACCTATTATTTTCTTCTGATAAAAAAACTAAATAGCGACTAACTACCATAATGTTATTTTGGAGAGATAATTATAATGTCATAAAATTTAACTTTATCAAATAGTTAAAGAAGGTCTCTGTTACAATTAATTATTTATTCGATACTTTCTAATCCTTTTAGTCTTATTGGTATAATTAAATAACTTAGTTATAATCCAAACAGGGTTTATCATTTTAGGATTCAAAATTCGAACATTTTTTTTCCTTAACTTTCTGTGAACCTCAAATGTTTTTTTATAGCCGAATTTCCTAGCGTTCAAAATGAAGCCTAAACCACTAGAATCATTTATATCTAGTAAAATAAACTCATTTTTAGTCAAATGTGCTTTTAAAAAAGTGTAGCACTTTAAATATTCGATAAAACGTGAGTCAAATATTTTCTCATTAACCGTTGTAGTCAAAGTACCACTATTTCTTGTTACACAATATATTATCTCTTCTGACACTTCAAATTCCCTTAAGTAACATCCAATCTTTGTAGAAAACATAATATCATTTGATGCAATTACTTCTTCAAATAATATCTGATTATTTTTAACAAAACTATGTTTTATTAATTTAGACCATGGCACATAAAATCTATATTTCAAAAACAATTCAGATGTGCGGTTTTTATTTTCAATATAATTTGTTATCAAGTTTGAGTATGGCAAATGTCGAGTATCTACATCTCCTGTGTCAATTTGAATACTAGTTGGTTTAAAAAACACAACATCATTTTCAGAATTAAAATACTTCTTAACTTTTTCTATGAAACCACCTAAAAAATAATCATCTGCATCAGCAAATAATAGCCAGTCACCTTTAGCATGTTTTAAACCAATGTTCCTACAGGCACCAGCACCTTTATTTTGTGAGGTGTTTGTATGAAATTCTACATTATTTCTACTGTAGCTAAATGATAATTTTTTATATTTTTCTTTCTCTTCCTTGTCGCTATTATCATCTACAACTATAACTTGAATTGCATAGGTTTCAGGTATTGATTCCAATAATTTCAGTAGAGATGAAATACTATTATAATGCGGAATAATAATTGATAATTTTATCATTATTTACATCCTCGTATATTATTTATAAGAATTTAATATTTATAATCATACTTATTCAGTTACATATCATTCCCTATGTAACAACTGTATTTTGACTTAATTTTCGATACCGTTTTATTTTGTAGTACCGGAGTATACGTATGACAATTGTTTGCTTTTGTATGCTATGAAGCTTTTGTGTTCTAATCGAGAAATCAACCTAATAAAATATTTTTAAAGGTTTATATAAATCAATAACATTAAAATATACGAATAATAAAATACTTATCCCCATACTAAAAACTAACCAAATTTTTTGGTATTTAGATTTTATTGTCACTATGGGATAGAATAATAATATCGGAATCAATAACCAAGCATAGGCTGCAATTCGATCTGAATAACCTATAAATCCAAATAGAACATAAATACTACTTAGCGAGATATAACATTTTAGTAGCCATTCATACAATAGATCATTACGTAAATAAATATATTTAAAGGTTAGTCCCCATAACATCCAAATTGATGTGAATATAAAAAAGTCTAAGCGATTAACAGAGCCGTAATCCTCAATAACACTATTTGCTGTATAACCTGTTACTTTTTCTTCTACACCACCACCAACAAGAAAAGAAAGATCTAACATGAGAGTTTTATTTAACCCCGTAATCATTAATACTGAAGAAATTACAAATATTAATAATAAAAAATTAATTTTCAAATTATATCTTCTAACAATAAGTAGAATGCCCAAAATAATTGCAGTCATATGAAATGATACAGCGAGACACAAGAAAAGAATACTTTTTTTATATTTTTTATTATACAAATAAACAATAACTAATAGAGTTATTGGAATAGCAATCCCTTGCCTTAATATATTGGTAGTGAAATTATAAAAATAAAAAAAGCTTAAGAAGCCAAAAAATAGTAATGGTAAATCACTAATTTTTACTACTTTTTTTAAAGCTAAAAACAGTAATCCAAATATAAATAAAGTTGTCATAGATATAAACGCTAATTCATTTACTGAAATTTCTGAAAAAATCCATTGATATAATACAAATCCAAATTCAAAACTAGAATAATTAATGGCTTCTATTAAAGATAAATTACTCAATACCTTTAAAGAGCTTATATATCTAAACATATCGCCTGTAAAAGGTCTTAGTATTGATACTAGTAAAACAATTACTAACATAATAATTAACAATAAGTAAGAATATATCTTTGTACGAAAAAATGTTTTGGATAGAAGCTGACCGATACCAACCCATACCGCAATAAAAAAATAGTAAAACATATAAACCGCCTTTAATTAAGTTATTTCATACTGTTGAACACGATATTTATTTGATAGAGTTTAATAAAGAAGTTTTATCAGAAGTAAACAAGCTTTAGAACCCTTTTAAAGTTTTAGTAACAGCTCTCAAAAGAAGTAAAGTAATTTAATAAACAGCTTTTATTGGCATAATATCAAACATATGAATAAATGATGTTTATTTTTCTTTAAACACTATAGAACTGATCTTCCTCCTATAACTAAAAGGTAGAAGGCTAACAAAAAATGAAATAACAGGCAATGGCAAATAATATATATATTGCTTACTAAGGATCATAAACTTCATTTGCAATAGCATTGAATTATACGTATATTTTAACCTTTTTTTATTCTCGAATGATTGGTTACTATGAATTCTCTTAGCTGTTAGCTTAGATTCAATAATCCCCATCTTTTTATTGCTTAACAAAGCTCTTAACCACAATTCGTAATCCAACTGACTCTTTCTATCAATATTATAGGCACCGAGCTTAATCAATTCATTTTTATTAATAAGAACAGAAGAGTGACTTATTCTATTCCTGAATAGTAACTTATGATCAATAAATGTTAATAGGTTATTTCCACATTTAATATCTTTCCAGTTAGGTTTTTCATCATCATAAATTAACTCAGATAATGTTGAGACTAAAAAAAAAGATTTATTTTCACTAATAATATCAACTTGACATTCTAGTTTTTCGGGATGCATCAAGTCGTCAGCATCTATATTCGCTATATACTCCCCTTTTGCATTATTTATAGCCATATTTAATGATTTTGCTCTCCCCATCCCACCTGATGATATAACTTTTATCCTCTTATCTTTTGACTGATATTCTTTTAATATCACTGCCGTTCGATCAGTTGAACCATCATCAATAATTATCATTTCCCATTCTTTAAATGTTTGATTAATTACAGAGTCGATCGTATAAGATATTGTATTTTCTCCATTCCTAACAGTACATATTACTGATACTAACATTAATTAACTCCTTCTATAAACAAGATTCAATCAAATGTTTCCTATAATCCCCGTTAACCTTAGTATGCTTTCTAAGCAAATATACTTTCTTTTCTCACTCCAGATCTTCAACAAATAATATATTCCAAATAATTTTGAAAGCTACGATGTAAGGTTGATTACCTCATTTTCCAGTATTTTTTGTGATTATAATGTTTAATATTGTTATAAATTAATCGAACAAAAGGATTTTTTTAATCTGTTGTTTATAATAATCTCCTTTTTACTTTTCAAAATAACAAGGTGTGCTGTCATTATTTTCATGCTATGTTTTGTTATAATACATTGAAACCTAATCATTAATGTTTAGTTCTCGAATAATATATCTTCTTTAATTTTTGAAGTACATTAGTCATATTAAAGCCCTGGATAATTTCCGTATTATATTGCCCATAAGTTAAACGTAATTTTTTTGAATCTGTAATATTATTAATAGCTTCAGCAAATCCGCTAACATCAGATGATTCGATTAAAAATCCACCTTTATTATTATGAATTAAATCACTGTTTCCTCTTATATGTGAACATACAACCGGTAATCCACATGCCATTGACTCCATTAATGCAACAGACAATCCCTCTCTAAAAGAAGGGAAAACAAATATATCAGAAGCCTTAAAGATTTCATTGATGTCTTTTCGAAACCCTAACAATTTAACTCGATCGCCTAATCCTAGTTCATTTGCTAACCTTTTTAAATTCCCTTCTAGGGGGCCCAGGCCACATATTACATAATATATTTCCGAATTTCCCAACTGTGCGATTGCCTTTATAATAGTTTCGTGATTTTTATTTTTATTCAATTCTCCTACTGATAGTACAACAAAGGAATCCTTTGGTAAGCCTAGTTCACGACGTTTTTCAGCTTTATCTACAGCTACATTATTAAATTTATTTATATCTATTCCTACACCTGGAAGGTATTCTATAGCTCCAGCTTTAAACGACTTTTTTGCTCTTTGAAAATCCTCTTGATTGATCGTGATTAGTACATCTGTATATTTTGACAACCACTTCTCAATAGAATAGTAAATTAACCAATTCTGTAGCGGAGCACCTTTATAAAAGTGAAATCCATGAGCGGTATACATCACTCGGACATTTTTTAGCTTTTTACATGCAAGTCTAACACATACTGATGCTACTGGCGTATGTGTATGGACAACATCATAACCTTTTTCTATTATCAATTTTTTTAAGTTTTTATACGCTACGATATTAGAAGGATTGACAGGAGATCGGCTAAATTCTATATTGTAGGCATTACATCCCAAGTCAATCAGTTCTTGATTAATTGGTTTACCAATATTGCAAGCCATATCAACAGTATGTCCTTCCTCTAATAACATATTAATATGCGATGTGAAGAAACCCATTGTATCAGATACGGTGGTTACATATAATATTTTCATTATCTAAATCTCCAAACTAATACCTTATTGAAATTACCTACCCTCTGTACAAAGGGAAAAATGACGTGCCAGGATTAAACTCTTCTTCCTTACTACGAATCTTAACTAATTCATTATATTTCTCTCTATCAAATATTTTTTTACCGACATAAAAATCATAAACGCCATTCGGTGCAAAGCTTTTTTTATATTTATAGATACCGTCATCCGCACCATAACCGCCACCTAGGATAAAACGTTTTAGACCCTTCTCTTTTGCCCACTTAATGATTTCAAATTTCAATAAACTATTGGCATTAAGATGGAAGAATTCTCTGTTCGTTCCGCCTAAAAATGAATAGCAATTTTCAGTTCCGTAGATTACAAGTTCAGTTGAAATAACCTGTCCTTCATATAGAACATGGAAATAAACATATTGGTTTGTCATTTCATTAATGATTTGAAAAAAATCTTCTTTAAAATAGAAATTTTCTTTTGCATTTGAACGATCCATTGTACCATAATACATCTTTAAAAAATCATCTAACCTTGATCCTTTTGAATCAATTTCAATTTCTAATCCTGTTTTAGTCGCTTTTTTAATGCTTTTTCTTACTTTATGCTCAAAATCCATAAACATATCATCAAGTGGCAATTCCAAACTCCGAATTACGTTTCGAGTATGAGTTTCGCATAAACCGTTGTAATATTTGCGATAATCATTTAACAAATGGAACCTAACAAACTCACTTACAAAACCTTTATTCTTACAAAAATCATCGTATGCTTCATTTACAGTCTTATAATCATTACCTTCAACTATAAATCCGCCATATCCATAGGGCGTTGAAAGATCAAAATAAGTGTCGATCGGTAACTTATTTTTAAATATTCTTTCATGAGCGATATCTCTTTTCATGACAACATTTATAGCCCTAGTACTCCCATCATCATAGTAAAATAAAATGGGTTCACCATTTCCGTGCATTTGGAAGGCTTTCACATAACCACTTAAATAATTCACATCGTTATCATTGAAACTTCTTACAATTTCGTCCCACTTATCAGCTTGTCCTATAGTAATTGCTTTTAACACTTTACCACCTACAATTTCTTTTTCATATATCTTCTTTCAGTTTCAAACCCTAATCCTTCATATAAACTATGTGCAATAGCATTAACTTCTGAAACAAATAAATCAATAGTCTTAATTCCATCTATTAAAGCATGCTCTTCTACCTTTTTCATTAACTTTTTAGCAATTCCTTTTCCTCTATATTTGCTATCTAACGCTATCTGATTAATATGGAATCTCTTTTCACAAAAAAAATCATGTATATAAATCCATACAAACCCACATAATTTTTCATCTTCTAATGCCGCAAAAATAATTGCGCTTCCGTCTTTAATATAACCGTGCAGTTGTTTTACTTTTTCCTCGCTCATATTTGTACTTAATTCATGCGAAAGATTAAAATTCATCATATATGTTTCAGTCAATAAACTTAAAATTCCATCTTCATGGGCAACGAAATTTTCATATTCTATTCTCTTAATTATCAAAGGAATTTCTCCTTTCAACATCTAAATCTTTTAGAGGTGCCTTATCTATTACTACTACACCCTCTCGTTTAAATGCTTTTATAATAGTCTTTAGAATTATTTTAATATCAAGGTAAAAACTAATATTAGTAACATATTCAATATCCGTTGCTAATCTCTCTTCCCAATTAAGGTGATTTCTTCCGCTTATTTGTGCGAGACCAGATAGACCAGGTCTAACTGAGTGCCTTAATTTCTCATTCTCAGTATAAAAGGGTAAATACCGTATTATTAGTGGTCTCGGCCCCACAACACTCATATCCCCCTTGAGTATATTAAACAACTCCGGCAACTCATCCAAACTTGTCGACCTCAAAAACCTCCCAAATTTCGTCAACCTCACGCTATCCGGCAGCAACTCCCCATTCTCATCCCGCTCATCCGTCATCGTCCGAAACTTATACATCGTAAAAATCTTCTCGTTCAACCCCGGCCTTTTCTGCATAAATAGCACTGGACTCCCTAGCTTTACTCTGACAAGAATAGCAACAGCCAAAAGAACCGGACTAAGAACGATAATAGCAATCAACGACAATAGAAAATCCATTGGTCTTTTTATAAATCGTCTATACATTATTCGCTCCATATTTTCTTAATTATCCCTACAACCCTCTCCAAATCCCCATCCGTCATCTTGGTATCTGACGGCAAACAAACCCCATTCCCAAACAACCTCTCCGATACACCTTCACCCACAAAATCATACTTCTCAAAGAACGGTTGCATATGCATTGGCTTCCAGATCGGCCTTGACTCAATATTCTCTTTCTCAAGAGCCGCCATCACATCAAGGGGTCTTACTTTTCCGGTCAACGTCATACTGCTTAGCCAGTAGTTCGGTTCATTCCACTCATTGCTAGGCATAAATTGAACACCTTCAAGTCCACCAAGCTCTCTTCTATAAAAATTAAAGATGTAGTTCTTCTTTTCAACTCTCTGGTCCAACACCTTAAGCTGCCCTCTACCAATTCCCGCAACGACATTACTCATCCGGTAGTTGAACCCTAATTCGCTATGCTGATAATGCCTGGCTTGATCCCTGGATTGCGTAGCCCAGAATCTTGCCTTGGCAATTCTCTCCTCATTATTTGAAACAAGCATGCCACCACCAGAAGTCGTGATAATCTTGTTTCCATTAAAAGAGAAGATTCCATAATCACCAAAAGTCCCCGTGTGCTTACCTTTATAGTAAGTACCTAAGGACTCCGCAGCATCTTCTATTAAGGGCACATTATGTTTCTTGCAAAGCTGCACAATGGGGTCCATGTCTGCCGACAAACCATATAAATGTACCATCAACACAGCTTTGACATTCGGATACTTCTCAAAAGCTTCTTCTAAAGCTTTGGGACTCATATTCCACGTTTCATCATCACTATCTATAAAAACAGGAATGGCATTTTGATAGATGATTGGATTGGCTGTTGCGGAGAAAGTGAGTGTGGAGCAAAAAACGATATCCCCTTCACCTACTCCTGCAGCTTTGAGTGCCAAATGAATAGCAGCAGTCCCAGAAGAAAGAGCTGCTGCCGCTTTCGAGCCAACTTTAGCAGCTAGCTCTTTTTCAAATTCATTGACATTCTTCCCAAGAGGTGCAATCCAATTGGTATCAAACGCTTCTTGTACATATTGCATTTCATAGCCTTCATCACTCATGTGTGGGGATGAAAGATATATCTTGTTATCGGTCATTTCCAATAGCCTCTTTCATGTAAAAGTCATTATTTATTTAATAGCGTCTCTTGTTCCAAAAGGCTCTCAAAAAACTTTAGCAAATCCCCTCTCAACTCTTCCCTCTCCAACGCAAACTCCACCTGCGTCTTAATAAACCCGAGCTTCTCCCCGACATCATACCGGGTCCCCTCAAAATCATAGGCATACACCTGCTCAAACCGATTGAGCTGCGCAATGGCATCCGTCAACTGAATCTCCCCACCAGCCCCAGGTTCCTGATTATCCAGAACATCAAAAATCCGTGGACTAAGGATATATCTTCCCATAATCGCCAAATTGGATGGCGCGTTTTCTCTCTTCGGTTTTTCCACCAAGTTATTAACACTAAAAAACCGCTCATCCAGTTGCTTGGCATCGACAATCCCATAACGGGATACTTCATCATCCGGTACATGCTGCACGCCAATCACAGAAGCCCGATATCTCTCATACTGCTCTATCATTTGACGCAAGCAAGGTTTTTCTGCCTTAACGATGTCATCTCCTAATAACACAGCAAACGGCTCATTGCCAATAAACTTGCGCGCACACCAAATGGCATGCCCTAACCCTTTGGGTTCCTTTTGGCGGATATAATGGATATCTACCATTTTCGAGGATTTTTGCACTTCATCTAATAGATCGAGCTTGCCTTTTTCTAAAAGATTTTGTTCTAATTCAAAAGAATGGTCGAAATGGTCTTCAATGGCACGTTTGCCTTTTCCAGTAACGATAATAATATCTTCAATCCCCGATTCAACAGCTTCTTCTACAATATATTGAATCGTTGGTTTATCAACGATGGGTAACATTTCCTTAGGCATGGCTTTGGTCGCCGGTAAGAATCGGGTTCCGAGGCCAGCTGCTGGGATAATGGCTTTTCTGACTTTCATGAGGCACGTCCTTTCATTTATAAAAAAAATAAAAACCAACTTTTCGTTGGTTTAATCTATTATCCTAAATAATTCATAAACTCTTCCACAGTCATTGAGGCTTGCCTTATTATCGACTTTAAAGTACCTGCTGCTAATTCATTATGCATAGGTACAATGGCTATCCGTCCATCAGGATGCTTTAACTTAACATGACTGCCTTTTTGGCTTACTTGTTCAAAAGATGCATTTAGAAGTGCACGAATCGCTTCCTTACCGGATACAACAGGTAATGCTAGACTCATGTCCGCACCTCAATATCTAAAGGAGCAATGATTGGTGAGCTGATTAATTCAAGAGCTTCATCTTCAAAATAAAGTTCCAATGCCTCTTTAAGATTGTCTAACGCTTCTTCCATACTATTCCCTTGGCTCGCAACCTCCACTTCAATGCACCTGGCAACATAGAATTTACCTTCTTTGACAATCGCAGCTGTCAACCTCATTTTCTAACCCTCCTCACCTTTCAACTTCCTTCCATGCTTTATTCCATTATAACATGGATGTATCCCATTATCGGCAGTTCATTCAATATTTAATCCTACTTGGGACCCGGGGGATATTGGCGTTTGACTTGCCACTTTAACAAAGATGTGGCGTCAAAACCTCTCTAAGGGAGCTCAGGGGGTCAGACACAACCTTCGCCTTCCGGCTTCGGGAGTCTGACCCCCATTCGTTCCAAGACTCCTTCGTCTATCTCACCGCTACTAACTCCCTCGGTGCCACTCGGTTATTCGCCAAATCTAGCAATCTCTGTTTTAACACCAATGGATCTGTCTCTTTATTATGTAATATCTCGTGAATCTCTTCCATATAAAGTCGCGCTGTTTTCCCGATGTAAATCTTGGGATACACTTGCTCTTCATGCACTTCACCTTCGCCAAGCAGCTCTTCAAACAGCTTCTCGCCTGGGCGTACGCCGGTGAATTCGATGCCGATTTCGTGTTCGGTATAGCCGGACAAGCGGATGAGGTTGCGGGCTAGGTCCACAATCTTCACAGGTTCACCCATATCGAGGACAAAGATTTCTCCGCCTTCAGCCAAGGCTCCTGCTTGTAACACCAAGCGGGAGGCTTCCGGGATGGTCATGAAATAACGGACCATTTCCGGATGTGTGACGGTGACGGGTCCCCCTTTTTTAATTTGCGCTTTGAAAAGCGGGATGACGCTGCCGCGGCTTCCCAGTACGTTTCCAAAACGGACGGCGACAAAGCGGGTTTGGCTGTGGCGGTCGAGATCCTGGATGATCATTTCCGCAATGCGCTTGGTTGAACCCATGACGCTGGTGGGATTGACGGCTTTGTCCGTGGAAATCATGACAAAGGTATCGACTTTGTGATAATCCGCGGCCTCGGCGACGTTTTTCGTGCCGATGACGTTGTTTTTCACGGCTTCTTCCGGGTTGCGTTCCATCAATGGGACATGTTTATGTGCGGCGGCATGGAACACGACAGATGGTTTGTGTTTTTTCATCAGGTAAAACATTTTTTCGCGATCCTGTACGTCCGCGATTTCGGTTATGTATTCGATGTCGTTTTCGTTATTGTTCTTGAGTTCCATTTCAATAGTATAAATACTGTTTTCCCCATGGCCAAGCAGGATGACTTTGGCTGGTGAAAATCGGGAAATCTGCCGGCAGACTTCGGAGCCAATGGATCCTCCTGCCCCCGTGACAAGAACAACATTGCCTGCGATGTATTCTTTGATCGCTGCGGTATCGAGCTCTACAGGTTCGCGTCCGAGCAGGTCTTCCACCTGGACATCGCGGATTTCGTTGACGGAGAGCTTTCCGGATACCAAATCTTCGAGCATGGGAACGGTTTGCACTTTCACTCGAGTTTTGTTACATTCTTGAATGATGGAGTTTAATTGCTGTTTTCGCAAAGAAGGAATGGCGATGATGATATGATTGATGTGGAATTTCTCAACCGCATTGGCAATCGTCTCCCTCCCGCCATGAACGGGAAGACCCAGGATTTCCAAACGCTGCTTGGTTGGATCATCATCGATAAAAGCCACAGGATAAAGGTCGGTGTCATTGCTATGCTTCAATTGCCTGGCTACCATCGTTCCTGCTGCCCCGGCGCCGATAATCAGCACACGCTTTTTATCATGACTGTGATCTTTGCTGACATAGGTGTCCCGGTACAACCGCCAGGAGAAGCGCACGCCGCCAATCAGAATGATGTGCATCATCCAGGTGATGGCCAGTGTTCGAAAGTAGATATCCTGGCTGATCAGGTATTGAACGGCTGCGGTAATCAGAATAGAAAAGGTAACCGCCTTAAACACGGAGATTAGCTCACCGATACTGGCGTACTTCCATACCCTTTTATACAACTTGTAGTAATGAGCAAATAGATGATGGCCGACTAAAAGGGTAATGGAGCTGATAAACAATGTCGATGTAAAGCCCCTGATCGTAGGCGCCAGGATAAAATTACAGATGTAAATAGAAGTGAGGACGATGATGGAATCAATCGTCATCAAAGAAGCTAAGCGTTTCTCGTATGTCACTTCTTTCCCCTCTTTCATTTCTCTCTTTTTTCTATCTCAATTAAAAAAGGATAAACCCTTTTCCGAAAAGAATAATTGGATTACTCGGCTCGGAAAAGATTTCATCCATAAAATTTTGGAGGTCTGACCGGTTGCGAACACGTTATTTCTGGTGGTCAGACCGCCATTAGTTTCTATCTCATAATTTCCATTTAATTCCAATCCACATCTCTCTACTTTCACTTCTTAAAATAGGGCATCGAACCCCGCCTCACATCACACCACCGACAATACAAGTCTAAGGTAATTGATATATACCCACGGCATGACCGAGTGCCTACGATTGATACAGGTTAGTAGACATTACCTAGATGAAGTTCATTAGAAGATCCCAAATAGTTTCTTTCGCAAACGAATTGGCGGTGGGACGTCACAATCTCGGCCTTTGAGGAGATCTTCCGCAAAGTGTTGGTACATTTTCGTATATTCAGTGCCCACTTTTTGATTAATCACTTGATAGGCTTCAGCGAGGACGGCTCCCCGTGAACCTGTGTTATGGGCATCGGTTGCGATAAAATGAACGAGGTTGTGCTTGATCATCTCCAAGGAGATCTTCTGCAGGTTCTTCCCGAACTTCCCGGCCACACTCGCCGCTGTCAACTGGGACATGGCCCCGCGCTTGACGAGTCGGTAGAGCAGATTAAGATCCGCGCTGATCTCTTTATTGCGTTCTGGATGGGGGATGATCGGGACAAATCCGGCGAGCTGGATTTGGAAAATCAACTGATCGACATATCTAGGAAGATGGTCATGGGGCAATTCTAGTAAAATATGTCGTTGCTGCTGATTCACTGTAAGCAGCTGGTCCTGTTTGAGCTCTTCAACTACTTCCCCGTGGATGTGAATTTCCATCCCTGGAACGATTCGTAGTGGAATTTGATGTTCTGCCAGCAATTGCTCCACGGCAGCGGTTCTCTCGCGAATGACCTCTGGCGGATTCGTGTAGGTTCCATCAAGGTGGTGTGGTGTAGCGACAATGGTGTGTATGCCATTTTCCACTGCTTGTTTTGCCATGTTTAAGGTATCTTCCGCGTTCTGTGCCCCGTCATCAAGGCCGTAAAGAATATGGGAATGAATATCGATCATGGACTAACCACCTTCCTACTTAAGTCCTAATACACACATTTTATCCCTTCAAACTATAGTTGGCAAACTATTTTTCCCCTTTTTGTAATAATATGGGGAAATTTGTAGTGGCCAACTAGCTCTTATTTCCGTAGTAATAGTAGTAGTAACTATCGCCTTGCATTTTTTTATTGTTCAGCACAACCCCTAATAGATTCGCTTTTACGTTGGTGAGCAGGGTTTTGGCTTTGAGGGCGACATCCTTGTTGGTGACGCCGGAATTGACGACCAAAATCACCCCACTCACCTTGGACGCCAAAATCTGCGCATCGGTCACCGCGATCACGGGTGGGGTGTCAAAGAAAATTTGGTCATAGGCCAAAGAGGCTTCCTGAATGAAGCGTGCCATCGCTTTGGATCCCAAAAGCTCTGCCGGGTTTGGCGGGATCGGCCCCGATGTGACGACATGCAAATAAGGGTTGTCCGTTTCCTGGGCAACCTCTTGCAAGGTGTCTTGTCCCGTCAGAAAAGTGGTTAAACCCTTTCGATTGACCAGTTGAAAAGTATGGTGTACCGTTGGTTTGCGCAAATCAGAGTCAACCAGCAAGGTCCGCTTTTCCCCTTGGGCTGTCACGACTGCCAAATTGGCGACCGTAGTGGATTTCCCTTCGGAAGGACCTGTACTGGTTACCATGACGGTTTTTAGTTCCTGGTCCACACTAGCAAACTGAATGTTCGTACGAAGGGTGCGATAGGACTCGGAAATGGGAGATTTGGGATTCGATAAGGTAATGAGGCTTCTTCTCTCGTGATTTAGTTTAGGCTTCAATTCCTTTCCCTCCCATTGCTGCAGATTTTGCGTTTGCTGTCCCTAGCTTATCTTCTGATTTGTAATCGATGGTCGCGATCGCTCCAAGTACGGAAAGTCCCAGGATTTGCTCTACATCCTGTTCGGTTTTAATCGTATTATCCAAGTACTCTAGTAAAAATACGATTCCGACAGAGGCCATAAGTCCTACAACAAGGGCAATCGCCATATTCAAGTACGGCTTCGGCTTAACTGGGGATGGCTTCTCCGCGATTTTCGCCTCGGCCAAGATTTGCACGTTATCGACGCTCATGATGGTCTTGATCTCTTGCTGAAAAGTGGTCGCGATCCCATTGGCAATCTTCACGGCCATCAATGGATCGGGGTCTGTCACGGTGATGGACATGACCTGGGAATCACGGACCGCTGTGACATTGATTTTGTTGCCTAACTGGCTTGCTGTCATGTCTAATCCCATATTGGAAATCGCCTTTTCCAATATTCTCGGGCTTTTAATAATCACGTTATAGGTATCAATTAATCGCAGATTGGTCTGGATATCGTTGGCTGTAGGCATCATTAGGTCATTTTTATTCTCGCTTTTGTTTACGAGCAGCTGGGTCGATGATTCATAGATGGGGGTTAACACAAAAAAGCTGACAATCCCGCTTACAACAGTTGCCAGCACGGTTACTAGTGCGATGATCCATATTCTTTTTCGTATGATTTCCAACAATTCTCTCAGGTCTATAGTTGTCTCTTGTTCCATTGGTTTCCCCTAACTTTCTGGTTCTTTTTTCCCATTTCTCCTAACATTTTACATTATACGATAGTCTTCGACAAATTTCATTTATTTTTTTGGGGAACTATTTCCCAATGGCAAACATCATGTCGCCTTCTGCTGCGATTTTATCGCCTACTTTGGCTATGGCGTGGCCTTTTCCGATGCCGCGGCGGATGGTGGTCATCTCGACTTCCAGGGTCAACGTGTCTCCAGGGCGGACTTGCTCTTTAAAACGGAAATTGTCGATCCCCGCAAAAAAGGCGATCTTCCCTTTGTTCTCTTCGAGGCTAAGGACAGATACGGCTCCTACTTGGGCGAGTGCTTCGACAATGAGGACGCCTGGCATGACGGCATAGTCGGGGAAATGCCCTTGGAAAAATTGTTCATTGGCAGTGACGTTTTTGATTCCCACGGCGCGTTTTCCTGGTTCTAGTTCTAGCACCTTATCGACTAATAAAAACGGGTAGCGGTGTGGAATGATTTCTTTGATTTGTTCAATGTTTAACATGGGGTTTGCTCCTTTTGTTGTATGTATTTCGTCCGGAGACGATCTTTTATGATGGGATAAGACGGAAGACTCACTTTTCTTCCAGTCCCAGGAAGATTATACCGTAAAAACTGTCGAATCACCATAGAAGGGCGTTGGTTTTGGGAGAATGGCGATGGGCGGGGGGGCTTGGTGTGGGGATGGGGCTCTTCGGGTGGGACCTTGCTTTGGATGAAGGGGTGGTTTATGGAGCTAGGGGTAAGGAAGGGGGGGAGGTAGGAGGTATTTGTTTTGGGCCTTTTGACCACTCTCCCTTTTAGTCAGGAAATCCATCTTATGGCCACTGTCGGCTACCTTGTTTTCCCTACTCTTCCTTATGTAAAGGAGAGTACTCCTCTTAAGGGTGAATACGCTCACTCATATGTGCTCGGCTGTTCTCTCCCAGTGCAGATAGGCCTTGTCGCCGCGATATGCTAGCTTCTCTTCTTGTGCCTAAAGTTGGGTTGGTTTGGGAGGGAAGGAGGAAATAAAGAGGGGAGAGTCATTAGAGATGTATAGAGGGGGGATCAGTGTTAAGTGGTAAGCAGTCTTTGAAAATCAATAAGGTATGCTTGAGGAGAATGAGAATAGTCCAACTCCTATAATTGGCACACACCCCCCGCCTCATGGAAGGGAGTTATGAGTAACAGGCTTCCCCTCTAATTTCGACCGGGTTGGGGAGAATACCCATCTTCCTGTCACTATCCTTGGCTTTTTCTGACTGGATCTGGGGTAAGGACGGGGGGCCTGTCACTAATCCGGCCTTTCTCTGACTCGATCTGGGGAAATGGCGGGGCGCCTGTCACTAATCTGGCCTTTCTCTGACTCGATCTGGGGTAAGGGCGGGGCGCTTGTCACTAATCTGGCCTTTCTCTGACTCGATCTGGGGAAAAGGCGGGGTGCCTGTCACTATTCCGGGCTTTGTCTGACTCGATCTGGGGAATGTGCGGGGCGCCTGTCACGAATCCGGTCTTTCTCTGACTCGATCTGGGGAAATGGCAGGGCGCCTGTCACTAATCTGGCCTTTCTCTGACTCGATCTGGGGTAAGGGCGGGGCGCTTGTCACTAATCTGGCCTTTCTCTGACTCGATCTGGAGAAAAGGCAGGGTGCCTGTCACTAATCTAGCTTTTGTCTGACTCGATCTGGGGGAAGGGCGGGGCGCCTGTCACTAATCTGGCCTTTGTCTGACTCGATCTGGAGAAAAGGCAGGGTGCCTGTCACTAATCTGGCCTTTGTCTGACTCGATCTGGAGAAAAGGCAGGGTGCCTGTCACTATTCCGGCCTTAATTTGACTGGAACGAGGGAAAGGGCGAGATCTCTTCGGTCAGGCAAAACTCTTTTCCCACCTCACCCTGTCAGAATCAGCTCCGGATTCGGTCGGGCTTACCTCTTTTCCCATCCCACCCTGTCAGAA
>NZ_JAGGKT010000033.1 GCF_017873965.1 Ammoniphilus resinae | reverse complement strand
CGAAACTGATTTTACAGAAGTTTTGGTATAAGGTGGTCTACTTTTTTCTCAGCGTTTTGCTTAATAATGGCCTACTATTAAACTAGCATTCATAGCAACTTCTTCAGTTGTTGTTTCCTCAATAGCTACTTGACCTGTTACTACTGCAGAGTTATCTGCTGCATGTTCAATAGCATTTTCGTTTGCTTGTTCACTAGCTTGAGCTTCTGCTTTGTTTGCATTAGAAGGGCTTACTATTTCTTCTTTTTCATCTTCTTTAACTATTTTTTCATCTCCAGTTTTAACGGTTGTGTTATCAAGATCAGTTGTTTCCTGGGATTCAGCAACAGAAGCAGTATCTTGATTTTCTGCGTCAGCTTCGGTTTCAACCTTAACAGGTTCTTGAACAGTCACTTCTTCCATTTCAGCTTTTTTTGTTACAGCTTCTTCAGCGTTTCTATGAACAGCAGAGTTTTTATTAGCATGATCTTTAGCTGTTTGGCTGGCATGAGCACTTGCCTGTGATTTGCTAGTTTTTTCAGCTTTAGGCTTAGCAGCTTTTTTAGCTTTTGGTTGTACCTTTTTTACATGCTTTACTTTAGGATGTAGAGGGTGTCGCTCGCTAATATCAGGGTTTTTAAATTAAAAATTTGTTTACAAGAAGCTGCTATGCTAGCTTCTTTTCTTTTACTGAAGTAACGGGCAACTTAGTTTAATGATCAATAAGCAGGAAATAATATCGTAACTCCGAATTGTTAAAGTATAAAAATATTAGGAGTTTAAATAGGGGTATTTATGTATCTTTATTACGTAAAACGATCTTATTACGGTAATTACGAATTGAATTTACTATGAAATAACCGAAAACCAAATTTCACATTTTACTATACTGTGACTTATCTTTGTTATCATGAACTGTGACAAGATGTTAACTATTTGGAAGTGATTGGTAATTTCTGATAGGAGAAATATGAAGATGATCAGGTAATAAATTTGTACACATAAGGAGATAAAAATTATGGAAAAAAACAAATTACTGAGAATGGACAATGTTAGCATCGTTGTAGAATCCCTTGATGACGCAATTTCTTTCTTCGAGGTGATTGGCTTGGAGCTCGAAGGGCGAGCTACAGTCGAAGGTGAATGGGCTGGCCGCGTAACCGGGCTGGGTTCACAGTGTGTAGAGATTGCTATGATGGTTACCCCAGATGGCCACAGCCGAATTGAACTTTCGCGATTTCTCAACCCACCTACTATCTCAGATCACCGAACTGCTCCTATAAATGCCCTCGGTTATCTACGCGTCATGTTCACCGTTGAAGACATTGACGAAGTGGTATCCAGACTCACTAAGTATGGTGCTCAGCTTGTTGGCGAAGTGGTTCAGTACAAGAATTCGTATCGGCTCTGCTACATTCGTGGAATTGAAGGGCTTCTAATCGGTTTGGCGGAACAACTCGGTAATAAATAAGTGATGTTTAAAAGAAGACTTATCTGAAATATACATTACTAGAGTAAAAATAGAAACAGAAAAGCAGTGTGAAAGGATCTCGAAGACTCGACGAGAATCGAGAATTTAATAGCATGGAAAAATGGGTTCACGCCCGGAAAAGGGGGCAGACCCCACCTCTGAGCTAAAGCGTTAGCTTGCGAAGTCGTATGCTTTGCTAAAGGGGGGATTCTACCCAAAATCTCAAGACCTGAAACGACTAAGAAACTTTTGAAGTCGTTCGCTCTTGGTATTTCCTAACACCTCTTCTGGTGTCCCTTGCTCTGAGATGACACCGTCTTCTAAGAAAATAATCCTGTCGGCGACATCTCGTGCGAAATCCATTTCATGTGTCACCAGGATCATTGCCATTTCGCCTTCCTTCGCTATTTCACGGATCACCTCTAGGACTTCACCAACAAGTTCTGGGTCAAGGGCAGAGGTTACCTCATCAAATAGCATTACCTTTGGACGCATAACAAGGGCACGTGCCATCGCTACCCGTTGTTTTTGGCCTCCGGAAAGCTGATTCGGAAAATTATCTACTTTATCACCCAAACCAACCTTTTCTAACATTTCAATTGCATTCTTCCTAGCCTCTTCTTTTGATTGGCCCTTCACATGGATTGGTCCTGTCATACAATTCTCTAAAATGGTCATATGCGGAAACAGATTAAAGTGCTGAAATACCATCCCGATATCCCCTCTAATTTGCCTTAGATGCTTTTCATTTGCTCTTACCATCTTACCTTTTTTCTCCATTTGCCAAAGATTTTGGCTATTCACTTCGATGATTCCTGAAGTGGGTTCCTCCAATGTCATTAATAATCGAATAATCGTCGTTTTACCAGAACCACTAGGTCCAATGAGTGCTATCTTTTCAGCTGGTGCGATGTCTAAGTTAATCCCCTTTAAGACATCCACCTCACCAAATGATTTCGTCACATTTTTATATTTCACAACCGGCTCAGCCATCGATTGCCACTCCCTTTTTCAAATTCTTAGCTCCTAAGGGAGCTTTCTTGTCAAATCGTCGATTAAGTTTGTTTTCTAATTTTTTTATTAGGACTGCTGACGGATAACTTAACAGTAGGAAGAAAATCGCTACTAATGTATATGGTTCTAGATAAGCCCAATTTCTTGCACCGAATTTATCAGCCATAAACAGCATACCTGCAACACCAACTGTCGAAGTCAAAGGTACTTCCTTGAACATAATAATCAAATAGTTCCCTAGCATAGGAATGGTAGGAGGTATCGCTTGCGGAAGGATCACCTTTATCCACTTATCTTTAACAGACAGATTTAATGCAATAGATGCTTCCCATTGTCCTTTATCAACAGATTCAATTCCAGAACGATAAATTTCAGAAATATATGTACTAAAGTGAACGCCAAGACCAATTACTGCTACCGTCAATGGACTTAAGCTTACTCCAATATATGGAACCATTGGTAACCCAAAGAATAAGAAAAATAATTGCACGAGCGGTGGTGTCGATCGAATAAATTCAAGAATAATTGACACGATCCACTGAATCGGTTTAAACGGAATTCGTTTCAAAAAAACCCAGACAAAACCGAATACCATTGCAAAAAGATAGCAAGCAATTGTTACCCCAAGGGTGACCCACATTCCCTTGAAAACCATCGGAAGCGACCCGAAAAACATATCCCAATTCCACATTATTGACTAGCCACACCCTTCGATGATTGTTTTTCCGCCCATTTTGTTAAACCGATTAAAGGTAAGGCGATCATAAAATAAAACACAAGAATTAATAAGTAAACTGTAGGCGTCGCAGACAGATTGGTATTTGTATAAAGTTGTCCCTTGTAAACAATATCAGCCAAGCCTACAAGTGATATGAGTGAAGTTGCCTTTAACATTTGAATCAGATAATTTCCGAATTCTGGAAGCATCATTCTAATTGCTTGAGGTAAAATAACAATTTTCATCCGTTGAAAGCGCGACATATTTAAAGCGATGGCTGCTTCTGTTTGTCCATGTGAAACAGAGAGGATTGAACCACGAACGGTTTCCGACATATATGCTCCATAGTTCATTGAAATCGCAATTACACAAGCCCAAAATTCGGAACCTAAATCAATGCCAAACAAAATTGGAAGAGCATAGAAGAACCAAAACAACTGAATGATTAGAGAAGTTCCACGAAAGATTTCTACAAAGAATCCCGTACATTTACGTAGAATGATATTTTTTGATAAACGACCGAACCCCGCTATAAATGCAACTAGAAAAGAAAAAAATGCTGAGGTTATTAAAATAAGGATCGTAGTATTTAGACCTTGAACTAATACTGGAAAGATTTCACCTATTTGACTAATTGGACTCACCCCATTATTAAGGAAAAAACAGATCTCCGATTTAGGAGACCTGCCCTCGTTTCCCCGTGTTATTTTAGACTTTCAATTACTTGTTCTGTAGTTAAGTCATTCGGAACAAGGTTCCCTTCACCAAAACCAGAAGGGGTTATGAGTTCAAGTATCTCTCCACTTTCTTTAAGCTTTTTAAGTTCTGCATTATAAGCTTCCAAGAGCTCGTTGCTATCTTTGGCAAATGCAGCCGCACCATAACTAGGTACCCCCTTAATAGCAGGTTGCTCAAAATCTTCAACAAATTCTAATGCAGATTGATCAGATGATTGTAAAGCCATTTTCACTGTCATTTCTGTCCCTGTTGTCGCCTGTGCTCGACCTGATTGTACGGCAGAGAATGACGCTGGAATGTCAGCAACTTCTAGTATCTGATCTTCGCTAACACCCATCTCTTTTAAGAACTCCACCTCTGTTGCACCAGACATTACTGCAACGATGACATCAGGATTATCCGCAATATCCGTGTAGCTATGTAGATTTAAGGGATTTCCCTTTTCAACAATCAAACCTTCGCCATATTGGATTTCCGGTTCACCAAAATTCACTTGTTCAGCACGTTCTGGTAAAATTGCCATTCCTGCTGTAATAACATCGAATTTGCCTGCTTTTACACCTGGAATGAGCTGGTTCCATTCAGCAATCTGGCCCTTTACATTTTCAATTCCCATATTGTGAAAAACCTTTGTAGCGATTTCAACTGCTGCTCCTTTTAATTCTCCTGTTCCAGCATCTTGATACGCATAAGGCGCTTCGTTTGAAAAGCCAATCGTAACCGTTCCTTTTTCTTTAATCTCATCTAGCAAACTAGTAGAATCACTTCCAGAGTTTCCCGAGGTTGTACCACCTGCTTCCTCTCCTGATCCACAAGCCGTCATGATCCCCATAACTAGAACTAAAAGTAAAATCGATAATCTTTTTTTCATCTAATTCCTCCCAATTAATAAAAACAGTTATATATAGATTCCGGAACCTATGTATTATTAATAGTGTATACCCTTTTAGAATAGTTGCTCAAATGCCATATTTTTGGATTATTAAAGATATTTAGGGATTATACAAGTTGTGGTCTACGTGACTTTGTGGATGTGCAAACATACTCCATTAGATTTCCATATGCTCCAAATTGCAAGCAAATTGGTAATTTCAGTGTTACCTGCCTGCTTCCTTTCCAGCCCCAATACATCGCACATGATCCCCTCCACTGAGCTAAAGCGTTAGCTTGCGAAGTCGTAAGTCAATTTACATCAATTGCGTATTGTTGAGAGAGCTTGTGCCACCAATACCCCAAATTTGTTCATAGAGGGAGTTTGAGTTTAACACTGGCTATTTCACCTAAATTTTTTAATTTTTATAGGTATCTATACAATCCTTAAAATAAAGCGGCTCATATATTGTAGTTGTAATCTAAAGAGAGGAGGAAAACGATGAGTGTTTTCCAAGGTTGTTTCGACGATGAAATGTTTTTAATTATCTTAGTCCTCTTTATTCTGCTTGTCATCGTCGGGACAGTAGACTGTTAATTATCAACGTTAAAATATTTCACTGAACAGCTCATGTGTACTCCTTTTGTAGAGAACATCCAATTGGTTGGTGTTCTCTTTTTAATCGTAATAAAACAATTTTTTATGCCAGTGACAGTTGCAAAAGAACTTCACACAGCATTGTATAATGGAGATTTTAGACTTCTGTAAAAACATGATGGATAAAGAGCCTTGTGATTCGAATTCTTATCACAAAGCTCTTTACAATTTAGTAAGGGGTAGGAATTGGGGGGCATGAAACAGCATCAATAAATCTTGGGTCAATCCCATAGAACGTCCAGAAACGCCCGTTCCATCTATAACCTGTAACTCCTTCATACTGTACGTTTGTGGGATAAAACCAAAAACTCATCCCATTTGTGAGCCATACATAAGTGTATTGATACACGCAGTCAATAATATACGAAGTGGAGGGTTTTGGTGGAATGTAAAAAGGGGGAGGAGAGGTAGGAGGTCCGTATTGTTGTCTCATTTGATTTCACTCCTTTTTAATGTCATCTGTAACATAGTATGAAGGGAATAATGAATGGATTGGGCGATAAACATAGAGGATATCAATTGGGAAAATGGGTCCTGCGATTGTCTATGGAAAGGGTACTAGCCATCCTATCGTTCAAGTACTCCACAACACTTCGTTTACTACAGGGAAGTAAGCGTCAAATAGACCGACTCCAACAAAATGCCCAATAAAGGAAAAAAGTTTCCGCTATTTTGCCTATATCTCACTCATTATAGGAAATAGAGGAACTTTCCTTCCTTTATTTAACGGCTGATCCAACCTTCTCCGCTAGAGGTGGATATACAATCTATACATTTCAGGAATCCCTGAGGTGTGTTTTTTTACCTGGTATTCATCTTTACAAGGGATATTGTCAAAAGGGCCAATCAGTCAGTGAGTAGATGTATTTTCAGATTTGGAAATGTCTCTGAAATGTCGGCGATTTCATTGGCAAACAGACTTTGGTCGAAACCTGAATGGAATATTTCTTTGTCGGGAAAAAACGTAAGGCTTGTTCCTGTTTCATTTGTCAGGCCGACAGTGAGAAGTGAAGTTTGAGGGATACCGTGCTTGTATTCCTGACGGAACAGCTTGCCTTCTCTTCGTACTTCTACCGTAAGCCTTTGTGACAACGCGTTCACGATTGGAATCGTGATACCCTTTTGGCCGTTTGGTGCATTGAATGAAGCAGAAAAACGACTTATTTCGGTGAGAATAGCTTGAACACGCGGCTTTTCCGAGTTTGAAAAAGCCTGAACAGGAATCCCTCGACCGTTATCGGCAACAGTCACGCTGCCGTCACTATGAAAAACCACGCTAACATCGGAACAATAGCCCGCCTGATGTTCAAGGATGGTATTCTCCAATACTGATCGAAGCAAAAGGTGTGGATCGTATTCCTCTGGTGAGGTGCCTAAATAATCCCCTGCGTTATTTCTAGCTTCCGATAACTCCATGTAGTCACTCGTATCAAGCAACTCTGCAACTGCAGCTAATAAAAGCAAAAATGGGAGTGCTCGATGCTCAGGAAATGTGTAGTTCCCGCCTCGCTCTTCTTGTGATAGGAGGTCAGCTCCTAGCAAGGCTTTAATATGGTGATACAATTGTCCTGTGGTACCCATATTCAAGCGATCTACGAGTTCGGCACCCGTCAAGGGTTGTTGTAAGACGGCTTTTATGATATCGATACGTTGTTTATGTCCAAGTGCAGATAAAATTTTCGCAACTTTATCACTATCGAGATCTAACAGTTGTATGACATCCCGCTCGTGTGGTCCCCATCTATAACGCGACTTCTTTCCAAGGTATTGTCCTGAAAAAAATATACCACCCAATTCTCCCTGTCCAGTGTTAATGTCTCCAGGAAGTTCGCCCGATTGGTCGCAATCTTCTTTGACACGTGTTTCTTTGCTTAAAGAGTTTTTCGCGATCTGTTTAACAATTTCTTGTAGTTCAGCCACCTGTGTCTTGAGTCCATCCAGTTCTAAACCATAGTCACGAGTCAAAAACATCACCCCATATTATCTATTTACGTAATACGCAATAACGTAAATAAATAATACCATAATGAATCCAACGTGTAAATGATATCCAAGCCACATGTGTAAAAATTTCATTGGAGTGTTTCGATGTTGACGTCCTTAAACAGAAAAATTATTATACCTTTTGTCAAGTGAAGAAATAATAAGTTCAAACTATATTATAATGAACGAAATAGGGAGGTTGTTATGAATTATACAGGGTCCGTTCAAGCTATGTTTAAACCATTTACATTCAAGAGTTTGAATTTATCTAATCGTATCGTGATGGCTCCAATGACCCGACAATATTCTCCTGATGGTGTCCCAGGTATGGAGGTTGCTGAGTATTACCGTCGTAGAGCTGAAAACGGTGTTGGACTAATAGTAACAGAAGGTACGGTGATCAATCACCCGGATTCATCCAATCAAATAAACGTA
The DNA here is from genome assembly GCF_017873965.1 of Ammoniphilus resinae. GTDB lineage: Bacteria > Bacillota > Bacilli > Aneurinibacillales > RAOX-1 > Ammoniphilus_A > Ammoniphilus_A resinae. The sequence goes on along the minus strand of NZ_JAGGKT010000033.1, from coordinate 16,482 downwards.
CCGCACTTCTTTGGTGAAGTGGCATTAAATGGGTGGGCAAAGGTGGTGGCTGAAGTACATGGGGTAGGCGGAAAGATCATACCACAGATTTGGCATATGGGAGCCAGAGGCAGTGTGGGCGAATACTCGGAGTCGGAAATAAGAAAAATGGTTGACGCCTTCGCACAAGCAGCATTTGAAGCCAAGCAGTTAGGCTTCGACGGCATGGAGCTGCATGGTGCGCATGAATATTTAATAGACCAATTCTTCTGGGAGAAAACCAATCCACGTACCGATCGCTACGGTGGCGACATGGTTAGGCGCACCCGTTTTGCAGTGGAAGTCATTGAAGCTTGCCGACGCGCAGTTGGACCGGAATTCCCGCTTGTGTTTCGTTTCTCACAATGGAAGGGGAGTGACTATACGGCGAAATTGGCTAAAACGCCTTCTGAGTTGGAGCAATTCTTGGTGCCATTAGTTGATGCAGGTGTTGATATATTTCACTGTTCTACTCGCCGTTTCTGGGAGCCAGAATTTGAAGACTCTCCTTTAAATCTTGCTGGATGGACGAAAAAGCTGACGGGGAAACCGACCATTACGGTTGGATCCGTTGGTTTAGATGGTGAGTTTTTAAGTTCATTGACTGAAGGAAAAGGTGCCGGCAATGCCAAGATCGACAGTTTGATCGATCGGCTCGAACGTGGAGAATTTGATTTGGTAGCCGTAGGTCGTGCACTATTAGTTGACCCTTCTTGGGCACGTAAGATCCGTGATGGTCGCACAGATGAACTGATCCCCTTTACGTCTGAAGCCTTGAAAACACTTTACTGAGTTGCTTGAACTTATATTGGAGGAACCATAAAGGATCCTCCTTTTTTGTTGTTATGAAAAGGGATCAGACCCCATCTCTGAGCTAAAGCATTAGCTTGCGAAGTCGTAGACCTAAACGATTTTTCTAGGAGCCTAACGGTTCCTTTACTTTGCTAAAGGGCAGGATCTTTTTGGTAAGATTGTAGAACAAGATAAGATAAAATCGTCGTTTTTAGAATGAACAGTATGAAACTATTATATGAGAGTCTTAAATTGAAAAAGAAAAAGAACTATTTAATCTTACTTTTAACGATCATCTTTATGGTTGGTTGTACCAACGTAGAAGATACATCCAATACAGATGTAGAAACAGATTCACAAGAAGTAACCACAGATATTACAAATAAAAATAGTGAAAAAAAGAAGCTGTCAAAGCGATTGTTGATGAACCAGTAGGAGGGGAAACATCAACCCAACCAAATAACGAATTATTTTCAGGATACAAGCTTATCGAAGTTGATGGTGGTGATTTGTCTGGGCATCATGAACCTAAGTTGTTGACATTGGTTACGGAGACCATGAATATTGGGCATTTACTAATGAAATACGGGCAATTAGTGCGTGTCATTGCTGCTGAAATTATTCTACAAGACGACCGTAAGGAACAACTAAAATTAATAGTCATATCATCTATAAAATTTGTACGGTGAAAATATAATTATTTTTCACGAGGATCGAGAGCTTCACAAGGCTACTCGATTCTTTTTTGTTTGTTCAACTATAGGGAAGTTATGTTTAATACCAATTTTTGGAAAAATAATGGAGATGATAAAACAGATTGAATACTTTTCTTCATTAAAGAGGTTTGAATATGACCTTATCACCCAAATGTTATTCTCGTTAAGTTTTTGTTTCGTGTTTCTTAGGGACAAAAAGAAGTTTTCTGTTTTTATCCATACATGTATATTTGCTTCAGCTATAGCTTCGGTAACAGATTTGTTGATGATTCCTTATCCATTGGTGGGATTTATCCAAGCGAAACCGCACATGACGGAATATGGAAAATCGCTTCAAACCATATTAGAAATGATGCATGAATGGGGAGAAGCACATCTTCAAAGAAAAACAGAAATGCTGCTCAGCAAAGGTACTGACAATCAAAATAACAAAAATGATTAACTAATTTTATTGGAGGTAATAAATTATGAAAATTGTTACAATCGTAGGAAGCTTAAGGAAAGAATCTTATAACATGCACCTTGCAAAAACGATGCAAGAACGTTACCAAGAAAAATTTGACATCGAAATAGCAGACATTCGTTCCCTACCTCATTTTGACCAAGATGAGGAAAACAACCCACCGCAGGCAGTAAAAGAATTTAAAGAGTCAGTCGCAAGTGCAGATGGGGTTATCATCATTACGCCAGAATACAATTGGTCCATTCCTGGCGTTTTAAAGAATGCCCTAGATTGGGCTTCTAGGGTGGACAAGGTATTCATTGGTAAACCAGTCATGGCTCTTGGTGCGACTCCTGGAATGCTCGGAACCGTTCGTGCTCAAATGCATTTGCGTGAAATTCTAGCAGCTCCTGGTATTCAGGCAAAGATACTTCCTCCAGGAGGAAATGAGGTACTGATCGGTTTTGCACATCAGAAGTTTGATGAACAAGCAGGACAATTGGTGGATGAAGGAACACTTAGTTTCTTAGATAGTAAAGTAGAGGCGTTTATTGATTTTGTAAAGTCCAGATTACATTAAGACGTAAATGTTCTATTTCGATTTGGAAAAAACACGATTTGATCGTGTTCATTTTCTAATATATTGGAAACTTGTATTATGCAACATTCGAACCCTTAACCACGTCTAAGGTATGCCAAAAGAAAAGAGAGATAGATTATGAAAAAAGTATTTATGTTGTCCTTGATGATCATGACTGGTTGATTATTGGATGCACACAACAAGCAAATCAAAAGCCTACTCAGGAGGAAAACTTTTAACCACCACCAGCACAGTCACACTTAAAGCCAATGGAGTAAAATAGCCCAAAAATAATTAGGGTCTTGTCGTAAAGTACAATTAAGATCCTAGGGTCTTTAACAAACGGGCGTTTAATATCCTTGACAAATGATATTGAGCGCTCCTTTTTTCATTTAAGGGGCATTTTGCCGAAGATTGCTGGAAAGAACAGTGTGGCTGATTATTTATGAAGAGAGAAAAGAAAAAAGGATATTTAAAAGAAATCCCATCTACTGATTAGACCTATAATTAAAAATGGAAGAAAGGGGAATTGGAAAATGAAAAGAAAAAGGGCTTCTCGAAATAATCTACTTATTTTTACGATTCCACTTTTAATTTTAGCCTTGATCATTGGCGTTTATGCAGCCAAAGAAAATGGTAGCGAGAAGACGCCAGTTAAAGAGAATCCAGATATAACTTACCCATCCGATAAAAAAACATTAGATTCGGGGAATGATCAGATTTCAAGTCTTGAGAAATTAGTTGAGGAAACATTTTCCTTATCTAAGGAAGGTAAGGTTCCGAACATTCCCTTTGTTTCCGGTAAAACAGAATGGAAGGAAGTAAACAAAGAGTGGGGAAAATCAGACCGTATTTCGGAAACTGATAAAGGCAGATATGAGGAATACGAAAGTCATCATGCTACAATCGGCTATGCCGATCAGACTGTTAATGATATACGATCGTATGATTCTGAACTGCAAAATATCTCGTTAAATGAAATTGAGAAAACTGGTGGACAACCCGATGCCATTCGATACTATAAAGATTCAACGGTTGACCAAATGATCCTTGTCTATCATGCAGCGTCTTCTACTGATTTATTATGGGTTTTACCAGTAAAAACAGAGCAGGAGCCAAATCCTAAAGTTGACCATATCTCACTCTTTACACAGATTGAAAAGAAACCAAATCAACAAGGAAATCAATCCATTTCAGAGGTGATTTCTAAACTGAGCTTAGAAGATAAAATTGGCCAGATGATTCTTGCTGGGGTATCCGGGACTACAATGGATGCAAACGCAAAACAATTAATAGGCCAATTCCATGTCGGGGGAATTATTTTCTACAAATATAATTTTGAAACCCCTGCACAAGTGATTCAACTTGTGAATCAACTGAAATCTGGAAATAGTTCGAGTCTACCGCTTTTACTAGGTGTTGACCAAGAGGGTGGACGTGTGACAAGATTGCCAGGTGGACTTGTTAACTTTCCTCCAAATAAACAGATAGGACAGTTAAATAATCCCGATTTTTCTTATAAAGTCGGAACACTCTTAGGGAAAGAATTAAAGGAATTTGGTTTAAATCTCGATTTTGCCCCTGTTCTCGATATTAACAGCAATCCAAATAACCCAGTAATCGGGGATCGATCATTTGGGAACAATCCGGAAATAGTAAGTAAACTTGGGATTCAAACGATGAAAGGGATTCAGTCGCAAAACGTCATCCCTACAATTAAGCATTTTCCTGGACATGGAGATACATCGGTTGATTCCCACCTGGAACTCCCAATTGTAAATAAAAGCCTTAAGGAACTTAAAGAACTAGAGTTAATTCCGTTTGAACGTGCAATTGATCAAGGAGCAGATGTTGTGATGGTCGCCCATATCTTATTGCCTGAATTGGATAAAAACAATCCAGCGTCCATGTCAAAAGCTGTCATGACGGATCTTCTTAGAAAACAACTTAGTTTCACGGGAGTCATCATAACAGATGATATGACAATGGGGGCCATTACGGAACATTTTGATATTGGCAAAGCAGCGGTAGAATCAGTAAAGGCAGGAAGCGATATTATTTTAGTAGGACATGACTATAATAATATTGTAAAGATTACCTCCTCTTTGAAAGCTGCTGTTCAAAATGGGGAAATTTCCGAACAAAGATTAAATGAAAGTATAGAAAGAATTATTCAACTAAAAAGGAAATATAGCATTAACGATACGAAAGTAGGAAATCCTGATATAGATGAATTAAATCACTCAATAAATGGTCTTCTGAATAATTATTTACATTAATTATTCATATAGGTTTGAGGGTTAATAGGATTACTTCTTTCACAATCGGGTTCGCCTTGAATAGCATAAGATGATTAACCCCCTCCCATTCCAGTAATGATGGAATCAAGAAGAAAGATTCTTGGGAGGGGTTCATCGATTAAACATAGAAGATATCAATTGGGAAAACGGATCAGCGATTGTAAACGGAAAGGGTACAGAACAAAGAGAGGTCTATTTTTTCCTGTGACCCACAACAGAACAAGTTCAAATGCAATCACCATAGTCATAAATAAAATGGACATAGGCACATAGTTTCCATTGCTTGTTATTCCAGTAATATCAGTTAGAAATGCCTTCACTTATCCGCTCATTTCATGGGCGGTTTTTCTTTTGGTTCGTTTGTTTGGTGATGTGTTGATGGAATTACATGAAATGTGAGTTTTATAATATGCCCATAGCACTTCCACTTCCACGCCCCAAATAAAAAGACGTGATTACTCACGTCCTATTCGATTAAGGGTTGTATGTTGATGTATACCTTATGGTCAAAATCAACTATGTGCTTAGGTGAGGTTCGGTGAACCGTATCACAAATAGTGGTAAAGTGTAGAGTAGAATTAATAGTGAGTTTAAAATAGTAAATCATTCCGTCTGATTAGAATTCATTCAAGGTATGGGCGGCGACGAAGTAGGCTCAAATTGGAACAAGAAATGGAAAGTCGCATCGATTCCTTCGCTGTCCTGTTTGATTCTAGGGTTGAAATTCATCGCAAATGGACTTTGCACATTTTGCGGTTCAATAGAGAAAGAGAAAGACGATTCTGCAATGTCATCAAAGATGGGATCATCTTCGACGACTCGTAAGTCCAACGTGAATTGATAAGGAGTGTTTTCAACTTCGATAAAAGTATGGTCGACGATCGTTTCATTATAATGGAACGTTATCGGGAAAAGCGCCGCCCCAGAAGTGTATTGCTTCCGCTCAAAGACAATCAAATTACCAAAAAATTTGATCTGAAAAATATATTCATTCCTGAAAGGCTCATTGAGCTCGTGGAGATCGATCTGCAGCAACTCGATCTTTACATGGAGGGCCATGGGATTTTCGCCTCCTCGGTTAAATTCAGATTTCCCTGGAACCAGGATCTTACATACTATTCAGAAAGAATTTATTTTGAACTGCTAATGCCTATTCCTTCTCAAATAATCATAAGGTGGTCTATATGTGGTACAAAATTCTATTTTCACTGTTCGTCATTAGCGGTTTGTGTATCGGTCAAGGTGTTACAACAGTGATAGCAGAAACAAAAAAGATTGTTGCCAAATCATGCCAATAATTATTAGCTACGGATATTCCAGAACTGTCTATTGGTTTAATCATCCTCTGTACTTTTCCATTCTTCCCATCTGTGCGTATATTTCTGTAAGATCCCATTCGGTCTAAAATGGTCGCCCGCTCGAATGATAAGGCGAATTTTCCGTATTTGTTCCTCAAAGCCTTTATATGTAGAGATTTTATCGGCATAGATTGCATTCATCAAAACGAAATGCGGTGACTGATATTTTTCGGTTAAGAACGAAAGAGACGTCTCAATCGGCGTGTACTTTTTTCTCTTACCTTCCCACTGGTCAATAGAGGCTGGCATTACATGCGTACTTTCCTCAAGTAGTTCAAATAAAAGGTCCAATCTTTTAAAATACGGTCTCGATACAGGGATATTCATTCGTCGTAATGTTTCTTCATGCTGCGGATAAAAAATAACTTGGGAAAAGCCCCGTTTCTCCGAGTAATTAAATATTTCATGTAATTCTTCCTCGGTGACAAATTCGAATGTATCAAATACAAAAAGTGTACCTTTCGCGTTTTGCAACATACATGCCCCCTTTACTTAAAGTATGCACAATTTACTGCTTGCTTTAACGAAAATCATGTGTAAAAGTCACTCATTGACTCCTCCTTTTTGTTATTGAACGATAGGGCAGGGATAATGGAATAAGGATGACTTAATCTAAATTTCTTTGATATAATCGGCGTGATCATTAAACAACCAAATAAGATTAGGGGAACTTAATGAATAAAAGAATAATCGTTATTGGGCTAGTGGCGCTGGTATTTTTTCTTCTATTATTCGAAATATATAAATTTATCTTATCAAGCACAATAGATAAAATCCACTGATAGCCTCCAATAAAAGCTGATACAACAATCTATTATTCTAATAGAGTATATTGTGTAGATTAATAGGAGGTGTTAATCAAATGGGCATTCAACCAGTTAAGTTCGTTAATCAAGGTTTACCCAATACTACTGAAAACGCTTGGCCTGTTAAAGTAGACTTTCAAGTTTTCCCGCTAATGGGAGAACCTGATAAATTCTCTCTCAATGATGGGGATATTAAGGCTTTATCCTTTCCAACCGATGCCTTTGCAAAAGCCTATGTTTGGATATCTATTAGCAATGGATCTGTTACCGCAACGATTTCTAGTCTTATATTCACCAGTGATAATACTACTGTGGCTAGCGTCCCCGAAAGTATAATCAATGTTTCAGGTGTTGAATTACCCTTAGTTGACACACGGGGTAGTGTTACTCTCATAATTATTCAAAATAATTCTGGAATTGATATAGGAGAAGTGCGTGTCGCTGTAAAGGGAATTGTGTAGAATCACAAAAACAACCTATTTATCCCCATAAATTGGGTATCTGACCAGTAAAATGAAACTTTAATATTTACGGTTTTCCATCCATAGCTTGAAGGGGTGGATGGAATTGAAACCTTAATTGGGCTAGGGTCTGAAGTATGTCGATGAACTTCTTAGGGATTTTTCTTAAGAAGTTTTTTATTTGATTAATTCTTTGTGTGGAATCCTATACATGGTCATAGTTTGGTAACAATTGATAACATTTTAACAACGATTGGTAATGATTTTCTCAAATAAAGAACACAGGCTGTTAATATTCATTCACTAAAATTCAATGGAGTGTGGTGCGGAATTTAGTAAGGGTTGGGCAGGAATTTTTTAGGAGGAGTTCGATGAGAAAGCTAGGTCTAGGATTGGTGGTCGGAGTGATGGTTTCTTCTGCAATGGTTGCAGCAGCTGCACCACCGATTAAGCTTATGATTAATGGTGAAGAGACAAAAGTAGAAGTTCCCCCGCAGATCATCAAAGGAAGAACAATGGTTCCCATTCGAGCTGCGGCAGAAGGCTTGGGTGCTGCGGTGAAGTGGGATGAAGCCCGAAGGACCATTTTTGTGTCAGGTGGTTCACCGAAAAGAGAAGGGACGCAAGAATTCAATCGGGGTGGATCAGCGACCTCTCCCGTGAAACTGGTAATCAACGGAAAGGAAGTAAAATCGGAAGTCGCTCCACAACTGATGAAGGGGAGGGCACTGGTCCCTATTCGGGCTGTGGCAGAAGGATTAGGGTATGGAGTAGCATGGAATGATTCTCAAAACTCGGTTTGGATGACGAATCAAATCGTTAATCCTAGTGCAAAGGATTTCAATGGACAAGCCCTAATTACGCTCTCTTATGATGATGGATTGGATTCGTTTTATGATGATGCTCTGCCTTTGCATGAAAAATACGGGATTCCCGCTACTTTGAATGTGATCACCGAAAGGATCAAAGGTGGAGCGGACAGCGAATTTCTAGATGCCGGCCAAATAAAACATATTTATGACAAGGGGATCGAGATCGGCTCCCATACCTATTCGCATTACGATCCTTTAACCAGCAATACGGATGAAGACCTGGAATTTGAATTGGCCAAAAGCAAACAAATGTTACTGGAAATCGTACCAGAAGTCAACTCGATCGCGATCCCGTTTTCCCGGTACGATCCTCGAGTGAGGGAATTTGCGAAGAAACATTACAAAGCTGTCCGCGTGTTTGAACATAAACAGAATAATCTCCCACCAAGCGATCCTTATTGGCTTCACTCGAGTATTGCGGTTACCAATGAAACGACGTTCGCCCAGGTGAAAGCCCGGATTGATGAGGCTGTGAAAAATAAGAAGTGGTGCATCATTATGCTGCATGGGATAGACCCGAAAAACGATGAGTTGTACGAAATAAAGCCAGCGTTGCTTGAACAAATACTTGAATATGTGAACCGTTTGGGAAGAGATAAGATCTTGCCCATCAATACGATAGATGCAGTAAATCTAAGCCCTGAATAGGTGCCGCAGAAAGGAGAGGAAGTCAAATGAAAAGGACTGCAAAGGTAGTTTCACTTGCTTTAGGGTTATGCTGTTCGTTCTTATTAGTGTCGTGCTCACAAGCCGCTTCCACGAATTCGTCGTTTACCGAGTCACCTTTGCCAGGAGGGGGGATACAAATTCCTCACAATGAAAGAATACATCTTTCTACCGATCAGCAATGGATCTCGTCGGAAGGCCATTTGAGTGACTTGATTAGACTGCAATGGACGGGTGACCGAGCGAAACCGGCCATATCATGGGCCAATGAAAAAGGGGAGGACAAGACAGCGATCATTTCGCATGAGAAAGCCAACAACGCAGAACAGCATGATCATAAACATCTGTCGATCGAAACCACGATGTCCCCAACCGGAAAGAACGCAGGAGAATTATTCACGAGATTTGAAGTCCCTTATGACGTGGATACCGCAGAGATTCGAACGCACTCCTCCAACTTTAATGTGATGGACGGCATCCTTCGGGTAGCCGGAGAACCTGATACGAATCGAGATCTTCAGTTTTCCAAATCCGAGCAAGGCAATGTGACGACGCCACGATGGGGCATTCGAGCGGACAGCGCCTCAGAAGGAGGTGGCAACGCAGGTTCTAACTTGCAAATCGTACGGTATTCCGATTCGGGGGAAGTCATGGATTCTCCATTATACATAAGCCGCAGTAATGGAAATGTCGGTGTTGGTGCTTCGGATCCCCAAACAAAGTTGGATGTAGATGATAATAGTGTAAGAATTCGCCAATCCTTCACACCTGCCTCCTCCACATCGCCTGGCGTTCAAGGTGAAGTGGCTTGGGATGAAAAGTACGTTTATGTTTGTGTGGCTCCCAATACGTGGAAAAGAACGGAACTGTCGTCGTGGTAAGTCGTTGCAGAAAATTAAGGAAAAGCCCCCATTTTGGGAAATGATTTCTTTTAACATTTTTCAAACACTTTGTTCACAATTTAACGATAATATTTATTACAACAAAACCTTTGTTAGTATTTCTTCTTCTCATACCTGCCGCATGGCGGGTTTTTCTTTTGGAGGTATCCTCCATAGCGTTATGTTTAAATTTTAGGAAAAGTAGTACAATGTTTGCAAGTCGATTAAAAGGGAAGAAGGATGGGTAAAAACGTGAAAAAAGAATCCTTAGATTATGAAATGGAAACAATCCTTGCCCACTTTGCTGAGGAACCCATGACTCAAGGTGGCGCCATTGTTCCTCCGATCTATCAAAATACCCTATTTGCAGCGAAGGATTGGGAAAGCTTGTGCAATATGTTTGATGACCAAATCAACAATTGTCTTTATACAAGGGGCGGTAACCCGACGGTTCGGGTTGTTGAAGAAAAAATGGCCAAACTAGCGGGCGGTGAACGTGCGAAATTGCTTTCATCTGGCATGGCAGCGATCACAGCGGCGATCCTTCACTACATCAACCACGGCGACCACGTGATTGCGGTAAGAAATATTTATGGCTCAGCCCATAGTTTTTTAGGGAAATATGTGAAGGAAAAAATGAACGTCGATACGACCTTTGTTGACGGCAAAGATATAGGGGAATTTGAAGCGGCTATCCGGCCTAATACAACCCTTATTTACTTGGAAAGTCCCACAACGGCCATTTTTGAGCTGCAGGATATTCCTGCCATCGTTGAGTTGGCAAAGAGGCATGGGATTAAAACGATTATTGATAATACCTGGGCCACTTTTCTATATCAAAAACCGCTCGAATTGGGAGTAGATCTAGAGATTCACTCCTGTACGAAGTATATCAACGGACATAGCGATGTCATCGCGGGAGCCATCATTGGTCGGGCAGAGGATGTGGACAGCATTTTCATGAGAGAGCATATCCTGTTTGGGGCAAAAATGGCTCCGATCGAGGCCTGGATGATACTTCGGGGGATGAGAACTTTGCCTTTACGATTGCAAAGGCATCAAAAGAATGCGTTAAGGGTAGCCAAGTTTTTAGATCAACATCCAAAGGTATTGGCCGTCCGCTATCCGGGGCTTGAATCCTATCCACAGTACGAACTGGGGAAGAAGCTAATGACAGGGTATACCGGTTTGTTTTCCGTTCGATTAGATTGTGCAGATGAACAGATCGGTCAGTTTTTTAATGCACTAAGACTATTTAAAATTGGAGTCAGTTGGGGAGGACACGAAAGTCTTTGCTACTCGCCTGCCATCAGCTACTTTAAGAAACTTCCTTATGAACGTTTTATGGAGTTAGGTTTGTCGCTTTGTGATGTTCGGTTGTCTATTGGATTGGAAAATGCAGATGATTTGATTTTGGATATTGAACAGGCATTGGGAAAGATTTAGTTAGTTCAAATGACCACGCAAGCGTAGATGCGTTTTTGAATCTCGTTTATGTAAAAAAAACCAATCTGTTGATTGGTTTTTTTAAAAGCCAGTACTTACAATTTAGTAAGGGGTAGGAATTGGGGGGCATGAAACTGCATCAATAAATCTTGGGTCAAGCACATAAAACGTCCAGAAACGCCCGTTCCATCTATAACCTGCAACTCCCTCATAGAATTAGGGTTGGGGGAGCGTCGAAGAGAACCATATATGAGATTTTTTTAAAGTCCGGAAGGCTCTAAAAATAAAATTGTAACAAAAAAGGACACCCTTAGATGTCAAGGGTGTTATTGGACTATACATTAGCTGGTTTCATATTAAGTAATCCACCTAGATAGCTTTGTTTTGTGACAAAATCGCTTTTATGTGGTGTTGAGATGTATGGTGATCGGACAAAAATAACCCCTTGTGCAATAAAATATCTGCCGTCTTATTATATAATTCGGTGGAAGTTGACAGTGCCTTGCTTAAAAAATCACGAACTTCTGAGTGTGCGGAAGTAGGTAGCGCAACTCCGTATGTGGCTAACGCAACCTTAGACATCTGTTTTAGGTAATACAAGTAAATGGCATCTGAATAAAGTCTTGGAGCATTTACATTAACATCTGCATTTGTAAAACCAACGGGGATGATTTGTTTTTCCATTTGAAGTATATCAATAACTTGTTGAACGTTTTTCCGAGATATCTCCAGTACATATTCTAAGATAGACCTTACTTCCATATCCTCCACGTTATTTTCAAAATACTCAAACACACATACAGCCATAGTGTTGTTTTGATATGCACTCCACAGTGCAGTAATTTCTGAAGAGGTCAATCGAGTAGAATGATCCGTCATTTTGTATCCTCCAAAACTAATAATTAGGGATATTTTCCCCAGATAATGAAAATTTACTAACGATTCAACAATTAAAGTGAGATCCCTCATGACTGTGTAGGTCCTGTTTCTTTTGCCGTTGGCGTTCATTTATCCATCAATGCCCCAAATGCTCTTGTGCAAGAATGTGTTCGTGGTAAGAACGAATGGCTGCCACTTTTGATGGCAGCCTATTGCGGTATTGGAATATCATTTTTTATCCTATTGATTTTGTAACTGATCCCTAATCACATGAATGTTCGATTCCATCATTTTCAGATAAGTTTCCCCGCCTTCACCTGGTTTTCCTAACGAATCAGTAAACAGTACACCACCAATCGGAACTCCTGTTTCTTTAGACACCATCTCCATACTCCTCGGATCCACACTGGTTTCGACAAACAGGACAGGTACTTGTTTGGATTTAATCAGTTGAACCACTTCGAGAACTTGTTGGGGAGTGCCTTGGTTTTCAGAATTGATTTCCCAAATATATCCTGCTTCAAAATCATAGGCAGCACAGAAATATTTAAAGGCTCCTTCACTCGTAATTAAGTAACGTTTTTCCTTTGGAATCTGATGAAATTGATCCACCGCACTTTGGTGAAGCTGTTTTAACTGTTGAATGTAATCCTCTGCATTTTTTTGATACACCTTTGCATGTTCTGGATCCACTTTTACCAAGGCATTCCTTGCATTCTCTGTATATTTGATCCCGTTTTGTATGTCAAGCCATGCATGAGGATCTTCTTCGCCTTCTTTTCCTTTTGTGGTTAAGTATTTAGGTTGTACGCCTTCACTTAGACGAAAAACGGGAGCATCTTCACCCGATTTTCCTGCGGTGACCATGAGTTTTTCAAACCAGGAATTCCCTGCCTCCAAATTCAGCCCATTATAAAAAACGGCATCTGCATCTGTTGTCTTTTGGACATCTTCTGGAAGTGGATCGTATTCATGGGGATTGGAACCAATGGGTGCTAGACTATGGATTTCCACTCGATCCCCTCCAATATTTTTGACAATATCATAGAGGATGGAGTAGGTAGTGACTACTTGCACCTTATCTTGTTCTGCACTTCCGGGCTCGGGCGTGGGATTCGTTTGGGTCACCTGATTCGTCCCACATCCAGCTAGAAGCAAGAGGGTAAATAAACTCATAAAAATCATCTTTACTTTACTCATCTTTCATTCTCCTTTTACATGAACTTTAGTTAATGAACTAATGCTTTCTTTTTTCTTTTCGACTTCAAAGTACGCCACAATAATCCGTGCTTAGGTGAAAAGGCAAATGTTACGATAAATAAAAAGGTTGAGACTAAAACGATGGTAGCTCCCGAAGGTAAGTTATAAGTAAAACTAAAATACAATCCAATAACAGACGAAATCACGCCAAAACCCGCCGCAAGATAAAGCATGATCCATAACCGTTCCGTTAATAAGTAGGCAGTAGCCGCTGGAGTAATAAGCATAGCGACCACAAGAACAATGCCAACCGTTTGCAAAGAAGCAACAGTCACCATCGTAAGGAGAGTCATTAGAAAATAGTGAATCCACTTAATCGGCAAACCATAGGCAGCTGACATGGTTGAATCAAATGACGAAATTAAAAGCTCTTTGTAGAATAAATAAATGGTAGAAAGGATAAACATTCCAATTCCAAGCGTAATCCACATATCTGATGGACGAACAGCGAGCACATTTCCAAATAGAATGTGATATAAATCGGTACTGCTCTTCATGAAAGTAATCAACACAATCCCAAGGGCGAAAGCAGCCGTAAACATTATTCCTATTGATATATCATTTTTGATTCGGCTGTTTTGACTGACAAAACCAATCCCAATGGCTGTTAGTACACCTGTTAACACGGCACCAAGAAAGAAGTTAATTCCTAGCGCGTAAGAGATCGCAACGCCTGGTAATACCGCATGGGAAATCGCATCTCCCATCAGTGCCATTCCTCTTAAAATAATAAAACATCCGATGACCCCGCAAAGGATTCCGACCATGGTGGAAGTCAAAAGAGCCTTTTGTAAAAATCCATATTGGAAAACCGCATCAATAAAAGACATTACATCTGCACCTCCATTTCTTTTAAAAAGGGGAATTGAGTGTTATATGCTTTGGCTAATATTTCTGAACGAAAGACCTTTTCCACTTCACCAACACCAATTAGCTCTTTATTTAGCAAAATCAATTCATCAAAATAATCGTTTGCTTTGTTTAAATCATGGTGAACAACCAATACTGTTTTACCGCCATCGCGCAATTCTTTTAAGATATTAACAATCGCTTTTTCACTGGAAACATCAATACCAACAAACGGTTCATCCAAAAAGAAAATGTCTGCTTGTTGCGCTAATGCCCTCGCCATAAACACTCTTTGTTGTTGCCCACCTGAAAGTTCCCCAATTTGACGATTCGCATAATCTCCCATTCCTACTTTTTGTAAACAATCATAGGCTAATGCTTTTTCTTTCTTTTTTGGTCGCTGAAAGATCCCTAAATTCGGATAGGTTCCAAGTAATACGGTATCAATGACCGTAATAGGGAAATCCCAATCGATGTTACTTCGTTGAGGCACATAAGCCACATGCTTTCGAATTTCGCTGATGCCCTTTCCATTCATTTGAATTTCTCCTGTATCTCTTGGAATCAGTTCCAGTAACGCTTTAAGAAGTGTTGACTTTCCTGCTCCATTGGGTCCAATGATCCCCACCAGTTTTCCTGGAGAAACAGAAAAGCTTACATTTTGTATCGCATCATTTCCGTGATAAGAAACATTTAAGTTACGAACTGTAATAGCAGATAACATAAAAATATCACCTCTCATTTGGATTTTCCTAATCACCAAAAATTTTCCCTTAGGAAACAATTAAGGCAAAAAAAAAACAAACTCTAAAATCCTTTTACCATACGCTATCATCATATGCGCTTACTCCCATAAAGTTTCCTCTGGGAAAAATTTTGACCTTTGTGCAAAGTTTAGTCAATGGAGAATTGATTGATTATTTAATTAAAGGAGAGATTTAAAATATATTTAGAGACAAGAAATGCAGAAGTCTTTGACAATCTGGATACTCCCTCGAACTAAACTAGTTGGCGTTATAGGTGTCCTAGCTATAGAAAGAGCTTTAGCATTTTCTATTTGAATAGCAAAGATGAGTACTTATGCTAAATAAACTCAAGTCGTTTTTTGTTCACTTACCCAGAGAATTAGACATTCTCCTTACATAATATAATCCGAGTTGAAAAGAAGGAGGGATGAGCGATAATGAAAAGAAAAAGTGAGACAAAAATATTGGCCCATATTCTACGAGGTCTTAGCTCTATAAATCGTGGTCATAGGCATCCATTTCGAACATTTACGAGAAGGACCATATTTACACAAGGTAGCCATTTTCATACTTTTAGAGGTGTAACAGGAGTAGTTAACGGCCACTCCCATGCTTTTAGTGGCCGTACAGGATTAGCCATTCCAGTAAGCGGAGGTCACGTACACAATTTTCGTGTTCAAACATTTGTAACTCGTAATCATCGACATGTTTTAAGTGGAACCACCACCCGTGTTGTCAATATTTAATTAAAAACGTCCTAAGGGGCGTCTTTTTTATTTTTTGTTGCAAACGTAACAAAAGCAGGTTAATTTGTGAAAAAGGGAAACAAGAGAAATTATTGATGATACGAAAGGAGTAACTTAATTAAAATGACGATCCATATTAGAAAGTGTACCCTTGAAGATATACGCGTACTTCAAGAAATTAGTTATGAAACATTTAACGAGACTTTTAAGCATCAGAATTCACCCGAAAATATGAACGCCTATTTGGAAAGGGCGTTTAACGTAACACAGTTGGCAGAAGAGTTATCCAATCGTTCTTCGCAATTCTATTTTGTTTATTTTAATCATGAACTAGCTGGATATCTAAAGCTCAATACCAATGATGCGCAGTCAGAAGAAATGGGTAATGAATCACTTGAAATCGAGAGAATTTACATAAAGAAGGAATATCAAAAACATGGACTTGGCAAATATCTGTTAAATAAAGCGATGGAAATTGCGATGGAGTGTCATAAAAAGAAAGTCTGGCTAGGCGTATGGGAAAAGAATGAAAATGCGATTGCTTTTTATAAGAAAATGGGGTTTGTTCAAACTAAAATGTACCCTTTGTAAAGGACGCTATAAAAAAGTCTAGGCAGCTCTAAGAAGATGATCTCTGAATTGAACAGGGGTCATCTTTTTTAAA
>NZ_JAGGKT010000032.1 GCF_017873965.1 Ammoniphilus resinae | reverse complement strand
CTGTCAAGAAGTGCACTTGACAGGTCTAGTTTGGTGCGGCAAAAATTTATAGGGTGTTCTTCTCTTGACAGGTTTCGTTCATATCAACGGAAAAGATTTCCGTTATTGGGATCCATCCTCTTCCCGGAATTTTCTTTGATAAAGAAAGGATATCCCAAGCAGGCTAAGCCCAAGAAAGATGAAGAGAATAATTTTGTAAATCGTCGCCAAATCCCCCAGATCAATAAAGAACGCCTTTAAGACAACCATAGCCAATAATGCCAACGAACTATAGCGATAGTAACGGCTTTTTCGGACAATACCGGCAGCGAAGAGGCCTATTGCAAAAAGCGTCCACAGTGCACTTAAGGATAACTGCTCAGGTGAAAGACCATAGTCTGTGGTGCCATGTAAGTAGAAAAAGTGCTCGTTTTCCAAGGTGAGCCCGATAAAGCTAATCACTAAGAACATTCCTTTAAGTACCTGTTTTATTCTTGGGCTTGGTTCCTCCCATCCAGTCAGGATTTTCACCATCCTGTAAATTGCGGTCAAGCAAACAACAAGCAACAGTGTTGCACTATTAAATAAAAAGGTATCCGCGAGCCCAATAGAGGACAACTCTCCCAAGGTAGCCATCATGCCTAAGACTAGAACGACCATGCCACATTTAAGAATTTTAGGTGCATCAAGCCTTCTTGCCATATATGCCAAGCCAACTGCCTCCGCCAACCAACCCAAACCGACGTAGACATCTGAGAATTGAATGGGGAAGGCCAAGGTAATTAAGACGAAAGCTAGTAGGAACAAACTATAAACCTGCCCCTTATCCTCTTTATGCAGCTGGTATGCCATTTTTCCAAGGTACAGATAAACAAGCGCCATGAACACCGCATAGAATCCCAAGAGATCCGTGAGAAAAGTATATTCCAGCACATCGGTACTCCAGGCGAAAAACAAGAAACCGTTCATCAAAATAAGACTGATATCCCAACGAGTTGACTTTTTCTTCGTCCGAATATTGTATACGGAAATGATGCCAAGATAGATGAAAAAGTTTGTACATAAAAACAGGAAAGAAGGTGCAACGAAATTTTCATAAGCAGATCCCCAAGTGACTGCCATCCACATGAATGCAAAAATGAGTTGATTGAATATGAAGCTTAGATACTGAAACACAACCCATTTTTTATAAATAGATATCCCGAGTACGCCTAACGTAAGAAAAGTGAGATAAGCATATAACAGCCAGAGAGACGGATCCTCACTTCCAACGAGAAAAGGTGCCATGTACGCACCGATAATGCCAAGAATCCCAATCGCCCGTGAATCTTTTCTTACAGCCATGAACACCGTGTATCCCATGATTAAGACCATAAAACTGAAGGCTACGAAGGGTGGAATCAAAAAATAAAATTGGTACCCAGCATAGATCGAGAAAAACATTGCCAGGCTTCCTCCACCAATTAGCCCTTGGGCGTATCCTGTATAGCGTAGATGCAGCTTTTCCCCAGCAAACATCATCACGCCTCCGGAAAGAAGTCCTAATATAATCCTTCCCGTTGGTCCAACCCAATCATTATCAAAGGAATACTTCAGGAAAAAGGCCATCCCCAAAACAACCGCAACAACCCCGATCCGATTTAACCACGTTCCGCCAATTCGAAACTCTAGATCTTTAGTGAATTTTGGGGTGGGCTGGGTTGGCTCCTTTTGTGGTTGTGTTGGCTTTGGAGGTATAACCTTCAGTTCAACAACCGGAACCTCCACTTTGACCACAGGCTCCTCTGCTTCTACTTTTATTGTTTTCTCAATCCTGGCCAAACGCTTCAAAATAAGGTCCTGATTTATCTGTAATTGTATTATTTCCTGCTCCAGCTTTCGAATCGTACCGAAACTCATTTTTCAATCACACCTCTTGTTAAAAGTTGGTTATCTTTAAGGTTATTGTACTAGAGCCAGGAATTTGTGAAAGTACCTAATTTTATTGGTACCATCTAAATAAGCAAAAAATAGGGCTGGGCTGTCGATCAATTGAGTAATATTGAATATCCCTTCATTCATTACCCGGATGATGAAAGTTTTCACGATTTCCAAACGGCATTTTGGTAGTTAGATCAAAGAATGTCATAAAACCGGAGGGGGGTGATCTTCATCGAGGGGGGTATGAAGTTCATTTCCACCCTTAAAATGCGAGTGATTGATCTTCATCGAAGTGATGAAGATCATTCCACCCCTTAGAATTCAAATGATTGATCTTCATCGGGGGTATGAAGTTCATTCCCCCCCTTAAAATGCGAGAGATTGATCTTCATCGGGGTTATGAAGATCATTCCACCTCTTAAAATTCAAATGATTGATCTTCATCGAGGGTATGAAGATCATTCCGCTCCTTAAAATTCGAATGATTGATCTTCATCCACTCCTTGACTGGAGATTCCCACCAAATAAAAAAAGCAGGGATCTAACGATCCCCACCTTACTCTACATGGAAAGTTCCAATAACCATTATGTATGCTGTTTTCGAGTCCGGGGCCACGACCAAACCGCGTCCGTCTGATTTGGGAATCAGCAGCAGATGGTTGGGGTCGACGATTTGTCCACCTTGGACATCAAATCCTCCCGTTAAATCAGGGAATCCGTCGCGGTTTTCTCCGGCAACGACCTTCACTTTTCCGGAGCGAACGATAAACTGGGTACCGGAGTAGCCGATGATTTTTTGCCCGGGTTCAAGTGGGGCCACATTAATCTCCGTGGCAGATGCCCCTCCGCCAGTCTGCACTGGAGTTACAGGGGTGACCGGTGTCGCAGGTGTCGCAGGCGCAGCCGGAGCTGAAGAAGGTGCCTTTCCTTTCAGTTTAGCGTCAATGAGTTGTTCCACAAAGCTTTTCGTAACAAGCGGGTCGTCAGGCGAACCTGGCATCGTATCAAAACCGGAAGCTGCAACGGCACCGCCTGCGATCAATAAGGATCCTGCCAATACTAAACGTATGAACCATTTTTTCTTCAACTTGCTCTTCCTTTCACTCTAAAATTATTTATCAAACCAGATCCGTTTCAACAAAACCGCAAATTCCGCACGGGTGGTACTTTGGTCTGGAGCAAAGCGATCATTCGAACGTCCAGACACATAACCTGCATTCCACATTTTATAGATATAGGGATAAGCCCAATTCCCTGCGGAAATATCGGTGAAAGGGAGTTTCTGCTGGACTTTCGGAACGGTTGTCCCAAACTTCGCCCGGTAGAGCATGGTGACCAACTCCGCACGGGAAACTGGTGCATCCGGCCGCATCGTAAAGCTTGGTGCAAGAATTCCTTCTGCTACCAGAGACGCTACAGCGGCATAAGCCCAGTGTCCTCTGCCCATATCAGAAAACGTAATCGGGTGGCTTGCCTCAGGCAGGTCGAGTACACGACGAATCAACACCGCCGCCGAACCACGAGTGATGGCTTCATTCGGATGATACCCGCCATCAGGGAAACCGCCAATGAGCCCCTTTTTGTAGAGAAACTCAATATCCTTGCGAGACCAGTGCATCGTAATGTCATCAAAGGCCTCAGACGGTTTGGGATTATAATGAATGGAGAATGTGTACTGTCCATCGACAGCATTTCCATAGTAATCTTTCAACTGAAAGAAGTAACGTCCTGGATTAATCGCAGACGACCACTGTTCCCGCTGCTCATTGGCAACGGATCCATTATCGACAACCTTACTCCATTTCCCCTCTTGTTCCACGGTTAGTACCGGGTCCATTCGCAAGGTATCCGTTTTCACCTGCAGCTCCAGCTTCCCCTCCCACGGATATGTCATTTGATACCAGTCAACATCCTTAGGCTGATGAAAATTGCCGACCACCGTCGCCTGTTTTTTAACCGGCAGAACGGTGCTTGAAGCTTTTGCATTATTGCTTTCGTAGGCATCTGCCGCAATGGAGAAATCGGAGGTAAGGGTATATTCACTGGAGCCCGTCCCCTTTTTTGCCACCCTCAAAAGCACTTTGCCACGTGGCAAGACTTTTCGAATCTGATTCGCTGGGTTAGTGCCTTCTAGTCTTTGCTGTGCAGCATCATACAGCTCCATCGACAATTCCCCCTTATTCCCGCTGACAGGGAAAAGCTTCAGGTTGACCTCACCCTTATAAGGGACGTCGATCCGGTACCAATCCACCGGATTCGTTCCACTAACTTGACCTTGGGTACGAGTGATCACGGGCAAAGGAGCGGCACCAGCAGCTGTGTCATTGGGCTCGTGAATATCCTTCAAAGGCTTGGAGGCCTGTTCCACCGCTTTTTCCGCATTGACCAATCCGTAACCCGTATTGAGATCCCACCCCTCTTCCCCTAAATCTCGTGCCGTTCCTTTCAGTAAGGTGCGAACCTGTTGCGGGGAAAGCTTAGGATTCTTTTTTAGAACGAGGGCTGCGATTCCAGCAACCTGAGGGGCTGCCATGGATGTGCCTGAGCGAGTGGAATAGTCCTCACCAGGATCAGTGGAATAGATTTTGCTGCCAGGTGCGACCAGATCAACCTCTGGGCCATTATTGGAATAGTTAAGCACCCGTAAATTTCCATCCACAGCCCCCACACTTAACACCGTAGGAAAAGCAGCCGGGTAGGTCACCCGATTTTCATCATTGCCCGTTGCAGCAATCAGCAGGACATTGTTATCCTCCGCATACTGTGCAGCCTGTTCTAGTGCCGTGGAATAAATGGGGTCGCCTAGCGACATAAGGATGATCTTCGCGCCTTTATCCACCGCCGTACGAATCCCTTTTGCTACCCGGGCAGCGTCCCCGTTGCCGTTGGCATCGAGCACTTTGATCGGCATGATCTTGGCTTTCCACAACACGCCGGCAATTCCTGTCCCGTTATTTCCTATCCCTGCTAGAATCCCTGTAGCAGCTGTTCCATGTCCATTATCATCGGCGGGAGGTTTTCCGGAATGAACGAGATTCACACCTTCCACCAGATTGGCTTTCAAATCCGGATGCCCCAGATCAACACCCGTGTCGAGAACCGCAATCACCAGATCCGTATTCACCTTCACCGAATTCCAGGCCTTATCCACTTTTGTCAGTTGATGATAGGTTTGTTTCGAGAAAAGGGGGTCCTTCGGCACAATGCCCTCCCCCTCCGCGCTTGCCCAAGGGGGGTGAAGGGTCATCGTCATCGTAACCGCCAGGGCCCACCCTAGCATTTTTTTCATAACTAACTCCTAACTGTAATCACACCGTCCGCCGAAATTCCCCCAGATATACCAGGGTAAAGTTTGAGAAATTCCTCTAACGAAATATAGGCCGTCCCATCTTTAATCACAGCTTCACTCAGCGCAATCGAATGGGTATCTTGTGCCAACTGCAAAGTAGCTTGTCCCTTTTCCAGGTCATAACCGATCTCCCCATGCAAAAGGTAGGCCATCTTTCGCAGCGAAACATACCATTTCTCCTGATCCCGGAAGGCCGCAACAGCAACAGACCCATCTTCTTTTTCCCCGTTAATCCGAACTTCTCCAGTAGACTTTAAAGTGAGTTTGTTATCTAATAAGACGTATTTCGCGGCCTGAAGTTGCTCCTCTGGATCATTGACCAGCACATTCGGAGTGACCCCCTGATGATTAATCACCTGATGTTTCGGGCTGAAATACTCTTCGATCGTTAATTTCAAAACCCCGCCCGAATACAAAGGAATCAATTCCTGAACGACCCCTTTACCAAAGGTTTGCGTCCCAATAATCTTTGCTAGACCATAATCCTTTAAAGCGGAAGCGACTATTTCCGAGGAACTGGCGGTATTTTCATTAACTAAAACGACTAATGGCAGTTTATGTACCTGTTTGCCTGTCGCGTCAAAAGATTGCTCGTTGCCCGTATTGTCCTTGACGTGAACAATCGGGCCTTTTTCAACGAAAAGGGAAGAAAGATCAACAGCCGCACTTAACATGCCGCCAGGATTATTGCGCAGGTCGAGGATTAAACCTTTCAGTTTTTTCTCCTCTAGCTCTTTCAATTCCTGCTCTAAATGGATGATGGCTTCATCAGAAAAAGTGGCAAGCTCTATGTATCCGATCTGGTGGTCGAGAAGTTTCGCCGTGACAGTCGGCAGATCGATTTTCTGGCGAGTCACCTTCAGATCAAGGGTTTCCCCTTTCCGCTCCACGGTGATGGTGACCGAGGTATTTTCGTCCCCCTTCACCTTAGCGACCACTTCTTCGCTCGCTTTGTTCACCATATTTTCTCCGTCGATCGCAATCAACTTATCCCCCGTTTGGATTCCTGCTTTTTCCGCAGGAGAAGCTTTGAAAACTTGTTGGACCACGAGAGCGCCGTCAACCATCTCGCCCATTACCATACCAACGCCGGAATAGGACCCCTCGACTTCATCGATAAATGATTCAAATTCCTCGTCTGTAAAATATTCTGTGTAGGGATCTTCGAGTGAATCAATCATACCCCAAATGGCCCCTTGTGAGATGTCTCCAGAGTCTGGATTTGCCACATGGAACTGATGAATAAGCTGATAGATTTCCATGATTCGCTGCTGATCAAAATCTACCTCTGCGGGTTCCTCCGCCTGTGCATAAGCAGGAGTTAAAGCCACTAAACATATGCTGAGCCAGGAAAAAAGCCATCGTTTTTTCAGTTTATTCATCTTTTCTCCCCTTCCGTTTGTATACTTAATAGTTTACTAGATTCTGGGGCGGATGTATATTGTCGGTTGGTTGAAGAAATTGAATTGAGGAGTGTGTTCGTGTATAATGTAAATAGAAATAGTGTATGAATAAAAAAGAGCCAGGTGCTGGTAACACCTGACTTGCAACTACA
This sequence comes from Ammoniphilus resinae, assembly GCF_017873965.1. Lineage (GTDB taxonomy): Bacteria > Bacillota > Bacilli > Aneurinibacillales > RAOX-1 > Ammoniphilus_A > Ammoniphilus_A resinae. Next base: position 18,749 of record NZ_JAGGKT010000032.1, on the reverse strand, counting down.
TGCCGCATGAAGAGCGGCTGACCTAAAAATATAAGTAGTGTTTTAGAAAAAGGTAACTACCTAACTCTTGGTCGGAGGGGGCGGTTACCTTTTTCTTTGTACGACGATCATTACTACAATAGTTATGACCCCTATCAAAACTAAATTTGATGTGAGTGCTATGATTATTGCCTCATATGTCGTCATTTTTCCCACCTCCCTTCACAGGGAAGTGGTCAACCGCCCACCATACTTTATGTAGTTGCTACTTTCAGACTAACAGGAAATATAGCAATATACAATCTTATACACACATTTTCTCCTTCTGAACGCCTAGCCCGTAAGCACAAAAAGAGGCCCAACCACCCTGGTCAGGCCTCCTTCCCTTATTTATAATCCAAATCCCGCAACGGGAACAACAGAATATCAAACGGTAGTGCTGTTCCGGAAGGTGGCGCGATGCGCAAGCTAATGCTGTCTTCCTTTCCCGTCGTCCGGTCTAATAAGTAGGCCGTTTGCGGTCGAACAACCCCTGACTTTGGAATCGGGATGATCTTTTCTTCATTTAAAAGAATCGATCCCTTAAACAATCCACCTCGGGAAACGAGAGCAATCGCTGCTTTTCCAGGGTTCTTAATCTCAACATGGTAGAAGACCCCGTAGTTCCCTTTGTTTTGCACATCTTCTCCAGTCACTTCATCGGTTCCTTTTACCCATGAATCCAGGCGGGTATCCCCGATGGAAATACGAGCTGGCTTGCCATCCATATCAGAAGCATCCACTTCCCAAAGGAGGGTGGAAACCGGATAGGTGCCGCGGACATTATTGTCTTTCGCCAATTTTGGAAGCTCTAATAGGCTCTCTCCGTTTTCATTTGGATCATGCGCGACAAAAGAAAAGGTAGCCTCCCCTTCCACTTCAATATCGTACATGAAGTGGATTCCCTGTTTCGGGAACAGGGCATAGGAACGATAGTAGGTGGCTGTTTTGCCTGGCTGGATCACTTGTTCCTTTTGAATCTCCTCATGAAGGAACCAATCATCCAAAATTTGCTTCCCTAACAATTCAGCAACCTTCGAAGGCATAACTTCCCCTTTGCGGGTCGTCTTAATCTTCACCGGCTCATCACTTGTATTCGTTACAAGGACACTGACAGCTGCCATTTGGTCTTCGATATCGTTAATATGTGTGGCAAACAGACGGGACTTACCAGAAACCTCACTTTGATAAAGAATCCCATATTCCTTAAACGGCTCCGGACTATCGCTCACAATCAGCGTGCGTGAATCCTCGATTTCCTCTTTTTTATCCAACACTCGGTAATTCAAAAATTTAGTGTAGTTGAGTAAAATTCTCTTCGGATCGTCTTCCATCGAGCCAAAGTAGAATGGATATTCATCTTCCGTTGTCAGAACATCGTTCGTGATTTCGATCTGGCGGGAGAAAGGATCACTTTGTAGCCCTTGTGTATCTTTGGTTGTTAACGTAATCGTCTTTTTCCCGGAGGAGAAAAAGGCGCTTTGTTTGTTGGACCATGACGGATAGTACCCGTTGGAATCCGGATCATAACTTAGATCTATGTACTCAATCGGCTCACCAATGCGATATACTTTCTTATCGGTAGAAAATTGGGCCACAGGCTTCATATTTTCTTGCTTAGGAAGTGGTGGCTTTACCGGCTTGACGATAATTTTCACGATCTTTGTTTCGGCGTTGTAATCAATTGGAAGTTCAATCAACTCAGACATCGTTCTGGCAGCTAGCAACAGACGATCCTGCTGAATGATCCCGATGGTATCAAAAGGAACCTGTTGTCCATTAACCATGGCTGTATTTTTGTCCATGTTAATCAACATTTCTGCTTTTGCCGTACGAATCTCGATCGTTCGATCGGTCGCGTTAAATGTTGTTTCAAACCCTAATTGGGTAGATAAGAAACGAACCGGAACATACAGACGTCCATTCAACAAATTGGCTGGCGCTTCTAACTCCACCACATTTCCATCAACATAGGTCTTTCCTGTTTTCAAATCAAATTCCAAGGTATGGTCTTGCGAATCTACAGCTTGTTTCTGCTTTTGTGAGTCTACCGTTTGTTCCTGCTCTTTTGAATCCACAGCTTGTTTTTGATCTTGCGATTCCTCCGCTGTTTTTTGTTCTGTTGGAACTACATCCTGTTTCTGTTCCGGTGAAACCACAGCTTGTTCCTGGTCTTGCGGATCCTGGGCTGCCAATGCTGTTCCGGAAAATAATGATGAGGCAAGCGTGAGTGCCAGCGTACTTTTCTTAAATTTTTTCATTTTTTCTCTCCCTCAATATTATAATCTCTCTTATTTCTGGAAAAAACCAGATTTGTTCAATAAAAAAAGCATCCCCAACCACGAGGGTCCGAAATGCTTTTTCATTGTTTCCCCAAATAAAAAGGAAGTACAATAAGCGATTTCTCACTATTAACAATGTGCCAATATTAGGAATCGGGTTTAGAACCCCCTCACCCATCAAATGGCCTTAGGCGTGTTGATTCCCCGGTTTTTCAATCTGCTTTAGCTCAACCTTTTTTAAATCCTCTTGAATTTTCGCTTCATCTTCCGCAGTGAACGTACCTTTATTAAGCAAAGAATAGTAGCTCTTCCCCGCATCAATCGTTAACTGGCGAAGATGTTCGTTGTTAGGGTTTTCCTGCAAATTCCAGAGGAACTTTTGATATAGATTTTCCTGATTTAATAATAATTCCTTGTCTTTTCCGCCAAATAATTTACCCATTAACCCCATACAAACACATCCCTTACTCCATTCATTTTCCTTATTATACACAACTTGGACAACAGGATGCCATGTCGGTTATTTCCACGTGAGTTTGTTTGAAATATTATTGTCGTAAGTATAGACGCAAGGGTTCGCAATTTGTTTCACAGAAATGGAGGGGAATTTTAGGAGGTTGGGGTTTGTTCACAAATTGGACACAAGTGGTGGCGTTTGTAGAAGATCTATAGGCACTATCCCTCTGTGTAAGGGTGTTGAAGGGTAAGATCGATCTTAAACAAAATACCTCACTAGGTATATTTGAGTTAATCGCTGAACTTTTGCCAGTAAACACTCCAAAAATGCCAGTAAACTGCTTAAAATAGCCAGTAAAAAGGGGATGAAAAGTGGAAAGTGAAGATAGGCATCTTCTTTCATACTATTTTGTTAGGCTAGACTAAAAATCGTTCACCATTACCACACAAATACCCCCTCCCCTCCCAAACCCCTTCCCTTTTTTGTGATATTTGCCAGTAACAGTCCTAAATCTGCCAGTAAACGAGGAAAATCCGCCAGTAACTCACAAAAAATCGCCAGTAAGAATTTACAGTTTCGGCAGACGACTAACCTATCACCTCATTAGACACTACACCGGTATAGCCTAAACTAACCTCTCAACAATTTCACAAAGAAGTTTCTTCTCCTCGGACCATCAAACTCGCAAAAGTAAATCCCTTGCCATGTTCCTAGAACGAGTTTTCCTCTTTCGATAATAATGGTCTGTGATGAACCAACCGTGCTTGCCTTCAAATGGGAAGCTGTGTTTCCTTCTGCATGACGGTATTGGGGATGCTCCCATGGATAGACTTCATCAAGCCTCATTAACATATCACGAACCACATCTGGGTCGGCGTTTTCATTGATGGTGATTCCAGCGGTCGTATGTGGACAATAGACAATGGCAACTCCTTCGTCTATTTTTTCGGCACGGATCATCTCCTCCACTTGGGTGGTTACATCAATCATTTCATCTCGTTTCGAAGTCTGAAGAGTGAATTTGTGTAACATGATCAGGATCCTTTCTGTAATCTTATCATCTTGTAATTCCCATATTATAACATGGTGGACTTTTTTGTTAAAATTGTAGCGAGAACTTATCCTTAAGGAGGAACGAAATGGAACTCAATCTCGCAGGAAAAATTGTATTAGTCACCGGCGGGTCAAAAGGGATCGGGAAGGCAATCGCGAAAGCATTTTTGGATGAAGGAGCTATTGTTGCTATTTCCGCAAGGTCCAAAGAGGATCTGGAAAAAACCAGGACTGAGCTAGGCAGCATTGGAATCTATCCAGGTGATTTAACCATATCAACAACAAGAGAGCAGGTATTTCGCGCTCTCCTCGATGACTATGGACGAATCGACATCTTAATTAACAACGTAGGCGGAAGCAACGGCGGCGCCGCCATGGAAACCGATCTCACCTTATTTGAGCAAGCCATGCATTTGAATTATCTGTCCGCCGTGCATTTTAGCCAGATGGCTGCGAGGGAAATGAAGAAAACCGGGGAAGGTTCCATTATCAATATCTCTTCGATCTATGGCCGAGAGTCCGGAGGAAAAATCACTTACAATAACAGCAAGGCAGCGTTAATCAGTTTTACCAAAGGCTTTGCGGATGAAATGATTAAACAGGGCATTCGTGTCAATGGCATTGCCCCAGGGTCCATCCTCCACCCAACAGGAAATTGGCAAAAACGAATGGAAGAAAACCCAGAAAAGATACATAAGTTTGTGGAGCATGAAATCCCAGCAGGACGCTTCGGAACAGTGGAAGAAGTAGCAAATGTCGCTGTGTTTTTGGCTTCTGAAAAGGCATCATGGATTGTTGGGGCAACCATCAATGTGGATGGGGGGCAGTCGCGGAGTAATTTTTGAGGTTCAGGCCGTGGTTTGGAGCAGGCTCTCAAGGACAAACTCCTTCAAAAAATCCAGGAAAGAGTCCTTGAGAAGGGCCTCTAAACAAACTCCATAGAAAAACTCCGTAGTGTGAATTCCTCATGAAACTGGCTTCAACGGTGTTTATAATTTTTTATCGGGTTAAGTTGAACCACTAACTTACTGTTTTTTAGATAATCTATTCTTACTCGTGTATCACTCTTTAAATGAATTTGTTTATTAGAGATCAACACATCCTTTGTACCATCAATTGTTTTAATCTGTACATAATATAGTGTCATAAACAAGTAATTCATCTTTGCGGCTTTATAACTATCTATAAATACAGCATCGATGGTTTCTACCCGGTTTTTGGTGATATCCAAAAACAATGATAAGAGATTCTTCGGCACTTTAATATAGAAATAAAAATATAAAATATTTAATGTAAGGATGATCAGGTAGGGCAGTAGATTCAAATACTTTAAGTTAAAATTCACCGACCACAATACAAATAAATTGAGCAACACCCCCGCTAATCCTAGAAAAATAGTTAGTACATACTCTAAACCTAATTTCCATATTAACTTCATTTTTGTTCTCCTAAAAAGAATCCGAACTGCCAATGAGACAGTTCGGAAGTCATTTTAATTAAGACTTGGGTAAAGTAAAAACTCCTTGCGGAATGGATATTCTTCTAACCGATTCTTTTGTAATCCATAGGGATTCCTAAAGAGACGATTATCTTTTTCCCATTCCTGTTTTCGACACGGTCCACATATATAAGTGTTTTGTCTTTGTTCTTGTTGGATATTCGTATCTATTGTATCTTTTTTCTCATCCTTTGTATACCAAGCCTTTATTGGATTATAAACCTCGTTTTTAAAATTCGTTTTGGTTCCCAGCCCACTCACTTCGTTTACGTTAGACGTAATAGTTGCTGAGGTTTCAAATGATTTTTCCCCAACAACAGGGACTGCTGAGGTGGATGAGGCATAGTCTTTGATTGTATCAAAGTATTTAGATTTTGAACCTAAATCTTTTAAATCTGCTTTGGCTTTGTTAATTTGATTTCCTTTAATATTTCCTAGCTTTCTTAGGTCTGCCTTTAATTTGGTTTTCGATGCATTTTTGACATAATTCTTTGCGGTAGCCTGACTAAATCCACTTGAAACGGCTTTTGTTGTTCCTCCTAATACAGCCCCTACACCAGCATAAAAGGCAACATCTCCTGCATCTTTGACATCACCTTTCCACGCCGCTAAGGAAACTGTACTGGTTGAACCTAGGGCTGCAGCTTGCCAAACGCGACTAACTGGAACCATCGCTGTTACGCCACCTACAACGGCAGCTTTTCCGACATTTTTCCAATTATAATTATCTTTATCGAAGACCTTTTTACCCTTACTGTGATTATCGATTGCCTGGGAAGCTAATTCGATTACTCCCCCAACAGCTGCACCGATGATTAGTGGGACAAACCACGCGAGATTTCCGTCTGGATCTTCTTGTATTAATGGATCATTCTGAGCATATGTGTACATGTTCAAGCTCAACGGATCCGTCTGCGTTCCTCTATACGTATCCTCTGTAATGAAGCGGGCAATCTCAGGATCATAGTATCTTGCTCTGAGGTAATAGTACCCTGTTTCGTCATCGTACATGTAACCTGAGTAGCGATATGGATTCGCTTCACCCTCATCCTGCTGCATATGGTTACCGAAGATGTCATAATCATAGGTATTAACAATCAAACCATCTTGATCAAGGAGATGGACCACATCCGCATGACCATTGTACAAGTAATAGAAAGTCCCATTGCTGTTATTGCGTGCAATTAGATTAATACCTTGGATGTTATGGTAACCATCTCCAGCCTGGTCTTTCTCGATAATTACTTGCTTACCGCTGTAGTAATAGGTTGTTACTTGACCATCTACGTTCTTCTGGACCCGTAGTCCATCAACGTTATATTTATTTACAATAGTCTTCCCATCCGGAGTTACTACATTATCCAAACGGTTTAGTTCATCGTAGTTGTAAGTTGATACCTTTGTTCCCGCAGGGCCATTAACAACAACTTTGATTTGATTTCCATTTTCGTCGTAGCTATATTCCGTAGTATAGGTGTCCCCATTCCGTCTTTCAACAGTTTCTACCAAACGATTTCGCTCATCATAGGTGTAGGTAATATCGACGTTTAGTCCATCCCCGTTAACGGATTGGGATTTTCGGTTACCCGCTTGATCGTAAGCATAGGTTGTTACTCTACCATCTGGTTCTGTAACTCGCTTTACTCGACCTAAGTCATCGTATTCAATCTCTGTTTTACCTTTTGGCTCAATCTTGAAGGTCTGCAACCCATTCTTATCATATCCATATTCGTATACATAAGTCGTTGTTGCGTCCTGGGTAGGAACTTGATCCATGGTTTGAACAATTTCCAGTTGTGGTAGTTCTTGTTCCATTTGTTCATTTACCAGATTGGAACTTTGTTCTGTTTCAGAAACTTCGTCCACTGGTTTTTGTTCCTCTACATCTTCTCCAGTGGTTTCGGAGGTATCACTTGCCTTGTCATCAGCAGGTGTCGAGCCACCTTCTATATCAGATGGAGGGGCCACTTCCTCCGTCTCGTTACCTGGTGTAACGGTTTTTTCTGCAGGGGAATCTTCCCTTGATTCTGTAGTTTCTTCTACTGCAGGTTCTTTTGTTTCCCCAGCTTCTTCAGTTGCCTCCGGTATACTATCAACTAATGGATCCTGCCCATCCTCTAAACTTTCTGCAACAAGAGTGGTAGGTTTATCCGCACCCTCTGTCTCCGCTTCTGGAATTCCAACTTCCGGAATAACAGGATCTAACTCTGGCTGAATCTCGGGAACCACCGGATCTTCGATTGGTTGCTCTGCCGGCTGCTCTTCTATTACCTGTTCCTCTTGCTCACTAAGGAGCTGAACTGGTTGATTTGCCTTTGTTGACCTGTATTGAATCGTATTGGTTAACCTCGTTAACAAATTTCTAGTGTCATATTCATAGGTAGTCGTTGTTCCGTTTGGAAGTCTGAGTGACGAACGGTTTCCATTTTCATCGTAGGAATAGCTCGTCATTCCATCATCCGTTGACACCGTACTCATTCTATTCATGTTGTCATACGTGTAGTTTACCGTATAACCTGTCGGATCTGTAACGCTCGTGACATTGCCTTCACTGTCGTAGGTATAAGAGATTGTGCTAGAATCCGGCAAAGTTTTTCGAGTGACGCGATTCGCCAAATCAAAACGATACGTTGTGGTACCTAGAGCATTTGAATCCTCGATTCGATTCCCTGCATCATCATACTTATACGAATTGACTAGGTTGCCTGCCATTAATTTCACCAGACGGTTTAGCGGGTCATACGTAAATTCCGTGGATTGTCCCTTACGATCCACTTTGTTGATCAGATTACCAACACTATCATAGGTAAACATTTCCTCTTTCCCGGCTGAATCGATTCGCTTAACAGGGCGATAGAGTTCATCATATTCAAAAGTGATTGTACGGTTTTCTCCATCGGTTTGCGACAACAGATTTCCTTGCAAATCGTAAGTGTATGTCGTTTCTGTAACTTCAGGATCAATCACCTTGATCAGACGGTTCAGGTCATCGTAGACAAATTGAGTTCGCTTCCCTTTCCTATCAACCTCTGCCACCTTGTTACCCACTGGGTCATACTCAAAAGATTTGGTATATCCAAGTGGATCTGTTTCGCTTACAAGCTGATTTAATTCATCATAATGATAGGAGGTTGTATTTTGCTTTGCATCTGTGAAACTGGTTTTATTTCCTTCCTCATCATACGAATACTGCATTCTGTTGCCATATGGATCAATAACCGAAGTATTTCGGTTCAGCTGATCATACGTATATTCTGTACGATTTCCCCGCTTGTCCACTTTAGCCGTGTTATTGCCGACTGCATCATACTCCATTTCTGCCATTTCTCCCATGGCATCCGTCACACGGATCACGCGGTTCAATAGATCGTACTTGTATTGCGTTTCAGCCCCACGAAGGTTTCGTTCAGAAATACGGTTCCCCACGTCATCATAGGTATAAGTCGTGGTTTGACCAAGCGCATTTGTTTCCTTGATCAAATGACCAACTGCATCGTATTCCTTCGTGCTGATATTCCCTAACGCATCCGTCATCTGAATCTCAAGGCCAACTGCATCATATTCAAAACTGGTTTCATTTCCTTTGGCATCGATGAACTTTTTCTTTCGATTAAGCGCATCGTATTGGGTCTCGGATACGTTGCCTAGTGAATCAGTCATCTGCGTTGGATTCCCATTTGCATCATACGCATATAAAGTTGTCTTGCCCATTGGTGCGATCTCTTTGACCTTTCGATTGAGCGGGTCATATTCGGATGTTGTGACTCGGTTTAATGGATCGTTTTCTTGAATTACATTTCCATTTTCGTCATACATCCGTGTTATCGAATATCCCAAAGCATTCTGTTCGGAAATCATACGATTGAGATCGTCAAAAGAAAAATATGCCCAGTTTCCACGTTTATCCCTTTGGGCTATGATATTTCCGTTTTCATCATATTGAATCTCTTCATAAAACCCAAGCGGATCAATCGTTTTAACCAATTGATTTAATGGATCATACTCAAATTGAGTTTCTCTGCCTTGCGCATCCGTTTCCTTCATTTTGTTTCCATTTTGGTCATATTCGTATGTGGTTTTATACTGTAAAGCATCTTCCACAGAAATTAATCGGTATAGGGCATCATAGGAAAAATTCGTAACAGCGCCTTTCGGATCTGTTTCGCTCATTTTATTTCCTACATTATCATATTGATAAGTTGTTTCATTTCCTAACGGATTTGTAACTTTGATCAATTGATTCTCTTGATCATAAGTGTACTCGGTACGATTTCCCTTTTGGTCTACTTCAGCTGACTTGTTTCCGACCGCATCATATTCAATTCGTTGCTTGAAGCCTAGCGCATCTTCGATGCTTGTCAAACGTCCCATGTCGTCATAGGTGTATTTGTTCACATTTCCATTGGCATCAAGGCTTTCAATCACACGGCCGTAGACATCTGAAGTTTGTGAAGTTGTTTGACCTAATGCATCGATGACCGCCGTTTGATTGTTATAGCTATCTTCATATTTGTATGTTGAAAAATTTCCTCGTTTATCCTTCACGGTTTTCACAAGGCCTTTGATCCTTACCGTTGGGTCACTACCGAAATACGTATATTCTACAGCATTACCCAAAGCGTCGATTTCCTTTACCAGGTTCATCCGCGCCGCATCATAAACATACTCGGTTGAATTCCCCCGGTTATCCACCCTTGTCAGGAGATTGTCCGAAGCATCATAGGTCATTTCCATCACTTGGTTTTTGGCATCGGTTACTTTAATCAAATTATTTCGCTGATCAAAAACTTGGATGGTCTTGTTGCCATTTTTATCGATGGCTTCTTCTTTTTTGCGAAGTTGCTTGGGCTTTATATGATCGACATAGTTTTCATACGCACTTGTCCCATCTTCTAAATCAGTAATATTCACCCAATTGCCATTATATTCAACATAATAGCTGTGTTCGCTTTTACCCCCGATAGCGTCGATTTCTTCCACAGATCGGAGATCCTGGTTAAATTTCGCCTTGGATTCCTTACCGTTTTCATCGATAAAGAATCGTTCCCGGTTTGAATCATCATAAATGAAATATTTGATATTGTCTTGACCATCATATTGCCGAACGAGACGACCAAGGAGGTCATATTCATTACGAACCACTTGGTGGCCATTTGCATCCGTCACTTTATTAATGCGGTCTTGTTGCTGATCATAGGTGTATGTCGAGTCATTTCCTGCCAAATCCGTAACCTTCGTCAGATTGCCTCTGCTATCGTAAGCGTAGGAAACCGATTTTCCATTGGGACCTGTCACCTTGGTTATGAAATTGTTAGTGTATGTAATCACTAACTCACGGCCAACTGGATCGGTGATTTTACTCACTTTATTCCCGGAATAATAGACGGTCAATGCGTTTCCGTTACGGTCTTCTATACGAACAAGCTTCCCTTTTTGATCATAGACGTACTTGGTCTGATCTTTTTGGGTTAAGACATATTCATTTCCCAACTTGGCCAGCTGATCATAAACGCCGGATGGGGTTTTGAAGGTACCATCGGGATTTTTTTCAAATCCGACCTTTGTGCCAGAAGGATACGTTACTTCTGCTACGTTCGTTTCTTTCACATACCATTCCGCAACAAATGCCTCTTTATTTTTATAGCTGACTTTATGCCACTTACGACCTTGTTTATCTGTGACCGCATCCTTTTGCAAGATATCCACTGTAGTCCCGGCGGTTACTTGACCAATGACAAATCCGGTAACAGACTCAGAAGCAGTCCCTCCCTTGACATAGGCACCATTTCTTACGTTGAGAACAGATGGCTTGACTACTCCTTCATTCGCCTTATCCTCCAGCTTCGAATCGAAATTCATTCTCCAACCGTTCCCTAGAACCGTCTGATCCTGTGAGGATAGGGAATTGTAAGTTCTTTCAAACACCAAGTCAATTCCTGGACTTTCCACTTTGAGATCAGCATGCTGCTCCATGTAGTTACCCGTTAACAGATTGCTGCTTGCCTGTGTCATCCATTGACGAACCTCTTCAAAGTCCAGTCCCTTATACAAATCTGAGAATTCAATATTGCTTACACTAGGAATGCTGCTATTCTTATCCACTTCAAGCTGGAAGGTTAATTGCTTAGCAAGCTTTTCATAAATCAACTGGATCTGTTTATCTACGTCTTCCTGGCTTAGTCCACCCGTATTATCAATATAGAAATATCCACCTTTGGTGGTTGTGGCAATCTCTTGCATTAATTGCTCATCCGCACCACTTCCCAGTGCAATTGTATTGACAACAACTGAATTAGCCGCCAAAGATTGGGCTAATGGAAGAACTTGATTTTCGTAAGAGGTTTCCCCATCTGAGAGGAGGACCATGACTTTCTTTCGCGTATTGTCATTATACAAATCTCCTCCCTTACGCATCCCATCCGGAATATTCGTTCCACCGCCAGGAAAATAGAAGTTATCAATAACTTGTAAAAGTGATTGCTTATTGCTCGATAATGCAGATTCCACATAAGCGTTACTGGAGAATCCGACTAATCCAATTCGATTATGCGTTTCACTCATTTGTTCAATAAATTTTTTGGTTGCCTGAATCCGGTACTCATTCGGATCATTACTGTACATACTTCCGGATTGGTCAATAACAAAGACGATATCGACCTTAGCCAGATCAACCGGCATATTTTTATTTCCAAGAAGATACATACTAAAATGTGTCGTCCCCGCGGTAACCGTATTGGCAGTTGCATCAACCGTCACATCGGATAAAGGCTCTAATTTCTTTGTATCCGGATTCACATAGAAAACTGTCAAATCTTCCTCGACAGTTCCGTTCAAAAGATTTTCATCGTATCGAAAAGTAATCGCAGCCTTCTCGATCGGGTAGCCTCCAGCTGTAATATCAACAGCTTTCCCCACAATCCCTTCTAAAGAATTGATCAGCGTATTATCCGACTCTTGAACCTGCAATGGAGCTAAAACAAGATTTCCATCCCCTTCAGCGACAACAGAAATCGTCCCGTCATTCGTTTGCGCCTGCTTCGTTGCTGTCTTGTTGCTATCAGCAGTCAATGGATTGCTGCCAATGATCGTTTCTGCGCCATCAAACAGGCCATCACCGTCTGTATCTGGATCCAACGGATTTGTTCCTATTTGAATCTCGTAAGCATCTGTCAGACCATCCTGATCTGTATCTGATTTTCTAAAGTCGGTGCCGTAGGTTAATTCCTGGTCGTTGGTTAGGCCATCTCCATCCTCATCGATGGCAGGAATAAACCCTTGCCTCTCAGGCATAAAGTTACTCACTTCGATTTCCGATGAAAAATTGCTTTCACCTATACTGTTTATCGATTTGATCACATAGTAATATTTTGTTCCTTCAATGAGACCCGCATCTTCATACGAAGTCCCTATTAAATTTTCGGACAAAACAAAATAAGGTCCACCACTCACCGTACTTCGATAAAGTCGATAGCGGTCTGCCCCATTGGCCTTCGTCCAGTTAAGCTTCGCTGTCCCATTTTCCCATTTGCCAAAAACAACTGGCGCTTTCGGAGCGGTTTTATAAACCACCTCATTGGAATGTTGACTGGAACCTTTCAAATTATTTGCCGTTACAACATAAAAATAAGTCGTCCCGGGGTTCCTTGACAGATCTGTGTAGGTTAGCTCTGTTAAATTTTTAGCAAGAACCGTATATTGACCGCCGCTTTCACCACGCTTGACGGTGTACGACTGGGCCCCCTGTACCGCATTCCAGCTTAGCACCAGCTGGCCCCCAGTTTCAGCAATAGACAGTGTAGGTGCTTCTGGGATTGTTGCTACTGACCCCGTATTCCCGTCTCCAACATTACCTCCGCCACTTCCACCGCCACCGTGGGATGAGTTAGCCCCTACGTAGGACGTCGTCGGCTTTTTTAATACTAGAGAAATACTTTTCTCAAATTCTTGAACTTTGCCCTCTTCATTTGTGACTGTAAACGTCACAGTAATCACGAACTGTGTGGCGGTTTCCCCTTTTTCCACAAAGAATGCAGCACTCTTTTGATCCTCTTTAACCTCAAGTTTTCCACCGCTTGCCTGCCACTTCACTTCATATTTAAGGTTCGGATCTTGTTCTTCAATCCAAAGACTTACCTTTTCGCTTTCAAGAAATGATGTAGGGTTTGCTTTCAGTTTCAAAAGACTTTCCTGAGAATTCCGTTCCAATGACAGTGATTTGCTAAGGATAACCATTCCTTCTGCCCTCGTTGCAAAAGCATCCGGTTTAAAGGTTTGGTCTGGATATCCAGATGTCAATTGATGAACAACTGCTATTCGAATGCTAGGGTAAGCCCAATGTTGCTCGGAAAGATCTGTAAATCCCAATGCTGTCGAATCTTCGTCATTGGCTTTCAGATCATACGCACGAACAACCGCTGCAATAATTTCTGCACGAGAGATTTTCTTGTTCGGTTGGAAAGTTCCATCCGGATATCCCTTTGTAATTTGAAGATTCTTTGCAACTTCAATCAAATTTGTAGCCCAATGGTCCTTTGTATCGGAAAAGGAGGATTGGGCTACTTCCTTTACTTTCTGCTCAAGCTGATCCGATTCCAGTTGGCTTTTGACCAGCATACTAATGAATTCGGCACGCGTCACATTTGTACTGGGATCGATCACAAGGACTCCGTTTTGTTTTCTTCCGGTAACAATCCCTTTATCGATCAACTTTTCAATTTCTTTTTTCGCCCAATGGCTATCAATGTCATAGTAATCTTTTGGTAAGGTGGGAGAAGATTTATCTGTATCCGCTTCTTGCTTTTCCTGCGTTTGCGATTCTGTTTGATTTCCCTGGGCCAGTACGAGACCCCCATATGGAAAAATCATTTGAATAATTAATAGAAAAGACATTAAAAGTAAAGCTAGTTTATTTTTCCTAAACCGAGTTGTAACATCCCTATTCAACTTTCTTTTTCACCCCGAATTTTTACTTTTTTGACCTCCCAACCTGAATACATCCCTCCTTTTACGGGAACAAATACTTTTTCTATAAAGTAGTACTATTTTCCTGCTACGGAATAAAGTCCCATTTTTCTCGAAAGTTTATATTATCTGGAATTATTAGTTTTGGAGAAGTGGTTTTTTGGGTGGTTATGCTGGGTGAACGTAAATTGATTATTGCATATGAATTGAGCCACATGTGCGGAGTTTTGAGCCACTGTTTGCGGACAATAGTGCCAGTGAATGCGGAGTTAGAGCCGGCACTATAAATCAAAAAACCTCTTGTATAATAAAAAATGCATGCAAAAATGCATGACAATATTATACAGGAGGTTTTTTTGTGGTTAATTGTCGTAAAATCCTTGAACTGTATTTTGATGGGATCAGTCAAAGAACAATCAGTTCTAGTGCTGGTCACTCTAGGAATACAGTTGCTGAGGTCATTCGACGTGCCAAGAAGCTTGGCATAGAAAGTTTGAACGATACCATGACCAATCGATGGTTGGAGGAATTTCTTTTTCCGGAGAAACAGGCTAGCGAAAAGGGGTACTTTCCGATTGATTGGGAGAAGGTGCATAAGGAGCTTCAAAAAAAGAATGTCACCTTGGCTTTATTGCATCATGAGTGTGCGGTAGAAGCTCGCGAAGGTGGAAAAGTACCCTATGCCTACAGGACTTTTTGTGAAAATTATGGGAAGTATGCGAAGAAATATAAATTAACGATGCCAATTCGCAGAAAACCGGGTGAAATTATGGAAGTGGATTGGGCTGGATCTACACTGCATATCATTGACCGTTTTACTGGAGAAAAGATTCCGGCTTATGTTTTCATTGCAGCCTTGCCTTACAGCCAGTTAAGTTACGTGGAAGCATTTTTGGATATGAAATCACCAAATTGGCTGTCAGCTCATATCCATGCATTTGAATACTTTGGGGGCGTTCCCGAAACCTTGGTTCCAGATAATCTGAAAACAGGGGTTATAAAGGCTTTGCGAGTTGAACCACTCCTCAATGAAGCCTATCGTGAACTGGCAGATTACTACCGCACAGTCATCGTGCCAAGCCGGGTTCGAAAACCAAAGGATAAGGCAAGTGTTGAAGGGACTGTTGGGTACATTTCACGACAGATCATCGCCTCGTTAAGAAACTATCAATGTTTTCACATAGAGGATTTAAATCAAAGAATCCATGAAAAGCTGGAAGAAATCAATACGATTGATTTTCAGAAACGTCCCGGTTCACGTAAAAGGGTGTTTGAGGAAGAGGAGAAATCCCACCTTCAACAGCTTCCCCAAACACGTTACAAACTTGCGGAATGGAAAACAGCTAAAGTTCAATTGAACTACCACATCCAAGTTGAACGCATGTATTATTCCGTCCCATATGATTATGTCCGTGAACAAGTCGATGTTCGGCTGACCACTGACCTAATTGAAGTTTACTTTAAGGAAGCGCGAATTGCATCCCATAAACGGTTAATTGGTGAAGTCGGACAGTTTTCTACCAATAGGGATCACATGCCAGATAATCATAGACTATACCTTGAGCATAATCCCGAAAACAATCGTAAATGGGCAGAAACAATGGGGCCCTCCATGGTGCGGTTTGTCTCTTATATCCTAGAAACGAATGCGGAAAAGAAGGCATTAAACATCCTTGGTGCTTTAAGGAATTTATCAACCAAGCATACAAGGGATGAACTTGAAACCGCAACACATACATTGCTTGAAATATCAACAAATCCGACCCTTCCCGTTTTAAAAGGGATATTGGATAGGCGAAAAAAGCGTGAGCAAAAATCTAATGTTGATAATCATCGAATCAATAATAATGACCATGGCTTTACCCGTGGCGCTAAGTACTTTGGAGGGGACAAATAATGATGAACCAAGAAACATTACGTAAATTAATCGAAATGAAAATGGGTGCAATGGCAGAATTATATCAGCAACAAAGCCAGAACAAAGACTACCAAGATATGGATTTCGATGATCGATTTAATCTTTTAGTAGACTATGAGTTTGACCGTCGAAAATCAAATAGATTGGAACGGTTGATTAAACAGGCAAACTTCGAAGATCCTATGGCAGCTATTGAAGACATAGAGTATCATCCCGATCGTAACTTGGACAAAAAACTAATATTGGAGCTAGCGACAGGGAATTATATACAAAACCACCATAACATTATTTTAATGGGTGCATCGGGGAACGGAAAAACGTGGATATCCAATGCCTTTGGCATTCATGCCTGTCGCCAATTTTACAATGTAAAGTATATCAGATTGCCAGAATTGCTTGATGAACTAGCTGTCGCGAAGTTTGAAGCCGATGGTAGCTTCCGTAAAATCATCCAAAAATATAAGAAAATCGATCTATTAATACTTGATGAATGGCTATTAACTGAGCTCTCAGAGGAGCATGCCCTTCACGTTTTGGAAATTATTGAATCAAGAATAAAGAGGACTTCAACTATATTCTGTTCCCAATTCTCACCAGAAGGGTGGCACTCTAAGTTGGGACAGGCACAGATAGCAGATGCGATTCTTGACCGCATAGTGCATGATTCCTATAAGATTCTAGTCGATGGTGAAGTATCAATGAGAGAACGTCATGGTTTGGTGGTGGGAAGATGATCCCGACAGAAGTTGAAAACCGTATAGCTAAGTATTTCTTTCACAGATATTTACCGGAAGAAGTGAAGATGAAAATAGTAGAAAGGTTACTGACTACTTGTGTATGGGATGAGGAGGAGGATTTAGATTTTGATGAACTTGTCCGTTGGGCAATTGAGATTATAGACGAACAATTAGAAGATAAACGATTTAGATAGAATCAGCAGCCATTGAAATTAGGATAAAACCATTTCAATGGCTATTCCCCCCATTTTTAATAGCCAACGGCTCTAACTCCGCATTCACTGGCACTATTGTCCGCAAACAGTGGCTCAAAACTCCGCATAGCCGGCTCAATCTGTCCGCAATACTCATAAATGTATGATTACAACTGGAAACCTCCCTTTAAAGTTTTTCAACTTAACTTTAAAAACTTTAAATACTAGTTTAGAGGATTGCCCCACAGTTGTAGGGACGTTTCGATACACTGTCTTATTTGACGCTTACCCTTTTTTGAGGTGAAGCCCGAAGCCATTTCAACTTTTGCGGATACTATTAAAAAGCTCAATAGGAGAAAAAAAAGAAGCTAGCGGAAACAAAAAAGTTTTCACCTAGCTTCTTTTTACATTTTAGGGATTTTCGGACATCCCCATTTGGATTAGTCATTTAATTGGGTAAGTTTCCACCTGCTATTCTCTCTCCTGATTTGCCTGCAGGATCGGATTCCCCATCATCTTCATTTGCATGAATAATGAGAGATCTCCCCAAGATACTGTTATTCTTACCCCCTTGTTCAAGAGAAACGCCTTCCAAAATGAACGCTTGATCTACTCTTCCCTCTTCATCTGCTATTAAGTCTGGTAGATCTCCAAGATGGGCACCGTTCGGATTCTCGTGGCCATGCTGTTTCCCTGTTGGATTAAAATGGCCGCCTGCTGTAGTAAAATCATTATTAGCAAATTGCTTTTCGTGAATATGGAAACCGTGTTTTCCTGTATTTAGGCCTGATGCATTAACTTTTATAATGACATGCTTGCCCATCTGAACCAGTCCAGCGACACCGATAACTTCCCCTTCTTTATTTTTCAATTCAAGATATGTAGTTACAAATTTATGTTGTTTATCATTTGAAGTGAAATATGTTTGGGTGTAGTTGTACCCATTATTATTGACAGAAGGAGGGTTAGTATTAGCATTATCCTGTTGACCATCACCATCGGCAAAGCCAGTCCCTGTCATGAGAGCAATTCCCAACATAAGGTTTAATCCGAGAAAAGCAAATTTATTCATAGAATAGCACCTGCTTTCTATTTTAATAGATACACATAAAATGGTAGTAGATATAAGCGGAAATGTAAACATAAATCAATAGACAAATTACTACAAAAATGGATTTTCAATACGAATGGGGTCCACACTTGATGGTGGTTTTATTAGCGTTTATAAACAACAAGCTAACAATGTCCGCCTCCCTCCAATAAACTTAAGGCTGACTTTAAATTCATCCCTGACTCTATGACTAGCCCTTCTCTATGTAGTTTCTTTTTCAATACTTCTGTTGGTTTTAAAAAGTACGCATTATATGAGGCCGTCATCTGATTGATGAACAATGGGATTAAGAAAGCTGAATAACTGCCGGGAAAATTCGAAGACAATTTACCCCCATTGGTTAAGTCCCTTGATCGCTGAATGCTATTAAAATCATTTGATATGGTGCTAATCTGTTCATCAATCCCAACTAAACAGATCCCTCGCTGTTTTAGCTGAATTAAAAAGACCAAAAGTTGATGGTATTGCCTGACCAAATATTGACGGATATAATGACCAATATAATAGGAAAAATAGATTA
>NZ_JAGGKT010000031.1 GCF_017873965.1 Ammoniphilus resinae | reverse complement strand
CCTGTCAAGAAGTGCACTTGACAGGTCTAGTTTGGTGCGGCAAAAATTTATAGGGTGTTCTTCTCTTGACAGGTTTCGTTCATATCAACGGAAAAGTTTTCCGTTATAGGATCCAAACTATGCTGTGAATCAGAAATAACGGAAAAAATTTCCGCTAGTGTTTATAACAAAACTAAAAGATGAAATCCTGTGAACTCTCAATGATGTGAAAAGGATTATCTTTACCTAAGACTTGAAATTGGAATAAAACTAAACGAAGAAAAGCCTTAATAAGTTTTTTTATTTTTATTAGAAACTTCCTTGCTAGACAACGGACGATTGATATTATGGTATATTAAAATTAAACATGACAACTAACCTATAAGTTTAGATAGATTGGAGCTTTAAAAGAAATGCTAACCGGTGAAATTCGCAACAAAGTTGATAAAATATGGACGGATATGTGGGCTGGTGGGATCACCAACCCGTTAACTGTTATTGAACAATTGACATACCTCATGTTCATTCGTTCCCTCGATGAAAAGGAACTGGAAAATGAAAGTTTTGAAGCTTTAAGCGGGGAAGTTATGCCAAAAATTTTCTCACAGGACGAAGATGGACAAGCCATGCGTTGGAGCAAGTTTAAAACGAAAGATTCCCGTGTGATTTTTGAGATCGTCGGAACCAAAGTGTTTCCATTTATAAAATCGATGAATGGAGAAAGCCAATCGGCATTCTCTCGCTATATGCAGGATGCCATGTTTCTCATCCCTACGCCTCAGGTACTGCAAAAAATTATTACCGGATTAGATGAACTCTATGAGCATGACATCAAAGATTTGGATATGCAAGGAGATCTTTACGAGTATATGTTAGGCAAGCTGGCTACCGCCGGGCAAAATGGTCAGTTCCGCACACCCAAGCATATTCGCGATATGATGGTTCGACTTCTTGCGCCAACCCCAGACGATAAAATTTGTGACCCAGCCTGTGGAACAGCAGGATTCCTCGTTTCCGCAGCCGAATTTATTCGGGAAAAATATGAAACAGAAATGACCAGTGACCAATGGGAGCATTTTGCAAGCGAAATGTTCACCGGACTTGACACTGACCGCACCATGTTGCGCCTGTCTGCCATGAACCTCATGCTGCATTCCATTACCAATCCGCATATCGATTATGTGGACAGTGTATCCAAGCAAAATAGCATGACATCTGGTTATGATCTTATCCTTGCTAATCCACCATTCACAGGGACCGTTGATGCGGAAAGCATCAATGACAATCTAAAGGCCGTCTGCAATACCAAAAAGACCGAGCTTTTATTTGTCGCCCTCTTTTTACGGATGCTTCGCAAAGGAGGACGCTGCGCGTGTATCGTGCCGGATGGCGTTTTGTTCGGAACGACCAAAGCTCACAAAACATTGCGCAAAGAATTAGTGGAGAATCACCAACTCCAGGCAGTGATTTCCATGCCCAGTGGAGTATTCAAACCTTATGCCGGGGTAAGTACGGCAATCCTCGTGTTTACCAAAACAGGTGCTGGGGGAACGGAAAACGTTTGGTTCTATGATATGAAGGCCGATGGCTACTCTTTGGATGACAAACGCTCTCCTGTTGAGACCAACGATATTCCGGATATCCTTGCTAGATTTCATAACTTAGAGGGTGAAACTGACCGCAAGCCAACGGAACAGAGCTTTTTAGTAGACAAGGCTGCTATTGAGGCAAATGATTATGATCTGTCTATCAATCGCTATAAAGAGGTTGTTTATGAAAAGATAGAGTATGATAAGCCGCAAGTCATTATGGACAGGCTTGATCAGCTGGACCTTGAAATTGCTGCCAAGATGCAGGAGTTAAGGGGGCTTGTTGGTGAGTAAGTGGGAAATGGTGAGGTTGGGGGATGTGTGTACAATTAACCCTCCTAAAAAGTTGACTCAGGATCTCTACATGGAACTAAATGAGGTGTCGTTTATTCCTATGTCTGATGTAACCGAAGACGGCAGGATAAACACAAGTAATAAAAGAAATTATTCTGATGTTAGTAATGGCTTTTCTTATTTTATTGAGGATGATGTTCTATTTGCAAAAATAACTCCATGTATGGAAAATGGGAAAGGTACGATAGCGCGTGGATTGATTAACGGTTTAGGCGTTGGATCTACCGAATTTCATGTACTTCGACCCAATAAAAATTTGGTCACAAGTGATTGGGTTTATAGATTCCTATCATATTCAGGATTTAGAAAAATAGCAGAAAGAAACATGACTGGTAGTGCAGGTCAAAAAAGGGTACCAAAAGCTTTCTTAGAAAGTACATTAGTTCCACTCCCCCCACTTGAAACACAAAAACAAATTACCAGAACCCTAGATACCGTAGCTGGCTTACTTGCCATGAGCAAACAGCAGCTTGTAGAGCTGGATAACCTTATTAAATCTACTTTTTATGAGATGTTTGGGGATCCTGTTAGGAATGAGAAGGGGTGGAAGATTAAGAAACTAATTGAGCTATGTGAGAATCTAGACAGCAAAAGAGTTCCAATAACCTCCAAAGATAGGGAAAAAGGTATATATCCATATTATGGTGCATCAGGAATAGTCGATTATGTAAAAAATTTTATTTTTGATGGTTCATATTTATTAGTATCTGAAGATGGAGCTAATTTGTTAGCCAGAGTTACTCCTATTGCTTTTTCTGTTTCTGGAAAGTGTTGGGTCAATAATCATGCTCATGTTTTAAAATTTGATGACTATTATATACAGTTATATATTGAATACTTCATAAACAATATAGATATAAGTAGATATGTGACGGGTTCGGCTCAACCAAAACTGAACCAGGCAAAGCTTAACGATATTGATATTCCTTATCCACCCGTAGAACTTTTAATTAAATTCGCGAACATCGTCACTAAAATCGAAGAACAAAAATCCCTTGTCAAAAAGGCGATCGACGAGACTCAGTACCTTTTTGACAGCTTGATGAGCAGGTATTTTGACTAAAAGAAGGATAAAGGGGAAGAAGGGGGGTCAGACCCCCACACTATACTTCCACCCCTTGAACTGAAAAGAAATATCAACCTTCGTTGAAAAGTTTGAAGGACAAAAAAACTTTCGAACCATTTCAATATTGATTGGTAATTTCTTATGAAAGCATGATGAACTATTATTTAAATTAAAGGCAGGAGAAGGGGGTCTGACTCCCAATCGAAATTTGTGCGAATCAATAGAAAGAATATTTATTTTCATATGGTCGATTCGACAAATTTCGGCTGGGGTCTGACCCCCTGATAAAACATGAATGAACTTCATCAGGCTTATGAAGACCAAAACGACCGTTGGAATTCACAAGAATGGTCATCATCAGGCTTATGAAGACCAAAGTGACTGTAGGAATAGGCAGGAATGAACTTCATCAGGCCTATGAAGATCAATGTGACTGTAGGAATAGGCAGGAATGAACTTCATCGGGCTTATGAAGATCAATGTGACTGTTGGAATAGATGTGAATGAACTTCATCGGGCTTATGAAGTTCAATGAGACTGTTGGAACCCACGTGAATGAACTTCATCAAAATCTTAGACCAAAATACAATGAATCTTAACAACAATAAAAAGGGATCTCCCCCAAACAAAACTGAGGTGAAACCATGACTGCAAATTTTGATTTCCTGTTAGGCCAAACAGAATACAGTTTGTTTGCGTCAGCATGTATAGAGGCGGAGCGTGTACTGGCTAGTTCTCCGGCGATGGCGGCGGTGGGATGCCGGAAGGCGTTGGAGCTGGCGGCGAAGTGGGTGTATGCTGCGGATAACACGATCACTATGCCCTATAAGGATAATCTGCAGTCATTGATTCACGAACCTTCCTTTAAATTCGCGATGGAGAACCAAACGTGGGGGAAGCTGCCTTATATCATAAAATTAGGTAATTTGGCGGTGCACACCGATAAATCGATCAGTCGCAGCGATGCGATCCTTTCCCTCTCCGCATTATTCGAATTTGTGCAGTGGATTGACTATTGCTACGGGAACAACTACGAAGAACGCCACTTTGAAGAAGCAAAAATCCCCGCCGAAAAACTCACCCTAGACGAAGCCAAAATCAAAGAAAAAGACAGTTTAATTGAACAAAAAGATTCAGAAATTGAAGCTTTGCGTGCACAAATTGCTGCGATGAGCGACCGTCTAACTGCCGATAAGAAGAAGCACAAGGAAGAGCGCCGTTTCACTCCGGAGGATATTTCCGAATTTCGTACCCGCAAAAAATATATTGATGTCGATTTGAAACTTTTGGGCTGGACCTTCGGGGATGACGTAAGGGAAGAGGTGCCACTTTATGGAATGCCCAATCCAGAAGAAAAAGGGTATGCGGACTATGTGCTGTATGGAAAAGACGGCCTTCCCTTAGCAATTATTGAAGCGAAGCGAACTTCAAAGGACCCTAAAATTGGCACACAGCAAGCCAAATTGTATGCAGATTGCCTGGAGAACATGACAGGCAGACGCCCGATGATGTTTACCACGAATGGCTTTGAAACCTATTTATGGGATGATGTCACTTCACCCCAGCGAAGGGTAAGTGGTTTCCTCTCCAAGTCAGACCTCGAGAAATTGATGAACCGCCGAAGTGAACGGAAGCCACTGTCTGACATCCCAATTGATGATAAAATCACGGATCGTTATTACCAGAAAGAGGCCATTCGCGCGGTAACGGAAGCCATTGAAGAGGGCCATCGTAAAGCGTTGCTTGTGATGGCAACGGGGACGGGGAAAACGAGAACCGCTTCAAGCTTAACCGATGTCCTTTCCCGCGGGGGCTATGTCACGAATACGCTCTTTTTAGCTGACCGGACAGCGCTGGTCAAACAAGCGAAGGATGACTTTAAAAATTACCTGCCGGATATGTCGCTTTGCAACCTCTTATCGAACAAAGAGGATAAGACGGCGCGGATTGTCTTTTCCACCTATCCGACGATGCTGAATGCGATCGACTCAGCGAAAACGGAGGATGGCAAACGTTTATTTACCCCTGCCCATTTTGACTTGATTATCATTGATGAGGCCCACCGCAGTATTTTTAAGAAATACCGCACCATTTTCGAGTACCTGGATGGGATTCTGGTAGGGTTAACGGCGACCCCGAAGACCGAAGTGGACCGCAATACCTATGATTTTTTTGAGATGGAAAGCGGAATACCAACCTATGCCTATGACTATGAAACCGCGGTGCAAAAAGACCATGTGTTGGTTCCTTACCATAACATCGAGGTTGCGACAAAGTTTTTGGAGCAGGGCATTACCTACGATGATCTTTCAGAAGCGGACAAAGCGCGTTATGAAGAGGATTTTAGTGACGAAGACGGGGAGATGCCGGAGTATATCCCCTCCCCGGCGGTGAATGAATATATTTTTAACCAGGCAACCGTAGATATGGTGTTGGAAGATTTGATGACCAAAGGGATCAAGGTGGCCGGCGGTGATCGCCTGGGGAAAACGATTATCTTTGCTCAAAACAAGCGGCATGCGGAATATATTGTGGAGCGCTTTAATAAGCTTTATCCCCAGTACCGGGGACACTTTGCCAAACGGATTATTTCCGATGATAATTATGCCCAAACCATTATCGATGATTTTAAGGTGCCAGAAAAAGTGCCTCACATCGCGGTTTCTGTGGATATGCTCGACACAGGCATTGACGTGCCGGAGATTGTCAATCTTGTATTCTTTAAAAGAGTTCGCTCGAAAGCGAAGTTTTGGCAGATGATCGGCAGGGGGACAAGGCTACGCAAAGATCTATTTGGGGAAGGACAGGATAAAACCCATTTTATTATCTTTGATTACTTGGGGAACTTCGAATTCTTCCGGGCCAATAAGGAAGGGTTGACGGCGGGTGAGGCGCAAAGTTTAACCGAGGCGATCTTCTCTAAGCGTGTTCGATTGATCCATCACCTACAGGATGGGGCTTTTGCAGATGATTCCTATCAGGAGATTCGCACGGGGATGGTCGAAACGGTAAACAAGCAGATTCGGGCGTTGAATACGGAACTCATTTCGGTGAAATTGCAGCTGCAGCACATTGAGAAGTTTAAACATAAAGAAGCTTTTGTTTATCTTTCCGATCAGGACAAATCGAACCTGATTACCTACCTTGCTCCGCTGGTTTTTATGGATGATCCGGATGAGCACGCGAAGCGTTTTGATAATCTCATGTATGGCATCATGATCGCCCAGATGGAGGGGATGCCGCAGTTTAAAAAGGGGAAAAAGCAGCTTATCGAGATCTGTACCAGACTATTAAAGCGGGCGACAATGCCGCAAATTAAAGAGAAGCTGGAATTTATCAAAAGAGTGGGTACGGAGGATTTTTGGAAGAATCCCGATCTGCCGCTTTTTGAAAAAGTAAGACTAGCGTTGCGTGATTTGCTGAAGCTAATCGTTGATGAAGGTCCGAAAAATCCCCTAGTCTACACCAATCTGACCGATGAGATCCTAACCGTCAAAGAGGGAGAAGTACTGGACCAGGCATATGACTTTGAGAGTTACAGGCAAAAGGTCAATCGCTATATTGAGAGCCATCGTGACCACCTGGCCATTCACAAGTTGCGGAACAATATTCCGCTGACCGCTTCCGATTATGAGAGTTTAGAGCGGATCTTCGTCGGAGAACTAGGTACGGAAGATGATTACAAGCGTGAGTTTAAGGATACCCCCTTTGGTCTATTGGTTCGTAAAATCGCCAAACTTGAATACGATGCGGCTATGTCTGTGTTTTCCACGTTTATCAATGATCAGTCGCTTACGCAAACACAAATTGTCTTTGTGAAAAAGGTGATTGATTATGTGGTTCAGAATGGCTACATTGAGAATGTCTCTGAATTGATGAAACCACCTTTTGATAAACCGCAGAGCTTTATCAAGTTATTTGACGGCGCAAAGCAGAAGCAGTTTGTTGAGTTGATCTTACAATTGAAAGAGAATGCGGTGAAGATTGTGGGGTAGATATACCCAACGGTATAGTACAAGTTCAAAAGCGTATGTTAGCATTGTTATCAGGTAATCGGTACTGACAAAGCCGCTTTTGAGCTTTAACAAGCTGGGGGACTGTGATCTGGGGTGAAGTTTAGCCGGATATTGACCATATTTCACTTATTACAGTTCAAAAGTACAATGAATATAGAAAACAAGATGAAAGAAAAAGAGGTGTATACCATGAGCTTAAAGGACTTAGAGGAATTTTTAAACGATAAATCTGGGGAAAAAGATACTTTTGATTATGAGGAAGATAAACAGAAATGGCTACATTCTGTTAAAGACCTGTATCAAAATATAACGTCTTGGCTAAAACCTCTTACTGACAAACCAAATTCAAATATAAGAATTTCATTTGAAAAAATAATACTTAATGAGGAACATCTTGGTGATTATGAAGTAGACAAAATGAACATTGATATAAAGGGTCAACGAGTTGTTTTAGAACCATTGGGAACATGGATTATTGGTTCTAGAGGGCGGATTGATATGGTTGGAACATATGGGAAGATTCTATTCACATACGTTGATGAACGACTAACAAAGCCGAGAATAACAGTGAGTATGTTCAGCTCGGCTGCAAAAATGGCTGAGCAAGGAATAAAAGATCAGCAAAATCCAACAGTTAACATACCAGTGGTTTATACGTGGAAAATAATGACACCCGCACCTAATGTTCAATATATTCCTTTAAATGAAGAAACATTTTCAACTTCACTACTATCGGTGATTACGAATGGTACTGTATTATGGGGTTCACGGTAATTGGATTTATTCTTTTGTTGATATCTTGGATGATAAGATTCGGACAGGATTCTTCAATGATAATACCGAATATTTAAATGAGGTAAATATCTGATTTTTCAGTAGTTTTGAACTTCTAAAGGGTGATTTGACTATGGACGCTAAAGCAAATGAAAAGCAATCATTATTAACTAGATTGAAAACGATGGCAAAGAAACTTAAAACAAACTTGATGGTGATGTATTTGGCTTATCGTGACCCACGAGTGCCATTGTTTACGAAAATATTTGCAATTTGTGTAGTTGCGTATGCTTTTAGCCCTGTGGACTTAATACCAGATTTTATACCGATTCTTGGATACCTTGATGATCTAATTCTTGTACCGCTAGGTGTTTACATTGCTTTGCGATTGTTCCCCAAAAAAGTGCTTGAAGAATACAGAACAAAGGCAGAGGAACAAAGAAAACTAGGCAAACCTAAGAATTGGATAACAGGCACACTCATAATAACCATTTGGATCGCATTAGTGGTATGGAGTGGTTGGTATATCTATGGGCTGTATAAATAACTGTTGAAGTAACGGATACGAGTTCAATCATTTCGCGAATACTTCCAGTTTGGATTTTTGCGAAGTTCATAAAGAAGGGAGAGTTATAAATAACAAAAAACACCGGTAGTCGGTGTTTTTTTAATGGATATTTTAAACGGCTTATATCTTTGTTAGGTACTCATCTAATTGACCAAAGGTTCCGGTATATCCTTCTTGAGCCATCTCTTTTGAAGTCTCGAAGGTTTTGATCTCTTCCTCAGTCGGAGAAACGGGAGACACAATCATTGTAAGCGTTGTTTTTCCTCCGTCCTCGGTTAGCGTAATGGTATTCAGGGTTTCTATAGGCCAATTTGCGTCAAAGGGTGCACGTACAGTGTTACCTTCTTCATCAGAAAAGAAACTAGTGTAAACAATTTTTTCTGGTTCGATAATCTCGATGTATACAAATTTTACCCACATTACGTTGCCGTCAGCAGGTTTCTGGCTGTAAAGAAAAACACCGCCCGGACGGAAATCCGATTTTGAAACCTCGAATGTCCATCCTTTTGGCCCCCACCAATTCTTTAGGTGTTCCGATTCAGTTAATGCCTTAAACACAAGTTCACGTGGAGCATTGAAAGTATGAGTAGTTTTGATTTGAATTGACATTGATTCCTCCAAAAATTTTAGTTTTCATTCTCTTTATTTACTTTTTTTTGTAGATCCTGTAAATAACAATCCAAGTTGTCGAATTTTTCTTCCCAAATATCACGGTATTCTTTAAGCCATAAATCTAATGCTTTAAAGGGCTCTGACCTCAGCTTGTAGATTCGACGATTCGCTTCTACGGTAAACTCCACCATTCCTGCTTTATGCAATACACGGAGATGTTTAGATGCTTGGGGCTGTCGAATATCAAGATGGTCTGCTATTTCCCCCACAGTTAATGGGCTCTTACGAAGTAATTCAACAATCTGTAACCTATTGGGCTCGGCAAGAGCGCTTAAGATTGTTGTATAATCCATCTCTTATTTAACCAACTCCTTTAAAACAATATTTTTACCAATATACCTAAAGGAGAATATTCCTGTCAAGGAATATATTTAAGAAGTCTATTCAACAGCACGATTTTCAATTCAAGTGCGCTTAAATCATATAAGGTGAACAAGAGGAATGATTGCAAACCTTGCTTAACTTTTTATTATTATCTTAAAAATGTACTCAGAAAAAGAAATACATGAGGTTAGTTCCTTCTAGGTTCATTGTTTTCATTTAATTTTCATAAATGTCGGGTATACTACCTCTATTTAGAGGGGGGAGAAAAATGGAAACAAGGGAAAATAGTAATCAGAAAAAGAGTTTGATTCCTGTAATGGAACGAAAATGGGTAATCTTGGCTATCGGTATAGCTATTGCGTTAGTTATATGGCAATACTTAGGGCTGTTGCATACTCCGTTATCCACTTTACACAGTAAGAGATTCGAACATACTTTTAAAAATTTTGGTTCCAATGCAAGGATTGCTATATTTTTTGCGCTAGCTTATTATGTGCTTCTTCGTATAATCAGACTTCATGTATTGAAGGATTTAGTCAATATTAAGAAATGGTTATCCACCTTATTACGTTTTGCCCGAAAATGGCATACTCCTATAGCCATCATCGCTATCGCTTTTATCATCCTACATACAATAGCTGTTTTCATGTATGGGTTTGAATTTGATTTTAACAATATTAGTGGATTGCTTGCTTTACTTGTCTTGCTTCCGGTTCCTATATCGGGGCTATTTCGATATCAGAGGCTCGATCGGAAATGGCATTTGCGATCCGGAATAGTATTTGCCATCCTATTTCTAATCCATTCTTTTTTATAAAATTTATCGATAAATGATCAGGGTATCCAACATGGGTGCCCATTTTTATTTTAAAAGAAATATTAACGATGATACTGCTATAGTCATACCTGCTGGAATATGGCACAATCTAATCAATACAGGTAATATTCCACTAAAACTTTACTCAATATATGCTCCACCCAACCATCCATATGGCACTGTTCATGTAACAAAAGCAGATGCGGTGGCTGCTGAGGAAGGTTCAGGTCATGGCAAAGCAAATGAGGTTTTTGGCAAGACTCCAGATGAATGGGTAACGTACACAGAATTTTTGGTGGAAGAAGGGTTAGAGGATGTTAAAAGAGGAATAAATGCTACACACATTCTTCAGGAATTTATTCTCATGGGAGTTCTTGTAGGGAAAGGGTATTCCCCTGAAGAAGCCTATAAAACAGTTGAAGAATTGGAACGTACAGGGGAATCAAAACTTCTTCAACAAAGCAAAAATATGTAAAATTAAAGCAAAAACATAGAGGTATATAAGATTTCAAATTGCAGAACCCCTTAAAGGGCAGAATAATGCAATATTCAAGCCTAATAAATAAGTTGGTTATTGACGAGGAGATATATGCATAATACAATACATGTAATATACATGTATTGTATTATGCATTTTTGATAAGGATGGTGTAGGATTTGAATCAAGAAGAAGTATTAGAACTACGCTATAACGTTCAAAAGTTTATCCGGTTATTCGGTTTGCTTGAACAAAATGTTACTCCATGTGGTTTTCATTTATCGCCCTCTCAAGTCTTTTCTTTACAAGAGTTAGAAGATAAGAGTTTAACCATTGGTGAATTGGCAGAACGATTATTCTTAGAACGTAGTACAGTTAGCCGTCTAGTTGATATTTTGGTTAAAAATGATTTTGTTAATAGAGTTTCAAATGAAGACAATCGTCGTGAAGTATTAGTCTCATTAAATGAAAAAGGACGACGTTCTCTGCAACAAGTGCGAGAGCAATCCATCCAATATTATCAATCCATTTTAGGTGACGTATCGGAAGATGACCAGCATCAAATCTTAAAAGGTTTTACCTTATTTACAAATGCGTTATCAAATAAAAGGAGCAAATCTAATGAATTTTAAATTAGGGCAAGCCTCTGCATCGATTTTTTCTATTCTGTTTTCTTTTATTGCTTCTTCCCATCATTGGCTTCACATGGGTATTCTTATGCTATTAGGCGGGAGTACGAATATGATGGCTACCATGTCTGGGGTCATTTGGATTCGGCGATTTATGATTGTGATGACCTTAGTAACTGCTCTTTTCTCCGTTTATCGTTTGATCAAACATCGTTGTAAGGAGATCTGGATGATTTCTTTAACTGCTCTATCTGTTTTGCTTTCTTTGTTTTTTGTAATTTATACTTTGATCGATTTTGGATGGTAGGGGGTTAATTTATATGGAATTTCATAAGGATTTATCCAATGTAGGATGGGAAAAAGTCAAGAGAAGACAATTGCAAAGGGAGTCCTTAGTTTATGAATGGATTGAACTTGTGGGGATGAAGCAAGGATCATCGGTACTTGATATTGGGACGGGACCCGGCGTTTTTACGTTAAAATATTCACGTGCCGTTGGGAATAAGGGGGAAATATACGCTTTAGATCAATCAAAAGAAGCTCTTGATTTATTTCTAAAAGATATAGACGGAAACAATAAAAACATTAAACCGATTTATACGAATGCTGAAGGGTCATTAGATCCTGTAGGGAAAGTAGATATTGTGATGATTACAGATGTTCTTCATCACGCTGATTCGCCTGTTGATATCATAAGAAATGTCTATCAGCACATCAATGGGAATGGATGTGCTTTAATTGCTGAATTTGATCCCGAGTCTGAAGGTCATATTGGTCCGCCATTAAAAAACAGAATATCAAAAGAAGAAATGAAAGAGTTAGTTCAGACAGTAGGATTTCAGATAGTTAAGGAGGGAAAGCAAGAATACGAACATTACTATATGCTTTTGAAGAAGTAATAACAGAGACTTTTACAGATTAACAATTTGTTTTATAGAAACTAAAAATAATATTGCATTCTAACGGAGATCAAGAGTTGAATAGAGTTCAATAACACGTGAAAAAGGCTTCCGAATATATGAAGGAAGCCTTTTTTTATTGTGTTAATGCAGCATTTCTGTAGTAACTAATATGAGAAAAGCTGTTATCATCTTTCTCATTCTGGGAAGCACCTCTGCTCTATAGAAGGCTAATGAGGTTCGATTAATGAAGTGAATTAAATAACTGAATTTGAAAATATTAACACTGATAAATAATTCGTAATGATCCTCTACGAATTTGAGCCAAATAAAAGGCAAATAAAAATTTTAATAATAAAATAAGATCTCTATTCGGATAGAGATGAATCAATGCCATTTTGGTTGTACATTTAAAATTTATCAAAGGAGATATGTATGGACGTAATAGGGAAAAGCATTCCTCGTATAGAGGCAGAGGATAAAGTAACGGGTCGAGCCAAATATACTGCGGATTTTTCCTCACCAGGAATGCTCCATGCAAAGTTACTAACTAGTCCACATGCTCATGCGCGGATCGTCAAAATTGACACCACGGAAGCAAAAAAAGCTCCAGGAGTCCGTGCCATCGTTACGGGGCAAGATATTCCGATTCGTGTGGGTCCTCATATTCAAGGAAGACCTCTTTTAGCGATAGAAAAAGTACGGCATCATGGAGAACCAGTGGCTCTTGTTGTCGCAGATTCAGAGTACCAAGCAAAGGCCGCTTGTAAAATGATAAAAGTAGAGTATGAAGCCATTCCAATGGTTTTATCTGCGGCTGATGCCTTGAAGGTCAATCCTTCTCTTGTTCATCCTAACCTTGCCTCATACAGCAAAGACAATAAGGTTCATCCAGAAATCAATACCAATGTCGCAAACCGTACTAAGATCAGAAAAGGATCCATGGAGGACGGTTGGAAACAAAGCGAGATTATCGTTGAGTCTTCCTTTTTCTTTCCACAATCCGATCATGCAGCAATGGAAACACGATGTGCCACTGCAGAGATTTTCCCGAATGGGGTAGTGGAGATCTTGACCGCCTCCCAAGCCCCATATGACGTAAAAAAATTGATTCACGATCATTTTTTTGTTCCATTAGAAAAAGTACACGTGAAAGTCCCACTTGTCGGTGGTGGATTTGGAGGGAAAGCGGCTGTTCAGCTTGAATTGCTGGCCTATATTGCATCAAGGGCGGTCAATGGGAAGAAGGTTAAATTGGCTAATAGCAGGGAAGAGGATTTTATGACTTCCCCTACTCATATCGGGTTGGATGCAAAAGTGAAAATGGGGGCCACAAAAACAGGACAAATTATGGCGGCTGAGATAACTTTTTATTTTATTGGCGGGGCTTATTCAGATGAAGGAGTGGATATCAGTAAGGCAGCTGCTTTAAATTGTACGGGACCCTATAAAATAGATAATGTGTGGTGCGACTCTTTATGCCTTTTTACTAACCACACCTACGCGACCTCCTTTCGTGGATATGCTCACATCGAATTGACCTTTCCCATTGAGCGAACGATCGATCTCATGGCTCAAAAGCTGCAGATGGACCCCATTGATTTTCGATTGAAAAATGTGATTAGGCCTGGAGATACAACGCCATCTTGTGCAGAATTGACGCAAAGCAATATCGGAGATGTATTCCAGTGCCTAAACAGGGCAAAAGCGCTAATACATTGGGAAGAAGGGCAAAAAACGGTTGTGGAAAATGAAAGAATAAAAGTAAAAGGGGTTTCTTGTTTTTGGAAAACATCCACTTCATCAACTAATGCATCATCAGGAGCCGTGATTACTTTTAATAAAGATGGAAGCATCAATTTGTCTTGTGGGGTCGTTGAAATCGGCCAAGGAACAAAAACGACTCTCGCTCAGATCTTGGCTCAAAGATTTAAGATGGATATGGGGAAGATTCATGTCATGATGGATGTGAATACGGAGGTCAACCCCGAACACTGGAAGACCGTTGCAAGTTCGTCTACCTATATGGTTGGGAATGCGGTACTTCGTGCGGCAGAGGATGCCATCCAGCAAATCTGTCGGCTTGCATCCAGCGTTTTACTTTGCAACCCGGAGGATATCGATGTGGCTGAAGGAAAAGCTTATTTAAAATCGAATCCAAAAAAATCCCTCTATCTGAAGGACCTTGTTCATGGGTACCAATATCAAAATGGAAATGCAATTGGGGGGCAAGTGATTGGACGAGGAAGCTTTATTATGAGACATCTCACCCATATCGATCCTTCAACTGGAAAGGGAATACCAGGTCCCTCCTGGACCGTAGGGGCACAAGCCGTTGAAGTGATCTTTGATCCCAAGACATATACCTATGAACTAAAGAAGGCTGTCTCTGTGATTGATTTAGGAAAAGTGTTAAATCTGATGGGGGCAACTGGACAGGTGATGGGAGGCATGTCGATGGGATTGGGCTTTGCTACAAGGGAAGGATTTACCTATAACGGGGAGGGTCAAGTCTTAGACACACAGTTTAGAACTTATAAGATGATGAGGTATGGGGAACAGCCTGAATATGTCGTGGAGTTTATAGAGACACCGCAAATCGACGGACCTTATGGGGCAAGAGGTGTCGGAGAGCATGGGACGATCGGCATAGCACCAGCTTTGGCTAACGCTCTTTCATTAGCAGTTGAGGTTCCTTTAAATAAACTTCCTTTAACGCCAGAGACGATTTGGCAAACAAAAAGGGGGGAATCAAATGATTCCTTATAACTTTGACTATGAAAAGCCTTCATCGTTTTCCGAGGCCATTTCCATCTATGAAAAATGGGAAGTAGATGGGAAAAACCCCATATACTATTGTGGCGGAACCGAAATCATTACCATGGCACGCATGGACCAGATCCAAACCAAAGGAGTAATTGATATCAAAGGGATGCCTGAATGTCTTGATTTTGGCTGGGAAAAGGATCAATTGGTTATAGGGGCTGCCATTCCATTAGCTAAGTTAGAAGAAGAGAAAGCTTTTCCTTTATTGAGCCGAGTTTGTAATCGCATCGCGGACCATACATCACGCTGTAAAATAACGATTGGCGGAAATATTACTGGAAAAATCAATTATCGGGAAGCGGTGTTGCCACTACTGGTTGCGGATGCTACATGTGTTATTGCTTCCAAAACGGGGATGAAACAAATCCCGATCCATGATGTGTTTGATGGGAAAGTACAAATTCAGCCTCCAGAATTTCTCTTGCAGGTGAGAGTGGAGCGCAAGATGACCACACTGCCTTACCTCAGTGAGAAAAGAACAAAAATAGATCGAATCGGCTATCCGGTTGTTTCTCTTGCAGCTATTCATGCAGAAGATGGGATACGAATCGCTTTTTCGGGACTATGCACCGATCCTTTTCGATCCTTAAGCGTAGAAGAGGAACTAAATAATCGATCGCAGAGCCTGGAATCCAAAGTTCAATCGGCCATCGAGAAGATTTCTGTCCCCATTTTGGATGATCACCATGCGTCATCAGCATACCGAAAGTTTATCTTAAGTAATCTTTTAGTTGACATAATAAAAGAATTTGATGAGGTCTCAGAATGAATCGACAAATACATTTGAATATAAATGGTGAAGAGAAGAGCGTCTATATCAGAAATGCGGACACTCTTTTAACCGCATTACGGGAGCAGTTGGGACTAACAGGAGCAAAACCCGGCTGTGAAAATGGAGATTGTGGGGCATGTACAGTGATAATTGAAGGAATGCCTCAAAAGTCCTGCATCATGCTAGCAGTAGAAGGAATAGGAAAACAAATTACCACAATAGAAGGACTGAATAATACGCCAATTCAACAGGCTTTTCTTGAAAAATGGGCGTTTCAATGCGGGTATTGTACTTCCGGTTTCATCATGAATTGTCATGCTTTAATGGAAAAACATCCGGATGCAGAGGATGTGGTCGTTGAGAATTGGTTACAGTCTAATATTTGCAGATGTACGAGTTACCAAGAGATCAAGGAGGCGATTCATTCTGTACTCTCCAAAAACAGCTAAAATGTAACTAGTAATGCATCATAGAATAGCTACTAAATGTTGAATTTCCAAGTATTGAGGAATCTGCGAAAGGAATAACAAGATAAGAATTCATGAAAGCGATTTATTGCATCGAGATGGTGTTTTTTATCCCTTTACAGATCTTATCAGAGGGGAGTATGATTCATCTAAATAATTAAATAGATCCTTATTCGCTTAATCCCTAACTGGGAGCGGGGGACCCAACCGTGGCGTTGAAACAGCCACATGGGGTGAATCTCGTTATTTGAGAGGGGCGACTCTTACCGCCCTAATCCGTCAGCTAACCTCGTAAGCGTTGAAAGAGAGGGTGTGAACTTGTGATCAATAAAATTTTCAAGGCCACAGGGTAACCGTACCTGTGGTTTTTTGTGTTCTCTTTTGATTGAAATATAATGACGAGCATGATTTTGGTTTAGGGAATGATATACATAGAAGTATTTGCCTGTATTGTTTCAAATTACCTCATCGTAAAGGGGAAGTAATACATTGTCCACAAAAACATTTGCAATCATAGGGATGGGACGCTTTGGTTCTAGCGTAGCTAAAGCGCTTTATGAAATGGGATATGATGTGATGGCAATAGACTCGAGTGAAGAACGGATTCAGGAACATATCCAATATGTAACTTATGCGGTTCAAGCGGATTCTACAGATGAAAAAGCCATGAAAGAACTTGGGATACGAAATTTTGATACGGTTGTCGTTGCCATTGGTGCTGATATTCATTCGAGTATCCTTACGACACTCATTCTTAGAGAGTTGGGCGTAAAGAATATTACGGTTAAGGCACAAAACGAACGTCATGGAAAGGTGCTTTATAAAGTGGGTGCAGATAAAGTAGTCTTTCCCGAAAGGGATATGGGGAACCGAGTCGCACATAACCTTGTTTCACCCAATGTATTGGATTTCATAGAACTAGCCGAAGATTATAGTGTTGTTGAAATTGTGGCTGGAGATAGAATGGATGGAAAATCACTTGCGGAATTAAACATTCGTGCTAAGTTTGGTTTTAATGTAATTGCAATCAAAAGGGGAGCAGAAATAAACATAGCCCCCAGGGCGGAAGATACGATTCTGACCGATGACATCCTTGTTGTTGTTGGAGAGAATAGCGATTTAAAGCGTTTTGAGAGAGAGATCGTGTAGATTAATAAACTTCCAGACATTGTGTAAAAATGAGGGTTGTTTCATATGCCAATTAGAAAAAAACATATTCGTTTTATTGAACTTGATCCTGCACGAATTCTTCTCTTGGGATTCGGATTGTTGATCCTTATCGGTACTATCTTATTTATGTTACCTATATCTACAACCCATGGTCATGGATTAGGATTTATCGATGCGCTGTTCGAAGCGACGTCCGCAGTTTGCGTAACAGGATTAGCTGTTGTGGATACAGGAACTACATTTACCTTATTTGGACAAATCGTACTGCTGATCCTCGTTCAGGTGGGAGGATGGGGGTTTATGACGACAGGTGTATTTATGGTCATTTTGTTGGGGAAAAGGATTGGATTGAAGGAGCGCTTAGTTCTTCAAAGTGCATTAAATCAATTTGCATTGCAGGGTGTCGTGAAACTTGTATTAAGGATTATTACGATCACAGTCCTAATTGAATTGATTGGAGCAATCATCCTGGCTATACGGTGGTCAAATGAAATGCCGATAGGAAAAGCCATCTATTACGGTGTTTTTCATTCTGTTTCAGGCTTTAACAATGCTGGATTCGGATTAGAGCCAGATAGCCTAACCAAATGGGTGGGGGACCCAACTGTAAATATAGTCATAACTCTCTTGTTTATCTCCGGTGGTCTTGGATTTACAGTGATCATGGATTTATGGGTAAAAAGATCTTTTCGAAAATTGTCTCTTCACTCGAAAATCGTGTTGTCAATAACACTAATTTTGAATGTAATAGCAACCATTGTTATATTTGTCTTAGAGTTTAAGAATACAGCTACCATCGCTAATATGTCTTTGGGGGATAAGCTTTGGGCATCGTATTTTCAAGGAGTCGTTCCAAGAACGGCAGGGTTTAATACCCTAGATATTAGCCAAATGACTCTACCCTCTCATATTTTTATGATGGGACTGATGTTTATTGGTGCTTCCTCCGCTTCAACAGGAGGAGGGATTAAGATCACAACCTTTTCCCTTATTCTCCTTGCATTATGGTCAGTTCTTACCAATAAGGATGAAGTGAACATCCTGAAGAGGAGGATTTCCTGGGATTTAGTTAATAAGGCATTAGCTATTGCAGTTACAGGGAGTCTATTTATATTCCTCATTGTTTTCCTGCTTTCTATTACAGAACAAGCAGACATCAAGCAGATCCTGTTTGAAACTATTTCTGCTTTCGGTACTGTAGGGCTATCAGCTGGCCTGACAGGGGATCTTTCACCTATTGGTAGAGTTCTCATCGTAATTATGATGTTTATCGGAAGGGTAGGGCCATTAACTATGGCCTTTGCCCTCCTAAATCGTCGTGACCAAAGTAAAGTTAGATATGTTGAAGAAAAAATTTTAATCGGGTAAGGGATTAATTTTTTGAAGAAGGGAAGATCCCAAAAGATGGATAAAAACTACCTAGTGGGCTCATTCTTCTAAAATACTCCGTCGATAACGAACCAATTTCCGAAGTTCTCCTTGACGTGAAGAATCCAGTCTGCATTAAGCTGTGAATCGGTACGGAATGATACTTAAGACCCATCAAATTATTGGTGGGTCTTTCATTTTACCCAAAATCAACAACAAACTTTAACAGAGCTTATTAATAAAAATATTTAATTAGTCATTGTGATCCCAAAAAATGTTAAAAAATTTCTAATTTAAGAGGGTTTAGAGGGATTTCTCAGCGTGATCGTCGAATGAAACAAAGAATGGAATCTAAAAAATACAAGGGTGTGATCGTCAAAGTCTTACTAAAACCGAGGAACCATTAGAAAAGCTCTGTGAAAAGTGAATGATACAGGTAGAAAAGGAGTTACTTAATGAATAAGACACCCTGGCGAATGTTGTTTTGGCTTTTAGTTACTCAATTGATGGTTGCCTTTGTCGGGCGATGCATTGGTCCACTTGCTCCTTTTATGGAGGAAAGCTTTGATCTAACGAAGGCTCAGGTTGGCCTTCTGCCAGCCGCCTTATTTGTGGGCCAATCCATCGTGAGTATTTTGGCGGGATGGTATGCTGATGTACTCGGGACAAGGAAAATGCTGCTGATTCTGAGCGGTGTATTATGTTTAGGGTATTTGGTCGCTTGTCTATCTCCCTGGTATTTTTTATCGCTGTTCTTTATATTCATTGGGGGGCTTGGCTATGGTGCCATGCATCCGACATCAAGTCGCGGAATCATCTATTGGTTTCCCTCTCATGTGGCAGGAACGGCAATGGGGATTAAGCAAATGGGGGTTACAGGTGGCTCGGCGCTTGCAGCTTTACTTCTTATTCCTTTATCTTTGAATATCGGTTGGCGTCCGGCTATAGGCAGTGCCGTTTTATTATTAGCTGTGATTGCGGGGCTGTCCTTCCTGTTTTATCGGGATGCCCCCGATGAGGCGGAAACCGCCAAAGTTAAGCCTAATCTTAAAGAAACACTTAAGCCATTGCTGAAGCATAAGCCTTTTCTCATCATTAGTTTTGCTGCTATGGGTCTTTCCGGTGCACAACTCTCGGTATCGACGTACATGGTGATTTATGCCTCCCAATCGCTTCATTATTCCTTGGTAATAGCGGGATCCTTTTTGGCTTTGTACGAAATAGGAGGGTCTGTAGGAAGAATTGGCTGGGGCATCATTAGTGACCGCATATTTTCAGGCAAGCGGGTTCCCGTTTTAATCGCCATAGCCATGATCACTGCCATCACGAGTATCATTCTTTCCGTATTGCCGGAAACGCCAAGCAAATGGTTTCTTATCCTAATTATCTTTCTAATGGGATTCTGTGTTGCCGGGTTTAACGGGATTTGGATGAATTTTGCCGCAGAATCTGTGGAGAAAAGATACTCGGGCCTGGCCAGTGGTTTAAGTTTAGGCATTGGTTCATTAGGAGTGGTAATCGGCCCTCCGCTTTTCGGAGCGATGGTTGACTGGACGGGGACATTTTCCATGTCCTGGTTGTTCATTTTTATGGAGATGTTAGTTGTTATACCTTGTCTGTGGTGGGCAGGTCGAAAAGAAAAGGAGTATAAAAAACAGCCTTCCTATGAAAGGGTTGAAACCTTGTGAAGCGGTATAACGCTAATCCAATCCTAATGGAAATATGACGAAATATTATAACGAATAAAACAGTTTGAAGAGGTGAGAGTGTGCAGGATTTGCAAGGGAAGGTAGTTCTTATTACGGGAGCCAGTTCTGGAATTGGACGGGCAACAGCAGAATTAATGGCTACTAAGGGTGCGCAGGTGGTGATCAACTACAACTCGAACGAAAAGGGAGCGACAGAAACAGTTCAAGCCATCCGAGAACAGGGTGGCGATTGTATAGCAATCCACGCAGATGTAACAAAGAAAGAGCAAGTTGAAGCAATGGTTCAAGAGGCAGTTTCCGTTTATGGAGCCGTTCATGTGCTAGTCAATAATGCTGGTGGCGGCGTTAAACAAAGCACATTTATGGATATGACTGAGGAATTATGGGATGAAACCTATGCGTTGAATGTAAAAAGCGTCTTGCTTTGTTCACAAGCCATCTTGAAAGATATGCTACCAAGAAAAAGCGGCAAAATCATCAATCTCTCTTCGGCGGCAGCTCGTATTGGAGGTGCGGGAGAAAGTATGCATTATGCCTCGACAAAAGGTGCTGTAAACACCATGACAATAGGGATGTCGAGAGAGTTTGTTGAACACGGGATTATTGTAAATGGAGTCGCCCCCGGAATGGTTGAAACACCATTCCATGACAAGTTTGCTCCTGGTGACAACCGCCTTGAACGATTAGTAGCCTCTGTTCCAATGAAACGTGCAGCTACCCCTCTGGAAATAGCAGAGGTCATCTGCTTCCTTGCATCAGATGCATCTAATTATATAGTAGGAGAAACCATTACTGTTAGCGGTGGCAGATGAGAATCTGCCACCAAAATTTACACGATAAATGATAACATTTAAAATATAAATACACAGAAAATAGGGAGGTTGCAAACATGGGGGAATTGTATGGATTCTACAGAGAATAACAAGTATGTAAGACTCAAACGCAAAATTTATCTTATCATCTTCCCATTACTTTTTATTACAAATGCGTCATATTGGTTATTTTCACCTTTTGTTGATCATTTTATGGGATTAGCTCTGCCTTTTTTGTGCTTATTCTTTGCGATCGTTTGGGTGCTCATCTACTATAATCGTTTGATGCGTACCTGTGAGATTATTAGTTTGGTTGTCTTTGGGGTTTACCACCTGTTTAGAGTATATTATTTGACTGCTCAACTTGAAGAAGGAATTATTAATGTTTATGTGTTATGGTCTCCTATTTACTTTGTTTATATCTTTATGGTTCTTGAAAGGAAAAAAGCACTAGCATATTCCCTTTTGATTTTATTAATCACTATAGTAATGGGAATCCCTCATTTACATAATCCAAGAGCCAATGACACGCTCATTCAATTTTATATTAGTACCGTTTTATATACCTTAATCCTATTTTATTTTCAGCGAATTGTTTCTGCATATATAGAATCAGATATGCTAAGGAAAAATGCTTATTATGATTCTTTAACCGATATTGGAAATCGGAGGGCGGTAGACACTTGGATAGAAAATGAGATTAAACGATGTAATGAAAGTAGTAGTGTTTTTTCTATAATTTATTTTGATATTGACCATTTTAAGAGAATTAACGATGAATACGGTCACGATGTTGGAGACTATGTACTTAAAGAGTTTTCTTCCTTAGTGAAAAGTTATATTCGATCAAGCGACTTCTTTGGGCGTTGGGGAGGGGAGGAGTTTATCATCTTAACCAACCGGTCTTTAACGGAATCCATACAGTTTTCAGAAAGACTTCGGATAATCATTGAAAATCATTCTTTTCGTTATGTTGACCATGTAACTGCCAGTTTTGGAGTTTCTTATTTTCAGCCAAACGATGTTCCTAAGACCATAGTTAAGCGAGCCGATCAGGCTCTATATAGTGCTAAAAATAATGGGAGAAATAGAGTAATAACCGTCTAATTGCAACTGTATAAATGCCTGGGAGATAACTGTTAAAGGGTTTCTCTCAGGCTTTTTGCTTTTGATAATTGAGGATTGAAAGGGGGGATTTTTGGGTATTCTTCATTTTTAAATCCCCTTTGAAAATCATACTTATATTTTAACATTCATTTATTTTTTTCGTTTAAAATAACCATAATTAACAACAATAATCCTGGCTGCTTATTAAGTGATGCTGGATTCCTGGAAATGAAAGAAAAACTCTGAAAATGTGAGCAAAATAAAGAATTTAGCATTGAACACTTAGTAAAAGTGCTTACATGGAATGATGTTGGGGTTGGGCAGATTCAATAGTTTGCTGTATAATTCACAATTAGGTACAACGGCTCTGACTTTTCTGAGAGAGGAAAGTCAATAAATTTAACTGAATAGGAAGAGAAAGAGGTTGATTTATGAGCTTTAAATTAGAGTGGTTTTCCAACATTCGAGGTGACGTACTGGCGGGAATGACCGTAGCGTTAGCCTTGATTCCGGAGGCTATTGCCTTTTCCATCATTGCAGGAGTAGACCCTATGGTGGGGTTATATGCATCATTCTGTATGGCAGTTGTGATTGCTTTCGTTGGTGGGCGTCCGGGAATGATTTCAGCAGCAACAGGTGCAATGGCGCTACTCATGGTCGACCTTGTAAAAGAGCATGGTATAGAGTATTTATTTGCGGCTACGTTGCTAACAGGTATTTTACAATTCGTCTTTGGGATGTTGAAAATAGGAAGATTTATTACCTTTGTTCCGCATTCTGTCATTCTAGGATTTGTCAATGCATTGGCTATCCTGATTTTTATGGCTCAGTTACCTCACTTCGTGGGTGAATCATGGCAAATGTATGCAATGGTAGCAGCGACGTTGGCTATTATATATATCTTACCTCGATTTACAAAGGCTGTCCCATCTCCACTGATCGCAATTATTATCATGACAGCCGTATCGATTTATGCGGGAATTGGTGTTCGAACTGTAGGGGATATGGGAGATATAACTCGAGCGTTACCAGTGTTTCACATGGCAAACGTTGAGCTATCCCTAGAAACCTTGCTCATTATTCTTCCTTACTCCTTACCCTTATCCATTGTAGGGATCTTAGAATCTCTGTTAACAGCTACCATTGTTGATGAGATGACTGAAACAAAAAGTTCTAAGAATAAAGAGGTAAAAGGTCAAGGAATTGCAAACATTGTGACTGGATTTTTCGGTGGCATGGCGGGTTGTGCAATGATTGGTCAATCTGTGATTAACGTTAAATCTGGTGGGCGAGGACGTTTATCTGCATTTGTTGCAGGGGTTTTTCTTCTTTTCTTAATCTTGGTCCTTGGTGACATTGTAAAACAAATTCCTATGGCAGCATTAGTTGGGGTTATGATCATGGTTTCCATTGGAACTTTCGACTGGAAATCATTCATCACATTACCGAAAACGCCACGTGCAGATGCCTTCGTAATGGTAGTAACGGTTGCCATTGTGGTGGCTACACATGACCTTTCAAAAGGCGTCATTGCAGGAGTTATTCTTAGTGCGTTAATTTTTGGATGGAGAATGGCTCGCATTAAGACCTCTACAGCGATTGAGAATGGTGCTAAATTCTATAAAGTATCTGGTCAAATGTTCTTTGGAACGATGAGTCACTTTGTAGATGAGTTCAATTACAATGAAGACCCTGAACGCATTGTTATTGATTTCAGCAACTCCCATGTATGGGACCATTCGGCTGTAACAGCCATCGCTAAAGTAATTTATAAATATCAAAGGCTTAATAAACAGGTAGATATTATCGGATTAAATGAAGAGAGTCAGATGTTGATCAACAAAGTAGGCTTATCTGCTCCTTCGGGGCACTAATTAAAAAACGAGCTTGTTTGTACCCAAGACAGCACGAGGCAGTCTAACTGTCTCGTGTTTCTTATTAATCAAGGCTACTATTTACTATTAAAGAAAGAAATTCTAAACAACGCAAGTAGATGATGGAAAGGTTTAAATACAAGATGATTATTCTTCTCAATGAATTGTTTGATATCCTCTTTCGTTGCTTCTCGTTCACTCTCCCATGATTCTATGGCTCTTCTACGGTATTGAGATTCAAAAATCACAAATATCCCTCCCAAATAGCCAAGATGGAAACGCTTACTTTCATTATAAATCTTAAACATGTCGTTTTCAAACTAAACTTATTAGAATATTTTGTTATTTTCGGTCTGCTTCATAATCATCACTGGACAGTTCGCTCTTTTTACCAATAGGTTACCGGGAGAAACCCCTCTTTTTTTCTTATCTTGCAGAAGGAAATAACAGAATTTTGTAGAAATTATTATTTGTTGTTCTTTTTAAAAACTAAATTGTAGTCATTCAATCAATTTAGAAACAAAGAAATTCCAAAGGAGAGGGATAAATGGGACAAGCAGATTTGAAACGTTACCAAATGTATATTGGCGGGGAATTTGTGGATGCAACGGATCAATCCTACATAGAAACCATCAATCCATACACAGGGGAAACATGGGCGTTGATTCCTCAAGGGAATGAAACGGATGTTGACCAAGCTTTTAGTGCCGCCCGAAAATGTTATGAATCTCCAGAATGGAGGTCCCTCACTCCGACCAAACGTGGGAAACTATTGCGAAAACTAGCAGTGACTATAGAACAAAATGCAGAGTATCTAGCTAAAATTGAAACACAGGATAATGGGAAGTTGTTTAAAGAAATGTATACACAGTTAAAATCTATTCCAGCCTGGTTTGAATATTTTGCTGGCTTGGCAGATAAGGTAGAAGGCACGGTCATTCCATTGGATCGTCAGAGTGTGTTGAACTATACATTGCGGGAACCGCTAGGTGTAGTTGCGTGTATTACACCTTGGAATTCACCACTTCTGCTTGCTACATGGAAACTGGCGCCGGCCATCGCTGCGGGCAATACGGTTGTTCTTAAGCCTTCAGAATACACATCAGCATCGACCTTGGAATTTGCAAAAATATTTGATGAGGTTGGTTTTCCTAAAGGGACGCTTAATGTTGTGACAGGTTATGGACATACGGTAGGGGATCTCCTTTCCAAACATCCATTGGCGAATAAGGTAGCCTTCACCGGCGGGGGAGAAACAGGGCGAAAAGTCGCGATGAATGCTGTTTCGCATTTCGCTAAGGTCTCCTTGGAGTTGGGTGGAAAAAGCCCCAATATTGTTTTTGCAGACGCTGATCTGGTTGCTGCCGAATCTGGAGTGATTGCCGGAATTTTTGCTGCAAGTGGACAGACTTGTGTTGCTGGATCCCGCCTTTTTGTTGAACGATCCATTGCCGATGAATTTATCCATAAACTTGTAAATCGAGCAAAGGAAATTAAATTAGGAGACCCCACTCTTCCAGATACGCAAATGGGACCTGCAGCGACGGCTGCACAACTGCGTAAAATTGAAGAGTATGTAGATATCGCTCGAAGCGAAGGAGCAAGAGTCCGGGTGGGAGGTGAACGCCCAACGGATCCCG
Source organism: Ammoniphilus resinae (assembly GCF_017873965.1). GTDB lineage: Bacteria > Bacillota > Bacilli > Aneurinibacillales > RAOX-1 > Ammoniphilus_A > Ammoniphilus_A resinae. The sequence goes on along the minus strand of NZ_JAGGKT010000031.1, from coordinate 4,914 downwards.
AGTTGTCTAAAGGATTATTTTACAAACCTACCATTCTGACGGATGTCCATAATTCGATGCGGATTTGTCAGGAAGAGGTTTTTGGTCCAGTACTAAGCGTGATCCCTTTTGATAGTGAAGAAGAGGTCATCAAAATGGCTAACGACACCCAGTATGGGCTTGGGGCAGGCATTTGGACCAATAATTTGAAGAGAGCCCATCGAATGGCTCGTTCCATTGAAAGCGGGATCGTTTGGGTGAATACCTACCGGGCAACGGCTTTTAACTCGCCTTTTGGGGGATATAAAAGCAGCGGGATCGGCCGTGAGAGTGGTTTAGAGGCAATCTATGATTTCATGCAAACCAAAAGTGTGTGGATCGAACTATCTGACGAAATAAGTGACCCATTCTCCATTCGCACTTAAAAATATGCAACGTAAAGAAGGAATAAGCCTTTTATTTGAAAGGAGTTTTTTTATTGGATTATCCCAGAAGTTGTTATGCTGCCGTTGTTCGTGAATTTGGGAAGGAAATTGAGATCGAGGAAGTCCCTATCCCCCAGGAATTAGAAGACAGGGCGTTATTGGTGAAAATTGAATGTGCGTCGATTTGTGGGACGGATGTACATTTATGGGAGGGATCCCTCTCTATCAAAGTGGATCTGCCAGTTATCCTCGGACATGAAATGGTAGGCAGAGTCGTAGCGATGGGCCGGCATGCAGACGTAGATTCCGTCGGACAAAGCTTGAAAATTGGCGATCGCGTTATTTGGTCACATACGAATTGTGGATCCTGTTATTACTGTACGGTAGAAAAGCAACCCACCCTGTGTGTAAACCGAAAGGGATATATGTATGAAACCATGGAAAAACCTCCTTATCTAATGGGAGGATTTGCCCAGTATGGGTATGTCGTGCCGGAGTCAGGCAGAATTCGTATCCCTGATCGGATCGATGAAAGATTGGCCAGCTTAAGCAGCTGTGCTTTTCGTTCTGTGATCAGTGCGATGGACCAAACTGGCCCGATCCGAAATACGGACACCGTTTTGATTCAAGGAACTGGACCTTTGGGATTATTGGCCATTGGGGTCGCTAAAATTTCAGGTGCTAAAAATATTATCGCCATTGGTGCCCCTGATCTACGGCTTGATATGGCGAAAGAATTTGGGGCCGACCAGGTCATCTCGATTGAAAAAACCGGATATAAGGAGCGGATGGAGCGGATCAAGGATGCAACAAATGGTCGCGGTCCCGATGTTGTCTTTGAGTTCTCCGGAAATGTCAAAGCCTTTGCCGAAGGACTTGATTTGATTGCACCGGGTGGCCGTTATATGGTTGTTGGTCAATTGGGTGACGATACAGTGCAAATTCCTCCTTCCATGATTACCAAGAAAAACCTGAGGGTGATGGGTTCTTTCTCGGGAGACATTAGTCACTATTGGAAAGCCATTCAATTTATCGAAAAGCACCAACATGATTTACCGTTCCATAAATTGATCTCTAATGAATATTCGCTAAAGGATATCAATACAGCGTTAAAACGGATGCAATCTTTTCAGGAGATTAAGCCTGTTCTTTATCCTTGGAAGTAATAAGGTGGACTGTGGGTCCGGGCAACCGGGTCCACGATCCATTCATTCAAGAATTCTTTTAGGTTAAGCGTCAATCTCCCCTTATTTTCCCTGAAATAACCCCCGTTTTTTAATAGGGGAAGTTTCTATCTTTATATGTGCCCCTTTTCAAGCATTTACAGTTACCCGCCCATAATCAATAGCCCATCAACCACTTTTCCGCTATAATCTTGACTATATCAATTACCCATATTCCATATATTAAAAAGGATTGGAGAAGATGGTGTGAACGACAAAATAAATGAAGGAACGCCTATCATCCAAGTGGATGGCTTGATCAAGCGATACGGGGATTTTACAGCGGTAAATGGGATTCAATTTGAAGTGAGACAAGGAGAAGTTTTTGGCTTACTTGGCCCAAATGGGGCAGGAAAGACCACGACGATGGAATTAATTGAGGGACTGCGTAAACCGGATGGTGGCACAGCAAAGGTGGCAGGCTTTGATACCCAAACTGAACTGGCTCAAGTGAAGCAAATCATTGGGGTGCAGCTGCAGTCGACTTCGCTTTTTGAACTGCTAAAAGTAAGAGAGATTATGACAATGTATGCCAGTTTTTATAATAATCCCTTGTCGGTCACCGACTTACTGGAGGACATGATCCTAACCGATAAAGCGGATTCGCGAGTGAAGGGCTTGTCCGGAGGACAGAAACAACGGCTGGCGATTGCTCTTGCTTTGCTCAATGATCCCAAAGTGGTTTTCCTGGATGAACCAACGACCGGGCTTGACCCGCAAGCACGACGCACCTTGTGGGATATTATTTTACGATTGAAGCAACAGGGGAAGACGATTGTTTTGTCCACGCACTATATGGATGAGGCGCATGCCCTTTGTGACCGGATTTGTTTGATCGATCAAGGAAAAGTGATTGCACTCGATACCCCAGAAAATCTGGTTCGCAGTCTGCAATCTGAAAGTGCCATCGAATTCCGTTTACAGGGGACGGAGGTTTTTACGGAGCAGGGGTTTCTACAGGAATTACAACAGTTAAACGATGTAAAGCAAGCGGATTCCAGGCAGGAAGTTTACATTTTATATACGGATCACCTGCAAAGTACACTATTGGATTTCGTAAGATTCACGGAAGAGAAGAAGCTCCTCTTTTCCGATTTGCAAACCCGGTCAGCGACACTAGAGGATGTATTTTTGCAAATGACAGGAAGGAGGCTGCGTGAAAAATGAGTGGTTATTTCCAATTAGTATTGGCTCAACTTCGGATTTTCTTTCGTAACCGGTCTGTTATTTTCTTCACTCTGCTTTTTCCTGTGGTGCTGATGATTGCTTTGGGATCCTTTCTTGGAAATGGGGGAGGGGTTAGTCTTTCTGCCACTTTGATCGATCAGGATCAAACCCCAGCCTCCAGGGATTTGATTGGGTCATTAGAAAAGCAGCAAGTTGTGTCCTTTTCTGTGGGTACCGATGAAACCAAAGCAATGGATGACCTAAAACAAGGTGATGTGCAGTTTGTCGTGGTGATCCCCGTGGGATATGGCAAGGATATTACGGAGATCGAACAAACCGGATCACTATCTGGCAGAAACAGCACACAAGTTCAAGTTTTCTATGATGAAACCAATCTAACAGCCACACAAATTGGACTTTCTGTGTTAAATCAGACTGTGGATCAAGTAAGCAAGGGTCTTACTCATTACAATCAATGGGTGACTATTCAGGAGCGGGGCATACAAGCTGTGAATTTAAAATACATCGATTTTCTTGTCCCTGGGATTGTAGCCATGATGATTATGTCCAATAACTTAAATGGTGTAGCCGCACAAATAGCCGCCTGGAGGGAAAGGGGAATTTTGCGCCGCATGCAAAGCACTCCTTTGCGCGCCTCGACCTTTATTGCCGCACAAATCACGGCCCGGCTAATCCTCAATGGCTTTCAAGCGATGATCGTGATTCTGATCGGCAGTCTGTTCTTCGGTACACAAGTGAACGGCTCGTGGTTCTTGTTGGTCTGTTTTGTGATATTAGGCACCTTAACCTTTATGTCCATCGGATTTATTATTGCGGCCCTTGCGAAAACACCTGAAAGTGCATCACCGATTGCAGGGTTCATTTCCTTCCCGATGCTATTCTTAGGAGGGATCTTCTTTCCAATTAAAAATATGCCCGATTGGCTGCAGCCGGTTGTTCAATTAATTCCCATAACACATCTCTCAACTGCTTTACGGGAAGTAATGAATATCGGGGCAGATCTATCTGTCTTGTGGCCGGAAGCCTTGCTGCTTGGAGGGTGGATGGTGGTCGCTTTTGCTGCGGCAAGTTATTCGTTTAAATGGGAGTAGTTTGGTTTATTTTGTCATAGATGGTTCAACTCTATCCGGGAACATTAAGTAGAGAGCGTGCACTTGAATTTCCAAGGAGTGAACCTTTATGATGAAACATCGTGGTATTTTTACCATTGTCGTCGTCTTTTTGTGTTTGTTTATGTTGCAGCCTGCCTATTTAGCCTCATCAGCGGAGTCTAATCATGCTTTTCATTTTGGCTTTAAGAAAAGCAAAAATGGCGGACTTGCCTCAATTAATGAAGAGGGTTTTAAAGAAATTTTGCAAAAGCACGGGGCGATCTTTTTAGGGGATACCACTCAAAAAGAATTGTATTTAACTTTTGACAACGGATATGAAAATGGCCATACCTCAAAGATTTTGGATGTATTGAAAGAAAAGAAGGTACCCGCGACCTTTTTTGTCACCGGGCATTATATTAAAGATCAACCCGACTTGCTCAAACGTATGGTGGCAGAGGGACATATCATTGGGAACCACTCATGGAGTCACCCGGATATCACCACCGTTTCCAACGATAAAATGAGTCAAGAATTAAACCGGGTAAGAGATGAAGTCACGGCATTGACCGGGCAAATGGAGATGTTATACTTGCGTACGCCGCGGGGGATTTTCAGTGAAAGAACGCTGGCTAAAAGTAAAGAACTAGGTTATACCAACGTGTTCTGGTCCATCGCCTATAAAGATTGGGACCCGAAAAACCATAAAGGGTGGCGTTATGCTTACGATAATGTCATGGGACAACTGCATCCTGGTGCCGTGATTTTGCTTCATGCTGTTTCCAAGGATAATGCGGATGCCCTTGGTCAGATCATTGATGCGGCTAGACAGCAGGGGTATGAATTTAAAAGTTTGGATCAGATGAAAAAGAAAAGTTATTAATGGAGGAGGGTAAGCCGGGTATGGCTTGCCTTTTTGTGCGCTTGGCAGCGCACTATACTTATCGGGTTCAAGTCCCGTGTGCACCGACGGCCGGAAGCGCTAGCAGACAGACAGTGCGTCACCGT
>NZ_JAGGKT010000030.1 GCF_017873965.1 Ammoniphilus resinae | reverse complement strand
GGTGTTACACCTGGTGTTACACCTGAACAAGCCCTCAACCCTTGATACGACTGACTTTTAACCATGCCGTAACACCGTAATACCCGTAACACCATGTTTTGCTTATAGCCTATTTGAAAAAAAAAAAAAAAAATAATAACGTTAAGCCTCAACGTGATTTTTTTTTATATAATAACTACCTATATTAAATTAATTATTAGTGTTACGGTGTTACATATATAATAAATTCAATGATATCAATACTTTGAGCCGTAACACCACCGTAACACCACTGTCATACCCGTAACACCATAAACGATGATGTTTTTTCCATTAATCCCATAATGATGACCATGGAACGTAGTGATAGCCTTTCTTTAGGTGATTATTATGTTGAATGTACCTATTAAGCCAATCCTTCTTCACAAATCTGATATTCCCCCTGCCGGTAGCGAATGGATCCATCAATTGAAATTCGATGGACATAGGTGCCTTCTTTCCTATGCACAGGATAATGGTGTTAAGTTATTCACCCGCCATCAAAACGAATGTACCCGGCAGTACCCTGAACTCCAAACAATAAAATTATCTGCAGCAAACGTGGTATTAGATGGTGAAATGGTTGTGATCGATGCTCAAGGAAAACCTTGTTTTGAATCAGTTATGGAGCGGTTTCAGGCATCTAAGGAAACTTCTATTCGTCGGTTATCCTGTAATCTGCCGGCAGCTTTTATTGCATTTGATATCCTGTACCTAAATGGGAATGGTGTTACACATCTTCCGTTGAATGAAAGGTTGCAGCTGCTGTCAGATATCGCGGGCCCCTCTGATTATTTAACTGTTATCGACTCCTATGATGATGGAGATGCTTTATTCCAGGCCGTTGTAAAACTTGGTTTGGAGGGGATCGTATCTAAACGGAAGGATTCAATCTATCAGTTGGACACCCGTAGCTATTCTTGGTTAAAGATCAAAAATTATCAGCATGAAATAGTCGAGATTGCTGGGATCCGAAAAGGTGAATTTGCGTGGTCAATCACAAAAGGTGGGAAGTATATCGGGACCGTTGAATTTGTTCCACCGGCTGCACGTCAAGCATTTCATCAGATATCTAAACAGCTTATTCGAAAAGAAGATCGGGAATGGGTTTATCTTGATCCTCTAATTAGGTGCAAAGTAAGGTTCCAGTGTTGGACTAAGAAGGGGTTCATGCGCTCTCCAAGCTTTGTGGAGTTTGTGTATTAGAAAAAGGCTGATGTTTTAACTTCAACGGGCTGATAGAAGGAAATCCTCTCCTCGAAATTGAATGTTTACCTTGGAATATATCGATAGAGAGGACTACGCATATGAGAAAATGGGAGTACACAACGAGGCTTTTTAATATTGAAGATGATAATGATCTAAATGGATATCAAAATACGTTAAACGACCTTGGTGAATACGGTTGGGAATTGGTTTCTGCGGTCAATACCCGTGAAATAAGTGAACATGACGATGGTAAGGTGAGTGAGCATTTCACAATAGATATTTTAGCTACATTCAAACGTGAAAAATATTAGTAATCCCATATAAAATTTCTTTTTCAATTGGTTCCCGAAAATAGGGAGTGAGATCCGTACCCCGATTTTTCGGAGCCACGTTTCACGGCGGAAAATTCCGCTATGATCAAAATTCCTATACGCGCGTAGAACCTTAGCATTTATTAGCTTTTGTAGCCTTTTCGCATGGTTTTCTATATGCGCACGAGAAGTTAGGTTTTATTAGGGTTTGTAGCAAAAAAAATGCTATCATTCACCATCATTTACCATCATTTTGCGTTACCATTCCGGTACCATTGAACCCATATAAATAAAGGTTTTTCTCTATATTTTCGTTTGTTGTACTGCATTGTTGTACTACATTCGAAATTTCTTACGCTTCCTGCCCCTCCTTTATTTGCACCAGTCGTAAACGGTACTATCCTCATCATCCCTTGGTATATCCATTAAAATAAAAACCGCTCCAGGGTACTTGGACATTAATTCCTCGCCCTCATTTACCGATCCATTGAACCCTAATTTATCTATCTGCATTCTATCTTTTTTGTAGTTTACATCAACCATGAAAACTCCGGTTTCTGAGGCTCGTTTTCTCTCTCTTGTGGTTTTTTCCAACTTTTTTAGCTTGTTTTTAAGCATGTTCCCCCACCTCGGATTCAAGGAGTAGCCTTTCCAGCTCTTTCAGTTCATTTATGCTGCACCCTTTAAGGAATGTTCTAAGCCTTCCACCCGGGTTATCATCATTGACCCATTCCCAATCTGTTTCCCGCGCTTTAGAAACCAAGTGTTCTGGCTGATTAAAGAAGTAATCCTTGATTTCATCATCTGTCCATTCATCAATACTAAACCTGTACTGTTTTTTCTTAGATTCTTCTACTAAAGAAGGGCCGAACGCTTTTTGAATGCGTTCAACCCGTTTGAATAATGAGTTCTTGATGATCATCCTGCTTTACCACCTTCTTCAAGGTGCTTTTCTAACTCTTCCACCCTTTGTGCTAAATCTTCGAGTTCATAAGCCTTGAATGCCATTTCCAGAACTGCTTTAGCTGCGGATACTCTACTATTGGGGGTGGCTGTGTCGTCCATCATTACCTCTTGTAGTGTATTTACTGCTTGTTGAGATACTTGTTGCAAACGGGCAATAGTGTTACCAAGGGCTTTATGCCTTACTTCCTTATAGGACTGTTTAAAGTCTTCATCCCGTAACCATCTATAAATCGTTGTTTCCCCAACCCCGGACGCATCGGCAGCCTGTTTAATCGTTGGGTAATTCAGTAAGGCAACAATGACTTGCTCTTGCTTGTGATTGATTTTTCCTGCCATTTTATTTCACCCACTTCCATTTATTTTGTTACCTTACTCCTTTGGCTAAATGGACAAACTCTGCTAAACGCGGCAGTTCATACCATGGGATAAAGGTATCTTTCATTCCCTGCGTAAAATCATATAGATCAGGATGTGAGATTTTTCTGCGGTTCCGATCTTGTATCCGAATAGGTTTTTCCCCATCTATCTTCAGATTCCTTTTCCGCTTCTGTCTTTCTCGTTCCAGGTAATCATCTAAATTAATCGGGTGGGTTGTGCTCTTTAGACTACAATAGACCTTATGCAAAGCCGTAATTTTAACCCTCCAAAATTCATTGAGAGGAACATTTAGAAAATCAGCAATATTTAAATCAGAATTATAAGAAGCGTTCATATAAGCCCATTCCAAGGCGCTGCGCTCGATGTTGGAAAGTGTTTGAAGTGAAGAATGTATCTTCTTGCATTGGGTTTCGTGTTCTTTCAACTGTCTGAGCAGCCTTTCTTTGATGCTTTCACGGCGTTCCACTTCTTCCTCTACCGGGCTGGAAGGTAAGCTGCTAAAACTTGTTGTCATTTTCCAGTGTGTTGTACTAATTCTCACATCGTCTTCGGCAGCTTCTAATTCATTTTCAATATCCTGTTTGAATAGATCACGAGAAACATACAAACGTAATTGTCCTTTTGTCCATCTCATCCAATCCATAGCACTTACCTCCCTTTCAATGTTTTAAAAAAGAAGGAGGCTCATAAAGGAGTCCCCTTCGTCCCGATAGAGTTAATGGTTTTGCACTTGTCACAAGCCATGAAGTAAAGGATTGTTTCCTGATCCATTATTGTTTCGTAGTTGGAACAGCGATTTCCACAAGAGCAGGTTCTAACTTGCTTTCCTTTATGGTCTGCTGTATCGATTAGCTCTGTATAAAGGGAAGGATCTCGTTTTAAAAAACGTACTGATAGCATTTCAAATGTAGGGAATGAAGTAATTCCGAACATCAATAGGCTTCCTCCTTATTATAACGTTAATGTTATTGTAATTATTAATATTAATGTTAATAATTCGGATGAAGGAATAACCCCCTCCTATTAAGGCAATTTAACCTTTTTTAGGACATATCCCCCATCATGGAAGGGGCTTTTGTTATCCGTACAGTGGGCGATACGATGACCTTCACCAGCACTGTGATGATGCCAACATTGACAGAAAGGACACCAAGCAGAAAGCATTCCCTCTTTATTTCGTTCAAATGAGGCTAATACTGGATATTGTTCTTTTCTCATTTTCCCTGATACCTCCTGCCAAGGTTGTGAAAAGGTCAATTATCACAACCTTGATTATTATTAATAACAACATTTACAGGTATATTGGTGTTAATATTAATGTTAACAATATGTTTGTGCAGATGGGGATGCGGAAGCCCCCTGTTATTCTTCAATTCTGGATAGCTCTCCATTTCGGATCGTACTCATTCTTTTATATATCTGTTTGATTCTCCCGCGTAAATTTTGTACGGTTGCGTCTCTTTCATCTTCTGATTCAATTAAGTAAAATCCCGGATGCTCTCTATCATTACTTGTACCAATTAGATAGCCAAACTTTACAACCAATTCCTGGACTGAGCGACGAATTTCTTGATCTTTGTATCCGGTTAACGATATTATTTCCCTAACCGTTATTGCATTTGCCATGCCGTGACGGAGTAAACTGAGGACTTTCCTATTAGCGGTAGGAAGGTCTTCTTTTTTCGTTTTGTGTCTCTTCATTTTGTTTCACCTCCTTTCAAGTGTGCAATTTTAAAGGTTTAGCGAAACGATACTGCTTTTGTTTTGCTGGGTTGCCAGTCCATTCCTATTTTTTTATAAATCTCTCTTCGTTTCCAAAACTGAGGCTTTAACATCGGACTCTTGTTATCCCAAAAATCATAGACAATTGCTTCCGTCTTACCTTCACATGGACGCATGACGCGGCCTACTTCCTGTTGAACGGCTCCACCTGCTTTCTTAGGTGTAGCAAGATATAAACGGTTGAGATGGGTAATATCTAATCCCTCACGTGCCAATTGAGTGGCAAGAAGAATATCAACTTCTTTATTTTTTACCCGTTCCATCACATCGGATCTTTCTTTTTTCTTCATGCTTCCGGTCAAAAACTCAATGGTCAAATGGGGTAATTGACGCTGCAGCATCGGTTTCAAGATTTCTAAGTGCTCCACTCTATCCGATAAAACCAATGAATAATTTCCGTTGGCTTCTGAAGATATGGTTTGGACTATTAAATCGTTCCTATCTTTATCATTGATTAAATCACTCATAAGATAGGTGTATTCTTCATCCATGCCATCATAATCCGTTTCAATGACACGCAATTCCGGGATCATTGTCGGGACTTCATTTTGATTAATAGTGTGTACGATGGGCCCGCCGGCAGCGTAAACCATTTTCGTCAATCCATCTGATCGTTCAGGAGTAGCACTTACCCAAATTCGATAGAGAGCTGGGAACATGGATATGGGATAAAAGAAGCTTTTTGCAGCGAGATGATGCGCTTCATCAACGAATATAGCCCCGAATTTATTAGTGATATCGCTTAAGTCCGCCTTGGATAAGGTTTGAATTAAGGCAACGGTCATTCTTCCCCCAATGGTGAAGCTACCATCCCCGATGATTCCGATCTCATCACGATCGAGGTCTATCACAGAACAAGCTCTATCTATGATTTGATCAAGCAATTCTTTAGTGTGAACAATGAATAAGGTTGGTTGCCCGATCCTTGCCATTGCCTCCAGCATAATCATGGTTTTACCCGCCCCACATGGGGCACATATGCCTCCTTGCCGCCATTGAACCACTTTGGAGACGGCTGTTTCTTGATAACCACGCAAATTAATGGAAGAATGGAATTCTACAGGCTGCAGTTTTAAACGGCGGTCAATCAATTGATATTTTACTTTGCTATCTTGAAGATATTTGACCAACCTTCCGCCAACACCGCGAGGTAGTACGAGGGTATCCCCTTCATACCTATAAAGCTTGAGGTGTTTGGGTTTGTCGTGGATGCTATGCCCATACTTTAGGGCTTGTATGTAAACGGGGTTTTCTAAGGTCAAATCACTGATTAATCTTTTTTCAATTAATGCAGGAAGTTCACCAGTTTGCAATTCGATTTGGTTTGAAACTATAAACTTAACCATTGTTGAGCTCCTTTATTATTTGATAAAGGTTAAAGGTGTTTCATCAAGGCATTTCTCCCAATGGTTTTTCTTCCCTCTTATTTCACACGCTTAGGTTTATTGAAGTAAGATGTGTATTCATTAGCTTTTGTTAGAGCTGATTCAAATGAACCGCCAGATACAAGGGTTTTAACGGATTGTGATCTTGGATCATCTTTCCCCCATGTTTCACGCCACGCGTTCCAACCCTTCATCTGCTTTTCAATAAAGACGATACTTCCAACAGAAACCTGTTTCATGTAAGCTTCCCCATTGATTAAGATAAACCATCCAGATTGTTTTGCCTTCTTATCGTAGGGATCTTCAACGGAATCAATAACTTTTGCGGTCTGCCCGTCTATCCCACTTTGGGTATTAACGGGCAGTTCCGTTTTTGGTTTGATATTATATATTTCAAGCAATTTGTTCATGGTTCGTTCCTCCTTATTCGATTTCTTCCATAGCTTCTCGTTTAAGGACTATTAGCCATTGTGGTGAACCATCGATGCGTAATTGCTTTAGGTAGCCCTTCTTGAAATCCAACCATCCACGTTCTTTCCAATGGGTGAAAATTTCTTCGGGATCGTAGTTGTTTTCCCTAAGGAATCGTTTTATTCGATCGGGATAAAAAGCGATCCAATTCCAGTCATTTTTGTTATCCCACTTCCCGAACCACCCTCCTGGTGGGACCATCGGGTTTCCTTCCATGTCTGTCTTATGCCGGCCAATGAAAGATGTACTGTGAGCATTAGCCCAACCAATAACATCACGCAAAGCCTCTTCTTCTCCGGTTGCATCCTCTGCTTCTTGTGCGATAGATTCCCACAAACCATTTGCGAAAGGATCCTGAAAGTCAAAAGGTAGAGGATGACCCATATCTCGAAACGCTGCATGGACCAAAATGGATGTTGTTTTGATAGCAGCTGCATATTTTGCTAATCTACCCGCTACATTTCCTTCTGTTCTTTCAGCATAAAGACTAATTTCATTGCGAAATGATTCTTCCCACTCTACCCAATGATCTTTGTTTTGCATAACCCACTTCAAAAAGAGTGGTAAAGCATAGCCGTAATTCATGGAAGTTAAGATGTTAATCCGTTCCACAATCTTCCTTGCTTCGGCACCATCCCCTTCGAATGGTAATCCTCTTACTTCCAAAACTCTCGCCCTGGTACCGCCATCTGTTGTGAAAGATGTTGCTTTTACTTCTCCACTTGAAATCAAGACAGTTCGCCATGTCGTTGTGGCGTTAAGGCTTTTAACATTCCCTCTTGCTTTGTCTTTACCGCTTGCGATCATATAGAGAATATTAGCCACGGTTGATTTGTTTTTTGCTCGCTTAGTATCATCCAATATCAATGGCATTCCGGTTAGTACACTGCTTGCACGGGCAATCCATACAGGTGTTGCATCCCAAGTGAACAGGACCGAATCGTTTGTTCTTTCATCAGGGTTACCCATTACACTTGCTGCCAATCGCTGAACAGTTGTTTTCCCGGTGCTTGTCCGATTGGCAAAATCAATGATGAAGTTATCGCATCGTAATATTCTCAGAAGAGGTGCAACGAAAGCTGAGTAAAGTGCTAATAATGCTTTCGGATAATTGGATGCTAATTTAACAGCCTCCATCCATCCTTCAATGCTTCCTCTTTGATGCAGCCCATCGGCAATCTGTTCATCCCCTGAATCAATCCCTCGGAATGAAACTAAATCGTCCCGCCATTCTCCAGGAGTAAGGTCATCAAAATCCAAATCATTGGTTTCAGTCCCGTCTGGATGGATCAAGGTTCTTCCCCATAGGAATCCTAATTCACCGTCTTTTCCCTGCCATCCCAATTGGCTGTTTACTTGTGCAATAGGTAACCTGTGAAGGTTTTCAGCCTCTAATAGCGCGATATAATTAACCAACTCTCCTGCACTTCCCGAGGTAACAGGGAACCCTTCTCCAGCCAGGTGGATGATGCTTCTTGCGTTTGCAGCGACTTCACGATATATGGTTGCATTAAGCCAACGATTTAGACGCTTCCATGAAACCCGTAATGATTCCTTTCCCTGTGTTACATCTCGCATTAATCCTGTAATTAATACCGGCGCTAATGCTACATTCATTGAGGCTGTCGTTTCGTTATCCTTACCCTGATTTTTGATTATGATTTTTTTTACGCTATCTTCAGTCAAAAGATATGGCTGGGGAATGATGAGTTCAGGATAAGGAGGATCCTCTAACATATCGCCAGCTATTCGAACGGTTTTTACTTCTCCTGGTTCAACCAATCGTAAGGGAGCATTACGCTTTTCCTTTTTTAGAGCTTTACTTAAATCTGTTAAGGAGACTTTACCTTTTTTTAGATCCTTCTTAAGTTGATTGAAATCTTCGGGTGATTCGCGTTCTAAAATAGCTAATGCACCGAGTACAGGGGATTCGAAAGCGGCTTCGTTATTCCCTTCCAACACTTGATTCAAGGCTATCTTGACCGTCTCTCGAGCTTCTCCAACACGATCCATACCTAACACGATTGGGCTTTTGATTTTACCCTTAAATTTGCACCCATTACACAAAGATGAATTAATGGTTGAGCAAAGGACCGGGCCCGAATCATCTAAAGCATGCTGGATTTTCCGCTCTGTTTCATCAAATGAATATCCAGGATAAGGAGAGCTCCATTCATGTGCTTTGTCTATTCCGTCCTTTGTTCGGGAGACAATCGTCAACATCGAGTACCAATCGGGTTCAGGGAGTGTTGCAGCATTATCCCGGCAATGGCGGATAAATCCGCATTTCTTAGCAATCATTTCGGCATTCGTATTGGGATATTCTGAATCCTTAGCGATCCGTTCCTTCCTGACTTCAGGAACCTCCACCGGCATAGGTAACAGGGATTCGATTTCCCTGATCATGGATTCAAACTGATCGATGTTATACCGTTGGTCTGTCATTTCTGCGATTTCTACACGAGGTGCAGGATTCCGCTTCTTATTGAAAGTGCCAGGGATTCGAAGCAGCCTTGCTAAATCGCTTGTCCCGTCTAAATGGTATCCGTGATTATGTTCGAACCATGCTTTTACAACAGATTCAAACCGTTTAACCAACTGGGCTGCTTTTAATTGGTCTTCATCATCTTTAAATATCCATAGTGATGGGAAGAGCCACATCGGGTATAATCCACCACCAGAATTGATGATTATTGATGGACTCAAGGGTAATTCCTTTAGCAATTCCCATGCTTCCCTAAATGATGGTAGTTTCTTGGTTGGGTCCTCGTTTGCTTTGTGTACCCCTTCCGAGCAATCTACATCAAGCCAAAAACCAGGAATAGCAATGGTATTATCGTTTGTTCCACGCTTCTTTACCCCTTTTACTCCGGTTTTGTCGTTGATTACTTCCCCGCGCATTTCCTTTTGTAACCCAATGCCGAAGTAGATGTGATCCATGTTGTTTTGATTGGTCAGGTTCGCAATAAATGCGGCTGTTTTCGTAATGTCTTTGCTTTCAAACCACCAAGAACGATTGCCGTGAGTGACAATTTCCCCATTTTCCTTTTTGAATGGTTGTAGCAATCTTTCTTTTGCAAACAGACTTATGTATCCCGGGGGGTTATTGCCAAAAATAGATTGAAAAAATCCGCCGATATATCCAGCAAAATCGTGTGGTATAATGGATATAATTGAATCCTTTTTTGGTGTAGGTTGCTCTGTCGGGGCAACCTTCTCTATTTCTTTCATATTAGGTTCCTCCTGACCATTGAAAACTACCGGAAAGTAGCTTCCTCCTTTTGACGATCCCAGTAACGCATGTGGTATTCCGCAACCTTTTCCGGGTTTCTTGCACGCCATTCCCTCATATATTTACGCATATACTCGCGTCGATCTCTCTTTTTACCCTTTTCGGGTTTTTTGTTCATTTCATATCAATCCTCCACTTCGTTTTTACAGTTTTTCTGAAAGCAAAAAGGACTTTCCAGACCACACGAGTGGTCAAAGAAAGCCCCTTTTTACCCTGCTGTATATGTTCCAATAGAAAAGACATCCACGAAGAGAGGAAAAAAATTATTGCTAAATAGGCAAAAATTTATCACAAAAAGTGTACAAGTTGTTTACCTAATTAACATTTTTGGTTATACTGAAGTCAAATCTAATTATTTCGGTCTGTTTGGTTATGGACCGTTGAATCCTAATGTGGTGTTAGGACTTCAATAGAAAGCTCTATTGTGGTGATAGAGGCTTTCAAATCTCTTCGCGGAAGCTTTCCTGGTGGTGCAGGGGCTTCCTTATTTTTTATTGTTAATTATATTAACAAAACCTTTTTGTCTATTTTAAGAATCTTTGAAAATAGCTTGTCTCGTTTCATTGTATCAAACCCGTTGTCTATTTCATATAGGAAATCATTATGTCAGAAGAAATTTCCACCAAAACAAGGTCAATGTTATTTTAACAAGGTTTACCTGATAAACACTCTACAAAAACTCTACAAAAAATATCGTTACAAAAATTGTATCATGAAAAGTTCTGGTTGTAAGTGGCTTCAAAGTGGCTTCTTTTTTATGATATCAGAAAGAAATCGAAAAGGTTTATCAAAATCCTATCAATATCCTATCCCATTGAAGATACCTATCACTTGGGTATAGGCATGATAATACGTCCTTCCATGGTTTGTCAATTTTTTCTTCCGTTTTTATTGTAACATTCTAAACTAAAATAATTAATGGCACGGTGCAATTGCCACACAAAAAAGGCATTCAAAAAACATCTATTGAAATTGTAGCATGATATTTAAAATCTAAAATGACATCATAGTGACATGTTTTTATCTGCAATTCATTTTAGTTTTAAAGGCTGGATATGATTTAATCCAGCCCATCATCTTTTTAATGTCTTTGTTTAAAACCCAAATAGGTGTGATATAATTGAATCAACTTAATGAATTTCCCTTTAGCCGAGGGAATTAACCCGTCATGTAGCCGCATGGCGGTTTTTTTCGTTTAGCCATTTTTGTGCAAGTTCCTTCATTTCCTCCAGGTTTGAAAGTCCTTTGTAATGAGGACCAAAAGCACCAATAAAGCCGAGGATATCATCCAGATCCATTTCTCCAAAAACCTCAGGTTCTAACTTTCTAATTAATTCTCTTAAATCAATTTTCATATAATCTCCTCCTGAAGTTCTTTTTCCATCCATAATGATAGCATTTGGATTTTTTCTACCACGCTTAATTTGTTTAAATCCCCATATTGATTCTCTAATTCTGCAAGAGCTTCTTTGCAAAGGTTGATTAGTTCAAACGTTTGCTCCTTGGTTACCCCGGTTAGATTACAATGCTTCTCAATATCTGTGATAATTGACATTGTTTTTTCCTCCCTTATTTCTATTTTGCAATCAAAGATAACGGATACCATTTGCCTTTGATATAAACATAAGCGCGGCGATGAATTATTTTTCCGTATACCATAGAGATATAACCTCCTTTTGTCGTTAATGTCCGTTTATGTCTGTTTATATCTGTTTGTATACCAATAATACCCTGTTTATTCTATTTTGTCAAATAATGTATCTTAAGAAATATCCTAACACTCAACCCTGGTATACATAGTGAATAAAAAAAGCCCTTCCCAAATAAGGAAGTGGCTATTTTCATTTAACAGCACTGTTCTTTCAGATAACGCCTTAAGTATATTGATTGAAAACTTCGTTAATAATTGATAATAAAAAAAGAAAGGAGAATACCTATGTATAAATGCCGGGAATGTGGTAAAGAAGGTGCATCAGATAGAACATGGGGTCTTTGCTTAAAGCATTATAAAATGTATGTGAAGATTGCCAAGGATGCCAAGAAGGGTTAGTAAGTGATTTTCCCATTATTGGTTACAGGAATTAGTCTGTGTTCTTCAGGAACTTTGTGTTTATCCATTAGGTATGTAATAAAAGCGGGGTTCCGCAGCATAGTTTCTACGATCTCTGTGGCGAGTGCCGTTTTGGATTTTCTCACAGTCATGGACAGACGGTGCAAAAGCAAATGGGATTCATGATCCAAATTGGTTTTAACACAAATACGCTTATCAGATCGAACTTTTCGTGCTTTTTCTATTGCCTTAGCCCCTATCTCCACTTTAATTCCGTCCATATTATCCTCCATTTAGCAAATATCTCAGTGCAAATTGCTCAAGTTACTCAAAAAGATCAAATTGATCCGGTTGCTCAACTTGAACCACTTTCTCTAAACATATTCAGTTGGACAAGGAATATGAATGATTTTGCATCCATTTTTAGGGAATTAAGGTTGTGATAATGGACATTTACGCAACCTTAATTGTTATCTGTTTCCTAATTAAGAAAATATAAAAGGGTCTAATTTGGAAATTAGACCCTTCAATGTGTATAGCTTGAAAAAGCTCCGATCTGGAGCCGGTGCCCGAAGGCTTGATAAACTATACATCCTATTATATGGAAAAATATTATTTAATATACGTAAATACAGTGAAAGAGCCAATATACCTTTAAGATATAAATGACTCTTTCTTGAAAAGCTTATAATTAAGCCGGTGCCCGAAGGCTTGATAAAATTGATTAAGTACATAATAAACCAATACATTATAAATTTCAAGTAAATATAGTTAGGAAATACCTAACTGATCTTTTACCATTTGTATAATTTCCTTCAATTTTTCATCTTTTAATTTGCCTATTCTTATATCCAATCGAGCTTTGTCTATAGTCATAATGTCTGCGGCGATTATTTTTGAAGGATTCTTGTCTAAATGTCCATCTTCGAGATCATCGTTTGTTAATTGAATATTGTTTATTGGATCTATTTTTGTCCCATCACCTTCTATAGGAACTACGTTTACTTTTTCAGAGTATAGATTTTTCTTTTTATTGGAGATAATAACACATAAATGATTTCCGATAAGTTCGGTTCCGACATTATCTTGTGAAATTAGTACATTGTAAATTTCGCCCCTGACAGGTCGAGTCGGATGAAGTTTTCTCTTATCTGCTTTTTTTTGCAAAGCGTGATCATATGATTTTTTGTCTAAACTGCACTTTTCCGGAATCGAATTAATAATTAATAGTGCTTTTTTAAAATTTCTTGGATGTAGTTTAGAAAGTACATCAGTTAATCTGGTAATTAATCTGTCAATTTGAGAATCACTCATTTTATCTGACATGTTTGTTTCCCTCTCTCTTTAATTATGCAATCTATAAGAGTCCTTTTTCAGCAAAGACTTTTCGCAAGCTATCATTAACGATTCTTGATTTTGCACCTCTTCCACCTTTCTTACCTAACCTGTCCAGGATTTGGGCGATATCTTTCTGCAAATAAATACCCGTAAGAACAGACTCATCCTTTTTCTTTTTTCCACCTTCAATTAACTGATCTAAATAATCCATTCCCTCATCTTCTGCTTTATTTTCATCAACTTCGTTTAAATCATCATTATTATTAATATTAATGCTAACGTCATCTTCTTTGTTATCGTCAATGTCTATATTTCCATTACTATTAACATTGTTATTACTGTTGTCGTTAATTTTTTCGTTAGCAACCTCACCAAATCCAGCTATACTTCTATTTTTTCGAGCCACTTGATTCAGCCTCCTCAATTTCATTTAACAACTCAAAATAATACCCAACAATTTGATTGTTTTTATCCGTTAATGTTGCTGGTAAGCGGTCATAAGCTACACTTGAAGCAAAGCGAATGGACCGCGGAATTACTGTATCAAATAGACGGATGTTCTTTTCAAAGCAAAATTTACGGCATTCCTGCAGGACTGTAGTATGTAGGTTTGTACGAGCATCAACAAGAGTGGCTACAATCCCTATAACAGATAGACTGGGATTGTGTTTCTCTTTGAACCCATCAATGGCCTTTAGGATTTTCACCAAACTCCTCATACTGTAGTTCTCCGGCTGGAAGGGAATTAAAACACTATCCACAAAGCTAAGCACATTCCCCTGTGTTAACCCGAGATTTGGAGGCGTATCAACTAAAATATAATCGTATTTGGAACGTAGCTTATCTACGGCATTTTTAAGCAGCGAAAACGGCCTTGGATACTTCTCCCTTTCGGTTAAACAATCAAATTCAAAGAACGCCATATCATCATTAGCCGGTAGAATATCAATATTGTCATATCCTTTAACGATCGCTTCTTCTGGATCTATGCCATCGATTAAAACATCATATAGGGTTCTTTCTAATTGATCCGGATTAATCCCAAATGTTAAAGCTACGTTGCCCTGATTGTCAGTATCAATGATGAGCACCATTTTCCCCTGTTGTGATAAAACACCAGCCAGGTTGGTTGTGACGGTTGTTTTTAAAACCCCGCCCTTATTGGTTGAAATTGCCCATACTTTCGCCATATTTTCCCCTCCCCTATTAATATTTTGTTCACCTTAACAAAAGCATTAACATTAATGTTAACACCTATAATACCTTTCCATGGATTTTCAGTAAATCCTACTTTTTAGGTATAGTTAGGTTGTTAGTCTGTTTCAGTATAAAATTGAACATCATTTTTACTATATTGGATTACAGAAACTCGCCTAACTTTTGATGAAAGGTGATAACAAATGGTTCAGTTCCCAACGGATGAAGAAATGCAAGCTATTAAACGTTCCGTTATCATTCCAATGGTGATCACTGTGCTTCACCGGGATAAGAAAATCCTTGAGGAATCAGAAATTAAAACAAAGGGGCCATACATTGCCCTAATGGAATCTGCTTTGAAGAAGGCGGAAAAGGAATGGTATGATGCCCGGCGTTTATTTCGCTCCAATGGCATCAAGGTGTATGAGGAAAAACGGACGGAAACAGAGGTAGAAATTAAATATGTGATCCGTGGCTACCATCATGTGACTTCGCTTCCGTGGCATGTGGTAAAGCAAAACGTAGAAGAAGTGATGAAAAGTTACTTTGGGGTTGAATAAAAAATCCCCTCTCTTATGAAAGGGGTATAAGGCTAACCGGGTGATTTTCTTTTCCTATCCATATTGGTCCCAGCACATTTGTCTTCGCTAAATCATCCGAGGTAAAAAGCCACTGTATATCCGTGTTATCAATGGCATAGATACATTCCCTCAAGGCCAAAGCCCTTTCCCATGTAGGGGCAACGGTCAAAACAAGGGGGAAGCTGTCAAAGTAATTCAGGTATTCTTCAGACTGATAGAAAGCTGCGTATCGTCTATGCTTCTTCTGAAATGTATCCAGCGTCATGGTCCCCCGGTCCCGTTCGTGAAAGAAGTGAAAGCCCGTTTCCCCTGCGAAGTATGTTCCATAGGCATCTGGATTGAAGATGATCCGGGACCCGTGTTTAAACTCATACCGGGTAAGATTCTCTGTTTTAAATTCGCCTATCTCATGCCCTTTAGACCTGGCGGCACGTAACAAGCAAAGGTAAAAGTCATTTACCTCCAACATGTGGTCTAAGTATGGCAGCCGGACTGCGTTCATTTCATACTTCCATCCTAAATCTTGAACAGTGGTGTTCAATATCCCGGCAACAATCCTCGCCCCCAATTGATCCAGTATCATATGGGCTTGTGAGCTGCCGTTATTCTCTCCTACGTTGATAAAGAAACGGTCAATAAGCTTTAGATCAAACAGCTTACGAAGCCTACGCCTTGCAATAACTAACGCTTGGGAGTTTTCTTTGCCGTGGTCATTAAATCGAAAGTGCATTTCTGCAATCTGTTCAGTGGTAAGGCAACGGTGATAGTAAAGGGAAAGGAGAACTTCCCTATCACGTTGGGTAAGTGTAGCCTTCTGTAATGCCTCCCTTGGTTTTATATCCTCTTCCTTCCGTTCATAACGGGATAACTTGCGGCTTTTCAATAACCTTTCCATTTCGAGAAGCCCCTTTCCTTAGTTGTCCTGAAGCATTCCCCCTGATCCCTGGGCTTTCTTCTTCGGTGATAAGGTTTTTTTCAACCAGGCTGTAGCGTTCGTTGATCTCCTCTTTAATGGCTAATAAATGCTTATAGTTCTGCCGTTTGTAGTTATCCTTAAACCGTTTTACCTTGTCATGCCCTATGCTTTGGTAGTGGTCCCTTACGTCAATGGAATCGAAGGTAAACGGGGCAGGATGAAGCTTTTTAAACCGGGCAAAACCTTGGTAGTTATCAAGGTTTATCAAGTCCTCTGGATGCACACCGGGGAACATCTTAGATATTTTAGTGTTGGATCCAGTTCCTATGTTTAGAGTGATTTGGGAAAAGGTATTATCTTCAATCATCCCTAAAAGATCCTCTGGAATTTGTTTTACGGATTGATGGGCGAGAACCAAACCAAGCCCATAACTACGGGACATTTCAAGGAATTTCGCCATTTCAGCCCCTTGATGAACAAATCGTTCAAATTCATCCAAGAAAAACAAGTGAGGGACCCTGTTTTCCTCCCTGGTATCATCCCGGCTAAAGGTAGCTTTACTGATAAAGGCGGTAAAAAGAGTACCAAAGAAATTAAGGATTTCATCCTCATTCTGTCCCATGGAAAGGTTCACAAGGATAATAGCCTTTTGATCCATCATTCTACGCCATTTCAAGATATTATCCGTTTGGGAAAGGGTATAGCGTGGTCGTTCGTTTTGTGTGATGGTTTGAAGCTTGTTAAGGATCGCCCCTGCCTCATTCTTCCGGGCAGATGGTTTCATGGGCTTATAGGTATTCTTCCAGTAATTCAAAACGTCAGGATATTCCCCATTGGCTTCGAGCTTTTTGATTGTGGCATCTAAATAGTTTTCATCCGTGAACATGCGGTAAACTTCGAGTAAGGACCCTTTCGGATCAGTGGCGATTACTGAAATAAGGGCTTGCCGTAGGATGGTTTGGGAGTGTTCTTTGATGGACCCAGAAGAAAACACCTTAACAAATACACCTACAATCATGGTAGCGAGATTATAAACCGTCATTCCCGGTTGTCGAAGCACATTGAAAGGGATAAACCATTCATCTTCCTGAAGGTCAATATAAACCACTCTATGCCATTCACTTTCGGGCAAATGCTCTAACAAAAGGTCTACTATATCGCCTTTCACATCAAAGAACGTAAATCCCGTATGCCGTGAAATTTGCAGGGCAATAAAGGTCAAAAGGTATGACTTCCCGGACCCGGTTGCCCCTATAATGTAGCTGTGCTGCATCAGCATTCTAATGTCCTTAAAGGCGAGATACTTCTTTCTGCCCCTAAAGTTAGAAACCCCAAAAACTATAGCCCCATCCTTCCATGCCTCTTCCACTGAATCATATTTGATCACCCCATCTGGAACGGGGATCTTCTTACTTCTTAGCCGGATCACGCCGGGAATATCTTTACTTGGAAAGTGTAGAACGGTTGCCAGTTCTGCCGGGGTGACATAGTTTTCTATGGGGTAGGTGTGGACTCTCCTACTTTCAAAGTCCTTCAGGAATTTACTACGGTTTTGCACTTTAAACAAATTGAAGTAGGTCTTATCAAAATAGCTGCGGTAAGGTCTGAAGCGGTTCTTATCGGTTGTGGGGGCAAAAGCACTAATGACGGACGTTAAGCGATCAGAGGCTTTCCCCCATTGGTCTGATATAGTAACAATCCGAATGAGTAAATCAAAGAAAACTCCTGCCTCAAGTTTCTTTTGAATGGGTGTAAGGCTTTGAGTGTGTTCCTTTGCCCCGGCCGAACCAAGAACGGTATGTTTGGCAGCTCCTATGAGTGCTTTGGGGACTTCAAGATAGGGATTGTATTTTGCGTAGGGATAGTGAAGTTTACTTGGGCGTTTTCCGTATTTCTTGTAAAGGTCATAGTAAGCCATGACAATATTGAGGGCTTTGTAATGAACCGGGCGTAAAAGGAACTGGACAGCTACTTCCTCATGGTCCCCTAAGTTTTGCATAGAGGAACAGAGGGAAGCCATAACGTCCGCCCCTGCCCTTTCCCCATCCGATTGAAGAAGATTAAACAGGTAATGACTATCTAACTCGAGAGTGGCACAAGAAACGTCCTTCCCATAATGCTTTCCAAAGGCAGCATAATCCTTTTCAACGGGGACTATTTCAGCCGCCGGATGGACCGAATTTATATTGGATTGCATGAAGTCTGCGGACACTCCCCCGGACAACCAAGAGTAAAGCCCTATTCCCTTATGGGTCCCCCAAAACTCAAAGGAAACCCATCTATTCCGGTGTTTCGGGTCATAAATTGTATAGAGAGAATCAAAAAAATTATTGTATTGGCTGGGCTTAAACTCAGCCTCTTTTTCTACGTAAATCTGATAATGCTTCCCCTCTTCAGAGGCTTTATTTAATGCTTTTCGGTTGACTGGATAAAAAGCAGCCTTGAACAACATTACTCTTTCCCTCCATTCCAGATAGCGTCAAATATCCACTCCCTTACGGCCTCCCCGGTGATGATAGATAATCCTTTGATCTTCAGGTAAGAAACTACAAGAACAATGACCTTCCCTGCAAACAGAAGGGTCACACCAACAAAGACAGCCCCCAAGGTATATTTGATAATCAATGATTCAAGATTCACGGATATCACCACCTAAACCTGAAGGAATGTGGCTATAGCTTTATAAATGGCATTGAATAGCCCAATCACTTCATAAAGGATAATTCCCCCACCAACAAAGACGACCAACGGGGCAAGATCCCCTCTGCCAGTAAACTTCAAGAATGTAGTTACCAATAGAGTAAGGAAGCCAACAATAAGCATGTGCAGCAGGATCACCCCATGCCCGGCAAAGAAACCTAAGCCCCCGGCTGCTGTGGCGGCAAAAGCAAAGGTGGGCTTAAACATAGCATAGGTGACCAAGGGTACTACCCTACCCAATCGATTAATCATTTTTTTGTTTTTCTCCACCCACCCCCAAAAGTAAGAAGATTGATGAACAATCACTTCTAAAGAAACAAGAGAAGGAAACTGTTTCGATAGAGTAGCCAATTCAGAAAGCTTACCCAATACTTGATATTCCACGGTTAATGCCCTCCTTGGGTGTATCCCTCATAGTTGATACGGGCGAAAATACAGCCTAAAATACAACGCCCATGGTTTAAGATATGGGCTGCTGATTGTCCATGTTTCTCTTTTTAGCAACGTTTGAAAAAAGAAATTTTTGACCATGCTTGATATTAGTTAATCGAGTAATGGAGGTATGAGTAATGCCCTGGGGTCTGGGAAAGCCGCGTTCCAAGTTCGGAAAATGGTTAGATAAGCAAGGAATCTCACAAGAGGATTTGGTAAAACGAAGCGGAGTCAATAAATCGACGATAAGCCGGATATGTAGCGGGGATGCGTTCCTTCCATCCATGAAGAGTGCAGCTAAGATCATAAAAGCTCTGCGTGATCTGGGAAAGAATGTTGATTACGACGATTTTTGGAGTATGTAAAGGAGGAAAGAAGAAGAATGGGATCGATAATTATCATGCTCTTAATAGCTGGTGGCTTTTACTATGTTTGGTTTATTAAAAACAAACACCGCAAAGAAGTTAATAGCATCATGTCCAGGGTGGGGAATCTCTTTTCCGTAAGGGATGACCTTCATAAAACTTTGCTTATAGGGATATACAATCGCTTCAAGAAAGAGGAAGGGAAAACAGAGGATACCCCTTATGACTTTGAGCGCTTTGTAGCACAGGTCATGGAAACGAATTTAAATGGATCCGCAGAGGTTACAAGAGGTTCTAATGACGGTGGGATTGATATTCGCCACTTTAGGGATGATGGTTTGTACTTGGGCCAAGTAAAATGCTATGCTCCCAATGATATCGTGAACTATGTTCCTATCGCGGTTCTTCATAGCCAAATGGTTAAGCAAGGGGCTAAAGGTGGATTTGTAGTAACTACAAGCAGCTACAACGAAAATGCAGTAGAATACGCAAAAGGGCTGGGAATTGAACTCATTAACGGTGACCAATTTATAGAGCTTTGGGTAAACGCCATGGAGAAAACAAGGGAAAGCTTCATACCAATTGAAATTGGAGAAATTTAAAGCTGCTGCTTAACGGCAGCGTTTTTTATGAAAGGATAATCATCTCTCTCTGTGGAATAGTCATGCTAAGGAGGGATTAAGGTATGACGGACGAAAATAACGGAAATTCCCAAAATGAAAATCTCAATTGGAAGATTGCGCTAAATAATCCGATGAAAAAGGCTATTGCCGATCAGCACAAATGGAACGCTATGCTTCAACCTAACCCTTTATCAAAAGCTATTGAACGGCAAAACCAAATCGCCAGATTGATTAATCCCCCCGAAGATAGAGAGAACGAAAGTCTAATCCAGAAGTTAAAAAAGTTGGACGAAGCAAAACAAGAAAAAATTAGGAAAGATGAAGAGTACAAACAAAGTGTATTATCTGCCCTTCAGGGAATTGAGAAAAATACCGCTAATTTATCCGATATGGTATTACTTCTTCAAAAGAACGAAGAAAAACAAGAAGAAGTATTTAAATTGCTCGTTCAAATATTAGAGATAGCCAAATCACCGAATAAAAAGGAAGCTGAATCTAAATATCGAAAAGTCATGACTGAAATAGGTAAGTTTCGCGGTGACATTGAAACCGCCGCGCAACTATTTAATTTTGCAAAAACAACTTGGGATGCCATAACAAAAATTTTAGGGAACTAATCACAACCAAAAATAACGTGATTAAATTATTATAAACATTAATATAAATGTTAGTATTAACAATCACATTAGCACCAATATTAGGTGCTTTTTTTATTTGGATTTTTCAAGGTTGCGTAAAGTGCGATTATCACAACCATATTTTTTTATCTTTGCCAGTTGGAATCATTTGACAATGCATCAATTAAAGTATATTATACGGATATAAACAGACACAAACGGACATAATGTATCATAGAGGAGGGGTATACCATGTTAATGGAGGCTTCATTCAATAACCAGCTTGTTCAGCAAGATTTAATTTCGGAATTGGTAGCAGATAAGCGAAGTGAGAATACAAAGCGCGCCTACAGGAATGACCTGGAAGATTTTTTTCAAACCGTTACAGGAAGAACATCTTCCCCTGGTGTGGTTCAACAATTTTTAAAGCTGACCCGTTCCCAGGCGGTGACTGTAGTTTTGCGATACAAAGCATCCCTTATTGAACGTGGTTTGAAGGAAGCTACTATTAACAGACGGTTGGCCGCGATCCGTTCCCTTGTAAACCATGCGCGAAGGGTGGATATGTGCGATTGGAAATTAGACGATGTGGAAGGGGAAAAGGTTGAATCTTATCGGGATACCACAGGCGTTACTGTTCAACAAATTGCGGAGATGTTGAAGATCCCTAACCGCAAAGCAGTAAAAGGTAAACGTGATTATGCTATCCTGCGTATCTTCTGGGAGCTCGCTCTTCGCCGGGGTGAAGTTTCAAAACTTAATTTAGAGGACTTTGACCCGGAGCTTTCAACCGTATCTGTTTTAGGTAAAGGAAAAGGCACTCAAAAGGTATCAATGAACCTATCTGAGAAAACCAAAGAAGCCATCTTAGAATGGTTAGATACTCGAGAAGAAATAAAACCAGGTGATCCCTTGTTCATTGCCCTGGACAGAAGCTTCAAAGGAAATAGATTGACCGGTGAAGGGTTATCCAAGATCATTAAAGGAATTGCAAAGAAAGCTGGAATCACTAAAACAATGAGCCCCCACAGATTACGCCACACATCTATTACCGCAGCCTTGGAAGCAACAAACGGAAATGTAGCTTTAGTGCAGAAATTAAGTCGCCATGCAAAGGTTGAAACCGTTATGGTCTATGAAGATCGACGTGTGAACCAACAAAAGAAGGTTACTGATTTATTAGCTGATTTAGCGTAGGAGGCACAAAATGAAACTATTCAGTCCAGAGGAAGCGGCCGATACACTTGGTGTATCCCCTAAAACAATTCGCGAATGGCTTAGAAAAGGTAATTTACCAGGTGTAAAAACAGGAAGGCTATGGAGGATCAGAGAAGAAGATTTACAATCATTTACGCAACCACAAACCACCAAAATAAAGGAAATAGAATTTGATTGGGATACCCTTGAAAAATTAACATCTAAGGCGTTCGTAGATCACATTAGGTGGGTTATTGATGAAGACAAAAAGAACGGAGTAATCCATAAAAATATTAAACTCAAAGAAAAACATGGGGCAAGGGCTTATGAAGTCTATGTGATTTCAGATATTGTTAGTATTTTTAAATTCGATAAGCTGTCGGATAGTTACTTTTTTGTAGCATTCAACCAACAGGATCTTGAAGATATGATTTCATGGATCAGATAAGGAGGAAACCAATGAATATCAACACCATCCAAGAAAACTTTTTAAACGTGGTCAGAAAAGAAAAAATCCCGGTAACCATCTTCTTAGTCAATGGGTTCCAGGTTCGTGGGAATATCTCTGCATTTGATAATTTTATCATCATTGTGATGGCCGATGGAAAGCAACAAATGATTTACAAACATGCAGTATCAACGATCATTCCCGCCAAATTAGTCTCATTGGCAGCAAGTGAATAAAAGAGCACCAAGCTGCTATTCAGCAGCTTTTTTTATTTTACGTAGAAGCCGTTGTTTCACTATTCCTTTTGTTGATTACCCTTGCACCTTGTTGTATACCACTTAATGTTTGAATCATCTCATTAGCCTCGGCATCTTTGAATTTATCCAATATATCTATGTACCGTTCCGATAATTCCTGAACAACCACAGGATCATGCTTCCCTTCCTTTGATTCCTGTATGAATTTGTATATTTGATCTTTAATATCACGAGTTACAAGTTTCCCCTTTGAGAAAAAGAAAAGCAGAAAATATCCAACCCAAACGATTGCAGAATAAAAAAGCCCTTCGCTAAACACATGTGGTGTTACATTATCATGATAGAAATACGTCACAGTAGCAATAAAGATCAAAATGAACGCTCTTATCCCATGGAAATCTTCCAATGTCCAGAACCTTTTCAGCTTATAAATCAACCGCTCCATTTAGATCACCTCTAACCACATATTACCAGTATAAAAGGAAAAAAGAACCCCTTTTTGGGGTCCTATTTGATATTATATTCCTTTTTAATCTGTTCCCGCCCGCGTCTCCCAGCTTCGTTCAGTATATCACCGATCTTCTTAATCTTTGCCTCATCGGAAGCGTTAGGATTAACTTTTTCTAACCTCTTCATTGTTTCTTCCCCTACAATCCGTTGTAGCTGTGAGTATTGTTCAGGTGTTAGCTTGACTGTTTCCCCATCGATCCGCAAGGACTTGAGCGGAATCCTTGGGGCTATCGTTTTATCACCTGTTCGTTTATACAAATCAACAATAAGCTGCTCCTCTGGGGTCGGATTGTATTTGCTTACAAAAGCGGGGTTCAGGAACACATTGAACAAGCTGTTAGACCCATCCTGATAAACTTCCCTCGGTCTTCCCAGGGTATCAAATGCCCTCGGTAATTTGTGGGAGAGCCCTGGAACCTTGTATTTTATCTTGTTTTTTATTTCTTCCCATCCTTTCGGGTCATAAGTTGAACGCCCGGTGTTATCCTTCGCCTGACGGATCTGATTCAGGAATGTTGGAACAAACGAAGCAGGAATTTCTTTCGCCGTATCCATCGAACTTTCCTTCAAATCGTATCCCCTGAAAGGCTTGGTGATTCCCTCTAAAACAGGTTGCTGGGCTATGGTTCCGAACCCGCCTAAGATAGAGTTTGTTACTACACTTTCCGCATTCTCCAACGGGTCTCGATTCTTTTGGATATTCTGGCTGATGTTAGCCCCTACGGATGCAGAGATAGCCACTGGCTGCGCCCAATCGTAAGTAACAAGGGTGTCTCCCTTTTGTGTTTGAGCAGCTTCACGGTCAAAACCGCTCAATACAAATCTTTTCATGGCAGATAGATTGAATTTGAAATCCCCTTCTCCAATGGCTCTCTGCAATGATTGGATTTCATAGTCATCCTCTGCGGACCCGGTAAGGATACCCGCATCAGCCAAGAACCACCCTAATCCTGTGATCCCCATGCTTCCTGTAATGGCTCTTGCAATGGCTTGGGTAGCCTCTCGGGTGTTCTTCTCTACCCCTTTGCGGAAGAACGGTTCAGAAGCAATATATAAGCCTCTGAGGAACCCTGCCGGGCTGTATTCAATTGCCCTCATGACTAATGCACCAGGGGTTTTTGGGTATTTTAGTAGAATATCACCAACACCCCATGAATTATCATTGACCCCAACAAATTTGTTTAGTGAATTTAATCCTCGTTTTAAATTTTGGAGTTTCATTGAAAGCAAATTGTTATCCTGAAAGGTGATATACTTCCCGTATTCTTGAGCGATTGCTAATCCATTTTCGTTCATTTGGTGCATGTAGCGCTGAATAGCTTCTTTCTTTGCTTGCCCGGTTAACCCCTCGTTGATCGCTCTGAGTGTTGCCATTTCCCCGATGGTTTGATTTACGGCTCTTTCATATGCGGCATTATCAAAGGACCTAAGGGATGCCCCCAGCATCTTTTCTGTATATGTCAATGGGTTCCACTTGCCACGGAAAGCCGGCCCTCTTAGGTCAAATTGTGTTTCCAAACCATTCACATTCACGCCTTTCCACCCTGCCTTAGCCCCTTTAATGAATCCTTTCCAGTATCCTCCTTGCCCTGCTGTATGGAAGGTTACAGTCCGTTCTCCCCCGGTTATCTTGGATCTTGTCCAGTCGATCGGGGTGGACAGATACTTATTGATCCGTTCCAGTCGGTAGAATAACTCGTTTCCTAACGGGTTTCTTGTAAGCAGGGTTTTAGGGTTCAATAATTGGGCCTGGGTTTGGAAAGAGGATACCTTTTGCAAGAATGTCGGCTTATCTAAAAGCTGTAATGTGGCTTGCAGCTCTTGCATGGCTTCAATCTTCTGTTCTCCGGTCAACTTGGATATTTCCGTTGCCATTTTTCTAAGGTTTTCCGCTTCAGTCGGGTCAATCCCATTAGCCTTTAAAGCTTTGTTGGTGATCTTCTCAACATCACTCAGCCTTGTTCTGCTGATCGCCGTGACATGGTTTTCAATCGTTTCAACCGCTTTATCGTAGATTGCTGCAAGGTGTGGCCTGATATCTTCCCCAAACTCTTTGACCATTTGCTCGGACCAAATCGAGAATTTCACAGCACCTTTCCCCATTTTGGAAGCTCCTATGATTGCGTAATCTGCAAGTTCATCGACAGGCAAGGAATTCATTCTTCCTTTTCGGGCTGCAATTCGTTCCCTTGCTGCCTTCTCTTGTTGTTCCAGGAAGGAAATGACCTGTTTTCTGACGGCCGGTTCTTTAGGTACTGAAGGAGCTTTCTTCGGTTTAGGTGCTTGGTCGCCTATAACCTTTTTCGCCTCTTGAGCAAATCGCTGTACTTCCTTCAATTCATCAGCCGTTAGTTTTTTCCCGGACTTGGCTTTTTCCATTAGGGAAATGACATTATTTGCCGATTGGTTAGCCCCCTCCATTGCTTTTACAGTAGTGGCTAAGTCCGTTAGCTGTGAAGCCATTTCATTCGTAACCTTAACCGGTGTTTCTCCCGGTCTTAACCGCTCATTTACCCTGCTCGCTATTCGCTGCGCATGGAGTAAGATCCCCTCTGGAGATAAACGGTTATAAATAGAGAATGCCTGAACGGATTGACCGGCTTTCGTTCCCAATTCTGCAATTTTCTCTGCTATATCAACCGCCCTTTGGTGGTTCCCTTGCTTCTGGAATTCATCTATTAACCTTAGTCCAGTGGCTATATGTTCAGGTGTTACATGCTCATTATTTTTGCCTGCCCCTAAGACATATCCTGCTGCTTCATCGATGTTGTGAGCCACCCGTCTATTAGCTTGTTCTGCCGTTTCTGCATTGGTAATAGGTTTGTATTTTCCTTTACCTTCCAACCCTTCTAAAAACGGCTGAGAGGACTTCGGAGATTCCTTTAGAGTTTCTATAAACCCTCTTTCCTTCTCATTCTTCAAAATAGATTGTGAGGAGTTTTTGGGTGTTTCTGCCACGGTAGCTGCCACTTCATCAATTTGTTTTACTGGTGTAATTTGCTCGTTTAATATTGGCTTACCTTTAGGGATAACATCAAAAGGAGACTTTGTTAGGTCTTTCTTTGGTAGCTTAGAAAGATCAAGAGCAGCTTCATTGCCTTTAAAAGTAGGGAACGGGTCAATTACATTAACAGTCTTTGAAATTTCCTTCTCGCCCAATTTAAGAGGCTGATAAATGCCGTATTTTTGCGCCTCTTTGGCTTTCTGTAAATTTTTAGCCCCGGTCCTCACCATATCTGATACAGAACCTTCTTTGGTAGCTGCTTTGATTAGATCATCCAGAGATCCTGCCGTTGGTGGTGCAATCTCAGACCAAAGACCTTGCAGATATTCGTACTCTCTACCAGGCGGCAACCCTCTTTCCTTGGCGATGGAGTATAGATCTTCCAATTGATTAGATGCCGGGGTGCTCACCTTGAATTTCCCTTGTGATAATGGTCCCTGGTTTGGTTTTAATTTCGATTGCTCTATAATTTCCATAATCGGATTGACTTGCTGAACCTGTGCAGGTCTATTTACTACCTCGGAAAGCGGATTTTTGCCGATTGGTTGAGCCTTATTTATTGCCCTTGATAAAGCCACATTTTGTGTTAACTCATTGGCTTTACCACCAAGGAATTTAGCACCTTTGAAGATCGGCACATTAAGTGGATCAAGAGCAATATCAACACCCAACCCACCTAATTCTGAGATACCCGGTGTTTTCATCCCACTTTTCATATGGGACAATCCTGCCAAATCCACCATGCCGGGGATATTAGCCCCACCCGTGTAGTTTTCGTTAAACAAAACCTGACCGCTTTTCACCTTTTTAGGATTATTAAAACCCTCGGTAAATGCCGTAATGGGGTTCTGAACCTCTGTTTTTTGCGCCCTATTGGTCATCCCTTCAATTGCTTTTTCGTAAAACAGATTTCCGCTTGCCAATGCTTTACCCACCGGGTTATCAAGAAGAGTGGAACCAACTTCATCAAACACCGGACGAATAGACTTGTCATAAGTATTCAATGACCCCTTTGGAAGCTTTTCAAAAAGGAAATCGAAAGTGTCTTTTGCTGCTTCCTTCGTCTGTCCCCATAACCCTTCAGGCTTTGCTACGGAAAGCCCACCTGTTTTTGATGGGCTTATGTTTATTTGGTTTTTCGAATTAATGGTGTTTTTAAAGGAATCCACAACAACCTGTCTTTTTCTTTCCTTTTCCTCATGTTTTAATTGATTATCTATTTCAAGGGCATTATTAAATGCCCCTGAAACCATTTTTCTATTTTTTTTACTTTCTTCCTCCAATAAGGAATTAATTAACCCTTTGTTTTTTCTTTCCCCGGATGATCCTTGATTACCTAATTGATTGAACAATCCAGCCATAAATGGTCACCCCCTTTTATTCCTCAATTTGGGATCTTGCAGCCTTCATTAGGTCCTGATAACCTTCATACCCGTATTTCTGGATGAATCGCTGGGCGTTTGAAGTGAGCATTTGCAATGATTTTTCCGGGGTAGTCATTACGCTTCCAACGTCCTCAGCGAAGTCTGGGTCCGTTTTGTAATTGTAATTTGTTGTTTTTGTCCCTTGGTACCAAGGTGTGCCTGCTTCAACACCTGAAATACCAGAAGGTGCTACCCCTGTTGCTTTCCAAATATCCATCATTCGGTTAAAGTTAGCGTTTGATGCTGAATTATTAGCACTCATCCGTGAAGTTTGTGCATTCATAGCCGAAATAGATTTAGCCTGTTGTTCAAGGGCATAGTTAAGTCCAAACCTACGTTTATCCTCTTCAAATTCTTGGACTTTAAGTGGCTTGATTCCTTGAACCTGGTTAAGTAGCCCTTGATAGGATTCTTTAGGAGCCACTGGCACCCCATAGTTTTGAGTAAACCATTGGGCCAATTCAAGGTTTCGGTTCTTATCTGCTTCTCGTCTATTGAGCGAATCCTGTTCCTGGCCATATTGGAATTGTTCTTTCTGGAGTCCAAATTGATCTTGCCTAAACTGATTGTCCAATTCTTGCTGTTGCTGTTGGTTCATGGCGTTGATATAACTCATTAGCTGCTGTGCCTTCATCGATTGTTCCTGTGCCGCCTGAGAACGGTATTGGGCGAATAACTCATTGTATAGGTCGGATTCGCTAACTTGTCCCATCTGATCGTATAGCGCTTTAGATTGATCGTTATAAGCTTGGTCTATAGCATATCGTCTATCTGCTGCATTTCGCTCATGCCCCAGGATCTCCCGGTTGTGAGCCAACTGCAGGCGGGTATCTTCATCCTTTGCTAACCCTTGACCACTCAAGCCGCGGTTGGCCATATTTTGCCGGGAAGCTAAATACTGTTGAAAGGCTGTTTCCTCTGTTCTCTGTTTAGCGTCTGCAAGACTACTTTCTACCCCTCTAAGTCCTACATCTCTGTTCGTTGCAGCATTTTGTAAAGAGGCTTGATAAGCACCTTTCTTTTCTTGTGCTAACCGGGACGCCTGATTTCGTGCCAATGATTCCGCATCACCAAAACCACTGTTCATCACCTTGTAATAGTCATCAAACGCCTTTTGCATAGGGTTTTGTTGAACGATGTTCGTCGCATTAGCTTGGGCCGGTTGGGTCGGCTGAGAAGGTGCTTTGTACCCTGATCCAGGATCACTCCCTGACGTATTCCACGCTTGCAATCGTGCAGCTGCGTCTTGGTTGTTTGGATTCTGAGTAATGTATCGCTGTAAATTCTGTTTTTGAATCTCTGCTAAACTTGCCATGTTATCACCCCTCGTTTTTGGTTTTTAACCATTTGCCGTATTCCTCTATCAGTCCATTTTCAAATAGAAAAAGGCGATATACTTTAATCCAAAACTCGGATTCCTCCAATGTGGTTTCTAATGCCTTGTTTTGATCCGACATTTCCGATATTTTCCCAAGGAGGATCTCTTGATCATTAATTAAGTCATTGAACTTTGAATTCAGTTCATCCATTAGCTGGTTATTTGCTACCGTGATCTCGTAGTAAAGATCCATGTACTCCTTGATTTCATCTGGCGTTAAACTATTTCGTTTTTCCCCAAGTTCTAAAAACCTGTTGGTCAAAGCTTCCGTTAGTACGTTTTTAACCTGAAAGTTTTCCATCCATCTCACGCCCTTTGCAATTGTTCAGCTTTCTTTTCCCAATAGCGCTCATTGTACTGCTTTTGCTTTTCCTTATTTTGTTTGTACCACTCCCTCCGTTTTGAGTTCCTTAATTGTCTTGCGGCTGCTGATAGACCCAAAACCAAACACCCTTTCTTTATTAAAATAAAAAGTCCTTTATTCCCGGAAATTCCGCAGGAGTAAAGGACTTTCATAAAAAAATGAATATACTAATATTAACATTAACCTTAACATTAATTATAACACGGATATTAGTATTGATGTTGTGACTGCGAAAATATTTATGGTTGTGGAAACTGCCATTATCAAAACCTTGTTTTTTATGACATATATACCGCAACAAGGGCCCAACGACTCTTACCATGTCCCAGCTCCCCGTGTACTATGTTTACACAATCCTGCACCCATTCAAATGACTTCCGATAAGGATCCAGGGGATCTTTGGATATTCCATCATCCATTCTCCGGCCGCGATCCCTGTTTTTCAAGATATAATCGATCATTATTTTCCCCTCAGTAAAACGATCTCCCATGATTTGTTCCAATCTCCTCCGGGCATATGTGTGTCTGAATCCATGAAATCCGGCAGACTCAACACCGGAAGCTTCACAGGCGCGTTTTAATCCCTGTCTGAGCGTGTTTTCTTTGAGGGGGAGTATTTTGTCTTTTGGACCTTTATTTTTAATCAAACCAATCAATTCTGGGGCGTAGGAAGAGGATACATTCAGGTATAGAAAACGTCCGCCTTTGGTGATCCCTTTACCGTCCGGAATTTCAATCCGTAGACTCCCATCCTCCTGGGTTACTACGTGTTCCACTCTTATATTACAAATCGTTACGGTGCGGAATCCTAAATTAAGAGACATACGCATAGCAGTGGCCACAGCCCGGGAGAAGTGGGGCTCAAGCTTTTGGATTTCTTCTTCAGTGTAACTCCTATCTTTTGGCTTCTCCTTATCCTTCCAACTAATCAAACGCTTCTCCATAAATGTTACAGGCTTTCTGTGATTCTTCTCGGATATTAACCGCATTGCTGTCTGAAGCTTTAGCAAATGGCTTTCTACGTTGGTCAAATACCCTTTGGTTACTTCCTTCTGCTGAAGTTCGTCGATGTAGGCCGCATGATGCTCTGGCTGCAACTCAAAAATGCTTTTGATCTTAAATTCACGCTTGGCAAACTGAGAGAACAAAATGCTGCTCCCCAAGACCTTTCGAAAATATTTAATGCTATAAATTCCGGTCACCTTGTTGCTTCCAATCTTCTTTTTCGCCTCATGCTTGGACTGACCGATATAGTTAATGACCTTGAGCGCACTTTCCACCTGGTATTTCATTGACCCTAATTTTTGCATGACAAAAAAGACTCCTCCCTAATTATTTTTCAAAAGTTAATGGGCTGAGGGTCTCCCTCTAATCCGTGACATGATTAAGCGATAAGGGGTCGTAGTAGGTTACCGTAAAAAACGTATTTCAGCTAAAGACCTTTCGGCTCACTATCCCATTGGATAGCAGAAGACGATAGACCTTCTACGATTTCCCGACCTCGCGTCGTCGCACTTTTCACCTTTCAAGTGCACTTGGTATTTTTAAACCGCCCCCCGCGGCGATCGGCTGTAACGGCGCCTGCAATCCGACTGTCTATGTATGGACAGCAACATATTGAACGATTCTTTCATCCACACACAAGAGGTAATCCCCTTGGTTCGATCCGTGGCATTGTATCTCGATCAATCTACCTTTGGTTACTCCAATCAGCAGCTTATCGCTTGACCCGGTAGCTGGAATCAAGGATTTGAAAACTGCTAATCGCTCATGTGCTCCTTTGACCAAATAAAAAGGGCTGCTAATGAAGATCACACGGAAATTACAACATTCCCATCGATTTCATTAACAGCCCATAAGGACGTCCATGGCATTCTTTCTTTTGCCAACCTCGCCTGCAATATGGTCACCTTGACGTATACTACCAAAATGATAGTTTTCGTCTTACGGATTGAATTGTCAATTTACAAATTCCTCTTGTTTGGTGTGCGTTAACCTCGTCTACTCGGATCAACCGGGACGTACATAACAACACCAGAGCACATTTCCTATTTCTGAATTGATTCTCTTCTGGCCGGCTAAAAACAGGCACAGTTATCCCGTGTTAAGGTCATGGTCCCCAATCAAGGGGGAACTCTGTACTCCAAAGAGCAATGTCCCGTAGGATTAACCGCTAACCATCGCGTGATGGTTGCAAAAAAACAATCAAAAATAGGTTCATTTGGCATCTCGCCGTGCTACAGCATCTCGCTAATAGCTAATTAATCAATAAATTAAAGGTATGTCCTTATTGTATCAATCATTCAGGCAATTGGAAAGCTTCAAATTCCTCGTTTGTTAGTTCAAGATTTACAGACCATCCAGCACCAGGGGCAAAATGAAGCTTATATGATCTTCCATTTGCCAGATACTTTTCAAAAACAAATACAACTAAGCTTTTTGCCTTTTCCATGTTTTCAGGTTTGTGTGCTATGGGTAAATGAATAGAAACGTAAATCTTAGGATCGTTCTTATATCGCTGATTACTATAACCATCGAGATAATCTATATGGATTAATCTAAATTTCAAGTTCTCGCCAGTTAGTTTTTGGTGTAGCCTCTGCAGCTGCTCCTCTCTGTTTTTTATTTTTTGTTCTAATTGATCCAGCTCTGATTTTTCTACCAGGACGAAGTCAGCTTGATCCGGTTGATAGGTTTCCATCATTTTGTCCTTTTGAACAAAATATCTTCTCAATTTCTCCCCTCCAATCGTTTCTCTTAGTGATAAAACCTTAAGAAAATATTCCCCTATTTCATTTGTATCAAAAAATCATTAGAATTTAAAACTTTTAAAGAAATCTCATTGCGATGTCACGATTTTTCAAAGTTTCCTTACAAAAATTAGTTCTATGCATAAGTGTAACACCATAAAATATAGGTTGGTGTTACACCTGGTGTTACACCTGAACAAGCCCTCAACCCTTGATACGACTGACTTTTAACCATGCCGTAACACCGTAATACCCGTAACACCAT
>NZ_JAGGKT010000029.1 GCF_017873965.1 Ammoniphilus resinae | reverse complement strand
CTCAGATGACCTTACTTCCTTTATATCCTTTGATATTGGGGGCTGAACGGTGAAATAACGGCTTTGGAGTCCGGATAACCCCGGATTTTTAGTACCTAGCTAAAAATAGACGCTATACAGTCCGCCCTATTTTGTGATGGACCCAGAAGACCTTATTTGGTTCAGACTCCCCTTTTCTTGAGGTGATCCGGACTCAGATGACCTTACTTCCTTTATATCCTTTGATATTGGGGGCTGAACGGTGAAATAACGGCTTTGGAGTCCGGATAACCCCGGATTTTTAGTACTTAGCTAAAAATAGACGCTATACAGTCCGCCCTATTTTGTGATGGACCCAGGAGACCTTATTTGGTTCAGACTCCCCTTTTCTTGAGGTGATCCGGACTCAGGTGATCTTACTTCCTTTAAATCCTTTGATATTGGGGGCTGAACGGTGAAATAACGGCTTTGGAGTCCGGATAACCCCGGATTTGTAGTACTTAGCTAAAAATAGAGGCTATACAGTCCGCTCTATTTTATGATGGACCCAGGAGACCTTAACTTCACCATGCCGATTTGGCTATGTGTCACGCGAAGAAAACCAAGAGTCTTTAAAAAGGGCGCTTCACAACCCTTCTTTTGGATCTAATCAATAAGTCATTCTATTTAACCTTTAATACCCTCCGAATAAAATAATAATGCCATCGTATAAAAATAAAAACAATTGTATAAATTACCGCCGAATACCAAAGCTTCCATCCCTTGTAGGATAGGTAGTCTATGCATACTGTGATCCATTCGAAAAAAGTTGAAAAAACAACCCAGCAGATCATGTATCTTAGGTATTTCATGCGATCTTTTGGCATGTAATTTAAAAAGATAATTCCAAAAGAAGGGGGTAACAAAGCCTCAATGGGTAGTTCTAAAAACACCACCTTAGGGCTCTTCCCATAATCAAATAAATCTAAGACAACCCCAAAAAGTACGTCTGTGTATAGTGCAATAGCAGCTAGTGCAAACCACAGGATATAAATTTCTTGTTTAGCTATTCGTTTTGGCATAAACCAAATAATAAGAAGGTTTATAATCAATATCGTATAGGGAAACCAAAATTCATTTTGCACGGCTACTAACCCCATCATTTGAAAGACTTTTTAACCGAAACTTCTTGTGAAACTCGTAAAACAGCCAGAACAAAACCCAATCCGCAATATAGGAATGCCCATAGGTCCACCAAAGATGGTGATCCATATGGTTTGTGATCACGTGAATCCATTCAATAGTAATAGCCAATCCAGTCCAAATAAACCAATAACCAAACATTTTACCCCATGTCTGATTTTCAGGAAGCCATTGAATGAACAGATATACAACAACCATATAGATCCCCCAGTCATCCATGACTTTAAGGATCCAAGGATGTAAACCATTTGAACTATGATATTCCCATAATTTATAGTGCATGGTTAGATTGTCCGTAGTTGACCCCAATAGCCCCGCAAATATAGATACCGGAAAAATCTCTCTCCAACGTTTTTTATCAGCAAGTATATACCATAGAGTCCAGACGATTATAAAACGCCCAATAAAGAACAACATGTCTGTACGTCCTTATTCATTTTTATCTTACTTGGTCAAAACAACAACCGTCGTTAACATTATTGTCCTATTTGATTCA
The DNA here is from genome assembly GCF_017873965.1 of Ammoniphilus resinae. Taxonomy (GTDB): domain Bacteria; phylum Bacillota; class Bacilli; order Aneurinibacillales; family RAOX-1; genus Ammoniphilus_A; species Ammoniphilus_A resinae. Next base: position 33,134 of record NZ_JAGGKT010000029.1, on the reverse strand, counting down.
TACCCATACGTTTCGACACGTAATCACGGCGTATCCCCCTCCAAAGGATATAAAGCCTATGTAATTGAAATAACCTATTCATTGTTTCGTATGTCACCATGGATTACATCATGCTTATATAAATGCTAATACTTGACTTCGCAATCCCATGAGCAAATCTATAACAATATTACATTCGTACGAAAGCCCTTCACCCTTTCCAATCGGGAAAGTCTTAATTTTCCAACATGGTAATTTCCCCCTGTAAGCGCTATACTTATTTCAATTCCAACTATTAATAAAAATACAAAGGGTGAAAATTCTTGAATATTGCAAAGGAGATATTACTGCAGCACTTTTTTTCCCTTATGCCGTTTGTCATGTTTAACATCTATTATCGAGATAAGATGCGAAATTACGATCGTAAGTTTATCATGATCACCAGCGTACTTTGTCTGTTCCTATCTATGACCTTTGGTACAGGTGTCATTACCGGTTTCTTTTATGATAGTAGATTTGTTATCATGTTTTTCGGGCTCATATTTGGTGGTCTACAGACGGGTTTTCTTCTGCTGTTTGAATTCGTACTTTACCGTTTTTATTTAGGTGGAGAAGGAACATGGCCTTCGATGATTACCATGTCGATCGCGTTTCCTCTGTCCGTTCTTTTATATAATATTTATCAAAAAACCCAGCGGAAATCGCTGGTCATTTTAACGTCAGGTTTTATCATCTCCATCATTCCATTAGCTACGATCTATATACGTAATCCTGTGGACGTTACATCGCATCCTGTGTTTCATACCTTTGCGATCCCTGTTCAAAATGCGATTGGGATTTGGCTTTTAATTGCGTTATTTCAGAGGGCGGTTTCGAATAAGGAATTGTTTATAACCTATGCAAAAAACGAAAAAATGGAAGCGGTCAGTCATGTGGCGGCTTCGCTTGTTCATGAAGTGCGAAATCCGTTAACGGCAGTGAAAGGTTTTTTAACATTGATTCGTGAAAGTCCATTGGAAAGGGAGAAAGTAGAAAGCTATATTGACATATGTTCGGGGGAGATCCAGCGCACAGAAGGCATACTTTCTGAGTACCTTTCCATATCTAAGCCAATTACTGAAAAACGGGAAGTCGTTGATTTATATCATCAATTACAAGCCGTTATCGATGTGATGAGGCCTTACGCGAATATGCACAATGTTCACTTAGATATGGATACAGCAGTCGGCCCAATTCAAATCTTGGCGAATCAGGATAATATAAAACAAGTCCTTGTTAATTTTATTAAAAATGCTATTGAAGCTTGTACAAATGTTTCTAGTGGCGCAGTAACCCTTCGAATGGAAGTTGTTACTCGAAAGGCACTCCTTACAATTAAAGACAATGGAATTGGGATGAGTAAGGAACAAGTCGATCGCTTGGGGTCGATCTATTTCTCGACAAAAACAAAGGGTACTGGCCTAGGACTAACGTTCTCTTATCAAGCCATTCACGAATTAGGCGGTTCAGTATCTGTACGTAGTGTTCCACAGGGCGGGACCCAATTTACCATTACATTCCCTGTGCTAAAAAATGAAAATATTTCAGATCATGCACAAACAATCTAAGCAACACACTCCGGTGCCCTATAGCTTACTTAAAATTTCTTCAAGATGTCTTCTCATCAGCAGTGCTGCCAATTCAGCATCTTGATTTTCGATGGCGTTCAATATGGCCTGATGATAATAGATGGCAATATCTGATCCAACATTAGTATTCATTTGTTTGACGTTATATTGTAAAACACTGTGCATAATATCAGAGATACTTTTAACAATCGGGTTGTTCGTTCCCTTAGCTATGTAATTATGAAAATTGTAATCGTAAAGATAAAATTTCTCTTGATTGTTATAATTTATTTTCATTTGTTCATAGATTTCTTTGAGTTCAGCTACCTTGCTGGGAGTACAATTTTTCATAAACATGATCACATTAGACGGTTCAAAATGAATGCGGAATTCTAATGCTGCTTTAATATCATTTTCATTTAGTGCGAAAATGGGGAGCAAATTTCTAAATAACATGGAGGGTTTCATCTCATTAACAACTGTACCATAGCCTTGCTTTTTAGAAAGGATCCCGAGTGCAACCAATTTTCCCAAAGCATGTCGGACAGAAATTCTGCTCACGTTTAACTCATTGCAGAGTTGGTTTTCTGACATGATCTTCATTTTGGGCTTCCATTCTTTAGAAACGATCTTCTCCATGATATAATCATAAACTTTATCACTAGTACTAAGTTCGTTGGACATAGTTAACACCACTTATCATTTTGGATAGATTTATTATATATTATATTATGTTTCGATAAAAAAACTACCATCCCGCTACAGGAGGGACAGTAGTTTTAGGTAGAAACCATTGATTATTTAATTGGTGAAAAATTAGCGGCAACCATAAGTTTCGATTCTTGATTCTCAAGCATCGGAAAAGCAGTCGGAATAAATTTCTCAAGCCATTCCGGGTCACTATAAAGGGCTTTTCTTTGTTCCGCACGATGGTCTAGGCTTTCCCATTCCCAAATATGGATAATCTGATTGAGTTCACCGATCTCAGTGTACCACCATCCTACTAGTTTCTGATATTTCGTGATAATCGGTAATCCTACTTCTTCGAAATGTTTAAGGTATGCTGGGACATTTCCTACTTTAATCGTATAGGTTCTCATTTCATAATACATGTTCTTCACTCCTATTCTTTTATTTCTCTTGGCTTTTAATTTTGTCTACGATTTCTTTCCCCCAAGCATTTTTCTCGTAGAAATTGTCGTAAATATTGCTTGTGGCTTCGATCATTTGGTTTCTAAAGTTCTCATCTGGAACAGTAATCTTAAGTCCCTTTTCCTCCAAGAACTTCTTATCGTCTTGTTCACTCTTTTCCGATAGTTCCCATTCATATGCCGTTGATTCCGTAATCGCGTCTTGCACGATTTTCTGTTGCTCAGGACTCAGGCTATCCCAAAACTTCTGATTGGCAACAAGCGTATTCGGTAAAAACATATGTCTTGATTCCAGTACATGGCTTTGCACTTCATACCAGGTATTCGCGCGTAGCGTAGAGTAAGGGTTATCCTGTCCATCTACTACTTTCTGTTCGAGCGCAGTAAAGATTTCCGAAATGGGCATGGGGCTGACAACAGCCCCCAGTGATTGGCCTACTGCAATCATCTGCGGTATATTTGGCATTCTTACTTTAAACCCTTCGAAGTCCTCTATCTTTTCTATCGGCTTGTTGCTGGAGAAGACGCGGAATCCATTGACTCCATACCCCATAAACTTAAGACCGGTCTTTTCCTCTAGCTGCGCACCGATATCAGCACCGATTTCCCCGAACAAAATCTCTTTCGCATGATTAAAGTCCTTAAACAAATAAGGCAGGGTAAGGATCCCGATCTTAGGTACCTCCGGTTCCATGATCACGCCAATTTCCGCCATTTCTAGCGTTCCGGCACGAACACTGTCATACATTTGCTCTTCCCCACCTAGTTGGCTGTTTGCGTATACATCAACTTTTAGGGATCCGTTCGAGTTTTTCTCAACCAGTGTCTTAAATTTTTCATTCAACGCAATATTAACAACATGATCAGCCGCATACCAGTGAGCGATTTTAATCGTCTTCGTTCCCTCGCTCTTCTCGTTAGAACCCGTATTCGCTTGTCCAGTTTCTGTATTTGAAGAACAAGCCGTCAAAAAGGTAGACATCGCAAGTGTAAGACTCAGGATACAAAAATTCAATTTTTTCATATTCTATCAATTGCCCCTCTTCTTTTATATTAGGAAAGAACCCCATGGTAAGCATTTTCAATAATCATTTGCACGTCATTTGCTTTCGTTAACCTTGGATTCGCTAAGATGTTTCCACTCTTCATCGCATCTGTAACCATGTGTGGCAAATGATCCAGTGTAACGCCAAGCTCCTTAATTGTTTTCGGAATTCCAAGAGCCTCATTCATTTCTACCACGGCCTCAACCGCCTTCTCAGCAGCTGCCATTGGAGTTAATCCAGATACATCTTTTCCTAATGCCACCGCAATATCTCTCATTTTCTCCGGGCATGCTGGTAGATTAAATTGAAGGACATATGGCAATAAAGTAGCATTTGCGATCCCGTGAGGGATATTGAATACCCCGCCAAAGGTATGGGAGATCGCATGCACATTTCCCAAACGGGACTGGGCGAAAGCTACTCCGGCGATCATCGAGGCAACCAGCATATTCTCCCTGCTTTCGATGTCCGTACCCACAAAATAAGTCTTCAGCAGATTTTCACGGATCATCTTCACGGCATGGATCGCTAATCCCTGACTCATCGGATTGGCACCTTTAGACGTATAGGACTCAATAGCGTGTGTTAACGCATCCATTCCTGTTGCGGCCGTAATCGATGCAGGTAACTCTACCATGAGTAAAGGATCAAGAATGGCTAACTTCGGATAAAGATAGGGACTAATGATCACTGCTTTATAAAGGGTTTCCTTGTTGGTGAAAACCGCTGAAGCGGTTCCTTCACTTCCCGTTCCGGCTGTGGTGGGAATCGCGTAGATTGGGAGCGCAGGTTCGGAAAGTTTGCCTACACCTTCAAAGTCCAGAATATTCCCCTTATTTTTGACTAATGCGGCGATCCCTTTGGCCGTATCGATGCTGCTTCCTCCACCGACACCCAAAACCGCATCACATCCATATTCCTTTGCCACATCTGAACCGCGATGCGCAATTTGAGCACTCGGATTAGGTTCTACTTCATCATAGATGACGTATTGAATCCCATGTTCCTCCAGAGATTTTTCTATCGGCTTCAAAATCCCAGCTTGTAGAAGACCTTTGTCTGTTACGATTAATATGTTTTTGTAGTTATAGGGTTTTAGAATTTCCCCAATTTTTTGTGCAAGTCCCTTCCCAACTTCCATTTGAGTTGGCATAAAAAATCGATTTGGCCAATTTAACACGATATCTCTCCTCTCAAGTAGCAAAAGCGGTCATGCAAGTGGATACAATTCGTCGTCTTTATATTTCCTCCTTCCTCAACTTGTAGTTCAACTAGTAAAATTACTGTTATACTTGTATTACACCTGTTTTGATAAATGCTTGTATTCTGGTTAATATATTAACTTTTTTCTATAATAACACCATTTTAGCATGAAATAAAGCGTATTTTTTAATTATTTATCATTATTTGTCGAAATGTTGTTATACAAGTTATGTTTATGTTGTTTTTATTGTATTACAAGCTGTTTCGGTTTTGGTTTTATTTAAGGAAATTTAAAATGCCGCTGGACCCTTAAAAGGGACCGCGGCATTTTTAAGATTTGTGTGCTGAGGGAGAAGTCGGTTTTCTGACTGGAAGCTGCCTCTTCTCCTGTTCCTGTCACGAATCGGGAGGGTTTCTGACTGGGTACAGCCTTTTCTCCTTGTTCCTGTCGCGAATCGGACCGTTTTCTGACTGGGTACGGCCTCTTCTCCTCGTTCCTGTCGCGAATCGGACCGTTTTCTGACTGGGTACGGCCTCTTCTCCTCGTTCCTGTCGCGAATCGGGTCGTTTTCTGACTGGGTACAGCCTTTTCCTCTTGTTCCTGTCGCAAATCGGGCCGTTTTCTGACTGGGTACAGCCTCTTTTCCTTGTTCCTGTCACGAATCGGGCCATTTTCTGACTGGAGGCTGCCTCTTCTTCTTCTTCCTGTCACGGATCGGCCGCACTCATATCCATATGCGATTTCCCAATTGTGGCCGCCCAGGTCCTGGAAGCCCCATTGGTACATGAAACCGTGATCTGCTGGATCGGTGTATAATTTCCCACCCAAGGATACTGCTTCGTTGACGATTTTATCGACCTTTTCCTGACTTTCGGCTGACAACGCGATGGTCAATTGGGCATACTTGTCGGTGTCAACGACTTCCTTCTTCGTAAAGGATTTAAAATATTCATCCGTAAGCAACATTACAAACATGTTTTCTCCAATCACAAGGCAAGACGCTTTTTCCTCATCTGTGAACTGCATATTGAACTCAAAGCCGAGCCCCGTGAAAAACGCCATGGATTGTTTTACATTCTTAACATGCAAGTTCACAAAAATGTGTTTAGATGTAAATGCCATTTCTATCACCTCAGAATTTCGATTGGTCATTAAAACTCTTCTGTATATCTTTTGAAATTGTCCATAATCGCCTGCCAGCCCGCCTGTTGCATTTCAATAGAATGGGTGCTTTCCGCATCAAAAATTTCAACGACCTTCGTTTCATTTCCTTTATTGATGAAGGTGATATCCACTGTTCTCCCATCACCCATTGTGTATGAAATTTGCTCATGCTGCTTCACCACATCGTATACCCCTCCGAAATCAAAGCCCATGCTGCCGTCTTTCGCTTCCATCCTTGTAAGAAACTTGCCGCCAACCCGCAAATCATTTTCCGCTCTTGGCGAGTGCCATTCCTCTGAAGCCTGATTCCACTTCGTGATGTGTTCCGTTTCAGTCCAATACCTCCATACTTTTTCTACTGGCGCTTGAATGACTGCCTGAACGGTTACTCTCTGTTTTTGATTACTTGTTTCCATTTTGAAGCACCTCACTCGGTTATTGTTTTTTTATCCTCATTTATATAGACGAAAATCGATTGCCATATTCATCGGTCTATTTGTTCAGGAAGTCCCAATCGGGAAAATAATTTTGTGTTAATAAAATTTTGGATGTGAAATATCTTCTTTTCTTTCACGACAATGACGTGAATTCCCCATGGGACCAAGCTGGTTTTTTCGCTGCTCGGCATATATTGCGCAAAAGCAGGGTACCCGCCATTCACCGTAGTCGGCAAAAACCGGGACCCGTCACAATGCCAGCGTGTAAGCGAAAAAAATTGGAATAAATCTTCCTTGCCGCGTACCCACATTGGGAATGGCGGCATAGACATGTGACCTTCTTCATGAAACAAGGCTACCAGTGCATGGATATCATATCGTTCAAAAGCTTCCACATACCGTGAGAGCAATTCTTGATCTGGCTTGACATCCATCAAGCTGTATTCTTCAGAACGGAGTTTCGCCCGATCCATCGTTTCTCTGGCTCTTTGCAAGGCGCTGTTCACTGCTGCGGGCGACATTCCTAACGTTTCTGCAATCTGTTTGGAGGTCCACTCAAATACGTCCTTCAAAATGAGAACTGCACGTTGACGTGGTGGCAGGATTTGCAAGAGTGTAATAAAACAGAGTTGAAGAGTATCTTTACGAATGAGTCTATCCTCCGGATCTTCCGAAAATGCGGGGGCAGGCCAGATCCAGGATGAGTCAGGCAACGTTTCGCTTGGTGCAACAATGGATACCGCGGGGTCAGAAAAGTCAACAGGACGAGTGCGGCGTTTCGCTTGCCTTAGCTTGTCAAGGCATATATTTGAAGCAATCCGATATACCCATGTTTTATAAGAGGACTCCTGTCTGAATGAGTTCCAACTTTGCCAAACACGAATAAAGGCTTCCTGAACGGCATCGTCTGCGTCATCGATCGATCCTAGCATTCTATAACAGAACGATGTTAACTCCGGCTTTAAGCTGTCAAATAACTGAAGTTCTTCTGCATGCTCCCGTGCTGTTTTGTTCATTTGGACCTCCTCCTGAGACTCTTTTTCAGGCTTCCAAGTAGACAAGTCTTGCCATTATGTACTCTCCCTTACGATTAGTTCAAGACGAACTAGTGGAGTATACCCGGGGGATCTATGTCTTTTGCTGTTAATATGCCATGTAAAGTGTCGGCTGCAATAAAGCAATTTGTTCCTCTTTTGTATCAAGGGAAATATATCAAGTAAAATAAAAACATTTTCATAAGCATAGTATACTCAATATTGAATTTTGTAAATCTATTGATTTCGTAGAAGAGTGGACAAGTCCGCGACCCTATTCAATAAAGTGACAAAAGACCAACCAGATTAGGTTGGTCTTTTGGAATATCCCAATAAGCCAAATTCCCGAAATCGATCCTACCCTCGGTCGTTCCCTGTTCAACTTCACCATTGACTAAACTATGGATTCACGACCTCAAAACCCAAGCGTATAGCAGGAATGGCACTCCCGGGATGATCATTCTCATACGTCAACTGTGGGGCCAGATAGATGTCAGGCTTCTGTTGTTTTCCACGGTAAATCCCAGGGTAAAAGTCAATGAGATGGTAACCCGGTTCACCGGAAGCGATGAGATTGACGATCACCGTCCCTGCACTATTAAACCCACAAACGTATCCAACATAACCATTATCATAGGTGAGATTATACGTGTTATCGTATTCAGTCCACCCCACCCCTTTGATTTCAATTTGAATAGGTGTTCCTGCGGGACCAGACATGGGTTAAACTTTTACAATGGACGGAGTAATACTTAAGTAGGTTTGTCCGTATATCTTTTCATTCACTTTTAAATCGATTCGGTGCGGGATCCCGCCCAAATCATCCGGAACAGGAAAGGTTTTCGTAAAGGAACCTTGTTGATCCGTTTCCATTGTAAATAGACCAGCTTGTTCTTCTCCAAAGCCATTTCCGGAAACGCGGCTACCTCTCATGGTATTCCAGATGACGTCCACTTTTTGATTTTTAGGTAAACCATTGGCTTTCATCGTCACCATTTCCCCAACAGTCCCCGCATCTTTGTTTAAGCTCACAGTGACTCCAGGCTCATTTTTGAGTTCAGGCATCACCACTCCACCATTCGCAGCGGTCGGGAGATCCTCTACGTAATGTGTTTTATCGATTTTTTCATTGGTGACTTCAAAGGTAAAGGAAGGGACAGGCAAATAGGAGGTGGGGGCTTGTTCATGATTGATGTAAGCCATCCCTAGATATCCGTGCCATATGGTTAACGTATGCTTTCCAACTGGGCCTGCGGCGCGAATTTTGGCTACGGCTTTGCCATCGGTTGTAATCGCTGTGAAAAGCCCTGTGAACTTATTGTCGTAAGTTAGCTGCCAATTCCTTTCCATATCTGCATAACCAATTCCATCTGCGGTAATCGTAATTTCGGTGCCAATCGGTCCGGAAGATGGTGTCATTTCAAATGTTGGATTGACATGAACGTTCGCTTGGGTCATGAGTTGATCAGCTTGCTTCACATAAATGGTATGGTTTCCCCCAAAACCGCTTGGGATCGCAAAATCTCCTGCCAGCTGTCCATTGGCATCACTTGTCCCACTTGTCAAAGGAACAACTTTGTCCTTAAAGGAAACGCCCGTAAATTCATACAATCCATTCAGGTCATAGTTTCCCTCCACCGTTTTCCATTCTAGGTTTGTCTCAGTATGGGGTTGAAGCCCTTTAATCGAGAAATGAACAGGAGTCCCTACTACTCCCTTCGTCGTAGAAAGCGTCATTTCACCTGGGAAGACAGATATCGTGGCATTTTCCGTCTCTTCGGCATTGGCTGTTGCCCCAGTAAATAGAAGTGTAAAGGCGAGGAGGATATAAAAATAGTAATCTTTTTTCATTTTGGACATGTTTCTTCTCCTTTTAATAGAATGAGGAGCGTGTTTGCTCCTCATCCTGCTTCCCATTTATTTTTTAACTTCCTCATCTACGAGGGTAAATTTATTGTTGTCAGGGACCCAGACATCCAGAACATGACCCTTTTCATTGTTTTTTACCTTGAATTGATATTCGTACTCACCTGTTGGAAGGTTTAAAACGTTAGCGCCGGGATGTGCACCTTCTACATTAAAATAGAGAGTAGACACCCAGAAAGGTTTGTTTGTATTCGGGTCGATATCCTTCCCTTCGGGGTCCATATGATATTCAAAAGGTAATTCTAAAATTTTATTACCGCCACTGCTGATTTCTACAGAAATCGTGAGTTTATCATTTAGAGCAAGCGCCTTCTCCCTGGTATCTAGTTGGGTAATGCCCGCAGTAAAGACAATGTGTTCATCCTTGATTTTTTTGTTAAACACATGAACATCCGGGAGACACCCAGCAGCCCCCGAAATAATCCCATCCTCTGGATGGTGAAGAATGGGCGGAGGAGCTTCCATCGATTTATACGGAACGCTAGTCCCCCCGCTTTCTAATGTCAACTGATTAAATTCAATCTTGGTTTCTCCAGGTGTATTAGTAGGGGAACTAAAACCCATTAACGGGATGGTCATGATCCCTGCCAGCAAAGAATGAAGCAACCACTTTTTTTGCATCATCTTCCTCCTTGAGCTTTTTCTTTAAAACGTATAATCTTAATAGAATGAGGAGCCCTGTTCTGCTCCTCATCCCTGCCTCATTATTAAGTTATTCTACAATGGTAATCGTATTGTTTTCAGGGGCCCAGACATCCAGAACATGACCCTTATTGTTTTTGCTATTTTCTTTTACTTTAAATTGATATTTGTAATCACCTGTTGGAAGGTCTATAACGGCAGATCCAGGATGTGCATCTTCTGCATCAAAAAAGACAGCACTTACCCAGAACGGTTTTCCTGTATTGGGATCCATATCCTTCCCGTCGGGGCCAATATGATAATTGAAAGGCAACTCTACATTCTTTCCACCATTACTGATGATTTCTACATAAATCGTGAACTGATCATTTAATGCAAGAGCCTCTTCTCTATCCTCTAGTTCGCTAATCCCAGCCGTAAAGACAATGTGTTCACCCGGGGTACTTTTGCTAAATTCATGGATATCAGGAACACAACCAAGCCCCCCTGAAATAATCCCATCTTCTGGTTGGTGGAAAAATGGCGGAGGATCTTCCATTAATGTAAACGGAACACTAGTCCCCCCGCTTTCTAACGTAATCTCATTCGGTTTCATCTTGGTTTGACCCGGTGCGTCAGGTGAGCTAAAACCCATTAACGGGATGGTCATCATCCCTGCCAGTAAAGAATGAAGCAACCACTTTTTTCGCATTCATCTTCCTCCTTGAATTTGTTTTTTGAATTAGATACATTGACTAGCCCAAAAGTTGGATTTAAAACATTTGGTTGTATTGGGCCAAAACTTTTAAGTTACCTGTGCCTCAACTATTTTCTAGTATAAGAGTACTATAAGCAGCACATAAATTAATATTTAAAACTTTCCAAGAATTATTACAATATTTGCGGAAAACTGACAAACGTTTACATGGTAGGTGAAGGGGTGCAATGTTCAACTTCACCGAGGTAACGCTTTATTTCAGTGATGGGGTCAGACCCCTTTAGCGACAATAGGTATTACCGCTGGTTCTTCAGGATTTAAAGAACTAGCGCTTTTTTTCTACCGGTTACTGCAATATGGAGGGAAACATTAGCTAAGCAAATAAAATAATCTTTTATTTTACATTACGATAAATTAAATTGTCAATAAAAAAATTTGCAATATTTCCAGGAAAAAGTTACAATGATATTAAATAATTTTTTAGACGTATTTCACATTCTTTTTGTAATCTTTTTGCAGATAGAATATGGGTACGTTTTTTTATATCCCTTCCTCAAATCGAAGAAACCAAAGGAGAAAAGTGACAGTTTTAATGGAACACTCGTTAAGGGTATTAACCAAATAGAAAGGGCACTACAGAAATTTGGGCTTCAAACTTCAAGGAGGACAAAAACAATGAATCTAATCAATAAAGAAGTAACACACAAGCGTTTTGGCAAAGGAAGTATTGTTGGACATAATGATTCTTTCATAGAAATACATTTTGCAACGGAAAGTAAAAAGTTTGTTTTTCCCGATGCATTTGAAAAACACCTAAAGCTACAGGATAAAGTTGCTGCCCATTCACTTGAAAACATTATGCAAAAAAAGGAAATGGAACGAGTGAAGGCAGAACAGGAAAAGGAAGAAGAAATTGACCGACAACGTAAAGAACAGCAACTTCACTTGGAACATGAAAAACTTATGAAAAATCATAAACTTCATCCCGAATCACAAATGGTTTTTTGGTGTGACGACGAAGAACGAACTAAGGTTTTTACAGAGTGGAAAGTTTTCACTGGCGTAATAAAAAGCGGTAATAACAAAGGAAAGCCAAACAAACCTATCCGCATATACCAAAATAGTGTCTGCCTTTTAACAACAAGAGATCCCAGTATGCCTGAAAAAGACAGACGTATCTTAGGTGTTTATATGGTGGATAAAGATTTTATCGGTAAGTTTTGTGAAGATGGATCTATTCCTGCTCATTCAAAACTTAGACTACAACTTACAGAACAGGAATCTGATAAAATGCGTTTTTGGAAATATTATTTAAATGAAAAATCCCCTCACAAAATGACTTGGAATACAGGTAAATACCGTTATTTCTATAATGTTTGGATGGCTCAAATTTTACATGATATTGTTTCTTTGAAAAGGGACACACAGGAACAAGAACTGGCACAGAAATTCTTTGAATATTTTTGCAAAATGAATCGGATCTGGCAAGAAGAATTACCAGAGCCTCATGGTGCATTGATGCGTATATAGATTTTATCCCATAGTCTTAGCTAAACTAACGATTTAGCGTACCTCCAAACGGATAAGAAAACATTTAAGGGTAGAACTGAGGTTATCGATAGAGATTTTGATGTGATGTGGGGCGGACACAGGGTACTTTATTTAATCAAAAATGACTACATTTTGGTGATTCGGAGGCAAATAAGGGATTCGGTGTCCGCTACTCCCAAGGAATCGGAATACATTGTTCGTATATGTTGACAGAGAGTCTTCTACTGACGTACTTGGACTCTATTGTTGACTTTAAACTTTCTGCAATTCTTAATATGCTACTTTACTTTACCGTTTCTATATTCGATTGTTCCCCGTTGGTGGTTAACTGTGCATTTTTGTGAAAATTCGGTTGTTCCCCGCGAATGGCTGCAACGACATAACTCCAAAACCGAACCAGATCATTATCATGCTTGTCAAGTGCTACCCAAGCTACCTTGCAGCCGCTTTCTTTGGCCCATACAGTTAAAGACGTGGTCTTCCCGAAGCCCGTTGGTGCAGTTATTGCCGTTAGCTTGATTTTTAGTCCTTCGTTCAGCCATTCCGTCAGCTCTGGACGCGAAACCAAGTTTCTGTTCATGGCTTGTGGAATTTTGACCATATTTCTAAATTTAATAGATGTTTTTTCTTTTAAAAGATAATAATCGATAACTGATCCACTACTCATACTGACACTCCATTCATAGAATATGATTTTGTAAAATTCAGAAGCCAACTTCTTCACTTTACATTCGTCAACATTTCCGTAGGGCATCAGATTGTCCCTGACACATTCGACTATAACAGGTAATTCTTCTTTGGTATTAACAAATCCCCTTTACTCCGTTATCCTGCCATTTAGCTCAATAAAGAAAGGCTTCCTTCGGAAGCCAATTTTACGTGTTATTAAACGCTTGATCCTCGTTAGCGTAATCTACTTTAGGTGACAAGGTCATCTTATCGTCTGGTAAACGAGACTTATGGCTCCAGAATCAAAGGTCTTGTTTTCGATTAATTTAAGATGGATCTTCTCCTTGAGACCTTGGAATAACGGCAACCCGCTGCCGATCAGCACAGGAGAAACCGTAATTTTATACTCATCTATTAAATCAAGCTGCATAAGGTAGTGTGCGAACCTAGGACTGCCGAGGATGACCATATCCTTACCTGGCTGCTGTTTGAGGTTCTTGATCTCTTCCTCGACATCTTCTTTCACCAGTCTGGAATTGTTCCATTCGACTTTCTCCAGCGTCGTGGAAAAGACGATTTTGGCTGTCTTTTCGATCCACTCGGCATGATTCCGTTCATGCTGTGAAGCTGTTGGGTTCGAAGGCACAGATGGCCAGTAACTATGCATCATCTGATAAGTCCCACGTCCCCAAATGACAGTGTCGGCAGTACTCAGAATTTCTTTCGCGTGTTTCTCCAAATCAGCATCGTAGGAAACCCAGCCAATGTCCATTTCACCGTTCGGCCCTTCTACAAAACCGTCAAGCGATGCGTGCAGAAATAGAACGAGTTTTCTCATTTTCAGTTCTCCTTTGTTCATGAGAGATATCTACATTAACTTATAGGACATTTCAAGTTGGGCTGTTTCTTATGGATTGCTAATCCCAAATGAAATATTCTACTAATCCACAAAGAAATCCTTCCACTATATTCTGCAAAACTGCAAGATAGCACAATAAAAGGGGGGCCTTCGCTCGGAAGCCCACCTTCGTCTATTCAACTCTTGATCTCCGATAGTTCAATAACAACTTTTGAATTTTTGAGAAAGTGTTTGTTTCCCTTTCCAAGTATTTCAAATAACCTGGAGAAAATGTCAATTCACAGCAAATTCCCCACTTCAATTAACCGTACAAATAGTAATAAAATAGCAGTTGAATTTGCACACAATAGTTAGTTTAGTGTGGATCTTCAAGCCTTAACTCATTTACCATTTTAAAGTAACAGTTCTACCACTAGGTGATATTGATACATTACCAACTTTTACAGGTCCTCCAGATTCACCTTTAAAAGCTGTATCAATAGCAGCAGCTATCTGGCTAACATCCCCACTTCCACCTAATTTATTAGCAACCTGTGCGGCAACAGTAAAATTATTAAAACTACCAGTATTGAAAATAACTAATATATTATTAACATAAGATTGGTTAATGCCATTACCTCCAGCAAAATAACCGTTAATGTCTCCTTCAAATTTAGCACCCGTATTTTCATAAATACTCTTTACTTTCGCAAGCACGCTACTCGACTGATTAGGTTTTATTTCGATCTTCCCACCGATAAATACTGTTTTTGTTGATTGTTCCCAATGAACATCTTCTCCTAACGCTTCTCCAATAAAGCGCAACGGAACCATTGTACGATAGTTGATTGTTTTTGCTTCTACGTCTAATTTGTGTAGCTTATCGTTGATTTCAGCTTGATAAGAACCAATGGTTAGTACAATCATTTGATTGTCTTTTGTTGCTGTCACCTTTTTCTCTACTTGGTTCCAATTGACTTTTGCACCTAATGTTTCAAAGATGCCGCGTAACGGGACTAGTGTTCTTCCATTCTGTAAAACTGGTGGTTGATCATATTCTTGTTTCTCACCATTAATAATAACGTTAATTTCCTGTGTAGCAGATTGAGTTTGTGTAGGCAATAAAACTATTGAAAAAATAAGCATTGATAATAAAAAAACAAGTTTTCTTTTCATTCTTTTCTCCCATATTTATTATTATATTATTTTACCACGTTTTTGAGGGATAGAATTGCACTTCCCTACCTGCCCAATACCACAATAAAAAGGGCTTCCTTTGCCTGGGAAACCCATCTTCCGTCTATTCAACTCTTAATTTTTGCATCTTTTGGAATTAAGTGTAGCCTGACCTATTTTGTAATTGGGTTCAGCAAACAGACTTTGCCGCCCTTAAAAAAAGCCAGAGCGAAGCCCAGGCTTTAGTATATCCGTCAAGATTTCATCCTGATGCCGTTCTCCTGCATGATCTAAACGAAATCTATTAAGGAAACAAGTATTGACCGTGCGTGATGGTGATCTCGCCCTGCCCTTTCGGGATTTTCGTCAAATCCAACACAACAGGGATTTGCTCATTGGGAGGAAGGGGGGGCAGATCCAACACCTTGCTGTTATAGGTGATCCGAACGAGAGACACCGATGCGTCCCAATGCACATCGCAGCCCAGGGCTTCGCTTACAAACCGAAGAGGAACTAAGGTTCGTCCGTTTACCAATTTTGCAGGCACTTCTAATTCTAGGATTTCATCGTTTATCATCACTTCTTTCCCGTCTAGCGGTAAAAGGATGACTACGTCGCCCTTGCCGGCTTTGATCGTCTTGGTTTCGGCCCCCCATTCCACGTTCGCTCCAACATTTATGTCGTGTAACTATACTAAGGGGCCATTGAGGATATTTTAGCTGGCATTTTGTTTTACAGGTAAATTTCCCCTTTCTCATTAGCAGGACTATTTTACCAATAATAGAATTTATATTAGGTAACTTTACATATAATGGGGTGGGTGGAGAAATGAAGAAGTTTGTTACAGGATTTATAGCGGGTGCTTTTATCTTCGGATCTATAGGTGTCTTTGCGGAGGTATCACCTATCAAATTAATTGTTAACGGTCAAGAAATTAACTCTGATGTACCTCCACAAGTAATTGACGGGAGAACTATGGTTCCGGCACGTGCGTTGGTAGAGGCGTTGGGAGCTACAGCTAAGTGGGATGATGAAAAAAGGGCAGTTATCGTTAATACGGTTGGAGGTACACCAACTGATCTTAATCCAGTTAGTAGCCCTTCATTAACGCCAGAAGAAAAAATACTTACGAGTGGTAAAAAGTATTTTGGAGTTTATGGATACTCTGGTGGAATTACAAAATTCAATATTGAATTTACCGATTATGATAAGGATCAGCAAACATTTAGGGGAAGAACGGAAGTTATCGATAGAGATGATTCCGTTGAAGAAATAGAGGGTAGGTTGATCAATGGTAAATTGATATATTCAGTAAGCAATCCAAAAACCGGGGAAGTTACATCTACGGAGCAATTAAAACTAGGAACAAATAATCAAGGCATAACTGTGCTCCAAGGAAATTGGAGGTTTGTAGATGATTCTAACTCTGGCACGATAGAAGTGATCATCCCTTAATTCAACCTCCGTTCTAAAGGGACGGATTTTAACGGGAGAATATATGGGTTGATGTGATGTGGGGCGGACACAGGGTACTTTATTTGATCAATTTGGAGGCAAATAAGGGATTTGGTGTCTGCCTGCCTAACTTATTCTATAGACATGATTAAAACTGGAGGCTAAGGGATGAAAATTTGGACTAACCTACCTTTCCGTTTTAGGGAGGGCTATGAGAATACCTACGTAGAACAAGATCTAGATCTTGAGGCAAGCTTAAATTCGATCATTGGTTATCTTATTTTGTTATTTATTGTTATTGGTGTTCCAGTAAGATTTGCCCTAAATCACCATATTTTGGAAAATGATACGCTTTTAACCATCGGCTCTTATATCTGGTTATACATTAAAACCCCATTTGTTATTGGATTTCAAATTAGCGATCTGTTAGGAATTGAGTCAAGCTGGATCAAGGCTTTGATTCATTTGTTTGTTGCAGGATTAGCTGCTCTTTGTTTTAGATTTCTTTTTATGGATTACTGGTATGGCCCTAGTGGTAGACGTTATGGACCCGATTTTAGTTGGAGACCAACCATGATTATTTTTATGCCAGTTACTAGAATTTTGCCTTTAAAAATACTTCAGCGTATTGCACTTATCATAATAAAGATTTATCTTTGTTTTGTTATCCTGCAAATTGCATTAGTCATTATTATTGGAACACTAGTAGGTGGATTTTTGCTATTTAAAGCTGCTATATATTATGTAGTGACTGGAATAGCGGAATAAATATTATTTTGGAGTTTCATACCGAACTATATAACAGGATATTACCAATTCAACGTGTGTTTCATAGGCTTCGAAACTCCTCTAATTCCTCATCTCGCCGTAAGCCGAGTCTGATAAGGGCATCTTTTACACCTATTTTAAAAATCCGCTCCAAAATAGACAAAATAGGGGTGAAATTCCCCCTATTTCACTTAATCTGCGGCCATTATCCCAAATAGTTGTAAATTCTCCCCTTATCCCCGATCGAGAATCGCTAATATATAATCCCCCTTCGATAGATTGAAAACAATCACCCACCTCTTCTCTCCTCATTCGAGAAAACTCTTTAATCTAGTATTACACCTTCTCCAGCTTAGGACCTCCGGAAGAGCAGAAAGAGGTTTTTCAATATAATGATCAAAACAAATATTCCATATCTAGAATTATGTAAAACAAACAAAAATATATAGACAATATCAGGTGATTTTTGTAATAATATGTAGAAGATTGTCGCAAAGTGGTTCTATGGTCCTAAAAAAATAGGTCTAAGGTTCCACACTTAACTTCAATCTCCATATTGCCTCATGTTATTTAATTTCTCTAATGTTACCCACTTTTATTTCTGTTTTGGGAGGGATCAATCGGAAGAGTTAAAGATCGTTGTTTTTTAATTGGTAGGAAGGAATATGCCATTCCGATTACTCAAGTGGTTTCCATTGAAGGATGCAAGAGGGAACACAACTTCCTAGTCTACCGGCCCATTTTAGAGGGGTGGTAGAAATTGATCTCTCTGGTCGGTTTAGGGGAGATGCTTAATAATGAGATACCTTGGCTTCATGAAATAAGCGACATCAAAGAGAAACTATCGAGGGTATAGGGGTACAGACTAACATAAAAATCTATTGGAAAATTAGTGTTTAAGGAGAAGAAATTGATGTTGTTTAAATCCACAAAAACCCCTGCGCTTGCCGCATTATTAGAGGAAAGTAAGAGACTAAGGAAAAGAGCTGAAGCCAATGACTTTTCAAGTGAACTCCAACTCACTGTCGAGACTTCAGAATTGAAAGAAATCGTAAACAACCTAAATTTTATTTTACATACATTGCAAATAAACATGGAAGATCTGCGAATTCGTACTGATTTGGTAACGAAAGCGATTGATGTTGGCTTATGGGATATGACGGTTGTGGCCGGTGACCCCGTTAATCCTAACAATACCTTTATCTGGTCGGATGAATTGCGTCACATGCTTGGGTATAGGAATGAGGCCGATTTCCCAAATGTCCTGAACAGTTGGGCATCCAAACTCCATCCGGAAGACCACGACTGGGTTCTGGATACCTTTGCTAAACACATGATGGATCGAACAGGTAGAACGCCTTTTGATGTTAAATATCGTTTACTTACAAAAAGCGGCGAATACCGTTGGTTTCATGCCAACGGGGCAACGGTCCGAGATCAACAGGGTATGCCTCTCAGGGTAGCTGGCGCTCTATTTGATATTCATGAAGAGATCATAAAAACAAGGGAATTGGAAAGTCTGGCCACACGTTATGACCTCATCAGTGAAGCCTTGGTAGAAGCTCCCTGGGATATGACCGTTATAGCGGGAGACGTAGTTAATCCGAATAATGAATTTTGGTGGTCGCCACAATTCCGCAAAACGCTTGGATTCAAAGATGAATCCGAATTTCCAAATAGAATGAGCAGCTGGAGCAGTCGTCTTCATCCGGAAGATGCGGAACGTGCGCTAGAGGCTTTCGCAAATCATTTAAATGACTATAGCGGGAGAACTCCATTTGATATTGATTACCGCCTCTCTCTAAAAAGCGGTGAATATCGCTGGTTTCATGCTAGTGGTGCAACCATCCGAGATAAACAAGGGGTTCCATTGCGTGTAGCTGGAACGATACGGGATATTACCCTTGAAAAGGACAAGGAAGAAATTGTGAACGTGCTGATCACTCGCATGCAACAACTTTCCGAATCTCTGAATGAAATGGTCAGAGGGGTAAATTCCATAACGAATCAAGCCCAAGAACTTGCTGTTGCTCAGGAACATTCGACACATGCGGCCAATCAAGCAAAAAACAGTGCGGAAGAAACGAGGGTCATTTCCGACTTCATCAGAGAGATCGCCGAACAAACCAATCTTCTTGGATTGAATGCGGCAATTGAAGCAGCTCGCGCCGGTGAGCAAGGGCGGGGTTTTGGTGTTGTTGCGGCGGAAGTTCGAAAATTGGCTGTTAATAGTGCGAATGCCACCGGTAAAATCGAAGACAGTTTGAACGATATGAAGGAGCAAATTGAAATGATTCTCAATCATATCGGCAATATGAGTACCTTGACACAGAATCAAGCAGCATTTACAGAAGAAATCAATGCATCAATGGATGAAATCAATACAATGGCTCAAGAATTAACTGATTTTGCTAAAACAGTATAAGAATTTACATGATCATTTCTAAAAAGTAACCATCCTCTCCTTGATCTGGAGGGATGGTTACTTTTTCTTTGTACGACGATCACCTATGCTTAGTTAGATTTGTATTTCAGATACTCTGTAAGTATTTATCCCCATTTGGGACAACTATCAAAAACTCGCATCTATCAAACCATAGATTAGTAATCACTTTTAAAAATTCTTTAATAAGATCTTTATAGATAATTAAAGATAATAAGATATATAGATCATCTCATTCTTATCCTATCCCCTATACCACTTCAAAATAATAATAGTCAAGGTTTTTATATTGAACTTTTCAGCAAAATGACCAATATGTTGATATGGCAATCATACCCAAAATACTTTAAATTTTGAGTTAAGAGGGGGGATAACAGATGTCATATGCTGCAGACGTCCTAGCTGCCATGATTGAAAAGGATCTAGCAAAGAAGGGTCTTACCTATGAACAATTTGCAGATAAAACTGGCATCGGAAAAACCACAGTGTACTCCTTGTTAAAAGGGACTGCTAATCCCAGCTTATCCACCATAGAGTTGGTTACCAAGGAAATTGGTAGACACATTCTAGTTTTACACTTAGATGAGATTCAACTTCGACTAGAAGAGTTGATGGATCAAGATATTCGAGAGGTTCAAGCGATAGTAGGTGTCAGTTTATCTACGAAGGACCCCGATTTTGTAAAGTTTACTCGCGAAAATATAGCGGATCTAATAGTTACTCTTCAAAAGTTATATGATTCCTTTAAAACATTAAAATAACCCCACGAGGGACAAGCCTGTCCCTCCCACGCTAGATCCTCAAATAAAATCCCCAGGAGGTATATCATGTCTACGCAAGGAACCACCCTTTCTTTTCCGTCCATTGATCCCATGAAGATGTTGGATTGGCTGCCCAAGTTAGGTGAGAAGGCATTTCTCGCCTGGCTTCAGCTGCATAGTTGGAAACAAAACGTATCTTCCCCCTCTCCTGTGCTACCCTTATCGATCAACCGGATCATTAAACGTTTAAAAGTGGGCAATTCCACCTTTTACGATCAGATCCTGCGCCCGCTTTGGAATTATGGATTAATTGACCTACAGAAAACCCATCCCAGAAAAAAAGGACAGCAGCTCATTCTCTATGCTTATCCCAACAATGATCCGGAAAAGGCATCCTCCCCCTTACTTCAACTGCGGGACTATGACTTCGATCCACCGAAAGCCAAGGCTCCCATCGCTACCGAGGAATCCACTCAACCGGAACCACCGATTGATTCCGCCAAAGAAGAGAACCCGCCTACAACTCCCCTTTCTCAACAACCCGCCATCCAGGAGGATTCTCCATCAGAACCTACCCTATCCGATTCAGAATACCTTGAAGCCATGGAACAGGAAGCTGCATCTTCCCTTCCCCTTCCTTTGCAAGAAGCCATTGAAAAAGATCCCGAGCTGCAAAAACGAGCGCAGGATATCAAGCAGGTTTACCACCAATGTAAATACCATTCCCAATATAATCATAAGCTGTTTTTACAAAAGGCACGGACCTGTCTTCGTTATGCCCACGATCCCAGAAGGTTTGCTGCCTACTTACATAAATCACTAAGAAATGAATGGAATCGGTCTACCCCTTATCCCACACCATCGACACCCAAGCCCTCTGGAAAAGAAAGACCCCATGACGTCCCAGAATGGGTATGGAAACAACAATACGAGCCCCAAGAAGAACAGGAAGAAATCACCCCCGAGCAAAAAGCCATCATCGACGACCTCCTTCGCCAACTCGGGGAGATTCCTTGATCCTTCCCATGAACCATCCAGTCCAACCATTCCAAAAATCTCACGTTCATTTTACATCCCAAAGGAGTGATCAAAACTTGAAACAGGATCGTCCCTATCTACTCGCCACTTCCGAGTTTGGAAGTCAACCATGTCTTCTCTGTCTTCTTACGGTTTCGGAGTTTATTAATGGCAGAGCCTATCGGCTCTCCATCGGTTGTACGGGGTATTTCCACGATGAATGTGCAAAAAAGCTAAAATCTTATGGACTCGTTGAACCCATCACCCCTCTTCAGATCCCAACGGGAACCAAAAGCGCCAAGCTTCTGCCACGGTGTAGAGAGCCCACCACCATTTTGCAAGCGCTCTTACCTAATCCTATTCGTTTTCTAAAACCCTAAAGAAAACGATATGGTTTGCGAAAGGTTGATGATCCAACGTTGCTCGCAAACAACAAAAGAAGGAGGCCAATCACATGTACACCATCGAATGGAAAGGAAGTCCCCATTTCACCTCGGATGTTCGCCCATCATCCGGTCCCGTCGATCCCCCACCATTAATCGTTCTTCACACGATGGCGGGATCTCTGTCCGGAACCCTTGCCCATTTTCAAAACCCCCAAACCGAAGTCAGCAGCCATTATGGTGTGGGGAGAAAAGGGGAGATCCATCAATATGTAAAGGAAAAGGATGGCGCTTGGACAAACGGGAGAATTCTCAAGCCCACAGCCAGGCAAATCATCCAGCGAGGAGGGAATCCCAACCGGTATAGCATTACCATCGAGTATGAGGGGAAAGACCGCGGTGGAGCGATTGAACAACCGCAGTATCAAGCGGGCCTTTGGTTAATTCAACAAATCGCTGCCAGATGGAACATCCCCCTGACCCGTGAATATATCATTGGCCATTACGAGATTGATTCCGTCAATAAAGAGAACTGTCCCGGTCCCTTTTTCCCCTGGTCCATGTTGATGAAAGATCTTGAATCCGGCTGGCCGCTCGTCTCGATCCGCCACAACAGCATCCCTATTGCGATGGGTTATCTAAACAACGGAACGACCTATGCCCCTTTACGAAAAGTGGCTGAGAGACTCGGTTACACCGTGAAATGGGATGAGATCGAGCACACCTTGGACCTGTTGGGGAGTCCGGGAATGAAGTAAGGCATAAGATCCGTATTCTACATATTGTACACAAATTAATGAGTTATTTAAAAATAATTGTTTACAATAAACTTGTCCCATGTTATAATAAAATCATCGAAAGGAGGTGAACAACATGCTAACGACAAAGGATGTCAAAGAAATCAAGTTAGTCTTCCTAAGCGGCACCGATGAAAAAGGCAACCCAACCTACAAAAGCCGCACCTACAAAAACGTCAATGTCGAGAATGCCACATTGGACAATGCCTATGCATTTGGACAAGCCATGGCAGCCCTCTCCGACTGGCCACTGGATCAAGTGATCCTCTCCAGTGATCAAGAGATTATTGATGTACCCTAACCTCTAGATTCCCAAGACTAGCTTCATCCCATCCTCTATCGAAAGGAGGTGACCTCCATGCCTCGTGAAGTCAATGAATCCACACTTTCTCTATATTTCACTAAAATCGATGGAACCACAGCAAAATTTGACGTTCCCGCTCCAAAGGCCAGCTTAACATCAGCCGAAGCCCGGACCCAAATGGACGCCATCGTTGCCATCGGCGGGTTGTTTGATATCGCAGCTGTCAAGGATGCCGGTATTACCCACCGTACTGTTTCAGACTTTGATGTAGAAAGCATGTAATAAGACGTTATCAGGGGTCAGTCATCTGGCCCCCTTTACTTAAACCCCATTAAATAAGGAGGGAAACCCCATGGAAGCGTTCGATCCCATCCCACTGATCAGCAACCTAGGTTTCCCCATCTTTGTTTCCTGGTACCTGCTCACACGAGTGGAAAGCAAAATGGAGGCCTTGACGAACTCCATTACGGAGATGACCCAGGCCATTCATGGTTGGCGGAAGGAAACGTAGGAAGGGGAACCCCGAAAACAGATACAAGCCCAATTTCCTTTGCGTGGAGAGAAGGGCTTGTTGTATTCCTAACGCTTTAACATACTGAGGAGGTACCATTATATTTTTTTAGTATTCATATATGATCATAAATGTTAATAATTCTATTTATGTTGAAATGTGTATGATTTTGTAGTAATTTGTATTATTAGTACTAATATCCTGTATATAGTCACAAAGTGCTACAAAAATGGGGTGATACAATAACATCGGGATAAAGAACTGAAAACAAATCGTTAGAAGATTGATAGCGTTAAAGAAAACAATTATTAGATCAATCACTTTTGTCTTGGTTGAATAAAAGTGAAATAGTTTAAGGGTTAGACGGGAATAATATGCATTTCTATTATTAATTTTTATTTAGAAAAAATGGTGTATTAAATTTCAATATATCAATTTGACTTAAAAGTGAGGACAAACATGCGTATTCAGTCAGTTAGAACAAAATTACTTCTCATGGTACTCGTTTCGGTTATTCCACTACTTATTCTCTCTGTCGTTAGTTATCATATATCGAAGGATTCATTAGAAGTTGCCAAGAAGCAACAGTTAAAGCAGCTAGTGGATAGTGCGGTCATTTTAGCTGAGAGCCTGAATAATGAGGTGACTACAAGCCATTTGACCCTAGAAGAAGCACAAGAAAAATTCCGGTTATCCCTTGTAGGACCTAAACAATCAGACAACACTCGAAAAATTCCTGTTGATTCTCCAAAAATAGGAGATGGAGACTACTATTTTGCCTATAATAAGGAATTACGAGCTGTCATGCACCCTAAAGATATAGAAGGTCAAATTTCAAACTCACCAAACGTTGATGGTATATACGTAAATCAGGAAATGTATAATACCAATAATGATTATTATCAATTTATGTGGAAAAATCCCGGAGAAAATGAACCTAGACCTAAAATTGCCTATGTAAGACACTTTGAGCCTTGGGATTGGGCTATTATTATGGGATCTTATGAGGACAATTTCTATAAGGATTCAGAAACGCTCAAAATATATTCCATAGTCATTTTGATTCTTTCACTTATTCTAGTCATTACCATAGCTAGTTTGATCAGCAGACAAATTTACATACCATTAGCAAAAATTTCTACCTTGGTCAGTAAGGTAGCGAATGGGGATCTTACATCTGAACCGCTTTACATCAAAAATAAAGACGAAATTGGTCAACTCGCTAAGGACTTTAATTTGATGCAAGAAAATGTGAGAACTATAATATCCCAAGTTTTGAGCAATGCTCATTTAGTAGCTGCAACCTCTGAAGAATTAATGGCTAGTGCCGAACAGACAAGTAAGGCTACTGAACAAATATCCATTGCGGCTCAGGAAGTGGCAACGGGAACCGAACATCAGATGCAAAGCATAAATCAGGTGTACAAAGCTAATGAAGAGATATCTAAAGGAATGAATCAAGTTGCTTCATCAATCCAATCTGTTGCAGAAGCGGCGATCACTGCCAATCAGGAAACGACGAATGGAAACCAAGTTGTGAATCAAACCGTGGAGCAAATGAATGATGCAAATCATAAGGTACAATCTACGGCTAAAGTAGTGAATACACTGGGTGAAAAGTCAAAAGAAGTTGGTCAAATCGTATCGATCATTACTGATATTTCTAATCAAACAAATCTATTAGCTTTAAATGCAGCTATTGAGGCAGCCCGTGCTGGAGAGCATGGACGGGGATTTGCTGTAGTGGCTGATGAAGTACGTAAATTAGCCGAACAATCCGGTACGGCTGCAGAAAAAATACGCTCTTTGATCCTTGAAATCCAAAATGAAACTCAAGAGGCTGTACTTGCTATGAATGAAGGTTCTCAAGCGGTAGTTGAAGGAATTGAATATGTCCGTCAAACAGGGGAGAGTTTTAAATCGATTACCAAAATGATTGAAGATGTTTCTGCACAATCACAAGAAGTATCTGCTGTAGTCGAACAGGTCACTGCTAGTGCCCATGGGATGGTAGAAATGGTAGAAAATGTGGCCGGGCTTTCTGAACAATCAGCAAATAATACAGAGAATATGGCAGCAGCATCTGAAGAACAACTGGCTTCCATGGAGGAAATATCCTCATCGGCAACCTCCTTGTCCAAAATGGCGGAAGAACTGCAAGGATTAATTAGTAGTTTTAAGGTTTAGTGTTCTAAAAAAGGATAGGGCTATGACCGAGGTACATGTAAAAATTGGTCAGATGCCCCCTTAAATTCCCAAATGCCAAAAAATAGTGTTCACACTAATGAATAAAATTATCAGATTATCTCTTATAAAGATACACTTTCTTCTGATTAGCATATAAGAATACCACGAATTTACTTCACACCATCTTGCGCAGCAATCCGGATCACCCCTAACTTAACCAGCCTAGACATAATCCCCCCTTCTGTCCTTTGGTGTTTCTTGGCTATTTCCTGTATGTGGTGTCCACATTTATAAGCCCTGATCAATTCCTGATCTTCCAGGGGAACCCAAGGCTTTCCGGAGTTGGGTGGCAGTTCAGCGGCTCGTTTCATTTTATACCCCAAAACTTTCATTCCATCCAGAGCAAGATGGAGAGCCTTTTTCGACTGGGGTCTGACCCCTGTCGAAGGGGAAGCGCGGGAGCGCTTCGCCTTGGGCGATCAATAGAGCTGTATAACAAAAGCTGCTTAAACGTTCTAGATCCGTTTACATCATTCTCTTTCTGCATATACTAATAACATTTACTAAGTGCAGAGAGGGTGTTACAATATGGCTAAAGGTAAACGGAAGGGTGAATCAAAAATGGCTACTTTGTCATTGAGAGATCTTGAAAGTAGCATTAGAGCAAATTCTTTAAAACGCAAATCGATTATACACAGATTTGAACAAACTGTATTAGAATCTGATTTACAAAAGGGAAGAATTAGACCTAAGCACCCAACTGAAGCTAAAATTCTTTCCATGTTTTCGAAAAAATAAGAGGGAAAATGGACATTAACGAAGCCAGAGTAGAAATTGAAAAACTAGTAGATGCTCCAAAGTATGATGCTATGATTAATACTGCGGCTATAATAACAAAGCTCTTGGAAAAGGACAATATCCACCCCATTGTTGTTGGGGGGCTGTCTGTTGAAATTTATACTCAAAGTGATTATACAACTAGAGATATAGATTTTGTTTCAGATGGCTACATGAAAATAGCTGATTTACTATTTAAACTTGGCTTTGAGAAAGAGGATAGGCATTTTTATCATGAAAAAGTTGAAATTGCTATTGAAATCCCTGATAATTATTTAGCAGGCGACTATAATAGGGATATTAAGTTAGCCATTGACGATGATAAGTATGTGTATGTGATCTCCATTGAAGATATTATAATGGATAGGCTAAGAGCTTCAGTACATTGGAGATCATCCGAAGATAAGATTTGGGGATTCAAATTGTTAGCAAATAATTATGAACGAGTGGATCTTACCTACATGCGTCAGTCCGTTGAAACTAAACTTGAAGAAATTGAATTAGAAAACTGGATATCACAAATTGAAGAATAAATTCTAACCACTACCGCTGAAGACTAGTGGTTTTTTAGTTTATCTAGTTTACGAATTCTATCGGAAAAGCCTAACGTTTCGCAAATTCTTTTATGAAATAATGGTGCTAAAGAACAGGAAGACCCTTTCTTGTGTTCACTCTTCGACTGGGGTCAGACCCCTGCCGAAGGGGAAGTGCGGTAGCGCTTCGCCGTCTGCGATCTTGATCAAACTTGAATTCTTATGTATAATATAATTATAAAATGTGTAGAAATAAAAAGAAGTCAGGTGCTGCTAACACCTGACCGCAATTACATGCCGCATGAAGTGCGGCCGACCCAAAAGTTAAGCAGCAACAAGAAAAAAGTAACTACCCAAATCTCTTGGAGGGGAGCCGGGCGGTTACTTTCTTCTTTGTACGACGATCGCTATCACAATTGTTATGACTCCTATCAAAACTAGATTTGATGTGAGTGCTACCATCATTGCTTCATACGCCGTCATCTTACCACCTCCCTTCTTTCGGGGAGTGGCCAACCGCCGACCCTGCTTTATGTAATTGCTTCTTTCATCCTAGCAAACCGCCTCAGCAATGTCTATATTTTCTACTAACCTTATCTATCTTCTTTGGTCAATACCTCATTTTACGAAATAATAGAACCAAAACCTAGTCAGTGTTAAACTTCGCAAAACTAACGCTTTAGCTCGATGATGGGGTCAGACCCCGTTAGTGAGGTGAAGTACGGAAGCGCTTCGCCGTCTGCGGTCAAAAATATGGTTCAGGTAAAGTTGCTCCGATAACATGGAGTAAACCTTAAATCACGGATTAAATAACATTATAATTAGCACAACAAAGCTTGACTAATGAGAAAGAAGCAAGGGGGTATGTCCTTGCTTCTTTTATTGCTCCTTACAATTGAAGATTTCAAGATTTTCAGGGGCATTTCCTATTTCCAATTTTTTCATCGCGCTAGTTAATCTGCTAAGTTTTTATACTTTTTTTAGATTTCGTTAAGAGTTGATTTAGAAATAGGAATTAACCTTAATTACGGACGAAAGTGAAACATTCTCAGGGAGGGTTAATTGTGAGATACCGGATACAATAATTCCCGAATGGATTGACAAATCAATGGACAAGGGAGGTTCATATTATGACAACAAACACATCGGTTCTAATTATTGGTGGAAGCTTGAATGGTTTGTCAGCAGCATTGTTACTTGCACATCAGAACGTTGACTGCGTATTGGTTGAACGTCATCCACATACATCAATTCAGTATAAATTTAGCGGTATTTCGAACCGCTCGATGGAGATCTACCGGAGCGTCGGGATCGAGCAGGAAATTCGTCAGCAACGCACTCGTGACCAAAGGGCCAATTTAGTTTTGCGCGCCAAGAATCTCGCAGACCCGAACGTTAGCTTAGGTGAACAGGCTTGGCCCGACATGAACGATATTAGCCCAACTACTGCAGCTGAGTGTGAACAAGACCGACTTGAACCCATTCTAAAAGCAAACGCCGAACGACATGGTGCAGATGTACGGTTTAACACAGAGTTGATGGATTTTGTGCAGGATGCACAAGGAATAACAGCCCGTATCCGCGATCAAGCAACTCAAGCAGAAGAGACGGTGTACGCTTCTTACCTAATCATTGCAGATGGAGTAAACGGTAATTCACGTGAAAAAATTGGAGTAGGTCGTCACGGTCCTGGTGTCCTCCAACATTGGATGAACGTGATTTTCGAAACGGATATGGAACCCGTGGTGAATGGGCAATATTTCACTGCTGCTTTGCTTCAAGATATTAACGGCACCTTGGTCCCCCGCGATGATTCGGGTCGCTGGTCCATGTCGGTACAATATTTCCCCGATCACGGCGAAGGACCGGAGGACTTTAATGATGAGCACTGTCTTCAACTAATCCGTGCAGGTGTAGGTCGAGAGGATGTCAAAGCAAGGATTGTGGATGCAAGGAAATGGGAAGTAGCGGCATATGTGGCGGATCGATTTAGCGAAGGACGGGCGTTTATAATAGGTGACGCAGCGCACGTCATGCCGCCTACCGGAGGGCTCGGAGGGAACACCGGTATTCATGACGCGCATAATCTGGCCTGGAAACTGGCTTCTGTCATAAATGGATCGGCGGGCCCGCGCCTACTGGACACCTACGACAGCGAGCGCAGACCCGTGGCGGAACATACTTTGGCTCAGGCTCTCTCGCGGCTTCAGGCATGGTTTAAGGACCCGAATAAGAAACTGCCGCCAGCAGTGAAGATCGTGGAAGATAAGAACGTCATCTTCGGATATGTGTATCCATCAGGAGCGCTGATTAATGAAAAAGGATTTTCGACTATTGAAGCATTTGAGGATCCAAGAATGCCTTCGGGATGCCCAGGGTCCCGAGCGGCGCACTTAGTTGTTGAACGCAACGGTGAGCGGCTCTCCACCATTGATATCTGTAATGGCCATTGGGTACTTTTTGCTGGTCCAAGCGGAGGTAAGTGGGTTGAAGCTGCCAGGGGATTACATTTATCCTCCAAATTGGGGCTGAATTGTTATCAATTCGGTCCAGACGAGGATCTGCAGGACATCGATAACTGTTGGTCAAGCGCATATGGTGTTTCCGAGGAAGGTGCAATTCTCATTCGACCGGACGGATTCATTGCTTGGCGTGCGCATGGCGCTTCCGCACAACCCAAGACGAACCTTCAGAATGTACTTGCATTGCTAACCTTTCAGAATTCCTAATGATCCTTTTTCTTCTGTATCGCAAGGGTATCCACTCAACCTAAGGTTGAATTTCATAAGACGAAATTTGAGGGTACCTAGCTGGGTACCCTAATTGATTAAACAGAACTTCGTAAAAACGGTGCCTCTAGACTTACGTCCCCCTCCGCTTTTACATACTTTACCGTTACACAGTTAAGATGATTGCAGCCCATGGAAGTATTGCTGTAAATGTCTATCCTCACCAGTTTAGACACACCTATGCTTGCCTATTACTCGATAACGACGTACCATTAGATTTCATTCAGGAGATGTTGGGGCATGAAAAAGCCTCAACATCTCAAATTTATGATCAATTACGGGGAGAGCTTCGAAGAGAGCTATACAAACGATTTTTCTAGGAGCCTAAAGGCTCCTTTACTTCGACTGGGGTCAGACCCCAGTCGAAGGGGAAGCGAGGGAGCGCTTCGCCTTCTGCGATCATAGCCTTTTTGCCTCACCAAAGCAACGCTTTATGGGGTCAGACCCCTCCCTCCGTACAATAAGAATAAGCAACTTACGGGAATAGCGGATATCCGAACTCAATACCAGGTTATTTTTCAAAATTTACGCTTCCGATTCCATGAGACCGATGAATTCCCGGATCGGCTGTCGTCTATATAAAAGAAGGCATAAATGAACACAAACTAATTTGACGAAGAGGTGTTTTGAAAATGGCATTAACGTCCGCATTCACGAGCTTCAACCTGCCTGTAAAAAACGTAGAACAATCGAAAGCGTTCTTCACCGGACTCGGTTTCGAGCTCAACCCGCAATTCCCCGAGAACGAGAATTCGGTAGCCATCGTGATCGGCGACAACCTGCAGGTCATGCTAATCAATCAAGCATTCTTTAATACGCTCACGGAGAAGAAATCCGTAGATACGAGCAAGTATGCGCAGATGACGATCGCATTGGCCTTCGAGAGCCGGGAAAAGGTCGATGAAATCGTGAATACCGCGGTCTCCTTGGGCGGGAAATTGCATGCTGAACCTGAAGATCATGGGTTCATGTATCATTGGGGCTTCGTGGACTTGGACGGCCATCTGTGGGCCATTAACTACATGAACATGGATGCGGCACAAGGTTAAGGCTAACGGAGAGCACGCTCGTACTAGGGTTCAAAAAGAAAGACGCCGGGCATCTTCCCCGGCGTCTTCTTCGCGATGATTAGTTTTGTTCGGTATAGGCAAATTTAGCACGATCGAACTAATAATTCAATGCCCACCTTCGCCAAGCTAACACTTTGCCGTTGACGATTAACAGGTACGGTTTCCCTCTTCTGGAAGAGCATCGGCGATAGTGCTTAAGCAACCTCTTGACACCTCTCCCAAAAGTTAAGAATAAGACTAGTCATACTGATGTCCCACATGGAAATGATGGGAGTGTTTCGACAGGGGTCTGACCCCTGTCGAAGGGGAAGCGCGACAGTGCTTCGCCGTCTGCGATCATATGATTCAACTCTTTCAGTTGCTCGAAAATGAGGTCCAATTTAGCTTCTATTATTTCCATTTGATTCACGCCCTTTATCCATATCCTTGTTCTTATGATACCACGAATTTATTTCAACCCATCACGGGGGGGCATTCGAATCACCCCTAACTTAACCAGCCTAGACATAATCGCCCCTTCTGTCCTTTGGTGTTTCTTGGCTATTTCCTGTATGTGGTGTCCACATTTATAAGCCCTGATCAATTCCTGATCTTCCAGGGGCACCCAAGGCTTTCCGGAGTTGGGTGGCAGTTCAGCGGCTCGTTTCATTTTATACCCCAAAACTTTCACTCCATCTAGAGCAAGATGGAGGGCCTTTATCGTTTCCTCCTGATGGAAGGGGCTTGTTTTCGGTAACTCTTGACTTGTATAGGGATCTTGCGCTTGGGCAAGATGACCTATGATCTCAAGTGCACGACGAATTTCCATTTCCTGTCCTCCTTTATCCACTTCTATATGAGTTCAACCGTTTGATTCGGTTTAATTCGAATGACTGACTCTAGCTCAAGCAGGGAAAGTGTTTCGATGATTTCGGAATGGCTGCGCTTCATGGTCTTTACTAATTGATCAATAGACATTGGAGTAGTTTCCAATTGCTCGACGATCCCTTTTTCAAATGAAGTAAACGAACCTTCACGGATAAATTTCATGGAATTCTCCAATATGGAAGTTGAATGGATGGTCGTTCTTCGGGGTTCTTTTACGTGGGAGACCGGGATGAGCTGTTGGGGGTTGAGAAAGATGGAGGCACCGTTTGCAATCATTTGATTTGTTCCTCGGCTTTCCAGATCGTAGATATTGTTTGGTACAGCCCAAATTTCACGTTCTAACAGGCGCGCATGATTGACAGTACTCCATGTGCCGCTTTTTTCCCCTGCTTCGACTACCAAAATCTTCGAAGACCAAGCACTGACGAGGAAATTTCGTTGATGAAAGTGGTGCGGATAGATAGGGGTTCCTGGTGGATAGGAAGAAAGAATAGCTCCTTTTTGAATAATCGCTTCCATTAAGGATTGGTGTTCTCTGGGGTAACAAACATCCACCCCACACCCCAAAAAAGCCATCGTATAACCCCCGGCTTTTAGACAGGCGGTATGTGCATAGCCATCGATGCCTTTGGCCATCCCGCTAATGACCGGAATTTGATGCTTTGCCAGGAATGCAGCGGTCTCAATAGCCACCTGTTTCCCATAGGATGTGCATTGTCGCGTTCCAACGACCCCCACCCCCATACTGTTTTCCCTAATCGACCCACGATAATATAGAACGACGGGTGCTTTTGGAATTTGTTTTACTTTTTCGGGATAAAGGGGATCTTCGATGGTAAGCAGGCCGATATTCCCTTTTAGCATTCGTTCTAGCATTCTTTTAGACTTGTCTAGAGAGCGCGCTGCTAGGATACGATCCACCAATGCCGGTCCCATTCCGGGTACCTTTTCTAATTCCCTGGGATTGATTCTAAAGATAACTTCCGGTGAATCAA
Source organism: Ammoniphilus resinae (assembly GCF_017873965.1). Taxonomy (GTDB): domain Bacteria; phylum Bacillota; class Bacilli; order Aneurinibacillales; family RAOX-1; genus Ammoniphilus_A; species Ammoniphilus_A resinae. Next base: position 296 of record NZ_JAGGKT010000029.1, on the reverse strand, counting down.
ACTGCCTTAGCAGCTTTTTCTGCATCACAGGTCCGATGGATGCAATCCCTGTTAACCAAATCCAGTACACTCTTTGATCGATCATTTTATACGACCACCATCCCTTTTTGATCCTTATCTAAGTCACGGGCACTTAAGGCAGCGGCTACATCCTTTTGACGAATCTTCTCTGATCCATCCAAATCCGCATAGGTGCGGGCAAGTTTCTTAAATTTATAAAAGCTTCGGGCGTTGTATTGAAATCTTTCGTAAGCTTTTTGCAGCATTCTCATTCCCCCTTCATCTAATTGACAGTA
>NZ_JAGGKT010000028.1 GCF_017873965.1 Ammoniphilus resinae | reverse complement strand
TCGGTCAGGCAAAACTCTTTTCCCACCTCACCCTGTCAGAATCAGCTCCGGATTCGGTCGGGCTTACCTCTTTTCCCATCCCACCCTGTCAGAATTAGCTCCGGATTCGGTCAGGCATAACCCTTTTTCCATCCCACCCTGTCAGAATTACCCCCGGATTCGGTCAGGCAAAACTCTTTTCCCACCTCACCCTGTCAGAATCAGCTCCGGATTCGGTCGGGCTTACCTCTTTTCCCATCCCACCCTGTCAGAATCAGCTCCGGATTCGGTCGGGCTTACCTCTTTTCCCATCCCACCCTGTCTGAATGACCCCCGGATTCGGTCTGGCATATCCCTTTTCCCACCTCACCCTGTCAGAATGACCCCCGGATTCGGTCAGGCATATCCCTTTTTCCACCTCACCCTGTCAGAATTAGTCCTCAAGCATCCCCTTCTTCATAACCACTTATTTGTTTTCTCCCGACTAGCCGGCTGCCTCCTTAATTCGTTAATCTATGTTAATACCCCCTCACTCTGATTACCCCAGTCTCCTCCCCAACCCTCCCCTTAAGGCACAAGAAGAGAAGCTAGCATATCCCGGCGACAAGGCCCACCTGCACACGGAGAGAACAGCCGAACACCTATGAGTGAGCATAGATCTAATCCCCAGCCCTAACCCCAGACTCCTGACCACTGGGAGATTACCCTCTATACACAAAAGAAAAGAGTACTGTCTCCAGTACCCTTCCACATTTACTTGATTGTAAACACCAAATCATACATATGTTTGTAAGTTTGAAAGCTGAACGCATCGCCGAGCTGGCCATCGCCTACGACACTATAGCCGACACCTAAACCGATCAGCAGAGATAGGCCGATGAGGACAACGGCAACACCCAGCTTGCCGTACCAAGGGAAGGATTTACCCTCTTTGCGTTTACTCTCCCGTTTTCTCTCGCGTGTTCTCCGTCTTTTCGGTTGTTCGTTTTCGTTATGCGTTGTAAACTCTTGCTCTGCCATCCGTTTGACTCCCTTTTCTTTGTTTGTTCTTCCCCTTTATTATATCGATTTTCGCTTGCCCCGGTCTAGGTAATCAAGCATCATTCCGGTTCCCTTTGCCACGCAGCTCATCGGCTCATCGGCAACGAGCACGGGGACTTTCAACTCTTCGGCAAGAAGCTTGTCCAATCCGTGAAGCAGCGCTCCTCCACCGGTCAGCATGACGCCTTTGTCGATGATATCTGCGGAAAGCTCTGGCGGTGTTCTCTCTAAAACGTTCTTCGAGGCTTGTACAATCGAGGAGATCGATTCTTCGAGGGATTCCTGTACCTCTGCGGAGGTCACCGTGATGGTTTGCGGGAGTCCCGTGACCATGTCGCGTCCGCGAATTTCCATTTCATCCTTTCGTCCTCCTGGGAAAACCGTTCCGATCTGCTTTTTGATATCCTCTGCCGTGCGTTCTCCGATCATAAGCTTGTACTTATTTTTGATAAAGCGCATGATGTCAATGTCGAACTTGTCCCCTGCGATTTTAATAGAAGAGGCGGTGACGATATCTCCCATGGACAAAACAGCCACATCGGTCGTCCCTCCGCCAATATCTACTACCATGTTGCCGCTAGGTTCAAAGATTTCCATGCCTGCTCCAATCGCTGCTACTTTCGGCTCTTCTTCCAGATAGACGGATCTTGCCCCGCTCCGCTCTGCGGCTTCCCGGATGGCTTTCTGCTCGACAGAAGTGATGTTCGTTGGGCAGCAAATGAGGATGCGTGGTTTCACAAAAAAGCTCTTCACGCCGATCTTGGCAATAAAATGCTTCAGCATCGCTTCGGTTATCTCAAAATCCGCAATCACCCCATCTCGCAGTGGCCGTGTTGCGACGATGTTTCCAGGTGTTCTTCCGACCATCCGATACGCTTCGTCCCCTACGGCTAGCACTTTTTTCGTCTGGCTGTCGATTGCTACCACCGATGGCTCATCGAGCACGATGCCTCGTCCTTTGACATAAATTAATACGTTCGCTGTTCCTAAATCGATTCCGATATCCTTCCCTAACATGCAAGGTCCTCCCTGTACTGGTTCATCTATATGAATGCTATTATAGCGTAAGTGACAAAGCTATGGATATATTTTCGGTATGAATTAAGGAATTCCTTTTTGTTCTTTCGACATTTTTCGTAGTGTTGCGCTGCTGTCTTTTCGTTGCGGCTGTGGGTCTGACTTTTTTTCCAACATTCTTTCCACTTTCGGTCCCATTTTAGTTCCGCTTTCAGTTTCCAGTTTTCGGCTTTCGGTTTTCCGTTTTGTTCTCGCTCGCTCCTCATCCGCCTCTTAGGCTAATTCTTCAGAAGTTCCCTTTTTGCTGGTGTGGCCACCTTTCGCTTTTCGCTTGTACTTGATTTTGGTCGCTTCTCCTCCGCGAAGATGACGAATCGATTTGTGATACTCCAGGATTTCCTTAACTTTATTAGCCAATTCGGGGTTGATCTCGGGCAGTCGTTCCGTTAAATCTTTGTGCACAGTGCTTTTCGATACGCCAAATTCTTTGGCAATCTTACGGACGGTGTTGCGCGTTTCCACTATGTAGCGACCGATCTTGATGGTGCGCTCTTTGATGTAATCGTGCACTCCCCTCGCCTCCCTGTTAGGAATAGTCTGATACATTATATTGAGGGAGGGACGCATATATTCGAGAATTGCTTAGATAATCGAGAATTTTTGGCTGATACAAGCTGTTTTGGAGGGATTTGGGGGCTTGGGTGAGGGGTCAGGCGGGGTGGCAGGTCGAGGAGTGGGGTTTCTTTTGTTAGACCTGTGGGCATTATCCCTTTGCGTCAGGAGGTGCTTTGGTCGGGTGGGGGCTCGGTCAAGGGGGTGGATGTTCTTTTGTTGGGCCTGTGGGCACTATCCCTTTGGGTAAGGGGATGGTAATGGCCATTCTTTGTGAGTACTATCTCTTTGGCTCGGGGGGTGTGAGGCGGATAGATATATCTAGAATCCCATTGGTTATTTCTTTTTTCTTGTTAACATTTCATGGAAATCAACAATCAACCCAGTTTTCATCATAAAGTCGGCACCAAGAATTCCATTAAATCCATATGTTTCCTTTGTTATACCAAGCTGAAGTGGAAAACGATGGAGCAAACAATCATCGATCACTAGATCCGAAACTACTTGTTCATAACACAATTCACTTTCTCCACCAACCCCATACATTCGTTTCGGTCTTTCATTGGCACGATCAATGACAAGTCCAATAGGTTCCACTTCATCCGTATCAAAGATAGTAGTTGCGCAACCTGTATCTAGCAATATATTGTCTAAACACATATTTCCCCCTTGGTACCTAAGAGTTAGGGAGACTATAGGCAACCCTTCCTTCATGATTATCTTCATTGAAATCTTCTCCTGACCCCAACAAATTTTTGTTCCTCAACTTCAATCGTTTTATGATCAGTATGAAAAATATAGTATTCTCGAGATCGATCTGCTAAATGTAGTTTCTTGTATTCCTTCCAGGCAAGGGTTGAATCAGTAAAACTAGAAATCACCGCTACCTCTTCAATATGTCGAGTTGAATCTTTCGAATAGGCAGAGATGGCTTCAACAAGTACCCACTGCTCAGGGTATTGTACACGAACTTCCTCCCATTTCATATTGAACAGCACCTTTCCAACAATCATACTAATTTAGACATAGGTAATCTATGTACTAACCATTATAATTATTATTTTTAACAAAATCAAAATAATCGGTAAACTTAGGAAGAGTTTCTTAAAGCACCATCTCTTTATTTACTCAACATACATATTGTAACATTATCTAAATGGAACGCTGGTTCAATATTATCGAAGTATCTATTGATAAGGAGCTAATACAGAGGCATCAAAATACAAAAAGAAAAAAGCGTGATTCTATTACGATGCGAATCGACGCTTATCATCATTATAATTTGTAAGCCTTCATCCTGAAGCAATGCCCGTTTTCTTCGGTTCCACCCTTTTTACTTCACAATCATCACCGGGCATGGGGCCTCCTGCAGCACCCGCTGGCTGACGCTTCCCAAAAACACCCCCGTAAATCTCCCAAGTCCTCTGCTTCCCAATATGATCAGGTCGTAACTGCCGATTCTGCTCAGTTCCACGATTTCATAGGCCGGCTCTCCCCAAAGGACCTCCAACCGATAAGGCACTCCCTCCCGATCGAAAGCTTGTAAACTCGCTTGAATAACTTGGTAAGCCTTTTGGCCGAGGACGCTTGTGACATCAAAATGGGATTCGAGGAGCTGCGACTTGGTAGGCCCCTCCTTACTCACATAGCAGATGGTAATGGTCGAATTTTTGAGCTCCTTCACCAGGTGCAGTGCCCTCATCGCCGCACGCGACGCATGTTCCGAACCATCGACTGCCAGTAGAATTTTTTGGTACATCCCCCTCACCCTTTCACTAGATTCTATAAATATAGTATAGCCTCTTTTTTAGCAGATTGAACATCAAATCTCTGAGTTGCGGGGATAGTGGGGAGAGGAGTGGGGGCTACTGAGGTTTTCCTGCCTCACTGAAGGGTGGGGATAGTGGACATAAACGCGGGAAAAGTATTATACCCGTAAGTTTTGTACTGGATTAAAGTAATTTGCTGGGATTCTAAAATTGTTTAAAAATAAGGGGACTTTTTCCACCTTATCCTTTATCCGGTCCAATTTATGAATAAATAAGGGGAGAAATTGATTCCTGAGAATAGGTGTAATTTCTCCCTTTATCATGATTAGTGATTCTTTTCCATTATACCGGCGGGGGTATTTATTTGTAATCATTCCTCCAATGGGAGCAGGATTTCATTTCCCGTAACCTGAATCCTATTTCCCGTGACCTAAACCCCTGATTTTGTGACCTGGCCCTCTGGTTTTGCGAGCTGAAGTGATGTTTTCTGGGTGTAAAGGATGGGATGATCCGGATCATCGGGGATACCGAGGACCAAAACAACTCCAATCTCCATCAGATACCCACCTGAATTGGCAGATTGCATTCGCAATTGCCGCCTGCTCTATCTAACTTTTAGAAAAACGAGGGTGCCCAGCCCTTCTGAACAAAAGGGATAGTGATCACAGGGATCAGATAAACAAGGTCACACAGTCTCTCTGAACCAAGGGGATAGTGACCATAGGAACTAGAAACGTAGGGTCACACGCATACGCACACGATCATGGCATATGGTGCTTTTTTCTGTGCGGTTTTCCTGAGCGGAGGTTGAGTGAACGGAGGGTCTACAAGAAGGGGACCAACCTATATGCTAGTTTTCAGAAGTGTACCACAAGCGCGATCTTAAAGTTTTCTTTATATTCCATAGATGGACTAATCTACCATGCTATAATCGAATTCGGAAAATCAATATCATATATCATACTTCAGGGGGACAAACGATGAGGGAAAAAATTGTCGGATTATTGATGGCGGTGCTGTGGCATCGGGAATGCAAGTCTCTTTGACTTCGGCGACCGCATCTGCGGTGGTGTACTATACGACGGATCTCAGCGAGCCGACCACGATCACTACGACGGATTCGGCTACAACTCCGGCAACAGCGTCTGTGCAATATTTGGTGACGACGATTGCGCAGCCCTTCCAGGGATTTAGAACTATATAGAGGGGAATTTCAATTGAAAGAGCCGTACGAATGTACTATACTGCTTTAGTGGAAACGCAAATATTGACAATTTTCGCACCCCAAAAACAGCGTTATATTAAATTAAAGATGGTATTGGAGGGATCACATTTTGGTTAAGAAGAAAATTGCTAGTATGCTAACTACAGCAGCACTTTTAATTTCCTTTACACTTTCGGCGTATGCATCTACCAGTTTAACTGATATTGAAGGCTCCTATGCAAAAGATGCTATTCAAGATCTCGTGAATAAAGGGATTATCAACGGTAAAGGAGACGGAAACTTTGATCCAACTGGAAAGATCGAACGTCAGGATTTTGCTATCATCCTTGCGAAAGCGCTCAACCTTGATATTTCTAGTGCTCCAGCAACAGCTACGTTCTCTGATGTTCCAACTACTCATTATGCATACAAATATGTGGAGGCTGCTGCGAAGGCTGGCTTGATAAAAGGGGTAGGAAATGGGGAATTTGGTAGCGGAGCTAATCTTTCTCGTCAAGATATGGCTGTACTCTTTGTAAGGGCCCTCGGTGTAGATGCAGCTGGGAAAGCCAGTGAATTTAAATTTAATGATGCAGCTTCAATAGCTGATTATGCAAAAGATTCTGTAGCTGCAGCGGTGGAATTAGGGTTAATTACCGGAAACAGTGATGGTACCTTTAATCCATCAGGGAATGCAGAGAGACAAGCTGTGGCACTCGTTTCGTCAAAGTTTTTAAAGGCTCAAGATGAAATTAGTCCGAAAATAGATACTCTTACACAGGTTGACAACAGAACCGTAACAGTAACTTTTACAAAAGAACTTCTGGAGTTATCGCCTGAGGACTTCGTTTTAATAGACGAGAATGGAAATGTTATTACCATAGAGAATGTAAATCTTTCTGAAGATAAGAAAAGCGTTACTATTAAAGTAGAAAACCTGCCTTCTGAAGGTAAGATCCGCGTAGAGTATAAAAAGAATAAGACTTCTAATGGATCTTTTAAAGAAATTGAAACTGAAAAAATAAATCCTTCATCACCTTCGGGCAGTGGTTCAGGTAGGGGAGGGGGAAGTAGCGACAGTAATGATGATAATGATAATACACCAGTAAATCGTTCACCTCTAGTGGTTAGCGAATTTACTGATCAGGAGCTTACTATAGGGAATATAGAATATGTTGAAATAGACGATCATTTTAGTGATCCTGATGGAGATGTATTATCTTATTCCGTAGCCTCAGATAATGTAGAGATCGTTACATCAGCGTTGTATTCAGAGAATGGTTTGAACAAGATTAAACTTACACCTCTTAATCAAGGGACAGCAATCATAGCTATAACAGCAAATGATGAAAAGAATGGTAGGGTATCCACTGCATTCCGTGTTAATGTCGGCTTTCCACAACCGGTTAATCGTTCTCCTCAAGTGGTTAGCGAATTTGCAGATCGGGAACTAAATGTAGGTAATATAGTATATGTTGAAATAGACAATCACTTTACAGATCCTGATGGAGATGAATTATCTTATTCTGTAGTTTCAGATGATGAAGAGACTGTTACAGCAGAGGTTTATTCAGAGAATGGTTTGAACAAGATTAAACTTACACCTCTTAATCAAGGGACAGCAACCATTTCCGTAACAGCAAATGATGAAAAGAATGGCATAGTATCCACTGAATTCATTGTTTATGTCGGCTTCCCACAACCAGTTAATCATGATCCTATATTTATAGGGGATGAAATAACTGAACAAATAATAACTATTGGCGAAAGAGTCCTTATAGCCCCTCATTTAGATTTTCTTTTTTCTGATAAAGATGAGGACGATCTTACATACGAGATCATTTCAAGCGATGAAGATGTAGTTTACGGTTATGATGACGGTGGTTTTTACATTAGAGGTGAAGGTGCAGGAACAGCCTTAGTTACTGTAACAGCTTATGATGGTAACGGAGGAGAGGTAAGTATATCATTTAATGTGATTGTTCACCCGATACCTAACCAGGCACCAACAGCAACAGATGTTGGAATCAGTGGAACACCGCAACTTGGACAAACCCTATATGGAGTCTATACTTATATAGATATTGAAAATGACACACAGGGAATATCTACATTTAAATGGTTTCGTGCCGATGATGCAACTGGAACAAACAAGGTAGCCATAGATGGGGCGACATCAAGTGAATATACTTTAACAGATGAGGATATAGGAAAGTATATCAGTTTTGAAGTGACCCCGCTGGCAAGTACAGGAACTCTAGAAGGAACACCAGAAGAAAGTAATCCAGTAGGTCCTATAATGCCTGCATTTTCCAAATCGCCACTAGATTTGATCAATGCTGCATCGGAGTCGGGCATATGGGACGGTGTTGATGTGATAACTTTTGCTAATGCGGGTGTAACGGGTGTTACATATGAGAACCTATTCAACGTCAAATACTACTTGATGGATCCTGATATAACAACACAATCACCACTTCCAAGAACATTGGATAAGATTCAAGCGATTGTTAACGCAATGATTCAAAATATGATGGTAGAAGCAATCTATGATTATTTAAGACATTACGGTGATCGCCCTACCGTAGAGGTATTCGCTGGCGCTGGTATTACCGGAGTAGATGCTTCTAATTTAGATGCGATCTTAGATGAACTTGATTTGGCCTATCAGGAGTCCGTGGATCCTTTTGGATCGGGAACGCCTATGTCTACTAAACAAGATATCCAAGATGTTGTTGACCGTTTTCCAAATTAAACAAAGCAAATCTCGAGCGAGAAAAATAGCGGCGTAAGGGGGTGATCCTTCGCCGCTATTTATATCTTTCGGTCACTGTAGCTGGAGTGAACCCACTCAACCTTAACGCTATGTTCTCGCTAGCAACGCCGCACTTCTGGCAACCAACATATATCCGGTCCCCCGAATCGTAATGATTCTCTCAGGATTGGCAGGGTCAGCCTCAATTTTTTTGCGTAAATTACTGATGTGTACAGCGACCGTTCTCGTATCCTCCAGACTCTCCATTCCCCAGACGAGCTGAAACAACGCATCGACACTGACGACACGATTCACGTTTTGTGCCATATAGGACAGTAGACTGAACTCTTTTTTCGATAAAAAGATGGTTTCACTCCCCATGTTGACGGACTGTGCGTAGAAATCCAGCGTCAAACCCGGTAACTCTAGTAGTTGTTCCTTTCTGCCCGTCGACACTCTGCGAAGATGGGCCTTGATCTTGGCCATGAGTACTCCCGGACTGAACGGCTTGGTCACATAATCGTCGCCGCCATAGGATAATGCGCTGATTTTCACCTCATCTTCCTCACGGCTGCTCAGAAACACGATCGGCGCATTCGTGTAGCTACGTGCGTTGATGCACCAATCAATGCCGTTTTCATTAGCCAGCAGGATATCCAGTACAATCAAATCCGGCTCGAAAGACGCAAGCAGCTTCATGGCTTCTGTCCCGCTATGACTGTAGGAGGTTATGAACCCCTCCCTTTCGCAATACACCTGAACAATCTCGCAGATATGGGGATCATCATCGACGATCAATATTTTGTAAGTGTCCACCTCACCGTCACCTTCCTTCATTTCCAATACAAGGAAGCAATACATAGAATATCGCCCCCGTCTTGCCGTCGCTCTCCGCTCGAACCGTCCCTCCATGCGCTTGTACGATTTCCCTGCAAATCGCCAGCCCGAGTCCACTGCCCTCCACTTCCTTCTCCACGCCCGGTCGATCATACCTGTAATTGCGATCGAAGATTTTCTCGAGCTGATTCGGAGGAATACCCGTGCCAGAATCTTGTACGCTAATGATCGCATAGCGGGTATGATTCACCCTGTCCACAGCTAGCACCATACGCACCACCCCACCTTTAGGGGTGAACTTCATGGCGTTCGACACGAGATTGAACAACGCCCGCCCAAATATTTGCGTATCCATCTCGACAACAGGCAAGTTAGATCGTTGATCTTCCACATCTCCGATATCCAGGATGAAATCCAACCCTGCGTCACGCACAACCAGCTCATATTGTTCAAAGAAACCACGCAAGAAGGGAATCACAGGAACCGGCTCCATCCGGTACGAGACTTGTCCTGTCTCCAAATGCGACAAGAAGGACAACTCCTCGATCATGCGGTTAATCCTTATCGTGTTATCCCGGATATACTTCAGGTACTGTTCATTCCGTTCCGGTTTGACCCTGTCCTGCACAGCTTCTACATAACCAAGCATGCTGGACAGCGGCATACGCAGATCATGCGTAATATAGGCAAGGAGCTTCTTCCTCCCTTGCTCGGAGTGCAGCAGCCGGTCATACGAAGTGCGGAGATCATCATGTGCTGCGGATAAGGCCTGTGTGCGTTCCTGCACGGTCTGTTCCAAATTCAGATTCATTTCGGTCAGCTTGTTGTTCGCGTCCTGCAGCTCACATGCAAACTTCTCCTCGTTCGATGCCGCCCTGGTAAATCTCGAAGAAAGCAAAATAATCTGTGCGATCGTAAACACCAACAGACCAAGCGGAGAGGTATTTCCGATTCGTGACCATTCATTGTAATATAAAAAATCGTTGACGACTGTAACAAGAGCAACTACCGACACCAGCAGGAAGATGAGCGCTCCCTCCATCCGCCACACAGCCGCTTTGACCAGCCCAACCATCAGATAAACCATATGCAGGACAACCATCACACCGATCATCGGTAACATTTTGGTATAGATCAGTGCAGGGGTCACCACAACCATGATACAGAATGCACCGGTTACGATCCGCGAGCCCAGCAGAAATCTACGCGACACAGAATTCGGAAAGATGCAATCCGCGTACATCGTGATGATGTATGCCGTGCTGCAAAGAATCAGGTACTCGATCTTAAACTGCAGGCCCCATGGAAAAGCGGGCCACAATTGTGTGATCAAGTGCTCGCCGACCAGCAAGGATCGGATCCCTAACAACAGGGTGAACAGACCAAAATACCATGTAGCCCTGTCTTTGCGTCGCAGGATGAACAACAGCAGGTGATACACGCCAATTACCAGCAGGCTTGCGGTGATGAACATTTCAGCAGCGATTTTCAGATTGTTCCTGACCGTTAACACATCACTGCCACCCAGCTCGATATACTTGGTAATACCGCCTCTCATATGATGAAAGTTGGCGACTTGCATAACGAGCTCCACCCTGTCATTCTCGGGCTGGAAGAACACCAACTTCGTTGCCAGCTGCGGTGTCACGCTGCTCTTGTCTTGACCAACCATACCGACTTCTGCCAGAAGCTCGCCATTCACCCATAATTTATATGCATGAAAGATGGTAGGCAGCCGCAGAGCAAGCCGCTCCTTCCGATCCTGCTCGCTAAGCCCAATGACCACCCGAAAGCTTGCAAAGCCTGTACCTTTCAGCTGCTGACCATCTAACCGATAGCCTAGCCAGGAGCCTGGGATGCTGATCCAACGGTCATGATTTCCGCCCCTTTCAGAACGAATCTGTATGTCCACAGGCGACAGCAGCTCTTGCCAGTAGAACGCCCACTCCCCTTTTAACTTGATCGGATCCTCACTGACATGAACCTGTGTTAAATCCAGAATGCCTTTTTCACTTTGGATCTTAGGGGTGTCCGGTGAAGGTATGACGGCATAGCTTGCAACCAAACCGACAACAATGGCAGCAGCTATATAAAGCAAGATCGTACGAGACCCGAATCGGAGAATCCCCCCCATGATGAACCCAACCCCAATCTACAAGAGCACAATAAGTAAGTTAATTATCTAAATCATATCATTATTAAGGGAAAATGTACTCAGCAAATATCTTCGAGGCGTTGAACACAAACATCACGATGAGAACAGCAATAAGGTCACACGTCAGGAGGCGGCTGTGACCTGAAAAAAAAGGAACCCTGCGCTTTTCACAGGGTCCCTTCACTTATCTTTTATTGGGCTTGCTTTTCTTCCTTTTGAGCGAGGAATTTTTCTGGTGCAACGGATTGCCCATTTTCCTTCACTTCAAAATGCAAGTGGATGCCTAGATCTTTTTCAAACAGGTTGCGTCCGGCTTTGGCCAGGATGTCGCCTTGTCCTACTTCGTCGTTTACGGCGACTTGAAGGTCATCTACGCTTTGGTAGATCGATGTCAATCCATCGGCATGCTCGATCTCAACGATGTAGCCTACCATAGGATCTTTTTCTACCTTTGTTACTTTCCCGTCGGCTGCGGCAAGAACATCAAAAGCTGTTTTGCCATCTTCGCTTGCTAGGTCGATTCCGGTGTGTGGGAAGTAAGTATCCTCGTACTGAACCAAGGATGCGGCCTTCACATCATCGGCTGCTTCTTCGTCATAAAACTTCATGACAACTTTTACATTCAAATCTTCCTGAGCCGGCCAAGCTAGCCCCTGCGGGGTTTGATTGACGGGTACTGCCTCTGGCTGTGTTGAAGCCAAATCTGCTGGTTCTGTCTGCTCCTGTTGCTGATCCATGCTAACCTGAGGTACCGCATCTTCCTGTCCTGTCGAAAATTGACTGGAATCTTGGTACCACATGATTACGGCAAGGATAAGTGCTGCGGCTCCCATATACATTACGGGAAAGGTCCACTTTTTGGAGAATATCCCTTTAGATTTTGGACCTTGAATTGGGTTTTTTTGCTCTTCTTTCATGATATTCATCACCTCATCAACAAGCATGTCCAGGTGAGGTGAGATTTAAACCTGAGGGTGTGCGCAATTTCGGAAAAATTATACTAATTTTTTTTGAAAAGTTTTTTGGGGACAAACGCGGGCCGCCAAGGCGGTGCTGACTCGATGGGATAGTGGCCAAAGGGGGCCAGGACGTTGGTCCGCTAGCTCTCTTTCACCCACTGATGATAGTCTTCGATCGCGATGCCCTTATAAAAATATTGGACGATCTCATCCGCCTTTTTCCCTTCCTGAGCCATCCCGTTGGCGCCCCACTGGCTCATCCCGACACCGTGTCCATAGCCGAAGGCGGTGATGTGGACTTTGCCGTTTTGAATCTGCCACTCAAAAGCCGACGACGGCAGCCCCAACTTTTCCCGAATCTCGCGGCCGCTGAATTCTTTTTCACCGATTTTCATTTTTCCAATCCGGTTCCCTGTAGTCTGGTCCAGCACCTTCGACCAAGCGGTTGGCGCGGAGGCTGCTGAGGCGACGCGGATGTTCAGTTTTTGCTCCAGCTCTCGGATCGGGAACTCTAGCTTGGTTTGGTATTTCGGGGACTCTTTATCCCAGGGGACCTCGACGCTGCGGAGGTAGGGGATTTTGTTTGCCCAATATTCTTCTGAGTTTTCGGTATAGCCATTGCTAGTGGAAAAAAACGTCGCATTAATCGGCTTCCCGTCATAGGTCAGCACCTTTCCCGCGGTTTCCACTACGGCTTGCTTGACCTTGTTGTCTTTCCAGGTGTAGTCGCGACCCCAGACCGCTTTTCGCTGCTCCTCATCGAGGAACACCTGATGCTTGATGGTATCGGTCACAAAAGCGTTCTCCGGCACATCTGAAAAGTCCTTCTCAGCGACTCGCCGAATAATATACGTCCGCGCCGCCAAAGCCTGCGCCTTCAAGGCTTCCATCTCAAAATCCGCGGGCATCTCCGCCGCCACCACGCCGGTAATGTATTCTTCGATGGGGTAGATCTCGACCTGCTTGCTTTCCGTGCGGTAGACAGAAATTGGGATTTGGTTTTTTAGCGTTTCAAACGAGGGCGGGGGCCCTGTGGTAGTTCTGGTGGCTGTCGTCGGATCTGTTTCATCATCGGAAATGAAATAAGTGACAATTGCTGGGATCAATAAAGTGATTGCCAGTAAGATGGCTAGTCCCATCCCTACTCGTTTCATGAGCGTACCTCCATCATCTGCTGTCAAAGTAGTTCGTTTTGCTAGGCTCTGTGGTCATTATCCCTTCCACTAAGGGAGGGGGGTGGGTGTTGTTTTGGACGCGGGTGGGTCGGGGATCCGTCCGGGTCTGTCCGGTCAACCGTTGTGGTTGCCGTCGTGGCCGAGGTGGCCGCCAGAGTTGCGGCAGGCTTTACTCCGACAACTGATGGTAACAGTCCTCGCACAACTGTCCGGATCCCTCCACATAAAATTGCCGCTGTGCAATCTGCTCACTGACCCGGTACGGGGTTTTCCGCTGGCAAAGAACACAGGACTCCTGCTCCCCCATTTTCATCAGAAAACGGGTGTACTCTGGAACAAAACAGGAATCACAGGTCTGCTCCTGGCAAATCGCACAAAACATTTTCTTCAGGAAGGAAAAGTCCTCCATGTCACATGTCACCCCCACATCACTTTGTCCTATGGATAATATATTCAGCAGGTGCGGCGGTTAGAAGTGGGAAAATGGGCGCGGCGGACATCAGATCCGTTGATCGTAGAAAAGGGGTTTTTCGTTAATTGAGGAAATGGGTCCGTTGATTCGGGTTACTCGTTTGCTGATTTATACCATCTGATCCGACGGTACATTTCACGATCGCCCAGTCTGCGGAAAAGGGAGATCATCGGGGAAAAGTTGGCTTCGATGATCCAAACTTGGCCGTTTTGATCGATACCTATGTCGTAGCCAATGGTTCGTTGGTTAGGGAAGCTCTTCACCAATTCTTCCGATGCTCGGAGAGAAATCTGGTCCATTGTCGTTACTAGACTATCAAGCGGATAGTCTTTTATCGAGGACATAGAAATCGCCTGGTCCACGGGAAGAAGAGCTTTCGCTAGATTGGTAACAATGAAGCCTCGGTTGGCGACCTTGACCAGCTTTCCTGTCACCACCCATTCTGAGGACCCCTTTTTGCGTTGAACCATCACCCGCAAATCTATCGGGCACCCATTGATGGTAGCTAAAGGAATTCTTTGCTGAACAATATATCTCTTCTTTCTTCTCAAATGGCGGGCTACCAAATACTCATAGGTTTCTTTTCTACCTTTTATGGTTTTTCTGGTATTTTCCGCATGAATTTCATATTGATCATCCCCCAGGGAAGACACCTGGATCACACCATAACCCCTGCTCCCCCGGCTCGGTTTTACGATCACCTGATTGTATTTGTCAAGAAATTGCCAAAGCATACTTTCCGTGAACAGCTCTGTCTCCGGCAAATGCGCGACTAGTTCTTTATCTTGGAGCATCAGTTTATACTTGCTCCATTTGCTTTTGGACTTTCTTCTCATTGAAATCACCCCTCCCCATTTTGCTGCAAAGCTTTCATTTATTCTATTCTCGAAAACTTCCTTTCTCTTGGATTCCTCCCTATAAAAATCCTAAATATTTTCTTTCCGCTTTTGCATAGCAAAATCAAGCGTTCGTCCTGATACCTTTGGATGGAAGAGTTAATAGGATAGAGATAAAGGAGGTAATGTTAAATGGGAATTAGGTGTCCGTTTTTTGAGCCGAGATCTTTAGGATTCTATACTGAAGGGGGAATGGGTCCGGCTTTTAACTTAGATACTTTTGACGCAGCAGATATCTGCTCAGCCGTTGCGTGCATGCGGATGCGATCCTCGTTTATTGATGCATTGTTAAATGAGGATCCCGCTCCGTGTAATAACTGCTCCGCTAGTACTGCTAATACAGAGGCTTGTGCAGCTGCTGTGCGAAATATAATGGATAATCCGGTCATCACATGTACTGACCAAACGAACGTGCGAGAAAATATTCTGAGACAACTCGTAGTCAATTTGCTTAATACCTGTTTGTGTACCACGACGATAAATAATGCCCAAGAAAATATCGGTGGAGTTAGCCTTCGTTACGTAGTCTGTTTGACTCGTGCACAAAAATTAGCCCTCGGTTTCGATCCAACCGCCTGTGTAACCGTTGGTGATATCATTGCCTTGGCAAACGATTTCCTGGAAGCCTGTGATGAACCACTTCCCATCGACGGCGGTGTTCTTTCCATTGTTATCGGGGCTATGGCCAATGATCCAGGCATTACAATTATCCAAAAGGCTGTTTGTGTTTAAATTGAAATGGTGAAGTGATTGGGGAGAGGCACGGTCTCGGCCTTGTAAGGCAGGGGGGATGGACCTGCTATGGGCTTATCTTTATCTGGAACTCACTGGTTCATTATATTTTTCTCACACCTGTGACCACTCTCCCCTTTAGTCAGGTCAGAGGCAGGACTATAGCTTGAACCTGGACATCTAGGGGTCCTTTTATTTTTCTCACCTGTGACCACTCTCCCCTTTAGTCAGGTCAGAGGCAGGACTATAGCTTGAACCCGGACACCTAGGGGTCCTTTTATTTTCCTCACCTGTGACCACTCTCCCCTTTAGTCAGGTCAGAGGCAGGACTATAGCTTGAACCCGGACACCTAGGGGTCCTTTTATTTTTCTCACCTGTGACCACTCTCCCCTTTAGTCAGGTCGACGCAGGACTAAAGCTTGAACCCGGACACCTAGGGGTCCTTTTATTTCCACTCTCCCCCTTAGTCAGATAAGGCAGGCCCGTCCGGACCCACGGGGATAGTGGGAATAAACATGAAAAAAAACTAGGGTCAGTTCTCTTACCGGAGGCAAGGGGATAGTGGGCATAGGCTGTGGAAAGAATCCATAGTCATGACTAGCTGCCCGGACCCACGGGGATAGTGGGGATAAACATATGAAAAAACTAGGGTCAGTTCTCTTACCGGAGCAAAAGGGATAGTGGGCATAGGCTGTGGAAAGAATCAATAGTCATGACTAGCTGCCCGGACCCACGGGGATAGTGGGGATAAACATGAAAAAAACTAGGGTCAGTTAAACTAGGGTCAGTTCTCTTACCGGAGGCAAGGGGATAGTGAACATAGATGAAAAAAGAATACCCCCCGTACCACAACGACTGCTTTTGTGATACGGGGGGACTATGTCTTCAGTCAGGTGTGATCGCGACCTCGTGATCTGATCTTATAACTCTGACTTAGCCTTGGAAGAGGTCCATGACAGATTTTTGCAACCCTGCTAAGCGGGTTTCGGAATCTTGGAGGCTGGTGCCTTTGACGCCGAAGTAGAATTTGATCTTTGGTTCGGTTCCGGAAGGGCGGGCGGCGAACCAGGAATCATCCGCTAAAAAGTATTTGAGTACGTTCGCCGGGGGTAGGCCGTCAATCCCGGGTTTGTAGTCTTTGGCTTCGCGGACGGCGATGCCGGCAATGTTGGTTGGCGGTTGTTGACGGAGTTTTTCCATCATCGCTTGAATTTGTTGGACGCCGTCGACTCCCTTCAAGGTGAGAGAGACGAGCCCTTCGCGGTAAAAGCCGACCACCCCAAAAAGCTCCATGAGCGCTTGGTATAAGGTACGCCCTTGGCTCTTATAATAGGCACCCATCTCGGCAGCGACCATGCAGGCCTGGACCGCGTCTTTGTCACGGCAGAAATCGCCGACTAGATAACCGTAGCTCTCCTCATAACCGAAGAGAAATGACTTTTCGCCGGTTTCTTCGAACTGCTTGATTTTCTCGCCGATAAATTTAAAACCGGTCAAAGTGTTCAACGTCTCCAAGCCATAGCGGGAGGCGACGGCGGCGCCAATTTCGGAAGTGACGATCGTTTTGATTACGACCCCATTCGAAGGAAGCTCTCCGCGAGCGGACCGCGTCGAAAGAATATAATCGAGCATCAAAGCGCCCAGTTGGTTGCCGGTCAGCACCACGAACTTCCCTTGATCATCCCGCACGACGACGCCTGTGCGATCCGCATCGGGATCGGTTCCCATGATCAGTTCCGCGCCCTCTTTCTCGGCTAACGCGATGGCCAGACGAAACGCCTGGTGCTCCTCTGGATTCGGGGATGTGACTGTGGAAAAATTGGCGTCAGGGAGTTCCTGCTCCGGCACAACCGCCACGTTCTCAAAGCCCATCGACTCGAGGATCCGGCGCACTGGCTTGTTGCCTGTACCGTGAAGCGGGGTGTAGACGATTTTGTAATCGCGATTTTGGTCCTTGGGTTGGAGAATCAGCGACTGCAACTTGGCCTGGTAGGCATCATCCAGCTCATCCCCGATCCAGGAAAAACGACCATCCGCCAAGGCCTCGTCAAGCGAAGCGGCCTCCACTTCAAGCTCGTTCTCCACCTGAGCGATCTCCGCGGTGATCGCTGCGGCGAGTTCGGTGGCGATTTGGGCACCGTCACGCCAGTAGACTTTGTAGCCGTTATATTCCGGCGGGTTATGGCTGGCGGTAACGACGATCCCGGCGGTCGCGCCGAGGTGGCGCACTGCAAACGACAGTTCCGGCGTTGGACGCAGTTCCTTGAAGACGTAGGCTTTGATGCCGTTGTGGGCGAGGACAAGTCCCGCCTCACGGGCAAACTCGGGGGAAAAATGCCGCGAATCGTACGCGATTACGACCCCTTTTTGCTTCGCCTCTTCGCCTTGCTTCGATATATATTGAGCCAGCCCTTGGGTGGCTTTTCGCACGGTGTATTTGTTCATGCGATTGGTCCCGGCGCCGATTACGCCGCGCAAACCGCCTGTTCCGAATTCGAGGGACTGGTAAAAACGTTCCTCGATTTCTTTTTCCTTGCCTTGAATGGCCGTCAACTCGGCCTTTAAAGCTGGGTCCAACTGCTCAGCCTGCAGCCAGCGTTGATATGCTTCCTGATACCCCATGTGATGACTTCCTTTCTCCCCATTGTCAACTGACGAAACGAAATTTTCAATTCGACTTTCAAAATAATACCAATTCCCATTTTATCAAGCATCCTTCATCTTATGCTACCCAAATTTGGAAATCGGCAGAAGTTCCCACCGTTCGACAGAAAAAACAGGCACAAAACGCCCAAAAACGCACATAAAAAACCCTCTAAACACATACGGTGATAGAGGGCTTAGGTATTAGGCATATGAAGTTCGTAATTTGATAACGTTAGATGAAGTATTTTCTGCAGTAGCTTCTTGTGCTTCTTTCTTCTCTGCTTCCTCCGACAAGCGGGTAATCGTCGCTCCGAGGGATCGCAGTTTTCCAGTCAAATCGACATAGCCGCGATCGATATGATGCAGACCGCCGACTTCGGTTTTTCCTTCAGACACAAGGCCAACTAGGATCAACGCTGCACCGGCTCGCAAATCGGTTGCCGTCACTTCTGCGCCTTGCAACTTCTGGTTGCCTTGCACGACAGCGCTGCGGCCTTCGATTTTGATCTTGGCTCCCATACGCTTGAACTCATCGACATGCATGAAGCGATTTTCAAATACCGTTTCGGAGACGATGCTTGAACCATCGGAGGTCATCAATAAAGCCATAAACTGCGACTGCATATCGGTTGGAAAACCGGGATGCGGCAGGGTCTTCACGTCGACAGCTTTCAGTTTGCCGGTTGCGGTGACGTGGATGCCGTTTTCGTCTTCTTTGATGATGACGCCCATTTCACGCAGTTTGGCAATGACCGGACGCAGGTGATCGGAGATCGCGCCCTCGATGTAAATATCACCGCGCGTGATCGCTGCTGCAATCATGAAGGTTCCAGCTTCAATCCGGTCCGGAATGACGGTGTGTACGGCCCCGAAAAGCTGTTCAACCCCTTCAATCTTGATCGTACCGGTACCGGCACCGCGGACTTTCGCCCCCATCGCGTTAAGATAGTTAGCTAAATCAACGATTTCCGGTTCTTGCGCAGCATTCTCAATGATCGTCGTGCCTTCCGCAAGGGTTGCTGCCATCATGATGTTTTCCGTGGCTCCAACGCTGGCAATGTCCAAATAAATTTTCGTACCTTGCAATCTTCCTTTGACTGAGGCATCGATAAAGCCCTGACCGATTTCAATATGTGCCCCCATTGCTTCAAAGCCCTTCAAATGTTGATCGATCGGTCTCGTACCAATCGCACAACCGCCGGGCAGAGAAACGCGAGCATTACCAAAACGGGCAAGCAAAGGACCCATGACCAAAAACGAGGCTCTCATTTTGCGAATGAGTTCGTATGGTGTTTCTGTTTTATTGACGCGAGTTGCGTCGACTTCCAATATTCCGTTGTCATAAGTGGCCTCAGCACCTAAGGCTGTCAATACGTTTCCGATTGTGTGCACATCATCCAGAGCGGGTACATCGTGAATGACGCTTTTTCCCGTTCCTGCTAAAAGAGCTGCAGCTATAATCGGTAAAACCGCATTTTTCGCCCCACTTACTTTCACTCTTCCAGATAGACGTGTGCCACCATGGACGATGATTTTGTCCAAAGTACCTTTCCCCCCGCTGCATTATATTCCGTTCTTCCTATGGGTGTATGGGGTGCCTTAATTCGTTGAAAGGGGGACCCCACCTAACGGTTGTGACCTATGTACAGTGACGTACAGGCTATTTCCGTTCCACCACTATATATTAATATTCCATAGTGATGATGGGTGTTCCTATAGTTAGTTTCGTGACCTGCTTGAGATGATCCACATGCAGACCGACTTGTATGTTCATCTTCTCCTGATTGGTCCAAATAAACGGTTCAAGCTCTGGTGTGTAAGCCGAAAAGCTTTTCACCGTCGGATCTTCTACTTTCTCTACAACTTCAGCACCCAAAATGTCGAGCAACTGTTTCACCTTTGCCAATTGCACGTCATTTTTCAGTGTACCATTATAATTTCCCTGGACACAAGAGTTAAATTGAGGAACTATTTTCATGTTTTCTAGGACTTTATGCACTTGTTCCAGCTGGTTTTCGAGGCTCTCTAGGCTGTTTGAATCAGCCGTGATCCGCACCGTCAGATAACTTTCCCAGGATTTGGATGTATTGTGGCTTTTGATCGCGCTGACCTGCAATTCTGTGGTGACCCCCTCGAGTTGGCGGGAAAAACCCGTTTTGTAATGACTCGCCGTGTGCTCCACATCGCTCGGTTTGCTATCCTGTCCAATCAGGGTTTTGCCAAGCTGGGCCGCAAGCGCTTCTACTTCCTGCAGGTCCAAATCCGTTTGGTACAGGGTTCCGTAGTGCAGTTGGATGAACTCGGGCGTTGCCCCGGTTTCCTTTGTAGCCTGGAGTAAAGCGGCAAGTGCCTCTTTTGTTGATTGCAGCTGGCTCGTTGGCTGATGCTGGTCCCCGAATTGGCCCTGTTGTTGCACCCTTTGATCCAGATCCCCGCGTTGCTGCTGAGTTTGGTCGGCAAAAACCGTCCAGGCAAAAGCAAATATCATCAATCCAACCATGAAAAGGCTGGTTCCCCATTGTTTACGATTATTAATCATTGTTTTGCTCCTCATCCCTGTTTTTTATGTATCTAGGCGGCCGACTGCTGGAGTCGAAACCTTTCTACTAGGATGGACACGGATGAGGAAACTTATACCAATTTTGTGCGGGTTGATGCTTACTTCATCAGCTGATTGAGCATGATGGACCAGCCCAAATAATCCATAAAAAATCGCGCAACGCCATGCCCCAAGGCGATCGATAGCAACATCATCAGGACCTTGGTTTGTGGGCTTTTGTAATTTTTGACGAAGACGTCCAGGCGAAATGCCTGCAGGGCCCACCAGCTCAAAGCGATGAAAATGAGCGATATCACGATGTTAATTAATCCCGTCGTTCCTAAGGACGTGGCCATATTATGTATCCTTCTCCCTTCCGCTCTTTTGTGAGCAGGAGTTTTTTGGTTGTTTGTGGTTAATGTTGTTGGGTGTTGGTTGTTGGGTGCCTGTGGGCATTATCCCATTGGGTCAGAATTGAAAGTCACCCTCTTTAGTATACATGATAGCAAATCTTCGTGCATAAACATATCTCATGTAAAAGTGACAAAAGGGAGGCTTTGTTCGGATGAATGTGCTGTTTCGTTTTCGCTGTTCGACCTGTGGCAAAGAAATTTTGACGGATTCCGTGCTTTTGAAATGCTGTAACCGGCTGATGGATAATGTTGAGCATATTACGATGTCTTCGCAGGAGCTGCAAATGCTGATCAGTGGCGGGAGTTACCAAGGGCTGGTGAAACTGACAAATGGGAAGGGATGAAGGGGACAGGAGCAGGCGCACAGGGGGTGGATCAAGGCAATGTTTGGTGTACCGTCTGGGAATGCGGGAGGGGAGTTTGTTTGCTGTCCCGCGGTGAAGCGTTTTAGTGGTGCTACACTCTGCCAGGCGAAAGAAGAGTGGATGAGTATATTGCGAGACTCTGTGGCCACTATCCCCTTGTCTAAGGTGGCGCTTCGGTGGGGCTAAGCCTAGGTCAGGACTCCCTTACCTTTTCCAAAATTGCCTTGATCGTCCGCTCCAATGTGCGCTTCTCCTTTGTCCATCCGTTCAACAAAATCGTCACCGCCACTCGCTCCCCTTTTCGCGTTTGAACGTAGCCCGCAAAGCTCCCCACATCTCCTCCCTCCATCAAACTGTAGATCCCGCGGATTCCTTCTATATAAAAGGAAGGGAACATGCTGACCAGCGAGGGCTCCTGCGCGAGTAACCGAGTCAGCGGTTCGGCCGCCAGCAGGTTATAGCGGGAGAGACCTGAGCCGTCGGATAGGACAAGTTGTTCGGGCTCGATCCCATTTGCCTGAAGGGTGCGGGTTAAGACCTTGAGTCCTTTTTCTGTGTCACTGTGGCCACTATCCCCTTGAGTCAGACCCAAAGTTTTCAGAATCATCTCCGCATAGAAATGATCATCCGTCTGATTCATCTGCTCAATTAACCTTTTTAATGGCTCGGATCGGATTTCGGCTGCCAGAACCGCAGTTGGGTGCTCATCGACCTTTCCCCTTTTTACCGTCGGCTCAGTACCCATCCCCTTTTCCGCCATAACCCTCTTGACCACCTCCCCGGTATACAAATCAGGATCAGCGATGGGTATCCTTTCTCCCCTTGGCTCAGAAAGAAGAAACATCTCGCCGCTTACAATCACCTGATTGTCCCCCCTGAGCCGTTGGACACGCAAATTATTTTCAAATAGGCTCGTTTGAGCGTGGTTCCTTATTTTCGCTGTCCCGGGGAATGGACTGATATGGATCGGCGCCCCTGGCCAGGAACCCGGTTGAAACTCAAGGTCCAGCGTGTTTCGATTGATACTTAGGGCACCGATGGGTGGCTGGCTCACGCGATTTTCTCCGTCCCACGTCCAACCAAGAGGGTAGCGTTGGGGATCAAAATAGGAATCGTCGACTAGCACATCTCCCCTGAGCCGTCGGATCGGCAGCTGCTGCACCAGCCTCCTAATCCCCTGTTCATCAAGTGTGGGATCACCATCCCCTTTAATCAGGAGATCGCCGCCTGCCACACCGTCGATTGGGGGCTCCAAAAGATACAGCGATGTTCGAAAGGTATATTCCGGCCCGAGATGCTTTAGCGCTGCAAAGGTGGTGAGAGCTTTTACCGCGGAACCCGGGGTGAGTAATTTGTGCTCGTTTCGCGCGTACCATCGTTTCCCGGTGTCCACCGATTGGATCATGATCCCTGGGGATAGTGCCCGCAGGTCTGGATGTTGTAGTAGGGTATCGAGATGTGCTGAAAAGGGGGTGTCATCCGCGCGCCCCACCTCGTCACCGGAGCCGTTGGGATAGTGGTCAAAGGGCGCCAAAGAGTCCCCCCGCACCAACGTCTTCACCACTTTATCCTGCAAAAGCACCGCCTCCTGCGCATCGTTAATTCCGTTTAAAAACAGGACGAAGGCCAACTTGTCCCCATTTTCCGCCCGCAGGTATCCAGCTAGGTTGTACACCCCGGACATCGAGCCGGTTTTCGCTTTGAGATCGAATGGGGACTGGGCCCAGCGTTTTTCGAGTGTCCCGTCGACTCCGGCGATCGGCATGGTTTGTTCGAAGATTTTTCCGTATGGCTGTTGTTCCACATAGATTAAAAGCTGGAGCAGTTGCTCAGGGGTGATCCTGTTTAGACGGGATAAGCCTGACCCATCCACCAAGGTATAGCCATCGGCGATCCCCACCTGACGCAAATACTCTGACACTACCTGCAATCCCGCCTCAAAGCTCCCCTCCCCTTTTTCCACGGCTCCCAGTGTTTTGAGTAGCATTTCGGCGTATAAATTGTCGCTTTCTTTGTTCAAATGGGTGACGACTTCTTGTAAAGGGGCGGAAAAATGGGTGAACAAGGCCTGCTTCTTCTTGGGGGCCAACCCCCTTCTAATTTGGGAGGTGGCGGAAAATGACACCCCCGCCTCCACCAACTGTGCTTTCCACTGCTCCCCAAGAAAAAGCGCCGGATCCACCACGGCCAGCTCCTCGATTTCGGGTTTCGCCTGTTTTCCGATGGAACCGGTGAGCAACACCGTATTTTCACCGGGTGCTCGATAAAACTCCAAGTCCGTGTAAGACCCGCTCGTGATCACTGCTTGATTGTCAATTTTAAGTCCTGACGTGACGGGATAGTGCACAAAAGGTTTCCCACCGATCACACCGGTCGGTGCCACCTGCAGTTCGACTTGATTTCGCTCCAGTGCCAGCGCACTAATCGGTGAGCTAAAGGACCAGATTTCGTCATCCCACATCCATCCTTTTCCCAGCCGCACGTCATCAAAATAACTTTCGTCCAGGACAAGGTCTCCATCCACGCGCTGAATTCCCGTTTGCTCAGTAAGCTGTCGCGTGATTTCCGCAAGCTCCCCTGACCCAAACGAAGGATCCCCGTAGCCTTTAAGCACTAGGTTGCCTTTTAAGGTCCCGTCTCCTGACACTTTCCCATCCACAAAAAGCTCCGTTTTAAAAGAGTACTCCGGAGTCAGTTTGGCCAGGCTTGCTGCGGCAGTGATTAATTTTAGAGTGGAGGCTGGAACGAAGCTTTTTTCCGCCTGATAGGTGTAATGCCTTTTACCCTTGGTCAAATTGTACACGGCGACGCCTGTCAGCATCCCTTTGCTTTCTAGCGCAGACTGATTCGCCACTGACCGAACCACCTCAGGCACATTTCCTTCGGACAAAACAACCGTAGTCATAGATCGGATCACCAAGGGGCCAACGATCAGACTTAAACATAGAAATAACAGGACGAACCCTTTTTGCATGGGGATTTCCTCCTTTTAAAATTTACAGCCCTATCTTGTTAAGTAATTTTTTAAATATTCTTCCATAAAACGCCATTCTTCGATATAATGTGTGTTAATCCTACTTTTTTCATACCGATGAAAAAAGGCAAACCAGGACGAAAGTCTGGGACGCAAAGCAACGGGTCTACCGCTTGGAATAGCGCCAAACCAATCCAAGCCAGGATCGCCGTGCCGCTCATCTTTTTATACAGAGTGCGGTTATTTTGCAGTGATGTTTGTGCAGATACATAAGAATGGGGGAGAAATTTAGATGAAGTGGTTCTATCATATCCGGGTATCCCACAAGCTTTTGCTTGTCTTTACCGTGATCTGTCTTTCCATGGGAGCAGTTGGGTATCTGGGCCTTACCGCGCTTTCAAAAATGAACAGGGATATATCCGACATGTACAATCAGCGTTTGATTCCAGTGATGCAGCTGATGCAAATCAATAAAGCGATCTCGGAAAATGCGGTGATTCTGATGAACTCCGCTCAAATGAATGTAAACATGGATGAAATGGAAGAGGATATTTCCCAGAATTTGAAGCTGGCCGAGGATAATATCGCTGCCTACAGCAAGAATGATTTAACGAAGGACGAAAAATCCAAGCTGGATAGTTTAAAAACGCTTATGGCTGCGTATAAATCCAACATGGCAACCATGATTGAGGCTACCAAATCTACGGACAAAACATCCATTATGCTCAAGCTGAATGGGTCGATGGCGCAGAAAAAGGCTTTGGAAGATTCCATTCTTGCTTTAGTCGATATTCAAAATAAAAGAGCAGAAAGTCTCTATCACGCGTCTGACCTCAATTATCGAAATTCACAAGGCTTGACGCTTGGGATTATGGCTGGTGCGATTGTCTTGGCGATTTTGTTTGCGATCTTGCTGACTCGCATGATTGCCCGTCCGATTAATCAAGTGAAAAGTAAGTTGGCGGAGATCTCCCGGGCCGGTGGAGATTTGACGCAGCGTCTGACGGTTCATTCCCGTGATGAAGTGGGGCAATTGGCTCAGGAATTTAACCTGATGATGGAAAGCATCCAGGGGATCATCTCGCAGGTGCTGTACCATGCCAAGCTGGTGGCGACTACTTCCGTTGAATTAACGGAACGTGCTGTTCAAACGAGCAGATCGACGGAGGAAATTGCTCTAGCGATGAAAGAAATTGCATCCGGAGCTGACATGCAGGTGCAAAGCATTACAGAAACATCTGTTTCAATGAATCAAATGTCTTCTGGGGTGCAGCAAATTTCGGCGAATAGTCAAGAGGTTTCCTCTACTTCTATTCATGCCACGGAAATTGCCAGAAAAGGTCGCGATATTATTGATCATTCCATGGCCAAAATTGAAACCGTGACTTCCACGGTAACGGAATCTGCCGAGTTGATGAAGCAGCTTGGTACGCGTTCTCAAGAAATCAGTAAAATTGTCGATGTTATCACTGGGATTGCCAACCAGACCAATCTTCTTGCTTTGAATGCAGCGATTGAAGCAGCGCGGGCTGCTGAGCATGGGCGAGGTTTTGCTGTGGTAGCCGATGAGGTGCGCAAGTTAGCAGAAGAATCCGGACGAGCTGCTAAGCAAATTGCTGTCATGGTCGAAGAAATTCAACATGAAACCAATAAAGTTTCAGCCTACATGGTCAATGGTACCGATCAGGTTCAGGAAGGCTTATCAGCCGCACGAGAAGCTAAGGTTGCTTTTGAAAAGATTCACGATGCCATCGAAACTGTGACTCGTCAAATTACGGAAGTGTCTGCGGCAACCGAGCAAATGGCGGCCGGTACAGAAGATGTCCTGAACTCCGTGCAAACGATCGTGCAAATCGCCGAAACAGCCACAGACGAAACGAGCAAAGCCTACAATTCGGCAGAGGATTCGCGAAGCTTAATGGATCAAATCGTATCCTCCTCGAATGCCATGTCAGAAATGGCCGAGCAGCTACAAAGTTTGGTCGGACAGTTTAAAGTTTAGTCATTTGCCTGGCGGGGGGGCTTTTTCCCCGCTTTTTTTATGTCTGTCGAGAGAACAGTGTACACTTTTCCTTAAGCCTGTAGCCATTATCCCTTTCTTTCAGGTGCCACTTTAAGATCTCCGTTCAGTACCCTGGCTCGTGCGCATCTATTTTCCACTCCCTTTGACCACTATCCCTTTCCCTCAGATGCCACTCTAAAACCTTCGTTCCCTACCCTTTGCCTGTGCGTTCCTACTTTTCACTCCGTTTGACCACTATCCCTTTCTTTCAGGTGCTACTCTAAAACCTTCGTTCCCTAGCCTCTGCCTGTACGTACCTATTTTTCCACTCCCTTTGACCACTATCCCTTTTAATAAGGGAGGCGCAGTCTTCTCCACTTTGTCGAAAACTTTTTCTTTACACAAGAACACTCGTTTGTTATTCTATGAATAGAATAAATGTTCGTATAAAAGGAGGCGTTTTTGTGGATCAGTTGAGCCTGGACCAATTTCAAGACCGTTTTTACTCGGAGGACGTCTGCGTTGACTATCTGTTTCAAGCCAAGTGGCCAAATGGGTTTATTTGCCCTAAATGCAGCCACCGTCATTTCTATAAAGTTACCACCCGCCGGCTTCCCCTCTATGAATGTGCCCAGTGTCACCATCAAACTTCTATTATTGTAGATACGATTATGGAAGGAAGTAGGACTACTTTGCAAAAATGGTTTACAGCCATCTTTCTGGCTTCTCATCCCTCGATCAATGCGATTGAATTAAAAGATATCATTAATGTTACCTACAAAACAGCTTGGTTAGTCCTCCATAAGATCCGGTGCGCCATGAGTACATCTGATTCTTCCAATCTGTTGTCTGGCATGGTTCAAGTCCATGATGCATGTTATGGCCGCCCCTACAACCCATATTCCCAACCCCACCCCGAAGAGCATTATCTCCTTGTTGGTACATCCCTGAATGAACAAAAAGAACCCACTTATATCAAAATGAAACTTCTCATGGAAGCACCAAGAGTGAAGTGGATTTCGACTGCAGAAAAAATGTCATTTGCAGAAAGACATATTGAAGCAGAGGGATCTAACATTGAATTTATGACGGAGCGGCTCAAGCCGCGGAGACTTAAGTTCGGATACCCTTATTTCAAAAAAGCTTCCCAGTGGATCAATGAATCCTTTCATGGGATAGGTGTTCGCCACTTGCGGGCTTATTTGGATGAGTTTTGTTATCGGGTGAATCAGAAACTGAACCAAACTCCTGTTTTCCAAAGTCTTATTCAATCATGTACATCAACCAAAAAAATTAGTTATAAATCGTTAAAAGAAAAAGGGAAAAGGGTGCGGTATGCTCATATGATCGGGTTATACTGGTAAAGGGTTGAAGTCTAGGGGATCCATTCAAACTAAGTTTGCCAACTAAAGTTACCACGTTGGTTTCTTAGGTGACTTCAAAAATCGTATTAATAATGCACATCACATTCTGAAAAGAAATGAAGCTGGCATGCACCATTCTATAGGAATATACGTCAAACCATTTTTCTGAGGCAAAGGGATAATGGACACAGGATTGAAAATGAATATATACAACACTAGGTCAGGGATCAAAGAATCTATACAGTAACGACATAGCAATAAGTCACTTGAGATCCTCTCACCTATTTTCTCCTCCTCCTGACTCAACGGTATAGTGGTCACAGGTTGCAACAATATAGTAATATCCTCACCCTTTAGGCAAACCAACCACAGGTCTACGCGATACGCGGCGCAACACCCTCATGCTATCCTCATTCTCAGACTCCTCCCAACTCCCTCATGCTATCCTCATTCTCAGACTCCTCCCAACTCCCTTATGTTATCCTCATTCTCAGACTCCTCCCACTCCCTCATGCTATCCTCACTCTCAGACTCCTCCCACTCCCTCATGCTATCCTCACTCTCCGACTCCTGCCCTGCCAACTCTAGCAACAGAAAAAGGCATGAACCCCCCGACCAAAAGGGAATTCACGCCTTACAAACATTCCTGCTTTTATTACTGTCCGGCAGCCTCTATCAGATCCATCAACGGAAAATTAGCATGGATGAAATTCAAGACACTGTCTGGTACGATCCCGACTCCTACGGTACCGATGAACGCGATCAGGACGATCACGGCGATTCCAGCCGGTACGCGTAGAGGTGCTTCAGTCTCACCTGGACGCATATACATTTGGCGGATGATGCCAAAGTAATAGTAATACGATACGACACTGGTAGCGATCATGATGCCGGCTAGCCAGTAGTTACCCATAACCAGGGAACTCATGAAAATATAGAACTTCCCGAAGAACCCGGCGGAAATGGGGATACCGGCAAGGGATAACAGGAAGAACGTCATCGCGATGGCCAGGAATGGCGCACGGTGATAAAGTCCGGCAAAACTACGGATGTCTTCTGTTTCCCGATCCCCAGTGACGATCATGATAATCGCGAAGGCACCCATATTCATCAGCAGATACGCGATCAGGTAAAATACGGTTTGCTCGAAAATCAACGATGTCAGCGTGGCAAACGGCACGAGAATATAACCGGCCTGAGCGATGGAAGAATAGGCCATCATCCGCTTGATATTCGTTTGGCGCAGGGCCAACGTGTTTCCGACGATCATCGAGATCGCTGCGAGAATTCCCACAACGAGCAATAGCTCAGAAATCAGCACGGAATGTGGTCCGTTTGCTGCATTGTAATCGACAACAGAACGGAACGCCGTGATGAAGAAACGAATGATCAGCGCGAAACCAGCGGCTTTAGAAACGACCGAAAGAAACGCAGTGATCGGCGTCGGTGCTCCTTGATAAACATCCGGTGCCCACATATGGTAGGGGACAGAGGAAATTTTGAAGCTTAACCCGACAAACGTTAGGAAAAATGCGATATAGATTAACAGAGCATTTCCCGCCATGTAGGCCTGACCTAGACGATCCGCCATTTCAAAGAGATTTGTGGTCCCTGTCAATCCATACAGGAAGCTTATTCCGTATAGAACAGTGGCAGATGCTATGGATCCGCTGACTACGTATTTAAACGCAGATTCGTTGGATAGCAAATGCTTCTTTCTTGTTCCTACTAATATATAGGAAGAAATCGAGAGAAGCTCAAGGCCGACAAAAAGCGTGATCGCGTCTGCTGAAGAAGACATGATCATCGAACCTAGCAAAGCAGTTAAGGTCAGGTAATAGAACTCCCCGTGATCAACAACCTTCTCCTCTTCTTTTACCCCGCCGCGATTCAAATAATTGATCGACATTAACAAAGTAAAAATGGTACCCGCTAAAAAGATCAGTTTGAACACATTTCCGAATGCATCGACCCGATAAGAGCCGTTCAATATCTCTACAACACCGTGGCCTGTGTTTTGAAGCACAAACCAACCGGCAAGCAAGCTTCCGACGATTCCAAGCCAAGCCAAAGGCCGGCGATTTGAATGATTTGGCATCAACAAGTCAATAACCGAGATCAACGTTGCAACAATCAGGATGGTGAACTCGGGTGCCATAACCGACCAGTCATATTGGGCTAAAGGACCCCATCTACTTTCCATCGGCTCACCCTCCTATCCTTGGAACAATATTTTGTAAGGTCGCTTGAAGTGGTTCGCTAAGTACCGAAGGATACACCCCGATTAAAACGATAAAACCAAGCACCAAGACCATTGGCAAAACCTCAAGCGGCTGGGCATCGGCAAGAACAGTCCATCTGTCCGATGTGGGACCGAAGGTCGTGTTTAACACCGCACGAAGCAAGTAAACGGCTGTGAGGATAATCCCCAGCGTACCGATGGCCGCAATAATTGGCATTTCCTTGAAAAGCCCAAGGAAGGCAGTAAACTCACTGATAAACCCAGACATCCCTGGCAGACCAGCCGAAGCCATGGCCGCGGTAAGGAAGATCCCCGATACAAATGGCATGGATTTGGCAATCCCGCCCAGATCATCGAGACGGTCTGTGGACGTCCGTTCAAAAATCACACTGACGATAAAGAACATGAGGGCAGCGATTAAGCCGTGGGAAACCATTTGGAACACGGCCCCTTGGAACCCAACTTCATTCATCGCAGCAACCCCGAGCAGAATGATCCCCATATGGCTGATACTGGAGTAGGCCAGAACCAATTTGAGTCGGTTTTGCACAAGGGCGAGCAAGCAACCATAAATAATATTGATGACCCCGAGCACAGCGAGCAAGCCAGCCAGCTGGTGGGCCACTTCCGGGAAGAACCCGACATTAAAGCGAAGCAAACCGTAAGCCCCGATTTTGATCAAAACCCCAGAAGAAATCAACACCGCAGGCGTTGGAGACTCCGTATAGGCTTTGATCATCCAGGTGTGCAACGGAGCGATTGGCATTTTGATCGCAAACGCGACAAGCAAAGCGATAAACAAGCCATAGCGCAGCCCTTCGCCAATAAACACCGGTGAACCCTGCGTATTAAACGGTGAACCGGGATCTGTGAAAGCTGTTTTGATTTCCGTGAAATTCAACGTCCAGACGCTCATGAAAATCGCCACAAACACGATCAGCATAATCGCCGAGCCAAGCCCGTTGTAGAGCAAGAACTTCATGGCCGCTTTTTCACGATCCTTGAAGCCCCAAATTCCCATGACGAAGAACATTGGAATCAAGGTCATTTCAAAGAAAATAAAGAACAAGAAAAGGTTTTGCGAGGTAAAGACCCCAAGCATCCCCGTTAACATAATCGTGAACAAAATGTAGAACTCTTTCCAACGCTTATCCACAAAAATCGTTCCGGCAATCGCCGCGAAGAAACCGATAATGGCAGTCAAAACGACGAGCGGCATGGACAAGCCATCGACACCAAGCTCATAGTTGATTGGGAATTGCACTTGTTCGGCCGGAATCGAAAACCACTCCAGCTTTTCGACAAACTGCAACCCAGCTTGCTTCAAATCAAAAGCCCCGTACACCACGAAAGCGAGTATCAAAGGCAGCACAGATGAGAGGACCCCGATCAGCTTCAGCGCACCCGTTTGCGTGCGGGGAATGAAGATCAAGAGGATCAATCCAAGCAATGGTGAAAACGTCAGTAATGTCAGCAATATGGAATCCATCTACCCTAGATACCCCCTTCCGAACGTCAGCCCAATGACCAGCAGCACAATTCCCAAGAAGGCAATCAAACCGTAGGTTTGAATCTGACCGTTTTGCACGCGAGCGCCGGCGTGGCCGAGCTCTTTGGTAAAGCCGGCAACAAGCTTCACCAGCCCATCAATAATATAGACATCCACCATGGTGAGGAATTCTCCAAACACCCGCAGTGGCCTTACAATGACATTGTTATACAACTCATCGATGTAATACTTGCGGTACGACAATTGGTATAACCAAGGAAACGGTTCGGCAATGGCACCGCGGGAAACAGACTTCTTCCCGTACATCAGCCAAGCGAGGAAAATCCCCAGCAGAGAAACCAACGTCGCGACCACAGAAATCCAGAACGGCGCATGGTGCGCTTCTTCTGCACCGGCCATGGTCTCCGTTAACCAATGACCTAGAACCGGATTTCCCGGCGTGTTAATGAACCCAGCGACAACCGCCAAGATCGCCAACAGAATCATCGGAACCGTCATGACCAAAGGAGATTCGTGGACCTTTTTCGTATCATCCGCAGCTTCCCCCGTAAACGTGGCAAAGAACAATCGAAACATATAGAAAGCGGTAAAGAACGCGGCAATCACACCGACAGCGAACAATCCAAGGTGACCTTTATTGTAGACAGCCCCAAGGATTTCTTCCTTCGACCAGTACCCGGCAAAAGGGAAAATCCCGGCGATCGACAAGCAACCAATCAGGAACACCGTTCCAGTGACGCGCATCTTTTTAAACAAACCGCCCATTTCAAAAATATCCTGCGTATGCACCGCATGAATCACACTACCTGCGGCCAAGAACAGCAAGGCTTTGAAGAAAGCATGGGTCATCAAATGGAACGTACCCGCTACATAACCCGCAACAGAAGCCATCCCAAGGGCGAGCATCATGTAACCGAGCTGACTCACCGTGGAGTAAGCCAAAACCCTTTTGATATCACGCTGTGTCAACCCGATCGAAGCCGCAAAGATCGCGGTAAATCCTCCGATATAGGCAACCACCAAGCTGGCATCCACAGAGGCCTGATAAAGCGGGAACATCACCGCTACCAAGTACACCCCAGCGGCAACCATCGTTGCTGCGTGGATCAAAGCGGAAACCGGTGTCGGACCTTCCATCGCATCTGGCAACCACGTATGGAGCGGGAATTGACCGGATTTACCGACCGCCCCGATGAAGATCAGAATCCCTACAAGGGTGATCTGCCAGGACTCCATCGCCCCATTTTGCAAAGCCGTGAAGATATCTGAAAAATTAAAGCTTCCCACATACCAGAACAAGAGGGAAATCCCGATGAACAACCCGACATCCCCAATCCGCGTGACGATAAAAGCTTTTTTCGCGGCGGCTCTCGCTTCTGGTTTATAGAAATAGAATCCGACGAGCAAGAAGGAACAAACCCCGACCAACTCCCAGAAAATATAGACCTGCAATAAATTCGGTGAAATCACCAGGCCAAGCATCGAGAACGTAAACAGCGCCAGGTACGAATAAAACACTGGAAACCGTTCATCACCATGCATATAACCTTTGGAATAAATGTGCACCAGCAAGCTGACAAAGGTAACAATAACGAGCATCATGGCATTCAGCTGGTTCACTTCAAATCCCATATCAATTACTTTATTTCCAAAGGTTAGCCATTGAAACGCAAAATAATAATTCTCTGCTCCCGCTGCAAACCGTTCAAGGAACGTTCCTAAAGCCAGGACAAAAGCTGCCAAGGTAGCCAAAATCCCAATATAGGCCGAACTTTCTTTTAGTTGCCGACCGAAGGCCACCAACAGCAGAAAGGCCGCAAGCGGAAGGAGAGGAATCAACCATGCGCTAGACATCATTTGATATCGCCCTTCCTTTCACACTAGAGTAGGTTGACATTTCTTTTCGTAATCTCTTCGCTAGATCCATTCTTTACCTCTTTAACAGATCCATCTCATCGACATTGACCGTCCTGCGGTTGCGATATAAAGAGATCAGAATAGCCAACCCGACAGCAACTTCCGCTGCAGCCAAGGTAATGCTAAACAGAGAAAAAATCTGCCCGGTCAAATTCGCAAAGGCACCAAATTTCGCAAACGCAACAAGATTAATATTGACCGCATTGAGCATCAATTCCATCGAAAGCAGGACTATCACTGCATTTCGCTTCGTTAAAGCCCCGTAAAGCCCAATACAAAAGAGAATCAATGCGACCAACAGATAGGAAGCTAAAGGTACCGTCATTTGTCATCGGCCTCCCTTTTTGCCAGAATAATCGCCCCGACGAGCGCGACCAGCAGCAAGACCGACATGATTTCGAATGGAATGACGTATTGGCTAAACATCAATTTCCCGATCTCAAGCACATTGTTTTGCTGCGAAAAGTTGGCTGGTGTCCCTTCAATGTTCATCGTTTGGATTCCCATAAACACAAGAACGAAGAAGGCAGCCACGACTATAAATGCTAAAAATTTAAATTTCCCGCGACCCGTATCCTCATGTGCATCATGTCTGGTGAGCATGATCCCAAAGAGCATTAAGATCGAGATCGAGCCGGCGTACACAAGAACCTGCGTTACCGCTACAAATTCCGCTTCCAACATTACGTATAAGCCTGCAATGCTGAGAAAAGAAAAGGCCAAGGCCACCACTTGGTGGACCACCTTTTGCAGGCTAATCATGAAAACAGCGCCGCCAATGGTCAGAAGCGAAAGGATAAAAAACGCAACAAATTGTCCGCTCATATTAGTGCTGTTCCTTTCTGACATTGGTATTGTTTTCGTGCAGCCATTTCATATCTTTAAATAGTTCATCGCGGCTAAACGAGGCCAATTCGAAGTTATTCGTCATCACAATCGCCTCTGTCGGACAAACCTCCGTGCACAAATCACATAAAATACAAATTTCAAAATTGATATCGTAGGTGTTAATCACTTTACCTTTTTTCTCCGGATCATCCGGCTTTTTCCCCGTCAGATCAATACATTGGGTCGGACAAATCCGCGCGCATTGGTTGCAGACGATGCATTTCTCCGGGTCAAAGTGCTGAATCCCCCGGAAGCGGTCCGGCATGATGATCGGCTCATCCGGATATTTCAGCGTCACCTTTTTTCCGACCAACGTCTTCAAGGTATAGGATAATCCCTTTGCTAATCCTAACATTTTATTTCACCCCTTTGTTTTCCGTCGAACGTGGGAACGGTTCATCCTGAACACTCACACGGCCGCACAGTCGTTATCCTGATCTATTCAAACAGAAGCGGTCATACCACCTTTTGCATGGTCATCCGCATTACAGGAGTTCTTTCAGAAGGGCTGTTACAAAAATGTTCACAAGCGACAGCGGCAAGAGGACCTTC
Source organism: Ammoniphilus resinae (assembly GCF_017873965.1). GTDB lineage: Bacteria > Bacillota > Bacilli > Aneurinibacillales > RAOX-1 > Ammoniphilus_A > Ammoniphilus_A resinae. The sequence continues at coordinate 3,333 of NZ_JAGGKT010000028.1, read as the reverse complement.
CATCCCAATTGCATCAGCTGGTCCGCACGCATCCGAGGGAACGTTGCCCGCAGCCACATGTAGAAAAACACCATAAAAGAGAACTTTAAGATAAACCACACGATTCCTGGAATGAACCCGAGGAATTCAAATGGCGGCAGCCATCCTCCCAAGAATACCAGCGTCGTAATCGACGCCATCCCGAACACATACACATACTCGGCCAACATAAAAAACGCATAACGGAATCCACTGTACTCAGTCATATGACCAGCAACCAGCTCGGATTCTGCTTCCACGATGTCAAATGGGGTCCGGCTTAACTCAGCAAGAGACGCGATGATAAAGATCCCAAATCCGAGAATTTGCGGGATGAAAAACCACATCCCCATTTCCGCTTGCTTGTTGACAATATCGATCAAGTTCAAGCTTCCAGTCATCAAGATAACCCCAACCAAGGACATGATCAGCGGAATTTCATAACTGATCATCTGTGCAGCCGCACGCATCCCCCCGATGATGGAGTACTTGTTGTTGGCCGCCCAAGCTCCGCAAAGTGAACCCAAGGTGGTAATCCCGGAGACCGCAATATAGTAAAGCAATCCAATGCCCAAATCAGCAAAGTGGATCGACTCGGTAAAAGGCAAGGTTGCCAAGACAGCAAAAGACGGTACGAACGCAATCAGCGGCGCCAGAACGAACAACGGTTTGTCAGCGAGTGCTGGGATAATATCTTCCTTTAGCAAAAGCTTCAAAACGTCTGCCACGGTCTGCAGCAAGCCGAGTGGACCGGTCCGGGTTGGACCGTGACGGAACTGCACCCATCCGACGACTTTTCGTTCAAAGTAAATCGCATAGGTTACGAAACCAAGTACGACCCCCAAGAGGACGACAGCGGACAGAGCAAAAATCAGTCCCGTGCCCCAACCTAGAGGTTGTGCCAAGAATTGACTCATTACGCATCAACCTCCCCTAGCACAATATCAATACTCCCTAAAATCGCCACCGTATTCGCCATGTTTTCACCTTTCAGGATTTCTGGCAGGATCGACAGGTTGACGAAGGACGGACGACGGAACTTCAAGCGGTAAGGCTTATCTTTTCCTTCGCTGTAAATGTAGGTTCCGAGCTCACCCTTCGAGCTTTCCATGCGGGTGTAACATTCTCCAGCAGGTGGACGGATGACCCGTGGCACTTTCGCCATGAAATCCCCATCATTTGGAAATTGAGCAACCGCTTGCTCGACAATCCGTAAAGATTGTACGATTTCTTCCATCCGCAGGCGATAGCGGGCCCAGCAGTCTCCCTCTGTTGCAGTGGGAACATCGAATTCAAAACGATCATAGATCGAATATGGCTCATCGCGGCGTAAATCCCATTTTACCCCGGTACAGCGTAGCGTAACCCCGGTGAGTCCATAGTTGATCGCCTGTTCCGCTGTATAGGCACCTACCCCGATTACACGCTTGAGGAAGATTTCATTTCCGGTAACAAGCTGGTGATAGCTTGCTAATTCTTTTTTCATATACTGCACGAATTCCCCTACACGCTCCACCCATCCTGGCGGAACATCCCATTTCACCCCGCCTACACGCATGTAGTTGTAGGTCAAACGAGCTCCGGACAATTCATTGAAAAAGTTCAAGATCGTCTCCCGGTCGCGGAAGGCTACCAGGAAGGGCGTTGTCGCTCCAATATCCATCAGGTAGGTTCCCCACCACACCAAGTGGCTGGCAATCCGCTGCAGCTCCATCGCGATCACGCGGATATATTCAGCACGTTCTGGAATCTCTAAACCTAGCGCGGTCTCCACACAGTGCACAATGTTGTAGTTACCTAGCATTGCCGCTAGATAATCCATCCGGTCTGTATACGGGATAATCTGCGTGTAATTCAGGTCTTCCGCCAGCTTTTCCGTTCCGCGGTGCAGGTACCCGATGACCGGGTCAACGGCTTTAATCGTCTCCCCATCGAGCGTCACGACCAAGCGCAAAACCCCGTGCGTACTTGGATGCTGCGGCCCCATGTTGAGCATCATTTCTTCGGTTGTTATCGTTCCCATACAGATTACACCTCCTCGTCGAATTGTACGTAATCTTTACGAAGAGGATGCCCTACCCAATCATCGGTAAGAAGGATCCGACGCATGTCTGGATGTCCCTCGTAGACGATGCCTAGCAAATCGTAGCTTTCCCGTTCATGCCAGTCGGCGGTTCTCCATAGATTGGCAATCGAAGGGATTTTGGTATCCTCCCGATCAGGTGTCTTCACCCGAACGCTCAGGGAATGCCTTTTCGTTAAAGAATGTAAATATGTGACAGACTCCATATGGCTCTTATAATCTACTCCTAGGAGATTTGAAACATAGTTAAAGTCTAATTCCGGATCATTTTTTAGTAGGGTAGCGACCTCCAGCCACTTCTCCCGCTTCACCACGATCGTCGGCATATGCTCGCTATTCTCGCGAATATAGCTCTCCTCAATCGCATCCGCGCCGACCTTCTCCGTGATCACCTTAACGATCAAGTCAAGGACTGGCTGTTTCGGTGACGGCGTGCTTGGCGCAGCGGCGGTTGCTCCAGCAGCAGCTCCTCCGGCGGCTTTTGCAGCACCTGCAGCAGCGGCTTTGGCCTTCGCGGCAGCCACGGCAGCAGCTTTGGCTTTGGCAGCGGCAATCGCCTTTGCCTTGTCATCGTCGCCAGCGGGTTCGGCATCCGCTCCACCCTGTGCTTTAGCAGCAGCTTTCGCCTTGGCTGCAGCGACAGCGGCGGCCTTCGCGGCAGCTTTTTCTTCCGGCGTCATTTCGCTGATTGGTTTGTCAGCGGCTGGCGCTTCGGCTCCTCCCTGGAGCTTCGCAGCAGCTTTCGCCTTAGCAGCAGCAACAGCGGCGGCCTTCGCGGCAGCTTTTTCTTCCGGCGTCATCTCGCTGATTGGTTTTTCGGCGGCTGGCGCTGGTGCGGCGTCTCCTCCCTGGAGCTTCGCAGCAGCTTTTGCCTTGGCAGCAGCAACGGCAGCGGCCTTCGCGGCGGCCTTTTCTTCCGGTGTCATTTCGCTAAACGGCTTCTCTGCCTGAGCCTCCGGTACAGTGGCTGCAGGTTCTTCACCTTTTAACTTAGCAGCAGCCTTGGCTTTTGCTTCAGCAATCGCTTTTGCCTTCGCAGCGGCTTTCTCCTCTGGCGTCATCTCGCTAAACGGCTTCTCTGCCTGAGTCTCCGGTACAGCGGCTGCAGGTTCTTCACCTTTTAACTTGGCTGCAGCTTTGGCTTTTGCTTCCGCAATGGCTTTCGCTTTCGCAGCGGCCTTCTCCTCTGGCGTCATCTCGCTAAATGGCTTCTCGGCCTGAGCCTCCGGTAC
>NZ_JAGGKT010000027.1 GCF_017873965.1 Ammoniphilus resinae | reverse complement strand
AGGTGGATTTCCCACCTCCCTTCTGGTCAAGATGCCCGTCAAATTAAGGTCATTTAAAACCGTCAATTTACGGGCATTATAGCGCGTCAGTAACACCCTCGCTTCCACATCCCTTATCTCATTCGATAAACGATTAGCCACAATGACGTCACTAATCTCCTTAAACTCTTCAAAATTCCTGACTACCCGGGAATTAAAAAATTCTTCGGCATCCAAGGCCGGTTCGTATACCATCATCTCAATCCCCTTGGCTTTTATCCGTTTCATCACTCCTTGGATGGAAGACTGCCTGAAGTTATCGGAATCCATTTTCATCGTTAACCGATAAATCCCTATAGTCTTAGGTTTCCTAGCTAGGATCATATCTGCAATATGGTCCTTTCTGGTACGATTTGAGTCTACTATAGCTTGCATAATGTTATTGGGAACATCATTATAATTAGCCAAAAGGTGTAGAGATGATGACATACTCAGCATCTTTGAATGCTATATAATTATCCGTAGTCGCTGTTAAGTCTAATTCTTTGGTTGCCAAATACGCTTCAATCTTTGCATTGATTTTCTATTGTTAATCAAATTACTTTTTCCTGAATAATATCTACAGCAATAACCTTATTGTGTTGGGCCAACAAAATAGCATTCGATAAGCCTACATAGCCCGTTCCTGCGATGGTTATTTTCATGATGTGCTCCCCCCTGGACATTCTCTGTAGTGTATTGATCTTTTTATTCAACTCCTTTAAAATTGACCCGTAAAGGAGTGATGGTAGTGTTCTTTGAATTTAGAAATCGAAACAAAACCATTAAAGAACTTCGAAAAGATTGCTATTACACTGCAAAGGAATTGGCTGTAAAAATCAAAGTGGACGACCAGGAGATCTTTAAAATTGATAATATGAAATTAAAAGAAATACCACTACCCATTAAAACAAAATTACTGCCTATTCTTCGAAATGATTATATGAATAATATCCCTTGGTAGAGATATCCAGCGGGCCGCCAAAGTCTTACAAAATAATCCCAACGCGGTGGACAACCACACGTCGGGATTTAACTTTTTCGGGCTAAAAATTTATTTGGCATTACCACATCAATAAGCATTTTTATTCATAAACCCATTTACGATCGTCTTCAATATAATCTTTATATCAAACAATAACGTCCAATTTTCTATATAGAAAATATCATGGTATATTCGGTCTTCTATAGAAGTATCCCCCCGCAATCCATTGGCCTGTGCCCAACCTGTAATGCCAGGACGTACTTGATGCTTTATCATGTACTTGGGAATATCTTCCTTAAATTGCTCCACAAAAAAGGGACGTTCCGGACGAGGACCTACAACACTCATGTCCCCAAATAAAACATTAAAGAATTGAGGCAGTTCGTCCAGGCTTGTTCTCCTTAAGAACGATCCAAACTTTGTCCTACGTGAGTCGTTTTCAGTCGTCCAAACCGTATCAGAAACATTATGAGTAGAAACATGCATGGAACGAAACTTATACATTTTAAACATTCTTCTGTTTAAACCAACCCGTTCCTGTTTAAATAAAATAGGTCCGGGAGAAGTTAACTTGATCCCAATAGCAATCAAAATCATGATTGGTAATGTGATCATGATGGCTATTAGAGAAAACACAATATCAAATGCTCTTTTCCAAAATCGGTTTGAAACTTCATCGAGGGGAATATCCCGGATATTAATCAAGGGCATACCAGCAAAATTATCAAAAGAAGGTTCAGCCGGTAAATAATCATAAAAATCAGGAATGATTAATGCTTTCACACCCGCTTTTTCACATATGCCTATAATTTGACGATACTTTTTATGAGCACTCAATGGAAGGGCAATGATTACTTCATCTATTAACTTTCGCTCCTCAAGAATCAATGACAATTGATCCACTTTACCTATTATTGGCTTATACCGATGCTTGTCTTCATTTAGATGAACCTCTAGATAATCATCCAAAAAGCCTACAACTTCATATCCGAGTTCCGGATATGATTTCACATTATCATGAAATTTTCTACCTAACACTCCTGCGCCGAGTATAAGAATATATTGTTTATTAAAACCTTTTCTTCTGAATCTTTTTAGCCCCGTTTTAAGAATAAGCCGGAAAGAAAGAATAAATATGATATTAACTGCTAAAAATAAGGCCAAAAAGGCACGAGATATATCTACCTCTTTATACAAAAAAAGAAAACTTAATAAAAAAAGCATACTAATGACGTGGACTTGAATGACCTTACCAACTTCAAAGGCAAATCTTTTTCTTCTTTTCGGAACATAAAAGGATACCATATAACCTGTAGCTATGGCGAATGTTCCATATACTCCGGCCCAAAAGCCATAAACCGTAAAACTTAAATGGGATTCAAAATCCAACAATCCCGATTCAAATTTCAAAAACCATGCAACGACAAAAGCGAGCTGAATAATGATAAAGTCAGCCATTGCATAGGACTGAGTCAAGAATTTTTCTTTTCCTCTTATCATGATTTCACCTTCATTTTGTTAACAATAATAGAAAAGGCTAATTTAAGCGAGATACCAATATATACAAGACCTGTGACGTATAATGGGTATTTATTCCTATAGTGTTTATTATAGAACAACCACATGGCACGATGGAACTCATAAATAATTTTTATAGGCTTTTTTTTGCTGCTTGCACCTTTTAGATGAAGGATACTTGTCTTTGGATAATATTTTATCTTCCAACCAGCCCCCTTAATTCTATAGCACCAATCAATATCTTCCCCGTACATGAAAAAATTCTCATCAAGTAAACCAACCTGCTCCATGGCCTCCCTACGAACAACCATAAATGCCCCTACTAAACTATCTACCTCATGTTCCTCGTCTGGTTTAAGGTGCCCCAGCTGATATTGATTGAATTTTGGAACCCGAGGAAAAAGCTTATGAAGGCCTAACATGAAATAGGCAGATGCTTCAGGTGTAGGAAACCCTCGTTTGCATGCTTTATCTAACGAACCATTTTGCAGAACTACTTTACAACCACATGCGCCGGTGCTTGTATTTCTATCCATATATTCAATTACGATGTTAAATGTATTTTCCTGGACCACAGTATCAGAGTTTAGAAGTAAGATATACCTGCCCTTTGATCTACGAATACCAATATTGTTCGCCTTAGAAAAACCCAAATTACCTTCGTTTTGGATATAGATAACCTGTGGATAAAGACTAGATGTTTCCTCAAACAATCCTACTTCTGTAGATCCATTATCAACCACAATGGTTTCTATATTATAATTCGTTTTCGATTTGAAAACAGATCCAATCGCCTGTAGTGTCAAAGCTTTCGTATTGTAGTTCACAAGAATTATACTAAGGTCTATCATAACAAGTCCTCTTTGTTGATTTTTGTCACATATCAGTATATCACTTTTCATCGACCTTTTCGGCAGAAAAATATTTACAAAAGAAAAAAACACCTACTTTGAGGTGCTTTTTTGATAAGCGTCAACAATCCCTCCCTTAATATGAGGATTATTTGACGTATCTTTACTTTGTGACATTTTAATGATATTTATATCCACCCTTTAATCTACCCATATGCTCTACTAGTATCTAAACCGAGAACTTTTAAAACAGTTCCCATATCTTTATCAGACAAAATATTCATATTGTGGTTTAATGCCGACCAAATCCTATCTTGAATATTTTCTTCCGAACTACTTTGAGATAAATATTCAAGAACAAATGCCCAAGTTTTCCCTTTAAGCGGAAAAACGCTAAACCCTAACTCCTCTGCCAATATTTTGATAGATTTTATTGAATAACTCGCTATATGTCCCCTTATTAAGGGGTCTAAATAATTAAGATCTTCATTTAAAACGTATTCTGGCATACCAGTATTAAAAATATATAATGCACCCTTGTTTGATATATTTGCCAGATCTTTTATCAACCCTTTCAGCATTTTAGGAGTTAGATGTTCAGCAACTTCAATACACATTCCTGCATCAAACTTTATTTCTAAATTACATAAATCACCGATGATATAATTTTTAGATTGAGAATAATACTGCTCTTTAGGTGGGAATTTTTCGATACCATAAAATTTTTCTTTACTATTCGGAAGGTATTTTGCTACAGCATCTAGAAAGTAACCTGGTCCCGTTCCTATATCTAAAAATTTATGAACCGGAATTCTGGAGTAGTAGAAAGCTTCTGCCATTCGAGCCAGAGCAATACCGTATGATCTTTCATGAGCACTTCGGAGTTCCTCTTGCCAATATTCTTCTTTATACGCAACTAAAACTTTCCCCTCATCTACCTGTTCCATTACATCATTTTGAATATATATCATTTCACAATTTATACACTGAAAATAGTCAAACTCATTTACATTTTTCACAAAAATGTATTCCTTATTTAAACAAGTTGGACAAAAATTACTCACGTATACCACCTGATTTTTTTTTTTGTACAGCAATGCAATTGAATAAGCTATTAAATCAAATCATTCTCTCGGAAAAAGTCTTTTAATAAATTCATATACAAATACTTTAAGTGATTCCCTTCAGGGTGGATGGTTTTAAAACAATTTAAACGAATACACATGTTATCCACAACTAAATAACAGGACGAGCGGCAGGTTATAGAAAATCATCAGTGGTGACAGGATTTACCTTAATGTGATGTAAACTCACTTCTTCAGCGTTGCAAATTCATACCAGGAACAGAACTCGTTATTTGAAGCATGGTATACTCCGCTACATTTTAGTTTGCATCAATTGTTCTATTATAACTTGGGATAAGTCTATTGTAAAAACGGTAGGTTCAATAATTGGCAAACCGCTAAGTTTAGTTGCAATTAAATTCATATAAAACTACATTTCTATAAGATGCAAAGTTTTTCTTGGACTATTCGCTACACGCACCATATATTGCCCGTATTGATTTTTCATCATAGGCTCGGCTAAATTCAGCAACTGTTCACGAGAAATATATCCCATATAATAAGCAATTTCCTCTAAACAAGCGACCTTTAGACTTTGACGTTTTTCAATCGTTTCAATGAACTGGGAAGCTTCTAATAGAGATTCATGAGTTCCTGAATCTAACCAAGCAAATCCACGTCCCAAAATTTCAACTGTCAATTCACCAGACTCTAAATAAACTTTATTAATATCGGTGATCTCTAGTTCACCACGACTGGAAGGATTAATACTTTTGGCAATCTCCACGACTCTATTATCATAGAAATACAATCCTGTTACTGCATAATTAGATTTTGGGAAAACTGGTTTTTCTTCAATAGATATTGCCGTTCTGCTTCCATCAAATTCAACCACACCAAATCGTTCGGGATCACTAACATAATAACCAAATACGGTTGCACCACTCTCTTTGCCAGCCGCACTTTGTAAAATTTTGGTGAATCCTTGACCATAATATATATTGTCTCCTAATATCAAAGCAACGCTGTCTTCACCAATAAATTCTTCACCAATAATAAAAGCTTGTGCCAATCCGTCAGGAGTTGGTTGAACGGCGTAAGATAATTGAATACCTAAATTTGATCCATCACCTAATAATTGCTGAAATCGAGGGGTATCTTCAGGGGTAGATATTATAAGAATGTCCTGAATTCCAGATAGCATAAGAACGGACAAAGGATAGTAAATCATTGGTTTGTCGTAAACTGGAAGTAGCTGCTTGGAAACAGCTTTAGTTAATGGGTACAAGCGGGTGCCACTTCCACCTGCAAGAATAATGCCTTTCATAGCTTCTTCCTCTCCGATCATCTTTTTAGTATTACTTTACTTAATATAAAGGTTATAGGAATGGAAATTATAATAACTAACAATGGCGCAATTCGTTTATCTACATCTAAATTAAATATTAATACATTTAACATAACTAAATTAATTAGATATTGAATTAAATAGACCAAGGGAAATTGAATAAATTTCTTAAGGGTCAACTCAACCCTAAAGGTGATTTTCGAATTCAAAAAATATCCAATTAGTATCCCCAAGATATATGCAATAGTGTATGAAATATTATGATTAAATAAATACAAAAACAAAAGATAAATGATATACGTGGCCGCTGTATTTAGAATTCCAACTAATACGAATCGAAAAAATTCATTACTTATATATTTCATCAATGATGTACCCTGGTCGATTTCTTGTTTCATCTAAGATTCTCCAGAGATATTCTCCTATAATTCCTAACATCATCATAATTAAGCCAAGTAGAAAAGTAATTATTGAAATAATCGTAGCCCAACCTTCGACCTTAAACTCCCCAAACAAGGCAAATATGATAATAAATAGGCCATACAAAAAACTAAGCATAGCTGTAACTAAACCTATTGCTGACATAAATCGAATTGGAGCAAAGGAAAAGCTAACAAATGAATCGATAAATAGCTTTATTTTTTTACTAAGCGTCCACCTTGACTTACCTACTTGTCTCTGTTGACGAACATAAGGGATTGTTTCTTGTTCATGTCCTAACCAAAAAATTAATGACATGATATTTGTATTCTTTTCATTAATTCTGTTTAGTTCCATTACTACTTGTTGATCCATTAGAACAAAATCGAATCCACCGATTGGGTAATTTTTAATTGCAAATTTGTTCATTAGAGAATAATACGTATTTGAAAATAATTTTTGAGAGAAGGACTCTTCCCTATCTTCTCTTGTAGCCATTACAATTTTTTTTCCGCTTTTCCACTTGGTGATCATATCTGCAAATAGTTCTGGTGGATCCTGAAGATCTGCCGAAATGACACCTACACAATCCCCATTAGCCAAATTCAGACCTGCCTGAATTGCGGCCATCGAACCAAAGTTTTTGCTTAACTTTATAACTTTAATTCTAGAATCCTTCTGTTTCTCCTTTAGAAGTAACTCTAAGGAATTATCCCCTGATCCGTCATCGACGAAAATTAGTTCCAAATCACAATCAGGAATTAAATCTTGAAGCTTTTGTAATTTAGGAACAGTATATGGAATATTTAAGGCATTATAATATATTGGGACAACAATTGAAAACAAAAATCTATTTATAGTCATTTAAGGCCTCCACCACTATCTTGGCCTCATCCAATGACATTACCGGACTAATAGGTAAACTTAGTACCTGCTGGTGAAGCAACTCCGAAATATCATATTGATGACCTATCCATTCCTTATATGCTTCCTGTTTGTGTGGGGGAATGGGGTAATGAATTAAGGTTTGTATTCCCCTCTCACTGAGGTATTGTTGGAGTTTTTCTCGTTCTTCACTTCTAATTACAAAAAGGTGCCAAACATGTGATTTTTCTCCGAATTCATACCTAGGCAAACTAATTCTATGGTTACTAATATTATCAAGGTAAAACTTGGCTATCTCTCTTCTAGACTCATTATCTTGATCTAGATAAGGCAGCTTTACTCTTAGAACCGCTGCATGTAGTTCATCTAAACGGCTATTAACTCCTTTAAACATATTAAAGTACTTCTTATGTGATCCATAATTTCTAATAGCCCTTATTCTAGTAGCTAATTCTTCGTCATTCGTTGTGATAGCACCTGCATCACCCAATGCTCCCAAATTCTTTCCTGGGTAGAAGCTAAATCCGGCAGCATGACCAAGATTCCCCACTCTCTTGCCATTATAAATGGCACCGTGGGCTTGGGCGCAGTCCTCAATAATTTTTAAGTTGTATTTTTCGGCTAAGTTACAAATAGGATCCATATCACATGATTGACCATATAAATGGACAACCATGAAAGCCTTAGTTTTTGCAGTTATTTTTTTTTCAATTTTTGTCGGATCAATATTAAACGTAGTTGGATCCGGTTCGACTAAAATCGGAGTGGCGCCATTGTATGATATAGCTAAAATAGAGGCGATATAGGTATTAGAAGGAACAATAATCTCATCTCCTTCACCGAACCCATAAGCTTTAATAATGAGACTCAAAGCGTCCAATCCGTTTGCCACACCTATACAGTGCTCGGTACCGCAATACTCTCCATACTCCTTCTCAAACAATTCTACTTCCTTCCCTAAAATGTACCAGCCAGAATGCAACACTTTATTTAGGGCCTCTTGGATTTCTTTTACATGTCTCATATTGATTTCTTTTAAATCTAGAAAAGGAATCATTTTTTCTCCCCCAATCCATTATTCGTTAATAAATAGTCTTTTCCGCAAGTAATGCACACTAATTTCTCATTTAACTTCTTCCCACACGAACACACGTAACCTCGAAAAACTGCTGGGTTTCCATACCATAATGTGTAAGCTGGAATATCCTTAGTAACGACTGATCCCGCCCCAATCATGGCATACTTGCCGATACGATTTCCAGCTATAATAGTAGAGTTAGCGCCAATTGAAGCCCATTCTTCAATAATAATTTGTTCAAACTTACTTGGATATTGCTTAGAACGTGGATTAAGATCATTGGTAAAAGTTACATTAGGGCCGATGAATACATTATCAGCAATTCTAGCACCATCCCAAATATACACACCTGATTTAACCGTAACATTGTTTCCAATAATTACGTCGTTTTCAATAAACGAATGATCATTGATATTACAATTATCACCAATAACAGCATTTGGTAAGATATGTGCAAATGCCCAAATACGTGTATCCTTCCCTATATTATTCGACTCAACTAAAGCTTGTGGATGTTTATAGAATTCCATTTCCATACACCTCCACAAACTTATCGTAGTCTCTAATATAGTCTTCCGGATCATAATAATGGGAGGCTAATACTAGCAAAACACAGTCTGGCGAGAAATCATACATTTCATGCCAATCATTTGGTTCTAAAATCAAGATTTTTTTCGGTGAATCTAATGTTACATTATCTTTTCTTTTTAGGTCATCAAGATATACTTTACATGATCCCGATACACTTATCAGAGCTTGTCTTGTCTTGTAATGTGCGTGAAATCCCCTTCGAATTCCTTCCTTTGTACCATATATATAAAAAACTCTCTTAACATCAAAAGGTATTGTCAAGTTACCTTCTATAACAGATAGAAGCCCTCTCTCATCTCCTAATTCAACAATTTCTATAATTTTACTTTGTTGAATATCATCTACCATTCCCACTCACTCCTTATTTAATAAAATTTATGTTAAGATGTTCAAACCAATTAATCCTGCTTGTTTGTATATCAAGATAAAAAGATATACAAAAGAATAAAGCCAAAAATAACAAATATAAAATAAGTATAATAACGAATCTGCTCTTCTTGTACTTTATGCTAATAATAAAATCATAGGCTAACGTTAATAAAGGTAGTAACATTATAAATAACGGATATCCAAATCTTGATTCTACACAAGTAGTTCCAATAAAGACAATAAATATCATTGCCAATACTAAAACTGCACCAATTATCCTATTCAGTCTTTTGTTTAGATATATTTGCCGCTTTAAAATAACTAGATAAATACCAATAAATATAAAATACCAACATGTATATAAAAATAGAGACGAAAACAATCTATTGGTATGATAATATTCTCTAATATAGGTATCGGTATAACCCCAATCCAAAATCCCAAAAACATGAGCAAGAAATAAGAAACTCGCAATAAAAGGCTCACTTAAAACTGTATCAAAGAAGGTAGTTTCATTATTTAATTGAAATGGATTTAGATAATAAAGTTGAGGTGTTTCACCAGTAATGACAACACTTCCATACTTCAAAAATTGAACAGCCCACTTAGTTTGTGACTCATATAAATTTTCATGAACAAGGGGCGTCCAATGATTAAAAAAAACTACATTCATATAAAATTGGGGGAAAAACACAAATAACATTGAAATCGATGCCAATACAAATTTATAAAATTTAAAATTAACGTCTTTTCTAAGAGAAACCAACACTACAATAATAAATCCAATCAAAAAAATTAAATTTGATGGTCGTATCATTATAGAGCTATAAATAAGAAAAAATAAAATGCACATATTCCTAAATTTGATAAAATTATCATTTGCATAAATTACTAGAGCGATAATAATTAAACAAGATGAAATCAAATCGGTTAAAAGTAAAGTTGTTGCTTGAATCAAATATGGATTTAACATCCCAGCAAAAATAATAATAAAAAAATGGATTTTATTATTTGTCTTCAAATAAATTGACTTTGAGAATATAAATATCGTAAATGCATATAAGATATATTGAAACAAACTTATAATTACCTTAATTACTATGGGATTACCATTCGAGAAAATACTGACCATTGAAATGATCAATGGATATAAGTATGTTCTTAATGGATCGCCGGTATTAAATAACCCATTTGATAGTATACCTTGACTAAAGTTCAAATAACTCAACTCATCATAGTAACTCTCTGCAGAATTTTGTCTTAAAAAATAAAAAAATATTATTAAGGACATTAAATAAACTGTTAACAAGAACAAATTGTTATATTTATTCTTGAAGTACCAAACTTTCATTAAAATTCCCCTTAGAAGCTATTTTAATTAGACTGGATTAATGTAATATCTAATAAAATGTATTTTTCTGATTGAACCTTAATTACTTTAGGATTTAAAGAGAGTCGATCAAAAACGTTAAAAACAGATTGATAAACTGGCGATGTTCTCAATTCCTTGTCATCAATAGGGAAAATTAAATAATTAATTTGCGCCCATTTCAAAAAATCTAGGAAATCACTTTCATCTTCAATCAATTTTGGGTTTCCAAGGAATTCCGACCCTATACCTGGAATATGTTCAAATCTAGTGGGAAGTCTATGCAGAACTTGCTCATCTCCAAATCCAACCATTCTTGACCATCGCTGATTTTTATCAAGATACTCCTTTATTTCCCATAAACCTACACTTCTTAATAAATTGTCATTTTTCTCCTGTGAATCAAATATTGATTTATTCAAATTTAGTTCAAAACTATCTGTTCCCCATGCCCATGAGGAATGGGAGACTAACGTTAAAGTAAATTGCAAAGGTATAAATAAAATGAGACCAGCCATTATGGCCACTTTTAACTGTCTGGAAGTTGTAGTAAGTGGAATATAAAAGACTAATGTTGCAAGAATAAGTGCCGGAATATAGTAATTACCATCCCCTCCGTTTGGTAAGAAGGTCGCAAATAAAGCCCCTCCAAATATTATTGGGATAGATATTAATAATACCGGCTTGCTTCTAGTATTAAACCTATTATAATTTATAAATATCAACACTACAGATATCAAGAATATATAAAATGTTAAATTCCCAGGCCATAACATTATAACATGCCCATAATCTTTAGGATTAAACAATAGATTAATCCATCGATCAGCAATATAAGATAATCCTCCGAACTCAAAATCATGTGTATGCTCACTGGATAATGGATACTTTACTTCAAAACCTAGTTTACTCCACAACCCCGTAAGGACAGGATAGGTTGGATACCCTGTTAAAGTGTAGGTACGAAAACAAATCCCAAATAAAGAGATTAGTGCAACAAAAAGTAATACTGAGTAGGCATAAAAATTTGATTTTCTCCCCCTAGCTAGACTTTTTATATCAGAGTAAAAATAATTATTATTTTTCAAATAGAAGAAGATAGCAAAAAGAAAACCCATTATTACCAAGGGTGTAAAAATAAAACTTGTTACTTTACCGCCAAATGACAATATTGAAGCTATTGTCCCATAAAGTATGCTAATATTCCTATCTTTTATCCATTTCACAAAATAATACGCAGCTAATAGAGTGAAAAAAGTTGTGAACAGATCCGTTTTTGCAGTAGATCCCATGTTAACAATAGCAGGCAAACTTCCTATTAATAAAGTTATAAAAATGGCCTCAAACTTTGTTCTAGTAAATAACAATGCAAAAGAATATATTAAACAAAAAAGAAGACATAAAAATAAAGTTGTTACAGCATAAATAAAACTATAATCCCCTAAATTGCTAACAGGAACTAAAAACAATTCATATAATTTGGGATAATAATGTACAAATTGAACTAATCCTAGACTGTCATAAAATGAATTCTCTCCAATCAATACTAATTCAGGTCTTAACCCATACCAAACGGAATCATAGTCAATAGACCATGCAGATTTCGCAAATTGCATTAAAATAATGATAAATAAAAACAATGCTCCTGCCTTCACTCTTATCGGACTATTATAGAAGCTAACAAATACTCTTTGACTAAATGGCTTGTTCACACCCTTAGTTAAACTTAATATGCCTAGTAAACATAAAAGGATTCTCACTTCATTAAATCCACCGTAGTTAAAAAAGGATATTGTTATAGTAAAAAACATAAATAAAGAAAAGCCAACAACAAAATATTCATAGTAATCACTTAAACCTCTATACTGTTCTTTTAATTTAAGAATTCGTAATACGAAACAACCTATTGAAAAGATTATTTCAAAATAGAACAAAGCAAGTATTGTTGGAACAAAGGCTTGATGCATTCTTAGGTAAAGAAAACTAATGGTTACTACGGAAAACAAGGTAGCAACTTTATTATTTTTAAAGAAAACTACTGTTAATATTAATAACAAATAGGTTGCTATTAATTCAACACCACCTTGATAGGACGCAGGTTGAATTAAATGCCAAGAATAAACATCAATTAGAATTGTCTTAATAGGTATTAATTGGAACACCAAGGAGGAAAAAATGATTAATACAGCAATTAAAAAGAATTTAACCGAATACTTTCGACTTAAAAGAGAAGCTAATTGATTTATATATGGTTCAAGATAATTCTTCATTTATTTCTCCTTTTTATTAAGAGATCCCTAATATCTTTTATAACATTTGTATTATATGATTCACCATTTTTACTAACATTTTCATCTTTAGTAATTAGAAAGGTTTCAGTAATTCCAGCAGCTATTCCCGCCTCAATATCTGTTATCCTATCACCAATTAGGATGGAATTTGTTATGTCTATATCAAAATCAATTATTGCTTCTAGGAGCATACCAGGTCTGGGTTTCCTGTAATTACTATCTTTTTTATACTTTCCAATTCCATGTTTAGGATGATATGGACAAAAGTAGACTTTACTAATGTTAATTCCTTTGCGATTAAGTTCAGCTAACATCCAACCATTTAGAATATGAAAGTCTTCTTCTGTATAATACCCTCTTCCAATTCCAGCCTGATTTGTAATAATAATAAGCAAATATCCTTGATCCTGGAAATACTTTAACGTTTCAAACACACCATCAATAAACTCAAAATCCTCAATTCTATATACATAATTCTTTTCAACATTAATTACACCGTCACGGTCAAGAAATAATGCTTTATTCTTCATAGATTCGGGGCAACTCCAATTGTGCTTTTTCAAAATCGCTAGGAATTCCAATGTCAATAAAATATCCATCAGAGATAAAGCCATAAAAACTCTGTCTCCCAAAATCTCTTTCTAAGAAATCAGCCTCAAAAGAAAATTTATCTGGCCATATTTTATCATCAAACAGATTACGATTTACTAGGTAAACTCCACCATTGATGTTCCCTACAGGAACATACCTTTTTTCTTCAAACCGTATAACCTTATCGTCTGAAGTTAATACCACCCCATACCGATCAAATTCCTCCATTGTCTTGAGTGATAACGTTAAATCAGCCTTATAACCAAGATGGAACTTCAAAAGTTCCATTAAATTAACATCAAAAAAAGTATCCCCATTTAAAACAAATGCTTGGTCATTATTTACTAAATCTAGTGCCTTCTTAATAGCTCCACCTGTACCTAAAGGCTCGTATTCCACAGAGTAGTCTATTGAAATCCCCTTATAGCTTTCACCAAAAAAAGAATGAATAACTTCATGTTTATATCCTGTAGACAGAATTGCTCTTGTTACACCCTGTTTTTTTAGATATTCAAATATATAGGTTAAAAAGGGGCGATTGGCTACTGGTGCCATTGGCTTCGGAAGGTCTGGAACAACAGACTTTAAACGGGTTCCAAATCCCCCAGCAAGAATAATCACTTCCATTAAACTTCCACACCCATATCTTTTTTATTATTTAATGGTCTCCCAAAAATCTCTTTTTCAACTATCGAGCATATAATATGTCCAACAAGTATGTGAGATTCCTGGATCCTAGGCGTTTCCATGGAAGGCACCTTAATGCAATAATCACAAAGTTCTCCCATTTCCCCTCCTGTTATACCGGTTAAGCCAACAGTGATAATTCCAATCTTTTTACATTCTTCTAAAGCCTTAATTACGTTGGGCGAATTTCCTGATGTGGAAATACCTAAAAACATATCTCCCTCTACACCATTTGCCTGTACCTGTCTTGAAAAGAGATTTTCATATCCATAATCATTTCCAATAGCTGTCATAACTGAAGAATCTGTAGTAAGGGCCATTGCAGGTAATCCAGGCCTATCGAAATAAAATCGACTAACAAACTCTCCTGCAATATGCTGAGCATCAGCTGCACTTCCACCATTACCAGCTAGTAGAATTTTATTATTGCTTTTATAAACATTAACTGCCTTATTAGATATCTCTCCTATTAATTGGATAAGATAATCATCCCGTAAAATAGCTTGTTTAATCTCAATTGATTTTTGTATATGTTCTTTAATATAATTCTTCACCTCAAACCCTCCATCCGAATGTACCATCTTTTACAAAATGAAAGTTCATAACCTTTCCATCCAGTTTACAAAGTTCTCGAATCACTTGTAGTCGTCTAACCGGATCCACAATAAACATCATAAATCCTCCTCCACCAGCTCCTGACACTTTACCAGCATAGGCCCCGGATTGAATGGCAACATCGTAAATATTGTCTATATTACTGTTGCTAATAGATGAAGCCATTCTTTTTTTTGCAGCCCAGGATTTTCCAAGATATTCAGCGAAGTTTTTTATATCACCCTTTAGAATAGCTTCCTTCATAACTAGTGCATCTGCTTTCAATTCATGCATAGCTTCCAAAGACTTCGAATTTTTTTCTTTAGCATTTTTGGTTTGCTCATCAATAATTTTAGCTGACTCCCTAGAGACACCCGTGTAATATAAAAGCATTGAACTTTCTAATTCATTGATTATCCAATTTTTTATCCTCAAGGGATTAACTATAACTCGATCTTTTTCATAGAATTCAATAAAGTTAAAACCTCCAAATGTCGCTGCATATTGATCTTGCTTTCCTCCACTAAGACCAACATCAATTCTTTCAATTTGGTAGGCTAAATGAGCAATATCATACTCACCTAAAGGTAGATTAAGCCATTCTACATAGGCCTTCAATATACCAACAACCATAGTTGAGGATGATCCTAGACCTGACCCTGCGGGTGCATCAGAATAAGTGGTCATTTTTAACGATAAAGGTTGATTATTATTAAATACTTTAACAATACGATTATATATTGCCTTATGCAAATCCAAATATCCATCTAAAAAAATATGATCCGTTAAATCACATTCATAAAATTCATTCCGGTCGACTGCATGAAATGAGATTTTATTATTATTTGTTTCTATAATATTACAATAGGCATACATATCTATCGTAGCGTTTAAAACATGTCCACCATATTCATCGCTATAAGGTGAAACATCTGTCCCCCCCCCTGCAAGACCGAGTCTTAAGGGAGCTTTGGAACGAATAATCATAGTCAAATCTCCTCACCTATTAATGTCTTTTTCAATAATTGATAAAACACTTTCCGGAGAAAAATATTTTTTAACATACTCTTTTGAACCTTGAGATAGTCTAACTAATATAGAATCATCCGTATAAACTTTGACAATTTGATTGGCAAATTCAATAGGGTTATCGGCAATAACTAAGTAATCCTCAATATTTGGAAGGCCCTCTGCACCTACACTCGTTGTAATGATTGGGATTCGATGATATAAAGCTTCAACCACTTTCCCTTTGACCCCTGCACCATATCGTAAAGGCACAACATCAATCTTACAATTATTGTATAATTCCTCCAGTTGATCATCCGAAACAAATCCCGTAATAATGATATCCTCTGATTCCAACTCTTTGATGACATCCGGTGGATTGGAGCCCACAATATAAAATTTAATATCTGGAATCTGTTCTTTTACAATAGGTAAAATATCATTAGTAAACCATAAAACCGCATCAGTATTCGGCTTATGTCCAAACCCTCCGACAAATACCAAATCCCTCCGTTTTTCAATTGGTTTTACATCATTTTTTTCATTTTCGTAAATATAAGCTGGTATTGCCCTTCCCACTACATTAGGGAGTTCCTGCTCAATATGATCGATTTCAACCTGTGAGGGGTAGTAAACCACATCTGATTTTCTAAAAAGTTCCCATTCTATTGCTTTCCATTGATTCGATGCTTTTAATGATTCTTTGTTACGGTATAGCTCATATTCCCTCAGCTCTCTTAAATAATGTAAATCATGACCATAATAAAGGATTTTGGATGGAGTATATTCTCTAATAAGGTCAATATATTTAATAGAAATATGAGGTCTATTCAAATAAGTATAATTAATATATTTCCCATTTTCCTTTAACCACGTTCTCATATTACTTGCGTACCAATTTCCATATAGCACCTCAACACCTAACTGTTGAAGATCAGAAGTGTAAGGTTCATGTTTATAGAAATTGTCACCAATAAATTTTACATTTAAGCCCATATCAACGAACATCTTCAAATACTGATAGGTTGTTCTACTCCCTGCATCTTTATCAAAATGTGGTACATAATGGTCGATTACAAGAATTGTCTTCTTGTTTTTACTCCGATCTCTAGCTAAATAGACATCTTTTGCATTCTCAAAGTGTTCTGCTTCAAGTACATCCTTCCACTTTTCAATAAACTTTTCCCTGTTTTTCACCTGATAACTCTTAACACCACTATTTACATCCGTTCCGTGAGAAATCCCTTCAAAATGAACAACAACAGACTTAGGCTGTAATACAACCTTATAGCCGTGCTTTCTTACCCCAAATGCTAAATCAGAGTCTTCGAAATAGGCTGGAACATATCTGTCATCAAACCCGCCCAGATCACGCCATAGTCCAGAACGAATCATAATACATGCACCAGAGATATAGTCGACTTCTTTCACATAATTATATTCCGGTTTTTCAGGATCATCTAATCTTCCATAGTTCCATCCGCTAGCATCATTCCAGATAATACCACCAGCTTCTTGCAATCTTCCATCGCTATAAACAAGTTTTGATCCGACCATTCCGATCGTCTCATCGCGTTCAATCAGATCAACTAGATGTTTTAACCAATCTGGTTGAACATTGGTGTCATTATTTAAAAAAAGGATATACTTTCCATTAGCATGTTTTGCTGCATTATTACAATTTAACAAAAAACCTCTGTTTACCTGATCCCGAATAACTGTAATATTTTCTACATAATTAGCAATATTAACTGTTTCATCTGTAGATACGTCATCAGCAATAATAATTTCATAAGGGATATCAAGCGTATTTTCTATAATTGATCTTAAACAAGAATAAGTAAAATTCCATTGGTTATACACCGGTATAACGATGGAAACTAATGGGTTGAGTTCTTTTTTGAAAATAAGTTTCTCATAATGGTCTGTTTGTTCGATAATTTGCAGTTCTTTCATTGAATCTGTATTGGAAGAATTCCTTTCCACATAATTATCTATGCGGTTTTCTAACATTGCCGTACTGTCCGTTTTAAGGTAATAGCGGAACTTCTTGATGTTATTTTTATTAATATAACTTGCAAATCGTTTTGGATTTTTAAATGCATTAAACAATATTTTGGCAAATAATTTTCTTTTGCTATTTTTGGGGAAAATTCCATCTCTAAATTTATATAATTTAAGTAGGAGTTTCCATCCCTCAGACGTATAGATGTTATCCAAAATACGTTCTTGTTGCAACAGCTGTTCTATGTGACCCTTCTGATTTGCGTTTAGGATTCTTTCCTGTTCTAATAATTGCTCGATATGGCCTAGCTGATTATTAATAATTTGATCTTTCTCTTTACCTTTTTCATCAAAAGAAGTTACTTTTTCCGTAAAATCTCTTTGTAACCTATCTATCTCAACTTCTTTTGATTTTACATCCTCTATCAAGCCTTTTATTAACTCTTCCTTATCTTCAATCACTTTATTTTTATTCCTAAGATCCTCCTCTAGGGATTTGGCCCAAGTACAGAATTCTTCAATTTTCACATATTTAAGAATTAGTTCCTCGTTTTTAGATTTCACTTCATCCTGAAAACCTCTTATTAATCGGTCCTTCGATTCAATGAACTCATCTAAATTCTTGATATGTGCATTTCTTTCCTCCACCTCATCTTGGAGTTGAAGAATGCGTTGTTTTGCATGAAAAAATCGCTCTTTCCCATCTAAATAGATAGAATTTATGGAAGTAGTTTGTTTCAATTCCTGATCTGAGCATATGGCAATCATATATTTTCCTGAACTGTTTTCTTGTTTAGTCCGATAAAAAGCTTTAGCTCCTTCATCTATACCATTATTAATAACCGAATAGACTTCATGGTTTTGATAATACATGTCAATAAACCGAAAGTAATTTCGTAAAAATCCTCTGAATTCTTCTTCATAGAATTCTTTAACATGAAATTCGTTTTTATAATTGGCACGGTCTGAATAAATATATTTATTTGGAGTGGACATAATCAACAATCCACCCTTTTTTAACACTCTTTTAATTTCATTTAAAAATGATTTCTGAATCATCTCATCTACATGCTCAATCGTTTCAAAAGAAACGACAATATCAAAGGAACTATCTTCAAATGGCAATTTTTCAATTGATGCACATTCAAAAGTTAGATTAAACCTTTTATATGCCTCTCTTGCATGCTCGACTGCATCTTTACTTAAATCGATCCCCGTAACTTTCGCAGCTTTTTCCGATAATATAAATGAACCGTAACCTTCTCCTGATGCAGCATCCAATACCACCTTATCTCTAACCATATCTGCAACAGACAAGTATCGTTGAAGATGTTCAATTTCAAGTTCTATATCATCTACTGCACTTGGAACAAATCTTTCGCCAGTAAAATTCATAACCTTCTCCTTATTAACTTGTTAAGAATTGAATGTCTTCCAGGAACAAATAACCTTGAAGTGAATATAATTGCATGTCCATAACCTGAATAACAAGTGCATCATGAACCCAGCTATGCTGTTGATGATCCTCTTGGCTACCTGAGGCAATCGCAGGTGAAATAGTATAGTTACCATTGGTCAGATTTGGGAAAGTAAACTCAAAAGAATATATGGATGCTTTCCCCTCATAAATATTATTAATCTGTTGTCCAAGCACATAACTATTGGATTGTGTAACAATATTTCCAAGTCTATCCTTTATAGAGAAACCAACGATTGGGTTTTCCAAAACTCTATTAAATTGAACTTTAATTGATAATCGTACAAGCTGTCCGGGGGTTACCATCGTCAATTTACGATTTGTATTTTTTTCAAATAAGCTGATCCCCTTAATAATAGCTTCATTATCCCCTAGAACATCCAAGCTTGGGTCTATAGGGTCAATATTGTCCACCAATTGATCATTGACTTCCGATTGGGCCAAATTATATTTAAAGAGGTTGGAATCTAACATAAATGCCTGGTACTTTTTCGAGACCTCAGTAGGTAGACCATCCTCTACAAGTTTCCCTTCATTAATCCAAATTACCCGATTGCAAAACTTGGTAATAGATGCTAAATCGTGAGAAACAAAAAGCACCGTTTTTTTTTCTTTCAGTTCTTCAATCTTACGAAGACATTTTTGTTGAAATCTCATATCGCCAACACTTAAAGCTTCATCTACAATTAAGATATCCGGGTCTACGTTTATTGCTACAGCAAAAGCTAAGCGAACAAACATCCCGCTGGAATAAGTTTTAACTGGCTGGTGGATAAATTCACCAATATCGGCAAACGAAAGAATTTCATCAATCCTCTTATCCATTTCTTCCCTAGAAAAACCCATAATCGTTCCATTCATATAAACATTCTCAAGTCCAGTGTATTCTGGATTAAACCCTGCTCCAAGTTCCAAAAGAGCAGAAATCTTCCCATTCACTTCAATTGAACCTGAACTTGGCGTAAGGACCCCTGTAATCATTTTAAGGAGGGTTGATTTACCCGATCCGTTTTTCCCAATAATTCCAAGAGTCTCCCCTTTAGCAATTGTAAAAGAAAGATCTTCTAGAGCATAAAAATTCTTATGATGTTTTTTTGAAAAAGGATTAATCGATTCCATCAGACGATCGATTGGTTTATCGTAAAGCTTGTACAGTTTGGTTACATTTTGAACTTTTACCGCTATTTTATTTTCTTCGTTCATAATGCCTCCTATAAGACATCCGCAAAATGGGGTCTTAGTCTCTTAAAAATAACCAATCCGAGAATAAATAAAAAAACGGATACTGTCCAAAAATATATGGCAAGGTCTGGTTTTTCCCAAAACCACTGATTGTAAACGAATGAATCCCTATATCCTTCTACGATATAATACATTGGATTTAGTCTAATCAAACTGTGGAATTTATCAGGAACCGTTTCTAAAGTCCAAAATATTGGAGTGATCCAGAAACCGAATTGTAAAATCATCGAAATAAATTGCCCTACATCCTTTAAAAATATAACTAAGGAAGAAGTAATAAATGAAAGACCTAGAACTAATATAACTGTTGCAAATAAATAATAAAAAACTTGTAAGTTATACAAGGACAAATCATAACCATAATAAACAAACATCCCTAATAAGAATACAATAAAAAAGCAATGTACTAATAATGCCGAATTGATCTTTATTATTGGAAGAATACTTACACGGAATACAACTTTTTTAACTAGATAACTGTTCTCAATCACAGAATTCGTTGCACTCTGTAGGCAATCTGCAAAAAAATTCCACGATAAAAACGCTGGAACAAACCATAAAATAAACGGAAAATTATCAACCGGGGTAAACTTAAAGCCAACCTGAAAAATAAACCAAAATATTAGTATCGTAACAATGGGTTGAATAAAAGCCCAAAGAATTCCCAAATAAGAACCTAAATAACGCACTTGAAGATCTTTTTTTGACAGTTCATAAATTAATCTTCGACTTTTGAATAAATCTATTATTGTACCCATTTTCAATCTCCCCAATTAATTCTTTCTGAAACATGCCGTCCTAACAATCTATACTAAAAGAATCAGCTTTCACTATGTACCGGAACGTAGACTTGTGAACAATCGTCAGTATTTACTTTGGCATAACTTATTGACTGACAAGAAACGCGCCCCATTCCATCTTAATTGATAATAGACTACTTTCGCACGTGCATAATTCCGTCCACCATTTACAAAATCCGACATTTGCCTATCTTATATTATCATAGATTTCAATTGCATACAGTACCAAATAATTAACGTCCAAGGAATATAAGTCCAAAATTACAAGTTGTTTGTTCTGGTACTAAAGTTTTAAATAATCAATAAACCTATTTCTGTAAACAGGAGAATGCGTATAAAATGTATTTACTTTATAAAAAAATCCCATCGAAGTCAGAGACTCACTTCGATGAGATTAGTCTTATTATTTCTCCTTCACTAATTTTGCTTCCAATAGACCCAAATCAGCCCCAACGCAATCAATTTTCAGCTTTGAAACCCCTGTTAAACTTACCTTTACTTCAATAGGTTCCTTCAGATCGGATGAAATATTCCCTGTAGAAAAGACAAGTTTTCCATCAGCATATATTTTTAAATTCCCCACATTGTCATTCTTATTTTTTCCGCTCCAATTTTTGTGCGGCACAACTATCGCTTCAAAACGTTCATATTCGTTGTTAAGAGTGTATTCATTCTTAATCCACCCGAAGGAATCGGTCAGATTTTGACCAATAATATACCCGGAATTAAATTTACCGCCTTGATTAGACTCAAAACTGGAACCAATCTGACTTGAGTTTATCAGGTTTTTCGAAGTTGGATTCACTTTTTCAAGTTGGTATTCTGATCCACCCGATTTCTTTCCTATATAAATAGTATTAGTTTTTCCTTTATAAAATTCAACTTCCTTCCCCAAACTTTCTCCAATAAAGCGAAGCGGAACATAGGTAGTTCCATTATAGATAAATCCTTGTTGTCCCTGCGAAAGTTCCTTTTTCTCCCCATCAATGTAGAAACTAAGCGGTAGGAATGAAACATCAATCTTGCTTGCAGCAAATGAAATCCCAGAGAAGAAAATGGAGCCCAATAAAAAACCAGTTAGAATTTTTTTCACAAGCATGTCCCCCCATAAAATTAATTATATTTTAGTCTATTTCTCTTCTAGCGCAAAAATTCCTACCATTCCAATATTATTTTATTCCTATTTTTGTTTTATAGTTTTTTACGTATTGTTTGAAATCAGGGAATTTCCCGCCTGCTTGAAATTCTATTTTGGAATTATCATTTTGCTTTCCCATCTGTTCGTTTGCAATAAAGCGGACAGCATAAACTTGTTTAAGAATGTGATTTTCTACATTTCCATCCAAACGACTTAAAATGTCTATGGAATGTTGATATTCACCCAATATTAAATAAGCCTGTCCAACATAAAAATAAGTAATTGTTTTTATATTCAAAGGTCGCATGTCGGGAATAGGATTCTTCTTGTAAACCTCAAACAGTTGATTATACCTTTGAAAATCATTTATCCCGCTTATCGCCAATTCTTTGGCTTTTTCTTCTGAGTGTTCCATTATTTGCAGTGCTACCTCTGATTTCAAAAAGATACTACTATCATAATATTCAACTTTAAATTTATCTGCATTCAGGGCCATATCTACATAACTTATCCCAGTAAGAGGATCACCAATTTGAGTGTATAAATTGCCAATTCCAAATAATACCTTAGGGTTATTTGGCTCCAATTGTACTAGCCTAGCAATCGTTTTGAGAATTTCTGTTTTAATAGCTTCCTTCCCTGTTTCTTCATAATTGCGGACATAAACACTAGCCAATTTTAATAGATAATCGATATGATAAGGGTTGTAGAAGGTTGTCCTTTCATATACTTCCTGTCCTTTTTGAAGAGATAAATTTGAATCTGCGTAAGCCACCTGATTTTCGGAAAGATAAAATTTGAATGATTTGAAACTAAGCACCCCAACAAATACGATAAGAACTGCTAATGAAACTTTTCCTAACCACGGAACATTAACCCTACTATTAATCAAGGGTCTTTCAGAAACTCCCATAGCTAATAACCACAAAACCACGAACCAAATCGTACCGAAAGACAGGTCTAGATCAATCATTGAATGCAGGAAAATTGTTAATAAAGATGGTAAGGTTGCAATTGTCATAGTTACGTAAACACTGTTTTTTTCTTCTCTAATTCGTTTAAATATCTGACCTATTAACATTCCAAACACCACAACAAACACTAATAGACCAATCCATCCTATATCCAGAAGTAATTCTAAATACCCATTATGAGCATTCGTACTCCAATACGGTTGATGTTGATATTTTGTAAATAAAGCTTTCCATCCCCCACCACCATAACCTAGAAGAGGTGCATCCTTACTCATTTTTATACCATCTTCGTAAAAAGCAGTCCGTCCTAAAACACTTGCTGTCCCTGTATCAATACTTGCAACACGTTCTTGTAAATTTGTCGGTAATTGATGATACACGATACCTTGAAATTTTAGATCAGCAACTAAAAGTACTGCCATCATAAGGGCTAAGACTGGAAATACAAAGCGAAGTAAATTTTTGGATTCAAAAAACCTCAACTTGTTAGTATGAAGTTGTGAAACAATAACAGTTATCAACAAAACAACAACAACCGTTCCGATAAAAAAAGAAATAAGACCAGGATTAGAGATTCCTGCCTCTTTCGCTGAAATTATTTGACGGTACACAACTAATGATATACCAACCGAAATTAGGGTATTTAATATGAATTTAATCTGTTCTCTTGTCCTAAGTAAGAGGAGTCCGAAGAACCAAGAAATAGGTAAGATAAGAAATGTACCCCTCGATTCTGATAGCAATATTGATATTAAAAATGCAACTAGCGGAAAACCAAAGAACAATACCATCCAAGGCTTCAATATTTGTCTTGTTGTTAATACAATCAATGCATACAGCCAAAATGCACCCATTAAAGTAGCGAATGTATTTGGATATTGAAGTGTACCAGCTAGGCGATCATCACCTGTCAGAAGTTCCGGAAAGTCAAAGTAACCCCAGTAGCCAGTTATGGCCAAAATAGCTATCACTGAACCACATAGATGAAGAACAAATGGAAGTAACCTTCTAATTTTGTCTGTGTACTGCACCCATATCAACATACAGAAAAAACATGAAAAGGCAGTCCATCTGTACATTAAATCCATATTACTTTTAGGCGATTCAGCTATTGGGATTACTACTAAGTACATTAGTGGAACTAAAAAAACAACAAGATTAGTACCCTTTATGTGTTGAAGATTTTTTTTAAACATCAAAATAACAGTAATTATAAATAAAGCACCAATAATTGTTTCCCAGATATATAAATCCTTATCAAAGAATAACCCTTTTTGATAAGGTGTAAAAACCATTATTACAGAAAGAATAAAGAAAACAATCCAATTCATTTGACCCTCCTGCACCTGACCTTAATATTTATTTATTTTTTTACTATAAAAAACGAATCCCTAATACAGTCACCGGAATGGACCTCATGCATTCCATGCTCTAGCCCCCACTTATCTCAATTTTTTTGGACAATTGTTATATACTTAAGGACATATTCCGACACATTTCTTAACCTATATTATCATAATTTAAAAGAAGAGACAGTACATTTTGTATATAATGGGGTATGTCTATAAGAATGAAAATGCTATTAAACAGTTCGTGGCAAATACAAAAGATTATCATTATTGGTCAACTTAAAAAGAAAAGAGTAGATTCACGAAAATTCGCAACCTACTCCTTGTTAAATAATTTTAATCCCACTTAACCTTAAACTGAAAAGGAATTTCTTTTTGTGTTCGATCATTTTGGACTACTGTTAGATTCAAAGTACCTTCCTTAACCTCTTCTGGTAGTCCAGGAATCATAATAAAACCTTCTTTTCTTTCATCTTCCTGGATATCATTATACCAAGCAGTATCTTTTCTAAAAAGAATAGTTTCATCAAGCTGGGTATGTTTATATGTTTCCCCGTCAGTTGTAAAGGTTACAGACTCCTGATCTAATTGCATTGGTAAATCTGTAATATTTTTAACCTTAACATAGAAAGTCGTTCGATCGTTCTTTAAGACAACGTCATAAACATCTACAATAATCCCTTCGTTTATTTTAGATAGTGGTAATTTTTCATAATCTGACTTTATATCACAATTACATGGCTTTTGTTCGACTGGAGTACTCGGAACTGTCACTACTGGAGTTTTTTCTTCGTCAACCGGGTTGGTTGTTTCGGAATTTTGCTTGTTAATGGAAACAGTTTGAGTTTGTTTATTCCAATCAACATTAGCCCCAAGTTCCTCTGCAACATATCGTGCTGGAACGTACATATGTCCCTTATATTCCAATACGGTATATCCTTGCGCCAAGTACTTTTCAACACCATCAAATTTAAATTTTACCCAGTCGGCTACTTTAGCCGTAACGTTCGTTGTATTTGCAAAAACAGAGCCGCCTGTAGAAATAATGGCCCCTATTAAAATACCTGCAAAAAGTTGCTTGTATTTCTTTATCCTCACTAGATTTCGCCTCCTTTAGATTCAACCAGGTCAAGATATGTTTAAATTCCCACTTTAATTATGTATTCAACAGAGAAGAGATAATAACCTCCTTGAAGCTGTTAATTAACAAAAGGCTAGTATCACAAAAATGAAACTAGCCAAGTTAATTTTCTGTTAAACTCATAAATAAAATTAGCCTGTAATAGCCCATGGCTTTTCAAATCCAATTTTCAAAAGCTCCATATTTACCGCAATATCAAAGACTTGCTTTTTCAATTGTTCAACCGATAGTTTAGATTCAAACACATCAACAGCAGTAACCATTCCAAGGTCAAACTTGGTTTGAAGAAGTTTCAAATTTCCTTCAGCCTTAGCTAGATTGGCTTGAAGAGAAGCATACTGATTTTCTAATTGTTTCATGCTGTTGTACATTGAGCGTAATGATTCTTCCAATTGTTTTTTGCTATCTGCAAGTGTTAATTGTGCCTTGTCGACATCAATTTCCTTCGCCTTATATGAATCTGCACCACCAGTATTAAAGCTATATAAATCAAGATTAATTTGAGCCAGCTCGACTTGTTTTCCTAACATCCAAATAGATGGGTTATCTTCTATAGTCTTCTGGACATAATAATCTAGATTAACTTCTTCTTGTGGTTCAAAAATTGGATCGTCGACTAGATTATAGGTAGAATCCTGGGAAGCCCCAATTAATTGATTAAATTTCAAGAAAGCATCCTTTAATTCTTTTTCTGAAACATTTTGATTTTCTACAGCAGAAATATAAGTGTTTTTTGCCTGTAGCTGATCGAACTCGCTTGCAAGACCCTGTTCAACTTTCAAATCAGTAATATTCTTTTTCATAAGGGACTCTTCGGCAGTGAGATCCGCTATTTCTTTATTCTTTTGTTTTTGTTGAATAAGGAAATAAGCTTTCTTAACCTGGTAAGCTATACTATCCTTTGTCATTCCTACCTGTTTTTCTGCTTTATCCTTTGCAATTTGCGCAGATATTGAACCCTTTATTGCACCCCTTGCCTGATTGTCACTGTCTCCATTCCCATTTCCGACAGGGGTATAATATATATTACTAGATGCATTCTCCTGTGCGTCATCCGCGCGGTTCACTTCTGCTTTAGCCTCTTTAAGCTTTAGGCTAGCAATGTAGGCTTTATCTACTGCTTCTTGATAAGTTAACGTCGTACCAGTTCCATTCTTAGATTCTATGTTACCTGTTGAAGACTGGTGAGTTTGCATAGATTTTTCGCTTGTATTGATTTGTATAGTCTTACTTTTAGAATCCCAAACAACGGTTGAACCAAGTGATTCCGATACAAAACGCAAAGGAACAAGTGCTCTTTCATTTATAATTTGTGGCGGGATTTCAAGTGTTACTGGTTTACCGCTAATAAAAGCAGTATTTGAACCGACTGCTATTGTTACTGATTCTGTATTCCTATTGATTGTAATTTTCTTTGTTGCAGCATCATATTTCACCTCGGCACCAATATCCTCGAAAACCCCGCGCAACGGGATTAAGGTGAAATCATTATAAGTAACTGGTGATTGTTCATAGTGACGTTCTTGACCATTAATAACAATAGGGTAATTCGCATTCTGAATTACTACATTTGAAGAAGCACTAGCAAGGTTGCTCATAGAAGAAATTAGAAGAAGCGATAATACTGATGTACTTATTTTTTTCATCTAGTCATTTCATCTCCAAATCGTTAAATCTGAATCAAAAAAGGGGAGTCCTTTCGGATCCCCCTTTTTCAAACTCTTGTCAATTACTTCTTAATAGTAATTACCTTTGTAGCTTCATCAAAGCTAATGTTAGCTCCTAAAGCTTGTGCTGCATAGCGTAGAGGCAATACAGTACGGTTGTCTTTCAATTGAGCTTTTGCATCCATAGGGATGTTAGCTCCATTGATCTTTAAGATGTTGCTTCCAATTGTCATTTGAGCAACAAGACCATCTTTGATAAGAGTTACAGTGGAAGTAGCTTTATCATAAAGGATATTGCTTTCTTCTACTCCAAGAGCATCAGCTACATAACGAACAGGTAGGTAAGTACGTCCGTTTTCTGCATAAGCAGCTACATCAGCAGTTTTTTCTACTCCATCAACAGTGTACGTAGTGCTTCCAAGAGTGAATGTTGCTTCAGCAGTTTTTGCACCGTCAGCAGGTGTAATTACAGTAGCAACTGTAGCTTTCTTCACATAGTTCTTATCGAACTCACCAACGTCAACAGATCCGCTTAGATCGAAATCATTTGTAGTTACACCTGTTGATGGAACTGTGTAGGACTTATCACCAAACTTATTGTAACCTTTGTTAGAAGAGAAGGCTACAATATCATTGTCGGAGTAGTCTTGGTGTGCGTTTCTCACCAATGCTTCTCCACCAATCTTAACTGAGATATCACCTTCTGGAACAGAGCGATATAGATCAAGCTTCAAACCAGAGATTTTAATTTTACTTGCTCTTGTACTTTCGCTCTTAATATCAAAAGTAAGAACGCCATCTTTCACTTTTACACTTTCATCTTTAATTTCAAGGTTTCCTTCAACAACTTCTACCTTTGGCTTAGAAGTGAAATCACCATCACCCAACCAAATTCTTACTTGTTTGCCGTCGATGAAAGCACCCTTTTCAGCTTCGGTAATTACGATATCTTTTAATTCTTGCTCTTTAATACCAGTTCTTACGTTAGCTTTTTCAACTTCAACAGTTACAGGAGATACAACCTTACCAAGAGTAACTTCACCTTCTACCCCTGCTCTTCCAGAGAATTTAGCAACTACATCACCTTCGAAGTCAGCTTCAGAAGACACATAGAACTTAGCTTTGAAAGACTTCTTGCTTCCGTTACCTGTTGGTACGTTGAATTCTACTTCATTGTCATCTCCATCGATAGCTGCAACTAATGCAGTTT
This sequence comes from Ammoniphilus resinae, assembly GCF_017873965.1. Lineage (GTDB taxonomy): Bacteria > Bacillota > Bacilli > Aneurinibacillales > RAOX-1 > Ammoniphilus_A > Ammoniphilus_A resinae. The sequence continues at coordinate 12,371 of NZ_JAGGKT010000027.1, read as the reverse complement.
CTAGGTCGCCATTAGAGAATCCTTTTTCTTCGGTTACATCTACACCAACCACCTTAGTTGATCCAGGGAACTCAATTTTTACAGAACGACCTTCAAACCAAGAAGCAGTAACATTTTCTTTCACTTCAACTTCAACTAATTTCAAGTCATCAGACTTATCGTTTGCACGACCAGCTAGCAAAGTAGGAATATCCTTCTTAACTACAAGATCAGCACCATAATCTGCATATTTGGCTACAACTAAGTCTTGAGAATTTACTTTATCACCATCAATTGATGCTTCAACATCTCCATAAGGAGCATTACTTTCGGCGTCGATTGCTAATCCACTAATATAAACAGTACCAGGCGCGGCAGGTTTACCAGTAAATTTAAGGTTGAATTTAAGAGTTCTATCACCATCAAGAACTTTATTGAGGTCTGCAGACGCAATTGTCACCTTGTTACCAGAGAAACCTAAAGTGTTTCCTGCTGCTTTATCAGTAATAGAAACTTGACCAGCTGTATATCCACCACCAAGAGTGATAGTTACATTGTCGTTATCACTATTAGCCATCCACTTAAATTTAGAAGGTAGCTTAATAGTTACTTCTTGATCACCATCATTGCTATCGTAAAGTGCACCGATTGTAGATTCATCAATGCGGATTGTGTCAATCGCGCCACCATCTCCGATAGTCTTAACTTCACCAACGGAAGATACTGTTTTACCACCAGCTGCAATTGCAAATGTATATTGTCCTGCACTTAATGTACTGTTTTTTGGATCAACGGTTACTTTTAATTCTCCAGTTGCCCCATCTACTTCAAACAACATAGGAACCTTAACTTGTTCTTTTCCGGCTGAAAGAGCTGCATCGAAACCAACAATTTTCAATTCTAAATCTTGGTCAGTTACAGACACGATTTCGAAACGAGGGTCAGTTCCTTGGCTGCCAGCAGGCACAATTGTACCATCATCTTTGATGAATTCACCAGCAGTATAGAAATTTCCGTTAACACTATCTGTCTTCCACTTCACACCAGAAGGCAAAGTCAATCTGAAAGTATCGTTATCTTTGAAGTCGATATCTTTCTCTTTAATAATAATAGACGTTACTGCACTAGTGCTGCTATCAAAATCATCTGCAACACTCGCTACTTTTTCAACCAAGTTGTCACTGTTAGCACTAACAGCGATAGGTGCTGCGATAGATGCTACTAAAGCAGCTGTGGTCATTACATTCAATGCTTTTTTGTTAAATTTTTTCATAACCTTTGTTTCTCCTCCTCATTTTATGTTTAGGTTGAGAGTTTATTTGTTTTTTATCTATCTCTAGTGCGTGTTCCCAAGACTAGCAATCTTTGATTACTAGTTTGGCTGAAAACCACACATTATGAAGTATAACTGTAATGTAATTTTTAGTAAAGAGTCTTTTTAATAAAATTTAACAATTTTATTTGAAGCTCTTTCTTTTTACTCGCATTAAGTTATACTCACATAATTAAACGCGCGGGTTTCAAAAAGGTTGCGGAGATCATTGAAATTTTTTCTCCAAAGAAATACATTCAGTTGTTATTATGTATTTTCGTTTGGTGAGATCATCTCTCCCTCACATGCTTTATTATACGTGGGGACTACCCATCTGCCAATACTGAGAAGTTTTCCAAGTATGGATAGTTTATGTCTATTTACCAAAACGCTCCTGTTTGTTTTACAGACATAAGAAAAGGCTAGGAACCCCCTAGCCTGTACTGTTATCGCCGGTTGGCGAGTCTGTATTTAAGTTTAATCTGTCGTGCAATACGCAGCAACGGCCTGTTCTTCTTTCCCATTAATCCAATTACTTCAGACCCAAGTTCAAGCAGAATCAATACGAGCCCGATAATCATTGCAGCTCCCCACAGGGTCGATTGTGAGAATACGACAGCGGATAGGGCAAATAGAGCGCTAATCCCATAAATGATTAACACAGTCTTCCGATGGGAGTATCCCATGGAAAGTAAGCAATGGTGCAAATGATTTTTATCTGGTTGAGATATAGGTTTCTTGTTGACGATCCGACGAATAATCGCATAGAAAGTGTCGGAAAGCGGCACCCCAAGGATTAAAATCGGCACGATGAACGCAATTAATGTTAATTGTTTAAATCCAAGGATTGATAGAGCGGCTAGGTTAAAGCCCAGAAATAAAGCCCCCGTGTCCCCCATGAATATTTTTGCTGGGTGGAAATTAAAGAATAAAAATCCGATCACAGCCCCAAGTAAGATGATGCTTAGGATAATCGCTAGGCTATTCCCCATTAGAAAAGCCATGATCATTGTTGCGGTGATTGCGATTCCGGAAACTCCTGCTGCTAGTCCGTCTAATCCATCAATTAAATTGACCGCATTGGTCACACCCACCAACCAAAATATCGTTACTGGAATACTAAGCCAGGCAAAATATACTTGATCATCATCAAATGGAAGGTTGATGAATTCGACGCGTAATCCAAAGCCGATTACCACGATGGCGGCGATGAGCTGTCCGAGCATTTTCATCTTTGGGGATAGTTGGTATTTATCATCCAACATCCCGGTTAGGACGATGATGGTTCCCCCGATAAAGATTCCTAAAGCTTCAGAGGTTTGTGGAACGAACAGAAAAAAGCACACCGCAAACGCAAGGTATATCGCAAGTCCCCCCATACGTGGCATAATCCGCGTATGAACTTTTCGATGATCGGGTTGATCGACGACACCCCAGGCAATAGCTAACTTCTTAACCAACGGGGTTGCGATCAGCGTGATCGCTAGCGCTACGGCAAACGTGATGAAATATACTGCCACTACAATCCTCCCCTATTTTTCTTCTCTTTTTATACGTTGATTATTGTAGTCCCATCCATGGCAACCGTCAAATCTTATTTTTTTCTTGGATTTTGAACGTCACGACGGGATTCAAGAAAGGCTTTTACAGCAAATTGAGGTAACGCCAACTGGCGTCTCCAGCGAGAAGGCTGGGAAATTAGTCGGTACAGCCACTCCAAATTCAGCTTCTGCCAAAATACAGGTGCTCGCTTAACTGCTCCAGCAATGACATCGAGGCTGCCGCCGACTCCAATTGCGACCTTTGTATGTAATTCCCCTTTATGTTCAAAAATCCATTTTTCCTGTCTAGGTGCACCCAATGCCACAACGAGCACATCAGGTTTTGCTTCATTAATATCTCGGATTAATTCTTCTTCTTTGCCACGGAAAAAACCATTATGCCTTCCGGCTATCACAGCATTCGGGTATTGTTCTTTGATTTTGTCGGTTGCCAGCTGATTGACTTCTTCACTGGAGCCGAGAATATAGAACGACCATCCGAAGAGGTTTCCCTCCTCCAGGAGCTTAAGCAGTAAATCATAGCCCGCAACTCGTTCATAAACCGGATCGTTCTTCCAACGTGAGGCTAGTACAATTCCAATGCCGTCTGGCGTAATCAGGTCCGCTTCCTCCGTAATCTTTTTGAGGAGTGGTTCTGTTTGAGCACCCATAACAATTTCCGGGTTAGCGGTGATGATGTGAAACGGTTTTTGCTGATCTTTTTCAATCACTTCAGAAACAAGCCGCACCGTCTGCTCCATGGAAAGCTTAGAAAAGGGCACGCCGAGAATATCCACCTTTTGATTTGCCATGAATTTCACCTAATCCCCTATTATTGACGAATTTCCCCTGCAAAAAGTTACACACTTCTTCCTTTATAACACAAAACTTGTCTTTATCCAATGCATAATAGAAAAAGAGTTAGCAGATCGCTAACTCTTATAGTCCTAATTGATGTAAAATACGCCCTATGACTACTGCCGCTTCCCCACGGGACGTGCTTTTATTTGGTTCGAAATTTTGATCTGGTGTTCCTGTCATAATGCCGTCCGCTATGACCGCCGCAACCCCTTCTTTAGCCCAGGCAGGGATCTTTTGTACATCTTTAAATTGTGTGAGATTGCCGGCTTTCTTTTCAATCACTCTTGATACCATTACAGCCATCTCGGTGCGGGTAATGGGTGTGTTTGCAGAAAATTGAACACTGCCATCGGCCTGTTTCTTACCCTCTAGTAACCCAGCTTTTACTGCTGCACTCACTTGTTCTTTGGCCCAACTTGGAATTCTTGCAGCATCTGAGAAGGTTTGAAGTTCAGCCTCCGTTCCTTTCGGGAGATCTAGGGCAAGGCTCACCATCTTGGCAAATTCAGCTCGTGTCACAGAAGTCTTTGTATCAAATTCTCCATTTCCACGTCCATTCACTATTCCCAGTCCCACTAGACGATCGACCTGATTATAGGCCCAATGGTTTGTTGGGACATCTTTAAAATCTGCATGATCTTTTACTTGGAACACAGCAAACTTCGTAAAGTGGTTTACCTTGACGAGGATGGATTTATTACTATTATCTATTTCTCCGCCAATATACATCCATTTATTTCGCAGTTCATTGAAATAGAATACAGCAGGTTTTCCTTTGCTCTGATCCCATTGATCCATTTGGAATTGAAGCGAAATGTCTTGCGCAAATTTGTTTTCCTTGTTGGTTTTAACTTCAATCACTTGTCCGATCCGTTGTAGATTCACACTCTCTACTGCTGGAACATCATTTTCATCCAGAATTTTAGCGATTACTTCTGCTCCATCTTGAACAACCCCGGCTGGGATGTCAACCTTCACTGTATTTTCTAATTCAATTAAAAATCGCTCACTTGCCTTAATCGTTTGTATTGCCTCATTTACAGCTTGCGTCGTATTGGTCTTCGTAGCAATAGGTCCGCCGCCGCCACCACCGCCACCTGCTCCTCCACCACCACCTGTCGAAGTCTGACCGGAGGCTAGTATTTTATTTTCAACTGAGTTCCCTATATCTTTGAAAACACTCGGCAACACATCTAGTACAGCATCTGTCCCTTTTCCAAAGGCTGTAATCAAATCCCCCGCTTTAACATCCGGCCAACCCTTGGAAGCCGCACTGAATACTTCACTATGAGAACCATTGTTCACACTTTCGAAATATATATCAATCAAGGTATTTCCCAATTCTTCATCAAAATTTGATTGCGTTACATTTTTACTTTTTAGGGTGTCGTGAACCTCACGAATAAAAGACTTTGTCGCTTCTTCATCTGCTCCATTATCAATGAGCTTTTGAATTTCAGAAGAATGTTTTTGATTTACCTCTGCGTAAACATCATCTGCTGAATCCGCATAGGAAACTGATGAAAATCCCCCCAAAGACATTGACAACACGATAGCCCCAATTAAAATGCGCTTTTTATAAAATCTTGCCTTCATTTGTTTTCTCCTCATTAATTTCTTTTTTGTATAGAAGGAAAAAAGAGGGAGGGTAGAACCCCACCTCTTCTCCATCTTACTTCGTATTATATAGACGATACATGATCACTGCAGCTTCTGCTCTAGTTGCCTTATTAGAAGGTGCAAATTTGCCATCCGCTTGCCCTTTGATAATTTCGTATTTGACGGCAAGTGCAATGGATTCTTTGGACCAAATTTGAATCTTATTCTTGTCTGCGAAAGACTCAATTTTTTCGTTAACCCTTTGAACACTTAATCCGCTTAATTTAAGAGCTCTTGCAGCCATGGTTGCCATTTCTTCACGGCTAATCAAAGCCTTTGGATTGAATTGGTCATCTGAAACACCAGTGACAATCCCTAGTTTAGCCGCAGTTGCCACGTCTTTATAGAACCAATCAGATTCATTCACGTCTTTAAAGCTTGTTGTAGCTGATTCATCGTATAAACCTAAGGCACGAACAACCATCTTGGCGAATTCAGCACGGGTCACGTTTTCTTTTGGTGCAAATTTGTCTGCTGTGCGTCCATCTACAACACCTTTAGCAGCCATAACCTCAATTTCCTTTTGCGCCCATGATTTGACTGAAGATAGGTCAGAGAATGTCTTTGTAGATGCAAAGACAGTAAATTGGCCTACTTCCTTAGTTGTAAACACCAAATTATTATTTACATAATGTCCACCAACTGGTATCCATTGACCATTAACGTTTTGGTAGGCAGAGAGTTTTTCTGTATCTATACCTGTTGGAAGACTTCCTAATTCAATTTGAATTTCAACCGGGTTATTAAACTTAGTAACCGGCTTTCCTTTTAAAGTTGCCTTAACCTCCACAACTTTCACATCGGATAAAACACGTTTATCCTTACCCGGTTGTTGAGCTAAATCAGATTTAACAGTTTCAATAGCAAAATCTGTAGCTTCGGCAGCTGCGGATAAGCTTACTTTCGCTGTGATTGCATTCAATACATCCTTAACAGAGACTTTTACAGTTACACCATTTGCTACAACTGCAATGGAGGTTGTATTTTGATTTACACCTTTTAATGCTTCTTGTAAATCATTCAAATTAAAGCTAGCTTCTGTTTTATCGGTAGCACCATTAACAGAGAAGGTTAAAACCGTTTCTACTGCTAACTTCGCATTTGCCACACCAGCTTCTGTGAGCTTTTGTTGGACCTCGTCTAGGGCTTTTAATGCATTTTGAACAACTTCTTGTAGTTGTTTAGCATCCGCTTTTGCAACAGCCTTTCCGTCCTGAACGGTTGCTTCCACCTTTGTTTCTGCAGCCTTCTTAACATATTCAGCCCCAACAGCCACAGCAATTTTTCCTAGGTCATTTTCTGTAGCAGCCGCCACTTCTTTCACACCTGCTACCAGTTTTACGACACTTTCAAATGCCTGTTTTGTTTCTTCGGCTGTTTTCCCTGATAAATTACTTGCGATATCTTTCAAGCTAGACTGTAAAGCATCTACTGCATTTTGTTTTTCTTCCTGCTTGGCATCTTTAAGGCTTTCCTTCAAACCTTTGACAAGATCATCTACCTGACCTGGTGTTAGAGTTCCATTCTGGATAGCATCCTTGATGGTTTGTCCAATGTTCTTCCCTGTTTCGGCAGGATTACCTGTCGATGGGCCGGGAGTTGCAGGTTTATCAACAACTGGACCTGGACCTCCTCCTCCACCAGGACCTCCACCAGAAGTTCCCCCATCATTGCCCGAAGTTATTGCCGGAGTAACATTAATTGTTACTTCGCTTAGGAGGGATTCATTTAAAAATACGGAGATTTTGTTCACTGTATCTTTTGTCTTTCCGGAAACAATACCATTATATGTATTATTTAATGTTACGCCATCCCCGTGTTTAACCCATGTTATTGGACTAGCTGAAACTTCAGGAGCAGTAATCCACTCCCCATCATATTTCACTTGAAAATCTAGATCAATGCTCTTACCTTGTTCAATTCCAATTGTATTGTTGGTGATCGCGACGCCATCGTGGCGTACAATTCGTACACGATCCTTTGCATAGGCTTTAATTAAAGCATTCTTGGCATCCTGGGCAGTTTGTCCAAATTGAGCGTATGCCTTGTTTTTAATAGTTTTTAACTTTTCTCTGCTTAACCCTATATCAGTCAACTTCCCATTCAGGGTGCTGTATTTCTCCTGAGCTAATACATTATCTATTGCCTTGTCAGTAATCGTTGTAGCTGAAATCGTTAGGAATTCACCGATACTTGCGGAATTAATGATATTTTCAACTTCATCTAACAATGCTGTTGAAAAGTTTAGTAGAGTATCTACGGTTACCTCATCACCAAAGGCCTTATGAAAGAGTTCGCTATAATCTTGTCTAAACTTTTCTATATTGTTTTTAAGTTTAGTAGAATCCCCATCAACAATGGCAACGTTTGTAAAAACAAGGGCTATCCCTTTTGCAAGTTGGTAGCCTTCAGCTTCTGTTAGAAGTTGTTCATTTTGCTCATTTTTTAAACCTTCAAAGAAACCTGCACCAAAAATGGCTTTAAGATCATCATCCGATGAGTTTGCTACGGCATTCCTTAAAGCTTTAACCGCTTCTGTACCGTCCGTTTCTTCAAGGGCATTTGCTAGTTTTACCAGTTTGCTAAGATCCAATTCTGCAGCGGCATGAACTGCATTTGGTAGGACCAATTGCCCAACTACTGGTGTGAAGGCAAGGCTTGTTGCCAACACCAACGATGTAGCTTTATTCTTGATTTGCATGTAAAATAACACCCCTAGTCATAGTATTCTATAAGTCTATCGTCCTAATTAATACAGGTCATACTTAGATTACAATATTTAATATGAAAAATAAAGGATATTCGACAATTTACTGGAAGTAAATTGTATTTTTCTGTCGTAAATTGAATTCCCAAAAATTTTAATGATAAATGATTAGTCTGAGTAATCCCGATAATTTAACAGGCTACTTTGTATTTTATTAGGTAGGTTTTTAATTCTCCATCTATTTACCACTGGTAGCCATCCCATATGACTTCTTTGGTTAATCTACAATAAACGGGATAGGCTTTAGCAACCAAGTCAGCCAAACGCCTTGCAAGAACAAAAAAAGACAGGTCTCCCTGTCCCTTTTCTCCTATTTATATTGCTCCACAAACTTGCCCATCCGCTCAATCGCTTTTTCCAGGTTTTCCATTGAGGTGGCATAGGAGCAGCGGATATGTCCTTCTCCTCCGATTCCGAACACGTGGCCGGGAACAACGGCGACCTGGGCTTCTTTAATGAGTTGTTCGGCAAACTGATCAGAGGTGAGGCCTGTTGCTGTGATCGATGGGAAGGCGTAGAAGGCTCCCTCTGGCACGAGGCACTCGAGTCCGATCTGATTGAACATTTTTGACACATAATTTCTCCGCTGGCGGTAGCTCGCAACCATGTCGTCTTTGGCTTTTTGTCCGTTGCGAAGTGCCTCCACTGCAGCCCATTGTCCCATGATGGGGGCACAAAGCATGGTATATTGGTGGATTTTCAACATTGCTTGGATGATGTCCTCTGGTCCACATGCATACCCGATTCGCCAGCCAGTCATGGCAAAGGCCTTGGAAAATCCGGAAATCAGGATGGTCCGGTCCTTCATGCCAGGCAGGGATGCGGCGCTGAAATGATGCTGGTCATAACTGAGTTCACCATATATTTCATCGGAAAGAACGAGCAAATCATGCTCTTTGATCAAATCGATGATCGGCAGCCAATCTTCTTTTGACATGGTCGCCCCGGTTGGGTTGTTTGGATAACAGAAGATGATGGCTTTTGATTTACTTGTGATCTTTTCGCGAAGGATGTCAGCGGTGATCTTAAATTTCGTCGACATATCTGTCGTAACACTGACTGGCACACCACCTGCTAGCTTGACTGTAGGTTCATAGGAAACATAGCAGGGTTCGATGATGAGCACTTCATCGCCAGGATCGAGGATTGCTCTGAGAGCGATATCGATCGCTTCACTCGCCCCGACGGTGATGATCATTTCTTTTTTATCATCATAATGAACCTGAAAAGACTCCGCCAAATATTTTCCAATTTCGTATCGGAGTTCTGGAAGTCCACTGTTCGAGGTATAAGTGGTATACCCTCGCTCCATGGTGGATATGCTCGCTTCTCGAATCGACCAAGGGGTGACAAAATCAGGTTCCCCGACGCCGAGGGAAATCACATTTTCCATGGTACTTGCAAGGTCAAAATATTTTCGAATGCCGGATGGTGGTATTTCTTGGATCGTTTTTGATAATCGATTTCTCATGGGGTCACAACCATCCTCCGGTCATCATCGCGCGGATTAAACACGACGCCATCATGCTTGTATGTCTTTAAAATAAAATGGGTCGCTGTCGAAACGACGGTATCAAGGGTGGACAATTTTTGTGAGACAAAAAAGGCAACCTCTTTAATCGTCTTTCCTTCGATTGTCACAGATAGATCATAGGCTCCGGACATTAAGTAAACGGATTTCACCTCAGGGAAACGGTAGATACGCTCCGCGATCTCATCAAATCCCACATCACGTTGTGGCGTTACTTTGACATCGATCATCGCCGTGACGAGGTCATTTCCTTGAATTTTATCCCAATCAATCAGGGTTGGGTAACGCAGGATGACTTTATCTTTTTCAAGCTCAGCAATCGTTTGTTTGACTTCTTCTTCCGGCAGATCGAGCATCATCGCCAGCTTGTCATAGCTGTGGCGCCCATTTTGCTCGAGCAAGGTCAGCATCTCAATCACTTTTTCTTTCTTCATGCTTCCACCCCATTTTTGTCCTTTTCGACATATTGTAGCACACCTACAAAAAAAGAAAATCCCTCATCCAAAATGGGAGGGCTTTCATTTTTTAGATTAAGCAATGACCGTTGAAAAAGCTGACTTGTAAATCATTGCCTGCTTGTCCCCAGCTTGTCTGATGACTACGGCATAACGATCAAATGCTTCCACATAGCCTTCCATATGCACGCCGTTTTTGAGGATAAACTTGATGCTTTTTTTGTTGGTTTGCGATTCGCTCAGGACTTCGTCCTGCTGCATATTCATTGCCTCTTTTTCTCCCATGACAATTCTCCTTTGACCCATATCCTAAAATTTCCTTTATTTTACCACGCGGGAGGGATGAAAGGCAAAATAACTTCTTTTCTTCTCTGTGAGCGACCTATAAAATAGGGTTTGTTGGTTAAGCTGGATACTATCTGTTGTTGGAGGAACCGTTATGTCAAAAAACGCGCTCCTAAAAGGAACGTTAATTCTCACTCTTGCCGCTTTGGTCACCCGGGTTCTGGGGGTGGCGCAGCGCATTCCGCTGCAGCGGATCTTGGGCGACGAGGGGATGGCTACCTATGGCATTGCCTATAATATTTACGGGATTTTACTAATTATTGCTACCGTTGGGATTCCCAGCGCGTTGAGCAAACAAATTGCAGAATACCACGCATTGGGTCTATATCATGAGGCGAGGCAGACGTATCGTGCTTCCAGGGATTTTTCTCTGGTGGCTGGGTTGGTCGCGACGGTGGTGCTTTATTTGATTGCCCCTTTTTATGCTGTACACATTAGTCATGATCCGGATGCGGCGTTATCCATTCGGGCGATTGCCCCTGCTTTGCTGTTGTTTCCGTTGATTTCGATTATGCGCGGCTATTTTCAGGGACTGCAGTTTATGTCACCGACTGGTTTGTCGCAGGTTTCGGAACAGATCTTGCGCGTGGGAGTTGCGGTGCTGTTTCCTGTGTTATTGTTGGGTGCGGGATGGTCCAAAGAAGTGGCTGTGGCCGGGGCTTCATTTGGTGCTGTCGCAGGGAGTTTGGGCGCGATTCTCGTGTTGCTGTACTTTTTTCGGAAAGAACGTGGAGAGCGGAAAAAGCAACTGGTGGAGCAACGTGAGTTTCGGCGGTTGCAGCGGAAGGAAATTTTTCGTAGGCTGCTGTGGACTGCCATTCCAATTAGTCTGGCCTCGACGGCGATTCCGTTAATCTATTTTATCGACTCTTCGACCGTTATCCCACTGCTTCAGGGGGACCTAGGTCAAGCGGGCGCAAAGGAAATGCTCGGGATCTTGACTGGGCGGGCCCAGTCGTTGGCTTCGATTCCGCCGATTTTGGCCATTGCTTTGAGTTCGGCGGTGCTGCCTGCAGTTGCTTCTTCGTTTTCCAGGGGGGATTTGGGTGAAGTGACGCGGACAGGGTCGCTGGCCCTGCGGCTTACCCTTGTTACCGGGGCACCTTTGGCTCTTTATTTGACGGCGGGGGCTTTTGCGGTGAATGGATTTTTGTTCGGAGATGTTCAAGGGTCCTGGGTGGTCGCCTTGCTCTGTTTCGGGAGCATCTTTCAAATGGTGATGATGACCTCGATGGCGATCTTGCAGGGCTTGGGTAAGGTGATGCTGCCGATGTGGTTCGTGTTTGCCGGGATTGTAGCGAAGGCCGTGTTGAATCCAGTTTTGACCCCGTTGTTTGGGATATATGGGGTTATCGTGGCGACGTCGGCTGCTTTTGTGGTTATTTTGCTGTTGAATATGTGGGCAATCCGACGAGAGGTTCCCTTGGATGTGATCGGGGATCGGTTAAGTGGATTTATGGCTGCCTCCATTGGATTAGTAGTGGTTGTGTGGCTGGTGTACCAAGGATGTGTGGCGGTGTTGCCTGGAGGGTGGCATCCTGCGATTTACTACGGATTGATCTGTATGGCGACAGGCTTGGTGAGTTTTCCAGTGTACGGGTTGTTGTTGGTGTGGCGGAAAGGCTTGGCACCCGAGGATATTCGCTATCTGCCGGGGCCGGTGCGGCGGATTTGTGCGAAGATCGGGGTTGGAGGATAAGGGGAGCGGACAGAGGTTCCAAGAATCTGTTGAAATTAACCTGAAGGATCCAATAACGAAACTTAATTTCACAAAATAAGTGTACGAATTCCCCCTAAAGTTAAATTGGTTGTAAAAACTGGCTAAATAGTTATAATGAACGAAACCGACGCACTTTTGCTATACGTAGGTTAAATTTGGTCAATACTTGGTAGCGACAAAACAACCAAAAAACCAAATTCA
>NZ_JAGGKT010000026.1 GCF_017873965.1 Ammoniphilus resinae | reverse complement strand
ATAATCTATTTTTCCTATTATATTGGTCATTATATCCGTCAATATTTGGTCAGGCAATACCATCAACTTTTGGTCTTTTTAATTCAGCTAAAACAGTATGTGGAGAAATTTGACCGGTGAGGTGTTTTTGTTCAAGAATACGGGTGAATTCATATTCATTCGGGTAATTTATCGTGCCAGCCTCTTGAAAATATTCCTGATATTTCGTCACAAAATCAAAGTGAAGACTCCGGTATGGAAGAGGACCATATTTGTAGTCAAAAAAGGCATCAATAGGTCCGGTATAAATGATCCGCTTATACTGAAGTTGGTCAATGACTTCACGATAATCGGTGTTCAAGAGTACTTTAATATTTGGGTGATTGAGCATACGAGAAAAAAGTGCAGTATAGCTTGGCATCGGAATGCCTTGATAGGTATCTTGGAAGTACCGATTATCCCTGCTTATATAGACGGGTACCCTTGCGGTCACAGAGGGATCCAGCTCATCCGGCTTTAGCTCCCAGTGTTTTAAGGTGTATCTGTAAAATACCTTTTGGTAAATATATTCCGCCAACAAGCTTAGATCTCCGCTTGCGCTTTCCCGAAGCTTAAGGATCGGTACCTTAACGCCATAACCAAAATGTTGGATCAACAATTCCTCTAGCTTTTCCGCATACTTCTGGGGGAATAACAGATAAATAGAGTTTAGATTAAATGGGACAGGAACTTTCTTTCCATCCACTACAGCAAGTACCTGGTGAAAGTACGTTCTCCATTCTGTAAATTGGGAAAGGTAGTTCCACACCATCGCCGAATTCGTATGGAACGTATGTGAACCATATTTATGGATAAGGATGCCTTCCTTATCGTAACAATCGTAGGAATTACCCCCGATATGATCCCTTTTCTCTATTAACAATACTTTTTGGTTCATTTGGGAAGCGAGTCGTTCTGCTAAGGTTGCACCTGTGAATCCAGCTCCAATCACGACCCAATCTACCTTCATATTTTTCACCCCCCTTTTTAATAACTCTTAGAACCCTAATCTATTATATTCTAATAGTTATTTGGGGATTGTGTTTTCGTTGATATCATTTCAAAAAATCAAGAAGAAGGGTCTAACCGTCAAATCGGTAGCCCTCCTGAGTACTTATGTAGTGGAAACGGCCTTTACTTTGGAAAGGGGGGTAGGCTCACTTGAGCTCATGATTTCCACTAAAACAGGACCTTGTTGTTGAAATGCTTCATCTAGCATAGTATCTACTTGGTCAGGTTGTGAAATTCGATATCCTGCGATGCCAAAGGATTCTGCTAATTGTTTAAAATTCGGATTGGTCAAATCGTTCCCAAATGATTCAAGACCGGCATATTCCATTTTGTTTTTTTCCATCGCGAACGAATGATTATTGAATAAAATAATTTTTACATCTAGCCTATAGCGCACGATGGTTGCCAACTCTGCCATGTTCATCGCGAAACCGCCATCGCCAACGACAGCCACTACCTGTCGATTAGGGTATGTCAGTTTGGCAGCGTTGGCAGCAGGAATGGCAAAACCTAACGTCCGCCAGGTTCCAGAAAACAGGATATCCTGCTTTTTCATGCGAAATGTGCGGTTGAACCATACGGTGTGATCACCAGTATCCAAGGCTATAATGGCTTCTGGGTCGATCACGGTTTCTAGTGCGCGGTATACATAGGCTGGTGAAATTGGAACAGCAGCGTTGTTTCGTTCCATCTCTAATTGCTCCAACCATTTCTGCCTGGCTTCCTTTATCTGCAGAACCCACGAATCGTTTGCCAGGGAGCTTAACTTAGGCTCTAGAGATTCTAAAATCTCCCGTGCATCCCCGATGAGAGCAGATTGTAAATTTTTCTCAAGATGAAGATGGGCCGGTTCTTTTTCGATTTGTAAAATTGGGATGTCCCTTGGCATAAACGTCTTAGGATACCACATCGCCCCCACAATCAATAAGCCATCTGCTTGCTGCATCGTTTCGCTGGATTGCTCGCTTCCGCCTTCTCCAATCCCTCCTAATAGCAGCTCGAATTCTTCATCCACGATTCCCTTTGCCCCTAAACTATAAATCACACCAGCACCTAATTTGCTGGCGATCTTTTTTATTTCCTCCTGACAGCCCCCTGCTCCATTACCGATCAAAATCATCGGCTTTTTCAAGTTTTGTAAAAAGGGAACCGCTTCATCAAGTTTGGGTGTTGGGGGATGGGGTTGATCATATAAGTAAGAACTTGATGGAACCAATTCCTCATAAAAAGGCTGATCCCAAAGATCCTTTGGGACAGATAGATGACTTACTGTGCGCTGAGAAATGGCTGTCTTCACCGCACGATGAAGTAACTGAATGGTTGACTTGGGGGATGCAACCATAGCCGTATACGAAACGGTCGCTTCCACCAAGCGCTGCTGATCAACGTATTGTTTACTATGCGTTCCTATTTTGTGCGTGGGTACCTGACCCGTAATCGCCAACACGGGTGCATAATCCGAGTAGGCGTCAGCTAATCCATTCAACAGATTGGCAAGTCCCGGTCCACTTGTAGCTGTACACACACCGAGTTTCCCCGTGCTTTTCGCATAGGCAGATGCCATAAAGGCAGCTGCGGATTCATGACGGGTAGCAATAAATTGAATCCGATCCTGCTTGGCTAGAGCGGCCATCAAAGAGAGTGTGGCATCTCCGGGAACACCAAAAATAAATTCAACGCCAAAGTTAGACAACTGTTCTAACATCGTTTGGGCTACAGATCGACTGCTCATCGAAACCTCCTTTTATCGGCAACGTCCCCCTTGTGATAGAGGGGGGGGCATCTGAAACTGCCTTTATGGTTTAGTAGAAGTGGGCTGCCTGAAATCATTCATGCACCGCTCACAAACACCCAAAATCATTACGTCATCCTGCTCATCCAGTAAATCCTCTACCTTCTCTTCGGCACCACAAACCTCACAAATTTTCAAGATTTCCCCTCCAGTTCAAGACCATAATCCAGGATGGCTTGTTCAATATCTTGCACAGAAGCAGCCTGATCATCAAAGGATACGGTGACCTCCCCCGTCGCCAAATTGATATCTGCCTCGCGAACTCCCCAAACCTCTTTCATGCCGGAAACCACCTGCTGGGCCTCCTTTTGATCCTTTATTCCTTTAATCCGGATTGTCTTCGTCTTCATTATTCACACCTCATCAATGAATTGCGGAAGAATCCTTTTTCAATGAATCCCCCATTCCCTGCAGCAGTCCAATCATCGTAGCCATGGATGTACGGACAGAAGGATCGCGAACGGACTTTGCCAAATCCCAAAGACTGGGTACCCTCCCCTGTTCACTTCTTTCATTCATCGTTTCCAGCCCTTGTGATAGGCCCTTCCCCATTTTTTCAATGTGAACTGGGTCCATGCTGCCCATCAATTGAACCATCGTTACTAGATTTTTCAACAAGTGATACATTTTCGGTTGGTTAAGCTGGTTAAGAGCAATCACTCCCACTTCATTTCGTTGCTCCAAAAGCCCTTTGAGGGCCGCCAAAACTCCCATTTCCTCGAGATACCCGACGATGGCGAGAAGATCTTTAATCGATTCCCGGTGTTCCGCGATGACTTTCAACAGATCCGCCAGCGCTTCTGTTTCCAGTTCTTGCGCTGTAGGGTCCGTCCGCTTTACTTCACGTATGGGTTTCGCCATGGCTTTCTCCCCCTTTGAATAATTCTGCGATCGGTACAAAATCCGGACGGCTCCATTTTTCCTCCACTTTAATCCCCATTTGCGGCTGTCGATTGCCAAAACGGTGATTGTGACGCGGCAGCGGGGCATCCCCTTTTGTTTCAAGCACCTCAAGCTTAATACTCATTTCCTTATAATTCGGTGTATGCGTGAATTTATCATGATAACTGCTAGTTAAGCGGTTCACCGCTTTGCGCTCCTCCATGGAATTCATGGTCAGGTAAATTTCATTGCCATCCACGTGATCTGTAACCAACGCACGTACCTCCACTTCTCCATAAGGGGAGGTTAAACGGACCAGTGAACCGTCCTCAATTCCTCGTTCTTTCGCCATCGCTGGAGAGATTTCCACCCATGGATTGGGGACTTTATGGGTAATCCCTTTGGAACGATAGGTGAGGTTTCCTTCATGGAAATGTTCCAACAGCCTTCCATTGTTTAAGTGAATATCAAATTCTTTTCCAGGCTCAAAAGGAGGCGTCCATTCTATAGGATATAATCTGGCTTTTCCATCGGGAAAGGCAAATCGTTCCGTATATAGAAGCGGTGTACTCGTTCCATCCGATTGAACAGGCCAAATTTGGCTATTCCACCCTTCTAACCGTTCATAGGATACGCCCGCAAAAATAGGTGCCAGGCTGGCTGCTTCTGCCATGACTTCCCCCGGATGCTTGTACTTCCAATCAGCTCCGAGACGGTTGGCCAAATCGACGAAAATTTCCCAATCCGGTTTTGACTCTCCCAACGGCTCCAGCACACGGTAAAAACGTTGAATCCGTCGTTCCGTATTGGTGAATGTCCCTTCCTTTTCAAGGCTTGGGGATGCAGGCAGAATCACATCTGCATATTGAGCGGTCCGCGAGAAAAACACGTCCTGCACGACAAAAAATTCCAGTTGCTCAAAGGCCGCCTCCACGTGGTTGGAGTTCGAATCGACAAGGGCCATGTCCTCTCCAAACAAATACATTGCCTTGATCTTCCCTTTGGTAATGCCCTCCACCATTTGGTGGTTATTAAACCCAGGTTTTTTGGGAATCTGAACTCCCCAGGCTTTTTCGTACCGAGCCCTGACCTCATCATGTTCAATGGGCTCATAACCGGGCAGCCAAGCTGGCATCGTGCCAAAGTCACAGGCCCCTTGGACATTGTTGTGACCGCGCAGCGGGTAAGCGCCTGTACCAGGTTTTCCGTAATTTCCAGTAATGAGAAGTAAATTGGAAATCGCAGTACTCGTATCGGTTCCGCCCATATGCTGGGTCACACCCATCGCCCAGCAGATACACATCGTCTTCGCTTCATGAATCATGGTAGCTAAACCAATGATTTGTTCTTGTGCAAGACCTGTCTTTTCGGCTGCATAGGCAAGCGTATAAGGCTCTAGAGATTTGACATATTCATCAAACCCGTTTACCCGCTCTTTTAAAAAGGTTTGGTCATGCCAATTCTGCTGGATGATGTATTTGGTCATCGCTGAGAGCAGAATCAGGTCTGTACCAGGTTTTGGATGCAGGAAAAGATCTGCCCGTTCGGCTAACTCATGCTTGCGCAAATCAATGACCGCAAGTTTTTGCCCATGTAGCTTGTGCTGCCGTTTAATCCGTGTGGCTAATACAGGATGCGATTCTGCCGGATTCGCTCCAATAATTAAAACGAGCTCTGTCCGCTGCAGATCTTCAATCGTTCCGGCATCTCCCCCAATCCCGACCGTCCGCATCAATCCCATCGTAGCGGGAGATTGGCAATACCTTGAGCAGTTATCCACGTTGTTCGTGCTAAAAACAGTCCGAGCCAGTTTTTGAAACAAAAAGTTTTCCTCGTTCGTACATTTAGAAGAGGCAATAAACCCAATCGAATCGGCTCCGTATGTTTCTTTTATTCCTGTTAACTTTGAAGCAATAAGATCCATGGCCTCGTCCCAAGTCGCTTCAACGAATAAGTCCCCTTTTCGAATCAGAGGTTTCGTTAATCTTTCTTCACTGTTTACAAAATCCCAACCAAACTTTCCTTTAATACAGGTTGAAATACTGTTCACAGGTGCCTCCACTTGAGGCTCGACCTTGAGGATATGACGATCTTTGGTCCAGATCTCAAAGCTGCAGCCTACACCACAATAGGTGCAAACCGTCTTGGTTCGTTCAATGCGAGATTTCCGCATCGCCGATTCCATCTCTGAAATAGCAAAGATCTCCTGATATCCAGGCTCTACTTCTTTCATGACGTCAATCATGGGTGCCAGGACCGCTTGGGGGATCCCCGTCAAATATCCCGCTTCCCCTAGCATCGATTTTTCCATTAGGGCATTACAGGGGCAAACGGTGACACAATGTCCACAGGAGACACAAGAGGATTGGTCAATCGGGACATCGTTATCCCAAATGACGCGCGGCACTTCCCGATTCCAATCGATCGACAGCGTTTCATTGACCTGCAGATCCTGGCATGCTTCCACACAGCGTCCACATAGGATACACTGATCTGGTTCATAACGATAAAAAGGATGGGAGTTGTCAGGTGGATAGGGCTTCGCCTGAAACTTGTATTTTTGGTGTTCGATTTCAAGCAATTCGGCTGTGTTGTGCACTACACAATTTCCGTTGTTATTATCACAGACGGTACAATAGAGCTCGTGATTTTTAAGAATGCGGCTCATCGCCTCATACTGTGCCTCACGAACCCATTTCGACCGTGTATCCACCTTCATCCCTTCCGTTACAGCGGTATTGCAGGCCCGCACCAACTCCCCATTTACGCCAACATGACAAGTATCACAGGATTGAATGGACCCTAGAGTCGGATGAAAGCAGATGCTAGGGATCGTATAATTTTGGGATGATGCTGCATTTAAGATGGTTTGTCCTGGTTCTGCCTGGAAAGACTGATCGTTAATAAAAAATGTGACCGTTTGGTTCGCATTGCTTTCTTGCAATCGTTTTGCCTCCTTCCTTTCACAGGATGAAGAAAATTTTTCCTATTATGTAGTTTCTGCAATGGACCCGATTTTCATGAAATTTCTTCAGTGGAGTGTTCAGTGAGGGGTCATGATCTTAAAAATCCTCTTAAATACTGGACTAAATTATAAAGCAATACCAAAATGAGAATCCCCGCATAGGACACCCCACCTAGAATGAGAATCGTTGGAACAAGGCCTGCTTTGTTATATAGCGTATTAAAATCAAGCATGAATTTTACATCCTTTGTATTTTTTTAATTCCTTTACCTTTTGTTTTAAGCTTAATGATCACGAGGAGAAAAATCGGAATGGTAATTTGAAATAGAGGGTAGACATACTTGTTATTGATCTGAAGCCCTACCCAACGATAAAAGTCAACATCCTTAAAATAAAGAAGGATGTAGCAGAACAAACAGATGACCAGAAAGGTGATTAACCATTTTTGATGTTTGGCTTTGATGTTGAATAAGGTTTGGATCAACATACGGGATCCGTATAAATACAACAGCCCTTTGTAAAAACCACCAATAAAAAGAATAGCTCCACCAATAGCATCAAGCCTTTGGATGAAATTTCCCACATTTATTTTTTGGAATACCTTAAATAAAGAAATGGATTCATTAGAGGCTAGCTGAGCCCCTAGAACTGTAATCATCAAAATTAGTGAAAGAATGAGGATGATCCCTGCGATAATAACCGCCCATATCGATGTTTTTCGAATCACTTGCTGATTATTCACATAGCACCAATACATAAGAAAAATGACCATTTCCCCAAACGGAAACGTAATTACCTGTGTGGATGCCTTTAAGACAGGCATGACCCCATTTTCCATGATGGGCAATAATTGATTGGGCTTAATGATCCCTGAAATTCCAGTTAAAAGGAACATAATGATAATAAATCCTAAAAACCAAGGGAATATGATTTCACCTGAACGGGCGATGACTTCTACACCCAAGAACAGACTATAAATCATCAGTAGTAAACCAAGGAATAGAATCGCACTTATTGGGGTTTCGAAAAAAAAGGTGGAAACCATAAATTCAGAGAACTCATATAAATTGAAAGAAGCAGTCCAGAAAAAGGATAATGCATAAAGAATAATCAATGGGGAGGCGATCCATTTTCCTAACACAGAAATTAAAATCTCTGCTAAGTTCTGATGGGGAAAGTGTTTTTGAATTTCAGTGAATATCCAGACTAAAACAATCCCTGCAAGCAAAGCGATGAAAACCGCAATCCAGGCATCTTGTTTTGCTTCAATCCCTAACGCAAATAAAGTTGTACTTCCAATCTGGAAAAAAATAATGAGGGCAAACAATTGACTTTGGCTAATCCGTTCCTTTACCAAGTCTGACACTCCGATCTAAAACGTAAGTCCGTTTCTAATACCAACAGACTTTCCGTTTTAGAACCTATTTAAACTTCGCGTTACCCCACTAATGAGTAGAAAACTTTCGTTTATCAGGAAGTAGAACATCGTTTTACTCCTGATTCAGTTTCTTCAGCCGAAAACTCTTATGGTATTGATAAAATAGCCAAAACAAAAACCAGTCTGCCACATATGAATACCAGATATTCCACCGGATATGTTCTATATGATTGGTTATAAGGAATATGATCTCGATGGTTATAGATATCGTTGTCCAATAAAAAAAGTATCTGATGATTGACCAAAGTGATTTATTTTCTGGTAGCCATTGTATAAAAAGATATACAATGACAATATAAATTCCAAAGTCATCTAACAAATAATAAATTAATGCTTCTTTTCCGTTCTCTTTATATTCCCATAGTGATAAGAAGGCAGTAATAGTATCGGTGGTCGAACCTAAAAATCCTGCAAAAAAAGACACAGGAAGGATTTCTCTCCATCTGTTTTTATCCGCACAAATGAACCAAATAAGCCACGAAAGAATAAAGCAAGTAACGAAGAACATCCCTTCACTTTCACCTCAAATCTAGAGACCTCCATATTATTTTACAAAATTGTTAAGCTTAGCCATTTATAATTAAGTAAAAGTAAAGAAGCTGTCGAAGCATTCGGAAAATAGCTTTTGCCACTATAGTAAAAAAAATGATGGCGGAGAAAGGTTGGTTAAAGGTTCCTCCTGTTATGCAGCCCATAATTAAGAAGTTATCTTGACATCCTTATCCTACTAAATGTGGATTCAATGCAACATTCTCATAACCATGTTCACAGCCCTTTCCAATTCAATCTTTTCCTCATATAAACTTAAATGCAAAAGCATCCCATCTAACATCGCATAAATATTATGGGCAGCTTGTAAAGTATCCAGTTCTGTTGATAATAAACCCTGCTCTTGTAAACGGTGTAGAAATTGCTCAATCTCAGTAACCCACTGATTTAGCATCTCTCTATATCGAAAACGTACATTAGCGTTGCTTCGAGACAAGTGATAAAATTCGATATACACCATGATCCAGCCACTGTTGTCAATTAGATAATGAAATAACGTCTCTAGCCTTTGCCTAATCGCGGATTCCAAAGATTCGAAACTTTGATTTCCGATTTCTTCGGATTCGGGCCATTTCTTGCGAATTTGAAGACGATAGCTCAACAAATGAAAGAAGAAATCCTCTTTATTTTTAAAATGGACATAGAATGCTCCCTTCGTGTATCCTGCTGATGAGGCTATATCGTCAATTGTCGTTGAAGAATAACCCTTTTCACATAGAAGTCCCATTCCAACTTTTATCAATTTTTCATAGGTTTCTTCCCGTTTTATTTGAAATTTATTTTTAGCCATCGAATCACTCCATTCTTAGATCCTTCCATGTCTTTTTTGCCTTCCCTAGCTGTAACAGATGGAATCCACAGGAACTATTGTATGTACAATTATACTTTTTTCGTATATCACAATGATTATAAAGAAGTTCAAGAAATTAAGTCAAAGAAAACAGTTTAGTAATCTAATAAAATAGACACTGAAAACACCAGTTGGTTCGACCAACTGGTGTTTTCAGTCATAAATTCTGTTCGTGATAATTCCTTTACTGGATAATGTACACTTTGACGGTACGACGGCCGAATTGTTCGACTTCCTTTTGGTTATCGAAATGGACATCAATTCGGTTCCCTTTGACCCCTCCGCCTATGTCACTGGCCACTGCATAGCCGTATCCCTCGATGTATAGCTTAGTTCCAAGTGGAATCACATCAGGATCGACCGCTACTATCCCTTTACCTATCAAAGTACCATTCGCCGCCCGTGCTCCCTGCATCAAATAGGCTGAAGCGGCCATGGTCAATACTTTTTCCGCAGTGAAGTCGGCTTCACTATTGCTGGTTGCAACTTGGCTGACAGGTGCTTGCTCAACCTGCATAGCGGATGCAGCAGTTGTACCGCTGACAACCAGAAGTGCGATCACAGCATTAGACATAAAAAATACGGACTTACGTTTTACCTTTCGCATTCAACTCCCTCTTTCTATCCATTTGGATATTTTGAGAATTCACCCGTTCGTCGTGTTCCACCGTACTTTAAGGAAGATAGGACGATCTTATTAGTTCCAAAATTAAATACCTTCTGGTATGTATTTATATTATTACGGACTGGATATAATTTCAAGATTTGTTTTGTTTTCTTTCAAGACTGGTAACTATATTTCGCTATGTGCATGTATATCTACAAATCCCCATTCAAATGATAGATGAGTTGCACCACACCAGAGGAGAAAGTTCTTGTATGGACCAGTTTTAGATCCAACCTGTTTTTGATATCAAGGAACAACGGTTTTCCTTCTCCCAAAACAACAGGGTGAACAGATAATCGAAATTCATCCACCAGCCCTAAATTAATAAAAGTTGTAATAAGGCTTGCTCCGCCATATAACCAGATATCTTTCCCAGGCTTACTCTTTAATTTATTTACTTCCTCAAGTATATTGCCATTTATAAATATTGCCTTATCATTCGTATCTTGTTGCGTTCTGGAAAATACATATTTTTCTTTTCCATGAACGATGTCCCACATTTCTTTTTCCGTATCCGTAATTTCAACCCCTGGAACAAATTGTCCCCATAAATCATAGCTTTTTCTACCATATAAAATCGTATCGATTTGACCTAAGAAATCAATAAATCCCATTTCAGAGTCCATGATACACCAATCAACTTCCCCATTTCTCCCTTCAATAAAACCATCTAAAGTAACTGCTAAATCTAAAATGATTTTTCTTGGTCTTACGTTACTGGACATCATTCTCCCTCCCTTTAGTTGAGCAACGAGAAGAGGAGCAGTTCATCTGCTCCAATACCGCCACTTGTTTACATAATAAACATTATGACATC
Source organism: Ammoniphilus resinae (assembly GCF_017873965.1). Classification (GTDB taxonomy): domain Bacteria; phylum Bacillota; class Bacilli; order Aneurinibacillales; family RAOX-1; genus Ammoniphilus_A; species Ammoniphilus_A resinae. The sequence goes on along the minus strand of NZ_JAGGKT010000026.1, from coordinate 33,951 downwards.
AAAATACACCATTCTCATTGGGGCAATTCTCAGGTATAGGCTGGCCTACATCCCACAACTCGACTATTTGTCCGCTATGGAAGCGGAAGATATGGACCACAGCTCCTCCAAGGTCCCCTGGGTTTTGCTTTACGTGAGAGTGAACCGCAACGATCTCCCCCTCTTCAATCACACGTTTGACCTCAAAGATTTTGTGCGGGTTCTTTGCGGCATTTTCTTCCATCGCGAGCATGAGAGAATCCGCATCACCTCGAAAATAAGGATTATGGTGACGGAAATCTGGACCAATATACTTCTGATACGTACCGCGCACCTCCCCCGAGGCCACCTGTTGCAAAAACGCCACCGCCTTCTCTTTTTGAGAAGTATGCATTGCAAAATCATCCCTTTCTTTCTAATTATCCTTAAAGTATACAAGACTCTATTCCGAAAAGCATGCTTTCCATTTGCTGTTTTAGAGGGAAAAGAGTAAATTTGACTCTAGAAAAATGATTGGAGGCATGACGATGAAACTTACGGGAAATACAATCCTTATTACGGGCGGGGGTTCTGGAATCGGATTAGCCTTTGCTGAACGCTTTATAAAAGCTGGAAATAAAGTCATTGCTACTGGACGACGTGAACATGTCCTTGAAAATGCGAAAGAAAAATTCCCTAGCCTTATTACTCGTGTAAGTGATGTGGCGATTGAATCTGACCGTACAGCATTGTATGAGTGGGTCACGGCTAACTATCCTGATGTGAATGTGTTAGTTAACAATGCAGGGATTCAACAACGGTTTAATGTGCTTAAGGCTGATGCCAGGAACAATTGGAGTTACTTCCAGAATGAAATCACCACCAATACGGAAGCACCTATCCATCTTTCTATGCTGTTCGCCCCATTTTTTGCAACGAAAAAAGAGGCTGCTATCATTAATGTGACGTCTGGACTTGCATTTACACCAATGGCCATCGCTCCGATCTATTCAGCTACAAAAGCAGCGTTTCACTCCTTTACCGTGTGCTTAAGACACCAACTTTCTGATACATCTGTAGAAGTAATTGAAGTCGCTCCACCAGCGGTGAATACAGATTTAGGAGGCGTAGGATTACATACGTTTGGAGAACCATTAGATGCTTTCGCTGACGAAATTTTTAAAGGTTTAGAGGAAGGTAAAAAAGAAATCGGATACGGTAGTTCTCTGAATCGATTACGCATGTCCCGAGATGAAATCGATGAACACGTTGAAAATATGTATAAGGCAATGAAAAACACAATTGAGTAACTAGAGCAACACCCGTTACAGAACCGCCGAAAAGCATGTAGGATCCTTTGTAGAAATAGAGAGTTATTCTGACAGGGTTACGAATTTTGGGCATGTCCCTGTCAGGATCACCCCCGGGATTCCGACAGGCATCAACCTTTTTTCACACCACCCTGTCCGAATCAGCCTCGGTTTCCGACAAGCATCAGCCTTTCTTCCCCTCCCCCTGTCCGAATCAGCCTTGGTTTCCGACAGGCATCAACGCTTCTTCCCCTCTCCCTGTCCGAATCTGCCTGGGTTTCGGACTGGCATCAGCCCTTCTTCCCCTCTCCCTGTCCGAATCAGCCTCGGTTTCTGACTGGCATCAACGCTTCTTCCCCTCTCCCTGTCCGAATCAGCCTCGGTTTCCGACAGGCATCAGCCTTTTTTCCCCTCCCCTGTCCGAATTAGCTAGGTTTCCGACAGGCATCAGCCCTTCTTCCCCTCCCCCTGTCCGAATCAGCCTCGGTTTCCGACATGTGTCATCCGCTCTTTATCCCGGCAAAGTTGAACACGAAATAACAAGTAGCGTATCAAACAACTAAAAGTACCAAATAATAACTATGCCATTTATACATTTCTACCAGGAGGATACTATGGATGAAGTCAATGAAGTAGGCGTGCGTGTACGAATACAGAAATTCGGAAGGTTTTTGAGCGGGATGGTCATGCCGAATATAGGGGCATTTATCGCTTGGGGGCTTATTACAGCTTTGTTCATTCCTACGGGATGGATTCCGAATGAGAATTTAGCGAAATTAGTGGATCCGATGATTAAATACTTGTTACCCCTTTTGATCGGCTATACGGGGGGGAAAATTGTTCATGATTTAAGGGGCGGCGTGGTTGGCGCCATTGCTACAATGGGGGTCATTGTTGGGACTGACATCCCTATGTTCATAGGTGCCATGCTTATGGGACCGCTTGGTGGATGGGTCATTAAGAAATTTGACCAAGCGATTGAAGGGAAAGTGAAAGCGGGATTTGAGATGTTGGTTAACAACTTCTCCGCTGGAATCATCGCTGGAGCCTTAACATTACTTTCTTTTAAGATCATCGGTCCGATTGTTGAGATCCTAAGCAATGCACTGGCATCTGGGGTACAAGCCATTGTGAATGTTGGGTTATTGCCGTTAGCCAATTTAATCGTTGAACCGGCCAAAATCTTGTTTTTAAACAATGCGATAAATCACGGAATCTTTAGCCCGATTGGGTTGCAGCAAGCATCCGAACTTGGACAATCCGTATTCTTCTTGTTGGAACCGAACCCTGGTCCAGGATTAGGAATCTTGTTAGCCTATGCCATGTTTGCCAGAGGTGCAGCGAGAGAGTCCGCGCCAGGTGCCATGATTATCCACTTTCTGGGAGGGATTCATGAAATTTATTTTCCGTATGTGCTGATGAACCCCAAATTAATTTTTGCCGTTATGGCTGGTGGAGTAAGTGGAACCTTTATTTTCCAACTACTTCATGCTGGGTTAGTGGCTGTACCATCCCCCGGAAGTATCTTTGCATTGATGGCCATGGCACCAAAAGGCGGATTGTTTCCCGTATTAGCTGGGGTTGTTGTGGCAGCAGCCGTTTCTTTCATTGTAGCTTCCATTGTCATTAAAACGAGTATGAAATCAACTAGTGATGAAGATTTAGAACAAGCTGCGGAAAAAGTACAAGAGCTAAAAGGGAAAAAAGTGGAAAACATCAACGAACGGATCACAGATACCGTCAATGAAAGATACAATGAAATGATTCCAAATGTGCAAAAAGACGATGTGAACCTGGTTGTTTTCGCCTGTGATGCAGGAATGGGTTCAAGTGCGATGGGCGCTTCGATCCTTCGCAAAAAATTTAAAGAAGCCGGAATCAACATTGATGTCATTAACAAAGCGATTAGTGATATACCCGAGCAAGCCGATATTGTCATTACACAAAAAACGTTAACAGACCGAGCGAAAACCAAGAGTCCGAGTGCTGAACATATCTCAGTCGATAATTTTCTTAATAGCCCTAGATATGATGAGTTGGTCCATCGTCTATCACATGATGAGGACGAATTAGAGCATCTAACGGACGAGCAGGAAATTCCTCATGAATCAGACGATGCCTCCGTTCTAACCCTGGATAAGATCGAATTAAATGTGCAAGTCGCGGATAAATATGAAGCCATTCGACAAGCGGGAAAAATACTGGTTCAGGCTGGACACGTGGGCGAAGAATATATTGAGAAGATGATTGATCGGGAAAATTCTTTAAGTACCTTCATGGGCAATGGTGTCGCAATCCCCCATGGCACGAATGAAGCAAAACAATGGATCAAATCCACCGGCATTTCCATTGTTCAAATTCCAGGTGGCGTGGATTTTGGCAATGGCAACACAGCAGAATTAGTGATAGGTATAGCTGCAGTTGGTGACGAGCATTTAACGATTTTATCTAACATGGCTGAAATTTGCTCTGATGAAGAAAATGTGAAAAAAATCGTAGAAACTTCAAGTAAAGATGAGATTCTGAAGATTTTTAAAGGAGAACTGTAAACTATGCTCGCTATTCACTTTGGTGCTGGGAATATCGGCCGAGGTTTTATTGGACAATTGCTCAATCAAGCAGGGTTTGAGGTTTGTTTTGTGGATGTCAATCCAGAATTGGTGGATGAAATTAACAAAAAGAAACAATATGTGGTCACCCATGCATCCGAGGACCAAGAATCGCACCTCATTCAAGGCGTTCGTGCAATCAACGGAAAAAATATCGAGGACATTGCTAAGGAGATTGCTACCGCAGATCTTGTGACCACTGCGGTGGGCGTAAACATCCTGCCCTTCATTGCCCCTGCCATTGCACAGGGCATTTCTCAAAGAATCAGGACATCTCCTGCCCCATTAAATATTATTGCCTGTGAGAATGCCATCGGTGGAAGCACGCAATTAAAAGAACATGTTTTTGAACGGCTTGAAGAACAAGACAAAGAAAAAGCAATGACACAAATCGGTTTTCCTGATGCTGCAGTAGATCGCATTGTTCCTCTTCAGAAAAATGAAGACATGCTGACTGTTTCCGTTGAGCCGTTTTTCGAATGGGTTGTTAACGAATCCCAAGTGGCAGGAAGCATCCCTTCGATTCCCGGAGTGACCTATGTGCCAGATTTAACCCCTTATATTGAACGGAAACTATTTACAGTCAATACAGGGCACGCAGTCATTGCCTACCTTGGTTACCTGCTCGGATACAATACCATTAGTGAAGCGATCCAAGACACCTTTGTCCTGGAAAATGCCAAAGAGGTCTTATCCGAAACAGGTCAACTTCTGCAACTCAAACATGGATTTGACAAAGAAAAACATCTAGCGTACATCCATAAAATTATTGAACGTTTCAAAAACCCTTACATATCGGATGAAGTGGTTCGTGTAGGGCGCTCCCCTATTCGAAAGCTTTCTCCACATGACCGGTTGGTCGCCCCTGCTATGGAACTGTTTGATTATGATGTAACCCCAAGCCATTTGGCCAAGGGAATTGCATCGGCGTTGTTGTTTGATGATCCGAGTGACGCGGAAGCTTTGGAACTTCAGAATTACTTAAACCAAAACGGGTTAGATCTTACCATTACCCATTTTACAAACATAGATGGTGAGCACCCTTTGCATGGACTGATCACCAAAGAATTCGCTGACTTGTCCAAAATGAAATTGAGGAGATGATTGAATGTTAACCAAAACGATTACCATCAAAAATCCATCAGGGCTGCATGCGCGCCCAGCAACTGCGTTTGTTCAGAAGGCAAGTGCATATCCTTGCAATGTCAATCTTATTAAGGGATCCAAAAAAATTAATGGAAAAAGTATCATGGGGCTAATGACCCTAGCTGCCAAGCAAGGCGAAGAACTCATCTTAGAGGTCGATGGTCCTGAAGAAGAAGTGGCATTGGATGAATTGACAAAGGTTTTAGAGGCAGAACACCTGTAGAGGAGAGAGAAATATGGAAAGGACTGGGATTGCAGCTGCACCGGGCATAGCGATTGGACGGGCGATTGTAAAAAAGGAAGAAAACATGGAAATAGTACGCCGTTCGCTAGAGCCTAACCAGATTTCACTGGAAGTTGAGCGTTTCAAAGATTGTGTGCAACAGGCGATCTTGGAGCTTGCTGAGTTAAAAGAAATCACGGAGAAAAAAGTGGGCGAAGAAGAGGCAAAGATTTTTGAGGCTCAACAGCTTTTCCTGCAAGATCCCGAGTTTGTAGGTGCCATCGAAAACATGATTGAAGCCGAACACATCAACGCGGAGGCAGCTACCCAGAGCGTCAGGGATCAGTTTTTGGCTATTTTTGAAAGCATGGAAAATGAATACATGCGTGAGCGTTCGGCTGACTTGCGGGATGTCAGCCAGCGGATCTTGAGGCATTTGCTTAGCATTACCCAAAACGAGACGGCAGTGGTTGACGGACCGCAGATTCTTGTGGTCCATGACCTAACCCCATCAGATACGGCTAAACTGGACCTATCGATCACCCGGGGTTTTGCTACGGATATTGGTGGGCGGACCTCCCACTCGGCCATTATGGCAAGGACCATGGGGATTCCTGCAGTCGTTGGTTTAAGTAACGTAACCGAAGAAGTATCAGATGGGGATCTGATCATCGTGGATGGTTCTACCGGGAACATTCATATTCGCCCTGAGCCCGTGGTTTTGCAAGAATACGAGGATAAATTACGAGATTTTCAGTTAAGGCAGGAAACATTAGCGAAGTTGATTCATCAATCCACCATGACACGGGATGGACGACATGTTGAGCTTGCCGCGAATATTGGAAATCCCTCCGATGCAGAATCTGCGATTAGCCACGGAGCGGAAGCAATCGGCTTGTTTAGAACCGAATTCCTGTACATGGGACGTGATGATTTTCCAAGTGAAGAAGAACAATTTGCGTCCTACAAATCCGTGTTAGAAACAATGGGAAATAAACCCGTCATTATTAGAACACTAGATATTGGCGGAGATAAAGAATTGCCGTATTTAAACCTCCCGGAAGAATTGAACCCATTCCTTGGGTATCGGGCGATCAGGTTATGTCTTGATCAAACAGAACTATTTAAAACACAGTTACGGGCCTTACTGCGGTCAAGCGCATATGGAAACTTAAGGATCATGTATCCGATGATTGCCACCCTTGATGAATTAAGAAAAGCCAATCAAGTCCTCAGCGAAGTGAAGCAGGAATTAGTGGATAAAAATATCAGTTTTAATCACGAGGTACAAGTAGGGATCATGATTGAAGTACCCGCTGCGGCCCTTGTTGCTGATCAATTGGCCAAGCATGTGGATTTCTTCAGTATCGGAACGAATGACTTAATCCAATATACCATGGCTGCAGATCGGATGAATCCACAGGTGTCTTACCTATATGACCCCTTCAACCCTTCCCTGCTGCGTTTGATCCAGATGGTTATTATCGCGGCCCATCGTGAAGGGAAATGGGTAGGAATGTGCGGAGAAATGGCTGGTGAGAAGCTCGCTATCCCGATTCTTTTGGGTCTTGGTCTGGATGAATTTAGTATGGGAGCAAGTTCCATCCTCCAAGCTCGCCATTTAATCAAGCAGCTCGATTCCCAAAAAATGGCCAAAATAGCAGAACATGTCCTAACCTTATCGTCGGGCCAAGAGATCAAAGATTATATTCAGCAAGAAGTGATGAGATAGGGAACAAAGTGTTCCCTTTTTTACATTCCATTTTTCACATTCGCTGCCATATTTTTCGGACCTACAGTTCGGCAAAACTTGTCCGCTTACTTAACCAATCAGCCATGATGTAGATGATGACGTAAATCGGAAACGAATAAAAAAATCTCCAATGCTCAGGCTCATAAAAGTGAATCATCCATAAGATGGGTTCCCCAACGAAAGCATTGATCCCCCCATAAATCACAGCTTTAACCCATACATGAATTCGAATTTTATATTGGATGAGAAACATAGCGAATACAGGTAAAATGCAAAAATCATAGGGAATAAACGGCGGCATGGACGGGAGAATTTTTGAAGGGTAATGCCAAAGACCATACATGGTACCGAAAAAATCTAACCACGATGAAATGATGATAACAAAAAAACCAGCAAAGAGTAATCGAGATGAGGATTCCTTTTTACGATATTTGATCCATAGAAACCAAGGAATTATGGTTAAAAGTAATGAAAACCACCATGCTAATGACAAGAAAATATCCTCTCTCCAAATTTCAAAGAATTCCTTAGACACCCCAATCAGTTTATTTTCAATTTCCCCTATCTTGGTTTGCAGTTCGTGACTCACAAAGAAATGAGTTTGGATAGACATAAATACCTCATTCTATATAAAATATCATTATAGGTATTATCTCCATAATTTAATGTCATTATCTTTATGCATCAATAAAATAATGCTGTCATCGATATTCTTTCCATATCAATGGCAGCATTATATCTACTCTATCCTATTTCCCTACGAAATCTAGCGCAACATCTTCAAATAGTTGTGACCACGCAAACCAGTCATGTGATCCAAACACAGGGTTATCAACCACTTCAACACCCAATGCCTTTAGATTTTCATAGACAGTATGAATGTTATCTAGACTCACCACATTATCGTATTCACCATATCCGATCATGACTTTTGGGGCATCCAGGTTTTCATATTGATCTAAAGCAGTAGGCTCAACAAGTCCATCCCAAACCCCGCTAAGGATTCCAATATACCCGAATTCTGTAGGATGCTCCGCATATAATATGGAAGTTAAATAGCCTCCTCTTGATAACCCAGCAAATGCACGATCTTGGCTTTCTTTTGAAACATTATAGTTTTCTTCTACATAGGGTAGAACATTATTAAAGAAATTTCGGTTAATCATGGAGTAATCCCATAGTTCATCAGAGATATCTCCCTCTTGGTAATTCCATGGTGTATCTGATGTATGTAAAATAGATGCTGTAGGTGGATAGTCATTATTGTCCACAGCCACAACGATTGCCGGTTCGACTTTGCCCTCCGCAATCAGGTTATCCATAATATTCCCTGCATTTGCAAGAGAGAACCATTCCGTTTCATCTCCGCCTGTACCATGGGAAAGGTAAATTACTTTATATGGGTCTTTTTGGTTTTTGTCATAGCCATAGGGAAGGTACACGCCCAAGTATTTTTTATCTCCATTGATATCCGTGATGGGAACATAGTTCACTTTTCCAACTTTGGCATCTTTTCTTGGAAGAACAATGGAATTATCTGTGACTTGCTTCTGCTTGTCAAACATTCCGTAGACAATACTATGTTCTTTAGGATAACGTTCCAGGTTACTTAAAGGAGCGATATTAGCCGGATCTGGAATAACGATATCTACATCCTTGTCATTCCCGTTAAATGCATAGGCTACCTTATACTGGTAGCAGAATGAACCACTTGGAATGGGCATGCTAATGGTCCACAGATCAGTCCCCTCAACCTTTTTCATGTTCTCTTCATATCTTGCTGTCTTAGCTGGAAGCATGCCCGGTTCCCAATCATAAGGCGAATACCATTTCTTGAGATCTTTTTCCTCTGGTTTGTAAAATCTAAAATCTCCACTAAAAACCACATAATCAGCTAAGGAATCCTTATAAACAAAAGTGGCCGTATAGCCTGTAGGTGAATTTTTGTCGACTTTAACCGTTGCCCCTTCTTTTAACCCCATATTCTGATTCGCTGCCATTGCCGGTAAAGCAAGGGATGTAAGGATCAAAGCTAAGGTCAAAATCAGAGATAAAATTCTGAAATTACTTCTTTTTGTATTCATTACTTTTCTCCTCTTTTACATTTTTAGAGTCATTGTTTTCCCCTACCCAAACGCTACTTCATCAACATGTTTCCCCCCTTCAATCTATTCCTTTAAATTGTGGGTAAGGGCAAAATATTATATATTAATAGAAACATATAATATACATTTATCAGATGTAATTACTTGGATATAACGTGAGATGATAACTAAGACAAATGATTACTACTGTAATAATTTAAATACAACCTTTTCCCCCAAGATGATTTGCTATAAAAAACCATCATTATATACAAACCATTCTGAATATTTGTAGCCAAATTATACCAAAATAGTTTAATATACGTAAATATGACTTATTTACTACACAAAACATATTATTGAGACTTTAGCTTTAACCATTGAAATAAAGATTTTTTTCAAAAACCAAATTCATATAGATATCAGCCTTTTTGTCAAGTTGTTGATGATATCGGAAGGGGGTGATGACCGGGACACCCCGCATAGCGTAACCCAGTATTTCCCCCACCAATACCTTGACGATGTTTCTTTTATTCCATTGCCCCAGTTCATTCATACTTTCATAACCAACTCTTCATCTATTCCTTCAAGAAGTGGCGAAGGGGTTTTTCCATGGAACAGCCATAATTCATGAAGCGCTCTCGTACAACCGACGTACAAAAGCTTGGCATCCTGGACCGTCTTCCTGTACGCTTGATCATTGACATCCAGCAGTAATACGGCATCAAACTCTAGGCCTTTCGACATGTAGACAGGCATGATGGAAATACCACCTGCATAATTTTCTTGCTCCGCTTGAACCAATGAAACGGGAATTCCCTTCGCTTTGAGAGCCATAAATAAGGCCTCACACTCTGCTTCAGTCCGCCCCAGCAGGGCGATCGTGTTCATCCGCTTTTCTTGCAGCAGCTGCACCGCTTTTACAATGGATAAGATCCTGTTTTCCTCACTTACCTGTACCAACTTGATCTTTTCTCCACTGCGGAAAACGGGATCTGCTAATTGGATGGATAAATGGGCCTGCGAGATGACCTCGTTGGCAAAGCGGATAATCTCCCATGTCGAGCGGTAGCTTTTCGTCAACTCAAAATACTGGAGCTTTGATTTATCAAATATCCCTTTACATTCATCCCAGTCCTTGATCCCCTGATACGCATAAATCGATTGCGAAAGGTCCCCTAAAATCGTTAGGGATTGCTGCTCGGTCAGGTTTTTCAGCAAGGCTAATTGAAAAGGAGAATAATCCTGGGCCTCATCGATGACAATATGTTGATACCGATGATTGGGGTCTACCCCATACAAGCGTTGATGAATAAAAACGAGAGGCGCGAGGTCTTCTTGTTCCATTTCCTTCTTTTTTAAAGAGGCCGCTGTTGCTTGAACAACATCAGAAGGAATCGCCCGCAGGATGTCTTCGGAGATATCCTGCTTTTTCTTTAATTTGGAAAAAAGCTCGCGGTAAAAAGACAAGGCGCTATGATTCGGCCAATATTTTAGGTAGGCATTCAGCTGCTGGGTTGCCTTTTTCTTGCGATCCTTCTTCACTTTTGGATCACCAATGTGCTTTAGTTCCCCATCCATCCAAGCCTTGATCCGGTGGAGGATACGCTCTCTTCTTTTGGCTAGCGGATAATGTTTATACTCCACCGTAAACCAACGGTTTATGATTGTTTGATCCAGCTTTTTCCGTTCCCACGCTTCAAAGTCTTGCGTCGGCACACAATTCTTTTCGTAACTTTTGATATACTGGGCAAGAACATGCATAAACGAGAGAGACCCTTTCCACCTTTTCGTTTTCCCTTCTTCCACCATCGAATCAGATTCGAACCATTTGGCAAAGCTCTCACGAGCATCCTTCAGACGCACTTCATCTTCAAGGATGGACATCGCCCAATCTTGGAAAGTCGTTTGTTGAATATCACCCACCCCAAGTTCGGGAAGCACATCCGATATATAATCTAAAAACAAACGATTGGGTGCGAAGATGATCATTTTCTTGGCACGAAGGGACTCCTGATACTGATAAATGAGGTATGCCAAGCGATGCAGAGCAACGGTCGTTTTCCCGCTGCCCGCCACCCCTTGAATGAGGATCGGAGTATTCCTTGGGGCTCGAATAATCTCATTTTGTTCCACTTGAATCGTCGAAACAATATCCTTCAAACGATTATCTTTATTTTCACCTAGCCGGTAAAGCAGAAAATCATCGGCAATCCTCTCATTGCCTTTTTCAAAATCATCAACAACCCGTTGCAATTCTCCATTTCGAACCACGATATATCGCTTTAAATGGACGTTTCCTTCGATCCTTCCATCCGTTGACTCGTAATAAGCGGTTTCATTTCCTCCGATAAAGGAATAAAATAAGCTCGCAACTGGAGCTCTCCAGTCAATAATCATTGGCTGTTCGTTGACAGGATTGGCCACTCCGATTTTACCGATGTAAAGTGGAACAGCCTCTTTATCCCCGTCTTCTTGAAAATCCAGCCTCCCAAAATAGGGCTCTCTGATCGCCCGCCGAAGATCTGTTCGGTTCTTCTCACGGATTCCTTCTAAGACCTGTTCTGTATAATTATTTCCGACATATTTGGGCATCGTTTCTAGCGTTTCAAGATGTTCTTTCATCGTTGTTAGTGTTCGATCTAGTTGTACCTTTTCTTCATCATATGGCTTTTGCGTAGACAAGTCTTAGCCCCCTTTACTTTGGTACTTCCAGTCAGCATTCCCTAATTGGATTTATCCAACCAATGACCACCCAATGTGCTTAAACATTTAGAGAGGCTGGGTGGCATGACTTGTCCTGCGAGAGAATTATTCCGTAGGTAAATAAATCTATTTTCGGATAAGATCCCTTCCCTTCCCAAGTACCGTATGGCCCCTTCTGTCGCCTTATTTACCAGGAGATCAGAGGATGCTTTCGCCCGTCGTAACCAGAGGCCTGCATCCGCATGCGAGCCAGGGCGATGATGCAGCGATTCGGCCAAAAGGAGTTCCGTCCCACGTAATGCTATATCAATTTCTCCAAGCCACCGAATCCTTTCCGGATCCCGCTTCTCCGGCTCCAGATTTCTCATTTTCGAAGTAAACTGGGCGAGTACTTCATCAACGATTCCCAATTGGATGGCGGTAATTCCCAAAGTGAGGGTATCCGGACTCTCGACTTTCAAGAGATCTCCCGGCTCTCCTACTAGATCATCAGCATGCAATGAATAATCATGAAAACAGACACTAGAGGTAGAGGATAAGACCATCGCATCCATCCGGTTCGTTTTTAAAACTTCGAGTCTTGGATCCTTCCCGTCCACGACACATAACTGAATCGTAGACAGGGACGGACTCTCCCGACAGGTTTGAGCAAAAACCAAGTAATAGTCAGCCAAGCCAGCTAGTGTACAAAAATCCTTTTGGCCGGTTAAAGTCCATTCCGAATCATTGAAGGTAATTTCTGTGCTGAATTGATAGCGATAATCCCTTCCGGCTTCTGATCGAGCTAACGCCCATAGTTTCGGTTCTCGCACCAGTTGTTGAAGGGGACCCGGGGATTCCTTAACCACTTCACTGACGGTTTTCAAGGCAACATTATGTATATGAGTGGCTAAGGCTAGCGCACTATCCCCGCGTGCTAACAGACGAATGATACGTAAATAATCAGCAAGTCCAAGGCCTAATCCTCCGAAACCGGCATCCACCAGCATTCGGTCAAACCGGCATACAACCAGCTTGGGCCAGAATTCGAGAAAAATAGACGTTTCGATCTTTGGATAATGATTGATGACATATATACGAAAGAGATGGGCGATTTCTTCAGCCTTTCTAAACAAAGCCTGGTTCTCCAAGGTAGTGTCCTCCTTTCCTATCAACGTCGCAAAAGCGCTGATTCTACCGATGAGAAACAGCGCTTTTCAACACGAACCTACATCGTTTCAAGAAAATGACGCAATAATCGGAGTGCCACTGTCTTCCGATAAGCTGCCGTTGAACGATGATCATCGATTGGTGTAATGATGCGATCAAAATAGGCAACAACCCCATCCACGACCTTTGGATCCAATGGAAAAGCTTCACCCTTTAATTTTTGTTCAATATCCAAGGAACGGACGATCGTTGGCCCCACCGCACCGAATGCAAATCGGGCCTCCCCAACCCTGCCTCCCTCCAAACGCATCGAACCGGCAAATGATATTTTGGCTATGGCATCCGCTCTGCGGTTCGCCACTTTCTCAAAAACAATGCGATCCGCTAGCATTTCAGGCAAAATGATCTCTGTAAGAATTTCCTCTCTTAAACGGTCCACTCTTCTTGGTCCTAGGATAAAATCCTGAATCCCAACAACCCTCTCTCCTTTTGAGGATCTCAGTCGTATTTGAGCGTTAAAGATATATAACAAAGGCAAGGTATCTCCTGCAGGGGATGCGTTGCAGATATTCCCGCCTAACGTCCCTCTATTCCGAATCGCTGGCGCTGCAATCTGTTTGATGGCTACCTTAAAGATGTTTGGGATAAGGGGGTGTTCCAGTATTTCAGTATAAGTACAACAGGCACCTATATGTAGGTCCTGATTCACCTGATCAATCTGCTTCAGTTCCTTTAAATGATCGATAAACATAACCGGTTTATCAAATCGGGCCGGAGCCCCCATCGGGCTTTTATGCTGCACCATGAGATCGGTACCACCCGCCATAATCTGGCAATCTTCTCTGCTTAGTTGTGCGATCGTTTCTTCCAGACTCGCCAATCGATAGGACAGAACGGTTCCCATTACCATAGACCTTCACCCTTTTTCGCAGCGAGATCAATCGCATCCACAATCATGTTGTAGCCGGTACAACGACACAAATTTCCTGAGATCCCTTCGCGAATCTCTTCTTCTGTGGGATGAGGATTTTTCGATAAAAGGGCTGCACTGGCCATCACCATTCCGGGTATACAAAAGCCACATTGTACGGCACCTGCTTCAGAATAGCACTCACTTATCATTTGAAAGAGTTCCGTTTGGCTAAATCCATCAATGGTCATGATCTCTGCTCCTTCGATCGCACCAACCGGAATAAGACAGCTATTTTGCACAAGCGTATTGACAAAGACACTGCAAGCCCCACACTCTCCATCCCCACAGCCTTCCTTGGAACCGATGTAAGCAAATTCGTCTCGTAATACATCGATTAATCTTGCGGTGGGTGGTGCGTCGGTTTCGACTTCTCTACCATTCAGCTGAAATTTAATCACGCGCATCCCCATCCTTCTTCGTCAAACTTTCAATAATCAATTCGGGCGTAACAGGGATTTGATAAAAAGGAATTTGCAAAGCATCCTCAATCGCTGCTTGCACAGCGGGAGCGCCTCCCGTTAAGGGCAATTCACCGGCCCCTTTCGCGCCATAAGGTCCACCCGCATAAGGATTATCATAGAGTTTGCTTTCAATAGGAACCAGATCCATCGCCGTTGGCGGTCCGTAGTCTGAAATGGTTTTTTGTTGGATTTTGCCCAATTGAGAGGTCATCTTTTCCATAAAACCGTAAGCGATTCCCTGGGCCATGCCGCCATCGATCTGGCCTTTGACAATGCGTTCATCAATTGCTCTTCCGATATCAAAGCTTCCATATACCCTTTCTATTCGAACGCTTCCCGTCAAGATGTCTACTTCCACTTCAATTAGATTGACGCCCCACGAATACGCAGGATAAGCATCTCCCGAGAAGGTTTCCTCATCCCAAGGAATCATATCTTCATGAATATAGTGTTCTACTACCTCCTGCGCAACACCGGATTGCCATCCTGCTTTCAGTTGGCTTGCGGCCCGCTCCAGTAATTTCCCCACAATCATCGTCGTCCGGGATGCCACGGTGGGACCTGAATCCGGAACATCCTTTGTATCTGGATCAGGAAACAAGATGTCTTCGTATGGCAAATCTAACCCTTTGGCTACAATTTTGCTCAGTGTGGTTAACGCACCTTGCCCCATATCTGAATTGGAGACCTTGATCAGCACCTGATCTTGTTCTGTTTTTTCTAATTTTACAACCGCTTTAATGTGATCTCGTTCCCCGCTGCCTGTGAATCCACAGCCATGCAGGAATAGGGAAGCTCCGATCCCTTTTTTGAAGCGCTTATTTTGTTGATTAAAGGCACGAAACGCTTCTTTTTTCTTTGTGTAGTCCGCTGTTTGCAGTAAATCTTGGATCATGTCTTCTAACAAAATCGGATCTCGAAACCTTCCATTTGTGATGGTTGGATCGCCTTGTTTCACCAAATAGTTGCGTTTATATTGGATCGGATCACGCTTGAGCATGCTGCTGATATGCCCCAGATGACTTTCAATGGCGGCAAAGCTTTGCGGAGCGCCAAACCCCCGAAAAGCTCCATTAGGAACGGTATTGGTTTTTAACGCATAGCCTTTCGCATGAAAATGCGGAATTTTATAGACTCCCGAACTGTTTAATAGTGCCCGCTGCAGGACCACAGGGCTCAACCCTGCATTCGCTCCGCCGTCTAGAAAAACCTCCACATTCATGCTTAGAATGTTTCCTTGTTCATCTATAGCGGTGCGATATGTAAATTTGGCTGGATGCCTCTTTGTCGTGACTTCCATATCCTCCGCACGGTCAAACAGGAGCATGACTGGCTTCTTGACCACCTTCGCAGCAATGGCCACATGGCAAGCCATCATGGAAGGGAAATCCTCTTTCCCGCCAAATCCCCCGCCAGTAGGACTTTGAATCACCCTGACCTCATCATCCTCACATGCCAAGGCGCTGATCAAGGCATTTTTTACATAATAAAGACACTGCATTGATCCTTTGACAAGGATTTCATCAGCCTTATAAATCCCAAGCATGCCTTGAGGCTCTAAATAGACATGCTCTTGATACCCTGTCTCGTACACTTCTTCGATCACACGATGCGCCTTTTTTTCAATCGATTTGATTACGTCCAGACTTTCCCCAAATTCATGATAGGCAAAAACACCGGTTTGATCCTTTTGTTTGATCGCTTCTTCTAAGGTAAAGATGGCTGGATGTTCTTCAAAATCCACTTCCACTTCATCTACTAATTGATAGAGAATGTCTAACTTTGGACCAACTAGCATGAACATAGGCTCCCCAATATAGTTGACCCACTCATTGGCAAAGATGGGCTGATCGTTATGTAACAATTTAACAAAATTGTTCCCTGGGATGTGTTCTGCTCCAATCTTTTCATACCCTTCAGGCAATGGCGGCAACCGGATGGATCGTACCTTGCCGTAGGCGATCGGCGAGCGATACAGGACACCATAAAGCATCGAATCAACTTTCACATCACTAATATAAGCTAGTTGGCCTGATATTTTCCCGTCATGATCCTTTTTCTTTACAGAGGTACTGATATCTTTAGCAATCATGAGAGCACCCCCTTATCGTCATGGGCATTCGGTTTCGTCTTTCCTAAAATATATGCTAATGAATTTTTCGTATAACTTGAATGCATGTCCTTGATTTTTCCCATCCAAAAATATACCCTAAGTAGAGTTAGAATCTGCAAAAAGTAAAGTGAGGATATTATAACTATGATGATCGGAAGAAATGACCCCTGCTTTTGTGGGAGTGGGCGTAAATATAAAGTATGCTGTCTTAAAAAGGAAAAAATCGTTGAGTTGCGTCAACTCCAGACTGACCGTTTTTTTGATTTGAAACATTCCTTAACGACCAAAATGCTAGATTTTCTGCGTTCCCATCTTGACCATCAAGAGATCGTGGCTGCCCGTCTGCTTTTTAAGCAGGTTCATCAATATGAGAAATCTAGTAGAGTGAAACAGTATTATGATAATTTCTGGCTTTGTTTTTATGTTCGCTTTGCCAATGGTCTTCGCGGAGTGGAGTGGTTCTACCAGCAAAGTAAACAGCAACTAGCACCGAATGAGCTAGAGTTGCTTGTCAGGTGGGTACAATTAAAACCTAAGTTGCTGCAAGCCACAGGACCACAACCTACCGGAATAACCGTTACTGACCTCATTACAGAGGAAAACTTTTTCCTACCCTACTGCGAATCTCTTAAAAATGCTTTCCCATGGGGGATTCTCATTGCTTTGCTAGAGCCGTTCGGCGAACATTATTGTATCCATGGAGTAGCTACCTTTCATCATCCTCGGCTTGCATCCGAATTGTCTGACATGATTCAAAGCAAAATTCGAGAAACCGGGAAATCGTACCCCGAGGTGGTGCAGGATCATTATTTGGATTTAATGGAACATACCCTAAAGGAATCTGTTTCAAAACAAGAATTGACAGGTAGGAGGGAAGAATTCACCTTAATTTACCACGTTCATGACTTCGAACGAACCATTCTTTTCCTACAAGATCAAAACCAGGGAATCTATGTGGATAATGCGGATCAAAAGAACATCCAGTTTTCATGGACCGATACTTGGTATGAGTATAAAGATAGTTTATTTCCTGGAGCGGTTCAGGTTAGTAATGTGCTTGCCTCCATCGAGGTAAATGAACAGGAACTTACCCTAACAACCGTATATCCAGAAATCATCGATACTTTTATACAAACTGCCAATCGGTTCCCTTTGATCTTAAAGTATAAGGAGCAAAGAACAAAAGTTGTTCCGATCCCTGCGAACACCATGATCACCACGACAAGTGTTCAGCTAGAACGTGAGGATACTCCATCTTGGCTTCCTTTATATGCCCAACAGTTGATGCAGATGAAAAATCGGCTAGACAACAAGGAAGTGGAACGAAATAACCTTGCGGAGTTGGAAATATGGCTTAGAGAAGCAGAATATAGCATGATGATTTTTGCAAATGATCAATATCCATCCGTCGGCCACCCATTCAATCCAAATCCTATTCGTAGGGAGTTGGGGCTAGCCGATTCGCCTTTTGTTCCCCACGGACGCGAAAGTTTCTTCACTGTGGTAGAAGGTGAAGGACTGCACATAAACGTACTTCCCCAAGATGAGATTCCTTATTACCAAAACATAGGTCTCACCCCTGAGACCGCTTATACGTTTTATGCAGCCGACCTTGTTGAATTCTATAAAGAGAAAACGGTTGGAAAATCCGATGCAACCATAAAAAAGTACCAAAAGGGACTACAAATACTCGTTCAACATTTCCATGCTTTAGGTGAAGAAGCACCTGAGTCATGGGATGAAGTGAATCAAACCTTCTGGACGACGCTTTTAAATGATGCTCATTTCGCTATCCTCCGTGACTTCCGTTCAAGCCATGCGAAGGCTTTTCAATCTGTTCTAAGACAATTGTTGAAGTGGTTAGAACAACAGGGAGTCTGCTGCCTCCCAAATATCGGAGATAGCTTATAGTCAATTGTTAGGGGGAGTTTTTACACCTATTCCCCCAAAAGTAGCATAAATGAACAAAATAGGGGGAAATTTCCCCCTAACGCAAAATATTAACGCTATCTTACTATGTTTCATGTCAATAAGAGTCATTTCTCCACCTATTACACTAGCTTTGCCGTGACTTTTTAATATAGGGAGAATTTCTATTCTTATCATCTGACAACAGGGCTTTCATCACCAAAAAATAAACACTCACCATTGACATAAAAAGTGTGATTAAATAATGGAAACAAGTATTCTAGGTTAAGGAGGCAAACATTTTGGCCATTTTGATTATTGGAGAAAAACCCTCCGCCTCAAAAGCCATTGCACAAGCAATTTTAAAACAGACCACTTTCACCCCCACCAAGGAACATCCCAAGATTGAGGGCAAAGGAATCGATGGAAAGGATTATGTCATCACCTGGTGTTTCGGACATCTGGTTACTTTAGCCCACCCCGAACAGTATGATCCCAAGTATAAGACGTGGAAGCTTGAACATTTACCCATCATGCCGTCCAAGATGAAATTACTTCCCATTCCAGGAAAGCAGGCACAGCTCGCCTATATTAAAAAACTTGCCAAATCTAGCGAGTTTATAGTAAATGGGTGTGATAGTGGAAGAGAAGGTGAAGCGATTTTTCAGTTCGTTCTCGAATATCTTCAGATTCAAAAACCTGTGAAAAGACTTTGGACATCTAGTTTAACGGTGGAAGCGATTCGTACGGCCTTTGCTGAAATGAAAGACGGGAAAGAATATACCTCCCTGTATCAAGCAGCACGCTCACGGGCTGAAGCGGATTGGATCATCGGCCTAAACGGAACCCGCGTTTTCACTTGCAAGCACCATGACAAGTTCACAGTCGGAAGGGTGCAAACACCGACACTAGCGATCCTCGCTGATCGACAACATGAGATAGATCATTTTGTGGAAGAGGATTTTTACGAAGTAGAGGTCATCTTTAAACAAGTTGGACAAGACTTTAAGGGGATTTGGCAAGGCCCGCGGATGAAGGATCGTTCTATGGCGGAGACCATCGTGCAAAAGGTATCCGGACAAATGGGTACTATTACTTCCTATGAAAAAAAGGAGGAAAAGAACAATCCGCCTAAACTCTATGATTTGACTCTACTACAAAAAGAAGCGAATGCGAAATTCGGATTTACTGCGGATAAAACCCTAAAAATCGCCCAAAAATTGTATGAAAGCAAAAAAATCAGTTATCCGAGAACGAATAGCAATTATGTGGATCAAACGAACATCCCTTTTATGCACCAGGTCTTCGAACTGCTTAAAAAGACGACCTATGCCGCACTCGTAGCAAAAGGAGATAAAAAGTATGTTCACATCCACAACAAACACATCTGTCGTCCGGAGAAAATTGAGGATCACCATGCCATCCTGCCAACGGAAAATATCCCCCGAGCTTTTGGATCGAAAGACGAGGAAAAATTATATGATCTAATCGTCAAACGATTTCTCACTCACTTTTTTCCGCCAGCGGTTTATAGGGTTCATATTATTCTAGTAGATGTGAAAGAAGAATCATTTAAGACGACGGTTAAAGAGTTGCTCCAGTCCGGTTGGAAGGTTGTTTATACGGAGGAATCTGATGAGGGTCCCCTCGTGGAGAATTTTTCACTTGACCCAAGCCAGCCTGTAACTTGTCAGAAAGCTAAGATCCTAGATAAAAAGACAACGCCTCCTAAACGGTTTACCGAGGGGACGTTGGTGGCAGCCATGCAACTGGCAGGACGAGAAGTCGAAGATGAAGAAGCCCGCGAAGCTATGAAAGAGCATGGCATTGGCACCCCTGCGACAAGAGCGGGAATGATTGAAAAACTAAAAGCTACTCAGTACATTACCACGAAAGGGAAACATTTATATGTCACCCCCAAAGGAATGGCCTTAATTGCCCTCATCCGCAAATCAGGGATTGGCTTGTTAGCTAGTCCTACCCTTACAGGACAATGGGAAAAACGGCTGAATGACATTACCAAAGGGGCGACTGTCGACGGATTCATGAAAAATATCCAAAAGTTTGTGATGGCACTGATTGATCAGACCAGGAACATGGAGGTACTCCAAAAGCAGACCACCACGAAGGAACTAGCGAACTGCCCCTCTTGTGGAGGAACCCTCTTCAAAAATAGCAAAGCCTATTCCTGCAGCAGATGGAAGGAAGGCTGTAGTTTTAAAATCTGGTCAAAGATCAATGGCAAAACCCTTACCGAGAAGAACGTGCAGGACTTGATCCAAAAAGGTGAAACTAGGTACTTGAAATTCAAGAATAAGAATTCAGGCACCTATGAAGCAAAGTTCAAGCTAGAAGATCGTAAAACGGGAGATGTAAGTGTTCAGTTTAGACCGCGGAATAACTAGGTTAGCGCTTTAGATCAGAGAAGGAGCCTGACCCCTTCTCTGAGGTGAAGTGCAAAAGTGGTTCGCACCACGTTCAAATTTTATTAAGCGGAAAGCTCTTTAACAATTTTAATGATGAAAAATATAACCCAAAATGTGGCGCATAAGAAATAACTAAAATTTATCGATTGTTTCGTATTACTTAGAAACTTGGATTTTGGCCAGTTAACAAACATTTTTTCACCGAGATTGAGTTGTTCTTCCAGCTTAGCGCCTACATCTTCCAAGTGACTGTAGTAATCTGATATTCGACGTTCTATGGTTAAAAAAACATATGTAGTTATAATGCCAGAAATGCTACAGAGGTAAAATGGTAAAGAATCTTCCTTGCCAAAAGCCTCTTTTGCAATAGCACCTTGTATTGCGAAATAAAAGGGCAATAAAGCAAATCGCAAAGCACTGTAATGCCTCCGATTGGCACTAACTTCTTTATATTTCTCAATGATTATTTCTTTTTCATTTTCAAATTCCAATTGTGGCATAACTGTTTCCTCAACCTTTCACTCAATCTTACTTAAAAAATGATAGATTTAAAAAGGTGAACAGTCAATGATTTATTTCCCAAAAATGTTAACGCTAAAAGGTCGAACTCGAATACAGTTCGACCTGCTTATTTCCGAAAATTAGTATACTACCACAACCAAAGTTCTTCTATCCAATCTTATTACGCAATGGATGTGGGTGCCCCGAACGGAGATCGATAAGTTGGGAGCTTGCCCAGGATTTCATCTACTTCCTCGCGGCTCATCTCGCGATGTCTTAAAGCTGCATCTACTACTTTAGGAAATAAATGGATATCCCCTGCACTGGCAAATCCAACAACCCCATCAATGGATAGGACAAAGCTGACACAGGCATCGATCATTTTCTGTTCATCGAAAGGTTCATACCATGTTGCATAGGTGCGTTGTTGCTCGATTCCCCAAGGACCTTTGGCAATCGCTTTGATCACTCGCAATGCCGCATCCTGACGTTTGGCCTCCTCGGCAAGGGCTAAGAAATCTTCCCGATATTCATCCATCGAATACAGATAGTAGTTTAATGGAGTGAGGACGGTTGCAAAAGGATATCGCTTCAAAGCTTCCAAGTGGGTAGACGGAGCCTTATGTCCATGACCTGTAATCCCGATCGCTTTTACAATCCCTTCTTCTTTTGCTTCTAACGCAGCTTCCAGTGAGCCACCCTTACCAGTACACTTATCCAATTCTTCCAGGTTTGTTACGGCATGAAGTTGAATTAAATCGAGATAATCAACTTGTAAACGTTCGAGGGAACGGTAGATCTGCTCCTTCGCCTTTTCCTTTGTACGCTGTTCCGTTTTGCTAGCCAAAAAGATTCGGTCTCGGATTTCAGCCATATTAGCACCTAAGCGAATTTCTGAATCGCCATAGCTTGCTGCTGTGTCAATATGATTGACTCCGTGTTGAATCGCAAAATCTATTGATTCGGTTGCTTCCTCTTGGGTGACCTTCCCTAGTTTGGCACCGCCAAACATCACGACAGAGCTTTGGTGTTCAAGCCTTCCTAAACGGCGATATTCCATTTTCTTACTCACTTTTGACACCACCCTCTATTGATTTGATTAAATCAATTAAACTTCGACTAGGCGTTCGCTCCCAAAATCTCTTCAATCTTCTCAAGAATCTCAGCTGGAAGCTGAACCTCGATCGCCTTTACGTTTTCTTCCACTTGGGATGGGCGACTAGCACCAATTAATGCGCTTGCTACATTAGGCTGTCTTAGAATCCAGGCAAGCGCCAATTGAGACAGTGTAATGTCCATTTCATTGGCAATCAGCTGAAGTTGCTCGGCTTTTAAAAGCATATCATCTGTTAAGTATTTACTGATGTGCATATTCGTTTTTGGATCTGTTGCACGACTTCCTTCAGGGAGCTGAGCGCCTCGCTTATATTTTCCAGTTAAGACCCCTTGGGCCAGTGGCGAAAAGACTACCTGGCTGATTCCTTCCTTTTCACCCAATGGAATGATCTCCTTTTCAATATAACGGTTGAACATATTATAAACTGGCTGATTGACAACAATCCGATCCAGCAAATAGCGATCAGATACATGAAGCGCTTGAGCAATCTGCGCAGCTGTCCACTCACTGACACCTACGTAAAGCACTTTTCCTTGACGGACTAAATCCTCTATGGTTCTTAGTGTTTCATCAATCGGAGTTTCCGGATCAAAACGGTGGCAATAATAGATATCGATATAATCCACGCCTAAACGCTTCAAGCTCGCATGGGCTTGTTCAAAGACATGCTTTCTAGACAGCCCCCGATCATTGGGCCCATCCCCCATTGGCCAGAAGACCTTTGTCGCTAAGACATAAGATTCTCGGGAATACTTTCTTAACGCCTCGCCGACAACCAGTTCCGCTTCCCCTCTGGCATACACATTTGCCGTATCAAAAAAGTTAATGCCTAATTCGTAGGCCTTGTCTATCGTTTGGATTGCCGTCTGCTTTTCTGTCGTATTTCCATAGGTAAGCCAGCTCCCCAAACTAATCTCGCTAACCTTCAACCCTGTTCTTCCTAGCTTCCTGTAATTCATATACTCCTCCCAAGATCGTTAAAATGTTTGTCCAATGTTTAAATTATCCAATAACTGGTGTATTATTTCAATAATTTTCTATATTTTTAGTTAAATATAGCCTCTGCTACACATAAAAAAGCATGACAAGGAACTTTCTCCTTATCATGCTCTACTATCAGCTAAAAACATTACGCACTAGCTTTAGCCTCTTTACCCTGAACCGTTCCAACAGCCCCAACTGGTTTGAACTCATTTTCCATTTTGGAAATAACGACAGTTGCTACACCATTACCAATAAGGTTTGTAATAGCACGAGCGGTGGACATAAATCTATCGATCCCCAACAAGAGCGCAATCCCTTCGACAGGAACACTTGGAAATACGGCTAAGGTGGCTGCGAGTGTTATAAATCCAGCTCCAGTTACCCCTGCTGCACCTTTCGACGTGAGCATCAATACCCCAAGGAGGGCCAATTGTTGACCGATCGATAAGTCAACGCCATAAGCTTGGGCGATAAACAAAGCGGAAAAGGCCAGATAAATATTGGTTCCATCGAGGTTAAAGGAATAGCCAGTCGGAACCACGAGACCTACGACAGACTTGGAACATCCAAATTTTTCAAGTTTTTCCACCATTTTCGGTAATGCCGATTCGGAAGAAGAAGTACCAAACACCAAGAAAATCTCATCTTTAATATAGCCAATAAATTTAAAAATATTAAAGCGATAGTATTTTGCGATCAAACCGAGAACAACGCAGACAAAGACTGCCATTGCTAAGATCGTAAGGGCAAATAATTTTCCAAGGGAAACTAATGAACCGATGCCAAACTTACCGATCGTATAGGCCATGGCACCGAATGCTGCCACCGCAGAGTAGTACATAATAATATTAACGATGCGAAAGAATACTTCAGAAACTTTTTCAAAGAAGTCAAGAATGACTTTTCCGCGTTCCCCCATGCCTGATAAGGAGGCTCCAAACAAAATAGCTAGAATAAGAACAGGAATTAACTCTCCATTTGCCAATGCTCCCACAAAACTATCAGGAATGATCCCTAAGATATAATCCATGAAACCATGGCCACCCTCGGCTGCGGCTTCCGTATATTTAGAAATATCACCTGTTGCAGTACTAGCATTCACCCCAGAACCTGGATGAAAAACATTGGCGAATAAAATCCCAATGGCCAAGGCAAAAGTTGAAACAATCTCAAAATACAAGAGCGTTTTACCGCCAATTCGACCTACCTTTTTCATATCGCCCATACCGGCGATCCCAGTTACAATGGTTAAGAAAATAATCGGGGCAATAACCATTTTAATTGCTTTTACAAAAATGTCTGCTAAAACTTTCATGTTCGCACCCTGTTCAGGGAAGAATGTCCCAAACAAGACACCTAAAATCATTGCAACAATGACTTGGAATGTGAGACCCTTAAAATTAATCTTCATCTTTGTAGCCCCCTTATTAACCGTTTTCATGTTTGTATTAGCGCTTACAAAAATCATACTCCCTTTTTGACAACTTTGTGGCATATATAAATTAGTAAATTGTTTTGTAAATAAAGTAAGCAGCCTAATTGGCTGCTATAAATAAGAATCTATTTCATATTGTTTGCTCAAAATACGCCTGTACTTATACACCGGTCTTCCCACTGAACCATAGCTAATCTCCACGTCTAACAACTGAATCTCACCAAGAAAATGCAGATATTTTCGCATTGACACGCGTGAAATCCCCACCTTCCGAGCTAATTCCTCCGTGGAAAAGTATGTATCCCCCATGGCCTCAATATGTTCCCAAACAATTTTCATCGTAGCTCGAGTCAGTCCTTTAGGAAGCTCG
This sequence comes from Ammoniphilus resinae, assembly GCF_017873965.1. Classification (GTDB taxonomy): domain Bacteria; phylum Bacillota; class Bacilli; order Aneurinibacillales; family RAOX-1; genus Ammoniphilus_A; species Ammoniphilus_A resinae. The sequence continues at coordinate 8,725 of NZ_JAGGKT010000026.1, read as the reverse complement.
GGGGTCGTTGTTGAACGTTCCCGAAAAAATACCTTTTGATCAAGTTCTTGCTGGCTTAGTGCCTCTCGCTCTGTAAAAAGTCTTTTTTCTTCGCGGTAAGCCGTAAGCGATTTCTTCAATCGCTCAAATTCAAAAGGCTTCACCAAATAATCGACCGCCCCTAGACGCAAAGCCTGTTGGATCGTTTGTACATCCGATGCTGCCGTTATAACAATCACATCCACCCCATTGCCCTTCCTCCGAATTTCTCTGATCAACTCAAGACCATTGCTCCCCGGCATAAAGATATCGAGCAAAACCAGATCAATCTCCTGGTTATCTAGAATTTTCAAGGCATCTTGTACAGATCCAGCTGTTGCTCTTATGCGATATCCTTCGACCTGTTCAAGATAACGTTTATTCAGTTCAGCCACCATGGGATCGTCTTCAACAATTAGGACCTTGATCAAGCTCAGTCCCCCTTACTTTCAAAGGTATATGGACAAGGAAGCGGCTTCCCTCACCCACTTGAGAGAACACCTCGATGCTGCCCCCTCTTTTTCCCACGATTTGCTTGACTAGATATAGACCCAACCCACGCTCCCCAGCCTCTTCTTTTTTCGTGGAATAACCTTTTTTAAATAGGTGTTCACGTTCGTTTTCATCGAAGCCTTTTCCTGTATCCTCTACTTCCATGGTAAGCATCCCCTGATCATAGTAAGCATCTATAAAAATCTTTTTTTGCTCACGATCTTTCATGGCATCAACAGCATTATCGATAAGGTTCCCAAGAATGGTCACCCATTCATGGATGATTTCTGAATCTTCTGGATCAGGAATATAAGCATCATCTACAAGGATGAGCTCTGCCCCTGCTTCCCTTACAAAGCTGTTCTTCCCAAGTAGAAAACCAGCCAAAACCGTATTTTTTACCCGGCGCAGAATGAACCCTACATCCTGCTGATACTGTCGGGCTGTTTGATTAATATATTTAGTCAATTGATCATACGCCCCAAGATGAACCATACCTAAAATCACATGAAGCTTATTCATAAATTCATGGGTTTGTGCGCGTAGAGCTCCTGCGTATAATTTGATCCCCGTCAATTCCTCTGCCATTCGCTTTATATCTGTCTTGTCTCGAAAGGTCATCAGTCCCCCGACAATCCTCTGCTTTAAATAAATGGGGACCCTATTGACGATGAGAGGAATGCCGTACACTTCGATTTCTTGATCATGCTCAGACTGACCGTTCTTTAATACCCGGTCTAAACGTGTTTCCGGAATCAATTCCTTTATAGGTTTCCCAAGCGGGTCTTCAGAAAGTCCTCCCCTTTGAAACAACCTTCTCCCTTCCGAATTCACTAGCGTGATCCTTGTCTCCGAATCGATGGCGATGATTCCTTCCCTCGTCGCATCCAATATCGCGCTTCGTTCCTGTAACAGCTTGGCAATTTGCCTTGGCTCCAAACCAAAAAGAATCTTCTTGATCCTTCGTGCTAACAGAAGGGCTCCTGCAATTCCCACCAATCCCCCCATTCCGATCCCCCAAAATAAAGCGACTCGACTCCTTGATACCTCGCTTTGTACTCTATTTAATGTAATTCCAACCACAACAACCCCTATTTGCTTGCCATCCTGAGCTCGAACGGGAGTAAAAGCCCGTAAGGACATCCCTAACGTCCCTTTCCCAGTCGATACATATTCCTGCCCGTTTAACGCAGCCCCTTCATCTCCACCTGCAAAGTGCTTTCCCACCTTCGCTGGATCTGGGTGTGACTTACGGATCCCGTTCATATCCATCACGACAATAAATTCGACCCCGCTCACCCGCCTCATCTCATCCGCAAAGGGCTGAATCCGGGACTCCCCCATCTGCATTTGCAGGCCCTCCACTACCGTTGGAGAGTGAGCGACGACCCGGGCGATGTTTGTTGCTTTCTCAGATAAATAATCCCGCGTATTCTCCTCCACCTGTCGGACAATAAGGGCATCTGTCACAAACAGAGAAAGAGCAACAACAATGCAAACCAACGTCGTAATCGTGGTAAGTAGGCTGGAAGTCTGTCTGATCCCTGCCACATCATCGCCTCTTTTCCAATAAAAAAAGCCATTCTCTTATAGAATGACCAGGTTGGAGTAATGCTAAGCTAACGCTTTAGCACAGAGATGGGGTCTGACCCCTTCTCCGAGGTGAAGTGCAACACGACGACTTATTTTTGTGATTAGATTTCTTTCGGTTGCGGAATAAATCCGTAATTTTTCCAGGCCCCAGTTTGCTGGTCCTTCATCATTAAATATTCACCTCTAATACTCGATACGGAGCGATCCACTTCTTCTCCATTGACTTTCGTAATGACTTCGTATTCACATTCTTCTAAAAAGACGGTGGCGAAATATTCGCCTCGAATCAACCCTGGAGCAAATGGCTCCTTGATCCAGTGGACTTCATAGTCTATCGTGTGCCCTTGCGCCTGCGCCTCTTGGTATGACTCCGCCAGCACACGGATGATCGTGCGGTTATAGGCATGCAAGTAACCCGTATTGTATTGATCGTTGATGGCCTCCAATTCATCAAAACGACCCTCATCCATGGCTTTTAGGTACTTCTTTTCCCCGTCGATTACGACCTGTGCGTACAGCTCCTCCGGCGTAAGATACGGCACGTTTTGCATGTTGACGACGCGTTTGATGGTCACTATCGCCTCCGCACGCGTCATGAGTTTCTCTGGCCTAAATGTTTGCATAACAGAACCATACGGTGTTTCGGTATACCCCTTCATAATTTCAGAACCGCTAAGGCTGATTTGTTCAATCGCATTTTCTGCCCAATGCCCTTTTGTATCGTAATAACGAGGAGGGGCACCGTTAAAGCTAATCTTCTTCTGAAATCCTTTATAAATGAGAGATGCCACTTCCGCCCGTTTAATTGGATTGTGCGGCCTGAATGTGCCATCTTGGTATCCGTTGATCATGTGAAGTCCCGTAGCCATTTGAACAGGGACAGAAAAAAAGTCTGTATCCTTGACGTCCCGGAACAAATTTTTTGTATCCACACTTGGGTCTGACTGTATGTCCAATGCGCGAATCAACAACGTGACGAATTCTCCACGAGAGATCGATGCGTTCGGTTTAACCGTCACATCTCCTTCTGCATTTACATACCCATTCACAATGTCTGACATGACTAAATCCATCACTTCAGAAGCTGCCCAGTGCCCTTGTATATCCGTGGGCAAATACATCTCCAGTGGCTTGGTTGCTGTTGCGGCCTGTGCCGTCGATTCTTCAGTTACTGCTGGGAAAACCACCAACAAAGATGCAACTGCTGCCTTCAACCATTTCATCTTTTCCACCCCTACTCTCAGGTCCTTGTAGATCCTTTTGTACTATACCGTACGGATCAAGGAGTTTCCAGAACGAATTTCTGGAAGAAAAAGGGGTCAAGCGAGTGACGCAAGGTTAACCGTAAGTCTATGGTTAGCGAAAGAAAGGTTAGCTGCCGAAAGGCCAGGAATGAGAAAAGGGGCTGTTGCCAAACGAACTGACTAGTTCGTGAGCAACAACCCCTTCACATTTCAATGCTAGCTAACCGTGTTCACCTGGTTAGCTAACTTCTTCATTTGCGCTACCACATGGTCAGCAAACTCAGTAGTTGAAGCGGTACCGCCGATATCAAACGTTTTAACTCTCTCTTTCAAGGTTTGGCTAACAGCCATCTCGATCAAAATCGCTGCTTTTTTTGCACTCTTGTTTTGATGTTTATCTCCAAGCCAATCGAGCATCATAGCCCCCGAAATAATCATTGCAAATGGGTTAGCAATGCCTTTTCCGGCAATGGTCGGTGCAGAACCATGAGCAGGTTGGAACATGCCATGGTTATATCCAACGTCTCCTGATGGAGCCATGCCCATTCCACCAACTAAAGAAGCGGCTAAATCAGAGATAATATCCCCAAACTGGTTTTCCGTGACGATGACATCATAGTTTTGTGGCTGCTGTACCATCCACAATGTCATGGCATCGATCAGGGCATGATCCCGTTTCACTTGTCCTTCATAACGATCCGCTACTTGGTTGAAAACTTTATTGAAGAAAGCCATGGAGCGGAATACATTGCTCTTGTCTACGCAAGTGACTACTTTCTTCCCGTCAAGTACTCTACCATTTCTTTTCAGTGCCAATTGAAAGGCATAATCTGAGATCTTTTCTGTCCCTTTTCTGGTAATCACGACTGTATCAGTTGCTACTTCATCCGATACAAGCGTTCCGCCCCCATAGGATGCAAAAAGTCCCTCGATATTTTCGCGAAGTACAACAAAATCAATTTTTTCAACGTTCCGTAATGGGGATTCCACACCTTCATATAATTTAAAAGGCCGTACTCCTGCAAACAGGTCTAGATCAAAACGTAGCTTGAACATAACCTGGCCCCCAACCTCAGGGCCTGTTTTTTCACGCACTTCCGGCAAGCCGATCGCACCTAAATAAATAGCATGACTATCCTGACAGGCTTTAAATGCTTCGTCAGGAAGAGCAACACCCGTTTTTCGATACAAATTGGCTCCTACCTCAAATTTTTCAAAATCAAGTTCAAAACCGGTTACGATCTCCTCTGCAGCTCGTAAAACCTTGATGCCTTCTGTCATGATTTCTTGGCCAACTCCATCACCTGGGAGTGCCGCAATATGAAATTTCATAGAAAAACCTCCTTTTTATATAGAAAGTAAGGAGAGGGATTTTACCCACCCCCTCACTAGAAGCCAATTACTCCGCAACTCTATCAATCAATCCAGGAGTAAATTCACCTTCGTATTGCTTCCATACGGGTTTGACCGTGTCTATAAAGGCTTGCACATCTGGATTTTCTTCCACTTCCATATTTGCCTTCAAAGTTTCAATCCCCGCTTTTTCTTCTTCTTGTGCCAATTTCCGTTCAAAATCCCGGCTTTCAATTGCAATCTCTTTCATCATCTGTTTTTCTTCATCGGTAAATTTGTTCCAGGTGGCTGGGCTAAAACCAAACACTAGAGCGCCATAGAACAATGGAATGTCACTATAATATTTCTGAACTTCATACATTTTGTTTGCTGCTACCGTATCCGGCGCATTAAAATGACCGTCAATTACCCCTTGCTGCATGGCTTGATAAACTTCGGAGAAGGACATCGGCGTCGGATTTGCTCCCCAAGCCTTAAAGGCATCTAATTGGGCTCTACTTTCCATGGTTCGGATTTTTAGTCCTTTTAAGTCTTCCGGTGTCTTAATCGGTCGAACGTTATTGGTGATCCCTTTGAAACCATTTTCCCAGTAGGATAAGGCGACAATGTCCTTTCCGTTGATTTTTTGCAAAAATTCATCCCCAACTTCCCCATCTAACACCCGGTAGGCATGTTCGCGATCTTTAAACATGAATGGCATATCAATCACGGCTAAATCAGGAATCATGGACGCCAACACAGCGGTATTAATAATTGCGCCATCTACTGTGCCCATTTGCAGCCCCTCAATCAATTCTTTATCGGAACCCAGCGTACTTGGGAATACTTCCACTTTAAATTTACCGTTACTTTTTTCCTCAATAAGTCGTTTTACCTCAAGCATTCCCTTATGATATTTGTGTTTGTCGTTGTTTGAGTGGGCCATCTTCAGCACAACAGCCTCTTGCGATGTTTGTTCAGCTTTTGGCTGTTCCCCCCCACTCTTTTTCTCCGGCGCTGGTGCAGGTGCAGAATTGGAGCTTGGAGTTGATCCTGAACCACATGCAGAGAGAACTAGTGAGAGAGATAACGATAAAGCAGTTGCCCAAGTAACCTTTTTTGATTTGATCATCAAAATAACCTCCTTTTAATGTTTAAACCTACTAACACCACAGGGCAAAATCTATGATCCTATCAAGCACATACCTCCCTTTATCCTTTCAAAAAGTTAGGTAACCACAACGAAAGCTGTGGGAAATACGTAATAATTAATAGATTGGCGACGATGAGCAACCAAAACGGAATCAGATCTTTCATCATGTTTTCCATACTGATATTGGCAATCTTGCAGGCCACAAATAAATTGACACCAACGGGTGGAGTAATCATTCCCATCGCCATATTGACTGTCATAATCAAGCCAAAATGCACCGGATCAACCCCAAAGCTTAAGGCAATGGGAGTTAAGATAGGGGCCAAGACGATAATCGCTGGCGATGCATCAAAGAACATTCCGACAAAAAAGAGAAAGAAATTACATAAAAGCAAGAAAACGAAGGGATCCGATGAAAAGGAAGCAAACATGGCTGCCATCTTTTGCGGCACTTGTTCTCTTGTTAACACCCAGGAAAAAATCGAGGCGTTCGCAATGATGAACATGATCATGCCGCTAGTGATTAAGGTTTCATTCACGGATTTTTTAAATGTTGTCCAATTAATTTCTTTATAGATAAAAAAACCTACAATACAAGCGTAAACAACTGCAACAACCGCAGACTCTGTCGGTGTAAAAATACCTGTATAAATACCGCCTAGGATGATGATTGGCATTAACAAAGCCCAAAAGGATTCGCGGAGGGCTTTCCACCGTTCTGACCAGCTTGCTTTCTCAACCCCTTGATATCCTTTCTTCTTAGCCAAAAGGAAGGTAAGCAGAACCAAACTGAAACCGATCATCAACCCCGGGATAATCCCTGCCATGAATAAATCCCCAATAGAGGTATCCGTCGCTATGCCATAGATGACCATGGCAATACTTGGCGGGATGATAATACCCAATTCTCCAGAAGTAGCTTGGACAGACGCAGCAAATGATTTGGAGTACCCTCTTGCAATCATCGCTGGAATCAAAATACTCCCAAGAGCTGCGGTTGTCGCCGAACCAGAGCCGGAAATACTGGAAAAAAGCATGGCGGAGATGACCGTCACAATCGCAACCCCACCGGTACGGTGTCCAACGAAGGCACTAACCATCTGAATTAACCTTCTGGAAATGCCTCCTTGCTCCATCAAATATCCGGCAAAGATAAAGAACGGCAGGGCCATTAGCGTAAAATGACCAACTCCATTGACCATTCGCTGAGCCATAACCTGTAAAGGGATATCCCCTATGTAGAGAATGCCTACCGCAGAAGCTAAACCTAGAGCAAGAGCGATCGGGACACTTAATAAAATGAAAAACAGTAAACCACTTCCTACAATGGGGGTCATTCTTTCACCTCCGCCTCACTCCAAATTTCAATTAAGGTAGCAATCATATTTAAGGTCATCATGAAAGCCCCTACTGGAATGGATAGATAAACCCAAAACAGGCTTAACCAAGGTAAAGTGATAGAGATCTGATCTGAAGCTAAAGCTGCCATATTGTAACCGACTATAATTAACGTCACCAAAAACGCAACAGACAGTATGATAACAGCCGTTTTAGCCACTCTCCATAAAGGCCGGGAGAACATCATCACCACTGCTTCTACAGCAATCATATGCTTGGCACTCACAGCAAGCGAAGCTCCTAATGCTACAATCCATATCATGAGATAAACGGCCCCTTCCTCAACCCAAGCCCATGATAAGTTTGCAAAGTAACGCGACATCACTGAACCAAACACGACTACAGACATAATAACCAACATGACACCTGCCACGATTTTAGTAACCATGTTCACCAACTGGATCAATTTAAAATACCCAGCAAAGGCCGAGTGCTTTTTGAGTGGTTGTGGTTCGGTTGACAAAGGAATTTCACTCTTCATAACTTCCTCCTCCAAGCTGAAAGTTGGTAGCCCTTACATAAATACTATGTATGATGTATAACTAAATACATAGTACCATTATGCTAATTATTTGTAAATATTTGAATTTAATAAATTTATTGATAATATCAGTGTTAACATACTATGTATGATGTATAATGAAACCAAAGTAATTGCGCTTAAGCTCTTTTAGGGAGGGGTGTTAATGGGTGTTTCATTTGAAAGCCTAACGAGTAAAGATAAAATATCAAGCCAAATTGTTTCTCTCATCAAGAATCGACTCATTGATGGGAGTATCAAACCAGGGGATAAATTGCCTACAGAGATCGAACTTGTCGAACAGTTGGGGGTTAGTCGGACTCCTGTCCGTGAAGCGATGAAAATACTTGAATCGATTGGAATCATTGAAATTCGCCGCGGGGAAGGAATGTTTATCCGTGAGGATTTATCCCAATCCAATCTAAACCCTTTGATCTTCAGCCTCATCCTACACAGCAACAATATAAGTAAACTTGTCGAATTTCGGCAGTATTTTGAAGAAATGCTAATCCAACTCATTCGGATAAACTGTACGGAAGAGGATTTACAAAAGATTAGACAGGTCTATCAATCACAGCAAGAGCGCATGCGCGCAGATTTAAGCAGAGATAAACTGGCCGAAATCGACCTTGAATTCCATTATGCTGTATTAGGGGCAACAAAGAATCCTTTTATTATCGAAGTGGGCAAAACCATTTATGAAATATCCAAACCCCAAATCACCAAAATTTTGGATCAATTTGGGGTCGAAAAAACATTGCTAACACATAAAGCTTACCTTGATGCACTAACTGGAAAGCAATCCAATCCATATACGGTAGTAAAAGAAAAAATTAAAGATAATTGGAGTCCTTTGGAAAAATAAGGGGTAGATCCCCTTATAAAATGTACCCTATAGAGTAGACACATTAAAAAAAGTCTACCTATGGGGTACTTTTTTGTATAATAAGCAGATACAACACGGAGAAACTGGAG
>NZ_JAGGKT010000025.1 GCF_017873965.1 Ammoniphilus resinae | reverse complement strand
AAAGAAATGCACTTGACAGGATTAGTTTAGTGCGCAAAAAAACAAAAAGGGTGCTTAGGGGTTGACAGGTTTCGTTCATATCAGGGGGAGAAAATCACCCTAATCTAAAAAATCGCCTCAAATAAGGTGAAAGAGGGGGATTTTCCCCCATTCTATTAAAAACCTTGTAAACGTTTGCAACCCCGGATAGGGGGTGATTCCCCCCTTCTTTCCTCTAGGCTCGCTCCTTTTGGAAAAATAGGCGCAAAAACTCCCCCTAAGAAGCTTACTTCCCTTGCTCAACCGGCAGAATGACTTGTATGGTCGTTCCGTTATTTACTTTACTCATGATCTTCACGTCACCAGCGTGGTTTTCAATGATTTTTCTGCTTATCATAAAGCCTAATCCGGTGCCTTTTTCCTTCGTCGTGAAGAAAGGTTGCCCTAATTTTGCTAGGACTTCTTCAGGCATGCCGACTCCGTTATCGCAGAAGCTAATCGACATTTGTTTACTGTCTATTTTTTCTGTTCGAATAATGAGTCGGCCTCCGGATGGCATCGCATCGATGGCATTTTTTATATAATTGATAAAAACTTGTTTGATTTGGTTCTCATCACATTCAATGAAGGCCATTGTGGCCTCGAAATCCTTGACGATTTCTACATCATTCAGGATCGCCTGGGTACTTAACAAGGTAACGACTTGGTCTAACAGAAGGCTAATATCTTTTCTCACAAATTTGCTGACTTGGGGTTTTGCAAGCATCAGCAGTTCACTGAGGATCTGTTCGATGCGTTCAATTTCAGAAGTCATAATATCGAGATACTCTTTTTTATCTTCCATGCCTGACTGCATCAATTGAACAAACCCTTTAATCGCCGTGATGGGATTGCGAATCTCATGCGCGATTCCTGCCGCCAGTTGTCCGGCTACGGATAATTTCTCGGTTAATTGCAGCATTTCCTGTGACTTTTTCCATTGTGTTAGGTCTCTAATGGTGGAAGCCCAACCGTCGACCTTTCCACTTCCGTCGTAAATCGGCGACAGGTTGACCATGACATTCAGCTGGACGCCATCCTTTCTGAGGAGAATGAATTCAATCCCGTGCAAGGACCTGCCTGCTTTTACCTCTTCGCTATACTGTCTAACCTCACTTCTGTATCCCGCTGGGACCATAGGCAAGTCATCTAATTCAACACCAATGATCTCTTCCTTGGACCAACCAAAAGTCCGTTCAAAAGCTCTATTGGCCCGCTGGACAGTTCCGTGCACATTGAAGACCAAGATCGTGTCTTCATTGGTTTCGATAAAGGACTCCAGTTGCTGGGTTTTGGCTTGGAGTGTACTCTCTGCCTTTTTTCTAGGTGTGACATCGCGGCAGATTCCCGTTATGCCGATGACTTCCCCGCTGCTGTCGGTAATCGGCGAGAGGGTGGCACTGACATAGAGAAGTGTGCCGTCCTTCCTCTTGCGGATGGTTTCTAAGCTCGCTACCGAAATTCCCGCTTTTACACTTTGATGAATCTGGTCCATCAATTCTTTCATGAAATCAGGAATAATAGGCAGCTGTTCCCCAATGACATCTGCGGCGCGCCATTGAAACATCGTTTCAAACGCTGGGTTGACCTCCAACACGCGCTCTTCTAAATTAATCACCCAAATGGCATCGGCATTATTCTGAACAAAAGACTGAAGCCTTTCTTTCGTTTTGCGCAGTTCATTCTCCGCTAACTTTCGATCGGTAATATCGCGACTGATCCCGATTGCATGGATCATTTCGTCCTGCTCATCTTTCTTAATAGAGACGGAGGTCTCGACCCATACATAGTGACCGTTTTTATGTTTAACCCGCCGGGAAAAGGTGGTTCCGTCGATGTGATTCATCGAAGTGGAGCTTGTAAATTTCTTCGCGTCATGAGGATGCCAAAAATCATAACGGATGGAGCCGATCACTTCCTCCGGTTCATAGCCCAGCACGGTACGGATAGAAGGTGAAACATACACTACACGTCCTTCAGCGGATGTGATGGAAATCATGTCTTGCGTATTTTCTGTAATTAAATGAAATAGCTCTTCATGTTTCTGTTGCTCTAATTTTTTCTTCGTTACATCTTGAAAATAAATACTGAGCCCATTCGCCGAAGGATAGGCCTTTACATCAAACCAAGCATCCAGCGGAGCATAATAGGCATCAAAAGCAACAGGTGTCTGTTCCTGAACGGCCTGTTGATACTTCTCGAAAAATGGCAAATTCACTGCTTTAGGGAATTCCTGCCATACATTTTTGCCAACTAGATCATTGCGACTCCGAAAGAGCAGACGAGTGGCCTTTTCATTAACATAAGTAAAATTCCAATGTTGATCTAAGGCAAAAAATCCATCTTGAATTCTTTCTAATATCTCAAACGCATCTGTAATTGGAGCGCTCATCATGTTCCCCTTTTTCTTCGTATTTACCCACGTATACCCTAATGGGTATAATAGATAATAAACCAAGATAGTTAGTCTACTATCTTGGTTTATGTAATAGCTCAACGAAAGTTGTCTACATCATCATCCCAAAGGTCTAATATTATTCTATTTTCTGAAACGTGCAAGTATGTACGAAAACTGAGATCACGGCGTTGATCCATGCATCCTTTCTAATAGTAATTGAAATAGTCGATATTTTCAATAGAGTGGGTGGGGATTATGTATCCATCCAGACCTCGGGAAATCGGGTTTTTCCTTGGAATAAGTGCCTCTTTGTCGGCAACCCTAATCCCCCCGCTGTACTTCGAAGTCATTCCTCAGTGGAATAAACTTGAAAATTATTTCTCCCAAATTGTTTCGCGCGATACATGGCTTCGTCGGCTTTTTTTAACAATGTTTTAGCCGAGTTTCCATGTTCTGGATACAAAGAAATTCCGATGCTGGGGGTAACGATGACTTGACTGTTAGCCATGCCAAATGGCTTTTGAATCTCCTGAATAAATTTTTGTGAAATTCGGATCGCTTCAGCTTCATTCGCATGGGGGATGAAGATGGTAAACTCATCGCCGGCAAATCGGGACAAGACCCCACTCTCTTTGTTGCCAATACAGGTTTTACAGCGGACAGCAACTTCCTGGAGTAGAAGATCCCCTGCATCATGTCCTAAGGTATCATTCACTTTCTTGAAACCGTCTAAATCCATGAATAAAACAGCCATCTGTTCCATTTCACTGTCTTTCGCTTGAGTGATGGCACGAAATAGCTCTTTTTCAAAATAGCGACGATTAGGCAATCCAGTTAAAGGATCTTGAAAAGCCATGGCTTTGATCTTGTCATGTGCCATTTTTGATTCGGTAATATCAATGACTACACCATCAATTCGTCTCACGCGCCCAGATGAATCAGCAAGGGGAACCCCTCGATCCTCGACCCACCTTTCTTCACCATCACGTCTAATAATGCGATAGATCGCTTTGCTTGGCTGACCTGAGGATAATTGCTGATCCAAGTTTTCTGAAACCCAGCGATCCTCCGGATGGATCATTTCCTTCCACAAAGAAATCGGGTTCTCCAGAATCTCCTCACGGGTAATGCCATAAATCTTTTCTAGTGCGGTAGAAACATGGATAGACTGTTCCTGCACATCCAGAGACCAAATGGCTACATCGAGATGATTAAAAATATTTTGAAGCTGTTCTTTACTTTTAGTTAGCTCTTGGGTTACCGATTGAAGATGTGCTTTTTCCGCTTTCAGCTTTTCCATTAATAGACTTATAGGAACGATCAAAAGAATGTTGGCAAAGGCAAGTTCTGCAATAATGAATAGTTCATCTTTAGAAATGCCTTTCGGATCAATGAATTCCATGGTTAAATGAGCAGCCAAGAATAGGATAATGGAAAAAATTCCACCTTTTAATCCATAATAATACGAAAAAAATACGGAAGGAATCATATAAAGAAGCCAGGCAATGGCAGATACAACCTCTAGTAAAAAAGTATCCGCAGCAAAAAACTCAAATAAAATGGGGATTAAGAAGCAAATGAATAGGAGTAACCTGACTTTTATTGGAATGCGTTTTACCATGATGAATTCCCCCAGAAAGATGAAAGCTATCAATGTATTATAAAATATTTATCTTTTCTCTTCTATATAATAGAAAAGTGAAAAATTGGATAGGGGAAATAGGAGGGGTACATTCATGGAATACACTTTTGTGAATCTGAGGACCTCACGAGTTGTTAGATATTGAGGGGGCAATTTGAAGGGAAGACTAAGGATGGTTGATCAAGGCATAAGAAAGAAGGGTGGATGTGCCACCCCACCTTAAGTAATTGAAATGTCGTCACGGTATTCCCCGGTTTCATATCCGGAAGTTAATAAATGCTCAGCAAGAACGTCCCTGATTTCGTCGGCGCGTTCCCGGATTGCATCAATATTAATTTGATCAGGATCATCGAAACGAAATTCCAAGAAGCCTGTCATTCCCTTTTCGTGCCGACCCTGGAAAGGAACATCAGCCACTTGATTCATGCTCTCAATATGAGCCACTCCAGAAAACTGGGCGTTATTTTCTTCTTGGTTAAGATTATAATCGTGAATATCATACCCTCTGATTTGAATTGTCATCTATTTCCACTCCTTTCATCTCTTGTTAGTCTGATTCAATTGGTTATTTTTTATGAAAGAACCTACACGATTTTTATAGCTTACTAAAAACCATAAACACTCATCCCGCCATCGACAAAAAGTGTTTGACCCGTAATATAATTTGCTCCGTCAGAAGCTAAAAAAACAACGGGGCCTACTAGTTCTTCTAGGACTCCTATTCGTTTCATGGGTGTTCGGACGAGGATATCCTGTAAATATTCTTTCTTATCGAGTAGCTTCTCGGTAATTGGTGTACGGAAGTACCAAGGTCCGATGGAGTTTACTGTGATGCCATATGGGGCCCATTCCACTGCTAAATTTTTCGTCATTTGGATCATCGCAGCTTTCGTGGCACCATAAACTACTCCGGTTCGTAGGGAAACATGTCCGGCTACCGATGAGATGTTAATGATTTTCCCTCCACCATTTGATTGCATCACTTGGGCGACCTTTTGAGAGAGAAAGAATGCCGATTTTAAGTTTAGTTGCATCAACATTTCCCACTCTTCATTTGTCACATGATGGGCAGGCGTTCGAATATTTGTCCCTGCATTGTTAACAAGAATGTCGATCGTGTCTGCCCATTTTAGGGTTGTTTGGAGAATCTTATCTAGGTTATCCATTTCCGTGATATCCGCACGGATGGGATAGGCTTTACGTCCCAATCTTTCGATTTCTTCTGCTACCCCCCTTAGATCACCTTCTGACCTTGCAACGAGGACAACGTTTGCCCCAGCTTCTGCCAATCCAATGGCTAGAGCTTTTCCAATTCCACGTCCCGCTCCTGTAACTAAAGCAACTTTATCTTCTAAACGAAATGATGGTAAATACATCTTTGAACCCTCCCGTCAACTGATTCATTCTAAATTAAATTATATAGTTTTTAAGTTATAATTAAAATAAAATTGTTTTAAATATTATATTAATAAAATATAAATAAAAAATAATATAAAATTAGAATATTCAATTGACTGGAAAATAGAAAATTGCTACCATAGCCTTAATAACTAGATTCTGATGTGTAGCTCACATAAATAGAGGGGGGGTAAATAATAAAAAAGATTAATAAAAAAACGGTCCGATTCCGGGAATTGGCTTATGAGGAGATCCGTGGGGCAATTTTCAACGGGAATTTAAAGCCAGGCCAACTTATTGTTGAAACGGAACTCTCCGAAATTTTAGGGATCAGTCGTACACCCCTTAGAGAAGCTCTAGCCTTACTAGAACATGAAGGTCTAATTGAAACCATTCCTTATAAGGGGACCTTTATTGCTGGGCTAGATAGTAGAACCGTAAGAGAAATCTATGATATTCGTATGATTTTGGAATGTCGGGCAATCGAACTTTCAGTTGGGAAAATTCCAATGGAACTACTTCTTCAACTTGAGTCAGAGATTCTATCGGCTTTCTCTGAACAAGATTATAGATTACCAGTTTTACTGACGGGGAAAAAGTTGCATTATCTCATTTCCAACTACTCAGGTAATGAAACATTAGCAAAACTTATCTATACGTACACCGAAAAGATTCACCAGTATTTAATTACTGAACAAATTGTTTTTGAATTTAAACATTTAAAGCAGGAAACAGAGGAACATTTGGAAATTGTACGAGCCTTGATTGAAGAAAATGAAGTTTTAGCGAAAAAGAAGCTTTGGGAGCATTTGCACTTTACCCATCAAAGAACCCTACCCTATTTCCGCTAACTGGTACTTTAATGGTCATATTGTATACAATCATACGTTATGACAATGAGAAGAAAATGGTTTATCGATATGAGTTTGTCGGAAAGTGCTTAAAGTGACATACGTGATCAGCGATCATACCATATCCATTTCTTATAAAATTTTGGAGGTGCTCAATCTTAATGATCAATAAAAAATATTTTTTGTCGACAGCTATTTTTAGTATGTTAGCTCTATCGCTTGTAACAGGTTGCGGAGGTTCAACTAGCAGTTCAAGTTCTGGAGGATCTAACGGTGGGGCGTCTGGAGGCTCTTCAGATAACCAAAATTATCAAGGCACTAGTGAAAAACCGCAGGCAGAAGCTCCTAAATTTGAGAAGATGACAATTAAATTTGGACACAGCTCAGAAACAAGTGAACCCACGCACAAAGCAGCTTTAGCGTTTGCAGAAAAAGTTAAGGAAAGAACGGGTGGTGCTGTAGAAGTTAAAGTATATCCTGCAGAGCAAATCGGGGTTGAGCGGGATATGATCGAACAGACTAAATCAGGTGCCATTCAATTGGTATTCAGTTCACCTGGAGCCTTAGGTGTATTTAACCCGGAGATTGAAATCTTTAATGGACCGTTTCTATGGGATAACTGGGATCAAGCGAAGTGGGTAATGCGTGAATCCGATCTAGGAAAAGAAGTGTATGCAAATCTTGAAAAAGACCACGGATTAAAAGTTCTTGACCCAGCTTGGTATTGGGGTTGGCGTCATATCACGGCAAATAAAGAGATTCGCACACCCGCCGATATGGTCGGCCAGAAGTTCCGGGTTTCTAATGTTCCAATCTTTGTAGAGATGGGAAAAGCCATGGGAGCTAGCCCGACACCAATTAACTTCTCTGAGGTCTACACGGCTCTTCAGCAAGGGGTAGTAGATTCTCAGGAAAATCCAATCCCAACCATTTGGGCAAAGAAGTTTTATGAAGTGCAAGACTATGTCATGATGAGCGGCCATATGCTTCAGTCCAACCATGTGACAGCAAATGCAGCCTGGTTCAACGGCTTATCCCCTGAGCTGCAGCAAATTATCCAGGAAGAGATTACAGCAGCAGGCGATGCCATGACAGAAATGCAAATGGAAGCGGAAATAAGTGATTTAGAAAAAATCAAAGCTGAAGGTGTAAAGATCATTGAGGATGTAGATAAGAAAGCTTTTGAAGAAGCTACTCGGGGCGTTTACGACCTATTTGCCGATAAATGGGGAGCAGACCTTTATGATCGCGTACAAAAAGCAAAATCTGAATTTAAACCCTAATAGCTTAAACTAAAATGTCCCGGCTGTTATGCAGCTGGGACTTACACACATCGGAGGTGGAAATGTGGGGGGATTGCTGAAAGGAATACGCTGGATAGAAAATATCATCTCTGGTCTAACTTTGGTTGTCCTAACTGTCAGTGTTTTTCTGGGGGTTATATTTCGTTATGTGCTTAATAATCCTTTGGTTTGGTCAGAGGAAATGGCGTTAGTTTGCTTTATTTGGATGACCTTCGTTGGAAGCAGTATTGTTCTTCGAGAGAAGGGTCACATCCAACTTGATCTTACCAAATTAATTAAAGTGGATAGGCTCCGAAACGGTTTGGAATGGCTTGGACATCTTGCAGTAATCCTTATTTTGGTCGTCTTTATCTATTACGGATTTAAACAGGTTGCCTTTGCAACTGATAAAACAACAGCCCTTCAACTTCCTTGGAAATATGTTTTCTTAGCTGTCCCCGTCGGTTCAATCCTTATGCTGATTCGCATGCTGGAAAAACTATCAAAGCTTATTTTCACGAAAAAAGAGGCAAAGGAGAGTGATTCCTCTTGGTCTCTATGATCCTCTTTGTCTTATTCGGGCTTTTTTTATTGAATGTCCCTATTGCATTTGCAATTGCATTGACATCTTTTGTCTTCATTATGCTGGCAGACACACCTGGGACCATGTTTATTCAACGGGTCATGGCCGGAGCAAACAGCTTTCCTTTGCTGGCGATACCGCTCTTCATTTTGGCTGGATCTATTATGAATCACACAAGCATGGCGAACAAGCTGTTTGGTTTAGCGAATGCAATTGTTGGTCATATCCGTGGGGGGCTTGCCCAGGTTAACGTCTTGGCCAGTGTGATGATGGCGGGAGTTTCTGGAAGCTCGATTGCGGATGCAGCCGCCACAACAAAGATTCTAGTTCCTCAAATGGTGGCTAAAGGATATCCTAAACCATTTTCCGTTGCTGTAACAGCAGCGTCAGCTACCATTGGGCCGATTATTCCACCGAGTATATTGTTCGTCGTCTACGGTTGGTTAGCCGGTGTTTCGGTTGGAAAGATGTTTATTGCGGGGGCTATCCCCGGTTTAATCGTCGGACTTTATTTGATGATCACCGTGTACATTCTCTCCAAAAGATACGGGTATGGGTTAAGTGACAAAATGAAGTTTTCATTACTAAACCTGTGGAACAGTACAAAGGCTGCTTCTTGGTCATTGTTTATGCCCATAGTCATTCTCGGGGGAATTCTTACCGGTGTATTCACCACAACGGAAGCTGCAGCGGTAGCGGCTGTCTATGCTTTAGTCGTAGGAGTTGTTACTAGAGAGCTGAAATTGGAGCATGTGCCTTCCATTATGAAGGAAACAATCATGGATACGACCGTGATCATGCTGATTGTCGCAGCTGCCTCTCCTTTTGGATGGATTCTGGCGCTTGAGCAGGTTCCTCAAATGGTATTGGAACTGTTCACTTCAATCTCAAGCAATGTGTATATCACACTCTTCATGCTCAATATTTTCTTCTTTATTTTAGGTCTATTTATGGAAACCATGGCAGTCATGATTATTCTGGTACCAGTCCTTATGCCTTTGGTTACTGAATTAGGGATCGATCCCCTTCACTTTGGGGTGATTATAGTGATTAACTTATTAATCGGGCAATTAACGCCACCTCTCGGCATGCTAATGTTTGCCACTTGTTCGATTGCTGGCGTAAAAATTGTTGATTTCCAGAAAGCTGTATGGCCTTTCTATATTGCGTTATTTGTTGCTCTTATTGTAATTACCTACTTGCCCCAGTTATATATGTGGCTTCCAGATCTAGTTATTAAATAAAGGGGAGCAAGTAAGTCGAGTTCAAATAAATTTACTAAGAGAGGGTGTTCATTCGTTATGAGAGTAGCTCAAATCGAAACCAATACGTACAATGTTCCTTTAAAAAAGCCTTGGGGTGATCAGACCCATCAGGTCACCCACATCGAAGTGGTTGTAACCGATATTACTGCCGATAATGGATTGGTTGGAACAGGCTTTAGTTATAGTGTTGGAGTCGGGGGAAAGGCCATCCAGGCCCTCATCGATTGGTATATTGCTCCTAAATTGATAGGTGCCGAAATTGCCCCTCGCGTACAGTGGCATCAATTATGGAAAGAAGCACATGATGCAGGTGGCGGCGGAATTTCCACCATGGCATTATCAGCCCTTGATATTGCATTATGGGACCTTGTGGCAAAAGAACAAAATAGGCCGCTTGTGCAAGTGCTTGGCCAAACCCGCCAGGCCATTCCGGCTTATGGAAGTGGTGTGAATCTGAATCTAAATCTTTCTGAGCTTGAAGATCAAATTCGTCGCTGGTTGGATCAAGGTTATCAAGCATTTAAAATCAAAGTAGGGAAGCCAGATCTAGAAGAAGATTTGGAACGGCTAAATATGGTTCGTAACTTAATTGGAAAGCGCAATCTGATGGTCGATGCGAATCAAGGGTGGGATATTACTTCTGCTGTCGAAGCGATCAAAGCTTATGCCCCCTTCAATCTTTATTGGATTGAAGAGCCACTCTTATCAGATGATACCCAAGGCCATGCCCGCTTGCGTCGTTTGGTAGATGCACCAATTGCTATCGGTGAAAACGTTTATACCAAATATCAGTTTAACGAATATCTAGCAAGTGGGGCTTGTGACTTTGTTCAGGCGGATGTCATTCGAGTGGGTGGGGTAACCCCGTATCTTGAAATCGCGAGTATGGCCCAAGCTTGGAATGTACCTATGGCTCCTCATTTCATGCTGGAAATTACCGGTCAACTACTCTGCTGTATCCCAAATGCTAGAATCCTTGAAGATGTGGAAGGAGGTTCGTTCCGCGAACTCGGCATCTTGGCAAATGATGTCGGTGTAAACAACGGATTATTTGTACCGCCAACTGAACCGGGACATGGAATCATCTTCAACCGTGATATATTGGCACAATATAAGCTCGGTGAAACACCGCCTAAAACAGCAGATCGGTTGTGGCATGCTATATAGGGTAGGTGGGGAGGATAGAGTATTCCTTGCAAGGGGCATGGGCAGGGTGGTTTTAACTTCACCTTAATAATCGTCAGATAATGTTTTGCCTTGGTTCTCATTTTGAGAATCAAGGCTTTTTTATTACTCATGACTTCACCGAGTACGGTATCCTTTTGGTACAGTTTTGATAGTAGTTGCACAACGTCAATCCAGGCTAGTAACCAGAACCTAGTAATCTAGTGGTTCCTATCAAACGCTCGCTGCAAATGGGAATTTATTCTTTGGAAATCGAGATGCGAATTCACTAGATGGAAAGACAGAACAGATCTCATACGGGTTACTAGCCAAAAATGTGTCCAAATATGAATCTACCATCCTGGAATTAGCCAATCTACGAATAGATGATATCAGGGAGTTTCAAAATGACGGGGATACCGTAACCGAGGCGCTCGCCCATTGGGGTGGAACCACACAGGATCCTGTTTATGTACAAATCGTATATTATGGGTCGAACAATATTACTAAAGGGGATCTAGCAACCGTGCGGGCCCTTCCGGTTGGCGAGTCGATCGTGTATCTAACAGATGCTTTTGGAAGAGAGTACACCCAACCCATGTATGTCGTTGTTGCTGGAAACTTTGGAAGCGTGTTGGATAACTATTTTTATGAAAAGGAAAAAGGGCAAAACCAGCCAGTCGAGTTGACCCAAGAAGCTCAAGACTACATGGAACAGATGCGGAAAATCCAAGATTCTGATGGAGGAATCCCTATCGACCAGCTGTCCGATCAAGCCAAAAAGAACATGGAGCAATATGAAGCAACCCAACGGGCTGTGGAGGAATTAACGAATAGATAGAGATGCCGAATCCGGTAGGATTTCGGACAAGCTTCGATGCATAATTGGATTTTCTCCACTAAACCTGAACGGGAGAGATAATAATCCTCAAAATAGTGGGAAAGGGTCCAATTATGCCAGTTTCAAAGGGCCAAAAATAGCATCTTTCAAAAAGGTAAGTGGAGAATTTCCAACTAAACCGCCTATCCAAAGGATCAATGATTGGGTTAGTTGGATTTGTTCCATCTATTCATCCCTTGATCAATCTGCCTAGTACTCTTTTGGACCCCTAATGAAATAGGGGTAAAAAATTCGCTTAAATCCAAAAAAAGGGGTAAAAATTCCCGAAATAGGAGGGGAATTTACCTCTATTACCTTCAAATACAATAAAATCCCCGACTTTTCCAGCAATAGGTGTAAAAAATTACCCTATTCCCGCCGAAATCACCCCAACTCAAAAAATAAGTGTAAAAAATACACCTAAAAAGGTTCCTTTCCCTCGCTCCAAGTCCGTCAAATCAACCCTATTAAACTTTAATTCAATTCTACCAAAAATACCCAATTTGTAACAATTTCGTCACCACTTTGTGTGACAAAAATCACATAGACCCTCTCCACATTGTGATAATTTTTCCTTAACAAAAAGTGGCGTTACCACCGTTTTAATGTAAAAAACAGTTTAGTTATTTTAAAACTGTACTATATACCTCTCAGAGGTAATGCACCGGAGGTGATTTAAGGGGGAGGCGCAAGGCCTACATTTTTTTCGGGGTATGAAAAGCTTCTATTAAATCCCATTCGATGAAGAAGCTTTTCCTAAAGGTAACAAAAGATGATCAGGAGGGTGGAAAGTGGTTCAAAACTCAATGAAAAATTGGAAGACAATAGGGCGCTACATCGTTCTACTAGCATTGGCAGCGCTCACATTATCCGGATGTGCGGGGCAGGAGAATCTGTCTGCGATGATCCCCAAAGGTGAGGGGGCAGAGCAGCAGTATGATCTGATTAAGCTGACCACGTATGTGATGCTTTTTGTAACAGTGATTGTCATTTTCCTATTTATATATGCACTCGTCAAATATCGCGCAAAGCCTGGCGACAACTCCATCCCAAAGCAGGTGGAAGGGAATGCGAAGCTCGAGTTTCTTTGGACGGCGATTCCGCTCGTTTTAATTATCATTATTGCCATTCCAACGGTGAAATCCGAATTTGCGCTGGCTGATGTGCCAGAGGATGCGATGAAAATAAAGGTTACCGCCAACCAATTCTGGTGGGAATTCGAATATCCGGAGTACGGTGTGATCACCGCGCAGGATATGTATATGCCTGTCGGGGAAAAGGTAGGGCTGGAGCTGAAATCCAAGGATGTCATTCACTCTTTCTGGGTTCCGGCGCTAGGTGGAAAGATGGATACGAACCCGGACAATACCAACAAGATGTGGCTTCAGGCGAAAGAAACGGGAGTCTATCAGGGGAAATGTACGGAGCTTTGCGGTGCAGGTCATGCCCTTATGGACTTTAAAGTAAAGGTTGTAACGAAAGAAGAATTCGAAGCCTGGATTGAAAAGATGAAGAAACCAGAAAACCCAGCACCAGCCACAGCAAAGGCGGAAGAAGGGCAACAGCTTTTCCAAAAAAGCTGTATGGGTTGTCACGCTACCGATGGGACACAAAGAAGCATCGGTCCGAACATGAAAGGATTTGGGGATCGTTCAACCGTTGCGGGTTACTTGGAATTGAACGAAGAAAATACGATGAAATGGCTGAAGGATCCGCAAAAGGTCAAGCAGCAAAATAAAATGCCAAATCCGATGCAGGATCTGGGATTAAATGAGGATCAGCTGTCAGCATTAACAGAGTATCTCTTGGGTCTGAAATTAGAATAGGGAGGTTCAATCACAAGTGGCGACGAGTTATTTAGATAAGAAGTTTAGTCTATGGGACTGGTTAACAACGGTTGACCATAAGAAAATTGGAACACTTTACTTTTTTGCGGGGATTTTCTACTTTGCAGTGGGCGGGTTAGAAGCCTTGCTCATTCGAATTCAGTTGATGTATCCGATGAACGATTTTCTCGACGGGGAAACGTTTAACCAAGTCATGACGATGCACGGGACAACGATGCTGTTCTTTGCCGCGACACCGCTCCTCTTTGCCTTTATGAACTGGGTGGTCCCGTTGCAGATTGGGGCACGGGATGTGGCTTTTCCGTTTTTGAACTCACTTGGTTTTTGGATGTTCTTTTTCGGAGCTTTATTGACCAACTCCAGCTTCTTCCTAGGTGGAGCACCCCAGGCAGGTTGGACGTCGTATGCACCTTTAGCACTCGACTATAAAGGAACAGACTTCTTTGTGCTGGGCCTACAGATTTCCGGTGCGGGGACGATCATGTCAGCAATTAACTTCCTGACCACCATCTTTACGATGCGTGCACCAGGCATGACTTTGCTGCGGATGCCGCTCTTCACCTGGTCTACCGTGGTAGCTTCGGCGTTGATCATGTTTGCTTTTACTCCACTTACTGGAGCCTTGTTCTTACTAATGTTTGAAAGAATGTTTGATGCCAAATTCTTTGATGTTGCAGCCGGCGGGAACGTCGTGTTATATGAACATATCTTCTGGATCTTCGGACACCCAGAGGTTTACCTGTTGGTGTTGCCAGCTTTCGGGATTATCTCCGATGTCATCGCCGCAATTTCCAGAAAGCGTTTGTTCGGCTATCACTCGATGGTATTTGCTACCGTTTTAATCGGATTTATCGGATTTATGGTTTGGGCCCACCATATGTTTGCAGTGGGGATGGGGCCAACGGTCAACTCTGTCTTCGGGATTGCCACGATGCTTGTCGGGGTGCCGACGGGAATCAAGGTCTTTAACTGGATTTTCACGATGATCGGAGGAAAAGTTCAATTCAACACAGCCGGACTTTTCGCGGTCAGCTTTATCCCGAGCTTTGTGATCGGTGGGATCACCGGGGTGATGCTTGCCTCTTCCGCAGCAGACTTCCAGTTCCACGATACGTATTTTGTTATTGCCCACTTCCATTATGTAATCGTCGGTGGGATCGTTCAGGCTATCTTTGCTGGGATGTTCTACTGGTGGCCAAAGATTTTTGGCAAGATGCTCAACGAAACGTTGGGGAAATGGATGTTTTGGCTATTCTTAATCGGGTTCAACTTAACGTTCTATATCCAGCACTACTTAGGGCTTTGGGGAATGCCGCGCCGCGTGTTCACCTATCTGCCGAATCAAGGATGGGATACCGCGAACTTTGTTAGTTCGGTCGGAGCCTTCTTTATGACTGCTGCGGTGATTTTGCTTGTGATTAACGTGATCGTTACTTTTGCCCGTGGGGAAAAAGCCGTGCAAGATCCTTGGTATGGCCGTACCTTAGAGTGGTCGATTCCATCGCCGCCGCCTGAGTACAACTTTGCCCGGACACCAATCGTTCGTTCCAACGATCCATGGTGGTATGAAAAGATGCAAGGGAAAAAAGAAATGCAGTACGCTGAACCGCTCGCCGAAATCCATATGCCAAATCCATCGATCATTCCGATGATCATGGCGTTTGGAACGTTTATCGCGGGTTACGGATTTATCTATTCAAGTTGGTTCGGGGTATTCCTTGGTTTCGGGATCACCGGAGTCTGTATGTTCATTCGGTCCATCAAAGATGATCATGGACAGCACGTCCATCCAGAAGGATTACACGTAGAAAAGGGGGTTCA
This sequence comes from Ammoniphilus resinae, assembly GCF_017873965.1. Lineage (GTDB taxonomy): Bacteria > Bacillota > Bacilli > Aneurinibacillales > RAOX-1 > Ammoniphilus_A > Ammoniphilus_A resinae. The sequence continues at coordinate 32,401 of NZ_JAGGKT010000025.1, read as the reverse complement.
TCACTCGGCATGAGTACATTAGATTTCAAAGCGAATGGGCTTCCTGCACATCCGGAAAAAGCGACACAAGAAGGCAGAGCAAAGCTGGTTGGGTTTTGGTTATATATGTCGGCGGAGGCGGTCTTGTTTGCTACCTTTTTTGGTACCTTCATGACCTTCCGCAACTCAGTGAATGGAGGACCGACAGGGGCTGAGCTATTCGCTATCCCTATGGTCTTTACCGCAACTGCGATTTTGTTGGTCAGCAGCTTGACAAGTGTTTTTGCGATCATGGCGATGCAGCGCAACCTGGCCTCGAAAATGAGGTTTTGGTTTGCTGTCACCGTTCTGCTCGGTGCCTCCTTCCTAGGGCTTGAAGTTTACGAGTTTGTAGAATACGTCCATGAAGGACATACGTTTACGAGCAGCCCATTTGGTTCTTCCTTCTACACGCTAGTTGGCTTCCATGGTGCACACGTGTTGTTTGGGGTCTTGTGGATCAGCACCTTGCTTTTGAGAAATATCAATCGTCCGATCGATACCTATGTGGCGCCGAAATATTATGTGGCCAGCTTGTATTGGCACTTTGTCGATTTGGTGTGGGTGTTTATCTTTACGATCGTATATCTTTTTGGAATGGTGGGATAAAAATTGGCAAAAAAGCACGGGTACAAAGGCCACCTCATCGCCTTCGCCCTTTCGATTTTATTGACGGTTCTTGCTTTTATTGCGGTCGGGTTAGGCACGATCTCGAAGACTTTCGTGATTCCGTTCATATTGATCATCGGCATCGCACAAGCAATTTTCCAGGCTGCCTATTGGATGCACTTGAACCAAAAGGGACATGATTTCCCGATCACCTTTATGCTTTCCGGTTTCTTTGCTGCAATCATCGTCGTCTTTGCTTGTTCGTCCTTAGTTTGGTGGTAAGAAACCGTTCTACGCTTTAGCCTGGCAAAGGGGTCTGACCCCATCGCTACATCACCGGGCTAAAGCGTAAGCTTTTTCTCTAAAATGGAGGTCAGCAAATGATTATCTTTCAAACCTTTTCCTTTGCCCATCTATGGAGTCCGTGGTGGATTGCCGTTACGGTGATCATTGCTGTGGCTTATGCTTATTTCATTTTACCTGGTTCCGTGTCAGGGTGGCGGATGTTGTCCTTTTATTCAGGCCTCTTTTTATTTTACTTAGCCGTCGGCGGTCCGATCGACCTATTGGGACATTTCCTGTTTTTTATGCACATGATCAAGATGGCGATTTTATATATCATCGTCCCTCCTTTAGTGATCATGGGATTGCCAAATTGGTTTTACATGCGTTACAAACGAGACAATCGGTTCATGCGCGTTCTCGGTTTCTTCTCTCGACCCATTCTCGCTAATGTCATGTTTGCCACCCTGTTTTCTATCTACCACATGCCATATATCTTCGACCTTTCAATGACCAATCTGGTGGTCAAAACCGTCTACACCACAGTGTTGTTCATCAGCGCGGTGCTCGTTTGGTGGCCGTTGCTTTCGCCGATCCCCAGTCATCAGGACCTATCCGCGATTCGCAAAATCGGCTATCTTTACCTCGGAGCCTTCCTGTTGTCGCCGTCCTGTGCGTTGATTGTTTTTGGCAACCATCCAATCTATGCCACATATACGGATCCGCAGACCTGGGCAACCGCTCTCGGATTGTGTATTTCAGGCGACCCTGCTACGATCTTGCATTCACTGGGTGGACCACAGTTCTTGGGGGGAATGACCCCTCTAGAGGATCAGAAAATCGGCGGTGTGCTAATGAAGATCACACAGGAGATTGTTTATGGCGCGGCCTTGGCGTTTACGTTCTATCGGTGGGCGCATAGGGAAAGGGCGAAGGAGCCGGAACAGGTGGAAGAACCGGGTCAAGGGCTTGGCGGTCCGAAAAAAGGATTGGGTGGTTCGGTAAAGCCGGGCCAGTTGAAAGGCTCCGACAACCCAAGATTATGGTCGGTGCAAAGGGGATAGTGTTGAAGATGAAATTTGCGCGGCGATTCTCCCTGTTCACCACCGTCATGGCGTTTGTTGTATTATTCCAGGGAATCCTCGTTGTCGCTACCGAAGCGGGCGATGCCTGTGGAACGGATTGGCCTTTTTGTAATGGAAGTGTGATTCCGGATTTTTCCGATCCGCTGATTTTTATTGAGTATACCCACCGAATTGTCGTTGGGATGTTTGGATTCGTGGTGTTGGCTAATTTTCTCGTCGCTCTTAGGGTGAGCAAGGGGGATCGGGCCATCAGGCGATTCGCCGGGGGCAGCGTGTTTTTTCTCCTTGCCACTGCCGGAGCAGGAGGGATGAACGTCCTGCTGGAAACCCCTCCGGGATTCACAGTGTTGGATATTATCGCGGGGCTGTGCTTGCTCGGCAGCTTGATCTCGTTGACGATAGCTTTGAGGAGGAAGCCGGTTGTGGCTGAGGTCGGGGCACGGGGGTCTGGCAGTGAGAGACAATGTAGTGATGATCAAAAGCTATCCCAACCCTCGATCCTTGTGCTAGCTATGGTATTGGTTGAAATGGTGGTCGGCGCTTTCTTCAAGCACAGTGCAGCAAGTGAAGTCCTGATGGGGATTGAGCTTTCTGAGCGTTTGGTAGAGTCGATGGTCATTTCCCAATATCTATACTTTTTTCATGCGATCCTTGGAACCGTAATCTTGGTCAGTGTGGCGTATATCTTATTTTTGGCGACGCATTTTCGCCAGCTGGTTGGGGCGGCTTATCTCCTTGTCGGGCTGGTGCTGACGGAGATGTTCATTGGTTTTACGATGTTAATGAGTAAGCTTCCTGTGCTATTTTCATCATTGCACATGATCGTGACGCTGACCATCTTTAGCACGGGAACGTATATTGCTGCCAAAGCAAAGTTAAAGGATACGTTCGAGGTTGCGGCGGTGGAGGAGAAGGCGGGTGTTGTCGTTAGTAGTGGTGATGGCCGTAAGGCGCCGATCCAGCTACGACAGGAACCTGGCTTGGAGTGACCAAGAGTGGAGTGCCAGTTTGTGGCGCTCCATTTTTTGCTCCCCTTAGAAATAAGAGAGTAACCAACTCTCGCCACAATGGGAAAACAGATATGCGGGATCAAGTCTCTCAATTGGAGTCGAGCATGCCAACCTTTCGACAATTTCCCAGGAAATGCAACAGAAGGCTTGAGAGGAAATCAATAATCAGCCCTAATTGTGTTGAATGATGACGGCATTCGAGGGAGGCAGGTTGACGAGCTTTGTTATAATTGGCACAATATATTAACAGACTTACCTGAAAATTAAGTTTATAATAGAGACAAGAAAGGATGAAGACATTCCAGTCGGTCTCTCCGAATCCTGTATCCTGTGAGTCAGGAGTAGCCAAAGCCGAATGTGTCCAAAACCTAATGAAAAATGGAGGGGCTGGCTGTAATGGATTCATCCCTGTGAACAAGCCGGGAGGCTTGTTTTTTTACGTATAATTTATAAGTTATGGGTACAGTGAATGTATCCTTTTTAATTTTTTTGAACCATCAGTGAAGCTGTTCTTTCCAGGGGCGGGTGGGCCTTGTCGCCGCGATATGCTTGGCTTCTCTTCGTATGCCTTAAGGGTGATGTTAGGGAGGGAAGGTGTGAGGTGAATCAGCGAATGGGGTATTAACAGAGATTAACGAATATGGGAGGCGGTCGGCTAGTTGGGAGGAAACAATAAGTGGTATTGAAAAAAAGGGGTAAGCCAATCCGAATCCGATGCTATTTCGGAAAGGTTAGGGTGAAAATTAGGTCTGTGTTGGGACTTTACAGTAATAATTTTACTGGTCTCAGTAGGCCTTTTCAAACTGCCACTGATTTGGCCCCTGCACATACATCAGCACGCTGTCCTCTTTTTAATGCCGTTTTATCGATCCCTCGAAAGTAGTGGTCAAACCATACCACTTGGTAATCCTTAAAATCATAGGGCAAAAGATCATTGATGCTACTATGTGCACCTGGACCGATGATAAGCCTGCTTTTTCCGCCCATGGCACTGAATACTTTGAAGGGGATTGATCACCTCCTTGCTGAAAAGATAGTTCACTCACCTCTCTATACCGTTTAAATATTCTGATAAAATTAATAGTAAAATAGAATTAATTTCAATAAGGATAGGAATTGCCCTTGCAAATCAGGTGAAATAGGTGGATTTTCTCCCCCTATTTTTTCTGTCCCGTTCACCATTTTTAGGAGGTAACCGTCCCTTCTACGATTTAAAAGTACGCATAATTTAATTTATAGCTTAAAATAAACTGTAAGGAGGAGTGAGAAACAAGCATGCATAGTCCGTGAATAGTCGATGAAAAGGTCGTGTACGATCTTCAAGATAACAGGTGGATAACAAATGGCAACCAAATTAGGCCGATGATGAATGAGGTTATACTAACTTTTGATGATGGTCCGAGCCGCCATTTGAATTCCATTTTAGATATTTTAAAGGATAAGCAGGTTCAGGCCATGTTTTTTTGGCAATCGAGATTATTGTTCAAGGAAAGAGCATGGGAGCGGATCTTAAATGAAGGCCATAAAATCGGTGCACACACGCACACACATAAAAACCTGGTCAAGCTAACAAAGGAACAACAATATAAGCAAATTAAAAATAATATAGATAAAATCCAAGAGATCACGGGAAAAAAAGTCACCTATTTTCGACCGCCATTTGGGCAGTACAACGAAGATACGATGTCCATTCTATTAAACTTAAATCTGACTCCAGTGATGTGGGAGATTTCCTCTTTTGATTGGGACAATAAGGGCACACCAGAAAATATTGTCTGCAACGTGGACTATCATGTGCGAGAGGGTTCGGTCGTTCTTCTTCATGAACTAGAGCAGACGGTTCAAGTGCTTCCGCAGATTATTGATAGTATCCGGAGAAAGGGGTTTGAGTTTGCTGTGTTGTAGGGGGGGAATCCTCTTATTCGCGAGGGCCCGTGCGGCTTCCTCAGTCCGAAGCCAAGTATAATTGGGACTGAGATGGGAGGAACAGTGGAATTCAGTCCGAATTCAAGCTGATCTCCTTCTATTTGTCTGGTTGGACAGCCCCTCAGAATATAAGACACATGGTAATCCTATCTTCTCTGCTAACTCATGACGCATTGGGATTAGATTTCGATCCGGTAATATTTTTTATCTTGTAGGTTTAAATTAGATCGTTTTATCATTTCTTCCTTTTCCATAACAACATACTATATGAAAAAGGGAGAGTTGATAATTATGGGAATCAGAAATCGGTCTAATCGGTTTCAAGTAAGTGGATCAGTTGGAGGAGATAGTACTCTTAATATAAGTCCAGGAGGCGTTACCTTTTTTCAAAGAATTACAGCTAGCATTCCAGCGGAAAGCAGCCTTGTTATTAAAAGAACGAGATTCTTCTTCCTTGATGACCTAAGACTTTTTGTTGATACTTTCCCCTCAGGGGCAGGTTATGTATCCCAGTCTAATTTTAATGAAGAAATCCCCAATTCTACGATTTACACCAACAACTCCAACCTTCCTCAATTATTGAGAATCTTTATTGGAAGCACCAACACGAATGCTCTCATGCTTAATGCGAATCCTTCAGATGGTTGGTGGATCGAATTTTCCATAGAGTAATTTGAAAGTGGATACTTCCCTAAAAGGAGTTCTGTGTCCGCTCCACCCGATCCAGCTTTCCATTCCCCGCTCCCAACGAATCCCGACCTTGTACCCACCATAGATCAAAAGACCCCATTTGATTTTGCGACCATTGACCCTGTAATATTTTTACTTCGTACATTAGTATGTTTAAATGTATCATTTACCCCTGCATTGCTTGCAGGGGTACAGGGCTCTCAGGAAGGAAAGGGGAGTGAACGTATTGGGGAAAACGGGAAAGGTTATGGCTGGTATTTCAACAACCGTACTTGCACTAGGTCTTGCAGGATGCGGTTCAAATCCTCCAGGTCCACCTCCGAATGATCCAAGTTGTAGGGATTGGGAATGGGACAGTGATGATGGTGTCTGGGTATGTGATGACAGGAGTTCAAGTCACAGTGGGAGCTATTATCATGGCGGCAGGTATTATAAAAGCAAAAGCTCATTGCAGCATAGCAGTGCTTACAAAAGCTATAAGAGTAGCTCCTCATTCAAAGGAAGCTCTGGATTTGGCAGCGGATCGAAAAGCTTCTTCGGGGGATAAGCACCCTAATACGAAAGCCGAAAGGGAGGATCATCATGAATTTATATATCAATTTTGCATCTTATTTAGGGGTTTCCCTGCTTCTGCTTCTTTTAGGAGTGGTATTGTTTGAAATCAGTACACCGAAATTAAAGGAATTTCGCATGATTGCAGAAAAAAATGTAACGGCGGCCATGTCCCTTGGCGGGAAAATTTTTGGTCTGGCCATTGTGTTGGGAGCTGCCGCTGAATACTCTGTATCCCTGCTAGATATGGCCATTTGGGGAGTCATCGGGATTCTCTCGCAAATTATTGTGTTTTTTCTAGCAGAAGTGATTACGATCCGTTTTAGTATTCATCAAGCGATTGAAGAAGATAACCGAGCAGTGGGTACCATTTTACTATCCTTATCGTTAGCCATTGGCTGGGTCGTAGCAAAATGTCTAACATATTAATTAAGGTGGGGAAAGGCATTGAAGAAATTAGTCTATTATATAGATAAGGGAAATGGCCACTATGAGCCGTTTTATGAATATACCATTCCAAATGTAGAGATTGACGAAGTATACGCGAGGCAGCTTTGCACCTATTTCATTATGAGAGGAACCCAATACGAGCTCACGTCCAATGAGATGAACGGGGAAGAAGAGATCTTGGTGATTAAAGAAATCGGAAGAAATCTATCAGGAGAAGATGAGAAAAGTTTTCGCGGTGCAGGTTTGCATATCGAGTTCCGTAGCCCGAATGAGCGAGAGAACTTTCGGCTGATCTCCCGCATTTCCCGTGAGACCCATTTGGATGTGATTCGTTTTCTCTTAAAGGATGTGGTGGATATTCCCGGAATCGGGCAGAAAGTCGTCATGTCTACGGAGATTGATGAAGATCGCGGCGTGTATGTGCTGTATGTCAAGGATGTAGGAGAGGAAGAAGATTGAGCGGGCAAGCGTATCATGCGAAACGACAGCAATTTTATGGGGAAATAGAGGGGTTTTGGGCGGATCTATATGGAGAAGAATATGCGCTTTATGATATTAAGCTGATCAATCAGGGAGAGGCGGCACAGATTCGTCTTGTCAGTGAGCGGATTGGCTCCATTTTTTATAAAATGGGATCCTTGCTTCGAAAGGTGCCCGATGAAACGCTTCTTGAAATGGGGTTCCCAAAGGAAACTCTTTCTTTTATCAGGCTAAAAACCCTTCCTGCTGAGAGTGTAATTTCCCGACTCGATCTCATCCCCTATGGAGATAGTTATAAATGCATCGAAATCAATGCAGATACTCCTACTTTTATTAAAGAGTTATTTCATATCAATGGGCTGGTCTGCCAGGAATTTGGTGTGAAAAATCCAAACGAAGGCATGGAACGGCTGTTGCAAAAAGCAGTTCGGGAAAGTACAGAGCAAAGCACATCCAAGGAAACTCCGCATATTGTTTTTACCGCACACGAGGATAACATTGAGGATCGCAAAACCGTCCTGTACCTTCAAAAGGGGGTGCCATCGAGGTTCACTCCGCTCCATAAACTCCAGATCCAGCAAGGTGTCGGACTGTTTGATGAGGAGGGGAGGAAAATCGATATCCTGTATCGGCAAACCTTCCCCATCGAAAGCTTAATCACGGATGAAGATGAGGAAGGCAACCCGATTGGTTTATGGCTGCTGCAGCTAGTGGCGGAGAGGAAGCTCGCTTTGATTAATCCACCCTCCGCCTTTTTATTGCAAAATAAGGCTGTTCAGGCGGTGATCTGGGGATTACATGAAGAACACCATCCGTTTTTTACAGAAGAAGAGCATGGGTGGATTGAGGAATACTTTCTCCCCACTTATCTTGAACCGGATCCTTTTTTACACAAAGGTCTCCCCTACGTAAAAAAGCCGACCTTCGGGAGAGAAGGGGACACGGTGGAACTATTCGGTGGGGATGGCCAGCTGTTCCACGCTGATGCTCAGCGCTCGTACTCGCAATACATCCCAGTTTATCAGCAATATGTCGAGCATCCCACCATGCCTTTTCAGAGTGAAAAAGGACAACAAAATGGCCAACTTCTCCTTGGAAGCTTCCTGCTCCATGGAAAATCGGCCGCATTCGGTTATCGGGTGGGGGGAACGATCACGAATAATCTTTCCTATTACCTGCCAGTGGGGATCCTATAAGGATTTACTCCTCCACCCTCGGTTTCGCCGGATTGCAATCCGGCTTTTTCACTTCCGAGACCTGGGACAGCTTTGTCAAATAATAGCATTCCTCACGAAACATATGGTCCGCCATCAAGGGTGAAAAAGTCCCCAACACTTCATCATTTAACTTGTATTCCTCCAGCTCTCGAAGGAATCCCTGGAATAGATGCATCTCCAACTCAGCCAGACTGTTGAACCGCGTTAAAGCAGGAAATTGATCCAACTGGGTCCGCAGATAACCCGCCATTTCCACTGCCTTCAAATAAAAATCCTGAAAATGCTTCGTGAATGTATCGCTTTTTTCCTTCAACCTTCTTTCTACCAAATCAAGCTCAGCAGACAGGGACCCAGCATGGCCGACCGCATCCGAAAGCCACAGCAAATGATGATGCACCGGATGATCCGTCGGCACACCCCCCTGAGACAACACGCACTGAAGAATCCGCCAATATTCCTCCAATTCATTCACCATATGATTGATAAAAGTGGGAGGCAGCGAGATCGAGATTTTCCCTTGCAAATGCCGCCGGATCAAATGAAGCTTAAATTCCCGAAACTCCGACACAGGACGGCAAACCCACTGGGTGAGTTGAAGGATCTCCTCATCTGAAAGCTCTGCTCGCGCCCGTTCTAGCGTATTGTCGAAGAGCTGTTTAAAAATCGTAGCCCTTTGAATTTCCTGCTGCTCTTTCGGCGCAAGCGATTGCAAAATAAACCGGGAGTGATCCCCTAAAATCTGCAGCCAAAACCGATGTTCAAATAAAACCTCTTGCAAATTGTAATCCCTCCTTATTCGCCCACGATCAACATATGCGTTGGGAGGTGGAGGAGTGAGTTGGGGCTCCAATGCGGCCTGATTTTTCCGGACGGACCACACGATCTGCAAAAAAAATGTCGTAAATTAGTTTTCATCGGGCTATGAAGATCAATGAGCCCCTTGAAATTGGCGAGAATGAACTTCATCGGGCTTATGAAGATCAATGAGCCCCTTGAAATTGACAAGAATGAACTTCATCGGGCTTATGAAGATTAAAGAGATCCTTGAAATTGGTGAGAATGAACTTCATCAGGCTTATGAAGATCAATGAGCCCCTTGAAATTGACAAGAATGAACTTCATCGGGCTTATGAAGATTAAAGAGATCCTTGAAATTGGTGAGAATGAACTTCATCGGACTTATGAAGATCAAAGAGCCCCTTGAAATTGACAAGAATGAACTTCATCGCTAAGACCCAAAACCCAACGCGGCCCGTTTCCAAGATTCAGCCTCTCCCCACCCATCCCCCCTACGCAAGGGGATAGTGGCCAGAGGGAATAAAGATATACACCAATCCAGGGCCGGATTGTACTCATATTGAAAAAAATATTGCAATGTTTTAATGTTATTAAAAAATAATTACATTATACATAAATATTATACAATTAGAACCATTTACACTTGACAAAACGTAAAAAATAAATAAAATAAAAATCATTGTACAAATTACGACATAAATAGGCAAAATATCCCACTAAAAAATGTTTATTTAAGATTCAGTCTAGTACATATAGACTATTTTTGTTTGGTGAAAATATTTTTCATTAAACAATATTCTCATAGTGTAAACAACAGGGAACAGACTACTTAAAATCAATTGTACATTTTTGCAAGAATTGATTTTCGTAAGACTCCATGGAGTATGGCGGATCAAAGGAGAAAACAGATGAAACGGGTTTTGAAGCAAATCAAGGATATATGGGTAGCATATCGATCGTTACTTCTTCCTTTTCTCATTATTGCCTTGGTTTTCATCTTTAGAGAAAAATTGTACGGTGTTTTTGGTGTGGAGAATTATCTATCCATTCACACATTGCTAGAATTGTCGAGCCTGATTGTATCCTTTACGATTGCGATTCAGGCGTGGATGATCTTTCCGTACACACTTTCTAACCGCCATTTATTTATTGGATCCTTGTTTTTCTGTATGGGATTATTTGATCTGTTTCATGCTTTCAATTATCAAGGCATGCCCTTTTTCTTCACGGAAAGTTCAGCACATAAGGCCACATGGTTTTGGGTGGTTTCAAGAATAACATTGGCTTTCTCACTGCTGCTTATTGTCTTATCCCCTAGGAAGCAGCTTCTTCCCTGGAAAAGATGGCTGATGTATGCATGTTCTCTAATTTATTTTTTCATATGGTCTTTTTGTATTATATGGAAGAGTGATGCCCTACCCACCTTAGCGGTGGATGGGGAAGGGACTACTTCACTGAAAAATTCCCTAGAGTATCTCGTCATCATTCTCCACCTTGCAACATTGCTCATCCTATATTTCAAACGCAATCAAGATTCAACCCCTTACCCTATGCTGATCGTTTCACTGGTTTATTTTTCGATAGGTGAATATAGGTTTACGCTTTACCTTGGAGTTTACGATATAACCAATTTTATCCGACATTGTTTCAAATTAATGGGCTACTATTACCTGTTAAGAAGTCTGTATTTCTCTTCCGTAGAGGAACCTTTCTTGCATCAAAAAAGAGCGGAGGAGAAACTCACGTATCTTGCCTATTACGATGAGTTAACCAGCTTGCCTAACCAACGATTTTTTATGGAAGATTTGATGAAGCGGCTGCAGAAGGATCCAAAACAGAGATTGGCGCTTTTTATGTTGGAAATTGACCGATTTAAAATGATGAATGACTCCCTGGGATACCATGTGGGCGATCAAATTGTACAGTCAGTGGCCAATTGCCTGAAGCAATGTTTGCCACCTAAGATCATCCTAGCCAGGATGATGGGCAACCAGTTTGTCATTGCCTTACCCCATCTAGCAGATGAAAAGGAAATCAAGGAAATTTGCCTGCTCATTAAAAAAGCTTTTGAATCTGTGATACAAGTGCAACTGCTGGATCTAAAGATGAATGTGCGGATAGGCGTGACCATTTATCCCAAAGACGGAGATAGCGTCAACGTATTATTAAAAAATACCCATGTTGCGTTGAATGAAGCGAGAGATCAAAAGAGCAGCTGTATGATTTACCATCCAAGCATGGATGAAAAGGCTTATCGAAGATTGGTCTTGACCAATGATCTGTACCGCGCCATTGAAAATAAGGAGTTTCATGTTCTCTACCAGCCACAAATTGATACGAGAACAGGAAAGATTATTGCGCTAGAAGCCCTTCTCCGTTGGGACCACCCGAAAAAGGGAAGAATCTCCCCTGCTGAATTTATACCGATTGCCGAAGAAACAGGGTTAATTATTTCCATCGGGGAATGGGTTATTCGCAAGGTTTGCCAACAACTCAGAAAATGGCAGGATGACGGTTTTGCCCCTATGGGCGTCGCAGTGAATCTATCCACCCTGCAATTCTACCAGGAAAATCTTGCTGAGAGAGTAGAAGGAATTCTGAAAGAAGCGGGCATATCCCCCTTTTGCCTGGAACTAGAAATCACCGAAAGTATGACGATTAATATAGAGCAATCAAGAGAAGCACTGTTAAAACTGAAAAAGTTAGGAGTGAGTATCAGTATAGATGATTTTGGCACAGGCTATTCTTCATTACAGTACCTCAAACAGTTAGCGATCGATCGAATTAAAATTGATCAGTCCTTTATCCGTGGACTTGTGCATGATCAACAGGATGACGTCATTGTCACAACTTTTATATCTATCACGCAAAAAATGAATATTGACGTGATTGCAGAAGGCGTAGAGACAATTGATCAATTATCCATTCTGCAGCAAAAGCAGTGTCACCAAGTTCAAGGATATCTTTTTAGCCCCCCTTTAACACCTGAGACTTTGACCCAACAATATTACGAAATACAAAACAAAGCGAAAGAATACGTACGGGTAGGATTGAACCGAAAGATGGAGGAAATTAACAAATGAATCTGTTTACAAAGATATTAATATCCGTGTTAGGGACTTGCTTTATTATTTTTGGATCTGTTCTCGGGTTTACGCTGTATAAGACAAGCACTTTTGCCGTCGACTACGCGAATCAGCTAGCGATTGCCGAAGGGGAAAAACAGGCAAAAAAGGTAGATGCAGAACTTGATTTTACCATGGATACAACGAGGATGTTGGCTTCCAATTTTGCTGTCATGGTGCAAGAAAATAAGGCGGATCGTGAGCTGGCCAACTCGATGTTAAAGAAAGCATTGGAGGAAAATAAACATTTCCTTGGTACGTGGACCGCTTGGGAGCCGAATGCATTTGACGGGAAAGATGGCGAATTCGCAGGAACCTTAGGACATGATACAACGGGGAGATTCATCCCTTATTGGACAAAGGTGGATGGAAAAGTAAGTGTTGAGGGCTTAAAAGGGTATGATCAACAGGGAGAAGGAGATTATTACCAGCTTGCAAAGGAGAGCGGGAAGGAAGTAATCCTGGAACCCTATGCCTATGAGGTTGGAGGAAGGGAAGTGTTAATGACCTCAATCGTTTCTCCTATAAAAATAAACGGGAAGGTGGTAGGGGCAGTAGGGGTCGATATTTCATTAGATTTCCTACAGGAAATCAACTCTACGATCAAGCTTTATGAAACGGGATTCGGCGCCATCGTCTCGCATCAGGGGATAATTGTAGCCCATAAGTTACAAGATTTAGTAGGGAAAAGTAATTATGAGATTCCGGGACTTCGCGCCGTGGATCAAATTAAGAATGCTGTGGAGTCAGGTCAAACGGCCTCTTTTATAGATTTCTCACCGGTCACACAAGGGGATGTCTATAAAGTCTACTCTCCCATTTTTGTAGGGAATACGACGACACCTTGGTCGCTTTTGGTATCCATCCCAGAGGAGGAAGTGAAGAAGGAATCCAACCAATTATTAACATTAAGCATCTTGATGGGTGCAGTTGGAACGATTCTTCTTGGGATTGTCATCTTTTTCATTGCTAGGGCCCTTGTTCGTCCCATTCATAAAACGGTAGAGCAAATCAATCAAATGGCGAAAGGGAATTTAAGAGTAGAAAAGCTAGAGATTAAATCAAAGGATGAAATTGCCCAATTGGCGAACGCGATGAACGAAATGACGGAAAATATGAGAGTCTTAATTCAAGATGCCGCAGGCATTTCCGATCAGGTTGCTGCTTCTAGTGAAGAATTAATCGCCTCAACCAATGAAATTAAATTGGGCATAGAACAAGTATCTGCCACAACCGAGGAATTAGCTGCCGGTTCTACAGAACAAGCCCAGCTTTCCAACGACACCTTTGAAAAGATTCAACATGTCGATCAGGAAATGAAACAAATTAATCAGCATACAGAGAAAATGACGATTCGCTCCAAAAGAACGGAGGAGTCCTCATACAAGGGGATCGAAAGTGCCGAACAATCCATGCAGCAGATGAAAATGATCGAGGAAAAGGTTGCCACCACTGCAATGGTTGTAAAGGAACTAGGTGAAAAATCCAAGGAGATTAATCAAATTCTCCAAGTAATCAATGATATTGCAGCACAAACCAACCTACTATCCTTGAATGCTGCGATTGAGGCAGCGCGAGCTGGTGAACAAGGAAAAGGATTTGCAGTTGTCGCTAATGAAGTGAGACTGCTTGCCACGCAGGCTGCAGAGTCCACGGGGAAGATTGGAAAGATCATTGATGCCGTGCAAAAAGAAACATTGGAGGCTGAACAATCCATGAACGGTGTGGTGCAGGCCGTCCAAAGGGGATCCCAGGCGATTGTTGGCAATCGGAGGGCATTTGACGAAATCGCCCAAAATGTTGCTGATATGGTTAAACAAATGAAGGAAGTGAATGAGGCTTCCAAACGCATCGAACAAGAAAACCAGGAGGCTGTACAAGCTGTGGAAAATATTGCAGCGATTAGCCAACAATCCTCAGCAGGTTCGGAGGAATTGTCGGCGACTATGGAGCAGCAAAACGCTGCGATGCAAGAGATCGATGGGATGGCTAATAATCTTTCGGAGATGGCAGAAGCCTTACATCAATCCTTATCAAAATTCAAGTATTAGATATGTGAAGGGGACCAAGTGAATTTCAGACTAAAAATAACCGTAATCATGGTTTTGTTTGCGATTGTGATTTCTTTTACGATTGCAACGGTGGATTATCTAAAATTAAAGGAACAATTTATTGAACATAATCAATTTCAGGTACAGCAAATCGAAGAAACGGTGAAGTATTCCTTAAAGACTATCGAAAAAGCTTACTTTTTATTTGGGGAAGATCTTGCCACAAAAATGGAAGCGGCGTCCCATTTCGTCATAGAGCGCTATCAAGAGAACCCTCATTTGGATCAATGGGATTTCCAAAAGTTAAAGGATGCTCTTAATTTCGATATTTACATGATCAATCAGCAGAACGTGATCACCCATAGCAGCCTTTCGTCTGATCTTGGTCTGGATTTTACGGTTTGTTGCAAGAAGCTCGTCCCTATTTTAGAAAAGAGAAGAGCTTCGGGGGAATTTTATGCAGATGGAATGGATATTGAACAGCACACCGGGGTCATAAAGAAGTATAGTTACATGGCCACCCCCGATAAAAAGTACTTAATCCAGTTGGGGATATCTCTCGAGGATGGGAGGATCTTTAAGGAATTTAACTTCCTAAAGACAATGAACGATTTGGTTCAGCGGTATCCGTCCGTGTATGCGATGAATGTTTTAAATATAGGCGGTTATGCTCTAGGGGAGCCTGTTTTGGATGAAACGAAGCTACCGCAAGTGAGAAGAAAGGCGTTTGAACAGACGTTATCCTCCAAAGAAACTATCGAAATCAAAGGGGAGTGGAGGGGTGAACCGGCGATCTTCCGCTATGTTCATTATGTTTCAAATCTGGACACGGGCACGACAAAGAATAAGGTCTTGGAAATTGTCTACAACGAAAAGGAACTGCAATTAATCCTTGACGAGCAGAGGAAGACCTTTATTTGGCGGTTGGCCATCGTCTTAATCATTACGATTTTCCTGTCGTTTATTGTTTCCAACTGGGTTGCTCGATTTATGTATCTAGCCTTTCACGATAGTCTTACCGGTTTGAAGAACCGAGCGGCATTTGATGAATTATTGGCATCAATTCTGCAAGAAAACAAGGGGAACACTGCGTTGTTGTTGATCGATCTAGACAATTTTAAATTAGTGAATGATCGATTAGGGCACAAAACAGGGGATGAATTGCTAAAAGCAGTAGCTTACCGGATGAAATCAATCGTGCGAAAAGAGGATATCCTTTTCCGTTGGGGCGGTGACGAGTTTGCTATCGTGATGCCCATCACAAGTAAAGCGGAAGCCGAGCAGGTCGCGAAAGGGATTATTGAAAACTTGCAGGATTTGTGCACGCAGAGGGATTTGCAATTTGATGGAGAGAAAATATCTGTAAGCATGGGGATCGCCATTGCCCCTGTAGATGGGGTCGACCCGGAGTCCTTTCACAGGCATGCTGATCAGGCCCTTTATCGTTCAAAGGAAAAGGGGAAGAACCAGTACCAGTTTTATAATTGGGATTAAGGGGGAGAAATTCCCCCTTATTCCGTCACACCTACATTTTTATAGACCTGAACATTGTTTTTCCCCATTGCTTTCGCCCGGTACATCGCTTCATCGGCCCTTTTTACCAGGTTCTCAGGCGATTCTCCGTGCTCTGGGAACAAGGATATCCCGATACTCGGGGTAACTCTCGCCTGGTTGTCAGCGAAAAGAAATGGTTTTTGTATCTCATCAATTAATCTCTGCGAAACATCTATAGCCCGTTCCACACTGGCATTAGGTAATAATATGGTAAATTCATCGCCCGCTAATCTTGCTATAAGATCAGCTGGACCCATACATTTTTTACTGCGAGCACCCACTTCCTGAAGCAGACGATCCCCGGCCTCATGGCCTAACGTATCATTTACGTTCTTAAAGCCGTCTAAATCCATGAATAGAATGACCAACTGCTCCTCTCGGGATTTGGCTTGAGCTAGGGTGTCAGACAACTTTTTCTCAAAAAATCGCCGATTCGGTAGTCCTGTTAAAGGGTCGTAAAAAGCCATTTTTTTGATCTGATCATTAGCCAGCTTCATTTCTGTGATGTCAATGACGACACCGTCAATTCGGATTACTTTGCCTGAGGCATCTACAATAGGTACCCCTCGATCCTGTACCCATTTGACTTCGCCATCTCGTCTTAAAATTCGATACACCGCATTCCCAGGTTGACCTGAAAATAATTGCTGATCTAGGTTCTCTGCAAGGAATCGATCCTCTGGGTGAATCATTTTACTCCAAATAGAATCAGGGTTCATCACGATCTCTTCACGAGAAACACCATAAATTCTTTCAAGCTCGGTAGAAACCTGCAAGGATTGTTCTTGCACATCCAACGACCAGATCGCTACATCGAGATTATCAAAAATATTTTGCAGTTGTTCTTTTCTTTTCGTCATTTCAGTAGTTACTGATTCCAACTGCAATTTTTCTTTATTAAGTTTTACAAATAAACGACTGATTGGCACGATGAGGAGAAGATTGGCAAAGGAGATCTCCCCTAAAATTAATAACGAACCTACAGAAATTTCATCTTCAGGGTTATCTATTAATTCGACAAGGAGATGAAGAATAATAAATAAGAAAGCGGAAAAAAGGCCTCCTCTTAACCCATAATAGTAGGAAAAGAAAGTAGAAGGAATCAAATGAAGCAGCCAAACAATAGACGCAAATTCTTCCATAAAGGCCGTATTTGCAGCCAAAAATTCGAACAGTATAGGGGTTAGAAAGCTGACGAAAATAATCAGCCACACTTTGATCGGAATTTGTTTTGCGTTTAACACCATCTTATTTTTCTCCTCCCGGTAACCCAGCCATCCTAGCCAGAAGACAGTAGATCTGTAGTTTTGCGTCCTTACCTTTCGATAAGTTTGCCTTTTTCTAAGGATAATTCAGTATCCTATCATAAATGAGTAGACTATGAATTACAATACAAACCTTTTCCCACACTAAAAAAGGGGCTCACAAGGAGTCCCTTTCCCATTCTATTAACTTTCCGTATCTTTCTGATATCCCACTGCAACTTCCTGCAATCCCTGGAAAGCTTTCTCGAAATCGGCCACAGACAATGGCTTACTGAACAAGAAGCCCTGGATTTGATCGCAATCATGCTGTTTCAAGAAGCAAAGATGTTCGTTTTCTTCCACACCCTCTGCGATGACGTTTAGCTTGAGGTGGTGGGCCATGGTAATGATCGTTGTGATAATGGCTTCGTTATCGGTATCTTTGGAAATGTCCCGGATAAAGGAACGATCAATTTTTAGTGTATCGATCGGGAACTTCTTCAGATAGCTCAAGGAAGAATAGCCGGTTCCAAAATCATCAATGGCCAGCTGGATTCCCAAAGCCTTCAAGTTATTTAGTTTATCAACGACAGAATCTGCTTTGTTCATCGCAACAGTTTCTGTGATCTCAAGCTCTAAATACTGGGGATCAAGCTTGGTTCTTTCTAAAACATCAACAATGGTTTTAACCAGATCCACTTGCTGAAATTGTTTTGCCGATAAATTGACAGCTACTCTCATTGGCGGGAAGCCTTGCTGCTGCCACTTCTTATTTTGCGCACAAGCGGTTTTCAAGACCCAATCGCCGATCTGTGTGATCAATCCCGTTTCCTCAGCGATGGGAATGAAATCTCCTACAGGTACCATGCCAAACTCTGGGTGGAACCAGCGAAGCAGCGCTTCGACACCTGTAATCCGGCCGGTTCGTAAATCTACTTTTGGTTGATAGAAAAGCTGTAGTTGATCTTGCCGCAACGCTTTTCGAAGTTCTCCTTCAAGAATGGTGCGTTTGAAAAGGTGTTCATCCATATCTGAGCTGAAGAATTGATAGGTGTCTTTTCCTTCCTTCGCTCGATACATCGCGATATCCGCATTTTTAACCAAGACTTCTGCATTTTGGCCATCATAAGGGTATAAGCTGATACCGATACTTGTTGTTACGAAAACCTCATGCCCGCCAATGGTGAAGGACTGGGAAAGCAGCGAAAGGATTTGCTGTGCCAGGTCATCGGCCTCGTTTTTAGTCGTATCCTTAAGTAGAATGGTGAATTCATCGCCACCAATCCGGTAGACCTGTCCTAATGTCTGTTGCATTCTTTCCGCAACAGCAATCAACAACTGATCACCCATCGTATGGCCGAAGCCATCGTTGATCGACTTGAAACGGTCCAAGTCGAGGAACATCACAGCAATGATCTCATTTTCCTTCGCCTGTTCAATATAGGTTTTTAGTTCATTCGTAAAGGCACGGCGATTCGGAAGATCTGTCAATGCATCGTGCTCTGCTTGATAGCGGATTTGTTTCGTATAGTTATCCAGATTCTCAGACATCATATTGATCCCGTTACTTAATAAGCCTAATTCGTCTTTCCAGCTATTTTTTACGCGAGCACCAAAATTACCTTTTGAAATTTCTTCTACTTTGCTTAGAATATAATGGATCGGACGAACAATATAGTTGGCTAGGAGATAACTAGCTAAAAATACAATGAGTAGAAGAACAATAGAAATAATAATGTTGCTATACAGCTGCTCGTTCAAAATCTCCTGGATAAACATGTAGTCGGTTACTAACCCAATCACATAAGGTGTGTCACCCATCACGGGGTAAAAACTTTTAATGACGTGCTTCCCATTAATTTCCGTCTCGTAACTTTGAATGGCCTTCGTCTTGATGGCCAGTTGGACGGTTTCGATGTCTTCGGCTTCCTGTTTGTAATTATAGTTTCCAAAGATGATCGGGCGGTCTTCCTGGCGAATATAAGAAACACCGTTGGATTGCGTAATGATTGGATCCTTGCCAAAAGTATGGGGATTAATCCCGGTTATTTCTAGCAGCGTATCATTATTATTCAGTGTCTTTTCAAGGATTGCCTGCGGACCTGTCAGCTTTTCAAATTTGGCGATTTGGTCTGCTCTCAGGTAGGGACTAATAATATAGTTCGTAGTCCCGTCATAATAATAACCCCATTTATTGACTTCATCAGGATTAGAGCTAGAAACGTCGATCGGGCCCGCCCAGTAATGAGGAAGTTTTTGCCCGTAGGGGGTGGTGACTTCCTTGAGATCCAGCAGTTCCTCAAATGCCGTATACCAATATCCCCATTCTTTTGTACCAAGGTTTAACTCTTTTTCATCAGATGACTTCTGCATAATGATGTCATCTTCAGTTTCCTTCATTAAAGTAATTTCGGAGATTTGCAGCTTATCTCTTAATTCCATAAGCTGCTCATTCGTGACCTTATCGATATCAGGATCTAGTGCATTTTGGACGGCAATAGCAGCGGTACGAAGCTCATGGCCAATTAATTCCTCAACGTATTGTGCCCCATACTTTGAATGTTCAATGGCGATCCCGATTTCCTTTGCTACCATTTCCATCTGGCGTTCCTGGTCGATTCGCAGTTGCTCACGAACCGTGAGGTAGTGAAGGGTATTATTGACTAATAGAATAATCGTAACGATGCAAGAGAAAATGATGGAAAGCTTTGTTTTAATAGACATTAGCCAACCTCCTTCTGCCGTTTTAAATGATAACGATAACCAAAGATGTCTTTTAATTCGACATGCTCTTTATAGTAAAAAACCTCTTCGATCCATCTATTATTGATTTTTTCAAGCAAACCGTTCACTCTATTTTTTAAATTTGACCAGCTAAAATGGTATTCTCTCCATTTCTCATCAATCTGAACATGCACGATGTTGTATAGGACCCATTTGAAAGGATCAGGGACAACCAGTCGATAACCGCCATCGCTTTGAAACGGTACAGGCCGCGGGATGGTAGTCCATTCCTTTGAATCAATTCCATCTGAATTGATGAGGGGGACCAGAAGATGGAAATGGAAGATTCCATGTTCATTAGCAAGATCACAATCTGCCGAGAAATTCATTGCTTCAACAGTAATGGGTGAGGAAATGCCTGTTGATTTTTTTAAACCCTCAAGTTCTAGAAGAGAGACAGGAATAGGCGTTTTGTTGATATAGGTTGTACCATCGAACCATTCCGGCTTGAACCGGTTGATCAGTATACAGTCCTGATACTTATATCCGGCCTTGTCCAAACGATTTTTTGTAATTTGAATGGCATTATTATTTTGGTCACATGCAATCCACTTTCTGCGCATTCTAGCTGCAGTAAAAGGGAAAGAGCCACTTCCACAGTAAAAATCTCCTACTAAATCCCCTTGCATCGTCGTCAGTTCAAGGATTCTCTCCATCAATTTCTCGGGTTTTTGCGAAGGGTAAAACGTATTTTCGTCATCCAAAGTCTCATAGAAACCGACATCATCCCAGAGGGAGGAAAGGGTTGCGATGTTTTTCTTTAAATACTGTTCTGTTTTACTGTAAAACAACAGAACCTCGTGATTATAACCAAAATGAAAAGAATGCGGAGTTCTTTCATTGCTTACCTTCCAGATCACTTCCGCTAAATAGTTCTGACTTCCCATGATTTCGTCCAAAAGAACCTTTAGGTAATGACCCATCTTCGCATTACACTGCAAAACGATAAAACCTTCTTCGCGCAGCAGCTCCTTGGCAGCCAAAATCCGTTTGCGATATTCTTCTATGTAAATGGATGGATTATTAAATTGTGTGATCGTTTCCCTTTCGTAGCATGGGTTGACTAAATCGACACCTAGTTCGGGATGGGGGGCGGAGAAGATGCGCCCAGAATTAAAAGGCCCATCAAAGTATATGAGCTGAAATTCACTCGCCAACCCCTCTTCCAACAACTTCTGCATAACTAGGAGATTATGACCAGATATTAAGCAATTCTGATTTGGTTTAAGTCTAGGAGAAAAGAGCACTAGTTACACCACCATAATTGATATAACTAATTTTCTCACATTTTCGCTATAATTCAACAAAAACCTTAGATTAAAGGTGGTCTCTAGTTACATAAGAACACCTTGGTATTAGGTCTAATTTACTATTTTTCCGTTTGATCGTTCTAAATTATAGCATTTTTCCTATTGTTGGGATTAAGGGGGAAGGGATAATGTTTGTATTTGTCTAGGTTGTAAGCACAAAAACCTGGTTGGAATGGATGATGTTTTTTGAGAGGTTTTTGGGTAATTAGGACTACGTTTTTAATTTTTATGTGTCTTATGAACTGTTTTGGTTGTGTCAGGACAAAATTCTCTACTTTTTGGGGGAAGTGCAACTTTTTACGTGTTGGTGGACACAACGAAACGCATCTGGTGTTCGCGACGCTTGTTGCCTAAACCGAAAGTCAGTTCAATTCACATAATCCTTACATACAGCTAGTAAAAAAAGTTTCTACAAATCTTGC
Source organism: Ammoniphilus resinae (assembly GCF_017873965.1). Taxonomy (GTDB): domain Bacteria; phylum Bacillota; class Bacilli; order Aneurinibacillales; family RAOX-1; genus Ammoniphilus_A; species Ammoniphilus_A resinae. Next base: position 10,794 of record NZ_JAGGKT010000025.1, on the reverse strand, counting down.
GAATCATTTACAAATTAGGCATAAAGTCGTATATAATCATTATCTAATATGATACCAAAGCAAAACGCACATGGACGAAAAAGGAAGGTTTGAAGATCCGATGAAAGAAGAAAATATATCACATGAAATTCTATTAGAAAGCGGCACAAATGAATTAGAAGTTTTGGAGTTAGGAATTGGAAAAGATCAATGTTTAGGAGTAAACGTAGCCAAGGTCAGGGAGATTACGGCTGCCAGTTCGGTTACGAAAATTCCTCATTCCCATCCGTACCTTGAGGGGATTATTCAACTTCGAAATGAGGTGCTACCCGTTGTTCACCTTGGAAGAGCCCTAGGGATTCCGACAGAGCTGAAAGAAGGTGAAGGGATCTTCGTCATCACCGAGTTTAACCAAACCAAGGTGATCTTCCATGTCGAGTGGGTCAATCAAATCCACCGTATTTCATGGGGGGCCATTGAAAAGGTGACAGGTATGATGGAACAGACGGCAAGCTCTGTGGTTGGGGTGATTAAATTTGAGGACAAAATGATTTTATTGGTAGACTATGAAAAAATCCTAACAGACATTAATCCAGATATTGGTGTTAGCTTAAAACGTGCGGAAAGAGTAGGGAACAAAGCCGAGAGAAATAAAAAGGGAATTTTGATCGCAGAAGATTCACCTATGTTGCGCATGTTAATATCAGAAACGTTGAACACGGCAGGCTATACGCAACTTAAAATTTTCGATAACGGGAAGGAATTATGGGATTTTTTAAATGATGGTTACCAAGAAGAGCAGTTGTTCCACCATTATCATCTCGTTATTACAGATATTGAAATGCCACAAATGGATGGATTGCACTTAACCAAAAGAGTGAAAGAACATCCGGATCTTAAGCAATTGCCAGTCGTCATTTTTTCCTCATTGGTTTCAGATGCGCTAAAACATAAAGGGGATATAGTGGGAGCCGATGCACAGGTTGGCAAACCTCAAATCGATACACTCGTCGAAACCTTGGACCGTTTGATTCTATAAGCATGAAAAAAATCCCTATCAGCCAATAGGGATTTTTTGTGTGCTTTTTACAGTTCGAACCGCTCTACCACATTTCGCAAGTCGATCGCCATTTGGTTTAAAGTATCAACCGACTCTTTGATTTCTTCCATAGAAGCATCTTGTTCTTCTATAGCTTCCGCTACGTTTTGTGTATTGCTAGAGGCCTTCTTCGAGATGGAGGCCATCCCTTCGATCATCTCAACCATTCCATGCGATCCGGCATTGACCTGTTCAATAATGGAGGAAACTTGTTGCGATTGTGCGGAAACCTCTTCGATCATTCCCACCATTTCGTTAAATGTTTCTTCCGTCCGGAAAACCATATGGATCCCATCGTTAACAGACGCTGTTCCTTCGTTCATTGAATCAACAGCCTTTGTGACCTCCAACTGAATTTGTGCAATTAGATGGTGAATGTCCCCGGCAGCACTGTTCGATTGTTCCGCTAATTTTCTAACCTCATCGGCTACAATCCCAAAGCCCTTTCCTAATTCTCCAGCTCTAGCAGCTTCAATAGCCGCGTTAAGTGCTAATAGATTGGTCTGATTGGAGATCTGTGTAATGATTTCAACGATCTGACTAATCGATTTCGATTTTTCCCCTAAGATTTGTATGACTTCTGCAGTCGCTTCTACTTTGTTTTGAGCGACATTCATTTGTTGGATCGTGTCATGCACGACCTTTTTCCCAATGGTTACTTTTTGATTCGTGGTTAAGGAAAGATCGGCTACCGACTGAACAGATGAGGCTGCTTCATTCATTCCTTTTGATATTTCATCCACAACTTGGGTTGAATCGATGGCATAGGCCACCTGCTTTTCAGACCCTAATGCAACTTCTTGTATTGCCCCCGTGATATGTTCCGTCGCTTTTTTTGTTTGTTCAACTCCTGCCAATAATTCCTCGGTTGAGGAGGCAATATGTTCAGACGTAAAGTTGATTTTTTGGATGAGATGACTAAGACTTTTCCTCATATGTTCAAAGGATTTTGCTAAGTTACCAAATTCATCCTTTGACTTTAATGTAATTTCGTATCGAAGATCGCCATTGGCAATAATCGCCGTCGCCTCTTCTAGCTTTTTTAGTGGTACTAAAATGGAGCGGCTTAGCAGAAAGGCGATTAACATAGCAATAAACAGGATTGCTATGACGAATATAACAAATATTTGTTCATTTCCAGCAAGCAAACCTTCTATATTTTGAATCGAGGTGTTAATTGCAGCGATTTTATCCTTTTGATAGGTATCTACTTTTTTCTGAATATCCATTGAGACTTTATCAAATTCACCCATCATTTGATTTCCCTTTTCAGGTCCACCATCGATGTATGTTTGGGCCATCTTCTTGCCGAAGGCGTAGTAGGTTTCAAATGATGAACGGATTGCTTCTAACTGTTCTCCCTCATTCGGATTAATTTCTTTTAGTCTGTTAAGATCCTTTGTAAATAGGGAATGAAATTCTTCAGCTTTGACAAATCCATCATCTAAACCATCTTGTGCGCGTGTTGCACTAATATCCGATAAAAACTGTTGAACCTGCACCACCGAAAGCTTCATCTCGTCTGCCAAAAGGGAGGATTGCAAGTTTCGATCCTTTATTTCTTTTAAATATTGAAGTTGGCTGTCGGATTGGATAAACTGATAGCCCCCCAGTGCTAGTATTAGCAGGAAAATAATACCAAAGGATAAAAAGATTCTTATTCTAGTTTTCATTCGATTCCCTCTCTAACCCCCATATTGGACGTGAAAATAGTAAAAATTTACTACAGCAAGTGTAATTATAATATCTTTTGAAATAAGAAAAAAGTCCTACTTATTAAAAGAGGGCGGATTGTTCATCTGTAGTTCAAACTACAAAAAAGATGATAGATTCATGCCATGATAAAATTATAGGACCTACAAACTACTTTACCCTTAACATAGTTCTATTTTATCTATTATAATAATTAAAAGGAACTATTTCCCACATTTAGAAAGGAGGTGTAAAAATGGCAAACATTATTGCGGGCTACAATCCTTTGCAAGAACAATATGAGGAATCTAGGAAAAAAAGCATAAAGTGGGGGATTCTATCATTTCTATCGTTTATCAGTCTCTCTATTTTGGGTCCCGTTGCTTTTCTTTTTATTTTGGTCTCTTTTTTTAAGCTAGGGAAACATGCGGCGAGATATAAACCTCTAAAAGCGGCCATATCAGGAGAAAAATACGTGGAAAAGGTATGTTCTTCGCTGCCAGATACCTATAGTGTTCTAAGTAATGTGGAATTGTTCTCAGAAGGGCAAACCATGTACCTCGATCAAGTGATCGTAGGGCCAGGAGGGGTATTCCTTCTTGAGGTCAAAAACATGAACGGTTTTATAGAGGGGAATGCCGATAACGCGCAATTAACGCAGCATAAAACAGGACGAAAGGGTGGCAAGTATAGCAAGCGAATCCGTAATCCGCTTAAACCGCTTGGTGGACAAGTCTACCACCTGTCAAACTTTTTGAAATACTACAATACAAATGTTTGGGTGAATGGGTTGCTTTATTTTTCAAACCCCGACGCACAAGCAGCGATTCATGGCTCCAACTTCCCAGTTTTCACGTTTTCCGATGGAGCGCCCGCTCTTCGAAATTTCATAATAAAAAATGAACAGCACACTTCACTGAGTCAAACGGAAATCAATCGTGTGGTGACCTTATTAACAGGAAAGACGACCTAAACCAAAGGAGAGAAGACTAGCATGAGTTTGCTGGAATCCTGCTTAAAGGAAGAATTTGTAGATATCACGGCCCAATGGCTAAGCCATAAACATGCAGTTCCCGTATATGAGATTTGGTCTCATCTAGTAGATACGGAGGTTGAGCCATCGGAAATTATTGAATGGTTTGAAGCCCTGAAACAAAGAGGAGTCATCAAACCAACCGCAAACGTTCAATTTTTCACAGTTCCCAAGAGGGGCTCTTTTGTATTTGAAATGCATCTTTTAAATCATGGGGAAAAAGTGATGGTTAAGCCCGTTGACGAGTTTCTAGGAGTAAATAGAAATTGGGATCCATCCAACCTGGAAGCGTTTTTTGATGAATTGACGAGTCTCTCAGATGATCAGCAAGAGCAAGAGTCATCGGAACCTGAAATCGATCCGCTGGAAGTGGATGCTGACTTGATTTCACCACATGTTGAACCGTTGTTCGACCTCCCTTTGGAAGGGGAAGTAGTATCGCAGGAACAAGAAGGGATAGGGGTTACTGACCAGGTAGCAGAACAGATTCAAGAGGAGGAAGAAGAACCAATGGAAATGACAGAAGAATATGCATTGATTACCCCCGAGCAGGAAAACAGAAAACTAGAAATTGTTCAATCGCTATTGCAGAAAGTTGAAGTTGCGTCGGAGGAGGCCATGTCCTTGCAGCTTGCAAAGCAGACAATAGTACCGAAGAAATATATCCGTTTATTTATGGATCTGGAGGAGGAATTAAACGAGCTGAAGCAGTCCCTCCAAACACCTGCCCAAGAGGAGTAATGGATGGAGATTACTGATCTGATTCAAAATTATATCGTTTTTGTTGACACAAGTTCATGGATGTATCCGGAAGGAACGAAATTTCTGCAACAAGAGTTTCCGGCAGCTCTTCATAGTCACCAGAAGAAGGTGCGAATTTCGGGAAAAGTTATTGAAGAAGTGAACAAGCACATCAAAGGGGACGATAAAAAGCGGGCAGAGGAAGCGAAAGTAGCAGCCAAATTGCTTAATCAGTACCACACACATAAAATATTGGATATTTATCAGGATCCGGATGATCCTTTTCAGGATCAAGCCATTCTAGCCATGTTTATGAAGTATCGAACCAAGTTCCATTTGGCGATGATTACACAGGACCGCAATTTTGCCAGAGATATTGAAGATTTAAATGAACAAGGTTCTGTTAAGAGTTCAAAAATAATTAAGGTCTTTTATCTTGATCGTGAGGGAAGGCTTCAACCTTGGGTGAAGGGTGTTAAACAGCATGAACTGGACCGAAAAAAAAGGGAAACAGCTACAAACCCGGCTTCAAGACCTTTGAAAATGCAAGAGAATATTCATCGCCTCCCACTAGGAACGAAAGTGGAAACGGGGCTCGACACGGTGATCCCTGTCAGCTATTTTCCCAAAGAAGGAGAAAGCGTACGAACCCAAAAATATGGGGAACTGACATTAGTCAAAGAAATTGGCAGCGGTGGAGAAGGAAGTGTTTTTCTCACTAGCAATGGAATGATTTGTAAGATCTACACGCAGATTACAAAAGCTCGAATTGAAAAATTAAAATTAATGTTAAAGATTCCCTTTGAGAAGAAAGGAATCTGTTGGCCGAAAGATTTCGCGACAAATAGTAAAGGCGAATATATTGGATATGTGATGGACAAGGCAGAGGGTAAGGTAATGCAAACCTCGATGTTCCATAAAAAACTGCTGCAAAAGAACTTTCCACATTGGACAAGAAGCAGCCTTGTAGAACTAGCCATAAATATTTTGGACAAGGTTCTATATTTGCATGAACGAAACATTATTATTGGGGATATTAACCCGTTTAATATAATGATCAAGGATTCAAATGATGTGTACCTGGTAGATACAGATAGCTATCAGATTGTAAATTATCCATGCCCGGTGGGGACGATTAACTTTACTCCTCCGGAAACACAAGGGATGCGGTATCATGAATATCTTCGCACATTTAAACATGAATATTTTGCCGTAGCTACATTAGTGTTCATGATTTTGATGCCTGGAAAAACACCTTACGCCCATCAGGGGGGAGGAACACCTGGCGAGGATATTAAAAAGATGGAGTTCCCTTATCCCTTTGGCGATTATCGCGGGAATGCCCCTGATGGGGTATGGCGCTATATTTGGAGTCATTTTACGTATGCATTGAAAAAGAGATTCTATCAAGTCTTTTCGGAGAATAACCGTTTAACTACCGCTGAGTGGGTCTCTGTGCTCGAGGAGTACCGGCGCAAGATTAAACTGGGACATACCAATGATGAGATCTGGCCGACATCCAGCAAAATTGCCGACGATGATGCGGCGCATGTAACCTGCAGCAAGTGTAACACCCCTTTTATCATGCACATTAATAAAAAGCGCGATCTTGACGCGGATGGGAAGAGCTATATTTGTAATTCCTGTCTGATGATCATGAAGGTGACGAAGGTGGCTAAAAATGAAGCAGCTGCAGCTAAGCAGACTGCGCCAAGACAAAGGCCAACAATGAGACCGGCAACTCAGCGGCCAAGAGCCATGTCTTCGACGTGGACACCATCTTCTACGCGGACAACCTCTTCGACAAGGCCAGCGTCTTCCACGAGGGTTACACCTCCGCCAAGGGCGCAGCAGCGTCAAAAACAAAACAACCAACAATCAACTGGTTTGTTTGGTATCATAAAAAAATTTCTTGGAATATAAGGAGTGGAGAATACCATGTCTAATCTTGAATTATTTGACGAAGACTTGCTTGACAACCCATCAGCACGTGTACCGGTGTGCTTAGTGCTGGATACTAGTTATTCAATGAGCGGAAAGCCGATTGACGAGTTGAACCGTGGCGTAAAAATGTTTATGGAGGAGGTTCTCGCAGATGAGATGGCCTCCCTTTCAGCGGAAATTGCGATTGTGACATTTGGCGGTGGAGTCCAAAAAGAAGTCGAATTTGCCAGCATTGAAAAGCAAACCGTTCCCTATCTGACAACAAGTGGGAATACGCCCATGGGCGAAGCGGTAAACCTCGCTTTGGACATGCTGGAAGCCCGTAAAAAAACCTATGCATCCCTTGGGATCAGTTACTATCAACCATGGATGGTGTTAATGACAGACGGTGCACCAACCGATGATATTTCTATTGCTGCTAGAAGAACAAGTGATTTAATTAACAATAAAAAACTGACCATCTTTCCGATCGGGATCGGGGACAAAGCACACATGGAGACGCTGCAGCAATTTTCACCGAAACTTCCGCCCGTTCGCTTGAAAGGACTTCATTTTAAGGAGTTCTTTATGTGGCTGAGTCAGAGTATTACGATGAAATCACGTTCAACACCTGGGGAAGATATCAAGGCTCTACCGATTAACCCTTGGGCAGATCTTTCCTTATAGGAGTGAAGCAATTGAGTACATGGAAGCAGGCAAGCGCCTTCGTCGTGGGGCGTTCGCATATCAAGGAAGAACTCCCCTGCCAGGACCGCACCGTTTGTTCAGAGGTTGAAGGGATCTTCATGATCGCTCTGGCTGATGGCGCAGGTTCTGCCAAGAAGTCAGATGTTGGAGCCGAAGCGGCCCTTCAAACCCTAACAGCCTATATTGGTGAACATTATGATGAGCTTATTGCAAAGGACCCTGTGGAGATCTCCGGAGAACTATTGAAAGTTGTGTTGACTCGGCTGACGGAGCTGGCTGAGGAACAGGAACAATCTCTTGGTGAATTTTCCTCGACCCTTTTATTTGCAGCGGTCAAAGATGAGATCTATTTAGCAGGACATCTAGGAGATGGACTGATCGCAGTGGAAAAAGAAGAGGGGCTAGGGACCTTATCCTACCCTGAGAATGGGGAATATGCAAACAGCACGTATTTTACAACCAGCAAGGATGCAGCAAGTCATTTGAGGATTTATAAAGGAGAACTTGATGAGATTCAAGCCTTTTTTCTGATGTCTGACGGAACAACAGAAACCATGCATCGAAAACAGGATGACACCCTTGCCCCAGCTTTAAAAGTGATTTCAGGATGGTTTGATGAACATCCGGTTGAGACGCTGACCGATGCGCTGCATAAAAACCTGGAGAATGTGATCAGACAGCGGACCATGGACGATTGCAGCATGGCGATCATGAAAAGAATGAAGTAAACAATCCAAAATGACCTTCAAAAGGTTTGCTTACTAGCGGTCAGGTGTTGTTGCACCTGGCCTTTTCGATTAGATGTTAAAAATGAGGGAGAGTCAAGGTGGACAAGAGAAGAACTATTTTACTGTTTTCTATTTTTATTTTCGTGATCTCTGTTTTTACCGGATGCTCAATCTTTACTCAAGGATACAGCATTCCGCGTGAAGCAACGGTGGAATTGATCGAAGGAACAGCAAACCTCATCCGGGATGGGAAGGAAGAATCGATTGATCAGAAGGTGGTTGTCCAAGAGGGGCAGCAAATTCAGACCGGTGAAAATTCCGTGGCGCGGATTGCGTTTGCGGATGGAACAGAAGCGATGATTGGTAGCCTAACGAGGATCACCCTTGCAGAGCTGGATCAAAATAAAGAAGAAGATGAAAGAACGATTATTAAGCTAGAATCGGGGAAAATTTGGAACAAAGTTAAACAACTAATGAATGCAGATGCTTATGAGATCGAAACACCAACCGAAGTGATGGCAGTCCGAGGAACTTTATACTATGTGGTAGTGGACAGTTCCAAGGAAGAGACCTATGTCGCTGCCCTTGACGGTGCGATTGCGATTGCCAGAGATCAGCAGACTTTAGAAGAGATCAAAGATGTAACATGGAATGGATCCAAAGGGGTTTTATTGCATTCTGATCAACAAATCATTTTGAACCCTACAGATCAAAATCTGCAAGAAAAGGTAGAAGCATTTAATCAGCAGGATTTAATCGACCGTATGGAATATGAGATCCTATTACAAGTCAAAAGAGATTTAAGAGAAAGAATTGAGCAAGGGTACTCTGAAACAGATCCGGAGTATACCACGGCTTTTATAAGAGATAAGCAAAAATCGGAGGAATTCCTCAAAAATCGATGGGAAATCCGCGCAGGAGGAATTGTTCAAGGAGTTCAAGAAGGTCAGCTATCGATCTCTTTAGAGAAAGAACAATCTGCGGAAATCTTTACTCTTGCTTCTTATTTACAATCATCCATTTCTGGTCTAGGAATTGAAGAATCGGGTGAAAACGGAACTTTCGATCTGCATGACTTTGATTATGTAGAGATGAATGGCGAAAAAATCATCACCAATATTGGTGAAATGATGATTTGGCGCAGCGGACAGCTCCCGGAATTTAGGCACTATGTTTCACCATGCTACAGCCTGACAGCAGCGGAAATCCAAGTAGTAGGTGACCATTACGAAGAGGCTATCTTCCGCAGGCAGATCGAGGAGAATGTGATCGAGTACCAAGTTCCGCTCCTTGGCTTCATCGTCCGAGCCCATTTATCCGAGCAAGCTGTAGAAGATCTTAAACCATTAAATCTTCAGGAAGGGGACAGAATTCTCTACCAACTTCCTAAATGTGCAGAGGATGATCGAAGAGGTTTAATTACTAGTTTAAAGAAAAAGTAGTTTTGTGGTCTGGATGACAAAAAGTTTGGCTCATTACTGGCATTATTGTTGGTATAAAGCAGATAAGCTATGAAGGAGAGTATCAAAATGCAAATGCTAGCGATCCTGTTTGGGGTGCTGGGTGTGTTCTTTCTTTTAAAGGGACGACTTGCCCCATCGAAACAGCACAAGAATCAGCGGGGTATTGACCATCGTCATGTTACAGCAGCACAACAACAGGCGGGAGAACAGGGGGAGCCAAACGTACGTTTACGTCTGCAAGCCCTTGATAGAGAGGCGTACACAGTGTTTAATGATATTCACCTTTCGTTTGATCGCATTGAACATCAATTGGATCACCTTGTGGTGGGACCTTGCGGAGTTGTTCACATTGAATCTAAAAACTATGGAGGCCAAATTTCTTTCACGATGAATGGTCTTGAGCAAATTGGTAGTAATGGGGAATTTGTGATTCACTCTGATCCGGCAGCTCAGCTATCGAATCAGGAGGGCTTGGTCCGGGAAATCGTCAAAACGATGGATTGTGCGATTCCGATCTATGGTGTACTATGCATCTCCAATGATCGGACGATCATTGAAGGAATACCCGAGGACTTCCACGTGTGCAAGGATGCCGTTATTGTACCGTATATTCAGAAGCTGCCCATCGTGTTGGACGAGCCGACTCATCAGCAACTTGTTCGTACTCTTCGTCATTATGAAGGAAAAGAGGAGGCAACCGCATGAAAAGGATTTATTATTCCCTTGGCGTCGCCTGTTTATGTATCTCTGGCATCCTATTTATGGTGGATAGTACGGTAACTTCAGAGGGGGCCGAAGAAATACTAGCTGAGCAAACGATGATCCCGCAGCAACCTGTGAGCGAGCCAACAGAGATTGTTCTAGCTTCTGAAGCCACGGAAAAGGAAGTAGCACCAGTGGAGGAACCTGTAACGCCAGCGCCTGTAACGAAAAAGTCGGATCCCGCACCATTTCAGGATCAAACTTCACAAACTCCACCCCAGGCCGCATCTGTCGCAGCAAAGCCTATCTCCGAGCAAAAGCCGGCTGACCCGATTGCCGCAGATCTAGAGCAGTTCGTCGCGATGGCAAACCAAGTCGATTGGTTAGCGGCGCCTACTGACATTTACAATCAAGTCTTCCCGATCGCGCAAAGATTGCAGCGCGAATTAATGAGACATCCAGGGGAATACAGCAGCTTGTTTATGGATATAGGCGCCGTGGTGGGGAGCTGCAGTGGAATTGAATTCCATACCCAATCCGGGGCACCAGATCATTTCATGCAGGGAATGGTAGAGGGGTTAAAATACGATGTTAAGGTAGCCTCAAACAACATTCAAGCATACCTCGAACAGAAATAGTTATAATGAACGAAACCGACGCACTTTTGCTATACGTAGGTTAAATTTGGTCAATACTTGGTAGCGACAAAACAACCAAAAAACCAAA
>NZ_JAGGKT010000024.1 GCF_017873965.1 Ammoniphilus resinae | reverse complement strand
TTTTGGTTTTGCTGGGTTTTTAAACTATCTCAGTCATTTCCAAATTCAACCTACGTAAAACATTGTGGTAGTCGGTTTCGTTCATTGTAACTATTTCGCCGACCATATTCGATCACGCTCCATACACCGATCAATTGAAGCTTTTCCCAGAAAAGGGTATGATAGAGGAAGAATCTGGGTGAAGGGGTGTTTTTTATGCTGAGGGAAATTGAAGCCGTCTATAAAAATCGAACACCTCGTATTCTAGGACAGGGTGACGTTCGAAGGGCTTCCGTGATGCTTTCTTTAATCAAGGAAAATGATGGACTGTCTGTATTGTTTGAAGTAAGAGGTCACAAATTAAGGCATCAACCGGGTGAAATCTGTTTTCCGGGTGGGCGAATCGAAGAGGAAGATCTCAATGAAGAAGCCGCTGCGATTCGTGAAACCTGTGAGGAGCTTGGGGTAAGTGCCAATGATCTGGAAATCATCGGCCAATTAGATGTGTTTGTCACCCCACATACGATTATTTATCCTTATTTGTCCCTTTTAAAAGAAGGAACCCCACTCCATCCCGATCCGGATGAGGTAGCAGAATTGTTTACGGTGCCGCTTGAATTTCTGGTCGACAATCAACCTGATTTACATCTTGTGCCAATTGAAATGAAGCCTCCAGAGGATTTTCCGTTTGATTTAATTCCCAATGGTAAGTACTACAAATGGAGAAAAGCGCAAATTCCAGAGTATTTTTACCGTTACAGGGACAAAGTGATTTGGGGGATTACAGCGAGGATTCTTCATGACTTTCTGGAAAAACTGAAAAAGCAATTGGATTAGATATGTTTAGGTTTCTCCAATGTGATGGGGAAACCTTTTTTCATTCTGTATTAAAATGGCAGACAACCGTACATATTAGAATGGAGAAGGAAGAAGGGAATCGGGAATATGAGGTACAAAAACAAAAAGTAGAGCAATAGCTCTACTTTTATTTCACTTCATTAAATTCATGAACCCAAACGGTCATGTGCGGTAAAAACGGCATTCCTGGATGGAGTGACAAAATATAATTTTTATAATCTTCCATTGAAGTATACCCCTCTTTTTGGGCATCTTCATCAGTCATTTCTCCAAGAGATTGCTGATAAACTTTAGTCACTTCAAATTTACGACCATCAAGCTCCATCACTTCGCCAGGATCGGCATAACGTCCATTACGGCGAGTGGCTGTTTTCTTACCTTCTAGGACGAGTTGTACATCCTGATCCATTGTAACCATACGTTCGATGGAACAGGTTTTAGGTGGTAGCGTTTGAGACATGGTGATTCCCCTTTCCTTGCATTTCGAAAATGTCTTTTCTTATTATATATCACGTAAATTCCAAATCCAAGCTAACAACCATAAAAATAGAAGGAGGACCATGTTTTGCAGAATAAAGGTAAAATCTTCATGATGCTTCTCGTTTCAATCTGTTTAACAACCTTCATAACAACTTCAGGCTTTGGAAAAGAAAACGGTGAAGCAAAGAGGCCGCACTATGAAAGTCGTGGACAGATACCTGAGCAGTACAAATGGCAAATGAAAGATCTTTATGAAGACAAGAAGACTTGGGAAGAGGACATTCGAAAAGTTGAGAAATTGGCAGCACAGCTGGGAAACCAGGCAGGGAAACTAGGTCAAGGTGCAGAACACCTGAAGAAATCCTTAGAAATTTATACAGCTTTAAATCGCACCTTTGAAAAAGTGTATGCTTATGCAAAGCTCTCTCTTGATACGAATAAATCCAACCCGGACTACCAGGCAATGTCGAATCAGGTAGATGACTTGTCCATGAAGGTAGGGGAAAAAATATCCTTTTTTATCCCTGAGCTTTTGCAAATTCCGGGGGAAAAGCTGCAGCAATTTATGAAGCAACCGGAGATGGAAAAATACCAACGTTGGATTAGCGTCCAAATTCGTGACAGGGAGCATACCCTTCCTAAAGAGATGGAGCAGGTACTGGCTAAAAGCAGCTCCATTGCAAATGCACCGGAAAGTATTTTTGGGATGCTGACGAAAGATATGATCTACCCTACGATAAAGGATGAGACAGGTAAAGAAGTCAAACTAACGCCAGCCAATTATGGCAGCTATATAAAAAGCAATAATCGGGAAGTTCGAAAAAAAGCCTATGATGCTTACTACAAGACAGTGGACCAGTTCAAAGATACATTTGCCCAGATATTGCAATCTGAAGTGAAGAAAAACATCTTTTATTCTGATGTGAGAAAATATCCTTCATCCTTAGATGCAAGCCTGGAAGCGAACAATATTCCAAGTTCTGTCTATGATAATTTGATTTCAACAATCCATAAGCAATTACCTCTTCTTCATCAGTATATCACTCTGAAAAAGGAAGCTGCAGGATTGAAAGAAATGCATTTGTATGACCTATATAGGGGATTTAATCAAACGGAAAACACAACGTATATACCCTATGATAAAGCCACTGAGATGGTGAAAAACGGTTTGGCAGTCCTTGGAGAGGAATATTCTCAGCTATTAGGTCGAGCTTTTCAGGAAAGATGGATGGATGTCTATTATACAAAAGGGAAAAGGACAGGGGCCTATCAGTGGGGGGCTTATGACAGTCATCCATACATCCTTTTGAACTATCAAGGGGATATGGACGATATTTTTACAATCGCCCACGAATTAGGCCATGCCGGTCATTCTTACTTCTCTAACCGAAGCCAGGATTATCTGTATGCAAGTTATCCAATCTTTACGGCAGAGGTGGCTTCGACAACGAATGAGGCCTTATTGTTCAGAGAAATGTATCGGCAGGCAAAGACAAAGGAAGAAAAAATCTCCATTTTGAATCAACGCTTAGAGGATTATATGGGGACCTTGTTTCTACAAACCATGTTCGCGGAATTTGAGAAAGCCATTCATGTTAAGGCAGAACAAGGAGAAGCTTTAACTGCAGACACTCTCAGTACCATCTATGGCGATCTGATGCGGAAATATTATGGAGAAAGTCTTCTAGTTGACCATTTTGCCTCACTTGGTTGGGCGCGAATCCCACATTTTTATCGAAATTACTATGTATATCAGTATGCGACAGGCTTCGCCGCAGCGAATGCATTTGCCCAAAGGATCATTGATGATGGGGAGCCGGCGGTGAACGACTATATCAAGAAATTTTTATCTGCCGGTGATTCGAAGGATCCCATCGAGGTATTGAAGGATGCCGGGATTGATATGACTTCACCGCGCGTTGTTAAGCAGGCATTAAAGGGATTTGAGGAGACCTTAAAAGAATTGCAGGCACTCTTGAATACATAAATCCTTTCTATTCCTAAAAGAATCCAAAGAGATTTGTTATAATGAGGGAAATAGGAGGTGACGGATGTGCTAGATCGTTACTTGACGATAAAAGGCTATGGGGAAACGGAAATTGAGATCAATCGATCCAGATTCATCTGTTATGTTGAGCGGGCGGAAACAGAAGAAATGGCGCAATCCTTTATTGCTGGCATCAAGAAAAAACATTGGGATGCCACGCATAACTGCTCCGCTTATCTGATTGGCGAAACAGACCACATCCAGAAGGCTGATGATGATGGGGAGCCGAGTGGAACCGCAGGAAAGCCAATCCTCGAAGTACTTAAAAAAAATCACGTAAAAGACTGTGTCGTGGTTGTTACCAGGTACTTCGGGGGCATCAAGCTGGGGGCAGGTGGACTGATCCGCGCATATGGAAAAGGGGCATCTGCAGCTTTGCGGGCGGGACAGGTCGTGGAGCGAGTACTTCATGATCGGCTTAGCATTCGAATTGATTATACTTTTCTAGGAAAAGTAGAAAATGCGCTTCGCTCCCAGCAGGAGGTTATCCTCGAAGAAATTGCCTATACTGATGCTGTAACAGTCCATGTTTTAGTCCCCAAAGGCAAGGATTCCACTTTTGTTGAGTGGATGACTGATTTAACGAGCGGCCAAGCTGTGGTGACGAAAGGAGATAACCACTACGTGGAATTCCCTTTCGGTAAGGAATTACAGGAAGATGAGGCATAACTCGTATATTTTTGGAAAGAGTAAAAAATAAAAATGGTTTACTCTTTGAGATAAAGTCATTAAAATAGATATGTGTGTTTAGGGTTCATGTATCTACATATTGAGATAGGAGTGTGATTGTAATGGTGATGCTTTTAATTTTGGTTCTACTTACTTTAGTCACTGCCTACGGTATTGTACAGACGAAAAGACAAGGCAATGTTTTCGGACTGGCATTTTCCACCGTTGCATTTTTAGTTTTCCTGTTATGTACAGGACTTGCACTAACCATTTGAAGTCGTCCCCATTGGGGGCGATTTTTTTTGTGCTGAATTCTATCTGTTAGGGTATAATGAGTGCGGGTGGATTGTTAACGGACAAAACATGGGAGGGAAAAATAATGGAAGTCATAAAATTAAGTCCCCGCGGATATTGCTACGGCGTTGTGGATGCGATGGTTCTAGCTCAGCATGCTGCAAATAATCCAAATTATCCGCGTCCAATTTATATTTTAGGAATGATCGTTCATAACAGCCATATCGTTGAGGCTTTTGAGAAAGAAGGAATCATTACTATCGATGGTCCCGATCGGTTGACTATGCTGGAACAAATCGAACATGGTACCGTCATTTTTACAGCGCATGGAGTATCCCCACAAGTCAAACAAAGTGCCCGAGACAAAGGGTTAACCGTATTGGATGCAACTTGCCCGGATGTTACGAGAACACATGATTTGATTAAGGAAAAGGTTACAGAAGGCTACGATGTAATCTACATTGGAAAAAAAGGACACCCAGAGCCTGAAGGAGCCATGGGGAATGCCCCAGATAAAGTCCATCTAATCGAAAGTGTCGCTGACATTGAAAATCTAAATTTAACGAATGAAAAATTGATTATCACTAACCAGACAACTATGAGCCAATGGGATATTAAGCATGTGATGGATAAATGCAAAGAAAAATATCCACATGCTGAAGTTCATAATGAAATATGTCTCGCCACACAGCTCCGTCAAGAAGCAGTAGCCAATCAGGCAAAAAGCGCAGATTTGTTAATTGTGGTAGGGGATCCAAAAAGCAATAACTCTAACCGGCTGGCGCAGGTATCTGAAGATATTGCGCATACCGAGGCCCACCGTGTAGGAGATGTTACGGAAATCAAAAAGGAATGGCTGATCGGCAGGAAAAATGTCGCCGTTACTTCAGGGGCATCTACACCAACTCCGATCACCCGGGAAGTCATTCATTATCTTGAGCAGTTTGACGAGAACAATCCGGAAACTTGGGAAACGAAGCGAACGGTTAATTTGGCTAAAATATTGCCAACTGTTAAAGAAAGAGCATAGAAATAATGGAAAAAATCCTTCACCACGGTGGAGGATTTTTTTCAGCACAATTGGTTGCGCACGAATGTCTTGAAACCTGACTATTCTACCGCTTGAAGCCGGGAGATGGGAAAAGCGACTTCTTCTTCCTGGTCTTTAAAGACGCCCCATGCCATAATTCCATTTAGATAGGTGATTTTAAAGGGTTGTTCATACCCGATCACAGTGTATGCCGTTTCCGGGTAGAAATCCTCTGGGTTCATTAAATAAGATTTAGCGGTGTAAAACTTCTGTTCTAGAATGGCGGCCTCTGAAAAAAATCCAGCTTGATGTTTTTTCATAGCCCCCTCTTTGAATTTGATTAAAGCTTGTTCAAGTTCTTCTTTGGTCATTTCACTAAAGCGCTTTTCCATTTCAATATCCTCGATCCTTTTTTGTCTATTATATAAGTGAATTTAGTTGGATTTCAATATTCGCATTGACAAAGCTGAAGTTACTTGGAAGAATAGTATTAGTTCTATTGTTATGTTGGTTAAGTGAAATTTGTAGAATGGAGTGCAAAACATGAAATCCGATAAGAGTTTAATACCCGAATTTGATCATTTAATCTCTAAATTTACCGAGCTCCTGACTGGAGAAGCAACCGAAGAGCGAGTGGAGATGGTCAAAATTTGGTGTATGTATAATCATATTTTAAAGGTAATGCCGCCACTTGTAAAACACTGGAATTCAGTGGAAGATCACCAGGATGCAAAAAAACAAATTCGGGAAATTTTCGAAGAAATCCAGCGCCTGAATGAAGAAAATAAGGGGAAAATAAGGGAACATCAGAGCGAGCTAAACCAACAGTCACATTAAGAGGAGTGCCCAGAGGGCACTCTTCACCACATACGGCATAGAAAAGGTAAAGTGAACAAATTCTCTTATTGTAACGGGTACGGAAACTGTGTGGAATAATTACTAAACTGCTGGTAGGCTTGGTCTAGCTTTTGTTGCTGTTCTGCCTCCAACTTGTACCAGCCTTTTTGGAACATTAAATTGAAAAGATCCCTTTGTGCCTGATGGTTTTCCATCAAAATTGTAAGCAGGTCCTGGTGTAAAGATTGATGACTTGCTTCACGTACAGCGGTATTAAAGCTGTCTGTCATATATTTCTGTGTTGCAAGAATATCGTTTAGGTAGTCGCGATCGTTCATTTGTGGACCCTTCACCTGAGGTTCATTTGCAGGCTTGGGATTCTTGATGGTATTTGGGTTTTGATTCTGCTGCATCTATAGATACCTCCTTTATTGTTGAGGAATTTGCGCCATCTGCTGCATGTTATTCGTCTGGCAATGTTTTAGAAGCATGTTATAGTGCCGCTGGTGCATTTGCCCGATTTGGTCAATCAATTGTTTGGACTGGTTGCACCCGATTTCCCCGGAGAAATGGGAGCATTTTTTGGCTGCGAGCAATGCCCAGGACATGGCATCTTTCAAATAGAGAATGTCTTTGGTAGTCACAACCTCAGGTGGTGTCATCATAATGGGTTGTTGTTGTTGATTACTTTGCATCATTGTTTGCATCATAGCCCTCCTTCATAAGAAGATATTCTGAAGCCGAACGGCTTCACTATAGATGGTTTTCCCAATTAGGAGTGGTGGTATGACAGAAGAAAGATGGAAGAAAAAAAGTCCTGTCACGAGGTGACGGGACTTTGCATTTTCCACTGCACTGTTGTAATCAAGAGGTCGATTTCACCGACTTCAAGATTCAGATGTTCAAGAAATTCCTGATAAATACTCTTTTGAATTTGATGAGAAAGATTTTGAATACTTTCGCCAGATGCAAGTTTTAAGCTTAAATGCAAAGTAATAACTGGCTCTGCGGACATCTCTACTTTGATTTTGCTAATCTCATGAACAAAGGGAAGATCCCTGCAGCTTTTCAGCACTAACTTTTTCAGAACAGCCTCAGAAACATGGATTTGACCCGCATGAAATTGAGGATGTACTATTGTTGTTTCCCCATATTCCTCTTTCTTGGAGGAAAGAATAATCTTTTCCACCCTGGAGATTAAACGGCTTATAAAGTCTTGCTCAACCTGCAGGCGAGGGATCGGAATAGCATGACGTCCTTTGGTTTCGCGTTCGAACAAAGCCGCCTTGATTTCTGACGAAGAGCGAATGTCTGAGATATGAACAAAATGTTCAATCGTAGGCAACTCCAAAGCATCCTGGATCCGTTTAATCATCTTCTGGGAGGTTCCAAGAATCAACAAACGTTCTATGGGATTTTCCTTTAATGCTTGTATAACCTCTTTACGATGACTCTCATCCAGAAAGATTGCTCGTTTAACTGCCTGAATGGTTGTTTTCTCATATTTGGCAGACTGTCCGGCAACCTTCCTCCCTTGAAAAATCAAAATACCATCATCGATAATGGCCGATATTTTGAAACGATGGGCGAGGGCTAAAGCACTCGTACTCTTGCCTGTTCCACTTGGACCGTATAGTGCGTAAATTTCCACCGATTGTTCCACCTTATGTTTTAGATTCGGAGAGAATGGCTCCTAATTCCTTCGATCTTTCTGTTGCCCGCAAAATACAGGCTACTAAGGCCTGCTCGAACCCAAGAGAACGTAGCACTTCGAGCCCGGCCTGGGTGGTTCCACCTGGTGAGGTTACTTTTTCCCGCAAAACAGCTGGATCTTCGCCTGTTTCTTTCAGCATTTCCGCTGCCCCAATAATGGTTTGCAAAATCAGCTCGCGAGACATCCCTGCCGGTAATCCAGCTTGGACAGCCCCCTTCTGCATGGCCTCAACCAGGAGATAAATATAAGCAGGACCACTTCCTGAGACCCCTGTCACTGCATCCAACTGATTTTCCTCGACAATGACGACAGAGCCAATCGATTCAAAAATTTCCTTCGCTATTAGAATGTGCTCGTCCGTAGCCGTGATCCCACTTGAAATGGCTGTTGCAGATAATCCGATTGTTGCAGACGTATTTGGCATGGTACGAATAACTGGGGCAGAATGACCAAGGATATTTGTGATGAAATCTGTTGTAATACCTGCCACAACGGAAACAATCAATTGCCTCGGATTAGTTAAATGCTTTAATTCACTTAAAGCACTCCCTACATCCTTAGGCTTCATCGCCAATATTAGAATATCTGCTTCCTGAATGGACTGCTCTCTGTAATCCGCATCGGCAACAACACCAAATTTGGTGAAAAGTTCGTTCAGACGAAAACGGTTCGCTCGATTCGTAATGCTTACATTACGTGGAGTTATGATCTTTTGATTAAACATCCCCGCGAGGATGGCTTCAGCCATTGAACCAGCACCAATAAAGCATATTTTTTTATCTCTTAAATACATTTTCTGTCACCTCTACCCGCGTATTTGCCCCTGTCCATGCAATAAATATTTATAGGAAGTTAAAGCTGTTAGTCCCATAGGCCCGCGAGCATGCAGTTTTTGTGTGCTAATTCCTATTTCCGCACCAAAGCCAAATTCAAATCCGTCTGTAAAACGAGTAGAAGCGTTATGATAGACGGCGGCCGCATCAATTTCACGCAAAAATCTTTGGGCTGCTACTTGGTTCTCGGTAATGATACATTCTGAATGTCCGCTGCCGTATTGTTCAATATGTTCAATCGCCTCATCAAGATTTTTCACGACTCTCAAGGCAATAATCAAGTCCAAAAATTCTGTTGCCCAGTCTTCTTCCGTCGCTGCTGCCAAATGAGGAAGTTGTGTTCTAGCCTTTTCAGATGCCTTAATTTGTACCTTGTGCTCTTCTAATGCGGAAACAATCTCCTTCAGATGACGATTTGCCCAGTCTTGATGAATCAAGAGGGTTTCGATTGTATTACAAACGGAAGGGCGCTGTGTCTTGGCATTGATTGTGATGCGAATCGCTTTATCCAGATCGGCTTTGTCATCGATATATACATGACAATTTCCAGCTCCGGTTTCCAGGACAGGTACGGACGCATTCTGCACGACGTGAGAGATTAATCCAGCACCGCCGCGTGGGATTAAAACATCAAGATACTCGTTTAAACGAAGCATTTGATCGGATGTTTCCCGTGAGGTATCCTCAAGCAACTGTACGCATCCCACTGGGAGTTGATGATTTTCTAGGACACTCTGTATGAGCCTGGTAATCGCCATGTTGGAATGAATGGCAGAGGAACTTCCCCGTAGAAAAGCGGCATTCCCTGTTTTGAGACAGAGTGCAGCAGCATCAACTGTTACATTTGGTCTCGCTTCATAGATAATCCCAACGACACCAAGGGGAACTCGGACTTTCTCTATTTGTAAGCCATTTGGACGAGAGAAGCTCTCTATTGTTTCACCGATGGGAT
This sequence comes from Ammoniphilus resinae, assembly GCF_017873965.1. Classification (GTDB taxonomy): domain Bacteria; phylum Bacillota; class Bacilli; order Aneurinibacillales; family RAOX-1; genus Ammoniphilus_A; species Ammoniphilus_A resinae. The sequence goes on along the minus strand of NZ_JAGGKT010000024.1, from coordinate 38,493 downwards.
CTGTTAGTTCAATAATCTGCCTGATTCCTTCGGCCATATCTAGAATCCTTTGTGGATTTAGGGCTAAACGATCAAGAATGGCAGTAGGAGTGCCATGTTTCCTACCCGCTTCCATATCTTTTTCATTCTCTTGGAGAAGAAAGCCTGTTTGGCTAATTAGTTTGTCAGCCATTGCTGACAGAACTTGATTTTTTTGTTCCGTAGACAGTTTTGCCAATTCCTTTGCTGCCTTTTTTGCAGATTTTCCTTTAGTAATCAATTCATTCATGTTAAATCCCTCCATTCATAAGATACCCATTCATCCCTATGGATCACTTCGGGCTTCACGGATCCTGTAACAGACATTGCATAATCTGAGGAGCTTCCTTTTATTAATTGGATGGCGTTAGAGGGGTAATTCACAACCCCCTTGCCAATCAATTCCCCATCAGCGGTCAGGACTTCTACAACGTCCCCTTTGTTAAATTCCCCATGAATGGCCGTAACACCAGATGGGAGTAAACTTTTTCCCTGCTCAAGTAAAGCGTGTCTTGCTCCTTGATCCACAATGACGCTTCCTTCTACATCTGCGTGAAAAGCAATCCACTGTTTTTTGTTTCTCATGGAAGACAAATTTTCTGAACCAAAGTAGGTGCCTTGCCCTCTACCCATGATAATTTGATCCAGTTTATCTTCACCCAACCCACAACCCACGAAAACCTTCACGCCAAATGACAAGGCGGTTTTGGCTGCCAATACCTTGGAACGCATTCCCCCGGTCCCAACTTTACTTCCTGCACCTGAGGCCATCTGCTCGATTTCAGGTGTGATCTTTGAAACGTGTGCAAGTTTCTTTGCCTGGGGATTTGTACGTGGGTTTGAATCATACAACCCATCCGTATCCGTGAGAATGATCAGTAAATCGGCGTGCAAAAATCCAGCTACAAGAGCGGAAAGCATATCATTGTCGCCGAAGGTTAGCTCATCCACAGAAATTGTATCATTCTCGTTAATGATCGGAATCACTCCTTTCTGTAGAAGAGCGGACATCGTGTTATGGGCATTAATATAAAGCTTTCGCTGGGAAAAATCCCTTTTGGTTAACAAAATTTGTGCTACTGTATAACCAAAATTAGAAAATAATTGCGAATAGGATTGGATCAGCAATCCTTGCCCTACAGCTGCTGAGGCTTGCTTCATCTCTATTGTAGTAGGCCGGCTGTGAAAACCTAAAGAAGTGAATCCTGCGGCTACTGCACCAGATGAGACTAAAAGAACTTCATGCCCTTGGTCGCGAAGAAAAGCCAAAGCGGATACGTGGTCCAACAATTTATTCTGGGAAAGGCCGCCCTCTTCTTCCGTTAAAGAGCTACTTCCAATTTTGACGACAATCCTAAACTTTTTTTTATCTAAATCATACAGGTTCATGTTGATATGCTCCTTATTGCTATTTAACAAAATAAAAGAACCCTTTCATCCTTGTAAAGGACGAAAGGGTTCTTCCGCGGTACCACCTTTATTGGCAATAAATGCCCACTTCACATTGATAACAGGGTGCTCCCCGTCCAGTTTTTGTCTGGAAGCTCAAGGGTGGGGCCAATAAGGCATAACGCAGATGGCTTGCAGCCTGGGCCATCCCTCTCTATTCGCGCATGGTTCTTACTGGTTTCCTTTCATAGCTTTATTTTATCCCTAAGGGGTTTTATACTTATTCATTAATATATAATTATGGAATAAAAACAAAAGAGAGTCAAGAAGATTGTGGTTTAAATCATCTGCTATTTTAGCAAATGTTCACGGAACGTTCCTTGACACTCGAATCCGATAAAAATAGAATTAATATGTTGACTATGGTAAGAAATATGATCACCTTAAAAAGGTGCTTGAATAGGAAGAACGGAGGAGTTTTGATATGGAAACGTCGGTTACATATAACACCACAGAAGAGGACTCAGCGATTACAACGCAGTCCTTAACTTGGAGAGACTTTGTTCAGGTTACAAAGCCGGGGATTGTTCTATCCAATTTGTTGGTTGTTTTAGCAGGCTTTTGGCTCGCTTCAGAATGGAAAGATTCCTTTAGTGTGTGGTTATTGCTTGTTACGGTCTTAGGAAGCACACTTGTCATGGGAGGTTCTTGTGTTTTAAATAACTATTTGGACCGGGATTTGGATATTAAGATGGCCCGGACAAAAAGACGACCAGTGGCTGCGGGGAGAATGTCGGCTAAATTTGCCTTATCTTACGGAATGGCGCTAATGATTGCTGGAATTACCTTATTAAGCTTAGGAGCAAATGCCCTTGCCGGTTTGCTTGGATTGATCGGGGCTTTTGTTTACGTGGTTGTCTATACGGCTTGGATGAAGAGAACAACACATCTCAATACCGTTGTGGGTGCGATATCTGGGGCTGTTCCTCCAATGATTGGTTGGGCGGCAGTGACGGGCAATTTAGAACACGGTGCGTGGGTGTTATTCGCATTCCTTTTTTTGTGGCAGATTCCGCATTTTCTTGCCCTGGCTATGATGAAAGCGAAGGACTATCAAACAGCTGGCTATCAAATGCTTCCTGTTGTAAAAGGGAACTTAGAAACGAAAAGGCAAATGCTTTTGTGGACAGCCGCCTTACTTCCAGTCTCCTTATTTTTATATGGAGCAGGAGTGGTAGGAATCTTCTACTACGTTTCTGCAGCGCTTCTTGGTCTTGGATGGTTGGCTCTTGCAATCAAAGGATTTTTCGTTAAGGACGATTTAAAATGGGCCAAGCAAATGTTTTTTTACTCGTTGATTCATCTAACCGCTCTAAGTATTATCATGATGGTAAGCGCGGTTTAATCCCTTTAAAATTTAAGGTAAAAATAAAGATAGCCTAGCCAAGACGGGTGGGGGCTATCTTTTTTGTTGAGGAGAAACAAGCGTATGAAAACCTACCGATTTCCCATATTGATCTTGGCGATCGGGATTGCGGGGATGAGCCAAGGGTTAACCCTGCCATTACTCTCGATCCTGCTTGAAAAAGCGGATGTCCCTTCTTCGATGAATGGATGGAATGCTTCAGCCCTGTATATTGGAATGTTTATCACTTCCTTATTTATCGAGAAACCCGCTAGAAGATTTGGCTATAAACCTCTAATCGTGTGCGGAATCGCCATTGTTTTGCTTTCTTCCTTACTTATTCCTTTATGGCTTCAATTTACCTGGTGGTTTTTTCTACGTATGTTGATCGGGGTTGGGGATAGTTCGATTCATTATGCGACACAGCTGTGGATTACCTCGTCTTGTCCCCCACAAGAAAGAGGGCGACGAATATCGATTTATGGATTTTCCTATGGGGCTGGATTTAGCATCGGACCTTTCGGGGTAAATTTATTACAATATGGAATATGGATTCCGTTTTTGCTGGTAGCCCTGTTTTACTTTGTTGCCCTTTTATTGGTTAGCAAGTTATCCAACGAATTCCCCACGACCTATGAAAATGGTGAAAAGGCCTCTTATGGGAAAACGTTTCGCCTGGGATGGTATGCCTTAATCCCTGCCTTTTTGTATGGGTACCTGGAGGCAGTATTGAATGGCATCGTTCCAATTTATACACTTCGCATTGGCCTGCATGAAACGGATCTTTCTATCGTCCTCTTTGCCTTTTTTGGGGGGGCGTTATTAACACAACTACCCTTGGGTATTTTAAGTGACCGAATAGGACGTAAAAAGGTTCTGATGATGACGGCGGGAATTGCGGCCATCAGTTTTTTCCTTGTACCATGGGTTGGTCAACGGGTTTTTTTAATGACCATTTTATTTGTCATTAGTGGTTGTTGTACGGGTTCCTTTTTCTCATTAGGGCTAGCCTATGTAGCAGACATTATGCCACCTTCCTTTCTTCCCACTGCAAATGTTTTAGCTTCTTTATTGTTTAGTTTGGGAAGTATGAGCGGACCTTGGCTGGCGGGTTTGGGGATTCAGTATATCCATCCTAACAGCCTGTTTTATTTGTTTACAATACTACTAGGAGCATTTTTTGTTGCTGGATTTGTAGCAAACTATAGCTATAAGACACAGCTTAAATAACAATGTCTCTAAATATGCATTCCATAACCAAATATGGTTTAATAAAATTATAGAGTGTTTCGAAAGGGTGACTGAAGTTTGATTATCCAGGTTAAGGACCTTCATAAATATTATGGAAATTTGGAAGTTCTCAAAGGGATTAACTATACTGTTTCCGAAGGGGAAGTGGTTTGTGTCATTGGTCCATCAGGATCAGGGAAAAGTACATTTTTACGCTGCTTGAATGCCTTGGAGGAGATTACAAGTGGACATGTCATTATTAATGGACACGATTTGGTTGATCCCAAGGTGGATATCAATAAAGTTCGGACAGAGGTAGGGATGGTTTTCCAACGTTTTAATCTGTTCCCGCACAAAACAGTCATTCAAAACGTCATGTTGGCGCCGATGAAAGTGTTGAAGGTTACTGAGGAGGAAGCAAAAGAAAAAGCATTAAATCTGTTAGCTAAGGTTGGTTTGAAAGATAAAGCGGACGTATATCCGGAAAAACTTTCCGGGGGTCAAATGCAGCGTGTAGCGATTGCCCGGGCTTTGGCCATGAATCCAAAAATTATCCTGTTTGATGAACCGACTTCGGCACTTGACCCAGAACTAGTCGGTGAGGTTTTAGCCGTAATGAAAGACCTCGCCAAAGAGGGGATGACAATGGTTGTGGTTACCCATGAAATGGGTTTTGCTCGTGAGGTTGCGGACAGGGTCGTTTTTATGGACAAAGGAATCATTCAAGAAGAAGGAACACCGGAAGAATTGTTTAGTCATCCGAAAAATGATAGAACAAAAGAATTTTTGGGGAAAGTTCTTGCCCACTAAAGATAAGGTTATAAAGGAGAGGAAAGAATGTATACCGGATTCCTGAAAGGGCTTAGTCATACCTATGTAAATCCAGTTGTATATCATCTCCCATTGGGAGAACAATCAGCAACACTTAATGAATGGCTGGGGAAAACCGTTCATCTTCGTTTTCTAGGAGAAATGCAGTGCACCAATTGTGGAAGGCGAATTAAGAAAACTTATAATACGGGGTATTGCTATCCATGTGTCATTTCTCTACCGGAGACGGACCTCTGCATTGTCAAACCGCATGAATGCCACTATCATTTGGGCACTTGCCGTGATCCTGGGTTCGGCGATGAATATTGTATGATTCCACATTATGTGTATTTAGCCGTCAGCAGCGGAGTGAAGGTTGGGCTCACAAGAAAACATAATCAATGGAAGCGTTGGGTGGATCAGGGGGCCATCCAGGCAATTCCAATTGCTGAGTTGCCAAACCGCAAAAAAGCAGGAGAGCTAGAAGTAGCGTTAGCAGAGCATTTGCCTGATAAAACAAATTGGCGTAAGATGCTAAAAGGTGAAGTGGAGCAAGTTGATCTTTTGGGTTTACGTGAGGAAGTTTATTCCTATTTTCCAGAAGAATTTAAGCCATATTTACTAAAGGAAGAAGAGTGGGCTGAATTTGTGTATCCCATTTTGGAATCCACAGAAAAAATAAAAACGTATAATTTGGATAAACAGCCTGAGATTGCTGATCGACTGATTGGAATTAAAGGACAATATTTAATCTTTGAACAAGGGGTTCTTAATATTAAGAAGTTTACAGGATACAAAATTGAAATTTCTGCATAATTTTTCCTTCCTAAGAAGGATTGTGGTAAAATAATCTCGATCATACATATAAAGGAGGATGCCTCTGTGAATTTACCATCCAGTTTAAAGTACAGTAAGGAACATGAGTGGGTTCGTGTGGAAGGAAACAAGGCGCATATTGGTATTTCTGATTTTGCTCAGTCCGAATTAGGAGATATTGTTTTTGTTGAACTTCCTTCTGTAGGGGATGAAATCGTACAAGACAATTCTTTTGGCAGTGTAGAATCTGTTAAAACTGTTTCAGAACTTTATGCCCCAGTTTCCGGAAAAGTCGTGGAAGTAAATAGTGAATTAGAGGACTCCCCAGAATTGGTGAACAGCGCACCCTATGAGCAGGGATGGATGATTGTTGTGGAGATGGATGATCCGTCACAGGTTGACTCATTGCTGTCAGCTGATGAATACGAAAATCTCGTTAAGGAAGACTAAACGTAACCTCTTCCTAAGGAGATGATTTTACCCATGTCAGATGCTCGCATCGATATTACAGGGAGAATCCGTGGAGAGTTAAAGGATAACACGATGATGTTAACTTATAACGGTGTCCCCATTGGGTATGTTCCTTTTGATGCCTCCTGTGTCCAGATGGATGATGGATTTGTCGTTGATGATCAAAAGATTTTCCGCTTGGAAAATGCTGATCTAAAACCCCCTGGTCAATATGTTGACTGTGATGGCCAAGATGGCCACGGCTGGTGCTAAGCACCAGCCTTTTCTCTTTTTATGCCATTCAACCCAAAATTTATGCCTAGGAAAGAGGAATACTCCCTATTAAAATAGAATATAAATGACTAAAGTTTCGGCCGTACACGTCAGATGTGACACCGTTGCTGAAAGGTAGGGAGAGACGATGAGCTTTTGCTGTGGTGCTAGTATGATAGGGGCTTTAGGAAGCTTGCGTAATCACAGAACATATATTAATAACGTTCCCATCCTGCATTGCCCAGTCTGTAACCGAATTGATGTTCATCCAAAGATTCAGGAAGAATACGAAATTCTTTCTGAATATGCTCAAGCTGATGATACACCGGAAGTTGATTTCAAGGAATATATCAACAACGAGTCTTTGGCGCAAATTTTCGAAAACTGCGCCGTTATTGATGAAGGCAGAATAGATGAAGTATTCAAGCAACAAATTGATAATGCGTTGGATTTATTGCTCGTTGCCAAACACATTAAGGATAAAGAGTGGGAAGAAATATTAAAGGTTCGTCTTAATAAATTGAGCGAACGATTAAGCAAATGGAAAAGTCAAAAGCAACGATAAAGAATTCCATTTAGAAATCCTAAGTTTCCTGTGATACATAGGAAGATTGGAATTCAAAACCGATCCGCCGAAAAAATGGATCGGTTTTATTTTTTAGGGATCAGAAAAGCGTCATAAGGAAGAAATAGCTTACGAAAAGTGTATTGCGAGGTGAAAACATGTTAAGCCGCTTCCTAGGAAAGCGTTCTTCACATTTCCCTTCAGCAAGGGTCGAACTTGAAAAAGATGTGACCTTGGCTCAACAAGGGGACTTGGACGTTCGCAATGATTTAATAAAGAACTATATACCGTTTATATCCCAAGTCACCTCAAAGGTATGCAAAAGATTCATTGACCCTTCGAAGGATGATGAATTTAGTGTGGCCATGGAAGCTTTCGATGAAGCCATATCGAAGTATACGTTCGGTAAAGGAAGCTCTTTTTTGTCATTTGCAGATTTGGTTATTCGCAGACGTGTGATTGATTTTATACGAAAAGAGGCTAAACATCGAGGCCAACTTTCCTTTGAACATACTGGAGATGGTGAGGAGGAAACAGATCAAACAGCGATTGAAACACAGGTCTCCATTCAACAATATCAGCTAGATTATGATGCAAGTTTGCGAAGAGAAGAGATAAACCACTACAAAGAAAAATTAAAAGAATTTAAAATAGACCTTATGGAACTGCCAGACATTTCCCCAAAACATGTGGATGCAAGGCAAAATGCCATGGAGGTAGCTCGGACAGTGGTGAACAATAGCAGATTATGTCAGCTCTTTATGGAGAAACGGAAGTTGCCTATGAAGGATCTGATGGCCGAGGTTTCGGTAAGTCGAAAAACAGTTGAGAGAAATCGGAATTATATTGTCGCCATTATCATTCTTCTTTTGGAGGATTATCAATATCTTCACAGCTATTTACAGGTAGAAACAGAAAGGGTGGTGCAGCCATCTTGAAAAAAGGAGTTATTATAGAATCACAAAAAAAATGGACGGTAGTATTAACTCCAGATGGAGAATTTTGTAAAATCCCCTTCGAGGCTTCACACATTGTGGGGGAAGAAGTTTTTTTTCGACCGACTACCGTGAGTAGCTTTAATACAAAAAGAAAGTGGAAACCTTTCACACTACGAACGGGCTCGATGGTTGCTGCCTGCCTACTGCTTTTATTGATAAGTTTTCCATTTTTTGGGGGCTCACAGGCCTACGCTGCGGTGACAATTGACATTAACCCAAGTATTGAATTAGAGGTTGATGAACAGTCGCTTGTCATTGATGCCCATTCCTTGAATCCGGACGGAAAGATCCTGTTGCAGTCGATCCAATGGAAGGATAAAGCTTTAAGTATAGTTACTGTAGCGATTATTGATTCGGCTGAAGACAATGGGATGATGAACGAGGAAAAACAAGTCATTATCACGACAACCTTTTATAAAGATGAACCGGAAAACCTAGATGAGAAATGGAAAACAATGCTGGGTGACATAGATGAGCAAGTTGACCAGGATCTCACTGTTGTTATTGTAGAAGGTAAAGAAGATTGGGCGAAGGAAGCTAAGGAAAAACAGGTCCCTACTGGTTCCTATATGATGGTGAAACAGGCTGAAAAGCAAGGAGTTACGATTCAGGAGAAAGAAATTAAAGAGGGGAAAGTGAAGTTTGAGACGCCTGTACCTGGAATCAAGGTGATTCACTCCAATCAAGGAAAAGCTCCTGAGCATTCAAATGGGAAGAAGAAGGAAGAAATAACGGAGAAAAAGGCCGACAAAGTTCAAGATAAGTTATTGAAAGAAAAAATGAAAGTAGGGCAAAAAGAGGAAAGAGAAAAACTTAAAGAACAGATCGAAGAAAAGCTCAAGGAACTTCGAAAAGAGGAAAGAGAAGAGCTTAAAGAAAAGATCAAAGAAAAACTTGAAGAACTACGAAAAGAGGAAAAAGAAAAGTTCCAAGGGAATTTGAGATGGAACGATAGGGACGAAAAAGGCAAGGCTTCACAGGACAAGTCAAAAGACTCCCCTTCCAATGATAAATCCTGGGATGACCGAAAAGACTCGGAAAAAGATAAAGTAAATAAACCGAACGATGATCAGCATGGAAAGAGCCATGCTGATCATCGTGTTGAAAATCAGAAGGATCAATCGAATCCCAACAAGGGGAATGGAAAAAATAATAGAGAGCAAAATAACGACAAAAAAGAAAAAGATAAGAAAGACCCCAAAGAAGGCAATCGGGACTAAATAGGCTATATTTGTAAAAAGAGGTGCATTGGCACCTTTTTTTTCAATTAGTCACAATATCTTCGGAAAAGATTATAATTTAATATGGACTAATTCGGTTAATGTGTTATACTAATTGACATAAACAGCCTTATTAAGATTATAGAAAGCAAATTATTTTGGGAGGCCGGCTGAATGGATACGAAAGTAAAGATGGATTTAAAAGATATTTTGTCAACAGACAAGATTCATTATAATCTTTCCGTCCCTCAATTGGTGGAGGCATCTGTAAACCGTGGGGAAGCAATTCTTACGGATAAGGGGGCATTAAGTGCCGAAACGGGGAAGTATACAGGACGTTCACCCAAGGATAAGTTTATTGTAAATGAACCATCCGTACAAGGCAAGATAGCTTGGGGTCCTGTCAATCAACCAATGGATATTAGTAAATTTGATAAATTATATGAAGATGTTCTAGCCTATTTGGAACAGAAAGAGCTTTACGTATTTGACGGATTTGCCGGTGCTGCAACAGAATATCGGCTTCCGATTCGGATTATTAATGAATACGCTTGGCATAATCTTTTTGTACGCCAATTATTTGTAAGACCTAATACCAATGAACTTGAAAATCTTCAGCCGGAATTTACCGTCATCACTGTACCGGGATTTGAAGCGAAGCCTGAGGTTCACGGAACCAACTCAGAAACATTTATTATAGTCAGTTTCGAAAGAAAAGTCGTCTTAATAGGCGGGACAAAATATGCAGGTGAAATGAAGAAATCAATCTTTAGTGTGATGAATTACATTTTGCCTGAATCCGGTGTTCTTTCCATGCACTGTTCGGCAAACGTTGGTGAAAAGGGCGATGTGGCTTTATTCTTCGGGCTTTCCGGTACTGGAAAAACCACTTTATCTACTGACCCTAACCGCGGTCTAATTGGCGATGATGAGCATGGATGGTCTGAAGAAGGGGTCTTTAATATTGAAGGTGGTTGTTATGCCAAATGTATCAACCTCTCAGAAGAAAAAGAACCTCAAATCTGGAATGCCATTCGATTTGGCTCTGTTTTGGAAAATGTTGTTATTGATGATTCCCGAAAAGCGGACTATGACAGCGCTGAATTAACCGAAAATACCCGTGTTGCTTATCCTGTCGATTTTATCCCAGGAGCAGTGATTCCAGGTGTAGCAGGACATCCGAAAGTGATTGTGTTTCTAACCGCTGATGCATTCGGCGTGCTCCCTCCAATTTCCAAGTTGACCAAGGAACAGGCTATGTACCATTTCCTTTCCGGTTATACAAGCAAGCTTGCCGGAACAGAACGCGGGGTAACCGAACCTGAAGCAACCTTCTCAACCTGCTTTGGTTCACCATTCTTGCCGCTGAACCCAAGTGTCTACGCAGAAATGTTGGGTGAAAAGATCACCGATCATCAAGCGAAAGTATACTTGGTGAACACAGGATGGTCTGGTGGAGTATATGGAGTAGGAAAACGTATGAATCTGTCCTATACCCGTGCAATGGTAACTGCTGCAATTAACGGCGCATTGGATGAAGTGGACTATACGACAGACTCGATCTTTGGCTTACAGATTCCAAAAGAAGTCCCAGGTGTTCCGAGTGAAGTGCTTACTCCGAGAAATACTTGGAATGATAAGGAAGAATACGACCGGACAGCCATAGATCTAGCTTCTCGCTTCCAAAGAAACTTCAGCAAGTTTAGCGGAGTAGCTAAAGAAATCGCCCAGGCTGGTCCTGTGGTTAAATAGATTAGGTTAAGAAAAACGCTTGGGGAGAATCCAAGCGTTTTTTGTTAGGCGGAAAGCCTATTAGCGGATGTCCTGCCTGCATTCATTCAGTAGCCCAATTGCTACTATCCTCTAATCAACTTAAGTCCATTCGTAATCAATCGCGTCATCTCTGGGCCCTTTTGTTTCAACTGTTCCAGCTGAAGTAGTAGCTTTTTCTCTACCGACGCCCATTTCCCTCTCAGGCCCACTATTATCTCAAGTATCTCTAACCGCAGCAGCCAATCCCCTGGGAACGAAGAATCCAACTCTTGGACCACATTTAATAGTCGATCCATATTTTCTTTGTTTTTCTCCCGAATCGCTCTCACATCAGCATACAGTTTTTCTAAGGGGCTCCACTCTCTCTGGGAAATGGATTCTGATTGTAATGGTGAGGGTACTTCTTCCGAATAATAACTTTCCGGGTCCGCTGCACCTGCCGCAACGGAAATTACAGAGGCTCCAACTGGCATTGTATAAGGACCAGAATCCACATCCCTAAGGATCTCACCTTGATAGCTAATATCAGCCCCATGGAAGTTTATAAGAATGATCTTTCCGTTTCTCTGAATGATCTGTTGGATCTTTCCTCGAATAGCTAGGCCGCCTTCGAACACTAGCTGACAAGTTTGATCCGGAGCTATGTTCCATTCATTCCGTTCATCATCTTTAAATTGTTCGATAGGTTTACTCATCCCCTGCAAATTTCCAATCGGAGCTATAATCCCCTCGGGATGTGCTTCCTTGTAATGTCCATCAAGCTGCTGATTCCCATAGGAAAAGGCTGTCATGCCATCCGTTTGAAAACAGATCGCCTCTCCTTGATCATCACAAAGGACCTTTGAAACGATTCCTGTCGCTTGTAATCCAGAACTATAAGTTACATGCACAATGTTCGATGATCTCAATGCCTTGAAAAGGCTTTCAGTTCCACCGACGGAAAATGCCATTCTCGTCGAAAATTCTTGTACTGCCGAAATTAACTGTTCGAAGCTTTGGCATACAAACAATTGGGGCTGCATCTGGGTGATATCAAATCCGGTCTGAATGGCGGTTTCTAAATCAAAGGGGATTTTTTTCACTTGGTCTGTTAAGCTATGAGCACTTTCGCCGACAGAGGAAAGCAATCCTGCGCCGTAAATCTTTGGGTGCTGCAAATCTCCGATTAACCCGTACTCTACCGTCCACCAATAAAGACGCGAGATTTGTTCAGCCTCAGATACTTCTGTCACTGCTTTTTGTTTTGCTGCTAAATCCTCTTTTGCCTTTTGGATATCCTCTTCTGTTGCGTTACTGCTCTCCATTAATGCTGAAAGAGTACGTACAGCTTCAAACACTTCATGCTCTTCTTTCGTGGCAATAGCCTTCCGGCCTATTTCTCCAAAGATTTTTACGTAGTTTGCATACTGGGGGTGGCATAAGATGGGGGCATGCCCGGCTGCTTCGTGGATAATGTCCGGGGCGGGTGTGTATTCGATATGCTCTAACTGGCGGATTTCTGCAGCAATGGGGAGAATACCATGGGACTGAAAATCAAAAAAAACAACCCCGGGAATGAAGCCATCAATGGATACCGCTCCCCATCCGAAAGGTTGTAAACAGGCATTCATTTCTTCTATCTTAGGGATCGATTCAATCTTGATGCCAGACTTTCGCAATCCATCTACATAGTATGGATGGGCCGCATCCTTTAGGAAGTAATAATTTTGCCTCATCACATAACGCCATACGGCTTGATTAATAGGTGAGTACTTTTCATAATGTTGATTCACAACATAACGTTTTAAATGAGCGGGTATATTTGAAATTGGACTTGTCAGGATAAGTCACCTCGCTTATTTCGCTCTCGTGGTTTTGCTGAAGATCTGGTCGTATTGGGCGGCTAAATCGAAATCAATTTCGGTAATTCCTTGCTCTTGCCACGAGGAAAGCTTTAGAGTCACTACTTTATAATCTATGGAAATAAACGGGTGGTGGTTCACCTCTTCGGACAAATCGGCTATTTCTTTGACAAAAGAAATGCCAGTTAAAAATTGTTGAAACGATACTTTTTAATAATCCATTTTTTCCCTTCCAGTTGCCAGTCCTTTAATTGCAGGAGTCTTTTCAGGATCTCCTCCTCAGTTAATTTGCTCATCATATCCCCCCATTTATGTGACCTTACCAAAGAATATGATTTGCCAAATGGAAAAGACCATGGCTGAATAAAGTCAATTTAAAATGCTTTTCCATAAATGGAGTGATATAATACCAAGGGTAGATGCGGAATAATTACTTCCCAACTCACTTTTTAAACAAAAATATATAAAAAATATAAGAATGTTGTTTCCTTGATTTAATTATTTGTTATACTATAATATAAGAGGATGATAATCAATTGAGAATGGAAAAAGTTGATTTTCAATTGATACGTTTTAATACGGAATGGAGGATGAAACAATGTCACAAGTGCCGCATTTAAAAATAGAGGATCTAAAAGTTTCTATTGAGGATAAGGAAATTTTAAAGGGTTTGAACCTAGAAATCAAGGGTGGTGAGGTTCATGCCATTATGGGACCAAACGGGACGGGTAAAAGTACTCTGTCATCTGCCATTATGGGCCATCCTAAATATGAAGTAACAGGAGGATCTATCACACTAGATGGTGAAGATGTCCTCGAAATGGCAGTTGATGAACGGGCACGCAAAGGGTTGTTCTTAGCCATGCAATATCCGAGTGAAATTAGCGGAGTTACCAATGCGGACTTTTTAAGAAGTGCAATCAATGCGCGGATGGAAGAAGGGAAAGAAATTTCTCTGATGAAATTCATTCGTGAAATGGATAAAAAGATGAAGGTTTTGGAGATGGACGAGGCCTTTATGCACCGCTATTTGAATGAAGGGTTCTCCGGCGGGGAGAAAAAACGTAACGAAATTCTTCAAATGTCCATGTTAAACCCGCGTATTGCAATTATGGATGAAATCGACTCAGGATTGGATATCGATGCATTGAAGATTGTGTCCCAAGGCGTTAACAATATGTTAAGTCCTGAGCTTGGCGTTTTGGTTATTACCCACTATCAGCGTTTGTTGAATTATATCAAGCCAGATTTTGTCCATGTCATGATGCAGGGACGAATTGTGAAGTCTGGCGGACCTGAATTGGCTGAAAAACTAGAAGCGGAAGGCTATGATTGGATTAAAAAAGAACTAGGTATCGTAGACGAAACCGTTGGCAGTGAAGTGTAAAGGGGAGGTACTAGGATGAGTATAGAGATGAAATTACAGTTTGATCGTGAAGCCATCATCCAGTTTTCCAAACAATCCGCTGAACCTGAATGGATGCTTAACCTTCGTTTGGAAGGTTATGACCAGTATCAACAGCTTCCATTGCCAAAACTAGATAAGACGAAAATTGACAAATGGAATATCGATGGGGTAGTTCCTTTTCGTACACAACCAAGCGTAACAGCTATTCAGGAGCTTCCTGAAGAGGTGCAGAAGGTCTTGGCGGCAGAGGATAACGTGGATAAAGCTGTCCTTGTGCAAAAGGATGCTTCTGTTGTTTACACTTCTTTACCGGATTCGTTAAAAAATCAAGGGGTTGTGTTTACCTCTTTGCAAGATGCTTGGGCAACACATGGGGAATTAATTCAAAAACATTTTATGCAACTGGATAGTAAAGTGGATTCCCATAAAATTTCAGCTTTACACGCAGCAACGTGGAGTGGTGGGGTCTTTCTCTACGTTCCTAAAAATGTTGAAGTCAAAGTTCCTGTTCAGGCAGTATTTTATGCCTCAGAAAATGAAAGCGGACTTTTTCCACATGTATTAATTGTGACGGAATCAAACAGTTCGGTTGATTATATTGATAATTATATGAATGAAAATGCACAGACCATGATTCAAAATGGAATCGTTGAGATCCATGTCGGAGAAGGATCACGTGTTAGCTTTAATTCAGTAAGGACGTTAAACAATATGGCTACGGATTATACTTTCCGCCATGCATCCGTAGGAAAAGACGGAAGAATTGAATGGCTCCTAGCTGAAATGAATGATGGAAACACCGTTTCACAAAATACAACCCACTTGGTTGGGCAAGGATCTTCCGCCGATTCAAAGCTCATTACGATTGGTTCCGGATCACAAAAAACAGATATTGTCTCAAAAATGACACACACTGGGAAGAATTCCGACAGCCAAATGCTTGTAAAGGGTGTTGTAAAAGACGAAGCGAGTGCCATATTAAATGGAATCACGTTCATTGAAAAAGGTGCAACAAAGGCCAATGGGGAACAAGCAGAAAAATTATTGATGCTTAGCCCCAAAGCTCGTGGTGATGCAAATCCCATTCTGTTGATTGATGAAGATGATGTAAAGGCCGGTCACGCAGCAAGCGCGGGACAAATTAATCCGATGCAAATCTTTTATATGATGTCTCGAGGAATTCCTAAAGAAGAAGCCCAACGCCTCATTATCTACGGTTTCCTTGCCCAAGTAGTAGATGCCATCCCAAATAAGGAAATTAGGAAGGTATTGGAAGAGGCTATTGAGAGGAAAGTTTACTAATGAATATAAAAGAGATCAAAGCTCAATTTCCGATCTTAAGTCAACAAGTAAATGGTCACCCTTTAGTATATTTGGACAGTGCTGCCACGTCTCAAAAGCCGATCCAGGTAATTGAGGCTATTGATGAGTATTATAAAAAAATGAATTCTAATGTACACCGTGGTGTTCATACGTTAGGTACATGGGCAACAGATGCCTACGAAGGGGCAAGGGAAAAGGTTCGTAAATTTGTTAATGCCAAGGAAACGGCAGAAATTATCTTTACCCGCGGAACCACAACCTCCCTTAACATGGTGGCGACATGCTATGCACGTGAATTCCTTCAAGAAGGTGATGAAATTGTCACGACGATCATGGAACACCATAGCAACTTCATACCTTGGCAACAAGCTGCAAAGGTTACTGGGGCGACTTTTAAATTCATCCCATTGCAGCCAGATGGAACAGTTTCCTTGGAAGATGTGAAGAAAACGATCACTGATAAAACCAAATTAGTCTCCATTGCCTACGTATCGAATGTGACAGGGACAATTCATCCGATTAAGGAAATCGCGGAAATTGCGCACGCGCATGGAGCGGTCATGTGTGTCGATGCTGCGCAAGGGGCACCACATCTAAAGGTGGATGTGCAGGATTTAGATTGTGATTTCTTAGCCTTTTCTGGTCATAAAATGGCTGGGCCAACAGGGATTGGTGTTTTATATGGAAAGCGCTCCTTCTTGGAAAAGATGGTCCCTTATGAATTTGGCGGGGAAATGATTGATTTCGTTGAATTGTATGATTCTACGTGGAAAGAACTTCCTTGGAAATTTGAGGGGGGCACCCCAATTATTGCTGGAGCTGTAGGATTAGGTGCAGCGATTGACTTTTTGCAGGACATTGGCATGGATGAAATTGAACGCCATGAAAAACAATTAGTTCATTATGCTATGGAACAATTATCCGCTGTGGAAGGACTAACAATATATGGTCCTAAAGAGCGAAGTGGATTGGTTACTTTTAACCTAAGTGATGTACATCCACATGATTTGGCTACTGTGTTAGATTCATACGGCATTGCTGTACGCGCAGGACATCACTGTGCGCAGCCATTAATGAAGTGGCTGCAAGTTTCAGCAACAGCCCGTGCAAGCTTCTATATATACAATACGGAAGAAGACATTGATGCACTAGTCAAAGGGTTATTAAAAACAAAGGAGTATTTCGGTAATGTCTTCCTTGGATGATTTATATAGACGTGTCATTATGGACCACTACCAAAGACCGCGGAATCGTGGAGAAATGGATCAAGATTCGGTAACAATAAATCTAAATAATCCTACATGCGGCGATCGGATTCAACTCCAATTAAAAGTGGAAGACGGGATTATTAAAGACGTGAAGTTTATTGGGGAAGGTTGCTCGATTAGCATGTCTTCCGCCTCAATGATGACCGAAGCGGTAAAAGGCGGAACGGTTGAGGACGCTTTGAGAATGGCTGATTTATTTTCCAGATTGATGCAAGGAGAAGAAATTGACGATGAGGACCTGGACATAGGCGATATTGAAGCGCTCGCCGGAGTTTCTAAATTCCCTGCGAGAATCAAGTGTGCAACTTTGGCTTGGAAAGCTTTGCAGCAAGGTGTTCATGATTCAGCCGAATAGGCTTTAGGAGGGATTAATTATGGCGAAGAAAGCACCTGAATTGTCGGAATATCAATATGGTTTTCATGACAAGGACGTTTCGGTTTTTAGAACGAAAAAAGGATTAACAAAGGAAATCGTAGAAGAGATTTCACGCATGAAAGACGAACCAGAGTGGATGCTTGAGTACCGTTTAAAAGCACTCGATATATTTTACAAAAAGCCAATGCCAAATTGGGGCGGGGAATTAAAGGATCTTGACTTTGACTCCATTACCTACTATGTTAAGCCATCTGAAAAGCAAGGGAAAACGTGGGAAGAAGTTCCTGCAGAAATCAAGGCAACCTTTGATAAACTTGGGATCCCAGAAGCTGAACAAAAGTTTTTGGCTGGGGTATCTGCTCAGTATGAATCTGAAGTCGTCTACCACAGCATGCAGGAAGATTTGGAGAAATTAGGTATTCTATTCACAGATATGGATTCAGCTGTGCGCGAATATCCTGATATCGTAAAAGAATACTTCGGGACTGTTATTCCGGCAGCAGATAATAAGTTTGCTGCATTGAACAGTGCTGTATGGTCTGGCGGAAGCTTTATCTATGTTCCAAAAGGTGTTAAATGTGAGCAGCCGTTACAAGCTTATTTCCGTATTAACTCGGAAAATATGGGTCAGTTTGAGCGGACTCTCATTATTGCTGACGAAGACTCCTTTGTTCACTATGTTGAAGGATGTACAGCGCCAATTTACTCCACTGATTCTCTGCACAGTGCGGTTGTTGAGATCATTGTTAAAGAACGTGCGCGCTGCCGTTATACCACGATCCAGAACTGGTCTGTTAACGTATATAACCTCGTAACAAAACGAGCAATTGCCTATGCGGATGCAACGATGGAATGGATCGATGGAAATATTGGAAGTAAATTAACCATGAAATATCCTGCAGTTGTCATGGTTGGTCCACGCGCCAAGGGTGTTGTTATTTCCATTGCCGTTGCAGGTAAAGGAATGCACCAGCACGCAGGTGCAAAGATGGTTCATATGGCACCTGATTGCTCTTCGACGATTGTCTCCAAGAGTATGAGTAAACATGGCGGGAAAGTAACTTATATGGGATTATCGAAATTTGGCCGTAATGCCCAAGGTTCAAAGTCTAACATTAAATGTGATACGTTGATTCTTGATGATATTTCCACTTCTGACACGATCCCTTATAACGAGATCCTGAACGATAATGTCACGCTTGAACACGAAGCAACCGTTTCAAAAGTAAGTGAAGAACAATTGTTTTATCTGATGAGCCGTGGCTTAACTGAAGATGAAGCTACACAAATGATTGTAATGGGCTTTATCGAACCATTTACGAAGGAATTACCAATGGAGTATGCCGTTGAAATGAATAGATTGATTAAGTTCGAAATGGAAGGCAGTATTGGTTAAGGCCTACCGAAAAAATCCTGGGATTTCCCGGGATTTTTCCTTTTTCAGGTGGAAATTCTTTTTTTTCCGAAAAAGATCGAGTATCATAAAGATATCCTATTAGCCAAGATGCTTGGGAGAGGAAATCTTCTCTACAGAGGAGGAGAAACATTGCTGACTGGTAAACTCCATATTCTTCACACCAATGATATTCACAGCCATTTTGCCAATATACCGTATCTTGCCAATGGGATAAGAAAGCTGAAAGAGAAGTTGACAGCCGATGGAGAGGTCGTCGTCGTTGACATAGGAGACCATGTCGATCGGATGAGTGTGATCACTGAGGCTACTTGGGGACAGGCAAATATTGAGGTTATGAACCAAATAGGTTATGATCTAGCTGCGATAGGAAACAATGAAGGGATTACTTTTCCTAAAGAAAAGTTAATGGAATTGTATAAGAATGCCCAGTTTAAAGTGATCTGCGGAAACTTAAGGGATAAAGAGAACAATAAACCCCCCGCTTTTCTCGAAACCAGTTATATTCAACAAATAGGCGATGTAAAAGTTGGCTGGATCGGTATGACAGCCCCTTATTCATTATTTTACGATTTACTTGGTTGGGAAGTTTTAGACCCATTTTTTGAAATAAAGAATATAGTAAAGAACATCCGCGAAAAGGTTGATTTTATCGTTTTAATGTCCCATCTAGGGCTGTCTTATGACCGTAAGCTGGCATCTGAGATGGATGGGATTGATCTCATTTTGGGTGCCCATACCCATCATTTGCTAGAAGAGGGGGAAAGGGTAAACCAAACCTTTATTATACAAGCTGGGAAATTTGGGAACTATATGGGAAGTACTACCCTAGAGTATGATGTGAAATCCAAAAAAATTGTCCAGGTTCATGGGCGATGTTATCCGGCTTCAGATTTTGCCAAAGCAGGAGATATTGCTGGGTATATTGAACAGGTAGAAAAGGATGCTGAGAAAATATTAAGTCCGCCTGTGACGAACCTGCAGGTGCAGATCCCCATTGATTGGGAGCGGGAATCCCCTTTAGGAAACTTGCTGGCTAAAGGAATTCGAGATTGGGTGGAAGCGGATATTTCCTTGGTGAATTCCGGACAAATTTTATTTTCCCTCCCCAAAGGACCTGTTACAAAAAAAGATTTACTGCAAATTTGCCCGCACCCCATAAACCCCTGTAAACTACAGATGCCGGGGAGCGTGTTGAAAGATGTACTTGAACAATCTCTCGACGAAGAGAATATTTATAAACAGATTAAAGGATTTGGCTTCCGTGGAAGTGTTTTGGGGTGGATGTGTGTAGATGGCATGTTTATTCAATATAATCAAGATCTCCCCAAGGGAAAGCGAATCCTTCGTATTGATATCAATGGCCGAGAGCTAGAAGAGAATCGTTTATATAGTGTTGGCACCATCGATATGTTTACATTCAGCTGGATCTTCCCACATTTTAAAGAATCGAAAGACATACACTATTACTTACCGGAATTCATTCGAGATATTTTATCTAAAGAACTTCAATCGAAAGATGCTTTATTACGAAGCAGCTATAAGCGCTGGATTCAGGTTTAAGCCCGGCAGAAGAGGTGACTTGCATTGAAATTTATTGATGATCTATATAACTTGTACCGCGACCATCTTACCGGAGATGAAGAGGACGCTGTTGCATTGGTTCTCGGAGCTCTTCAGGAATTAGAACAAGAAGACATGGTAACCCTTGTGAAGGACATGAAGGAAGAGGAATTATTTCAGATGTTAAGCCTGTTCCTCATTGAATTGATGCGGAGAAAAATGGCTGAAGAAGGGGTAGGGCAAACAACCTTAAATACACCCCCAATAAGTGATACATTGCATTAGGTCTGGCACAGAGAGGGTCCTCTTTGCATATGATAGAGTGAAACCGTTGTTTTGCTTTGGAGGGGACCTACATGATCGATGTCAAACCAATTGAAATAGAAGGCCATTCTGTTATAACTATTTCTGTTCAATTGCCTAAGACGACCTTGCTGGTGGTCACAACTGACCGAGGCTATATCATGTGTGGAGCCTTGGATGTCAAGTTGTTAAACGACAGGCTGAGCGATCGCAATATTATCGCTGGCAGAGCTTTAGGAGTTCGAACGATTGAACAGCTGTTGGAGGCACCGCTAGAATCCGTCACGAAAACAGCCGAGGAATTGGGAATATATTCAGGTATGACTGGACGCGAAGCAATAATAAAGATGTTGTAATGAATAAGGGACTACTCCTTTTTGGAATAGTCCCTTATTCGTGGGTTAATTTTCAATAATATGAATACCCCGTTTTGCCATCTCTTCTATATACACCTTACCGGGGACAATTTGTTCAGGAGGAAATACGCCCTTCTTTTTAATCGTTCCATTCCCGATCATTTGTGCAACAACCGAAATGGTATTGGCAGTAGCCCTTGCCATCGCTGTAATCTGATTGACACGATCCTTGAATGTGGTCATCTCGTACCTAAAGGAAGTCTCTACCCCATTCTTTACTCCTGATACAATGACACGAAGCAGAACGGCATCGTCCTTTTCCTTCAATTCTACGATCGGTTCGAGTACCTTCAATAATACGTCGCGCGGTTTTACCTTTCTCCCTCCCACTTCCACCTGATAATCATTTCGGGTCAAATTTAAATCAACAAGGAGTTTAAATTTCTCCGCGTGACCAGGATAGCGAATCGTTTTATATTCTAGCGTATCCAGATAAGGGAAGGACATAGGTAACGTGGATGTGCCACCAGACGTATGAAAAGCCTCCAAGGGACCAAATTGATTAAAATAAATTCTTTCTATTTCAGATAATGAGGGGATTTCTTGTTTTACACCTTGACGAATAATCAGGGAAGGATCTGTATAATGATCAAGAAGCCCTTCCATCGAGAAAACATGATTATATTCGAAAGGGGGTTCAGGTTGAACCGGGATTCCGCCTACATACATCTTGATGGATTTCACCTGATCCAATTGGTTAGCTCCATACCCAGCCAAAATATTAATCATCCCGGGAGCGACCCCTAAATCGGGGATAATCGTCGTTTTTGCATGTCGTGCTGATGCATCCAACTGCAAAACTTTATCGGTAATATGGCCAATATGGCCACCTAGATCCACACAATTCACACCAACCTGAATGGCTGCTTTCGAAACGGATTCATTAAAGGAATAAAAAAGTGCATTAATGACCACATCATACCCTTGAATAAATTGTTTTAATTGTTGAGGATTATTCGCATCTACACAAAATGCCCGCAGTTTATTAGAATGAAGGTGTTGGCATACCTGTTCAGCCCTCTTTAGATCTACATCCGCCAACCCAACCTCCGTCACCCCAGCGCTTTGCACTAGGTCTCGGGCTGCCTCTTTTCCCATCAACCCCGATCCTAAAACAGCAATTTTCATGATAGTTCCCCCTTGCTAGTTTTTTTAGCATGGGACGTTGCTTCTAAACGTCAATTTGAGCTCGCTGTAGTTTTCCGCTGTAGTCAATATAGATAGACTTCCATTCTGTGAACACATCTAGTGCGGCAAGCCCAGAGTCACGGTGGCCATTTCCGGTCCCTTTTGTTCCTCCAAAAGGCAAATGGATTTCAGCCCCCGTTGTCCCTGCATTTACATAAACTATTCCTGTGTCGAGATCACGCTGGGCTGTAAATACGCGATTAACATCACGGGTAAAGATTGAGCTTGATAAACCAAATGAGACCCCATTATTGACGGCAATCGCTTCTTCAAAACTTCTCACGGGAATTAATGAAACAACGGGCCCGAAAATCTCCTCTTGGGCTATGCGCATATTGGCTTTTACATCTGTAAAGAGAGTAGGAGCAAAGAAATAGCCTTTAGCATAATCTCCCTCATTAAGTATCTTACCTCCAACTAAAAGTTTAGCTCCTTCTGCTTCGCCAATGTCGACATAGTTTTTGATTTTTTGTAAGGAAGTTTGATTAATGATCGGGCCCACTTTGATTTTTTCATCCAAACCATTTCCAATGGTTAGCCTTTCCATTTCTGCTAGTAATCGAGCTTCCAGTTGCTCTTTTACTTTTTCATGGACTATGACCCGGCTGCATGCTGTACATCTTTGCCCGCTCGTTCCAAAGGCACTCCATAAAATCCCTTCCACAGCAAGTTCTATGTCAGCATCCTCCATCACAATGACAGCGTTTTTTCCTCCCATTTCTAGTGAGACCTTTTTCAGGTTTTGCCCACAAGCACTGGCAATCTTTCTGCCTACTTCATTAGAGCCTGTGAAAGAAATAACACGAATATCCGGATGGTCAACCATGGCTTCACCAACTATTGAGCCTGACCCAAATACGACATTTAAAACCCCTTTTGGCAAGCCAGCCTCTTCAAAGATCTGCGCAAGCTCTTTTGCCATCAAGGGCGTCTCCGTAGCTGGCTTCCAAACGACCGCATTTCCTGCCACAATGGCGGGAAACGATTTCCAAGTAGCAATCGCGATCGGAAAATTCCAAGGTGTTATGATGCCAACTACGCCAACGGGAGCACGGACACTCATGGCAAACTTATCCTTTAGTTCAGAAGGAGTTGTTTGCCCGAATAAACGCCGTCCCTCGCCGGCCATATAAAAGGCCATATCGATTCCTTCTTGGACTTCGCCACGGGCTTCCTCAATCACCTTACCGTTTTCCTGGGTTAACAGCTGGGCAATTTTTTCTTTTCGTTCTTTTAATAAATAACCCACACGGTATAACATTTCAGCACGTAGCGGTGCTGGCACCAATGCCCATTCCTTTTGTGCTTGTTTTGCAGCCACTACCGCTTTATCAACTTCGTTCCCGGGGGATAAAGGTACTTCAGCAATGTTTACACCAGTGGCAGGATTAATGACAGCAGCATAGTTAACAACGCCATCGGCCGTCCATTTGCCATCAATGTAGTTTTGTAATCTATGGATCGCCACTTTTGACCAAGCCCTCCTCTGTTTTATGCTACTTACCCGTGTAGGCAATATATATGCGATGGATGATGGAAATATGGTAGGAGGAATATGATAGAGGATCCCATCGGCATGACAGCATCAGCTTCCTTCTGAACTAGTCGAATTGCGTCTTGTTCGAAAGGGACTGTTGTCCCCTTGGGGAAAACTTCCTCGCTTTTGTAATCGGACTGGAGAGACCTTATTTGGCTAAAAACCTCCTTTTTTTGGCTGAAGTGGACTCAAAAGACCTTATTTACTTTAAATCTTAAGATATTTGATGCTTAACCGCAAAATAAGGGCTTTTGGGTCCGGGTCACCCTCGAATTTTAGCATTTGTTAAGAAATAGGGGTTCTGAGGTCCCCTTTATTTTGTGATCGGACTTAATAATAACGCTTTCCAAAGGAAGAGTACTCCGATTATGACAGGATAGGGGTAAAAAGCGGTAACTTAGTCAGAAATCGACGGGATATGTCCGGAACCCTTTCTATATTCTTTTTTTTTAGGTACAATCAGTTAAAAGTACGAAATTAGGGGCGAAAGTATATGCAGCAATATCTTGATTTATGTCAACATATTTTAGACCATGGAACTTATAAAGCTGATCGTACGGGGACAGGAACAATCAGCGTATTTGGCCATCAGATGAGATTTGATTTAGCTGCCGGTTTTCCTTTGGTGACAACGAAAAAACTTCATCTGAAATCGATTATTCATGAACTGCTTTGGTTTCTAAAAGGTTCGACTAATAACAATGAATTGGAAGATGTTGGAGTAAGGATTTGGCGTGAATGGGCAGGGGAAAACGGAGAACTTGGTCCGATCTACGGTAAACAGTGGAGATCCTGGTCCTGTCCTGACGGAACAACAATTGACCAGATTTCCCAGGTAATCCATGACATTAAGACAAATCCTGATTCCCGCCGTTTGATTGTCAGTGCTTGGAATGTGGCCGATCTCCCGAAAATGGCCCTAGCTCCGTGTCATACTCTTTTCCAATTTTACGTGGCAGATGGAAAGCTTTCTTGTCAGCTCTATCAACGGTCAGCAGATGTATTCCTTGGAGTGCCTTTTAACATTGCCTCCTACGCGTTGCTTACCTTAATGATTGCACAAGTGTGCGACTTGGAACCGGGGGATTTTGTCCATACTTTTGGTGATGTTCATATCTATAAAAATCATGTTGAACAGGTGAAACTTCAGATTTCAAGGGAACCGCGTCCACTGCCAACGATGTTACTGAATAAAGAAGTTAAATCCATCTTTGACTTTACGTTTGATGATTTTACTTTGCTAAATTATGATCCACATCCACACATAAAAGGAGAAGTTTCCGTATGATTGCGATTGTTGTAGCGATGTCAAAAAATCGCGTGATCGGAAAAGATAACGCACTGCCTTGGCATCTTCCAGCCGATTTGGCTTATTTTAAAAAGGTAACAATGGGACATCCCATTCTTATGGGGCGGAAAACCTATGAAGCCATCGGTAGGCCCCTTCCAGGAAGAGAAAACGTAATTATGACAAGAGATCCTAATTACCAGCAGGAAGGCTGTACCATCGTACACTCCAAGGAAGAGGCGCTTACCCGCTTTGCTGAGGAGGATTTGTACGTTATTGGTGGTGCGGAAATCATAAAGGAATTCCTACCGGATGCCGATCGCATCCATTTAACATGGATAGATCATGAATTCGAGGGGGATACCTTCCTTCCGGAGTTAAACTTGGATGAATGGATGGTCGTGTCAGAAACGCCGGGTATAACGGATGAGAAAAATCCATATCCCTACCGATTCTTTGTATTCGAACGGAGGGCATAAGGTAGCCTATAGCGGATCCTCTGTCTGTTTCGAATTAGGTCACATCTAGGTACCCCGCCAAATCCAAAAAACATGTCCGAATTGCTCCTAACCTTCCTCCTCACTGCATATGGATAAGTAGGAGGGGGGAAGAATATGGCCTTTCGGTCCCGGAAACGAGTGAAGCCGCTTAGCTTTAAGACGGCCTTTATTACTTCGCTCGTCATTTTTAGTCTTATATCTATACAAACCTTTTTATATATTGAACAGAAGCTTGAGCCAGCAATGATGCGAATTTCGAAGACAAAAGTAGAGCAGTTGGCTGCAGATGCGATTAATGGTGCGATTAGTAAACATATTGCAGAAGGGATAGACTTTAAGGAGCTCGTGTATTTTCGAGAAGATGGCAATGGGGAAATTAAAGCCATTTTATTTAATTACAATGAACAAACCCGAATAGTGGGGGTTGCCACAAATCGGGTCAGCAATACCTTAAAGGAATTAGAATCCGTACCATTGGAAATTCCCCTTGGGCAAGCGCTGGATAGTAATATCCTTGCTATGATTGGGCCGGATGTTCCGATTACAATGGTCCCGATGGGCTCTGTGCAGGTTAGTCTTATCCCGGAAGTTAAAGAAGCTGGAATTAATATGGTCCATATCAATGTTTACATAGACATTCAGGCTAAGGTACAAGTGGTTATTCCTTTCACCACAGAACCAACTGTTATCCGCTCGAAGATCCCCATCACACAAGGCTTGTTTATGGGAGATGTGCCGAATTTTTATTTTAAAGGCAGTGGCTCACCCGAAAAAGACGGAGCGCCTGTGATGCCTCCTATTCAATTTAATACTGGCCCGTTAAATGAGTAAGAAGAGATGAAGCTTCATCTCTTCTTTTTCTTTCGGTATTCTTCGCGTTCCCACTTCCGGAGATGTGGATAAGGATCAAACGCCCATTCCGTACGCCCATTGTCTTTATACATACCATAGTGAAGATGTGGCGGGAATTTTCCTGAGGTCCCTGGATTTCCATATCCGGAACTGCCAACCCAGCCAATAACATCACCGGGCTTGACCACATCGCCAATTTTCACGCTTTTATTAAAGCCGCCTAAATGTGCGTAATAATGATAAACATTGTTTAAATCCCGTATCCCAACGCGCCATCCGCCGTATCGATTCCACCCCTTAACTTCTACATAACCATAAGCGACACTTCGAACAGGAGTCCCGTAACCCGCGAAAAGATCGCATCCTTCATGAATTCGTCTACCACCCCAGCCGCGTGAGTCCCCCCATGTACTGCGATAGGAATAATTAGCATGTAAGGGGAGAGGGAAGGCATTTCCGCTTAATTTGGTTGTCCCCATTGTTTGGTATATCTGCGCATATTCGGAAATTATTTCAACGGCTTTGTCGCGCTTGTAATATTCCCAAAGTCCAATCCGTATATCATCTTCGGTGTATCCGTAACTAGCTAAAAATACAGCAAAAGAATAGAGGATATCCTCGTTGTTTTGCCGATCAGCAAGCTGATCACCTGACCCATCCTTGCCCATTCCATTGAAAAAACTAATCGAATTGATCCATTGATCTTCCGGGTTCGGGTTAAGAAAACCTGCCCATTTTCCCGAGGGTATATCGATGGAAATCAGTCTTTTGAGTGCTTCTGAATCTTTTTTCTTTATATTTCTTTCATATTGATCTACACCGGCTAAGAAATACCAGGGAATGCCAGTCAGGGTCCCAATGCGTTGATATAATTCGAATTTTTCTTGTTCAGGGTCTGCGGTTTTTGTTTTAGCTTGTGGTTCTTGCGCCATAACTGTGGACGACGGTGAAAATGCCAAACTTAGGATCAGAAGAAAGACAAGAAATCTTGACACATTGATTACCTCCAACATACGGATCTAGATGTAGTTTTCGCTGCATGGAATTTTTCGATACTATGGTAAAATAAGGGGAAAGAAAGGAGGAGGAACATTGGGACAAGATCAGGAACATCAGGATGACTCCATGGTCATGATCGAAACGAATTTGGATGATATGAGCGGGGAATGGATGGGATATGTCATGGACCGTCTATTTGAAACCGGTGCGAAGGATGCGTTCTATACGCCTATTTACATGAAAAAAAACCGCCCCGCGCAAAAATTATCGGTTCTAGCAAAGGAACAAGATTTAGCCACGATCCTGGATCTTCTTTTTAAAGAAACGACCACGCTAGGGGTTCGTTACTATCCCGTGACGTGCCACCGTTTGGAGAGGCAATTTTTAAAAGTTAGGCTTCCGTTAGGAGAAGTATCGGTAAAAGTTGGAAGGCGGGACGGTGTAGTTGTCCAGATTGCCCCGGAATATGAGGAGTGTGCAATGATCGCGAGAAATAGCGGAATTCCTTTGAAACAGGTGTTTAATCAGGTACAGCAAGCTTTTCGGAATCAATATCCCGAATGGGAAGTAAATAAAAAAGCATAATAGCAGGGCAATAAACCCTCTATTATGCTTTCAGCTCACTATCTAGGCTTGCTTTTTTGATGCTAAGACTTCATTCATACTTCCTGTCCGATAGCCCTGTAGGTCAAGAGTAACATAGCTAAAGCCGATTTCTTTCAACTTCGCATCAATGTGTTCATGATGTTTTAAGATTTTTGGAAATTCCTCAGGCATTACTTCAATACGAGCAATTTTTTCGTGATATCGTACGCGAACTTGATACAACCCAAGGGTGTTTAAAAATTCTTCAGCAAGATCTAATTTATCGATTTTATCCTGAGTGATTCGTGTGCCATAAGGAATCCGTGACGATAAGCAGGCAAAGGAAGGTTTATTCCATGTTCTTAATCCTATTTCTTTGGAAAGGAAGCGAATCTCTTCTTTAAAAAATCCTGCTTCTTGTAGAGGACTGCGAACACCTTTTTCCTTCGCAGCTTTCATCCCAGGGCGGTAGTCACCCATGTCATCCATGTTGGCGCCATTCAGAATATAATCATACCCTTTTTCCAGGGCCATGGGGATTAAGTGAACATATAATCCGGTTTTACAATGATAACACCGATCCGGGTTATTTGCGACGAAACTTTCATTGGCAAACTCAGTGATCTGTGTCTGGATGAGCGGCAGATTCCATTCCTTGGCTAATTCTACCCCTGCATTAAATTCTCTGGTAGGAAAGGTTTCCGAAGCAGCGATCACACATAATGCTTTATCTCCCAATTCTTGATAGGCGCGCACAGCCAAAAACGCACTGTCTACTCCACCTGAGAAAGCGATTAATGTTTTATCCATACTGCGAAGAATTTCCCCTAGTAATTCGTCTTTACTTCTTACCAATTTTTCGTCAATCATTTTCTTTTCTCCCCTCTGAAAAAGCGTATTTATTGTAATTTTTGATCAAGCATGCTTAAGAATAGACCAACATCAGTGACAAGCCCCTGAGTTTGCGCAGAGCCCCGGTCAACAAGTTTAGCGACAACGGCAGGATTAATATCAACACATACCGTTTTCACCCAGCTGGGAAGCATATTTCCCGTTCCAATGGCATGGAGCATAGTTGATAACATAATCACCAGATCTGCATCGGCAACGGCTTCTGCGTATTTTTCCTGGGCAACTATCAAATCCATAATGGTATCCGGTAGAGGGCCATCATCACGGATCGATCCTGCTAGAACAAACGAAACATCATTCTTCACACATTCATACATAATCCCGGAGGTTAAGGTTCCATCCTCTACAGCTTGTCGAATGCTCCCTGAACGATTGATAGTATTGATCGCGCGCATATGGTTCTTATGGCCACCTTGAATCGCTGTACCGGTTTCCAAGTCAATCCCAAGCGATGTGCCGTATAAACTACGTTCAGTATCGTGTACTGCTAAAGCGTTTCCAGAAAGCAGGCAATGGACAAAGCCGCCACGAATCATATTACATAACGAATCAATTCCCCCTGTATGTATCACAACAGGTCCTGCAACAACGACAATTTTACCCTTTTTAGCCTTAATTTCTTTCATCTCTTCGGCAAGACGCTGAACACCAATTTGCACCCTTCGTTCTGAACTTACATCATTCACCATAAAGGCAAAATCATTGGACTCAGGTGTTTGAGGTGCTTCTATTCGAATGCCTGCATGCCCGCAAACAATGGCATCCCCTTTTTTAATATCGCGCAACTTTACGCAATGGAATTCTTCGCCCCGTTTGATAATACAAGCATCCATTCGTTGATGCTGTACACGTATCCATTTCCCTTGTGAATAAATAAAAGTTGGGTGATTGGTTGTCGAATAAAAATCATCGGGAACCGTTTTGTTTTTATCGGAATATTTAATCGTTGCCTCTTCATTCATTTTAGGGATGGTACAGCCAAGATTCAATAACTCATTATAAATCCATTCATCTTTTCCTTCTGGAACATCGATGGAAATCTTCGCCGTTGATTCATCATCGACGCGATCCCCGACAATGAGTTCCAAAACCTTATATTTCCCGTGGTATTGTTCAACAGAAGTATCAATTTTTTTAAGGATATCATCACGGATGATGTGTCCTTTAATCTCAAGTATTCGTTCCATGGAGAATGGCTCCCTCCTGCTTTTATCCTACCTAATGTATAGTATAAAGTTAAATGTTAAAATCTCCAAGCACCGAAAGTCTTTGCTTTGTTGCAATTTATTTTTTTTGCCTCTAAAATGAGGTAAAGGGTTCCATAAGGGAGTGAACGGAATGCACCAACGGAAGCCAGAATGGCTAAAAATAAAACTGACGACCGACGAAAACTTTAAAGACATAAAAAAAATGATGCGGGGTAAGACTTTACATACAGTTTGTGAAGAGGCGAAATGTCCAAATATCTTTGAATGTTGGTCTAATCGGACGGCCACCTTTATGATAAACGGAAGTATTTGTACGAGAGGCTGCCGTTTTTGTGCAGTGACAACCGGCCTTCCCACTGAACTAGATTTGCAGGAAGCAGAAAAAGTTGCGGAAACCGCTGAACAAATGGGTTTAAAGCACGCTGTAGTTACGGCGGTAGCGAGAGATGATTTAAAAGATGGAGGTGCCTCCGTCTTTGCTGAGACCATTCGGGCGATTCGCAACCGGACGCCTTTATGCAGTGTAGAGGTGCTTATTCCCGATTTTCAGGGAAATTGGGGCGCCTTGAAGGTTGTCTTAGATGCCAACCCCAATATTTTAAACCATAATATCGAAACTGTGGAGCGATTATCTGATCGTGTTCGTTCTAAGGCCAAATATCCACGGTCTTTGGAATTGCTAAAGGTTTCCAAGCAAATGGCTCCTAAGATCCCTACGAAATCAAGCATTATGATTGGAGTAGGGGAAACGTACGATGAAATCCTTCAAACGATGCAGGATTTACGCAACGTGGATGTAAACATCCTGACCATTGGACAATACCTACAACCAACGAAAAAACATCTAAAGGTTGAGAAATTCTGGCACCCCGATGAGTTTGCCAAGTTGAAAGAAGAGGGTGTGAGAATGGGATTTGACCATGTAGAATCGGGCCCACTTGTGCGTAGCTCTTACCATGCCCATGAGCAAGGGCAGGCAGCTGGTCGGATTTAACGGAAAACTGTCC
The DNA here is from genome assembly GCF_017873965.1 of Ammoniphilus resinae. Taxonomy (GTDB): domain Bacteria; phylum Bacillota; class Bacilli; order Aneurinibacillales; family RAOX-1; genus Ammoniphilus_A; species Ammoniphilus_A resinae. Next base: position 7,558 of record NZ_JAGGKT010000024.1, on the reverse strand, counting down.
GTTATTCAAGAAACAGGATAAAGAAAGGTGGAATAGCGGAAAAAAATTCCGTTAATCCACCTTTTTATGCTTAAAAGAAACTACAAAAAGCGAAAAGGTTTTCCGTTATTACTTCCTAAATTCGTCGGACAACAAAAATAGCGGAAGACTTTTCTGCTATTTTCACGAGTGCCCCCAATTGTCGGTGCTACCGGTGCATTCCGTTTGTATTCGGAAACACGCGATCCATCTGGTAATTCGTTTTGTTTTGGCCATTGTCTTTGACATTTGTCCCGGTCATGTCCACCGAATTTTTCTTTAAGATATTCTCCAATTTTCGGTGGTCGATCTTTGTTTTGGTGTTGGCCACTAAACTCTGTACTTCGTCAATCGTTTTCTGATCGCCGGAAACATAGACTTTGTAATAACGTGGGCTCATACTCCAAGCGGCCAATTTCACCTTATTGATGGTACTGTTATTTTTGACACCTGGTACACCGACAAATAATTCTTCATCTGTTGCCAAAACAGATGACTTTTCAACACCTGGCATTGAGGTAACTACTGTCCCGACAGCGCGGGCCAAAACATTTCGATCAAGATAGAATGTATTCGCCTGCTGCAAATGCATGTCTCTCTTATTGTATGTCGCATATCCAAAGTCACGGGTATTAGGAGCGCCATGCGAAAGGGTGCCATAATTTCCATCTCTAATGACGGAATTTTGCACATAGTTTCTTGGATTGGCCTGGTTTTGATCATTCAGGTTGGCGTTAGCCCAGTAATCATTGGTATTTTGAACAGTGGTTGTGCCATATTGATTCGTGTTTCTATTTTGGGCATTGTCATTCATTGCTGGAGTACATCCAACAAGTCCAACAGAAAGCGCTGAGACTGCAAGCAAGGATTTCCACTTTTTCATCTTGATTACACACCTCCCTGTGAGTAGCTTTTCCTGAATGGTTCCTGATCTTTCACGAAACACCGTGTGGATTTCAGGGAAATGTGGTAATATATATTCTTAGAAATCTAAGGGATAACGGGGGAAGGAATATGTTCCGTGTTCAAGGACAGACCTTTGAGCTGCTGGAAAATTATCGGAATGGCTGGAATGCTGAGGCGTTCAAAAATCGGTACAGCGAAGTTTTAAATAAATTTGACTATATTGTTGGCGACTGGGGATACGGACAGCTTCGATTGAAAGGTTTTTTTGATGACCATTTTCGCAAAGCTACATTTGATAATCGCATTAGTTTTCTCGATGAGTATATTGAAGAATACTGCAATTTTGGGTGTTCCTATTTTGTGCTGAAAAAAGTGAAGGACAAGGTAGCGAAGGAAGGAAAAGGTGATGAGGAATTGGAAGAAGACGAATAAAAAAAGCCCCAAAAGGGACTTAAGCAATTGTATTAAAGAAATGCTTTAATTCTTCGGCTTCTTTCTCTGAAACACCAAAGGCATATTCTAGATAGCCTTCTTCGTTAAGGTCATCTTCTCCAATGATGGCTGCACGGTTGTTTTGAAGATTAATGACAAGCTTTTTTCCGTAAAAGCGATCGGTTATTGTTATCGCCAAGTCATAGCGGCCTTCATCTCCTGAGAAGCTGACAAAGCGCGTCTTAGTGTCTTCGGTATCATCGTATAAATAAAAAAATTCGGCTTCCAAGGTTTCCCTCCTCGTTAATATTGCTTACATTATTTTAGCATAACCAAACGCAAGTGCAATCGTCTTGCCGAATAATTCGTTGCTCTAAAGAAGGTGAAAGAAGTGGATGAAAATACGGGACATGTTCTTGTCATTTTAATGGCCTTGGTCTTTACTTTTGGAATTACAGTACTTTACGCTAAAATAAAGAAAAACAAAAAGTAGGTTGATTTATAATGTATAATGTGGATACAAATCAGATTAATCATCTTTTAGACTTTATAGACAGTGAATTGATCGTTGGCGTTGAAAAAATCTTGTTGATTCCAAGGGAAGAGTGCTTAAACGACCCGATCGATCGTTTTGCCTTGGAGCGAATCTCCCAGCTTTTTATTGAAGCAATGACAGATATCGGAAACCTTTTGATCGATGGCTTTATTATGCGCGACCCAGGAAGCTATGAAGATATTGTGGATATTATGGCGGACGAAAAAGTTTATAGTCCTGAACAAGCGGAAATCTTTAAACGTTTTGTGTTGTTTCGTAAATCCCTTGTTGGTCAATATACTGACAACATAAGTGAGAGCTTGTATGATGTATATCAACAATACGATCAAACCTTCCGCCAGTATACAACAATCATCCGGAGCTATCTGGAAAAAGAGCTATGGTAACCATCAAACTTTGATGGTTATATTTTTTCCCTATTTACGTGTTTTTCGTATTTTTTATATAATATTGTTTAGAAATTTACTTATCTGTTTAAATCGGGTACAATAGAAGAAGAAGGGCGGTGAGTTCTCTTGGCAAATATGCGAAATTCATCCACTCGCAATGAAATTTTGCAAATGTTGAAAAAACACGGATCTCTTACTGTCAGTGAAATGGCCGCTGAACTGAAGATTACAGAAATGGCTGTGCGGCGTCATTTAAATACATTAGAGCGCGATCGTTTAATTGAATCACATTTAGTCCGCCAATCTATGGGACGTCCTACAAATGTTTATTCCCTTACCGAAGAATCGGAGCATTTATTTCCCAAGCATTATTCTGACTTTGCTTTAGACTTTTTGCAGGATATTGAGGAAAATGAAGGGAATGATAAGGTTTCTTCCTTGTTTCGCAGAAGAGAAGAACGAATGCTCAAACTGTATAAACAGGAAATGAAGGGGGAAACGTTAGAGCAAAAGGTTGAACAACTGGCCGTTTTGCAAAATCAGCGTGGTTATATGGTGGAATTTGAAAGGGATCCGGAAACAGGCGATTTCGTTTTTAAAGAAATGAATTGTCCTATTTCTCAGGTTGCCAAGGAATATACCCATGCCTGTGATTGTGAACTGTCCCTTTTCAAACGGGTCTTGGATGTAGAGATTGAACAGAGGGAATGCATCTCAAAAGGTGAAGATAAATGTGTTTATATTATTAAAAATCAAGAAGATCAAAAGTAGAGCAACCCCATCCGGTTGCTTATTTGTTTGGAGGAAATTGATGAAATCGTATAAGGCTTACCTGATTGATCTAGATGGAACCATGTACAGGGGAAACCAAGTGATTAAAGAGGCACCTGCATTTATTCAATCACTTCGAGAAAGGAATCTTCCCTTTTTATTTCTAACCAATAATTCTTCTTTAACTCCGGAACAAATTGCAGAGAAATTAAATGGAATGGGAGTTTCCTGTGAGCCAGCTGAAGTTTATACAACAAGTCTAGCCGCGGCGGAGTATATAAGGCGTGTAAAACCTGAAGCAAGGAGAGTTTTTACAATTGGAGAAACAGGGTTAATCCAAGCACTTCAAGATAACCAGTTAACTGTAACTGAAGAAGAACCTGAGATTGTTGTCGTTGGGATTGATAGGAAGATTAGTTATGAAAAATTGGCGTGTGCCTCTTTAGCTGCTCAAAAGGGTGCACTGTTCCTTTCCACCAATCCTGACCGGGCAATTCCTACGGAAAGAGGACTAGTGCCAGGAAACGGAGCGATCACGATGGCGATTTCCTATGCCAGTGGGGTGGAGCCGCAATTTGTCGGGAAACCGGAACCATTGATTGTCGAGTTGGCCTTGCAAAAACTAGGCTGTTCTGCTGAAGAAGTCTTGCTCGTCGGCGATAATTTACATACCGATATTGCAGCTGGTGTGAGGGCGAATGTTGATACACTATTGGTTTATACGGGAATTACAACCAAGGAAGATTTGACGGGGAGTAAAATTCTTCCTACCTATGAGGCTAACCATCTGCAGGAGTGGAAATTTGCCTAGGTGTCATAGACCTTTTTATTAATGGCATAATAAAAAATACATGAAATCAAGCCATTTTAAAAGGGAGAAGAAAATGCAAAAGCAATTTATTCTTTTTAACTTGGACGACACACTTATTCATTGCAATAAATATTTTTCTCAAGTCATAAACCAATTTACAAACCAAATGGGAAAATGGTTTCCCGATGTTCCACTTGAAGAGTTTCGCAAGAAACAGTTGGAAATTGATTTGGCTGCTATTGATCGACATGGATTATCCTCTGAGCGCTTTCCAGAATCATTTGTTCATACTTATTTACACTTTGTAAACGAGACAGGAAAGAAAAAGCATGAAGAAGAAATAGAGGGTTTAAGAATGTTAGGCAAAAGCGTTTTTGAAATGGAGGTAGAAGCGTTACCCTGCATGCATGAAACGCTTGAGCAGCTAAAAAATGAAGGCCATGAGCTGTATATTCATACCGGTGGGGATGAAGAAAATCAACGCAGAAAGATTATTCAATTGGAACTAGCCGAGTATTTTGAAAATCGGGTTTTCGTCTCCAATCATAAAGATGATGAAGCCTTACAGAAAATCTTAAAGAAAATGAAATTTGACCGGGATCGTACATGGATGATCGGGAATTCATTAAGAACGGATATTGTGCCAGGCTTGATACATGGGATAAATGTGATCTACATTCCTGCACAGGTGGAATGGGAATATAATAAGATCGATTTTAGTAAAATGGATATACAACCAAAAGGGGCATTTTTAAAATTAGAATCTTTATGCCACGTTCCAGAGGCAATCCAAAAGGAGATATATCAAGTTACTTAACTGGTTCCCGAGAAGCATCATTCTGCTTCTCTTTTTTCTTTTGAAGGATGTTTTAAATTCTTAATCGTGTTAAAATAAAAAGGTTTTGAAAGGCTATACGGAAAAGCAAGGTAAGGTGATCCGATAGCTTGAGAAAAGGGGATGTTAAGAGTATGTTAAATAGTTCCTTTTCAAATAGCAGGGGGCAAGATATCTTTCTCACCTTTGATTCACACTCATTTTCTGAAGATCCTAGGCATGTCCTCGTCGTACCTATTTACCAGGGGAAATTACTTTTGACACGCCATCAAACTAGAGGGTGGGAGCTGCCAGGAGGAAAAGTTGAAGCGGGTGAAACGATCTATCAGGCTGCTATTCGTGAGGTCTGGGAGGAAACAGGGGCAAAAATAGCCGAGCTGGAACATGTTGGTGAGTATCGGGTAAGAGCGAAAAGTCAAGAACAGTTCTGTAAAGCGATTATGTTTGCCAAGGTGCTACGCCTGGACAAACGCCCTGAGGGGTTTGAAACAACAGACAGCAGTCTCTTTACAATACCTATCAATCCCATGCAGCCAGGGTTTAGTCCAATCATGCAGGATCAGGTTTTTATAGAAATCCAGAAAATCCTAAAGGGAACCCAATCCATTCATCGCACATAGGATGAAGTAAGTATTTCTATGGGCGGGAGTTGACTACACGTGAACGGGTGGATTCAAGAATTTCAGCGGCAATATCAGGTGGTGGTATATCGCTACGAAGAAAGGCCAAAAGGATTTTGGTTAGAAACCAGTAAAGGAACCTATTTTTTATACCCCGTTCCCTTAGCTTTTAGGGGTAAAGATAACTATGTAGCAAGTATGTATGAGCAGATGAATTCCCGTCTTTTGCTACCCATCCCTGTGGATCAAGAGGGTAGAATCATTGCACAGCTAGGTGAGCAAGGTGGTCTTGTGACCTATTGGCCTTACACAGAAGATGAGCGAATAGATTACGCCTTACTGGGCCATTCGTTAGCGTCTTTTCATTTAACCTCAGCAAAGCGGATCAAACGTTTTGACAATAAATATAGAGGTTGGAATACTTGGCCGAGAGATTGGAAAAAGAGGGTGAGTCTTCTTCCCAATTTTGAAAGAGTGGCCGCAAATCGTGCAGAAAGAAACGAAGCTGACGATTTTGATCAATTCTTTCTAGAAAACTTTAAGTACTTATATCATAGCGGGTTGTCAGCCTTGGCTTACTTGCAGGATTCTAATTATCCTCTCGTATGTAAAGAGACGAAAAAATATGGCAGGTTGACTTACGTTCATTTTGGCCCCGATCAATTTGTAAGTGTTCAGGGCAGGTTCTACTTTGCAGATATGCTCTCTTGGATAGATGACATGCGAGTAAGGGATATCGGGCAATGGATAAAAGCTGATGTCCGGGAAAACGGTTGGGACCCAAGACGAGTTTACCCGTTTTTATCAGCTTACCATCAACGCTCCCCACTGCTCCCGGAGGAATTTGCTATTATGTATGCCATGTTCTTACTACCTGGTCGAATGATAAAAAAATATGAAGCATTATATTATCAACCATCCTCAATTATAGGCGACAATCCCGAGGTTGAACTGTTCCGAGAGGAAACAGAAATTTTGACGCCGTATAGCGCTTATAGGGAATTGAAAAGAAACGATGTTTTACTGAGGGAGTTTCCAGGTTTTGTGGAAGATGCTTTCGGGGTTGTGATTCCAACTGTTACTTTTTAGGAATAAAAAAGATCCCTAATAATAGGGATCTTTTTTGGAGAAAATTAGAATACTTGCTGGACTTCAGTGATTTCTGGAATTTCTTCCATGAGTGCTCGTTCAATACCAGCTTTTAGTGTAATCGTGGAACTTGGGCAACTTCCACAGGCTCCCATTAAGCGAAGTTTTACCACTCCGTCTTCAACATCAACGAGTTCACAATCTCCTCCATCACGTTGTAAAAACGGACGAAGTTTATTTAGAACGTCCTCAACTTCTTCAAAAAGGTTCTCATTTTCCATCGCTTTTGCACCCCTTTCATACTTCTATTATAATATCCTTTTAGGAATAATTCCATGAGCAAGACACATTGTAATGCCGATTCCACAAATAAACATGGTAAAATATATAATGAACACCTGTAATGGAGTGAATGAAATCATGGTTACAATAAAAGTGTACGGTACAGACGATCTTTGTGCCAGTTGCATAAATGCCCCATCCTCTATAGAAACAGCAAGCTGGCTTGATGCCGCCTTGCGTCGGGTATATAATGGTGGCAACTTTGAGGTTGTTTATATCGATATAAAAGAACCTCAAACGAAAGAGGACAAGTTATTTTCCATGAGGGTGATAGAGGAAGATCTTTGGTATCCCGTCGTAGTCATTAATGACTTAATTATTACAGAAGGAAATCCTAATTTAAAGGACATATATCGAAAGCTGGATGAATTAGGCCTTTCTCGAATCGAGTAGGTGACCCAACAAATGAGTGTAATGGTAGAATTTTGCGAAAGCAACCTTTCAGCGGGTACAGAGGAAGTAAGACTTCGCTTGCTGGAAAACCCTGAAATCGATGTGGAAGTCATGGAATATGGCTGTTTAAGCCATTGTGAACTTTGTTTGCTTCACCCTTATGCCCTTGTGGGTGGGGAAGTGGTTGTTGGGGAAAATCCTGATGACCTATACGAAAAGATTCTCGAGGCTGTGAAGAAAAAGGAAGAAGAAGACGAAATGTGGAAAAAGCTTGGCTTCTGAATAAAAGGCTATCCCAAAAAATAAAATGTACCCTTTGTAAAGGACGCTATAAAAAAGTCTAGGCAGCTCTAAGAAGATGATCTCTGAATTGAACAGGGGTCATCTTTTTTAAAC
>NZ_JAGGKT010000023.1 GCF_017873965.1 Ammoniphilus resinae | reverse complement strand
CCCTTATTTCCCGTATGTTGAAATTTAAGTATATAAAAAAATACCTGCAGATAAAACACTCTTTTTCAAGTGTCCTAACTACAGGTACCATATTAGTGAATGGTCCTTTTTTTCTATTCCCTTTCCGATCTGCTTCTCGTCATTTGCTGCCAGACCGTTCCGCTTGCGGCCTCGCCGCGCTCAATCCGTTCTGCTGCGATCTTGGCCTGCAGGCTCACTTCAAATTCGGGATCCTCCTGTGCTTCGATTAGGGCAGGCAAGGCCGTTTCATCACCAGCTTCATAAAGGAAACGAGCAGCACGCCAACGGACCAATTTACTCTTGTCGCGAAGCGCCTCGATCATCGGTTGGATTGCCGCAGGATTGCCGATATCGGATAAAGCGTCACCAGCCGTCCGCCGAACAGAAACGGATGCATCTTTTAAAGCCTTGAAAAGATAGGGCAGGACAGCTGGGTCTGCAATCATTCCTAAATAGACCGTGGCTAAACGGCGAATGGAGGACTTGGAGTCTTCCAGTGCCTTTGCTAAAACTGGGATATCTTCAACCGTCGGGTCCATCCTTTCCAGTGCCGCAAACCGTTTTTCCCAATTGGGATCATCGAGAAGGGTTGATAGCTGTTCGGAGGAGATCGTTTCGGGTTCAGTCGATTCACCTTCGATCTGGTTTAAAGCATCTTGCACTAATTTTTCCACGCGCTGTTCGTCGAAGACCGCTACTAATTCTGCCACCATTTCTTCGCCGACTTCCTCAAAAGAACCGTAGCGAACACCATATTCCTCCCATTTCCGTTCTAAAATATAGTTTTTGGAAACACTTTGTACTTTCATTACTGCATCACGATACAGATCGGGGAGACCGAAACGACGTTCTTCATTCCCGGAAAGCAGTTTGACCTGAATCGGAATTCCTTTGAAGGTTTGCACTAATACCTGAATTTCTCCAGACAAAGTACCAGGCTGTACATCTTCTGCATTAACATCTTCTGATGTCCCGCCAAATATAACACGTAAATCGGATAAAATGTTTTTCCAATCCGCCTTCGGGAACCGCTCCAAAGAGATAAAATCATTTACTTGGAAAACCCCTTTAACCCCTTCGATGGCAAGGATCTTTTTTAGTGACTCCGGGGCTTGCTCTTGCTGTTCTTTGACAAAGTTATAGGACTTCCCAGCTGGTAATGTCTCATCCACATTCAGTTTCATGGCGTTGGGGCTTGGGGTCGGTTCTATAGACAATATTTTCATTTGATTCCGCTCCTTTCTCTCTTATTCCTTATCTTAAACAAAAAAAGTAGTTTTCGTACAGGGCAAGATGTGTTTCTTTTCATGAAGGCCTATTCGGATAAGCGCCTAACACAAGGTTATTTTTCCCGTCATATCGTGGAGTAGACCTAGGGAAGGCGGTGTGAGTATGGCACCAAAGAATAAAAAAAGAGTAGTCGCAAGCCAAATGGATCCAATGGAGCACTATATGAAGATTGTCACGTCAGATACGTGTCATGCCTGTAGACAACAATGCAGCAGGGGAATCGCCTATATGGAGAAAATGTCGCAGCCAGGTGCAGTAGGGCACGGTGTACCGTGCATTCTTACAAAGGGTCATAAGGTCATTGATCAGAAATCGTATCGTAGAAGATGAAAAAAAGAGGCGTCCCCAAGGAGAAAGATTCTCCATATAATTACGGGGTAGCCTCTTTTTATTTTCCGCATAGGGAAGTATAAACTTCTTTGATCTAACCTTTGCTTATTGTACAGAATAGAATGCAGGAACTTTTTGTTCGTATTCTGTTATTTTTTCATCGTAAGCAAGGGTAATTCCGATATCATCAAGCCCCTTTAACAAACATTCGCGACGATAAGGATCAACCTCAAAGGAAATGCTCAGGCCTTCAGTGTCCGTAATGGTTTGCTCTTCCAAGTCAACGGTAAGGGCGTAACCTTCTTTGGCTTGGACGCGCTTGAACAGATCATCTACCTGCTCTTCAGAAAGCTTAATCAACAAAACACCATTTTTAAAGGAATTATTATAAAAGATATCAGCAAAGGAAGGGGCGATGATGACCCCAAAACCAAAGTCTTTAAGTGCCCATGGTGCGTGTTCGCGAGAGGAACCGCAACCAAAGTTTGCGCGGGCAAGTAAAATGTTAGCCCCTTGATAGCGAGGTTGGTTTAATGCGAATTCAGGTTTTGGCTGCTCGTTTTCGTCGAAACGCCATTCGTAAAACAAGAATTGGCCAAAACCGGATCGTTCAATCCGCTTTAAAAATTGCTTAGGAATAATCGCATCGGTATCTACATTGACGCGGTCGATCGGTGCAACAGTACTAGTAAGCTTCTTAAAGGGTTCCATTGTTTATCCACCTTTCTATTAGTTAAATTTCCAATCCCGAATATCTGTGAAGTGTCCTTTAATGGCAGCAGCAGCAGCCATTGCTGGGCTTACCAAATGGGTGCGTCCGCCACGGCCTTGACGTCCTTCAAAGTTGCGGTTAGAGGTGGAAGCACAGCGCTCACCAGAGGCAATAATATCTGGATTCATCCCTAGGCACATACTGCAGCCTGGTTCTCTCCATTCAAATCCAGCTTCAATGAAAATCTTGTCTAGTCCTTCTTCTTCCGCTTGGGTCTTTACGGCTTGTGAACCAGGTACAATCATCGCGTTCACAGTAGAGGCTACCGTATAACCTTTGGCAACCGTTGCAGCAGCACGAAGATCTTCAATCCGCCCGTTGGTACAAGAACCGATAAAGACACGGTCAATGGCAATCTCGCTCATTGGTGTACCAGGTTGTAAATCCATATACTTTATAGCATTGGCAGCCGCTTTTTGCTGGTTTAAAGTTGGTAAATCTTCAGGCGCTGGAACTGCTTTGGTGATATCCGTTCCCATCCCTGGGCTTGTTCCCCAAGTTACTTGTGGAGCAATTTCGCTCGCATGGATTTCCACTGTTTGGTCATATTCAGCACCAGGATCTGTCACTAATTGTTTCCATGCCTCAACAGCCTGGACCCACTGTTCCCCTTTTGGCGCATATCGTCTTCCTTCAAGGTAGTGGAAGGTTGTTTCATCAGGAGCAATTAATCCAGCACGGGCACCTGCTTCAATAGACATATTACATACGGTCATCCGTTCTTCCATGGTAAGCTTGCGAATGGCGTCCCCTGTATATTCGATAACATGTCCGGTTGCAAAGTCTGTACCGAATTTGGCAATCACAGCAAGGATCAAGTCTTTTGCTGTAATTCCGATAGAAAGATCTCCAACAACTTTTACTTCCATCGTTTTTGGTTTAGATTGCTGTAGACATTGGGTTGCTAATACATGCTCAACTTCACTTGTCCCAATTCCGAACGCAAGGGCACCAAATGCTCCGTGTGTCGATGTATGGCTGTCGCCACATACCACAGTTTTACCTGGTAATGTCAACCCTAACTCAGGGCCAATGATGTGTACAATCCCTTGATCCGGACTGTTCAAATCAGCGAGTGTCACGCCAAATTCCTTACAATTTTCTACAAGTGTTTCAACTTGTTGCTTGGCAATTGGATCTGTAATCGTAAAACGGTCATTAGATGTAGTAGGAATGTTGTGGTCCATGGTAGCAAAGGTTAAATCCGTTCTGCGAACCTTCCGTCCAGCTAGGCGTAGTCCTTCAAAAGCTTGGGGAGATGTTACTTCGTGGACTAGATGCAAGTCGATAAAAAGAAGGCTTGGTTTCCCTTCTTCTTGCGTGATCACATGATTATCCCAGATTTTTTCAAACATGGTTCTTGGCTTCATCTTCATGCCCCTTTCGCATTTTGTTAATACGTTTATTTTCACATTTTTATTCTATAAGGTCTAAGATATAATATCTATATATACTATAGGTTTCTCCTATAATAAGGTGGCGAATCCATTGGAAATTAGACAGTTGCAATACGTTCTTAAAGTTTCGGAAGAAAGGAACTTTTCCCGTGCTGCAGATAAGCTTCATCTTGCCCAACCATCCTTAAGCCAACAAATCATGAAGCTGGAAAAGGAACTGGGAGTGCAATTATTCGAAAGACGGCCGGGAGATATTGTGCTCACTTTTGCAGGGAAGAGATTCATCGATCAAGCATCGAAAATCCTCGATCAGGTGGAAATGTTGAAAAAGGAAATGCTTGATGTGGCGGGCATGAGAAAGGGGCAATTGGTTATTGGAAGTTTGCCGATTACTGGTGCACATGTGCTCCCCTCTGCGCTGCCCATTTTTCAACGGGAATTTCCCGGGATTGAATTGGTATTAATCGAGGAAACGACGACTAATTTAGAGATGTTAACTGCACGAGGACAAACTGATCTTAGCCTGCTTTCCATGCCGATCTCCGAACAAGGGCTGGAGATTATTCCATTGCTTGAAGAGGATATCCTACTTGCTGTTCCACCCAACCATCCATTGGCGAAACAGCAAGATGTGCGGCTTGCGGAATGCCTGGAGGAGTCTTTTATTTTTCTAAAAAAAGGACAAGGATTCCGAAAGATCTCGGAGCAGCTTTGTCATGATGCCGGTTTTGAGCCAAATGTGATTTTTGAAAGTACGAATATTGAAACCGTTCAGTCGCTGGTTGCCGCAGGCATGGGCGTCGCTTTTGTGCCCAAGATGGTGACGAGAGGATATCCGTCAAACCATCCTATTTATTTGCCGATCTCAGATTTAAAACCGACTCGAAAACTAGTAATTGGCCATAAAAAAGGAAGGTATTTGTCTAAAGCAGCCAACTCCTTTATTTCGATTATGAAAAACATTATTCTCCAGGGGGAGCAATAGTTCAACGATTTGGCGCTGTTTGGATATTTGTATATAATTAACAGGAAGACATGTTATTTAAGGGGGCCGGAAGGATGAAAGTAAAAATCGAATATTGTAATATGTGAAACTTTTTACCTTCAGCCATCAGGTTGGTGGATGAACTAATGGATGACACAAATTTCCGTTTTGATATAACAGAAATACGCTTACTTCCTAAAAGCCGCGGGATTTTTGAAGTCTATGTAGATGATCAACTCATTTATTCAAAACAAGAATTGAATCGTTTTCCGGAGAAAAAGGAGATTCCGGATCTTATTCGCAAGCTGATAAGCCTTTAAATTGGATTAGGGGGAGTTTCAATGGAAAAGTTAATGTTTATTGAAATCGGGATGGGTGTGGACTTGCATGGTCAGAACGTGACAAAGGCTGCCGTTCGCGCCGTGCAAAATGCGATTCATCATAATTCAATGCCGGGGATTCGTTCAGTTTTACCGGGGAATAGCCTTGAAAATATGAAAGTAAACGTAAAGCTCGCCGTACCTTGTGATCAGGAGAAATTGGACCTGGAACAGGTGAGAGCTGAACTTCCGTATGGTCAGGTCTCATTTGAAGTGGTGTCAGGTGGAATGCTCACGTCGAGTGGGATCGTATTGGAAGATAAGGAAGATAAGAATGATTTGGCCTATGTTGTCATTGCATCGGTGGAAGTAGGCTACTAGAAAAAATGCCGGAGATTAAACAAGCGGTCATTTTTGACATGGATAATACACTACTTCGCTCAAATATCAATTTTCCAAGGATGAAGCGTACAGTGTTTGAATTTCTTTGTTCACATGAAATGATTGCAGATGATTTTCCATGGAGTGAGCAAACTGCTTCGCAAATCATTGAAACTGGACGGAAACATTCGCAGTTCTCCATGATTGAAGGAGAGCTATGGCGCTTAATTGGTGAAATTGAAGCAGAGGGGATGGAGGGGGCTGAGCTAGAACCTTATGCTAGGGATATGCTGGCTGAACTTCAGAAGCGAGAGATACTGACTGTTGTGTTAACGAACAATGCGTATCAAGCGGCAGAAAAAGCTTTGCGGAATACAAAAGCGTTTGACTTCTTTTCTCATGTTGTTGGGCGTGAACAGATGGAAAAGCTAAAACCTTCGCCATCCGGCATCCATTTTATTTTGCGGCAATATCCCAGGGTACCGAAAGAAAAGTGGCTCTTCATTGGCGATTCATGGATTGACGGAATGGCGGCAAAACTTGCCGGGATTCGATTTTTGGCTTATCGGGCGGATCAAGGTGAATTGGCAAGGCGCGGCGTTTCCTATGTGGCAATGATCGATTCGCTTAAAGAGGTCATCGCTTGGATGGATCAAGGGTATATGCGGAATCCTAATAGGTAGGAAATCCGCTGAAAGGAAGTTAAGCTATGGACGATATTGAAAAAGAATTGGAACGCAGCCTAATGGAAACGCAACTGCCAGAACAGGATAAACAACAGGAAGCAGTAAAACGCCTCCCCCCGAAATGGGTCGTCATTTCGCCCAGCAGTTTTAACCAAGTGGCAGAAGAAACAAAAATCATTCGAAAATACGTTCCTGGCGAGAAAAAGCATAAGTATGAGCCGTAAAAACGCCCCTAGGGCGTTTTTTTTTCTGCAGGCACAATTCACGGTTCCTCCCTATCGAAAAATGACATAAAACACGTTCCTATGGTAAGATGAAGGCCAGAAAGTATTAAGAAAAATGCAGTGAGGGATTTGTTAACTATGAACAAAATCAATATAGGGATTGATATCGACGGAACCTTAACTGAATATCACTCTTTTTTACCATACCTGAATAATCTTCTAGGGACAAAAGTCACTCCCGAACAATTAACACAATATGATCTTCATGAAATCTTTGGGATGGATTACGAGGATTTTGTTGCTGTTTTTGATGAACATAGTGTACCGATCTATAAAACCTCGATTCCAAGAGTTTGTGCAAAAGAGCATTTGCAATGGTTCGATCGCCAATTCAATATTGTTTATATTACAGCCAGGTATAAGGATTATATGGAGCTTACAAAGGATTGGCTAACCACGAATGGCTTTCCCAAACGTCAACTTGTATGCACGGGATCACACGACAAGCTTCAGGCATTGCAAGAATATCAAGTTGGGCTTATGGTTGAGGATCGTCTAGAGAATGCTCTGGAGATTTGGGATAAACTACAAGTCCCAGTCTATCTGCTTGATACACCGTACAACCAGGCCAAGTTACCGGAAGGGATTGTTCGCGTTCAGGACTGGCATGACATTCGTAAGCAAATCCATCATCATTTTAAGATAAAGGAACGGTAATTATGAATATCTTATCCATGGAATCAGTGTCAAAATCATATGGTATCAAACCTCTGTTTCAGGATATTACGTTTGGAATCCAGGAAGGGGAGAAGATCGGACTGATTGGTGTTAATGGGACGGGAAAATCTACTTTTCTCAAAGTGGTAGCAGGGATTATCTCGCCTGATCAGGGACGGATTGCAGTCGGAAATCATGTGAAAATACAATATTTGCCACAAGATCCTGCATTTGAACAGGAGCAATCTGTCTTGGATTATGTCTTTGCCGGAGAAGCCAAGGTCATGAAGTTGATCCACCAATACGAGAGGATCTTGCTTGACCTCGAGAAAAATCCACAGGATGAAAACACTCAAAAAAGGCTGAACCAAATCATGCCGCAAATGGATGCAGAAGAAGCGTGGGAGCTCGAGACGCAGGCTAAAACGATTTTAACCAAACTGGGGATCACGCAGTTTGATCGGCTCGTTACAGAGTTGTCAGGGGGACAAAAAAAGCGTGTAGCCATGGCGCGAACCTTAATTCATCCAGCAGAGCTCTTAATTTTGGATGAGCCGACAAACCATATTGATCATGCCACCGTAGAGTGGTTGGAAGAATATCTGAAAAAGTATAAAGGAGCTTTGCTGTTAATTACCCATGACCGCTATTTTCTTGATCGGGTGGTGGGTCAAATTATTGAACTGGATCAGGCAGAGCTTCATGTCTATCAGGGGAATTATAGCCAGTTTCTAGATCAGAAGGCAGCACGCATCGAGCAAATGCTTGCGGCAGAAGATAAAAGGAAAAATATTTTGCGTCGCGAGATGGCCTGGCTGCGTCGAGGGGCAAAAGCCCGGACAACGAAACAAAAGGCTAGAATAGAACGGATTGAAAAGATGCAGAACAGCGGACTGCAAGTTTCCAATGAAAAGCTGGATTTCGCACCCCTTGGAGGAACTCGATTGGGGAAGAAGGTTTTGCAACTTGAGGGTGTTACCAAAAGCAATAAAGGGCGAGTGTTGATTCGGGATTTTAGCTACCTTGTTCTTCCACATGACCGGGTTGGAGTAATTGGCGAGAATGGCTGCGGCAAATCAACCCTACTCAATATGCTGGCAGGTCTGACCCAGCCAGATGAAGGGCAAATCGAACGAGGGGAAACGGTTCGAATCTCTTACTATGACCAGGAAAGCACGGAATTAGATCTTGAGATGAAAGTGATTGATTATATCAAAGAAGGGGCAGAAGTCATCTACGGTGCAGATGGTTCGGTTTTATCGGCTTCCCAGATGCTTGAGCGCTTTATGTTTCCACCGAGCATTCAATGGACGGCAATTTCCCGCTTATCAGGGGGAGAAAAGCGAAGGCTATATTTACTGCGAAAATTAATGGAGGCCCCGAATGTTTTGCTTCTCGATGAGCCGACCAATGATTTGGATATCCAAACCTTATCTATCTTGGAGGAATACTTGGAGCAATTCCAGGGGGCAGTAGTGGTCGTTTCCCACGACCGTTATTTTTTGGATCAAACTGTTGATCATCTTTTTTACTTTGCCGGTGATGGCCATCTCATCCATTTTAATGGCACATACTCGGAGTATTTGGAAAAACAGAAAGCTGATATTTCCAGACATAAAGAAGAAAAACGTGAGGAAAGGGCTGCTTCTGCTGCAGAAGTCAAGCCTACTAAGCCGAAAAAATTAAGCTTTAAGGAACAGAAGGAATACGAACAAATTGAGGAGAAAATAGCCTCCCTTGAGCAACGGTGTGCAGAACTATTGCAAACCATTGAGGAGGCTGGCAGTGATTATCAAAGGATTCAACAATTGACCGAGGAACACGAGGCGCTCACAAAAGAACTAGAGCAGACGGTTGAGCGCTGGGCGGAATTATCCGAAATTGCGGAAGGCTGATATGCCGGCTTCATCCTAGGTTAATGCCTGTAAACGTTTAGGAAGAAAAGGATGGTCCAGCAAGGCTTCACGGAACATTCCTTCTTCCTTTTTTAATAACCAGCGATAGTAGGCTTGCTTGACTGGTGTTAGAAGCAATAAGCCATCCCACAATTCTGTTCGCGCCTTGTGGTCGATTTTCATTAAAGCCTCCCTCATCGCTTTTGCTCCGGATGCTTTTGCCCCATATTGGTCCGCCAAATATTCATCTTTGCGGGAAAAGTGGTTTTCAATGAACAATTGCATCAGACGGTATAAAAATGTGAGACAAATAGCATTAAGATAAGACAGATTTCCGCTTACCACTGACATTAAAATCATGAAATATCCGGTTGTGTGTACGGGCATCATGGAAAATAAAAGTTCATCCCCCACGCGATTGACGAGTCGCATCGGAACCATCGCATCAGACCCCAGTTTAAGATGTCCAAGTTCATGACCAATGATCGCTTTTAGTTCTGCCTCAGAAAATAAATCCTTCCACTCCATCGGCAGATAAATTCTTCGGAAGACGTAGCCGGCATTCATTTTGTTCCACATGGTGACTTTAATTTCACCTAGTTTAAAATCAATGCAAACCTCTTTGACTATGCGCGCTGTATCTTCATCTGGAAAAACTTCTTTATGCACGAACATTGCTACCTGTTCGGGATTGGCCTTGCCCGAAGACAGGTCGTGCCAATGATAATGTTGCCTCATTGCCGGGTCGAGAAGCACGAGCAAGTTGTAAAAACCAGCCGTTGTTAACGCCTCCGCGGCCAAAACAATGTTTTCGATGACCATTTTGGCGTATCCGGCGGATAATACATAACGGAATGGAAGTTTTAGCATTCTGTACACCTCCTCTTCCTATAGTATGTATCTAGGCTGGTGCAAAGAAGTGCAGTTGGAGGAGTGGCTCAGCTCTCCCGCAATTTTAGCAGTGTTAACATGGATTCATCACCAAAAATGCGAATTACGCTATCCTCTAACGTGGCAACAACATCTTCTGATCCGGAAGGGAAATCCATCAGGATTTCGCTAATATCATCTGAATGATTTAGCTGAAAATGAAAAAGGCCGTCAAAACCCTGAAATTTATTTTCCGATACGGACGTTTTAACCAGTACACCATCAAATTCAGTGATGGATTCATCCTCTTCTGGATCGTCGGATTCCCATTGCACAAAAGTCACGTGAATCTCAAGATCCTGTAAATGATCCCGGAGCAAGGAAGGGATTTCTTCGGCATTCATAATTTCCATCAGTAGTCCTCCAATACATCTTTTCTTTATATGATACGCTATATTTCTTGCTATAAAGCATTCTTCCAGATAATTTTCTATGATCTTTTTAGTGGATATGGTAGAGTGAATAGTGATGAACAGAAAGTTAGCTTCTAACAAAAAGATAAAAGTGGTGGTGCATGGCGATGAATAATGAGGAGCGTAAAGATCAGAAGGAGACAAAAGCGGTTTTTTGGGCTTTTGGTTTGATTATTTTGCTTTCCATTGTTGCAATGATCTGGTTTGTACTAGCTACAGTCTAAAAATACAAGAAATGCTCATAACTTTGATGGAAAATGCCGAATAAATAGTATGAGGCTTTTCTTATTTTTATGAAAACGGAGGAAAGGACCGGAATGAGAAAGAACTACATTGTCCTGGCTTTGATCTTGGCCGCGATCTTGCTGCCCGTTGGACTTCGATGCCTATTTCCAAATTTGTATCCCTTTTTCTGGACATTCCTCATTGTACCTGCAGTTTTAGTGCCAAATTGGCGGGTAGCTGGGCTTATTTTATTTGTTCTTACCTCTATTGAGTATCTGACGGAATGGGCCTTGTATCAGGGTCAGGCTTCACAAGCATATTGGTATGCGCTAGTTGGTGGAACGGTTGTTCAGTGGATTGTTTTTAGCGTCATTACATTCTTTCATATTGAACAGCAGAAGATGGTTAAACTCTTACATAAGCAAACGCTTACAGACTCGTTAACCGGGTTGTACAATCGCCGCTATCTTGACCAATATAGAAAAAGATTAAACAAGTCCCAGGAAGCTGAAATTGGTGGCTCTTTTGTACTGATTTTGGATGTTGACCGTTTCAAAAAGATCAATGATATGTACGGGCATTTATTCGGGGATGAGATTTTGCGGCAAGTTTCCCAAATCATGAGACAAACTATTCGTTCTATGGACACCGTAATACGAATGGGCGGCGAGGAATTTGTCATTTTGATGCAAGGGATTTCATCGGAAGAAGCAAAAAGAACCGCATATTCAATCCAGAACAAAATTGGTGAAACGAGATTTATCCATAAAGACCAGGTAGTCTATATCACGGTAAGCATGGGGATGACCGCCTATTCTACAGGGGAGCATCTTGATCACTCGCTTGAAAAGGCTGACCATGCTTTGTACCAGGCAAAGATCAGTGGAAGAAACCGAATTGTGATAGCTTCTTAAGAAAGAATACGGAGCTTGGCATAACGGGAAAAATTCCCGTTATGTGATGGTTTTCCTGAAATAACGGAAATTTGTTCCGTTATTTTTTATTTTGGGGCAAAAATCTATCAAATAACGGAAATCTTTTCCGTTAATCCCACTAAGAAACAGTTAATTATAGGAAAACAGGGTCAATAGCGGAAATTTTTTCTGCTATCTAGATTACTTTACTTGTATTCTCGATAATAACTGAAAATTATTCCACTATTTCTGTTCTCCGAGAATGATCAACTGACGAAGCCGCATCATATCCGATGGCCATGGAATCTCAAACTCAAGGCTTTCACCGGTAATTGGATGGGGAAGTTGAATTCGACCGGCATGCAGAGCTTGACGGTGGATCACTTGATGTGGATTCCCTCCATATAATGAATCACTAACAAGGGGATGTCCAAGATAGCTCATATGTACACGAATCTGATGTGTCCGTCCGGTCCTCAAATTCACCTCCAAAAGGGAAATATCCTCTGCTCGATCGTACCCTAAAACCTTATAGTCGGTAACAGCCTGATCTCCACGTTCGGAAACCCTGCGTCGAGTAGGATGGTGACGGTCCCGCCCAATAGGTTGTCTAATCGTACCTATCTTTTGCTTCAATCGTCCCTGAACAAACGCAAAATAGGTCCGACCGATTAACCGCTCTCGAAGTAGACCGTCCATAATCGCTCCTGCTAGTGCATGTTTGGCAAAAATAATCCCGCCGGAGGTATCCCGATCGAGTCGATGGATATGGCGGACCTTCGTTTGCACCCCATTCATATTCCAATGAAAGGCGACACCATTGGCAAGCGTTCCTCCTTTGCCCTTTTCACTCGGATGGGTATCGATTCCACTCGGCTTATTCGCAATAAGCAAATGATCATCTTCATAAACAATCGCAAAGTCAATTGGTTCTGGCTTCACATCAAAATCTTCTTCTGTAAATAGATGAATCCAAATTCGCTCTCCTGCTTGTAAAGGCTGTTTCCATGACAGGGCATCCCCGTTTAACCGTACCCCTTTTTCCATGCGAAGTTGATGGACCAGACCCTTTGGTGCATTCCACTTGACCTTTAGCAGGTCTTCCACAGTCAAACCTTCCCAGTCCTGGGGTATTCCGATTTCCAGCCATTCACCTTTACGCTCTGCAATCATTGGATTCCTCCTGTGTTTTCGCTAGATCGATAAGCATCTCCCTTAATACAACAGCATGGTTAAATTCCACATCTTTTGCGGCAAAAAGCAGGGTGACTGGCTGAATCTTGGCATCATCAAGTAGCTGCTTTACCATTTCCCGTTTTATTGGGTTAGTAGCGAGTTCATCCAGGTAACGAATGCGAAATTCACCGTAGCGTTCCCGATCATGTCCAAACCATAGGCGTAAATCCGGGTTTGGTGCGATATCCTTCAACCAAACATCTAGGTGGGCCTGCTCTTTTTTTACTCCTCTAGGCCACAGCCGATCGACAAGGATTCTTTTTCCGTCGCGTTCGCTTGGCGGATCATAGATCCGTTTGATCTCAATCTGACTTTTTTCCATTACCACCATTTCCTCTTCCGTATTTTAAACAAACTTTACCATATCGAATGCCGCGATACCACTTTTCAGATATTGAAACCTGGCCTGTTGTGGTAAACTATATTTCAATTAATGTATCAAGTTGTTTAATAGTAGGATACATGCAGGAGGGACAAATGTTACAAGCTGGTAATTTGCAAACAATGAAAGTGGAAAGAAAGGCGCCATTCGGATATTTTCTTTCAGATGGACAGACAGAAATTCTCTTACATAACAATGAAGCAAATGGTACGATTTCGGAAGGGGATTCGGTACAAGTTTTTCTTTATATCGATCACCAGGGGAGATTGGCGGCAACGATGCAGCAACCCCATATTGTTCTAGGGGAGTTTGGATGGCTTACGGTGAAAGATGTGAATCGCCGGATGGGCGTTTTTCTTGATTTAGGAATCCATAAAGAACTTCTTCTTTCTAAAGATGACCTGCCACAGGAATGGTCAAGCTGGCCGGAAATAGGGGACCGGGTTTTTGTTGGTCTCAAGCATGATAAAAAAGGAAGGCTGCTCGCTCGATTAGGGATTGGCAAAGAATTAGAGGAACAAGCGGTAAAAGGAACAAGCAACTTAGTCAATCAAGAGGTTAGCGGGCATATTTACCGAGTCATTAATGTCGGGGCCTTTTTGTTTACAACAGAAGGATATATAGGATTTTTGCATCGGGATGAACGAACACAGCCTATCCGCTTAGGGGAGTTGATCACGGCCAGGGTAAAAAGTGTGCGTGATGATGGACATTTAAACGTCACCCAAATGGTCAGTAAAAAAGTAGGGTATGAAGAGGATTCCCAGAAAATCCTCCAGCTTTTGCAGGATCGGGGTGGCGCGATGCCTTATACAGATGAAACAGAGCCAGATATTATCCGCACGAAATTTAACATCAGCAAAGGTGCTTTTAAACGTGCCTTAGGGAAGTTGATGAAGGAGGATCTGGTCTATCAAGAAGAAGGATGGACATATCTTAAAACCAGAGGGTAATTCAGTATGTATTGTAGATTGCCGGTACACACTGTAAATGAGGTGAAGGGATATGGAACATCAATCCGCAAATGATATAACCAACGAAAACCTGAAAGAAGTCCTTCAGGAAAGCCTAGAGATGGAAAATGAACTGATGAGGCGTTACTTGATTACCGCAGAACGAGTTCATAATAATGCAGAACTGGTGATTAGGCTACGTAATTTTGCTGAGGGGAATGCCAAAAGAACCAGACAATTGCTTGATGAAATTGATCATATTTGTCAATAGAAGACTTTCCCTGATAAATCTCAGGGATTTTTCCTCGTTTTTTCAGGAATCTCCCCGATTAAAAACCATCTGCCACTCTTTTATTATAAGAGTCAGATGGTTTTTATTTTGTCCGGGGAGGATTGAATGGGATGGAACAGGTCAATCGAATTGAAATCAAAGCAAATAAGAATCCGAAAAGTGCCTTTGCTAATAAGTTTGCAAAGTCGATGTTTCTTTCTATTGTTGCTTTGGCTATTCTTGTTTACTTTGGAACAAGAGCCTTTACACATATCGATTTAAACTTGTATGGCTACATGGTCGGAACGATTGTTTTTCTTGGTGGTTTTTTCTACCGTTTTATTTCTTGGGGGGAAAGACCTCCAACAAAGATTATTTTGAAAAAGGGGATTCGCCTTTTGTTTTTAGGAACCACTCCAAAAACGGCTGTTGAACATCTTGCAACGTATCGCTTTATTTGGAACCGCGGGGTATTCCGTTGGACGCAGCACTTGTTAATTGGCTGGGGATGTGTGCTTGCTTGTATGGTGACGTTTCCCCTCGTATTTAGCTGGATGTATTTTACGATGGAGGAAAATGGATTTTACACCGTTGTGTTCTTTGGAATGGATTTGGTGAAAATTCCGGCTGAAGGCTGGATGGCTTTCTTATCCTATAATGCCTTGAATATTTCCGCAGTGATGGTTATTTCCGGAGTATCGTTGGCCTTGTACAGAAGGATTAAAAATATGCAGGCTCGAGCAGAACAGACCTTTCTTTATGATTTTCTACCGCTTTATCTGCTGCTCTTTGTCAGCATTACTGGTCTGCTGCTTACCTTTAGCAATATGGTTTTACATGGAGTGGGTCAACCGGTGATTTCCTTGATTCACCAGTTTTCTGTGATCGTCACATTAATTTACCTGCCTTTTGGGAAATTAGCCCATATTCCATTTCGTCCAATGAGTGTTTTTGCGAAAAATTACCGGCAGCATTATGGTGCTGAGGAAATGAAGAAATGCAAGGTCTGTGGTACAGGGTTCGTTTCCGTGGAACAATCCAATGATGTCATCGATGTTCTAAGTCAGAATCAAATGCAGTTCCAGATGAAAGAAGGTTTCAACCTGGCTGAACTGTGCTTGCCATGCCGGCGCAAATATCGGATTTCGCGCTTTACGGGAATTTCGACCCATGAGTTGAAGGTTAAGGAGGCTAATCAAAATGCAAAGGGATAAATTTTTCAAGGTAATAGAGAATGTGAGACATCCTAATGAAAAGTTGATAAAGACTCACTGCAGTTACTGCGGTATGCAGTGTGGGATGAACCTGCGGGTAGATACCAAAACAAATAAAATTATTGGGGTTGAGCCGCGTTACGAATGGCCGGTTACAGTTGGAAAGATGTGCCCGAAAGGGGTAACAGCTTATCAGCAGACGAACCACAAAGATCGCTTGTTACGTCCATTGATCCGAGAGGATACTTCACTGAAGGGAACGAAAGAGGGCTTTCGGGAAGCTTCATGGGATGAGGCATATGACCTGATTGCCCGGAAATTTAAGGCACTGCAAGCTGAATTTGGGAAAGATTCATTGTCTGTGTTCAGCGGTGTTTCCATGACAAATGAAAAATGCTATCTCACTGGAAAGTTTGCCCGAGTGGCCATGCAGACTCGTTATATCGATTACAATGGAAGGTTCTGTATGTCCAGTGCAGCGGGTGGGTTCTTGCGTTCATTTGGCGTCGATCGGGGTTCCACCCTTCCTTGGACAGATCTTCATGAAACGGACTGTTTATTCATTGCTGGAAGTAATACAGCAGAATGCCACCCCACTTCAATGTTTCGCGTCTGGGCAGTACAAGAACGTGGGGGTTATCTGATTGTTGCTGATCCTCGGGAAACACCGATTGCCAGAAGGGCAGACATTCATCTCGATTTGCGTCCTGGAACCGATTTGGCCTTAGCGAATGGAATTTTACATTTGCTGATTGAAAATGGATATACCGATCCAGAGTTTATTGAACAACATACGAACGGCTTTGAAGAAACGAAAGAGCTTGTTAAAGAGTTCACTCCAGAGAAAACAAGTGAGATAACCGGTGTTTCCCCTGACAAAATTATTCGTGCTGCAGAAATTTATGGGAAAGCACCAAACGCAGTGGTCATGTTTGCGAGAGGGATTGAGCAGCAAGTCAAAGGGGTAGACAACGTCTCCGCTTATACGAATCTAGCATTAGTAACAGGAAAGATTGGCAGACCTAAATGCGGTGTGGCCACCTTTACCGGTCAAGGAAATGGTCAGGGAGGTCGTGAACACGGGCAAAAATCGGATTTATTGCCTGGGTATCGGAAACTTACCAACCCGAAACATGTTGAAGAGGTTTGCCAGGTATGGGGGATTACCCCTGAAGAAATGCCAAAACCCGGTGTTTCCGCTTACGAAATGATCGAGTTGATGATGAACAAGACGATCAAGGGGCTTTATCTTTTGTGCTCTAATCCAGCTGTATCTGCGCCAAACCAAAATTTTGTGCGTGCAGCCTTTAAGAATTTGGATTTTATGGTCTGTGCAGACTTCTACCTCTCCGAATCAGCTGAATACGCTGATGTGGTCTTGCCAGCAGTAACTTGGTCCGAGGACGAAGGAACGGTGACAAATCTAGAGGGTCGAATTATTAAGATTAATAAAGCACAGGAACCACTTGGGGAATCAAAACCCGATTGGCAAATTCAAGTGGAGCTTGCAGAGCGTTTGGGAAGAGGACAATATTTCCGCCACTTGAAGACAGCCCGAGATGTGGCGGATGAATTCCGCCTGGCTTCGAAAGGCGGATATGCCGACTACTATGGTGCCACCTGGGATAAAATTGAGAAACAAGATGGCGTCTTTTGGCCTTGTAAGGACGAGAAAGATCCCGGAACGCCCCATATGTTCCTAGATAAGAAATTTTATCATCCGGATGGAAAAGCAAAAATTTGTGCCTTACCGTACCGGCCACCAGCTGAGGAACCTTGTGAACAATATCCTTTGCGCTTGACAACAGGCCGCGTGGTGTACCACTACTTATCCGGGAACCAAACGAGAAGGATTCCATTCCTAAGGGATATGTGCCCGGAACCTTATGTAGAGGTTCATCCGGAAACAGCCAAGCGATACGGGATTGAACATGAAGAAGTTGTCAGATTGTATACACGTCGTGGGGAAAGTTTTTATAAAGTAAAAATCACCGAAGCGATTCGCAAGGATACGGTTTTTGTTCCCTATCACTTTGGCCATGAGAAATCTATTAATCTATTAACCAATGCGGCCCTGGATCCAATATCCCGGATGCCTGAATTCAAGGCTTGTGCTGCGGAAATTGAGAGGATCGCTGTGAGGGAGGTACGTTAGATGAAGCAGGTTTTATATATTGAAATGGATAATTGCATAGGCTGCCGCTCCTGTTTGGCAGCCTGTACACAGTGTGGGGGACATGAACAACGGAACAGAAACTATGTGCTTGATGTAAACCCGTTAGTCAATCGGCAGACGATTCCTTTAATGTGTTTTCACTGTGTGAACCCTGCTTGTGCCCGCAGCTGCCCAGCCCAGGCGATTCAAATTCATGAATCAGGAGCCGTCTTATCTGCCCTGGTTGAAAAATGCATAGGCTGTCAGAACTGTACGATTGCTTGCCCCTATGGGATTCCGAAATTCGATGAAGAGCAAAACCTAATGTACAAATGTGATTTATGTATTGATCGGACAAAAGACGGGATTCCGCCCATGTGTGCCAGTGTTTGCCCAACCAATACCCTGCAATGGATTACGGAGGAAGAATTAAGCAGGAAGAAAGAACAGCATCAATTGGATAATGGAAAATGGATGGCTAGCATGCCCTTTATGGAAGGGGAAACAAATGTCAAGATGAACCTGCCAGGCATTCTTCAGGGGAAGGTAAAGCTATTCTAGGAGGAGGTTGGAAAAATGGAAAATGAAAAAAACGGTCGAATTCCTTTTGATGAGGATAATTATACCCACAATATCTCAAAAAATAATGAGCGGAGTATAGATCGTAGATCTTTTATGAAGACATTGGCTGGCGCTGCAGGATTATTTGCAGTTTCCACCCTCCCTTGGGGAGCGGTTGCTGCTAAGGAATTAATGGGGCTTAATAATAAAAAATATCCAGAATTGGAGATTGCGAAGTTAAATCAAGTCGCCGTTGGTGATGCGGTGGAATTTGCCTACCCGGGTGAGCACGATTCGGCTCTGTTGGTGCGGTTAGGTGAAAACGAATTTAAGGCTTACCAAAATGCTTGTACACATCTTCGCTGCCCTGTTTTTTGGAGTAAGGAACGAGATCAGTTGGTTTGTCCTTGTCATCATGGATTTTTTGATGTGAAGTCCGGGGAGCCGACAGCGGGACCACCGAGAAGGGCGCTGCCTGAAATTGTGATAAAAGTGGATGGCGGTTCGATTTATGCAGTAGGGGTGAAGCGTTATGAAGCGTAGTTATCGTGGGGTATTGTGGTTATGCCTGATTTTATTTTTTAATATTGTAATCACACAAGCTACGGTCCATCAATATTATTTCGAGAATTACGGGATTACACTCCTCCTGGCAGGCTTGAACGTGGTGCTTTTCCCAATTGCGATCTGGATTTATAAACGGCACAAAAACGTGGGGGCGAACCCAAATGAAAAGTGAATGTTTCTTTGATTTCTGTTTCATTTGCCCGCCCCTTGCGGAACAAGAAAATTTAAAAGATGCTGTTGAGGATGAACTATTTAGCCTGTTCGGGGAATCTTTGCATTGGTACATCGATTGGAGAAAAAATGAAGAATATGAAATCGTCGTAGCGGAAGTAAGAGGAATGGAAAAATGGCGCTCTGAAGAAGAGGTTATATCTTTTCTTGAGACGCGTGCCCATCCAGAATTTTGGCAATGGCTGCAAGGGTATCGTTTGCAGGTATATCCTAATCAAGCGAGAGAAAAGGGGTGTGGTGGCTGTGGCTGTCACTAGTATGGAAGCACTTAAGGAATATAAAGGGTGCCCGATCGAGGTGAAAATCCTGGATTTGGAGGATCAGCCGACGGCTCCCACCTTCCAAAAGACTTTATGGGATGTTTGCCTATGTCCGGATACAACACATATCCGCTTTCATTTTGATGAGACAACCTTTATCGCTGTGCCAATTCATAGTAAAATAGAGTGGACTTACCCGATTTATTATGCTGTAGATACCGAGTCAAACTTAAGTTATCAGATAAAAGTGCTAGAAAGATAAAGGAAGGGGTTCCGAATGGAGCAATTGCATGGGATTGTTTTGGCAGGCGGGCAAAGCCGGAGGATGAAGGAACCGAAGGAACTGCTCCTTCTTCATAACGAACCTGTTCTTCTTTTGATTTGTAGGCAGCTACTTGCAGTATGTGAAAGGGTTACGGTTGTGACCGCAGATCCTTCTCCTTATAGCTTTTTGCCTTCAATGGTTCGTTTTGCAAAGGATATTTATCAAAATTGCGGTCCAGTTGGCGGAATCCATGCCGGAATGGAAAAATCGAATTATCCGTTGCAGTTTGTTATTGCCTGCGACTATCCCTTTGTCAGGACAAAGACGATTATGAAAATGGTCCAATGCTTGGAACAGGATCCTTCTCGCGATGGGGTTGTGCCAATAGCAAATGAGAAGCTTCACCCTCTTTATGCTTTATATCGCCGCAGAACGCAAGCTTCTTTTGAACAAATTGTAAAGTCGGGTCGCAGGAGGATGATGGATGTTATCGAAGAATTGAACATCAAAACCTTTACCCAAAACGACCCTTACGAATTTTTAAACATGAATACCCCTGTTGAATATGCCAGGGCGCAACACGCCATCAATATGAATTTGATAGATTAAGGGCGGTGTAGATTCAGAATTTTCCGCGAATACGCCTTTTCAAACGGTACGTGGGAAAATGAAAACCAGCAGAACCCCCTTCTTCAGCGTTGCCCTCTGATTCGCCGCGATTCGTTTCGGCATGCTGTACCTTCTCTTCGTAATACATCCACATCACGAGAATGAAGCTCGCTAGCGCGACTTCCGACAAGGCCATAAATCCAATTGCATAGTGACCCGTCAGGTTGAATACGATGGTGAGGAGCAGTGGCGGGAAGAAACCTCCAAGCCCTCCCATGGCAGCAACAATCCCGTTCACGATTCCTGCCTGTTTAGAGAAGTAAAGGGGAACTAATTTGAAAATAACCCCGTTTCCCACCCCTGCACAGAATGCAACCGTCAAACATCCGACCGTATAGAGAAACAGCGAAAGTGTAAACGACAAGAGAACCCCTGCAACAGTCAGTCCTGCAAAGACAAGCATGAGCAGTTTAAACGGATTAAATCGATCCCCTAACCATCCCCCGATCGGTCGCATCAAGGTGGCCAGAGTGATAAAGCCAGCGGTGCGAAGCCCTGCATCTACTTTTGCCAATTGAAAGTGGGAGACGAGAAAGTTTGGTAAATAAATCGTAAAGGCAACAAAGGATCCGAATGTAAGGAAATAAAAGATACAAATGAACCACAGCTTTTGGCTTTTATAGACCTGTGAGACTTGTTCTTTTAGCGATGCAACCACACGTGGTTCATGACGATCCCCAAAGAAAAAATTGAGCAGTGCGAAGGCAGCGAGAAGGATAAGGTAAAGTCTAACTGTGGTAACCCACCCCAATTGGTTGGCAAGAACAGGTGCTAAAAAGGCGGTGATTGCGGTCCCAATATTGCCTGCCCCATAAATCCCATTGATAAAACCGTGCTTCTCACTAGGATAATACTTGGGCAGTGAGGTGACCCCGATAGAGAAGATTGCTCCGCCAATCCCAACAAATAACCCTCCTATTAGCAAATCAATAAAAGAGTCAGCTATACTAATGTAATAAACAGGAAATAAAAGGAATACAAAGCTAATCGCAAACATAACCCTTCCCCCGTATCGATTGGTCCAAAAACCAAAGGGGATACGCAAGAGTGATCCTAAAATGACCGGAATCGAGGAGATCCAAGTGATCTGATTGGGTGTCAAGGCAATATCATCTTGGATAAAGGGCATCAGGGAAGAAAGAATGACCCAAACCATAAACCCTATAACCAAGCTTGTCGTTTGAATCGTTAATTGTGAATTTCCTGAATGCATGTTCTTACTCCTTTCTAATGGATAAATGAAGACGGCTTTTTTAATGTGCCCATTTTCCTAGAAAAAACAAAAGGTGCTTAGAAGATGAAGACAGCTTTTTGGAATACAAACAGTAGGTTTCAGTCCGAATCTAGGTCTGATTCGGACTCAGAGAGGAGCAAACAGTGGGTTTAAGTCCGAATCCAGGTCTGATTCAGACTCAGAGTGGAGCAAACAGTGGTTTCAGTCCGAATCCACGCCTGATTCAGACTCAGAGTGGAGCAAATAGAGGGTTTCAGTCCGAATCCAGGTCTGATTTGGACTCAAAATGGAGCAAACAGAGGATATCAGTCCAAATCCTCGCTTAACTCTTTGTGGATCATTTCATAGGATCGTAGCTGGATAATGTTTAGTGAAATATAGTGTACAGCCTGATCAAAGTTTAATAGCGGGATGTTGATTTGTTTCTTAAAGTCGGAATGTGTGCTGTATATTGTACAGGTCATTGTCCCTGAATTTAACATAACTTCTTTATAAAATGGATACTCACATGTATTGAATACTTCTTTCACATCAATAAGCGTCATATTAACCACTCTCCTTTTTTACTAAAACTTTCTTAATCACTATTTTAAAAGTTTTTATATGAAAAGTATGTCGGGGGATTCCCTGATTTATTTGTTTAATAAGGCTTAAAATCTGGGGTTATTTTTAGGAGTAAGTGAAACTTAAATAGAACTTCATATGTGGGGAAAATAAACTAACGGACAGGGTAGAGCCTAGGGGAAATACAACTCAACCCTGTTGTTGTCGTTAGAGAAGGAATAGTAATGTTTAAAGCCTGTTAAGGCTTGAAAACTGTTATAGTCTTGGATATCAAGGACATAGCTGGTTTCTCCGTTTTTTTGAAAGTTGACGGACTTGTCGGTTACCTCCATTGTATCAAAGAAAAGCCCGACTCGATCCACAAGCATATCCTCCTGATAGAAATTTAAAACCACTTGTCTGTTTTCAAAACGGTTGAGTGTATTTTTAAGGTTTGGTTCGTATAAATGAGTATTCTCCATGGCAATTCCTCATTTCTTCTATGTTAGTAAAATTACCTGCTAGGGTGCAGGTTCTAGTTTAATTCTATTCAAATTTCGCCGAATTTAAAGTGATGGTTCTCACTGATGAAACAACCTCATGCATAGTGATTATTTTAAATAAACTGAAATATTAGTATTGAACTTAAATTCTCAATATATTAAAATAAGATCATTAACAACCAAAAATGAGCAAAAAACTTCAAATTTGAGTAAAAGAAAATCAACAATATAGATCAATGGTCAGATGTGGGGGTGGTGGCTCGTTGACAAAACTACTTGCGGGGATCGATATCGGAACAACCGGGCTAAAAGTAAGTTTTTACACAGACCATGGAGAGCTGGTTGATCGAACTTACCGTGAATACGCCTTATCGATGCCTTTCAAAGGTTGGGTGGAATTTGATCCAAAATTATGGTGGAGCCATGTTTGTAATGGGTTGCAAGAGGTATTTTCTAGAGGAAAAGTGAAGGCGGAAGAGGTCAAAGGGATTGGGATTACCTGTACTAACTCTCTAATCATAATGGATGCCGAACAAAACATCCTTCGTCCGGCCATTATGCAGCTTGATCATCGGGCCACAGCCCAGGTTGAACAATTGACCGTGGAGTTCGGTCACGAGTGGATATTCGAAAAGACCGGGAATCGGATCGCTTCCGGGGCATTTTGGGGTCCTACCCTTTTATGGTTGAAACAGCATGAACCACATATTTTTGAAAGAATTCGCTATTTCCTTGCACCTACAAGTTTTTTGACGTTTTGCTTAACGGGTGAGTACAGTATCGATCATAGCAGGGCATCGAGTACAATGCTTTACAATATTTTTGATAGAAGATGGGACAGTGAGCTTTGTCAAGCATTTTCACTCCACCCTGAGGAGTTGCCGCCCATCTATTCTTCTTCAGAAGTGATTGGTTTTGTCCACAGCGAAGCAGCTGCTCGCACTGGTCTTAAACCAGGTACACCAGTTATCGCTGGAGCGATGGATACAATCGGGGCTTGGGTTGGTTTGGGGGTAGAAGCCAGTAGTGGTGCGCTGATTATGGGGACTGTATGCCGAATTTGTGTAGAGAACGATAAATTGGATCTGCGATTTATGAATACTGTCTGTGATGAGGCAAGCCCTCCGATTAGTATGACACCCATTAACAGTGCAGGGATATCAATGAAATGGATAAAAAAGCTGCTTTTCTCAGATTGCCCCGCAACCGGATTATACGACGAAATGGATAGGATGGCTGAGTCTATTCATCGGGGAGCGGAAGGCTTGATGTATGTCCCTTATTTGACAGGGGAAAGATCACCAATTTGGGATCCGCATGCTAGCGGAAGCTTTTTTGGACTAGAGTTAAGGCATGACAAGGCGCATTTGATCCGGGCTGTACTTGAAGGCGTTGGTTTTGCTTTAGCGCAAAATGATGGCATTTTGAAGGAGGAATGTGGAATCAACCCTACCTATTTATATGCAGGTGGAGGCGGGGCCCGCAGCAGACTTTGGATGCAAATCATTAGTGACATTTTAGGTAAGAGATTACTTATTCCAGCGGAGTTGGAAACCGAAACAAAAGGAGCAGCGATGCTTGCGGGATGGGGTATCGGTTTATTTCCGGACCTAGCATCATTGCGGAAAAAGTGGATTAAAGTGGAAAGACAAGTAATTCCTAACCCAGACGCTCATTCATTTTACTCGCATGCCTTACCTATTTTCAGAGCCTATTATGAAAACAATAAAGAGCTGATTTGGCGTTGGAAGCAACTGCAAATGAGTGAGCCCAAAGGATTCAATCTTTAAAAATAAATATCTGTATATTCTATTTATTTTAACTAATATTTACAAATTCACCTGAGAGGGGGCGGTTCTGGAATAGAAAACTTGTCACTTTAAGTTTGGACAAAACAAAAATTCAGATTCCGAAGGGGGATACGATCGATGAAAAAAACACTTGTTAGTTCATTTGCAATCCTGTTGGCGATGTCTATGATTATTGCGGGGTGTGGTTCCAAACCTCAGGAGGCTAGCAAACCACAGGAAGCCAACAAACCACAAGAAGCAAGCAAACCACAGGAATCTGCTAAAACGGAGCCAGCCCAAAACGAGAATAAAGAAACGGTTGTTCTGAAATTGGGATATGTTAATGCAGCTGATAGTCCCGTTGATTTGGGTGCGAAGAAATTTGCCGAAATGGTTGAAAAGGGAACCGATGGCAAGGTGAAAATTGATATTTATCCTAACGGAATGCTTGGCGGCGAAAAGCAAATGCTTGATAGTATGAAATTCGGCGCGGTGGATTTTGTGATTACAGGGGATGCAGCATTTGCCATGTTCACTCCGAAATACGCTGGTTTATCTTCCCTTTACCTTTTTCGAGATTTGGAACACTTACATAAGGTGCTAAACGGTGAAATAGGTAATGAAATTAAAGAGGAATTTAATAAGAATTTAGATTCGACCGTTTTGGATTGGTGGGATCGAAGCCCGCGAAATCTTACTGCAAACAGGGAAATTAAAACCCCTGATGACTTGGTTGGAATGAAGCTTCGTACTCCCGAAATTCCAAACATTTTAGAATCCTGGAGAGCTTTAGGAGCCAATCCGACACCCATGGCATTTACCGAACTGTTCTCAGCTTTGGAAACAAAGGTTGTAGATGGCCAGGAAAACCCTGTTGACTTAATCTATACTTCCAAGTTCTATGAAGTTCAATCCCATGTGATGCTCACCGAGCATTTGATTGCACCTTTCATATTCCTAATAAACAATAAGAAGCTGAACGGTTTCCCTGAAGATATTCAAAAAGTGATTAAAGAAGCCGCTATTGAAGCAGGGAATTACGAGAAGGATCTTACAAAACAAACTGAAAAAGAGTACTTTGAGCAATTAAAAGCAGAAGGCATGAAGGTAGTAGAGGTCGACAAATCACTATTTGCCAAAAAAGTAGAAGAAGCCCAGGTGGAAAAACAATTTGAGAGCGAATGGGCACCAAATCTAATCCAACGTATTCGAGATGTAAAATAAACAACCAAGTGGGGGAATTCCCCCACTTCTCATTTGGGAGGGATAATTCATGAAAAAGATAGGATTTATTGGCCTTGGTGTAATGGGAAAACCCATGGTTATGAATTTGATAAAAGCGGGGCACCAGGTTACCGTATTTGATCAGGTACGATCCTTGGTTGATGAATTGAAGAAGGAAGGTGCTCACCCTGCATCCAGTTTGCTGGAGGCTGTGGGGGAAAATGAGATTGTTATTACCATGCTCCCTAATTCTCCCCATGTGAAGGACGTCTGTCTCTTAAGTGAACAGGCACTTATTCAATATGTTGAGCCAGGAACGATTGTGATCGATATGAGCAGTATCTCACCGGAAGTAACCAAGGAAATTAACGAAGCTTTTGGGGAAAAGGGAGTTTCCTATATTGATGCCCCTGTCAGTGGCGGGTATGTTGGCGCTGTTGCTGGCAGTCTGTCAATCATGGTCGGAGGTGAAGAACAGGCCTTTGAACAGGTTAAAGATGTGTTAGCGTGTATGGGGAAACGAATTACCTATATGGGACCAAGTGGTGCGGGTCAAACGACAAAGTTATGCAACCAAATTATGGTTACGGGAACGACCCTGACGATGAGTGAAGCCCTAGCTTTGGGGAAAAAATCCGGACTAGACCTTTATAAATTAAGGGATGTTCTTGTTTCAGGAGGGGCTAACTGTTGGCATTTAGAGCATAAGGCTCCACTTATGATTGAAGGAAACTTTGAGCCTAGTTTTAAATCTGCCCTTTTATTAAAAGATATCAACCTGGCCATAGAGAAGGCAAAGGCTGAACAGTTAGAGCTGCCGGTTCTGTTTCAATCGAAGGAACTCTATGAGCAGCTAATCAATCAGGAAGGCGGAAATATCGATTATATTGCAATTATCAAGCAAATTTACAAAGAATTTTAAGATTTATAAATAGAAAGGGAGAGATCTTTGTGATTTTAGTAACAGGTGGATTCGGGATGATTGGTTCTAATCTTGTCAAAAGGTTGGCAGAGGAAGGAAAAGAAATTATTCTTTTTGATCGTGTTATCGATCCCCAGAGTGATTTTTTTAAGGGCTGCTCTAATATCTATTACGAAGGTGGAGATATCACCAATCCATTTCAATTGACGGCTTTGTTTTCGAAATATAGGATTGAAACCATTGTACATTCAGCAGCGAATTTAAACGGGATGTACTGTAAGGCCAATCCAACGGATGCTTTTCAAACCAACACCGTTGGAACATTAAATTTATTGGAACTAGCGCGGATCTATGGAGTCAATAAATTCTTGTACGTTGGATCAGGTTCTGTTTTTGGAACCCAAACCAGTACCGACCCGATTTATGAATCAACATTGGCTACTCCAATGAATACTTATGCTTCAACTAAACGGGTCAGTGAAGAATTGGTCCACTGTTATCGCGTGAACTATGGAATCCAAGGGGTGAACCTTCGCGTTTCTTGGGTATTCGGCCCGCTGCCGGAACTTCGTGAGCCGCGATGGAACACAGGTCCAATTGCCTACTATACCTGGAAAGTAATAACCGAAAATAGATTAGTGGAAGAATCCGGTCTCGATTTTATTGCGAATTTTACCTTCGTAGATGATGTTGTGGATGGGATTTGTCGAGCTATTGAAGTGGATAACCCGCCAGCATACCTACACTTAAGCAGTGAACAATTGTATTCGAATCGGGAAATTATTGAATTCTTGTCCATGAAATGCCCAGAGGCAGAAATTAAGATTGGAGAAGGTATGGACCCATTTGTACAGCAAGCCCCATTACGCGGTCCGCTCGTTTCCGAATATAAGGAACAAATTGGTTTTAGACCACGTGCGGACTTTAAAGAATCCTTGGAAAAGTATTATAACTGGATGTGCGCCGAACTAAAGAAAAAGGAAATTGAGCACGCCTAAGTTTAATACTGAGACATTCTTTTGGTTGCAATTGGCAATATTCGTTTGCTGCGAAAGAGGGAATAAGGAAAACAAACAGGTGAGCGTTTTTACCAAAAGGGGGAACGCTCATTTTTATTGTGGTCCCATAACATTCTATTTGATCAGTATTGAATTAATATTCTAAAAAATGTAAAATATAAATGTGCAGAAATCAGCAGAATCGATCAAAATCATTCAATTGCACACTAATAAAGTCAAAGGTGGTCTAATGTTAGTCATAGAGAGAAGGAATTTCATTAGAAGAATGATTGTGGAGCAAGGGGTCATTTCCGTTTCAGATCTAAGTCAAACACTTAAGGTGTCGGAAACGACCATACGCAGGGACTTAGATTATCTTGAGGGAGAGAACATTTTAAAGAAGACTCACGGCGGAGCTGTTGTTTTACATGAGGAAAACGCGGAGCCTTTATTTCAAGAAAGAAAAAGGACACATGTGTTAGAAAAGGAAGAGATTGCTAAGCGGGCGGCGATGCTGGTTCAAGATAATGAAACCATTTGTCTCGACGGCGGGACCACAACGGCAGCAATGATTCCCTATCTTTCTTCAATAAAGGACTTGACCATTGTTACCAACTCTATTCACATTGCTTTTCATTTACAAGAATATGAGTCTATCCAAGTGATTTTTATTGGCGGAATTCTGCGTCATCGTACAGGATCGGTCATTGGTTCCATTGCAGTAGATACTTTAAAAGGAATATGGATCGATAAATTATTTTTATCCTGCAGTGGTCTCTGCCCGGTAGGGGGGGTAACCGTATCCAATATCGTTTCTTTGGAAGTCAGAAAACAAATGATTGCCTCTTCCAAAGAGTTCATTGTGCTTGCCGACCAAACGAAGATTGGCCAAAGGTATCTGGCTCGAGTCGCACAAATGAACGAAGTGAACTACATTGTTACCGATCATAGAACGACCCCGGAACAAATCCAGGCTTTGAGTCAAACAGGCCCGGTAGTGCTATTACCGAATGGAAAGGTGTGTGAGGAATGAAAGCCAATCAGATTATCGATGAAGAGCAGGCCAGAATGGAAATCGTCAAGTGGGGAAAGGAAATTTACGAGAGAGGATTAGTAAATGGAACCGGCGGTAATCTATCGATTCGCATCAGTCCCCAATTGGTTCTCTGTACACCAAGTGGATGGTCACTAGGCCATCTAACACCGGAATCGATCACAAAAGCGCAAATGAATGGGACATATTGTGAGGGATTAAAACCTACAAAAGAATTGCCTATGCATCTTGCCGTCTATGAGGCAAGACCAGATATTAGTGCTATTGCCCATACCCATTCGATCCATGCCGTTACCTATGCCTGCACATTGAAACCAGGGGAAATGATGCCGCCTTTTGTACCTAGTCTTGTGGCGAAGGTTGGTTCAGTGTGTTTAACCCCTTTTCGTTTACCCGCCTCCAATGAATTAGGAGAAGTAGTAAGTGCAGGAATTCAAAATAGCCAAGCTGTTTTACTAGAAAACCACGGTGTATTAGCCGTTGGAAAAACACTAGAGGAAGCCATCGTGGTTGCTTCAGAGGTGGAGGATAACGCCCGAATTTACTTTATATCAAACGGATTGGCGCGCCCGCTACCCATTGACGCTACAAATGGTATAAAGGCCAGTTATAAATAAGGAGTTGGTGGGAATTGTCAGCAAAGATGATGAAATCCTTAGCTTTTTATGGTCCGAAAAATTTAAAGGTGGAGCAACGCGCTATCCCTGTCATTCAAGATGATGAGCTTTTGGTTAGGATTACATATGCAGGGGTTTGCGGAACCGACAATCGGATCTATCAAGGGACGAAGAAAATCTCGACACCACGGATTATCGGCCATGAATTTGTCGGTGAGGTGGTTGGCGTTGGCAGAGATGTCAAGGAATTTGCGCTAGGAAACCGAGTCACGGTTTATCCAATGATTCCATGTGGTTCTTGTTATGCCTGCCGCGGAGGGAGAAAAAATATTTGCGTTAATCGCACCACGATCGGTTACGAAATTGATGGTGGGTTCTCACAATATGTAAAAATACCGGCGATTGCCATCGAAAGTGGGAATGTTATCATCATTCCACCAGGACTCGATGACAAGATTGCAGCGGCTTCCGAACCGATTGCAGCTGCTTATCACGGAATCGAACGAAGTCAGCTGAAAGAAGGCGATACCGTCATTATTGTGGGGGCTGGTCCGATTGGCTTATTTCATACACAATTAGCGAGACTGAAAAAACCTGCTCAGATTCTTGTGATTGAGCCACAGGAGGAGAAGAGGGAGCTTGCAGTTCTCTGTGGAGCTACGCATACGATTGATCCACAAACTGCAGACCCTATTGAACAAGTCCTGAATCTTACAAATGGAGAAGGGGCAGATGTGGTGATCATTGATGTCGGAATTCCGAAGGTGATTGAAACATCCCTTGATTACGTAAAAAAGGGAGGCACCTTCCTGATCTTTGCTGGTTGTCCGCATGGTTCAAAGATTACCATTGATCCGAATGTCATTCATTATAAAGAAATTAATTTTACGGGATCCTCCGCTTCAACGCCGGAAATCCACCATGAGGTATTAGAATTACTGGCTTCCGGAGAATTGGATGTGAGCGAGTTGATTTCGGAAATCGTACCTTTAGAAGATTGGCAAAGAGCTTTTGAAATGAAAAACAATTTCTTGGGCATCAAAGTACTGATTGACCCCTGGAGATAGGAGGGACAAAGGATGAAAGCATTTGTTACGGCACAGCTGACTGAGCAAGGGATAAATGAATTATCCCAATCTTTGTCCTTAGAGTTTGGAGGATGGGGTTATGAAGGGGTGAAGCTTACACCTGAGCAGCTGGTTGAAAGGGCGAAGGACTGTGAAATTCTGATTGTTGGTTATGAAGATATTACAGAGGATGTCTTGCGGGGATTACCTCGATTACAATATATTGCTTGCACCCGCGGCGGAATCGAAAACATTGATGTCGAACTGGTGAAATGCTACCATATTACCCTCTCTAATACTCCTGGAAGAAACGCAAGTGCAGTAGCAGATTTAACCATGGGTCTGATGATCGGTATTTCTCGATTTATTCCGCAAACCTATCGTTACATTATGGAGCGGCGTTGGGGGGACGTTCCTTGGGATATTGCAGGGAATACACCTTACAAGCGTTTTGCTGGACCGGAATTGGAGCAAAAGACAGTAGGCTTGATTGGTTATGGGGCAATCGGAAGAAAGGTCGCTAAACGGGCCAAAGGGTTTGACATGAATGTTATCGTCTATGATCCCTATCTAAAAGAAGCTAACGAAGATATCTTTGTAGCTTCCACATTAGAGGAAGTCTTGACCACATCGGATTTTATAAGTCTTCACTGTAAGCTATCTTCTGAAACCAAGAATATCATATGTAAAGAAACGCTAAATAAAATGAAAGCGGGAGCGTATCTCATTAACTCAGCCCGTGGCGGACTAGTCAATGAGGAGGATCTGTTTCAAGCATTGTTAAACAAAAGAATTGCCGGAGCTGCCTTGGATGTCTTAGTGGAGGAACCGATGGATCCAAACCACCCATTTTTGCAGCTTGAAAATATCATTTTGACCCCGCATATTGGAGGGGCTTCGCAGGATATTCTTTATCATCAAACGGAAATGGTAGTGAAGGATGTTCAGCACTTTGTTCAAGGAAAGAGGCCTCTTCATGCCCTCACGTGACACTTTTTTGGGAATTGATGTAGGGACAACGGGTGTAAAAGCAACACTGATTGATCGAAATGGAAAGGTAATGGTTCAAAGAAGAGTGGAATATCCGACCTTTCATCTCAGACCCTTATGGGTAGAACAAAATCCCTGGGACTGGTGGAGGGCAACCTGTTCAGCGATAAGGGAGGTCACCAAATTCTCGGAAGAGGGGGCTGGGAACATCCGTGGTGTCGGGGTGAGCGGCCAAGCGCCTTCTCTTCTTGGGATTGATGCAGAAGGTCAGCCTTTGGGGAACGCCTTCATCTGGATGGACCGCCGAAGTGAACAAGAATGCGGCGAACTTGCAACCCTTGTCGGCAAGGAAACGATCCAAAATATATCGGGAAATCGGATTGATCCGTATTATATGCTTCCGAAGCTGCTTTGGCAAAAGAAACATCAAAGAGATCGATATGAACGGGCAAAGGGTTATGTTCAAGCGAATGGATGGATTATTTATCGGTTAACAAAAAAGGCTTCTATTGATATTTCTCATGCGGCATTAACGCAGTTATACCATATCAGTGAACAGAGATGGGACGCTTCCTTGATCCGTGAACTAGGGTTGTCTCTTGACAAACTACCCGATATTTATCGCTGCATGGAGATTGTCGGGCATGTGACATCTGAAGCGGCATCATTGCTTGGGTTGAATGAGGGTATTCCAGTTGTAGCGGGTGCCATAGATGGTGCGACAGCACCGTTGGGGTTGAAGTTGATTAAGCCGAATCAGGCATTTGAAATGTCAGGGCAATCCTCGGGTATCGGAGTGATTTTAGACCAACCGGTCACACATCCAAACCTTGCGCTGCTCAAGCATGCAGTGGATGGTCAATGGATCTTAAAAGGGAGCATGTCAGCAACCGGGGGGTCTCTTCAATGGTTTCGAGACCAGCTCGATGGGAGAACTGGGCAAGTGGATGCCTTTTCAGATTATGAAAAATTGGTGAGAACCATCCCTGCCGGATCGAAAGGACTGATCTTTCTTCCGTATCTAGCTGGTGAGCGTGCTCCATTATGGGACAGCCACGCAAGAGGAATGTTCTTCGGATTGCAGTTAAGCACAGATAAGGCACAACTGATTCGTTCTATCATGGAAGGTACAGCTTATGGCCTGAAGACGATTCAAGATGAATTAAGGAATGCAGGGTGGTTTATGAAATCACTTCTTGGAACGGGCGGGGGATATTTTAGTAAGGAATGGTCACAGATCAAAGCAGATATCTTAGGTACAGAAATTAAAGTACTGTCCACCGATGTAGAAACGGCTTCACTGGGTGCGGCCTATCTTGCATTGCTATGTGTGACTGGTGGGACAGTTGCGGATCTTCCAGAATCCAAAATAATAACTACATATGTTCCAAACTTGGATCATCAAAAGATTTATCAGAGTGGCTATTTTGTTTTTAAAAGTTTATATCAAAGGAATAAAGAACTGTTTCAAGCAATAAGCTCGGTTGATCTAGAGAAGTAGGATGATAAGAAAGCTTCAATATTAGGAGGAGGAACGGTAGGATGAAGGCGGTGCTCGTGGAAAGTCCTTATCAGGTTGTTGTAAAGGATGTGACAGATCCGGTTGTAGGGGATTACGACGTACGAATAAAGGTAAAAGCAGCCGGGATTTGTGGTTCGGATATACATACTTATAAAGGGATTCATCCGTTTCGCAAGCCACCGGTTATCATCGGCCATGAAGTAGCCGGAGATGTGGTCGAGGTGGGAAGCAAGGTTACGAGGATTAAAATCGGGGATCGGGTAACGGTTGAACCACAGGCTGGATGTGGTGTATGTGAAGACTGTATAAACGGTAGGATCAATTATTGTGGGGATCGATTAGCGCCCGGCGTGAAAAATTGGTATGGGTCAATGGCGGAATATTTTGTTGCACCAGAATCCACAGTCTTCGTGTTGCCAGATGTGCTGAACTATCATCATGGCGTCGTAGTTGAGCCTTTTGCTGTGGGGGTGCATGCGGTTTTTAAAGGGGGAGTATCTCTTGGCGACCGCGTGGCGATCTTGGGGGCAGGACCTATTGGCTTACTTACACAAGCCGCAGCGATCGCAGCAGGGGCTACCACCATTCTTACAACAGATGTCTTTGATTACGCTCTGGAGGCTGCTCGTGACCTAGGAGCAACTTCCACGCTAAATATTCGTCAGCATGCCGATTGGGTGAGTGAAGCAAAAAAACTAGTTGGAGGGTCAATTGATATAGTGTTTATAGCGGCGGGGGTGCCCGGAATTGTGAACCAAGCTCTATCCCTTCTTCGTCGTGGTGGAAAAATTATCACCGTGGCCATGTTTCATGAGGAGCAAGCACTAGATATAATGCAGCTGCAAGGTCAGGAAAAGGAAATCGTTGGATCTTACACATACACGCGGAAGGACATGTTGAAAGCCATCCAGCTTCTTGCTGCAGGGAAGGTGAAGACTGAATCTCTAATTTCCCACGTTCTGCCTTACTCTCAAGCGGATCTCGGGTTTCGACTCGTTGAGCGCAAGGAAGACCGTTCGCTTAAGGTGCTAATAGAATTTTAGAAATTGAGATAGCATCTTTGTCATAAATATTGCATTGTTAAAGGCTGGGCGGAATCAAAGTAAAAGGGCCGGGCTATGCCCGGTTTTTCTCTCCGTATAGGAAAGTTTAAGTTCACACTAAAGCGTTAAAGTGAACCAAACCTTCCTATCGGCATGGAAAGATTCCTCTAAAGAGGAATACACCTGATTTTATTTTGTAACACTGTTAATCTGCTCAAGAACAGCCGCTTCAAAGTGAATTTCTTTACTTTGAATAATGCTCTCCAACTGATTTTTTTTGGTTGCTCCAATAATTGCCGAGGTGACAGCAGGTTGATGTAGAATCCAAGCAAGAGCCATTTGGGCTAGCGGAATGCCTAATTGATTTGCGATTTCTTGCAGCTGTCGTACCTTTTCAAAGTTTGCCTCCTGTTTCAGCAAATCAAGCAATCGTTCTTCACCCGCCTTTGCTCGAGAATGGTCTGGGAAGCGGTCGGGCGTTTGATATTTTCCAGAGAGCATCCCTCTTGCCAGGGGGCTGTATACGATGACACCCACTTGCTCAGATTGACAAAAAGGGATTAACTCCTTTTCAATATCTCTTACGAGCAAGCTGTATTGGGGTTGTACAGCTTCGAATCTTTCTAGTTCCAGCTTAACACTAATACCATGTGATTTTGCGACTTGCCAGGATTGAAAGTTGGAGCATGCAATATAACGAACCTTACCTTGCCTGACCAGATCTTCAAAAGTTCGCAGTGTTTCCTCCAAAGGGGTATTAGGGTCAAAACGGTGTGCATAATATATGTCTATATAATCGGTTTGTAAACGTTTTAAGCTATCTTCTATAGATTTTAAGATGTGTCTGCGGTTTAACCCTTCTTCATTGATCCCTTGGCCCATTCGATTACATACCTTGGTTGCCAAAACAACTTGATCTCTACGCCCCTTTAATGCCTTCCCAACAATGCTCTCCGCCTCTCCAAGCTGAGAAAAAACACCGTTATCCTGCCCGCGGCCGTAGACGTCTGCCGTATCGATCGAATTGATCCCGTTCTCAATGGCGATATCAATTAAATCTATGGATGCTTTCTCATCAATCCATCGTCCAAAAGACATGGTACCTAAGCTAATTTCTGAAACTTTTAAGCCTGTATTTCCTAGTTTTTTCATTTTCATATTTGCTCACTCTCTCCCTTTGTTTATCCAATTCCAAACCCTTGACAAAGTTCCGACATCACCGATACTTCCGCCCTTCGTAATCAATATAAATTCATGGTGATCATTTGTTATGACCCTGCTGCAAGGCACAGCGTCTTCAATTTCCCCAATAATGTGAATGGTGTTGCCTCCTATTGTTTGCAGGAAAATGGAGCCTGTATCACCTCCAACTAATATAATATAGTTAATCTTTGTTCGATAAAGCTCTAAGATATTACGTGCTGCCTGGGCCAGGTGCTGAGCAATTTCTGGCTTACATTCGGAAGATGTTTCCTCAATAGCGGAATATAAGACTATATCTTTTTTTTCTTCTACCGCTAGTTTTATCTTTAATTGTTGTTCTGTCGTAAGGGAGTTACCCGATATCAATAGAACAGCAGCTGAGGTTTTTTGAATGAGCTCATTTGCCTGTTGGTGCGAGATCATTTTTCTACTACCGATGATCCACAACCTGCTATGGTTGATGAGAAGGCTTAAGGAACTTTTTAATTTACTAGGCAGGCTGTGGGCCAATGCTTTTGCTAATCCGGCAGAGCCGCACCAAAGAATTTTTTTTCCGGTGGTTTGCAGCTTTGTACCGATTTCTATTAAAAGAGCTTCATCCTCCTGGTGAATCATGTCAAATGAAAAAACGTTAATTCCTTGCAGTAAAGCGGTTTCTATTGTATCCATTATAGATTGCTTATTCCAATATTCGGTCCGATTCATGTGCTTCATTTTAATATTTGACTTATAGCTAAACCGTTTCACGAGCTGTGAGGTTCGACAATCGTCAGGAAGATCATAAGCTAGTTCTGTCTTTTCTAGCGGTACCCCATAAACAAACAGGCTTCCTTGATTGACAGTTCTTCCCGTATCTAGATAAGCAGGGGAGACTAGGACAGCATCAGGCTTTAGTTGTTGAATGAAAATTTCTAACTCACGTCCGATATGTCCACGCAGAGTTGAATCAATTTTTTTAAACCAAATCTTGGCACTAGAAGACCAGTCAATATAGGGTTTCAAGCAAGACTCTAGTTGTTCTTCTGGCAGATTTCTAGAATTGGTATTAAAGACTGTAACCTCAGAAGGGGAGAGGGTTGAAATTGTCTTTTCCCCCCATTCGAGATAACAAACGGTTGGGTATCCCTCTTTCCCGAAATATACAGCACTGTCCAATGCCCCGGTTAAATCATCCGCGATAATCGCTATCTTTGTCATTTTTATTTCCTAATTGTGACTGCTACCTTCATGGCTTCCCGTGTTCCGTGTATATCAAAGCCATGCTTAATGTCGTCAAGGGTAATCGTTGGTGTCCGAACTAAATCCACATTGATTTGCCCTTTAGCGAGCAGATCAAGAGCTAATTCAAATGTCTTGGGATTGTAAGACCGTGTTCCGGATAATTCATATTCTCCATAATGGATCAAATTGGGATCAATGGTCATTTTGCGTAGAGGGAAAGTGCCAGTGAAAATATTGATCCGACAGCCATGTGCCGCCATTTTTAGCGCATTTTCTGTGCAAGGAGCTTCAGCTGCTCCGCCTACAGCCACAATGACGACATCGGCTCCACCGCCTGTTAGTTCCTTCACTTCTTTGATGACATCCACATCATTGCCATTGATTACAGCATCTGCACCGGCCTTCCGGGCAATTTCCAACCTTTCTGGGATTAAGTCAATTCCAATAACCGTAGCACCTAAAAGTTTACATACTTGGAGATGAAGAATTCCCATAGGGCCGAGTCCATAAACAACAACCTGGTCCCCTAAGGTTACGCGACTAATTACAG
Source organism: Ammoniphilus resinae (assembly GCF_017873965.1). Lineage (GTDB taxonomy): Bacteria > Bacillota > Bacilli > Aneurinibacillales > RAOX-1 > Ammoniphilus_A > Ammoniphilus_A resinae. The sequence continues at coordinate 24,186 of NZ_JAGGKT010000023.1, read as the reverse complement.
TACAGGCCTTTAACACGCTTGCCAAAGGTTCAGCACAGCTTGCAACACCGAAGGATAAATGTTCTGGGAGTTTATAAACTACCCATTCTTTTACTGTAATGTATTCTCCAAAAGCCCCCATGTTCAAAGTACGATGTGGACAAGCAGAATATTTTCCACGAGTGCACTTTTCACAACGGTAGCAAGCCGTCCATGACATCGCAGTCACGCGATCACCTATCTTAAAGCGTGTTACTGATGATCCGACTTCTGTGACATATCCAGCAAATTCATGACCTACACGTTCAGGATGACGGATTTCTTTAGCCCCACGATATCCACGCAAGTCTGTAGGGCAAATATTCGCCTCAAAAACCTGGATTTTCACTTCATCTGCAGCGGGTGTTGAATGTTCAAGGTTTTCCAAACGAATATCCCCTGGACCGTAAACAACAGCAGCTTGATACATGTTCTTCATAAAATAAAAACCTCCTATAAATGTTTGACTTTCCTTACGCTAGAATGACCTGAACACCATATTGTTTGAAAAGACTAATATAGTGGGGATCAGCAGCTTTATTGGTAATCAGTGTATCAATGGCTGTTAATGGAGCCACTGAAACAAGGGAATCTTTCCCGATTTTGGAATGATCTGCAACAACAATGACTTCTCTTGCGCAATGGATCATTATCTTGCGAATTTCGGATTCATCTAAATCTAAATTGACGATCCCTCTGTCCTCATGGACGCCGGCTACCCCAATTATTGCCTTATCGACTCTTAGTTCGCTTAGCATCTTAATCACGGGTAAGCCGACCAAACTTAATTCAAATGGATCATAAAGATATCCACCTAATAAGAGAACTTTAATACTTGGGAGACCAGCCATCTCATGGGCGATTTTAATGGAGTTTGTCACAATGAAAAGGTTCGTTCTATGTTTTAAGTGCTGTGCTACAAGATGAGTTGTAGTCCCAATATCCATAAGGATGGTTTCTCCGTCCTTGATGGTTTCAGCAGTTTTTTTTGCAATTCGTAATTTTTCGTGCCAAAGGCGATCCTCTCGTTCATTAAACGGGCTTCGGACCGTAATCTTTTCCCTTTGTAAGATTGTTGCCCCTCCATGGATGCGGCGTATCACCCTTTTTTTATCGAGAGTGATTAAATCTCTGCGAATAGTCATTTCAGAAACCTTAAGTTTTTCGCTTAGATGCTGAACAGTCATCGTCTCTTCCGTTTTAAGAAACTCAATGATTTTGGCTCTTCGCTCTTCAGCTAACATTGCTTATCCCCTTGAATGACAACTTTGTTTGATATTGTTTGAGATTGTGTATTGATGTTCCAATATGTTTATTATACAATAATAGTCAGATAGTTCAATTAAATTTTTATATTTTGAAGTTTGCAATGATTCTAACTAGTATTGAGGGTTTTGCCTATGAATGAAAATTACTTTTGGAAGGCGGTGAGGAAACTCGATAGATTAAAGTGGAATCTCGGCAGGTTAAAACACAGTTTTTAAAGCGCTTTAAATTAATAAAAACTATAAGGGGAGTTGTTATGATGAAAAAAGTACATTGGATGATTGGGACAACCTTATTGGCATCATCGATTCTTGCTGGATGCGGAGGTTCTTCAACTGGAAGCCAACCAGCGAATAACAGCTCGAATTCTAATTCAACATCTACACCACCGAAACAAGAAGAGGCCAAGAAAGAGCAAGCTGGTACTGAGAAAATAGTTATCAAGCTCGGACACACCGTTGCAGATACAACCTCACTGCAGAAAGGTTCACTTAAATTTAAAGAAATTGTAGAACAAAAATCCAATGGACAAATGGAAGTCCAGGTGTTCCCTTCAAGCCAGCTAGGAAATGAAAAGGATATGATTGAAGGCAATAAATTAGGTACATTCCAAATTTCTATACCCTCTGCTGCTATGATGTCTAATTTTGCACCGAAAGCAGCGGTTCTTGCTTTACCCTATGTTATTAAAGGTGAGAATGAACGGGAAAAGTTTGCTAGTTTAAAAAAATTAGCGCAAAGTGACGCTTATAAAGAAATTGCAACGGAGGCTGAAGCGGCAGGCCTAAAAATTATACCTGAGGCGGTATGGTGGTACGGTGACCGACAAATCACAACGAAAGGAAAGGAAATCGCTACCCCGGATGCACTTGCGGGTTTAAAGATTCGTACTCCTGATGCGAAAGCACATACCGAACCTTTTAAAATCATGGGAGCAAACGTTACACCAATGGCTTTCACAGAGGTCTACATGGCCTTAAGCACTGGCACGATTGAGGCTCAGGAAAATCCAATAAACACTATTTATACCTCAAAGTTTTTTGAAGTTCAAGACACGATTAATTTGACAGGCCATATGACCCAGAATCAGATTCCAAGCATCAGTTTAAAGTGGTGGAATACCTTATCATCTGAGCAACAGCAAATTATTAAGGATGCAATGATTGAAGCGGGGGATTACCAGTCTGAAGAACAGCTGAAAGCTAATGAAGAAGAACTGGGGATACTGGAGAAGAACGGAATGAAGGTTGTAAAGCCTGATTTGAATGCCTTCCGCGAAGCGACAAAGGATACATATAAATCCTTCTTGGATAAGTTTGATCAAGATTTCTATGAAAAAATCAAAAAAGCACAAGAATAGAGATAGCGATCTTGATGGAGTAGGGCTCAGAGATTGCCCTACTCCCCTAAAACTTCTAAGAAGGGGTGAAATGTATTGTCCAACATTCGTTTTATCATTCGACATGCGGAAGAAATTGTGGGATGCATCCTTGTTGCGGTGATGGTTGCGACCGTTTCAGTTGGAGTATTTGCAAGGTTTGTTAATGTGTCTATTGTATGGACGGATGAGTTATCCCGTTATACGTTTATTTGGACGGTGTATTTAGGGTCAGTAGTCGCTGTTAAAAGGAAAGGGCATATTGCTTTGGATTTTTTAATTCGAATTGCCCCCGGGGGATTCCAAAAGGCCTTTTATTTCATCATTCAACTGGCCCTACTCATTTTGTTTTCTATTATGTTTTATTATGGATTCCTGCTAACCCTTTCGACATGGGATGTACCGACAACAAGCTTGGAAATCCCAACAGGGATAATTTACGCGGCAGTACCAGTATCTTGCTTTTTGATGTTTATTTATACCGTCATCGATATGTGGAAAACATTGTGGCTTGGACCTTCCATTGTTGTAGACCAATTAGACAATTTTGATGGAAAGGGGATATAACCATGCTCGTGATGCTGGTTTCAAGTCTATTAATTTTAATCGTGGTTGGACTCCCCGTTGGTTTTGCATTGTTGGCAGCTTCGTTATTAGCTATTCAAACGACTGGAACCGTCCCGATTGAAACGCTTCCACAGCGGTTGATTGTGGGCTTAGACTCCTTTCCTTTACTTGCGATTCCGCTTTTTATTTTAGCTGGAGCACTGATGAACGGTGGAGGTATTACAACAAGATTGATTCGTTTATCGGAGGCACTTGTCGGCCATATTCGTGGGAGCTTAGCCCATGTTGCAGTTGTTTCGAATATGTTTATGTCAGGTGTATCGGGTTCTGGAGTTGCTGATGCAGCTGCTACCGGTACAACCCTAATCCCCGAAATGGTCAAAAGAGGATATGGCAGAGGATTTTCCTCGGCGATCTTAGGATCTGCAGCAACTATTGGCCCCATAATCCCCCCAAGTATCCCAATGGTGATCTATGGAAGTATTGCTGGGGTTTCCGTCGGAAAACTGTTTCTTGGCGGGGCTATCCCGGGAATTCTTATGGGACTTGGACTAATGGTGATCACGTATTTTATAGCTACAAAGAGAAAGCTGGAAACAAGAACACGTGCTACGTCATCGGAGGTAGGGAAGGCATTTAAGAATGCCGTGTGGGCACTTATCATGCCGCTTATTATCGTAGGGGGAATCTTAAGCGGTGCTTTCACCCCAACTGAATCTGCGGTGATTGCTGTTCTTTATGCATTAGTGGTTGGATTGTTTGTGTATCGTGACCTAAAATGGAAAGATATACCTGAGAAACTTCTAGAAACTTTGGTAATGACAGCCTCTGTGGGAATTATTATTTCAGCTGCGGCCCCTTTTGGCTGGATTATGGCCTTCGAACAAGGACCAATTAAGGTATTGGAATTGTTCCAATCCATTTCCCAAACACCTTGGGTTATTATGTTACTATTGATGCTTGTCATGCTTGTTCTTGGTTGTTTTTTGGAGGGAACCGCCATCATTATCATTACCACGCCTGTGGTTATGCCGTTGTTAGCACAAATCGGGGTAGATCCCGTCCATTATGGTGTTATTCTTGCGATAAATGTCATGATTGGATCAATTACTCCACCTGTAGGTGTACTGATGTATGTGACGAACAGTATCTCAAAGTCAACGATAGGTGAATTTATTAAAGAGATTGCGCCATTTTTGGCGATGCTTATCCTGCTTCTGTATCTCTTTACCTATGTACCGCAATTAGTATTGGTGTTACCTGACTTGTTAATGAAGTAGGGATTTGCAACACATAGGAAAAACCACCTGGTTACAGGTGGTTTTTTTGGTTAAAAAATGTCCGATGATGGATTTAGGGAACAAGGACTATTTTGACTTGATCAGGATCTTGGTGGAATTCCTGCATGGCATTCACGACTTCGGAAATAGGATAGCGTCCCGTAATCAAAGGCTGAAGGTTGATGCCACCTTCCTGGACCATTCGCAATAACCGCGGAACCCAAATTTCCCGGAATGCGGGACTATGATGCATAAGTGCGGGAAACTTCAGGGTAATACCATGATGATGGATGCGATGTAAATAAGCGGAAATGTTAGACATAAGGTCGGGGACAGAAACCATGGTCCCTTCATCTTTGGTAAGGGAAGCACTTAAATTGAAATACTCCTCCGCTCGCGGATTCCAATACCCGCAGCTGTGGAAAACCACATCACATAGTCTTCCTTGGGTTAACTCGTGAACTTTTTCGAAGGCATTTTCTTTTGTTGTATTGATTAAAACATCAGCACCTGTTTCAGCCGCAATTTGCAGATGTTTATCGGAATAGTCAATTGCAATGACTTTGCTTGCTCCACGTTTTTTTAGCGCTTGAACGGCAATCAGCCCTTGGAAATTCAATCCAGCTACGACAACCGTATCGCCTAGCTGGATATCCGTTTCTACCACGGCATACATCCCCACTGCAATTGGTTCTCCAAGGCAAGCGACGCTCATATCCATTCCTTCAGGAACTTTATGCAAGTTCGCGACAGGAGCCTTAAAGTAGTATGCAAACGAATTATGTGGGCCAAATACCATCACCTTATCACCGATTTTAAATTCCCGCACCTTACTGCCGATGGCAACGACTTCACCTCCACCTTCATGGCCGAGATAGTCAAATTTCGGAAGGTCACCCGGCATATGAAGCCCTCGAAATGCTCTTAAATCGGCATCACAAATCGAGGCCATATGGGTTTTAACAAGTACTTCATCTTCCCCCAGCTCGAGTTTTTTTTCTTCTAGAATTAAGTTTTCTTTTTCAATTAGCTTGGCTGCTAGAGTTGCTACCATAGTATCCCTCCTCTTATATTAAACCCTTCGTTCTCTTATTTGCTTAACAATACTGTCCAGGTGATTGTTCATAACATCCAGTGCAAGCGATTCATCACGTCCCACTAACGCTCTTAACATGACTTGATGTTCATATAGGGCTTTTTCTGGCGATCCTTTTACCTGGAAAATGGCATCCTGTAAACCCGCAAACAATCCGCTAATATTATGATACATACTAGGTAGAAATGGGTTTTTCGATGCCTCTGCAATCGATATATGAAACTGCCGATCCGTATCGGTAAAGCGAACAGGACTTGTGATGCACTGTTCCATTTCATTCAATAATTGTTGGAGTCTAGCAATATCCTGGTCTGTTCTAGTCTGAACGGCTTTTTTCATGGCATGAATTTCAAGCATTCTTCTCAGATCTAAAATCTCTTCTAAAATAACATTGCCCCCATGTTCAGAAACTTTAAAGTTTAATAGAAAGGTTCCTTTACCGTGCTGGGAGTAAATTAATCCGCATGATTGAAGATGTTTCAAGGCTTCCCGAATAGTCGAGCGGGCAACCCCGTATTGCTTAGCCATTTCTTCAATGGATGGTAACTGCTCGCGTGGACCATATTCATTTTGGGTAATTTTCCAAACGATATCTCTCGTTAATTTCTCGATGAATGGTTGTAGGTGATAGGTCATAATCATGTCTGCCTTCTTTATGATTTAAATGAACTCTCTCAAATCGATGGATTGGTGTTTCTTTGCAGATTCCTTGGCAGCTTCCAAAACAAGATAGGAAGAATAAACATTTTGTGCAGAAGTGCTGGGTTGCCGATTTTCTAGAATAGCCGAGGTGAATTCCCTGATTTGCAGGGTGAAGCAATCAGGGTCATCCGACGTATCAAGTTGTTTTCCGTTTACTAAAACTTTGGTGGCAGAGGTGCCGATCACACCATCGTGGTCCCCTTCATGATTAAAATAGATTGATCCTTTTCGTCCTTCGATAAGGCATTCATGTTTGAGAGGGGAATGACAGATTGATAAGTAGTTGGTTGCAATGCACCCATCATCAAAGGTAATGATAATGGAACCCGCATCATCCCCTTCAAAAACATCTGTAATCTTACGGGTTTCACAATAAACTCGTACAGGCCTTCTTCCTTCAAACATCCAGAGCGTCATATCAATACTATGGGAACCAAGCATTCCTAAAACCAGTCCGCCAGTTTTCTTTTCTTCACGCCACCATACTGGAGCACTATCCTTTGTGAAAATGCAGGCGAAATTGTATAGAAGGTTCGTAGGGCCATCAATGGCAGGCAAGTATTCCTTCGCTTGTTGAATCGGATTATAGAATCGCCGGCTCTGACCAGACATGACATATACGCCATGTTTTTCAGCGGTTTGAATAAGATCCCGCACCTCTCTGAGGTGAATTCCCAACGGTTTTTCAATAAGCACATGACGGCCTGCCTCAAGGATCTGTTTCCCAATGGGGTAATGCAAATGATGTGGAAGACAAACAACATAAGCGTCAATGTCCGTGTTGCTTAGGGCTTCTTCCACAGAATAAAAGGCTCTCGTGTTATTTGTTTTTGCGGTTTCATTGGCCAATGCTGCTTGTTGTTCAACGATTCCTCCAAGTTCAATTTGCTCTGGAGATTTTAAAATGGCTTGTATATGACTGTTTCCTACGCGTCCCGCTCCAATGACAGCAACTTTGATTTTGCGTCTCAATTTGCATCACCTTTCTACAAATTTTGGGTTTTAAAGTGGAGCTTTAAAAAGAAAAGACTCATCACGTGTTTAACTCATCAGATGAGATGTAATACAGAATTACAATAATAAATAATTTAATAATTGTCAATATTGTAAATAATATAATTCATAAAAAAATAATCCGAAAACATAAATTAATCAAAATATATTGACTATTTATTGTTACCGTATTACCATAACAGAAACGGTATGATGTTCCAAAAAGGTAATAAGTATATTGCGCAGTGGGAAATTGTTCCACATGTGCAGAAAGGAGTTGTGCTATGGAGAATAAAACCAATGAGGCCGAAGCTTCCTATTCTTCTTCAGTGGATAAGGCACTTGCCATACTGGAGTATATTTCTATTGGAAGAAATGGAGTTTCACTGGCTGAATTGGTCAAGGCATTGGATATGCCTAAAACTACGGTTTTTCGTCTGCTTGAAACACTAAAATCAAGAGGATATGTAGAACTGCTTCCACAAAGTGATTTGTATAGTTTAGGATTAAAGGCTATCGATTTAGGTGCATCAGCCCTGGGAAATAGGGAAATCGTGGATGTTTCCGCTCCCTACCTTCGGGAGATCGCGGAAACTACAGGGGAAACTTCCTTTCTTGGAGTTTACAACGAAGGGGAGGTTGTTTATCTCTATAAGGCTGAGGGGACACGTTCGATTCGAATTTCGAGCCAACTTGGCTCCCGCAGGCCGGTCCATTGTACTGGGTTAGGAAAGGCAATTCTATCTGCCTTTCCATTGGAAGAGGTAGATAGGATACTCTTCGAAAAAGGGATGCCTAAATATACAGAATCGACCATTACCACACTCCGGGAGTACCATGAGGAGCTTAGTCAAATTCGCTCATTGGGTGTGGCCAAGGATGCGGAGGAATTAGAACAGGGACTTTCATGTTTTGCTGCACCAATTTTCAATTTTACGGGATATGTTGTTGGCGCAATTTGTATTTCTGGACCGACAGAACGAATTGAAGCGAGCCGACAGTTGCTTATCAAAGCATTAAGGGAAGCTTGTCAGCAGATTTCCAGGCGGTTGGGATTTGTCCCTACAATGAGAAGTTTCATTAATAAATGAAAGGTGGAAAAGAACTTGTCAGAGCAAAATAATCAGGTTATGGAATCAGAAAAGAAGAAGGAAAAAGCTGTGATGAATGGTGCGGACATTATCGTAGATTATTTGGTGAAAGAAGAAGTTCCTTACGTTTTTGGTTTGTGCGGCCATGGCAATGTGGGGTTATTAGACGGATTACATAAGGCATCCGATAAAATCAAAACAATTTCCGTTCGCCATGAAACTGCAGCTGGATTTATGGCGGATGCTTATTATCGAATCTCCCACAAACCAGTGGCTACCATTACCTCCTGTGGACCGGGGTCCGCTAATCTGCCTATTGCTCTTGCCGGGGCCTTCATGGATTCTTCCGCATTTTTGGCGATTACCGGAAACGTGCCAACGACCCAATTCAATCGAAGTCCCTTCCAAGAAACAGGGAAATATTTCCAAGCCGACTTTCCGTCGGTTGTTCGGCCGTATGTGAAAAAAAGCTTTCAGCCAACGCGGACAGAAATGGTTCCATTAGCAGTTCGCCAAGCTTTCAAGGAAATGACAACCGGAAAGCCTGGACCTGTTCACTTGGATGTTCCACTAGATGTATTTGTGGAGCAAGCCGAAGTCGAAACGGCAGATCCCCAAGGTTTTCGCCGAAATATCTATCAGCGATTCGGGGCAGATGAAACGACCATTGATCGGGTAATACAGTTGATCTCGGCAGCAAAGCAGCCACTCATTGCGGCAGGGAATGGGGCGCTTTTGTCTGAGGCTTCGCAAGAGATCTTGGAATTGGTGGAGTTCCTTCAGATCCCGATACATACGACACCGCAGGGGAAGGGGACCATTGACGAATACCATAAGCTTAGCTTAGGGGCAACGGGAAGAAATGGATCCTATGCGGCAAATGAAGCAGGCAAAAATTGTGATCTGTTAATTGCGTTTGGTTCCAGCTTTGACGATCGGGCCACCAGTGCTTGGTTAGACGGATATACGTATAACATTTCCACGACAAAGATCGTTCACATTGATATTGATCCACAGGAAATCGGTCGCAACTATCCCGTTGAATTAGGCATTATCGGTGATGCCAAAACCGTAGCAAAACAAATCCTAACGAAGGCGAAGGAAGTTTTTGCGATGCGGAAACCAAATTTTGATCCTTGGCTAAACCGCATAGCCGCTTGGAAAAAGATCTGGCAAGATCACGAAACAGATGCTTTTCAACAGCCGGGTTCACCTGTTCATCCGGCAAGACTGGTCGGAGAAGTACGAAAGGTTTTGCCTAAAAATGGAATCCTTGGTGTAGATGTAGGTGTCCATCATAACTGGGTTGTTCAATACTGGAATAGCACAGGGCCACAAAAACTTTTGCAATCCTGGGGATTTGCCAGTATGGGATTTGCCACCTGCGGCATTTTAGGTGCAAAACTAGCAGCACCAGATAGTCCATGTGTGGCGATTGTAGGGGATGGCTCCTTCATGATGCACCCACATATTTTGGCTACTGCCAAAGAATACAATATTCCAGTTGTTTGGGTGGTATGGAATAATTTCGCCTATGGGTCGATTCGGGATTTACAACTTGGATACTTCGGAGGAAGAGAATTGGCTACAAGCTTTGTTGAGCGTAATTCAGGGGAATTCTATAATCCGGACTTTGTAGCCTTAGCTAATTCTTTCGGGGTAGCAGCAACAAAGGTTGATCAGCCAGAGCAGATTGGGGAGGCTGTGAAGCATGCTCTTGAACTCAATCAACCTTATTTAATTGAAGTTCTTGTTGACCGTGACATTAAGCCCCCAGGAACCGGTACGTGGGTGTTGCCGCCATTTAAACATCCAGAGCCCAATTTCCGGCCTTAGGAGGAAAAATGAAATTAGGAATCAATACGTATCCCTATTTGTGGAACTGTGAGTTAGCAGATTCTTTTCAGAAAATAGCAGACATGGGGGTTAAGGATGTGGAAATTCTCACATCCGTCCCCCATATTCATGCAAAGAGCATCAGAGCAGAAGAGAAAGCAAGAATCCTGCAAGCTGCCTTAAAGGCGGGCGTAAAGATTATGGCGTTTAATCCTCCAGGTTTGGATATTAATCTAGCAAGTGTTAATCCAGATATGCGTGCATATACCGTTGATCACTATCAACAGTGGATTTCTCTCGCGAGCGAATGGGATGTTCCCTATCTTGTCATGCCACCTGGTAAACTGCATCCTTTGCTGCCACCTGATTTTGAATGGGTCTGGAAACAGTGTAAGGGTGATTTTGAACGACTCGTTGAATTTGCTGAACAGCGAAAAGTGACGCTGCTGGTTGAAAATATCCCGTCCCTATTTTTACAAACCTCCGAAGAGGTTGGGTGGGTGTTAAACGAGCTTCCAAGCCCGTACTTTGCTGCCATTTATGATGTAGCAAACGGGTATATGGTGGAAGATCCCGCAGTGGGAATCCGTCGACTGGGCGATTACATCAAGCTTGTTCACCTGTCTGACACGACTCATTCCAAATGGGAGCATGCCGTGATAGGTTCTGGTGACGTTCCATTCGAAAAAGTCCAACAAGCTCTGCAGGGTATCAACTATAAGGGGATTTGTATGCTGGAAATTATCCACCCGGAGGCTGAGGTAGGGATTGGAAAGAGTATCGATAATTTGCAAGGCAGAGGATGGGAGTTTCATGGATAATGTAATGAAAGCGGTTGCCAAGGTAAGGTCAGAGTATGGAAGTTTTGAAGTCATCGAGGTTCCAATGGCGAAATCACCTGGGGATCACGAGGTGAAAATTCGTGTAGAAACCGTTGGAATATGTGGAACGGATCTGTCGATTTATAAATGGACGGAAACTGTTGCACGTGAATATCATCCCGTTTTCCCACTGATCCCTGGGCATGAATTTGCAGGAATTGTGGAGGAAGTAGGGGCGGGGGTTTCCCACCTGAAAGTAGGGGATAAAGTTGCGATTAACCCCCATATATCTTGTGGAATCTGTCCCTATTGCATACAGAATCGTGAATCTATTTGTGAGAACCGTCCCATCCTTGGCTGTCACGCAGATGGTGGTTTAACCCAATACCTCACAGTTCGAGCCAAGAATGTCTTTGTATTGCCAGCGAATGTACCGATTTATTTGGGCAGCCTTGCCGAACCTTTATCCGTCACCGTTCACGCATTGGAGAGGGTCCAGCAGAAGTCTGATAAAGCAGCGGCCATCGTTGGCGTGGGAACAGTTGGGTTATTGCAATATATCGCTTGCAAGGCGGCAGGATATGAGGACATTGTATTGTTTGGGTTAGATTCTGATCAGGAGCGAATGGAATTGGCCAAGAGAATGGGAGCGAAGACAGTTAACATTGAAAAGGAGGATCCCTATATCGCCTTTGAAAGACTGACGGGTCAACCGAAAGCAGATGTAGTATTCGAAGTTGCCGGAACAAATGATTCCATCACCTTTGCGATCGATCTCGTAAAAACTGCCGGAAAGGTTGCCATGGTTGGAATTGCGGCTTCTTATACACCAATTGACACGACCAAGGTGGTTTTTGCTGAGAAAGAATTGATAGGGGTCCGCGCCTATAATTTGTCTACCTGGCCGAAAACGATGGAAATCATCGGGAAGATTGTCCCTCAATTAGAGCTGTTGGTGACACATCGTTTGTCATTAGCCGAAACGAATAAAGCTGTGGAATTATTATTGAAGCGCCAGTGTTTAAAGGTTGTAATCGAGCCGAATGCCGAATCACTAGCAGGTAGGGAAGGAAGGTAGGAGATGAAAGAGATTGGACTCTTTATACAAGGAGAGTGGATCAAAACCGGGAAGCTAATCCCTGTAACGAACAAATTTACAGGGGGAGTGATCGCGCAGGTTCATGAAGCGGGTCAGCGGGAGGTTGACCAAGCTGTTCAAGCAGCAAGACGTGCTTTTAAACAAAATGCTTTAACCCCTTACCAACGTTATGAAATCCTTCTTAAAGCATCTCAGATTACAGAAAAAAGAAAAAAAGATATTGCCGAGGTAATGGCAGTTGAGTCCGGAATCACCTTAAAGGATGCCTATGGGGAAATAGCTCGTGCCGTGCAAACTTTTATCCTTTCTGCTGAAGAATCTAAGCGTATCACAGGTGAGGTTTTGCCTGTAAAAGCAAACCCTGGGATGGAGAACAGACTCGCATTTACCATTCAAGTTCCTGTCGGAGTTGTAGGAGCAATCACTCCTTTTAATGCACCGTTCAACAACGTGATTCATAAGGTAGCACCAGCGATTGCTGCGGGTAACGCAGTTGTATTGAAACCATCCACGGCCACCCCGCAATCTGCCCTGGAGGTGCTTTCGATTCTACTTGATGCAGGGAACCCTAAAGAGCTTATTCAAGTGATTTTCGGTGAAATTGAAACAGGCGAAGCCATGTTAACACATCCCGGGATCAACTTTTATACTTTTACCGGAAGTACACGAGTTGGAGAAGTGGTAAAAACCAAAACCGGTTTACGTAGAGTGGCCTTAGAACTTGGGAATAATTCGGCAACCATCGTGTGTGAAGATGCCAACCTGGATGTTGCAGTACCGATTATGGTGCGGGCAGCCTTTCGAAAAGCGGGGCAGGTTTGCGTATCCCTGCAACGGGTATACGCCCATCAGTCGATTGCAAAGGAGCTGGCAAATCGTCTAGCCCGCGAGGTGGAGAAGTTTAAGGTCGGAAATCCCTTGGACCCAGACACCGATATCGGTCCAATGATTAGCTTAAAGAAGGCGATTGAGGTTGAGCAATGGGTAAACGAAGCAGTCTCTACAGGTGCAAAGGTTCTAACGGGGGGGAAAAGGGAAGGTGTCATCTATTACCCTACTGTTTTAACAAATGCCAAACAGGAGATGCGAATTGTCTGTGAGGAAGTGTTCGGCCCCGTCCTTAGTGTAGTGCCATACAAAGATTTCTCACAAGCGATTGATTTGGTTAATGATAGTCCATATGGCCTTCAAGCTGGTATTTTCACAAATGATATTAATAAGGCAATGATTGCCGCGGAGAAGATAGAGGTAGGAGGTTTAAATATCAACGATACCTCAAACACCAGGTTTGACGCCATGCCATATGGTGGGGTTAAATTTAGCGGGATTGGCAGGGAAGGACCCAAATATGCCATTGCAGAAATGACAGAAACGAAGATTATTCAAATGAACATCCTGAGGTGAAAAGAACTTGGACGATCTGTTCTCAGTAGCGGGTAAAACGGCTTTGGTCACTGGTGGTGCAAGGGGACTCGGGTTTACCTATGCTAAAGCGTTGGCATCTAGAGGTGCAAAAGTGATTATTTGTGATTTAGATGAACATGCAGTGGCAGCCGCGGTGGCGGAATTAACCTCTTATGGTGAGATCAAAGGTTACAAAGCCAATGTTGCAATTGAGCAAGAAGTCATCGCATTAGTAGACAAGGTTAGTAATGAGTTGGGGCAGCTAGATATCCTCATTAATAATGCCGGTGTCGTGCAAAGAGTAACAACAGAGGATATGACGCTTCAAGAATGGAATCGTGTGATGGATGTGAACTTAACAGGTACTTTTCTTTGCTGTAAACACTTTGGCGTGATGATGAAAAGGAAAGGGAAAGGGAAAATTATCAACGTTTCATCGATAGCCGGCCGAATGGGCCTTGATTTAAGATTGGCATACTGCACCTCGAAGGCAGCCATCGAGCATTTAACAAGAACATTGGCTGCTGAATGGGGTCCAGATCACGTAAATATAAATGCTATTGGTCCTGGTTATATTAAAACAGCAATGAATGAAGATACGAGAGCTGATCCTGTCCGTTATCAAAAAATGTTAAATCAATTGCCATGGGGGCGTTTTGGAGAACCGGAAGAGCTCGTGGGAGTATTGCTCTTTTTGGCTAGCCCTGCATCCGATTATGTTACTGGGCAAACGATATTCGTAGATGGCGGACTATTAACCCAATAAGGAAGAACGTATCCCCTAGAAAATTCTAGGGGATAATTTTTTTCTCAAAAGCTACGAGCAAAATAAACAACAATAATGTGTTGACAATATTTTAAAAATTTTATATTATTTAAATAATTAAATAACTATTGTCGACAGTCATCAAAGACTGTAGTCAATAAGAAAGGAGATGAAATTAAAATGGGCATGAAATCATTGATCACTGGTGCACCTGGAGCACGCCTGCATACAGCTGCTATTCCAGAACCAAGGCAAGGGGAAGTCTTGGTTCGGGTTAAGATCACTGCTATTTGTGGGACAGATATACACATTTTTAATTGGAACAAATGGGCTGCAGGGATAGGAATCAAACCAGGTAACATATTGGGGCATGAGTGCGTTGCAGAAGTTGTAAAGCTAGGAGAGGGGGTAGAATCTCTCGCTTTAGGGGACCGAGTTTGTATAGAAACCCATATTCCTTGTGAGGATTGTTCACTTTGTAAAAACGGAAACATGCATATATGCGAAAATAAACGAATATTCAGCTTACATACTGATGGTTGCTTTGCAGAATATGCAGTTGTTCCGGCAGTTTGCGCACGCAAGGTTCCGGATTTTATCCCTGATGATCTGGCATCCATTTTGGAGCCGTTAGGAGTTGGCGTCCACGCTGCTCAAGTAGGGAATGTTCAGGGAAAAAGGGTGGTTGTGCTCGGGGCTGGCCCTATTGGACTCTTTTCAGCTTGTGCCAGCTTAGCTTTAGGTGCCCATTCTGTTACGATCAGTGACGTAAAAAATACCAGATTAGAAGTAGCTTCAATGTGTGGAGATATGCATATATGGAATCCATTGGAAATCTCTGCATCGGCGATGCTGGGTTCGCGTTCTTCAGCACCTGAAGTAATTATTGAAACCACGGGAAGCAATCAAGCGATCGCCGAGACCCTCCCATATTTGCGGGAAAAGGGAAAAGTTGCAATGGTTGGCCTTTATTCAGGCGATGTTTCCTTAAATCTTTCCCGCGACGTTATTTATAAAGAAGCAACTGTCGAAGGTGTTCATGGTCGGTTGATGTGGGATACATGGGATGTAATGGAAAATTTACTTCTTGAAAAAAAGCTCAACGTCCGACCTGCAATAACCCATGAGTTTGCTTTAGAGGATTACGAAGAAGGATTTCGAATTGCCTCAAGTGGAGAAGGGACGAAAGTATTACTAAAACCTTAGGAGGGGAATTTTATGAAAATTAGTATTCATCATCGGAATTTTAGTACCTCAAACATTGACAAAATGGCCACCTTTTACAAAAACATCCTTGGCATGAAAGAAAGCACCCAATTGCCAGATGCTAGAATAAAAGATCAGTACCAAGGAAATGTTCGATTTTTACTTGCGGAAGAGGGCCAGGCAGAGGTTCATATAGCCCAAAATGAGCCTTACATGTCTTTTATTACTGGTCATCACGTTAATCCCCTGCTACAAGGCCATATCGCTTTCCGCGTAGATGATATCGAAGAGGTCAAGGCAAGACTTAGAGAAAATAACATTCCTTTTTCTGATTATGGAGAATGGTCTATTAAAGGTTGGTATCAAATCTTTTTCCATGATCCAGATGGAAACGTAATAGAGGTTTCTCAAATTGATGAATAATCTGTTCAACATTTAATGTGTAATTGTTGAATGTTCGGAGGACATGATGGATTATGGTGCAAATTCAGTATGGAAGGAACTAGGGCGTCCCAAAAGCCTCCGTCAGCAAGTTGCGGATCAAATCATAAATGCTCTAGCTCTGGGTCACTTAAAACCAGGACAACGGATTGTGGAATTAGAGCTTGCCCAGAATCTCGGCATTAGTCGAGCGCCAATACGGGAAGCTTTGATTCAGTTAGAACAGGAAGGCTTGGTTCACGTTGTTCCATATAAAGGGACATACGTAATGGATTTAAATTATACGGGTGTCTGGGAGCTTTATACTTTAAGAGCAGTGTTGGAAGAATTCGCAATTAGACGGGTCATGGAATCTAATATCCGAGATACAATAACTTCTCTCTGGGATATCTATGACAAAATGATAGAGGTATGTAATACAGGAAATAAACTTCAAATGGCAGAGCTTGATTCAAAATTTCACGAGATAATTGTTAGGGGTGCAGATCACGAACAGTTATATCGAGCGTGGTACCCTCTAAAGTACAAGTATATGTTTTATACCATTACAATTGATAAGAATTATTCTTCATCACTTGAAATAGTAGTTAAAATGCATGAGAAATTGATTGAAACGATGGAAAATGGTGAGGTCGAAAAGGCCGTTGAAGAAATCAAAAGTCACATTATCGAGACGGGGAAATTACTATTAAGCCAGGTTGCGGACCATGGGATATAATTCTTAATTATTTTCACAGTAGAATGTGATTTCAAATAAGAAACGTGAAGGGAGGTAGATATATGAAAATTACTCAATTAACTTCACAATGGATACGAATTCCTTTGGAAAATCCTGTAGGTTTCTCTATTAAAACGTTACGCTACCGGGATTATCTTATGGTTCGGGTTCAAAGCGACCAAGGGATCGAAGGGATTGGCTTTTGTTTACAAGATACAAGTGCAAAACCCGTGCAAGCAGTTGTTGATGAATTATTAGCACCGATGTTAATAGGAGAAGATCCCAGAGACATTGCAAAACTGTGGGATAAAATGTATTTTCAAACCGTAAGAGCTGGACGAAGGGGAAACGTATTAGTTGCTCTATCTGCTATCGATATTGCTCTTTGGGATCATCAAGCAAAATTAGCAGGAATGCCTCTGCATAAATTATTAGGTTCCTATAGAGATGAAGTTCCTTGTTATGCTTCGGGTGGCTATTATTATGAAGGACTTGATATGTACACGAAATTAGAGGAAGAAATTCAAGGGTACATGGAGCAGGGATTCAAAGCGGTAAAAATTAAAATAGGCAGGCTTAATGCGATACAAGAAGCCACACGGGTAGCTATTACTAGAGATATCATAGGACCGGATGTCAAACTTATGATCGATGCTAATCAATCCTATCTAGATGTAAATGAGTGCATGGAGCTTTGTCGAAGAATTGAAAAGTATGACATTTCTTTTTTTGAAGAACCTTTGCCGATGGATATGATTGAAGGGTTTAACCGACTGAAAAGACAAACATCTATTCCTTTAGCAACAGGTGAAGTTGGTGCAACACGTTGGGAGTTCCAAGAGCTGATCCAACAGGGTTCAGTGGACTATATCCAAGCAGATGCAACACAATGTGGCGGTGTTTCCGAATGGTTGAAAATAGCCGTTCTAGCTGGCGCTCAAGGGGTTACCTTAGCCCCCCACTATTTCTGGGATATCCACGTACATCTTGCATGTGCTGCAAGGGAAGTTGCTTTCGTTGAAAAATTTGTGGGGACAAATGTAGTCAATTTTGATCAAGTCATGATTAATCCTTATCAATTAACAGAAAAGGGAACTTTAGCACCACCAAAAGAAAATGGGCTTGGGATTGATTGGGATCAGGAGGCCATTAAAAAATATTTGGTGGAAGAAACAGTGATTAAAAATTCCGCAATGGTAAAAAGTCACTAAGTTAATGTAAAACTTCAATCTAAAATGGCATTTCTTTTTTGGAAGGATGGCGGAGATATGAGTCAAGCGCGCGTATTGGCAACCTATTTGATTGAAACTCCCTATTCGTTGGAGTATGCAGCACAGGTTATGGCAGGTGAGCAATCAACTGGAACATTTATTTCTGTACCTGGAGAAACCCAAGAAATAAAGGAAAAGTTTGGGGCAAGGGTCGTTGAAGTTCAGGAATTAGAATCAAGCGAAACTCCTTCGCTTCCTGGATTTAAGCTTCCTAAAAGGGTTAATGAAAAACCTGTTTTTCGTCGTGGGTTGGTGACACTTTCTTTCCCATTTCATAATTTCGGTCCATCCATCCCAAACCTCTTAGCCACTGTAGCAGGAAATCTTTATGAGCTTCGGGAGTTCTCTGGTTTAAGGCTAATGGATCTAGACCTGCCCTTTGAGTTTACGGAGGTTTATCTAGGTCCTAAGTTTGGCATTGAAGGGACTCGGAAGTTGGCGGGTGTTTATGGCCGTCCCATAATCGGTACGATTATCAAACCCAGTATTGGTCTTTCCCCCGAAGAATTGCGCCCCGTTGTTCGTGAGCTTGCGATGGCGGGATTGGATTTTATCAAGGATGATGAATTGAACGGGAATCCCCCTTATGCCCCTCTTCAACAGAGAGTGAAGGTCGTGATGGAAGAAATTGAACGAGTGGCAGATATCACAGGGAAAAAGGTGATGTATGCTTTTAATATTACTGGTGATATTGATGAGCTAAAAAGAAATCATGATCTTGTGTACGATGCAGGTGGAACATGTGTGATGGTAAGTATTAATAGTGTGGGCCTCCCTGCAGTAGCGCATCTGCGTAAGTATAGTGAACTTCCAATCCATGGCCATAGAAACCAATGGGGAGCAATGACTCGCTGTCCGCTACTTGGAATGGAATTTAGGGCATACCAGAAGCTTTGCCGACTGGTTGGCGTTGATCATCTACATACGAATGGCTTAAATAATAAATTCTTCGAATCAAATGAATCTGTACTAAATTCTGTTAATGATTGTCTGACCCCAATGTTTGGCGGGTTAACCGTTATGCCTGTACTTTCGTCAGGACAGTGGGCAGGGATGGCGGTGGAATCCTATACTAAGATGCAAACAATCGATGTAATGAACATCGCTGGTGGAGGCATTCTTGCTCATCCTGGGGGAACAGCAGCTGGCGTAAAAAGTATGATCCAGGGTTGGGAAGCGGCATTAAGCGGAATCAGCTTAGAGGAATATGCCAAGACCAATACAGAGTTACGGCAAGCGATTGAGAAATTTGGTTCATAGTCCTAACCTAGGTGAAGTGTTGTTCGACTCGTTGAGCGCAAGGAAGACCGTTCGCTTAAGGTGCTAATAGAATTCTAACTGCAAAAAAGACCCGGTGGTTACCCACCGGGATCTTTTAGCTTGATTTCTTCATCAAAGATGTAGTGTCATGGACCATTTCTTCAGTTGTATTAGCTGTTCTCGTATATTTAACATTAGCGAAAAAGCGTAGGGTAAAAGAGATTGTCGCCGCTAAAACAAAGCAAGCACTAATTCCACCCACAATGTCGCTTAACATCCATTCTGGCAGATGGACAGCCCATCTTCTTGGTGCACTGATTTTTCCCGCATATAGGAAAGATCCTGTTAAACCTAGGAAAAATACGGTATAGAAGGCGGCACTAATGCGATCCCAAGAATGATCTCTGCGGTTTCCTTCTACTTTATTGTAGTAATACATGAAGGCAATGATCATGATGGTCACGCCTAATCCCATGTAAATATGGAAATGTCCTGGTACCCATTTGGTATTATGCATGACATGATTTACAACGATGGTAGCGTCGATAATAGCTGGAACTGCCCCACCAACCCAGCCAAACATCGCTAAGAACATTAGACCGGACGCCATATCCCAACGAAGACCTGATCGATAAACGATCATTAATGCACCATAAGCAGTAACGACCATTACAGGTAAGCCGTTCGCATAGGAGAAAATTTGTCCAATTAACAGCATCCATTTTGGTACAGCAAAGTCCATTAATAAATGGTGGGTATAAATCATTAGGGTAAATAGGGTAGAGAAATTCCAGGCAATTAGAAAGACTTTGTTCGCTTTCCATGGGCGATCTGCATATTTTGCCAAGATTTCATAAACTCCCACAACAGCCATATAAATTGTGGCGTTTGCAAAGATATGTCCAAAAGCATAGGTTAAATGTTTGGCTAACAACGCATCAAAGACAATGCTCGGATTTAGAATATTGATAATCGACATGATGATCACAGTGGCACCAGCTAAGATAGCTGTACTGTTACAAATGACAACCATGGTGCTCGCAACGACAGCGGCTGGGGGGCCGTAATGTTTATCAGATTTACCAAAAAGCATATCCCATCCAAGACCGTTCATCAGTCCGCCGTATTGTTTGGCAATTTTCCTTCCAATTTCTAAGTACATGATTAAGAAGCCAACACCAACGAAAAGCACACCATTTAAGAAAAACATTGCACCTGCCATTCCATGTTGTTTTGCAGAAACGGATGGCAATGGATAGAGGAAAGTCCACGCATCAGAGAATTTGAAAACAAATGCGGCAATGAGGATCATGGCAATACCAATGACACTCAAAACCAAATTAGTCATCAGCACTTTTGGGTTGAGTGGCACATATTTACATAGGAAATACCACATGATAGCGGCTCCGCCTAAGGATGCCATGCCGACCATCCCAATCCCGTGTACAGTCATAATGGAATAGAAAAGATCAGGTGAAATTGTAATTAATCCGCCTTGATTAAACAGCATGATAATCCCAAAAGCCATCATCAAGATTAATACGGTTGCGGCAACCGCCAGATGACCGACAACTCCTTTTTTCGTTGCTCTGCTAATCGGGTAAGTCGTTTCAGTTTTGGCCATCTGAAGCACCTCCTTTTTCTTTTACAACGATTTCCTTCACCATCACGTGATGTCCAACGCTGCAATATTCCAGGCAAAGAATTTGGTATTTTCCAGGCTTTGTAAAGGTGAAATCAACCACATTCGTGTATCCAGGCATCGCTTGTGTTTGAGCCAAAAGCTGCATGTTTTCGTCATAAAGACCGAAGCCATGATTTACGTCCATACTTGTCACGTTGAATTGGACAGGTTCGCCAACATAAAATTCCTCTTGACTTAATTTCCAATAGAACTGATACCCTTCCACATTAACAACTTTAGCACCTGTGGCTGCAGCAGCAGTCGCATCGTGATAAGGAAGATCCCTTAAGGAGAAAAATGTTGCGATAACCATAACTGAAACTAAACTAATAAACCAATATTTTCTGATTCGATACCCTTTTTCCTGGATGGGTTGATAATCCACCCTGCGGGCTGTTTTTCTTGCAATAGTTAGGAAAACGACAGCAAGAGCAAAAACTAAAACTACTGTGAGAATCCAGGCTAATTGCTGGTACATAAAAGCCCTCCTTCAATCAATGTTATTGTCCTGTATCTAAATATAAAGTGGTTTTACACAAGATGTTGTGATCACTGTCACAAATTCGGAATATTTTAAAATCTAATGTTAAAATATTTAATAAGGTTTTTATTGATTCGTTAGTGTTTTTTATTGATGGATATAATTGTTTCTGAGGAGCAGGATTTTATATGGAAAGAAAGAATAGTAGCAAGATATAAATAATTTGTAGGAGTTGAAGACATGGAATATCGTGTAGTTGGAAAAACAGGCATTAAGGTTTCGAGTTTGTGTTTTGGTACGATGTCTTTCGGAGGAGTGGCAGATGAAGAGACGTCGAGAGTAATGTTTCATCGTTGTCGTGAGGCAGGAATCAACTTTTTCGATACGGCAAATGCATACAATAAAGGTCGTTCCGAAGAAATTTTAGGGAAGTTAATCGCCGAATGCCGGGATGAGATGGTCCTGACCACGAAAGTATTCAACCCAATGGGACCAGATATCAACGCGCGGGGGTTGTCAAGACGCCATATTATGAAGGCGATCGAGGACAGCTTGCGTAGGCTCGGGACAGACCGAATCGAATTTTATTTTGTGCATCACTTTGATTCAAAAACGGCAATGGAGGAAACACTGCGGGCTTTAGATGATCTGCAGGCTCAAGGGAAAATTCTCTATCCCGGGGTTAGTAACTGGGCAGCTTGGCAGATTGCCAAGTCGCTGGGGATTTCGGAAAGAGAAAGACTTGCGCGTTTCGAGTGCATCCAGCCCATGTATAATCTAGTCAAGCGGCAAGCTGAAGTAGAGATTCTTCCATTGGCCGAATCAGAACAGATTGGGGTTATTTCCTATAGTCCACTTGGCGGAGGATTATTGTCTGGCAAGTATACAACGAAGAATAGGCCAGCGGAAGGACGCTTGGTTGTTCAGGAAATGTATCAGAAAAGGTATGCGGAGGAGGGATACTTCGAGACTGCAGAGCGGTTTAACGAGTATGCCAAGTCCCATGATCTTCATCCAGCAACGCTGGCTGTATCATGGGTAATGTCCCATCCAGCAATTACTGCGCCGATTATTGGGGCCCGTGACGTGGCGCAATTAGAGCCATCACTGGCAGCCCTGGATGTAAAAATGACGGAAGATTGGCGTAAGGAAATTTCAAATTTATCCATAGCTCCGGCTCCGGCGACGGATCGGACAGATGAGATGGTGTAGTAAAAAGGGTGCGAGGCACCCTTTTTTTGGTCAAGCCCCCCTAACCCAGGCCTCGAAAAAAGCCTCCTAGACTCCTGTAACCCGCAAATTTGTTTATATTGAAATAATATTTAGAATATAATAAAATAAATTAAAAATAGCCAAGCAAATCCTAAAAAAGGTGGATTGTCTAATGATCGAGTTAAATTTTGATAATGTAAGGGTAGAGGGAGGGTATGATATTCCTTGGCCTTCTATGCATCTGGTGAGACAAGCATTTGAGGCACCCGTTATTGGAGTAAAGGAAATACCGAAGATCCTGGAGGAGCAATTTAAAAAGGAAGCGATCTCCCAAAAGATTAAGCCAGGGATGAAAATTGCCGTTGGTGTTGGTAGCAGGGGAATTACGAACCTGCAGGAAGTGGTACGCTGTACCGTGTTGGAATTAAAAAAGCGAGGGGCGATCCCGTTCATCGTTCCGGCTATGGGAAGCCATGGCGGAGGGCTTGCTGAAGGTCAACAGCAAATCCTGGCTGATTATGGGATTACGGAGGAACAGGTAGGCGCACCGGTTCGTTCATCGATGGATACGGTTCACCTGGGCAAAGTGAATGGTGAGGTTGATGTGTACTTTGACCGGATTGCTTACGAAGAGGCAGATGGCATTATCGTTGTGTCTCGGATTAAACCCCATACAGATTTTAAAGGTCGGATTGAAAGCGGATTTATGAAAATGCTCGGGATTGGTCTGGGCAAGCATAAAGGGGCTAGTTTCCTCCACCGTGGGGGAATGTTGGCTTTCGCGCAGCTGGTGCCGGAAATTGGGAAATTTATTATGGACAAAGTTCCCTTTCTATTTGGAGTGGGGATCATCGAAAATGCTTTCCACGATACTGCCCACTTAGAGGTTGTTCCGAAGGAAGAGTTGCCGAAAAGAGAAGAGGAACTGTTGGTTAAAGCTACAAACTGGATGCCCAAATTTCATCTACAGGAAATCGATGTCTTGATCGTAGATGAAATTGGAAAAAACATTAGTGGTTCAGGAATGGATCCGAATATTATCGGTCGGTCGTCCTCTTCCGAGTTTTTCACCTTTGAACAAGCGCCACCAATCCGTCGTATTGTTGTATTGGGGATAACCCCTGAATCCCATGGTAATTCCACTGGACTGGGATTGGCCGATTTTACAACGGTACAAACGCTGAGCCAGGTCGATTTTGCAGCTTTTTATGCCAATACGATTACCGCGGTTGAAATCGGAGGTGGGAAACTTCCGCTTATTTTAAAGAACGACCAGCAAGCGATCGCCGCCGCCATTAAAACAACCAGGAAAAGAAACCTGGATGATGTTCGGGTGGTACATATCAAGAATACATTGGAGCTAAATAAAATCTGGGTGTCTTCTAATCTACTTGATGAGGTCCGGCAACATCCAGCCATGGAGATTTTAGGAGACGAAACAACGTTCAATTTTGATGAGACGGGAAAGTTGGTAAGGTAAGGTTGAAAAAGAGAAGTCTGACGTTTAAAATGTACCCTATAGAGTAGACACATTAAAAAAAGTCTACCTATGGGGTACTTTTTTGTATAATAAGCAGATACAACACGGAGAAACTG
>NZ_JAGGKT010000022.1 GCF_017873965.1 Ammoniphilus resinae | reverse complement strand
GAAACTGATTTTACAGAAGTTTTGGTATAAGGTGGTCTACTTTTTTCTCAGCGTTTTGCTTAATAATGGCCTACTATTAAACTAGCATTCATAGAAGGCTTTGCTGGAAACACGAGACAAAGCTCATTCCGCTCTCTTAATTGGCTTTGATCTATTTTCCTTTTTTACGGATCCGTAAGTGGTTAACCCAAATAAAGTATGTGTGATTGAATCCATGTTTCATCACCTCATGTGCTAGTGAAAGTAATAATATTGCATGCAAGCAGTCACTTATATATTAGCATGAAAACGAGATATAGATTTTGAAGAGCAACAGCTAAATAGTGGGGAGGGAAGGTGAATAGTTCCCGGTCATGGCAATCATCAGATCATAGTTATGTTCTACAGGAACTAGACCATAAAAATTAGCTTCTTCGTAAAAGGGTGTTAATCCAAGAAGGATTGACGCTCTTTTTTGTTGAGGTTACTGAATTAATGGTGGGATTCCAATAAAATCGTCTATTGTAATATATCCCAACCTAGTATATACTACATTACAACAGTAATGCACTAGATCGGAGGGGAGGCGAACATCATTCTCAATTCAGATAGTATTAAACCCATTTATGTACAGATTGCGGATTGGATTGAATCGGAAATCTTAAACGGACATTTCCAAACCGATCAAAAGGTGTATTCCCAGTATCAATTAGCTGAAATGTATACAATCAATCCTGCGACTGCGGCTAAGGGACTGAACCTTCTAGTGGATGAAAAGATCCTATATAAAAAACGTGGACTTGGCATGTTTGTCTCTGATACGGCAAAAGAAACCATTCTGTATAAACGAAAAAACCAAACCTTGAAGCGATTAGTGCGGGAATTGGTTTTAGAGGCCAAGCAGCTGAATATGAGTGAAGCCGAATTAATTAAATTCATACAAGAGGTACACAAAGAGCCCTAAAGGACAACTACATGGTGTGTGAAAGAGGGCGAACTCGACGTAGTGCACAAACCCACAGAAGAAGGAGGGGGAGAAATGAAGATCATCGAATGTGCGGGTTTAACAAAAATCTATGGAAGAAAAAAAGCTTTGGACCAAATGACCTTTTCCATTGAAGAAAATAAAATAACAGGATTAATCGGACGAAATGGAGCTGGGAAAACAACATTGCTAAAAATTTTGGCCGGCTTCATGAAAGAAACATCTGGGGAGATCAAGGTGTTTTCCGAAAGACCATTCAACAGTCTGAACGTCTCAGCCAATTCTGTCTTTGTCGACGATCAAATGGCTTTTCCGCAAGCGATTCCGCTTGGTGAAATATTAGAGGTTGCAAGGGATTTTTATCCGAATTGGGATCATTCATTCGCGCTACGGCTTTTTGACTATTTTTCCTTTGATCCGAAGGATTATCATAAGCGACTTTCAAAAGGGAAAACAAGTACATTTAATATGATTATTGGTTTAGCTTCCCATGCCCCTTTGACCCTTTTTGACGAACCGACAACAGGCATGGATGCCTCTGTAAGAAAGGACTTCTATCGCGTGTTACTTAAGGATTATATTGCTTATCCACGTACGATGATTCTTTCCAGTCACCATTTAGATGAAATGGAGGATTTACTGGAGGATGTTTTACTTATTAAAAATGGTAAAAAACATATGCATATGCCTATCTCTGATTTGAAAGAATGGGCGATCGGCATCAAGGGACCGGCTACAGTAGTCCTTGATCTTATCAATGGAAGAGACGTTATTTATAAAAATGAAATTGGGATAAAAACATTGTACGCGGTTGTAAAGAATGATCTTTCTCAATCTGTCTTGAATCAAGTGCAGGTTGCTGGTCTAGAAATATCATCAGTTCGATCCAGTGATCTATGTGTCTATTTGAACAATGATACGAAAGGAGGAATTGATGATGTCTTTAACTAATACGAATATGGCAGAAACCGTTAAAAAGCAATTTTGTTTTAAACTAAAAGCCAATATTGACTCCTTTAGTTCGCTTGTTTTTATTCAGTTATTGGCTGTTGTCTTTTCATCCTTTAGCGGTGTCGCTACAAGTGGTATGTCATCTGAGGATATTCAAATTAATGTGAATTACTATTCGGCTGATCTTGTCATTCCCTTTACTTTCATCTGGGCCTTTACAACCGCGATTACAATTACAACGAGACCATACCGTAATCACGACTTTACATTCATATCCAATCGGCTGAGCAGCAGTCTTTCCAATATTCTTTTCTTAGCAGCGGCTACAATATTGGGGAGTATAACCGCTCTTTTAGCTGGAAACTTACTGAAACTTATGATGTATTTTCGTTTGGAGTCCTTGGTATTCAGTGGGACTACTAGCTTAAAGGAAGTCTTGATAGGGATCTTTGTCACTTTTTTATACGTCTTTCTCTTCAGTGCTGTTGGGTATTTTGTTGGCACCCTAGTCCAACTTAATAAACTATTTTCGGTTTTGATTCCCGTTTTATTTTTCAGTTCATTGTTTTTCGGTTCATTTATTCTCGGATTTTCATTTTTAACAGATCTCTTTCAATTTTATGGGGAGGAGACCGTCCTATCGATTTTTATCATGAAAACGCTGGTTACTGTAGCAGTCTTTTTCATAGCTTCGACTAGTATCTGGAATCAACTGGAGGTGAGACGATGAGTTTTATAGCCATAGTTTTACTAATTTTGATCATCATATTTTTTATTAAATTTGGAAAAACATCGCGTAAAGTAACCCATTGGATTCTGTCTATCTATATGGCTGTACTTGTTGTAGCCACTGTACTGGTTCCTTTGATGACGGACAACACCATCAATCAAAAAAAAGTAGACCAGTTGGAAATAGATCGGTTATGGAATGAAGTGGATAAGAAACTTAGTCAGGGGCAAATCGACCAGGTGGACGCCGAGTATGTATTGGTAGAAACCAATTTTGACGTGGGCCATCTAAAAACGTTGAAACTTCAATCTAATAAAGTGAACTCTACCCGGGTGTTGATAGAAAGAAAACCGAGCAACGATGAAAAAGTGGATGCTTTTATCTTTCGGAAGGGATTGATTATCAACGATTATGATTTCTCTGATCAACTGAAGCCTTATCATCTTGAGTTAGTCGATCAAACACTTAGGATCACGTCATCACAACAAGAAATTAATCTCGCAATTAGTTCCAATCCGTTTCCCATCCGACAATTTACGGGTGAATCGATCATGAGGGGGCATTCTTCTGCCCATGGGGATCAAGTCATTTATTTGCGAATTCCTCATGATCTAGAAGTGGTTGCTAATGAACAGATTGATCTTCTATCTGTTGGGGGATGAAAGGGAAGATAAACTTTTCATAAATAATTCAGGGGAGGAAAGTCATGAGATTAACTTCATACCTAATATTATTGTTTCTTTTAACTGGTTGCGGTTCAAATAACGGTGTAGATCAGGATATTTTTCAATATAAGGGTTCTTATACAGGTGATAATAGTGCCGTTGGAAATATAATACATCAATTACCCGAAGCTGACTTCTTTAAACAAGTGATGCTTCAAACCGAGAAAGAACCATATGGAATGGAAATACAATATGGAGATATAAATGGTGACATCCAAAGTAGCACGATTAATAATGCGTCATATCTATTTGCATTGGTTAAAAATGTGGAGTGGATTACCTTTGAATATCCAAATGAAACATATACTTTGACGAGACAGCAACTGCAACAATGGTACGGGAAGGATTTAAGTGAAATAACAAATGAAAAGGATTTAAAAAAGCTAATTCAAACGAACACCAATGACAAAAACAAAGTAGATAAGTTGTTAGAGAAGTAAAAGGTATAAAACCCCGAAATAACCTGTGTTGATATTAGGGAAGGGAGTGAAGAACGATGGATTTAGAAACAGTGATGCAGGAGCTTAAAGCCCTCGGCAAGGAACGAATGAAAAAAATGTACATTTCGAATGGTGCGCACGAGCCGCTTTTTGGCGTGGCTACAGGTGCTATGAAACCAATTGCAAAGAAGATAAAAATAAATCAACGTTTAGCTGATGAGCTTTATGCCACGGGAAACTATGATGCCATGTACTTTGCAGGCATTATTGCAGACCCAAAAGCCATGACGGAGGCGGATTTTAATCAATGGATGGATGGTGCATATTTTTATATGCTGTCCGATTTTGTGGTGGCAGTAACTTTATCAGAGTCAGATCTTGCACAAGACATTGCTGATCAATGGATTGCAAGCGGTGACGAGCTGAGAATGTCAGCAGGCTGGAGTTGCTACTGCTGGCTGTTAGGGAATCGCCTAGACAATGAATTCTTAGAAAGCAAGATTTCTAATATGCTTGAAATCGTGAAAAATACGATTTGTGATTCGCCAGAACGAACGAAATCCGCTATGAATAATTTTCTATACACTGTGGGGATTTCCTATTTGCCGCTACATGAAAAGGCCATGGAAACCGCAAAGGAAGTAGGTATAGTAGAAATCAAACGGGACAAGAAAAAAAGTAGTTTCTTAAACGCTTGCGAAAGTATCCAAAAAGAAATCGATAGGGGGAGGCTTGGATTCAAACGTAAATATGTAAGATGCTAAAATTAGCTTCGCATCGGGGTGTAAATCCGGGAAGGATTGACACTCTTTTTTGTTGAGGTTACTGAACTATAACGGGCAGAAATCTTTAATAACAGTTACACTATCGAAAGTAACAGGATTTGAAGTAGGTAGTGTACCATTGGTTGGGCTGAACTTACCTTTCGTTATAGATAAAAACCTATATCACTACCCTTTTATTTACGGAGGTACTGGTGAACGAACTTGTACATTAAAAATAAATCCTCAAGCGTTAGAAGAATTAAATAGTGTTAAATTAATCTTTGGATAGAAGGCATGAAAAGGAGGAACATGAAATTTATTAAAAAAGGTTGTATAATCGTTTCTCTTTTAGTGTAATAGGATTCATTTTTCCTACTTGGACACCAACTATAAAGGGGGATAATAGCATAAGTATATTGGAACAGATAGAAATAAATAGGACAAAATTGGCAGTAATGATTAGAGGAGTTGACCGATCTAATCCAATTATCATATTTGTGCATGGCGGTCCAGGTTGTTCGGAAATACCTTATGTAAGGAAGTACCAAAACGAACTCGAAAAGAATTTCACGATTGTACACTATGATCAACGAGAAACACCCGAATGAAGGAAGCCTTTACTTATGAATTCAGACTCCAAGGATGGCTATATGCTACAATTTAAACTGATTTTCCTGAAAAGTATCAATGAAGGCTTGTGAACTCTTGGAAAGATGACGTTCTTTAAGCCATACTATACCAACATCAGATTGGAAAGTAGCATCTAATATATCTAACATCTTAATCTCTAAAATTGGAAAGGAAGACATCACAGACTTCGGCAAAATTGTAGCTCCGATACCAGCTACTACTAATGCTATAATGATCGCAACACTTGAACATTCACAAACAATGTTCGGTTCAAACCCGAAACGTCTGCATTCATTTACGATCTTTTCGTGTAATCTTACTGTTCTATCACTCTTCAATGCCAAAAGGGGGAGAGATGCGATATCTCTCATGCAAATGGAATGTTGCGAGTTATTCCATCCTTGCGGGACCACTATCACAAATGGGTCGGATGGTAAGTGGCGGATGGCGTATTTGTCCGGTGCATAATTGGATTCAAAAGGTAGCCTTGTGATCACAAGTTCAATATTTCGATTTTCTAAATACTCTCCGAGAGTGAAGTGATCACCTTCTAGGATTTTAAAAATTACATCTGGATACCTCTTTCGAAAATGTTTGATTTTTTCGGGAAGGAGGGAGACACAAGAAAAGACAGAGCCAATTGATAATGTCCCTCGTAGTCCCTGATCAATTTCTTGAATTTCTGTCATCGTTTCATTTAGTTGATGAATCAAACTCTCCGCTTTTTTTTGTAGGATGACCCCTGCCTGTGTCAGCTTTAACTGCTTTCCATTTCGCTCGAATAATTTGACACCGAGTTCTTGTTCCATTAACTTCAATTGTCTGCTTAACGGCGGTTGTTCCATGTTTAGTGTTTTTGCTGCACGA
Source organism: Ammoniphilus resinae (assembly GCF_017873965.1). Classification (GTDB taxonomy): domain Bacteria; phylum Bacillota; class Bacilli; order Aneurinibacillales; family RAOX-1; genus Ammoniphilus_A; species Ammoniphilus_A resinae. The sequence goes on along the minus strand of NZ_JAGGKT010000022.1, from coordinate 54,999 downwards.
GTAATTTGCTCCTCTTTGGCTATAGCCAAAAAGTATCGAAGTTGCCGAATATCCATTGGAATCCCCCTGTTTACCCATACCTATTTTATATGACAAACCAACAATACAGATATTTTTTATATACTTATGAGGATGATATCATAAAATGGAAAGGATGTAGAAGGGGGATCGTTCGATGGCAACTCAAACCATCTCAGTATTGGTAAACAACCAACCCGGTGTTTTAGCACGAATTGCGGATTTATTTAGTCACCGGGGCTTCAATATAGACAAATTGACCGTTGGTAAATACACGGGGAGCAATGTTTCCCGAATGAAGATTCTCACCACCCTCGACGATGTGAATCTCAGAGATGTCATTCATCAACTTGAAACTTCAATAGATGTGATTCAAGTCAAGGCGGTAAGCCATCGTATTCCACAGAACGTTACTTGGAATCGGTTGAGGAATTTGGTCAGCAGTGAGACCGCTTCGTTTTGGCTGGTTGCCTATAGTTTGTTTATTACCCTGCTAGGGACGAACCTTCCCGCGCCTCTATATGCTATTTATCGAACACAATGGAACCTGTCGTCCGGCATGGTTACGTTTGTTTTTGCAGTCTATGCCCTTGTCGTGATCCCAACGATTGTGATTTCTGGGCAATTATCTGATCGAATAGGAAGGAAGAAAGTGCTGCTTGCCGGTGTTCTATTTTCCATCATGGGATCATTTGGTTTTGCTCTATCCAATGGCATCGGTATGATTTTACTGTCTCGATTGTTTCAAGGGTTATCAGTTGGCGTGCTTAATGGAGTGGCTGTTGCCGCTATGACGGAATTAGAACCAAAACAGGATAGAATAAAATCCGCTTTCGTTGCAGCCATTGCGGTGACCATTGGTAATGCTCTAGGTCCTGTTTTATCTGGGTTTTTAGGGGATTATGCTCCTTATCCAACGAAACTTTCCTATATGATCCATTTTCTATTTGCAATTCCGAGTGTGATTGGATTATTTTGTATTCATGAGAAAATCCAACCTTCTCTGACCCCACTTCAGTTGCGCAAACCTTATCTACCAAAGAACATTCAAAAACCTTTTTACTTGTCCTCGACCACATCCTTTTTGGCATGGGGGATCATGAGTTTAATGTTGTCTATTATCCCTTCGTATCTAGGAACTATAATTGGAAAAAACAATTTAAGTATTTCTGGAGGGATCATTGCCCTCGTACTAGGGTTATCTACCATACATCAACTAATGCTCAAAAAGCGACCCATTCGAACGTTGATTACAATTGGATATACGTTATTAATTCTAGGATTAATCGGAATGATATTGACCATTATCACGAAATCCCTTTGGTTTCTCATTTTTACCACAGTCCTAATCGGCTTGGGTCACGGTCCAACGTATGCTGGAAGTTTAGCACTTGTGAATCAAGTTTCCCCCAATACTTTTCGTGTAGATGTTGTGTCTAGCTTTTATGTTGTTACGTATATGGGAGTAAGCATCCCCATCCTTGTGTTAGGGTTTGCTTCACAGTGGATTGGGCTAAACCACGCTATCGAATGGTTTTCAGTGATTATGGGATGCATGATTGTTGTTAGTTGGGTGTATTGGTATGGTAGTAAGAGCTGATTTGGCAGTAATATGAAATAAGGGAAGAATATGATTATCATTATACTAAAAAAACCCGCAAATTTTGCGGGTTTATATTTATTATTTAACTGTTTCTCCTTCAGGCCCTTGCATATGGTCCGGCATCTTATATTAATTTCACTAAAGTGGAAAGATCGTTTGGTAAACTGGGCTGCATCCGCAGTGGTTTTTCACATAAGCCAAAATAACTAAATTTTTTATAAAATCTAAATTGAAACATCATACCAATGTTTGATATAATGAAGGTGATAAGAGGTATGATGTTTTCTTCTCCATCAGTTTATCTTCATATGAATTTTTGTAATATTAGGATGTATGCGGTTGTTTTGAATGTTTAGTTGTATTCAATTAAGACTGTATTTGTTTATATGTGTACTGTTAGTTTTTAGAACGGGGGAGGTGGAATATGAGAGTATCAATAGAAAGATTAAAAGAGTTAATTCAAACAAAGCTAGTCAAAGCAGGTCTTCCTATAGATCACGCTGACTGCGTTGCTGATGTGCTTGTCTTTGCAGATGCAAGGGGCATTCACTCACATGGGGCCATTCGTGTTGAATATTACTGTGAGAGAATTGACAGAGGCGGAATTAATACCAAACCACAGTTTACTTTGCAAAAAACGGGACCATGTACCGCCGTATTTAATGGGGATAATGGAGCAGGGCAGGTGGCAGCAAAAAAAGCAATGGAGGGTGCGATTAGCATTGCAAAAGAGTCTGGGATCGCTATGGTTGGTGTGAAAAGGATCTCACACAGCGGTGCTCTTTCTTACTTTGTCCAACAAGCCGCTAAGGAAGGAATGATCGGAATTTCTGTTTGCCAAGCAGACCCCATGGCTGTTCCATTTGGAGGAACGGAGCCTTATTATGGAACGAATCCGATTGCCTTCGCAGCTCCGGCACAAAATGGTGGAATGATCACTTTTGATATGGCTACTACGGTCAAAGCATGGGGAAAAATTCTCGATGCCCGTTCTAAAAACGAGCCTATTCCAGATACATGGGCGGTAGATCATGAAGGGAATCCGACGGTCGATCCATTTCAAGTCCATGGCTTATTACCGGTCGCTGGGGCTAAGGGATTCGGATTGGCCATGATGGTTGACATTTTATCGGGGGTCTTACTTGGATTACCATTTGGTAACCGTGTTACTCCCCTGTATGGCGATCTTTCCCAAGGTCGAGATCTTGGACAGCTGCATATAGTCATTAATCCTAGTTCCTTTACGGATGTAGAAAATTTTAAACAGAACATTTCGCAAACCATGAATGATTTAAATCATATGAAGCCAGCTCCTGGATTTAATCAAGTCCATTACCCAGGTCAAAGAAGTGACCTAAGAGAAAAAGAGAGTGAACAAAATGGCATTGAGATTGTAGATGATGTTTACAATTATCTGATATCCGATATGATTCACAATAATAAATACCATAACTACAATCCTTTTGAAACCCAATAGATCAATCATCTAACTTTAAAAAGAGAGGAGGGGATCACGCATGAAACGTCTAACCTATGAAGTCGTTTATGATGACATCAGAAATAAGATGAAAGAGGGGATCTTGAAGTCTGGAGACCAAATCCCCCCCGTTCCTCAATTAGCAGAAGAATTAGGTGTGGGTATATCTTCCGTAAGAGAAGCGATACGAATCCTAGCACAACAAAAAATTATTAAAGTTGAACAAGGAAGAGGGACTTATGTCAGCCAAAATTTTGAGGATCAAGCTCCAGGGGATCGATTTGATTTTTTAGAAAATGCTTCTTTAATCCAACTTTCAGAAGCCCGTTTAGTTATTGAACCAGAACTAGCAGCGTTAGCTGCAGAAAAAGCAACGAGAGAGGAAGCAGAAGAAATTCTCGCTGCAGCTAAGATCATGAGCGAAAAGGTAAAAAGAAAACAAGATTTCTTCGAAGAAGATCTGGGATTTCATCATCTGATTTCAAAAGCCTCACGCAATGAAATTTTGGCTGAGATGATTAATGCATTCAATGATCTGCTTTTAGATAGCCGAAGAAAAACAGTCAAAATCAAAGGAATTAATGAGAAAGCAGCTTCTTTTCATGTGCTCATTGCAGAGGCGATCGTACAAAAAAATCCGCTACAAGCTCGACGGCTCATGATCGCTCATATGGAAGACGTACTTTATGAATTAAAAAAGGACGATAGAAACGTTCACTTACTTAGTTAACAGTATTATCCAAATAAAATAAAAAACTTGGGAGATGCGAAAATGAAAATAACCAAAATTGAAACCATTTTAATTGAAGAATTCCCTAATATTTGCTTTGTTCAAGTACATACGGATGAAGGGTTTGTGGGGCTTGGGGAAACTTATTTTGGAGCGGAAGCCGTATCAGCTTGGATCCATGATATGGGAGCCAATGTCCTCTTAGGAAAAGATCCATTAACGATCGATAAACATTGGCAGGATTTAGTTGGATTTGTTGGTGCTCGAAGCACAGGCATTGAAAATCGAGGACGTTCGGCCTTGGACGTTGCTTTGTGGGATATTCTGGGACAGGTAAGTAATCAACCTATTTATCAATTACTAGGTGGTGCCACTCGAGATAAAATTCAAGCGTATAACACGTGCGCAGGGTATCAGTATACTCGGAAACGCCCGAAACACGCTAGTCTACCAGTTGACAATTGGAATACTCATATTGAGGAAGGTCCCTATGAAGATTTGGAAGGTTTCCTATATCGAGCGGATGAATTGGCAGAAAGCCTGATTTCAGAAGGTTTTATGGGGATGAAAATTTGGCCTTTAGATCCTTTTGCAGAAGCTACTAAAGGGAGATATATCTCCATGGAAGATTTAAAAAAAGCAATCGAACCTTTTGAGAAAATTCGCAAACGAGTAGGGGATAAAATAGAGATTATGGTGGAAATGCATTCCCTATGGGATTTACGCACCGCCAAACAAATTGCTCAAGTCCTAGATGATTACCGTCCATTTTGGTACGAAGATCCGATTCGGATGGATAACTTAGATTCTCTCCAAAATTTTGCCAGATCTACACGTTTTGCCACAGCGGCAAGTGAAACTTTGGGGACTCGCTGGGCCTTTCGTGAAGTGATGGAAAAGCAAGCGGCAGATGTCATCATCTTCGATCCGACGTATACAGGCGGAATTTCCGAAGCAAAGAAAATTATTTCCATGGCCGAAGCCTATCAATTACCGATCGCTACTCATGACTGCGTAGGTCCTGTTTCTTTTGCCGTTGATGTTCATTTATCCATCAACGCTCCAAATGCGCTTGTGCAAGAATGTGTTCGTGCATTTTATAATACTTGGTATAAAGAATTGGTCACAGAAGTTCCTGTAGTGAAAGACGGGTTTGTCTATCCTCTGACAGGTCCCGGATTAGGAACAAAATTAAATCCAGAAGTCTTTACACGTTCAGATGTAACCATTAAAGAATCAAAAGTTTAGGATAAATAGGCATGGAAAAATAGAAATGGAATAGGTTTTAATTTTTGATCATTTCAGTTACGAGTGTTCTGGTCGCATATCCTAAAATTTCTAACACCTTAAAAAAAGCCCGTGAATTAAGGGCTCTTTTTAGGGTGTTGTTAAATTCTACCTGTAATTAATGTCATATGCCGGTCCTGCAATGGAGCACCGGATACTTGGAATTTTGGTTTGATAATTGATATTTCACACATGATAAAAAGTATGTATATTGGAGAAGACTTAGCAAAATGGTGTAACATGGGGGGAGAATAATGAAAATGGGTGATCCGTTTGCTTAAATGGACTGGAGAAAGAATTATCCCGAAGTTGCTGAAACCAACCAACGGAATGTTATTGGAACACATCGCTAGATATTATTTTGCCACTCCTTATATAAAAGGAAGAGTATTAGATATTGCCTGTGGTACAGGGTACGGTTGTCATATGGTGGCAAAAGAGCGTAAGCGTGAGGTCACAGAAATCATTGGTGTTGATAATGACGTACAAACGCTTGCCTATGCCAATCATGAATATAACCATCAAAAAGTTACATATATGTTAGGCGATGCGGTAGACCCTGGGCTTCCCGAAAAACTTGGACAGTTCGATACGATTCTAAGTTTTGAAACGATTGAACATGTACAGGATGATCAGCGGTTTATGGATAATCTTTATCAGATGCTAAAACCAGGCGGTATCCTCGTACTTTCTAGTCCGTTTGGAAGAGGGCGGGGGATGCCTACAAGTGAACCCTTCCATGTTCATCAATTGACGCCAGATGAATTTAAAGAGCTTTTTGTTCAGTTCTCTGATGTAGACATTTATTATCAGCGGGGAGTGACCTTTGAGAAGCCAAGGGAGGGAACGCGTTATTTCATTGGGGTAGCAGTTTGTAGAAAATAAAAGTAGTGGAAATACAATGAATTTAGTCCCACGCCATTACAGGGGAAGGTGAGAAAACTACAATTTTTCTACTTTGTTAAATGGAAATCAAACTTTAGGAGCTGCGATTGCAGCTCCTTTTCTTCTTACTGATGTATTGGGAAGATTATCTTTACTAACACCTTTCTAATTTAAGCACGGCCATCTGCCGCACCAAAGTTGCGAATGCCTTGAATCTGATTGCAACAAATATTTACGAATAAGCCACCTAATTCAGGATTATCTACACGTATGACTCTACCACTATCTGAAATTCCACCAAAAAACCCTCTTATTGTTAATCCTGAAAGTAAGATCACTTCAATGCCGGAGTTATCTTGTATATCAGCCGTTAAATCTGCACATGAGCAACCGCACTTGCAATTGTTACGTATCCCCATAAATTATTCTCCCTTTCATAGTTTTATTCATGTTATATATATTGATGATTCATAGTTTTGCTTGTGTTTTGGTTCAAAATACATATAAGCCCGTGGGGAGTAGTTAAATGCATTGTGAAATTCATTTTTTTTTTGCAAGACTTAGTAACATTTAAGAAACTCATTCGTGTATTAAGCAGAAGGGAGGGCAGATAAACGATTGGAACAGCTTGAAGATTTGCTAAAAGAGAAGGGGAAAATTATATACCGATATCTTCGAAAGATGGGATCTGCACATGATGATGCCCAAGATATTGTTCAAGATACACTTTATAAAGCGATTCTGATCCTTCACGATTTAGACTCTGCAAGATTAAATCCATGGCTTTTTCGAGTTGCCTATAATCAATACATTGATTTAACCCGCAAACGCAAGAGATGGGGAGAAATTCCGATGGATACCGTTGATTTGATTGGCAAAATGGACCAAGTTGAACGACTCTACAGGCAAGAATGGAGAGATTAGCTGGGTTCAGTCCAAATGGGAGAAAGACGGAATGGTTGTCCATATCAGTTTTTATGATCATCCTGAAAAAGAAAGCAAGGACTATATTCTGTTTGAGGATGAAAAAGGCAATGTACTTGAGCTGAAAGGAAAGTGAGATATATAAACACCTTAATAAAATAACTAATGAGCAGTTCAAATGAACTGCTCATTTTTCTTAGTCAATTTTGTAAAACCATATTATCTATTGAACGATCGTTAAATCGGGTGTAATGAAATCTTTACGATCAAGTATTGTATTATTCTTACCGTCGAGGGTTTTTTCAAGGAATGACAAGATGACGCGGTTGCTTAGGTCGTAAATGTGTTGTGGTTCAATTCCTGTAGGCAATATATTGAAATAAGGTGTTTCAATAAGATACTGTTTCAACAAAGGCATATCAGTGAAACTTACGTGTGTTGCCCCTCCAGCTATTGTAATATCGTATGCCGGTCCTGCAATGGCCTGTGTGTATCGGTTGCTAAACACTTTAAATGAATCTTTCATATCTTGCACTATCTTTTCATCTAGTCCTGGAGGTAGCGGTTGTTCAACTTCACCCTTGAACACTTTTGAGTTAAATTCGTTTGAAATAACCGCAAACGGCTTTGTCATTTTGGCTGTTTCACCTGTGAGCCCCATCAGAGATCCATCAATGTCTATCGCAGATTTAATTTTCGGTTCGACCTGCAGGGCCCGTGCGGCTGCTGCTCCACCCATAGAATGTCCGATGGCAGCCATTCTATTTACATCGAGTCTGTCCTTAAAGTTAAATTTTATATCTGTTTGATTTAGTGTCTCTACCTGGCGAATTACAAATTGCAAATCTTTTACCCAGATTTGATCTACGGCATCATCAAATTCTTTGAGAGTAGGGATTCCGGTCAAAAATTTGGGAGTGATTGGAACAAACTGTCCATTCGTAAATTCGGTTCCAGAACTAAAGCCGGTATGTTCTACACTAAAGACAACATATCCGTGACTAGCCAACTCACGAGTGAGCCACTGGTAGTTCCAGTTCCCTTGACCAAGGCCGTGTGAAAATAACACCACCGGATACTTGGTCTTTTGGTTTGATAATTCCCCGTTTTCAAATACTTGAGTGTTTATCTTATTGACTTCGGCAAATGCTTTACCGAGTCCAACACTCGCTGCCATCTTTTCAATCCCTTCTGAAGTTAACGGGATATAAGGTGCTGTTTCCTTTCCTATTCCGCTATCAATCGGATACCAGGCTTGAACCATAAGCTCCCTGTAATCTTTGGGATCTGGGGTTAATAGTTCTTCTCTGGAAGTATCCAGCCAATCAAAAGTGGTCGTTCCTACTTGATACACACCTGTAGTTTGAGGTAATGTCGCCACTGAATCCGCTGAGTTTATAGTATTGATAGCATGGCTGGTTTGAACTGTGTTTTCACTGCTAACTTGAGCATTTGCCGTCAATGTACTCGAGAGTAAAGCGATGGCGGATAAGGTACTGATTATGACTTTCTTCATTTTGAGTTCCTCCTCAAGAAACGATCGAATTAACTTTCCTTAGTTGTATAATAAATCCGCTTTGTGAACTCAATATGAACTGAACCATAAAAAATGATAACTCTTCACAATGGAAAAAATAGGTTGACATATCAGATTAATCCTATTATATTAATAATATAAACAACGTAAGCACAGTTGAATACTAGGAATTAACTTATCAAGAGAGGTGGAGGGACTGACCCTTTGAAGCCTCGGCAACCGACTGTTCCCAGCACGGTGCCAATGTCAGATCGATGAGTTGGAAGGTAGCCTATTTTGAAAAGGAACCTTTGCTCATGGAGCAAAGGTTTTTTTTATACCCAAAAAAGAGGAGCTGAAAGAAGGATGAGTGAACTAAAATTTGCGTATTGGATCCCGAACAAGAGCAGTGGGTTATTGTTATCCAAAATTCCGCAAAGAACAGATTGGACGTTCCAGGGGAACAAGCGTTATATGCAAACAGCTGAAAAGGTAGGCTTTGAATATGCCTTATTTCCAGCCCGTTATTTTAATGCGATTGGGGAGGAACAGCTTGAGCCAATCACGCTTGCATCTGCGTTGGCTAGTGTAACCGAGAAGATCACCCTGATCACTGCCGTTCATCCCGGCCTACATCACCCAGCGATTATTGCAAAAATGGTGGCAAATCTTGATCATATCACGGAAGGCCGTGCAGCGATCAATATCGTAAGCGGGTGGTATAAACAAGAATTCACTGGTTTTGGAGAGCCTTGGTTAGACCATGATGAGCGGTACCGTCGTTCCGAGGAGTTCATCGAGGTTTTAAAACAGCTTTGGACCGAGGAGCGAACGACATATAAAGGGGATTTCTATCGAATCAATGAGGCTCCACTAAAACCAAAACCGAAACGTAAACCACCCATTTTTCAAGGGGGAAATTCCAAGGCAGCGAAAGAAATGGCAGCACGGGTTTCGGATTGGTATTTTATGAACGGAAATACCCTTGAAGGATTCCAGAGCCAAATTGAGGAGGTCAAGGCGTTAGCAGCAAAAGAAGGACGTGAAGTAAAATTTGCTGCAAACGGATTTGTGATTGTGAGGGATACGGAGGAAGAAGCTCTTCAGGTCCTACGAGATATTATTGACAACGCGGATGAACAGGCAGTGAAGAGTTTCCAGGAAAAAGTAAAACAAGCCCAAGGGATGTGGTCAAACTCAAAAAAGGAGGACTTGATTCAGTATAATGATGGGTTTAAGACGGGGTTAGTTGGAACAGCGGAGCAAGTGGCTGAGCGTATCATCGAATTGAAACAGATCGGCATTGATTTAGTTCTGACAGGGTTTCTTCATTATGAAGAAGAACTGCAAGTGTTTGGAGAAAAGGTCATCCCATTAGTGCGCAAGCTAGAGAAACAAGTCAACGTTCTTTCATAGGAATGAAACTAATAGATGTCATGTTTTAGTAACCGTGCTGCAATACGAGGAAACATATTAAGTCGATCTATGCCCATTAAAGGAGGGAAAGCTGATTGAGCGTTGCAAAGGTTCTTACCGGGAAAGAAGAGGTTACACAGGAAACGTGGCTGCAAACATTTACAAATAAATTTTCCAATTTTCTGCATCGTTTTTTACCCGAGCCTTTCGTCTTTGCTATCTTACTTACTTTTATCATTTTTGTGATGGGAATCACCATTGAACACAAAAGTGTTGGTGAAATGGCTGGGTATTGGTCTGAAGGGTTTTGGAATCTATTAAGTTTTACGATGCAAATGGTGATGATGGTAGTGACTGGCTATGCTCTGGCACAGTCCGCACCGATTCGCCGCCTGTTAAATGGGATCGCTGGACGGGTAAAAACGGTAAGGGGAGCCATTGTTACAGCTACTTTGGTAGGGTTAGTCGCCTCTTACCTGAACTGGGGATTTGGATTAATTGTCGGCACCTTAATGGCTCAGCAATTAGCAAAACAAGTTCGCGGCACACACTATCCTGTCCTCGTATCAAGCGCTTATGTCGGATGGATTCTGTATGGCATAGGAATATCTGCAACAATTCCTTTAACGATTGCGACGCCGGGTAATCCATTTGAAGCATCGATGGGGTTAATCCCATTGGCCAATACCATTTTCCAGCCAGGTGTCTTAATTGCTTTGGTGATCCTAGCGATTACCTTGCCGCTCGTAAATATTCTCATTCATCCACGTGCCTCCAACGTGCAGGAAATAAAGCACCATGACTTTTCGGAGGAACGATTGGTACCCGCGAAAGGAGAGGATCAAACACCAGCCCAAAAGTTAGAACACAGTAAAGTACTAGCACTGTTGGTTGTCTTGTTTGGTGTAGCCTACCTGTATCACCATTTTGTTGTGAAACAAGGGTCCCTCGATATTAATAGTGTGAATAGTATCTTTTTGTTTTTAGGTATTTTATTTCATGGTTCCTTAAAAAATTATATCTTGGCGATTAATGACAGTGTAAAGACCGCCGGGGGAATGGTCCTGCAGTTTCCTTTCTATGCCGGGATCATGGGGATGATGGCAGGCTCCGGGATTGTAGTTACAATCTCTGATTGGTTCGTATCCTTTTCAAATGCACAAACGCTTCATTTTTGGGGATTCATAAGTTCCTTTTTCATTAACTTTTTCGTTCCATCTTCCGGTGGGCACTGGGCGGTACAAGGGCCATTTATGGTAGAAGCGGCCAAAACATTAGGAGCAGACCTTGGCAAAATGAGCACGGCCGTACAAATGGGGAGCTCCTGGAACGATCTCGTTAACCCTTTTTGGCTTTTGCCTGTCATTGCTTTATCGAAATTGTCTGCACGCCAAATCATGACCTATACCTTGATCCCATTCTTGTACATGGGAATCGTTTTTGGTATTACGGTTTTAATTTGGTAGTAGGGTACTGAATCCGTTCTTGTGGATCCTGTTTTAAGGAAATAATCCATACTTTATTTGCTGCATGGAGATTAATAGTTTAAAAGAGCTGCTTAGGTAAACTGGCAGCTCTTTTCTTTTTATGGAAATGATTTGGACTAAGGATCTTAAAGTAGACTGAAAAATACGATTAAGTTGACTCAAATAAATGTTTTTCCAATTCATTACGGATAGATTCTGGAATAGGTTCGGATATCTGTTTTTCTGGATTGAAGTTTACATAGGTAGCAGTTCCTTTTGCGCACAAAATCCCTCCCTGATGTATTTCCTCATAAATAACAAAGCTTTTATTCCCAATCCGTTGAATCCATGTCCTAACTTCGACATCTTTTCCCAAATACATTTGGTGAATATAATCAACACTTAGACTTACAATAACACTTCGCCACGCTGTAAATGACAAATTAGGATTAAAAATTTTGAAAATACCTTCTCTACCTGCTTCAAACCAAACTGGAACAGTTGTATTATTAATATGTCCTGCACCATCTGTTTCTGAAACTCTAGGACGAATAATTGAACGAAACATTTTAAAGCACCCCTTTTCAGACATTTAGATAAATAGATTATAAACTGAAGGAGGTTATAAGATAAATGGAAAGCCAGGCTATAAAAGAAAAAGATGAGCATAACAACAGTCGATTCAACTCTTTACTTGTAGGGAGAACCATGCAGGTCTTTCTTTAACCAGATTGTAGAATAAGTGGTTTATCGGGATTCGATACTTTAATAATATCGAGCTTGCAGTCCTTGTCCGGACTGCGGCACCAAAAGATGAAGGAACGAGTAAGTAATGAAAAAAAGAACTCTTATGGGAAACTCTCCTCTCCATAGGGTTCTTTTTTCTTTGCTTTGATGGTAAGGTTAATAGACATGATTTATCGACAGAGTTTAGTGGAGACCAGACTGAGAGGGGGAGGAAAATGGAAATACTCTGCGGTACCTGTTCCCAAGAAAAAGGGTTGCCCATTGAAGAACGAATGAAGCTGGCAAGGTCTCGACAGGTTAATGTCGTATATATCTGTCCTACCTGTAAGCGAGAGCATGTGCATCAAGGCGTAGTGAAGAAGGCGGGTCCGCCCGTGGAAGCCCCAAAAGAGGAAGAACCCAATCTATCGAAAAGCAGCAATAAAAAGGTAGAAGAGGGCGATCAACTCTCGTTATTCTAAAGTCGGAAAGCTTCTTCACGTGGAAAGGCTTTTAGCTTCTTATTCCGCTTGCATTGTAGCATATGCTTTTAGTCCAATTGATCTAATTCCTGATTTCATTTCAATATTGGGTTATTTGGATGATGTGATTTTAGTTCCTTTAGGTGTTATGCTTGCGTTAAAAATGATGCCCAAAACCACAGAAATGGTCAACTTTTTTATAAAAGAAGATGAAATGGATATGAAACTCCTCTTTCAAAGGGAGATTTCATATCCTTTTTTTATTTGTGATGAAAAATGTATATCCTATACGATTTTTCCCCATCCATTGGAACCTTCATATCTGGATACAAAATCGGGAAAACTTAGGTAGGGTATAGGCAATCGATAAAATGGGGTGATGAGTTGTTGGATCCATATGTAGAAGTCAGGAATGTCTCAAAGATTTTTGGTAAATCTCCTAAAGCTGCCATTGATTTATTGAAACAAGGCAAATCAAAGAAAGAAATCTTAAAAGAAACCGGGCTCACGGTTGGCGTAAATAATGTTAGTTTTAAAATTTATCCTGGTGAAATTTTTGTCATCATGGGTTTATCCGGAAGCGGTAAGTCAACTTTAATTCGGATGTTTAACAGGTTGATTGATCCTACCATTGGAGAAATACGAATTAAAAACGAAGATATCGTAAAGATGAATGCCGCCAGATTACGGGAAACCAGACAAAACAGAATCAGTATGGTTTTTCAAAACTTTGCCCTTTTTCCACATAAAACGATTTTAGAAAACGCTGAATTTGGTCTTGAAATTAAGAAAGTCGCTGCGGATAAACGTCGCGAAAAAGCCATGCAGGCTCTAGAAGCTGTTGGGTTAAAAGGTTACGAACATCAATACCCTTCACAATTGAGCGGTGGAATGCAACAAAGAGTGGGACTTGCTAGAGCGCTTGCAAGTGATACAGATATTATCTTGATGGACGAAGCCTTTAGTGCACTTGATCCGTTAATTCGTAAAGATATGCAGGATGAATTACTTGGCATTCAAGAACAGTACAAGAAAACCATTATTTTTATCACCCATGATTTAGATGAAGCACTGCGAATTGGGGATCGGATCGCCTTAATGAAAGATGGGAGTGTCATTCAATTAGGGACACCCGAAGAAATCATGATCAAGCCCGCAAATGAATTTGTCGAGAAGTTTGTTGAAGATGTTGATTTATCGAAAGTCATCTCAGCCTCACATGTGATGAAGCGAGCAGAAAAAATCAGTGTAGATCGAGGTCCAAGGGTTGCATTAGAAATTATGCGAAATCAAGGATATTCCAGCATATTTGTAGTAGACCGTAAAAAGAAGTTGTTGGGAGCGATTACTGCCGAACAAGCGCGTCAGGCCATTGATCAAAATCAATCCATTGCCGACGTTATGACAACGGAGATCCCAACGGTTTCAGAAGATACATTACTTACAGATCTCATGGATGTGATCGCAACATCCAGTTTTCCGATATCTGTGATAGATGAAGAAAAGCGATTAAAAGGCATTGTGATACGTGGGGCCGTCATTGCTGCTTTAACCGGAAATAAAGATTCATTGAACGAATTGGAGAGTGACTAAAAATGAATATCCCCAAAATTCCATTAGGAGAATGGGTAGATTCTTTTGTTGCATGGTTAACCATTGCATTGGCTGGACTTTTTGCCTTTATAACCAATTTGATCGATGGTTTATTGGGTGTTATAGCAGATGTATTGAGTGTAGGACCTCCTATTGTCCTCATTCTCATCTTGATTCTTTTGGTTACCTATACAAGCAGATGGCCATTAGGCGTTTTTACGTTCATTAGTTTACTATTGATTAATAATCTTGGTTATTGGGATTCAAGTATTCAAACCCTTGCCATAGTTTTATTATCGGGATTGCTTACGATCATCATTGGGATCCCTCTGGGAATATGGTGTGCGCAAAGAAAAACAGTGCAAAACATCGTTACCCCGATTTTAGACTTTATGCAGACCATGCCTGCCTTTGTTTATTTAATTCCATCCATTTTATTTTTCGGGATTGGAGTCGTACCAGGAATTATTGCTTCCTTTATTTTTGCTATTGCACCAACCATTCGTATGACCAATCTTGGTATTCAGAAAGTACCTAAAGATTTGATTGAAGCCGCAGATGCTTTTGGTGCAACGACCAGTCAAAAATTGTTCAAAGTTCAATTACCTTTGGCAACTCCAACTATGTTGGCTGGGGTTAACCAAAGTATCATGCTTGCTTTATCAATGGTTGTTACCGCTTCATTAGTCGGGGCACCTGGACTTGGCGCAGATGTTTACCGAGCGGTTAGTCAAATTGACGTTGGGCAAGGCTTTGAAGCTGGATTATCGATCGTCATCATCGCCATCATCCTTGACCGTATCACACAAAACTTACGGAACCCAGCTTATGGGCATGCAGTGAAGCCAAAAATTGCTTTTTCTATTTTAGCTTTACTTGTAGTAGGTACGGCTGTTGCAGTAGCGATTCTAGGAGAAAAGAACGCTGTGAATGAAAATGCGAACGGTATTGGTGCCCAAACAGGATATAAAATTGTGGGGATTGAACCTGGAGCAGGGTTGATGGGGTTGACAATGAATGCATTAGAGGATTACAAGTTAGATGATTGGATGTTACTCGAAGGCTCTTCTGCAGCCATGGTAGCTGAACTGCAAAAAGCCTATACAAATCAAAAACCAATTATTATCACGGGTTGGTCACCACATTGGATGTTCTCCTCATTCGATTTGAAATATCTCGAAGATCCAAAAGGATCCTTTGGTGGCGCTGAAGATATTCATACCATCGTAAGAAAAGGTCTTGAGCAGGATGCACCTGGTGCTTATAAAATCCTTGATCAATTTTCTTGGGAACCAGGTGATATGGAAGCCGTGATGGTGGATATCACAAATGGGATGGATCCAACAGAAGCTGCTGAAAAGTGGATTAGTGCCAATCCTGACAAAGTTTCTCAATGGACAAACGGTGCTGGGTCAGGAAGTGGTGAACCGATCAATCTTGTTTTTGTGGCGTGGGACACAGAAATAGCCAGTACATATACTATTGGCAAGGTTCTTGAGCAAAAGGGGTATGATGTGACATTGAGCCAAGTTGAAGTTGGGCCTATGTTTGCTGGTGTAGCCAATGGGAGTGCAGATGGAATGGTTGGAGCATGGCTACCAACTACGCATGTTGAATATTATAATACCTATAAGGATGATTTCGTTGACCTTGGGAGAAATCTTCATGGGACGAAGAATGGACTGGTTGTACCAGAGTATGTCGATATTAATTCTATTGAAGACTTGAAAGAATAACGCGAGAGTTTCCTTCTGGAACTCATGAAAAAGTATCAATTACTCAAATGAATGCTTATCGATTTTTTAGGAGCCCGAAGGCTCCTTTCCTGTTTTTAAGACAAGTCGTTCAAAATATTCCTTTACAGGAATATTCTATATCGCGTATATTTGTATTAAACAAATAGTTTTTATGAAATTTCAAAAGTGAGGTGGTGTTGACACGACTATTTTATTAATAAGAAAGAACACCAAAACTTGGGGAGACGATTCAACATGAATGTACAAATCTTCAGTGCACTAGCTGAACCCAACCGCCTGAATATCGTTGAACTACTGCTAGAAGGCCCCCTGCAAGTAGGGGATATTGCAAAAAAGCTTGAGATGAATCAACCTCAAACCTCCAAGCATCTCCGCGTACTTTGCGACGCCGGCCTTGTCGAGGTCCAGCCAGTAGCCAATCGCCGAATTTATAGGATAAAACCAGAACCGCTACAAGAATTGGATAAGTGGCTTAACTCTTACCGTCGTTTGTGGGAAGCAAGGATGGATCGGTTAGATGATTACCTAGATGTGTTGCAGGGCAAAAAAACTTTGAATTGATGATACTGTATGTTTCCTGTGTTCAATAAACTCTAGTAAAGGAGAGTAGCGATGTTAAATAATGCAATGATTTCAAGAGTAGAGGAAGATCGTGTGCTAGTTCTGGAGCGTGTATTTAATGCACCACGCGACTTAGTATTTAAAATGTTTAAAGAGCCTGAGCATCTCAAAAATTGGTGGGGCCCGAAAGGCTGGGAGTTACCTGTTTGTAACGTTGACTTCAGACCAGGTGGCGTATGGCACTATTGCATGAAGTGTGTAGATCGGAATCAAGGTCAATTTTACGGCATGGAGGCTTGGGGCAAGGGAATATACAAGGTGATCACCGAGCCGGAAACGATTATGTACACTGATTATTTCTCGGATGCTGAAGGGAATGTCGACGAGGGTCTGCCGTCAACAGAAGTCACATTAGAATTTATTGATCTGGACGGTAAAACGAATCTCATTAACCGTTCAGAATATATTTCCGCGGAGGCTCTCAAGACAGTAATGGATATGGGTATGCTACAAGGTATAACGGAAACTTGGGACCGTCTCGAAGAACTATTAAAGATAATCAAGTAAAAAGATTCTGCTGCCGGCTTTTCCAGCGGCTATTTTTCTTTTCTTCTTTAGGAGGTGTACAGGTGGATTTCAGATTATTGATTATAGGTATAGCCCTTTTACTTGTCTCATACTTGGTAGCTGTGAAAAAGCAAACATGGTTATTGGCTGGATTTAATGAAAAAAATATTAAAAATAAGTCTTTATTAGGTAAAGTAGCAGGTGGAGTCTTTTTTCTTCCGTTAGGCTTGTTAATAATTATCCATAGTTTTATTGACTACCCTTATGAAGCAACCGTTCTTGTAGTCGCTATGTTAGTTTTGCTAAGCATTGTGTATGTATTTATCAATAGAAGGTTGCTCGGTTAAAGAAGAGCTACGTAGAAAATAAAAGGAAGTGAAATACAATGAATGGACAGGAACGTAAAAATATCCACCCAGGTATTGAAGTAGATATTGTTTTAAAACAAGATCAACGGACTGGGAAAACGACTCGTGGAATTGTAAAAGACATACTTACAAAGTCGCCCCACCATCCACATGGGATCAAAGTGCGACTACAAGACGGACAAGTAGGCAGAGTGAAAACCATCTTCTGACAAAATCTTACAGTATTTGCTTAACTCATGGGGATCAGATTTTAAACACGTAAAAATGGCTCCCTAATGAAGGGAGCTGTTGGAGGTTTGATTGATTTGGTTCAAATATTGGCGTGGTGTACCATAAAAGGCAAATTGCCTATATTGTGGATAAATAGATAAGTATTGGATAAAGATGGGTGCGTCAAGTAGGAAGGGATAGTGTACGTAAAATGGACGGTCTCCATAGACAATTCCATTTAGTGCAGTAGCCATTTCTTTTTTGAATATTTTAAAACGAGTGGCTGCAACTTTTTGACTGAACTCCCCACCATCTACATATGCGGTCCCTACTAAATTAAAACGACCATGTGAATCTTTTTTCCATTCTGCTAATACTTCATCACGCATTTTAGGGTTAATGGATTTATAGTTGTACACATATCCAATATCTAAAAATAATTCTGCTGTAAGATCTGAATGCGTGAGAGTGTATTTCCTTCCTTCAACCGGCTGAGCGAAAGTGGCAGGGGGAATAAGTTTTACGGATAATTTCTCTGGATTAAAAACGGACATATAATCCTCCCTATATTTAAGGTCAAAGGTCAATGTGCTTGAGACCCATAGAAAAAATAATTTGTATGTATTACCTTATGTGGGTCAATAACAGTATGACTGGATTAGTGCCCATTAAAAAGTAAAACGCTTAGAGGAAGGAGGATTCTCCTAATTCGGCTGATTCGCGACTGAGCAGGTCTAATCCTGCGGGACTCAGTCCCGCATCGGCTAGATTCACCTGTATAATTATGACCTTTTTTCCGCCCAAGTATCTCTTCCATACAAGAGCACCATCAAACCGACTAAAACGATACTTAAAAGAGCAGCCCAAGAACTTTGAAGATAATAACTCCAATCCTTAGGTTTCGTGGATGAGGGAGCACTAGCCTGACTAGCCTGAGCCTTTGGTGTTGTCGCCTTTGTAGTCGGAGCAACAGTTGTTTTATCCTTTTGTTTTACCTCACCTTTTATCCCACCAATATCGATTTTTTGATCCACAGATGTTGTAGCTTTAGGTTCAGGATTTACATCTTCCGAAGCAGCAAAGCTAGTTGTTGTAAGGGTGAATAATAGTAAAGTAGTCATTACAAGGGACATTATCTTTTTCATATCAATCAACTCCAATGCATTGTTGTATATCCCGTATAGTAAAATGTGAACCTTAAAGAAAGCTTAAAGATAGGTAAGGAATTTATATCCAGTTGCTATCTATATTCAGCTAATGAAGATCGTTTATGGGAAAAAAGCAATTGAAAAAGACCTGACAAATTTTTGTCAGGTCTTTGTTACCGATATTTTGTTGTTCAGTGGGTACTATGTCCGTAAGTGAAAATATTATCGACCATCAAAACTATGACGACAACTTCTGCCTCCTCATCCACTGCGTAGCTGCCCACTTTTCCCCAAGGATCACGGGTGCGCCACCGTGTAAGGTAAGTTCATTTAATGTCTCATCCTGATAGAAGTACTCAAAATACACCGCCATCCCTTTATGTGGGGACACGGCAAGATTGAGTTTTGGAAAATAGGTTTCGCCGCCTTGTTCCACATCACTTAAGTACATGACAAGTGTGCTGATTCTAGGATTATTTGCTGCTTTATGGGCAGAGGAGAAAAAGTCAAAATGGGCGCGATACTCTTGACCTTTCTCATAATGAAGAACTTGTAGGCCTTCCCCATGTTGCACAGGGATATTCATGATATAGGATAATCGCTTTTCAATTCTAGCAACCAGCTCATTTTCCCCTTCATCAAAAAACATACTGCTGCTAGTTCTCAGTTCATTGACTTCACGGGTTGTGCTAATCTTTGAACGATCCATTCTGTCTTGGGACAAGCGTATAAGCAGATCGCATTCATCATCACTTAATACATTTCCCAAAATAACGATGAGCGGTTCGTCTATTCTAGCAATGATGCTAATGTCCCGATCATCGGTTTTGATTTTATTTCCTAGGTGTGGAAAAATCGTTGGTTCTTTCATCGGTACGATGACCGCATCCCCGCCTACAGAGGGATCTTGAGGCTCAAGAGTGGGAGAAATCGTTCCTCTTTCAACTGTTTTCATTAGTTCATGTCCCATAAAAATCACCCCAAAGTAAAATGTGAAGGATTATCCCGTATTATATTTTCAAAAAAAAAGGTTACTAGTGAAGCTTGTCATTTTTATAGAATATTGGTTTGGTGATAAGATTTTATCAGGGCTTGAAAAAAATGTAAACTGGGAATTTTCGAGGTTTTTATTTCATGAGAATTTGTCGTTCATATTGAGTTCACAAAGCTGATTTATAGTATCCCTAGAATCAATTTTGTGAGGAGCGATTGAAATGAAAAAACGGATGATTTTAGATAAATGGGTCGTGGCGTCTGTTCTTTATGTGGGTGTAGTTGTTGGTGGATTTAGTGCATATGAGGAGTTTGTTGCGGATGAACCAAAGGCTGTAGCAGTGGCCGCACATGGAGGAAGTGAAGCGGATCATGAACCGGAGACGGAGGAGGAGAGCGTTGACCATCATGGAGGGGAAAATGGCGGCAGCCACGGGCATGAAAGTGCGCCAAACAATGAAACCAACGGGGTGAATGTCTACGTGCAATCCCAGGATGATGAACTTGACATTTTTTTAAAGGATAAAACAGGAAATCCTGTTCACGATTTAGAAATAAATCATGAGAAAATTCTTCATTTGATAGTCGTTGATGAGCATTTGCAAAAGTACTATCATCTGCACCCTGAACAGACCAGCGATGGGGTATTCAGCACGGCCACTGGGCTGCCTGACGGATTTTACAAAGCTTTTGTTGACATCAAACCAAAGGATTTAGCGTATCATGTGTCACCTGTTCCATTCATCGTGGGCAACCCGAGCGGACCGGATCACACCCACAACGAGGGGCTAAAGGCGGACACCGATTTTACCCAGGTGATCGACGGCGAGAAGGTGACGATGCAGCTTAATACGACCAAGGTCAATGAACCTGTAACACTTACCTTTGATCTAAACAAAACAAACCTAACACCATACCTGGGGGCCATGGGACATGTGGTGATTCTGGATGAGATGGGGCAGAACTTCCTTCATGTTCATCCAGCGAATGATCAGGAGCCGATTTTTGAAACGCAGTTCGAACAGCCAGGCATTTATAAAATATGGGCTGAGTTCCAGCAGAATGGGAAGGTTCGAGCATTCCCGTTTGTCGTGGAAATCGAAGGAGAGGATTAATTTGCCAAAGGTATTGGTTGTGGATGATGAAGCTCACATTCGTGAGCTCGTCTCCCTTTATTTGAAAGATGAAGGCTTTGAGATTGTGGAAAAGTCGAATGGCGTAGATGCCCTGGAGTATGCGGAGAACCATCCGGTCGATTTGGTGATTTTGGATATCTTGATGCCAAAAATGGACGGGTGGGTCTTGTGTGAGAGACTACGGGAGTTTGGGGAAATGCCGATTTTGATGATCACCGCAAAAGGGGAGGCACAGGATCGCATCCATGGGTTTAAGTTGGGGACGGATGACTATTTAGTGAAGCCATTCGATCCCGTGGAGCTGGTGCTTCGGGTGAAGGCGCTGCTTAAGCGCTACCGCATTTCTACATCTAATATCGTAAAGCTGGGGAGCCTTTCGCTGGATCGATCGAGTTATCAGGCAATTGGTGAAGATGGCAAGTCGGTGACGCTTCCGATGAAGGAATTCGAATTGCTTTATAAACTGGGCAGCTATGCGGGGCAGTTGTTTACCCGTGATACGTTAATTGAGCAAATTTGGGGGATGGATTACGAAGGGGATGAACGGACAGTCGATGTGCATATCAAGCGGCTGCGTGAGCGATTTGCCGAATACGAGGGGGAATTCAAAATCGTCACCATTCGGGGCCTTGGCTATCGGTTGGAGGTGAAGCGACATTAAATCACTATATACTCGCATCGTGCTCATCTTCGTCGGTATTGTCATGTTGAGTCTAATTACCGCTTTTCTTTTGACGACCTGGTTATATGAAAGCCGGGCACATGGGATGATTCAAGATGTCCTAGCAGAGAACGGCACGCAAATGATCGAAATCTATCAATCGACGCCCTCTGCAGAATTGGTCCCCTTCATGCAAAAGGTATCCGGTCTTTTCCCCACCCTTCTGCAGCTTTACGATCGGGAGGGAAAGCCGCTTCTCGAGCAGGAATGGCCATTGCAGGTTGACCCTGCCGACATTGAACTTGTCCTTGCGGGAGAAAAGTTTAACGGGATGAAAAAAGCCGAAAATGCTCACATGCCAAAACTGCCTGTTGTCGGGATTCCTTTTCAAGCCGATGGGCAGCCTTATGCCTTATTTGTTACCATGCAGAGCAATGAAATCGATATGGAACTGATGAATTCTATTCATTTGTTATATGTACTGATCTTGTTTATTGGAAGTTTTCTTATTATCATCGCGGCCCGCTATATTGTCAAACCGATTCGGCGTTTGACAGATGCCACCAAGCGCATGGCGAGGGGACAATTTGATATCGAACTGCCGACCAAACGGAAAGACGAGCTTGGCGTTTTGAGCGTGAGCTTCAACCAAATGGCAAAAGAACTCGGAAAGCTCGATCAGATGCGGCGAGACTTCGTGTCCAACGTCTCCCATGAGATTGGAACACCGTTGACCTCGATTTCCGGTTTTACCAAAGCGTTAAAGCAGAAGCAAATGAGCGAGGAGGACCGCCTGCGTTATTTAACGATCATTGAAACAGAGAGTGAGAGATTATCCCGGTTGAGCCAGAATTTGCTTCGGTTATCCCGTTTGCAGCATGACAATAAACCACTAAAGATAAGTCGTTATAAACTCGATGAGCAGATTCGACGGGTGGTTATCGGGTTGGAGCCCCAATGGGCGGAAAAGGATATTGAGATCGAGCTCGATGCTGAACCACTGATGATTGAGGCGGACGAAGATCAACTGGGGCAGGTATGGATCAATTTGTTGAGCAACAGCATTAAATTCACACCCGAGTCGGGGAAGATCGTCATTGAAGCTTCGATGAAATACAACAAGATCGTCGTCTCGATCACCGATAATGGAATGGGAATTCCCGAGGAAGAACGGGCCGATATTTTCAAACCGTTCCATAAAGTAGACAAAGCCCGTCATTCGTCTGTCAAAGGAAATGGATTAGGGCTGTCGATTGTGAAGCAGATCGTGGACAACCATCAGGGAGATATCCGCGTTTTGGGTGAGCTGGGGACAGGGGCAACTTTTGAAGTGACACTGCCGATGGGGCAACAATAGAAGGGGGAC
Organism: Ammoniphilus resinae; assembly: GCF_017873965.1. Lineage (GTDB taxonomy): Bacteria > Bacillota > Bacilli > Aneurinibacillales > RAOX-1 > Ammoniphilus_A > Ammoniphilus_A resinae. Next base: position 32,109 of record NZ_JAGGKT010000022.1, on the reverse strand, counting down.
TTGATAGGGAGTCTTCAGTTGGTGTGTCCACCTTATATTGATTTTGGAGGAAAGGTTTGTTTCCATATTTCACAGAATTTACAGCTGTATCCCCCTTTTCTAACCTTGTTATAATGACAAAGGTTTTCAAGTTTTTTGGGGGTGATTCAGGTGTATCGGATGTATTTATTTTTATTTCTATTCATCTTTTCTGCGACTTCGGTTTCCGCAATGAATCAAGCCGATCCAATTATAAAAACTGGCACAAAATATTTACACACACCTTATAAATATGGTGCAACACGGTTACAAGATGAAAATTTTGATTGCTCTTCTTTTACCCAGTTCGTTTTTTGGAAGCATGGTTATCAGATCGGATATAACACGAGTGAACAGGTAATGAAAGGAAAGTATATTCCGTTTAAGCAAATAAAAAAAGGTGATCTATTGTTTTTTGCTACTCCGAGAAGAATGAATTCTAACGGTCTCGATAAAGTTGGTCATGTAGCGATATATATGGGAAATGGTCGTATTTTGCATACTTTTAGAAAAGGCATTGGGGTCACAATTAGCCGGATTCAAAAAGGAACCATTTGGTATGACAGGTACCTGTTTGCCAAACGCGTGTTATAAAAGCCCATCCGGAAAGGGTTTTTGCAGTCCTTGTCTGGGACCACTTTTTTGTAAATATCCTTGATCATTGGTAAACCGCCTTCAGGCGGTTTTTTTTCGTTCATATTGGGTTCACAAAGCAGTTGTATAGTAGGAATTAAGGAAGAGAATGGCAAAGGGCTTTTGTATAGGAGGATGAAAGTAGGATGGATCCGTTCATATTGAGTTCATAAAGCGGTTGTATAGTAAAGATAAGTTAAGATTTTACCAAAAACAAATAGGGTACCCCGGTATTGTAAAAATAAGAGGAGGTAAATAAGATGAAGAAATTAGTCCTACGTTTTGTTGTTTATGTTTTGAGTTTCGTTGTGATTGTCGGAGGGATTGGGGCCTTTGGCATGATCCGCTCGCAAGGAGATTTTTACGGGGCGTTCCGTACAGAACCAATTCCTGCTTTTCCAGCTGTGGAGAAACCTCTGCATGATCTGAAAAAACCTACGGTTGCTGTTCTACTAGGTAATGAGACAACAGAGGGTTCCGATTTCGCAATTCCTTACGAGTTATTCTCTCGAACTGGGGAATTTAACGTTTATGCTGTAGCCTCCGATAATCAAGTGAGGACATTGACTGGCGGGCTTGAAGTGGTACCACACTATTCCTTTGCAGAGATGGATCAATTATTAGGAAAAAGTCCAGATATTATTGTCATTCCATTTTTGACAATGAAAGATCAAGAGAAATTCCAGCCAGTGAAAGACTGGATGAAAAAGCATGCGGAAACCAATATCCTTACCATTTGCGGGGGATCGGGGAATCTGGCAACGACAGGGTTATTGAACGGAAAGGCAGTCGCTACCCATTGGCAAAATCGAATCTTTGGCGTGGTTGAAAAGGAATACCCTGAAACCAAATGGGTGTGGGATCAACGTTATACGCAGTCTGGTAACATTGTATCCTCTGCAGGAGTTTCTTCCGGAATTGACGCTGTACTTTATGTGATTTCCCAACGCTTAGGAGAACCCGTGGCAACCAAAATTGCCGCTGAAATGAAATATCCATCATACCACTATGTGAAAAATCCAGAGATGGATCCATTTGCCGTGAATTTGTGGACCTATACCTTGAACAATGCATTCTATTGGAATAAGAAAAAAGCAGGTGTCTTGCTCTATAACGGCATTGAGGAATTGGCGCTGACCTCCGTCTTTGATATCTATTCAGATACCGGAACAACAAAGGCACTTTCTATTGCTAGCTCAGAGCAGCCCATCGTAACCAAACATGGATTGACCCTTATTCCTAGAGTAGCCATTGAAGAAACACCCAAACTAGATAAACTGATCGTTCCTGGAAGAGAGGCAAAAACATTGGCTGCAGCGGATTTGAAATTGTGGAATGAAAAGGGCAATGCCAAGGAGATTCGGTTTGTTCACAGCGATGCGCCAGATCGTTTCCTATTTGAAGCTGCTATTGAAGACCTAGCCAAACAAGAGGATCTTCTGATCGCAGAGCATGCCGTGAGACGACTCGAGTTTCGAGCGGATGAGATGATGCAGTTAGAAGGAAAACCATTTTCTATTGTGACATACAGCCATATCTTATTCACCGTTTTACTCGCTTTATTTGTAGGTTTCTGCCTGGATAGAAGATTCATTATGAAAAAAGCGATTTTCAAAGGTTATAAACAAGCGAGTTAAAAAGCCGCCTTCGGGCGGTTTTTTTGACGACCCATTGCCCTTCTGATTCGGACTGAGCATCGCTGTTACCGTCAAACTGAGTCCGAATGATCCCGAAAAAGCGGATATCTCTCTTTGGATCCTAAATCCGGTACATCCAAGGTGATCGTGACCAAACAGTGAACCCCATCCACACCAAAAATGAAAACATAAGAAAACGAGAGGAAAGAGCATTAAATTTAAGATATAGGGGTGTGATTCTCGTTTTCATTCCATTTTCATAGCCATGATTGACGCTTTCATGACCGAATACCAACTTTGTAAATATGAGGCTTCGAAGCGATAATAAAGGTACAACAAATCAAGGAGGTCGTGAAAAAATGATTAAGTTTTTTAAAGCTCTAGTTGAGTTTTTAGATGATGCACAACGTCTATATGAAGAGCAAAGCAAACGTTATCGCATGTACATGTACGAATAAGAGGTGATTAGATGAATTGCCATGATAACCCGGACCCTTATCTTTCCGCAATGGGATAGATGAGGGTCATTTTTTTTTGCCTGAGAAAAAGGGAGAGTGCCCACAAGACTATAAAAAGAGGAGTCCCACCGTCCCCTCCTTTACATAGCAGAAGAGTGTTGCCTACGATTGATGAATGAAAAAAGAAATGAGGTAAAAAACCATTATATGATATAAAATCATTCGTAGAAAATAATAGGGAAGTGTTCGCAAAATGGAAGACTATTTAACATCTGACTGCCAAAATTGTTTTGGTTTATGCTGTGTTGCGCTGCCTTATGCCAAATCAGCAGACTTTGCTTTACATAAGAACGGTGGAGAGCCTTGCCGGAACCTAAGCGCCGAATATCGTTGTGGGATCCATGAACAGTTAAGAGACAAGGGATTCCGCGGATGTGTCTCTTATGAATGTTTTGGTGCAGGTCAACATGTTTCACAAAATATTTTTAGAGGTATGGACTGGCGAAATGACCAGTCAAAATCGGGGGAGATGTTTGCGGTTTTCCCCATTGTTCAGCAGCTGCACGAGATGCTTTGTTATCTAAGCCAAGCCATGGAGCTAGAAGAAACGAAACCTTTTTGGGGAGAGTTAAAAGAGGCTTATGATCAAACGGTAGAGATGACAAACAGAGCGCCTGAAGAAATATTTAAAGTAGATATTCCTGGCCACCGAAGCACAGTCAACAAACTATTAGTCAGGACAAGCGAATTGGTTCGAAGGGGCTTCGTTCCAAAGAATAGAAATAAAAGGGGACTCGACTATTTAGGTGCAAATTTAAAAAGGGCGGACCTAAGAGGAGCTAATTTAAGAGGGGCATTACTCATTGCTGCGAACTTAAGTCATGCGGATTTAAGAAAAGCGGATCTTATCGGGGCGGACTTAAGGGATTCCAATCTCAGCCATGCGGATCTGACAGATTGCATTTTCCTGACCCAATCTCAAGTGAATGCAGCGAAAGGGAATCGAGCTACGAAGCTTCCTAGTTATGTAAAGAAGCCTGATCATTGGTTGTAAACTGAAAGGGATTGGCTCAATCCCTTTTTTTGCCGATTTCAAAAAAGGAATTTCTCAACAAGAAAGGATAACAATACCCTTATCAGGCTTTGCTATGGTCGATTTAAGGAGGAACGAAAAATGCTAAAAGATCTTCGATCCACCACCCGCCTGAATAACGGGGTAGAGATGCCATGGTTGGGTTTGGGTGTTTTTAAAGTAAAGGAAGGGGAAGAGGTTTATTCTTCCGTTAAGCATGCGATTCAGTATGGTTACAAGAGTATCGACACGGCAGCTGTTTATGGAAACGAGGAGGGGGTAGGGAAAGCCATTCGGGAATCGGGAATCCCTCGTGAACAGCTTTTTATTACCACCAAAGTGTGGAATGCGAATCAAGGTTACGATTCTACGTTGCAAGCATTCGAAGACAGCCGGAAGAAACTCGGATTGGATTACCTCGATCTCTACTTGATTCATTGGCCTGTGAAGGAAAAATATAAAGAAACATGGAAGGCACTGGAAAAGCTTTATAAAGATGGATCCGTACGGGCCATTGGGGTCAGCAATTTCCACATCCATCACCTTCAGGATTTGCTAGCGGACTGTGAAGTGGTCCCGGCCGTTAATCAAGTGGAATGCCATCCACAATTGACCCAGAAGGAATTGCAAGTCTTTTGCCAAGAGCAGAAGATCCAGATGGAGGCTTGGAGCCCGCTGATGCAGGGAAATCTGGATGTTCCGCTGTTAACGGAACTGAGTCAAAAATACAACAAGACAGCGGCTCAGATCGTTCTTCGTTGGGACTTGCAGCGCGGGATTGTGACGATACCGAAATCCATTACACCACATCGGATCGAGGAGAACGCGAATGTTTTTGATTTCGAGCTTTCCACCGAGGATATCGAACGTATCGATGCGTTAAACGCCAATCACCGTTACGGTCCAGACCCGGACAATTTTAATTTCTAATCGAAAAGAGGTAATCAAGCAATGCCAACCTTATTAGATCCTTTTCACCTGAAAGCTTTAGAGCTAAAAAATCGAATTGTTATGCCTCCCATGTGTCAGTATTCTGTCCAAGCGAAAGACGGAAAACCCAATGAATGGCACTTTAGCCACTATACGAATCGTGCCATTGGTGGGGCTGGGTTAATCATTATGGAAATGACCGATGTAGAACCGGATGGCCGGATCTCCGACTATGATCTGGGCATTTGGTCGGACGAGCATATTCCCGCTTTTGCCAAAATCATTCAATCTTGTCAAAGCTACGGAGCTAAAGTCGGGATCCAAATTGCCCATGCTGGGCGCAAGGCGGAAGATGCGGAACAACCTGTTTCCTGCTCAGCAATTGCCTTTTCAGAAAAGTACAAAACGCCACGGGCGCTAAGCACCGAAGAAGTGGGGGAGATGGTAAGGAAGTTTGAGGCGGCCTTCCGTCGAGCGGTCGAAGCAGGAGTGGACACTATCGAAATCCATGGGGCACACGGTTATTTAGTACACCAGTTCCAATCCCCGTTGACGAATCAACGGACAGACATCTATGGGGAAGACAAAGCCCGTTTTGGGGTAGAAGTAATTGAAGCAGCGCGCCGCGTCATGCCGGAGTCCATGCCGCTCATTATGCGAATCTCGGCCGTTGAGTATGCGGAAGGCGGTTATGATATAGAATACATGTTGAACCTCGCACGTCGTTACCAGCAAGCGGGGGTAGATATCTTCCATGTGTCTTCTGGTGGAGAAGGGACGGTTGGACCACAAAACTCAGGCCCTGGATATCAAGTAGATTTGGCTGAGGCCATCAAAAAGGGGTTAAACGTTCCCGTGATCGCCGTGGGGCGGCTTGAAGATCCGCAGTTGGCGAACCAAATTGTCGAGGAGGAAAAGGTCGATCTCGTCGCTGTGGGCAGAGGGATGCTCCGCAATCCGTACTGGGCTAATGAAGCTTCGTTAATCCTCGGAGGAAAACCTTTGACACCAAGAGCCCTTGCTGCGGCCTATTCAATCTAATTTAGGGAGGGATGTTGTTATGGCAACGAATAAACGGATCCTCATGGTCGTCACCAACCACACAACGATCTCGGATGATCACAAAACGGGGTTATGGCTGGAGGAATTTGCGGTCCCTTACGAAGTATTCAAATCGAAAGGCTATGATGTAAAGGTAACGAGCATCAGCGGGGGAGAAGTGGCCCTTGATCCGAACAGTATTTCTGAGGAGAAAAACGAGGATTGGGCCAATGCGGAGGCGGAATTACAGGATACCGCCAAGTTGAGCCGTGAGGATGCCAGCGAATTTGATGCGGTTTTTCTACCTGGCGGACATGGCACCATGTTTGATTTTCCAGATAGTGAAACGCTGCAGTATGTCCTTCAGCAGTTCGCTGAGGAAGGGAAGGTCATCGGAGCGGTTTGCCACGGCCCTGCAGGCCTTGTCAATGCGACTTATAAGGATGGGACACCTCTAGTGAAGGGGAAAACCGTCAATTCTTTTACAGACGAAGAAGAAGTAGAGATGCAGCTAGATCAGCATATGCCGTTCTTGTTGGAATCAAAGCTGAGGGAAAAAGGCGGTAATTTTGTTTCCGCGGAGAAGTGGACAGACTTCTCTGTTCGTGATGGAAACTTAGTGACAGGACAAAATCCGATGTCAAGCCGCAGTACAGCGGAAAAGGTTATTGAGGCGATCGAAAGTCAAGGTTAAGGAAGAGGGAGGGCTTGACGTGCCATTTATCACCGTAAAAGTATTGGAAGGGAAGACCGAAGATCAAAAGAGAAAGCTCGTTGAGAAAGTGACGGAGGCGGTTTGTGAGAGCTTTGATGTGGACCCTAGTGTTGTGTTTATTTTTATCGAAGACTTGGAGAAGAACAATTATGGGAAAAAAGGGAAGCTATTCTCAGATTTGTGAGTAAGTGGGTTCTCCTGCTGGAGGGCCTTTTTTTATCGCTCACGACAACTCCTGGTGTAAAAGCGCAGGTCCAGTCGCGAATCCCTCTGATTCGTGACAACTCCTGGTGTTAAAGCGCAGGTCCAGTCGCGAATCCCTCTGATTCGTGACAACTCCTGGTGTTAAAGCGCAGGTCCAGTCGCGAATCCGTCTGATTCGTGACAACTCCTGGCGTAGAAGTGCTGTTCCAGTCGCGAATCCGTCTGATTCGTGACAACTCCTGGTGTTAAAAGGCTGTTCCAGTCGCGAATCCCTCTGATTCGCGACAACTTCTGGTGTTAAAGCGCAGGCCCAGTCCCGAATCCCCTGTCCGATCGGGTCGGAATTGGGAGCGAATGGCTAACATAGTATTCAACCACACTTTAATTGATGGTAAAATACATAATATTAAATCATCTATTAACGGAGGAGAAATCATGGCAATAGTCACCCTGGATATTGTGGTACGGTCTACCGAAATTGATGTGAATGGACATGTGAACAATGCCAAATACCTAGAGTATCTAGAGTGGGGGCGTGAAGAGTGGTACGAAAAAGCTGGATTGACATACGAGAGATTTGCTCAGATGGGGATTCAGACGGTTACCGTTAACATTAATATCAATTACCGGAAGGAATGTAACCAAGGCGATCGCTTAACAATCAAAACATCCCCGGAAAAGGTAGGGCGAACGAGTTATGTACTGAAACAGGAAATTTTTAACCAAGATGGGGAACGATGTGCTGATGCGCTGGTGACTTCGGTTACGATGGATTCCGTGAATCGAAAAAGCCGTGAGGTGCCGGCTGAATTGAGAGAATTATTTCCTGAATAGTCAGATTCGGACTGACAAACGCTGTAACCGTCAAACTGAGTCCGAATGCCCCCTGGATTCGGACTGACGATTGCTGAAAGCGTCAAACTGAGTCCGAATCACCCCTGGATTCGGACTGACGATTGCTGAAACCGTCAGACTGAGTCCGAATCACCCCTGGATTCGGACTGACGATTGCTGTTACTGTCAAACTGAGTCCGAATCACCCTCGGATTACCCCATAAGATCTGGCCGCGACCTATTAAGCGAAGGAGCGCATCAACTCGTTAACAGAATCCTTAATCAGGACAATCAGCTGCTGGATCTCCTGTTTAATATCGCTCAGGATGAAACTTTGCTCTTGGATGGCACTGGTATTATCTTGAATAGACTGATTGATTTCGGTCATTTGATCAGTTAAACCTGAAAATCCAAAGAAGAGGACTCCTATACCAACCACAGCGATAATCAACCATACCCATCCTTGATTATACCAAGGCTTTTTCACCTGTTCGGCTGGTGGGTGTTGTTCTGGATGTTGAGAGTTCATTTCGGATCCCTCCTTTAATTTAATAGTAGCAAGTAAATATGATCAAAATTTAATCATTGTATTATATTTTTTCTATATCTTAAAAAACTCATCGGCTTTATCTAATCTTCGAATACCGATCAGTTCAGTTACGGGCTTTGGTGTTTCGAGAATAAAATCATATCTGCCGGGTTCTTTGCGCTTCTGGATATTGTAGTGCAGGTATTCCAGTTTCCCCCCTCGAAAATCTGCTTGGCTTACCTTCTTGTTTTTCAGGTCATTGATGAGAACAGATACATTGTCATATACTTTACCTTTTGCAGTTGTGAACTTCTTGAATGCCCCATTGTTTGCAGAGCCATCACTTCTTAGAAATCCCACGGGAACACCGGTATAGGATTCAGTTAGCACTCGGGCGTATAACCTGGAAGGAGGGACTCCTTTTGGGCCTTTCCCCATTCTAGCCCGTTGGTATTCTTCAACCGTTTTGTAAAAATACAATCTGTTTCGTTCAATCGAGCCCTTCTTTCCAACATGCCAAATCACGGCGGGAGAGGTAGTAGAAGTGATCGTATTATCAGTTGATCCATTATGAACCCCCGTTTGCCATTTTCCGTTTACAAGTTGCACATATAAAATGCCTACAGCAGTTCCTTTATTGATCGCCAAGCCATTCACATCCTTTTTTACCACGGTATTCACTTCCAAGTACATTGGATTAAACACAACCAGCAGGGCATGAAATTAATCTATTTATTCTAGTAAAAGAGTACAAACCATCTATCTAAGATTTTCATAACTTATAGAAGAATCTATTCGTTAACTTCCAAGGAATAGAGATTTGGAGGTGATGTAGATGGTTTCCATCATTACATGTACGATGCGAAATGAATACATGGAGAATTTGTTTCAAAACTATGAGCGACAGCTTTGGGGTCCGAAGGAATTGATTATCATCCTAAATAGTGACGATATGGAAATTGCGCTTTGGAAGAAACGGGCTAAGTCATTTAAAAACGTCTCCATTTATCAGAAACCTAGTACGGTTACACTGGGGGCCTGTTTAAATGCAGGTGTGCGGCTTGCAAAATATGATTATATTGCCAAATTTGATGATGACGATTACTATGGGGCTTATTATTTAACTGGCATAATGCAAGCTTTTGAGAATACGAATGCAGATATTGTAGGGAAAAAGACGACCTTTTGTTATTTTGAAAACACGGGACAACTTCTGATCCGCGAACCAAATTACGAAAATAGATTTGTTCGTGGCCTTAAAGGCCCGACCATTGTTTTCAAAAAGGAGGTTTTTAAAAAGGTCAAATTCCCTCATGTTAATACGAGGGAAGACTCAAAGTTTTTGAAGAAGTGCATAAGAAGGGGATTTAAAATCTATTCCACAGACAAATACAATTTCACCTATTGTCGAAGGGACTTTAACCAGCATACTTCGTTAGTATCGGATCGTTCTATTTTTAAAAATAGTAGCCTCATTACAACGACAGATCAATTTAGAGGGATTGTTGATAGAAAAATGGATTAAAAAGAACCCTACACAGGGTTCTTTTTTCTACATAAGCTATAGAAGGCCGTTAGCAGTAATGAAAAGGGGAGCATGTTGGTGACCATAAGAGGGAAATACATGAATATGAAAGTAATGGGACGGGATCCATCCCTTCTTTCCTCATTGCCTGAAACGAAACTTTATACAGAAGTAAACTTTGATATGATGATTCAACGATATGAAACGGTAATTCTCAAGCCCAATAGAGGTGGGGGTGGAGCAGGGGTCATGAAGGTGTCCCGCCTAGTTGGAGGGAAGTACATCATTCAGCGGGGAGCCATGAAGAAAGTTTTTTCGAGCAGGGCCAGTACGATCGGTTATATAAACCAATATAAATCATCGAAAACCTACATTGTGCAGCGTTACATCCCTCTGTCAACGATCGACGATAGTCCCTTTGATTTGCGTGTGATGGTGCAAAGGAAAAAAGGAGTTCCCTGGACGATTACTGGAAAACTGGCGAAAGTAGCGGGGACGAATCATTTTATTACAAATGTGGCAAGGAGTAGAGGGTATATCTTACCAGCCTTGAGCGCCTTAACAAAATCCTTTTCCAATAAAAAAGCGGCGGCCATCCTTAAAAAATTGGATCGGATTTGTCTGAGTGCTGCCAAACAGTTGGAAGCTGCCTATGGGTTTCAAACAATCGGCTTTGACATCGCGATTGACCAAAAAGGAAACCCGTGGATCCTTGAATCGAATAGCAAACCTGCAATTTCTTTCTTCCGGAAATTGCAGGATAAAAGCTTTTATCGCCAGATGTTGGATATGGCCCCGTCCAAAGATTATCGCAAACATTTTATGATGCTTTGAAGGAAATTACTGTTCTAATAAGGTGAAGATGCGCGCTGCCGCTTCTTTTTTTTCTGTTCCAATTGAAAGATCCTCTATTACCTTACCAGGGCGGGCGGAAAGGATAATGACCCGAGAACCAAGGGTAATTGCTTCCTCTACATCGTGGGTGACAAAAAGGAAAGTGGTTTGGAAGTCCTTCCAAATCTGAGTGAGAAGCTTTTGCATACTTTTTCGAGTGAAGGCATCTAAGGCGGAAAAGGGTTCATCCATCATAATCATCTCAGGGCGGTTAATCAAAGTTCTGGCCAGGGCTGTTCTTTGTTTCATCCCACCGGAAAGTTGGTAAGGCAGATGGTCGGCAAATTCAGAGAGCCCCATGAGATCCAGATATGCGTCAGCTTGACGAACCTGTTCTTTCCGCGAAACACTTTTCATTTTCAGGGCAAAGGAAATATTGTCCCGAACAGAAAGCCAGGGGAATAAAGTAGCTTCCTGCAACATCATTCCCCTTTTGGCGTCAATATCGGTAATGGCTTCCCCCTGGAACAGAATTTCTCCTTCACTCGGAGCTTGGATCCCGGTGACCATCTTGAGGAGACTGCTTTTGCCGCAACCTGAAGGTCCCACGATCGTGACGAATTCCCCTTTGGATACGACTAAATCAATATCATCTAAGATCCGAATTTGACCGTAAGTCAAAGAGACATGCTTAATATGAAGAAAATCCATTATCATTCATTCGTCACTTTCTCAATATATTCCCCAGAAACGGCTTTATGGAAAGCGTCAGGAGAGGGCACCGACTTAATGAGACTTTGGTTTTTTAGGAAGTGGGCCGTATCCTCAAGAACAGCAGCAAACTTTCCAGGCTGATTAGTTGCACCCAAATATTGGCTGGATGCTTGCTCTTCAGCGGATAGCCAGATCAGTTCTTTCATCATCGTACCGGCTTCCTCCTGTCCGATGTTAAATTCCTTGGAGACGGCAGCAATCGCTTCTTCAGGGTTATCACGATAGAGCTCTACGGCTCGGATTTGTGAGGCGATATATTCCTTGACGACCTCGGGGTGCTGTTTGGCAAATTCGTTTCGGACGACGATGACATCCGCGGTCACGATTCCTTTTTCCACGAGATCTCCGCTGGTAATCAGGATCTGCCCTTGATCATCCACCATCTTTTGCAGGGTGGGATGCCATACATATCCACCGTCAATATCCCCGCGCGTCCAGGCGGCAAGCATATCAGGCGGTTGCATATCGAGGATGTTGACTTCTCCGGGATCGATGCCATTTGCCTTTAGTCCGCTGAGAAGGGTATATTGTGTGGTAGAGCCAAACGTAACGGCAATTTTTTTGCCCTTTAAGTCTTCCATGCTGTTAATTCCCGAGTCTTTCTTTACGACTAGTGCCTCGTTTGCCCCGATGACATCTGCAATCCAGATGACCTGGTAATCTAACCCTTCGCTAATCCCGTTGGCAACAAGGGTAGAACCTAGCAAGCCGATATCAATACTGCCAGAGGCGAGAGCGGTATTGACATCTCTCCCTGAATCAAAGGAATGCCATTTCACCTCCATCCCTTGGATCGTTTCCTCATGCCATCCCTTAGATTTTACAATCGCTTCTGTATTGGGGATTACCTGATAGCCGATGTTTACCACAGCATCTTCGGATTGCTTCCCGCATCCTGCACCTGCCAAGGCGAGAACGAGAAGAACACCTAATAAGAAAAACTTTCGAATCACTTTTGACATCCTATTCTCCTCTTCCTTTCCAAGGAATAATCTTTTTTTCAATAATATTAAACACAGCGTCAATCAGTAGACCGGTTATTCCCATCAAAATAATGCCGACAAACATCACATCACTTTGCAAAAATTTACTTGCATCTAAAACCATCCACCCGACCCCAGAAATAGCAGCTACCATTTCTGCTGCAACCAGGGTTGTATAAATAAAGCCCAGCGATGTCCTCAGTCCAGTGAAAATTTGCGGTAAACAGGAAGGGACGATGACATGGAAGAAAACCTGTCTTGTAGAGGCACCCAAAGTTCGAGCGACAATGACTCTGGAGGGATTAATTTCTTCGATCGCAGACTGACAGGAGATAAAGATCGGGGCGAACCCAGCGAAAAAAAGCAAGGCGACCTTTGATGCGTCACCAATCCCTAGCCAAATGACAAGAACGGTGTAGTATGCGAGAGGAGGTAATGGACGGTAAAAGTGGACGAGTGGGGAGATCATGGCTTGGAGGGTTTTACTGTATCCGCAAACTAAACCGAGGGGAACCGCAATCAGAGTAGCGAGCACAAAGGCCAATCCAATCCGGTATAGACTTACACCCAAATGAACCCAAAGGGAGCTGCCTTTATACCCCTCACCGAAACAGATCGCTAGGAAGGTTTCCCAAACCCTTACAGGGGAAGGAACAAATAAAGGTGAAACCAATCCAGATTCAGCGACGAAGTACCAGCCTGCAAGGAATGTGAGCAAGGTGAAAATGGAAATTCCCACATATTTTATTGAACGGATCGTGTTCACCTCCTGCATTCGCAAACAGTTATCTTCCATAAACTATTAATTTCCGTTTCCGAAAGTGACCTTTCATAAAGGAAATTCCGCCCGTTTTCTAAAAATTAATAAAACCCCCCAAAAATATAATCTATTCATTTTTACGAATAAAATAGTGGATTCAATTCCCTTTGTGCTCGAGCCAATTAATCTTTATAATAGTGCTTATATAAAAGACAGATGTCTTTATGGAGTGGACTTTGATAGCGGGGGAACAGCAATGAAAAGCATATTAAAAAAATGGAATCAAATAAGTCTGGTCAAACAAATCATTATTGGGTTAATTGTGGGGATCGTTCTAGCAGTAACGACTCCAGAAGCTGCAAGACCTGTTATCGTTTTCGGATCTTTATTTGTGGGGGCTTTAAAGGCTATTGCACCGGTGCTTGTACTTGTCTTGGTGATCTCGGCGATCGCCCAACATAAGAGTGGGCATCAAACAAATATGAAATCGATCATTGTGTTCTATCTGTTAGGGACCTTTTTAGCTGGACTGATTGCGGTGATTGCAAGCTTTCTTTTCCCTGTGAACTTAACCTTAGCAGAAGGGGCAGAAGGGGTGGCGCCTCCTGGAAGTGTCATTGAGGTTCTGAAAACTTTGCTAATGAATGTCGTGGACAATCCGATCCATGCGATCGGTGAGGCAAACTATATCGGGATTTTAGCGTGGGCCGTGCTTCTTGGTTTCGCTTTACGAAACGCAGCAGATACGACGAAAACATTGATCGCGAATCTTTCAGATGCGATTTCTAAATTAGTAACTTGGGTGATTAAGTTTGCGCCGTTAGGCATCATGGGTCTCGTCTTTGAATCGATCACGACAAATGGGATAGATGCATTGTTTGGATATGGAAAGCTGCTTGCTGTTTTGATTGGTTGCATGCTCTTTGTGGCTTTGGTTGCCAACCCTATCGTTGTGTACGTGGCGATCAGACAAAATCCTTACCCACTGGTTTTTAGGTGTATTCGGGAAAGTGGGATTACTGCATTCTTCACCCGAAGCTCGGCTTCCAACATTCCGGTTAATATGAAATTATGTGAAAGTCTCGGTTTGAATAAGGATAATTATTCGGTATCCATTCCGCTTGGGGCTACGATTAATATGGCCGGTGCTGCAGTGACGATTTCTGTGTTAACCCTGGCAGCGGTTCATACCCTAGGAATTCAAGTCGATATCCCGACGGCCATTATTCTTAGCATCTTATCAGCCGTATCTGCATGCGGCGCTTCAGGGGTGGCTGGTGGATCATTGCTACTGATTCCTCTAGCATGCAGCCTGTTCGGGATCTCCAATGAAGTAGCCATGCAGGTGGTCGGCGTCGGTTTTATTATTGGGGTGTTGCAGGATTCGTTTGAAACGGCATTAAACTCTTCAACAGACGTTCTTTTCACCGCGACAGCTGAGTTTAGGGAGAGACGAAAAGAAGGAGAAAAGATTAACATTCATAAAGTGGCGTAAGATGATTTGACGCATCGAAGAAACAAGATTAAAATGGCTCTATCGCATTTTGTGAAGGAGCCTCTTTTTATTCTTGGAAACTATTCGGTAGTGGATACAATTCCCGCTTTTTACAAGATTTTAAATATCTTCTGATTACTATTTATATGGCAATTACTATTTTTAATCAATGACAATAGTGTTACACTAGGGTAGGTTAAAATGTAAGGAAACGATTTAATTTTAGATGGAGTGGATAATAGGCATGCAGGTACTACAGAAAACACAAACAATCGTTCGCTATCTAAATGAAAACGGTAAAATATATTATGGATTGGTTGATGGTGACGAAATTTTACAGTTGTCCAGTGATTTCGCTGAAATTGTAAATAATAACCTTAAGTTGGATGGAGTAAAAGTTCAATATAATCATGTCAAAATCTTGGAGCCGGTAGTGCCCTCCAAAGTGGTGAATTTCGGCTGGACATATGCTGCCCATGCAACAGAAACAGGGGGAACAGCCAATCTGAAAGAACCATTCCTGTTCTTAAAACCAACCTCTTCCTTGATTCCGGATGGAGGAGAAATCATTCTTCCCTCAAGCGACTTAACCCAGCAGGTAGAATTGGAGGGGGAAGTTGCACTCGTGATCGGAAAACGAGGGAAAAATATCAGAGAGGAAGATGCTTTGGATCACGTTTTTGGCTGCACGATTTTTAATGATGTAACAGCTAGAGACCTTACCAAAACAGATCCCCAGTTTACCCGTGGAAAAGGGTTTGACACCTTCGGACCGCTAGGCCCAGGGATTGTAACCGGAATTGATCCAAGGAATTTGCGAATCGTTACAAAACTAAACGATAAAGTGGTGCAAGATGGAAATACGAATCAGATGTCACTTTCCATTCCTTTCTTGATCAGCTGGATTTCACAGGTCATGACACTGGAGCCGGGTGATGTGCTGGCTACCGGTTCCCCTTCTGGAAGTTGCCCGATGAAGTCAGGGGACGTTGTCACTGTGGAAGTAGAGAAGATCGGGAAGCTGAGAAATTATGTGAAATAAGAAAAAGAGGTTCGTCACTACGGCTGACGAACCTCTTTTTTAGTGTTTAATTCATAAGAGTTGGGACACTTGGTTATTATACCTATACGTTGCTTAACATGGATGGAGGCCTTAGTGCTTTTGATTTCGTTCCACCTTCTTCTGAAGAGTATTCAGCCGGTCGAGCACTTCTTCTTTCCAAGCAGGGTCGTCCACAGTTTGGGCCATAGAATATAGATCGAGGGCACGGTCAATATGCTCTTTTAAGGTATCACCTAACCTGAGATGTTCAGCCTGGTTTCTGGGATCATACAGGTATTCCTGTTTATTTTGGGAAATATGGGGAGCTAGATCGACTTCCCTGGTCCGATCGCTGATTGCATAATCTTTTAGAAGTTCAAATTCGAGCTCAATGTCGGGATGGACAATCAGTTGATCGCAGGCCAAACAAAAGAGCATAGGGACATTCGTAATCGTTGTTGAGTGATACCGAATATCAGCGATGGTTAGGAGCATATCAGTTCCGCAGCAAAAACTCATGTTCAACCCTCCTCATGATATAAGGGTAGAATAACATAATTTGGGGCTTAAACGAAGTTTCTCAGGAAAGTGGGAGAAGATCTATATGAATAAATTCATTGAGAATCTAGATATACAAGCAAAATGATTATGGCTTCAACAAATTCCTGTTTTTCTTCGTGATCATTCTTCTGTCGATAAGGTAGCCTACAAAGAGCCCCAGCAAAGCAGCGAAAAGAATGTTACCGTAAGTTTCAAGGGGAAACGCTTTTCCTTCCAGATGGATCTCATCCCCGCGGAACTCCAGACGCTTCACGGCATGGTTTGCCGTAAGAAGATCCTCTTGCTTGGCTAAATCTTCGAATTCCACTTCTAACATATATCTCTCCGGGGCGTCACTGTGAATAAACAGAACTTCCTTGTTCCAGTTTTTCATGTCTTTTGCTACCAATTCAGATGCTTCCCTTCCTGGAACGATCATTCGATCTAGTTTAGGTGCATTGGATAAGGAGTGTCTGGAAACCAGGTTCAGACCGTGTTTTGTCATGATCGGCTGCTCTCTGTTGGATATCGAAAGAACCGTTGTTGTACCGGTGTTTGAATAGATATCAAAAACAGAAGAGAGGGCAATTTCCTCCACACCGTTATAGAGCAGGGCGCCTACTTTTTTCCGGTTCCACTGAAAGGCATGATTCATGGCATAAGTCGCTATTTCGAATTCAAAAGGTTCCATTTTTGGATTTTGCACGAAGTGGTAAGTAGGATAGTTTAGCTCTTTTGCGATTTTTGCTGCCATCGGCTCGCCTAGTTTTTGTGAAATGACATAGAGCGAGGCATCGATTCCTGATGAAACACCGGCCGAGGAGATGATGTTTCCGTCCTCAACGTACCGCTGATCGCTGATCCAGTTTGTATCTGGATAATCCTTTTCAAAAACCCCTAAGTTAAGCCAATGCGATGCTGCTGACTTTCCCTTTAATAAGCCTGTAGCCGCTAGGTTTCCCGATCCCCCGCAAATGCTTAAGAACGTGGCCTCGGCATGTTGCTGAATCCACTTTCGGATCGGTTGAAATTTTTCTTCGTCATTCCCATTCATAAAAGGGATCGCGATAATGTCAGGACTTTTCCCTAGTAATTGATCCAGTTCCTGAAAAGAGTAGTGGGGGACCACGTCGAGGCCGCCAGTCAATGTTTTTACCTGATTGTCTGAGGCAACAGCATAGACGTTATAAGCTCCTGTTCTTGAGAATACTTCGTATGGAATCATAAAATCGGAGCCATACGTGGATTCGTTTCCCAACAGGACAGCAACCGTCGGTTTTTTTGGATCATATTTAGGTTTTGCTATTCCTTGCAAAGAGGGAAGGGGCTCCTTACGATTCGCTTGATAGAATGCGTCCCTTGAACTTTGAAATCCGAACCATCCCATCCCGCCCACAAACACCACGACTAGACTTATATAAATAACCAGACGTAGGAATAAGCTTTTCATATTTTTTCTCCTCCAAAAGGGTTTTAGTTGCGGATAGGGTAGCCTACCATCCGTTGTGAATTAAAGCAGCGATTACATACCCGAGTCCAATCAGCGCTGAAATGGATGTGAGTGCAATCTTCGCTTTGTGAATAAACCTATCTTTTAATAATTCATACACCGACCATAGAACGGTGACCAGGGTTAGCACAATCATCACACGCTGGAACGGAAGCATGCTATCCATGCTCATACTCATTAATTCACTAGCCGTTCCTCCTAGTGCGATAAAGATAAGCCCATGCAGCCAATGTTGAGTAGCTAAAAAAGTAAGAATCATCGGTAGAAACATAGAGACCTTTCGCCATTTTTTCATTTTTGTGCAACATGATTTCATTGTTATTTCCTCCTAAGGTGATATTCCGATAAACACACTATAAACGGGTATTGTGAACTCAATATGAACGGTAACATACAAAAAATCCGATCCCCTAGACTTAGGATGAGTCGGATTTTTAATGTGTTTATTATGAGAGGATATCAGTTTCTTTGGACGGGACATTCATTGTGCGTGATGCGGTCTCGAGAAACTGTTTAACTAACGTTGAATTGTCATCGGTTCGCCAGGCGATGCACATTTCTACACGGGGGGCAGTTCCTTCAATTTCTATATACACGACGTCTCGTGCATGCAAGTTCACTGTTGATTTTGGGACGATACTGATCCCAAGTCCTGCTGCAACCAAACCTATTACTGTTTGGATTTCTTTCACTTCTTGTCGGATGTGTGGGCTGAAACCAGCATCACGGCATTTCGAGAGGATATCATCATACCAGCTTGGCCAAATCTCTCTTTCCACTAATATAAATCGTTCTGTGTATAGATCACCCATTGATAGGGAAGAACGTTCCGCCATCGGATGCGATTTCGGTACGACGGCAATACAGGTCTCTTGATGAACGGGCAAAAGGGATAGGAGCGGGTCAACCACAGGGGTTCTTACAAAACCAATGTCGATGTCCCTTTTGTGAAATGCCTCAATTTGCATGGGTGTAGGCATTTCGCGAAGAACTAAATCTACGTGGGGGAACTGCTCTTGAAACGCTCGAACGATGATTGGAAGAATATCGAATGTTGCGGATCCAACAAAGCCAAGAACTAACCGCCCAAGCATCCCCATGTGTGCCCTAAGAGCTGCAGTCTTAGCTCGCTCCAATTGGATCAGTATGTGATGAACGTCTTGCAAGAAAACCTTTCCTGCGTTTGTAAGCTCTACATGTCTTTTTGATCTCTTGAACAACTCGACTCCAAGTTCCCTTTCAAGTTGTATAATCTGTTGACTTAAAGGTGGTTGTGTCATCTGTAAGCGAATTGCCGCGCGGCCAAAATGCAGTTCCTCTGCTACTACGGTGAAATATTCAAGCTGACGAAGTTCCATAGCTATTCCCCTCCTCATTAAGTCGTTTTTCGACTTAATAAAACATCATTTATATATTAGACACTAATTTATAGCCGGTGTAAAGTATGGTTAGCACTAAGATGAAGTTGGAATGAGGGAAGAGGGGATAATAGGATGAATGCTTCGATGGCTATGTTGTGTATTATCTGGGGATTTAATTTTGTTATCATGAAATTGGGTAATGGTGCGTTTCCGCCTGTTCTGTTTGCCGCATTTCGATTTCTAACGGGTGCCATCGTACTCCTCGGTGTGAGTTTGATGAGAAGGATATTCTTGCCGAATAGATCGGATTTGAAGTGGTATATTCTGTGCGGATTCTTTCAAACCACCTATTTTAATATCGCGATTCAAATATCCCTTAACTATGTAAGTGCGGGTCTTACCTCTGTTCTAACCTACAGCATGCCGTTATTCCTTTCAATCATGGCACATTTGTGGATTCCTGGAGAACAATTGACTGTAAGAAAGACGTTTGGAATTGTGCTAGGCCTATTCGGTTTATTTCTCGCCATGAATATCCATATAGGTGGGTCTCTATGGGCTGTATTACTGGCATTAAGCTCCGCTATTTCTTGGGCTGCAGCTAACCTACTTTTTAAACTGAAATTAAAGCATTGTGATAGTATTCAATTTACAACCTGGCAAATGACGATTGGGGCAGTCGGATTATTGGTATATTCTCTTTCATTTGAAGATGGGGGATCGAACTGGGGATTCATGCCGGTCGTTTATATTCTGTTTTCAGGGATTGTCGCTTCTGCTTTGACTTTTGTTATGTGGAATCATATTTTGAGTCGAACGGAAGCTAGCAAAGCATCCATTTCTTTACTGCTTGTACCTGTCGTGGGTGTTATTTCCGGATGCCTATTTTTGCAAGAAAGCTTTGAAATACATACATTGGTAGGAATTATGCTTGTACTCGTAGGAATATGGATTGTAAATAGAAAAAGAAATCCTGATGCTACTGTGAAAGGGCAGCGTAGTTTGGTTTCTAAAGAACTGTAAACCCGTTGAAAATATAAACGAATTGTTATAAACTGATATCAATTATGATATTTTTGCGTTGATGGAGAAGAGTAGGCATGATTGACACTTCAGAGAGCTGATGGATGGTGAAAATCAGTGTGGGATTCATGTTGAATGGGCTTCGGAGCAACCAAACCGAAATGTGGAGTAGGCTTTGGCGGAAAGGTCTCACCGTTAAAAGAGACGGGGTATCGATTCTGTTTCTGTACCCTATGAAGTGCGTTTGTAGTTAATACAAACGAATAAAGGTGGCACCGCGGCTTTCCGTCCTTTTTACCGAGGATGGAAGGCCTTTTTTGTATGTTTCAAAGGGGGAATGAGCATGGGAGATGATTGGTGGCGGTTTGACTTGAACAGAAAATTAAAAAACTGGAGGGATTTTGATGGGTAACGTGATTTTTACAACAGATGATTTGCAAGTGCAGTGTCCTGAATGTAAAGGGAAAGGAGAGGTAAACCACGATGGAACGACTACTTCTTGCGAAAAGTGTGAAGCGAAAGGGGTTATTCTTACTGGGTTAGGGCAAACACTTCTTCATTTCGTAAAGAGTCATTTGAAAATTGAAACTTAAGTGTTATGGCCAAATAGCGAATTCTGAGTCCGATTGAAACCTAAAAGTGGTTGATTTAGTGGGAATAGAGGAATATTTTTCCGTTATTTGATTTTTGGCACCTAAAGTAACAAAAATAGCGGAAGAAAATTCCGTTATTTTTGTTTGCAAACGTTTTCAAATAGAGATAAAAAGAAAATAACGGAAGAATTTTCCGCTATTTCGCTTTTTTAAATTAAGTGATCGGGGATTACGGAACTTTTTTCCGTTAAATCCCTTAATCTGAATTTATCCCCCGTATGTTATGCGAGATTATCCCACAATATATAAATTTTCATTATTCACAGCTAGATATCGAATAGAAGAAGCCCAAAGCACAAGATCAATTCTTTGCTCTTCGGTATGGTCCATCATAATAAATTCTGGAAATGTACAGTTGTATTTCTTTTCGAATGCTAAAACGTAGCGGCGATTTAGCATAGCAGTTTCTCTTTGGCGATCTTCCTCATAGTCGTAGTCATGGTTAAAGTCAATTTCAATTTCATCAAAAGTATTACGCACCATTCTAACATTTCCCTCCTTATATTTTATAATGGCCGTCTAAATTTTTATAATACTATTATATCTTATTGGGACAAAAAATGCAACTATGGACATAAAAAGTCCCTATGACTATAGTAAAATTTCGGTTGCATAGGTAGATACCGTTCCTCTCTTCGCATTACATACGTAATCTGACACTAGCTTTGATTAGGAGGTGGCCTGTTGGGGGGGAAATATTGGTTTCATCGTATATTTCAAAAGGAACGAGCCGTTAAAGCTTATTTACCAAGTACAGCGATCTGTACACTGTCATCATTAAAGACGTATTTGAAAAAATATACAATGGTTTATATCAAACCAACGGGGGGAGGACGCGGGATTGGAATTATTAAGGCATGGAGGAAAAGGGATAAGTATTATTTTGTGGTAGAGAAAGGTAAAAAGACTTCATGCAATTCCGTCCAAAAACTATATAAAAAACTAAAACTTGCAAGGAAAAAAACTCACATCGTTCAACAGGGGATTAAATTGGCAAAGATTAATGGACGTCCTTTCGATATCCGATTAATGATGATGAGAACCAAAGATGGGAAATGGAGCCACATCGGAATGGTTGCAAAAGTAGCCGGGAAAAAAAGCATTATAACGAATGTGGCTAGAGGAAAAGGGTATGTAACTACCGTGAATAAGGCCATGAAGAAATCTTTAGGGATCGGACGGAAAAAAATCGCTTCAATAAAAAAGGAAATGATCCAATTAGCTCATGATTGTACTCGCGTATATAGCAAACACCGGTATGAATGGCAGATTGGCTATGATATTGCTGTGGATAAAAATGGCAAGGTTTGGCTAATTGAAGCGAATCCTCGAATTCCAGCTCATTTTTTATTTAAAAAGTACAAGGGAACTTTTAAAAAAATTAGGAAACTAGCGAAATATCATAGCAAGAAAAAGCATTAAATAACCTTTTTACTGCCTAATATCGATAGTGATAGCTTCAAAATATTACTACTGGTAATACGTCCAATCATTTATTCAAAAACCCGAATAGATTAATTACGCGTACTAAAGCGTAATCATGGAATAAGGTGGGATATAATGAGTCTCTTTTTCAGGAATAACACCCCGAATACCCTGTATGTTGTCATCGCTGGTCCTGATTCCGACTGTAGTCCTACTCCTTTAGTGAAGGCAGGCTATTACCCCGTACAACCTGGTAGAAGTACGGTGGTATGGAATGGATCTGTCGCAAATACCACATTTTATTATTACGCATTTGACACGGTAGGGAATACGTGGAGCGGTAATTTCTTTACCAGGATCCCTACGGATCGAGCATTCAACATGTGTTGGGTAGCGGATTGCGGAGTGACCAACTGTAGAACTGTGGGTTTGAGAAGTTTACCGATCGGGAATTTTACAAACTTCACCCTTACCCTTTTTATTTCTAATTCTAAAACAAAAGTTAGTTCTAAAAATAACCGGATGCATAATTCTAATTACAAAATTCGTCATTTTAAATTCAAACTAAGTAAAAAATGTATTGCCAGATCATCTGTTAATGGAAAAACGAAATCGAACCGGACTCAAAAATGTTTATGTGTCAAGAGGAAAAGGTAGTACCATGTGGATGGAGAGCAACTCCATCCTCTTTTTTTACAAAAATATTTAAATCCCACTTTACCAATTGGATTTATTATCATATAGTAATAAAGTAGATTTTCACTCTATCAAACTAAATATTTTACATCAAGGAGAGGACCATCTTGAATACGTTTCTAGTTATCATTAATATCTTAATCTTTCTAGCAATCATTGTCGGATTGTACATGATGCAAAAGAAACATGTCACGTTTTCAAAACGTGTATTTGCGGGACTTGGTTTAGGAATATTATTTGGCTTTATGATGAATCTTTTTTATGGGATGTCTTCAGACATCACCAAAACAACGATTGAATGGTTTAACATTGTCGGTTCCGGTTATGTGAAGTTCCTGCAAATGGTAGTCATGCCATTAGTATTTATCTCGATTGTTGGGGCCTTTACAAAGGTAAAACTTTCGAAAAATCTGGGGAAAATCAGCAGTTATGGGATCGGGATATTGCTCATCACAACAGCCATTGCTGCGGCAATTGGGATCGGATCTGCGCTCGGCTTTGGGTTAGAAGGGATTCAGTTGCAAAACGGTGAAGCAGAACAAGCCCGGAATGAAGCATTGAGCGAGAAAGTCGTATCGGTGGAAGATCTAACGATTCCACAACAGATTCTTTCGTTTATTCCATCCAATCCGTTTTCGGATTTGACAGGATCTCGCCCTACCTCAACGATCGCGGTTGTGATCTTTGCCTCCTTTATTGGGATGGCGTATTTAGGGGTAAGACGGAAACAGGAAGAGCAAGCCGAATTGTTCGCAAAAATAGTGGATGCTCTATATGCTATCATTATGCGCGTAGTTACATTAATCCTCCGGTTAACACCATATGGGGTCTTAGCTTTAATGACAAAAGTAGCGGCAACAAGTGATTATCAATCGATCATAAACTTAGGTAAATTTGTTGTTGCTTCGTATGTAGCCCTTTTTGTGATGTTCTTAATCCATTTATTATTGATTAGTTTTGCAAAGTTAAGCCCTGTAACTTATGTGAAAAAAGGATTACCGGCGTTAACCTTTGCTTTTACTTCTCGTTCGAGTGCGGGTACTTTACCGCTGAATATTAAAACGCAAACAGATGGCTTTGGCGTATCCGAAGGTGTGGCCAACTTTGTTGGACCGTTCAGTTTAACAATTGGACAAAATGGTTGTGCAGGGATCTACCCAGCCATGCTAGCGATTATGGTTGCTCCGACGGTTGGCATCAATCCACTAGATCCAGGCTTCATCCTCACGCTCATCGTTGTAGTGATGATTAGTTCATTTGGTGTAGCCGGTGTAGGCGGCGGGGCAACCTTCGCTTCCTTGATCGTGCTTTCGGTCATGAACTTGCCGATCGCGATCGTTGGCTTGCTAATCTCTGTTGAACCCTTGATTGATATGGGACGCACCGCATTAAATGTTAGTGGCAGTATGACATCTGGTATTTTAACCAGTAAAATTACTGGCGATTTAAATGAGGAAGTCTATCATAATAAAGAGGGATTAGACGGAGTAGTAGAAGTATAAGGATTTATGGATAATTTTAGAGGATAGATAGTTATTATAAAACTATTTATCCTCTTTTTTATTGGTAAGTGATAAATACACCAACTGGTTTAATAGTAAGAATGCTAATTGGTGGAGTACATATTTTTTCAAATAAAATCTTCTATTAAAGAGATGGAAGCTTACCTACTCATCAAATGTTGCTACTAACTGATTTAAAGAGAAATTTGTTCCTTCATTAAATTTATTGAGTTTGAGTTAAAACGTTCTGATTACCTTATCAATGTAAGTATCAAATCAAATTAAATGTAACATTTTGCGCAAACATATATCAAAAATAGATCAATAATATAAAAAACTGATATTGTTTAGATTGATTACGAGGAATATAATGACAAATGTAAGGTTATTTAACATCAATTTGTAAGAAATCATTACATGGATAGGTGGTGAAGGGATGGAATAAAAAAACGCCTCCCATGGCCGTGGGGGCGTTCTGATCAGGCAAAACGTTGACAGTCTATGCCTGATTCTAATTTTACCATATTTAGAATCTAAAAAAAGAGGTGTGTTATGGAACGATTGCCATCTATTTCAGTGGAAATGTTTTTAATGAATAGTTTGTGGACCATGGTCAGTGCGATCTTAGTTATTTTCATGTATGGTGGGTTTATTTTACTCGAAGCTGGGTCAACCCGGATGAAGAATGCAGGACATATTGCAGGAAAAACCGTTTTTGCAGTTGGACTCACTTTTTTAGTTTTTTGGGCAGTAGGGTACGGATTTATCTTTGGTAGTAATGGCAACTTTTTTACCGGGATGTCGGATTTCTTCTATGCTGGACAGCAAGCGGAAGGGGCGTCACTTTCAACGACTGTATTCTTTGTTTTTCAAAGTGCATTCGCAGCCATTTCGGTTTGTGTAGCACTCGGTGGTTTTGCAGAACGGGCGAAATTTTCAGTGTACGTAGTCTTTACGGTGTTATTCTCAGTACTCGTATATCCGGTTGTTGCTCACTGGATCTGGGGCGGTGGTTGGTTAGCTGAACATGGAAAGCAAGATTTTGCAGGTTCTACGGTTGTTCACTTAACAGGTGCAATGGCTGCTTTGGCAGCAACGATCTTGTTGAAGCCAAGAATTGGAAAGTATAATAAAGATGGTTCAGCAAATAATCTTGCAGGACACAACCAAGTTTATACTGCTTTAGCTGTATTGATCTTATGGGTGGGTTGGTTCGGCTTTAATGCGGGTAGTACGGTGTCTGTGGATGAAGGATTTTTTGGATTTGTCGCTTTAAATACGAATCTTGCTGCCGGAGCAGGTGCAGTAGCCGCCCTTACCATTTCTTGGATCGTACTTGGGAAGTCAGATATCATTACCACATTAAATGGAGCCTTAGCTGGCCTCGTAGCAATCACCGCATCTTGTGCCTTTGTCGATACATGGGCAGCCGTTGTGATCGGATTCATTGCAGGAATTCTTGTATTTTATAGTGCTAGATTCTTCGAAAAGAGGAAAATCGATGATCCCATCTTTGCTTTATCTGTTCACGGAACAGCAGGGGTTTGGGGAACATTATCCACTGGTTTCTTTGCTACACCAGAACTTGCAAGCGTTGGTTCGGCTGGACTATTCTATGGTGGCGGATTTGGGCAGTTAGGGGTCCAGTTTATGGGAGTTGTTACCTCTGGGGCCTACGCTTTTGCTATATCTTTTCTTATCTTAGTCATTGCTAGCAAACTGCTAAATGGATTACGTGTCAGTGAAGAAGAAGAAATCATGGGATTGGATATGAGTGAACACGGAAGTTACGGATATCCAGAACAATTTATAACGAAGAATAACAAAGTAAGCTAATTTCGTCATTTATTTCATGAGTCGAAAGCCTCTGTAAAGAGGCTTTCCCTCTTTATATAAAGGGTGTGTTGCCGTGATCAGTGATTTTGAATCCTATGAGTCAATTAAACTGTGGAAAGAAAGTAAAATTTCCAGTTGTCTATCGAATGCCTTCCTATTAAATCAGTTGCACGATTCAGTCATGAACAAGGTCTTTGAAGTGGCAAGTGTTCGGTTAAATAAAGGAAATCCCCCCTGTTCTTACTCTTGGTTTGTTACAGGGAGTAGTGGGAGGTATGAACAGGGGCTAATCAGCGACCAAGATCATGGCATTATTTTCGAAATAGCGAGCCCGAAGAACGAAGAGTACTTTTTAGAACTTGGGAAAGAAATTTCAGATGGGTTAGATGTTGTTGGATATCCCTATTGTCAGGGAAATGTCATGAGCTCGAATCCGCTTTGGTGTCAATCATTCGAACAATGGAGAGCTCAGCTTTTCGTTTGGATGGAGAAGAATAGTTGGGATACGATTCGAAACCTGCAAATCTTTTATGATGCGAGACATTTGCATGGGACAGATCGCTATGTAGATGAATTGAAATCGTTTATTTATACCTATCAAAAGAAGCATCCTATGCTGCTAAAACGTTTCATGGAAAATGTGATGCATATCAAAAGGTCAGTAGGTCCTTTTGGTCAGATTATCGTTGAAGAACATGGAGAACATCAGGGATCCATCAATCTTAAATATGCTGTTTTTCTTCCCTACGTCAATGCGATAAGGATTTTAGCTATCAAAGAGGGGCTTACGGAAACTTCAACATTGGCTCGGATTGATCAACTATCTCAAATCAAAACATACAGTGAAATGCTGCAGTCCGTGAAAAGCAATTTTCAAAAGCTATTAGATTATCGTCTTTCATTAACCCATATCCAATCCTATAAAGACACACATTTCTTAAACATGAAAAACCTCGATAGTCAGGGAAAAAAAGAAATCAAAAGAATTCTTAAAGATGGCAAAAAACTCCATTATTATGTCTGTAGACTAGTAGAAAAAGGGTGTGAATGATGCCATTTGAACCATTTTTTTATTTTATGAGAGGAATCCATGGGAAATTAAATAATCACGGCCCCGGAAGTGTCTATGGTGGTCAAGATTACCAACATGCTGCCTTTTTAAGACGAATGCAAAAGGAAATGAGGCAAGATGAAGTCTTGGATGTTCCATTAACCGCATTAAATGTAGTTGTATTTGACTTTGAAACCACCGGTTTTTTTCCCGAAAAGGGGGATGAAATCATTTCCATCGGCGCAGTGAGGGTTTGCGGGGGAGAAATCCAAGAAGATCCTTTCTATTCTTTAGTTCGGTATGAACAAGAGCTCTCTTCTGAGATAGAGATCTTAACAGGATTAACTAGGGAGCAGTTAAAAGATGCTCCGTTGCTTTCGGAAGTCCTCATTCGCTTTTTTCATTTTACTCAACATAGCCCTCTCGTCGCCCATCACGCAAATCATGAAAAAAGTTTTTTGCAGCACGCCAGCTGGAAGCTTTTTCGGACCCAGTTACAGCATCGCATTGTTGATACTTCCTTTCTTTATCGGATTGCAGAACCAAGCTTAAAGCTTGTTCGATTAGAAGACTTATGTAATCACAACGATATTTCTATTGTCAATCGTCATCATGCCTTGGGAGATGCCATGCTAACCGCCCAGCTATGGAGTATTTATATTGAAAAAGTTAACCAATTAGGCTGTAAAACATTGCGCGATGTTTATCATCGCCTTGCCAGGTGAAAACAAATGATCGAAAAGGTGGTATTTCAATCATGATTTTAGAGAAAGAACAAACACTTAATGCTTCTCTTTTAATGAATGAGCTTAAACAGGCAAACAAAAAAATGAGGGAGGTAGTAAAATCAATTGATTTTATTTCTTCTCAAGCGAATTTACTCGCACTGAACTCGGCAATTGAAGCTGCACGTGCAGGTGAGGCTGGGAGAGGTTTTTCAGTTGTCGCCAATGAAATCAAACGTTTTTCAGAGCAGAGTAAACAAGCAAACGAAACAAGTTATGAATTAATCCAAAACATTCAAGAGAAAGCAAATGAAATCATTGCCGTTCGAACGGCTGATCTAGCTTTTGACACCATCGATAAAATTGATCGCAATCTATTTGAACGGAACTGTGACGTTCAGGCTTGGGCGACGTTTAATGAAATAAGGGACTGTCTACGGCAAGAGAGTGAAACAAATAGGGTAAATGCAACTAAATTTATGAAGCAAATTGTAGATATTTATGAAGTTTATTTTGATATGTTCGTAGCGAACAATGATGGCATTGTTCTTGCTGCAGGAATAGACCAAGAACTGGTTGGAAGTGATGTATCAAAAAAAGAATGGTTTAAAAAGACGATGGATATAAAAGATGTCTATGTGACCGATATGTATTATTCCGATTCTATGAAAGGACATACCGTAGCTTATTCTTGTCCTGTACGTGATGAAAAAGGTGTGCTTTTAGGTGTATTTACAACTCGATTCAACTGGAATTTTATCTATGACATTATCGATGCCGTAAAATTAAATGAAGGAAGCGAGTTGTTTGTCATTAATAACAAAGGGATCGTCATTGGATCCCGTGATCGTAAAGGCGTTTTACATAACAATTTATCCTCAACAAGGGCCGTTCGAAAATTGATGAATGGTGAAACATATGGATATACCGTTGAAAATCAGTATGGCAAAGAAAAGATCGTTGCGTTTTGTCGGACAAAAGGTTACAACGCATACAAAGGCAAGGAATGGTCAGTGATTGTAAGTGAGACAATTTCATAAAAATGGCTTCCGAATTAAGGAGTCATCTTTATTGAAACGGAAGGATTGTGGAATAACCGAAAGTCTAAGTATTTTTGGTCGTCCGAAAGGTGTTTTCTGTTAATTTGGGGAATTATAACACATGGTTTCATATATAAAAATAGGAGTGATAATCAATGAAGATTGCTTTTATTCTTTTTGAAAAGGTGACTTCTCTGGATTTTGTTGGTTTCTATGATGGCGTTACAAGATTGAAAACCATGGGGTTTATAGATGAACTAAGTTGGGATTTATGTGCTTATGATGAGCAAGTAAACGATGACCGTGGAATTACATACAAGATTGACAAAATACGTCCAAATTTGTCTGGCTATGATTTACTATTTATACCAGGTGGGATGGGAACCAGAACACTCATTCATGATAATAAGTTTATTGAGTGGTTAAAAACGGCTAAAGAAGTGCAATACAAAGTTTCTGTATGTACGGGTTCCTTGCTTTTAGGAGCTTCAGGTTTCTTAGAAGGAAAAAAAGCAACAACTCATCCTAATGCTTATGAATTGCTTAGAGTATACACGAAAAATGTTGAAACACAGAGAATTGTAAGAGATGGAAATATCATAACTGGTGGAGGAGTGGCAACTTCCGTAGATCTCGGGTTATATATCTGTGAACTTCTTGCTGGCAAAGAAGCAGTAATGCAAATCCAAAAGCAAATGGATTATCCCTACTATTGTGTAGAAGAAGTGTAAGCAATTAAATCTTAGTTATCCAGAATCTATTTTACTAGGGGAGTTATTATATTGAATGAGAGGGGAATTTTTTGAAAAGAGTATTATGGTATATCATGGTTTTTTTAGCAATTGGAATAGCCGGATATGCGGTCGTACAGTATTTATTTATAGGGGCAAATAAAGCAGGCTTTATGGATATGAAAAAGGATGAGATACTACCTCGAATTTGGTATCTAGCTCTTTATTTACATGTTATTGGAGGTAGTATTTCTTTAGGTTTCGGTCCCTTTATTTTTCTTGAGAAGACCCGCATAAGACGAATATCTCTACATCGCCAACTCGGTAAATTTTACTTATTGGGGATTCTGTTAGGTGGTTTATCAGGACTTTATATGGCTTTTTATGCTACCGGTAGCTGGGTTTCTAAAACTGGTTTTGGTATGCTAGCGGTCTTCTGGTTAGTGACAGGAATAATGGCCTATTCATCAATTCGCAGAAAAGAAATAGAACAACACCAAAACTGGATGATCAGAAATTATGCATTAACCTTAGGAGCGGTTGCGCTTAGAATTTGGATGCCAATATTTCTTATGTTTTTCGGCCGGGAAAATTTTGATACAAGTTATTTGGTTATCGCTTGGATAAGTTGGGTTCCTAATCTAGTAATTGCTGAGCTTGTAATTGGCTGGAATAAACAGAAATTCTCTGGATTTGTATAAAATAAGAAATCTTACCTAAGAAACCAATCATCTCGACTTTTACTTGGATGGTTGAGCCATCGGGAATCGATAATGGAACAAAGCCAAAAATCGGCTATCTACGAGTAAGCCGATTTTTATTGTGTTAACGGGCAGTTAGGAAATATTGAATTTGTTTTATAATTAAAAGGGGGGCTTTGATGTTACTAAGAAAATTTTTAGGATTTGTTTTAACCACTCTCTTAACTGGATTAATTCTTAACCTTTTTTTTGCAATAATGGATGGCTATGATAAGTTATTTGCTGCACTTGGTGTACTTCTTGTAGGTGCAGCTCCATTTATACTTCTTATTGGCTTACCAGTATCTATCTTATCTGATTATCTAACAAAGAATTTAAACGGCAAACAAAGATATAAAAAGGCATTTTTGATTCATATTATCTTTGGTCTAATTATTGGATTAGTTCTTTCTTTCTTTTTTGAGCATTTATTTCTTGTTGTAATAACATTAACAGCCGCAATAGTATTCTGGATACTTGATGAAATTTTGAGGAAGAAATTTAAGGGTACTAAATAAATACCCTTTTTGTAGCGAAGGATTGGGAAAGCCTTGTGTAATATGTTTGATGACCAAATCAACAATTGTCTTTATACGAGGAGTGGGAACCCGGAATATGATTTTAGATAATGGAAAATACTTAAATTGTTAATAAATAGTAATAATAACCTTATCTGAATTGGGAGTTTCTAAAACATGCTGATGGAGCGTTTAATTCTGGAAGCAATGTGGCTGTTATCACTTTTCTTAGCTGAAACCTTGTGAAACGGTATAATTGTTCGGCAATCAGGACCTTACTATGGATTAAAATTTTTTGGTTAAATAACAGAAACGAACCCTATTGTTTAGGAGTGATCACATGTTGCTAACGGGGAACATTATTTCAGGAGAATTTGATGAACTCATGAACGAATTTTCTTTACAGAAAGTAAAACATTTCACCACAGAATCGACTATTAGAGAAAGCCAGTTAAAAAGTCTTTATGATTACTTAAAAAAACACGAGAAGGACATAGATGGTCAAATCATTACTTTATATGATCAAATGCCTATACAGTTGAGCCAAGAGGAAATTAATCTCTTAATAAGTGATCTTGAAAAAGTTCAGTTAATGTTTCGTCAATGAATGAACTAAGAATGAAATACTAACGATCTTCTATTACAGGAAGTTCGTCTAGAAATACCCTTTACCGGGAAAAATACATTTCAGGGATGCCGTTGAAGGCAAAGTAATTTCATATTTTTTAAAAGAGGGGCTGAAATGGATGGCCGAAGATAAAGACCGTATTCACAATGACGCTGATGATGATTTTATTAACGTAACAGATGCGGTTGGTACTACAGTTGGTGTTATCGCGGGCGCAGCAGGAGGTTCCCTTCTTGGTCCGCTTGGTACCGTTGCAGGTGCTATTTCCGGTAGTGTGATAGGGGATGCGGCTGGTGCCATCGTTGATGATCTTGCCAACGACGTTGACCTAGATAAGGAAAAGTAATTTAATCCAGTACCTACTCTACAAAGGGACATTGAGAGCTTAATAAAGCTATGCGATTCCCTTATTCTTTTTAAACCGAAAACACACAGTGAAATTGCTTCACTGTGTGTTTTTCTGCGTGATTCTAAGTGAACCCGGAATAACCGCTTTTCTTATTATTTACTTTGTTGCAGCATCAACAGTAGATTTTTTTCATCAGCAACTTCTGCGAATGTCAATAAAAAAGTAGACCACGTGCTGAGAAAATAGTAGGCCACTAGTGATGGAAAAATAATAGACCATTTTTATAAAAACGCTGAA
>NZ_JAGGKT010000021.1 GCF_017873965.1 Ammoniphilus resinae | reverse complement strand
CCCTGTAAAGAAATGCACTTGACAGGATTAGTTTAGTGCGCAAAAAAACAAAAAGGGTGCTTAGGGGTTGACAGGTTTCGTTCATATCAGGGGGAGAAAATACACTTATTAACTCAATACAAGGGCTGAAATCGATTACAATTCGTAATTAGGTGTAATTTATCCCCTTATTATCCCCATTTTATAGGCCTCTTCGAAAATAGGTGTAAAAACTACCCTTATTAGCCCCCCGGGGTTAGAACTACTCCAATCCTCTATCAGTGAACAGTCGCTAGTTTCCATTGATTTGAAGCCATATTTTTGCAAGGGATTGAGCAATAGTGCTTATGGCTTTCTGGTTGTTCCAATAATACATGTGCGATAAAGGAGTGGCACCGATAAAGCATCCACCGGCTTTTACCTCGATATCCTCTTTAACGGTTAACCGGTATTTGTCATTTAAATTTCTAAGGGGATAGCCTAATACATCATCTTTATCGTAAAAGTTTATCCATTCGCCTTCTAGATCGGGATAGTGACTAGCTAATTTAGGATTTGGAATTTGAATGGGGATACCAAAATCTGTGAATCTGAGGCTCCAAAGTGGGATGGGACAGCCCAAAGTATAAAAGAGAGTGAGTGTTTCTCCATTTTCAAGCGGGGAATTTTCTTCTAAAGGACAACCATAGGGGATAGCCACTTGCAAATCATAAAAAAAGTTACTGGCAATAATGCTACCCAAGCTATGTGCAATGACACATAGGGGAGCTTTTTTGCCTGCTCTTGCTTTAAGGTTTTTTAAACTCTGCCTAAATTGCTCGTGAATATCCAGATAAACAATCTTGTCCGAATCTTTTGGAGTTTTGGAAGGAGGGATCTGATAGGCAATTCCGTCCCCAACATAGCTAACAATAAACCTGCGCAGATCTTTCCACCATAATTGTAGCCCGTCGAACTTTTTCCAAAGTTCGTCCTCCACCTCCTGGACAATCGGAGCCCAGAAAACAGGTTCGATCTCTAGCTGATTTGATCCATAACTATCTACCGTTTGGCCGATCAGCTTATTAAATTCCTGGTTTAATAATTCGGACACATCTTCATAGAAATCTTCTTTTTGATTCCCTATTCCATGAATAATAGCAATAGCAATTTTTTGTGTCACATCCCTCTCCCCCTAAAATGCATAAGCTAATATATGCTTATGTGGGAAACAGGGAGTTGGTCATACTGTAGCAAGATATTGGGTTAGGGATTGCATCCGGAGAAATGCTTCTGTACTTCGCCTTGGCAAAGTTTGTTTTAGTGCAAAATCATTTTTTGATTCCAGTAGTGGTCTTACGATTAGCCGTTTAGTAGGTGATTCATTCTGGATACTAAAAAATCGTTTTGTGCTGAGTTGTGTAAGTTAAATATTTCGACTTTACAAAAGGGAGTGATTTTTCTACAATTTAATGTGAGAAAAACATTTTTACAAGTAATGCGCTCAGTAACATAGAGAGAAAAATTGATCAGTTCTCTAAAGGAGGGAATAACACATGAGTCAGGCGTTAGAGGGAATTAAAGTGCTAGATTTCAGCCATCTCTTGCAAGGTCCTTTTGCAACACAGATGCTTGGTGACTTGGGAGCCGATGTCATCAAGGTGGAAAGAACAGGAACGGGGGATGGATATCGGAACTGGACCTTTTTGAATTATCGAGTAGGGGGAGAGGAAACTCCATGCTTCCTTGCGTATAATCGCAACAAGCGTTCATTAACGTTGAACTTGAAAAGCCCAGAAGCGAAGGAGATTATCTATAGGCTAGTTAAGGAATGTGACGTGGTCGTTGAGAACTTCCGTCCAGGTGTCATGGCAAAGCTAGGGTTTGGCTACGAGCAATTGAAAGAGATTAATCCGCGCATTATCTATTGCTCAAGTACTGGATATGGACAGGATGGTCCTTATTCCACTCGTCCAGGGCAGGATCTATTGATTCAATCCTTGACAGGCTTGACCAAGGTAACAGGAAGAGGGGATGCAGCACCAACGCCGTTAGGTACAGGAATTGCGGACCAGATGGGAGCCTTTAATATCGTGTATGGCATTCTATCTTCGCTATACTATCGAGAAAAAACAGGAAAAGGACAAAAAATTGAAGTAAATTTATTCCAGGCGTTATTAACCCATCAACTTCAAGAATTGGTCGTAACGCTTAATCTTGGCCGTAATTTTGAGCGACCAAATTCAGGAATTGGTCATCCCGGAATGCCTGCTCCATTTGGGATTTATCAGACTGCGGATGGATATATTTGTATCTCGGCAAATCCGATTCCCGTATTGGCAGAGGTCATCGGTGATCAAGGCTTGGTAGAATACGATGATCCAATGATTTTATTCGATAAAAGAGATGAAATTTTCTATCGCATTCAGGCTAGTGTGATCAAACAAGGTTCGGCTTATTGGATCGAGAAAATGCTAGAACGCGACTTATGGGTATCTGAAGTGAAGAGTCATATCGAGCTGCCAGAGGATCCTCAAGTGAAGCATTTGAATGCGTTCACAAGCTATCATCATCCAACTGCAGGGGAAGTAAAAACGGTAAATATCCCCGTCAAGTTTAGTGAAACACCAGGTAGAATTGATAAGCCTGCTCCACTGCTTGGAGAACATAGTGAAGAAATTTTGCTAGAGCTAGGTTATGATCAGGAAACCATCGAAAAAATGAAAGAAAACAAAATCATATAGTTCTAAAACGAATGAACCAGACATAAGAGTAAGGAAGAATTGCGATAGAATTATCATACGATTTTATATTTTACTTTGGTATTGATAATTTAAAAAACACCATATATACTAAAAATAAGAAACGTTTCGGTTAATTTTGAATCAGGCTTGGCAGGGCAAACCCCTCCGGAATATCAAGTTTTATGGAATTTCAGTTGAATTATAGAACGCCAAGCCTGAATCTATCTACACTTTGCGAAACGTTTTTTATCTCATATTTTCCGAAACGTTTTCTACGAAAGGTGAAGGAGGAGATTTTGTGGACAAATTACAAGGAAAAGTAGCCGTGGTCACAGGAGCTGCGATGGGTATTGGAAGATCAACAGCTGTATTGCTTGCCAAGGAAGGGGCCAAGCTGGTCGTTGCGGATATTAACGAAGAGCAGGCGGCTGAAACAGTACGGCAGATTCAGGAAGTGAACGGGGAAGCCATTTTTGTTAAAACCGATGTGTCGAAGTCGTCGGATGTTCAAAATCTAATAGAAACAGCGGTTGATCGTTTCGGGAAAATCGACGTTTTGCATAATAATGTGGGAATTGCATTAGGTGCGAATGTTGTAGAAACGACAGATGAATTATGGACGAAGGTCATTGAAGTGAATCTTGCAGGTGTATATCGCGGATGTAAGTATGCGATTCCACATATGATTCGAAACGGTGGAGGAAACATCGTGAATACGACTTCTGTGCAAGCGCTTGCAGGATTTGAGGGATGGGCTGCTTATGCTGCATCAAAGGGTGGAATCATTTCCCTAACAAAGCAAGTGGCAAGTGAGTATGCCAAACATAATATCCGAGTGAACTGTGTAGCACCGGGCACCATCGACACGCCAATGAATTTAAAGGTGTTTGAAGAAGCGGAAGATGCAGATGCTTTAAGAGATACCTGGAATAAGATGCATCCACTAGGACGCTTTGGTAAACCTGAAGAAATCGCTGAGGTGGTTCTGTTCTTGGCTTCGGATTCCTCCTCCTTCATTACAGGGCAATGTATTGTTGCTGATGGTGGGATTACCAGTAAGGCTGAATAATACGGAAAAACAGAAGCGTTTTCTAAAAGGTCTAAACGAGGTGAAATGAGTGAGCTGCAGAATCAACGAAACAACGATAGAAGAAGTTAAAGCTGTCATTCTTGAAAACGATCACTTAAAGATTACAGTCCTAGTATCCAAGGGGGCTGATATCTATGAGTTTATTTATAAGCCTAAGAATATAGATGTTTTGTGGAAGGCTCCGTGGGGGATCAAAAACCCACGAGGAGGAATAGCTACAGCAGAGAACTCCCAAGTGGCCTGGATGGAGCATTATGAAGGAGGTTGGCAGGAAATTTTCCCGAGCGGGGGGGGACCTTGTCAATATAAAGGGGTAGAAATGAATTTCCACGGTGAGCTTTCTACGTTGCCTTGGAAGTACAAGATTACCGCCAACTCAGAAAAGGAAATATCCGTACTTTTTACCGTAACGACCTTTAGATCACCCTTTACAGTAGAACGTGTTCTTACCTTAAAGGAGAATGATCCTCGCTTATATATCCATGAAAAGGTGACTAATCACTCCGAAGAAGAAATGGATTATTCATGGGGACATCATCCAGCTCTAGGAGCTCCTTTCTTGGATGAAGGTGTGATTTTAGATGTACCAGCGGAATGGTTTGAATCCCAAAACCGGGAAAACGAGAGCACTCGCCTTCCGCAAAAAACTCGCTTCCAATGGCCGCAGGCCCAAAGTCGGAGTGGAGAAACAATCGATTTATCTGTTTTGCCATCTAAGCAGAATCGCTCAGCTGATCTCGCTTTCCTTGGAGGACTTGAAGAGGGCTGGTATGGGGTGACAAATCCGAAATTGGGATTTGGTTTTGGAATGGTTTGGCCCAAAGGGATTTTTCCGTATCTTTGGTTCTGGCAGGAGCTGCGGGGATCTAGTGGTTATCCGTGGTATAGCTCCAATTATGTGATGGCTTTGGAACCATTTACAAGCTATGACGAATCGGGATTAGCACATTGTGTTGAAAATGGAACGGCAAGAAAGCTGGCACCTGGTGAATCCATTGAAGTGGATTTAATCGCTTTATGCTTTGAGAGCAGCAACGGTGTGAAGCGAATAGATCATAAAGGTGATATTACGCCAAAAGACAATTAGGGGGAAATGAGAATGAAAAAGAGAAAATGGTTAGGATCGGTATTAGCACTAGCTCTTACCACTTCATTAACACTAGTTGGATGTGGATCAGAGCCTTCCGCACAACAAGGTGGATCTTCTGGTGGGGACAGCAAAGCCGAAAAGAAGGACGAGCTCTACATCGGTTATGTGGTTAATTTTGGTTCTCACGAATGGTACCAAAACATCATCAAGGGTGCTGAATCCACTGCGAAGGAAAAAGGCTATAAATTTGAATGGGCGGATGCAAACATCGACTTGGCTAAGCAGATTTCCCAAGCAGAAAACTTATTAACTAAGGGTGTAGATGTACTTGTTCTTTCTCCTGTAGATCCAAAAGGTTTGTCGACCATCATGGATAAGGCGAAAGAAAAGGGAGTTCCTGTTATTACAGAATCCAACCCAATCGAGGGAGCACAAACAACGGTAGGGATTAAAAACCTTGATGCAGGTGAAATGATTGGTAAATGGACAGGAGAGTATATTAAGTCGAATTTCAAAGAGAAGGCGAAAGTCTTGATTGTTGGGTTACCAGCTCAGCAGGATACACGCGATCGTGTGGATGGATTTAAAAAGGGTATTGAGGCAAGTGGAGCGGATTACGAGATTGTCCAAGAAGTAGATGGAAGCGGTGTGAAGGATAAGGCACTGAAAGTATCAACAGATGCAATCACTGCTCATAAGGACATCAACTTGGTCTATGGAATTAATGATGACTCTGCACTTGGCGGACAGCAAGCTTATGAAGAAGCGGGTCTAGATATGAGTAAGCTTCTTACGATTGGATTTGGTGTGGAAGGACTTGCAGGTAAGGATGCTTTGACTTCGGGTGGACCTTATAAGGCAGGACTTGCCATGTTCCCTGAATATGTAGGTCGTACGCTCGTTGAACAAGCGGAAAAGGCTGTAAAAGGTGAAAAAATGGAAGCACATACAATCACGCCAATGACGGTTATGACTCCTGAAAACTTAAATGAGTTCTATACCAAAGAAGGCGAAGCATGGAAGATCAATTTCGACAATGTAGCTAAGTTGTTACAAAAATAAGATGGAAGCCTTTTTCAGGGAAACAGGTTGGGGGGATTTTCCCCCAACTAATTTACACAGTAGGGGGTGGAGGAATGGCCGAATTAAGCCCAGTACTAGAAATGAAGAATATATCTAAACAATTTTTTGGTTTCTATGCGTTAAAAAACGTGGATTTTAATCTTTATCCAGGCGAAGTTCATTCCTTATTAGGGGAAAATGGTGCTGGTAAGTCAACGTTAATTAAAATTATGGCTGGTGTAAATTCCTTGGAGCAAGGAGAGTACTTGGTCGATGGAAAAAAGGTGGAAGTAAAGAACCCAAGAGGTGCTCAGGAGCTTGGAGTCAATGTTGTTTTTCAGGAATTAAATCTCGTTCCTAGTCTATCCGTAGCAGAAAATATCTTTTTTGGTAGATTGCCCAAAAAGGCGCTTGGAAGAGTTAATTGGAATAAGCTTTATCAGGATACAGAAGTCCTGCTTGAGGAGGTAGGATTAGAAATTAATCCGCGTACTAGAGTGGGGTTGTTGGGAGTGGCTCAACAGCAATTAGTGGAAATTGCGAAGGCTCTGTCGCACGAATCGAAGGTCATTGCGATGGATGAGCCGACATCAGCTTTAAGTTACAAAGAAATTGAACGCCTATTTTTACTTATTGAGAAGTTGAAAAAGAAAGGCGTAGGAATTATATATGTTTCCCATAAATTTGATGAGTTATTTCGGATTACCGATCGAATCACGATTTTGCGTGATGGAGAAAAGGTTGGCGAAGTAAAAACCAAGGAAACAGATAGTGAAGAGCTTATCTCCTATATGGTAGGAAGACAGCTGAGCAACCTCTATCCGAAGATGGATGTTACACCTGGCGATGTCGCCTTCCAAGTAAAAGGATTAACTTCCGATAAGGTCAAAGACATCAACTTTTATGTTAGGAAAGGTGAGATCATCGGATTTTCTGGCTTGATGGGGGCTGGAAGAACAGAGCTCGCACGTGCGATTTTTGGGCTAGATCAAACGCACGAAGGTCAAATAATAATAGAAGGAAAAGAGGTTCCTCGCAATTCGGCGAAGATAGCTGTACAAAGAGGGATTGGGTATATTCCGGAGGATCGGAAGGAAGAAGGACTCGTACTTTCCGCT
This sequence comes from Ammoniphilus resinae, assembly GCF_017873965.1. GTDB lineage: Bacteria > Bacillota > Bacilli > Aneurinibacillales > RAOX-1 > Ammoniphilus_A > Ammoniphilus_A resinae. The sequence continues at coordinate 56,761 of NZ_JAGGKT010000021.1, read as the reverse complement.
TCTGTAAGGGAAAATATGACGATTTCTGTTCTCAAGAACTTTGTAGAGGGCGGTCGAATTAATAAAAAGAAGGAATTTGATTGTACACAGGGTGCAATCGAAGATTTGCGAATTAAAACCCAATCTTCTGAGCAAAAAATCGTATCCTTGAGCGGTGGGAATCAGCAAAAGGTGATTCTAGCAAGATGGCTCATCAAAGAAGACTTAAAGGTTTTAATATTAGATGAACCGACACGTGGAATCGATGTTGGATCAAAGAGTGAGATTTACCGTTTGATTTCTGAATTAGCAAGCAAGGGGATTGCAGTCCTGATGATGTCTTCAGAAATGCCAGAGCTCCTTTCCATGTGTGACCGGATCTATGTGATGAAGGAAGGGGAATTGGCTGGAGAATTGAGTCAAAACGAAGCAACTCAGGAAAAAATCATGAGTAAGGCAATTGGGGGGATATAGGGTGTCAGAGCAACGGTCGACTTTAAAAAAGCTAACACAATACGAGCAAACACCACTTTTAATCGCTTTGTTGGCTATTTGTGCTTTTTTATCTTTCAAATCAGATGTATTTTTGTCCGTCGACAATATTATGAATGTATTAAGGCAATCATCTATTGAATTAATTGCAGCCCTAGGGATGACGATGGCGCTATTAGCAGGCCAGGTTGACTTATCTATTGGATCACTATTAGCGGTTGTAGGGATTGTAACCGTCAGTATCTATAACATGAGTGGCAGTGTTTTCTTGGCTGTGGTTGCGGCGATTATCGTGGGAGTTGCTGTTGGATTGATCAACGGAGCTTTGGTAACGAAAACCAAAATTAATGCCTTGATTGCAACACTGGGTATGATGGCAGTGTTGAGAGGGATTGGTTATCTTTCGACGAATGCGCGTGCCGTGCAAACCGAGGGAGATACATTGAAATTAATCGGTACAGGCTATGTTGGACCGATTCCGATTCCAGTCATTATTGCTGTCGTTGTGCTAGTCGCATTCTACTATATTTTGAATCATACAACCTTTGGCCGATATGTTTATGCGGCAGGTGGTAATGAGAAAGCTGCACTTTCCTCAGGTTTGCCGGTAAGCAAAATTCAAATATGGGTATTTATTATTTGTGCAGTAACTGCGGCAATCAGCGGATTAATCACAACGGGACGTTTGAATTCCTTTCAGCCGACGATCGGGGTAGGGTTCGAATTGAATGTAATCGCAGCGGTTATTTTAGGTGGAACACGATTGACCGGTGGAGAAGGAACCATTTCTGGAACGGTTCTTGGGGTGTTAATTCTAGGTGTATTAAGCAACGGTTTAGTACTATTGGATGTTAACTCCTTCTGGCAGGAGGTTGTCCGAGGTGGGGTTATTATCTTAGCGGTAATCATTGATGAATACCGAAAGAGGGCTCAACAAAAGCAGCTGCAAGCATCCGTCAAAGATAAAAAACAGGAACATGTGCAGCCAATAGAAGAGGAATCAACAACAAAAGCAAATATTTCCTAGGGAGGGTACAGAATGGAGCTTCAAGGGAAAATTGCCCTGGTAACAGGTGCTGGTGGTGGCATTGGAAGAGCCTCTGCAATCAAGCTGGCAGAGGCCGGGGCCTCTGTTGTTCTAGCTGGTAATGTACTAGAGGGTTTAGAAGAGCTAAAAAGCTTTCTAATCGATAAGGGACTAAACCAGGTCCATATTTTACAAATCGATGTTACCAAGGAAGAAGATGCAAAAGCTGCTGTTCAAGCTGCTGTTGAACAATTCGGGGGATTGGACATTCTTGTTAACAGCGCGGGCATTCAAAGATATGGTACGGTCGTGGATACTCCAATCGAAACATGGGATGAAGTGTTTCATGTGAACGTAAGAGGCATGTACCTTCTTTCAAAATATGCGATCCCGGAAATGCAGAAGCGAAAAGGCGGCTCGATCGTGCATATATCTTCTGTACAAGCCTTTGCTTCACAAAAATCGGTTGCAGCCTACACAGCTAGCAAAGGTGCTGTCAATGCTCTTACAAGAGCAATGGCCTTGGATCATGCAGCGGATCAAATCCGTGTGAACACGGTTTGTCCGGGATCTGTGGATACACCAATGCTTCGTTGGTCAGCTGGCTTGTTTGGCGATGAGGAGGTAGAGGCAACCCTCAATTCCTGGGGAAAGATGCATCCATTAGGACGAATTGCGAAAGCGGAGGAAGTGGCTGAGATGGTTCTCTTCTTATCGGGTCCACGCGCAGGATTTGTAACTGGCGGTGAATATAAAGTAGATGGCGGGTTGACTGCTGCACTAGGAGTAGCGCTTCCAGAGTAAGACAAGGATCTATTAAAATTTGCGAGGGGTGGAACGTGATATGAATCCAGTAATCTCTATGGATCAGGCGAAGATTTTTATCGATGGCACAATGAGTGAGCCTAGGCTTAGTCATCCGGAGGGTCTAGCCTTTGACAAAGAAGGGAACTTATGGTGCGGAGGAGAACGAGGCGAAATTTATCGCATTGATCCCAACGGACAATCACTCGAAATCGTAGCGAACACTGGAGGGTTTTCTTTAGGGATGGCTTTTGATCGACAGGATCTATTGTATGTTTGTGATAACAAGCACAACGCTGTTTTCAGACTGAATATCCGAACCAATGAATTAACTCGCTTCATCGATGGAGCCAAGGAAGGGATTCGAGTTCCGAATTTCCCTGTCATCGATCACCAACGCAACTGTCTTTATGTATCGGATAGCTATGAATTCGGCGGGAAGGGACCAGGAGTTTGGCGATTTGATTTGACTACAGGTGAAGGTGGACTGTGGTTCAAGGAAGCAATGAATTTTGCCAATGGAATGGTTCTTTCATTGGATGGAAATGTATTATATGTAGCCGAAACCTTCGGCAAGCAGATTTCAGCGATTTCTATTATGGAAGATGGATCTGCAGGAGGAAAACAGTTTGTAGCTTCCATTGACGCTTTGCCTGATGGTCTTTCCGTTGATCAGGTAGGAAATATTTACGTAAGCTGCTATGAGCCTTCTATGCTTTATCGAATTAAGAGGGAGGGTGAGGTCGAGGTGCTGATTCACGATCAAGATGCCCATACGCTTTGTCATCCCACCAATTGTGCATTTTGGGAAGATGAGCTGTATACGACAAACCTTGGCCGCTGGCATATTACAAAGTTTAAGGTTGGTATCAAAGGGGCCAGTTTATTATAGCAATCGCGTATAGGTGTGAATCCTATTTTAAATAAAAGATCAGAACAGGTTTTTAATACTGGGTTCAATGCGATATAGTAACCGTGGGGGCAATTTTAGACTGTTGTGATTTTTTTAGAATTAGGAGGCAACTTGTGGTAACTATCAAGGATGTTGCAAAACTGGCTGGAGTAGCTATATCAACTGCTTCGAATGCACTCAATGGAAAATATGGAGTAAAAGAATCAACAAAGAAAAAAGTCTTGGAAGCAGCGGAAAGGTTGAATTACGTACCGAATCCAATTGCTCAGGGGCTAGTTAATAATAGTACGAAAACCATTAGTTTGATTGTATCAGGTCCTTCCTCCTATAAATTTATTACGAATCCAGCCTTCTTTGAAATGATGAAAGCGATAACCGAGGTAGTTAACAAACGAGGTTATCAGGTTCTTTTAAATTTATTAACAGAAGAAGAGGAAGTGCAAGGAATCCCGAGAATCGCACATAGTCGCCTTTCCGACGCACTCATTTTAATTGGGTCGCGGAGGGGGGATGAGGAATTAACGGAAATCTTAACCAAAGTGCCAATTCCTTCCCTGGTTGTTATTCGTGAACCACCGCATGACAGCATCGCCTCTGTTTCTTGGGATAATTTGCGGTGTGGGTATATGGCAACCAAGTATTTAATAGAGATGGGGCATCGGACAATCGGGATGATTGGAAACATTCCTGGTCTTAAAATGACGGAGGAGCGTGTGAGAGGGTATATGCTAGCTCTCCAAGAAGCTGGGATTGCTTATGATGAGGCGTTAGTGGTGGAAGGAGATTACTATCAAGATTCGGGGTTAGTTGGTATTCGTAAGCTATTAAATCAAGCCTCTAAAAGACCAACAGCTGTCTTTACAGGGAACGATGTAATGGCCTTAGGAGCCATGGAGGGATTGGAGCAGGAGGGAATTCGCATACCAGAAGATATCTCTCTTATTGGCTGTGATAATATCCCCAATCTTCATCTGCTGAAAACTCCACTAACCACCATTTCGAACCCTTTATCTGAGATGGGTAGACTCGCAGCCAGAAAGATTTTAGGGATTCTAGAGGGTGATGATGAACTGCCGCAGCATGTTATTGTGGAATCTGAACTGCGTATTCGAAGCTCTGTAAAACGGCTCGGTCCGATGTAAACGAGAGCAGCTTTTCTTTCTGAACTTAGTTGAGTCTAATTTAGCTTATAAGGATTGGAGGCGCGATGGAATAATTCGGTTCATTTTTTTTGAATTTTTTAAGATAAAAATAATTTTTATCTGTAAAACCAAAAGAAGGTCCGACATATACGAGAGAGGGAGATGGTTGTAATGACAAAAGGGCCATTAGAAGGAATGAAGATTGTTGACTTTTCGCAAATGATGGCTGGTCCATTTGGAACCCAAATGTTAGGTGACCTTGGGGCAGACATTATTAAAATTGAAAGACCAACCACTGGAGAGTGGGAGAGAGGACTTGCCTCGATGGGTGAGCTGTGCGCAGGAGACAGTCCATTCTTCCTGGCGATGAATCGCAATAAGCGCAGCTTGACGTTGGATTTGAAGCATGAAAAATCAAAAGAGATCATCTATAAATTGGTTGCCGATGCTGATGTGGTGATTGAAAACTTTCGCCCAGGGGTCCTGGACCGTTTAGGTTATGGTTATGAGGACTTTTCTAAAATCAATCCAGGCATTATCTACTGTTCAAGTACAGGGTATGGTTCTTCCGGTCCCTATACCAAGCGTCCAGGACAGGATTTGTTGATCCAAGGGATTTCGGGATTAATCGATTGTACAGGTACGAAGGATCAAGCTGTACCAATGGGGACGGCAGTCGTCGATGCTTCCACAGCGATGATGAACGTAATTAGTATCTTAGCAGCCTATACACATAAGCAGAAGACTGGAGAAGGACAGAGAATTGAAGTGAACATGTTCTCTACAGCCATTTCCATTCAATGTCAGGAGGCTTTTTCCTATCTAAACCTAGATCAGCGTTGGGAACGAAGTGAAGCCGGAATTGGTGCACCTTGGTTATCTGCTCCATTCGGGGTATATCCAACGAAAGATGGCTTCATGACCTTGGCGATGAATTCTGTTCCGTTATTAGGAAAGATTATGGGGCTATCTGAGTTAGAATCCTATCAGGATGGGATGGATTGCTTCACGGACAGAGATTTTATAAAACGCAGATTAGAGACCAAGACCATTGAAAAAACCACAGCTGAATGGCTTTCTATTTTAGCTGAATACGACATCTGGTGTGGACCAGTCAATACCTTAGGAGAAGTCTTTGAAGATCCTCAAGTCATTCATAATCATGTCTTGCAGACCATGCATCATCCAAAGGCTGGGGAGATTAAGGTTGTAGGCTTTCCAGGTAAGTTTAGCAAAACACCAGCAACGTATCGCATGCATCCTCCATTAATTGGTCAACACAATGCGGAAATTCTAAAATCACTAGGATACAGCGAAGAAGAAATCGCTAGCTTTCAGATAGATGGTGTTACGGAGCTCAAGAAATAAATCAGAAGAGCATTTATTGTACAAGGGAGGCTTCAACATGCAGCAGTGGCGTGAGGGTCAGCGAGCAGGGATACAGTTCGTTGATTCCGTGCATGGCAGCATTCCTGTTTATACAGATAGACCTCAAAACCTAGTAGAGGTTTTGAACAGGAGTGTGGAGAGATTTTCGAGCAAAAATGCATTAGTAGAAGAACATCGGAGGATAACCTATCAAGAGCTCTTGGAAAAATCTAAGATCCTAGCAGCATATCTCCAATCTCAATGCCAGATTCAAAAGGGAGAGCGAGTAGGTCTTCTGATGCGAAATTCAATAGAATTTGCAGTGAGTGCCTTTGGTGTGATTCAGGCTGGTGGGATCGCGGTATCAATCAATACGAAGTTAAATCCACAAGAAATAGACTATATTTTTAGACAATCAAATATTCAAGTGCTCATTGTGGATGATGAAATCTTCGAAAAGATAGAGTCCGTAGTGGGTAGTATTCGGGTCTTGAAGGAAAGTGAAGTGCTGTCGCTGCATCCTAATTTAAAAAAACCGTTTGTTCCAGTTTCATTAGATGAGGAAGACCCAGCCTTTATTTTATATACTTCAGGGACCACAGGACGACCAAAAGGTGCGACGCTGACCCATCGCAATGCTATCCACGCTTGCATCAATTATCAGCGCTGCTACGAATTGGATCATACGGACAGCACCCTGATTGCCGTGCCGATCTTTCATGGAACCGGGTTATTTGGTCAACTAATTACATTCCTTTATTTAGGTGGAACCGTCGTTTTACTGCGAACCTTCCAGGCTCTTAAAATGCTGGAGTTGTGTGAAAGAGAAAAGGTCACACATACGATCTGTGTCCCAACTATTTATTTGTATTTATTAGAAGAACCGACCCATACTCGTTTCCAGCTGCACTTGAAGAAAATCGGAGTCGGCGGGTCAGCGATGATGACGAAGCTTTATAACAACCTCAAGCAATGGCTGCCAGAGATTCATATTATTAACACTTATGGGTTGACCGAGGCAACATCGCCTGCCATTATCACTCCAATGGAGCGAGCGGATGATAAGATTGGTGCGATTGGTATACCTAGCCCAGTCACCTTAGCTAAGGTTGTTGATGTGAATACAAGGGAGGAAGTTGGGCCGAAACAATCTGGCGAGCTGCTTCTCAAAGGTCCCCTGATCATCCCTTATTACTGGGATAATCCGGAGGGAACGAGAAAGGGAATCATCGACGGCTGGCTGCAAACCGGTGACATCGCTTATCAAGATGAAGAAGGGTTTCTCTACGTGTTGGATCGCGTCAAGGATATGATAAATTGTGGCGGAGAAAAGGTTTATAGCGCAGAGGTTGAAAATATTCTATATAGCCATCCCAAAGTGCTAGAGGCAGCGATTATCCCTTTTCCTGATGCGAAATATGGAGAGATTGTCAAAGCGATTATTGTTGCGAAGCCGGGAGAGGTAGTGACGGAAGAAGAAATACGCAGCTGGGTGGCTACTCACTTGGCAAAATATAAGGTTCCAAGAATCGTAGAGTTCGCTTCACAGCTGCCGCGTAATGCCGCTGGAAAAGTCATGAAGCATCTGCTAAAAGGGGATATCACAGCTTAGTAATAGGAGAAAGGGTGAAGGCAATGATTGAATTAAAAGGGATGACATGGAAGCACGAGCGTGGGATTGCACCGCTTGTGGCTGCTACGAAGGAGTTTCAGAAGCTAAGACCAGATGTTACGATTTCTTGGGATGCTAGACCGCTGGAGGATTTCGAAGATTATCCGATTGAAATTCTTGCTCAAAAATATGACATTATGATGATTGATCATCCCTTTGTTGGCACAGGAGTCGAAAAAGGAGTGCTTCTTCCATTAGACGAGTGGCTTCCAGCTGAGTACTTGGAAGACCAAAAGCAGAACAGTGTGGGAGCAAGTCATCATAGCTATACCTGGAATGGCAAACAGTGGGCACTCGCAGCAGATGCAGCTTCACAGGTGTCAGCCTACCGTGCCGATTTGCTAGAAAAGTATGGAGTTAAGGTTCCAACAACCTGGGAGGAGGTTTTTGCTCTCATTAAGGAATTGCCTGAGGATGTAAAAGTTGGCATTCCTTTGAATCCAACACATTCCTACTGCAGCTTTTTAGCGCTTTGTGTCAACCTAACGGGGACCGATTTTTGGGATTATTCATCAGGGATTAACGTTGAAGCGGGAGTTCAATCTTTAGAGTTTTTAAAGAAGCTGGTTCCGCTTGTTCACGAAAGATCTTTAGATTGGAATCCAATTTATATGTCAGACCATATGGCAGAAACCAATGAAATTGCCTATGTTCCTTTGATGTTTGGTTATTCTAACTACTCCATCAATGGGTTCAAGCCACATGTGATCCATTATACTAATATTCCTACGAGATTTGGAAAACCAATGGGTGGAATTTTAGGGGGTGTTGGATTGGCTGTATCCCCGTTCTCTAAATTTAAGCAAGAGGCAGTTGAGCTAGGGGCTTTTATCTGCAGTAGAGAATATCAGACAGGGACTTATTTTGAAAGCGGCGGTCAGCCAGGGCATCGTACGGCTTGGACGGATCCAAAGATCAATGGGAAAATCAATCGATTTTATATGAACACACTAGAAACGCTAGACCATGCTTATTTGCGTCCGCGCATTATCGGAACCAACAGCTTCCAAGAAAAGGCGGGCCCAGTGATTAATAAACTGCTTCGTGAACAAGGGGACAGCCAGGAAGCCATGGCACAAATTAATCAATTATTTAGATCATTGACAAAAGAATAGGGGGAGAGATCATGGATCCAGTTCTATATGAGGAAAGAGGCCCTATTGCAATCATCACATTTAACCGCGAAGAAAAGCTGAATGCGATGAATTCGCAGGTGGTTAGTCAGGTGATCGAGCACTTGACACGTGCCAATGATTCCGAGCACATTCGAGCTGTAATTTTGACAGGGAAGGGTCGTGCTTTTGTTGCAGGGGCGGATATTGAAGAATATAGCCGGCAAACCCCTATTCAGTTTACAGACTACCAACGTCGCTCTCGCGTAATGTTTGATAAGATCGAAAAAAACAAAAAAGTCGTGATTGCAGCTGTCAATGGCTATGCCCTCGGGGGAGGCTTTGAGCTGGTGTTATCTTGTGACCTTGCTGTTGCAAGCAGCGAGGCAAAGCTAGGGCTTCCGGAAATCCACTTGGGCTTGCTCCCTGGTGGAGGCGGTACCCAGCGGTTAACCCGGCTCATTGGGGAACGACGGGCGAAATACTATATGCTAACAGGAAGAAGCCTGAGTGCACAAGAAGCTTTCGAGCTAGGGGTGATCAATACGGTTTGCCCTGCTGAAGAACTAATGGAAACTGCCTTACAGCTTGCACAAAGCATTGCTTCTCGAGCACCCTTAGCTGTTCAGGAAGGAAAGAAGCTGATTCACGATGGCTTAGATGGTTCTCTGGAAACAGGAATTACCCTGGAGGGTGCCGTAATAGGCAATCTTTATGTAACAGACGATGCGAAGGAAGGAATACGAGCCTTCGTAGAAAAGAGAAAACCTAATTTCCAGGGGAGTTAGTTAATTAACTATTTAAAAGGGGCTAGTCAATGAAAATTGTAGATATCAAAGCGACTACTGTGACCATGCCCTTAGAAGCGCCATTGCGACATAGTAATGGTGCCCACTGGGGGAGATTTGTGCGGACCATCATTGAGGTAGAAACCGATGAGGGGATTGTGGGCTTAGGAGAAATGGGTGGTGGCGGAGAAAGTGCAGAGCTCGCCTTCCAAAGTCTGAAAAATTATTTGGTAGGTCATGATCCCTTCGATTTAGAAGCCATGCGGTTTAAAATTTGTAATCCTACTGCCAGCCTCTACAATAACCGGACTCAATTACATGCTGCTTTAGAGTTTGCGTGCCTGGATATTATCGGGAAAAAGTTAGGGGTTCCGGTGTATCAGTTGTTAGGTGGAAAGCTTCGTGATGATGTCCCATTTGCAAGCTATCTTTTCTATAGATACCCGAACGAGAAAACGGGTGCAGGAGAAGTGCGCACCATTGATCAGTTGATTGAGCATGCCAAGGATTTGAAAGAAAGGTATGGCTTTACCTCACATAAGCTAAAGTCCGGTGTATTTAATCCCAAATATGAGTTGGAGTGTTACTTAGCCTTAGCTAATGCATTTCCGAATGATAGTTACCGCTATGATCCCAATGGAGCTCTAAGCGTCGAAGAGAGTATCCATTTTGGACATGCAATTGAAGGTATCAACAATGACTTTTTTGAAGACCCAACCTGGGGCTTAAATGGGATGCGAAGAGTACGGGAAAATGTGAGAATTCCCATGGCAACGAATACGGTAGTTGTTAATTTTGAACAGCTGTCGGCCAATATTCTAAATCCAGCAGTTGATGTGATTCTTTTAGATACAACTTTTTGGGGTGGAATCCGTCCTTGTATTAAAGCTGCAGGGATTTGTGAAACCTTTCAGTTAGGTGTGGCCGTCCATTCATCTGGGGAGCTCGGCATCCAACTTGCAACGATGCTTCATTTAGGCGCTGTGATTCCGAATCTGACCTTCTCGGCCGATGCACATTATCACCATTTAGTAGACGACGTAATTGTGGGCGGAAAGATGGAGTATTGCGGAGGGAAAATTCGCGTTCCTGATCAGCCTGGGTTAGGAGTAACTCTTGATCGTGATAAATTGAATCAATATGCGGAGCTCTACCTACAATTGGGCGGCTATCCGTATGACCGAGATCCAGGAAGACCTGATTGGTACGCTTTAGTTCCAAACAGCAATTGGGCAGATCATCGGTAACAGTTGTGTACAAAGACGTAATTTATTTACTTTTTACATTAAATTAAACTTTACAAAATAATCATGATTTAATAAAATTTTATATATAAAAATATTTTTTATATATTAACTACTTTTAAAATTCCTGAATAAAGGAGGGGGCACGAATGGGAGTTGTACTAAAGGGGATTACCTGGAATCATAGCCGTGGCTTCATTCCAGTTGTTGCAACTGCACAACGATTTGCTGAAACTCATCCAGGTGTAGAAATCCACTGGGAGAAGAGGTCACTACAGGAATTTGCGGATTATCCAATCGGTAAGCTAGCAGAGAGCTATGACCTGCTGGTAATTGATCATCCATGGGCTGGATTTGCAGCCAGTCATGATGTTCTTGTTCCTTTTAATCAATATTTGCCGGAAGAATTTATGCAGGATCAAGCAGAAAATAGTGTGGGGAAATCTCATGAGAGTTATATCTCCAATGGGAACCAATACGCATTAGCAATTGATGCTGCAACACCCGTTGCTTCATATAGGAAGGATTTATTTGAACGGGATGGAATGGAAGTGCCTGAAACCTGGGAGGATTTGATCTCTTTAGCGAAGCAGGGAAAAGTTGCCCTACCCGCTATACCGGTAGATACGGTGATGAATTATTACATGCTCTGTGTGTCACAAGGGGAAGAGCCTTTCCTAGGGGATCACTTTATCAGTGAGGAAATGGGGATTCGTGTACTAGAGCAACTGAGAGAGTTGACGAATCTTTGTACACCTGAGGTGTATCAATGGAATCCAATTAAAGTATATGAAGCGCTTTCGACAAGAGATGATCTTTATTATTGCCCATTTGCTTTCAGTTACTCAAACTACTCAAGACCAGGATATGCCCAACATCCATTAACCTTTACGGATATGGTGAAGATTGGGGAGCATGGCAGACTTCGCTCGACACTCGGCGGAACTGGACTAGCTATCTCCTCAAAAACGAAGAATCTTGAAACCGCTTTAGCGTATGCTCAATATACTGCGAGTCCGGAATGTCAGAGGACGGTTTACGTGGAAAATGGAGGACAACCCGGTCATCGCTCTGCTTGGGTTAATGAAAGAGTCAATGAAAATACCCGTCAATTTTTTAGCGGTACACTAGCAGCCCATGATCGTGCCTATCTGCGCCCTCGCTACAATGGATATTTGCACTTCCAGGACAATGCCGGAGATATTATGCAGAGTTATGTTCGCAATGGCGGGAATCCAAGGCAAGTTTTAGAGAAGCTGCAGGAACTCTATCAGGAATCTAAGGTTAACCGATGATGAAACCGCTTGAAGGACTGCTAGTATTAGATTTTAGCCAGTTTTTAGCTGGACCAGCCGCTGCACTGCGGCTGGCAGATATGGGTGCGAGAGTGATCAAGATTGAACGGGAGGGAGTAGGCGATCTCTGCCGTCAGCTGAAGCTGAACAATATGGTGTTGGATGGCGATAGCACCCTTTTCCACACGATTAACCGCAATAAGGAGAGTTACGCTGTAAATCTAAAAAACTCAGAGAATCTAGAAAAGGTCAAACAGCTGATCATGCAAGCCGATGTCCTCATCGAAAATTATCGCCCAGGCGTCATGGAAAAGCTTGGTTTGGACTATGAAAAGGTAAAAGAAATCAATCCGCGTTTAGTCTATGCCTCGGTGACCGGTTATGGCACAGAAGGACCGTGGAAAGATAAGCCAGGACAAGATTTGTTAGTCCAATCACTTTCAGGGCTCGCCTGGTTAAATGGAGATGCTGATCAGCCACCTGTACCCATGGGATTAGCTGCAGCAGATATGTTCACCGGTGCTTATTTGGTCCAAGGAATCCTTGGTTGCCTCGTACGTCGTGGGGTAATAGGGAAGGGCGGCTTGGTTGAGGTTAGTTTGATGGAATCCGTGCTAGATTTTCAGTTCGAAGTATTCACAACCTATTTGAACGATGGTAATCGCTTACCTCAGCGTAGTTCTGTGAATAGTGCACACGCCTATCTGGGTGCGCCCTATGGAATCTATCAGACGAAGGATGGCTATATTTCCTTAGCAATGGGATCTGTACCTCAATTAGGAGAGCTTCTTGAATGTGAGGCGTTGTTAGTCTTTCAAGATACATCTACCTGGTTTTCACATCGTGATGAAATCAAAGGGATTCTAGTAGAGCACCTGAAGGGAAAAACCACACAGGAATGGTTGAATATTTTAGAACCTGCAGATATTTGGTGTTCAGATGTATTCACATGGGATCGCTTAATGGAGCACGAGGGCTTTAAGGCTTTACAAATGACTCAGGAGGTTAGCCGTGGCGAGGGTGTCAACATGGTCACAACGCGTTGTCCGATCCGTATTGATGGGAATATTTATCAATCACCGCTCGGTGCTCCACGGTTGGGAGAACACAACTCGCTCATAGAACAGCAAATTGGAGGTAAAGCATGAGTACTACTAATCAAAGAATCCATGAAGAAATCCCTGTTTGGAATAAAGAGAATTGGATGTATGAAGAGTTTGTAGTAGGTCAAAAAGATCGCTCTATTCGCCGCACCATTTCTGAAGGGGAAAGTATGTTGTTTAATGGCTTGGTGATGGATTTCCACCCTTACGTGGCAGATGAAACCTTCGCCAAAGAAGAGGGAATCTTTGGACGCCGCTTAGTAGCTGGAGCTTTTGTATTTAGTGTAGGTCTCGGATTGATGGCTCACAACAATATCAACACTTTCAGCTATGGGTATGACAAGCTACGTTTTATAAAACCTGTTTTCATTGGGGATACCATCTATACGGTCCGGACACATCTGGAAAAGCGCCCCAAATATAAAGATTTAGGATTAGTAAAAGTGAGTTATGAAGTGTTTAAAAATGAAGGAGAGCTGGTATTGTACTGTGAGCATTTGCAAACAGTGAAATACCGAAACCCAGAGGCTTGGCAGGATCTCGTCGAAAAGAAAGAGTAGCTCTTGTTTTAGCTAAAGTTACTATATCGATTGAATAGTAGCTAGTAGATGGGGTGGAGATGATGAAGGTACAAAGCAAAGCAAATCATAACAACTATCGCGTTCCTGCATTAGAAAAAGGCCTTGATATTCTTGAAGCCTTATCCAATGCACAGATGCCACTGTCTCTTACAGATCTGTCTAAATCGTTGGAGAAGACAAGTAGTGAGTTGTTTAGAATGGTAGATTGTTTAGAAAGAAGAGGGTACATCAATAAAGACGACTTTTCTGGAAACTATACCCTCTCTCTTAAATTGTTTGAGCTGGCTCATAACCATTCTCCGGTAGAACAACTGACAAGAGTAGCCTATAAACCGATGTGGGAGTTGTCTAGAACTGTACGGGAATCCTGTCATCTGAGCGTACTTCAGCATGGTAAATTGGTGGTTCTATCACAAGCAGAAAGCCCAGAAAAATTGCGAGTTTCTGTTGAAGTGGGTGCCTATTTCTCAATCATTCGGACGGTTTCCGGGAGATTGCTGCTTTCTCAGATGTCAGCTGATAAATTGGATGCTGAGCTTGCTGGCAATGAAGAATATCAGGCTATGAGTCCGAAGCAAAAGCTGGAATTCCGCGGCAAATTGGAACAGATAAGAAAAGAGGGTCATGCTTCATCAGAGAATGAAACACTACAGGGAATCAAAGATATTTCTGTATTAGTTGGGAATCCAAAAATTGGTATAGGTGCGGCGTTGGCAATTCCTTATTTAACTCCTCCAGATAATCCTGATTATAAAGAGGAGCTGCTACAGGAACTGAGAAAATGCGCAGAAACAATTAACAAGGCGATGGGAGTGAGTTCATGAGCAAGGAGATCTATTTTGAGGATTACGAGATTGGGTTTTATCGTGACTCGACAGGAAGGACCATTACCGAAACAGATATTGTGATCCATGCGGGACAAACAGGGGACTTTTACCCCCACCATATGGATGCCGAATGGTGTAAAACACAGGAATTTGGACAGCGAATTGCCCATGGGACGTTGATCTTCAGCGTTGCAGTAGGGATGACTGCAGGGGAGATCAACCCGGTGGCTTTCTCTTATGGCTATGAACGCCTGCGGTTCATTAAGCCCGTATTTATCGGAGATTCCATCCGAGTAAGAGCTACAATCAAAGAAAAGAAGGATAGTCCAAAAAGGCCTAATTTTGGAATCGTCAGTGAATTAGTTGAAGTATTTAACCAAAGAAATGAAGTAGTGCTGGCTTGTGAGCATCTATATTTAGTAGAAAAGAAAAATGCATAGTTTTGTTCATCCGAAAAAGAAGGAGGGAACAGCAATGACAACAATAGCGATTCCATTAGAAGAAATGATCGAACGTTTTTCGAAGATCTACACCGGAGCGATTTCGGATGCCTTGGATCTTCTGGGGTTTCATGATCAAGTGCTCCCAAAAGAGCTAAAGGGTTTGACAGCAGATGCGAAATTATGCGGTACAGCCCTTACGGTAAGAGGGGAGGCAACTCATTCGGAGGACCCGGAGGTCGTCTTCGTACCGATGTTAAAAATGCTGGGCGATGTCCAAAAACACAATATTGTGATCAGCCAGCCCAATGATGACACCTGCTCGCACTTAGGGGAACTCTCGGCAACAACCATTAAAGCACGCGGAGGAGTAGGTGCTGTCATTTACGGTGGAGTGAGGGATGTAGACTATATTCAGAAGCTTGGACTTCCCGTTTTCCATCTATATACGACACCTGCTGATATTATGGGAAGATGGTGCTTAAAAGAATACAATGTACCGATTCGAATTCAGAATGTATCCATCCATCCGGATGATATCATTGTAGGAGATAAGGATGGAGTGCTAGTCGTACCGAAGGATGCAGCACAGGATGTTTTACTTCGAGCAGAGGAATTGGTTGCCACCGAGAATCATGTGCGAAATGATGTGCAGAATGGGATCCATCCATTAGATTCTTACTATAAGCATGGGTGGTTCTAATCAAAGGGGGATCTTAAATGGATTACCTTCATCAACATCCTGTAAAGCTTGACACGATGGAAGGGATGCTGTCCCAGATTCAGGATGGGGATACGGTTGCAATTGGGGGATTCTGGTTTGTGCGAATCCCTGTGGCACTTGTTGACGGACTGGTCAAAAAGGGAGTCAAGAATCTAACAGTTCTTACTCATTGCAGCGGGTTGGCCTTAGATCAACTCATTGCTGCCAAATTGGTGAAGAAAGTGATATTCAGTTTCGCCAGTATGGATTTGTTTGGACTCTCTCCCTTCTTTCGCAAAGCGATTGAAAATGGAGAGATAGAGTGGGAAGAGTGGACCGCACTGCAAATGACACAGGCATTGGAGGCCGGACGGCAAAATGTTCCTTATCTGCCATTGAAACCACCAGTAGGATCAGGCTTCCATGAGGAAACCGATTACTATAAAGTGATGGAATGTCCTTTTACCGGTGAAACACTTGGCTTAATGCGTGGGTTTCAGCCTGATGTGGCACTGATTCATGCACAAAAAGCGGATGAAAAAGGAAATATCCAAATACTTGGATCGCAAGGAATGGATCGCTTATTAATCGGCGCATCTAAACAAACGTTTGTCAGTGTTGAGGAAATTGTACCAGAAGGAAAGCTGGATGCAGATCCTCGAGGTGTGATTATTCCCCACTTCCTGATCAATCGAATCTGCCAGGTTTCCGGAGGGGCTTACCCGTCCTCGTGTTTGCCCTATTACATCGCAGATTATTGGCAGCTCCAACACGCGATGCAAACTGCGAAAATGGATCAAAATTACCACCAAATCCAACAGCCAGATGGAGAAGTGCTGGGGGATCGATTAGGGAAATTAAAGCGCTTTACGAAAATAGAAATCAAACAGTTTGAGAGTCAATTGCGGCAATCTGCAAGTGATTCGGCAGACGAGGAAGAACCCTTTCACATGGATGAGTTGATGGCTTGTCTGTTAGCCAAGGAAGTTAAGGATGGTGTCGTAAGCACGGTTGGATCGAATACCCCATTATCGATGGTTGCTTATTTGTTAGCGAAGAAAACGCACGTTCCAAATGTGGTGTTGATTCCTTTCACTGGGCTTAACGATATTCCAGCTTATCCAATCACATTATCATTAGCCGAGGTTTTTGCCTATCAATCTAGCAGCTCTCATTGGGCGATTGAAGATTTATGGCAATGGCTTTATCAAAAAAGCTTGGTTTCTGTCGAGTTCGGTTCTACGGCTCAGATGGATCAACATGGAAGAATTAATAATTCCTTGATCAGAAAGGCGGAACGGATCAAGGTCAGGCTTCCGGGCCAGGCTGGATTAGCGGATGTGATTAATTTCCATCATAACTCTCTCTTTTACATCACCCGTCAGGATCAGAAGCGAATGGTCGATGTTGTTGATTTCGTTAGTGGAAATAGACACTTCGTGACCAAGGACGAAAGAGAAAGTGTCCATCTAGCAGATGGAGTGTTGAAAACGGTTACCAACTATGGAGTATTTGAATTGGACAGAACTTCTCGTCAGCTTGTTCTCACGCATATTCATCCGGGGATCGATCTAGAGGATGTTCAAGCCAATACTGGATTTGCATTACAGGTTAGTCCAGATCTCCAAGAAACAACACCGCCATCAAAGGAACAGCTGCGGTTGATCCGTAAGGAAATTGATCCATTTGGATTCCGTAAATTGGAATTTATGGCAGGTCAAGAACGATTAGAATGGATTGAACAAATTCTCCAAAAAGAGCAGAAGCTTCTATTTGGAAAAACGCTATTCTCTCTATCCATCTAAGCTTTTGGGGAGGTGATCTAAACTATATTAGAGCGGTTTGAAAGATTTTTGATGAATGAAACATTAGAAAATGATAAGGGGGAAGTCGTAAAATGAAAAAAGCAAGTTACTTAAGCATGTTAACGGTACTCGTATTGTCCCTGGTCACAGCCGGTTGCGGTGGATCGTCATCGAGCAGCGACCAGAAACAAGATCAAAACACTACTAATAATAATTCATCTGCTGAGAAAAAGGAAGAAGGAAGCCAAGAAAAGTACGTTATTAAGTTGGGTACTGTTATCGCCGATAATGAACCGATCAATGTTTATGCTAAAAAATTGGCAGACAAGGTGAAGGAACGGACGAATGGCCAGGTTGAGATTGAAGTATATCCAAATTCTAGCTTAGGTTCTAATAAGGATACCTATGAGCAAATTTTAGCTGGAGCTCCTGTTATTGGACACGGGGATACAGGTTACTGGCAGGACTATGTTCCAGATATCGGTGTTCTTAATGGGCCATTCCTTGTAGATTCTCCAGATGATTATGCGAAGATTACAAGTTCTGATTGGTACAAAGGGATCAGTTCTCAAATGGAGCAAAAAGGCTTCAAGGTTCTTGCGCTAAACTGGTATTTCGGTGAACGTCATATCATCAGTAATAAAGAATTTCGCAAGCCGGAAGATTTAAAAGGTGTTAAGCTGCGTATCCCACCGAATGTAATGTGGAAGGAAACCATTGCTGCAATGGGAGCGACTCCAACAGAATTACAGTGGTCTGAAGTTTATACAGGTCTATCCAGTGGTGTAGTTGATGCTGCTGAAGCTCCATTATCAACCATTTATGGATCGAAACTATATGAAAATGCGAAGGTCATTTCGATGACAGGTCACTTTAAAGCATTGACTGGGTTTGTAATCGGAGCAGATTACTTTAACAGCCTACCGGCTGATATTCAACAGATCTTGGTTGAAGAATTCCAGAAGTTTGGGGAAGAAGAATCGAAAGCAGCGATTGAACAGACAGCCGAATGGAAAACGAAGTTAGAAGAACAGGGTGTTAAATTCGTCGAAGACGTGGATGTAGATGCTTTCCGTGAAGCTACAAAAGTCGTTTATACGAAGTTTGACCAATGGTCTCCTGGTCTATACGATACTATTCAAGAATTGCTTAAGAAATAATCATTTGGATTTAGACCTTCCCGGTGGATGAGCCGGGAAGGATTCATGAAAAGGGGGGATTAACGAGATGAAAATCTTGCGCTGGGCCTGGAACTACCTTGAAGAGTTTTTGGGCGGGATCTGTTTGGCTGGGATTGTCATTTTTGTCTTTCTGAATGTTGTTTTGCGGTATATTTTCAATGCCCCCGTTGGATGGGTTAGTGAAATTTCTACCATTTTATTTGTTTGGATGGTTATGTTTGGAGTCGGAGCGGCTGCTAGGCATAAATTACATCCGAGTATTGATTTTTTAGTCCAGATGATACCGGTTAAACCAAGGATTATCCTGGAAGTACTGATGAATATCGTTATGCTGTACTTATTAGTCGATTTTAGTGTTCGAGGATGGGATTTTGCTTGGGATTTAGGGTGGAAAAAGCTGACGGGAATGCTTCAGATGCATTATACGGTAGTGTACCTGGCTTTGCCGATCGGTTTTGGACTGATGTTCATCCGAGTTTTAGGCCATATCATCTCAGATATCAAAATAGTGTTATCTAATGATTTAGCAAAGCTTGAAGAACGGAATAAACCAAATGTGGAGGAGGCGTTATAATGGTTGGCTTGTCATTAGGGGTATTAGCTGTCATCGTGGCCCTAGGGATGCCGGTGGCCATTGCCATTGCGGGCGCCACGCTACTTTATTATTTAACGAATGATTCCGTTCCGACACAGCTTGTTTTTCAGGCATTTGTTACCGGGATCGAGTCTTTTCCGCTGCTAGCTATCCCATTTTTCATCCTAGCTGGTGAGTTGATGAATGCAGGAGGCATGACAGCACGCCTGATTCGTTTTGCAGAAGCTTTTGTCGGTCACTTGACTGGTGGTTTAGCCCATGTAAATGTCCTCACAAACACATTAATGGGTGGCCTCTCTGGATCCTCGAATGCAGATGCAGCAGCCATTTCTAAGACCTTGGTTCCTGAGATGGTAAAGCGCGGTTATGACCGGGCATGGTCATCGGCGTTAACAGCTGCAGGTTCAATTATCGGTCCAATTATTCCCCCTGGAATTGGCCTCATTTTGTTCGGTTTTCTAGCTGATGTTTCCATTGGTAAATTGTTCATTGGTGGGATTTTACCAGGCATACTGCTTTGTCTTGCACTCATGATCACCGTTCATATTACAGCAAGAAAACGAGGCTATAAGCCATCACGTGAGAAAATCGCATCACCGAAGGAAATGTGGGATTCCTTTGCCAAAGCCTTCTGGGCGCTGTTACTCCCAGTACTTATTGTCGGAGGAATTCGCTTTGGAGTTTTCACTCATACGGAAGCAGCAGCCATGGCTGTTGTTTATGCGCTAATTGTAGGTTTCTTTATTTATCGTACGATGAAATTAAAGGACTTGGCACATGTATTGGCGAGTACGGTTCGAATCACTGGAGTCATCATGCTGATTGTAGCAGCTGCCTCCACATTTGGTCGTATGCTTTCTTGGGAGCGGATTCCGCACAAAGCTGCTGAAATGATGATATCCTTTTCCTCGAATCCGTATGTCATCTTATTTATCATAACCGTTTCCTTGCTTATATTAGGATGCTTTGTAGAGGGTACTGCGAATTTGATCATTATGACTCCGCTCTTAATGCCCATTATTAATCAATTGGGAATCGATCCAGTTGCCTTTGGAGTTGCAATGGTGTTGAATCTGACCATTGGAGGAATTACCCCACCACTCGGAACGATGATGTATACGGTAAGTACCTTGAATGGAATCACGACAACGGCTTATACGAAGCAAATCTGGCCGTTTGTCATAGCGGTTATAGTCGTGCTGTTTATTCTCGTCTACATTCCATCGATAACTACCTTTTTACCGAATTTACTCATGGAATAGAAAGAAAGGCTTTTATCTTCTGGTGAGTAAAGAAAATGCTCAAAGCAACCCAAAAATCAAACCACCCGTCTAAAGGGTGGTTAGCACTAAGCCTATAATCCTTAACTACCAGCCAGCGTCTATATGCGCTGGCTTTCATCTTTTTTCAAGTCTCTATTGGCTTTGCCACTTTTGCCGGACTCCTAAAGAGGTATGGGTATTACATGCTCCCGTTAAGAGCAAAATCGCAACTTTTATTGATAGCAAGTGTTTTTTTGGATTTTGGTGATTTCCATAATTAAAGTGTTATAAGACTTTTGAAATCATTTCCGCTATAGACTTAACTTCTGGGACTATGTAGGGAATTTGATCCATCATTCTTTGGGAAGGTCCTGCAAGGCTTATAGCAGCAACAACTTTATCTTGATAGTTACGAATCGGAGAACTAATGGCTGAGGCACCGTCTCCCATTTCCTCATGAGTAGTTGCATATCCGCGATGTCTAATCAGTTCAATTTCCTCTTTTAATTTTTCCCTCGAGGCTAGTGTCCTTTCGGTAAACGGAATAAGTTGGACATGTTCAAAGTAATTGTCTAGCTCCTCATCTGTTAAACCTGATAAAAGTGACTTTCCTGTAGCGGAGGCATATAAAGGAAAGTTACTGCCAACTGGACGGACGACAATCAAAGTCTTATTTGATTCAATTTTTTCAAGAACAATCCCTTCATATTTTGAATAATCGATTGTTGTTAGATAAGAGGTCTCTCCATACTTCCCTGCTAATTCTTGCATATAAGGTAGTGCCACTCTTCTAATATCAATACTATTATAGATCTTCCGGTAGGTCCCCATGATATTCATGCTAGCTAGTCACGAATCCGAGCGATTCGCGACTTGACTTCCCCTATTTTTTGAATGTACCCTTATCAGAATCCAGCTAGTTTCCCTATTATCCCAGGAAATACCACAAACTCTTACGCACTTCCTCATGGGCAACAGATGCAGAAGGTTTTTTGATATTCTACGGCAACATTAAAGGAACCACCAGGATCGGCTAGAGGGGTAAGTGTTATCTCTCGCAAATCTTCCCATTGAATAATTAAGGGTTGGAAATTGAAGATCGTTCTATTCTCTGTGACCAGATCCGTTCGGAATGTGGCAGTAATCCCTGCGTTGCTGAGTACTGCTCCTTCTACTTGGGTGATACTAAGTCTAACAATAGTCTTATTATGGTTGGTAGTAAGATCTTGAAAGACGGTTCTAGAGCTACCTGCTGGTACCCCTATTGTGTTGTTGAATGTATGGGTATCAATTGAACATTGTCTCCCCTGGCAACAGATACAAAAGGTTTTGGTAACACTGAACTGAAAATTAGGTTGATCATCAGTATTATGAGTAGAACTGATTGTAATCAGCCTTGCATTTTCAACTTGCACGGAGGTTTCATTGCTATCGAGTGCTGCTGGCTCATCCGGATTTGGCGGCACTATAATCGGATCGGGATCATCGGAATCTGTGTGAATTGTGACGGTAAAGGTTTCTGTGATAGATAAATTTCGAACTGTAAAAAGTATTTTATTATGATTCATTGTTGTATCTTCAAAAACCGTTACAAATGGGTTGTTTACATCAATAGTCCCTATTATTGCAGAGGGGGTATGCGTTGCTGTAAAGCATTTTGGCCCTCTTATGCCCATATTGGTTCTCATCTCCTATTAAAATTTGTTAATAGGGTATGAAAAAGTGTTATGTATAGGAACGGTATTCGGCCATAGTAATGGTGTATTTTCCGTGTTTTTTCCCCGTTCAGTGCCTCCTGATCAGCCTTTCTCGTTTCCTCGGTTAGGGAAACTTTGTGAATTCTCCCATCTTAATAGTATTTGGCTAATCGGGACTCTCTCCGCCTGCTTCTACCTCGGTGATTCGCTATAACCGTTGATCGTTGTTAAAGATAGCTCATCCCTTTTCCATTTGTTTTTGTCTTCGAGACACAATGCAGCATGGCTTTTCCCTGACGGAAGGACTAACTGATCCTCCTCCCGTTGCAGAACCACGGCCTGTTTTTGCTCGTCCCAAATGGTTGCGGGGACCATCATATGGCCATTCTGTGAAAAAGTAATGGTTTCTAATTCATGTCCATCAATAACGAAACGAGTCATTTCACAACGCTTGTGCTCTTTCTCCAAAGATTCATTTTCATCTTCCACTTTATTCTCCTTTTTGAGAAGTATAGTACGAAGATGTAATCTACCTATAATTTATTTATTAACAAATTATGAGCATATTGGTATCCGAAATAATCCGCTGAAATATGTTTATCTATTAGTTTTGACTTGAATAAAATATATAAAAGGCGAGCTGAGGTGATAGGAAGGATGGGTAATCGAATTAAGAGAAGTATTTTTAAAAAATTGAGCGGGAGGATTAAACGCCTTATAAAAAGTAGTAGTGTAATAGGATCAGGAAAGTGGAGAGTCGTTTATGATATTAGTCACGATAAGGTGTTAAAGGTAGCTAAGAGACCTAAAGGGATTAAATGTAACAAAAAAGAAGGTAGAATATATAAAAAGGCTTCATCTTCCGTAAAAAAACACCTTGCCAAGGTGTTTGATCATGGAAGGGGTTGGATCATCATGAAAAAAGTAGATACACCGTTTCCAGATTCGAAAAAATACAAGAAAAGGTTGCTAAAACTTAAACGTAAGTTTAAAAAACATGGGATTAAACCTATAGATATCACTCGCAACCGTAAACCTAAGGCGGATAACTTACGTCTAAGAAATAGGAGGATCATCGTTATCGATTATGGTAATTTTAAACTCAAAAGAAAAAAGTAACGATCACGCCCCTGACCAAAGGAGTTCGTTACTTTTTTTCTGCTTGCATTGCAAGTTAAGATACACGCTCACGCAAGCCTGTTCGAACAGGCTGAGTTGACTTTTGCTTTTGCAACATCCTTACAAATAGATTATTAGACAATAGGGAAATAATGATAAAGGCGGTACCAAGTAGATCGAATATCGTTACGGGATTCCCTTGAATAACCGAAATGAAGAGTGTTGTAACAGGAACAAAATTAATAAATAGTAATGCATTTAATGGGGATAATAGACTTACCCCGATGTTCCAACCAAGCAACGCAATGACACCAGGGAAAAGGATCATAAACAGCAAATGCGGACTTGCCGCTTTGAGGTCTTCTCCTGATGGCGCGGTGATCGATCCAGCAAGCGTTGCAACTGCGACAATTACAACGGCTGTGATCGTCCCAAGTAAACAGCTTAACGTGGAATACCGTAAAGCAGACCAACCGCGAAACTCACTGCCGCCCATCGTGTAAATCACCCAGCCAATTACGGCAACCAAGATGAGCAA
The DNA here is from genome assembly GCF_017873965.1 of Ammoniphilus resinae. Taxonomy (GTDB): domain Bacteria; phylum Bacillota; class Bacilli; order Aneurinibacillales; family RAOX-1; genus Ammoniphilus_A; species Ammoniphilus_A resinae. The sequence continues at coordinate 33,074 of NZ_JAGGKT010000021.1, read as the reverse complement.
GGAAGGTACAAGATGCTCCGTCGTACCAAGAAAGGCTTGAAGATCCCCTTTTGTAATCACGAACACGGCACCAATAAAGGAAACGAGCACACAGATTAATGTGAAAGGATGGGGGCGCTTTTTATACATCATCCAGCCAATCACGATTGAAATCATCGGCATCAGCGACTCCATAATGGAAGCCACCATCACGCCTGATTTCCCTAATAAATCTTCTCCCCAGAAAATAAGTAGATTATAAACCGCGAACGCCATGGTACCGAAAAACCATAAGGGAAGGACTTTTCCTTCCCATCGAAAAGCCTGCTTTCCTTCTTTCCATAATAGGATGGCTACCAGAATGATCGTAACCGATCCATAACGAATGATTGTAAAATAAAAGGGATCAATATGTTTGAAAGCTGCATGTGCTACAGGAAACATGGCTCCCCACGATACAGCCGCGATAAAACATAAAAAGGCCCCTAACAATACACTATTTCTCACTTTCCCTCTACCTCCGACTCTAAGTTGACCTATACATCATCTCCTTATAAGGGCATCCTGTAAAATGAATAATAATAATGTTTATCATCATTTTTTTTGATATCATAGAAATAGAGATGAAAGGGAGGGTCGATCGTGGAATTTAAGGACTTAGAGATCTTTCAGATGGTGGCGGAAAAGGGGACGATTACCGAAGCGGCCAAAGAATTTAGTTACGTGCAATCGAATATTACATCGAGAATACAGAAGCTCGAAACGGAGCTGAATACTCCTTTGTTTAACCGGCATCGTCGGGGGATGAGTTTGACACCCGAAGGAAAAAAACTATTAGCTTATAGTAAAAAAATATTATTGCTAACCGATGAAATGAAGAAAGCTGTTCAAAGTAATCAAGAACCGTCTGGAAAATTGGATATTGGAACCGTTGAAACGGTCATACATTTACCAAAATTATTGTCTACCTATATTAAGAAATATAAAAATGTCGATTTGTCTTTATATACTGGTGTAACGGAAACACTAGAAAAAGAAGTATTGAATCATAAGTTGGATGGAGCATTCGTTACACAATCCAACTTTCATCCGGATCTTATTTCCCATGAAGTATTTCAAGAGGAGCTTGTTCTCATTTCAGACATGCGTGCCACCACACTGGAAGAGTTGAAAGAGGAACCGGTCTTATGCTTTAGTGAAGGGTGTGGATACCGGGCGCGTCTTAAAGCTTGGTTTAAAGACCAGGACGCCACCCCGCATAAAGTGATGGAATTCGGTACATTAGAAACCATCTTGCGTAGTGTGGCCGAGGGACTAGGCATTTCATTTGTTCCCAAGTCAGTCGTCACCCATATGGAACAAAGTAAACTCATCCAATGTCACACACTACCAGACCAATACAGTAAGATTAAAACGGTTTTCATCAGAAGAGCCGACATTTTCTTAACTTCAACCATCGAAAAATTTATTGAGACCATCGAAGCCAATCCTCAATGAGCCGATTTCCCACAGTAGGACAAAGCCACGGCAGCCATTGCTTTTGCGCTAATGAGCAACGATTTTTCGTTAATATCAAATTTCGGATTGTGATGGGGATAAAACGGACCGTCATCTGGCATGGCCCCGACATAGAAGAAGCAACCTCGCTTTTTTTGCAAGTAAAAAGCAAAGTCTTCAGATGGCGGCTGTGGGGTGGTTTCCGCTACTTCCGTCACTTCTTTTATATCCGCTTGTTTTAAAACTTGACTGACGTGTTCCGTCACTGCCGGATCATTATAGAGGACAGGATAATCATTGGAATATTGCAATTCCGTTGTCACACCAAATGTTTCGTCAAGTCCATGCGCTAATCTTCGTACTTCCTTTTCAACGATTTCCTTTGTTTCATCGGACATGTAGCGAACATTTCCTTCGAGTGTAACGGCGTCTTTGATGACATTGCTCACCCCTTTCCCATCAAAAGAACCAATGGTAACAACCGCTGTATCAAAAGGATTGATTCTCCGGCTAACGATAGTTTGCAGATTCATCACAAAAGAACTTCCCGCGACAATCGCATCATTGGATAAATGGGGGGAAGATCCGTGTCCGCCTTTCCCTTGAATCCGTAAGGTGAAATCCGCACGTCCTGTTTGTGTGTTGCCAGCATGGTAATAAATTTTTCCCGTTTCCATGGTGGACATCACGTGAATACCCAAGATCACATCCACATCCTCTAATACGCCGGCCTTCATCATACCTTGTGCACCGCCTGGAGATTTTTCTTCAGCCGGTTGATGAATGATTTGAATTGTACCTTCCAGTTCATCCTTCATTTCCGCCAAGGTCTCAGCCAGAATTAACATATAAGCTGTATGTCCATCATGACCGCATGCGTGCATCACGCCTGGGTTCTTCGAAGCAAATGGCAGTCCGGTTTCTTCTTTAATAGGAAGGGCATCAAAATCTGCCCGCAAAGCAATTGTTTTACCAGGCATCTTTCCGTTAATGGTCACGACGACACCATTCTGGCCGCCGAAATGGGTTTCGATTTTGTCGATATGAACGTTTTTGTAAAATTCCTCAATATAATGAGCTGTTTCTGTTTCTTCAAAGGAAAGCTCAGGATGTGCATGCAAGTAACGTCGAATCTCAATCATCCGCGATTCTTTTTGTTCCAATTTATCCATCATTTCCGTTAAAATCATTACGATTCCCTCCTCAATTTATGATTTTCCTCTGAAATGCTTTGGCAGATTCCATTTAAAGATCACCGAACACATCCTTAATGTTACAATGACGATCAAAAGAAGGAGAATTTCAAACGTACCATGGACCCAACCCAGTCCTACTACCAGCCCTGTTAATACCCCCCACGCAGCGTAAACCTCCGAACGAAAAATCATGGGCTTTCTTCCTGCCAAAATATCGCGTACCAACCCGCCGCCAACTCCGGTTAACGTCGATGCAATCATGACAGCGCTTAAAGGAGCCCCGCTTTGAACGGCATAGTTCGCACCTTGAATGGAAAAGGCCGCCAAACCAATCGCATCAAAAAAAGTTCCCCACTTGATCCAATATCTATTGACCATATTCGGTAATAAAAAAACGACAATAATAGCAAGAAGGGCAATTTCAAATAAATGATATTGTGTCCAAATCGTATGAACAGGAATTCCAATTAATACGTTGCGGATCATCCCCCCGCCAAAAGCGGTAGTCAACCCTAAGACGGAAATCCCCAATAGATCATAGTCCTCTTCCATGGCAATCATCGCACCGCTGATCGCAAAAGCAATCGTTCCAATAATATTAAGTATATCCCATGTCAAAATGATCCCCCCATTGCCCATACATATTTTTTCCTAAAAAAACAAATAAAACCTGATGTATCCAAACAAAAAAAGAGGCTTGCCGTTGCAAACCTCTTTTAGGACTTGAATTCTGACAGGAATGCGTGATTTTGGTCTGATCCAGTCAGGGAAAACCGGGATTCGTGACAGGAGTCCGGGGGGTTCAGCGCTCCCAGTCAGGAATCACTAGGATTCGTGACAGGCACCGGTGGAATTCCACGTTCCCAGTCACGAATAATCCGGATTCGTGACAGGCACCGGTGGTTTTCCACTCTCCCAGTCAGGAATCCCCCGGATTCGTGACAGGCACCGGTGGAATTCCACGTTCCCAGTCACGAATAATCCGGATTCGTGACAGGCACCGGTGGTTTTCCACGCTCCCAGTCAGGAATACCCCGGATTCGTGACAGGCGCCGGTGGATTTCCACGTTTCCAGTCAGGAATACCCCGGATTCGTGACAGGCGCCGGTGGATTTCCACGTTTCCAGTCAGGAATACCCCGGATTCGTGACAGGGCATGGTGATTCTCCACGTTCCCAGTCACGAATAACCTGGATCCGTGACAGGCGCCGATGGATTTCCACGTTCCCAGTCAGGAATACCCTGGATTCGTGACAGGGCACGGTGATTCTCCACGTTCTCAGTCAGCGCCAAAGGGCTCAGACCCCATCACTGAGATAAAGCGTTGTCTAGGGGGATCTTTGAAACGTAATTTGTAATCGTTTGCAATCCCGATTAAGTTTCCACCTATTTATATTACTTTCTAATCCAATCATGAAAATAAGGGTAGAAATCTACCCTTATCAAACTCCGGCTAGAAGTGCCCGATATTTAGACAATGCCCAGCAATTAGGAGCATCATTGTGCAAATACGTGATCACCAATTGTACCCGTTACTTCCCTTGTTCTGACCCACTTATTGTCCGTTTTATCAGGGTTGAAAAAAACGACGGCACCTTTGGAAGGGTCTTTCCCGTTCAGTGCCTCCTGAACAGCTTTTCTCGTTTCCTCCGTTACGGAAACTTGGTAAATTCGCTTGTCCTTTACAGGGGAATATTGATAGTATTTTTTCCCGTTTTGCTCAACGACTTGGAAAATCACATCCTTAATGGTATTTGGCCAATCCGGGCTCTCTACGCGATTAAGGATCGAGGCGGCGACGGCGACTTTTCCTTGATAACTCTCTCCGCCTGCTTCCGCCTCGGTAATTCGATAGAGCCATTTTATCTCATTCGATTGATTCTGTTTTGGTTTGATGGTTGTATCAATAGAAACCGCTTCCTGAGCAGGATCGAAATGAACGTTCATTCCTAGTGATTCAACAGCATAGCGAAAGGGGATATAGGTTGCATCGGCTTGGTTCATGATCGTTAAACCTATCTCATCTTTCCGCCATTTGCTTTGATCTTCGACATACAATGCAGCATGGCTCTTCCCTGACGGAAGGACTAACTGGTTTTTCTCCCGTTGCAGAACCACGGCCTGTTTTTGCTCGTCCCAGCCAACTGTCGTTCCAATTTTACTCAAAAATGTTGCGGGGACCATCATATGGCCATTCTGTGAAAAGGTGGTGGTTTCTAGTTCTTGTCCATCAATAACGACACGAGTCATCTCGGTCTGTTCCTGTGCAGAGATTATTCCAGGCAAAGATGTTAAACTACAGGTAAGTAACAACAAGGCTGCTTTTATACTCCATTGATTCTTTTTCATCTTCTACCTTCTTCTCCTTTTTCGATGATCTGATAGAATTATAGTAAGAAGATGTAGTCTGCCTATGATCTATTTATTAACGAATTATGAACATATTGGTAATCGGTTTATTAAGCCTACCGATGTTGCGCTTCATATGCAATCATTGTGAAATACACGAATCATGATGCAATCCCCGGAATAGATGATACTTGTTTTTTCCATATTTCTTTGCTAAATACATGGCATCATCTGCGTGTTTCATTAATGTTTTAACGTCTTGTCCATGTTCCGGAAATAGAGAGATGCCTATACTTGTCGTTACCCTTAGTTGATGGTGGTGGATGTGAAAGGGATTTTGCAGTTCATCTATGATTCTCTGTGAAACCTCGATTGCCTTTTCTTGATGAGTTTGTGGTAGAAGAATGATAAATTCGTCCCCTGCCAATCTCCCTACGATATCCATTTTACGAATACAATGTTTTAATCTGGATGCGACTTCTTGAAGTAACAAATCCCCTATATCGTGTCCGAAGGTATCATTTACGCTTTTAAAACCATCCAAATCCAAGAATAGAACAGAAAACGATTCCTGTGTCCCATTCTGTCCATGTTTAATGGTTGCAGTTAACCTTTCTTCCACGGAACGACGATTAGGCAAATGGGTGAGGGGGTCTTGATAGGCCATGTTCTTAATGATTTCATGTTTGTTCTTTTCTTCCGTAATGTCTAAGATCACCCCATCAATCCGGAGGACGTTCCCATATTGATCAACCAGCGGAACTCCACGATTTTGAACCCATCTTTCTTTTCCGTCGTGCCTTCTAATTCGATACACCCCAGTACCCTGAATACCCAAAAGGAATTGTTCATCTAGATCTTCTGCGATCCATTTATCATCCGGGTGAACGAGGCTCTTCCAAAGAAAAATTGACTTATCGAGGATCTCTTCGCGTGGAATGCCATAAAGTCTTTCTAGTCCCGCTGAAACTTGAAGGAGTTGTGTTTCCATATCCAAAGACCAAATTGCTACATCAAGATGATCAAAGATATTGTGAAGTTGTTCTTTCTTTATGGTGAGATCCCTGTTCACCTGTTTTAAACGTGTTCTTTCTGCCTTCAATTTTTGGATTAAATAGCCGATGGAAACACTCAATAGAATATTCGTAAAAGCGACTTCACCCATGATCACGAAATGATCATAAGAAATAACACCATCACTGTCGTCCATGATTTCCGTTAGGATATGAACCACGATGGTAAAAACGGTTGTCAGCATGCCACCTTGTAGTCCCATATAATAGGTAATCAATACCGATGAAATTAAACAGAGAAACCAAAGAATCGAAGCCTCCATTTCAACCAAAGGATCATCGGAAACAATAAATTGGGTGAGGATCGGAATGAAGTAGCTAAATAATACAAGGAACCATACTTTTCTAGGAATCGTGAGGAGATCGGATAACCTGACGATGGCGTTCATTATTAATGTCACCTCTTGGTAAAACAATGTTTGATGACCTGTATCTTTTCCCATGTATACAGGCCATCTACATGGTGGTAGTTCACACTTTAAACTTCGCGACTAACCCTTGTAATTCTTGGGCGAGGGTACTTAACGATTCAGCGGAGGCGGTGATTTCCTCCATGGAAGCTAGTTGTTCTTCTGAAGAGGCGGCCACAGTTTGCGAGCCTTCAGAGGCTTCTCTTGCCATGTGGACGAACTGCTCCACAGAGGCTGACACTTGTTGTGAATTTGCTGAGATTTGTTCAGATGTTGCCGATACCTCTTGAATTTGCTCATGAACTTGTTCCACCGAGCATAAGATCTGCTGGAACGCTTGCCCTGTTTGATCAATGACGGTCTTGCCAACACCTACTTCTTTGCTGCTGTGGTCTATTTCTTGGGTAGCATGTTCGGTATCCTTTTGAATTTCCCCAATCAAATCTACGATCTGACTCGCAGATTCCCGGGACTGTTCGGCTAGCTTTCGGACTTCATCGGCGACCACCGCAAATCCTCTTCCATGTTCCCCCGCTCTCGCTGCTTCAATGGCCGCATTTAAAGCCAGCAAATTGGTTTGATCGGCAATTCCCGTAATAACCTCAATGATTTTTCCAATTTCTTGGGATCGCTGTTGTAACTGTTGAATGGCCAATGTGGTATGTTGGGTTCCTTTTTCAATGGAATCCATTTGCTGGATCGCATGCTGAATGGATTGATTCCCTTGTTGGGCAAGAGCGGTCGCCTCTTGTGCAGAATCTGAAACAGTCGCAGAAGCTTCCGCTATATGTTGGATGCCTGATGATACTTCTGCCATCGCCTGAACGTTCTCTTGCGAACTAATAACTTGTGTTTCGGCACCACTCGCGACTTCCTGAATGGCAGAAGTAATATGATGGGTCGCCTGGGTAGCTTGTTCGGTCGTTGCTAATAATTCTTCGGAAGAAGCGGCCACATGCTCCGCGCTGCCTTGAATTTGCAGGATGAGTTGGCGCAGATATTGGGACATCCTATGAAAGGAACGAGCCAAATCTGCGATTTCATCCTTACTTTTTACATGGATTTGTTCTTGCGTTAAGTCACCTGCAGCCATTTTCTCTGCCGCAACAGCCAGTTTCCGTACGGGCCTAGAAATAGTTCGGCTGATATAGTACGCGATGCCTCCTCCCAAGAGTAGAGCCAGTATCCCTAACAGGATGAGATTAAATTGGATTTCCTTGACTCTGGCGGTCGTTTCCGCTCTTGCCTGCGTGAGTGCCTCATTTTGATAGTTCATCATTTCTTCTGCTTTGTCTCGGAAACCGATCACCAGAGGAGGCCCTTGGGTAGAGATGACCTCGATATAGCGGGAATTGTTCAACCCTTTTAAGGTAATCGTTTCCTCTGCTACTTGAATGTATTGATCGGTAAATTGATTTAGTTCTTGTAATAGTTTTTGATCCGTTTCTTTCACTAAAAGGGATTCTAATTTCTGACTCAGTTGATTATATTTGTCCTTTGCTTCTTGGTAACTAGAGAGACTTTCTTCGTTTCCAATGAGCAGATAGCCCCGGTTCGCTAATTGCATTTCCTTCGACACTTCGGTTAAATCACGGATCAGATTCATCTTCTGCACCCGATCATTCAGTAGATTTTCATAGGTATCTTGTGTCAGTTTCAGTTCTAGATAGGCAGATCCTCCCATCAATAACATGAGGAGGAGAACAGCGCCAAACCCTGCATACATTTTCATAGCAATCGTTCGTTTCATGAGAGATTCCATACTCCTTTTCTGACGTTAAAATCGGCCATTACCTTTCCTTCACCAGTGGAAGACTCGCTGGCCTTCCAAACAGATATCCTTGTCCATAGCAAACGCCTAGTGATTGAGCGATATCTAGCGTTTCAGCTGTTTCGATCCCTTCCAAAATTAATTGAACATCGCTTCCACAGAACCGGACCATTCTCTTAAGGCAATTTTGCTTTTCCTTCGATCGAAACAGATCTTCTGCGAACCATTTATCCAACTTGATGATATCCGGTTCTATCATCGTGAGTGCAGCTAAAGAGGAGCTTCCTTTCCCAATGTCATCCATGGCGATCCCATATCCCAATTCTTTAAGATAATGAATGATGTGCCTAAAAATAGACAGATCCTGAATCCTTTCTGATTCATTAATTTCCAAAACAATTCGTTTGTGTGGAACGTATTCATATTTCCATTCACATAATTGAGAGAATAGAAATGATCGATTTAAGGTAGAAGGAAAGATATTTAAAAATAATAGACCTTCTAGAACCTCCAAAGATGGATGGAAGGTTTCGATGGCATATCTGATCGATAAAACGTCCAATTCATATTTTTGCTTGTTCTTCATTGCGGTATTGAACAATGTTTCGGGATCACCATAAGGGGACCGCAAAAGAGCCTCATATCCAAGACATGAAAAAGAAGGAAGATGAAGAATAGGTTGAAAGAGGTGATACAGTTGATATTGCTGTTGGATCGGATGTAATAGATGTAGCAACATTTCTTTCACACTCCACCAAAAAGTTCCCTACCCCAATCACAAGAGAGAATCGTTTTATGGTCTTACGGCACAGAAGCTTTTTTCTCTTGCATAAACTGAACGATTAACCCATCCAGCTGCTGACTCATCATGACCACTTCATCATCGGTAAAGCTCCAATGATGACTCTCAGCCACGCGATTTAATTGTTCTTTTAGATGATCTATTTTTTTTATGGTGGTAGATTCGTTGGCATTCATGTATGGCACCTCCCAGTCCCGAATCAAAGGAATAAAGACTTTTCTTCCTTCGTTGTCGGTTAATTTTCTACCTATCCAATTCAGCACGTTGAGTAAACATAGTAATATTAGCCTATATACTTTGATATTTATGTGACATTTATCATATTTATGGAAAAGATGGGATAGTTGGCCAATATATATTTTAGACCTGAACCACGCACGTTGACAAGCAGCCAGCGAAGCGCGCCCACGCTATTAATTGGGACAAATTAGATTCTTGTATAATTATTCTGATAAACATGATATATTTTGGTAGATAGCATCTAAAAACGCAGCGAGGTGAAACGGGACTTGGTAGATGTTACTAACTTGATTGCAAATTTGCTCTGTGTGTTTTTACCTTTTTTTGCCCTAGAATATTGGGGAAACAAAACCGATAAACGGTTTCTAGGCGTTTCATGGAGTACAATTCTGCTAATCTCGACATTATTTCTATCCTCATTTTTATGTACATTGTTTAACTTCCAAATATCAGAGGGAGTCACTCTCAACCTTAGCATTGTGCCTTTGACCATCGGATTTTTTGTGCTTACATGGAGCAAGGGGCTCATTGTATTATTTCTGTATATCGTTTCCCAAATTATCTATTCCATCGTAAAACGTTCCCAAGGAGATCTTACATTAGAAGTTATTCAAACCGTTTTTTCCTCATTGCCACAAGGTTTATTCGTTATCCTCATTTTTGCAGTGGTCATGTACTTCTGCACGCTTTGGAAGAATGGAAAACCCTTTTCAGCGCAGGCTTCCGGGTTTATGTTCGGGTTATTGATTTATACGCTGTTTGATTACTTCTATATCAATTACCTAAAAAGTTTAGACCTTAATTTTTTGACCTTTGCAGGGTTTATCGTCGTCTTCAATTTTACATTTCTGATCGCAGTGCACATGCTTGTGAGTAGTCTCGAAAAAAAGAAAGCCGATCAAGAGATCAAGCTGCGTGAAGAAGTTTACAGGAGATTAGTAGAGGAATCGCCGGATGCGATTGCTATTTCCGTAAAACGACAGTGGAAGTTTATTAATAACTCCCTGGTTACTTTATTTGGAGGGGAGAGCAAAGAGCAACTGATTGCTATACCGTCTTACGACTTTGTACATAAGGATTATGTGGAAATGAATAAAGCACGCATAAGCCAAGTGGAAGCTGGCAAAACGGCGGAGCTTGCAGAGCAGGTTCTTTTAAAGTTAAATGGAGAGCCCTTCTACGGCGAAACCCTGTCCATCCCTACGATCTACGAAGGGGAACCTGCCATTCATACCATTATTCGAGATGTAACCAAAAGGAAAGAAGAACAGGCCAAATTAGTCCAAGCGGAAAAACTAAGTATGGCAGGACAGCTAGCTGCCGGAATTGCACACGAAATCAGAAACCCTTTAACCGCGATTAAAGGATTCGTGAAGATGTTACGAACAAATCCCAAAGATGAATATTTTGATATCATCTCAAACGAAATCATTCGAATTGAGGATATCATCACTGAACTATTAATGTTAACCAAACACAATAGAACAGAGTTCCAAGAAATAGATGTCACCCAAACGATCAAACAGGTGGTCACCCTGTTAGAGCCACAGGCGAACCTGAAGAACATTGTTTTTGAAACCGTTTACTGTGATAAGAAGACCAGGATCCTTGGTGATGAAAATAAGCTGAAGCAAGCGTATATCAATTTTCTAAAAAATGCCATTGAGGCCATGCCAAATGGCGGAACGATCCAGATAAAAACAGATTGTACCGAAGAAAATATGGAAATCGAATTTATGGATCATGGAATCGGAATTCCTGCAGAGAAATTAAAGAACATCGGGGATCCTTTCTATACCACGAAAGAAAATGGGACAGGCCTTGGATTCATGGTAAGCAGAAAGATTGTCGAAGACCATAACGGGCAACTGACGATTATGAGCACCGAAGGCAAAGGGACATCGATTAAAATCCTTTTCCCCATTGTAAAAGGAGTTCCATATGAGTATGTAGTATAAACGAAAGTGTCTTTAATCGATAGGAGGAAAATTGGACGGGCAGTGGAATGGATGAAAAATCGAAGGATCATAATCCTGTTTATTTGTTCCAAGGATAGTCTGGTGTGAGACTTCGGCTATTTTAACTACAGCAGCAAAAAGGGCCCAGAGAAAGTGCCCTTTAAATTGGATATCAACTAATCTTCCTTGGCACCAACAGTCTTCCGATAAAGGGGAGATTGAACAAATTCTTTATCTGTCATCAGATATTCATGACTTCTCATCATGGTAGTCTGGAATGATGCAGAAATATCTGAGGAGGAATATGCACATACTGACATAACTTTCATATCGTTCACGCTACAATCCGCAAGACGTTCGAATTCCATAAGTTTGCTTGAAATATCATCTTGTTTTTTCCATTCAACATGAGCCCATGTGCGGATATTAACGTTTTTGGAAAGAAAAGAAGTTACTAATTCACCGAAATGTTGAAGGATGCTTTGGATATGAAATTCTCCATAACAGCGATAGTATAAGTGATTATCATAATAATGAACCAATTTTTGTTCTTCTTCAGAAAGGAGCGCATTCATTCTTGTTTTAGCTTGATCCATTATATCAGAATTCTCTATGACCAATAAATGATGACCAAGTTTAACGCCAGCTGTAATATATGCCAAGAGGTTATTTAAATACATGTCTATATCTTCAAAAAAATATAGGATGTGAGTAGAACGTGGTACCTGCAGAAATTTTGTTAACTGGATCATCTTATTCACCTCGGTCCTTAGCTAATCTTTTTACAAAATAAACCATAAAATAGGAAATTGTCTACAGTTCCTCTTGTTATCAATAATAAGGGTATGGCTTGCTTTTTGGATTCCAGTTAAAATAAACGTCATTTCATATTGAAGGTAACTTTCTAAATTACTGTACAGGTACAATATCTTTGCTTTGTCCATATTTAGAAAACAATCACTCACAGACAGATTTATATTTTGCTGCGAAGAGTTTGTTCTATTATGCAGATTTTGAAAGAATATTAAAGGATCAAAATCTAAAACTTTTGCAATATTTAAAGCCACAGTAAAACTTGGATTACGTACTCCTGCCTCAATTTGTGCATAATAACCCCGATCAATAAATGCCTTCGTTGCAATAGCGTTTTGAGTAAATTTTTTGGATTTGCGAAGTTTGATTAACCACTCTCTCTTCATTGTTCCCCCCAATTCACATATCCCAATATTTCAGTATGCAAGAACACAAATGATGAGCTTTGTGAGTTTTGAGGTTGTGTCTTGATTATAATCTAAGTTACTTAACCTACGCCAAGGCGATTACTGTCAATAAAGGATGAAAGTACTATAAAAATATAGTATATGTTGTAATTTAGTCTATTAGAAATTTGATGGTAGTAAACGTGGCTATTTGCCACATTTATACAGGTTTTACTTTAGTAGAATTTGTATCATGTGAAAACTTTCTAACGGTTATAACTTAAATGTTGATTTTACTCAGATCACGTCCCGTTAAATTTGTCGGTAGGTGAATGGTATTACGAAAATTGCCGTATTAAAAACACAATAAGCATCGGACAAGCTGTTAAAGCTGTTATCGAAATTAGATGTAGTTCAGTCTAAAAAGTCACGGGTCCTCCGTGCTTAAAGGAGATGGAGTAGACAGAATTTATAAGGGGATAGGAGTGTATTGGATGATAGATAGAGTACAAAACCAAACAACAGGAAAATTAAGAAGATCGCCCGACTTTAGTCAATTAACTGATGAAAAGTTAATACAAGCATACGAAAGATCCGTCCAGCTAAATTTGGAGCTAGATTTTATTACAATGCTTCAAACGGAAATGATGAGAAGGAACTTAAAGTCGTAACTTATTCTAGTAATTTTGAAAAAGTAACATATCTCACTCTTTCACTAGAGATTTTTGTATTTCCTACTTTCATTCATCCTTCTTACGAGCTCGTGAACAAAGGACCAAAGAAAAGTTCCCTTTTGAGAAAAACGTTCAGAAGTCCAACAAAGGCTATCTGCACGGATTTCAAGGGAACTGGGAGGAGAACTATTATTTATGTTAAGAAAGGTAAACAAACACCAATTACACGCCAGCGCGTATAGCAGGAACCGACATGACATAACGGCATCATTTTATTAAACACTAGGTCCCTTTGTTACCCTTCGATAAATTGGATTCAAAAAATACGACTAATGATCAAGTCCTAGAAACTTTAGATCTATGAATAAAAGAGATGGCGATAACGATTTTTTACATCGTCTCCCATTTCAAGCGTCTCATTAAGTACATTAATTACATTCATCAAAAATTTTAGCATTGTTTTTTCCCCCTTGCTCTTGATGTCTTTATTATCTCGTTTTCGAGAGGGGGGAGCAAAGTCGAAATTCCTTCATGTAAGCGTTAATCATAAGGTTTTAAATGGTATGAAAACGTGAATCATTACATCTACACGCAATATTCAGTTGATTTTCACAGCTTTTAACCACCACTTACCTTAATTGGCGAAATTTACCCTATTGGGCTCTGTTCTTACTCATTAAATAGTATCGATTAAAATGTGGAGACCGTTTTTCAAAAGGGAAGATTCGTGTCGATTAGGATGTTATGATTCGATGTACTGGGATGTTGACGAGATAAAATGGATTGGTTCAAGAAAGATTGTGTTTAAAAGAGCTGGGCTCGAGAGAGGGTTCTCGGATCTATAAGGGAGCCGTTTCTGCCAGCCCAAGGGCCTGAGCGTTAAGCAATCAAAATGCCACTTGACATATTTTAACTCAGTTGTTATATTTCACATATGAAATATTGGAGGCAACAATTCATGCACACGGAAAAACTTCGACAGCTATATTTAAAAATTCGGGATGTTAATACCCTTTCCCAGAAACATTTTAGTCAGATCCTTGAGGACAAAGGCATTACACCGGTTCAGTTTGGTGTTTTAGTGACCTTAACAGAAGATGAAGCGATGACGATGACGAAGCTTTATAAGTTAGTCGGTTGTGTGCCAAGTAATATGACTACCCTCATTAATCGGATGGTTCGAGAACAATTAGTTAGAACGACTAAAAATCCAGAAGATCAACGCCAAACCCTTGTTTTTCTTACCCAAAAAGGAATGGAGCTACGGAATTCACTGACTTCTTTGTATCAATCTTTTCTGGAAGCTAATTTCAAATCACTTAGTGACAAAGAACAGGCAACACTCTTAGATTTATTAATAAAGTTAGAGAAGGATCTTAGTTGAGATAGGTTCTTTATGAGTAATTACTTCATATGTGAAGTAATTAACTGATGGTGATTTGATTAAACAAATGATGAACAGCCCTCATTTTATGAGGCTTTTCTATCAAATAATATTTCATATATGAAACAATGGAGGAGGATGTTTAATGACTGAATTAGCAAAGAAATATGGTGGAGGAAAAGGTTTACTACTCATTTTAGGGATATGTGCTTTCTTTGTCGGACTTGATTCGATGTTGGTATCTCCTTTAATCCCCAAAATTTCAGAAACAACAAATACCCCTATGGAAAGAGGAGGCTTACTTATCACGGCATACGCATTGGTTTATGGATTGACTGCTCCGCTATTTGGCCCTATTTCAGATAGGGTTGGCAGAAGATTCATGATTGTAACGGGAATGTTTGTCTTTTCAATCGGGACGTTTCTTACAGGCATTTCTAATGATTTCGATACGATTTTGTTTTTTAGAGCGGTGACAGGGTTGGCAGGAGCCATTGTCATGCCGAGTGTTTTTGCGTTGGTAGGAGATACATTCCCTGCACATGAAAGGGGGAAGGCGATGGGGATGGTAATGGGAGCGATGATTGGATCTACTGTGATCGGAGTACCCGTTGGAGCTTTTATAACTGAATTCGTTCATTGGCAAATGACCTTTTGGGTTGTTGGGTTCCTGGCTTTTCTTGTTTTTCTACTGGCCTTTATTGGTTTACCCCAAACGCCACCACAGAAACAAAGATCAGATTCAATGATCAAAACATACTTTATGCCATTTAAAACAGCTTTCACAAATCGCTCTGTCCTGTATGCGCTCCTTCTTACATTCTTTTGGACAGCGGGGTTGCATGGCATGTTTTCATACATTGGTGTGTTTTATCATGATGTTTTCAATCTGGATGTTGGTGGAATAGGCATTGTCCTATTTATGGCTGGACTAACAAGTGTATTTGGAAACCTATTTGGTGGAAAATGGTCCGATAAAATAGGAGAGAAGAAAGTCATTTATTTTGCAAGTTTCTCAGCAGCCCTCTTTGTTCTCAGTTTTTCATTGTTAACTGGATATCTTTACTTATCGGTTTTCATTCATCTATTCTGGAGTGCGTCCATCGGGGTGGGCCAATCCTCATTAACTGCCTTCGTTTCACAATTAAGCCCAAGAATAAGGGGAACCGTGATGTCATTAAACAGTTCGGCCATGTACCTCGGCATGACCATAGCTTCAAGTTTTGCTTCTTTACTTCTTGTAAACTTCACATTTTTCTCTCTAGGAGTGTTATGTGCTATATCAGTTTTATTAGTTCTTCCTATTATTGGAAGGATTAGACAATAAGACGCTGTTGCGCCTCACCTCGTTAATGGGGTCTGACCCACTGGCGTTGCATATAAATTAAAACGTTAAGATCTTGCTAGGAATGCCCATTTTTTCAAATAAATGTTTAGAAGAATATGGACGAAAATGAAAAAAACTCCTATTGTAGAAGTATCGACCTTGTTATCCAAAACAAGCATCTACAAAGGAGTTTTTATGGATAACAAAACTATATGGCATAAGAAAGTCATTTGTCAATGTCTTTCTCTCTTACCCTTGGAAGGTTCTCCACTTTTAGATTATAGGATGAAAAAGCTTTCCACGGAATCGTTACTAAAAATTTTTGTGGCAGCCCAGTTAGATGAGTGGAATTCTTATGCGGACATGGAAGAAAAACTTCGTGCCCATAAGAAATTACGAGAATTCCTTGAATTAAGTAGTATTAGCGGATCTCAATTAAGTCGTAGACTCAATGATCTTCCTACCGAATGGGTTCAAGAAATCTTCAGTCGCCTCATCGCCAAAGTTTACACTCTCACGAACGATTCCCCAGGTTTGGACGGAGGGATCGGAAAATTACGGATTATTGATGCCACTCATATTAAATTACCTGCTGGATTATGCGATTGGGCTTTCGTTTCCAAAGAGTGGACGGTGGTAAAAATGCATACCCGTCTCATCGTAACTTCAGCAGATACGGTATTTCCTGATCGAATTCTTCCTTCTACGGGCACAATTGGTGACTCCGAGGGATCGGATGTATTGATCGAAGAATCAGATGCAACCTATGTGATGGATCGTGGATATATCAATTTTAAAAGAATCAATCAATGGCTGGAAATGGGTGAAAAGGGTATTGAATTCGTGATTAGACTAAGAGAAAACCATAACATCACGATAATAAAAGAGAACGATCTCCCCGAAGATCCGATGATTTTGAAGGATGCTGAAATTCAGCTTGGCCAGTCTACCTATCGGGTGAAGAAACCTTTACGATTAGTGGAATATCGGGATGAGAAAGGCCGTACTTACCGGATTGCTACCACCCGTCGCGATCTTACCGCGGTACAAATTGCCGAGATCTATCACCACCGTTGGGCTATTGAAACCTTTTTCAAGTGGATTAAACAACACTTACGTCTGATTAAGATTCACAGTACCAAACCTCAGGGAATATGGAATCAGATGTTTCTAGCCCTTATGGCATATGGAGCTGCTTTACTCGTAAAGTTGGAAACCAAGACAAAAAAGACTATTTTTGAGGTCCTTCGATTAATCCGAACCTATGCAGATAAAAGTTGGAATGCATTTCTTAAGGAACTCAACCGTAAGCCAACGCGTACTTCGAAAGGACGACAAAAAGTCCCCAAAAACAAAGAACCCGTCTATCCGTTTGTGGGAACCGTGGCAAAGGTCACCTGGCGTCATAAATGGCTTAAGAAAAAGTAAGTTTATTACATATATATCCAGTTAATGGAAGTAACGAGGTCAAACTCTATTCGAGTTAGACTTTTTAGCCCTTTATGGCCAAAGTTTTTAATCTGAATATTTCGTGTATTAACCTGTTAATTCTAATTCTAATTATATGCAACGCCAGTGGGTCTGACCCCATCACTGTGCTAAAGCGTTAGCTTGCGAATTAGAACAAAGCGAATAAGGATCAATGATTATCTGGATCTTTATCAATACGCAAAGGAAATCGGGGATTTGGATTGGCAGCAAGACATCCTTAGCAAACTTCAAAATAGAGATGTCTTAGTGAAAGAACAGGTCGAAGCCCTATTAACAGCTCAATTATGGGGGAAATTTGATGAAATCAACACGAAGTTGCTAGAAATCTACGGGAAAATGAACAATACACTTATCTCTTATGAATTTGATCGATTACAGGACCAAGTATGGGAGCTAAAACAAGAGCGGGTCAATGTATCGCAAAAATTGCGGGGGATTGAGTAAGTTAGAGGTCCCTATTCGTGACAAGGGTCCGGTTTTTTTATGCTAGCTAGTCCTTTAATCCTCCTTGCCATGCTTAGTGCGTGTGGGTCAAGCAGCAAATATGAGGTTAGTATGGAGATGGGGCAGGAAGCGTTCGAGGATGGAAGATATGAGGATGCGTTTAGCGCTTTTCAAATTGCGATGAAAGAAGATCCGGATTCTACTGAAGCGCTGGAGTGGCTAATGAAAGCCAAAAAGGAACAGGACGAAGCTTCTTCTGATTCGGTCGAAACGGTTTCGGCTGCCGAGCAGGAAGAAACAGCAGTATGAACAGTATAAGGATACCGCCACGGTTCAATTAAATGGGTTGGTTTATAAACAGTTGAAGCAGAATGGGAACTCGTGGTTTGTGATTGAGAGGTAAAGAGCAGATAACTTCTGCTCTTTTTTGTGAACATATTACATAATAAACCATTTTTCCCAAGCGCTACTTGCCTTCAGGGATTATCTGGTCTGTTTCAGGTAATGGAGCAGACATGGTATTATATAGAAATAGACTAACAGCACGGAGGGAAAAGATGAACATAATGGAGACAAGTTTACCTGGGGTTTTGGTCATTGAACCAAAAGTGTTTGGCGACCACCGTGGATGGTTTATGGAAACGTATAGTGAGGAGAAGTTCCGTGAGGCGGGACTGGACTTGAAGTTTGTTCAAGATAATCAATCCTTTTCCGCGACAAAGGGAACTTTGCGTGGACTCCATTACCAATTAGCGCCAAAGGCACAAACTAAATTGGTTCGCTGCACCCGCGGAAGGATCTTTGATGTGGCGGTCGATATTCGCAAGGGAAGCCCAACCTTTGGAAAGTGGTTTGGGATTGAGTTGAGTGAGGGAAATAAGAAGCAACTGTTGGTTCCCAAAGGGTTTGCCCATGGGTTCATGACCTTGACGGACGATGTGGAAGTCCAGTATAAAGTGGACGAGCTGTATGCGCCGGAATGTGACCGCGGGATTATATGGAACGATCCAACGATCGGTGTCGAGTGGCCGGTGGAGTTGGCCGAACCTGTTTTATCTGCGAAAGATCAGGCTGCCCCGTCAATCCTTGATGCAGAAAACAATTTTGTTTATGGAGAATAAATAATGAAAATTTTAGTCACAGGCTATACAGGACAACTGGGATATGATGTGGTTCGCGAGGGGGCGCGCCGTGGATTGGAGATGCATGGCGTGGGATCTCGTGATTTGGATATTACGGATGAGGCGGCTGTTTTTGAGCTAGTTAGGCAGCTGAAGCCGGATGCCTTGATCCATTGTGCGGCTTACACCGCTGTAGATAAAGCGGAGGATGATCGTGAAGCCTGCTGGCAGGTCAATGTGGAGGGCACAAGGCATTTGGCTCAGGCTGCCCGAGAGATCGGCGCCAAGTTTATGTACATCAGCACCGACTATGTTTTTGACGGAGAAGGGGAGACCCCCTTTACAGAGGAAGATTCGACGGGGCCGATCGGATATTATGGCTTGACCAAATATGAAGGGGAAAAGTTGGTCACCACTTTGCTTGATCATTGGTTTATCGTTCGGATCTCCTGGGTGTTTGGTGTGAACGGGAATAATTTTGTGAAGACGATGCTGCGTTTGGCGGAGACTCGTAATGAATTGAACGTCGTTGCGGATCAGTTTGGGTCACCGACTTATACTTTTGATTTGGCGCACTTGTTAATTGATATGATTTTGACGGATAAATATGGGATTTATCATGCGTCCAATGAAGGGTACTGCAGCTGGACTGATTTTGCGAGCGAGATCTTTGCACAGGCAGGGAAGGCTGTGAAGGTGAATGCCATAACTACTGAACAATACCCAACCCGCGCTGTCCGTCCGAGAAATTCGCGGATGTCCAAGCAGAAACTGGTGGACCAAGGATTTAAGCCACTGCCGCATTGGCAGGATGCACTACGACACTATTTAACACATGAGGTGAACTAAAAATGACTAGAAAAAAGGTACTCGTCACCGGCGGCGCCGGCTTCATTGGGGGAAACTTCGTCCAATATATGGTGAATAAATATCCTGAATATGACATTTATAATTTGGATGCCTTGACCTATGCAGGGGATCTAACGAAACATCGCGGAATGGAGGATAAGGAGAACTACCGCTTTGTGAAGGCAGATATTGCCGACCGTGCGGCCATTATCCCCCTTTTTCAGGAGGAAAAATTTGATTACGTGATTCACTTCGCCGCCGAAAGCCACGTTGACCGCTCGATCGAAGATCCCGAGGTGTTTATTCGGACGAACGTCCTTGGAACCCAGGTGTTGTTGGATGCTGCGCGGAAGTTTGGGGTGTTGAAGTTTGTACACGTCTCCACCGATGAGGTTTATGGGGAATTGGACTTTGATCCAACTACCTTCTTCACCGAAGAAACCCCATTACAACCAAACAGCCCGTATAGCGCAAGTAAAGCATCGTCCGATTTATTGGTTCGGGCCTATCACGAAACGTATGGCCTGCCTATGAATATTACACGGTGCTCCAATAACTATGGACCTTACCATTTTCCTGAGAAGCTGATTCCACTGACCATTTCACGTGTGCTGAACGATCAAAAGGTTCCCGTGTATGGGGATGGCGGCAATATCCGGGATTGGCTGCATGTGCTGGACCATTGCACAGCGATTGATCTGGTAATGCATGAGGGGGTAAACGGCGAAGTCTATAATGTAGGTGGACATAATGAACGGACGAATTTGGAGGTTGTGAAGACCATCATCCGCACCTTGGAGAAATCTGAGGACTTGATCGAATTTGTGAAGGACCGCTTGGGTCATGACAAGCGTTATGCCATTGATCCGAGTAAGTTGGAGAAGTTAGGCTGGAAGCCGACCTATACCTTCGAAACAGGAATCGCCCAGACCATCCAGTGGTACTTGGATAACAAGGAATGGTGGGAACAGATCATTAGTGGGGAGTATCGCGGGTATTTTGAGCGGATGTATGGGGTGAAATGATGTGATGTGTGGCGGATATTTGAAGGGTTAAGCGGACATAGAATCCGTTCATTGATCAAATGGTTGTGTCCCCGTTCCCCGTGAGCGGGGGAGGATAAGGGTAGAGATTCTCCCTATTTCTAAGAATCGATGCAAATGAGTTGAAGTAGGGGGAGTACTCTTATTTATACAAAACGATGTTTTGAAGACGTTTTCAAATCTATTAGGTGGAATTTCTGCCCTTATTTCGATTGATTCGGCTACCTTCTAGAAAATAGGTGTAAAATCTCCCCTTATCGGGTGCCGGCCCAAGATGCAGCAAAAACCACTCCATAAAAAAGAGTGGTTTTTACAATTTATTTCTTCTTATAGCCAATATTGAAATGTAAACTGCTATCCGTAGGATAATAGGCAGGCAACCTTTACTTTTCTGCCGTTTAAAATAAATTCTTCCGGGATATCATTTTGGTTGCAGTAGATTTGCGTCCCGGGATAAGTGGAGCCATTTTTTTCGGAACACCATCCCATTGAAATCTCCAATACACACCGTTCTCCATATCCACCATACTGGTGTTATAATCATCACTTAAGTCTCCAGTTACACCCAAACCATACAAGGATTCAATCGGGATATAAATTTCCTCACCCCGCGAGAAGATTTGCTCTAAAAAGGTGTTAAACCCTGGGCCCCTCTTTTCTTCTCCATTGACGAAAAGGGCAAAGGATTCCTTATTAGCCGATGTGATGGGGGGATCTTTTCTTTCTTCGCCCCATTGAATAGGGTAGCCATCATAATAGGAAGTATAGATTTTGGTTTTTCCCTTTCACGATAAAAAAGTCCTGCTAACCTTTACTTGGTGAAATCATTTCTAGATTTCATATTGGTCAACTTTTTTAAAAATATCAAAAAAAGTAGTATGCAAGTTATGATTCATCATGCACAATAAATCTATGGATTAAGGCGAGAGCAATGGATCACCACGAAGTAAAAAAGGAGAAAGTGAGACATGGAGGATAACAAAGAAATCCCTTTTCATTTGTGGGGAGTGATTATATTAAGTATAGTGGTCCCAATTGCAACAGATTATGTTCTTCGATCAGAAACTCCAGCGGTGATATTTCTTCTTTTCTTTGTCCCAATCGTTATCTTTGTTTTTTATTTTAATATAAGGAAAATTGTTTTATGGACATCTATAGTCAGTATCATTCATCTGGCATGGGGAGTATACTACCAAATTGTAATTGGCGGAAGCACGTTTCAGAATATCTATAATCATTTGGGTTTAACTATTGTTTCTTTCGCTTTTGCCATCTTATTAGGAAAGCTAATCAAAGAATTGAAAGAAAGTGAAGTACGATATCGAAACGTCGTGGAAAATTCACCTCAATTAATTATTATCCATCAGAATGAAAAAATTATTTATGCGAATCCAACGGCCGTACAGCTGGCAGGTTTGAAGGATGGTGTGGATGTCATCGGTAAATCCATCTTTGATTTTATCCATCCTACGAACAAAGACAAGGCCATCCTTCGGAATCAAAAAATTCTAGAAAATGAGCGCGGCGATGATTTTTTAGAATATACACTCGTAAATGCTGAAGGAAAACCCCTTTATCTCGAATTGTTAGGCAGACAGATTAATTATAAAGGACAAGCGGCCATCATGGTTGTTGGGAAAGATATAACCGTATATAAGGAATATCAGAAGAAAATTGAGTTCATGGCTTTCCATGACACATTGACAGGACTGCCCAACCGATTCTTTTTAAATAGGCATCTGGAATATGCATTAGCTGACTGTCAAACATCCAACCAGTATTTAGCACTCCTGTTTATTGATCTGGACCGATTTAAATTCATCAATGATACCATGGGGCATCAATTAGGGGATCATCTATTAATACAAGTGAGTGAAAGATTGTTGAATCATATTCGTGAAGATGATATCGTTTCTCGTCAAGGTGGCGATGAATTCATTATTTTACTAGGGGATACTGACTCTGTACGAGCGGAGGAGATTGCAGAACAAATCTTAAATAGCTTCACAGCGCCATTTATTTTATTTGGGGAAGAAATTTATATCACCCCTAGCATCGGAATTAGCATGTATCCAAAGGATGGGATGGATGCTAATACGCTGATTAAAAATGCCGATACTGCGATGTACATGGCGAAAAGACGAGGGAAAAACAACTTTCAATTCTTTATACATGAAAATGAAAATAGATTGGTTCGGCGTAATACCTTAGAGCGTGAATTCAAAAAAGCACTAAACAAGCGCGAGTTTATACTAAATTATCAACCGAAAGTAGAGTTGAAAACGGGAGTCATCATAGGGGTTGAAGCGTTGCTTCGCTGGGATCATCCAGAGTTAGGTCCTGTTCCTCCACTCGAATTTATTCCCATTGCAGAAGAAACAGGAATGATTGTTCCACTCGGAAACTGGGTGCTTAAAGAAGCGCTCAGACAAACTAAAGCGTGGCAAAAGGCAGGCATTGAAATGAAAATGGCCGTGAACGTTTCAGCTTTACAGTTTGAAAATCATTCTTTTATCGATTTTGTAAAAGAAATGCTATCTAACAATAAATTATCCCCTAAGTATCTGATTTTAGAAATTACCGAAAGTGTCATGCAAGATATAAAGCACTCAGCGATTATTATCGAAAAGCTCAATCATATAGGTGTTCAAGTCGCTATTGATGATTTTGGGACAGGCTATTCTTCTTTGAGCGTTCTAAACAAATTACCGATCGACTTTTTGAAGATAGATAAATCATTTGTGAGTGAAATATTTAATAACTCGAATACCTCTTCCATCGTGAAGACGATGATTGAGATGGGGAAAAATTTGAATTTTGGCCTCATCGCAGAAGGGATTGAAAACGAGAGGCAAGCTGAGTTTTTAATCCAAAACGGCTGCCATTTTGGACAAGGCTATTTTTATAGTCCACCGCTCCCAGCAGAGGAAATGGAGGAGTTAATTAAAAGTCAATTAAGTTGTGGTAAAATTGAAAAAAAAGGCTCTGCTGCCTTCAACTTGGGAGAAAAAGATCATGAAGAATCGTAGATTGATCTATGGTTTCACCCTTATTTCCTTGACGTTATCTATTCTATTAAATTATCTTTTTCCGTTCCTGGGTTTATGGATGTTATTCTTAATGCCATTGTTTGGGGTTATTGTTCTTTTTCCTACCTGGCTAGTAGGGAACCTTTGTATTGTGATTTTAGTGTTCGTTCGATATTTGACGCAATATGCCGCTTTTTCCGGGAACATCCCTAATGATTACCTTTACCGGTTAGTATCGACCTCTATCGTGGGATGGCTCATCCTCCTCACCATGACCTTTTTTATCATAAAAAATAAACGACTAGTTGAGGAACTTGAATATCACTCCTTAACAGATAACCTTACACAAGCGTTTAACCGCAGGTATTTAGAACAGTACTATGAGAAGTTTCTAACGGAATCATCAAGACAAAAGCAGACGCTAAGTATTATGTTGTTCGATATTGACCATTTTAAAAAAATTAACGATCAATTTGGGCATAATGCGGGCGATCTGGTATTGCAGAGATTAGCAGCGGAAATCAAAGAGTTAATAAGAAAAAGAGATGTTTTTGTGCGGATGGGCGGAGAAGAGTTTGCTCTTTTCTTGCCGAATACCGATTTAAACCAAGCTGACAGCATGGCTGAGCGTATCAGGCATCAGGTTCAAGAAGTTAAGTTAGACCATCATGGTGCTGCTATTTCTTTTACAATCAGTATTGGAATAACCATATTTAAAGTGGATACGTTAGAACAGCTCATCGAAAGGGCAGATCAGGCTTTGTATCAAGCGAAGGCCAGTGGTCGAAATAAGGTTGTCGTATTGAACGGTGATTTATGTGAAAGGAGACTTAGGGGAGAGGTTACTCTAGCTGCTAGTAGAGGGGAACCATAAACTGTAAAGGGGCGATTTGCGTGGCACAATTCACAGTTCCATGTTCTGTCTATCGTGGAGGTACCAGTCGCGGGTTATTTTTCCACCAAAAGGATTTACCACAAGATCCGAATCTGCAAAGGAAAGTTTTTCTCGCTGGGATTGACGCGTACAATGTATCGCAAGTAAACGGGTTAGGAAGTGGTACCTCGCATACGAGTAAGGTGGTTGTGATTTCTCCTCCATCTGTGGAGGGAGCGGATGTCGATTATACCTTTTATCAAATCGGGATTGGTGAAGAGATTGTAGACGATAAAGGGACTTGTGGAAATCTAATGGCTGCCGTCGGAGCCTTTGCTGTCGATGAAGGTCTTGTGGATCTTGCGGATCATGAACAAGAGATGGTTGAGGTTTCCGTTTTTAACACCAATATTGGAAAAATGATCAAGCTGCAGGTTCCTGTTATTGATGGGAAGGCCAAAGTGAGCGGGGATTATCTCATGCCTGGGGTCTACCCATCTGGGGCAAAGTTTATAGTCGATATCCTGGAGCCTGGCGGGGGGAAAACAGGAAAGACGCTTCCACTTGGGGCAGCTTCGTCTCTGTTCATCGGAAATAAAAAAGTGGATGTTTCTTTTGTGGATGTTGTAAACCCCTTTGTCTATTTATCAAGCCGTTCCTTAGGGATCAAGGGGATTGAGCCTAACCATGAGCTTTCTATGAACCAACAGCTATTAAAAGAATTGGAAGAAATCCGCAGCCATAGTGCCGTTGAGGCGGGGATGGAAAAGACGGTTGTAGAGGCCAAGCTAGCTCCTGCTGTTCCCAAGCTGGCCATCG
This sequence comes from Ammoniphilus resinae, assembly GCF_017873965.1. GTDB lineage: Bacteria > Bacillota > Bacilli > Aneurinibacillales > RAOX-1 > Ammoniphilus_A > Ammoniphilus_A resinae. The sequence continues at coordinate 7,545 of NZ_JAGGKT010000021.1, read as the reverse complement.
TTTCCGAGCCACAAGATTATGTGACATCGGATGGAAAGAAGATTTCCAAAGAGGAGGTCGATATTGTCGCAAAGATGGTCTCTATGGGGAGATTTCACCGAACTTTCGCAGGCAGCGGTCTTTACAATTTGGCGGCTGCGGTGTTACTTCCAGGAACCTTACCGAACCAGTTAGCGCAAAACATGGACAACCGAAAGAATCAAGTGGTTCGCATCGGGCACCCTGAGGGAATTGCTGAAGTCCGCGCATCGTTAACTACCGATGGCCACGATGTGGCATTTGTCGGATTAGAGAGAACAGCGAGAAGGATCATGAAAGGCGACCTATATATCCCGCGATGAGTTTGAATAAAGAAGACCCATCTTATCACTGTATAAGATGGGTTTTTATGTGGGAAGTATCAGGATTCAATGTGAAAGCGGGCCTTTTCTGACAGGAACAAGGTGAGCAGGAGTTAGCCAGTCAGGAAAGCGGGCTTTTTCTGACAGGGTCGGGGGTGAGTAGGTGTTAGCCAGTCAGGAAAGCGGGCTTTTCATGACAGGAACAAGGTGAGCAGGAGTCAGCCAGTCAGGAAAGCGTGCTTTTCATGACAGGAACAAGGTGAGCAGGAGTCAGCCAGTCAGGAAAGCGTGCTTTTTCTGACAGGATCAAGGGTAAGAAGGGCTGGCCAGTCAGGAAAGCGTGCTTTTTCTGACAGGATCAAGGGTAAGAAGGGCAGGCCTGTCAGGAAAGCGGGCCTTTTCTGACAGGAACAGGGGTAAGCAGGGTCTAGCCAGTCAGGAAAGCGGGCCTTTTCTGACAGGAACAAGGTGAGCAGGAGTTAGCCAGTCAGGAAAGCGTGCTTTTTCTGACAGGGTCGGGGGTGAGTAGGGGTTAACCTGTCAGGAAAGGGGGCTGATTCTGACAGGGTCAAGGGTGAAAAGGGTCTTGCCTGTCAGAAAACGGGTCGGATTCTGACAGGGACAGGGGTAAAAGGGTGATAGCCTGTCAGGAAACGGGGCCTTTTCTGACAGGAACAGGGGTGAGGAGGGTCCAGCCTGTCAGGAACCGGGTTCCTCGGCCTTCACTTTTTCCCCAACGACAACACCCATCCGCATACCCCGCCTAATAAAGCAGGAAATATCCAGCCGAATCCCACTTCAATAAATGGCAAGTGGAGGATCGGAGAAATAAAATCCCAGTTTTTATTGATCGCAATCAGACCATCATTTAGGCTCACAACCATCGTAAATAGCACGGAGCCTCGATAAACAAATCGATGACCACGGAAAACCCTATCTAAAAAGGTCAAAAGGATGAGCACGATGATGATCGGATAAATAAAATGTAAAACGGGGACGGACAAGTTAATTAATTGCGCTAATCCCACATTTGCAATGACTGCACTGAATAATACAAAAGCGGTAACGAGTGCTCTATAGGAAAAGGCCGGAAATAGTTTATTGAAATAAAGGGCACACGATGACATAAGGCCGGTAGCGGTTGGAATGCACGCTAATAAGATCGCCATACCCAAAATGACATTGCCGTACACACCGAAGTAGGCCTGCGAGACACCAGATAAAATGGAAGCCCCTGACGCAAATTGCAGGGATGAGCTCACCGCACCTAAATATCCCAAGCCGACATAGACAGCACTCAAACAAACGACAGCGATGACACCAGCTTTCCAGATAATGATCTGAATATCCCTTTTCTGATCGATCCCCTTTGCTCGGATCGAATTGATGACAATCATCGCAAACACAATCGAAACGATGGTATCCATGGTTAAATACCCTTCTGTGATCCCTTTGAAAAGGGGGAAACTGGCAAATTTATCCGTGGGCGTCCCTAGTGGGTTAAATGGTTTGAAGATCACGGCTGCAATTAATGTGAATAAAACAGCGAGTAGAAAGGGTGTGATCATTTTTCCAAAACGATCCACGAATTTACTTGGATTCAAAGCTAGTACATAAACGATCAAGAAATAGATTAAGGTAAATATGGCGAGCGTAAACGAATTGCCCCCATCCTTTAAAAAAGGCACAATCGCGATTTCGTATGAAACAACGCCTGTCCGAGGTGCTGCGAAAAAAGGACCAACGGTGAGATAGGTGATACTGGTTAAAGCGACGGCAAAGACAGGGTGTACTTTTTTGCTTAAATCTTCTGTTGAACCCTTATTACTTGCGTAAGCAATGGCAAGAATACCGAGCAAAGGCAAACCCACGCCGGAAATAAGGAACCCTCCCATGGCAAAGGCAATATGACTCCCCGCATCTTGACCCAACTCGGGCGGAAAAATTAAATTCCCCGCTCCAAAAAATAGCGAAAAGATCATCAGACCAATAAATAAAATTTCTTTGTTAGATAATGTATGTTTCATCGAATATCTCAACCCTTCAAAATGGCAATACACAAAGTAAGGGACCTTTTTGTAAAAAGCGTCCCATTACGATTGAGCATACGGATGATTATACAAATGATTTAGGAATTGATCAAATTTCAGATGGGATGGATGGACCGTCATTGAGGGGGTGGGACAAAAGTGATTCTCTGTCCGCTTACTCGAGTGTGCTGGGGTTTACCAAGATGCAGGATCCTCATAAACGCTCATATTGGTGAGTGGGGGTGTGTATGCATGGAGGCCTATAAACCTTGCGTTTCCCTTGTTTTCCATGATGTGAAGTTGGCCTTTGAAAGCAACATAATAATCACCGGATTTCAGGTGCTGTTCACTGGATTTTACCGGAGTCCCTTTTTCATCTAGTTTATAGTTTCTATTCAACAGTTCCCCTTCGACGACGTAGGCACAACCGATGGATTCACCGTGATCATGCAAAGCTGTTCGCCTGCCAGGAGGGATATTCAATACGATCACTTCTATATATTCATTTGAGTAGACCACATGACGTCCATAAGGGAGATGCTGGGGTTCTGTAATATGGTCCTGAACGATATCCATCGTAAGATTTAACTTTTCCAATAAGTTTCTAAGATCTTCTAAAGTAGCCGTTGTGATTCCATCAAAGCAAGAGTGCAGCCTCTGGATTAGGTTCATACGATACGATCCCTCCGTAAGTGAAAACGATTAAAGGCCCCCATTTATTGCATCATGCAAGAGTTGAGGGCCTTTGGTTTGTCCCGGTAGGGCGAGTTGGTTGATTGAGTTGATCTTGCTATTTTGGGGGCCTTTTAGCAATAAAATATGCGATCTAGGCTCCCGTGGTGAATGGAAAAGTAAGGCCACGTCACCCAGGTGTTTCCGCGTCATCAAGGGAAGGAAAGGAAATGACGAACAGGCTGCCTTTGTCTATTTCACTTTCAATCGTAATCGCCCCACTCATGGCTTTTATAAGGCTAAACGAAACCATGGTTCCAAGTCCAGTTCCCTTTTCTTTTGTTGAGTAGTAGGGGGTTCCGAGTCTTTTGATCTGCTCCTTGGACATGCCGATTCCTGTATCCCTAATCTTAATGACTGCCACTTCTCCGATCGCGGACGTGGTGATTTCCACTGTTCCTTTGTGGGAAGCTTCAATGCAGTTTTTAATCAGATTGATGAGACTTTGCCTAAGCTTTTGGCTGTCGCCGATGATCATGCAATCGTTATTCGATTTGTAGATCAAATCCACTTGATGAAAATTCGCGTATGGAGTTAGGACATTCACCACATGTCGGCATTCATGAGCTAAGTTGAGGTGCATTATATTCGTAAGCTGGGGTTTAGCGAAAGTTAAATAATCAGAAATAATATTGACCGCAGAATTTAACTCAGTTAGAGCTAAGCGAACAAATTCCTGTTTCTTCTCCTGGGAAAGATCGACATCGCCTAATAATTGCAACATCCCTTTGACTGTGGTTAACGGATTTCTGACTTCATGGGATACACTCGCGGCGATCTCACTCACAACCCTCATTTTTTCCGCTTCTTGCAGCTGTTTTTCCATTTTGAAATGGTCAATGACAAATTCGATGAGATAAATGAGTAAGCATAAAACGATACTTTGGACGATGATAAAACTGCTAAATAGGAATAATGCCTTTAAACTGTAAAAGTTCCCTAAATAGAGCACAAATTTTAAGAGGAGAGGAATAATGATCGTGGAAACCATTAGGGCTAAAAATATTTTGTACCGGCTATTCAGTTCGAATTTGGATTTAATATATAAAAGGGAAACATAAAGGGTCCCGGAAACGAATAATGCAATATAGAAACCATCCCCGCCAATGAGGTAGCGGTAAGTTAACAAAATGATAAGAAGAGCCCCACCAATCCTTGCCCCTCCATAAAAGACCCCCAAAACCAGAAGAACCTGCCTGAAATCAAATGTATAATGCTCCATATAGCGAACTGGGAAAGACATACACAAAATCATGGATATGGAGAGTCCCACAAAAATTAATAGAGAAGGAAAGCGGTCATTTTTCTTTTCGATATTCGTCCAGTATAAAAAGTAAACAATAGGTGGTATACAAATAAACATGAAATTAGTCATTAAAGTCTTAATAAAGTCTTCCAACGATACCACCACCCTTGCACTGTTAGTAAGATCATTTTCCTATATTTAAAATTGACAATCAACAAAATTATTTGGATTTTAAGGTTTTAAAGCAAACTTTTTTTTGAGGAAAGGATTAAGGGAGGTTTTTTCTCTATGTTAAACAAAACGGGGTGGCTGTTCTCTCAGGGTGTGGGTGGGCCTTGTCGCCGCGGTTGGCTTCTTTCTCTTCATGTGCCTAATGTTAACTAGGTTGGGGAGGGAGGGGGGAGTGAAAGAGGGAAGAGCTGGAGAGAAGATGTGGTGGTGTAACTGAAGTGTAGGGACCCCTTGAAATTGGAGAGAATGAATTTCGTCGGGGTGATGAAGATCAAAGCGCTGCTTGGAATTGGAGAGAATGAACTTCATCGGGGTGATGAAGATCAAAGCGCTGCTTGGAATTGGAGAGAATGAACTTCATCGGGGTGATGAAGATCAATGAGCCCCTTGAAATTGACGAGAATGAACTTCATCGAGTTTATGAAGATCAATGAGACCCTTGAAATTGACGAGAATGAACTTCATCGGGCTTATGAAGATCAATGAGACCCTTGGAATTGGAGAGAATGAACTTCATCGGGCTTATGAAGATCAATGAGACCCTTGAATTTGATGCGAATGATGTTCATCGAGGCTATGAAGATCAAACTGCCTCTTTGAACACGGGAGATTGATGTTCATCGGGGCTATGAAGACAGAGCAGCCTGGAGCCCCCCCGACTCAGTCCCAATCAAGCTAGAATCACGACAACCGGAGCCATCCTGCTAGCCAACCCCGGTCATCGCCCACCAAATCCCTAAAAAATAAGTGGGAAAACAAATGTAACGAAAGCTGCCCAAAGCCCGTAGACGGGCAAATACTTTGTCACGGCATCCCGGATGGCCCCCGGTCCGGTTTTGTTTTGCAGAAAATGCAAGTAGGATAGCATAATCCAAATAAGATTCGCCCAGATCAGGATGTTCACGACCAAAACCGCAAGTCTGTTAGGGGTAATCCCGTAAGATGAAAGTCTGAACGCGATGGCTGATAAAGCGACACTGTCAATGAGCAGAGCAAGGACAATGAGGGCAAAGTTAATATAATCGGTAATGGTCTTTTTCTCGTCTTTCCCGCTTTCGGTGATGGAAAAGATGGTAACCGCCAACACACTAAGAAGTATTCCGTTGAACGATAGCAGGAAATCGCGGTCTAAAAATGGATTTTTGCCAACCCAAATCACCGTGATCAGATAAACCAACAATGTAGCCAAAACAAGGGGACTAAAAATTTTCGATAGATAGGGTGCAATATTTTTCGAAAGGTTCCTTGATACCAGGTATACAGCCACAATAGCGAGAGCGACAGCCCCGAATAACACGACATTTTTAAAATAGAATTCAGCGATATCCATGCCCACAAATCGGAATAATTGCATAGTTAAGGCGGTTAGCAGCATTCCGCTGATGGCCATGCTGGCATAGAGGATGCAAAATTCCCCATTAAACTTAAGGTAGGCCAATCTCATGCTTCCGGCACCATAATCATTTCCCGTAAAGGCTAGCCCCACTAACACCCATAAGAAAATGGGGAGGTGTAGGTAAACCAGGATCACACTGTCTTTCTGCACAAGTGGCAGCATATTCAGGTAAAACCCAGAGACGACGAATAGCGCAATAAGGGTGTAAAGGACACCTCTTTTGGGGGGATTTTGGTATACAAAATAGGCGGCCATAAAAGGAAGAATGCCAAAAGCTAGGTTAATAGGTGCTATCACTTGCTGCTCGACAAATTGAAAGATGATCCTCGATGTAATCCCCGCCAGGATGGCTAAAATACCCATGAACAAGAAATCTTTCCGCAGCAAGGAAGGTTTTTCGATCTCCTTGAAATGCAATCTTTCAAACCAAACCGCAAGAACCTGTGAATCGGGGTTTTGTTCCCAGGCGGAGGTGAATGACTTTTTAAAAGCCTCGGGTTCTTTTCTATACATTCTCTCCAGTTCATGGGGGTTAGAGATATTTTCAGTGATCAGATTGTTCATCGATATCGCTCCTGTATTCTAAAATATCTCCAGGCTGACAATCCAAAGCCTTACAAATCGCGTCCAAAGTGGTTAATCGAATCGCTTTTGCCTTTCCATTTTTCAAAATTGAAAGATTCGCCATCGTGATCCCCACCCTCTCCGAAAGTTCCGTTACGCTCATTTTACGTTTCGCCAGCATCACATCAACATTAATGATAATTGCCATGTTAGTCACCTCAGACCGTTAAATCATTTTCAGATTTGATATGGATCGCTTCTTGTAAAAGTCGTTGGAGAACCGCAGCAAAAACAGCAATCACCAGCGAAGCAAAAGGAACAACTAATCCTAGGAAGATCACCCCTGGCGCATCGTCCATCTCTGCAAAAAGATAGAAGAGCGGCAAGGCGAGCAAATGCAAACCACTGATCGTGATCGCACAGTATTTGATTTTCCTCAAAGCTATGACAGATAACTCCGAGAAAGCCTTGTTTTGATCAATGTAGGTTAGAAGTTTAAATGCCTGATACAGTGCAAAGTAAAAGGGGATCGCCGCTCCATCAAAAACGATGAAAACGAGAAATTTGGTCGGAGTAAATGCAGGCAACAATTTGGCTGCTACATTTCCAAGCTCAGGCACCAAAAAGATGCACAAAGCCAGAACCGGGATTCCCATGAGAATAACCGCCATTTTTAAAAAGAGGGTGGTTCCTCGTTTCATGAAAAGCACCTCGCTTATGAATTATTGATTTGACTTTACCATGGTGTTTATTGTTTTGCAATAAAAATGTATTGTTTTTAATTAAAGTGTTGTTGTTCTTTTTGGATTGAAGGAAGTCCGAGAGGGCGAGAAATATAAGGGGATAAATACACTATTTGCTCAAAAACTCGTTTGAAATCGTTTACAGTTTGGAGTAGGGGGAATTTCTCCCCCCTGATATGAACGAAACCTGTCAACCCCTAAGCACCCTTTTTGTTTTTTTGCGCACTAAACTAATCCTGTCAAGTGCATTTCTTTACAGGGT
>NZ_JAGGKT010000020.1 GCF_017873965.1 Ammoniphilus resinae | reverse complement strand
TCGAAACTGATTTTACAGAAGTTTTGGTATAAGGTGGTCTACTTTTTTCTCAGCGTTTTGCTTAATAATGGCCTACTATTAAACTAGCATTCATACCTTAATAAAGAGTCCGAGTTAAAGGACACAGAGAGATGGGCGACGGTGATGATATTTACTGGGGAAGCTTCGATCTTAGAAAATGCGAATGCTAACGAAGGGCTATATGTTAGGCTCTTTGAGTTTAAAAACGTTCACTGGACCAAGAGTGCAGAGCATTCCGAAGTCCTTAAGGATATTATGATGAATCATTACGGTCATGCTGGGATCAAATTTGTGCAGTATTTACTGACTAAGGATCCTGAAGAAATAAAAGGCATTTGGCAAGGATATAAAAAAGAGCTGGAGGAACAATTGCCTGATACGAAATTTGCAAGCAGAGTGGGAGGAAAATTTGCCCTGATCTTAACTGGTGCCCGCCTTGCTAATGAATCACTAGGGATAAACCTTTCCATTGAGAACATTACTCAAATGCTGATAGAACAAGAAGAGGCTTCCATGGATGTACGGGAGCTTGCACCTAAGTTCTATAATGCCTTACTACAATACATCCTTCAAAATAGAAGGAGTTTCAAGTATAAGGATCTAGAGGTCAACTCTAATCAGGAGATATACGGGAAAATTGAAGTGGTAAATGGCAAAACCTTTTGTTATATCTTTCCTATCATTCTAAAGAAAATTGCAACAGAGCTTGGATTTCCTGATCTCCAAGTGCTGTTAGATGAATTAAAAAGAAAGGGTTACTTAAAACATGATACTAATAAAACCTTAATAAAAAAGCAAGTGTTCAAGAAAGATGAGCTTGAGCTTCGGGAGAAAGTACTGAATAAAAAGGATTACTCGCCTAAAGGAGACTATACTCACTGTATAGTTTATGAAGGTAATATTTTGCATGACTTTGATAAATTCGAAGAAAAAGAGAGTGAGAAAATTAAGGGTTTTGATCCTAATTCTATTCCCGGAAATCGAAAAATTACATCCAAACCTAAAAACCTTGCTGATCTTTTTGATGATAACTAACCGAGTTGGAGGATGAAACTGTGAACCTTGAAATGGCAACTAAGTATTTCATTCAGAATCTTATAAATAAAAACAAAAGTATTGGTACAGTACAGGAGTATCAAAAGGATTTGAAGATGGTCTTAGGGGATCTTCAAAAAGAAGATGTGTTTGACATCAAGGATGTAAGGGGAAGCCACTTGGCATCCTATCTTGATAACCTGATGAAGGAAAGAAACTATAAGCCATCGAGTCGGAATAGGCAGATGAACACTCTTCGTTCCTTTTTCAAGTTCTGTAAGAAAGCAGGGATTGTAAATGAAAACCCTGCTGAACATTTGGAGAGATTAGAAGAGGAAAAAGTGGAGAGGGTCTTTCTAACGTCTGATGAGGTTAACACCTTGGTAGAAACAATTGAACACCCTCTCATTCGGTTAGTCGTCATTACTCTATTCTTCACAGGAGCAAGAATAGCAGAATGTCTAAGTCTGGAGCTGGATGATATAGATTTCTCCCAAAAGACTATTCTCATTCGAAAAGGGAAAGGAAACAAATCAAGGACAATTCCTTTGCATCCAGAGCTAGAGAAGGCTCTAAATCATTACATAGAGGTCTGGAGAATCCGTACGAAAAGCGAGAAGCTATTTCTAACTGAAAGGTCAGGAAACTTGTCCGATGTTTACGTCAATAGGGTTTTGAAAGAGACGGTGGAGAACTTGAAGTGGGACAAGAAGGTGACTTGCCATGTGTTGAGACATTCCTTTGCTTCTGCTTTGGTACAAAAAAACGTACACATAGTAGCTGTAAAAGAACTCTTGGGTCATGCCAGTTTAAAGACAACAAGTGGGTACGCTCATATCATGAAGCAGGACATGGAAGAAGCCATACAAAGACTGGCACTCTGAAGCGTCCCCCAGGTCCCCCAGCATTTTGGGGGTGAGAGAAAGATCTAAAAAAGGAGGGAAAACACTCTAATTCGAAACTAAAAAATTTTCGAGTGGAAAGTTAGGATGTTTTCCAACCTAAAAATATCTCATTTCAAGAAATTACTGGGGGATCTGGGGGATTAAAAAATAATTGAGATATATATTATTACTTTGATACCAAGGAATTACACGAAAGATAAAACTTCAACAAGAAGATTGGGAAAGGGGATTTCATCATGGTTTCAAATTCAACCTATCATGCAAATTATGATTTATTGGTCAGTATGCTTGCTGAAATGGTCATTTCATATATAACTAAAAATCCAGTTGATCATGGAGATAACCAAGAAAATCAGAATAAAATTCAAAAGGGTACGAATGGAGGTGGGGAATAAATGGTTGCTACTCAGGCTTTTTTATCATCAGGTAAGAGGGTTGCCATCTATGCTCGTGTTTCTACTATTGAACAAGCAGAAGAGGGATACAGTATTGATGAACAATTACGCTTATTGAGAGAGAGATGCAAAAGTCAGGGGTGGGAGGTGTATCAAGAGTATGCGGATCGTGGTATAAGTGGGAAATCAATCGATGCCCGTCCCCAATTAAAAAAGCTGTTAGATGATGCTGGCAAGAAAGTCTTTGACATGGTCCTTGTTTGGAAAACCAATCGTCTAGCTCGAAATATTAAGGACTTGTTAAATATGGTTGATCTACTCGATAAGCGAAATATAGCCTTTCGCTCCTATTCCGAAAACATTGAAACAGAAACACCAGCTGGTAAGCTTCAATTACACATGTTAGCAGCAATTGCCGAATTTGAGCGAGGAACGATTGCACAAAATGTAAAGATGGGAATGCTGGCAAGAGCGGAAGAAGGGAATTGGAATGGGGGGAAGATCCTTGGTTATAACAGTGTGGAAATTCCCTCTAATAAGAAAAAGAAGTGCACCCAATTAGTTGTGAATGATAAAGAGGCTCAAACAGTAAGACGTATTTTTGACCTCTATGTTCATGGAAATGGCTATAAGTCTATCGCCAATAAGATCAATAAGGAGGGGCACCGTAGTAAAAAAGGTAATCCTTTTTCAATTAGTGCAATTAAGACCATCTTGACCAATCCAGTTTACGTTGGAATGATCCGTTACAATGTGAGAAGGGATTGGAGTGAAAAGAGGAGGAATAACATCAATCCTGAGCCCATTATCCAACAGGGAAAACATCAGGCTATTATTTCCCAGGAGGTATGGGACAAGGCACAAACGATCCTGAAAGGCAGAAGTTATACACCTAACCGGGTCCATAGTGGTGAACATCCTTTAACAGGAATCATGAAGTGTCCCCAATGTGGTGCAGGTATGGTTCTTGGTAGGACTACCAATCGTAATAAAGATGGAAGTAAACGTATTCTAGAATACTATGTATGCGGATCATGGAAGAACAAAGGAACATCCGCCTGTAATTCCAATGGTATTCGGATTGATTATGCAGATGCCTACGTGCTTAATAAGTTAAATTTAGTAGCAAATAGTGATAAGCTCTTGCATGATGTTTTGGATAAAGTAAACAAACGTGATCAGCAACAAACCCAGCCATTAAAGAAGGAATACGAAGAGTTAAAGAGAGCTATTTCTGCTCTCCAAGTGAAAAAAGATAAAATAATGGAGTTATATGTAGATGGGGTTGTTGGGAAGGACGATCTTAAGGAACGACTTGAAAAGTTAAATGAAGAAAAGGAATTACTTGAACATCGGTTAATGCCTCTAACTGAGGTTGTGGAAAGTAGGAACATACAAAATGTATCCTTTGAACTTGTTAAAGAAGTTTTAACTAATTTTAGCGAAAATCTTAAAAAGGCAACGACAAGTGAGCAAACGAAGCAGTTACTACATCTTCTAATTCAAAGGATTACGATAAATGAAGATCGCAAGATTGATACCATACGCATCCAATTGAATAAAGAAGTTGCACAGTATTTGCTTAAGCAAGGAGAAGAGGAGTCATTATTTATTGATGACTTCTCTTCTCCTTTTTGTGTTTATATTGATATTTGAGTGAAAGGGGGTGAATAATATGACTTCAATAAAGTTTATAAAAACAAAATTTATTTACAAATGGGCGACAATTGTTGCAGGGAAAATGTAAAAAAATGTAGAACTTTAGAACTACAATTAGATTTCGTTTAGGAAGAAAGGATGGGATAGAATGTTTGGATTGTTTATAGTACTAATGCTATTAAGTTTCTTAGCCATTTTTATTGGATTAATAAGTCCAAAAGTGGTGATTAGATGGGGGAGTGATGAATCCAAAACTAGGGGAAAAGTGTTTAAACAATATGGTTTGGCAACCCTTTTGTTTTTCATACTAATGGTGGTAACGGCACCAGAATCAACACCTGAAGAAAAAGCAGCCATGGCACAAAAGCAAGAGGCTGCTGATAAATTAAAAGCTGAAGAAAGGGCAAAAAAGGAAGCACAAAACGCGGAAGAAGAAAAAGCAAAAAAAGAAGCTGAAGCCAAGGAAAAAGCTGAACAAGAAGCAAAGAAAAAGGAAGAGGCACAAAAGTTACTATCCGAGGCAAAAACCAACTTTACTAATAATCAATTTGAGTTAGCAATTGAACAGGTCAATAATGCACTAGAAAATGATCCGAATCTAGAAGAGGCAAAAAGCCTTTTACCAAAGATAGAAGAGGGTAGACAGATATATGCTCAACAGTTCGCACAAAAGCAAAGAGATGATTATATAAATAGTGCACAGAACATTCCTTATAAAGTGTTAAATAAAAACCCCGATAGTCATAAGGGTCAAAGAGTTACTTACTATGGAAATGTTCAACAGATAATGGAAGAAGGAGACACTACATTTATGCTTCTAAATGTAACTGATCAAGGGTACGGAATTTGGGATGATACAATTGCTGTTAATTTTGATGGGAAGATTGATGTTTATGAGGGTGACATGATTCAGATTTGGGGTGAAGTAACGGGGGCATTTAGCTATGACTCTGTTGCCGGCTGGAAGATTACTGTTCCAAGTGTGAAGGCGAAATATGTGAGTAAATAGTATGTTAAAAGAGTAATAGATAAGAGGTTTTCTAGAAAGTAGTTCTAGAAACAACGAGCAAGAGTAAGAATTGGCTTGTTCAAGTTATTGTTGGTTAGTAATCAAGTACAAATATATTAAAGCAAAATAAATTTTAGGGTTATACCGTTAAAAGGGAGAATTGAAAATGGAAAATCTAGCTTCGGTACAAAACGAATCTGTTCTTGAAGAATATTCATTTACTTGGAATGGAGGAATCAGTTACTTAACTTATCTGAAAGAAAATACAAAAGTTACAGTGACCAATCAGCGATTACTTATTGAAACCAAAAAATATTATATGGGATTTATCCCAAGTGGTGCTATAACTGTTGAAGTCCCATTGGATAGGATTAATGAATTAACAACAAGTAAGAGGATTAACTGGCTTGATTTAATCTTTGCTATTGGGTTTACCATCGCAACTTTTACTGGCGTGTTTTTTGCAGCGATTTTAGCGATTATTTTTTATCTTTGCGCTTTCAATACAAATATTATTTTAATTAATAAACTGAACCAAAAAATAGTAATACCCTCGGCATCCAAAAAAGTGGCAATGCAATTTGTAGAGAGGGTTTATAAGTTGGCTCAATAATAAATCCAATATTTATTAATTCTAAGAAACCCTTATTCTAAAATTAGGGTTTCTTATTTTTCAATTAAATAGCACATAAAGTGGATAAGAAAACCTCATTTAGATATGTTACGGTGAACCGTATCATAAGTAAATGAGGTCTTTGTAAAAGATTAGGTAAAAATTTTTGTTTTTCACTTAATGTAATTTCGACATATACAATGACTCCCAATCTGATTCAGTGAAATAAGAAACGGATTGTGTATCCCTTCGCCTACTTCCAAGAACACCTTTACCACCGATAACAAATTTCAAATGAGGATTCCTTTCTATACAGGCTCGCATCCATTTTTCTACTCTCACCAAAGGAGCGGGGTTTGTAATAGAAATGGCAATAATAGAAAGGTTTTTGTTTTCAATTAAATCCAATAAACCATCGAAAGGTGTATCTGGTCCTAAGTAAATCACTTCATTTCCCTTTTTTCGTAGGAATAGGCTAAAAAGCATCAGTCCAATGTGATGATCTTCCCCCTCAGGACAAAAGGCTAGTATTTTGGGCAGCAACTTGTTTACAGGCAGAATTCTTAAAAATTGAGTAAATCGGTTAATGACGAATTGAGAGACATAGTGTTCTTGAGCAACAGTAACTTTGCCGTTCTCCCATTCATCACCAATTTGATAAAGTATTTCTGCCAAGATGTGATGAAAAACATCTTCGTATTCATACAAAGAAAAGGCTAATTCAATGATATTGTTTGCCTCTTGCGTATTGATTTCAATGAGTGCTTGATATAATGCTGCTTTTATGTCCCCAAAAGGTTTCTCAATGGGTGCAGATTCTATAGACTTGTTTGTAGATTGATTTAGAAGTTGGACAGCCTCACCAATTTTCATATGATTCTTGGTTGTTTGCTCTTTCAACCATTTTAAAATTTCTAAATCCTTTTTGCAGTATAAGCGGTGGCCCCCTTCCGTTCGCATCGGATTAACTACATGATATCTATTTTCCCAGGCTCTTATTGTTACGGGGGGGATGTCAAGTAATTCAGATACTTTTTTGATGCTGTACATCATCCATCACCTCAATTTAATTATACATATTTTATACAAAGTTCATATGTAGTTCAAGATGTGAGAAATTGATGAATAAGCTAGTACATAGATTAAGCATCAAAGGAAGTAAATTGTCTTTTAGGAAATAGTGGCTAAATTAAAAAGTGATTATTACAAAAGTTCAAATAAACATTGGTTATTAATGTGTAGTATTTGTGTAATTATAACTAGTGGATTGCATCTAACTACACAAAAAATTACACAAAAATGACGTTTAAAGGGAAAATATTGCACTTTTTGTATAACTTTTGTATAATTTGTTAAAATGACCTGCATGGTTTATATAAAAATATGAAACTAAAGGAATGGATTCTATGAAACAGGAGATATATACCGTACAAAATAATTCAAAAGCACTTGATGTGAATTCTGTCTTTGCTGCCATGAAGCAATCATTAGCCATGATTGTATTCGATACGGAAGGAAACGTATTATGGGCAAATGAGAAATTTGCAAGGACGATGGGGTATGAAGTGGACGAGATGCCAGGATTAAAGCATCATCAGTTCTGCGCACCGGAGTTTGTAAATAGCCCGGATTATTTTATATTCTGGAAAAATTTACGAAACGGGCGTACATTCCAGGAAAAAATAATGCGGGTAACAAAAGATCACCGTTATTTATGGTTTGAGGCGACTTATGCCCCCATTTATGAACATGAAGGCCATATTAAAGGCGTGATTAAGGTGGCAACAGATATAACTTCCCGTGAAAGGGCACGAACTCAATTGACTAATGAGTTACAGAATATGGCAGAGGGGCTTTTAAAGCGGGTTGAAGAGGGAATTTCAAGCGGCCA
Source organism: Ammoniphilus resinae (assembly GCF_017873965.1). Lineage (GTDB taxonomy): Bacteria > Bacillota > Bacilli > Aneurinibacillales > RAOX-1 > Ammoniphilus_A > Ammoniphilus_A resinae. The sequence continues at coordinate 58,908 of NZ_JAGGKT010000020.1, read as the reverse complement.
TGATGTTGTATCATACATCGAAACTGTTGTTGAAGAAACAAGTGGAAACATGGAGATACTTCAGTTGCTAGAAAAAAAGGCAGAATCAGCTAACAAACTTAACGATAAGATTCGCAATATAGCAGATTACACAAATTTGCTTGCTTTAAATGCTGCAATTGAAGCCGCACACGCGAAAGAGTATGGTAAAGGTTTTAACGTCGTAGCAGAAGAAGTTCGCAAATTGGCTAAACAATCGGAGGCTACAGCAAGAGAAGTAAAATTAAATTTGGAGAGTATATCCTCTCAGGTTGAAGAGATTGCAAAAAGGATGAAAGGTTCACAAAGAACCATTATAGATAGTCAAACCTGTATTGACAAAGCTGTTGATGAATTCATTGGTATTGGTCAAGCCGCAAATCAACTTGATAAAAAAGCCAGGACTTTAGAGGACGTATTGTAAACGAAAAAGGGATTTGAATACGCTTTAGACGATGTTGGGGAAGGTTTTAATACCATAGAATTATTGCAAGACATTGCTCCCCAATATATGAAATTAGATATTCATTATGTGCAAGGTGTTGCTGGTGATTCAAATAAACAACAAATAGCGAAACAGTTTTTACATCATGCTTTAGAAGTAGGTTCTACTCCATTAGCAGAGTGTGTAGAACTAAGAGAAGACTTCGAATGGTTAAAACAAGCAGGGTACCAGCTTTTTCAGGGATATTTATTTGGGAAGCCTACCCCGAGTCCTATTGAGGAATTATCCTATTAACTTGAATTGAAAGCATGTAATGAAAACCTCCTTTAGATGCATTACGGTGAACCATTTCTCCATCCTAGTTGGGAATATTTAAAGCCGGGGTATATCCTTCCCTATGATAAAATAAAATACGGAAGAACAATAATAACTAGGGTGCGTTTAGATAGAAATAATAGGGGTAGGGGGATTCGGATTGAAGAAGAAATTGTCTATGGCTATTAGCATAGTCGTTTTTATAGCAATCGTTTTCATGTTCCTACAAAATCAAACGAAATCAATGGATGTCATCGGTTACGAAATTAAAGACACTACCTATAAAGAAATGATTAGTAGTATTGGGTCTGTTGAGTATGACAAAGTGGTTGCAATGAAAGCAGAGGTTAGTGGTACGCTTGGCGATATGAATGGGGAAGTCGGCGACAAAATCAAGGCGGGGGAGTTAGTGGCTAAGATTGATGACCGTCAAGCACGTATTGAACTCGAGGAGATTCAAACAAATAGCAATGTAGCAAAAGCTAGATACGAAGATTATATGAAATCTTATTCTCAAAATGAGCAAGCCATTAACGACCAACGAGTATTACAAGAGAATGAGATTGCGTCACTTCAGCTCGAACAATCTCAATTGAAAACCAAAATTGTGGAAACAAAAACTCTTGTGGAGGCTGGGGCTTTACCTTCTAAAGATTTAACGAACTTAAACGAGCAGCTGGCTGCACTTGAATTAAGAATTCAATCAGCGAATAAAAGGTTAGAATCGTTACGTTCACCTGTGCTTGCTGATCAAGAGCTAAAGGCTTCGATAGAGGCTGCTTCTGCCAAAGTGAGTAAGCAAAAATTACTACTAGATAAATACACAGTGAAAGCACCGATGGATGGAATCGTCATGGAGCGTATAGTTGAACCAGGAGCTTTTGTTCAGGCTGGGGAAGTAATCATGAAAATGGCTTCTGATCGTCACAAATACGCAGTCGTTGATATGGATGAGAAATATTTAAACGATGTTGCACTTGGAAAGGAAGCCCAAATTACGACAGAAGCTTATCCCGATGATGTAGTGAAAGGAATGGTAGAAAGCATCAGTCCAGAGATTGACAAGGACTCAGGTACTGTTCGGGTAAAAGTGAAGATTAACGATCAAACAGATCTTTTCCTACAGAATATGTCTGTGAAAGTAGAATTCGTTGGTCAAGCCTATGATCAAGCCATCGTGATTCCTGGTGACTATCTCATAAATGATGAAACACCAGCTGTTTATATCAAGGGTGAGAATGGAAAGGCTGTGAAGCAAAAGATTGTCATTGCTAACAAAAATGCCAAAGATATTATGGTCTTAAAAGGGCTCTCAGCTGGAATGGTGCTCTTAGATCCTGAAAAATTAGAGGAAGGCATGGAAGTCAATGTGACTCTTTCTGAAGAAAGTGAGAAAGGCCGATGATTTTCGAATGGAAGGTTGCCGTCAGGTTTCTTAAGGAAGGGAAAGGCCAGACATTATTTATTTTGCTTGGAATTACCGTTGGCGTTGGTGTCATGGTTTTTTTAAATACGTTAATTACAGGACTTCAAGCCAATATGATTCATACGGCTGTCGGTGATAGTCCGCATGTATGGATTTCTGGTGATGATGATTTTTATCAATTAAAGACTACAGAAGAAAGCAGCCATTCTATAAGAGGAAACTTTACCGAGAAAGATACAAGTCTTGGTAATTGGGAATCGATTGAAGAAATCTTAATGGGTCGTGAAGATATTTCAGCTGTTTCACCAGTTGCCGAAGGCAACGGTTTTGTTAACAAAAGCGGGCAAACATCCCCCGTCTTGGTAAGAGGAGTGGATCTGGAGAGGGCGAATAAAATTTACCGCATCAGTGATCGATTGATAGATGGCATGGGAATTCTAGATGGAAACTATGTGATGATTGGGAAAGAGTTAGCAGCAGAATATGAAATAGCTGTCCATGATGCGATGACCATTCAACTTGCCAATGGGACGACTCATTCCTTTACTGTATCAGGTATTTTTGACTTAGAAAATAAAGCTTTGAATAGTAGCTGGATCTTTATGGATTTAGAAAGGGCTCAAAAATTATTAGGCTTAAGAAATGATATTTCAAGTATAGAAATGCAAATCCATGATGTTTTTGATGCAGAACTTGTCATGGCTTCCATTGCGAATCGATTGGATGGGATTCACACAGACAACTGGATGGAAAGTAATGCTTCTTTATTAACGGGTCTTCAAAGTCAGCAGCAGTCATCACTTATGATTCAGGGCTTTGTTCTATTGGCTGTAACATTAGGGATCGCAAGTGTGCTTGCTGTATCAGTGGTGCAGAAATCTAAGCAACTGGGAATTTTAAAAGCGATGGGTACGAAAAGTAGAAGCGCCAGCCGGATCTTTCTTTTTCAGGGTGGCCTGTTGGGCATTATTGGGAGTACCCTTGGAGCAGGAGTGGGAATTGCCTTAGTAAAGGCTTTCCTATGGGGGACCTCCTTAAAAACAGGTGTACCACTTTTTCCGTTGCAACTAGAGGCGGGCAGTATTGTCCCTATTTGTATGATAGCCATCGTGGCTTGTACCATTGCGGCTTTTTTACCTGCACGAAAGTCATCCAAGTTAAACCCTGTGGAGGTTATTCGCCATGGATAATCATGTTTTAGAGGCTCGTCATATAAAAAAAGAATATGGCACAACGATTAAAACAGAAATTCTACATGGCATTAATTTTTCACTTACTGAAGGTGAATTTGTTAGTATCATCGGCTATTCCGGATCTGGAAAATCTACATTGTTAAACATACTTGGCGCGCTTGATACGCCTACAAGCGGAGAAATTCTTTTTAAAGGACAAGAATACGGGAAAATGACGGAGGATCAATTAGCGGACTTCCGGAATCAAAATATGGGTTTTATTTTTCAATTTCATCATCTATTACCTGAGTTCACAGCGATCGAAAATGTGCTTATCCCAACCTGGATTAAAATGGGGAATACGAGTAAAAAGCATGTGAATCGTGCGGAAGAGCTGCTTGAACTGGTTGGGTTGAAAGAGTATATCCATCATAAATCAACCAATCTATCAGGTGGTCAGCAACAAAGGGTGGCGATCGCTAGAGCCTTGATTAATAACCCTGCCATTTTACTTGGCGATGAACCCACTGGAAACTTGGATACAGAAACAACGGAACACGTCTATGAACTATTTAGAGATATTAATAAGGAATTTGGAACGACCATTCTAATCGTTACTCATAATGATAAAATTGCTAAAAAATCTGATCGAGTCATTGAAATGAAGGACGGTAATATTAGTAGGGATTATATGAATTAGAAATACGTGACGGTGTTTTGAAACACTCGAGTGAAGCATGCGGGCGAACGGAGTGGTGACATGTCTCCATTCTCCCCATGCATCAGTCCCAGTGTGACTTTGTTAGGTCACACTGTTGAGTTATCTTACGTTCTTTAATGCTGATGACCAGTTAACTAGCTGATCTAACATTTCATTCACAGTACCAGCATGCATTTCAGCTGGTTTGAAATCTGTTCCATTTTCAAAATCTGTGAATAGTGACAAGGCAGGGTGTGTACGGACATCAGCAACTGCTAATTCTCCTAGGATTCCGCGTAAATGTTCTGCTGCACGAGCTCCACCTACTGAACCATAGCTTACGATTCCCGCAGCTTTGTTGTTCCATGCCTCACGAGCAAAATCAAGTGCATTTTTTAATGCCCCAGTGATACTGTGATTGTATTCTTGAACAATGAATATGAAACCATCCAAGTTGGCAAGTTTTTCATTCCATGATGCAATTCCAGGTTCGGTACCATCGGTTGTTCCTAAAAATGGCAATTGGAAATCAGCAATATCTACAATTTCATAGTTGGCATCTCCGCGCTTGTCCGCAATTTCTTTTACCCAATTTCCTACTTGTGGACTGAGACGTCCTTGACGTGTACTACCTAAAATAATTCCGATATTTAATTTTTCTGTCATGGATTCTTCCTCCTTCGTTGTTTTTCCAAATAGATTGTCTAAGAACCCCATTTCATACACCGCCTATTTCTTTGGTTGTTTCTAACTACAGGACAAACTCACTTCCCTAATTTTTTTCTGGACAACTGGAGCCCAATAGGAGTAATTACGGGTGGAGATAGAGAATGCCTAATACTTTTCACTTATATATATTACTTTATGTAAGTAAGTATATTTATATAATTATATTTTGTCAAGTAACCTAGTTTTATTAAGTAAATTAATTCCTAAATTATAGGGTTATGAGGAACGGTGTCAGATAAACATTCCCTTCATAATTAAATAACGAATCCATTACAAAGGATTAATACTAAATTAAAACTTGTCGTGTTTAATAGAGTTATAAACCACAAGGAGGATTTAATAGATGACAAATAAGAAACTTGTGAAAAAGGGAGCTGCTTTGGCACTAGCTCTTGCGATTACAGTTCCGGCATTATCACCGGCAGAAGTAGCTGCTCAGGGGAATCTTAAAGTAGATTCTGTTCAATTTAATGGAATGAAAGCCCCATCTACTATTGATGAAATGGTAAAGACATATACAACTGCAACAGTTACAGTGAAATACAAAAACGGAAAAGAGCAAACATTCCCGTTGACCTACAAATCTTTATTTAAGTCAGAAGATAAAGTAGCAACAGTCAATGGAGAAGAAATTCCTGCAGGTACACCGATTGATGTGAATGGAAAGCCCATTGTTGATCCAAGCAGCCCAGAGAAAAAATACTTTGTTTCAGATGCTCCTGATTCCAATTCATTGTTAAATCCAATTAACGGCAAACTGTACATGATAACGCATTATGAATATCAAACAGTGGATGCTGCTGGGCAATCTGCTTATGGATTAGTACCTGCTTCCATGTCTTTGACTGAATTGACTCAAGATCCAAAAACAGGTGAGTTGAAACAAAAATCTGTGAAGAAAATTGACTTTTCTGCAGTAAATGGACTATGGATTCCATGTAATGGCTCTTTATCACCGTGGAATACACATATAGGTTCTGAAGAGTATGAACCAGATGCTCGTCAATTTTTGGATGTAAATTCAAAGACAAGAAGCCAAGTAGAAACCTTTGCTCAATTTTATTTTGGCGATAAAGCGAAAGCAAATCCATACTTCTATGGGTTCACTCCGGAAATTTCAGTAGATAATAAAGGAAATGCTTCCGTTGTAAAACATTACAGCACGGGACGGATTTCTCATGAATTAGCAAAGGTTATGCCAGATCATCGAACGGTTTATTTTGGTGATGATGGTGGCAATACTGGATTATTTATGTATGTAGCAGATAAAGAAAAAGATTTATCAGCAGGTACATTGTACGCAGCAAAATTCAATCAAACAGGGACTGAAAATGGTGGTTCTGGGGATTTGGAATGGATCAGCCTAGGGCATGCAACGGATAAAGAGGTGGAGAATATCATTCATAGCGGCATAACATTTGATGATATCTTCGAAACTTCAGAGGTTCCTGCTGAAGGGTTTACAGCGATTAAACAATATTCTTATGGTAAAGTGGAATATTTAAAAGTAAAGCCTGGTCAGGAAAAAGCAGCCGCTTTCCTTGAAACACGCCGATACGCTGCGATGCTTGGGGCAACGACTGAATTTAATAAAATGGAAGGTTTAGCCTTAAATCAACAAGATAACAAATTATATATTGCCATTTCTGATCAAAGCAAGGGCATGGAGAAGGATTCTACTGGAAAAGACCCGGTGGATCACATTCAATTGCCTAAAATTAAATCTGGTGTAACCTATGAGTTAGATTTGCAAAATGGTCAAAAGGACAGCAAGAGAGCATCTATTAATAGTTCTTATGTAGCTCTTTCCATGCATGGATTAGTTGTAGGTGAAGATCTTCCTGAAGCGGATGCTTACGGTAATACTGCGAATGTAGATAAAGTAGCGAATCCAGATAACTTGAGTTATTCTGAAGCCATGAGAACACTTTTTATCGGCGAAGATAGCGGCAACCACACAAATAACTTCGTTTGGGCTTATAATGTGGATACCAAAGAGTTAGAACGTATTTTATCGAATCCAGCTGGTGCGGAAGCAACTGGACTAACTGCAGTAGATGATAGCAATAACTTCTCCTATATCTTTAGTAACTTCCAACATCCTGGTGATGAAGTGGCTGATAAGGCTATTACAGCCATTAATAAGGACGAGCTGCTGAAGGCAGTGGATGAACAAATTGGAATTAATAAGACAGGTGGTATTGGATACATCTCTGGTCTACCTTCTTTCACAAAAATGTCAGATGTCAATCCATCGAAAAAGTAAATGTTAATGTAAAAAAAATCTTCCCTGAAGAGAACTCAGGGGAGATTTTTTATGCGCCAAAAAAGAATGGTTACATGGAGGTTGGCATGAATAGTGAAGAAATTTGTTTCTTGATGGGATTATTTAAAGATCAAATTTTTCCCCGGACCAAAGACTGTGCTTTTTTTCTTTTTCCCGCGCGCACGGAACTTGTTTTCTAGGAATTGAAAAGATACGTTTTTATACCTTCCTTTTCGTTTTCGATCCTTACAATATACGATTTTCGTTTTCTTATTGTTTATTTGTAGCCGATAGGCACTTAATCTTCTGCTAATCTGCGAGAGGAGTGATTTTGCTTCTTTTTTACTTCGACAATGAATGATGATATCGTCCATAAATCGTTCAAACACTAAATTTGGATGATGCTGTTTCATCCACTGATCGAAAATCTCATGCATATAGAAGTCTGCGAGAAAAGGGCTGAGTGTATTATCATGTGGTAGGCCTTTTTTAGGTCTGAATAGTAAAGATCCATTCTTTGTTTGGATAGGCACTTTCAGCATTCTCTCTGTATAACGCAATACCCATGGACTGTTGAAGTGTCTTCTAAGCATTTTCATCAGGCTCCGATGGATAATGTTGTCCCCATACTTCTTAACATCTAGGATGAGAGCCCAATCATATTTTAAACAGCGCTTTTTTGCTGCTTTGAGGGCTGCTTTTTTCGCTGCTTTTCCCCGCAGGCGCAAAAAAGAGTTCGGATGCCATCGTTCCTTGAATGCAGAGGAAAGATAATCTCTCAGCATGGTTTGGACGATATGATCACGCACAGTAGGGATTCCTAAAGCTCTCATTTTTCCATAGGGGGTACGAGTGTAAGCTCTCTGAACAGGAAAAGGGACATATTCCCCTGATGACAATTCCTCCATTAGATGATTCAGCATTCCCGTCGAGTGGAATTTCTGGATGGACTCCATATCGATGCCAAATGTTTTTTTTCTTTTACATTGTTCGTATGCTTCCGTAACCGCTTGTTGGGGGATATCAAATCTGACGACTGTTGTGGGGAAGGTGTAGACCTTTTGTGCTCGGGAGTTGGGAGGAACCACATGGGGCTTGTAATCCTTCATTTTACCTACTTTACGAGAATAATGAACAAGACGTCTCCTGTTTGTTTTCCACGTATGATTACTGTTTCGTTTTCTTCTTTTATAGACATAAAAAAAGCGATTGGTAGAATATATTTTGAGGCCATTGGCATGACAATCCTCGTAAAATCGGTTATCTTCCCCTAAAGAAACATCTCTAAACTGGACCTTTTCAAAGACTTTCCGTTTCGCAAGAATGGTGCCACCCTGAATACGTGAAACAAACTGATTCTCCCGGGTTGGAAAGCGAAGATATAAACGCTTGCTGTCAGGCAAGTACATGAAATGGGTCCGTTTACCTACCACATCTGCATTGGTGAGTTGCATCGCATGCAACGAATCAGAAAGATAGGCAGGAGCATAATAATCATCATCATCAAACTTGGCGATGTGATTATATTTTGCTTTTGTTATGGCGTAATTTAAACAGTTGCCGAGAGAGACTTTTGCAGAGAGTTGGTACACGGAAACATTTTCAAATTTCCTTGCTTCCTGTCGCCACTCGTTCAGGTTTAATTGGTCATTGTTGAGAATAATAATGAGTTCTTTGTTATTCACCGTTTGCTTGTGGTAGTTGGTGAAGATGTTTTTCATAAACCTGGATTTATTGGTACAGGTAATGACAGAGACACCGTAATTTACGTTTGTTCTTTCCATAGGAAATCGCCTCCTTATTTATTCGTAAATATCGGTCAGGAGGAGCTAAGATGGCTGACTTTCTTTTTACTTATATATATATACGAATTAGTTAATAGTTTGCGATAATGCAATCGTGGAAATTGGTGACTTTATTTCTATAAAAATATTAAGCTCAAGGTTCGAAGGTAGCCATTATAGGTTTGAACTGATGGATTTAGAAGGGTTAGAGAAAAACGGTGGCCGATTCGGACTGAAAGCAGGCTAGAGGGAGAAACTGAGTCCGAAACCGAGCATGATTCGGACTGAAACCAAGGTAGAGGGAGAAGCTGAGTCCGAAACCGAGCATGATTCGGACTGAGAACAGGGTAGAAGGAGAAACTGAGTCTGAAACCGTGTATGATTCGGACTGAGAACCGGGTAGAGGGAGAAACTCAGTCCGAAACCGGGCATGATTCGGACTGAGAACTGGGTAGAGGGAGAAGCTGAGTCCGAAACCAGGTATGATTCGGACTGAAACCAGGGCAGAGGGTAAAACTGAGTCCGAAACCGAGCATGATTCGGACTGAGAACAGGGAAGAGGGAGAAACTGAGTCCGAAACCGAGCATGATTCGGACTGAAACCAGGGCAGAGGGTAAAACTGAGTCCGAAACCGTGTATGATTCGGACTGAGAACAGGGCAGAGGGAAAACTGAGTCCGAAACCAGTTATGATTCGGACTGAAACAAGGGCAAATGGAGAAACTGAGGCCGAATCCAATCCTCCATACCTCTATCTGTAATAAGTATCTTTGGTAGTTCCAAACGAGGTATAGTTTTTCTTTAAAACCCTAGAGTAGGTCTTACTATTTAGATCCGCATTGCACCAATTATAGATGCTATGGGTTGTAATCTTGCGGTCGGGGAATAGAAATTTAAATTCTTCCACATTTCGCAGGATGGCGTGTTCCATGCTTTCTCGTTCCCCGCATGCTGCACATACAAAATCACTCTTTCTTTTATCAAGCAAAAATGAACCGCAATTTTTACAGTAAATCCCCTTATGTAACCTGTCAAAATCATACTTAGGCAGCATCGGAAATGGATTCTTCGTTTGATGTAGTGAAAGTAATTTTTGGGCCAATTTTTTGTGTCCTTCATCTAATATGGATGGGGTTTTATTTAAACCTTTTAAAAAACGATTGATTTGGGTAGGCAAAATGATAGGTTGATCAAATGGGGCTTGATATAGGGTGAACTCGGGGTTGATAAAAATTACGAAGGCTTGAACCGTATAGTTTTGTTTAAAGCTATGGAGGAGTTGGCGGAAGAGGGCATCGGTTCTTTTTAGCTGGATCAATGGGTTTTTATATTCTCGTCCGGTTACCAAGGCAATAAACTTGTCTGATTCAAAGTAGTAATCACCTTCAATATTCTTTATTTCAAAAAGATGAATAATCCCCTGTGAAATCATTAATGAATCAATTTGAAAATAGGAGCCGCACACCTCGAGGAGTAAGTCATTGAGTATAAGCCTTTCTTCTTTAAGATTCTCTATTAGTTGATCAAATTCCAACTCGCCTTGATAACCTTTTTCAAGATATTGTAACTTCTCCTTTTCAGGTAACTCCATTCGCTTGTCTAGATACCGCATTGCTATTAATTCGTCCGATTCGGACCGACCTCTAAGAAACATAGGAAACTTCCTTTCTTTTGATTTTTTATTGACTATTCAATATATTCGGTTTAAATTATATTTATCCTCTTTTAAACTTCTTAAAAATACCTCGGAATTCCCCGTGTAACAAATAGTCCACTAACCGATTGAAGAATAGATAAACGCTAGAATCCCCAACACTCACCATGAGCATTGGGGATTCTGCTTCTCTCCCGATTATTCAGGAATATTTCCACCGGCAATGCGTGCCCCTGCATTCCCAGCTGGGTCGGATTTGCCATCATCTTCAGTAGCGTGGATGATGAGTGATTTTCCATAAATAGAGTTGGGCTTTCCTTCCTCAAGTGTCACGCCCGGTACGGGGATGAGTGCTTCTACGTTTCCGTTCTGATCCACAACTAGATTTTGCATGTCACCGAGATGTGCGCCTGCAGGATTATCCTGACCATGCTGTTTTCCTTCAGGATTGAAGTGGCCGCCAGCGGATGTCAAATCACCATTGGCAATTGGATTTTCATGGATGTGGAATCCATGCTTGCTGTTCGGAGTCAATCCAGAAGCTATTACTTGGACAAAGGTTTGAGGTCCAAGATTATAGAAAGCAGCATACCCAATCTTTTCCGATTTATCGTTCAGCAGATCGACTTTTACTGTTCCGATCGACATCTGCTCTTCATCCGTAATAAAGTAATTATGGATATCAAAATGCGGTGTCTCAAATCCAGGATGTCCTACTGGTTGGTGTTCAATATCAGTCTGAACAACGGTTGGGGACGGCAAGCCTTTCATACCTGGTACATTGCGATGCGATTTTCCTTCCACGAAATCCTTTTGAGCAATCATATATTCCAAGAAAACCAAACGTCCGTCAAGGACACCGTAGATCGGTCCCAGCGGCATTTCATCAGGTTTTGCCCAATGTTCTCCCATCGCAGGAACAATTTCTCCCGGAGATAAATTAATTGTTCCTTCAGGTAAAACAAGCACATAAATTTCCTGGGCGGCTCCATCCAGCGTAATGCGTCCGTTGACTGCATTGCTTAGGTCTTTAATCCAAGCCGTTTGCTCGCCGTTTACTGTTTTGGTTGCCATCGTTTTTCCGTTAAAGGTAACACTCTTTTTATCTGCAGACCAGATAACGGGCCGATCGAATAGATCCGTATAGGCCTCTACAGATACATAGTACTTATCACCTTCCATATGGTTCGCCTTGGATTTGACCTCCACTCCATTGACGAGAACCTTTGCTGCATTGCCGATCTTGACAGGGGTATTGACGGGAGCCTTTTCCGCCTTCTGTGGAACGGGTGTGCCTTCGTGTGCGGCAGCCAGTCCAGAGCTAAGAAGCAGCGCACCGGATGTGAATAATGGAATCATTTTTTTCATATGTATTTCCTCCTTGATTCGTGAAAATTAGATCGTTTTTACCATTTGCACCTAAAGAATAGTATATATCACCTAATTTATAAAATAAATAAGAATATTTTGAAATAATTTAACAGATTCTGTCGGAATAGAAAAAGCCGCCAAAATAGGCAGCTCTAATTTTTCTTTTTCGTTAAAGCCGTTTCGGTGACTACCGCAATCAGGGCACCAAACACCAGGCCATTGCTCAAGATCGAGACAAGCGTCGGTGACATGTTGGAGAATGCCTCGGGGGGAATAAACATCGTGCCCATCCCGGCAAATAGAGAGATACCAACGATTTGATAAAGAGCCTTCTTGTTTTTTACTGATTCAAATTCATGCAGCGCCATACCAATGAGACTGGCGAAAATCGGGAAAATGGCAGCATAGCCAACGGCTTTCGGGATCGCAGCGACAAAGGATGTAAAGGGTGGAAAAAGACTAATTAAAATGATCGTGAACGAACCCAAAAGAAAAGGGAGCTTGCTTGTTATTTTGGTTGTGTCAATAAATCCGGCGGACCCGGAAATTGGCACGGCCCCGATGGAAGAAAACAAGCCGCCCAATAACTGATTCACCCCCGATACCACCCCCGTCTGTTTTAAACGATTACGATCAACGCTTACCTGGTGATTTTCCAACACCTGCGAAACGACATGAACGGAAGCTAATAAGTTTGCAAGCAGCAATAAAGTAATAAAGATGACCATAATGATCATGCTTGGCTCGATTCGCGGTGGACCAAAGGCAAAGATCTTGGGCAGATGAAAGAAGTCATTTACTTTCGTAATAGGCTCGGCAAGACCAAAAAGGGAAAAAATCACCCAACCAAATATAATACTGACTAACACGGAGTAATGTCCGACCCGGGGGATCCTCATAAAAACATATGCAACGAGGATGATTAGAAAGGAAAGAAACAGGACTTTGGTATTCACATTGGGGTTTAAACCCTCTAAACCAAACATCCCTTGAAAAAAGGACTGGCTTAATTGGGCGATTAGCAGGATCAAATAGATGCCAGTGACGGTTGGTGTGAACAGACGTGCCAGCTTTTCAACCAATCCGAAGACACTCAAGAGAATAAAGATCACGCCGCTTAATAAAAAAGCATACTGCATAACTCGCAGTGTCTCGATATGTGACCCGAATAGAACGGTACCAAGGCCAGCATATAAGGAAAACACTCCCCACCAAAGACCGGCAGGTCCTTCTTGAATGGGCATGTGATGACCAAAAAAAGTTTGTAAAACTCCCGCCAACCCAAGGACAAATAAGGTTCTTTGCACAAATTCAATTGTTTCCATTGGGTTGAGCTCATAGGTAGAAGCGATGGCGACAGGAACCACAACACTACTCATTAAAATAAATAAAGCCCATTGCAGAGATGAAAAGATAATTTTCATATTGATCCTCTCCTTCGGTGATAACTATAGCATGGACTTGATCCTCTCCTTCGGTGATAACTATAGCATGGACTGGATGGTGGAAAATCATGAGAGGGATGGGCAATATGGGTAATTTTCTCGCCTATCCATGAGTCAGCAGGTGCCATTTTTACCCTTATTCGGGCTATTTTTATTCCTTTTTGGAATATAAGGGGGGATTATCCAATCTGCAGCTGGATTTCAAAGGCTGATTCATCTAATAAATAGATCACTTATATACTAAACATATATTGTTTGGCATGAATCAATATCATAAAATAAATCCATCAAATAAAAAACACAGGATTGGGAAACAGTTGGGAGATGAAACCATGAAAAAGGTAGAATGCATTATTCGGCCGGAAGCCTTTCAGGCGCTTCGACACAGATTAGATGAGATCGGGATTTATGGACTTACGGTTTCAGAAGTCGCTGGGTGTGGCAAACAGAAAGGGAAAACGGGTTTTTTTCGTGGAAGTACGTACGAAATTAACCTCAACGCCAAGGTGAAGGTGGAAATGGTTGTGGATGATGAGCAGGTAGAGGGCATCGTTGAGGTCGTTATTGAAACATGTTCGACAGGTGAGATTGGGGATGGAAAGATTTTTATCCTGCCAATCGATGATGTGATTCGCATTCGAACCAAAGAAAAAGGAAGAGAAGCATTAATATAAAAAAGATATTCCTGGGAGGGAAGAAATCATGTTAAATAGGTTAGCTGTATTAACCATAGGTGGATTTGCACTTGCACCTGCTGTGTATGCGGAGGGGAATGTACCAGCAGTTGAAGAAGTCGTCCAATCGGTAGATCTAGTATGGATGATGATGGGAGCGTTTCTCGTATTTTTCATGCACGCAGGCTTTGCCATGTTGGAAACAGGGTTCACGCGTTCAAAAAACGCATTAAATATTTTGACTAAGAACATCTTGACGATGTCGATCGGTTCGACTTTATATTTTCTCATTGGTTATGCCATCATGTTTGGCGAGTCGTTCCATGGGTTGATTGGTACTAGCGGGTTTTTATTAGACGGTCATTCAGATCAAATGGGTTTCGCCATCTTCCAAGCGGTGTTTGCTGCAACTTGTGCAACCATCATATCCGGGGCTGTAGCGGAACGAATGAAATTGGGTTCTTATATTGTGTTAACGATTTTGATGACGGGATTCATTTATCCCATCGTGGGACATTGGGTTTGGGGCGACGGATGGTTGGCTGAGCTTGGATTCGTTGATTTTGCTGGATCATCGGTGGTTCATTTAACAGGGGCGATGGGTGCTGTGATTACCGTAATCATACTTGGCCCAAGATTTGGCAAGTACGCACAAGAAAGAGTCAATGTCATTCCAGGACATAATCTTCCATTGGGTGCTTTAGGAGTATTTATCCTTTGGTTTGGTTGGTTTGGGTTTAATGGAGGAAGCACATTGGCTGCTGATCCAGAGAAAGTACCTGGTGTGATCGCTGCTACCTTGCTTGCTGGAGCGGCGGGTGTTTTATCATCGTGCTTCTACACCCAGTTTAAATATAAGCGGATCGATCCTTCTTTAACCATGAATGGTGCTTTGGCAGGTTTGGTTGGAATCACTGCGGGCTGTGCAAACGTTACGCCTGGTGGAGCGATGATCATTGGTTTGATTTCAGGAATTTTTTTAGTCGAGGCTGTTCCATTTTTTGATCGCGTAGCGAAGTTAGATGATCCTGTTGGAGCGATTGCTGTTCATGGGGTATCTGGAGTATGGGGAACCCTTGCGGTAGGACTCTTTTCAACAGACGGTGGATTGTTCTATGGTGGAGGATTACACCTTCTAGGGATTCAGGCTTTGGGCGTACTTGCCGTTATGGTCTGGACGGTTGCAGCCACCGCAGGTTGCCTTTGGGTGATGACTCGATTTAGCTCGATTCGGGTTTCCAGAGAAGAGGAGATCTCCGGGTTGGATTTTGCGGAACATGGATCCACTGCTTATGAGACGACGAAGAGCATCTTTAACGAGAACTTTGTGGATCCCTCTCATGAAGCTTTTGGGATTGGGTTGATCCAACGATTGGACCGTTTGACGCCCACCCCAAGCAATACAAAAGCAGAATTAAGTTAGAACTATATTCGCCTTTACATGTAGAATTACTTTGCAGAGTATTATAAAACCAATTAAATACACCTAAACACGAACGTAGCAAAGATTAACTATTGACAGTTCCCACCATCTAGGGTACGATTCAAATGTCGAAAGTTAAATCAATATATCTAATTAAACGTTCGTATATCCTCAAGTATATGGTTTGAGGGTTTCTACAAGGAGCCATAAATCCTAACTACGAATGGGGCGGAATCAATCTATCTGCACCCATTCGTCGTTAGGATTTTTTATGTTAGGAGGACAAAAATGAGTAAACGATATGACATGATTGTAGTTGGCGCAGGACCGGCAGGTATTTTTGCCTGTTATGAAATGATGTTGAAGTCTCCAAACGCGAAAGTGTTGTTAATAGATAAAGGTCATGATATTTACCGTAGACGCTGTCCGATCTTAGAAGAAAAAATTCAGCTTTGCCCACCACCAGCAGGGAAAAAGGATTATGCAGGATGCTTGCCTGCTTGCTCGATTACCAGTGGATTTGGGGGTGCTGGAGCATATAGTGATGGAAAGTTTAATATCACGACGGAATTTGGCGGCTGGATGACCGATTATTTAAGTCCTTCCAAGGTCTTGGAACTGATTAAATACGTGGATGAAATCAATTTACAGCATGGGGCCACCACGGTTATAACCGACCCGACCACGGACACGGTGAAAGAGATTGAACAGCGAGGATTTGCCGCTGGTTTGAAACTGCTAAGAGCACAAGTTAGACATCTAGGAACTGAACAAAACCTGCAGATCTTGCAGTCGATCTACGAATATTTGAAGACGCGGATTGACATGATGTACAAAACCGAAGTGGAAGACATGATTACAGAAGGGAAAAATGGCAACTATGAGGTGCAAGGGGTCGTCCTGAAAAATGGAGAGACGTATTTTAGCAATCAGGTGGTGATTGCACCGGGGCGGGATGGGTCCGCTTGGCTAACCGAGATTTTAAAGAAGAGAAAGATCAAAATGTACAACAATCAGGTGGATGTAGGGGTTCGAGTGGAAACGTCTGATGTCGTGATGCGCGAGATCAACGAACATCTGTACGAAGGGAAATTTGTCTATAATACATCCGTGGGTACGCGGGTTCGAACCTTTTGCAGCAACCCATCCGGCCATGTCGTCGTGGAAAACCACAGCGGCGTGATGGCGGCAAATGGGCATTCCTATAATGATCCTGCGCTTGGTTCGCCGAATACGAACTTTGCCCTGCTTGTCTCCCATAAGTTTACCGAACCGTTTGATAAACCAAACGAATATGCAAGAGAGATTTGCAAAAGGGCGAATGATTTATCCAACGGTGGGGTCATCGTCCAGAAATACGGCGATATCATGAGAGCGAGACGCTCAACGGCGAGCCGGATCAAGGAAGGATTTATCGAACCTACCTTAAAAGAAGCGGTACCGGGTGATCTGGGATTAGTGCTCCCGTATAATACCATGAAAAGCTTAATCGAAATGATTGAAGCCCTCGATAAGGTGACCCCGGGAATTGCCTCTGAGCATACCTTGTTCTATGGCGTGGAAGCAAAATTCTACTCTGCCCGTCCGAAATTGAACGAGGAATTTGAAACAGAAATCAGGGGTCTTTATTGCGGCGGCGATGGCGCCGGAATCACCAGAGGGTTGGCTCAAGCCGGTGCAGCTGGGGTATGGATTGCAAGAAGTATCATAAATCGAATGGGATAATCAGAAATTCAGCCCCTATGCGTAGGGGCTTTTTTCTGTTACATAGTTAACAAGGAAAGCACAGTAGTAATATATGTTTTTAATTCCATAAACTAATAGTTGTATGATACAATGACTTCTATAAAATAGAAATTGTTTGGGATAATAGTAATCAATTATCAGTCTATGATTTTTATTATCTTAAGGAGGATGAACATGAAAGCCCATGAAATCATGATTCGCGAGGTTTATAAAGTCAGGGAGACCGATTCGGTGCGCTCAGTTATCTTACAGTTTATTCAACACCGGATTAGCGGTATGCCGATCGTCAATGAAAAGGAGGAGATTGTAGGGTATATCAGTGATGGAGATATCATGCGCTATATCGGGAAACACAAAGATATTGTGATCGACTCGATCTTTTATGTCAATGTGATTAAAGGTGATGACTTCAATTTTGAGGACAGAGCAAAGAAAATACTTGATCAAAATGTCATGCTGCTGGCCAAGAAACCGATTAAAGTGGCTTGGGATGAAGAGGTCGAAGATATCGCTGCTACCTTGGGAAAAAAACAATTCAAGAAGTTGCCTGTGGAAAAGAACGGAGTGCTAGTTGGAATTATTAGTCGGGGCGATGTGATTCGTAACACATTTAGATCCCTCCTATAAAATCTCATTTTTTTGAAAGGGAGTAACATATGTCATCTATTACACATGATTCTAAAACTGTTCACGAGGAATCAGGTCTGTTGAAACAGCCAAAATCCGTATGGGCAGTCTTTTTTGCTTCGATCATTGCTTTTATGGGCTTGGGTCTGGTGGACCCCATTTTGCCGGCTATTGCGGATAAATTGGAAGCCACACCAAGTCAAGTGACCTTGCTTTTTACGAGTTACAATGCAGTCATGGCCGTTGCTATGTTAATTACTGGAGCGATCTCTTCTAGGCTTGGGATCAAGTGGACCCTGCTTTCTGGAATTATTGTTATTGCTTTATTTTCTGCTTTAGGGGGTCTATCCAATAATATTTGGTCACTCGTCGCCCTGCGTGGAGGCTGGGGTCTCGGGAACGCTTTATTTGTGGCAACTGCTTTGGCTGCTATCGTGTCGTTGTCGAACAGCGGGACGGCAAAGGCGATTATCTTATACGAAGCTGCCATTGGGTTAGGTATTTCCGTAGGTCCGCTGCTTGGCGGATGGTTGGGCGGTATTTCCTGGAGAGGTCCATTTCTTGGTGTGGCTACATTAATGATTATTGCATTTATAGGTCTTTCTTTATTCATGCCAAAGGCTGCTTCCAAATCATCAAAAAAATCGAAGACATCTTTAGCAGACCCCTTCCGTGCCCTAAAGCACCGTTCACTGCTAGTTTTTGGGATTGCAGCGGCGCTGTACAACTTTGGCTTTTTCACCCTGTTAGCCTATGCGCCATTCGTCATGGGACTCGATGAACATGGGTTAGGCTACGTTTTCCTTGGTTGGGGAATTCTTTTGGCTATTACCTCTGTTTTCATGGCTCCGAAGCTTCAAGAATGGATGGGAACAGTGAAAGCCATGTGCACGATGCTGACTTTGTTTGCCTTGCTATTACTTGTGATGGGAATTTGGACATCGGTTCAATGGGTCGTCATCGTAGCCGTTATCCTTGCCGGCGCCCTTCTAGGGAATAACAATACGCTGATTACAACAGCAGTAATGAACGCCACCACAGTGGAACGCTCAACGGCATCCGCTGCCTACAGCTTTCTGCGTTTTATCGGGGGGGCGATTGCACCGTTTATGGCTGGAAAATTGGCGGAGCTATACAATTCCCATGTTCCGTTTATTGTTGGGGCTGGATTTGTGCTTGTCTCCGTTTTATTTATCTGGTTTAATCATACTCATATTAAACATGTCGATGAGGTGGAATCTGCCCATTGATCCATGGTGGCCCGGCATGTAGGAGTGGTTTTTGATGTTGGAATTTATCAAGGGAAAAGCAGCAGATTTGTTTCCCGGTTATTTTGCCATGGTGATGGCAACAGGAGCGCTATCCATTGCAGCCTTTTTACTGGGGATGCAGTTGATCTCCAAGGGATTGTTATACTTCAATATTTTAGCTTATCTCAGTCTTTGGTTTTTTACCCTCTTGCGGTTGACCCGGTTTTTCCCCCGGATGCTTGATGATTTAACGAGTCATACACGCGGTCCGAGTTTCTTTACCTTGGTTGCTGGGACGTGTGTATTTGGCAGTCAGTTGGTGATTATTAATGAGGCCTATCAATTGGCCACCTTTTTGTGGGGTTTGGGAATCTTTCTATGGGTCGTCGTGATGTATACCTTTTTTACGGCAGTAACTGTCCGGAAAGATAAACCTCGGTTAGCGGAAGGGATTAACGGGGCTTGGTTAATTGCAGCGGTAGGAACCCAGTCGATTTCCATTCTGGGTACCCTACTCTCCCCATCTTGGGGAAGCGGTCGGGAGATCGTCTTGTTTTTCACGTTATGTATGTATTTTCTCGGATGTATGCTTTATTTGAACATCATTACCTTGATTTTTTACCGCTTTACTTTTGTTGAGTTAAAATATGGCGCCTTGACACCTCCTTATTGGATTAATATGGGGGCGGTGGCGATTACTACGCTGGCAGGCTCAACGCTGATCCTTCACGCAGAAAATTGGTCCCTTCTGGGGGAGATCACCCCTTTTCTGAAGGGGTTTACGCTGTTTTTTTTGATCACAGGGACTTGGTGGATTCCTTTGCTCTTTATTTTAATGATCTGGCGTCATGTCTATCACCATTACCCGATCACCTATGATCCTCAATTTTGGGGAATGGCCTTCCCTATTGCTATGTATACAACAAGCACGTATCAGCTGTCGCAAGCACTAGGCGCCTCTTTTCTCCAGGTAATCCCCAGGTTCATGATATATATTGCAATGGCAGCTTGGATTTCCGTCCTTTTTGGATTTTTTCATCATGTTTATAAGGATATAAAAAAGAAGTCCCGGGTTTAGCGACCCGGGACTTATACTCCTACGAGATGTCCCTGTTCTCTTAGCACATGCTTGAGGATCTTTCCTAGGCCATTTTTAGGGAGCTCGGTGACAAACACAACTTCGGGGATTTTATATGCCGCAAGCTTTTCCCGGCACTTTTGAATGATCTCCCGCTCGGTCAGAGAACTCTTCCCTTTTTTAATGACATACGCCCGTGGAGCTTCACCCATCACCGGATGAGGCACACCGACAACAGCGACTTCCAGCACATCCTCGATTTGATGGATGACCTCTTCGACTTCTGTCGGATAGACATTGTCCCCGCCGTACACGATCACGTCTTTATAACGACTCGATATATAAAGGAAGCCTTGTTCGTCCAGTCTACCTGCATCCCCCGTATGCAGCCAACCGTCGATTAAAACTTGGCGAGTAGCATCTGGATTGTGAAAATACCCTTTGAAAAGATAGGGGCTTTTCACGATAACCTCCCCTACTTCTCCAGGCGGCATAGGCTGTCCAGTTTCTGGATCTATAATTTTGACTTCTACGTGGAGCGCCAGCTTGCCAACAGAATCAGCCGTATCCAATCCCATCTTCGGATGCCAACTGCTGACTACTGTCGCTTCGGTACTGCCATAACCCTGTGTCATGGGGATACCCTGGGATACGTATTGCTTAATTAGCGCAGAAGGTACCTGGGTACCACCAGAAGTAACGGCAAGTAATGTGGTGAGATCATATTTTTTCTTTTTCATTTCCTCTAACATGTAAGTGTACACGGAAGGAAAGGCAAACATTAGGTTGATTTTTTGCGTTTCAATGGCCTTTAAGATGGAGACTGGATCCGTTTCCTCAATAAAAACCATGGTCTGGCCACCATAAATAATACCGAGTGTAATGGACGTGCTGCTTAAGTGAAACAGTGGATGGACAGAAAGAAATCGGAGTCCTTCTCCCATTCGTTTCCCAAATTGGCGATAAAATAAATCCCAACTACCATGCCGCATCATACAGCCCTTGGGAGTTCCTGTAGTCCCAGAGGTAAACAAGAGAAAAGCTAGATCGTCTTCTGTGACGGGTGCTACGGATGGTTCTTCAACAGGGTACTGCGTAAAGATATCTGCAAAGTTTCTCGTTAGACACATCCCAACCCCTACCGGGATTACTTTTTCAATGAGCGGATGAATGGGAGAAAGGTTTTCGGAAAATTCTTCATCGTAAAAAAGGATCTTTGGCTGTGCGACTTTTGCTGTTTTCTCTAATTCAAAGGAGGTCAGGCGCCAATTGAGAGGAACGGCAACAGCCCCAATCTTGAGTGCTGCCATCACAATGGTTGGGTTAGGGTGATTATTTTTGCAAAGGATAGCGATGCGATCCCCTTTTTGTATCCCTGTTTGTAGAAGGTAATGGGCGAGCTGGTTGGTCCGCTCATTAAATTGCTTGTAGGTATATCGTGCATTGGGAGATATGATAGCTTCTATGTTAGGTGTCTCAGCAGCCCGATCCCGTAAATAATATTGTAAGGTTCCCATAATCATGCCTCCAAATCATACTTTGCCATTCTTAGTATGATCCAGTTGGTGGAGGGAGCGGAAAGGAAAGATATGGACGGCATTTAGGGCGCGTCCTATTTGATTGGGACAGGGATAGTGGGAAACCGCCGAGAGCTGTCGCGAATCGGAGTGAGCCGAGACTAATTCAGCGCCCTCCTCCCTCCCACAACAAAAAAGCCCGGCTCTTCTGCCGGGCTTCCCTTACTATAAAAGTTCCTTACGTAATTCAGCTGCGGACTTTGGAGATAAGTAGCCAGGGGCCACGTCGAATACAGTTTTAGCTCCGTATTGTCCTTCTTTGTTCATCCGGTAAGCAGCACGGGCATAGGCCACAAGCACACTAGAGGTAAACTCTGGATTGCTCTCCAATTTCAAAGAGTATTCAATCACTTGCTTTGTATTCTCACCGGTTTTTCCGCCGCGAATGACGAATCCGCCATGTGGCATGGTGGAGTGTTCTTTCCGAAGCACTTCTTCCGAAATGAAGTTGACGGTTGTATCATAGTCGGAGAAATAGTTTGGCATCGTTTTGATTTCGTTCTCAATTCGTGCCAAGTCTGCTCCTTCTTCAGCTACAACAAAGCATTCACGTGTATGCTTTTCTCTTGTTGTTAGCTCAGGGTTTTCTGCATTTCGAACTCGCTGAACGGCTTCTTCAACCGGGATTGTGTATTGCACCCCAGCCTTAACCCCTTCGATTCTGCGGATCGCATCAGAGTGCCCTTGGCTTAAGCCTTTACCCCAGAATGTATAAGTTGAACCCTCAGGAAGAGCAATTTCTCCCATCAAACGGTTTAATGAAAATAAACCTGGATCCCATCCTACAGCAATAATGCTTGTTTTTTGGTTAGGCTTAGCTGCCTCATCCACGTTCCCAAAGTATTCTGGGATTCTCGCATGTGTATCAAAGCTGTCAATGGTGTTAAATAATCTGGCATACGTAGGCCCTTGCTCAGGAAGATCTGTAGCAGAACCACCACATAAAATCAAAACGTCGATTGCATCTTTGTATTGTTCGATCTCTGAAATAGAAACCACTTTAACATTTGGATCCTGCACCCCTACACCTGCTGGATCCCTTCTAGAGAATACGGCAGTCAAAGTCATGTCAGGATTTTGTTTAATGGCTGATTCTACACCTCTTCCGATGTTCCCGTACCCTACAATTCCAATTCGAATCTGATTTCCCATACTTTTCACTCCTCCTGTGTGTCCAATTATATTTACCCTTTTGGGAAAGTTGCTTGTTTATCTCCATAAGAGTATGAAAGGAAGCCTATTTTATAGTATAATACTAACTTCTACTGCATATCTATATCAGTTCGGCATCATAAGGATATTGATTTGGCATAAATAAGGTATTTTTCATTCTGTATAATAACATTCCCAACTAGTGAAACTTCAACCACAGAGAAATCCATAGTGGTAAAAAGCATCCAGACAAAAGGATGATGAAGAAACCAGAGAGCTTATTTCCTTCTCTCTGTACCGAACGGGCATAAGAAAACGTGTAATAAGTTAAATAGAGGGAGAAACCTCCTAGAACCCAGATCACACTTAACACTCCCTTTATTGCTCATGAATTTGCGGTGGTTTAAACTGTTTTCCAAAGCTTTCGATGCTTGGCATAAACTCAATCTGAACTTTTGCCTCGGTATATTTCTTTTCCCATTGATATTCCCTGTAATCCTTCATTGTCCAAAATTCCTTTCGAGCAAATAGATACCATTTAAAGGGTTCTGAAGCAAATTGTTCTTGTGTCTTTTTGACCAGAGCATTTGCTTTCGATTCCAATGACTCCTTAATCGCCCTTTTTAGCTGTTCCTGGTATTTTAAGTCCAAGACATAATCGACTAGACTTGGGATTTGAATAACTTGTACCTTTAGTGGAACCCTTACTTTCACTTCAGTTGGGTCCTTGTGGACATTAATTTTAACATCGGTTGGGCTGACGCGAAGCAATCGTACGGTAACTCGGAAATCCTTTTTTCGTGGATCGGGGTAAGAGGCAACAACGGAACGGTTTACAGCCTTTGGTCGGAGGAACAGGGCAATTCGTGTTTCCTCCCCAGTCAAGGTACCGATCATCTGACCGAATTTAAAAACGGCAGAGCCCATGACTTGAACCGGGTCCCCTCCCTGTTGCGGGACTTGTCCCGCTAAATATTGATCTTCATCTTTCTCGTGTTTAGGACTTCTCGTTGTTGTCGCATAAATCGCAAGAAAGAGCTCGCCGGATAATCTCTCGAAATAACGGTTAATCGTAGCGTCTGGAACAAACCCAATATCCCTCCACCGGTCTTGCATAAAGGCATAATATTTATGGGGACGTGTTTCAAGCTTAGGTTTATTGGCATGGATAAATTCGCTTGCCTTTTCCTTTGAAATGATAATATGAATTTCCCTGCGCATTTCCCGATCCCCTGTGGAGGAGGCAATGACATGGTGGAACTGCTTGGTGCGTGCCAGCTCTTCGCTAATAATCATCGTATTTAAATGGGTAAAATTAAGCTTCCGAGAAGCGACACTTTGGGCTAATTCTTTGGCTGAAACAATATCTGGAGCCGTAATGGTCAAAATGTCGCTGGGGGGTTCGTTTTCAGCAGATGCTTGGGATGTAGACCCTACCTGTGGGTTGGCAATCTGAAAGGTGACGGCAACCTGATGATCTTCTGCTTTATCCACCCCTAGGACAACGACATGTCCGAGGTCCTCTAGTTCTGCCCGATCGCCGCAAGCAGTTAGAATCAGCATAAAAACCCATGGCAATAGGAAACTAAGCTTTCTCACTCTGTCTGCGCCCCTTCCATCGATCTAACCCCCAGAGGAATAATGGCAAGAAAAAGACGATTGCAGATGCACTAAAGATGACGAACTCCCGGCTTTGATTCAATGTGATGATATTATCCGGGATTAATCCGATCAATAAAATCAATCCTGTCAAAGGCAACAGCAGTGGCTCGAATGCATCCAGCCGCAGTGTGCGCGCGAAGATATAAGCGGTCATATATAAGTAAATAGAAAAATGAAGGACAGATGCAATCACCCAAAAACCAAGAAATATGGCATCTAAATGGGTAATCAGTCCGCCAAGACTGGCAACCCTGGTGAGTTGATGGTACGGGTAATTTAGATACTCCACAGAAGGATAATCAAATACCATCGTGTAGAATGCACATAAGATGGCGACCCAAAAGGCTGAAAATCCGAACCCAATCAGGGAAGCTTTTCGGAAATCCTGATAACTTCGAAGAAATGGAAGGAAAACCGCAAGCAAAACGATCTCCCCAAAGATGGAGCTATAAGCCGCCCCGTCCCGAAGTAATGGAATGATTCCAGGACCGGCAAGGGGGAACAGGTTTAGCCAGTGCGATTTCTTCCATACCGAAAATAAAAGGATGATGCCAGACACAACGAGGTACCAAACCATGACAGAGGAAGCCCGTCCGATCGATTCAAAGCCCCGTTTCGCAATAAAATAACAAACCATCAAAAATAAAAAGTATTGAAGTGTCAACGGGGTAAGGGGGTAATACATGGTATTGATAATATCGATATAACTTCGACTGTTTACTGTGGTGGATGAGAGTATCACTAGGAATAAGAGAAAGCAAATGAGAATCCCGACTTTTTTCCCTGCCAACCGAAAAATGAGCTCCAACAAACCTTGATCATGCTTTTTCATTAGAGGAAAAAGGATCAACAAGGGAATAAATATAAAGACAGTGAAGAAAATGGGAAGCACCCATGATGCATTCATTCCCGCATAGATCAGCAAGTCCGGAGTGGTGTCCGTCCCCTTTATCGCAATCGTGACAAAAACGAGTGCTGTGAATTCTTTCACTCCTAATTTCCCATCAGATATTTTTATCATCGGGATGATTTCCTTTCTGTTTTTTTCTGCCTGACTTGATCTTGAGGACTTGCATAAAAAGGGCGCAACAGACGATCTCTAAGAATTGGGCGATACAGTAAATCTTTCGCAGAAGGCTGAAAAGGTGCCATCGGGGAAAGAAAAGGCACGCCGAATGATTTTAAAGAGACCATATAAGCAACTAAAAAGGTAGAGAGCAAGCCAATTCCAAAGAAACCGGTGAAGAACGCTACGAATAGCATTAAAAAGCGTAAAATACGGATGCCAAAATTAAAACTAATCTCCGGGATGGCAAACGAGGACAAACCTGTGATCGCTACGATGACAACGAGGATCGGACTGACAATATTGGCTTGCACAGCGGCCTGGCCAAGGATGAGGGCGCCAAGGATGCCGATGGTCGGTCCAATAACACTTGGAATCCGGATTCCAGCCTCCCGTAATATTTCGAAAGAAACCTCCATAATCAGGACCTCAACAAGCGTGGGAAAAGGGACCCTTTCCCTTGTTGCCGCAATTGCCAGCATCAGATCAGGGGGAATCATCTCAACGTGAAAAGTCACGGCTGCAATATAAAGCGATGGTGTAAACAAAGCGACAAATACGGAAATTAAACGAATGAGGCGGATAAAATTTCCATAGGCCCAACGCAGGTACCAATCTTCGCCCGTTTGAAAAAGGGCCCAAAAGGTTACCGGAACGATTAATGCCAACGGAGAATTATCCATGATTAAAACGATATGTCCCTCATACATAAAGGAAGCCGCTCGATCTGGCCTTTCTGTTGCTAAGATCGATGGAAAAAGGGAGTAAGGCCTTTCTTCCAAATGCTGTTCTAACATAGACAGATTCATGATGGTATCTGTATCGATGTCCATGATGCGTTTTTTTACTCCCTCAATTAGCTCGGAATCAGCAATCGAATGTAAATACATCATCGAAACCTGTTTCGGAGCCCTCTCTCCAACGGTAATTAATTCACAGATCAAATCATGCTCCCTTACATGCTTGCGAATCAAAGAACGATTGACGGATGCCGATTCAATAAAAGCCTCTTTAGGCCCTTTGACGGCGTTTTCCACTGTTGGCAGGGAAATGGTGCGCCCTTCAAAGCTCGTTGTAGAGATGGATAAGGCATGGGCATATCCTTCGGTGAAAAGGACCGTGTTTCCGTTGATTAACTCATCTATGGCCTCTTGAATGAATGAAATTTTTTTTGACGATGCCGCCGTTAACACATGCTTTGTTAATAATGTGGCAATATCGCCGCTGTCCATTGCGATTTCCTTTGTTTGCAATAAGGGTCCAACAATATGGGCCTCAATCGTCTGAGTATCCACAGAATCCTCCCAATAAAAGACCATCCCTTCACGATCTAACAAAGGAATATATAGGTTGCGAACTTTTAAGGCTAGATTTGTTGGATAGTAAAAGATTTCTTTCAGCAGATCGGCATTGGTTTGCAAGCGAAAAGAAAAAGGCTGATCTTCTGTCATTAGATTGTCAGCCGTTTTTGCCCTCGATTTGCGCCACCCTTTGTCATGAGGCAACCCTGCTCACCTGCCTTAAAAAGAATTTCCCAATTAATGAAACCTATTTTTCCCTAGTCAGGTTATATTATCCGCTAAGGTAAAACACCCTTTGTGATTTTTAAAATTTTCAAGAAGTTGTAATACCTGATCTATCACGGAGACTTGTGAGGAGTTATGATGGAGGTAGATTCTATCCTTTAAGAAGAGGGATTACATATGAACGCAATTATTAGGGTGAAGGGGATTTCGAAGGTTTATCAGATGGGCGAAGTCCGCGTGGAGGCATTAAAAGAAGTGAGTTTTGAGATCAATCAGGGGGAATTTATAGTCGTGCTGGGGCCGAGCGGCTCGGGGAAAAGTACGATGATGAATCTGATTGGTGGGATGGATACGGTGAGTTCGGGTGAGGTCTATTATAAGGGGCAGCCTCTCCATCAGGCCACAGAAAAGGTGTTAACGGAGTACAGGCGACATGCGGTTGGCTTTGTCTTTCAGTTTTATAATTTAATGCCCAATCTGACCGCCTATGAAAATGTGCAAATGGCTGTGCAGATTGCCAAAGACCCTTTAAATGTCAAGGAGGTTTTGGCACAGGTCGGCTTGGCTGATCGGGCTGATCACTTTCCAGCCCAGCTTTCCGGTGGGCAACAGCAGAGAGTAGCGGTGGCTCGTGCCATTGCGAAAAATCCTGATCTTTTGTTATGTGATGAGCCAACGGGTGCCCTGGATTTTGCAACAGGGGTGCAAATGCTGAAGCTATTGAAAGAATTCAGTGTGCAATACAAAAAAACGGTGATGATTATTACCCACAATGCGGGGATCGCCGAGATGGCCGATCGTGTTTTCTACATGAAAGATGGCAGGCTGGAAAACATTACGGTCCATCCGCATCCTGTCCCTCCGGAGGAGGTCGTTTGGTAATGTTATGGCGCAAAATGTGGCGGGACATGGCCGAGAATAAAATCGCCTACATTGCCTGTACGATTGTGATTGCCATCGGGCTGATGACCTATACCTCCATGTCGATGTCTAAAGACCATTTATTTGCCGCGAAGGATGAGTTCTATCGTCACTACCATTTTGCCGACGGGTTTGCCAAGGTCAAGGCGATGCCATTATCGAAGGCGAAAGCAATAAAGGATATGGAGGGTGTGGACCGGGTGAATGGTCGGCTCGTCAAAGAGGTCAGAGTGCTGATCCCCTCTTCAGATTCAGAGGATGTTTATTTACGATTGATCTCCTTTGATGAAACACTTCCACACCGGTTAAACGATGTCGAGCTTTTACAGGGGTCCTTCCCGCAAAAAAATAGCCGCCAAATCTTGTTGGCAGACAAATTTTTAAAGGCACATTCGTTAGGGCTTAGCGATCAAATTGATGTCGTGATTGATGGAAAACAGGTCGGACTGACCGTCAGCGGCAGCGGGCAAAGTCCGGAATATGTCTATGCTTTAAAGGAAGCGCAAGCGATTGCTCCTGATCCGCGGACTTTTGAAGTGGCCTATCTGCCTTATGAGGATATGGAGATGTTATTTGGCCAAAAGCAAATGGTCAATGATGTCGTATTTACCTTGAAACCCGGGGTTAAATTTGCGGATGTGGAAGCGAAACTCAAGTCCACCCTGAAGCCCTATCAGCTTGAGGCGCTGTATGGGGCCAATGACCAACTGAGTAACGCGATGCTATCGGAAGAATTGAAACAGCTGGAGAAGATGGCGAAGAGCATGCCGATCCTGTTCCTTGGGGTTGCAGCGATCATTCTCTACATTATGCTAAAACGGTTAGTCGAATCGCAAAGGGGTCAGATCGGAACACTTAAGGCATTTGGTTATCGCAATGTGGAAATTATCCTTCATTATCTGTCATACGGGCTTTTGATCGGGCTGGTCGGCGGGATTCTAGGGGGGGTTCTAGGAACGGCGCTATCCGGATTAATGATCGATTTGTATCAAAGTTACTTTAGTCTTCCGAATCTAGCCGCAGGGTTCTCGCCTGAATATTTCCTGTACAGCTTGATTATCTCTACCCTGTGTAGTCTTTTTGCCTCCTATCAAGGGGTCAAGGGTGTTTTAGGGCTGCAGCCGGCAGAGGCGATGCGTCCACCGATTCCTGTTTTTACGAAGAAAAACATGCTGGAGAACCTGCCGGGATTTTGGCAAATATTCACGATGCAAGGTCGGATGGCACTGCGAAATGCGACACGGAACAAAGGACGTAGTTTTTTTACCTTTATCGGCATTGTTTTCACATTTAGCATGATGGCTTGTTTCTTTTCCATCGGGAATATGGCCAGTGAGATGATCATGGATCAGTTCACACAGGTGCAAAAACAAGACGTGAAGCTAAGTTTTTCCGCTCCCCTTCCGCGAAGGCAGGCGGTACGGGAACTGCAGCATGTTCAGGGAGTCCATCGGGTTGAGCCAATGGTCGAGGTACCTGTCAGCTTGCAATTTTTGAACCATCAAGAAGACGTGGTTGCCTTGGGAATATCCAACAATGCCAACCTCTATCAGGTGTTTGACAAGCAGGGGGAACGAGTACAGATTCCGCGAACAGGTCTAATGCTTTCTGTGCAGGTGGCTGAACAATTGCAGGTGAAAGCGGGAGATGTGCTAGAGATGGACAGTATATGGGCCAAGGAGAAAATGAAGGTCAAGGTTGAGCGCATTGTTCCCCAATACATAGGGGCCAATGTCTATATGAATCAGGATACGCTGTTGGGATTGTTAAAACAGGGAGATCTTGCGACATCTGTTTTGTTGACGATCGATTCCAAGCAACTGGTCCCATTTAAAGACCAGTACAGCACCTCTAAATTTGTGGGGAACCTGGAGATCAGACAGGAAATGATTGAAAAGTATGAACAACTCCTTGCCTCTTCCACCTACACGCTGTGGATCATGGGCGTGATTTCCGTGATTACCGGGTTTGCCATTGTTTATAATTCGAGCATTATTTCGCTTGCGGAAAGGAAAAGGGAGCTTGCCTCTTTACGCGTGATGGGCATGACGCCACGGGAGGTAATGGAGATTATCTCGGTTGAACAATGGTTTCTCGGATTTTTCGGGATTTTGGCTGGAATTCCAATTGCGTTGACTATGAATCAAGTTCTTGCCAAGGGGATGAGCAGTGATTTATATACACTTCCTGGAACGATTAGTCCCGAGGCGATTTTGCAAGCGGTATTGGGGACGATTTTTGCGATCTGGATTTCTCAGCAATGGGTGTCGCGAAAGGTTCAAAAATTGGACTTGGTGGAAGTATTAAAGGAAAGAGAATAGCGGGGGAAGAGCTATGAAAAAACAGATCAAGTGGGTAGCCGCAATCGTTTTTGCCTTCATAATTGGGGGATTTATCATTTATTCGTCTGTGAAAGCACTAGATGTGGAATGGCTTGAAGTTCAGCCGCAAACGGTAGCGCAGACCTGGAAGGAAGAAGGCATCGTCACTGTGGCAGCAGAGAGACCAATCTATAGTCTGATCAGTGGCCAGATTAACGGTCTTTTTGCAAAGGAGGGCCAGAAGGTGAATCGCGGGGATTTGCTTCTTGCGATTGATTCGAAGGATTTGGAGTTTCAATTAGATCAATTGAAGGCACAGAAAAAGGGGCTGCTTGGTCAAGAGCGAATGACTGAGCAGGATATGCAAAAGCAGCTAGGTCAGTTGCAGGGTCAGCTGGAAAGTATTGAAGGGCAGGAAAAGCAGGCAGCAAAAAGCCCTTATCAGGCCGAAATCAAACGCCAGCAATTGGTCATCGAAGAGACTGGGCGGCAACTTGCAAATAGTGAAGAGGATTACCGCGAAATGAAGGTATTGTATGAGAGCGGTGCTGTATCCAAAAAGCAAATGGAGCAGGCAGCACATACGGTAGACCAGCTTGAAAACAGTTTGCTGCAGCAAGAACAGGAATTGAAGCTAATGAATGAACAAGCGATCCCGTTGCCAGGGACGGTCCAATATTATAGCGGGTTAAAACAGGCCATTCAAACACAGATTGATATTTTACAGCAGGAATTAAATCAGGAGAAAGCCGAAACGGGCACAAATCAGTATTATCAGGGACAGCTGGAAGCGGTGGAGGCTCAGATGAAGCACCTAACCTACCAGATGGCAAACAGGAAGGTTTTTTCACCGATTCAGGGGGTCGTCAAGGAGGTCAGTACCAAAGAGGGCGCAGCGATCCCGGTGAATGCACCGTTATTAACCGTTATTCCGGATGGAGGTCTTCAGGTGGAGGCCTATCTTCTGACCGAGGATGTCATGGATGTGAAAAGTGGAATGAAGGTACAGCTCATCCAAAAAAGGAGGAATGGGGAATACACTTTTTCGGGGACAGTCCAAGCGATTGCTCCAGCAGCGGTGGAGAAGATCTCTTCTTTGGGTTTAATCCAGCAAAAGATCAAGGTGACCATCATCCCTGAAGATCAGGAAGTCGCGCTGCGTCCTGGCTATGCCATAGATGTTCTCTTTACCACTTTGGAACAGCCCAATCAATTGGCGGTTCCACCTGAGGTGCTTTTTCCTTACGAAAAGGGGGATGCGTTATGGGTGGTCCGTGACGGAAAAGCTGTCATTCAACCGGTGCAAAAAGGAATGGAGACCGACGATTTAGTTGTGATTGAAAAAGGGCTGAGCGCTGGGGATCAGGTCATTCTCAATCCACAGCAAGAGGGATTAAAGCAAGGGAAAAGGGTAAAATAAGGCCCCTTTCCCTGTTCATGAGTCTACATTTTCATTGATTCGGAGGGGTGATAATGCAGCAAGTCAAACAGCTCTCCTAGCTCTCCCTTGCTAAGATCACGCCACTCTCCTATTTTGAGATTGCCCAGTTTAATATTCATAATCCGCACCCGTTGCAGCCTCTGCACCTTATAGCCAAATACGGCACACATCCGGCGGATTTGCCGGTTTAACCCTTGGTTCAGGACAATGCGGAAGACGCGGTCAGAGACCTTCGTCATTTTACAGGGAAGGGTTTTGGTCCCAAGAATTCGAACACCTTCAGACATGCCTTTTAGAAAAAACGGAGTGACCGGTTTATCGACCGTGACGATATATTCCTTATCATGCATGTTTTCTGCTCGTAAAATTCGGTTCACGATATCGCCGTCATTGGTCAAGAGGATCAATCCATCCGAATCTTTGTCAAGTCTGCCGATCGGGAAGATCCGTTGTGGATGGTTAACGAAATCGATAATATTTCCCTTGATATGTCTTTCTGTTGTACAGGTAATCCCCACCGGTTTATTCAGGGCAATATAAACCAGCTGCGGTTTTTGACGGATTGGCTTACCATCCACTCGCACATCATCATCAGCTGTCGCCTGGCTGCCTAATTCAGCGACCACACCATTAATCGTAATTCTTTTTTCGCTTATATATTGGTCTACTTCTCGGCGGGACATGATCCCCGTTTCACTGATTAACTTATTAATTCGCAAATTGTTTCCCCCTTAGGGCTGGTCCATATGAATAGAATAACTCGGAAATGGCATGGTATGCAGGCACCAAATTAGGGAATTTCCAGCAAAGAAAGAGCATCTTTCAGCTTCGCACAGCTGGATGCTCTTTTTTTCGAGGACAATCATCCTAATTTATTTCGCTTACTGGATAAATTTACCCTTAATGTTAAAGGAAGCCCTCCGTCATTCTCATACCGAAACTCAATTTGAGATCTGGTCCTAATTTAATACCTGATCTAATAGATGATCGGCCTGCTCTTCGGGGATTCCCTTTACCAGAATCATTTCACTGATTAAAATTTGTCGTGCTTGGTTCAGCATGATTTTGTCGCCTGTGCCAAGTGTCCTTTTTTTCCCGATATGGGATAATTCATGAATCACTTCGGCCACTTCGAAAATATCACCGCTCTTGATTTTATTTGAATGGATGCGATATCTTTGCATTTGATTCGTGCTTGGCTCAGGATCATTCTTTAGGAAAGCGGAAAGGACATCTTCTAATATGGTCATATCAACCACTTGTCGAATCCCCAGCTTTTCGGCACTTGCCTTGGGAATCATCACGTTCATGGATTTGAGAGGAATATTTATGACATAATACAGCTGCTTTTCCCCAAGGATTTCCTTCTCCTCAATGGCTTCGATAATACCTGCACCATGCATTGGGTAAAATATCTTATCGCCTATATGAAACATAAAAATCCACCCCCTGTTTGAAGTAACCTATTAATCATACCACAAATCAGCGAAATATAAAAATTTTTATTTTAACACCTCTAATTATATCATGTCAATATGAAAATGGGGGGATTTTTATGCTGATTTTTGCCCAAAAAAAAGAACATGGAAAGCTCCATGCTCTTTTGGCTTGCCCCGAAAGGTAGTTGAACAATTAAAGTTTAACTACGTTTTCTGCTTGAGGACCACGGTTTCCTTGAACGATGCTGAATTGAACGCGTTGTCCTTCTTCTAAGGATTTGAATCCATCGCCAGAAATAGCGCTGTAGTGAACGAATACGTCACTTCCGCCTTCAACTTCGATGAAACCAAAGCCCTTTTCAGAGTTAAACCATTTTACTGTTCCGGTTGTTTGCATATTAATTACCTCCAAAAGATGTTTATAATATGTTCTTGATATTTACTGCGTAAATAAAAATTCACATATTATAACGGGAATCATTGATACTGAAGTGATAACCCCTGATAATATGTGAATTATTTCCCTCATTATATTTAACTATATATAGTGTACCATCTTTTAAAGAGAAAGTCTAACGCAAAATAGGGGGATGGGGCAAGATTTTATATCTTTTATTTAAAGTATAGCTTGGAATTGGGGAAAATATACGCAATTATAGAGGAGCAGTAAAAAGGCTGCCGACAGAGTCGACAGCCTGGATAGACAGATCCGATATGATCTGATTTAAATAAGTTCAGTTGATCTTATACCCAACCACGAGTTTTGATTGCTTCTGCAATACGCTTCATGGAGATCATATAAGCACCAGTACGGAAATCAACATTGTGCTCATTAGCAAGGGAACGAACTGCCCAATAAGCTTGGGTGATAACATCTTTCAACTTGGAGTTTACTTCATCTTCGCTCCAGTAGTAGTTCATCAAGTTTTGTACCCATTCGAAGTAGGAAACAGTTACTCCACCAGCATTAGCTAAGATATCAGGAATAACGATGATGCCTTTTTCAAATAAGATTTTGTCTGCATCTGGAGTTGTTGGTCCGTTAGCAGCTTCAGCTACGATCGCAGCTTTTACTTTATCTGCATTCTTTCTTGTAATAACATTTTCAAGAGCAGCTGGAACTAGGATGTCAACATCAAGCTCAAGAATTTCTTCTGGATTTTGTAAATGATATTTGGAATCATAATCTAAAATGCTGGAGTTATCTTTCAACTCTTCAACAGTTGCCAAGTCAAGCCCTGCTGGGTTGTAAATAGCACCTTTGGAATCACTTACAGCTACAATTTTGCAACCTTCTTGGCTTAGAAGATCAGCAGCGATACGTCCTGCGTTACCAAATCCTTGGATGGCAACTGTAGCACCTTTTAGTTCTTTACCAAGATCTTTCATAGCTTCAGCGATTACATATGCGCATCCGCGTGCAGTTGCTTCGTTACGTCCTTTTGAACCACCAACGATTAAAGGCTTACCAGTAATAACACCTGGGTTGTTGTAACCTTTCATGCGGCTGTAAGTGTCCATCATCCAGCTCATGATTTGTGGTGTAGTGTATACGTCTGGAGCAGGGATATCTTTATCTGGACCTACGATATCAGCGATTGCTTCCATGAATCCACGGCTTAAACGCTCTAATTCACCTTTGCTAAGTGTGTGTGGGTCAACGATGATACCGCCTTTACCACCACCATAAGGAAGGCTAACAACACCGCACTTGAAAGACATCCACATGGACAATGCTCTTACTTCGTCGATTGTTACGCCTGGATGGAAGCGAATTCCACCTTTAGTTGGTCCAATTGCATCGCTGTGCTGAGAGCGGTAACCTTCAAATACACGGGTGCTTCCATCGTCCATTTTTACTGGGATGGATACGGTAAGAACGCGCTTAGGTCTTTTCAATATTTCTACAATGTCACGGTCGAGGCCTAGGATGGCCGCTGCAGTTTCAATTTGTTCTTGAACGATTTGATAAGGGTTTAGAACTTCTTCTTCATTTTGCAGTTTTTGTGTAGCTACCATTTTACTCCACCTCTTCATTTTATTTTTTCAGGGTATCTAGGTTGCAGATATTTTTATTTGGTTAGTATTGCTCTAAACCCTGCAACGGAATGCCTTGTTTTGATATATTTATTCTATAGTCCATGATCGTTCTAAACAATACGGATTTTAGATAGGATTAATGTCACGCCGCGATGAATAGCAAATGATGGGGGTTTAAAAAATGGAATTAAGGCAGATTGAATACTTTATTGAGGTAGCAAAACGAGAACATGTAACAGAAGCTTCGCATGCTCTGCATGTGGCACAGTCCGCGATCAGTAGGCAAATTTTTAATCTCGAAAAGGAATTAGGTGTAGATTTATTCATCCGGGAAGGCCGAAATGTCCGCCTCACGTATGTGGGCAAGCTTTTTTTAGAGCATATGGAGCAGGCCATGCACGTTATTGATAAGGCCAAACGGGAAATTGACGAATTCCTGGACCCTCAGCGCGGAACCATTCGCGTAGGTTTTCCAAGCAGTCTTGCTTCTTATTTACTACCGACGATTATTTCTGCTTTCCGGGATAATTACCGCCAGGTTAATTTTCAGCTGTTCCACGGATCTTACCGTCAATTGATCGAAATGGTGATAAAGGGGGATATCGATCTGGCTTTGCTCGGTCCAGTGCCGAAAAATGAAAAGCAGATAACCGGATACACCCTGTTTTCAGAAAATATTGTGGCTTTGTTACCTTCACATCACCCGCTGGCGAGTAAACCATCTATACAATTGAGTGAGCTTCGCAGCGATTTGTTTGTGTTGTTTCCAGAAGGGTTCATCCTGCGCGAGTTGGTTGTCAATGCCTGCCGGAATTTTGGCTTCCAACCTAAAGTTTCCTTTGAGGGGGATGATATTGATGCGATCAAGGGGTTGGTCGCAGCAGGCCTCGGGATTACGTTACTGCCTGAGGTTACCTTGGTTGACAATATTCCCCGGACAACGGTCAAGCTACCAATCGTGGAACCCAATGTCACCCGTAGTGTGGGGGTTATTATCCCCAACAATCGGGAGCTTCCGCCTACCGAAAAGTTATTTTATGATTTTCTGAAGCAGTTTTGTGCGGTTTTGATTGGATATAAAGGATAAGTTGGAGTTTAAGGGGCCAGTGGCGGTTAAGTCATTTGGGCCCTTTTTTCATGTGGAAAAGGAAAACATAAAGGATCAAAAAATGGAGTTTTTTTCTTCTATGTGTGACATTTTTCATTCTAATTTAATTAAATATTTGGTATATTAATAATTGGTAGAAAACTATAGTTGTGAGGAGGGAAAGGAATGAGTATTGGAATTTTGGCTTTTCTTTCATTGCTGCCAATTTTAGCTGTTGCTCTGTTTCTCGTTGTTTTGCGATGGCCGGCCAGTAAGGCGATGCCGATTTCCTACATTGTCGCGGTCTTGCTTGCCTTATTTGTGTGGCAGGTTCCCGGTGCACAGGTGGCTGCTGCTACGGTAAATGGCTTGGTCGTCACGATCACCCTGCTATACATCATTTTTGGTGCCATCCTGGTTTTGAATACTCTCCAGGAGAGCGGTGGTTTAAAAACCATTCGTCAAGGTTTTACGGATATCACCCCGGACCGTAGAGTGCAGGTCATTATTATCGCTTGGCTGTTCGGCTCCTTTATTGAAGGTTCGGCTGGTTTTGGCTCGCCCGCTGCAGTCGCTGTTCCACTGCTTGTCGGCCTAGGTTTTCCAGCGCTCGCAGCGGTTATGGCAGGGATGATTATTCAGAGTACCCCTGTTTCTTTTGGAGCGGTGGGAACCCCGATGATTGTCGGTGTTGGTACGGGCCTCGGTTCAACGGAATCTGTCAAGACCTTTGCAGCGAATCTTGGGTACGCGGATTGGGCTCAGTTTATCGCGATGATCGCTGCCAAGGTCGCCTTGCTACATATGATTGCTGGAACCTTGATCCCGCTTTTCGTCGTTGCTCTCATGACTAAATTTTACGGGAAAAACAAGACGTTCCGAGAAGGTATGAAAATGTGGAAGTTCGCCTTGTTCGCTTCGTTCTCCATGACCATTCCATATATCATTGTGGCGAATCTGTTAGGACCGGAATTTCCTTCGATGCTTGGCGGGCTCATTGGTTTAGCGATTGTTGTCAGCGCAGCCAAAAAGGGATTCCTTATGCCTGCAAAAGAAGACTGCTGGGACTTCGCTCCGAAAGAACAGTGGGATCCGGAATGGTCAGGGAAAATTGAAATTCAGGATATTTCCGGGGCAAAGGGAGAAATCTCTATGCTTAAGGCTTGGGCTCCCTATGTTTTGGTGGGGTTATTCCTGGTTTTAAGCAGGCTTGAATTTTTACCATTCGCTAGTCTATTGAAGTCTTGGACCTTGTCCATTCCCAATATTTTTGGCACAAAAATCACAGCCAGTTTCCAACCCCTCTTTTCACCGGGAACGATCTTTATTCTTGTGTCGTTGATCACCTATTTCATGCATCAAATGACACCTAGTTCCTATAAAAGGGCCTGGAAGAATTCAGGGAAGACCATGATTGCAGCTTCAACCGCCTTAGTGTTCACTGTCCCTATGGTTCAGGTCTTTATCAATTCCGCTGGCGGTGCCGCAGGTTATGATCAGATGCCTATTGCCTTGGCTGAAGGGGTTGCTGCTTTAGCTGGATCCGCCTGGCCAATTTTTGCGCCTTTTATTGGTGGGCTGGGTGCCTTTGTGGCGGGGAGTAATACCGTCAGCAATATGATGTTCTCATTATTTCAGTTTGGTGTTGGGGAACGGATTGCCGTCGATCCGACCTGGATCGTAGCACTTCAGGCTGTTGGCGGTGCTGCGGGTAATATGATTTGCGTGCATAATGTAGTGGCTGCATCGGCTGTGGTTGGTTTGGTGGGGAAAGAAGGTTACGTCATCCGGCAAACCCTTCTCCCTTTTACCTATTATGCACTCTTGCTAGGATCGGTTGGTTATTCCATCGTGTGGACCGCACAAAAAGGTTTCTTTAATATCGGCACAATCATTGCGTTAATCATTGCAGCTGCTGCCATCTATATCATCAGCACGAATCAAAAGCAGTTAAATAGCATGTATCCGAACAAAAATATATCCTCGTAATCTGTTTGATAATATCTGTAAAATTAAGCCGTGCGGGTTGTCTCACCATTTAATTATCAACTTTTCTCTCCGGGTCATCCATCTTGGATGACCCTTCTTCTTATTCATTTGTGACTTATCTCACAGGAAAACATGCTTGAGTTTGCGATACTCAGAATAGGTAAAAATGCTGATATCCAAGCTAAGATATTTATATGCTTCTTGGTGTCAATGAAGAGGGGTAATGCTGTGGGCTTTCCACAACTACAAATTGCACATATCAAGCCAAAGGTTCCGATTTTTCAAGGTGGAATGGGTGTTGGGATTTCTTTAAGCAGTCTTGCAGCAGCTGTTGCAAATGCCGGTGGAGTTGGGATCATCTCCGGTACAGGCATTTCGACAGATGAAATGAGGGAGCATATTCGGAAGGCGAGAGAGCTAACTAAAGGAATTGGGTATATTGGGGTCAACGTATTGTTCGCGATGAAAGATTTTGCAGAAAAGATGAAGGCGGCCATGGAGGAAAAGGTTGATTTCATTATCTCCGGCGCCGGCTTTTCCCGTGATATGTATGCTTGGGGGAGAACTTTTGGGATCCCCGTTATCTCTATTGTTTCTTCAGCAAAACTAGCGCGGCTTGCCGAGAAATTAGGTGCCGCAGCCGTTGTTGTTGAAGGGTTTGAGGCAGGTGGGCATTTGGGGACGGACAGGCCGTTATTCGATATCCTCCCGGAAGTGATTGAAGCCGTTCAAATTCCCGTCATTGCTGCGGGAGGTATTCTCACCGGAGAAGATCTTGCCAAAGCACTCCAGATGGGTGCAGTCGGGGTTCAAATGGGGACGCGTTTTGTTGCCAGTGAAGAGTGTGATGCCCCGCTCGCTTTTAAGCAGAAATACGTAGATGCGCAGCAAGAAGATACAATCCTCGTTAAAACTACTGTCGGTTTGCAGGGAAGAGCAATCAAAAACCATTTCACAGATCTAATTAGTGGAGATCAAAAAGTGAAAATTGAGAAGTGCCTCGACTGTTTAAAGGATTGTTCTTATCGGTTTTGTACTCTTGATTCCTTGCTTAAATCTGTGGATGGAGATGTAGAAAATGGATTGGTCTTTGCTGGTTCCCGTGTTTCTGAGATTAAGGAAATACTTCCGGTGAGACAGATTATCGATAATATCATGGATGAGTATAATAAAACGGTAGAGAAAATAGTTTAAAAAGGAGATTGAGGGTGCCGATTGTGTGGTGGTAGGTGCCCTTTTTCCTATTTGTAGGGAACCGGATGCTTTCGGTAGTTGTGTTGTTTCGACTCTTTGTGGCCATTATTCCATTCGCTCAGGAAGAACTTTTGTTTCTTTCTATTTTATTTGGTGTGCAATAGTCCGAGGTGATAGTATATATTCTTGTAACCTATGCCCACTATCCCTTTCTCTCAGACGACAAATTTTCGTGTGTTGAGACCCTGTTTCTCTTCGCGAAATAGAAAAATAGTGTGTACAAGGGGCGGGGATCTTCTTTGTTTTGTCTCCTTATGACCCCTATCCCTTTCCTTCAGGGAGATATTTTTTAGTTTTTCTTGTTGGAAAAAGTGGGGGTGGTGGATAAGTGATATATATATATTCTGTTGCCCTACGCGCACTATCCCTTTTTCTCAGGAGAGACTCGGGTGGGTGGGTTGCTCAATTTTATCGTAAATGGGGAGTTGGTTTTGAACTCCTCTTTTTTTGTTTTTTTGTGGATTTAGGGACCTACATCGCCTGTAAGAGGTTTGACTCCCTGTTTTTTCTTCTCCTTCTGGTCACCTGCCAGTAGTTCGCCTTCTTCGTTGAGGCACATAGTTGAATAAGCCCCTGGAAAAGGGGAGCTTGATCCAGTGCCTGATTGACCCGATAGCAAAACTCGTCCAAATAAGCCTGTAAATGGCGAACGCCGATCCCGTGAAAGGTTTCGTTCAACCACTGAGAAGCCTTTTTGAAATAAGGATATCCTATCTTGAGTCTGCGGGGCTTGAGTCGCTGTGTCATATATTCCACTTCAGAATCCTCTGCCTCAATATACCTCTCCGCAAATGACTTTTTTTGTGGAGTCGAAATAAACTTCTCTCTCGGAGATTCCAAGAGAAGTTTCATTTTGATATAGGTGGGTTGTTTTTGCTCATTCAAGGATGTACCCACAAGGAGAAAATGCTCTTTGGGATGGGTCTGGTGGGTTATGTTGTAGGGGTGGCCGTAGCAGGCATCATGCACTTGGACCATGCCGGACAATAGATGGGTGGCATCGGACGTACTCATGGCCCGACGGATCTTCTGAAGGATTAACCAGGAGGTTTTGTAGGTGACTTGGATGATCTCTTTCAGTTGCACCGCATTGATCCCAGGAGAAGGGCGGGAGGCCAAAAAGATGGCAGTAAACCATTTTTGCAAGGGGGTCGGGCTCCCTTCCATAACGGTTCCAACGGTTAAAGACGTCTGATGGCTGCACTGGGCACACTCGTAGAGGGGAAGCCGGCGGGTAGTAATCAGATAGAAATGCCGATGGCTGCATTTGGGGCAAACAAACCCATGAGGCCACTTCATTTGAAACAGATAGTTCGCACAGATGTCCTCGGAGTAAAAACGGTCTTGAAATTGATCGAGATTCATCGTATCCATGAATAACTCCTCCTTTAACGAACGTATATTCTATTTGTAGAATAACAAACATGTGTTCCTGTGTAAAGAGAAAGTTTTCGACAAAGGTTTAAGCAATTGCCCCTGAAAGAGAGGGATAGTGGTCAAAAGAAAGCGAGAGAAGGATGGTTGATGGAGGAATGCTAACAAAACATGAGGCAACAACCCTGAAGCCAAGGGATAGAGGCCGAAGAGAGCAGCAAAGAACATAAAGCGCGCTAAAGAGTGCTCGAATTCCCGCTAGCATTCCTGAACGAGAGGGATAGTAGACAAAAGGAAGCCGAAGAAGGAATAGTTGATGGAGGTGTGCTAACAAAACATCGCGCAGCAACCCTGAAGCAAAGGGATAATGACCAAAGAGCAGCAAGGAACATAAGGCCCTCTCAAGGTTCCTGAATTTCCACTAGGCTCCCTGAACGAGGGGGATAGTAGTCAAAGAAAAATAGGAGAAGAGATGGTCGATGTAAGGTGTCAAGAGAATTCCGGGTATCACTCTGACACAATGGGATAGTGGTCGTAGAGGCCCGGCATAATACTCACCTTTCAAAACAAGGCAGAAACCACCAAATTATCATCACCAACCCATTCCCACCATGGATTTAGTGGAAAACATGATATGCATCACAGCCTCGAAAGGAGCAGCTCTACTATAATGAAAAGAGGCTCCGATGAAAGAAGGGATTAGCGATGAACTGGGGAGAAAATCTACTTGATGTACCGGGATTTTATATAGAAGAACAAACCTTGCGTGTGATTCAAGATTATATGTTTAGTGGTTTTCACATTTTACTTTCAGGGAATCCGGGTTGCGGAAAAACGGAATTTGGCCAGGTATGGGCAAAAGCCTATGGACTCCCTTATCATAAAGTCAATAGCGGAGCGATTCGGAGTCCGAGGGACTGGTTTGGGCGTTGGGAGTTTCGGGAAGGGAAAGGCACCATTTTTGTCCCAAGTAAATTTATTGAAATGATTGAACAGCCTGGACTCATCATTATCGACGAAATCAATCGAACCACGCCAGATAATCACAATCCAATTATGAATATTTTAGATGGAAACCGCGAAGTGTACGTTGAGGAATTGAACCGGATGGTTCACGTGCATGAAAAAACTCTATTTTTGGCTACGCGAAACATTGGGAGACAGCATACCGGGACTTTTCACTTGGACCATGCGCTAGAGGATCGGTTCCAGGAGATCAGACTGCTGCTCCCCCCGGAATCGGCGATCATTGATTTATTGCAAAAGCGCTATCCAATTAACACAGAAGATGCACGTCAAATTGCGGCTATTACGAGAAAGCTGAACGACATGTATGAAGAGGAATTACTTAGCAAAAC
This sequence comes from Ammoniphilus resinae, assembly GCF_017873965.1. Taxonomy (GTDB): domain Bacteria; phylum Bacillota; class Bacilli; order Aneurinibacillales; family RAOX-1; genus Ammoniphilus_A; species Ammoniphilus_A resinae. Next base: position 16,578 of record NZ_JAGGKT010000020.1, on the reverse strand, counting down.
GATGGGATTGCGGCCTGCATTAGCAGCAGCAGCACTCCTTGCCAGAGGAAATACACTAAAAACAGCGCTAACCTACTCTTTTGTTAATCGTTATTCACATGAAGGCGGAACAGATAGTGAACAAACTTCCGTCATCCAGGCCATTCAAGGGGTGGTGGGGTATCGTGTCCTCACTTAATACATTTTTAGATGGTTTGTTCCGGCCCTATGTTAACGGTTGGCTACCGGGAATCAAGCGGGCGACGAAAGAAGAATTAGACCCAGTCTATAGCCAAGTGTGGTTAAAGCGAGTCGAAGATCCGCTGCAGCAAAAAGGGATTGATCGGGCCAAATCGTTGTACGCCGTGATGCAGGGGGTTTTTCGAGTCATAGCAATCATATTTGGGTCAAACCTTTGCAGGGTTACTTTTGAGGGAGAAGATGAGAAACAGGAAGTGAAGAGTAACACGCCGTCAAGCGTTAGACTTACCTGGAATCCTGTGATCCATCGGCCACGGGGATATAGTTTTTATGATGCAGTTGACGTCATCGTCGGATCGGCAATCCACCAGGCAGCCCATTTGCGTGAAGGAAGCATAGTGAAACCATTTAGGGATATCGAGGAGGAAGAACAGCGAAAAGTATTGGAAATTCTTTATCATTTGGTACTCGATGTGTTTCATGATCAAATCATTACCTTCCTGTACCCAGGGTACGAGGGCTATTTACTTAAATACAGACATTACCTATTACATGAAGAGCTGCTAAAACAATGGGGACAGAAAAGTCACACGCGGGTGAACCTGCTTTATCAAGCTTTGCGTTCGACGGAACCGGTACCGCTTTACAAACGAAATGTGCAGCGGGCCTACTTTTTTATGCTTCATCACCTGTCCAACCACCAAACGGTTGATGACTTAAGAAAACTTGATGCTGTGAAATTGGCGAAACAACTATACACGATTCTTTTCGATGAGAAGGCCTTTACTCACACACGTGAACTCAACTATATGTCAGAACGATTTGTCATGGCAGAAGAGGGTCTTCCGACACCTGGGGAGAACGGAAAACAAAAAGGTGGCAAAAGGAATCAAAGCCAAGAGGGAACTCGCCGCCGGGAACCCCAACAGATGGAGATGAAAAGTCACGTCCCAATTACCGGAGCCTTGCTCAAGGAGCTGAAAGAAGATCACCAAGATCTTGTTAACCCCATCGAAATGGAGGTCGGCAAGCTGGTCCCGCTGCCCGCAGGTGAATCGGTGAAAACCGCCGATTGGAATAGCCTTCTTCACCAGGAAGGAAGCGCGGGGACGGCCTTTTCCAGGCGGGGGTTAAAGCGGCAGGATATGGAAAATATGAAGAGGTTGAAAGATGAAGAGTATACAAGCCTCGACCATACGGATGCAAAATTCCATTATCAAATTTGGCGGCAAACCCCAAAGCTTACTGCAGAATTAAAAAGCGAGTACGCCTATGAGCGGGAAGCGATCCAAAGCCAAATTGTTTTGCTTCGCAATCAATGGGCATGGTCCAACACCAAAAGAGTAATGCACCAGTATGGGTTGAAAAGTGGTCGGCTTGACGAGGATGCGCTTTTTCAGGCAAAGTATTCACAGGAAGTTTTTATGAATCCGATTATCGAGAATACCAGAACAAGGCAGTTAGACGTCGTGTTGTTAATTGATGCCAGCTCTTCGATGTACGAACAAGCGGAAGGAACCACGATACCCAAATATCGGGCAGCCCGCCAAATGGCGGCTTTGTTTGTCGAGTCGTTGGAACCCGTTGACTCCGTTCAGACTTGGGTGTACTCATTTATGCAGGATTCAAGCCAATCGGTGTTACTTCAGGAATTGTATACCCCTCGCCGAAATGCGCGGAAAGAGCGGATCGCTGCCCTTCGTCCCGGCAGAAGGACACCGGAGTATGAGGCATTGCTTGCCGTTTCAAAATTAGTGGAAAACGAAGGTAGACAGGGTGTACAGAAAGTGCTTCTCGTCCTTTCTGACGGACAGCCAGGAGATGATATGATCCCCTATCATGTTCAGAAAAAGAAAATCAAAGAGCTGGTCACAAAACTGCAGAACCAGGGTTACCTCATCATCCAGCTGGCTTTAGGACCTGAAGCCCTATCGAAGGAGATGTACAGTCATTTTGTTGCTTTTCCAAAGGAAGGATACCGAGGGCTTGTTATAAGTTTTGGAAAGCTGCTGAAAAGTCTTTTATAGCTTTGTGCAGATTCCCGCTGTTCAAGACTTTTTTACTTGTTCTGTTCATTAATTATAGAACTCTGCCAGGAGCCTGGTCGTATTTTATTGGCAGCTTCAACAGAAAATAGGGATAACCAACTTTTATTGGGCTGCATTTTTGATGCGGTCCAATTTGTTTCTTCCCTAATTCCTGATGTAAACGGGCAAAATATATTTTACAGACCTTTCCGGTTATTGCTATTATAATCAATGTTCTTTAAAATTTAAGCTGGAATTGTGTTCAACTTGCGAGTTAACGAGGAAGGAGGCGTAAGATGAGATTAGCAATGATTGCTGATGATTTAACGGGAGCAAATGACAGTGGAGTCCAACTGGCCAGATTCGGATTACATACCTCGGTTCTTTTTCACCCGGATGAAGAGGCTTTAGGGAAAAATGAAGCGGTTGTGCTGGATACGGACAGCAGGTCACTTCCTCCAGACGAGGCTTACCAAAAAGTCAAAGAGGCTTCTCAGTTAATTAAGGAAAAGAAATTTGATGTAATTTTTAAAAAGATCGATTCAACCCTTAGAGGGAATCTTGGTACGGAAATAGATGCCATCTATGACGTGTTTCAGCCTGATCTGGTTGTCATCGCTCCAGCATATCCGAAAAACGGCAGACAAACGATGGATGGTATCCATTATTTAAACCAGCAAAAAGTGAGCGAAACGGAGATTGCCAAGGATCCTAAAACCCCGGTTCGTGAATCCTATATTCCCACATTGTTGGAAGGTCAAACTAAACATCGAGTCGGATTAATTACCCTGGAGGATTTGGATATTGGCCTTGATGCTGTTCTGACAAAGCTGCAGGACCTTAAACAACAAGGGATTTCTTATGTGGTTTTTGATGCGAAAGAAGAGGATGATTTGCGCCGGCTGGCCGGTTTTGTTTTGCAAAGCAACTATTCAGTTTGTTGGGTCGGATCGGCCGGATTAGCCAACCATCTGCCAGACATCTATGGGTTGCAAATGAAAAAGCAAGTAGTGGAGATCCCGCGAGATGGAAAACCAGTCCTGTTGGTGGTTGGAAGTGTAAGTGGGGTTTCTCGAAAACAGCTGGATTTGGTCCTTGAGCAACCGGGTATCAAAGGCATTGCAGTACAATCGTCAGCCGTTGTTTCGAGTTCGGAAGACAAGAGGGTCGAGATTGGTAAAGCCTACGATCAAGCTGTCAACGATCTAAATGCAAGTGCCCGCTGTTTGGCCATTTACTCTTCCGGAACGCCAGAGGATATTCGTCAGGCACAGCAAGTCGGAAAGCAGCACGGCTTTGATGAACGGGAAGTAAGCAATCTGATTTCTCAAGCTTTAGGAGAGGTTGCCGCTAAGCTTCTCGAAGTGTTTCAGATCAAAGGCCTTGTCTTGACTGGCGGCGATACAGCGAAACAGGTTTGCAATCAGTTGGGAATTACAGGCTTTAAGTTGATTGATGAAGTGGAAATTGGGATTCCATTAGGAAAAACAGTGGGAAAAAGAGAGCTTTATGCGATTACGAAAGCAGGGGCCTTTGGCACAGAACGTTCATTGCTTCATTCCATCAAAAAATTGCAGGGGGAAGATATCCAATGAAACCGGTAATCGGAATAACTATGGGGGATGCTGCTGGCGTTGGTCCCGAAATTATTGTTAAAGCGTTGCTGGACAAAAACGTATACGAGCAATCCCATCCACTTGTGATCGGTGACGCTAAAATTTTAGAGCGGGCAAGAAAAATTGTAGGTGCAGATGTCGAGATTCATCCCATTCAAAATGTAAGTGATGCTAAGTTTTCATGTGGGACCATTGATTGTATGGATCTTGATCTTTTGCCTGTAGATTTGCCATTCGGTGAGGTTTCCTCTGCAGCTGGAGATGCTGCTTTTCGATTTATTGAAAAATCCGTGGAATTGGCCCAAAAAGGTGATATCCAGGCCATATGCACGGCGCCGCTGAATAAGGAGGCCCTTCACAAAGGGGGTCATATATTTCCAGGGCATACTGAAATTTTGGCTGAGTTGACGGGGACCAAGGATTTCTCCATGATGCTCTCTTCACCAAAGTTAAAGGTTATTCATTTAACCACACATGTTGGACTAATCAAAGCCATTGAGATGATCAATCCCGAGCGCACCTATACGGTCGTCAAGCTGGCGCATGAGACCCTAACAAGGGCCGGGATGAAAAACCCCAGCATTGCAGTCTGCGGAATCAACCCCCACGCAGGGGAAAATGGTTTGTTCGGTAATGGGGAAGAAGAAGAGAAGCTTGTCCCCGGTATTGAAAAAGCCAAATCCGAAGGGATCAATGTGTCTGGTCCACATCCTGCGGATACATTGTTCTTCCGTGCCGCTCGCGGTGATTTCGATATGGTTGTGGCTTGTTACCACGATCAAGGTCATGGACCCATCAAGGTGTTAGGTTTGGAGGCCGGTGTAAACATAACGGTGGGGCTGAAAGGTGGAATTATCCGTACTTCCGTTGATCACGGAACAGCCTTTGATATTGCCGGTAAAAATATTGCAGACGAACGCAGTATGCTTGAGGCGATTCGCATTGCCATTGAGTTAGCTCCGAAAGACCAAAAATAGATTTACCCTATTGTTTTTTTATGGACGGACCACTCCATTGTTTGAGAAAGGGGGTGGTTCGTTTGTTTTTAAATTGCCGAAGAGCTACCCTTGGTATATGTATTCTTATACTCTATGCCCACTATCCCCTTCTCTCAGACGACAAAACTTCGTGCCATCGTGTTCCTCCTATTTTTCTTCGCGAATTCGCGAAATAGAGAAAGGGTGGGTTCCTGGGGTGCTAGATTGTTTTGTCTCCTTATGTCCACTATCCCTTTTTCTCAGGAGAGACTCGGGTGGGGGGGTTGCTCAATTTTATCGTAAATGGGGAGCCAATTTTTGAACTCCTCTTTTTTGTTTTTTTGTGGGTTTAGGGGCCTACATCGCCTGTAAGAGGTTTGACTCCCTGTTTTTTTCTCCTTCTTCTGGTCACCTGCCAGTAGTTCGCCTTCTTCGTAGCGGCACATAGCTGAATAAGACCCTGGAAAAGGGGGGCTTGATCCAGTGCCTGATTGACCCGATAGCAAAACTCGTCCAAATAAGCCTGCAAATGGCGAATACCGATCCCATGAAAGGTTTCGTTCAACCACTGAGAAGCCTTTTTGAAATAAGGATATCCTATCTTGAGTCTGCGCGGCTTGAGTCGTTGCGTGATATATTCTACGTCAGAATCCTCTGCCTCAATATACCTCTCCGCAAACGACTTTTTTTGTGGAGTCGAAATCAACTTCTCTCTCGGAGATTCCATGAGCAGTTTCATTTTGATATAGGAGGGTTGTTTTTGTTCATTCAGGGATGTACCCACAAGGAGAAAATGCTCTTTGGGATGGGTCTGGTGATATATGTTGTAGGGGTGTCCATAGCAGGCATCGTGTACTTGGACCATGCCGGACAAGAGATGGGTAGCATCGGATTCGCTCATGGCCCTACGGATCTTCTGAAGGATTAGCCAGGAGGTTTTGTAGGTAACTTGGATGATCTCTTTCAGTTGTACCGCGTTGATCCCAGGAGAAGGGCGGGAGGCCAAAAAGATGGCAGTAAACCATTTTTGCAAGGGGGTCGGGCTCCCTTCCATAATGGTTCCGACGGTTAAAGACGTTTGATGGCTGCACTGGGCACACTCGTAGAGGGGAAGCCGGCGGGTCGTGATCAGATAGTAATGTCGATGGCTGCATTTGGGGCAGACAAACCCATGAGGCCATTTCATGTGAAACAGATAGTCTGCACAGATGTCCTCGGAGTGAAAACGGTCTTGAAATTGATCTAGGGTCAACGTAACCATTAATGAATCCTCCTCCAAATCAAACATTAGTTCTACTTACACAATAACAAACACATGTTCCTATGTAAAGAGAAAGTTTTCGACAAAGGTTTAAGCAATAGCTTCTGACAGAGAGGGATAATGGTCAAAGGAAAGCGCGAATAGGTATAGTCGACAGAGTGGTGCCAAGAGCCAAGAGAATCTCGGGTATCACCTGAAAGAAAGGGATATTGGTCAAAAGGAGCGCGCAGAAGGGAAGGTCGGAGGAGGGTGCCATCAACACATGGGGTATCATCCCTGACAGAGAGGGATAATGGTCAAAGGAAAGCGTGAATAAGTATAGTCGACAGAGTGGTGCCAAGAGCCAAGAGAACACCAGAAAGCAACCCTGAATGCAAGGGATAGTGATCAAAAGGAGCGGGAGGACGGGGTGGTCGAAAGAAGGTGTCAGGAGAAACTTGGAGCAGCACCCATCCCTGACAAAATGGGATAGTGGTTAAAAGGGTAGGAGAATATAATATAGTAGACTCTTGGACTCCAATCTAGTTATGGTCCAACTGTCCACTGTCCATTTACGAAAACTAAAAAAGAACCCCCGTAGGATTCTTTTTTTATCCCATTCTTGACGAGATGGTTTTAGCGGCGATGCCGCCTTGTCCGACTGCTAATGAAATGCTGGAATAAACGGGGTGGGTGCAGACGTCACCAACGGCAAAAATGTCGCTGTAGCTGGTTTGATGGGTTTTGTCTATGATAATATACTTGTCTTTATCTAAGTCGACAATTCCCTGGAGTAACTCACTGTTTGGCGACATTCCAATACGAATAAAAACGGCATCTACAGGGAGAAATGTGGTTTTTTTCGTTCCAGTAGTCACCAACTCGATCCCGGAAACGGACCGGTCGCCCACAATACGATGTGCTACCGTATGGGTCAAAACCTGAATTTGTGGATGGCCGAGAACGGGCCCTATATATTCGCTCCTTGCCCTAAACTGGTCTGTGCGATGGATCAGGAATACATGCGCGCCGCTGTTTGCAAGGAGAAGAGCACCTTCGAAAGCGCGATCGCCGCCTCCGATCACGGCGACTTGCTTGTTCTTAAATTTGAACCGGTCCTTTGAGGCAGAATAACGCTCCCCTCGTTTGATCATTTCGTCCTCACCCGAAATGTGAAGTCTTCGAAAAGAAGATCCGGTGGAAAAGATCAGAAAGCGATAACCTAGTTGAAACTCCTGCTGCTCTGGTTCAACAACCGTAACAATCCGTTTTTCCGGATCAATCGCTTTAATAGAAGTGTTCAGCCTATACGAGCACTGCAGATCTTCCATATGATGCAAAAGAGAACTTTGCAGCTCTTTTCCATTCGGACTTAGGAGACCTGGGTAATCGATAATTTGGTTTTGAATTTCTAGAAGTTGCCCACCTAAGGTATCGCGAGCTTCCAGAAGAAAATGATTCAAGCCTAATCGTTTGCACCAGATTGCCGCAGAGATTCCCGCAGGTCCTCCACCGACAATCACAACATCGGCGTACTTTTTCACTGATTTTCGCCCCACTTGTGTACCCATTTTTCAAACTCCAACCAATTTTTCACCCGCTCTACAGCAAGATCCCGATTATATGGATAGTCCATTGCCACCACCGGTCTCCCGGTTTTTTGGAAAGCAAGAAGATTGTGCGGTGCGTCATCAAACAGCAAATCCCCGCGAATCATTTCCTTGCGATGCGTGAAAATCAGGTTATGCCTGCCAATAAAAGGGAGATGTTCCTCCACCCATTGTTCTTTTTCTGTATAGGCATAGGTTCGGCTGCTGGTGACAATCAAAATTTCATAGCTTCTTTTTAGTCGCTGAAGGACCTCCACTGCAAAAGGGTAAGCTTTCAGCTTGAGGAAAATCCCGGGTTCATCCAAATAATCATAGATTTTCATCCCACATTCAGGTTTTACATAGTTTTCCGATTTCCAACAGAGAAGCTTGTCCACCGTTAGATGATCGTGATAGTCCGCATTATAGCGGCGATGCCACTCCGACATCAGGTCGCAGATCACCGAATCCATATCAATGAGGAGCGTTTTCAATTTGCAACACCCTTTAACCACTTTAATAATCATAGTTTATCAAAATAGGAGAGAAAATACACTTTTCCTAACTATGAATAAAACAGGTTTATTAAGGGTTTGCTTTGGTCATAATGATACTAAACCTATTTCTTTCAAAAGATTTTACGCACGGGAAGGAAATAGTGTGTTAATGATAGAATCTATTTTTAAATCTATTGATTTGGAGGGATTGGAATGAACAAACCGGAACTGATCTCTTTCGTAGCGGAACAAACAGGCTTATCAAAGAAAGCAGCAGCAAAAGCGGTAGACGCGGTGTTCAGCGCTATTCAAGGATCTTTAAAAAAGGGCGAGAAGGTTTCGTTGATCGGGTTTGGGAACTTTGAGGTAAGAGAGCGTGCAGCGCGTAAAGGACGCAATCCGCAGACCGGCGAGGAAATTGAGATTTCAGCGTCAAAGCAGCCCGCTTTTTCAGCAGGAAAAACATTAAAGCAAGCAGTGAACCAATAAATTTTAGCAGAAACGAAAAAAAGAAAGAGGAATCCTCACCCGAAGGTGTGAATCCCTCTTTTTTTTGTATTCAACGGTATTATTTCATGCCAAGCTTTTCTTTCCCTGCTTCCAAAACCTCGATAATGCGGTCTACGTCATAGATTCCGCCTCTCCAGGTTCCGCCGCTTACGCCTTGAAGAGCAGCCCACAGACGAGTGTCGTCTGGCAAATCTGGATCCTGACGAAGATCAGGATGCTGTTCTCTGGCTGCGAGGACAGCTGCGCCTTCTTCTGGTGTATAGGATTTATCATCTTCACCGACAAAGTTTACACTTCCGACAAGGGTATTCCGGTCGACAGTAATTTCGATTACGTCGCCGTTGCGAAGTTTACTGATTGGACCGCCTGCAAGAGCTTCAGGCCCAACGTGTCCGATACAAGCCCCTGTGGAGACCCCGGAGAAACGGGCATCAGTAACCAAGGAAACGTACTTCCCAAAGGATAAGTGTTTTAACGCAGAAGTTAACTGATACGTTTCTTCCATCCCTGATCCAGAAGGACCGCGACCCATAACAACCATAATATCGCCGGCTTTGATGCCGCCTGTTTTGATTGCTTTAATGGCATCTTTCTCGGTTGTAAAGACTTTTGCTTTTCCTTTATGACGATAAACCCCATCTTCCCCAACAACAGATGGATCGATGGAAGTGGACTTAATGACCGAACCTTCTGGAGCAATGTTTCCAGTTGGGAACGTAACAGTAGAAGTCAGACCACGAGATTTCGCTTGATCAGGGCTCATGATGACATCATCTGGATCCACACCGTCAGCTTCAATAAGATGTTTTCTCATTTTTGCGCGACGCTCGGAATCTTCCCACCAGTCAAGGATGGTATCTAATTTTTCACCAGTAACAGTCAAGACGTTTGTATCCAATACACCCATGCGGCGCAAGTGAAGCATAACTTCAGGTACCCCACCAGCAAGGAATACGCGAACTGTTGGATGATAGATCGGTCCGTTTGGAAGTACACTGACAAGACGTGGCACTTCACGGTTCACCGCACTCCAGTCTTCAACCGTTGGCAGCGTACATTTTGCAGCATAGGCGATTGCAGGGATATGAAGCAATAGGTTAGTTGAACCACCGAATGCAGCATGAAGAATCATCGCGTTGCGAATCGCTGCATCTGTTAAGATATCACGGGTTTTCAATCCTTTCGCTTCCATCTCAATGACCGCACGAGCAGAAGCACGTCCCATTTCTTCCCAAACCAATTGTCCGGATGGAGCAAGCGCAGCATGTGGGATGGTCAAGCCAAGGGCTTCCGCAACGACCTGAGCTGTTGCCGCAGTACCTAAGAACTGACAGCCTCCACCAGGTGTAGCACAAGCGCGGCAGCCTAGATCAGCTGCATCCTGTAAGGAAAGCTCATTGTTTGCATAACGTGCACCGATGGTTTGGATCGTTCCAGCATCTTCTCCGTTGGTTGGCGGAAGCGTGACCCCACCAGGTACGATGATCGTTGGCAGGTCATGCATGGCAGACAAAGCCACCATGGTTGCTGGCATCCCTTTGTCACAAGTAGCCACCCCAATAACCGCTCTGCGAGTAGGCAAAGAACGAATCAAACGACGGAAAACCATCGCCGCGTCATTCCGGTATGGGAAAGAATCGAACATTCCGGTTGTACCTTGGGAACGACCGTCACAGGGGTCACTAACATATCCAGCAAAAGGAACCCCACCTAGTTTTGTAATTTCCTCTGCGGCCGCTTTCATCAATAAGCCGACTTCCCAGTGACCAGTATGGTAACCTAGAGCAATGGGCGTCCCGTCTTCGGCGCGAATCCCACCCTGGGTACTAAGGATAAGGATTTGTTTTCCGTTTAATTTCGTCGGCTGCCAACCCATCCCCACGTTTTGGCTTAAACCAAACAAATCACCGCTTGGTGAGTTAAGCAGCATTTCAGGTGTTAAAGGCAAAGAACCAGATGCCCCGGCGGCATGGGTTTGGATCTTGTACAGATCTTCCCGTTCTGATCCCATAATGTTATTTAAGGATGTACTCATTTTATTCTCTCCCCCGATATAATAAAAATGAAATACTTGAAATTTTGTCTAGGATGAATCTTTCGTCTTACACGTCCCATTTTACTATTAAAAATTTGGTTTGTCGTTCATTTATTAAAAAAAGAATCGTGGTTTTATTTCCAATATTTTACCCAATGTTGACAAGCTTGCTTTGGTTTTGAGGGGGTCATTTGGTAGTATGGAGGAAACGCCTTAATTTACTCGGAAAGAATGGAGAAGCAAGATGGAAAAGCTGCAAAATTTACTCACCGAACTACTTAATCATCAACAATTACTAGAAGGGATTTTAAGCAATGTCAGAAGCAAAGATCCCGAATCCTATAACAAGGTGCAGGTTAAACAGGTGGAGTTAAAGGGAGAACTTTATTTACAGTTCAGCTATTTTTATGAAAAGAAAGTCCTTCATGAAAATATTCTGCTAGGGGAAGCAACCGAAAAACTCATGCAATTGTTTACGGAAAAGTTCAAGCAAGGCATGCTGCACACAGAGGAAGCGGATTATCAGATTCTGATCAGCAAAAAACATAAGGTCACGATCCTCAAAAAGAATCCCACGAAGAAAAAGGACCCGGTTGCCCTTTCCCATAACCGCAAGAAAAATTATCTGCTGGAAGAAGGCGTTCCTGTTCCTTTCCTTGTGGAGCTTGGGGTGATGACGGCGGAAGGAAAAGTCGTGGCCAAGAAATACGATAAGTTTCGGCAGATCAATCGCTTTCTGGAAATGGTGCAGGATATTGTCCCTCATTTAAGCCGTGACAAAACCGTGCAGATTATTGACTTCGGCTGCGGGAAGTCCTACCTCACTTTTGCCTTGTACCATTATTTACGAGAGCTGCAGGGGCTTTCCATTCGCGTGGTAGGGCTGGATTTGAAAGCCGATGTGATTCGCCATTGCAACGCGCTGGTGGAGAAATTCGGCTATGATCAGCTCAGTTTTCAGGTGGGGGATATTGCCCAGTACGAGGAAACCGCCCAGCAAGTGGACATGGTCGTGACCCTGCACGCGTGTGATACGGCAACCGATGCGGCTTTGGAAAAGGCGATCCGCTGGGGAGCAGAAGTGATCCTGTCAGTCCCTTGCTGCCAACATGAGATGTTTTCGCAAATGGAAAACGAGGCCTTGGAACCCCTACTCAAACATGGGATCTTAAAAGAAAGATTTTCCGCTTTAGCAACCGATGCCGCACGGGCCCAGTTGCTTGAGATCATGGGCTATAAAACACAGCTGCTGGAATTTATCGACATGGAACACACCCCGAAAAACCTGTTGATTCGGGCGGTCAAAGGCGGGGGACAGGGGTCTCCAGAAGATCTGCAAAAATACCTGCAATTTAAGCAAGCTTTAGGGATTGATCCGTACTTGGAAAGGGCTTTGGAAGATCGGCTGAAAGTAGTAAAGCGGGAGGAATCGTGAAGATGGTATAATGAAAACATTTAAACCATTGTCTTCGTTTGAAGGAGAATACCATTATGTTTAAATGCTTTGTAGTTGCCCCATACAAAGGTTTTCGTGATTTAGTTTTGTCTGTTGCGGATTCCTACCCTTTTCAAATCGAAGTGGGGATGGGCAGTCTGGAAGAAGGGCTTGCCCTGGCAAAAGAAGCAGAACGGCAGGGCTTCGATGTCATAGTCGGCCGCGGCGGAACAGCGAGGTTAATTGAAGAGAACTGCCAGGTTCCGGTTGTCGAGGTGAAGGTGACAAGCTATGATATCCTGCGGGTGTTGACCCTTTTGAAAGGATATCAGGGGAAAATCGGGATCATTGGGTCTTCCAATATGGTACATGATGTGGCATTGATTGCTGAGCTTTTGGAAATCGAAGTCATTCAGTTGATTATCCGGAATGAACAAGAAGTAGAAACGGCTCTAAAAGAAGCAACTCGGGCTGGACTCAATCTGCTCATTGCTGACGTGGCAGCGGGATCGCTTGCCGAGAAGAAGGGATTTACCGCAGTCCTGATCACCTCTGGCAAAGAGGCGATAACCGTAGCTTTGGACGAGGTTAGACAGATGATTCAGTTTCATGAATACAGGCAAAAGGAGATTGAGCAAAAGATCCTTCCGCGTCCGAGCCACCCCGTGGAAATGGATCAGCCAACCTTAGGCCAGTTGCTACGTACAATGGAAATTACCTCGGAGGTGTATGAAGGGGCGCAAAAATATAGCCGGCTGCGGGAGCCTATCTTACTTTGTGGAGAATATGGCACAGGCAAACGGCGGTTGGCCAAGGCGATTCATCAGGGAAGCCCTTTTTCCGATGGACCTTTCGTTGTGCTCGATCCACAGAGTGACCCGCAAACCGTAAATTTTGATGCCTTATTCGATCCCAAACATGGACTGCTGTCTCTGGCCCATCGCGGGACACTTTTCATCCAATCGGTGGAATCCCTGCCGATGCCAGTTCAAGGGCAGCTCTATAAACTTTTGTTAACCCCACAGTTGGATTTTCAATGTGTGTTTGCTAGTTCGATCGATCTAAGAGAAGCGATGGAAAATGGAAAGCTTCATCCGGACCTGTTCTTCCTCCTATGGCAAACCCACCTGGACCTGCCTCCCTTGCGAGAACGGTTAGACGAGTTGGAGGATATGATCCGCCTTTACATCGCAGAAATGAATGAATCCATGGGGACAGAAGTAGCTGCTGTCAAACCCGATGTATTCGAAGCGCTGCGTTCTTATACCTGGCCGGGGAACATCACGGAATTGAAGGCCATCATCCGCTTGCTCGTGCAAAATTGTTCAACCATGTTTATCACGATGGAATCGGCTCAACCGGTTCTGGACCAGCATCTCGCAAGGAATGCACAGAAGCTGCAATTAAGTCAGTGGATTGGCAAAAAAACATTAGAAGAAATGGAAATGGAAATCATCGACACGGTCATAGAAGAAGAGGATAACAACCAATCAAGGGCTGCAAAACGACTTGGCATAGACCGTAGTACTTTGTGGAGAAAAAGAAACACACCCAAACGGATGGAAGTAGATATCGTTGCCAAAGGGGCAGAAGATGAACCGTAAAATGCGGGTCTTCGCCCTTTTTTTCTTTATAAATTGATGCAAAATGCAACGTTATTTGAATGGATGGAACCTTATAACAAAAATAATATTGTATTTTAAAACATACAGTTTATAATGAAAATTAGGACGATTGGAAAAGGGGGCTGAGGCTATATGAAGGGATGTTTTTATCGAAGTTGGTTGCTTTTTTTATGCATTGCTATAGGTAGTATGTGGATTGTCTCCGGTTGTCAAACCACCCCGGTTGGCCCCGCGGATCGGGAAACATCCGAACCCGCTTTTCCATCTTCGCAAACCCCTGTTGTAAAGGCCGATGCGGCAGAACACCTTCTCTTGCGGATTGCCTTCACCCAAGGGAAAGAGGGGATTATGTTCCAGGCTGCTGAACGATATCAGCGGAGAGTCCAAGAGATGTCTAAAGGGAGAATTATCATTGAAACCTTGCCAGACGGACAAATGGGTACGGAGAATAATCAATGGGAAGCCTTACAAAAAGGCAGCATTGAGATGATGATCGCCCATTCTATTCTGGATCAGATTGCTCCGGAATTTCTTGTATTTGAAATCCCGTTTTTTTTTGCCGGCCGTGCCGAAGTGGAGCGGTTTCTTAATAGCAGATTGTGGCAGGTTGATTTTCAGGAGATTCTCGGAGAAAAGGGATTAACGGGCATGGGGATTTGGGATAGCGGGTTCCGACAAATGACAAATCAGAAGAAAGTGATTAAGAAGCCCGAGGATCTGGCGGGGTTAAGCATCCGGATCCCGCAAAATCCGTACCGGGAAGCCTTATTTCAAGCCCTGCAAGCGAAACCGACCTATATCCCTTTTCACGATTTACGACCCTATCTTCAACAGAGGATAGTGGACGGACAGGAGAGCACACTGCTTACCATAGAAGGGGAGCGCCTCGCGGACATTCAACCCTTCGTATCGCTTACCAATCATATCTACTCCCCAACGCTTTTGCTCGCCAATCAGAATTGGTTTGCACAGCTTGCAGCAGAGGATCAGCAAGTGCTCTTAAAGGCGGCTGAGCAGGTTGGAAAGGAAATAAGAGAAATGGTGAAGGAAAAAGAGCAGCAAATCATTAAGCAATTAAAGGAAAACGGGATGGTGGTCAGCACAGTGGACAGGGAGTCATTTCAGGACAAGGCGTTGCCTGTGATCGATCATCTAAAAAGACAGATGAACCCCGATTTTGTAGACAAGGTCATTCAACAAATTCAAGTAAAGGAAAAATGATGAGGTTCAAAAGAAGGGAAAGACCCTCAAATGAAGAAATTAATATAAATGCTTATTCCTATTGGGTACTTATGGGTAAAATAGGAAAGAGGAAAACCATGAACTGAGGGTGACTATGCAAATTTTTAAAATCATCGTTTTGATTTCCTTGGCTGTCATCAGTCTGATTCTTGCCTCCAATGCCATCCCGATTATGCTTGCGTTAGTGACAGCCATTTTGCTTGAACCGATCGTAAAACTATGGATGCGTTGGTTTCGCATGAATCGATTGTTCAGCGTAGCAACGACCTTTATTTTATTTCTACTATTTATGGGTGCCTTTACCTATTGGGCTAGCACCGTTCTCATTGTGCAAAGTATGGGATTTGCGCAGCGGCTTCCGGCCTTGTCGCAGCACTTCTTTGAGTGGGCTGAATCCTATGTGTTGGAATGGGAGCATTACTATGCTACCCTCCCGCCAGAAACCGTGTTTACCATTCAGCAGGTCCTCTTGTCCTTGAAAAATTCCGCCATTACGTTTGCAACCTCAATCACGAGATGGCTGTTCAGTTCGGTCGCAGCCCTGCCAGAACTTCTCTTGGTTTCACTTGTTTACTTGGTTGGACTCTTCCTCATTAGTTTGGATCTTCCAAAAATTCGAATCGTTTTTTTACGCCTATTTTCGCGGTCTGGCCGGGAAAAGGTGGAGCTTGTTTTAAATGAATTATCACGCGCCTTTGTCGGTTTTGTCGGAGCGCAACTGGTGTTAAGCCTGTTGACCTTCCTAATCACCGTAGCTGGTCTGATGATTCTAAATGTGAAATACGTTTTCGTCATTTCCCTCCTCATCGTCTTGGTCGATATCTTGCCGATACTCGGCACGGGATCGTTTCTTGTTCCATGGGCGGCATACAGCTACCTAGCGTTAAATAATTCCCATCTGGCCATTGGCCTGGTGATTTTGTTCCTGGTTATCACGGTTTTCCGTCGGACGATCGAGCCAAAAATTTTGGGGACAAGCCTGGGAATCAGTGCTCTGGCTGCCTTGACCAGTCTCTACATAGGTTTCCAGTTACTCGGATTCATTGGAATGATCTTGGGACCTGCAGTCGTGATTATTTTTGAGGCACTGCGAAAAGCGGGATTTTTGAAAATCAAAATCAATTTTTAAGGAGTAAAACAGATGTCCACGATTTATTTGATTACCCAATTTGATGTAGAAGATCTTGACCAAAAGTCATTTAACCAACATGTCTCCCAGCTTAATGAGACACTACAGAAAAATGGGTGTAACCTATTGATACACAGCGACCAGTTTGAGTTTTCCGTCTATGGAATAGAAGATACAGAGTATGCGAAAATCAAGGAGATCTGTGAAGCTTTCCATAAGTATTCTGTCGACATTGTCAAAACCGACTTCAACTTCGACTTCTTCACCTGGGTGGAAATTGAGGGCAATGAGAATTTCAGCGAAGAATTTAAAAGCGCGTTGCGTATGGCGCAAGGGAAACAATAGCCTAGTAGGAAGCGGGAAGCCGATCGTGTATCGGCTTCTTTGTGCGCTTGGCAGCGCACTATACTTATCGGGTTCAAGTCCCGTGTGCACCGACGGCCGGAAGCGCTAGCAGACAGACAGTGCGTCACCGT
>NZ_JAGGKT010000019.1 GCF_017873965.1 Ammoniphilus resinae | reverse complement strand
TCCAGTTTCTCCGTGTTGTATCTGCTTATTATACAAAAAAGTACCCCATAGGTAGACTTTTTTTAATGTGTCTACTCTATAGGGTACATTTTAAACGGGAGCCCACTCTTTTTATATGGGTGATGAAGAGCAAACGGACCTTATCATGACTTGTTCTATTTCCGAGAGGTGATGGGGCTTATGAAGGACAAAACCCGGCTGAAAAACGCTAGGAATGTCCTTCATCGACCCTAGTCGTCGGTCTTTTTCATCAGTCGCTTTAGCTTCATTTCAGTAGACGACTCCTCGACCGGAGTATACACACTGCAGCGTAGATCCATATTTCCCTGCACTTGCAAGGAAGTCAGATTATATAGCATTTTTCCTGCTTTCGCATGTCTAAATTCAATTTGCACTTCTGGTGCAATGTTGACTTGGCTTTCTTGCCACAGGGTTTGAAACTCCGGATGAAGAGTAGACATCTCCCCAAGAAATTGGTTATACCACGCATCTCCCACGTATTGACCATAATAGGAACGGAAAATTGCAAGAAACCCTTTGACAAAATGCTCCCAATTCACAGCTAATGACCTGAGCTCTTTCCTTATAAATACGAGGCGAATCAAGTTTCGCTGGTCCCAAGAGATCTGTTCAAAATCCAAAAAGACATGGGCTGCGGCACGATTCCAGCCTACAATTTGAAAATGCCTGTCTGTTATAAGGGTAGGGCAATATTTTAATTCAGTTAGTATTTTCTCAAGGGATGGGGAGATTTTTACCGGTTCGACTTCTTGCTGTGAAACAGTAGGGTGTACATCCAGGCTTAAGTCAAAGAGATACTTTCGTTCATCCTGATTTAACTGAAGGGCTGTTGCAATGGCTTCTAACACAGACGCAGATACTTTAATGTCGCGACCTTGCTCTAACCAAGTGTACCAGGTGGTGCTGACACCTGCGAGTTGGGCGACTTCTTCTCTTCTTAAACCGGGTGTTCTCCTTCGGGTTCCGCTGGGCAATCCGACCGATTGCGGGTTCATACTGGCCCGTTTTGCTTTTAAAAAAGCGGATAGTGCTTCATATCTGGTTTCCTTATTCATCTGCTAACTTAACCTCCAACCCTAGTACGAATCATCATAGTAGTTATTATACTAGGATAAACAACAACTTGTAATAGGATAATTGTCGTGTGAGAATAAATATAGCAGTATAAGAGGAGGTAGGGAAATTGGAAAGAGTCGTGATCACAGGTATGGGAGTGGTTTCACCGCTTGGAAATGATGTCGGTACCTTTTGGGATAATCTTGTTGCAGGGAGGTCTGGTATTTCTTCTATTGATACTATTCATGTAGAAAATCATAAAACCAAAATCGCCGGGATCGTGAAAGATTTTAATGCTGACGAGCTTTTGGGGCGTAAAGAAGCTAAGCGTTTGGATAAATTTTGTCAATTTGCCTTAGTCGCAGCAGAGCAAGCATGGGAAGATTCCAACTTAAATCTGGAGGATATCGATAAGGAACGTCTTGGGGTCTATGTGGGCTCGGGAATCGGTGGAATCGAAACGCTTATTCAAAACGTTGATATTCTTCGCGAGAGAGGACCGGGCAGAGTCAGTCCGACACTTGTACCCGCCATGATTTCAAACGCTGCTGCGGCACAAATTAGTATCAAATGGGGTGCAATGGGGCCAACGCTGTCACCAGTGTCCGCCTGCGCCATCGGAAATACAGCGATTGGCGAAGCGTTAAGAGCGATTCGCTATGGAGAGGCTGATGTCATTTTTGCCGGTGGAGCAGAGGCCGCCATTACCGATCTCTCTTTAGCCAGTTTTGGGAATGCTACGGCTTTATCTACTCGAAACGATGACCCAGCAAAGGCGAGTCGTCCATTCGACTCTCATCGTGATGGATTCGTCATGTCAGAAGGATCAGGAATTTTAATTTTAGAATCCTTGACACACGCTAAACGAAGAAATGCACAGATTTATGCAGAGGTAATCGGATATGGGGCAAGTTCAGACGCACACCACATGGTTGCCCCACATCCAGAAGGATTGGGAGCCTATTACGCGATGCGAAAAGCAGTAAAGGATGCTAGCATTTCTGCTGAACAAATCGATGTGATTAGTGCACATGCTACGAGTACGGTCGTGGGGGATAGATCGGAAACATCGGCGATTAAAAAATTGTTTGGAGATGGAGCGTATCAAATTCCCGTCACTGCGAATAAGTCGATGACAGGTCATATGTTAGGGGCATCGGGAGGCGTGGAGGCTATTGCGTTAGCGAAAATGCTGCAAGAAGGGATCATCCCTCCCACCATCAATCTTGAAGATCGGGATCATTTATGTGATTTAGATTATGTGCCAAACATTGTACGTAAAGCAAATCTTACCATGGGACTATCCAACTCGTTTGGATTCGGTGGTCACAATGCAGTCATTGTACTAAAAAAGTATGACAGGGGATAAACCCTGTTTTTCTTTTTTCAACCTTTTAAATGACCCGTATTAAACTTATAATGAAGGAGATGAATATTGAATTTTTTGAATAAAGGATAAAGGGGCCTAACCATGATCATAAGAGAAATCTTACCGGATGAACTAGAAGCGCTGTTATTAAGCAATGAGCCATACGCACTCCTTGATATTCGCGAAAGACCGGCATATAACCGAGGGCAAATCCTTGGTTCAACGAATGTCCCTCGCTATGAACTAGAATTTCGTATTCCACAATTAGTTCCGATTCAGTCCACTGAAATCATTTTATACGATGATGAAGGAGAACGGGCCCCATTAGCAGCAAAGTCCCTAGAAGAAAATGGCTACTCCCACACAAAGGTTTTAAAAGGAGGATTAAATGCTTGGGAAAAAGCAGGGAAACCATTGGTGAAAGGCGTGAACGTCCCAAGTAAAACCTTTGGTGAAGTTGTTGCTTCCCAGCACTCCATCAACCAGATTGCCCCTGCGGAACTGCATGATCAATTGAAAAGGGGCGAAGCTTTCATCGGCATAGAAGTCCGCCCTCCGGAAGAAGTGGGTCATTCAGGCAGTATTCCTGGTTTCATCAATATTCAGGGGGTGGAACTTCCTTTAGTTGCCAATGATTTGGCCAAGCAAGGCAAAAAGATCGTCGTCACTTGTGCCGGAAGAACGCGTGGGATCATCGCGGCAACGACTTTGAAAATGATGGGGATCGATGTTCTTGATTTACATAACGGGACGATGGGCTGGGTTTTATCTGGTTTTGAATTGGAAAGTATGATTCCTGCTGGACCAAAACCTTCTGTAGAAAGCAAAGAGTCTGCCCACAACTTCGCAGCCCAACTAGTGAAAGACCATGGGATTCGTCACTTGTCAGTTGAAAGGTTAAGAGAAATGCAGCAGGAAGAATCCTATCTTTATGTATTTGATGTCCGGACGAAAGAGGAATATGAATCAGGTCATATTCCAGGAACCGTCTCACTTCCGGGTGGGCAGGCGATCCAGTGTGCAGATGACTTTATAGCTGTAAGGAATAGCACGATCGTTTTTGTCTGTGAGGATCAGGTTCGTTCGACGCTCACAGCCTATTGGTATCTCAAAATGGGCTTCAAAAATGTCTATGTTCTGGAAAGCGGAATGGGACCTTGGCAGGAATCGGATTTGGAAAAAGGAGTTCCTACTGTTGTGCCAATCGGTTTGCAAAAAGCCGCGGGAAAAATCATAAAAGTCGATGCAGCAACTTTGAGGAATGAAAGATCCAATAGGAAGATCATTTACGTTGGGAATAGCCGTGATTTTAAAAATGGTCATATTCCGGGCTCGGTCTGGCTGTTGCGAAGCCTTTTAGAAGAAAAAATAGGAGAGATTGCCATTACAGAAGATCCCATCGTCTTGACCTGCAAGGATGGGAATCAGGCAATTTTTGCCGCGGCCACCCTGATGGAATTAGGATATAAGCGTGTGCAAGCCCTTGAAGGGGGGACGGATGCTTGGAGGTCAGCAGGATTTGCACTTGAAAAGGGATCATCCGGAATCATAGGTGAGGCCGATGATATTTTACCACGATCCCATGAGCGATCCAGGCAGCAAATGATAGATTACCTGAATTGGGAAGAAAAATTGCATGATGATCCGTTGTATACGAAAATCTTGGATTAAACTTTTCGTCGAATAGGATGTCAAAAAAGTCAGTGATCGCTGACGTTCTTGACATCCTATTTTTTTCTCATCCCTACGAATTTATATATTGATATAACGATATGGTTATATTATGATGGTAGGTAATAGGAAGGAGGGAACAGATCGTGGAAATTGAAAAGATCGCCGATGCTTTAAAAGCTCTCGGAGACCCCACTCGTCTTCAAATCGTTGCCTTACTAAATAGCCGGGATTGTTGTGTTTGTGAGTTGGTTCCTGTTTTTGGGATCTCCCAACCTGCGATATCAAAACATCTTTTCCGTCTAAAGACAGCAGGGCTGGTAAAGGAAACGCGAAGAGGGCAATGGGTGTTTTACTCCCTGATTCGAGAACAACTAGAAACCATTGGATTCTCTTTAACACATCTTCCTGATCTTTCTTACAAATTGAAAGAATTGGAGCAACAGGGACTCCTTGTACAATGTAATTAAAAGGAGAGAAACACATCGTGTTAGCAGTAATCATCTTTGTTATTACCTTAATTTTTGTCATCTGGCAACCTAGAGGTCTGTCCATCGGATGGTCTGCCTCAGGGGGGGCATTACTCGCTCTTGCCTTTGGCGTGGTAACCCTCCAAGACGTTTGGACGGTTACAGGGATTGTATGGAACGCGACGCTAGCATTCGTTGCCATTATCCTTATTTCTTTGATTTTAGATGAAATTGGTTTCTTTGAATGGGCTGCGTTGCATATGGCTCGCCTGGCTAAAGGAAATGGAAAATTAATGTTTGTGTACGTGATTTTTCTTGGGGCTGCGGTAGCTGCGTTTTTTGCCAATGATGGGGCTGCCCTGATCTTAACCCCAATCGTTCTGGCCATGGTTCGTGCATTAAAGTTTGATGAGAAAATGATTATTGCCTATGTCATTGCCAGTGGATTTATTGCCGATACGACTTCTTTGCCACTCATTGTCAGTAACTTGGTAAATATCGTATCCGCTGACTTTTTCGGAATCGGTTTTGTGGAATACGCGAGTCGCATGATCGTTCCTAACTTCTTTTCCTTATTTGCAAGTTTAGGTCTGCTTTACATTTATTTCCGCAAGAGCATTCCTGATTCCTACGATGTAACTCAACTTAAAAATCCGAAGGAAGCTATCAGGGACTTGAAATTGTTCCGATTATCCTGGGTGATTTTAGTCGTCCTTTTGTTCGGCTATCTTGTAAGTGAAACGTTTGCCATCCCCGTATCGTTTATTGTAGGTATTGCAGCTATTTTCTTTATCCTTGTTGCCAAGGGAAGTGAGCAGGTGAATTCCTGGAAGCTGGTGAAAGAAGCACCTTGGGCTGTGGTGGTTTTCTCGATCGGCATGTATGTTGTGGTCTACGGACTTCGTAATGCAGGTTTGACAGAAATGTTAGGACGAGCTATTCAATGGACAGCTGAATACGGAGTTTTCTCCGCCACCATGGGAATGGGCTTTATGGCGGCAATCCTTTCCTCGATTATGAACAACATGCCTACGGTGATGATTGATGCACTCGCGATCCAGGGCACAGCGACAGAAGGGATGATCCGTGAAGCGCTGATTTATGCCAATGTCATTGGTTCTGACTTAGGACCGAAAATTACACCCATTGGTTCCTTAGCGACTCTCCTTTGGCTCCATGTGCTATCTCGAAAAGATATAACCATCACATGGGGGCAATATTTCCGAACAGGAATTGTACTTACGATTCCCACTTTATTTATTACCCTATTGGGTCTCTATTTATGGCTTCATCTCATCCATTAAAAATTTGGGAGGAAAAAATGAAAAAACCACTGGTTTACTTTCTTTGTACAGGGAACTCTTGCCGCAGCCAAATGGCACATGGTTGGTTACATGCGATAGCGGGTGATAAGTACGAAGTTCAAAGTGCAGGTCTCGAAGCACATGGATTAAATCCACGTGCCGTAGCAGTCATGAAAGAAGCTGGAGTCGATATTAGTCATCACACTTCAGATGTGATTGACCCTGAAATCTTAGAACGGGCAGACTACATCATCACCCTATGTGGACATGCAAACGATCATTGCCCCGTGGTACGCAATGAAAAAGCGGAGAGATGGCACTGGGGATTCGATGATCCAGCAAAAGCGACCGGATCAGAAGAAGAAATCATGACACAATTCCGTATAGTACGTGATGCGATTCAAGCCCGTATGGAACATTTCGCGAAAGAAGAGAAGTAAGAGATCTTTTTATTTCGTCAAGCACAGAACTTTTACTATGTACAGACATGCCTATTGTGTTACAATTAATTGGAAATATAACACGATAGTAGGATGGAAATAGGGGGTGTGCTGATGGAAATAAGTTTTCTATCGATTCTAGCTTTCGGACTGGTGCTTGGGTTTAAACATGCCATTGAGCCAGATCATATCATTGCTGTATCTACCATTGCCAGTCGAAGTAAAAAGTTATCTCGTTCTTCACTAGCAGGAGTATTCTGGGGAATTGGCCATACTGCTACATTATTTATCGTTTGTATTCTTTTGATTCTTATGAAGGGGGAAATACCAGAAAAATGGGCGATGTCCCTAGAATTCCTAGTAGGAATTATGCTTGTCTATCTTGGTATTACTAGTATCCTTTCTTTCAGAAATCATCGGCTCCATCAACATGACCATGGTGATGGAGAACACAAGCACCAACATCAGGATATCTCTTATCTAAAATCCATGATTATTGGGTTGGTGCATGGTCTCGCTGGTAGTGCAGCTATGGTTCTATTAACGATGAGCACAGTAAAAAACATTTGGGAAGGTGCCTTTTATATTCTTATATTTGGTATAGGAACGGTAATAGGTATGCTTTCTTTTACTACAATCATCGGGATTCCCTTTGTGCTTAGCGCGAAAAAGATAAATATACATAAAATGCTATCCCAAGTTACGGGCTTCATTAGTACTGCTTTTGGAGTTTATTATATGTACAATTTGGGAGTTACCGAAGGCCTGTTTAAACTTTGGATCCAGTAAAAAGACATTTTTTACTCCGATGGAGTAATCTGATAAATTTCAAAAAGACTTACATTAAACACATTTTTATGATCCACGTCATAGACGAGGATCATTTTTTCATTTTCATGGTAAGTTAACATCCGGCCATAAATAGTAATTTCGTCCTTTGTAACAATTTTAAGCAGTAGTTTAGTTTGAATCCACTGATTGAACTTTTCCCGGTATATAATACCATTCTCCTCCTTTGGCACCTGGCTGGCATGTTGTAAAACAACGAAGCCCCTATAGTTTTGCGTCACCATTTTTCAATGGTTTTGCCTTTTACTTAGGATCTATATGGATGATCGGTGTATGTTCCATTTTATCTAAATTTGAAAATGAATTTATGATTACATCGGACTAAATTGTGGTTTTGTGGGTGGGTAAAAAAGCCTATTTTTTAAAAAAGGTAGCGGCTATCAAACTGACGCCATAGTGAAAAGCGTGCTATAATAAAGGGGGGGCAGAAAGCCCGTAATTCCTTGATAGGAGAGATCATGATGATTATTCAATTCATTCGTTTGCGCTAATTTGAGGTAATAGATCATTTAGGCTCATCCATTTTTTGTTTTTGAAAAGTGTGTGGGTTTATTTGGGTGTGCCTTTTTTAATGGAGTATTCAAATGAAAAGAGGAGATCATCATGAATGAAAAGGTATATAAAATAAACGGTGTTGATATATGTACAGAAAGTTTTGGGGATCCCACCCATCCCGCGGTGTTGCTGATTATGGGTGCGATGTGCTCGATGGTTTATTGGGATGAGGAATTCTGCCAACGATTAGCAGACACGGGGCGATTTGTGATTCGCTTTGATAACCGGGATGTGGGGCGTTCTGTGACCTATCCACCGGGAAGTTCAAATTATACGGTGCAAGACATGGCCAATGATGCGGTGGGTGTGCTTGATGCATACGGAATTGAGCGGGCACACATTACTGGCATGTCCCTTGGCGGGATGATCGCGCAAATAATCGCCATCAGGCATCCGCAAAGAGTTTTGACTTTAACGTTGATCGCCACCAGTCTTTTTGGAGGGGATGATAACAATCGAGATTTGCCTCCGATGGATGAGAAAATTCCAGCCTATCATACGAAAGGAGCTACAATGGATTGGTCAGATGAAGCCGTTGTTGTTCCATATCTGGTCGACGGATCCGGCCTGCTTTCAGGTTCAAAGCGTGTATTTGATGAAAAGCGAGTTCATAAGCATGTGACTACAGAAGTGAAACGTGCCAATAACCTCCTCAGCATGTTCAATCATGCCTTTCTTAAAGGGGATGATTGGTATGAAGGAAAGATGAAGGGGATTCGAGTTCCAACACTTGTTATCCATGGAACGGAAGATCCTATGCTTCCCTATGAGCATGCTTTAGCTTTAGTTGAAGAAATTCCAAATGCCACTTTGTTGACACTGGAAGGGGCCGGACACGAAATACACTTCAATGATTGGGATACGATGATTCAGGCCATTTCCATTCATACTTCATAGTTTTCAATAAGGGGAGATTCTCCCCTTATTTTTAAAAAAGCAGATAAATGAGGCCATATAAGCGGAAAAATTCCGCTTAATTTGTAAATGTTAGCGTTTTCATGCTCCTGTTTTAGAAAATAGACGGAATTTCACCGCTTATTTTGTTCTACTTATAATTTTTTTAAAAAATAAGCGGAAATCCTCCGCTTATTTTTGAGCGCCCCTTTCCTGGAAGGATAGGATCGAAGAATGGGAGGATATTCCAAAAAGGGTTCGAATACTATCTATAGGATAAACTATTTTATGAAAGAGAGGGAATTAAGCTAATGTCCGAAACCAAAATGATGAAAGCAGTAGGATTCTATCAACCAAAATCCAAAACAAAACCTGCACCTATCGTTGATATCGAAATCGAAATCCCGAAACCGCAGGGCAAGGATCTGCTGGTGGAGGTCCGGGCGGTATCGGTGAATCCAACGGACTGGAAATCGTATCTCGGCAAGAATGCCAACGATTCATCGCTCACGTTGGTGGGACGGGATGTCGCTGGGGTGGTGGCCGAAGTCGGGGAGGAGTGTACGTTATTTAAGCCAGGCGATGAAGTTTTCTATGCAGGAACAAATATCCGACCAGGCGGTCACAGTGAATTTCACTTGGTGGACGAGCGGATCGTCGGAAAAAAACCGAAGAGCATCGATTTTGCCCAGGCAGCCGCGCTGCCGTTGACGACGATTACGGCGTGGGAAGCGCTTTTCGATCGGATGGGGATCTCCAAGAATCCAGCAGACAACGAGGGGAAAAGCATTCTCATTATTGGAGCAGCAGGGGGCGTAGGCTCTGTTGCTACACAAATCGCCAAGCTGGCCGGTCTGACGGTGATTGGAACCGCATCGCGCGGGGAAACGATCCAATGGACAAAAGATCATGGATCAGAGTACACAATCGACCATCACAAACCGTTTGGACCCCAGTTAAAAGAGCTTGGCTTGGAGAGTGTGCCGTATATCTTTGTTTTGACGAATCCAGATGATCATATGGATCAAATCGCGGATATGATTGCGCCACAGGGGAAAATTGGAACCATCCTTCCTTTTGAGAGGCCGTTCGATCGCAGGATTTTTGCCAAAAGCATCACGATTGGCTATGAATTAATGTACACACGCTTTGTGTATCAAACCGAGGATATGATCGAGCAGCACAGAATTCTCAATCAAGCAGCGGATTGGGTCGATGAGGGGAAATTGAGCCCCACGTTAACAGAGTGTATCAAACCGATCAATGCGGCTAACGTCCAAAAGGCTTTTGAAAAAAGCATGACGGGGAGCATGATCGGAAAGATTGTATTAGAGGGATTTGAAAAGTAATAGGGATCTCTAATGGCGAAGTAGCTTCGTGCAGGGGATAGCAGTGGGATCAACAAAGCCGGTCTGAGACCGGCTTTGTTCTTACCTAGGTGATTATTCCTGTTTGTCTTCGTCTACCCTTTCATCTAGCTTTGCTTTTTCTTCTTTCCACCACAGGGCTTCCTTAGGTTCATCGAGAATGTCCGCTATTTCATGTTTTTCCTCTACTGCCGGCGCGGACCCTCGCAACGCTCTACCCGAGGTTTCCTTGACAAAAGACATGGCTACAACCCCGATCAGACAAGTAGCCATTAAATAATAAGCAGGCACCATGCGGTTTTCTGTCACTTTTATCATCCAAGCCATGATCAATGGGGTTGTTCCGCCAAATAATGAAGCAGATATATTATAGGTGATAGCCAGTGCCCCATACCTGACCTCCGTAAAGAATAAGGAAGGCAAAAGAGACGGCATCGTTCCTAAAAAGGCCGCTAACAACACGGATAAGATCATCAGCCCAAAGAAGACCTGAAGATTGGATCCACTTCCAATCAGCTTAAACGATGGGATGGATAGGAGGATTAATCCAACCAAACCACCTATAATCAGTGGTTTTTTACCAATTCGATCACTGAAATAACCGATGGTTAAAACAATGGGGATCATGATCAACATAACAATTAAGATCAATAACAGTCCTTTTGTTTCTCCATATCCCAATACCGCATTTAAATGGGAGGGCATATACGATAACACCATGTAGTCCACTACATTATAGAAGAAAACAATAATTAACCCTTTGAGGATTTGCGGCCAATGGTAAAACAGGATGGTTTTGATCGTTCTTTGTTGACTTTTATTCTTTTTCTCCTGCTCTTCCATTGCTTTAAAAGCTGGGGTTTCCTCCAAATGGTTGCGCAAGTACAGACCAATCAGACCAATCGGGGCAGCGATGAAAAAGGGGATTCTCCACCCCCATGCGAGCATTTTTTCCGGCCCAAGCATAAAAGTAAGCAACGTGACGAGTCCAGACCCGGCAATAAACCCTACTAGCGTCCCGACTTCCAACCCGCTTGACATAAATCCACGCTTTTTATCCGGTGTTGATTCCGCGATGAACGTCATTGCTCCAGAGTATTCCCCACCCGTGGAAAAACCTTGAACCATCCGCGCAACGAGCAATAAAATAGGAGCCGTTATACCAATGGAAGCATAACTAGGAATTAAGCCAATGCTTAGGGTAGAGAGAGCCATGATGACCAACGTAATCGACAGTATCTTTTTTCGCCCTAGACGATCACCTAGCATGCCAAAAAACAAACCACCCAGAGGGCGGACTAGAAAAGCCACGGAAAAAGTGGCAAACGTATAAACTAATTGAGTAGGACCACTCAAAGCAGGAAAAAAAACCATCCCAATGGTCACGGCCAAATAGGAGTAGATCCCAAAATCAAACCATTCCATGGCATTTCCAAGGGCAGTAGCGATAACTGCTTTTCTCGCAACATTTGTGTCCACAATGGTAATATCGTCTTTATGTAATTGAGTTTCCGATTTATTTCTATTGCCGAAGCGCTTTTTGATTTTTTCAGCCAATCATCGTTCCCCTCCTTGTATTGATCTCCTTGCCAATGAATGCTTTATTAATTTTTAACAGGGGTTCCTTTTTTATACTGTAAAAGAAAAATAAGAGGCTATCGAAGATTACTCGATAGCCTCTTTATAGATCCAAAAATGTTCAAAACGGAACCAGTTCATCGACTCGGTGTCTTGTTTGCTAAGTCTTTCCCCCAGTCCATTTTTCGTTCCGATCACTTGTGTGCGATGTGCTTTCAAAGCTTCAATTTTTTGCTCCAGAACCTCACTCACGTCCCAAGTGATGTCCGGCTTTCCTAGTACTTGTTCTGCATTTTTGACAAGAGCTCTGCAATAGACAGGCGGGCGCCCTTCTACCGGGATTTTCTGAACGGCCCGAACCACTATTTCTCCACAGGTATTATGGTCAGGATGTACACTGTATCCTGGATAGAAGGTGATAATCAACGATGGGTTGATTTCTTGTATGATGGCCAGCAGCCGGTCAGCAAGCGCATCCAGGTCTTCAAATTCCAAGGTTTTGTCCCGCAGCCCCAACAGGCGAAGATCATCAATGCCAATCTGGCGACATGCCTCCATTAACTCCTGTTGGCGGACCTGCGGCAGGGTTTCCCGATTTGCGTAAGCGGGGACCCCCATATTTCTTCCCATTTCGCCCAATGTGGCACATACATAGGTGACTGGAGTTCCTTGTTGCGACCACTGAATCGCCGACCCGGAAGCGAAGACTTCGTCATCCGGGTGTGGAAATACAAGAAGTACATGTTTTTCCATAGGTAACCATCCTTTCAGTGTAAGTTATAAAGGCTGTTGGCTTAAATCCAAGGCGACTGCCAACCGTCCCTCGAGATCATACCCGACGAAGAGTATCCTTCCTTGGTCATCTTGTTCCCAATCCGTGAGACCTTCCGCGTACACCCACCCGAATTCCATTTTTAGACCAATCCGAAAAGGGCCATCACCCGTGATTTTTCCATGTGAATACCGAATACCTGCGTTGCGGATGAATACACCCGTATGGTGAAAGGGGCCTTTGTTTGCCGAAGGATAAGCACCTTGGGTATATGCTCCTTGATTGGACTCCAGATGCACATAGACTTGCTGATTGCTAAGGCGATCCAATGCCTGCTGAACGTCTTCTTTACGAATAGACTGCACGTCGATTCTCCTTTTTTTGTCATTATTATAACCTAAATGAGTGGAAAGAGGGGATTTTATAACAACGCAAAGAAGGAGCAGTTTTTTTCTGCCCCTTTTTCATATCATTTTAGAGAGTTTCAACATATTTTTTAAAATTGTCTAGAATCGCCTGCCAGCCTGCTTTTTGCATCTCAATGGAATGTGTGGTTTCTGCCTCAAACGCTTCAATAACTTTCGTTCCATTTTCTTGATTCATAAACGTGATCGTCACTTTTCGTCCATCATCCATCCTATAGGAAAGCAATTCGTGGATGAGAACTTCATCATAAACCCCACCAAAATCAAATCCAAAACTTCCATCCTTTGCTTCCATTCTAGTAACAAAACTTCCGCCAACTTTTAAATCATTCTCGGCATGTGGGGCATGCCAGTCATCAGAAGCAAATGTCCATTTCGTAATATGCTGTGGTTCTGTCCAACATGCCCAGACTTTTTCAACGGGTGCTTGAATCGTGGTTTCTACAGTGATCGTTACTTTATCTTCTGTTTCCATATGAATATCAGCCTCACTTTATAAATTTTTGAATTGTTTAAATTATAACATTAAATGAATAGGTATTGTAGTTATTGATTGGGGAGAAGAGTATCTGCATTGAGGAGAGACAGATATTGGGAATGAGCCTGATAAATTCCGTTTAGGATATGTTAGGATTTTTTTGAACGGTCTTCCCAAATCTTTATGTCTTTGTCCAGAAACCGTTTAACTAGTCTAGACCGCGATTTACATTTGCAGCAAATTAAATCAGTGATCTCCACCCATCCATAATCATCCCAATCGGAGCGAGGATCGTCTCTCTCAACGTTCTGGGATTGCCTGCAAGTATAGCAATAAACCTTTTCCATCCCACACCTCCTACGCCATATACTATTCACCATTATTACTGTAATAACTTTTTATAATTATATTGATAAGTTTTTATTATAATGTAATAATATGGGTGAATGTGATGTTAAATGATTATCTGAGGAGGATTCTCAATGGCAAAGGTTACTTTTAAAGGAAATTCGATTACGCTTTTAGGAAATGAAGTGAAAGTGGGGGATAAAGCCCCTAATTTTACGGTTTTAGCAAATGATTTATCCCCAGTTACGCTTGAAGATTCTAAAGGAACAGTTCGTGTTATTAGTGTTGTCCCATCTCTAGATACCGGAGTGTGCGACCAGCAAACCCGCAGATTTAATGAAGAAGCGGCAAACCTGGAAGGCGTAACGATTCTAACTGTAAGTGTGGATCTGCCTTTTGCGCAAAAACGTTGGTGTGGGGCTGCTGGAATTGAAAGGGTTCAAACCTTATCCGATCATCGTGAGCTTTCGTTCGGAGAAGCTTATGGGGTAGCGATTAAGGAACTTCGTTTATTAACGCGTGCCGTCTTTGTTGTCGATAAGAATGATCAAGTGACATATGTTGAATATGTACCGGAAGCAACCAATCATCCAAACTATGAAGCGGCGATCGATGCGGCTAAAAGTGCTCTAGTAGGATAAGGGTTCTCTATTAGTTTGACAAAATATTGATTACTAAGTGATAATTATAATTAAGTTGTAATAATTATATATAAGGTATTGATAGCTATAAGTTATTTTAATCATGAAGGAGGAAGTGGAATATGTCTCTTATTGGAACTGAAGTAAAACCGTTTAAAGCACAAGCTTATCGTAATGGAGAATTTGTTCAAGTTACGGAAGCTGATTTGAAAGGAAAGTGGAGTGTTGTTTGCTTTTATCCAGCAGACTTTACTTTCGTATGTCCAACCGAGCTTGAGGATTTGCAAAACAATTACGAGACCCTGAAGGGACTTGGCGTTGAAGTGTATTCTGTTTCAACAGATACCCATTTCACCCATAAGGCGTGGCATGATAGTTCCGAAACCATTGGCAAAATTACTTATACGATGATTGGGGATCCTTCCCATACCATTTCCCGTAACTTTGATGTGCTGATTGAAGAAGATGGTGTGGCGGATCGTGGTACGTTTATCATTGATCCAGATGGTGTCATTCAGGCGCTTGAAATTAATGCGGGTGGCATTGGCCGCGATGCAAGTATCCTTGTGAACAAGATCAAGGCAGCCCAATATGTTCGTAACAATCCAGGTGAGGTTTGCCCGGCTAAATGGCAGGAAGGTTCTGCAACGCTTAAGCCAAGCATTGATCTTGTAGGAAAGATTTAAGGAGCACGATCGATGCTAGATGCAGAGATTAAGTCACAATTAAACCAATACCTTGCGCTGATGGAAGGCGATGTGGTGCTCAAAGTCAGTGCCGGTTCAGATGATCTATCGAAAGAGATGCTGGATCTATTGGATGAAGTATCCAGTATGTCACCCAAAATAACCCTAGAGAAAACAAGCTTGTCTAGAACGCCGAGCTTTAGTGTGAATCGTCTAGGCGAAGAGACGGGCGTGATTTTTGCTGGGATTCCAATGGGGCATGAATTCAGTTCGTTCATTTTGGCATTGCTGCAGGTGAGTGGTAGAGCACCTAAGGTCGATCAAAAGGTGATCGACCAAATTAAAAGCATCAACGGCGACTACCATTTTGAATCTTACATTAGTTTGAGCTGCCACAACTGTCCCGAAGTCGTGCAGTCACTGAACTTGTTGAGCATCCTGAATCCTGGTATTACACATACCATGATTGACGGGGCGGTGTACAAAGAAGAGGCAGAAAGTAAAAACGTGCAGGCCGTTCCTTCCGTTTTCCTAAATGGCGAATTCTTTTCCGGTGGCCGGATGACCATCGAAGAAATACTGGCTAAATTGGGGCAAGCTCCGGATGCCTCAGAACTGGCTAACAAGGATCCGTACGATGTGCTTGTCGTAGGGGGCGGTCCAGCCGGTGCGAGTGCAGCCATCTATGCCGCTCGCAAAGGCATTCGTACAGGAATCGTGGCAGAGCGTTTTGGCGGGCAGGTTTTGGATACCTTGGGTATTGAGAACTTTATCAGTGTAAAACATACCGAGGGCCCTAAGCTTGTAGCGAGTCTTGAAGAACACGTAAAAGAGTACGGCATTGACGTCATGAAGTTACAACGTGCCAAGCGTTTGGAAAAGAAGGATTACATTGAGCTTGAACTGGAAAGCGGTGCAGTTCTTAAGACCAAGGCTGTTATTCTCTCAACAGGTGCGCGTTGGCGCAACGTAGGCGTGCCTGGTGAGGAAGAATTCAAAAACAAAGGGGTTGCCTACTGTCCACATTGTGATGGTCCTTTGTTCATTGGAAAAGACGTCGCTGTGATTGGCGGCGGAAATTCGGGGATTGAGGCAGCGATCGATCTGGCGGGCATTGTAAAACATGTCACCGTTCTTGAATTTATGCCGGAGCTTAAAGCCGATGCCGTATTGCAAAAGCGTCTCTACAGTCTGCCAAATGTTACTGTACTCAAGAACGTTCAAACCAAAGAAATCACGGGTACCGACAGAGTGAACGGAATTACCTATGTTGACCGTGATACAGAAGAAGAAAAGCATATTGAACTACAGGGAGTATTTGTACAGATCGGTCTTGTCCCAAATACCGATTGGTTAGGCGACACGATTGAGCGTACCCGCATTGGGGAGATTGTGGTCGATAGCAAAGGTGCGACCAATATCCCTGGCGTGTTTGCTGCAGGTGATTGTACAAATAGTCCATACAAGCAGATCATTATCTCCATGGGATCGGGTGCGACTGCCGCATTAGGTGCATTCGATTATCTTATTCGAAACTAGTTTTTATATGAAGTCGCTTCGCTATCGTTTTGATAGTCAAGCGGCTTTTTTGTATTGTGAAAAACCAAAAGCGCAGGAACGATGTCATCCATCATCGCTCCTGCGCCTGGGTATTACCGTAGATTAAGTATATATTATCATAATAACATTTTATTATCAATAGTATAATAAAAACTTATAAATAAATTAGACCATGAGGGAGAACTGCAGCCACTACCACTTTGACGCATATATTCTAAAAACGACGCATAACTCTGTGTCCGTCTGACCCTATATGTGGACCGTCGTTCCGGTGCTGTGAACCTAATCTTCCCGAATGAATAGAAATCCACAATAAATAAAAGGGAAAATTCTTATTATTCGAGAATAAACTAGAATAGTAGTTTTAATAATTCCAGCAGCATCTCTGCTAAAAAATGATAATAGGGAGCGTGTAAAATGGGCACAAAGCGTGAACTGATGTTGATTAATGGGGAATGGACTGCAAGTGTGAACCATGAGTTTATTCCAGTTGAAAACCCTGCAAAAATAGGATCCGTTATTGCTGAGGTGCCTAGGGCGTCCGCGGAGGATGTGGATCTAGCCGTGAGGGCTGCAGCTAGGGCGTTCAAAAATTGGAGATTTGTGCCCGCGCGGGATCGGGGAAAGCTGCTGACGAAGATTGCAGACTTGATAGATGAGAGATCGGAAGAGATTGCGCGCATCATTTCTATGGAAACAGGCAACGCGATTCGGACGCAGGCAAGGCCTGAAGTGAAAAATGCGGCTGATTTGTTTCGTTACTTTGGAGGTGTAGCAGGGGAAATAAAAGGGGGAACGCTGCCAGTAGATAACAAGCTGTTTGCTTATACCCAACGCGAACCACTGGGTGTGGTCGGAGGGATCATTCCTTGGAATGCGCCCGTGCTCCTTGCGTGTGCAAAAATTGCTCCAGCGTTAGCCGCCGGGAACACGCTGGTGTTAAAAGCAGCAGAAGATGCCCCTTTGGCTGTGCTGAAAATTACCGAGATTTGCTCTGCGTTTTTCCCAGCTGGGGTTTTGAATGTCCTTACTGGACTTGGAGAAGAATGTGGCGCCCCATTAGCCGAACATCCATTGGTAAGAAAACTGACATTTACTGGCTCCACAGAAGTAGGAAAACGGATTATGCATGCCGGAGCAGATCGAATTGTTCCTGTTTCACTTGAATTGGGAGGAAAAAGCCCACAGATTGTATATCCCGATGCAGATAATGATAAAGTTGCGGACGGTGTCATTTCGGCGATGCGTTTTACGAGGCAGGGTCAGTCCTGTTCCGCAGGTTCCCGCCTTTATGTACATACTTCCATACTCGATTCCTTCCTGGAACGGATTTCGAACAAGCTAAGCCAGCTAAAAGTTGGGGATCCGCTTGAAGAGGATACAGACATGGGAGCCATTATTAATAAAAAACAATTCAACAAAGTGTGTTCGTTTATTGAACAGGGGTTGAAAAATAACAATATTCGCCTTGTATTAGGAGGACTTCCACCGAAAGAAGGCCCACTTGCTCAAGGGTACCATCTTGAACCTACGATATTCATCGCTAATGGTGACGATGACAAGCTTGCAGGTAAACTTGCAGAAGCGGAAATCTTTGGACCGGTTTTAGTAGTCGTTCCTTGGGAGGATGAAGAAAAGCTCATTGAAATGGTCAATGACAGCCATTACGGTTTAGCTGGGTTCATCTGGACGCAAGATATTAGTCGAGGTTTGAAAGCTGCCAACTTGATGGAATCCGGGTGGATTCAGGTCAACCGAGGGGGCGGCCAGCTTACAGGGCATTCCTATGGCGGGTACAAACAAAGTGGCATTGGACGCGAACTATCCCTTGAAGGGATGTTAGATAGCTTCACACAAGTGAAAAGTGTGCTGGTGAATTTGGAGTAGAGGCGACAAAAAGTTTGGGTATAGCCCCAAACTTTTTTGTTTACAGCTGAGTTTCTTGACAAACCTTCCTTCATTCGTAATCATTAACAAAGTTTATTGAAATCATAATAGAAATAACTTTGGGAGGGCTATTATGGGATTTCATACCAAACCAGCCACATTTGTTGGCCATGTAAAAATCAAAGTAGAAAAATTAGAACGTTCTTTAAAATTTTATCAAGAAATTCTTGGTTTCGGAGTTTTAGAGCAAACAACAACAACAGCGATGCTTACAACAGATGGGAAAACAAGTTTTTTATCGCTTGAACAACCTGAGAATGTCATACCGAAACAGGGAAGAACAACAGGTCTATTTCACTTTGCCATCCTGCTACCAAAAAGGTCAGATTTAGCTAATATTGTTATCCATTTTAGGGAAAATGGAATTCGATTAATGGCAGCAGAAGATCATCAAGTAAGTGAGGCACTCTATTTAAACGACCCGGAGGGAAACGGGATTGAAATTTATGTAGACCGTGATCCTTCCAGTTGGATTTGGAAAGATACTGAAGTGGATATGACAACGATCCCTTTGAATATGAGGAATCTCTTATCTAGTTTGGTTCCTGGTGAGTCCTGGAAGGGAATGCCAGAAGGGGCAGTAATGGGTCATATTCATTTACACGTGACCGAATTAGTTCAAACGGAAGAGTTTTATGGCAAAGGACTTGGGTTTGATGTGGTAAATCGTTATAAAGAGGAGGCGCTATTCCTTTCCACTGAGAAATACCATCATCATGTGGCTGTGAATATATGGAATGGTATAGGGGCTCCAACACCTCCAGAAAATAGTGTGGGTCTAGAATCCTTTACACTCATTTTACCGAATGAAGAAGCTCGTCTACAAGTCGTAACGAATCTTAAACAGATAGGTGCCTTTGTAAAGGAAGAAAACAATCTTTTTGTTACGCATGATCCGTCGGGAAATCGAATCAAATTAGCAATATAAAAGGGCACCGATAAAAGTGCCCTTTTTCAAATCAATCCAAATTAATTATCACCGGCACCAACGATCACTAACAGAATGAAAAGTACCAAGATAATCAAAAACATATCATCATTGAACAATCCAGCAAAGCTACTCATAAAGTTATCCACTCCTCTTCACGTTGTTTAGCTTACATCCTTAGCTTATGTGAGTGGGGGTTTTTTGTTTGGACGAATAACCCATATGAATTTAAAATAGGCAAATCACCAGATAACACCATATGATGGATAAGAAGTAGGTAATTTAACCATGAAGGGGGGATGATCGATGGCAATTATAAAACCACCCATGCTTCAGAGGGGCGATACGGTTGGGATTGTTACCTTGGGCAGTCCACTGGACGCAGCTATCATAGATTCCCGTGCAACAACTTTAAGGAATATGGGGTTTAACGTGGTATTTGGTCAATATGTATATTCACGAAGCGGCATTGTTGCAGCGTCTGCCAGACAAAGGGCTGAGGACCTCATGATGATGTTTGAAAACCAACAGGTGAAAATGATTTTGCCTTCAAGAGGCGGAACTGGGGTCATAGATATACTCCCTTATCTAGATTCCGGGGTCATTAGACGAAATCCTAAGATCGTAACGGGTTACAGTGACGTGACTATTTTATTAAATGCAATCAATCAGTTTACGGGAGTAGAGACTTTTCATGGTTTTTTACTTATCGACTTTAAACCGGAAACACCTGCCTATAACTATAATGAATTTTTCACAGCCACTTCCAGTTTAACAGCTCCAAGAGTAATCAATAATCCTCCAGGAATCCCTTTAATGAGTTTGGTAAGCGGAAATGTAACCGGTCAACTTGTAGGCGGAAATTTGACATCCATTGTAGGGGCTTTAGGGACTCCCTATGAAATAGATACACGCGGCAAAATCTTTCTGCTAGAAGATGTTCATGCACCAACGAATACGGTATACCGTTATTTAAAACAACTCATGTTGGCAGGCAAGTTTCGAGATTGTATCGGGATTATTATGGGGCAATGCACAGATTGTCCAGTATCCTACAATACTTCCTATAATGATCTGATAAACAGTTTACTCGTGCCACTAGGAAAACCGCTTATGACCAATCTTGCAACAGCCCATGATTACTACAAAATTACGCTGCCTATTGGAGCTGATGTAAATCTTAATACAATGAATAATACACTAACTGTTCTAAGACCTTCTGTTGTTTCCTAAGGCTAGCTGTTTTTTATAAAGGATAGTCATTTGCCAGGGGTTCAAACTACGGAAAAAATCATATATTACATCATCACCAGATGCTCCAGGTGCCTATATTCATTTTCCTCCTCTGTGAAGGAGCGGTAGTATATATACCGCTCTTTTTAAACGTCTACTCATTCACTTTCATTGTGGGATAGGTGTCTTGTTCCACTTCGATCGTATTATCAACGGAATGGCACCATTGGAGAAAGTCTTTGCCGTTTACTGTCTCTTTTCCTTCATCAGTATGTGAGGTGGAAAAAGCCTTTTCAGATATCAATCGTTGAATGGTTTCTTGTCCGAGACCAGTTAAGCCAGATAAGACATCAAGTGGATAGTTCGTGGCTTGATCGACTTCAGTATATTTTATTTTATACTTCATTCCGACCCCCTCCTTTCGAACGTAATGCAGTTTGTATCCTGGCATTCATTGAAGGGAGCAGAGCCATTGACTTCAATCGCTTCGGCTACACATATCGCACCTTCACCCCAATATTTACAGGAAGAAACGGTACAAGCAACAGTAGGGGTTACTTCATAATCAGGGTTTAGAAGACCAATGAGAGCCCCGGTCCAATTGACATTATCAGCTGAACCGAGATAACTGTTTAGATTTCGGGCATGTGTATAGGTCTTGCACATCGTTTGATCGACTATTTCAGACATTTTGGTTTCTGCTTCGTGCATAATATCAATATTTCCAGCACCACACCGGTTATCTAGCAGATAATGCGTACAGGTATCGACAACACATTTTACATAAGGGCGCAACTCGATCCTACCTTTCCATGTTGTTTTGTTTTAATGTACCCCAATTTTTATAAGACCAATGAATTCCCTTTATTTTTTTAATTAAGGACTCTCATCTAATTCGGTCCGAGAGGAACGCGAATATATTTTTTTGTTTGGGGAAATATAAAAGTGCTTACAATTTACATAAAAGGAGTTAAACAACAATGAAAAAATTTTCTGCTGTTGGTTTATTAGCTCTCTCCATTATCCTTCTTTCCGGAAATCCAGTAAGTGCAAATCAATACGGTAACAATGGTATGGATGGAGTGAATACGAATAACTACAACAACCAAGGAACCTATAACAACAACAATTACAGAGCCCGTACGACCGCTGTCGACAATGATATGGATTGGGGCTGGTTAGGGCTTTTAGGTTTAGTGGGTCTTGCTGGTTTACGTGGTCGAAATCGTGATCCTGAACCAGATCGTATGAGATAAGGAAAGCTTATTTTTGTTACCATGATTGATCGTCTAATAACGGCTGCTATGGCAGCTGTTTTTTCGTTACGGTCTGTAAGTTTAAAGGAGGAATCATGAATGGAATACAATATTGAAGATGACTATAAATTAGGCATACAATATCTTCAGAAAAATATACCAGATGTTGTGGATGCTTATCATGAATTAACAGGTCTATGTTTTGAAGAGGGGCAAATAAGCAAGAAGCATAAAGAGTTAATGGCACTAGGAATTAGTTTAAGTCATCGGGATGAAAATTGTGTGCGTTATCATGTGACGGAGGCGCTGCACAAAGGAGCGAGTGAACAGGAAATATGGGAAACGGTCAAT
This sequence comes from Ammoniphilus resinae, assembly GCF_017873965.1. GTDB lineage: Bacteria > Bacillota > Bacilli > Aneurinibacillales > RAOX-1 > Ammoniphilus_A > Ammoniphilus_A resinae. The sequence continues at coordinate 46,305 of NZ_JAGGKT010000019.1, read as the reverse complement.
GTTGCGATTGCGATGAGCGGGGGAATGATTGTTTCTCAAAGCGCTCACTGGGTCAAGGATACGATAAATGGGCATCAAGTGAAACAGTGACCGCTTTGATAAAAAAGATAAAAGCTGCCAGGATGGGCGGCTATTTTTTATTGCTTTTTCTACACGAGCGCTTTGCGATCGGCCGCCCTTGGAGGCTCTTCCATCCATCCGTGTTTTATCATCAGATTGGCTCCATCCTCAGCATATAAAGCGATTTCTGATAGAAGCCTTGCATAATGTGCAGCAATATCTTTCCTGGGGCTTGTGGATAACGCTACACCATAATTCCCAATTCCTGATGCAATGAGGGAAACCACATGGAACAACATCAATTTATCAGAGAAAGGGGGGATTGTAGAGTCTGTTACATGGCTTTCCCATGAACGAGGAGTATCTACATCTTCATCTTTGAGAATCGAACCAAATACTGATAATTGTTTCGTTGAGATTTGTTTGCCACGGATTAAATACTTCCGAATGTCTTTAGACTGAACGACTTGACTGAATCCCATGATTAACGCTTTACCCAACGAGTTTGTGATCATATTGATAAAGAGATTTGTGATCTCCAAGCCAGTAATCGGTCTACGTTCCCCGAACCAACCAGAGAGAAAGCTTTGGTCTTTCACAAAATCAACCTTCTCTGGCAGATTAATATAGGGTGGGCGCATGTAAATCCCTTTGTCAAGTAAAACTTCGGTCGATTTTTTATCCAATTCAATAGTCGAAATCATCGCAGTATGGAAACATTCTCGGACATCTGCCCGGGTGGATATATATAAAGCGGCGCTATACGTCATCATTCCGATGCTCGCCATGTGCTTTACATATTCAAGGGCGAACGCATCGGATAATAGGCGCGGAGCGTTCACGTCTACGTCATCCTCTGTAAAGCCTAAAGGGATCGCCACTCCCTCGGAACGAAAAATCTCTTTCACATCATGATATTGCTTTTCGGCTACACCTAAGGCAAATTCAATCACTGATTTAATGTCTAAATCTTGTGCTGTTGCTGAAAAATATTTTAAAACACAAATGCTCATGCTATTTGCTTGGTAAGAAGTCCAAAGATTAGAAATTTCAGAGGCTGTAAGTGGTACTTTTTTTTTGTTCCAACGGTGTCCCTCCCATGAAGTAATGACCACAAGTATCCTTATTTTGGCTAATGATTTATCAAAACATGCGAAAAGGAGTGGAAGGTTGAAACACAGGTAAATGAAAAATGAAAAGAGAGGATAGACGAATCCTCCCTTATCGATATCAAGGCTGTACCTCAGTTAGGCGAACCCGTACTAACTTGTTTGTTTGGGGGTGGAATGAGACATATGCTCTAACTAATTTCTTTTGTCCGCCTGTTGTGACTCTAAATTCAAATGTGTCTTGTGATTCTGTTTGGGAGACCCTTTTCCTGCCTAGATATTCATAATCCGTTTCCTGGCTTTCTGGATACTGTTTCTTCACCTCCGCAATCGCCGCTTCACCCCATTTGGCATAATCAGGTTCTTGTTCTTGTGCATAAATACTTTGTGTGAAAACGAAAATCAACAACAGGCATGTCAGAAACGTACGTGGAAAAAATCTCGGTGAATTCTTCATACTTGACCTCCTCTTTTTAAGTCCTTGCATTCTATTGTTATTATTTACATGAATTTAAATTGATATTTAAAGGAAAGGGAAACAAATCTTGAGGATAAGGAATTCTGGAAATAAAAATAATAGGGATGTTGGATTTAGGCTTGAAAGATGGGGTGGAAATAGTGTACCAAGTAAGGAGTAATTTACTGTTCATAGGACTGCTTATATTGTGTGGGATGGTGGCAGAACCTGCGATGACGTTTGCCGCAGAAGGTTTTCCAGAGACGTATGATGTCATTATAGATGTAGGACATGGTGGGGTCGATGGGGGAACCTCAGTCAAAACGATACTTGAAAAAGATATTAACTTAGCCATCGGGAAGAAATTTTATGAGAAGTTACAAGAACAATCCTTTAACGTTGGGATTACGAGACTCCAAGATTATGCCCTAAGTGATGATAGCCCTTTTCTTCATATGCGCAGTCGTCACCAAAAGGATCTAACCCAAAGGAAATTGATTGCAGATACCCTTAATCCAAAAATCTTTGTAAGCCTTCATGTCAATTGGGCGAAAAATCAAAAGAGGCGCGGACCGGTTGTTATTTATCAAGCCAGTGAAAAGAGTTACACCTTGTCCCAAGTGATACAGCAACATTTAAATCAATTTTATGGGACGAGGAAAGCGCCAATCAAAGGGAATACCTATTATTTAATGAAGCATTTGGATATGCCTTCCATTATTGTGGAAATGGGGTATATTAGTAATCCGAAAGATCTGCAAATGTTGATGGATGAAGAAACTCAGGAAAAAATCAGAGCTTGCAGAGGAAGTAGGAGTACCGTATGTTGAAAACCATCTCTTTCTTGATGATGTACATACCGTCAAGCATATTACAAAACAATGTCATTTAATTAAGGAATTTCTGATGAAACAACCCTTTTGCATCGCCATTGGTCATGTAGGAACACAAGGAAAAAAACAGCAGCTGTTTTAAGCGAACAAATCCCACGATTACAGAAGGAAATGCAGATTGTTAAAATTTCCCAGTTAATCGATCCTGTTTTTTTGAAATGAACTTAAATACTTCTTGGAAGAAGTCAAGATGGTCGTCGGTGGGTCGGGGTTATGATGACCAAAATACTCTTTGAAAGAAGTGAAAATGGTCATCATTGGGTGGATGATGACCAAAATACTCTTTGGAAGCATTGAAAACGGTCATCATTGGGTGGATGATGACCAAAATACTTTTTTGAAGCAGTGAAAACGGTCATCATTGGGTAAATGATGACCAAAATGCTCTTTGGAAGAGCTGAAAACGGTCATCATCAGGGTGATGTTTCCTTGTAGTTCCACTTCACCCAGTAATTTTGCATTTCTTCTTTTCCCATAGTGCTTTAATATAGATGGGGCCGAAACTTACAAGAGAAGTGCGGGGGATCTTTATTCTTGCAGACTTTATGCACAGGTCTGTATTGGGGTGAATCACCCATGTGTAGGACATTCCTTCCTGTCCGAACCCGACAACTAACCTCGTAGGCGAATGAAAAGGAGGAATGAAAAATGAAAAGATGGAGAAAATCACTCATTGCGATGATTATGGGTGCAGTTATAGGATCAGCAAGTTTTGCAGGTGTTACCTCAGCAGCATCCAGTTCCACTTATAACGTACAACATGGGGATACCATGGGGAAAATCGCGGCTTATTACCAGGTCACATTGGGTGATCTCATACAAGCTAATCCACAAATTTCGGATCCTTCCGCGATTTATCCAGGACAAGCTGTTACTATTCCTAGTCTAGATTCAATTCAACAATTTGAAAATAAGGTAATTGAATTAACGAATATCGAAAGAACAAAAGCAGGTCTGCCTGCGTTAAAAGGAAATGGGGAATTATCCCGCGTAGCTCAATTCAAATCACAAGATATGATCGATCATAATTATTTTGATCATCAATCACCGACATACGGATCTCCATTTGATATGATGACATCCTTTGGCATTCCTTTTTCCTATGCAGGAGAAAACATTGCGGCTGGACAAAAGACTCCGGAAGAGGTTGTTAATGGATGGATGAATAGCCCGGGACACCGTGCCAACATCTTAAATCCAAACTATACTGAAATTGGTGTAGGGTTGGCTAAAGGCGGCCAATACGGGTTCTATTGGACACAACAATTTATTCGCTAAAGCGCGATTGGGAGGTAGCTCGAAGTGAGCATGCCTCCCTTTTTTATGTATCAAATTATGTACATAGAAATAATGCTTAGGCAAAATGGAGAAAATATTTGTATCATTTTATAGATGGAGGAGAAGGTCTTGAATAAATTCAAAATGAACAACATGACCGCTTGGGGAATGGCGATCTTTGTTGGTGTTGTAGTTCTTGCGTACATTTTAGCTTATATTTTTATTTTTTAACGTTCCAGGAATCATATGTTTTTTACCGGAGGTCTGTCACTTAGTGAGAGACCTTTTTGCTGTATAGGGAAGTCGAATACATGAAATGTTCTAGTCAAGCATAAATAATAATTACTATTAATGAACCAGTAAGGTGTTGAAGCCATCCTTTTGGAAATAATGGTTATAACTGGAAAAGAAAAGAGTGTTCATGATGAGAGAAATGACTTTTAAAGCTTATTCAATTACAAACGAAATTAATTTAAACAACATTGCCATTCACTGTGGTATTCCAAAGAAATTCACTTGGGAAGAACCTTTAATCTTAAAAAGCGATACGCTAAAATCGATCATTAATCAACAAGTAAATGAATCACAAGCGGTGTTAGTTTTCTCCTTTGGCAGTATCGTGTTTATAAATTTTACACAGTTCCATGAAATAAAGACGTTTTTTCAATACATCCAGACTTTTGAAAAGGATATTGACCTTAGAAATGCGGAAAAATATACGGACGATTACAGTCTTCATATTAGTGAATCTGAAAGCCTTGATTTGACTGATGAATATGTCGTGGCCCCTACATATGAAAGCTTTTACCCCGAACTCATTTCTACAGTATTAGCAAAATCGGTGGCACTTGAGAAAACCGAGGAACAACTTGGAAAGATCCTCGATAATCTCGAGACGGTGATTGATAGGTTGGAAAGAGGCAATCTGAGGATCGGAAATAAGCAAATTGCAAAAACTACAGCTAAGATCGTACGTCACGAATATAACACCCTTGCGTACATTATGATACTGGATAAACCGGATATTACTTGGACAAGTAGTGTTGCAGGCGAATTTTATGATCTGATGATGGAGTTCTTTGAGTTAAATGACAGGTATGAAATTCTAAAAAGTAAGACTGAAATTTTATCGAATATTATGGAGGGTTTCTCTACGATCAGCCATTCGATAAGGGGATTATTTGTGGAATGGATCATCGTGATTCTTATCCTTTTTGAGATCGTCCTGACGTTATTAAATATATAGTGTGTCAAGTAAATATGTGGAGATGACTTAATTGCCTTACATCATAGTGAATGATTGCAAAATCTTTTACACTGTTCAAGGTCATGGGACACCCATTCTCTTTATCCATCCCCCGGTCCTTACCCATATCAATTTTCAGTACCAAATGGAGGAACTGTCCAAGTACTTCCAAGTTATTGCTTTTGATATTCGAGGGCATGGGAGGAGCACATTTTCCAAAGAACGTTTGACCTATCCTCTCATTGTGGAGGATATGAAGCACATCTTAGATGATCTGGATATTGAAAAAGCATTTGTTTGCGGTTATTCAACAGGCGGGTCGATCGCTCTTGAGTTTTTACTTTCCCAGACAGATCGTGCAGCAGGTGGAATCATCATCAGTGGAATGTCTGAAGTTAGTGATTGGCTTTTAAAAAATAAAATTTCACTGGGGATTGCACTTGCCGCTTCCAAAGCCATTAATACCCTAGCCTTATCTATAGCATGGACGAACTCAATAACCAAACCATTGTATTGGAACATGGTTCGAGAAGCTAGAAAAGGAAAGGCCAAAAATATAGAAGAATATTATCGATATAGTTTATCCTATCATTGTACAGATCGATTGGGAGAAATCGACCATCCGGTTTTATTGATCTATGGCCAAAAAGATCACATGTTTAAACGATATGCTGAATTTTTACATGACAAGCTGCCGGACAACCAATTGAATTGGATTCCAAATGTGAAACATCAAATTCCAACGAAAGCCGCATCTCAATTAAATGATTTAATAAAGCAATTTGTATATTCTCATGAGGAATCGGATACATATCAAATGATACCTGATTTTTTACTGCAGGAAGCCGAGGCAAGTCCGGAAAATCTCCAAGTGTAGTTCTAACGGGTTTTTCACATGAAGAGGAGGATATTGGAATCCTTGTGGAGAAGGTAAAGGATTAGTACATAAATTTAAGGAGTGAGTAGAGATGGCAAAAATTTTAGATGCTTTACCAAATGAATTAGTTGAATCTTTACAAGGGGAAAAGATTGTCACCTTTATAACTTTGGACAAAGAAACAAAAGAACCTCAAATTAGTGCTGTATCCTGGGTACTTGCCCAACCCGATGGGAAAACAATCAAGATTGCCGTTGGCCATAATGCACATTGTGCAAGTAATGTACAGGCCAATCCGCAAGTTACTTTGGGTGTGATCGGTGCAGGGAGCTATTTCGAGATTAAAGGAAACGCTGAGGTTTCTGACATCCATAATGGAACCATGAAATTCCGCGTGATCACCGTTTCCGTCCAATCTGTGGAAGATGTTATGTTTTATGGGGGGAAGGTTACGGCAGAACCACAATATGAAAAAACATATGATGCAGAATTAGCAAAGAAACTTGATCAAGAAATCTATGATGTATTAAAGCAATAGAGGGGGATTCCCCCTCTTTTTTCAATTGGCGTATTCGGGACAAGGGATCGGGGTTTCGTGCAAGGTTGTCTCGATTCCGAGCTAATCAGGACTAGGCTCCGCCTACAAACTCACTATTAATTATCCCCCCATTCTCCGCTTAACCTATACCCTATTTCAAACCCCTTCTTACTTCAAATCGTACGCGATCTGTACCAACACGATCACAAGTATTATAATGAGAAACAAGATGTCGTCCTGAAACAGGACCGAAAAAACGAAGGAATGATTAAAGGAATGGGCTTTTCGTTGACACAACAGAAGATCAAATCGTTATGTGGGCAGATTTCTTACATAAGGGGAGAGACCTACTACCGAGCTGAGAAAGTGAGTATCTACCATTACGATCCAGAAAATTCAAGTTACTTAGCTACAGTAAAAGGAAGCGGCGGAGGCTTTCAGGTGACTGTGGAATTTGGAAAAAACGGGGAACTAGGTGCAAAATGCTCCTGTCCAGCGCTTAGTTCTTATGATAAATACTGTCAGCATATTGCTGCCGCTTTGTTAACGATCCGTGACAGGCAACAAGACGGAATTTCAGAGGGAGTCCCGGCTAGACACATAGAAGAAGACGATAATCAGTTGGCCAACAGCATGTTGGAGCTATTCAGCGAGAAACCACCTGGTACACGAAGTAACTCCTATTTCTTCGATTCAAGGATCCCTCTCGAAGTGGAATTCACCTGTATACCCCTCCCGTACGTTGATCGGAAAAACATGTTCGGATTGGAGATGAAGGTTGGGCCTAAACGGTTGTATAACGTAAAGAAGATCAGAGATTTTCTCGATCGAATCAACCGTAGGGAAGCTTTTTTATTCACGACACATTTCACCTATGATCCGAAGCTGCATTATTTTCAAAAGGAAAATGAGGCGGTCATTCGCCAGCTGATCGAAATTTATCACAATGAAAAGATGTACCATGAAGTATCCGACATAGAATCCACCACAGGCAAGAACAACGAACGGATCCTATTCATCCCGCCTTTTTTCTGGGAAGCCCTCCATCCCTTGCTCACACAGGTTCCATCGGTCAAGCTAAAAGCAGGAGAGCTTACATATGATGGGCTCCAATTATCCGACGATAACATTCCGCTCCACTTTTCGTTCGACCAGGCAGAGGAGAAAGGCTATCAGTTAGAGGTACAAGGGTTGGAAAAGCTCATTGTGATGGAGCCATATGGGGTTATCCTATCCGAAGGAAAGCTGATTAAACTGCAGGCAGACCAATGCAAGCGTGTTGCAGATCTCAAGCAGATGCTCGAGCCTTCGCGCAGGCAGCAAATTCCGATTCCACAGGAGCAAATGGCTCCTTTTATGGAAAAGGTGTTACCTGGTTTGATGAAGCTTGGCAAGATCCATATCGCTCAGGCTGTTTCCGATCGAATCATGCAGACCCCATTAAAGGCTAAGCTCTACTTGGACCGTGTGAAGGACCGGTTGCTTGCTGGACTGGAATTTCATTATGGGAGTATCGTGGTGAATCCTTTGGAAAACGGGGAGAAGCGGAGCTCCGACCGCATCCTGATGCGAGATGGGGAGAAGGAACGCCAGATTCTTGAGCTAATGGAGAGAAGCCTCTTCATGAAAACAGAAGGCGGATATTTCATGCACGATGAAGAAGCGCAATACGATTTTCTATACCACATGGTTCCGCAACTGGAAAAGCTAGTGTCGATCTATGCGACCACTGCCGTGAAGTTAAGACTTCACTCCGAGCACACCTCCCCGAAGGTCACGGTGGATGTGACGGAGCGAATCGATTGGCTGGAATTCCGCTTCGAGATGGAGGGGATTCCCGATTCGGAAATTCGGAATGTGCTAGAGTCCCTGGAGGAAAAACGGAAATACTACCGATTGCCAAATGGGTCTCTATTACCCCTTGAAACCGCAGAATTTCAGGAAATTGCCCGTCTCATGAACGAAATGGGCATCCGTGAGGCGGGAGCACAAATCCAGCTTCCGGTGGTTCAAGGACTGCAACTGATCGATTCTGAGAAAAAAGGGAATGCTGTTACATTTGGCAGATCGTTGCGCCGGCTGTTAGAAAACATGCGGAATCCAGATAATTTGGATTTTCCCGTGCCCGAAAGTCTACGACCGATTCTGAGAGATTATCAGAAGTATGGATATCAATGGCTGAAGACGTTAGCACACTATGGTTTCGGCGGCATTCTGGCCGATGATATGGGACTTGGCAAAACCCTGCAAAGCATTGCTTTCATCGTTTCCGTGTTGCCTGAGATGCGGGTTCACGAACATCCTGTCCTGATCGTCTGTCCCGCTTCGCTTGTGTACAACTGGCGTAATGAGTTGAAAAAATTCGCCCCCGAGATTCGGACGGTCATTGCTGATGGCAGCAAAGCGGAGCGCAGTCGTGTCCTCAAGAAGACTGCAGAAGTGGACGTGATCATTACATCCTATCCGCTTTTGCGCAGGGATATCGAATGGTATGATGAGCAAACATTCCATACGCTCATCCTGGACGAGGCACAGCAATTCAAAAATTACACAACGCAAACTGCAAAGGCCGTGAAACAACTTCGTGCCCATCACCGATTTGCCCTGTCTGGAACACCCGTAGAGAACAACCTGGAGGAGCTGTGGTCGATCTTCGATGTTGTTTTCCCTACGCTGTTTGAAAGTAGAAAAGCTTTCCATGAGTTATCCCGTGCACTTGTTGCCAAGCGGGTTCGACCCTTTTTGCTGCGTCGCTTAAAGTCAGACGTACTAAAGGAACTCCCGGATAAGATCGAGTCGCTTCAAACCTCCGAATTGCTGCCGGAACAGAAGAAGCTGTATGTGGCTTATTTGGCAGAATTGCAGCAGGAAACCGTAAAACATCTGCACCAAGGCTTTCAGAAAAATCGAATCAAAATCCTCGCCGGCCTTACCCGCCTTAGACAGCTGTGTTGCCACCCATCCCTTTTTGTCGAAGGATATAAGGGAAGCTCAGCGAAGTTTGAGCAGCTGATGGAGCTGTTGGCGGAATGTCGGAAAGCGGGAAGGCGGGTCCTCGTGTTTTCCCAATTTACCGAGATGCTTGGCCTGATCCGACGGGAGCTGGGGGATCAAGGGGTGGCCCATTTTTACTTGGATGGAAAAACAGCGAATGCTGAGCGAGTAGAGTTGTGCAACCGATTTAACGAAGGGGAGAGGGGCCTGTTCCTGATCTCGTTAAAAGCAGGGGGGACCGGACTGAACCTGACCGGAGCGGATACGGTGATTCTTTATGATCTGTGGTGGAATCCTGCTGTGGAACAGCAAGCAGCCGACAGGGCCCATCGAATCGGGCAAAAGAACGTGGTGCAGGTCATCCGCCTCGCTAGCCAAGGGACTGTGGAGGAAAAGATGTATGAGCTTCAGCAGAAAAAGAAAGATCTCATCAAAGAAGTGATCGGGGAGGGTCAGCAGGAATTGTCAGCCCTCACCGAGCAGGAGATTCGACAAATTCTAATGATTGGAACATAAAAAAAGAACCCTAAACAGGGTTCTTTTCTCCTTACGTCTATTCAGGCTCCACAACCCGATAGCAATAGACGTATCGCAAATATCGGCTCAGAAAATAACTATACCACTTTTTCTGCGAAAACACCACATCATTTCGAAAGAGAAATGCGAGGGAACTTTTACTAATCAGTTCTAAAATAGAGGACATCCCCATAATCATTAGGTAACAAGGTCAAATGGTACCCGTGTTACCACAACAAGGAGGTTCAATGATGGGGAGAGAGGATAATCGTAAACGTCTATCAAGTTCTTATCAAGAAGAAGAGATTGAGAAGATGAATCGAATTTCAGCAGCTTTGGGAATCGCTCCGACAACCTTGCAGACGGAATTGGTTAGACAGGGTATTAACAATCCGATCGTGATGGATCAAATCATCTCAAAATACCGCGCGAAAGCGAGATTTCATATCTTTACGAGTTATCATAATGATACCCTGCAATTTTCCATTGTCGATAAAATCAAGGTGAAGGGGAAAAAGTAGGTGGACGTGAACAAGCATAAGCTAGATATAAATTTTGAATCATTGCAAGAGGTTTCAGCGACTCTTGAATATATGAAGCCTGCAAAACCATTTCGGGTGGTTAAGGGAAAATTGATACGACGAGTCCGCGAGGTTCGAAGCGATAAAAAATTGAAAGCCAGAGTCCGAATCAATCGGTTGGCAAACGATAATTTAATGATCCTAACGGCTGCTTATGGGAAGAAAAAGTCTGTGATTTTATCAGACATTTGTCAATCTGTTTTAACAAACCAAACGCTTTTGGTTCGGATCCTTCGCCACCTGAAATATCCTGGTGCTACTTTTAAAGTGATGGGTTCGACGGAAGAAAATGAACTTAAGTTGAGATTGGACGAGTAGTAATTACTCTTGGGTGACAGAAGAAAGGGGGGAGTTCAGGTGGAAATGGAAGATAAAGGGTATAAACGAGTGAGTTCGAGGTATGAAGAGGAAGAATACATGAGACTCAAACGCTTATCAACGGCATGCGGAATCACACCCACGACTTTACAAACCTTCTTCACACGACTCTGTATGAACAATGAAACCATTCTTCATTTCACGCAACAGCATTTTGATGATTCATCGTTATTCAGAGTCATTCCAAGCAAGATCGATGGAAAGTTGGAGCTGATCTTTGCAGAAAAACCAATGAAGAAAAAGCGGAGAGTATGAGTCATCTTTAAAAGAAAGAGTCAACCTGTCTCGATTCCCGCTGAATTCGGACAGGTTCTCTACGTTCACACTTGATTATTTGCTTCAATGGTTCTTTTTTCAATTCTTCCAATGTGGTCGCACGCATGTCTGAGATTAAAACAAGTTCCTCTTGAAAAACTTCATGTGATATAAGATCTGGGTGAAAGTTCAATTGGGTCACGAATGCTCCATCCAACTTGTCTGTGACAACTCTCTTGTTTCGGTGTTTCAAGGGAACCCTGTAACGAGGTTCGACCTTCTTGGGATTGTCTTAATCGTTGTTGCACTTTTGTCTAATAATTTATTTGCAAGGACGTTACACAAGAAGAAATCCATTCAGCATGTTCAAACAAACTTACGTGAGCGTACAGCAAGTGGTGAAATCATCGGGTTACGAAATTAATAAAAATTAACCATTCTGTAATTATTCCGTAACAAAGAGCCTGTATACTACAATTAATGACCCCCTAATTGAATATAAACCCGCCGAACGCCTGGCGGGTTATTTTTTTAGTGACTGACAAAGATGAATCCAATCATCACGATGGTATAAACAGCTTTTACAATAAACTCGTATAAGGTTCCCGAAGCAGAACCCGTTTTAATCCAAGGAATACCGAACGGAATTTTAATGATAGGATAGAAATAACGAACCCTCTCTTTTGTGAGCGAGTCAGCAAATAGGTGTGATAAGTACCCGCTGAATCCAACCCACATCAGGTTTTGTAATCCGAAGTGGATCCCGATTAAGTAGCAGACGTACGCCCATAACCCCAAAGCCCATACGGTATGTGTTAATCCTCGATGCTTGGCAATCATACATAGCAGGGAGAATGCGGCTATTGCAATCAACCATGTTTCTTTGTTCATGAACCCAAAGTAGGCGAAAGCCGTCCCCCAGATCCCTAAAGTCACTTTTCGTTGAATATCATCACGTACCAATAGACTACATAGTAATAATACCGCCACCACACTTAACGCCGTCGTATGTCCGAACCCTGTAAAAAGAGCTACGGCACCTAAAATCGCAATCAATATAAATCCGAACCAACGGGCCTTTTGGGAACTCTCAGTTACCATTTTCCCTAACATTCCACTTGAATCTAGATCAGGAGCCAATGCCGATAGTCCGCCAATTAACACGCCTCCTACCAATATTTCCGTGAGTCCATTGACAGACCATATATCTATTCCGTTTAATACAGCTTCTACACCAACACCAGTTACAATTCCTAGATATAAATGCGTTTTTCCTGTCATTCTACCTCTCCCATTTATGACGCGTACCAATTTAAGTCATTCTGTATTTTTACAGTATATTAAACCTCCATACGAAAACACAATCGCTTTTGGTTCGGTGTTCAATCATCCACCTAATTTCGATGTTTATGGACATGTGTCCATTCCTTTATGGGAAGTTGCTCATATATTATGGGTGTATTCTAAAGGAAAGGGGAACTGAATGATGAGCTTATTTCAAGGTTTATTTAACGATGAAGACTTTGTAATCATTCTAGTCCTTTACGTTCTTCTTGTGATTGTTTTAGCAGCAGCGGATTAGGGCAAAAATAAAAGCGGTTAAAAAGGGAAAAGAAGCGGAATTCCTCCGCTTCTTTCAGTTTGTGTAACTAATAAATAGACCCTGTCCCTCGTACCTTCACTTCTGCTTTCATTGTAAATTCGATTTCTGGATAGATGTCTTCCCACTTTTGCCATTCGGTTTGATTGTTGAGATGACTTCCTCGATATCTTAGTCCAAACCCGATCGGATCTACGTTAGCCTGTTGAAACTTTTTTACCAACTTGAGAACGTTTTTTCTGATTTCTTGTTCGGTTAGAATTTGCAATTGATGCATCTTTTCCAGTGCTAATGTTTGTTTGGACTCTTCAATGGTGACAGACATTTTACAATGGATATGAATAGTTGGCTTTTCCCCGGCCAGCAGATCGTAATTGAGCTTAACGGAGTCTGCAAAAACAAAAAAACTCTCTCCATTTGCTTGAATTTTAAAGTCTGTCTTTTTTAGCCTGCCTAAGAATGAATTCAAAATTTCGCTCTCTAAATCATTGAGGGTCAAGTTCATTCGATAGTTTTTAAAAATCGCAGATGATAAAATGGAGTACTTATCACCTTCCGCTTGAATAATCGGGAGGACTGGGTCAATTCCCTTTTCTTTAATCCGTCGGTAAAAGTCAAAGAGGGGTTCTGTAATCACATAAGGCGCTTCCGTACCTGAACGGCCAAAATATAAAAAAAGAGAATTGCCTGGAAGACGCTCGAACGCCGGTCTGACTTTCAGTACTTCCAGGGCAGTAGGGGATCCAACCCCCGTATAGGCAATCCGTTGGATATCCCTTCTCCGGACAAACCAATCAATGATTTCTGAGACGTTCTCCTTCTGAACAAGCGATTGTCCAAAAATAATGGCTTTGGTATGACTAAAATCAATTTCTTTATCTAACTGGGCGCGAGTGATCCGAACCGCTTCGGTCATTGAATCGGAATCTGTTGTTATGATTTCCGCTTCATTGGACTTGGCAGATGGTTTGTCTGGAGGAATGGCAACTTTGAAAGTTATTTTGTACTTCCCATGATCTGAGTTTGACTTGTCAACACCGATAGCTACGACAAAAAATCGTTTATCAATATCCTTATATCCACATCCTGCCAATAAGAAAAATAGACAAACCATCAACAATTTAAACCCCCTCATGTCCTCGCCTCCAAGCACAATAGCCCAATAAGAAGATCAATAGGAATTCGCCAAATAAGCGGATCGTGTACCAAACAATACTAAAAGAACGAATTTGGGATTGAAATAAGAGCTCATTGATGGCAAAGGTAACACCGCAAAATAAAAGGGTCACCATCCAAGGAATAATCCGCTGAGCTTTTGCTTTATACTTTTTAACATTTACTGCCCCTTTCATTAATTCAAGACCGACATGCCAATGGATAAGCGCACTTGTTAGAGAAATAGAAACATAAAGTAAGAGAAATAAACCAATCCCTCTCTCGATCGGGCTTAAATCAAACCGAATGGTATCAGCGGTCATTACCCAAGGGTACCTCGCATGGCCAACGGCTTCTGTTCCTAATAACCCAATGGGAATAAAAAAGGTTGTAAATAAATTTACAAAAGCAACGCTGCCAATGATCCATCCTCGCTTAAACTGAAATTGATCTTTCATCACCCGAGCAAAAATAACCATATTGAGATATCCGGCAAACGTGTATAAAGCGACAGTGAAACTATCCCATGCCGGAATAGTGAGGGCATGTGTACCTACTTCTTTCACTGCATCCCAGGAGAAATAGGGGTGGGTATAAACCTTGAGAAAGATGATCGCAACGAGCGGCAAATTAAGAATTAAAAGCAGTTCCAATAAGTACAAAACTTTGATCGATGGCATTTTTGCACATAAAACAACAAAGGCAAGGAAGATGAATAAAAAAGTCCATTCAGGCATTTCGGGGTTAATATACTGTTTACTTACATCGACAAAAATCAAAATCGTGATGATCCCCGCAATAAACCAGGTAACCCCCATAAGTAGCAAGAACAGCGTGCGAATCCACGGTTTCACATAGCGGTTCAGGATTTCTGGTAAACCCTCACCGGGAAAGCGGTTGATACAAAAACCAAAAATCGCTGCATTGATGGTTCCCACGATTAGTGCAATCACCATGGAGGGTACCGCTCCAATGAAACGTTGCTGAAGAAGAACATTCGGAACAAAAGCGACCACATTCACCGTCATATTGAGGAAAATCAGATAATAGTAAAAACGACTCATCCTTGTTCTTCCTTCACCCGCGTAATTTCTTCCTGATCTGTTGAACTTTTCATAAATAGTTTTAAATAGGGCTGACCAAAGCTATCCAAATGCACAAGATAGGCAACGATTCCCACCAGTCCAACAATAAATCCAATCATCCCGAATACGGTTGAAATGAATAATAATAAATACTTTACACCTCGCATCGCAAAACCCATGGCATTGATCGGAATGACAAAGTTTGAAATGGCTACCGCAGCAATCAGAATGACCATAATATTGCTCACAAGAGCCGCTTCCGTAGCCGCCTGTCCTAAGATCAACCCCCCAACGGTTGTCGCTGTCGAGCCAATCATCTTCGGTAAGCGAAGACTTGCCTCTGTTAAAAACTCCATCATCAAAAGCATCAAAAATACCTCGACAAAAGCGGGATAGGGCACTGAAATTCGGCTGCCAGCAATCGTTACGGCAAGTTGAACGCGAAACAGTTCGGGATTGTATGCAGTAGAAACTACATATAAAGAGGGCAGGGTAATCGTGATGAACAGCCCTAAATAACGCAAAACGACGACAAAACGACTAGTCCAATAGGTGTGATATAAATCATCCATCGAGGCCATAAAATCAAAAAAAACACTTGGAACAAGTAACACAAAGGGATTGCCTTGCATGACGATGGCAATTTTCCCTTGGGCTAAATTATAAGCCACTCGATCGGGTCGCTCTGTTAGCATAATCGTTGGAAACATGGTCCTTTTTCTTCGGCTTAAGTGTCGTTCTAGCTGTCCAATCGATAGAATGATCGCCATTTCACCCTGAATTTCTGCGAGTCTTTTGTTTACACTCTCTAGGACAGCTGGATCGACTAATTTTTCATCATATATAATTGCAATTGGGGTTGGGGCTTGATTTCCAATCTCTTGGTTTTCAATCTTTAAACTTGGCTGATAATATCGATCACGAATCATGTTTAAATTCGTTGCAATGTCTTCACTAAACGAATTCTGAGGCCCTTGAACCGTAGATTCAATTTTGGCTTCAGAAATTCCGGTGTTGGCCACCTTCCTTATATCAATCAAACGAATATTCATTCCTGAGATGAAGACAACCGATCCGTGAAGTAATTGGTTTAATGTCTTTTCCGGACTTATATAGGATGAGGTTTGAAAAAGGTTATCTATATAAGACAGATAATCGTGGAGAGAATCCGTTTCGAAAAAGGGAATAAGCAGATGATCTTGAATGAATGCTTGGTCGCAGATACTCTTAATATAGAATAACTGGGCTTTTTTCTCTTTCGATTCAAGCTTTTGCAGGCAGATATCATCGGATTCAGCTAGCTGGGATTGCAACCAAGGTAATAGCGATTTAGCTGGATTGGATTTATACATAGGAGATCCCTTTCATCAGACAAATTCTTCCATAGTGTGCCCTTTAAATAGAAAATGTATGTTAGGAGGTGATTTATTTTAGTTTGAATATTAAAAATTGCGTATTGAATTGTTTGGTAGTAACAAGGTAGTCTAGAACTAGGAATGACACCAGGAAAGCTATTCCCAATTTCGAAATATCCCGTTCAAAAATTTGAGCGGATGGTTCCAGGAGAATGAATGCTATATATGAAGGAGAGGATCTAATGCGTTTGGAGGATAAAATAGCGATTGTTACTGGTGGTGCAACGGGGATCGGTTATGCGATTGTCGAAGAGTTTTTGAAACAAGGTGCGAAGGTTGTTATTGCTGGGATCGTTGAAGAAGAAAACAAAGCCGCTGTAGAGAATCTTTCTAGTCTAGGAGAGGTGACGGCGATTCATACCGATGTTTCGAATTCAGCCTCTGTGCAATCGATGGTGCAAAAAACGATAGAGCAGTATGGAAGAATCGATATATTGGTGAATAATGCAGCCATTCAAATCTATGGGATGACCGAAGAAACGACAGAGGAGAACTTCGAGCGAGTCATTAGTGTCAACTTAAAAGGTCCATTCCTGTGCATGAAATACGTTCTTCCACATATGCGTAAGCAACAGAAGGGCTCCATTGTGAATATGGGTTCAGTGAATGCCCTAGCAGGGCATCCTACATTGTTTGCTTATGGCACGGCCAAAGGGGGGCTACATGCCATGACGCGGGTAACGGCCATTGAATACGCAAAAGAGGGAATCCGTTGTAATGTCATTGCACCAGGAACAGTGAATACACCCATTTTGCGCCGACACTTGGAGAACCAATCACCAGATCCGACGAAAGCCATGCAGGCTTTCAACGATATCCATCCTGTTGGACGGATTGCTGAGCCAAGAGAAATTGCGCTTGCAGCGGTATATTTAGCTTCCGATGAATCAAGCTTTACAACAGGTGAAACGCTTGTCGTAGATGGCGGCTATCGAGTGCAGGGCTTCTTGCCATAAATAACGAAGAAAATCCATCCAACGGTTAACAGATCAATCGTAGAAGGATGGATTTTTTTTAATTTTTATATAAAATAAAATTCTGCTAAAATAGAAAGAAAAAAGGGGGTGAACGGAGTTTGAGCTTGAGGCTAAAATTTTTACTTATCTTTCTTATCAGTACCTCGATTCCAGTCATTCTCTTTAGTTTTTTGATGTATACATTTTTTGCGAATCTAGCTGAAAAGCAATCGGAAACAGAAACCAAGTTGTTTTTAAATCAAGTAAATAAAAACTTAACTAGCCATTTGGATGAGATTAGGAGAATTTCCCTCCTTCCCGATTTTGACAGCAGTATTCAGGAAGGGTTAAATCATCCAAAAATCATGATTACGGAAAATACCAAGCCAACAGATAACCTATATGCAACGATGAATGCCGTTACGCAGTTTCGGATGCTGCCATTTTGTTCAGGTGCGACGATTTTTCATAAAAACGGAACCTTATTATTATCGCAATATTTTTCGCCGATTAACTCCCATTTGAAACGGCCTCTTAACCAAGAACAGTGGTTCCAGACATTTATTCATGATCAAACCAAAACCTCCATGTATATAACGGAGTCAAGATGGGCTGATTTACATGAGAATCCGGATTCCTATTTTAATAATTGGGCTTTCTCCTATATGCAAAAGCTCTATTCATATCCAGGTCATGTATTTAACGGAATCCTCGTTTTAGATTTTAAACAGGATCTTTTTGAACAAGTGGTCCATCAGAGTGAAAAACAGGGGTTATACCCGCACTTTTTTGTCTATCACCCGCAGCAATCGGAGTTTCTATACGAATCCAATCCGAAATTTATGACCAAAGATATCGAGGAAATGGTGAAAACAGGTTCCAACGTTACGCAAACCGTAGACAAAACAATCAATGGAAGCGATTATTTTGTGACGTATAAAAATTTGGAGGGCTCTCCATGGGTGTTAATCTCTACCACATCGAAAGCAGAAATGCTGCAGGAAGCCCAAGTTGTCTATAAGACTATTGCGGGGGTGCTACTTTTCTGTATTTTATTTTCCATCCTTCTTTCTGTATTGTTTTCTCGGAGATTGACCCAACCGATTCTGGAGCTGCAAAAGTTAATGGGTAGAGTGGAGTCTGGTAATTTACAGGTACGATATCAACAAAACCGAAATGATGAAATTGGCTATCTGGGGAATAGCTTCAATCACATGCTTAATGAACTGGATAAAACCTTATACAAATCCTACATGCTAGAGCTGCTGCGCTCCCAAATTCATCCGCACTTCTTGTACAACACGCTAGGAACGATTGCAAGTATAGCCAAAATCCGTAAGGTATCCGAAATTTACACCCTTTCCATTGCTTTATCGAAACTCTTACGCTATAGCATAAACAAGCACGAGGACAAGTGGGTAAGTTTTGAAAAGGAGCTGGAACATTTACGTTACTATGTCGATGCCCAAAAGATCCGCTTTGGAGATAAAGTGACTGTAAATTGGGAGATAGACGAGGGGATAATTGAACAAAAAACGATTAAATTAGTTCTCCAGCCCTTAGTCGAAAATGCCTTTATGCATGGGCTTGAGCCAAAAGGAGGAGGGACTATTGATATTATTGGGAATGTGGATCAAGAGCAATTAATTTGGGAAATTCGGGATGATGGGGTAGGAATGACGGAAGTTCAGCTTCAACTGTTAAGAGACTCCTTGCATCAAACGGTGACTCGCACATCAGAACAGATTAAGAGTGGAATTGGTTTTTTCAACGTACACCAACGTGTCCTGCTGACATTTGGTCCGCCTTATGGGCTAGAAGTGCAGAGTGAAGTGGGAAAGGGGACAACCGTGCGTCTTATTTTGCCTATTGTATCGAGAGGTGAGGAACATGTACCAATTACTCATTGCGGATGATGAACACTGGATGAGAGAAGGCATTATAGCCACATTAGATTGGGAACAGCTTGGGTTTATGATCGCTGGTCAAGCGGAAAACGGGGAAGAAGCACTGCAGATTATGGAACAAAAAAACATTCACTTGCTTCTTGTCGACATTCGCATGCCAAAAATAGATGGATTAGAGCTGATGAAAAAACTCTCTTTAAAAAAGAACAAGCTTCCTTATGTGATTGTCATCAGTGGCTATGATGATTTCTCCTATGCAAAACAGTCCTTAAAATTAGGGGCATCGGACTATATATTAAAACCGGTTGAATCGGATGAATTATACGCATCCGTTCAATCCATTGTGGAACAGTTGAAAGAAAACGGACACTATGGATTTGAAGAAACACTGCCTCTGGAGGTACAGTCGTCCCATTCCAAAGTGATCGATGACGCAAAAAATTATATTTTAACTCATTTTAGTCAGGAGCTTTCCTTGCAGAAGGTGGCAGATGTTGTTGAACTGCATCCGACGTATTTCAGTACGTTATTTCACCAAAGCATGGGGTATACCTTTATTAACTTTGTCACACATGTCCGAATAGCAAAGGCCAAGGAGCTATTGGTGCATACCCATTTTTCGATTAAAGAAATCGTCCAGAAGGTCGGATATATTGAGGAAAAGCACTTCTACCGCCTATTTAAAAAGTGGGAAGGAATGACTCCAAGAGAGTATAGGGAGAGGGAAAGGAAGCTTCAAGCCTAAAAAATGATACCTAAATCATAAAAAGAGGGAATTTTTTGTTTAATCAAACACCCCTATACTTAAATGTAAAGGGGGGAATAAGGAGCAGGCTTTTATGAAGAATCAAGACTTTTGGCATTTATTTCATGTAATCGCTGTCTTTTCAATCCTTTTGGCTGGTTGTTCTCCACAAGCCAATGGAAATATTCCTCTGCAAGCAACAGAATGGGGAAACCAGATGAATGTTTCCAATGTTCCACGTGACGATCTCTATATCATGGTTTCAGCATTGGGAGAAGTAGAGTATTTTAAAGACCATCAGTTAGGGATGAAGAAAGCTGGAGAGGCTTTAGGGGTTGAAACGGATTACGTGGGTCCCGATGATTTGGATCTGAATGCCATGAGAACATCCTTTCAGGAAGCCATTGCGAGAGAACCAGCGGGTATTATCGTTATAGGTTTTGATAAGGGTCTTAATTCTTTAGTCGAAGAAGCTTACCAAAGACACATCCCGGTTGTGACGGTCGATTCGGATCTTCCAGGATCCAAACGCATTGCTTTTGTAGGGACGGGCAATTTCCAGGCAGGATATGAAGGCGGAGTTAGGCTGGCCAAGTTAATTGGCGGGCAAGGAAAGGTAGCGCTTGTCACTAAAAAGGGTCAACCCAACCTAGATGAACGGGTATATGGATATCTTGAAGCGTTAAGAAAAAATCCCTTAATCCAGGTTGTAGAGGTGATTGACAATCAGGCGAATGCATCCTTAGTCGAAAAGCAAGTTGCCGAATTAATTAGAAAGTATCCTGATTTAGCAGGGATCGGTTGTGTGGAAGCCGTGGCAGGAGCTGGGGTTGCGCAGGAAGTCGTCAGGTTGAACCGGTCTGGAGAAATCAAGATTATGGCCATGGATAAGGATCAAAAGGTCCTTTCTTTTATCGAAAGCGGCGTGATTTCAGGTACTGTTGTTCAACAGACAGCTTTAATGCCCTTCTATGCGGTTCAAATTTTATATGCTCTTAATCATGGAAACCAAGAAATCAATAACACGCAAACACCGATGATGATTGACACGGGGGTCATTATCCTAGACAAACATAATTACAAGGAAATTCTAAATTAAATAATGAGGTGATTTTTCTTGAAAAAGCTTACGAAAGTCCTATCTGTTTTAACAATCGGCACTATGATAGCGCTTACAGGTTGTTCGAGCAGCCAACCGGCTTCTGGAAACCAAGCTGCTAGTAATTCCAACAACGCTCAATCGGAGGCCAAACCAGCTGATTCGAATAAAGTACCTGTCAAAGATCAGCTATATATCGAGGTTTCTGCGCTGGGTAATCTTGACTATTTCTACGATCACAAGCTTGGGATGGAGGCAGCTGGCAAGGCACTCGGCGTGCAAACAGAGTACGTTGGCCCTGCTGAATATGACATGAATGCGATGATCACGGCCTTTGAACAAGCAATTGCCAAGAAACCACAGGGAATTGTAGTAGTTGGATTTGAAGATTCACTAAACCCTGTAGTAGATAAAGCAGTGGACGCGGGCATTCCCGTTGTTACCGTCGATGGAGATTTGCCCAACACTAAGAGAGTTGCCTTTGTTGGTACAGGTAACGTTCAGGCAGGGATCAAAGGTGGAGAAGAATTAGCAAGGCTAATTGGAGAAAAAGGAAAAGTGGCCATTATGACAAAACCCGGCCAGGCGAATTTGGAAGAACGGATTCAAGGTTACAAGCTAGCCATCGCCAAATATCCGGATATTGAAATTGTGCAGATCGTAGATACACAATCGGATACGAACGTCGCTGCTCAAGGAGCCGCATCCTTGCTGCAGAAGTATCCTGACCTAGCTGGTATTGCATGTGTAGAAGCCGCAGGGGGTTCCGGTGCTGCGACAGCGGTAAAAGAAGCCGGCAAGGAAGGAAAAGTGAAGATCGTGGCGATGGACCGTGGGAATGATGTTGTTCAAGCCATTAAGGATGGAGTCATTTCTGCAACAGTGGCTCAGCAGACTGCCTTAATGCCATTCTACGCAACGGATATCCTCTTTAACATGTACAACAACGACATTGCGATTACAAATGATAACGCCAAGGCAGGAGTTACAGGTGCTCCGACGATGATTGATACAGGAGCAGTCATCGTGAACCAATCCAATGCAGACCAATTCTTACGCACGAATCAATAAACCAAATGAAGGAACCTCTATTACGAGGTTCCTTTATCCAAAAGAAGGAGGTGTTGATATGGGGGAAACCATCCTGCAAGTAAAGGGGATCACCAAAACATTTCCTGGAGTGAAGGCATTAGACCAGGTAAGTTTCGATCTCAAAACGGGTGAAGTACACGCGCTGCTCGGCGAAAATGGGGCAGGGAAATCAACGTTAATGCAGGTACTCGGAGGTATTTATCAGCCTGATGCAGGAGAATTAATTTTGCAGGGCAAATCGGTTCGATTTAAGCATGCATATGATGCGACAACACGCGGGATTAGTGTCGTCTTTCAAGAGTTGAGTCTGGTCCCGAATTTGAGCATTGCGGAGAATATCTTTGCTAATCGACAGCCAACCAACCGATTCAACTTAATCAAGAAAGAAAAAATGTATGAAGAAGCTCGAAAATTACTTCAGTTATTTGATGAGGATATTCATCCCGGCACTTTGGTTAAATTTTTATCACCAGCTACGCAACAAGTTATAGAGATTTTAAAGGCTATCTCTTATAACCCGAAGGTGCTGATCTTAGATGAACCGACATCCTCGTTAACCACTGTCGAAGTGGAAAAGCTTTTTGCCAATATTAGAAAACTTCAGCAACAAGGGATTGCTGTCATTTATATTTCACATCATCTAAATGAAATCTTTGAAATTGCGAATCGGGTAACCGTTCTTCGTGATGGGAAGTACGTCGGTACGGAACCGATTGAGTCGCTGACGGAAGATAAAATTATTCAAATGATGGTCGGCCGTGAACTAACCAACATGTATGGCGATCGTCCATCCGATGCAGAGATTGGCGAGGAAATTTTTACAGTACAAGGTTTAACGAGAAAAGGAGCCTGTTATGATATTTCTTTTTCTTTAAAGAGAGGAGAAATTCTCGGGATTGCAGGATTGGTAGGCGCCGGACGAACGGAGCTTGGACGGACGATATTTGGAGCGGAGCCCGCTGATTCAGGTGCAATTTATCTTAAGGGTCAGAAGATTTCTATTCGTTCCCCGAAACAAGCGATACAGCAGGGGATTGGCTATTTGACAGAGAATCGCAAGGAACAGGGCTTGTTTCTCGAAAGAACGATGAAGGACAATGCCATAGCACCGAACTTGAAAAGATTCACGAGCAGAGGGCTTGATTTTATCAATGAGAAAATGGTTGATCAAACAACAGAAAGATATCGAGAGCATTTCCGTGTGATTACACCAAGTATTAAACAAAAGGTGGGGCGTTTATCTGGAGGGAATCAACAAAAAGTGCTTCTGTCTATGTGGGTAGGGATTGAGCCCAAGGTGTTAATCGTTGATGAGCCTACCCGTGGGGTGGACGTCGGGGCAAAAAGTGAAATTTACCAGCATTTGCGGCAACTAGCTAAACAGGGCGTGGGGTTGATTGTGATTTCGTCTGATTTGCCGGAGGTCATGGGTATAAGTGATCGGATTCTAGTAATGAGAGAAGGGAAAATGGTTGCTGAATTTCAGAAAGAGCAGTTTACACAGGAAAGAATTATTGCTGCAGCTTCTGGTGTTCTGATCAGCTAAGAGGAGGGAAAAAAGTGACGTTTTTAAAAAAGCTAGTCGAAGTCCGTGAATTCATGATTGTTATGATTATTTTAGTTCTAGGGGTTATTCTTTCGATTTCTTCACCCGTCTTCCTCACGACGCAGAATTTATTATCTGTTTTGCTTGGGCTTTCCGTGGAAGCCATTATTGCAGCAGGAATGACAGTATTAATGGTTGCCGGAGGCTTTGACTTATCTATTGGGTCAGTGGTTGCATTTGTTGGTGCTGTTACGGCCATGGCACTCCGCGCAGGGGCTTCTGTACCGCTCGCCATTCTTCTCGGAATTGTGGTTGGCGCTGCCGTAGGTTTGTTAAATGGATTTATTATCGCCAAGCTGAAGATCAATCCGTTTATCACCACACTTGGAACCATGCAAGCGGTCCGTGGACTCGTGCTTATTGTTACCGGTGGAAGGAATATTTCCGGATTGCCGGAAAGCTTCACTATACTCGGTCAAGGTAAATTGTTCGGGGTGCAATCCCTAATCATTGTCATGTTACTGGTCATTATTATCGGAGACATTTTCCTTCGAAAATCCAGAGCACTTCGACAAACCTATTATATTGGTTCTAGTGAAAAAGCAGCCATTTTGTCTGGAATTAACGTTAATAAGGTGAAGATTTGGATCTATGTTTTAAGTGGGGTATTGGCAGCTTTGGCCGGGATCCTCATGACTGCCCGTTTAGGAAGCGCTTCAGTTACTGCGGGAACTGGGATGGAGTTTCGGGTGATTACGGCTGTCATCATTGGAGGCGCCAGTTTGCAAGGGGGCGAAGGAAGTGTTTTCGGGGCATTTCTGGGGTGTTTGTTGATGGCCTTGATCACCAATGGAATGAATCTCGTTGGAATCGATGTGTATTGGCAGAACTTTGTTGTCGGAGCGACGCTGTTAGTAGCCGTGATCATTGATCAATATACCATGAAACGTAAAGAAAGAGCGTCACTTAAAACAAAACCAGGACCAGCGACATCCACATCAGGAACAACCACATCCAGTACCCCATCATAAAAAGGAGGGAACAGGTATTATGCAATTATTCCAGGGAATTCACCGCATTACGACCCAAAATGCTAAGCCGTTGCATCTTTATTTACTGACCGGGAAGGAACGTACCGTTTTATTGGATACGGGGATGGCTTCAACTCCGAAGGAAGTGATTTTGCCCTACTTTGAAAAAATAGGAATCAATACAGAAGATCCGATTGATGTCGTGATCACGCATGCCGACTGTGATCACTGTGGCGGGAATCATGCTTTCAACGAAATTTGTCCCCATTCTAGCATATATGGCTCGCCAAGCGATCGTATTCTAATTGAAAATCCAGCTGAATTAATGCGAAATCGTTATGAGGCATATGAGAAAGACCATGGGTTGGTGTATGATCAAGAAACGAAGAAATGGCTGAAGGAGACTGCAGGTTTTCCACTACCTATAGAATCTATTGACTTTACACAAAAGTGGTCCCTTGAGGAGGATTGGTCCATTGAATTTAAAGAGCTTCCTGGACACACAGCTGGCCATCTGATGGTTTGGGACTCACGACACGCTGCAGCATTTATCGGAGACGGCGTATTGGGGCATGGCGAATATGATCTGGAAGGGCGATTGTTTGTCCCACCGACCTATGTGACGGTCGATGGTTATCTTTATTCAATTGAACAGCTGGAACGTCTTCAACCAGATGTGATTTTCCGCTGCCATTGTGATCCGATTGAAAATGAGAACGTCGGACGCTTTCTAAAGGAAAGTAGAGAGTGGGTGCAAGCGGCAGAGGCAGAAGTGAAACGGTTGATCGGTGCCCATCAGGGGATCTCTTTACAGGAGATGATTGATTTGCAGGAGAATCTCGGCCAATTTGTCTTGCAAATGGATTTAATGTACTCTTTTGCCGCGCATCTAAAGCAACTGGAAGAAAGAAATTGCATTTACAAGAAAAAAGATGGAGAAATTCTTCGTTACTATTGGGGGAATCCAGTGTGAAAATAACAGATATCAAGACCCACGTTGTGAATGCTCAAATGAGGAACTGGATTTTTGTTAAGGTAGAAACGGATGAAGGAATCACTGGCTGGGGAGAAGCATCACTCGAGTGGAAAACAAGGGGTGTTGTTGGCTGTATCGAAGATTTAAAACCATTTATTCTTGGATTAGATCCAACGAACATCGAACATTTATACCAGGTTATGGTGCGACATCCCTTCTTCCGTGCGGGAGCGGTGGGGTATTCGGCGATCAGTGGAATTGAGATGGCATGTTGGGATATTTATGGCAAAGCAGTTAATCTGCCAGTGTATAAGCTGTTGGGCGGTAAAGTGCGGGATAAGATTCGGATGTATGATCATCTTGGCGGGGGACAGATGGATAGTCTTTATAACTCTATCGGTGACTGCGATGCAATGGTTGAAAAAGCACTCCAGTCTGTGGCTGAAGGATACTCGGCGATAAAGGTCCTGGTTGTCCCGAAGACAAATTGGCTGGATGGCAAGAAAGTATTGAACCATGCTGTGACACTCATGTCGGCCATTCGCGAAGCTGTTGGAGATGAAGTGGACATCATGATTGACTTACACGGACGGACGACTCCAGAAATGGCGATCCAATATGCGAAGGAATTAAGCCCGTTTCGCCCCTTCTTCTTCGAGGAGCCTTGTTTACCAGAGAATGTGGAAGGAATGGTAAAGGTCAGCCAAAGTATCGATATTCCTGTTGCCACCGGGGAGCGGTTGGTTAGCCGTTTTCAATTCCGGGAACTGTTGGAGAAAAATGCTTGCGCCATTATTCAACCTGATATCTGCCATTGTGGAGGGTTATGGGAAGCTAGGAAAATAGCGGCCATGGCAGAGGCTTATTACGTTAGTGTAGCCCCGCATAATCCACTCGGACCGATTGCAACAGCAGCAGCAATCCAGTTTGCAACATGTACTCCAAACTGGTTAATTCAGGAGTCTTTCCGCAGTGATGTGAAATGGCGGGATGAAGTCGTGATGAACCCGATTCAAGTGGAAAACGGCTTCGTTATCCCATCTGAAAGACCCGGTTTAGGAGTGGAAGTAGACGAAGAGCAGGCAGCAAAACATCCATTCCAGCAAGAAGTGCTTGCACGCTACTGGCATGAAGATGGCAGTGTAGCTGATTGGTAGAAAAGCAAGATTGCCATGATTAGACTTGTAGAATTTCCTGTTTGCATAAATTTTATAAATAGTGCTATTGTTTTTTTAGAGGAGTAAAGAAAGGAATAAGTGAAAATGAACCTGCAAATCCGCGATGTGAAAGTCATTCTAACTGCGCCAGAAGGAATTAATTTAGTTGTCGTCAAGGTCGAAACGAATGAACCTGATTTGTACGGTCTTGGCTGTGCAACGTTTACGCAGCGATATTTAGCAGTGAAAACAGCCATAGTGGAATATATGCGTCCGTTCATCTTGGGGAAGGATCCGCGGCGGATTGAAGATATATGGCAGTCAGCATCTGTAAGCGGGTATTGGAGAAATGGTCCGGTAATGAACAGTGCGCTATCAGGAATCGATATGGCACTATGGGATATAAAAGGAAAGCTTGCTGGTATGCCAGTATATGATCTGCTTGGTGGCTTATCACGAACTGGTGCTGCTGTCTATCGTCATGTGGACGGACGAGATGAGCAAGAGCTAGAAGATAACGTCCGTAGAATGCAAGCTGCTGGATACAAATACCTCCGCTGCCAAATGGGGGGGTATGGTGGCGGGGTGAAGATTACAGAGGCGACGAACCTCTCTCCTGGTTCGTTGTTTAGGCTGAAGGAATCACCGGAAAGCGCTCCTCCTGGTGCTTACTTTGACCGCGAGCAATACCTCCGAAGTGTTCCAAGAATGTTCGACCACTTAAGAAAAACGGTCGGATTTGACTTGGAATTGATACATGATATTCACGAACGCGTGGCACCAATTGATGCGCTTCGATTAGCCAAACAGTTGGAAGAATACAATCTTTTTTTTCTTGAGGATCCTGTTGCACCAGAAGATCTTAGCTGGGTAGAAAAAATCCGCCAGCAAGCAGGGGTTCCTCTGGCTATTGGGGAGTTATTTGTTCATCCCGCAGAATGGATGCCGCTGATTAAAAATCAACTCATTGATTTTATTCGGTGTCATGTCAGTGCCATTGGTGGGATTACCCCTGCACGAAAGCTTGCTGCGACCTGTGAAGCCTTCGGTATACGGACTGCTTGGCATGGACCAGGTGATGTATCACCTGTCGGCCATGCTGCCAATGTGCACTTGAGTGTCGCCTTGCCAAACTTCGGGATTCAGGAATGGACACCGATATCGGAAAAGCTGCATGAAGTATTCCCGGGGAGTCCGGAAGTGAAAAACGGATATGTATATCCGAACAATCAGCCTGGTTTGGGCATTGAAATCGATGAAGAGAAAGCAGCCAAATATCCTTGTGAGAATACATTGCCAGAATGGACATTGGCCAGGATTCCGGACGGAACGGCTGTAAGACCGTAGAACATCTAGACTGGGCAAATTCTAAGGGATGCCCCCATGTTGCTATGGAGAGTAATTCACTCTACTTTAAAAGGTTCTTTTGTTGTCTTGTTATCAGCCTAGAAAATTTAATTGATTGGTATATAGAGAGTTTTAATATTAGAAATCTCCTTGGTGCAAAATAATTCCAAGGAGGTGACATTTATGCCAAATATTTTTGATGCAGTAACAAGTATAGCTAAATCTATTTTTGATGATGAGCCAAAGCCACCACTTCATATAGGGGAAGCGATGGCGTGCTGGACGTATTACGCCATGCTGATGGAAGCCATTGCATATGAAGAAGTGGCTCTAAATATGACGACAGACGATGAATTGCTAGGTATGGTAAATGATGCAGTGAAAATGTGCTACAACCAAGAAAAACAACTTAAAGAGTTTATGGTTCGTGAGGGAATTACTTTACCACCTGTTTCCGAAGAGAAACCAAAGTCTGATCCCAATGCAGTTCCTCCAGGTGTGAAATTAACGGATAATGAAATTGCAAACGGTCTCGCTTTAAAATCAACAACAAGTATCATCCATTGTGCAACATCTGCTGCTTCAACAGTTCGTGTCGACCTTGGCATCTTGTGGACGGAGTTTTTAGGCGAACAGTTAACATATGGAATGACTCTAAAAACAAAGATGAGAAAACGTGGTTGGCTAAAACAACCACCATCGTTTACACCACCGGGTATAAGCCATCCATAACCATGCATGAGACCGACTCAACGCGCGAGAGTCGGTCTTTTGTTTGTAGGGCAGCTTTTATTTAATGATTTCATCGAGCTTCTGCTTTTTTTCTTCCCAGTGATCAATTTGATCTTTTTGATCAAATTCGATGGTCACATCTGCCACCCCTTCCTGGGAGAGGATTTGTTCTTCTAATCGATCCTTGATAGCATCCGCCTGTTTAATGGTAAGAGAGGAGTCCACTTCGATCTCAAGCTCGACATGAAGCTCTTCCCCCTCGCGGAGAACGACTACCTTTTGAATGTCTTTGACGTCGGAATCATTCATCACTAATTCCCCGATGCGCGCTTCCATCGTATGATCAGCTTCACCAATCGCGCCAGACACATTATCTAAGAAAACACGGCTCACAACATAAAACATGGAAATACCGATGATCATGGAAACCACACCTTCCGCTTGGACAAAAGGGATAAAGTGCCCAATTAAAACGGCGATGATCGCTAGCACACCACCGCTCGAAGCCACCATATCTTCCATAAAAACAAGACGTGTTGCTGGAGAAGCTTTTTTCAGGTTTGTAAAACTTGCGCCAACAACAGAAAACCCTTTCGCCTCCACGCCCGCTTCGGCAACGACATATTTCATCGCTTTGTAAAAGACGAAAAACTCAAGCACGACACCGATTCCGAAAACAGGTAACAAAATCCCAAGCGCTCCGCCTTCTGACGGATGCAAAATATGATGAAACCCTTCCTTGACGGTTTCATAGCTCATGATCGCCACGATCAGAACCGCTGCAAGGCAAACAAGATTTACCACACGACCGAATCCGTTTGGAAAACGATCGGTCGGCTTTCTTTTAGAAAGGGCGGTTCCAACGTAGACAAACCCTTGATTGGCAGCATCAGCAAAGGCATGCATGGTTTCCGCAAACATGGCAGGACTCCCTGTCATCAGCCACGCTCCGCCGCGCAGCAAACCGATTAAAAAATTGACGGCACAGGCCATCAGGGATGATTTATTCCCTTGTTTTAAAAGTTCGATCATAAAAAACCTCCTTCTCTATATTTAAGTATTTCCATATTATGACTTAGTTCTTCGTACAAGAAAAGTTTATTGCAACTGACGTAGCCTTCAGTATTAGCAAATGACTGGCAAGAATGTTATTCTTAATGAAACGAGATTCGGCATAAAGAGGTGGCATATCGTGAAAACAATTGTAGTGGTCGGTGGCGGTATTACAGGGCTAGCTGCGATGTATGAATTACAAAAATGGAAGACTGAAACCGGGGCAGAGGTCAGACTCGTTTTGACAGAAGCGGCCGGTCAGCTTGGTGGCAAAATTCGCACAGTAAAACAAAGTGGATTCTTGATGGAAGCAGGAGCCGATTCCATTGTCGCCCGTAAAATAGAAACCATGAGCTTGATCGAAGAACTGGGTTTAAAAGAGGAAATCGTCTACAATGCAACAGGCCAATCCTTTATATACGCGGAAGGTCAATTAAAGCCCATTCCAGAGGATGCCGTCTTCGGTATTCCCGCTAGCATTGAATCATTGGCGAAGAGCACGCTTGTCTCTGCTGAAGGAAAGGTCGAGGCACTGAAGGATTTTTACACAAAAAATGAAACATTCACCAAAGAAGATTCGGTGGGTGCTTTCTTGGAGCATTTTCTCGGGACAGAGTTGGTTGAAAAACAGATTGCCCCTGTTCTATCCGGCGTCTATTCCGGGAAGCTAAGTGAGTTAACCCTCGCATCCACCCTTCCATATTTGATCGATTATAAAGAGCAATACGGAAGCATCATCAAAGGGCTCGAAGCCAATAAACAGAAATTTAAAGGCGGGGAGAAGAAGTTCCTTTCTTTTGCAAAGGGGTTAAGCTCCATGGTGGATGCCTTTGAGGAAAAGCTTTGTGATGTTGAGATTTTAAAGAATACGAAAGTAGATCGAATCGGAAAGGTTGACGACCGGTATCAAGTGCATCTCAACAGTCAAAAAATCATTGAAGCAGATTATGTAGTCCTTAGTATTCCGCACACAGCTGCGGAAGTCATTTTGGAAGATTCGTACCTTAAAGAAGAATTTGCAGGATTGAAAAACAGCTCATTGATTAGTGTGTATATAGGGTTTGATGTGCCTGACAACGTGCTTCCTGCGGATGGAACAGGCTTCATCACCGCAACTACAGATGAATTATCCTGCAACGCCTGTACCTGGACAAGTCGGAAATGGGAGCATACCTCAAAATCCGGAAATCTGCTTGTTCGACTCTTTTATAAAAGCAGCCATCCATCCTTCGCTTTGTTAAAAGAAATGAATGAGGAAGAGCTTCTTCAGGTTGCGCTTGGCGATCTTTCGAGTGCAATGGGGATTCACGCAGAGCCTGTCGTCAGTGAAGTCACGAAGTGGACCGACCAAATGCCCAACTACCTCATTACCCATCCGCAAAGTGTCAAAGCACTGGAAAGGAAAATGGAACTCAACTACCCAGGCATCTTCCTTGCCGGCTGTTCTTATTACGGAGTGGGGATCCCAGACTGTATGGAAAACGGGATAAATTCTGCGCGGAAGATTATTCAAATGTATAATTCAATAACACAAATTACCTTACACTAGGGGGATTTCTCGTGACAGTGATAGATTTCAAAGCCGCACAGAAATGGGCGAAGCTACCTAAAGACATACAAGAAATTGTTGTAAACAATGTTTATTGCTCTACTTGTGGAGTGACTACAATCGTTAAGTATACGATTCATGACGATAAACTCGGAGTTCTACTCAAGGGAAAATGCAAAAAGTGTGGGGAAGACGTAGCGAGGCTTGTAGAGAAATGAGTAAGAGAGTTATCTTAGCATTTGATAGACGGCGTTTTTCCGCTTATTTTTAAAAAAGTAGATAAAAGGGGTAAAATAAGCGGAGAATTTCCGTTTAAGCTTGTTTGAAAACGCTATCACCCTTATGTTTTTAAAAAATAGGGGTATTTTCTCAGGCTGTTGAGAAAGTCACTTTTTATACAAGATTAACGCGTTAATGTGGTATAATTTAGGTATAGAAAATACCTGGAAGGCGTGACTATCTTGCTAAATCGCACGAATTCTACTCAATCTAAAACGAGCCAACTTGAACTGGTAGATATAGAGTTATTAGTTCCTGAGAAGCACCTCCTTAGGTTAATTAATGAACACGTAGACTTTTCCTTCATCAAAGAAAAAGTGCGTCCCTTCTACAGTGAAACCAAAGGAAGACCTTCACTTGATCCGGTTGTACTGTTCAAAATGATGCTCATTGGATATCTCTATGGCATCCGCTCTGAAAGACAGTTGGAGCAAGAAATCATCCCGAATGCTGCGTACAGATGGTTTTTAGGATTGAGTTTTGCAGATCCTGTACCTGATCATTCAACGATCAGTTGGAATCGAAATAACCGGTTTAAAGGTACAACCGTCTTTGAGGAAATCTTTGATGAGGTGGTTCATTTAGCAATTCACCATCATATGGTGGCTGGTCGTCTCCTCATTTCAGACTCCACGCATATCCAGGCCAATGCCAACAAAAATGCTTATACTATGCAGGTGGTGAAAGATCAACCGCACGAGTATTTGCAAGAACTCGAAAAAGCAGTGAACGAGGATCGTGAAGCACACGAAAAAAAGCCCTTACCTCCAGCCGGGGAGGAACCGACAGAAAAGAAATTGAAAAAAAGTACGACAGATCCTGAATGCGGATTTATGAAGCGGAAGGGAAAACCTGAAGGTTTTTTCTATTTGGATCATCGTACTGTCGATCACAAATTCAATATTATTACGGATGTATTCGTGACGCCCGGTAACGTCAACGATGCAACTGTTTATTTGGAACGGTTGAAGAGTCAGATTGAAAGATTCGGTTTCGCAGGGACCTTGGAATCAGTAGCTTTGGACTCGGGTTACATGACGCCTCACATTTGTAAAGGGACCCTTGATATGAACCTTTTCCCTGTCATTGCAGAGCGCAACGCCGCTGACACGGAAGGCAAGTTTTCCAAATCCCAATTTACTTACGACGAGGAACACGATGCCTATGCTTGCCCCGCCGGCCAAACACTACCCTACGCTACAACGAACCGCCAGGGGTATAAAGAGTATCGGTCGGACTCGGACGTATGCAAGGAATGCCCTTTCTTAAAACAATGTACCTCAAGTGCGAATAAACAAAGGACTATTCAACGCCATGTATGGGAAACGTACAAGGAAAAAGTGGTCCAAAACCGCAAAAGTGAGGTCGGAAATGCCATATACCAATTACGTTGCCAAACTATAGAGCGAAGCTTTGCGGATGCTAAAACACTCCACGGGCTTCGCCGTTGCCGGTTCCGGGGAAAAGAAAAGACGCAGGAACAAGCACTTATGACGGCAGTGGCACAAAACCTAAAGAAGATTGCTCGGCACCTAGCCAAGCAATCTCAACAGGAAAATTCTCTCTGTTTTACTCATTTCACTTATCTAATTCGAAATTGCTCCTCCTGGAACAAGCAGAATTGGATTGCTTAAAACCACTTTCTCAACAGCCTGATTTTCTCCGTCTATTCTGGCCTTTTTCAAGCATTTTTTAAAAATAAGCGGATTTCCTCCGCTTATTTTTGGGGAGCTTCGTTGAGCTCTTTGATATCCAATGAGACGATCAACCAATAAATTGCTGCAATAGCTGGTTAAACTTTTCATGTTCTTCCCAGAACAGACCATGTCCGCTGTATTGAAAGGGGACAAGCTGTGAATTTCTTATTTTTTGATTGAGTTCCTGTGCTTGGACAAATGGAATGACTTTGTCATGAATGCCGTGAACGATTAAAGTAGGGACAGAGAGTTTTGGCAAATCTGCATATAACTGCTCATCTCTTAGAGTAACAATGATTGCTGCAGTCGACCATCCTGCTGCCTGCATTCCCAATTGAAAAAACCAGTCTGAGAACGGGCCTGATATATACTGAAAGAAAAAGGTTTCTGTTACATCCCGCATCATTTTAGGACGGTCATTTAACGATTCATTAAGCAATCGGTCAGCGGTTTCTGCTGTAAAACCTATAGGAGCCGCCGCATCGATCAGAACAAGCTTAGATACTCCGTACCCATTATAGCGGGACAGATAGCGAATCGCGATCGACCCACCTGTGGAGTGACCAACGAGTGTGAAGTCGTGTAATTGAAGGACACCGACTATTGTTCGGATATCATCGGCCAATCGATCAAAATTGTAGCCGTTCATCGGTTTATCCGACATCCCGAACCCTCTCCAGTCAATACCAATACAACGATACCCCATGGAGGGAAGAACATTAAACTGATACTCAAACTGTTTATGGCTTAACGGCCAACCATGTAGAAACACAATCGTCTTCCTGCCTCCGGGATTGATATCTTCGACATACAAATTGACCCCAGGCTCTACATTAACAAAATACCCCACAAAGACCCCCCGTATCATTAAGCATTTCAACAATAAGATACTCGCATAGGCAAATATAGGTGTTTGATTTTCCTTCTGAATAGACCTTTCAAGTTTACGGTCGTTTTCCATGCATTTATGGTCGGTTTTATCACCTTTACTGTCATTTTTTGGATCATTACTGTCAAAAATCATGTTTCAGGTGGGATTTGAAAGGGGAGTGAGGGGTATCTGTTGGTTATTGTTAAAAAGATTTCAACCACACTTTAATCTAATGAGATTTTTACAAGAACTTTATTAAAAGCCAGTCAATCCTCTGTATATACGATCGTTTTTGTAGGGTTTACGGTCATTTTTAAAGTATTTACGGTCATTTTTCGCGAGACCATCCATCCGGTACTGGCAGGGGTATATTCCGCCTATATAAAGGACCTGCGCTGCAAAATAAACGCGGGAATTCTCAAATCTGCCGGTTTTCTATTAAAAAAGCATAATATTCTAACTATCGGCTTGAATTGCTCATTAAGCAACAGATATACTTGGTAGCAAATGGAAGTAGAAGGAACAGGAGGATGACTATGCCAAATTCTAATCAAAAAATCGTTTCCCATTTATGGTACGACAAGGAGGCAAAGGAAGCAGCCGAGTTTTACGCTTCCATATTCCCAGACGCAAAAATTACGAATGTCACAACACTCCACAACACACCATCAGGCGACAGCGATATCGTTTCTTTTGAGTTGTGGGGGCAGCAGTTTGTGGCCATCAGTGGTGGTCCTTTTTTTAAGTTGAATCCGTCGGTCTCTTTCATGGTTAATTTTGACCCATCGCGGGAAAAAGACGCAGAAGAAAAATTAAATGAGGTTTGGAACAAATTGTCTGAAGGTGGTACAGTGTTAATGCCGCTTGATCAGTATCCGTTCAGTGAGAGGTATGGTTGGATTCAGGATAAATATGGGTTGTCGTGGCAGTTAATCCTTACGAATCCAGAAGGAGAAGAGCGGCCCACGATCATTCCGTCGTTTTTGTTTGTTGGTGAACAATGCGGTAAAGCGCAAGAGGCGATTCATTTTTATCTCTCCGTATTTAAGAACGCAAAGCAGGGACTGATTGCCCGCTATCCTGAAGGGATGGAACCTGACAAAGAAGGAACCATCATGTTCGCTGAGTTCATGCTTGAAAATCAATGGTTTGCAGCCATGGATAGCGCGAGGGACCATTCGTTCCGTTTTAGCGAGGCGATCTCATTTATGGTTAACTGCGACACACAAGAAGAGATCGATTACTACTGGGAAAAGCTGTCTGTGGTTGCTGAAGCCGAGCAATGCGGTTGGTTGAAAGATAAGTATGGTGTATCTTGGCAGATCGTGCCGAGGGAGCTGGATGAGATGCTGAGCAAGGGCACACCGGAGCAAGTTTCGTGCGTCACGCAGGCATTTTTAAAAATGAAGAAATTCGATCTTATGGAATTAAAGAAAGCCTACAAGGGATCGTTAACGTAATTTCTAAATAAATGTGGTAAACTAACTATAAGTAAGAAAAAAGGCAAAGAACGGAGTGAGCATATGGCTGATGGCAAAATTCTCGGCATTCAAAAATTAGGATTTCAATGGCAAGCGGAAGATCCCTTTTTAGTGACGATGTATCATAAGGATCATTATCCTGCTGGAAATGAGGAACAAGGAGTGGATCCAGCCTTATTAGCGGGTAGAAACATAGGCCAAGATTTCGAAGGACGTGACGGTTTTCGGATGTATCATGGTGAATCCGTACCAGGTTTTCCCGCCCATCCACATAAAGGATTTGAAACGGTAACCGTTGTTTTGGAAGGAGCCGTTGACCATTTTGATTCAAAAGGTTCGTATGGACGTTATGGTAATGGAGATGTCCAATGGTTAACGACAGGCAGTGGATGTCAACATACGGAAATGTTTCCACTCGTGAATTCAGACAAGCCGAATCCGCTGGAACTGTTTCAAATTTGGCTGAACCTACCTGCCAAAAGTAAATCAGCCGTACCCGATTATAAAATGTTATGGGCGGAAGATATTCCTGTCATCGAACAAAAAGCTGCGAACGGCAAAACAACGACAGTTCGGTTAGTCGCAGGGAAGGTCAATGGTGTGGAGAGCCTGGAGCCAAACAGCGCTTCTTGGGCCCACGATAAAGAGAATCATGTGGGGATTATGCATATTCGCATGGAGCCAGGGGCGGTTTTCACTTTGCCGGCCGTATCGAAGACGTTGAATCGTAATCTTTATTTTTATGAAGGAGATGCCATTCAAATCAATCATGAAACGATTCTAACCTCACATCGGGTAAAATTAGCGGGGGATCAAGAAGTTGAAATCACAAACGGAGCAAAAGAAAGCTTTCTTTTACTCCTCGAAGGTGAACCGATGAACGAGCCAGTCGCGCAATATGGTCCCTTTGTTATGAATTCAAAGGTTGAAATTCAAGCCGCATTTGAAGAATTCCAAAGAAACCAATTTGGTGGCTGGCAGTGGGGGCGCCATGACCCGGTAAACGAACGGAATGCCGGAAGATTCGCCCACCACTGGGATGGCAGAGTGGAAAAAAGGTAAAGTATAAAAGAACCCAATCCAGGGTTCTTTTTCACGTTAAAGGGGATAGCAAGTTTCCAATTGAAATATAGGTAGCCTCGTTGGACACGATGATTCCGGCGTTTTTCAAGCCAATAAAGGCAATGAAAAATCCAATTCCGGAAGCAATGGCATGCTTTAAATCGGATGGAATGGTATTAATAATTTTTTCTCGGATTTTCAATAAACTTAATAACACAAACAGGATACTAGCGACAAAAACACCTGTTAAGGCAACTGGCCAAGCGATTCCCATCCCAATACATACGGAAAACGTAAAAAAAGAATTAAGGCCCATACTTGGAGCAATAGCAATGGGATAATTACTGAGTATGCCGATCAGGAGCGAACCAATGATTGCTGTTAATGCGGTTGCGGTAAATACAGCTCCCTTTACCATCCCCGACTGGCTAAGAATGAGTGGATTGACAATTAATATATAGGCTATAGATAGAAAGGTCGTCAGTCCCGCAAGTGTTTCCTGTTTATAGGACGTATTTCGTTCAGTAAGTTGAAAGAAGTGTTTCATGATGTCCACCAAATTTCTATTTACTGTCATCCATTATCTCCCAAAACCGGTGTGGTAAACTAGGAGTAAGAAAAATAGGCAAGGAATGGAGTAGAGGAGAAAATGAATAGGGTGAAGGGGATATTTGCGGGTTTAACAAATCTAGACATTACCTATTACCAAAGTGATTTTCCACAAGAAAACTTCAAAAGTAAAACAAATCATTTTCAAACCTTTATTGGTGGACCTGCTGCAAATGCTGCGATCACGTATGCTATTTTAGGTGGAGATGCAACAATAGTCACTTGCCTTGGAGATACCACCATTGCCAAAGCCATGAAGTCGGAGTTTTTAGAGATGTATCAGGTTAATATCGTCGATTTAGCAGAGGGATCTGAGCTTTTACCTAGTATTTCTAGTGTGTTCGTCAATACAGAAAAGGCAACTCGCACGATTTGGAGTGGACAGCAGCAGTTTTCCATTTCTGAAGAAACAGGGTATGAAAAGTACATCTCTGAAGCAAGTTTTTGCTTTTCAGATTGCAATCTCCCAGAAGTAACCATTGACTTTTTGAAGAAATCTAGAAAACTCGGAAAAGAGATTGTATTAGACCCAGGATCCTGGAAACCGCATTTTCCAACATGCCTAGCTTTGGCTGATGAGGTCATCGCTTCTGTAAATTGCAGGCCACCAGAAGGAGATCTATTAACCTTTTTGCAAGAAACCAATGTAAAAAATATCGCCATTACAGACGGTGAAAACGATACCTATTGGTATGAAAACGCCAATCAAGGTTTGATCCATGTCCCAAAAGTAGAGGCTATTGATACTTTGGCAGCTGGGGATGTCTTACATGGTGCCTTTTGCTACTATCGTTTTCATGAAGGATTACCGTTCTGTACGGCAATGGAGAAAGCAACCCTCGTCGCGTCTGAAAGTGTAAAGTATTTTGGACCTCGTGAAGGGGTTTATAAAATAGTGGAGTTAAGAGGATAAGTTTGAGATCGTGCTAAATTGAAGGTGAACTGCATTTTGTTTAGACACATACTTGTCTTACCTGCTTGAAATGATCATTAAGCAACAATTATACTAGGTAACAAATGGTAATAGTTAATTACACTAAATAACTTGGAGGTAGTCATGGGAAGATTGGTTCATTTCGAAATCCATGTAAGTGATATGGAACGGGCAAAAAAGTTTTATGGAGAGGTATTCGGATGGTCATTTCAAGATTGGAGTGAGTATGCAGGAATGCCTTACTTTGGAGCAGTGACTGGCGATGAGAATGAACCTGGGATCAATGGTGCACTGATGCAACGGCAAAGTGCTCCGCCAGAATCAGGCCAGGCTTTGAATGGCTTTGCTTGTACAATGGGAGTGGAAAATTACGATGTAACAGAAGCAAAAATTATTGAAAATGGCGGCAAGGTTGCAATGCCAAAATATGCGCTGCCAGGAATGGCGTGGCAAGGATACTATATTGACACCGAAGGCAATATATTCGGCATACATCAACCTGATGTGAACGCAAAATAGAATTTTGAAAATCCAGTGAATGGCATGTTCTAATACGGAATGGAAAGTATACGGGGTTACTAAGAGTAAAAAGGGGAAACAACACTTGTAAGTTCATCGTCATAAGCTCGATGAAGATCATTGTCAAACATTTCAAGGGTAGGATTGAACTTCATAAGCCCGATGAAGATCATTGTCAAACATTTCAAGGGTAGGATTGAACTTCATAAGATCGATGAAGATCATTGTCAAACATTTCAGGGGTAGGATTAAACTTCATAAGCCCCGTTTGGAAGTTGTGAATTGACTGGGGGACAAACCAATATAAATATCTATTCTCATTTGCTTAAGAATTTCCGTCCGAGGGGGGAATTCCCAGTACCTCCTACCGTATTCCTACAGACACATTAAAATATTTGCCAGTAAACACCTGAAAAATGCCAGTAAACACCTGAAAAATGCCAGTAAACCCTATAAAAACGCCAGTTAATCTATTGAATTTGCTATTAAATTTCCTCGAGGGACTATGACAAAAGCGGAAAGATAAAAAAGTAAAAGAATATTGATTCCTTTTATATATACACTAAACACATACCCCTCATTTTTCCTTCCCGAGACCCATAACAACTGTCTATTATCCAGATAAGACGAAAAATTGCCAGTAACGTTTGGAAAAGTGCCAGTAACCACGCAAAAAACGCCAGTAAATCAGAGCATTAACATTGGTGACGTTATTATGAAGGCTACTTGGCGACGTGGATGATCTTGATTGTGCTCATGCAGCGGGAAGAGTAATAATAGTCACATCTTTCTTAATTTTGAT
Source organism: Ammoniphilus resinae (assembly GCF_017873965.1). Lineage (GTDB taxonomy): Bacteria > Bacillota > Bacilli > Aneurinibacillales > RAOX-1 > Ammoniphilus_A > Ammoniphilus_A resinae. The sequence continues at coordinate 6,424 of NZ_JAGGKT010000019.1, read as the reverse complement.
AAGGCATAATGAAGATAAAACACGAAAGGAGAGGGATTATGCCTAATTATGACGATCCACGTTTACTAGAAATACTAACCCCTTCACAAATGGAGGCTATTAAAGAAGCTGGATATATGCTGGTGCCCGCAAAGGAAGTTAGGGAAATTGTAAAGGATTATGATATAACCGATGATTTAATTGATAAAGTTGTTGAAATCTTCGAAAGTCGAATTGAAAGAAGTTTTAGGGAAGAATATGGGTATTACCATCTAAGAAACAGGATTGACATATTTGATGGGGTTTATGTTGACCCTGATATTGGATTGAATAGACAACATGGAAAGAAATAAACGGTGTGACGTAAAATTGCCAAGAACAAGCAAATTTACTTCGTCCTTAGTTCAAATAGGTTACATATTTTTGCTATTTAGATGTGCATAACTTCAACAAGTTTCAAAGATGTAACACCAGCAACATAGAGTTCTTCGGGACTTTGTGATTGCTGGCCTTTTTATCTTTTCCTAAAAATGCCCCTTATTTATTATGTCGCTTTAATATGAGCCAAAAGATATACGTGATTACTCCATAGACTCCAATCACCAGTGCCAACGTCATCAATCGTTCTGGAAATGTGCCGTCCGCTAACAGAACTGGGCCCAGACCAAAGAAGGTGACCAGACCATACAATATGACAAATACTAGAATATACAACCATTTTCTCATGTTATGCAATCACTCCTTCATTAATCTTCTTCACTACTAAGGACGCACTAAAGCTTGTTCGTGTTTCATTAGGTGGTCCTCAGCGAGATCTGAAGGCATGTTCGAAAATCCCGAAAGCGATGTGGTAAACTAGGAGTAAGAAAAGTTAAACGTAATTTTTTTTATTCCCATCAAGGAGTATAAGCTATCTTATGAATTCTAACCCAAATATTCACCCACAATGCCGCGAGGCCATCAATCGACTAATGAAAATGAAAGACCCCAAATTTCCTGACTTCGTTGACCTTAAGACCTATGGAAATGACGTCTATTCCTCTATGGGATGGGATCAACTCCAACGTTTTATTAATGAAAAGACAGTTGTTGTTGTGGAACAATTTGAAGATGAAGCGAACATCTTGTCTGCACTTCGCTGGGTCGCACGTGGGCTGCCTGTCTCACTGGCCATTCGGAAGGTCCGGGCGGATCACTCCCTTTATCGGTATAAGACACCCAATCGAGAGTAGAGGAGAACCATCGCGATAAGCGACGGCTCTTCCTTATTACTTCACAGTGAAGGTGTACTTATGTTTCGCTTGATCTTCGTTTGAAGTGATCCAAAATTCGATGGTGTATTCACCCTTTGGCAAAGTGTCAACCTTATCCGTCATTACCCACTCTTCCCCTTGTTTTAAGACCTTTTCACCTAATGCCTGTATGAAAAGTTTGTCGGCCGCGTAGCTTTTCACCACCTCACCTTTTGAGTTTCGAATGACATAATCAAATCGTTGCCCGCTATTAAAAGCCAAAGTCATTTCGCGTTCGGTTTGATTCTTTACAACAAATGTGAAATCGATACTTCCATCTTCATTTGTTTCATGCGAAATGCTCGATTCTAATGAGCCAGCTACAATGCCCTTTGGAGGCTGCTTTTCGTTTTGGAAGTTAATCACACGATGATTCCTATCCCAGTCCACTTGGTAGCCAAAAGATTCTGCGGCTAATCGAACAGGAACATAGGTTGTTCCTTCATAAATCATCGTAGTGGGAACATGCTTCTTACCATTGAAAAATTCCCCGGATTTATCGTCGATCCCATGACCTTGAAGGGGTTCTCCGTTTACATGCAAACGCATCGGGTCCAAACTAACCTGAATTGAGGTTAATGCAGAAGTAGCGAGGACCGCCCCTGTTGTTCCGAAAATACCAATGACCATCCCTAAAGCAACTAATTTCATGGCTGTTTTTTTCATAGTAACCACCTCTTTATTGTTCTTATTTATTCTGACGTGAAGGGAAAAGGAAAGGTTTCAAATAGTCATGTCTCTCTCATCTGTCCTGACAGAGATTCGGTAATTACCGAAAAAACGGCGTACTGAACCTAAGGGGACTTTAATACTATGTATTGAATACCATAAGGCTTAGATATTTACCAAAAATGAGGGATGAAAAGTGAGCAAAGAAATTATCATTCCAGATAATCGGGTATCAACCTTATTATTTTCTAGTACGCGATCTGCATTATTCTGGTTAGTCATCCGAGTTTACGTTGGCTATGCCTGGTTAACGGCTGGGGTTAAAAAAGTGAGTGGAGACGCTTGGACAGGGGAGAGCGCTGGAAAAGCCATTGAAGGTTTTGTCCAAGGCGCACTAGCAAAAGCTTCGGAAGGGAAGGATGTCCAAGGATGGTATGCCTTTTTCTTAGAAAATGTCGTGCTGCCAAACGCTAGCTCATTCTCCTATTTGGTGGCATGGGGAGAAGTCCTTGTGGGATTGGGGCTTATATTAGGCTGTTTAACGGGGATTGCTGCCTTCTTCGGGGGATTCATGAACGTGGTGTTCCTGCTTGCTGGGACGGTCAGCTCCAATCCGATCCTTTTCGTCTTTGCTACATGGCTTGTGCTGGCATGGAAAGTAGCTGGTTGGTATGGCCTTGACCGCTGGGCTTTGCCGTATTTAGGGACGCCATGGCAAAGGAAGATTGAAGTGAATAAGAAAATGGACGTTTAGACGCGAGAGGGAAAGGTGTTTACAAGGGTGAAAAAGCTTCAATTTCCCAGCTGATCAAAAAGGTCCAATTGTTCAGGCTCTCTGTCGCCGGATTCGTAACGAATGCCGAGGATCTGCATCATCTGCTTGGCATTGGCACAGGCATCGCCACCTGAATTGTTGTTGAACAAGAGGCCAATTTCCTTGCTCGATTGCTGCAAATGCCGGATGTTTTCGCTCCATTGCAGCAATTCTTCCTCACTGTAGCGGTACAAGTACCGGACATCCCGCCAGTGAGGATTTCCTTTGTCCAACCAGCCCCCAACGTTGCGCCCATGAAAGCGGACAAGGCAATAGTCCGGATGTGTTGAATGCAGGACGGTCGGAACCGATCCGTTACCTGCTTGGGGTTCATCGCAGATACTGTGGATCCAGCCTTCTTCTTCCATGAATTTTAAAGTCCTATCCATCATGGCAGGGGAGAACCAGCTCGTATGGCGAAATTCCAAAGCGACGGGAATCGCTCCCATTTGATCTTTCGCATCACGGAGCAGATCGACATTTTTCCTCGAGCACTCAAACCAGGGCGGAAATTGGAACAGAACAGCCTTAAGCTTCCCGGCCCGGATCACCGGCTGAATGGATTCCAGGAACGTTTGGAACATCTCACCGCGGCTTGCAAAAGCCTGCTTTCCCCGCAGATGTCCGGTCATTCCCTGGTAGGCCTTAATGACAAACGAAAAATCGTCAGGGGTCATCTCCGCCCACTTTTGATAATTTCCTGGCGATTGGATGGCATAAAAAGAGCTGTCAACTTCAACCAATGGAAAATGCCGGCTATAAATGCGCAGTTTGTTGCGACTGGGAGTTCCTTCCTGATAAAGATCATCATGGTCACCCCACCCGGTCAGTCCGATATGGATCATCATCTCTCACCACCCTTGGCATTTTTTTATCCATATTTTATCAAAGGATGGAACTATGGGCAAAATATAAAGCCTGCGGGATTCAATTCCACGGGCTTATTCTATGTTTTCTAGCATGGTCGCTTACTAACATAGTATACCCTACAAACCGCTGTCGCGCTTCACTTCAGAAAAGGAGCCAGACCCCTCTGAGCGAAAAGTGGTTGCTTTGCGAAGTCGAACATAAGTTTCCTTGATTACGATAAATTCCTCTTTTTCATAATTCCACGAAGATCCTCCTGCAAATGCTGATACATGGTAAATAGAACGATAATAAACTGATTGTGATTTCAATTGGGAGGTGTAAATATGGGAGTTCGACCAAATTCAAGGCCTTTGGCATACGGATCACTTTATAATCCTTCTCCAGATTTCATTGAAATAGATGTAAGACAAGAAAATCAACGAGTTGATTTTACTACCAATGGTCCATTATTTAGAACGTCTGCAGATTTTGAAAATGATGAACTTGTTGTACTTACTGGTGGAGTGTATGAAATTAGTATGAATGTAACTATCCAGTGTTCTGCTTTTGCTTCATCGCCACCCAGTAATGTAATATTTAGGCTATTTATTAATGAGAATACACCAGTACTTGAAAGTGATTTTGAATTATTTAACAATATTGTTTTCGCTGGTATACAGCCTGGGCAGGGTATACAATCAGACGTAAGGACTACCATAGGCAAAACTATACAACTTGAGTTGGAGCCGAATGATAGATTGAGTGTTAAATATGATTTAGTTGGTGCTGGAGGCCTGACACTATATAGACAGCCTTCATTAACAGCAACAAAACTTGATGAATAATACGAAAGTTAAGTCAACATATTATATACTGCTATTTGCGCAAGGCTGCTTTGGCAGTCTTCTCTTCTCTTTTCTTATAAAAGTAAAGGTATAGAATTATTAATCTTAAACGAAACATTAGCAAGAGAGGTGATAGAAATTGATCCTAAGGAACGTAACCTTACAGGGATTATCGATTTTGGGGACCTTCAAATCACCGATCCGGGCTACGAATATACTTATATTTTTGAAGATTGTGGTGAAGAAATTGCATACTATGTTATGCAATTAAGAGGAGTAGACGATATTGAACGCAAGCTGAAGAAAGTTTCTTTTTTCGTAACTGCCGACCACCTTGCAACAGTTTTAGAAGGGATTGAACGAAATGATCAGACATTGATCAACGAAGATATAAAGTCAATCCGCTTGGAAATGGAAAATAGGTAACTTACATATTCTGCTTGATCATCTAATAGAATAAATGTGGCTGTTTAAATAAGTTCTGGTAGGGACAAACCCGATTTTTAGTATGATAAGATGTAGAAATGGAAGAGCGGAGGGGAGCCATGCTATCATACATGTACTTGAGGATCGAATTTGAACATAACGGACAAAAACAAATCATTTTTCCTGTCATTCTTCGCGATGAACGAGATACGATTCTCATTGACTGCGGTTATCCGAATTTTGAAGTAAAATTCCCATACTACTAAAAAGCTCCCCTCTGTCCCTGCTAGCTAGATTTCCAAAATCCATTGACGAAACGTGTTCGTTGCTGCATCAATCTTCTCAAAAGTCTCTTCTTTCTCCATTTCGTACTCTGGAAAATCAATGATCCTATTTTTTCTCACTACAATTCTATTGTCTAGGCAGTTAATTTCAACAAAATATGGTGCTGGTTCACCCTCAATATACTCATACGTCCTCACATGCCCTAAAATTGTGATTTCATTTGGTTTTAAGGCCAGAGCATTCTCAAAAGACATAATGGTTTCGTTCACAAAATAGTGCAAAATATGATACCTCCTCGTGATAAGCTGATATTCATTATATCGTAAGTTAACGCATAAAAGACGGAGTGAAAACCGCTGGCTCTGTTTAAAACAGTTTGGGTACTGATCGCAAACGGCGAAACGCTGTTGCACTAGGGGTCAGATCTCATCTATGAGTTAAAGCTGATGTAGCTTTGCGAAGTCAAGGCACAATTTATAGTAAAATGGTAAGAGGAGTTGATCATCTGACTTGATTAATTCTAGAATGATTTACTAACTAGAATATGGGTGATCACGGATTGTGTGGATGTAATTATCCAATGGGTATTTATAAATATGGAACAAAGGAGGATTACATGTCCTGGAGCAAAGTGAAGCAAGTACGATATGAAAAAAATTCTTCAAGCCCTAAAATAGAACGACTTAATCTGGCTGCGAAAGATTTAATTCTTCGGAGACCATTCTCCACCGAATAAATAGAGGTCCCCTGGTTTATGGTTGTGAGGGACGGAATTCGTATGTTTAGGATTAGGGGGATTGATAGTAGAGGAGTGGCACATCATGGCTGCTCCTCTTTTTGTTGATAAGATTGGGCTAGAAAGGGTAATAATTTCATTTTATTGAGGGATGCGATTTAATAATAACCTTTTTAAAATTACTCCAACACCTACACCGATAATTAAAAACAAGATGGAGAGCCAAATGGGTCCTAAAAGCACCCCGAAAATCATCAGGGCATTGGAATAGATAACCCCTATGGTGCCAAAATAAGCTGAGAATACAAAGGGAAGAAAAGAGTATGGTTCCTTGCCCCCTCCAGCATCACGATAGGCGTCCCACATACCGAATAGGTACACACAAGGATAGAACATGAGCCATTGATAATTCGCTTGTTCAATGGCTGTCTGTATTGTTACTGACGCGCTATAATGCCCGTAAATTGACGGTTTTAAATGACCTTAATTTGACGGGCATCTTGACCAGAAGGGAGGTGGGAAATCCACC
>NZ_JAGGKT010000018.1 GCF_017873965.1 Ammoniphilus resinae | reverse complement strand
CCAGTTTCTCCGTGTTGTATCTGCTTATTATACAAAAAAGTACCCCATAGGTAGACTTTTTTTAATGTGTCTACTCTATAGGGTACATTTTATTTCTGACCCGACCAAACAACGGGTGATAGAAGCAGCAAGGAAATTGGGCTATGTTCCCAATCTTTCTGCTCGCCAGCTTCGCAACCGGGAGGATCATCGCCGAATAACCTTGGCGCTTCTTTGGCCGATGGATACCAGGGCTTCTACTATTGTTCGGTTTTTGAATGGGATTCAGGAATACATCATAACTGAAGAAGAGATGGAAATAGAGTTGTTAATTGAACCATATGGAGAGGTGGGGATACAGTCGGTGAAAGGACTGGAGGTCCCGAACCGTTTCAATGGAGCAATTTTGGCTCATACGACGAAGGCTGATGAACAATTAATGGATGGTTTTTCTCCCAGTGTCCCCATCGTGCAGTTCCACCGGTATTCTAGTAAGTATTCCTATGTGAACGCGAATAATTTTCAAGCAGGTGAAAAGGTAGCCGAACACTTTATTCAAAATCGCCATGAACGGATTGCCATCCTCTATCCCGAGGTCTCCTCGGAAGCATTGGAGCAACGCTTGGCGGGCATTGTCGGCCGGCTTGAAAAGGATCTGCAAACCGAGTATATTCAAAAAACCTGTACATTTACTGAGAATGGGGGATACCAAGCTGTTCGGGAACTGATAAGGGATGCGTATCATCCCACGGCATTGATCTGCATCAGTGACCACGTGGCCATGGGAGCTTTGTCGGCGCTCCATGATCATGGCATTTCCGTACCAGATCAATGTGAGGTGATGGGGTTTGACAACCAGGAGTTCTCCAAATTTACCATTCCTAAATTATCAACGGTCCATCTTCCTGTAGAGAAGATGGCTAAGCGTGCGACCCAGATTCTTGTGAAAAGCATTCTGAACCCCATGTGTCCGGTCACGCAAGAGGTGTTTGATTTAGAGATCATTCATCGCTCTACTACGAAACAAGGGATTTGATCTGTAGCTTTTCGTTATACATTCTGCTAAAATCATTGGATAATCCGCTATGAAGGTGATCCAATGAAAAAATTGAAAATGAGCCGCCGACTTACTCCTGTACAAATGATTGTCCTTTACTATGTGTTGGCGACACTGCTGTCAACCTTCTTGCTTTGGTTGCCGATTTTTCATCAGCCACATGTGAATTTGTCTTTTATTGATGCCTTATTTACTGCAACCAGTGCAATAAGTGTGACGGGCCTTGGCGTGGTCAGTACAGCAGATACGTTTAATGTTGCAGGGACTCTGGTTTTAGCGGTGATTTTGCAATTTGGCGGTATTGGTATATTGACGCTGGGGACCTTTATCTGGATCGTATTAGGGCGGAAAATTGGTTTGGAAGAACGAAAGTGGATCGCGATTGACCAGAATCGATTATCGATGTCGGGGCTAGTAGCCTTAATGCAGAGAATCTTATATATGTCGCTTGTTATTGAAGCGATTGGAACCCTTTTGTTAGGCTCCTATTTTCTGTACACCAATCGGTTTCCCACCTGGTATGAGGCTTATTATTACGGACTTTTTACAGCTATTAGTGCCTATACGAACGCGGGATTTGACATTTTTGGCAATTCTCTCTATTCCTTTGCCCATGACTATTTTGTACAGACCATAAATATGCTGTTGATGATTGTTGGATCGGTGGGATTCCCTGTACTCCTTGAGGTCAGAGAGTATCTGTATCAAAAAAAGCATTTGAAAAAGAATTACCGATTTTCTCTTTATGCAAAATTAACATCCTTTACTTTTTTTGCACTGATTGTCATTGGGGCGCTGTTATTCCTTCTTTTTGAAAAAAATGCATTCCTCGCGGGGAAAACCTGGCACGAATCTTTATTTTATTCGCTGTTTAATTCGGTTACGACAAGAAATGGTGGACTTGCGACGATGGATGTAGGGGTTTTAACTGTTCCTACATTGCTTATGATGAGTATCCTGATGTTTATTGGGGCATCACCAAGCAGTGTTGGGGGTGGAATCCGGACGACAACCTTTGCTGTCATTGTATTGACAATTCTGGCCTTTGTGCGGGGAAAAAAAGAAGTGAAAATCTTTCATAGGGAGATCCACCCTGAGGATATTTTTAAGTCGTTTGTCGTTTTCTTTGTTGCCATGAGCTTAGTTATGATTTCCGTGATCACGTTAGCAGCTATTGAACCCTTTCCCTTGATGGCCATTATCTTTGAAGCCTTTTCTGCATTTGGAACAACGGGGCTATCCATGGGAATTACACCTGATCTTAGTATTGCGGGGAAATGTATTATTATGGGATTGATGTTCATTGGCAGGATCGGAATCATCAGCTTCTTGTTCTTACTGAAAAAAGAGGAAACAAAAGATGTTTATCATTATCCGAAGGAACGGATTATGATTGGGTAATGATGGGGGAACGTGTGAAAATTAGTGGATTTGCTGCCCCGGAAGTGTGAATGGTGGACAAGCCCACTTTCGGAACAGCGGCTGATTATTGCATATTATTTTGTTGTGCTTGATTCTGCGCTTGGGCCTGTTGTGTTTGCTGGGTTGCTTGCACTTGCTGAGCAGCCTGCTGGGCCTGCCCAGTCGCCTGTTGCGCTTGTTGAATGGCTTGCTGTAACTGCTGTTGCTGCTGGGCGTTGGCTTGTCCAGAGAACTGCGTTTGTGCCTGCTGCAATTGTTGCTGAGCTTGTTGTAATTGCTGTTGCGCTTGTTGGATCTGCTGCGGGTTGGCGCTTGCTTGTGCCTGTGACAAGGATTGTTGGGCTTGCTGTGCCGATTGAATGGCCTGTTGGATTTGTTGTTCTGACATAAAAATACACATCCTTCTAGATTGTTTAGGTTTGTTAAGTTTTGACTCAACAGTCATTATCATGTGAAGAATGTTTAAGGGATATTACAAGATATAAAAATTTCTTTATATGAATCCTCTCACTATTTTCTAACGTATAGGTAGTGGATATAGTTTAAAAGGGAGGAAAAAAGATGTGGAAATCTACCATTGGAATCCTGCGGATGATCGGGATCATTGAAGGGATTTCGTATTTGGTACTGCTTTTTATTGCGATGCCCCTTAAGTATTTTGCTGGGTTGCCAAGCTATGTTTATGTTGTGGGTATGGCTCATGGCGTATTATTCGTGATGTTTTTACTAGCCCTGCTTGTCGTCTGGATTAACCGCAGGTGGTCTTTTCTTCGCGTGGTAGGCGCCTTTATTGCCTCATTGCTTCCTTTTGGTACGTTTGTATTGGATGCACGGTTGAGGAAGGAAATGTAAACGATGGCGTACGTTGACTTCATCTGTAATAAGGGGATAAAATTCACCATTTAGGGCTTTCTCCCTCAGGAGGCCCTTTTTCTGCTTACTGAGTCCCGATTCCCTCCGAGCTGCGACAACTCGAGTAGTTTTTTTTTGGTCCCCCCAGTCTCAAATCCCGCGGAATCGCGACAACTCAAGGAGTTTTTGGGTTCCTCCAGTCTCAAATCCCGCGGAATCGCGACAACTCGAGTAGTTTTTGTGCTCCCCCCTGTCCCAAATCCGGCTGAATCGCGATACCATCTCGGTGTTTGTAAGACGCCAACAGAAAAATTCCCGGTCCTAGTCCGAAATTGGCGCCTGAATTGGGACTGAGCAACAGATTCATGAGACTTTATAACCTAGGCAGCCTTCTCCTTTTCAAGTTTTGAACCGCCAGCATTCCCAACCACAATTCCCGCCAAAATCAATAGAACCCCAATCCATTGGGACAACCCAATGGCCTCCGCCAGAACCACAGCCGACATGGTAACCGCCACGGGCAGTTCAGAGGCACTCAAAATCGTTCCAAGTCCAGCTCCAACATGCGGCATGCCAATGGAGAAGAGCAAGGGCGGCAAAACGACCCCGAATAGTCCGAGAAATAACCCATACGGGGCAATCCCCGATAGAGTAGGGAGATCGAACAGGAACACCGGCGGAAAGACGAGGTAAATGGTGATCATTCCTCCAGAGGCCATCAGGGCACTTTTGAGCAGTGGCGGAGCCTCCCTTCCTACTATACTGCTTAATAGAATAAAACTAGAAAAAGAAAAGGCCGATAGAATTCCCCAAGCCATTCCTTCCCACGATAGCCCAGTAGCTCCATTTGTAAGAAGACCTGCGGCTAGCACAGAACCCACCAGCAATACAGCAATCGAAACGATCTTTCCAAGCGTGGGCTTTTTTCGATAAATTAGCCATTCTAAAAGGGTCCCAATCCACACAAATTGAAATAGAAAGATAATCGCAAGCGATGCGTCTAACGTCTGCAATGATTGATAATATAACATCCCAGTCAACCCCATAGGAATTCCTGAGAGAAGCAGGCGAAACGTTTGCTTTTTGTCGACCCTTTTCTGCTTCGTCAAAAGGACAACCGACCAAATCAGCAAGGTTCCAAGCAAAAATTGGCTTCCCGTCACTTCCTGCATGGAATAGCCTGCAGCATAGGCTAATTTTACAAAAGTAGATAACACGCCAAAGCTGCAACCGCCCAAAAAAACAATCATAGCATAATGCCAAGTTTTCATAGAAATCTCCCTTTCGCACATAAAAAACCACACAATCGCCCTCAGACAATTGTGTGGTGAAATTCGTCTTCAGTATAAGAGTAACCAGGGATCTTGTCAATCCACTTTGGGTGTTTGCAATGGATCCCTCTAGATCTGTTGCGCGCGAGTATTGAAAATGATCTTTTGCTAGACTATTCAGTTTGCGGCTCGATATAATAGGGAAGGTGATGAAAATGAATCAATTAGCTCCATCTCAGGGGCAACGAATAAAATTTGCGATTATCCTTGGTTGCTTGGCAACAATTGGCCCATTATCAATCGATATGTATCTGCCTGCTTTTCCGAATATCGCCGGAGAACTTCAGACAAGTGCTTCCCTGGTCCAGCTAAGTCTTACCTTTTTTGTGTTGGGCTTATCTCTTGGACAATTGATTGTGGGGCCTTTCAGTGATGCTCAAGGACGACGAAAACCGCTGTTAATTGGTCTTACGATCTATGGTGCGGTCTCTCTTCTTTGTGCATTTAGTCCGTCGGTTTGGACCTTGATTGCTTTGCGGTTCGTTCAGGGGTTGGCAGGATCGGCAGGGATTGTCATCTCCAGGGCCATTGTTCGAGACCTTTATAGCGGCTCTGAACTGACCAAGTTCTTTTCTCTGTTGATGTTGGTCAATGGGATTGGTCCCATTGCGGCACCGATTCTGGGTGGACAGTTATTGAAATTTACGTCGTGGCAAGGGGTTTTTCTTGTTCTCGGCTTCGTGGGTATCGTCTTACTTCTAACTGTACTCTTTGGTCTAAAAGAAACCCTGCCAAAGGAGCGTAGGGCCACTGGAGGAGTTGGGCAAACTCTGACTACTTTTCGCAACTTGCTTAAAGACCGGGTTTTCATGGGTTATGCGATATCGCAAGGTCTTGTTTTTGCAGCGATGTTTGCCTATATTTCCGGCTCTTCCTTTGTTTTTCAAAATGTATACGGCGTAACACCGCAGATGTACAGTTTAATTTTTGCACTCAATGGGCTGGGGATTATTATCGCGACCCAAACGACAGGACGGCTTGCAGGGCGGATCGGCGAAGCGAAGTTGCTCGTTAGTGGTCTTAGGCTGTCTGCTTTCGGAGGAATTGTCTTGTTAGTGATGATTCTGACGGGGGCACCGATTGCTGCTGTTCTGCCCCCGTTATTTATCGTCGTATCCAGTGTGGGGATCGTCAATACGTCCGGATTCTCTTTGGCTATGCAAAGTCAGGGGAAATCAGCGGGAAGTGCAGCTGCTTTGCTTGGCGTCACCTCCTTCATTATCGGCGGATTCGTGGCCCCGATTGTGGGTTTAGGAGGGAGCCACACGGCCATTCCGATGGGGATCGTGATTGCCTGCGCAAGTGTCTGCTCGCTGGTTACTTATCGATTCCTAGTTCAATCAAGGAGAAAACAGGCGGCCCTAAACCCGCCAAGTTCTGTCGGACACTAAACTAGAACTTCTTCTAGTACTAGCGGATCCAAGGCCTTTGTTACATCTACATAAATAAAGGCGTCATAGCGCTCTGCCATACGGGAAGGGACGTAATTTCCATAGCGTTCATATCTGGGGTCATAGACAACACCGATTGCTCTATGACCTATTTCTTTTTGGAAAAGGGGAGAGGTCGCGTCATCAAAGAACAGGATCTTATCAAAGGCGCCAGCTCGGTGCATCAGATCTTCCCAACTACCACGGTCGGCTGCAGGGACTTTGACAGATTTCATTGGTGCACCCCAGGCATTTCCGGCAATCACTGTCCCTTGGTGGGTGCCAAATCCGACGGCATACACATTTTTCTGCCCGTTTTGCTCCCGGACTAATTGACCGACATTGACCATCCCTTCCTTTACCATATCGGTTGCCCGGGCGTCTCCAATATGCGTATTATGCTCCCAAATAATCGCTTTCGCCTGATTTCCATGAAAGTCCATCAAAAGCTTTAATGCCTCGACCATATGCTCATCACGGATATTCCATGATTCCGGTCCCCCGCGCACCATGGAGTGGTAATAACGTTCCGCATTTACGGCGACCAAAGAGTTGATCTCAGCACCTAAGGCTTCCTCGTGTTTGTAGTCACCTGAATGTTTTTTGGTCTGCAAGGCATGCAAGAGTTTTACCACTTCATCCTCACAGTCCTGAGAGAAAAAGGCGGCATAAACTCCGTATTGCTGACCCTCTCTTTCATAGGGCTCAAAACAGGAAAAAGCCTTTCTGGCAATTTCTATATCCGCTGATCCGGTTTTCTCTAGGTACTTGACGACTTCTTCCATCGATTCCCAAAGACTGTAAACATCGAGCCCATAAAATCCAACTCGCTCGTCCAAATTTCGCTGCTGATTCCACTCCTTCAACCAATCAAGCAGGGGAATCAGCTCGCGATTCGCCCACATCCAGGTCGGCCACCGTTGAAACGATTGCATCGCTTCCTGAGCATTCTTGTCACTGTCCGGATACCCTTTAATATATTGATTGACGCGAAAACAGGACGGCCAATCGCCTTCCACCGCGATGAAGGAGAACCCCTTTTGCCGAATTAGCCGTTTCGATAATTCAGCGCGCAACGTGTAAAATTCTGAGGTTCCATGGGAAGCTTCTCCCAAAAGAACGTACTGTGCATCTCCGATTGCCTCAACGATCAGGTCAAGACTGTCCATAGTCAAGGGGATCGCAACTTTTTCGATTTCTTTAATCCATTGTGATTGACTCACTATTTCAACCCGCCTTTATATTATGATGGCGATTTTAGTATTTCCCTTGATATCGGAATGAATTTCGGCAACTCTAGAAAATTAAATCTGAATTGGACTGGAGATAATAAATATAGCGGAAAAATTTACCTTTATTGATATACGAATGCAACAAACTCTTAACAAATCAATCAATTCATGTATAATAGGTCTAGTGAAGAAACAAGCCCCAGAGAAGTGGCTGTTTACAATCTTGTTCAAATGAAAGTGAGTGGAACGAATGGGTCGAAAATGGAACAACATTAAGGAAAAAAAGGCGTCGAAAGATAAAAACACCAGCCGCATTTATGCCAAGTTTGGGAAAGAAATTTATGTGGCAGCCAAGCGAGGGGAGCCTGATCCAGAATCCAACCGAGCTTTAAAAGTGGTACTGGAACGCGCGAAAACCTATAATGTTCCAAGAGCCATTATTGACCGTGCCCTGGAAAAGGCAAAAGGCGGTTCGGAAGAAAACTATGATGAACTGCGTTATGAAGGATTTGGACCAAATGGTTCGATGCTCATTGTCGATGCTTTAACTAATAATGTGAATCGGACAGCTGCTGAAGTTCGCGCGGCGTTTAACAAAAATGGCGGGAACATGGGTGTTACCGGATCGGTTTCTTACATGTTTGATCATACAGCAGTCTTCGGAATGGAAGGGAAGTCCGTAGACGAAGTGTTTGAATTGTTATTGGAAAACGACATCGATGTTCGTGATATCGTAGAAGAAGAGGATGGATCGGTCTTTGTTTATGCAGACCCTGAAAATTTCCATACTGTACAGGAAACGTTGAAAAATGCTGGAATCACCGAATTTACAGTAGCCGAGCTAACCATGCTAGCGCAAAATGAAATCACTCTTCCAGAAGATGCTGCGGCACAGTTTGAAAAGCTGATTGACGTGTTGGAAGATCTCGAAGATGTGCAGCAGGTATACCATAACGTTGATTTTGGTGAAGGTGAATAAGATTAAGAAAAAAGCGCCAGTTATTCTGGCGCTTTCCCATGTTTAAAGCTGTTCTACTAAAAAATTCTCGCCATACTGCCCATGTTCATTAATTGCTGGGTGCTCAATTTGAATCGTGATATGCTCTAAATCGTATTTATCTTTTAGCATCTCCGTGATCGTGGACACGACTCGAAAGGATTGCTGACCTTCGCGAATAAAGACGTGTGCAGTCAAGGAAAAGTGATTGGTTGTGACCGCCCATAGATGCATTTCGTGAACATCTTCGACCCCATCTACCAGATGGATGTCTTCGCGGATCACGTCCAAATCGAACCTTTCGGGGACAGATTCCATTAGGATCAAGTAAGATTCACGTGTGATCTTCGCTCCTCCGGTAAAGATGATGCCACCGATGACCATACTGATAATCGGGTCCATAATTGTCCAACCGGTGAAGTGAATTAAGATGGCAGAGACGATAATCCCAATAGAACTGAAGAGGTCTCCCAAAAAGTGCCAAAGTGCACTTTTGATATTTAGATTTTCTTCTTCTTTTGTGCTGCGGCTGAGGACGATCGTCAACACAATGTTAACGATTAAACCAATAGTGGCAATGCCCAACATTAATGGCAGGTCAACTTCCCTTGGCTGAATGATCCGTTTGATCCCTTCAATGAAGATTCCGATGGCAATCACGGCAAGTGCAAGCCCATTAATAAAAGAAGCGATAATTTCAAATCGTAGGAAGCCAAACGTGTATCGATTATTTGGATTTCGTGTCGCCATATAGATTGCCGTCATGCTTAAACCTAAAGCAAGTACATCGGATATCATATGTGCCGAATCAGAGAGCAAGGCAAGAGAGTTGGATAGTATTCCTCCAACAATCTCGACCAGGGTAAAAAACAAGGTCAGAAGTAAGGTTACCCATAGGGTTTTCTTTGATTTAGATTGTTCCTTGGCATGGTTCAAATGATGAAAATCATAATTATCCAAACTATAAATCCCCTTTATTTAAAATTATTATAATTAGGATTATACTCCATAGAACAAGTCCAGGTCAATCTAATTGAGAAAATTTTTATTCTAATTGAGAATGGGAATCCTCATCAGTAAGATGTAGGTGAAAAAAACCTGCTTTTTAGGTTAGTATAGTCAAAGGACAAGTAAAACAGAGGTGGAAAATTGATGAATGCTGTGATGAAATTTGGGCGGTTGGTGAAATTTGAACACACTATTTTCGCCTTGCCTTATGCCTATCTAGGAATGATTTTAGCAAGTTATGAAATGAATGAAAGCCTACCGTCCTTTTGGGTATTCTTCTGGGTAACGCTAGCCATGGCAGGTGCCCGCAGTGCAGCCATGACGCTCAACCGCTTAATCGATCGGGCAATTGACGCCCGCAATCCCCGGACGAAGAACCGGGAAATCCCTGCAGGGGTCGTTTCAGTGAAAGAGGCGGTCGTTTTTGCCGTCCTTTCTTTAGCGGTGCTAATGGTTTCTGCGTGGATGTTAAATGAATTGTGTTTTATCTTATTGCCAATTGCTATGCTGTTCTTAGTGGGATATTCCTATGCCAAGCGGTTCACCTGGACCTGTCATTTTATTTTAGGTATTACGGATGCCTTGGCAGCTGTGGGGGGATGGATTGCGGTCACCGGAGAATTTCACCCGGCAGCGTGGATTTTAGGGGCAATTGTTGCGGTCTGGATTGCAGGTTTTGACATCATTTACGCATGTCAAGATACGAAATTTGACCAAGAGAATGGACTGCATTCCGTTCCCGCTCGGTTCGGAATCCGAAATGCCTTACAGATGGCCAAAGTGCTTCATATTTTAACGATTCTTTTGTTTGTGAGCTTGCCGCTGTTTATTGATTTGGGTTGGTTGTATTATCTTGGTGTCGTGGTAATTGCCGTCCTGCTTATAATGGAGCATCGACTAGTGAGACCTGACGATATGTCAAAGATCGATGTAGCCTTTTTTACGATAAACAGTTATATCGCTTCCGTTGCGTTTGTTTTCACTTTTGCCAATGTGTTGATGAATATCTATATTTCCTGATGGACTTAAACCCGATGTTGATCGGGTTTTTTGTTTGAGAAAATTTTTTGCCGGCTTTTTTATTTGGTCAAAAAAGATCAAGAAAGCACTTGAAAGTCAGAAAAGGTCAGAGTATAATATCGGTATAAGGTCAAAGATAATCAAAGTCAGACTTTGATCAAAAGACCAACTACGAACCAAAAAATGAGAAGGAGGAAACAAATTATGTTATGCCAACAATGTCATCAAAATCCTGCAACGATTCACATGAACATTCAGTTGAACAACCAGGTGAAGAAACTAAACATTTGTCAAAGCTGCATGGCGAAAATGCGTAAACAATACGGGACCGGAAGCTCTTTATTTGGCCAGTTGCCATTGATGAATGATTGGCTCCAAAGCATCAACAGCCAGATGTCCATGAAACCGACGAGTTACGCACAAGTAGCAGAAGTTCCAGATCAAGGCAGTGAGCTATTGGACGGACTAGGACGGAATCTAAACCAAGCAGCAAAAGCGGGAAAAATCGATCCAGTTATTGGTCGGGATCAAGAGGTTGAGCGTGTCATTGAAATCTTGAACCGCCGCAACAAAAATAATCCTGTCCTGATCGGGGAACCAGGGGTTGGAAAAACAGCGATTGCCGAAGGGTTGGCACTTAAAATCGTGAATGGTGAAGTTCCTGCCAAACTTCTAGGCAAAACCGTCTACACTCTGGATGTTTCATCTTTGGTTGCGGGCACCGGAATCCGCGGTCAATTCGAAGAAAAAATGCAGCAATTGATTCAAGAGTTGCAGAACAGCGAAGATGTCATCTTATTTATCGATGAACTCCATCTTCTCGTCGGTGCAGGTTCTGCCGAAGGATCCATGGATGCCGGAAACATCTTGAAACCTGCGCTTGCCCGTGGTGATCTGCAAGTAATCGGAGCAACAACGATGAAGGAATACCGTAAAATTGAAAGGGATGCGGCCCTTGAAAGACGTTTCCAGCCGGTCATTGTGAAGGAGCCCACAGCGGATGAAACGTTTGAAATCCTCAAAGGAATCCGTGAGAAATATGAGCAATACCATGGCGTCCAATTTTCCGATGAGGTCTTGCAAGCTTGTGTGCAATTATCCCATCGCTACATTCAGGACCGCTTCTTGCCTGACAAAGCGATTGACCTGCTGGATGAAGCGGGATCAAAAGCAAATCTTCGTGGGGTAAGCCAGGATGCCAGCGCGCTTACAGCTGAATTGGCAAAATTGACCTTAGAAAAACAAGAAGCAACACAAAAAGAGGACTATGAACGGGCCGCAAAACTTCGTGATCGTGAAAACGAACTGCAAAATCAATTGGCAGAAAAACAAGGCGATGCGAAAGCGGCGGTGACCGTAGAAGACATTCAAACGATTGTAGAGAAAAAGACAGGCATTCCTGTCCGCAAACTACAGCAGGATGAACAACAACGGATGAAAGATCTTGCATCCAACTTAGGGGCAAAAGTGATCGGACAACCGGAAGCAGTGGAAAAAGTGGCAAAAGCGATCCGTCGTAGTCGTGCTGGGCTCAAACCCAAAAACAGACCAATAGCTTCCTTCCTATTTGTCGGTCCAACTGGGGTAGGGAAAACCGAATTGACCAAATGTTTGGCTGAAGAGTTGTTCGGAAGTAAAGATGCGATGATTCGCCTTGACATGAGTGAATTTATGGAGAAACACTCCGTATCCAAGCTGATTGGTTCCCCTCCCGGTTATGTGGGCCATGAGGAAGCAGGTCAGTTGACCGAAAAAGTCCGCCGTAATCCATACAGCTTGATTCTATTGGATGAGATTGAAAAAGCCCATCCAGATGTGCAGAATATGTTTCTGCAAATCCTTGAGGATGGCCGTTTAACTGATAGTCAGGGACGCACCGTCAACTTTAAGGATACCGTGATTATTATGACCAGTAACGCCGGTAGCACTGATAAGAAAATCACGGTCGGATTTGGCAACGAAGAACAGGAAACACCAACATTCATTAGTGCCCTAGGCGCATATTTCAGACCAGAGTTCTTGAACCGTCTTGATGCGATCATTCCATTCCACCACTTACAGGAAGAACATCTTGTGAAAATTGTGGATCTACTGATGAAAGATGTGGTTTCCAGTATGGCGGAACAAGGAATTGAGCTGTCGATGACAGATGCTGCAAAAGCCAAATTGGCCGCACTCGGATACGACCCTGCTTTTGGCGCTAGACCGTTGCGTCGGGTAATCCAGGATCAAGTGGAAGACCAGATTGCCGATCTTTTAATGGAAGAAGAAGCCGTGAAAAACGTGAAAATTGATGTAGCAGAGGATCGAATTGCTGTGGTATCACATTAAACTTTGGGGATACCACAAGAATCACATGAATTACAAAAGAAGGACATCACGTTGTTGATGATCCTTCTTTATTTTTGACTTTTCGAATTCTTTTAAAACTAAAACTTCCAACGTTATTGGACCAGTTTTCTCTGTTTTCAAGCTGGATATAGATCATCATTTACCTTCTGTTCCTTAAATTGTGCATTTATCTTAATAGTATGGTCCATACATTACAAGATACAAATCATAGACTAATTGGGAACCTAATCTTAATCAAAGGAGGTGAAATACATGGGGATTCGCCATAACCTGAATTGTGATACAGATAGTGTTAGCGCCTGCGGTCTTAGTGTAGACGGCTCTACTCATCAGCTCCTCAAGACAGATAATAATCGTGTTTTAGCAACCCTTCCCAGTGCCAGTACACATTCTCAGATAGGACAGCTATTTTCAACTGTCATAAATGTTAACACTAATTTTAACGAAGTTTCACAAATTCTTTTTTCTAATACATCAAGTAAAACCATGTATCTGGATAAAATAATGTGTAGTTCTGTAGTAGTACCCGAGAATACACCCCGTAATTATGTCTCTAGTGTGATTGTCACGATAATTAAAAACGTCACCATAGAAGCTCTGGGAACACCATTATCTGCAACCAATCTTAATACCGCATTTCCTGATACAGCTTCCGTTACAGTCACTCAAAACCCAAATGCTCTAAGTGGAACTGTCATATTCGGCATAAGACCACTGGGTGAATATGCATCTATAGATTTCGACGGACGAATGATTGTACCCCCTAATTCAAATATTATAGTACAACTACTTTTCAGTCTTCCCATCGTAGTAAACGTAGACTTCTGGGCAACAATAACTTGGTATGAACTGTAATTTAATTTATTGAATGTGAGGATTGCATATAAATTGCAGTCCTTTTTTGTGCTGTTCACCAAGTGTCATATGGGTTACGTTCTCTTTCTATAGTTAAACAAGAAAACTTTCACTTTATGAAAGTTTTTGATTGAATTAACTGACTCCTTTGAATTGTGGTATGATAAAAGTAAAAGCATGGACAACAGTTAGAAAAGGGAGGATGAAGACATGCAGGAAGTATTGTTTTCAGTGGATAATGGGGTAGGGTGGATCAAGTTAAACCGCCCGCGTGCGATTAATGCTTTGACACTCGACATGGTAGAGGCAATTGGAAAGCAGCTGCAGCAATGGAAAGAGGACGAGCAGGTGGCTCTGATTTGTCTGTATGGTGAAGGGGAGAAAGGGCTGTGTGCGGGAGGAGACATGCGTTCTTTATATGAGAAAAAGGGCACCCACCCGGAAGAATCTGCATTGCCTTTCTTTTTGACGGAGTACCAAATGGATCTTGATCTTGATCGTTATCCAAAACCGGTCATGGCCTATATGACAGGGATTGTGATGGGTGGCGGAGTAGGGATTTCGATCGGCTGCAGCCACCGGATTGTGACGGAGACAACAAAATGGGCGATGCCGGAGATGAATATCGGGTTTTTCCCTGATGTCGGCGCGAGCTATTTTTTTAATCAAATGAAGGGAAGTACCGGAAAATATTTGGCTCTTACTTCGGAAATGATTCAGGGAGCCGATGCGATTTATCTCGGTGCCGCTGATCGATACATAAAAAGTGAGCGTTGGGAAGAATTGAAAGGGGCGATCCAGGCAACGGATTGGTCCAAAGGATCTGCTGAGGAAAAATTAGATCGACTGTTGGATCGTTTCTTTGTTGCATCGCCTTCTTCTGCCATTGCAAGATTCCAAAACAAAATCGACCAGCATTTTTCGCTGGATACGGTTGAACAGATTTTGGCTTCCTTGGATGAAGCGGGGGATGAATGGGCGGCGCATTCGGCACAGGTTATTCGTGCGAAATCTCCAACTTCTTTAAAAGTCGCCCTTCGCCAAATTCAAGAGGGGAAGGGGAAGACCCTACAAGAATGCTTAGAAATGGAACTAATGCTTGTCATGCACTTCATGCAAAGTCATGATTTCTACGAAGGCGTAAGAGCGGTACTAATCGATAAAGACCGTAATCCGAAATGGCAACCAGATACCCTGGAACTCGTGACAAAAGACGTCGTGGATGCTTATTTCCAATATGACTGGAGGGCTACTCCGGAATTTCGACTGTAGCGGCACCCTTTGCTTCTTTCCAAATTTCCAGGGAAGGCCGGGGATCCGCCTCCACTTCCTCAAACGAACGGGGATGTTTTTCACACCAGTGGACGTACTGGGTGAACTCTTTTACCGTTAGACCGTTTTCCGCGGCTAATGCGTGGACAAGCTCATCCCACCTTTTTCGGTCTATCAAGGGCTGGATCTCTTTGCGATTAATCCAGCGAAAAGGGTTATGCGATGACTTCAATTTATTAAGTTCACGACCAAGTGGGTAAAGGTTTCCCTTCACATCGCCTCCATGCCCCCAAATGAGAGGAATGAAATGATCGACCGTGGCTATGGTCGATCTTTTTTTCGAAATCACGCAAGGTTGGCAGGCAAGAGCTTCCCATTCCTGGTCTGTAATATTTTTCGGTAGGGCTTTCCGAATCTGTTTTCGTAGATTTTTCATGGGATGGGATTCTTCCTTCTTTGTATTAATGTACATTTGGATCGTCGGCCCGATTCCCCCTTGAAAAAGGGCCTTTTATAAAAAATAACGGATCCACGTTCCGCCCACTATGTTAAAATAAATCTGTTGAACTTTTTTAGCCTAAAGGAGAGTACTGCTTTACTATGAAACTTGTATCATGGAATGTCAATGGAATCCGGGCCTGTGTCAAGAAGGGCTTTTTGGATTATTTTAAGGAAATCGATGCCGACTTATTCTGTGTTCAGGAGACGAAGCTTCAAGAAGGGCAGATCGAACTGGAATTAGAGGGATATGATCAATATTGGAATTACGCAGTGAAGAAGGGATACTCAGGGACAGCGATATTTACAAAGACAAAGCCCCTTTCGGTCAACTATGGGATCGGTGTAGAAGAGTTTGATGCTGAGGGAAGACTGATCACGCTAGAATTTCAAGATTTTTATATGGTGACGTCGTATACACCGAATGCGCAAAGGGATCTGGCACGGCTGGACTATCGCTTGCGTTGGGAGGAGTTATTCCGGGGGTATCTGCAGGGACTAGACGCCCAAAAACCGGTGATTCTCTGCGGCGATCTAAACGTCGCGCATCAAGAGGTTGATCTGAGAAACCCGAAAAACAATCGTGGAAACTCAGGTTTTACAGACGAGGAGCGGGGGAAGATGACCGATTTGCTCCGAGCTGGTTTTGTAGATAGCTTTCGTTATATGTATCCAGATCAGGAGGGAGCTTACACTTGGTGGTCTTATATGGCAAAGGTCAGGGAAAGGAATATTGGCTGGCGTATTGACTATTTTATTGTTTCTGAGCGGTGGAAGGACAAAATTAAGGACGCCCGAATCGATTCGGTGGTCATATGGGCAGTGATCATTGTCCTATCGTTCTGGAAATAGAGTAGTCGGGTGAAACCCGTTTTAAAGGAGTGGTAACGGTGTCGCGTGTCAACTACGGGGAACCATTGGTGATGCTAGCAGCTTTGATCCGGTGGTTTTTCTTGGCTTCAATTACGGGTGTGATCGTTGGGGTTGGAACGAGTCTATTTTTGTTAGGATTAAATTATTTATCGGAACAAACAGCAGGGGTATCCCTTGGGGTGCAGATGCTTCTTTTGCCGTTGGCTGGTTTATTGAATGGGCTGATCCTTTATTACGGATATGAAAAAGTGAAAAACCGCGAAAATGACTCGGTGATTACCGCTGTGCACGAAAGATTTGGCAGAATGCCGTTGAAAACGGGGATTGTTAAGCCCATCGCTGCCATCCTCACCCTTTCTTTTGGGGGATCGGCCGGGAAAGAGGGACCGAGTGCGCATATCGGGGGAACGCTTGCGTCTTGGTTTGCGCGCCTGATTCGATTGCAGCCGGAGACGCAAAAAGTGCTTGTGACCTGCGGGATTAGTGCTGGATTTTCCAGTGTTTTTGGCACCCCTTTAGCGGGAACGATTTACGGGATTGAAGTTTTGACGATCGGCCAGTTGCGCCATGATGTGCTTTTTCCATCACTAGTTGCAGGGGTAACATCGTATCAGGTCAGCCGCTGGTTTGGCATCCCTTATTCCTATTATCGTTATCAGCACGAGGTGCCCCATTTGGAAGATTTGTTTCTGAAGATGATTATAATCGGGATCTTCTGTGGACTAGCTTCCTGGTTATTAATTGAGATGTTAGAGCGGACCCGAACACTCTTTCAATCTATACAGCAGCGTTTTCATATTTGGAAACCTGCGATGCCTCTTTTTGGAGGGATCGTTCTTTCTAGTTTACTTTTGTTTTTGCCGACAGACTACCTTGGATTAAGCCTTCCATTGATGGGTCAAGCCTTGGCAGGGGAGCAGGTGGATTTTTTCACCTTCTTTTGGAAAGCTCTCTTTGTCGCGATCACCTTGGGCTCGGGTTTTTATGGGGGAATCGGGACGCCGCAGTTTGTCATTGGGGCCACTGCCGGGAACGTCATTGCTCGAATGTTAGATCTTGATCCTGTTTTAGGTGCTGCTGTGGGGATGATGGCCGTGCTTGCAGCTTGTTCCAATACACCAGTGGCAGCGATCGTCATGGGATTTGAACTGTTCGGCAGTTCAATTGGTATGTACCTCGTAACGGCATGTGTGACCGCCTATTATATCGTGGGCCATCGGAGTGTCTACCCTGATCAACGGGTGATTTTTCCGAAAACCAGGTGGATGTATTTGGAAAGCGGGGTTTCTCTCGAACGGGAGGATATTCATATTTCCTATCGTCTACTCAGACAAATCAAGCGGTGGCGCCGTGGGCCGCACTAATAGAGGAAGATTTTATACCTATTATCAAATTGAGGGTTATTTTGGGTAAAATAAGAGGAGTTTTTACACTTAAAGCATGGGAAATTCTAAGATTTCCTTGGTTTTTAACTCATTAGGTGGAATTGCTCCCCCTATTTCAGCCATTATTATCCTCTATTTTAAAATTAAGGGGAATTCCTCTACCTATTTTTCTGATTCAGGCTCTAATAAAAATTAAACCAAGCAATAGAAAAAAGAGAGCAACCTTCTGAAGCTGATTCAATCTTTCCTTATATAATAGAATGGATCCAAATACCATCACTAGGCTGTTCGTTGCAAAGATTGGAATAACTACATTCGCTTTTCCAATCGCCAGGGCAAACGCATACAGCTGCAGTCCACCATATGAAAAAAGTCCAGCAATTGCCCCCCATTTCAAACCGACGCGAATGGATTCAGTGGATTCTTTCGCTTTCCAGGCTGTCCATCCAAACCAGATGCAAGATAGCAAATAAGAGAGAAAAAGAATTTGTGTATTCGCCATTCCCATTTCTTCCGTAACCTTTAACCCGCCATTGCGAACGGCAAATAAGAGAATGACACAAACGATCAGCAAGTACCATTTCTTTTCCTTGATTGTAATCGGTTCTTTGCGGACGGAAATCAGAACAATCGAGATGAAGATGAAGGTGATTGCGATGAGCTCCATCAGGCTGAGTGGCTCCTTATAATACCAGGTAGAAACGAGCACGATCAGCACGACATACATATTCATTAATGGCGAAGAAAGGCTTGCCGGCCCGTACTCAAGAACCTTCATAAAAAGGAGGTTTCCTCCTGCTGACCCAAGCCCAATCAATAGGCCTGCCAGCCACAAGGACCAGTCGTTCAAAATCATGTTTCCTTCAAATAGACTGTTCACGTAAAATCCCAACGCCCCAGTTAGGTATAATCCAAACAGCAAATGCTGCAGAGAACCTTTTGCCATTTGCGACACTTTCATCAGAAAGCCCGTTGCTCCAAAGACAACGGCACTTAAGACAGCGATCATAAACCACATACTCTTTACCCCTTTGAAATAGAAGAAGGCGCCCCAAGGATCTCTGGGATCACCTTCTTTTTTTATTTAACTAAAAAACCCAATAAACAGCTTTAACGAAGACCAGATGGCAAGAATCGTACACGCAATCAGGATGAAGTTTTCAAACCAGTTGTTGCGGTATTTCCCAAGCTTTGATTTTTGATTGGATAAGATCAACAAACCGATCGAAATGACAGGTAGCCCCACGACAGAAAGCACGTTGACGAAAACGACGAGGCTGATAAAACCAGGCATCCCGGGAATCGACCAAACGATCGGAGAGATGATGATAAACAAACTGGACCATTTGAACAAAGGATCTCTTTCTAAATCCCCTGCGTATTTCGCACGACGCTCAGGATTCGCGGTTTGCAAGGAGTCAACAATCAGCTTCGGGAAACCGGTGGCAAATCCGACCACACTGCTATAAAGGGCGCCTAGTACACCCAAATAGAAAATGATATAGCCGAATTGTCCAAAAGTGATCGCAAGGGTCTGCGCCAAGTCGTCAATATTCGAAATCTCAATCCCGTTGGGTCGGAGAATCTCTGCACCAACGATCCAAACCGCCAGATCAAGAACAATCGCCATACAGATGGCAAACAATAGATCATTGCGTTGCGCCCGTTTATGAAGAGGACTGGTCCATCCTTTGTCCTTCATAAAATAAGGGTAGATAAAGTTGGCAACTGATCCGGAAACGGCCCCAGTCAAAGAAATGGCAATTAAGAAAGCACCGTATAGACCCACATCAGAGGGAATTCCAAAGCCAATCGTCCCTTTGGCAATTTCCCCCACGCTTGGGGTGGACCAGATTGCGATCACCAGGAAAGATATGGTCATGATGGCAAGAAGAACTTTCATGAAATTTTCCAAGCGTGAGTAAAAGCTTTTGCCAACAAAGATGACAGCGGAAATGACGACAATAATCGCCCAAACAAAGGGATGGCCAAAACCGAGAAGATGTGAAAGGGCTTCACCGGATCCTTTAATCATGTAGGAGTTGAATAAGTGGCCCATCAAGAGACCATAAGCGCCAAGGAAGTAGGGGTAAAACCGGTGTAGTCGGGTAAACCCTTCCAATAGGGAAATTCCCTCGTTGTTACACAATTGGTACCGAGACATCACATTCACAATAACAAAGCGAATGATCAAAGAAAGCGCAAGCACCCACATTAAATCGTAGCCGTAATGGGCTCCGGCAATCGAAGCATCAACCAGATCCCCAGCACCGATCCAGGTCAATACGACGATAATTCCCGGACCAACTGAGGCGATGAGCTCCTTTAACGTTCTGCGTGGTTTGGGACCTGGATCCACTTGGCCTACAGGATTCATCACAATTATACCTCCTTCATTTTCTGTTGTGTACTACCTTGTTTTCACAGCTAGATTTGGTTTTTTTAAACTAGAAACGGATGTGTACCGAAGAACGCCATGGTCACCAATCACCACCCTTATCCTTTCCTTGTTCCAATTAATGGAATGCCATTCAATTCAGTGAGTAGAAACTTGGAGTTAATAATGTATACAAGGTGTAAATGCAACTTATTCTAATAATTACAAAAATAAAAAATAGGCTCACACGGAATAATTTTCACGCATAAAACTATATATGATACTAGTTGGAATACCATCCTACATAATGGAACGAGGGAAGGGAGGGAGGAAGAAAGATGGCATCCTTCAACGCCAATGTGATCTCGAAAACGTTCGCAGTACTCCGAGCCTTTACTGATGTGCAAATGGAATGGGGGGTGCATGAGCTATCTCGTCATTTAAACATTCCAGCAAGCTCTTTACATCGCATGTTGAAGATGTTAAAGGATGAGCATGTGCTTCAGATCTCTCCGATCAGCGGGAAATACCAGTTTGGTCCGGAAATGGTGCGGATGGCGGCAATCATCTCCGTTGATGTAGACATCAAGAAAGCAGCCAAACCTTGTATGAAAAGACTGTCTACAACTTTTAATGAATCCGTGTATCTGACTCAGTATCATCCGCAACACAAAAAGCTTAGCTTCATCGACTGTGTGAACAGCCCCAAGCCGTTGCAGTATGTGTTAGAAATGGGAGTTCTGCAGCCTGTTCATATCGCCGCAAGTGGAAAATCCATTTTGGCTTTTCTCGAGGAAAAGGAAATCGCGGCGGTGTTAGAGCTTGAAGGGGTTGCAGAGGGGAGAAAAGATGAGCTTTATAAAGAAATAGTGAGAATTCGTGAACAAGGCTATTGTATGACGACAAATGAGCGGAAACAGGGGGCATTAAGTATTGGTGCACCGATTTTTGACGCCGCGAAGAAGGTCATTGGCAGCATGATTTATACAATCCCGGAGAACCGCTTTGATATGAGGGAGAAAGAGGCGATTGTTAAACAAGTCATGCAGGAAACAGGAAATATTTCTTATGCCCTTGGCTATCGTCAGGATTTGAATGTGACTGCCAACCTATAGGAGGTGTGCACTTGATGAAATTAAACAACATTATTGACTGTGATGTTCATCCCCATCCAAGAAACATGGAGGAGATCCGTCAATACCTTCCTTTGCCTTGGCGCCATCGCCTGCAAATGGTAAACAGCCGAGGCATGTACATGAATCCGATTCATGTGAACCGGCTCGATTCTGAGACACCAGACGGTGGATTTCCCTGTTCGGACCCCGATTTTATGAGAACACAGCTAATGGATGCCTATGGGATCAACTATGCGATCTTATTGCCGCGGGCATTTGCCACGATGTATCCGAATCCCGATTTCGCGGCAGCGGTTGCTGCTGCTTATAATGATTGGCTGGCTGATCGCTGGCTCGATAACAACAATAAGGATGGTCGCTGCAAAGGTTCGATCACAGTGGCTCCGCAAGATCCCACCCTCGCTGTGAA
This sequence comes from Ammoniphilus resinae, assembly GCF_017873965.1. Lineage (GTDB taxonomy): Bacteria > Bacillota > Bacilli > Aneurinibacillales > RAOX-1 > Ammoniphilus_A > Ammoniphilus_A resinae. The sequence goes on along the minus strand of NZ_JAGGKT010000018.1, from coordinate 49,171 downwards.
AGAAATCGAGCGCTGGGCTGGGCACCCGCACATGGTACAAGTCATGATGGATGGGGGATCGCGCGCGCCATACGGGCAGCGACAGTTCTACCCAATATATGAAGCTTGTGCGCATTACGGCCTGCCTGTAGCCTTTCATCCCGGGACAGAAGGGGTGGGAATCAATGAATCACCGGCGCCGGGTTATCCTTCAACCTATATCGAATGGCATGTAGGTTTAATGCTTGCCTTTCAGGCGCATTTGATCAGCTTTATAACAGAAGGTGTGTTTGAGAGATTTCCAAAGTTGAAAGTGGTGCTGGTAGAAGGCGGATCGGCCTGGCTGCCCCCGTTGTTGTGGCGACTCGAGGCAGAATGGAAGGCACTGCGGGAAGAGGTTCCTTGGGTAAAGAAACGACCGAGTGAATATGTACGCGACCATGTCAGGATTACCTCACAGCCTTTGGAGAATCCCGATAACAAACAGCAGTTGCTGCAAATTTTCGAGATGATGGGGGCGAAAGACATTTTAATGTTTTCATCCGATTATCCCCATTGGGATTTTGACTCACCTACGCGCGCATTTCCAAAGCTTGAAGAAGAAATCAAGCGAAGAATCTTCTATGAAAATGCAAAAGAGCTCTATAACCTTGATTAGGAGATTGATAGAAAAAGGAGGATGTCCATGGCACAGCATCGGGTAGCAACAGTCGATGAAATTAGGCCAGGCGAAAGAAAAATTGTGCAGCTTGAAGGGCGATCGATCGGTGTTTTTAATGTAAAGGGGACATTTTATGCGCTGCGCAATGTCTGTCCACACCAAGGGGCAGAGGTCTGCCTGGGGAGTATCGGGGGGATGACGGTCTGCGGCAACCAGGAAGATGGGACCTTAAGTGAGCTGCGCTTTGAAAAGGCGGGGGAGATCTTACGCTGTCCCTGGCATGGCTGGGAATTCGAGATCAGAACGGGCAAGTCCATTTTTAACCCGTTAGGCTGTTATATCAAGAATTATCCCGTGACGATCGGGCAGAAGGATGTGGCTGATGGGGAAACCCTTCGGGTAGAAACCTATCCTACTTCGGTTGAAGAAAAGTTTATCATCGTCCATCTGTAACCCGACCTGAGGGCCGGCCATGGGTTCTCCGGGAGGGGGAGAAATATGCAAGTCATCTTGACGGTTACACATATTGCTTCGTTGATATGTATTGCGTTGTTCAGTTTGCTTGCGTCATTTATTGGCGGTTATGTGTTTGAAGTGGGTTTATGTGTTAGCTCACTCTTTTTGATTCTTGTTTTATTGGTGAAAACCAAAGGGTTTGTAAGAGCATCTTACACCTTTTTCTTTTTCTTAAGTCTGGGTTTATCCTTCTATTACGAAATCCCGTTGGAACAAATGGTCAAAGCCATCATCTCCAATGCCGAATTTATTTTATTGTTTGTCTGTGTTCCATTGATCAAAATCCCGATCGTGCAAGGCAATTATATGGAGCAATTGCTCCCTCTTGTGCGGAACTTATCGATGAAGCGGCTGCACCCGATTCTCGTATTCACCAATTTTGGCTTTAGCTCGTTTTTGAATTTTGGCGGGTATCGGATCGTGCACGAGTTTTTTCAGGATGTGATGAAAGATCGTCCGCTTCTTTACGGGAAAATATTGAGTCGCTCGTTTAGTTTAGGGGCTTTTTGGACGCCTTATTATGGGGCTTTTTCCATTGCGGTAGCCTATAGCCATGCCAAACCAGCCTCGATCATTGGATTTGGACTGTTGATTTGCTTGCTGATTTTGTTTGTTTGGAGTGCGTGGCTGTACAAAAAGGCGGCAGATGAAGGGATGGAACCGCCTGCAGAATGTCCTGAGATTGGCAGATTGTACCATCTTCCCGTGTTCTTTGGGCTGTTGATCGGTTCTGTGATCCTCCTTAATCAGTGGGTCGACCTTGGCGTGATCGTGATTGTCTCCATGATGAGTGTCGCGGTTTCCGTGATTTGGTGCCTGTATTTAGGCAAGTTTAAAGAATTTCTAAAATCCCTTCGCGGCTATGGGACCAATGAAATGCTGTTCGTTCGGGAGGAAGCTTTTCTTTTTATCTCAATTGGTTTCTTAGCGAAAACCCTTCTCTATTTGGACTGGAAGATTGAGCTACCAGAGCTGCACATCGGTCAATCTTGGCTGCTCTTTTTCTTTATATTGCTGTTTGGTTTTATCGTCATTGGCTTGGCTCAGCTTGGGATACACCATTTGGTGACGATTACGCTGTTCAATACCTCTTTACACATGCAAAGTATGGGGATTGAGCCGGTGGTTTATGCGCTGATTATTTTAATGTGTTGGGCGATCAGTCCGATGCTGTCCCCTTTTTCTCCGGCGAATCTTTTAACGGCTCGGATCACTGGAAAGACGACGATGGAGATTGGCGTTAAGGGGAATGGAAGATTCGGGCTTGCTTGTTTAGTATTTGGTGCCATTTTTCTAACGGTAGTTCAACAGTTGGTGGGATAAGGCTGGGATATATCTTGGATCTGGAGATGGAGGGAAAGAGAATGGAAAAGGATCTTGCGGTGAAAACACGTACGGGTGTGATTGATTGTGATGTGCATCATGCTGTTCCTTCCATGGCGGCGCTTTATCCATATTTGTCGGAGCGGTGGCGTGACTATGTGAAGGAACACAATATCAAAAGCTTGGAACCGAATTATTACCCAAGGGGAAATCCGCTTTCGGCAAGGCCGGGGTCTGAACCTTCGCCGGGGGCTTTGCCGGGATCGGATTTGGGGTTGCTGCAAAGGCAGGTGTTGGAGCCCTGGAGTGTTCAGTATGCGATCCTGCATTGTCTGTATGGAGTGCAGATGATTCATAACGAAGATTTGGCGGCACAGTTGGCACAGGCGGTTAACGATTGGCAGGTGGCAGAGTGGCTTGAGAAGGATTCGCGTTTGCGCGCCTCGATTGTAGTGCCGAGTCAAAACCCGCTGCGGGCGGCAGAAGAAATACATCGGGTAGGGAAGCACCCCGGGTTTGTCCAGGTTTTGCTGTTGGTTCGCTCGGAAAAGCCGTATGGAAAAAGGTATTACTGGCCGATCTATGAGGCAGCGGAGCAATACGGGTTGACGGTCGGCATTCATGCCGGTGGGGTCACCGGATATCCGATTATGCCGGTCGGCTGGCCATCCCATTATATTGAGGACTATGTCAGCCATGCTCAAGCTTTTCAGTCGCAATTGATTAGTTTGGTTAGTGAAGGGGTATTTGTGAAATTCCCACGACTTCGGGTCGTGATGATGGAAAGCGGGTTTACCTGGGTGCCATCGTTAATGTGGCGATTCGATAAGAACTGGAAAGGTTTGCGCCGGGAGATCCCTTGGGTGGACCGGTTGCCATCGGAAGTGATGCGTGATCATATTCGTTTCACCCTACAACCGCTTGATGAACCGCCGAAACCGGAGATCTTACTGAAGGTGATCGAGCAGATGGGGTCAGACGAGATGTTGCTATTTTCCAGTGATTATCCGCATTGGCATTATGATGAACGGGAAGAAGCTTTGCCCGCAGGGTTGCCCGTGGATTTGGAAAGGAAGATTTTATTCGAAAATGCACGTGCGGTTTATCGTTTTTAGCATTTGGTGGATTTTTATAGAGGATGGAGTGAGGAAAAGTGAGTGAGGTAAAGGTTGAAACGAAGGGTTCAAAAAGGAAAACAGGGCTGCCTTTTATCGACTGTGACATTCATAATGAAGTCCCTTCCCCTGATGCGCTCAAACCGTATCTATCGCAGCGCTGGCGCCAATACATGGAGATGGTCGGAACCCGGACATATCATGGGTTTGCCCAACATATCCCGTATCCGAAAGGAAATGCCGGTGGAACAAGGCAGGATGCTTGGCCGCCAAACGGGGGAATCCCTGGCTCTGATTTGAATTTTATGCGGAAACAGCTGTTAGATCCATTGAATATGGAGATAGGGATTCTTAATTGCCTGTACCGTGTGGCTGAACAGTTGAATGATGAATTTAGCGCAGCGCTTGCCCGGGCGGTGAATGATTGGCAGATGGAGGAGTGGCTGGATAAAGAACCACGGTTGCGTGCTTCAATTGTCATTCCCTATGAAAACGCGGAGTTTGCCGTCGAGGAAATCAATCGGGTAGCTTCCCATCCGGGATTTGTGCAGGTGCTCTTTTTGCCTCGTACAAGAGAGCCACTTGGCCGCCGAAGATATTGGAAAATCTATGAAGCCGCAGAAAATCACGGATTGCCGATCGTTATTCATTTTGCCGGACTAGGCGGAAACGCCATTACCTCGCATGGATTTCCGTCCTATTATATCGAAGATCATACGACCATGGCCCAGGCTTTTCAATCCCAGGTGATCAGTATGGTTTGCGAAGGCGTGTTTGAACGGTTCCCTGGCTTGCGGGTTGCGTTGTTGGAGGGAGGATTCGCCTGGCTGCCTTCCTTAATGTGGCGGCTTGACCAGCAATGGAAACGGCTCCATGCGGAAGTCCCTTTTCTGAAACGAAAACCATCGGAATATATTCGTGAACATATGCGTGTGACGACCCAACCGATGGAAGAGCCGCCAAAGCTGGAGTATCTCCTGCAGGTCATTGAGTGGCTAGGTTCGAATGAGATGCTGATGTTCTCTACGGATTATCCGCACTGGGACTACGATTCCCCAGAGCTGGCTTTTCCCGCGAAATTTCCCATTGAATTAAAGAAGAAAATCTTTTATGACAACGCTCGTGCATTCTATCGGTTTAAGTGAGAAGGGGGAGAGTTGGATGAAAAAATATGTGGTTGCAATGGTTGACGAAATTGCTCCAGGACAGCGGAAAATCGTGGAGATCGAGGGACGATCGATTGGCGTTTTTAACGTTCACGGGGCGTTCTACGCGATTCGTAACCGCTGTCCGCATGCAGGCGCACCGCTTTGTGAAGGCGTCGTATCCGGATTTGTTACATCCAAATCCCCCGGGGAGTATATTTACTCGAGGCAAGGGGAAATCCTGCGCTGTCCGTGGCATCAATGGGAATTTGATGTGAAGACTGGCCAATCCTACTTCGATCCGGCAAAGACGCGGGTTCGCACCTATCAGGCGGAGGTAGAGGCGGGGTGCAGCTTGGTGTGTGACGATGGCACGGGGATGGCCAAAGGACCATTCGTGGCCGAGACGTATCAGGTGGCGTTGGAAAAGGAGTATGTGGTGGTTGTGATTGAGTAGGGTGGACGGATGAGGGGCTTTTCCTAGCGTGGTACGCGAGGGGAAAGTCCCTTTTGGTTGGTGTGATGAAGAACAAAGTTGGGTCGGGAAAAGAGGGGGAATGATCTTCATCCCCTGGTTGGCAAAGAATAAGGGAAAAACTTTCCGTTATCCATTCCTCTTAATAAGAATTAGGATAAATAGCGGAATTTTTTTCCGTTATCAAAATCTGCAAACGTTTACAAACAGTTACAAAGTAAAAATAACGGAAAAATTTTCCGTTATTTCACCAATTATTTTCGAAATTATTTAATTAACGGAAAAATTTCCGCTATTACTTAGCCCCCACCTAAAAAATTATCAACCGCAACGCCCCAACCGATGCCAACACTAAAATGATATGCTGGAACTGTTTTTGTGGGATGTAGGGGAGCAGTTTGATCCCAATCACGGCACCGGCAATAATACCCGGTAGGAACCAGGTATCGTAGGCCAAAGTATTCATGGTAATTAATCCAAGATCCACGAGGAAAGGAACTTTAATCAGGTTGACAACAAAGAAGAACCAGGCCCCTGTTCCGATAAACTCCTTTTTCGGCAGTCCTTTGGCTAAAAAGTAGATGACCATCACGCTAGCAGCTACATTTCCTACCATCGTGGCGAATCCGGCGAGGATCCCCATGGACGAGGTGAACCAGATGGACTGAGGGAGCTTCTCATTTAATTTTTCTCCTAAGCGTTCGCGGCACACATTTAACACAATCAGACTTAGGATTAACACGCCAAGCATGATCTGCAATTGCGAATTGTTGATCTGATCGAGCACATAATAACCGACGACAAGCCCGATCATTACCCACGGAAGAAGGGACAGCAAGTAGCTCCAAACGACGTTTCGGCGGTAATAAACGACAGCAATAATATCGGCAGCAATCAGCATCACGAGGATAATTCCTGATGCTTCTTTGGCGGGGAAAATTTGCGACATCATCACAATGCTGAAGATACTAATCGTAGCGAATCCTGTTTTGGATAGGCCAATCAACACTCCGGCAAGCAAACCAATTGCAATTTCCCAAAGGGTAATGTCTGGCATCTCACATACACTCCTGTCATCTCTATCGTTGAATATTAAGAATTATAATCTTTTACAGCAAATTTGAAAAGTGGGGAAGACAAACAAAAAAAGGGGGTACCCCCTTTTCAAATTTGCAATATATTTATTCTTTTCTTAACGATAACAAGACAGTGATGAGGAAAAAGGCCACAAACGCAAGGAATGGGATCGTAATGAATCCCAGCCAGTTAATGTACTGTCCACTGCAGGGAACACCCGTAGTACAGGGAAGTACATTTTGCATGGCTGGTATTTTCTGTTGCAAATAATGAAAGAGAGAGATAGCCATTCCGATGATGCTCAATGTCTTCGCGTAAGGAACAATCCCCAGGTCGTCCTTGTAGCTTGCGATCCCTAGTAAAATGAAGAGTGGGTACATAAAGATTCGTTGAAACCAACATAGTTTGCAGGGTTCAAACTGCAGGACTTCACTAAAATATAAGCTCCCACCGAGCGCTATAAGGGAAACCAGCCAAGCTAGGTAGAGATTAAAGGACCTCATTTTCCTGCTTCCTCTAATTCCTTAAGAATCTCTTCTTTTAATAAATTGTAATCAAAAGTGGCGTCGTTTGAGACTTCTTTTCCATTCATGAACAGCGTCGGTGTGCTCCGTACACCCGATTTTCCAGCAATGGTTTCATCTGTATCCACTTTCGAGGCAAAGGTTTGTTCATCAATGGCCTTTTTTAACTTGTCCAAATCTACCGCTACATTAGCATCCTTGGCAATTTGCACGAGACGATCTGAGGTCGCCCAATTTGTTTTTTCATCCCCTTGGGCAGCGAATACGGCTTCGTAGAACTTCCAGAATTCTTCCGGTTTTTGCTGATAGATGGCTTCGCCAGCCATAGCCGCTGTTTTTGAATCAGCATCAGGACTAATGACAAGGTAGTTAGTAAAAAATAACTGGACCTTTCCGGTATCGATAAAGTCTTTTTGCAGCTGTGGCATGATATTTTCACCAAAATACTTGCAGGCTGGGCATTTGAAATCAGCAAACTCAACCAGTTTAATCGGTGCATCATCTGAGCCAAGGGACGGCTGCTCAGCATACTGGAATTCAGTTGCATTGACGACCCTTGCTTCCTTTGGACCTGACAAGGCCCCGGCCACGATGAAGCCAATAAACACTATCAACACTACCAAGAAGGTCCATCCCATTAAACGTTGAGATTTCTTCGCTTGCGCTTCCTTTATTTGCCTTTTTTGCTTTTTTGTTTGAGTTTTATCATTCTTTTTTCCCATACGAACCCCCTGGAAAAGATTTCTTCCTCTCTATTCTATTACAGATTGCGAGATAATCATAGATAAGCAAAAAGCAGTGGCTCAGAGCCACTGCTTTTGAGTTCTTTATGTAAACCGTGCACCCATCGTTGATACGGACATCCAAGCGTTACTTGTGTAAGGAAGCTCGATTAGGCACTCCTGCGGCACATGGTTTGATCCGCTTATGGCTGCTTCCTTCCGGATCTGACCAGATTCACAGATTTCCATTGCACAGGACCCAATGGTCAACACTTCTTACACAAGGCAGGCCTTACATGAACCGTACCGCCGAAGGGAATTCAATCCCGCTAAGGCGGATTGCGGGTAACAGGGCACCGCCATCTCCCCATCTAGCACGGTATGTATTTGTCATTCACATCTGTCAGCGACATAACTAATGTAACACATCCCGCCTTGTCACGTCATTAGTAAATCATGGGATATTTTATCGAGATAGGTTTACTTTTTTCATCTCTGGTAATAATACAAAAGCATGTTTTAAATATGCAAAATTTCATGTTTGGTTTTTAAGGAGGAAGAAATGGAACACGGAAAAGTAAAATGGTTTAACAGTGAGAAAGGTTTTGGGTTTATTGAGCGGGAAGGTGGAGAGGATGTGTTTGTCCACTTCTCGGCAATTCAGGGAGATGGGTTCAAGTCATTGGACGAAGGCCAGGCTGTTACTTTTGACGTAGAGCAAGGCCAACGCGGTCCGCAAGCAACCAACGTGCGGAAGGCGTAATAGATCATAAAAAAACAGACCCTTCGGGGTCTGTTATTTGAGGTGAAAAATGATTACGTGGAAATTGAACCAGTGGGGCAACATTGAAATTTGGAGAGGGGAAGTGAACCTCCAGGAAATCACGCCCGAACACACAGATTTATATTTGGAAACAGAAATTGATGTCGATGCTTTTTTGAAAAGTATTGGTTATAACAATGAAAAGATAAGCCCGGGTGAGTGGGGTTATGCGGAAGAGCCTAGTTATTTTAATAGTGACCCGAAGGAAGAGGATGATTGATGAAAAGCTGCTTGCATTTTACAATTTGTTCGCATACAATGGGAACAGGTGTTCAGATTGGAGGCGAACAATATGATGTATGACCTGCATCGGTACCTAAACACGGAGCAGCTTGTAGAAATCATCTATCAGGACCGTCTGGGACAGATCACCCAGCGCAAATTAAAATTGATCTCTATTGAAGGGAATCGCCTGAAGGCCTACTGTTTGTCCCGCCGGGCGGTTCGCAGTTTCTCTATACCTAATATTCTAGCGGTTTTCCCGGCAGCACTGACAAGAGGAGCTTAGGTTCATTTCAGATAGGTTAAACCTGTAGCATGCATATCACATCGCCAGCCAAGAACGGCTGTGGTGCGAATGACTTGCATCTTTTCTGCTTTATACAGATATACAATTTTACCTAGGATCTGCACCACATGAAACGACGTTCCCTCGTCATCTCAGCAATCTTTTTAGCCACGATGTCAACACTCTCAATATTATTTACTCCGCTAAATTCAATTTCAATAGCTTTCAATTTTCAATATCTCCCATGCATATTCGACAACAAAGAATACATGTTTAACGCCTAGAAAGGCAAAGTGAAAAATGGTCGCTGGTAATGTGATGAAATAAATGAGGTGGAAGGCCGGGCAAGATCTGCCCGGCTCCCGGATTAAAAGTTATCGGGGTCCGGACCATACCTTCGGTTTTCGTTTAAGGCATCAATTTTCTCTAAATCTTCATCAGATAGGGTGAAATTGAAGACCTCCGAGTTTTCTTTGATCCGGTGTGGTGTAACCGATTTTGGAATGGTCACCACGCCGCGCTGCAGGTCCCAGCGAAGGACAATTTGCGCGGCTGTCTTATTGTATTTTTCACTGAGTTCTTTAAGCAGAGGCAAATCTAATTTTCCGTTCATCAGTGGTCTCCAGGCTTCCAATTGGATTCCGTTTTGCTTACAGAAGGAAAGTAAGTCTTTTTGCGTCAAGTGCGGGTGGTATTCTACCTGGTTGATCGCAGGCACCAGATCGCTATCGGCCATTAAATCTTTTAGATGGTGAACCTGGAAGTTACTTACTCCAATTGCTCGGACCCATCCCTCTTGGTAGATTTTCTCCAGGGCTTTCCAGGTTTCTTTGTATTTTCCCGTAACAGGCCAATGGACGAGATACAGATCCAGATAATCAAGACCCAGTTTTTTGCGGCTTAGTTCAAAAGCTTGAAGCGTTGAATCATATCCTTGGTCCGTATTCCAAACCTTGCTGGTGATAAATAACTCCTCACGCGGGATGCTGGATTCACGGACAGCCTTGCCAACCCCCTCTTCATTTTCATACAACGCGGCAGTATCAATGCTTCTGTACCCGTATTCAACGGCATGACGGATAGCGGAGATCACTTCTTCTCCTTCTTTTGCACGATATACACCTAATCCGAGCCAAGGCATTTTTACTCCATTGTTTAAGGTCGTCGTTGCTTGTAGATCTTTCAACGGGTTCCAAACCTCCTTTGGTTTTATATGGAAACAAGTCATCTTTACCAAATTATAGCATGTGAGGGATGATCCTTTAAACTTTTGTCCCACAGTTGACGTTAGTATTGGTAATCGGCTACCATAAAAATGGAATGATGTCTCAAAATTTAGCAACATCGTAAAGTTTAGTAAAAAAAGGAGTCCTTCAAATGTCGAATTCAACAAAGATTGTAAACGTTGTCACAGAGTATTACCGAATTCCTTTACCTGAGCAAATGGGCGATGCGAAACACGGGATTCATACACATTTTGAAGTTCCCATCGTGAGAATCATCCTCGAAAATGGCAGCGAAGGGATAGGTTACACCTATACGGGCGGAATTGGCGGCAGGGCAATTTGCAACATGATCGAATATGATTTGAAGCCATATCTGCTAGGACAAGATGCGAGTTGCGTGGAAAAATTATGGGAAGAGATGAACTGGAAGATTCATTATGTCGGCAGGGGTGGGATTGCATCCTTTGCGATTTCCGCCATCGATATTGCATTATGGGATTTGCGCGCGAAAAAAGCGGGAGAGCCGCTCTGGAAGCTTCTTGGGGGAGCAAACAACAGCACGAAAGCCTATGCTGGTGCCATTGATCTGAATTTCCCGATGGACAAGCTGTTAAACAATATTCAGGGTTACCTTGATCAAGGTTTCCGCGCGGTGAAAATTAAGCTCGGGCAGGAACGGCTTGAAGAAGATATCGAACGGGTTGCAGCAGTCCGCAACCTGATCGGACCGGATGTCGTATTCATGGTCGATGCCAATATGAAATGGACCATCGAAACCGCAATCAAAGCCGCGAAGCTGCTTGAACCGTATAACCTGTTATGGCTGGAAGAACCAACGATCCCAGAGGACTACGAGGGATATCGGAGAATTTCCCAAGAAGGCGGATTGGCCATTGCTGGGGGAGAGAATCTACATACGATTTATGAGTTCCAAAACATGATTTCCCGCGGTCATCTGGATTTTCCACAGCCGGACGCTTCCAATATCGGAGGGATTACTGGCTGGGTGAAAGTGGCCCAATTGGCCTATGCGCATAATTTGCCTGTTTGCACCCACGGGATGCAGGAGCTTCATGTCAGCCTCATGTCCGCGATGTCGCATGCCGCGTATATGGAAGTTCATAGTTTCCCCATTGATAAGTATACGACGAGACCCCTCGTGCTGGAGAATGGCAGGGCGGTTGCACCAGATACACCAGGTACCGGGGTCGAATTCCGTTGGGACCTTTTGCAAGAGTTTAAGACTTCATTTTAAAAGAAGCTAAATTTGGGAGGGTTGGAGAAATGAAAGCAACATTTTATGAGGGAAACAAAACGATCCGTATAGGTGAATGTCAACCAGTAGCACCCAAAGCAGGGGAAGTGCAAATTGCGGTTTCGTATGCCGGGATTTGCGGGACAGATCTGCATCTGTATTTAGGCCATATGGATAGACGGGTCACGTTCCCGCAAACGTTGGGTCATGAAATGTCAGGAGTTGTTCATGCTGTCGGAGAGGGTGTCACACATGTATCGGTTGGCGAACCGGTAACGGTGATGCCTTTGGATCCTTGTGGCGATTGCCCGGCCTGTCATGCGGGACATAATCACATCTGCCAGAATCTAAAATTCCTCGGGATTGAAACGCCGGGTGCTTTTCAAAGCTACTGGACTGTCCCAGCATTCACTGTCCTGCCACTCCCGAAAGGAATGTCCATGGAGCACGGGGCAATGATTGAGCCTTTAGCTGTTGCTTGTCACGATGTGCGAATCGGTGAAGTAAAAGCTGGCGAGTATGCCGTCGTTCTTGGAGGAGGGCCAATCGGCACATTGATTGCCCTAGTAGCGAGAGAAGCAGGGGCTAAGGTTCTCGTTTCTGAGATTAATCCATATCGCTTAGAACTGCTGAAGGAATTAGGCTTGGAGACTATCAATCCGAAAGAACAGGATCTTTTGGCATATGTGCAACAGCAAACCGCTGGAGCTGGTGCGGATGTTGTCTTTGAGGTGACATCATCAAGTGTTGGGGCCGAAGTGATGACACAGCTACCGCGGACCCGAGGTCGGATTGTTGTTGTCGCAATCTTCAGCGAACCAGTGAAAGTCGATCTTTTCCGCTTTTTCTGGAGAGAATTAAAATTGGCGGGAGCCAGGGTTTATGAGCGAGAAGATTTCGACCAGGCGATTGCTTTGGCGGCCAGCGGAAAACTGCCATTAGACCAGATCATTACAGATATTTATCCATTAGAGGATCTAGAAAAAGGACTAAAACAAATGGAAAGCGGAGGAAAAGTAATGAAAATTTTGCTTCGCTGTTCGGCTGATGAATAAAAGGGGGAAGAGAAGATGGGCGTTCTTGATCTGTTTAAACTAGATGGAAAAACAGCACTCGTTACCGGGGCGAAACGCGGAATTGGCAAAGCGATGGCTCTTGCCTTGGCGGAAGCAGGCGCTGACATTATTGGGGTGAGCGCTTCCCTAGAGACCGAGGGAAGTGAGGTTGAAAAAGAGGTACGGGCTCTGGGCCGTAATTTTAAAGGGTACAGCTGTGATTTTTCTGATCGGGATGCTTTATATGCTTTCATCCGCCAGGTAAAAAGCGATTTTTCACGGATTGATATCCTCGTGAATAACGCTGGGACCATCTTGCGTCAACCGGCTACGGAACATTCTGATGAATATTGGGACCAAGTGATGAATGTGAACCTTGATTCGCAATTTATCCTCAGCAGGGAAATCGGCAAGGAGATGGTTGAACGCGGCGCAGGGAAAATCATCTTTACCGCATCTCTTTTAAGTTTCCAAGGTGGCATCACGGTTCCAGGATACGCAGCTAGTAAGGGTGCGATTGGACAATTAACCAAAGCGCTAGCTAATGAATGGGCAAGCAAAGGCGTTCAGGTTAATGCCATTGCTCCAGGATATATCTCGACGGACAATACGGAGGCTTTGCGTAACAACCCGCAAAGATTCCAGGCGATCTTGGAGCGAATTCCAGCTGAACGTTGGGGAGTTCCTGACGATTTTAAAGGGTCGGTCGTTTTCCTGGCCTCAGATGCCTCAAATTACATGAACGGACATCTGATGGTGGTAGATGGAGGCTGGATGGCGAGGTAGACAGTTATGGTGGGGGGCATATAAAGGAAAAATTTTCCGCTATCATCTTGAATCAGCAGAAAAAGTGCTAAATAACGGAAAGTTTTTCCGCTAAGCCCTCCTAAATTTGCTTGAAAGCCGGTTAATATGCTAATTAGCGGAAACTTTTTCCTTTATTTGATCAGAATCTCGCCCTGTTTTACGAAGAACGGAAAAGTTTTCCGCTATTGCTCCCAACTCGTGATACCCCCCTTGATAATCTCCCCACAAAGTGCCAAAATGGAAAAAATAGGTTTAAAGGAGTTTGAAATCATGAACAAAGAGCAGGCTCTGAGTAAATTCAAAGAACTCGAAGAGAAATTATCTCATTATCGAAGTATCCTGGCCTTGGTTCAGTGGGATATGGAGACGGGGGCGCCGAAACAGGGGATCCCTTACATGGCGAGTGCTATGGGAACGTTATCTACAGAGGTGTTTCGAATCACAACTTCTGAGGAAATGGGAGAGTGCTTACAGGTTCTGACAGAGGACACCAACCCTGCAGATGGGGACCTGCGAACAATGGCCTCACTGCGCGAAGCGAAGCGATCCTATGAACAATCGAAAAAAATCCCGGAGAAATTGTACAGTGAATTTGTTGTGTTAACTGCCAATGCGCAAAGCATCTGGGCCGAAGCAAAAAAGACGGACAACTATTCGCTCTATGAACCCACATTGCAGCGGATAATTGAAATCAATCGGGAATTCACAAAGTGTTATGGATATGAAGAACACCCCTACGATGCCCTATTAGATCTGTACGAACCGGGATATACCGTTAGGGTATTGGATCCACTGTTCGCGAATTTGAAAGACCGCACCCTATCCCTACTGCAACGTATTCAGACTTCTCCCAATAAACCGAGAGAAGATATTTTTGGGCAGGGATTTGATAAACAAAAGCAAAAGGAATTCTGCTTTCATCTGCTGCCGAAGCTCGGCTTCAATCTGGAAGCCGGAGTGCTGGGAGCGAGTGCGCATCCGTTTGCTACGGGAATTTCCTTACGTGACGTGAGAATTACGACCCGTTATATTGACGATGTTCGTTCATCGGTATTGAGTGTGATCCATGAAACCGGTCATGCTTTGTATGAGCAGGGGATCGATCCGGAACTTGAAGGAACTTTCCTGCGGGATGGTGCATCGATGGGGATCCACGAATCCCAGTCACGCTTTTTAGAAAATATGGTGGGCCGGAGTAAAGAGTTTTGGTCTTCTTTGTACCCAGATTTGCAGAGGACTTTTCCATCCCAACTACAGCAGGTTTCCTTGGAAGACTTCTACCGCTCGCTCAATATCGTAGAGCCTTCTTTGATTCGCACAGAGGCTGATGAATTAACCTATAACCTGCATATCATGATCCGCTATGAATTGGAAAAAGCGATGATACAGGGAGAAATAAATGCCAAGGATCTCCCGGAAATCTGGAACAGCAAAATGAAAGAGTACTTAGGTGTCGTACCGCCAACAAACGCAGAAGGAGTCCTGCAGGATATTCATTGGTCTTTTGGTGAATTTGGTTATTTCCCTTCGTATACCCTAGGGAATTTGTATTCCGCCCAAATTTATCATGTGATCCAACAAAAAATCCCGGGATTCCACCAACTGCTTACGGAAGGCAATCTTCTTCCCATTCGGGAATGGCTAAGAGAGCAGATCCATCAATATGGAAAGATCTATACACCAGGAGAGCTTATCGAAAAGGTGTCCGGAGAGAAATTGAATGCAGACTACCTGATCCAATATTTCGAAGAGAAATTCTCCAAGGTATACCAATTGGGTCAATAAAAAAAGAGGAGTTAGACAACAATCTAACGTGTTCAATGCAAGGTGCAAAATTACAGATGAAGGGTCATTTTGAGCGTTGATTCATCCATAGAATCACGCTTTTTTTATTTATTCGGACAGTAGAGGAGAAAAAAGGGAATCACACTGAAATGAAGTATGGAAGTGCGATTTTATTTTAACTAAACGATAGTAACTGTAAATTTATGGATATAATAATCAAAAATAAAAAAAACTTGGTGTTAACTAATGACCTTTTCTACGACTTTATTTGTAATTTCCTGGATTTGCTTTTTTGTTTTTGCAGATAAGAAAAAGATTATATACTTCTACCCTACTTGCCTATTAGCAACATACTTTTCCGCCGCTGTTGATTTCCTGTTTACTGAGCATTATCCATTATGGGACTACCCACATGGAACCAAAATGCAAACGTATATATATCACTTAATGCAACAATTTGGAATATATCCTGTGGTTACCTATCTTTTTCTACAGACGATCCCCAAACGAAAGACTAAGTTTAAGCTCATAAGACATATCTTTTATTGGACGCTTTTAGCCATTTTTATCGAATGGCTTGCCATTACCACTCATTTTATGGAGCACATGAAATGGTGGAATCTTGGTTATTCGTACACAGCTGATTGGCTCCTCTTTTTTCTATTCTATGGTCATTTCAGATGGTGGAATAAAAAGTTGCAAGAGTAAAAAAAGACACGAGAATATGATTTGAAAGGGAGGAAAATACTAACAAAAAAAGAAAGAGGTTGCTCGGAAAAGGATGAAACCAATTAATATAAGTTCCAATAAAACAAACACTGTGGAAAATCTAACATCGGCAGAAATGGGCAAACTTTGGGCTACCTATATGGGAAACAGCATGGCAATACGCATTTTAAACTATTATCTTCAGCACGTTGAGGATGAGGATATTAAAACCTTATTAGAGAATGCATTAGAATTAAGTCAAGAGTTTATGAAAACGATTGAAGAAATTTTTACGAAAGAAAGCTTCCCAATACCTCATGGATTTTCAGACGAGGACGTAAATTTAAGTGCTCCTCGCTTATTTCAAGATGAATTTTATGTCCATTATCTCAAATATACCGCAAAAGCAGGCTTGAGTATTTATAGTGTTGGATTACCATTATTATTTAGAAAAGATGTTAAGGATTTTTTTAGATATTGTATTGATTCAACCCTTGATTTAATGGAGCAGATCAAAGAAATCTTAATGGGGAAAGGGCTCATCATTAAACCACCGTTAATTCCAATTCCTGACAAGGTTGAATATGTTCAACATGATTTTCTTAATGGTTTCTTTGGGCATGTTCGACCCATGCATGCATTGGAAATTACCCATTTATACGATAATATAGAAAATAATGTAACGAGTAAAGCGCTCATTATGGCGTTCGCCCAAGTAGCACAGGATAAAAAGGTTAGGGAATTGTTTGAAAGAGGCAGAGATATGACAACTACCAATGTGGAAAACTATATGCAAAAGCTATATGATGAAAATTTGCCTGCACCCACTTTTCTTGACGATTTAGTCACATCATCAACCATATCTCCTTTTTCAGATAAGATTATGCTATACCATAAAATGGATATGTTTTCAATGAAAATACGGGCTTTTGGAAATTCAGTTGCAGTAAATGGAAGAAGAGATATTGGCATCCTATATACTCAATCGTTAACGAAGATCGCAGCCTATGTTGAAGATATCCAAAAAACTATCATTAAGAGAGGGTGGCTAGAACAGCCCCCGTATGCGGCAGATCGTGGTAAATTAGCTTCAGACCAATAACTAAACCTTGTGGGAAAGTCAAAAGAGCAAAGGACTTCTTCATAACATAACTGTTATGAGAAGTCCTTTAATTGTCATTTTGATTTCGAGTTTTATCTACTTTTCTTACAGGCTCTCTTCAGCAATCAGTCCGGCAATATACTCGGTGATCGCATGGTCTTCACTTGCCGCAAGGCCACTAATTCCGACGCAACCGATAACTTGGCCTGATTTATTTTTCAGCGGATGCCCGCCTGGGAGTGCCGTTAATTTCGAATCACAGTAATAACTGATTTCCAGCCCGTCCTCTTTTAGCCTGCGAAGAAAGATATCCGTCGGAATTCCCATGCGAATCGCGGTATAAGCCTTTTGTTGGGAAATCTGGATACTGCGCACGGGAGAGCCTTCCATTCGGTCAAAGGTCAGCAATTCGCCCGAAGAATCCCCAATGGCAATACAGATCGGACGGCCAAAATCCTGTGTGGCTTTTTCCTTTCCGATTTCAATCAGTTTTCTCGCCAGACTTAATGTCATCTCCATAGTTTTGTTCCTCCTTAACTATTCTGAAAAGTTTATTTTGTCCTACTTTTCATCATACCTAATTCTTCAACTGAAATCATCCCTATTTATAAAATAGTTTTTTCATTCGGCTTGTTATTTGGTTCCATGAACGAGGGGATATTACCAATAACACTGAAAGTCGGGGAGATATGATGATGTACCAACGCATAAGTCTTAGTACAGATGATTTGATTAATATTGCCAATCATCTTGATATCGCCATATGGATTATCGATACAGTGAACCACACGGCTTATTTCTCCAAAGGATTTGAAAACATCTTTGGCAAGCCTGCGGAGGAATTCTATCAAGACCCGGATCTCTGGATCAAATCTTTGTATCCAGATGATGTGCCCATTGCCCTCAAGCGGAGAGAGAAAAAACAAAAAGGGGAAATCACCATTGATGAATACCGGATTATTAGGCCTGATGGAGAAATTCGCTGGGTGGAGGATTGGGGGATTCCTTATCATGTGCAGGAAGATCAACAAAACAAATATATTGGGGTCATTATCGATATTACGGAACGGAAACTAACCGAGGAGAAAATGAAATACCGTGCTTTCCATGATGACCTGACGGGGCTTGCCAATCGCAAGTTTTTGCATGACCAACTGGAGCGAGCCATTCGTCAGGCTGTATCGGAGACTACGAGCCTGGCGATTCTCTTTATCGATTTGGACCAGTTTAAAATGGTCAATGATACGCTCGGACACAATATCGGAGATCATTTATTAAGACAAGTTGCTAAAAGGCTTCGCGGTTGTCTGAGAGAAGGGGATTTGGTTGCCCGGCAAGGAGGGGACGAGTTTATCATCCTGATCCAAAATGTCTCTAAAATGGACGTGGATCCAATCGCCGAACGCATCCTTGATGCGCTTGGTTTTCCTTTTTTGATTGACAATAATGAGATTTTTATTACCCCTAGCATTGGGATCAGTCTTTTTCCACAGCATGGAAGTGATCCGCAAACATTAATCAAAAATGCCGATGCGGCCATGTACGACGTAAAATTTAATGGGAAAAACCATTGGAGATACTATTCCCAGGGGATTGAGGATTCCAATCAAAGGCGCATGATGATTGCCAACGGCCTTCGCAAGGCGCTGGAAAGAGGGGAACTCGAATTATACTACCAACCTAAAATTCAGATTTCTTCCGGTGCCGTCATGGCTGTTGAGGTATTATTGCGTTGGGAACATCCATTGTACGGACGAATCATGCCTAGTGAGTTTATTCCGATTGCCGAAGAGACAGGGATGGTCCTCCCGATTGGGGAGTGGGTTTTGCGCAAGGCTTGTAAAGACTATAAAGCATGGGAGAAAGTGGGATGTGCACCAGAAAAGTTATGTGTCAATATATCTCCGCGGCAATTTTCGGATCATCAATTAATCCCCAAAATAAAGCAAGTGCTTGAAGAAACTAATTTTCACCCTCAACGTTTGGGCCTGGAAATTACAGAGAATGTGGCCATGTACAATATGGCTGAAGCAGAAACCAAGTTAACAGAGTTAAAGGAGATGGGGATCTTACTAGCTTTGGATGATTTTGGTACGGGGTATTCCTCTTTAAACTATTTGCGCAGGATCACATTTGATAAGGTGAAAATTGATCGTTCATTTATAAAAGATGTCCTCAGCCATGAACAGACAGCAAAGATTGTGCAATCGATTATTTTCACTGCACAAAGCTTGAATATGACAGTCGTCGCAGAAGGGGTAGAGACAAAGGAACAATTGGATTTTCTCAAAGCGAATCATTGTGATATGGCACAAGGCTTTTATATTTGTAAGCCGTTACCGAGCAAAGAGCTGATAGAATTTTTACAGAAAGAATAAGACGAGGAAAAGAGGTTAGCAAATAAAGAAGGCATGTAACACCTCTTATGTGACACCCATCACTAACAAGATGTTCACGACATGATACCCTATCTATGAGAAAGCTTATCATTCGCACTTGACGAATTATAATAAATTATAGGGGTACGAGCCATGAGTGAGATCATTAATAACCGTGAACAGCATACAGAGGAAGTTTCAAAGCGCCTTCTGAAGATCCTTGACATCTTTCGTTCTTTATACAATGGGGAAGACGTGGATCAGGTAAAAGCCCGTTTTGATCAAGAGATCGGTACAGTCACTGTGGAGGAAGTTGCGCAAATTTCTCAGATGCAACGTGACATCTTGGAGGCTGGAGATTTTTCTGAAAGTGAAACGAAACGATTATCTGATGCACATATGTCCATTTTAAAAGGAAACATCGAAGAACCACTGAATCCAGAGGACGTACCGGGGCATCCGGTTCATACTTTTAAATTAGAGAATAAAGCCTTGGATGAATTGATCCAGACGAAGCTTAAACCGCATGTGGGACAGTTCATTGAGGAGGATTCGGAAGAACACGTCTATAAATTGCTAGAGGATTGTAATCTTTTGCTCGATATCGATAAACACTATATGCGCAAAGAACATTTGATTTTCCCCTATTTGGAGAAGTATGGAATTTATGGACCATCCACCAATATGTGGAGAATGGACGATATGATTCGTGACGCCATAAAAGCATTAAAAGGGAACCTAACGGATTATAAAGGGTACCAGCAGGCGATCCTGGAACGGATAAAGTATATGGTGGACGAGATATATGGAATGATTTACCGGGAAGAGACCATTCTATTCCCGATGGCAATGAGTCAATTTACCGAGGATGAGTGGGTAAAGATCGCCGCCGAAAGCGATGAAATCGGCTTTTGCCTCACTGCCCCAACAGTCGAATGGAAACCGGAAAGAAAAGAGTTGGATGCAAAAATCATGTCTGACGGTTTCGTGAAGTTTGAGACTGGGGTATTGTCCTTGAAACAACTGGAGCTAATCCTGAACCACTTGCCAGTAGATATCACCTTCATCGACCATGAGGACGTGGTTCGCTACTTCTCTCAAGGAAAAGAGCGAATCTTCGCCCGAACCAAAGCCGTCATCGGACGCACTGTGCAAAATTGCCACCCACCAAAAAGTGTCCACATGGTCGAAGATTTACTGGATGACTTCAGATCTGGTAAAAAAGATGTAGAGGATTTCTGGATCAAATTCCGAGATCGTTACGTGTATATCCGCTACTTTGCCGTTCGCGATGAAAACAAGAATTACCTTGGAACCCTTGAATTCACGCAAGATATTGGGCCGATTCAGGCTATTGAAGGAGAGAAGCGGATTTTGACTTAGTGGTTGGTATACAGGTAGATAGATTTGCGAGAAAGCTGTCCTGTGGGGTCTGGTTCGGAGACCTTATGGGGCGGCTTTTTATATTGAGGAGAGTCATTGTCCGAGGGCATAACGGAAAAAAATTCCGCTATCATGTGGGATCGAATAAATGAAGGTTGATTAGCGGAAAATATTTCCGTTAGGGATCTATGCAACTGATTTGTAAACGATTACAGAAACGAATAGCGGAAAACTTTTCCGCTATTCCGGTTCAATTGACTTAGAAAAAAGAAATAACGGAAAAAACTTCCGTTATTTTCGGAAACTTGTATGATGCAACCTTAAAACGATTTACTACGTCTAAGGAATAGCAAAAGAAAAGAGGGATAGACCATGAAAAAAGGATTTATGTTCCCCTTAATTATCATGACTGGGTTGATCGTTGGCTGTACACAGCAGACGAATCAAAAACCTACACAGGGGGAAGACATTCAACCACCACCAGCACAGACACAGGTGGAACCACCTGCTAAAGAATCGGGTTCTTCGCAACCGCAAAAGCCAACGCAAGAACAAGAAAAAGAGCAAGAACCAGAGCAAGCCAACAGCATCATCTACAAAAATGGCGAATATGGTTTTACCTTTACGCTCCCAAAAAGTTGGGAAGGGTATCAGATCGTTAACGAGAAATGGGTAGGGGAACCGATTGGGGATCAATCACAGGGTGAGACGGGGCCGATGCTTCTTATTCGACATCCTGAATGGAAGAAAGAAAATCCACGGCAGGATATCCCGATCATGATCTTTACCTTGCAGCAATGGGAAGGCTTGCAACAGGAAAAATTCCATATTGGTGCGGCGCCGATCGGTCCGAGGGAACTTGGACGAAATAGAAAATATGTTTTTGCTCTGCCTGCAAGGTATAATTTCGCCTTTCCACCAGGATATGAAGAAGTTGAGAAAATTATCGAAAGCCAACCTCTTAAGCCAACGGAATAAAATGAAAAAGCCCTTTTTATTTTTCGAGCGTCGATTCGTATACCGAATCACGCTTTTCTTTTTTGTTGTTTTACATGGTTTTACTTTAGCATTTAGTATTAGCTGGATCCGTTTTTCACTTTCGCGGACTAGATTTCCTGATTCTCTAATTTATGTTTAAATATGGTAACATAGCATTAATAAATTAGTGAGGTGGAGAAATTGAAAAACAAAGTCATTTTACTTGCTTCAGATCAGCTTGGTAAAGGAGAAAGAGAACTAGGAGAAGGAATCTTAGAAACCTTCTTTACTATTCTTAAGCAAAGAGAAGAACTGCCTGTAGCTGTTTTTTGCATGAACCGCGGTGTGTTTACATTAACGGAAAGTTCGCTTGTTTCTCTCCAATTAAAAGAACTGGAAGAAAAGGGTGTTGACGTTCTTGCTTGTAAAACATGTGTTGACTTTTATAAGCTAAATGAGAAGTTAGTGGCTGGGAAAATCAGCGGAATGGCCCAATTTATTGAGTTAGCCTCAAAATATGAAGTAATTACCTTATCTTAATTTTGAGTTGGTTTTCCTTAAGATTAAAGGCAATGCAGGTCTACTTTCAGATAAAGAGGGAAAATTAGGGGTGAAAGTCCTATCTATGTAAAGGATCAAAGAAAGGGGTTTTGGCCTGTGCAATATGATTGCATTATTGTAGGTGGCGGTATTGCTGGTCTTCAGGCAGCTATCCAATTAGGGAGGTATAAACATAAAGTTCTTGTTATTGATTCAAATCACGGTCGTTCAACATTATGTAAAAGCTATCATAATATATTAGGTTGGCCAGATGGGATTAGTGGGCAAGACCTTCGTCAGATTGGAAAAAGGCAAGCAGAAAAAATTGGAGTTGAGTTTCAATCGGAAATAGTAGACAGTGCCAAAAAGATGGACAAAGGATTTCTGCTCACTGTAAAAACCGGCCTCCAATATGAAACAAAGCGATTGTTATTAGCAACAGGTGTAATGGACAGGATTCCCGCCTTTCCCGAGCTTCTAAATTGTCTAGGAATTAGCGTTTACGTTTGTCCAGATTGTGATGGCTATGAAGTGAAGAATAAACGTACGATAGTCATGGGTGCGGGAAATGTAGGGGCCAAGATGGCCCTCACTCTCTCTTACTGGACAAACGATCTTGTTTACATCAATCATGAACAGACGGAAATCTCGGAACAACTCATAAACGAACTTCACGTTCATCGGATTCAATATGTTAACGAAGCCATTCAAAAGGTCATGGAGGAAAATTCCTACCTACAAGGAGTGATCTTGAAAAGTGGGCAGGAAATTACAGGTGAACGCGGTTTTGTTGCGTTCGGGGGGAACGAAGTGAAGTCGGCCCTTGCGAAACAATTAGGTGTAGAAGTTCTTGAAAATCAACATATTGTTGTCCATCCTCGAACCAAAATGACAAATATACGCCATGTATGGGCTGCTGGTGATGTGGTTGCCCATTCGGAACAAGTGACCATTGCCATGGGCGACGGTTCTGGGGCAGCTATTTGGATACATAAGAGTTTGATGGATGAAAGAGAAGTTTGAGGATCTAGGGAGGACCCTCACCTTCACAAAAATACTGACGTAATTTTTAGGAGGCTGGCTGTCATGACTAACGAAATGTTGCTAAGACAAGTGGAAGTGGTTCGAGCCATTACTCTCCATAGTTTAGAATCTATCACAGAAGATCTGGCGGATATTATGCCTAAGGGATTTAACAATACGATTCGTTGGAACGTTGGTCATATTTTAATCGTCCAAGATCAGCTTGCTTCGAACTTTGCAGGGTTACCCCAACAACTTTCTCCAGAAATTGTGACGCTGTTTGGCAATCGGACAAGACCAAGCGAATGGCAAATAGAACCTCCAACGTTGAAAACCTTGTCAGATGAACTAAAAAAGCAAACGGTTTATATTAAGGAATCTCTTGGCAACCGCTTGCAGGAAAATGCAATAAAACCCTTTGTACGGCTTGGAATTAAGATGGATACAATTGGTGAGATCCTCTCGTTTAGTTTACATCATGAAGGAATGCATACGGGAGTGATTCATGCCATTCAACGGGCAATTAGTGGTTCCAAAAATTGACAAGGCTTTTGTTGTGAATACCATTAAAAAACAAGCCACATATCATCCCATATGTGGCTACTGCATTATACAACCTATTTATCTTCCCTCAATATATACCTGTTCCCATCCTGATCAAAGAACGTAAACATAGTGCCGAATGGCATTTTTAATAGTTGCTCGACTTGAACTCCTTGTTGTTGCATTTTTTCATAGCCGGATTCAATGTCTGTTGTACTAAAAAGAATGGAGGGATGGGCAACTGCGGATGGGTTTTGTTTTTCCATCGCCGACTTGGAATAGAGTACAAGGGTGGTGAACTCGTCTTCGCTCGGTCCGACCTCAATCCAAGAAAAGTCCGGCCCTATGGGTTGTTCAAACTTCAATACAAAGCCTAGCTTATTGATCCAAAAATCTTTCGCTTGTTCCTGATCATTCACATACAAAGTAATTTTTCCAACTTTATTAATCATCACGATTTCTCCTTAGGAAAGTTTTACCGCATAGCCAAAGTGTACCGTTCCCAATAAGCAAACGCAACCTACTACCGAAACGCTCCACTCCGAAACACCGAGCGGCACAGTAGAGAGAAAAGGAGAAAACATACGACAGTGATCCCCAGCATCACTTCCGCACCGCCATATTCATACACATAGCCAAGGATCGCTGGTCCAATCCCGGTACCGATGAAGAGAAAGAAGGCAAAAAGCGACATGCAGGTTCCACGCGCTTCTGGCAAAAGCTCTGTCGCGAACGTTTGTAGAGTGGAATGACAGAAGCTGTATCCGATCCCGAGTAGGAAAAAGCCAAGAGCAAGTGCCCAAGGGGCTGGAATTAGCCAAATCACGGTAAACCCACCTGTCATGATGAGACCGCCGAATAGCGCCATATTTTTTTGTCCAATTCTATGAATCGCCCGGGTAATGAACTGGCTCCCGACCAAAGCAGAAAGGCTAAACAAGGCGGCGAGCAGACCGACGACCAAATAAGAGAGGTGCAGATTTTGGTTGGCATAAACACTTAAATAGGTAAAACCGCCAAAAAATAAGGAGCCTTCAAGGAAGACCAGCAAATAGATGATACGGGCCCGTTTACTTGACAATATCCGCTTATACCTCTCTTTCAAGGGGATGGAAGCCACCACGGGTGCTGCTCCAACTCCTCCGTTTTCCCTACCTCTTTGCCAAAAAAAGAAGAGGAGTGTAGGAAGCCCGCCGAGGCCGATTAGCAAGAACAGCCATTTCCAGGTGAAAAATTCTGAAACGAAAGCACCGATGACGATGCCAAGGGCCTGACCGGAAGTGGAGAAGGCCATAAAAAGCGAGATCGCCTTGGGACGCTCTGCAAAGTCAAAGCTGTCGCCAATTTGCGCCAAAGCAATGGGGATAATTCCCGCAGCAAAAACGCCTGTGATCACCCGTAGAATAAAAAGGGATTCGTATGAGGAAACCAAACCGCATCCTACTGTACCGATGGAAAAGAGGGCAAGTGCCAGGGTGATTGTTCGTGTTTTACCGATGTGATCGGCAATAGGTCCATAGACTAATTGAAACAATCCATAAGGTATGGCGTAGGCGGAAATTAACAAACCGGCAGTCGATTCGCGAATTTGCAGGTCATCAGCGATGGCGGGAAGCACAGGAGCGACCGCGCGGCTATCAGCATTGACCAAAAAGGCGGCCAGCCCTAATGCCCACAACAAGACGAGTGCGGAATTTCTACCGGTTGGGATCTGCCTTCTTTGTTCGATCAAAACAAGACTTTCTTTACTCATTAAGATTCTCTCTCCCTATTTTTTCTATCTCTCCGATTCTTGAAGAGTATGGGTGCCGCTCATGAACGATTCACTTGAATATGTCTCAATATTTTAACAGAGGGTGATACATAGGTGAAGAAAAAAATCTGGTCTCGATGTAATCGCTTGAATCTTTTCACCAATTTATGCGTATAACCAATATAGATTCATTTCGTTAATAGGAAAGAGGGATATGATGAGAAACGCACATGAAATAGACTATCAAATTTATGGCGATGACATGCAATTTGTAGAAATTGAATTGGATCCACGGGAGACGGTTGTTGCCGAAGCAGGAAGTATGATGTACATGGATCAGGCGATTGAGATGGAGACGATTTTCGGCGACGGAAGCCAGGAGAACCGCGGACTTTTTGGAAGCCTATTAGGGGCAGGGAAACGCCTTTTGACCGGGGAAAGTTTATTCATGACAGTTTTTACGAATGCAGGGAATGGAAAACGGCATGTTGCCCTTGCAGCCCCCTATCCGGGGAAAATCATAACTTTAGATTTGGCTGAATTGCAGGGGAAAGTGATTTGTCAGAAGGACTCCTTCCTCGGTGCAGCCAAAGGGGTCAGTGTGGGCATTGAGTTCCAACGTAAGTTAGGTGCGGGATTCTTTGGCGGTGAAGGTTTTATTATGCAAAAGCTGGAAGGAGATGGGCTTGCCTTCGTCCATGCTGGCGGAACGATCATCGAAAAGGAACTGCAGCACGGGGATATGCTAAGGGTCGATACCGGCTGTTTGGTGGCGATGACGAGGGACGTGCATTATGATATCCAATTCGTTAAAGGGGTCAAGACTGCCCTGTTCGGTGGTGAAGGGCTATTCTTCGCGACCTTGCGCGGTCCTGGGAAGGTATGGATCCAATCCCTTCCATTTAGTCGCCTGGCTGACCGGATTTATGCCGCAGCACCCCAAACAGGTGGGCAAAGAAAAGGGGAAGGCAGCATCCTCGGTTCATTAGGGGATCTGCTTGATGGAGATCGCAGATAGTAGAGGGGCTAGGCGGATGCCTAGCCCTTTTGCATGGAATGGGATAAAATGGGGATATCGAAATGGAAAAAAAGGAGGAGATCTAATGGATTGCCTGGAAAAGCACCGCGTAAAGTTGCCGGATGGGATATCGTTGCCATCTCTTGGGCAGGGAACGTGGAATATGGGGGAAAAACCCCACTGTGAGAAAGAGGAAGTCAAAGCTTTACAAATCGGGTTGGAGCTTGGGATGAAGCTGATTGATACGGCGGAAATGTATGCCGATGGAAATGCCGAACGAGTCGTCGGACAAGCGATCCGCGGGCGAAGAGAGGACGTCTTTTTAGTATCCAAAGTATATCCCCACAATGCAGGCCACAGTAAGATTATATCAGCTTGTGAAAACAGCCTCAGAAGGCTTGGCACTGATCACCTAGATTTATATTTGCTGCACTGGAGAGGCCGTGTTCCCCTGGCGGAGACGATTGAAGGAATGGAGAAATTGCGTGAAGCGGGGAAAATCGCTAGATGGGGCGTCTCCAACTTTGACGTGGCAGACATGAAAGAGCTGTGGAACAATCCTGGCGGGCAGAACTGTGCCACAAATCAAGTGCTGTATCATCTTGGATCAAGGGGAATCGATTTTGACCTTCTTCCGTGGCAAGAGGAGCAGGGGGTACCGCTCATGGCCTATAGTCCTTTGGCACAGGGAGGATCTCTGCGCAAGCAATTATTGTCAGATCCAATCGTGCTGCAACTGGCTAATCAATACAACGCGACCCCTTTGCAAATTGCCCTCGCCTGGACGATCCGCACACCTTACGTGCTAGCTATTCCAAAAGCCGTTCAGGAACATCATGTGAAACTAAACGCAGAAGCGGCATGTATCGAATTAACTGCTGAGGATCTAGAGAAATTGGACCGGGTATTTCCGAAACCGCAGAGAAAGGTTCCTTTGGATATTATTTAAGAAGTCATGAAGAAAAAAATTAGTTTATGGTTACTGGCATTTTGTATAGCCTTCGTCTGTTACAGTGGCTTGTCCATCTGGTCATATGGCAGTGAAAATCAGCGGGCAAGAACGGATGCAGCGATTGTTTTAGGCGCAGCTGTCTGGGGAAATCAACCTTCCCCGGTTTTTCAGGAACGGATCAACCATGGGATTCGGCTCTACACGAATGGGTATGTGCAAAAGTTGATTTTTACCGGAGGAAAAGGGGAAGCGAATGAATTTGCAGAATCAGAAGTAGCACGCTTGTACGCCCTGGAACATGGGGTGAGGGATGAGGATATTTTAATTGAGACCGAATCAAGGATCACCGAAGAAAATTTAAAGTATGCTTATAAACTTGCAATTGAAAAGGGATTGCAGACGTTTACGATCGTAAGCGATCCCCTACATATGAAGCGAGCGATGACGATGGCTGCGGATTTTGGAATGGAGGCTTACTCCTCTCCTACACAGAGCACAGTTTATCGAAGTTGGCAGGCAAAGTTGCCTTTTTTCTTTAGAGAATTGTTCTATTATCTGTTGTATTTAGTAAGCAGCCCCTTTCGCTGATTGCTTTGTAACCTTTTTTACATTGAACCCGTCCTATTTACTAGAGGTGAAATGATGAAAAAGGTTATTTTTATGCTGGGAATTTTCGGCTTACTCGGGTGCAACGCCAGTCAGGGGCAGAATAGTTTTATCGAACCTGAGCCATCAGATTGGGTAGAATGGATAAAACCTGTTAGAGAATACATGTACTATCGAACACAAGCCGTTTTGCAGAACGATGTTCAGGTATTGTGGGACCGATACCCCCTTTTAGAATCCAGCTCAAGCCGTCAAAACGGGGTCAATACGGAAAAATATGAAGTAGAATCATTAAATGATAGTTTTAAGCTAATCGATGCCAATTTTAGTGAGGAAGGCTATGAGCGGATTAAGGTAAAACAATTATCCGATCAGGAAGCTGTCATCCTGGTTCATGGGGGAATCGGCTATTTGCGCGATGATTTCGAGGAATCGGGTGGGGAAATTTTAATTGAGCTTTATGTGGAGGAAAAAGATCATCATTGGACGGTTGTTAAAACCGATGAATACACATTGGAAGAGTATAAGGAATGGATTAAAGGGAGGATCCCGTGAACATATTGATAGTGGAAGATGATAAATCCATTGCAGCGGGGATTGAATACTCGTTTTTATGGAGTAAAGGCGTTGCTCTACGGACTTCCGATCAGCATCGTGCTAATGTACTGGGTCCATCAGGCAGCGATGAATAGTTTTGATTTTGCCTTTACATTGCCTTGGACGAGTATCCTTTGGTGCTTAGTGGCGGTATTTGTGATCGTAGGTTCAGCTATGCTTTATTCAGGGGCCAAGGTTAAAAAAGAAAACATTTTGGATGGATTGAAGCAGGAGAGTATTTAGGGGGGGACTTCGGTCCTTCTTTTTGATATTCGTCAGGAAAAATATGGTACGATTAGTTAAGTGAATGGGGGGATGGTAATATGGAACTTTTAAGTTTAATAATCTATGCAATACTAGTCATTGTTTCGGTCGCAGCTTGGGTAAATACCAAAATCATCTTGGAGGAAATCGATACAATAAAAAAACATCTGGGTATACAGGAGAAAAAAACTAACGATTTGCTACTCTCAAGCAACCCTTCCGATGAGAATGAATAAATAAAATGGTAGCTAGTTGATTTGAAGGCGAGCAATAGCGGAAAAATTTTCCGTTATCTATGAATTTCGGATCGCTTTGATCTAATTAACGGAAAACTTTTCCGTTAATCTTAATTGCAAACGTTTACAATTTGTTTAGTAAAACACATAACGGAAAAAGTTTCCGCTATCTTGGTCGCCGAGCCCCTATTTTTAGGGATAACGGAAACTTTTTCCGTTATTAACGTGATGAAGGACAAGTCTCGTACGAAAAATCCTCGAAAAGTCCTTCATCAGCAAGTAACCTCCCTTCGAGAAGGTCCACAAACACTTACTCTACCCGACTCCGGTTCCGATTCTCAAAATAATCGGGGTTATTACCTAACTTCTGCAAAACGGGCTCGGACAATTCGTTCATCCGATGGATCACATCTTCCGATAGACGATAGGACGCAGCCTCTACATTCAGCTCCAACTGTGCCAGGTTGCGGGATCCGACGATAGTAGAGGTGATCGCTGGGTTGGCGATCGCCCAGGCCAAGGAAAGGACGGTCATGGTCACGCCTAGTTCTTGTGCTAACTCTCTCAGTCCTGCAAGGGCTTCCATCATTTCCGCTTCGGCGCCTTCTTCACCGTGACGGGAATCGGCAGCGCGGGAACGATGATAGTGTCTGGTGCGAACAAGGCTTGGTTTCATCTGTTCGATCGCGTCGTATTTTCCTGACAATAGCCCTTGAAGCAGGGGACTATAGCCAATGATGCCCATCCCGTGTTCCTCACAATAAGGAAGGATTTCTGCCTCAATTCCACGCGAAAAGAGGTTATAGGCTAATTCGTTGGCCACAACGCTAACACCAGTTTTCCGCACGACTTCCATTTGCTTCACTCCGTGGTTGCTGATC
This sequence comes from Ammoniphilus resinae, assembly GCF_017873965.1. GTDB lineage: Bacteria > Bacillota > Bacilli > Aneurinibacillales > RAOX-1 > Ammoniphilus_A > Ammoniphilus_A resinae. The sequence continues at coordinate 19,213 of NZ_JAGGKT010000018.1, read as the reverse complement.
CCGATATAGCGGATCTTTCCTTCTTTTTGTAAAGCGGCCAACATCTCAAACGCCTCCTGGTTCCTCGGAGATTGGGTGAGAATGCTTTCGTCATGGGTATAGTGCTTTAGCGATTGTTCATTAATCGGCCAATGGACCATGTACAGATCAATATAATCGGTCTGAAGTCGCTTCAGGCTCTCGTCGCAGTGTTTACGAATATCTGCCGGATAGAGCTTTGATGGTGGGATCTTCGTGCCGATGATGGCTTTGTCCCTTTTTCCTTTCAAGGCTAGTCCTAGGGACTTTTCACTTTCCCCATCATTATAGACTTCAGCGGTATCAAAATAGTTGATTCCTAAATCAAATGCTCGGTCGACGACCTCTTGAACATCCTGTTGGCTTTGCTCTCCCCAATAGGCACCGCCTCCAAAGGCCCAACATCCCAAGCCCAGTGTGCTCAATTTCAAATCAGATGTGCCGCAGCGTCTTTGTTTCATTTTTACGTCACCTCAATTCTAGTAATCAACCATATTTTAACAGAGAGATGTCGCTAACTAAAGAAAAATTCACTCTTTTCTTTATTTCTAATAAAAACTTTCATTTCCAGAGAAAAATGTCACCAAGTTATGACATTTTGTGATACAATGACTTTGCATATTCATGTGCACAATCCACACGATAGATGGACTAGCTGGATCACAATTTTTGATGGGGGATCAGCAGATATCATAGAAAAAATCAGTGTGGCTATGAAAAGGATATATAAGGGATAACGAAAAAGGAGAGAGAGATCTATGAACACATCTTACCAATTTGAAGAAGTCGCTCGACTTCCGTTACCTGGGGATAATTGCGCGATTGCTACCCGCCAATTGGACGCTGGCACGATCATTCATTATCAAGGCCAAGAGTTGACTCTTGATCATACCGTAATGGAAGGACATCGCTTCGCACTGAAAGCGATTGCACCTGGTGAAGCTTTATTATCCTGGGAACTGCCATTTGGGACGGCCTTACAAGCGATTAATCCAGGAAACTATGTGATTAACCAAGGTGTGTTGGATGCATTAAGTGTGCGTCAACTGAAATTTTCCTTACCCGAGAAGGCTAATTTTTCCGATGACATTCCTCCTTTTATATTAGATGAAAAGAACTTTAAACCAGCGGAAGCTGTTCCTGCCTATACTGAAACACGCACGTTCATGGGGTATCGCCGCAGTGAATCACGCGGTGTAGGGACCCGTAACAATATCGTTCTATTAGGGACAACCTCCCGTACAGGAAGCTTTGTAAAGCAGCTTGCTGCACGTATGCAAGGCGAATTGAAAAACTATGAAAATGTCGACGGCATTGTTCCAGTGGCACACACTGAGGGTGGCGCGGAAAAGCCAAATAACCTTGATTTATTGCTTCGTACGTTGTCCGGATTTATGGTCAATCCAAATGTGGGTGCAGTGCTTGCTGTAGACCTTGGGATTGAAGCTGTAACCAATGAGATGGTTGAAAAGTATATGCGCGAACACAACTATCCATTGGATGATGTCCTGCATAAATTTATCTCCGTACATGGAGGGTTCGAAGAAAATCTAGCAAAGGCGGAAGCGGTCGTTCAAGAGTGGTTGCCAATCGTCAATAAAACAGGACGGACTCCAGAGTCCATCAGCCATCTAAAAATTGCACTCCAATGCGGTGGATCTGATGCGTTTTCCGGAATTTCTGCCAACCCACTACTTGGCTGGATTGCCAAAGAATTGATCCGTTACGGCGGTGCTGCCAACTTAGCTGAAACTGACGAATTGATCGGAGCAGAGCCATATGTGTTGCGCAAAGTTCGCGATTTGGAAACGGCTAAGAAATTTTTATCTTTAGTTGATAACTTTAAGGCACGTGCCGGCTTCCATGGTGCGAGTGCAGAAGGAAACCCATCTGGCGGGAATAAATTCCGTGGTCTTTACAATATTTATCTGAAGTCTATTGGAGCCGCCAACAAGAAGGATCCAGAATCCCGTTTGGATTATGCCATTGATTACGGTCAACCGATGAATGAATCCGGATACCATTTTATGGACAGTCCTGGAAATGACTTAGAGAGTATTGCAGGTCAAGTGGCTTCCGGCTGTAACTTGATTTTCTTTACAACAGGGAATGGATCGATTACCAACTTCCCGTTTGTTCCAACCTTGAAAGTGGTCACCACTTCCCGTCGTTTTGAATTGCTATCCAATGATATGGATATCAACGCGGGTCAATACCAAGAGGGTATGTCGATGGATGATCTTGGTTCACAAACCTTTGAACTGACCTTAAACGTCGCTTCAGGCCAACGAAGTGTAGGGGAGAAGGCAGGCCATGCGCAGGTACAAATTTGGCGGAACTGGAAGCAAACAGATACAAGCAAGTTGGATGTGCTGTTGAATGCTCCAGAACCAACTGGCGAACCGATTGTGATCAAAACAGAGGGCGTTCCAGCTGTGAACTTCCAAATGAATCGTGCAGAAAACGATGGTCATATTGGATTGATTTTGCCAACTAGCTTATGTTCTGGTCAGGTTGCAAACATGATTGCCAAAGACTTGAACAACAAAAAAGCGGGCCAACCTGAGTTATCTCGTTTTGTAGCTTTGGCTCACACAGAAGGATGCGGAAACAATGCTGGTAAATCTGAGCAAATGTATGCAACTACTATGGTAGGGTATATTGTTCATCCACTTGTTAAACATGTCCTGTTGCTTGAACATGGTTGTGAAAAAACCCACAACGACTACATGCGTAATCAAATGAACAAAATGGGTATCGAGCAAAAAGACCTTGGTTTTGCGAGCATCCAATTGGATGGCGGAATCAAGAAAGTAACCGACAAAGTGGAAAATTGGTTTGCCGCTCAATTAGCAGCAGATCAACCAGCCGAAAAGAAAGCCGTTGGACTTGAGGGGTTGCGCGTTGGGATCTTAACCGATGGCCCGATTAACGATGCAAGCGCTGAACAATTGGCGGGACTAACGAAAGCCATTGTAGCTGCAGGCGGACTTGTGGTCATCCCTGAAAACAGCGGTGTTCTAGAGACAGCTGCATACAAGGATAACGTATTAACTTCAGCTGAAGTTCAGCCGTCCCTAAGTTATGGACAGCATGCCAGCAAAAATGGGTTCCACATCATGGAAACTCCAACACAGCACTGGGTAGAAACCGTTACTGGTTTAGCTGCTACAGGGGTTGAGTTGATGATCTCCTTGGTGAACCGCCAGCCTATGCAAACACACCCATTTGTTCCAATGTTACAAGTGGCTGCTGCACCAAACATGCAGACCTATGCAGATGATTTGGATTTGGTGCTCAGTGGAGACACCAGCACCTGGATGGACCAAATTCTTGAACTTAGCAAGCAAACAATTGAACAGAACTATACCCCGAAACTTTATCAGAAGGGGAACGTCGATTTCCAATTTACACGCGGACTTCTTGGCGTTTCGCTATAAGAGGGGATGGAAAGTGGGCAGCTTGCTGTCCACTTTTGTTTTGTAACAGGATTCTAAATGGTGCACGGTTAATAAGCGGAGATATTCCGGTTATTTAATGGAAAATGCAAAATTAATAAAGAATAGGCGGAGTTTATCCGATTAAACATTGAAAAGCAGTAATTCTACGCGACTTTATTAATAATAATCGGAAAATTTCCGCTTATTTTTGCTCATTTTACTAAAACTCAATCCATTAGCGGAATTTCTCCCCTTATTTATAATAGGACTACTTTCTCTTGCTTTTCGGTCCCTTGTTCGGATCAATCATCTTTGTCTTTCCACGCTCATCATTGGCCTCATCCCAATTGGTCGCACTTCGGTCATTCTTTTTACCCTTTTCCATGATTCAATCACCTCTCATTTTTTTTCTAATATTCCATGGTTAAGCAGGATCTATCCAGAACATCAAAAAGAGGCATCTTCGTCCGAAAAGGGTATAATAATGGCAAAAAGGTGTAAAGGAGGTCCTATGACAAAAAATATGATTGAAGCCGGGTGGAATTTTGACAATAGTTATGCCCGCTTGCCGCAACCGTTATTTACGCTCCTTAAACCAACCCCTGTGCGTGAACCGCAGTTGGTTATTCTTAATCAAGCTTTAGCGACATCGTTAGGGCTAAATCCTAATGCGTTGAAATGTGAGGATGGCGTTGGCGTACTTGCTGGGAATCAAGTGCCGGAAGGGGCGATGCCGTTGGCTCAGGCTTATGCTGGGCATCAGTTTGGAAATTTTACGATGTTGGGGGACGGCCGCGCAGTTCTATTAGGGGAGCAGATTACACCCGAAGGAGAACGGGTTGATATTCAATTGAAGGGATCGGGACCGACTCCGTATTCACGTGGGGGAGATGGTCGGGCAGCATTGGGGCCCATGCTTCGGGAGTACATTATCAGTGAAGCCATGCATGCACTTGGAATCCCAACCACTCGTAGTCTTGCTGTCGTTGCTACTGGGGAACCGGTGATTCGTGAAGAGTTCCTGCCGGGTGCTATCCTTACTCGTGTGGCGGCCAGTCACATTCGTGTAGGGACCTTTCAATACGCTGCCAATTGGGAGTCTATAGAGGACCTAAGGACTTTGGCGGATTATACATTGGAGCGTCATTATCCTGAAATAGCTGAGGATGTACCTAATCGATTCCTTGCCCTGCTCGAGGGAGTGATCAAACGGCAGGCAGCTCTTATTGCCAAATGGCAACTAGTTGGTTTTATTCATGGAGTGATGAACACTGATAACATGGCGATCAGCGGGGAAACCATTGACTATGGACCGTGTGCTTTCATGGATACGTATGATTTGGCTACGGTCTTTAGTTCGATTGATCGGGGTGGTCGCTATGCCTATGGGAATCAACCGTCGATTGGGGCGTGGAACCTGACTCGTTTTGCGGAAACCCTTCTGCCTCTTCTTGATGAAAATCAGGAACAGGCTATTACCATAGCTCAGGATGCGTTGGCAAAATATGGTGAGCTATACCGGGAAAATTGGTTTTCCGGGATGCGAAAAAAGTTGGGGATTATGGGTGAAGAAGAGGAAGATGTATCACTTGTCGGTGATCTTTTGGATTTGATGCAGAAATATCAGGCAGACTATACGAATACCTTCCTCGCTTTAACGTTTGGACGAAAAGTGGAAAATTCGGTGTTAATGGAGACGCCGGAGTTTGCCGAATGGCGGGAACGCTGGCAGGCAAGGCTTGGCAGGCAGCAGGAGGGGGAAGCTAGTTCACAGCAGTTGATGCAGGAAAATAACCCTGCCGTTATTCCGCGGAATCACCGCGTAGAGGAAGCGCTGGAAGCTGCGGTAGAGCGGGAAGACTTCAGCGTGATGGAACGGTTGCTGGCTGTGCTTGCGAACCCCTTTGCCCACACACCGGAACAGGCGGAATACGCCATTTTGCCGCCGCCATCGCCGGTTCGTTATCGTACCTATTGCGGGACATAATGGAACAGTTTCGGAAACAGAAAATGGTCTTCAAAAGCGCGATGAAGACCATTTTCACAAATTCTGCAGGTAGAAACGGTCATCATGAGCCCGATGAAGACCATTTTCACAAATTCCGCAGGTAGAAACGGTCATCATGAGCCCGATGAAGACCATTTTCACAAAACCCAAAGGTTGAAATGGTCATCATGAGCCCAATGAAGAACATTTCCCCGAATTCCGCAGGTAGAAACGGTCATCATAAGCCCAAATATAGACTTTACACATCCGGTGTTTTGTCAGCAATATCTAATTCGTGAAGAATGGTACGGATCGTTTCGATGGAGCAACCCTTAGGGTCTTCAATGGTTACTAACAAGTTGATTTTGGTAGAAAAAGTAGGGATGCTTTCTCGAATCTCCGCATTCGTGGTGCCAAATTGTTTGCGGAAAAGGTGATTACGATAGGCCTTCCATCCCAACTCCACTAGATTTTCTTCATAGACCTCAAAATCTTTTTCCTCAATGGTGATCGATATTTCGGTAATTTTCATAGAATAGTACCCCCACAATATTTTCAATGTTTGCTAGATTATACCACAAAAAAGCCGAAACTTCTAAGGGTTTCGGCTTTTAAAGCGGGACTGATCTACCCACACTACACGATTTTTAGTCTGAAACGGGTAGGAATGCGGTAATATTTTTTCTATACAATGCAAAGACTTGGTCCCAATCCCAATGTTCGTAGTACCAGGCTCCAAGGTCCAGATTTTGAATCCAGATTTTCTGGTCCAGCCCGTTGGGACTGGCGATCCAGACATTGGCTTTTTCCCGATTGGTGCGAATCCAGAGCAAATGCCCTCCCGTAGATTCAGGACGAAAATCTCCTTCCTTTGCTGAAGGGGAGGTGATTTTCATAACGGTTTTGGTCCGTGTATCGAGCTTATAAAGGGATGGCATGGGTCTTTCACTGGCACTGAATCCTTTGCTTTCTTTGGAGCGGGAAACGACCACCATCTGGTCGGTCTGCCAATCGAAATCGCGATCCACATAGCCTGCGGGGGTAAACTCGGAAGCTGCATTTTGCTCAGGATTGAACACTTTAAATTTCTTATTTTCCGTGGCCAGTCGGCTAACCCCTTGGATATATCCTAATTGAGAAACAGTCGGCGCCCATTGGAACCAGTTTTCATAATTTAGCATTTGATCGATTTTCCGAAAAAGCTTGGCATCACTAGATATCACACTTAACGTATTGCTGTCTGCCGACAGAGAGGCGGTAGGGACTAGCTCAAAGGCGATCCACCTCCGATCAGGCGACCATTTGAATGCGCTTGTTCCATAAAAATAGTCGTTCGCTCCAACTTTTATCGTATAAAAAGGATGGCTTTTGTACCGATCTGTCTGTTGATTCCAGAGGAATTTTGATAACACGATGTCCGAATAGACGTTTTCACCGGCTTTGGATGAGGTTAAAAATCCTGTTCCATCAGGCAGCCAGGAAAAGTTGATTACCCCGGATGCAATTTTTTGGGCTTGCCCGGACGTTGCAGTTTGGAGTAAGTCCTGATCTGATTGAAAAGCAAGTACGTTTTGTTTTGGAGACCACGAAAAATTGGCGCTGGCATTGGGTGAAACTTTTGTATGCTTTTCAGAATCCAGATGATAGAGCCATAGTTCCCCCGCACGGGGGGCGAATTCAACGTCCTTCGGTACGCTGAGATAAGCGATCCATTGTCCATCTGGGGACCATTTTGGATAGGCTGCTCGTATTCCGTCAGTAAGCTTGATTTCGCCATTGCCCATTTTGATCCAAAGATCGTGGTTTCGGATAAAAGCGGCTTGCGGAAAACCGGTGGCAAGGGATATAGGTTGTAGGAGCAGAAGAAAAGCGATTAGTAGGGCCAACATTTTTTTCATTTGGAACACCACCTCCTGTTTTTAAATAGAGTTCCAATTTTTAGTGATTTAAAACCAGAGCTTATAGGTGAAGATGAGAGGAGGAGGTGACTGGACATGAAACTTTTTATTATCTTGGGAAGTATATTTGGGCCGCTCATCATGGTTTACTTGCAGAAAATTTGGCCGCGGATCGAACCGCTTTTTCATGTTTTAGCTTATATATCCGTATTAGTTTTTGGCAATATTGCGGCACTGGCGATCTATGGCATTATCCGAGACCAAACGGTTTTCATGACGGAGATTCATGGGATCTTTCTCAACCCATGGTTTTTGTTGACGGGTTCCTATCTCGGGGTTTATTTGATCTATAAAATTATTGGGTGGGCATTGGAGGAAACCAGGGCATAATAAATCCAACCAAAGATCGTCACCAAGGGGGAGTTTGCTTGCAACGGTTTGATCCGGATTATGTCTTTTTTGAACCAGGGGCTTTGGAATATCCATTAGGAAAAACATTGTATGAACAGTTTCAAAAGCAGGGCGTTCCGATTCAAATGACGACTTCTCATAATCAGGTGCGTGGAATCCCGGGGGAAACAGAAACAGAAAAATACCGTAACGCGAAAAGAACGCTGGTTGTTGGAGTACGTAAAACGCTGAAATTTGATACCTCAAAACCCTCGGCAGAGTATGCCATTCCTTTAACAACGGGTTGTGCCGGTCACTGTCATTATTGTTATCTGCAAACAACAATGAGTTCGAAACCGTACATTCGAATTTATGTGAATTTGGATGAGATCCTTGATCAGGCAGGGGCCTATATCATGGAAAGAGCACCGGAAATCACCCGCTTTGAGGCGGCTTGTACGGGGGATCCGGTTTCTGTTGAACATCTGACTGGTTCGCTGAGGAGATATATCGAGTATATGGCGACAAAGGAATATGGCCGTTTGCGCTTTGTCACGAAATTTGCCAATGTCGACACTCTCTTGGGGGTCCAACACAATGGACACACGCGTATTCGCTTCTCGATTAACAGCCGGTATGTGATCCGTCATTTTGAACCTGCAACCTCCACATTTGAGGAGAGGATTGAAGCAGCAGGAAAAATTGCTGAAGCGGGATATCCCTTGGGGTTTATTGTCGCGCCGATTATGAAATATGAGGGTTGGGAAGAAGAGTACCGGGAGCTCCTTCATCGACTGCATGAACGATTGAAAAACGTGGAGATTCAGGATCTAACCTTTGAATTGATTCAACACCGCTTTACCAAAGTGGCCAAAAACACCATTATGAAAAGATATCCGAAAACGAAATTAGACATGAATGAGGAAAATCGCAAATTGAAGTGGGGGAGATACGGGCGTTTTAAGTATGTTTACCCACCGGAAACGGTCGATGAGATGAAGCAATTGTTTGAAGAGACGATTCCGGGCTATTTTCCGCAGGCTGAGATTAGTTATTTTGTGTAGGTTGACGCATAAAAAAGAGGGCTTGAGACCCTCTAGCAAAACTCTTTAAATTCCTCTAAAAACTGATCAATCATCTCTACTTCTTTTTGATCCAGTGAATAATTGGGTTTGCGGCAGTAATTGCTTTCGATGATTCCGCGTTTTTGGAGGATGGTTTTCTCGGCTTTGACGATCAGTTCAACCCCCTGCATCCAATAGGATATGTAGGGAAGCAGACGGGAGAATAGGTTTTCAAATTTTTCGGTTTGAGCTGATGTGTAAAGTTGGTACAACTCCACATAAATCTCGCTAAAGGAACAACCGGGTTGGATCCCTGCCGCTTCTCTGCTCAACACGTCAGGCATTTGGATTCCTGCGTAACCAACCAGTGCTTGCAATCTCCCTTTGGATCCGGAAATGAGTTCGCTGATGTAACGTCCAGGTGGTTGGGTTTCCACTTTTACATATTGAATCTGTTCATACTTTTCCCGCAGACGGATGAACGTGTCTGGGGCAATCCGCACGCCGGTTTGTGCGGGTGCGTACTGAACAACAATCGGGATGTTGACAGCTGTGGCAACCGCAGCAATATGCTCGAAAATGGCCTCTTCGGAAGGTTGGAGAAAGTAGGGGGGAAGCAGCATCAATGAGTTGGCCCCCATGTCTTCCGCGTTCTTAGCCCGCTCGGACGCTATTTCCAAAGAATGATCAGTGATGGAAATCATACTGGCGATTTCGGGATGCTTTTCAGTTTCTGCCAAGAGGATCTGCATCATCCGCGATCTTTCGTCGTCTGTCAGCTTATAAAACTCTGTCGCCAAACCAAACAAGGTGATCCCCTGAATCCCCGTTTTGACTAAGTGCCGCACCATATTTTGAAAGCTGTCTTCATCGACCAACCCACTTTTCGTAAACGGAGCAGCGGCGATGGGGACAATGCCTTTGATAGAATACATCTATTCAACCCTCCCTGATTAAATCTCTCTATATACTTTACCATTATAGGTGAACTGTTGTAATTATTTTAAATATATTTAATCCTTAATGTGCCTTTTCCGAGCTAATCTCTGAAAAGGTTTCTTCCGTACATATCACATACAGTTGTGCATCATCAGGAATGGGTTGATCGAGTTTATGGTTGATATGGAGATCACCGCGGTCCGCTACAAGCGTAGCTCCTTTGTCAATAAGATCGGTAAAGGCATCGCGATAGGACTTCCAATGATTCTGTTTCGGAATTTGATACATTCCCTCGTCACATTGTCTGCTCATAAGTTCCGAATACATTCGCGTCACCCCATGGGAAAATATGGATCTGACTGCAGCGTGAGAAATCATTTCTTGTGTTGGGATAAATTCATCCACCTTCACATGCTTGAATAAGCGAATGTGTTTTTCATTGATCACTTCAACTGTAACGTGGATTGGGGTATTCATCTTTTTTTCAATCGAGGTAATGGCTGTAGCAATTAATAGGGTCTTGCCATCGATAAAGAGGGGATTGATGACTGCCTGATTTTCTTCTATGATTTGATCAGCAAAGATGATCACTCCCTTTGCCTTAGTCAAGTTGGCCTGAAGCAAGGTTTCTTCATCGGCTGCATCCCCTCGAACATAGAAAACACGCTCTTCCATGATGGGAATCTTCCCCAGATGATCAATGAGGATCACCTCCGTTTTTTCGTCTGATTTCAAGATCTCTTGGATTGCTAACTTAGACTTCTCACTCCATCCAATAAGAATAATATGATCCTTACCTTTGAATGTCATTTTGCCACCAACTTTAAGATTTTCGATTCGCTTTGCAGATCCTATCGATTTCTTTATAAAGACACTGATGAGCCCGATCCCTGTAATGTAAAGGCCAATTGTAAAAATCTTACCAGCGTTTGTAACAGGTGAATAGTCACCGAACCCCACTGTAGCGAGTGTCGTAAGTACCCAGTATAGGGCGTTTAAATAGGAATCAAAGTTTTGGGGTTCAAGAATTAAGGCAATATATGCAGCCATCCAAATATAAAAAATAACAAAGGGGATAAAAATTTTCCCTCTTAACTTGATCAAGTAGTGCAATAATTTTTTGAAAAAGGTGCTCATCCGTCTCCGCCCCATACGTCAAGTCATGAATTAGGTATATTTTTCCCAAATTCTTCAATAAGATGAATGATCCCTTTTGTTTTGAGCTTTGATCTTAATAAGAGGAAAAGTTCCACTTGATCTATAATAAATCGACAGCATCCAAAGCCTATCCACTAAGTAGACTTAATTGTTAATGTCCTCATCCGATGATGGCGGTCCTCGTCTACCTCCACAGCAGAGCGTGGCAAGATTTCTTGTCCTGGCTTGTCAATGTGAATTAGCCCGCTTTTTCCCGTCCCTTTGCGATTTCTTTCTAGCAGATGGATCCGCGAGGCGGCTTGTCTCGTAATAAAGTCTTCCAATGCGGTTCGGCGAGAGGTTGGATGGATCCAATCCGGTTTGATGTTAGCCTTGCGTAGGCTCATCACACAGCGAATCCTTGATGGACTCGCGAAAGGATCCCCTTGTACGTAATCGATATGAAGCAACCAGCCATTCCCTTGATGGGAGGTTCCTTGGAGATCTTTGTAAGCTTTATAGCTTTTTTTGTCTAGCTGGAGAAGTTTGTTTTTTAAGGTTTGCATGATGACTGTCACCTTTTCTATTAAGTTTACGAGCGTTGTCGAATCAAGTATTTCGGATTCGTGACAGAGATGATGAGCTATACCCCGATCCAGTCAGACAAGGAACGGATACTCGAAAAAAGAAGAAGCCCATCCCCTTAAGGATGAGCTTCTGTGCCATTTTATACAAAAAACTTCTTCAGCAATTCGACCACTTCATCCTGATCATTATCAACAACTTGCTGATATTGCGGCTTATCAAACAGCTGCTTGATCTGCTCTGGATAGGTCTGCTCGATGTTACAGCGTTCAATCGATTCATTAAATTTCGCCGGGTGGGCAGTGGAAAGGGTGATGCAAACTTCATCGGACCCATTGCACTGTTCAAAAGCAGCCACACCACAAGCGGTATGCGGATCTAACAGGTATTGATGCTGTTGGTAATAGGCGCTGATGGTTTGTAAGCATTCGGCACCCATAACTCCATGTGCAGCGAAGAGTTCCTGCGTTTTTGCCAGGTTTTCTTGGTTGATCGTAATCTGTCCTTCCTTCTTGAACTGGGCCATCAAGGAAGCGACAAGCTCTGCATTTTCATCTAGCAAGTAGTACAGGTAACGCTCGAAATTACTGGCGACTTGGATGTCCATCGAAGGGCTGTAGGTCATATGGAATTGGCCTGGTTTGTAGACGCCTTCTTTGATGAAACGCTCCAAAATGTTATTTTCGTTCGTAGCCAAGATCAACTTGTTTACAGGAAGTCCCATTCTTTTCGCTAGATACCCAGCAAATATGTCTCCAAAATTCCCGGTTGGAACGCTAAAGTTTACTTTTTGTTCATCCGCATTCTGCACCTTGAAGTAAGCATAGAAATAGTAAACGGTCTGCGCCAGGATACGGGCAAAATTGATCGAGTTGATCGCACGCAAATGGTATTGATTCTTAAATACGGTATCTGCGAACAAATCCTTGATCATGCCTTGGCAATCGTCAAAGGTACCTTTCACAGCCAAATTCATGACATTCTCATCGTGAACAGTGGTCATTTGCAGTTCCTGCACCTTGCTCACTTTTTGATGGGGGTGAAGGATACAAATGCGAATTCCTTCTTTTCCTCTGACCCCTTCGATCGCTGAAGCACCGGTATCACCGGAGGTTGCACCGAGGATGTTGATGATTTCGTTTTGCTTTTTGGATATATACGCATATAAATTCCCCAAGAACTGCAAGGCAACGTCCTTGAAGGCGAAAGTTGGTCCGTGGAAGAGTTCGAGAACATACAGCTTGTCCGTGATTTTTCGAACGGGAGTCACTTCCGGATCGCGGAAGGTCGCGTAGCTTTCTGCGATCAGCTGTTTTAGTTCATTCTTGGGAATTTCCTCTCCGATATAAAGGGAGAAGATCTCATATGCCAAGTCCTGGTAGGAAAGCTGGCTCCATTCCTTTAGCTTGGATGCGGAAACCTGAGGGATCTCACTCGGAATGAGCAGACCGCCGTCATCAGCTAGTCCCATAAGAACAGCGTCTAAAAATCCAATCTTTTCTACTTTTCCTCTAGTACTGATAAATTCCATGGTTCTCTCCTTATGCCAAAATGGGATGGCGATATAATCTTTTATCCCTTATTATAACGGATAATAGGAGATATTTAAAAGAAATGTTACAGATAGTTTGACGCATATAATGAAAAAATGACGTATATAGTCAAAAAATGACGCAAATTTAGAGCAAAACGATGCATAAATAGGAGGGATGGCAGTGCTTTTGAATAAGATAAAAGGGGCCCTGTTTGGGCTTGCAATCGGGGATGCGCTTGGAATTCGAAGAAGTTGTGCAGTTCGCGGCCAATCTTGGCGGGGATTCCGATACGATTGGAGCGATTGCGGGTGGCTTAGCGGGACTTGATGCAGGGTATGATGCTTTGCCTGAACGGTATCGAGAGATCATTTTAATAAAAGAGGAACTAACTAGTCTTTCTGAAGAGCTGTATCGGCTGAGGAAATAAATAAGCGGTGAAATTCCGCCTAATTCTCTGATAAATAGAAAATAGAGCAAAATAAGCGGAGGTTTTCCGCCTAATTTGAAAAAAGTTACGTAGAATGAATCGGTTTTAAGATTTAATCGGAAAAGCTCCGTCTATTTTTGCCTGATTTCTAGTTATTAAATAAATAGTCGGAAAAAATCCGCTTATCCCAAAAATGCCTGACAAATCTTGTCAGGTCTTTGATATACTAAACTTAAAAATGAAAGGAGAGCACCCACTATGCCCATTTACAATAAACTTGTTCGTGACCGGATTCCTGAAATCATTGAAAAATCGGGAAAGAAGTGCACCTTGCGATTGCTAGATCGAGAGGAATATACCACTGAATTACAAAAAAAATGCCGCGAAGAATTGGACGAGTACCTCCAGGCAGATACAGACGCGGAAGCCGTTGAGGAGCTGGCAGATCTACTTGAATTGATCCATGCCCTTGCAGAAGTTCACGGTTCGAGTGCGGAAGAAGTGGAGCAAATCCGCAAGGAAAAAGCGGAGCGGAGAGGCGGCTTTCAAGAAGGGTTATTTTTAATAGAAGTAAAAGATCTATAAAAGGAGGATGCTAGAGTTGGTTTATAAATCCGATTTGGCAAAACAAAGCCACGTCAAAGCCCTGCTGGAACTCCTCTCAGAATACCCCCAGATTCCTTATCATTCGATTGTTGTCTTTGATAATCGCTCGAAGCTGAAAATTGATGTAACATCGAAAGTCGTTTACACCTCCGAGCTGCTTTTCACCATTCAAATGATCTCTGAAACGAAGGTTTCGGATGACCAAGTGAAAGACATCTATCACATGATATTATCCAATAACCAAACGAATAGAAAGGCAAAAAAGCTCATGTTAAACAAATCAACCAGGACCTTCAACAGGAAACATTAAAGGTAGCCGAATTAATTTGTCCCCGTTGTGAAAGGGAATTGGTTCAGAGAAAAGGGAAGTATGGGACCTTTTTGGGCTGTTCCAATTATCCGAAGTGCCGTTATGTGGTGAAGGAGAAACAGGTGGAGAGGATTCGCTAAATTAAGGGAATCCCTTTTTCTGGGAATCAAACGGACAAGGCTATACCTTATAACATGTTAAGGGTCAAATGAATGGATAAATTTGACATACCCCATTTGAATTAAGGATAATATTTTTGTGATTAACACAATCATTCAAATCACAGGGGGGATATAAATGAAACAGCGTATTAACCATTACCAAGTTGCGCCCGGTGCAATTGATGCGGATCTTTTGGGACAGCCTTTTATTATATAAATCCTGTTAATTATTAATCACTATTTTATTATTTTTATGAATATCTTCCGTTCCAGCATCCAAAGCAGTCTTGTAATAGAAGCATTTATGATCGATAAGTTCCAATGTTTTTTTTAGTTCTTCCATCTGTGCCTCTACCATTGCTTTTCGTTCCACAAACATATCATATCTTTGTTGCAACGTGGAATCCCCTTCAGAGCACCAATCAATGAAATGCTTAATTTCCTTGATCGGCATCCCCGTCGCTTTTAGACATTCAATGATTTTTAAAGCGGAGATATCGGATTCCTTAAACACTCTTATTCCGCTGGCTGTTCGTTCTACAAAAGGCAGAAGCCCCTCCTTATCGTAGTATCGCAAGGTATAGACTGTAAGATTTAATTCATTCGCCGCTTCACTGATCGAATAGGTCTTCATCATTTGTCTCCAATCCTCATGCATATAGACTTCGAGTTAACTCTAGATTATACGAAAATTTTATCACGGTATTTGTAGGGTGTCAAAGTCACCTAATAGGGGAGTATGCCGGGGAAATTTCCAAAAGAAATATAAGTTACCCCCTTGACCTAGAGTTAACTATAAGGTTTAACATAGTTTTGTAAGAGAAGAAGAGAGCACATTCTCTTGAAACGTATAAATTATAGGAGGTTTTTATAGATGATAACTGCTAAAGCACGTGCTGTGGACGGTCCAGACAAACCGTTTCGAGCAACTGAAATTAAACGACGCGATCTTGATTTGCATGATGTGTTAATTGAAATTAAATATGCAGGAATATGCCATTCAGACATCCACACGGCACACGGAGAATGGGGTCCTGTGAACTATCCTCTTGTACCTGGACACGAAATTGCAGGGATTGTTACAGCGGTCGGAGCAGAGGTTTCAAAATACAAGGTGGGTGACCGGGTAGGGGTCGGATGTATGGTTGACTCCTGCGGCGAATGCGAGAATTGCCTTAAAGGGGAAGAACAATACTGTCTCAAAGGAAACATTCCTACCTATGCTGGTGTTGACAAATACGGTGAGCCTACTCAAGGTGGCTATTCTACTCACATTGTCGTAACGGAGGGCTTCGTCTTAAGAATTCCAGATAATATTGAGCTTGTTGACGCAGCACCATTACTTTGTGCAGGGATTACGACCTTTTCGCCACTAAACCATTGGGGAGCGGGTCCTGGAAAGAAAGTCGCTGTGATCGGGATGGGCGGTCTTGGCCATATGGCTGTCCAAATTGCACATGCCATGGGTGCTGAGGTCACTGTTCTGTCGCAATCATTAAAGAAAAAAGAGGATGGCTTGCAACTCGGCGCAGACCACTACTATGCCACAAGCGACCCCGAAACATTTGAGAAACTTGCCAGAACCTTTGATTTAATTATTAATACAGTAAGCGCCAAGATTAACTTGAATGCCTATTTAGGACTGCTCACTCTTGATGGCACCCTGGTAAATGTCGGTGCTCCTGCAGAACCGCTGTCACTAAACGTGTTCAATTTAATCGGCCATCGTCGTTCATTTGCTGGTTCCTTGATTGGAGGCATCCGCGAAACACAGGAAATGTTAGACTTCTGTGCAAAGCACAACATTGTTCCTAAAATTGAGGTCATTTCCGCTGACCAAATTGATGAAGCCTACGACCGAGTATTGGCTTCAGATGTGAAGTATCGATTCGTGATTGACATTAGCACAATGTAAATTAGCGTCATTTTGGACGATTTTATAGTATGCGACCAAGGTTGCAAGTTTAAGTGGTAGAGCATTTCCCTGTAATGGGAAATGCTTTTATTTTGTCGGAAATGAATAGGGTAATAATTATAAAGCAATAAAAACATAATAAAAATCAAATAAAATTTATTGTAAAACGATAAAATATGTGATAAATATTAATAAAGGGGAGTTACTCAGGGATTAACCATTCAAAAATGGAGGTACAAATCATGAGAGCATTAAAACAACTCGTTCGTTTTGGTTGGGAGCAGGCCCTATCCTGTTTGTTTCCTGTTGTTATTTTTGCCTCTTTGGCTTTGACACAATTCATGCCGCTTCCTTTCCTGGCACGTTATGATTGGCTGCTCATCATCTGTCTTCTAATGCAGTGGTGGATGGTGAGATCTGGGCTTGAAACACGGGATGAACTCAAGGTGATCACATTGTTCCACCTTATTGGACTTGCGCTTGAACTTTTTAAGGTACATATGGGCTCCTGGTCTTATCCAGAGGACGGATATTTCAAAATTTTCGGAGTTCCTTTGTATAGTGGATTCATGTACGCAAGTGTAGCGAGTTATCTTTGCCAAGCGTGGAGGAGGCTAAAGGTTCAACTGATTAAGTGGCCGCCGTTTTTGGTCGTTGTACCTCTTGCAGCTGCGATTTATTTAAATTTTTTCACCCACCATTATTGGATTGATATTCGTTGGTGGTTATCTGGACTTGTGCTCATTGTCTTTTGGCAATCATGGGTCGCATACGAGATTGGTGGAATTCGTTACCGTATGCCACTCGCCCTTTCTTTTGTGCTCATTGGATTTTTTATATGGATAGCTGAAAATATTGCAACGTTCTTTGGAGCTTGGAAATATCCAAATCAAACCGATGCATGGAGTCTTGTTCATTTAGGAAAGGTGAGTTCATGGCTTTTATTAGTGATTGTTAGCTTTCTCATCGTAGCAACGTTAAAGCAGGTTAAGGGGAAAGGGGAAAGATTCCACTAGGATAGATACTAGAAAAAAGCAAAGTCTATTTCAGGAGACTTAGTTGAAACCGCTACGGTATGGGAAGTGGAATGGTAGTGGCTATAAATTTTAAGTATTGAAAGAAAGGAAACTTACCAAGAAAATTGAATATATTTGGTAGTAAATGCCTTCCCCTAGGAGAGTGTTAGATGAAAAAATTCCTGTTTGGGTTTGTTACTGGAGCTCTTGTGTTTGGATCCATCGGTGCAATCGCGGCATCATCTGAAATGAAGTTGATTGTGAATGGGTATGAAGTCAAATCTGATGTGCCGCCACAAGTCATTAATGGAAGAACCGTTATCCCAGCAAGACCTTTAGCTGAAGCATTAGGAGCAAAAGTGGAGTGGGATGAACAAAACCGTGCTGTTGTAATCACAACTTCCTCCGGTAATCAACAGACGATTATTGATGACAATCCGAACCATGATGTCTATCATGATTTAAATGACGATGGGCCTACACATCACCAAGGGGATGATGATCCAAACCATGATTTAAATGATGATAACGGTGTGGGAGAGGATCATCATGGCGGTAAAGATGGGAACGATGATCATGGCGAACACCAAAATAGAGATCGTGATGGGGAAGATCGCTAGATAAAATGAAGATAAGATCATTTCGAGGTAATTCTCGGGATGATCTTTTCTTATTAGAGAACGTACAAATGAAAAAGTTAGTATAATCTTACCATTTTTGGGGAACTAATCTTGATATTATGAAGTCATTGTAGAGGGTGGATTATGTGAACAAAGAAAACAAAAATTTATTTATCTCTGGATTAATTCTAGGGTTGGGATTATTAGGAGCAATCGATGGAATTGTATTTCACCAGTTACTTCAATGGCACCATATGGTCCTCAGCCCTAATATAGAACTTGAGATCTTCACCGATGGATTATTTACTGCCTTATTTTCAGCATTGTTGATTTGGGGTGGAGTGAAAAACTTTCAGGATGCCAGGAAAAATGAACTGGGACATAGTTGGAAAATTTTCCTGGGGGGGTTATTTATAGGTGGTGGTTCATTCAATCTAGTGGAAGGAATTATTGATCACCACATATTGCAAGTCCATCGTGTAAAACCTTTAGCAGAAAACCCGTTGCTATATGACCTAACATTTTTGGCTATTGGTCTCTTGCTCGTGATTATCGGTTTTATGATCAAACGACTTGAAACGAATTTATAGGAAGGACTTTTTATTATGAAAAGGTTCCGAAGCTTTTTGATCTTTTTTATACCATTTTTACTCTTCTTTTTTTATTTTACGAATGAAAATGGTCACAGCCATTTTTCCGCTAATTCATCACATCCCGGGCATGATTATGTAGAAATTCCCAAAGGCTATGACGTTCCTTCTGTAAAAATATTTGTTACTCAAGACCAATCTGACACATGGCTTTTGGAAGTTCAGACAGAAAATTTTAAATTTAATCCTAAAAAAGTAGGGGATAAGGTTCCAAGTTATAATGAAGGTCATGCACATTTATACATAAATGGAGAGAAGTTTAATCGTTTATATGGAAAATATTATAATTTGGGTACTCTGAAACAAGGAAAAAACAAAATTAAAGTTACTCTAAATTCTAATAATCATGGGACTTTAATATATAACGAAAAAACGATTGAAGATAGTATGGTTGTGGATGTAGCTTATTAACGTGAAGGCTGCGAATGTCAATAAAAAAGTAGACCACGTGCTGAGAAAATAGTAGGCCACTAGTGATGGAAAAATAATAGACCATTTTTATAAAAACGCTGAAA
>NZ_JAGGKT010000017.1 GCF_017873965.1 Ammoniphilus resinae | reverse complement strand
TCACGGTGACGCACTGTCTGTCTGCTAGCGCTTCCGGCCGTCGGTGCACACGGGACTTGAACCCGATAAGTATAGTGCGCTGCCAAGCGCACAAAGAGGCTGACCCATTGGAGTCAACCTCTTTCGTTTGAGCTATCTTATTAGAACAGTGATGCCTTCTTCATCATCAAATTGAAATTCCAAGCCAGCACTGTATGGATCCCGGCCAAGATATTGGTGCAGGTAAAAACGAACCGCTTCAATCAAGTTACTTTCAATTAAAACCTGTTTTCGTTCACCAACCCAAACCTCGGCAGAATAACCATAGTCTTCATCCCACATGAGCTCTACCGATACCTCCTGTGGGGTAACCTGCCTTTTATCTGCAACATGCAAACAAATGGCGTTTATTAATTCCTGTTCAGAGAGTTTCTGACTTACCATGCCTTTTTATCCTTTTCCCGCTTTTGATCTCGGAAATAAGTAAAGGCTCTGACAATAAGCATCACAACAAAGGCAATCGCCAAGGCATTTATAAGTAGGCCCAAAATGGCTCCAAGTGCTCCCATGTTGCCGAATAGACCTCCTAGAAGAAGACCGGCAAGCCCTCCGTATAACAATCCTTTCATAAAGCCGCCTTTACTTGCGTTGGCTGCTGTATTTGGTGATTTCATCGTATTTGATGTTGGTGCCTGTTGTTTATTAATCGTTGAATTGGAATTGGTTGTAGCTGGTGGTTTGGTTGGAGTTTGGTTAAATGACTTGACCCCCGATTTGTAACCCCTTTTCGCATCGGCATGGTCATCGATCCCTACCAAAGCACCTGGTGCAAAAACAAAAGCGAAAGCAACGACAAGAGCAAGTAATTTCTTTAGCATTCCCTTTCTCCTTCTTTGTTATATTTTTACCCTATTAATATATATTACTACATGTCTCACTTAGAAGTAAACTCGGGGCTCATACGGAGATCATGGGAAAGAGCAACTGAAAACGGTAAGAACTGTAATCATTACTTTTCCGGGTTAATGCGCAATCTATAAAAGGGGTGAGATCACATGCCACAAGTAGAAGTCAAATGTTCTGTTTCCAACTGTAGTTTCTGGGGAAAGGGAAATAATTGCCAAGCCCCAACCATTATGGTAGAAGTTGACCAACACGCTGATTACAATACCGAAATGTCTTCAGAGTTTGGAGTAGACACTAGCCATCAGGACCAAGCACCAACCTCTGCGGTAACCTGTTGCAAGACGTTTAAACCGAAAAAATAAATGGAAGGACCCGGTTGATTTGACCGGGTCCTTTTTTAGAATCCATTTTATGAAATTAACTCATTGAAGAGCTTTTCTCAAAAGATCTTCTGTTTACAAACTATAGAAACCGAGTGAAATAAAACCAACTAATGCTGCAATTCCCGTTGCAACAGCAACATACATGGGATCTAACTCCTTTAATATAAATTTGATTAGTATTTGTAGATTTCCCATTATAAATTGGTATTAGTCATTAATTTCACAAATTAGACATATTTAATCCATCTGCCAACAAACAAAAAAACGCCTTCTATTTTGTCCAGACTACCGACAAATAAAAGACGCCCTCTTTCATGTGATTAACACACTCTTAACAATTTGTTACCGCTTACCGAAAACGTTTACTTACTCCTTACCCTTTCATCCCACACGGTTCTCGATCCGCAACTTATCAGCCACCATCGCAATGAACTCCGAATTCGTGGGCTTTGCCTTGGAGTTGCTGACAGTGTAGCCGAATAGGCTGCCGATGGAATCCATGTTGCCGCGAGACCAGGCTACTTCAATGGCATGGCGGATAGCGCGTTCGACGCGACTGGCTGTTGTGTTGAACTTTTTAGCGATATCCGGATATAGAACCTTCGTAATCGATCCTAACAATTCTACATCGTTGTAGACCATGGTGATCGCTTCCCTGAGATACATGTATCCTTTGATATGGGCTGGTACGCCAATTTCATGAATAATGGCTGTAATATTTTGATCCAATGATTTAACTTTAGGAGCAGATGAAGATGGTACCTTCATTACAGACTTTAGAGTATATGTATGATTGCTATTTGCAACTTGACGAATGCGGTTTGCCAATACTTCCATATCAAACGGCTTCAGAATATAGTAGGAAGCACCTAATTCAACGGCCTTCTTTGTTACTTCTTCTTGACCGAAAGCGGTAAGCATAATTACTTTAGGCTGTTCTTTCGAGTCAATGCTGCGAATATGTTCAAGTACGGCAAGTCCATCCAGATGCGGCATGATGATATCAAGAATTAATACATCTGGTATACCATCAGTTTCGAAAATTTTAAATACTTCGTTACCATTAAAAGCAACACCTATAACTTCCATGTCACCTTGGCTATTAATATAATCTTTAAGAAGTTCAATAAATTCTCTATTATCATCAGCTAAAAGTACTTTTATCTTACTCAATGATCGTTCTCTCCTTTAAGTAAATTTTCGATCAGCTTCTCCTGTAACATTTTCGACAAAGTTGTAAGAGTTCCTGCTGTGAAAATTAAATTCCTTAATTTTTTTTAGTTTTTATGTGTTTTCGACGTATTTCTTCCTTTTTCGTCGTTTTTGGAAAGAAAAAGACCTAAGGCTTTAGCTCGCCTTAAGTCCCTTTTTGTTTTCAATATTGACGCCTGCATCTTTCAACATCCATTCTATAAATAAACCGTAACCGCTTGTCGGGTCATTGACAAAAACATGTGTCACAGCGCCAACCAGTTTCCCATTTTGAATAATTGGGCTTCCGCTCATCCCTTGGACGATTCCGCCTGTTTTCTTCAATAAATCGGGATCCGTGACTTTAATAATCATCCCTTTTGTTGCCGGAAACTGCTGTTGAATGACGTTTACAATTTCAATATCGAACTTTTCTACCTTTTGCCCATCAACTACAGTGAGGATTTCCGCGGGCCCTTCCTTGACTTCTTCCGTCAAAGCAATCGGGATCGGCTCCTTCACCATATTGTTATCCGGGTAGGTGTCCATTGTCCCGAAAATCCCGAAGGGAGAATTTTTAACAATATTACCTAACTT
Source organism: Ammoniphilus resinae (assembly GCF_017873965.1). Classification (GTDB taxonomy): domain Bacteria; phylum Bacillota; class Bacilli; order Aneurinibacillales; family RAOX-1; genus Ammoniphilus_A; species Ammoniphilus_A resinae. The sequence goes on along the minus strand of NZ_JAGGKT010000017.1, from coordinate 68,661 downwards.
TTTTCGTTCATCTTTAAAAATGGCAAACTTTTCACCAGGGGCTCCATTTTGCCCTTTTTCAATCGATGTAACCTGTGATTGAACGATATGTCCATCCCCAACAACAATCGGTTTACCGGTGTCAATATCTGAAATTACATGACCAAGCGCACCATATTTCTTCGATTCCGGATCATAAAAGGTAAGGGTTCCAACCCCAGCAGCGCTATCCCGAATATAAAGTCCCATTCGGTATGCTTTGTCTTTGGCATCAAGAGCAGGCGTTAGTTCAACCTCAATCTTCCCCTCGCCTCTGGCTAACAGCAGGGATAACGGTTTATTCTTTTCTCCAGCCTCTTGAACCAGTTTGCCTACCTCTTCAATGTCATTGATATACATCCCATTAATTTTTAAAATCATGTCTCCGACCTGAATTTTTGCAGCTTCTCCCGGGGATACTTTGTTCGTACCATCGTCCACAAGATGATGACCAACAACAAGTACACCTGCTGTTTGAAGCTGAACCCCAATGGATTGTCCACCCGGATAGACCTTGAGATCTTTCAGCACGTTGACACTCATCGTTTTGATGGGAACATTACCAACTTTTAATTCAATCTTTGATTGACCAGTTTGTTTGGAATTAATGGTTACAGGTGAATTAAATTTAAGGTTAGTTTCTTTTTTCGAAGTTCCATTAATGCCTACAATATCCGGATCAGTTGTTGTAACCGAACCCGAAACTGGCATGGAGAGGTTGATATTCTTTACAGAACCTTCAAAAAGGCGAACTTCATCAGGAAGAGAGGCAAATTCCTGAAAGGGTGTTGAAAAAACGGTCAGGATCGATAAAGCGACTAGAAGAAAACCTAACCATTTTTTTTTGATTTTGCTTGACAACGGGTATCACACTCCTACCTTCCCTTACCTACACCTCCATCAAGACGGTATTTATAATCTTACCTTCTACCGCTTCATTTATTACGGAAATGTGCAGGATTCTCTATAGGAAAGGATGGAAGTGAAACAATTCCTAGCCAACTGTAATCGCTGTTTTTTGGCGAATTTTCCCTTTAACCTGTTCTGCCAAAGACAACATTTCCTCCGCATGTTTTCTTGTCGTATCTGTAACCTCAACGCCGCCAAGCAGGCGTGCTAATTCACACGTTCGTTCCTGGCTTCCAAGCAGTTGAACTTTGGTTTGGGTCTCTGAATCAGTAGCGGTCTTGGAAATCAGATAATGGGCATCCGCCATACAGGCCATCTGTGGCAAGTGGGTAATACACAGAATCTGCTTCTGCTTCGAAATCGCAACAAGCTTTTCCGCGATTGCCTGTGCAGCGCGACCGCTTACCCCTGTATCTACCTCATCAAAAATAAAGGTCTCTACCGGTTCCACGTCAGCTAAAATGGTTTTCATCCCTAACATGATCCGCGAAAGCTCTCCTCCTGAGGCGATCTTAGCCACGGGGCGAAGAGGTTCCCCAGGATTAGCAGAAATCAAAAACTCTACATGATCAACCCCTTGATCGTTCACGCGCACTTTCTGGCCGGATACTTCTAGTCCGTCTTCATCTTCGACCATTTTAACTTCAATCGAAAATCTGACCTTTTCCATCTGTAGATCTTTCAGCTGAGCTTCAATTTTACCAGCCAATTCCCCCGCTGTTTGCTGCCGCCGCCGGGAAAGCTCCATCGCTTCTAGAGCCAAGTCCTGTGCCAGCTCATGACGTTTCTTCATTAATTCTTCTAATTTTTGTTCACGGTTTTCAATCATTTCCAATTCTTCTTCAATGGCTGACGCATATTCAAGGATCTCTTCAATATCCTTACCGTACTTCCGTTGCAGTCGCTTGATCTCGGCTAATCGTGTTTCAATGTGCTCCAACCGATGTGGTTCAAATTCGGTTTGTTCCCGGTAGGCTCGTAGGCTTCTTGCCAGATCCTCTATTTGGTAAAAAGCTGTTTCAAGGGCACCCGCCATTTCCCCAATCTTTTCATCATAGGTGGAAACGGTTTCTAGATGCGATAACGCCAGACCAGCCCAGTCCAAAGAGGCATGTTCTGCAGTAAGGGCCTGATAAGCATCATCGATCCCCTTGAATAATCGTTCACTATTGCTAAGGCGAATTTTTTCTGCATTCAGTTCTTCATCCTCATGCAGCTGCAGATTGGCTTCGGAGATTTCTTGCAGTTGGAAGGAAAGCATATCTTGTCTTTGGGCTAAATATTTCTCATTCTGGGACAATTTTTCATATTCAGCCTGCACTGTTTGATATTCGTTGTAAAATTTTTGATAATCCTTCTTCACCTGGGCAAGTTCTCTCCCGGCAAAGGCGTCTAGCCAGCTTAAATGGCGATCGGCGTGCATCAGTAGCTGATGGTCATGTTGACCATGCATGTGGACAAGCCAAGGGCCAATTTCTTTTAGGACAGCCATGGGAACCAATTGCCCATTGATCCGACAGATACTTTTCCCTGCGGATGTGATCTCCCGCCGTAAAATTAATAAATCGTCCTCGAAAACTTCAATTCCCAATTCAAGCAGCAAGGGAAGCACGGGATGATTCTCTTCGATTTCAAAAAGGCCTTCAATTTCTGATTTCTTCTCCCCGTAACGGATATATTCAGTAGAACCTCGTGCACCGGTTAACAATCCAAGGGCATCGATCAGAATGGATTTTCCCGCCCCAGTTTCCCCAGTCAGGATGTTTAAGCCTTTCTGGAAAGAAATTTTTGCTTGCTTAATGACGGCCAAGTTTTTAATGGATAACTCAAGTAGCATGGAAATTCCCCCTACAACATGTCCAAAAATCTTTTGCAGGAAACATCGGCTGCCTCTTTGCTGCGATTAATAATAAGGATGGTATCGTCACCACAGATCGTACCTAATATCTCTTCCCAATCAAGATTATCAATCAAAGCACCAATTGCATGAGCATTTCCAGGCATTGTCTTCATTACTAGTAGATTGTCAGCTTGGTCAATACTAATAAAGCTGTCCATCAAGGTCCTTTTTAATTTTTGTTGTGGATTGAAACGTTGATCAGCCGGTAATGAATATTTATAACGTCCATCATTGGTTGGTACCTTGACCAGATGAAGTTCTTTGATATCTCGTGACACAGTGGCCTGCGTCACGTTATAGCCGAGTGAACGCAAAAAATCAACCAGTTCATCCTGGGTTTCAATATCATGATTTGCAATAATTTCGCGAATTTTGATATGTCGTTGTCCTTTGTTCATGGATTCTCCCCCATTAGTTTTTTTCGAACAACATCAAAAAAGCTGCTTTCCGGCCATTTAATCAAAATGGTTTGGTATGGAGACTTGCGAATCAAAATCTCATCCCCTACTTCCAGTTTACAGCCGATTTGACCGTCTACAGTAAAGCCAATATCTTGATGTGTAGCATCAATCACAATGCGCATCACTTCCTCCCCAGAGACAATCATCGGTCTAGAGGTTAGAGAATGTGGAGCAATCGGTGTAATAATCATCAACTGAATATCTGGAGCAACGATCGGGCCGCCTGCTGACAGAGAATATGCAGTTGAGCCTGTCGGGGTGGAAACAATTAACCCATCGCCAGTGAAAGTGGTAATGTGGAAACCACCCACATATGTCGCGCATTTGATCATCCGACTGAATGTCCCTTTGGCAATGCATATATCATTGAGGGTGTGATATTCCTCAAGTTTTTTCCCTCTTCGGAATAGCTCCGCCTGAATCATCATGCGATTTTCTAAGCGATAATTTCCCTGCAGAATATTCTCCACTGCCGCTGGCAGGTCTTCAGGCTCTGCTTCAGAAAGAAAACCAAGGTTGCCAAGATTAATTCCAAGGATGGGAAGTGAATAGGAGCAAAAATCACGGGCAATGCCAAGCAGGGTCCCATCTCCCCCAAGAACAAAAATCAGTTGAGCCTCTTTCGGGAAGTCAGATCGCTTGCGCACAAGTTCAGTTCTGCCCAAAAAATCGCCAACAAACGGCTCAACTATCACTTTACAACCCTTTTGTTCCAAAAGAAAAACAATGTCCTTGGCAAATTTTAAAGCCCCTACTTTATCTCTATTGACCGCTAAGCCAATGGTGGTCACAAATAGAACCTCCTTTATCCCCAGCCTTCTTCTTTCTATTATACAATTTTAATTAGATATTTGCATAAAAATACAAAAAAGCCGGGATTACCGGCTTTTATTCCAATTTGTTATGTGCCCTATTTACCAATTCTTTAATATCCTCGATAGTTAACAAGGTTTCTGGGTTTTCATCTCCCCAGGTCAAATGAAGAAGAAATTCAATGTTTCCTTCTCCTCCTGTGATTGGAGAAAAATCAAGGCCCTTCACTTTGTAGTTCAATCCTCTGGCAAATTCCACCATATTCCAAAGCACCTGCTCGTGGATCCGAGGATCTCTTACAATTCCATTCTTCCCCACTTGCTCTCTACCCGCCTCAAATTGAGGTTTCACAAGGGCCATCACCTGCCCGCCCTGACTAAAAAAGCGAATTAATACAGGAAGAATGATTCTCAGCGAAATAAACGAAACATCAATCGTAGCAAAAGTCGGTGTTTCCCCCGCTAGCTGTTCAGGCTCCAAATGGCGGAAATTCGTTCTTTCCATTACAATCACTCTGGAATCGGAACGAAGCTTCCAGTCTAATTGGCCATAGCCTACATCTATCGCATAAACTTGCTTTGCGCCGTTTTGTAAGGCACAATCTGTAAAACCTCCCGTTGAGGAACCAATATCAAGAACGACGGCATCTTCAAGCTTCAAGTCAAAAACTTTAATCGCCTTCTCTAATTTTAGTCCTCCTCTGCTTACGTAAGGATGAACGTCCCCTTTCACTTTGATCGGCAACGTTTCGTCGATCTTTACGCCGGGTTTATCACACCGCTCCTCACCCACAAAGACAAGTCCGGCCATAATAGCTCTCTGGGCTTTCTCTCGGCTCGGGAAGAATCCCTGTTCTACAAGGAGGACATCAATCCGTTGTTTTTTACTCATCTAAGCTCTCTGCCTCTTTTTCGGCCACAAATCCATTGTATGCTTGGCGATTTTTTCGGGGGTTAGGCCGGCTTCAATCCGTTGTTCGATAACACTTCCCTGCTCAATCAGTACATCTCCTACACCAATAGGATTCACTACCATATCGTGGTATCCCTCTTCAGCATAGAATTCCAGAACGGCTGAACCAAACCCTCCGGAAACAGCAGCTTCTTCAACGGTGATCACGTGATACTTTTCTTTAGCTAAACGTAAAAGCAGATCACGGTCCAATGGTTTTACAAATCGAGCATTGACAATCATCGGCTGGATTCCTTCCGAGCGAAGGAGATCTGCAGCCTCTTCAGCAACCTGCACCATCGTTCCTAGGGCAAGAATGGCCACCTCTGTTCCAGGTCGAACAATTTCTGACTTACCTATCGGCAACAGAGTAAATTCAGGATCCATTGGAACACCTAAGCCGTTCCCCCGCGGATAGCGGACGGCAATGGGCCCCTCATTATATTGCAAAGAAGTATAAATCATATGTTGAAATTCATTTTCATCCTTCGGCATCATGAGCACCATATTGGGTTGGCTTCTCAGGAAACCTATATCATATAAGCCATGGTGAGTTTCCCCATCCTCCCCAACAAATCCAGCACGGTCAATAGCAAAAAACACGTTCAAGTTTTGCCTTGCCACATCATGGACTACCTGATCGTATGCCCGTTGCAAAAAGGTCGAATAGATGGCACAAACCGGTTTAATTCCTTGAGTTGCCATACCAGCGGCCATCGTTACGGCATGCTGTTCAGCAATGCCCACATCAAAGAAGCGCTCAGGATATCGTTCAGCGAACTTGGTAAGTCCGGATCCACCTGGCATGGCGGGCGTGATCGCAATTACCCGTTGATCCTGTTCAGCTATGCGCATCATGGTATTGGCATAAACGCTTGGGTAGGATGGCGGCCCCGATTTTTTCACCATTTCCCCAGATTCAATCTTATATGGACTCGCTCCATGCCATGCATAGGAATCCTCTTCCGCAGGAGCATATCCCTTCCCTTTCTTTGTGATCACATGGACAAGAATTGGCCCTTCCATTTGTGATGCCTGCTTTAGACACTCCAGTAATTCATTAATATTATGCCCATCAATGGGTCCAAGATAGGTAAAGCCGAGCTCCTCAAAGAGAATACCAGAAACTAAAAGATACTTAAGTGTATCCTTAATTTTTTCTGCAGTTTTCGCTAATTTCCCGCCTACTGCTGGGATTTTCTTTAACAGAAGTTCTAATTCTTCTTTTGCTTTACGGTAGTTATGATCGGTTCTTAACTTTCCTAAATAATTGTGCATGGCCCCAACATTGGGGGCGATAGACATTTCATTGTCATTGAGGATCGTGATCAGGCTTGTCCCCTCATGCCCAATATGGTTCAGGGCTTCAAACGCCATTCCCCCGGTAAGCGCACCATCGCCGATCACAGCGACCACTTTATGTTTTTCTTTTTTTAAATCACGGGCAAGCGCCATTCCCATCGCGGCTGAAAGCGATGTACTCGAATGCCCCGTTTCCCACACATCATGAATACTTTCACTGCGCTTCGGAAAGCCGGCCAGTCCTTTATATTTGCGCAGCGTATCAAATCTTCCGATCCGTCCCGTTAAGATCTTGTGTACATATGATTGATGTCCGACATCCCAGATGAATTTATCCTTAGGACTGTGAAAAACATAGTGGAGGGCCAACGTCAGCTCGACAACACCTAGATTCGATGCCAAATGCCCTCCTGTTTTTGACAATTTTTCAATTAGAAATTGACGAATTTCCTGTCCGAGCTGCTCCAATTCAGGAATCGTCAAGTTTTTTAATTTCTCAGGTGTATCCAAATCCGGAAGTAGCAAGAGCCGTTCCTCGCTTTCATTTCATTTATACTTACATCATTACCATTTATTTGAACTTCTATAGTCAGTATAGGAAATTAACATTATGTTACCATAATAAAAAGCAACAAGCTACACTCTTCAAATCAGAAGTTTTAGCGCTTGGCAAAGAAAAAAAGCTTCTTACGAAGCTTTTGGAATCCGATTGGTTATGTACGAAGAGTGGTCACTCTAAAGGTAAACACTGTGGCTTAGGTCCAGTAGGTTTTCCCAAACATGAGCCGCAACGTCGCCGTCGAGGCGGTTTCCCATTATTCATGTTTCAATGTTGTCGCCAAACATTGGACTAGATTACCACTCAGTCCACACTTTAATCCCTTTAGAATTACGCGAAGCGAACAGTCTAGGAGATTTCCTCTACAGCCCTTAACTATCCCCTAGCCTCTTTTGCAGTACAGGTTTCATATGGCACTGGGACCCCTTTTTCTGGCCTAGATAAAGGGAGAACTGAATCCCATAATCCCTCCTGGACCACTCAAGGCAGGCTACGCTGTACATCAGCCGCATGCATCTGTAGCCGACATACAGGTTCATACCCCAAGCCATAGCTTCCGTGGCCTTACGTTACACTACGCACTTGGGCCTCCGCGGAATCAGGGTCAACGCCCGCATGCCATTGCGGATCGCCCCAAAACCTTAACCCCCAGCACAAACCCCCGACTGGGCGTCGTAAGCCTGCACCAGGGACTTCATCGATGTGCCCTTTAGCGGATTTTTAGCCCCGCCTTCAGAAATAGTAGACTGACTAGAATACTGCACCACTCTTCTTAAGTAATATTATTATACCATAGAATTCCGTGAGCATACAATGAAGAAAACTTCCATCAGAGGATGAGAATCCTTCAAAACCACTCCTGCTGGTCCATTGCACTGATCCTGTGTCTCTGCTTTTCCTTAACTTTCCCTTTTGATGATAAAATCAGCAATTTGGTTCAGTGTGTCACAGGCAATATCAGCCTTTACCAAGCTTTCTTTTGCTTCGGCTACTAAGGATTCCAACAGCTCTTTTGATTTTTCAAGGCCAATCAAAGAAGGATAGGTTGACTTTTCATTGGCTTCATCGCTTCCAACAGGTTTCCCCAGCTTCGCTTCATCCCCGTAGATATCCAGGATATCGTCCTGAATCTGGAAGGCAAGTCCAACATTTCTGCCAAAGGTTGTTAAATGCTCTAGTTGTTCTGGGGTAGCGCCCGACAATAGTCCTCCAGCCCGCAAACAGAAAATGAGTAGATCCGCTGTTTTATGCTGATGAATATACTGAAGTTCCGGTAGACCCAGATGTTTTCCTTCCCCTTGAAGGTCTGCCATTTGCCCGCCGACCATTCCTCTAGGACCAGCATAATAAGATAATTCACTTACCAGCTGAACAATGGTTTTTGGCGCTACACCTTTATCTGATAAGGTGCACAAGGTCCGAAAAGCATCGGTTAACAGTCCGTCACCAGCCAAAATGGCGGTTCCTTCATCAAAGACTTTATGATTCGTAGGCTTACCGCGGCGAAAATCATCATCATCCATTGCCGGTAAATCATCATGGATCAAGGAATATGTATGGATCATCTCTACAGCACAAGCTGCAGCAAGACCTGTTTCGGGATCCTTGCCAAACGCTTCCATGGTAGTCAAAATTAAGATTGGTCTAATTCGTTTTCCCCCTGCATAAAGCGAGTATTCCATAGACTGCAAAAGCCTGTCCGGAACATTGTCCCGAGTTATAAAAGAAGGTAAAGCAGACTCAATCCACTTTAACTTTTCTTGTAAATATTGTTGAATATCTAAGGAGCGATTCACTAGCTTTCCTCCCCTAATTCCATTGGCTGCACAACGATTTCCCCGTCTTTTTCAAGTAGGGTTTCAATCTTCTGCTCTACCTTTTCTAGTTTTTGTCCACAAATTTGGGAAAGCACCATGCCATCTTGAAAGAGACCAATGGCTGTTTCCAATGGAACTTCACCTGTTTCAAGCGTATCAACGATTTTCTCCAGACGCTCAAGTGCCTCTTCAAAGGATAATTCCAATAACTCTTTATTTTGACTCATGACTATTCCTCATTTCTATGGCCCATATCGAGCAGTCTAGCGTTCCATCTATTAATTCTACCTTTATGGCATCTGCAGGGTCAAGCTGTTGTACAGACTTAATTAAACTGCCATCTTTATAAATTAGAGAATAACCTCTTCCCATGATCTTCAGTGGGCTTAACCCATCTAGTTTGGCAATTGTATATAACAATTTGTTTTTCTTTAGCCGAACAAGATGCTGCGTTTGTTTGGTCAGGGAGGAACGAACACGCACAAGACGTTCCTTGTACATCGCTAATTGTTTGTTTGGATTGCTGAATTGCAACCGCTGTGTCACATGCCCTATCCGCAGTCTTTGATCCTTGGCCTGACGGTTGATCGCCAGCTGAAGCCGCTCCATCAATTCATCCAATCTTTGATTCACCGAATCCAACTGGCTTTTGGGATGTCTATGCAACAGAGACTTATGTGTCCTTTCCCATCTTTCAAGCTGGCGCCGATATTGATGCAGCAAAGACTTACACAACTTGTCTTTTAACCAGATCAGTCGTTTGCGCAATTCCAGGATATGTGGTACAGCAAGTTCTGCTGCCGCGGTAGGAGTAGCGGCCCGTACATCGGCCACAAAGTCTGCTATCGTAAAATCAGTTTCATGCCCGACGGCAGAGATGACCGGAATCTGCGAGGAAAAGATACTGCGAGCGACGATTTCTTCATTGAAGGCCCATAACTCCTCAATCGATCCGCCCCCTCGTCCAACGATGATAACATCGATAAACGGAGCCTGGTTCATTAATTGAATCGCCTCAGCAATTGACTTTGGCGCCTGTTCTCCCTGGACCAAAACGGGAAGAAGAACAATTCGTGATATTGGATATCTTCTACGGATGGTTGTAATAATATCTCGAACAGCTGCCCCTGTTGGGCTGGTAATGACCCCAATGGCTTTTGGGTAGACTGGAAGTTGGCGCTTGCGTGCGGGGGCAAACATTCCTTCCTCTTCAAGTTTCTGCTTCAGCTGTTCAAAAGCCAAGTACAAGCTTCCGATCCCATCGGGTTGCATTTCCCTGACAATGATTTGATATTGTCCACCCGCTTCGTAGACAGAAAGACTACCTCTGAGCACAACCTTCGTCCCGTTTCGCGGGATAAACTTCAAATATCGGTTCGAACCGGCAAACATCACAGCCTTCAGGACGGCATCCTTTTCTTTAATGGTAAAATACATATGCCCTCGGCTATGATGAGTAAAGTTTGAAATTTCTCCGCGCACCCAAACATCCTGAAGCTTCCAATCCGATTCAATAATATCTTTAATATAGCGATTAATTTCCTGAACGGAAAAAACTTTCTGTGCAAGATCCAATGAGCCAACCTCCTTTTTAAAGGGGGTCAGCCCCCTTAAACTACCTTATAAAACTTTCGCTTTCGCTGCTCTTTTTCCTGCTTCCAATGTATTCTTAAGTAACATGGTGATCGTCATTGGACCTACACCGCCTGGTACAGGGGTAATATGGCTGGCGATTTCTTTCACCTCATCAAACCGAACGTCCCCTACTAGTTTTTTCCCTTCCAGGCGGTTGACTCCCACATCAATGACAACAGCGCCTGGTTTTACGTGCTCTGCTCCAATCATCTTCGCTCTACCTACTGCAACAATCAGGATGTCTGCCTGTTTGGTTATTCCGGCTAGATTTTCTGTTTTGGAATGACAAATAGATACCGTTGCATTTTCTTGCAGCATCAACATAGAGACTGGCTTTCCAACAATATTACTTCTTCCGACGACAACAACTTGCTTACCCGCAATCGGTACACCAATCCTCTTAACCATTTCAACAATTCCGTGTGGAGTGCATGGAAGGAAGCATTCTGCTCCAATCAACATATTTCCAATATTGATCGGGGTAAAGCCGTCCACATCTTTTAAAGGGGAGATGGTATCAATCACGGCTTGCTCGGAAATATGGGAAGGGAGAGGTAATTGAACAAGAATCCCATGAATTTGTTCATCCGCGTTAAGTTCCTCAATCATTTCAAGAAGTTCAGCCTGGGAGATTGTATCAGGCTTACGAATCACCCTAGAGTATATTCCCACCTCTTCACAGCCTTTTTCCTTTCCTTTCACATAGGACTGAGATCCTGGATCTTCACCAACTAAAATCACCGCAAGTCCCGGGCGAAAGCCCTGTTGTTGCAGTTCAGCCACTTCATTCTTTATCTCTTCGCGAATATCGCGTGCAATTTGTTTCCCATCAATAACGATCGCTGACATATCAGTCAATCCCTCCAAGTAATGAATTTGAATACCGAACACTTCAGATGCATTTTACCACATCATTCGTGTTTTAGCCACTTATCTAAACCAATTCGCGCCACACCAAACGCATTATCACCTGAATAGGCTGGATCTGCAAAATACAAAGAACATCCTACAGAGAGATGCTCGAGTCTTTTGCTTAATCGTTGTTTCATATACGTGTTCGCTGCCACACCGCCCACAATCAGTAGCTCTTTCGGTTTTTCTTGTTGGGCCGCGTAGCGGATAACCTTTTCTAACGTATTGGCGATACATTGCTCCGTGGCTCTTGCAATATTCTCCGGGCTTTGGGCTCCGGTCTGGATGACTTTTAATAATTGGGTCTCCGCCCCTGAAAAATGAAAATCATACCCTTTCACTGTTGATGGCACGCGAAAATCGCCATTTGCCTGTTGACCTAACTTTTCCAAAAAGGGACCCGCAGGAAAAGGCAGCCCCAAGGCCACACCGATCCGATCAATCAGTTGCCCCGCATGGAGATCCAGAGTTCCTCCGAGTAATTGGATGTCGTAACCGTCCCGTTTTCGTCTGCAATGGAGGAGTTCACTTGTCCCCCCAGATAAGTGGACCGCCAAAAATTCGTTGTGGGCTGGTCTCTTCTGCGCAGTATATTCCCCTGCAGCAATATGCATTTCTTGATGGGTCGTTTCAAAAACAGGCACCTTCAAAAATCCGGCAACCCCCCTCGCCCAGCTTTCCCCTACTCTAAAAACTGGCATGTAGGAGCCTTCGACTGGACGTGGACGAGTACTGACCGCAACCGCAGCAATTTGGTATTCTAAGGGGTAAAAAGATTCGGCCAGTTCAGGTAATCGCTTGATGTGTTGAAAAACAGCCTCCGATTGCTGCAGCCCCCGTTTCCCCTGCTTAACGCTCAAGAGTTCTTTTTTTTCAGCGAGAATTTCCCCTTGCAGATCAATGAGACAAAGGGAAGTTCGATAATTGCTTGTATCAATCCCTAGAATAGCCTGTTTCACTGAACTGCTTCACCACTTTGATCCGTTTCTTTTACAATGTTGGCTAAAACTGCATTAATAAATTTTACCGACTCTTCCATCCCAAAAGACTTCGCTAATTCCAGGGCCTCATTCATGGAAACCTTGGATGGGATCGATGTGTCATAAAGAATCTCATACACAGCAATACGAAGGATCGCCCGGTCTACAAAGGCCAGCCGCTCCATCGTCCAGTTGCGTAGATTCTTTTTGATCGCCTCATCAATTTGGGCTTGATTTTCGACAGCTCCATGGACCAGTTGCTTAAGGAATTCATGTTCATCACCTTGCATCTCCTCCTGGTTTACCGCTGCAAGTGCTTCGTTTGGATCAATCTTCCGCATATCAATCTGGTATAAAGCTTGTACAGCTTTTTCGCGTGCTTCACGTCTTGTCATTTTATCACCTTAACGTATATTTTTTTTTCCGCTTAGAAAAGTTTAAGTTCACTAAAGTATTAATTGAAGAAAACTTTTCTAACGGCATGAAAAGCTTCGTCTTAAGATGGATACATCTACTTCGAATGGGCTTCAATTAAAGCTTTTCTTATTAGCTTTTCCCAAATGGGCAAGGATATAGGGTGGTTTGTAAAAACACAACAGAAAAAAGGGCAAAAAGCCCTTTTTGAGGATCACTGGATAAAAGGTCAGTTTAATCCACTAATTACCTTTTCTGAGCGAGTTTTGTCCTTCATAACCCCGATGAAGGACATTTCGAACGATTTCCAACTGGGTCTTGTCCATCAATGGAAAGAGGAAGGCCCGAGCCCTCCCAAAATTAATGCCTCGTGTACTTCCCCGGTAAAATCCGGTCTAACACATCCAGCAAATTTTCCCTGTTATCAAACTTCCTGCCAAAATAAAAACCAACTAAAATAAAGACAAAAATGACTAGCGTATCAAAAAAACCAAATGTTAAATAGAGGAACCCTAAGAGAAGACCTGCTAAAATGCCTGTGATTTTACCCAAGTGTTCCCGTACTAACTCCCAAAACATAAGGTACCCCCCCGTTCACTCATTCCACACGGCTCAATCGGGCAGCATGCTGATTATTCGCAACTTCTGTAACCTTTACATCAACCTCTTTAACCTCGATACCAACAACAGTTTCCACCTGTTGCTTGACGGCTTTTTGGATGTCGTTGATAATTTCCGGAATTGGAGTTTCCCCATCCACAGAAACCTTTAAGACGATGGAGGTTCCCGTCTCATCAGCTTTAATGCTAGTTTTCACTTCTCGAACACCCCGCACCCGGCGTGCCGCCTTCAAGGCAATAGTATCCATTGTGGCAACAGAAATGCTTACGTTCCCGAGATCTGTCCGTTGAAAAATAGAATTTGAAGTGGGGTCATTGCTGCGCTTGAATCCTTGGAACAAAAACTTTAGGCTCATGAGAAAAAAGATGATTGCGACAACTAGATAAGCGTAGCGCATTTCCCCAGCGTAATAGATCATCTCCATTTGGGACGAAACAACTTCCCATGGAATGAGGCGCAGAAGTACAGCTATTGCGCCAATGGACAGTACGGTAAGTGCCAAGCTGTACAAAGTTAGGATCATCCGGTCGAACAAATTCAAGATCCCTAAACCTCCTCTGCTTAAGAAAAAAGGTGCTTTTCCGTTATTTTTTAGCCCGTGAAAACAAAGACCCCACTAAGGGGTCTTTCTTTGTACCAACTTATCGTACACGTTGGTGTGGTTCCTCAACGTCCAGTTTTCTTTCACTCTTAAATTCAACATCTACAATGTGAACATTGACTTCCACAACTCTTAAACCAGTCATATTTTCAATGGCATTTCGAACGTTATCCTGGATGTTGCGTGCCACCTCAGGGATCTTGTAACCATACTCAACAATTAGATATACATCAACAGCAGCTTCTTTCTTTCCTACTTCGACTTTGACACCTTTTGCAAGGTTTTTCCGTCCGAGTCTCTCTGCGATGTCCCCCACAAAACCGCCGCTCATGTGGGCTACACCTTCAACCTCAGAAGCAGCTAAACCAGTAATTACTTCAATCACTTCAGGAGCAATCTCAATCCGTCCTAAATCGGTCTTTTCATAATCTGCAATCATTTCCATAATTGTCAGCACCTCCCACTCTCATTATAACAATTCAGCCCATATTTTACAAACTTTCTGTTAATCTTCCACTTTAATTGAATGGGTTTCGAGAAACTTTGTATTGAAGTTCCCCTGTACAAAATCTTCATGTTCGAGCAGCTTTTGATGGAAAGGAACGGTTGTCTTCACACCATCAATGATAAATTCGTCGAGAGCTCTTTTCATCCGATGGATAGCTTCATCTCGATCTTTCCCCCATACAATGACCTTAGCCACCATGGAATCATAGAAAGGAGTAATCTTATAGCCTGGATAAACCGCACTATCGATCCGTACCCCATACCCCCCGGGAGGTAGATAATCGGTGACCGTTCCTGGGGATGGCAAGAAGTTCTTGGCTGGATTCTCTGCATTGATCCTGCATTCCATAGCCCATCCGTTAATCTGGATATCTTCCTGTGCAAAGGAAAGCTGCGCCCCCGCGGCTACCAAAATCTGTTCCTTAATCAGATCAATACCTGTGATCATCTCGGTCACAGGATGCTCAACCTGGATCCGCGTGTTCATCTCCATAAAATAGAAAGATCCGTGTTTGTCCAACAAGAATTCAACTGTCCCTGCACCGCTATACTGCACAGCCCGAGCTGCCAATACTGCGGCTTCCCCCATCTTGCGGCGAAGGCCTTCATCAAGGGCAGGAGAAGGAGCTTCCTCCACTAATTTCTGATGTCTGCGTTGGATGGAACAATCTCGCTCACCCAAGTAGACCACGTTCCCGTGCTTATCAGCCATGATCTGGATTTCGACGTGGCGTGGTTCTTCTAAATATTTCTCCAAATAGACACCTGCATTACCAAATGCAGTTTCCGCTTCTTTCTGGGCTTGGCGGATGGATTTTCGCAGTTCTTCCTCATCATTCGCGACACGCATCCCTTTTCCGCCACCGCCTGCGGTAGCTTTAATAATGACCGGGTAGCCTATCTCCTTGGCAACTATTGCCGCTTCATTAATGTCATCGATCAACCCTTCCGTGCCCGGTACCGTAGGAACTCCTGCTTCTTTCATCGTTTCCCGAGCAACGGCCTTTGCACCCATTCTACTAATTGCATCTGGAGATGGGCCTATAAAAGTAATCCCACAAGCTTCACAGATCTCTGCAAAATCAGCATTTTCCGCTAGAAAACCATATCCCGGATGGATGGCTTCCGACTGGGTCAAACTCGCCGTACTAATTAGGTTCGTTATATTTAAGTAACTGTCTTTGGACGCTGTTGGTCCGATACAGTATGCTTCGTCAGCCATTTTGACATGCAGGGCTTCACGGTCCGCCTCAGAATAGACTGCAACCGTGGAAATCCCCATCTCTTTACAAGCACGAATGACCCGTACAGCGATTTCCCCGCGATTGGCGATTAATATTTTCTTAAACATGTTCATTCCCCCTTATTATGGTTTAACAAGAAAAAGGGGTTGACCGTATTCGACTAGCTGTCCATCTTGGACAAGCACTTTTACTATTTCCCCGGATACTTCTGCTTCAATTTCATTAAACAGCTTCATAGCTTCCACAATACAAACGATGGTATTAGCATTAATCTTGTCGCCAGGTTGTACGTATGTAGGGGCACCCGGCTCAGGCTTAGAATAGAATGTTCCAACCATCGGGGAAACAATCTTATGTAATTGCTCTTCTTCCTGTGCCTGAACCTGCGCCGTAACGACTGGTTGCGGAGCCACTTCCTCTTTTTTCTCTTGCACTACTGGCTGCTCAGTAATAGGTGCGGCCGGTGCAGTTTGAACCACTTGTACAGATGCAGGCTGTTCTACTACCTGCACAGTCGAATGGCCAGGTTTCCGGATCGTCACCTTACTTCCTTCGTTTTCCAATTCAAACTCTTGAATACTAGATTGATCAATTAACCGTATAATTTCTCTTAATTCATGAATTTTCAACATTGCTTTGTCCACTCCTCATTCATACTGGATGGTCACCAGATATGATGTATTATATCACATTCTTCCTGCCTAGGTACAATTTACCCGCACATCTTTTAAAACGGGATCTGACCACGAAAAAAAAAGAAGAGGAAAAGGCTTCCCCTTCTCCTCTACCTATTGCTTGTAGCTAACGACTACATTTTTACCAGGCACATCCAGATGTTTGGAAATCAGGGTCATAATCTCAACAGCTTTGGTTCGATCCAGCTTGTCAGCTTGAACAATGACGTTCACCTTGTCGTCTTTGGCAATTACCACTGCTTCATTGAAACCCATAGCTTTGATAAGATTTTCTACATTTGTTTCCGTTTCCTGCATAGTCGTTAATTCCTCATACCCATCTTTTGCTTCCGTAATCGCTTCTGCACTGGCATCCCCGTTTGTCATCACGGTCATATACTCTTCCATTTTCAAAGAATTGTGTGCATCTCTGTTCATTTTCATAGCCAAGAAATAATCTTCGGAGGAAGCTTCAGGGGCAACTAGATCTTCCATTGTCTGAGGCATAATTTGCTGACTATCCACTTGTACATCCTCCTGCGTTGGATCTACCTTTTGATTCAGCTGTTCCGTTGCTACAGGGACTTGTTCGACTGGACCCTGCAGCAAATAGTAGGCGGATAAAACCACCATGATCGTGAGCATGGATAAGAGCCAAACTGTCTGCTTTTTTAATACCATAAGTAAAACCTCCTCATCCTCTTTTTGGTAGAATTGATATTTTATGCGGTTCCACATGAAGAGCCTTCTGGACTGCTTCTGCAATCCAAGACTTGACCCTCATGTTTTCCGCTCCTTTCGCTACAACCAGTACCCCCCGGACTCTGGGGGCGACTTTTTTCACCACGATGGGATGCTCCCCTTGCTGGCCTTGTACCAAAACAACGCGCTCGTCTTTAGAAACCTCTTGGATCTCCCGGGTTGCTTTTTCCCGGTCAACCTCTTTGGTTGTTTGGTTTCGTGAATTGACATCCCTTTCCACAATGACTTCCTCGCTAGATTCAACCGTAACCATAACGGAAACTTCCCCTACACCAACAATTTTTTCCAGGATGTCCTTTAACTCTGCTTCATACATATTCTCAAAGTCAGCCATGGTCTGATCCTCCTGCTTGGCCTTTCCAGCAAGTGCGGCTTGTTCCGTTTCATTCGGCCCACGAATTTCTGTTGATCCCTGCCGCTGTATAGAGGTGAAAGATGAAAAGAGCATCACCGCAACACCAACCCCAGCAAGGATAATCAATTTTTGAAAGGTTCCGACCCGTTTTTCTCCCTCCTCCCCATTTCCCCATTTTTTTTTCAGTTTCGAAAACCATCCTTCTCTGCCCATCTTAACCCTCCCTATTCGTTCCCTCGACTTTTGCTATAACTTGTCTTCGGTCGATATTCCAAGTGGATGCAACGTATTCGGCAATTTCATTAAGCAGCTTCCTTTGTTCCAAAGAAAGCTCGGAATCGCTAGAGTTCGTGGAAGCTGACTGAGAAGATTCTCCACTCACTTGAATCGTTACCGGTTCAATAGGGTCAATTGATCCGCTGTTTTCTTCCCCTCCATTTTTTGGGTCTAGCATATCTTTGTCCAATATTAATTGTACGGAGGAAATTTCAGGATATTCCTGTTCTATCTGCAAATCTTTTTGCAAGGAAAGCTTGATAGATGATACAGTAATTCCAAAATCTTCCTGCACCTTTTCCTTGATCAGAGAGGCTAGCTGCTCTTGGACAAACACTTGTACATCTTTATCATTTTCACTAGCCAGCTTGGAGGCATTGGCCGAAACCTGATGTAACCCTTCCTGGGTGTTCCCAGAATTCATCTGCAGAATCTTTAAAGCTAGCTTTTCCGGCGACAAATCTGTTTTAAAAATTTGCATAATCGGGGTAATAATCGCTAGCAGAATCAACAGCCCCATGACAAATTTGACGTAACGCTGCACCCCCGAATTAGGTAAAATCAAATCCAACAAAGAGGCGAGTAAAATCAATAAAATTATCCCTTGCAGCCAACCGCTGATTGCATGTATCATTTTCTTCACCTACCTCACCATGACAGAAATATTGGCTGCGGTAATCACGATTGTGAGTGCCAAAAAGAACATCAGGCAAACGGTTGCCAATGCGGCAAAAACAAAAATCATATTTTTTCCGATTGTCGACAGACAGCCGATAATCGGACTATTGCCCAAGGGCTGCATGATTGCCGAGGAAAAATTATAAACAAGTGCCAGAGTGATAATTTTGATTGCAGGAAACACACAAATGATGATGATGATCACCACGCCGACCATCCCGACCGCGTTCTTAACTAGCAAAGAAGCACCTAAAACCGTATCAGCAGCATCTGAAAACATCCGTCCAACGATCGGTACGAAGTTGCTTGTGACGTATTTAGCTGTTCGAATAGTAATCCCATCAGCCACGGCACTCGTTGCCCCTTGTACAGAAATGATCCCTAAAAAGATCGTCAGAAGGCCTCCTAATAGACCTAAACTAATATTTCTCAATAAAGTGGCAAGTTGGGTCACTTTATACTTGTCCGAAAATGAGCTAACAATGCTTAAGATAGAAGATAAAAATAACAAGGGAAAGATCACCGTGGAAATAATCGTTCCTGTTACATTGATCATAAAGATCAGCAGAGGATGAAACATAGCCACAGAGGTCAAATTGCCCGTTGAGGCCAACAGGGTTAGGACAAGCGGCATTAAGGCGAGCATGAAATTGACCATATCCGCGATCGCGCCTTCTGCATAGCTGATTGCCACCCGGAAACTATTAATCGCCAGGATGATTAAGACCATATAGGAAATGGCATAAGCTGTTTTACTCACTGTATTTTGTTCAAAAGCACTTTGCATCGTCTCTAGGATCATCGCGAAGACCGTGACAATGATGATCGTGCCTAGCAACTTTCCATTGACCAAGAGTTCGTGGAAGAGATATTTTAAAAAACCCGTTAAGAGACTTTTGAAAGAAAATCCTTCCTCCTGATTCATGATCAGAGGGATCACGCCTGGCTGTTCAACTCCTGGAAGATATCCTTTGTATTCTTTAACAAGGTCTGTCCAAAATTTCTCCACTTCTGTTAAGTCAAGCCGTTCGATTTGTGACTGGACGAAGTTGTCCTGCACATCTTCCGCGCGGACCGTATCTACATTTCCTGCAAGAAGAAAAAAAGTAAATAGTAGGAATAGGATTGCACGTTTCATCTAGATCATCCTTCATCTCATGGCTTAGGGATATTCTCCCCGCTTTGCTTTAGGAGGGAAAAAGGCTAATGACCGTTTCAATAATGACGGTAATAATGGGTACAGCCATGACTAAAATCAAAACCTTCCCAGCCAGTTCAATTTTGGAAGCAATCGCTCCTTGTCCAGCATCCCTCACGATCTGTGCTCCAAATTCAGCAATATAGGCGATGCCAATCATCTTTAGGATCGTTTCCAGATAAATCATGTTTAAATTAGCTCTAACCGCCATTCGTTCCAGTATCTGAATCACTTCGGCGATTTTTCCGATCAGGAAAAGGAAAATGATGATACCCGTGATCATTGCAATCATAAAGGCAAACATCGGTTTCTGTTCCTTTACAATTAATGTTAAGACCGTTGCCACCAAACCTAACCCGACAATTTGGATAATATCCATTCGGCTTCACCCCAACCTATTTAAAAAGAAACACACGCTTTATTTCCTGGAACAATTCACTCACGTACGAGGCAACCATGTACAAAACAATAATGATCCCAAGCAAGGTAATCCATTCCGCCCATTCTCCTTTTCCCGCTTGCTTGAGAACGGTATGGATCATCGCGACAATGATTCCAATCCCGGCAATCTGAAAGATCGCATTCACATCAAAAGGCATGTCCTCTTCCCCCCTACATCTGTAGATTCTTTACTACGTCGAGATGCTTCTTGCTTAAGTAATTTAGAGAATTTCTGCAAAGGGCTAGTAGATTAGGATGACTGCGAGAATGCCCCCTAAAAAACCGAGGCTCTTGCACATCTTTTCATATTTTTTTTGATCATTTCTCGCTTCCTCTTCTTCACTTTGAAGATTGATGACAGCTAAACGAATATGCTTCTGCTGATCGGATCGATCACTCTGTCCTAGGATCTTGCCGAGATGCAGAAGAATCTCTTTTTCAGGTTTTTTCATTACCGTTTTTCCCCACATCTTGTCAATCGCCATTTCCCAGCAATCCGATGTAGATAGCCCGTCATAATGGGTGAGAAATCCACTGGCCAAATAAAACAGCTCACCTACATTTCCGCGGACTCGTTTAGCAACATGCAGCAGGGCTTGAGGCAATGCGGTGGAGCCATAGCAGATTTCCGTTTCCAAAACCTGCAAACCAATAATGATCCTTCTGATCTCCTTAGGGCGATTGGAAAACATCGAAGCAGCCTGGAAACCTATCATTGTTAAGGAAAAAATAATAATGAGTGCACCAATTATTTTCATCAAAGGGATTCCACCTTTTCCAGGGATTGAAAATTCTCCCCATATATACCTTCCACCGTTCCAACCCCCTTTGATCTTCCCAATAAAATGTAGCGGTGGAACATCCCTTGCCCAATCATTTGACGAATGGTAGGCCTGCGGTTGATATCTGCAAGGTTTGAACCATGCACAGAAGTAATTAAGCTTACTCCCGCGTTAAGTGCCTCCTGGATCGCCACCACATCTTCTGGCCTGCCTATTTCATCGCAGACAATCACCTCAGGTGACATCGAACGAATTAACATCATGATCCCTTCAGCTTTGGGACAGGCATCCAACACATCTGTACGCGGACCGACGTCTCGCTGGGGGATCCCACCGACACTGCCCGCTATTTCCGAACGTTCATCAACGATCGCTACCTTCTTCCCTGCCATGTGGACGTTTCCATAACTGACCGTTCTTGCCAAATCGCGAAGCAAGGTTGTTTTTCCACATTGAGGCGGGGAGATAATCAGCGTGTTAAGGAATTTTTTTTGCCCCAGCAGATAAGGAATAATCGGCAGTGCTACACCTTTCATTTCTCTTGCAATGCGTATGTTGAAAGAAGAAATATCCCGGATGGCTCTTACTTCTCCTTTTTCCAAAATGGCTTTCCCGGAAATCCCGATACGATGCCCACCTGTGATCGTCACATAACCGCGTTTTAATTCTTCTTCCAAGGCATACAAGGAATGCTGGCTGATCAAGTTGGTCATCTTGTCCATTTCTAGGGAATTCACTTTCCATCCTTTTGCCGGATGACTGGTCAATTCACCATTGCTGCACACAAATCGGGAACCCTGCCCCAAAATTAACTCAATGGGCTGTTCACGGCGGATGCGTATTTCCTCCAATTGATTCTGAATATTCGGGGCAACACCTTGCAGCAAATGCCGGATGGGACCCGGTAATATGGCTATTAATTGTGTGTCCATCGTATTATCACTCCTGCTACAGTTCGTCCCATGATTACTCCATGTTTATGCAGGATAGAGGGGGAATTATGACTAAAGAGGAACCAGAAAAACACGGAAAAACAGAAGCCAAGGTGGTCCTTGTTGCTGCCATATGCTTTTTTTATGTGCCCTAACGTTTAAGCGAGGAGAGAAGGAGGATTTTACCCGAATAAGGTCTCCCCAGTCCGATCACACAATTTTATTAAAAAGGGGAACCAAAAAATCTTATACTTCTACGTCAAAAACCGGGCAATGCCCGGCCTACTCTCAAAATCTTTACCTTCCTACATAAATAACTCAATCAACTTAAAAAACATCGCAGTTACTCCAGCTGCCATCAACGGGCCCACTGGTATTCCCTTCAGAAAGATAATCCCGAAAATGGAGCCGATCACAAGACCAACGATCATCTGCGGTTCCACCTTTAAAAGGTCCAACCCTTTTCCATTCACATAGGTGGCAATCGCACCACCTGCAAGTGCCATCAACCCATAGGGTGTAGTCAACAGCGGAACAACGTCCTTCCACCCGATTTTTTCGCTGGCAAAAGGAACAAGAACAGCCATGGTCAAAAAAAGCAAGCCCATCTCCAGTCCCCTTCTTTCTACAGCGGGGAAGAGTCGTTCCAAAGAAGTAAGCTTTAGGATCAATAGGAGACTTGCGGACGTGGCAATGACGTTAGACCTCCCAACCAAACCAATGATGATTAAGATGACTAACAACAATTCTGCATTCAACGCCACCAACCCCTTGTCCCTTTTTCTTTACGAATGTATGAGGGGGGGATCCGATTTATTCTACTTAGGTTAAAAAATGAATGACAATCGCATGATCCGAAACGATCGGAACGAATGAAAAGCAATCTCTCTGTGCGCAAAAAAGGATATCATTTAGGTAACCGTTCTGAAGTAAACGATGACCGGTGGCTGTCGTTTGCATAACTTCTGGAAGCAGATCCTTGTTATGTTCATAAGCAGCCATCATCGCCTGCCCCAAATCATCGATTTGCAAGTCTATTCCATTTTCGTTCATTCGATTAAGGATATATCCCGCTGCCATACCGTCTTCTAAAGCAAATTTCCCCCGGGATCCCGAACAAAGGATTGTCAGGTCTTTTTGATTGGCACTGGCCCAGTTAGCACAGGCCGTTCCATTGAGAAAAGAGCCAATGGCGATCAGTTCTGCCTTGAGTGATTTTTGAATCGCTCTGGTTCCATTTGTAGTTGTTAAGACAAGGGTTGCCCCTTGCAGAGGGGCTTGCTGGATTTCCGTAGGTGAGTTGGCGTAAGGAAAGCCGGAAACCCTTTTGCTGTACCGTTCCCCCGCAAGCAAATATTGTTCCCCACGATATTGTCTTGCCTGCCCAAGGGTTTCAACTGGAATTACTTCTTTTGCGCCGTAAGCCAAGGCCGTAATGATGGTACTTGTCGCTCTTAATACATCGATGACAATAATCGCTTTATTTTTAATATCTTCCCACTTTACTTCGTCCACGTTGGAAACGACATCTACTTTCAAATATTCTCCCTCCCTGAAATTAGGAAAAAGGTATCCGAACGCAACCCCCGCCGTAAAGATTCTACCGAGAATATTTCATCTGGAGCGATATTCCCAAGGTGAACATTCGGGCCGAACCGGGTGATCAACTCCACCTGCTGATTTTTTTTGGGGGCTTCCCAGATGAGGTATGATTGATATGGCTTTAATTGTTCAATCAACTCGGAAAAATCACTGCGAAGATTCCCACGTCCATCATAAATCCCTACATTTTCCCCTGATTCCCTTCCCTCAACAATAATCAACTGTGCCCCTGCGGAAAGATCGTTCTCGATGGTTTCGATTAAAGATTGAATTTCAATCGTTGACCCGGCAAGTTTCTTTCCATATTCTGTAATTACGTCAAAACCAAAACTTCTGGCCAACTGGATGGCATATTGTCTTTGGTCAAGATTCAGGTGAATCGTTCCGTCAGAGATTTCTATCTTTGTGAAACCTAGTTCCCTTGCGTTAGTCAAGTATTCTTTCAGCTTATTTTGATAAAATGCAATCTCAAAGAAAGTCCCTCCTGGATACATCGGAACATGATGGGCCTTTGCCAGCTGGATCTTTTCTTTTAAAACGTGTATCGGGTACAAAGCCGTAGTTCCAAATCCTAATTTTATAAAATCAAGGTAGGATGATGCCGTATCCAAGAGATCCTCTAACCTACGCACACCTAACCCTTTATCAATCACCATGGTGATTCCTTTGTCTTTCGCTGGTTTCAATCTTTCCCCTGCTGGGTCGTGAAGACTGCTCGTTGGATAAAATTCAAATGTTCCCGACATATTTTCTCCTCACTTATCATCCGGGTTATACCCTTTATCCCATGTTTTTCACTATATGCACAGATGCCTAAGGAAGGAACTTGTCTTAAAAGTGGGCCTGGCTGCATAGAAATTACTGGTGAGAATAGAGCGTTGGAGGGATAAAGGATGTTCCACTTATTTGAAAAAGCCGTACTCGGGATGGCGATCTTGCGGATACTTTCGGGAAGTATAGAAATTACAGCAGCCATACTCATGTTAAAGTTCAATCAAATTGATAAAGCATTAATCATTAACAGTTCCTTAGCCCTGGTAGGACCCCTTGTGTTGATTGCCACAACGACAATTGGATTAATCGGGATTGCTGACAAAATATCATTTGGGAAAATCCTTTGGATCCTGCTCGGCGTCGCTTTTATTTTGATCGGTATTAAAAGTAAGTAAGTGTTCAGATGGGTTGACCCCTTTTCTATTTGTTCCTTCCAGTTTGTCGGTGTAAAACAGTACGCGCTAACGCATACTAGAAAAGACCACAAGGGTGGCAAAAATGGTTAAGGGAGGTCGCCGGAATGGATAAGTTAGAAAGACAAATTGCCTACATGCAGGGTCTTATAAGTGGACTTAATATCTCCAGCAATACAAAAGAAGGCCGCGTTTTACATGAAATGATCGGATGCATGGAACAAATGGTGAACACCATCCATACCCTCCATCAACGAATGGACGAGCAAGAGGAATATTTGGACGCTCTGGACGAGGATCTTGCCGATGTGGAAGAATACGTTGTAGCAATAGATGAAGATTTGGATGATGTTGAGGATTTCCTCTTTTTAGATGAAGACGATGAGGAACTATATGAAGATATAGATGATATGGACGATGAGGAAATTTATGATGCGGATGACCTCATTTATTTTGATGATGACGATGACAGCGATATCATCTACGTAGACGATACTTACAGCGACTTGGATGACGTTTCGATGTATGACGATGATGATACAGGTTATTTCGAAATCGAATGTCCAACATGTCAAGAACTTGTGGCAGTAGACCAGGATATCTTTGAAGATGATATGGTCGCAGAGGTCCTTTGCCCGGAATGCCACGAAGTCATCTTAGTAAATGACGATGTGGATGTCACAGAGGACTTTGACCATTATATTATGGATGAGCGTGGGTAAAATGAGGAGGGCACCAATGGGATGAGCTTTTGCTTTATCTCATAGTGCTCTTTTTTGTGGTGAATATCCGATCTCAGATTGGTCAAAAAAAGGCCAACCCCATCTCTAGAGTCAGCCTTCCCACCTTAAGCTCTTGAAATATAATCCCCTGTTCTTGTATCAATAACCAGCTTATCGCCTTCATTAATAAAGAAAGGTACATGAACAACCAACCCTGTTTCCAAAGTGGCGGGTTTGCTACCACCTGAAGCAGTGTCCCCTTTAATTCCTGGCTCGGTCTCTTTTACTGTCAGCTCAACGCTGTTAGGCAATTGGATCCCAATGATTTCACCTTCATATTGCATAATAGATACCATCATGTTTTCCAAAAGGAATTTGAGCTCTCTTTCCAAACGAGAAGCAGGAATGCCTACTTGGTCGTAGGTTTCTGTATTCATGAAAACGTGCTCGTCACCACTTGCATAGAGGTATTGCATTTCCGCAGTTTCAATACGGGCACGACTAACTTTTTCCCCGCCGCGGAAAGTTGTTTCTTTAATCCCGCCATTTCTTAAGTTTCTCAGTTTTGCACGAACAAAAGCGGCCCCTTTTCCAGGTTTTACATGCTGAAACTCGATAACCTGTAGAAGATCACCGTCTACTTCAACCGTTAAACCTGTCCGAAAATCATTTACTGAAATCATTAGCTTTCTCTCCTTCATCTGTCGTTTGCGCTCTACGTCGTTTTGACTTTCTTTCGCAAACAATTTAGTTGTCCTTTAGGGCATCTTATAAAATAAGTAGTTCCTTTGGCGAGTGGGTGATGATTTCACAACCACTTTCTGTAATCACAACATCATCTTCAATCCGTACGCCGCCTAGGTTACTGATGTAAATCCCGGGTTCGACCGTGACCACCATACCTGGCTGAAGGAAAATATCACTTTTAGATGATAACCCAGGACCCTCATGGACTTCAAGTCCTATTCCGTGTCCAGTACTATGTCCAAAATATTCTCCATAACCAGCATCCCGAATGATCGATCGAGTGATCTCGTCTGCCTCCCGCCCCGTTAAACCTGCTTTAATCTTGGATACTCCTGCTAATTGGGCTTGTAGCACAATATCGTAAATTTCCTTAAGCTTTTCGGATGGCTCCCCAACAGCAACGGTCCTCGTGATATCAGAAACATATCCTTTATAGTAAGCACCATAATCCAGGGTAACCAGGTCACCTGATTGGATCACTTTTGGGCTTGCGACCCCATGTGGTAATGCAGACCGCTCCCCTGAAGCAACGATCGTATCAAAAGAAACCGAATCCGCTCCCAGCTTACGCATAAAAAATTCCAACTCCAGCGCGACCTCACGTTCCGTTACACCAGGGCGGATAAATCCGGTAATATGTTGGAATGCTTTGTCGGCAATTTCACAGGCTTCCTTAATAATCTGGATTTCATCCTCAGATTTTATCATGCGAATTTCTTCGACGAGTCCGCCCACCCCGACCCATTCACTGGATAGCTTCTTGAGTCCCTCATAAAGAGAATAGGAAACAAACTGTTTTTCGAAGCCAATTTTATGGATGTTCAGCCGATTGATCTGGACGCCTACTTCATCGAGGATCGCTGCTTTATGCTTCACAATCTCATATTCAGACGCCTGTTCAGTTGCCTGGTCGATATAGCGGAAATCGGTGATTAAGACAGCCCTATCCATGGTGATCAAAAGATAACCGGAGGTCCCTGTAAAACCGCTTAAATATTTGCGATTAAAAGGACTCGTGATTAGCAAAGCATCAAGCCCTTTTTCTTGAAGCCGTCCGCGTACTGTCTGTAATCGTCCTTTCACCCCTTAACCCCCTTTATCATCGTAAGTAATCCCCGCAGGGCCAATTCATACCCCATTGTCCCGAAACCAACCACCTGTCCAACAGCAACAGGTGCAATGACGGAATGATGGCGGAATTCTTCCCTAGTGTGGATATTCGATAAATGGACTTCAATCGTCGGTACGCTTACTCCTGAAATTGCGTCGCGAATAGCATAACTATAATGAGTAAATGCCCCTGGATTGATAATGATCCCATCATAGGCTCCAAAAGCCTCATGAATTTTATCTACGATTTGCCCTTCATGATTCGATTGGAAAAAAATCAGTTCACAGTCCCCCATTTCTGAAGCTACCCGACTTACCTTTTCCTCGACATCGGCTAAAGTTTCAGAACCGTATATATGCGGTTCTCTTTTGCCCAGTAGATTTAAATTGGGTCCGTTAATGACAAGAATAATTGGCATAGTATATCTGTACCTCCTATAAAGTAAACTTCCATTAGAAGGGGAGCCTTAGAGCCTTAATCCCCCCTGATGGTTAGTTGCACTTATCGGGCTTTTACGGGCAGTTATCCCCCATTTCATTCTTTGTTTCAAAAAAATTTGAAAGGGGGTCTACTGCCCGTTAATGCCGGATATAAATGACAGTACCATAAATTTAGAATTTCATGCCAATTTTAGCATATCTACAGAAAAAAGGGATGATTTCATTACAAAGATTATTCCTTAGTATTACCTAAATGAAGAATTAAATGGCACAACAAAAAAATCGGAATGTCACCATCCCGATTTTTCTTTCCTTATTTATGGGTTGCAAGCCAAGCTGCAACAGTTTTAGCGTCATCACCCTTTAAAACACCTGGTGGCATTCCGCCTCTTCCATTTTCAATAACCCCTAAAATATCTTGCTCGGATAATCTTGCTCCAACCTGCTGTAGATTTGGTCCAACTGCTCCGGACAAATCTGCTGCGTGGCATCCTGCGCAAGAATTCTTGTATAAACCTTCAGCTGCGGCTGTATCCCCCCCAGCGGAAGCACTTTCTCCAGCATTGTTTTCTGCTGGTGCAGGTGCTGGTTGTGCCTGTTCCCCACCGCCACCACAAGCTGCCAATGCCCCAACTAAAGCTAAAGAAACAATTGCAAGTGAAAATTTCTTCATGTCAAATCACCTCCCCTAGGCTTCATCATACTTATCATTACCCGATATGAAAATACCCATCCTAAAAAGTTCTAAAATTGTTCACAAAATTGTCAAGTAGTAAATATTCACAATCCACTGCTGATTATCCACTGGAAAAAACAGCTCTATATGTTGTAAAATATAAGCAAAGGATGGTGTTACAAATTGTCACAACAGAAACCGATGCAGTACGGAGGGCAGGCAGTTATTGAGGGTGTCATGTTTGGCGGAAGAAAGGTGACAGTTACCGCTGTCCGCAGAAAAGACGACACAATCGAATATTTTCATGAAGAAAAGAAGCAGAATCCATTCGCTAACAAATTGAAAAAAGTGCCTTTGCTTCGCGGCATCGTTGGCTTGGTTGAGGCAAGTGCCAATGGATCCAAGCATTTGAATTTTTCTAGTGAAAGATATGGTGTAGAACCTGGCGAGGAACAATCATCCGAGCAGGAAGAAAACAAATCAAGCTCCTTGTCCATGATTCTTGGAGTGGCCGTGATCGGAATTTTATCCTTGGTATTTGGAAAATTAATTTTTACCGTTGTACCGGCCATCCTAGCTGACCTGTTCTTTATGAAATGGGTCACCAACAATATATTACAGAATCTAATTGAGGGTGGAATCAAAATTATTTTACTTCTCGTCTACCTTTATGCTATTTCCCAAACTCCTTTAATGAAGCGTCTGTTTCAATACCACGGGGCAGAACACAAGGTGATTAACGCTTATGAAGCAGAAGTGGAATTGACCGTAGAAAATGTTCAAAAATTCTCCACTTTGCATTATCGTTGCGGGAGTAGCTTTATCATCTTTACTGTACTAATTGGTGTAATCATCTATTCCTTCTTCCATTACGATAGTCTATGGGAACGGATCTATCAACGAATTTTGCTGCTTCCTTTAGTGATAGGTGCATCTTACGAAGTGCTTCAATTTACCAATAAGCTTCGTGATATTCCAGTTCTTCGCTTACTTGGGTATCCTGGTTTATTATTGCAAAAACTAACCACTAAAGAACCCGAAGATAAGCAAGTTGAGGTGGCCATTGCGTCTTTTAAAAAGATGCAGGAATTAGACCGGACTTATGAAACAAGCCCCATTGCCTTCACAGGATAAAGAATAATTCCTGCCAGCGGTAACGGGATCCCCATAATGTGAGGATGAGGTGAAGCCTATGACCACTAACAATAAGCTGTTTTTGGTTGTCTTATTTTCATTGGCTGCGGTCGGTTTAGTCGTCATGTTGCAATCCAATCCAACCATGGTTATTTTAAGTATCTTGTTTGCGATTGCTGTTGTCTATATGCTAAACCGCTTTATGAACGGCAGGTCTGAAAAGAAAGACAACGGCTATCAACGAGCGTTGCGCAATCAAAAGAAAAAAGGCAAAATGAGCAGGTCAGAGCTTCATAAGTTAACCAAGCTAAAAAGGTCTTCACGTGATATTCCTTTTAAAGTGATTTCCGGTGGCAATAAAAAAGGGTCAAAGGATAAGGACAAAGAGAAAAGATCCCATATGTAAGAAAAAGGGGGGAGACCCCCGTTAAATTTTGTTGAACTACAAAGGGATAACCTCCAGCTTTTTAGTCCGAGCTGGGAGTTATCCCTTATTTTGGTGCTATCCTATAAAATTGGCCAGGGGTCTACCCTTTATTGATGACTCCTTTATTTCTCCGTTAATTCATCCATTTCTTTCAACCGGTGCAAATCCTCTTTTCTGGTCATATCTTCATTAAAATACTGTACAAGATATTCAATACAGGTAATAGCATCCCAACTTAGGTGATGTTCAATCCCCTCAACATCTTCATAAATTTGGTCTTCGGAAACACCAATAATTCCTAGAAATTCTTCCAGCAGAGTATGTCGGTCAACAAGCCGTTTACCGATCTTCTTTCCTTTGGCAGTAAGCACCAAACCACGGTATTTTTCATAAATAAGATATTTGCTTTTATCGAGTTTTTGAACCATTTTTGTAACAGAGGAAGGATGAACAGACAAAGCTTCAGCAATGTCAGAAACCCTAGCATAGCCTTTTTCTTCGATGAGTTTATATATTTGTTCGAGATAGTCCTCCATGCTTGGCGTTGCCAAAATAATCCCCCCAAATCAACTGCAGCCAGTCTATCCATAACGTATCTATTTTACCTTAATCCCCACGCAATAATCAAGCCAACAACTGCTCCAAAGCATCCTTCTTGGTTTCAAGGGAAGGAATATCCACAGCCTCTTCTAAGGCATATAACATCCCTGCATAATATTCTTCCATTAGATCCTTCAGTTGATTTTCGCAATCGAGAGCCAATCGATTGTAGGCTTCGCCGTAGAAATTCCGAAGGATTGCGGTTACCTCCCCCAAGTAGTTGGAAACAGGCTGTTGCATCCACTCTTCTAGACTAGTGCGCATTTGTTCACGCCCACCCTGTTCAAAGAACTGTTTTGGTGATTTAAACTTAGCCAGCACGCCCTTAGTTGATGTTTTTTCGTAAGGCAACTTTACAGGCAGTTCTGGAACATTCAACTTTTGGTAAACATAATCGATCAAGATCTCCGCGGATAGCGCCTTTTTCTTATCATCCCATGTACCTTCAAGCAGATGATTGATGAATTTCTCCATCCGAAGTGACGTTGCCCTCATTTCCTGTTCCAATGTAAAGACTAAGTGACGGACAAATTCATCGAAGCATTGCTCCACCAACTTTTTATTCCCTTGAATGGCTTCTTCATTCAAGACAGCCGGATTAAAGGACAAGCTAAATAATTCGCCAAGCTTAAACTGAAGACGCTGCTTTACATAATAGACCAGTTCTTCCGCTTCTTTTTCCAATTTTGAATGGTTGGCTGCAGCGGACCCAAACAAGACCCGCTCCTGATCTTCCCGTTTCTGATCCAGCAATAAGTTTCGTTTGTTCCTTCTTGATTCTTCCCCTTCTTGTGCCGCCTGGATAAAAGATTGTAGAGCAGCTTCAGAACGTTTTATTTCACCCAAGGCAGATTGGTACGCAACCTCTGTTAGTTCCTCAAAGGTAAATTGGATGAAATCCTCTTCGAAAGCCTGGAATCCTGCATAAACAAGGGCGTCCTCCGGCTTCATCAATGTATTTTCTGAACCTGTACGTTCTCGGTAAATTTGTTCAGCGGAAGCACTCAGAGGTTCCTTGGCAAGCATTCTAGCTAATAAGGCGGTTTGACTGGAAACCGGATAAAGCCGCGGCTGACGAATCCCGTTGGCCACTAAATTTTCCTTTACGTGCTGTACTACATTTTCTAGTTCTTCCCCGGACTTAGCCAAGTCAGCGGCATTCACAATGAAGAACATCTTATCCATTTCCATCGTATCTTTTACTCTTCCCAGCTGCTGCAGGAATTCGCGGTCCGCATGGGAGAACGCATGGTTGTAGTAAGTGACGAACAAAATGGCGTCTGCGTTTTTGATATAGTCAAAAGCAACGCCGGTATGTCTGGCGTTAATCGAATCCGCACCAGGTGTGTCTACAAGAGATACGCCTTGATCAGTTAATGGACAGGAATAATATAGATCAATCCATTCTACAAAACAAGCCTTTTCCTCTTTCGCCACCAAATCCTTGAACACATCCATACCAACCAGCAGTTCTTCACCGAATTGGGCAGACATATCCGCGAGACCTTTTTTCACCGCTCTTAAAAATGAATAATGCGGCTTTGCCGAGGGAAGCATTTGATCAATGCGAATCTGCTCCGATTTTTCTACAGCCTCTTCCAGTGTTTTGGCTTGGAAGCCAAAAATCGATAAGGATTGTAGGACATCTTTTTCCATATCGTTTTTGCTCTTTACTTTTACCCTTACCGAACCGTGGGGATATTTTTCCGTTGGCGGTAAAATTTTGTTAATAGTAGCCGTTGTTGGGTTGGGCGATACCGGTAGAATCATCTCCCCCATCATGGCATTAGCAAAAGAGGATTTCCCCGCACTAAACGCCCCAAACAGAGCGACAGTAAAGAGATTCTGCTCTAAACGTTCCGCCCTTTGTCGCATATTTTTAGCTGCCAACGCTTGACCCCGCAAGTCTTCTATGACATCCGCGGCTTGCTTTAGTTTCCCTGCTGCAGATCCTAGCTTTGCTTTATAATCCACTTTAAAAGGCGTAAGTGCCTTCTTTTCCTGTTGCAGCGCAAGGGTAGCCATCTCGCCCTTTTTCACTAAAGGTGCAATCGATTTTCCCGGCCATTTCCTTGATGAAAAAGCGGTTTGTTCCTCTTTCGTCGGGGCAGGATCGATAGAAACCAGCATCTCTTCAAGGGAGGAAATATAAGTCTGTTCCTCCTGTTCGAGCTTTTTCAGCTTATCCCAGGAAGCCCATAAATTAGCGGCCGCTTCTTCCTCTGCTTTTGCTTTTTCAAGCTCTTCATGAATCTGTGTTTGCAAGATGACAACGAATTGATCGATAAATTCCGTGGCCAAACGACGATAGCGTTGTTTAACCTCTGCGGCGAGATCATGGGTATAATTTAATACAGCTTCCCCTGTTACTTGTGCACCCTTTTTTAGGACACTGGACAGGAGCTCAGAGGTGATCTCAACCTCCATCCCCTCCAACTGCTTGCGGAAATCGTCATCAAGCTTCAGGGAATACTCTTTCTCTGCCTGTGAAAAGAGATCGAGGATATGCCACCGCAAGTGGGCCTTCACTTGTTCCTGCAAAACTTCTTGAAAGGCATTGAGGCGTTCTTCCTGAGCCTGTTTTGTTTTTGCTGCAGCGGTAAAAAGAAACCCGACTTTAAATCCGGGCTGGCAGCTCTCCATATAAGCTTGCGCTAATTCCCGAATTTGAAAAGGTGTGAGATTAGCATTAGCCAAGATTTCTTGTAATTTTTTCAGCACCTGTTCGCGCATGATTTCTGGTGCTTTTTGCAATCGATAGACTTCCTGCTGCCATTTCTGATGGTTGTTTTCTGCTGTCTCTTCTGCAACAGCGCCAACCTTCCGCAGCAGTTGTTCACGATTGGACTGGTTTCTACTTTTCATGTACTTATCGTGAAGCTCGATTACATCCTCAGCGGAGCGAATGACACTGTCTTGAAGAAGTTGATCCTTATTGCAAAAGAGGGTATACAGCCGGTCATGTAAGGCTTCCAATTGGTTATGCGGATGGTTGGGATACTTTAATGTCGTGTAAAAAATCCCATCCGCTTCTACCCCCCAGCTTTTGAATGCATCTTCTACACTTTGCTGAAAAGCAGAAAAGTCCAATTCCATCTCAAAATGTTTATCAATCTGATTTACGACCAAGAATAGGGTTTTTCCTTTATCTTTCAAAGTTTTTGTAAATTGGAAATTAATTTCAGACTGGACATGGTTGTAATCCATCATATAGACTACGACATCAGCAAGATGCATAGCTGATTCTGTCGCAACTTTGTGCGCTGCGTCCGTCGAATCAATTCCCGGGGTGTCCATCAGCCGGGCATTGTTGACAAGAAAATCATTGGGACAACTAATTTCTACCCTTGTTACTGCATCCCCATCTGTGCAATATTCTTTTAACCTCTCTAAATCCCCCACATAGTCAAAAGTGCGTGGAGCTTGATCCTGAAAATAAGCGACAGCCTTTGATTCCCCCGTTTTAATCAAGACTACATTAGCACTCGTCGGGATTGGACTAGACGGGAGGATTTCTCTCCCCATTAAAGTATTGATCATGGTTGATTTCCCCGCGGAAAAGTGTCCGCAAAATGCCAGCACAAATTCCCCATTCAACCATTTGTCTTGTAACTCCTGTAACTTCAAGGCATTTTCATGATCAGCTTGTTCTGCCAGCTTTTGCTGCAGTTTTTGCAAGCGGTCAGCAAGTTCCTGATTTTTCTGTTGGATGGTTTCTACACTCATTTTATCACCTAATCGTTTTTATCTTTTGTTGTATAAAATATCATACCCTTTATTTTAAGCGGAGATTGCAAAAAAGCCAATCCATGTGGATTGACTTTTAGGAAATCACTGGAAATATTTCTCATAAGCCTTTTTCAGATGGGCTACAACAGTTTCCGCATCGTATCCTTCAATGGCCTCACGTGGAACAAAGTAAACTAATTTTCCATCCTTAAAGAGAGCCGCTGATGGAGAAGATGGAGGATACCCTTCAATATACGTACGTGCTTGTGCGGTTGCTTCCTTATCTTGCCCGGCAAATACAGTGGCCAGGTGCTGTGGAGCCTGATCTCCTGTTTGTATAGAATGGATAATCGCCGGACGGGCGATTCCTGCCGCACATCCACAAACGGAGTTGATGACAAGTAGCGCTGTGCCGCTCTTGATTTCTTCGTTAAACCAGTGATCCACTTCCTCTGGTGTGGTCAATTCTTTAAAATTGGCATTGACCAACTCATCGCGCATTGGCTGAACCATTTGTTTCATTTGATTCATATACGCATCAAAAGACATCATAGACATGGTATCATTCACTCCCATTATATAATTGTTCTAATCTATTGTACCTATTTTAACACGGTTTTGAAAGGCAGAAAGCGGTTCGTGTCTCAACTTACTGGAAAGTATAGCATTTTTATCATCTAGAGTCACTGCGCAGATCAGGAAAAATTGAGTTCACCACTCCCCCAATGATGAGAATGAGGGCAGAAAGATAAAACCAGATGATAAGGATTATTACCCCCCCAAGACTGCCATAGGTTGCAGAAAAATTCCCAAAGTTGTTTACATAATAGGAAAACCCAAGAGAGATCACCTGCCATCCCACTGCAGCAAATATAGATCCAGGCAGCGCATCCTTACAAGTTAAACACGTATTTGGGGCGACATAGTAAAGAAGCAGAAAGGCTAAGTTTAAAATAAGATAACTGACAATCCAGCGAAATGTAGCTGTTGCGAAAAAATTGGTTTCCGGAAAATGAAGATACGTATGCAGAAGAACTTCCAATTTTTCTCCAAAGACAATAAGCAAAAGAGCTGAAAAGATAGAAGCAATCATTCCAAATGTTAAAATAACGGACAAAATCTTAGAACGTATAAAGGATCTTTCCCTACGGATCCGATAAGCTAAATTAATTGCCCGTACCAACGAATCCATCGCCGCCGTGGCCGACCACAAGGTAATGATAATCCCGAAGGAAAGCAAACCTGTTCTTCGGTTGTCCATAATATATTCAATATTATCTTCAATTAATTTATTGGTTGAACCAGGGGCATGCTCAACAATCAATTGAATGACATCATGTGAGGTAAACGGCAGGTATCCCAGGAGGGTAACGACCACTAGCAAAAAAGGGAACAGGGATAATAAAAAGTAGTATGCACATTGTGCTGACAGATCCATCACACGATCCTCATTGAACCTTCGAATAAATAGCTTAATAAACGAAAACAACGACTGCCTCCTTCATTAGTGGGTTTGTGTACTACGTCGAACCCTCTAACTTTCACAAACCATGTAGTTGTCCTCGTAGAGGGCTTCATCTATCGTTTGCGGAACTGCGTCGAATCCGCCCTCTTTCGCAAACAATATAGTTGTCCTCGTAGAGGGCTTCATTAGTGGGTTTGTGTACTACGTCGAACCCTCTAACTTTCACAAACCATAAAGTTGTCCTCGTAGAGGGCTTGTTCTTATCTTGTTATTCCACTTCACCGAATCTATATGCAAGAAAAACGCTAGACATACTATTCGTGTAAGTCCGCTTTAGCGTGGATTAAGGTCTGATTAATATTTTTTTCGGACCGAACCTCGTTGGTTCAGCCATACTGAGTCTGAATCACCGCCGAATTCGGACTGAATCTCGCTGGTTCCGCCATATTGAGTCCGAATCACCACCGAATTCGGACTGAACCTCGTTGGTTCCGCCATACTGAGTCCGAATCACACCCGTATTCGGACTGAACCTCGTTGGTTCAACCATATTGAGTCCGAATCACACCCGTATTCGGACTGAACCTCGTTGGTTCCGCCATACTGAGTCCGAATCACACCCGTATTCGGACTGAACACAGCTGGTACCACCATACTGAGTCCGAATCACACCCGTATTCGGACTGACCCTCGTTGGTTCAACCATACTGAGTCCGAATCACCACCGAATTCGGACTGAACACAGCTGGTTCCGCCATACTGAGTCCGAATCACACCCGTATTCGGACTGACCCTCGTTGGTTCAACCATACTGAGTCCGAATCACCCCCGAATTCGCGACTAAGATCAGTGGATTCGAGACTAGCCTGTACCGATTCCGGCTTTTTCCCGGTACAAGGCCAACCCGCATCCCGTCAGAACAGGCGAGCGAATCTAGGTCACAATACAAAAAAATGACCAGGAACCAGCCCAGTCACCCTTCTCTCACACTCGCTTCCCCTTCAAAAACACCATCAACTGGCTAAAATCCCTATCAGACACCTTGCGTCCATCTGTATAAAAGGTTGCTGCAAAATCGTCCCCGAGTTGGAACATAGATTCCTTCAACTCAGTAGGAACCGGGTATTCTTCAACGATTTTCTTCACATAGTCCCTCGGTGACTCTGTCGGCAACCGGCCCATTCCCTTTTTCTGTCCCCATTTTTGCAGAAGATGAAAATACCAGTAAATTCGATAAGCATAAAATTGGGGAAATCTCTTACGCCATGCTCGTACAAGCTTAGCAAAAAAGCCAAGAATGGACTGCCATAATTGGGTCCAAAACGACCGGCTTCTTCCAAAATGAATCTTCGTCATTCTTCGGTTCACCTTAACTCGCGCAGGGCGTTTTCGGGCCAAAAACCACAGAGCTAGCACCAACGCGATGGCGGCTAAACCCACTACGACCCAAAAGACTGGGAACTCGGCCGTTCCTTCCATCCCCCCACCCTTAAATTCAAGAGGTGTCTTAGGTTCATCCATGGGTAGCGGAGCCCCCTCCTCGGAAATGGGAATCAAACTTAGAAGCCAGTTCAAAAATTGGAACAACATTTTCCCAACCTGGACTGCCCCGACTCCAATTCCTTGCAAAAAGGAGACGATTGCACTGCGGATGGGTGGCAGTAAAGCAAAAAGAGTCATTAGCCCCCCAAGTCCAACAATTCCGATCATCACACCCGGAAACCCACTGGCTTTTCCAACAATCCTTACCTGGACGTTTTCCTCTTTATTTTCCTCGGGATACAGCGTCAGCACCATTCCTGATAAGCTAATTAAAATCGCCAACAAAAAGGGCACATGGATTACCGACTGTAAATTAGGATTCACCTGAAGTAACAGGGCAAAAACACTATACCAAAGGATATTCCCCTCAAATCGCAGTAGCATCTGTGCGCGTGTCGGCTCCTTCTCCACGTAAAAGCTGCCACGTAGAAACAGAAACACAATTATCAACAGGCATGCCAAGCTGTAGCCACGCCCAAAAGGGATCCATTCACTCCAGCTAAATACCCCCAAAGCGGCTAAAATAATGGCACTCAAAGCATATCTGATCCGAACATCGGATATCCATCTCCCCACTGTCCTTTGACTCAGATATCCGAGTATACAAGCCAAAATCCATGTCAATGCATCAGGCAAGGAGGAGACTTCCCATTGAATTTTTGCAAAGATGGCCAAACCGAAGTACAACCACAAGGCTTCGCTGTATAAGGCAATGACTGTTTTTAAAAAAGGGCGTATACTCATCCCGTTCCTCCTTCACCTAGCGTTTGTGCACTACGTCGATGATGCACAGGATGTGCGAACTTCTGCGACTTACACTTTTGTCCTACGCCGAATTAACTTCCTGCTCAAAAGTAACCGTTGTCCCCGAAGGGGGCGTTGCGACAGGACGTCGCGTTCTTAGCAGAAGATCATCGGTTCTTCACAATCTTGTTCGACGACAGCAGTGAATCCATAGCGAAAGCCTGTCCCTGTAACTGATCTGCATAAGAACTCCGCTGACGGTAATAAAAGATCACTCTGGCAGAAACCTTGCCATTTTGTTTGACCCATCCAACGTGGCCTTCCAAAATTTGCTCACAAAAATAGAAAATCGGAGCAGCATTGTCCTTTTTACGCGTTACCTCTTCCAATAACAAATGCTGCGAAGGCACAGTAGTTGAGGTCATTTTGGCCAGGTCATCTAAAAACAACCCCACCGTTTGTGTGGGGACCAAATCGCGGATCTTCATCCCTTTGTAATCGATGGCATTGCTTGCATGCCC
Source organism: Ammoniphilus resinae (assembly GCF_017873965.1). Taxonomy (GTDB): domain Bacteria; phylum Bacillota; class Bacilli; order Aneurinibacillales; family RAOX-1; genus Ammoniphilus_A; species Ammoniphilus_A resinae. The sequence continues at coordinate 30,272 of NZ_JAGGKT010000017.1, read as the reverse complement.
AATCTGGATTCCTTGTCGATGATAGTTCATAGCTACAGAAGCGATCACAGACAAAAACCATTCAAATTCCCGATTCGGTACATTCCAAAAACCCTTGACATCGGTGAGAATCATTAATTGTTTGGGAAGAATCGGCTTGTACACCCAGGTTTGCAACGTCCCCATTCTCGCACTAGCCTGCCAGTGAATCTTTCGCCATTCGTCGCCATTTTGGTATTCCCGAATTCCCGCGATATGGGAAGGATCCTCAAGGAGCCCACCACTTTTCCTTCCGATTCCCCACTGAAATACCGAACGAAGGGCTGGTACCGAAACGGAAAGCAACTTGGGATAGACATAGAGTTCCTTATTTAGGTCCACTCCTTTTTCCTGCTCGGCAAAACGAAAAGCGTCACCAGATCGGATCAAAATGCTTCCAAGTGAATAAACACCCCGTTTAGAGGCCTTCCCGGTCATCTCCCATTTTGCATGTTGAAAACCCCATAACCATAAAAGTCGTAAACGATATTGCTCCGGATCCCCTTCTGTCCAGTTCCATCCTTCCTGCTTCGGATGTTCCCACTCCACCCAGACAAGGGGGAGCCATTTTTCATTCGATAGCGTGCATTCCATGGTTATCAGGTCTTCCGGAAACACCCGTGTTTTCTGTAATTCAATCGTCGGAATAAGCTGCTTCAAGGAATGATGCTTCCAAACCCTAATAATGACGGTGATCACCAATAGCAAAGAGGATATGATCACTAATGAAACAATCTTAAACCAAAGGGCACCTATAAGAAGAGCCACCACACCCCAAATTACATATTGATCGAACAGGATGCTCGTTTGTTTCGGGTCTCTTCTTTCCTCTTCCTCCTCCGTTTGATTCACCTTGATCTCCGAACTCATTGGGCTTTCTCCAATACTTCCTCAGGAATCGGAGCCTTGGCGAGGATATCAGCAAGAATTTTTTCGCTTTGCATTCCGGAAAGAGAGGCTTCAGGCGTCAAAACCACCCGATGATTCCAAACAGGGGCCACGAGTTCCTTAATATCGTCAGGCAGGACATAATCTCTTTGGTTGATCAGGGCCCAGGATTTTACCGCTTTGTATAAAGCCTTAGTAGCCCGCGGACTAACTCCAACTGTAAACATCGGATGACGTCTTGTTTCAGTTGCTAAAGCAACAATATAGCTGGAAATCGAATCATGGACAAAAACTTGCTCTGCTTTGGACTGCATGTAGACAATGGCTTCTGGAGAAAACAGGGAATTTAATTGATCGTAGGGAAGCTCATCGCCCACCTTTTTCAGCATCAATTCTTCTTCCTCTATGGTCGGATAGCCCATTCTGATTTTCATCAAAAAACGGTCCATCTGCGCCTCAGGAAGCGGGAAAGTCCCTTCCATTTCGATCGGGTTCTGGGTGGCAAGAACCATAAACGGCCTTTCCAACAAGGAAGCTTGTCCTTCTACGGAAACTTGCCCTTCCTCCATCCCCTCCAACAAACTGGATTGTGTCCGAGGCAGGGCTCGGTTAATCTCATCAACGAGCAGAATGTTTGTAAAAATAGGTCCTTTGCGAAAAGAAAATTCAGACGACTTGGGACTGAAAATGGACATCCCAATTACATCGGAAGGCAATAAATCCGGGGTACATTGGATCCTGGAGAAAGAACAATCAAGCACTTTTGAGAACGCTTTTACTAGTGTAGTTTTCCCCATCCCAGGCAAATCCTCTAATAGCACATGGCCTTTTGATATTAAAGAAGTGAAAAGGAGCTTTATTTCTTTTTGGCGTCCGATGACAACCTTGGATAATTCCTCATACAAATTTTCCAAAATAATCTTTTCCCCTTTTGCTAAATCCAAGTCGATCTCCCTTTCCCATAAATTCCGGGGGCAGTCCCCATTGTAAAACAATTTGGTCACTTTAGAAATAAAAGATTCTTATAAAGTACAATACCACACTCTTGTTGTTTTAAGAATAAAAAGTTTCGTATACGAAAAAGAAGGGTTCCCCTAAACTAAAAGAAAAACCCGGTGTTAAACACCGGGCCCCTTACTTCCCCCTACTATACCCATTTTCAATGACTTCCAAAGCCCCTGTATCCGGGTCAATAACCAGCCCGTGAACCGGAATTCCCTTCGGAATCAATGGGTGATTACGGATAACGTCAACGCTGTTACGGACGCTATCTTCTACGGAATCAAATCCGTGAAGCCATTCGTTAATATGAATTCCTGAATATTGCAGGGTAGTGATGGTCTCTTCGGGAATTCCCCGCTCTACCATTTTTCTCATCGTTTCGGTCGGATTCACATGGGACATCCCGCAATCGTGGTGTCCGACAACGCACACTTCTTGGGCATTCAGATCATAGATGGCAATCAAAATACTTCTCATAATACTGCCGAATGGGTGGGATACAACTGCACCCGCTGTTTTAAGAAATTTGGCATCCCCATTCTTGATATTCATAGCCTGTGGCAATAATTCTGTTAGTCTGGTATCCATACAGGAAACCACCACTAGTTTCTTATTGGGAAGCTTGGAGGTCTCATATTTTTCATATTCTTTCTTCCCTACAAAGTTCCGGTTAAACTCCAACACGTCGTCTAATAACATGGCGATTGATCTCCTCTCCTCTATTTCCTATAAGTATAAATGATTATGCCGGAATTAAAAACCATGGAAATGCCTCCCTAATTCTTGTCCTGCTTTTGGGTTACCGTAAATTCCTTCAACTTCACTAGCTCTAATCTTGAAAAAATGGTCGCGATTAACATACACAAGCCGAAAACGAGAGCCATGATTTGTCCAAGCAGGCTGTATTCATATCCGAACCAAACACCCACGGCAATAGAGAGAATTGCGACAAGCAAAAGGGCATAGACATAGGTTCCCCACCTGACAATTTTTCCAGGGGTTTTTTGCTCTTCATCTTCCGATAAAGAAACATGCTTTCGTTTTTTCCATCTAACTAAACCGTAAATAATCACCATCAGCGGCACTTGAACAGCCGGTATAATCACCGGAAGCGCGAAGGAAGAGTAGTCTTGGACACTTAGCGCACCTTGAAACGACAAGGTTGATGTAGCCAGGACAAACCACCCTAACGGGATACTGTATGTGCGATAATCCCGGTTGTTGGTATAGCTGGCAATTGCGATCAAGATGGCAAGGAAGATAATAACCGATTTAATGGCGATCGCTGGAAACCAGATACTGAAAAACAAGATTTCAAGTCGATCCAAAAAATCGGTGATATGGATCTGCTCGACAACCATATAAGCGGGATACATCACTCTTCCCGAGATGACAGAACCAAGCACCCCAATCCCCAAGAGAAGGGAAACCGTAAAACCAAAGGCAGATAGCAAAACCCCGTGCCGGATACTGACTAGAAAGAGTTTTGATTTCGGAAGCGCATGGAGAAAAGCCCCCATCACAAACATTTCACCATATCCCGCAAGCGCAACCCAATTTCCTTTCCAAATGGGTGCTAGTCCATCCACAAGAAAGGGTTCCATTCGCTCCAAGTGAAATTCATTTAAAATGAACAAGAAGATCGGAAAAATCCCAATAAAGAGGACGGGGAAAAAGAAGTCATTCATTCTTGCGATGGCTTCCACACTGCTTCGCCCAAAATACATCAGGATGATAACAAACATAAGGGTCAAAATTTCCGGTGGTGTCCTCGTTAAAAGAGTTGTATTAATAAAACCAGTGATGGCATTCAATTCCATCAGCAGTCTCATCCACATAAAAAACAAAATGACGGCATTAAGAATGGCACCGCCCCATTTTCCAGCCACTATAAAGGTAATCTCAAACAGGTTTTTATCCGGATAATGTTGGTTTAAGGCATAGAAGAATAAACAAATGATTAAGGCAAAAAGAACCGGGCCGATTTGTGAAAATACGGCATTGGATCCCGCCGCATTCGCTATACTTGAAGGTAACGTGACGAGTGAACTGGTAAGCAGGAGGCTCGCAGTGAGCCAGCTCAATTGACGATGATTAATTTGTACCTGATTCAATGGAGTCACCCCTGTGTAATATAGTATTTCATCCAAGGAACAAGCCATTGGATCAATAATTCTCCAGGCATCGTAATAGGGATATCAAATTTTTTAAAGAAAGCAGCAACCATCGCCAGAATCAAAAATCCTACAGCAATCCACTTTCCCGCGGCTGTTGCCTGTTTTCGAATGGAGGAATCCATCTTCCAAGTCAGCAAGATCCCCACAATCACAATAAAAAAGTAAAGGTTATTCAAAATCGGTTGCTCTCCTTTGTAATATTCTCTGTAATTTGCCCTAATCGTTCTACACTGGCCTTCACTTCAATATGAAAAGGAATATCCCGAAGCATACCCCTCCATTGTTTGGAATAATTTTCTTTCCATTCCTTCGGATAGGCCCGAGATAAGAGCACTCCTAAATAGGCGGGATCTGTTTGCTTTTCCTTGGCTTGCTCCACAAATGCCTCAATACTCTCTTTAATATCTTTTTCAAATTCACGACTTACCTTTTTCTGATTTTTTTCAAAACGCAAATCTTCTGTAAGCATACTTTCCTGCACCGCTCCTACGGCTTCCACCTTCACATCGTAAGAAAGATTCCCATTTTCAATCCGTGGGATAATTTTGCTTTGTCCACTCGTTACTCTTATGGTAATTGGTTTTTTAGAATCCCCCTCCTGAATTTCAAGGGTAGTCATATAAGTGACAAAGTGGGAGCGCATCCAATGGGAGCCCGCAGCAGCTTTTTCCTTAAAAACACCTACCATCTTGTCTTCCTTAAACTGTGCATATCCGGAAAGTTGAACCTCTTTTTTATTCTCTTCTCCCTTGGGTTGTGGCTCTGTTACTTCCATATAAGGAATAATGGGATCAACCCCTTCTCTATTTAAGGCCTGGGCAGTATCCTTCAGATTCACAGGAAGAACAAAAGGAAGTTTCACAATCTCCCGCATCGCCTCCGCGGAAAGACTTTCAAACTGTGGACTCGATCCAAGAAGATCGATCGCTTTCCCTTTCGATATAATCATGTTGGCAGTCAAGCGGTTATCCGGAAGTCGAGCGACCTCATCAAACCCGGGTCGAATTCCTTCGCGTGCGACCTCTTCAGAAACGATCAAAATGCGCCGATGTGAAAAGATCATCTGCCGGGACATTCGATGCTGCAAACGGTCGACTGCATCACGTACCGTTTTTCCTGTTTCTGAATCAATATAAAAGACCGGTCCTTGTCCTTTTCCACCCAATGGGCGGACGAGTGGAATTTGCACCCCCACACGGTACATATCCCCTTCTTTATCAAATGAAGAGGCAACAACAACGGCCAAATCATTAATTTCTACACGATCCCAACAGCCCGTTAAAAGCAATGGGCTGAAGAGCAAAAAAAAGATTAAGGAAATCCGTTGAAACACCGGTTTAATCCCCCTTTTCAGACTGGTCATGGTCGAAATCTTTTCCGCTTTGTCCCCCATGTTCAGCAATTTCGTTTGGCAAGTGTTCCCCCATCCGGCGCGTATCCATCAACGGCATATAAGATGGCCTTTCTTGTTGCATCCACCACGGTGCCCGCCACGCCACATCTTTTAGATCAGGGATCGAAAGCGGATTTGTCGGTGACAAGTATGGAATCCCGAAGGAACGTAAATTGACAAGATGTCCAAAAATCAATACTAAGCCAATCAAAATGCCATAAATTCCGAACAAGGAGGCTAGGATCATCAATGGAAAACGTAACATCCGTATTGCAATGGAGGCATTGTAGCGAGGGATCGTAAAGGAAGCGATCCCGGCCCCGGCCACAACTATCACCATTGGTGCCGAAACAATCCCTGCTTCTACCGCAGCTTGGCCAACTACCAAACCTCCCAGAATCGACACTGCTTGGCCAATCGCTTTCGGCAGTCGTACCCCTGCTTCCCGCAATGCTTCAAAGGAAATCTCCAAAATTAAAGCTTCGACCACCACCGGGAAAGGTACCATATCCCTGCTAGAAGCAATACTAAGCAGAAGGGAGGTTGGTAGCAGGGATTGATGATAGGTACTGACAGCTATATAGGCTGCGCTTCCAAACAAGGAAATAACTAAAAAGATATAACGCATCCACCTTATTAGAGTGGCAAGTTGAAACCGCTCAAAATAGTCTTCATTGGCCTGCATAAGGGCCCAGAAAGTGACGGGAACAATCAACGCCATGGGTGTTCCGTCAACCATGATTGCCACTCGCCCTTCCAATAATGCGGCGGCGACAGTGTCCGGCCGTTCCGAATATTGGACTTGCGGAAAGGGAGAGTATGCGTTATCTTGAATAAATTCTTCGATATATCCCGTTTCTAGGATGGCATCGATATCAATCTTCTCGATTCTATCGACCACTTCTTTAACCAGGTTTTGATCTACAATCCCTTCTAAATAAGTAATGACCACATTGGTGTTACTTTGCTTCCCAACGACCATCGGCTTCATTTTTAAATAAGGTGTTTTAAGTTTTCTGCGTAATAAAGAGGTATTTGTTCGGATATTTTCAATAAAACCCTCACGTGGTCCGCGGACAACAGTCTCAAGTTCCGGTTCACTGACCCCTCGCGTATGTGGACCCCGCATACCTAACAAACAAACCTTTGTGTTTCCGTCTACAAAAAGGGCAGTATCCCCCCCAAGTACTCCGATAAGCATATCCCCATAATTATCCGCATCACTCATTTGGGATACGGCTAGGACATGGTCTTCAATTGCAGACAGTTGAGACAATCCACCTTCTAGAATCATAATCTCTTTTAAGGCGAAATCTACCTGTGAACCGCTCGCTAAACCGTCCACATAAAACATGAAAGCAGGTACACTGTCTTTTAATTGAAATTCACGAATGACAAAGTCGGAATTTTCCTTAGCCAGTTCCTTTACTCGCGCTAAATTGTCCTTAAGATTCGGACTCACCGAGACGGTTTTAAACTCGTCCACGTATCGCAAGTTTAGTTCTTCTATTGTGTTATTTGATTTAGGTTTGCGCCTATTCATGAAAGTGACCCCCAATTATTGGTACCTACTTAATTTTGGCGAATATAACCAAAATTATTCTTGGAATGAATTCTAATAGGAAATTGGGTCAAGCTTAAAAGGAAAAGGAGGAGTGTCAGGATGGAACATACGTGGCTTTCCGTTTTACCCTTTTTAGTGGTCATTCCCATCGCCATCTGGTTAAAGGAAATTATGCCTGCCTTGGTGATTGGGCTGCTGGTTGGTTCCTTTTGTTTAGAGCCAACGCTTACCGGGGGATTAAAAAAATCAGTGGATTATATCATCCAAACTTTGGCCAATGCGGACAATATTAAAATTGTCGCGTTTCTTTACCTTTTTGGTGGGTTGATTGGCATGATGCAAATATCTGGAGGGATTAAAGGGTTTTCCCAGTGGGTAAGCTCCAGGGTTCACTCCGAGCGGGGACTGATCTGGTTGATCTGGCTCACGATTCCTTTTACTTTTATGACCCCGATGTTTCGGATAATGATGATCGGGCCGGTGCTTAAGTCGATGTCCGAACGAATTGAAATAAGTAAAAGAAGAATCAGCTATGCTCTGGATGTTTCTACCGAGCCTATTATTGTGCTGCTGCCAGTGGCTACCGCCTTTGTTGGCTTCATGGTTTCGGTTGTCGGGGGGGCCATGGAGCAAAACGGGATCCCAGGCAGTGCGTACCAAGTTTTTCTCTACAGCATTCTGTTTAATTTTTTTGCCATCATTTTGCTGTTCATTGGGATTTTTACTACATTTCGATCCAGTTCGGCTGTGAAGCAGGAATTAACGGGGGATACAGGGGAAGATGAACAGAATGTACTGCATCGGGCTGGGATCGAAAAAGAATTGTCACTTGTCAGGGCTCAACCGTGGAATCTGTCTCTTCCTTTGCTCCTACTACTGGTGTTAACTTTGTATTTGCTGTGGGAGGATGGTCGGGCAAAAGGAGGACAAACCTGGTTAGAGGCTTTTGCCGCGGCAGACGCTACTTTTGTCATGATGTTGGCGATTTTTATTACCCTTTTGTTTACCTTTATTTTTTATTTTGTGCGGAGGGAAAAACTCCCGGAAATGATGTTTCATTTTTTTGATGGGGGCAATCAGCTGATGACAGCGATTCTTCTACTCATTCTGGTCTGGTCCACTTCCCTCGCTGCAGAAGATCTAGGATTCTCGCAATTTGTTTCCTCGACCTTGGGCACTTTTGTACCGAAGTTTGCGGTACCTGCCATCGTCTTTGTTCTAGGCTCCTTGGTCTCTTATTTTATCGGAACTTCCTGGGGGACGTGGGGGTTGTTTATGCCATTGGGAATCTCCTTGGCCGCAGCAACAGGAGCCAACATTCCACTTACAGCAGGTGCTGTGTTTGCAAGTGGTACCTTTGGTGCTTTTGCCTCACCGATTGGAGACACCACGATTACCACTGCCTCCATCATGGAGATGTCGATTATTGATTATGCAAAATATAAATTAAGGATCGCATTAATCACGGCAGTCCTTACGGTTCTCGCCTACCTATGTATCAGTTTTTTACTCTAAAGAACTGATACATTGGGATCTTGCCTGATCTTACGGGGCTTGATATAGTCAACAAAGAGAAAAGAAATATGGCAAGGTCTTCATGGGGAAAGGGTGATTTGTGTTGATTAAGGCTGTTCGGCGTCCAGTCAACGAGGAAAATGATCATAAGCGACGATGGCTCATTCTTGCCAACGTATCATTAGGGACGTTTATGGCGACCTTGGATGGAAGCATTGCAAACGTCGCTCTGCCAACCATTTCAGCAGAGATCCAATCCCCTTTGCATATTGTTCAATGGGTGTTAACTGCTTACTTACTTACCATATGTGCTACTCTTCCAATTATCGGGAAACTGTCAGATATGATCGGCCGGGGAAAAGTATATAATTTCGGCTTTTTAATCTTTACAGTTGGTTCTGCGGGGTGCGGTCTATCCGAATCACTTGGTGCTCTGATTGCGGCCCGTATCATCCAGGCGATTGGTGCTTCCTGTCTCATGTCAAATAGTCAAGCAATTGTGGCGGAAACCTTCGGGGAAAAGGGTCGCGGCAGGGCAATGGGGATTACCGGAACGGTGGTATCAATCGGCTCACTAACCGGACCAGGAATTGGCGGTTTGCTTGTCGGGAGCTTAGGATGGCCTTCCATTTTCTGGATCAATATCCCGATTGGGTTAATCGCTTTTGTCGCTGGATGGTATATTCTGCCCAAGGATAAATCACAGAAGGAAAAAAAACCATTCGATTATGTTGGATCAAGCTTGTTCATTATCGGGATGGTATCTTTCTTATATACTGTGTCCAATGCGGAATATTGGGGGTGGAGTTCGACACAAACCATCGCTTTTGGCGGCTTCGCTCTTTTGGCTTTCCTCGTTTTTTACCTGTGGGAGCAACGAACAGCCTTTCCGATGTTGGACTTTTCCCTTTATCACATCCCAGCCTTTGCCATTGGCAATATTGCTGCACTATTATCATTCATCTCGCTGTTTTGTACAAACGTGATGATGCCTTTTTATATGCAAAATGTGCTTCATTATACCCCATCCTTAACAGGCTATACGATGATGGCTTATCCTTTGATGATGGCAATAGTCGCTCCAATCTCCGGCTGGTTGTCTGATTCGATTGGCTCCTCTTGGCTTACGACGGGCGGACTATTCATTAATGCCCTGGGTTTTGCCCTATTAAACACCTTAACGATTGATGAGTCGCCGTGGATCATTGCCCTTCATTTGGCCGTGTTTGGACTCGGCGGTGGGATGTTTCAATCCCCAAACAACTCAAGTGTAATGGGTTCTGTACCAAAGCCGAAACTCGGCACGGCGGGTGGCTTAAATGCGCTTGTACGAAATATTGGCATGGTTCTTGGTATTTCTTTTTCTGTATCGCTGTTTTCCTTTCAAATGAACCGTTTGGCAGGCCATGTTGATATTAACGAAGCAGTGACAGGTCAAGATCAAGTCTATATGTTACAGTCCCTGCATACGGTGTTTTGGGCGGCGATGGGTGTCTGTCTCGTCGGTGCGCTAATTTCCTCTTTTCGGTTGAAAAAAAAGAGGGGTGGTCATTGTTGATCCGTCCCTCTGGCTTTCTTCCGTTTTTTAGTTTTAAACTACCCTCTGTTGAGCGCCTTCTTTTCAGCGGATACATCAAGAAAAGCCTGAAGAAATTTAAAGCCATTTTGAACAGCTGGATCCTTCAAGATCTTCATCATACCAAACAGAGAAATCGTCGTGGTATTTTGATCAGCCCGTTCTTTTGCTTCCTTCACCATGGAAATTCCATCCTGCACCCGCTCCGTTACCGGGGAGGCAAATACTTCCACAAGTCCTGCAATCCCTTTCAGGTTATCCTTATCCGTGAATGCCTCTACAAAAGGGGAAATCTTATCAAGCATTTCTAAGGTTTTTGCAATTTTCGGCAATTTATCAACCATCATGACAATAGCATCCAATGTTTCTGGATTTAACAGAACCTTAGAGACTTTATCTACAGGTTGAACCAGGGAATCAATCGTTCCCATATCTGTTGCCACGTTGGAAACTTTCCCTACTACCTGTTCAATTTTCAACACTGTATCTTTAAGTTCTGGTAATTTTTGAATCATAACAGCAAGTGCTTCCTGCACTTCCGGCTTAGCCAATTCATTCAGCCATTGATCTTGTCCAGCCTCTTGTTGCTTCGTTTCTACTGACATTGATCCTCTTCCTTTCTCCTATTTTTATATCTCTATTTTTATCATACCCAACTGCACAAAGGAAGCCATCCTTAACAAGAAAAGGATACCTTTGTAAACTATCCACTAATATGTGCCAATTCAATATTACTCCAGGATTGATTTTCATGCAAACAATTTAATACGATCTCGGCAAGCCCAGGACGTGTTCAGCCACATAGGATAGAATCAAATTTGTCGAGATCGGTGCGACTTGGTATAGCCTGGTTTCGCGGAATTTGCGCTCCACGTCATATTCCTCGGCAAATCCGTATCCGCCGTGCGTTTGCAGCGTGACATTCGCTGCTTCCCATGAGGCATCTGCGGCTAACAGTTTCGCCATATTTGCTTCCGCCCCACATTTCTGCCCAGCATCAAAGAGTTCTGCTGCACGGAAGCGCATCAAATCCGCTGCTTCAAGATTGACATGGGCCCTTGAAATGGGAAATTGGATGCCTTGATTCTCGCCGATCGGCCGCTTGAAGACCACCCGCTGATTTGCATACCCTACTGCCCGTTCAATGAACCAGCGTCCATCCCCGATACACTCTGCTGCAATTAAGATTCGCTCTGCATTCATTCCATCTAAAATATAGGAAAATCCTTTTCCTTCTTCGCCAATCAAATTTTCCACTGGAACTTCCAAATCCTCAATAAATAGTTCCGTAGTGGCATGGTTCATCATCGTTCGAATCGGTTTAATGGTAAGCCCATTGCCTACCGCTTCACGTAGATCGACCAAAAGTACAGAAAGACCTTCCGTACGTTTTTTAACCTGGTCCAATGGTGTGGTTCGGACAAGGAGGAGCATTAGGTCCGAGTATTCGGTACGCGATATGAACACCTTTTGACCATTGACAATGTATTTATCCCCTTTCCGAACGGCTGTCGTTTTCAACTGGGTGGTATCTGTCCCGGTGTTGGGCTCGGTTACTCCAAAAGCCTGAAGCCTCAAAGAACCATCGGCAATCTTCCGAAGATACCTTTGTTTCTGCTGTTCAGACCCATGTCGCAGCAAGGTCCCCATCGTATACATCTGGGCATGACATGCCCCGGCATTTCCTCCGGAACGATTGATTTCCTCCAATATGACAGAGGATTCCGTGATCCCTAATCCGGAACCGCCATATTCCTCAGGGATCAAAGCACCCAAAAAACCTGCAGCGGTTAAAGCATTCACAAAATCCTCGGGGTAAGCACGCTTTTCATCCAACTCCCTCCAATAGGCATCAGGAAAATCACCGCATACTGCACGTACCCCTTGTCTTAACTCATCAAGAAAACTTTTATCCATCACCAATCCCCCAATTAAAATCGTTTATCTTCCCCTAAATTTGGGTGGGCGCCTTTCTACAAAGGCACGTACCCCTTCATGCCGGTCCTCGGTATCAAGGCAACGGTTATAGTAGACAAGCTCTTCTTTTCGTGCTTCAAGATCGTTCATGCCATATAAGGCTTCAACCGCAGCTATGCAGTTTTGGACAGCAATGGGGGCATTTTTCGCGATCCGTTCAGCTAACTCGAGCGCGACTTCTCTCAACAAGGTGGAATCCGTCAACCGATTCACCAATCCCGCACGATCCGCTTCCTCCGCAGTTACAAATCGCCCTGAACATAGCCACTCTTTTGCCCGATGCACACCAATCCGTTTAGCCAATAAGCGTGAACCCCCGCCGCCCGGCATAATTCCCCGCGTAACTTCCGGAAGGCCAAAGGTAGCTGTGTTTGCAGCAACGATCATGTCACAATTCAAAACAATTTCAAATCCTCCAGCTAACGCATAACCATCCACAACAGCAATCGAAGGTTGTGGGAGGTCTGCAATGGCATAAAACATTTGTTCAAAAAGGTGATGCTGATCGCGCCATTCTTGCTCGGTCATTCCATTTCTTTCTTTTAGATCCGCACCCGCACAAAACGCTTTGGGATTTGATGAAGTCACTAAAACAGCTCTCGCATCAGAATGAGCCACCAATCCAGAAATTTCAATTAATTCTTTTGCCATTTGGGTATTAAATGCATTTCTAGCATCTGGCCGGTTGAGCATAATCTCCGCAATCATTCCCTCAGAACCGACTTTATTCCATTGAACGAATGACATTTCCCCACCCCTTTACATATATCGCTGTAACAAGTTCTGCACTTGATCAGCGCTTAACTGTAAATCCTGGTTTGATAGATTTTCCTTCCCCGATCTTCCCGGCAATGCATCTACAAAGTCCATGCGTTCCTTACGATAAATCAGCCCTTTCACAAACCCATCCGTTTGCTCTACCTTATCAAAAGCCATAGTGCGATCCGTAGAATCATACTGTGGATCATCATCCAAATTCACAATGTTTTGTTTAAAAAAATCATAAGTAAAAACCTTATTGAAGGTCACACATGGACTGAAAATATTAATAAAAGCAAATCCTTTATGGCGAATCCCTTGTTCAATCAAGGAAGTAATGTGCTTGATATCTCCGGAAAAACCCTGGGCTATGAAACTAGCATTTGCAGATAAAGCTAATTGTAGGGGAGAAATCGGGCTTTCCGGATTTCCCTCAGGGCTTGATTTGGTTAAAAATCCTTTCGGGCTTGTTGGAGACATCTGTCCTTTCGTCAACCCATAGATTTGGTTGTCCATGACAATGTAAGTAATGTCGATATTTCTTCTAGCCGCATGAACAAAATGATTTCCCCCAATGCCAAAGCCATCCCCGTCTCCTCCCGCACAAACAACTGTTAAGTCTCGGTTGGCTAATTTGACACCTTGTGCCACAGCTAGGGATCGCCCATGCATGGTGTGCATGCCGTACACATTCAGGTATCCTGAAATTCTTCCGGAGCAACCAATCCCTGATTGCAGCACGAAATTTTCCGGTTCAATATTTAAATTCACCGCAGCCTTTTGGATCGCAGCCAACACTGAAAAATCCCCACACCCCGGGCACCAATTAGGCGTGATATCCATCCGATAGTCATGTAATGTTGCCATCTTTTTATATCAACTCCCTACAAAACGATGTGATTTCCGATGGAGAAATCGGAACACCATCAAATTTAAGACATGGGTGCAACTTCGCATGTATTGATATGTGCTGTTTTAATAGGTTTGCCAGTTGGCCTGTTGAGTTTTGCTCGACAACGATGATGGTCTTCGCTTTCTCAGTATACTGAGAGATTTCAGCAGCAGGGAGCGGGTGTAGCATTCGCACATGTACATGCCCAACAGCAGCCCCTTCTTTTTGCATCCACAATCTTGCCTCACGGATCGCCCCATATGTCGATCCAAAACCGATGAGTAAGACCTCTGCCTGCGGAATTCCTTCATATTTAATCGCATCATTCATCGGAACACACTGTAATTTTCTCGCCCTTTTGCTCATTTGTGCCACGCGATTAGCGGGATTCTCACTGGGATGTCCCGTCGGTCCATGTTCAATCCCTGTTACATGATGCATCCCCTTCTTTTGCCCGGGAATGCTTCGGGCTGTAATCCCATCGTCAGTAATCGCGAAACGCTTATAGACGCGATCACCACTCATAGCGAGTTCAGTCTCTGCAACCCGTTTGCCCCGATCAATTTGAATGTCTTCCAGCTGCAAATTCGCCATCTCACAGGTTTGTTTCGAAGTGGACAAGACCAAATCTGATGCCACAAACACCGGACATTGATATTTTTCAGCTAAATTAAAGGCCTTTGGCATGTCCAGCATCGCCTCTTCCACCGTGCTTGGCGCTAGAACGATTCGTGGAGCTTCCCCATGCGTACCAGTTATCATCGCATGTAAGTCACTTTGTTCGATTTTGGTTGCCATTCCACTGCTTGGGCCGCCCCGTTGCGTGTCCACAATGACAATTGGCGTTTCGGTAGCCCCCGCGAGGCCAATTGCCTCTTGCATCAAGGAAATGCCTGGCCCGGCCGTGGCAGTCATCGCACGGGTTCCAGCATATCCGGCACCAATAACCATGGCAATCGCCGCCAGTTCATCTTCCGTTTGCACAGCCACACCACCGTAATTGGGCAGCATCTGCACCAAATTCTCCAGAATATCCGATGCTGGTGTGATCGGGTAGCCAGCCATAAAGCGGCATCCGCCGAGCACTGCGCCAATTGAAATGGCGTCGTTGCCAGACAGAAATAGACGTTGTCCGGATTGGGGTTGTTTTTCTAAGGGAAAGCGAGTATCCATCAACTCTTGTAAAAATTCATGACCCTTTTTTACGGCTGCCATATTTTTTTCGACGATGGCTTCTCCCTTTTTTGCAAATTGTTCTCGAACGGCATCACCAAACACCCCAATCGGCTGGTCGAACAACGCACAAGCCGCTCCCACTGCAACCATGTTTTTCATCTGTTTACTGCCCAATTCTGCAGCCATATCACTAAATGGAAACGCAATACTCTGAATTCCTCCCCGGATAGTGATTTGGTCTATCTTTACCGTCTTTGGGTCAAACAGAATCACGCCCCCATCTATTAATGATCTCTGGTGCAGTTCAATGGATTCATGGTCAAAAGCAAGAATAAGCTCAAACCGCTCAGAGGCATTGTAAACCGGATCTTTGCCGATTCGTAAATGAAAATCCGAATGACCACCCTTGATTCGCGAGGAGAAATTTCGATAACCAAAGAGGTAGTACCCATTTCTCCCTAATGCCTTGGCTAAAATTTCACCAACACTTTCAATTCCTTCTCCCTGCATGCCACCCACAAGGCAAGAAACTTCTGATTTTATATTCATTTGGTCCCCCTGTTTTCACGGGTCAGCCCGCTCCTTATATCTATATATTACAAAAATTCATAGTTATATGTAAAATTAAATTAATAGTATCCTCTATAATTACGATCAAACAACGGAAAAATTTTTTTGCTATTCATCTCAACACAATGTAGAGGATTAAAAGCGGTACACGTGAAAAACCGACCTCCATTAATTCAGAAGGTCGGTCTTTTAGTAATTACTCCGTCGCCCCAATTCCACTTACAATTTGACTTAAGGCCTGATCAATCGGGGTTGCTGGGCGGCTTAGCAGTTTTTCAAAATCATGGCTTTCGAGATCCAATGCGCCCTCGCGGATTCCTTTCTGGATATCTACAAGGAAAGGAACGAGAAATTCCGGCACCCCAGCTCCTTTAATAATGTCCGCATAGACTTCGTCATCGACCTGTTGGACAGGTATTTCCTTCCCTAAAACTTTGCCCAAAGCCGATACGAATTCTTCTTGAGTGAACGGCTTACCGGTAAGTTCATAGATGGAATTTTCATGGCCGTTTCCTGCTAAAACCGCTGCTGCCGCTTCCGCATAATCTTGCTGTGGTGCCCATCCTACTCTTCCAGATCCTGCTGACGTAACCCAAGGGGCTCCTGCCATAACCCCTTGAATGCTTGGGATTTCATTTTCCAGGTACCAGTTGTTTCGCAGGAAGCAATAGGGAATGCCTGTTTTCAAAATGGCTTCCTCCGTGACACGGTGGACAGGTGCGAGGAACATCTTGCTCTCCTTTGCATTGACCAAACTGGTATAGGCAATAAATCCAACTTGAGCATGCTTGGCAGCGGACACTGCAGCCGTGTGCTGACGGATCCTTGTCTCATTGTCCCCATCCGCCGATATGATTAATAGTCGATCAATCCCTGCAAAGGCCGTATCTAACGTTTCTGGATGGTCAAAATCTCCGTGCCGAACTTCCACTCCCAGCGCCCGCCATCTCTCCGCTTTTTCGGGATTCCGCACACTGACAGCCAATTGATTTGCTGGGACTGTTTTCAACAAGGTCTCAATCACTTTCGTCCCGAGTTTCCCGGTGGCACCTGTAACTAATAGTTTCATTGTTTTTCCCCCTATAATTTGTTGTAATGGTGGTTGTTATAACAGGATCAGTTACAACTGGAGCTAAAATAAAAGCTCCTGAGGAGCTCTCATTATTTGAACCTAGCTGTCAGCTGGCTCAGTGTTGTTTGTGCCAACCTTTGTTCCATAGCGGATTGTGCTTCTTTCAATTCTGATTGAAGAACCCATTCAATGTTTCTTCCGACTGGACATTGTACATTGGAGTCATCATGTATACGAAACAACTGATCCTCTTTTGTCACGT
The DNA here is from genome assembly GCF_017873965.1 of Ammoniphilus resinae. Classification (GTDB taxonomy): domain Bacteria; phylum Bacillota; class Bacilli; order Aneurinibacillales; family RAOX-1; genus Ammoniphilus_A; species Ammoniphilus_A resinae. The sequence goes on along the minus strand of NZ_JAGGKT010000017.1, from coordinate 13,431 downwards.
TCACAGCCCGATAAATATCAAGCAGGGTTATTTGTTCAGGACTTTTCAGTAAAAAGGCACCGCCTACACCAGCGCGTACATCCAACAAACCCGCCTTCTTTAACATTCCCATAATTCTTCGAATGACGACGGGATTGGTATTCACGCTACCCGCAATAAAATCCCCGGTACAGTTTGAACTGACAGCAATCAAGGAAAGGATATGGACAGCAATTGAAAAGCGGGTGCTTATTTGTTTCAATTAAACCACCACCGTTGTAACCATTATAGTTACACGAACTGCAATATGTCAATTTATTCTTTAGTGAACCCCTTATCCATTCACCATTAAGCTTTCCTTTTTTCAATAAATTTTACCCTTTTGTAAATACTATAAGATGGAGGTGGGATGGTGGCTAAAGGAAAATTTTCTTCCGTTCTGAATCAGCTGGGAACACCCAAAGAGATGAGTCCGATTCAAGATCTGACAAATCGATCTGGTTATGAACCACCGATTTTGGAAGTTACAACACCTCTTGATGTGGAAGAGCCACTAGAGATTAGGGAGCCGTCGTCGGTTACCTTGATTTAGAAAGAGGAAACCCCTGATGATCAGGGGTTTTCTCTTTGGGACAGAGCCAGTAAATTTATAGTAGAAGTGGATATGGATCGTTTTAATATACCTTATAAGTTTGCCCGGTTTGTATACCCTCAGCACTTTTTCGAAAAGCTCTCGCCACCCTGCTTGCAGGAACGGGCTCAAAACCGGGAAAATACGGGCCATACTTATTTAATGATTCTAGGACAACATTTGGGCTTACATTATTTATACGTATGCCTCGAGGCATTTCAAGCGCTGCTGCCTCAACAAAAGATTTTATAGCTCCATTGGCCAATGCCGCCGATACTCCACCAGCGATAGGATCATCCATGATGATCCCTGTAGTTAACGTGAAACTCCCCCGATCATTTACATGATTCATTCCAAGGAGAACCAGATTGATTTGCCCTTTTAATTTACTTTCAATGGAAATCTCATTGTTTTCCGGAGTCAGTTCTTGAAGGGATCCAAAATAGGTATTCCCCGTCGTACTTATGACAGCATCTACCTTCCCAATGGCTTGATACATGGCTGTAATACTTTCGGGTGATGTGATATCTACCAAGACATCCGCCTCACTTCGAGCTGCTGAAATAATTTCATGCTGTGATGCTAATTCATTCATAACAGCAGTTCCAATGGTACCCGTAGCACCTACTAAAAGAATTCTCATCTTAAATCCTCCCTTTCCACTACACAATTCTTTTTTATTACCCTCATAATACAATACTCCCCTACCGTATGTATAGTATAAATATGATTGCTATTAAGGCAGATAAACGTAAATGTTTTTTCTATGGGGAAACTCATTCATTGTTAGGCACACTCGTTTTTACCCATGGCAACTTGCCCTATCCCTTTTATCTTGAACATTTAACACAAAAAAAAGTGGCTGCCGAAGCAACCACCATTATCCATTTATCTATTTATTTATTTATTAATTAACCAATAAAGCATCAATGGAATACGTACCTGCCCCGATTAAAGCCACTCCAACGGCAACAGCAATCAGCATAAGATTGTATTCATACCCATTTGAGGTAACCCAATATCCATTTTTTCCGTGTACTGTCACAATAGCACCCAGCATGGTTAAAACGATGAGAATCGCTCCGATCGGTGTGAACAAGCCTGCCGCGAACAGCAAACCGCCGACTAATTCAGCAAGACCGGCTAAAACGGCCATTTGTACACCCGGTTTTAGTCCAATCGATTCAAACCAGCCTCCCGTTCCTTTTGGTCCATATCCACCAAACCAACCAAATAATTTTTGAGCTCCATGCCCTGCAAAAGTTAATCCAACCACCAAACGTATAATAAGCAAACCAATATTCATGATAAGCCCTCCTTGTATTTTTTATTATCATCTAACTTTATGTAAGTATAATATGATGAATACATACTTTTGTCAAGATACTTTTAAAAAGTAATTATAATTTACAAAAACCCACTGCGATCCATTGGTTAAACTTTTCTTACTATTCATTTCTGATGGTATACTGTTCCTATTGAGGGGGCGATATCCATGTACCAAATAAGAGATTTTTTAAAAGAGGATTGGAATCAAGTGAAATTTATATATGAAGCAGGGATTGCTACAGGTCATGCTACATTTGAAACTAGGGCTCCCTCGTTTGATCATTGGATAGCGTCTGCGGTACCAGGATGTACATTGGTTGCATTTAATGACAAGGCTATTTTAGGCTGGTGTAAATTAAGTGCAGTTTCTGATCGATGTGTTTATTCTGGGGTCGCTGAAGTGAGCATCTATGTCCACCCGGATGCACAAGGAAAGGGAGTTGGAAACCTTTTACTGGAAGCACTTATTAAGCGCAGTGAAGAAAAAGGATTTTGGACTTTACAAGCGGGTATCTTCCCAGAAAACACCTCGAGTCTTGCGTTACATGAAAAACATGGGTTTAGGGAAATAGGCAGAAGGGAACGGATCGGAAAGATGCACGGAAAATGGCGGGACACCATTCTATTGGAAAGGCGCAGCAGAGTGGTGGGAGTTGAGTAAGCTCCTCAGATCGCCGGGGATGGTGACAATAAAGCAGCGGAAGGGCTTTCGCAGGTATTGTCCTTCATAAGCTCAATCAAGGACTTTTCCGCGGTATTTCACCTAGGATTTATCCTTCATAAGCCCGCTCAAGGACTTTTCGCCGGTATTTCACCTAGGATTTGTCCTTCATGCCTCGGGAAGCACAACCTAGGTTGTCCTCCAAGTACATATGCTGGTTGTCAATCCAACAAAAGTGATTGTCACAACGGACAAGAAGAAGGTTTCCTTAGAGATAAGTAAACCTCCCACGCAAATTACAAGGGCATCGATTATGAAAATCATGATTCCAACATTCAATCGAAAGATATTTGCTAAAAATTGCGCGAGAAGATCTGTGCCGCCAGTGCTCACTTCATATCTAAGCATAATTCCTATGCCTAAACCGACAAGTATTCCTCCGATCACAGAGCAGACCAATGCCGGTAGGTCAAAGTAAGAAAGAAAAAGATCATGAAGGGGGTACAAAAGGTCAATCATAAACGAAGATATAAACATACCGTGAAGGCTGTTAAGGAAGTAGTTCCGATATTTAAACCAAGCTATTGTAAAGATTGGAATGCTTAAAACAATGATGGTCAATCCCGCCTTAATTCCCAGCAAATACTTAACTATTAATCCTAAACCAATAATCCCTCCATCAAGAAGCTCAAAAGGGACTAGGAAGAAATTTATCCCGATCGATATTATGATACTACCAATGATTATAGCAATGGCTTTATCTAAAAGCGGCATATATTGAATCATCTCCAAAAAAAGGGCATGTTTCATATATATGCCACTTATCGAGTCAACTTGTACAATTATTCGACTGACTTCAAGTTTTCCAGGGAACCTATATATATTCCGGTCTATTCATGTTCATATTTTTGAATCAATTTTTTTATTTCTTCCTTGGCCTCCACTAGACTATCTGATTGCTCCAATATATTTAAGGCTTTTACAAGAGCAAGAATAGTGCTTGTTTTAGATCGATCACGAAATTCATTCTGTAGTATAAACGTCACCCCTTTCGAAATTGTTGCTGATCATAGGTTGTCCCCAATAGATGTACCTCATGCAAATAGTTCCTTTCTTCTAATTTCAAATAAATATGAGAATCACGGGCGGTGATGATGACCAAAATCGGGCTTGGCGAATGTAAAAATGGTTATCATCGAGGGTATGATGACCGACATTGGGCTTGGCGAATGCGAAAATGGTCATCATCGGGTTATGATAACCAAAATCACACTTGGCGAATGCGAAAATGGTCATCATCGAGGTTATGATAACCAAAATCACACTTGGCGAATGCGAAAACGGTCATCATCAACCTCCACCCCCGCTTCTCACTCATAAAAACCTACTTTCCCGTTATTCAAAAACCTCTTCATAAATATGGAGAACCTCATTGGCAGATAAAGGATGCGTGGCTGCCAAAGCATTTTGCCCTAATCCCCCTACGCGGATCGTTTCCTCTGCCATCAACTTGAGGTCCCCTTTTTTCACCCCAAGATTCTTTAGTGTATCGAAAGTTCCTATTTCTTTGAACCATCCCACGATAGCTTCGATTGTCGCCTCGCAAGCTTCCAGATCATCTTCGAGTGTCACGTTAAACACTTGACGGCCTAGGCGTGCGAGTCTATGGGGACGATCCTTTTTGATGATTTGACGAAAATAAGCTGGAGTTAGAATAGCTAATCCACGTCCATGTGAAATATCATAGTGAGCGGACAAGGTATGTTCCATTTGATGTACAGGAAAGCTTCCTCCTCTTCCCGCGTTCGCTATTCCCACTAAAGCGAGAGTGCTTGTCCAAAGAAGATGCGCACGGGCGTTATAATCTTCTGGTTGGTCAATGGCAGTCCTCGCATATTTCACCGCATTGCGCATAAGTCCTTCCGTAATTTCATCCTGAACGTTCGCATTCTCATCCCCTGTCATATACCCCTCATACAAATGAGTGAACATGTCTACCGCACCGTCCGCTGTATAACTGGCAGATACGGTAAAGGTTAATTCTGGATCAAGGATAGCAACACGCGGAAACAACGCGGGACCTGAGATCCCTGATTTCTCCTTTGTTTCCCAGTTGGTAATGACCGCGCCGGAATTGGCTTCAGAACCTGTTGCCGCTAACGTCGGGATTGTGACAATAGGGAGCGCCTCCTTAATTGGAAGCAATTCTTTCCAAAGTTCTGTTTTATTCCCACGAATATATTCATGGATCGGTCTTGCCGATATCGCCACAGTCGCAATGGCTTTGGCCGCATCCATGGCGGAACCGCCTCCTAAAGCAAGGATCAAATCACAATGTTCTTCACGAGCGATTTGTCCGCCTCGATCTACGGTTTCTGCCCGTGGGTTAGGCTCTACCTGGTCAAACACGATAAAATCGACGCCAGCCTCTTGCAAAGAGGTAGTTACTTTGTTTAGAGATCCCGTTTTTTTAGTCGAAGAGCGTCCCGTAACCACTAATACTTTCTTGGCGTACTCTTTTACAATTTCACCGGTCCGGTTGACTTCGCCTTTTCCAAAGATAATCTTAGTTGGAATATTTAAAGTGAAATTTAGCATATCATCATCTCCGTTTCTTATTTTTCAATAAACATTATGTCCAGATAGGCTTTTCGCAAATAGTTTTTCTTATATTTTATATATAGTTCCACTATATCCCTTTCACATTAGGAGTATTAAAACAAAAAACCGATGTCCCCACCTGGTTCCATCGGTTTTTTCGATTATTTCATAAGCTCCACCCAATTGACTGAACCGGTTGGGCGTTCCCCTTTTAAAGCTAATAGCAATTGTCTCGCACTGGACTGGGCAAGTCGTTCTCTAGCTTCTACTGTACCTGTTCCAATATGGGGGGTGAACACGGTTTTTGTGGATTGGGAAAGTAATTCTTCAGATATAAAAGCCGGACGATGGGGTGTCAACGGGTCTTCAAATTCAAATACATCCGCTGCATATCCTGCAAGATGTCCCTCTCTTAACGCATCCTTAACCGCGATTTCATCCACGATCGATCCCCGGCTGATATTAATCAAATAGCCTCCCTTTTTCATCATCATGATTTGTTCTTTCCCGATGAGGTGATAGGTCTTTTCCGTTAAATTGACAGCCACAATGATGTAGTCACATGTTTGGAGCAAGGTGTTCAGGTCTGTATAGTGAATGCTAAGCCTGATCTCCTTTTCGGGATAGGTGTAGAGATCCGTATAGCACATCTCCACTTCAAATCCTTTGGCTCTTTTCGCGATCGCTTCCCCGATTGCACCTAAACCAATCATCCCGACTTTCGCATGATGAAAATCCCTTCCTAAAAGGTTCGTTGCATGCCATCCTGAAAAAGGACCTGTTCTGACGTGCTGGTCTCCCAAAAGGATATTCCGAGAAAGGGAAAGAAGCAATCCGATCGCTAGGTCTGCCGTTGAATCAGTCAATGCGTCCGGATTTACAGTGACTAGGATACCCCGCTTGGAACATTCCTCAATATCAATATTGTCGTACCCTTTGCCAAAACTGCTAATCACTTTAACATGGGGACAGTGATCCAGAATTTCTGCATCTATGACATCGGGAACAAAGACTACCAGGGCATCAGCATCTGCTGCACGGGCTATAAATTGCTCCTTATCCAAGGGAACGATGCCATCATAATGATCTACATCACAATACTCCTTGATTAAATCAACTCCAACTGCAGGCATCCACTGGGATATAAACACTTTCGGTCTGTTAAGCATCATTTTCCCTCCTAACTAATCAATTTACTTCGAATGGTATTTCCAAAGGCATCTACCAACTGAACCATAATAAATACAGCTAAAAGAATGGCTAAGACCTCTTGGTACTGCATGATGCGAAGCGAGGCAATTAATTGAAACCCGATTCCACCAGCACCAATCATCCCTACCACTGTTGACGCCCGGAAATTGTATTCCCAACGATATAAAGAAAAGTCGATGGAATGGCTAAGAATTTGCGGGATGACACTAAAAGCAATGACATGAAAGCGAGAGCCCCCACAGGATTCAACAGCCTCGATCAATCCTTTATCCACCTTATCAATGGCTTCTGCATAAAATTTTCCAAGCATCCCCACAGAATGTAAACCTAAAGCTAAGATTCCGGGTAAGATTCCAAAGCCAACCGATGCAACAAAGATAATCGCCAGAACCAGTTCGGGAATGGTTCTTAATGCATTAAATAATCCCTTGATACCATATTGAACGGAAGGATGGATCGTTGTCGTTTCAGCAGCTAAAAAACCTAACGGAAACGCTATAGCCACAGCAATCAGGGTCGCCATGACACTCATGGCTAACGTTTCGAGGATTGGTTCTCCCAAAGTGGCAATCACCGTGAAATCAGGGGGAAGCATTTCCCCCACAATGCGCAGGAAGCTTTGCAGGACATTTCCCGAAGTTAATGCCTCCCAGCTGACGATCACGGTATAGAGCAATGACCCTACAATAAGGACTAAGCCAGAACCCAGAATCACTCCCCAATTGCTCCAAAACTTTCTTTTGGAAGAGGACGATTTAATAAGTAAGGTCGCTTCTTGATTTACTTGACTCATTGCGCCTCCAAATCTACACCAAGAAGTTTCACCATATTGCGGATCACATCATAGTCCTTATCCTCGATCGGAGCATATCCTTCCCCTTTCAATGGCTTAAGCACGGACTCATCCTTCAAGTTATAGAAAGCTTGCTTAATAGACTCTTGTAAATCCTTGTCCAGGTCAGCATTCAATACCCAAGGATAATTCGGGTAGGGTTGTGATTCCTCAATAACTTTTACTTTTGTTGCATCGATCGTCCCTTTTTGTACTAAGGATTCAAAAATAGGCTTACTTAACCCGCCCGCTTGCGCATTCCCATTTTGCACGGCCATGGCTACCGCATCATGGGAACCCACAAATTGCTCTTCATAATCCCTTCCTTGTTCCAATTTCCCTTTCGAGAAGATCATCTCTTTGGGAATCATATGACTGGATGTGGAAGCGACGTCTCCGTAAGCTACCGTTTTTCCTTTAATATCGGCTAAATTCTGCACACCTGTGTCCGTTCCAGCAATGACAACGGCTTGATAGGTCGGTGACCCTTTTTCGACCTTGGCTGCGAAAGCCACCGCATTATCCATTTTTTGCTTCAATAATACATAAGAAAGTGGTCCAAAGTATCCGATATCAATTTTTCCATTTCTCATCGCTTCAATCATAGAAGAATAATCGGTTGTCACGATGAGTTCTACATCCATATTCAAGGTTTTAGCTAAATAATTTTTCAGGGCCTCATTGTCCCTGATGACCGTAGAAGGACTTTCATCTGGAAGAAGGGCAACTTTCAGCTTATCTGGTTTACTTGCATCCGCCGGTGAACTACTATTTCCACATCCGACAGCAAACAGAGTTACGATACTTAAAATAATAGATAGGATCATTCCTTTTCTCACTTTTAATTCCTCCTTTTATGTTGTTAAAACTTGAATGGTGGAAGAGGGTTTTACCGTTTTACCGGTGTTTGGTTGCATCGATAAATGATTGCCATAAATTCGCTCGACGTCTGATACACCTAAATCCGAAGCCGCCCCATCATATTGAATCCTTCCGTAGCGCAAACCTACGATTCTTTCCCCATATTTTTTGGCATAGTCCAGTTGATGAAGATTGCAAACAATGGTAGTTCCGTTTTCTTCATTTATTCGCTTAAGGAGTGAAAGAATTTCTTCACTTGTCACGGGATCAAGGCTAGCCACCGGTTCATCGGCTAGTATAACCTGGGGATTTTGCAGCACAGCCCGGGCGATCCCTACTCGTTGTTTTTGTCCCCCGCTCAACTGGTCGACACGGGTATAAATTTTATCAACTAATCCAACCATCTCGATCGCCTCTTCCGCTCTCACCCTCTCCTCTTTTGTAAAAAAGATATTCCAAAAGGATTTCGTCCCTAAACGACCTAGCAGAACGTTTTGCAAGACCGATAGATTTCCAATAACCTGGTATTGTTGAAAAATAAAACCCACTTTTCTTCGGATCTCACGAATATTCTTCTTGTTATACAACATCCCATTCAGTGTGATTTGACCGCTTGTTGGTTGAACCAACCCATTCAAACATCGCAAAAGGGTTGATTTGCCGGCACCGCTAGAACCTAATATGACGAGGAACTCACGATCCTGAATCGAGAATTCCACCTTGTCCAAAACTAAATGATCACCAAACTTCTTTGTCAGTTCCTTTATTTTGATCATGAATCATCACCTCCCAACTTGTTTTCTATTTCATCATGCCATGACTTTATTGAGATAAAGCCCTTTCTTTATTAATAAAGTGTTAAGAATAGGTAGCACAAAATTTACGCTTGGCTTTTTTATACTCAGTGGTATAATTTTATAATCATGAGTACAAAAAAGGAGTGCGATTCCGATGGCTCGAAGTACACTGGATGCCATTTACTATGGAGCAATTGAAGCCTTTTCGGAGAAGGGCTATAACGATACCTCAATGGATTACGTTGCCGAAAAGGCTGGAGTGGCGAAAGGGACGCTTTATTATAATTTCAAAGGGAAAGACGAGCTGTTTCTATATGTCATGAAACGGGGGGCTCATTCTCTTACAGACGTAATAACCAATGTTTTCGATCAACCTGCAGATCCCGTGACCAAATGGAGAAATTATATTTCCACCCAACTAGCGTTTTTTGAGCAAAACCGGTCCTTTTTCCGTTTGATCATGCAAAATATGTGGGGACCCAATTTACTCGAATCTGTCACTTTACACGAGCTGTTTCATGATTATTTTGTGAGAATGGATCAGGAATTACAAAAAGCACAAGAGCTGGGTTTGTTAAGTGAATCCATGGATATCTCAACTCTTTCGGCCTCTATTTTTGGGATGCTGACCATCCCCGCGATCCGTTCAATCGTGCATGATCTGCCTATTGATGAGGAAAAACGGGTGAACAGCATCACCCATACGGTTTTGCAGTCGTTCAAAGGGGGCGAAACGATATGAACAAAAAGAGATGGTTGATGAGTATCGGTGCGATAGCAGTCATAGCGATTGTTATCAGTTATGCTTTCCCCCAGATGAAAACAACGACAGCCACCTCTCTCCCTTCTTCTTTCAGCGGGATTGTGCAGCAGGAGGAATATAATCTCAGCTTTAAGATCGGCGGACGTATAGGGCAAATGCCGTTAGAAGAAGGACAACGAGTGAAAAAAGGCGATCTGTTGGGATTGCTAGAAAAAGAGGAATGGCAGGCGAAGGTCGATCAAGCTAGGGCAGCAGTTACCCTTGCTTCTGCCAATGTCAATAAAGCTGCGACCGGTGTCGGGATGGTCGATCAAGCTTCACAGGCCAAAATTGACCAAGCCGATGCTGCCTTAAAGGTCGCACAGGACAAATACGACCAGCTTTCCAATGGGGCTCGTCCACAACAAATCGATCAGTTGGAAGCAAAAGTTTCCGCTGCGGAAAGTGTCTATAACCTGGCTAGCGACAAACAAAAGAAAATGAGTCAGCTGTACGATGCAGGGGCAATTCCGCAAATGCAAAAAGACGAAACGGATACCGCATGGGAGAAGGCGAAGGCAGAACTGGAAGCTGTGCAAAAGGACCTAGAATTGGCAAAAGAAGGGGCTCGGCAAGAGGAATTGAGCGCTGCCAAGCATCAAGTGGAGCAATTGCAGGGAGTTTTAAAAGAAGCCATGAGCGGCAGCAAGCAGGTTCAATTATCCGAGGCTGATGTGCAGGCGGCAAAAGGACAATTAGCACAAGCCAAAGCCAAATTGGAAGAAGCATCGATTTATCTAAAATATACAGAGCTTCGTGCACCGGTTGACGGTGTTGTCATCCGTAAAAATGTCAAAGCGGGCGAGATGATAAGTGAAGGCTTTACCGCCTTGACCTTGGCAGAACCGGCGGATAAATGGGTAACATTCTATGTTCCGGAGGACCACTTGCAGGGTTTGGCGGCAGGAAAACACTTAACATTGTCCATCCCAGCTCTACAGACAAAGACCAATGCGGTCGTTGCCTCTGTCAACCCCGCACCACAGTTTGCTGCCCAAAAGGCAACGAATTATTTAAAGGATACCGATATCCGTTCGTTTGAGGTGAAGGTTCATCTCACGGAAGAAACAGAGCAGATTCTCGCCGGAATGACAGCAGAGTGGCAAGGGGGCATTCAACCATGAATGCCCGCTCCCTCCTTGCCCACGAATGGCGGGCCCTCATTCAGGATAAACGCCTGCTGGCTACCCTTTTATTTTTACCTTTAGGGTATATGATTTTATTTGGTTTTCTTTATGGGCAGGAAAAAGTATTAAATATCCCCATAGTTTACATTGACGAGGATCGAAGCGTGCTCAGTGGACAAATCCTACAAGCCATCACCTCCTCGGAAACGTTTGAATTGATGGGACCCGTTGCTTCAGAAGCTGAATTAATAGACAAGGTGAAATCAGGCGTAGCCTATGCGGGATTTATCCTCCCGGCCGATTTGTCGCAACAAGTATCGCAAAGCAGGCAAGGGGAGGTCATGGCAATCATCGACGGTAGCAATTTAATGATTGCCAACCGCGCTCTTTCCGGTTTTCAGGAAATTGTTCAAACCTATTCCGTCGGAATTTCTATGAAACGCCTGGAGGCAAATGGAATTTCTCCCGAGCAAAGCAGCGGCATGCATATGGGTTACCGGTTGCTATTTAATCCAGGGAACAGTTACACCGTCTATCTTCTGATCGGGTTACTCGGAACCGTGCTGCAGTCCGTGACCATGCTCGGGATGACGCTTAGCCTTACGAGAGAAAGGGCAGCGGGTACGAAGGCATGGAACTACTTCGTGGTGAAGGCAATACCCTATTTTTTGATCGGACTATTTAATGTAGTTGTCGCCCTGGGTGTTTTAACACAGGTTTTCCATATTCCCTTTTTGGGTAAACTTATACTTCTATTCGGCTTGGCTCTAGCTTTTGTCTTGAGTTTGATTGGATTTAGTTTTCTCGTGAGCCTTTTCTCCAAAACCAATGTCCAAGCAACCCAAATCACTATGTTGCTTGTCTATCCATCATTTTTCCTATCCGGTTTTACCTGGCCATTTTCAGCGATGCCTTCCTGGGTAAGCTTGATGGGACATCTGCTCCCCGTATCCTACTTTTTACACGGCTTGCGGGAGATCGCTATAAAAGGAAACGGATGGGGGCAGATTTCACCAGATGTGGTTGCGTTACTTGCTTTTGCTGTGATCACGACAGCCCTGACTTTTGTAGGACACTCCTTTACGAAAAGGCACAACAGAGAGGATGAATTATATGAAAGTGTCTGATTGGATCTTGGAAGAATGGACATTTTTACTGAAAAGCAAGCGAATGTGGATCATCCTGCTTCTTGTCCCGCTGTTTTTCACCTTTCTTTTCGGTTCTGTCTATAGCGGTGGAAAACTTCGATTGCTACCGGTCGCTTTTCTCGACGAGGATCATAGTGAACTCAGTCGTCAGGTTATGCAGGCATTCGATTCATCGGAAGTCTTTTCTGTTCGTGAGGAGGTTCGATCAGAAGATGGGCTGGTTCATCAGATAGAGTTAGGGGAAGCTGAGGTTGGTGTCGTCATCCCTAAAGGATTTGAGAAAGCCGTCACCCGGGGTGAACGCGGGGAGTTAATGACCATCATTGATGGAAGTAATATCATGGTGGTAAACAGCGCCTTGAATTCCGCCAATGAAATCGTCCAGACCTTTTCCGGGGGAATCTCTATCAAGCGTGTAGAGGCTAAAGGCTTAACCGACGACAGTGTATTCAGCTTGCGGTTTGCTCATCGGATGTTGTACAACCCCGGTCTCAGCTACAGCATTTTTATGCCGCTTGGATTGGTGAGTGCCCTTGTTCAGCAAGTGCTTCTACTCGCAATTGCCTTGAGCGTTGTAAGGTATAAACCGCTTCGAGTCGTGCCGTTAGGAAAATGGATTTACGCGAAGACTGTCCCCTATTTTTGGCTAGGACTGTTTCTCGTTATGTCAACCATGGGGATTCTCATAAAAGGGTATGATTTTCCATTTGTTGGACAAACATCGCAGATGCTTCTTTTAACGGTTCTGTTTGTTTTTGCTTTAGTCGGATTGGGGATGCTTATTTCAGCGATTTCCCCTAATGCCTTGCAAGCTACCCAAATATCGATGCTTTTGGCTTTACTATCTTTTCCCTTATCCGGTTATACCTGGCCGTTCATTTCCATGCCAAAAGCATTAGTTTCTGTTGCCCATGTTTTCCCGTTGACCTATTACCTCGATGGGTTACAGAAGATCGCTGTAAAAGGAAGCGATTGGATTCAAATCCAAGGGGATCTGGTAGGTTTGTTGTTGATTGCAGCGGTTACTTTTTCCATTACTTGGTTTTTGCTAAAGGTCAATTCTTTAGGGCAAGTGGAGGGAAGGCACCCTTTAGATCATAATTAATATGAGTTGTCAGGGTTGGGCTTTCATAATATGGCTGTTTTTAATAACGGAAAAGTTTTCCGTTATCTTGGAAAATCAAATTTAAAATAGTGAAATAACGGATTTTTTTTCCGGTATATAGTTGTTTTCGATCGTTGGAAGCGGTCTAAACACTAGTTAGCGGAAAAAATTTCCGCTATTTGGTTGAAAACTCTCTTTTAATCAGTGATAACGGAAATTTTTTCCGCTAACTCTTTTCCAGAACCCCAAAGAAGAGAGTAGGGGTGGTCATTACTGACCCACCCCTCTCAATAAACCGTGCATGCGGACCTACGCACACGGCTTTGACACTACATATTTCTTACGA
>NZ_JAGGKT010000016.1 GCF_017873965.1 Ammoniphilus resinae | reverse complement strand
TTTCACCTGCGTCAGACATTGTTGCTGATGATGAATCCTCACTGACAGACGTTTCTGAATCAGTACTTCCCCCTGTATCCGATGCCGTATTTTCAACGGATGAGTCTACACTACTTGATGTTTCTGATTGACCACTTTCACCTGCGTCAGACATTGTTGCTGATGATGAATCCTCACTGACAGACGTTTCTGAATCAGTACTTCCCCCTGTATCCGATGCCGTATTTTCAGTGGATGAGTCTACACTACTTGATGTTTCTGATTGACCATTTTCCCCTGAACTAGATGATGACGAAGTCGACGATTCGGATGTTGAACTGCTTCCCAATGACTCTGCTCTAACAGGAGTGAATGGATGTATAATGGAAGTTAGTAAAACCATTGCTGTTGCAGTAATGATGTTTTTACTGTTGTATAACGTAGATTTCCGCTTTTCTTTGGACTTTTTAAATTGAGCTTCTGCCCTAAGTTTTGATGCCCTTGACCTCCTCATTTCTTAATCTCCTTTCTCCATAGGTACAACCACCTGAAACGTATCAATTGCACCACCTGGTCCCATTATGTAAACCAACAACCTAACAGAATCAGCATTCTTGGGAATCTCCGGCATGATAATTTCTCCTGTTTGAACGGCACCCGGCTGGATTGGTTTAAGCCAAGTACTATCAAAAGTTCCGGACTTAAAATCAGTGCTATGATTATATTGTTCTCCATCAACTACAAGCTGCGAGAATTGTTCATTAAGAGCAACCGGTACCTCCCTATCATTTTTCAACTTAACCTTCAATTTAGTGGATCCACCACTTCTTTCTATGGAATCTACAGAGAATGTCACATCATTTTTTATATCGACTGCTTCATTATTAACATCAGGTCCATAGGTGAACGTCATCATAGCACTTTCCGCATCCCAACCTACTTTCGCTCCAAGATTCTCTGCAACGAGTCTGACTGGAACATACACATGATCCCCATACTCTACTGCATTCTCAGTGATTACATTTCCGTTGAAATTGAACTGGATCGATTTCACTGCAGCATTGATACTAAAACCATCAGCAAATGCTGCAGAACTAGTTGTTAACAACACTCCAGCTATTGTTCCTATCAAATATTTTTTCATTTGTTTTACCCCTTTCTAATCGTAAAAGAAGAATCAATATGTACTTTCACTATACCGTTCGTTAACGTTCTATTTAGAGAACTAATTTCAGTATACATTTAACAGTTGGAAATATCAACATAAAACGAACATTTAGTGTCATTTTAAGAACGGAGAGGGGTAAAACATTGTAAGCCACTACTGCGTAGTGGCTTACCTTTAATTGGACATAATACTTACGAAGGATCTATCTAAGTTATTAAATTGTATTGGCTGGGCCATCTGGATTCGAACCAGAGCCTGACGGAGTCAAAGTCCGTTGCCTTACCGCTTGGCTATGGCCCAATGGGTATGGATGAGTATGATCACAAGGCGCGGAAATCTTCACTATCTAATAGTGAAGCTCTCCGCTCACTTTGCTGTTTGGAATTGTTTTACAACGACAGCATTTTCTTGTGTTTGTGTTCTTTCTTCAACATTTTCGGAAGCTTGGGTTTGGAATGCTGTAGAATTTGCACCCTGATCCTGCTTTACTTCTGGTCCACATAATATTTGAATTTGATAGGGAATAAAAACATTGCTCTGTATTTGTTCAACATTCGACGAATTGGCGGAAACTTGCAACTGTCCTGAATGTCCAATAACCCCCTGAACTTGTGTAGTCCTTTCTGAGTCTTCTGCATACTGGGTTTGAAGTCCACCAATAATTAATGAGGTTTGCTCTTGGTATAAGTTATGCGAATTAAAGGCACCTAAAATTTGGGTGTTGCCTTCCAACAATGCATCTTGCTCCTGATTTGTTGTAATTGAACCTTTACTTGTTTGGAATTGATCGCTTGCAATTACTCCACTTAGTTGAGTTTGTATAACATTGGTCGATTGGGCCCCTGCTAATCCATGAAAAGCAAAAGTGGTTGAAATAGTTAGCAGGAAAATACTTGAAATGCGTTTGAGAGACATTCGTGATACTCCATTTCTATTGTTTTAAATCATTCTATTTGACCCCACCCAGATTTTCTGGGTGGAGTCGAAGTGAAAATTATTGAATTACTTGGGATTGGGCATTTCCATATACATCTTGAGCTTGACTTTGAGAGTTATTTGAAGCAGATGACCATGCTCCGGTAGTTACCTGCTGGTTTTGAGTATTTCCAAATACACCTGCATTTTGATTTTGAGCGTTATAATGAGAACCACCTGTTATGCTTTGACTTTGATTATTTCCACTAGCTGAGCCTGACTGATATTGGGCTGTATTAGTTGCAGTAATGCCTGGATTTCCACTTACACTTACAGATTGGGTTTGAGTATTCGCTTGAACCCCTTGTACTTGCCCTTGATTATTCCCCCATGATGTAGATGATTGTGACTGAACTCCTCCATTAACATTCCCGTATTGCTCCATGGTAGCATCAGTTGCACCTGTAGCACTTTGATTTTGTCTGTTTAAAAGAACATCTTGACCTTGGGATTGATTACTGTTGTTACCACTAATTGTTTGTGATTGGGTATTACCAAAAGTACTATTCGATTGTGTTCCAGTAATATTTCCTGCACCTGAAGCAGCTTGAGTTTGAATATTTCCTAAAGAACCACCACCAACTGCCATACCACCCACATTTTGAGTTTGTTGTTGGCTTACACTGGAAGTTCCATATGCACTAGAAGCTTGATTATTATTAACAGAGTTCGCATTTTGTGTGAAAGTTGACTGATTAGTATTTGCTATGCCAGCATATTGTTGATTAAGGCCTACGCTCTGCATTTGGCTCTGGGAGGTCCCATTTGCATACCCAGATTGAATATAGCCACTCTGAGCATTCCCACCAACTTGCATATACTGATTGGAAGTTGTATTACTGCTATCCGCAAATACCGATGTTCCCCCCATTAAAGACGCTGCTAGAATTCCTACTCCTACAAGTTTCTTAATCATGCCATTACCTCCAAATTAAATTGATTTTTCAAAAGGAGAACCTTTATGTACGTTCCCTTTCATGGCTTTAGTATATTCCGAATTGGCGGAAAACAAAAATCTCATTCCAGCCCAAAATTCGTTAAAAAGAACGTTTTTCGTTCCATATACAGCGTATATCTGTGTGTTTCTTTGTTTTTCTGCTATTTAAAGAACGATATCGTTTTATATATAGAACAAATTGGTCATATATATATTATTAGAGTTAACAGACTACTATAATAAAAGGGGAGTCCATGCTATATCTTGTATTTCCCACAAACCCTTACTATTCTGGTTTGAAGCTACCCCATATACTTTATTCCTTCAAATTTTGTCAATCTGGTAAAGTCCAAAATTAAAGGTCTTCTCTATAGAAAAAACTCCAAGATTCTTAAATTATAGTTTTCCTTGAATTAACTATTTTAATTATTTAAAAACAGCTTTAACTTTTTCGCGTTTCGTTCTATAATAAGAACGAAAGATTTCTTATACAAAACGATATGGTCTTTTTACCTTTTTCTTAATTTCAACATAAGGAGGGATTGGTCAAAATCAATGCATGAAATGGATCAAAACATTAAATAAAGGAGTTTAGGGCATAGACATGAAAAAGAAAATGATTCCGGTTTATTCAGCCATTACGACTTTTTCTTTGATATTTAGTTTGTTTTCTCCTGGTTTTGCCGAAGAGATAAACAACAATAGTACTGTACCTGACATTGGCATAGATCGACCCATACCTTCAATGAATATTTCCGATTACGCTAACAATAATTCCAGCTCATCTGATTTTACAAACGGAATCACAGGCAACACAAAAATTGACCCAATTATTCCTCAGAATGAATTGCCAAGTAGCATTAACATTGACAGCATTATTCCAAAAAACGGATCTCCAAGTGACTTTGACATTAACAATATTGATCCGTCAAAACTCCCGGGCAAACTTAACATTGACCCTAGCCCTCAGAAGGGATCACTTGACACTAAACAAACTGAAGCTGGGTCTGGGTTAGTAGGCGGTATTAAAATTGACACGGATATTCCTGGGAAGGGATTTCCGAACGGCATAAACATTGACCCTATTGATCTTTCAAAATTTCCGGAAGTTGTTGACATTGACCCTGGGATTTGGAAGCCATTCCCTGACGTGAATGATACTAATCCTCAAACTGGAGTTCCAAACAGCATTGACCTTTGCGAAACCTGTAAAAACAAAAGAGGTATTTACACCAACGTTTCCGTAAAGGGATATCTAGAAGGAGATAATGAATGGACTATTACCAAAGAGGTAAACCATAAAGTTTTGTATCCAGATGATAAAAACAATGACAAAGCGACTGCAACTTGGGAAATCACGGTGAAAAAGGAAAGGAGGGGTAAGACCACCGCCTACATTGATGGTGAAATTAACATTACGAACAGAAATGATAAGGCTACAGATCCTCTTTCCATTAAGCTAGATCTATTTAAAACGTCTTCCGACACTCTTATAGGCTCTAAAACTATAGTAGATCCTAATGATAATGTTGCACTGGGTCCTGATGAAAATAAAATATACAATTACAAGATTGACATTCCCGAAAAGGAAGTATCCACAAATAGTTCTTATCGAGTAGCTGTGCAAATATCAACAACTAATGGCTCCACTATAAAAATTAGCAAAACTACAAACTTAGAAGATCAAGGAAAAAACACCATCAAAGTCGAGGACATTTTGGATAATGACCAAAAAACAAAGCAGGAATTTTATTTTAAAGACAGCGGCTCAAAATCCTACAATACTCCCTTTACATGTGATCAAAAAGGTGATCATACAAATATCGCCACAATCGTGGGAACTGAAGCCCGTGCTTCTGCTACCGTAACAGTAAGGTGCGGTGGTGACGGCGATGACGGTGATGACGGCGATGACGGCGATGACGGCGATGACGGCGATGACGGCGATGACGGCGATGACGGCGATGACGGCGATGACGGCGATGACGGCGATGACGGCGATGACGGCGATGACGGCGATGACGGCGATGACGGCGATGACGGTGTTAAAAGTGATAAAGGTGACGGTCAATCCAATGAACCGATTATTTCGGAAGGGATGCCAAATCATTCGGAGCCACAATTGGAGGAACTGCCTGAGAAAACACCTTCAATGGATAACGTCTTACCAGTTAAACAACTGCCAAATACAGCAAGTCCGTGGTACAATTTACTAATGGTTAGTTTTGCCTTATTTGTTGTCTCTGGCATTGCATTATGGAAATTGAAATTTAAAAAGAAGAACCCCTAAATTGAAGAACCTCAGATAAGATACTGTATAGAATCCCGGTTCTATACAGTTCTTTTTTATATACATTTGAAATAAAGTGTTGTTTTTGCAGATGTAACCTCAATAATCATTTAGTATTAACAACGAACATAGCAGCAGTCTAATTTTAACTGTAAAAATTAACTTTATTTCGACTTGTTTTTACCCTATAATGAACCCAGAAGTATTCTAAATAGAACGATGCTAATAAAGGAGTCATTATGATAGGAAAACGGATACAGCAGCTACGAAAGGAAAAGGGATTGTCACTTTCTGAATTAGCGGAAAGAGCAAGTGTGGCCAAGTCCTACCTAAGTTCTATTGAGCGAGAAATTCAATCGAATCCTTCGATCCAATTCTTAGAAAAGGTGGCTAGTGTGCTTCAAGTTCCAGTCGATAGCCTAATTCACCCGGATCAAGAACAAGAATTAAAGCACATAGATGAAGATTGGATGAAGCTAGTTAAAGAAGCAATGGCCTCTGGAGTTAGCAAAGATCAATTCAGAGAATTCTTGGAATTTAATAAGTGGAGATTGGAAAAGGAAAAGGATAACTAAAAAGGCTCTCAAAAGTCCGTTTTTTTGACTTTTGAGAGCTTCTTTATTTCAACTGAGCTGTTAAAATATACCTTTGCGGTGCGGGACCAATAAAATCAAAGGGATAACATGTAATGATTGTTAACATTTGTTTATCATGTGTAAGCTGTAGACCTTGATAATCTGGATCTACAATCTTGTGCTCTATAATCTCATATAGGAAGCTACCTTCTTTTGTATCGATGGTTAAGAAATCCCCCATTTTTAATTCACCAAGTCCCCGTAAAACTGTGTCACGATGCCCAGCAAGAATACTATTTCCAACTTCCCCTGGTAATACAGATTCCGGCAAATGCCCTACACCTTTTGCAAGAGTGGCGGAATCAGAACCTTGTAAAATGGGTAGTGTTCGATCTAAGCGGTCTATTTCCATTTTACCTATTATTTCTCCAGTATTTGGTCTTTTCAATACCTTAAGATTAGCTTTGCCTGGTTCCATTCTATATTTCTCGATAAGGTTTTCTACTTTGATTTCATCTTGGTTGCTATCCTGTCCTATCGTTACTTGTTGATTCCATTCTTCAACCATTCGATTCATACTATACTCAGACCAAATAATTTGGAATAAAGCGTATCCCAATAGGACTATAGAACCTAAGAAGATTCCTATCACTATCGATTTTTTCATAATACACCTCACCATTTCGTTTCTTATAAAGAACTATAC
The DNA here is from genome assembly GCF_017873965.1 of Ammoniphilus resinae. Taxonomy (GTDB): domain Bacteria; phylum Bacillota; class Bacilli; order Aneurinibacillales; family RAOX-1; genus Ammoniphilus_A; species Ammoniphilus_A resinae. The sequence continues at coordinate 79,634 of NZ_JAGGKT010000016.1, read as the reverse complement.
CGGACTAAACTCCTACTTGCAATAATATTAAAAAATATTAATCGACTACATCAGCCGACATACTTTGCAAAAATAAAATAGTAAAATAAAATATAGTTCTCAATAAAGAACATCGTTTTATTCACTACCCCCTGAAATAAAATTCACCTTTCGAATAGTTTGAAAAAGGAGGCGAACTAATATGATCGGACATAAAATTCATCTATTGCGTATTAAAAACGGGCTTTCCATCTCAGAGCTGGCAAAACGGGCGGATGTTTCTAAATCTTATTTGAGTACAGTGGAGCGTTCTAACGATTCCAATCCTTCAGTTCAATTTTTGGGGAAAATTGCGCGGGCCTTACACATTTCAATAGATGATCTTCTTCAGGAAGATGTCCTCACATATGGGGTCCATGCACTTGACTCCGAATGGGAGGAGCTTTTGAATGAAATAAAGGAATCGAATATGACCAAAGAACAATTTCGTGATTTTATAGAGTACAAACAATGGGTCAAAAAGAACAGTCTATAAAAAAAGAGTACAAGCCTCCCTTAGCCGTACTCTTTATCCAACGCGTTTTCAGTTTGATAGTTTCGCAAGTCTTTCGTTAATTAACTGGACCTTTTTATATAATAAAATCCGTGCCTGCCAATGCTGCGGATCTTTAACGGATTCTTTGATCATTTCCTTCTGATGGTGAAGTTTCTCCAGATCACACACTGTATTCAAATAGACGACAAACTCCTGCAGGTCATTCTCCATTTGTGAAAAAACTTGATTTTTCTTAGCAACCTCCTGTACTGTTTCTATTGCCATTTTTGATCTGCCATCTCCATTTCTATTAAAGAACAATTCGTTCTTTAATAAGAATAACGCAGATCCTGCTGTTTTTCAACCAGCAGCTATGAATTTAATATGGGATTTTGTGAGATGAGCTATTTCTGTGCTGATTCATCGCATTCTCCCTGACTACACCTTTTCCCTTTGCAACTGAGGGTCAAAGCGATACCCCTTGCCTCTGATGGTTTTAATATATTTTTGCCCCATCGATTTCGTTACAAGCTTCTTCCGAAGATTGCTAAGATGAACGACTACCGTTTTGGAGTCACCCCAGCTCGGAGAATTCCATACTGTAGAAAACAATTCATCGAGTGAAAAGATTTTATCGGGATTATCAGCTAAGGTCATCAGTAATTTAAATTCGGTTGTGGACAGATTGATGATCTCCCCTTCTACAGAAACATTTTGTTGTTTACTGTCAATCCGCAGTCCCGGGTAATTCAAGACCTTATTTACATCTGAGGAGGATTTCATCACTCGATACCGGCGAAGATTCGCACGCACTCTTGCCATCAATGAACGGGGACTAAACGGTTTGGTGATATAATCGTCTGCCCCTGCATCCAGACCTAAAATGGTATCGCTTTCACTTCCTCTACAGCTGAGAAAAATGATCGGTACATCTGTCATTTTCCTCATTTTCCTGCAGGCTTCAATCCCATCTATCCCTGGTAGTTCAATGTCTAGAATAATTAGATCCGATCCTCCAGTATGCAAAACCGCCTCTTCCGCAGATCCATACACTATTGGTTGGTATCCGTCCTTTTCCAAGTACACAGCAATCACATTGGCAATTTCTTGATCATCTTCGACAACCATAATGGTTCCGTCATTCATTCAGGCCCCTCCAATCCGCTATGATAGTTAAGGAAGATTTCCAACAAGTACATTTTACGCATGACTAGGACCATTATACCATTTTTTAACATATATTTAATATTTAAATATTCCCGAATATACTAATAACTGTATTAACTAACAAAAATAACCGGATCAATTCCCTTTGCTTTGTTCCGTAGGAATTTTATCCGGCTATAGGTCTGACTTTTCGCTAAACGCCCGTACGCCTCTCTTATGATGTTTGCTCTGGAATCGCAAGCGAACGCTCTTGTCGACGGTTCTCTTTTCTTTTCCGATAAGCCCCAATGGCCCAATAGACGACAGCATAGAAAATCAACGCAACCCAAATCCCATTCACTCCACTTCCTGTAAGGAAGGCTAGTCCTTTTTCCTTAAATGCCTCCCACGAAAAGAAGGAAGCAGTTTGAAGCGCGGTTTCATTACCTACACCCGTATGAACAAAGAATTCTCCGACTTTGTAATTAAAGACAAGGAACAGCGGAATCAACAGCTTTCCAGTGGCAAATCCAATTAAAGATACGGAAAACAAGCTTCGTGTAAATCTTATTAATGGAAAAAGCAATAAGAAGGCTAGTCCCATCGTTGGCAGGGTAATAAATTCGACAAACATTCCGATCGCAAAGCTGCGTGCAATGACAGTGGAAGCCCCTTTATTTCGCATCAGAACGATAAACTTATATTTCAAACCGCGAATAAATCTTCTAAACATAGGGTCCCTCCTGTCTTGATATCATGCCTGTCCTGCTATCTTAACTATACTCCTTCAGAAGGAGAATTGAAACCGTTTTACTAATATAGGAAGAAAAAAGCTGGTCATTCGACCAGCTTTTAAAATTATGCCGCTTTATCAATAGAAGATACATACGCGACAGCTTTCTTCTTATCATATTGGCCTTCCCATTTGGACATCACAACGGCTGCCAAAGAGTTTCCAATTACGTTTACGACGGTACGTGCCATGTCTAGAAGACGGTCCACACCAGCGATGAAGGCGAGACCTTCAAGCGGGATCCCTACGGATCCAAGGGTAGCCAGAAGAACGACGAACGATACACCTGGCACACCAGCAATCCCTTTGGAAGTAACCATGAGAACGAGGACCAAAGTAATTTGGGTACTGATTGGCATATCAATGCCATACATCTGGGCGATAAAGATCGCTGCCAGTGCTTGATAAAGGGTTGACCCATCCAAGTTAAAAGAATAGCCTGTTGGAATAACAAAGGAGGTGATGGCTTTTGGACAGCCAAACTTCTCCATTTTTTCCATGATTTTAGGAAGTACGGTTTCCGAACTGGATGTGGAATAAGCAAGAAGCAATTCGTCTTTCAGAATCTTAATGATCGACCACACGCTTGTTCCAGCGATTTTGGCAATGGTGCCAAGAACTACGAAGATGAAGAACAACATGGCTACATAAACGGTGATCATCAATTTCCCAAGAGGGATCAGAGAATCTACTCCAAATTTTGATACGGTAACCCCGATCAAAGCAAACACCCCAAATGGAGCAAACTTCATAATTTGGTTGGTCACCCAGAACATCGCATCGGCTACACCTTGGAAAAAGGCCAGTACAGGTTTTCCTCGATCGCCAACAGCAGCAATACCTAAACCAAACATGACGGAGAAAAAGATAATGGCTAACATATTTCCACTTGCCATGGAATCAATAATATTGGTTGGTACAATATTTACAAAGGTATCCGCAAAGCTGTGGTTTTGCACTTCATTCGTTGTTTCCACATACTTCGTAATATCTCCCTTGGATAGACTGGACATATCAATTCCAGCCCCAGGTTGCACGACATTTGCAAATAATAATCCGACAACAATCGCAATAGTGGTTACAATCTCAAAGTAAAGGATCGTTTTCCCACCGAGCTTTCCTAGTTGCTTCACGTCTCCGACCCCGGCAACACCAATGATTAGCGTTGACACAACGATCGGTACAACAATCATTTTAATTAGACGGATAAAGATGTCGCCAATCGGCTGAAGGTAAGTGGATACGGCTGGGTTGCCGTAAAATAGTGCACCTACGATAATACCAAGAATAAGACCGATCAAAATCTGCATCGCAAGTCCAAACTTTTTCATCGAATATCGCTCCTCTCCTATATAAAAACGCTTTCTTTTCTTCTGGGCTAATCAAAGTTGTTTAGTAAGGTTATTATAAAAGAGAGGCTACAACATCCGACAAAATCCTACAAAGCAAATGTAAATTTTTTTTGAAGAAAATTATGGATAAAGCAATTTGTCCTGGACTTCGATATAGAGCAACTGAAGGAATTTCTTAATATTCACCTTTGTTTTTGTCGATGCTTCTTCGTTCTCCATTTCCCGCATTCGTTGCCGTACATCCTGAAAATCAAAAAAACGTGTGGCATAATGTTCAAACTTGGGGTGGGTGTAATCCATCAAACCGAGAGATGAGAGATGGTCCATGGCGGCAAAGATCGCGCGGCGAACTCGCTGCTCGATCGCTTTGCTTTCTTTTCCCTGATCTTGTTCAGGCTTGTTGCGCTGGGCGATGACTTCGTACAATTCCTTCAAGGGTGGCATCGACATTGGATCCACTTGCGTGAGTTGCAAGTATTCAATAATAGAAATGAGATCCTGGCTTCCCGACTCCCCTGCGATTCCCATATCGTTAAGAATACTTAGAACTGCGCTGCGGGCACTCACTTTGGGTTTATTTCTCGTCTCCATTCCAGCCAGGGATTCTTTAATTACAGTGAGAGACCGCTTCAGAATCAGCTGATCTTTTATTTTTTGTAAAAGGGTCTCAACCTCAATCCGATTGATTGGCTTATGGATGAAAAATTCTACCCCTTTTTGATAGGCTTCTCCAACCATCTCTTTATTAGTCACCTGCGAGATCATGATGAAATATCCGTTAAACCCTTTTTGCTTCAGCCGATCCATCGTTTCTAGTCCATCCTGCTCAGGCATTAGCAAATCGATCAAGACGACTTCCGGGTGAAGCTGCAAAATTAAATTCTCTGCCTCCACCCCATTTTCTGCGGTTCCGAGCACTTGCCCGATTTCTTTTTCCTCTATTATTTTTTGCAGCATCCGGCGGCTGCTAGCATCATCATCGACAATAAAAAAATGAAAGGACATTTATAGTTCACCTCTTTTCACCTGGGTTATGGGTATGGTCAGGGTGCATGTTGTCCCCTCAGGAGTTGATTTGATTTCGATCGTTCCTTTTAGGGTTAAGATAATATCCTCCACGTGGGAAAGGCCGATGCCTGTAGCAGCGACTCCTTCTTCATTAAATTTAGTAGTAAAACCGGGTTCAAAAATGAGCTCGAGATCCTCTTCGGTGATTCCCGGACCATTGTCTCGAATGGAAAATTGCAGATTTGCGTTGAATGGGTTTACTTCAATAGAGATTGCCCCACTGCCTCTAATAGCCTCTACTGCATTGGCAACCAGGTTATTCAATATAGTTAATAGCGGTAGATAACGGTCTGTTGCGAAATCCTCTATTTGTTGAGTGACAGTAAAATGGATCTGTCTGCCTAATCTCTCACTGTATTTTTCGTTTGCATGTATGACAAATTCCAACAGCTCGGAAAGCTTCATCGTTTGTTTGTTATCGTCTAGGTAGAGTTTCGAAAGGCCGGCAAGAATACGCTGTGAATCCTTCTTGACCTCATGGATTTCCTGTGCGATCTGCAAGGCTTGTCTGCTCCATTTGGGATGTTCTGACTTCCTTAACTTTTGGTACAAATCATGACTCAGCGCCATAATGGACTCGATATTTTCCATCGATTTTTTTAGATAAAGGGTCTCAGCATAGAGTCCGGATCCTGTTTTCAGTACTTGCTCCATACGTTTGCTTTGATCCTTCAGGACAAGACCGCTATAGATTCCTACGACAAAGTAGCTGCGAAAAATGGCGACCCCCATCAACATCAACCATTCTTCAGACTGGAACTGGGTTGATCGCAGAATATGCTCTACACCGTTGACGACAAATTCCAGCGCTGAGATCATTCCCCCTAAAAACAGCGGCTCTGTCCGATATTTTTGCGGTTTGATCAGGACGAGTCCGATAGCATAGAGGATATAAAAGACAAATGCTGGATAATGGGCGTGTAAGCTTAGTCCTAGGGAAGGGGTACCTTCTAGGATGAAGTCCTTGATTAAGCGAAACACGAGGACGGTGAGTCCGGTGAGAATTCCTGTGCGTAAATAGGACTTCGGCTGCTCAATTAAGTTTAATAGAAAAAAAACGGTGCTTCCCAGTCCGAATCGGAAGGCTTCACCGCTGAACGGTACTACTTTAAATTCGCCGGCAAGGGCAGTCAAAATCGCGATATACAACACTTTAGCCTATCGCCTCCACTACACATGCTTCCCTTTTTTCAGGAAGAACAACCTTTGGAGGAAGATAAAAATCAGCAAGCCAAGCAAAATCCCAAATGAATCGATGAACACGTCATGAATTTTCGGGGTTCTATTAGGGGTGAACGCCTGATGCCACTCATCGCTCATTGCATACAAAAAGGTGATAAGGAAGGAGATGAAGTAGCTCAATCTGCCGATTCGCCGCCAGGTTAAACGGACAGCCCATTGAATGAGAATGGCTAGCACGGTATACACAAACACATGCGCACCCTTACGAACGAAAAATTCTACAAACCCCGGCACCCCTTTTGTCTGGATGCTCACTTCACTCCCGGCGTAGTTGACTTTGATATGGGAGAAATTTTCTTTAATGAACGTTTCCGGAAGCTTATCCTTCAGCCATGGCCGCATGTCCTGCTGTTGATAAGGCTGTGAGGAGAACGAAAAAATAAGAAGCATCCATAGTAATGCGGGTAACCAATATTTGAACATAAGGCTCCTTTCTTTATGCATGAATGATTTTGAAAAAGCCTGTCTACCTAATTTCTGTCTTGGCAACCTGATTTCCTGCTTGAAAATATTTTCAGGGGCAGTTGATAAGGGTTCTTGTGGGATTAATGGGGAGGATTTTTCGAGGGATTTTTGGGATTTGGGGAGGGGGAGTTTTTGGTCGTATTTACACCTTGCCAAGCATATAAATGAAGGGGACAGACAATTTTCGAAAGGGGGCCTGGAGTTCATGCTGTGGAGAAAGCGAGGGGTCTTGGGTAAACCATCTATACCTTTTGGACCGTTGATATTGGCAATGGTTGTGTTGTTGCTGATTTCTGGTATTTTCTATCTCTTCAGAGGCCCAGCCCCCCTATATCATAAGGAATTAACAGTACCAAGAGAGGTTGTTGAACAGTTTTATCGCTATGAGCAACAAGGGGATTTTGGAAGCTCCTGGGAACTGATGCACTCACAAATGAAAGAAAAGCTGGATAAGAAGAGGTATATCCAATGGGGCGCGAAATTTTTTATGGATGAATTTGGTGTGGATACATTCGGATTCACGGTGGAATCTATAAAGCATTTGCCATCTTGGCAGATGTCCCCCTCAGCGACGAAGCTCGCGAATGTGTATCAATTTAGGGTGACCCAAACATACCGTAGTAAATATTTTGGGATTTTTGCAGTCAATCGGGATGTGTTTGTTGGCGATGATAACGGCAAGCTCCGCGTTTTGTGGGCCTTCCCTTAGGGGAAGGCCTTTTTGGTAATATTTTGTTAGCGGGGGAGTGGCAAACTTTCGTGTTCCTGTTGGCACTCTCCCATTGGGTCAGTTCAAAACTTGAGCCGTCTCCACTGGAATTGATCTTTATAACCTGGATGAAGTTCAATTCCTAAGCCATCTCCACTGGAATTGATCTTCATAACCTGGATGAAGTTCAATTCCTAAGCCATCTCCACTGGAATTGTTCTTCATAACCCGGATGAAGTTCAATTCCTGAGCTGTCTCCACTGGAATTGATCTTCATAACCTGGATGAAGTTCAATTCCTGAGCCGTCTCCACTGGAATTGATCTTCATAACCTGGATGAAGATCATTTCCCGAGCTGTCTCCACTGGAATTGATCTTCATAACCTGGATGAAGATCATTTCCTGAGCTGTCTCCACCGAAATTGTTCTTCATAACCTGGATGAAGTTCAATTCCTGAGCCATCTCCACTGGAATTGATCTTTATAACCTGGATGAAGTTCAATTCCTGAGCCGTCTCCACTGGAGTTGATCTTCATAGCCCGGATGAAGTTCAAATCCTAAGCCGTCTCCACTGGAATTGATCTTCATAACCTGGATGAAGTTCAATTCCTGAGCTGTCTCCACTGGAATTGATCTTCATAACCCGGATGAAGTTCAAATCCTGAGCCGTCTCCACTGGAATTGATCTTCATAGCCGCCATAAAGGACACCCACCAGGTAAAACCAAGGTAAATGTCCTTCATAGTCAGTCCCCTACCTCGCCACCCGCATCTCCGCGCATCGGCTTGGTTTTGGGAACAGCTTGTCGGGGTTGAGCAGGTTGTTTGGGTTGAACACATCGCGAATGCAAAGTTGAGCCTCGAGTTCTTCTTCGGTAAATACAAAGCACATTTCATTCTGCTTTTCAATTCCCACGCCGTGTTCCCCAGTGATCGAACCGCCAACATCTGCACATACTTTCAAAACGGCCGATCCGACTTTTACTGCGAGCTCGGTCTCACCCGGTTTTCTTGCATCGTACAAAATGAGCGGGTGGAGGTTTCCGTCTCCTGCATGGAATACATTGGCGATGCGCAGTCCGGATTCTTCACTAATTTGCCTGATTTTCTCCAGCACTTCAGGTAATCGGCTGCGCGGAATTACGCCATCTTGCACCAAGTAATCGGGAGAAATGGCTCCCATTGCAGGAAAAGCGGTTTTCCGGTTGGCCCACCAGCTCGCTCGTTCGCGATCGTTTTCTGCTACTTTGACCTGGGTGACCTTCCGGTGCTTGCAAACCTCGATGATCTCGTCAATTTGATCATCAATTCCAGCGGCGATGCCATCGACCTCAATCAACAGCAGCGCTTCTAGACCTTTCGGGTGTCCGACGGGGAAGTTTCCAGCCTCGACAGCTTCTATGGCGGTTTTATCCATCATTTCCAGAGCGGCAGGGACAATGCCCGCAGCAATGATATCAGAAACAGCATGGCTTGCATCCTCGACCTGATCGAAGTAGGCAAGAACAGTCTTTTTGCCTTCTGGATTTTTTAGAATCCGCACGGTAATTTCCGTGACAATCCCCAGGGTTCCTTCCGATCCCGTCAAAATCCCCATCAAATCATATCCTGGCATATCGGGTGCACCGCCAATTTCTACGATCTCTCCATTTGCCAGGACGAGCTGCATTCCAAGAATATGGTTCGTGGTCACCCCGTATTTCAGACAATGGGCACCGCCAGCGTTCTCTGCAACATTTCCACCGATAGTGCAAGCATATTGGCTAGAAGGATCTGGGGCATAGTAGTACCCTTTGCTCGCCACCGAATTAGTTAGCTTCAGGTTAACAAATCCTGGTTGGACAACTGCTAAGCGATTTTGCAAATCGACATGGATAAGCTTGCGCATTTTCACGAGGCTCAATATCACTTCCCCGCTCAATGGAATCGCCCCTCCGCTTAACCCAGTCCCGGCCCCCCGTGGGATAAAGGGGACTTCATTTTCGTAGAGATATTTTACGATTTTTGAAACTTCTTCTGTTGAAGTTGGAAAAACGACGGCCCGTGGGGCCCGCTTGTGAACGGTATAGCCGTCACACTCATAGGCCAGAAGGTCCTCTGGGCGATACAAGGCAGCATCTCGGCCTACAAGATCGATTAATCCTTGAACAATCACATCCCTGATCATCCCCGGTCCTCCTTTTCCTCATTTTCATAAGCCCAATCTAGCATTTGTACGGTATGAACGATTTTTTGTCCATTTCCATGCTTCATCACACCGATACTCATCTGTAGCATACATCCAGGATTCCCCATGGAGATCATCTCCACATTCGATGGCACATGGCACATTTTTTCCTGCAGAACCTTCCCCGCCATATCTGGTTTCACCAAATTATAAATCCCTGCACTGCCACAGCAGCGATCCGCTTCAGGCATCTCCACCAATTCGACACCGGGGATTTCCCGCAGGATTTGTCTTGGTTCCGAACGAACCCCTTGACCATGAGCCAAGTGACATGCATCGTGATAGGTTAGCTTTGTGTCAAGACGCCCTCTAGGCTTTTCATATCCCTGGTCCACCAAAAACTTAGAAACATCCTCAATTTTTTCGGAAAACTGTTCAGCTTTCTCGTGGTACGCAGGGTCGTTTTGCAGCAGTTCCGGATACTCCTTTAAGGCACAGCCGCAACCTGCAGCGTTTACGACAATTTTATCGACATCAGCCGCGAGAAAAGCATCAATATTCTGTCTAGCAAGTCGTTTGCCTTCCTCGCGATCGCCTGCGTGGATATGTAGGGCCCCACAGCAGCGCTGTTCACGGGGAACAACGACCTCATAGCCATTGCGGGTCAACACGCGAACCGTTGCTTCATTGATATTGCCGAACATCACGTCCATCACACAGCCGGTCAACAGGGCTACCCGTTGTTTCGCCGCTGCATCCCCTTTTGCTGGGATGACTTCGGGGTATTTCTTCTTCACCGGATCGGAAACCGTTGGCATAACTGATTCCATATCTGCCAGATGGGGCGGCATGATCTTCATTAAACCTGTTTTCCGTACCACCTTTTGTAGGCCGGATTTTTGGTAAACCTTGAGTAACCCTCCTATTGTATGGAGCCGGTTCGGATGTGGAAATACGCCACGGAGGAAGAGTTTGTTCACCTTCGCTTTCCACCCGGTCAACGGCATCGCTTGGCGGATCTGCCCGCGAGCAGACTCAATCAGGGAGCCAACCTGGACCCCAGATGGACAAGCGGTTTCACAGGCCCGACAATCCAAGCAGGTGAAAATCGGGTTTTCAAACGCCTCGTTAATTTTCAATTTACCTTCTGCGACAGACTTAATGAGATGGACGCGGCCTCGCGGGGATTGGTGTTCATGCCCAGTTTCTAGGTATGTTGGGCATGACTCCAAACACATACCGCAGTGCACACATGCTGAATATTTGTCCTCATCCGGCGGATCTTCCCAAAGATAATTGCTTCTGGACTCACAAGGTGGTTCCATCTTTAATGGCATACTCATTCTAGATCCCTCCTACAAAGCGACTTGGATTTAAAATGCGTTTTGGATCAATGGCTTTTTTAATCCCTTCAAGCAGGGCAAAGTACGGCGGCCTTTTCCCCCAGACATCGAGTTCACGTCTCACTGCCAGCGGGGCATGCTGAATGATCACATAGGCTGCCTTTTCTGATGCTCGGAGTTGATCGATAAAGCCGGCATACTTCGCTAGATCTCCACCGCCGACATAGGCCTTTGCAATTCCATGACCTAATCCGCCATGTGCCTCCACCTGAACCCCCAGCTTTTCACCTAGTTCATGGCAGCTTACAAGAAGGTCCAGCGCGTCCAAGTTTTTGCTACCAATTTTTAGGGCGATTCGTGAATCGATGTCTGTGCCCGGAATGACGGCTGGTGCAAGTTCGGAAAAGCGTCTCCACCAGTTTCGTGCATCTTCTTGATCGATGTGATCAATCACCGCATTCTCCGGTTTATGCGTATGAACCCAATCTTCCTGGTAGTGCACCGCTTTTTCTACATCCTCAAAAGCAATGGCTAGGGCATACTGCTCTTTTCCATTTAGTAGAAAGTTTGTGGAAGGACTGAGTACCTCTAGCGAAACTGGCTCGATCATCGAATCTAGCAAACTGATCGCAAATGGGAGTACATTCTGCACCTGTGGAAGATGGAGAATGACAAGACTTTCGTATTTTGGCACCGGGCGCAGCTTGAGGGTGATTTCCGTAAGAACGGCCAAGGTTCCCATCGAGCCGATAAATAATTTATTCATGTCATAACCGGCGACATTTTTCACGACTTTTCCACCTGTGCGTAAGACTTTTCCATCCGGGTAGACCAATCTTGTACCGATCACCAAATCCCTTGCTGATCCATAGCGAAGTCTTTTCGCACCACTGTCATTCGCCGCAATCACTCCTCCAATCGTCGCATGACTCGGCCACATTGGGTCAAGGGGCAGCATTTGCTGGTGTTTCCCCAGGTATTCACTCAATTCCTGCATCGTAGTCCCTGCGCGAACGGTCAGCGTCATGTCCCCCTCGGAGTATTCCACGACACCTTTGTAATCAGCAAGGGAAAGAAGGATATCCGCCTTTTCCTCTGTTCCCCCGAATCCCCTTTTTGTACCGCCTCCCACTGGGATGACTGACAAGGATTGTTCATGTGCGTATTTTAAAATGGCCGATATTTCTTCTTCTGTTCTGGGAGAAATCAGATATTCCCCCCAGTTTCCAATGTCGTCTGAATCTTCCTTGATCGATTGGATCCGTGCTTCTTCTACTACACTACTCAGCAGCATAGGAGCCTCCTTCAGCATAAGTATGGGACTGATTGCTTAGCAACTGTTCTACAAAATTCAGGTGATCTAACATCGTGATGCGCGCGGTGTCTGGGTCTTTTGCTGAGATGGCATCATAAATGGCGACGTGCTGTTGAAAAACTTTGTTGGTTAAAAGGGGGTCAGAAAAAATCAGCCGATGACAATCGATGATGGCTTTTTTCATGGTCGTAGACAGGGTGTTTGTGAGATGGACTAAAATTTCATTTCCTGTGGCTTCAGCAAGTGTCGTGTGAAAGTCAAAATCCAGCTTCCATCCTTCGACGGTTGGCGTCTGTTCGAGCTCAGTAATAATCGCGTTAATCTTTTGTAAATGGGATTCCCTGCGATGGGTTGCTGCCAGTTCAGCCATTCCCGACTCTAGAATTTTTCGTACGGCAAAAAGCTGCTTGATATTCTTCTTCTCTAAAAGATGGATTTGATGAAAGAGTGATGTGCCATCCCACCGGCTGACAAAGCTCCCATCCCCCTGCTTCACATCCACTAACCCTTTTCCCTTTAGGGATGTGATGGCGTCGCGTACCGCAGATCTTCCCACGGCGAACATTTCGCAGAGCTCCCTTACGGAAGGAAGTTTTTGTCCCGGTTTAAAACTGCCTGAATGGATCCACTCCTCGATTTGCTTTTCGATGATTTCGGAAACTTTTTGTGTTGTAATTTTTTCGACTTTCAGGCTGATCACCTCCCCAAGGGTCTGTTATCAGATATCTGATAGGTAGATATATACTGATTATTTCATCTTTTTATGTGGTAGTCAATTATGAATTTTCAGATGTATGTGGGTGGTTTGAGGACACGCGTCTGTTGACTATCCCATTTTCTCAGCTTTTTGTCGAAAATAATTCCTGTACAGGGTATGGGGTGTTTGTTATTATATTTGTGGGAACACAAGTTCTTATTATCTACAATGTAAAAAGAGGCCCGACCTCTTGGCCAGCCTCTTTAAAAATTCTATTAAGAAAAACTACGGTTTACCTGTTCGACTACTTCTTGCGGAGTCATACCCTGGGCATTAATAACAGATGAGTTTGTGGCTACATCCGCCATCCCCATTACATCTTTGTCTTGTCCAGAAATGACGCAAGCATCACATTGCTGTGCATTCTCAGCTTCCAAATCCACGACTTCATGACCGCTGTTTTGAAGCTGCTGCTTCACATCACTTAATGTTGCTTCTACACCAATTCGCGCCATGTTTTCCATCACCTCCCATCTACACAATAATACTTTGAGCAGAACTGGTAAGAAATATTCCGCAAAATTTCAACATCCTTACACATTTCACCGCTGAAATTACGAATTTTAAACCTTTTTGTTACAATTTCAAAATATAAAGAAAAATTAATTCACATCGACACTTTTTTCACGATCAAACGACATTCTTTTTGAATCGAATCGATTATTATAATAAATGATTGGATGTGCATCAGAAAAAGGCAAACTCGTCGAAAGGCGGGGACGCAAAGTCACGGGTCTAAGGTGATCCTTTTCATCTTCACTAGGACGGCCGGATTACCTGTATAAATGTTCCTTGGGAGGGATTTACGGGATGGAAGTGGAAGAAAAGGAAATCATTTTGACAGTGGATGAAGAATGGGTAGAATTATTGAAATTAGCACGTGATATGGGCATTACTCCCGAGGAAGTCCGTGCATTCTTGAGACAGTCGTCAAAGTCCGTTTATCAATCGGCTTAATACAAATAAACTAGAATCGGGGTACGGCAGGCTTCATGAAAATGGGGCCGCTTTTTTTTGTTAACGCAACACAATTGCCACAATTAAGAGTTAAATGTGTGATATTTGTCACACCTATAAATTGCCACCCCACTTACTATTAAGGTAGTTCAAAATTTTAAATTCTATTGAAAGCTGGTGGTCGTGATGTTATGTTCAAGAATTCTTGTCGCTTATGACGGTTCGGAATTAGGTAATAAAGCGTTGAAAACAGCGATTGAATTGGCAAAAGCAAATGAGAAGATTGAGATGGATGTCCTTCACGTTGTGGAAGTTCCAGTGCTCTATGGCGAATTCCTTGTAGCTGAGCCAAACCTTCGTGAAACAGCCTTGAAATATGGAAAGGAAACGTTGGAACAAATCAAAGACACCCTAGATGCCATCCCGAACAAAACTCGCACCTTCATTGGAGAAGGACAACCAGCGCAAACCATACTAGACCATGCCCAGGCAAATGATTGTGACTTAATCGTAATGGGAAGCCGCGGACTAGGCGCCTTCAAAGAACTATTCCTCGGAAGCGTCAGCCATAATGTGGCGCAACAATCTCCTGTTCCGGTTTTCATTGTTAAATAGAAGGAGGGGGGGCTCCCAAGTTGGGGAGAGACCCTTTTTTTGTAGGGACTCGGTCCTGATTCGGACTCACTACCGGTTTCCTCCTTGCTCAGTCCGAATCAGGCCCGGTTTCGGACTCACTCTCGAGGTTTCCTCCTTGCTCAGTCCGAATCAAGCCCGGTTTCGGACTCACTCTCGAGGTTTCCTCCTCGCTCAGTCCGAATCATGCCTGATTTCGGACTCACTCTCGAGGTTTCCTCCTTGCTCAGTCCGAATCATGCCTGGTTTCGGACTCACTCTCGAGGTTTCCTCCTCGCTCAGTCCAAATCAAGCCTGGTTTCAGACTCACTCTCAAGGTTTCCTCCTTGCTCAGTCCGAATCAGGCCCGGTTTCGGACTCACTCTCGAGGTTTCCTCCTTGCTCAGTCCGAATCAAGCCCGGTTTCGGACTCACTCTCGAGTTTTCCTCCTCGCTCAGTCCGAATCATACCCGGTTTCGGACTCACTCTCGAGTTTTCCTCCTCGCTCAGTCCGAATCAGGGTTATGGAGGACCCTTCATCGAGAGTCAAAACATCCATTGGGTCCTTGAAAAGATGGTCATTACCTCCCTAACAGAAAAAAGACCAACCCACAGGGTCAGCCTTCAACTTTCCTTCCATTCACCTAAACACTCGAACATTCCTTCAACTGGCTTTGATAGACCTCATGAAACGTACGCACCGCGAAATCGCGTGCATCGGGCTGGCCGAGCTCGACCAACGTGTCCCCAATCAAGCGGATCGCCTTCCCGAACATCTCCTCCGTGACGTTGCCCATGTGCCCGATGCGGAAGGCCTTTCCAGCTAACGACGCAAGCGCACCGGCGACGACGACGCCCTTATCCGCCAATGATTTGCGGAATGCTGCATCGTCCACGCCCTGAGGATAAAGGATACAGCTTAAAGTTGGTGCGGCCACTTCTTCCGTAGCCAAAGCCTTCATCCCATAGACTCCAAGGGCTTCACGCACAGCCCGACCCAACGCCCGGTGGCGGCGATACCTTGCCTCTAGTCCTTCGGCCATTACAATCTCAAGTCCCTTATTCAACGCATAGATCATATTGACTGGCGGTGTGGCGTAATATTTGCCAGGATTGTTCATGATCGGAAGCCAATTTTTGATATCCGTATAGTAGGCTGATATCTGTCCAAGCTCTTCGCGTGCCGCCAATGCCGACCTGTTAAAAGCGACAATTCCTAATCCCGGCGGTACACCAATGGCTTTTTGTGAACCGGTCAAAACGATATCGATTTTGGCACCACCATTGCCATACCCTTTACACATGTTCTCTTCTACACCTGCTGCTGCACAAACACCGTCAAGGATAAAAAGAGCACCCGCCTCTTTCACAACAGGCACTAATGCTTCCAGGTCTGCCGCCACTCCCGTCGATGTATCGACATGTGTCACCGTAACGGCTTTAAATCCGCCCTCGGCTAGCTTCTGCCTAACCTGTTCGGGATCGATTTGCTTTCCCCATTCTGCTTGAAGCGCTTCCACTTCCATTCCGAAAGCTCTTCCTAAATCAATAAATCGGTCCCCGAAATAGCCTTGGCTCACCACCAACAGCTTCTCACCGGGTGCAACAACATTTACTATCGCCATCTCCATAGCCAATGTCCCGGAACCAGCAATAATAAATACCTCTCCATCGGTCTGAAAAAGGTCTTTTGTCTTTTGAATCGCTTCTGAAAAAATACGAACAAAACGTGGATCTGTATGTGCCCAGGTTTCACTTGACAAGGCATCGTAGATTTCATCAATAACAGGGGTGGGGCCAGGAATGAACAGCATTTCTTTGTTTGGCATGGTATCCTTCTCCTTCTTTTCCTTCTATTCTTAACATTTTATCTTCTCTACCTCTTCTGTTATTCCTCTTTTCTGAAAACAGAAAACTAACATTTCGACAAAACTAGTGAATTTCCCACCAAGGAATCTCATTTGCCTCTAGCGAATAAGAATGAGAATGCAGAAAAAGAACGCAAAGAGGTGAACACCATGCCGCAGCAGTGGGAGCCCTTGTTGGAACATCCCTTATTCGACGTCATCATCCAGGAGATTCGAAAATTTCCTTTTATCAATCACATCTCGATCCATGCGAGTTTTAATAATATTGCCTACCAAGGTGATACATCGACCAAAAGCTTTATACAACAGTTCAAAAATGCGTTTGACGATGACGTCAACAAAATGACGGAGTTTTTTCATCGTTATATAAAAGAGGAAATCGATTCTGCCCCCAAAATTGCGGTTGAAACAGAACCAATTTCCTCCGAGATTTGTCAATCCATTTTAACGTTAAGTTTCCCCTTTTTCATTAAGTCCCTTAAGGGATAACCACTAGATTTGTGGTGACGCGCCGCTGCCTTCCATCCGAAGGGCGGTTTAAAATTTGTCCGTTGTAATAAAAAGCGCTAGATCCCCCGCCGTCAAGGTTATAGGCGTCTTTCACGTGGAATTCCAGCAGCTTGTCCTGCGCCTCTTCCAAGGTAACGCCGCTGCTCCAGCCTTTTCTACGGCCATCGATGACGATGATCAAGAGATCCCCGTTGGTGAAATGCCCGATTAACGTCCGAGGGTGCTTCGCGTTCGCCCACTCCCGCGGGATGGGCTGCTTTTTCCCATCTTTTAAGAGGGTTGGTAGAAAGCTCGCGCCTTGGAGTACCCCCATTTTCTCCAATTGGGCCTTGGATGTAACCTTCCCGCCGACCAATCGACCTTGCTCGTTAAAGCCCACAAAGTCTAAATCTTGATAAGTATAAAAGGTTTTAATTTTGCCATCCACAACCGTTATCCCGATCGGAAATAGCTTGCCATTGGCATCCTTTCCAAATCCACCGGCATTGACTGCAAGCACCGCCCCTTTACGTTTGGCCGCTTGGCTTGTTGTTTCCCCATAGGGATCGTCAGTTAATACCATCTTAAGAGCTTTGGGATTTTTCAGATGGACCTTGGCCATATAACCTCGGTAGCCCGATTCCTCAAGCGAGTACACTTTGACCGTTGCATTGTCTCCAAAAGTCTGACCTACCGGATCGCCTAGCAAATTAGAGAGAATTTCATCGAGCACACTGAGTGATTTGGCATTCTGTGTTTCACTAAGGGCGAGAAGCTCGTTCACCTTTTCATGATGTTCCTCCGCTGCCTTCTGCTCTTTTTTGGCCGCCTCATGAATCCGCCCCAAGGTCTCTTTCGTTACTGTGATTCCTTCATTAATCCCCTGTACCTGTGCGGAAGCTTGTTCGATAGGAAGCTGCAGCTGTGTCCATTCCGCAGACAAGATCGGGTTTTCCTGATAAAAAGCGAAGAAGAAGCCAATTACCGGTGCCGCTAAAAAAAACATAAACAGCTGCCATTTACTGAACACGGATTGCTTCCTCCAGTTGTTTGAGGGAATTCTTCAAAGAGGCAAGCTGCTTGTCCAACGCCGCCATACGACTTTCCAAAGCCTGCTTGGTTTCATTTGTCCCATTGATCGTTTCATCGGTCATCGCCAATTCTTCCTGAATGGCCGATAATTCCTCCTGAACTTTCCCCAACTCCCCTTGTAGAGCCCCAATCTTTTCCTCATTATGTTGGTTCACTTCGGCAATTCGTTCATCAATATAGCTTTGTGTATTTTGAATATAGTGCTCAGCAACTTTATATCCTCCGAATAAGAGACCCGCCCATAGAATAACCCCAATTATAATCGGGATGGCAGGATGAATCGCTCTCCGCTTTCTTTTCCGCTGCGGACTGGTTTCACTTTGTATTGGAACAGATGTCTCCATAGCTGTGCCCCCCTTTTTCTCTTCTATTTTACCATGTTTTGTCGAATCGTGTTGGCGATAAAGCAAAAAAGGGACTGACATCCTTTTGGGATGCAGTTCCTTTTCTTGTTTAAGCTGAGTGCCGTTTGGCTTCAGCTTTGGGAAGCCAAACCGAGAAAGTAGTCCCCTCTCCTAAACTGCTTTTTACCGAAATCCGTCCATCATGCAGTTCAGTCAGCTTTTTCACAATGGAAAGGCCCAACCCTGTACCCTTGTTTGCCTTTGAGCGGCCGCGATCGACTTTAAAAAACCGCTCCCAAATACGGTCCAGGTCTCCTTCCGAGATTCCAATTCCGGTATCGGCTACATCCACCCGAACGAAGTCCCCTTCCGATTTTGCCTGCAAACGAATTTCCCCGTTCTCCGTGAACTTCACTGCATTTTTGAGGAGATTTTTAAAGATTTGCACCACCCTATCTTTATCTGCAAAAACCATGGGTAATGATTCCTCCGGGATCGATAGTTTTAATTCTGTTGCCTTCTCTGACGCCTCTTCTTCCAAAGTAAAAGATACCTTTTTCAACACTTCCCCAAGGTCAACAGGGGCCTTATATAAAGTCACTTCTTCATTTTCCAATTTGACCAGATCCATCAGGTCATCGACTAGCCGGTTTAAGTGCAGCGATTCCTGATACATTACCTGGTAATACTTTTGCCTTGATTCTTCCCCTTCCACTAACCCGTCCTGCAAAGCTTCCAAGAATCCTTGCATAGCCGTCAACGGCGTCCGCAGCTCGTGGGAGATATTGGCGATGAAATCGGTGCGGATCTTTTCCTGCCGTTCTCGATCCTGCTCAACCGTTTGTAGCTTAGCAGCCAACTTGTTAATCGTCTGGGCGAGATCTCCGATCTCATCTGGATTGCTAATCGATACCCGCTGATTATAATTTCCGGTGCCAATTTCCACCGCTGTTCGCTCGATTTTTCTTAAGGGAAGGGAGATCGACCAGGACAAGTAGGACACCATCGCCGTCGTGATCAGAACGCCCAGCAAAGTGACCCAAAGCGTGGTTTCTCGCATAAAACCAAAGGTCTTATTAATCCCCTCCACCGGAGAATGCAGGACGATCCCGCCATAGATCATATCCTTCTTCCCCCAGGGGACCACGACGGAAAGCATCGGTTTATCCAGGCCCTCAAACTGTTCAAGTTCAGATACGACCTGCTTTCCTTTCAACACTTTGCTAACCATCGATTCGGCCACGGACTTTCCGATAAAGACTTCATCCTCCATCGAACTGGCCACAATTTTACCAGAACGATCAAACAGCCAGATTCTTGTATCGAAAGATTGGTCAAAAAAAGCAAGTAGGTTCTGCACCTCTTGATTCGGTAAAGGCAGATCCTGAATGGCAAGATTAACATTTTTCGCTTTGCGGACAAGTTCCTCCTGTGTGACATCGTAAAAATGGTCCTTGGCAAAATAAGAAATGGCAAATCCTACGGCGCCAAGCCCGAACAGGACAATTACCAGATAGCTTACCAAAAGGCGGCGAAACAGGCTTTTATTGATCCACTTCATGGCTTCGCAACCTCAAATTTGTAGCCAACCCCCCACATCGTGTGAATGCAATCCATTTTTAAGTTGCTAAGCTTCTGTCGAATCTTTTTAATATGCACGTCAACCGTGCGAATATCGCCGAAGAAATCATATCCCCAGGTTTGTTCCAGCAACTGCTCTCTTGTAAAGACAATCCCCGGTGATTTCGCCATCTGCATTAAAAGATCGAATTCCTTTGGCCTGAAGGCGACTTTTTCCCCTTTTACTATGACTTCCCGGCGCTCCGGGTCAATGGTTAGATCCGTAAATTCCAATCGATTGGTCTCCATTTCGGTTTTCTCCCGCGGTTGGGTGCGGCGAAAAATGGCTTTCATCCTAGCAACCAGCTCCCGCGGACTAAAAGGTTTGGTTATATAATCATCAGCTCCCAGCTCCAAGCCGAGAACCCGATCCACCTCTTCTTCCTTGGCGGTCAACATAATAATGGGGACATCCGATGTTTTGCGAATCTCCCGACACACCTCAAACCCATCCATCTCGGGCATCATCACATCAAGGATCAGCATATCCGGGGCCTGACTCTGTGCAAGTTCAATGCCCGCCTGCCCATGCTCTGCCTCAATGAGCTCGATCTGATGCTTAGTGAAATATAGACGTACAATTTCACGTACATTTGGGTCATCATCAACAAGCAATACCTTTGTATTGATCATTTTCTAACCCTCCTTTGGTGAACAGTCTTTACACTATTCGAAAGCACCTTGTGATAAATGTATGGAAAAGATATGAACAATTTGTGAACTTTTTATGATCCTTTTATGTTTTTTACTTTTGACAGTCAAAATAGGGCTTTTGTCCCCGAATGGTTTAAGTGGTAATTTCGACATCATTAGGCAATATTTGCAAATGGAGGTGCTTGTCTTGAGGAATCAATTAAATGCACTTTATGATAAACTTCTTGATCAATGGCACGGATTGCGACGTGAAAGAGGCTCCCGGAGGAGGGACCGATCGAGTGAGTTTCGGCGCTCTGTGTTAACGGAAGAGGACTTGGAAAAGTTGGAGCGGATTGCGCAAAAGAAAAAGCTTTCGGTTCCTGAACTGTTGCAGCACGCGGTGAGTTCTTATTGTCAGGAATCAGATCAAATGCTTAAAGTGAAAATCAGCGAGGAACAAAAAGAAAGAAATCCGCTGCTTCGATTGCGCGGACTCGCTTCAACATCTCGGCCAAAAACGGAAATGCAAGGAGTTGATCTTTATGAATCCGACGACCTCGACCTTACCCTTATCAGGTAACAAAGTCATCTTTCTTGATAAATCTGCACTGCTTGTCTTTATGGATCAACACCACCCCCAACACGGGAAGGCTGTTTCCTATTTTTTAGAGTGGGATGATCTGGAGCGTCCGCTTGTGACTTTGAATTTCATTGTGTATGAATTACATCAATGGCTTCTTGAACACTCTGGTTATGATCACGCACAGTTCTTCTTAAATGTGGTGCAAAAGGCGGAGCAAAACGGGGTGCTAACCGTCCTCTCCGTAGATGAGGATCTAGAGCGCGAAGCCCTGCAAATGATCACCGACCAGCCACAATATGAGCTAAGCTTTATGAAGGCTTGTATCCTTTTGGTCATGGGACAGTTGGAAATCAAGCGAATCTTTTCGTTTGACCCTTTTTATAAAGGGGTTGTGAAGTATTTTCCCTATATTCAACTGATCCCGAGTGGTAAGGGGGACTGACAGTCCCCCCTGCTCGACACAAAAAGATAGGGTTGCCCGCTTGGGGCAACCCTATCTTTTGCAGTTTAGAAATAGTTGGATAAAGGATTCATCGCTCGTTGATTGATCTAATGCTTCCATCATTGGCTCATAGCAATCTGCAAAAATCATATCCTGGAGCATCTTGACCATAGCGATTGCCTCGTAATGCTGGAGTTGGTGCTGATCCTGAAAGATCTGGATGATCTCGTCGATGACTTTTTTTATTCTGTGATGTTCTACCGGATTATGCAGCACCTTTTCCAACGAGATTTCGCTCATGACTGTCGTGATGTTTTCGCGTTCTTTAGGCGATACTTCGCTCAGATATTGTTGTAATTCCAAAGATGCTCACCTTACAATTAGTTTTGTGGTGCTGTATCAGCGCCTGCGTCCGTACCAGCGTCAGCACCTGTATCGGCACCAGCATCAGCACCCGCGTCTGTACCAGCATCAGCTCCATCTGTTGCCCCAGCATCTGGTGTAGTATCCCCTGCTTCAGGAGCTGGTGCTGGCGCTATGTCACCACCCGTTGGTGCAGCCGGTGCTTCCGTTTCCGTTCCGCCCGGAACTGCTGGATCCTGTGAATCTCCTTCGCTCGAACATCCTACCATTAATGCAAAGGCCAAAGCTCCTGTTAGTAAACTTAAGAAGAATTTTTTCATCTTATCAAACACCCCTTTAGTAGTTAATAGCTTTCCTAATGAATTAGGATTGAGTATAAGTCTACCCAAGGGTTATTTCCATTCAATTTCCAATTTGTGAAAGGATCATGATCAATTTATTAAAAAACTGTGACCATCTCTCTCGTTACGCCTTTTTCCACTTGGAATGCCGAACCCGTGAGGAAACCATAACACTTCTTGGTGCCTCCTGATAGGAGTAAGCCAATCCTTGGATCATCGCAGAGCTTCCCACTAATAAAAGGGCGATTTGCGGACTCATAATGGTAAAGTCAAAAATCCCCTGACCAGCGATCATCGCTACGACTCCACATAACAATGGAGTGAGGCGGCAGCTTTTCGCAAACAAAAATCGCGCCTTTTGCAGCAAATCCCAAAACATCCAGGCAAAAATCCCGACACCTACCAAACCGAGCGTGGTCGCAATCGTTAATAGTGTATTATGTGCATGAAAAATACGTCCGTACAAATACAGGCTGTACTTATAATGGTAAATCCCAAACCAGCCCCAGCCGGTAAAAGGTTTGAGAAGAAACATATGAAAGCAGCTTTTCCAAATTTCTTGACGGTCGCGAATCGAGGAATACAGAATTTCCCCCCGCGGAAACAGATCTGGAAATAAAAGCATGAGCGCTGTGCTCGAAAGCAGGATGAAGGTGATGAAAAGCATCTTCTTCTTATGCCCTGCAAAATAGCTATATAGAATAAAACCGATGAAAATCCCAATTGCAGCGGCGCGTGATGCAGTCATCACCAATACTGTCGCAAATAAAACCATTCCCAGAGCGTACCCTAATTTCCTTTTCCCTTTTGTCCGCCCAAAAAAGTAGAAACCGATCATCAGCATAATCGCATACCAGGTCCCTGCTAAATTCGGGTTGTTAAATGTGCCAGAGATCCGTTCAAATTCTTCCAAGGAAACAATCGAGCGGGTCCCCAGTAGATACTTCCACCATGCTGGAGTGTAGGTGATGATATTAACTTTTGCCAATACCCCTATGACTGCTGACCCTATTGATAAGGTGAACAGGCGTGCTAGCAATTTCTCCACACTTTTTACGGTTTGAAAATGTTCTTGAAGATACACACTAACCGCAACAAAGCCTAACATTACAAAAGCGGCGAGGCTAGACTCGATGCTTTCATTGATGAGACCAACAAATAATGACCATAAAAATAACAAAAGAAGCCCTCTTGACCAGGCGTCTCTCAACTCCCATTGACCCTGCCGTATGTAATGAAACAACATATATAACAACGGCAAAAAAGCCAGATAAGGCGAAAAAATGATCAACCCTAAGCTGACATTCAAAGCAAATACCCCCTGAAAACTAGTTTATCTATCTATCTTTTTTAACAGGAAAACTCTACTCCACTGCCTGATCTTTTGCAAGCTGCAAAAAGTCCTGTATTTTCTCCGATTTGCTCATGTAAGCTATTTCATTTGGTTCTTTCGTCGGATCACCAATCCAGAACATAAAAAAAAGCGAGCCCATTTCGCTGAGCCCGCTTCCTCCATTATTCAGGAATATTTCCACCGGCAATTCTGTCCCCAGAATTACCCGCAGGGTTGGTTTTCTGATCATCTTCTTTCGCATGAATAATAATCGATTTGCCTCTTAAGGAATTTTCTTTCCCAGGTTCAAGGGTTGCTCCTGGAAGGTTGAATTTCCCTTTGCCAGCTCCATTCGCCTGTACCTCTAGATTCGGCATGTCTCCAAGATGTGGTCCTTTCGGATTTTCCAGGCCATGCTCTTTGCCGTAGGGGTTCAAATGGCCTCCAGCCGTGGCAAAATCAGTCCCCCGAAATGCTTTTTCATGAATATGGATGCCATGCTTCCCAGGCGGCGTGAGTCCTGTGACGTTGACTTCCATCAACACTCCTTTTGCCTGTTGGGTAAGCTTGGCTGTTCCAATGACATGGGATGTAGCATTGACGATATTCACGTTCACACTTTGCATGTTTTCCGAGACGGGAATAGCTTCTGGACTTTGTTCTTCAGCATGGGTCTGGGATGTTTGGGCACTTAGATCTGGTGCGGGGGCAATATTTGATTCTGGGGACAGGTTTAGTGTATAAAGTCCAAGCACCACCAGTACAAACAGCCCACTGTACAAAATAACTTTGCGCATCATTCATAACTCCTTTGCAAAAAATATGGATTTCCCAATCCCAGTTTATCCATCTTTTCACTTTTAAAACGTCACCGTGGAAAAGGATCTGTTTGAGGGGTTTCTTTTTGCTCCCTTTAACCACTATCCCCGCAAGTCATGTGATATCTGGTATACTAAAAAAAGGAAAAATATAGAAGGGGAGAGCAAGCCTATGAAAAAACTATCAGAGCAAAAATGGAATGATTTCGTCGAGGTCTCCCTCTTGAAGAAAGCGGCCACGACGTGGATTAAGAATGCCAATTATTTCAACATCTATACTGGTGAGATGATGGAGGGGAATATTGCTCTTTTTGAGGATCGAATTGCTTATGTTGGCGGCAAAGAACCCAAAGTAGATGAATCTACGATCGTGATCGATGCTGCAGATTATACGTTAGTACCCGGGTATATTGAGCCACATTCCCACCCCTTTCAAATCTATAATCCGCTGACCTGGATCGATTACTCCCTCTCACGCGGAACGACAACCATGATGCATGACAGTCTGCTCTTTTTCCTCAATGCCCCCCAGGAGCAGATGGAGAGATTTTTTCAGGATCTGCAAGATTCTCCGGTAAAAAACTTCTGGTGGGCCAGGCTCGACTCCCAGACTCCTAGTCCGGAGTTAGAAGCAAGGGTCCCGATACAGCGAACCCTGCAAACGCTCGAGCATCCGCAGGTGATTCAGGCTGGCGAATTAACTGCTTTTAAACGGATGCTTGATGGGGAACCTTTGCTGCGGGAGAGGATGTTCCTGGCATATCAATCAGGAAAACGGATCGAAGCGCATAACCCGGGTTCTTCTGTGGAAACGCTAAATGCAATGATGGCTGCAGGTGCCACCTGCTGTCATGAGAGTATTACAACCGAGGAAGTAATGCGGAGGTTAAGGCTGGGGCTTTACGCGACTCTGCGAAATTCCTCAATCCGCCCGGATCTGCCCGAATTGCTGCAGGGTCTTCTGAAGCTGGAGCGCGTCCCATGGGATCGATTGATGATGACGACGGATGGGTCTCCTCCATTTTTCTATGAACAAGGGACGGTTGACCGGCTAATCCATATCGCATTGGACTGCGGGGTTCCTGTCTGGGAGGCATACCGGATGGTCACCTTAAATCCTGCTGTCTATTATGGATTGGACCCGGATTTAGGCGGGATTGCTCCAGGACGAGTGGCAGATATTTTATTCCTTGAGGATCTGCATCATCCGACACCTGTGCAAGTGATGGCTAACGGGAAGCTGGTTGAAAAGGACAGGTCGGCCGCTCAGATTGATTGGTCTTCCTATGGAATTCTGGGAGTTCCAGCTGCAGATTGGAAAGCTGAAGCCGATTGGTTCCACGTTGCGGCGAGAGAGGATTTCCCTGTTGGCGAGATGATGAATGCGGTCATTATCCGCCAGCGTGATGAGACATTACCCGTAAATGATGGTGCAATTGATTTAACTGATAAACCAGACTATCTTTATGTAGCCCTTCTCGATCGTGCCGGAACATGGATAACGCGGGGCATTGTAAAAGGTTTTGGCAATGTGGAGGCATTAGCAAGTACCTATACCGTATCGCAGGACCTTTTTGTGCTTGGCCGGAATCCGGAAGAGATGGCTGCCGCAGCGAATCGGGTGATGGAAATGGGCGGCGGGATTTGCCTTCGGGAGAACAAAGAATCACTGTTTGAACTCCCCCTACCTTTACTTGGCGGGATGAGTGAAAAAGGGATGGCAGAGTTGATCGATGAGACGAGTCAATTCCTACGGTTGCTGCAGGAACGCGGTTATCAGCACGAGGATCCGATCTATTCCCTATTTTTCTTTACCGCCATCCATTTGCCCGTCATCCGCTTTACCCAGGATGGGATTTACTCGACCAAGCAGAATAAGATTCTTGTACCTAGTCAGCGGTTGCGATAGGGAGAGGGAGAGGCGCCGATGATGACCATCTTCGCATTTTCATAGGAGCATTTTGGTCATCATTGCCTTGATGATGACCATCTTCGCATTTTCATAGGAGCATTTTGGTCATCATTGCCTTGATGATGACCATCTTCGCATTTTCATAGGAGTGTTTTGGTCATCATTGCCCTGATGATAACCATCTTCGCATTTTCATAAGAGCATTTCGGTCATCATTGCCCTGATGATAACCATCTTCGCATTTTCATAAGAGCATTTCGGTCATCATTGCCTTGATGATGACCATCTTCGCATTTTCATAGGAGCATTTTGGTCATCATTGCCTTGATGATGACCATCTTCGCATTTTCATAGGAGCATTTTGGTCATCATTGCCCTGATGATAACCATCTTCGCATTTTCATAAGGGCATTTCGGTCATCATTGCCACGATGATGACCATTCTCCCACAAGAAACATCCCTTCTGATCAGGAGGAAACTCAAAAACTCACTCCGATCAGAAGGGACAACATGCTACTTCGGTTCAAGCCCCCGCTTAAAGACAAAGGTCGTCCTAACATACGTACGGCCGCCTTCCTCGTAGGAAGAGCGGTTCGTGCTAATCAACTCCCATCCTTCACGCCCCAGTCGATTGAACTGGATTTGAAGCTGTTCAGGGTAATTGGCCATCGCCTCGTCCACAATTTGAATTTTATATTCCCACAGTTGATTCGACATGTTACTACCTCCTAAACCAGAATTTACTTTAAAAAATATGCTGAATTTTGGAAGAGTAGTACAACATTCTGCCGTCACTTTCTAACATTCCCCTTGAATACACTAACAGGAGGGATGTATTGAATGGCCTATCAAATTCTCATTACCTTAGACAATCGAAGGTTGACTTTGCTGCAAAATGGTCAAGTGATTAAGACCTACCCAATCGGAATCGGCAAGGTTGCCACGCAAACACCGGTAGGAACTTACAATATTATTAACAAAGCCCCCCATCCAGGGGGGCCATTTGGCGTGATGTGGATGGGGCTAAGCCGCCCGCATTATGGAATCCATGGCACAAATAATCCCGGATCGATCGGTAGAGAGGTATCGCACGGATGTATCCGCATGTATAATCAGGATGTGCTGGAACTTTCGAGAATTGTTCCGATCGGAACGACGGTCATCATTCGCTACCGCTAAGGCTTCCAACCCATGGTGCTGCGAACAGATGCACACCACCCCTCATACAACTGATCTGCTCGTTCCTTCTCCATCGCGGGAGTGAACTCTCTTTCTACGGTGTGGTTGGCGAGGATTTGTTCCTTGGTTTTCCAAAATCCGACGGCCAAACCCGCCAGATAAGCGGTGCCAAGGGCCGTCGTTTCTTTTACTGCGGGTTTTTCCACCTTTGTCTGGATAAGATCTGCTTGAAACTGCATCAAAAACTGATTGCTGATCGCACCACCGTCCACTTTTAAGCTCGCTAAATGGATTCCAGCATCTTCCTGCATCGCATCGACAACGTCCTTTGTTTGGTAAGCGAGTGATTCGAGTGCAGCGCGGGTCAGGTGCTCTTTTGTCGTACCGCGAGTGAGGCCAAAAATGGCCCCTTTTGCCTCCATATCCCAATATGGCGCACCTAATCCAACAAAAGCGGGGACGAAGTAAACACCCTCTGTGGAGGAAACCGCTTGGGCCAAGGCCTCCGATTCAGGGGCTGTCTCGATCAATTTCAGACCATCTCGCAACCATTGAATGGCAGCGCCGGCAACAAAAATGCTCCCTTCCAAGGCGTACTTCACGCGTCCGCCTAGTCCCCAGGCAATGGTTGAAAGCAAGCCATTCTTTGATTCCACGATTTTCTCCCCCGTATTCATCAGAAGAAAACAACCTGTCCCGTACGTATTTTTCACCTCACCTGGCTGAAAACAGGTTTGCCCGAACAAAGCAGCCTGCTGGTCCCCGATCGCACTGGCGACAGGAACTTTATCCCCAACAATTGAAGTGTATCCATAAATTTCGCTTGAAGCATGAACAGAAGGAAGGATTGTCTTTGGAATCTGAAACAGCTGAAGCAGCTCCTCATCCCACTGGAGGGTATGGATATTGAATAGCATTGTACGCGAGGCATTCGTATAATCGGTTGCATGTACTT
Organism: Ammoniphilus resinae; assembly: GCF_017873965.1. Taxonomy (GTDB): domain Bacteria; phylum Bacillota; class Bacilli; order Aneurinibacillales; family RAOX-1; genus Ammoniphilus_A; species Ammoniphilus_A resinae. The sequence continues at coordinate 51,217 of NZ_JAGGKT010000016.1, read as the reverse complement.
TTCCCTGGGTAAGCTTCCAAATTAGCCAACTGTCGATCGTGCCAAACAGCACGTCCCCTTTTTCCGCCTTTTCCCGGACCCCTTGGACATGGTCCAAAATCCATTTGATTTTCGAAGAGGAAAAATAGGCATCGATGACTAACCCGGTTTTCTGTTTGATGACAGGCTCTAGCCCATTCCGCTTCCACTCCTCACAAATATCGGCACTTTGCCTGCTCTGCCATACGATGGCCGGGTAAACCGGCTCTCCCGTATTTTTATCCCATAACACCGTCGTTTCCCGCTGGTTAGTCAATCCGATGGCAGCCACTTGAGCAGCGTCTAACCCCATTTTTTGTATGGCATCTTCGATCACGGCCTTTGTGGTTTCCCAGATTTCATTCGGGTCATGCTCCACCCAACCAGGCTGTGGATAATATTGGGTAAATTCCCTTTGGGAGATGCCTGCCACATCACCTGCCTGATTAAAAAGAATCGCCCGCGTACTTGTAGTCCCTTGGTCGATGCTCAGAATATACTTATCCATAACACTCCCCCTTTTCTATTATTCTATGGCTTCTTTTTCTACAAAAGAATCTTAACCCAGTCCGTATCCCATCTGTTCAGAAATCGCCTGCCCTGTTTCTTGCACCATTTTTATGAACCCTGTGAATGTTTCGTCATCTATACTCGAAAGAAGAGATGACAAACTAATCGCTGCGATCACCTGGCCCGAATGGTCGCGGATGGGAACCGCCACACTTCGTACCCCTTCCTCATTTTCCTCATTATCGATAGAGTATCCCCGCTGACGAACGAGTTCCAACTCTTTCAAATAGCTTTCCCGATCGGTGATCGTATTTTTGGCTCTTCGCTCGTATTGATAATCTGCTAAAATTTCCTCTATCTTCTCCTGCCTTTGATTACCTACCAAAACCTTCCCCACCGCACTACAATGAATCGATACCCGGCGTCCAATGCGAGAATAGAGCACTACCGCCAAAGGTCCTTCTACTTTATCAATATAAACCCCATGTTTGCCGTCGAGAACAACCAGATGTGTGGTTTGGCCGGTCCGCATAGAAAGATCATGAAGATTTCTTTTCGCTATCTTTCTTATATCTAATCCTTGGATGACAAAATTTCCTCTTTCTAGTAGTTTCATCCCTAACTTATACTTCCCATTTTCTGTATTTTGTCCAATATATCCGTGGTATTGAAGCGTTTTCAAAATCGAGTGAACGGTGCTCTTGTGAAGGTCTAGTCGCTCACTAATTTCTGTGATTTTCAGCTCCATTTCATGCTCGTCAAATAAATCGAGTATTTTTAAAGCACGATCAACCGCTTGAATGAGTCGCATAGGCTTTCCCCTTTGTAAAGTCTTCGAATGATGTACTTTGATCTTAGCATAATGTCGAAAAACTATAAAGAAAACTTCCATTAGTATTCCTACCCCGTTCATGCCGGATAAATATGTGTATTGACCTTTTTGTTGATAAACTTTATAATACTAACAGAAATTGGTCATGAGAAACGAGACCAATATGAAACTATTTCATTCATAAAACTGAATCTCTTATCGAGAGTGGTGGAGGGACTGGCCCGATGAAACCCGGCAACCCGCTTGCAGGATTCCTGTTAAGCATGGTGCTAATTCCTGCGGAACATCTTGTTCTGGTAGATAAGGAGTAGACATTTTACATCCGATGCCTTCTTCTTATGAAGAAGGCTTTTCTTGTCGCCTGAGAAGTGTCGATTTCCTGAATTCTAGTAAACTATTTTTTTAAAAAGGAAAGGTGGAAAAGAAGATGGGATTATTATCTTATCAAGTTGAGGGGAAGATTGGAACGATCACAATTCAAAATGACAAGCAGCGTAATGCGCTTTCCTTGCCACTTATTCAGGAATTTGACCAGCTTTTGCAAACGATTGGTCGCGAGCGTGAAGTAAACGTGTTAATCATCCAGGCAGAAGGAAAAGTATTTAGCTCTGGACACAATCTTCGCGAAATTTCTGGAAAACCAACTCGTGAAGTTCTACATTTATTCCAAGAATGTCAAAAACTATTCCGCACCATCCGTGAAATCCCTCAAATTACAATTGCCAAGATACACGGCATTGCTACAGCAGCTGGAGCTCAATTGGTAGCGGCATGTGACCTAGCTGTCGCAAGTGAAGCGGCGAAATTTGCCACCCCTGGGGTACATATCGGATTCTTCTGCACTACCCCTTCCGTGTTTGTCAGCCGTAACTTAGGCCGCAAAAAAGCCGCTGAAATGTTATTTACTGGTGATTTTATTTCTGCTGAGGAGGCTTTAATCCATGGACTTGTTAACAAAGTAGTAACACCTGAACAATTATCCGATGCCGTACAGGCGCTAGCTGAGTCCGTTGCACGCCATAGCTTAAACACGCTAGAAATTGGGAAGAAAGCATTCTATCAGCAGATCAATATGGAAGACTTCCAAGCATTAAACTATGCTTCCGAAGTAATGGCAACCAACAGCCAGCATGAGGATGCTGTGGAAGGGATTTCTGCCTTTTTGGAAAAACGCCCTGCTAAATGGAGTGACCGAGCATAAGCTCGGTCTTTTTTTCTAATTTTGTCACTTTTCCTCTCCCTTTGTGGCCGAAAATCTCTTATAATTTGTGGAAAAGAGATCAATTAAATGAGAGGTTACGATGGATTATCATACTCGAAATGAACCCTTCCGTTTTATTTTTGCCCCCCCCTTGGAAACCAAGTTTAAAATTATCCAATTAGAAGGAAAACCTGTTCAAACATCTGAAGGAATCGCCAAAATTATTGACCTCAGCCCACACGGAATGAAGCTGGAAACATCACTGAACATGCCTACAAGTCGGGAATTGGAGTTGGCCTTCGAATTTACATTGAATCAAACCTCTTTTATTTTAGAGGGGGAAATTCTTTGGCATAAAGGCAACCAATATGGATTAAGATTGGACATAAAAAAATCAACGGAAGAACAGTTAGTTAAGGAAATAAAATTTTACGCTAAAACCCACAAATAGATGATACAATATTGCTTATATTTGAAGTGCTCTGGAGGGAATTATGCGTAAACGTACAAAGTGGATACTAGGTAGTGTAGTTTGCTTAGCTGTACTCGGCGTAATCGGATATAATTGGGTAATCAGTTTTGCCTCCGACCGGCTGGTAGAACAAGTAACAAAGGACATGTTGACAGATGACGAAGTAAATGAACTGATGAAGGAGCCCGCGGTGCAAAAGGCATTGGAAGAGCAGTTAGGAGCTATCCCTTCTGATCAGGAGGAAGTTGATCAGGATTCTGCTGGGGATAGTCAGAAGAGTGATCAAAACACCACGGTCACACCTGAACCTTCCGAATCTGGGGGTCGGGCTGGTTCCAGTTCCAGCGGGTCCGAGACCGGCACTTCAACAGCTACTACGGGAAATCAAGAAAAAGTCGGCTTTTCGAATAAGGAAGAAGCATTGAAATTCCTACTCAGCCGATTTTCCATGTCAGAACTGAAAGAGTTTGTTTCCATGGCCAGCGGCGGAGTCACTGCTGAAGAAAAACAGGAGATCAAAAAAGCCCTTTTAGAGCGTCTTTCTCCTGAAGAATTTCAGGCACTGAAGGTGTTGGGGTTGATTGAACTGAAAAAGAGACAGCAGGAGTTGCCGTAAGAGGACTGCCTGTTGCGAGATGAGGGATATATACCCCTATAATTGAGGTTATGAAGGACAATTATTGGGCTAAATGCTGCCGGTATGTCCTTCATCAGAAAGAAAAGCAAAACCCCTCGCCATCAGCGAGGGGTTATCATTTACATATGTATTTGGTGCGGATGAAGGGACTTGAACCCCCACGATGTTGCCACCACTAGAACCTGAATCTAGCGCGTCTGCCGATTCCGCCACATCCGCATTTACTATGCTTTTATTATAGTGAGATTCCGTTTGTTAATCAAGAAAAAATTTACCCCCATTAGCCAGATGCTATTAGCCCTTTTTCTACTTCCAAATAAATAGGTGGATGTGGATAGGTACACGTCCATACACTTTTAGTTATTTAACCATAAGATAGGCGTAGTAACTTATGACAGAGGAGGTCCCACCATTATGGAAAATAAAAAGCTGCCCGGAGAACCAGAAAACCAGATTCAGGTGATTGATCTATGGACACATGAACATCTCTTTTCCCTTCCCGTCACAGAGAAAACATGTGGCATTGCTCTCAGTCCCAATGGAGACCGCGCCTATTTGACACACCATGAGACAGATCAACTAACCATCTGGGATACTTCTGCCCGAACCATATTGGCGACAATTTCTGTAGGGAGAAAACCCAAAGGTATAACGCTTTCTCCTGATGGGTCGCGGATTTATGTCACGAATTCAGGTTCGAGGGACATTTCGATCATTAATACAGAAACGCAAGAGCTCGAACATACCCTCCTGTTGGATGGAAATCCAATCGGAATTTCTTCCGCGGAAAACGGCTTACTTTTTATACTTACCGATCCCACTCAGAGTGAGGCAGATCCTGCCCTAGAATCAACTCCAAAGGTGCCGGCAGCTGACCCTGCCATTTTAAACAATCCACTAAACCAATTGGAGAGTACCAATCCATTTAGCGATACAAATCCACTTCTCCGAAAAGATCCGGCGACTGATGATCCGACTAAAGTAAACAATGAACTCTCCACTTTATCGGAAAATGAAAAGCTGTTAAACAAGCTGCCCACAAAGAATAATTTTCCGAGTATGCCGGACAATGTAGATATGTCGTTACCAAACACAGATTTACCAACTATGCAGCTGCCAAACATGGATTTACCAAACATGCAACTCCCAACAAATTTCCCTGCATTAGAGGCGCCAAATTTCTCAATGGGCGATTTGGCGAAGCTTGATCTCCCCTCTTTTCCTCAGGGGATGATCCCAAATGATCTACTTGCAGGTTCTTGGAATCTTGGTACACCCAATGCATTAAATATGATTCCACCACTGCCCCCCCTTAGTTTTAATCCTGGTAATCTTGCTTTTCCCATGCCACAAACACTTCCGAGCAACATGATGTTGCCTGCAAATTTGCCTCAATTCCCGTTTGAGCCGTTTCAGGGTATGAATCTAAATATGCCAAATACAGCAGGCGTTCAATCACTCAACCTCACAAGCACGTTAAAAAGTAGACTCCAACGCAAAGCACAGTTGAACAAATTAACCCATTTACGACAGAAAATTCGCAGTCTGGGTCTGCCAGACCATGTGTGTACGGCATTAGAAAAAAATCTTAACAAAGCCATCTTTCACTTAAAGACCTTTATCAAACAAGTAAAACGTTTTATGGCAATGCAACTAATTCCACGGCAAAAGGGGCTCGAACTAATTCAAGCAGCACAAAGGTTGATTTCATGATCGGAATCTGCGGTTTTGGTTTGAAAAGCCGAAGCCGCAGAGTAAAAAGAAATCGAACAGTTTTCCTCCTATGATATAATCATCGTATGGATAAGGAGGAATGAAAATGTTCCGAGGTAAAACCTTTCGAGTGGCAGTTTTTGTTTTTGCTATTTTATGTCTTCCTACCTTTTGTTCAGCAGATACTTCTTTAAGAGATCAAGCAGTCGATTTTTGGGAACAAGGCCAAGAGTTTGCAGAGAACCTTGCTTTGCCGCATCAGCCGATCTCGGATTCAACACCCGCACCACCCTTAGCAACACTTAAAACCAATCAGCAGGGTATCTTGGGTATTGCTATAGGTCAGTCAACACAACACCTAAAGGAAACATGGGGCAGTCCACAGCGCATTGATCCACATCCGTTAGGCTATGTGTGGTGGATTTACAACAAGGATCCCAACCATTATGTACAAGCTGCTGTAAAGGATGGGAAAGTAATGGAGATCTATTCCAATGCGCCAACCTGGTCTTTTCGCGGAATACAAATCGATTCTAGTAAAAAAGAATTGCTAGACACCTTCCCTTTTCAAAATAGAATCACCTTCTCCTATGAGAACGCCCAAGTTAGCGTTGATAACAACGTGGATGGGAAAGCACTATTTATGATCGAAGAGCAACCTATCTTATTTTATCTTGATCTTTACCGGGAACAGCGAGTAACGGGAATTCGCTTTCTTTCCAAGGAAGCCTTGGTAAAAGGGAGCTTCTTTAATAGGCAATTTACATATACCGGGCAAAAGCCAAGTCTGACGAAAGCTTCTTTGAATCAGGAACAACAGGACAAGCTTGAGCAAAGCATGGCCAAACAAATTTTTGATCTCACCAATGTGATTCGACAAAGATATAACCTTTCGGTTCTAACGTGGAATGAGGAGGCTGCGAGGGTAGCCCGCTCGCACAGTATGGACATGGTGTCCCATCAATTTTTTGATCATGTGTCCAAAACGACGGGAATGGATCCTTTTGAACGGATGGAATTTGCGGGTATACATTATAAAACGGCAGGAGAAAATATCGCCTATGGTCAAAACGATGGAATAGAGGCTTTGGAAGGTTGGATGAATTCAGAGGGACATCGAAAAAATATTTTATACGCTCCATTTACTACACTTGGCGTTGGGGTAAAGAACGATTATTACACGCAAAATTTTGTAACGCCCTAATACGAAAAAAAGGGGCTGAATGCCCCTTCCCCTAAAACCGACAGTATTTCCCGAGAAATGATACCATTTTGTAAATACTGACAAAACCTATGATCTTTCTAAAACCATAAATTGTCCCGTTGCTGAGGCAATATGGTCCCCTTTTTCATTTAAGGCCTCTGCAGATAGGACGACAATCCTTCTTCCCCTTCTAATTATATTGGATTTCACAATCAAGGTTTCCCCTGTCATTGGTTTTAAATAGCGAATATTCAAGTCAAGGGTTGATCCGTATTCTTCCGGTTTCAGCGTGGTAGAGAAAGCTGCTCCCATCGCCATATCAATGACAGTGGCAATGACTCCACCATGAAGAACCCCATATACTTGCTTAAACTTTTCCGTTACAGGTAGATGCAATTCTGCTTGTTGATCCTCTGCATAAATTACTTCTATTCCAAAAAGCTTCCACACCTCACCTGTTGCCAATCTCTCCACCCTAGGATGTATTTTCTGTTCGGTCATGTTTGAACACTCCTTTTTTTATTCTGTTCTCATCTGATTTTCTAGCATCTATTAACCTACCTAATATTTTACAATAATATTAGTAATTAAACAATTATGATAGTTTTAATGGGGTAATTCACCAAAATTCCCTATTCTTCGACAAATCTTGTGGTCTCAAGTCCAACAAGTTGGTATAATAGGAACAACAATCTTGAGTAAAAGGACTGCTAAAATGCGACTTGTATCCATTTACAACTGCAGATCAGGAATGATCCTCGGAAAGGCTGTATACCATGAAAATGGCAAAATGCTAATTTCTAATGGAATGGAGCTCACCGATCGTTTTATCAACCGCCTAAATGAACAAGGTGTTACACATCTTTATATCCTGGATCCTCTGACGGATGATATTGTCATTGACGAAACCATTCCTTTTGAACTGCGCACTCGGACCATCCAAATGATCCAAACCCTATTCAAAAACATCCATGAGGTGAAGGGAAAGCGCAAACTAAGCGATCTCATCAGAATTTCAGATTTCCAGAAATCCATTCAAAATATTATTTCTCTGCTTCAATCCAACAAACGGGTCGTTGATCTGCTTACCCATATTCACGTGAAGGACAATTATCTTTTTTCTCACTCCTTCAACGTGATGATTTACACCAGCGCACTTGCCGTTGAAAAAGGCCTCCCTTCGGAGAAAATTTATGAAATCGCAGTTGGTTGTCTTCTGCATGATATCGGGAAGCTACTGCTACCTGAAGAGATTCTACATAAACCTGGAAGGCTTACAAACGAAGAGTTCGCCCAGATCAAGGAACATACTAATATTGGCTTCGAGCTATTAAGAAAAGAATGGGATATTCCCCTACTTGCGGCCCATTGTGCCTTTCAACACCATGAAAAGTGGGATGGTACGGGTTATCCTCGAGGACTTAAGGGTGAAGAAATCCATCCTTATGCGCGGATAATGGCGGTTGGAGATGTATTTGATGCATTAACTACACATCGTGTCTATCGCAGGGCTATGCTTCCTCACGAGGCGATGGAACTGATATTTTCTGAAACAAACCTCCACTTTGAACAGGGTATAGTCGAGCTTTTTCGCAAAAAAATTGCCATCTATCCGATTGGCGTCACGGTGAAGCTCAGTACGGGAGAGACTGGTGTTGTCGTTGCCTATAATCAACACTGTATCGATCGACCGATCATCCGAATTTTCAAAGGAGAATCGGGGGAAGACTTGAAGTCACTTAAGGAAATTGATCTATCCAAAGAGCTATCTGTGATGATCGTGGAATGTGATGCGATATTATAAATCCCTCCTTCATGGAAGGAGGGATGGTAGTGTGCTCGCTAGGGTGCAACAAACTTTAACTCAGGAACCCATTGGTTCATATGCGTTTTAATTTCTTCATATGTTTGTGGATTGATCTGTTCAAGCAGCTTGATTTTGTAGTTTCGATAGTTCTTTTTCGAACAAAATGTCGGCAAAAAAGTCGGCTCCTTTAACTCGATTGTCATCAGATCCCCTTTCACTTTTTTTACCACATCGATTCCTACAATGCCTCCGATTTCTTTGTATTTCCCATCTTGTCCAGAAATGAAGTTCCCCAGCGACCAAGCCACAAAAGTTTGATTCCCCTTTGCACCTGTCAACCAACTCACGGGCTGCAGGACATGTGGATGATGTCCAATCACAATCTGCACCCCTTGATCAGCCAAAAATTGTGCCAGATCTTTTTGGGTATCATTTGGCATTCTTTCATATTCATTACCAAAATGCAGACTAACCACAATCACATCAGAAAGATCCTTCGCCTTCTCGATATCTTTTTTCATCTTCTCTTTATCGATCAAATTGACAAGATAAGGTTTGTCTTTAGGCAAGGGAATCCCGTTGGTTCCGTAAGTATAGGCGAGAAACGAAAAAGTGACTCCGTTTTTTTCAACGGTTCGAATCCGTGCTTGATCTTCCGCTGATCGGTTGGCTCCGAGAGATGTAATCCCCAGTTTATCGAGGTGATCAAGGGTATTCAGAATTGCTTTCTCTCCCCGATCCAAAGTGTGATTATTCGCCAAGGTCATTACATCAATCCCTGCTTCTTGCAGGGCTGTTCCCATTTCTTTCGGACTATTGAAACGCGGGTATTCAGAAAGCCCCAGTTCCGTGCCCCCCAGCATGGTTTCTTGATTGGCTATGGCGAGATCTGCTGCTGATAAAATGGGCTTTACCTCTTCAAACATCGTGGTGAAATCATAGCCATTCTTTTTGTGTGCATCCCGATAGACTGAACCGCTCACCAAGATATCCCCAATCGCTGCCAATTTAACAGAGTAGACCTGAGCTCTGATTTCTGGTGGGGCAAGAACTTCCGCAGGTTCAGTTGGAGTGACATCTTGAACCTCCTCTGGCACTTGTTGTCCTGTTGCAGTACTTACGGCCTCGGCAACCGCAAACTGCTCTTGTGAATACCTGACAACCCAAAACACAGCAATCATGGCGATGAGCAGAAAAATGGGAATGACAATTTTGGTTTTCAATTTTTCACATCCTTTTGAGTCTCATTTTCTCTACTTAGATGCTCTTTTCCGGCTGCCTACTTCGTCTACCTTTTTAATAGATTTTAAAATATTTTCGGCTGTTACAGGAAACTGTAGATGATGGATCGATCTCGCCGGTTCACAAGACTTACGAGCAACAAGGGCCAAGTCTTCTTCGCTGATAGGGTCCTCTGCTAGATCTGTCAAACAAATGGGAAGTCCAATATTTTGATAGAAGGACATTAACTCTTCCATTTCCGAAGGTTTGTCCTCAAGCATAAGCTGAACAAGCAAGCCAAAGGCAACCACATCTCCATGTAATGCGTGACTCGTTTGGGGAATATTGGTCATCCCGTAATTGATCGAGTGTGCCCCAGAAGTTTGGCAAGTATGGCTTCCCAGTCCACCAACAAGTCCACCCAATAAAATGTTTGTATCGATGACTTGACTTAATGCTTCGGCGTTGGAATCACCTGATTTACATTCATCAATCGCTTTCACACTGTACTCCAGCAATTGTTCTTTGGCTAATTCGGCAATTTTCAGCCCTGCTTTCGTTCTCGCATTCTGTTCCTTCCCCTCATTGATCGGATAGGCTTCATACCACTTTACCAAGGTATCACCGATTCCAGATACGAGATACGATAGCGGAGCATTTTGAATCACTTCTGTATCTACGAGAGTTAGTATTGGACAAAAATCAAACTTCTCTATTTTCACAAAGACATGCTCAGGCGTATACATAATCGATTGAGGGCTAGTCGCTGCGCAAGTGGAGGCAAGCGTCGGAAGCGTGATGATCGGCAATTCTAGTCGGTTCGCCACAATTTTTGAGATATCCAGGGCTTGACCGCCCCCAATTCCCACGACAAAATCAGTCGAGGAGTCTCTTAATTCTAGCAATCTCTCCATTTCCTCATACGAGCAATGACCCGCAAATAGTTCAAGTTGATAGTCCATTTCCCCTTGTTTTAAGCTCGGCACCAAAGCTTCTTCCACCTTACTCCAGGCCGTTGGACCGCTTATAATGAAAGGCTTATGACCGAATTTCTTGAACCAATTCGCTGCATCCTTCAGAACTCCAGGCTGCTGTAAATAATTTGAAGGAAACGCTTTCGAGACAAACATGTTTAACACTCCCACTCTTTGTAGTTTTCTGTTGTTTCTTGTTTTATTTTACTATATTTTCTGAAGTGATAGTATGTTTTGTTGTGAGAATTCGATGAATAGAAAAAGGCCACCATTGAGGCAGCCTCCATTTTCAACTATTCATTTATTTCATTTTCTTATTTTTCTTCTTGTTTCGTGGACCAATCTCCGTGTCGACCATTGTTGAGGTCAAATCATCTGCTTCAACTGTCTGCTCAAGGTTACCTACTCCCTTTTGCTTCTTCGCCGTTTGTTCATCCCTCCTTTCCGCTTACTAGTATCTCCCGCAAAGGAAAGTTTAGCACCTGGGTAGTTTACAATTTCATTCTGATATAAGATAGGAGATGAGTGATAAATAAAGGAGGAATTTTCATGGTTGAGCATTTAGTTATTCTAAAGTTTGGAACTAGTACAACGGGTGAGCAAAAGAACGAAGCCATCCAGCGGTTAAAAGGGCTTCAAGGACAAATCAGCGGAATCGTTGATCTGCAGGCTGGCCATAATTTCTGTGAGAGAAGCCAAGGGTTCGAAGTGGGCTTGTCTGTTCGCTTTGAGGACAAGGCTTCTTTGGAAGCGTACGGCCCACATCCGAAGCACCAGGAAGTAGTTGCTTTCCTAAGAGAAATTGGATTAGTTGACATTATTGTTGTGGATTTTGAGCACTAGGATTTGATTCGGACTCTGCCGGGCAGAAGTCTTGGGGTTCAGTCCGAATCCGGAGCTAATTCGGACTCTGCCGGGCGGAAGTCTTGGGGTTCAGTCCGAATCCCGGGTCGATTCGGACTCTGCCGGGCAGAAGTCTTGGGGGTCAGTCCGAATTCGTGGTTGATTCGGACTCTGCTGGGCGGAAGTCTTGGGGGTCAGTCCGAATCCGGGGTTGATTCGGACTCTGCCGGGCGGGAGCCTTGGGTTTCAGTCCGAATCCGAGGCTGATTCGGACTCTGCCGGGCGGGAGCCTTGGGTTTCAGTCCGAATCCGGGGTTGATTCGGACTCTGCCGGGCGGGAGCCTTGGGTTTCAGTCCGAATCCGGGGTTGATTCGGACTCTGCTGGGCAGGAGTCTAGGAGTTCAGTCCGAATCCGGGGTTGATTCGGACTCTGCCGGGCGGGAGCCTTGGGGGTCAGTCCGATTCCATTCCCTTTTGAGAACTTAATAAAAGCCTGTTCAGAAATAGCCTCGTTGCCTGACAACTAACTAAGTTTTCTACCTAATCGTGTCAGAAATAACCTCGTTGCCTGACAACTAACTAGGCTTTCTACTTAATCGTGTCTGAAATAACCTCGTTGCCTGACAACTAACTAGGTTTTCTACCTAATCGTGTCAGAAATAACCTCGTTGCCTGACAACTAACTAGGTTTTCTACCAAATCGTGTCAGAAATAGCCTCGTTGTCTGACAACTAACCAGGTTTTCTACCTAATCGTGTCAGATATAGCCTCGTTGCCTGACAACTAACCAGGTTTTCTACCTAATCGTGTCAGATATAGCCTCGTTGCCTGACAACTAACTAGGTTTTCTACCTAATCGTGTCAGGAATAGCCTCGTTGCCTGACAACTAACTAGGTTTTCTACCTAATCGAGTCAGATATAGCCTCCTTTCCTGACAACTAACCAGGTTTTCTACCTAATCGTGTCAGATATAGCCTCGTTGCCCGACAACTAACCAGGTTTTCTACCTAATCGAGTCAGGAATAGCCTTGGATTTCGATATTAGTAAACTAGCTTATTGTTCTCACTAATCTACCATACCTCTCCAACAAAACTCTTCTCTCTTTCACATGTTCCTTCCACACAACCCGGAGAAAACGGCCGGCCGAGGGTTGGGGGGCCGCCCCCCATATTCTCCCTCACCCTTCGATCACTGAAGGCTTTGGCCTAGAAACGGCGATAGTCCACACACAATACCCGACACCCGAGACAAAAAAGGCGATAACACCAGGGATCCATGATGCCGGGAGCACAAATGCCAGAAATGTTCCTATAAATATCATGGTAATGCCCCGCTGATTATAGGTATACGATCCGGTCAATACGCTGAGGTCGATCTTTCTTTTCTTTATCACTAGAAAATCTGCGCCAACTACGCCAATTACGGGTGCAATCAAGTACCCAAGAACAGAGATATACTCCTTGGCCTCTTCAACAATCGTTGGAAAACACCCAAGTACGGTGGCCACGATGCAAAAATAAAGGGTGCTGCGGATTCTTCCCAGGCCGGGAAAAGAATTCAACAAACTAAATCCGCCTGAATATGCGTTAAACATGTTGATAATAACCATAGCCAGCATTCCGGAGGAAAAGATGATTAACAATGCCGGAATGGAGGATGTTGCTTGATAAACAGCCACATAAGGATTCCAATCCCCGGAAGCGGCTGCCGCGTAAGTGGCAATTATAGCCGTTACCAAAAAGCCCAAGGCATTACCAAGCAGGAGTCCCCAATGGGCTTCTTTTGCTGATTTGGCATATCGAGCTAAATCGGCGGAGCTGGCTGACCCGGGTATATACTGGATAAATGCCAGTCCGGCAAAGAAAACTTTGGCTGTCCATGTATTTGTTGCGCTTTGAGAATTCCAAACGTTGGTGAACATAAAGTTTTCTGCAGGTGATGTAATAAACACATAAAGGAATGTGACAGACCCTAAAGTTAGCAATGGAAGGCCATATCTGGTGATATTTTTAACGGCATCAAAACCGACCACCGCGAGTATGGACATACAGAAAGCAAGGGTAAGACTAACAGGTAAAAAGGGCAGTTCCACTTTCCACATCTGTTCAGAAAGCGCCTGGATCATCAGGGTACCCCCGACAATTTGCACAGAAAACCAATATAGTGACGTCATACATCGGGCTGGTGATGAGACATACCGGGCACCTTTTACCCCGAGCATCGCTCTCATCGCAAATTGCGCAGGGATCCCATATTGTGCCCCAGAATAGGACATTAGGGAAACCATCAAATAAGCCATGCCCGCACCAATCAACGTAGATAATAACGCCCAGCCCATGGAAAGGCCGCCTTGAAGTACGGCAAGCGCTGGCACTAAGAAGTTTCCTGCGTTCGCCGAAAAAGAGAATTGGATAATTGCAAATTCATACCAGCGGGTTGTCTTCTGATCTTCAGGGACAGGTTCCAGCCCAAATTTTTCTATTGAATTTTTCTCCATCTCCAACCAGCCTTTATCTGTTATTTATTACTTCCTAGTATATACCCGCCTTGAATTAAATTGAACTCCCCACCCACAATGGATCTTCGACAAAACTCCCCCTCTTTCCATAATTTTTTATTTTGATGTGAAAATAACTAGTGACGTATAGCAAATAAAATTTTACAATTGTAATATATAGCCAAAATTTTGAATGTAGAGGGAATACATTATGTTGAAAGATTTATGTGTGAATATTTCCATTCTCCTATCCTTTTTATTTGTTATCCATTACTTTATTTGTAAAGAACCGATCGACAAAAACACCACCGTTAAAAAGCGAATATTTTTAGGGGTTAGTTATGGTGCCGCGAGTGCTGTATTGATGTTGTTCCGCTTTGAATTTGATTTGGGGGTAGTTGACCTGCGCCACCTTCCAATGCTGCTAGCTGCCTTATACGGCGGTTGGGTTTCGGTGGTGTCTTCTGGAGTCGTGTTGATAATTGTCCGATTATTTTGGTCAAGTCAGATGACCACCTTTCCGGAAGCGATTGCCATCATCCTTCTTGTCATCGTGGTTTCTCTGCTTATTTCCTCTATCATACATTCCAAAAAAAATCAGTGGATAGCGATGAACCTCAGCACGATGATCATGGTCCCTCTCATTCTTTCACACACTTCTGGTCGAACGGAATGGACTTTTTGGGTGGGGTATGATGTTGCCTTCTTGCTCGGAGGAGTTCTCGTCTATCACCTTGCTGAATCGCTTCGAAACGCCCAAGCTACTACCCTTAAACTTCATCAATCACAAAAACAGTTAGAAGAAACAGTTCAGCATTGGCGTGAGGCCACTGAGCAACTGGAATCCTATATCACCCACAACGCAGATCCCATTATTCTCTTAGATAAAGAAACGATGATTGTAAAAGTAAACCCTGCTTTTGAGCGCCTATTTGGGTGGAAGGCAGAGGAAATTTTTAGGAAACCAGTCCCTGTTATTCCCAGCGATGATCAACAATTCTCCTCTGCCCTTCACAATCTGACCACACAAGGAAGGCCAGTCATCCACTACGAAGCGGATCGGGTTAAAAAAGATGGTTCGATCTGTACGGTTTTTGCTTCTGCTGCAACGATCTATGATCGTTCTAATCAACTGATTGGCTATTCGGTTGTTTACCGGGATATCACGGAGAAGAAGCTAATGGAAGAGAAACTGCGCAGAAGTGAGGCGCAGTATCGCCTTATTGCTGAGCATTCATCCGATCTGATTGCGATGTTAAGCGTTAACGGCGATACCCTGTATGTTTCCCCTTCCCATTTGCCAATTCTAGGGCTTACCCCAGAGGAATTCCTTGGAAAAAATGTAGTGCCATTTATCCATCACGAGGATACACCAAGAGTTGTTCAGCTATGGCGGGAATCCCTTGCAAAAAAAGGTTCATCAACCCTCGAATACCGTTTTTTACACAAAGACGGACACTACGTTTGGTTGGAATCCAACTATGTGCCGATCCTCACAGGCTCTGGTGAGGTAGAAAAATTTGTAGTCATTAGCCGGGATGTGACCGAGCGGAAAGAAACGGAGAATCTGCTGCGCAACTCGGAAAAGCTATCTGTTGTAGGGGAACTGGCTGCAGGGATTGCCCATGAAATCCGCAATCCTTTAACAACCCTAAAGGGCTTTATGCAAATGATGAAAACGGAAGAAGATCATCCTTACTATATCGATGTGATGTACGGCGAGTTAGAACGGATGGAAGGAATCACCAATGAATTTCTCTGTCTAGCTAAACCGCAAATCTCTGAAATTAAAGAAATTCAGATATGGATACTGCTTGAGCAGGTATCGACCCTTCTCTATCCGCAAGCTTTACTTAATAAGATCGAGCTGATTGTAGAGAGCGAGCCAAACCTTCCGCTGATCACCTGTGTGGAAAATCAAATTAAACAGGTCTTTATCAACCTTGTGAAAAATGCGATTGAAGCTATGGACCACGACGGTGAGATTCGTTTGACCGCTCAGCGAGAAGACGAGCAGAATCTATTAATTACGATTCAGGATCAAGGAATTGGAATTTCCCCGGACAAAATTAAGAAATTGGGACAGCCCTTCTATAGTTTGAAGGAAAAAGGAACGGGACTTGGATTGACAGTATGCCAAAAAATTATTCGCGAGCATCGGGGATGGATTGATTTCCGAAGTGAAGTCGGAAAAGGAACAACAGTTGAGGTGAGATTGCCTTATCGAAGGAATGATCGGTGAACGCGTGAAAAGTTGTTAGAACGTACAAAAGGCACCCACAAGGGATGCCTTTTTAGGTTACTACAGCTTGTTTAAAATTTCGCGGATGAATGCAGGCTCGTCCTTTGGCGTTCTAGAAGTGATCAAGTTGCCGTCCACAACTACTTCTTCGTCCAAATACTCAGCGCCTGCAAGCTTCACATCGTCACGAATGCCGACAAAGCAAGTCGTCTTTTTACCTTTCAGAATATCAGCGCTGATCATGACCTGTGGACCATGACAGATCCCAGCAATCGCTTTACCTTGGTCATTCGCTTCTTTCACAAATTGCACCATTTGATCCTGAACACGAACACCTTCAGGTGAAGATCCTCCAGGAATCACGACAGCATCAAAGTCGGCAGCCTTTATATCATTGATGGATACATCGCTTGTATAGGAAACTGTTCCTTTTTTCCCTTTGATTTCTGCACCTTTTTCCGCTCCGACGATGACCGCTTCATGACCGGCTTCTTTCACCGCGTCGTAAGGATTTTTCATCTCGGAATCCTCAAAGTTATTCGCTAGTAGAAATGCTACTTTAGCCATATTTAAACAACCCCTTTGCCATCATTTGGAACCTACTGACTATTGTACCTATTCTGATCTATCTTGTACAGCCCCTGTTTGTTACCCTACTCCTTGCTTTTGAATCTGTTCTAAATACTCTCTACCCTTTTCAATCATATACCTAGAATACACATGGGAAATGGAAAGGAAGAATGCCGTAAGCAGCAACAGAACACCGAAGGTCCAGCCGAAAACTTGATTGTTCGCATGTACGGAATTATAAATAATAAAAATAAAACATCCCATCGTGATTAAGGTAGATATCACAATTCGCCGCAGTCTTTTCAGTCCTTCTTCCTTTGAGAAGATTAAAACCATATCTGACTGGCCCTGGATCACTTTAAAAATAACCTGTTTCAATGCTTGTATTGCAAAAAGTCTATATATACAGTAAAACCCAACAATCAATGCGAGGAACAACCAAACAAACCCCATCCCCCCATTTTCCAGGTCCAAAAAATAGAGTTGCATAAATAAAATAGGAAAAACCGCCCGGATACAAACCGAGAAGGTTAATTTGATAAAGCGTTTTAAGTCCTTACGCTCCATTTTCGGTTCAAATGCCATTTAGATCCTCCGTTCTTACACTTAATTCCGTCCTTTATCATAAAATACGCCAAATCTCTGCCAAACTTCCTCTAGCTTATCCAACCTTGATTCTACCTCTTTCATCCGCTCTTTTCCAACAAAAGTAATCAGCGCGTTGATCAAGCTGAGTGGAGCAACAAAGGAATCAAGGAAAGTAGGCATTTGACTGGAAGCGGTCAAGATCACATCGGCGTGAGGAATCAATGGTGAGAGCAAATTGTCCGTAATCACAATCGTCGTCGCCCCCTGTTCCTTAGCAAAAGCAACGGCCTCGATCGTGCTGCTGGAATACCTGGCAAAACTGATGCCGATTACGACATCACGCTCACTAAGTTTATAAAGTTGTTCACCGATCCCTTCTACTGAAGTGATCTGTTCGGTATTTCCCAACACGATTGTTAAATAATATTGAAGAAAAACCCCGAGGGACACCGCACTACGATTGGCGGAAATATAAACTTTTTCCGCGTGCAGAAGCAGGTCAACTGCCTTAAGAAAAGCTGCCTCATCTAACTTTTCCATGGTTGATTTGATATTCGCCATATCATCGCGAAAAATTTCGTATACCCCTTGTTCTTTTCCCCCATAGGCAACCGAAGACATTCGCAGTCTTTCCGTTGTCGTCAACTGCTGTTGAACAGAACTTTGCATCGCCTGCTGCAGTTCGGGATAGCCGGAATAGTCTAAGGACGTAGCGAAGCGAACGACAGTAGCCTCACTCACCCCCACTTTCTGCGCTAGCTTGGCGACTGTAAAGAAGGGTACAGCATGCGTATTTTCTAAAATGTATTTCGCAATTTTGCCTTGTGATTTGCTCATCTGTGGGATCTTTTCCGCGATATACTGGTATACATTGTCCCGGTCCATTTTTACCATTCCTCTATTAACAACAGTTTGCCTCATTATAAAAAACTTTCCAGGATGATTCAACAGGCAAGAAACTTTCCTATTTTCAAAACGAAAAAACCAAGATACAATGTAATATATATTTCATACTAATTAATATTTTAAAATAATATTTCATAGGAGTGAGTATTATGTCCATTAGCATGTTAAGTGAGGCCTACCAAGAATACGTCAGGAAAACCCCAAAATCCAAGCAGTTTGCTGAAGAAGCCCGTAAAGTGATGCCTGGTGGGGTAACGGCCAATATTAAGGCTTTTGACCCTTATCCCATCGTGATGCAGCGTGGAAACGGCGCTTATCTTTATGATCTCGATGGCAACGAATATATTGATTATTTACTTTCTTATGGCGCGCTGATGCTTGGCCACGGACACCCTGCTATCAAACAGGCGATACAAACCCAGATGGAACAGGAAGGAACCTTCTTGTTTGGCACCCCCCATCGTCTGGAAGTGGAAATGGGCCGTAAAATCCAATCGCTATACCCTAGTATGGAAATGATCCGCTACACCAACTCCGGGACGGAAGCAACGCTGCTTGCCATTCGGATGGCTTATGCCTATACCGGCAAACACAAAATCGCTAAGTTTGAAGGGCATTATCATGGAGGCTATGATCAAGTACTGTTAAGCGTCAACCCAACTTTAAGCGAAGCAGGACCTGCCCACGCACCAAAATCGTTAATTGAATCCAAAGGGGTTGATCCTTATCATGCGGAACATACGGTGATTCTCCCCTTTAACAATCTAGAAGCTGTTGCCGACATCCTTCGCCAACGAAAAGATGAAATCGCTGCCGTCATGATGGAGCCGATTCAGGGCGGGTTCATCCCGGCGGATCGCGCTTTTATGACTGGCCTTCGAAAACTGACCGAGGAATTAGGAATCCTATTGATTTTCGATGAAGTGAAGACCGGTTTTCGTCTTGGGTTAGGAGGTGCTCAATCGATTTTTCAAGTAAAACCAGATCTGACCACGTTGGGCAAGGTGGTTGGCGGCGGGTTCCCTGTTGGGATTATTGGCGGCAAGAAAGATATTTTGATGCAAAGTGCCCCTACCTCTTCATCTGACGTATTCGACAGCAGTCAAAGTCATAAGTCTAGTGCGAAGGACGTATTATTTCATAGCGGTACTTATAACGGACATCCTACGATTCTTGCCGCGGGGTTAGCGACGATTGAGGTATTGGAAAAGGAAATAGACCATGTCCTGGCTGTGACCGAACAATTAAAGGAAGGAATTCGCAAGCTGTTTGCCAAGTATGGTATAGCGATGCAAACCGTAGGAATGGGCTCTATCTTTAATGTAGTTATTACTGAAGAGGAAGAGATCAGCAATTACCGCGATCTGCAAAAATCCAATTTTGCCCTGCGCAAAGAGTTGGACTACTATCTACTTGCCTCAGGAATCTATACGAAACCATTAAACCGCTATAGCATGGCAACCGTTCATGGGGCCAAAGAGGTTGAACGTACACTGGAAGCCTACGAAGGGGCTCTGTCCAAGCTCATTTAACAAAATTGAAAATCTGGTATTCCTGTTTCACTTTCTCAAAACTTCTGCAATGTATATTGCAGTAAAAGTCTGTGTATGATAAAATTTCAAATATGGGCGGGAATTCAGATTTTTCTATAACAGACGGTGAAACCGCTTCCAGTGTGCTTTAACATAACAAATATATAAACAAGGGGGATTGCACGGATGAAAATGAAAAGATGGGCTTCTTTTGTGGCGGTTCTTGCTTTGGCTTTAACGACTGCCTGTGGTGGTGGCGCAAGTACACCAGCTCCAAGTCAGCCAAAGGAACAAAGCAGTGAACAAAAACCCGCAGAGAAACCTGCAGAGAAGCCAGCAGATTCTGGCAAAAAGCAAGAAATGATCTTAGGAACGGGAAGTACAGGTGGAACCTATTATCCACTTGGCGGTGAGATCGCAAACCTATGGAACAAGAACGTGGAAGGGGTTAACGTCACTTCTACTGCTTCTGCAGCCTCGATCGAAAACCTCGCCAAAATTGGAAGCGGTGAATTTGATTTAGGAATGACCGTTCACTTGCCTGCTCGTGATGCGGTGAATGGCAAAGGAGAGTTTGAAGGGCATAAGATTACAAACTTTGGATTTATCGGCCATGTCTATCCTGAGGTCTTGCAAATCCTTGTACGGGGCGAGAGCGGAATCAATACCATCGCTGATCTGAAGGGTAAGCGTATTGCAGTTGGACCTGGCGGTAGTGCAACGGCTGTTCTTTCAAAGATTATTTTAGAGGCTTACGGGGTTAAGGAAGGCGAATACGAGGCATTTAGCGAAGGTTTTGGTGCTGCTAAGGACCGCGTACAAGATGGAACGATTGACGCCTCCTTTGGTATTTTGGGTGTGCCCGCTTCAAGTATTGCAGAATTGAACGCCGCTACTAAGGATGCCAAGATTCTAGAAATCACCGGGCCAGAACTGGATCAAATCGTGGAAAAGTCAGGCTATGGCGCCCTTACGATCCCAGCAGGTACGTATGAGTGGATCGACAAAGATATCCATACGATTTCTGCCTACGCGATTATGGTGGCAAGCTTGGATAAAGTGAGTGAAGAACAAGCATACAACCTAACGAAAACCATGATTGAAAAATCAGGTGATATAACCCACGCGCAAGCGAAATTCACGACAAAGGAAAATGCCTTGAACGGTTCGGAAGGGCTTCCTTTCCACCCAGGGGCTGAAAAATATTACAAGGAAATCGGTTTAATTAAATAAGATCTGTTGTTCCACCTCTTTACATTCACCAAAACATGGTAAGGGCCAGACACGCTGTGTCCGGCCTTTTTGTACCTTCAAACCGACAACTTCGAAAGGATGGTGAAACCGTTTGGCCAAAACTATCGACCAAGTAGACGCACAAGCTTCCGCAGAAGCCATTTTGGAAAAATATGATCGTGAAAGCAATTATCGTCGAAATTTAGGACTTTGGACGTGGGTCGTTACCTTTATAGCGGTTGCCTTGACCGTTTTTCACCTTTATACCTCTTATTTTGGAACTTTGCAAACACAGATTCAAGGTGCTGTGCACTTGGGAACAGCCCTTGGACTGATTTTCCTCTTATACCCGATTAAAAGCGGGCTTCATCGCAAACAGACTGGAGTTCCCTGGTATGATGTTCTGCTTGCCTTCACTTCGGTTTTTGTTTGTTATTATAACGT
This sequence comes from Ammoniphilus resinae, assembly GCF_017873965.1. GTDB lineage: Bacteria > Bacillota > Bacilli > Aneurinibacillales > RAOX-1 > Ammoniphilus_A > Ammoniphilus_A resinae. The sequence goes on along the minus strand of NZ_JAGGKT010000016.1, from coordinate 29,770 downwards.
GTTTCAATATGAAGAACTTTTAAAACGAACCGTTTTCGGTTACACGAGCTTGGATATCATCGTTGCTAGCTTAGGCGTTCTACTTGTGCTTGAAGCCACGCGTCGATGTGTGGGGATGCCCATTGTCATTGTCGCCGCCTTGGCCCTTGCTTACGCCTTATGGGGCAGTGGGATTCCCCTTTTCTCTCATCGCGGCTTCAGCTGGTCCATTCTTAGTTCTGATCTTTATTTTAAAACAGATGGAATTTTTGGTGTTCCGATTCGGGTTTCTTCTACGTTCATCTTCCTCTTCCTCTTCTTTGGGGTAATGCTGACCAAAACAGGGATTGGAAAATACTTTAATGATCTTGCTTTTGCTTTAACTGGAAGATTTACGGGTGGGCCTGCGAAAGCCGCCGTCGCAGCCAGTGCCCTGCAAGGAATGATCTCCGGCAGCTCGATTGCCAATACCGTTGGATCTGGTTCCTTCACCATCCCAATGATGAAGAAGGCCGGCTACAAACCTGAATTTGCTGCAGCAGCAGAAGCATCCGCTTCGACTGGGGGCCAGCTGATGCCACCGGTTATGGGTGCTGCCGCTTTTATCATGGCGGAATATACGGGAATTCCCTACAGCGAGATTATGATTTACGCGTTGATTCCAGCCATCCTCTACTTTACTGGCGTATTTTTGGGGGTTCATTTTGAATCCAAGAAACAAGGAATTTTCGGCTTGCCTGCTGATCAATTGCCGAAGATGAAGGAATTGCTGATCAAACAAGGGTATCTACTACTTCCCTTGATTATGATTATCTACACCCTTCTCAGCGGGAGAACGCCGATGCGAGCCGCCCTCATCGGGATAGCTGTAGCGTTCTTAGTAAGCTTTTTTTCCAAGGAAACACGTTTCAACCTGGCTGGAGTTATCGATGCATTGGAGCAAGGAGCAAGAGCTGCCCTACCGGTTATCGCCGCCTGTGCTTCCGCAGGGATTATTGTTGGGGTGGTTGTACTTACAGGGCTTGGTGCAAAGGTCGCTGGAGGAATCATTACCTTGGCTGACAATGTTCTAATCCTAACCCTCTTCTATACGATGATTGCCTGTATTATTCTCGGTATGGGTCTGCCAACAACAGCCAATTACATTGTTACTGCGACGATTGCTGCTCCGGCACTGATCTCCATGGATGTTCCGGTCATGGCTGTGCACCTGTTCGTGTTTTACTTTGGGATTGTTGCTGACATCACCCCACCGGTGTGTTTAGCGGCCTATGCGGGGGCCGGTATAGCCAAGGCTAATCCCTTTAAGACAGGTATTAATGCAACCAGGCTCGCCATTGCAGCCTTTATCATCCCGTATATGTTTGTCTACAATCCGGCACTCGTACTCGTCGATTATACACCGTCAAGCCTAGTCCTTGCGCTCATCTCCGCGTTTGTCGGAATGGTCGGAATCAGCTCCGCCGTGATGGGCTTCCTGATTAGAAGGGCGCGTCTTTGGGAGCGAATCTCCCTCTTTATCGCCGGACTTTGCCTAATCGATCCACACTTTATTCTAGACATCATCGGTTATGGAACAATCGCCATTATGTTCTTTATACAATCTCGCCGCCCGGTTGATGTGGAAGCGAGTAATTCAGTAGGGCAATCTTATGGAATGTAACGAAAAAGGACCGGGTATCCGGTCCTTTTATTTATGCACTTAATACTTATAAAACCCTTCCCCGGATTTGCGGCCAAGCAGGCCAGCGTCAACCATTTTTCGGAGCAATGGGCATGGGCGATATTTCGGATCGCCGTAGCCTTCGTACATCACTTCCATAACAGAAAGTGTCGTGTCCAAACCGGCGAAATCGGCCAACTCTAGTGGTCCCATCGGGAAATTGGCGCCGAGTTTCATAGCGCGGTCGACGTCTTCAGGTTTGTTTCCTTCCATAACCATGTACATTGCTTCATTCCACATTGGCACTAATAAACGGTTCACTGTAAAAGCTGGGAAATCCTGTGCTGTAACCGGCTCTTTGCCGATCGCTTCGGATAAATGCATGACGGTTTCGTAAGTTTCATCCGAGGTCCTTAATCCACGGATCACCTCAACAAGTTTCATTACCGGTGCGGGGATGAAAAAGTGCATCCCGACCACCTTATCTGGACGCTTCGTCACTCCGCCCAGCTTGGTAATCGAAATTGTAGATGTGTTGGAAGCAATGATTGCTTCTTTTTTGAGCAATTCATCAAGTTTGCGGAAGACATCCTTCTTGATTTCTTCCTTTTCGGTGACCACTTCAATGGCAAAATCTACGTCGCTGCCATCGGCCATTTCTATAGAGGTGCTGATCCGCCCAAGGATCTCCTCTTTTTCCGCTTCTGTTATGCGGTTTTTAACCACACTGCGTTCCAAGTTCTTGCGGATCGTCTGGATTCCGCGATCAACAAACTCCTGCTTTACGTCGACCATTAAAACAGGCATTCCAGCCGTCGCAAACACCTGGGTGATTCCCGAGCCCATTTGTCCTGACCCAACAACCATCACTTTTTCTATATTCATTGTCCCTTACCTCCGTTCCCACTTATTGTTGTGCATTTTTATAAATGACTGCTAATCCTTGACCACCGCCGATACATAAAGTAGCTAAGCCGTATTCCAGGTTCCGCTCCAATAAATCGTACATTAACTTCACTGTGATCAAGCAGCCGGTTGCACCAACAGGGTGTCCGAGGGCAATGGCTCCACCGTTGACATTGACCTTTTCAGGATCTAGGTTTAAGCCTTTAGAAACAGCCAAAGCTTGGGCGGCAAAGGCCTCATTGGATTCAATCGAATCGATCTGATCGAGAGTTAGACCTGTTTTTTCAAGTACCTTCTGTACAGCAGGGATCGGACCAGTTCCCATATGCGATGGACGTACCCCAGCAACAGCAGCTCCGACAATCGTTAACAATGGCTTGATCCCAAGTTCACGAGCCTTGGACTCGGACATCATCACCACAGCGGCAGCCCCATCGTTGATCCCGGAAGCATTTCCCGCGGTAACCGTTCCATCTTTCTTAAAGACAGTGCGCAGCTTACCTAGAGTTTCCAGTGTTGTGTTTGGTTTTGGATGTTCGTCGGTATCAACAATGATATCATCGCCTTTTCTTTGCTTTACGGGGACAGGCACGATTTGTTCTTTGAACTTTCCAGATTCAATAGCGCGAATTGCTTTTTGTTGGCTTTCCAAAGCGAATTGATCCTGTTCTAAGCGCGAAATCTCGAATTCTTCCGCCACGTTTTCCGCGGTAACTCCCATAGAATAGCGTTCAAACGGATCGGAAAGGATATCTTGCAGGCCATCCACCATCCCCGTGTCACCCATTCTTGCTCCCCATCTCATATCGCGGGAAAGATAAGGGTATCTGCTCATATTTTCCGCCCCACCTGCGACCACGATCTCTGCCATCCCGGTTTGGATCGCTGACATTCCTGTCACAATCGCTTGTAGCCCGGAAGAACAAAGGCGGTTGACGGTTTGTGCGGTGGTTTCAACCGGCAATCCGGCTTTGATTGCGCTGACACGTGCTAAGTATGCTTCTTCTCCAAATTGTCCCACACATCCCATGATCACTTCATCAACCTGGCTAGCATCAATCCCTGCGCGGTTTACGGCTTCTTTAATAACAATTGCCCCTAAATCAGATGCAGAAACTGTTTTAAAAGCCCCTCCAAACGTACCAACTGCTGTTCTTACCCCACTGACAATAACGATATTTTCCATCCTGATCCTCTCCTTTTCTTTTTTAAATGGTACGAAGTAAATGTTTCACAACCTTGCCTCCAGGGTTACGCGGAAGCTGGTCGGTAAACTCGATGTATTTAGGTACTTTGTATTTTGCTAGCCGAGGCTTCAAGTAGTCTAGCAGCTCCTCGACTGTCATGCTGTGCCCCTTCCGGCAAACGACAACCGCTTTGACCGCCTCCCCATAAACGGGATCGGGAACACCGACAATCGCTGCTTCGAGAATTTTCGGATGCTGGTACAGCACATTTTCCACTTCGGCGCTAAAAATTTTATCTCCGCCGCGGTTGATCATATCTTTAATCCGGTCCTGAATGACGATGAAACCTTCTTCATCCATGGATGCCATATCACCCGTATGAAACCATCCATTACGAAACGACTTTTGCGTGGCATCTTCATTGCGCCAATAACCCGGAATGACGAATGGGCCCCGAACGACTAGCTCTCCTGTTTCTCCTGGTGGACAATCTTTTCCCGTATCCGGATCAACAATCCGACACTCCCCGTTCGGCACGGCAATCCCCACCGTTTCCTTACGTGATAATTGGTATTCCATCGGCAACAAGGTGGTCGGCGACGTGGTCTCTGTCAAACCGTAGGCGTTTGTCAAGACGACCTGTGGCAACCATTTCTTTAGGGTTTCGATCACGTCTGTCGGCATTGGGGACCCTCCATAAACGATCCGCCGCATAGAACGCCAATCAAAACTTTGATAATCCGCCTCAGCCAAAGCCATCATATAAACCGTTGGGGATCCCATGATATGGGTAACCTGCTTCTCTTCCACCAGTCGCAACATCTCCCGTTTATCATATTGCGGCATCAAGACACAACTGGCTCCCAGGTAGATAAAAGTAGCAAGCTGTGCAGCAAGGCCGGAGATGGTAAACAGCGGGATGGCGATCAACGTACGATCGGTATCCTTCAGCTCGAGGCAATTCACATAATTCAAGATCGTATGGACAAAGTTAAAGTGGGTCATCACGGCCCCTTTGGGCAGCCCCGTTGTACCCGAGGTGTACATAATAAAAATCGGATCATGCTCTTTAACTTCAGCGCTTACCATGATTGGGGCTTCTTGCGAATCTAGCTCAGAGAAAGGTAAAGTCCCCTCCGGAACTGTCTCCCCTGTAACAAAGAACGCTTCACAAGGAATCGCGTCCCTTATCGATTCAATATGTCCCCACCACTGTGGATTGGTCATGATTACGCGGGCGCCGGAGTTCTCCAGCATATACTGCAGTTCCTTGGCCTTTAGCTTTGTATTCAGAATCACGCCAATCGCGCCCAATTGGGCTGCAGCATAAGCACAAATTGCAAATTCCACACTGTTCACCAAAAGAATCCCGATACGATCCCCTTTTTTCAGGTTAAACCTGTGCTGCAACTGATAGGCAACATTGTTCACGCGCTTCTGAAATTCCCGATAGGTTATTGTCGTGGTATCTGTAATAAATACCTCTTTATCCGGGAATCTTCGGGCGCTCTCCTCCAAAGTCTCCGTTAAGGTCTGCGGGCGGTTGGAGTAAACTTTCAGGGGGATCCCAGAAACTTCTTCTTTATGCAATTCTTTTAGAATGTCATCTGACCATTTTACCAACCCTGACCTACCTCCCATGCTTGTCTCTTTTCGAGTCTGCTTGACAGCGAATTCATAACCGAACAATGAAAAAATAAATTAAGTTCCTGTTACTCTGAATTTTCCACCCTAAAATGTTATTCAACAACAATCTCCAATTTTCCTCCAATATTTCGAAAAGTAGGCAAGAAAAAAAGAGGCTAATTTCTTAGCCTCCATTCATCCACGTGATTCCATCGTTTTAAGGTGTGGAATGCGGCATCTTGCGATGCTTTGTAGCTTGTTCGTAGGCATAGCCTATTTCGAACAATGTCGGTTCACTCCAGGGGCGACCCAGGAATTCGATCCCAACGGGCACACCTAGCGGTGCTGTCACTGTCGGTGTAGAGAAACCGCCAGGCACGGTTAATGCTGGGAACCAGGTTCCGGCTGCTAGCATTCCATTCCTACCTGTTTGCGAATCACCTATTTTTACGACCAATTCCTTTTGGTGTGGGTAAACCAATGCATCTAATTGTTGATCTGCCATCACTTTCATCACCAGGTCCCGATTTTCCTGTCGTTTGACTAGGCGATTCTTGTATTCTGGCATTTCCATTGGATTTTCCAATGCCTGGGCGTCTTTCAGGCCTTGTTCAATGGTTGGATGTACACCTGCCGCAAGCAGTTCCGCAACATTCTTGACAGGTGCATCTTCACCCAGGGTTTCTAGGTAGTTGTTAATTAGTGGCTTTGATTCATAAACCTGAACATCCGTTTCACTGGCCAGCTTATCGACATCCAGTTCAGGTACATCCAAATAAATAATCTCCGCACCCTGCTTTTTAAGGTCCTCAATGGCCTGTTCCATCACCTGATTGACTTCCTGATGTTTGGCTTCCGAACCAAATAGTGTCTTCAACACACCAAGCCGTTTGCCTTTTAGGCCGTCTTCTTTCAAGGAATCTGTATAGGTTTTGGGAATATGTCCTACACTCCAAGCTGTTTCGATATCGGCAGGGTCATAGCCCGCTAACACATCAAGCATAACCGCCGCATCTGTCACCGTATTTGTTATAGGGCCTGCTGTGTCTTGGGTTAAGGCAGCAGGTATAATGCCATCTCTGCTTAACAATCCTCTGGTCGGTCTAAAGCCCACGAGATTGTTTGCAGATGAAGGTGAGCGCACGGAATTCACCGTATCTGTCCCCATACCAGCAACTGCAAAATGGCTAGCAATCGCAGCGCCAGTTCCGCCGCTTGAGCCTCCCGGTGTACGGGTTAGGTCATACGGATTTAAGGTTTGTCCAGCCAATGAGCTGACTGTGGTCCCCGAGCGAGCAAGTTCGTGCAAATTCGATTTGGCCAGAATAATTGCCCCGGCATCTCTCAGCTTTTTCGTTAAAAACGCATCATCTGGCGGAATCGAACCCTTCAATGCCTGGGCAGCTCCTGTTGTCGGCATATCGGCGGTATCAAAATTATCCTTCAGAATGATCGGAATCCCATGCAGCGGTCCGCGAATTTTCTTTTGTTTGCGTTCTTCGTCAAGCTTCTTTGCTTCCTCCATCGCATGAGGGTTAATGTAAATGATACTGTTTAGTTTTGGGCCCTTTTGATCATAGGCATCCATTCGTTTCAAGTAATATTGAATCAATTCCTGTGATGTCAGCTGCCCGGTATGTAAGGCTTTTTGAATATCTGGTATGGTTGCTACCGTTAAATCGAGGTGTTTATTTTTTTCACTTGCCGCGGAGTTGCTGGCAGCAGCAGAAAAGGGCAATACGGTTGTCATTACCAAGGTTAACAAAAGATATGACGTCTTTTTCCATGCTGATTTAACCAAATCTCATCCTCCTTTTTCCCATTTAAATTTAAGTAGGTCCTAAGTTGAATGTAATCCTGCGGTCCCTTATTCCAGTCAATCAACTCCTCTTAAAATAATTTAAATTATATTAATATTTATAATGTTTAATTATATGATAGTCAATAGTTACTTTTTCCTAAAAGAATGATTACAGGGCGTTGCAATAAGGCTATTATAGGAGAGGATATGGTTAAATTTACATCCTCTCTATTTAAACAAAATAGTTTTATAGGAGAATGGTTGCATTTTATAATACATACAGGTTTCTTGAATTAGATAAAAAGGGGGCTTTTTTCTGCAGCTTATTGTTGATAGCCTAAATGACATCATTTGGAGTCGCGCCCTGATTCTTCTTTGCCTAGGGGCAGGGTTGTTTTATTCCATATCGACTCGTTTTCTGCAAATTCGTCACTTTGGGCATATGGTAAAAATCATGTTTGAGGGAAAAAGTTCCGATGCCGGTGTATCTTCCTTTCAGGCATTATCGATTGCCCTTTCTGGAAGGGTTGGAACTGGTAATATTGCCGGTGTAGCGACTGCTATTGCTGCTGGTGGCCCCGGATCGATCTTTTGGATGTGGCTAATCGCGTTTTTGGGTGCTGGTTCTGCCTATGTTAAGTCGACACTTGGACAGATCTATAAAAGCAAACAGGAGGGTCAATTTCGTGGAGGGCCTGCCTTTTATATTGAAAAAGGGCTAAAAAAGAGATGGTACGCTATATTATTTGCTATTGTTACTGTTATTTCTACAGGTATTTTAATGCCCGGCGTGCAAGCCAACAGTATTGCGATCGGAATCGACAACGCCTTTGGGATCAATCCAAAAGTAACAGGTATTATTTTGATCATTATTCTCGGAGTGATAATTTTTGGTGGGGTCAAACGGATTGCGCATGTTGCCGAGTTTGTTGTTCCTTTTATGGCATTAGGCTATATTCTCGTAGCTTTAATCATCGTTGGCTCAAACCTTTCCCAGCTTCCCAGCGTTCTATCTCTCATTTTTTCTAGTGCGTTTGGAGTGCATTCCGTATTTGGAGGAATTCTTGGTGCGGCGATATCCTGGGGGGTCAAACGTGGAATATACTCCAATGAAGCTGGACAAGGAACGGCTCCTCATGCGGCCGCAGCGGCAGAGGTAACCCATCCTGTCAAGCAAGGATTGGTCCAGGCCTTTTCCGTCTATATAGACACTTGGTTTGTTTGTTCCGCAACCGCTTTTATGATTCTCTTGACTGGGATGTATAATGTCACGCCTGAAGGATCTGCCCCGATTGTCAACAATTTGGGGGATGTCAAAGCCGGGCCTTACTTTACCCAACAAGCTGTTGAATCTGTACTTCCCGGTTTTGGAGCACCTTTCGTTGCTATTGCCCTGCTCTTCTTCGCCTTTACCACAATCATGGCTTACTATTATATAGCTGAAACAAATCTTGCCTATCTAAATAGAAAGGTGAGAAGGGTATGGTCTGAACACATCCTCAGAATTGCTGTTTTGGGGATGGTTTACTACGGATGTGTAAAAACGGCTGAACTTGCCTGGGCTTTGGGCGATATCGGTGTAGGAAGCATGGCCTGGCTAAACCTGATTGCGATCCTTCTGCTCTCTAGGCCTACTTTAGTAGCCTTGAAAGATTATGAAAAGCAAAAGAGAATGGGACTTGATCCCGTTTTTGATCCGATTAAATTGGGAATTAAAGATGCTGATTTCTGGGAAAATGAATATCAACCTGAAACTCGGGCCTAGTCTTGATGTAGACGTTGTGACTGTGGGGTGGGGGGGTGTGTGTTTTTCCAATTCTTGTAGGCATAATCCCCTCTCCTCAGAAAGGACTGATTTATTTTAAGGTGACTCCTTGGCGAGGTGGTGTTACTTCTTTGTCCCCTATAGGCACTATCCCTTTTGGTCAGGAATTTACTTAGGGATAACTATTTTGTTATTGAAGGATATCGTGAGTCATTGCTGGATGTTAAATAGGGTTACTTTTCTAACTCCTTTAGGCATCATCCCTTTTGCTCAGAAAAACTATTATTGTTGCCCAAGCTGCTTAGAGTGGGCACATTCCCTTCGATCCATAAGCTGGTTGTTGATTGCTTGTTTCCTAACAATTAGATAGGGAGATCGGCCAATTGCTTTGGTTTAAATCTTTTCCTCCGCCCTACTATCGTCCTGTAACTCACCGCTTTCGATGAAGCGCAGCACTGAATAAGGCTACCGAAAAGAGGTGCTTTTTGCAGCAGCCGATTTAATCGATAACAAAATTCATCTAAATAAGCTTGTAAATGTCGACCTCCAATGCCATGAAATGTTTCGTTGATCCAACGTTGGGCAATGGTAAAGATAGGGTATCCTTTTTTAAGTTTGCGTGGTTTTAGCCTCTCTGTAATAAACTCCACTTGGGATTCTTCAGATTGAATATACCGATCGGCAAAGTTCTCTTTTTCTTGACGATTAATCCTTTTCTCCCTTGGAATCTCTACAAGAAGCTTCATTTTAATATAGGTAGGTTCTTTTTGTTCATTCAGGTTGACTCCAACAAGAAGCGGGTGCTCTTCTGCATGTGTGAAGTGTGTAGGATTATAAGGCCGGCCATAGCAGGCATCATGGACTTGCACAATTCCGGATAATTGAACAGAAGCATCCGCCTCACTCATCGCGCGGCGAATTTTATGGAGCATTAACCAGGCAGTTTTATACGTCACATTGATTTCCTTTTTCAAAGCCGTTGCACTAATACCAGGAGAAGGTTGGGATACTAGGAAGATCGCGTGGAACCACTTTTGCAGAGCTGTATGACTTCCTTCCATGACGGTTCCAACGGTTAAAGAAGCCTGGTAGCGGCATCGGGCACATTCATAGAGAGGTAATCTGCGGGTGATAGTCATATAATACTGGCGATGACTGCAACGCGTACAGACAAATCCTTCAGGCCATTTCATTTGAAACAAGTAGTCAGCACAGGCCTCCTCTGTATTATACCGAGACAAAAATTGCTCCAAACTAAGCTCCCCCACCATATTGATCCCTCCTAATAATACGAACGTTTATTCCTATTTAAATAATAACAAACACACGTTCTCGTGTAAAGGAGAATCCTTCGACAAAGACTAGGTCTCTATTACCTATTTCCATCATCTGTTTATTATCCCTCTTCTTCAGTTCAAACATATCGCAGCTTGTTCACACTTTACTCTGCCATCCGCGGATTTTCTTCTGAATAAAAGGGATAGTGGGCAAAGAGTGGTGAAAAGTAATAGGCAATCGGGGCCATACCCTTCTTTTCCATCTGCGGCGTTTCTTCTGAATAAAGGGGATAGTGGGTAGAAGAATGGAAAAAAGATATATCAGGTGACAGCCGGAGCTAATTGAAAAACGAAACGTTAAAAGAAAAACCCAAGGAAAACCTTCCTTGGGCGGAAATCAGCTTATTTTATTCTGATCCGGAACTTTGAACTGTGCAACCTCACGTTGCAGTTCCTCTGCCATTCGGGATAACGATGTTGCAGATCCCGTAATTTCTTCCATTGAGGCTAGTTGTTCTTGGGCTGCTGCTGAGATGTTTTGCGTTCCAGATGCCACGCTTTGTGAAACGGTAGAGATGTTTTCCATTACATGTACAACCTGTTCCGTACTTGCTGACATTTCCTCAGAGGCGGCGGAAATCTCCTGAATCTGTGTCGCCACCTCATCAATCGAATGCTGTATTTCCTTAAACAGCTTACCGGCGTGATGTACCACCCGGATCCCCTTAGCTACCTCATCAGCCCCTTGTTCCATCGAACGAGAAGCATGTTTGGAGCCGGTTTGGATATTTTCGATCAGCTGTGAAATTTGTTCAGATGAATGTGCCGATTGTTCCGCTAGTTTTCGCACTTCATCGGCAACCACTGCGAATCCTCGACCATGCTCCCCTGCTCGAGCTGCTTCAATCGCGGCATTTAGCGCCAACAAATTCGTCTGCCCAGCAATCCCCGATATAACCTGCACAATTTCCCCAATCTCTTGAGAGCGTTGATCCATTTCCTGAATGGCCTGTGATAATTCTGTAATTTTTGCTTGAATGGCATCCATCTGTTGGACTGCCTCTTGAATGGAGTCGTTCCCTTCTGCTGCTTTTTGCGCGGCGTTAAGTGAGACAGACGAAGTTTCCATGGAACTTCTAGCAATCTGCTGAACCCCTGCGGACATATCGTTAATGACCTGGACACCCTCGTCCACGCTTTGCGCTTGTTGGTCTGACCCCGATGCCACTTCCTGAATCACGGCTGTGATTTGTTCCGTAGCCCGGGAAGTCTGCTCCGAGCTTGCCGACAGCTCAGCAGATGCCGCTGCAACCTGCTCTGAATTCAAATGAACCTGAAGGATTAGCCGGCGAAGATTGGATGACATCTGGTTAAACGTTTGTGCCAAATCTCCGATTTCGTCACGATTTTTAATATGTAAAGCTCCAACAGTGAGATCCCCATCCGCAATCGATGCAGCGTGAACCGCTAAGGCATTAAGCGGTTTGGTAATCACTCTGGAAAGGAAATAGCCAATAACAATAGAAAGAACAAAAGCACTAACCGTCATGATCAACGTCAGATTTTTGACAAATCCCGCCAGTTGTTCACTGATAGCCTTTTCCTCCTTCATCATTTCCTCTTGCCGATCAGATGTTTCAGCAGCTAAACGAGTCATTCCGATACCAAGTGGAATAACCTCACTAACTGTTAGGCTTCTTGCCTGTTCGAGATTGGTCCCAGCCGTTTGAATAACCTGTTCCGCTTTGTCTCGAAAGTATTTATTCGATTGCTTGATCAACTCAAAACGCTTCATATCTTGCTCGCTTTCCATAAGTGGCATCGCCTTATCAACCCATTGATCAAGATCCTTGCTTTGCTGACGAAAACTTTCCACAAATTCTTCATTCGGTGCAAGCAAAAATCCCCGCAGACTGTCAGATTGTTGAATAGCGCTTTTTTCAACCTCCTGTGCCGCGGTAAAAATCGTCATTCTCCGCTCCAACAGGTCATTGTACGATGTTTGCATTTGCGATAGAAACGCAAAAATCACACTGCAGGTAACACCAAGCAATAACGCGATGGATAAAAAACCTATCGTTAACTTCTTACCAATGTTAAATCGAAATCTGCCTTTCAAAAACTCCCACCCCTTTTTTCTAGTTGCAGCCGACCTTGTCTTTTTTATATTGGTCCATTTTGACTATATAACCAAATCAGCCAAAATTCAACATTAATCGGGAATTCAGCAAGCAGGGGACAGGGCTTCATTTCTACTTTTTAATAGAATAGGTCACTTCACGTTCTTTATTAGTAAAAGGATGCTTATAGATAAAACGAAGAGAACCGTCTTTTTCACCGACAAATGTGAGTGAGTCTGTGTAGAATGGCAGATCATTTTTCTCTGCAATCTCCTGTTCCTCCTTGGTTAAAAGCTGCTGATACAATAGGACTTTGTTGTTCGTCTTCAAGTCAATCAAGATATGTTTCCCAGTTTTGTTAGGCTTCACAAGCAAGTAATTTTCGCCCATTCCTTCTATAGAGTAAGAATCACCCTCCCCTACCAATCGCACCAAATCATAGGTTTGCGTAACTTTTCCTGTTTGATCCACTAGCTCGATCATTTGCCCGTCAGTAAATACAGCCTGATCTTGATAGATATAACCTAATTTTCCAGTCCAGTAGCGATAATAAGCTTTGGTTTGATAGATGATCTTTTGATCTTTCACAAGAAGTTGGTATGCTTCATTATTAATGTGCGGTTCTCCATAATTATCCCAAATTGTAAGGATCCAGGTGTTCTGACTCCATTTTCTGGCTTCCATCCGTGCAAACTCTTTAATCGGTTCCCCTATAGAACCAATTTCCTTGGCAGGGACAAAAGATTTGGAAACATATAAAGTACCGGTTTTGTCATCCAACCAAAACCGATGATTCTCTATATCGATTCCGTGGCCGATGGTATAGTGCTTTGAATCCGTAATCTCAATCGTTCGCTTTGCAGCTTTCCATTCTACCTGTGCACCGAGTGATTCAGCAACAAAACGGAGTGGCACAAAAGTTTTCCCATTCACTAAACGAGGGACTGCATATAACATAGTTTGCTTTTCGTTGACGATGGCTTCTTTTGAACCAATCCTTAGCTTGGCGTACTGTGGACCGCGGATAACCGTGATCGATTTTGTTTTCCCCTCCCAGTCTACTTGGCAATCAAGTGTTTCCACAGCATCCTTAAGTGGGATTAGCCAGGTTCCTTCCGCAAAATATGGTGGATTTTTTAGAGATATGGTGCTTCCGTTTACTTGGATTTGAACAGGCTGATTTTCCTTTGGTTGAATTGTCTTCGCTTGAACTGTATTTGTTAATAGAATCGTTGCTACTAGTGCCGCAAGACCTGTTATTTTTACTTTTCTCATCAGGTTCCCCTCCCTATGGCTGTATAAGTGTATAGACGTACTTTTTCATAGAAAGTTTCCTTTGGACCTTCCATACCACAGAGGAAAGCTACTCCTTCTTACAGAATTATACCTTTTGAGAGGAATCCTACGATATACATTCCACTCTCCTCTGACCACTCTCCCCTTTCGTCAGTAACCACACCCTTTGACATTCCTTCACATTTTTAGCAGCAAGAAAAATAAAGCGAACCTTTTCCTCAGGAAAATTGTTACATACATAGAAACCAACAAACAGAAAGGAGGGAAATACGCGATGACGCCTCGTGAGGTTTTTGAACTGTATAAAGAAGATGTTTTTCGAACCTGCTATTACATGCTACAAAATCAACAGGATGCCGAAGATGTGTGCCAGGATGTTTTTATTAAGGCGTTTGAACGGGATTTTCTGACCATTGAAAAGGTAAAGCCTTGGTTACTGAGTATCGCCATGAATACATGCCGAAATTTTTTAAAGCGAAGGAGTCGCCAGGGGATCTGGGATTGGACGAAAAAATTAATGGATCCCCATTCCTCAGAAAAAAAATTGATCAATGAGGAAACTCGTTCGGAACTCTTTCAGATCTTGGGGGAACTGCCCGAAAAGATTCGGTCCGTTGTCATTCTTCGGTATTTCCATGATTTGAGCTATGAAGAGATTGCAGAAGTTCTGCAGATAGCAGTTGGAACCGTGAAATCACGCTGCTTTAAAGGACACCAGACATTACAAAGAAAATCCAAGATGCAAAAACTAGCTAAGGAATGGGGGGTTTTATAAATGAGTGAAATGGAAAATCAGTATCGCCAATTGCTTCAGGAAGAGAAGATTCCGCAGGTTGATTTTGATCATATGTGGAGCCGCATTGAAAGGGATATAAAGCCTAGAAAAAAAGCTGTTCCAACGAAGAAGGCCGTGCTCATTTTTTCGACGGCTTTCCTGTTAGTTGTTGGAACCGCCTCGGCCAATTATTTTAGCAAAGTGGGTCAAACCGAAATTAACGTTGTTTCACAACAAGAATTACCGCCTCCTCCGTTCCGATCAACGGAAGTAAATGAAGAAGACGCTCACCCAGATCTTTCGATGTACGGAACGATCACTCGGGAGGAATCAGTGAAATTAGTTGGAACACAATTTGCCCTCCCCTCTTATGTGCCAGAAGGTTTTCAGTTGGCATTTGAAGGGGGCCAGGATTACATGTTCGTGATGAACGAGGACCGGTCCTTTCAGAAGAGGGAGTTAATCCCTATTCTCAAGCATCTTTACCATGCTATTTATACCAACGGAGGCGTCAAACCAGATCAGAAGCAGATGAAGGATGCTGTTCACGTCAGCTACTTCTTTTATAACACTGAGATTAAAAGCTCCATTAATATGGTCGCCGAGAAAACAAAATCTTTTACATTTGAAGGGTATGATGCTTTTTATCAAGAAGATGTGCTCACTGTCTTTCGACCCGGGGAAAAGGATGGATTAACGGAGATTAAGATTTTTGGACCAATCCCTTCCGAGGAAAAAGAGAAGATGATGAAAAGCCTCCTGGATGGATGGAAATAAGTTAAAAAAGCTGTAAGGAGGCCACAACCGCTTTCGTCTATTCATGTAGTTTAATCTGGTGGAGGGATTCTGCATGAAAAAATTACTGTTGTGTACCACATTGTTGGTGACTTGTTTACAAGGGATGGCATCCGCCGCGGCTGTGGCTCCCGCCGAGGTTCGGATAGAGTTATTAGAGAAGGCATTTTCCGCTGCGACGGCCAAAGACGCTGTGAACGCTTGGGCAAAGGGACTGCAGGATCGTAACGGGGCTATTCAGTATGCATATCTGTCAAAAGAACTGCGGGCAAAATATTATTTTGCGATGGAAGAATTGAATTGGGTAACGGGTGGATCCAGTCCGTGGGTCGAGCGTTTTGCGGTGACAAAAGAAAACAAGTTATCTGAACAGAAGGTAGTTTATGATTTAACTTTTGAGGTGACTGATTCGAGCAAGCTGAAAAGGCAGGAACAGGCAAAGGTTACAGCTGTTTTGGAAGATAAGAAATGGGTCATTTCGGACGTCGTAATGGATAAAGATGGGGTTGTGGGCGTACGGTCTCCCTATCTGTCAGGGGAGTTTTATCTTTACGAGGAGGAGGACTTTTCTTTAGCCCTCCCCTCCTCTTGGAAAGGGAAATTGAAAATCGTGAAGGATGAGGAGTTAAATCGAACTGGATTTCTTTATAAAGGCTCAGGCAAAGATGATGGTGCCTTATTCGGAGTCGAGCGGATCGCCCTTCAGGATTGGAATGACTGGGGTCAGGAAACGGGCATGCACACCTATCTAGGTGAGCGAAATGGAATCGTTTATGCGTTAGTGAAAGCATCGGAAATCCCTTACGCGGGTAATCCTGATGGGGTGGAATACCAGGAGGCTTTGGTAATGATGATGAAGGTGAAAGAACTGGTGAATAGTTTTTCTGTGCGGGGCTAGCTTCTGATCAAGCGGGATAGTGGGCACAGGGTTTTAACATAGGCACCCTACCATGGCTAGCGAGGATTTTAACGGAAAAATTTTCCGCTATACTCAAAAATCCTAGCAATATTAGCTCAATAGCGGTAAAAATTTCCGCTATTGAGCTCTAGTAACCCAATTTATCTGTTCCTTTGGCCGAATAAGGGAAAAATTTTCCGCTATTCATCACTTTTCAAGCCCAGATTTACGAATAACGGAAAATCTTTCCGCTATTCTCTCCTATAGCTGCTCCAACGCCTGCTCCAAATCAGCTATGATGTCTTCCGCGTCTTCGATTCCAACAGAAAGCCGCAACAGTCCCATGGTAATTCCCCAGGTTTGTTGTTTTTCCGGTGACCATGCCCGGTGGGAGGTCATCATCGGATGTGACAAGGTTGAGGCGACACCTGCCAGAGATGGCGCGAGATTGATCGATTCAAGGGTGCGTATGAAACGATTGATTTTCTCTTTGTCATCAACCACTTTAAAACTGACCATCCCGCCATAACGCCCATCCAATAGTTTCTCTGCCACCGCAAAAGTCGGATGTGTCGGCAATCCAGGGTAGTAGACCTTTTCAATTTTGGGGTGCTGGGCAAGGAACTGCGCTATTTTCATACCATTTTCACAGTGCTGCTTCATCCGCAAAGCAAAGGTTTTAATTCCTCGCAAAGCCAACCAAGCCTCAAACGGCCCAAGATTACAACCCATGCGCACAATGATTTCCCGCGTCCGGTTGATCTTCCCCTGATCCGATATCACCACTCCTGCTGTAACATCGTTATGGCCGTTTAAATATTTCGTTGCACTGTGGACCACGATATCTGCTCCAAATTCTAGAGGACGAATGACGTATGGTGAAGTAAAAGTGCTGTCCACAATCAATTGGCATTGATGGGCATGCGCCAGATCAGCCAAAGCGCCGATATCCATCACCGTAAGTAAAGGATTTGCCACGACTTCTGTGACAAAAGCCTTCGTATTCGGTTGGATGGCACTCTCTACGGATGAAAGATCGTGAAAAGAAGCAAAGCTGTACTCAACTCCAAGTCTGTTTAACTCTTTTTCCAATAAGGCACCGGTTACACCGTAAATCTCCGAGGAACAAAGGACATGATCCCCCGCTTGAACACAGCTGAGGATCCCGGCGCAGATCCCAGCCATCCCCGAAGAGGTGACCACCGCTGCTTCCCCGCCTTCAAGATCAGCATAGACTTGCTCCAAAGCGGATGGATTAGGATTTTTGTCACGGGAATATAAGTAGGAATCACTGGAAGGTTCAAAATAGCTTTCCATATGGCTTAAATCATCAAAAGTAAAAACAGAGGTTTGATAAATTGGCATTGCTTCCGGACGATTGGATAGATGGATGTCCTTTCCCCCATGCACAGAACGAGAGGAGAAGCCTTTCTTTTTCATTGCCTTTTGCCTTCTTTCGTTTTTAAATTGGTCTCGTAGAACAGTTTAATTGTAAAGTATTTTTACCAGAAGGGAAAGTTTGATCATGGGAATGATCACTAGCGAGGGTTGTGTGCGAGGAGATAGCTAGATTAAGCGGGGAAATTTGAAAATTCCGCCTAAATCTTTACTTTAAAGATAGGCGGAATTCTCGGTTCATAAATTAATAGAGAATCTCTAGTCCCTTGCGATTCCCTTCATGCAGCTGTAGTCTACGGTAAATTGCCTCCATAAAATAATAATCACCATACATTGTGGACTCATTGATCCCAGAATTTCTAGGCTTATCCACAGTGGCCTTTTCAATAATCCCGAACCGCTCCATATCATGGTATAGACAGTGAGTGGCCATGCCCTGCAAGATTTGGTCGGCACGATCTAGCCAAATGTCCGCATCCAGTGAACCTGCCTGCTTGAGAAGATCATACATTAAAATCATCCCGGAGGCTGCAATGGAAGCGGAAGATGCGTCAAGGGGCTCGTCGGTACGATTTTGGAAGACAAAATCCCATCTTGGCAATTTCAAATCATCATCTAAATGATCCCAGTAGTACTCGCCTATTTTTTGCGCCGCCTCAAGATATTCTGCCTTCTTCGTGTATCGGTACATATTGGCAAATCCGTAGGTCGCCCAAGCTTGGCCTCTGGACCAGCAGCTTTCAGGAGCAAAGCCCTGATGGGTTCTTCTTTCCACGATCTCATAACTGCTTGGATCCCAGCGAACCACATGATAAGTGGAACCGTCGGGGCGAACATGATGTTGTAAAATGTGATCGGCAGTATGGCAGGCTAGTTCATGGTATTCCGGTTTGTCCTGCTGCTTTGCAACCCAGGATAACAAGGGAAGGTTCATGATCGTATCAACTATGGCCACCCCTTCATAGCCTGGTTCATCCCAGGCTAGAATCAGCCCGACTCGATCTTCGAACAGATCACGCATGTTTTTTGCCCCAGCCTCGGCCAAGCGAATAAACTCAGGATCCCCTGTCAGATGGTAGCCCAAAATACAGCTTGGTCCAAAAATAAAGCCTTGATCATGCGTTTTATTGTCAGTCACGCGGACAGCAAGCCGTTTTGCCCATCCGGCTGCTTTTGTTTGAAGCTGTGCTCTCTCCGACTCGACCGCGTATAGCGATTTCAGCCACAACAACCCAACCCAAAATCCGCCTGTCCAATGCCCATTTTCGTGTGTCAGCCATTGTCCATCCCTTGTAATATGCGGAAATTCACGTAAACTCTCCTCCATATTCGCTACTTTTTGCAGACCTTTCTCAAAAACTTCCTTTTTAGTTAACCTCACTTTGCTCGCTCCTCCCTTTTTCTAATCGATTAGATATCAACACACTAACGATAAATCCCATCTCCGCTTGTTTTTCTCACCACAAGTTGCGTCGGCAGAACGATTTCCATCGGTTCCATAGTCTTTGTTCGCTGAATTCGGTCAATGATCAAACGGGCGGCCTGTTGACCGATCTCATAGCGGGGGATACGCACACTGGTTAACTGAATACGCTGGGTACCAGCAAAAAATAGGTCATCAAAGCCAATCACTGCCATATCCGCTGGAACCTGGTATCCCCGATCCTCCACCGCGTCCATGACTCCTAAGGCAACCATGTCATTCATACAAACCACGGCAGTTGGTCTTTCTTCCCAAGGCAGGCGCATCAGATTTGCGGAAGCATTATAAGCGAGCTGGTAATCTCCTAACGTATTGCACATCCATTCCTGACGGATTGGGAGACCGGCGTCTGTCATCGCCTTGATAAAACCCTCTTTTCGTTCCATATTCACTGAGGTCTCATCCACACCTGTAAACATAGCAATCCGGGTATGACCAAGGGAAATAAAATAGCGTACGGCCGATGTGACCCCCTGGAAATTGTCGGCCACAACAGAATCCACCTGAAGATCCTGGATACGGCGATGGGCCAGGACGATGGGATACCCTTCTAACACCAGTTCCTGCAGAATCCCCAGGTCTTGCTTGACGGCACTGGCGATGATTAATCCATCTACTTTCCCTTCCCGAATTTGCAAAACGGCATTGATGATCCGCTCCCTTTGCTCATTGGTATTTAACATGACTAGAGAAAAACCGGCGGCCTGTGCTGCGTCCTCACAGCCTTTTGCTAAATCAGGAAAAAAGGGATTCGTAATATCTGATAAAACCAAACCTAAAGTCTTTGTATTCCTAGCTCTAAGCCCACGGGCCACAGCGTTGGGAACATAATTCAGTTCCTCAACAGCCTGCAAAACGCGTTCCCTTCGCTGTGGACTCACGTATCTTGTGTTGTTTAATACATAAGAAACGGTAGCCACGGAAACGCCCGCATGCTTTGCAATGTCCTTAATCGTTACCAAATCCTCACTTCCTGTGAAAGATAATATTTAACCGTTTAAATTTTCTAAAATATACCTAAATGATATAACAAATCTGAAAAAATGCAATATTTAATTGCAGCAAAAAAATATCCCGACACCATAACCTGGCGCCAGGGACAGTCATCTAGTGTAAAACATAGGACTGGAATTGATTTTGTTTCTCAAAAAATTGTGCAGTGAAATCTTCCGCCGAAATGGGCGGGCTAAAGAGATATCCCTGTCCTTGGTGGCACTGATGACGCTCCAAATAACGGAATTGCTCCAAGGTCTCTACCCCTTCGGCAATCACTTTGATTTCCAGGAATTTGGCCATCGAGATGATCATCGAGGTTAAGGCAGCATTTTGTTTATCTTCTAGTATATTTCGGATAAAGGATTGATCAATTTTTAACCGGTCGATGGGAAGTTCTTTTAAATAATTCAAGGAGGAATACCCTGTACCGAAATCATCGACAGAGACTTTTACTCCAAGCTTCTTTAACTTTTGCAAAACACCAATTGCATGGCTCACATTCATCGTCATGCTTTCGGTAATTTCCAACTCTAGATAATGCGAAGGAAGATCTGTTTCCTCAAGAATTTCTTCAACCTTTTCCGCTAAATTATGCTGGAAAAATTGCCGTGTAGAGAGATTCACGGATATGCCAAAGGGCGGAAATCCCTGTTCGTGCCAAGCCTTTACCTGTCTACATGCCGTTCTTAATACCCATTCACCAATTGGAATAATCAACCCTGTTTCTTCCGCAATCGGAATAAATTGACCCGGCGAAATCCACCCTTGTTTCGGATGCTTCCATCGCAGAAGGGCCTCGAGGGCAAGGATCTGCCCGTTACATAAATCAACTTGTGGTTGATAGACGACATGTAATTCGTTTTTTTCCAGAGCTTTATGTAAATCTTGTTCCAGGACTAACCTAGCCAAAGACTGCTGCTCCATGGTCGGATGAAAAATGGCAAATCGATCGACGTCCTGCTCAGCTTCGTTCATGGCAATCTGCGCGTGTCGCAGAAGTTCGCTTTTCGCTTCGCCGTGTTCTGGATAAACCGCAATTCCTATGTTTACGGTGACATTTAAAAGAAGGCCCTGAATCACAAAAGGGTCGTGCAATGCCTCGTGAATATGCCGACAAATTCCCACCGGGGATTCACCAGCTATTGCACTGGGGGCCAGGATGCAAAACTTGTCCCCTCTCAACTTCCCCAAAAATAAATCATCAGAAAGAGACTCACGAAGACGGGCTGCTACCGATTGCAAAACCAGATCTCCGAAGGTATAGCCGAGTGATTGATTAATCGTTTTAAAGCGGGCCATTTCAAGCAATAACACAACCACTTTGCCATCTGCATGCTGTTCTATCATCTGGTCCAGCTTTTCATCAATGTAGCGTGAATTCGGGAGCTTGCTCGTTTCATCGTGATGAGCGACAAAAGCCAAATGTTCGCGTGCTTCTTTTAATTTTTGGAAAGGTTCCTCCACAGAACTATAATAGAGAGCCCTTAAAAGGAAGTAGAAGCCAAATACCTGAAAGATATGCCCAACAAAATTCATTACATCGTAAACACTTTTGTATGTAGTGAACATCGAATCGCCAATCATTAAATAGATCGAAGCTAAAATCAGCACTCGGTTGAAGGTTTCTTTGGACTTTATATTTTTCACAAGAACAACAATGATAAGGAATTGCAAAATAATCGCTGTATACTGCAGGCCATTTTTAAGTGCCGTCGTTCCGATCCCTTCCACAACCAATTGCGGGAGGACTTGATTGGGATGAAGAATGATCGCTATCCATAGAAGTGAATAGAAAAAAGCCAAGCCATAAGCTCCCCATCGATATTGAGGCTGCACCTGCTTTTCCTTGGTTACCACAATCAAGAGCAGGCATAAGGCCTGTGTCACTCGATTTACAATATAAAACCAGGTCGCACGATAGGGTGAACTGTCCACTAGGAAAAACGGCATTCCTTTATATGTAATGACCTGGAAGATCTCCAGGATGCCAATCGATAGGAAAAGCGAGCCAAGCCACAATCGGTGATTGGACAAAATATGCGGAAAAATCATCCACGCCTGCAGGGCGATCGTAAAAGAGATGATGATAATAACAATCTCGATAATGAGATGAATCGTAAGATGGTTTTGCACTCGAAAAGCTGGATCTGATAGTTCAATAAAAAGGAAAGCGAGTACGAGCATGATAAGTGATACCATGATCACGATTCCTTGTGTTTTCCAAAACTTCATCACTGCCCCTCCTCCCTATGTACTGGATCATAAATAATTATTTTTTTATATTTGATGAATCTATTTTACTGCAAGGGAGTTCATTATACTTCTGAAAGTATTATGAACTTTGTTCGAGGGGGTTGATTGGACAGAGGAAAACCGAATCGAATCGGCCCAATGAAAAAAAGGAGCAACGAGTGCTCCTTCTACAGTGTGGACCCACTATCAATCACAACGATCGCTCCCGTCATCGAATCGGTTTCGATTAGTGCTTTGATTTGCCGTGCGTTATCAGCTAAAGTTGGAAGAGAATGAAGCGGTGAGCTTTCTATGAAGCTATCAATTGTCTTCTGACTGTGCCCACGTGTCCATCTCGTATCCAATAATCCAGGGGCAATTGCATTGACTAGTATTTCTGGCCCTAATCCTTTAGCCAAGCCTTTGGTCAAATGGATTGCAGCCGCTTTTGAAACGGAGTATGGAAGGGAGCTTCCTCTTGGTCTAATGCCTGCTACAGAGGTGGTGATGACAATTCGACCAGCCCCCTGTTTTTTCATATAGGGAGCAGCTGCTTTTGCAGTAAGCCAAGCACCTTTCACGTTCACTGCCATGATGCGATCCCAATCCTCTTCTGTTACCCCATCGATATCGTCAAAAGAACGGAAGACAGTCGTCCCTGCATTGGCCACAACCGCATCTAATCTACCAAACTTTTCAATAATCGCCCCTATCATATCATTCACTTCCGCGCTGGAAGAAACGTCTGCCCGAATGGCCATAGCGGTTCCACCCAAAGCTTGAATCGCCTCAACCGTCTCATTTGCATCCTGCTCTGAACGAGAATAGTTGACAGCAACAGACATCCCCGATTTTGCCAAGTCTAATGAAACCTCACGTCCTAGCCCAGTTGCCCCACCAGTAACCAAAACTACACGACCTTTTAATTCCATGTTATGTACTTCCCTTCTATTTGTATTTCAATTCTATTAAAATAAAACATTAAATAAACATTTGGCATTATATGGCTAATATTATGATAATTTTAATTGTAAATCAATAAAAATTTGGGATATTTTGTCATAGTCCGTGTGGAGGTTTGGAGATTTGTCCTTCATCTAGGCAATGAAGGACAAAATGATGGCGGAAAAACTCAGTGAAATGAATCACCCATTAACAATCGTCCCCCCATTTATATGAAGCATCTGCCCTGTCATGTAAGAGGAATCATCACAAGCTAGGAATACATATCCCGCTGCCAACTCCTCTGGCTGTCCTGCGCGCTTCATCGGGGTATCCGTACCGAAAACCGCCACTTGTTCTGCGGTAAAGGTTGAAGGAATTAGCGGGGTCCAAATCGGCCCTGGTGCTACGGCATTGACGCGAATTCCTTTATTCACTATAGATTGGGATAAGGACCTAGTGAAGGTGACGACAGCCCCTTTTGTTGATGAATAATCGATTAACTGTTCATTTCCTTTATACGCTGTAATCGAAGCAGTATTGACAATACTGCTGCCTGGTTTAAGGTAGGGAAGAGCTGCTTTGGTTAGGTAAAACATGGCAAAGATGTTTGTACGGAAAGTTCTTTCAAGTTGGACCGAAGTAATGTATTCAATCCCAGGCTGCGGATGCTGCTCAGCGGCGTTGTTGACCAGAATATCGAGACCCGAAAAGGTTTGTACCACTTGCTGGGCGATCTTTGTACAAAACGCCTCATCCCCGATATCCCCAGGAATCAGCAGGCATTTTTGCCCCGTTTCTTCCACGCGTCGCTTTGTTTCTTCTGCATCCTGATGCTCGGAAAGATAGCTTATGGCTACGTTGGCCCCTTCCTTTGCATAGGCGATTGCCACCGCTCGACCAATTCCACTGTCCCCGCCGGTTATTAATGCCACTTTCCCTTTCAGCTTACCGCTTCCTTTATAGTCGCGATCCTCGGAAATCGGCAGAGGATTCATCTCATATTCCAAGCCAGGCTGTTGAAATTGATGTTGTGGGGGTTGTGAAGATGGGTAATTTAATTCTTTACTCATGGTGGGTACCTCCCAGTTTTTTCCCTTCTTACTTTTTACTGGGAGGGGGGGGAATATGCTTTTCTTGGGTTTGAGGAGGTGGGCATCAAAGCCTTGAAGTTCATTGACCGGCGTCTGATCGGCCTCATTGATCTTCATAGCCCCGATGAAGTTCATTGACCGACGTCTGATCGGCCTCATTGATCTTCATAGCTCCGATGAAGTTCATTGACCGACGTCTGATCGGCCTCATTGATCTTCATAGCCTTGATGAAGTTCATTGACCGACGTCTGATCGGCCTCATTGATCTTCATAGCCTTGATGAAGTTCAATGACCGGCGTCTGATCGGCGTGATTGATCTTCATAGCTCCGATGAAGTTCATTGACCGACGTCTGATCGGCCTCATTGATCTTCATAGCCTTAATGAAGTTCATTGACCGACGCCAACCTCGACCTCAACCTCAATATCCTGAAGCTTCCCTCGTCTCCATAACCGCTTTCGCCCGCTTAATCTTAAACGCAACGATCCAAGCAATGACAACTAGACCGAAGGAGATCAAGAATGCAGTTTTCATCCCTGCGGTCAGCGCGAGTACTGGATCAGCAGTGCTTCCTGCCTGTTCCATAAAACGCTCCGCGCTGGTCGACATCACAGTCACTAAAAGGGCTGTACCGACTGCACCGGCCACCTGCTGCAATGTACTGATGATCGCTGTACCGTGGGGATACAATGGAACCGGAAGTTGGTTCAGGGCATTAGTCATGACGGGCATCATGAGCATGGAAATCCCTAGCATCAGCAAAGTATTCATCACCATAATCTCCAGATATGGTGTCGTCACGGTGATAAAAGCAAATCGCCACAGCGTCACAGCCATCAACCCTAATCCGATTACGGCGAGCCACTTGGCCCCAAACTTATCAAACAATCGCCCGGTGACCGGTGACATAATCCCCATCACGATCCCACCGGGAAGCATCACGAAGCCAGCTTTTAGCGGACTATATCCAAGCCCATTTTGCAAAAAGATCGGCAACAGCATCATTGCAGAGAACATCGCCATCATCACGATGATCATAATTACAGTCGATAGCCTGAAAATGGGGTATCTAAATGTCCGCAGATCAAGCATCGGATGAGCCATTGTCAACTGACGCCAAGTGAATAATGCGAGCGAAACCCCACCAATCACAATCGGCATCCACACCTCGTTGCTGGTCCACTCCACATTTTCTCCGCCGGCACTGCTAAACCCAAACACGATTCCGCCAAATCCTACAGTGGATAGAAACAGGGAAACAAGATCAATCGACGGACGGCTGACTTCCGTGACATTTTTCAATTTGATAAAAGCAAAAACAATCACAAACAACGCAATCGGCAAAACACTATAAAACAAAACACGCCAACTAAAGTGCTCGACAATAATCCCGGACAACGTCGGTCCAATCGCCGGGGCAAAGGTGATCACGATTCCAATCGTCCCCATTGCTGAACCCCTTTTTTCCAAAGGAACCATCGCGAATACGACATTCGTAAGCAGCGGGAACATCAGCCCTGTTCCCGCTGCTTGCAAGACCCTTCCCAACAACAACACAGCAAAATTCGGTGAGATCGCCGCAATCAAAGTCCCGAGCGTAAATAAACCCATTGCCGATAAAAAGAGACCCCTTGTCGTAAACCGTTCAATTAGAAAGGCTGTGACCGGAATCAATACACCGATCACCAAGAGGTATCCCGTACTAAGCCACTGCGCTGTACTTGGTTCGATCCCGATATCTGCCATAATTTTCGGCAGGGCCACATTCAGCAGGGTTTCATTCAGAATAGCGACAAACACACCAAAGATCATCACGATAATGACTAAAAGGTTCTCCTTACTCCCAAAGGTGCCTCCGTCTTTTTCTATTTTTTGGTCCACAAATTTTCTCCTCTCATGCTAAACCTTTTTTCTTCCTCATCAACAAACCTATTAACGTAAACAACAGCCCAAAAGTTGCAGTCCCAAATGGATAAAGTAGTGGAAACAAGAGACTGGGCCAACCCTGCAGGATATTTGAACGATATCCGAGTGCAATCGGCGAGGTCGATGCCTGATTGACAAAGTTCACCCGCTGCGGAAGATCCCCCCGTTCATCATAGGTAAATTGGTCCAGGGTGACTTGCCCATCCTTTTGAATCCGAAGAGTGCGCCAAGCAAGGTCTTGCTCCCTTTTAAATTCAGGGCCGGAAACCCGTTGAACAAGAACCAATTCTTCGTTCCCCTCCGATTTAACCCTTAACACACCAAAAAAGCCATGGTATCGATTGTTATCAAAGTAATTTGGACGTATCTCAATCGGATTTTCAACAGAATAATCCTTGCCATTGATGACCACCTTCAATTTGGAAAGCGGATAGTCCTCTTCATCGACAATCCCCGGCTGAAAATAATCTTGGGTTAGAATCGTATGACCATTCCAGGCGTATTCCCGAGTATATTGGGTTGAATCTTTTCCCCGCTGCAGATCGTTCTTGACCGTGATCCCTTCAACCTCAATCGGAGCCCCTTTTCCAAGGATCTCAACCTTTCCAAGCTCCATGAAGTTCACGCTAATTTGATCGATTTGAAACTCTCGATTCACTTTATTTTCATAGTAAATTTCCCGTCCCATTAAAAATAATGGATTAATCGAGATAAAGATCAATACCACTCCAAAGATGAGAAACCACCGTCTCATTTTTAACATCGCCCCTTCCCATGGAAGTTACCCATTATACCATGGAAATAGGGGAAAAACGACAATTTTAGATTAACCGTTCTATCCGTTTCTTTTTCCAGATCAGGCGATAATAGGTATATTGTAAAAGGAGGTTCACGAAAAAGGCAGCTGGATATCCAATCCAGATCCCTTTAATTCCAAGGCTTGTGAACGAAGAAAGGTAATAGGCAACCGGTACCTCCACCAACCAAATAGAGACAATGCCAAATACCATGGGCCACAACACCGTTCCACTGGCTCGCATCATGGAGCTGACAATCATCGCATGACCGAAAACCAGGTAACTCCACAGAGTGATCATCAATAGGCTATGGGCGATTTCAAGCGTTGACTGGTTGGTGAGGAACCAGGATAGAATATGCTGTGAAAAAAGATAGACAACGATCACCAGGAATCCGCCGATCAAGTAGTTTAGCAGTAACCCCGCTCGGAAGACCTGGGCTAACTGTTCTTGTTGGCCCCTCCCAATGGCATGAGCCGCAAAAATCGAAACCGCCATACCGAGACTTATCGCTGGCATGGAAACGTAACTGACCACCTGGTTAACTGCACCATAAGCTGCCGTTGCATCCGATCCAAAACGATTGACAAAAGTGATCACGGCAATTTCTGATAAAGAAACCAGGATCATATTGACGCTGGATGGAATCCCAAGGCGCAGGAGCTTTTTTAGTAAAGCCATGTCAATCCGTAAATGTTGCCGAACCGACGCATCAAATTGTAGCGGGTGGTTGGTTTTCTTCAGATAAATGAGCATCACGATAAAGGTTAAAACCGTCGAAATCACAGAAGCATAAGCTGCACCATAAACCCCGAGTTCAGGCAAGCCCAACCAGCCGAAAATAAGAAAAGGCAAGAGCGCAACATTTAGTGAGGTACTAACAATGAGCAGGTGAAAAGGGGTTTTTGAATCTCCTGTTCCCCGCATGAACGTCGTATAAGCAATGTATAAAAACAGAATGGGCATCGACCAAAATAAAATGCGGGCATAGTGAACGCTAACCCCAATCACATTTTCCGGCGTTCCAATCAGGCGCAGAATATCCCAAGTGAAGATTCCACCGATCAAAGCCAGTAGGACACTTAGCACAAAGGTTGTGGTCAGTGTTGTTCCGACTACTGCTTTTAGTCGCTCCTGATTTCCCGCACCGTACGCCTGACCGATGAGAATCGAACTGCCCGCACCGATTCCGATCGTGAAAGAAATAAGCAGAAAAAATAGCGGAAAGAAGGCCGAAATCGCCGCTAACGCATCGACCCCCACCCACCGGCCGACAAAGATACTGCCGGCTAATTGCCCAATCGATTGCAGGGCATTACTTAAAATTAAGGGGATCAAAAAGATCAACATAGGGCGCATGACTGTCTGATTTTCATTCCCCTGTGAATTCACAACCTCTTGGGCCGATTTCATCTTTGGTACTCCTATTCATTAAGATTTTTTCTTATTATACCCTTGATCCCCATAGGGCTGAAGATGATCTAACCACTTTTGTTCAAGCTTTTTTAAATCATCTTTCGGATCAACATATTCATTTTTATTCTCTTTTAAAATTTCTAGCACCTCAAAGACAAATGCATCTTCCCCATACTGATTCCACTCCGCTTGTAAGGCTTTGTTCATATGGGAGCCCATCTTCAGCTGAAACAATTTCCCACTTAAAGTCTTCAAATTTGTGGTGCTATCGATATAGATTTTGTTGTTTTGCGTGTTGCGAATTTGATACACCCCAGCCTCACTTTTCGTTTCTTTATATTGCTGTTTCAGTTCCTTCTTTCTATCCAATTCTTCCATCCCCTTTTCTGACTTCTCCTCTTTTTGGGCGGACTTTACCCAGTATTCACTTCCCTCAGGTTTTCGCTCTAAAAATCCAAGATCAATTAAATACCTACGTACCATCACATAATCGTCGAAAGTCTCTTTTAAATGGTCATTGATTTCCTTCTCGGTGTAGATCTGGTCTGGATCAAATTGCTTCACTATTTTTTCCAGTACGGATCGCTTATCCTTTAGTTTCTTCGGAAAGGGCTGGAGTGCACGGGACTTGGGCTGCTTTTCTCCATTTTCCTGCAACAGCTCCATCAAGGTTAAAAATATCTTTGCTTGGCGCTCCTTCTCCTTGAGAGCAAAACGATGGTTGCGAATCGTCGAGGCACTGCCGATTCCCATTTCCTTTTGCACCTCGGGATCGCTTTTCCCTTGATAAAAAAGGTGTAGCAGGTTTTTCTGATGATCGGTGAGACCTGTGATTTTTTTGTCCTGGTGAATCAAGTATTCAAACACTGATCCATGATATTGCTCGATATGAATTTGCGTAAAACGTTCCGCATCGTAGAATCGGTCTTGGTCCGGGTAGATCCTCCCTTTTTCAAACTGAGTCCCGCAAAGCAGACAAACATACTGATCCGTCTCGAGGGTGTATCCTTTTTTAAGCTCTTCGATAGAGGCATTCCAAAGTAATTCCGAAAACATAAGTAAACACATCCTATTTTTGTTTGTTTTATAATAGACATATTATCATTATGTTTACTTATTAGTCAACATAAAAAAGGGGGACTTACCGAGGAAGTTAGAAGAATACTGAATGGGGTATTTATTTGTAATCATTACACCAATGTGAGCAGGACTTTATTTCCCGTGACCTAAATCCTATTTCCCGTGACCTGGACCCCTCTTTTTGTGACCTGGATTCCACAAAAAAAGAGGCAACCCCATCATAATATGGTACCTGTAGTTAGGACACTTGAAAAAGAGTGTTTTATCTGCAGGTATTTTTTTATATACTTAAATTTCAACATACGGGAAATAAGGG
>NZ_JAGGKT010000015.1 GCF_017873965.1 Ammoniphilus resinae | reverse complement strand
GGCTTTTGCTTCCGCAATGGCTTTCGCTTTCGCAGCGGCCTTCTCCTCTGGCGTCATCTCGCTAAATGGCTTCTCGGCCTGAGCCTCCGGTACAGCGGCTGCAGGTTCCTCACCTTTTAACTTAGCAGCAGCCTTGGCTTTTGCTTCCGCAATGGCTTTCGCTTTCGCAGCGGCCTTCTCCTCTGGCGTCATCTCGCTAAATGGCTTCTCGGCCTGAGCCTCCGGTACAGTGGCTGCAGGGGTTTCAGATGCAGATGGCTTCTCTCCGGCAGCAGCTGCTGCTTCTCTTTCTTTCAACTTACGCATCGCCTCTTCTTTCGCCTTCGCGGCGGCAGCGGCTTTTTCCTCTGGTGTACTCACCGACTGGTCACCCTCCTTCCAGTCTTAGCCTCCCATCGAATCTTTTCCTGAAGTTTGTTTACTCCATAGATCAGCGCAGCTGGATTCGGCGGGCACCCTGGAATATATACGTCAACAGGAACGATTTGGTCGACCCCTTTTACAACAGAATAAGCATTGACATAAGGCCCCCCTGCAGTCGCACAGACGCCCATAGCAATGACATATTTTGGTTCTGGCATTTGATCGTATAGACGGCGAAGAGCTGGAGCCATCTTTTTAGTCACTGTACCTGCCACGATCATCACGTCAGAGTGACGTGGCGAGGCGCGAAACAACACTCCAAAGCGGTCAAAATCATAGTGAGCTCCGCCTGTTGCCATCATTTCAATCGCACAACAAGCAAGCCCAAAGCTCATCGGCCACAAAGAGTTACTGCGTGACCAAGCTTTGACTTGCTCTAAGGTTGTCATAAACACGTTACGATTGAGTTGTTCTTGAACCTCTGGCGTAATTCCCTCTAGATTTAATCCCATTCTAACACCTTCTTTTTCCAGGCATAAATTAAACCAATTACCAGCAGCGTTACAAAAATCAACATCTCAACCAAGGCAAAAAGACCTAACTGATCGTAAGCTACTGCCCATGGATATAGGAATATTGTCTCGACGTCAAACACTACAAACAACAAAGCGTATATGTAGTATTTCACATTAAACTGTACCCAACTGCCGCCAATCGGTTCCATCCCGCTCTCATAAGTGGTTCGCTTCTCTGCGATGGGGTTATTTGGACGTAAAAAACGCCCTGCAGTTAAGGCCCCAATCGGAAGAGCTAACCCAAGGATAAAGAAGATGGCTACAATCAGGTAATTATTGGAGTACAAGTCAGCCATGGATTTCCCTCCATTTACCATAATAAATATACAAAAATGAACACAATACCAAGTATAGCAAATCGGGTGAGGTTATGTCTAACCTCACATGCTTTCCATTTTTTTAATTCTATAGAAATCCCTTCTTCCTGTCCTTAAAAACTATTCTATTCTCTTTTTGTGATATCATAACACCAAGGAGGTGCTGAAACTGTGATAAATGTCATATTCGTTTGTTTGGGAAATATCTGTCGATCCCCCTTGGGGGAAGGGGTTTTTCGTGAGCTGGTGCGGGAGAAAGGCTGGTCCGACTTGTTTCACATTGATTCTGCAGGAACCGCTAGGTATCACGTGGGGAAGGCTCCTGATCCCGGTTCGCGGAAAGTCGCCAAGCAGCACGGGTTTTCCATTGATGAGCAGCGAGCGCGGCAGTTTTTGCCGGGGGACTTGGGGCAGTGGGATTACGTGATTGCCATGGACGCCTCGAATCGAAGGAACATCGAAAAACTTGGTCAGATGGTCAAAGGCGAGCTTTTCCTGCTGCGTGAGTTTGATGTGGTGGAAAAAGGCGGAGACGTGCCTGACCCATGGAGTCAGGGTGATGCTGCTTTTCTCGAATCCTATCAAATCATCCGCCGCTCCTGTGAGGAGCTCCTCAACTATATTGCCGAGAAACATCATCTTACATAATGAGAAAAGCGGAATTTGCGGGGGTTGGATGTGCCCTCTTTTCTGCTTTCTCCACGAAGGGACACCAATCCTTTCTATGCGGAGGAAAATCGACAGAGTTCCGAAGGAATCAGAAACCGTCATACCGATAAGATGCCGATTCCCACACAGTAAAAAAGGGTCCCTTTAAGCGCTGTCTTTAGCGCCGGGAACCCTTATCGAAGGCCAATTGTAAAGGTTTACAAAATCTGGTAAGTTTATCTTGCCTTCAACCATGTCAACAGCTCGTTCACTGAATTCCCGTAAATTTCTTCCTCTAGTTTTTTGTTGAGCTGTGTCCACGTATTCAATTCATTTTCCGTTAATTCCTGTGCATTAGATCCAATAAACTTGCCAAGGTACTCCATAGGCACCTGATAGATCTGGGAAAGTCGTGTCATAATTTCAAAGGATGCCGATTTTCTCTGCCCCTTCTCCAACATGCTTAAATATTGTCGTGTGATGCCAATTTGTTGGGAGGCTTCTTCAAGGGTATATCCTTTCGCCTCGCGCAGTCGCTTTAATTCATTACCTAGTGGTGAAGACATGATTGATTGACCTCCTCAAAAAATCGTTTCTAGCTCATATCGATCGATTTCCCCTTACTGAGCAACACTTGTTGAGTTGTAAAGGTACAACATAAACGTTAGTTAAAAAGTAACGATGAAAGCCAACCATTATTTGGAAATCCGAGTATAATTCAATTACAGATTCCTTACATATCTACGTTAAAGGAAAAAGCCTTATTTGTAAAGTGTACAATTGTTTACATTGCACAAAAAATTTGAATATGTATGGGGTTTTTTTGTGGTATTTTACGTTTGGGACGAGAAACTTAGGTCGGTGGGCGGTGGTGCGATGTACTTGTTTTCCAATGTGTGTGCCCATTATCCCTTTCGCTCCGGTTGGAATTTGGAGGGGTGGGGGGGGATCACGGGGTTGCGATGTACTTGTTTTCCAATGTGTGTACCCATTATCCCTTCCACTCCGGTTGCAAATTGGAGGGGTGGGGGATGGACTGGGGTTGCGATGTACTTATTTTTTAATGTGTATGCCCATTATCCCTTTCACTCCGGTTGGAAATTGTGAGAAACTATTTGTTTGTAGACCCCAGTTGTCGTTGGTGCACTGTTTTTAACTGGTAGGCAGGCATTTTGTGATAAATTCACCGGTAGCAACGTCCATTATCACAAGTAACCAACTAACAATCCCACAGAGTTCCGCACCCCATTTTCAATAAGGGGAGATTTTACACCTATTTTACTTAGACTTGGAAAATTCCTCGAATAGGTGGAGTTTTTATTCTTATTGAATAAAAAGACTGTATTTTGCGCGATTTTTGCAATGATAAGTGGAAAATCCCCCCTTACTTAGCACAATTTTATATGAATCAGACAAATAAGGAGAGTTTCTTCACTTAATTTTCAACTTTTCCGGTTGGAATGTCCTTCATTGGGTTCCTCCTTCCAGATTAACTCATTTACCTGACTGGATTGAATAATGGTCATAGGATGCAAAACATAATAAACCACCTAGCACTGGCTAGCGGCTCGACCGGACATAGAATCAGCTAAATCGGAGATTTGTTCACTTTTTGAAGGGTTTGCGAACGATAACTGATTCCGTTTACTTGACGATTCCTTCCACCCTCTGGGAATAACTTTACACTACCCCGTTCACTGCCTATACCAGCCTCTCAAATGAAAACGCAGCCCATCAACTTTCTACCTGACTGGATGGAATAATGGCCATAGGTTGCAAAACATAATAAACCACCTAGCACTGGCAAGCGGCTCGACCGGACATAGAATCAGCTAAATCGGAGATTTGTTCACTTTTTGAAGGGTTTGCGGACGGATACTGATTCCGTTACTTGACGATTTCTTCCAATATCTTGGAATAAATTTACTTCCGGCCCGTTCACAGCCTATACCAGCCCTCAAATACAAATGCATCCCACCACATCTATACCTGACAGGATGGGATAGTGGCCATAGGTTGCAAAAAATATAAGCCGCACCCCAGCTCTTCCAGCTCTGCACCGGCAAGACACTCGCCTCGCCTCGCCTCGCCTACCCTTGCCCAGTTCAGCTCAACTCAGCCCCGCCGTCTCAGAACAAAACAAGCTCTCACAAAACGGTTCCCCGAACAACAATTAAAAAGGGTCATCCATTACACCCCATAGCTTATAAATTCTTAAACAGAAAAAAAGACTGTCCCCCAAATAAAGGGAACAGCCTCTTACTTTTATTTCTTATTCGTAACCTGCAAGCGGACAAGAGCTCGTTGGAGAGCTAGTTCAGCGCGCTTGGAGTCGATGTCATCCTTTTTGTCGGATAGGCGTTGTTCGGCGCGTTCCTTTGCGGCGGTTGCGCGAGTTACGTCGATATCCTGCGGCAGTTCAGCCGCTTCGGCTAAGATGGTGATTTTGTCCTTGCGGACTTCCATGAAGCCACCGCTTACCGCGATGACATCCTCACCCTCTGCTTTTTTAATCTGGACGAGTGCAATCCTGAGTGGTGTAACCAAGGGAACGTGATTTGGGAGAATACCTAGTTCCCCCTCAAGTCCTTTGGCCACGACGATGCGAGCATCCCCACGATAGACAACCCGTTCAGGAGTAACGACTTCTACTAATACTGTATTCATAGTTTAAGGTCCTCCCCTGTAAGATCTCTGTTCCAATAATGGCAACAGAGGACGGTCCCGACTGATGGGGTTTTAGGGTTGTACTACTTCGCTTCCTCTAACATCTTCTTACCCTTTTCGACAGCTTCTTCGATCGTTCCTACATAAAGGAAAGCTGCCTCAGGAAGGTCATCGTGCTTCCCTTCAAGGATTTCTTTAAAGCTGCGAACCGTATCCTTAACGGGAACGTATTTACCAGGGAAACCAGTAAACTGTTCAGCAACGTGGAAAGGCTGGGATAAGAAACGTTGGATTTTACGGGCACGAGCAACCAATTGCTTATCTTCATCAGATAACTCGTCCATACCAAGGATGGCGATGATATCTTGTAATTCTTTGTAACGCTGCAATACAGCCTGAACACCACGAGCAACATCATAATGTTCTTGACCCAAGATTTCAGGTGACAACAGACGGGAAGTCGAAGCCAATGGATCCACGGCAGGGTAGATCCCCAACTCGGAGATACCACGGTCAAGGTTCGTTGTTGCATCCAAGTGAGCAAACGTTGTAGCTGGCGCTGGGTCCGTATAGTCATCCGCAGGTACATAGATCGCCTGGATGGAAGTTACAGAACCCTTTTTAGTTGACGTAATACGCTCCTGCATTTGACCCATTTCAGTAGCAAGTGTAGGCTGGTAACCTACCGCAGATGGCATACGGCCTAGAAGCGCGGATACCTCAGAACCTGCTTGGGTAAAGCGGAAGATGTTGTCAACGAAGAACAACACGTCACGGCCTTCTTCATCACGGAAGTATTCCGCCATGGTCAAACCTGTCAAGGCAATACGCATACGCGCTCCAGGAGGCTCGTTCATCTGACCGAACACCATGGAAGTCTTGGAGATAACCCCGGAATCCTTCATTTCATGATACAAGTCGTTTCCTTCACGAGTACGCTCACCAACACCGGCGAAGATGGAGTATCCACCGTGCTCTTGCGCGATGTTGTTGATCAATTCCTGGATCAATACGGTTTTACCTACACCGGCACCCCCGAATAGACCGATCTTACCACCCTTTGCATATGGAGCAAGAAGGTCAATAACCTTAATCCCTGTTTCAAGGATTTGGTCAGCTGGTGCTTGGTCTTCAAATGGTGGTGCTGGACGGTGAATTGGCAATGTTGGAACTTCAGCTGGTGCATCTTGAAGATCGATAGGATCTCCCAATACGTTGAACACACGTCCCAAAGTTTTTGGACCTACAGGTACAGAGATTGGTTTCCCTAAGTCAACCGCTTCCGCACCACGAACAAGTCCATCCGTTGAGGACATGGCAACGCAACGAACCATATTGTCACCCAAGTGAAGGGAAACTTCTACAGTCAAATCGATGGCAGGGCCACCATTTTCACTGTCATACTTTATTCTTACGGCGTTATAGATAGCAGGCAATTGTCCACGTTCGAACTCGATGTCGACAATTGGACCCATTATCACAGCTACGCGTCCTTTATTCATGGTATACCTCCTACTTATTTTTCCTTACGAGTTGGCACCAGCTACGATTTCCGCAATTTCCTGCGTAATCGCTGCCTGACGTGCACGGTTAAAGGAAAGGGTTAAAGACTCAAGCATTGAGCTTGCGTTATCTGTTGCACTACCCATCGCTGTCATCCGAGCGCCTTCTTCACTGGCCTTGGAATCGAGCAGAGCACTATAAATGAGCGTTTCCGCGTATTTTGGCAATAAAACACTAAGTACTTCCTCCGCCGATGGCTCGTATTCGTAACTGGTCTTCGCAGCTGCAGAAGCAGTTGTAGACGCAGCCTCATCCACCTCACCTAATGGCAAGAGACGCACTTCGGTTGGAATCTGTGTTAACGCACTTTTAAACTTGTTGTAAACCAAATTCAACTCGTCAATCGTTCCATCAGCGAAAAAGCCGACAGCTTTTGACGTGATTTGTTTAATATGGGCAAAAGTGGGTGCATCGGGCAACCCGGTGATTTCCGCCAAGATCGGATATCCACGCTTGGTGAAAAAGTCTCTTCCCCTTCTGCCGACCACAAAAATCCCGTATTCATCCGGACTTTGATGACGTTCCTTAATCAAGGAAACAGCTTTACGCAAGGTATTGCTGTTAAAACCTCCAGCAAGTCCGCGGTCCGACGTGATGACGATGTAACCTGTCTTTTTCACCGGACGGTGCTCGAGCATCGGATGCTTCACACCACTTGCACCGGAAGCAATACTGAACACCACTTCACGGATTTTCTCTGCATAAGGACGGCTCTCCTCCGCACGTTCCTGCGCACGACGCAGTTTGGCAGCGGCAACCATCTTCATTGCTTTGGTGATTTGCCGAGTATTCTTAACGCTTTTAATGCGGCGTTTTATTTCGCGGCTTCCTCCACCAGCCATATCATTCACCACCTTTTTTTGAATCGATTTTTAGATTATTTCGAGGACGCAAAGCCTTTTTTGAACTCTTCGATTCCAGCTTTCAACTGATCCTCTGGTGGCAATTCTTTCGAATTTACGATATGGTCTAACAAATCTTTTTTATTGGTATCAAAGAACGCATGAAGTTCACTTTCGAAACGACGGATATCTTCGACAGCCACATCATCCATGAACCCTTTGGTCAAGGCGTACAAGGAAAGAACTTGCTTTTCAACGGCCATTGGCTCGTTAACACCTTGCTTCAAGATTTCAACCGTACGCTCCCCACGATCCAAACGAGCTTTGGTTGCTTTATCCAAGTCAGATCCGAACTGAGCAAACGCTTGAAGTTCACGATACTGAGCCAAGTCAAGACGAAGTGTACCAGCAACTTTCTTCATCGCTTTGATCTGCGCAGATCCCCCTACACGAGATACGGAGATACCGGCGTTGATCGCAGGACGAACCCCGGAGTAGAACAAGTCAGACTCAAGGAAGATCTGTCCATCGGTAATGGAAATTACGTTAGTTGGAATATAAGCAGAAACGTCACCCGCTTGGGTTTCGATGAATGGAAGGGCAGTTAAGGATCCTCCACCTAAATCATCATTTAACTTCGCTGCACGCTCTAACAAACGGGAGTGAAGATAGAATACATCCCCTGGATAGGCTTCACGACCTGGAGGACGGCGAAGTAGCAAGGAAAGCTCACGATAAGCCATCGCTTGTTTAGTTAAGTCATCATATACGCAAAGCACGTGTCCGCCATTGTACATGAAGAACTCACCCATTGCACAACCTGCATAAGGAGCCAAGAACAACAATGGAGCAGGATCAGATGCTGTCGCGGAAACGACGATGGTATAGTCAAGCGCACCATTTTTACGAAGGGTTTCAACAACCCCAGCAACGGTGGATTGCTTTTGTCCGATGGCAACATAGATACAAACCATGTTTTTGCCTTTTTGGTTCAAGATCGTATCGATCGCAACGGTTGTTTTACCTGTTTGACGGTCACCGATGATCAACTCACGCTGACCACGTCCGATTGGAACCAAAGCGTCAATCGCTTTTAAACCTGTTTGCATTGGCTCATGAACGGATTTACGAGCCATAACACCAGGTGCTGGTGATTCAACTGCGCGGAACTGCGTCGTTTCGATTGGACCAAGTCCATCGATAGGCTGTCCAAGTGGGTTCACAACACGTCCAAGAAGGGCTTCCCCAACAGGAACCTCCATGATCCGTCCGGTACGCTTAACTTGGTCACCCTCTTTAATGCCTGTGAAAGGACCGAGGATAACAACCCCTACGTTGTCTTCTTCAAGGTTTAACACCATACCCATAACACCGTTTGCGAACTCTAAAAGTTCTCCGGCCATGGCTTTTTCCAAACCGTGTACACGAGCAATCCCGTCACCGATTACAATAACTGTACCTACATCTGCAACTTCTATATCAGATTTATAGTTCTCAATTTGCTGCTTGATCAGAGAACTAATTTCTTCAGGTCTGATTGAACTCAAAGCTAGTACCCCCTATCTACCGTACTTGAGACTGCATAATTTTTTGTTCGATACGATGCAGCTTGCCCTTCGTGCTTCCATCATAAAGACGGTCGCCGATCTGAACCACAACACCGCCCATGATCGAAGCATCGATCTTGTTTTCAATGCGGATTTTCTTGTTCAACAGCTTCTCAAAGGATTTTGCTAAACCTTGCTTTTCCTCTTCTGACAGCTGTCTAACGGAAGTCACCATAGCATCAACTAAGCCGCGCTCTTCATTGGCCTTTTCCACGAAAAAGCTGAGGACTGAGGTGAGGATCTCTTCCCGGTTTCTATCGATCAATAATCCTGTGAAATTCATGACAGTTTCGGATATTTTTCCATCAAAGGCCTGTTCAAATTCCTTCTTCTTGTTTTCCTTCGCGATCTGTGGATGCTGCAGGAATTGCAAAAAGGCAGGATTGTCGTTTAAGATTTGCGTGATCAATTGAAGCTCTTGCTCCACTTCATTGATTTGCTGCTTTGCAGAGGCGACTTCAAAAAGGGCAAGGGCATAACGCTTTGCTACCACGCCTTTACTCATTTCGCTTCGCCTACCTCTTTAAGAAAGTCTTCGACCAATTTTTCCTGCTGTTTATCGTCTAATTCTTTTTCAATGATTTTCGTAGCGATCATCACAGACAACATGCCAACCTGCTCACGAAGGGCAGCCATGGCTTGTTCCTTCTCGCGGGTAATCTCGGTTTGCGCAGATTTCTTAAATTGCTCGGCTTCATCCTTCGCTCTGGCAAGTAGATCATCTGCTTGCTTTTCAGCGGTCAAACGAGCGGTTTCAATAATTTTCTGTGCATCTTTACGAGCGTTGGATAATTCTGTTTTTTGATCTTCCAGAAGTTTGATCGCATCTTCACGATTCTTCTCGGCAGTTTGAATATCACTTTCGATCTTCTTCTGACGTGCTTCCATAATTCCCATAATTGGGCCGAATGCATATTTGCGAAGAAGAATATATAGCACGATAAAGATGAAAAGCTGATAAAGGGCTGTACCCCATTCAATATGGAACATACTTTTCACTTCCTTCCTCATTCACTTGACTAAGGTGTACTGCACTTGGCAGACCAAACGTTTAGGGTAGCCTGAACGGATGAATACCAATACTGATGAAAAACATAAGGAATGGCGAGGTCCAACAGTAGCGAACCATCGCCATTTTCCTTTTTTCAAATCTTAAGCACCGGATCCTAATGCCATAAATGCGATAACAACCGCGATGATTGGAATCGCCTCAACAAGACCGATACCGATGAACATAGTGGTTTGTAGTGTTCCACGAAGCTCTGGTTGACGTGCAATACTAGAAACTGTGTTTCCTACGATTAGACCGTTACCGATACCTGCTCCGATCGCTGCAAGTCCTACTGCAATTGCTGCTGCTAAAATTCCTGACATAACAGAAATCCTCCTTTAAATTTAAACTGAATTATTTTTTGTTCTTATATTTCAAACCTCAAAATGAAAGGGATTTGAGATAGGAATACCTAGATAAATTAGTGATCATGGCTTACCCTGTGGGCAATATAAACCATGGTCAAGATTAAGAATACGAACGACTGAATCGTTCCGACAAAGATACTGAATGCCTGCCATACCAACATCGGGATGGCTGCTCCAATCATCGCCAAGAATCCAGAATGAACAGATGCAGCAAGAAGGCCTAATAAAACCTCACCTGCATAAATGTTCCCGAATAGACGAAGACCTAACGTTAATGTGTTCGCAAATTGCTCGATTAAGTTTAAGGGAAGCATCCAAGACTGTGGCTTCAAATAGCTTGAGATCCAGCCTCCAATACCATGTTCCTTGATCCCGAAGATTTGTGTAAGAAGTATAACTGTCACAGATAGGGTTAAGGTAACATGCGGGTCTGCCGTTGGTGATTTCCACCAAAGCTCATGATCGGAAACGATCGCTAATGGAAGTCCCAACATATTTGAGACAAAGATAAACATCAACAAGGTTAAGCCAAGAACAATGTAACGCTCCCCTTGCTTCAAGCTCATGGTGCTAGCAATCGTATTACGAACGAATTCTATGACCCATTCCATAAAATTTTGCATTCCAGAAGGTGCTGTTGTGTTTTGATTTGTCACGACTTTTGCCCCTGCTCTTGCAATTACAAAAACGATCAAAGCGGCGATGGTCGACATCAAAACGGTAGATTGGTTAAAGTCAAGACCAAATAAGGTAACGAGTGGTTTACTGTGTTCCAAATTATTCACCTCCTTCATCTGTATGAGAGTGTAACAAGTTGTACAATAAAGCATCAACTAAAGCAATGATTGAAGGAATCATCAAACCTATTACCATTGTTGCAATATGGAAAATCTCCGAATATTGGAGTGTGATCACGGTTGCCAATACGGCTAAAGCTAAGCGGGTGGGCATTCCCAAGGAGACTTGCTTTTTTTTGCCCTGATGTTGGATTGCGACTTCCCCCACTTTATGTACTTTCCAGGCAGTGAACACCGCACTGATCAGTCCAATCGTGGTTCCTAACCCAAGTCCTGCAAACCAAGGTTGGTAATGCGGTGAGGTGAACCCCCAACCGAGAATGCTCCCGGCTATAACAAACATGGTCCATTGTACTACACGTCGTATACGAAAGGAATACTCATCTATCATCGGGTTGATCTCCTAAAAACCGTCTAATGATCGGGATGATGATCAGCACGCCTGCCGCTAATCCGACAAAAACGCCCACAACCATCAGCCATGGTCCTGTTCCAAAGTAAGCGTCCAGCTTCCGTCCCAGCCAAACTCCAAGAAGTACGCACAGGACTATATCCATGCCAATAACACTCACGAGTGTAACAGCTTTCCATGGTGATTCTGGACCGTTCATATCGCTAACCCCCTCGGGTTGTTGGTTACAGAACTCCATCACGAATAGAGGTAGAACTGCCTACCTCTCACAGATCGTTTCATTTCCTATCTTAACCAAAATACAAATACTCTATGTGATTGTATAGAAAGTGGGACAGAAACTTTCGTTCAAAGCCTAGTAAACATCCCTCAATCATAGTACTGATTCGCTACACTTTTGTCAACATGATGTCCTGCTTTTGTCACGATTTAGACACACATTGCACCTGTCAGCACAGTGTTAAGGTTGGGAAGGCGAGCGCAGGTCCGGGGGAGGCGAGCAGGATGGCTCCGACTGTCGCGATTCTAGCTTGAGTTGGGCTTAGCCCGGGATGCTTCCAGTTGCTTTGTCATCATACCCTCGATGACGACCGTTTCCACTTTCTCCAGAGCCTATTTTGGTCTTCATAACCTTGATGATGACCGTTTCCTCTCTCTCCAAAGCACATTTTGGTCATCATACCCTCGATGACGACCGTTTCCACTTTCTCCAGAGCCTATTTTGGTCTTCATAACCTCGATGATGACCGTTTCCTCTCTCTCCAAAGCACATTTTGGTCTTCATAACCTTGATGATGACCGTTTCCTCTTTCTCCAAAGCACATTTTGGTCTTCATAACCTCGATGATGACCATTTCCTCTTTCTCCAGCTCATTACATATTCAAGTCCCCATGTGGTGCCTGAAATTGTCGCGGTGGTTTCACCTTTTTCATTTTTCGTTTCGCGATCACCACGTACAGGCTCGGTACGATGATCAGCGTTAACAACGTAGAAAAGATTAGCCCGAAAATGATTGTCACCGCCAACGGACGAAACAGCACATCCCCAATGGTCGCGAGCGGTGTCAAGCCACTGACGGCTGTTGCTGAGGTGAGAAGAATCGGGCGCATTCTCGCCTCCCCTGCTTTGATCACCGCTTGATGCAGCTCCACACCCTCTTTTCGCGCATCCTCAATAAATTCCACAAACACGATCCCATTTCGCACAACGATCCCCGCCAGACTGATTACCCCCATCATCGTCATAAAGCCTAGCGGTGTTTGAGTAATATATAATCCGATCAGGCTGCCTGCAAACGCCAGGTAGATTGTGCTCAGCACGAGAATCGGGATGGAAAGCGAATAAAACTGCATGGCGATCAGGATCAGGATCAGGAACACCACGATGACGGAAAGCTTCCCCATGTCGATAAAAATATCGGTTTGCTCCGAGGTTTCCCCACCGATTTCAAAGTGGTACCCATCCGCCCACCCTGCTTGCAGCTCATTTAGTTTTGGGCGCAGTTCGGTCATCACCTCTGTCGCTGTCCTTCCCTTAACATCTGCGCTGATCGATACGACACGGGACAAATTGTAATGAGAAATCTTTCCCAAAGCAAACTCCGGTTTCACGGTAATGATTTGTGATAGTGGAATTTGCTGTCCGACCGCGTTGGTTACGGTGAGCTTTTGAAACACCTGCGCCGGATCGCCTTCTCTCTGCTTCATCCGCACAACGATGTCCACGAGGTCTTCGCCATCATCAAATTTGGATACGGTCATTCCCTCGCTAACTAGCCGAATCGCCCTCGAAACATCGCCCGCGTTCACCATCAGTTGATCCATCACCGGTTTGTTCAGGCTGAACTGGAGGATATTTTTCTCCACCCCAAACGAGTCATCGATCTCCTTCGTTCCTGCGGTTTTGGCCACGAGGACCTTCACTTCTTCTGATAGCGTGCGCAGGGTATTCAAGTCCTCCCCGAAAATCCGAATTAAAACAGGTGCACCCACCGGCGGTCCTGTTTCCAGTTCTT
This sequence comes from Ammoniphilus resinae, assembly GCF_017873965.1. GTDB lineage: Bacteria > Bacillota > Bacilli > Aneurinibacillales > RAOX-1 > Ammoniphilus_A > Ammoniphilus_A resinae. Next base: position 75,356 of record NZ_JAGGKT010000015.1, on the reverse strand, counting down.
TTGCGGTGATTTGTGTTCCCGGGAAAAGCTGTTTAAATTGTTCGTTCCAGATTGGCACGACATCCATGGTGCGGATTTTTTCCCGGTCCAGCCGGAGGATAATCTGCCCCACATTTTCCCCTGATCCGTTTCCCGTGTCCCCACCAAACATTTTCGGTGCCGATTGCCCGGAGTAGGCGGCTACCAATTCAACTCCCGGCTGCTTCTGCAGCCAACCCCCAACATCCTGCACAAGCCGATTGGTTTCCTCGACATTGCTGCCTGGTACCGACTTCACATTGACGTACATTTCTGCCCGGTTGGCAATCGGGAAAAGCTGCACCGGAATCAGCGGAATCAACCCATAAGCCGAGGTCCCGATCAGGATCCCCACCAGTCCAGTGAGTAGGGGCTTCTGTAACATTTTCGGCATCATATGGCCACTATACCATTTGGTCAGGGACTGAATTTGTCTTCCCAAAAGACCCGCCGGCTTGCGGTATTGGTCAGTGCCTGCGGTATTTTTCTTACGGCTTTCATGCCACTCCCGAAAAATCGGGATAATCGTCAGCGACATCACCATCGATGCCAGCATCGACATGGTGATGATGATGGGGATTGCGCGAATAAATTGCCCAGCATTTCCCTCCAGGAAAAACAACGGCCCGAAGGAACAAATTGTCGCCAAAGTAGCGGTCAAGATGGAAAGTGAGACTTCTTTGCTCCCTTTCACTGCTGCTATGTACGGGCTTTCCTTCAACACGCTAAGTCTGCGCTCGATATTGTCGTTTACCACCACGGCATCGTCGACCAGGATCCCCAGCACGATAATCAGTCCCACGATCGTGATTTGGTTGAGACTCACTCCCATGTACGGCAGCGGGATCATCCCCACCGCGATGGAAATCGGGATCGCCAGCGCAACGACAAGCGAGGTAATCATATTCAGTCCCAAGGTGCAGACGAAAATCACGGCAAAAATGGCGATCAACATTTCCTTTGTTAAATCATGAAAAAGCTCCGCGACCCGTTCCTGCTGCGAATAAACGGATTCGACATCTAGCCAGGTCGGCTTGTTTTTAGTCAGTTCCGCCATCGTATTTTCGACTTTTTCCTGAAGCGATGGGACATCGGCCCCAAACTCGGAATTAATACTAATCGATATTGCCGGCCGCCCGTTGTGGTAAACAAACTGTTTAACCCGCTCCGTGGTCAACTTGGCCGTCCCGATGTCCTGCAGATAAACCGGCTGTCCTTCTTTTGTGCGGGTAATCAGGGTTTGTGCAAACTGCTCAGGATCCTCCATCTCAAGCATCCGCAGCTCGTAGGTTCTTCCTTTCAGCTGATAGTCCCCTAAAGGCGTGCGGTCGTTTTCCTTTTGGATCGCGCCAAGCACCTGGTTCACGCTGATGCCGTATTGCTGCAGTTTTTGCGTGTCAATTTCGATGCTCACTTCCTTTTCCGGTAGCCCATCGATCGTCACATCGGCCACATGGGGAATAGTCCGCAGGCGATCCTTCCAATTCTTAGCGAGTTCGCGAATGCTATACAGCTGTTCAAACGAATCCGCCGACAAATTGATCGTTTGCACGAACGTCCGATTCAGGTCATCGTTGATGATCGGCATTTTCGCTTCAACGGGGAGGTCTGCTTCAGCGTCTTTGACCTTTTTACGCAGTTCTTCCCATTTCTTTTTCGGGTCCACGCCGTTCTCGGTTTCCACAATGATCGACGATACCCCTAGCGAAGACGTCGAGGTAATCGACTTCAACCCCTGCAGCTCATTGATTTTATCCTCAATCTTTTGGGTGACGGTCTGTTCCACTTTTTTCGGGCTCGCCCCTGGATAGATCGTGGTCACCGTTGCCATGGTGATCGTAATTTCCGGCAGTTCCTGCTTTGGTAGTTGTAAAAAGCTCAGGATCCCCGATAAAGTCACCATGACGAAAAAAAGCAGGGTAATTTTGCGTTTGCGAACGAGGTATTCAATCACTTGCCGCTGCCTCCTCCCGCTTCGGGTATGGGTGAGGACTGAGTCTGAGTCTGGAGCGTATCCCCGTCAAACAGGCGGTCTGCCCCTTTTGCGACGACGATATCCCCTTCTGTCAGGCCGGAAAGAATTTGCAGTTGGTTATCCACTAATTCTCCAATCTCCACCAGCTGCTTGTGGGCTTTCTGATCTTTGACCAGGAAGACAAATGGCTGCTTTCCTCCTGTACTCACCACAGCAGAAACGGGAACGAACAGGCCTTTTGCTCCTTTTTTCTCGTGGGTGGCTTTCACTACCTGACCCACAAACCATTTCCGATCCTGATTATCGACTTTGACCTCTATCCCAATCGTTCCGGTCCCCTGGTTTGTTGCCGGATAAATTTGCGCGACCGTACCCTTCTTTGCGTCCTCGTAAAGCTTCAGCTCCACTTGATCTCCGATTGACCAATCGGCGATTTCTCGATCGGGGACGGGAAGGATCACCTTTAATTGATTGACATCCCCCACCTCATAAATCGGGGTTCCTGGGTTGATCAGCTGTCCTTCGCTGGCAAACTTGGTGATAATCGTTCCAGAGACCGGGGATTTTAAGACTGTTTTTTGCAAGGTTTTTTCCGCTTGTTCCTTTAATATCAAATTTTGTTCATAAACTGATTTTGTCGTCTCCTTATCCTCCGGTCTCGCTCCTTCCATGATCATAGATAAGCCCTCTTCGGCGTTTTTCAAATCGCGCTCCGCCAACTCCGCTTTCAAAGCCATCGTATCCAGCGTATCCTTAGAAACCGCTCCACTTTGATAAAGCTGCTCGTATTTCCCCTGGTCCTCCATCGCTTTTTCATAGTTCAACTGAGCCCTTTGCAATCCCAATTTGGCCTGTTCCACTTCTTGAGCGCGTGCCCCATTCTGCACTTTTTCTAATGCTGCCTTGGCCTGATCTACTCCTGTTGTCGCTCTTTGCAGGCTCAACTGATAGTCTGTATCATCCAGTTTTCCTAAGACGTCCCCCTGGTTGATCTTCTCTCCTTGCTCCCGATCCAGTTTCACGATTCTCCCGGCCACTTCAAATGCTACCTGCGTCCGTTCGCTCGCCTCCAACGTTCCAGAAAGCTCCGTCACCTGTGTGATTGTTTTCTGATTCACCTCGGTGGTCTCGACGACTTTTGCCTCCGATCCCGCAAAACTCACTTCCTTTGACTCACTGCATCCGCCCAGCGCGCCGGCCACCCCTACCAATAACAGTGTCGCAAACACCGCACTCGCCCGTTTCCTCATAAAAACCCCTCCGAATCCTCTCTACTTTTCTATTTGACAACCTAATCCTTGCAAAATAAATCCCATCGCCGCCTCAATCGTTTCGTTTAAATCCGTTTCCTGGTTTGCCATCCATGATTGTACCGCCCGGCAATTGTGGTGATAGGTAAGCGCACCGATCGTCAAGAAAAACACGATGTCAACCGATTGAAAATGGAACACTCCGCGTTCCTTCCCCATCTCTAGTAATTCTCGCATTTTGCCCCAAACCGGCATGACAAAGCCCTCCACGATTTCGGTTCGCGGGCTCTGCATTGTTAATTCCTGATGAATGATTCTCGATAATTCCTCATCCTGCGCAAAAAATTCAAGAACACCCCGAATCAACACTTTCATCCCATTTACAGGGTCTTGAAATTCCGCTTCATACTGTCCCAGATCCTTCCCTGGGAAATATTCTTCAAAAATTGCCCGAAAAACGTTCTCTTTCCCTCCAAAATGATAAGAAACCAGCGCAACATTCCCCCCTGCTTCCTCGCAAATTTGCCGCACACTCGTCCCGTCATATCCCTGTTGACTAAACAATTTTTTTGCTGCTAAAAGAATTTTTGTTTTGATGCTTACGTCTTGTTGTGATGGATCCTGCTGCTGAGACATTTTGGTATCCTCCGGTTCGATTTTTAGATTTTGATTGCTTGTTGTTAAACGTTTATTTTAATTAAATGTTTGTTTTAAATGATTGTTTAATTGGATAATATATCCACGTGGTGTGTGGTGTCAATAAAAATTTTTTAGAAGTTTGAGGGGTGCTGCAGGTATGGTGTGGATGTGTATTTTTCTTCCCTGTAGCCACTATCCCATCCCGTCAGGCGTGCCGCTTTGAAATTGGCCTGCACCCTGGACCTTTGTGTGACCTTATAAATCTGTGACCACTATCCCTTGGCATCAGGTTGGAGGTTGGCGGGCTTTAGGATTTACTTTCCTGTCCCAGATCCCGGTATATCCCTATCTATTTTTTAATTCCTTTGGCCACTATCCCATGGTATCAGGTTTGGTGGCTAGGCCACTTTGTCGAAAACTTTATCTTTACACACGAACATTCGTTTGTTATTCTGTGAGTAGAATACACGTTCGCACAAAGGGAGGATTTATTATGAACGAGTTGACCCTGGAATAATTTATGGATCAATTTCAATCGGAAGAAGCCTGTGCAGACCATCTGTTTCATTCCAAATGGCCCAATGGGTTTATTTGTCCTAAATGCAGCCATCGTCATTTCTATAGAATAAACACCCGCCGGCTCCCACTCTATGAATGTGCTGGGTGTCACTATCAGGCCTCTTTAACCGTGGGAACGATTATGGAAGGAAGCGGCACCACCCTGCAAAAATGGTTTACGGCGATCTTCCTCGTTTCACGCCCTTCCACCGGAATCAGTGCCGTTCAATTGAAAGAAACAATTAAAGTGACTTACAAAACAGCCTGGCTTATGCTCCAAAAGATTCGCCATGCCATGAGTGAATCCGATGCATCGAACGCTTTATCCGGCATAGTTCAAGTCCATGATGCCTGTTACGGCCGCCCCTACAACATAACTCACCAAACCCATCCTGAAGAACATCTGCTCCTTGTTGGCACAACCCTTAATGACCAAAAAGAGCCCACCTACATCAAAATGAAACTTCTCACACAAGCACCAAAAGAGAGGCGTATTTACCCTGCCGAAAAAATGTCATTTGCATCCAGATGGATTGAGGAAAATTCCAAAGTAGAGTTTATCACCGAGAGATTAAAACCTCGCAAATTAAAAATCGGATACCCTATTTTCAAAAAGGCAAATGCGTGGCTCAACGACACCTTTCACGGAATTGGAGTGCGTCATTTACAGGCTTATTTAGACGAGTTTTGCTTCCGATTGAACCAAACGTTAGATCAAAAACCCATCTTCCAGGGTCTTATTCAGCTATGCTTATCTTCCCAAAGAATTACTTACAAAGTACTAAAGGAAAAAGGGAAACGGGTGCGATACGCGCATATGATTGGAATGCCTTGGTAGCAGCTTGGAATTCTGTGGGGTTGTAAGTTGATTCTACTCGGGGGGAAATCCAACTAAAGTTACTACGTTGGCTTATTTGGAATGCACATGTGTTCCACAACCCGAACTCTCTAATCTTTTGATTATATTTTGGCTCTACTATCCTCATATCACTTTTGACCCTGTTGTATCTTCTAGACTCCTATGAATCTTATAGGATTAAGAATTTTATATAAGCCTGATTTAGAGAAACACATGGGCACATGGATTAAAATGGATTAAAATATTTTTTCTGAGGAAAAGGGATAATGGACACAGGGAACAAAAAGGATACATCCCATCTAGGCGATGATCACCAAAACAAAAGAGCATTTTTCAGAGATATTTTTACTGAGGGAATGGGAGAGTGGTTACAAGGAATCAAAAAGTACATATTACCCGGGGCCCTGGCCTTGCTTAAGTATGCTCTGTGAGCTTTTCACCAACTCGTCAAAAAAGACCAACCATACTTGGTCGGCCTCTAGGGTTAGATTGCTCATTATGAAAAGGATCCTTAAAAGCTATCAGGTGGCTCTGACCGGAATCCATAGTAATATAAAATAGCCTCGACGATTCGGCGTGAGGCTTCTCCGTCACCGTAGGGGTTGGCTGCTTTCGACATTTTGGCATAGGCCTCTTCGTCTGTGAGCAATTCATGGGCCATTTCAAAGATGGTACTTTCATCTGTACCAGCAAGCTTAAGGGTCCCTGCCTCAATTCCCTCCGGACGCTCGGTTGTGTTCCTTAACACTAGAACGGGAACGCCGAAAGCTGGTGCCTCCTCTTGGACGCCACCGGAATCGGTCAAAATCAAGTGGGAACGGGACATAAAATTATGAAAATCAACGACATCAAGTGGCGCGATTAACTTAATTCTAGGGTGGCTGCCGAGAATTTCGTCGGCTGCTTCTTTTACCGCTGGATTCAGGTGGACTGGGTAGACGACCGCAATATCGGAATGTGTCTCGACAAGCCGGCGGATCGCTCGGAACATGCCCCTCATGGGTTCTCCGAGGTTTTCGCGTCGATGCGCAGTCATCAAGACGAGTCGATTTCCCTCAAGTTCCTCCAGGACAGGATGTGTGTAATCTTTGCGAACGGTTGTTTTTTGCGCGTCGATCACTGTGTTTCCAGTAATGAAAATCGACTGATCTAGTTTGTTTTCCTTTTTCAAGTTAGCTGCAGACACTTTCGTTGGAGAAAAGTGCAGGTCTGCGATAACCCCCGTTAACTGGCGATTCATTTCTTCCGGATATGGTGAATATTTGTTGTAGGTTCGTAGTCCAGCCTCAACATGTCCGACAGCTACCTGATTATAAAGCGCAGCCAAGCTCGCGACAAAAGTCGTGGTGGTATCCCCATGCACCAGCACGATGTCCGGCTTTAATTCCTTCATAACCCCATCTAGACCAGCCAGTGCACGGTTGGTAATTTCAATCAACGTCTGACGATCCTTCATAATATTTAAATCATAGTCAGGCTCAATTTGAAAAATCTCCAGCACTTGGTCCAGCATCTGGCGATGCTGGGCTGTTACACAAACATATGTCTCTAATTCTGGATACTTTTTTAATTCGTGGACAAGTGGAGCCATTTTGATCGCTTCGGGTCTTGTCCCAAAAACGGTCAGCACCTTTTTCTTCATTTCCCCAACTCTCCCTTATTTTGTTCCAAACAATCGATCTCCTGCATCCCCTAAACCAGGTACGATATAGCCATGGTCATTCAGTCCTTCATCCACTGCAGCAACATAAATATCAACATCTGGATGCTCTTCCTGAACTTTTTCAATACCTTGCGGAGCAGAGACTAGGCACATCAACTTAATATGTCGCGCCCCCCGTTTTTTCAATGCCGTTAAAGCTGCAACTGCAGACCCTCCCGTCGCTAACATCGGGTCTATCACAATAAATTCTCGCTCCGTAACATCAGACGGAAGCTTGAGGTAGTATTCGATTGGCTGTAAAGTGTCAGGATCACGGTACAGCCCAACATGACCAACCTTTGCAGCGGGGATCAGCTTGAGGACCCCGTCAACCATTCCAATTCCTGCACGAAGAATTGGCACGAGTCCGACCTTTTTTCCGGAAATGACTTTTGATTTGCATTTCGTCACAGGGGTTTCTACTTCAATTTCTTCGAGCGGCATATTCCTTGTAATTTCATAGGCCATCAGCATGGCCACTTCATCGACCAGCTCTCGAAATTCCTTAGTACCGGTATTTTTATCTCTTATGTACGAAAGTTTATGTTGGATCAAGGGATGATCAAAAACGTATAAATTTCCCATGTTTTCACCCTCCTATGCTATAGGCTTTAGTATGTACGCTTCGTTTCCTCTTCATGCCGGGACTAATTATATCATAAACCAGAGAGTGGAAGGAAATAGGTTCTTGAACAACTCTTGCCAGTTTTAGACCGCGAACTTAAAAAATCCAGCCCCCAAAAAGGGACTGGACTTCAATCAGTGACAGACAGTATACAACTTCACTTACACCAACTGCATACCAGGGTAAAGCGGGAATTTCTCACAAAGCGCGGCGACGCGTTTGCGGGCTTCTTCCTTTTTCGCTTCGTCTGCAGGGTTTTTCAGTACAAGGGCGATGATAGAGCCGACTTCTGTCAAAGCTGCTTCATCAAATCCACGGGTGGTCACCGCAGGGGTACCGATCCGCACACCGCTTGTAACAAATGGGCTTGCTGGGTCAAATGGAATGGTGTTTTTGTTTGTTGTAATCCCTACTTCGTCAAGAAGATGCTCAGCTTCTTTTCCGGTAAGGTTTACGCTACGCACATCAATCAATACCAAGTGGTTATCGGTTCCACCAGATACAAGGTTCAAGCCTTCTTCTTTTAAAGATGTTGCTAAGGCTTGCGCATTTTTGATGATGTTTTCGCTGTACGTTTTGAATTCTGGTTTTAAAGCTTCACCAAAAGCAACGGCTTTGGCCCCGATCATATGCATTAAAGGACCACCTTGGATACCTGGGAAGATGGCTTTGTCGATCGCCTTTGCAAACTCTTCCTTGCATAAAATCATACCGCCGCGTGGTCCGCGCAAGGTTTTGTGGGTGGTGGTTGTAACAAAATGGGCATATGGCACTGGATTTGGATGGTGTCCTGTTGCGACCAAACCAGCAATATGAGCCATGTCCACCATGAAATAAGCGCCGACTTCATCGGCAATTTCGCGCAGGCGAGCAAAATCGATCACACGTGGATAAGCGCTGGCACCGGCAACGATTAGCTTTGGCTTGTGCTCGAGGGCTTTGGCACGGACTTCTTCGTAGTCAATGGTTTGCGTATCAGCTGATACTCCATAATCGACAAAGTTGTATAGTGTACCGGAAAAGTTAACAGGGCTTCCGTGTGTCAAGTGTCCGCCGTGGGAAAGATTCATCCCAAGTACGGTATCTCCTGGTTTTAACACACTTGTATAAACTCCCATGTTGGCCTGGGAACCGGAGTGCGGTTGAACGTTGGCATGGTCGGCGCCAAAAAGCTGCTTTGCCCGCTCACGAGCCAGGTCTTCCGCGATGTCCACGTATTCGCAACCGCCATAATAACGGCGTCCTGGATAACCTTCGGCATATTTGTTGGTAAGAACGGTTCCCATTGCTTCCAAAACGGCTTCACTGACAAAGTTTTCCGATGCAATCAACTCAATATTGTTTCTTTGCCGTCCTAATTCTTTATTGATGGCTTCGGCCACTTGCGGGTCTTGTTTTGCTAAATATTTAAACATAGTTTCCCTCCACTTTTTATGATCATCTATTGCTATGGTTTCCTCGTACCACAATCGATACCCTATCTTTTTGCAAGCTCTTTTATGAAAAAAAGAACGAGCTATTTTTTTCTCTATTCTATAAATGGTTTGGGTTTTATCGACAGCTTTCATTTCCAGGTGTTCGCGTATAAACAGCCCGGCTTCCGCCGATCAACTTCGGACGGGTATAAGCCATCGTTACGTGGGCGTTTCCGATCTGACGGACTGAGCTGCGGACCGGAACGGCTACATGGCGCAAATGCATTCCAATGAAAGTATCGCCGATATCAATCCCGGCATGCGCCTTGATCGATTCGACAACGACGGGATCTGTCATGTTGGAAAAAGCATGGGCCGCCATCGAACCCCCAGCTTTGGGGACCGGAACGACGGAGACTTCGTCTAACACAAATTGGTTTGCTGTTTGGCGTTCTACGACAAGAGCACGGTTCAAATGCTCGCAGCATTGAAAGGCCAGCTGAAAACCATGCCGGGTGCTTTCTTCCTTTAGCACACGAAAAATCACTTCCGCTGCCTGCGCGCTGCCTGCTGTTCCAATTTTTTCTCCGACCACTTCACTGGTGCTTGTCCCGATCACGAGAATGTGCTGTGAGCCCATCGCATAGATTTGGAGCAAATCCTTGACGACTTTCCGAATTTGCTGCTCCATCTCGGCGAGAATCATCGCTGGTTGGCCTCGATCTCGTTGATTTTGTTTAATCTATTGACATGGCGTCCGCCTGCAAATTCTGTTCCCAGCCAAACCTTCGCGATTTCCAAGGCAAGCCCGGGTCCAACAACACGTTCCCCCATGGCCAGAATATTGGAATCATTGTGCTCGCGGGTGGCCTTTGCCGAGAAAAGATCGTGCACTAGCGCACAACGAATGCCTTTCACTTTGTTTGCCGCGATGGACATCCCAATCCCTGTTCCACAAATGAGAATTCCCCGATCACATTCCCCAGCGGCCACTTTCTGAGCGACAGGAAGTGCATAATCCGGATAATCGACTGATTGTTCACAATCACAGCCAAGATCTACGACTTCTATTTGCTGTGCTTCGAGCATCGCTTTAATTTCTTCTTTTAGACGATAACCGCCATGATCAGAGCCAATTGCAACCTTCAAGATATCTCCTCCGTTTCCTTCAATTCATCCCTATTATACCCTATAATCGCAAAGGGCAATAGAAATTTTTTATGAATAATATATGTAAATTTGTGTGATAATGTTCGTTTTTGGAGACCTTGTGGCCATTATCCCTTCTAGTCAGAGAGTCTTTTAGGGGTAAATCAGGCTGAGACCCCCATCCATTACCATCTTCAGACCTTGTTGGCACTATCCCTTCCTGTCAGTGAGTTCTTTAGGGGAGTTAAATTCAGCCTGGGGCCTCTATACATTACCTTCTTCAGTCCCTGTGGCCACTATCCCTTTCTGTCAGTGAGTTCTTTAGGGGTGTAAATTCAGCCTGGCGCCTCCATACATTACCTTCTTCAGTCCCTGTGACTACTATCCCTTCCTGTCAGTGAGTTCTTTTAGGGGAGTAAATTCAGCCTAGGGCTTCTATACATTACCTTCTTCATACCTGTGGCCACTATCCCCGGGACTAAGGCTGACCTTAACTTCACTTTGCGGGATGTGGGCTGGGCCTATTGTGGTGAGGAGGGAAAAGTGCCTAGTTTCAATAAGCGAAGTTTTTCAGTTTAAACCTGTTAAAATACCCATTCTACGCAATTTTTCCGACAATAGCTGGAAATGCTCTGCTTATTTAGCTTCTAAAACCATGGGATGGACAAATAAGCGGATTTTCACCACTTATTATTGGCAGGCTCAGACCATTCTCTTATTCCCTCGGATAAGGTACGCCCTTCTTTTAGCAATAGACCTTCAACTTACAGTTAGGGATAATACATTCCCCCAAGTTCCAAAAATAAACTCGTCCCTTTACGCAAGGTCAAGAAATATGAAAAAGAAGTATCCTAATTTCAACCCTGAACACATGGGATAGTGGTCAGATATTCCGAAATTAAAATACATCTTCTTCCTTCACCAGGCTAAAGTCGGCCAATTCAAGCCCTGAACCCATGGGATAGTGGCCAGATATTCCGAAATTGAAATACATCTTCTTCCTTCACCAAACTACAGTCCAGCCAGATCTGGGCCTGAACACATGGGATAGTGGTCAAATAGTCCGAAATCGAAATACATCTTCTTCCTTCACCAGACTAAAGTCGGTCAAATCCAGACCTGAACCCATGGGATAGTGGCCAGATAGTCCGAAATCGAAATACATCTTCTTCCTTCACCAGACTAAAGTCGGCCAAAACTGAGCCTGAACACATGGGATAGTGATCAGATAGTTGATACTTTTAAACGGTAAACCGGCTAATGTGGCCTTTCAGCTTCTCCGCTTGCTCACGCAGGACCATTCCAGCAGCGGCGATTTCTTCCATGACCGCGGTTTGTTCCTGAGCCGCAGAGGCGGCGGTTTGGGAGCCGAGAGAGGCTTCTTCGGCGATTTTGGCAACGGAACGAGCTTGGTTTAACGTTTGCTTCATGTTCACCACTTGTCTACCGACGGTTTCCACAATGTACTCAATGGCATCGACCACTCGATCGACGGACTCGGTGATATTTTGCAGAGCCTGATTCGTCTCTTCACCACGGGCGGACTCCACTTTCGCCAACTTAACCTGCTCCGATATTTGCTTCACGACTACCGAAACTTCCTGCTGAATTTGAGTGATCAGCTTGTTGATCCCTTGAACAGCTTGACCGCTTTGGTCAGCAAGCTTACGCACTTCTTCTGCAACGACGGCAAACCCGCGGCCATGCTCTCCCGCTCTCGCTGCTTCAATCGAAGCGTTCAAAGCAAGCAAATTCGTCTGTTCGGCAATCCCCCCAACCAGCTTGGAGATTTCCGAAATTTCCTTGGCATTCAACTCCAGACGACGGACAACCTCGATGGACTGCTCATTTTCATCGGCCAAACGAGTCATTCCGGAAACCAGACTCCCAACAACCTGAGCGCTTTTTTCAATCGTACCAACCATGTTCTGTGTCATCGAACGAGTTTGATCCGTGCGCAGATTCACTTCATCAGCCAAATGGTCGACTTCTTCCAACGAACTGAGCATGCTTTGCGTGGCTTCCGACTGCTCCCTTGCACCAACGGCGATACCCTCGATCGTATAGCCAATCTGCTCCGCTTGATTTGCAGCAATTTGCGAGGCTTGCGTCAATTCCTCTACATTTTGCCCGGTGTGATGGAAATTCTCTTCAATATCGCGCACCATCTGCTGCAAATTGTTTAGCATCCGCTCAAACGCGATGGCCAGAGAACGAAGCTCGTCTTCCCCTTTGGGAATCGCCACTTTTACACGAAGATCACCTGTTGCGGCTTGTTCCGCAGACTTTTCCAACTGAATAATCGGCTTGGTGATCATTCGTGCGGCAATCCAGCCAAAAAGACTGGACCACAATACTCCCAACAACAAGACGATCCCTTGAAAGACTCCTGCCGAAAAATAGCTGGAAAAATAGTCAGATAAAAAAGTCAAGATAGCAAAGCTTGTCCCATATGTAACCGCAGACAGCAAGGCAATCCCGAGGACAATCTTTTTTTGCAAACCAAAACGATGTTTTTTCTTCACGATCCTTCTCACCTCTAGCCTTTAAAATGCTAGTGGTAGGATTCGACACAAAAACCAAAAACCCTTCACTATTTCGACAGTTTTCTTAGAATCTTTTCAACGAATTCTTGAAGTTCCCGTTCGGTCTGCTGATAATGTTCCAAACTCCCGCCGAAGGGATCAGCAATATCCCAATTTTTCGGTTCATCCGCGTACTCTTTTAACGTGTAAGTCTTGGGAATGGCCTCGGAAAAATAGTGAATAAGCATTTCCTTGTGTCCCCCCGTCATCGTTAAAATCAGGTCCGCCCACTCTATCAAAGCAGGTGTGACGGATTGGGAAGCGTGCTGCAGCTCGACACCGCGATTTTTTAGGATCGTCACCGTATGCTCAGCAGCCGGAGCCCCTGGGATCGCAGAGACCCCTGCCGACTGAACCGCAAGAGGAATCCCATGCTGCTCTGCGAGCTGCTTTAAGATTCCTTCCGCCATCGGGCTTCTGCACGTATTTCCCGTACAGACAAATAAAATATTCATTTTGATCACCTCAATAAATGAACTAGATACATAAGAACGAGACTGCCTCCCATTCCAAGCTGGGCAAAAAACCGATCATATTTGATAGCCGTTGGCGCAATCTCTTTCCAAACAATATACCCCATTGCCCCACAGGCAAAACCAATTCCCAGTGTAACCATAAAAGGGGAGCCGATGAAAAGCCATTGCCCAAGCAGCGCACCCATTGGAATACAGGCACTGACCGCCAGCGAAGCGAAGATGACCGTTCTTTTCGGCAGTTGGGCCATCACAAAAGGAACAGCAAGCCCAATCCCTTCCGGGATATTATGTAAAGCAATGGAAAGCGCCATAAGCAGCCCCAAATGCTCATGTGTTTCAAAACCAGCGCCGATCGCAATCCCCTCAGGAATATTATGCAGAGCAATCGCCAGCGAAATCAAAAGCCCCATGCGATAGTACTCTCTTCTCTGCGGGGTTAAAGAAATCACAGAATCCCCACCAACCTGGTGCAGAAATTGATGGAGCAAAAGCATCACTAAAATCCCCAGCCCCATACCTATCCCCACCGCTTCCAGGGGTCCCTGGGCGAACCCCGCCGGTAGCAAATCGACGAGCACAAGCAAAACCATAATTCCCGCTGACAGCCCTAAGTAAAAGGATAGAATCCGTTTTCCCGGCTGCCCGAAAAAAAGCACCCCAACAGAACCAAGCATCGTCGTCAAGCCAGTTATCAAACTGAGAATCATCAGCTCCATGGTGTCCTCCCCCTAGAACAAAAACTTAAGACCAAAGGCAAAAAGGATGACCCCACCGATTACCTCACCCCATGTACCCAAGCGGTGGCCCACCCGTTTCCCCAAAAGCAGACCAATGGCTGACATCAACATGCCTAGAATTCCAAAGACAACCACGGCGAGCCATACATTCACAGCAAACAAGCCAAAGGAAAAGCCGACCGACAGCGCGTCCATGCTGACGGATAAGGAAAAAAGGAGCATCTCGATCCCCCCAATTTTCCGAGTCGCCCGAGTATCCTCATCCCCTTTAAAAATGGCTGCCCAAAACATCTGAATCCCCAAATAGCAGAGAATAATTCCGCCAATAAAGGAAGCAACACTCCCCACAACCTTCGTCAAAAACATCCCCGTAAAAATCCCCAGTAAAGGCATTAAGATATGAAAAAGTCCAATGGTCAGACTGATCTTTGCAATCGTGCGTAGACGAATACCCAAGGTCCCTAATCCGATTCCTAAAGAAAAAGCATCCATCCCCAGGGCGAACCCAATCATCAAAATCGTATAAAATTGCCCCCACTGGACGATATCCCATGCCACATCGATCCCCTCCACATTACCTTGTCTTTCCATGGTTATGCGGACAGGTTAGGAAACATTCTTTTCGAGGCCGATTTACTGTAATGGGATCTACCCATCCATTTTGCATTCTACTGAAAACTATTTTCCGTGGTTTTGCTCCTCACATCGTCCCCCTGAGAGAAGGGAATAGTGGCTATAAGGCGCGAAAGAAAACGTCTCCACCTTCGCCTTCTTCCTCCTGCCTATGGCTGTTAATTCGACAAATTTCGGCTGGGGTCTGACCCCACAATCCGGTGCCCACAGGCCTTCATCAGGCGGTTCATGATTGCCATCCCCACACCATCTGACGGGAAGGACTCGGAAAGGATGTAATCCATTCTTTCCTGGTCGAACGTCCGTAAAGCATCGTAGAGATGATGAGCGACGCTTGGAAGATCGGCGCGGGAACCGCAGGGGACGACGAGGTCCGCTTGTGGATATTTTGTGGAGGACTCTTCTGTGGCGAGGATTCCTACCTTTTTTCCAGCGGATTTGGCTTCGGCAAGCAACGACCCAATCGCTTCCACCTGCTTGTCCACTGTGGGAGCAACGACCATCCACATCTCCCCTTTTGGGGCATAGTGTTGATATTTCATACCGGGGGCTTTCGGCCTTTCCTTCTCCTCAAGCAATCCGGGATCAACAGCAACCTGACCAATTACCGATTCTAGCTGCTCCTTAGTGAGTCCCCCGGGACGCAAAATCATCGGCGGATTCACGGTCACATCGAGCACCGTCGACTCCACGCCGACGCCGGTTGGTCCGCCGTCAACTATTCCGGCAATTTTCCCTAGCAGATCCTCTTCCACATGTGCTGCGGTCGTAGGGCTTGGCCGCCCAGAACGATTCGCACTTGGGGCAGCAATCGGCAGACCAGCCTGGCGGATCAACGAGAGTGCCACGGGATGTGACGGCATGCGGATGCCCACCGAGTCAAGGCCTGCTGTTACTTCTGGCGCGATTCCCTCTTTTTTAGGGAAAATCATCGTTAACGGTCCCGGCCAAAAAGCATCCATCAGCTTTTTCGCAATTTCTGGAATCTCTGCGACGAGCGCCTCCAGCTGTGCAATGTCAGCAATGTGGACAATCAGTGGATTGTCACTTGGTCTTCCTTTTGCCGCGAAAATCTTTTGCACCGCCTCAGAGGACAACGCATTCGCCCCCAGTCCATAGACCGTTTCTGTGGGAAAAGCAACGACCTCCCCTTTTCTGAGGAACTCGGCGGCCTCTGTTAATTGTGGATAATCCTGCGAATTCCCCACAACACTATCCACATTCCATATTTTCGTCTGCTGACTTATCATAACGAATTCAAATCCTTTACATTTCGCTTTTTATTTCGAACTAAAAGTTCCCAACCAGAAAAGTTATCAACAAAATGTGGACAAGTTGTGCATAACTTTGGTTAATTATGGACAGTTTCCCTTTGATTATCCACCTGTGTGTAGCGCATTGCTGTGGATAACCCCTCTTTTGCCTGTTTAAAATGCGATGATTGCTTGACTTCATGGGGAATCTCCTTCCAATCCACAGGTCTAAAGCCGACCCATTCAAACAATTCAACGGCCGAGCCAGTCAGTAAGAATACCTCCTGAACAGCCTTTTCCTCTGCCGATTTCAGCAAAATCTGCAGCAAATCCAGCACAATTTTTGTATTCCACACACTGGCATCTAACGCCAAAGAGCGAAGCAGACCGTAGTCTTGACCGATTTTCTCCCATCCGGCCGTGCCTACGATCTCCCCATCCTTTTCCACCACGAGAAATTGCTCCACATGTGGAGCAATTCCTTCATGATTTAGTTTACCCTTTGCCAATAATTTCACTATATCGTAAAGATCGCCGGAAGTCGCCAGCCGAATGATCACACTCATAATTCCTGCCTCCCCTTTTCTATCAACTCTATTAATCTATATGAGGGAAGGTAGAAAATATGACTAGTCAAAAATCAAGTTGAAAATCTTCTGAATCCATTCGACGATAAAAAACTTTACTTCAATCTGGGGCGCTTCCTCCCCAGCAGCCACTTCGACTTCACCGGATTCCTTCTTTTCACTTGTTTCTTTCTTATCCTTTTTCACCGCATCGCCATTGGCGATATCCACAAAACATAGCGGAGGGAACAATACGCACCACCAATTTTGTCCAAGACCGCTGCCGATTGTCACACGCAAAGCCTCATAGTCTCCCGCCGGATAGACATATTGTCCGTACATTTTAGTAGGAAAAGGCACTACACCCATCTCGACTTTTGTATTGTATGTATAACCCTTGGCTTCTACGGTTTGATCGACGATCTTTTTCAACTGGGGAAGTTCTTTGCTGATTTTCTCCCGAGCCTCTTGAATATCTGCTAGATTCTCTACTTTGCTAGCAATATAAGCATTCACTTCATCACGAACCTCACGCTTCAAAGCCTGATCCTCAGGGAGATCACTGTTAGCAATTATACGTAAACGGATGGACTGCTCAGGAATAGGGCCCTCAGCAAAAAGCGCTGCCACTGACCGCTGATCCTCCCAGCTCATCACGAGAATGATTAAAGAAAAGAGTACCCAACCTAGTTTCTTAGCCATTTTGTTTATCCCCTCTCTGTTCTATCCTTGTAGTCCTCATTTTGGACAGAATGGAGGGGATTTAAACGCGATTAATTAAATTTAGAATTGTCTACACTATTCGTCAAGACCCGATAATGATGCGCTCGATTCCGGCAAGGTCGCGAATCGCTTCAGTCGATTGCACGGCCCCGCTTTGCAGCAACAGCTCCTGAACCTCCGCCGCTTGACCGATCCCAATTTCAAACGCAACAAGTCCGCCTGGTTTGAGCACTTGTGGGAGTCCCGCACAGATCCGCCGATAAAAATCGAGTCCATCCGTCCCCCCATCGAGTGCCCGCATAGGTTCATGGACCCGCACCTGAACATCAAGCCCGAGAATGTCCTGGCTTGGGATATAGGGTGGGTTGGAGACAAGAAAGTCGAGCTTTTCCGGGATCGGGCTGAGCAGGTCCCCTTTTAGAAAAGTGAGTTGCTCTGCTACCCCATTGAGTCGGCTATTTTCTTGGGCGGTGTCGAGGGATTCCTGAGCAATATCCACCGCATAAATCTGCCACTTGGAATGGGCTGCTAGTGTGACGGCGATTGCGCCGCTACCCGTGCCAATGTCGGCCCCTTTGAGCGGAGCTTCGGTGTTTAGGCGCTTAAGCACCTCCTCGACCAGAATTTCCGTCTCCGGCCGGGGGATCAATACCGATGGATTGACACGAAAAGGCAGCCCGTAAAATTCCTGCTCCCCTAGGAGGTACTGTGCGGGAATCCCCTTTTTTCGCTGGCTCAGCAACTCTTCGATTTTTTCCCATTGGGTTGGTGTCACTTCATCGTGAATTCGGGTAAAAAGCTCTGTACGGGTTAGGCCGAGGACATGTCTTAGAAACAATTCCGCAAGAAATCTGGTGTCTTCGAGGGGCTCCATAAACGAAGAAGCCCTTTGGAGGGCTTCTCTAATCGTCAGCTTATTCATCTTACAGCCCTTCCGCGTGCTGCATTTGCTCGGCTTGTTCCTGAACAACCAAGGCGTTAATGATTTCGTCCAATTCGCCATGGAGGATAAAGTCGAGTTTATGCAGGGTTAGGCCAATGCGGTGGTCTGTTACACGGCTTTGCGGGAAGTTGTATGTCCGGATCCGCTCACTGCGGTCCCCAGTACCTACTTTACTTTTACGCATTTCACCGTATTCCGCAGCCGCTTTTTGCTGCTCTAAATCATACAAACGGGCTCTTAACACACGAAGCGCTTTTTCCTTGTTGGAGTTCTGTGATTTTTCATCCTGACAGCTAGCCACAATTCCTGTTGGAACATGGGTCACGCGAACGGCGGATTTGGTTGTGTTAACACTTTGTCCACCGGCTCCACTGGAGCAGAATGTATCGACGCGAATGTCTTTGTCGTGGATTTCAATTTCCACATCTTCAGCTTCTGGCAAAACAGCCACGGTTGCTGTAGATGTATGAATCCGTCCACCAGATTCCGTTGTCGGGATCCGCTGCACGCGGTGTGCGCCACTTTCATACTTCAACTTGCTGTAGGCACCTTTCCCTTTTACGGCAAAGATCACTTCCTTGAAACCGCCAAGGTCATTGTAGTTGGCTTCCATGATTTCTACTTTGTAGCCCAATTTCTCCGCAAAACGGGAATACATCCGGTAAAGGTCGCCAGCAAACAAAGCGGCTTCATCCCCACCAGCAGCCCCGCGGATTTCCACGATCACGTTTTTGTCATCGTTCGGGTCTTTTGGAAGTAAAAGCACATGCAGGCGATCTTCGATTTCCTGCTTTCTTGTGGATAACTCGTCGATTTCCATCTTGACCATTTCTTTCATTTCATCGTCGAGCTTTTCCTCGAGCATGCCTTTGGCATCTTTTAGCTGTTCTGTCACCAATTTATATTCACGGTACGCCTGAACGGTTTCTTCGATATCAGATTGTTCTTTGGAATATTCGCGGAGCTTGTTTGGATCACTCATTACATCCGGATCGCAAAGCAACTCCGTTAGCTTTTCATATCGTTCTTCTACTGCTCCTAAACGATCAAACACAAGTGTTCACCTCTTTTTTTAGAGTATAACATTATAATTATAGATATTTTTATGCGTAATGTAAAGGGCGGGTGAGGGTGGGCGAGCAGAGCGGGGTCCAATGATCTGAAACAGGGTCTGATTACCTGCTACCGAAAATTTGTTTGATCAAGGATAAAAAACGTATAATATCTTTTTCGAGTTTCGGTTTCGAAAAATTCCGGTTTGGGGTGGACCCCGAAAAAATAACCGGGAAGGCACCCGGTTATTCACTCACGACATTAATATTATATCTCGGCATTTTCTGTTTTAGTTTTTGATACACTAATGCTCTAACCTTCTCCACGTCTCGCTCTGTCCCATTGACAGTGATGCGGACCGTGGCTCTCCCGCCATTAATGGTAGCGCGCGCGTTGTCAACCCCTCTGACATGTCTGGCCATTTGGGCCAACGTTTTGACATCGCGATGTATGTTATATAAATCATTCTGTCCAGTTACCATATTTGGATTCAAGTCGGAGGGCTGAAAATCACTTTTGTACCCCAGATCATCGTCGTACGGACCTGAAGGGTTATTATAACGATAGTTAATGATCTGACCGTTCTTCTCAGTCGCATTTGTTGTATTCATACCACGATCCGGACTAGAGGCAGGGGAACAAGCAGAAGCTACCAAACACACCAGGCAAAGCATAAGCGAATAGGATAAAGTTTTCTTCAAGGGTGCCACCTCCTCGGATATAGCTTGCCCGAGGAGGTGCCTTATTCCTCTGCTATATTGTTGGGGGATGTGGCAGTTGGTGGGAGTGTGGAGGCCGTGGCGTTTGGTCGGGGGTGCGGGTGGATGGGGGTGGCGTTTTGTCGTGGTGCGGATTGCCGAGTTCGGGGTGGCAAAGGTGGCAGGGGGACGGGAATTTGGCGGACTCAGGAGACGCTATTTCTCACCAACTCCCCATTTTCCAATGGTTCGCGGACTCCAGAGACCTTATTTACCAAAAATCGACCCATCTAGTCCCCAAAATCCCCAAATAGCGGCTACTCGGTCCGGCAGGATCAGGAAATTGGCCTTTTTTCCGCAAATAGCGTCTCCTCGGTCCGCCAGTCCGCCTCGGATTCCTCGTGGACTCAGTAGCCGCTATTTCTCCCCAACTCCCCATTTTTCGAAGGTTCGCGGACTCCAGAGACCTTATTTGCTAAAAACCAGCCCATCTAGTTCCCAAAATCCCAAAATAGAGGCTCCTCGGTCCGCCTCAGTCCGCCTCGGCTTTCTCGTGGACTCAGGAGACGCTATTTCTCCACAACTCCCCATTTTCCTATGGTTCGCGGACTCCAGAGACCTTATTTGCTAAAAATCGACCCATCTAGTTCCCAAAATCCCAAAATAGAGGCTCCTCGGTCCGGCACAACCAGGAAATCAGCCTTTTTTCCACAAATAGCGTCTCCTGGGTCCGCCTCACCACCCCTCGGTCCCTCTCGTCTTTCTCGTGGACTCAGTAGCCGCTATTTCTCCACAACTCCCCATTTTTCGAAGGTTCGCGGACTCCAGAGACCTTATTTTCCAAAAATCGGCCCATCTAGTCCCCAAAATCCCCAAATAGTGGCTACTCGGTCCGGCAGAACCAAGAAATCGGCCTTTTTCCGCAAATAGCGTCTCCTGGGTCCGCCTCCCCCCCTCAGTCTCACCTCAGCATTCTCATAGACTCAGGAGCCGCTCGGCATGGGCCCCCAAACCAAAGACAAAACGGGCCGAGGTTTCCCCCTGCCCGTTCTTATTAAATGCCGTATTTCTTTTTAAAGCGGTCAACTCGTCCGCCAGCGTCAACAAATTTTTGTTTACCTGTGTAGAAAGGATGGCATTCGGAGCAAATTTCTACGCGGATGTTCTCTCTTACAGATCCGGTTTCGAATTCATTTCCACAAACACAAGTAACCTTGGTCAATTTGAAATTTGGATGGATAGCTTGTTTCATTCTTGTCACCTCTTTCCGCCCTAATCCGTCTATAGACTAGAGTTATAATAACACAATAGCGATTATAACACGGGACTCGGCCCATTTTCAACTGGCATTATCTCCTACCTTGAACAAATTCCTTCGGTGGAATGTGGGTATAGGATCCAATCACGACATCCGGAAGTTCCTGTTGGTAGATCTCGATGGCCTGCTTCATCCCGAACACCTCGCCCTGAGGCTTGGGGATCATGGTCAAATAGCTGTCAGGATCAATATTCAGGTTGCGCAATTGAATCAGGCGGACGCCTGTCCGGCGGATAAAGTCAATCATCGCTTCCATTTCCTCTTCCCGGTCGAATACGCCAGGGAAACAAAGGTAATTAATCGACGAATAGACACCGTGGTCCGCACAGTAGCGGAGTGATTTTTCTACATTTTTCAAATTGTAGCCGCGAGGTTTATAGTACACATTATAATGCTCATCGATCGCACTAATGGTGCTTACGCGAATCAAATCAAGACCAGCATCGACAATCGCCCGAATATGGTCGGTCAGCCCAGCATTGGTGTTCATGTTAATATAACCCATATCCGTTTTCGCACGAACTTGGCGAATGGACTCGGTAATCAACTGAACCTGTGTCGACGGTTCACCCTCACACCCTTGGCCGAAACTAATGATGCTTTCCGGTGTCTGCAAATGGTGAAGCATTACTTCCACCAATTCCTCGACCTTCGGCTTAAAATTCATCCGGGTCTGGGGAGCGACGACTCCACTGTCATCTGGCTGTTCGGAAATACAGCCAAAACATCCGGCATTGCAGGAATAAGAGACAGGCAAGGCCCCTTCCCAACGGTTCAAAAAGGTATTCGAAGCCGTCAAGCATTCGTATTCCAACGCACAATTGGAAATATGCGCGATGACACGATTTTCGGGATATTCCGCACTCAACTCCGCAACTCGGTCCTTCACTTCGTCGTAAGAACAATTGGCCGGGTTCCATTTGTCGTGGGCATCGCTTTGCCGTGCAGCAATAAAAAACTGGTCATCCTTCCATACCACAGCTGTGTAGCCAAACAGAGGAAATTTGTATTCCTTATCTGTTTTTACATAGGCGGGCAACAACAACCGGGTAAAGCCTTGCGGCAGCAAAGCACCGACAGGGCTTCCATCACCAAATCTCACCATCTCTCCGGTATTCGGATCGATCGCAATGGGTTTGGAATGGGGAAGGCTGACAAGCGTAGCCCCATCCGGCAGGGGAATCAATTCCTCTTCCAAAATCTCCAGGAACTGGTCTCCACTGCGGGCGACAGCTAAATAGTCCGGATGATCAAACACTTTTCCGTTTTCATCCGCATATACAAGATTCATCTTTGCAAGACTCCTTCTTCTGTTACATTCTCAGGCGCTAACATTCTTAGCTGATTACCTTTAGACGCTTGCCCCAGCAGCAGGCTTAGATGCAACTCGAGGCTTGACCTTTTCAATTTGCTCCAGGTACTCCGCATTGGTTTTCGTTTCGCCAATTTTTCTTAGGAACAGCTCGGTGTACTCTGGATTTTCGGTCATCGTCTTTCTCATCGTCCAGATCTTATCCAGCTCTTCTTTGGTCAGCAACAACTCTTCGCGGCGGGTACCAGAACGGCGGATATCGATCGCTGGGTAGATCCGTCTTTCGGCCAGTCGACGGTCGAGGTGAAGCTCCATATTGCCCGTACCTTTAAATTCCTCATAAATCACGTCATCCATACGGGATCCGGTGTCGATGAGGGCGGTTGCCAAAATGGTCAAGCTACCTCCTTCTTCGATATTCCGCGCGGAACCGAAGAAGCGCTTAGGACGGTGAAAAGCAGCAGGATCGATCCCCCCCGAAAGCGTACGGCCACTAGGAGGAATTACCAAGTTATAGGCGCGTGCCAAACGTGTAATACTATCTAACAATATCACCACATCTTTACGATGTTCGACAAGTCTCTGCGCTCTTTCCAGCACGAGCTCAGCGACTTTAATATGGTTTTCCGGCAGTTCATCAAAAGTGGAAGCGACCACTTCCGCTTTGACTGAGCGTTGCATGTCCGTTACTTCCTCTGGACGTTCGTCAATCAATAGGACGAATAGCTCAATTTCCGGATGGTTGTCCGCAATACTATTGGCAATTTCTTTGAGCAAAACGGTTTTTCCTGCTTTTGGCGGGGCAACGATTAATCCGCGTTGACCCAAACCAACAGGCGCCAGAAGATCAATAACCCTTGAAGATAAACGGTCAGGTGAGGTTTCCAAGACGAGCTTTCTTTGAGGATATAGAGGCGTCAGGGCAGGGAAATGTAGACGTTCTGCGGCTATCTCCGGATCTTCCCCATTCACCGCATCAACATGAAGCAAGCCAAAATATCGTTCGTTCTCCTTGGGCGGGCGCACCTTCCCCGAAACCTTATCGCCTGTCCGCAGATCAAAACGTCGAATTTGGGATGCAGAAATATAAATATCTTCTGCGCTCGGCAAATAGTTGATCGGCCGTAAAAAGCCATATCCGTCAGAAAGGATCTCCAACACGCCTTCCATAAACATGAAGCCGCTTTTCTCCGCTTGGGCTCGAAGAATGGAAAAAATAAGTTCCTTCTTCTTTAATGTCCCATAATAAGGGATTTGATACTCCTTTGCTAACTTATAAAGTTCCGTTAACTTCTTTTCCTCCAGCTGGGCTAATTGCATGTCCATACCGATGTCCAAGCACCACACTTTCACGAAATTTAAATTACTTACTGGTTAAACCTAACTTTTCCAGGCGGTGTTGTCCTTCGATGAAACGGATCGTTCCTGTCTTCGCCCGCATAACCAACGAATGAGTGGTAGCCCGCTTCCCGCCGAACCGAACGCCTTTTAATAATTCACCATCTGTTACACCTGTTGCCGCAAAAATCGCATCGTCACCTTTGACCAGGTCTTCCATGAGCAACACTTGATTTGGATCTTTCAAGCCCATCTTTAAGCAGCGCTCAAATTCCTCCTCGCTTTGTGGAAGTAGACGACCTTGGATTTCTCCACCAAGACATTTTAAAGCTACAGCGGAAATAACACCCTCTGGTGCGCCCCCTGAACCAAACAAAATGTCCACTCCGGTATGCTCAAAAGCGGTATTAATTGCAGCAGCGACATCCCCATCATTGATTAGCTTAATACGGCAGCCTGCATCTCTGATTTCCTCGATGATCTTGCTGTGACGGTCGCGGTCTAGAACGGTTGCGGTTAAATCGCATAAATCCTTACCTTTCCGTTTTGCCACGGCCTCCAGGTTTTCTCTCACCGAGCGGTTGATATCAATGGCTCCAACACATTCTGGGCCTACTGCAATCTTTTCCATGTACATATCAGGGGCATGTAAAAGATTTCCGCGGTCCGCAATGGCAATCACACTAAGCGCGTTCCATGAACCTTTGGCCAAAATATTGGTCCCTTCCAAAGGATCCACAGCCACGTCCACTGCAGGCGATCCACTTCCGCCTAATCCGAGCTTTTCCCCGATGTACAGCATGGGAGCTTCATCCATCTCACCTTCACCAATCACCACAACACCTTCCATCGGAACCTTGTTGAATTCCGCACGCATTGCCGATGTCGCAGCACCGTCTGCTTCGTTCTTCTTGCCAAAACCCATCCAACGTGCTGATGCAAGGGCTGCGGCTTCAGTTACTCTCACGATTTCTAGTGTCAAGCTTCTCTCCATGATTGAACACTCCTATTCAAATTTGCTCTTTTTTTCTCTCCAAATTTCGGCGCCGAGCGAACGCAACTTCTCTTCTAGTTTAGCATAGCCGCGATCAATATACTCCACACCGCTAATTTCCGTTACCCCTTCCGCTGTCAAAGCAGCGATCACCAAGGCAGCCCCAGCTCGCAAATCAGATGCCCTCACACTTGAACCCTCCAAGCGATGGACCTCGCCGATAATGGCCGTTCTTCCTTCCACGCGAATTTGGGCACCTAAACGGACCAACTCATCGACATGGCGAAAACGCGAAGTATAAATATTGTCGGTCACCATACTGGTTCCCTCGGCGTGTACCAAAAGCGCGGTCATGGGCTGCTGCAAATCGGTGGCAAATCCGGGATAGGGTGCGGTGCGTAAATCAATCGCGCGATAACGGGGTTTGCCGATGACTTGAATGGCATCGTCAGCTTCGACCACTTCGACACCCATTTCTCTTAGCTTCGCGGAGATCCCCTCCAGGTGACGGGGAATCACGTTGTCTAAAATGACATTGCCACGCGTTGCCGCGGCGGCAATCATGAACGTTCCCGCTTCGATTCGGTCTGGGATGATCGAATGACGGCAGCCTTGTAAACGAGAGGTCCCGCGAATCCGGATTAGATCGGTTCCGGCCCCTTTGATCACAGCCCCCATGGAGGTTAAAAAGGTAGCGACATCAATGATTTCTGGTTCTTTTGCCGCATTTTCGATGATCGTGGTCCCTTCCGCCCGTGCGGCGGCCAGCATCGTATTGATCGTTGCCCCTACGGAAACAACGTCAAAGTAGATTTTACTGCCTTTTAGCTTGGGAGCTTGTAAATACAAAGCGCCATCCTTGGTCTGGACACTCGCCCCTAATGCTTCAAATCCCTTGATATGCTGGTCAATCGGGCGCGGACCAAGATCACAGCCGCCCGGCAGGCCGATCACCGCTTCCCCAAACCGCCCGAGCAGGGCCCCCATTAAATAATAGGAGGCTCTCAGCTTTTTCACCTTTCCAGAGGGCAGGGGATGTGGCACGATCCCAGTTGGATCTATATAAAGGGTCTGCTGCTGCAGCTCCACGTGTGCTCCTAATTCCCGCAAAATATCGACATAGACATGAACATCGTTGATTTCCGGCAGATTCTCAATCACACAGGCCGTATCGGCCAGGATCGCCGCAGGGATTAGCGCAACCGCGCTGTTTTTCGCGCCGCTAATCGTAATACTCCCCTCCAAGGGCCTTCCGCCCTTGACACACAATATATCCATCTGTCTCTCCCATACTAGAAGTTAGAAGTCTTTTTCTTTTTCTATATATGTTTCGTTAATGGTTTTATTTCTTTGTCTTTTCCCAGTCAGAAAGGAATCTCTCAATGCCTGAATCAGTCAACGGATGCTTGATTAGCTGATCAAATACTTTGAATGGGATCGTTCCGATATGCGCTCCCATCTTCGCTGCTTCAATGACATGGATCGGGTGACGGATACTTGCAGAGATAATCTCCGTGTCGATACCATGGGCGTTGAAAATATCCACAATATCAGAAATCAAAGTCAGTCCATCAAAACCGATATCGTCTAGACGCCCTAAGAATGGGGACACATAAGTGGCACCCGCACGTGCAGCAAGCAAAGCTTGTGAAGCACTGAAAACAAGGGTCACATTCGTTTTGATTTTCTTCTTGGTGAAATGCTTGACAGCCTTCAATCCCTCAGATGTCATAGGAACCTTGATCACAATGTTTTTGGAAAGGGAAGCGAGCCTTTCCCCTTCTTCGATCATTCCGGCTGATTCGGTGCTGATGACTTCCGCACTGATCGGTCCATCGACAATATCGATGATTTCCTTCAGGGTTTCGATAAAATCGCGACCTTCTTTGGCTACAAGAGACGGGTTGGTTGTTACACCAGCAAGAACTCCCCAGGAGTTGATCTCCCGAATTTCATCCACATTCGCTGTATCAATGAAAAATTTCACGATTAGGCCTCCTTCATATATTGGTTTGTGAGCTACGTCGATTTGCTTTCTTTCACAAACCATCTAGTTGTCCTTTAGGGCTATGTTTGTTATGCTTTATTGCTGCTTCCAAACTCGCGCATCTTCGCCTTGACTGTTTCCTTAATGGTATCGCGGGCAGGTCCAAGGTATTTTCTTGGATCATATAGTTCTGGCTTTTCGCCAAGCACCTTGCGCACGGTTGCTGCGGAGGTGATCTGATTTTCCGTATTTACATTGATTTTCGCCGTACCCAGGGAAATCGCCCGTTGGATATCCTTTGTTGGAATCCCTGTTCCTCCATGCAGAACCAAGGGAACGCCTGTCAGCTTCTGCACTTCTTCCATGCGGTCAAAGCCGAGCCTTGGCTCTCCTTTGTAGGGTCCATGAACAGAACCAAGGGCAGGAGCAAAGCAGTCTACACCGGTTTCCCTTACAAGTCTGTCACATTCAGATGGGATGGCATACATCGCATCGGCCTCATCCACGGATAAATCATCTTCTTGACCGCCGATTCTTCCCAATTCTGCTTCCACGGAAATCCCCAACACATGTGCCACATCCACAACTTTCTTGGTAATGGCAATGTTTTCATCCAATGGATGGTGGGAACCGTCGATCATCACCGAAGTAAAGCCAGCAAACATCGCTTGCACACATTTTTCAAAAGAGGATCCATGGTCTAAATGGATCGCGACGGGAACGGTCACTTTGTATTCGTCCATCAACGCCTTGACCATCTCGACAACTAGCTTAAAGCCTCCCATGTAACGTCCAGCGCCTTCGCTCACTCCCAGAATAACCGGGGAACTTTCTTCTTGGGCTGCTTGCAAAATGGCTTGGGTAAACTCCAAATTGTTGATATTGAA
The DNA here is from genome assembly GCF_017873965.1 of Ammoniphilus resinae. Classification (GTDB taxonomy): domain Bacteria; phylum Bacillota; class Bacilli; order Aneurinibacillales; family RAOX-1; genus Ammoniphilus_A; species Ammoniphilus_A resinae. The sequence continues at coordinate 47,663 of NZ_JAGGKT010000015.1, read as the reverse complement.
TTGCCCAACGGCGTATTTCCCCTCTACCGCCTTATTTAACATTTCAGTCATGGATACTAAAGGCATCGTTCTTGAACCCCTTTCTTTCTCACACAAAAATTACCCGACAAGCTGACTTCTCACAGCCAATCGTAATTCATCGATATCAAAGGGCTTGGTAAAATGGGTAATGGCACCGAGCTCCGTCGCTTCCTTGATCATATCCAATTCACCATATGCCGTCATCATGATCACCTTGATATCGGTGTTGATCTTTTTAATTTCCTTTAGGATTTCGAGTCCATCCATTCCCGGAATTTTCATATCCAAAATGACTAGATCAGGGGATTCATTTTTCACGATTTCAAGTGCCTGCTTGCCGTTTGCTGCCTGGAACGTCTCATATCCTTCTTTTCCAAATACTTCATAAAGCAGCACCCGAATCCCGTACTGATCATCGACAATTAACACTTTATTGCTTTGTGACATGAAAATCCTCCTCTAGAACTAATATGTAAATTTAAGGTTACCTGCCCATTTCGCATAACAGTTACATACATTCTATAAAGCGGAGAATTATTCCTGCCAATTCACAATTTTTTAAGACGTCAAAAACCGACAAGTTTCTTCATTTTCCAGGGATGTTGGACCTTATTTTATTGCTTGGATCCAGCCGATATAGATTCTTTTTTCAATTCCAATGAAGCCTTCACAAATTGACGGAACAGCGGTTGTGGACGGTTCGGACGGGAGGTGAATTCCGGATGGAACTGCACCGCAACAAACCAAGGATGTCCCTCCACCTCAATACACTCGACCAAGCGCTCATCCGGAGAAGTTCCGGAAAATGTAAAGCCAGCTTTTTTCATCGCTTCGCGGTATTGGTTGTTAAACTCATAACGATGGCGATGGCGTTCGTAAATCAACGGGCTCTCATAAGCTTCCAGCACCTTGGTTCCTTCCTGCAACTTGCATGGGGACAATCCTAGGCGCATCGTTCCACCCAAGTTTTCAATTTCCTTCTGTTCAGGCAATAGATCGATCACTGGATGCGGAGTCGATGGGTCAATTTCAGAGCTGTTAGCTCTTTCTAGGTTTAATACATGGCGTGCATACTCGATAACGGCAATTTGCATGCCCAGACAGATCCCTAGGAAAGGAATCTTGTTTTCCCGTGCGTACCGGGTTGCGGTAATTTTCCCTTCAATTCCGCGATCGCCAAATCCCCCAGGAACAAGGATCCCATCGACATCGCCGAGAAGTTCACGAACATTTTCCGGGGTCACATCTTCTGCGTCCACCCATTTAATTTCGACGTCAGAGTCATTATCATACCCTGCATGGTAAAGCGCTTCGGCCACGCTCAAATAGGCATCGTGCAAGGAAACGTATTTTCCTACAAGCGCGATCTTTGTCGTCTTGGAGAGGTTTTGCACGCGATGAACAAGCTGACGCCATTCTGTCATATCGGATTCATTGGCTTTCAAACCTAGATGGTTCAGCACGTAATCATCCAATCCTTGATCTTTCAAAACAAGTGGAACTTCATATAGTGTTTCCACATCACGCATTTCGATCACAGCTTTTGGATCGATATCACAGAACAAAGCAAGCTTTTCTTTCATTTCCGTAGATAATTCACGCTCTGTCCGACAGACCACCACATTTGGCTGGATTCCGATGCTGCGAAGCTCTTTTACGCTGTGTTGGGTTGGCTTGGTTTTTAGCTCCCCTGCTGCGGCGAGGTATGGAATCAAGCTGACGTGAATGTACATCACATGTTCCCGGCCGATGTCACTCTTGATTTGCCGAATCGCCTCCAAAAACGGAAGACTCTCGATATCCCCTACGGTTCCGCCAATCTCGGTGATTACGACATCCACTTCCCCAGACCGCCCGGCGCGGAAAACTCTTTCCTTAATTTCGTTGGTAATGTGGGGGATGACTTGCACGGTCGCTCCTAGGTAATCGCCGCGGCGTTCCTTGTTGATGACCGTAGAATAGATTTTTCCTGTTGTCACATTGCTGTTGGCATTTAAATTAATATCAATAAAGCGCTCATAATGTCCAAGGTCCAAATCGGTTTCCGCGCCATCGTCCGTTACGAATACTTCCCCGTGCTGATACGGGCTCATCGTCCCTGGGTCGACGTTAATATATGGATCAAGCTTTTGGATGGTTACCTTTAACCCGCGATTCTTCAGCAAGCGTCCCAGGGATGCCGCTGTGATCCCTTTTCCAAGAGAGGATACCACTCCTCCGGTAACAAAAATATACTTCGCCATAAATTACCCCTCTTTTCCTATGACCTTCTCTTTACTTTTTATCTTTTGCCTTTTAAACAAAAAAAAAACAGAAGCACTCCCATTCCGATTGGTAGGGGGCACTTCTGTTTGTTTAACAGATTTGCACGCATCCGTGTCAGCGTTGACACTTCAACGGAATTTGCCTTTATTTTCTTTCCAAAAATAGCCCAACGAAAATGTTACAAGAGCAGGAAAGCTTTGTCAAGCCTAATCGTCCTTTTCGGAATCATCATCCAAATCATCTTCTTCGAGGTACTCTTCCTCTTCATCCCCCGCGTCGCCATCGAACTCAGAATCCTCTTCTTCTTCGAATTCCTCATCCAAGTCTTCGTCTGTTTCTTCGTCCAGATCGACCTCTTCTTCTTCATCTTCATCGACTTCGAGATCTTCTTCATCGATATCACCATCAAAGTCTTCGTCTTCCTCGGTGAAATCATCATCCACTTCTTCGTCATCGAAGCCATAGTCATCATCACTATCATCGATGCCCTTACTCCTTGCCAAGGCTTCAATGGATTCTTCAACCTGCTCTGTTGTATACCATTTCTTCAGTCCCCACTCACTAGGGCTCATACATAGAAAACGGCCATCCAAGTTCATCTCGGTAAATACCTGTGGAAGAAGTTCAAGCAATTCCTCATCCGTCAAACCTTTCCACCTTGCCGCTTCTTTAAAAATATCCTGGTAATTCATGGTCTTGTTGGCCTGATCCAGAACTTCATATGATATATCAACAAGGGCCACTTCCTGCCATTTCTCATGATCAACCTTACTCAAACCCCGGCACTTCCCTTCTTGAAGAATTCTATTCATCTAGTATTCCTATTTTTATATAAAATAGTACTAGTGTCAAACATTTCCTCGAATGTTTTCACACTTGTACAGTATAGACCCATTTTCGACAAAATATAATGTGTTAGAATAGGGATAAATTATTTCGTAAGGGGGCTAAGCCCATGCCCGCAGATTTATACGAACGGATCGGAACCTCATTCGGAAAACTCCCCACCTATCAAAAAAAGCCCATTCTCTTGGCCGACGATTCCTTGTGGAAGGCTTGTCCTTTCCTAAAGGGGGTACGGGTTAGCGGTGGTGGCGGTGGGCGTGACGGGCTCGGTCGTGGCAGCAATGCACGTGCAGTCGATGACCTGGTGAAAAAGATCATTGCGACCGGTGTGGTCGAAGAAATCATCGCAGGGAGTGGCGGCGAGACGTCTGAAGTGATTGCCGGAAGGCCCGCTGGTGATTGGGCTGAAACCTTGTACGTCGTATCCTTAACCTATCAGGGAGTGAGTTATTGGCTGCGGATCCGAGACCAGAAAGAAGGCTGGGTGATCCTGGCGGCTGAAAAAGGCGTTGGGCAGCCTACATTTTGGAGCAGTAAACGTGTAGTTTTGTTTGCGCTGTTGCTGCTGATCTCGGCTGTTGGCTATTATTTTGAGTTCGGGGGAGCACTATCCCCTTCTAACAGGGAAAGTAATGGTCGCGATGGGGGCGGTGGGCATTCTAGCAATCCTACTGTTTTTGAGGCATACGGTGGCGGTCGCGGGTCAGACGATGGGGATATAGGCCAGAATGCTGTGGGCACTATACCTTCGGGTCAGGGTGAGAAGGCTGAGGGGAATATGGGTCAAAACGGTGTGGGTACTCTCCCTTCTGATCAGGGAGAAGACGCGGGGATGGATGTTGGACAACACCCTGTAGGCACTATCCCTTCTGATCAGGGCGAAGTTTCCGGGATGAATGCAGACCACGCCGATGTGTCCACTATCCCTTCCAAGCAGGGAGGAAAAGCAGGGTCGATGACTCCTCCATCCACTGTAGGCACTCTCCCTTCTGATCAGAAGGGACAGACTGGGGTAAGCAAAGTGCAGCTTGGTTCTCCTGACCAGAAGGGAGAATACCCAAAGGCAGCTCCAACAAACACCCAACAAGGTTCTCGACAAGGGGCTCAGCCCACGGTTCCTGCCCAATCCGCAAAACAACCTACACAACCCGGTAATCCTGGCAGCCCACTTTTGCCATACCAACCGAAGTCCACTTCCCCAAGTGACTGGACGCAAGAAAAGGTAAAGCTGCAAAAAGAAATCGACCGGTTAATGCAGGAAAATGAGCAGTTGAGAAATTCCCTGAAACAACTTCAAAAAACACCATAAAAAGGGTTGCAAATGGCTAAATCTAGTTTGCAACCCTTTTACAGTTTCTTAGGCAGACCACAAAGTTATCACATATTCCTCCGATATTGCCCGCCAACTTCGTACAAAGCCTGGGTGATTTGCCCGAGCGAAGCGTGGCGGACGGTTTCCATAAGCTCAGCAAAAATATTTCCGCCGTCCCGCGCGGTTTGCTTCAAGCGCTCGAGGGCCACCGGAGCATCAGACTTGTTCCGCGACAAAAACTCCTGAAGGTTGCGGATCTGGGTTTGTTTCTCTTCTTCGGTGGAGCGGGCCAACTCGATTTCATAGTCAGCTTCACTTGCGTTGGGGTTGATAAAGGTGTTGACCCCGATAATTGGCAATTCGCCGGTGTGTTTTTTATGCTCATAGTAAAGCGATTCGTCTTGGATTTTTCCTCGCTGATACCCCGTCTCCATGGCGCCAAGTACACCCCCACGACGATCCAAGCGAAGGAATTCCTCCAAAACCGCCTCTTCTACCAAATCTGTCAACTCTTCGATAATAAAAGAGCCTTGCCACGGATTTTCGTTTTTCGCCAAACCAAACTCCTTATTAATAATTAACTGAATCGCCATCGCCCTGCGCACGGAGTTTTCTGTAGGTGTGGTGATCGCTTCATCGTAAGCATTGGTGTGTAGGGAATTGCAATTATCGTGAAGGGCGAGCAAGGCTTGCAAGGTGGTGCGAATATCGTTAAAGTCCATTTCCTGTGCGTGCAGGGAGCGGCCGGAGGTTTGGATGTGGTATTTGAGCTTTTGGCTGCGTTCGTTCCCACCATATTTCAGCTTCATCACAATCGCCCAAATACGGCGGGCGACACGCCCCATCACCGTGTACTCCGGTTCGAGTCCATTGCTGAAAAAGAAGCTCAAGTTCGGCGCAAAATCATCGATGTGCATCCCCCGGCTCAGGTAATATTCCACATAGGTAAACCCATTGGCAAGGGTTAAGGCAAGCTGCGTGATCGGGTTGGCCCCGGCCTCGGCGATATGGTAGCCGCTGATGCTGACCGAATAATAGTTCCGAACCTTGTGATGGATAAAATACTGCTGGATATCCCCCATCATTTTGAGCGCAAATTCGGTAGAAAAGATGCAGGTGTTCTGCCCCTGGTCCTCTTTTAGAATGTCCGCCTGGACCGTTCCTCGAACGGTGCTAAGCGTCATCGCCTTGATTTCCTCGTATTCCTTCTGATCAGGTTGCCGGCCGTGTTCTGCAACAAACCTATCGACCTGCTGATCAATCGCCGCATTCATATAAAACGCCAAAATAATTGGCGCAGGCCCGTTAATCGTCATCGAGACACTTGTCGATGGATCGCAGAGGTCAAATCCAGCGTACAGTTTTTTCATATCATCCAAGGTACAGACACTGACGCCGCTGTTCCCCACTTTCCCATAGATATCGGGACGGAGATCGGGATCTTGGCCATACAGCGTGACACTATCAAAGGCGGTGGAAAGACGCTTGGCTGGGTCGTTTTGGCAGAGAAAATGAAAGCGGCGGTTTGTTCGTTCTGGCGTCCCTTCTCCGGCAAACTGCCGCTTGGGATCTTCATTCGTTCGTTTAAAAGGAAAAACGCCTGCGGTATAGGGATAGGATCCGGGGAGATTTTCGAGCATCGCCCAACGGAGCAATTCGCCATAGTCTTCAAATTTCGGCAAGCTTATTTTGCGGATTTTGTTTCCTGAGAGGGTTTCAACGTATAGGTCTGTAGAAATTTCGCGATTTCTGACTTGGGTGGTGAGTTGATCTTTGGAGTAGGCTTCCTTGATTTTCGGCCAATCTGTTAAAAACTGCTTACACTCAGGGTGCAAACGAGATTCGTAGCTTTCCACCATTTCCCTTAATTTCCCGGAAAATGATTCATCTTTCACTAACTCAAGAGTTCCCAACAATTGATAAAGCTTGCGGGCATAGCCAACTTGTTCTTCGGTGAACCTTTTGTATCGTCTTACCGTTTGCACAACCTCCGCTAAATAATTCATCTGATCCGGTGGGATAATGAGGTTGCGTTTCGTTACTTTCTCAATTTGGTGATCGTAAGTGGTTGGCCAGCTTCCGCCCGTTTTCTCTTCAATCAACTTCATTAGGTTTGCAAACAGCACATTTGTTCCTGGATCATAAAATTGGCTGGCGATCGTCCCGAACACCGGCAGATCTTGATCCTCCGCCATAAACAGCTCTCGGCTGCGTTTAAATTGCTTGCGCACATCGCGCAGCGCATCCTCCGAGCCACGGCGTTCAAACTTATTAATCACGATCAGATCGGCATAATCAATCATGTCAATTTTCTCCAGCTGTGATGCGGCCCCGAACTCACTCGTCATCACGTATATCGACAAATCTACTAAATCAACAATCCCCGAATTCCCCTGCCCAATCCCGCTCGTTTCCACGATCACTAGATTAAAACCGGCGTTTTTGACAATCGCGATCGCGTCTTCGATCGCTTCACTCAGCTCGGAGCGTGCATGGCGGGTCGCTAGACTGCGCATGTACACTCGGGGATGGTCTATCGCATTCATGCGAATTCGGTCACCAAGCAGGGCGCCTCCGGACTTCATTTTTGAAGGATCTACTGAAAGGACCGCTACCGTGCAATTCGGGAATTGCTCCAAAAAGCGGCGGATCAGCTCATCGGTGAGCGAGCTTTTACCTGCGCCGCCTGTGCCCGTGATGCCGATGACAGGAACAGAGGGTGCGTTAGCACGGAGTTTCTCCAGAGCCTTCGCCACCGCCTGATTATAAGGGAGAGTGGCCGCCTCTTCTGCAAAAGTAATCATCCGCCCCACGGCGGCTTCGTTCCGATCCCGTAGCCCAACCAAAACCGCGGCAAGATCTTTTGGAGTCGGGTAATCAGTCAGCCGAATCATATGATTGATCATGCCCTGCAAGCCCAGCTCTCGCCCATCGTCGGGGGAAAAGATTTTGGCAATCCCATAATTCTCGAGTTCCTTAATCTCGCGAGGAATGATCACCCCGCCGCCCCCGGCGAAAATTTTGATATGTCCGGCCCCTTTTTCTTTCAACCGATCAAACATATATTTCAAAAACTCGACATGCCCGCCTTGATAGGAACTAACCGCAATCCCCTGGACATCCTCTTGAATGGCAGCGCGAACGATTTCACCGACGGAACGATTGTGTCCAAGATGGATCACTTCCACACCTGAAGCCTGCAAAATCCGCCGCATAATATTGATCGCCGCATCGTGTCCGTCAAAAAGCGCCGTGGCCGTGACAAACCGTACGTGGTGCTGCAGGCGATAGACTGCCTTTTCCATGCTTTCACTTCTCCCTCCAACGCAAATTTACGAGTGGTGATGTGTCAGCCTTTGCAATAGAAGATTCGTTTGTGCTTCGATGTATTCCTCCAACGTATAATGTTTGCGCAAAGCCCAACGGCGAAACACCCACATCTCGCCGAGAATGATGATGTTTTGGGCCATTAGCTTGACATCTTTCGGATCGACCTGCAAGGATCCATCAGCAATCCCCTTTTGCAGAATCCGTTCAAAAATCTCCGTAATCGCTTCCTCCCGCCGCAGCACGTATTTCATCGGCTCGTTTGGAAGGGACTTAATTTCTTGATAGATCAACAAAACCTGATCATCCATTTGCTCCATCACATGCGCAAAAACGCGAATCGCCTGTCGCAGCGTATCGGCTCCAGTCTGGGATTCAACCAAGGCTTCCTGCATCCGTTTCTCTAATTCCCCGTGGATATGGTCACAGACCAGGTACAACACGTCTTCTTTTGATTCGATATATTCATAAAGCGTTCCAATCGAAAAGCCGGAGGAATGAGCAATTTCTCTGGTTGTCGTCTTATGAAAGCCCTTAGAAATAAACAAATCGACAGCTGCCTGAACGATCTGTTCGCGCCTGCGGGCAATGAGTTGTGGGTCTTTTACGAGGGTTGGAATTGATTTTTTCCCCGCTCCTCTCATCTGCTATCCCTCCTTTTCCACTTATTTGCTTGAAGCATAATCTTTTAAAATCACATCTGCTGCCTCGTAAGGATCTTTCACCCGCTGTCCAACCTGCTCGAGCAGGTCCCCAAAGGCCCCTTGCTTTATTTTATTCATCATCTGCTGATGGATGCGGAAATCAACGATCTCCAGCACTTCCTCCCGAAGGTGTTTTGAACGCCGGCGCTCGCCTTCCCCACTTTCCTCCAGGTACTTTCGATGTCTCAAAAACGCTTCCCAAAGCTCCTCAAACCCTTTTTCCTGCAGACTAATCGTTTGCACAATGGTTGGTCGCCAAGCTGCGTCGTGCTTTGCCAGATCGAGCATTTGCTCAACTTCTCTCATCAGCTTGTTTGTGCCCGACAAATCCGCTTTGTTAATAATAAAGAGGTCTGCAATTTCCATAATCCCCGCTTTAAAAGCCTGTACCGTGTCGCCGCCGCCCGGATTTAAAACGACCGCCGTCGTGTCCGCGATATGCATGATATCAAGCTCCGACTGCCCCACGCCAACCGTCTCGACGATGATCACGTCCAGCCCAAAGGCATCCAGCACGCGAATCGCCTCTTTGCTAGCCCGAGCTAGACCGCCCAGGCTGCCGCGGGTTCCCATACTGCGGATGAACACCCCAGGGTCTGTCGCGTGCCGCTGCATGCGGATCCGGTCGCCTAACAGTGCCCCCCCGGTGAAGGGGCTGGTCGGATCCACCGCAATGATCCCAACGGTCAAACCGAGCCCCCGCAGGTAGGCTACGAGGACGTCGACCAGGGAGCTTTTGCCGGCGCCAGGGGAACCCGTAATCCCCATCACGAAAGCTTTCCCTGTGGAAGGAAACAGCTCCTGCAAAATCGTCTGCTTCAACGGGTGGTCATCCTCGATATAAGAAATGGCCCGGGCCGCGGCCCGCCGATCGCCGTTCAAAATCCGCTTGGATAGCTCCTGCAATGGTATCACCTAACCTAGTCTTTTAAAATATGCCCAGCAATCACAACACGCTGGATTTCGTTCGTTCCTTCGTAGATTTGCGTAATTTTTGCATCGCGCATGAATCGTTCAACTGGATATTCCCTCGTGTAGCCATACCCGCCAAAAACTTGCACGGCCTCTGTCGTCACTTCCATCGCGATATCGCCAGCATAGAGCTTTGACATCGAGGATTGCAATCCATAAGGAAGGCCTTGATCCTCCCGCCAAGCCCCTTGGTACGTCAAGAGACGCGCGGCTTCGATTTTCGTTGCCATGTCGGCTAGCTTGAATTGAATCGCCTGCAGTTTGGCAATCGGCTTGCCAAACTGATTTCTTTGCTTCGCGTAAGCAAGTGCATGGTCAAAAGCGCCTTGGGCGATTCCGAGGGCCTGTGCAGCAATTCCTGAGCGGCCCCCATCGAGCGTCATCATGGCGATTTTAAAGCCTTCGCCGACTTGCCCCAACAGATTTTCCTTGGGAACGCGGCAGTCCTCAAAAATCACTTCGGTGGTGGAAGATGAACGGATACCCATTTTCTTTTCCTTCTTCCCGACAGAAAAACCAGGGAACTTGCGCTCGACAATAAAAGCTCCGATTCCTTTATGCTTTAATTCCGGGTTGGTCTGGGCAAAGACGACAAAGATATCGGCATCAAGTCCGTTGGTGATGAAAATTTTTGAGCCGTTCAGGATCCATTCATCCCCTTTTAGCACGGCGGTGGTTTTCATCCCAGCGGCATCGGATCCAGAACCTGGTTCTGTCAGGCAGTAGGCTCCCAAGCTTCTCCCCTCGGCTAAGGCGCGCAAATAGGTTTGTTTCTGCTCTTCCGTCCCAAATTTATAGATCGGCCAGCTCGCCAGCGAGGTATGCGCCGATAATGTAACACCGACTGAAGAATCCACGCGGGACAGCTCTTCTACAGCGATCACGTAGCTTAGATAATCTGCGCCGACACCGCCGTATTTTTCCGGCCAAGGGATTCCGCTCAGGCCAAGATCGACCATTTTTCGCCAGATTCCCATATCCCAGCGCTCTTCTTCATCCCTCTCGGCGGCTGTTGGACCACATTCCTTCAAGGCAAATTCACGAACCATTTTCTGCATCATTTGATGTTCTTCGGATAGTTGAAAATTCACGGTTATTCCTCCCTAGTCTTCTAAAAGATATCTAGAAATCACGACCCGCTGAATTTCGTTGGTGCCTTCATAGATTTGGGTCACTTTCGCATCACGGAACAATCTCTCCACGGGATACTCCCGGATATAGCCATAGCCGCCGAAAATTTGGATCGCCTCGGTGGTCACCTGCATTGCGGTATCACTGGCCAGACGTTTGGCCATCGAGGCTTCACGCCCACATTTAATTCCCTGTGCACGCAGGGTCGCTGCCCGGTAGACCATGAGCCTTGCGGCTTCGATCTGTGTCGCCATGTCGGCGAGCTTAAAGGAGATCCCTTGGAAAGCGGAAATCGGCCGGCCGAACTGTTCACGCTCCTTGGCATAGGCAAGGGAATGCTCCAGGGCTGCTTCGGCAATGCCTAGCGCCTGTGCGCCGATCCCGATACGGCCGACGTCGAGGTTCGCCATGGCGATTTCGAATCCCTGCCCTTCCACACCTAGCAGCTGACTTGCGGGCACTTTTGCCTGGTCAAAAATCAGTTCCACCGTGCTGGAGCCATGCAGCCCCATCTTCTTTTCCTTTTTGCCGATGGTAAAGCCGGGTGTTCCTTTTTCCACGATAAAAGCGGAGATCCCTTTCGATCCCTTTGTTGGGTCTGACACAGCGAATGTCAAATACGTTTGTGCGGCCCCACCGTTGGTGATGAAAATCTTCGAGCCGTTCAGTTCGTAATACTCCCCTTTTTTGACCGCGGTCGTCTTGATTTTCGCCGCATCAGAGCCCGCACCGCTTTCCGTCAAGGCAAAAGCACCGATATACTCACCCGCCGTCATTTTAGGAAGGTACTTTTGTTTTTGTTCTTCTGAGCCAAAGGTTAAAATCGGGTTAATCCCCAACGAGGTATGCACCGACAAAATCGCCCCGACGGTTGCACTCACCTTGGAAATTTCATGAATTGCCTGAATGAAGGCAACAAAGTCTGCCCCTGCACCGCCCCACTTTTCCGAAATGGGAATGCCCATGAATCCTTGCTCTCCCATTTTACGAATCAACGCCAATGGGAATTCATCTGTTTCTTCCATCTTCTCCACGCAGGGGGCAATTTCCTTCTTTGCAAAGTCGCGCACCATCTTGCCCATCATTTCCTGTTCTTCGTTAAAGAGAAAGTTCATTTCCGTTACACCCCTTTTTCATCGTGTTGAAACTATGACTCGTAACGGAAAAATCCCCGTCCTGATTTTTTCCCCAGCCAGCCAGCTTTTACATACTTTCTTAACAGTGGACAAGGGCGGTACTTCGAATCGCCGAACCCTTCGTGCAGCACTTCCATGATATAAAGGCAAGTATCCAGCCCGATAAAATCCGCCAAGGTCAGCGGTCCCATCGGGTGGTTCATCCCCAACTTCATGATTTGGTCGATCGCCTCCGGTTTCGCCACGCCTTCATAGACGCAATAAATCGCTTCGTTAATCATCGGCATCAGCACTCGGTTGGAGATAAAACCAGGGAAATCGTTCACCTCTACAGGGATCTTCTGCATTTTTTTTGATAGATCTTCGACGATTTGATAGGTTTCATCCGATGTCGCCAGTCCGCGGATCACCTCAATCAGCTTCATCACCGGAACTGGGTTCATGAAATGCATCCCGATGACTTTTTCCGGGCGATTTGTCACCGCGGCAATTTCCGTGATGGGCAAAGAAGATGTGTTGGAAGCTAAAATGGTTTGCGGTGGACAAATGGCATCTAGTTGGCGGAAAATCTCTGCTTTCTTATCCAAGTTTTCAATAATGGCCTCGATGACAAAATCTGTTTGCGCCGCTGCTTGAAGGTCGGTGGATGGCTCGATGCGGGCGAGAATCTCTGCTTTTTCCTGCTCGGTTTTGCGCCCTTTTTCCACATCACGGGTGAGGTTTTTCTGGATTCCTTTTAACCCCCTTTGGATGAACTCGTCTTGTATATCGTTCAAAATCACGCGAAAACCAGCAGTCGCCGCCACCTGTGCGATCCCGCTTCCCATTTGTCCCGCGCCGATTACCATCATTGTTTGTATCCCCATTGTCTTAGACCCCTCTCTCATTCTATTTAATTTAATGTACCTCTACTAGAATTGCATCGCCCTGTGCTGCCCCGCTGCAAATTGCGGCTATCCCAAGTCCCCCACCACGACGACGCAGCTCGTAAATTAAAGTCGTCAGGATGCGCGCTCCGCTTGCCCCAATCGGATGGCCAAAGGCGATCGCTCCCCCGTTGACGTTGACCTTTTGCGGATCCCAGCCGACGATTTTTTCACTTGTCAAAGTTACCGCCGCAAACGCCTCGTTCACTTCAAACAAATCGATATCGGAAAGCTTGTAGCCGGTTTTTTGGAGCAGTTTTTGGATCGCGAGTCCTGGCGTTGTAGCAATATACGGTGCAGGCTGCCCAACTGCCGCATGGCCAAGAATCGTAGCTAAAGGCTGCTTGTGTTGTTCCTTCGCAGCTTCCTCGGACATCAGCACGAGTGCTCCCGCTCCGTCATTGACACCCGGCGCATTCCCCGCTGTCACCGTCCCATCCGCAACAAAAATCGGCGACAGCTTCTGCAGCTGTTCCAAGCTCGTATCCTTGCGCGGTCCCTCGTCTTGTATGACGATGATCGGGGCGCCTTTTTTCGTTGGAACCTCCACGGGGGCAATTTCTTCACTGAACTTCCCGCTTTCTATGGCCTCGATCGCCCGCTGATGGCTGCGAAGTGCCCATGCATCCTGGGCTTCCCGGGTAATCCCGTATTCTGCAGCCACTTTGCTTCCATGAACCGCCATATGCACCTGATCAAAAGCACAAGTCAGTCCGTCAGAAACCATCAAATCCTTCATTTCCGCATTCCCCATCCTGGCCCCAAAGCGAGCTTTCGGGAGGGCATACGGCGCATTGCTCATGCTTTCCATTCCCCCAGCTACAATAATCGAAGCATCCCCTGCACGAATAATCTGGTCTGCTAGAGTCACTGCCCTTAATCCAGATGCGCACACTTTGTTAATCGTTTCGGTCTGCACCTCCCATGGTAGCCCGGCTAATCTTGCCGCCTGACGCGAGGGGATTTGCCCTGCCCCCGCCTGCAGTACCATGCCCATAATCACTTCATCCACTTGGTCTGGCGAAATATCCGCTCGTTTCAACGATTCCTTAATCACTGAGCCTCCAAGTTCTACAGCCGTGAGATCTTTCAAAGCCCCTCCGAATTTCCCAAAGGGTGTTCTCGCTGCACTGACAATCACGGTTTTCACGGATCCGTTAGATTTTGATTTTTTCAAAGGTTTATTCGTTTCCATAGTTTCTCTCCTCCTTTTTTTGCTAATTTCTGACTGACCGCTCAGTCAATTATTATGGCAATAAACGCCCTCCCGTGTTTTTGATGGGAGGACGGTATTAATGGTTGTGGTGGGATGGCTGTTTGCTCAATATTCCGGTGGAATAGATGGATGTGTTCATTTCTGGTACCTGTGCCCACTATCCCCTTCCGTCCGGAGTCCTGAGGAAGGGTAATCGAAGTGACCCTTGTAGTACGAGTACACCCTTTTCCTCAACCTGTGTCCACTATCCCCTTCCGTCCGGAATCACGAAGGGTAATCGAAGTGACTCTTGTAGTACGAGTACACCCTTTTCCTTAACCTGTAGCCACTATCCCCTTCTGTCTGGAGTCCGGAGGAAGGGAAGGGACAACATGGTATTTTGTGATTTCTCTCCCGTCTAATCAGATGGGATAGTGATCATAGGGCCCTGAGGATACGGGGATCACTCTACCTCTACCTCTAACTCTACCTTTCCACCACCCCCTGAGCTTCCTTCTGACAGAATGGGATAATGACCATAGGCATTGAGAAATAGGCAACCACCCTACTTCGGTTCACCTGGAACCTTACTCAATCATCTGTCTGACTGAAAGGGATAGTGACCATAAGGCCTGAGGAAAAGATATTCACCCTTTGCTTGCCAAACATCGGCAACCTTAACCCTCCATCTGACGCAATGGGATAGTCACCACAGAGGTTGAAAAAAGGTACTCATCCTCTCCTCCCCCCTAGCCTACAGAGACCTCTCTACAATCTCTGCAATATCTAGTGTCTTCACTTGCTCTTCCACTTCTTTTGCCTTGGTTCCATCGCTCATCATCGTCAAGCAGTAAGGGCAATTGCTGCCGATCGTCGTTGGGCTGAGCATCAAGGCCTGTTCAGTGCGTTCGATGTTAATGCGTTTGCCCTGGGTTTCTTCAAGCCACATCATGCCGCCACCGGCTCCACAGCACATCGCGTCTTCCCTCGAGCGATCCATTTCCAGCACGTTCACGCCTGGGATCGACTTTAGAATTTGCCGTGGAATATCGTAAATGTTGTTGTAACGGCCAATGTAGCAGGAATCGTGATAAGCAATGGCTTCATCGACTTCCTTGGTTGGCTTGATCCGGCCTTCCTGGATCAATTGATAAATGATTTCCGTATGATGATAAACTTCGGCTTCCAAACCAAATTCCGGATACTCATGTTTAAACGTATTATATGCATGAGGATCGATCGTAACGATCTTTTTTACCTCGTATTTTTGAAAGTTTTCGATGTTTTCCTGACAAAGCTGCTGGAATAAAAACTCATTCCCCAAACGACGCGCTGTATCACCAGAATTCCGCTCATCGTTTCCGAGAACGGCAAACTTGACACCAGCTACGTTGAGGATTTTAGCAAAGGATTGGACGATTTTTTGGCTTCGCTTATCGAAAGATCCCATCGATCCGACCCATAATAAATACTCGAACTCATCGGCTTCCTTCACGGTCGGAACCTCAATATCGTCCCGTTCTTCGCGCCATTTGATGCGCTCCTTGCGGTTGATTCCCCAAGGATTGCTTTGTCGTTCAATGTTTTGGAAATAACGCGCTGCCTCGGAAGGCATATTTCCTTCGGTCAGGACAAGGTAGCGACGCATGTCGATGATCTTTTCCACGTGCTCATTTGCTACAGGGCACTGGTCTTCACAATTGCGGCAAGTGGTACAAGCCCAAAGTTCTTCTTCCGTAATGACATCACCGATTAGATTAACCTCATACTGTGCAGTGGCGGCGACTTCTGAACCAGTAGCTGCGGCAGCCAGTGTGTTCGCTTTGTTATCCTGGAAGATAAAGCCCGGCATCCACGGTGTCCGCGAAGTAATGGAAGCCCCTTTTTCGGTGAGGTGATCCCTCATTTTCACGATTAAAGCCATCGGAGATAGAGTTTTCCCCGTGCCGGATGCAGGACACATGTTGGTACAGCGACCGCACTCCACACAGGCGTAAAGGTCGATCAGTTGGTTCTGGCGAAAATCTTCGATTTTTCCAGCACCATACGTTTCCTGTGTTTCATCCTCAAAATCGATCGAGGTCAGCTTTCCAACTGGCTTTGTGTCCCGTAAATAGACGTTTACAGGGGCAAAAAGCAAGTGGGCGTGCTTCGATTGTGGAACGTAAACGGCAAACGAAAGCAGTGTAAGCAGATGAATCCACCAAAAAATATAGAAGAGGACTCCTGCAGCTGTTGTGCTCATCCCACTGAAAAGCCCTGCTAAAAGCGTTGAAATCGGCGCATAAGCGGCATTGCCCGGTTCGCCAAGCCAAAGGTGCTCAAACGTTAAGGACAACAGAATGGAAAGCATCAACGTCGATAAAAACATAATGACAAGGCCTGCTTTCCAGCCTCGCTTGAGACGTCCAAGCTTCTCTACATAACGGCGATAAAACGCGTATGCGGTTGCAAGAAACACGAGGAAGGTGGTGATTTCCTGTGTTAAGCTGAAAAAGTGGTGCGCTGCCCCGATTGGATATTCAAACCCTTTAATAAATCCTTTAATAATAAGTTCAATCGCTCCAAATTGGAGAATAATGAAGCCATAAAACATCACAACGTGCATCAATCCGCTTTTCGGATCCTTGAGCAGTTTTTTCTGCCCAAATACGTTGACTAAAACCTCGTGGATTCGCTGTTTTGTGTCTTCTTTCAAATTAGATTTTTTTCCAAGCTTAATGAAGGTAATCCGGCTGTAGACTACGTGCAAAATCAAGTAGACAGCATACCCTGTTACCAATAAAAAGGCCAGGAAATTGATAAAAGCTAGCACTCTCTCTCCTCCTTACGTCCTTTGATGCAAATTTTCTGAGTATCTTTACTATAGCAAATTCTATATCAAAAGTGAATGATCGTTCAGATAAAAGTTTTTTCTATAAAATTAGCCACTCTTTCACCTGGAAAAAGTGGCTATTACTATTTATTGCTATTCTTGCGATCCCTTAGCTAGTTTATATTGTAAAGTTTGCCGGGGAATCCCCAGGATTTTTGCTGCTTGAAGGATGTTTCCTGACGTTTTTTCCATCGCTTTTTCGATCATAAAATCCTCTAGATTGTTCACAGCCTCACGCAATGTGAGGTTTTCCAGTTGTAAAGCTTGTTTCTGTGGTCCGGAAAAAGGGAGTGTCTGCTCATCATGATTTTGCTGCAACTTCCCTTTATTTTGTTTTGGCTTCAGGTGCTGTGACAGATCTTCAATTTCGATATTGTTTCCCTCTACCATATTCATTGCTGCTTCAATCGTATGCTCCAGTTCACGGATGTTCCCTGGCCAATCATGCTGATTGAGCACTTCGGAGACTTTGGGGCTAACTCCCATGACTAGTTTGTTGAATTTATAATTGAATTTCTTCACAAAATGCTGTGTCAATCTTTCAATATCCTCTTTTCTTTCCCTTAAAGGGGGCAGCAAAAAGGAAACGACATGCAACCGATAATAGAGGTCCGACCGCAAACGGTTTTCCCTGATCGCTTCTTGTGGATCTTCATTTAGAGCCGCCATTAAGCGTACATCCACCGAAATCTCCTGTGTCCCTCCAACACGGCGAACGCGATTTTCCTGTATGACTCGCAATAATTTGGCCTGTAACTCCATAGGCATGCTGTTGATTTCATCTAAAAACAAACTTCCCCCATCCGCGAGTTCAAATAATCCCGGCCGATCCTCTGCCCCCGTGAAGCTTCCTTTGACCGTTCCGAAAAGTATCCCTTCTAGTAAGGTAGCTGGCAAGGCTGCACAGTTCTGTGCGATAAACGGCGCATTTCGTCTTGCGGAGGCATTATGAATCGATTGGACAAGCAGTTCTTTTCCCGTCCCCGTTTCACCCATGATTAAAATGGGCGAGCTCGTCTGCGCTGATTTTTTCCCTAATTGAATCAACTTTTCCATTTGTGGATTTTCCGTGATGATATCCGTAAAATGGTATCTTGCTCCCGTCTCTTCCTGGTTTTTCGTCGTTTTTTGGGGTTTCTGCTTCTTGGTGACCATTTGCGCCTGAAGATCAATTAGTTTTTCCGAAAGTTCCTTGACCTTAGAGATATCCTTCGCCACCTCAACCGCCCCAAGCACTTCCCCATTCACCAAAATGGGCACTGTGGTATTGACTGTGACGACCTTTTTTCCTTTTACATTTCGGTAGCTCTGGTGCTGATGATAAATCGGCTCCCGAGTTTCAATGACCTTCAACAGCGTACTTGTTTCCACATTCAGCGAAGGAAAAACCTCCAGCAAATGCTTCCCCTGCACTTCCTCCACCTGCATCCCGTCCAACTGTGCCGCAATATGGTTATAATAAATAGTCATCCCACGGGCATCAACCGCATGGATTCCTTCATCAATTGCACTCAAAATCGCCTTCAACGTTTCATTAGTAATCGGAATCTGGTGCATATTTCTGTTCAGTCTCCCCTCCATCCAGGAATAGACTGCCGATTTTCTGGCAATCTCTATACTAGTATTCTACACTATAGTGCGTGTTTGCGGAGGGATCGATTGATTTTGGAAGGATACTGTTGGCAGTTTTATGAACACTATCCCGCTGCTTCAGGGGTACTGCCAGTATTCTGTTGGCATCCTTCAGTTGACAATACCTATTTCCAATTCCTTTTGACCACTATCCCTCTCGATCAGGCATGCTCCCCCATGTGTTGTTGGCACCCTCCACTGAACACCCTTCTCCTGCTCCCTTTGACCATTATCCCTTGCCTTCAGGGTTGCTTTCAGGTGTCTCTTGGCTCTTGGCATCTCCATGTCGACTATACCTATTCACGCTTTCTTTTGGCCACTATCCCACTCTATCAGGGGCTGTCTCTTAAACCTTTGTCGAATACTTTCTCTTTACACAGGAACACCTGTTTGTTAATCTACAAATAGAATATATGTTCGTTAAAGGAGGAGTTATTCATGGATACGATGAATCTCGATCAATTTAAGGACCGTTTTTACTCCGAGGGCATCTGTGCGGACTATCTGTTTCAAATGAAGTGGCCTCATGGGTTTGTTTGCCCTAAATGCAGCCATCGGCATTTCTATCGGATCACGACCCGCCGTCTTCCCCTCTACGAGTGTGCCCAGTGCAGCCATCAAACGTCTTTAACCGTTGGAACCGTTATGGAAGGGAGCCCGACCCCCTTGCAAAAATGGTTTACTGCCATCTTTTTGGCCTCCCGCCCTTCTCCTGGGATCAATGCGGTGCAACTGAAAGAGATCATCCAAGTCACCTACAAAACCTCCTGGTTAATCCTCCAGAAGATCCGTCGGGCCATGAGTACGTCTGATGCCACCCATCTATTGTCCGGCATGGTCCAAGTGCATGATGCCTGCTACGGCCACCCCTACAACATAACCCACCAGACCCATCCCAAAGAGCATTTTCTCCTTGTGGGTACATCCCTGAATGAACAAAAACAACCTACCTATATCAAAATGAAGCTTCTCTTAGAATCTCCGAGAGAGAAGTTTATTTCAACTCCACAAAAAAAGTCGTTTGCAGAGAGGTATATTGAGGCAGAGGATTCTGAAGTGGAATATATGACACAACGACTCAAGCCCCGCAGACTCAAGATAGGATATCCTTATTTCAAAAAGGCTTCTCAGTGGTTGAACGAAACCTTTCATGGAATCGGCGTTCGCCATTTGCAGGCTTATTTGGACGAGTTTTGCTATCGGGTCAATCAGGCACTGGATCAAGCTCCCCTTTTCCAGGGGCTTATTCAACTATGTGCCTCAACGAAGAAGGCGAACTACTGGCAGGTGACCAGAAGGAGGAGAAAAAATAGGAACTCAAACCTCTTACAGGCGATGTAGGCCCCTAAACCCACAAAAAAACAAAAAAAGAGGAGTTCAAAACCAACTCCCCATTTACGATAAAATTGAGCAACCCACCCACCCGAGTCTATCCTGAGAAAAAGGGATAGGGGTCATAAGAAGACAAAACAAAGAGGATGCCTGCCCCTTGTACACACTATTTTTATTTCACGAAGAGGAATGGGATCACGATAGCACGAAGTTTTGTCATCTGAGAAAAAGGGATAGTGAACATAAGGAGCAAAAACAAGGTAGACGCTCCAGGAACGCTCTCTCTTTCTATTTCGCGAAGAGAAACAGGGTCTCAACATGAAATTTTGTCGTCTGAGAGAAAGGGATAGTGGATAGAGAAGGCAAGAATATATAACAATACCCTCACCCTCTCGACCCTCGAGATCTTTACATTTTTTCCGGTGCGTTTACTCCAATAAGACGTAATCCATTACCCAACGTAATTTGCACTGCTTTTACAAGGTGCAGGCGGGCTACTGTCAAAGCCTTGTCCTCTGTAATAACATGTGCTGCATTATAAAAGCTGTGGAACAATGACGCAAGTTCATGAACGTATCGAACCATACGGTGTGGCGCATATTGTTCAGCTGCTAGAGAAATTTCCTCTGGAAATTGACCGATCTTCTTGAGAAGGTCAAGCTCTTTTTCAGAGCTTAATAGACTTAAGTCTACTTGTTCATCCACAATATCCTTTAAAGAAATGCCTTCATCTTCCGCCTTGCGCAAGATGCTGCACATCCGGGCGTGGGCGTACTGTACATAGAAAACTGGATTTTCATTGGATTGGGACACGGCTAAATCCATGTCGAAGTCGAGATGAGCATCGGAGCTGCGCATCGTAAAGAAATAACGGGTTGCGTCAAGACCGACTTCCTCCATGAGGTCACGGATCGTTACAGCTTTTCCTGTCCGTTTGGACATTTTCACTTTTTCTCCGCCCTGGAACAAACTAACCATTTGGTTAATAATCACATGAAGCTGTTCGGCGTCATGTCCCAAGGACTGCATCGCAGCCTTCATCCGTGGAATATAACCGTGGTGGTCGGCCCCCCAAATATTGATTAGACGGTCGTAACCGCGTGAAAATTTATTTTCGTGATAAGCAATATCTGGCGTTAAGTAAGTATAACTGCCATCGTTTTTAATCAACACACGATCCTTATCATCGCCAAATTCAGTGGACCGCAACCAAGTTGCGCCATCCTGTTCGTATACATAACCGCATTCACGAAGCTTTTCAACGATTTCCGGAACAGCCCCCGCCTCATATAACGAGGTTTCACTGAACCAAACATCAAATTCCACACCGAAATCCTGCAAATCCTGCTTCAATTTGGCTAGCTCTTTTTTCAGACCGTACTCACGGAAAAATTGGAATCGTTCCTCCTCAGACATCAACACATACTTGTCCCCTGATTCCGCCGCCAACTCCTGGCCAAACTCCACAATATCCTGTCCATGATACCCATCTTCTGGCATAGGGAAGTCCTTGCCTAACGCCTGCATGTAGCGCGCTTCGATTGATTTAGCAAGGTTGGCAATTTGATTTCCGGCATCGTTAATATAATATTCTCTAGTCACATCAAAGCCAGCCATGTCAAGGACATTGCAAAGCGCATCTCCAACAGCAGCTCCGCGGGCATGTCCCAAGTGCAGGCTTCCGGTTGGATTTGCACTGACAAATTCGACATTGATTTTTGTTCCATTTCCAAAGTTCGTCCGGCCATAACTTTCACCAGATGCCAACACTTCAGCAATGACATCGGTCAAATAAGCTTGATCCATAAATAAATTGATAAATCCGGGTCCGGCGATTTCGATCTTTGCGACATGCGCTTTTTTGGCATCAAAAGCTTCCACAATTCCTTCTGCGATTTGACGAGGCGCTTTTTTTGCGACACGAGCAAGCTGCATGGCAATATTTGTTGCGTAGTCCCCATGGGACTTTTCCTTTGGCACTTCGAGGACAAAAACCGGGATTTGCTCCACCTCTGCTAGGCCAGCTTTCACTACTGCCTGTTTAATCCCTTCAATAATCGATTCTTTGACCTTTTCCACAATATTCATTTTCCAATACCCTCCAACCATCTAACATATCTACAACTCTTGCCAATCTATCGTCAATATATAGCGACCCAAATCTTCTTCATTCAATTTCAGCAGATAATCTAGCTCCAACCGTCTATTTTCTGCATCAAAACCGATCCGCTCTGCCTTTGTTTCCATCCACATCACCCCATGTGGGCTGACATATTTCCCCTGAGTCCACTGCCCAAGGATGTATTCTTGCCTCATCTGAACCGAACCGGTGCGAATGACAAGGGCTCTTCCTTCTTCTGCAAAGACCTTCAACGTGGTGGAAACCTCCATCCCTTCGTCGAGAGTCTCCCGATACGTCAGGTACCACCCGGACCCTTTCGCGTACAACTTTCCTTTTGCTTGCTGTGTAAGGGATTCCCCCACGTTTTCCATTTTGGTTTGCAACTGTAATTGGACGTGTTTCATCTCATCGGATCACCTATACTTCTGAACGCTCTATATTCTACATATTTTAGGCATTTTGCCAGGGAAAAACAAGTTTCTTATCAAAATCTGAAACAAGCCAGCCAAATTAGCAGATCATAAATTAAGACAGTAATCAACTGGAGGTTGGAACTGAGCTGAGCAAAGGGGAGAGTGACTATAGGCAGCAAAAAAGAGGTGAGCATCTGCCACCTCTTTATTCTTCCTACCTTTTTGAACTTGAACCTGATCCAAGGGGATTGTCCCGGCCTGCTGTGCTTGTCCCTTACGCAAGTAAGTCTCCGCCAACAAGCTGGAGAACCCGCCAGTGACCAGACCCTATTTCACAAACGTCAACAGCATCTCACGAATAATCTTTGAAGCAACGATTTGCGTCTGCTCAGTTGGGTCGTAGGCTGGAGCAACTTCGACAAGGTCACATCCTACGATGTTGATTCCGGCTTCGCCGATCGCATGGATCGAGGCCAAAAGCTCCTTGGAGGTAATCCCGCCTGCTTCGGCAGTACCTGTTCCAGGGGCTGCGGATGGATCAAGGACATCAATATCAATCGTCAGGTAAACCGGGCGACTGCCGATTGAAGGCAGGACCTTTTTCAACGGCTCGAGGACATCGAACTTAAACAAGTTCATATTTTCCTTAGCCCAATAGAACTCTTCCCTCATCCCTGAGCGAATGCCAAAAGAATAGACATTTTTGCCGCCGATCAGCTCGCAGGCTTTTTTAATTGGAGTCGAGTGGGAAAGCGGCTCCCCTTCGTACTCATCACGCAAATCGGTATGTGCATCAAAATGGAAAAGCACAAGATCCGGGTACTTCTTGTACATTTCCTGGATAATCGGCCAGCTCACCAAGTGCTCTCCGCCCATACCGACAGGCATTTTTCCGTCGTTTAACAATCCACGAACATATTCCGCGATCATCTCCAGGCTTCGTCCTGGATTTCCGAAAGGAAGCGGGATATCCCCTGCGTCAAAATAGTTAATTTCCTCTAAGTGGCGATCAACATATGGACTGTATTCCTCGAGCCCAATCGAAACTTCGCGAATCCGCCCCGGGCCAAACCGAGAACCCGGTCGAAAACTCACGGTAAAATCCATCGGCATTCCGTATAGCACCGCTTGGGCCTTTTCATAATCTTGCTGTGCACCGATAAAAATATTTCCTGAATATGCTTCGTCAAATCTCATGGAACCGTCTCCTACCCCTCTACTAGCGCCTTTACGAATTTTGGCAGTTTAAAACAAGCATGATGAAGCTCAGGAGAATAGTACTTCGTCGGCAAATCGGCGATTTCAGACTCCTTCACTTCAAGTGGATCGTATTTTTTCGATCCCAAAGTAAACGTCCACATCCCCGAAGGGTACGTAGGAATATTAGCAATATAAGTGCGGGTAATCGGGAAAATCTCCTTCACATCACGGCTGACCTTCTGGATCAAATCCGCTTTGAACCAGGGATTGTCCGTTTGCGCGACGAAGATTCCATCCTCTTTTAACGCCTCAAAAATCCCCTGATAAAAACCGCGCTCAAAAAGCGGCGCCGCCGGACCGACCGGTTCCGTGGAATCGACCATGATCACGTCGTAGAGATTTTTACTTTTGATAATATGCATGAAACCATCATCAACCTTGACTTCCACACGCGGATTCTCGAGTTCACCCGCAATTTCCGGTAAAAACTTCTTGGAGTACTCGATCACCTTGCCATCGATTTCGACCAAAACCGCCTTTTCTACCTCTTTATGCTTGAGAATCTCCCGAATCACACCACCATCACCGCCACCGACAACGAGGACATGCTTGGGATTGGGATGGGTATTGAGAATTGGATGCGCCACCATCTCATGATAGACAAATTCGTCCACTTTACTGGTCATCACCATGCCATCCAACAAAAGCATGTTTCCGAACTCTTCTGTTTCCACCATTTCTAGCTTTTGAAATGGCGTTTGCTCTGTATGTAAGGTTTTCTTGATTTTCATCGTAATCCCGAAGTTATCCGTTTGGTTCTCCGTAAACCAAAGACCTTGACCACCCATGTCAAACTCCCCTTTCCAAAGTGCCAATCTGCAAAGATATCCTGTATTGTACGTCACGGCTGTGAAAATTATCCATCTATAAAAACAACAAAATTCATTATATTAGCTAGCCGAAACAGATGCAATAGCAAGCCTGAAAGGATGGGATAGCAATCTATAAAGGGCAAATAGATTGCAAGTATAAGTTTTACTAGAATTCCCCATACTAGTGGTAATAATTGCGGGATTTTTTCCCTGCATGGTGGAGGCTTCATCAGCACTAGTAACAAAGTGGGGGCACCATCTGGCCGACGACAAACTTGAGAAAAAAAGGGGGGACAAACCATGGAAGTCATACGCAATGTGCAACTGATCCGCATTCTCCGATGGATGCGAAAGCTGTTTTTAATTGGTCTTTTATTTTCCTTTATCCTAGCCGTTTCCAGCACCTTCGGAATCCTTTATTTGCGTTCACAGCCCATGCCCCCTTCGATCATTGAGCAAACGAGCACGATCTATGCGGAAAATGGCGACGTGATAGATACGCTTTTCAGCGGCGAAAACCGGACCATCGTGCCATTGGAGCGGATCTCCCCCGGGCTCGTGCAGGCCACCGTGGCGATCGAGGACCGCAAATTCTATGATCACATGGGATTTGACTTTAAACGTCTGGCTAAGGCCATTCTCGTTGACATCCAGCACATGGCAAAAGTCCAAGGGGCTAGCACGATCTCCCAGCAGTTAGCGCGAAACCTGTATCTCACCCTCGATAAAACGTGGGAGCGAAAAATCAAGGAAGCGATTCTTACCATTCAACTAGAGCTGAATTATTCCAAAGATAAGATTATCGAAATGTATCTCAACCAGATCTATTACGGTCATGCGGCGTATGGAGCAGAGGCGGCGGCGAAAACCTACTTTGGAAAACATGCAGCAGATCTCACCTTGGCAGAATCAGCGATGCTTGCAGGGATTCCGAAAGGTCCAGCCTTTTATTCTCCTTACTTAAACATGGAAAACGCGAAAAACCGCCAGAAAATCGTGTTGAACGCAATGGTCCAGCAGCAGATGATTTCCCGGGAAGAAGCGGATCTTGCTATGCAAGAAGAGATCAAACTGGCTGGGCTTGTTCCTTCCGAAGAGAAGGTCATTGCGCCTTATTACCGGGACTATATCACCTATTTGGTAAAAGAAAAATATCAGTTGCCGGAAGAACAATTAGTGAACGGTGGTTTGAAAATCTACACCACACTGGACCCTGTGATGCAGAAAAAAGCGGAAGAAGTGGTGGCCAAATATTTGCCGAAGGATCGTCCTTTACAGGCGGCGTTGGTTGCTGTCGACCCCGCGACCGGTGCGATCAAAGCGATGGTTGGCGGGCGCGACTACGAGGAAAGCCAATACAACCGGGTATTTGCCAAACGGCAGCCAGGTTCATCCTTTAAGGCCTTTCTGTATTTTGCAGCTTTGGAAAACGGGTACACTCCCTTAACGGAAATCAAAAGTGAACCGACCATCTTTAACTATGGCCGAAATAAGGAGCAACTATATATCCCAAAAAACTTTGGCGATCAGTACCCTTATGATTTTATTAATTTGCGCGAAGCGATCGCGAAATCGGATAACATCTTTGCCGTGAAAACCAATATGCTGCTAGGTCCGGAGAAATTGGTGGAAACGGCAGGCCGCCTGGGCATCGAAACCCCGTTGAAGCCGCTGCCCTCTCTGGCCCTTGGAACGATCCCTGTTTCCCCCATGGAGATGGCCGTGGGATTCTCCACGATCGCAAACCTGGGAGAGCGGGTGGAGCCGTTGGCGATCCTGAAGATTGAAGATCAACAGGGAAATGTGTTAGTGGAGGAAAAACCCGTTCGAACGAAGGTAGCGGAAAAGGCCCCAGCCTTTTTGCTCACCCATTTGCTGCAAAGTGTTTTTGAGGACAATGTGGGTACAGCACATCGCGTATCCTCCTTCCTCCACCGCCCTGTCGCCGGCAAAACGGGAACAACTGATTACGATTCTTGGCTGGTTGGCTTTACCCCACAGTTGAGCGTTGCCGTATGGACCGGCTTTGATGAAGGACGGAAAATGGATTCGTTCGACGATGCCCGTATTGCTGCCCCGTTGTGGGCAGAATTTATGGAAACGGCTTTGGCCGGGCAACCACCTGCCCTGTTCCCAATTCCGGATGGGGTTCACGGCGTGTACATTAACCCGGATAATATGAGACTTGCTACAGAGTATTGCCCGGTGCAGCAGCTGGTCTACTTTGCCGACGGAACCGAACCTGTTGAATACTGCCAAGAGCATGTGCCAGCAGGAGAAACCATCGATCCTGAGAAAAAGGATGCGGCAGATCAAGAGCCTGAGAAAAACCCATCGATCTTACGACGGATGTTCCAGTGGTGGTGATGCGGAACTGGCTGTATTCCTGCCTAACACATCACAGCACAGCACATCCGGACCGAATGGGATAGTGGCCACAAAGCGGCCAGAATAGTACCGTTCACCTCAACACTGAACTAAAAAAAGTCCTGACCCGTGTGCACCAAAAGCCACATGAGCAGGACTTTTTATTTGTTCATTTTTTGCAGTCGTTGCTTTTAACAGTCATCGCTGCCGCCAATTTTCCCTTCCCCATCCGCAAAGACATGATCGTTGACGATATCGATCAACCCTTCATCGCGCAGCTCATCAAGCACCTCAAACATACTTTCCTTCCGATCTTCCGGAAGCGAACTAACGAAGGCATTGATCTCTTCGGGGGATACATTATTGGTAAAATGAACGCCTCCATGGCGAGCAAAATGGTCTTGTTGCTTTTTCATGCTTTCACCCCTTCCACGGAATAAGCTTAGTTTGCTCCACAGGGGCAAAATTATTGCGATTCCGGGGCTTTGGGTAAAAGAGGGAAAAACGACGAAAGGAGCAATGGTTGGCGTCCCATAGCTCCTTTGCCGGTCCTAGTTTATGTGTGCGATAACACTAGTTAGTTTACCTCTTTTTACTATCCGATACAATTCCCTAGGGAAAAAATCTTTTTTAACACTACAAAGAGCTTTATACCTTGCTTTTTAGCTGACCCCCGACTAGCTCAAAGCCTGCTTCAGCACATCGGGAGAGTTTTCCCACATTTGCGGATTGTTTTCAATTAATAATTTTTTCAACGCCGCTTTTTCTGTGTCGTTCAGCCCATCGAGCATATAGCGACGTTTCATGGCATAATCCATACGGTTCACATGGTCGGCAAGAATCTTCCAACCCCTGCGCGCCTCGCGGTCAACCAACATTTCACAGGCGGTCATCCCAGCATAATAGGCGCCATCTTCCTTGCGTTCCGCAGCCACCCAAATAATCCAGCAGGTCTTGCCGTTCGGCACATCTTCTTTATTCGGGAGAAACTTGATGCCCTTTTCCACCTTGCTTTTTGCATGGAGCGCACCTAAATCAATGTAGGCCTCGTCCTCTTCGATAATCACCGAGGAAACATTGCTTAAATTGATCATCCCCGCTCCAAAACCGCCGTGTGTGTTCGTGCTGCTTACAATATTTAAATCCAAGCCTTTTTTCTTGTTATTGTTATTTAATAAATCCACGGTGTTAACCTCCTTTATTCCTTCCCCTTATTCTACAGGATTTGGAAGTCAAGGTGCAACGAAATCAGACACTGCTCAGCAGCTTTGTCGAAGCTCTTGCAGCCAACGGTAAGCCTCGCTGATTTCCCCGTGGGAATAATTCGATTTGGCTTTCAGCGTAAAAATCTTTTCCTCGACTTCCTCACGGCTAAGCTGTTCAAAATAAAAGACCGTGGAGAGCAGCTCAAGAAACCGCGAACTGGAATCATTTAATTTGCTCGCGATGGGCAGAATATTTCCCAAATTCACATGTACATGGTGGAGAAAATCCCGTCCCTTTTCCGTAATGGCATATTGATAAACCGAGTAGTTCCCTTTGTCCTGCTGGTTTTCCTCAATAAATCCGAGCTCGCAGAGCTCCTCTGTCATCACTGTCAGTTCTTCCGAATAGGGCCCATAAAAATGAAATTGAAACCGCTGATTAAAATCAAATTTGAGTTTTTGTGAAATATAAACCATTTTCTGCAGCTTCTTGCGTCCCACAATTTCCCCCAAAGTGTCCAGAAGATACAGCACTTTTGCATGTTCCGTAAGCAACCTAGTTCACCCCTAAACGCTTCCTGATCTCGTCGGTGATCCGATCCTCAGGAAAATACAATTTATGATCAAATCTCCGCTTCCCGGAGATCGATTGCACTATGTCTGATTTTCGCGATAGCTCCTCTAGCGATCCGTCAGGCATCAATAATAAAATGGGCAGCCGTTCCTCCTCTTCCTCTCCCGAGCGATAAAAATCGTAGGGCAAATCCGAAGGAGAATCGAACTCCAAGTAATAGGCAGGATCCAAACCTGCATCTTCAAAAAGACCCTGCAAGTCTGTCCACATCAAATAATCCAGTGGCTGGTACTGGATATATTTAAACAACCTGCGGTTCATAAACCGCTCGGCAAGGTCTGAGAGAATCGTATCCTCTTCCCTTTTCCATTCCCGTATGTAGTAAATCACCGTCGCTTCATCTAGATCCAAGTATTGACGCAGCTTCGCAGGTCCATCCTTAAAAAACGGAACCAAGGGCTCGGGAAAAATTCGAAAATGATAATTGCAATCATAAAGCAGCTTGGCCCGCTGGAATAGTTTTTTTAGGATCACTTCGGCACTGCGGGTGACGGGATGAAAATAAACCTGCCAGTACATTTGATAACGGGAAACGATGTAATCCTCGACCGCATGCATCCCGCTGTATTTGATCGCGATCTGCTCCTCCGCCGGGCGCATCAGACGAAGGATCCGTTCAATATCAAAGTTTCCGTAATTGACCCCCGTATAATAGGCATCACGCAACAAATAATCCATCCGATCGGCATCGATTTGACTGGAAATCAAACTGACGATCATTTTATTGGGATACGTTTTGCCAATGACTTCGGAAACCTTCTTGGGAAAATCTGCAGAAACCTCGGACAACACACGGCGAATTTCCGTCTCTCCCTCGATGATCCGTCTCGTCCATTCCTCGTGGTCTGTTTTGAAGACTTTCTCAAAGGTGTGGGAAAAGGGGCCATGACCGACATCGTGGAGCAGTGCGGAGCAAAGGCAAAGCAACCGCTCTTCCTCCGTCAACACTTCCAGCTTGGTGACGATTCGCCGCATAATTTCATAGACGCCCAAAGAATGGTTAAAGCGGCTGTGTTCCGCCCCGTGGAAAGTAAACATCGTGGTACCCAGTTGACGAATCCGGCGCAGGCGCTGAAATTCAGGTGTATCAATCAGGTCCCATATCGTTTTGTAGCGAACGTGGATATAGCGATGGACAGGATCTTTAAAAACCTTTTCTTCTTCCAAAAGCGTAGGAGTCATCTTAAAAGGCATCCTCCGTCACAAAGAGTGTTTTTCCTTTTATAGATTTCGACAAAAATGCCCCTATTCCTTCGCCACAGCACCCTTCTTTTGCTCAAATTCCATTAGCTTTTGAAAATCCTCTAGCGGCTCCTCGGTAAAGCTCATGAGCTCCTCGCGCAGCGGGTGCACGAATTGCAGCTGATACGCGTGCAAAGCTTGCCGACGGATGTGCGGATGTGGATTTCCATAGAGTGTATCGCCTAGTACTGGGTGGCCGATATGGTTGAAATGGACGCGGATCTGATGGGTCCGGCCCGTTTCCAGTCGAACGCGCAACAGACTGCATTCGGCAAATTCTTTTTCCACCTGAAAATGGGTGATTGCCTCTTCCCCTGTGGAGACGACTTTCCGCTTGACCGGATTTTCCGGGTCTTGTCCAATCGGTTCCCGAATTGTTCCCTGTTGGTCCGCTAATTTCCCTTTAACTAAGACAAGATATTCGCGGTGGATCACATTTTCCCGCAGCTGTTTATCTAGCAAATGGTGTATGTAGCTATTCTTGGCAATCAGGATTAGTCCAGAAGTGTCTTTATCCAGTCGATGCACGGGTCTTACCTTGCCAGGTGTCCCTTTGCTCGCCAAATAAAAAGCAATGCCATTCGCCAGCGTCCCTTGCTGGTCCGGTTTAATTGGATGGACGATCAGCCCTGGCTGTTTGTTGATCACAAGGACCTCGTGATCCTCATACGTGATGTCAATCGGGATGTTCTCCGGCGTCAGCCCGCCTTCCTCACGATCCCCAATCAGCACGCGAAGGACATCGCCTTTTTTCCCTTTTTTCTTCAAAAAAGGGGCCTTCCGATTTAAAAACAATCCCTTTTGTCGGGTTAACCGCTGAATCATCCGCCCTGATAAGGCCAGATCCTCTTTTAAAATGGCTTCTACCGTCTTCCCCTGATGTACCTCATTTAGGGTTAATTCGAGCCATTTGCCCCTGATCACAGGCTTTTCATTCATGATTTTCACCGCTCTCTTTCCAAAACTTCTCCCGTTTATCTTACCATTGATCCGAGGATTTAAAACATCTTTCTGCTTCCTCCGCACAACCTCATCACATAACATGTTAGATCATAACATAGGATGATCACAAAATTTATTTAATCTGCATGTTATACCAAGCATAATATATTATAAAATAATAGGCTAAATCATTCGGATCTATACATACCAACAAGTTCAGCAGTTTCATAATATAACATGTTACATATGTCCTAACATAACATGTTATGACTATCGTGTGATGTTAGGACAGATCCTTCATAACATGAACCTATTGCCCTATTGATTGGATAAATCTATAATATATATTAAGAAAAGCTTCCATCGAAGCCCATTCGAAGTAGATGTATCCATCTTAAGAGGAAGCTTTTCATGCCGATAGGGATGTTAATTCAAGAAGCTTATTCTTTCCTATGCGGAAAAAATATCATCTCTATGATATCTAAATTTGAGAGGAGCAACTGCCTGTGAAGAATCCCTTTTCCGTTCAATTTGAAAACGCTTGGGAATTGTTTTCCGGAAACGACGATGGGTACATGAGTTTAAAGCAGAGCTACATAACCCCGGAAAATGAAATTGGGTCGCTGACACTTCCTACTCAAGTTGTAGAAGCGGAAGCACGTAAGCAACGAATCGCCAATACGACTGGGGCATCGCAAGAGCCCTTCTATCATGTGCGCATTCGTTCCACCGCTCCCCTACTCGGGGGCATCGACAACATGAAGCACTATTACGTCGGTGATACCGCACAAATTGCGCATGCCGATGAGATTAAACAGGGTGATACCACGATTAAGAAGTCCGAAAGTGTGACCCACTTAATTGTCTCTCTTGTCGCCAAAGCGGTTGCAGCCTGCAATTGCGGACAAACGGTCGTGCGCAATGTTCATTCCTACGGCATGCCTGTAAATGATGCCAAAGATCGCTACACCTCCCTTGATATGAACCAAATGAAGGGATATCACGAGATAACGTTTTTGAATTCTCAATTTGAAGACCAAGTGGTTTATATTCATGTCACAGATACATTCCCAAATCCAGAGGCCGCGCAAATTCCGTTAGCCCTTGCCCTCGATTTTGAAAAAGGATCTCTTCAGCCGACTCCGCTCGCAGAAGAAATCCAAAACGGGAACTTTGCCATCGCTGACTTAGGTGCTGGTACGATGGATATTGCCTTGTATGATGCCGGCGGTCGTGTCATCCCCCGCCCTTCGCACAGTGTACAGTCCCTTAATATTAGAGGCCAGGAAGTCTATTATGGAACAAACCATTATATCGACCAGATGATTCAAGCTGTTACCAGCTACTTTGGGGCACATAACCTAGTGTACATGGGCAGCCGTGAGCGTTTCATCCAAAAGGTATTGATGCCTGCCTTCCAAGCCAATTTGGATGGACAAGCTTTAATCTTTTATGCCTCCCACCAAGCCCGCAAGAATGAAGATGTCACAAAGCTGATTCTTCCTATTTTGCAGGAATATACGGCACAGGTTGAGGGCTATTTAAATATGATCTGGGACAATAATGATGAAATTGAACGCTTCTACCTTGCAGGCGGTGGTGCTTTGTTCGGCCATTACTATTTCCAAAATCTCCATCAATTTTCGATTCCTGGAGAGATCCGAAATTTGCCGTACCTAAACTCCCGCGCCTACCTTTTTGCCTATTATGGTTCAGCCATTAGTGCTGTCTAATAAGGAAGGTAAGATTTTATGAGCAGCAGCAAAACCAAAAACCTCGTGGGCGGGAAAACCCTTTCTCTTTGGATCCCTGATGACGATTGGGTGGATGACTTTAATCATCTGTTAGCCAAACGATCCAAACAAGACCGCTCGATCACCCGCAACTCGCTCTTTTTAGAGTGTGTGGAAAAGGGGTTGTCAAATCTTGGCGAGCAAGTAGATCAAACAGACAGCCTACGCATCTACTTGGACACCTTCCCTCCCGAGCAGGCAGAGCTCCTGCGCACTCCTGCCGGGAAGCAGTTGGTTGTCAATTTACTGTCCGCCATTATCAGCGGTCAATTGAGTCAATTGGGGTCATTGATCCAACCGAGCAATCCGCTCGCACAGACTGGCCAGGACGTGCCGCTTAATCAAGATGGCGCTATTAATCAAGACACGCATCCTGATCACAACGGCACAGTCAGCCAAGGCGGGGATCTGGATCAAGGGATCCATGGGGTTCATGGCAATCATGGAGATCTCGGCATACAAGCAACTCACGACACTCAACCCGGCGCAGTTGACCATGGTGTTATAGGGCATCAAGGTGTTCAGGCTATTCCAGGTGCTCACGGGAATCAGGTCTCCCAAAATCATTACGCAGGTCCGATCAATCAAATTGGACAAAGAATTCCCTATCAACCTGAACCTGTTCGTCCTCGATCCCAGCCACAGCTGGAACGAAGACCGTCTTCCCCAGCCTCCGCCTATGTGGCCGCAGCAAAGGAACCGGCACCTGAAGAGCCGCCAAAGCAAGAGAGGAAGATCCCGGACTTGTTCCACACGTTGATGCGAAATACGAAGATTAATAACTAAAGGATAGTAAAAATATATGTTGACATCTCCCATGCAAAGTGCTTTAATAGGTACAATTGCATATGAACCTTTAAATTCAGTCCTGTGAGGCTGATAAGGTGCCGGATGTCGTGTTGGTAGGTCCCTCGTTTATGTAAGCTCTGTGTAAACTTGGCCTGCTGATACTCTGTTTATTTGCGAAGATTACCACTAGGCTACTTGTCAGTTTCTGACAGGTAGCCTTTTTTGTTGAAAATATCTTTCTTCGTGCTAGTACATCATAAATTATAAGGAATAAATGGAGGTGCTTTTATGAATGCCCCGCAACATCTGTACGAAAAGAATGTGCTGCTTGATGAAGCCGCTATGCGAAGGGCTTTGACGCGGATTGCCCATGAAATTATCGAGCGAAACAAAGGGGTCGAAAATTGTATTTTAGTTGGGATCCGTACCCGTGGAGTCTACCTCGCGCAGCGTTTGGCTCAGAGAATCGAGGAGATTGAGGGACAATCGATCCCTGTTGGAGAGCTGGATATCACGCTTTATCGTGATGATTTGGTGGAGAAAAAGGCGCAACCAGAGGTGAAAGAATCTGTGCTTCCTGATTCGATCACAGGGAAAAAGGTCATTCTCGTCGATGATGTCCTGTTCACAGGGCGTACCGTACGTGCCGCGCTTGATGCTTTGATGGATGAAGGCCGCCCGCAAATCATTCAGCTTGCTGTCCTTGTTGATCGCGGGCATCGCGAGCTTCCCATTCGTCCCGATTTTGTCGGTAAAAATGTCCCTACTTCCCGATCCGAACTTATTCTGGTGGAGTTGATGGAGTTTGATCAGGCTGAACGGGTCACGATACAAGAAGAAATCTAGCTAAAAGGAGGGTTTATAGATGAAACGAATTTATGTAGATATTAATGAAACACCCCCATTGCACCGATGGGTGGCCTTAAGTTTGCAGCACTTGTTCGCGATGTTTGGCGCGACCGTTCTGGTTCCGATCATTACCGGGTTGGATGTTCAGGCTGCTTTATTATCAAGCGGGTTAGGAACCTTACTCTTTCTTGTTTTGACCAAAGGCATGATTCCCAATTATTTAGGTTCTTCCTTTGCATTTATCGGTCCTATCATCTCCGTATCCGCAAGTGAAGGCCCTGGAGCAGCCATGCTTGGAGCTTTGCTCGCGGGGATTGTCTACGTGATTGTTGCTTCCATTGTGGCAAGAATCGGTGTAGGTTGGCTCAATCGTCTATTGCCACCGATGGTCATCGGCTCGATTATCATTGTCATTGGTCTAAGTGTCGCAGGGGTTGCCGTTGGCTGGGCCTTAAACGATCCTCTAGCTACGGCAGACGGTCCGCAATATTCACTTCATGCCGTTGAGATTGCCTTTGTAGCGATGCTTGTCACCGTAATTGCCAATATTTATTTTCGCGGGTTCCTTTCGGTGATCCCGATTCTTACAGGAATGATTGCTGGTTATGTCTACACTGCTATCCGCTATCCACAGTGGATTGATTTTCAATCAATTGTAGACGCACCTTGGATCGTTACACCTAGTGAAATGTTTACAAAGCATATGCTCACGACACAACTTTTTGAAGCTTTCGGTTCACCTAGTGCTTGGATTGCTGCTCTTATCATTGTTCCTGTTGCCTTCGTCACATTGGCCGAACATATTGGACATCTCCTCGTTACAGGAAGTGTGATGGAACGTAATTTGATGGAAAAGCCCGGTCTGCACCGCTCGCTGCTTGGTGACGGTTTGGCCACTTCCCTTGCGTCTTTCATTGGTGGTCCACCGAATACAACGTACGGCGAAAACATCGGCGTCCTTGCCATCACTCGTGTGTACAGTCGGAATGTTATTGCCCTAGCTGCTGTTTTTGCCATCATCTTCGCTTTTGTCGGTAAAATTGGAGCCTTGCTGATGACCATTCCAAAACCTGTTCTAGGCGGTGTATCGATCGTCCTGTTTGGAATTATTGCTGCGCAAGGGATACGAATGTATGTGGAAAATAAAATTGATTTTGCGGAAAAGCGCAACATGGTTATCGCCGCGATTATTCTAGTCACAGGAATCGGTGGATTTAAATTGGAATTCCATAATATCCACATTGAAAACATCGTTGCCAATCTTACGATTGACAATATCGCAATGGCAACTTTTCTGGGAATTCTTCTCCATGCCATTTTGCCGGGCAAGGAAACAGCTTTTGGTACTGCTAAGAATGGAGAAGAACAACCTAACACCACGGAAAAAGTATCTTAGCCCATACAGAAAAGCCGGTCATCCTTTGGCCGGCTTTTTTTATCAAAATTTTATGTGTGCTAAGCTTTTGGAGTTAAACTTAGGATTAGAAGTGGGTCTTCTTAATCCTTACGAATCGCCTTTAGCATGGAAATACTATCGATTAAATGGTTATTGAAAATAGCTTTTGCAACCTGCAGCAAATCCTTGATCATTGGGTCCTTTAAGCTATAATATACACTTGTTCCTTCCTTCCGTCCGGAAACGATGTTTCGATTTCTTAAAATAGAAAGTTGCTGCGATACCGCAGACCCCTCACTATTTAACTTAGTTTGTATTTCATTCACGCTTAGTTCTTCATGCTCTGATAATTCCTCTAAAATTCTAATCCTTAGCGGATGGGCTAATGCCTTAAAAAATTCAGCCTTAAATCTTTGCAATTCATCACTCATTTATCAAACCGCCCTTATTATCATGCCATTTCCATTTAAATCAGACGACCATTAAAGAAGACCCCTTCTTGATTTTACTCCTATTCTAAAGGCTTCGCCAACAGCTCCCCAAAACCCTCCATTTTCTAAGCGAAAAATAACACAAGCCTATCTATTTCCATTCTCCTTATTGATTATTATCCCTTATTCTCAGAGTTTCCACCACCCAGTTTGGCAGTTCAGGGCAATGAAACAGTCCGTGGACAGTTATAGCTATATACTATCTTCTGCTTCCCTTTGGCCACTATCCCTTTGCTTCAGGGTTGCTCCCCCATGTGTTGTTGGCACCCTCCTCCGACCATTCCTTCTCCCGCTCCTTTTGACCATTATCCCTTGCCTTCAGGGATACTTTCTGGTGTCTCTTGGCTCTTGGCACCAATCTGTCGACTATACCTATTCACGCTTTTTTTGGCCACTATCCCTCTCTTTCAGGAGGGGCTATTGCTTAAACCCTTTTGTCGAATACTTTCTCTTTACACAGGAACACCTGTTTGTTAATCTACAAATAGAATATATGTTCGTTAAAGGAGGAGTTATTCATGGATACGATGAATCTCGATCAATTTAAGGACCGTTTTTACTCCGAGGGCATCTGTGCGGACTATCTGTTTCAAATGAAGTGGCCTCATGGGTTTGTTTGCCCTAAATGCAGCCATCGGCATTTCTATCGGATCACGACCCGCCGTCTTCCCCTCTACGAGTGTGCCCAGTGCAGCCATCAAACGTCTTTAACCGTTGGAACCGTTATGGAAGGGAGCCCGACCCCCTTGCAAAAATGGTTTACTGCCATCTTTTTGGCCTCCCGCCCTTCTCCTGGGATCAATGCGGTGCAACTGAAAGAGATCATCCAAGTCACCTACAAAACCTCCTGGTTAATCCTCCAGAAGATCCGTCGGGCCATGAGTACGTCCGATGCCACCCATCTATTGTCCGGCATGGTCCAAGTGCATGATGCCTGCTACGGCCACCCCTACAACATAACCCACCAGACCCATCCCAAAGAGCATTTTCTCCTTGTGGGTACATCCTTGAATGAGCAAAAACAACCCACCTATATCAAAATGAAACTTCTCTTGGAATCTCCGAGAGAGAAGTTTATTTCGACTCCACAAAAAAAGTCATTTGCGGAGAGGTATATTGAGGCAGAGGATTCTGAAGTGGAATATATGACACAACGACTCAAGCCCCGCAGACTCAAGATAGGATATCCTTATTTCAAAAAGGCTTCTCAGTGGTTGAACGAAACCTTTCACGGGATCGGCGTTCGCCATTTGCAGGCTTATTTAGACGAGTTTTGTTATCGGGTCAATCAGGCACTGGATCAAGCTCCCCTTTTCCAGGGGCTTATTCAACTATGTGCCTCAACGAAGAAGGCGAACTACTGGCAGGTGACCAGAAGGAGGAGAAAAAACAGGAACTCAAACCTCTTACAGGCGATTTAGGTCCCCAAGGTCCCTAAATCCACAAAAAAACAAAAAAAAGAGGAGTTCAAAACCAACTCCCCTATTTACGATAAAATTGAGCAACCCACCCACCCGAGTCTCTCCTGAGAAAAAGGGATAGTGCGCGTAGGGCAACAGAATATATATATATCACTTATCCACCACCCCCACTTTTTCCAACAAGAAAAACTAAAAAACATCTCCCTGAAGAAAAGGGATAGTGGTCATAAGGAGACAAAACAAAGGAGATGCCCGCCCCCTTGTACACACTATTTTTCTATTTCACAAAGAGAAATGGAATCACGATAAAACGAAGGTTTGTCGTCTGAGAGAAAGGGATAGTGGTCAAAGGTGACGAAAATACATACTGCACCACCCAACCACCACAAGCGGCCCTCTCCCTCCACAAACGACTATATGGTAAACAATCTGCCAATCCAGGGCTCTCTACTTACTGTTCGGGTAACAAAAATTGTTCATGAATTTCAAAATGGGCATCAGCCATGACTTTGGCCAGATGATCCAATGGGGTTGTTGCTACTTCACGATAAATTTTACGAGTGTAAAGATGTCTTGCGTTCGGTAATTCTCGCTTTAGCTGTTGTCTTAGCTTGTTGCCAGCATGATCGGCGTCAACTAGAACGTAAACATCTTCTTTATCTTGAAGCGGCCAAATCATATTCTCTATCTTTTCTTCACTTAACGTTCCAAAAGTACAAATAATCTCGACTGGTTCGTTCAAAATTTGCAGGAGCTTTTCTTTATCCGTTTTACCTTCTACGATGATGATTTTATTATCGTCCATTTGCTATTCTCCTACATTCCGTCTCCTACTCTTACTTTGTCCCACTCACATCTGCCATTTACAATAAATATGGTGAAGTAAGAACCGTGAACCAGTGTTTTTACTTACTGCTCTTTTCCTGTTGCAACAGGGTTTTCCGCATAAGAGCACCAATCGCTCCAGCTGCCTGAATAGAGCTTCGGGCGAAGGTAACCTGCTTCTTTTAAGGCTAGGATATTGGGACAAGCGGTTACGCCTGAACCACAATAGACAATGACTTCTTCCTGGGAGATTATATTTTGGAAATGGTTTTTAAGCTCATTCGCCTCTTTTAACCGTCCGTTCTCGTCAAGTATACCCTTCCAGAAATAGTTTAGCGCTCCAGGAATGTGTCCAGCTACGGGATCAACGTTCTCCTCGATTCCAAGATAACGCTTGTCCTCCCGAGAGTCGATTAACACGGTTCCTTTTTGCCCCATCCTCGCCTTTACCTCATCTATAGTTACGACCATGTCATGCTGAATGTTTGGTTCAAACTCCGTTGCTATTGGTGATGGGATCTCATTCGTTATGGGGCCGCCTTCTTCCTTCCAAAGGGAATATCCCCCATCCAATACAAAGGTGTTCTCATGGCCCATGTACTGAAGCAACCACCAAAAACGCGATGCCATGGCACCGCCTTGATCGTCGTAGGCAACGACTTTTGTGGATTGATTAATTCCAGCCTGTCCAAGCTTCTCCACCAAAAGAGAAGGATTTGGCAGAGGGTGTCTGCCTCCATGCTTTTCTTTAGGGCTGGAGAGGTCCTTTTCCAGATCAAAATAAACAGCCCCTTGAATATGATCCTTTAGATAGCTTTCATAACCTGCAGTCAGATTCCCAAGAATGAATCGGCAGTCTACGACTTTTACAGAAGGATCTTCTAGATGTTCCTTCAGCCATTCTACACTCACAAGATTGCTTGCCATTTTTCTTCACATCCCATCTTTTCAACGTTTATTCTTGCCTATTCGGCGATAACTGAAACTTTCAGTCCAAACTGCTCCAGTGCTTGCTGCAAGGTGCCCTGGATCTCAATTTTATCTGTTAGGACAATCCCCAACTCGATCATGGTGTTTGCAATTTCGGAGCGAATTCCAGTCACAATGGCCTTACACCCTAGCAGGGCCAGTCCCTCGATGATACGGAACAAATGGGCAACGACCGAGGTATCCATGTAAGCAACGCCGGAAAGATCGACAATCATTTTCTTTAGCTTTAATGCTTCAATTTGTGAAAGAACCTTTTCCTGAATATTTTTTGCCCGGAATGTATCAATCGTACCGACCATCGGCAAAACACCCAAAGTTGGCGTTAACAGAATCACGGGAACGCTGAGCTCTTCAATCAATTCCCGGTGGGAACGGAGAAGATCATTATTATATTCCGTATAACTGGAAATGTAATGATTTGTGAACGTATGTAGTAAAAAGGTGGTTTCGCGTTCAACCTTCAAGATCATGTCAAAACTCATATTGTTATGTTTATAATAATTATATAAAAAATCTGCGTAGACCTTATGGAAGGCTTGAATCCATTCCATTTTTAGTATAAGCGGAAGATTGCTTTTTGCCCAGTTTTTGCCGTGGTCCTTGGCTAGGACGATCATTTCATGTGGGATTCCTTCAACAAAGCTGTGAATTAAACGTCGGGCTGTTCCCAACAGGTAATCCCGATTAATGGTCTCGTGTCCCTCTATTTGTTGGAAGATATGCCTTGCGTCAGCCAAAATCACTTCTCTAAACGTCTCAGCATTTGCTTCCATAAATTGCTTAAGTGTTTGCCCCTCTTCATAATGAAGCGGCAAATCCCGCAGTTCGATATTATCCTTTGTAATCATCGGGAATTCCACCATAAAAGTAGTTCCTCCTCCTTCTACGCTTTTTACATCAATTTTTGCACCATGCTGATAAATGGTAGAAAACACTTGCGTCAAGCCCATCCCCGTACCCTCATCCTTTGTCGAGAAAAAAGGAGTGCCTAGCATGGGGATCTTGTCCTCAGGAATGCCTACCCCTGTATCGCGGATCGTCAAGAGAATCGAATTTCCGACCTGTTTATGTTCGATATAGATCGTTCCCTCACCCGGAATGGCCTCAAAGGCGTTTTTCAGTAGGTTAAAAAAAGCCTTTTTCAACTGATTTTTCTTTCCGTAAACAACTAGATCCGTATCGGCAAACTTTTTTTCAACGCGAACCCTGTATAATTGATCCTGAAATAAATAAATAATAGATTCCAATTCTAAACACAGATTAATAGAATTATATGATTCGTCATCCAAATCGGGTTTTGAAACCTGCAAAAGATTCTGTAAAATGGAAATCGCCCGATCCAACTCAGAGGATGCTAAATCCAAATAGGAATGCTTCGTTTCTTCCTGGAGAAGCTGTAAAAAACCTTTTACGGAAGTCAACGGATTTTTTACCTCATGGGCAATCCCCGCGGAGATTTGACCAATCGATGCCAAACGGCTTAACGTATGATCTGTTTCATCTGCACGTTTGGACATTTTGTTCCCGTTTGTTGTCAATCCTCTCCCCTCCTTTTCAGGTTGATTTTTCCATTATATCATAATATCATAATATTCGTTTTTTGTTTAAAACGACGGCCCGCCCGCCAAGTCCATTCCTCACATACTTGAATATACTAATAAGAAAATCGAAAAGCCGGGTGATTTTATGACCATACTGTTTGGGATTATGATTCACGACATCAAAGACCCCGCGCGCTTCAACTCTTATCTTTCCGTAATCAAAGAAGAAGGATTTGATGATCTTCTGGTGTTCACCCCACACCATGTCCATTTGCAAAAGAAACAGATCAACGGCTATATGTTCATGGATGGTATGTGGCAGCAGGTGGTAAGCCCGTTTCCCGCTATTAGCCTGGACCTCGGTTACTACGAGGAAAAAAGTTTATTCCAAAAAATGAAGGCTGTTAAATATCATCCTGCCCTCCCCTTTGTTGGGTACGGGCTAGGAAATAAATGGTCGATTCAGCAGCAGCTCACCTCTTCTGCCGTGTTAGCGCCCTCTCTTCCCCCCACTCAGATGCTGCAGCACATGGATACCGTCTGGTCCATGCTCCAAAAACACACATCCGTCATGATTAAACCACTAAACGGAAAGGGTGGAAAAGGCATCTTCCGGCTGAGCCAAGGGGAGAATGCCTACATGCTTGAGCAAGATGAACAGATCCTCCACCTTACCCAGGAAGAGCTCATCCATTTTCTCAAAGAACGAATGAAAGAGCAGAAATACCTTGTCCAAAAGTGGATCGACATACGTGACAAACATGGATCTGTCTACGATATCCGGGCCCTTGTACAAAAAAATGGCGAAGGAAAATGGCAGCTTTCCGGTCTCGGCGTTCGGCGTGGACCCAGTCGCTACAAGATTACCTCCAACCTAACAAACGGTGGCACGGCACACCCCGCTTTTCCTTTCCTAAAAAAACAGTTTGGAAGAGAAAAAGCAGACTTTATTCTCCACTATATGAGAAAACTTGCCCTCTTTATTCCACAGTATTTAGAAAAAGTCACAAATAGACGCCTGGTCGAACTCGGCCTGGACATCGCAGTCGACCGTAATGGGCGGGTCTGGATTCTCGAAGTCAATATTAAACCCGGCAGATCGCTTTGGCGCAAAATTGATAACCAGGAAGCCATTGATCGAAGTATAAGAGCCCCTGTGCAATACGCTTGGTACCTTCTCAAGAAGAAAAAAGTGCAGCAGTGTTCATTTTCGAAAGGATAAGGGATAGCCTGATTTTTGAGGATTTTTGGGGGCTTTTTGAGGTGATCATTTTTGGTGGACCTTTCCATGTCTCCATGTTAAACAAACCAATCGTTATTAAAAATAAAAACAGCCGGGCCACCCCGCCCGGCAAATCATAGATCTTCAAATGTGTTCTGGAAAAGTAGGTCAGTTTTAAGAAGCAGAATAGCGATTTAGCTTGATCCGTTCGAGTTTAACCAAATATTGATCAAGCTGTTGACTAAGAGCAAGGACTTTTTTATCCAAAAAACTCCCCTTTTCACTCGCTAACCGGACCATTTCCACTCTTAGATCTTCAATCGTCTGATTTAACAATGCTTCATTCATGATAGCCTCCTATTTTTCCAGTTGTACAGGCAATAATGGACAAATTCATACAATATTATTTCTATTATTCTATTATATCGACATTTCTTAGTGAATGTTTAGGTAATTTCGCTAATTCTTTACATGTATTTTATCCCTATTTCGTCCTACTCGTCAAGACCGCACTAGGTATAAATTCCTGCCTGTAAAAGGTGATTAATAAACAACAATAAGACAAGAATAAAGCTGTTTTTTAGGACAGCTTTATTTGTTTTCTCTCCATCCAGATTTCAATAAAATAGCCGAGGAAAACACCCAAAATGAGACAAATGATGGGCAGCCACACCGGGCCGAAGCGCATCCCAAAAAGGGTAAAAATAGAGGAATATACAACACCAACAGTGCCTAAAAAAGCAGCCATCACAAAACGCAAGAAAATAAAAGGAGGCACAGGCTCCTTCACTGTGTCACGGTAGGCATCACGATAGGCATCCCAAATGGCGAATAGGTAAAGACAAGGATAGAACATTAACCATTGGTAGTCGGTTTGCTGGATTGCCTCGTCGATCTGCCCCAGAAAGGAGAAAATAATGACAGTATTTAGATTTGCCTTCACATTAATTACAAATTCCAACAGGATAAAAACAATTCCTTTTACATACTTTCCATTTAAAAATTGGCCAAATCCCGGTAGAGCAATACTCCAAAGAATAACCTCATAACGTTTTTTCATTTCATTGGACCACTACTTCTGTTTTATTTTTGTTGGTGGAATCTATACGATTATTTTAT
Organism: Ammoniphilus resinae; assembly: GCF_017873965.1. Taxonomy (GTDB): domain Bacteria; phylum Bacillota; class Bacilli; order Aneurinibacillales; family RAOX-1; genus Ammoniphilus_A; species Ammoniphilus_A resinae. The sequence continues at coordinate 4,556 of NZ_JAGGKT010000015.1, read as the reverse complement.
TGTTTTCCCCTAATTTCTGTGAATTTATTACAACCGGTACATGAGTTTACAAATTTTACAATGCTAGAACGGATTGCTATAATAATCCCAATTCTGATTAAAAAGTGGGGGCTTTCGAATATGAACGGACAGCGAATGATGATATTCTCTGGTGGGGAGTTAGGCGAATGGGCCTTGGATTACCTTTCACCTGATGATGTCATAATAGGTGTGGACCGCGGGGCGTTTTTCCTGATTGAAAACCAGGTCACCCCAACGATCGCAATCGGTGATTTTGACTCCGTAACAGCACAGCAAAGACAGTTCATTGAACAGAAAAGCGGGAAAATCTGGGCTTGTGATCCTGTTATGAAAGATTTGACAGATACAGAGATGGCCTTTCATTGGGCATTGGAGCAAAACCCCCAGGAAATCATCCTCTTCGGCGTGCTCGGGTCCCGTTTTGACCATTCCCTGGCAAATATACATCTGCTCTTGAAAGGGCTGCAAAAACAAGTTCGCTGCCGGATTATCGGAAAACATAACGAAGTAACATTGATCGATCATATGACCGAAGTACAGAAAGACCGATATACCCATGTATCCCTTTTACCCCTTAGCATGAGTGTGACCGGGATTACACTGGAAGGCTTTCAATACCCACTAACCGATGCCACGCTGCAAATCGGCGACTCGCTTGGGATTAGCAATGTGTTGCTCGGAGAGAAGGGCAAGATTCAAATCAAGACCGGCTACCTTTTGGTCATTCAGAGCAGGGATTAGAGTACTTGTATGAATTCAGATAGGGGATTCCAAATAAACGGTCTAAAATGAGTTCGCTTCATCCATATGGATAGACTATCCATTAACCTTCCTTGTGAGCCACCCAATAGCTAGCCCCCAAATGGCAAGCTCCATTTCAAAGTCATGGCTGAAATCCGGACTGATAGGGATCACACGGATGTTGGCATGATCCTCTATCCACTTTTCCTGGGACCCGTGGTAGGTTCCAGCGAATAGATGGAGCCCCGACTCCATTTCCTTAATATGCTGCAGCTCCTGTTTCCAAACGCCGCCCTGTCCATCTGAGCCTACCGCTTCCACGCGTACATCCTGACACCAAACCGGGCCCAAACGGACCACCGCCTGGACAATGGATTCCGCTGCCAAACCCAATCCAGCCTCTGCGGTACTCAACTGCACCTGTGCCCCTGTTTGCCCAGCACCCTTTAGGTTGATCTCATCCACCCTCACATGCTTCCAATTTTCACGGATAAACTGCTTATAGACGGCAACCCTTGCTGCGACCTCTAACCCGTTTTCCACAAAACGCCTACCACGGATGGCTGCCGGGATATAGAGCTTTGCCCAATACTCCGAGACCATGCAACTGGTGCTAAAAACAGGGGTAAGTGAGCGAATAGATTCTTTCATCATCGATACCCACTGTACAGGGATCGCCTTTTCCCGCGCGTAAAACAAGGGGATGATTTGCTCCTCCAACATTTGATAGAGGGACCGGCTATCTGCTTCATCCTGGCAATCCTGCTCCTGATAAAGTCCCTCACCCTCAATCGCCCAGCCATTCCTTCCGTTGTATCCCTCAATCCACCAACCGTCCAAAATACTGCAGTTAAGCACACCGTTGATGCCGGATTTTTGCCCGCTCGTACCGCTAGCTTCCATAGGTTTGATCGGTGTATTCAACCAGACATCAACGCCCTGCACCAAATGCTTGGCGATTTCCATCTGATAGTTTTCTACAAAGAAGATCCGTCCGGCAAACTCCGGGGACTGACTCCATTGCACAATCTTGCGCAAAATCTCTTGACCCGGCCGATCAGCAGGATGGGCTTTCCCTGCAAAGATAAAACAAACGGGACGATCAGTATGCTGCACGAGCTTCCGGATCCGCTCCAGATCACGAAAGACTAGCAAAGCTCTTTTATACGTGGCAAACCGGCGGGCAAAGCCAATCACCAACATATCCTGCAGTTCCGCGGGCAATCCGAGTGCAGCAAGCATTCGTTTTTTAGCCGCTTGATGTGCTTGCCACAACTCTTGATCGGGGATCGCAAGTACCTTTCGCCAGATTCGCACATCCGCCACCTGCTTTGACCACCTGACATCGAGATAACGGTCAAATAACGCTTTTAACTCAGGGGCCAGCCAGGTCATCGTGTGAACACCATTTGTGATCGCCTCCACAGGGATGTGCTGGGCTGGAATGTGCGGCGTCCAGTGATGAAATAATTGCTTGGTAACCTCCGCGTGAAGCTTGCTTACCCCATTTACCTTTGAACTCGTTTGCACAGCCAAACGGGTGAGATTAAAGCGATTTCCAATCCGGCCAAGGGAGAGAATGGTTTCTCGACTCGTCCCTAACTGCCAATAGTAATCCCCGAAAAATCGGTCCATCACCTCGAAGGAAAAATGGTCATGACCGGCCGGAACGGGTGTATGCGTCGTAAAAATGGTGCTTGCTTTCACCGCCTCCAATGCCGTCTCAAAAGAAATCCCTGCTGCCGAATACTCGCGGATCCGCTCCAGATTTAGAAACGCCGAATGTCCCTCGTTCATATGCCAAACGTCTGGGGCAAAGCCTATTTTTCGCAAGGCACGGACGCCCCCGATTCCGAGGATGATCTCCTGGCTGATCCGGGTTTCTTCATTGCCACCGTACAAGGCATCGGTTAACCGGCGGTCCGCCTCCCGGTTCCGTTCATGATCCGCATCCAATAAATAAACCGGAATCATCCCCACATGTGTCACCCAAACGTGCAAGAACACCTGGCGATTAGCAATCGGCACGACAACTTCCAGGCGTTTGCCTTGATTATCGCGAGCCCTTTGCAAAGGCAGCTGCTCTGGATCAAGGAGCGGATAATGGGCCTGCTGTGTGCCATCCGATAGAATCCGCTGTTCAAAATAACCCCGCCGATAGAAAATCCCCACACCGACCAGAGGGATCTTCAGATCATTAGCGGCTTTGATATGATCCCCTGCCAGCACTCCGAGCCCCCCGGAATAAATGGGAAGAGACGAATCGATACCGAACTCTGCAGAAAAATAGGCGATTTTTGCCTCCATACTTTCACCTCATTGTTCTCGTTGTTCTTTTAAGATATGTGCGGGCAAGCGCCGGGGTGCCGAAGGGGGGCCAAACTACGAGGAAAGGCCAAAAAAAATAGGAGCCTAACAGCTGCTCCTAAATGGGAAAATATATGAAAAAGTGGGGGATAGAATCATTATTACCCGCATGGTACCCGATTATACCTATCCCTTCGCATATCTTGAAATATTTAGCAGAATCCCAATACTGGCCAGCAAAAGCACCAAGGAGGAACCCCCGTAACTCAAGAACGGCAAGGTAATTCCTGTGACGGGGAAAAGCCCAGTGACCACACTGACGTTAATACACACTTGAATGGCAATCAGCCCAATAATCCCGACAGCAAGAAAGCTAGCAAACGAATCTGGGGCGAGAATCGCAATCCGGATCCCTCTCCACAATAAGAGAAAAAACAGCACGATCACCATCGATGCACCGACAAACCCCAATTCTTCGGATAAAATAGAGAAAATAAAATCATTATGCGGTTCTGGTAAATAATAAAATTTTTGCCTGCTCATCCCGAGCCCCAGCCCAAACCATTTCCCTGGTCCAATCGCATACAGCGATTGAATGAGTTGATAACCGCTGCCCCATGGATCCTTCCAGGGATCAAGAAAAGACGTAATGCGTGCCACCCGATAGGGAGCAATCACCGTTAAAACAACCACCCCAAGCAAGCAGCCAGCGATTAGCCCACCGACATGGATCAGCCGACAGCCGGCAACAAACAGCAGCAGCAGCACGGTTCCCATCACAATGGCGGCTGTGCCCAGATCGGGCTGAAGTAAAATAAAACCTAGCATGAGAAATGTAATCGATAGCGGTGGCAAGAGTCCTTTGCGAAAGGACGTCACCTCTTGTTGGTGCTTGGCAAACCAGTTAGCGAGGAACAAGATCAGCGCCATCTTCACAAATTCCGCCGGCTGGATCCCAAATCCCGCAAATCCAAACCAGCTTTTCGCCCCATTCACCTCTTTTCCGAGCAGCAACACCAAGAGCAACAACCCGCTGCAGGACCATAACCCCACCCAGGCCCACCGTTGCCAAAAGGAGTAATGAATATTCATCGTCAGAAACATAAGAAAAAGTCCAACACCAGCAAACAACAGCTGCCTTTTCGTAAAATAAAAGCTATCACCTAATCCTGTGGCAATCACCGCACTCGAACTATAAACCATGACAATTCCAATCGATAACAGCAAAAATGTCGTCAACAGAATAACCTGATCCGGAGCCTTCTGAACCTTCGTCCATTTTGGCAACATGGCACACCTTCCTTTCCACATCCCACCCTTTCTTTTCATTATCATCCGATTTTGTAAGGAATAAACTTGAGGGGGGCCAATTTTGAAGCCAACCCCACGTCAAAAAGAGAGTAGGGGTGGTCATTACTGACCCACCCCTCTCAATAAACCGTGCATGCGGACCTACGCACACGGCTTTGACACTACATATTTCTTAC
>NZ_JAGGKT010000014.1 GCF_017873965.1 Ammoniphilus resinae | reverse complement strand
CCGCGTCCTTCTTCGGCTCCTAGTGCCAAGGCATCCACCGTGCGCCCTTTGTAGCTTAACCTACTAGGTTTTTTTGTTAGGATTTGTTTCCTAATCCCGGCTTCCTGTTTCTTTAATTAACTTAAAACAGGTCGCTGGATAAGTGATCTCTAATGGATAAATCCATAAGATCTCACTAAACGCATTTGGTGAAAACTTACATTTCGTTATCTAGTTTTCAAAGAACAATCTGCCGCCCGAAGCGACAAGTAATAATCTATCATATTTCACTGCTGCGATCAAGTGCTTTTTCATAAAAAATTCACTTCACATGAAAAAAACTTATCTCAAACAGCTTGAATTATAATACCATGCAAATACGGTGGTGGCAATCTCAAAATTGTTCTTTCTATACAAACATTTTTTGACATCTGTCTTGTTATGGTTGGCGCCCTCTTTTTCAGCCAACGCCCCCTGTAAATTCCATCATGGAGACACTTTACCAAACTCCTAAGCGTTCATCACGTACAAAGTCATTTTATCTTCCACCTAGAATAGAATAATAAAATACAGTTTCCATTGATCTTTCGTTTCACTAAATTTATTATATAACCTTAGTACTGCTTCATATAAACTAAATTAAACTTTTGCCTAGCCTGTCCTTGGTCCCTAACCCTAAAAAACGGAGGTGAATTGGCTTGAATAGAGACTTCATTCGAATCAAAGCCTTGGAAGGTGAACTTAAATTATCGCAGATCAAGACAAGATACGGATGCTCCATTACAACGAAGGAGCTCATTTTTCAAAAGCCGCATCATTCCTACCATATCCGTCTCGCTGATATTATAAGTATTATTCCTTATGAATTAGAACCCGGGAAGATGGTTTTTTCTCCTCAATCAAATATTGAAGAAAAGGTAACCGCTTCATTCGGTTCCTCTTATTACAAGGTTACAACGGAGACAACAAGGATTTATAATAGAAGTGGTGTTTTTGAAAAAGGAAGAACAGACTTCATTATTCCTTTGAGCGAGAAAATGCTGGAACATATAGCACAATATAGTAATCTGATAGTCGTACGATAAAACCAATACACATTTTGGACAAAAAATGTTAGAATGGTATGAAAATAAATTTTGAAGTGGGGGAAGTTAAAATGAGAAAGAGAATGCGTAGCGATATAGTAAAACGCGGTTTTGACCGCGCTCCTCACCGCAGTTTATTGCGTGCAACAGGGGTCATTCAAGACGATTCTGATTGGGATAAACCGTTTATTGCTGTTGCCAACTCCTATATCGACATCATTCCTGGACATGTTCATTTACAAGAGTTTGGGAAGATCGTTAAAGAAGCGATCCGCGAAGCTGGGGGAGTTCCTTTCGAATTCAATACGATCGGTGTAGACGACGGTATTGCTATGGGCCATATTGGAATGCGTTATTCTTTGCCGAGCCGTGAATTAATTGCTGACTCCATTGAAACCGTAGTATCTGCACACCAGTTCGACGGATTAATTTGTATCCCGAACTGTGATAAGATCACCCCGGGGATGATGATGGCTGCATTGCGCGTTAACATTCCTAGTATTGTAGTAACAGGCGGTCCAATGCAAGCTGGTAAAACTTCAGACGGCCGTTCGATCTCTCTTTCCTCGATTTTTGAAGGGGTAGGTGCTTATCAATCTGGTAAGATCGACGATAAAGGTTTAGAGGAACTTGAAAAATATGGTTGCCCTACCTGTGGATCTTGCTCCGGGATGTTCACAGCCAACTCCATGAACTGCCTAGCCGAAGTACTTGGTCTTGCTTTACCTGGAAATGGTACCATTCTTGCTATTTCCGAAGAAAGAAAAGAATTAGTTAAACGTGCTGCAAAACAAATCATGAACTTAATTGATATGGACCTGAAACCTCGGGATATTGTTAATATAAAGTCAATCGACAATGCTTTTGCCTTGGATATGGCTATGGGTGGTTCAACCAATACAGTTCTCCATACCCTTGCTCTTGCCCATGAAGCTGGGATTGATTATTCCTTGGAAAGAATTAACGAAGTTGCGCAACGCGTTCCGCATTTATCTAAAATTGCGCCTGCTTCTGAATACCATATGGAAGATGTTCACAATGCAGGTGGTGTATCGGCAATCCTGAATGAGCTAAGCAAAAAAGAAGGTGCCCTACACCTTGATACGCTTTCTGTTACTGGCAAAACTTTAGCTGAAAACATTGCTGGACATGAAGTTCTAAATAAAGATGTTATCCGTCCGTTGGACAACCCTCATACTGTAAAGGGTGGGTTAACAATTCTGTTCGGAAACATTGCACCTGATGGAGCTGTTATTAAGTCGGGGGCGGTCGATGCTGGAATTCGCCGCCATGAGGGACCAGCTATTGTATTTGATTCTCAAGATGAGGCTCTTGAAGGAATCTCAACTGGGAAAGTTAAGGAAGGACATGTTGTTGTCATTCGTTATGAAGGACCAAAAGGCGGACCTGGAATGCCCGAAATGCTTGCTCCTACCTCACAGATTGTAGGAATGGGACTTGGAACAAAGGTTGCTCTTATTACCGATGGTCGTTTCTCCGGGGCTTCTCGCGGATTAAGCGTTGGTCACATTTCACCAGAAGCTGCTGAGGGTGGTCCTCTTGCCTTTGTTAAAGATGGGGATATCATTGTCATTGATATGGATGAGAATATACTTGAAGCGAAAATTTCTGAAGAAGAAATGGCAGCACGCAAAGCGCAGTGGTCTGGCTTTGAGCCAAAAATTAAAACGGGCTATTTAGCCCGCTACTCGAAGCTTGTTACATCCGCAAGCACTGGTGGAGTTATGAAGATCTAAGTAAAATTGTATTTCTTAAAGGTCAGCCCTAAATGCTGACCTTTTCCTTTTTTCTGCATGAAAAAAGCAAACCGAATGTTGGTCTGCTTTTAATTTAACACGATGTCGCTCGATAGCTTAATTTCTCGATGCGCATATTGATCAGCTGTACTTGTTTATATAGCTCCATTCGCGAATTCCAATTCAAGTCAGGATTAATGACAGAATCCTTAATTTGCTTTTTCTTTTCTTGCAGAAGACCTATGTCCCTCAAAGATTCAATTTCCATTTCGAACCATTCCATAGAAACCTCCTAAACAAGAATTTTTCCCAATATTTTAGTAATTTAAGGATACCAGATATTTCTATATTTGTCCACATATCTATGTTAATAATTTGTGATTAACTTCGACATTTTTTCTTCCCTATATCACCAGCGCCTTACTTACCACCTGTTCTTCATCATCCACATTATGTGTGTAAGTGGATAAAGAATGGCTGTGGGTAAGTGGATAACTTTAAACGTATAATAAGAGTTGATCCGTTTTTATCTTAGGAAAGGGTGGTTTCTTTTGGAGATTTGCATTTATTCTTATAACATACATAGCGGCAGAAATATTTTTTTTCGTAAATCCCTACAAAACATGATTGACTATTTTTTGAAAAACCCCCCAGACATCCTTGCCGTTCAAGAAGTACATGATAATCCAAAACATGGACACCAATTTCAAATCATTAGGGATTCTTTATCTATGTTTGGTTCTTTTGGGGGAAACCTGAGGATTGGAACAGGTTATTATGGAAATGCCATTTTTTCCAAATTTCCGATTGAACTGGAGAAGAATATTGCCCTTCCCGGTCACGCAGAGCCGCGTGGTGTTCTCCAGTGTATGATAAATATCCATTCCCAAGCATTCACCATTTTAAATACCCACCTTGGACTATCAAAGAATGAACGAAGACAGCAAATCCAAATGTTATCTTCCCTTGTTTCATCCCTTTCAGGACCAATCCTTTTGGCTGGTGATCTTAATACAACAGAATCACCTATTTTCCCTAAACTTGATGATGCAGCAAAAAAATTAGGGAAAGACTCTATTTCCACAGTCTTTCCCTTAAATCGAAGAATTGATTATATGTACGCTACTTCCAAGGTCCATCTTGTAAGTTATGAAGTAGTAAAAATCCCATATTCTGATCATTATCCGCTAAAAGCCGTGCTTCGTTTTAGTTAATAAGTCTAGAATATACCCCTTTAAATCAACCAGCCGCGGATTTTCAAAAGGGCTGTCTTGGCCGGCGCCCGCAATAATGAGCGGGACCGTCGAATCTATGTAATGAAGAGACCCGTGGCTTCCGCCACCGAGATGTGTTGGAGAATACGCAGATTTAAAATCATATCCTGGTTTCGCTGTACAGCTAATGATCGGACAGGATTGGGAGAATAATGCACCATATAAACGCGATAAGACATCGGGGTAATCACCAAAAGAAACTTTTTCCCCTGTCACACTCCCTGATATTTCTAAATCCAGGATGGCTGGATTTCCTTCTAAAGTCCAGCTTCTTCCATAGATGTCCACGCTGCTTCCCTCTGGACAAAAGCGAAGGCTTTCTTGTTTTCCACCGGAACGCACCTCGACCCATTGGTCAGACTTGTAGGCAATTAGATCGATCCTTGGATCCTGCTGCAGTCGATAGATGATTTCTGTATCAACATGGGGTTTCAATGGATAAATATTAGTCATTCGTTCATTATTGGCTATCACCAGATCATCCGATTCTTTTACAGGTCCTGCATAATCTGCTATTTTTAAACCCTTTAGATGATCATCCAGATCAATATTATGGTCCTTGGCTTGACCGATTAAGGTTTGCCCATGATCTCCTGTTAGAATAAAAACATGCTTTTGAATGGCATCTTCCCACGAGGAAAACATGTTTAAAACCTTCTGGATCTTATCATCCACTTTTTTAAGGATCTGGCAAGCCTCTTTAGGTTTTCTATGTACTTTATGATCATTATCAGGCAGATAAACCATCGTAAAATCAGGCAGAATCTGATGTCGGATTAAGTGGCAAAGAACCCGCGTGGCGAAATGATCATTGATTCCATAGTGCCCAATCAGCGTTTCATCCCAGCTCCACGGCAGAGGTGGATCCAACTTGCTTCGAGCCACCCTTCCTAAAGTGAAGACATCTGGGCCACTCACGTCTTCAAATGGACGAAACATTGTTCCCAGCTTCAATAAGAAAGGCATTTTCACAGGATACTTTTGTGAGGAACGGTGGGCAATCAAATTAATCGATCCAGATGTTTTTCCTGCTTTTTCTAAATCCTCGTAAATGGTATGGACATTTTTGCTTAAGTGGGATTCATTTAAGGAACAAATGACATCATGTGCACAAGTATACATCCCCAACTTTAAGACAGGCATCATGCCGTTTATATAGTTAACTAGCCGTTTTTCCTCGGGATTGTACCAAATGAGCGCAGGAATCTTATGGATGTCTGCATATTCGCCCGTTATTAGCGAACAATCTACCGTTGCCGTCATGGTGGGAAATACGGTTGTACACTGATCCCAATAAACACCTTTTTCTATTAGAAACTTCAACCCGGGTACCAAACGTTTCCTGATGCATTCGTCTAACACATGCGGCATCAACGAATCAATCATGAAGAAAATCACTTTTTTCACAAGAAGTCCCTCTCGTTACAGTTTGGTCAAGTGTCATTTAGTTTCGGGTAAAATGCCATGAATTATTCGTCATCGTTCCTTTTTAATAAATCTAATTCTTCATCTGTCAGTTCTCTTGATTCTCCCAGAGCTAATTGCGGATCAAGTTCCAGTCTTCCCATCTTAATCCTCTTCAGGTAAACAACCTTTTTCCCAACTGATTCAAACATTCGTTTTACTTGATGGAATTTCCCTTCAAAGATCGTCAGTTCAATTTTGGAAACGGGACCAGTTTGCAAAATCTCAAGTTTAGCAGGCAAAGTTTGATATCCATCATCAAGGGTAATTCCTTTTTTAAATAGTTTCTGGTCCTTTTCTGTCACTTCACCTTGCACGTCTGCATAGTACCTTTTCGGAACATGTTTCTTAGGGGATAACAATTCATGAGCTGTTTTCCCATCGTTTGTTAAAATCAGCAAACCTTCTGTATCCTTATCCAATCTTCCGACGGGAAAAACCTGAAAGGGCAGGTACATCGGATCCAAAAGATCAACGACCGTTCTATCCACATGATCTTCCGTTGCTGAGATGACCCCCTTCGGTTTGTTTAGCATTAAGTAAACAAACTCTCGATACCTTACGATTTCGCCGTCAAATTCGACCTCGTTCCTTTCGGTATCCACATGCTGGCTAAGATCTTTCATAATCTCACCATCCACACGGATAATCCCTTCTTTAGCAAACTTCTTTAGGTCCTTTCTCGTCCCGTACCCCATATTTGCTAATAGCTTGTCTACCCTCATTTTGGCCATCTTTACCTTCACACCTTTTCCTTTGATACAAAAAAAGGGTATTCCGTGGAATACCCTTACTAAAGTCTATTCGCGGTCTTCAAACCATTGATCTAGAACCTTTGCTTCCATTACTTTTCCTTTGATAAAGCCAACCTGTTGTTCGCTGAAATTCGTCTTCCAATCCAAACCTAGCTCTTCAGCCAAATTTGCAATCGTTAATAGTTCTTGCCAAGCGACATAACGTTTATACCAAAAAAATTGCGGATGTTCACTCATATAAGGGTAAAGATCATCAAATTCCGTATGTTTACAATCAATAGCACGTTCGAAGGTTATCTTTGCCCGGTTAAGTTTCTCTTGAAAATAATTGGTAATGTCTTGATCTATACGGATTGTCATGTCGTTTCCCCTCCTGTGTGTCTTTAATCTTATTATAGTATATTTGAATAGGGAAAATCGAATGTTTTTGAAAATTACTGCTTAACAAATTTACCCGGCTAGTTCTGAGTCTCGTTTTTATTGTGCCTCTTGTCTTTTTTATCCGGTGCAGGCTCCGTCCCCTGCTCAGATGGGGCTCTCGGATCCAATAGCTGATCTAGTTGTGATTGTTCCCCATTTTCGCTGTTTTCCTGTAGATTGTCGTCTGGAACATTCGGATCCGTTTGTTCTACATCCCCATCTTCTGGTATTGGGATATCCAAATCTGATTCTTCATCGCTCAATGGAGGTGTTAACAGATCTTCTTCTTCGTCGGAAATTTCTTGTTCCGGGACTAATTCCACGATATTCGAGCGCTCACTTTCCTTGCCCGTTACAGAATCGATCTGAATCACATAATAATGAACAATTCGGTCTGCAGGAACCTCGAGATCAACCCATTCCTGATAATCTGTTTCCCCAATCATTTCCTTCTGCTCAGGATCCTCAAAGTAACGGTAAACCTGATATTGGATCTGTTCATCGGGTGTTCCCGTCCAATGCAGTTGAACTGCATCTTCTACCTTTTCCGCTGATAAATCCTGAATCTCCTGAATCTCTACAGGCGGTTCTATTTTCTGCACTCCTTTTGGTTTGGTAAAGTCCTGAATCTTTCTTCCTTTTAGTGCTTCCGTCATCACCACACGGAAGAAGTTAGCAGGAAAACCGCTTCCCTCTCGCAAGTAATTGGTAGTGGAATTGGATTGATCATATCCCATCCATACCGCCCCGACATATTCGGGTGTATAACCCACAAACCAAGCGTCACGGTTGCCGTTTGTACCGGGTTCTTGTGTCGTTCCGGTTTTTCCGGCCACTGGCCGGTTCATTGCCGCCCTTTTTCCTATTCCGTTGTCAACAACCGAACGGAGCATGCCTGTCATATAATACGCTGTTTGCTCGCTGACAACGGTAGATGCAGCTGGCTTCGCCTCAACAACCGTTTCTCCATCCACTTCGATCTTGCGAATCGCATGGGCTTCCATCATCACACCCCGATTCGCAAAAGCACCATAAGCCTGTGCCATATCTAAAGGTGAAACACCGTAAGTCATTCCTCCGAGCGCAATTCCCAGTTTTCGATCCGCCTGTTTATCATAAGGGATCCCAAATCGATCTAAGTAGCGGAAACTCGTATCGATCCCAATTTCATTCAGTAACCAAACTGCAGGGACGTTTTTGGATTGTTCTAATGCATAAATCATGGTTACTTTTCCAAGGTATCCATCCCCATACCAATTGCTTGGTGAATAGTTACCTGGAAAAGTCATTTTCTCGTCTTTCAGCAAGCTATAGGGTTCCCAACCATTCTCTAATGCCGGAGCATACACAGCTAAAGGTTTAAAGGTGGATCCAGGACTCCGTTTTGCCAATGCCCGGTTCATTCCCTTCGCCACATAGTCTCTTCCCCCCATCATGGCTGCAATTCCACCAGTATGGGGATCAGTAATGACCATGCTTCCTTGCACAGGGTCCGCCGACTGACTGGACGGGAACAGGTTCGGGTCATTAAAAGCATTCGCCATAGCCTGTTGAGCCTGCGTATCCATTTCCGTATAAATATGGTAACCGCCCCGATACAGCTCGCTTTCGCTAATGCCGTATTTCTCTTCTGCCTCTTTGAGGACATAATCAATAAAAGACCTGTATGCTTGATTTGCCTTATTCTGGTTACCAACAATCTGAAGCTCGGCATTGCTTGCTTCTTCTCGTTGTTCCGCCGAAATGCTTCCATTTTTCTCCATCAATTTCAAAACGACCTTACGTCTTTCTGCCGATTTTTCATAGTTGTTTATCGGAGAATAATTGTTAGGTGCTTTAGGAAGGGCAGCAAGGGTGGCAATCTCAGCCAGATTCAGATCCTTCACGTCTTTTCCAAAATAAAGCTTAGAAGCCGCCTGAATTCCGTATGCCCCTCCACCTAGATAGATTTCATTCAAATAAAATTCCAATATTTCTTCCTTGGAGTAGTTACGCTCCAGGTTCATCGCGATAAGTGCTTCTTTGGTTTTTCTTAATAGTGACATTTCCCGTCGATCAAGGTATACATTTCCTGCCAGCTGCTGCGTGATGGTACTCGCACCTTCAACCGCTGCTCCTGCACGTATATCCTTGTACAAGGCTCTACCAATGGAGATCAAGTCTACCCCTTTATGAGTGAAAAAGCGCTCATCCTCTGTATTGACAAAAGCCTTTACCAATAAGGGCGGGATCTCTTTGAACTCGACATATTCCCTATTTTCCACATAAAGCTTAGCCATTTCTTTTCCGTCTTTATCATAAATAACGGATCCTTCAACCTGTTCTTTTACCTTCCCCTTATCTATCAACGCATTTCCAGCTGATAGGATTGCTGTACAGCCAGCCATCAGCGCAACGAGCAATAAAATCGTGAACAAAAACAGCCAGCGCCTCGTCCTGCTTTTCTTGCTTTTTTTGCGTTTTTTCATTTTTCTCCCCCACTTAATTTGGAAAACTATTTTTCTCTCTTTATCTATTTAATACTCATAAAACCAGCAAAAAGTTTCATAACAACGAGCAAAAGGTGCAAAATGCACCTTCCGACCTAAGGATTATTCAATTCGGATACTCTTCTGCGAATCCCCATCAAGGCGTTGCGATACATGTCATCATCTGCTAATCCAGCCTCGTAAAGCTCCTTTAACTCTTCTTCCATGAGTAAGCAATCGCCGAGGGCATCCCCCGTATAAATGACCACCCCAAAGCGGCGTAAAAAGTCCTTCACCTCAATAAAAGTCATCGGACCTTGCATATTCTTTTACCCTTCTTTGGTATATTCAACCACGACTTTTGTTCCCAGACCCCCGCGTGCGTTCCAATCTGCTTCAATTTTCATGTAGAGTGGATCACAAACAGCAACAAGTTCCTTTAAAATCCGGTTCGTCGCATGCTCTTGATAAATCCCAACATTTCGATAGGATGTTAAATAGTATTTTAGAGATTTCATTTCAATAAGCAATTGATTCGGAATAAAAGTTATCTTGATATCCGCAAAATCAGGGAGTCCAGACCAGGGACAAACGGATGTGAACTCATTGGTTGGTATCACAACTTCAGTCCTTTTCCCTACATATTCGTAAGGAATCGTTTCAAGAATGTCGGTCATAATCGCCGTTTCATCCTGTGTATCAAAGCGAATCCCTGTGTATTTCCCATAATCATGTTCTACTGCTGCCAAAGTAAAAACCTCCTATTTACGTTGACATGAGGAGACTCAAGAAAACACCACTCATTCCTGGCAGGTGAAAAAACATTCACCAGAGGGGAGTGGTGCCAATTGTCATCTTTGGAAATGTGGATATTTTTTTCGTTGGTTCCCCCACATAAAACAACGCAATATTTTACACCGTAGTAATTATGAAACATTTCGATTCCCTATGCAAGCTATTTTTTATGGAAGAGATTAGTTTCTTGCCACGAATTCCATTAATTCCTTATAGAGAAAGGGGTTACTGGCGACTACTGAATTGGCTTTTTCGAAGGTAAGAGTGCTTCCATCGATGGTTGAGGTAATTCCACCGGCTTCCTCCAAAATGATTTTGCTAGCAGCAAAATCCCACGGGTTTAAAGAAAGGCTTATGTAGGCATCAACACGTCCCGCCGCAACATACGCCATCTCCAATGCAGCACAACCATATATACGAATTCCTCGGCAGCTTCTTGGCAACTCATCAACCAAATGGTCCAATCCCAACTTCTCCGTCCTTTGATTCCAGAAAAGACTTGTGCAAATGAGTCCCTCTCTAAGAGGGACAGGGGTTTGCAGATGGATAGGACGATCATTTAAAGTGGCCCCTTCCCCCTTTTTTGCAAAAAACAGCTCGTCTCGGGTAGGGTCATAAACAACCCCAATCAGCCCTTCTCCTTTATGTACTACCGCAATCGAAATGACATAGTTTACTTGTTGGTGTACAAAATTTGTTGTTCCATCAATCGGATCGATAATCCAAAGTGTATCGTATTCCTTCGGATCTCCTTTAAAAAATCCTTCTTCTCCGACAATCCCGTGATCTGAATAAGAGGAAAGAATCTGACCGATTAAAAATTTCTCGATCTCCTGATCAACCTCCGTGACAAGATCCGATGGTGAGCTTTTATATTTTATCTTTATTTGTTTTTTTCGAAGTTCTATACTCTTTTTCCCGGCCTCTTTTGCCCAATCAACAGCCTTTTTCGATAGTTCCTGAATGTCTAACATCAGTTCTCACCTTTTCCCAAGTATCATTCCTAGTTTATTCCTCATGGGATTAAAAAATCCTCCCTTTCGGGGGAATTATTGCAGGATAAAGGATTAGGGGAGGGAATAAATAACGAATAGAGCAAGTATTACGGGGGCTAACCCCTATTTCAAAGGAGGAGGGGTGGGTTTAATGTCCTTCGAATGGCATAAGGAAAGTCATCTACAGTGGAATAGCATGTCAGATCGCTGGCAGCAAAACAGTGAAGAAATGTGGGAAAGGGGCAGTCGCAAAACAATTCTTCCATTATTTACGAAACACGTTGATGCAACAAATGGCCCCATCCTCGATGCAGGGTGTGGTGATGGATATGGCGCGTGGAAATTAGCCTCACAAGGATTCAATGTATCTGGAATTGATCTTTCCGATGAAATGGTAAAAAAAGCGAGCAGCAGAATGAAGGAAGGATTGGCTCTACAATTCATGCAGGCTGATGTCGTTCGACTTCCCTTTGATGATGGAATCTTCGCAGGAATCCTCTCGATTAATTGCCTGGAGTGGATTGAATCACCTCTGGCAGGATTGCTGGAATTAAAACGGGTACTGCTTTCAGGCGGAGTGGCTTGCATCGGCATTCTCGGCCCCACCGCGGCCCCGAGACAGCATAGTTACCAAAGACTTTACGGAAAAAATGTGATATGCAATGGCATGATGCCCTGGGAATTCGCCCGACTCGTTGAAGAAAACGGCTTCTTGATCATCGACCAAGAGGGAGTTTATAAGCGCGGAGTGACGGATCGAATGGCGGGAGCACTATCCTTAGAATTACGGCAGGCCTTGAGTTTTATGTGGTTGTTTGTGCTGCGGAAAGATCGTGATTAGAAATGTTCAAACCACAAGGGGGACGATCCCTAGAAGGGATCCTGGTCCATGGAATCCGATGATGACCATTTCAACCGTTTCCAAAGGGAATTTTGGTCATCATCAACCCGATGATGACCATTTCAACCGTTTCCAAAAGGAATTTTGGTCATCATCGACCCAATGATGACCATTTCAACCGTTTCCAAAGGGAATTTTGGTCATCATCAACCCGATGATGACCATTTCAACCGTTTCCAAAGGGAATTTTGGTCATCATCAACCCGATGATGACCATTTCAACCGTTTCCAAAAGGATTTTGGTCATCATCGACCCAATGATGACCATTTCAACCGTTTCCAAAGGAGATTTTGAACTTCATAGGCCTGGTGGAGTTCATTCCGCTCCATTTCCAAGAGGAATTTTGACTTCTTCAGTGGAAGTCAATGAGCGTGGAAGCCATTAATCCTTCCCTTTACCTGCTCTAAACTATTATTCCATCTCCCCAATGACTACCCGCAAAACATTAGGCTGCTGAGCTAAATCCTTACTCCCTGCACCATAGCCGATTTGTTTCACTGTAAAAGGGGGCATAGGGCAAAATTGGTCGACCAAAGCTGCCAGAATACCAGCACCTGTTGGAGTTGTTAATTCCCCTTTTTCCTCTGTATAGCGAATCGGAATATCTTTCATCATTTCCAATGTAGCCGGGGCTGGAATGGGGTAGATTCCGTGATCACATTTTATGTACCCATTTCCAACAGCTACAGCTGAAGCAAAAATCCGCTCAATCTCTAGATCTTCAAGGGCAAGGCATGCTCCAACGATATCAACGATCGAATCCAATGCCCCGACTTCATGAAAATGAACATGATCCAATGGGATATTATGAATCTTCGATTCTGCCAAGCCAATTTCTTTAAAAATGGCTAAGGATTTTTTTTCTATGTAAGGAGAGAATTCCGCCTTTTCAATCATTCTCACAATGTCACTATAATGGCGATGCTCATGTCCATGACTGTGACTATGGTCGTGGCTATGCCCTTCACCATGACTATGCTCATGATCATGGCTATGCCCTTCACCATGACTATGCTCATGATCATGGCTATGCCCTTCACCATGACTATGCTCATGACTGTGGCTATGCCCTTCCCCATGACCATGTTCATGACTGTGGCTATGCCCCTCACCATGACCATGTTCATGACTGTGGCTATGCCCCTCACCATGACTATGCCCATGTGCCTGTCCGTCCACAACTTCCTGATCCCCAATATAAATTCGTAATTTCTTCGCGGAAACTCCCTTTTTCACCACTGGTTCAAAAGTAAGTTGCACGCGTTGACCGAGCAATTGCTCTAACCCTTTTTCAATTTTCTTTGGATTGGCTCCGGCGTCAACCAAAGCTCCCAATGTCATATCCCCACTGATCCCGGAAAAACAGTCAAAATAGAGAACTCTCACTGCTAGATCCCCTTTTCATATTTGTTTTTAATAATAACCCCAGCACTATAACCTGCTCCGAAACCGTTATCAATGTTAACAACAGAAACACCTGTTGAGCATGAATTCAGCATGGTTAGTAGTGCGGAAAGCCCGCCGAAATTAGCCCCATATCCAATACTCGTTGGAATCGCGATGATCGGTCGTGAAACAAGTCCCCCCACAACACTGGCCAATGCCCCTTCCATTCCGGCGGCAACTACGACAACATCTGCCTGCTGGATTTTATCAAGCTGATCAAACAGTCTGTGGATCCCGGCAACGCCAACGTCATAAATACGCTCTGTATTGCAGCCGAAGGCTTCAGCAGTTACTGCCGCCTCTTCTGCCACAGGGAAATCGGAAGTACCAGCACAAACAATGGCAACATACCCCGGGTACCGAGGACCCTCCTGCCTTTTCCAAAGAAGTGTCCGCGCATCGCGATTGTATTGCACATCTGCAACGGTTTGCTGGACTCTGTCCGCTTTTTCTGCATCGACCCTTGTCGCAAGGACGGTATCATTCTTTTCTTTTAACCGAAGAAAAATCTCGTATAATTGGTCCACCGTTTTCCCTTCGCCAAAAATAACTTCAGGAAAACCCTTTCGTTTTTGTCTGCGGTGATCCAATTTCGCATAGCCCATTTCTTCATATCCTTTAAGCTTTTCCGCGGCTTCGGCCACACTGATGGAACCGCTCCGAACCATTTCCAATATTTGTTCAACATTCACTCCCATAATAAGCTCCTTTTTCGTTTTCATTTCATAGCTGCTATTCTCTCATTATTTTACTATACTTCATTTTCCCCTTAAAATCTTTACAAAGCAAAAAAATCCCCCATCGCAAAAACGACAAAGGGACCTTCCATCAAATCATTTGTTTCATAAGATCCTTATGCAAAGGATGCTGTCCAATAATCATCACCAAATTCTCTACCCAGGCCTTGATTTCTGTAAGCTTGTCCAAATCCTCTTGTGTAAAGGAAGTTTCCTGAACAAAAACGCCTACCTCGGAAATAAAATGCTCCAGCCTTGTATCAAAGTGATTCCAGCGCAGCATTTGCTTAACTTCTGGACTTTTGTAGGATACGTCTTGAACAAGGTGATACATATATAAAATCTGTTTCAAGTTTTCATAGGCTTCTTTTCGATTTTCCACTATTCTTCCTTTTGCCAAATAGAACGAATTTCGTTTCACAAAGTAAAAGTAAGAAGTAAAATGACTTAAGGTCATCATCAGAGCGCCCAGGGTTAGAGCTAGTCCAAAGTAGAAATAAACCTGGGATAAGCCAGCCTGTATCAAAATCCAAAGTGCAAAGTGATAAATCAGGCAAATAACCCAAAGGAAGATGATGAATATTTTAGCTTGGGCAACCTTGTTTATATCATGGGTTGATTTTCCGGTGATAAAAGCAAAGGCTAACAAATAAAGGTCTAAAAATAAAATACAACTAAAAAACAAACTGATCTCCATGGTTTGCAAAAAACGAATCTCCGTGGGAATTCGTAGGTAGTTAAGCATCGCGTAAACAACGGCGATATAAAGAATCATCCAGGGGATTCCTTCCACAATTCCCGGCTCTGAATGTTTCATCTGCCTATTTTTTTCAACTCGTGATAGAACCTCCACCCATTCACCTACTTTCCATCTAACCCTATGTTTTTTATTCTACCTTTATCACTGGTTTCCCTTTTTCATCCTCCTTCTATTTTGAGGCTTCTAACAATCGTCTTTCAAGGGTAAAATATTGTTAATTCTTAGTAGAGGTGCAAGGAATGAACAAAATACCTGAAATGTTTTTAGAACGCATGAAAAACATGCTGGATTCAGAGTTTCCGGAATTCGAGCAGTCGTACCAGGAGACCGCCTATCAAGGCCTCCGCGTAAATACATTAAAATTGAGTGTGGAGCAGTTTTTATCACAAACTTCCTTTTCGTTAGAACCAATTCCATGGTGCCCATCTGGTTTCTATTATACTGAACAGAATCGACCAGGAAAACATCCCTATCATGCAGCGGGTTTATATTATATCCAGGAGCCCAGTGCCATGTCGGTTGTGGAGGTTTTGCAGCCTGAACCGGGTGAAAAAGTGCTAGACCTCTGTGCAGCACCCGGAGGCAAATCAACACAGATTGCTGCCTATCTGCAAGGAGAAGGATTACTAATCGCCAATGAAATCTATGGGAATCGGGTCAAATCTCTTTCCGAAAATATCGAGCGCTGCGGAATTAAAAATACACTCGTTACGAACGAAACCCCTGCACGTCTGGCGGAGCGTTTCCCCGCATTCTTCGATCGGATCCTGGTCGATGCACCTTGTTCCGGTGAAGGAATGTTTCGGAAATTAGCGGAAGCTTGTACTGATTGGTCAACGCAAAAAGTACAGGAATGTGCTGACGTCCAAGCTGAAATCTTGGATGATGCAGCACAAATGCTAAAGCCGGGAGGCGTACTGGTGTACTCAACCTGTACCTTTTCCCCTAATGAGAACGAGTCGTCGATTGCCCAATTTTTGAAGAGGCAGCCTGAATTTGAACTGCTTGGAATTGAAAAGGAGCACGGTATGTCTTCCGGAAATCCGCAATGGGGAAACAACAGGGATGATCTCCAGCATACCGTCAGATTATGGCCGCACCATCTCAAAGGGGAAGGGCATTTCATAGCCAAACTGCAAAAAAAGGATGGAGAAATTATTTCCCAGCGGAAGGCAGCATCTTCTCCCATTGCAAAAGAATCACTTCAATTATGGAAAGCATACCAAAAGGAATTTCTTCAATCCTCGTTCCCCGAAACAGGTTATATCCAATTTGGTGATCAGCTTTATTTATTGCCACCACACAGTCCTGAGCTAAACAGACTGAAGGTTGTCAGACCTGGTTTACACTTAGGCACCTTAAAAAAAGGGAGATTCGAGCCTAGCCACGCATTGGCACTCGCCCTACGGCCATGGGAAATAGGACAATCCCAATCATTTTCCCAGGACAGTGAACAAATTCTGCGGTACCTAAAAGGAGAATCCTTAATCAATGATTCGACAGAAAAAGGCTGGACGGTCGTCTGTGTGGATGGCTATCCGCTTGGTTGGGGGAAGGTGGCCAACGGTCAAATGAAGAACCATTACCCAAAGGGGTTAAGGTGGCTTTAGAAAATAAAAAAGCGTAACGGAGAGAGACTCTCTGTTACGCTTTGCTTTTAGCTTTTCTAGAGCGGATTTCCTTCACAATTCTCTCTCTGATTTGTTTCTGCTTTTCTCTCTTCTCCTGGCGGACTTGCTCCAACATGGCTTTCTTCTTATACCCAGGCTTTACTTTTTGCTTCTTTCCCGGTTTTTCTTGGGAAGCAATCGTCTGGTTTTCATTTGTTTTGGCGCGTCGTTCCACCTTTTCAGTCGGTTTTCTTTTTGACTTCTCTCGTCCTGGAACCTCAACAAATCCTTTGACACCTGTTAGGACTTTCTCTTCAATCGTTTGTTTAATCGCCTTTTCAATTTTTTGCATAATCGCTTTTTGACGTGGGGAAACAAACGTAATCGCGGTTCCCTCTTGGCCTGCCCTACCTGTACGTCCAACACGATGGATATAGCTTTCAGGATCTGACGGTAGATCAAAATTGATCACATGTGTAACCCCTTCGACATCTACACCGCGCGCAGCAATATCCGTGCAAACAAGATATTGAAATTTAATATTGCGAAATTCATCCATTAGCTGTTCGCGTTTCTTTTGTGATAAACCACCATGCAGGGCCTTTGCTTCAAATCCTTGCATTTGCAGCTTCTCTGTGACATGCTCCACCCGGTCCTGTGTATTGACAAAAATAATAGCCAAATAGGGCTTCAATACCTTAAGGAGAGATGGTAAGGCTTCTATTTTATCGCTTTGGTTCATTACATAGTAATATTGTTTCGTTTTTTCCGCAGTGGCTTGTTTTGCTTCAATTTTAATATGGGGTGGTTGGAACATAAAACGTCGGGCCAGCTGCTTCACCTGGTCGTTCATCGTAGCGGAAAAAAGCAAGGTTTGCCGGTCTTTATTCGATTGCAGAATTATTTCCTCAACATCTTCAAGAAATCCCATTTCTAACATTTTATCCGCTTCATCCAATACCAACATTTTTATTCTTCCAAAGTGGAGGGTTCCCCGTTTCATATGATCAAGAATTCTTCCCGGCGTTCCCACAACAATATGGGTTTGGTCTTTTAATCGATTGATTTGCGCTTGAATATCCTTACCGCCATGAAGTGTGAGCACATGGACCCCCATATGCTTTCCGAGCTCAGCCACATCATTGCCGATTTGAATCGCCAATTCCCTTGTGGGTGTCATGATTAACCCCTGGATGGAGCGGGAGTTAAGCTCCATTGTTTGCAGCAACGGAATAACAAAAGCAGCCGTTTTTCCTGTCCCAGTCTGTGCCTGCCCAATCAAATCCTTCCCTTCCAAAGCTAGCGGAATTGTGCGTTCTTGAATAGGGGTTGGCTCCGTATAATATAAATCTTTGATACCGTCCAGCAGTTCTTTCTTTAATCCAAATTTTGTAAAACCCGACATATATTTCTCCTTCTTAAACCGTTTAGTTACAACATCTTATTGTACCTTAATTCCCAGTGAAAGCAAGAAATCCCATCTGAAGTGATCTTTTGCATAGTATTTCCTTCTTAACAGCAACAATCCGTCATACGGCATAAGATTTAGGGACTATTTTAGAACTTAGTATATATGCTATAATCCGATCAAGTAAGAAACGTTCACTGTGAAAGGTTGAATGTCTTCATGTTTATGGTAAATAGTATTATCTTAATCAAACTTGCAGTATCTGTTGTATTAGGGATGGTTATCGGCTTAGAACGGGAATTGCGTAAAAAACCGTTAGGATTAAAAACCTCCCTTGTAATTTGTGTAAGCAGCTGTCTTCTTACCATTGTTTCCATTGAATCGGCAGATCGCTTTGCTGTACCTTATGTACACGTAATGGATCCCATGCGTTTGGCTGCGCAGATCGTCTCTGGGGTAGGTTTCCTTGGGGCGGGGGTAATTCTAAGAAAAAGCAACGACGTGATCATGGGGCTAACCACAGCAGCGATGATTTGGGCGGCTTCTGGATTAGGGATCGCAGCCGGAGCGGGCTTTTTTATTGAGGCAAGCGTGGGACTTTTATTGATTATTATTAGCGTTGAACTCTTGCCTCGTATCCTCAAGATTATTGGCCCAAAAGCCTTGAGCGAAAAGGAAATACGACTTGATTTAATTATGGAAAAGGCCGATAACCGGATTATCGAAGTCATGGACCAGATCAAGGCAAAGGGTATTAAGATAAAAAATATCCGTATCCGAGACTTAGGGCACGAGCCTGAAAAAAAGGAAACTCATCGCGTCAATTTGATTATTACCGTCAACGAAAAAAGGTTTACAGCAGACGTTTACCACGATATTCGGGATATTGATGGGATTATCAGTATTGATATTGAAAATTTGTAGGATGAGGGACAAATTCCTCACAAAATCTATAAGAAAAGTCCTTCACAACCTAGATGAAGGACTTTTCTTGATTTTACTTGAACGGTGACATTTCCTTTCCTCGTTCAAAATGGAATCCATCCACTACTTTCCCATTGTGGTACATCCGGATATTCACCCATTCGATCGGAGCGGTCAAGGCTTCTTTAAACACTTGTTGCATGAGATGGTAGGTTGTATCTTCTGTCGGTTTAATCATCAGTTCTACGTTAATATCGACCCCATCTTCGGAATAAATAAAGGTAGCCTCTGCCAATTGATGATCCTGCGGGTCAACGAGGTCGTAGACGACCTCTACCTTTTCGTTCTCCTCAACTTCATCATCACTTTCAAGCCCAATTCGCTCCAGTAACTGAACTTCCTCTATCGGAATTTCGTCTACGTCTGTTTCGATTTCTACTTCCTGGTATTCCGTACCGTTTATGAAATAGGTGAAATTATATTGATCAATGAGTTCATGATCATAATCCTTAAGGAGGAGAGCTTCAATATTCTCCATTTCTTCTTCGGAAGGATCTTCCGAAAAATTGATTTCTCCCACGATCCGAGTCCCTTGAATATCAACAACCGCTTCCGCAACGAGGTTTTTTTCTTCGTCGTAAATTTGATATTCGATTCCCTGCTCTCCTTGCCCTACAATCCATCGTTCATATTCTTTTTCATCCTCGACGAGTATCTCGATCTCATCGTCATCCAAACCTTCGTCAAAGTAATCCTCTAAAAGGGAATATTGTCCATGGTATAAATGTATGGCATAATCAACAATATTTAATGCAAAGGAGAGATTGGTAATATAGGGTTGAATTTCACTGGCGATCTCCTCTATTTCCTCTTCATCCACATATTCTTCATCAAGATGGATGGTTCCAGTTAGCCAATCGCTCTCCCTATAAATGAGATAAACATCTCCAATCCATTCACCATCGCGATGAATGGAGAGTGCTTCTCCCCCAGCTGTACGAAGTTCTGGTTGAATTTGAATATCGCTCATGATTCCAACTCCTTGCCTATTATTAAACCTCTTCCTCTATTGTTGGAAAAAGACGGCAAGGATATACCGATCATAAATCAACGCGAACGCGCGAATTTGCGGATCATCCCCCACTTACTGGCGGGATCAAGGCAATTTCGTCACCAACAGATAAGATCACATCATTTGTAGCATATTCCTGGTTCACTGCTACCATACTTTTTTCAATCAAATCTTCCATATTCGGCAGAAGGTTCTTCAGTTCATTCCTAACTGCTTGTACATTTACCTGTTCATCAGCAAAAGATAAAGAAATCTTTGAATCCCCGGCATTTTCCGCTAACCCGGCAAATAAAAGCACGTCAATATTCATTTTTTATCCCCTCCCAGTTCCGGTTTTCCTGAAGGATAAGCAATTTGTTCTTTCTGGTCGCCAACCCATTGCTGACCATCCTCCCAGTTTTCCTGTTTCCAAATGGGAACAATTTCCTTGATTCGTTCTATCGCATAACGACAAGCTTCAAAAGATGCGGCTCGATGTGGGGTAGACACAGCAATGGCCACCGCGACATCGGAAATATCCAATCGTCCAATTCGGTGTGCGATCGCGACATCAGCATCCAGATGATCCGCTTTAATTTCCTCCCCGATCTGTTGCAACTTCTTTTCAGCCATTTCTATATATGCCTGATATTCAAGATAAAGCGTCTTTTTTCCTTTTGTCATTTCTCTAACCGTTCCGATAAAGGTACAAATAGCCCCGGCATTCCGATCCGTAACTAGATCGATCAACGGCTGTATTTCTATTTTTTCCTTCGTTAGATAGAAGTTTTTCATTTGAACCTCCCACTATTCTTTTATATAGTCCTGGATTTTTGCAAAGATCGCTTCATAGTCACGACAGGATACAACCGGAATATCTTCATGTTGATAAGGAAACCAACTGGAAATTAAGAAAATCCCCTCGGTTTCGTTTAACAAAGAAATATCCATTTCATTTCGCAAAATCACAATTTTGGGATACTTCGAATATTTATAGCCCTCTACTAGGACGATATCCATACCTTCCATCTGCCCTAAAAGATCAGGAAGGCTCGTACCTTCCTGCTTCATAATCGCTGTTTTATTTTGTGAAGCAATCGCTACTACCTGTGCTCCAGCTTCTCGGTGACGCCATGTATCTTTCCCTGGGTGATCGATTTCAAAGTGATGTGCATCATGCTTAATACTGCCGACTTTCCAGCCAAGAGCAGAAAACCTCTCGATCAAGTTACAGGTCGTTGTTGTTTTGCCACTATTCTTAAAGCCTACAATTTGAATGACCACTGGTTTCTTCATTTTACTGTCACTCCGCTGCCCTTTCTTCCTTCATGAATTCTTCATCCTCTTTTAATTGCTTTTTATAAACCCCTTTTGATAACCAAATGCTAAATTCATATAACAACAACAGAGGAATAGTGACAAGGAAATCAGAGACAAACTCTGGTGGCGTAATCGTCACGGCAATAATAACGAGAAGAAAATAGGCGATTTTCCTTGCCTTTGCCAAGCGCATCGGATTTAAAATGCGAATTCGTGTCAAAAACATCACGATAATTGGTAGCTCAAACAACACGCCAAAAGGCATAACAATGGAAAACAAAAAACTAAAAAACTGCATAATCCCATAGGTTTCTTCTGCTTGCAGCGTTTTCGTCATGACAAGCATAAAATTTAAGACCATCGGAAAAAGTACGAAGTAAGCAAAGGAAATCCCAACCAAAAACAATAGGGTAGCTGCTGGTATAAAGCGAAGGGCAACTTTCTGCTCGTCAATCCGTAGCCCTGGTCTTACAAATGCCCAAAGCTGATAAAGTAAAAAAGGTAATGACAAGATGACACCAATCACAATCGAGACTTTAATATATACGGAAAGGGCATCAGATATCGCAAATACGTGCCAATCCATCTGATTGGCTACTGGCCCGCTTTTTAGTAAATTAACCACATCAGCCGAGTAAACAAACCCAATGATAGTGGCAATAAAAAAGTAGATAGCAGAAAAGATGATTCGTTTTCTTAGTTCTTCTAAATGTTCCGTCCAAGGTATTGCTCGATCAATCGGATCCTTCATCGGTGTACTTGCCCCCACTACTAGCCATAATTATGTATAATTAGATCATAACAGAAACGAATTTCTTTGTTAAATTTTTATATCACACTAAAGGGGAAATGGAACCCATGGATTTGAATCAACAACTAGAGCAATTGAGATACGCTATTTTTATTGGACAAGATCCTTCTCAACTGGATAACATGTTAACGCAAGAAGAATATACAGAACACTATGAAAGTCAATTGGAAAGAGATCCTGCGGCAGAACGGAGACTCCTAGTGGAATACTCGAAACCGCTCCTGGCGGTCTACCGAAAGGAAATGGAACAGATCGCAAAAATCGAACAAAGTCTTAGCGGTGATGACCAACCCATCTCTTTTAGCGATGAAGAAGTGATGGAAGAGCTTTATGATGAAATGATGAATTTAGAAACGGAGGAAGAGTGGAATTCATTTAAAAGAAGGTTTGTGAAAGAGTGAATTTGGGCTTTAACGGATACTCCCTTTTTATGAAGTGAACGTATAATGGATCGATA
This sequence comes from Ammoniphilus resinae, assembly GCF_017873965.1. GTDB lineage: Bacteria > Bacillota > Bacilli > Aneurinibacillales > RAOX-1 > Ammoniphilus_A > Ammoniphilus_A resinae. Next base: position 85,849 of record NZ_JAGGKT010000014.1, on the reverse strand, counting down.
GAGAGCAGTCGGAAATCACATGTGAATTGGTATATCACAAGTGATTTCCGATCCTAAGTGCAGCTTTTCAACTTCTAACTCTCAGATGGAGGGTGTAACTCTTGAACTTTAAAGTATTTGTATCCGAAAAAGCATACCAACAGATTCAAGCGGAAGTGAAACGACATCCCGGGAGAGAAACGGGAGGAATTATGGTGGGTTTTCGTACCCCAATGGCATTAATTGTTTCCAGTGTATCAGGACCTGGCCCTTCCGCCATTCACATGCCCTTCTCCATTCAATTCGACGAAGCTTATTGCAACCGCAGGGTGAAACAATTGCAACGACAAGGAAAAGTTTTTAAATATATCGGCGACTGGCACAGTCATCCCTTCTCCAAATTAAAACCAAGCAAAATAGACAAATACTCCTTCAAAGTGAAGTCCCTAACACATTACGGAACTACCAATCCGCTTATGATTATCGCTGGTCCAGATCCGCTCATTCCCTTACAGGCTTTCCTCTTACAAAAAGGTATCGCGCAAATCACTCCAGAACTGATCGATAGCGAGACCATGCTGCAGTTAAAAAAACAGGCTATTCCTTTTTAAATTTTATTTTCCATAAAGCCTGCCCTGCCAGGTATTCCTTTTTACCAACAGCTTATCTATGCCATTTAGAACTTCCCACTTTTTTCGACTCCATAAGGGGCCAATCAGCAAATCAGGAGGTCCATCACCCGTTAGGCGATGAATAATCATCTCCGGTGGAAGAATCTCCAAAATATCCACAACGAGTTTGGTGTAGGCCTCTTGGCTCAAAAATTCAAGATCACCCTGTTCCCATAATTTAACTAAAGGGGTCTTTTTTAATAGATGCAGCAGATGGATTTTAATCCCTTGAACGTCAAGCTTTGCTACTGCCTTAGCCGTCTCCATCATCATTTCTTCCGTTTCACCTGGGAGGCCAAGGATAATATGCGAGCATACATTGATATTATGCTTTCTTAGTTTTTCGACTCCTTCCACATATGTGGAAAAATCATGAGCGCGGTTAATGAGCTGTGCCGTTGATTCATGCACCGTTTGCAACCCAAGTTCCACCCAGAGATAAGTCCTCTGATTAATTTCAGCCAAATATTCGACGACATCGTCCGGAAGACAATCGGGTCTCGTCGCGATGGAAAGTCCGACAACATCCTCTTCCAAAATGCTTTCATAGGACTCTCGAAGCTCTTCAAGAGGAGCGTAAGTATTCGTGTACGCTTGAAAATAGCCAATGTATTTCGCCTTGGGCCATTTCTGATGCATGCGCCCGGCAATCTCATGAAACTGTTTTTTTAAATCGTCTCGCCTGCTACCGGCAAAATCTCCCGACCCTCTTGCGCTGCAAAATGTACAGCCACCAATCGCTACTTTTCCATCTCGATTGGGACAAGTAAATCCAGCATCCAACATGACTTTAAAAACCTTATCGCCAAATTTTTCCCGAAGATGATAATTCCATGTATGGTAACGTTTATCTCCCCATAAACATGGAGATACCTGTTGTTGAAGCATCTCTGTCATTCATGTTTTCCCCCTATTCATCCGGATAGCCCATCGTCCGGAGCTACAGCACCCATCAATTATTGTCATAGTATATCCATATAATTGTGGTACAATATCGTTAAAAATGCAATGGGAGCTGATACATAATGAATCTGGAAAACCCTAGCCGCGAAAATATAGCTTTTATCATGGATGGAATTAAAAAGAAACTAACGATGGTAAATACTTCTGTCATGAATCCCGATTCTTTTGAGCTTGAAGTATACGAGGATCTTCTTTATTTGTATCAAATGATTAGCAAAAAAGATCGGTTTAGTATTAGTGAAATGGAAGCTATTGTGACAGAGCTTGGCAGCATGCGAAAAAAATAGGATGTGTAAAAATGAACTTTGATGTCATTATTATAGGTGGCGGTCCAGCTGGATTAATGGCTGCCACTTCGGCAGGAACAGAAGGGGCCAAAGTCCTTCTGCTTGATAAAGGGGATAAGTTGGGCCGCAAATTAGCCATTTCCGGCGGAGGTCGATGCAATGTCACCAATGCCGGGGATATCGATTTTATTATCAAAAATATTCCTGGTAATGGGCGATTCCTCTATAGTGCTTTTTCTACCTTTAATAACCTGGACATTATTCGTTTTTTCGAAGGGTTAGGGATTGCCTTAAAGGAAGAGGATCGCGGGCGAATGTTTCCAGTTTCAAATAAGGCAAAAGACGTGGTAAATGCCTTAATCCAAAAAGTAAAATCCCTCAACGTAACCATACGAACCAATACCCCGGTGCGAAAGGTTTTATATAATAACGGAAAAGTCACTGGTGTCTTGTTAAAGGACGGTGAATCCATTGAAGCGAAAGCTGTAGTTGTCGCCGTAGGGGGGAAATCGGTTCCCCAAACGGGTTCTACGGGGGATGGCTATGAATGGGCGAAAGACGCGGGACATACCATTACCGAGTTATTTCCAACGGAAGTCCCTATCACTTGCATTGACACCTTTATAAAGGATCGAAGCTTGCAGGGGCTTTCCCTTCGAAACATCCATTTGTCTGTCTTGAATCCCAAAAACCATAAAAAAATCATTGAACACCGGGGCGATATGATCTTTACACACTATGGAATTTCCGGACCAGCGGCACTGCGCTGCAGTCAGTTCGTCGTCAAAGCCTTAAAGAAATTCCAAACAAAAAAAATTGGCTTGTTAATTGATCTGTTCCCCGAAAGACGGATAGATGAGGTACAAGCTGATCTTTCGGATTTGGTTAAAAACGAACCAAAGAAAGCGATCAAAAATGTCCTAAAGGGCTACGTTCCAGAGCGGATGATCCCCATTTTATTAGATAAAATAAATTTAAAGGAAGAAACAACGTATGATCACCTTCCCCGAGAGGCTTTAAAACAATTGGCAGAAATAATAAAGCAGTTTCCCCTTGAAGGGGATGGGACTCTATCCATCGAGGAAGCCTTTGTCACAGGGGGCGGCGTCCATTTGAAAGAGCTTGACCCAAAGACTTTACATTCAAAAAAAATGAATGGGCTTTTCTTTTGTGGAGAGATTTTAGATATTCATGGGTATACAGGTGGTTTTAATATTACTGCCGCTTTTACAACGGGATTTGTTTCCGGAAGAGCGGCAGCACTGATAACCTAAAGAGGAGCGGTTGTCCGCTCCTAATCGTTTATTGTATTACTGGTAATTCCTCTTCTTGAGATTTTTCCTTTGTTGAAACATAAACTACATCGTCAGAACCATTTTCCTCGGAGTAGGAACTTCTTCGATTTGTTGCGATGCCAATGATTAAACTGGAAAGCCCGAAACCAAACAATCCCCAACCAAAAGGATTATCAACTAAATTTTGCCGCGGATTCACCCTTCTCATCGGCATAGTGAATAGACCAGCCAATAAGAAAACTCCTCCTAAAAGCAACATCAAAAAACCTTTTTGCATTTCCATCACACTCCTATCCTTTAACCATAGTATTTAATTTCAAAACCCCCTTTTATCCTTGGCACTAATTAGCAGCAATAAAACGGTGAAAAAAATAATAAAAAACCTTTAGGTAATCAACACTTTATATAGTATAATAAATAAGTTAATTTTCTAGAGGACACTAAATTGTTTGCGAAGGCGAAAACAAAGAAGAAGCCCTAAAGGACAACTAAATCGTTTGCGGAAGCTATAAAGGATCTTCTGCTAAGAACGCGACGTCCTGTCGCAACGCAGAAGTTTGCACATCCTGTGCATCATAGTTCGCAAACAAAAGAAGAAGCCCTAAAGGACAACTAAATCGTTTGCGGAAGAAAGCATACTCGACGTAGTTCGCAAACAAAAGAAGAAGGAGAAAAAATTTGTGATGAGAAGAGAAGACTTAAGAAATATTGCAATTATTGCTCACGTTGACCATGGAAAAACAACCCTGGTTGATAAAATGCTTCAACAATCCGGTATTTTTCGAGCGAATGAAACCGTTCAAGAGCGTGTCATGGACTCGAATGATATAGAAAGAGAACGTGGAATTACCATCCTTGCCAAAAATACTGCGGTAAAATATAACGATGTCATCATCAATATTATGGACACGCCGGGACACGCAGACTTTGGTGGTGAAGTGGAACGGATCATGAAAATGGTTGACGGTGTTATCCTGATAGTCGATGCTTTTGAAGGTTGCATGCCGCAAACGCGATTTGTTCTGAAAAAGGCTCTTGAACAACATCTTACCCCCATTCTTGTCATAAATAAAATTGACCGCGAAAATGCCCGCCCAGAAGAGGTGGTTAATGACGTATACGATTTGTTTATTGATTTGGATGCGACAGAAGACCAACTTGAATTCCCAGTCATCTATGCATCAGGAATAAACGGTACGGCGAGTACGGATCCCCACCACCAGGATGAAAACCTTGAAGCCCTATTCCAGGCAATTATCGAACATATTCCAGCACCGGAAGTTGACTTAGATGGACCTTTACAAATGCAGGCAACCATCCTTGATTACAATGATTACCTTGGACGGATCGGAATTGGCCGTGTTCATCGAGGAATGATTCGTAGAGGCCAAACGGTTGCACAAATTAAACGCGACGGATCGATTAAACAGGTTCGGATTGCGAAATTATTTGGATTCTCTGGATTAAAAAGAATTGAAATTGAAGAGGCAAAAGCAGGTGACTTGGTTGCCGTTCCTGGACTGGAAGAAATCAATGTAGGGGAAACAATCGCAGATGTTGAACATCCTGAGGCGCTTCCATTATTAAAAATTGACGAACCTACGCTGCAAATGACTTTCTCCGTAAATAACGGGCCTTTCGCCGGAAGAGAAGGAAAACATGTAACATCAAGGAAAATCAGAGATCGTCTATACCAAGAGTTGGAGACTGATGTAAGCTTACGTGTTGAAGACTCTGAGGGTGGTGAGTCCTTCGTTGTCTCTGGACGCGGTGAACTTCACCTATCCATCTTGATTGAAAACATGCGCCGTGAGGGGTATGAGCTATTAGTTTCTAAACCAGAGGTTATTGTACGAGAAATCGATGGTAAAAAAATGGAGCCGGTAGAAAGGGTAATTATTGATGTACCTGAAGAATCGACTGGTGCCGTCATGGAATCCCTTGGGGCAAGAAAAGCTGAAATGACTAACATGGTCAATAATGGATTTGGTTCTGTGCGAATGGAATTTCTTGTTCCTTCTAGGGGCTTGATCGGATATCGAACGGAATTTATGACAATGACTCGGGGGTTTGGCATTTTAAATCATTCCTTTGACAGCTATAAACCCCTTATTCATGGTGCTGTTGGAGGAAGAAGAGCAGGCGTGCTTGTCTCCCACGAAACAGGCCTGGCGACGACATATGGACTGCTCTCTGTTGAAGACCGCGGCATCATGTTCATACCTGCGGGTACTGATGTTTACGAGGGAATGATTGTCGGTGAACATAACCGCGACAATGACTTGGTGGTCAATGTATGTAAAGAAAAACATGCGACAAACGTCCGTAGTGCAACAAAGGACGAAACCGTCAAACTTAAAACTCCTCGTACACTTAGTCTTGAGGAAGCATTGGAATATCTAAATGACAATGAATACTGCGAAGTCACACCAAAATCCGTTCGTCTCCGTAAAAAGTATTTGAAAAAGAATGAGCGGGAACGTGCCGAAAAGAACTATAAGTTTGGTGTTACATCATAAAAAAGAAAAACCCGGATTGCACCGGGTTTTTCTTTTTTATTAATGAGACGGTAAACTTTTCCGTTATCCAACTAGAGTCGAACTGAAACACTAAATAACGGAAACATTTTCCGTTGAAAAGTAAAGGAGCAGACCTTCGGTCCGCTCCTTTGTCATTTTATTGTTCCATCACCTTCAGTGGCTCAGGTTGTGGTGCTACAATGGGTGGCTGTATTTCAGGTGCGGATGTTTTTCCGCCCTGATTCTGCTGATCCTGACCTTTGACCGGTTCTACAGGTTCCTTTGGCGTATTACTTTCAGCTGGTGTCTGAGCCTCAGGTTGTGATTCATTTGTAACGCCATCGTTATCAGGCGTTGGTTGATCTAACTTCTCTGTTGGATCCGCCTGCCCCTGTTCGTTAGATGTTTTTTCCGCTGCCTCTTTTGTAGGCTCCTTTGGTTTTTCTGGTGTGACTGGCTCTACTGCTTTCGGCTGGGTCTGTCTAACTTGGGTTGGCTGGGAAGCGCGAGCCGGTTCTTCGCGGAAAGTCCCCTCACTATCTGTTCCTGTTATTCCCATTTCCTGATGAAAAGCTGATTGAATTTGTTCCATATTTTCTTTCGGAATAATGGTATGTGATGATGCCCGGTCCCAGTATCCTCCAGTTTCAATACTAGCGATATTCTCCGAACCTACGGATTTAAAATCATAAATTAGCCCTTTAATTTGTTCTTTCGAAAGATCTGTTCGAATATGATCCCCCGCAACCTCCATTACTCCAAAGAAGCTGGAAATTCCAGAGAAAGACTTCATCTTATCAACGACAGCCTTGATTACGGCCTGTTGTCTTCTTCCTCGATCAAAGTCATTGGAATAATATTTCGGGCCACGGTTATCCAAACGATGTCGAACATAACCTAATGCTTCTTTTCCACCTAGGGTCTGTAATCCTTCATCTAGATTAATATGTGTCCCATCGTGAGGATCATCATATCTCATGCTTTTTTCCACGTCGATTTCGACTCCACCAAGCTTATCAATAACACTCGTAAATCCCTCAAAGTCAACGGTCACATAATGTTGAATTGGAATTCCGACTGCCCCTTCAATCGTTTTCTTCAACAAGCTAATCCCTGTTTCTGTGACTGGTTGTTTATTTCTTTCAGCTGTACGTCTTTCTGATTCGCCTTTGGCATACACAGAATTGATCTTGTGCCAGCCGCTATAGCCCTCAATTTGAACACCCGTGTCCCGAGGAATGGACATCATCGTCACATGTTTTGTCTTCGGATTTAACGCCGCGACAATGATTACATCAGTATTCAACATACCAAGTCCTTCGCGCGTATCTTTCCCTAAGATAACAACCGAAATCGGTTCTTGGTTATATTCCTTGGCAACTGGATTCTCATCGGAAGTTCCTGGTTCTGTTGATACGGTAACTTTATTTAAAAGATCATCGAATTCCCACCATACTGCCCCTGCGCCCGTTGCAACAAGAAGAACAAGGCAAAGCAAAGCCCATTTCATCCATTTCTTTTTTGGCTTATTTTTTCCGGATTTGGCGTAACGTTGTTGACGATTTAATTGCGTCTGCATGTTTTACCTCCACTTTTCCTTTCCACTGGTAAGATATCTTTACGATTTCCTGTGTGGAGATAGAGTCATAGAATGCCCCAAACAGGTGCCACTCTAAAGGATAATCTACTCATTATAATAAATCAATAGGATGTATTTAGTAGAATTAACAGCTAACCTTCCCTATTTAATTGAACGTAAAAAGGGATCAAAAGGTTTCACTACTCATTTCGTTGCTTCATCCAACGGTATATTTCTGTAAATACCAAATCTCTTTCAGGCTCATTCAAAATCTCATGGTAAAGCCCTGGCCATTCCTTATATGTCTTATCCTTTATTTGGGATTGATCAAACCAGGATCTCACCTCTGCAGCATCAACGACCAAATCATGTCCAGCCTGATGGATCAACAAAGGAACATCTGGAAAACAATGATTTTCCTGCCTATTTACCAACATATTTTTTTCTAATTCCATGTACCACCTGACACTTGCTCCCTTCGTATTTAAAGGATCTGTGGAATAAACCTGCAAAATGCTTTGATTCCGACTTACAAATTCCGGCTTAATTCCTGCCGACATCACAAGCGAAGGATAAATCATGTTCAAGCCTTTTGCAATTTGCTGTTTCCAAGGGGGCACTTTCATGGAGATACCAAAACAGGGAGACGAAAGGACAACCCCTTTCACCTTCCTTTTCCTTGTTTCCATGAAACGGGCAGAAATCAATCCACCTAAACTATGTCCAAAGAGGAAAGGTTCCGAATCCGTTTTCTTTGTTAGTGCCTGAAACCAATCATCCACGGCCTGCAAATAATCTTCAAAGCTGTTGATGTGTCCGCGTTTCCCTTCGGAACGTCCATACCCCGGGAGATCTCCGCCGTACACATCAAACCCCACCTGATTCCACCGATCGATTAACCATTGATAGCGGTCCAAATGCTCCCCTGCACCATGAACTAAAAGAACCGCCCCTTTGCTATCACACGGACTAGGAAAAAACTGTGTATACGTTCTCAAATTTGTCACTTCCTTTAACATTTTTCTAATAAAATAAATGCATTTCTACGTCAATAACATGTATAATAAGTTCTAAGTGTTTTTCGTTTCATAAGGAGGAAAATTAATGCTACAATATAACAATGTTGATGCACGACTTGAAGAACTTTTAAACGAGCTGTATACCAGCCATAAGGCAAGGGCGGCTAATATCGATTGGAGTTACCACGAGTTTATTCCTTGGGAAAAAGCACGTTGTTTCAAAAAGGAACCTTGGGACGAAAGTCAACGAACCCTTCCTTTACCTATTTACACTGCAATCGAGACTGCATTGCTCACCGAGGTAAACCTTCCATGGTTCACTACACATCTTTCCATTACATTCAAAGGTGCTCTAGAAGTTTTAAAAGAATTTATTCATACCTGGACTGCTGAGGAAGACCAGCACTCAACCTTACTTGAGACCTATCTAATTATCACTCGCAATGCTAACCCCCATCAGCTTAAGGCATTGCGTAAACAAGTAGTAGAACAAGGCTTTGAGTCTGAATTCACTGCACCCACACAAGTTATGGCCTATACGGCCATGCAGGAACTTGCGACTTTAGTTTATTATAATAATGTTGCAAAAGTTGCTCAACCCTACGACAAGGACCTGGCCGCATTACTTCGCCGCTTAGCGAAGGATGAAAGTCTCCACTACGCCTTTTACCGTGATGCAGTGAAGGCCCATTTGGAACTGGAACCTAATTATATTTATCACGTTGGACATGTTATTTTAAACTTCGGAATGCCGGGACGTAAAATGCCTGATTTTGATGAGCGGATGAAAATGATCGGTCAAGAAGCAAACTATGGACCTGAACAATATTTTATGCAAGTTCTTGATGTATTAGTTGAGTTTTGGGATGTTGCTAATCTTCAGCCTACAGAACCAGAAGCTGAAGAAATGCGCTTGGCCGTGTTAAAGCATCATCAACGTTTAAAGAAAATTATTGAACGAGCAAATGCCAGAAAGAAAGAAACAACCAGGTAACGAATACCTGGTTGTTTTTTTTACTATACCTTATGCTTTTTTCCTACGCCAAAAAAAGAAAGTTGCTAACAGAATGACGACGACACCCACTAAAATCCATACATATGTATTACTCCCCTGCTCTGTATCGTGTCCCGCAGATCCTTCAGCAGATCCCCCGACACCTTCCACGAAATGCCCAACCTCCAAGCTTTTCATCCCAAAGAAATTTTGCAAAGAAGTTAAGATAAAGTTTTTGGACTCATCAAATAGAGCAGGATCCGCGTCCTTCTTCCCTACACCGAATAACCCCGGATTCCCCAATGCTTGAAGGGCCTGATTAAAGCTATCATGGATCTTCTTATCAAGTTCCTCATCTTTGTGAGCAACTGCAGGGGAAAGGGATTTATAAGTTGCATATCCCTTTGCCAAAATTAGTTTTGCATTAGCATAGTCGTCCAAATGAATCCCTTCAAAACGTCGCGCTATATTCAGCACAAGCACTCGCTGCATTAAACTGATCGTTTCTTCCTTCTGCTGATTATCCAAGGCCTTTTGAACGATGGCCACGGGCTCTTCTCCCATATGCATTGCCAGTTCTTCCTTGACTGGATCAAATGCAGCCTGTGCCTCTGAAAAATTAGGGGGTTCTTTCATCAATGCAGCAACCATCAACTCGTATGCATCTGCTACAGCTTCTTTATTCGGATCTCCATAAGAATAGGCGTATCCCGTAGACTGGACACCTGTCACGACAAGGACCAACGAAAAAAGTGAGATTAACCATTTTTTAAACATAGAGCACCTCATTATTAGAATATGTAAAAATTCCCATTCAAAAAAATGAAAAAAGAAGGGGAGCAACCCTCCCCCCTCTATCCTATCATATTACTTACCTAAAACAGAAAGCTGATCCAACACATTTTTTACATCTTTAAACAATGTTTCGGCTTGTTCTTTATCCCCAGACTTAACTGCCTCTAGAAGCAGTCCAGCTTTTTCAATCACTTGAGCAGTTGGTTCCTCACCCAATACCCGCTTGAGGTCAATTTCCATCATCTGAATGAACAGTGCACCTTCTAATGCAGTAATGACTGATTTATCCTTCCCCCAGCTTTCAAATGATTCAGCATACTCATCGAGGGCTACCTTTGCCACTCCGCGAATGAACGCTTGATTGATCTCATCCGCTTTAATTTTGGCAGCATCATTGGTCAGATCAAATTGGCTGTTAATGAATTCTGCCTCTTCACTTGCATGCTTTGAAATGTATGGATGAAGTGATTGATAAAAGGCCCATCCTTCTGCCTGCGCAATCCCCGCATGTTCTGGATCTTCCTTGACTGCCTTCTCTATTTTATAGGCATATCCATTGGGACTGGCACCAGCTGCAAGATAAAATCCTTTCATCATGGTTTTATCAACAACCTGCTTAGCAAGTTGGAAATCTAAAACTTCTGTTGCACTTTCCATTGCGGAAAAAGCCCCTTCAACAGCACTTACTAATTGTGTTTCATAGGCGGTATCCCGCTTTTCTAACGTTGATTTCAGAATTGGATCATAAAACTGCTTTGCTTCCTCAATTTCTGCTTTTACCTTCTCCTTATCATCCCAATGCTCGCCTACTTCATTTAATTCATGACGAACAGAGAGGAAAGCAACCTTCTGTAGGAGTTTATCAAATACCTGTTTTACAATTTGAGTATCTAAGGAGCCTTCTTTTCCTGCAGTAAGGGCTCCGTCAAGCTGAACACTTACCTGTTCGTTAAATTCAGTATCCCTTGCTTCAACAGCAGGTTTAATTTTTTCTATATAAGTTTTTTCTACAAGTGCAAAATCAACTTTTTCCCCGTTGGAGGACTTTGCCAATTCATCCACGACAGTTTTAACAGCAGTTGTGAAGTCTTGTGGTCCTTTTTGTTCCTCAGCTTGGTCCTTCTTTTCATCTTGTGCTTTTGGTGTCTCTGCCTGAGTAGGCGCCGGCTCACTGGTTGATCCAGTGTTCCCACAAGCAGTTAAATTAAATGCTAATAAAGATATAAGTACGATGCCAATCCCCTTTTTTATCATCATATCTCTCCTTAATCCCCTTAATTGAAAACGATTATTAACTTCGTTATAAATGATAATCATTATTAATTAAATTGTCAACCCTTTAATTGTCTTCCGACATCTTTTGCCCTCCCTTTCGTTTCGTGCCATTTTTTATAATTAAAAACTTGTATTTTTTTGTCATATTTTTAACCTTTGACAGATATCTTGTGATAAGGAGTAAAAGGGGGAACGAAGATGGGTGTTTTTGAAAAGGAACTATATGCGATTAGAAATACGGTACAATTGCTACAGATAAAAAATGCGATTAAAGATAAGGTGACAGATCCCGAATTGCGTTGGGATGAGCGAATGGTTCTTTATCAGCAAGTGCAAATGATTAACAATTGGATCATCCAACTTGACAACAAAAAAACAAACAGCCTAGAACTAAACTAGGCTGTTTTTTACTTACGTATAAAAGATATCATCCAGGCAAGCTAATTCACCATTTTCATCCAATTCAAAAAAGGAAATTTGATCATCATGAAGTTTCATTTCAATAAAACAATCCGAACAATAAAAATACTTGGGGGCAACTTGTCCAACATTGATTCTTTGACAATTTGGACATCTTACGATCCGTTCCCCTTGCACACACTTCTCAAGATAATATTCGGTTGACAATGGATTCATGTTCCGCGGCTCTCCTTTATTCTATCTCCGTAACATATACAAACAATAATCTATCAATCAGTATGGACGATTTTCATTAAAAATAATCACGGATGTCTACCTGGACTATAAAAGATTTAAACGAGTGTGATTTTTGTCATAGTGGGGGTGTAAAGCACATGTTAACATCATGTTAAAGGTATTAACGTATGAGGAAGATAAAGAGAAAGGATGAAAGGTATGAAATTAGATAGTCTGCTTCCCATTTTTAAATCCTTACAGGATGAAACAAGAATTAAATTATACCATTTTCTAGCTGAAAATGATGCCTCTTATAATTGTCAGGATCTTGCAGCTATTTTTTGCATTCACCAAAATGTCATGCGCGAACATTTAAAAACATTAGAACAGGCAAACCTCGTTTTTGAAGAACGCCCTTCCTACAAGACAACAAAAACTGGAAGAAAACCAATGGTTTACCGTGCCAACACAGCCATCAGCTGCGTTCTAAATAAGTGGAATCTGGAACTTCAAGGATTGGTTGGGTAAGAAGCCAACAATACCTGTGTTTATGCTAACACAGGTATTGAATAGTTTTTGGGTAAGTTGTGAGAACCTCGGCCTTCCCTTCCGCATTAACCACGATATCATCCTCAATCCGGACCCCGCCCATCCCAGGGATGTAGATACCTGGTTCAATCGTAAACAGCATGCCTGGCTCGATCATTAATTTATTTTGCTGATGAATGGATGGATTTTCGTGGATCTCCAAGCCTAACCCGTGGCCCACACGGTGAATAAAGTAGTCCCCAAAGCCTTCATGCTCAATCACTTTTCTGGCTTCCTGGTCAAGCATCCCGATCTCCTGATTCCTTTGCACGGATTCAATCGCCTTCAGGTTAGCGCGCAGGACTGTTTCATAGATTCGTTGCTGTTCTTTTGTTGCTTCGCCAATCACAAAGGTTCGCGTTATATCAGAACAATATCCATTCACAAAAACTCCTAGATCAAATAGGAGAAAATCGCCTTGGTTGATACGAGTTTGATTGGGACGACCATGCGGCAGTGCCGAACGGGATCCTGTCAATACCGTTGTTTCAAAGGCAGGCCTTTCAGCTCCAAATAATTTCATCTGATATTCCAACTCAGCTACTAATTCTAACTCGGATACCCTTGGTTTCACCCTCTTTACTCCCTCTGCAAGTACACGCTCAACGACGGCAACGGCTTTTCGAACTGACTCGATCTCGGAGGCAGACTTAATTAATCTTAAAGAAAGAATAAAAGGCTCCAAATCAACAAATTCCCCAATGGCAGCACATTGATTTAGTTGTTCATATTGAAATAGATTCACTGCCTTTTTTTCAATTCCAAGTTTGACAACCTGCCTCCCCATTTTTTGACTAAGCAGTTGATAGGGATTTTCTGTATCGGAAACAGGGATCATCTCTTGAATAATGGACGCTTGCCTGGCGGATTCCAAATCCAAGGAGGGGACAAAAAGGGTTACTTCCTCTGCCCTCCGATCGAGAAGTAAAGCCAGAAAACGTTCATGGGGGTCAGAGTAGTAGCCGGTAAAGAAATAGATATGGACGGGGGATGTAATGATTGCCATATCCAGGGATTGTTGTTCCAAATAGTCCATAAATTGCTGAATACGGCTTTTGTATTCACCTGACATTTGTCTCGGCTCCCTTTTTCCAAATTTTCGTTACCATTACTTAAATTTTATCATAAAGGTGACAGGCTACGAAATGTCCTGGACCACTTTCTTTCAACTCAGGTCTTTGTGTTTTGCACCGCTCCATCACCAGCGAACAACGCGTATGAAAAGCACAGCCTTGGGGGACATTCGCTGGGCTTGGGACGTCACCCTGAAGGATGATTCTTTCCTTTTTGTAATCCGGGTCAGGAAAGGGAACCGATGATAGTAACGCCTGTGTATACGGATGTCTCGGGTACTGATAAAGTATTTTCTTCTCGGCCAGTTCTATCAGACGGCCCAAATACATGACACCGACACGATCACTGATATGCTTCACTACACTTAAGTCATGGGCAATGAATAGGTAGGTTAATTGAAATTCCTTTTGCAGATCCTGCAAAAGATTTAGCACCTGAGCTTGAATCGAAACATCCAACGCAGATACAGGTTCATCGGCGATAATCAATTTTGGGTTTAGTGCCAAAGCTCGAGCAATAACAATCCGCTGCCGTTGGCCTCCGGAAAATTGATGGGGATACCGCTTGGCATGGTATGCCGTTAAACCCACAACGTCCAATAGCTCCCTCACCCTTTTTTTTCGTTCTTTTCGATCCCCTATTCCATGGACAATCAAAGGCTCTTCCAAAATTCGTTCCACCGTATGGCGCGGATTTAGTGAAGCGAACGGGTCCTGGAAAACCATTTGCATATCCCTGCGCATCTTTCGCATTTCTTCTTGGGACAGGGAAGTGATCTCCTTTCCCTCAAAACTAATACGCCCCGCTGTTGGTTCGATAAGACGTAAAAGTGCTCTCCCTGTTGTCGATTTCCCACAGCCACTTTCCCCCACCAAACCAAGCGTTTCTCCCTTTTTAATAGAAAAGGTAACATCATCAACGGCTCTCACTACTCCCATTTCCCTACCCAGGATCCCTCCCCTAATAGGGAAATACTTTTTTAAATTTTCCACTTGAAAGAATGTCTGCACCATGGAAATCCCCCTCTAAGAAGAAAGCCAACACCTGGAATGGTGTGCAAGTTCCACCTCTGTCAATTCGGGCATTTGTTTTAGACACTTGTTCATGGCCAATTCACACCGCGGGGCAAATCGGCATCCATTCCCCCACTCCCCTGGTGTAGGAACATTCCCGGGAATAGAGTACAATCGCTCACGCTGGTTATTCCAATGGGGAATCGATTGGATGAGCCCCTTGGTATAGGGATGCTGCGGATTTTTCAGGATAGCACGAACCCCCCCTTGTTCGACTACCTTTCCTGCGTACATGACGATCACTCGATCGCAAAGTTCTGCGACAACGCCTAGGTCATGCGTAATGAGCATAATGGCTGTGCCTTGACTCTGATTTAATTCTCTCATCAGATCAAGGATTTGCGCTTGGATGGTTACATCGAGAGCTGTTGTCGGTTCATCTGCGATCAACAGTTCTGGGTCGCAGGACATCGCCATCGCAATCATCACCCGCTGCCGCATACCGCCTGAAAGCTGATGTGGATATTCATGGATGATTTGTTCCGGACGAGGGATTCCCACTTTTTTAAGCATATCGATTGCATGTTGATTTGCCTTTTTTTTGCTGTATCTATGATGAAGTTTTACAGTTTCTCTGATTTGATTACCAATGGTATACACTGGATTAAGGGATGTCATCGGCTCCTGAAAAATCATCGCAATTTCCTTTCCCCTAATCTGGCGCAACCTTTTTTCTGAAGCAGAAATTAAGTCCTCCCCCTTGAATAGAATAGCACCTTCCACTATTTTTCCCGGTGGGCTTGGAACAAGTTTCATGATCGAAAGTGATGTGACACTTTTCCCACAACCAGATTCCCCTACAATCCCAAGGATCTCCCCTTTTTTTATTTCCAAGTCAACCTCATCAACCGCAGGTATTTCACCTTGTTCTGTAAGAAAGTGGATTCGTAGCCCTTTCACTTCCAAAAGTTTATCGGTCATTTAAAGAAGACCTCCTGTCGTCTGTCTTCCATAAATGTTTATTCCAAACAACAAGTTTTCTTGTGCGAAAAATAAAAGGGATATTTATATAAGGATAAAACAAAATCCGTCACTTTTTACAGTTTCAATTTTCCAACTAGACTATAAATTATGGTAAGATAGCAATAATATAATACGGAGGATGATTGCATGAAGCTAACAAGAATATTCTTAATCACACTGATCCTTTCCAATGCCACATTTATGATTCTACGTTTTTTCATGGACAAACCCTTATACCCAATCGTTTTAGGAGGTAGCCTAGCCACGATCATCTGTCTAGTCCTTTTAATCTTCCGGGAAAAGGGATTATCCCATAATCGCCCAATTCGTGCGGAAAATTATTTTGGATTAGGGATTGTCAGTTTTTTTGTTGGCTACACTTCTCTAGCGATCGCGCTGGTGGTTGAATTGATTAAAAAGTGGACAATGGCATGAGGAAAAGAGGTCTAACCCATAGGACTGTTTTTACTGGTCTTTCGGGTTAGGCCTCTTTTTTCCGGGTACATAAATAGCCCTTTTTCTGGAAAACTAAATAAAAAAATGGTGGTCTGCCATGAGAAAAAAAAATTCCCTAATTAAACCTTTAAAGATCCTATCCAAGAAATTGAGTACCCAACCACACTTTGTTGAACAATCAAACCAGCAAGAGATTGAGATAAAAAAGCAGAAAATTAGCCGAAATTATAAAAGGAATTTAGAGACATTTAAAGACTTGTACAGCATTCCGGACAACATCGATGTGAAAATAAGGGAATTTACAATCAGTTCACTTAATCGCCGGGCTTTTATTATCTATTTAAGTACAATGACAAAGCTTGCCTATATTCAAACAGGAATCATTGATGATTTAGTTGAAAACAAGGATCCAGACCGAAACATCCAAGATATCGTATCACACCCTTTAGTTCGAAATGTTGAAGTCATCGAAGATATTCTTCTAGGGATTAATGCCGGTTCAGCAGCCCTTTTTGTAGATGGGGACAATAAATGCTATTTATTTGACACCGTAGAAATCAAAAGCAGAGGAATTGAACCACCACAAAATGAGGTCATTGTAAAAGGGGCAAAAGAGGCATTTACCGAAAAGGTCATCGATAATATTGCCCTAATCCGCAAAAAAATTAAAAATGAAAACCTGATTGTCGAATTTAAAGTCATATCCAAACGATCAAGAAATGACGTTTTTCTTGTCTATGAAAAGGATTTAGTAAATAGCGAACTGCTTCAAACCATTAAAGACAAATTAGAGTCGTTAGATACCGATTCGATCTCTGATTTAAGTATATTAGAACAATATATAGAAGAAAGGCCAAGGTCATTTTTCCCAACGCTTTTATATACGGAACGCCCCGATCGGGCTGCTTCTTTCATTGAAGAAGGACACATTACTTTGCTAATGGATAATTCGCCAAGCTGTCTTGTTCTTCCCGCAACCTTTTGGTCTATATTTCATTCACCGGAAGATCATTACTTGCGCACCCCTTATGGTAATTTTATCCGCCTTTTGCGAGTCATTGCCTTGTTTGTCGCTCTGTTTACTTCTGCTTTTTATATTGCCGTAACCAATTATCATGTGGGGATGATCCCCCCCGATTTGTTAATGGCCATTGCTGGGACAAGGGAACGAGTCCCATTCCCATCCTTAATTGAAGTCTTAATGATGGAACTTGCCTTTGAACTGATTCGTGAGGCCGGTTTACGCGTGCCCTCACCGATCGGGCCAACCATCGGGATTGTCGGTGCCTTAATCCTTGGGCAAGCGGCTGTCCAGGCTAACATTATTAGTCCAATCATCATCATTGTCGTTGCCCTAAGTGGATTAAGCTCTTTTATTATCATTGATGTGAGCTTCAATTTCGCCATTCGAATGACCCGTTTTTTATTGATTTTAAGTGCCGGGTTTTTAGGCATCTATGGAATTACTGCTGTACTTATTATCGGCTTATTTTATTTAAGTTCATTAAAATCATTTGGCATACCTTACTTTGCACCTATGACACCATATTTCCTCTCGTCAAAAGATCTACTGATCCGTCATGTTCCAATGAAGGATAGATTTCGCCCTGGATATTTAAAACCAAAAGATATGGTTAGACGGAGAAAGGGATAAATCTTATGAAACAGCAACAGGTCAAACTGGGAATTCGAGAATATGTATGCATCGCATTTTTAATGATAGGTATGAAGGGAACAGAAGATACCCCATCGATGCTCTTTAGCCATGTGCAAAATGCAGCGTGGATGGTCCCCCTTCTATCAGGTGGACTCTTTTTTATCCCGTTCTTTTTATTATTAAAAACATTATCCCTGTTCCAGGATAAAAATGTATTTGAGGTCATTCAACAATTACTTGGAAAATATATTGCTTTTTTCGTTTCCTTCATCATATTCATCATGAATTCCTATGCCATCTCGTTAGATACAAGAACGTATACAAATATCATTCGAGCCTATTACTTTACAACAACGCCGAGACTCGTTCTTTACGGCATCTTAATGGTTGTTTGTGTCTATGCTGCCAAAAAGGGGATCCAGCGAATTGGATCCATTTCCTATATTCTCATTTTCTATGTAGCACTATCCTTTTTCATTGCCTTTTGGTTAAGTTTGGATGATAGTCAATTTGCATCTATCTTTCCAATATGGGGACCTGGAAAACTTGAACTATTAAAAGCTGCTCCTTCCGGGCTAGGCCTTTGGGGTGAATTTTTCATACTAACCTCACTGTATTCATTTATGACATCCTTTAAAGATTTCCGGAATGGAACATGGATCGCCTTCGGATGTGTCGTCATCCAGCTTAGTTTAGCCACCATGCTTTTTATTGCCTTATTTGATAAAGGTTTAGTAGTGATCGGTTATCCATTTCACGTAGCCATTCGTTACATTTCCTTAGGAGAATTTCTCCCAAATATCGAAACCTTATTCTTCCCCATCTGGCTGTCCGCTGCTTTTATTCGCTTTGCTGCCTTTTTATTTATCAATGCGTTAATTTTTGGCCATTTATTTAAAATTAAAGAGTACCAATATTTAATTCCGTCCCTTGCAACAATTTATTTATTGATTGGGATGATTCCAGAAACACCAAATGACGTGGCGCAATTAAAGGAACCACTTCGATATATAGCCGGCCCAACATTTGCAGCTATATCCATTATTTTATGGTTGACTGCATGGTTTAAAGGGGAGTTTAAACATGCCAAAAATAAAAATAACATGTAACCTATTATTGTTTTTAGCTATAGTATTTTTATTATCAGGTTGTTGGGATCGTTCTGAATTGGAAAATAAAGCCTATGTCATCGGTCTCGGAATTGATCGCTCAAAGTATGAAGGGAAAATTAAGGTCACCATGTTAATTGCCAATCCTGAAGTGGGCAGCATGCAAGGGGGCGGGGGATCGTCGGAAAAACCAAGGGAAATTATTACTTTAGAAGCTATTGATATCATCACAGCAAAAAGTACCGCGAATGCAGTCATTTCCCGTGAAATCAGTTATGAATTATTAAAAGTAATTATCGTTTCTGAGGAATTTGCAAAAGACAAGGAGTTCTTGCCAACCTTATTCACTTCTATACAAGATAAAGAAATTCGTTTGGATACCTTTTTAGTTGTCTGTAAAGAAAAGGCATATGAGTATTTTCAAAAAAACCGTCCCAGGATGGAAACACGCCCCCATAAGTACTTTCAATACATGATTGACCATGGGATTCAAAATGGTTATATTGCCGACTCCACGCTCTTCCGATTTATAAAAACAATAGAAAGAGGAACAGATCTGGCTTTGGCCATGTATACAACGGCTGAAAAAGAAAAAAACCCTCCTAATCGAGGAGAAGATGAATATATAGCAGGACAATTGAATGTCTTCGGTGAGCTTGATGATACCCAATTTATCGGGTCAGCAGTGTTTAGAAATGGTGTCATGACGGATATACTTACTGGTCAAGAAACACGGATCGTGAATATTCTAGATGATACTGTAAACATAGGGGATATATTAATCAATTTGCCTGATCCATTTTCAGACAAGCGCCAACAAATCGCAGTCCGCATACTGAAAACGGAAAATAATACATTTAAAATGAACCTAAAGGGCGCAAAACCCAAGATTACAATCACCATACCTCTAAAATTTGAAATCATGTCAAATCCGTCCATGGTTAACTTTGCAGACAGCGAAGAAAATCGACAAATTCTAAAGAAACATATAGCTGAAGATACGAAAATATCGTTTGAAAAGTTTTTAAGGAAAACACAAACGGAATTAAAAGGTTCTCCACTCCCTTTGTCCAGGTATGCCCTGAAATATTTTGCAACGAATCAGGAGTTTGAACATTTTAATTGGGAAAAATCTTATCTTGAAGCGGAGATTATTATAAAACCGGATATTCAAATTATTGATTATGGTAAGCAATTACGTCCAAAAAAGTGAGGGACTAAATGAATACTGTTGCTTTTCTTGTTCTACTAATCATAACCATTTATACCTTTGGATTTGCTGTCTCGATGTGGAAGGAAAAACGAAAATTAGGTGCAGTGGCTGTTTTCTTTCTTACCCTCACCATGATCGTCCTTCCCTTTTTTTCGATTTTCCGATAAACAGGCTTCTATTGAGGCCTCTTTGAAGAAGATGCATCCTTCTTTAGGGTGATCACAACTTAGGTGGCCACCCTTCAATGTATAAAACATTAGCTTAATTTATATTCAACTCCTTCAATTTCCTATATAAGGTCGTTCTTCCCATTCCCAGTTTTTCAGATAATACCGTTTTATCGCCGCCAACCATTTGCATATATTTCCTGATCATCGACCTCTCCGCCTCCATTAAACTATCTTTGTAATTATCCTTCAGTGGGAATTCAATTTTTTCCTCGTGATGAATTAATAATTCGGAGTAATCATCCATACATTCAGAAACCAAATCTTTATAGTATTCGAATGTATTCCCATGATCCAGGTCACAGAGAATGACAAAGCGTTCAAGAATATTAAAAAGCTCACGAATGTTCCCTGGAAAACTATAATCTAGCAATCCGTGGAATAGACTCTCAAAATACGGTTCAATGAAATGATAGAGTTCTTTATTTCGGCCCAAAATGAATTGTCTAGCTAACGGAATGATATCTTCCTTCCTATTTCGTAAAGGGGGCAAATTTATTTTTAATAGATTTAACCGATAAAACAGATCTGCCCTGAATGCATTGGATGCGACCAATTTCATTAGGTCTTGATTTGAGGCGGCAATTATTCTCACATCAATAGGGATCACCCTTCCCCCGCCAATTCTAACAATTTCCCGTTCTTGAACAACACGCAAAAGTCTTGCCTGAAAATGAAGGGAAACGGAGTTAATCTCATCTAAAAAAACAGTTCCATTATGCGCAAGCTCAAAAAGCCCTTTTTTTCCTTTCTTGGCTGCCCCAGTGAATGCGCCATCTTCATATCCAAAAAGTTCACTTTCTAGCAAAGTTTCAGGAAGAGCCGCACAATTGATGGCAACAAAGGGAAAGGATTTTCGGTTGCTAAAATTATGAATACTTTGCGCTAGAATCTCTTTCCCTGTGCCTGTTTCACCGGTAATGAGAATCGTCGAATCGGTCCCTGCAAATCTTTTCGCGCGCACAATGATTTGTTTCATTAAAGGACTAGAACCTATCATGTCTGCAAAGTGATTTTTGGCGACTAACCCTTTTCCTTCATTTTCCAAACGATATTTTTGTTCAATTTTTTTAATTTTAGTGATGTCTTGAAAGGTAAACACATTCCCTGCCTTCTTCCCCTTCACCAAAATCGATGTTCGGTTTGTATTTAAAGTTGTCTTTTCCAATTTGATCATCTTATCCTGAAAATTGTATTCATCCGTGGTTAATTCCTGCAGGGTTTGTGCTGGGAGAAAATCAGATAGTTTATGGATGGCGCTCTTTTCCTTTGGGTTTCGCAGTAAATTCCAGGCAGAATCATTGATAATCGTAATTTCATTGCGATCATTGGTGGCGATAATCCCATCGCTGACTGAGTGGATAATCGCTTTAAATTTTTGATGCTGTTGTTCCTCTTCCCTTTTAAAATGGATAATTTCAAGCGCACGTTCAATCGATCGAAGGACACTGTTTTCCGAATAGACCAAGATACTTTTTAAGCCAAATTCATCAGCTATATTCATAGCAATACTGGTCCCGATCACAACACCCTCTGTTTTTGTAAACGGTTGTAGTTTTTCCTGCAAATCATTCTTTGTTTCATAGGCGATAAAATTTAGCTCGATATCCAGAAGGTCTTGTAAGATCGATAGATCATATTCGAGTTCCTCAAAGTTGGCGAGGACAATGGCAATGTGTTTAGAAATGGGGATTGATTTTTTAATCGCTGAAAGAATATCAATTAGGGTGATTTCAAAGGCAATCACGGGGATATGCGTTTTACTTGCCATTAATGCCTTGTTCGCTCTTCCCGAAATAATGATATCCGTTCCGTTCTTCTCTAGCTTTGGAAGATGCTCCAGGTTTTCTTCAAGTAAGGTTTCATAAAAATCGATCGTGACATTTTGATTGATGTCCTTAAAAAGATCCCTTGCCAATTCGATAAAATTCTTATAACCTAACACAGCAATTTTACAATCCATCCCCATCCTCCTAATCTGTTCATTCCAAATTTGAAACAACTTTCCCGATTTTGATATGTTTTTAAGTTATTAACCGTAATATACTACGTATTTTCTAAATAATCAATTTGGCATGAATTTTGCTTATTATAAAACTGACAATGTAAACCAAATAAAAGGGAGCGATTCATCGTGAGTAGCGTGGGAACTAAGCCCAAATTTAACCTAACAACACATCCGACCTATCACCGCCTGCACCACATTGAATTGGATCAGGAGTCACTGAAACTATTCTTTGAGGCGGTAAAAGAAATAAATGTTGAAAGAATTGAATACGTACCATTTGAAAGATTCTATTTGGCCCAGCAATTAAATGAAATCCTTGGAGGAAATTTTCAAGCCAGCGTAAGAAAGATCTTGCATGATCGAAACACGGGTGGGTTTACCATTGGGGTTCAGGGCTTAACTGATAATCTCGATGATTATGTTAAATTTTCCACTGCTCTAAGTCATTTGGTCGGGGTTCCCAACTTTGATGGCATGTCAGGAAAATATTATGCCAGATTCAACGTGAAGCACTCTTTTGAGAGTGATACCTATCTGCGTCAAGCCTATCGGCGATTCTATCTACACACAGATGGTACATTTGTTAACGAACAAACCGACTGGCTAATTATGATGAAATTAGAGGAACAAAATGCAGTCGGTGGAGAGTCCTTGTTACTGCATTTGGATGATTGGGAAGACCTTGAGCAATTCCGCAACCATCCTTTGGCCAACCACCCCTATGAATTTACCCAAAAAGGGCGGGCCAGCAAAAACGTGGAGGATGTCGTCTACAATACGACCTTCTACGAGCACAATCACGCGCCCTGCATCCGCTTCAATGATCAGTGCAGTGTTCCTTATTCCATAGAACAAGCGAAATACCATCGGGATATTTCTCAATCCTTGGAGAAAAGTCCGAATGTTAAAGCGGTCTCATTACCGGTTGGGGATTTGATTATGCTCAATAATACATTCTGGCTGCATGGAAGAGACGCTTTTGATAGAAATGAAAACCTTTACAGGGAACTATTGCGGCAGAGAGGTTACTTTGCAAGTATTTAATCTTAACAATTAAAGGAGGAACAACAATGAATCAAGTAAAAACATTAACCTATGAAGTAAAGGCACATCCTGACCATGAGCGCTTGCGTCAAATCCAATTAGATCCAAGCATGCTCCAACAATTTTTCACCGAAATCTCTGACATCAATGTAGAAAGACTAGAATATGTACCTTTTGAAAGATTTTATGTAGCCGAAAAGCTAAAGGAAATTGCCGGCGATTCCTTGCAGCAGACACTCCGCCAAATTATTCACGACCGCAGTACAGGCGGCTTTACCATCGGTGTCCAAGGGCTAACAGAAAATGCAGATGATTATATTCGTTTTGCAACCGCTGTGACCCATCTGATTGGGATTCCTAATTTTGATTCCATGTCTGGAAAGTACTATGCACGATTCACCGTAAAGCATACCGATAATAGTGATACGTATCTGCGCCAAGCATACCGGATCCTTGAACTGCATACAGATGGCACCTTCGTCGATGAACCAACCGATTGGCTAATTATGATGAAATTTATAGAGCAAAATGCCATCGGTGGAGAATCACGCCTGCTTCATTTGGATGATTGGGAAGACTTTTCGAAATTCCGCAGCCATCCTCTTGCTTCACACCAATTTAAATATAGCTACGCTGACAGAGGAACGAAAAATACGAAGGATGTCGTCTATCATTCTACCTTCTATGAACAAAATAATGCGACTTGTATGCGATATAATCACCAAGCGACACATCCACAAAACATCGAGCAAGCGATGTATTTAAAACAGCTTCAAATTTCGATGGAAAATAGTCCGGCAACCCTGCCTGTTTCCTTGCCCGTTGGTCAATTGGTGATGCTCAATAACCACTTCTGGCTCCATGGTCGGGAAGCTTTCGAAAAACACCCGGAGTTGTTCCGTGAATTGATGCGTCAGAGAGGCTTCTTTGCACGAATCTAATTAAACTATTAAAGGGAGAGCATATCTCCCTTTTTTCCTATTAAAAGGAGTTGACTTCATGCTAAAAAGAGTTCGTGTGGAAACCGATGTGTTGGTCATCGGTGGCGGTTCCGCGGGATTAATTGCGGCATTGGCTGCGGAAAAGCAGGGTGCCGACGTCACAGTTATTTGTAAACAGAAAGCAGGAAAGAGTGGAAATACGATTGTTTCCGGCTCTCAATTTTGCGTTGTCGTCCCGGAAGAGGATAATCCCGATTCCATAGAGGCCTATTACCAAGATCTAATCAAATCGGGAAAAGGGATTAATCAAAAAGAGTTAACTAGTCTCTTAGCCCATGAATCGGGGAAAACGATCAAATGGTTAGAAGATTATGGAATGAAATTTTTTATCCGTGAAGATCGATACGTGAAAAGACAACCACCTGGTCATTCTTTTCCTCGCTCCGTTCCTACCGTCTGGGATGGTTATTCCTATCTAGCGCGAGGGTTATCCTTTTTGGATCCCCTTTTAGCGAGCATTATCGAAAAGAATATAAGGATCATCGAAAAAACAATGGTTACGAAATTGATAATAAAGGAAGGAAAAATTGCGGGGGCCCTCGCCATTAATATGGATAACCAAGAGGTACTAGAGATCTCCTGTAAAGCTGTGATCCTGGCGAACGGTGGTGCCGGCAATCTCTTTGCGCAAAATAATAACACGGCTGGCATTACAGGGGACTCTTATGCCTTAGCTTATGAAGCAGGGGCTATCTTAAAAGATATGGAACTGATTCAGTTCTACCCTACTATGATGATTAAACCGCTAAAAATGCCCGCAGAAAATGCGCTATTTGGAGATGGAGCGGTACTGAGAAATACGCATGGCGAATTATTTGTCCAAAAATACGTTGACGGTGGTGAGATGGCTGCTACGCGGGATAAAATGTCCCAAGCCATTTTTCAAGAAGTACAGTTGGGCAACGGCGTCGACGGCGGTGTTTACTTTGACTGCACTGGCATTCCGAAAGAAACGATGGAAACAACTTATTCCCATTTTTGTGAACAGCTCAGAAAGAAAGGAACCGATCCACTAAAAGATTGGATGATCGTGACACCCACTACCCATTATTATTTGGGCGGGGTCAAAATCAATACCAAATGCGAAAGCAGCATTCCCGGGCTCTATGCAGCAGGGGAAGCGGCTACGGGTCCACATGGCGCGAATCGTCTATCGGGTAGCTCCATCGCCGATACGGTAGTTTTTGGAATCATATCTGGTGAATCCGCTGCACAATATTCTACGGAAAGCGAACGAGCAACCGTTCCTTGGGATGATGAAGTTCCCTGCCTATCCCTGAATACAGATGGAAAAACATCGATTAAGGCGTGTAAAGAAGCGGTTCAAGGGATTATGTGGAATTATGCTTCTGTCGTAAGGGAAGAGAAACATCTCTGCCAAGGGCTACAGATGCTTGAAGAGATTGCTGAGCAATTGGAGCAGGTTTCCATCCAGCATGGAAAGGAGCTCTTCTCCTATTTTGAACTGAAGAATATGCTGACTGTCGGGAGCTTAGTTTTTCGGGGGGCTTTGGAAAGAAAAGAAAGCCGGGGGAGTCATTGGAGGGTAGATTATCCTTTCGAAGACCAAGAATACCTGGGTAATTTTGAGTATGTTCAAGAGAACGGTGACTGCTCCATTGCCTTCCAACCATTGAGCGAACGGATGGTAAAAAATTAAAGGAGGGGTCAAGGCCCCTCCTTTTAAAATTCTATTCTTCTTCAAAAGGCCAGGATGGAAGCATTTGACGTAAAGCTTTATCTGAACGATAGCCTAATGCATATTCCGCTTGCATGATGGTGTGAATTTCTCTTGTTCCTTCGTAAATAACTGGGGCTTTTGCATTTCGTAGGAATCTCTCTACTGGATATTCGTTGGAGTATCCATAGGCACCGTGAACCTGTACGGCATCACTAGCCGCTTCAAATGCTGCGTCACAAGCAATCCATTTCGCAAGGGAGGTTTCTCTTGTATTTCGTTTCCCTTCGTTTTTTAACCAGCCTGCGCGATAAACCAATAGACGGGAAATTTCAAGATTAGAAGACATTTTGGCGATCATTTGTTGAACCAATTGATGTTTTCCTATTTCCTTCCCAAATGTCTTTCTTTCATGACAATACTTTACGCTAGCTTCCAATGATGCATTGATTAATCCACAAGCACCAGCCGCTACGGTAAAACGACCATTGTCCAATGCGGACATCGCAATTTTAAAGCCCTCGCCTTCATCACCCAACATGTTTTCAGCAGGTACACGAACTTCTTCCAGGAACACTTCCCCTGTATTACCTGCACGAATCCCCAATTTTCCTTTAATTGCCTTGGTGCTCACACCCGGATAAGTTCTTTCCACAATGAAACAGCTGATCCCATGATGCCCTTTATCTTTATCAGTTTTCGCGAAGATGAGGAAGTGATCGGCTACATCACATAAAGAAATCCATGTTTTCGATCCATTGATGATGTACTCATCCCCATCACGACGCGCTGTGGTCTGCATCGCTGCCACATCAGATCCTGCATTCGGCTCTGTTAAGCCAAAAGCCCCAATTTTCTCCCCTTTCGCCTGGGGAACAAGATATTTCTCTTTCTGGAATTCATTTCCCCATTGCAGCAGGGTCATGCTATTTAAACCGGTGTGAACCGATACAGCCGTTCTAAAAGCAGTATCCCCACGCTCCAACTCTTCACAAACGATCGCCAGCGTATTATAGTCCATGCCTGCTCCGCCATATTGTTCAGGAATACAGACACCCATCAGGTCCAATTCAGCTAGACGTTTCATGATCGATGTTTCAAAATGCCAGTTTGCATCCCATTCTTGAATATAAGGAATGATTTCCTTATCAACAAATGATCGTAACATTTTTCTTACGGCTTCTTGTTCCTCTGTTAGCGCAAAATTCATCATCTTCTATTTCCTCCCTTATTGAACTTCCTGATTTTTTTGCATTTCTTCTATTTCCTCGATTGTATAGCCGAGGCTAACTAAGACTTGCTCGGTATGCTCCCCATATAATGGGGGATGTTGTTTCATTTCAACAGGTGTCCGGGATAGTTTTAATGGGCTGCCCACTAATTTGATTTTTTCCGCGGTAGGGTGTGCCATTTCTACAACCATTTCCCTGGCCTGAACCTGAGGATCTGCGAACAGCTCTTTCATATTGTTAATCGGTCCATTGGGCACCCCGACTGCCTCAAGTTGTTCTCTCAAATGCCTTGATGGCATAGTCTTCATTCTTTCGGAAATCATACCGATCAACAGTTCACGGTTTTCCACCCGCTTTGGATTTGTTGCGAATCGATGATCATCCGCCCATTCCTCAACACCGAGGACCTGCACAAACTTGCGAAACTGCGCATCATTTCCCACTGCAACCACCATCTCCTGATCAGCCGTAGGGAAAACCTGATAAGGGACAATGTTAGGATGTTGATTGCCCAGCCGTTTCGGGATGATGCCGGAAACTAGATAGTTGCTGGCAACATTTACAAGAGCGGAAATTTGTGAATCAAACAGAGAAATGTCGATCGATTGACCAACTCCTGAATGATTACGTTCCTGAATCGCAGCAAGGATCCCAACCGTTGTATAAAGACCTGTCAACACATCCGCAATCGCCACGCCAACCTTCATCGGGCCCGATTGCTGATCCCCGGTAATCTCCATCAGGCCACTCATGGCCTGAATGATGTAGTCGTAACCAGCCAAATCTTTATAGGGTCCATTGCTACCAAATCCTGTAATTGAAGCAAGGATGATTCGCGGATTAACCGCTTTCAATTGCTCGTAGCCAAGTCCCATTCGCTCAAGCGTACCCGTTTTGAAATTCTGCACGACAACATCTGATTCAGCTACTAATCTTTTAAAAACTTCCTTGCCTTTATCTGACTTTAGGTTTAACCGGATAGCTCGTTTATTTCGATTCGCGCACAGGTAGTAAGCACTCTCCCCCCCTGCATAGGGCGGTCCCCAAAAACGGGTATCATCCTTTGTTGCTGTTCCCTCAATCTTAATGACATCTGCGCCTAGATCGGCAAGCGTCATCGTACAAAAAGGCCCAGCCAACACACGCGTTAAATCCACAATTTTGATTCCTTCCAAGGCACCAGCCAAGCGACTCCCCCTCCCCTCGACAGGGGTCAGACCCCGTTCGAAATTTGTCGAAACCATAATTGACGCAAAAAAAGCCAGAAAAACTGCATAGATCTCCCGCAGTTAAACTGGCTTTTTATCCGCGTAACGTCTTCCGGTAAGAAAGATCTGACGAATATAGGCAGTTCTTTCATGGCATCATCAAGATGTACCAATCAATATATAATTTATTATATATATATTGTTTCAAATTGTAAATATATTAATTGGATATTTACAATTATATAACCCGCATGGAGAGTCCTCCTTGCGGGTTATAGTTTATCCTACACAATCCCAGCAGCTTCAGCCAGATACTCCACCAAGTGCAGCGCCCTAGCCTCTTTGCCCATCTTTTCTCTTTCAATGCCGAGCTTCATCTGCAGCAAGCATCCTGGATTGGTGGTGATGATCGTTGTGGCATGTGTATCTTTCACGTTTTTCATCTTTTCATCAAGGATTTCCATGGAAGCGTCATAGTTGACGATGTTGTAAATACCGGCAGAACCGCAACACATGTCCTTATCCTTCATTTCGATAAAATCAATTCCTGGAATGGATTCGATCAATTGGACGGGTTCTTTGGTTACCTTCTGAACGTTCGTTAAATGGCAAGAGCGTTGATAGGTAACCCTGCCTGGCAGCTCTTTGTTCATTGGAACTCCGCCACATGCGACAAGAATCTGACTGATGTCCTTGGATTTCCTAACAAATTCCTTCGCCCGCTCATGCCACTCTGGCTCGTCAGCAAGCAAATGGTCATATTCATGCAGCATGGCGCCACAACCGCCAGCATTATTGATAATAAATTCCACATCTTCCTTTTCAAAGGCAGCAATGTTTTTCTTCGCAAGTACTTTCGCTTCATCCATTTCTCCTGAGTGGGCATGTAAGGCACCACAGCAGGTTTCGTTTTCCACGATTAGCACTTCGCAGCCAACATGAGATAAAAGCGCAATGGATAAATCATTAATGCGTTGGAACATCGCATCCATAATACACCCTGTAAAGAAGGCAACGGTATATTTCTTTTCTCCTTTTGCTGGTATTCGTTTGAAGCGATTCCGACGCTCGGATGGCGAAGTGACCGTTGGGGTGATTGCTTCAAATTGTCCTAGATTAAAAGGAAGGGCTCTCGTTATACCTGTTTTCTGCGCTACCTTTTGCAACCCGGTCTTTTGATAGAGCCACAATCCGTCTGTCAACAGATTTAATTTGCTTTTACTAGGAAATACCTTTTTGAAAATCGTATTTCTTAGGGTCTTTACTGGGAAGGAAAACTTTTTCCGTCGGGTGATCGCTGCTCTCGCGGCTTCAAGAATCGTCCCGTATTCCACCCCTGTCGGGCAAGCTGTTTCACATGCCCGGCAGCCAAGACATAAATTCATCGGCTCTTCCAATACAGACAGATCGGTAATTCTTCCTTCCCCGACCATCTTCACCAAATTGATTCGTCCTCTAGGAGAATGGGTTTCTTTCCCCATGGTCATATAGGTCGGACACACTGGCAAACAATAACCACATTGCACGCAACTGTTTGTTTTTTCATATTTCAGCTCTTTTTTTAGATCTTCTAGCATTTGATTCATTATCTCAACACCAACTTTTGACCCGGTTCAGCAAAGATTTTCCCAGGGTTCATAATATTATTGGGGTCCCAAGCCTCTTTAATCCGTTTCATCATATCCAAGCCAGATGCGCCTAACTCCATTTCCATAAAAGGAGCCTTCATGGTGCCAATTCCATGTTCGCCAGACAAGGTTCCTCCCAATTCAATGGCAGCCTGGAAAATTTCTGCTACGGCTTGCTCAACCCGCTGCATTTCTTCTATGTCACTCTTATCCGCAATAATATTAGGGTGCAAATTCCCATCACCCGCATGCCCAAAAACAACAAGATGGATATTATATTTCTCCTTAATTTGCTGAAGGCGACGGCACATTTCTGGAATTTGACTTCTTGGCACGGTGGCATCTTCAGAGATTTTGGTTGGTTTAATCCGCACAATCGCCGGAGAGACGAGTTTTCTCGCTTTCCATACCTCGGCTTTTTCCTGTGGCGTCTGAGGTACGATTACCTCACGCGCCCCCACCTCACGGCATACTTTGGCTACCTGTTCCGCCTCTTCCTTCACCGCTGCCGGGTGACCATCTAGCTCTATTAAAATGATCGCTTCCGCATCGACAGGCAAATTGGAAGGTTGATAGTTTTCCACAGCGACAATCGACGCTTGGTCCATCAATTCCATCTTTGCCGGTAAGATCCCGCTGGACAAAACTTTGGAAATGGCCCGCCCAGAATCCACCAGGCTGTTAAATACAGCCATGACTGTTTCGGAGGATGGTGGCTTCGGAATTAGGCGCAAAATTGCTTTAGTAATAATTCCCAGTGTTCCTTCGGAGCCAACGATAAGCTTTGTAAGATCATAACCGGTCACATTTTTTACCGTTCTTCCACCGGTCTTGATAATCTCCCCTTGCGGAGTAATGACTTCCAGACCAATGACATAATCTTTTGTTACGCCGTACTTCAGACCACGAGGTCCACCGGAATTTTCCGCAAGATTGCCGCCGATCGTTGACACGTGAGAACTGCTGGGGTCTGGTGGATACATCAGGCCTTTTTTCTCCGCAGCTGCATGAATCGCAGAGGTCAGGACGCCAGGTGACACAATGGCTACTAAATCCTCATCATCCACTTCAAGTATGTTATCCATTACGGACAAATCAAAGACCATTCCGCCTTTGACGGGCAGCGGCCCTCCGCTTAAGCTGGTCGATTGTCCTCGCGGATAAACCGGAATTTTGTACTCATTCGCATAGCGAACCAACTCAGCAAGTTCCTGAACCTCTTGTGTTTGAATGACTACATCTGGTAAATGTGTACCAAAGGAAGCATCAAAAGAATAGCTGTACCGATCGCTCTCTTCGGTTAAAACACGGCCTGTTTTAACAATCTTTTTAATATCTTCAATCGCTTGTTTATCTATCATGTTGTCTCTCTCCTATTATTCCCAAATCCAATTGCCTTGGGTGTCAAATTGAATCGCTTTTGGCTCTTCTAATAGTTTAATATTTGATTGATCCTTGATCTCTTCATAAATCGCCTTCGTCACCCAAAGTTTATCTATATGAAGTGTATTTCGAATGGCTATCATCCGCAATTGATCAGCATCTTCTGTTCTTAGCATTTTTACTGCTCCCTCTAGCAAAGCCTGATCTGTCGGAAACGTCATCGGGATTGCTGCGCGGATGATAAAGCCGCTTGTCGAACAATTCAAATAGGTCGCGGTTTTGTCGATGCCATTTGCAAGTGTTTCGGTTGTCATGTCCGCGAGTCCGATTCCCGTAGCATTTCCATGTGATGGTTCAGACAGCCTTAGAACAGCAAGATAGGTAAAGTACGGCTTTACAGGTTCAGGTACCCCTTGAATGCGCAATCTGCCAATAATATTTGTGTCCATTCCCGTTCCACTGTAATTTTTACCCATCTCTCCAACCACGCAAAGGTCGGCACGATCGACGGGAAGCTTCGGCATAAACTCTTTTGCTGTTTCGAGCAATGCCTTCTCCCTAGGGAAAAATTGGTCATGTGGAATCCCTTCAATAATTGCCGTCTTTTCCATCGCGTTCTCTACGACGGCAATCCCTCCTACAACAGGAGCGTGTTCCAATACACTTCCGCCAATCAAAGGGATCATATCCGCCAAACGGCTAGCTCCTGCGCTATGGAACATATCTGCCCCCTTGGCTCTCCCCATACCAACTGTCATCATCTTAAATAATCCGCTTTCGTAATCTCCACGGAAAGAAGTATGTGGTTTAACCCGATTGACCACGACCACCCCGTCAGCCTCTACCGCTTCCTTTGCGCAATAAACCGGAAGGGTCTTCCCAAATGCTTCAAGCTCATGAATTACTTTAAGTTCACTAGAGTAGGAGATAGGACAGCCCACAGTCGCTTCTGTAATTCCCATACTATCCAGGACTTCTTTTTGACCTTCCGCTTCGCCTCTACCATGGCTTCCCATAGCTGAGAATAAAAAGGGGGTATATCCCTTTCTTTTTAAAGAAGAAACGACCGAACGCAAAATTTCAACATAATTTGCAATCCCTCTGCTTCCTGCCGTCACCGCAATGGATGCACCGGGTTTTAAATTCTGAAAACGTTCCCCTTGCATTATTTTTTCTACTGCCTCATCTATTGCTGCGGGTATATCCTCCACAACGGGAGCT
Source organism: Ammoniphilus resinae (assembly GCF_017873965.1). Taxonomy (GTDB): domain Bacteria; phylum Bacillota; class Bacilli; order Aneurinibacillales; family RAOX-1; genus Ammoniphilus_A; species Ammoniphilus_A resinae. The sequence goes on along the minus strand of NZ_JAGGKT010000014.1, from coordinate 53,074 downwards.
TGAGTGTGAACCTGGATATGGTAAAGGGAAACTGAGTTTGCTATGGACATGCCTTATCCTCCTTTTATTGGAAAAAATATTATTGTACAAGATATGATCTCTTAATTACATTATCCAGATGAATCAACATCAGTTCTCTCGCTGTTTGTCCGTCCTTGTCTCTGATTGCTTGAAAAATTTCAAAATGCTCGTTGACTACTTCCTCTGGTTTCTTTGGCATTTGCAGTGTTCTACGACGGCTCTTTTTCATCCCGGATTGAATCGCTTCGGTTAATAGATTCATCATTTCCTGGATCATCGCATTTTTGCTGGCCCTAATAATAGCAAGATGGAATGCAAAATCCTCCTCGGCGGCTAACTTCTTTTTATAAACTGCCTGTTCCAGTTCCTTCAATGCTGCTTCGATCAATTGTAGATCTTTTTCAGTCGCCCTTTGGGCAGCCAAAAATGCCGCTTGCACTTCCAACCCCTGCCGTAATTCTAAAACTTCTGAGAGATTAACTTCATCTTTGTTTAAAATGCGGTTGATGCGGTGAATCAGTCCCTGTTCCTCTTCTTCCATGAGGAAAACGCCTATTCCCGGTCGAATTTGAATAATTCCACTAGTGTTCAACACACTCATAGCCTCTCGAACAACACTTCTGGAGACGGATAATTCCGCGGCAAGGTCCCTTTCTGATGGCAACTTCTGCCCCGGCTGGATCACACCCTGCTCGATCAAATCTTTGATCTGCTCGATTACCTGTTCATATACTCTTACCTTTTTTATTGGACTTAAATTCACTAAACATCCCACCCCCGATCTTAGGTGGTCCGGCCACCTGATGTCCCTTACATTCATTGTAGATTTCCACATGGTAATTGTCAATTAATTTTTGTTATTCCATGTATTTAGGAATTGGGGGGTGGTAAATCAATTATCCAAACATGGTTGCTCTCAATACTGAAAAATCCTCCGTTATTTTTTACTCGTCTAACGGTCCGTCCTTCCCACCTCTAATAGTGGGGCAGCGACAAGACTTACCCGCATATGAATGAGCCCTACTCCATATTAGTTTCTTAGAAGTTAGAAAAACCGGGCGTAGCCCGGTCCTCTCATTTGACTTACCTAGAATTCTTCAGACAGCAAGTCATCCTCCACATTAACACTCTGCCCTGCTCGCTGCAGTTCAAATATTACTTCTACAATGTTGTACCACTGTCTACAACGATAATGGACCCCGTCATCGAATCCGTTTCTATTAATCCTCTTACCTGTTTCGCGTTATCCTCCAAAGATGGAATGTTTTGAAGGGGGGAATTTTTAATAAAAGCATCAATCGTTTTCGGATCATGTCCACGGGTCCACCTTGTATCCAATAATCCCGGGGCAATGGCATTGACTAAAATTTCAGGTCCAAGCCCTTTAGCCAGGCCTTTTGTTAGGTGGATTGCAGCTGCTTTGGAAACAGAATAGGGCAGTGAGCTTCCAGTAGGCCTTATCCCTGCAACCGAGGTGGTGATTACAATTCTTCCTGCACCTTGTTTTTTCATATAAGGCGTGGCTGCTTTAGCTAAAAGCCATGCCCCTTTTACATTGACGTTCATGATTCGGTCCCAATCCTCTTCACTCACTCCATCAATATCTTCAAAGGCACGGAATACAGTGGTTCCTGCATTCGCAACAATGGCATCCAATCTTCCTAGCTTTTCTATGATACTATCAACCATATTATTAACTTCTAACCTAGTGGACACATCTGCCCGAATCGCAAACGCTTCCCCACCCAAAGCTTGTATTTGTTCGACGGTATCCTTTGCATCCTGTTCAGAACGGGAATAATTGACCACAACGGACATCCCCTGTTTTGCTAGATCAAGTGAAATTTCACGTCCCAGTCCAGTTGCGCCCCCTGTTACTAACACTACGCGACCTTTTAGTTCCATCGGAATGAACTCCTTTACATGTGATATGGGCAATTCCTGGATGAAAACCAAGGTAAACCAATCTTCCACTGATCGCCACTTGGTCTTCATTTTATGCTAATTTCAAATACAATTCAATTTACTTTTTTTAATATTCTTTATCTTGTTGATGTATCCTAAAACCTTTTCTTCATACACAAAAGGATCCTACCCTTAGTTGTTTTATAAAAACTTTTCGGGGGATCCCCTTGCATTTTAACTATCCAATTTCTTTAAATAACGGATCATCTACAATGCTATACCGCTGACCGACTCCTCGAATCTCTTGAAGAATTTCCACTGATATAGGGATGCCGTTCTTCATTCGGTCCGCTGTCTTTTCCCGCTCAATCTCACCAGGCAGATATATTCGTTCTACTCCATCCATACGCGGAACCTCTCGGATTTCACGAATTAACTGATCCATTCGTGATCTAAATTGATCCATGCTTTGGAACAAGTCGGCCCTGATGACAATGAAACATTGCCCCACATTTTGTGCCTGCTCAAAGTTCTTATACAAGTCAGCAATTTGCGGTCCAAAGGCAGCACCCGTAAACAAGGACGACAACACTTCCACAAGGAATGTAATCCCGTACCCCTTATATCCACCCGCAGGAAGTACAAGACCGTCAAGTGCTACATTAGGATCGTTCGTAGGTTTACCATCTTTAGAAATCGCCCAGCCTAGTGGGATTTGCTGATTGTTTTTCTGGGCAACAATAATCTTCCCACGGGCTACTAAGCTTGTTGCCATATCGAAGACAATGTCATCCTCTTCACCAGCAGGAACACCATAAGAAAACGGATTAGTCCCAAAAAATCTTTCCCGGCCACCCCATGGTGCCATGTTCGGCGGTGCATTCGTCGTTGCCAAGGCAATGCATCCATGCTTGGCGGCATACATGGTGTAATCGCCGAGCATTCCACAATGGTTGGAATTCTTAATCCCAACAATTCCCACACCTGTTTGCAGGGCCTTTTTAACAGCAAGCTCAATCCCTTTTGTTGCAAGAGCAATTCCGGAACTGTTGCCACCATCAACCAAAGCACTTGCAGGGGTTTCCCTTTCCAATTCAAAATGAAGGTCGCGGTTTACAATCCCGATCTCTAGACGTTTCGTATAGACATCCACCCGGCTCACCCCATGGGAATCAACACCACGTAGATTGGCATGGACCAAGTGGCGCGCTGTGATCGCGGCTTGCTCTTGATCCAAGCCAGCAGCTAAAAACACGCGGTTCACATAATCTTCTAACAGGCTCTTGGATACACGGATAGGCTGATTAGTCAAGCCCATCACACCCTTTCTGACGAAGGGTTTCGTCAACCCATTTACGATCCCAACGTCCATCGTAAATTGCGCTGATAATTTCTTGTTCCTTTTCCTGGATTGCTTTTGCCTTTTTTAAGACATTCTCAGCATCCTCACGCGGGATCACCACAACCCCATCATCGTCGGCCACAATCACATCTCCTGGTCTAACAGGAACATTTCCACAGCTAATTAAGGTGTTAATTTCTCCTGGTCCTTCTTTATATGGTCCGCGGGGAGAGCCACCTTTAGCAAATACAGGAAATTCCATTTCCGCTATCGCATGCAGGTCTCGAACAGGTCCATCTACAATGTAACCTGCGATTCCCTTTGTTTTTGCATAATGGCACATCAATTCGCCAAGGATTGCATTCCCCATATCCCCGCAAGCATCTATCACGATGATGTCTCCAGGCTTGGCCATATCCATAGCCTTATGCACCATTAGGTTATCTGAAGGATGTGTTCGAACAGTAAAGGCGCTTCCCACAACATGAATGCCTGGTTTATTCACTGTTTTGATCGAATAATCCATGGCAAACATGCGCCCCATCACATCGCCAATATTCGGAGTAGCGATGCCTTTAAATCCATCAATGATTTCCTGATTTACACGCTCAAAATGATTTACAATTCGAAAGCCTACATTAGCCATAATTTTCTTCCCACTCTTTCTCTTATGGTAATCTTGTAATACAGAATTGCTCATCGTGCCCTAGGATTTCTGCCTTCGCTAATTTACCTGAAGCAACCTCCAGGATTTCCCGGTAAATTTCTTCACCCATCTGCTGCATTGTTTTTTCGCCGGTCATTACCTGACCTACGTTAATATCAATATTTTCTTTCATTTTTTCATAGGTTCTTGGATTCCCGGTTATTTTGATTACTGGAACACCTGGGAAACCGGTTGGAGTGCCTCGACCTGTTGGAAATACGACGATCTGTGCACCTGCAGCTACTTCACCAGTCGTCACTTCCCCATCATGGCCAGGAGAATCTAGCAAAAATAATCCCTTGCTAGTCAACCGGTGCCCATATTGGACCACCCCGCTGAAAGGAGCATTTCCGGACTTTTTCATACTTCCTAATGACTTTTCAACAACACTAGATAATCCACCATCGTAATTCCCCTTGGAGATGAGGTGTGTGCGATTTTTGTTGCTGGAAGCTGCCGTCTGTCTTTCCAGCTTTTGCTCTGTCCGATATATGGTTTGTCTGATTTCCTCTGCAACAGTTTCATTAATTGCACGCCTTGCAAGGATTTCCTCCGTCCCGATTAATTCTGTTATCTCACTTAGGATGGAAGATCCACCTTGGGAAACCAGTTTGTCGGAAGCAATCCCCAGTGCCGGGTTGGCGATTAAACCTGAAGTCATATCAGATCCTCCGCAATTCAACCCAATAACTAACTCGCTGACATCCGCTTCTTCACGCTGTTGACGGGACGCAATCTGCTGCATTTCCCGAGCATATTTCACACCTTGCGAAATGGCCCCTAGCGAATCCCCTTCTTCTTGAATGACAACGGTTTCAAGCATTTTGTTAGTTGGCGCAATTCCTTGAGCTAATTCATAGGGAGAAAATCGTTCACAACCTAGTCCGACAACCACCACACCAGCAAAATTAGGATTCTTTCCAATTTGAATTAAAGTTTTTGCTGTAACTTCCAAATCTTCCCCAACTTGGCTGCAGCCTACGGGATGCCGAAAATAAACAGATCCTGGAACTTGATATGCTATTCTTTCAGCAACTTTGGCAGAGCAAAAAACGGAAGGAATGATCGCAATCTGGTTCCTTACACCGACAGAGCCATCTTTACGCCAATAGCCCATAAATTTATCACCCATTTTTCAACCCCCTCTCACAATACATGTTATGGCTGTGAATCCATCCCCCTCTTTGTAAGGGTTCTTTCATTCTCCCAATTTCTTCACCATATTTATAAACACATTCATCCTGCTGCAGGTCCTTTAATGCGATCTTGTGTCCAAACCCTATATCTTCGATGACTTCCAATTGTTCAACTAAATCCTCAAATCGAATCAAACAAGTTTCACCCATTTTCAAATCCTCTAGTGCAACTGCTACATTGTCTTTTGCATCAATTACTAGGGCGGCTTTCTGTTTGTTGTCAACAACTAGCTTCAAATCACTCAAAGCCATCATCCTTTCAGAAAAACATTCATGTTTTACTATGGTCAGACCAATATACAAAAGAGAAAGATAGATATATATACAAAAATATTATCCCAGCTCCCTATTTTCGTCAATATTATTTTTAGAATATATGCGTTTTTATGTTAATTAGGAACTTTCCTAAGTGGCTAAAAAGAAATTTAACTTTTTGCATTTTTATGGTAGAGTGATTGGTAGGACCATATTAATTTCATTTTAGTTTTACATATAAAAAGGGGTGTGCTTATGGGAAACGAACGGGGGAAACAAAAGCTGACTTCATACGGTGATGCGGGCTTTAGCCGGTTTATCCGGCAGGCGTTTAATCGCCATTTAGGATACGATGAAAAAGATTTTGAAAAACCGGTGATTGGAATTTGTAACACGGAAAGTGAAATCAACCGCTGTCATACTCATTTCGGTCCCATTGTTGACGCGATTAAACGCGGCGTTTTAATGGCTGGCGGAATCCCTTTAGAATTTCCGACTATTTCATTAGGTGAAATTTTCACGAGCCCAACAACCATGCTCTACCGCAATCTGGCAGCTATGGATACAGAAGAAATGATTCGCGCGCAGCCTTTGGATGGCGTTGTTCTTCTCGGCGGTTGTGACAAAATGACACCTGCACAGCTTATGGGGGCTGCCAGTGCCGATATTCCAACGATTATGTTTACCGGTGGTCCTATGGCGAACGGGGAATATGAAGGAAAAACCCTCGGTGCATGTTCCGACTGCCGTTTTTACTGGCAGGAATACCGCGCTGGGAAAATAGACGAAGATGAACTTTCCAAAATTAATGCATCCTTAGCACCAACCGCTGGCCACTGCATGGTTATGGGAAGCGCCAGTACGATTGCAGTTTGTACAGAAGCGCTGGGTATGATGATCCCAGAAGGAGCCGCTGTTCTCGCTACAGATAATCGTCGGCTTTACCTTGCAAAAGAAACAGGAAGAATGATTGTGGAACTTGTTGAAAAAGGCCTTACACCTTCCAAAATCATGACTAAAAATGCCTTTGAAAATGCGATTCGTACCCTCATGGCTGTCGGTGGTTCAACTAATGCCGTGATCCATTTGACTGCTGTTGCCGGCCGTTTAGGTATTGAACTACCGCTTGAATGGTTTGATGAACTAGGACAAACGACACCGTTCATCGCTAACTTGCGCCCAGCCGGGAAATATCAAATGGAAGAATTCGCTCGCGCAGGAGGCACCCCAGCTGTTATGAAGGAATTGGAAACCTTACTACACTTGGATGAAATAACGGTAACTGGAAAAACAGTTGGTGAAAACATCAAGGATGTAAAAGTTTCTGAGGTATATCGGGATATTGTTCGGCCTTTCGATGACCCGCTTCACAAGGACGGTGGAATTGCTGTTCTAAGAGGGAACCTGGCCCCGAATGGTGCCGTCATTAAACCAAAAGCCGCATCGAAGCATTTATTAAAGCATAAGGGACGAGCTATCGTGTTCACCTCCCCACAAGATATGGAGAAAAGAGTGCATGATCCTGAACTGGATATCACAGAGAATGACATCATGATTCTGCAAAATGCTGGTCCGGTAGGTGCACCTGGTATGCCAGAAGCCGGCATGCTGCCAATTCCAGAAAAACTATTAAGACAAGGCGTTCGCGATATGGTGCGGATCTCGGATGCACGCATGAGTGGAACTGCTTTCGGTACAGTCGTTCTCCATGTAGCGCCGGAATCAGCAATCGGAGGCCCACTTGGATTGGTAAGAACAGGGGACACTGTAGAACTTGATGTAGAAAAACGTAAACTGGAATTACATGTGCCTGAAGATGAGCTCGAAAGAAGACGCGCGGAATTTAAATCGCCTGTTATCGAAAGCAGAGGCTATACTCGCTTATACCAAGAACATGTATTGCAAGCAGATGAAGGCTGTGACTTTGACTTTTTGGTACCTGAGAAAAAATAAACTTAAAACAAAAGGACCCAGTCGTTAGACTAGGTCCTTTTGTTAGTCATTCCTCTTCTTCCTGCTTCTGTAGAGCTATTTCAGCAGATTTCCAAGCACTGAAAATATGTTCCTCCGCCTTTCGCTGCGCCAATTCTCCGTTTCTCTCCAAGATGGCCTTTGCTATTTCCTGATGTTCCAAGTAGGTTTGAAATTTCCGGTTATAATTCGTCCACGAGGTGGACCGAATCAGTGTAATCGCGCTATCCAAACTACCTAGCATCCGGAATAACACATCATTCTTAGACATTTTGCATATTTTTTGATGAAACTTTACATTGGATTGCGCAATCTCCTTATAATTGATTTGTTCTCGATCCCGTTCAAAAATATGTTCCATTTCGGTTAAAAGCAGTTTAAATTCCTCTAGCTCCTTCTCTTCTGCAACTTCGGCTGCAAGCTTTGCTGAGAGTCCTTCAAGAACTGCCCTTGTCTGATAAAAATCCTGCACATCTCTTTTGGTAATCTTCGTAACGAAAATCCCTTTATGTGGAGAAGTAGTAATCAGACCATCTATTTCTAAGCGATTTAAAGCATCTCGGATCGGAGTTCTACTAACCTCTAGTTCTTCAGCAAGGGTTGCTTCAATTAACCTTTGCCCTGGTCGATACACTCCGGACAAAATATTGCTCTTTAATTGTTCATATACATATTCCCTTACTGTCACTGGCCGTTTGATTGTCATCCTATCATTCCTTACTCTTGTGGATCTCACCCTCTATTATTGATTACTTCAACGGAAACGTCCACTTACGCCACAATATCCCGGTTATTTTTTCTACTCTTATTGATTATCCTCATAATGATCGGGAAAACAATTGCGATAAGTACAATGATTAGCAATGAAAGGGTTACAGGTCTTTGCACAAAAACGGAAAAACTGCCAGAGGATGCAATTAGAGTTTGTCTTAATGTGTTTTCTGCCATCGGTCCTAAGACGAGGGCTAAGACAGTGGCTGCAGGTGAATAGCCATACAGTTTCATAAAGAAGCCTAAAACCCCGCAAATTAGCATGATCCATGTTTCTATAATACTGCCGTGAAGACTGTAGGTTCCGATTACACAAAGCACAACGATCACAGGAAGTAATAGCTTATATGGAACTTGCAACGCTTTAACAAAAATAGGGATGGCAACGATGTTAACGAGCAACAAAACAATATTTCCCATGTACATACTCGTGATTAAACCCCAGCTAAACTCAGGATGTTCAATCATTAGTAATGGACCTGGCTGAAGTCCCCACATTAAAAAAGCACCCAACAAAACAGCTGTCGATCCAGAGCCTGGAATCCCCAGCGTAAGCAAAGGAATCATTGCACCAGAGGAAGCAGCATTATTTGCGGCTTCTGGTGCAACAAGTCCAGCCATCGCCCCTTTTCCGAATTTTTCCGGTGTCTTAGACATTTTCTTTTCCAATGAATAAGACATCAATGAAGCGATCGTTGCTCCTGCTCCTGGTAAGACGCCTACCACAAAGCCGAGCACGGACCCCCTGAACATTGTCCATTTTGTTTCGATATAGTCCACAGCATTGGGCCAGAAGCCCTTTCCGAACATCTTTACCTTCATCATGTCCTGCGGCTTTTCCCGATGGTTACCTTCATAAACACACGAGAGTAGTTCGCCAATTCCAAATAAACCGATAGCGACTGGGATGAAATCAATCCCGTTGATTAATTCCGCTGAACCAAAAGTAAAGCGTTGTTGTCCAGAAACAACATCAACCCCAACCATCGCGATAGCAAAACCAAACAGCGCAGATACAATCCCATATCGTTGGTTTTCCCCCATCATAACCGTCAGCATCAAAAGCCCCAGTACTACGAGCATGAAGTATTCGGAAGGACCGAAAGACATCGCAACTTTTGCAAACCAGGGTGCAAGCGAACAGATAAGGATGACACCTACAGTTCCTCCAACGAAAGATGCAATTGCCTGCATGACTAACGCAGGGCCCGCTCTTCCTTGCCTTGCTAACGGATATCCATCAAGGGTAGAAGCAACTGTAGCAGACTCCCCCGGTGTATTAATCAAAATCGAGGTAATCGTTCCCCCATACATCGAGCCGTAATAAATCCCGGCTAGCATAATGATCGCTGATGTAGGGTCAAGCGACAGGGTGATTGGAAGCAATATGGCGATCCCAGCAGATGGCCCGAATCCAGGAATAACCCCGACGAGCATTCCAATAAATGCACCAACAGTGACAAAGAGTAGATTAAGCGGTGTTACAGCTACGGAAAATCCTAGAGCTAAGTTTGATAATAGATCCATCCTATTGCCTCCTTTCTCGTGATTAGATCAAATGCGCCTTGGCGTATTTGTGCCCAGATTTTTTTTCGAGCTTGCTCGAAAAACTACCTCTAAAAATCTGTGGCATCCGCCGGAGGCTCTAACTTTATTCAGTAGGCATTCATCCCACCACTTATGCAGTGGGGAACTACTGAATAAATTTAAACAAATCCTAAAAATCCTTTCGGCAAACTGGCGTTCAGCCAAAAGTCAAACATCACCACAATAATGATTGGAATTACTAAACTAATGGATATATTCTGCAGCATCTTTTCTCGATTAAATAGGAGAAGAATCGAGAATATAAAGAGAATCATAGAGATTAAGGATCCTAAGATATTTAATAGAAAAATAAAGACAGTCATGAATACTGCGACCCAAACCATTTCTTTTCCATAAATGGACTTCTCAGACGCCTTCATTCTCTCTTTGAAGTCATGATAGACACTCAAGCCCGTAAATAATAGAAGACCGAACCCGATAATCAATGGAAAAAAACCAGTATCGGGTCTGCCTGAATCTGTAAGAAAGTTAAATTTTAGGCTCAATGCCGTAAAGACTACAGAAAATAGAAAGAAAAACAAGGAAAAAGCAAGCTTCATCTTCAATTCTCCCCCCTTCAAAATCATTTACAACTGAAGACCACCTCTATGGCACAAGAAGCATGTGAGCTTTCACATGCTTCTTGCATTAAACCAAATGCGCCTTGGCGTATTTGTGCCCAGATTTATTCGAGCTTGCTCGAATAACTACCTTTCAAAATCTGTGGCATCCGCCAGAGGCTTTAACTTTATTTAGCAAGCATTCATCCCCCCACTTATGTAAGTGGGGAACTTCTGCTGAATAAAGTTAAATTACTGTTTTAAAGCACCTGTTTCAATCAGAACATCTCTGAAGACTTTATTGGTTTCTTCAAGGTATTTGGTAAAGTCATCCCCAAATAGTAAGTATTCTGTTAAGCTGTTATCATTGATATATTTTTTCCATTCTTCAGTTTCCGTAACCTTCTTCATGGTATCTACCCACCAGTCTTGTACCTCTTTCGGCACATCGCCAGCCAAGACTACCCCGCGCGGCATTGGCAGGGTTACACTCTTATACCCTTTTTCAATAAATGTTGGTACATCTGGCAGCTGTGGAATCCGCACCTGTCCGCTAAATGCGAGCGGTTTCATTTGTCCGGCTTGAATTTGCCCAAGTGCCTCTGCAGGATTCGCCATCATCGCATCAATGCTGTTCGATAATAGTGCACTGGTATTTTCTCCATCGCCTTGGAATGGTACATATTCAATTTCAAATCCAGCTTCCTTAGCCAACAGCCATGGAAGGATTGCGTCAACGTTTACAGCTCCAATTCCACCAATGGCCATCTTTTTATCTCTCGTTTTAGCCGCCTCGATAAACTCTTCAAGCGTATTATAAGGTGCATCCCCTTTTACTACTAAAACCATGTCATCTGTGGCCATTAAGGCAACCGGTGTAAAGGATTCATAATTAAACCCTGGATCAGAAACGAGCGGCGTTGTAATAAAGCTTCCGCTGGTGGAAGAAATTTGGTATGGATCCCCCTTATGACTGTTTAAGTAGCCCCAGCCTACGGCACCACTCCCACCTTGTCTGTTTTCTGCGATAATATCCTTCGAATACAGGTCGTGCTTCTTCAAGATGTCAATGATGGTCCTCGACATGATGTCATTTCCACCGCCAGGTCCAAAGGCAATCGTCCAATTCAGGTTCTTTTCTGGGTAATTGAATTCTGCCTTTTGTTCCTCTTTCTTCTCAGCAGCAGGCTGTGTTGCTGCTTGTTGCGGCTGATCAGCAGGCTTTGCATCGTTTGCGGCTGGCTTGCTTCCGCAGGCTGTAACCGCTAACAGAAGAATCAAGGCAACGGACATGGAAAATAGTTTTTTCATTTAAATCCCCCAATTTTATAATTATTTTATTAATAGGTATTTTTCTAATAATTATCTTTAGAGGAAGAACTTTTTCGTTCTCCCTCCACATTCAATGGCTACCTTCTGTACTTCGTCCGTTGTCTTTTGAGATGTTCTTATGAATTTCTGGTGAATTTCTTATGAATACTTAAATACCGGCTTCCGTTTTTCCATAAATGCTCTGACGCCCTCTTGGTAATCTTCCGTGTCGAAGGAACCGTTACGCAGTGCCATCGTTTCTTCCGTATCTTCAGTAACTCCGCTAGCAATGAGGGAGATAATATGCTTCATGCTGCGAACCGTAAATTGTGCATTACGACAGAGTTGTTCAGCAAACTCCATTGTCTTCTGCTCTAATTCTTCGGGAGAATAGATAAAATCAACCAAACCGATTTCACGAGCCCGATTAACGTCGAGATGATTCCCGGAAAATAGAATATATTTTGCATTTTGCGGGCCTACCAAATCTACCAAAGTTTTCGTAGCGCTTAAGCTGTAAACTAATCCAAGTCTTGCCGGAGTAATCCCAAATCTTCCAGTCGTGTCAGAAAAACGAAAATCGCAAGCAACAGCTAATTCACAGCCACCGCCAATACAAGATCCTTGAATCATCGCGATTGTCGGCTTTTTGAACTTCGCCAACATTCTTTCCGCCCGATGTGTGGCTTCATTATAAATTCTTGCCCCTTCCGAGTTTGAGCGGAGGGTACGAAATTCACTAATATCCGCTCCGGCAGCAAAGGCAACTTCGTTTACCCCTCTTAAAATGAGTACTTTGATATTTTTATCTTGTTCCACATCTTCCAAGAACCCCGGAATAGCCTTCCACATCTCATGGGTCAAGGCATTTCTCTTCTCAGGACGATTAAAGTAAATCGTTGCGATTTGCCCACTTTTCTCTAGAAAAATATCTTCTTTACTTTGCATGGTTTACCCCCGCTTCTTCTCCGTATTTGTCATAAACGACGCCTTCCTGGTAAAGCTCTTTTACTTCCTCCTCGGAAAGTCCCAAGTCTTGCAGTACCTGGTTCGTATGTTGGCCAAGCCAAGGCGCAGGAGTCCGAATCTGTAAAGGGGTTTTAGAAAACTTAATGGGAATACCAATCGTTTTTATATCCCCAAGTTTCGGATGCTGCATTTCTACGATCATGTCTCTTGCCTGAATATGTGGATCATTCAGTGTTTGATCGTAGGTGTAGACAGGCCCACCCGGAACACCTGCTTCATCCAATTTCTCAACCCAATAGGATGTAGGGTGTTCAGCAAGTACTTCTTCGATCATCTCTTGAATGAGTTCAATGTTCTCCATTCTCTTGTTCAAATCTTTAAATTGCGGGAAATCAATCCATTCCGGACGATTCAGCGCAACTTTGCACAGGTTTTCCCAAAGCTTCTGATTCCCTGCACCAATCGTCACATAGCCGTCCAGTGTCCGGTAAGCCTGGTATGGGGTAGAACGTCTATGTCTGGTTCCTGTTGGCATGGGAATTTCCCCAGTGGCAAAATAAGCAGCCGATTCCCAAACCGTCCATGCCAGCCCGGACTCAACAAGTGAGGTATCTAAATATTGACCCTCACCTGTTCTCATTTTGTGAACATAGGCGCCCAAAATACCATACAGTGCCGTAGCCCCTGCTGCGATATCGTTAATAGCAATCCCGACCTTCGCCGGTCTTCCGCCTGGTTCACCAGTCATTCTCATAAATCCGGTGACTCCCTGGGCGATGATATCGAATCCGCCCTTGTGGCTGTATGGACCTGTTTGCCCAAATCCGGAAATAGAACAGTAGATAACCCCCGAATTCAAGGCTTGAATCGATTCATAATCAATTCCTAGCTTTTTTGTAACCCCCGGACGGAAATTTTCGATAATAATATCCGCATTTTCCGCTAATTTCAGAAAGATCTCTTTTCCTTTTTCACTTTTCAAGTCAAGGCCAACACTTTTCTTGTTTCGATTTGGCATCGCAAATGGATAGCCTTCTCCGTTAATAAAAGGGCCTAATCTTCTCGAATCTTCTCCACTGGGGAATCTTTCGATCTTAATTACATCAGCCCCCATATCAGAAAGAACCATTGTACAGTACGGGCCAGCCAAAAATTGAGTTAAATCTAGGACCTTCACTCCATCTAACGGTAGCATGAATACCTCCTCTTGAATAATTATCAGAATATTATAATTGCATACAAAACACTGAACACATTTGTATTATAACGTGTTCAGCAAAATATGACAATACATATTTTTCTAAATTTTATAACGGTGGTAATCCGATGTACGGCCAGTAGAAAAAGGCACCGAGTAAAATAACCACGATCGTAATCAACGAAACATATATGCCCATTTCAGCTAATTCCTTCTCATCGTAATAGCCGTAGCTATAAGTAATGAGATTTGATGGGGATTGAACTGGAAGAAAATAGCCAAAAGAACAAGCAATGATGACAATTTGTGAAAGCCATAACGGATTAATTCCCCACATTTCTGCCAGGTTAATCGTGATCGGAAGAAGCGATGCGGTAATTGCAAGCATATTGGCAAACCCCAGGCGAAGAAAAAGTACCATAACCATCATGAATAACCCCGCTATAAACGGGCCTACGTGGGGAATCACCTGTGTCAACTGCAAGGCCAACCAAGTCGCTGTCTCATTTCTTTGTAACGCCTCTGCTAAGGCAAATCCTGCCCCAAATAGAATGATCACATCCCATGCGATATGTTTGGAGGCATCTTTCCAGCTTTGAATACCAAACACAGGCAAGCAGGAAAAGATCGCAGCAACAAGAGCTATATAGGAGACAGATAAACCGTGAAAAGGCTCGCTCATCCACATCAATACGGTGAAAGTGCCAATCGTCAAGATGTTTTTTTCTGCCTGTGAAATCTTTCCCAACGCCTGAAATTCTGCACGGATAAAATCGTATCCCCCGGGGATTTCCTTCATCCGAAGAGGATATTTTCTCCCCAATACAAACCAAAACAGAAAGATCAGAAGAACTAATAGCGGGAAATTACACAATAACCAATAAAGGTAGGTCCATTTATACCCAATCATTGTTTCCAGGGCAGAAACGGCATAGATCGATGAGCTGGAACCCGTGATGATCGCCCAAGACATAAAGCTCGAAGTAAAAGCGACACCCAGCATGACTGATTTTGAAAAAGAAGGCAGCAGTTCCTTTGAGGTAATCACCTTGAAAACTCCGACACAGACTGGCATAATCATTGCACTGCGTCCAGCTGCCGTGGGAATTAAAAAGCCTAGGATAATAATTGCAAATAACAAGTATAAGATGGTAGTATTTGTTCTTCCCTTCGCTTTCATTAATAGGTAGAGGGCAATTCTTTTCCCCAACCCCGTCCCTTCTACAGCAGCCGCTAAGATAAAGGTGGAAACTAGTAGCCAGATAAAGGATTGCGCATATCCGGACAAGGCTTCTTCAAACGTCCCTAGCATAAGTAAGGGAATAAGGGCGATGATTGATAGAGAAACAATAGGTTGAGGGAGAACACCTAATGCCCAGCCAGACAAGGCAAATACAAGAACAACAAACATTTTGGCATGCTGCAGGGGAAAATAAAAAACCATCATCCATGACAAAAGGTTAATCAATATATAAAACGATTCTTTCCGATGAGCATGAATCCAACGTAGAAGGCCAACTAGAGGCAATCTAATCACTCCCAATCTTTCTAATTTACATTTTATACACTGTTTTAAAAGTATTCTAAATACATATTTTTGTAAACATAAACTATCTGCTATAATATAATTAGTAAAATAATTCGGGAGGAATGCTAGTGAAAGACCGCTATCAAATCGAAACCTTACCACGGATGTTTGAGCAAGTTGCAAAACAAATCGTTTCTTATATAGCGGCAGAACAGTTACCTGAGGGCTCGAAAATCCCTACGGAACGGAACCTTAGCGAACTCTTGGAGGTTAGTCGCTCCTCCGTTCGGGAAGGCTTGCGCGTTCTGGAGTTACTGCGATTTTTGGAATCCAAACAAGGTGAAGGTACCTTTGTAGCTGAGCCACCTCCCTTTTTAATTCCTCACTTAGTCATCGCACAACCACTACATGAGGCTGCTCAGAGACATTATTTCGGAGTACTGATCATGTGCGCCGAAACCATTGTTTTTTTGTCGCTTCAAAAGCAGATTGATGGTGAGATGAGGAAAACAGACAATCCTTGGATGTCTTTGAAAGAATGGATTGTTTCCATTAGTACGCAAATAGAAAATCCATATTATGTATCACTTTTCACAGATATCTTTGATTTGTTATGGGGGAATGATTATTTTTCTTCTGATATGGTACCGGATCTTGAAGAATTGATTATGCTTTATCGTCAAGGGAATCAGTTGGGATTGAGAGAGTGGTTTTCTAGGCTGGCATGAGACTTGGTTATGATGACCATTTTCACTTCTTCCTAAAGGCATTTTGGTCATCATGACATAAAAAAAGGTGCCCCGACCTCTCGGGACACCCTTTTCCATTAACCTAATTTAATTTTTGCTTCGCCCAATACGCTATCTCCCCAGAGAAGCGCCACTTGGTCACCAGAGGCAATAGGTCCTACCCCTTCAGGTGTTCCAGTGAAGAGAATATCCCCTTCTCCAAGACCGAAATGCTCCGCGGAAAAATCAATGATCGTCTGTAGATCAAAAATCATGTCCTTGATGTTTCCTCGTTGAACCTGTTCCCCGTTTTTCAACATGGAAAAATCAGTCTTCTTCGTTTCATCCACACCGTTGAACGGTTGGAACTTTGTCAACACGGCAGAATTTGGGAACCCCTTCGCAAGTAGCCATGGAAGTCCCTTTTTCTTCAATTCACTTTGCACATCGCGTAATGTGAAGTCGATCCCTAGGGCAAATTGGTCAACTAGTTCATCGACTGTCATCCCTTTTTCATAAGCTTTGCCAATCCGCACAACAAGCTCTAGCTCAAAATGCACTTCTCCTCGATTGCCTGGCAGGACGATTTCTTCTCCGTTTGCTTCAACCAATGCATAGCTTGGCTTAGCAAAAAGAAAAGGAGAGGTGGGAACAGCATTCCCAAGTTCCGCAGCATGCAATCTATAATTACGCCCTACACAATAAATGTTTTTGATATTTTCCATTCTTTAATCACCTACTTTAAATTTAGATTGATTTCACCATTCCGCCGTCTACTACGAATGAACTTCCAGTCATATATGTAGATGCATCGGAAACTAGGAACGTAACGACTTTTGCAAATTCTTCTGGCTCCCCATAACGACCAAGTGGAATCGTCTTGCGGGATTGTTCTTGAATTTGTTCAAAGCTAACACCTTGCTTGTCGGCCTTAAGCTGATCCAAATAAGCCACGCGATCTGTCGCAATACGACCAGGAGCCACAGTGTTGACAAGGATATTATATGGAGCCAATTCTTCAGCCAATGACTTAGCTAATCCAACAATACCCGTTCTGAAGGTATTGGAAAGAATTAATCCAGGAATAGGCACCTTGATAGATGTAGAGGCAATATTAATAATTCTTCCGCCTTCTTTTTTCAAGTCTGGAAGCACTTCACGAATGATGCGAATATAGCTGAGCAAATTCAATTCAAAAGCTTTCTGCCACTGTTCATCTGAGAATTGTTCAAAGGTTCCTCCAGGAGGGCCTCCGGCATTATTGATCAAAATATCAATTTTCCCAAAGGTATCGCGCGTTTTCTGTACAAGTGCCTGGATATCCTCAACTTTTGTAATATCTGATGGAAAATAGGATACTTTTCCTTTTCCAAGGCTTTGCAGTTCTTCTTGAACTGCTGCTAATTTGGTCTCGTCACGGCTTGTCAGCATGACATTTGCACCTTCAGAAACCAATTGCTTAGCAATTGCCTTTCCCAATCCTTGACTGGACGCAATAACAAGCGCCACTTTATTTTGCAGGTTTAAATCCATCGATAAATCCTCCTTTTAATGGGTAGTTAACATAGCCAAGAGTCTCGTTTACTACCTTATATCAGTAATAGATTCATTCTACTTCAAAAGCTAGAAATAATTAACGGTTTATTTTCAGATCTCTTACAGAGTTTACTAGTTTTTCAAAACCATCAATTTGACATTCTACAATATCCCCATCACGAATCACAACAGCACCTGGTGTCCCGGTTGAGATAATATCCCCAGGAAGAAGCGTCATTACTTTCGAATGAAAAGAAACCAAGTGCCAAGGTCTGAAGGTCATATTGGATACGACGTTCTTGCGATGAATCTGCCCATTAATTACAGTGGAAACATTCAGATCCAATACTTCATCTACTTCATCCGGAGTTACAAGATGCGGACCAAAACTGAAGAATGTATCAAAACTCTTGGAACGCGTTAAATATCTTGGATTTTTTTCCAAAATATCTTCTGCGGTCATATCAATGATGGTTGTAAAACCGGCAATCACGTTAGGAGCATCTTCTTCAGAAACGTCCTTGCAGACCTTCCCAATAATAACGCCCAGTTCAGACTCCGCCGTTGTCCGTGCAGACTGGTGAGGAATTTCAATCGTGTCGTTTGGACCGATAATGGACGTATCTGGCTTCATAAAACTAGCTGGTTCGGTATTTGGTGCCTTTTCATGCAAGTCTGCAGCATGCTCAACATAGTTCAATCCGATACCCCAAATCTTGCGAGGATGACGGTATAATGGTGCAAAATCAACTTCTGCAGTAGGAATTTCTTGATCTTTTAAGGTTTCAAGAACCTGTTTGCCCTCATTTTGATACCAGGCATTTAGATCATTCAATTCACCATTTTTAATGATGTCAAACAGCTGAGTAGACCAATTTGAACCAACCTTTTGATTTAGGCTTTCTACAAGAACGACACCGCTTTCGGTAACAATAGCAGCCTGTTCGACACCATTTTTCTTAATCGTAGCTAGACGCATGTTTTTTCTCCCCTTTATTTGTTCGTTTATCTCAAGCTTCTTGCTTCCTGAATTCCGTTGACCACATGATTTGGATGTTCCCCTTGCTCTACTTTCACCATATTTCCAAAGGCAATTTGCAAAACTCGATCTAAAGTATCTTTTGTTCCTGCACCAATATGTGGGGTTGCGATGACCTGATCTAGCGTAAGTAAAGGATTATCAGAATTGGTTGGCTCACTTTCCCATACATCAATTCCTGCCCCTGCAATCACACGATCCTTTAGAGCATGGTACAGTGCCTCTTCTTCCACAATTCCGCCTCTTGAAACATTAATCAGAATCGCGGAAGACTTCATCATCTGTAGTTCCTTCGATCCGATGATTCCCCTTGTATCTGGTAAAAGTGGGATATGCAGGCTGATCATATCAGAGGTTTCCAGCACCTCTTCCATGGACATATAGGTAGCATCTAGCTCCTTTTCCTTGTCTTCAGAAACTCTGAATTTATCATAGTAGACAATCTTCGTACCAAATGCACGTGAACGTCTAGCAACTTCTCGCCCAATATTTCCGAATCCAATGAAACCATGTGTCTTGCCTTCCATTTCAAAGGAAGTTGGTCTTAATTCCCACATCAGCCACTGTCCCTCTTTGGTTGCTTTGTTTAAAGTAGGCAATTTTCGATAGAGAGCAAGAATTAATAGAATGGTTAACTCCGCAACACCTGTCGCATTTCCGCCAGGCGTATTCGCGACGGGTAGTTGTAATTTTTCAGTGGCGGCAAGATCGATATTATCGTAGCCAATCCCCGTCTTTTGAATGTACCTTGCATTTTTGGCCTGTTCGAGAAGATGTTCATTTAACTTCTCTGTAGCGACAAGCAGGTAATCCGCTAGTGGCAGTTTTTCATTTCTTTGTTCTTCGGTCATTTCTGCCCAATACCAAAGCTCAAACCCTTCAGGCTTGTTCTCATCCAATACTTGCTTAAACTCTGGGAATACCTTATCAAAATAGAGAATTTTCCTGGTTTCCATCACCACACCTGCCTTTATCCGTTTCCAGTTGTAAAGTTTCACCTATAGTTCAGTTAGCATTATTTTATGGTGGTCTGACCAAATGAACAGTCCACATTATATGAATAGTATATTAAATTTCCAAAAATACCACAACTATAATCTGTTAAAGTTACTCCAAATTTTCTGCTCATTTCGTACGAGGTGGTTTCGCATTGCCTTGGAGGCTAATTCAGGATCTCGCAAAAGCAAGCTGTTAATAATCTCCTCATGCTCTTTATAACCCTGCGTGAATCGACCCGGTATCTGCATGGATTGCATCTTACTAATTCGAATTCCTTCCTCTAGCTTTTCAGAGACAGCATCAAAAACATCTTTATAAATGGAGTTATGGGAAGCAAGAATGATCGAGTAATGAAAAAGATAATCCTCACGCACACCAATCCTTCCTTCTCTGTTAGCAGTAACCAGATTTTCATGCGCCTTTTTAATCTCCTGAAAATCCTCTTCCGTTCCGCGTAAGGTGGCTAAGGCAGTAGCCTCAACTTCAAGTCCTCGGCGAAACTCAAGGATCTCTTGCAGTTGCCCCTTCTCCATTAAGTTCACAGTGACCCGATTTACAATCGTTTCACCATGAATATCCTTAAGGAAGATCCCAGCACCTGGGCGTGTTTCAATAATCCCGTTTGCATTCAGTACGCTCATTGCTTCCCTTACTGCCGTTTTACTCACATTGAAGATGGCGGCTAATTCATTTTCCGACGGCAGTCTTTCGCCGGGCTGTATATTTTCTTCACGAATGTATTGCTCAATTGCAACAATAATTTCTTCAAATAGTCGCCTTTTTTTAATTGGTTTTAACGCCATTGAGTATGACTCCTTTTCCAAGGGGAGAGTTCTCTCTATGGATTCCCACTACCCCTTATACCGCTAGACTGTTTAAAACATATATTAGTAGAGAAGAAGTCCAACAGTCAATCTAATCCTCAATGCAAGAAATAAATGAACAAGGATCCTATGACAAACATGGAAAATAGATAGACGCCATTCCATTTCATCCCAACTGCTAGGGAAGGCTCATTCACAGAAGAGCTAACAAGCAAATTCAACGGGTTTACAGGACTTAGAACGGCTGACATCGACCAACCTACCATTAAGAGTAACGCTAACACCTGTGGTGTTGTACCAAGAGCAACTGGATCAAATTGTGTCAGCAACACCGTGACAACCACAATTTGATGGAGTCCAATAAAAGTAAAAACCAGAAGGATGAGTAAAACGGTGTAAATAAAGAGCATAAATGAAGTACCAGCCACTTGATTGAGGAAAACTTGAATACCATCCGCGATGGTGGTTCCCACTAGCGCCTTCCCGAACACTCCGGCACCGATAAACATGACAATTTCATTATTCATGGTTGGAACAGAAAAATCCCTAAACAACCCAAAATAATACCTCATTTCCCCCCACTCCCTTTGAAATAGACCCCATAGAAGCGGAAACAAAAGGGAAGTTAAACTGACCAGGACAAGCATTGGCCATTTCGTCAAATGTTCGATTAGAAAAATGGAACAGAATAGCCCAACGACAATCAGAAATAATTTCATCATCTTCTTACGATGAATCTTGTTTTGGTGAATGTCGATCTGCTTTGGATTGGTTGCTTCTTGATCTGATTTGCTATTTGCCTCTTCTTTATGGTTTCGGTACCAGATTTGAAAGAGCCCATTTCCTACAAGAAGTTGGATAAAAGCCAAAGTCAAACCATAAGGCAAATACTCGGTGACAGATAAGTCCAGATAATAAAGGACCATAGCCACGGAGGCAAAATACGGCGACCAAAGGATAACCGTTGAGAAACCGACCAAATACGCTTTAGCTAGAAGAATTGAACGTAATTTTAAATCCTGAATCATCTCGTGCAAGACGCGAATCGACCCAATGTTAAGAATTGGACCCATACAAAAAAGAAATACCGTAATGCTACCGAACATTTTTCTTGAATCCTGCGCCAGGATCTCCAAAAAATAATGAACGGAATGAAAAAATCCTCCGATCTTGAATGGAATGGAGATTAGTGGAACTAGAATGACAAGGGTTAATAATGGAAGATTGGATAGAATTCCATCCATGGTTCCCTCCACACCACTACCCTTAATAAAATTCAAGATCACGCCGACAAGCATCATGATAAACCCTAAGACCCGTGGAGCAGGCTTAGCGGAAGTCAAACTGGTAAAAAATACGACTATGCTTAATACGGTTAAAAAGATCTGAAAATAATAGGAGGACGAGAAAAAGTAGATTAAATAGGCGAAACACATGGCAAGAATTAACCAACTTTTTACCGCCGCTTTCTCCTTCGCACTGTGAAGCAATCTCGGCTGCACTTGCATGGATAATCCCTCCACTCCATCGACTTTCTTTTTTCAAGAAAAGACCAACACAAGGTTGGCCTTCCCTTCAAGAGATTCTATTATCTTTTTGCTGGTTGGACAAATTGCAGCAATTCCCGACTTGGTCCATAAAAGAAGAGCGTTTTTGAACCGCCAACCCCTGTGTTCGGAGTTTCGGTAGTGAATTGAATTCCCTTCTCTCCATAGTAAGCCATGGCTTTTTCAATATCATCCACAGTGAAAGCCAAGTGATTGACAATCCCCTTATCGGAGTAATCACCTAACGGAACAAGGTCTTGAATTAATTCAATTTCAAATCCCGGTTGATTCTCATGATAGATAAAAGCCATATCCTTTGTTGGACTTTGACCGCGATCGCGAAGCTTAAAACCAAACATTTCCGAATAATAGGCAATCGCCTCATCCATGTCTTTTACCATAATGGCTACGTGTTCAACTTTTTTAATCATATCTTTTCCCATCCTTTAAATATGATGATTGATCACCCTGATTATAGCGAATTATTCAATTTTTAACCACAGCACCACGCAGCTCATCGACTGTTTTTGTTGCTGTAATTTGGTTAGGGTCAATCATTACTTCAATGACAGCAGGCTTTCCGGAAGCGATTGCTCTCTGTAGGGCAGCAGGGAAATCCTCACTCTTTTGTACGACTTCACCATGCCCCCCCACATTCCTCATGAACTCTCCAAAGTTTGGATTAGAAAGCTCTGTTGCAATTACTCTGTCGGGGAAGATCTTCTCCTGGTGCATACGTATCGTTCCAAACCGGTTATTGTTAGCAACGATCGCAATCACCGGAATTTGGTGACGTACTGCTGTCTCCAATTCCTGCATCGTCATCATGAAGCCTCCATCACCTGAGAAGGAAACAACCGTACGCTCCGGCTTGGCTACCTTTGCACCAATGGCGGCAGGAAGTCCATAACCCATTGCTCCGGATGTAGGCCCTACGAAGGTTCCCTCTTCACGGAAGCTGTAATAGCGTGCCATCCAGCCAAAGAAATTACCCGCATCACTAGTTAGGATTGCATCGGAAGGTAATTGTTCCATTAAATCAATGATCATATTATCTAGTGAAACAAACCCTTCCACATTCTTTCTCTGAGGCGTAGCTGTTGCTAGATAGTTTTGATGTGCCTGCTGGACATACGCTGTCCGCTCTGGGTACGTATTATCTGCATCCAATTCTGACATTAAATCTTGCATAAAGCGTTTTGAATCAGCTACTATCCCAAGAGCAGGGCGATAGACTTTGTTCAGTTCATCTTGGGAAATATCAACATGGATTAACTTTGATTTTGGATTTAACAAGGTGTAATCCTGGGATGTAATTTGAGAAAATCTGGTTCCGATGGCCAAAACAACATCAGCCTCTTTAATAAGTTTTAGAAGGCTCTCTGCTGGTCCGATCCCCACGTGTCCGGCATAATGCGGATGTTGGTTAGGAAAAGCGTCAAAACGCCGGAATGATACAGTTACAGGAACATTAAGCCTTTCCGACAAGGCTACTAATTCAGGTGCCGATTTTGTCCCAGTCACCCCGCCTCCTGCAATAATGACAGGTCTTTGCGCAGATTCCAATAATTTCTTCGCTTCCAAAACAGCCTCGCGGTCTGGACGTGGAGCGGAATAAACCACAGCATCCTGGAACGACATTTCAGCTACTTCATCTAATACATCCTGGGGCAAGGAAACCAAAACAGGTCCTGGTCTGCCAGACCTTGCCATGTGGAATGCGCGATGAACGAGTTCCGGTACACGGGATGCATTATCTAGTTCAACAGTCCATTTCACTAAATGGCTGAAATAAGCAGCAAGGTCAATCTCCTGGAATCCTTCACGGCCCAAAAATTCTCTTTCTACTTGACCAATGAAAGCAACCAATGGTGTTGAATCCTGGTTCGCGGTATGTAACCCGATTGATAGATTCGTTGCTCCAGGTCCACGTGTTGCAAAGCATACGCCTACTTTTCCACTGGCCTTTGCGTATCCCTCTGCCATAAAGGAAACACCACCTTCATGACGTCCATGGATCAATTCAATTTGCGGATGTTCATACAACTCGTTCATTACACTTAAATAACTTTCTCCTGGAACACAAAACGCCTTTGTTACACCTTCCTGAGCCATTACCTCGACAATTGCTTTTGCTGCCGTCATCTTCATTACATATTCCTCCTCATTTTTGGTTTTCACCGATTAAACTTGAACTTTCAGTAAACCCCATTTTTGAAGCAGTTGTGTCACCGCCTGCTTATCTCCTTCATCAAGCGGATCAACAGGTTCGCGGGTAACTCCCGCTGTCAATCCAATCTGGTTCATGGCTTCCTTTACAACAACAACGTTATTTCCGTTATTGTACTTACCGCGTAGATTCTCAAATTCCAATGTTTCTTCCCATACTCGCCAAACCGCTTCGGTATCCCCCTGTTGGAGTCCCAGCAGCATCTCAAAGGATTTTTCTGGATATACGTTAATTAAACCAGATGTGAATCCCTTTGCACCAGCATGAAAATAGAAGGGTGCCCATTTCTCTGCTGTTCCGCAGACCCATGTGAGATTATATTCGTCGGCCGGAATGTCGCGAGTCACTTTGGCAAAACGCGGCAGATCATTAATTGCATACTTTACTGCCACAAGCTTTTCTAAAGAAGCCAGCTCTTTTAATACCTGATCACTCAGATGAGGGTCTTTGAAATACAGGACAGATGGGATATCAAGAGATTCAATGATCTTCTTAAAGTAGGAAACTGCTCCGCGATCTGTTACATACGGCTGTATCGGTTGGTGGATCATTACAGCATCTGCTCCAACCTCCTGGGCGTACTTCCCAAGTTCTATAGCTGTTTCAGCTGAATACCCAATCCCCGCCAAGACAAGTGCTCTTCCGTCAACCCATTCTACAACCCTACGAATTTCTTCCTTTGCCTCAGCTAGTGTCAAAGCATAAAATTCACTTGTATTTCCGCATGGAACAATCACTTGGGCACCATGATCAAGCAGAAAATTAATATTTTCTTTCACGCCATCCCAATCAATTTCCTTTGTATCTGGGAAGAACGGGGTCATACTAATCGCCGAAATCGTTTCGAAACGTTTGGCAAACTCGCGGTAATTAACAGCCATCCATTTTCCTCCTAAACTCACTTTTTTCAAGTAAGTAATTTCATGTTAACTATATTGATATCTGATATATCACTAAATATATTATACTATTAAGTCTTTATAAAATCATCTATATTTACGCTATATTTTTCTGCTGTTTTTTTCAATTCTTGATAAATTTCTATAGGCAGTTGAATTCCTTCCACCTCTTGTTTTCTTTTCCTAGTTAATTCGATTTCCCCGGGCATGTAGACTCTATCAAAGCCCTTTATTGGTTCACTAGTAATCGTTTCATCCACCTTTTTTTCCATTCTCTCATAGAATAAAGAAGGATCGATAAATCCTCCAACCTGAATGGCACCAAAGAAATGCCCAATTTGCTGTGGTATAGGATCCTCATACATACGTGGGACTTGTTTTCCGAACAAGGCACCAGTTAATACACCGGAAAGGATATCTACGATAATTGCCAATCCTGATCCTTTCGGTCCCATAGGAAGCATATATCCTTCGATCGCTAGATTTGGATCCGTTGTATTTTCACCATCCTTCGTAATAGCCCATCCTTCAGGAATGGTTTGCCCTTTCTTTTGCGCTAAAATAATTTTCCCACGGGCAACATTACTTGTTGCCATATCCAACACAACCGGATCCTTCCCTGGCCCAACCGGAACAGCAATTGAGATCGGGTTTGTTCCCAAAGAAGGTTCTTTCGCCCCCCAAGGAACCATTGTAGCAGATGTATTCGTCATTGCGATTCCAATACATCCACGTTCAGCTGCCAATCGTGTATAGTAAGCAGCAATCCCATTATGGTTGGAGCCCTTGACCCCTACAAAACCAGTTCCATATTCAATAGCCTTATCAATGGCAGTATTCATCGCTCTATATGAAGCTACTTGTCCCCACCCATTAGCGGCATCAAGCAAAGCCGTCGTAGCTGTTTCATGAACAACGGTAAGTTCTGTTTTTCTTTCAATCAGTCCATCTTCCAATCGTCTCAAATAATCTGCGATGCGCGATACCCCATGTGAATTAACCCCGCATAGGTCAGCATCAACCAATGTCTCTGCAATGATTGTTGCTTCTTCTTGTGGAAGGGATTTAGCGAGGATCGCACTGCTAAGTCCTTTTAACTCAGTTGCCGTCACCTTTACTCCATTCAAACTCTCTCACTCCCTTGTCTTCTAACTAAATATATGTTTGTGTGAAGCGGGATGGAAGTATTCATCCCGCTCATTTAACTTGATAATAAATTTAAGTTGCACGTGTCGTATCTTCGGATGCATTCTTTGCAAACGAAGCAGATCCTTTTAATCTTTTTAATTGAAGGAATAAAACAAGTGCCAGAATTGCTATACCAGCCGCATCCGTTTTAATTCCACTCTTGATCATCAGGATCGCAGCGGCAAAGAGCAAGATTCTTTCTACCATGTTCAAATTGTCACGCCAGAACCCGACAACAGAAGTACCTAGCGCAAACACCCCGACCATTGCTGTAATAATGGCCCATCCAACAACCAAATAATTCGGATTTTGCAACAGAAGGCCTGGTGAATAAACAAAGATAAAAGGAACCAAGAACCCGGTAATCCCTAATCGAAATGCAATCCATCCCACCTTCGAAGGATTGGAGCCGGAAATCCCTGCACCGGCATAAGCAGCAAGTGCAACAGGAGGAGTAATCGCTGAAAGACAAGCAAAATACAAAACAAACATATGCGCTGTAATGGGTTCAATTCCCAGTTGAGTAAGAGCTGGTGCAGCAACTGTTGCTCCCACGATATAACATGCTGAGGTAGGAAGGCCCATCCCCAAAATAATACATGCAACCATCGTCATAAATAGGGTTAGGAACAAAATACCATTCGATGCAACCAGAATCATATTAGCTAACTGCAATCCAATTCCTGTAAGTGAAACGACACCTACAATGTACCCTACTACCGCCGTAGCCGCTACTATACCTATCGCACCTTTTGCACCACTTTCTAGTGTTTGGAACAAGGTTTTTAAATCCATTCTTGTATCTTTACGCAAGAAACTAATCACATAAGTGGAGATAATCGAGTAGAAAGCAGCATATACAGGTGTATACCCATCAAACAGCATATACATTAGGAGAAAAATAGGAAGCAGTAAGTGTGCCCTTTGAACAAATAATTTTTTGAAATCAGGAAGCTGATCCTTTGGAATACCTCTTAACCCTGACTTCATCGCTTCATAATGAACCATAAACCAAAGAGCTACATAATAGAGCGCAGCAGGAATGATTGCTGCAATAACTACTTCAGAATAGGGAATTCCAAGAAATTCCGCCATAATGAATGCGGCTGTACCCATAATCGGTGGCATAATTTGTCCACCAGTCGAAGCTACTGCCTCCACACCCGAGGCAAACGATTTTCTGTAACCAACGCTGTGCATCAGAGGAATTGTAAACACTCCCGTCGTAGCCACGTTCGCTACCGCACTTCCATTAATCATCCCCAGTGATCCACTGGCTAGAATAGCAACTTTCGCTGGTCCTCCTGGCTTATGGCCAGCCAAAGCCATCGATCCGTTTGTAAAAAAAGCAGACATTCCTGTACCATTTAAAAATGCGCCAAACAGTATAAATAAGAAGATATAACTAGCAGAAACACCTAATGCAATCCCGAAAATCCCTTCACTTCCAAGATACATTTGTTCAATTAATGTTTTTATGGAATATCCACGATGAGCGAGAGGTCCGGGTAAGTAAGGTCCTAAATAAGCGTAAGCAAGAAAAATTAAAGATAAAATAGGAAGCTCTTTACCAATCGAACGGCGTGCGGCTTCCAATATGATCACCATAGTAAGTAATCCCATGGCTAAGTCCATCGTTGTAGATGACATTCCTCTTTGTGCTATGCTATCAAACATAACAGCCAAGTATCCGGCACCCACTGCACCAAGGATGGCCAATAAATAATCAAAAATGGTTGGTTTACTCTGATCCGATTTTTTTCTTGCCGGATACATTAAGAAGATGAGGACAAGTCCAAAAGCAAGGTGGATCGCTCGGTGTTTACTTGTTACCATTGGGATAAGCCCGGCAGTAATAAGGTGGAATACCGACATAGCAACAGCAATCCAGGCAACCATTAAACCAATTTTTCCTGTCAGATTTCGATATCTGGATTCGACGTCAAACTTCTTCGCAATCTCTTCAACGTCAACAGTACCCAAAGGTTTTTCTTCTACAACTGCATCCTCTTTGCTGTTATTTTCTCTCATGCTCATTAGAAACACCTTCTTTCAATTCGAGGTCTATTACGTGATCTATCTTTATATACAGAGTTTTGATAGGACCTTACTACGAATAGTAAGGTCCTCTTTTTCAATATCTAGTTCAGTGATCGGGTCTATTGTTTTACCTCAATCCCCTGTTCCTTAAAGTATTTCACAGCACCTGGATGTAACGGAATGGTTTGTCCATTTAAAGCGGTCTCAAGAGTCATGTTTTCCATTACTTTATGTGCATTAACTAAGTAATCGTGGTTTTCATATAATTGCTTCACCACTTCATAAATAAAATCTTCCGAAACATCAGCACGCGCGTGCAACCAGTTTGCTACAGCGTAGGTTTTAATCGGTTCTGTTTGGTTTGGATATGTGTTGGCTGGGATTTCATATGGGAAGTAAGCAACATTTACTTCGTCATGAAGTTTCTTAATCATGTCCTCAGGAATTGGCAAAACTTCAAATTCCCCCGTACTCATAATATCCAACATTGCGGACGAGCCTAACGAAGCAATCATGTTCCCCGCAACTACTTGCTTGTTTTTTAGTAAGTCTGCTGATTGGGATTCACTCGTATATTCCGGGGTAATATCATCTGGGTAATTAAAGCCAGCCCCTACAAACAAATCCTTGGAGTTGATTTCCGTAGCGCTTCCTACAGCCCCTACAGCTACCGCTTTACCCTTCAAGTCAGCCGGGGTCTTAATTCCAGCGTCTTTTCTCACCACTAATTGCATAACATTTGGATACATGAAGGCAACCTGTGAGATATTCTTCATCGCTTTCCCTTCAAACTGACCCTTACCATTGAAGGCTTCATCTGCTACACCTGCTTGGGCAACACCAAGTTCTCCACCGTTCGTGTCAAGCAATTCCAAGATTTTTGGAGAACCAGCTGTTGATTGAGCTGTAGCATTAATTCCAGGGATTTTCTCATTTAATAATTGGGACATGGCATTGGCCATTAGGAAGTATGTACCGCCACTTGTTGCCCCTGCAATCTTCACAAATTTAGGAAAATCCTTATTTTCTTCTTTCTTTTCTTCTTTTTTCTCCTGCTGCGCTGCAGGTTGTTGTGCAGATGTTTGTTCTGCAGGCTGTGAACCACAACCAACCAATGCTGCCGAAAATGTTAAAATAGTAGCTAGAATAACTCCGGATAGTTTTTTCATTGTTCTAATCCCCCTTCTGTTTGATATAAATATTCCTATCAAATATTCCTTGCAACCGCTTCCACTTTTTGCCCAACGTTCACCTCCTTCAAAGCAAAAAGCAACTATCTATTTTTTAAATTTTTTAAAACATTTTCAGCCGTTCTCATAATATGATTCTTCATTCTTTGTTCAGCCAACTCCGCATTTCTTTCCTGAATGGCCTCATAAATTTGCCGATGTTCGCTGAACCCTTCCTCAACTTCGACGTTGAATTGCAATGCTCTTTTACGAATGGCCTGATCATAGGCAACGACATTCATAATCATTTGAGTAATGATTGAATTCTTTGCCCCCGCACGGATCATCACATGGAAATTCTCATTTTCTTCCGTTAACTGTTCTCGTTTCTCTTCCTTGGCACAGGAGAGCTTTTCCATCAATTGAATTTGCCTGCGAAGGTCTTCCATTTCCTCCTCAGACATCTTCATAGCTGCTAGTCTCGCTGATAAACCTTCAAGGGATGCTTTAAGCATCAATAATTCTTCCACAGATGAATCAACCATTGTAGAAACGAAGGTCCCTCTCCTAGGCACTGTTTCAACCAAACCTTCATGACCGAGAATCCTTAGTGCCTCCTTGATCGGTGTGGTACTAATCCCCATTTGCCCGGCCAAATCTCTTTCTTTGAGATGTTCACCAGGCTTTAGCTCCCCACTAATGATCGCATCTCTTAAAGACTCCAGCACAATATCCCGTAAAGACTTAATCTCTCCCGGTTCAATTCTCTTAATTGCCATGATGTTCTCCTTAAAACTTCAAATATGATGTTTGGTATATCAGATTATATTAAAAATATATGATGTTTTTTGTCGAATGTCAATAGTTTATTAACGCATTATTTTTTGAATTGTAAAGTTTATTCTATAAAACAAAGAGGACCCAAAGGCCCCCTTTTGTTTATGATCATAGTGTTTCGTTGACATTAGCTTTACTTATTACCTTGTTTCCCTCTAATTGATTAATTTCTTCTTCCGTGTAACCAAGCGACCTAAGGACTTCCAGGGTATGTTGCCCCAATACAGGGGATGCGGATCGGATCTCACCTGGTGTTTCAGATAGCTTGGTTGGAATCCCGATCATCTTCATCTTCCCTATCACAGGATGGTCCACTTCTTGTACCATGTCACGTGCTAAATAATGTGGATCATTCATCGCTTCATCGAAGTTGTTAATTGGACCAGCAGGAACGCCGGCTTTTTCACACCGTTCTGTCCAATACTTAGTGTCATGTTCGATCAGAATACTCTCAATTTCTTTCTCTAAAATCTCTATATTTTCTATGCGCATTTTATTATCAATAAACCTTGGATCACGGATCCATCCCGGACGATCAATGACTTCTATACAAAACTTCTCCCAATTGCGCTGATTGCCACACCCTAACATGAAATAGGAGCTCTTTGTTCTAAATGCTTGGTATGGTGCAAGTGCCCGGTGACGATGCCCAGTTGCTGTGGGAATGGTCCCGTTTGCAAAATATGCCGCGGCTTCCCAGGCAAACCACGGTAATCCTATTTCTGCCAAGGATAGGTCCACATGCTGGCCATTTCCTGTTTTTAGCTTATGAACATAGGCAGCCAAAATTGCGTAGGCAGCAGTGATTCCCGCTCCAATATCATAAACCGCTACACCTGACTTTAATGGACGCCCCCCTTTTTCTCCCGTGATGCTCATAAGACTTGACATTCCTTGGGCAACTAAATCAAACCCGCCCTTATGAGAATACGGCCCTGTTTGACCGTATCCGGAAATAGAACAGTAGATAATTCCCGGATTGATCTTCTTGATATCCTCATAGCCGATTTTTAAGGATGCAGCAACACCAGGTCGATAATTTTCTACGATCACATCCACTTCTTTCGCCAATCGGTAGAAAACTTCTTTTCCCTCATCTGTCTTTAAATTTACAGTAATACTCTTCTTATTCCGATTGATCTGAAAGAATGATGTTGATTCCCCATTAACGAACGGTCCCATCTGACGGGTATCATCACCGCCATTCAACTTTTCCAGCTTAATTACCTCTGCCCCAAGATCCCCAAGAACCATCGTACAATAGGGTCCAGCCAAAATTTGCGACAAATCTAATATCTTTAATCCGTCAAGCGCTCCCATAGTTCCTCCTTTTTGATTCACTTGGTTTATTGATTATTGATAATTAAAAAATAATAAAATCCAATTTAAATAATCAGTCTAATTAAATGACACCATTTTCACGAAGTTGTTGTATTTCTTCCGGTGTGTACCCTAAATCTTCGCTTAGAATTTTTTCCGCATGCTGTCCAAGCATCGGTGCAGCCATTCGGATTTGCCCCGGGGTTTTGGACAATTTTGCAGGAATGCCAAGGGTCTTCATCTTCCCTGCTCGCGGGTGCTCAAATTCTTGAACCATTCCTCGAGCCAAAATATGGGGATCATTAAGTGTTTGATCATAGGTATTTATCGGTCCACCTGGGACCTCAGCCTGATCTAATTTATTAACCCAATATGCGGTCGTTTCATGAATAAAGATTTCTTCTATACACTGTTCTAGTTCTTCGACATTCTTCACCCGTTCTACCGTTGTGAGAAAACGAGGATCATCGATCCATTCCGGTTTTTCCACAACACCTTTACAGAATTTCTCCCAATTTCTCTGGTTTGCGCCACCCACCAATACATAGCCGTCTTTTGTTTTATAAGCCTGATAAGGGGCATTCATCCGATGTCGTGATCCAGTCGCGGTTGGCACTTCACCCGCGCCAAAATAGGCTGCGGATTCCCAGACACTCCAGGCCAATCCTGATTCTACCAGGGAAACATCAATATATTGCCCAACCCCTGTTTTCATTTTATGAACATACGCTGCCAAAATGGAATATAGAGCTGTTACACCGGCAGAGATATCATTCATGGCAATGCCAGCCTTCACTGGCCGCCCGCCAGGCTCACCTGTCATGCTCATTAGTCCTGTCATCCCCTGGGCCATAATGTCAAATCCGCCCTTATGGCTATAGGGTCCTGTTTGTCCATATCCAGATACAGAACAATAAATAATTCCCGGATTCATAGCCTCGATTGTTTCATAATCAATACCTAGAGACTTTACAACCCCGGGTTTATAATTCTCTACGATTACATCTGCTTTTTTTGCTAGTTCATAGAAAATTTGTTTTCCTTTTTCAGTTTTTAGATTTAAAGTCAAACTCTTCTTATTTCGATTAATCATCATAAAGCTGACACTTTCATTTTCAACAAAAGGCCCCATTCGCCTTGTGTCATCGCCGCCAGGGATTCTTTCAATCTTCATTACATCGGCTCCAAGGTCACCTAACACCATGGTGCAGTAAGGGCCCGCCATAATTTGTGTCATATCTAAG
The DNA here is from genome assembly GCF_017873965.1 of Ammoniphilus resinae. Taxonomy (GTDB): domain Bacteria; phylum Bacillota; class Bacilli; order Aneurinibacillales; family RAOX-1; genus Ammoniphilus_A; species Ammoniphilus_A resinae. Next base: position 20,154 of record NZ_JAGGKT010000014.1, on the reverse strand, counting down.
ACACGCATGCCTTCCAATGGAAGCATGAAATCCACCTCCTATTTGATAACCATAATTTTTTATACAACTCTTTTAACCTCTTGTTTTAATTATAGCAATTTTTAGAACAATTACAATGTTGCTAGTCTGACGGCTAATTTCATTGCGTGGGTCATTGCTCCCGGATTGGCCGATCCTTTTCCAGCTATATCGAATGCCGTTCCATGAGCCGGTGTCGTTAGAACGACAGGCAACCCTGCACTAACCGTTACCCCTTTGTGGAACCCCATCAGTTTCATGCCGGTTTGGGCCTGGTCATGATACATAGCCAGGAAACAATCAAAGGGGTTGTTCTTTAAGCGAAGAAAAATCGTATCTGCCGGATAGGGACCTTCTACATTTAATCCTTGTTCTTGCGCGATCTTCACAGCAGGCGTAATCTCTTCAATTTCTTCCCTACCGATTAGCCCACCATCACCCGCATGTGGATTAAGTGCGGCAACAGCAATTCTAGGATTAGAAAATCCTGCTTTCCGCAAAACTCCATTGGCAAATTGAATAACTTCCAACACTCTCTCTTTCGTAATCTTTTCTGCCACATCTTTTATAGGAATGTGAGAAGTAGCTCGTGTAACCCAAAGGTTCTCCATCACATTCACTTCTCCAAATCCAGATTCGTATCCGAAGAGGGATGCTAGCAAATGAATGTCATCTTGGAAGCGGAATCCACCTTTGTAAAGGGCATCTTTATTTAGAGGTGCGTAGACAACACCATCCAACTTATTATCCTGTGCCAATCGTACAGCAAAAGTTAATGTTTCTCCGGTAGCTCGTCCTGATTCTGCCGATAGTTTTCCAAGTTCAATGTCATTCGGGTCTATGCTTGGCTTATCAATCAACCATACCGCGTCTTGGGTTAGGTCTATTTCATCGAAGCTCTCTACCTTTTGATAGCCGATGGGGGCTCCGGCAATTTTTTCACCTAACTGAAACACTCGTTCATCCCCAATTAGCACCCATGTTGCTAATTCTCGTACTTCCTTTTCTTGCAAAGCTCTTGCTACTAATTCAGACCCAATTCCCGTAGCCTCGCCATGAAGCAAGCCCATAACCGGTTTCGTTTTTTGATTCAAGTCGATCCCTCCTCATAACTTTCTTGATTTATCACCCATTCTAGTGTATGTTTTGATTATAAATAAGAGTCTTAATTTTCTCCATAGAAAATTACTTATCTTTAATAGATTTAAGTTACAAAAACAGTTTGGAGGGGCTTATGCTAAGCAATAGGTTTTTACATCCGTCCTTACAGCTGAGGATTTCAGTGATCTTCATTTTCGTAATTATTCTAATCCTATTAATTATTGGTTTTTCATTCAAACAAATTGTCATTAAGTCGGTTGAATATGAGGTCGGCAACAACGCCATGGAAATTGCCCACTTCATCGCTTTGATGCCAGCAGTACGGGAAGGACTGAAGAGCAATAATCCATCCTTCACGCTGCAGCCAATCGTAGAAGTACTTCAGCAAAGAACACATGCAAAATTTATTGTCGTTATTAATAATCAAGGTATTCGCTACACCCACCCCAATCAGGATCTTATAGGAAAGACCATCACAGGTGGCGATGAAGCCCCCGCACTAAAAGGAGAAGAATATATTTCAAAAGCAGTGGGAGTATCAGGCCCCTCCATTCGCGCCTTTGTCCCGGTTATTGATCCCGTACTTAATGAACAATTGGGGGTTGTTGTTGTTGGAATGTTTGAAAAAAACATTTTTACCATTGCCAAGCAATATGTGAACCCTCTTTTATTTTGGCTGATCATCGCTTTAAGTTTCGGAATTCTTGCATCTATTCTCCTCGCCAGAAAGATTAAGGCAATTCTACATGGTCTTGAACCCGACGAAATTGCCAAGCTGTTTCAAGAACGGGAAGCGATGTTAGAGTCGTTGCGTGAGGGAGTCATAGCAGTTGACCGGAATGCCCGTATTACGCTTGTTAACCAGGCCGCAAGAAACATGCTTTCAATTACAGAAAATCCCGTAGGCAAAAAGATTACTGAAGTCATAGAGGATTCCGCGCTTCCGCGAGTCATTATGACAGAGGAATCAGAGAAAGATATTAAAATTGTAGTAAACGGAATTCCCATACTTACGAATCGTACACCAATTAAGGTGAATTCGGTGTCTTTCGGGGCGGTTGCTACCTTTCGTGACATGACAGATATCCGCGAGCTTGCCGAGGAACTAACTGGTGTTAAAAAATATGTGGACGGACTTCGGGCCAAAACCCACGAGTTTATGAACAAACTACAAACACTATCAGGTTTATTAGAACTACAAGAATATGAGGAAGCAAAACAATATATTATCCAAACAACCGGTAAACAACAAAAACTTCTACAATTTCTTAATCGCCATGTTCGAGACCCCAAAACATCGGGATTGCTTCTAGGGAAAATTCAACAGGCAGAAGAATTAAATATTAAAATTACGATCGACCCGGCAAGTCACCTTAATCCGCTCCCCAAAGAAATACCTAGTGAAATGTTGGTCCTTGTTCTGGGGAATCTGCTTGAAAATGCAATGGAAGCCTTAAATGAAGGCGGCGGAGAAATTAATGTAACTTTCCTAGATAAGCCAAACGAAATTATTGTAATCGTAGAAGACAATGGACCTGGCATCCCTGAAGAACTATTACCAGGTATATTCCAAAAAGGTTTCTCTTCAAAGGGAATGGATAGAGGCTATGGTCTTCATCTCATTATGAATCAAGTTAAACAAGTGGCAAAAGGTAAAATAGACGTTCATTCAATTGTTGGGGAAGGCTCAACCTTTGTTGTCCGACTACCAAAACATCTTAAAAAATCAAGCTAATAGATAGAATTAAGGGGGGAGATTATGTTAATACGTACACTAATCGTTGAAGATGACCCTATGGTATTGAACATTAATCGTAAGTTTTTGGAAAAGATAGATTCCTTTCAGCTTGCCGGAGTAGCTAGGAACGGTACTGACGCATTACATATCTTAGAGGAAGAACCCGTTGACCTGCTCTTATTGGATGTATACATGCCATCTTTCAATGGAGTGGAGTTGCTTAGAAAAATTCGAGCTGCTGGAATCAAATGTGACGTCATTATGATAACAGCTGCTGATTCACCGGAAATTGTTGAAGAAGCAATGCGTCTTGGGGTTGTTGATTTTATTTTGAAACCCTATGATTTTAACCGCTTACATAACGCCCTGCTTATATATAAGAAACGTTACACAATGTTTCGTACCATGCAGCCGTTAAATCAAAGGGGAATTGATTCCCTTCAATCTTTTGCGGATAAAGAAAAAGAAAAGGAAAAGGAAAAGGAAGAAGAAGAATCATTACCGAAAGGAATTGACCCAATAACTCTTAATCTTATTCGCGAAACCCTGCAAGGTTCCGATCAGCCCCTTTCCGCACAAGATATTTCCAATTACGTGCAGTTATCACGGATTACTACGCGGAAGTACCTAGAATACCTCGCTGAAATTAATGAAATTATTTTAGATTTAAAGTATTCAAGCCAGGGCCGGCCGACGAAGCTTTATCGGGTGATTCGCACTTAAAAAAAAGCTGCAGCTTAAATTAAGCTGCAGCTTTTTTTAAAAAATTTCTTCGGCAATATATTTTTTTCCTTTTTCCGCGTAATGTCTAGTCGTTGACTTTAACATTTCTAAATCCTTTTCCGTAAGTTCACGCACAACCTTCGCCGGTACACCCATTACAAGTGTACGAGGGGGAATTTTCTTCCCTTCGGACACCAGTGAACCCGCTGCAACCAACGCATACTCTCCTATTTCAGCATTGTTAAGGATGGTAGCTCCCATTCCAATAAGAGCACCCTTTCTTACTGTGCAACCGTGAAGAATAACCTGATGCCCTACCGAAACATCATCTTCGAGAGTAAGGGGCATACCCGGATCAACATGACAGATTGATCCATCTTGGATATTAACTCTTTCACCTATCGTTATAGTAGCGTTATCACCGCGAAGTACAGTATTAAACCAAATACTAGATTCTTTTCCGGCAACAATATCCCCAATCAACTGTGCTCCTGGTGCAACGTATACAGTTTCATCAAGCTTTGGTTTCTTTCCCTCATACGAATAATTCATCATTTTCCTCCTATTCTAATTACTCATTCCTATTATATCAGGTACAACCAAACTTAGCCATGGAATATAGGTTATAAGCGCAAGTACTAGAAGCATTGCAGCAAGGAAATATTTTAAATAAGGCAATACTTGCATCAATGTTACATTTCCCACTGAACATGTTGTCAGTAGCACGGAAGCAACAGGCGGTGTCTGCTGACCGATTCCTAGATTCATAGTCAAAACAATCCCAAAGTGGATCGGATCAATGCCAACCTCGTGAACCAAAGGCATTAAGATCGGAACAAGCATGATGATCGCAGCTGAGGCATGAAGGACCATTCCAACAATTAGGAATAAAATGTTAAACAAAGCCAGAATAAGCCATTTATTTTGCGTTACGGACATAATAGATTCTGCCAACGCTTGCGGTATCTGCTCGTTGGTCAAAAACCATCCGACAAGTGCTGAGGTCGCAATGATGAACATAACGATCGCGGTTTGCTTCGCTGCCTCTAACATTACATGTGGCAATTCTTTAAAAGTCAATTTTCTATAGATGACCATACCTACAAATAATGCAGTTACAACAGCTGCTGCTGCCGCTTCTGTTGGGGTGAAGATCCCGCCAAGAATCCCTCCCAAAATAACGATCGGCAAACTTAATGCCCAGAAAGCCTCTTTAAATGAAACCCACACATTTTTAGGAGAAAACTTTGTTTCTACTTGGAATCCCTTCTTGACCGCAAATATATAGGACAAAACCATCAAGGATATCCCAACCATCAGACCAGGAATGATCCCTGCCATAAACATCTTGGCTACGTTTACCTGGGCAATTACCCCGTACAAAATCATGGAAATACTCGGAGGGATCAAAATCGCCATCGTTGAGGCACATGATACGAGGGCAGCTGCAAATCCTGCCGGATACCCCTTTTTCTTCATCTCTGGAATAATGACACTACCTAAGGCTGCCGCGTCGGCAACAGCGGATCCGGAAATCTCAGCGAAGAACATCGAGGTAACAACGGTCACATGGGCTAAGCCTCCTCTTACAAAACCGATTAAACTAGAAGCAAAATTTATTAATCTTCTAGAAAGATCACAAGCATTCATCAATTCCCCAGCAACCATAAATAATGGAATGGCAAGCAAGGGAAAATTATTCGCCCCTTCTGTGACCACAACAGGAATAATATTAAGTGGGACCGTGCCTGCGATCAACAGTAGAATGAGGCCAATTACTGCAAGTGCAAATCCAATTGGCATTCCAAAAATAACCAAGGCTAGCAAACCGCCAATCATCGTTAAGGCCATATCTTATTCTCCCTTCTACTGTAATGTATCAATCTTGAACTCGGTTGTGGATTTGGTAGCGCTTTCGTCAGCCTTAACCGAAAAGAGCTGCGCAATTTGGATTAAAAAGGCTAAAATCATCAGTATTCCGCTAACCGGTACAATCCCATAAACTAATGCCTTAGTGAAAGGTAATGTCAGCATTTCATCATGCAGCGCATTTCCTGTAACAATAAATCCATAATAAGTAAGAATAGCTACAAAAGTAATCATACTTAGGTTAAAGACTAGTTGAATAATGATGTTGATCGTTCTTGGCATTTTTTCAAGAAGGGCATCGAAAGAGATATGACTCTTTTCAAACACCGCCCAAGCAGAACCGAGAAAGGTAATCCAAACTAGAATATACCCTGATATTTCCCCTGTCCAAACCGCTGCATCATGCAAAACATAGCGAGTGAACACCCCATAACTTACCGTAATAATCATGCCAAACATTAGAACAACAATAATTGCTTTAACACATTTGAGAATTCCTTGAACCAAGGATTCCATCTTTCACATAACCTCCCCTAGTACCAAGGCCACCCTTTTTCTGCTTAGGGTGACCTTGGATATTTCCAATCAGTTCCTATTCGGCTGCCTTGACCACTTTCTCAATAAATGCTGGGTCGATCTTGTCTTCAAGCAATTTAACAACCGGTTTTGTTTCTTCCTTGAAAGACTTAATATTAGCAGTATTAATCTCTAGCCCTTTTTCCTTGAAGTAGTCAAGCAGTTTTGTATCTTCTTCTTCGCCGAGCTTACGAATATCATCACCAACTTCATTAGCCACATCAGTTAAAAACTTTTGGTCCTCAGGGGATAATTTGTCAAACCATACTTTACTCGCTACTAGGAAGGCCGGTGTGTAAGTATGATTGGTAATCGACATATACTTTTGCACTTCTTCAAGTTTCCCGCCCTTGATTGTTGGAAGTGGATTCTCTTGTCCATCTACAACACCTTGCTGTAAGGCTGTAAATACTTCACTAAAGTCCATCGGCGTCGGGTTAGCGCCAATTTCTTTAAACATCGCTACGCGAACTTTACTATCTGGCACACGAATCTTTAGTCCAGCAAGATCGGCTGGGGTGTTGATTGGATGCTTGTTATTCGTAATTTGGCGGAAACCATTCTCCCAGAAGCCTAAACCAACAAGTCCATGCTGTGGAAGTAATCCTTTTAGATCTTTCTCCCAAATCTCTCCATGAGCAATCTGTGCTACCTTTGTACGGTCCTCAAACAAGAACGGAATATCAAACACCCCAAATTCAGGGGATTTTGTCGCCATAACTGAAGAAGGAACAGACATTTCAATGGAACCAAGTTTCAGCGCATCTAATACAGCCAAATCCTTTCCTAACTGACCATCGGGAAATATCTTAACCTCAATGGCTCCATTGGATTTTTCCTCGACTTTCTTTTTGTACAAATCAGCTGCTTCATACAGCATAGACCCCTTACCAGAAGGGAAAGCAATCCGGAAGGATAAGCGAGGCTCACCACTTTTTTCAGAGGAACTACTCGAGGAAGCTTGATTCCCTGAATTTCCTGAGTCTTTTGGTGCTTCAGTAGAGGATGGTTCACTGCCACCTCCGCATGCGGTTAAAGATAAAGCTAAAGATAGTGTAAGAAATGCTGTCGAATACAGGCGTGTCTTTCTTTTTAACATTAAACTTCCCCCTCTGTTTAAATAATTTACTCTTGTTCAAATTATACAATATTTCTAAAGGTTCGTATTAAAACGAAACTAAGTAAAGATATTGTAACTTTTGGAAAGTACTTATGTAGTTAAGGAAAAGTAAGAAAAAAGGGAGCCAAGGTATGACACCTTTGGCTCCCTTTTAAGTTTATTCACCACGAAAATTTGGTTTTCTCTTCTCTTTAAAAGCTTCCAAAGCCTCCATCCGATCCTTTGTCGGTATAATGACCTCGTAAGCCTTTGCTTCCAGATCTAAACCTGTTTGTAAATCGGTGTCGATTCCTTTGCTGATCGCAAATTTCGCCTGATATACTGCCAATGGTGCATTTCTGGCAATTTCGTTGGCCAATTCGGTACACATTTCTAAAAGACTCGCGTGTGAATCTGCTGTACCAGTAAGGATTCCGTATGAAAGCGCCTGTTCAGCTGATATTTTTCTAGCCGTCAGGATCAATTCTTTCGCTTTGGATACACCAATTAAACGTGCCAATCGCTGGGTCCCGCCTGCTCCCGGAATAATCCCCAAACTCACTTCTGGCAATCCTAGTTTCACTTCCTTAACAGCAAAGCGAAAGTCGCAGGCAAGCGCCATCTCGAGCCCCCCTCCAAAGGCATATCCATTGATGGCAGCAATTGTGGGTTGTTCCAGTTTTTCCAACGCCGAAAATACGTCCTTTGTCGTTCGCAGATTTCGCCGAACCTCCTGTTCGTTCAATGTTCTGCGTTCTTTTAAATCCGCTCCTGCACAAAACGCCCGCCCTTCTGCAGTAATTAAGACAACTCGAATTTCCTTCGTGCTCTGTTTCAACTGTTCAATGATCTCTCCTAATTCAACCAACAAGGAAAAATTGAGGGCATTGAGCTCATTGGGTCTGTTTAATTTAATGATTCCTATATGTCCGTACTTCTCCAAAAGAACTGGTTTTTGCTCCATCTCCACCCCTCCTCCTAGTTTGACTACTCTATGTTTTTCATTATCTGCCCCCACTGACAGTTATGATTTCTCCTAATATGTAATTTGAAGCATCTGATGCCAGGAAAGCAATCGACTGTGCAATTTCTTCTGATGTCCCGGAACGCTTCAAAGGAATCGTAGGAATAATCCGGTCGAGACGCTCTTTCGTCGAATATTTTTCTTGAAAAGGGGTCTCAATGACGCCGGGTGCGACGCCATTCACGATGATGCCTTTGGCAGCAAATTCTCTTGACATGCCGACTGTCATCGTACTCACAGCCCCCTTTGCTGAAGCGTAATGAACACTCTCTCCCCCACCTCCGATTCTTGCTGCAACAGAGGACACATTAATGATTTTTCCGCTGCCCCTGGCAAGCATATCCTTCAAGACAGCCTGCGAGCAAAGGAGAATGCTTTTCACATTTAAATCATAGGTTTGATCCCACAGCTCTTCGGTTATTTCCATAAACGGGCTCCTTTTGATAGCCGCTCCTGCATTATTCACCAGTACATGAATGGCACCAAAAGCTTCTAAAGCTTCCGCTACCATCCGATCAACCTCCGCTTTTTTCGTAACATCTGCTCTGATCACCAGGGCGGTCCCTCCGTTTGCTTTAATTCTATCCTGTGCTTCATGCACCCCTTGTTCGTTATGCAAATAATTTAATACAACTTTCGCTCCAAGACTTGCCATGAGCTCCGCCGAAGCTCGTCCAATCCCGGAACTTGCTCCTGTAATTAATACGACCTTTCCATCTAATGAAAGCATATCTTCCCCTCCAATAATAGATTATATAATCATTATACAAGAAAACTGGAAACATTCTAAAAATATTTTGCAAGTGCGTAAATAACCCCCTGGTATTTAATGCTACCAGGGGGTTGATAAGTTTAAGTGCGATTAATTTTTCTTAGCGTCATGGATTTCGAATTGTGCGTGTAAATCTTTCAATGCTGCAAGGAGAGCATTTTGCGCTTTTCCTTTATAATGTTCCTGAAAGTTTTTAACCAATGTTTCGTAATCGTCCCTTAAGCTATATCCTCTTAACAAACGACCCACAAAATCGCGGCCATGCTCGGTAGCCAAAGTGCATGAAGCATCAATAATTACCCCGTATTTGCAGTCCAACTCAGCTGTAATGGTTAACGTTTCGAATACGCTTTTCGCTGCCATTCCCTGCGGCAATTTGGCATGTCCAGCCATAAAGATCGTTCTATTTTGCATTTCCTACACTTCCCTATTATGATGAAATCTTAGTTTGCTCTTTTCTTAAAGTTATTAATAATTGCATCTGCTGCCTCACGTGTAGAGAGCTGCCCACCAATGTCTCGTGTGATGTGGCCCGACTTGATACTGTCCCCGATGGCATCGAGCAACAGCTTACCAGCTTCATCATACCCGAAGTGGTCTAGCATCATTTTCGCTGTCCAGATCTGTCCGATCGGATTAGCGATGTTTTTTCCGTATATATCTGGGGCGGAGCCATGAACCGGTTCAAACATCGATGGATATTTTCCGTTCAAATTAATATTGGCAGCAGGAGCTATACCGATACTTCCCATAATGGCCCCACCAATATCCGTGAGGATATCCCCAAATAAATTACTGGCGACGATGACATCAAAAATCTGTGGACGAGTCACAAAAAACGCTGCCAACGCATCAATGTGATAAGCATCTGTTTTAATATCCGGATAGTCTGCTTTTACATCGCTAAATACTTCGTCCCAAAAAGGCATAGAGTGGAAAATTCCATTTGATTTCGTTGCCGAGGTTACATGTCCGCGACGTTTTTTCGCTAATTCAAAAGCAAAGCGCATCGCTCTTTCAGATCCAATTCTGGTGAAAATAGCATTTTGAATGGCCATTTCGTTTTCACCTTTGTGAATACGACCACCTACTTCACTATACTCCCCTTCACTATTTTCACGGACAACAATGAGGTCGAAGTCACTAGGATTTAGTAAAGGAGATCTTAATCCTTTAAAGAACTTTGCTGGACGAATGTTAATAACCTGCTCGAATTCCCGGCGAATTTTAATTAAAAGCCCCCATAAAGACACGTGGTCCGGAATAATTTTGGGATTCCCTACCGCACCAAGAAAGATTCCTTCAAACCCTTTTAAAATTTCCAAACCATCGTCAGGCAGCATCTTTCCATGTTCTGCGTAATAGTCACAACTCCACGGGAATTCAGTAAATTCAAATTGAAAACCACCATGAATATCAGCTACCGTCTGTAAGACTTCCAAGGCAGGAGGAACCACTTCTTTACCGATCCCATCCCCAGGCAACACAGCAATTTCATATTTTTTCATAAGAATCCCTCACAATTCTATAATGTTTAGATATCTTAAGTTTACTGTTTCTTCGGACATAAGAAAAGGGGAATTGCTAATTATATTAGCCCCTAACCTGATTTTGAATGACTTCCGATTAAATCAACGATTCTTATTTGGACGAACCAAAATCGCGTGATCCACCTTAATACACTGGTCCATAATTACTGTGAATCCATGTTGCTTTAAATAATTTGCCGCCTCTTCATTGTAAATCCCGGATTGAAGCCAAAAGATTTTACATTTCCCGTACTTTACTGCATCTTCTGCAATGGGCATGATATGTTCACTGCGGCGAAAAACATTTATAACATCTACCGGCTCTTCTATATCTGTTAGTGATGGGACTGCTTTTTCACCAAGAGCCTCTGTGATTGATGGGTTCACTGGAATGATCCGGTAACCGCTTTGCTGCATGGCTTGACTAATCATGTAACTGGCGCGATAAGGGTTATCTGAGAGACCAACAACCGCAATCGTTTTGGCGTTTACTAAAATATCCCTGCGTTCCTCCAAACCGGGGTTTTGAAATGACATATGCGCCCTCCTCTTGTATCGTTTTAGATAAGTTTATCGTAACACATAAACCTATTATGTATCGAATATTTTGGGGGAATTTACCCATCAAGTCCTCGTTGAAGAAGATATCGAATAAAAAAGTCGGCTTCATAATGAAGCCGACCTCTATCGATATTTAACTTGCTTTGACATGTTTACTGTTCGATACCGTACTTTTTTTTTCTGAAAGTCCCATATTAAAGAAGATATTTAAAATAATAGCAGTTAAACTTCCTGCGACAATCCCATTATCCACAAGAATTCGGATGCTTGATGGCAACTGAGCAAAGAAATCCGGTACAACGGACACCCCTAATCCCATTCCAACTGAACAAGCGATTACTAGAAGATTCTCATTGCGGTTGAAATCTACAGCACCAAGCATCTTAATCCCTGAAGCAGCCACCATGCCAAACATCGCTACCATTGCTCCACCCAAAACCGGATTCGGTATGAGAGTAGCCAGTGTTGCAAACTTTGGCAGGAATCCTAAAACAACTAAAATGAATCCGGCGACGACAATTACGTCTCGCGTTCTTACTTTTGAAAGTTGAACTAATCCTACGTTTTGCGAGAAAGTTGTATAAGGAAAGGCATTAAAAATCCCCCCAAGAACGATCGCTAATCCTTCCGCACGATACCCTTTAGTTAAATCTGCTGAGTTCAAGTCACGTTCGCAGATTTTCCCCAAGGCTAAAAATACGCCCGTGGATTCAACCATGGTAACAATCATGACAAGGCACATTGTGAGTACAGCCCCCCACTCAAAGGTTGGGGTCCCGAAGTAAAGCGGATGTGGAACGGAAAACCAAGATGCATCGGCGACAGGGGATAAATCCACCTTCCCCATAAGATAAGCAGCAACAGTTCCAATAATCATCCCTAACAACACAGAGATTGCCTGGATAAAACCATTAAAATAACGATTAATAACAATAATAAAGGCTAATACTCCAAAAGCAAGCAATAGATTTTCGATATTTCCGAAGTCTGGGCTTCCCACTCCACCCGCTGCGTTGTTAAAAGCAACAGGAATCAAGGTAACTCCAATAATCGTCACAACGGACCCAGTGACAACTGGCGGAAAAAATCTCATTAATTTCCCAAATACACCAGATATAAGCAACACGAAGATTCCAGATCCGATGATGGCGCCATAAATGGCAGACATGCCATACGAAGAGCCGATGGCGATCATCGGAGCCACTGATTGAAAGGCACAGCCTAACACAACGGGCAAACCAATACCAAAATACTTATTCTTCCAAACCTGCAACAATGTCGCTACACCACACATCAGCAAATCAATAGCAACCAGATAAGCCATTTGTTCCATATTTAGTTTTAATGCTCCGCCAACAATCAAAGGAACAATAATCGCTCCCCCATACATGGCCAATACATGCTGTAATCCCAGTGAAAACACCTTTCCCGGATTGTTTTTGCCCATTATACTAAAGCCTCCTCACGGAATTCGATTTTCTTTTTCTCATGGTCCAAACGGATGATCTGTGCTAAGGAATAAACATGAAATCCAGCATTTCTTAGCTTTTGACCCCCATCTTGAAAGGCCTTTTCAATCACGATCCCCATTCCCGCCAGACTCGCTCCAGCTTGTTGAACGATAGATACTAGTCCCAACGCCGCTTCGCCATTAGCCAAAAAATCATCAATAATCAGTACATGGTCATCGGCAGAAAGAAACTTCTTGCTGACCGTAATTTCATTCGTTTCTTGTTTAGTAAAGGAGTAAACCTTTGATACAAAAACTTCATTGTTCATGGTTAATGATTTCTTCTTACGAGCGAATACCAAGGGAACTCCAAATTCTAAAGCCGTTGTAAGTCCTACTGCAATCCCAGAGGACTCAATGGTTAAAACTTTTGTCACCTTTTTTCCTTTGGAAAAGTGCTGATAAAAATCTTTCCCCATGGCCACTGTTAAATCTGGATCAATTTGATGATTCAAAAAGGAATCGACCTTTAAAACTGATTCAGACAAAATGATGCCTTCTTGTTGAATTTTTTCTTTCAGTAGTTTCACTGTTCAATCCTCCAAAGCTTTTTAGAAAAAAGGAAACCCGGAATATCTGTTTCGAGTGAAAACAAATATTCCGGGTCCATTTCCCCAAAATTATTGGTATTCACTCGTAGTCTTTCCATTTACGGTGGAAAGGTAGAGACTCACAGGCCCTATTCCTGTTATTATACGAGTTCATCATATTCGTTTTGTAGGAACATTATACGATAATACCGGACAAAAGGAAAGAAAAAATATTTAAAAGGCGAACTTTACCTTTGTTTTATTGTTTATCATTCATATTTTGGAGATTAGAAAGAAAACTAGAGGATTGTTAGCGTTTTTTGATAAAATAAGAAGAGGACAGGTTACAGAAAGGAAGATTTTATATCCATGTCATTACTTGAGAACTACCCTCTGTGGGCCTCTCTGGCCTCAATTGGCATTGCCCAAGCTATCAAAGTTCCTTTACACTTTATCACCCATCGTACCTGGCAATGGGGCCTATTATTTAGTACAGGCGGGATGCCAAGTTCCCATTCTGCTGCGGTGACAGGTCTGGCCACAGCGATCGGGATGACAGAGGGATTTCATAGTGCTTTTTTCGCATTATCCGTTGTCTTCGCCGTCATAGTCATGTTTGATGCTGCTGGGGTAAGACGACATGCTGGCGAGCACGCAGCCTTGTTAAATAGTTTACTCGAGGATTTCCGATCCCTTCAAGAAGATCTAAAACATTTTCGTATCAAACCTTTTCGCGAGCAAAACCGCCAAAAATTAAAAGAGCTTCTCGGCCACCAGCCTGCAGAAGTGTTAGTGGGCGGCAGTGTTGGAATTATAATGGCACTTGCTTTGTCCACTTGTTTTGATCTATAGAAGAAAAAAGGCTGTCTCCATCGGTTTATCGATCTCGAACAGCCTTTTCCTATTAATTCAACTGAACGTTAGCGCGGACTAATTGTTTATTGTTTAGGTCCTTCATCATCGCTTCTGTGAGGATCCCCTCACCACGTTTGACGACATAGACATCAAGGGACTTTTTTCCCCACTTATTATAAACATCGTCAATCGTATCAAAATATAGGTCAATCTTGTTTCCTTTGATAGCTGAACCAATGTCAGCTACGACCCCATACCCATATCCGGGAATATAGAGAATCGTTCCTAACGGAAACATGGTTAAATCGGCCGCAATAGTCGAGTACACATCCCGAACAACCTTAACTCCCGAGTATGTAATCCCATATTGGGGATGGCCTACATCCTTCCCCGTCGACTCCGGGCCTGCATAATAACCTGTAGCCACAACATCCACACTTGGTAAGTGGGCCAATAAATCATGCTCGCTCGCCACTTCAGGCATTTGTTCAGTTTGTTCAGGCACCACCGGCTTTTCCGCTGGTTCCTCAACCTTCACTTGTATATCCTGGTTTGGCACAGATTGCTCCGTTAGTAAAAACGAAGCAGCCAAAACAAATAAAATCGTGGTTACAACATACGTTGTATGTACGAGTTTCATTCTCTACTCCCCTTCTTAGTTCCTCTCCATAATTTCATGGTCTCCATTTTTCAGGAATATATACTAGTTCTGGGGATGTAGGAGGGAACAGAGACGTTTTTAGGACTCAACTCGTAGGGATCTTAGATTTTCAGTCCAAATCGAACTGGTGAAATAAAAAAAGAGCCTCTTCATCAACTTAGATACAGTTGAGAAGAAGCCCTTCTTCTATCTTTAAAACATCCGATACCCTTTTGCTCTGAGAGTTTTAATTGTAACTCCACTTAAGATCGCACCAAGCAGACCCGAAGTGAGCACTATATAATCTACCGGAAGCAGCGCACCCATTTTAACAAATAAGTAAATGAGAACTAAAACATAAACGGCCAAAGGCAGCCATGTTGTTTTAATTAACATATTTATAATAAATCCTATTCCGAACGCCAATACCAAAAATAAAGGAACCGAAATAATAAGTTGGGCAATGTTCACCGTAAATCACCTTCCATTTTTCTTCATAAGAACTAGTTTACTTGAATCCGATAGACTGGTCAACTTAGCTCCTAAGTTCCACTCAAAAGACAGACTCTACGCCCCCTCACCAATCCACGAAAAAACAGCCCAAAAGGGCTGTTTTTTATTGATTATTCATCTGATGCAAATAGGCTTGATTGATGCGGTCTCTTTCTTTGCTGCCTTCTTTTAGCCGTTCGATCGCTGGGAGGATTAGATACTCTATTTCCTTTTGTACTGCATAGGCCAAATCGTAACGATTTGAATCCTCAAGGAATTTTCCTACTTCAAAGAGCTGCTCGTACCTTTCTTGCTCTTCTTTCGTCAGCTTCGCTCTAACCTGAACACTTGCATGCCGCATTCGACATCACCTAAAGTTTAGATTTTTTCAACAATAGTCCCATTCCGCCTAATAGATACAAGTAACGGTTATCGATGACTTTCTTCATAACAGATGCTGTGGAACCATAAATTTTCTTAGAACCTACAATCCCCATTGCTTCGCCTTTACCAAGAGAAGCTACAGTCCCTTTAATTTCTGGAGTAAATTTCTTCAATTCTCCTCCACGAATTAATGAGGTGAGGTTCTCCGCACAGGTTTGCCCTTGTTGCATCGCAATTTGTGCTGTTGGAGGGTATGGACGATTGGTTTCTTCGTTGATGATCAATGCACAGTCACCAAGGATGAATACATTATCATGCCCAGGTGCACGAAGGAAATCATCGACTTTTACCCGACCTCTCATCGTTTCGAAACCGGAATTTTCTACGATTGCGTTTCCGCGTACGCCACCGGTCCATACGATAGTTCCAGCTTTAATTTCTTCACCAGTTGCCAAAATAACGCCATCTGGATTACATTCTTTAATTGGTGTATTAATTTTGAAGGTAACACCCTTGCGCTCCAATATGTTCATTGCATACTCAACTAATTCCGGATCAAATCCTGGCAATGCGGTTGGAGCTGCTTCAATGCTGTATATTTTTACGAGGGAAGGATCGATATCAAATTGATTGCATAGTTCAGGAATGCGATCACCTAATTCTCCGACAAATTCGATACCTGTAAATCCTGCACCACCTACAATAATTGTTAAATATTCCAATTTATCTGGTTCACTGCGATATTTCGCAAACATATATTCAATGTGTTCTTTGATTAAACGGACGCTGTTGATGCTTCGAATACCTAGAGCATATTCTTTTAATCCTTGGATTCCGAATGTTTCTGGGTCTGCACCGAGGCCCACTACTAGATAATCATATTCAAGCGTTTGCCCATCCGTTAATTTTACGGATTTCGCGTTGGGATCAATAGACTCAGCAGTTCCTTTTACAAAGTTAATCCGGTTGGTATCGATCACGGATTCAATTTCAATCTGACAGCGTTCAGCATCAAGGGTACCTGCAGCTGGCTCATGTAACCAGGTTGTTAAATAATGATAATCATGCTTGTTTACCAATGTAACTTCTGCTTCGTTGTAGTTCAACATCTTTTGAAGCCTTGTAGCTGTCATCATCCCACCGTAACCGGCACCTAAAATTACGATCCTCTTATTCATCCCATCACATCCAGTTTCTATATATTGTTTGTTAAGGTATTCTATTTCACTTAACCCCATACCTTTTTGTATAGTATTTTACAAAGAGTGAAATGAAACCCTAAAAGGTTTTTCCTTTTTTACCGAAAATCCTATGCTCATTTTTTCACAATTCGTTCACAATCTAATCATAAAACCTTTTGGCAGAGTTTTCAAGTGAAAAATTGCACAAAGTTATATTCAGAATATTAACAACTAATTAGATGTATTTTCACTATTAAAACAAGGAAATCAGACTTGGATTACATTTTAGTCTTTCCAGAAAATGTTACCGAAGTTATAATTAGAATCAATGAAATCATAAAGATAGAAAAATTCATATTCTTTTTACCTCTTTAACGTTGCCCTAGATAAAGTAAAGAGCTTTAGTAGGATTATTCCGGAGGTGTCAGATGATGAATCTTTATCGTGATGAAAAAGTTTATGACCTTTTAATCGTTGGCGGTGGACCAACGGGGATTTTCACTGCTTTTTACGGCGGAATGCGCCAATGCTCAGTAAAAATCATTGAAAGCATGCCTCAATTAGGTGGACAGCTTGCCGCTCTTTATCCTGAAAAATATATTTATGATGTAGCTGGATTCCCAAAAATCCGCGCCCAGGAATTGGTGAATGCACTTAAAGAACAGGCTATGTACTTTGAACCAACCATTTCTTTAGAAGAACGAGTTTTAAATCTTGAAAAACAAGGAGATCAATTCGTGGTTACCACGGATAAAGGTATTCACCTGGCAAAAGCGGTGATTATTACAGCGGGGGTGGGTGCTTTTGAACCACGGCGCCTGGAGCATCCGAAAGCTTCAATATATGAAGGGAAAAACCTTCACTACTTTGTCAATGACCTTAATTTGTTTGCTGGTCAAAAGGTAGCTGTAATCGGTGGAGGCGATTCGGCTGTGGACTGGGCTTTGATGTTAGAACCGATTGCCAAAGAAGTCCATATTATTCATCGTCGAGATAAATTCCGTGCGCATGAGCATAGTGTAGAAACTTTGATGAACTCCAGGGTGAAGGTTTTAACCCCGTATGAAATCAAGGATCTTAACGGGAAAGATACGATAGAAACACTGACTGTTATGCAAAACAAAACACAGGAAAAACAAACATTAGCAGTAGATTCAGTCATTGTTAACTTTGGATTTGTTTCCTCTCTTGGTCCAATTAAAAGCTGGGGGCTGGAATTGGAGAAAGGAAGCATTCTGGTCAACTCCAAGATGGAAACCAATATTCCAGGAATCTATGCTGCAGGCGATATCGCTACCTATCCGGGAAAAGTAAAATTAATTGCCGTTGGCTTTGGGGAAGCCCCTACAGCTGTTAACAACGCAAAATCCTATATTGATCCAGAAGCCAAGCTACAACCTGGACACAGTAGTTCGATGAATCTTTAAGGACTGGTGTTTTTTTCATGGCATAGTAATGTTTTTCTAAACAAAAAGTAAGGATACAGATTCTGTTTAGGAGGACATGAACATGTCACGAACAACAACAAATATCATTTACATCGCTTTTCTTGTCGTTGTAACTTTTGCCATACCAATCCTATTGTTAGTCGGAACAGGTGGTTCAATTGAAGGGATGATTGGTGCGGTATTATCCTTCATTGCGATGGCAAGCTATGTTGCCTACACCATGCTTCTCGGAGCAAGGAATTCCTGAAAAAAACCGGCCAGCATTTCCGCTGGCCGGTTTTTTTTTTATCATTAATCACACTTCTCCGCTTTTCCTTCATCTGTTGCCGTACGGAAACTGGAACCACAACCGCATGTGGCAATTGCGTTGGGATTTTCAATGGTAAACCCGCCGCCCACCATTGATTCTTTATAATCAATTTCCACACCATATAAATATTTTGCACTATCCTCGTCGACTACAACCCTTAATCCATCTATAACAAAATCCTTGTCACCGGTGCGTTCTTCTTCATCAAATCCCATGCCATAGGTAAAACCACTACAGCCCCCCTGATTCACAGCAACGCGCAAAAACAAATTCTCGTTATTCTGCTCAGCAAGTATTTCCTTAATCTTACCTACTGCATCTTCACTGATTTTAATCATTTTACCCCTCCTCGTCTGAGGCCAAAAACTAATCAATATCTTACACCTCTATACTTAAAAGTATACAGGTAATTTCCCCTTTCCTCAAGGTGAATACCGTTGATATATATATTACCCATTATCCGCCAACATGTATTTTCCTTGTCTCCCCCACCATTTAAACTTATAATGAGTAAGTGATTAAAAACTAGACAGGACAATTTATAAAGAATATTGAGGTGAAAAAGGTAAATGAGCCTATTATTACAAGAAGCTGCTGATAAAGCACTATTACCAATCATCGAAAAGGTCAAAATTGGGGAACGCCTAACGATCGATGACGGGCTAACCCTCTATCATTCGAATGATTTACTAACCATTGGGCAATTAGCCAACACTTTTAATTTAAAGAGAAATGGCAACCGTGTTTTCTTCATTCAAAATATGTACATTAACCCTACGAATGTTTGTGAAGCCCATTGCAAATTTTGTGGTTTCCGTCGCGACCCTGGTGAAGAGGGTGCCTACACAATGAATGAAGAAGAACTTCTTCATTACGTGGAAAAGAACTTCCAATCATCGATTCGGGAGTTTCATATTGTCGGCGGACATAATCACACAGTCCCTTTTGAGTATTATGTGAATACTGTTCGAACCTTGAAAAAACATTATCCGGATGTAACCATCAAGGCTTATACGGCAGCAGAAATTGTCTTTTTTAGCCAAATTTCCGGTCTAAGCGTAAAAGAGGTTATACAAGAACTAATGAAGGCAGGTCTTGAGTCTTTAACTGGCGGCGGTGCGGAAATTCTTACCGAGAATTACCGGGAGAAAATGAGTCCGGAGAAGGCTAGCACAGATGAATGGTTAAATACTCATCGAATTGCACACGAGCTCGGTTTAAAAACCCATTCCACAATGTTGTATGGTTCCATTGAATCCTACGAAGAACGTCTGATCCATATGGATCGTGTACGGAAACTGCAGGATGAGACCAATGGATTCTTGGTGTTTATCCCTTTGGCTATTCAGCCCAAAAGCAAAAATGCCGGAATTAAGCGGAGAACCTCTGCTTTCGATGACCTAAAAACCATCGCCATCAGCCGTTTGATGCTCGATAACTTCCCACATATTAAAGCTTACTGGATTAACATTGGTACCCAATTAACCCAATTAGCTATGAACTTTGGTTCTTCCGATATCCATGGAACATTGACGGAAGAACGAATCAGCCATGCGGTTGGAGCCTTAACACAAAGCGCACTAACACGTGAAGAACTTGTTTGGCTGATCGAAGGGGCAGGAAGAAAAGCAGTAGAAAGAGATACCTTCTACAATATTGTGAAAGAATACTAAGTGAAAAAAAAGGCTGTCCCATTTTTTAAAATGTACCCTATAGAGTAGACACATTAAAAAAAGTCTACCTATGGGGTACTTTTTTGTATAATAAGCAGATACAACACGGAGAAACTGGAGA
>NZ_JAGGKT010000013.1 GCF_017873965.1 Ammoniphilus resinae | reverse complement strand
TTTAAAAAAGATGACCCCTGTTCAATTCAGAGATCATCTTCTTAGAGCTGCCTAGACTTTTTTATAGCGTCCTTTACAAAGGGTACATTTTAAAAACTGAGTCGCCCCTGTTTTTATTCGTTAATCGTTTCTAACACAGCGTTGATAATGTGCTCGGAATTTGGCAGCCAATGGTCTTCTACCATTGACATTGGGTAAGGCGTATCAAATCCTGTTACTCTTTTCACGGGTGCTTCTAGAGAATACAGAGCTCTTTCATTGATCCTGGCAATGATTTCTGCACCCACTCCACCGGTTTTCACTGCCTCATGGACTACGAGTGCCCGATTTGTTTTTTCGACCGATTGGATAATCGTTTCCGTATCGATAGGTGAGATCGTACGAAGATCGATCACCTCGCAGGAAATGTTATGTTTATCCTGCAATTGCTTTACGGCATCCATGGTCACAGGAACCATGGGTCCCCAAGTAACAATAGTGATATGTGTGCCTTCCCGTACAACATTGGCTTTGCCAAGCGGAATTTGGTAGGGTTCAGCTGGGACTTCATGACGATATAACCGATAAAGTCTCATCGGCTCAAGGAATAACACAGGATCGGGATCGGCAAGGGCCGAGAGAAGCAGTCCTTTGGCATCATAAGCATTGCTTGGCATAACTACTTTAAGACCAGGCGTATGTAGGAACAGCGCTTCCAAGCTATCTGCATGCATCTCGGGGGTTCGAACGCCTCCACCAAATGGGGTGCGAATGACCAATGGAACATGGAAGCGGCCCTGTGAGCGAAAGCGTGTCCGCGCGGCCTGGGAGGCAATCTGGTCCATCGTCTCAAAGATAAAGCCAAGAAATTGAATCTCCGCAATCGGTTTCATCCCGTTTAGAGCCAAACCAATGGAGGTTCCAATAATGGCCGATTCAGCCAATGGGGTGTCAACGACGCGATTTTCACCAAATTTGGCTTGTAAACCTTCCGTTGCCCGGAATACGCCACCGTTATGTCCAACATCCTCTCCTAGAATGATGGTTCGCGGATCCTGCTCCAATGAAATTCTTAAAGCTTCATTTATGGCTTGGATCATTGTGAGGTTTGCCATTGGTTATCTCTCCCTTCCTCCGTGCTGTAAAAATTTCGTTTTCTGTTCAACCAGGTCTGGAGTAGCTGTACTGTATACATAATCAAATACATCGGCAGGATTTGGCTTGGGAAACGATTCCGCAGCGGCAATCGCCTCATCGACAAGGACCTTTGCCTGTTGTTCGGCATCCTTCTGCAACGATTCATTCCAGATACCCTTGTTTTCTAGGAACTTTCTTAAACGAATGATAGGATCTCGCTTATCCTTCCATTCCATAAGTTCATCAGCATCACGATAACGGGTCGGGTCGTCAGCCGTCGTATGGGAACCAAGGCGATAAGTAACCGCTTCAATCAAGGTGGGACCTTCACCTGCGCGTCCGCGGTCAACCGCGCGCTTCATTGCGTTATACACAGCGAAAAGATCATTTCCATCTACACGAATCCCTTCCATCCCATAGGCTAAAGCCTTTTGAGCGATGGTCGGAGTGGCCATTTGACGGTGCAGAGGAACGCTAATTGCCCATTGATTGTTTTGACAGAAGAATATAGTCGGTGCTTTATAAACGCTTGCAAAATTTAAGGCTTCGTGAAAATCTCCCTGTGATGTGGCCCCATCACCAAAATAGGTGACAGAGACTCTATTTTCACCCTTCAGCTTGCTTGCCCAAGCGGTCCCTACAGCGTGCAGAGTCTGAGCTCCGATAATAATTTGGTAGGGTAAGACATTCATATCTTCAGGAACATGTCCACCAAATGGGTGGCCCATGCTGAAAAAGAGGGATTGGTGCATAGGAAAGCCGTAATACATAAGACCCGCAAGGTCACGGTAGCTTGTAAAGAGCCAATCATCCTTTTCAATCAGTGCAAAGCTTCCAATCTGCGCCGCTTCTTGTCCACTGAATGGGGCATAGGTCCCGGTTCGACCCTGACGCTGAAGGTTCACAGCACGTTGATCAAAGTACCTTGTTATGATCATCCATCGATACATTTCTATTATTTTATCATCTGATAATGAGGGTAACTGACCGCAAACAACACCGTTTTCGTCTAGAACGCGGTAGAGTGGATAATCCCCATTCCATGTGTAGGTTTGCATTCCATCCCATCCTTCTCTGTTTATTTTCATCTGCTATTATTGACCTAAAAAAGGAGACTTCTACCATTCATTACTTTAATGTTCGATTTCTTTTCTTTAATTCCTGCCAAAAAATCTTACAAAAAAAGAATCAGAAGAAAATTGAAACGGAGGGGGAATGTTGATTTAAATGATTATTGGGCACTTTCTCCACTTGCAATATTGTTAAAAAGCTAATAAGCTTGAGTCAGTTGGTAAAATGAAAACGCTGTCTTTTTTGTGTGAAAAGGATTTAGGCGATTAAAATAGATTGGAGGGTGGGCGGATGTTTCTTACAGAATTATTACCACAGGAAAAAAAGGCTTTCCTAGAGCTAGCTCATCTAGTTGCTTCGATTGACGGGGCGATGACCTCGTCGGAAGAAGTATTTATGGAAGATTATAAAAGGGAAATGCAATTAGAGGAAGAGTATTCGATCGAGAATTGGTCGATTGAACGGATCCTGAAGGAATTTCGGAGTGAACGTTCCAGGCAGATTGCCCTGACAGAGATTCTAGGGATTATCTTTACCGATGGAATATTAAGTGATGAAGAGAGAAAATCCATAGAGTTGATTAAAAAACATTTTGGGTATAAAACTGACCAGTTTGAGAGTTATCGGGATTGGATTGATAGTATTAAGGAGCTTTCGCAAGAGCAATATCGACCAAGTGGTTAAGAAGAGCTTTATATGCGGTAGAATAAGGGGTTGCTCATCTTCTAATGGGCAACCCCTTAGATATCATCTTAATGCTGCCAAATATTTATCGTGAATCACCTGACGATGGTGACGCTCGTGTCCGGCTATAATGTAGGCAAGCGCCCGTGCAGAAACCTCGGTTTGATTGGCGGTCCCTCTTCTTAACCAGGCTTCATTAGACAGGGTTGACATCACCGCGATCGTTGAATGGCGGGTGGCCTCAAAATATTGAAGAAGATTGGAAAGCGATTGCTGATTAAAATTCGCATTGCGTACATAAAGTTGATCGTCAAATCCGGCTAAGTCGGTAGTATCACCGCGTCCTATGCGTAGAAGACGGTAACTCATAATCCGCTCAGTATCTGTCACATGCCCGAGGACCTCTTTAATACTCCATTTCTCGGGTGCATAGCGGAATAGAGCTTGTTCCTCTGTTAAATTATCGATTAGTATTTTCATCTCGGATAGCTGAGATTTTAGGATTTGTATTAAGTCCCCTTCCGGAATCACTTTCACGTAGGGTTCATAGTATTCTTGATATTCATCTTGATTCGGCACTTGTAACATCAAATTCCCTCCTGTTCTCAGATTTCTATTTAATCATACCATTTCCATCTAGATTATTGGAATAAATCCAAATGGTCATATTTTAAATTCATATGTAATTTGTGTAAGATAGAAGGAAAGAGTCAGGAAGGAAGAAGAGCGAAATGAAAAAAATCTGTGTGTTTGCGGGTTCAAACTTTGGTGCTAATTCACAATTTAAAACAAACGCGCGTGAGCTGGGAGAAGTATTGGTTGAAAAAGGTATGGAACTCGTGTATGGAGGATCCAACACTGGACTTATGGGAGAGGTAGCCAACCGTGTTTTGGAACTTGGAGGAAAGGTCACAGGTGTTATGCCAAAAGGGCTTTTTCGCGGAGAGATTGTTCATAAGGGTTTGACCCAACTGATTGAAGTTGACGATATGCACCAAAGAAAAGCAACGATGAGTGAACTTGCTGATGGATACATCGCATTGCCCGGTGGTTTTGGAACATTGGAAGAACTGTTTGAGGTCATCTGCTGGGCACAAATTGGCATCCACCAGAAACCAATTGGTATTTTTAATATCGATCAATATTACACCCCTTTGCTTCAGGCGATGAGGCATATGGTTGAAGCCGGATTTGTTAAAACATCGCACCAGAAATTGTTCTTAGCAGGTTCGGATGCTGCGCAACTAGTGGAAGCCATGTTAAACTACCAGCCACCAATATTGGAAAAGAAGTGGGACGAAGTGAAATAGCGGAAAATATTTCCGCTATTCCGTGGGATGAATCATCTTTTCTGGTTTCACAATCGTGTCGAATTGTTCTTCTGTAAGGAACCCGGTTTTCAATGCAGCTTCCTTCAAAGTGAGCCCTTCCTTGTGGGCCAACTTGGCAATTTGCGCTGCTTTTTCGTAGCCGATATGGGGGTTGAGGATCGTCACTAACATTAAAGACCTTTCTAAATTTTGTCTTATGACATCCATATTCGCTTCAAGATCGGCAGCACAACGGTCATTAAAGGAGTTCATCCCATCAGCAAGGAGACGACAGGACTGAAGAAAATTGTAAATAATCACTGGCTTAAATACGTTCAATTCAAAGTTTCCTTGGCTTGCTGCAAATCCAAGCGAAGTATCATTGCCCATCACTTGGCAGGCAATCATTGTCATGGCTTCACTTTGTGTTGGATTTACCTTGCCAGGCATGATGGAGCTTCCTGGCTCGTTGGCTGGAATAATGAGTTCCCCAATTCCACTTCGCGGACCACTGGCAAGCCACCGCACATCATTGGCAATTTTCATTAAATCACAGGCAAGAGCTTTGAGAGACCCATGCACATAAACAAGCTCGTCATGACTTGTTAAAGCTTGAAATTTATTCACTGCAGATACAAAGGGTCTGCCGGTTAGCCTACTAATTTCTTCTGCCATCATTTGTCCGAATTGGGGATGTGCGTTAATCCCCGTACCCACTGCTGTTCCTCCAATGGCCAACTCCTGCATCGACTCCATACTTTGCTTTAGCATCGCTTCGTTTTTTTCTAACATCCGGTGCCATCCGCTTACTTCTTGCCCCAAGGTTAAAGGAGTGGCATCCTGCAAGTGGGTGCGTCCAATTTTAATAATATCTTGAAACTGCTCCGATTTTTGCCGCAACGTGTCTTTCAATCTAATTAAAGATGGAAGAACATTTTCCTCAATCACAATCATCCCCGCAATATGCATGGCAGTTGGGAAAGTATCGTTTGAACTTTGGGATTTGTTCACGTCGTCGTTCGGGTGAATGCGCTCAGAACTGCCCGCCTGTTCCAGCCACTGGTTGGCACGATGGGCAATGACCTCATTAACGTTCATATTCGACTGTGTTCCACTTCCTGTTTGCCATACGACTAAGGGGAAATGGGCATCAAGTTTCCCGCTTAACACCTCATCTGCAGCAAATTCGATCGCTTGGGCTTTTTCCGTTGTTAATTTTCCTAAACGTTGATTGACGCGGGCCGCACTTTTTTTTATTAAGGCAAATGCGCGAATAACCTCACCCGGCATTTTTTCTATTCCGATTTTAAAATTGTTGAAGCTCCGTTGGGTTTGAGCCCCCCATAATTTATCCGCCGGGACCTGAACCTCACCCAGGGTATCGTGTTCTATACGGTAATCCATTAAAACGATCCTCCTTTATTAGTTTGTTATGCACTTCGGCGTAATACCGTTATCATTCCAATAAATAGTTGCTTTTACCTACATAATCCAGTATACCCAAGGAAACCCTGATTCATATGATAGTATTAGAAACCTTTTCACAGGAATATAACTTGACTTGGATCAAGTTATTTTTTATTGAAAATGATTATCATTAGACACATAATAGAAAGTAAGATTTGGAATGGATTGGAGGAAGGGATATGACTACTGCCAAGATGTACACCACATCACCATGGTTGGAAATAGAAGGGCCAAACCTTGGCTATATACAAGAGCAATATGAACGCTATCTGAATGACCAGGAGTCAGTGGACATGGAGTGGAGGGAGCTCTTTAGCAGATGGGGAGGGCCACCTACCTATTCTTCACAAACTTCCGTGGAATCAGAAGGTAACGCAGTGCAGTTTGTAGCCGACATGAGTAAGCTTGTTTCCGCCGTTAAGCTGATTCAGCATCTTCGCATCCATGGCCATCAAGCGGCTAACGTCAATTCCTTTAAGAAGCAGGAATATCACGAGCTGCTTGATCCGGCAGCACATGGATTGAGTAAAGACGACCTGGAGAAGATTCCGGCGAAAATTCTTTTTGCGGAGTCTCCCGAGTATTTAAAAAACGGGGCAGATGTTGTTGGATATTTGCAGAAAATTTATACAGGAACTACAGCATACCAATTTACACATATTCATGATCGAGAAGAGTGGAAATGGTTAAACCATATGGTGGAAACGGGGGCTTATCGGCATACGCTATCAACATCAGAACGAAAAGCCCTCCTAGAAAAACTGACAGACGTGGAGGAATTTGAACACTTCTTGCATCGTACCTTTGCCGGCCAAAAACGTTTTTCACTTGAGGGCTTGGACATTCTTGTTCCCATGCTTCAAGAACTAATTCGTGAAGGTGCGATTGAGGGTACTGAAACGGTGTTGATGGGAATGGCCCATCGCGGGCGGCTTAATGTGCTGGCCCATGTTTTGGAAAAGCCATATGAGGCTATCCTCTCCGAATTTTATCACAGCCCACATCCCGAGCTTGTTCCATCTGAAGGATCTATTGGTATGAGCCATGGATGGACAGGGGATGTGAAATACCACCTGGGAGCTGATCGGGAATTAGAAATTGAGCATTCCAACCCGGTCCGCATCGTATTGGCTAATAATCCAAGCCATTTAGAATTTGTTGGTTCTGTAGTAGAAGGCTACACACGGGCTGCCCAGGAAGAGCGGAAAGCTCCTGGTGCTCCTAAACAGGATTTAACGAAAGCCTTTGCCATTTTAGTGCATGGCGATGCGGCGTTTCCAGGAGAAGGAATTGTTGCGGAAACTCTAAATTTAAGCAGATTAAAGGGCTACAATACAGGCGGAACGATTCATATCATCGCTAATAACCAGATTGGTTTTACAACGGACAGCGAAGATTCACGTTCCACACAATATGCTAGTGATCTTGCGAAAGGTTTTGAAATCCCTATCGTTCGTGTCAATGCGGATGATCCGGAGGCATGCTTACAAGTAATTCATTTAGCTTTTGAATATCGGAATCGATTTCATAAGGATTTTCTAATTGATTTAGTCGGTTTTCGCCGTTTTGGCCATAACGAAATGGATGATCCATTCGCAACACAGCCTATATTCTATCACAAGGTTTCTGCACACCCAGGCGTAAGGACCTTGTATGCTGAGGAATTGGCTAAGATGGGGACCATCAAGAAAGAGGAGGACCACAGCCTAATAGAGGCGAGCCAAAGACGTCTGAAAGAAGCCTATGAGAAGGTGAAAAGTGGAAAATACTTGCCTGATGACAGTTCGGAAGAGCTCCAAGGGCAAGGGCAAGGGATAATCCAATCATCGGTTTCAGTGGATGATCTTCTTCAAGTGACGGATCAGTTGCTTGAATGGCCGCCGAACTTTCAAATTTATCCTAAGCTCGATAAGATTCTTCAGCGGAGAAAAGAGGCTTTTGAAGATGATGGTAAAGTGGACTTTGGTCATGCCGAAACCTTAGCTTTTGCGACGATTCTAAGGAAAGGGGTACCCATTCGCTTCACGGGTCAGGACACGCAAAGGGGAACCTTCGCTCACCGAAATTTAGTTTTGCATGACCAACAGACAGGTGCAGGTTATATGCCATTGCAACATTTGCCAGGTGCTAAAGCATCCTTTTCTGTGTATAACAGTGCCTTATCTGAGGCAGCTGTTCTAGGCTTTGAATATGGGTATGATGGAATTGCACAGGACACCCTGGTCTTATGGGAGGCACAATTTGGCGATTTTGTGAATGCTGCACAGGTGTTAATTGATACGTTTCTTGCGGCTGGTGAAGCAAAATGGGGACAATCCTCACATCTTGTTATGCTTCTTCCCCACGGATATGAAGGGCAAGGGCCTGAACATTCCAGTGCACGGCCGGAACGTTTCCTTCAGTTGGCGGCCGAAAACAATATGCGCATTGCTATTCCCACAAGTGCTGGCCAATACTATCACTTGCTTCGGGAACAGGCAGCATTTGTTGGGACACGGAAAGGTTGCCCGTTAATCCTCTTTACACCGAAAGGACTTCTTCGCCACCCTGAAGCGGCCTCAAGGCCACAGGATCTGGCCGCTGGAATGTTTCAACCGGTTCAGGAAAGAACTTTGGAAAGTCGAGGGGCTCGCCGCTTAATTTTGTGCACTGGAAAAATTTCCATTGAGTTGGAAACGGCCCTAAATACAGTCTCGGAGGCTGTGAAAAATGAGATAAAGTTGATCCGTGTCGAACAATTATATCCTTTTCCTGAAGAGGAATTACGGCGGGTCCTGGAGTCATGCCAAAACCTGCAGGAGCTGGTCTGGGTACAGGAAGAACCACGGAATATGGGAGCATGGACCTTTATTGAACCCCGCTTAAGGGGGCTAACTAACCTTACTATCCAATATATAGGTAGACCAGATCGGTCAAGTCCTGCGGAGGGTTTGGCAGATGTGCATAAAGCGGAACAACAGCGAATTATCCAAGAAGCAACTAGTGGGAAATAGGGAAAAGGATCCTAATCATTCGTGTAAGGTAGGAGGAGAAAAACGTGATCGAAGTAAAAGTGCCTGAGCTGGCAGAATCTATTACCGAGGTAACGATCGTGCGATGGCTGAAAGAAGCGGGCGACCAAGTCGAGCAGGGCGAAGAGCTTGTAGAAATTGAAACAGATAAAGTGAACATGGAAATTCATGCCGAAGGTAGTGGGCAATTGGCTGAAATACTTCAGCCAGCAGGGAGTACTGTAAGAGTCGGGGATGTGATCGCAACCCTGCAAAATCAAGGGGAGGCCTCTCTAAGTTCAAGTGAAAAAAAAGCAACAGAAAGCCCGGTGGTCGAGGCACAGGTCCAGCAGCCTTCGCAACCGACTGTAGAATCATCGGTCGTTGCATCACCCGCTGCCCGGCGTTTGGCACGCGAACAGCAAATTCCGCTTGAACGGGTTAAGGGATTGGATCCCTTAGGAAGAATTTATAAGGAGGATGTGAAGGCAGGTAATAAACTACATGAAACTAGGGAAAATCCGGTTATAGAAAAACAACTGCCATCTAGCCCACCGGTGGACAATAATGCTCAAGCCCCTTCGGATAGGCCAATTGAACGGATCCGCATGACAAAACGCCGGCAAACCATAGCCAATAGATTAGTATTTGCCCAACATTCTGCTGCCATGCTGACCACCTTCAATGAGGTTGATATGAATGAAATTCTTAAACTGCGTAAACGGCGTGGGGAAGCATTTCTTAAGGAGCATGATGTGAAGCTGGGTTTCATGTCCTTCTTCACCAAAGCTGTTGTTCGGGCTTTAAAGGAATTCCCATATGTAAACGCGGAAATCCAGGGCGATGAAATCATTCTGAAAAAGTATTACGATATCGGAATAGCCGTTTCCACTGAGGAGGGGCTTGTCGTTCCCGTCGTCCGAAACGCGGACCGTTTAAATTTTGCTGAGATTGAAGAGAAAATTAAAGAGCTTGCAGTGAAAGCAAGGAGTAAGAAATTACAACTATCCGATTTGCAAGGTGGTACCTTCACGATTACCAATGGGGGAACCTTTGGGTCCCTCTTATCAACTCCGATCATCAACGCTCCCCAGGTTGGCATTTTGGGTATGCATACGATTCAATGGCGGCCGGTGGCACTTGATGAAGAAAGAATGGAAAATCGCCCGATGATGTATGTGGCACTTTCCTATGATCATCGGATTATTGATGGAAAAGATGCAGTCAGTTTTCTCGTGAAAATAAAAGAGTTGCTAGAGGATCCGGAAGTGTTGCTGTTAAATGGATAGCTATTTTGAGGATGATGTTTTACATCATCCTCGTTACGATTTATGGTAAGATAGGGATATTATTTTTTATTCGTGAGGAAGGTACATACGTGGAATTATCGGCTCGAAGAAGAAAACTTAGTTCTGTCCAAATTATTGCTTCCTACTACGCCTTAACAATGATTTCCGCCGCCGTCCTTTTATGGTTGCCGATCATGCACAATCCAGGTGTTAAAGTCACGTTCATCGATGCTCTTTTCACCGCTGTAAGTGCGGTCAGTGTGACCGGATTAACCGTTTTGGATACGGCATCAACCTTTAATCTTGCGGGGAAGACGTTGCTGATTGTCTTGTTTCAGATTGGCGGAATTGGGATTATGGTGCTTGGAACCTTTATGTGGATCGTCCTCGGACGTGCTATCGGCCTTGAGCAGCGAAGATGGATTATGATTGATCAAAACCAGTCGACATTGGCCGGCCTTGTTGCTCTAATGCTTAGTGTGTTAAGAATTGCTCTTATTATTGAAGCGGTGGGAGCCATCTTACTCAGTGTCTATTTTATTTATAGAGGATACTACACAAATTGGCCCGATGCATTGTATCATGCTATTTTTGCATCTGTAAGTGCCTTCACGAATGCAGGGTTCGACATTACAGGAGAATCCCTGCAGCCATTTGCCAACGATTATGTGATTGTCATCATTCATGTCTTTTTAATTATCCTGGGAGGGATCGGCTTTCCGGTTTTAATCGAGATTAGTGAATACTTGGCGACGGTTCATTTGAAAAAGAAATTTCGTTTCTCCCTCTTCACAAAAGTAACAACATCGACCTATTTTGGACTTTTAATTGCCGGCATGATTGGATTTTGGCTGTTGGAAAAAAATCATTTTCTGTTCAACAAAAATTGGCATCAGGCTTTATTTTATTCCCTTTTTAATTCTGTAACGAGCCGCAGTGCAGGGCTAACGATGATGGACATGGCGTCAGTCACAGAGCCAACACAGCTCTTCATTAGTATGTTAATGTTTATCGGAGCTTCACCCAGCAGTGTGGGAGGGGGCATACGAACTACAACTTTTATCGTCGTTGTGCTAGCGATTAAAGCCTATATGAGAGGACGGCATGAAATTAGGATTTTCCGCAGAGAGCTGCATCCCGAAGATGTGCAAAAAGCCCTGATGGTTTTCATCTTTGCCATTATCATTGTAATACTGTCCATCTTCATTATTTTTGCGCGCGAACCTTTTCCGCTTACAGCGATTATTTACGACGTAAGTTCGGCATTCGGAACATGTGGTTCCTCTGTTGGTATCACATCTGAATTAAGTAGTCTTAGCAAATCCATCTTAATGCTGCTCATGTTTATTGGACGGATTGGAATCATACCATTCCTCTTGCTGTTGAAAAAGGATGAGAGAAAGAGCGGTTATCATTATTTGAAGGAACGCATTATTGTGGGGTAGTTGTTGGCGTCGGAGGGTAAAGGCTGGCTACCGTTAATCACTAAGAATTTGGAGAATGGGGCTCAATAGCGGAAAAATTTTCCGCTATTTGGTTTGGCGCTATAGTAACTTTTACTCCCCGCACACCGTCTCAATATGTAAGGGAAAGGGAGAGGTTCGAAGAATGCGTTATTTTATGATTTTATTATTTCTTTTCATCACCGCCTGTGCCACTAACGAGAAAAGTTCCCCGTTACCACAGCCAGCACCAACTGACACTGGAGTTTTATATGTAGCGCCGGTCGATTTATTTTCAGGGGATGCGAAGAAGTTTGAGGCATTTCTTGGTTCAGATGCTGGGGCGGTGGCACTTGAGTATGAAGGTCCGAAAACGAATATGAAGGTGGAAACGGAAATCTGGGAGAATGGGAAGAAGGTTCAGACTGTCCAATCTATGGTTTCTAATATAGAGGAAGGCGAAGGGAAAGGAAAATTCAAAGGGGAATTCATCATTTCGGCCCAGCAGGTGCAAGGGATGGATGAAAACTTCGAATATGATCTTAATCTCGTCTTGTTTCAGCAGGAAAAAGGTTACACAAGTATGAAGGGGACCATTCCAAAGGACAAAAAATATACAGCACAAATGCCGATCAAAATCGATGGGAAAATGGATGTTCCGGAAGATGAAAGCGTAGTAGTTTGGGGGATTCAAGCAACAGATCAGAATAGTCTTTCCTCCTACAGTTCGGTTGAAGAAACATTGAACAAGGCGAGGTGGGCCTTGATTGCTCGGATTTCACTTGATGACGAAGGGAAATAGGGGGCGACAAGATACAGGTGTGGGTATTTATTTGAAGTCATTCCACAAATGCGAGAAGGATTTCATTTCCCGTGACCTAGACCCCTTATTTTGTGACCTGGATCGACTATCATATGACTAAACGGCTCATTTCTTGCAGAAATGTCGAATAGGGAGCCCTTTACTACCAAAATTCACATAGGCTTTATTAATAGAAAGAGGACCGAGGATTCTATCATCGGTCCATCACAAATTTTAAAAAAGGGGCATAAAACGACTATAATCCCCAAAAGTGGACCCTACTTCTCAAATTCCATCCAAATCTGGCTTCACTAGCCCCTCACTCCCATCATTTCCGCTTCCAGCCAGCGGAGGCCATCTTTTTTCTAACGTATGCCAGTTGTCCCTGTAAGGGGATTCCGACGGGGCAGTTGTCGTCACAAGCCATGAGGCCGATACAGCCGAAAATTCCATCTTCAGAGCCAACCACATCGAAATATTCCTGTTCACTCCGCTGATCTCGCGGGTCCAACATAAAGCGTGCGACCCGGTTGACTCCCGCAGCTCCGATAAAATCGGGCTTGAGATTTGCCGTGGCACATCCCCCAATACAGCAGCCGCATTCAATACATCGTTCGGCTTCGTAAATCGACAGGGCGGTTTCATTATCCATTGGCTCCTCCGGTGCCCGCGGGTCAATTTCCTTATTGGAATGGACCCAGGATTCAGTGCGGATTGACATCTCACGAAACCATGTACCGGTGTCCACAGATAAATCGCCCAAGAGCTGGAAAACGGGAAGAGGCATTAGGGTAATGTTTTCCGGCAAATTCTTGGTTAAAGTTCGACAGGCAAGGGTAGGAGTTCCATTGATCAGCATCCCGCAGGACCCGCAAATCCCAGCTCGGCAAACAAAGTCAAATCTCAGAGTAGGATCCAAGGTTTCGCGAATCCGGTTTAGAGCGATAAAGAGGGTCATTCCCGGTTCTTCTTCAACTACATAATTTTGCATAGAAGGCTGTTGTTCCGGCGTTTCTGGATTGTACCTAAAAATCTGAAAGGTTAATTGACGTGGATTCATCTCACATACTCCTCTCTTGGGCTTACCCCTTTGACGGGATGCTCGCCTCACCATACCCACGATCACCGGGTGGCAATTCCGTAATCTTCACATCTTCATATTGCAGAGTCGGCTGATCAGCTTCCATCGGCCAATAGGCCAGCGTTCGCTTGAGCCAGTTGACGTCATCGCGTTTGGGGTAATCCTCGCGGTAATGGCTTCCCCGGCTCTCTTTGCGGGCAAGTGCGCCAGCTGCAATACAATAGGCTAACTTGAGCATTCCCTGGATCCGCAGGGCTGAAGCTAGTTCAGGATCAGCACCTTGGCCACCGCCGTACAACCCCACATGTGCAGCACGCTGGTGCAATTCGTGTAAACTGTTCACCGCCTGCTGAAGGGCCTCTTCCGTGCGGAAAATACCGACATTTTCACTCAAAACCTGCTCCATGTTACGGCGTAGTTCATATACACTTTCGCCACGCTTGCCCCTGGAGATCAAGGTTTGAATCCGCTCTCTCTGAATGCCTACATGATCGTCGACAAGCTTTGAAGAAACCTGCAGAGAAGCCTCCTTGGAATATTTCGCAATTTTATCCCCGATGATCATTCCTGCAACAACGGTTTCGGCAAGAGAATTTCCGCCTAGACGATTGAACCCGTGCATATCCCAGCAGGCTGCTTCGCCAAGGGCAAACAGTCCGTTCAGCCCATAAGCCATCCCATCGATATTGGTCCGGATTCCTCCCATACTATAATGTTGGGTGGGACGAACCGGAATGAGATCATGAACAGGATCAATTCCCGTAAAATTACGTGAGATATTTGCAATTTCCCGTAGATTGGTGTTGATGTGCTTTGCTCCCAGGTGTCTGATGTCTAGCCAAACATGCGCACCATAAGGGCTATCTACCCCGTACCCCTGCCGAATATGCTGCATAATCCGCCGGGAAACAACGTCTCGGGAGGCGAGCTCTTTTTTCTTCGGTTCATAATCTGGCATGAAACGGTAGTGGTTTTTATCCAACAGATAGCCCCCATCACCACGAGCCCCTTCAGTAATTAAGATCCAGGAGGGTACAATTCCAGTTGGATGAAATTGCACGGCCTCCATATTGCCTAATGGTATCACCCCTGTATCCAAAGCAATGAACATGCCATTTCCTTCATTGATAATGGCATTGGTTGAAGCGCCATAAAGCCGACCGTATCCACCTGTGGCGATGACCGTAGACCTGGCAGTATACACGCGAAGTTTACCAGTTCGCAGGCATCGAGCAACAACACCGCTGCAGGTTGTGCCATCGTGGATTAAAGACAAGGCCTCGGTTCGGTCGTGTACCGTGATGCCCAGCTTGAGAACCACACTGTCCATGGTATAAAGCAAGGAATGACCTGTGCCGTCTGCTGTATAGCATGTACGCCATTTGGCCGTTCCACCGAAATTCCGTGCCGTGATTAGCCCTTCTTTTTCGGGATCCTCATGGATTTCTTGTCCGTCGTACACCCGTGATCCTGCAACTACCCGATTCCAGGGAACTCCCCAGGCCGCCATTTGGCGCACGGCAATGGGCGCTGTTTCGGCGAACAGGCGGGCAACATCCTGATCACAGCCCCAATCCGATCCTTTCACGGTATCTGCGAAATGTACGTCCGTATTATCTCCTTTGCCCATTGCGCTATTTCCTAAGGAGGCCTGCATGCCGCCCTGCGCAGCAGAGCTGTGGGAACGTCGAGGAGGAACTAAACTTAACATCATCACTTGCAGGCCTTGTGAGGCTGCCTCAATGGCAGCCCGCTCACCTGCTAATCCAGCACCAACGATTAATACATCTGTGGTAAAAAGATCATATTGACTCATATTGAACCTCCGTGGGAATAAAATACTGCCAAACTTATCAGCCCTAGCCCAACTGTCAAGATCGTGATGATTAGCAACACCGTTTTTAAGCTGCGTCTTTTCATGTTGGTCCATTTCACCAATGTTCGGTACAGACCAACGCTGGCGTGATATTCGGCGAGGAGCAGAAGGACGATGTAGAACCACAGCATCCATGAATGAACCCGATCCGCACTAAGTTCTGTATTGATTCCCGCATAAACCACAACGAACACATGAATGATAATCAGGATCAGCATGGCGCTGCCTGTAACTGCCTGGAAGAGCCAGGACCAAGTGTCATGATGCTTAATTGTTTTGGCATGACGCCAAACAA
This sequence comes from Ammoniphilus resinae, assembly GCF_017873965.1. Classification (GTDB taxonomy): domain Bacteria; phylum Bacillota; class Bacilli; order Aneurinibacillales; family RAOX-1; genus Ammoniphilus_A; species Ammoniphilus_A resinae. Next base: position 119,360 of record NZ_JAGGKT010000013.1, on the reverse strand, counting down.
TTTTTTGCTCTTGCCACCTCCCGGGGATGCGGCGGAGAACAGTGCCGACATGTGCCGCACCGGCTAAGATAATAAAAATAACGGCTACTGGCAAAAGTCCAAAGTCCTCCATAAATTTAGCCAGCGTGTTAAAGGCTTCTATGCCGAGCAGAATGGACGCGACAAAAATCATGTGTGTCCAAAGGAAGCCTACTAACAATAAACCACTTACAGTTTGGACCAACTCCACCCATAGATCCATTTTCCGATTTTGCATTAAGGCTCTCTGTAAATGCATTTCCATCCTCCTTTAAGGCGAATTGTTTTTCTTATGTCATTTCTTGGTGGTTTAGGTTGTATGGGACCAATCACTTGTTTGCACTTTAAACAGACAGGGACAGGGGTTTGCAGATCATACACGTCATCATAAACAAAGGGGTCATCAGACAAATAGGTCATGTGGGTAGGGGCGCCACAGCAATGTGATAGAATCATGGGAGGCTCTTCCTTTCTACAGGAATGGTCAGTGATTCACCGTGAAGACGTGCTAAGGACAGGAGGGGAAGTACATGTATTGGTCTCTTGTAGAGAATATTCGGAAAAATGTGGGGATATGCTCTAAGACGCGAAAAATGTTCTTTCATTCCGCGAAAAAAATGATCTCTTGACATGAAATCTACTATAATGAAAGTATGAACCGGATTTGCGATGAAAAAGGAGATTTTGTCACATGTTTATGGGGGTAGTCCTGCTTGCCCTATGGAGTATGAGTATTTTACTCATTATTAAAGATCGGAAGGTGCCATCGAGCCGATGGGCCAGTTTAACTGCATTTATCGGGGGATTCGGCTTTTTGGCAGGAATCATAGACGACGAACTACGCCCTGTTTTACAGGATTTCATCAATCCTTCTTTTGATGTGATGCTGCACTATGCAGCAAATACAGCTTCTTTGATCTGTCAAATGGGAATGCCGTATGCCTTTCTATTATTTGCCTTGCATTCTTGGCCAGCGATCAAAGAACAGACCAGAAAATGGGTAGCAGGGATCGCTATGCTTCCTATTATCTACAGTCTAGTTACAACACCGGTTGTTCCAGAGTTACTCATCAATTATCGGATTACGAATATCTGGGTTGTTCCCTATTTGCTATTCAGCTCGCTTTTATTGGTGTACCTCTATTTTCACGAGAAGGATCCGCTTCTAAGAAGAGGAAGATATGTGGTGCTCATGATCGGGGTTGCCCCCATTCTGTTTATAACCTTAACGATTTATATCTTCCGTCTTTATGGATGGTATGAAGCATGGAGATATAATGCTCTATTAATTTTTGCGCAGTTTCTTCTATTTGTCGGTTTTGCCTTAAAACACGGCGTATTGGGAGTGAAATTAAGCGTTGAACAGAATCGTCTGAATATGACCTTGCGAGCATTAACCTCTGGAACAAGTATTTTAAATCATTCCATTAAGAATGAAGTCGGAAAAATGCAGCTGATTCTCCATCGTTTAAACAGGCTGACGGAGGGTCAACCGGAAATTCGTGAGGATATCCGAGATTTGCAGCAATCGACAGAACATATGTTGAACATGGTGCAACGGATTCAAGGAAAGGTACAGGAAATTCCTTTAAAGGAATCGGATTGTCCAATGGATGAATTGCTCAACCAAGCGATCGATCATGTGCAGCCGTATTTGCAGCAAAAGCAAATTGAATTGGTTCTGGTTAGCAAACCGCGTTGGACGCTTCGGGTGGATCCTGTTCAGCTCAAGGAAGTATGGATTAACCTGCTAATGAATGCCATTGAAGCCGTTCCTGTAGGGGGAAAGCTGGAAGTTGAGTCCTATGTTTCAAAAAAATATTTTGTCTTTGTTCTGAAGGATAATGGAAAAGGAATATCAAAGGAGCAGCTTGCTCATGTTTTTGAACCGTTCTTTTCCACGAAAAAACATTCAGAGTCCCATTTTGGACTAGGTTTGGCCTACTGTTATCAAGTTTTGCGAAAACACCAAGGTTTGATGGAAATGGACAGTACGGTTGGCAGTGGCACTCGTGTTTACTTGTATATTCCGAGGAAAAGACAAATGAATGTGAGTGAAATGGAGCAAAAGGAGGGGGGACACAAGAATGAGACAAATTCAGGTCATGATGGTGGAAGATGATCCGGTTTGGCAGCGAGGAATTGCGGATCTAATAGGCGCCGAATCCGGTATGCAGATGGTATGCTTGGCTAGTACAAAAGAAGAGGCCTTGGAAAAATGGGCGGCTAACGAAATTGATGTAGTTCTTATGGATATTAATCTCACGGAGAACAACCTAGATGGCATTGATACCGCAATGGAAATCATGGATCAGGGTAAACCAGTCAACATTATTATGCTCACTTCATTGGATCAGGAGGAAGTGATTCTTGATGCCTTTGCGGCGGGTGTAGTGAATTATGTCAATAAACTTCATTTTCAAGACATTCCTTCAATGATTCGATCAGCCTTCGAACAGCAGTCTGTGATCCATTCTTCGGCCGCAGAGGTTTTACGAAAGGAACTTGTGCGTCTACGTCGGGAGGAACAGAAGAGCTTATTAACCAATGCAGAAAAGGATATTTTGAAAATGGTTCAACAGGGGCACACGCAATCTGAAATTGAAAAATCCCTGTTTATCACCAAGCGTACAATTAAAAATCATATTAACAGAATCCTGAAAAAGATGGGGGTTTCCTCTAGTAAGGAAGCTGCTGAGATCGCTAAAAAAAAGAAGATGATCGAGTAATTCAATTTACCTTTTTCCGAGAGAGGTACCAAGTAAAGTTGGTACTTATGTAATTCGTAGAACCCTGTAAAATGAAAGGAAAGAACAGGAAAAAGGTGATATGCAATGGAATTTCTTCTGAACATTATGAGATGGTTTATACGATTATTTTTTAGGGTGAAAATACAAGGATTAGAAAAGCTGGATTTTTCCCGCCCTGTGATTCTTATGCCAAACCATACTTCATTACTAGATGCGGTTTTTCTTGCACTATTTCTTCCGAGTAACGTCACTTTTGTCGTTAACACGGGGATCGCCCAGCGCTTCTCCTGGATGATGAAGTTTCGCAAACATATTATGATTAACCCGCACAATCCATATTCCATCCGTCAGATGGTACGAATTGTAAATCAACAGCAGCCACTGGTAATTTTTCCAGAGGGACGAATTACGACGACTGGTGGGCTAATGAAAATATACAACGGGATTGGATACCTAGCTTTACGTACAGGAGCATCCATTTATCCCGTGATTCTAAACGGCCTTGAACGATCAAAGCTTTCTTATTTGGGAGACAAACAGCGGACCCACTTGTTCCCCCGTGTGAAAATTACGATTGAAACAGCCTTCTCCTTAAACCGAGAAGAAGGAAAATCGATGAGGGTACAAAAAAAGCAAGCAACGGAGCACATCTACCGTATTTTGCAAAATGCCTGGTTAAACAGCAGGTTAAAAGAGCAAGTGAATTTGTACAATGAATTATTGCATAGTGCCCGCCTTAATGGTGCTGACCAGACGATTGTAGAGGACCCAACGCAATCATTATCCTATCGTAAGCTCATTCTAGCAAGTCATGCATTAAGTCAAAAGCTGATTCAATACAAAAAGGAGAACAGAATGGGGGTTCTTCTTCCTAGCTCTAATGGACATCTCATTGCACTATTTTCCTTTTTTCGGATCGGCATCACACCGGCTATCTTGAATTTTTCACAAGGGATTCAAACGGTCCGCGAATGCTGCGAAACCGCTGAGATTCAGACCATCTTAACCTCTAAGCAGTTTATAGAAAAAGCAGGCCTGCAGGAACTGCTTTCACAACTGGAAAGATCCTATAGAATCGTGTATTTAGAGGATCTCAAGGATCTGGTTACGTATTACCATAAAGTGCGGGCTTTGATTGATTACTTAGTCGGTCACAAGTCACAAGCAGATACAAACGAACTAGTTTTATTTACATCGGGAAGTGAAGCGAAACCTAAGGGCGTCGTGCTTACCCATCGAAATATCTATGCGAATATCCAGCAAGTGCTGTGTGCAATTGACGTGACAGCCAAGGATAAAATTTTTAATGCGCTGCCGATGTTTCACAGCTTTGGTTTGACTGCCGGAACCATCCTGCCAATTCTCACCGGTGTACAGACCTATTTATATCCAAGTCCTTTGCATTATAAGGCGATCCCGGAGCTTTGCTATGATAAAAATGCAACCTTGTTGTTTGGAACCTCGACGTTTCTTGCTGGATATGGTAGGTTTGCGCATCCTTATGACTTTTATTCCATACGCTATGTTGTTGCTGGGGCGGAGCCTTTGAAAGATGAGGTTCGTCAGCTGTGGATGGAAAAGTTTGGAATTCGAATCTTGGAAGGGTATGGGGCAACGGAGACATCTCCTGTTTTATCGATCAATACTCCGCTCGCTTATCAGAAAAATACAGTTGGAAGGCTATTGCCCGGTATGGAAAAACGGATTGATCCTATCGCGGGAATCGAACGAGGGGGCAGGCTGCTCGTTAAAGGGCCCAATGTGATGAAAGGTTATTTGTTGCATGGTGAAGGTTTCCGTCCAGCGGATGAATGGTATGATACGGGAGATATCGTGGATGAAAACGAGGACGGCTTCTTAACCATTCAGGCTCGCTTGAAGCGATTCGCTAAGGTAGGGGGAGAGATGATTTCCTTACAGTTGGTCGAAACACTTGCAGCACAATGCTACGATCATCCAGAGGTATCGGCTGTCACCGTCCCGGACTCGCGTAGGGGAGAGAGAATCTATCTTTTTACGACAAAACAGGAGGATCGTCTAGAGGTTCTACGCAACTGGCTCCAGCAGCATCACTATTCAGCTATGTTAATCCCGGCGAAGGTGATAGCTGTTCATCAGCTTCCTCTTTTGGGTAGTGGAAAGACAGATTATGTGACGTTAAAACAATGGGCCATCAACCAAGACAGGAGGATCCTATGAATATCATCAATCCACTCCGCTCCCTACGTGTCTTGAACATTGCGCAGTTTATTAGTGCATTTGCCGATAATGTAATTTTCTTTGTCATATTAGGATTGTTAGCCAAAACAGGGATTAATGAACCCGAGAGGGAAATGGCAGTTGTACAAATAGGCTTTCTGCTCGCTTACGTGGTTTTAGCTCCATTCGTTGGGGCGTTTGCCGATCGCCAGCGAAAGTCGAAGGTATTGGTCGTTGGCAACAGTCTTAAGGCAGTCGGTATTTTGTTTATGATTGTGGGAGCCTCTCCAGTAATATCTTATGCCGTGGTAGGAATTGGCGCAGTTGTCTATTCACCAGCAAAATATGGGGTATTGGTGGAGATCTGCCGCGGGCAATCCCGGTTATTGATGAAGGCAAATGGTCAATTGGAATCATCGACTATTGCGGCAATTTTATTGGGAACACTAGGGGGCGGGTACTTAGCAGCTTATTCTCCTCTTTTCGGGATGGCAGTATGTTTCATTTTGTATTTGATCTCGTTAGTTCTAAGCCCTTTTATTCAATGTGATCCAGGTAATGGGGAAATACAATATAAGCAATCGGCTCAGGCATTTTTTCAGGAAGTGAAACTGCTTTTCAGCATAAAAAAAACACGTTTTACCCTTCTAGGCACTAGTGCCTTTTGGATGACCTCGTCCGTACTTCGGCTTGCTTTTTTGATTTGGTTGGCGGAGCAGCTTTCCATTACCGATAAGTTTCAGCAGTCCATGGTTGTCGGCGTGACAGGGGTTGGAATTGTTGTAGGGGCTTTGCTTGCCCCTTACCTTACTACCGTAAATAGATTTTATAAGTCCTATCTTTATGGATTCCTGATGATGCTGATTATTCTTGTTTCCGTGTTTCCATTCCATTTGTACATCACCGTGATTGAATTGTTTCTCATCGGCACCCTTGGCTCTATATTCTTAATCCCGATGAACGCTGTTTTACAATTAGAAGGAAAAGATATGGTGGGTTCCGGGAAAACGATCGCAATCCAGAATTTTAGTGAAAATTTGTTCATGGTATTAGGAGTGGGGGCGTTCCAACTAAGTTTAACCATAGGGGTTCCAGTTCAGCTTGCAATGGTTGGGGTAGCAGCCTTGCTTGGTGGGGTATTGCTGTATTTGCGGATGATGATTCCTAATTTGACGGGTGAAACACAAAGGTAAAGGGCACCCCACAAGGGGTTGCCCTTTATTTTTGGAAGTACTCTGCGATGTCCGCAGCAAATTGAATAAATGCTTTGATTAGTTCCAAAGATTGAAAAGCCATAAGAGGCAATGCCAAAATATACAAAAGTATATCAGCAATAATTTCGTTTATCCCCATTTGATCATCCCCTACTATTATTCATAATTCGGAAATTTTCTCGGACAATGGGGTTCAGCAATTTTGTCATCTCTTTTCAATTGTTTAAACCAAATGAAGATGGGATTCTTCCGATGTTTGATTGGGGATCGAAGCCAATTAATGTTGATGTTCGTGGTGATGATGGACGTGTTTAAGTGAACGGAAAATGTAGGTGTATTTCTAACAGTGAGGAGTTGAATCGTAATGGCAAAGGTGGATAATCCAATGATGAAGAAAAGAAGGGCAAGATAAGAGTCCCATTCAAATAGGAGAAATACATTCAACTCCAAAATGAACCACCCCCAGCCAATGAGTTTATATTTACTATAAATATGTGAAGATAGCTAAAAGGATTCCAAAAACGGGAGGATACAAAAAATAGCGGAGGTTTTCCGCTATTTTAATTTAGAGCCCCTTTTTCTTTCAACTTTGCAAAGTACACACATGTGCGTTCCCCATCATAAAGCATATTTTCTTCTTCTTGCCACTCAACGTCTTCGCCAAGATAGGTCTGGATGATTTCTTTAAGCATGCGGCTATGCATGGAGCAGACGAGTTCTGAGTGTTTTTCAGCTTGTTGACGGAACGGGCAATTATAAACTTCTAAGGAAATTTGGTTGTCCGTTTGATCTATTTCAGGATTTAAGTTTTGAGATTCTAAGAAATTTTGCAGGCTATCCAACAATCGTGGATCCTCTCTACCGTTGAGGTGATCCTTTTTCATCTGTTCTGTCGCTTGCTTTGTGGCGATCTTGGCACCAATTTCTTGAAAGGCTTCTTTTCCGATATCACCTAGATCGGCAATACTGGAGAGGACGATATCCTCATAAACATTCGCTTTTTTAACAGGGAATTGTATTGAAACCTCTTCCGATGAAATACAGTAAGTACGTGAAGGTCTGCCGGCCCGTCCTTCTTTCTCCTGTGTGGTTGACCTAATTAAATGGGCAGCTTCCAATTTCGTCAAGTGTGAACGGGCAACATTGGGATGGATGGAAAATTCCTCAGCTACATCATTTACAGTCACTTCTTTTTTAATGTTATACAAATATTGATAAATTCCGTTACGGGTAAAATCCCCCATGGCAGTATAGACCTTGTACATATCCATAAATAACCCTCCTCGTTAAATCAACTGCATGCAATATCACTTATTTACTATTCTAACGTGAATAATTATAGTAAAGTGTGACGGTCATCACTATTCGAAAAAAATGCGGGGCAGGTGAGTTGGGAAATTGGAAAAAGAATTATTTGCGGCTTTGGAAACTTTGCTTGTACAATGGCGTCGTAATCAACAAACACATATTCTAGAAGGGGCTGAAGATCAAGCAACTTTGTTGGAGCATCAGTTTTATTTATTTATTGAGGTTTTTAAAGAATGGTTTCGTACCATTGAAAAACCTGCTGATTTAGACGAAGGGTTGCAGGATTCTGTGATTAAATGTTTAGTTGAAAAACTTCCTGAACCCCTCTATCTACCTTTTGAATTGGAACTGGACCTTCTTATCGACGGTGTAGAACAAGAAAATGATGAGAAATACGATTAGTATTTTTAGCAGGGACGGGGATAGAGTAAATATGCCTTTAGTATGGTACAATGTAGAAGAGATTCTTTCCGAGAATCTCTATTTTTATAGGTCAGGAGGAGAAAAATCATGGGATTAGAAACAAAATTTTGCAAGCGGATGAATCCGGGTAAGGGGGCTATCTACGATGAGCCGTAGTATCCATCATCCACTTCGTAATAGCTTGGTTAAGCAGCTTACATTTATTGATGAGAAGCGTGTGGAATTACATGACTTATATAAGGCCAATGCGCCAAACCAGGAAAGAAATCATCCGTTTTTTGATGTTTATGTAGACGAAGTTGAAAAGTTTTTAGTTGAAATTGATCAACAAGCTGATTCATCTTTGCCGAAAGTGTTTATTGGCAGCAAAGTATCCGTTGTATTTGAAGAGGATAATTTTGAAGATCAGTTTACTATTGGTTTTCCTGAGCAAAGCGATCCTGATCGTGGATATATATCCGTTCTATCTCCGTTGGGTAGACAGTTATTGTTGCGTTCTCTTGACGAAGTTGTTCCGGTGAGCACCCCCAACGGTGAAACAAGGGTCACTATTCGAAGAATAGATTTTAAGGATTATGAATAAACGGTGTAGGTATTATCGCATCATATCACAACGGTTATTTGGACCTATTTAATTGGTTCGATGGACCCATTCGAGTTTTGTCGATTTTTCTGTAAGATTATAATATGTAATATACACACAAATCGTACGATAATGGCAAAGCCACTGAAAAGTGGTGACGCAAAGCTAAAGGGGCTTAGCTGATAGGAATCAGAATGCCAGCCAGCTGCCGAATACAAGATTAAGACCGCCTCCGTCGTTTTGTGTGGAAGATTAGGGGGGATTTCTATGTCATTTATTCAGAAACTTAAATATCAATGGCACTGTTACTGGTACTGCCATCATGAACAGTTGCTCAGGGACTGTCTGGATGATGGATTAAAAGTGAAGATTACCAATCGAATTGTTTATCATCGACAAAAGATGTTTTCCGTTTAAGAAAAAGGATAGAATAAAAAGCCTTTTGCACAATTATTGGTCTGTGCGAAGGCTTTTTTCTATGTCTGAAAAACAAACAACCCGCCTGTATCTGAGTATTGATAATAGTTTATTACAAAAGCATTGACCGTATTATCTGAATTAAAATATAATTTAGCATATAGTGAACCGGTTTACTATCCTGGTTTTGTTAATATTAAATACTTTTATGATTTTTCCCAGTCATATAGGGTGGAACGGTACACTATGCAGAAACCTACATAAATAAGAGTGGGAAATGGAGGGGTTAAAATGCAAACCATTCGTCTAGAAGACATTCAGGGGACGGTATTTCCTACCGGTCGAAGAACGCGAGTAATGATTGGGGCGGATAGTCCTGTTCAGGCTGACAACTTTGTTATGGGGTACGTGGAACTCGAGCCGAACGGTACCGTTCCGATGCATTCTCATGAAAATGAGGAGGTTTATTTTATTGCCGAGGGAGAAGGCTCCATGATCATTGGGGAAGAGAAACAGAAAGTGACGAAAGGAACAGCAATCTATATTCCCTCGAATGTAAAGCATGAACTAATCAACGACTCTACAGCGAAGATGGTGATGATGTTTGTTTATTCACCAGCTGGGGTGGTTTCCCATTGGGCCGAGGAATTGAAGAATAAATAGCTCTAAAAGACAACTACATTGTTTGTGAAAGTAAGTCAACACGACGCGGAGCGCAAGCGACAGATGAAGGAGTCAGGGGAATGAGGAGAAAACCAACCATTCAAGATGTCGCTAATCTTGCCAGGGTATCGAAATCAACGGTATCCAAATTTCTAAACGATGTACCTTATGTATCACGTGAAACTAGAAAAAAAATAGAGCAGGCTATTCAAACGCTAGACTTTCGCCCGAACACATTCGCAAGAGGCCTGGTGAACCATACATCGGGACTTATTGGCCTGGTAATCTCAGGGGTTGATGTCTTAGTTAATGTGGAATTAATCAAGGCGATCGAGCTCGAAGCAGGAAAGCATGGTTACCATGTTGTATTGGTTAGCACTAATGATGATTATTCATTGGAAAAAGAAATTCCACAAATCTTAAGCGAAAAGTTTCATTATCTTGATGGAGTCATTTTGGCTAATGCGCGGGAAGGAATGGACCTGGAACTTTTAAGGGAGACGTTCGAACATGTGGTGATGGTGCATCGATATATCCCGAATGATGTGGTGGATTTCGTAACAATCGACGGTTACATCGGCGGGAAACTTGCTGCCGAATATTTGATTGGCTTAGGGCATAAAAAATTGGGGATGATTGCTGGACCAGCAGTGATCTATCAGTCCCGGGATCGCCTCGAGGGATTTAAGGATACCTTGAAGGAATATGGACTTCTAGAAGACAGTGTCATAATTGAAAGTGGTTATAGTGTTGAAGAAGGCTTTCAAGCTGCTGAAATGATCATGTTTGATTATAAAGATGTGACTGCCATCTTTGCTAGCTCAGACATGATTGCCCTAGGGGTACTTGATGCCGCCCGGTTATTCCGGTGGAAAATTCCTGAAGACCTATCCGTTATTGGCTTTGACAATATGGCCTTCTCAAGATTAGCTCGAGTACCGTTGACTACGGTCGACGGACGGATTAAGGAAATGGGGCAGATGGCCGTTCGAAAATTGATGGAGCGGATTAAAAGGGAAAGAAAAGAACGTGAGCAAGCATTTTTAAGACCTTCATTAATTGTCAGAGAGTCATGTCGAGAATTTACTTGAAAAGGATGATACAGATATGTTACACGGTGTTAAAGTTTTGAGTTTCACCCACTTTTTACAAGGTCCATCTGCCGTTCAGTTTTTAGCTGACTTAGGGGCTGACGTCATTAAAATTGAATCACCTAAAGGGGCTTACGAAAGGTTCTGGTCGGGGGCAGAAGCCTATCTCAATGGGGAAAGTGTATTTTATCTCATGGCGGGTAGGAACCAACGCAGTTTATCGCTTGATCTTCGTTCTGAAAAAGGCAAGGAAATCGTTCAAAAGCTTGTTGCAGATGCTGACGTCATCGTGGAAAATTTTCGCCCAGGGGTCATGGATCGCCTCGGCTTGGGCTATGAGGAGATCGCTAAGGTGAACCCAGGCATTGTCTATTGCTCCTGTTCCGGTTTTGGTTCCACAGGACCCTACCGGGATAAACCAGGTCAAGATTTGCTCATTCAGGCGATGAGTGGACTTGCTATGCTGAGTGGAAGGAAGAACGATCCGCCGACCCTTGTAGGAACCGCGGTGGTTGATCAACATGCTGCTGTATTGGCCGTTGTTGGAGTCCTAGCTGCCCTGTTTGAAAAGCAAAAAACAGGAATTGGAAAAAAGGTAGAAAGCAATCTTCTAAGTGCTGCACTTGATATGCAAATTGAGCCGCTCAATTACTATTTGAATGGGGCCAAGCTTTATGATCGGAGTGAAACGGGTATTTCTTCCAAGTTTCATCAAGCACCCTATGGAGTGTTTCAAACTTCCGACGGATATATTTGCGTATCCCTCACACCCACAGATAAATTAGCTCAGGCTTTTGATGATCCAAGCTTTAATAATTGGACACGTGATGATCAGTTTAATCGTCGAGAAGAAGTGAATGCAAAAGTTGCAGATCATATAAAGAGACAAACTACATCTTATTGGTTCGGAAAATTTGAACAGTTGGAAATTTGGTATGCTCCTGTAAATTCATATGAAGACATTGAAAAAGATCCACAGGTGGAATGGAATCAATCCATTATGTCCTTCCAACATCCGGTCGCGGGAAAGGTACGGTTGCTTGCCCATCCAATTAAGTACAATGGGGAAACCTTAAAGATCCGCAAGCTTCCGCCAAATCTCGGTGAGCACACGGAAGAGATTCTACTTGGATTGGGCTACACATCGGAAGATATTGAAAATCTAGCTAAACAAGGTTTTATTAAGAAGCAGTAGGGGGAACAGACATGACGATTGGAATAGGCGTAGTGGGATGTGGCACCATTTCCAAAGCACATTTTACAGCGATAAAAAGAATTCCACAGGTTAAATTGGTGGGAATTACCTCCAAGGATTTGCCAAAAGCAAAAAGGGCTGCTGAAGAATATCAATGTAAAGTTTATCAAAGTGTTTCTGAATTGCTGCTGGATCCTGAAATACATATGGTTACTTATCTGACACCTCCTGGAGTGCACCAAGAGTTAATCATTCCGACACTAGAAAGCGGAAAGCATATCCTTGTTGAAAAACCCATTGGGACCGATATCGGAAAAATTAAAGTGTTTCTCCAAAAAGCCAAGGAATCAGACAGGGTATTATCCTGTATCTCCCAGCATCGCTTTGACCCTGCTTCGCAAGTTGTTCTAGCGAAGTTGAACCAGGGCGTATTAGGGAAAATGACAGGGGCCAACTGCCTTGTGAACTGGTATCGCGAACAGAGCTACTACAATCCTTGGCGAAGCAGTAGAAGCCAAGCAGGTGGAGGAGTACTAGCGATACAGGCCTATCATACAATTGATCTTATGCTTTGGTACATGGGGGAAGTTGCCAGCGTGAAAGCCTATACTGACCGCATCGGGCATGAAGGGATTGATGTCGAGGATATCGCGATGGCTTGTATACGGTTTACAAATGGAACCCTCGGCGTAATCAGTGCGACAACCAGTGCTTATCCTGGGTACTCGGCAAAGTTGGATATTTTTGGGACCCAAGGCTCCGTGACCATCGAGGGTGACGAACTTACCTATTATCACTCCAGCATTGACCAAGAAAAAATCACAGCACAGGCGAAAGGAGAGAGCGTGGCTGATCCAAGTCAGGTATCGGTGGACTCTATCCTTGGTCAGTACCAGGATGTAATTAGAGCCATTGAAACAGGAACGCAGCCATTGGTGACAGGTGAAGAAGCAGGAAAGGTTTATGCTTTAATTGAAGCAATCTATGAGTCGTCAGCAACGGGGAAGGAAATTAAATTGAATTAGCGAGGAGTGGACTGGCTAAATGAGAAAGGTGATTGTTTGGCGATCACTGTTTTTCTTAAATGGTAGAGAGGTGAGAATCAGTGAATAAAATGAAAGTAGCTGAAATCGTCTCCCCAATGGCAATCGGATTTGCTGAAAGAGAGATTCCGGTTCCAGAAGGGGATCAGGTTTTAGTGAAAATTAGCTATGCAGGGATTTGCGGGACGGATTTGAAAATTTTTGATGGGTCAATCCCCTACTATAAACAAGGATTGTTGAAATATCCGATGATTCCGGGTCATGAATGGTCAGGGGTAGTGTCAGCGGTAGGGGATCAGGTCCTTGGATTTTCCCCAGGAGACCGTGTGACAGGTGAATGTCATATTGGCTGCGGCAAATGTAATGAATGTTTAAACGGGCGAACGAATATCTGCCAACGCCGAGTTCGGGTTGGAATTATTGGCCAGGATGGTGGATTTGCTCAGTATATACTCTTGCCGGAGAGAGCCATCCATTCTTTGCCTGAAGGGGTAACAGATAAGGAAGGAGCCCTTGTCGAGCCGTTAACGGTTGCCCTTCACGCCTTGGATAAGCTAGATACTTTAGCGGGTTCAAATGTTCTCGTATTTGGATTAGGTCCGATTGGTTTGTTAGTCTGTCAAGTGGCTAATGTACTTGGTGCGGCCAAAGTCATCGGAGTGGATATTGATGAAGGTCGAATTGCATTCGCGAGACGGTATGGCTGTGATTTTGTGACTTCTTCTACGAAAGAAGCATTGCGTCATGAGATAGAGGAGATCACCTTAGGACATGGGGTAGATGTGATCGTTGAGGCAGCTGGCGTTTCTTCTTTGTTTGGTCAAGCGATTGAACTCATTCGACCAGGGGGGCAAATCTCCCTGGTAGGCTTATACTCAGCTAATGTGCAGTGCGATGCAAATCAACTTATATCTAAAGATGTGAGGCTGCATGGAAATATGGCCAGTGCTCGGGTTTGGGACCGCGCCATCCGTTTAATTGAGTCCAAAAAGATCATTGTCCAGCCGTTAATCACCCAAGAATTTCTGTTTCAGGACATAAAGAAAGCGATGGAAACTGCCTACGATAAGTCTGAACCTTCAATTAAGATTATGATTAAATTCGGAGAATAGGAGGTGTAAGATTGCACCATAAAATTGTATTGCCAACTTCAGGTGGGAATTTACAGACTTATAGTCTGATTGGTATACCGATAAATGCGGAAACAGTTGACGGTTTTCGAAGTCGGAGTGTTTACGCGGCTGCACACGTGGTTTGTAATCCATTGGCGGATACGAATCCAACAGAAGCAGCAGAAATGGATTGGGATGCAACGCTTAGCTACAGACGCTACCTTTGGTCTTTAGGGTTGTCTGTAGCAGAAGCAATGGATACGGCCCAAAGGGGTATGGGGCTTAAATGGGAGGCTACTCAAGAGTTGATTCAGCGCTCATTGACAGAAGCCAAAGCTGTTGGTGGGGGAATTGCTTGTGGTGCGGGCACAGACCAACTTCCAACAAACGTCCATGTCACTTTGGAAACTGTAGAAAAAGCTTATATCGAGCAATGTGAGTTCATAGAAAAATACGATGGGGAAATTATATTGATGGCCAGCAGGGCCTTGACCGCATGTGCTAGGTCGGCCGATGATTATTACCAAATTTATGGAAAAATATTATCACAAGTCCAAAAACCGGTGATTCTTCACTGGCTAGGTGAAATGTTTGATCCTGCTCTGGCAGGGTATTGGGGGCATCGCGATTTGCAAGAAGCAAGAAAAGTCGTGTTGGAGATCATTGCCTCCCACCCAGAGAAGGTAAAAGGGATTAAGGTTTCTCTTCTCGATCAAGACTTCGAAATTACGATGCGCCGTATGCTCCCAAAAGGTGTTCGTATGTATACCGGAGATGATTTTAATTATCCAACGCTTATTCGTGGTGATGGGCAAGGGTACAGTGATGCACTGTTGGGAATCTTTGACCCGATTGCCCCTGCAGCGTCTGCTGCCATTCGGGCACTAGATCGTGGAGAGTTGGATGAATATGAACGATTACTAGCGCCGACGCTTCCTTTATCACGACATATATTCAAAGCACCTACCTACTTTTACAAGACTGGAGTGGTATTTATGGCTTACTTAAACGGTCATCAATCCCATTTTCGTATGGTTGGCGGGTTGGAAAATGCAAGATCCATTGTTCATTTATCTGAATTGTTTATGCTCGCTGATCAGGCAGGTCTGTTAAGAGATCCAGAAACAGCAGTGCACCGTATGAAGACATTTCTTTCTGTTGCCGGGATTAGTCAATAAAGAAAACTTCCATAAAAAAAAGGTGGGGTTTCCGATAACTACTTCTGATGGTTAGTTGCATATTATGAGAGATTATGAGGTTTCAAGATTTTTTGGTGATAGGGGACTGACAGTCCCCTTTAAAAGCCCGCGAGTCGTTTACAATACAGCATGCTCATTTGCCTAGTCTGCTGCAATAATTCTTCTTTTCCTGCTGAAGGGGCGATATAGGTGGTGGGCTTTTCACTGTTAATTTCAAGAAGCCACAATCTTTTTCTTTTATCGAGGGCTAAATCAAGGCCGAGGTTCCCATAATGGCTTCCATATTCCTCCATCGCTCTTGCTGCTTGGACGGAGAGGTAGGTCATCCACTCATTCCATGAAACAGCACCTTCATGCCCAAGTGCTAAGACTTTTTGTAGCGTTAATTTACCTGACTCCACATATCCGTCTGTACCGGTCATACTTTTCTTTTCTCCATATCTACCAAATATGCCTAGATTCGTCCACTCACCTTTCCCGTCTTTAACGAGAGAGAGGCGAAAATCAACATTTCTTCCCTTAATCGTGGGCAGATCGATGGCTTCTTGTATGAGATATTCATGGGGAGTAAGATGTTTTTGAAAAAAGGAAAAAAATTGTTTTCGATTACGCAGCAAAACTTGCTGACTTTGGTCTTTATTTTGGTATCGTACGGCTACGCCATTTCTCACCTTTTCAGCTTTTAACAGACACAATCCGGGATGAGCATGAACTGGTCGTATACAAACGATTTGATGCTTTTTTAACATCTGATGGATTTCCTTAGGCTCATTGTACAAAAGTGTATCTGGCAGATAGCCATGAATCAAGGGGTATTGCTGTAGCCATTGGTGCATTTCCCATTTATTAATAGTCGGGAAATTGAAAACCCGTTTACCAAGGATTCCATAGAAGTGTTTTAGAATGGAATGCAAATCATTTCGATGTTCAGGAAAATGCTCCTCCAGGATGGAGAACAGTGCCGTAGGATAGGCATAGGTGCCTTTCTCCCACCGTTTGGCGTAAGGATTGTAAAGAAACCCACGAATCAATCTGTCATTGGGGTTGACGCCTTCTAAAGAAAAGGCAAGAATGGCCCCTCCTAGCTGTTCATAGTTTTGGATGAAACTGGAAAGTATTTGGATATGATTATCTAAAAATGAATGTGTATGGCTAACAAGGATTCCAATATAGGGTCCAATGATTAATTTGGATTCTCGCCAGCGGATTTGATAACGAGGGAAACTAGGTAATTGAAGCTGTTCAAGGATTGACGTAGAGATGCGTAGGGTAGAATGATTCGATATTGCATCGGATTTCAGTTCCACTGGCACGCTCTTGGTGCCGAAGGTAAGAAGAAGTTGCTTGCGGTCTTGGATTCCCAGTCTTTCTGCATGCATAGATGGAAGACATAAGCGATTCATGGTTTCATTGTCTGAAAGGATTTCGAAAAAGTATTCCATCGTCACTCCCCCATAAATTCATTCTTTTTTTCGTCGAGTACTGAACCATTTAGGGCGAAGATAACGGTTATTGTGCTCTTAACTAATATATGAGAGAGGGACGAATTGGCTTGGGTGCCTGTGGGGTAAAGCAAAATTAAACGTTTGACCTAGAAAGAAAAATACCGCCTATTACCTAGTTCATCCAATGCGATTTCTACAATTTTCTTTTCAGCGCGCATAAAATCACATTCCTCTTGGGCAACGTGGGCAAGTTTCTGTCTTTTCGTTTGTATGGAATGCTTTAGTGTGAAAAGTGCATTGATAGAATGGGGGTAACCACTAGATAAGGGTGCTCCATTTATTACATATTTTTCTTCTACCTTTAGGGCATAAATAAGATCAACCATTTCTTCTGTTGTAAGTTCATTTTTGCAGTAGGCAAAGAATGCCTGTGTCAGGTGCTCATAGTGATCTGTATGGACAACATAACTGCTGTTCCCGTCGACCTCCCGTTTAAGCAGCCCCATGGACGTGAGAATAATTTGTAATACTAATTTGATTTCATTTTCCAGGAATTCATATTCTACATCAAATACTTTTTTGAATTGGTTTTGCTTATGAAATAAGAAATTCCCCACTTCTAACAATTGGACCATAGATGTCGTTTTCATATAGTTCCCCCAATCATTTGTTGATAGTGGTTTAAAGATAAAGAAGGTAAGTGGTAAGCATATATAAAATTCGTTTTTATACTTAACCTTATGAGGGTTGTGGAAATAATAACCATTTTATCGTAATTGAAATATCAACAAGAAAAGAATCGATGATTCTGCTTTCGACAATGAAAAGATAGATAAAAGTGGAATTTTTCACCTTACGGGTAATTTGATTCGTCTCTAATAGAATAAAAATTAATTAAAAATGGAACTTCAAAGGGATTTAAAACGTAGAACCCTGTAGGAAAGAGTGTGCCACCTTAGCCATTCAACTGAAATGAAAAGGAAGGTAGATAGCGATGTTCAAGAAATTCATGGCCAAACTAGGGGTTGGCTCAGCTGTCATTGATTTTGTTTTACCGAAGCAGGAGTATGTCTTGGGGGAGAGGGTTGAAGGAGAATTTAGGGTAAAGGGAGGAGCGGTCGATCAGGAAATCAATAAAGTTTCTTTAGACCTCAACTTGAAAATCCATCTTAAAGGTAAAGAATTTACACAGCTTGTTGCCTCTATTCCGGTTCATTCGTCTTTTATAATTCGGGCGGGGGAAAGAAAAGTGATTCCGTTTACATATGAACTACCTTTCGATCTTCTGATATCTGGGGGAACGGTAGCGTATTTCTTCTCCACTAGAATGGATATTGCTGGAGGGGTTGATGATTTAGATAAGGATTTCATTCAAATCGTGCCGCCTGCAAGATTTAATCAGCTTGTCCAAGCACTGGGGATGCTTGGATTCCGTGAAAAAATGGATTCTCGAAAATTTGACGGCTACAGCCAAGAATTTGCATTTTCTCCTACCAATTATCTGAGGGATCAGCTCAATGAATTGGAATTTATTGCAGCCATTGAGGAAACAGGGATTCGCTTATTGCTTGAATTAGATTTAAGGTCTGCATTTGGCTTTGGGGAGAGGGAATTGAAAAGGGAAGTGTTCTTCATGAATGAAGAACTTGATGACATGGAGAAAACATCAAGCAAAATGAAAAGTGTCATTGAAGAAATGATCCGAAATCCTCAAGATTACCCAGCATCGAAATACACACCATATCAAGGAGGCGTGCAATCTGGCCACCGTGGCCGTCACGGCGGTGGGTTGGCCGGAGCAATGGGCGGATTTGCTGCAGGAATGTTAGGTGGAATGCTGCTCGATGATTTGCTGTTCGGTGGCGATGAAATGGAGGCAGCTGACGGTGGGGATGATGGGGATGATGGAGGAGGATTTGACTTTTTCGGTGGTGACGATTTCTAAAGGATAGCGGAAAATTTTTCCGCTATCCTTTCATATTTTAATGGATTGTGGAACAATATGGTAAGATTATACATGAATTATGTCTGATACAGGTAAAGGAGCAATTGATATGGGAAAAAGAGAGGCATTCTGGTTGATAATTTGTGGTTTGTTGATTTTGCTTGCTTACATCATTCCTTATACCATTTTAACGGATGTTGCTAAATGGTATGGAAGTTTTCTACTCTGGGTTCTGTTAGGTTTTGTAATTATTCTTTTCAATATAATCTTCACAAAGGATTGGAGGTCTTAATTTGGCTAACCACTTGATTTGGTGGGGATTTGCGATCTACACGGTACTGTCCCTATTTGTTGCCTACTTATCCCGGAGTGGAAAAGAAATGACGATGTCAGGATATTTTCTTGGCAACCGAAAAATGAACGGTTTCGTTTCTGCCCTCAGCTATAGCGCCACTACATATAGTGCCTTTATGATGGTTGGATTGTCTGGTTTAACATATAAAGGCGGGGTCGGTGCCCTTGGATTTGAAATGATCTATTTTGCTGGGGTGAGTCTAGTTGCTTTTTTTGGACCGAGGTTTTGGTTAGCAGGTAAAAAGTACGGGTATGTTACACCCTCAGAAATGCTTGGTGACCGTTATGATAATAAACTAGTAGCTGTTGTGATCTCTGTTTCTAGCTGTATTTTTCTTATTCCATATAGTGCAGTGCAATTAGCGGGTGTAGGGTATTTAGTTGAGGGAATGACCAATGGAGGGATTTCCTTTACAACAGGGGTTATTTTAGCTATGATTCTAGCCATTGTTTTCTCTTTCATTGCAGGAATTCGTTCAGTTATGTGGACAGATTCTTTACAAGCCTTATTGATGATTATTGCGTCCACTACAGTGGTTATATTAGTCATACAAGGTTTAGGCGGGTTTGGAGAATTTTTTGGGAACCTAGAAAAAAATCATTCCGAATCCTTAACCGTACCAGGTAATGGATTTTGGAGTATCACTACCTTTTTATCCATGACCATACCTTGGGTCTTTTTTAGTTTGTCAAATCCTCAAGTCAGTCAACGCTTGTTCATGCCAAGTTCACCCAAAAGTTTAAGAGGAATGCTAATGGGATTCCTCGTTTTCGGGTTTATTTATACTCTTGTGTCAGTCTTATGGGGATTCTCCGCTTTAAGCATATTCCCCGGGTTGGATAATCCAGATATCGCGACACCAAGTTTATTAGCCTCAAAATTTGTGCCACCAGTCCTTGGGATTATAGTCATGGTGGCCATTATTGCAGCGGCAATCTCTACTATCGATTCGATCCTTTTGACACTTGGATCACTTTTTGCCCGGGATGTTTATGGGAATCTGAAACAAAATGTTGATGAAAAGCGACAATTAGCCATCGGGAAAATCATCATGCCAATCATCGCCATTTTAGCTTTTGTTTTCGCGGAAATGCAACTGAATCTGATCGGTGTCTTATCTGTTGCCTCTTCTGCAGGATTAACAGTGGCGATACCAGCGATTATCGGGTGCTTCTTTTGGAAAAAAGGGACGCCTGCTGGCGTGATTTCAAGTGTGATTGTTGGGGGCGCGCTAGTACTTATTTTGGAATTTACAAAGTACAAGCCCTTAGGTTTAGGATCAGGGATATGGGGATTGATCATTTCGGGCATTCTATTTATCACAATTAGCCTAATAACAAAGCCTCCAACCCAAAAAGCAGAGGAATTTATGGGTTACATCAAAAGGGAAATGAAAACTCAGTTTACGAAGTAAACTTTTAAACTGCGCTGGGCGCACTAAAACAGAACAGACTGCTGAATTAAAGCAGTCTGTTTGGTTAATACTATTTTAATTCAGAATAAAACTTATCTAGGTCATCAAGCAACAAATTTGCAGCTTTAACTCCACCTGCGGTGTTCCAAATGACATCATTTACTTTAAAGGTTTTACTATTTTTGACTACATTTAGATTCTCAAATAGGGGATCATTAATCCATTCTTCTTCTTGATTGGTTGCTCCACCATCACCTGTTTCATAGGTAAAGTAGAACATCAGGTCACCTTCCATTTCGGGAATGCGTTCCTTCGTAATTTCATCAGCAAAGGCTTCTTTATTCTGAGTTTCCGGTCGGGAAATACCAATTTGTTTGAAAATCACCCCAGAGAAAGTATCGTTATAATAGATGCGAGTTTTTCCTGGCATAAAACGAACGACCGAAACTTGAAGATTAAGCTTATCGGCATATTTTTCCTTGAACGCAGAAATTCGCTGGTCAAAATTTTCAATAACCTTCTTGCCTTCCTCTTCTTTACCTAGGGCTTTTGCATAGAACTCAAAATTTGTTTTCCATTCGCCTCTTAGGGTTTCAGAAAATACAGTGGGGGCAATGGCAGATAATTGTTGATAGACTTTCTCTTGGCGCATTTTATTGCCAATAATGAGGTCAGGATTAAGTGCAGCAATGGCTTCCAAATTAACTTGGCTTTCTTTTCCTACATCGGTTACCCCGTCCATATCTGCTTTGATGTGGTCATACCATGGTTCTCCTATCCAGGATTGAACGGCACCCACCGGCTTTACCCCCAGTGCAAGAAGGGCTTCAGTCCCTTCATTAGTGAGGATCACTACTCTTTCCGGGGTTCCTTTGAGTTCTGTTTTCCCCATGGCATGTTCAATAACTCGAGCTTCAGTCGGTGTTTCACTTTTCGCCTTTTGTTCCTCTTTTGGTTGTTCATTGCTTTGTTGTTGGCTGCCACATCCTACTAAGAGAAAAGCGAAAGTAAGCAAAACAGAAATAAGGAAAAATAAAGATCTTTTGTAATATGTATTTAAACGCATGGTCCCCCTCCTTTTGATAATGATTTTCATTAACAATAATAATATAATCCAGATGCATCTATTGTCAATAACTTTATTGACAATAATTATCATTATCTATTAGACTGTTATTAGAATTACGATAATGGGCAAGGGAGAGGGACTTTCCAATGACATTTCTATTTTCAACACGAATTTTAAAAATAATAGGGATTTTAATTGGAGTGTTCCTGCTTATTTTTTCTGGAATTTCTAGTATTCTCTTTGGATTAACAGATATTAGCTGGGAGATGGTGCTCCATGCGTACACAAACTTTGATGGTTCTAATGAGCAGCTAATTATTAAGACCTCCCGTGTACCGCGAATGCTTGTTGCCATCGCAGTGGGTGTAAGTTCAGCGATTGCTGGAGCACTTATGCAGGCTTTATCCAGGAATCCTTTGGCAGCACCCGATATTTTTGGATTAAATGCAGGGGCCAGTTTTTTTATTGTTTTTTCAGTTGCCTTTTTAGGAACCTCCTCATTATCCAGTTTTATCTGGATTGCCTTCCTAGGCGCTGGCATTTCCGCTTTGGCTATTTACCTTTTAGGATCTGTAGGAAGAAATGGACTGACTCCAATGAAATTAACGCTGGCAGGTGCATCTATAGCTGCACTATTTTCCTCTTTGACAAAAGGGATCTTGACCCTGAATGAAAAAGCCCTCGATGAGGTTCTGTTCTGGTTGGCTGGGTCAGTAGAAGGGAGGAAACTGGAAATGCTTTTTCCTGTTTTGCCTTTTATGATTTTTGCGTGGCTAGCTTCTTTTTTTATGGCTAAACAAGTCAATACGCTTGCTATGGGGGAAGACGTTGCTAAGGGACTAGGGCAACGAACTATATGGGTTAAGACAATTACTTGGATGCTAATAGTCTTGCTTGCGGGAAGTTCTGTGGCGGTTGCTGGTCCGATTGGGTTTATTGGAATCGTCATCCCACATATAGCACGTGCAATGGTGGGGATTGACCATCGTTGGATTATTCCTTATTGCGCCATCCTGGGGGCAATTTTATTACTGCTGGCCGATATAGGTGCTCGTTTTGTTATTATGCCCAAGGAAGTTCCCGTGGGTGTGATGACTGCTCTGGTTGGGACACCGTTTTTCATCTATATTGCACGCAAGGGGTTTTCGAAATCATGAGCAAATACCAACCGTTCCGTTTTAAAAAATTACCAATTTCTTTCCTTCTTGATGTTAAAGCGCTAATCATATTTGCTATTCTTTCTACTATTACGCTAATCGTAATGATATTGAGTATTGGAATGGGAGAGATGAATATTCATCCTCTGGATGTTATTCGGGCTTTATTTGGCGCGGGGGAGAAGATGCATACCGTTGTTATTCAGACTTTTCGCGTTCCAAGAATTATTATTGGCTTTATCGTGGGCGCTTCACTTGCAATTTCGGGAGCTATTATGCAAGGAGTGATTCGCAATCCTTTAGCTTCCCCTGATATCATCGGAATTACGGCAGGCGCAGGGGCTGCCGTCGTTACCTTTTTAACTGTTTTCCTAGATGTGAAAGATAATTCGTTAACAGTCAGCATGGGGTGGCTCCCTGTAGTAGCTTTCATTGGTGCAACGGTCATGGCCTTGCTAATCTATGGGTTAGCTTGGAATAAAGGGGTGTCACCAATTCGGCTTGTTTTGGTGGGGGTAGGGCTAGATGCCGCCATGCATGCTGTAATTACGGTGATGATGATTTTTGGTCCTTTAATTCTCGCGACTCAAGAGAAAATTTGGCTCACAGGGAGTGTCTATGGTTCGACCTGGGAGAATGTGTGGACGCTATTGCCTTGGTTTTGCTTTTTTCTGCCTTTTATCTTTGTCATTGCTCGAAATTTGAATATCCAGGAGTTAGGGGATGATTTGTCAAAAGGGGCGGGCACCGCTGTTCAGCGTCAACGGTTAATTTTAATGCTTGTTAGTACAGCTTTAGCTGGCGGGGCAGTTGCCTTTGCTGGGGGTATTGGATTTGTCGGGCTCCTGGCACCACATCTGGCCAGACAATTGGTCGGTTCAGCATTTGGAGCCTTGCTGCCAGTATCCGGTCTTATCGGGGGGCTTATCGTTTTATTGGCAGATCTTATTGCACGGACTGCTCTTTCACCACTAGATATACCAGCGGGAGTTTTCACAGCTTCAATTGGTGCCCCTTATTTTATTTATTTACTTTATAAAAATCGAAATATGTGAGAAGGGAGGAAGCATAATGCCTGCATTGGAAACAAAGTCCCTTATTTTGTCATACGGAAATGACATTATTATTGACCAGTTGAATTTAGTGATTCCTAAGGGGAAGATAACGGTTTTTATTGGAAGTAATGGGTGTGGGAAGTCGACTTTACTCCGATCCCTTGCTAGGTTGTTAAAGCCGCAGAGTGGTTCTATCCTTTTAAACGGTTATGAAATGAGTAAACATCCTACCAAGGAAATTGCCAAAAAGTTGGCTATCTTGCCCCAAGGACCCACTGCTCCGGAAGGATTAACCGTTCTACAACTCGTTAAACAGGGGAGATATCCTCATCAGAACTGGCTGAAACAATGGTCTAAAGAAGATGAACAGATGGTTTATCATGCTTTGGAGGCTACGAAAATGAAAAGTTTGGCGGAGCGTCCTGTCGATTCTTTATCCGGGGGTCAACGGCAAAGAGCATGGATCGCGATGACACTTGCTCAAGGCACCGATACGATTCTCTTGGATGAGCCGACTACTTATCTGGATATGTCCCATCAAGTGGAAATTCTTGATTTATTATTTGATCTGAATAGAACAGAAAAACGGACCATTGTAATGGTTCTTCACGATTTGAATTTGGCTTGCCGGTATGCAGATCAAATTGTAGCGGTACAGAACAAATCCATCATTGCACAGGGGAAACCGGAGGATATTGTAAGTAAGGAGATGATTCGCGCTGTTTTTGGAATGGAATGCGAGATCACAGTCGATCCATTGTTTGGCACACCCTTATGCATTCCGTATGGAAAGGGAAGATATGTGAAGGATTGAATTTAATCCATAAATGCGGCACCCTCTGTTATACTTTGCACGAGACGTATCTTTGATCAGAAATACGTCTTTTTATATCTGAAAATTACTACACGCCAATATCCCAAAAACAATTGACAACGATTCTCAACCTCATTTATTATAATTACATTGAAAACGTTTATCATTAGCAACGTGAATATGATGGAAATAGGGAGTGAGAAATATTGTCAAAAAGTTGGAAAAAGAGCGGGGTAAGTGCTATTTTAGCTGCAAGTTTAGCGACAGGTATCATAGGGTGCTCGCAGGAAGAAACGTTGAAACAGGAAGGCGCAGATGCCAAGCAGGGAGTAGCTACTGGGACAACAGAGCAAAACGTGTCTGTTATTGACTATACTTTTGATACAGCAGGCAACATGCTTGCTTATGCAGAGTTTGAATTGTCGGGCGAGCCGATGGTGGAAGGGTTAGGTCTGGATTTGGATGTCCTGGATGTTACGAAATTGGATCAACCAACCAAATTTGATTATACTGCAGGGGTTGAGTCCTACGAATATTCTGAGGAGGCGATGTATGAGGTCGTTGAAAAGTCGGGACTTGGTTTACATTTGGTGAAGGGGCCGACAATTAATAAGCTTGCGAAAGAATCCGGGAAAAGCGCAAATGAGGTTCTCGCCAATCGTTTTATTCAGTTAGCTGAGTCAGTAGGGTATCCGCAGGAAGAGATCTTTCAAAATATGTATCCGACATTTATCGAGTACCAATCGGCAGATCCGCACTACATTCAACCTGTAGACACTTCTAAATTTACGGATGGGGAGAACGGGGCTTACATACCAAAGTACCAATTGGATTATGCCAGTTTGCGATGGGATCGAAATAAAATGGATAAAATCCTAACGCCGTCCGCTTATGGGGCGACTTTTTTAAAGCAAGCGCTTTGGGCAGGAGATTTCCTCGGGGGCATGCATACAGTAGATACGGATGAAGAATTAGAAGCACAAAACGCGACAGATGATAAGGATCCAAATATTGTGCTTGGCGTGAGTAGCGCGGATGGGATGCAAGGTATGATTTTGACAGAGGAGATTTGGAATAAATTAAATTTTATCCGTAATCATTTATTTTATAATCCTACGTCAGGAAAGTTAGAAGCAGCAAAAGGAAGCGGGTATGATCCGAGCGAGGGACTCAGTTATCTGCCACATGCTATCAAGGTGACAGAGGATGGTGAGGCGGATTTTATTGGCGCGAAGACACTTGAAGTAACGGATGCTAGAAGTCTACTTCAAGATCAATGGTTAATGCTCTGGCCTGCAGCTGAGT
Source organism: Ammoniphilus resinae (assembly GCF_017873965.1). Classification (GTDB taxonomy): domain Bacteria; phylum Bacillota; class Bacilli; order Aneurinibacillales; family RAOX-1; genus Ammoniphilus_A; species Ammoniphilus_A resinae. The sequence goes on along the minus strand of NZ_JAGGKT010000013.1, from coordinate 93,586 downwards.
TTTATGGAACAACAGACCAGCGTTCGGCAAATCCAAATACGAATCCGGCTTTTCGGGCAGTATTTGATGGGGCTCCATTCCCGGATGCACCGGCACAAAATCTTGATCAAGAGGCAGGGAATGATATCGCGTCAGACGATCCGTTTACTGTAAACCGTGATGTTCTGCTGCAGGTGTTCCGCAACTTAGAGGCAATGCATTGGAACGCGAAAGAAGGAATATTTGTTTCTGAACATGATGGGAAAGAGCAAGGTGACTATTTGGATACATTCCAGGCGGGATATACGATGGAAGCCCTTCGTATGTTTCAGCGGGCTATCGATGGTTTACCTGTCGGTTATGCAAATGGGGATGATGCGAAAGGTTTGAGTACAAAAGAAGGCCAGTTGGCTATCGAGATGATCCGAAAACAAGCAGATTTTATGATGGAAAATATGATCGGTACAGATGGTTTGATTGCAAATGGCTGGACCGTAGGAAAGGGGAAAGAAGCATCTACTCCAGAATTTAAAGCGCAGTTAGGTGCAATTCGCGGTTTGACAGCCGCCTTCTTGGCAACAAAGGATGAAAAATACCGGGATGCAGCTAGAACAATATATACAGCGGTTGATGAAAAACTATGGGATCCGGCTATGAAAGCATACAAAACAAAGGGAAACGACACTTTCCAATATGATGCCTTCACTGCTGGTGCAGTATCAGGGGTTTTCCGTTCGGCCATCAATTCGTTACGTAATGTAAATGGAGATCAAAACAAACCTGAAGCACTGGATAGAAAGACGATCATCTCCCGCTATGTTGATTTTTATGATCAGGTCATTGACGGACCTTCACTTGATCAGGGGATGCAAGCCAGTGAGTTTTGGGATACAGGAGATGTGTATATCGAAGGGGATCAAACGGGGAATACAGATCAGGACAATGTACCACAGATCCAGGCAGGACATGGTGAATATGGAATTGCCCCGGTCCTTGTACCAGTTGAAGTGAAGAAATAGGTGAGCAAGATGAAACACACCAAGGAAAATAGAAAATTTCTGTTTTGGGGCGTTGTATTGGTTCTTCTGATCCTAGCAGGTTGTGGAAAGGACGCAGTGAATCAACGGGTTATGAGGAATACCCCGGCGAACAGTGCTAATATTTTAATCAACCGGACAGGGAGTACCCTTTATACGGCGAACATGGATGTCAACACGGTTTCCCTCATCGACGTTCAGCAAAAGAAAGTAATTGCGGAAATTCCGGTTGGCAGAGAACCAGGGCAAATCGCGTTAAGCCCCGATGAAAAACAACTTTATGTTTCTTATATGCTGGACAATGAAGTTGCTGTTATTGATCTGGAAAAGCAAGAGGTGGTCCAAAAGATTAAAGTTGGAATAGAGCCCTATGGACTGTTAACGAGTATAGATGGAGCGAAATTGTATGTAGTAAACTATCGTTCTAGCACGGTATCAATCATTGACTTGGAGACATTCGAAGTACTCAAATCGATTTCGGTGGAGCAAGGGCCTCGCGGGCTTAGCATGACGGCCGATGGAGGAAAGCTCTATATCACCCATTACTTGACCGGTAAACTTAGTATATGGGATACCAAACAAGATCAGGTGACCAAAGTCGTCTCATTGGCCCCTTCCCCGGATCAGAAAGATCGAAAAAAAAGCCAAGGGATTGCCAATACTTTAGAGCAGATTACTCTTTCTCCGGATGGGAAGACAGCTTGGATCGCCCATTTACTGAGCAATATTGATACCCCTATTCAGTTTGAAGAGACCATATTCCCTGCCTTTTCTGTCATTGATACAGAAAAGGATGAAGAGCTAAAGGAGCAACGGAAAGAATTGTTTGAAGAGATTAATCTGGGTGACGTGAAAAACGAAACGATCATTGTTTCGAATCCCTATGATCTTGTTTTTTCTCCGGACGGAACAAAAGCTTATGCTGTGATGGGGGGAAGCGAAGATTTGCTCGTTTTTGATCTGGCACGAGGGGGAAATGCTACGCAAATCCTGAGAAGAATACCTGGCGATAACCCTCGAGGCATTGCCATATCTCCCGATGGCAACGAGCTCTTCATCCACAACGCGATGAGTCACGATCTAGCATTTATACAAACCAATGCTGATGATCCATATGGAGAAGTAACGCTTGATGCGGATAATTTGAAGCTGGTTGCAAAAGATCCGCTGCCACCCTTGGTACGAAAAGGGAAGACGATCTTTAATAGCGCAAATAGTGATGAGTACCCGATCACAGGGAATAACTGGATGAGTTGTGTTTCTTGTCACAGTGATGGTCAGGTTAATGGTTTAACTTTTACAACTCCGAAAGGGCCACGAAATATACCAAGCAATGTGCTTACAACAAAAGCAGGACTTTTCATGTGGGATGGTAGCCGTGATGACTTTACCGATTATCTTATTACGGTTCAAGATGAGATGGGTGGAATGATGGATACAGATCCTGCCCAGCCATTGCCCAAAGAACAGCAGGAGATCTACGATGCCCTGCTCGCCTACCTCGATGATCCGAATTCCTTCCCGGTTCCCAAGAGCCCATACCACCAGGCAAATGGGAGCTTGACCACGAAAGCGGAAGAAGGAAAACAGATTTTTGAAGGAAAAGCAGGTTGTATCCAGTGTCATGCTGGGGAATTCTTTACCGATAGTGTAAAAGCAGTGGACGGATCGGGAAATCTGACGACTGCAAACACAAACTATCTGTATGATGTTGGAACAACCAGCCCGCTTGACAAAGGAACAAAAGGTGATGCACGGGCGCATTATAAAAATCCCCGAAAGCCTCATTTGTTTGATACTCCTACCTTACGTGGGGTATGGGCAACAGCACCCTATTTACACGATGGAAGTGCAGCAACAATTTATGATGTATTAGTGACAAGAAACCCGGAAAATAAGCATGGTAATGTTTCTTCTCTATCGAAAGAGGAGCTTGACGCACTTGTGGAATATGTCAATTCGATTGAATAGAAGGATAAAAGAAAGGGACGGGGGAGACCTCAGTCCCTTTTTTCTGTAGAAAACCTAGAATGCATTCATGAGAATGAAAAAGGTAAACCAATTACGCGGGGAGAAATATATAGAACAACTTAAAAAATTTCATCTAAATTTCACTAAGCACAACTAAATTATAACTATTGATATGCTATGGCTATGAAGTTTCTACTGATACGATTACAGAGATATAAAATAATAGGAGTATAATATCTTTCTAAAACGGAGTGCATGTGTATGAATATTTTATTGGCTGAAGATGATATTCGACTGGGTGAGCTCACTGCTCACTTATTAAAAAAGAAGGGTGGATATAACGTAGAGTGGCTGACTGAAGGAAATGAAGTTTTCAGTTATGCTACAGTATCTCATTACGACATCCTCGTTCTCGATTGGATGCTGCCGGGAGAAGAAGGAGTTAGTATATGTCGTCGGCTTCGCGAACATGGGTATTCGGGTGCTATTATTATGTTAACTGCTAAAGATGCCCTTCAAGACCGGATTGTTGGATTAGATGCGGGTGCCGATGACTATTTGGTTAAACCGTTTGAAGTAGATGAGCTTTTGGCAAGAATCAGGGCATTATCTCGGCGAAACTTTGCTCCTATGCAGGAAGAAATCGTTCAAATCAAACATATTTCTATAAACCTGATAAACCGTACTGTCTTTAACGGAGAAGATGAAATCCAGTTAACCCCTCGAGAATACCAATTATTAGATTTATTCATTCGGAATAAAGGGCAAGTTTTATCAAGAGACATTATTTTTGACCGGATCTGGGGTTATGAAGCGGATGTATCGATGAAAACCATTGATGCTACCGTAAAACTTCTTCGAAAAAAATTAAATTTGAGCAGTGAAAATGACATTATTCAAAGTGTTCGAGGGGTGGGATACAAGCTTGAACTTTAATTGGTTACCCCGTTTCCGAAATTGGAAAGCAGATCTGTTTATTCACACTCAAACCCGATTAACCTTTCTGTATAGCATAACGATCATGATCTTCCTTACCCTTTTTGTAGCGATCGTTTACTTTCTTGTGGATACCGTTATTTCCTTTGATCAAGAGAGGCGATTACAATCGATCACCGATCAAGAAATGAAGGTTCTTGGACAGGCATTGATTGATCATACATTGAGCCAGGAAGAATTAGAGAATCTCAATACAATTAGAGAAAGTGGCAATCAATTTTTTTATTATATAGTTGATCCGCAAGGACAAGTCCTTTTTGGAGATGCATTTATCCCCCGTTTACAACCTAAACTTTTACATCAAATCGAGGGATGGATTCCCAGTTCGCATGAAATTCGTTATGGAACAGTAAAGATTCCTCCTCCGCGACGGGGACCCGACCTTGGATCACCTAGTGGGCGTGTGATCGAATTGATGATAACTGGCAGAGCGATTTATCAGGGGAATCAATTAGTAGGAATGTTTTATACTGGGAAAGATGTTTCGTTTATTAATCAACTTCTGGAACAATTACTCACTATATTGGTAATACTAGGTATCTTGTTTTTAGGGGTAGCGTTGTGGCTTAGTTATTTCATGTCAAAAAGAGCTATGATCCCCATACGAAAATCGTTTGACCGCCAACGTGAGTTTGTAGCTGATGCTTCCCATGAGTTGAGAACCCCCCTTAGCATTTTAAACTCCTCACTGGATGTTGTAGAAATGGAAGATGGCGATCAACTCTCGGATTATTCACGAAAAGTATTGCGTAATATGAAAGATGAAGTCAAACGGATGACCCATTTAGTAAGTGATTTGTTAACCTTGGCAAGATCGGATTCAGGAGTGCCTGAACTGAAGCTAGATAGTTTTGACTTGGTTCCGTCCGCCATACAATTGGTTGGTTCTGCCCAAACGCTTGCGAATTCAAAGGAAATCAAGTTGAACTTACAGACTCCGGAATCTCTGATTGTTAACGGAGATCATGATAGATTAAAACAGTTAATTTATATCCTGTTGGATAATGCGATTAAATACACCCCAAGTGGCGGAGAAGTAGATCTAACCCTTACCAAGGAACAGATCGAAAAACAATCAGCTTTACACATCACAGTGAAGGACACCGGGTTAGGCATCCCGGAAGAAGATCAGGAGCGGATTTTTGACCGCTTTTATCGAGTCGATAAAAATAGATCAAGACAGATGGGAGGAACCGGTTTAGGATTGGCAATTGCAAAGTGGATAGTAAACGCCCATCATGGAACGATTGAGGTTTCAAGCATACCAGGGGAAGGTAGCACCTTTTCCGTTAACATTCCCGTATATGATGTAGAGGAGGTGTAGCCACTTGGGTACACCCTTTTTCTTATCCATAATTCAACTTTTACTGTCTGGCAACGCAAGTAAGTGGATTACAACCCACCCATTAGGTAAATAGCAGTTCCCCAAATAAACAATGCCGAACATTTGTTGAATAGGTTCATTAAACCACCCTTACCATCCAGTTTCTTCATGACCATACCAGCCAGCGTTAATCCTAGAAACCAAATCCAAGATACCGTGATACAAGCGATTGTGAAAAAAACCTGTTCTGTTCCTGCATATTTCAATGCACTTGTCCCGATAACCCCAACAGTATCTAAAACGGCATGAGGATTTAATAATGAAACGGATAAGGCGAAAAAAATCTGTTGACGGATGGATAATGCTTTATTCGTATTAGTTGTAGTTGGTACACTCTTCCAAATTGCGTATCCCATGTATACTAAAAAGAGAATGCCAGCCGTCATTAGGATTAGCCGTAACCATTCGAATTGTAATACAATTGCGGACACCCCGAAAACCGCCAAAAGGATTAACAATGTATCACATAACGAAGCAGTGATGGTCGCCGGAAGTGCTTGAAAGATATGGGGCTGGGTGGCTCCTTGTGAAAATACAAATACATTTTGCACACCCAAAGGTAAAATAAGTCCGAAGGCTAAAATCATTCCATGGAGAATGCTTTCCAAATCAATCACCCCCATTTCTAGTCTCAAGATGCCTATGATTCGTTGGAATACATTTTTGCACAGAGCTCAACCGAATGGGTAAACAGCACAGTGAATCAAGTATTCATAAATTAAATTAACATAAGATCATGTTATTTTATCAAAAAATTTTTAACGGGTAGTGGTTTTCTTTAGGGAAATGGTGGTTCGTATATTTATAAAGGGGGATCTGATGCGAGTTTAGGGATTTTGAAACAGTTGCAAGAAGGGCTGAAAATTATTTTTCTGCATGTAATAGTTTTATACAACGAAAGTCCTTAATGGAATTCCCCTCAATATTTTGCTAGAATAGAAGGAACTGAATTGTTTAACAATAGATAATATTGCCCCAGGGGGAGAAGCCATGAAGTCAACAGACTATGATCCAAAACTGCGTGAATGTTTACGTGAGTGGAACGACAAAACGAAGAGGAAAATTATTGTTTTGGATGATGATCCGACGGGTGTGCAGACGGTGCAGGATATTGAAGTTTTGACAGAATGGAATAAGGATCTTTTGCGCGAAGCTTTCCGCCAGCCGCATGCTGTCTTCTATATTCTGACGAATACAAGGAGTTTCGCTGCTGAAGAAACGGAAAGAATTAATCGAGAGATTGCTAGAAATGTGGTTGAGGTGGCGAAGGAAGAAAACACAGATTTTGAATTTATCAGCCGCAGTGATTCTACCTTGCGAGGTCATTATCCCCTGGAAATAGACGTATTGGCAGATGAAGTGTTTCTTCAGACCGGAAGAACATATGATGGTCATTTGATTATTCCTGCCTTTTTTGAAGGCGGAAGGATAACGAGAGACAACATCCACTTTGTGAAGGATGGAGAAAAACTAATCCCGGCGAATGAAACCGAGTTTGCAAAGGACCCGGCTTTTGGCTTTACACATGCTCACTTAGGCCAATGGGTGGAGGAAAAATCCGAAGGGAGATTCCGTAAAGGCGATTGTGTCTACGTTTCCCTTGAACAGATGCAACAGGGAGCTGAAGCCGTACAAGGGATTCTAACCGAGATCACACGCAATAAACCAGTCATTATTAATGCAACGAGCTATGAAGATCTAGATGTATTATCTTTAGCTCTTAAAAGGGTAGAGGAAAAAGGGAAACGTTTCCTTTTTCGGACGGCGGCATCTTTTGTGAAATCATATGGAGGGATTGGTGTTCAACCTTTCCTTTCCAAAGAGAGAATGCTCACCCTGGGAACTGAGACACACGGCGGGCTGATCATTGTTGGCTCACATGTACAGAAAACAACGCGACAATTGCAAGCGCTTTTGGATGGAAAACAGGTTTCCCCAGTTGAAATGAATGTAGAAAAAATATTAAATCAAATGCAAAGAGACCAAGAAGTGGGGCGCTTGATTGATCAAGTAAATAAGCTAATAAAAGATGGACAAGATACGGTTCTTTACAGCAGTCGTAAATTAATTACGGCCTCCAGCAAGGAAGATAATTTAAGTATCAGTCAAAAGGTTTCCACTGCTCTCACGGATATCGTACAGGCTCTTCAGATTGCGCCTAAATTTATTATTGCCAAAGGAGGAATCACCTCCAGTGATGTAGCAACGAAGGGATTATCGATTCGTAAGGCGAAAATTCTTGGACAGGCAGCGGCTGGTATCCCCGTTTGGTTAACTGGGGAAGAAGCAAAATTCCCTAATGTCCCCTACATAGTATTTCCAGGGAATGTCGGAACAGATCAGACCTTAAGGGAAATTGTGCAAACTTTGTCTGGCAAATAACTAACCGTAAAAAAGACCGGGCATAGCCCGGTCTGTCCTATTTATTCAAAATGCTGTCCTTTAATGATCCCACTTTAGCTAATGCCTCACTAATATCAGATTCACTTACGTTGAAGTGTGCCAGAGCATCATGAAGGTGGTTTACAATGGCTTGGAAATGAACGGGTTGCAGATTCATTCCTTCATGCGCCTTCTCCATCGAAAGTCCCGAATATTGATGTGGTCCACCTAAGGCAAAGCTGATAAATTTGGTCTGATGGCTGCGTTGTTTTTCCATATCTGTGTTTAGGAAAAACTGATTTACCGTATCATCTGCAAGGACTAATTCATAAAAGTAATCCACAACTTTACGAATGGCATCTTCTCCGCCGATTTTTTCATAAGTTGTTAAAGTTTGAGGCATCCCTTTTTCCCCCTTTTAATTTTTGTTCCTATTGTATTATTGCGATAATGAATTTTTTATATCAGTACCAAAAAGAGGGTTCACCCCCTCTTTTCCCCTGCATAAAGCCCTTACTTCAATCAAAAAATAGGATCGAAAATGGAATCGAGAATAACGATAAAGTGAGGGGTAGTGAATGGGAAGTTACACTTGTCATTACTGTGACCATCCAACAGAAAGCATCCATCAGGTGACGTTTTACCAGGAACAAGAGGAACAGAACGAGTTGCTTTGTGATTCATGTTATGAAGAATGGCTGATGTCCCTTAGGGAATAATCTAGGGGAAAAGCGTTAGGAACTTGTAATCATTGACGATTATGCTAAAATAGTGAAAAGTAATTTTTTAGATTTCATGTTTTCTAGGGTTCCGCAGTTTATCTGGACTGGACCGAGAGAAAACTCACAGCTTTCATTGGCTGTGTACACGGAGGGATAAAAGCCCGGGAGAATGACCATATGGTCTTCTTCTGGGCTTTGCTGTTTCTTTCGGTAAATTTTTAGAGGGAGAGAGTTAAACAATGAACAAAAATTGGCTGCTCGTTTTTATTGCTGCTCTATTTGAAGTGATGTGGGTCATTGGGTTAAAGCATGCACAAGGGGTGCTTGGTTGGGCAATCACACTCATTGCCATTATTGTTAGTTTTGGTTTACTGATCTATTCCGGAAAGAAGTTGCCAACGAGTACGGTTTATGCGGTATTTGTGGGATTAGGGACTGCAGGAACGGTTACAAGTGAGATGGTTTGGTGGGGAGAGCCGTTTGAGTGGCTAAAGGTTGGGTTGATCGCCGTCCTGCTGACAGGAATTATTGGTTTAAAGTTAGTGACACATGAGACAGAAGAAACCGAAAGAGGGGAAGGTGAAGCAAAGTGAACTGGGTGATTCTGATTGTTGCCGGAGTATTTGAAATGGTCGGGGTCATTGGGATTACAAAAGTGAACCAATCTCCATCTGTAAAGTCCTATTTGATCATGTTTGGAGGCTTCGTATTGAGTTTTTCCTTTTTATCGCTTGCAATGAAAGGGATTTCGATGGGAACCGCCTATGCGGTTTGGTCTGGAATTGGTACGGTGGGAAGCACATTGGTTGGAATGTATCGGTACGGGGAACCCAAAGATGCGCGTAGATTGTTTTTTATCGCGATGATTATCGGATCCGTAGTAGGGTTAAAGCTAATCAGTTAATTTTTTTACGGGCGTGACGTTCTAACGATGTGTTCGTCATTCTACGTAGAGACACACAGAAACTGGCCAGTGGATGATGTCGCGTGGGGAGGTTTATAGATGGGTATGGCGATAAAAAAAGAACATACTGCTGAAGATCCCGAGATGATTCAAAATGAGTCCTATGAAGACAGGGATTTTAGTGAATTATATGATGAATATTTTGACCGTATCAATCGCTATCTGCGGAGCCGGGTCCATAATATGTGGGATGCTGATGACCTAACTACGGTCGTGTTTATGAAGGCCTTAGAGAAATTTCATCAGTACGACCGAAGAAACCTTTTTGCCTCCTGGATTTTTCGCATTGCCCACAATACATTTATCGATTATCTTCGCAAGGTCAAGGAGTATCCAATGGAGCCTGGGGAATGGATGAACGGGAGCCATGAGGATCATGATGATACGTGGCAACCGGAAAAAAACTTGCTGAACGACGAACAAGTCTATTTTCTTCACGAAAAAATGGAGCAATTAACCCAGGACCAAAGGGATGTATTATCGCTTCGTTACTTTGGTGATTTAAAAATTAGCCAAGTCGCCGAGGTGTTGGGCAAAACAGAATCCTCAGTAAAGATGATTTCCCATCGTGGACTTCGTCAGCTGCAGAAACTGTATGAAATGGAGGGACAGGGATGAGCGGTGGGCAGAAAGAAACCATGGATAAATTCAAACAATCTTCTGATGTGGAACGTGATCCCACAATCGCAAAGCTGTTGGTTCATTTGAAAACCATGAGGGAAGCAGTTCCTGTCAATTATCAGCTAAAGAAAGACCTAAAGCAAAAGCTGTTAGCCCAAATGCAGCAAATGGGGAATGTAAATAAAGCACAGGTACCGGTAATACAAAACAGATCAAAACGAACTAGACGTTGGGTGACATCAATTGCTTTAGTAACAGCGGTTATTATGGTAAGTGTCCTATGGAAGACCATGCAGGGACCCGCGGTAGAGGATCTCAAACCTTTTCCTGTTCAGGGCGAATTTGTCGACGCAGATCTATCCCCAGATGGAAAACAGATTATTCTCCTTACCAAAGAATCTTTACTTGTTTACGATACGAAGGGACAGAAAATCAATTCGATCCCACTGCCTGAACAAAGTGAGGTTGATTCTGTCGCTTATTCTCCCTTGGGACAAGAGGCGGCGTTTATCCTTCGCGACCAGCAAAGATCGGAAATTTGGGCGGCCAACTTGTACGGTGGCGCAAAAAGACTCATTTATGATGCGGAGAATGTCCCGATTCAAAGCTTAAATTGGTCATCTGATGGGAAGTGGCTCTACGTGCAGAAAGGCGAGGAAATATGGAAGCTAAGTACCAATTCCACACAGGCTATGCATATAGGTCAAGGGTTGCGACCTTCTGTATCACCTGGTGGAAACCATATTGCAATAGAACAGAACGGCGAAATCGTTGTACTTAGCGAAAAAGAGAAACAAGTGAAAAAGATAGGAAAGGGTGAAAAAGCACAGTGGATCAATGAAAAATGGCTGGTTTTCTTTGATTCGGCTAAGCAAGACTTGGTTGCTGTGAATCCTCTAGAAGCGAGTACAAAGCAGGTGCCGCTTGGCTTGTCCGGTAAACTTCATGGTTTACCTGGCGAATTGCATTCTTCTGTGGATGGATCTCAAATCATCATGATCGGACATGAGAATAAGAATGAGATTTCAGTCTATACGGGGACTTCTAGATGGCGTTAAAGGGGGAGGGAAGAAAGTGAAGAGAAACCTTATTAGTCTATTGACCCTATTATTTGTTTTGTTGCTAGGAACAGGGGCCTATGCGGAGAATAGGCAAGCAGATATTGAGGGAACAGTGGAAATTCCACTCGCCGGGGTTTATAAGAGCAATAATATGGTTCGTTTGAATGTCCATTTAAAAAATAATGGTGAAGCCTTTTCCGGCTATATGATCATTAAACAGATGAATCCCAATGCAAGTGAAATCCCTACCATGAAAAAGGAGATCACCCTGCAAAGCGGGGAAGAAAAATCGGTTCACCTAAACGTTCCGGGTGAAAATTTAAATGGACAAGTGGCAGTCGGATTGGTTAAAAGGGATATGGTTGTTGCGCAATTTCCTGTTGCTCAAAGCAGTAATTATAATGATTTGGTTATTGGCGTCCTTTCCGAAAATCCGGAAGCGTATGATTTCCTTAATCTTGTAAAGCCTTGGGAGCAGCGGAACACCATTGTAAAACCGTTAACAGCGGAAGATATGCCGGAAGAATCCTGGATTCTGAACAATTTGGATATCCTTGCTTTGGGAGAAATCCCGAAGGATCTAACAGAGTTGCAGAAAGAGGCAATCAAAGAGTGGGTACAAAGTGGCGGAATCCTAATCGTATCTGGCGGAAAATCATTTGGAACTGCAAAAGCTTCCTTTGGGGAAGTGTTGCCTGTTACTTCAACAGAGCTCGCTCAGCGTCCGTTAACGGAATTAGCGGAATGGGCCAGGGTTGATCCGCCTGTTCCCAACGTTCCAGCCTTAAAAGAGTTGCCAACCCTTTTCCATACTGAAGATCAGGGGGCGGGAAAGGTTCTTGTTGTGGCTTATGATATTTCACAAGAGCCCCTGGCTACCTGGCAGGGAAATAAAGAAGTATGGCTTAAAATTTTTCAAGAATCGCTTCTCCCTTCCTTAAACGGTTATGAGGCGGGGCCTATGCTTGATATGAATTATGGGGTTGTTGAACTTAGTTATATGATTCCTGGGGTGACCTCGCCGAACTTAGCTTTTATTGCTTTAATATGGTTGCTTTACATCTTCATTGTCTCCCCAGTTCTCTATTACTATTTAAAAAGAAAGGATAAACGAGAGGTCGCCTGGGTTGTGATTCCTCTCCTATCCATTGGATTAACGGCAGGCGTCTATTTTTTCGGAAAATATCAGGTGGCCAAAACAGATACGACCCATACGGCTTCCATGGTGAATATTTTCAATGACCATTTTGCTAAGGTAGATAGTGCAATTTCCTTGTTAATGGTGAATGGTGGAAACTATGCCTTGCAACCAAACGATAACAGCCTATATATTCCGGGTAACGGGTTGGGGCGTCCTGACCTATCTAATCCAGTAATAATAAAGGAAAACGGGAATATCGCTTATGAAAATGTACCTTATCTATCGACCCAGCTTGCCTATGCGAAATCTGTAAGAAATGATGTTGGAAGCTTTGAAACAAAGCTATATGTAGAGGATAACCGGCTAAAAGGAAGGATCCAAAATAATACCGCGCTTGATCTTCAGGATGTCGTGATAAGAATGGGGATGCAGGAGTTTGCGATTGGTGCGTTAAAAAAGGGACAGCAAATGGAGATCGACCACCCTTTCCAAAAGATCTATATGTCCCTGCCGGAACCGGCGGATCGAAGTAGAATAAAAGAACAAACACGTCTTGACAGGCTTCAATCCTTAGCCCAATCGACAGCATGGGAGTGGGGCAAGGCATCTTCGCAACCGATTCTGATCACAGGGGTTAGTAGTGATCAGGGCTTTGATCCGTTTGATGTTCTCGATCGGTCTGAAATTCACCACTATTCCACCTTGGTTCGTCAACAAGCCAATCTATCTTCCCAACCAGGGGGCATGATTCTTTTTCCCTATGGAACATTACCAGCGAGAATGGGGGAGGCACAAGGATCGTGGAGCCAATTTGATCAAAATGTTTGGGAATTATCGGAAGGGTTTATCAACTTCGCGCTGAAGGTTCACCCGGACGGAATCGAAGTAAAACGGGTGGAGATTCCACTTAATGAAGCGCCGTATAAGCCGTTTGAGAAGAAGATCTATAATGTGGAGCAAGATCAATGGGAAGCGATTCGAACAGATGTGCCACTTGTTTTTGAAGGTGATGAATGGGCACCTTATATGACTTCCGGCGGGGAAATTGTGCTCCGTTTTAGAAATAAGACAGCACAAAACATCGTTCTTCCCGTCCCATATTTCCAAGTGGAAGGGGAGGAAAAGAATTGATTGAAACACAAGGATTAACGAAAAGATATGGAAAGCTTGAAGCCCTCAAGGATTTGAACCTGAAGATTGAACAGGGGAAAGTGTTTGGCTTTATTGGACCGAATGGAGCAGGAAAATCAACAACCATGATGATCCTCTCCACACTGCTCCGACCCAGTTCGGGGAAGGCGTATGTCGGAGGCTTTGACGTGGAGAAGAATCCACGGGAGGTTAGACAATTAATTGGATATATGCCCGATTTTTTTGGTGTATATGATAATCTGAAAGCTATTGAATATCTTGATTTTTATTGTGGGGCTTACCAGATCCCAGAGAGAAAGAGAACAGCTTTAATTGCCGATCTATTAGAGTTGGTCAATTTATCGGGCAAGGCCGACAGCTATGTCGATTCGCTCTCACGCGGAATGAAGCAGCGTTTGGGTTTGGCCCGTTGTCTGGTGCATGACCCAAAGGTGCTGATTCTCGATGAACCGGCTTCCGGATTGGACCCACGGGCAAGAATTGAAATGCGGGAAATTCTCAAAGAACTTCGCGCAATGGGGAAGACAATTATCATTAGTTCACATATCCTTCCTGAACTAGCGGAGTTATGTAATGATATTGGTGTGATTGAGAAGGGAAAATTGATCGCCTACGGTTCCGTGGGGGATATGACGGTGGGGGTAAAAGGCATCTCGATTATGCAGCTGAAGGTCCTGGATCAAGCAGAAGCTGCTGAGAAAATCCTAACCGATTCTCCTTTTGTGAAAAGAGTGGATAACAAAAATCGTTATTTTCGTTTTCAATTTACCGGAAGCGATGTGGACAAGGCAGCCTTGTTAGCTAATCTCTTAAGTCAGGGAATTCCGGTCGTTAGTTTCTCTGAGGCGAAGGAGAATTTGGAAGACGTCTTCCTGGCGATTACAGAGGGGGTGGGCAGTTAATGAGGGGTTTTTTGACCAATCCTGTGATTATTAAAGAATTAAGAGAGCGTTTTCGAACTGGAAAAACCGCTTGGATACTCGGAAGTTATTTATTTGTGATGGGCGCGATTCTGTTTGGAGTCATTTATGTAGAAACTGCAAACAAGGTCTATTTTCGGCCGGGGGAGAGTAGGGAAATTTTCATTCTGTTAACGGTGATCCAACTCGGTATGATTGGTTTCATCGCCCCAGCATTAACCGCAGGAACAATCAGCGGGGAAAGGGAAAGGCAGACATTGAATGTCTTGTTGACGACCCACTTGACCCCTTTTTCCATCGTATCCAGCAAGATGCTCACATCGCTCCTTTTTATTAGCCTTGTGGTTTTATCTTCCTTACCGTTATACAGCTTTGTGTTTTTATATGGCGGAATTTCACCAGTGCAGCTGATTAAAATATTTTGGTTTTTCTCTGTTAATATTATTTTCTTTGGCAGTCTAGGGGTATTCTGTTCCGCACGCTTTAGACGAACGGGAGTAAGTACAATTATTTCCTACGGGCTGACCTTTCTTGTTGGGGTGGGAACGGCTTTGATCACTTTCTTCCTTTGGCAATTTTTTGAGATGATGGAGTGGAAAGCCGTTGATTCTGACCTATTTCCTTTTTTATTTAGTATAAATCCGGGATTTGTCTTGGCGGAAATTATCGGGGAAAAGGTTGTTCCTCCCTCACTGACCTATTTTATGGAGCCTTGGATTTTATTCAGCATCCTCTATTTAGGACTGAGTGTTTTCTTGTTGGGATGGGCTACAAGGGTTTTAAATCCGCTGCGGAAGAAGAGACTGGGTTAGCAAGAAAAATCCCCTCTACAACTTTACAGTAGAGGGGATTTTTGTATTATTGTTTAGGCTAGTAGCCTACTTTTTTGCTTGGGACATAAAAGGCAACCGCGTCTAATTCGTTAAGGGGAATGGTTAAGACTTTGGATTGTTGCTTGTTTGAGAATGTTTTTATTTCTAGAATATTGTCACGAACAGCTAAAAGATTTCCCATAATCTTTCGCTGGCGCCATTCTACCCAGATCTTTGAGCCTATTAATGGTCTCAACGATTCCTCACTAAAGTCATCCATCACTTGATCCTCCTTCTAGAATACATTACGCATGAACCATTCGATTGGTATAAGCGAATGTCAGTCCTTCACAAAAATGGTTCTTTTATTGACGAAGTGTGGCCGCTTTTCTATACTAAGATAATGATTACGAATACGGCTTGGATGAGTCGTTTCAGGAGGAAAAGATATTGAATACATATCAACGAAATATAACAATCGCACTGTTGATTGCAACGTTTTTGTCCGCAATTGAGGTGACTATTGTAAGTACTGCGATGCCTGTCATTGTAAACAAGCTTGGGGGCATGGACTTAATTAGTTGGGTTTTTGCAGTTTACCTTCTTACTTCTGCCGTTACAACCCCGATTTTCGGAAAACTTTCTGATTTGTTTGGACGGAAAATGATATTTATGGTAGGAGTGTCTTTATTCTTACTCGGTTCAGCGCTTTGCGGGTTTTCACAGACCATGGAGCAGTTGATTTGGTTTCGTGCTCTGCAAGGGATCGGTGCAGGTGCCTTGATGCCAACCACCTTTACCATCATTGGAGATATCTTCGACTATGAACAGCGGGCGAAGGTACAGGGGTTATTCAGTGCGATCTGGGGGATTGCGGGGATATTTGGACCACTTGTCGGTGGTTTTTTTGTAGATTATTTAACTTGGCATTGGATTTTCTTTATCAATATTCCATTTGGTCTGGTATCCATGCTGTTGTTAGGACGGTCTTTGAAAGAAAGCAGTGAAAAGAAGGAGAGAATCATCGATTACAGTGGGGCGCTGACCTTTACGATCGGGATGACCGCTTTACTCTATGCCCTTCTTTCTGGTGGAAATGAAATTCCTTGGAATTCTAAGGCAATGTATTTTCTTTTTGGGGTTGCTCTCGTATTTCTGGCACTTTTTATCCGCATTCAATTACGGCATCCAGAACCAATGGTTCCGCTTGGTCTATTTAAGTACAGGGATTTGGCGGTTTCCAATTTGGTCAGCTTTTTTATGAGTGCCATTTTGATCGGATTAACTGCGTATCTTCCGCTCTGGATTCAGGGGGTGTTAGAGATGGGCGCTACTTCTTCTGGACTTACACTAACTCCGATGTCGCTTGGCTGGCCCATTGGTGCGGTGTTGAGTGGAAGATTACTGGTTCGTCTAGGTGCTCGCTCGATCTCCTTGTTAGGGACAGTTTTGGTTGCTATTGGTTCCTTGGCTTTAGCCTTGGTTACCGCTGCGACTGCAAACTGGGTTTTGGTTGTCATTATGTTTTTTGTAGGTCTTGGGTTTGGCTTGTCATTTACAGTATTTACCGTCGTTGTACAGTCTGCAGTAGGCTGGAATATGCGTGGGGCAGCGACATCCTCCAATACGTTTTTGCGGATCTTGGGACAGACATTAGGCATTGCTGTTTTAGGAACGGTGTTAAATCAACATATTGGAGCTTATTCAGCTTCTGGTGAGCAGGTTCCACCCGATATTCTTGCTGGCGGATTACATATGGTATTTGTTATTCTTGCCGGAATAGCTATTGTGAGTGCCCTGTTTACAGGGCTGATTCCAAAGCACAAGCCACAGGACGAAAAGAAACAGGCATCTTAAAAAGGGGGGCGCTTATAGCGCCCCAGCTTTCCCTCCATCAATATTAACAGAAGTTCCAGTCACATAAGAGGCTGCGTCGGAAACGAGGAAGGAAATCACCCTCGCCGCTTCGTCCGTATCGCCAATCCTCCCGAGCGGGATTTGGTGCTTTGGTTCCCTTGCATACTCTTCCCAGGTAAGTGAAGGAGCTTCCATTTGCCATTTACGTTCGATCTGGTCGCTGCGAATTAGCCCAATACATACTGTGTTCACGCGTATATTCGAAGGCCCAAGATCCTTGCTCATCGCCTTCGTTAAAGCCATCCCGGCAGCACGGCTAACCGTTGTCGGCAAGGAAGAAGCACTCGGTGTTTTCGCAATCGAGGCTGTTACATTGACAATCGCCCCGCCACCAGCTTGACGCATATAAGGAATAGCCGCTCGTGAGCAGTTGATGGCCCCGAATAATTTGAGATCGAGATCCTGCTGCCAAAGTTCTGCGCTTACCTCTTCAAATGGATGGGCCGATGAGGTTCCGGCATTGTTCACAAGGATATCCAATTTTCCAAAATGCTTCGCTGCTTGATCAATCGCACGTTGGCAATCTTCTTTCGAAGAGACATCGGCTTGAATAATCAGCACATCAACTCCTGCCTCTTCTCGGATCTTGTCCGCTGCTTCCCTTAATGCTTGTTTACTTCTTGCACAAATGGCCACCTCGGCCCCTTCTTTTGCGAGCTGTAGTGCTGTTTGCATGCCGATTCCTTTGCTTCCGCCAGTAACAACTGCTACTTTCCCTTTTAACCCCAAATCCATAAGGAATCTACCTCCTTTTTAACTCGTTATTTTTCATCCTTCCTATTATACATCCAATTCAGAAAATAAGCGATACATGTCCTTTTCCATCCAAATCAAGTTTAAGGATGAAGAAAAAGGGAAATATGAAAGGATGAGTCATTTTGAAAAGAGGTGTCCCTCTGTTTAAGATGTTGAGAAGAAAACAACTTACGAAAAAAGAGAATCAGTTGGAGACAACAAAGGACGCACATGGTTTTCCAATAGAAATTTTTCTTGACGTGCAAAAAAACATTGAAAACATCCAAAAAATATTAAATACCCCATCTGATTTAGTCACTCGGGAATTCACCGTTGGAAATACGAAACAACGTTGTGCCATTGTTTGCATTGATGGTTTAGTAGATCAAACGACTATAAACGATAAGATCATTAGAAATATCCAGCTCGGCATGGCCAATTCGGGGAAAGAGATTCCGGCTTCTGGTGAAGAGCTGCTGAAAGAATTTGAAAACCATGTACTGTCTGCAATCGAAGTGAAAAAATTGAATACACTCGATCAGGTCATGCAATCCGTCCTTTCCGGTGATACGGCTCTCTTTGTGCAGGGAACAGATCAGGTTTTATTAATTGGAAGTAAGGGATGGGCGTCCCGGGGTGTAAATGAACCGAGCACCGAGGCGTTGGTACGTGGTCCACGCGATGGCTTTACGGAAAATCTGCGCACAAATACTGCACATATTCGTCGGCATATTCGTGACCCCAATTTGCGCTTCGAAAACTTCTCGGTCGGAAGACGATCGAAAAAGGACCTAGTACTCACCTATATTGACGGGATCGTTCATCCAGATCTAGTGGGCGAAGTGAAACGCCGCATCAAAACCATTGATTTGGACGATGCACCAGAATCCGGTTTTATTGAACAATGGCTTGAAGACAGTTTTTTGTCTCCATTTCCAACATTGTCCCCTACGGAACGCCCAGATAAAGTTTGTGCTGCTTTAACTCAGGGAAAGGTAGGACTGCTATTAGATGGAACCCCGTTTGCGTTAGTTGCCCCGATTACCTTTGGCAATCTTCTACAATCGCCTGAAGATTATTATGAGAGATGGTGGGTAGGAACCTTTCTCCGGTTTCTGCGGTATTTCGGAGCCTTTCTTGCGGTATTTCTTCCGGGGCTTTATATTGCGCTTGTATCCTATCATCCAGGTATGATTCCTTCTAAACTGGCCTTTTCTATCGCGGCTGCTAGGGAGGGGGTCCCTTTTCCTGCTGTGATTGAAGCTTTAGTGATGATTACAGTGCTGGAGCTACTACGTGAAGCAGGGATTCGCCTGCCCAAACCAATTGGACAAACGATTGGCATCGTTGGCGGTTTGGTCATTGGAGAGGCAGCTGTTTCCGCAGGGATCGTAAGTCCCGTTATGGTTATTGTGGTTGCACTTACAGCAATTTCCTCCTTCTCTGTTCCATCTTATAGTTTAGCTATCACCTTTCGCATTTTGGTGTATGGCATGATGTTTTTAGCAGCTGGGTTTGGTCTCTTTGGGTTGATCTTAGGGTACATCATGATTAATATTCACTTGGTCAATTTAAAGAGCTTTGGAATTCCCTATTCGACCCCGTTTGCCCCAAGCTTTTATGCTGATTGGAAGGATTTGATTTTAAGGGCGCCGATTATGATGATTGGTAAACGCCCGATCATGATGCAGGTAGATGATGAAAAGAGGATGCGCAAGGGAGGAAAATCATGATGAAATCGTTTGAATATGGAGATGAAGAGATTGGTTCAAGAGAAATTCTCTATGCCGTTTCCTCCATGGTCATTGGGGTTGGAATTTTTGGCCTTCCGCGTACCGTTGGTTCTGTTACAAAAGGAAGTGATGGCTGGGTATCCATTCTTCTCGGGGGAGTGTTGGCATTATTTTTTGCCTGGTTAGTAGCAAAGCTTGCTTCCCGCTTTCCCCGGCAGACCTTTTTACAATACACAACTACTCTGGTTAGTAAACCAGTGGCAATTTTTCTTACCATATTGCTTGCCTTCCACTTAATGCAGTTCACTGCTTATGAAATGCGTACGGTTGCCAATATTTCCAAGGTTTATTTGTTTGACAGGACACCTGTAGAAGTAATTGCGCTTCTTTTTCTACTAGTTGTAACCTATGGGGTTGCTTGTTCTAGTGTAGGACTTTTTCGATTAAATTTGTTGTTCCTTCCGATTGTTCTGCTGATCGCAATCCTTCTGTTGATCATGAATATTGGTTACTTTGAACCAGGGAATTTAAAACCCGTGTTTTCAACAAAGTGGACAGGTTATTTCCAAGGGGCTAGGGAAACTCTTTTTGCTTTCCTCGGCTTTGAGATCCTTTTGGTATACATCGCCATGACAAATCAACCTGAGAAAACTCCAAAAGCCGTCATGATTGGGATGTCGATCCCACTTTTATTATATTTGTTTGTGTTTATTATAGTTGTTGGTGTTTTTGGTCATACAGCGATGATTCAATTAACAGACCCAACGATTGAGATTGCAAAAGAGGTGGAGGTGCCAGGTGAATTTTTTGAACGCTTTGAATCCCTTTTCTTTACGATTTGGATCATGACGATCTTTAACACTTCTGCATTGGCATTTGATGCTTCAGTGCTCGCTTTTCGATCCGTTTTTCCTAAGATCAAACGCGTATGGTTAATTTTTTTCTTAGCACCAATCATCTATCTGTTTGGCATGATGCC
This sequence comes from Ammoniphilus resinae, assembly GCF_017873965.1. Classification (GTDB taxonomy): domain Bacteria; phylum Bacillota; class Bacilli; order Aneurinibacillales; family RAOX-1; genus Ammoniphilus_A; species Ammoniphilus_A resinae. The sequence goes on along the minus strand of NZ_JAGGKT010000013.1, from coordinate 73,080 downwards.
CCCAAATCTTATAAGAGTTTATGAAGTTGGGAATTGGCTTGGGTTTAGCGGGTTTATCTTTGCTATTCTAATGCCTACCATATTGTTTGGGATTGCGAAGCTAAGGGGGATCAAAGGAAATGCCTAAAACGCTATGGAAATACAGTTTGTTGATTTTGGTCGTTTTCCTTGGCGGGTGTTGGGATCGTGTAGAAATTGAAGAACGGGGGTTTGTCGTGGGGGCGGCGGTCGATTTTCCTAAAGAAGGTGACGAGGGAAACGAGATGGAAGAAGATGCAGCTAACAAGCCTCATGGAAAACATCGATATCTGCTTACTTTGCAATTGGTCGTTCCTGGCTCAATGTCGCAAGGTGCAAAAACCGGAGGTGGCGCAGGAAGCGGTGGCGATGCTTATTATAATATATCATCAGTAGGGGATACGATGTTTCAAACGGACCGACAACTGGCAAATCGCGTCAGTCGTTCCCCATTCTTTCCTCATATGAAGATTTTAATTATCTCAGAGGAGGTTGCCAGATCAGGACATCTGCCTGATATCATGGATTTCTTTCTGCGGGATTCGGAAATGCGCAGGGGAGTTAAAGTCATGATCTCGAAGGGAGAGGCTCGAGAGGTATTAGGCGTAAAGCCGGTGAACGAAAAGCTCCCTGCAATGTATATTGATTCTGTGACGGAAAATGAACGTAGCTCATCAGCCACACTCCCCGACCCTTTGCGAATCGGGGATTTAAATGAAAAACTACTAACCCGGGAAAGCTTTATTATTCCACGCATTAAATCAGCAGGTAAGGAAGTGAAAATTGGCGGTGTCGCTGTTTTTGAGGGCGAGGAAAATAAGATGGTGGAATGGCTTGGAGGGGAAGAGGTAATGGGGTTAGCCATTTTAAAAGGAACCCTAAAGGGTGGGGCGATCAATATCAACGTAGGGGATAATCTTGTCAGCTATGAGACTAAAGGTGATATCAAGCGAAAAATTAAAGCAGATATATCTGATAAGGAAAACATGAAGTTTATATTCACGATAGAGTCTGAAGGAATTATCACGGAGTCGATGGAAACCATCGATTACCTGAATGACCCTGCAAAATGGGTGCTTGTCCAAAATAGGGTGGCAGATGAAATGAAACGCATGGCCGAAAAAACGATTCGTAAATTACAAAAAGAGATGAAGCTTGATGTTATTGGTCTTAGCACTTATCTGGCACAGAATTATCCTGAACTATGGAAGTCAGTCGGCAAGGATTGGGATCATGGGGAAAATTACTTCTCCAAGGCTACGCTTCATGTTAAAGCGAGGGTTATTGTTCGTAACCCAGGTACGGTGAATCAAACAGAGCCTTTACAGGAGGATTAGGTGAAGTGTGGGAAAGAATCTACGGCTATGCACCTCCAGGTGCTATATTAATCTGTGCTATTTTATCCTTTGTAATTCCGGTCGCTGTCTACTACCTGAATCAAAAACTGCATGAATACGGCGACCCGCCATGGAAGAAGAAAGATAAGGAGGGGGAAGGCTCATAAGGCCCCCCTCAGTCATTTAACTGTGCCAACAATTTGCTGGCAACGACAACGCCCCGTCCTTGTCTTCTAGATGATATTTTATTTAGTTTAACCGTAGAGCGGTCAAGATGGTGTTTTACCTGAACAGGAGTTAAATGAGGTGCCCTTGATAGGAGAAGGGCACAAAGTCCGACAAGATGTGGGGTGGCCATGGAGGTTCCAGAGAGGACGTTGTATTTTGGGGGGGTGGGCCATGTGGAGAGAATATCTACCCCTGGCTGTACATAATTCAATGTCCGGCCAAAATTGCTGAATTCCGCCACCTTCCCTTTTCGATCAATTGCTCCAACGGCAAGAACCTCTTTATGTCCTGCGGGATAATCAAGTGTTTCCGCCGCATTTCCTGAAGAGGCAATCATCAAGATTCCATGTTTTAGGGCTTCTTTGATCGCTCTATGCAAAACGGTGCTGGTTTCCCTTGAGCCGAAACTCATATTGATTATTTGGATTTTATGATCAATCGCCCAATGGATGGCTTCCGCGATATCTGTTAAACTTGCACTTCCATCCTTGGAAAAGGCCTTTAAGGCATAGAGTTCTACATTCGGAGCTACCCCAACAACCCCGTAGTCGTTGTTAAGCGCAGCAACAGTGCCAGCCACATGGGTACCATGCCCATTCTGATCGATAAACGGACTTGTGCGATCAACGGTGTTTACTCCACCTTTGATATTCTCTCGCAGGTCAGGATGCTTGCCGTCAATCCCTGTGTCCAGAATACCTACGCGTACACCGCTGCCTGTTGATATTTTCCATACTTCTGGGGCTTTGACCGCGGAGACACCCCAAGGGGTAATCTGTTGGTTGGCGCTCACTGTTTCATGCAAATGATACTGGACATTACTTTCAATCGATACCTTTCGTTCATGTTCCTGATTTTCTGCCTGATTCATTCTCTCTTTAAGGTGATTATAATCGTCCTTCTCCATGGCACAACAGTGCCATCTTGGGTAATGTCTCATTCGTTTTCTTATTTTTTTAGGCAAATTAGTACAAAAATGAAGATATTCTTGTTCTTCATGGAAGCAAAGGATAATTGGGTCCACTTGTTTCATTATTTCCGCCCTCCGGCTTTTTGGTATATCCTATGAGCGGACGGTGGAATGGGTTAATTAATGATCCTGTAGGATTCGTTTTATCAAACTAATATTGTTCATTAATTAAACGAACATTTCGTACGATCCTTTGATATATTTTTTCATTTGGTAAACTTCGAAAAAGTTGGTGGCCTGGTGTCGTATTAACTTCCAAGATCCACACCTCTCGATTTGGATCAATGACCAAGTCGATCCCCAATTCCCGTAAACCGTGATATTTACTGGTTAGCTGGTCAGCGATGCGAAAACATAAGTCGCGGATGGCATCACGCAGACTTTTGATCTCCTCCTCTTCCATCTGCAGCGTTTGAGTAAGAGCTGTTTTAAAAGAAACACCCTTACCACCCAAAGCCATATTCGTCACGATACTGTTTTTTTCGCCCATTTTACCAACAATCCCTGAATATACCCATTTGTCTTTAGGCTTTTGCAGAAGCACGCGAAAGTCGATCGGATGCTCCTGGTAAGTTAGCAAAGAAACCCCTTGTTGAATAACAAATTTATAGTTTTTTGTCAATTGTTTTAGAATAGGAAGCATGTCTTCGAAAGTGAGAAATTCCCACTGGGCCTCACGTGTATGAAATAAATAGGAATCCTCAACATGGGTGAGTCGTATAATCCCTTGCCCTTTCATCCCATTATCGGGTTTAAGATACAGAACAGAGTAAAGAGATAACATATCCGTCAGATTTTCATAGGTAAGAGGCCGGGTATCCGGAATTCTGGCTTTGACTTGATCATCTTGCATTAATAGATGGGTTTTTGTCCATTTGCTGGCTACATATTGGTACTTACGCTGCTGGTACACAGAAATCCTCTCCTTAGGTCAGTTTATATACTATCATATGTGGCAATTGGAAATAGGGCATAGTCACTTGCCCAAGTTAGCAGAGTATCAGGAAAAAGAAAACGGTAAAAATAGTGAAAGGGAATGAAAGGAGAGGTTTTTCTGGATTTATTTTCTTCCTTTTCTGTTGAAGAGGTTTCCGCCTATTTGCAATCATTAGGGATGTGGGCAGCGTTAATTGGGGCTGGCTTAATTATTTTTCAAACATTTTTCCCAATCTATCCGTTTATCGTTGTGGCTGCTGCGAATGTCTTCGTGTTTGGGCTTTGGTGGGGATTTCTATTAAATTGGCTTAGCGCTGTCACCGGGGCTGTTTTCATGTTTTGGGCAGTTCGTACAATTGGGGCTGATTGGGCAAAGAAAAGGTTGGGAAGATATAAGGGCTCAAGAGCTCTTCAGGCGTACTTAGCCAGGAAAGGCTTTCAGACCATATTTTTACTCCGTTTATTCCCCATCATCCCGCCCATGGTCTTAAATCTTCTTGCTGGCCTTTCTCTCGTTGGCACAAAGGCTTACATCTCTGCAACATTAATAGGAAAATTGCCTGCAATCTGGATTCAATCATGGCTAGGGCATGATTTTTTTCATCTAAGTGAGGAAAACATGATTCGTTTTGTAGTCGTACTTGTTGTATTTCTGTTGGTACTATGGGTTGGCATGAAAATTGTGAAGAAAAAAATAAAGGTTTCATGAAAAACAGAGGGATGGGGAAGATAAACGATGTTGATTTTCAATTGATTTCCCTGGGGTGATTTCTTATGACGATCTATAAAAGGATTGCATTGCTTCTATGTTTACTCCCTCTGCTTTGTACGGATATCGAAGCAAAGGAAAATGCAACTGTAACAATAATGGTTAAATCTTCTCCTTACTCGGGATTTGTCAGTCATTTGGTGTTACAGGATCAATCATTTGTTAAAAGGTTAGTAAAAGGAATGAAACAAAGCAAAGGGCAGGGCGATTTACTCCCAGAACTTCCCTATGCCTATATAGAAATCACGCAAAAGGGAAAAACGGAAAGATATACAATTGGTTATTCTTTAAATTTATATCACTTTGAAACCGGTAAAAAGGTTTTGTTATCACAACCGTTAAAGGATGAACTGGAATCAAGTATCCTTCTCTTACGTAAACACCATTTTGGACGTGATGTAAGCTGGGAGGAGGCCAATCAACTATTTCCACGCATGGATTTTGCACAAGTGATTGATCTGGAGACAGGGCTTTCTTTCCGGGTTCAGCGAAGAGCAGGTAGTCAGCATGCAGATGTACAACCTGCTTCAGCAGAAGATACAGTGATCATGAAAAGGATTTATAATGGAAAGTGGAGTTGGAAACGAAGAGCAATCTTGATTAAAGTAAACGGAAAGATTTTGGCAGCATCCATGCATGGCATGCCACATGGTGGCGGTGCGATTACCTGGAATAACTTCCCAGGCCATTTTTGTATTCATTTCAAAAACAGTACGACACATCGAAGGAGCTACCCAGACCCCGGACATGATTTAATGGTAGATAAGGCATCAGGTCATATATTGCAAAAAATTGTACAGGGAACCCCTGATGAATTGATCCAAATTTTTCTTGCAGCAGCTCAAGAGCAAGATTACAGTATGATTCAATTAATGTTGAACCAAGCGGATGCAAAAAGTATTGATCGATTTATCAATCAACTACAGGATTTAGACGGATTTCGGCTGTACCGGGTTTGGACAAACCAACAAAGGCTATCTCCTTTATATGTGGAACAACAAGCAGATATTTTGATCAAGCGAAAAGGGGAGCAGGAAGAAAAAATCACCTTACCTTTTATCTTTTCTAGGACAAGCCTGTTGGAAAGATGGAAACTGGATATTCATTCCACATTGGATTTGTTGGATAAATAAAAAAAGGTGCGAAAGCACCTTTTTTATTTATCCTACCTTTTTCCCGCCCAATACTTTACCTATATAATTACCGGCGATTTCTACACGGTATTTACGATTGACTTGAATTTTTTCATACTCTTTCTTCTCGGTCATGAATGAGAAGGTCTGGGTTGTGCTGAAGCTAGCTCCCTTTTTTGCTTGGGAGAGGGTGACTCTTGCTGTGACCTGGTATGTTTTAACTTTGGGGAATTTTAATCCGGGACGGATCGGCTGTTTGACAATCTTTTTATTTAAAACAAAGATTTCCCGAACTTCCTTATGCGCGGAATACATTTTATTGAAATCATTTGTTCTTTGTTTCATTTTACGGTAAAGAAAATAATACGCAACCCCTAACACTACCAAAATTATAATCGTTGATGTCCACCAAGGCATTCCAAAATCCTCCTATTTCTAAAACTCATATAGAGTCATTGTACCTATAATAAAGGAGCTAACGCAACAAAAAAATAAACTTTCTTTCCGATTTGCATCCACTGTCCAATTGTCTTATAATTATAGTAGACAAACTTCAGGAATATTCCAACAACAATACTAAAAAAGGAGTGTTGTATGTGGAAGCAGATATGAGGTTAGACGAAGTCCGGAGTCGGTTGCAGCAGTTGAAGGTGAAGGGTGAGTCCTTAAGCAAAAAGAAAGTGAAGGAAAAGGATCCTCGTTTAATGAGAAACGCCTTGTTTTATTTTCCGTCTTGGGAGCACGCTGTACAAAGCATTGATGCATAATCATAATAATGAAAAGGCTGTCCAACTTGGGTCAGCCTTTTCTTTTTCTTTTGTAGGGAAGTGTAAACCTTTTCAAAGGACCTCAATCATTCTTCATCAATTCGACGAACAAGATAAAATAATTTTGAGGCAATAAAATTCGTGGTTTGATCAACATCATTCCGATCCAGCATTTGATTAATGATATGCTGAGGAACCATCCACTCACATTCATACTGGGTAAAACGATAAATCGCATCTCCCACTATTTCTGTAGAGATTCCCTGATCAGTTAATGCTGTTTGTAATACTTCTCTGGCGTACACCGGAGCACCCCCACAGGAATTTTATAGTATTTCAAGATTATTATACTACTTAAATGGGATCTTGTACGAAAACATTTTAACAAATTATTGAATAATGTTGCTTTTGTCTCTTCAAGGGATGATATTCCACTGAACGGTACATATTAAAGGGACAATAAAATAGGGGGGCGAACATGATGGATTTCTGGCAAGGGGACGTGAACCTGACTGTATGGGGCTTTATTGTTCGAGCGGTTGTGGCATATGCCTTCCTGTTTGGCATTATCAAATTCCTTGGCCAGCGAACGCTAAGCAATCTACAGGCCCAGGACTTTTTGTTTGCAATCGTGATTGGTGATGTGATTGGGGAACCGTTAGTTACTGGGGAAACTAATCTCACCGGACCATTTGCGGTAGCCTTAACATTAACGGGAATCCATTACCTAATTACTACTCTAGCTTTAAGATCACTAAAACTTCGCCGTTTTTTTGATGAGGAGCCGATCATCCTTATATCTAAAGGGAAAATCCTGAAAAATATGATGAAAAAATCAAAAGTTACATTAGACATGTTGCTAATGGCTGCGAGACTTAATAATATTTCCAAACTTTCCGATGTGGAAGTAGCAATCCTCGAACCAAACGGGGAAATTAGTATGTTGACAAAAGCGAAGGCAAATCCTATCACACTTGATGATTTGAATAAAAATATAGCTCCGTCAGAAGTAAAAATGCCAACAGTCCTTATTGAGGACGGGCATGTTCAAGAGGGAAATTTAATGAGAAATCAATTAACGGAAGACTGGCTAAATAATCAGCTAAAGGAAAACGGGATTGATGATGCAAGTAATGTTTTTTTAGCTCTGCTTGAGTCAGATGGAAACTTATATATAAGTAAACAAAAAGAACCCTATCGACAGTAGGGTTTTATTTAATCTCTTTCCACTTTTTAATTTTTTTTGCCAATTCCCAGTCGGGATGCGAAATAGGGGCGGAAAATAGGCGGAGAAATTCCTGAACCTGTTTTCGGAATCCAGCTTTATTACGAACCTCTTTGATAAAAAATTCTCGTTCCATCCCCAGCAGATTGCTAATCTGCTGAAGCATATGGGCTTCCCAAACTGCTTGAGCCCTGGTATTGGTTGCAGGGATATCGGGAAAACGAAAGAACCCTCTGCCAAATGTAAATGCGTCAGGATAAAAATAAGCATAAAATTCGGAGGGGGTTATACCGTTATCTAAAACCAGCTTCCTCGCTTGATGTCTGGCGATGGTATAGACACTTTCGGTTTGCGTAATTAGTCGAAACTGCTTTTCATCGAGAAAGCTTAACCAAACTTGACACCTTGCTCCTTTCATTGGCCCAAGAGTGGCAGGTAAGGCACCGTATTTTGCCATATAACTAGCATAAATCACATCCGTATCCCATATTCGTCCACGGATATGGATTGTTATATCACTAATTTGAGGATTTAAATGAAATTTATATTTAAGTTGCGCGAGGCATACATTGGATCCATAGCTTAACATGGGATAGCGATCAGGTAGTGGGGCAGCGCCCAATTGCTCAAGAAAAGCAGCAAGCGATTGCTTTTTGCCGTTATAGTTTAATTGAAGTTTATCCAGCGTTTGAACGCCGGATAAGGGAAATGCCTGATCTTTATAGTAGAGAAAAGAAGACGAAGGAGAAGGACCGGGATAGATATCCGGATGATCATAGGGTGACAGGTTTAAAGGTTTGTTGTGAGTGTACATTTTCCCTACCTCCCATATCTATACTTATTTATTTCTATGACAATTGATGTGCATTTATGTTCCTTTTTGTTATGATAGAGTGGGTGAATCGTAATGAATAAACAAACAATGAATAGAATTTTAGATACATTAAAAGACATGTTTCCAGATGCGCATTGTGAATTGAATCACAGCAATCCTTTCGAATTAACCATTGCCGTATTGCTTAGTGCCCAGTGTACTGATAAGAAGGTAAACCAAGTAACGGAGGAATTATTTAAAAAATACAAAACCCCATCAGATTACCTCTCCGTCCCGCTTAAAGAATTGGAACAGGATATTAAGCAAATTGGGTTATACCGAAGTAAGGCGAAGAACATCCAAAAACTTTGTCGAACTCTTCTTGAAGAGTATGGGGGCGAGGTGCCACAAAGTCATGATGCCTTGACAAAATTAGCAGGAGTAGGAAGAAAAACGGCAAATGTGGTGATGAGTAACGCCTTTGGCGTTCCTGCTATTGCCGTCGATACGCATGTGGAGCGGGTAAGCAAAAGGCTTGGAATTTGCCGCTGGAAAGATACTGTTTTAGAGGTTGAAAACAATTTAATGAAAAAGGTCCCTCGCGAAGAATGGACAGAGACACATCATCGCTTGATTTTTTTTGGTAGATACCATTGTAAAGCGCAAAACCCGTCCTGTGAGATCTGCCCTTTAAGCGATCTATGCCGTGAAGGGAAAAAAAGGATGAAATCGGCAAAGTAGCCGGTTCCATCCTTTTTCTTTTATACTTTACTGAAATTCTCAATGATTTGTTCGTACTCTTCTTCTTGTCCTACGTAGTCAACTGCTCTATAGTGCGAATGAACCCAATTCATTAATTCCGGTCTGGAGTGGAAGACGTGCTTTTCTTCGCCCCATTCGGTAGAGATCTCCCTCACTTCAATTTTTGTTCCCTTTACATCGACAAGAATCATATTCCAATTATCTTTTTTTAGAATTACGTGATGTTGCATTGATCCATCCTCTTTTCATTTGAAATTATGGTGTTTCCTCTCCAGCAGGCTGGCCGTTTAGGCCAACGTATTTATTGTATATATCAAAGATCCCCCGGGCAATGTATGTGGCTGAATTGGTCCCTTGACCGCCTTCAGGAACAATCACGGCCACTGCCAGTTTTGGATGATCAGCAGGAGCAAAGCCAATAAAAGTTGCATTTTCGACTCGACGATCTTTTTTCCATTTTCCTTCTTCATATTCAACAAACATATCTTGTTCGGATGTCCCTGTTTTTGCTGCTACAGTATATGGAAATCCTTGAAAAGGAATTGCTGCAGTCCCACCTGGCTGGGTAACCATTTTCATTCCTTGGTAGATAACCTTCCAATATTCTTCCGGGTACTCCGTTTTACTCAAAACATCCGGCTGCACTGTCTTTGATTTACCGTTTGTTTCAATTCGATCAACAATGTGTGGACGCAATCTTTTTCCTTTATTCGCAAGCGTCGCAGCATATTGGGCTAACTGCATGGCAGAATACTTTTCCTGCTGACCGAAAGAGGCTTGTACCAAGGCAAACAGGGTACTTACAGACTGACTTGTTGAGATATAATCCTCCACCCCCTTGCTTTCAAAAGGCAGGTTGACACCTGTTTTTATCCCCAGTCCAAACGCATGGTGGTACTTTTGAAATGTTTTTAAGGAACTTTTATTTTGCTCATATAATAACTCACCAATCCTCGCCATATAGGTGTTCGAGGATTTTTGCAGGGCCTTTTGAGGTGTCAATAGCCCCAAATCTCGTCTACTGGCATTCGTAATTGTATCTGACCCTTTTCCGTAGCGATAAACTACGGCGTCTTGCCATTGATCGTTCGGGGTGATTAGCTTTTCATTTAAAGCCATTAAAACAGTTAAAGGTTTAATAACTGAACCGATCGGCGAAATGGAAAGTGGATGTCCTTCTGCCTCTTTATAAGGGAGCGGACGGGCATCGTAAGGAGCCGGTCGAATCGTTCCGTTGATAATAGAAAATTGGATGTCATTATATTTTTCCTGGTCCACGCCCTGCACCCATAGATTTGGATTATAATCTGGGAAACTAACGATCGAGGCAATTTTCCCCGTTTCGGTTTCAATAGCCACTGCATAAGCATTTTTCACTACACGGGCACTTGGAGGAGTGCGTGGATTTTTCCGCAGACTCTCCAGGTAATTGGCAATAAATTGTTGTGTTTCTAACTGCACTCGATGGTCAAAGGTCAAATACAGATTACTGCCCGGCTTTGGTTTGCTTACAGAAAGCTCTTCAAGCAATGTCCCACGGGCGTTTACAAGTAATTTCTTGCTCCCGTTTTCACCCATCAGTTCATCTTCATAACTGAATTCCACACCATCCATCCCAACATATTGGTTGGGAACGTAAATATCTTTTTTATCTTTATAGTAGTCTCCTGTTGCACTGGCTGTTTCAGCTACCGCATAGGGTCTGACATACCCAATCGTTTGCACCGATGGGTATTGGTTGTCAAAAGCATGATATTGTCTTATCGGTTTTACAACGACGTCGATCCCTTTTAGTTCTGTCCGTCTTTCTGAAAGAATCGACATTTCCTTCAAGGTAATATCGAATTTCAAGTCTTTTTCCAAAAACTTAGGATCCTTACGAATAACAGCCTCACCTTTCTCATTAAATCCAGTGTCCATCTTTTTAATGATATCTTCTTCCGTCATGGTTAAAAGGGGTGAAATTTTTTTGGCCAATTTCAAAATATAATCCTTTGTCATCCAATCTTCCTCACGAAAGACGGCTGTATAGGATACTTTATTGTCAACTAGCACCTGTCCACCTTTATCTAAGATCTTCCCTCTCGGGGCAGCAATCGGAATCGTTTGAATTGACTTTTCATTGGCGATCTTTAAATATTCTTCCCCTTTAGCAATCTGGACAATGGATAAACGGAGGATGAGGGCAGCAAAAAAGACAAAAACGACAGTAAACAACAGTTGGACTCTGCGGGAGATTTTTGTTTGTTGTTCTTTTTGTTTATCCTCATTATTAAAGGTTTCCATTGCGATTCCTTTCTATCTTTTTTTATACCTTAGTATTTTAACTGATTCCCTTCTTCATTTCCAATTAAACAACGATTAAAGTTGGCTACGATCCAACAAGGGAATCTGAAGTAAGATAATTCGAAAAAAGGGCGAATTAGACCGAGGGTTTCTTGCATAGTATATAAGACCAAAAAAAAGTTAGGACCTGAGGGAAAATGAATTAGAGGGTGAGAGGATTATGAAAACGAAGGTTCGTTTCAAAAAGGGTGACACGGTCAAGGTCATCAATCCTAATAACCATTTCTATGATGAAGTAGCCGAAATCCTCATGTTTGATGAATTTACGAATAAGTATCTTTTGCAATTTAATAACGGCTATAAATGTGAAATGTACCATTATGATTTGGTGAAACATCTATCACATCGAGAACAGCGTGAATTGCAGAAAGCACATCTATTTCAAATGGCTGACCTTGCCCTGAACGTTAAAGACAAAGAATGGTTTGAAAGAATTACCAAAAGATTAAAGGAATTCCGAGATTAGTGCATGTTATTGGGCCCCTCGTATGAGGGGCTTTAAATTTCTACCCATTCCGTTTCCTGGATAATCTGCTCGCGAAGGAGTAGCTGTTTTTGTTCCTGTTCTTTTTGTATGGCAAGTTCTTGCTCTTCCTTCGCCTTTTTCATTTCATCACGCAATAGTTTTTCGCTTACGACTTGTCTGCGTGTGAGGGTAAGATATGAAAAAAGGGCAGTCTTGAGGTGTTTCAGATCTGGTTCAACGGTTGTAATTTGCCGCTGAATGATTTTTGAAATTGGAAAAATGACGTGCCGTTGGAGCCCCTTTAACCAGCGGGGAATAACGACTACACCAATAAGACCGAGGATAGCTGCCAAATTCCCGCCGAAAGGCCCAAGGCCTAGGAAGAATAATAGATAGAAAGTAACCACACTATTGGTTGAGCAATGATAATTGACAATATCACTTTCTGCAATATCATGAAGGGTTTCGAGTGATTTCTCCCCCTGATGGCTGAACATCTTATGTTCTGCCCCATGAAACTGCCGCAACGGGTAGGGAAAAAAGAAATGATAGCCAAAGGTAGCGAGAGGCAATAGATAAAAGGGATAATCAGGCTGGCGAATAATCCAGATGATTAGGCCTAGGATACCTACTATTAAATACCACGGAACCGTTACTATAATTCTTTTCGCGAAAAATAGCATCCCTTTTTTATCGTAGGTGAAAAGGTGTGTAACTATGTTCCCCTTTGTATCAACCCCTGAATGGGCGATATATTCCTTATCCATATAAAAAATTCCCTTTGGGTAGGACATTCCCCTAATCATCAGAGTTTTTCCCCCAAGCTTTTCTTTCAGTGTAACATGGTTTAGTTTGTTTTTCACGTTGGTAGAGCATGGGGGATGCTCAATTCGTGGATCCTCTGTCCGTTTAATAGCGTAGGAATTTTGTTTTTCTGCATAATGGACGTGTTAAGGGTCTCTTCACTCGAAGATATCGAAAACTCTTCTCCTATGGCCCCTCACTTTTTAAAAGCAGAAGTGCTTTTTCTTCCGTCGGGATGCGTACGGCCTTCAAGAAGCAAAAATTGATGAGAGACCAAACAAAAGCAGTATAGTAGGCACCGAAAATAAGCGGAACCAAGGCAATCTCTGTGATCACGATCCAATAATTTGGATGTTTCACCAAGCGATAGGGCCCTTTTTTAATCAGAGTTGCCTCTGGGAGGATATAAATCCTTGTGTTCCAATAGGGACCAAGAGATTGAATGCACCAGTAACGAAGCAGTTGGGTCAAGAAAAAGAGGATAAGAGGAAGAAGCCACCAGGAAGGGGCAACGGCATTCCACACAAGGACTTCCACAGCAAGCGTGAGAAAGAAACCGACGTGGATCGCAACAATATATTTATAATGATTGGCGCCGACTTCATACCCTCCACGCTGCCTCATCCAGTCCGCATTTTTTTTGGCCAATCGAAGTTCACCTATCCGTTGAATCAGCAGGAAACAAAAAAAGACAATAAAATAACCGCTCATCAATGGGTTCCCTCCACCAAAATCATTTCAGCGCTAAAACCGGGCCCGAGAGCGGAAATCAGACCTTTTTCACCCGGGTTCATTTGCTTTTGCTTAATGAATTCATTTAATACATATAGTACGGTACATGATGACATATTCCCATTTTCTTTTAAAACTTGTCTTGTAATGCCAAGTTTTTCTTCCGGAATATCAAGCGCCTTCTGAAAAGCTTCTAACACTTTTTTACCGCCAGGATGAATGATGTAATGGTCAATTTGCTCGATCTGTTCAGCTTTCAGAAAAGAATGTACTTCGTCTGCCACACGTGTTTTCACGATTGTAGGGATATCCCGGGAGAAGATAACATGAAAACCAGAAGAAGAAAAATCCCAGCCCATGACATCTAACGAATCAGGCCAATAGGTACTCATTGATTTGATTGCTTGAATTGGCGCCTTCACCTTGATCTCCGCCTGATCCCCTGCGATTAAAACAGCTGCGGCTCCATCTGCAAATAATGAAGTGGCAACCAGGTTGCTTTTGGTTAAATCATTCGGTTGGAAGGTCAGTCCGCATAATTCAACGGCAACGACAGCTACGACCTCTGTGGGATAAGATTTTACATAGTCTAGGGCACGGGAAATACCAACAGCACCGCCTGCACACCCGAGTCCCCAGATCGGTGTCCGTTTCGTATGTGTACTAGCACCCAATTCATTTAGTATCCGCACATCAATGCTAGGTGTAGCCATCCCTGTGGTGGAAATAAAAAAGAGGTGTGAGATGTCCGCGATGTCGACTTGGCATTTTTCCATGCAATGGATTAAGGCTTCCTTACCATAAAGAACTGCGTTTTCAATATAGATCGAGTTTTTTTCCTTGAATCCAGGATTGTTTTTAAACCATTCCATCGGTACGCAAAATTGACGCGTGTCAATTCCTGTGTTTTCAAACAACCCGATCAAGCGATCAATATCGGAAAAAATATCGGAGAACATATCTTTAACAAACGGTTTTACATCGGCTTGATGGAACGTATAAGGCAGATGTGCCGTTCCGGCTCCAAGAATTGAAGGCATATAAAGCCCTCCTTTTGTGAAATGATTTGCCATCTTTTCCCCTCGTAGTATGCCCGAAAAATTGGAAATTAACAGTTGTTGGAAATAATATAGAACGGATGGGGAAATTTCCTTATTTTTCTTTTTGGGCTAAAATAGGATATGGTATAGGAATGAACGTCATTTCAAGGAGGTAGAAATCATGGAGGCAACAGAAAAACGTAAATTGCCAAAACGTGAAGAATTGGAAGCACAAGTAAAATGGAAGCTGGAGGATATGTTCAGCAGTGAAGAGGAATGGGAGAAAGACTTTTCAGCTGTACAAGAGATGTTGCCACAAATTGAACAATTCAAAGGGAAGTTAGATCAGGCGGAACAACTTTTCCAGTGTCTGCAATTAAAAGGGGAGATCTCCCTTTTGATTGAAAGGTTGTTTACATATGCGCGGATGCGCCGTGATGAAAATAATGCCAATACAAAATATCAGGCATTAGCGGATAGGGCTTCTTCGTTAAGTGTTAAGGTAAGCAGTGCTACTTCATTTATTGTTCCAGAGATTCTCACTATGGACGAAGCAAAGGTCCAAGGGTTCATGCAGGAAAAGAAAGAGTTAGAGTTATATCGTTTTTATTTTCAGGAATTATTCCGGCAGCAACAGCATGTCCTTTCTGCAGAGCAGGAAGCTATTTTAGCCCAAGCTGGAGAGATGGCAGGGGCACCGCAGAACATCTTTCGGATGTTGAATAATGCCGATCTAAAGTTCCCAAAAATCAAGGATGAGGACGGGGACGAAGTCGAACTGACCCATGGCAGATATATTCAATTCATGGAATCCTCCAATCAAGAGGTTCGCAAGAACGCATTCAATGCGATGTATGATACATACCGGAAATATAACAATACAATCGCTGCAACCCTAAATGCCAGCGTCAAAAAAGATGTTTTCTATGGTCGGGTGCGGAAATATGATTCAGCCTTGCAAGCATCATTAGATGATGACAATATCCCGGTTGAAGTGTACGAAAACCTCATTAAAACGGTTCGAAGCAATTTGCCGACCTTTTACAGGTATATGGAACTCCGTAAGAAAATGCTGAAACTGGATGAATTAAATATGTACGACATCTATGTTCCGTTGGTCCAAGACCTGGATATGAAAATTTCTTACGATAAGGCTTATGAAACGATGCTGAAAGGTCTCTCACCGCTTGGTGAAGAGTATATTTCCATTGTAAAGGAAGCCAAAAACACGGGTTGGATTGACGTGTATGAGAACGAAGGGAAGACGAGCGGGGCCTATTCCTGGGGAGCGTACGGAACACATCCGTATATTCTGTTAAATTTCCAAGACAATGTGGACAATATGTATACGCTTGCCCATGAAATGGGGCACGCAATGCACAGCTACTTCTCCGATAAAGAACAGCCATATCTGTATGCACAGTATACGATTTTTGTCGCTGAGGTGGCTTCGACCGTAAACGAATCGCTATTGATGGATTGGATGCTTAAAAATACAACCGACCGTAAAGAAAAAATGTATTTGTTGAACCATTATCTGGAGCAGTTCCGAGGCACCGTATTTAGACAAACGATGTTCGCCGAATTTGAAAAACTGATCCATGAAAAGGTGGAAGTAGGCAGTGCCCTGACACCAGAAACCTTGTGTTCTATGTATAAGGATCTGAACAAGGATTATTACGGCGACCATGTGGTCATTGGGGATCAGATTGAAATGGAATGGGCGCGTATTCCTCATTTTTATAACGGGTTTTATGTGTATAAATATGCCACTGGATTTTCTGCGGCTACAGCCCTTTCACAACAAATTTTGAACGAGGGAAAACCGGCTGTCGAGCGCTATCTTCAATTTCTCAAAGGCGGAGGGTCGAATTATCCGCTTGACTTGTTAAAAGGGGCGGGAGTGGATATGACAACATCTGCACCAGTACAAAGCGCCTTGGACGTTTTCAAACGTTTGTTAGGGGAACTCGAGGCCCTTGTGGACGAATAAGAGGAGAGCTTAACAGCTCTCCTCTTTCCCTTTACTGTAGAATCTCCCTGTTCAGAATCCAAATCCCTATCGGCATGACACAGGCCAACAAGACCATAAAATAATAGGTGTAACCGAGTCCGAAATCAAATCCGACAACGAGAAGGAGAAAAAAGCAGAGCCGCCCTACACTTATGGAGAATTCCCGAAAGACAAGAAACTGCATTAACTGCCCAATTTTATTTCTAATCGGATCTCTCTCAGCTTCTGTTATTAAATCGGAAAAATGCGTTGATTTTGCCGGTAGCCACAATAACGGAAAAGAAACGGCAATCACAATGTTAAACAGGATAAACCAGCTGGACTCGGCAAGCAGCAGGGATAAGGTAATAATCAATGTGCCAAGCATTCCCATGCTGAGAAAGATGTCCCTGTTGGACAAGGATAAAAAACGGCCTGTTAGCCAGTACATAATCGCGCTGATCGCACCAAAGAGCAAGTTCCAGGATCCTAATTGGAATTCGTCTTTAACAATGAAATAAAAAAACAAGCCAAATGACATTTGAATAAAAGAAAAGTAAAATCCATAGGCAAGTGAGGAAAAACCCATGCGGGCTACCTTGTCGCTTTTTGCAAGGAAGAAATACCGCTTTTGAAACCCTCCATCCATTTGCATTCCTGGGATAGAAAAGCTTAGAAGCAGTTGAATACATAGAAGAACAAGAACAAGGAGAAAGGTATGGACATATCCTTGATTAGCAATCATGATTCCAGCACAGACTGGAGTCAATAGCTGTGCTGCGGTCGCAATGGCAGATTCAACACCAAGCAGATATGAACGGTTTCTTTTTTCCGTAAGCCATAAGAGATGCAGATTGAATCCGATATAAAACAGACCGACATAGCTACCATACAGAATCCCAAGAAGAGGAAGCGTATCGTAATCTGTAGCCTGGTTGGATAAAAACAAATAGCTGAATAACAGAAGGGCACTAATGGATGAACCGATAAACGTAGCCCTTGAACCGATCCACTGTAAAAAATAAGCCCCTAGAATGGATCCTACAAAAATGGATACCACCGAGAACACATTGTAAATCCCTATCCCGCGAAAAGACTGTCCTTTATCCCACAAGTAGACGTTAAGAAAAAGGCTGGCAAAACAAAAGATCACGGAAAAAATAATTTGTACGGCAAATAAAGCCCTAATGGGTGACCAGTGGCGTGGTCGTATGAACATTGGTCGTCCTCCCTTTCTATTCCACTTTATGATGTATATTTCATTCTAATTCTGGAAAAGTTAGGAAGGATGAAGATTTTATCCTATAGATTTCTCTATAAAGATCATAGAATAGGAGGAGAAGTATGTTTAAAAAATGGATAAGCCTATCCATTTGCTTTATTTTGACATGCCTTTCTATGAATGCTGTCGAAGCAGTAGAATCCGTAGTTTATAAGGTTAAAAAAGGTGATACACTATGGCATATCGCAAAAATGAATCATGTTGATCTATACCAGCTGAAAAGGATGAATAACCTCAAAGGTGATCTGATCTACCCTGGGGATATGTTAACGATTCCAAAAGCAAGAAACAAAAAAGAAATTCAGATGAGCAAAAAGGATTTCCAGTGGTTTGTAAAAATTATTGAAGCGGAGGCAGGGGGAGAATCATTTACGGGGAAAGTAGCCGTTGCGAGTGTTGTGCTCAACCGCGTACTTCACAAGGATTACCCGAATTCTGTGACTGATGTAATTTTTCAAAAAATCAATGGTGTGTACCAATTTTCTCCCGTTGGCGATGGAAGAATTCATAAGGTCCAACCTTCCAATGATTCTTATAAAGCTGCAAGTCAGGCATTGAAAGGAACCGATCCAACCAAAGGGGCACTCTTCTTCTATAACCCGACAACCGCTCGCAGCAAATGGATACGTTCAAGGGTCGTTATTCGGGAAATTGGAAGCCACCATTTTGCATATTAAGTAAAGCTTCTATTAAAGCCGATTCGAAGAAGTTTATACCTTTCTATGCAAAAAACCTTTCTTCCAAATCTACTAATAAAATTATTGATTTCAGTATAAAATGGAAAACGGCGGGTTGTTTTCTGGTGTGTAATGAATTAGAATAGGATAGTTATTTAGAAAGATACAAAATAGAATGGAGGAAGTGTGGATGAAGTGTATTAGTGTGTATACAAAGGACTTTGAGAAATTTTCAGATATATTTGAACAGATACTAGAGTCATCTTTAGATGAAAACGAGGAAAAAGAAATCGAAGGCATTACAGTTAGTGATGCCGGGGATGTTGATCTAGAGTATATTGAAAAAATGAGGCAAAAACCAGAAGTCGCAGTGATGAAGGTGAAGAAACAGGGAATCGTCATTTTGCAGCATGGGGAAGTTTTTGAAGTAATGATTCCTTCGCAGAATGAGGATGAGGAAGCATCAGCATAGTCGAACGCATGAGGGATTAGACCCCAATGTAAAATTTCGCATAAAAATACGGGAGTAATATTCCAACCTTTTTCATTCGGGGTGGGAGATTTACTCCTTTTTTGTGTGGAATGGACTAATTTTAAATGAGATAGGAATCGGGAATGTATGGTTTGAATAGACGAGAAATTGCAAATCTGTCATACTAACAATAGATTTAAAAATAGAAAAAATGAAGAGTAGAAGAGGAGAAAACAATGAAAAAGAGCTTGTTGGCTATACCGCTTGCTTTAGCCTTGCTATCCGGTTCGATGTCCTCAGCTACAGCTGCCGAAGATAGAAAAAATAAGGTGGTCGTTGATGGGGCAGCATTGGAGAATACCACTCCGCTTATTTTAAATGGGAGAAGCTTTGTCCCCTTTCGAGCCCTGGCGGAAGCACTAGACGTAACCGTTACATGGAATGACAAGGAACGTACCGTTAATGCAATAAGCGATGATGTTATGTTGGAGCTTACGATTGGTTCGAAACAGGCGCTTACCAATCAAGGAAACTTTGACTTGGATGCCGCACCGATGATCAAAAATGGAAAAACATATATCCCTCTTCGTTTCTTTGCAGAAACGTTTGATGCCAAAGTCACATGGGACCCGGAAAATCAAAGTATCTATATGACGACGCCTCCAGCCGCAATGGCTGTGATCGGTTTTTATACACTAGGAGATGCGCAAACAAGCAGTTGGACTGATTTATTTACCATGGACTACCCTGGGACAGGCATAGGGAATACCGATTTGGTTAGCGAATTGGCTTTGGGCTGGTATAGTATGGACGAAGAAGGTAACCTGTTGCCGAACAATCCCTATTATTGGAATCGTCCTGCGGATTGGGAGTCGGTATTGGGGGCGGCTGGGGACTATCGAATGAAAACGGAGATGACCATCCATCTGCCGGAGAAGGATCCCACTCTATTAACTCTACTAACAGACGAGCAGGTAAAGTCACAGGCGATCACACAAATCGTGAAAGAAGTTGAGCTTTATGACGGGGTTAATCTTGATTTAGAAGGTCTAGGGCTTGGGCAAAGCGAGGAACAGATCGTTAAAACACAAAGCCAATTTACCAGATTTGTAAGTGACCTGTCAGAACAGCTACGATCCAATAATAAGAGCTTAACTTTAACACTACATGCACCAAACAGCGTATATAAAGGATATGATTATAAATCATTAGGGGGAGTCGCCGACCAAATCATTATCATGGCTTATGATTATACCGATCCTAAATCACAGCAGCCTGAACCACTGAACAAGGTGGAACAGGCGGTCGAATTGGCCAAAGCAGTTGTTCCTGCTGAGAAACTGGTACTTGCGATAAATTTGTGGAAAGAAGATGAAGAGACCATTCAGGATAAAATTGCAATCGCCAAAAGACATCATCTGAAAGGCATTGCCCTTTGGCGATTGGGGCTGGTTCAGAATGATTGGAACGGGATCCGACAGCAGATCAAAAAGAGGTATTAATAGTAGACGGGTCTTCTTTTCACTAAAAAGAAACCTAATGAATACCCGGTAACGAGTCCTCCGATATGACCCAAAATACTGATCCCTGGAATGACGAAAGTGGATATGACACCGAAAAT
The DNA here is from genome assembly GCF_017873965.1 of Ammoniphilus resinae. Classification (GTDB taxonomy): domain Bacteria; phylum Bacillota; class Bacilli; order Aneurinibacillales; family RAOX-1; genus Ammoniphilus_A; species Ammoniphilus_A resinae. The sequence goes on along the minus strand of NZ_JAGGKT010000013.1, from coordinate 52,688 downwards.
AAGAATCGGCAGTATGGTCTGGCGCGAATAGGTGTCCATCAAATCCCGCCGGTATCTAGCTAAGTAAGCATACATTCCGTAAATTCCAAAGATAGAACCAGATGCACCGGCAGCGATCACTTCTGGGCCTGAAAACAAAAATGTTAGAATGAATCCGGAAGCTCCACTAGCCAGATAAAGCAACAGGTAACGAAACTTTCTGAGCATAATTTCCAATCCGGGGGCAAAAATAAGGATCGCAAAATTATTGAACAAAAGATGTTCCCAACCAATATGGATGAAAATCGGGGTGAGAAACCGGAAATATTCTCCCCCTTCAAGAATAGCGGGTTTGAAATAGGCACCATATTGAATCAGGGTGACAAAATCAGTCGAACCTCCACCGAAAGTCATGAAGAGAAAAACGATAATATTAATGGCCATTAAAAGACTGGTAATTGGATACCGGCGTATATAGGTTCGCCAGTTTTCATTTCGTACAAACCAAGACATGATGGGATACCCTTTCTTTTTCAAAACATCCTACTGTTCCTAGTGTATCTGTTTAAGCAAAATTTTTCCATTACCTGTTTCGTTCCTAGATAAAAATTATTATAATTTAATATTGAATTTAATGTAGTAAGAAGTATAATATGAATATAAGGAATTAAGAAGATGGTAATTTAAGTAAGTGAGGCTTTGAAGGAGTGAATAGCGAGATGACAAAGCTGAAGCTTCGGAATAAGGAAATCGGATCACCGGAATATTTGAAGAAGTTACAGGATATTAAGAAAGAGGCCAGTAAACAAAAACTTTCAAATAAACTTAAAAATTCTCACGCAGCCAGTGAATAATTAGGATGTCTAGAGAAAACACCCCAAGAAAGGGGTATTTTTTTTGCCCTAAAATCGGTTATTGAATCAGCAATGACTATAGAGATATACTTAGAAAAGACTCCTAAGAATAAGACAAATAGGGAATATTATCGAAAGCTTACCTTTATTTTAGAGAGGGGTATTGGAATGGATTTTACTTCCATTCGTTACGTAGATATTATTGGAGACGTACATGGCTGTTTTGACGAGCTTTTATTATTAATAAAAGAATTAGGCTATTTAAAAAAGGACAAGTTGTATCATCACCCACAAGGGCGGATGCTTGTCTTTCTCGGAGATCTGTGTGACCGCGGCCCGCGCAGCTTGGACGTGTTGGAATTTGTAAAAGTACATAAAGAAGCCGGATTGGCTTTGCACTGTCCTGGCAATCATGATGACAAATTACTTCGTTGGTGCCAGGGGAGAAAAGTACAACTGAAGCATGGATTGGAAACTACCGTTGAGGAAATTAAGAAAACGAAGAATCCACAAGCAACCAAACAATGGATTGAACAATATTTGAGCAAATTACCTTTGTACTTTCTCTTTGATCACGGCAATCTTCTTGTATCACATGCTGGGCTGCCGACGGAGTATAAAAGGCTTCCTTTAAAGAAATTGAAGGAAATTTGTCTGTATGGGTTTCCGACAGGTAAATTAGATCAGCATGGCTTACCGGAACGTTCACCGGTAAAGAAACATTATTCGGGGAAGGCTCTGTTAGTTCATGGGCATACACCGCTCCATCGTCCAGAATGGGAGGCAAATATCCTGAATATTGATACAGGATGTGTTTTTGGCGGAAAATTAACCTGTTTTCGCTATCCGGAAAAAGAATTTACACAGATACAGGCCTTAGAAAAATATGGGGAGAGCAAGAGATTCCAAATTTAAACGGGGTCAGACCCTGGGTCTAACCCCGTTTATTATTCAGAGATGGTAACGGTTTTGATAAAGACTTCCTCCGTAGGAACGCTTTTCTCTCCAAAAGAATTTTCCTTAACAGGAACATTGGAAATCGCTTCGACCACATCCATTCCATCTTTCACTCGACCGAAGACGGTGTAATTTGGTGTACCATTTAGATTTTCGCTCCCGGGACCATTGCATATGAAAAATTGACTGCCATTTGTATTTGGTCCGGCATTTGCCATCGCAACAATCCCTTTTTCGTATGGGTACGCCGGTGGAAGTTCGTCTTCAAAGCTGTAGCCAGGAGTGCCTGTTCCCGTCCCTGTAGGGTCCCCTGTTTGAATCATAAAGTCTTTAATTACGCGATGAAACACAACTTTATCGTAAAAGTGTTCATTTGCCAAGAATATAAAGTTATTAACCGCTTTGGGAGCTTCCTTGGCAAATAGTTCGATTGTGATATCGCCTTTATTTGTTTGGATTGTGGCTAAGTAATTTTTGTTTGGATCAATCGTCATGGCAGGGGGCTTGTCCCATTGTTTGTAAGTGGGATTTGCTGGTGTAGCTTCTGGTTGTTGTTGATTATTTCCGCAGCCGCCTAGCAGGAGAGCAGCGAACAGGATGACCCAAGTCAGTGTCCATTTCTTCACAAAATTTCCATCCTTTCCAATTAGAGAATACACCTTATTATAAACTATAAAGAGACATATAATGAAATATTTACACTTAAAGGGGAGAAACCAAAATGATCAAAATGGGGCGGATGATAGTTCCCATGCTATGTACTTTTACTTTGCTTGCTGGATGCTCTCAGCCGGAACCTACAATCCAATCTGCCAGTAAACCCGAAGTGAAACAGGATAAGCTGCTAGCTAAGGAGGAGTACAGACCTGAGAAGGTGACCGTCCAATCTGGGACTGAGCCCAAAAGTTCGGTTCCACCAAAGACTGAGAAGGTTGTTCCTATTGTGTCAACACCTGCAGAATCAATACTCCCAGAACGACCGCATTTTGACTATCCGGAAGCTGTTCGTGGGATTTATGTTACAGCCCATTCTGCTGGGGGAGAACGGTTTGCTAGATTAGTTGAATTAATTGATTCAACAGATTTAAATGCGATGGTGATCGATATTAAAGACGATTATGGCCACCTTACTTTTCAGGCAGATGGAAAACTAGCTCCTTATAGCAAACCTATTATTAAAGATCCGAAAGCATTGTTAGCTACCCTGGAAAAACACAAGATCTATCCAATTGCTAGGGTGGTGGTCTTTAAGGATTCTGTTTACGCCAATTTGCATCCCGAGGCTTCTTTTGTTGAACAAGGGCATATTTGGAAGAATGGGAGAGGGGAAGCGTTTGTAAATCCCTTTGTAAAAGGAGTTTGGCAACATAATCTGGAAATTGCTAAGGAAGCAGCTCGTCTAGGATTTCATGAAGTGCAGTTTGATTATGTGAGGTTCCCGGAAGGATTTGAAAAACGGGAGGCGGCTCTTCAATATACGATGGGAGATTACAAGAATCCTGCTCCAAAATTGGATAATCTAACAGCATCTACCGCACCGGTTCCTGCAGAAGAAAAAGAAGATGATCGTAGTGTAAAAGCCAGAGTCGATGCGGTTACCGATTTTGTCTCTTATGCCAAAAAGCAATTGGAGCCGTTCGGAGTAAAAGTTTCCGTCGATATCTTTGGCTATACAGCAACCCTGCCAGAAGCACCGGGGATTGGCCAGAACTTTACTAAAATTAGTGAGCATGTCGATGTCATCTCTTCGATGATTTATCCTAGCCATTGGGGCAATGGCTATTTCAATATTGCAAAACCGGATTTGAAGCCCTATCAATTGATTCAGGAATACGTGAAGATGGAAAAAGAAAAGATGAATAAAATAGAGAATCCACCCATATCACGGCCATGGATTCAGGATTTTACAGCAACATGGTTAGGGAAGGGAAACTATATCCCATATGGCAAGAGGGAAGTGGAAGCGCAAATTAAAGCTTTAAATGAAGGAGGGATCAAGGAGTTTTTACTATGGAACGCTGGAAACAGTTATACCAAAAATGTGGATTACACACCGTAGTGTTGCTTACACCTTTTCTAAAATAGGAGAATAAGCTGTGATATGGAGGTGTTCCATATGTTTGATAACATTGTTTTAGACTATGCCACGTTATCAGCACTAGTTGCAGCTTTGGTTTCTGTTCTCGGCAACGCATTTCATATCGAAACAAGATATCGTGCTTTAATTGCCATCGTCATCGGGGTTATACTTGTGTCCATGCCTAACTGGCTAATGGAGAAAAGTGTAGCAGCCCTTTTAATCGGATTAACCGCTAGCGGTGTATATAGTCAGGTGAAAAAAAGAGATTATCGTGCAAATTCCGAAACTCAAACAGTGGATCAAAACAATGTGTCGTCCGCAGAATCTAAAGGTCCGTTAACAAGGATTAAAGGACCAGAGGATGTTTAAAAAATCGGCTTTTAGCCGATTTTATTGTAAAAGTCTCTTAAAAACAAACGCTGGAGAGAAAAAAATGGCAACAAGCCTACCGAATATCAACGAAATTATGGATGTGTGCCTGCTTGCAGGGAAAATCATGTTGGAAAATGGGGCGGAAACATATCGGGTAGAGGATACGATGGCACGCATCGCGGCGGGATATGGGATTAAACATTCCCATAGCTTTGTCACGCCAACGGGAATTATATTTTCCGCAGATGGGTCCGAGTCAACCAAATTCTCGCGAATTTTGGAGCGTTCCACTGATTTGCGGAAGGTGACGATGGTCAACAGTCTGTCGAGGCTAATTAGTAATGGAGAGCTTTCTCTCACGGAAGCCTACCATCAATTAAAGGTGCTCGAAACAGCCAAACTTGCCTATCCCATTTTTCATAAGGTTGCTGCAGCGGCGATTGCGAGCGGGTGTTTTTTAATTATGTTTCAGGGGCAATGGCGTGACTTCCTTCCTGCCTTTTTTGCGGGTGGGGCAGGATATTTTTGTGCTGTTTATTTAGAACGTTTTGTACGTGTTAAATTTTTTTCAGAATCACTAGCGGCCTTCATTATTGGTTTAATGGCGCTGTTTTTTGTTTCAACGAAAATCGGCGTGCAGATGGACAAAATTATTATTGGCTCGGTGATGCCTCTCGTTCCAGGGTTGTTAATTACTAATGCCGTAAGGGATTTGATGGCTGGCCATCTCGTTTCGGGACTTTCCAAAGGGGCAGAGGCATTTCTCACTGCATTTGCGATAGGTACTGGGATTGCTGTCGTTTTTTCATTCCTTTGATGTTACAGAAAGGAACACCTACCATGATCGAACAATTAATAACCAGTTTTATTGCCGCAGCTGCTTTTGGCATTATTTTTAACGCACCGAAAAATTCCTTGCTGCAATGCGGGTTTGTCGGGATGCTAGGCTGGGCCGTATATTTTTCTTTTGTATCCTACAAGTTTGATCCGGTGCTTGGCACACTCGCCGCTTCGTTTATTGTTGCCTTTGTGAGCCAAATTTTTGCAAAGATCTTTCGGACCCCCATGATTATCTTTAGTGTGGCCGGGATTATTCCTTTGGTTCCCGGTGGGATGGCCTACGACGCGATGCGGAATTTTGTGCAAAATGATTATAATATAGCCATTCAACTGGCTGCAAAGGCATTTATGCTATCGGGTTCAATCGCTATTGGACTAATTTTCTCAGAAGTTATTTATCGTATTTTTCAAAAATCCTAGTCCTGTCGGATCGTTGTTCTGCTGTAAAGGTATTAAATTGCAACTGGATTTTGTCGATAAATTTAAGCAGCAAAGACGCAGTATTAATGGCATCATCAATACCTCTGTGCGCTTTTCCTAGCGGTTCAATCCCTGCTAGTTCCAGGGCGTTTTTTAATCCTAATTGATTTTTGCTTCCCGGGTTTAAGATCCTGCCGATTTGGCTTTGAATATCGTTGTAATTTTTAAACCAGTCCAATTGGACCTTTAAACGATCACATTGATTGACAAAATGAAATTTGTCATCCTTTCCCCAGGAACAAAGAAAATAATCCTTTCCCAGCCATTGCGAAAATTTCTCAATCCCCATGCGAAAGGGCACTGACCTTTTCAGATCCTCTTTTCTCATATTGATAAATTCCCGCGTACTCTTGGTGACATAGCCGCTTTTAGGCAGGATATAGATTTGCAGTGTGTCAATCATTTGCTTCTTTTCAATATCTACCTTACAGGCACCTATTTCAACAATTTCACTAAGCTGTCCTTTTTTAAATCGCTTCACTAACTCAAGGTCAAATACAATAGCATTCAAATATCTTCATCCTTTTCACTTAGACTTCCATTCTTTTATTATATGTTTTGTTAGGAACATTTGAGAAGTACCGGATCCTCCTTTCCATTTTAGTCCTATTTTCCTTTTTGTGGTTATTTTTTATTATTTTTGGACATCTTATCAAGAAAATATGATAAAATAAAATCACCTGATCTGAAAGCCTTAAAGGTCAACTACATGGTTTGTGAAAGAGAGTATTTCGACGTAGTACGCAAACCCGTTTAAGAAGGAGGAGTATTTTGAAGCAGTATTCGAAAAAAAATCAGGTTCCTTCACATTATAAAACGAAGGAAGAGCTGCAGAAGATCGGTAGGATACCAGTGGGGTCTCCGATCGCCAAACTTGTAGAAAAGAATAGGATTTTTTATTTATTTGACCAGAATCAATCCGCACCCATCCCAAATCGAAATACGGTCACATTAAAACCAACTTTGGATAATTTGGCGATTGCCATTTATGTAGTCAACCGGCATGCAAAGACAAGTCCTCAACCTCAAAAACTCTATCAATTAAAAACCTCAGCGCTAGAGAAATTAATGATTGAAGGAAAGGCACATAAGGTCGGGCTACAGCAATCCCCCAATCCCAGTAAATATCATCAACAGACATGTAATACGCTAGTAAAAGTTGGTGAATACGGTTTTCATCTTTTATCAACCCGTGAAGATCTCCAGGGACTTCCGCATTTAGGGGAATGGAATGATGAATTCAGGAACCCTACCGAATCCTTTTCACTACGCCAAGCTATTTCCTTGCTGGAGCAATATGTTGGCATTGCCGAAAAAACACAGATTGCAGACCAGAAAAAACCTTCGCGTTTCCCTCCTGCCAGACCTAGGAAACCTTTACTTAGCCCGTTTTACAAAAACACAAACCTGAGAACTTAGAAAGTGGTTTACGAAACCGCTTTCTTTCTTTTTCATCGACTTTACATCTGTATTGCGTTATATTAGGGGGACATATGCTACATCATATAAGGAAACCTTCTACTATCGAAGCCCGTTTGAAGAAGTTGTATTCATCATTAGAAGGAGCTTTCCCCCTTCGAGGACAACAATCCCTTCTAAGCAAGAAGGAAAATCGACGTAGTTCAGAAGGAATCAGGTGCTGCCATGCCGATAGGCAAGCTATGTGGAAGAAAACTGATCAAGCTTTTGACGGAGGAACAAAAATATGAGGCGCGAAGAGCTAACTGATTTAATACATAACATGTCGGAGAAGGAACTTGATATTATTGCAAAAGCTGTACAAGCTGTAGGAAGAATGAGGGAGAATGATTATCCCTTTATGGGGAATTTTCTGCAGTTAACGGTGGTTCCAAGCAACTATGACTTTAGTTGTTCGATGCCGATAACGCGGGATCTGTTGAACCCTTACCGTATTGTGTATGGTGGTGTGACTGCGATGATGGCAGATATGGCGATGGGATGGATGTTGGAGGAATTAATTGAACCAAGGGACAAGGTAGTGACATTAGATATGAATGTCAACTACCATAACCCTGGCCGTGGAAAAGAGCTCATTGCCCACTGTACCGTGGTTCATCGTGCACAAAACGTGATGCAGGCATCGTGCACAATTGTCAATGATAAGGATGAACTCGTTGTCACTTCTACAGGAACCTTCTTTCATTTGGTCCGCTCTGTTAAAGGTTAGTCGTTTTCCGGTGGCTGGTTCACCATATGATAAGCAACCTGTGTTAATCTTTGAAACATATGCTCACGAATCGGACCTTCCAAGCCAATTTTATCCATGGCATCATGCATACAAGACAACCAGGCCTCAGCTCTTTTCGGTGTAATAGGAAAAGGAATATGCCGGGCTCTCAGCATAGGATGGCCATATTCCATTGAATACAGGAGTGGACCTCCAAAAAATTGGGTAAGAAACTTAAATTGTCGATTCGCTACTTCTGTTAAATCATCCGGGAAGATCGGGATCAAGTCAGGGTGTTTCGCAACATTCCCGTAAAAGGCATTAACTAGTTTGCTAATGGTTTCTTCCCCGCCAATTTTTTCATATATATTTTCTATGTATTCCAATGTTTCATCCTCCTTCTTTTTTAAAACCCTATGCTTTCTTACCATTGTATATTAGAATCTTAGATTGAGTAAGATTTAATCATAAATTAAGGGAGTGTGCAACTCGGTGATTCCATTTAGTCACACCTTGCCGTACGAAAGGATCGGGTCAGACCTGTATATCCATGAATGTCCCTTCTGCGGCAGTGAACGAATCCTTCTTACGTGGAGACTGAAAGATCTTGACGGGGTGAAGGAAAGAATAAAAAAGGCACTTGTGATGCCATGCTGTCATGAAAAACTAATGATTATTGATGCTGATAGCGACTATCTCCTAGCGGACACACCGATTCGCAGGTGAATCCGAACAAAAAACTGCATCTTATTGGCAATAATTCGTTTTGTGATATAAAATAGATAAGAATTTTTGTGAAAGGGATGGTTTACGTGGATCAATTTCATATTATTGGGGCTAAACAGTTTGACCGTGCAAATTTAGAAGAGCTTTTTGAACTGACAGAAGAGATGGAAAAGGTGGAAGCGAGCGGTGGATCTGACCGTTATAAAACGAAAGTCATGACCACTTTATTTTTTGAGCCGAGTACTAGGACACGTTTATCCTTTGAGTCTGCTATGTGCCGCTTAGGTGGAAAGGTAATCGGGACGGAGAATGCGGCGCAATTTTCTTCTGCAATAAAAGGGGAAACCCTTGAAGATACGATTCGTATTGTGTCTGGCTACAGCGATGTGATTGTGATGCGTCATACAGAGATCGGTGCTGCAGAACGGGCAGCGGCTGTGGCGACTGTGCCAATTATCAATGCAGGGGACGGAGCGGGGGAACATCCGACCCAAGCACTGCTTGACATTTATACCATTCAAAAGGAACTCGGCCAAGTAGATGATCTGAAAATTGCGATGATCGGAGATTTGACCTACGGTCGAACCGTTCATTCATTGTCCTATTTGCTTTCTCGGTTTAATGGGATTAAGATCTATTACACAGCGCCAGAGAATGTCCTAATCCCTCCTTATGTGAAAAAATTCTTGGAAGTAAATCATGTAGAATATGTGGAGACCAATGATCTCGAAGAAGTCGCAGCCAAAGTGGATGTTCTATATCAAACGAGAATCCAGAAGGAAAGGTTTCCATCGCTTGATGAATATGAGAAGGCCAAAGGAAAATATATCATCAACAATTCCATACTTAAGCTCATGAAAAAAGATGCGATTATTATGCATCCGCTGCCGCGGGCTGGTGAAATTGCAACCGAAGTAGATACTGATCCAAGGGCTGCTTACTTCCGACAAGCGCAGAACGGACTCTATGTACGGATGGCATTGATTCATAAGTGTTTTGAAAAACAAGGCTTCGTGAAGAAAACCATAAAAATTTAAGAAAAGCTTCTATTGAAGCCCTTTCGAAGATACAGTACAGACGATCCTTTTAGATCGTCTGTTTTTTTCTTCTCCAATTGGGAAACCGTATTAGAAGAAATAACTTTTTACATCGGAGGTATGCCCATGTTAATCCATCCTTCTAATTTTCAACCCAATCCACAAATTAGGCAAACTGTGGAACAAAACCTAGGAATGGAGCCTTACAATGAATATTTTCATCGAACAGGTCCACTTGTCGATATTTATGAAACGATTGAAGAAGTGATTGTGTCATGTGAAATTCCCGGATTGGAGAAACAGGATGATATTAATATTCATTTAAATGGACGATCTTTAACAATAACTGGGATTATTCAACGCGCTTCGGAAGATACGAGGGACAATCGTTACCATCGGACAGAACGGTTTTTTGGAAATTTTTATCGAGAGGTTCAGCTTCCTGAGAAAGTAGATGAGGAGAAGGCAACGGCCAGTTATAAAAACGGGGTTCTAGAAATTCGTATGAAAAAGCAAAAATTAACACAAGGTAAACAGGTAAAGATTGATTTTCATTAAGGAGGAATACGAAAATGCCTTTCGGAGCAGCAGAGACTCTTGCCGTACATGAGATTTTAAGCGAAAAGATTTGTATGCTTGATCATTTCTCATTTTATATGACACAATCCCAGGACCCTGCCTTGCGGCAAATGATTCAGCGTCATATGCAAACCGCGATTCAATCGTATAATCAGCTTGTAGCCTATACCCATGATTATCAACAAGCACCATCTCAAAGAATGGGGAATACTCCTGTTTCACCACAAGATATTCAATATGGCTTACGGAATCCATCACCTGAATCGCCTTCTATGCCAACGATGAGATTTTCTGATAAGCAAATTGCCGGTGCAATGCTCAGCAATCATAAAAATTCCGCAAAAAACCAAATGTCAGCGGCCACTGAATGTGCGGATCCTAATGTTAGGCAGATGCTGATCAATGGGTCTGTCACGTGTTGTAACCAAGGGTATGAAATATTCCTCTACATGAATCAGCAGGGCTGGTATCAAGTTCCAACCTTACAGGACCATACAGCCAAAACAATGTTGCACCACTACCAACCAGCGAATCAAGGTTATCCAAGTAACATGTCTACAGCCATGATGCAGCAGTCAAGGTCAGGGCAAATGCCGTACACAGGCAACCCTATGATGATGTAATGATGGTGGCTGACATGGAGGGAAAATCGGCATATGCAGGAAGGAGAAAAGTTTTTTGTTTACCAATAACAGATTTAAACAAGGACACCGAGATGGTTTTAGACAAGGACTTTGGACAGCATTCCTGATATCCTCTCCTTTTATATTTTTAGGTATCAAATGGATGGCAGAAAACTCTGATCCTGTTGCAAAACAATGGAGTTCTTTAAAGAAATCCGACCTCTATACGCGGCTTTTTGATAAAAATGCTCAAGATGAAAAAAATATGAATAGAAAACTGGATCGTTTTCGGGCGGGTGAAGGTAGTTTTGGTGACTACGATGTAGAAATGGATGCAGAAAGTCAAGAAATGATTGAATTAATTAAGAAGGTTACAAAAGAATAAAATTAAGGCTGCCTCTAAAAGAGTGTTGGGGGCAGCTTTTTTGCCTGCAGTTGAAGATTAAAAAATAAAAAATAGCAAAACCTAAAGTTAAATACACCATGAAATGGGGATAAGCTATGATCTATCTTGAACCTCAATTTCGCAATGAACATGGGGAGATCCTCAATGTGATTGATATGAAAGGAAAGGCAGTTGGTTATTTGTCCTACATGTATAAAGAGGGTGGAGATATTTACATTTTAGGACAACTCGATGAGGAAGGTGAAAAGCAGAATTTCTTGGATATAACTACCCATTACATTAATGGCTTAAAGCAATCAGTTGCGGGGGATTCAAGCCATGAACCATATGTATATATTAATATGGGTGGAGAGACCTTGAAATTTGATGGTGAGCAGGATCAAGAGGAATCGGATTCAGATAGTAAAGAGGAATCGTAATGTTGAGTTTAACTTACTTTGAATCAACTTAAACGTTCCTAGCAGTAAAAAATATGTCGATTGGTAATATTTTTTGTTATACAATTCTACTAAGTTATGTTATTGTTAATGTACAACTAACAAAATAGTTGGTTGAGAGTATCTTTGACTTCTTCTTCGAGGAAGTCATTTTTTTTTGCACATATTCTTTTTTTTGTAGGTAAAATTATAAGGGATTACTTTAAATATGTCCTGTGTAGCTTAGGTATAAGCGAGAAGCAGAGAGGAGGTAATTCCATTGCAATTTGAGAAACAGGTAAAACGAGGGGTCCCTTCAGTTGTTTATGATTTAACAAAATGGGATTATAAAATCGGAAATAGTGGAACAAATGCTTTGGATATAACCGTGATGAAAAACGGGGAGGAATTAGTGGATGTTTCCTTCTCCGATGAAGCCATGGATGTGTACCGAAAAAGGGACTTTACTGAGTTAGAAGAACACGAATTTCAACTATTTCTTGATGATCTGTTATGGGAAGATGAGTTTGCTCCCTTTGCCCACTTAGGGAATATAGAAGTGGAATATTCCCGGGCAGATGAACTAGCACGGATGATTGATGAGAAATACCGGGATGATATGCTCTATATTCGTTATAATGAAGGACAGGAGTTTATGGGGTATTTAGAGGAAGTCTCCATTAAAACGATAAATGGTGCTGAAACTCTAACCTGCTATTTTAGTCCGGTTGACGATGCTTCAGAGTTGATTAGAACAGATATTCTTCTAAGTGCCGGAATTAAGGCTATTGCTACTGCGAATTCTGTGAAAGCTGAAGGAAACGGAGAAATGCTGGAAATCACTCGTCATGTGGAGCATGAGCATTTGCAATAAAATAAAGACCTTAATTTGTAAAGCAGGGCTTCTTTAACGACATTGAGTGGTGAGAAGCTCTCTTTTTATTCCCTCAAACTCTCCTCTGGGTAAACACCTACGCCCTCCCTTTTTCATATGATGTAAAACACAAGGGAAAGATAATTTGATCGTAAGGGGTAGGTAGTATGATAGGTAAAATCACCAATTATTACTCTGGAGGCAACACTGCAAAAGGATTCTTTAGTCTATTTGATTCGGCGCTTAAGGGATTAGATCGTTTGTATATCCTGAAAGGTGGTCCTGGAACGGGGAAATCATTTTTGATGAAAGCAATCGCAAAGGAGATGGTTAACCGCGGATACGATATTCAATTGATTCATTGTGCATCAGATAATCAATCGATCGACGGGGTCATCATCAATAGCCTGAAATTTGGGATTGTCGACGGAACAGCACCACATGTGCTTGAGCCTAACCTTCCAGGGATTGTGGAAGAATATGTGAACTTAGGGGTGGCCTGGGACTCGGCAAAACTTATAGAACGGAAGAAAGAGATTAAAGAATTAAATGAAGAAGTCAGCCGTGCTTTTCAAAAAGCGTATGCTTCATTCGCTGAAGCACTTAAGATCCATGATGAATGGGAAAGAATCTACATTCAAAATATGGATTTTGTCGCAGCAAATAATACAACAGAGGATATGATCCAGACAATTTTTCAAGACCAAAAGTTAAATAAGAGTCCGGACGTACGCCATCGTTTTCTTGGTGCTGCAACCCCGGAAGGTCCAAAAGACTTCATTAATAATTTAACTGAAGATATTTCCAAACGATATTTCATAAAAGGAAGGCCAGGGTCTGGTAAATCAACGATGTTGAAAAAAATAGCGTCTAAGGCGGAAAAATTGGGATTTGATGTAGAGATTTATCACTGCGGATTCGACCCAAACAGCCTTGATATGGTAATTGTTCGTGAATTGAGCGTGGCTATTTTTGATAGCACAGCACCCCATGAATATGATCCAGTACGTGAAACAGATGAAATTATTGACATGTATGAAAAAGCAATTAAGCCGGGAACTGATGAAAAATATGCAAATGAATTAAAAGAAATTTCCTCCCGTTACAGAAAAAATATGAACGCGGGAACGGGGTATTTGGCTGAGGCGAAAAGTCTGCACGACCAACTGGAAAGCTACTATAAGAGTGCTATGGATTTTTCAAAAGTGGATCAAATTAGAAATGAAATTTTAACTGAAATCGACAGGGTTGCTCAATTTACTGCGGCAGAATAATTCATAAAAAGGAAGGGAGGGGTCTCTTCCTTTTTTTCTGTCGGAAAATCGTATAGCGCAATTGACGGAATACGACAAGAATCTCATATATGTTGTTTGAATCATAAGAATATTTGTTTATTATCGTCGAAAGAAGAGGAACGATTTCTGTTGGAATGAGTAGCGGTCTTTTATAAAATAGAGATACAGAAAGGAAATCTGGCGATTACAAAAAAAACATGACGAATATAGGGACAAGCCTCACAAACCAAACGACAGAGGTGTTGAAGAATGGAGAACGGAATTTTTTTAGTCGGGAAAAGAATGGGCGGACATCATATGATTGTGACCAAAACAACGCTGTCAAGTGAATTACTAGATAGTATGAACCGAAAGGGATGGATTTTATCTCAAGTGAGCCAACAGCAGGCCAACTTTCACTACGATTTTGTGAAGCAGCTGACTAAACATCAAAAAATTGTTGGCTGGTAAATACCCCTATACCAAATGGCAAGGGGTATTTTTCTGCTTATTTTTTTGGCGGAAAAACAATAGAAGGAACCTCTGTCCAGGTCACTTTCCCCGGTACGCCAATATTTCCTGTTTCCGGTTGTTGTTCAAGCAATTTAATCACAATATTAAACCTTTTGGACGGATCTCCGATTTCAATGTCGCTAAAGGTAATAATTTTGGACTCTTTAGCCTTAATTTCAAACCTTTGCCCAAGTTCTTTAATGTTAGGCGCCTCTGTAGGAGTTTGCGTGTTTTCTTTTAAGACCAAGGCATTCACATAATCGGAAATATCGTGATCTGTTCCATTATACAACGTAATATTGAGATTGAATGGACCCCAGACCCGTCCTAGCGAGTCCATCTTTTCAGAAGTTAATTTAACATCCTGGATGACAACAGGATGTAGCTGTTCACTGTTTTCGGATGTTGGGCCTTGCATCTTTGCCAGTTGTTCTTTTTGCTGGTTTAAGGACTCTTCCATATCAGTGACTTTTTGATTTAAGAGGGTCCGTTCTTCTTCCATTTGTTTTTGGTGGTTTTCAAGATCATTCACTTTGTTTTGCAGACGGATAAAATCCGTATCCATTACCTTCTCTTGTCCGCATCCGACAAGCAATGTGCTAACCACAAGGAAGGTTAAAAAGCCTAACCATATTTTTCTCATAGTTTCTCCCTCAGTTCGTTTAATCACAAATATGAGTATACCATCCATAGGCTTTTTTTTCACACCGACTTTTTTAACTTTTTTTCCGCATAGGACTGCGTTAGAATGGATATTAATGGATTGTCGCAATTGCATGGAGGAAAAGATGAAAGATTGGTTATTGTATCAATTGATGAGATGTATGCCAACCCATTCCCTTTCGCGTTTGGTGGGGAAACTGGCACGTCATTCAGTCAGTAAGGCGTTTATCCCTATATTTGCAAAAAAATATAAGATTTCATTGACAGAATCGGAAAAAGAATTGAATGAATTTAAATCGCTGACAGACTTTTTTACCCGTCGGTTAAAATCGGAGGTTCGCCCTATTTCCGCTGACCCGGGTTCTGTTGTAAGTCCTGCCGACGGGATGATTGCTGCTTTCGGAACGATTTCTGAGGGGTTGCTTGTTCAAGCTAAAGGGGTCTACTTTTCAGTTTGGGATTTGCTTGGCATTTCAAAAGAAGAGGCTGCTTCTTTTAACGGAGGGAAGTTTATTACCGTTTATCTGAGCCCCAAGGATTATCATCGCGTACATTCTCCAATTAAGGGGTATATTACAAAATGCAGTTATATCCCGGGGACGTTGTTTCCTGTTAACGCCTTTGGTGTTCGCGCAGTCAAGGGGCTCTTCGCCAAAAATGAACGGCTCATTTCTTATATTGACTCTGAACAAATGGGAATGGTTGCTGTTGTTAAGGTTGGCGCAACGATTGTTGGGAGTGTGCGTGTTGCCTATCATCTGGGAGCGACCACGAATGTGAAGGCCGGAGTGGTTCATCATGAATCTTTACCGGTAGGAAAGCCAATTAATCTAGGTGAAGAAATCGGGTATTTTGAATTTGGTTCAACGGTTATTTTAGTATTTGAACAGGGGCAGATTGATTGGATCGATGAATTAACCCCGGGTCAACCAGTTAAAATGGGTGAAAAAATAGCGATCGGGAAGCGATAAGGACTGAAAAGCTGTAATATTATTCCTTTTTCACTTTTTTTCTTCGGCTTGCCCTTTATTTTAAAATCAATATGATGTATATTCATAATGTATATATTTATTTAGGGGGAACATTTTTTGAGTACGATTGAGGTTGGTAACATTATTGAAGGTACCGTTGTTGGTGTACAGTCTTTTGGTGCGTTTGTCAGCATCGGTGAGAATAAGCAAGGGCTTGTTCACATTTCCCAAATATCCTCGCAGTATGTCGAAGATATTAATCAGGTCCTTAAGGTTAATGACCAAGTTCGTGTGAAAGTAACAGAAATCAAGCCGGATGGGAAGATCTCTTTAACCATGCGGATTGATGAAGAACCCAAACAGAACAACCGGCCTCCGAGAAAGCGTGACGACCGTGGGTTTCATGCAGGACCTCGCGGCGGCAGCAGAGAAGGTGCTATGCCTAACAGGCACAAAGAAGACTTTGAGTCCATGATGAAAAAATGGGCGAAAAATAGTGAAGATAGAATGAGTGATCTAGGAAAAAGAGAAAAAAGGAAATAGTTCCGGGGATAAGGGTCCTGCCTAACAGGGCCTTTTTGTATGGGCTGGGAATTGGCGGGAAATTTCTTGTTATTATAAGGGTTCCTGCCTCTCTTGGTTCTATGATCTTATCCCACATCATATATTGCAATCAAACGCATTACCATCATATAGATGGAGGGTGTAGTGATTAGCATGAGGTTTCTAAATAGGATGAAAGGTACCATTGACACGGCAACACGGAAATCCCACGACGTCCTGGAGATCAATAAG
This sequence comes from Ammoniphilus resinae, assembly GCF_017873965.1. Classification (GTDB taxonomy): domain Bacteria; phylum Bacillota; class Bacilli; order Aneurinibacillales; family RAOX-1; genus Ammoniphilus_A; species Ammoniphilus_A resinae. The sequence goes on along the minus strand of NZ_JAGGKT010000013.1, from coordinate 36,061 downwards.
GTGAATAGTCAGATTAAGAAAAAGGAATTGCAAGTTGAACGCCTGTACCAGGAGTTGGGTGAAAAGGTATTTAAAGATCCGTTATTGGAAAACCTAGAGACTCAAAACTTTATTGAATTTCAAGTGAAAAATATTCAATTTGCGTTGAACGAATTACAGGTGATGAAAAGTAAAGTATTGTATCTTAAGAATCACGTTCAATGTGACTCCTGTGAAAAGATTGTGTCGATCGATACGAAGTTTTGTCCTGATTGTGGAAGAAATATAGGGGATTTGCTGAAAAGCGTCACGAAGATGCTTGCGCTTGCAGAGCACAACAAAAACGAGACATAAGAAACAGGCAAAACCACTGAGGGCTCATTCGGTGGTTTTTTTCTATCCACGATAAAATCCAAAACACCCATTTGGGAGCATTTCTCTATCCATTCACACTTTTCCTTCTTGCAATATTGAAAAAAAACGGCTACATTTTAGAAACAAAGGGGGATGTCCATTGAGTCAAACACAGGCAAAACAATACAGTGATGAAGATATAAGAGTTCTGAAGGGTCTAACCGCTGTACGCGTAAGGCCTGGAATGTATATAGGATCTACCGGGATGAAAGGGCTTCACCATTTGGTGTGGGAAATTATCGATAACTCAAAGGATGAAGTGCTTGCTGGGTATTGTAATGAAATACAAGTGATCATCCATAAAGATAACAGTGTAACTGTTTCGGATAATGGTCGTGGGATTCCTACAGGGATGAACCGCGACGAGGGAATTCCGACCCCGACAGTAGTGTTTACGGTGCTCCATGCCGGGGGGAAGTTTGGTGGTGGAGAAGGCTATAAAAAGTCTGGGGGACTCCACGGTGTAGGGGCAAGTGTCGTGAATGCCCTATCGGAATGGCTGGAAGTTGAGATTCATCGTGACGGCAAAGTGTTCAAACAGCGCTTTGAATATATTGATGGCGGTTCAAGTAATGGCGAGGAAATGAAGGTCGGACATCCTGTCACAGGTTTAGTGGAGATAGGAAAGAGCAAAAAGACAGGGACGATCGTCAGTTTTAAACCAGATTCACGCATTTTTAGTGAAACCCATTTTGATTATGAAACACTAAAAGAGCGACTTCGTGACAATGCCTATTTATTAAAGGGAGTTACCTTTCAGTTAAGGGATGAAAGAAGGACACCTATCGTAGAAGAAACTTTTTGTTTTGATGAAGGTATCAAGACGTTTATTGAATATTTGAATGATGGAAAACAGGCTCTCCATGACGTGGTTTATATTGAGGGGGAGCGCGATGGAATCGATATCGAGTTTGCCTTTCAATATAATGATTCGGTAACGGAGAACTTGCTGTCTTATGTGAATACAATCCCTACAATTGACGAGGGGACACATGTATCCGGTTTACGGAATGCCCTTACCAAAGCCTATAACGATTACGCTAGGAAAAACAATTTTCTTAAGAAAAACGATAAAAATCTTTCCGGAAATGATTATCGCGAGGGATTTTTGGCCGTTTTAAGTATTCGTATGGATGATCCGCAGTTCGAAAGCCAAACCAAGGACAAGTTGGGAAGTGAAGAAGCGCGATCAGCCGTTGAAGGGTTTATCGGAGAAAAAGTTGGCTTTTTTTTGGAGGAAAATCCCGAAACCGCCAAGCTGTTAATTGAGAAAGCAATTGAATCGCGTAGAATTAAGGACGAAATTAAAAAAGCGGCAGAAGCCCTGCGTAATCCCGGAAAAAAGAAGAAAAAGGGGAAGAAAAGCATCAGCGACAAATTTACTCCTCCAGCCAAACGGGATCCCGAGCGAAATGAATTGTTTATTGTTGAGGGAGACAGTGCAGGGGGCTCAGCAATTAACGGAAGGGATCGAAACTTTCAAGCTGTCCTAAGCTTGCGCGGTAAACCGATAAATGTGGAGAAGAAAAAAATATACGAAGTGATCGGTCCCAATGGGAATGAAGAAATTAATACGATTGTTGAGGTGCTGGAAACAGGGATTAGTGATGATTTCAATGCTGATCTGTGTGCCTTCGGAAAGATTATTATCATGACGGATGCCGATTATGATGGGGCACATATTCAAATTTTGCTGCTAACCCTCTTCTATCGATATTTCCCCGAACTTGTAAAAAAGGGGAAAGTCTATATCGCCCAGCCGCCTTTGTATAAGGTTTATAAACAGGAAAAGAAGAAGCAGGAAGCCTATTATTGCTGGTCTGAGGAAGAAAAGCTGCAAGCCCAGAAAAAATTGGGACGAGCTGCCGAAATTCAGCGGTATAAGGGACTTGGTGAGATGAATGCGGAACAGCTTTGGGATACAACGATGAACCCAGAGACTCGTAAGCTAATCCAGGTGGATGTAGCAGATGCCGCCGAAGCAGAGCGGATCGTGTCTATTCTGATGGGGGATAAGGTTCCACCTCGCCGCGATTGGATTGAAAAAAATGTGAAGTTTGTTGTTGAGGAGGAGTAATGTGAGTCTGTTTGACCAGCAGTATATGCAAATGAGTGTCAGGGATGTCTATCGCTCCCGATTTAGTGATTATGCTAGGTATATCATTCTTTCTCGTGCTATTCCTGACGTTCGGGACGGGTTAAAGCCCGTTCAACGGCGGGTTTTGTACTCAATGTATAAGGAAAAAAATACATCTGACCGTCCCTACCGAAAATCAGCAAAAACGGTTGGGGATGTCATGGGGAATTACCATCCTCACGGTGATTCCTCGATTTACGAAACAATGGTTAACTTGGTTCAGCCCCATAAAATGAGAGAACCACTCATTGATGGCCACGGGCATTGGGGAACTGTGGATGGGGACTCAGCTGCTGCCATGAGGTATACCGAAGCCCGATTAATGGAAATTTCCACCGAAATGGTCCGTGACATTGAAAAGGATACCGTTGATTTTATACCCAATTACGATAACACGACAAAAGAACCCACTGTTCTTCCTGCCCGCTTTCCCAATCTCTTAGTTAATGGGGTAACGGGAATCTCCATTGGGTTTGCGACCGAAATTCCTACCCATAATCTCCGTGAAGTCATTGATGGGACAATTGCTATTTTAAATCGGCCGGATATTTCCCTGGATGAGCTAATGACATATATTCCAGGTCCCGATCTTCCCTTAGGTGCGATCATTCAAGGGAAAGCAGAAATCAAAAAGGCATACCGTACAGGGTCTGGGCGCATTGTCATTCGTTCCAAGACCCATCTGGAAAAGGGAAAGCAGGGTCGACAGCTGATCGTTGTTGATGAAATTCCTTATTCCGTAAAGAAAAAAGCATTGGTCCAGCAAATTGACGAAGAAATAATTGAAAAAAATGTTGATGGTTTACTTGAAGTACGAGATGAAACAGATCGCGAAGGGTTGCGCATCGTCTTAGAAATTCGCAAAGATGCCGATGTTGATGGAATATTGAATTACCTATACAAAAAGACCGACCTGCAAATCCCATACAGTTTCAACATGCTTGTGATTTCAGATACCCATCCTCGGCAAATGGGACTAAAAGAAATACTCGAATCCTATATTGCGCACCAGAAAGAGGTCGTAACTCGTCGAACAAGGCATGATCATGATAAAGCCGAGAAGCGCCTACATATCGTAGAAGGGATTATGAAAGCGATCTCGATTCTTCGCGAGGTCATTGACACGATTATGGATTCTCAAGGACGGGAAGATGCAAGGGAAAATCTAATTCGAAAATACCAGTTTACTTACGAACAAGCAGAGGCCATTCTTGATATTCGACTTCATCAGCTGACAAAACTCGACATTAAAAAATATGAAAAAGAATTCTCTGAGTTAGAGAAAAAGTTAAAGGAGTATGCGGGGATTCTGTCTAGTGAAAAGAAATTAAACCTCGTCATTGAAAAAGAGCTGAAGGAAATTCGCGATAAGTACGGCTCGGAACGGAGAACGGTGATTGAGGACGAAATTGAGACCATTGAGGTCGATATATCTGTTACCGTTCCTGCTGAGGAAGTGCTGGTTACATTATCGGATGAAATGTACATTAAGCGTGTATCTACACGATCTTTTACCAGTTCCGGGGGGACTCTGGAAACCGCCGGGATGAAAGAGGGGGATCGAATCCGTGACTTTATTCGAATCAATACGATCCACTCCCTCTTGCTTTTTACGAATGACGGTATGTACTTCCAGCTCCCAGTACATGAAATCCCTGATGTCCGATGGAAGGACATTGGAACAGCCTTAGTCAACATTGTTTCTTTAGGGAAAGAACAAAAAATCATCTGCGTTATACCCGTCGAAAACTTTAGCAAGGATGTTTTTATACATTTTGTGACCGCACAGGGAATGGTGAAGAAGACAGCACTAGTAGATTATTCAACCAACCAACGGAAGCGGGGAATTACAGCCGTTAAACTAAAAAAGGGAGATTCACTGGTTTCCGTTTTTCTGGCGACAGACGCCGATCAGTTATTGCTAATCACCAAGGAGGCGATGTGCATCCACTTTGCGCTTAAAGAAGTGGGGGGCATGGGTCGAAATACAGCAGGTGTGAAGGCCATACGTTTAGCAGATGATGATGAAGTCGTAGCATCCGTCGTGACACATGAAGAGGATGAACGAGTGTTAGGAGTTGTGACAAAGGAAGGTATCGGAAAACGGATATATATTTCTGATTTTATGCTTCAGGCCAGAGGTGGGAAAGGGCTTCTCGTTTTGAAACGAAGAAAAACGAACCCACACGAAATACTCTTTGCAGCCATTGATGATGCTTTTCCACAAGCTTTAGGATTGACATCGGCAGCACGGGAAGTTGGGCTTGATTTGTCTCCATTGGAGATTACCGAACAGGGGGGGATTGGCCGTAGTATTGTTGACCTTGAGAAGGGTGAAACAATTGAAAAGGTCTTGATGGTCCCCACTGTCAGCTTGACTGAGGAAGAAAATGGGGAAATGTAATTTATTTCCTAGGCAAGCGCAGGATTCGAGGACGTACCGCAAAAGATGTGTAATTGTGTCGTCGAGGGACAAAAAAGTGGAAGGATACTCTTGGGGGTATCCTTCTTTTTTAAGGATAATTTTAGGTGAACCTATTCAAAAAAATGGTAAAATGAAAATATAAATAGGATTGGGGTTATTTAAATGGGAGAAGTAATGATTAGGCCTGCTAGGAAAACTGATATTGATCATCTATTAGATATGATAGTCCAGTATATCGTTGATTTTTATAACAGACCTAAGCCAGATGAACGATTATTGATGGAATTGGTAAATCAACTCTTAGAGAACCCTGCAAGTGGTATACAGTTTGTCGCAGAAGAAGATGGGAAATTATTAGGTTTTGCAACTCTTTACTTCTCCTTTAGCACTCTGCAGGTCAAAAGAATGGCAATCTTGAACGATTTATTTGTGTTACCGGATGCAAGGGGACGAAAGCTGGGTGAAAAGCTATTTCAAACCTGTTTATCATACATAAGGGAAAACGATTTTGCCTATATGACATGGGAAACAGCAAAAGATAACAAAGTCGCACGAGCATTATATAACAAAATGGGCGGGCAGTTATCAGAGTGGCTGGTTTATGAAATGAGTTAAGGAATCTGAGCCGAGAAGTTAGAAAAAAGCATCGAATCGCGATTAAGTGATTGAAGGGAGGAAAAGGATGAAAATTGGTGTTGTTTCAGATACCCATATCCCAGGGCGGGCTAAACATCTTCCAATGGCTTTAATTCAAGGGTTGCAGGGAGTTGATTTGATCCTTCACGCAGGTGACTGGGTTGATCTTAGTGTAGTTGAGGCGTTGGAGAAAATTGCTCCGGTGGAAGGGGTAGTTGGAAATAATGACGGTGAGGCGATTCGTAAGCGATTTAGCAAGAAAAAGATCTTGTCCCTGGGGAAGTTCCGCATCGGGATTACACACGGTGACGGTACGAGAAAAACGACGGAATTTCGCGCATGGGAAACATTTAGTAAGGATAAAGTGGACGTGATCATTTTTGGCCATTCGCATATCCCCTTACAGCGGACACACCAAGGAATCCTCATCTTCAATCCGGGATCACCCACAGATAAGCGAAGACAACCGAGGTACTCCTATGGTATTCTGGAATTAGGGAGTGCTGTAAAGGCTGAGCACTTTTTCTTTGATGATAGAGCATAAGATAGAAAGAGATATTATAACGGAGAGGAACATCACGAGATGGACAATCAAATGAATACAAGTGGACAGTCAAAAGCGGGACTGTGGTATGCGTTAGCGGCCTATGTGTCATGGGGACTCCTTCCGATTTATTGGAAACTTCTGGAGCATATCCCATCCGGGCAAATATTAGCTCATCGTATTGCCTGGTCTTTTGTTTTTGTTGCCATTCTACTTTTTCTTCGCGGCAGATGGGGGTTGGTCAAGGAGGTTTTATCTGACCGGAAATCCCGGTATGCTGTGATTTTATGTGGCTTTACGATTAGCATTAACTGGTTTTTGTTTATCTGGGCAGTGAACCATAATCACATTGTGGAGGCTAGCCTGGGGTATTATATTAATCCGTTGATTAGTATTGCGGTAGGCGTCGTTATATTGAAGGAACGGCTGCATTTTTGGCAGACGGTTTCGTTGGTTCTAGCAGCTATTGGAGTACTTTTTATGACGGTTCAGCTAGGTAAAATTCCTTGGATAGCATTAACCCTTGCTGTCTCTTTTGCTTTCTACAGTCTGGCGAAAAAATTGGTAAAGTTTGATGCGATGACTGGCTTGGCTTTGGAAACACTCGTTGTTGTCCCAGTTGCCCTCATCTATCTATTTTTTGTCCACAGTCAAGGGAATGGCGCCTTTGGCGGCTCATGGACAGCCTCTTTATTGCTAATGGTTTCGGGTGTTGTCACCGCTTATCCGTTACTGTGGTTTGCCCAAGCGGCAAAACGGGTTCCTTTATCGACCATCGGCTTTATTCAATACCTCTCACCAACGGTTACACTGCTATTGGGTGTTTTCTTATATCACGAACCTTTTACCAAAAGCCATTTGATGAGCTATAGCTTTATATGGATCGCCCTTGTACTTTACTCGCTCTCGTTTACGAAATGGTTTCACCAAAAGCCTGAGGTTATGCAGAAGAGGGAGTCGGTATAGAGGAAAAAGTTTCCGTTATTCAATCTTTTACAACCAATTTCAGGGGAGTAGCGGAAAATTTTTCCGTTATACTAATTTGAAAGCGCTAACAATGGAATGCACAGACATGATAACGGAAAAAGATTCCGTTATCATCACTGTTTTCATTCGATTCCCAATTATAGCGGAAAAACATTCCGCTAATCCTGATCCTTTTTCTCCAGTGCCGCCTTTAAAAGATCACCCAGGTTATTGGTAGCTTCCTCGTTCCCTGAATATTTCTTAAGAAGAGATTTTTCCTCGCGTTTACCCACTTTCTTTTGCCCTTTCCCTCCATCAAGCAATTCTACAACATTACAAGATTTACACTGGGCAAACTTTCCAGCCTTGCCTTCCCGTAATTCCATTTTCTTATGGCACTGTGGACAGCGTTTGTTAATCAACTGGTTCTCGGCAGCTCGGCGATAATGGCACTCGTGGTTGGAGCAGACGAGCATTTTTCCGCGTTTTCCTTTTCGTTCGAGCAAGAACTCACCGCATTCCGGGCATTTGGAGCCGGTTAAGTTATGCGGTTTATAGTTGGTCTCACTTGTTTTAATTTCTCTAACCAATTGTCCAGCCTGGTTACGAATCTCCGCCAAGAATTGCTGTGGGTTCCCTTTCCCCCGGGCAATCCGCTCCAATTCTTGCTCCCAGTCGGTGGTTAACTCAGGTGAGCGCAGATCGGAGGCGACGAGCTCTAACAATTGCATCCCTTTCTGAGTCGGGTGCAGTCGATTCCCTCGGCGCTCAATTGTATCGGTTTGCAACAATTTTTCGATGATATCGGCGCGTGTGGCAGGGGTTCCCAAATTATGTTTCTCCATCCCGCCTAATAGTTCTGCTTCATTGTATGGGTGAGGCGGTTCTGTTAATTTCCGCTGCATATCTACCTTTTTTAGAGGAACTTGATCTCCTTTATTAAAGGTTGGGAGGCTTTGTTTTTCTTCATCATCCGAATCAGGTGCCTCTTTTCCATAGACTGCCTTCCACCCAGGGTCTACCACCGTCGTTCCAGCAGCATGGAATGCCTCCCCACCCAGATCAATCGTCATTTTGACGGATTCGTATCGATAGGGCGGATAGAATAGAGCGATAAACCGGCGTGCGATGAGGTCATAGAGTTTTCTTTCATCGTTATCCAATTGTGCAAGACGCAAAGGTTCTTCGGTTGGGATAATGGCGTGGTGATCAGTAACTTTTTCATCATCTATGACACGCTTTGAAACAGGCAGTGGCTTTTTCTGCAATAATGGACGAACAAAGTCTGCATATGGACCAACCGCGATACTTCGTAAACGCACTGGAAGCGTTGCTGTCATATCGCTTGTAAGGTAACGTGAATCAGTACGAGGGTAGGTCACAATTTTGTGCCTTTCGTACAACCGTTGCAGGACATTGGATGTCTGCTTGGCAGAGAAGCCATATCTGCGGTTTGCATCCCGTTGTAATTCAGTTAAATCATAGGCTAAAGGATGTGCCTCTGATTTTTGCTTGCTGCTTATTTCTGTAATATGGCCAGTCTTGCCTTGTACAAGATTACGAAGGAGGTTTGCAGTCTCTTCATCGAAAATCCGTTGATCTTGTTTTTCGCGGGAACGCCAAATCGCCTGGAAAGATCCAAAATCGGCCTGAATCGTCCAATATGGAACGGGGATAAATGATCGAATCTCTTTTTCCCGTTCTACCAACATCGCAAGGGTAGGGGTCTGTACTCTTCCAGCAGCAAGCTGTGCTTGGTATTTGGTTGTGAGTGCACGTGTGACATTGAGTCCAATCAACCAGTCTGCTTCTGCACGGCAAACCGCAGATTGATAAAGATTGTCATAATTCATCCCGGGTTTTAGCTGAGAGAATCCTTCTCTAATTGCTTTATCTGTTTGCGAGGAGATCCATAATCGTTGGAAAGGTTTTTTCCAATGAATCATTTCCATAATCCAGCGTGCAACAAGCTCCCCTTCACGCCCTGCATCCGTGGCGATCACTAGATTTTGTAAATCTTTACGTTTGGCTAACTGGGAGATCGCGCGAAATTGATGGGAGGTTTCCTTCATCACTTTCAACTTCATAGTGGTGGGCAGAATGGGCAAATCCTCAATTCTCCAGGTTTTATATTGAGGGTTATAATCCTCAGGTTCAGCAAGTGTCACCAAATGTCCCAAAGCCCATGTCACCACATGGTTGGGACCTTCCATAAAATGCTTATGATTTTCTCGACATCCTAAAACACGAGCAATTTCCTTCGCCACACTCGGTTTTTCGGCTAACACTAATGATTTCATTGCGTAACTCCTTTTTCTCCTATTTCAACTATGTTCTATCTTACCGAATGTGAGCATGAAAACCAACCGTTTACCCCGTTACTTTCTCGATTTCCTCCCGCAGAAGAACGTCATCTTCCTTCGGCTCAGAAAGTCGGATTTCTAACCAATTCCCGATTTTAATCACCCCTAGCATTAGTAACAGAGTGAAAAAGACCAGTCCATAATAACCTGCCCCGATACAAATTCCCATTCCTCCTGCAAACAGGATCATGGCGGCAGAAGTCAATCCAGAGACTTTTCTTCCTTCTTTTAGAATTAATCCTGCTCCAATAAAACCAAGTGCAGGAGGGATTTGTGCTGCGAGCCGAGCAGGGTCCATCATAGTCACGCCGAATTTGGCATAGGAATGAAAGAGATCTACGGATACAATGGTTAGAAGAGTAGAGGCCACGGTGACGAAAGAATATGTTTTAATCCCCGCAGGTTTGTTTTTCGCCGTTCGGTCCCAGCCGATACAAAATCCGACAAAGACGCCTAATAGAATACGCAAGTACACTTCTATATTGATGGAAGTGATAAAGTCTGGGATAATGTTGTTTATCAATTAGAGTTACTCCTTTCAAAATTTTTTCACCTGTAAAAAATTATAAAAATCGGCTGTTCGCCGACAACTAGTTCAAGCTCCTTTAAACTATTGTATGGCCTTGAAACGACAAATATGATTTTAGAGGGAAGTAAAATGATATATCCACAAGCTTTTATTGACTACCTTGTTCACTTTCATGGGGATCGTGATTTTTTTGAGTGTCATGAGATTCTCGAAGATTATTGGAAAGACCATAAGATGAAAGAAGAAATTTGGGTGGCTCTCATTCAACTTGCTGTTGGGCTATACCATCAGAGACGTGGAAATCATGCGGGAGCAATCAAAATGCTAAAAAGTTCCCTGCAAAAAATGGAGCAAAAGAAAATTACACAGCTTGGCCTTAATTATGAAAAAATGACAGACTTGATTAAACGTCGAATGGCCGAGATTGCTCAAGGCTGTGTATACACCGATATTGATCTCCCAATTGAAGACCAACAGCTCCATGTCCAGTGTTTAGAGACATGCAAGAAGAAAAATCTCACATGGGGTTCAACGTCGATGGACAATAGAGACCTTGTTGATCGCCATAAGTTGCGGGATCGGTCCGATGTGATCAAGCAACGGGAAGAAAGGTTGCTGCAAAAACTAAACCATAGAAATCAAGACTCGTATACCCGGTTACAAGAATAGCCATACTTTTACCGAGGTGTTGTTAAATGATGGTCTATGGAATAGGATCGGTGGTTATGCTGCTTGTTAGCATCTTATTATTTAACAGGCGGGAATATAGTAAAACACCACAGTTTTTAAATTGTACTCGGCCTTGCCAAAGGCAATTATTTCGTGCTTTATGGAGAGCGGGCTATTATCCAGAAGTTGGTTACAAGGTCGGAAAGTATCAAGTTGATATTGCTTTTCCTTATCGGAAGGTTGCCATTGAATGTACTTGGAATCACGAAGATTATACAGACATTCAGTACTACCGCAGTGAAAGAAAAAGGCGTGTGCTACAGGAGCAAGGGTGGAAAGTGGTGTTCTTCACCCCGAGAGAAATACTCCGCAATCCTAAAGGTTGTGTTACACAAATTGAACAGTCCTTTTTTGTCAGAGAGGCAAGTTATAGTCCCAAAAAGCTGAAATGACAGTGCTGTCCTTCAATCGGGTGGCGTACAAATGAATGAGGACGGATAAGGCGGTGAAAAAGTAATGTTTTATCCTAAAGAGGCCATCCAACAAATTATGGCGGGGGGAATGGAAACCTCCGCTGCCCTTGAACTAGCTGGCAGAGTTGAGGAATTGTGGAAGAAACGGATGCGAAAAGTTTGGGTTGGATTCGCTGTAGGGCTCGTTTTTTTATTAGCTATCATTATTTACTTTACTTTTTATTTCATCCAATCTGCAGATGCGAAGAAGGAACAATCAATCCTTGCAAGTGTTACAGCCATTTCAAAATTGGCAACCGTACAACAGAATTTTTCGGACGTTATTCATTGGAAAGAAAATAAAAGTCTAGTTTTTTTGGAATTGGAAAAATCAATTTTGGCGTCTGCAGCTGCTTCAGTTTTAGCTGGCATAGATTTGGAGAAAAGCAAAAGCAGTGTGGAAAGAGATGGGAAAAAAGTAATCATAACTTTGCCCCATGCAGAAATTTTCTCAGTGGACAGCGTCGTTCAATTTGCCGATGAAAAAGATATGATTTTTCAACGGATATCGCTGGATGATCGCAATCAAATGATCGAACAGGCAAAAGACGGATTCAGACAGAAGGCACTTGAAGCAGGCATTCTAGAGCAAGCAGAAGAGAAAGCCAAAGCCCAGATTAATGATTATCTTGAATCGATCGGATATACGGCAGATATAAGCTTCAAAGAAATAGATTAATAGATTTGCTGAGGGGAGAAAAATGGATGAAACAGCTTAATTCCACGGCCACCTTTTTAGCGGGTGTTCAGTGGCTTTTTTTTATGTTTGCCAATACGGTTGTGATCCCGCTGTCCATTGGGGCTGCGTTTGGTTTATCTGGTGAGGAAATTTCGGCCGCGATGCAGCGTTCCTTTATTTACACAGGGATTGCTTGTGTCGGACAAGCGTTAATCGGGCATCGGTATGCCTTGGTAGAAGGACAATCTGGATTATGGTGGGGTGTGATCCTCAGTTTATGTGCCTCAGCTTCTACGACCGGAATTAGTCTTTCTCAAGTTGGTGGGGCGCTGGCTACTGGAATTATCATTTCCGGGATCTTGATTACCGTTTTAGGTTTGATCGGAATGGGGGGATTTTTGAATCGGATTTTCACCCCGATCGTCATGGGCTCATTCTTGTTGCTGCTTGCCTGTCAATTAATTCAGATCTTCTTTCGCGGGATGGTTGGTTTGGAGCAGGGCGATACAATCAACGTTCCCGTGGCAGGTCTGTCTCTCTTTATTGTCGTGTTCGTGAGCTGGCTGAATATTAAAGGAAAAGGGTTACTTAGTAATTTCTCCATTTTAATTGGAATCATCGTTGGCTGGGTGGCCTACACGCTGTTAATTTCTGAACCAGTATTAGAAGTAGCGCCCTCTGCGGATCTGCTAACCTTTTTCCCTTGGGGAAGTCCTAATTTCACGGTAGGTATTGTGTTAACAGCTGTGATCTCCGGGATGCTAAATACGACGAATACGATCGCATCGATAAAAGGAGCGGAAATGCTTTATCAAGAAAAAGCCGGAGAACAGGCTTACCGCAGATCCTTTGCGATCACGGGAGCAAGTTCTGTTGTTTCTGGAATCTTCGGCCTTGTTCCTTATGCACCATACACATCTTCCATTGGTTTTTTGCAGTCTACAGGGATTCTGCAACGCTCCCCTTTTATTGTTGGGGCAGTTTTGTTCTCTCTTCTCGGATTTATTCCGGCTCTAAGTTCATTTTTTTCTACCCTTCCCATTAGTGTGGGGGATGCTGTTTTATTTGTCGCCTATCTGCAGCTATTTGGTTCTGCTTTACGCAATCTTGAAGGGATCCAGTTTAATTCAAAAACGATTTATCGGATTGCAGCACCGGTGCTTCTAGGCGTGGCAATTATGAATTTGCCATCAACCGTCTTTGAATCCTTGCCGATGCTCATCCGACCATTAATCAGCAGCGGTTTGTTGGTGGGGATTATTCTTTCAATTTTACTGGAAAACCTGGTGAACTGGAGTTCTTTCGAGACAAAAGCATTGCAAAGGAAAAGTGGGTAGTAGGATACCCACTTTCGTTGTATGATTAAAGTAAGTTTTTACGGATGATCATATGAAGGAGGACACATTGATGAGATCTGCTTCTATTAATGATAGGGTAGAAGGATTGAAAGAACAGGTGATTGCCTGGAGGCGCTATCTTCATCAACATCCCGAACTTTCCTTTCAAGAAGAAGCGACTTCGCAGTTCATTTATGATACTCTTCAAGGCTTTGCTGGGTTGGAAGTTTCACGTCCCACCAAGACAAGTGTGATGGCTAGATTAATCGGGAAGGAACCGGGGATTGTTCTAGCCATACGTGCGGATATGGATGCTCTTCCTATTCAAGAGGAAAATACATTTGAATTTACCTCAACAAATCCCGGTGTGATGCACGCCTGTGGGCATGACGGGCACACGGCCATGCTGCTTGGAACAGCAAAAGCGCTTTCTGAAATGAAAGATCAGATCAAAGGGGAAATTCGGTTCTTGTTTCAACACGCAGAAGAGGTGTTCCCAGGTGGTGCCGAAGAAATGGTTCAGGCCGGGGTGATGGAAGGTGTCGATTATGTGATTGGGACACATCTATGGGCACCAATGAAGCTCGGGACAATCGGTGTATGCTATGGGCCGATGATGGCTGCACCAGACACTTTTTGGATTACTATTCTAGGTAAGGGCGGTCATGCTGCACTCCCGCATCAAACCATTGACAGTATTGCCATTGGCGCGCAGGTGGTCACTAATCTTCAGCATATTGTTTCGCGGAATACAGATCCGATTGACCAGCTGGTCTTATCTGTTACCCAGTTTGCAGGAGGAACCGCACATAATGTGATACCAGGATCTGTTGCTATCTGTGGTACGGTTCGTAGTTTTGATCAAAAGCTTCGGGAGAGCGTTCCAAATTTGATGGAGCGGGTAATTAAGGGGATTACCGAGGCACATGGTGCAGGTTATGAATTTAAATATGAATTCGGATACCGTCCAGTGATTAATGACCATGCGGTCACAGCTGTTGTTGAGGAAACTGTGCGGGAAGTTTTTGGTGAAAAGGCGTTGGACCTGATGCAACCCAATATGGGTGGCGAAGACTTTTCTGCATTCCAACAAAAAGCACCTGGATCCTTCTTCTTTATTGGTGCTGGAAATGAGGGAAAAGGAATTATCTATCCCCATCATCACCCGAAGTTTACCATAGATGAAGAAGCTTTGGAAAAAGGGCTAAAAATGTTTATTCATACAGCGTTAAGGCTGCTGAAATAATGTTGGCTTTTTGGTGCTTTAAAGATAGGAGATCAATAATATCATGAAAAGGCAGTATTTTTATTATTTTTTACTTGTTTGCACTAGTTTGTTATGGGGTGGGAATTTCGTCGCCGGGAAGTTTATGGTCGGTCACACCTCCTCACTGACCTTGACAGATCTGCGTTGGGGGGTTGGGGTTTTATGCTTGCTTCCCATTGTTTGGCTGCAGGAAAAGCGCTTGTTGCCCCCCAAAGCCGCATGGATTCCTTTGATTTTTATGGGGTTAACTGGTGTAGTGTTTTTTAATTTGTTTATGTTTTGGGCATTGGAAAGAACAACCGCGAGCAATACAGGCTTAATCTCAGCTTTAAATCCACTGTCGATCGCAGTGGTTTCCTTTTTTCTGTTAAAAGAGAAAATGAATGGCAGGCAGATCGCTGGGATGTTTGTTTCTTTATTTGGTGTGATCATTGTGATGACACATGGAGAATGGCAAAGGTTATTGCAGCTTCGCTTTAATTTAGGGGATTTGTTTATGTTAGCGGCTGTTTTGACCTGGGGATTTTACGCGGTTGCATCAAAAGCAGCAATGAAATACGTATCACCCTTAAAGTCGACACTATGGGGTGGGATTTTTGGTCTGGTCATTCTGGTCCCATTTGATGCAGCAAGTTTCAATTTAATTGATCCAGACCCCGCATTTTGGATGGCAGTGCTTTATATTGGTGTTCTTGGCACCGTGTTAGGCATGGGATTTTGGAATATCGGGGTGAAGCATGTTGGAGGCACAACCTCTGGCATGTTTCTCAATCTCAATCCGATCTTCGCGGCTATCTTTTCTTTCTTCCTTCTCGGTGAACAGTTTACTTTGCTGCAAGCATTTGGCACCGCAGTCGTGATCGGGGGACTGTTGCTGTTTTCCTATCGCCCGCGGAGGAAAATGCAGACGATTAGTGAAGCGCGGTCCGCTTCATCCCTTTAAATTAGGTTTTTGCATACGGAATTTTTTTTCGCAATCTATATAAAACAAATAAAGCCCGGTGATCACACCGGGCTCTTCCTAATTCGGCAGCCTGTCCATCAGAATGGGCAGCATGCGTGTATCGCTAACCATTTCTCCATCACAAAAGGGGCAAGTTGGTTCGGTTGAGAAGGAAAATTCTTTTCTGGACCACCCAGAGCATGAATCACCAACACATCTCCAAATGTCGGTATTCATTTCTTCAATCGGTTCGGGATCCTTTTTACGATTAAAAAACATGGTTACCCTCCTCGCTCTATTTTCCAATTTTGCATATTATTCCCTTAGTCATCGAAATTATCCGTTTCATAAGTAAGACAGGGAGACCTTATTAATTCTTAGGCCTCCCTTCATTTTAAACTTTAAAACAAAAATCCTAATGAAACGATGACGACGGAAAGGTAAAACAAAATGTCAAACCAAGGTTTATTTCGTTTGTTTAACATGTTAATGACCATGTAGCCAGATCGTGCGATAATGATCACCCAAGCAATTTGAAGAAGTAATGAAGTGAGCACATCAAAACCTCCTTCCTCAGTTGGGGTTGTGTACTGCCACGATTTGCTATCTTTCACAAACCACGCCGTTGTCCTTTAGGGTTTTGCAAGGTAATTGTTTCCTATATTTATGTGTTTCATTGCAAAAATATGAATAAATCCCCCATCCAAATCTAGAGTATGCCTGCAAAATGCTGTATAATGGGAACGTATTTTCTTGAAGTAGAACAGGAGGAATCATGATGGAAACTTTCATTCCGATAGGATCTTTGATAGTAAATATGATTACGCTAGTCTTATTGTTCATCCTGTGGAGCAGGAAGCCAGTTGCTAAAAATCCAGCTTTTGAGGTTCAATTGTTATCCATTGAGAAGGCTATTGACAGACTGGAGCGTAGTATCCGTGAAGAAATCTCGCAGAATAGAGCGGAAGCAGCTATCAGTTTTAAGCAAAATAGGGATGACTTAACGCAATCTTTGCGCACGTTTAATCAAATGGTCTTAACGGGAATGAGTGATCAGTTTACGCAACAAAAAAACTTGTTTGACAGTTTTTCTAAGCAAATTTCCGAATTAACTTTTATGAATGACCAGAAATTTGAACAGATGCGGGGCACCGTGGAAGGAAAGCTTGATACCATTCAAAAAGAAAACAATCTGAAACTTGAACAAATGCGCATGACTGTAGATGAAAAGCTTCACGCTACACTAGAGAAACGGTTAGGAGAGTCGTTCCGCCTGGTAAGCGAACGGTTGGAACAAGTACATAAAGGTTTGGGAGAAATGCAAAACCTGGCCTCCGGGGTGGGGGACCTTAAAAAGGTGCTAACAAATGTAAAGACTAGGGGAACTCTGGGGGAAATTCAGTTGGAAAACCTACTCGAACAAACCTTGACGATCGAACAATATGACAAAAATGTGATTACACGGGACGGAAGTAATGATCGGGTTGAATTTGCTGTGAAACTTCCGGACAAGGATGAAAAGGATAAGTATATATATCTTCCGATTGATTCGAAGTTTCCTTTAGAAGACTACCACAGACTTCTGGAAGCGGAGGAAATCGGTGATTTGAATGCAGTAGGGGACGCTGCAAAACAATTAGAATCCCGAATCAAAAGAGAAGCAAAGAATATCCAATCAAAATATCTTGGTCCGTATACAACTGATTTTGCCATTATGTTTTTGCCAATCGAAGGATTATTTGCGGAGATTTTGCGAAGACCTGGATTATGGGAAACCCTGCAAAGAGAGTACCGAATCATAGTGACAGGGCCAACAACCTTAACAGCTCTGCTTAATTCTTTACATATGGGCTTTAGAACACTGGCAATACAAAAACGTTCGAGCGAGGTTTGGAAGGTGTTAGGAGCAATCAAGACGGAGTTTGGCAACTTCGGAACAATCTTAACCAAGGCCCAGAAAAAACTGCAAGAAGCCAATAACGTCATTGATTCTGCGTTTGTTCGCACGCGTGCGATTGAAAGAAACCT
Source organism: Ammoniphilus resinae (assembly GCF_017873965.1). Taxonomy (GTDB): domain Bacteria; phylum Bacillota; class Bacilli; order Aneurinibacillales; family RAOX-1; genus Ammoniphilus_A; species Ammoniphilus_A resinae. The sequence goes on along the minus strand of NZ_JAGGKT010000013.1, from coordinate 18,633 downwards.
GAAAACTGTAGAAGAATTACCTGTCTCAGAAGCAAAGGGGATTCTCCAACTGGAGGATCTGAACCTGGTATCCAATGAGTAGGCAATTAATTAAACGAGATAGGGGAGAAAAATTCTTCCCTTTTCCAATTTGGTGGTTGCTAAATATTCTAACAGTTGTTATAATTTAATCATCCTCTTATTAACCTCTTATATTCCTCTGTTTTTTATTTTCCGTTTTTTCCGTATCTATCATTCCGGTGTTGTTTTTTTAGTTGTGTGGAGGTGATTTCTCGTTTATTAGATGTTGAACGTCTTTTTGTTTTGCCTAACAATCAAACCTACATACAAGGAGGAATTGTATGCTTAATGAAATTCAATATTTAATTTCTTTGGACAGGCCCCCCTTTGAGAAAGGGAAGATCATTATTTTGAAGAGAAGTAATGGGTATGAAACACACTGGTCTTATGTTTCAGGGGAAGAAGAGTCATTAGAAACCCTGTACAGCGGTCCAGAGCTTGAGAGGGCATGGCTAGCTGCTGAAGCAACAAGACAAGCCAGATGCCGGGATGGATTTCGATTGCAGACTCCCCATATTACCTTCTATTTATCTGCTATACCCAAACCCTTTCTAACCGTTCGTAAGCTTGAGTGCTTTTGTAGCAAACATCATGATGCAAATCTCTTCCAGGAATTAAGAGAATGGAGAAGAACCGCTTCCAATGCAGCCAAGGTCCCACCATATTTTATTGGTACGGATAGGTTGTTATCCATAATTGCTGCGCTTGTCCCACAGAAGGAAGAAGAATTACTGCAAATACCTGGGATCGGTCAGACTAAACTGGATTCCTATGGACAAGAGATTTTAAAGATCACGAACAAGTATCCGCAGATATACTCTTTTCCTTTGGATTGGATTCAACGAAAAGTATCAGAGGAAGAACTCGCAACTTGGCTGCTGGAAGATAAAATAAAGCGTGAGGAAAGGCATCAGGTTAGGATGAAGCAAGAGCTTGAAGAAAAACGACAGATGCTTGAAGCCATCGAAGATCAAATCTCGATTGGAAACATCCTAGATAAGATGTCTTTAACAATGGTCCAGTTTTTGAAACGAATTAGGGAATTATCCAGGGATGGCTATGACGTGCTCCCTTACCTTCAACAAGAAGTGGAACGAATCAAGGAAAAGGATCAGATCGTTGACTTAGTTTCATCGTTGGGGAATGAACGCCTAAAACCAATCTTTGAAAAATTGTATGGAAGTATGGAAGAATTACCAAGGGATGAAAAAGGGGAGAAGTACAACCATATTCGATTGGTTTGCACCTATTTGCAAATACAATCAGCCGCTTAGATATCAAGCTAAATGTTATAAAAATTTAGAAAATTTATTGCAAACGGATACATCATCCTGTATACTTATCGTAAATTTAGAACAACTGTAGAGAGGAGATACAGAATGGGGAAAGTGAGCAATAACAAATTATTAGCCATGGTATGTTCAAATGATCAATGTGATACTTGGTATCGCGTTGGAACTCACTTTTTTGTTACTTGTCCGACATGTAATGTTCCCATGGTACAGGTGGAGAAGGAAATTCCACCGCGCACTATGGCGAGCAATGAATAACACAAGGGGAAAAAGTCAGGTTTCCTGACTTTTTCTCAAATCGGTTCACAAGTTTGGACAATCCATTTCATTTTGACTTCTCCAGATTGAATATTTTCCACAACCGATTTTAAGAGTCGTATGTTTACTTTTTCCCCGATACTAGAGCGGTACTGGAGTAGTTTCCCAACCGTGCATTTCGCTGAGATCAATCGATTGGATTCCATTTCTTGAAACTCAAGAGATCCTATTCGAATATTCATACCCACGATAATCCCAACTAGTTCTCTTTCCTCTAGGCGATCGACTTTGATCATTTCTAGATTTTTTAAGCCCGATTTAAAGTCCTCCACATTACCTGCCCACTCGATCTGCTGTGTATTTTCCTTTCTCCAGGAGATCAGAATTTGAACCTTGTGTTCTGTCATAAATCCGAGCCACTTTTTTAACAGGGTGTGAGTCTTCCCACTGAATTCTGCTATCACTTCGACAAGCTGGGGAAGAACATTCAAACTATTTAGCAAGCTCATTGATTTATCTAAAATTTGTGTGGCCCATTGTTCCTTAGTGGATGACACGGGGTCCATGTAAATTTCAAGCAGAAATACATGTTCCAGGTTTGACGCTGAAAGGATTAGTTCAGACTCCGGAAAGATTTGTGCCATTTCCGTTTCCTCAACACGATGACAACATTTTATTTCTCTTCCAATTTGATCAAGAAGCGCTTGGAAGCTGTGTAGGATATAGGTTAAGACCCGAACACGGATCTGGGCTGGGCCCAAGTCCTCTTGGCTAACTTGAAGCTGTAGTCGTTCGGCAATATGTTTTTTATCCTGATCTTTGTGTTCGAAGGTTGTCTTTTGTATGGTTGTGGATTCCTGTTGAACCAACTGATGATTTTCTTGATCATCAATACCGGCTACTGTCCCTTTTTTTATCTCATCCATTCTGTCCTTTTTCTCATCATCTTTGCCATCCTCTGTTCCCTCATCCAACAAGCTTTGTTTTAACTCCTGCAGATCTTTCAAACGTTTCATCAAAACTTCAGTCGAAAATATGTATTCAGTTGAATTTGTATTGAGCTGCGTTTTCAAACGAGCCAGTTCTTCTTCTGTACTCTGAATTTTCTTCTGGATGGCATGTAGTTGTTCATTCACCACTGGCACCTCCTTGTGACATAAGTTTTCATGTATTAAGTGTGGATTATAGTTCCTTAATTTGCAGTCGACTTAATCCAGGGCAGCAGTAATTTCGTCCCACGGTAATAAAACAATTCCTTTTGGAATCTGTTGGGCGTCGAAGCCGAGTTGTTCTGTCCAATAATATGGCCCGATTGCTAGGGATACGAGTGGTTTCTCGCTATTCCGAAAACCAAAATAACATCGGCTCCTATAGCTCATTGCATTGTTAAGTAATTGTAAACATTCATATGATTTTTTTTCGTCTAAGGCATATGGATGAATAAACAAACACATCTCAATCAAAGGGGGATTCAATTCATTAGATATAAACCCTCCGTTTACCCAAACTTCTACGGGTTGTATATACCTGCGGACTTCCCCTAACCAGAGAAAAGATAATTGATGGATCTCTGTTCGGGTGTTTGATGTTGGAAATTCTTCAACAAATTGTTGCCTAAATTCTAAATAGGTGTACTGGTGGATTCCGGGAGGGATATTGCCATGCTGATCGAAAGATATCATGAAGATGTCTCCTCTCTGTCCCTTCGCCCAATGTTTTAGTTCCTATTTTGCGACATTTTTTCGACTTCATTCAAGAAACGTTCTAACCTGTCCCGTCTTTGCATATCTATTTGCAGAACTTAAAAATTCTTGAGACATAGTTGAAAGTGGATAAAAATATGGAGGGGGACGTATAGATGAAAGTCATTCGGGAATACACCAATGCGCATCATCTTGCAACGGATATTGCTCATGAGATGACAAAGCAGTTTCGAGTACAACATGTAGAGTTTGATTATGATCGATTTGAAAAACCGGGGGACATTCGTTTTACGTTCGCTTTAGATGGCATGGATATTGAGTTGTATTATTCCAATCTGATTGAATGCTTTGAAACCGTTCCGCAATTGGTTGAGGCTTTTAAAAAGGCTACGACATAAGAATAGAGATGGATTAGGAGCGGTGGATAGAAGTCCATTGCTTTTTTGTTTCTGAATAAAAGGATATGAATTGTGAAACAATAACCGATGCTCTTGTAAAATGGAGGGAGTAGATATTTTGCTTTCGACGATCAATTTCTTTAACAACCATCGTGGTTTGTCACGGATCATTGTTATTGGGTTGGCATCGGTCATTGTGGCACTTTCTTTTAATCTGTTTTTAATTCCACACAAGATTCTTAGTGGGGGCGTTTCTGGGATCGCGATGATTATTGCCAATGTAAGCCCACTTAAAAATACGGGTTTGTTCATATTTTTATTGAATATCCCCATTTTGATTGCAGGCTATTTAAAACTAGGTAAAAGGTTTGTAGGTCTAAGTATTTTATCCGTGGCAATGACTTCTGTTGCAATGCAGTTGATTCCTGAAAAACAAATAACAAGCGAGCCATTGTTAGCTGCTGTTTTTGGCGGAGCAATTACAGGGTTGGCTGTTGGTTTAATCTTCCGTTTTGGTGGCTCGACTGCAGGGTTCGACATTATTGGATTGTTGTTAACACAAAAGCGAGATTTTCCGCTAGGAATTCTGATATTTTCCTTAAACTCGATTGTGGTTCTTACTTCTGGATTTATCTTTGGATGGGATTTAGCCCTTTATACGATGGTTTCCATATACACTACGGGTCGCGTAATTGATACCGTTCACACTCGGCATATTAAACTCACCTTGATGATTATTTCTGCACAGGGTGAAAAAATAAAAGAAAAACTCCTTACTGAGCTAGAACGGGGAATTACGGTGCTTGATGGAGAAGGAGCATACACTGGTGAAAAAAGAAAAATCCTTTTTGTTGTGATCTCACGTTATGAGCTTTCGGAAGTTAAGACCTTTATTCAATCTATAGACCCCGACACGTTTGTCAATATTACACAAACCATTGGGGTAATGGGTTCATTTCGAAAAACATGAAAAAACAACGCCCTCACTCAATGAAGGGCGTTGTTTTGATTATGAGCAATACTTGCTTCAACAATTTCCAAAAGATCATGGGCTTTTAAAGAATGTAAGCCGTTGCGAAGGACAATGTCCTGATTTAACTCTTCCGTTTTCAAGAGTTGATACAAGTCAGGGTTAACCGATAAAACGATTTCTGCTAATTTCAACGTTTCCATCTGGCATCAACCTTTCTAATCGTCATATTTCTATCATCGATCAGAAGCATATTTGCCTGGCAATTGTATAACAAAAATCCTTACTTATCTGCTCCATTATAGCACAGATGAAAATCAGATTCCATCACATCATTTTTCATCTCACAGCATAGGCATGTTTTAGGAGGTGGAAAACCTTGAATAATCCACTACAAACTATCCGTCTAGAGATTCAAAATCCATTCAGCATGAAAGAGCAATTGAAGTTTTGGAAACGGACACATCGTATACTGTTGAATCAGAAGGAGGGAGGATGGGGGCAAGTCCGTCACGCTGTATGGGTTGACTATATCTATCATCCGGGTGAAAGCGTCAAAGTTTATTTAACTCTAGAGAAAAACGCCTATGAATCCTTTCACTCCCTTTTGTATCCAAAAGGGAAAAGAAGACGTAAATCTGATGTGATCATCCATGAGGTTTCTAGTTCCGAACTTGAGCTCTCGGCCAAGGTGTCAATTTGTGAGCTGAAATTGGCTTACGAAAATCTTTTCGCCTTGGGAGGAGATTCTCCGGTTCAATTACCAGGTCAAATATCTCTGGTACCAGGGGAATGTGCACGTATCAGTTTTTGCTTTATCCCGATTCAGGGGGAAGAGTGGGATACTGCTATTTTGAAAAAGAAGATGGAGGGGGGACAAAAGGAACGACGTCAGGTAGTTTCCCAAACAGGTTGGGTTCGATATATTCTATATTTTATTAATGCAATGCTTCAGCGGTTCCTGTTTCGCGATAATAAGGGCACTGTCGATCAGCCCTGGTTAAGCGGGGAAACATTGCAAAAGTTGAATGATTCCTATTTCAAGTCTTATATTAGACTCGCCGCCCCACAGCATTTGCTTCCCAAATTAGCTAGACCCTTTCTGACCCGTGAAGGGGAAAACCAATTGATCATTCATTTTCTTCCCCGGAAGGAGCAAAAAGCATCTTTAAAAGAAATCAATAAGCTAAGGATTGGATTGTACAGCAGAAGTGATTTAAACCCCAACATCCTTGGCTGTAAAGAAATCAGTCAGTTACTTCCTTTACTAAATAAAAAATTGAATTCTACTTCTTCTGAGGCTCGTCCAAATTTAGGGTGATATTTTCTCCTCTCTGTGAATATAAAAACTAGTAGACTAATTTGAAACAGAGAGGGGAACCAAAATTGAGGAAGAATAGAATCTTTTTGCTCATGATGAACATCATCATCCTTTTTACAATTTCCATTCAAAACCCGGTGGTTGCCGCTGATTTAGGCTTGCAAGGACAAGCTCTAGAACTTTATAAACCGATGTTGAAGCCACTCACTCTATCTTTTTACACGGTTAATGAGAGTCAAAATATAGTGGGGAAAGAAAATACTTCTTCAGATCTCGATCAAATAGAAATAGCTCCACCTCAGAAAAGCACCGAAGAATACCATACGGTTGAGGATGCACAACAAGAAAAGCGTTTACAAACGATAAAAGCAGCAGAAATCCATAAAGAAATACAAGAGAAAAATAAGAAGAATGGAGAATTTCTTAAAGTTGTAAGAACAACGGATGTAACCCGACTTGATTTACGTAAACCTTCTGGCTTAAGTGATGTACAAGCCGAGCAACTGTTAAAAGGAACCGGCTTAGAAGGTTTAGGTAAGGCATTTGTCACAGCTGAACAAACATATAAAGTCAATGCGTATTATTTGATTGCTCATGCTGCATGGGAAAGCGGTTGGGGGAAATCGCGCATTAGTCGTGAAAAGAATAATCTATTTGGTTATATGGCTTATGATAGAAGCCCTTATGAGAGTGCCCACGGTTTTAAAACAAAGGCTGATAGTATTGATAGAGTTGCGAGTTTTGTCAGTAAGCAGTATTTAAGTGAAGAGGGTCGATATTACCACGGATCGAATCTTCGCGGGATGAATGTTCGCTATGCCTCCGACAATAATTGGAAAAATGGAATTGCCAAGGTTATGGTTAGTTTGGCGAAAAGAACACAGCCAGTGGACGAGCTTATTCGTGTATAAAAGAATAGAAGCCCGATGACCGGGCTCCTATAAGATTAGGCTTTCTTCTTCATGGCAATGGTCAGAAATACGATTAAACCGCCCCATAGCAAACTGGCACTAATGATAAACATAACGATCGCAGAAGTATTCATCTTAGGCCACCTTTCGTTGTTTTGTTTTTTCTATAGAATTCCAACGGAATTTGCTGAAAATATAACCTAGAACAACTACCATCACAACGATTCCTGCACCAATCAAAAGAAGAGCGCTGACTGGGTAATTTTCGTATGGGGTCTCGAATTCACCCATAATGTTTTGAATCGTAATAAATAGTAAAACCGCAGGTGTCACAAATTTGATCATGATATCCCACCATCTTCCGATGGAAAAATCGGAAGTGAGGTTCCCTTCCTTACGTAGCGCCTTAAGGTTGAGGAACCATCCAATTAAGATAAGTTCGACCAATCCGGAAATAACGACGCCAAAATTATTGATGAAGTGGTCAACAATATCTAGGAAATACAATCCTGCGCCTGTTGCGTAAATTAAACTTGCACCAAAACCAAGGATGGAAACTAGAATGACCGCTCTTTGACGCTGCATATCAAATTTGTCACGAATCCCTGCAACAACAACTTCTAAGATGGATATCGCTGAAGTCAGACCAGCAAGAACGAGCGATCCAAAAAATAAAAGACCAAATAGGCTGTTTAATGTGGGAAGGGTATTAATCACTTTAGGAAAGACAATAAACGCTAGTCCCACTCCACCCGCGGCTAGTTCGCTAATATCTGTATGGCTTTCAAAGGCCATGAATCCTAAAACGCTAAAGACAGTGATTCCAGCCAGAAGTTCAAAGCCAGAATTGGAAAAAGCAGTGATAAATGCACTGTTATTCACATCTGATTTTTCCGGCAGGTAACTTGAATAAGTTAGCATGATGGCATAAGCGATACTTAGACTAAAGAAAATCTGGCCGTAAGCCGCCATCCAAGTTCTGTAATCCCAAACTTTACTCCAATCAGGAGTAAAGAAATGATTAAGGCCTATCACTGCTCCTTCAAGTGTAAGCCCACGAAACGTAATAATGAGGAAGAGAAAGATAAGCAAAGGCATAGCGAATTTGGCCAATTTCTCAATACCTGTTTTAACTCCCTTGTAGAGGGTAATAAAAACAATTCCCCAGGTAAGTGCTAATGGTATAATGATATGAAGTTGCAGATTCTCTATTGACCAGACGTCGTCTGTTAAATGGAGGAATTGTCCATATAGAAAACCTTTCGTATCGTCACCCCAGGCAAGGCTTAGACTAAATTTCGTATAACTCATCGCCCAGGCAATAATGACAGCGTAATAACTTATAATCACAAAACAGATGGCAACTTGCCACCATCCTAACCATTCCCACTTTTTATTTAGACGGGTAAAGCTTAAAGGAGCAGAACCACGTCCTTTTTTACCAATGCTGAACTCCAAAATAAGGATTGGGATCCCTGCTGTAAGTAGGGCAAAGAGGTAAGGAATAAGAAAGGCTCCACCGCCATTGTCGTAAGCAACATAAGGGAATCTCCAAATGTTTCCAAGTCCGATCGCGGAACCTACAGCGGCAAGAATAAAGCCGGTTCGATTTCCCCATTGTTCATTTTTCATGATGTATCCTCCTGTTGATAAAATGGGAAATTTACGAAAATTAAATTCTAGGTAGACTAAAAGAAATAGTAACAAGCGAAAGTTTATTTGTAAACTAAATTGAAACTATCCACTGGTATTTTTTATTCCCATTTTTGGTCTATTGATTCCACGGAATCAATTGTCTTACTGCTCAGGTAAAGGGAAAAGATTGAACTGGGAAGAGGTTTCTTTTAAGATAGAGAGAGTTGTCGCAGAGAGGAGATTTTAATGAGTTTTCAAAAATATGTATTATCTAATGGTATACCCGTCTATATAAAATCCATACCGTCCAGTTTTAAAGTGTGCATGGACATTTTAGTGAGAGCAGGATCACTTAATGATCCTCAAGATAAACGTGGGCTTGCCCATTTTGTTGAACATATGATGTTTCGAGGAAGTCACAAAAGAGGACATCGGCAGATTTCCATTGATACATTGAAAATAGGGGGGTACATTAATGCCTTCACGGAACGCGATACAACCACGTATACCATGGATGTTCCGTATCGGCAGGCGGAGCAGGCGCTCGATATTCTTTTGGACATGTTCGTAAATCCTTTGTTTCCAGAAGCAGAGCTAGAGAAGGAACGCTCAATTATCTTAGAAGAAATTGATATGTATAATGATATTCCAGGTGAATTCCTTATGGATCGATTTATGGAAATGGTGTACGAAAATCAGTCCATTGGTGTGCCTATTCTAGGCTATCGTGATAGTGTGAAGTTGATTCAGCGCGAGGATGTGCTTGGGTTTTATGAACAATGGTATTATGATTCTTCATTAACAGTCTCTATAACAGGGAGAGTAGAAGCCGATAAGATTTTACCCGTTCTAGAGAAATCATTGGGGACACGCCGGGTAGTGCAAAATCAATATAAGACGATAGAGGGTGCGGTGCCTCGTAAGCAATGGAACAAATATCAGCGTGAAGTGGATCAAGGTCAAATTATACTTGGGGTTCCCGCTCCGGGGTTAGAAGATAACGATTGGACAGCGATTCAAGTGTTGAATGCAATCCTTGGAGGAAATGAAATATCAAGATTGTATCAATCGATTCGTGAGGAAAAAGGCCTCGCCTATGCCATTGACACATCCCATGACGCATGGCTAGGTGCGGGGTGTTTCTATGTTAGTGCTGGATTGGATCATCGAAAACTCGATCAGGTCGAAAAAATAATCCTCGAGGAATGGGAGCGTATTAAAAAAGATCCGGTTTCCGAAGAGGAGCTGCTCATTGCCAAGAACTCCCTTGAGGGCATACGGATTATGGAGTTGGAAGGGGCAGGGGCCTTTAATTCCCACATGGGATCGATGGCAGTCCGTGGACTGTTGGAGGATCCGGAGGAAGAATTGAAACAAATACAGTTAGTCACTGCCGAAGACGTGCAGCGGGTAGCCAATCGTTTGTTGGATACAGAAAATTATATTTTAAGTGCGCTTGTCCCTAAGGGGAAAAGGGCGAAGGGATAGGCGAAGGAAAAGAAATAAATGAGAATGGGCTGGGAATCATTTTTTTGCGAAAAAATCTTCGTGAGTAATTTTATAAATGAGAATGTTTTTTCGATAAAGAAAAGCATAATGCTTTTTTAAGGCGCCGTACTCATCCCCCCGAGTTTTGCACGTATAGGGTAGTTTGGCAATTGCTTTGATTGATGCGATATTTTGTTCCGCTGTGACCAACAGGATTTTTGCTAAATTGAGTTCGGTGAAGGCGTACTGAATCATCTCCGCTTTTGCCTGTTGGTTAAGGCCACTACCCCGGTAGTTAAAGCCGAGCCAAGTTCCCATTTCTGCAGATTGATTTTCTGTATCGATATTTGTTAAGAGAATCAAGCCAGCAATTTTTTGTGTAACCGGATCAAGGATCACTCGGGGAACCGCGAATCCTAAAAATTCACCAGCTAAAAGCTCTGATATATGGCCTTTAAATCGTTGTAGAGAGGTGATGGGGAAGTCGATCCAATTGGCCCCTTTTTCCTCTTTGAAAAGTTCAAAAAGCGCTTCTGTATCCTTTTCTTCCAAAGGTCGCAAAATCAAGTGATCAGCCTCCAATGAGATTATTTCGCCAGATATTTATCTTAGGCTAGTATAACTGATGGATGGCGTTTAAGAAACTGAGGGTGGATGTCTGTTATGGGAACCGGAAAAATGGCAGTCAGAGGACAGGGTTCTGCCCTGTTAACCGAAGCACTTGGATTTTTAGCCGAGATTTCAAAATAGGCCAGAATCGGGACAGGGCAGCCTAGAAAGTGACCCGGATTCGGACTGAAATCCACAGACCCTACCCATCTCAGTCCGAAATAGACCAGGATTCGGACTGAGATCCACAGACCCTATCCATCTCAGTCCGAAATAGACCAGGATTCGGACTGAAATCCACAGACCCTACCCATCTCAGTCCGAAATAGACCAGGATTCGGACTGAAATCCACAGACCCCACCCATCTCAGTCCGAAATAGACCTGGATTCGGACTGAAATCCACTGACCCCACCCATCTCAGTCCGAAAAAGACTGGATTCGGACTGAAATCCACAGACCCCACCCATCTCAGTCCGAAATAGACCAGGATTCGGACTGAAATCCACAGACCCCACCCATCTCAGTCCGAAAAAGACTTGGATTCGGACTGAAATCCACAGACCCTACCCATCTCAGTCCGAAACAGACTTGGATTCGGACTGAAATCCACAGACCCTACCCATCTCAGTCCGAAACAGACTTGGATTCGGACTGAGATCCGATGACACGGCTCGTCTCAGTCCGAAACAAGCCTGGACGGCCCCATCTTAGTCGCTCTTCCTACATAAATCGATAGGCTCAATTCCCAGGGTAACCCCCAATGAATCGACACAGAGTCCGCTAATCCCAAGAAAAAGGGATTTTGGGGATTAGCCTCAACCTGTCTATTTAATCTTAACTGGTGGATCGAATAGCAAGGGCTCTAAATTTAACGATATTCTTGACAAGCATGGCCAAATTGTTTATTATAAATATTGTTCCTGATGCGGACGTAGCTCAGTTGGTAGAGCACAACCTTGCCAAGGTTGGGGTCGCGAGTTCGAGTCTCGTCGTCCGCTCCATTAATGTTCATTCCTACTACGTCGAGAAGCATCCTTGCTGGAATGAAATAAAGAGGTCCTTTATGGCTCCATCTGCAATGAATCCTACTACGTCGAGAAACATCCTTGCTGGAATGAAATAAAGAAGTACCCGAAGGGTGCTCCATTAAAATAATGGACGATTAGCTCAGTTGGTTAGAGCGCTACGTTGACATCGTAGAGGTCGGCGGTTCGAATCCGTCATCGTCCACCATAAAATCAGTGCGGGTGTAGTTCAATGGTAGAACTCTAGCTTCCCAAGCTAGTAGCGAGGGTTCGATTCCCTTCACCCGCTCCATCTATTTTGAATCCTACTACGTCGAAATACTTCTTTGTTGGATTCATATGAGTAGTACTCGAAGAGTGCTCCATACATAAGATCTAAAGAAGCTTTTAATGCTATTGTGATAAAAAAAACTTGCTACCCATTGGTGGCAGGTTTTTTTGCATTTTTCGGGGGTGAAATATAAAAGTATCAAGCAACAAGTGAACCCCCATAAGATTGCAAGAAGAATAGCGTGAGAATTTCCCTCTATACTTCCGCCCTTCCGCCTCCCGACTAATCTTCTCTATATCGTTTCACTAAAATTGGGTTTTACGAATATCCTGCCTACAAGTAGCACAAAGGGGGGGAATCGTGAAACCCGTTATTATTTACAAAAACAAGACCTATCTGTTTCAACTGGTTATTCCGCGTTGGTGGAAGCCGCATGTTTTTGTTACTCAAACGAAATATGGCCCGGAGACAGCGGTTCATTTCAACTTGAAATATCGGAAGAAATACCATGGGAAAAGTTCCTGTGTGATTTTTAGTGTGGTTATTTTTAAGATGTCCAAAAGGAGATGGATGGAGCAATTTGGTGGATCACCTTTTCAATTTCTGGGGGAAAAACGGGGAAGGGTTTTTGCGGCTATTGCCCCCGAAGAGGCTCCAGAAGAATTTTTAAAAGAGGATCATAGCGATTACGACCGCAGCATTCCTGAATTCAGAGCACTTATAAAAATGGAGAATGAGGACTTGCCGAAAATATTAAAATCATTTCGTTTCTGGACCGCTAGAAGTGGGAGTTAAATTTTATTCTACAAAAACTAACAGGAGAAGAAATCATTGGAAAAGCAAAACAGCAGGTTTAGATGGGTTGTATTTGTTACTGTGATGTTCACTTATTTATTCATGGCGAGTCAACGGACAGCTCCGGGACTTATTACAGACCAGGTAATGAGGGATTTTCATGTAACGGCATCAACGATTGGTTTGTTGACTAGTATTCAATTTTTCGTATACACCGGATTACAAATTCCGATGGGGATATTGGTTGACCGTTTTGGTCCCAATTTTTTTCTCATTGCAGGCTCAATCCTTACCGGTGTAGGGACAATTATTTATAGCCTTAGTACGCATGAATTTGTCCTGTTTTTTGCAAGAGTGCTAACGGGAATAGGGGACGCGACCATATGGGTTAGTATGGTGTTAATTTTGAGCCAATGGTTTAAAGCAAAGGAGTTTGTACGGTTAATTGGTGTAGTCGGAATGACAGGAAACCTCGGGTTTCTTATAGCGACAGTTCCTTTTTCTGTATGGATTATCATGCTTGGTTGGAGGGAAGCTTTTTTTTCGGTTGGGCTGCTATTATGTCTGTGCGGGATTCTGCTTTATTTTATCCTGGTAACAAAAACAAAACAACTCTTTCCCAATAACCATATAACTGCAAAGAATAGGATTAGACGTGAAAAAACATGGGTTTTACTAAGAAGAATTGTTTCAAGTCGACAAGCTTGGGCTTTATTCCTTTGTCATTTTGGATTGGTTGGCACGTATGTAGGATTTATCGGTTCGTGGGCAGTACCTTACGGGATGAATGTGTATGGAGTGACACGTTCTGATGCTAGTCAGCTTGTAATGATTGGACTGATTGCGGCGCTAATTGGTGCACCTTTAACAAGTTGGATCTCCAGTCGATTAGAAACTATTAAACGTCCTTATTTTGTTGTTCATATCATTATGGTACTCAGTTGGTCCTACTTTCTCTTATTTAAAGGGAATCCGCCATATTCCTCGGTGATCGTACTATTCTTTATCATTGGTTTTTGTTATGGGGCCAATTCCTTAACCTTTGCTGCCGTTCGTCAATCCTTTCCAATCGAAGAATCAGGCCTAGTCTCTGGGTTTGCAAATACTGGTGGTTTTTTGAGTGCGGTAATGTTGCCAAGCATTTATGGAAATGTACTGGATTATTTTCAGTCAGCTACGGGCAGCATTGAAGGTTATTACTACGGTTTCTTTATTCCTGTGGTCTTCTCCATGTTTGGCTTGATAGGCGTGATTTTGTTGAAAGAAGTGAAAAGCGTCCGAGTGAAGGAAGTGAACAGAATATCTACTTTGGATGGTTAATTGGCACATTGATGTTTTGGAGTGGTACATTGCTAATATAGACTTTTGACAAATGGCATCATCCATTGAGATGCCTCTTTTTTCATTATAAATATGCTCGTGTCATGACTATACATAGGGGATATTGCCGCAGGGTAAGTTATTAAAAATGCGGTACTTGAAAAACCCTAGGCAATATGGAAAGGATGAGGAAAATGGGTCAGGACGTTATCTTAATTGGTGCTGGTATTATGAGTGCCACTTTAGGAACACTGTTGAAAGAATTAGTACCAGACTGGAATATTACCGTATTTGAGGGACTGGCAAGCGCGGGGGAAGAAAGTTCTAATGAATGGAATAATGCAGGTACGGGGCATTCTGCCTTGTGTGAGTTGAATTATACCGTTGAAAAACCGGATGGATGTCTTGATATTAGCAAAGCGATCAAGATCAATGAACAATTCCAAGTTTCTAAACAATTTTGGTCTTACCTTGTAAACCAGGATCTGATTCAAAATCCCAAGGACTTTATTATGCCACTACCTCATTTAAGTTTCGTATACGGGGAAAAGGATGTAGCCTTTTTAAGAAAGCGTTTTGAAGCACTTTCTAATTGTCCCTTGTTTCAAGGGATGGAATTTTCTGATGACCCGGAAAAACTAATGGAATGGATTCCGCTTATTATGAAGGGGCGGAATGCAAACGAACCGATAGCGGCTACAAAAACCGATGTTGGAACCGACGTCAACTTTGGTGCTTTAACACGTTTGTTATTCAACCACTTAGAGAACCAAAACGTCAATATTCGATATAAACATCATGTAGATCATATTCATCGGACACATGGTGGTTGGGAGGTGAAAGTACGCAACCTCGATAGGGGTACTGTAGAACGCCATACTGCAAAATTTGTCTTTATTGGCGCCGGTGGGGGAGCCCTTCATTTATTGCAAAAATCCGGGATCCCTGAAGGAAAACATATTGGAGGTTTCCCAGTAAGTGGACTATTTATGGTATGCAAGAATCCAGAGATAATAGAACAACATCATGCGAAAGTATATGGGAAAGCAAAGGTTGGCGCTCCCCCTATGTCTGTCCCACATCTTGACACAAGATTCATCAACAAGAAAAAATCATTACTGTTTGGGCCTTTTGCCGGTTTCTCACCGAAGTTCTTAAAAACTGGTTCCAAGTTAGATTTGGTACGTTCCGTAAGACCGAATAATGTTTTAACTATGGTAGCAGCAGGAACAAAAAACGTTCCATTAACAAGGTATCTGGTTCAGCAATTGAGATTGTCAAAGGAACAACGCTTGGAAAATTTACGTGAATTTATTCCGTCTGCTCAAATAGAAGATTGGGAAATTGTGAAAGCGGGTCAACGAGTACAAGTAATTAAAGATACGGCTACCGGTAAAGGAACACTTCAATTTGGTACAGAAGTAATTAGTGCCTCGGATGGTTCATTAGCTGCTTTGCTTGGTGCTTCTCCAGGTGCTTCTACAGCCGTTTCCATTATGCTTGAATTAATTGGAAAATGTTTTCCACAACATCTAAAAGCGTGGGAACCGAAAATAAAAGAAATGATTCCTTCTTATGGGGTGCAACTAGTGGAAAGACCAGAATTGATCGATCAAATTCATGCCTCAACAGCAAAGGGACTTGGATTACGATAAATAACTGCGTAGGATGAAGGAAGTAAAACCAATATCTTCTGGACTACAAAAAAGGGAATTGAAATTTGATTGTTTTTGATTAAAATATTAATTAGAAGTAGTTTGCGGGAAGTGGCTCAGCTTGGTAGAGCACCACGTTCGGGACGTGGGGGTCGCAGGTTCAAATCCTGTCTTCCCGACCATACATAAGGTTATTTAGAGACCATTTCATCCAAGAGGGTGAGATGGTCTTTATTGTTATGAAATCAACGGGTATTTCCTATCTTTAAAAAATACCAAATCATATTCGTAAAGGTGTGTACTTGTGATTGGATCGGTGTCTCGTTAAATAATTGCTGTAAAGGTTTTAATAGTGGCTGAATGACAATTTTACGAATCCGTCCACGATTTAATTCATTCATAATAACATCCATCAAATCTTGTTGCTCTTCATTAAAAGAATGCTGTTGTTGTAGCAGCTCGGCAAATTCCGTTAATTCCTTGATCGTGACTGATCGTTTATCCACATGGGAGCTTAATTGATCAATGGCAGCATGATTTAACGTGGAAGTACCATGCTTTACCATGTATGGCAGGATTAATTCAAGATAGGATAAAATCACATGAACGACCTGTTTTAGCGAATACGTACTATTTGTAATTCGTAATGTAAACAAGATATTCTGCAGCATGCCATAAAATAAGATTGTTCCCTCAAATGCGTACTCTCGAACATCATCCCCCATGACTTCAATCAAGCGATTGGATAACCATTCCAACTCAATCATTCGATGCTGCAAGACTAATTTTCTTAGTTCTTTTTCATTTGAAGATAAAATGGCCTCAAACAAGGCATGTAAATTTCGTTCCTCATTTAACTGGAATAAAATAGTGATTTGTTCAATAAACACTTCACGGTCTTTCATATCTTTGCCAATTTGCATGGCAATCCGCTGTTGACTTGCATCATAGCGAAGAAATTCTAAAATATCTGCAACACAATCATTTTTAGAGGAGAAATAATTATAAAAAGTCCCTTTCGAAATATTTGCATTCTCGATAATTTCCTGGATGGAGGTTTGTTGAATTCCTTTCTCCACAAACAATTTTAAAGCAATGTCTGCAACTTTCCTCTTCCTATTATTCATTCTGTCCTCCAACGCGTCTGTTTGTTCTCTATAAGAATAGTATAATTCTCTTGTGTTGGAAATACAACACAGTTTTATACCATAAGTATAAAACTATTGCATTTATTGAACTATGGGTATAAAATAGGTCAAGTGAAAAATAAAAAAGATAAGAGGGAAGGGAACTATGAATTCGACTCTTCAATATAGAAAACCACCATATTTAATGCTTGTGATTTTATTTGTGGGTGCTTTTGTTTCATTTTTAAACAACTCGTTGTTAAACGTTGCCTTGCCATCGATTATGACTGATTTAAACATTGCCGATTATTCTACGGTTCAATGGTTAGCCACAGGTTACATGCTGGTTAGCGGGATTTTAATTCCAGCATCCGCATTTTTATTAACTCGTTTTTCCAATCGTCATTTGTTCATTGCATCAATGACGATTTTTACGTTAGGAACTGCATTAGCGGCCTATGCACCTACCTTTGGTGTGTTGCTAACAGGAAGGATGATTCAGGCTGCCGGTTCTTCAATTATGGGGCCTTTATTAATGAACGTGATGTTGGTCAGTTTTCCGCGTGAAAAAAGGGGAACTGCGATGGGGGTCTTTGGGTTGGTGATGATTACTGCACCGGCCATCGGGCCAACTTTGTCCGGTTATATTGTGGAATATCACGATTGGCGTATCCTATTTGAAATGATCTTGCCACTGGCTGTTATTAGTTTATTGTTAGCTATTTGGAAGCTTGAAAATGTTATGGAACAAAACAAGCAGGTGACATTGGATTATCTATCCGTTGTTCTGTCTTCGATTGTTTTTGGGGGCATATTATATGGTTGTAGTTCTGCCAGCTCAGATGGCTGGAGGGATGAGATTGTACTAACTACATTGATTGTAGGCGGCATCGCGTTATTGGCTTTCATTGTTCGCCAAATAAAAATGGAGCAGCCGTTACTAGATTTACGTGCTTACAAGTACCCGATGTTTGCCCTTGCATCCGTCATCGCGATCGTCAACGCGGTTTCGATGTTCTCCGGGATGATTTTAACACCGGCCTATGTACAAAGTGTGCGGGGAATCTCCCCGCTTGATTCAGGTTTAATGATGCTGCCAGGGGCAATTGTCATGGGGATTATGTCTCCCATTACAGGGAAGCTGTTTGATCGCTTTGGTCCGCGATTGTTAGCCGTGATCGGTTTAACGGTGACAGCCGTTTCAACCTACATGTTAGCGCAATTGCAGATTGATTCGAGTTACACCTATATTATTTTAGCTTACACGTTGCGTATGTTTGGGATGTCGATGGTGATGATGCCAATTATGACCAACGGCTTAAACCAGTTGCCAACTCGTTTAAATCCACATGGGACGGCGATTAATAATACAGCGCAACAGGTATCTGGATCCATTGGTACGGCGATTCTCGTAACCATTATGAACTCTGTGACGAAAACAGAAGCGCAGAGTTTAATGGCCGGAGTAGACCCAACAACGTTAACCGAGGCTTCAAAAGCTGCTTTAACGCAGCATACCTTATTGGCTGGTATCCAATATTCCTTCTATGTCGCTTTTGCCGTAAATATTGTTGCGCTAGTGCTAGCGATATTTGTTAAACGTGTGGATACAAGTGCGGATGCGGTAAGCAAGCTAGAAGGTAAAAATAATGTTTCCACTAAGCCGGTAACAGCATAAAATTTAAAAAGGACCAAGTGTAAACTGGCACCTATGTCAAGGACACTATAAAAAAAGAGATTAAGCCACTAAAAGATGATTCCTGTATTGAATAGGGGTCATCTTTTTTAAGTTC
>NZ_JAGGKT010000012.1 GCF_017873965.1 Ammoniphilus resinae | reverse complement strand
GGGTTTAAAAAAGATGACCCCTGTTCAATTCAGAGATCATCTTCTTAGAGCTGCCTAGACTTTTTTATAGCGTCCTTTACAAAGGGTACATTTTAAAATGCGTATCGCCCCTTCTTTATTGTTCAGGATGAGGGATGCTGTTGTAATTGAAACTTTTGCCGCTAAGGCAATATCTTTTATCGTGACCAAGGCATGCCCTCCTGTAGAATGTCAGACTTTGTCATATTATTTTAAATTTTAACACGTGGATTCGCTATAGAAAAGAAAAAGGCTATCCCAAAAATCCAACAAAAGGGGGACAGCCCGTTTATGCGTCATGCCGCTCATCTTCAGCATTATCACCTTCCCGGCACTCGCAAATGAATCCCTTCACCTGTTAAGGCTGCAGCTACTTCGAACAGCCCTTCTGATAAAGTAGGATGCGGATGCATCATCTTTGCCAGTTCTTCCACCGTGCCTTCCAAGGAAATGAAGGCCGATGCCTCTGAGATCATCTCCGTTGCATGAGGACCTACCATTACCACACCGAGAATTTCCCCATATCTTTCGTCGGCCATCACCTTGATGAAGCCCTCTGTTTGCCCTGCCGCAATCGCGATTGCATTGTTTCGCAACGGAAAACTCATCTTTTTTACACGGTAACCTAACTGTTCCGCTTCTTTTTCACTGTATCCTACGCTAGCCACCTGGGGAAATGTATAGATACATCGCGGCACCGCCCGGTAATTGACGATCTCTTCTGCTCCTGAAGCATTTTTCGCAGCAACGATGCCCTCGGCAATGGCCACATGTGCCAGCATCCTCCCCCCAATCACATCGCCAACAGCGTAAATATGCGGAAGACTTGTCTCCATGCGCTCATTCACGCGAATAAAGGCACCATCCATCTCCACACCTAATCGCTCAAGCCCGCCAAGATTGGCTTTTCTTCCTACCGAAACTACCACTTGATCGACGGCTAACTCCTCCATCTCTCCTTTCGGGGTCTTCACTACCACGATCTTGTGCTCGTGATTCTGGGCGAGTGACATCACCTGGTGATCCGTTAACACCCGAATCCCCTTTTTCTTTAAAGCTTGGAGGAGGGCAACGGAGGCATCCGAGTCTTCCGTCGGGATAATACGTTCAGCTAGTTCAATCACGGTAACTTCCACATTTAATAGAGCAAAAATGCAGGCAAATTCCACCCCAATGACCCCGCCGCCAATGATTGCCAACGATTTGGGAACGTCCTCAATCTGAAAAATGCTGTCACTACTGTGAACAAACACCTGATCAAGACCCGGGATTGGCGGGATGATTGGCTTTGATCCGGTGGCCAAAATGACCCTTTCCGCCTTCAGTTGCTGCACGCCGGAAGGGCCATTCACGATAATTGCTCCGTCCGGATCCACCGTGGCATATCCCTGGTAAAACGACACCTGGTCGGCTTTCAACAGGGAAGCAATTCCATTGCGCAGCCCTTTCACAATTTGATCTTTGCGCTTCACCATCTGTTCAAAAGAGAAAGAAACCTCACCGACCTCGATTCCCCACTCTTTCGCCCTGCCGATTTGTTCCAGCATTTCTGCATGGCTCAGCCACGTCTTCGATGGCACACATCCGCGGTTCAAACACGTTCCCCCTAGTTCGTCTGCTTCAATAAGTGCCACCCTGCGTCCTGACTTTGCTGCCTGGAGGGCTGCAACATAGCCCCCAGGCCCTCCGCCAACAACAGCAATATCAAACCTGTCCATCCTTCACTCCTCCTTAAGCCAGCATGACGAGAGGATTTTCCAAAATCTCTTTTTAACTCCGTCAAGAAAGCGGCTGCTGGCGCTCCATCAATAACTACCATCTTCTCGGCAAGCGGCGTAATCATTGGTTCCCTGACTGCTTGGCGAAAAGATCTTCAATATCCATCCGCTGAATTCTCCCATTCGGTCCAGTCACGCTGGTTTCTTGTAAATCCAGTCGGTGATCCCGCGCCATCCATCGCGATGCCGGCGTGGCTCGGACGGCTGTAATCGATGGCACAGTCTTCCGAACCAGGATCCAAAGCCTCGTCGGGTTGTCCGATGTAAGCAATTACCGAGTGAGCTTCAATATTAATTTTATCCGTCATAATTCCGATTAGAACTTCACCAGCTTTTCGGGTTCTCCCTTTTCTATCAACCAGCGAATAATCGTGAAACAGCAATATCTATACTCTCAAAATCTTCATTTACCACCACCACCTGATAGTTGACAAGCTCTTCTCTAATATTTGAATGAAATTTTGAAGATTCTGCTCTTTATGCATGGACACAACACTGATAAAATGGAAGAAGCATACTAAGGAAGGTGACTCATGATCAAGTTTGAAGATTTTTACAGCCAATTTAAAGCGGCGCAAACCGTGGAAGAAAAGAAACATCTGGGCTCGGTGCTACGCGCTCAAGGATATGCCTTTATCAACCAATGGTTGCGGAGCATTGAAGAAGAATTAAAAGAGATGGGTGAAGAGCAATTTGAGGAGACCTTCGAGCTTCTTATCAAAGGAGAAGAGATCCTTTCCGCGCCGGAAAAACACAGCCCCCTTTGGAAAGGATTCTGGGAAGAATTAAAGATGATTTATCACATAAAACGCTCCGTCTTTGAGCGGGTCCAAGGGGAAGAACGTTCAGGGGAATGGCAAGTTGTGATCGATAACCCTTTATCTATAGAAGGATTGACGACACATGCCTTTTTGTCATCGTTTAAGGTAGCTGCCTATTATTACGCCAAATATCGCAAAGGTCTAGACAAACGTGAGTGGATCACCCTCCAGCGGATCAACACCGTGCTTCTCGAACGGGGTGAGGAACCTCTGGCGATTCGTGATAACGGAAGAAATTTACGTTATTCCTAAAGCTCCATCTAAAAAAGACGAAATAGCGGAAATTTATTCCGTTATCTCGTCCATCACCCTGTTTGAAATCGTTTGCAGGCTACAATAGAGGAACTTTTTTCCGTTATTTCCCCATTCTCAGTTCACTAAAAAGGAATAACTGAAAAAAGTTCCTCTATTTGGGATGCAGGCGGTCTCTAGTGCTGCGATTTGCCCCAAAAACTAGAGATAACGGAACCAGTGTCCGCTATTCCCGCCAAATAAAATTAGGGCGCCAACTAGGCACCCTATATTTCCACCCGAAACCGATCGACCAGTTGCTCATTCAATTCAATACCCAATCCCGGGCGATCCGGAACGTAAATCATTCCATCTCTGACTTCGATCGAACCTAACGATAACTCACTGCGCAGCGGATTATCGTCGACGGTTAATTCGAACAGATTGATATTGGCCAGACTCACCCCGAAGTGAAGGTTTGCAGCCAAGGAAACGGCGCCTGCTGAAAAATGGGGAATACACTCCTTGCCAAAAGTTGAGGCAAGAATCCCAATTTTCCGTGCTTCGGAAATGCCGCCAGACCAAATCACATCGGTCTGCACGATATCGACCGCATCCTGCACGATCAAATCCCGCAGTCCAAACCTAGTATATTCGGTCTCATAGCCTGCAATCGGGATATCACAGTCCCGCGCCAGTTTAATACTTCCCTGCACATCATCCGAGGATAAGGGCTCCTCAAAAAACAGGATGTCATACTTTTCAATCGCTCTGGCAAAGCGTAAGGCAGTCGAGTAATCCCAGGCATTATTGGCGTCGACGGCCAATTTCACCTCAGGACCAAGCGCTTCGCGAGCCACACGTACACGTTCCACGTCGACCGCCAGCGACTCTCCGCCAACCTTCATCTTTGCTGCCCGGAAACCTTGCGAACGATAGCCTTCCATTTCTCTCGCTAGGCCGTCAAGCCCTTTGCCTTCTTGGTAGTATCCTGCACTGGCATAAGCCACCAAGGAATCTTTCACACCGCCAAGTAGCTTACAAACGGGTAGTCCCGCTTTTTTTCCTAGAATATCCCACAGGGCAATATCAATCGCACTCATCGCAGCCAGCACAATGCCTCTCCGTCCAACTCGGAAGGTTGTACGGTACATCTTCTGCCATAGGCCTTCAATCTGTGTAGGATCCTCACCGATTAGAAGCGGCTTCAGGATTTCCTCGACGATTATCGCCGTCGATTTTAGGGAACCTAGGGCAAACCCCTCGCCGATTCCTGTAATCCCTTCATCGGTCGTAATCTTCACCAAGTAGACATCCCGAGTGGGAATCCCAGACAACCCGTCACGCGGGGGATTCTTCGGTAAATAAGAAAGCAAAATCGATTCAATTCCGCTTATTTTCACCTTGACTTCCCCCCTTTACGCCATTTTTCCAAACACAGCGCCCCCGTCGATATAAAGCGGAGAGCCCATCATGAATTTCGATTCATCGGAAGCAAGGAACACTGCTGCCAAGGCTACATCTTCCGGTCTGCCAAGCTCGCCACCAAGTTGTCTCTTGCGAATCGTATTCAAAGCCTCTTCCGGGTCGTCGTAGGAGTTTTTCAAATAGTTTTCCACAAAAGGAGTTAAGATCGTCCCCGGCAACAAGGCATTTACCCGAATGTTATACGGTGCATAATCGACCTGCATCGATTTGGTCAAAGCGAGAACCGCACCTTTGGTTGCGGAATAAACGGATCTTTTCATCAGCCCAATTTCTGCGATACACGAAGACATATTGATAATGTTTCCTTCTTTTCTCTCCATCATATGTGGGAGAACAGCCTTACTCGCTAAAAAGACCCCTTTAATATTGACGTTAACCACCTTGTCCCATAGCTCTTCGCTCGTTTCATGGACGGCGCCCACACCTGAGATCCCCGCATTGTTGAACAGAACGTCCACTTTTCCATAGGCGTCAAGCGCCGTCTGAACTAACTGCTCTGCTTGCGCAGCAACCGTAATATCAGCCTTTACAAACAAGGCCTGCCCACCGTGCTGCTTGATCTCTTCCACCGTTTTATTCCCATTCTCCTCGGAAACATCATTGACAATAACCTTGGCCCCTTCTTTAGCAAATAGCAATGCCGCAGCGCGACCAATCCCGGAACCGGAACCGGTAATCATGGTTACTTTGTCCTTTAGTCTCATCCTCTTCTTCTCTCCCTCATCTTCTAGAATCAATCTATATGCAGCCCAGTTTGGCATTCACCAAACTACGCGTACATCTTTTCCCGAAGATTCTTGACCTCTTCACTTGCCAAATATTCATCATAAGGCATCATCTTATCGATGAGTCCATTTGGGGTAATCTCCATGATCCGGTTGGCAACGGTTTGCACAAACTGATGGTCATGGGAGACAAATAAAGCAGACCCTTCAAATTCAATCATCCCATTATTTAACGAGGTAATCGACTCCAAATCCAAATGGTTCGTCGGTTCATCCAATAGGAGCACATTTGCCCCGGTAAGCATCATCTTGGAAAGCATGCAGCGCACCTTTTCTCCCCCAGATAGTACACTCGCCTTTTTGAGCGACTCATCACCAGAGAAGAGCATCCGACCGAGGAAGCCACGCACGAAGGTCTCGTCGGGATCCTTGGAATATTGGCGCAGCCATTCCACCAAAGAAAGGTCAACGCCATCGAAATACTTTGCATTATCCTTTGGGAAATAAGCCTGCGTTGTCGTTACACCCCAAGCATACTCACCGGCATCTGCTTCCAACTCACCCATCAAAATTTTAAAGAGCGTAGTTTTGGCCAGCCCGTTCGGTCCAACCAGGGCAATCTTATCCCCTTTATTGACAACGAAGCTCAAATCATCAAGAATTTTTTCTCCATCAATCGTTTTAGATAGGCGGTCGACCGTCAAAATCTGCTTCCCAGCTTCCCTCTCAGATTTGAAGTTAATGTATGGATATTTCCGCGAGGAAGGCTTAATATCGTCCAGGGTCAACTTCTCCAATTGCTTCTTTCGAGACGTTGCCTGCTTCGCCTTGGAAGCGTTGGAGCTAAATCTAGCAATAAACTTCTCCAGTTCTTTTCTCTTTTCTTCTACTTTCTTATTTTGATCCTTCGCCATTTGTAAAGCTAACTGACTAGATTCATACCAAAAATCATAGTTCCCCACATAAAGCTGAATTTTTCCAAAATCAATATCAGCAATATGTGTACAGACCTGATTCAGGAAGTGACGATCGTGGGAAACAACGATTACCGTGGTATTTTCATCAATGTTTAGCAGGAAATTCTCCAGCCATACGATGGATTCCGCATCCAAGTGGTTGGTCGGCTCATCGAGCAAAAGATTGTTTGGACGGCCGAACAACGCCTGGGCAAGTAATACACGAACCTTTTCATTTCCGCTTAAGTCTTTCATTTTCTTCGTATGAAGCTCTTTTGCGATTCCTAGACCCATTAATAACTCGGCAGCTTCCGCTTCTGCTTCCCAACCGTTTAATTCGGCAAAGTCACCTTCTAATTCCGCCGCCCGCATGCCGTCATCTTCAGTAAAATCAGCCTTGGCATATAGCGCATCTTTTTCTTTCATAATGTTATATAATTTCTGGTGACCCATTATCACCGTTTCTAGTACGTCGAATTCATCAAATTCATAATGGTTCTGCTTTAATACAGCAAGACGCTCCCCAGGGGGGATCATTACCTCACCCTTGTTCGGTTCAATCTCCCCTGATAAAATCTTCAAAAAGGTGGATTTCCCCGCACCGTTTGCCCCAATTAATCCATAGCAATTTCCCGGGGTGAATTTAATTTGCACATCTTCAAAAAGTGCACGCTTTCCATAACGTAAAGTAATTCCGTTTGTACTGATCATTTTATGTTCCTTTCTAAGTCAAATCCTATTTGTATAGTTTAGCATTTAATAGCCCAATTTCAAAACCTTGGCATTCGATCCGAAGCTTCTTGACATCTTTCAAATCAACATAGACTGGTACCGGATTTTCAACATTGGAAGCAACATCGGTCTTAAATAAAAGCTTGTCATCGCCATAAACATGGATAATCCCAGCCTGACCTGCTTTTGACTGACTCCAAATCGATTCCGGAGCCAATAAAGCCTCAAATTTGCTATATTCGCCATCTAGTAGATAGACATTATCCATGGAGCCTTTGATGTAGTTCCCCTTCTCATCCTTTGTGCCAAATTTATAGCCTTGGCTGAATTCCTCGTTTTGGTTCGTGACAAAGCTTGTGATTCTTTTTACATTTTCAAGCTTTGAATCTTCCGCTTTCAGCTCCCCTAAAAATACAGGCCTGTTTTCTGGCATCTTCCCAACATAAATCGATTCCGTCGCGCCTTCCCAGGTTACTTCTTTCCCTAGTGATTCGGAAAGGAAACGCAAAGGAACGTAAGTCGTGTTGTTATATATAAACCCTTGGTTATCCGCAGGAGCCTCTTTTTGTTCCCCATCAAAATAGTACTTTATATCTTTGAAGTCCACATTAATCGTTGCAGAAGCGGCATAAGCAACGCCGGAAAAGAGAATAGCCCCTACTACAACGCCGCTGATAAACTGTTTCATCATCATTCCCCCTATTAGCCTACTTTAGATATTCTACCACAAAATCGCTAGAAACTTTTCTTAAATATACGAACAAGTCGTGATGGTTTCATTTGGCGCTTTTCTTAGAAAATTTTCATAAAATATACAGTAAGGATCTTGGAACGGAGGGCCTGGAAATGGAACCTAGTATTCAGGAATGGATTGACACTCTGAATCAACATGGGGAAGCGGAAAAAGCACATCGTGCCAATCAAGCAAAAAAGAAATTAAATCTTCCCTACAAAATCCTCGGCGTTGGGAATAATCGGATCGTTTATGAATGGAATGAAAAATATATCCTTAAGGTCGCGATTTCCAAAAAAGGAATCAGACAAATTTCCAATGAAACGAGGCTATTTACCTGCGCTACCGATGAGTTAAGAAAATACCTTGCACCAGTTACCGAATCTGGTCCCGGCTGGCTGCTGATGAAAAAGATGGTGACTCCCATCCCTACAACAAAGAAAAGCCTGCGGGAAGTTCTCCGAATCATCCTTACCTTTGAGCAAGCCAATATCTGTCCTAAAGATATCCTAGGTAAAAATGAGCCAAAATGGTCCAATTTTGCCTTGGACCAAGAGGGGGAATTGGTCATTATTGACTATGGCGGGTTTTATCCAACCGCAGATAAAAGTTTATCCCCTGAATCAACTGCTGAATCTCTCTTTCACGACGAATCCAAAGACGCTGGGCCTCCTGCAAAGTAATTTTATAGAACCAAAGCTGTTCTCCAGGCCTCACCTGAGCAAGAAGCGGCAAATCTACTGTGGCAATATGCGCGAGTTTGGGATACCCGCCTGTTGTTGCCCGGTCCGCCATTAAAACGATCGGATTCCCATCTGATGAAATCTGGACCGTCCCCATGGTCACCGCCTCGGAAATTAATTCACGCTGTTCGTGAACAGCCATCTTGGGTCCTGTTAACCTATATCCCATCCGATCCGATTGGCTGCTTACCGTAAAAGGGGCAGAGAAAAAATTCGCCTGGGCCTCGCGGGTGAACCATTCATATTCCCCGCCTTCCATCACGCGAATGGTTGGATTCTTTCGGTATAGAGGGAGCAAGTTCTTCGAGATACGCCACGCTGAATAGGTAAAGGGCAGATCGTTCTGCACACCCGAGTCAAACCAATTAGAAGATGAACGGAAATTGAGTACATCACCCGCTTTTAAGGCCCTTCCCTGAAATCCGCCAATACCCGCCCGCAAAAAGGTTGAACGGCTATTCATCACCGGATCAATCGCGTATCCACCTGCTATGGCAAGATAAGCCCTTGCCCCCACCTCACTAGGAGAAAATTTCAAGATGCTCCCTTTTCTTACCCAGACAGGACGCCACGTTGGAACAGGAATCCCCTCCATAGAAGGAGAAAAATCAGCGCCACAAATGGCGATCAAGGCATCCTTTTCAAATCGAATGACTGGCCCAATCAAGGTGATTTCTAGCGTTGCCTCCCCTTGCTCATTGCCGACAAGCAAATTGGCCATCCGGTGCGCGAAGGAGTCCATTGCTCCGCTAACCATCACGCCAATTCTTTGGTATCCGTACCGGCCCAAGTCCTGTACCGTTGTAAGTAAACCTGGCCGTAAAATCGTTAGACTCATCCCATTGCTCCTTCTTAATCCATCCAGAATTTAAACTCATCCTCGGAAATTTGGCAAAAACGAATGATATCACCCGCTTGCAATAAGCTGGGTTCTTCCATGTTGGGACGAAACAGGCTAAGCGGTGTTCTCCCAATTAACTGCCACCCGCCCGGCGTCGCAATGGGATAAATCCCCGTCTGCTGTCCGGCAATCCCGACTGATCCGGCAGGAATCACTAGACGCGGAGAACTCCTTCTGGGCGCGGCAATCTTTTCTGACAAGCCTCCAAGATAGGGAAATCCAGGGGAAAATCCGATCATATAAACCAAATACCGCCCTTCACAATGAATACGAATCACTTCATCGCTGCTCAAGCCATTATGCTGTGCGACAAACTCCAGATCGGGTCCCAATTCGCCACCATAACAAACGGGAATCTCCACAAACCTTGCGGCCGTTTCTTCTTGCTCTGGTAACGCAGTTAATATCGTTTCCACCGTCTCACAGACATGATCGTAAGGCAAACGGGAATCGTTTTCCTGTATCCAGAGTCCGGGGTCATAATATACCGTCACCGTGGTAAAAGCCGGCACACATTCAATCAACCCGGGAAAAGGGTGTTCATGGAGATGGGCAGTAAATGTTTTGATAAATCGATGGGTTTCTGGATCTATCGTGTTTCCGAAAGAAACGATCACTGCCTGATCCCCCAACGGCTTTAGTTGATACCTCACCTTTAATCCCCCTATGATTCGTTCACGCGTAAAATGATTTTTCCAACATTCGCATTCGATTCCATGTAGGCATGTGCCTTCGCCACATCCTCCCAGTCAAATACGGTATCGATGATAGGACGCATTCTTCCATCGGAAAAGCGAGGCAGGGCAAAATCTGCAAACTCCTTCGTTAAGCGAATCTTGTCTTCTGGGCTTCGGGAACGTAACGCTGTGCCGATAATCTGCAATCTTCTCGACAACACCTGGGACAAGTTCAGTTCACCCACCTTAGCTCCTCCCATCGTCCCAATGATGATCAATCGGCCATCCATGGCTAAAGACTTCAGGTTATCCACAAAATAAGGTTCGCCGATGAAATCAAAAATAATATCGACTCCCTCCTGCTTGGTTTCTTCCCGAATCCAAGGCAGAAATGACCCATTATGATAATTCCATCCGGAAACAGCGCCAAGCTCGAGACACCGCTCAATTTTTTCCTGGGAGCCAGCTGTCACCCAAGACCCTGCACCCGCCTCACGAATCAGCTGAATAGCGGCAGTACCGACCCCGCTTGCTCCGGCATGGACGAGCACTTTTTGGTTGGCGTGCAGGTTTCCAAGCCAAAACAGATTAAGGTAAGCAGTCAAGAAGACCTCAGGAATCGCCGCCCCCTCTTCGAAGCTCAAATTTTCTGGAATGCGCATGGCCATCCCCGCAGGAATAGAAACCAGTTCAGCATACCCGCCTCCAGGAAGTAAGGAACACACCCGATCCCCTACTTTCCAGCCTTGCACCCCATTGCCCACTTTCACAACAACGCCTGCCATCTCTAAGCCTAGGATCTCTGAAGCACCTTTAGGCGGCGGATACATTCCTCTTCGTTGCAGCAGATCTGCCCGATTCAATGCCGTAGCGCGAACACGAACCAATAAATCCTGTTCATCGATCACTGGGTCTGATGTATTACCCAAACTCAGCACTTCTGTCCCGCCAAATCCGTTCATTAAGACTGCTTTCAACGTGATCACTCCTCGTGCTTTTTGCTATATTATACCAGTCCATCAGTAAAATGAAAAAGCCAGGATCGTTTTTCCTGATCCTAGCTTTTTAGTCTTCGTTATTTAGTTGAAGAATTCATCATATAACGCCTGAACGGCTTTAATTTCATCCACTTTTTTCACACCAAACATAATGCTCACTTCAGAGGAACCTTGATTAATCATCTCAATATTGACCTCTGCCTTCGCTAATGCTTTGGTTGCTCTCGCTGTTGTCCCGACGCTATGGCGCATGCCTTCACCAACGATCATAATCATGGAAAGACCATGTTGCACCACCACATCGTCAGCACAAAGCTCTTCTTTAATCCGCTTAACGATCTTGTTTTCTACTTCCTTATCCTTTAGCTGATCATGCATGATCACGGTAATATCGTCAATGCCAGACGGCGTATGCTCATAAGAGAAACCAAAGTCCTCAAGAATTTGCAGCAATCTGCGGCCAAAGCCAATTTCCCGATTCATCAAGAATTTACTTACATAAATACTTGCAAATCCACTATCACTGGCGATCCCGACAACGGGTTGATCGGTTTTTGGCCGTTCAAACACAATCTTTGTACCAGGAGCGGACGGATTGTTCGTGTTCTTGATGTTGACTGGAATACCGGCACGGAAGGCTGGTATCAATGCTTCGTCATGGAACACGGAGAAACCTGCATAAGACAGTTCTCTCATTTCCCGATAAGACAATATGCTAATTTCTTGTGGCTGGTAAACGATATTCGGGTTTGCTGCGAATACCGAGTCAACGTCTGTAAAGTTCTCATACAGATCCGCTTGAACGCCTGCCGCAAGGATTGAACCCGTAATGTCCGATCCACCGCGGGAGAAGGTTACCAATGCCCCTTCTGGCGTATAGCCAAAGAATCCAGGGAAAATAATGACCTCAGGAAGGTCGCGAAGAGCCTTTAAATTCTCGTAGGATTCCGGAAGCACTTGAGCTTTCCCGGATTCATCACTAAGAAGCAACCCGGCTTCTTTTGGACTCATATAGCGTGCAGCCACCCCTTGACTTTGGAAAAAGCTTGCAACTAGCTTTGCATTATTATCTTCTCCGCTCGCTTTGACTGCATCCATAAAACGATTCGGATTTGATTTATCCCCATTTAGCAGTTCCCAAAGATCCGTCGAAATCACATCCACGATCTCCCCAGAAAGCTCAAGTCCTTCTGCGATTTCTCGATATCTAGAAACAACTGCTTCATATTCTTTTGTTCCTTCCCCATTTGCCAAGTACTGCTCCGCACAACGGATTAAAAGATCAGTCACCTTGGTATCTTCTGAAAAACGCTTTCCTGGTGCAGAAACGACAATGATCCGACGCGTGGGATCAGAATTTACGATATTAAAAACCTTGCGGATTTGATCCGCAGAAGCACATGAAGTACCGCCAAACTTTGCAACCTTCATTTCAAAATCCCCCATTTGCTTTTTCACCATGATGATTGTTCTGCTCGTGTCACTACGATGCGTATTCAATAAATCCTATTATCTCGTTATTGTAATGCAGTTGCAATGCTTATTTTTAGAAAAATGTTTCCTTCCTGCGTTACCTGTCGCTATTTTCCCAACATAATCTAATACTATCTAAGAATAACAGGAGGAACATCAATGCTTCTTTCCTTTCGCCCATTTCAGGAGAAAGAAATGGCTGACACCGTCCGGCTAATTCAAGAAGAAATCATGATCTATAAACGAAGAAAGGTCAGCCCCAAAAAGATCGAAGAAAAACTGCAGCAGAACGAAACTTTTACGATCTATAAGATCGACAAGAAAAAATCCAAAAAAGCACAGCGAATTGGCGTCCTTTCTTTCCGGGAAACACCGCAAGGGATTTACCTAGATCTCATCGCCCTGGAAAAAGCAGCCCAGCACAAAGGATTCGGTCGGTTAATTTTTCGCCGCTTGGAAAAAGAAGCACGTACGCGCCAAGCCGCTGCTATCTATTTGCATGTGTTGAAGGAAAACCTTCCCGCCCAGCAGGCTTACCAAAAATATGGATTGGACATCGTAAAGTCCAAATCAACCTACCTCATGATGAGTAAAACCCTTTCTTCTTAGCACATTCGCATCTCTTTTTTCAGTATGCTACGCTAAGGTAAAACTTGTTCCGGAGGAAACATGACACCTATTCCAGATCATCTGAAAAAAGATTTAGATATTTTATTTGTCGGCTATAACCCTAGTATTCGTTCCGGTGAAACCGGCCACCATTTTGCTAATCCTAATAATCGCTTCTGGACCATTTTGCATCGGGCAGGTCTCACTCCACGAAAGTACTCCCCTATTGAGGATCAGGATTTGCTATCGCTTGGTTATGGACTGACTAACATTGTAGCCCGCCCAACGAAAACAGCTGCGGAAATTACGCGAGAAGAATATTTGGAAGGCAAGGAAATATTAAAGACGAAAATTCAATCTTTCCACCCTAAAATTGTATGCTTTGTCGGAAAAGGGGTGTATGAGGAATTTTCCGGCAAGAAAAAGATGGACTGGGGGCTACAGCCTGATAGTGTGGTTGCAGGTGTACAGGAGTTCGTTTGCCCCTCATCCAGCGGCTTGGTGCGGATGAAAATCGATGAAGTAGTTGCAATCTACCGGGATTTGAAAAGGGTGTTGGATGAGTTCCGGTGATGAGCGGGAGTCAGGATGGAATAACGGAAGAAATTTCCGGTATTTATATTTTATCAGGATGCCCCTGTTGAATAACGGAAAAAATTTCCGTTACTTTTGGTTGTAATCGTTTACAGGCTGTCCAATAAAATCCACAACGGAAAAGTTTTCCGCTATTACTCTTGTTTTGACCAACATTTCAGGAATAGCGGTAAATTTTTCCGTTATCTAGTTAGGCATTGATATCCTTTTTCTTCCGTTTCCTTCTCACCCACCAAATGATCAAACCAAATGGAAGTAGGAAAATAAGTAGCGGCAAAATGGAAATCGCCAACACGAACAGTTCGATGGTGACGTCTACAACATCGTGCAGTGAATCCGAAAAACCACCCGTTGCCCGATTCCAGATCGATTTATCCTTCATTTCGGCAAGGGTTACTTCCTGAATCGTTAAATCGATGGTAGCCATACTCGATAAATTATCAATGTAGCGGTTTTTGCCTTGCAGGGTTTCAATCTCTCCGCGAATCCGGAAAAGCTCCTGCTGAATTTTTAATATATCATCCATTTTTGTTGCCTTTTCTAATAATTTCTGAACAGCCTGTTCCTGTAGTGTCAAATTTTTAATGCGTGCCTCATTGTCATAATAATGCTCGGTAAGGTCCTCTCCACGTTGGGAGATAAACGTGTTATTCCCAATCTTCTGTAGCACATCAAGAATCGA
Organism: Ammoniphilus resinae; assembly: GCF_017873965.1. GTDB lineage: Bacteria > Bacillota > Bacilli > Aneurinibacillales > RAOX-1 > Ammoniphilus_A > Ammoniphilus_A resinae. The sequence continues at coordinate 127,439 of NZ_JAGGKT010000012.1, read as the reverse complement.
TACAAAATGCTCTTGCGGAATCCGTAGCCGATAGTGCGCTTCCTTCGTCGAAGAATCCAGTTCTACCACGGAGGAGGACTCAATATAACCGCCTGATTGATCCACTAGCTTTTGAACCTGCTGCATTGCCGGTTGTAATTCAGTTACCTTTTGTCTAATCTCCGCTTCTTTTATAATCTTCCGTTCTACTGCCGCTGATTTTTCCGCCTGATTTTGCACCGCCGAATACCCTGCACTAACGGCACTGTTTGCACTGCTATCTGCTGATGATTCCATCGAGGCTTTCTGTTCGCTTGCCGCATCATACCGATTTCCACAGCCCACAAGTAGCATCAACAAAAGTACACAACTGATCCACTTCTTCATCACTTGACTGCCCCCTAAATATTTCCTATTTTTTTATTAGACGTATTTCATAGGAAAAAGGGTTCACATTTGTTCATCTTTTCCCTATCATTAAAATCAAAGGAAAAGGAGACGATGAACATGGGTTGGATCGATTGTCATATCCATTTGGAGCAATACCCGAAAGATGTGCTTGATCAATCGATTGATACGTGGAGAAAAGAAGGGATTGATGGTGTGGTCGCGGTCGCTACAGATTTGGCCTCATCGTATCGAACACTTGAGTTAGCCAGGCTTTATTCAAACTTTGTTTACCCAGCGGTTGGTTATCATCCCGAACAGGAACTTCCATCCAGCCGGGAAATGGAGGAATTGCTATCGCTTATTAAACTGGAAAGAGAATCCATTGTCGCCATCGGTGAAGTTGGACTGCCTTACTATTCGAAAATCGAGGACCTTCTTCCCTATGAAGAAACTTTGGAAACCTTCGTACAAGCAGCGAAAAACCATAATCTCCCTGTTCTTCTGCATGCCGTACATAACCAGGCGGAGATTGCATTGCAAATATTGACCCGACAAGAAATGACAAAAGCTCATTTTCATTGGTTAAAAGCACCCAAGTCCGTCCTCCTGAAAATTATTCAGGCAGGCTTCTTCATATCTTTGACACCTGAAGTATGCTATCGTTTACGTGATCAAAAACTGGCGGTTCGAGTTCCTCTTTCCCAGCTCCTATTGGAAACCGACGGTCCATGGCCCTACCCGAAGCTCAGCATACATATGCAAACTACACCATTGATGATCAGAGACAGCGCCAAGAAGATTGCAAGATTAAAAGGGGTTTCCGAAGAAACATTGCAACAGGCGTGTGCCAATAATTTTGATGCTTTGTTCAACTCTTAGTAGAAAAGGAGCCCGTCCTCAGACGAGCTCCTTTCCATTTACCCTTGCATTCTATTAATCTCTTCGAACAAAGTCTCCTTTTCCTGCCCTGACAGCATTTTCTCTGCCATAGGGAAAAGAACATTTTCCTCTTTCATAAAATGATCCGTTAAAATCATGTAGGCTTGGATCGCATAACCTGCTAATTCATCGACCTTCCCTTGATCCGCTTGTCCATTCATTGAACTATATCCATCAAGGAAAAGCTGTAAGTTCTTTTTGGCTTGATCGTGCTCATACTCCATGACAGCAATGGGCCCCGTCTCACGGCCAATATAATTAGCCATCATCGGAAATAGGACTCCCTCTTCCCTTTGGGAATGTGGGTCTAGTTCCCCTACATATTGCTTCACTTTTTCATACAAATCCTGTAATCCGGACTGTTCATCTGTACCTTTTAATTCTTGCGCCATTACATAGAAATCTTCCATCTGTTTTCTTAATGGACCGTGTTCATCAAATAGCTGTTTTAAAGCCGGTGACAGTGACTGATTGCTCCCACCCATCATCCCACTCATGCATGTGTGATTCATAGGACCACTCCCTTACTCTATATCAATCCAAAACCACGGTTAACCAGTAGATTACCATGTTATTCGATCGACTTCCGTGATAGATATCACAAGCAATTAGGAAGCTCAACACGTGAGCCTTAGCAATTGTCTGTTCAGGACGCCCTTAAAATAGTCTTGATATAATCCTGCAGATCCTCCACAGAGCCATACTTTACGATTTCCGCCAATGGCTTTTCAATCCCCATTTTTTTATGGTGAACCCGATCCTCCAGCACTGAAAAGCCGAATTTCCGCAGCACATTCTCTTGCTCTTCTGTAATCTTTCTTTCCATTGCTTTTTCCCCTTTCCACGCATCATTTTTATCTATTTCAGCACAGCGATTTATTCTCCAGTGATCGTCAAAGAAAAACCTTGCTCATTGTCTGTCACTTTTGTCTTAGTTACGCGATTCCAACCATTTTCTTGTTGCAGGAACGAAATAATTTCTTCATCTTCAACGAGCGATTCATTACCATCCCGATGCATGCAGGAAACCCACCAATTTGTTATCTGATCGTCCTCCACTGTCGTTTCAAGTATCCCCTCTCGGATCCCGAATTGCGGATACTCCTTTTGCAAAAAATCGACGACCAATTTCTCAATCTGTTCCTGTTTGTATGTAAGCTTTTTCATCTTTAATATCCACCTCTTTTCCCTCTTTAAAAAAGGGTTACAAAAAAAGCTGTCACTTAGATTCGTGATAGCTTTATTATTGGTAAAATTTTTTAAATTTATGTTCCCCGTGTTCCTTCAAAACGTTTCCGTCCTCATCGACAATCTTCAATGAATCAAGATTCGCTTTCAGCGAATTTCGCACCGCTTGAACGTATTCCTTGCGAAGCGCATCTTGTTCCTTTTTTTCCGATGGGGTTAGTCCGTCTGTCTTTGACTTTCTGGCAAGCTGATTGATCCGTTGGATTTTCTCTGGAGTTACCATTCGACGAGCTCCTCTCTAGATGTATCCTTTTATCTTATCAGAATGAGGGTCAAAAGTCTAGGGATTGAACGGTTTGCAAAATTTTCTCGCGTACATACTTCAAATGCCGATACATTTGGGTAAATGCCTCATGGGGATCCCTTTTTAGAAGTGCATTATAGATCGCGGTGTGGTGTTCAACCGTAAGTTCACGCTCTCTATATTTTATTTGACGATCCGTTTGATTATGTGCGATAAGCAGCGAATCAATCATCCCTTCTACAATTTCATTATTCGCGCTTAAAGCAATGATTCGATGGAATTCTTTATCACTTTCCCCGTAATTATTATCACGGCTTTCAGCAATACGATCAATCGATTCCTTTAATTTTTGCAACTCTTCATCCGTAATTTTCTCTGCAGCAATCGTCACTAAACCTAATTCCAATGCCATCCGCGCTTCAATAACTGCCTGTAAATTATCAACGGATAAAGCGAGCATGACAGAGAAAGGCTTACTTCCAATTTTATTATTAAAATAGGTACCCCCGCGCGTCTTGCGAGTGATAACCTCAAGCATTTCTAACGAACTAAGTGCTTCCCGGAGGACCGGCCTGCTGACCTCTAACTCCTCCATCAATTCCATTTCGGGAGGTAATTTGTCGCCGGGCTTCATTTGCCCACTTACTAATAACTGAACGATCCGTTCCACAACTTGCTTCGCTAATGTATTACGGCTAACAGATTTAACGAATACCTTTTTTGTTGTTTCAGCCATGAAGCTCCTCCCCCTGGAAAATAGAGTTTAAAATTATTGTAAGACAAATATACCGATGTAGACAGAAGTAAATTTTACTATAACAGAGGTTACCTTGTGAGTAAAGAAATTCCTGTAACATAGCATTCTGGTTTTACTACCATTCATATCATCCATTCACAGATGAAAAGCTATGAAACAGGAATGTGATCTGTATTAGCGTACTAGACAAGGCTTCTTATTATGAAAGCTCCATCCTGGAATCAAATACTGCATCGCCTGGGAGTCATCTCGAGCCCCTAATCCCATTTTCAAATACAGTTTATGGGCCTTCTCCATTTCTTCCATATCTACTTCTACCCCAAGCCCTGGTTGTTCTGGTACACGTACCACCCCACCTACAATTTTCAAAGGCTCTTTAGTTAGGCGTTGACCATCCTGCCAGATCCAGTGGGTATCAATGGCTGTAATTTTCCCTGGGGCAGCAGCTGCCACATGGGTAAACATAGCCAAGGAAATGTCAAAGTGGTTGTTGGAATGGGACCCCCATGTCAACCCCCATTCATGACACATCTGGGCAACACGGACAGAACCTTGCATTGTCCAAAAATGCGGGTCAGCAAGTGGAATATCCACTGCTTGGAGCGAAATGGCATGTCCCATTTCCCGCCAATCGGTTGCAATCATATTGGTAGCGGTTGGAAGTCCAGTCGCTCTGCGGAATTCGGCCATCACTTCGCGAGCAGAATATCCGTTTTCTGCTCCACATGGGTCTTCCGCATAGGCCAGCACATGGTGCATGTTCCGACATAGGCCAATAGCCTCTTCCAATGCCCAGGCACCATTTGGATCTAGTGTAATTCGAGCATTTGGAAACCTCTTGGCAAGGGCCGTTACCGCCTCGATTTCTTCGGTCCCGTTTAGGACACCGCCCTTTAGTTTAAAATCATTAAATCCATATTTTTCATGTGCTGCTTCTGCGAGACGCACAACTGCTTCAGGTGTTAATGCTTCCTCGTGGCGAAGACGAAACCAATCCTCTTTCGCTGTTGAATCACTTAAATAAGGGAACTCCGTCTTGTTCCGGTCACCAATATAGAACAAATACCCTAGCATTTCCACCTCTTTACGCTGTTGGCCATCCCCCAGCAGAGCAGCAACCGGTACGTTTAAAAATTGTCCTAACAAATCCAGCAATGCCGCTTCCAGCGCTGTCACTGCGTGGATCGTTGTACGCAAATCAAACGTTTGCAAACCACGGCCAGACGCATCCCGATCAGAAAATTGGTTGCGTACAGATTGCAATATATTTTTGTATGCGCCAATGGTTTGCCCAATGACCAACGGCTTGGCATCCTCCAGCGTTTGCCGAATCCGCTCCCCACCTGGCACTTCCCCTACTCCCGTATTCCCTGCGTTATCCTTCATGATGACAATATTTCGGGTAAAAAAGGGGCCATGTGCACCGCTTAAATTTAGTAGCATACTATCGTGACCTGCAACTGGAATTACCTGAATTTCTATGATGACCGGAGTATTCGCTGTGCTATTATTCGTCATTTGATCAGTCATTGCCACACCCCTGTAGTGTTCTGTATAAAGGGGGATTTTACTAAATCCCCTATGTTACTGGCGCCGGGTTAAACAGGCATAACGAATTATGCAATCCCCAATGATCTGTCCACGTTTGCTTACGTCCGCTGGCAACATCTAGGATGTAATGGAAGATCTCCCAGCCAACCTCTTCGATCGTTGCTTCTCCGGTTGCAATTCTTCCGGCATTCACGTCAATTAAATCATGCCATTGTTCTGTCAAGGCATTCCGCGTAGAAACCTTAATTACCGGCGCCATCGCTAATCCATAAGGGGTTCCACGCCCTGTCGTAAATACTTGCATATGCATCCCGGACGCTAACTGCAAGGTTCCGCAGACAAAATCACCAGCAGGTGTTGCCGCAAAGATTAACCCTTTTTTAGTTGCCCTTTCGCCTGGGGCTAATACGTCAATAATCGCACTGCTGCCCGATTTTGCGACTGAACCAAGAGATTTTTCCACAATATTGGATAGTCCGCCTTTTTTATTGCCTGGTGAGGTATTTGCACTACGATCTGATTGTCCCCGCTGCAAATATTCGTCATACCATTTCATTTCATGAATTAATTTGCGTCCGACTTCTTCATTGACAGCCCGCGGAGTTAAAAGATGGACAGCATCACGTACTTCTGTCACTTCAGAAAACATCACAGTAGCCCCGGCACGAACTAATAAATCTGCAGCATAGCCAACCGCCGGATTCGCTGTAACTCCTGAGAACGCATCACTTCCGCCACATTGCAAACCAATCACCAAATCAGACGCCGGGCAGGTTACCCGCTTACGCTCATTTAGTCTTCTAAGACGCCCTTCTGCCATTTCCAGAATGGTATGAACCATATTGGTAAAACCTTGCTGATCCTGCAAGGAAATAATGGGCTCCTCTTCCCCATCTGGCACCAATGTTTCCGGGCGCAGCTTTTCACAGCCTAACCCAACCACCATGACTTCCCCGCCAAAGTTAGGGTGCAACGCAATATTTTGAATGGTACGAATGGGTACAATAGCTTCCGGGGCATTTATGGCCACGCCACATCCGTAATTATGTTCCAAGGCGACTACATCATGGACGTTCGGATACTTTGGAAGAATTTCTTCCTTGATGCGTTTCACGGCATAGGAAAGGACTCCGGCCACACACTGAACACTCGTCGTAATCCCAAGGATATTTTTGATCCCGACACTTCCGTCCGCGTTCCGATAGCCTTCAAACGTATATCCTTCAAGCAGCGGAAGGGGTTCCGGCACATTGTTGGCAATCGGTAAAAGATCAAGTTCCGGAGGGGCCGGCATATCTATCAAAGATTCTTTGACCCAGCTCCCTCTTTTAATGGGTTGCAATGCATACCCTATGACTTCCCCGTAACGAACAATAGCCTCTCCTTGGACCAAATCTTTCAGGGCAACTTTATGTCCCTGTGGTACGTACTCAGTTAACTTCAGTCCACAGGAGAACTCAGTCCCCTCCTTCAGACCTCCGAAATTGACAGTAATGACCACATTATCTTTTGCGTTTAGTTTTATGTACCGTGGTTCTTCCTTTTCATTTGTTCCGTTCAAAGACACGTGCAATCCTCCTCTAACACAGTTTTAGATTGTGTTTATGGTCTTCTTCTCTTTGGGAAATCTATCAAATGCCACCTTGATAATCTGCTCCAACTGTTGATAATGGTCCTTCTCAACTGGGATAACTGGCGGCCGCACAGCTGTACCAACAGGCAATCCGATGATTTCCATTCCTGCTTTAATTAGTGCCACGGCATAGCCTTTCCGTTGTTTACGGATTCTATTAATCGGCAAAATCACATGTTGATAGAGTTCGTTTAGCAATTCTTTCTTTTGGTTTAACAAGGCGTCATAGAAAATCGCAGAAATATGGGGTATATAGTTTGAAATAGCCGAGGAATAGGACTTAAAGCCAAGGTTCACATAGGCTGGCATGGTCACTTCCGCTAATGGCATACCATTCAAATAATCCAAACGATCACCAATGGTTTGGGTGATCTCGATATTTAAATCCATATTCCCAAGACCATCCTTAACACCTGCAAGCTGCGGATAATCTGTTAAACGTTGAATCGTTTCCAAGGTGAGCACACAATTATCCCGTTGGTAGATAATCGCATTGAGTTCAGTACTTCCAATGATTGTGCTTAAATAATCATACAGCCCTTCCTGTTCCGGGTGAATGAGATAAGGAGGTAGAATCAAGTACCCTTCCGCACCCAAGTCTTCAGAAACTTTGGCTTGTGCCAAGGCACTTTTAATATTTCCGCCAACTCCGGTGTACACAGGGACTCTACCTTTCGCCGTAGAAATAGCTGTCTCAACCATCGTCTTGTATTCATCTTGGTCAAGGGCGTGAAATTCACCCGCACCACAGCCAACAAATATGGAAGATAAACCTTCCTCTATTAAAAATTCAATATTTTTTTCGAGTGCTTGTATATCCAGATCCCCTTGACTATTCATCGGTGCGACCGGAAATCCTAAAATCCCTGCAGGTGTTTTTCTCACTATACTCATTATTATCCACCTTTCATTTTTTGTCGAGTGTTTCTATTTTGTCAATTCTATTAATTTTATTGTAAGACAAATAAAATCTTTAGTCAATTGATTATTTTTGTTTATTCATCAATTAGCTAGGCCCGTTTTCCATGGGTCACCTTGACCCGAAGTATTATAAACTTTGATCTCCCCGTCACCCGCATTTTGATCCGTTACACGGTATATGAGATCGGAACGCTGCAACACCTCTGGTCTTAACTCGACCCCTAATCCAGGTCCTTCGGGCGGGCAAATAAAACCGTCAATTATTTCTGGAACCTCTGTAATAATGTCGGAGTAATAGGTTTCGTAGAATGCACGCACAGTTTCCATCATCCAAAGATTAGGAAGGTTATAACAGAGATGTGTGTTTACCACGTGTAAGATAGGTCCCCCACAATTGTGAGGGGCGAACGGCAGCCCATACACTTCAGCAAAAGCGGCGATTTTTTTCACTTCCGATATCCCTCCAGTCCAGGCTGGATCGGCAATCACAATATCAGCTCCACCCTTTTCCAACAGACCTTGATACCCATACCTAGTAAATAACCTTTCGCTTGCACCGATTGGGGTTTCTGTTGATTCCTTCAATTTTACTAACTTATCTAGATTATCTATAGTGACCAAATCCTCTAGCCATAGGGGTTTGTATTCTTCCAATCCCTTTGCGATCTGTATTGCACTTGTTAGATTCCAACGACCATGTCCTTCCAAAGCGACTCCAACTTGATCACCAAAGGCTTCACGGATTTTCCGAAAAGGCTCGATCCCCTTTCTCATTAATTCAGGTGAAATATAATTCCCTTGATAGTTCTTGCTAAGCTCATCAAAGGGCCATATCTTCAAGTTCGTGATCCCTTTCTTCAATAACTCTTCCGCAAGCTTTTCCGGTTCTGTCATAAAACGGTCCCGATCATTGTTACTCATATATCCTACGCACGTATTGTATACATTAATCTTGTCTCGGGATGCTCCTCCAAGTAAACGATAAATCGGTTGATTGAAAACCTTGCCCAAAATATCCCATAAAGCAATATCAATCGCGCTTAAGGCTCTCATTTCCGTACCTGTAAAGCCATGATGATTAAACACCCGATAAAAGGTCGACCATATTTTATCAATATTTCGAGGATCTTCCCCTAATAAGATCTCTGCACATACACTATGAATCATTTCTCTAACCGGATCAGGCTTCGCGTTGGTTTCTCCAAGTCCGATGATCCCTTCATTTGTATGGATTCTTAGAATCAGTTCCCTCGGGTGTTGCTTCAATTGAATCGTTTCAACTTTTGTAATGCGCATCCTATTTCCTCCCATCCGCCGTCCGATCTTGCAATTGATGTACTGATACATTTTCCCAGGACAAATCCGGTACCCGGTACTTTTCTATTTCAACCCAATCCAACTCCAAACCCAAACCCGCTCGTTTTCGATCAGGAAGAATCAAGTATCCATTCTCATACTTGACTGGCTCTTTCACAATATCTCCTACGTACAATTTGGGCCCAGTAGGATCCGACGTATAGTCTAAGTTTTCAAGTGTTCCTCCCAGATGTGCCATAGCTGCAGTGCCTATTGACAATTCTTGGGTTGTTCCTAGCAGACAAGACTTTCCGCAAACCGCTGCAACTGCTGCAGCTTTTTTCGCTCCGGTTAAACCACCAATAAAAATGGGTGAGATATTAAAAATATCCAAGGAATCAAATTTGATCATGTCATATAGCTGTTTAAAGCTCCAAACATGCTCACTAACGGGGTGTTTTACTCTCATTCGAAAGTGATGCAACCCTTCAAAGTCATTTCTATCCGTAGGACTTTCAATTAGCTCAAAATCATATTTTGCTAGACGGTCAACAACTTGAAGCGCCTTTTTCCAATCTAAAAGGTTACTGAAATCAATCGATTTAATTTTTATTTTCGAGCCGAATTCCTGCTTAATACCGTGCAAAAAGGCTTCATCTGCATCTACATTTTTACCAACATACAAATGAAAGACATCGAATCCCTCTTCATACCTTTTCCGAACAATCGCAAGATTGTCCTCTACCTCTTCCATTAAGCGATGTCTAAATATGGGATAACATACCTTGATCTTGTCACGCATTCTTCCTCCCAGAAGGTCTGAAACAGAAACATTCAAAAACTTTCCACACATATCGTAAAGGGCAGTATCTACTCCGTTCCGGATAATACTCCCTTTCTCATATAAATTTTGCATTTCGGGAAAGTTCTCCACTAATTCTCTGTTGATCAGCGTTAAGTCGAAGGGATCCTTTCCTATTAATATCGTTTTTAAGGACAGCGTTAGATCTTCAACAGCAACAGCATAGCGAGGCAGATGGGAAAAGTCGGACATTTCCCCAACCCCCGTGATCCCAACGTCTGAGAACAATTCGATGATGATATGCTTACTGACAAAACCAGTTTCTCGCGGTATACCAACAATAGTGAGCCGGACATCGTTAATTTTCATAGCAACCTCCCAGGCATCGTCCACTCAAAATAATTGCCCACAAAAGCTATTTTTGTGGGCAACTGTGATCATTTCGTTTATTTCTTTGTTTCTAATCCCTCGTATAATTTTTCATAGGCAGACACTGTCTTCGATAGATGTTCCGTAGCCGCCTCAGGATTCATATACATTGGTGTGACGATAAAGCCTTTTGCTTCTTTCTTGAAGTCTTCGTTGTTTACGACTTTTTCCATCGCTTGGCTGAATTTATCTACGATTTCTTTTGGCGTTTCAGGCGGGAATGCCCAGAAGTAGAATTTATCAAAGACAATGTCTATCCCCTGTTCTTTAAAGGTTGGTACATCCGGCAGATCAGGCAGCCTTTCTTCAGAAAGAACACCAATTGCTCTAAAATCACCTGAATCAAGATAACTGGTCACTAACCCCAACTGCGTTGGAACGATGTCAATTTGTTCCCCTAGCAGAGCCTTAACTTTATCAGCCGCCCCACCTACATCGACGATATTCAATTCAATCCCTGCTGCTTCTTGCAGGGCTAGCAATTGCAGGTGCGTAAATCCGCCAGTTTCCGTGGCAATGGAAACCTTTTTAGGATTTTGCTTCGCATATTCTACAAGGTCCTTCATATTCTGAAATTGCGAATTTTTGTTTACAAGGAAACCATTTCCTTGGTCTAAGATCCCAATACCGGCCATTTCAAAGTCGGTGAATGAATAATCGGCCAAACCCAAGATTGAATTCAACAACATAGAGTTATGGAAAGCAAGAACGGTATAGCCGTCAGGTTTTGCATCCAAAACCTTCTTGGTCCCCAACGTTCCCCCTGCTCCACCTACGTTCGAAATAACCAGGGATTGCCCTAATTCCTTCTCCAAATACTTTGCTAGTACCCGTGAGTTACGGTCTGTGTCTCCGCCAGCTCCGGCAGGGACAACGACCTCAATCGGTTTGTTCGGATAGTCGTCAGCAGCACTCGGTGTTGCTGGAGCTTCTGCCGTCGTATTTTGCTTGGGCTGTTCACTCGGTGTTGGACTTGCTGTTTCCTGGCCACCACCCGAACAACCGAATGCAACGGCTGATAGAGAAAGAACCATACTTCCTGTTAAAATATGTCTGATAAATTTCTTCAAAATAACCCCTCCCTTTTATTGGATTTTGCTATTTTAATAAGGAGCCCCTCATTAAAACCATTCAAAATATGTATTACATATCTATAGAGTCCGCGGCTCTATTTCTCTGTTTTTTCGATTGCCATACCTTCAATGCAACAGAGAATACTGTGACAAGTAAAAAACCTGCAGCAATCGGCTCAGTTAAGAATGGGGTGAAATCTCCTTGAGAATGCATCAATCCCCGGCGTAGATTGGTTTCTACGATCGGCCCAAGGATGAACCCGAGTACAAGCGGAACAACCGAAAAATTAAATTTCATCATGATATAGCCCAATACGCCGAAAAATAATAAGGCTCCAACGTCGAACAAGCGATTATTTACACCGTAAGCGCCAACCACACAAAGCGCCGCAATGATCGGCAGCAAGATATGCTGCGGAACACTTAAACATTTAACAAACCATTTCATTCCGGCATACAGGAAGATGACCATCACGATGTTTGCAACAATGAGAGAAGCAAAAATCCCGTAAACGACATCCCCTGCTGTTTGGAATAACAGCGGTCCCGGCTGTAATCCATGTAGCATTAATCCCCCAAGCAACATAGCTGTTACCGTATCACCCGGTATACCCAGTGAAATTAACGGTACAAGCGCACCACCTGTTGCCGAGTTATTTGACGATTCAGAAGCCACAATCCCATCTGGAATCCCGGTGCCAAACTTTTCTGGATATTTCGATTGGTTCTTGGCAGTAACATAAGCAATAATATTTGCCGTTCCCCCACCAATTCCCGGAAGAATACCGATGGCAATTCCAATCGCACTTGAGCGAATCATATTCCAACTTTGACCAAAGAACTCCTTCAACGGGATTCCATATCCAGAGATTGAGAATTGAGGGGTTCGTTTTTTGGATTTATATTTTGCTTCAGCAGCCAACAAGATCTCTGATACCGCAAATAAACCGATGAGGACTGGCAATAAATTAAATCCACCATCTAACTCATCAAAACCAAAGGTAAACCGAGGATACGCATCAATTGGAGCAAACCCAACCATAGAGAACCCTACTCCAAAAAATCCCGACAGAATCCCTTTTACGAGGGAATCCCCTGCTAAACTCGCAATTAATGTGAGAGAAAATATGGCAATAGCAAAATATTCATAAGGCCCAAATTTGACCGCCAATTTCGCTAGTGGCGGGGCAATTAAAATCAATACGAAGATACTAAGAATCCCACCGACAAATGATACAATAATAGACCAACTTAGCGCTTTTCCAGCCTCGCCTTTCTGTGCCATGGGATAACCATCAAATGTTGTAGAGATACAGGAAGGTGTACCGGGTATTTTCAATAGGATTGCCGGAATCAATCCACCAGACACCCCGCCTATGTACAATCCCATAAGCAAAGCCATTCCTTCGATCGGTTCCATTCCATAGGTAATAGGCAAACAGATAGCCACCGCCATCGTTGCCGTCAAGCCAGGTATCAAACCAAAAACTATACCTAGAAGAGTTCCAAGAGTAATTAAAGCCATTGATTTAAGTGTAAAAATGGATACGAAACCTGCTAACAGCATTTCAAACATGGACTCTCCCCCTTACCCCAAAATCCCTGTTGGCAACATGACATGGAAGATGGATCGAAATATGTAATAGACAGCAAGAGATGAAACTGCGGCAATAATAAAAAATTTCAATATATTCATTTCTGATTTATCTGCTAAAATACTAATCTGTAAAACAATATAAACCGTCGTCATGATCAAAAATCCAATGGAATTCAGTAGCAGAAGATATACGATCATCAACACCACCGAGCTTATTAAACCGGCATAATTGATCTGCGATTCCTCATTCCCACCCTCTTCAGCACCGTCATTTTCCAGAGACTTTCTATGTTTTAATTCCTTTAAGCTGTTCCGCAACAATATGCCACTAAATATAAAAATCCCGATCGCCACGAGTTGAGGTACAAAAGCAGAACCAATTCTCGATACGGTAAGCATTTTTATACTAAATGTTGAGATGTATAAAACAATAGATGCTATAATCAAAAATACACTGGCATAGATGTCCCCATATCTTTTAACCATGTAACTCCTCCTTCCCTTGGATCTACTTACTTCTAATTACACTCCCACAATATAAATATCTGCCTACTCCTCCCACGATATGAAAAAATACTCTCCCTCCTTTCGGTCTTTTATCACTGCCTTATTGTTCTACATTTTGTGATTTTATTGTAAGACAAACACATTTTTTAGTCAATTATAAATTTAATGTTAATTTTGTTTAATTTTAATTATCAGATATATAATCACTATTAGATTTCATGGTGAATATTTGTATCTTGTATTTTCCTTGGAAGATCCCCCCACTTGAAACAGCCGAAAAGCAAAAACAGGCCACATTCGAGGATCGAACCCCGTGACCTGTTGTATTCTTCCCGTTAGTATTCTATGGATTCGGGATATGTAGATTTTGCCCTGGATAGATATAAGGATCTTGCAAATTGTTCTCGTCAATAATTAATCTCACCATATCTCGAATCGAACGTTGATGTTCTTCATTATATCGATCTGCAATGGTCCAAAGGGTATCCCCCATTTCCACTGGCACTTCAATATAGTCAAAACTACTTGCCTCCGCCGTATTACTCCACTCCAAACCTGACACTATATGTACGACACTGGTAAATAAAAGTGATCCCAGCATGATTATAAATAGATATTGTTTCATTTCCCTCACCCTCCAAAATAAGAACATATAATCTTAAGAACACACGATCTGATACCTTTACTATAATCAGAACAAACATTCTTGTCAACATTTTCTTTCGAACTAACGTTTGTATCTTTTAGTTTGCCTTGTTATAATAGAGATAAAGAAAGTTTTGGAAAGGTAGGGTGAATCATGAATTTATCTTCTAGACAGAATGCTATATTGGAATTCATTAAACAAGAAGTACGCGAAAAAGGGTATCCCCCATCTGTTCGAGAAATTGGAGAAGCTGTCGGACTTGCTTCCAGCTCTACGGTCCATGGACATTTGGCCAGATTAGAGAAAAAGGGACTTATTCGCAGAGACCCAACCAAGCCACGCGCCATTGAGATCTTATCTTCCAACGAGCGAAACGAAGCGGACAAAGAAATTGCTATAGCGCGCATTCCTGTTTTAGGAAAGGTTACAGCTGGTGAACCGATTCTAGCGATTGAAAACGTTGAGGAATATTTCGTCTTGCCAGAGCACATGGTTGGTAAAGATACCGTTTATATGTTAAAAGTACAAGGAAATAGTATGATTGAAGCAGGAATTCTTAACGGGGATTATGTGATCGTCAGACAACAGTCCGTCGCCCATAACGGGGAGATTGTCGTCGCCATGACCGAAGAAGGGGAAGCAACGGTAAAGAGATTTTATAAGGAACGAAATCACTTCCGCCTACAACCCGAAAACCCGGAAATGGAACCGATCCTACTTCCACAGGTTACTATTTTGGGCAAGGTGACTGGAGTTTTCAGAGATTTGCATTAGGAAAGAAGCGGGAGCTCAGGAAACTGAATGAAAGAAAAGGCGTACAAATTGACAATAGAAATTTGTGCGCCTTTTCTATTTATGCGCGCAGGAGACTTTAACGCCAAATTTGACCTCATACCCGATGATGACCTTTTCTTGCGTCTTTCACACGAGATTTGGTCTTCATAACCCCGATGATGACCTTTTCTCACGTCTTTCACACGAGATTTGGTCTTCATAATCCTGATGATGACCTTTTCTTGCGTCTTACACACGAGATTCGGTCTTCATAACCCCGATGATGACCTTTTCTTGCGTCTTACACACGAGATTCGGTCTTCATAACCCCGATGATGACCTTTTCTCACGTTTTTCACACGAGATTTGGTCTTCATAACCCCGATGATGACCTTTTCTCACGTTTTTCACACTAGATTTGGTCTTCATCACCCTGATGATGACCTTATCCCCTACACCACCAGAAAAAACCAAACAATCATGATCGCCTGTACCCCCAATTTAACAAGGGCGCTGCCAAAAAAGGCGACCATTGAGCCAATCCCTACCTTAAATGCCAAGGAGAAATCCTGGTTGCGGGCCCATTCTACAAGTAAAACGAAAATAAACGGTCCAAGCAGCAACCCGATCGGCCCCATGACAAAAGGTCCAATAAGCAGCCCAGCCACAGACGCCGCCATCCCCCATTTGCTTCCACCATATTTCTTAACGAAGACCATATTGGTGAGAAAATCAGAGACCAACAACAGAATGGTCAATATCGCCATTCCCCACCAAAATGAGGCTGGCAGCCCATGCCCCTGATCAGCAAGCAAAAATTGATAGATTAAAAAGCCACCCCAAACAAATAGGGCGTCCGGTATAACCGGGACAAATATTCCGACCATACTGGCAATAAATAACAGAATAATAATTGACCAAAACAGGATATCCAAGCGACGACCTCCTTTACCCATTATTCTTTCATCCAATACGTAAATACAAACCGAAAAGATTCAGTTCTACAGAAAAGAACCCTCAACACCATTGGTGCCAAGGGTTTCTTTAATCTTAATAGCTCGACATATACTGTTCTTTCTCCCACCCGTGAATCTGCAGACGGAACATGTCCCATTCAATTTCTTTTGCTTCCACGAAGTTCACAAAGGCATGCTCTCCCAATGCCTTTACGATGATAGGATCGTTTTTCATGCAATCGATGGCTTCTTTAAGTGTGGATGGAAGTGTGCCGATTCCTTCCTCTTCTCTTTCCAATTCATTCATGACGTAAATATTGCGATCAGTAGGCTTTGGACATTCCAGATTGTTTTTGATTCCATCCAACCCAGCAGCAAGCATTACGGCCAAAGCTAAATACGGGTTGGCCGCAGGATCCGGATTACGAACCTCGATACGGGTGCTCAACCCACGAGACGAAGGAACGCGAACTAGCGGGCTTCTATTTTTTGCCGACCAAGCGACATAGCATGGCGCTTCATAACCTGGCACAAGACGCTTATAGGAATTGACCAACGGATTGGTGATCGCTGAGAATCCTCGAGCATGCTTCATAATTCCTGCCAAATATTTTTTGGCTGTCACACTAAGGCCAAGTTCATCGGATTCATCATAGAAGGCGTTTTCTTTACCTTTAAATAACGATTGGTGGCAATGCATTCCAGAACCACTGATTCCGAAGATTGGTTTCGGCATAAAGGTTGCATGTAAACCATGTTGACGTGCGATTGTTTTAACAACTAATTTAAAAATTTGAATTTGATCTGCGGCCTTCACAGCATCAGCATATTTAAAATCGATTTCATGTTGTCCAGGTGCTACTTCGTGGTGGGAAGCTTCGATTTCAAATCCCATTTTCTCCAGGGTCAACACGATATCCCTACGGCAATTTTCCCCTAGATCAAGGGGAGCAAAATCAAAGTATCCGCCTTTATCGTTTAAATCAAGCGTTGGTTCGCCTTTTTCATCTAGTTTAAATAGGAAGAATTCCGGCTCAGGTCCCACATTCATCGCTGTAAATCCAAGCTCTTCAGCTTCTTTAAGAGTACGTTTTAAAATGACTCGAGGATCACCAGGGAATGGCGTTACGCCATCAGATAAATACACGTCACAGAACATCATAGCTACTTTCCCATATTCATTGCCCCATGGAAAGACCATCCAGGTGTCCAAATCAGGGTAAAGGTACATATCCGATTCTTCAATTCGAACAAATCCTTCGATGGAAGAACCATCAAACATCATCTTATTATCCAATGCCTTGTCCAACTGACTAACGGGAATCTCTACATTTTTAATCATTCCTAATAAATCTGTAAACACAAGTCGAATGTACTTAACATTCTCATCCTGCGCCAGTTGACGAATATCTTCTTTAGAATACCTTTTACCCATAGTTAAGCCTCCCTCAACACTCTTATTTTTTATCTATCGTTAATTAATGAAGAATCGAGATAATTCCCCACTAATCAAAGATGTCGATGATCCCGGTTTACTCATCATAATTTGCTGTTTCAACAGCTGTCTAAGTTCCCGATCTGTCATATCCTTACGAATTCCCTTTGCGACAGGGGCCACCATTTTGTCATCCATCGTAACAGGAGCTTCCAGCCCTAACATCTCTTTAATACCGGCCATGTTCAATCCTTTCTCAAGATAGGATTTAATTATCAGTAACCGGTCTACATCATTGAATGAAAAGAGTCGCTGATTTCCCTCTGTCCTTGCCGGTTGAACCAGTCCATGTGCTTCATAATAACGAATCTGCCTCGCCGTCAATTCCGTGAGCTTTATGACTGTTCCGATGGAAAACAAAGCCATATTGCGACGGATCTCATCACCCAAGATTAACACCTCTTCATTCATATTTTCCAACATAGGCACATTTTATCGCAGCAAAAATCCCATGTCAATTATTCTGACATGGGATGTTAAGAAAAATATCATTAAAAAAGCAGATCTTTTTCGAGCATTCGGTCGAGAGCTGTAAGAACGCCTACCTTAACATGAGAAAAAGTCAGTCCCCCCTGCACAAATCCGAGGAACGGCGCACGCAGCGGTCCATCTGCGGACAGCTCGATACTCGCACCCTGAATGAAGGTTCCCGCTGCCATAATCACATGATCCGCATAGCCGGGCATTTCACTCGGTTCAGGGCGAACATGGGAATCGACCGGAGAGGCCTTCTGTATTCCTTCACAAAAAGCAATCAGTCGCTCTGCCGTACCAAATTCCACAGATTGGATTAAGTCTGTTCTAGGCTCATTCCATTTAGGATTGGTACGAAAACCTAATAATTCAAGCATTGCTGCTGTGAAGGTTGCCCCTTTTAGCGCTTCCCCGACGACATGTGGCGCAAGGAAAAATCCTTGATACATCTCATGTAAGGAATAAAGCGAGGCCCCTCCCTCCGCTCCGATTCCAGGTGCCGCCATACGGTAGGAAGCCAACCTCACCAAATCTTCACGTCCAACAATATAGCCTCCTGTTTTGGCTAGTCCGCCGCCAGGGTTCTTAATCAAGGAGCCAGCCATAATGTCAGCACCCACCTGCGTGGGTTCAAGCGCCTCTGTAAATTCCCCATAGCAGTTGTCGACAAACACATGGATATCGGGTTTAATCTCTTTAACAAAGCTGATCATCTGTTTTAAATGATTAATAGTAAACGACGGCCGGTCCGCGTAACCCCTTGAGCGTTGGATGCCAATCACTTTTGTTTTCTCAGAAATAGAGCTGGCAATCAACTCGAAGTTAACTTCCCCTGTTTCCGTAAGCGGTATTGCCTGATAATCAATTTGATAATCCTTTAGCGATCCCTGTCCAGTTCCCCGTACCCCGATCACCTCTTCCAAGGTATCATAAGGGGCACCGGTAATATACATCAGTTCATCCCCAGGACGAAGCAATCCGAATAGACAAATGGAAATGGCATGTGTTCCGGATACAATTTGCGGCCGTACGAGGGCAGCTTCCCCTCCGAAAACCTTCGCATAAATTGCTTCCAGGGTGCTCCGGCCGACATCATCATAACCATATCCTGTGGAAGGGGCAAAATGGAATTCGGTCACTTCTGCCTCTTGAAATGCCCGCAATACCTTGAACTGATTATAATCCGCCATCGCCTCAATTTCTTTTAATCGGCTTTCAATCATGGCCTCTGCCTTTTCCACATAAGGCTTTAACTTTTCACCAAACTTTAACATTGAATACATATGTTATGCTCCTAGCTGTTCACGATTCTCATCTACTTAGATTAAAAATGCCTCGATTTCTGCTTTATGTCTGCCGAAATCCTCATCAGACAAGCGCACCTGCACCTCCCAGAATTCCTCTAACTCCCTCTTCTCAATCAATTCACCAAGCCTGTGTAGCCTGGACATGATCTCCGCCTCTTGATAGGGAATTCTCATCGTGTATACCTTGGAATGTGCAAAAAGGATCGCTTCCATTTTATCAACCAACTGTTGAATCCCTGCTCCTGTTGCGGCAGAGACGGCGACCCCATCAGTACCAAGATAAGGCATAATCTCCAGAAGATCTGTTTTATTGTAAACCTTAAGGGTAGGCCGATCAAGTGCATCCAATTCCTCCAATACATCTTCTACCGTTTGGATTTGCTCGTCACGGTTCGCACTCGAACTATCAATCACATGTAGCAGCAGATCCGCCTGGACCGTCTCTTCCAACGTGCTCCGAAAGGCTGTCACCAATTTATGTGGAAGGTTTTGAATAAAACCAACCGTGTCGGACAACAAGAACTCCCATCCCGATTCCAATTCCAGCTTTCTCGTGGTCGTATCGAGCGTCTTAAACAACTTATTCTCTGCTTCCACTTGCTCCACCGCGCTATTGCCCAGGATAGAATACATCTTATTAAAAAGGGATGATTTCCCCGCATTCGTGTACCCGACTAGCGAAACGACAGGGATGCCTGTGCGTTTTCGCTGCGCCCGGTGCAATTCACGGGTCCGCTGTACGGTTTCCATGTGGGACTTAATCTCATCGATCCTTCTGCGAATATGACGGCGGTCCATTTCTAACTTTTGCTCCCCCGCCCCCCTGCTGCCAATACCTCCTCCCTGCCGGCTTAGTTCCATCCCTTTCCCAGTCAAACGAGGAAGTTTATACTGCAGTCGTGCCAATTCTACCTGTAGGATCCCTTCTCTACTTTTTGCCCGCAGTGCAAAAATATCGAGAATGAGTGCGGTTCGATCAATAATTTTCGTATCCAATAGATTCTCTAAGTTTCTCTGTTGAATGGGTGAAAGTTCTCCATCAAAAATAATCAGATCAGGTGTTAACTCTTCAATTGCTGCCTTCAGTTCATCAACCTTCCCTTTTCCGATATACGTCACCCGGTCTGCACTCGGCCTTTTTTGCGTCAGAGTCGCAATGACTTCTGCTCCCGCCGTATCCGCCAGACTTTCCAGTTCTTTTAAGGAAGTGTAAAAAACCTCATCCGTCAAGTTTGAATGCTGTAATCCGACAAGTATGGCTCGTTCTTTTTCTTGTTCCAAATTTATCGCCCTGCCCTTCGATTCCCTTAAAGCCAAAAGATGGGAATATGCTTATTTATTATAATGCTCTTTTTCTAGTGGTTCAACGTATCAGGGTAGCAAGATTCAAGCAAAGTTCCCATCTTGCAAAGCCCAACATAATCATGTTATTGTCAGATGGAAATGGATTTAAAATGGGGCGAACAAATGGAACATTTCGTAAACCTAATTAATACACAATTACTTCCCCAGATTCAAATTACCAGTTTACATTCAACGGAACCTCTTGTTGTAGAAAAAATCCCTTCCCCTTGGAAGTTGTGCGGGATCGGAAATTATGCAGCTGTTTTATATCATCCGGAATACCCCGGGTGGGTGGTCAAAATTTATGCCCCGGGTAGACCTGGAATAACCGAGGAAATAGAGGTCTATCGTCGTTTAGGGGACCACCCTGCCTATTCCAAGTGCTATTATCACCAGGAGAATTTCCTAGTTCTTAAACGCCTATATGGAACCACATTATATAATTGTATGCATGAAGGCCTTCGGATTCCCAGGCAAGTGATTCTTGATATTGACCAAGCACTTGACTATGCTCGTACAAAAGGTTTAAACCCGCACGACGTACATGGGAAAAATGTGATGATGAAAGATGGGCGGGGTTATGTGGTAGACGTATCGGATTTCTACAAACAGGAGTATTGCTCTAAATGGAAGGATCTTAAAAAAGCCTATTTTAAGATCTATCTTCCCTTCTTCTATCACTTTCCTGTTCCTGTCCCCTATTTTGTACTAAACCTAGTGCGGAAGTGCTACCGAAAATACAAAAAATATTTTTTCTCCTCCTAACAGCCCTC
This sequence comes from Ammoniphilus resinae, assembly GCF_017873965.1. Classification (GTDB taxonomy): domain Bacteria; phylum Bacillota; class Bacilli; order Aneurinibacillales; family RAOX-1; genus Ammoniphilus_A; species Ammoniphilus_A resinae. The sequence goes on along the minus strand of NZ_JAGGKT010000012.1, from coordinate 106,304 downwards.
TCGAAACTAAGCAAAAGAGAAGCCATTATTCTGGCTTCTCTTTCCCCTCCAAAACATCCTGCAATTCCTCATGTATTAGCTGTCGATCTTCTTTCGGTATGACGGTTTGCAGTTCTGCACTGTCCCAATAGACATTTGGTGTTTCCAGTGTTTGGATCCCATCAAGACTGAAATTCCGCAAGCTGAGGAAAAGACTTTTCAACTCATCTTTGCTCAGGTCTGTGCGGATATGGTCGGCCATCGCATCCATCACATCAAACAGCTTAGTCGCCCCTTTAAAGGAAGTTAATTCAGAAGCAATCGCTTTAATTGCTTCTTTCTGTCTACGGTTGCGATCAAAGTCACTAGAGTAAAAATTTTCTCCTCGATCATCTTTTCGATGACGTACCCAATTGAGGGCATTTTGCCCGTTTAGGTGCTGCCGTCCTGCACGGAGGTTAATATGTGTCCCATCGTTCGGGTCGTTGTAAATCATATCCCGCTCCACATCAACGGTAATGCCGCCTACCGCATCGACAATTGCTTTAAAGCTTTCGAAATCGACGACGACAAAACGGTCAATCGGGATATCAAAAACATCCTCCGCCATCTGCTTGGCCAGCATGGAGCCATCAACAGTCGGCTGTTTTCCTTCTGCTTCCTCCTGTTTTCGTAAATGTTCACCTAGATTAAAAGCCTCGTTCGCCTTGGCTCGATGATCAATTTCAGGAAAATACACTTTTGTATCACGCGGAATAGAAGCCATAGAAGCTTTTCCATTTTTCTTATCAATGGTCGCAACAATCATCACATCGGTAAGGTTCGTCCCTGTTTCCGGACGATAATCCCGACCAAGGATCAACACCGAAAAGGTGTCCTTTTCCTCTTCTTGTTCTGCTTCCGCCTGAACCGTCTTAACCGCCCCAGCACTCTTCGAAACTTGAACCTTTTCTGTAGATGGAATAACCATTTCGTCAAAAGCCTGGTCAATCCGCCATGATGCATAACCAACAGCACTAATTCCTATAATCAAAGAAAATATGAGGGCATTAAAAATAAGAAAACGCAACCTTTTCTTCTTTCTTCTTCTTCGTCTCGGTATGTTTTGTCCTGGTCTCGTTGGCGTGGGCATGGTCATACTTTTCCTTTCTTTTCAACTTTTTCCTGCTTATTCAACCTTACCTTATTCCTCCTTTCCCTATCAACCCCTAATTTTACAAAAATAGATTTGATTCGACACAAATGAAAACCGGGAGAAAGTTTTCAAGATTTCACCCGGTTCCTATCTATTCGTCTTCGTTACCACAATCCGGAGGATGATTCACAATGCAAGTCATCGGAACCAATGGTGATCAAATCCTCTTTACTTGGGTTCGTCTTCTGAATTAATCGGACCGCTTGATAGCGGATCGATTTCTCAATAATATTGCGCACATGTCGAGCATTACTAAACCGGCGATGGGGATGGTGCATCTGGTTTTGCAGATGTTTCCTTAGTTTTTGTCTGGCATAAGAGGAGAGCTGATATTCCCGTTGTTCAAGCATCATCTCGGCAATTTGCATCAGTTCATCCAAACGATAATCAGGAAAAGAGACCTGGATTGGAAAACGGGATGGGAGCCCTGGATTCGAATTTAAAAATTCGTCCATTTCGTTGGAGTAACCAGCAAGAATAAGGACAAAATCCGTCTTATAATCCTCCAACCCTTTGACGAGGGTTTGAATTACTATGCGGATGGGTAGAATTTTGCCCATCATTTTCTGGTTTCCACCTAGTCACAATTTGTATAGTATCTTCATTCAAAATGACTTTGCTCACTAAAATCTGAACCAACTTCCTTTTGGTTTCAATAGTCAGGTCTGATAAAGTACTTTGATACTTTTTAATTGTTTCCTTTATTCTTCCCAAATCGTTTTGCTTTTCTTTGGCACGATTCTTTGTATTACGTATAAATTCAAGTTCAACTTCGAGTTGTTGTACTTCCCCATTAAGTGGCTTTAAATTTCCCTCTAATTCTGTTTCTGTAATTAAATCCTTCACAAACAATTGTTGGTATTTTTTACGCTCTTTTTGTTTTTTCTCAATTACTCTTAAGAGATTTTCTTCCTTTAAATTCAATTCCTCAAGTTTATTAATATCATCTTGTTGGTCAAGAATTTCTTTAATAATTTGATCTGGATTTTGTATATATTGCTTTAAATATTTCCAAACGTAATCATCAATTACGTCCTGCCTCCAATTCCGCCCGCGGCAAACATTAACTGCTTCACCTGTTCCGGTTCGAAACCCCTTCTTGGCTTTATTTACACATGTATAGTAAAATAACGTCCCGTTTTTCAAACGACTTGGCGGTCCTGCAACAAGTGCTCCACCACATCTTCCGCAGCGACAAATTCCTTTGAGAATATAATTCTGTGTTTCTCGACCCCTATTTTTTTTAATTAAATTTCTTAGTTTAATTTGAACTTTATTAAAATCATCTTCACTAATGTAGCGCGGAATTTCAATTTCTAGCCATTCCTCTCTAGGTTTCTCGACAATTATTTTTTTTCCTTTCTGTTGAACAATCTCTGTTTTTCCATAATAAAATTTACCTAAATAAATATCATTATGGAGTATCCTACTTACAGTAGTCTGATACCATATTGGTCCCTTAGGGCCTGGAACATCTTGTTTACAAAGCTCTATAGCTATCTTAGTACACGTCATTTCTTCTCCGTCTTTTCCATTTATCATCCAGTCAACCATTTTTAAATATACTTCTTTTTCATATGGATCCTCCACAAGGGTATCAAGATCCTTATCATACTTATACCCATAAACCCGGTTTATTCCTGGAATTTTTCCGTTTTTAATCATTTGTTTTCTTCCACGTTTGGAATTAGCAAGTATTTTTGCTTTATTGTATTGTGCAATTGAGCCCTGTATATTGTACATTAACATAGACTCCGGGTTATTTGGATCCACCTGAAATTCTACAAATTCGAGATCACAACCTGCATTCCAAACACGTTGAGTAATCTCTGTTTGTAACGCCAAGTACCTACTCAATCGGTCTGGATGAAGAATAACTAATTTCCTACCAACGCTGTTTTCTAAAAGATATAAAACATGATTCAACCCAGGTCGATCCGGGTTATCTCCCTGCTCTCCAGGCTCGATAACGACCATTAGTTGGCATTCAGTATAATTAAACTTCTCCTTTGCATGTTTAATACACCTTTCCATCTGTGATTCTAAGGAATATCCATGAATCGCTTGATCAGCTGTAGATACACGAACATAAATAATGGCCTTAATTTGTTCAACTAAGACCATTAATTCATCATTAGGATATTTAATAGAGCCTTGAACTTTTTTAATCATTTGAACACCCCTAGCATATCATTATTACAATTAGCCATTGTTGTCCTTTTTTAAGCTTTCGTAATCTAACCTTTGGGAAATTTTCAATACTTCTGTAATCCATTCCTTAATTTTGGGTTGCAGTTCTTCTAATGTTGGTCCGTTATTCGGATGGATTTCAAGTATGCTGAATTTATTTCTAGACCTTTTCATTAGATCCCCTCCCTTGATACATCAATATGGGAAAATGGGGTAGTCCTATGCGATTTTTTACTTAAGGATGAATGATTATCATCCTAGGTTTTCACTTCCTAATAAAAGGGATTAAGACCAATCTCAAGATTGGTTCTTATACTCTGTTTCTTCTTTGACATCTTGTTCTTGAATTCAAAAAACAAGACTTGCCTCATATAATTTTCTTCGGGCATAACGGAGGCAGTCAGCGGGAGACGTTTTCTTTCCGATTGATTGAATTTTTTATGTGTTTTAACTCGCTTATAACTTTTGAGTCCGACTCTGCGAAAGTCGGGCTTTTTCTTTGTCCGATTAATTTTACTTTCTGGTAATCCTTCAGAATAATCTCCTGTTTATTGAGCTAAAGACACCCGATAGCGGAATAAATAAAGTCCTGACAAACCGTTAATGGATGAACTGAAAACATATGCTTCATAATAAGATCAGAAAAAATTCTAATTCTCTGTGAGGGTAAATATGTTCCATTTAAAGGGCAAGAACGATGATAATCAGCCTAAAAAGACAGTTATTGCTTTAGATGCCTTGAAAACGAGCTTGGCAAACCTCGATGACGCAGAGTTCGTTGAACAAAGAACTGCTCTTGATCAACCAATAACACTGATCTATATCAATACTTTAATTGACAAAGAACGCCTAAATGAATCGATTATAGAACCATTGATCCAGTGTTCTTCTGACAACATGGACCAATGCTTTACTAACGCTAAAATCAACAAAATTACAACTTTAGAGGATGCAAAAAAAAATCTCATGCTTGGCTCCATTGTTTTTAACAACCCAAAGGATAGTCATTGGTGGACTATTCAGTTGGAGAAGCCATTAAGCCGGTCCATAGAGCAATCTGTCACGGAAACCGTTATCTATGGGGCAAAAGACAGTTTCAGTGAACAGATTGACGACAATATTACCCTGATCCGCAGGCGATTACCTTTGACGGAATTAAAGACAGAGAAGTTTCATATTGGGTATTTAAGTCAAACACAGGTCATCTTGATATACATCGAAGGGTTGACGAATCCTGAATTTATTTCAGAGGCTAGAAACAAAATTTCTACCATCAATTATGATCAGTTCCTGGATTCTTCACAAGTCGCAGCATTCATGGATGACCATCCTCATAGCATTTTTCCGCAGTTTCTGCAGACGGATCGCCCGGATGCGTGCACATACGCCTTGGGAGAAGGGAAAGTAGCTATCTTAGTAAACAATACTCCCTTTGCCCTGCTTGCTCCCATTACATTTTTCCATCTATTCCAGTCTCCTGAGGATTACTTTCTCCGCTGGAGCATTGCCAGTTTCTTGCGTCTAATCCGGTATATAAGCTTTGTAATTTCTTTAGTATTAATCCCTCTTTATGTAGCGTTGACCACTCATCATTATCAGATGATTCCGCTGCAGATGCTATACGTTCTATTGGAGTCAAGAAGTAAGCTGCCTTTTTCTCCTTTTTGGGAGGCCTTGATGATGCTCGTCATTCTTGAAATTATCAAAGAAGCCAGTTTGCGAATGCCCACGAAGACCAGTCAAACGCTTGGAGTCATTGGCGGCATTGTAATTGGACAGGCTGCTGTTGAAGCTGGATTTGCAAGCAAAATATTGATTGTCCTCATGGGCATCTCCGCTATCGCCTTCTTTTTGGTTCCGAATTATCTCATGACCAAAGCGAATGTCTTAATCCAATTTGGTTTTCTGGTCTTGGCGTGGGGACTTGGGATAGTGGGTATCACTTTCGGCACGATCCTCATCCTGGCTCACTTGAATCGGCTAACGTCACTTAAACAGCCTTATTTTGCACCTGTCGCCCCCTTTTACGGCAGAGATTGGATTGACCTTTTCATACGCGGTCCGCTAAACCATATCAAAACTCGCCCAGAATATTTGCGTCCACTTCAAAAATGGAGATATAAGCAAAGGAGATGATTGCATGACATCCTTCTCTTTATATGACAAAACCACTTCCTTTGGTAGTGTGTATACCGTGTTTATCATGAACCGAATACAAGTACTTTACTTCCTTTTGATCATGCCCAGTTTTTTAGTTCATCCTTATATGATATGGGGGATTTTAACTGTCGGATTACTCTCACAAATCAACTTATTCCTATTGTCAAAATGGTTTCATTCTCGGTATGCAGGAGGATATCAGGGATTTGTAGACCTTTTGGGTGATAAACCGGTTCGGATCCTTGCTTTTTTGAGCTTGGGTTTGCTATTCATTAAAATTGCTGTCCTAACCCTTGGAATAGGTGAAATTGTATACCAATATATTTTCCCATCCATGAACTCCAATTGGTTTGTCCTTTTTATCTTTTTAATCTGTTATTATATCGCTAGCCAAGGAATGGAAAAAACTATTCAATTTGTCGTCATCGTATTTTTCAGTACATTTTGGATCCTTATTGCCTTTATCCCTTTTTTCTTTCCGCCAACAGCTGCCATTCATGATTTATATCCGTTATTTCCAACAGAGTGGTCGAGAGATTCTTGGAGGGGAATATTGTTCATCGGGTCAGCCTTTTCAGGTCCAGAATTATTAGTGTTTTTAGCTCCTTGGCTTAAACCCAAACAAACGATATTGAAGTCCTTTACGATAGCGAATATGATTTCAACTATGGAATATTTGTTGTTATTTATAGCTTCGCTCTTCTTTTTTGGCTCTACCTACTTGAATAAAATCAAATTCCCGGTGATTGACATGATCCGGTACCTGCAATCTCCTTTTTTTGAACGAATTGAGATTATCTTAATCTCCATCCATCTGGTTGTACTTGTATTTTGGCTTTCAATCTTCCTTTTGTATTTTTATGGCGCTGCCCGTGTTGTAGTTGGAACAGCAACTAAAAAGACGACAAGACTCGGTTTTTTGATTAGTTGGTTTATGATTGTCAGCGGTGTGATGATCGTTAATGAATGGTTCTGGAAGTCAGGAGATAAACAAATCCTTTTGCTGAACCTCCAAATATGGTTTGGGGCATTCACGTATCTGTTTGTTCCAGTCTCCCTCCTAGCCGTGATGAAATGGAAGGGACGCCTCTCATGAAGCAGTTGCAGCGCATGCTTATTATTGGATTAATAGGTATTTTGGGGATGACAGCTTGCTCTCCTTTTGTGGAAAACAATACGATCGAGGAAATCGCTCCCGTTATTTTTTGGTATATAAAAGAAACCGGGGATGGAAAATTAAAAATCAGCACGCTTGCTCCCCCGCTTGTGAAAGAACAAAAACGGCTTTTAACCCAAGAAGTACATCTGCTAAAGCAGGGCGGCAAGGAATTTAATTTGAATTATTATCGTGAGTTGAAAAACGGACAACTTCGAATGCTGCTCTTGGACGAGAAAATTTCCAAAAAAGGCATACGTCAACTCGTCAACACCGTGCTGACAGACCCTGCTATTTCTCAACGTCTTTATCTAGTTATCGTGACTGGAGATCTTGATGATTACATCAATTATCAGCTAACGAAGCAGCCAGATTTGGATTATTTTCTTTATCGCATGTTCAAGCACTACGAAAAGCAAGGAGACATCAATATCGTAAATCTTCATCAATTTATGAAAAAGCTATACTCTCCCTATGCAGATCCCGTCCTGCCCATTTTTAAAGCAAACCATGATAATTTTTCCTATGAAGGTACGGCATTATTTAAAGATGATCGACTCATCAATTCCATTCAGAAAAGGCAAGACCAGATATTCCAGTTAATCAGCAACAACTACTATCTTAAAACACTTGCGCTTCCATCCTTATCCGTATCTCTGGGAAAAGTCCGGTCAAAGGTTGAAATGGCATTGAATCATGACTATTCCATCCTTACGATGAAAGTCAAACTAGAAGGCAGGATTGAGGAATATCTCGGAGGAAAAAATATACGTGATCGAAATCAATTTGCTGACCTCAAGAGAGATATCATATCGTACTTAGAAGCTCAGTCGAGGGACTTGTTAAAGGATCTTCAGAAATCGAAAGTGGATCCCTTGCAAATTGGGACACTAACCCTTACCCCTTTTTCAAGACCAATGAGTGAACAAGAATGGTTTCGACATTGGGAAAAGATGCAGATTAAAGTAGTTTATGAGCTTGACATCCAGCCATTGACAAAAGTAATGAGATGAGATAGTCACAAATTGCGCATAACTGCCCAAAAGGAGCCTTAAGCATGTGGCTCCTTAACTATCGTTAACCGTCGTAGAACAACTTTTTATTTGACCTGATTTATTTCAATAACGAAGCCTTTGAATGATACTAGAAATGAGTATAGGCTGTAGATAACTAAATAGGAGTAAACGGGTGCCCTTTTCTTCACTCTGCTGTAGTTAATGGGAAAGTGATATCGACGCTAGTCCCCTTTCCTAACTCACTATGAAATTCCATTTCTCCCCTATGTTCCTTGACAATTTTAGAACACACCATTAATCCTAAACCGGTGCCCTTTTCTTTTAGAGAATAGAACGGTTGACCTAGATAAGGAATTCTTTCTGGCGCTATTCCTTCCCCTCGATCCGTGATAGAGATATTTATTTCATTAGAATTTTCACGGTAAATACTAATTTTAACTATGCCCCCGTTCGGCATAGCCTCTATCGCGTTTTTTAACAAGTTTATAAATACTTGTTTGATTTGATTTGCTTCACAAAACAATAGGGGTAAATCAGGCTCGATTTTCGTGATAATTTCAATATCATTCATAATAGCTTGAGAATTAATAAGTGGTAAAACTTGTTCTAGCAGCGACTTCAGGTCATTGTGTTGAAAATGCACCAAATGAGGCTTGGCCAACATAAGAAACTCGTTTGTGATCAACTCGATTCGCTCCAGTTCCGAATACATGAGGTCCGCATACATGGGATCTGGGAAATCAGCCTTCATAAACTGCAAGAAACCTTTTAGCGTGGTTAATGGATTCCTTATTTCGTGGGCAACTCCTGACGCAAGTTCCCCCACTATTGATAGTTTTTCCGATTTGATCAAAAGTTTCTCTTCCTGTTTTCGTTCTGAAATATCACGGCTAATTATTACTAAACCTTCAATGGAAGAATTTCTTTTATATATCGGCATAATGTTTGCCTCTAAATATACCCAATCTCCTATTTTGTTCCGAACTCGACATTGGACTTTGGCAGCTTGTTTTCTTTCCAATGCGTCAACCACCATTATTTGGTTATCCGGATGAACCGTTTTGATTAGTTGGCCCTCACCATTTAGGTCATTTAACCTATATCCCAAGTACTTTTCGCAGGATGGTGAACAATAAGTAACCCTCATTTGTTCATTTAGGACAAGTATGAAATCGGAAGTGTTTTCTGCAATCATACGATACTTTGATTCAAATAAGCTTACTCGACGAAGATATGATATTAGATAAAAGCCTATTCCCCCGCCTATCCAAATAGCTAGGATATAATCTCTATACAGAGATAAAATGTTGACGGACTTGTCCTGAATAGTGATGACATAAGCAATATAGAGATTTGTTATGCTTACTGCTGTTAACATCAACAACATCTTAATCCAATTTCTAAGTTTAAATATTGCAATAAAAGCACAAAATCCAGCAGTAACAAAAAGGGTCAACTGAACAAGTAATAATTGTATATGAAATTCATCATATATCAGCAATCTTCCGGAATACACGATAATAGTAGCGATTAACGCAGAAGCCCAACCACCATATAAGGCTGCAAACACAATGGGTAAATAACGTAAATCTATGTAGATCCCTGTAGAAATGGGAAAATGAAATAATAGTAATAACAGACCTACAATACCGTTTGCAATACCATAATAGATACGTTCCTTTATGCTGGAATAAATCGAGAGGTTTATATCCTTAAAAAGTTGATGGATAACAAAATACGCACAAACAAGAATGGTGATATTGATGAATAGTTCGCGAATCATTTATAAATACCTCTTTGCAAGATAGTGACCAAACAATACTAATAGTATAATAATTTTAAAAATAATGTAAACATAATAATACAATTTATCATCGAATTATTCTTCAAGTCCCACGGAGGCCGTAAAATCCTTCAATAAAAGTGGCTGCACAGACAGAAATTATTCCTAAACTAAGCCTAATCACTGTAATTCATGGTTTCATGATGACCTGCATGAAATTAATTCCGACATGTATCAAATAATACCAATTTTATGTCCCATCATAAGCAGCATTTATTGAGGATAACTGCCAGTTTAGCGAAATAGAGATTGCTCTAGACACTTTGGATTTTTCCGCCTAGCTATGCAGGGGAAACAAGTCACTCAAAGTTATCCAGATTACAGGGGCGAAACTGTTTTTGGTGATTATAGGTGGGTCAATGGCCATAAATGGCTTATCATTGGGGAATTTGCGAGGGATGACATCTTCTCTCCTTTCTACCAATTGATGATGGTGTTAACGGTAGCCCTATTGCTCGTTCTGATCATAGGTTTAGTGTGTACGTTGTTACTCTCCAAACAGATTGAAATTCCGATTAAAGAAGTGCTGAAGGGTGCACGTCAAATGGGAAAAGAAAAATATGAATACCGCATCGAACCGTCTTCTTATGCTCATTTTTCTATTGAGCTTCAGGAACTCTGTGGGACGTTTAACCAAATGGCTGAATTGGTCCAATACCATATGCATTCAGTACAGAATAGTGAAGAACGTTATCGTGCGTTGATTGAGTCTTCCCCCAATGCAATCATCGTTCATCAGGCAGATAAAATCGTCTACGCTAATCCAGCGAGTGTTCGTCTGCTTAGGTTCTCATCCCCAGAGGATCTAATTGGTCGGCACATTTTGGAATATGTTCATCCTGATTATCATGAAATCGTCAGGGACAGAATTCAACAGTTGGAAATCAATAAGCCTGTAGGTTTATTGGAAGAAAAATATGTTTTCTCGGATGGATAGGTAATTGATGTAGATGTAATTGCTACCCCATTGAGTATATGGATAAGCCTGCTTTCCAGGTTATCATTGAAGATATTTCCGAAAGGAAACTGACTGAACAAAAGCTTAAGGTGGCTAACGAACTTTTACAACACCTTTCCTCCACTGACGGATTGACTGGGGTGGCCAATCGCCGTTCGTTTGTTTGATGAATATCTAGAAATAGAATGGCAGCGATCAATTCGAAACTCCATCCCTTTGTCGCTGATCATGTTGGATATTGATTATTTCAAAGCCTTTAATGATACCTACGGCCATCAAGGTGGAGATGAATGTTTAAAGCAAGTGGCCACAACCATTTGAAATGTATTAAGAAGACCAGGAGACCGCATTTTCCGATATGGGGGGAAGAATTCAGTGTCATTCTACCAGAAACACATGAAGAAGGTGCCAGGAGAGTAGCAGAAAAAATTCGGGAAGCCATCGAGAGATTAGAGATTCCTCAAGCCGGTTCGAAAATCTATCAGTGGGCTACAATTAGTTTAGGAACAGCAACGATGGTGCCGACAAAATATACCCCATCTTTAAACTTGGTTGCATCAGCAGATAAAGCATTGTATCAGGCGAAACAAGATGGACGGAATTGCGTTCGTTCCTATGTGGAGTACAAATAATTATTATTAATTTCCCTACGGGAATCTATAGCTAAATAGACAACAAAGAAGGTTCTTCCTACCTTAGGGAAGGAGAATCGTCTTTTTAGCGTCCATAATATATGTCTTAGTGTGCGTTTTTCATGTTGGAGTAAATAACATTGGAACAATGTAAAATCACCGGAATAAATAGCCAAAAAGTTAAATCTGTATTCCCCCAATAATCGAAGGGTGGAAAAAATATGTTAAGAGGCACGCAGGTATACGGAAAGCTCAACTTCTCATTGACTTAGCTAAAAGAAGTGTCGGTCCAAAGCAGGCTCTCAATGCATACAAACTCCATTTACAGCAACTCCTCGAAGAATACGATCTTGCCGATAAGCAGCTTCAAAAAGTGGAGTTTGAGATTTCATCCGTCCTAGACCTAAGCTTTGAACTAGAATGATTCAATTTAAATATGATTTTTTTATAATCAATTATTGGGATAATTACAATGGCTATTCGAATGATTTTTTTCATTTTCTCTTCCTCCATTGATACCTAGGAAAATAAACTGCGATTCGTCATAATCAAGACAGCAGCCATGATCAATAAAAAAAGGTAATTTCTCAGGGTACTTTGAAAGAATAATCCTTTTTAGATTTCTATGCATCATTCCAATCGTGCCGCCAACAAGCAGCACGATTGCAATCCCTGCCCATAAGATTGAAGGATAGGATGAATAACCAAAGCTCATCCATCCTCCTGGTCATTTCCCGTACAAGAAAAAATGGTATGAATGATAAAAGGTAAAGAAAGGAAGCTTCCTAAAATTAAATTAATTACTGGTCTACTCTTGGCCTTTTTGATTGTAGCCCATGCAATTCGAAGATATATTCTCATTCCTTTGGAGAAAATGAGCGCAAGTGTTAGGCAGATTGCAGAAGGAGATTTGGATATCCAGTTACCTTCCTCAAAAATTTCAGAAATCGCTGAAGTCCATGACGGTTTTCATGCGATGGTGGATAGTTTAAAAAAATCTTTTCAGAAACAGGTAGAATTGGAAGATCGACGAAGATTTGTGATTGCTGCAGTTGTGCATGATTTACGGACACCATTATTTGCCTTACGGGGCTATTTGGAAGGTTTAGAGCAAGGTATTGCTGATTCACCTGAAAAACAAATAAAGTATCTGCAGGTTTGTAAGGAAAAGTCTGCACAATTGGACCGACTTGTAGAGGACCTTTTCACATTTACAAAGACAGAATTATTTGAGATGGAATTCAAAGAAAATACGGTAGACCTTTCAATTGTTATACAGAAGTCAATTGACAGTGTTAGTCTGCTAGCTCATCAGAAGCATATATCGATCATTGTGTACCAACTTGGTGAGGACTGTGTAGTCATTGGTGATTCGCACTTATTGGAGCGAGCCATGAACAACTTATTGGATAATGCAATCAGACATACACCCTGCCATGGGGAGATTTTTGTAGAATGCTATAAGAATGGCAACAATGTGACCTTTACCATTAAAGATACAGGTGAGGGTTTCTCTTCAGATGAGCTTAAACGAGTTTTTGAAACATTATATCGTGGTGAAGCATCGAGAAATCGTTTAACTGGCGGAGTGGGGCTGGGAATGACGATATCAAAGAGAATCATTACGCAACACGGAGGTGACCTTGCCGCAGCTAACCATTCAGACGGTGGTGCACTCCTAAGTGGCCGGATACCCTTGGCAAACAGTTCTTTCTATTCTTATACTTGAAAGCCTTATTTGGCAATCCAGATTAACTATTCCTTTTGTCTAGATCCCCTTTCTAAGAAATATTTTGCTTTACCCTTAAACTAGCAGTGAACCGTTTCATAAATAATTATAGAATTATTCAACAATCTGGCGTTTTTCTTGAGTACGGAGAGCGCCTTTTCTCAATAATTGCCACTCTCCTATCCAATAAATATATTGCGCTACCCAATAGCACAATAAAGGGCTTCCTTCGAATTAAAGCCCATCTTTCGTCTATTCAACTCTTGATCTCAGTTACTTATATAACCGCAGAAATTTAGACTTATTGTATTCCTCATTAGTGGATTAACTTACAGTACCAACGGACATACAAACGTGATATGACGAAAGTAATGAATAAACCAATCCAAGTCCAATACCAAGTCCAACCTGTGTACTTGATTAAGTTGGTATTCTTTTCAACCATTACCTCTATTAATGTCATTCCAGAGCAGAACAGGGCGTAGTACCCTAATTTATTAAGAATGCTTCTTTTTTCAGGGTAATGAGCAATAAAAATTGCACAAAGAGCGGGGTGTACAAAAAAATCATAAGTAAAACTCGAACCATATGAGGAAATTTCACGTACAGGAAATTGAATCCACCCCTTCTCAACCACAAACATAGCTCCTGACCAAGTAATCATCTGTTTAATTAGAAATGCTAATTGTGCTTCGCGGAATTTTTTCCTTGGAACCAACAATAAAAGGGCAAGAATTATTAAAATCCATGCCACAATCAAAATAGTGCGCTCAACTGACATAACACAATGTCCTTTCCAGTAATTTTCATTTATTATTTTGTCCAATGTTAACCAAGATAACTGTCCCTTAGCACAGTAAAGGAGCCTTTAGGCTCCTAGAAAAATCGTTTATATAGCTCTCTTTGACGCTCTCCCCGTAATTGAGCATAAATTTGAGTTGTTGAGGCTTTTTCATGCCCCAACATCCCCTGAATGAAATCTAATGGTGCTCCGTTATCGAGTAGCTGGCAAGCATAAACATTGACAGGAATCCTTCCACCGGGTTCAATCAATTTCACAGAGTTACGGAGGGTCGGGATCGACAGCCTATGATTTGGGTTGTTCTCTTACGTTCAGACTGTTTAGCTAGATATTCTTTTAACAATGGTAAGGTGACGTATTATAGTTCCAAATCACCTATTTCACGAGTGAGGATTTTACAGGTTAAATGAAGTATCTTTCCCTTTCGTTTAATATCTCAATTTAGACCCCTGCAAATTCTTTCAATGTCGGCTTGGGATGCTATTCATTGATACGATATAAAAAAAGGCACTTTCCTTCATTAGGAAAGTGCTATATTTTGACGGCTACCCCATATTGTATCAAAAAGCTCGGATGTATTGCTTAGGTACTTTCACTTCAGTCCCCAGTTGACGTGCCGCGTGGATGGCCCAGTAAGGATCGCGCAATAATCCACGAGCGATCGCGATCAGATCTGCATCTCCATTAGCAACGACAGACTCTGCCAGAGCCGGATCCTCTAACCTACCAACGGCAATGACCGGGATGGAAAGGGACTCGCGAATGGCACGAGCGAACGGAACTTGGTAGCCTGGATAATTTCCTGGTTTTCTTTGCCCCGCTTGCCCTTCTCCTCCAGAACTTACGTGGAACAAATCCACTCCTGCTTCCTTGTATGCGTGGCAAAGCTGGATGGCATGATCCAAATCATACCCACCATCTGCATATTCCACAGCGGATATCCTAAAGATAAGCGGCATATCGGAAGGTATTTGTTTCTTTACGGCTTCGATCACCTCTACACCGAACTTTTCTAAGTGCTGTCCATAGGTATCCTTCCTATGATTAGTTAGTGGGGATTGGAATTGGTGAATCAGATACCCGTGTGCACCATGGATCTCAATCAAATCTACCCCAGCTTTCACGGCACGGCCTGCGGCATCCGCAAAAAGTTGAATCATATCTTTCACTTCGTCGGTTGACAATTCACGAGGCTCCTTATACCCATCCGAAGGGAATCGAATGGCTGAGGGTGCAACAGGTGTCTCTGCATCCTCTGCCTTGCGGCCCGCATGAGCGATTTGGATCCCAATTTTTGTACCGTACTGGTGAACTCCGTTAATAATCTTGGCAAAGGCAGGAATCTGTTCATCTGACCATAACCCAAGATCATGATTCGTAATTCGACCATCTGGTTCCACATCCGTCATTTCCATGATCATTAATCCTACTCCACCAACAGCGCGGCTCATATAATGCACATAGTGCCATTCATTCGGAGTCCCGTCCATCGCTTCTACTGAATACTGACACATAGGAGCCATTACAACTCGATTTTGCAATTGTAGACCTTTTATGGAAAAAGGAGAAAATAACAGACTCATCAAATTAAACACCTCTGATTTTTATAAAGTAAAGATACATTAGAATTACTTATGTATCATTGTGCAAATAGGACCAAATTTATGAGAAGTCCAACATTCGCTTACTATAAAGAAAGGGCAGTTGCCCGCCCTTATGCTGTTGCTCTGCTTTCTTTATCTCTATTCCTATAGACATGATCAATGGTTCCTCCACCGAGACAAACATTATCTTGATAGAAAACAACAGACTGACCTGGTGTTATCGCAATTTGCGGTTCGTCAAAAAATACATCCACCCACTGTTCATCACGAACAAAGACGGTGACGGTTTGGTCTGGCTGACGATAACGGAATTTCGCTGTACAGGTAAAAACCGACCCGACCTCTTCTCCCGATATCCAGTTCACACCGCTAGCCATTAGTCCTTCTGACTGCAAGGCAGGGTGGGATCCGCCCTGAACCACGTAGAGGATATTCCTCTCAAGATCTTTATCCGCTACATACCAAGGCTCACCTGTTCCCTTCGTACCGACCCCCATGCCACGTCTTTGTCCTAACGTATAGTACATCAGCCCGTCATGGGTACCTACTACCTCGTCATTTAAGGTTCTGATGTCTCCAGGTTTTGCTGGCAAATAGGTTCCTAGAAACTGTTTAAAATTGCGTTCACCGATAAAGCAAATTCCTGTACTATCTTTTTTTGATGCAGTGGTTAGACCCACTTCATTGGCGATCTCCCTTACCTGGGATTTATTCAAATGCCCAATGGGGAATAGGATCTTGGAAAGCTCATTTTGACCTAACAAATGAAGAAAGTAAGTTTGATCTTTTCCTTGGTCTGCTCCACGTTTTAGAAAGTATTGCCCTTCCCTTTCTTCTACTTGGGCATAATGACCGGTGGCCACATAGTCTGCACCCAATTGCATAGCTCGCTCTAAGAATGCTTTGAATTTGATTTCTTTATTACATAGAACATCAGGGTTCGGCGTTCTACCCAGCTCATATTCTTTAATAAAATAAGTGAACACCCGATCCCAATATTCACGTTCAAAATTCACCGTGTAATAAGGGATGCCAATTTGATCACTCACTCGTCGAACATCTTCATAATCTTGATCAGCGGTGCAATAACCAAATTCATCGGTGTCATCCCAATTTTTCATAAACACTCCAATTACATCGTATCCCTGTTGTTTTAATAAATAAGCCGCTACGGATGAATCCACCCCACCGGACATGCCTACAACTACCCGGACTTGCCTCTGGTTTCCCATCGTCACGCTGATCTCACCTTCTTTATGGTCATTTTTGTGTAACTTTTTTTGTTACAATTAATGCATAAATAGATCCTATCCTACAAGTGGCGGTTAATAGTGTTTAACAATAGTTCCTTAGGTTGGAACCCCACTATTTTTTCGACTACTTCTCCCTCTTTTATTAATAACAAAGTAGGAATGCTCATGACTCCAAATTGTGCTGTGGTTTCCGGATTTTCATCGACATTTAATTTTGCAATCTTGATCTGATCTCCCATTTCTTGATCGATTTCCTCCAATACAGGGGCGATCATTTTGCAAGGTCCACACCAATGAGCCCAAAAGTCAACTAATACCGTACCAGAATATATTTCCGTTTGAAATGTACGATCGTTTACTTCTAGAATAGCCATTCTTGATTCCTCCATTAGTTCGTTTTAGAATTCTTCACTAATCTCTAATCTTCTCCATCGATTTTTCAGGATCGGACTTAATTTGTATTTTTTACGATTATCACTTCTACCCTGTCTCAATTGATTTAATTCGAAAGAGAGCTCTAAAAACCATGATTCGTCGCGGGTTAGCAAAGCCAAGTCAACCATTTGCAGTATTTGTTCCTCATTCCGTGTTGATTCAGGCAATTTCTCAACCCATTTCGTTAAGGTTTGTACTGTTCTACCTACGGTCTCTTCATTATCGCAGGTAACGACCTTTATCTTTACCCAACCCTCTATATAATCTGAAGCTTCTACAAAACCGCGGATTAACTCTCCATTTTTTGATTTTCCTTTAATCCAGTCTCCGATTGCGAAGTGTTGCTTATTTCCTGTCATTATCATTCACCTCGGCACATAATGTTACAAAAAATGTTAAAGTTCACCTAGAAAATATCTGTAATAAAAAAAATTACATTATAGAGAAATAAAACAGAATTTATTTATTCTGTTTTATCCTTTCCAACACGAAGCTTAGAGTAATTCGGTTTAAATATTGTTCAAAATACAAATCCGCTTCATTAAAAATATCATCCATGACAGACTGAAGATTCGATGAGATCATACAATTCTGTTCTGGATCCCCTGTACACCAGTGTGGTTTAATCGTTCCACACGCTACGGTACGGTAAATTTGGGCTAAGGTGATTTCCTGTGGGTCACCGTTCAGGATATAGCCGCCACCAATGCCCTCTTTGGTCTTTACAAAGCCGCCTTTACGCAAGCAACTCATCACTTTTCTGATTCTTGCTGGATTTGTAGAAACATTCTTGGCAATCACATCACTGCTGGCCATATGCTCAGGCAGATAAGCTAAGAATACTAAACTGTGTACTGCAATGGTGAATTCGCTGTTCACGTTAGCCTGTTCCTCCTCAAGAAGGATACTGTAATCATAAATGATACAGATACAAATGTCAAATACTTTATATTAATGAAGGTCATAAACAGGGGTCGAACCGAATTTATTTTTTCCTTTAGCATGTGACACCTCTTTTTTGATGCGCGTCTCTAACTCCTTTTATTTATCCATCTACAATGAGGTCCAAAGAAGTAAAATGAAGTGTTTAACCAAGCCATGACACGGTCTCCCTTTTTTAATTTGGTCACCCCTGGACCGAATATTCACCTGGTAAAAGAAGACCCCAATTCTTAAATTGAATTGGGGTTTCTGTCATTGTTTGGCTATGTGCTGTATGAAAAATACGAAGTATCCAATCGTCTATTAGGTTATAGTTAATAATTGGCTAAAGCGAACGTTCCACAATTTCTGCAATGTCTAACGTTTTGACTAGGTCTTCAACTTCCTTTGCCTTTGTACCATCGCTCATCATCGTTAAGCAGTACGGACAATTACTTCCGATCGTTGATGGGCTAAGCTTTAAGGCTTGCTCTGTCCTTTCAATATTGATTCGCTTCCCATGCGTTTCTTCCAGCCACATCATCCCGCCGCCAGCTCCACAGCATAGAGCATCTTCGCGGTTACGATCCATTTCGAGCACGCTGACACCTGGGATCGATTTTAAAATTTTTCTCGGAATGTCATAAATGTCGTTGTAACGGCCGATATAACAAGAATCATGATAAGCAATGGCTTCTTTGACTTCCTTGGTTGGTTTAATACGCCCTTCTTGAATCAACTGATAAATGATTTCAGTATGGTGATAAACCTCAGCCTCTAAGCCAAATTCGGGATACTCATGTTTAAAAGTATTGTATGCGTGAGGATCGATCGTAACAATCTTTTTGACCTCATACTTTTGGAAGTTTTCGATGTTCTCTTGGCACAATTGCTGGAATAAAAACTCGTTTCCTAACCGGCGCGCGGTATCTCCTGAGTTTCGTTCATCGTTACCAAGGATGGCAAATTTGACGTTAGCTACATTTAAAATTTTCGCAAAGGATTGGACAATTTTTTGACTGCGGTTGTCAAAGGATCCCATCGATCCGACCCACAAAAGATAGTCAAACTCTTCTGTTTCCTTGACGGTTGGCACTTGGATATCCTCCCGGCCTTCACGCCACTTGATACGCTCTTTGCGGTTAATCCCCCATGGATTGCTTTGACGCTCAATGTTTTGGAAGTAACGGGCAGCTTCTGAAGGCATGCTTCCTTCGGTCAACACAAGGTAGCGCCGCATATCGATGATCTTTTCCACGTGCTCGTTGGCCACCGGGCATTGGTCTTCACAATTGCGGCAGGTTGTACATGCCCAGATTTCCTCTTCGGTAATGACACCACCAATCAGGTTGACATCATACTGTGCGGTGGCCGCCACTTCAGATGAACCAGAAGCAGCGGCAGCTATCTCGTTGGCTTTATTACCGAATACAAAGCCCGGCATCCACGGTGTGCGGGAGGTAATCGACGCTCCCTTTTCGGTTAAATGGTTTCTCATCTTCACGATCAGATCCATTGGTGACAACGTTTTTCCTGTTCCTGACGCAGGGCACATGTTCGTGCACCGTCCACACTCCACACAAGCATAGAGGTCGACGAGTTGGTTCTGGCGAAAATCTTCAATTTTCCCCGCGCCATAACTTTCTTGCGATTCATCCTCGAAGTTAATGGAGGTAAGCTTTCCGACGGGTTTGGTATCCCGCAGGAAAACGTTTATGGGCGCAAAAATTAAATGTGCGTGCTTGGACTGTGGAACGTAAACTGCAAAGCAAAGTAGGGTAAGCAGATGGATCCACCAAAAGATATAAAATAAGACGCCAGCTGCCGTGGTGCTGATTCCACTAAACAAGACTGCAAGTAAAGTCGAGATCGGTGCATATACCGTATCGCCTGGTTCACCTAGCCACAGATGCTCGAACGCCAAGGATAATAGAATCGATAGCATTAACGTAGACAAAAACATAATGACAAGACCCGCTTTCCAGCCGCGCTTCAATCGTCCAAGCTTTTCTACATAACGACGGTAAAACGCGTATGCCGTGGCAAGAAATACAAGAAGGGTCGTAATTTCTTGGGTTAAGCTAAAAAAGTGATGGGCCGTACCTATCGGATATTCAAATCCTTTGAATAAACCTTTGAGAATGAGTTCAATAGCTCCAAATTGGAGAATGATGAAGCCGTAAAACATCACTACATGCATCAATCCGCTTTTTGGGTCTTTGAAGAGCTTCTTTTGCCCAAACACATTGACCATAACTTCGCTAATGCGCTGCTGAGTATCTTCTTTCAAATTGGATTTCTTTCCTAGCCTAATGAAGGTAATACGGCTGTAAACCACGTTGGAAACTAGATAAATGGCATAGCCTGTTACCAATAGAAATGCTATAAAATTTAAAAATGCCAGCATGTTCTCTCACACCCTTATAAAGAATCTTGTATCTATCATTTTCTGATTACGCTTCAACAAGAACTTTCTTAAATTCTTCAATTAATAAAGGCACCATTTGAATAAACCCTCAACAAAATTCAGAATCCATTAATCGCTATAATCACTTTGGAGCTAGATATTCCTGCCAAATGTTGTATTGCCCCAGATATCCCACATGCAATATATAAAGCCGGTGTATCTGACCTTATTTATTTAAGTAGATGGCGCGAGATAATCATGCGCTGAATTTCTGAAGTACCCTCTACGATTTCTAATACCTTTGCATCCCCGAAAGCGCGAGATACGGCATATTCACTCATAATTCCATAACCGCCATGAATTTGAATCGCCTGGTGTGATGCCTCCATAGCTTTTTCTGTTGTAAAAAGCTTAGCCATCGAAGATTCTTGTTCAAAAGGTTTCCCAACATCCTTAAGAGAGGCTGCCTGATAGATCATAAGTCGTGCCGCATGAGCATGTGTAGCCATATCTGCAACTTTAAACTGTAGCGCTTGATAATCACTTAGAGGCTTGCCAAATGCGGTCCGTTCATGCAGGTAGGCAACAGAACGATCCAATGAACCTTGGAGAATCCCCAAACCCAGCGCAGCGATCAGAATACGCCCTGTGCCAATGGTAGATAACGTTTGTCTCATTCCTGCTCCTCGTTGTCCCAACAGATTTTCCTTTGGAATCCGGCAATTCTCAAAAAATAATTCCCCTGTGCTTGATGCACGCCAGCCTATTTTCTTTAGCTTTCTTCCATACGTAAATCCAGGTGTACCATTTGGTACAATAAAATTGGAAATTTCATTTTTACCATTCTCTTTTTTGCCGGTGACCGCAGCAATAATGACAGGTCCTGTCTTTTCATTGTCTGAATTACTGATAAAAATCTTTGATCCATTAATCACCCATTCGTCACCATCTAGCACAGCATGGGTTTTTAATGCAGTTGCATCAGAACCTGCATTGGCTTCCGTTAATCCGATGGCGCCAATTTTTTCTGCAGTCAGAATAGGACGCAGAAATTGTTCTTTTTGTTGTTCGTTTCCAAAGTTGGAAAGCAAACTTGCAGCGGAGGAATTAGCCATAATTGAGTTGGCAACCGCACAATCGATGCGGGCTAGCTCCTCTAATACGATCACAAAGGATAACCAATCCCCACCAGAACCACCATATTTCTCCTCATAAGGCAAACCAATTAAACCTAGCTCTCCAGCTTTACGCCAAAATTCGTAAGGAAAGTGTTGATTCTCCCATAATTCTTCAGAAATCGGAGCAATCTCTTCTTCTGCAAACTCTCGTACCATTTTCCGGATCATTTCTTGCTCTTCTGTTAAAATAATCATCCTTAGCACCTGCCTACTTTTTTAGTTTTTTATTTGAAAGAATACATTAAATCCCTCTTTAGCAACTTATGCCTTAAAGAAAACTTCATTTAGAGGCCCTCCTATGAAAAAATTATCGTAAACGTTTACAATAAAAGCACTTATTATAAAGTCTTTTTAAGTCCTTCTTCATTAGCCTCCGACTCAAACATATATCGTCCTACCCTGCTTGAAATCATTTATCTTTTTTAAAAATTCCTTTTAAAAAGCGAAAGATATTTGAAAGAATGCGAGTGATGCAAATAAGGATAAAAAAATAGTCAAACAGGCACATGACTGAATCTGATTATATTGCAATCGTTTACAATGTATATTTTTTCATATAGTTCATTTTCTTGGTTTATCTTTATTTTTTAGACTTTTAACAATAAAAATTAGTAGGTAATCGCAATAAATAAGTCTACCTTTTCAAGTTTT
This sequence comes from Ammoniphilus resinae, assembly GCF_017873965.1. Lineage (GTDB taxonomy): Bacteria > Bacillota > Bacilli > Aneurinibacillales > RAOX-1 > Ammoniphilus_A > Ammoniphilus_A resinae. The sequence goes on along the minus strand of NZ_JAGGKT010000012.1, from coordinate 84,195 downwards.
TGGTTGAAAAAATTGCAAACGATTACAATCAATCTATTAACCATAAAAACAAATGAAATATATGAATATGTATTCTTTTTTAATATATAAAAGTATACAGATAACTCATCTTGTTTGTCTAGTATTTTTGTGATTCTTTATAATCTTTTTTATTCATTAGTTTATTATTGTACCATTCCTAAATGGTTCATTTTTATCAATGATCCAAGGTGGCAGAATACATAAGTCCTCTCTGACCCCTTTGGATATTTATGCCCAAAAATCTATGTTAATGTTTTAACTCTTTTTCCCTTGAACATAATCCGGTTAAATAAAAACCATCAGGGTATGCCGTATGTTTGATGTCAGGCCACAATCTCTCAAGGGACTGTGGCTTGACATTCTAAATAACTATTATTGAATGAATCATTTAAGTTCCCATTTTTAAAGCTCTAAGTTAGTTTCATCAAACTCATCTCTATTTGATTCTAAATATAAGCAGCATATCACCAATAACTTCCCTGCACTTCCTCACAATTTCCAACGCAAAACGGACCCTGCAGGTTACCACCGTACTCATCTTTACAATATTCTCCAAAGGGGATAGAAATTGTGCGATCAGATAGTCATAAATCCTTAAATTCAACAGTGTCAAAACTGGCGTTTTTCATTCTCAAGGATTCTGGAAGCATGTATTTCTATCAGTTCACCGATCTCCTTAATCATAGACGTAGATGGACGGATTGGATATTGCCATCCACAGGAACGTCTTGGGGGACATTGGATGGTGCAACTGCAGGATAACCGGTGACGTCTGGTCTAGCACGGCTACCCCCGTGTCCAATTTGGATTGATGCACGTGCTCCAAGTTCTTTTATTTTGCTAGCCAGTATCGTTAGTCCCGGCAAAAACTCATCACTATATATTCCGATTTCCCGTCTCCTGTGCCGACCAGATGGATGAGGTGAACCCAGCTCAACGGTAATCATAGCGACACCTCCACGTGTTCTAGCTGCATAATATTCAATGAGCTCATCTGTCACTTCCCCTTTGTTTCCAGCAAAACGTGTAGTCATCGACGCCATCACGATGCGATTTCGTACTTCAAGGCCACGTAGACGAATCGGTTCTAATAATTCCATCTATTTTCTTCCCCTTTTTCATTAACATGATGTTTTGGGTATAGAAAATTTAGGATCCCAAGTTTCATCATGAGATCCCAGGTAGTCCCCCATTACTTCTTCGCCGCTTCAATTTCCTCTAGGTTCTTTTGCCCATCAGGAATATCTTTCAATATCGCATCGTATGCTTTCATGGTCTGCTCTTTCAAACTAGATACGTTAGTTTCAACCACTTCAACGCCAGCTTGTTTGATTTTTTCTAAGGAATCCGTGTACTCCTTTTTATAATATTCAATATTGAACGCTAAAGCTTCATCAGCGGCTTCCTGCAGTGCCTTTTGCTGATTCGGGCTCAACTGGTCCCATTGAGCTTTAGAGGCTATTAAAAGCAATGGTAAATTATGAACCTTCGTCAAGTTATAATACTTTGCCACTTCTATAAATTTGTCCATAATAAATTGGTCTGGTGTCGTATCCCCTCCATCAACGACTCCTTGCTGCAAAGATAAGTAAACTTCGGAATAAGCCATTGGAGTAGGTACGGCGCCTAAAGCCTCATAGGCTTTTACATAACCTGGAGCCTGCATGACTCGAACCTTTAAAGAACTCATATCTTCAACTGAACGGATTGATTTAGAAGAAAATACGTTACGTTCAAGTGCTGTGAGCCACCCGAGTCCAACCATACCATGCTGCGGCAGCATATCAAGAAATTTATCTCCTACGGGTCCGGCTAGTACTTCGTTTGCTTGATCGACACTATCAAACAAATACGGTAGGTCAAATACACCATACTCTGGAATTGTATTGACCAACGGGGCTTGGGCCGTAATGAACATTCCCAACGTACCGGTACGGGCGGATTGAATCATTTTCACTTCCCCACCTAACTGGGACTGAGGGAAAATAGTAATTTTAATGGTCCCGTTAGACTTTTCTGCTGCCAGCTCTGCCAGCTTATTTGCCATCGCCTGATAATGACTTTCAGGAGAAAGCACATGTCCTAACTTTAATTCAACGGGTTTGTCATCGCTTTCAGAAAAAGGATTAGAGGAAGATTCCTTACTGTTACTATTACCGTTAGATGCCTGTGAATTTGAACCCGTATTCGTACTGCTGCCACATCCAGTCAAGAACGTTCCAAGTGCCAATGCAACAGTTAATCCGCTGACTAACCGTTTCTTTTTCATACCACATCTCTCCTTTTAAAATGACAAACCGACTAAGATCATGTGCTATTTAATAGGTGAAAAACTAGCTGATCCGTGGGTACCTCCCTGGATTCTCTTACTTCTGACAAATTATTTCTTGGCAGCTTGAATCTCTTCTAAAAGTTGTTTTCCGTTAGGAATGTCCTTTAAAATGGCATCGTAGGATGTAATTGCTTTCTTCTTCAGATCTTCTACATCTGATTCAACCACCGAAACCCCTGCTTGCTTAATGGCTTCAATAGATCTCGCATACTCGTTTTTGTAATAATCGATTTGGTATGCCAAGGCTTCATCAGCTGCTTCTTGAAGGATTTTTTGCTGGTTCGGACTCATCTGATCCCAGACTACCTTGGACATGGTCAGTACGAGCGGCAAGTAATGAACCTTTGTCAAGTTATAGTTCTTTGCGACTTCCATAAATTTGTCCATAATGAACTGGTCAGGGGTGGTATCCCCTCCATCTATAACTCCTTGCTGCAAGGACATGTAAACTTCGGAATAAGCCATGGGTGTCGGCTGTGCGCCCAGTGCCTCATAGGATTTTACATGACCAGGTGCTTGCATAATCCTGAGTTTTAGGGAGTTGATGTCATCAGCTGATTGAATAGCTTTGTTGGAGAATACGTTGCGCTCTAATACGCTTAGGAAGCCTAATCCAACAAGATCATGCTTTTCAAGCATATCCAGGTATTTTTTGCCAACAGGACCACTGAGCACCTCATTGCCTTGATCGATACTGTCAAATAAGTAAGGCAGATCAAAAATCATGTATTCCGGAATTGTATTGACCAGGATCGACGAGGCGGTGATGGATAATCCCTGTATACCTGTGCGCATAGACTGGATCATTCTTACGTCCCCTCCTAACTGTGACTGAGGGAAAATCGTGATTTTTATTGCCCCGTTTGACTTCTGCGCCGCAAGCTTCGCAAACTTTGTTGCTAATGCATGAAAGTGACTGTCTGGGGAAAGCACATGACCCATCTTCAACTCGATTGGTTTTTCATCAGCTGGTTTGGCTGTTGCTTCGCTAGCAGGAACAGGATTCGTCGTGGCTTGGCTTGCTGGGTTGGTGCCGCCGCATCCGGTCAAGATAGCACTTAAAGCAAGCACTGTTGCTACGCCTGAACCTATTAGTTTTTTCATCATGAAAACACCAACCCTTCTCTATAATCAATATTTTCTGAAAGGAAAATTCGGATTTGACCTTTTATCTTATAGGTGAACGTATAAGTGATTATCTTCGATGGAGACATTGTATCGTTCCACTGTCACTTCATAACTCTTCGTTCTCATTTTCGGATCGACGATCATGCATCCAGTCTTGACGTCAAATTCCCATTGATGCCAAGGGCATCGTACGATTTCACCCTCATGCTCATACTCAAACACGCCCGGCCTCGTAGAGGTAATAAGAGCGGTCGTAATCCCTCTGCAAAGTTCAGCCCCCTGGTGCGGACAGGTGTTGCGGATAGCATAAAACTGGTCCCCCACATGATACACACCTATGCTACGTCCGTTTGCTTCTATTATTTTTTTCTCTCCTTCAGGAATCTCGGATGCTTTTCCAACAAAAAAGCGGGTCATTATTTTATTCCTCCTTCTGGGCTTTTCTTGCTGGCAGTCCATATAACTCAGCCGCATTTTGATAGAAGACTCGCTCCCACAAATCATCTTCCAGCTTAGGAAAGGCCATCAGCGGAGAATCAAAATCCCAATGAGGGTAATCACTGCAAAACATTACGGTTTCACTGGCATTCACCGCGTTCATCAATTGACGGAAGATCTCCATGTTTGGTGTAGGCTCAAGCGGTTGGGACGATACTCTTACATTGCTGAAGAAATACTCACTTGGTTTTTTCTTTACCCATGGCGTTTGGAAGCGAAGCGCTTTCCAATCCTCATCCATTTTCCATAAGAACGGCGCAAGCCAGAACACTCCAGCCTCTTGCAGAACAACCTTCAAGGTTGGAAACTTTTCAAACACTCCTTCATAGATGAAGCTAGCAAGGTGCGCGGCCATTACTTGGGGTCTGCAAGCTCGATACTCTGGGTAGTAGGACACATAGCCTGCACCAGTGTTAGGCGCATTGATACCCAGCCCTTCCAGCAAGACATGAATGGTGAAAGGCAGATCCTGCTCCACACAAGCTTCATAAATCGGGTGATAGAAACGGTTTCCGTAAGGCTTTTCTGCACCGCTAGCCACAATAACTTGGACCATATCCGGATGTGAGCCGATACGGCGAATCTCCTTTGCTGACAGCAATGGATCTTGTTTTGGAATGAAGACAGATCCTTTCAGCCGGCTTTCATTCGCTAGCCAATGGTCGCATGTAAAATCGTTAATGGCAGAACATAAGGCTGCGGCATAATCAGCATCGGGTGAAGCCTGGCAAAAGTACTCCGTTCCGGTTAATACCCCATATTCAATATTGTAGGGATCCAATAATTGCTTTCTCATGAATTCAAGGTTGCTTCCGGGAAAGCTTCCATCAGGAGGGGTAGAGTCAGCCATCTGACCTACCTTTACTCCGCCGTTTAACCATAATGAGCCCGGGAGCCTCCATCCCCATAAATCAATCTGATCACGATAGGCCCGAGGTAAATAAGGCTTTATGTCTTCGAGCTCTGTTTTGTGATGAATGTCGACATCAATAATACTCCGTTTCATTTTTGTTCTTTTCTCGCGTTGCTTAATCTCAGTTGCTTCCAACTGTCTTCACTCCTTTTTGGTTTCCTCTTACAGGAAATCTTAAATAGCCGCTTCTTAGCGTAAACCAAGCTTATTTGATTGTTTAAATTTTCTGTTTAGGATATTATAGCAATTCATCGAATCACCCAAGATGTAACTTTTTCCACCATTTTTGCAGATTGACTGTCCTTTTCTACATTGGTTATCACGGGAATTTATCTCTCTATATATTCTCGATCAAGGCAACGAACAACACCATTCTGCCTGACGGTCGCTGAGGATTCATCCCTGTGACCTCCGTCACTTTTGCCAGCCGATTGCGCAAGGTATTGGGATGGATGAACAGCGATTCTGCCGCGCTTTCAAGCGAGTCACTGACCAAATAGGCCTTTAATGTTTCGAAAAGCTCCGTTCCGTTTTCTCGATCGTAGCGGACTAGGCTGTCAACAACCTGTTGACGTATTTGTTTTCGTTCCGTCTGTTCTTTCGAATGCAATAAAAATAGCTCTAGGAGATGATCTGTTGCATACCACAGTACGCCTTTCTTATTGACTGCATACTGAACAAGTGTATTGGCTTGCTTATAGCTTATTGGAATCGATTTGGCCTCTCCAAAAATACTTCCTATGCCGATCCGGACTTGTTTTTCCAAAGAAACATAGGAATAGTGCAAGGAAAGAAATTCCTTTAGTTTAGCCTCGTGATGGGCCTGATCGCACCATGCCGAATTATGGGGCAAGGATACCAAAATAACTAATTCATTTTTTCTAGCTACAGGCAAAGCAGATGGAAAAAAAGCTTGGATACGCCTTGCTAAACGATTCATCAACGATTGACAAGCATCTGGAGGAGAAAAAGCTTCTTCAATGGCTTTAATGATCACAACCTGATATTCATCCAAAATTTTCCACCCTAAAAAACTTGCTTTTTCGCAAAGAACCTCTTCTTCCATTCCTTCAAGTATGATTTCCTCCACAAATGAAACAAGCATTTTCTTTTCCAGCTGGTCTTGCAGGTGCGATTCCAGCTGATTCATGCCAACCGCATTTGCCGCATATTTCGTCAAGAGACTTTCGCGGAACCCCCAACTTCGCACGGCAGAGAATACGAGATAGCTGATAAGCTTTCCCTTCACGTAACAACCTGCAATCAGATAAGAATTTTGGTAAAATTCTATGGATGAGTGATCCACTAGATCGTGATTGATGGCCATGTCGTTCAATACAGCATCAAGATCGGCAACCTGTTCGCCGATGACAGAAGGGATTTCTTTTCCTTGCGAATTTGTTACTTTTCCGGCGATCAGCCTCCGGTCAGGGGATAGTATTGCACAGTCATAGCCAACATAACGTTGGATTTCAAGACACAGCCTTTCGGGTGAGGATCCCTTCATTGATAGGGCCATGATCTTATCTTGAAACGCGATTGTTTGTCGGTAGGATTCATTTTTCCGATCAATCAATTCTTCTGAAATAATACGAATGATATCACGGAACTTGACATCTTTATCTATAGAGAAAAGTGGTAATTGTAGTTCGTCAGCGACTTCAAGCAATGATGGATGAATCGATTGGAGAAATCGTTTCTCTTTGATAGCCAGTGCGGCAATACCTTTCCGAGATAACGCGCGGATCGTCTCTATTTGAAGATTTAGATCATCTTTTATTGAAAAGAAGTTGCTCAGCACGAACTCATCTTCGTTGACCCATTGGTGAAAATCCGGGACTTCCATGATGGTGACATGACCGATCTCGTTTCTCAGCCCTTCTCTTCCGGCAATAAGATTAGCACACATAGTAAAAGATTCTAATTCTACCAACTCCATTACTTGTAGCAATCGTAAGAATTCACCTCCTGTAAGGGTTCATTGCACCTTATCTCCCTTTCAATTTCTGACCGACCCTTGCTTTTTTAATTAAATATAGTAGTAATCTGCATAAACGAAATTATGAAGCGTTTCTAAACCAATACCTGTGTTTCATTCTAAAGGAGCATGCATTGCCCTCCATGGTGAACCTCCAAGCTTTTCTGAATGCTCACATAGAATGACCTCGTGTCCACGGTCTACTAACATATAAGCAGCTGTCATTACTCCCAGGACGCCACCTACAACCAAAATACGTTGTTTTTCTTTAGTAGCAGACCACTCGTAAGATGATTCTTTGCAGCGAGGGAAGACCAAATTCTTCAAAGGTTTTCATATAATCATACGCTTGTCCAAAAGCTTCACCCTCGCTTCCTATAAGATCTATCTTTATCTCAGCATAAAAAAGTATAAACTCCACTTCTAGATTTCCATTACCTTAAAGTCCTTTCTCTTTCTGTTCCTGCATAATTTTTCGTGTAATAATCATTCGATGAATCTGAGATGTACCATCATAAATTTGGCAAATCTTTGCATCTCGCATATATCTTTCCAGTGGATATTCTTTACTGTATCCATATCCACCAAAGATTTGGACGGCATTTGTGGTATGGCGCATGGCATTATCCGAACAGTAATACTTGGCCATGGAGGCCTCTTTTGTAAAGGGCAACCCGGCATCACGGAGTTGAGCGCCACGATACAAAAGGAATCGTCCGGCATCAATTTCCGTTGCCATATCAGCCAACATAAATCCCACTCCTTGGAAATTTCCGATCTCCTGACCAAACTGTTTCCGGCTTGCTGCATAAGCGGCTGCCATCTCGTAAGCAGCCTGGGAAAGACCAAGCGATAAGGCTGCAATATCCAAGCGAGTTCCATCCAATCCGGACATCATGATTTTGAATCCCTGTCCTTCCTCACCTAACATATTTTCTACAGGAACACAGCAATTATCAAAATAAAGCTGACCAATGGGGATACCATGTTGTCCCATCATAGGTTCTTTAGGTCCCGCTGAGAAACCAGGTGTCCCTTTTTCTACAAGGAAACTAGTCATTCCACGGACTCCCTTGGAGGGATCTGTTTTCGTTAAAACAATGACCATATCTGCGACAGGCCCAAGCGTGATAAAGCATTTAGACCCATTAATAACCCAATAATCTCCTTTTTTAACTGCTGTGGTTTTGATATTGGAAACATCGGATCCTGCACCAGGTTCCGTAATGGCAAAGGAGCCTATTTTCTTCCCGCTACTTAAAGCCGGGATCCAGTTTTCTCTCTGAGCCTTTGAACCAAACTGATGAATGAGCGAAAGCTGCAGCCGGACTGCACCAATTACATTGCATACAGCAGCGCTTACCCTTGCAATTTCTTCATTGCAGATCACGGTTGCCAAAGCACCACTGTCAATCCCTCCTACAGACTCTGGCAGTTCCATAGCCAGAATCCCCATCTCCCCAGCCGCTTGCATAATATCCGGGAAGAACTCATCTTTTTCATCGATTTCTTTTGCACGTGGAGCTATTACCTCCTCTGCAAAGCTTCGTACTAGTTGTTGAATTTCTTTCACCGAATCTGGAATCTGAAAATTCATTTTGCACGCCCCTTTCTTAGTCTTTGTTTGGAACCAACAAGTTTTCAGACTTTACTAGTTCCACTCTTGTGCAATTTGGGTAGTTTATTATCTAAATAATGCAATTCGTGTGCCAACATCTATCTTGTAAAAAGACTTTATCCAACTGGATGTTCAGTTGCTTGGTTGGTTTGTAAACTTGCAAAATTGCAAATATAATATGTGTTTTATATAATAATTAAGAAGAAAACCTTTAATTACTAGTGTTGAGCATCATTGCACAGTTTGTGCAGAATTGCTTAAACGAAAAGGATGTGTGTATCATCAATACGTCATGCTTGGTTTCTCGTGAACTAGATGCTGTCGTTGATGCAGCTTATGATGGAATCGTTGTTACCAACCGAGAAGGTGGAGTTTTAAAAGTTAATCAGTCTTATAGCAAGATAACAGGCGTTCTACCAGAACAAATGGTTGGGAAGAATGTTAGTGATTTACTAAACTTAGGCTTTTATGATCAATCCATTGTTCAAATGGCTTTTAGAGAAAAAAGAGTAGTCACCCGACTACAGAACATTCTTCATAATGGGAAAGAGGTTCTTGTATCTGTAAGCCCTGTTTTTGATAAAGAAAATGAAATTTATATGGCGGTCAGCTTTATTCGTGATCTTACGGATCTAAATAACACTAACAAACAACTGCAAGAAAATAAGAAACTAATTATGAAATATAAATCGGAACTACAAGAAACACGAGATAGATTGGATGCGATCCCTTATAACTTTATTGCTAGAAGCGAGCAAATGCTGAAAGTCATGGATATTTTAATCCGGGTAAAAAATGTAGACTCTTCCTTACTAATAATGGGAGAATCAGGTGTGGGTAAAAGTATGTTGGTAAAATACTTGCATAGCATCAGTTCAAGGAAAGATTATCCTTTTTACGTTATCAATTGTGGCGCAATCCCTGAACAACTCTTGGAATCCGAACTATTTGGATATGAGAAAGGTGCATTTACAGGTGCACTTGCCAGTGGGAAGCCGGGTATATTTGAATTAGCCCATAAAGGGATTGTATTTTTGGATGAAATTACAGAATTGAGTCCCTCTTTACAAGTAAAATTATTAACCTTTTTACAGGACAAGCAATTTATGAGAGTAGGTGGAACGAAGAGTATTAAGGTGGATGTTAGAATCATAGCGGCTACAAATCAAGATATAAACAAACTTATTGATAAGAAATTATTTAGAGAGGATCTGTATTATAGAATTAACGTCATTCCGATTACCATCCCACCCTTGCGTGAACGAAAAGATGAGATGATCTCCTTGATTTGGCATTTTACTAATTTTTTTAATAACAAATATCAAAAAAAGACATTTTTTAGTCCAGATTCATTCGATTGTCTGTACGCCTATCATTGGCCAGGTAATATAAGAGAATTAGAAAACCTCGTGGAGCGATCAATTATTATGAATGATGGTATGATTCATCCCAATCGACTTCCTGAAAATATAAGAGATTACAATAGGCCTCAAATCAATACGAATAACCTGAAAGAAGCAATCGCCGAGTTTGAAAAGCAGTTTATTTCTCAAAAACTTGATCAGATAAATAGCATCGATGAGTTATCCCAGCTTCTCGGTGTCCATCGAACTACCTTAACGCGTAAAATGGAGAGGTACAAAATTAAAAAGTTATTATAGGACCACTTCAAAGCACTTTTCTGCATGACTCAGCTGTCGCGGACTGCCTGCCAGATCTAAAGCGTGAACGCTTTAAAGGTGCCGATCACTGGTGCCAACTCATCTAAGAAAAAACACATAACATCCTTGAATGGCCAGGGTTACCCAGATGACTCACGCCATTCAAGGATGGCAGAAGGGATCCTAGCTAGCGGAAGCCTAGGATCTCAAGTAGCATTGGAGTTTTGGCTTTTTATTATTTTAAAATATTCAACAGGGTCATAACTATAAGGGATACCGCCAACATTTCGAAATTTTTATACGCTAAACGAATTTTAACCTAAAAAAAGTCGATTTCCTGTACGTTAAGGAACTGACTTTTTTAGGTGGGTTCTGTTGTTCAAAAACTTAATTTCTAGTGATTCAGATTAATTACATCGTAGTTCTCCACCGGTAATTTCAGAAGAAAACAGGTTGTTATAAAATGTACTACTTTACCATTTGGATAAGCAAACAGCTGTGAATTAGGGGCAGAGTACACACCAATAAGCTTTTTAATTCTTATATCTAGATTGGTTTCTTCTTTTACCTGCCTTATAGCTGCTTCGGAAACTGTTTCTCCTATTTCTATATGCCCTAAAGGAATACCCCAAAGTCCTACTTCAGACCTTATTTGCAACAAAACTCCGTTTTTTTTATTCAGAATAATAACTGCACCACCAGCTTTTATATCATCAATTCTCTCCATAAAATAACCCTCCCTCGAAATAATTAAAAAGGTCCGAGGAGAAAGATTTCAACGCATAACAAATACGCTGAACCTTTCCCCTCGGACCTTTTATGCCAATAGGTGCCTTTATAAAAGATGTAGCCCTCGGTCACTAACCTACCTAGTTAGCGGAACAATAGCTACAATTTTCCAGTTCATCTTTATTTTACTATATTACTTGCAAAATGAAAGAGATTCTTAACCCCTGCGAAAAAGAAGGCTGCTGGGTTATGATAACCAACAAAAATAAACCTGTGAGCATAAACTTATGTATTGTCTTCTATTTACACCTTCTCTTAATTCCCAAAGACTCAAGGTAATGAAATATATAAACTAATCAAAATTGATATAAAACACGTCCCCTTAAAAACTGTATTTAGTACCCACATACTAGACATTTTTGGAACGTTTTTATTTTTTTCGCACTCAGTTTTAACATTTATTCGATCTCGCTTATTGAACCTAACTCCCTTTAGAATAATTAATCGAGCAACCTTCTATTGATAAATACATAAGTAATAGTTAATAAAACCAACATAGCAACTACAAGAACAGTTGCTTCATAAGGGTAGTCAATAAAACTATGTATAACTACTAACAATCCTACGGTAGAAAAAAAGCTCCCCCTGTCAGTTTGCCTAATAAGGATTTATTCTTAATTTTTTTTCATTAAACCTAGCTAATAACCACGTTTGCTTTTTAACTGCTACCAAGTATGAAACAAGTAAAAGTGCTATACCAATAATTAATAATCCGTAGTCCATCTTTAAACCTCCCAAAACCGTATTTATTTTCCAACACATTATTTACAAGTCTGGATAAAAAAGTTCCCACTTATTCAACTTATCTCCCGTTTACCGTAATAGGAGATGTCTAGACATTGGAGCCTTACAAATATGTATTATTTATATTGTTATTCCACTATCTAATCTCGTTAGCCCAAGAACTTACCGTTTTCTTTGAATAAGAAATGCATTTTCTGCTTTATTAAATCCCACCCTTGGATAATAATCCATGGCATTAGGAGCAGATAACAACAACAGCGATGTTTCTTCATTTAATTGTTTTTGCAGATCCTTTATCAATTGTTTTCCTATTCCACGGTTTTGGTATGCTTTATCGACTGCTAAATCGATAAGTAACAACAATAGCTGTAGTCAGTAATTGCACGAGCAATTCCAATGGGTTGGGTCTATTATCATCCCAACAAGTTATTGTTATATCTGCATTATCAATCATACGTTGTAAGCGTTCCAGTTGGTCGACAGGTCTTTTTATACCTGAATCTCGAAATACATCAGCTACTTCTTCAGATAAAAATCAGCCTATAGAACTTCAAAACTGTATGTAATGATTTCTTTTGTATGGACTCACTCTCCCTACTCTTGGAGATTTTATAATAAGTGATTCCGAACCGCACTAAGAAACGGATCGCTTATCCCTTGTATAGAAAATAATAAAAAAGTAACGATTTCTCGTCACTCCTTTTTCTGGTCACACCTTCCATCACACGATATGAAATTCCTCTGATTTTATTATTACCTTTGAGTCACACTTGGGGTCAAAATTATTAAACGTTTTAGGCAGTAATAATCAGTAAATAAAAAAGTCCCCCTAAGCCTGGATATCACTCATTTTGTCAGCGTTTTCAAGGCTATCCGAGGTGCAAGTAGGAAATGAAATGGATTAACTATAAATATCACCTGTACTGATTTACATGCCACTTAACTGTTTTTATCCCTTTGTCCGCCAACACTGCTCTTACATAAGGTGGAGAAAATCCGTGCTTTTCGATACAGATCTGTTATTCCAATCTTGTCTTCAAAATGTAACTTATGAAGAAAGTCAAAATCCTTTTCCCTCTTTAATCTTGCACGTTCCGGTAAACTAAACCGCTCAATCCCTTCTTTTCAAACAGGTCCTTTACCGTCCACCAGTCGATACTTGTTTCCTTACTGATTTCCTCAAACGTCAATAGTTTTACATGGTATAGTTCCTTAAGCTCGTCCAACCGATGCTCAATTTCTTCGGTCTTGGAAACAAATTCATCTCCACCCCACTTTATTTCGGGTATCTCTCCATCCGAAAACACATAGAAATTCAAACCGTCGTCTTAACCAAAGTGTCGATGGCTTCCCGCCCAAAATCCTTTTCACCACCCCTTGCCAGTGAATACGCTTCATCAATGAATAATATGCCACCTAAAGCCTTTCGAATCTGTTCTCTCGTTTTCTGAGCCGTATGCCCAATATATTCACCAACCAGGTCTGCCCTTTCCACTTCCACCAGATGACCTTTGGAAAGGACACCCATTTCCTTGAACAAACGACCAACAATACGAGCCACTGTCGTCTTCCCCGTTCCCGGATTTCCTCTGAAAACCATGTGGAGAACTTGGCTGTCAGCCTTCAGCCCGCGTTTTCTGCGGCATTGGTTAATATGCAAAAGAGCATAAATTTCGTAAATTAAGTCCTTAACCTCTTTCATCCCAACCAAATGATCGAGTTCCTTAATAATTTGGAAAAAACGATCATGCGACATAGACCCGTGATCTTCAGATTTCAATTTAGAAAAGGAATCCGAAAGGGATTGAAAATTTTTATTCCTATCGTGTGTCAAGACAACATTAATGCGGTGAGGCGCTTCTATGGATCCAACACGCCGTGTCAAGTCTGTCACCTCTTTTCTCTTCGTACCTGCATAGTATGCGGGAGAGCCCAGATGGGTGAAAGCGGAGTGTGGATTGTGTAGGAATGGTCGTAAGAAGTAAAAAGCCCTTCAGCATAAACCGAAGGACTCTACGGGACGAACATTAAACGGTGAGCAGCTTAAATTCTCCGCCACCAAATATTGTTTTCACATAATCTACTTTTGTGTTATTGAAATAAGCATTCGCTTTAGTGGCAACAATGAATTTTACACCGTCTACCTCTGTAATCTGATCTTCCTCACCTGCTGACTCTTCCAGAGCCAGTTTTAATTGTGGGCCGCCTCAGCCAATGCTCATATGCAGGCGAACAAACACATCCTGCATTTCATCTTGATGTTTAGAGATCGCTTTTTTCACTTCAGTTAATGCGGCTTGCGTAACCTGAACCACTTTCTACTCCTCCTTTATTTCATTTGTCGGGGGTCAGACCTCGGTCGAAATTTGTCGAATTAGTTAAGTTTCTGGATTCTTATACGCCTACAAAGATAAATAAAAATGTTTATTCGACAAATTTCGTCTGAGGTCTGACCCCCATACCCTTAGTGGTATCTTATCACTCCATTACATTTTGTTCAACAAAAAACAGCGCATTTTAGCAATACGCTGTTATCGCACCAGATACATCCTAATCATGGGGTATAAGGCTTGTTCCTCCTGGTAAAGATGTTTCATCACTTCCAGGAAGAACTTCTCTAATTTTTGTTTGATTTGTTTGTCGGGCTGCATACCTCGGTCTTCCAACAATATGCATTGTTCACACCAATCAATAAAAGAGGCTAATTGCTCAACTAACTGATGATGTTCGGTTTGAATATAGGCAATCATTTCCACTTCCGCTTGGTACATTTCGCGTAATGCCGGAATAATTTTCTCCTCTTCCTGTTTCACATGTCTTAAAAAGAGGAGAGAAAAATCTTTTAATTTTACGAACATGGGATTATAAGAATAAGAAGGTTGGGAAAGATTCTTAAGGTCAGCCTTCAAATCCTCTAATTGACTTCTCAATTCATCATGCTGCCTGATGAGTTCGTCAAAATGCTTATCCACCGCCATCTCCCCTTTGTCTGCAGTTTCTATTTATTTCTGTATTGTTCTTCACAAATCCATCTTAAGCAAAATCCCAGTTTCTTGTTGTATAAAAAGTCACAAGGCAATTTTAAAGGAAAAGTTTTCCGTCAGCTCAACCTTATCTCTGGCTAAACCCAACCAAAAGTCAAAAAAAAGATGCAGGAAAAATCCTTTCCCGCACCTTAATGCTGGCATACCTGACAATAAAATGTCTTCCGAGAAGTGATCTCGTCTTTTGTGATGGGTGTTCCACACCGGAGACAGGGTTCCCCTCCACGATCGTAAACCTTGCATTGTTCATCATAGCTGCCGGTTCGGCGGTCGCCTTGAAATAAGGGGTTCTCCATATAACCCCCCATTTCTGTGGCTTGCCCTAAAACCAACCGAGTTGCTCGATACAGTTCCAAGAGCTCTGCATCTGTAAGATCCTGACATTTCCGCATAGGCAGAAGGTGTGCTTCGAAGCAAATTTCATCGGAATAACAATTCCCAATACCAGCCATGACCTTCTGATCCACTAGCACGGGTTTCAGCATTCCCCTTTTTTTGCGCAATCGGTCACTAAACATGCCACTCGTAAACAAAGGGCTATCCGGTTCGGGACCAAGATTAGAGAGAACCTCTTCAAGCTGCTCCTGACTCAACAAATGCAAATAACCTAAACGAAGTCCGATAAAATAAAGCGATACATCTCCAAAATCAAGGATCACCTGAAAGGTCCGCTCCGGTTGATCCTCCTCTGTTCCAAGGTACATCCAGCCGCCTAGCATTAAATGTAATAACAATACCCGTTCATTTCCCAGGTAGAAAATGATTTGTTTCCCCCGGCGTCCAATGCGCTGGATCGTCTGTCCTTTGGTTAGCCCTGTAAATGATTCTACAGGCATATTAATAGACTTTTCACGATGAATGGTGATACCAACGATCCTTCTTCCTAGCAATTTATCGGATAAAAGTCTACGGTAATTCTCCATTTCCGGCAGTTCAGGCATCAGATCACATCCACTTCGACCTCATTTCCTACTCTTATCCCCTTCTTCAGCAGGCTTTATACCTGTTAGAAAAGGTGGCAAATGCAAGAGAGATTCGAACATGGCGGGTATTCATCTATGTTTTTCTGCCGTTTTAATTGGCCAACAATCTGCTCGACTTTATTCCGATATTTGGCTTGTTCCACTTGATCAAGTGGCAAATCTATACTCTCTCCGCTTTGCAAAAAGACAAATTTCATGGAAGAAACAGGTCTTATGAGGACTTTCTCGGCCATTGCAACATACAGATACCCTTGTAACCGATAAGGTTCTAAAGCCTCTTCAAGCGTGCCCCGAAGCCGATTGGTCTTGAAATCATAAATATGAATCGTTCCATCAGCCAGAAACTGCACGCGGTCCAGCGTCCCCTGAATAGGCTGTCCCTGCCACATCATAAACAGCGTTTTTTCCCCTTCATAAGGCCCTGGTTCACAACGCTCCATAAATTGCCGGTAAGACGCCATGTACACATCCACCTTATGCCGATCCTCTTCCGACATCAACCGATCTGAACCAAACAATTCCTCCTGCACAGAAACAAGATCCTTTACCTGCCCATCTGGGTAACATTCAATCAACCGGTGGACCAATGTCCCCATTTCCGTAGAAGACAGTGATCCATCACCATCATTCGAATCATCCTTCTTTCCGACCTGGACGAAATCATCCAACCCATACAACCCCTCGATATAGTTCAAATAAAAGGATCTGGGGCATTTCTCATAAAGCATCAAAGCAGAAGCGGACAAGATCGGAAGATGTGCTGCCTTTGCAGCCTCATCCACTCGATCTTCCTGCCAATCTTCCATCAACGGTAAGTCAGGCAGATCACGATCATCGAGCTTTTCTCCCTGTTCGATCCAGGCCTGCCAATTGGTTTTCCCCGTGATATCGCTGACCTTCGTAAAATCAGGGATTTCCTCTCCCGACCACACCTTCATCTTCCAATTCGGTTGATCAATAACAGACTGTGTCAATGAATCCTCAAATTCTTCCCAGCCTAAATGCTCCATAATCCACTGCAGCCAGTTGGTTTTCCCTTTCGGTTTCGATCCAACCAAAATCAGATGGTCACGCGCCCGCGTCATTGCTACGTATAACAGCCGTTTGGCTTCTTGCAGCTCACGATGCTTCTCTTCATCAGCCAAGCATTCATACAGTCCGTTACCAGGCATGCCTTTTTCTAACTCACGCAGCTTTACACCTACACCGAGATCTGGCTGATACAGGACGCTCGTCGTTGAACTGCCTTTTTTCAGCACATCCTTGCGCAGCTCAGGAATACAGACAATCGGGAATTCCAGCCCTTTTGAAGCATGCACAGACATGATCACCACAGCGTCCCGCTGGTCCTCGACAACAGATGCCTCCTGTTCCTGCACTTGCTCCTCCTGCATCCGGGATAAAAACTGAACTAGATCATACAGGTGATACCCCTTCCTATCTACCCATTCACTCACCAGCTGCAAAAATTTCTCCACATTGGCAATCCGCTGTTCTCCTTGTGGACCAGCCATTAAGGTGAGTAAAAAGCCAGTATCGTCCATCACTTGCTGCAGCAGGGAATATAGCCCATCCCATTTACTGACTTGGTGCCAGTTTTCTACCCAGTGTCTTGCCTTAATCAGCTTTTGCCAATCCTTTGCCGTCATCTGTCCAGGCTTATCCTCTGACTTAAAGAATGCTCTGCTTAATGTAGAGTTTCTGGTGAGCCAAAACAAAGATTCATCACTCAACTGAACGAAGGGAGAGCGTAAAAATCCGAGCAATGAAACCTCATCTTCCGGGTTTTGAATCAAGCGTAGAAGATTGATTAAATCAAGGACTTCCTGCTTCTGATAAAATTGCCTGCCGCCTACCACGATATAAGGGATGCCGTATTCCTGGAAAGTAAATTCGTATACATGCATCTGCGAACGGGCCGCTAATAAAATTGCCATATCCCCGTATCGTGCGGGAACGGGCATTTCTTCTCCGGAAGCCTCCTTTTTCCAGACGAGCGTCTCTTGCCCTTCTACCATCTGCTTCAAGCGGCGGGCGATGAGATCAGCTTCCTTTTCCACCCAATGTTGTTCTTCTTCCTCTGAGGTTTCTCCTTCTGGCTCAGCGTTCCGCTGATCATTTCCCGATTGTTCAGCAGGAATGAACTCAATTTGTGGTTCCTGCTTCTCTAACTTACGGAAGGCTTCCAGATCTTCATATACGGTATAAAAAAGCGGATCGTCCTCTTTCCTTTGCATTAAAACAGAGAACAAAGAATTAATATAGCCAATGACCCCCGCCTGGGTACGAAAATTCATCGCCAAACTTACCTTTTCTCCGCCTTCATGGACAATCTCTTGTTCCATTTGGTAGAAAACCTGAACATCAGCCCCGCGAAAACGATAGATCGACTGCTTGCCATCTCCCACGACAAATAACTTCATCTGCTTTCCCTGACCCGTAAAACAGTCGATAATCAATTTTTGCAGTGAATTCGTATCTTGAAACTCATCCACAAGTAGAAATTCCACGCGTTTTTGCCATTTCTCGCAAACATGCGGATTGTTCTTCAGCAAAGCAGCTGCAAAGGACTCCAGATCATTGAAATCAACCAACATCCGCTGCTCCTTTTCCTGTTGATACAGCTTCTCAGCTTGCTCAACTACCGAAAGAAGCGTTCGAACAAGGGGAAGGTAACGGGGTAAAACAATGCTATTCACCCAAGCCGGCAATAGCTCAAGACGCAAGTGATCGGTCAATTCCTTGAAATGATCAGGCCCGCTCTTCGTCCATTTATTTTGCAGTAGATCCTGGATGCTAAGAAGATCCTGATCATTTAATGCCGCTCCACAGCTTTCCAGCCTTGCTCGTAACTGGTCATAGCGAAACATCCAGTCTTCAAAAGCACCAAAATACTTTGCCGGCTTTTTCGCCCCGCCTTTAATCAGCTCGAATTCATCTTTTAATTGATAAATACACTCGTCCAAGTGTCGAAGGGCCGCATGGAACCGTTCCTCTTGCACAGCTACTTGTTCCTTCGTTTCCAGCCACAAATCATCCGTTGTCTTATGATAAACCCGCAGTTTTTCAAACAGGGTCAAAGCCGCTTCCACAATGGCCGAAATCTGCCCAAATTCTTGATACAGCCCCTGTGCCTCCTCGCCGCCCTGCTCGAGAAACCATTGCACAGCTTCCTGAAACATATCGCGAATAAGCAGGCTGCCTTCCATCCCATCAAGTACTGAAAAATCCGGATCAAGCTTCGCTTCTACCGGATTGGCCCGCAATAAGCGAGCACAAAATCCATGGATAGTGGTAATTAGACTTTGTTTCAACTCCTGCTCACATTGCTCCCAATACCGTTTTTCCCCTGGATCTTCCGCCTGAAGAGCCATCTTCTGTACTGCGGCGCGAATTCTCCCCTTCATTTCTCCGGCGGCTTTTTCCGTGAAGGTGATCGCCACGATTTGAGAGGGACGATAGCCCTTGCTCAACATTTCCAAATATCTTTCAGTAAGAACCCAGGTCTTTCCGGAACCTGCCCCCGCCGAGACGAGCATACTCCGATCCAATACTGTTATAGCTTTTTCCTGACCGGCAAAGGGTTTGGGGTTTCGATTAATTTGAATGGTCTGCTGCATGTCCAATCCTCCCCCTAATTTTTTCTTTATGCCGCAGATAGATGGGGTTATAGCGAAAAATAGCATTATCGGCATAATACTCATTCGGCTTTTGTCTTGTGGTGAGAAAAAAGTCACCCACTCTCAGCTTGTCCAGCTGTATTTTTACTTCTTCCAAATCAGACCGGATCTGCTCGCTTAACGAGGAGAATACACCTTTTCTAGCCCGTTTCGAAATGCCAGCCAGATCCCGCTTTTCCTCATCCCACATTCCTACCTTTTTAAAACCTTCTTTCTTTCGCAAGCTATAGAAGCCGCCACCGACCATCTGTGGATCTTCCACCCCATTTGCCCGCAACCATTCTGCGATTGCCGCAAGATAAAGAGGAAGCTGGTAAGTTACCGTTTGGTCTGCCAGTTCCTTGTAATCGCTATATCTGCTTAAACTCAATTTATAGTCAAGGATTCGGAAATGGCCCTGCTCATCCAAATCAATCCGGTCAATTTTCCCATATAATCTGAGCAGCTCTTCCCCCAGTGGGACGATGATCTCCTCCGTTTGTGAGCGGGCATCGATGCGGTCTGGCTGATCAAGCGGAAGACCGAAGGAAAATTCTAAGAACCTCGGCTTGCAGGCTCCCTGCTCATCCATTTCTTGGGCCAACCAAGCCTCCATTTCCCCTATCATCCGCTCCACTTCAAAGCCCCATAAAGGGGACTCTTCATGGATCGTTCCTTTCGCAAACCGTGCGGCTTCCTCCTGCAAAAGTAGCCCCATCTCAGCTTGGTATTGCGGAAGTTGATTCAATTTCAAAGGGCTGTTTAGATGATTTGTAAAAAACTTACGCAGAACTTCATGCAGGATCTGCCCCTTATCTAAGGCAGACACCTCTGCCCCCGTTTCATCCATCGGTTGAACTCTTAAGACCCGTTTAAAAAAGAAAGTTAAAGGGCTGCTAATATATTCATTGATTTGCGATACACTGTATTTTACTTGCGTGGAAAATTTTTCTTTTAAAAGTTGCTGGATCTTCTCTTGCCCAAGGTTACCCTCCCAAGCGGTAAATCCGGCAAAAGCACGGTCATGCTCGATTCGAACTCCTTCTAGCACATGTTGAAACAAAGACCTGGCAAGCCAATTGGAACGATACAAAGCCACTCCCTGTCCTTGCCACGCTTCCTTCCCTTTCTGCATCAGCCAAAGGGCATACTCTTTTGGTGAGGCGATCTCCTTAAACCATTGCTGATAGTCGTTTACGCTTCGCCTCTTATAGTCTGGCAGAATTTTCTCCAAGGCCTCTAAAAAAGGAGAAACGAGCATCTTTTCATTAGCCTCCGGAGAGATCAGGGTGCAAACGAGCCGTTCCTCAGTAAGCGATGCAGCCATTAAAAAGAAGATTTGCTCCATTTCATTATGATGATGACTCGCGGGCAAATTCCCAAGCTTCCCTAGAAGCTGTCGTTCCTGATCGTCAAGCAGCCAATTTTCCCGGTGGGAAATCGGGAATCCCCCATCATTGCAACCCAGGATATAGACCTGCTTAAACTGTAATCCTCGTGCTGCCGACGGTTCAAAACAAGCAATTCCTTCAGGATCCCCCACCTCAACCAAGACAGAAGCTTCATTCCAATGTTCTACCCATTCCTGAACAAAACTGGCGAAGGAAAGATTTCTCTCCTGCTCCCTCATCTTGGTCACAGAGGATTGTAACGATTCAAGGCTCTTTTGCAGCAAATTCCAGGACTGCATATCCCGTTTCAGCCATTGTCGGTCATATGCAGGATGTTTGATATTCTCCGCTAGTTTGTTATATATACCACAAGCCTTAAGCCATTCTTTAGCTGCCTGCAGCATCTCTTCCATGCTCCCTTGCTTTGGGAAGATAGCCATTATTTTATCGATTTGTTCAAACCAAGCGGCCAGCATCCGAAGGTTTTGCGAGGTCCGCTTCCATTTTGCTTCCAGGCTGGTCTTCTCTTCTTCCAGTAATGTGTGGTCATGTGGAAGCCCGGCAAGCCTCTGCTGCAGCCCTTCTAGGTCCCTCTGCACGGCCTGCAGCCATCCAGCTTTCCCTTCGACAATCCCTTTTTGCTTTATCCAACGAACCAAGCCTCCTGGAACCGAAACTCCCCAATCCATATAATTCCCATCATACAACTTCAGCAGTTCGTCCCTGTGCCATCCTGTCAATTCCATCTGCAGAAGGGCGGATAGCTGACGGGCCATTGGGGTATCGCTTAAACGAAGGGAGGCTCGTAGGGCTAGGGGTAAGGACTGTTGTCCAAAAACCTCTTGAATGAGCGGTTGAACACTTTGTAAATCTCTTGAAATCACAGCGATTTGCGATGGTTTCAGCTCCGGTGATTCGAGTAGGGCGCTCTTAATTAGCTTACCAACCACTGTCACCTCTTGCTTAGTCGACGTACACGGGATGATCACCACACTCTCTTGGGCAAGTTCGGGCAATTGTTGGCGGGTAAACAGCTGCTGTCTTAGCCTCCATAGCCCATTCCTTGGCGTCGTATAGGAAGGCTCCACATCTGTCAACCAATCTCCGACCAGCGTATGGATGATTTCCGAATAACTTTGTCCTTCAAAGGAAACACGCTCCATCCCCAATTCCTCTAGGGAATCCAATGTAGACTGAATGAGCGGATTGAAGTGAGGAAGCGTTTGGTAGACTTCGCTTTGATAGGGCAAATAGATTCCGATGTGTTCGACTTGCCGCAAGGAAATAAGCCCCTGCAGCATCTGAAATTGTAAAGGAGTAAAATCCGTAAATTGGTCCACCCAGATTGTTTGAATCTTCTCTAACCAGCGGGGGAACATCTTCCCTTCACTTAACAGCTGGGCCGCTTTCTGCAGGCGTGACTCCCTGGTCATACAGGTATATCCATTTCGTTCGGACAGCCTGTCCAGCCATTCATCAGCCTTTATGTATAAAAACGCTAATGCTTTATGCTTCGCCATTGTACCTGGCTTCTCAAGCAACTCTTTCATCTGCTCACTGGTAATCCCGGATCGCTTCATTTCTCCGAGCATATGCAGGAGGGATCGTTTTACCCCTTTTAGATGCAAATGAGCTGTCAACGGTTTTAATAATGCATGATTTCCATTTTGCTCGATCAACTGATCATAAAAACGTTGGAACTCATATGGAGTTAAAATTTCACCGCGAGGATCCTCGGCGGCAACCAGTTGTTCTGCGATCTCGTCAAAGGTTAGAAGTTTCACATCCCCCATGCCGCCCGATAATTGTAGCAGGTTTTCTCGAACTTCTTTTAACAGTCGCGCTGTCGGCAAGATATAGAGAAACTGCTCAGAGTTCCCTTCCTCCACCCACTGGTTTGCTTTTTGTGTCCAGACGATTCGGCTCATCGGACCAAAAGGTCCTGTATATAATTTCCGCACGATTTTCTCCTCCCTAAGGAACACATGTTCCATCTATTGTACACGATCTGATCTGTGGAAGTCTAGCACCTGCCCAAACATAGGACAGGACAAATGAATAGTCTGATAAGTAAGAAGCCACTCCCAAGGAGAGCGATACATTGAAACTGAAACATCGGAGATATATCAGTAGCAAATGGGTAAAACATAAGGCCCTCATGAAAGAGCCGCAGATCCAGCAGATACTTCCCGATACGGCTCGTTTAACCAAATCCACGTTCATAGAATGGTTGAACAGGTATCCTTCGGTCTTCCTTAAGCCAGTTAATGGCACGGGGGGAAAAGGAATCATTCAGGTAAAGAAAAAAGAGGATGGCTACCGCTACAAGAAAAATAGGAAAAGCCGTGATTACTCTGATTTACCCGCTCTGTTGAAGAAAATTAAACCACTGATTAAGAGCGAAAAGTATTTAATCCAACAAGGCATTGATCTGCTTAAAGTGGAAGGAAAACCTGTAGACTTTCGCGTTTTACTGTTAAAGCCGCGAAAAAAGTGGAAAGTCATGGGCAGAATGGGTAAGCAGGCGGCAAAAAAGCGAATTGTGACCAACCATTGTCAGGGCGGGAAGCCTCTAACCCTGCGCAAAGCACTTAAAAAAGCAAAAGGCATCACAGGCCAGGACTACAAAGAAATGAAGCACCGTGTTGACAACACGGCTCGCCTGACAGCCGAAACGCTAGGTAAAAGATTTAAAGGGCTGCGCGAGCTTGGGCTTGATCTAGCGATTGACAAAGATCTGAAGATCTGGATCCTCGAGGCCAATACCAAACCGCTATTTAACCTTTTCCGCTATAACCCCGATAAGTCCCTTTACCCGAAAATCCGCAGGCAGATTCTCAGGATACGAAAACGCCGATGACCCCATCTAATCATGAGATCATCGGCTTTTGCCTTTTTAGATTTGGACTTTTTTCTTTTGCTCTACCCTTGCCCAAGGTCGCTCATCATGCCATTCGATGACTAATGGTATGTTGAATGCCGATGTCAAGTTTTCCGCTGTTAAAACCTTTTCTTTTTCCCCACAAGCAATCATTTCCCCTTGATCAATTAACGCAATATGCGTAAACAGTGGCATGATTTCTTCGATATGGTGTGTGACATATATAATCGTCAAATTCCTTTGGCGAAGCTCTTCTATGTTTTCTAGCAGCTTCTCCCGTTCAAACATATCCAGTCCGGAGCAGGGCTCATCCATAATCAGAATGCTGGGATCGCTCATCAAGGCACGGGCAAGCATCGCTTTCTTCCGCTCCCCTTGGGACAAGCGTCCGATCGGCTGATCCTTTACATGGGACAAACCAACAAACGCAATCATCTCTGCCGCTTTTTGCAAAGCTTCAGCAGGAATATCCTGATAAAATCGCAAAAAACCAAATTCGCCGGTGGCTACGATTTCCAGGACGGAGTCCCCCAAGTTCAATTTTTCCAATAATGATTGGCTGATGTAGCCAATCTTTTTCCGCACTTCCCGCAGATCACATTGGGAATACCGATAGCCGGCTACTTCAATGGTCCCTTTGCTTGGAAAAGTATAGCCGGAGATCATCTCAAGGATGGTGGTTTTTCCGGATCCATTTTTCCCGAGGATGACCCATTGTTCTCCTTCTTTAACATGCAGATCAATCCCGCCTAAAATTTCGCGGCTATTGCGGATAAAATAGACGTTATCTAATTTGATCATGATTTCTCTCCGTTTTTAAAAAATTATTGGTTCATCACTTGGTTTCTTTAAACGACTCAATACCTGAGCTAGCCTGTCCATACCCAGCTTTAATTTATCCGGTGTGGAGTGGGTATAGTTCAGACGCATCGTATTTTCCTGTGGATTCCCTACGTAAAATGGTGCTCCTGGTACGTAGGCAACTCCATTTTCCACGGCCTGCATCAGCACCGCAGTGGTATTAATCGATTCCTCCAGCTTCAAGAAGAGGAACATTCCGCCTTTCGGTTCGGTCCAGGAAAGATTGGGGTCGTTCAAACCCTTTAGATAATCCTGCATGATTAGCATGCGCTTGTAATATTCTTTGCGGAGGGTGCGAATATGGCTCTCTAGATCAAAATCCTCCATCAAATAATAAAGAGCCTGCTGATCCAGTGAGCTAGAATGCAGGTCTGCGGACTGTTTCGCCTGGGCCATCATGCGAATCACCTGGAAAGGACCGGTTACCCATCCGGTACGCAGCGCAGGCACGACCGTTTTGGAAAATGTGCTTGTATAAAGAACATGTGTCCCTTCTTCGTCCATCACTGCTAATGGGGTGTAGGTTTCGTCTTCATGGAATTGAATTTCCCCATAGGGATCATCTTCAAAAATAATTACATTGTATTTGTGAGCCAGCTCGACTAATTGTTTCCTCCGCTCCTCACTCCACACTTTTCCTTCAGGATTAGAGAAGGTAGGAACAACATAAACGAATTTAGGGCGAAGCTTCTTCATCTTAGCCTCGAGATCCTCCGGATCCATCCCCTCTTGATCTCCTTCTACCGGCACCACATTTGCCTCATAGGATTGGAATACCTGAAGGGCGGCTAGGTATGTCGGATTTTCAGTTAAAACGGTATCACCAGGGGAAATCATGATCCGTGAAAATAAATCAATCGCTTGCTGTGAACCTGTGGTAAGTAAAATATTTTCCGTTTTGCTTTCAATTCCTTTGCGCCCCATCTTCTCACTAATTAAATCGCGAAGAGGGGTATACCCTTCTGTAAGTCCATATTGCATCGCCTTAGGTCCTGAAGCGAACACGCGATCATAAGCTTTCTTTACATCTTGTACAGGGAAAAACTCCTCAGAAGGCAGTCCCCCTGCAAAGGAAATCACGTCACCTCTTTGAATCACGCTTAACAGTTCGCGTACTGCTGAGGACTTAACCATTTTTACCCGATCTGCAAAAGGGTATCTCATCTTAATGCTCATCTCCTATTTTTGAATCACACTTTGAAAAGTCATTAGTTTTTATATAAACCTATCATATAATGTGATAGAATTCTAGTCCTTTAGGGGACAGACCTCAGCCGAAATATGTCGAACAGGCGATTAATCTGGCCTGATCTTTGCAAGATTATTGATTCGGTAACTTTCGACTGAGTCTGACCCCCGATCGTAGAAAAATATAAACCACGAACGCCTACCCTGAATATCCTGACTAGAGGAGGGATAAACGAATGAAGCATTTTCATGATGCCATGCGACAGTTGCAGCAAGCTACTGGGCGGATTTCTCATTTGGGTGAAAATCCTTGGGGTCATTTGCCTGAACTGGAAAAGTTCTTTAACCAACCCTTTTGGCAGCAAATGAGTCAGTGGGAGCCTCCTGTCACAGCTGAAAAAACTTCAGAGACTGTTAAGGAAACGGCTTTGCATCCCCCACTAGATCTCTTTCAAACCTTAGGTAAAATTATAGTTAGCTGTGAATTGCCAGGACTTGATCGGAACAGCTTGAAAGTCGCCCTGCGCGATGGCAAAAAGCTTTACATTAAGGGAAAAACGAAGCAACATGACCTTTCTGACTTCTTAATCCAGCGTGAGAGGACATACGGGAAGTTTATTCGGGAGGTCACTTTACCTGATGAAGTATTGTCTAACAAAGTAAAAACGAAGTATCGCGATGGAATTCTTGAACTACAGTTTACAAAAGGGTCGAATTCAGACACAGGGCTTGTCTATGTCGTGACAGAGATATAATAACGGAAAATTTTTCCGTTATTTGTAACCACCCTTCGTATTTAGATTTACAACTTTATCCAACGCCCAATATGTTTGTATATATTTCTGGAAATTCCAATCTCGCAGGAAGTTCTGGGTGGATTTCCTGCCCAGTTCAATCAGCTCCAGCTTATCTTCTTCTGTCAAGTAAAAATCCGTTGTTCGCAATTTAATCCCTTTGATAAAAATCGTTCTTACAGCACTGTGCGAATCCAAATGCCGTTGATCGTGGAAATCCATCATTGTACGAATTAAGGCAATACTAAGGTCTAACGGCCCAGCTATTTTTTTAGGTTGTTGAATGAATTCTGGACCGGATAGACGAAAACCGAAAGTTGGCCATTTCGGCACATCTGTTGTATCGAAAATCCAAATAGGATACTTACTCAGCACTGCACCATCAACAATTACATTTCCATTTAATTTTAATGGTCTTAAAATGTAGGGAATACTGCAGCTCATCCGAACTGCGGTGGCAACAGGAAAGGTGGCGGGGTCTGTTTGGTAAAATGCGAGGTCGTCAGGCAATATAGACATTCGATTCGCAGTGAGATCGGTGATCGTTACTTTCAATTTGTTTGGAGGCAAGTCGGCAAAAGTCGTTATCCCCTTTTCCCGCAGCAATTGATGTATCCACTGTTCTAATATGATGGGATTATACAAACCATTATGAAAAGCCAAACAGAGCCAAGGTCCAAACAACGGGAACTTGCCAATCCCTGTTTTCTTTTCAATCTGATTAAAAGGGAATTGGAGTAACCTCTCTGTAATTTCTTTGCCTTTATATCCTGCAGCAAGTAATGTCGCCATAATTGAACCCGCGGAAGTGCCCGCTAGCTGCCCCCATTCATAACCAAAGGCCTCCATTTGTTCGATTGCCCCAAGAAAAGCAAGCCCTCGAATCCCCCCTCCTTCAAAAATAGCATTTACCCTCATCCCTACACCCCCTTTCTTTATTTTATAAAGGTAGAGATAGGAGTAGACCAGAACACAGAAAAAGCTTAACCCAAGATCGCCGCGCTTGGGTTAAGCTTCTCTTTCTTGAAGTATCAGTCACAACATGATCCATAATGATGATGCGGCATGCAAGAATCATACTGTTTGTGGGAGTGACAGCCATGTTTACTTGAAGAGGACATACTGGACTCATAGTAAGAACCCGAACCGTAAGAATCATGCATGCCACACTTGTTCATATAGTAATGACATTTATCCTGGTGGTATTTCCTCTTTTTCATGTAGTAATGATATTTCGGTCGATGGTGTTTGTGTTTGTGGCATTTATTGGTGTAGTAGGACAACTTCTCCATATGAAATTGCAGCTTCATTTCATGTTTGGAAGAACCCGGCTTTTTCATCGGATGGTGCTTTAAGAGTGGTACCATATTCATCTTATTTGGCATTTTGGGCATTTTTGGCATCATCGGTTGATTCATCATGTGATGTTCTTCCTGTGCCATTGGTGGTATATTCATCATTTGGTTGGGCATCATTGGTTGATTCATCATGGAATTGGGTATTGGCATGTTGTCCATGGGCTTTGGCATCATGGGAGACATCTCCATGTTCGGCATCATCGGTGGGTTGACGGGATGGACCGAGGGGTTAGATGGCATAGGTGGCATTTGAGGATTATTTTCCATTCACTAACAACTCCTTAGGTTTTGGTCTATAAATTTTAGTCTATATAAGTTATGTGGACCGTGATAGGAATGTAACGACACCAGCCTAGAGGGAGCAATACCTATGCGCCTATTTTTTCCTCGCTTCCTCCCTTACCTTCCCGTAAATCTCTCTCATCATTTGTGGAAACGAAAAGGAAGAGGTCCAAAACGGGGGTGGGCCTTCCTCCATCCACTTCCCTGCTTCCGATGTTCGAGATGGAAGAGGAATTAATCCGAAATCTGTAGTCCCTGTCCAACCACTTTCACCTGGCTCCTTCTGCTTGGAAAGCCATGCAAAAATCTGGCTCTCCTTGATCCCCCTAAACCGCAGGAATTGCAGCAAATCCTTGGAAAAAACCTCCCCCGCGGCACGTACAACAGATTGAAGATGTCCGCAAGGAACAACAGGGGCTTGGCAAGTGCAGGTCGTATGCAACGGAGGGATCTCTAAACCAAATCGATGCCCGTACTCCCGAAGTTCCTCTGTATCGATTTTTCCCCGGTAAATCTGCAATAAGATAGAACGGTTTTCATATAGATCCTGGAGAATGTTCTCGATTTCCGGATCAGACAATGGATCAGCATAAATGGCTGACTCCTCACAATCCAACCCGCATACCGTGGCCAGGATTTTCCCTTCATCAATAACGAGCGATTGAATCGTGCCCCCTTTTTTCCGGGGAGAATCATGATTCAGCTCATCCCAATATCTATTCCATTGTTCGCTAAGTGATCCTTGACTTCTCCCGTTCATCCCAGTTTTCCTTTCATTCATCTAAAAGTTGGTGGCGAAGCAGGATCAGGTCCTGCAATTCATTCGTGGATAATTCTGTGACCCATCCTTCACCCATACCAATGATATCTTCGACAAGGCCTTTTTTTCTCTCGATCATTTCATCGATTTTTTCTTCAATGGTTCCCAAAGTAATAAACTTGTGTACCTGCACTGTGCGGGTTTGCCCCAAGCGATAGGCACGATCGGTAGCTTGATTTTCCACTGCTGGATTCCACCAGCGATCAAAGTGTATCACCCGATTCGCCCTCGTTAAGTTGACCCCGATTCCGCCCGCTTTAAGCGAAAGGACAAAAATAGGCGGTCCCTGTTCCTTTTCCTGAAACTCCTCGATCATTTCATCGCGCCGCTTTTTCACAACTCCCCCATGCAGGAACAGCACTGGAACACCTAGAGACTTTTCTAATGTGCTTTTCAGTAGCTCTCCCATTTTTGCAAACTGGGTGAAAATCAGCATACGATCCCCTTCTGCCAGCATTTCCCCTGTCATATCCAGCAACCGGTTTAATTTCCCTGACCGTTCCGGCTTAAACAAGGCATCCTTCAAAAAGAGCTGTGGATGGTTGCAAATCTGCTTTAATCTGGAAATTGAAGCCAAGATCAACCCTCTTCTCTCCATTCCCGTTGCCTGCTTTTCCTGTGTCATCAGTTCATCGACGACCCGCTGGTAAAGTACGGCCTGCTCATGTGTTAACATGCAAAATTCTTTGGACTCTATTTTTTCCGGAAGATCAAGTAAAATCGCCGGGTCATTTTTCGTTCTACGTAAAAACAAAGGTTTAGTTAACCGTTTTAGTGTCTCCAAACGCCCTTTATCTTGTTCCTTTTCCACCGGGTTAATAAATTCCCGGCGAAAACTAGAAAAACTCCCGAGCAACCCATGGTTCAAGAAATCGAAAATCGCCCAAAATTCCGCCAAGCGATTCTCAACTGGTGTACCTGTTAGAGCAATGCGATGCTCCCCAGCTAGTTTGCGGATTGCTTTGGCTTGCAGGGTCTGTGGATTTTTAATATGCTGGGCTTCATCAAGCGTGATCGTGTCCCATGGAATGCCCATAAAAAACAGAAAATCGCGATGGATCAAAGAATACGTGGTCACCACAAGATCCTTCTCCATGATCGCTTGCTTAAAGTCCTCTCCATTCAAACGATCTGCTCCATAATGGATAAACACCTTCAAGTCTGGAACAAATCGTTCGATTTCCTTTTGCCAATTACCGAGTACGGATGTCGGACAAATCAATAGGGTGGGCCCCTTCAATTCATCGTGTTCCTTACAGTATGCAAGATAAGAAAGAAACTGAATCGTCTTCCCTAATCCCATATCATCAGACAAACAAGCCCCCATCCCCCATTTACGCAGTTCAATTAGCCAGCTCATGCCAATTTCCTGATAGGGTCTTAAGATACCTTGAAAACTTTTCGGGGTAGGAATAGGATTTAACTGCACACCTTCTTTCATAAAACGGAACCAATCCTCAAGCCAATCCTTTACTTCAATGGACTCAATCCACACCGGGAGCAGGGACTGCTCCTCTCTTTCCGCATTCAGATACAGAACATCTCGTAAAGGAAGCGCCGGCGATGATCCCTTTTCCTCTAACCAATGTAAGGATTCTGAGAGTTCCTTGCCATTCACTTCCACCCATTGCCCGCCTACACGCAAGTATGGGTTAGGGTTCGTTTTTAATTGTTCCAGTTCTTCAGCTGTAAGCTCCTGTCCTCCTAATGAGGCCTTTAGGTTGAAATGGAGAATGGTCTGTAGGGAAAGCGAGCCCACATGCTGTTCCGGAAACTCCTGCAATTCCAACCGAACCTTGACACGTCCTTGCGAAGGCTGTAGCAATGTGCGCGGAGCCAGGACAAGTACCCCCTGTGCGCGGAGTTGTGGTGCTACTTCCTTAACAAACCGATAAGCCTCAATTAAAGTAATTCGACAATAAAAAGGGACATGCTGCCAATCTTCAAAAGCAGGGAAAGTGGAGGCAACCTCCGTGATTTTTTGCATGAATTGATGCCGCAGCACATCGGTTTCCAATTGTCCCCATTCCAGCAGACGATCCTCAGGGTTCACCCAGAGAAAACGAATTTTCCATGAATCATCATCCTGTGCTGGTTCAACCCGCAAGCACAATTTTCCCAGCACCTGCCCCTCATCCACTGCTTTTCCCTTGCCCCATCCACTCATTTGCGTGAACATTTCTGCCCATCTTCGGCCACTCCCGGGAAGATATTCTTCCATACAAAGACGATGAAGCCACTCTTCATGCAAATAAAAGGGCTTAAACTTTAACAACCGGCCAAGCTCGCTATGATTTAAAGAAATACGAGTATTGATGACAAGGCGAATAAAACTGTCTAGCACATCTTCCACAAAATCCATCACTTTTTTCCTTCGTTGCTCTACAGGAAGAAAATCTTTGCTTCGCCTTGCCCAATCCTCCAACTCTTCCTTTACCTTGGGGTCAGAAGGATCAAAAGTCCACTTAGCATAAAAATTTTCATCCTCATGAATCAGATCGGGAAAAAACCGTCCTTCTGCTGCCAAAGCGTTCGTCCAGGAAAAAAGTTGGATCCAGAATTGAAGCTCTTCCGCATGCGCCAAGCTATAAGTCGAAAGAATCATTAAACCTTCTGCAAGTCGAATCCGGGGAAGTAACAGAACCTCGTTTTCTCCACCGGGTTGCAGATCCTCCAGCAGTTCTCTTAGCTGAACTGGAAGATCGATGACAAGTCCTTTTTCTTCCATCCACACCTTAAATACGTATTCGTCAGTCATTTTTTCTGAAACATAGGCTCCGTGAAGGATCATCATCTTGATCTATCCCATCATCATTTGATCATCCATTTATTATAACATAAATTGGTAAACAACAAAAAAGATGCCCCAGGTCATTCCCTGTGCATCTATTTTTCTCTTTCAAATAGGAATATTTCACCAATTTTGGTGGTTTCTTTCACAACAAAGCCGAGTTCCCGCAAATGCTTCACCATTGCTTTATTATCCAGGCTGGTTTGACAGCTGATATGTCTTGCGTTTGAGAATGTATCAAATAATTGCGCAATCAGCATTTGCAATGCCTGCCTTACATATCCCTTCCCGCGAAATTCCTTGAAAATACAAATCGATGTAATATCAATAGAAAGACCGTGAAAATCGAAAGGCCTGGAGAATGCTTCCACAAATCCAACATGTTTGTTACTGACATAAATCATATAGAAAAGATAATCAGGAGGGAGCTGCAGCTTTGATGTTACATCCGTCATTGGATCCTTGACGTGGAATATTGTATCTTCAAGCCATTCACAATGCTCTTCATGCTTCTGCAAGGCAGGTTCCTTGATCCAATACTCCAACATTCGAGCGACCTCTTCCGCATGAATTTTTGTCCTGAGTTCCATATTCAAGGGATACCATCCTTCCCATTTACCTCGGTCAATTTTCTCTATTATACATAAAAACGCCGCAAAACGGCGTTTTTATGTATAATTTAGAATTATCGATATGCAATATAACCCTGGAGCTTCCTCTTTAATTGTTCTTTAGTCAGGTCAGAAGCCTCCGTAAGAGAAGGATCCTCCTTTTCCAACTTTTGTACATAAGCGACATAATTTGAGTACCAAACCGCATTCCGGCTTTCCCTGACAAATTCCTCAAATGCTTTCACTTCTGAACGCTTTGCCATGGCTACTTGTACTTTATTTTCTGTATCCATTTCGTCTTCCTCCTTACAGATACCTTTCATCCAAAAATTTTACCATAATTTTATGGGTATCGCCAATAACGTAAAAAATTATAATGATCCGTTGGAATTTCCCTCACCATTTTCCCGTTGGTGTCTACATATTTTTCATATTCCCTATACTTTTCGACAGACCATTCCCCATCCCTGTACCGATCTACTAGCCTCCATTCAAGGAGCATTTGCGGTTCAGCTATAGAACTTACCGGAGTTGGGTTTGCCTGTTCTTCGGCCTCAATTAGAATCTTACGTGGATCATAATGATCCGGAACAAACAGCAGCATCCCCAAACAAATATTTACAATTAAAAAAAATAGTGTCGCCGCCTGCACAAAATTGGATTTTCCCTGCTCTTTCATCCTCTCACCTCACCACATTATATGTACAGGCTTAAAACTTTTACCTCTTTTTTTCTGCAAATTCCTTGCTACCTCACCTTTCCCTATTTTTACCTGCTGAATTACCTAACCTTGTCCATTATCATAGAATAGAAAGGTTTAATAGAAAAAATATAGGAAAAAGGGAGAGCGAGATGAAGAGATGTTTGAGTTTGGTGATGATCCTGACTTTATTACTGACAATAGGATCCGCCTCCGCCCAAGCGCCAGAACACAATAATATTATTTATTTATTTGGTGCTAATTCTAGTACATATAAAAAACAATTGGAAAAAACAAACGGATTGGTAGGAACGCTAGCTCCCAATTATTTTAATCTCTCACAGGATGGAAAACTGCTGACAAGTGTTGACCGTGATTTTGTAAAGTATGCCCACCAAAAGGGTTATCGAATTACTCCTTTTATTAGCAATCATTGGGATCAACAGCTTGGAATTAAGGCAATGAAGAATAAGGATCAACTCGCTGAACAAATCGCTAATGCAGTACTGCAATATGATTTAGATGGGGTCGATCTGGATATTGAGAATTTAACAGCGGCAGAACGTAATTTGCAAACCGATTTTGTCAAGCAGTTAACCCAAAAATTACATCCACATGGGAAAACCGTCACCATCGCAGTTGCCCCCGCCCAATCCAATACAACACGAGGTTGGATAGGTTCATATGATTATGAATCCATAGGAAAATTAGTCGACCATGTTTATATCATGGCCTATGATCAAAGCTATCCAGGTGGTCCAGTGGGACCTGTGGCAAGCGTCAACTGGGTTGAAAAGTCGCTAAAATATATGGTTACAAAGATTGATTCAAAAAAGTTAGTGCTCGGCCTGCCTCTATATGGCCGTTATTGGACCGAACAGATTAAAGGCGATGGTCTTTTCTATTCAAACACCATGAAGTTACTGGAGAAGTCCAATGGAAAAGCCGTTTATGATGCAAAAACGGGATCGATGACAGCAAGCTTCAAAGGTTCGAACAACCAGAACTATACGGTTTGGTTTGATAATGCAAAAACCCTGATGGAGAAAATAAGACTTGTTGATCAATATGATTTGCGCGGCTGGGGAGCCTGGCACTTGGGTCAAGAGGACCCTGCTCTTTGGACAGCATTGAGTGGAGAAACACCCCTTTTCAGAGATATTTCCCAACACTGGGCAAATGAAGAAATCGTGGATATCGCAGACCAGGGAATTATTAAGGGGTATCAGGATGCGACCTTCCGCCCAAACCAAAGTATTTCTCGTGAAGAAGTGACGGCCTTATTGCTGCGCTTGATGAAATTCCAACCGAAGGATGAGATATATTTCCAAGATATCAATACCTCTCGTTGGTCTGCCGAAGCCATCCAAACCATGGCAAGTTACGGTATGGTGACAGGCTATCCGGATCAAACATTCCAGCCGAAAAGACCGATTACGCGTGCAGAATTGGCAGTGATCCTCGATCGCTGCTTCAAGTTCAGTGATTCCTCCATAAAAGGATCCGTGTCAATGTGGGATGTGGATTCCCATTGGGCGAAAAAAGAAATAATTGAGCTGCAAAAAGCAGGAGTTGTCACGGGATATAAAGATGGCAGCTATCGACCGAACGCTTTTGTTTCCCGTGCCGAAGTTGCTGTGATGATTGATCGGATTATTGATTGATTGGTTAAACCTACCACTTATAGTTCTTGGTCCTCCGGACAAAATAGAGATGTGGCATTGATGAACCTCTCTTCTAATCACATTCTTAAGGAGGAATTTCAAATGCAACAACAATCCGATAACAACAATTCAAATCAAAAATTGGTGCCAAGTGCTTCTGGGGCTTTGGACCAAATGAAGTTTGAAATCGCTTCTGAATTTGGTGTTCAACTAGGAGCAGACCAGACTTCACGCGCCAATGGATCGGTTGGTGGAGAAATTACAAAACGTCTTGTACAATATGCTGAGCAAGCACTTGCAGGGCAAAACATCCATTAATATAACCAACTGAATAACATGGAAAACAAGGGGTGCTCTAAGCACCCCTTGTTGTGTTTTCCTTGCACGCCATGATAAATCGCTGAAACAAGCGCAGCATCCGCTCATCCTTACGATATAAATTTTCCGGATGCCATTGTACTCCTACTACAAAGCGATGGGTTTTACTCTCAAACGCCTCGATCACCTGATCGGATGACCGTGCAGTAATGGTAAAACCGTTCGGTAAATGACGGATCGCCTGATGATGAAAACTGTTTACCTTAACTTCGGTTTCCCCCATCATCTCATGGAGTAAACTTTCCGGGACAATCTTGATCAGGTGGGAAACATGCTCTCTAGGTGCCTGCTGCGTGTGTTGCAATAAAGGTCGGTCAATCTGAGTGTATAGATCCTGGTACATATTTCCGCCAACGGCAATATTTAAAATTTGACATCCCCTACAGATTCCAAGGATCGGCTTGTTTTGGACAAGCATTGCTTTAACTAAAGAAATTTCAAAATCATCGCGTTCTGGGGTAATCTGACCAAGTCCGGGAATTGGTTCCTCATCAAAATAAAAAGGATTTATGTCCCCGCCACCGGATAATAACAACCCATCTATTTTACCTGCTATTTCGGTAATTTGCTGGGCATCTGTCAAATAAGGTAGGATGACCGGAATCCCCCCTGCCGCCAACACTGCGCCAACATTATCCTGAGGCAGTGAAAATGAATGTTTCTCTAAGGAAGGAGTGATGCCAATCAACGGTTTCACTATTGTCACATCCCTTCTCACCATGCAACGGCCTTATGTTAGAATATGCAGGGAAGAATAAAAGGTTAAAGCCTGGTTCCATCTCCGCATAGGAAAGTATGCGCTTCCTTTAAAGAGGAATACATCTTCTTCGGATATATTTCGATAGAAGCTTTTCTTACAGTAGCGGCGACATCAGCCTTGCTACAGATTCCTTTAGTTTATCCAGCAATGGACGTCGGGAGAAGGTCTTCAAAGAAAGTTCAGAGCTATCCACCATATCCTGGGAGAAGTCCCCTTCCAACCGTTCCGCCACGTCCGTATCGTAGACCACACTGCTTACTTCAAAATTATATTGAAAACTGCGAATATCAAAATTAGCGGTACCCAAGGTAGAGATTTCTCCATCGACGATCATGATCTTCGCATGAATAAACCCTTTATGATAGGTATAAATCTTTACACCCGCTTCCAATAACTCCGTATAGTAAGAGCGAGAGGCCCAGAATACCACCATGTGATCCGGCACGGCGGGAACAACAATCCTTACATCGACTCCACTTAGTGCGGCTGTTTTTAGCGCCATGATGATACTATCATCGGGAATCAAATAGGGGGTTGTAATATATACCGTTTTTTGGGCACCTGTAATGAGTGAGAAGTAAACTTTTTGAATGTATTCCCAATCGGAATCAGGGCCACTAGCTGCAATCTGCACGTAGTGCTTCTCTTTAATATTATGGTGCGGAAAATACTCACGACTAAGTGTAATGTCCTCTTTTGAGATAAAGTTCCAATCCATCAAAAAAATCAGCTGTAAAAGATAAGCGGCATCTCCCTCAATTTTCATATGGGTATCCCGCCAGAAACTAAATCTTTCACTTTTTCCTAGGTATTCATCGCCTACGTTTAGCCCACCCAAAAAGCCGATCGTCCCGTCCACAACGGCAATTTTCCTATGGTTTCGGTAGTTTACCTTTCTTAAATATGGAAAGAGAATTGGAGAAAAGATAATCACCTGTACACCAGCCTCTTTGAGGTCCTGGATATAGGTAGAAGGCAACTGCCTGCTTCCCAACCCATCGATAATCAAACGGACCTCAACCCCCGCTTTCGCCCTTTCCATCCAGATTTCTTTCATCTGCCGTCCGATCCCGTCGTCGCGAAGTATAAAGGTAATGAAGTGAATATGATGCTGAGCTTTTTCCATCCCCTCTAACATCGACTTATAGGTTGCTTCTCCATTTGTCAACACTTCGACTCGGTTATACCTGGTCATTGGTGAGCTGGCGCTCTGCCATAAAAAGTTGATAATCCGCTGCGGTCTCCCAGGAAATCTCTTCAGTTTTTCTGGTTCGTTTAGATCATATGGAATTTGAATCAATTGCTGCATCTCATTTAAATCAATCGTTTTATGCTTATACCGCCTTCTCTTCCTTACATTTCTCCCGACGAAAATGTAAAAGATAAATCCGATGATTGGAAACATCGTCAGGATTACGAGCCAAGCCACTGTCTTGGATGGATTTCGGTTTTCTAGCATGATCACGGAAGCAATGAAAATGATCGACAATGAAAACATGATAGTAAAAAAATGGGTAAATAAATACGCCAAGATATTCCAGACCTGTGAATCCTTTTTAACTGATATATAATGAAAGGGCGATAAATCCGTAATTTGTTCTAATAAATAATGGTAATAGATACCAATGAAAAATCCGGCTAAGAGGATCAATACTATGGGAATCTTTGATTTCATTTTTCACCTCCTCTTCCTTTTTTATAATCTGCGGAATTGGGCATTGCCATCATATTCTCCTTTTTCCTATAGAAAATGTCAAATTCCATGCTCGAAACGTTATTATTGACAATTTTATTTGTAATTATTACATTTACAGTATATACTATGATAAAGAAACTAATAGTACTTACCACTACTTCTTCTAGATTTTCTAATGGAGGCAATGTGTGATGAAAAAAGATAACCTGATCGACGTTGTGATGGAAAAAATTAAAGAAAAAGGTGGTCGGGTTACAATTCAAAGGCTTGCCATTATTAATGTTCTGCTCAAGCTGGATCATCCCACTGCCGAAGAAATTTATCAGTTTATGCGCAATGAATTTCCTACCTTGTCTTTCACAACGGTTTATAACACCCTTCATTCCCTACATGAAATGGGAATTCTTCGAGAATATCGTTTTGGTGAGGCTTCCCGTTTTGAAATGGCGGAAACCAACCATCACCACTTCTTGTGTCAAAAATGCGGAGGGATGAAAGATATTGAGGATTCAAATATTACCGTCCATTTGGATGAAAAACTCTCCCGCCATTATCATATCCTTAACACCGAGGTTGTGTTAAAAGGCCTTTGTCAAGATTGTATGGGGGAAGGGATCTGAACGAGAAAGGAAAGGGATACAAGGGATGTACGACCGCCTTTATATCGAGTTTTTATATTATTTTAACATGGAACGGGATTATTATGAATGCCATGAAGTACTTGAAGAATATTGGCTGCGTGAGGGGAAGAACAAGTGGCTTCAATCTCTTTTGCAAACTGCTGTGGCTCTGCACCATTTCCGGAATGGCAATATCAATGGCGCGATCAAGCTGTTTGAGCAAGCTTTGGATAAGTGCCAAGACAGCTGGGATGGGAAGAAAGGCATCCATGATGAAAAACTTTTTTCCGAAGCCGCCAGCTACCTCCTAAAGCTTAAAAACTATAAGGAAAGACCTTTTCCTTTTTATGATCTAACCATAGAAATCATCGATCCTACTTTACAAACATTGGTTAATCATTGTATTCCAGAGGGTGTTAAGGAGGAGGATAAATTTTAGCCTCTGCCCTTCGACCCCCCGGTAATTTACAGAGATTCTTCTTCCCTGTCCATCATCGTAACAGCCTGACTCCCCATTTGTTTCCAACTCTTGATAAAAGCGGTTCTTTCCACCCTCATCGCTTTGTTGCCGCTTAACGGATCATTGAGATAGACAAATTGGTTATCATAACCAACAAGTAAAACTACATGTTCCTTGAAGGTGGCGCGAATAGTCCGGTCATTTTTCTTCCATGTAACCCATTCATTGGTTAGGGAAAAGTTAGCCGTGGTCCATATCACGACTGGGTTTCCATTCGTTAAGGCCCATTCCAGCGCTGTAAACTCCTCGCCTGTCAGATCAACCGCCTGGTCATTTGCGTATTCTTTTAACAATTCAAATAGTGGTCCATGGTAAACCCCATAGCCTTTTCTCTTTCCTGTTATATCACCAACAAATCCTTCATTCGGATCTCCCCACTCGGAAATGGAAAGAAGGGAACGGCCTTTAAAAGGGGTTGGATCCTTTTTAACCTTCTCGGCTAGTTCTAATTTATCCACCGGAATTCCGGCAAAGTTTAAAAGCATGGACAAACTGGTGACCTCACATCCATTATATAAGTCTGGCAGTTGCTTGATGATTGGCACATCCAGTAAAACAGAAGCTGCCCGCTCCTTGTCCCCTCCCTCATTGCTAGGCCTGAGCACTTCTATTTCTTCAGGCTCCGGTTGAACTGCGCTTACATGCTGAACAACAGGACTGACGGTGACTTCTGGAATGAAAAAGAAAGATAAAAAGAGAACGAAGTAACAACTGACGAATATTCTCATGTTATATCTCCAATTTTCTGGGTAAGTTTTGTTCGTTTAAGGGTATTCGACAAAACCTCGAAAGTTCCTGCCATGACCAAGCTGACAATACTCGCCAAAATTTCATGAATAAAACTGAATTGGCAATGGGAAGATATATGGAGATGCGATATACTATTAGTAGCCTCACCAGAAGGTCGAGGAATGGAAAGGGGTTTTAGAAATGGATATCGAGGTCGGCGAAATTTTTACTTTAGTAGATGAAAACAACGAGGAACAAGAAGTAGAAGTATTAGGCGCATTGGAAATTGATGGCAGTGGTTACATTGCAGTTAGCTTTGTTGAAGACATTGATGAGAACAGCGACGAAGATATTGATGTATTCTTCTTGCGGGTAGACAATGACGGAGAATTATCGGCAATTGAATCCGATGAAGAGTTTGAAAAGGTTGCTGCGGCTTTCGAAGCGGCAATGGATGAAGAACAGAGTTGTGATGACCCAACCCATAATCACGATTAATTTTCTAAGGCTGATCCGCATGGATCAGCCTCTGTCCATTGGAGGGAATTAGTAGCTGGCGTTTAACTCTTCAACCAGGAACTGCATATCATCAGAGTCTATAATCCATAGCAGATATCCATCCTTTCCCTGCTTTTTTCTTCCCTCCTCAATATAAAACCATGGATGGGTCCGTTCTGCCCCATTGTAAAAAGTGATTAGACCGTCGCTCTTCTGTATCATATAAGTATTCCGTGTGCTTAACTGCCAAGGATGACTGTACTCCTTTTTAGTAATGTAATCGACATAATCAGCCCTCCCCAAAACCTCCTGGTAAAGTTCCTGCACGTCTTCCTTCCTATGCTTCTCCTGGGCAAAATAAGGCAGAAGCATCGCCAATTTTATCTGGGGATAATCCTTTTTCAGTTCCAAAAGCCAGGATGCGCTGTACAATTCCAACCCCTGTGTCCCACTGTTTAAAAACCACTCTACTGACAATTCCTCAATCGCCTGGATGATCTTTCGCTGATAAGCGATTTTCAGGTAGGGAAAAGCCGGATGCTTCTCCCCCCAAAGCCCGATTTCCTGCCTTTTATGTCCGGTTAGTACCATCGTTTTCATCGCAAAACACCTTCTTCTGTTGGTTTGTGCACTACGCCCAGAATGCTTCTTTCACAAACCTGTAGTTGTCCTTTAGCTTTGCCAAGACTTTTCCGTTATTATAGCATGGTTAGGAAAGAAAAAGGATTGCCGAGCTCGGTCACAGATTTGTCATAACTAGGGTATAGTGACGGAATGTTATGAACAGAAATCTGTATTACAATAGACGGATAAAGTTATTTCCTTAGAGGTTACGATCAATGAATAAAACAACCCTTGTCCTGATCCTTGGTGATCTGCTGGCCTTAATGGCTTTTGTTATTTCCGGGAGAATTGAACACGGCTTACAAATCAATTGGCACGAAACCACGACAACTGCTATTCCTTTTATTGTCAGCTGGCTTGCCGTCGCAAGTTCTGTCGGGCTTTATAAAGAAAAAGCAGTAGCAACAATCCAGGTGACGATCAAAACTACCCTACTGGTGACCATTGTCGCTGTGCCCCTCGGGTTATTTTTGCGGGCCCTATATCTTCACCGCGACGTCCCTTTTCCCTTTTTGGTCGTGGCGTTGGTTTTCACGGCAATTTTTATGGTCGGATGGCGGACAATTTTTGTGTGGCTTAAGAAAAAAAGAGCGTAGGTCGATTTAGGCCTGACGCTCTTTTTGGGTGGGGCATGAAATAGCGGTATTTTTTTCATTATCACTCATCCAAATGATCATCAAGCAAGTCTCGAAGCATACCTGAATCAATATTGGATCCTGTTGAAACCAAAACCGTTGGTACCCTGCAGTCGATTTGATCCTCGATCACAGCAGCCAAGGGTGCTGCTCCCGCGCCTTCAACTAATATTTTTCCGTACATGAGTTGTAAAACGATTGCTCTTTTAATGGATTCCTCTTGGACCATATACACATCATCCACCCACTGCAAGATTTGGTCCAACAAAAAAGGTTCTGCTTTCTTATTAGACAATCCGTCAGCGATTGTATTTACTTGATCCAACACCACGGTTTTCTTTTCCTTAATCGTTTGGTAGAAAACCGCAGATCCAGAGGGCTGTATGGCAATGACTCGAATTTTTGGATTGATCGATTTAACCGCTGCTGCAATTCCTACAGCAAGTCCCCCACCACCCAAAGGAACGATCACTTGCTGCACATCTGGTAATTGTTCCATGATCTCTAACCCAATAGTACCCTGCCCAGCGATGACCTCCGTATCAGCTACCGGATGAACATATCTGGTCCCGTATTCTTTTTCTATTTCTCTTGCTTTGCTGTAGGCATCATTATAGTTTTCACCGTATTCAATCACCGTAGCTCCAAGTGCCTGACAAGTTTCCTTTTTTATTTTAGGTGCCGTTTTCGGAACAACTACCGTCGCTTTTTGATTCAGAATTTTACATGCATAAGAAACACCCATCGCATGATTACCGGCGGAGGCCGTTATGACTTCAAAACCGCTTTTTTCTTCGGATATCGCTGCAATTTTATTGTAAGCCCCTCTTAATTTAAAAGAGCCAACAGGTAGTAAGCTCTCCGCCTTGAAATAGAGGTTTTGCTTTATTTTCATATTAAGGAGTTCCATACTGACGACAGGAGATGGTGTGATAACATTTCTTAATCTTTCTTTGGCTTTTTGAATATCTCCTAATGTGACTGGATCTAGCCTTTGTGTTCCCACAAGGTCCCCCTCCTTTTTCAATTACATCCCAGTTGTATATCATACAATCTTGAATATAATAATATGTTTGTTTACCTTGAAAAGGGACCCACCAGTATAGTTTAGTAGAATTTTTTTGTTAATTTCCTCCTCCAATCCCCATCCCTATCACCCTCTCCCGAATATACTTCATCTCATCCTGATGCCTATACCCAGTAGATTCGGGTGTCTCCAGGACCGCCGGAAGCCCCGCAATTTCTTCACTTCCCAATAATTCCTTGAACGGCTCTTCGCCAATATATCCTTTTCCTATATTTGCATGGCGATCGCGAAAGGAACTGGTTTTGTAGGCGGAGTCATTAAGATGAATTGCTTTGAGATGCTCAAAATAACCAAGCTCTCTCCCTTTTTCGGCAACATCTCGCCAATTGGTCCCATCCCAAAGTCCACTTGCAAAAGCATGGCAGGTGTCTAAACAAAAGCCAATTTTTTCTTTCACGTCAGTCAGTTGTCGAATCTGAACCAGTTCTTCCAAGGTGGTACCCATTTTCACTCCCTGCCCCGCATTATTCTCAATTAAGATCAAGGCTTGGCCCATCCAATCATCCAACACTTCATTGAGCATTTCGATCATTAACTTGTATCCCAGCAGCGGGTCTTTTCCCTTGTATTTGCCGAAATGAACGACAAGCCCTAAAGAACCGCAAGCCTCTGTAATTTCCAGATCATTCTTTAAAGAGGTGCGGATCGTCTGCCGCATCTCTTGTTCCTCTACGGATAGATTGATCAGATAGGCTGTATGTGCAATAGAGATGATGCCATGTTGCCGCGATAGTGCGGCACAATGCGCTGCATCCTTTTCATCAAATTTTTTCAATTGTAAACTGCGAGGATTCTTGGGGAAATACTGAAAGGCCTGTGCTCCCATGCGTATAGCCTGTTGAACGGCCCCCGAATACCCGTTTCGGGTGCTGATATGACTGCCAAGCTTCACATTTTTTCTTCCCTTCTTTTAATGAAAAAAAGAAAGAGCCGTTCCCTTTAATGGGCCCGGCCTTCCTTGCATTTCATGTGGTTATACCCGCTCTTTGTTTCTGTCGCGCACAAAATACCGTATCCCGTACAAAACTACCGCCCAAACCACTGTAGCTAACAAAGCCGTACCAAACCAATTTGGTGTGCCAAATGTATAGTACAAGATGGAATGGGCAATCAGAATAAACAGAATCCAGCCTAGCAGGTTATTCATTTGGTTCACTCCTATCTCTTTCTTTCTTCAGTTTGCCAATTTGCCCGCAAAAATATTCCTTAATTAGGCAAGAACGTCCGTTTGCATATTTCTCAAAAAATCGTGTATAATAAAATTAGAACAAACGTTCTTCGAGGTGGTAAGATTGTTTGATTATACGAAGATGCCCCATCGCTCCATTTTGATGATTGATGCGAGGAGCTTTTATGCTTCAGCCCACTGTGCTTTGCTTGGTTTGGATCCGCGTGCGGCCCATTTAGCCGTTGTCGGTGATCCGGAACGAAGTGGATCGATTGTCCTTGCCGCATCCATCGCCTTAAAAAGAGACTTTGGGGTCAGCAATGTCTCCCGATTTTTCGAACTTCCCAAGGACCCACGGATCCAAATTGTCAAAGCCCAGATGGGCAAATATATTGAAACCAGTACGAAACTAACCAAAATCCTGAATCAATTTGCCCCGTACGACAGCATTTTTCAATACAGCATTGATGAAGCCTGGGTTGATATTACCGGAACAGAAAAATTATTCGGAGATAAATGGACCGTTGCGCGCCTGATTAAGGACAAAATTTGGAAAGAATTGACCATTCCCGTTGCCATCGGTATGGGTCCCAATATGCTCATGGCTAAATTATGCCTGGATATCGAAGCAAAGAAGGCTTCTGAAAATATAGCGGAGTGGAGATACGAGGAACTCCCTGACAGATTATGGCCAGTCCCAATTAAAAAAATGTGGGGGATCGGTTCGCGGATGGAAAGAAACCTCCATCGCATAGGAATTCGTACGGTCGGCCATTTAGCCAATTATGATGTGAATTTGCTGGAGAAGCGCTTTGGGATTATTGGTGTGCAGCTTTATAACCACAGCTGGGGGATTGATCTAAGCGAAGTTAAGCCGAACTATGATGTCGCCCATAAGAGCTATGGAAACGGGATCACCCTTTTACGCGACTATAGCAAACCATCGGAAATTAAAATCGTCATTCAGGAGCTCTGTGATGAAGTGACGAGAAGAGCCCGCAAGGATGGATTAATGGGGAAAACAATCGGTCTTGGCATCGGGTATTCCGAC
Organism: Ammoniphilus resinae; assembly: GCF_017873965.1. GTDB lineage: Bacteria > Bacillota > Bacilli > Aneurinibacillales > RAOX-1 > Ammoniphilus_A > Ammoniphilus_A resinae. The sequence goes on along the minus strand of NZ_JAGGKT010000012.1, from coordinate 39,720 downwards.
GGTGTAATTTCCGGCGGCGGTTTCTCTCGCTCTGTCAGCATCGATACCCCCACCTATTTTGAAGATGAAGTGTATCGCATTTGCCTGCAATTGTTTGAACGCTATTATGAGCCAGGACATGACGTCCGCACGGTGTACGTTTGTTTATCGAATGTTTGCTCTGATCGGGAAGTGCAATTAGACTTCTTTAGTTTTAGGAGCAGGGAAAGGAAAAGGAATCTGTCGATGGCGATCGACGACATTCGCGAACGGTTTGGGACAACGGCGATTTTGAAAGCATCGAGTTATCTTGATGGCGGAATTGCCATAGAACGAAGCAGGAAAATAGGTGGTCATTATGGATAAGTATGGGAATGGCTTCATACGCGACAGAAAAAATATCAAATGGGCTTCGATGATGCTTACCGAACACAAGCAAGCCCTAAAGGAATGGGGAGAATCCCAGGATGACCTAGAGCCGCCTGATAAATCTGAGGAAGATCTAACAGAAATAGCCGAGCAAATTGCCAGATCCATAAACTCAGAGCTCCATTTCACTTACTATCGAGCGAAACGCAGCCACCATGTCACAGGCATGGTTAAACGATTCGACCAGACGACCCAGGCCCTTTATATTGAATCAAATCACAAGATGGTGATCATTCCGGTCAGAGACATCTTGAGCGTGGAGGAAGAATAACCTTCCCCCAACCCTATTTTCGAAGGAATTGAATTCCTTGTTGCACATTCTTCAGCAATTTTGCCGTAGCAGGCGGCGTATCAAAGGAATGCGGCGCATCATCAACAAGAAGCAGCTTTTTCCGTACCGAACCGATCGTTTCAAACAACTGCACCGATTGCCGAGGCGGGACAACCGGATCTGTCGCCGAATAGATCACCGCAGCGGGAGAAGATATTCCCACGTAACGGTGAGGCTCTATCTGCTCCAAATCGCGATAAAACTCATAACTTAGCGGGTAATAGGCCTTATCCTTCTCTTTATAGATGGGAATGGTCTGCTCCCGTTTCCATTTCTCCAATCCTGTTTTACTGTCACCATACGTTGCTTTGGCAATCTCTAAAATGATATCCTTCATCGAGTACGGTGGAGCGATGAGCAGCAACCCGGAGGGGGAAAAATCTAAGGAAAATTGCAACGCTACTGTACACCCCATACTGTGACCTACTAAATAAATGGATTCATAGGCATCTCTATACGAATGAAAAATAACCTCGAGATCGGCAACTTCTCCCGATAAGGTATGGTTCACAAATTGACCATCTGCTTCATTAAGATTATTGGTAAAATCTACAGAAACATTGGAAAGTTGTTGTTCCGTCAACACATTACGTGTAGCCGAAATGACATGGGATTGTATACTTCCCGTAAATCCGTGACAAAGAATAAATAATTCCCTGCCCGGAAAGAGATTTTCCTTCACATGAATATTTAGTCCAACCTTACCTGGAATGAATCGATTCAACTTCGTTACACCTCTTTTCCGAAAACTTCCATATCCCCCACTCATATATCATAAACAAAAAACATAGAATAAACAGCATGATTTATTATTTTTTCACCAACATTTAACTGTTATATAACTATATTGAACCAAGTTTTATTTGTATAATAACAGCCATAAAAAAGAGTATTTTGAAGAGAAAAGCATTATAAATCATTATTTTGCCTCAAAACAGAGTTTTAATTATCCCCTCTGTTATATTACACTGTTCTTAACATCAAATCGAAATCAAGGAGTGAGAATAATGCTAATCCCGATCAATGAATTTTTTAGAACCCTACCCCAAAAGTGTTGTGCAAAATGCGGAGAGGTCGTGGAAGAACAAGCGGATTGCTACACTACCATCTGTGAAAACTGCCATGATTTCGTTACTTATCCTATCGGTCAAAAATAAGAGAAACTTCTATCGAAACCTCTCCTATACGAAGAAAAAAGGCTGTCCTTTGGTCATCTGAACTTGACCATAGTACAGCCTTTTTCAATTATTTACTTGGTGCTTGATGAATCGGAAGTCCAAGCGCGCTTTCCGCTGCTTCCATCACCATCTCCCCTAAGGTTGGGTGAGCGTGTATAGTTAAAGAAATATCTTCGAGCGTCGTCCCCATTTCGATGGCCAGACCCACTTCAGCGATTAAGTTGGATGCTTCAGGCCCAACAATTTGTGCCCCTAAGATCAATCCGCTTTCCTGATCGCCAACTAGCTTTACAAAGCCATCTCCGGCATTCATGGATAATGCACGTCCATTGGCAGCATAAGGGAATTTTCCTGTTACAACTTGAAAACCCTGCTCCACTGCCTCTGTTTCATTTAGTCCAACACTAGCCACTTCCGGATCCGAGAAAACAACGGCAGGGATCGCTTTATAATCGACTGCACTCGCTTGTCCCGCGATCACTTCCGCAGCCACTTTTCCTTCATAAGAAGCCTTATGGGCCAAGGCTGGACCAGGAACAATGTCCCCGATGGCGTAAATATTGGCCACGCTAGTCTTACATTGCTGATCAACCTCAATCAATCCCTTGTCTGTCAGCTTCATCTTGATCGCTTCCAAGCCAAGATCATCTAAGTTCGGGCGACGTCCAACGGTAACTAGAACGTAATCTGCCGTTACCTTCTTTTCTTCCCCTTTAGCTGTATAGGTCACAGTAATATCGGATTCCGTCTGTTCAGCCCCTTGTGCTACTGCCCCCGTCACGACATCCATCCCTAACTTTTTCAATTTCCGATTAACAAAGCGGGTAATTTCCTTTTCAAAACCCGGTAACACAGAATCAGTTCCTTCGATGACGGTCACCTTTGTACCAAGCTTGGCATAAGCTTGACCCAATTCGATCCCAATATAGCCGCCGCCGATCACGACCATACTTTTAGGCACTTCAGACAGATTCAATGCTTCCGTAGAAGAAAGGATTCTTCCACCAAACGGAAAAGCCTTCAATTCCACCGGTCTTGAACCTGTGGCAATGATACAGTGATTAAATCGGTAGCGGTTGGCCTCGTAGTTATCAATGACCCGAACTTCATTTTCATTGACAAACAGTGCCTCACCTTTTAATCGCTGAATTTTATTTGCCTTCAACAAGGAAGCTACGCCACCGGTCAGTTTTTTCACAACGCCATTCTTCCATTCCTGTACCTTATTGAAATCCACTTTAACCCCTTCAACCTGAATTCCCATTTCACTTGCCGAAGACATGGTTTCATATTGGTGTGCTGCAGAAATGAGGGCTTTCGAAGGAATACATCCGCGGTTCAGACATACTCCACCTACTTCATCCTTATCGACAATCGCTACACTTTTTCCCAACTGTGCTGCCCGAATAGCCGCTACATATCCTCCAGGACCAGCCCCAATGACCAGGACATCTACTTCTGTGGTAAATTCACCTACTACCATTAGACTATACCTCCATCACAAGTAGCTGAGGATCTTCTAACAGCTGCTTCAGATAATTAATGAAATGTTGTGCCGTACCCCCATCGATGATCCGGTGATCAAAGCTTAGGGACAAGGACATCATCGGTGCAATCGTAATTTCCCCATTTTTAACGACCGGTTTCTCCGTAATCCGGCCCGTTCCGAGGATCGCAACCTCAGGGAAATTAATCACAGGTGTAAAGAACAGTCCACCGGATGAACCGATATTCGTAATGGTAATCGTGCTTCCTTTCAATTCATGAGCCGCCAGCTTGCCCTCGCGGCCGCGAGTAGCCAAATCCTTGATTTCAGAAGCGATCGTCCACATGTTTTTGCGGTCCGCATCATGAACAACAGGAACTAACAAGCCATTGTCAGTATCCGTTGCAATTCCGATGTTATAGTATTTTTTATAAACAATTTCGTTTTTCTCTTCATCAATCATCGTGTTCAACACAGGGAATTGCTTCACACCAGCCACTAACGCCTTCACGATAAATGGTAAATAGGTCAACTTTACCCCTTTTTGCTCGGCTAGTGGTTTTGCTTTTTCGCGAAGGGCAACCAAATTGGTTACATCTACTTCATCCATCATCGTAACATGTGGTGCCGTATACATGGATTTCACCATCGCATTGGCTATCACTTTGCGAACCCCTTTGAGCGGCACCCGTTCTTCCACACGATCTCCTACGACTGCAGGAGCAATTGTTGCCGTAACAGGTTGTTCTACGGTTTCTGCTTTTTCAATAGAAACCGCTGCAGGAGCAGCTCCGCCAGAAACAAATTGTAAAACATCATCCTTGGTAATCCGCCCATTTTTCCCTGTTGCCGGGATTTCTGCCAAGACTACACCCTGTTCACGGGCAAGTTTTCTCACACTTGGAGTGGCCAACACTTTTCTATCAGAAGGCACCGAAGCAAGAGGTGTTTCCACCTTAACCTGAGATACATTCTCTGCCACACTGCTGCCTACTGCGCAATCCTCTTTTACCTCTTCAGACTGGGGCTCTGGTGTGCCCGCTCCTTCTACTTCAAATGTCACCAGAACATCCCCAACAACCGAAACGGTTCCTTCAGGAACTTTAACCTCAACGACTTTCCCGCTTACAGGTGAGGGAATTTCAACAACCGCCTTATCGTTTTGTACATCCATAATAATTTGATCCTCTTGTACTTGATCGCCAGCCTGGATATGCCATTTGACGATTTCACCCTCGTGGATCCCTTCACCGATATCGGGAAGTTTAAACTCGAATATTGCCATAGACCCTTTGACCTCCTCTTCCTTCCATTATCTCTTTTCTACTATATCTTAAATAGATACCTTTTGGAATAATGTAGTAGATTTCCTAGGAAACCTATTTAGAAATCAAGCACCTGGTTGAGGGCCGCAATGACACGCGCCGGATTTGGCAACCATTCATCCTCAATCGCCGCAAATGGGAAAACCGTATCAGGTGCTGAAACTCTTAATACAGGTGCTTCTAAGTGAAGAATCGCTTTTTCATTGATTTGCGCAATGATCTCCGCAGCAGCACCGGCTGTTTTTTGGGCTTCCTGAACAACGATCGCACGGTTGGTTTTTTCGATAGAAGCGACAATGGTGTCGATATCAATTGGGCTGATCGTTCTGAGGTCGATGACCTCAACTTTAGCCCCTCTTGATTTTTCAATTTCATCCGCTGCCTTCAGAGAAGTATGAACCATTGCCCCATAAGTAATAATGGTCACATCGCTACCCTCGCGGACAACATTTGCCTTTCCGATCGGAACGGTGTATTCCCCTTCTGGAACTTCACCACGGAATGAACGGTACAATTTCATATGTTCAAGGAAAACGACTGGATCGTTATCACGGATCGCTGAAATTAACAGCCCTTTCGCGTCATATGGATTGGAAGGAATAACTACCTTCAAGCCAGGCGTTTGCAACATTAATCCTTCCAAGCTATCGGAATGCAACTCAGGAGTTTTCACTCCACCGCCAAAAGGCGCCCGGAAAGTAATTGGGCTGTGGTAACGGCCACCAGAGCGATAACGCATTCTTGAAGACTGCGCAGCCACCGAGTCAAACACTTCAAACACAAAGCCGAAAAATTGAATTTCGGCAACGGGACGAAAACCTTGTAACCCTAACCCAATCGCTAGTCCGCCGATTCCCGATTCAGCAAGTGGTGTATCGAATACACGAGATTCTCCAAACTGCTTTTGCAAGCCTTCCGTTGCACGGAATACGCCTCCGTTTTTCCCAACATCCTCACCAAACACTAGAACATTTGGGTCACGTTCCAGTTCTACACGCATAGCATCTGTAATCGCTTGAATCATCGTCATCTGTGCCATAATTTATTTGCCCTCCTTTGCCGAAAATGCTGCTTTTTGTTCTGCTAAATGCGGCGGCAGCGTTTCAAACATGCTGTCGATCAATTGCGGGATGGTCATTTTTTCCGTCTCATCCGCTTTCTTAATTGCATCTGCTACAGCCTGTTTTGCTTCTTCCACTACACGATTTTCATCTTCTTCAGTCCATAGACCTTTGTTCTCCAGGAATTTGCGAAAACGAATCAGCGGATCCTTTTGCTCCCATTCCGAAGTTTCCTCATTGGTACGATAACGGGTCGGATCATCTCCAGCCAATGTATGTGGACCGAAGCGATAGGTCAAAGATTCTATCAATGCTGGGCCTTCACCGTTTCTAGCACGTTCTGCAGCGTCTGATACTGCTTTATAAACAGCCAACACGTCCATTCCATCTACTTGCACGCCAGCGATTCCTGCAGCTACTGCTTTTTGTGCTAAAGTGGAAGCTGCCGTTTGCTTTTCGATTGGTACAGAAATGGCATAACGGTTATTTTGCACAACGAAAACAGCCGGCGCCCGAAATGCCCCTGCATAATTCAATCCTTCATAAAAATCCCCTTGGGAAGTACCACCATCGCCAATGTAAGTGATGGCAATGTTTTTCTTATCTCTCATTTTGAAGCCTAAAGCTACACCCGTGGCTTGAATAATTTGCGCCGCAATAATAATCTGTGGCATTAAAACATGGACATCCTCAGGAATTTGCCCCCCCTGCTGGTGGCCGCGAGAATATAGAAATGCTTGATAAAGCGGCAGCCCGTGCCAAACAATTTGTGGAATATCCCGATAGCTTGGAAGAATAAAGTCCTCTTTTTGCAAAGCAAATTGGCTTCCAATCATGCTTGCCTCTTGCCCAGCAACAGGAGCATAAAAACCTAAACGCCCCTGCCGGTTCAAACTAATGGCGCGTTGATCCCAAACACGTGTAAACACCATTCTTCTCATTAATTCACGCAACTGTTCATCACTTAAATCCGGCATTGCATCCTGATTCACAACAGATCCATCGGGAGCCAGAACGGACAACGTCTGAATGTCCTCGACTCGAATTTCCGATACGATGTTCCCCATTTCAATCACCTCATCATGTTTTATCTACAGCTTGTTACACTCTGTTATAATCTAAAAAACGAACTGTTTCAAATCATCATCTGGAATATATCAACAAAACAAGCAGTGGAATATTATTGTTTTTGTAACAGTTTAAAACCATTATATAGCACAACACATCCAAGGTCTACCCCATTTTTTTCAAGATATGTGCTCAGATGTGCTACATTGTTATATAAGATCCAAGAAATTCGGAAGTACAGTGGGCATTTGTAGGAAAAGGGAAATGATGATGCATGGACGAAACAGTTACGGGTGCTGTTTCAGTTTAAGGAAGAGAGGAGAGCGGCACATCAAGGTGATGTATTTCGGGAGGAGGGCATGAAAAAAGTCCTTCATCAGGGTATGAAGGACAATAGCAGGAAATTCTTCCGTTATTCAAGATTACAGCCTTAGTTAATCTAAAAAAACGGAATATCACTCCGTTAAAAACTCTGCAAACGATTACAATTAGTAATCAAAGCGCATGATAAATCCCAACCACTACCCCCGTCCACCTCTAACTAGTCTAGTTTCAACCAACGCATCCACTACCTGTGGACTATATAGTGTTTCCTTCTCTCTTTTTAACTCTTCAATCGCCTGGGAAACTGTTTTCAAGCTATGGTAGGGTCTGTTATTCGTCATCGCGTCAAAGCTGTCAGACACAGCTACGATTAATGCCCCCAACGAAATTTGCTCCTTTTTCAAGCCAAAAGGGTAGCCTCTTCCGTTTACTCTTTCATGGTGGATGAGGATAATCTCACGAATATTCAGGCTAAGCGAAAGTCCTTCGAGCATTTGATACCCCAGTAGGGGGTGTTGTTGAATGATTTTCCATTCGTCTAATGTTAATTTCCCTGGTTTATTCAGGATCTCAGTATGTATTTTTAATTTCCCGATATCATGAAGAATTCCGCCGTAGTAGATTTCTTCCTGTTCTGCCTTTGTGCATCCTAATTGTTTGGAAATCGCTAGAGACAGCCCTGCAACCCGATGCGAATGGAGAAATGTTTCATAATGATGATTCTTTAATTGTTCAAGGTATTCCAAAGCACTTTTCACGGAAATAATCCTCCTAACAAAATAAAAAAAACCATCCTTCAAGATACAAAGAAAGATGGAATGGTAGTTTTATCTCCACTTTTCGGCAACCCAGCCGCCATGGCACGTGAAGTGCTTTAGACCTGTGGCTTTGCGTCCCCACCTTTCGGTGGGTTTGCTATTATCGAAGGATACTAAGTCATATTTTGTTGAAAATTGTCAAATATTTCTTCTTTATTTTACTCCATATTTCACTGGGTTTCAATACCTATTACTTTTTACCTATAAAATCTGATCGAACGAAAGAATCCACGTCTCTCCCTGCATCTTCGCTAGGAAGGTTGGTCAAATCCGCTTGGCAATTCGGACAGATCCATGGACCCTCGTCTGTACTGCTGAATGAGGGGATAGAACATTGACTACAGATTTTTTTCAGCATATTTTAACCTCTTTATTTACGATAGTTAGTGATAATTTATCATAAATAGATCCAGACCACCATAGAAAACACTTGTCAGTCAAACAAAAAAGCCGATCCCCTTTAAAGATCAGCTTCACTCACATTAAAACTCAAGATCCAGAAAACGATTTACCCGTCCAAAAGCTATAAATGCGGAAATCGCCATGGTTAATTCAACGATCTCGCTATTTGAGAAATCTCTTTTTAAAATGGTATAAATTTCTTCCCTGCCCGTTAGATCATTAGCCACGATTTTATCAGTTAATCTCAGAACATTTTTATGTAGATCTGGGAGATCAGCGGTTTCAAAGTTTTCTACTTTCTGCAGCATCTCTTCCGTCAATCCTAATCGCTTGACCCAAGCGATTCTTGCATTCTGTCAGTACATGCATTGGCCATCAAGGGCGACACGGTAGCGAACCATTTCCTTTAATTTGGGATCGATTGACCCCTTCCAAACCCCCCCGTAAAATTGAAGAAAGGATTGTAATAGTTCAGGATTGTGGGCATACGTCCGCACCATATTATCACTTCCGGAACCTCTTTTTGACTTTTCAAAAATCGTTCTCAGTTCCTCAGAAACTTCAGAATCTGATAAAGGTGGTAAAATCGGCATATTCATTCACGCCCTTTCTTTTATTTCTATCCCTTCCTCCATAATTGCACGATAAATGTTTTGTTCCTTTTCCTTCGTACCAGGTTGCCCCATAAAGCCGCAATCTTTCCACAGTTCCTCTTTTGCCTGCTGCCAAGGGAGATCCGGAGCAATAATATCCATATAAGCTTTTACTTCATCATCCGAAAGTCTGCGACGGGTCCCAATATCTCGAACATCACCGATGTTCCAAATGCCCGGCGGTCAAGCTGGGTGGACAATGCTATACCCATCTTCTAAGAGAAAAATGCCATACTGACGATTTTCTTTAATCACTTTCATTGCAGTTACCTCCTCTTTTCAGTTCGATAGGAACATGTATATAATTTAAATTCAATATTTAGTACCAACTTTCCTTCTTGTAAGTAAAACAATCATCCTCTTCTTTCATACCTGCTCCGCAGCATAGGTATGGCGTCCCGAATCTCCTCTTCAAAGGGATGCAAAAAAGATGAATCTACAACAACACCACCCGCAGCAGAAAAAAGGTCCATTAGCGGTTGCATAAATTGATCTAGCGTTTCAAGCCCAACTAATTGTTCTAAGCTTGCCATCTGATCAGGTTCCACAGCTGGAAATGCCCCCTTCTGCTGTCCCCCTGTAGCAACCTGATAGAACTGGCGAACCAAATCGGCCATCTGCGTTCCATCCCCCGTCACAACAATAAAGGCTTGTACGACAAAAGCCTTCGTCTGACGTCTTTGGGCAATTCCGCAAAATTTCCGGCCGTCAATACTTAAATCGAAGTCCCCAGGGCAATAAGAACCCTTGATCTCACCTTTAGAGATAGCCGTAATTCCCGCCAATGCTCTACGAATGATCTGAAACATTGTTTCAAAGTCCTGGTGAAATTCCATGACCCCCTGAGGATTGGGCAGAATTAAGGAAAGATTGAGCACACCAGGAGCCAGTGGAACAGCTGCACCACCTGAATTTCGCACAGACACCTGATACCCCTGTGCTTCCAGCCAAGCCATTGCATCCTCTGCATTTGGAAGTTTGCGATCCCGCAGTCCAAGTACAAATGCTTTTTGATGTCGCCATATATGAACAAGTGGAGGCACGCTGCCCTCCCCTATTTTTCTACATAACACCTCATCCACGGCAAAAGGGTAAAGAATATCCCCTTGATACAAGTCCTGACAAGCATTCATGAGGTGGAATGAAGAAGGTAATTGTAGTTCTTTCATAGATCGATCCTTTCCCGCGACTTGATTTTCCTTCATTATAACACAAGAGAAAGAGCGCCCTTTCGGACGCTCTTTCCTAGCTATGATTAGTCTTCCCCAGCACCTACGATAACCAATAGGATAAACAGCACCAGGATAATCAAAAAGCCCTCATCATCAAAAATTCCACTAAAGCAACTCATTTGGGAATACCTCCTTTATGTTGTTGATCTATCCTATGTACAGGAGCGGAGGTCTGTATGGGTATATGCCCAAACGAATAAAATTGGGCTTTCGCCCTGAGGTTGAGAATAATTCCCGGAGAAAGGCAAAACCTATTTATATGCCTTAAAAGCCTTCACCAGGATAGAACTTTCTTCTTGGCGGAAAAATAATTTGAGGTAGTACAGAAGGAACATATGAAGGAGGAATTAAAAATGGAACCAAAAGATTTGAAACACGAGGGAAAAGAAGAGTGGTTTATGGACATAGATCGGATGACCAATGAAGGTCTGGCTGGAGGGCATGTTGGACCAGATTATCATAACGGAGAAATCGACACCGCTACGGAAATCGAAAAAGAATCCCCGCCAAAAACAACAGACTAAAAGAGGATCACATGAAAATCAAGATCACCGGATTTGCCCTTTTATTTGTCATTCTTACAGCTTGTCAAAGTTCGCCACAACAAACTAAACAGGAACCCGCGCATACAAGCGCGAAGACATTAAGCACCAAACAAAACAACTTATATAATCCGAGGCTTTCAAAACAAGCGGAACAAACTGCCAAGAAAATAAAAGGTGTTGACGAAGCGGTATCAGTTGTTCTAGACAAGGATATTTCCATTGCAGTTAAGGTGACAGGGTTTGATCGTTTCAAGTTAAAATCAATAAAAAAGGAATTACATGAAAAAATTAGAAGAGAAGCAGACAAGAAGTATACCATTCATATTACAACGGACAAAAAAATTTATAAGGAATTAAGTGACCTTCGAAGCAAACTGAAGGCTGGATCGATCGCTCCAGAAGAGCAAAAGAAGAAGTTTGAAAAACTAAATAAAGATATGCACGGCTAGAGCCTTCCCCCCCCTTCTGTATCAGGCTTGTTCGTGTTATAGTGGATACATAAAGGGGGGATGTAGGATGGCTAAAAAAAGGAAGACATATTACCTTGATGAGGCAGTCATTCAGAAAGTAAAAGATTATGCCCAGGAGCTCAATATTAGCGAAAATGATGCCTTTGAAAGAGCACTGGATACCTACACCAAATTTTTTCATGAATCGAATCGGTTTATTCCTTTGCCGAAAGAATATCAACCCCTGCTTCTCGAATCGGTTGACAATCTGATCTACCAAAGTCAAAGAATTTTGGAAACTTCGTCACAATCAGGATTAAATTCTATTGTCGAGAATAGCATCCGCAGTCGCATTGACTTCCTATACGAAATTCGAAAAAGTCTAACTGAATGAAAAAAGCATCCATTCACTTAATGGATGCTTTGTATGCTTTAGATACTAAACCTTAGTTACGTTAGCTGCTTGCGGTCCGCGGTTTCCTTCGACGATGTCGAATTCAACGGATTGACCTTCTTCAAGCGTTTTGAATCCATCAGTTTGGATAGCGCTGTAGTGGACGAATACGTCTCCACCGTCCTCACGCTCGATAAAACCATATCCTTTTTCTGCATTGAACCATTTAACTTTTCCTAGCATCCTTGAGACCTCCTCGGGCTAATTGTACAAAAATCGGAAACAAACGAAAAATCTTCAGCCCCAAAACATCACTGCAAGGTACGGCCTCAAGATAACGTTCTTACCGACTTTGAATCAATATTATTATATTAGATTTCTTTGTTATTGACAATATAAAATACTCAGAACAATGTCCTCTTTTCCCCGGGATGGATGCGAACTTTACTGTTCTTTAAAATACTTCCATCATATTGAAATTCTCCAACCCATTTTTCCAGCTTTTTAATCTTGGCATGACAGCACGAGCTTCGATAGCGGTCAGAATTCATCCGTTTCACTACACCGAGGTTTTGCCCGCAGTTAGTACAGTAAAGCTGAAAGATCTTTTCCGGAAGCCGTACGGTGTTTGTGGAGATGGCCCCGACGCGAAGAAGTTCGCGTTCAAAGTGCGGATGATGGTCATGGAAGGGCTGACCCTTGCAAAAAAGATGGAAGTGACATAATTCATGAAGCATTACAGCAATAAAAATTTCTCGATCGATAAACTGTGCCGCATGTTTGCTCATTTCGATTTTCAGGGGTTCCCGCTGTTTGCCCTTCATCCGATAAACAAACCTCCCCATACTACGGGTTAAGCGGCCGTTCCATTCCACCGGAATCCCTACCGGCTGCCCCCAGAAATGCTGGGAGAGCTTCTCAGCAATGGCTTGCAATTTTTGCGGATTAAAATCAATCTCCCGTTTCTGATCCATGTATATAACCTCCGACTACTGTCTCTATTATACTTCCTTTGTAGCCCGAAATTCCATTGGATTCTCCTTTTTACTTGATGCCACACCAGCACTGAGACAAAATTGTAAGGCATCTTCTACCGGTGTCTGGACATAAGTGATGAGATTTCTAGGAATTAGCCTTAATTCGCCCGAAACCTGCAAGCCATGGGGAAAGTAAACGGCAACATAGTCATCACCAAGTTCGAATTGATGCACGTCCTCTGCCGTTAAAAACCCAATCCGCATCACATCCGGATGCTCCTGATACAATACGACTTGTGAGAAGGCCTTTTTTTCCCCGCCAAAGGAGGATAACGTTTCTTTTGTCATCTTATACAAGGTCTTAATGATAGGGAATTTTCCAATTACCTTTTCTATCCAAGCTAACCCTTTTTTTGCAACCCACCATTGACTTATATAACCTACGACAGCTATAAATAAGAATATGTAGAGAATACCCGAACCTGGGAACATGGGCAGCGGCAACCAACTAGAAATTGAGTTTAACCATGTATAAATTAAATAAATCGTATAGAGGGTTATCCCTAATGGAACAGTAACCATCAAACCGCTAAAGAGGATTCGTTTCATAGGTTGCACTCCTTAATTTTATAAGATATTCATCCTTCCCTTAAATACGTAAAAACACTTGAAAGGTTTCTGACATAGACATATACATACGCACATAATTGAACTGGAGGGATAGAACATGGATGTTTACATTGGGAGCATTCTCTCCGCCTTTGCCACCGGCTTGGGAGCTTTGCCCATTCTTTTTTTTCGGAGTGTAACGCATAAATGGCGTGATATATTACTTGCCTTGACAGCAGGGATTATGGTTGCGGCTTCAACGTTTAGCTTAATCCCCCAAGCCCTGGCCATTTCGAATATGGTGGTTATTTCAGTGGGGGTAATTCTTGGAACGCTTGCCCTCACCTACTTGGAATATATCGTCCCGCATATTGATTTGCAACATACGGTCGTCAACATTGCAATGGATGCAAAATCATGGCTAATCCTGTCAGCGATAACCCTGCATAACTTGCCAGAAGGATTGTCCGTGGGCGTCAGCTATGCAAGTGAACATCAAGGATTAGGTCCCTTAATCGCCTTTGCCATCGGTGTGCAAAATGCCCCGGAAGGATTCCTCATTGCCTTATTCTTAATTAATCAAAAGGTTGGGAAATGGAAGGCCTTTACTCTCGCTTCGTTAACCGGTTCTGTAGAAATTGTGTCGGGTATCATGGGTTATCACTTAACGGCCTACGTTTCCGGATTAGTCCCTTATGGTCTTGCTTTTGCCGCTGGGGCCATGCTTTATATTGTGTACAAAGAATTAATTCCCGAAAGCCACGGAGACGGTCATGCGAAGGCAGCAACCCTTTCTTTTATTATCGGTCTCTTATTGATGCTTGGCATCATTCAATGGTTGGGATAAATGAAAAGAGGCCATAACTAGGCCTCTTCTTCCTCTGCAAATACTGCGATAATATCTGTCGTAAATGGATCCTTCTCCCCCCGATTGTACCGATCGATTACTTGATCCAGAAAACCTTCGAACAGCCCATTTAGGAAAGTGGCGGAAAAACGTTCCTTTTCTCCTGTGCCATAGTGAAAAACTATTTCATCTGGCTGCTCCAGCAATAATTCCCAATCTTTTTTTGGCAAAGCTAGATAAAATTCTCCATTTGCATTGCGCAGCTGAAAACCAATCAAGGACTGTCCGTCGACAGAGCCCCCGTCAAACCCCAGGGCAGCTTGTGTTGCCCCGTCTAACAGCTTTTTAAAATGCTCCGCACTGGTCGGGACAAGGCAATGCAAGACTAGTTCCTGCCCATCCCCGGGGGTAAGTTCAGCTTGTTGAATCAGATGATAAATTTCCCACATCTTGAATACTCCTTCGTATGTTTTATACTCCATGTTAATCTTCTTGCCAATCATTTGCAAATTTTATTTCCTCCTTCATCTCTTTCAGACAAACGAGTGGACGGATGATTCCTGCATCGGTATAGTAGAAAAGGAAACAAGATTCGAAACGAAAACAAAGCAGGTATCCATATGACTACTTTTTTATACGATATATTTAAGCGAAATGGCCTTCTCTCTACACTGTTGCATCCCTACCAGCCGCGCAAGGCACAGTACCAAATGGCAAAGACGGTCTGGTCCTGCCTGGAATCAGAAACACACGGGATAATTGAAGCCGGCACAGGCACGGGAAAATCCTTCGGGTATTGTCTGCCAGCGGCATATTGGGCAATGAAAGAAGAAAAACGGGTCATTATCTCCACCAATACGATCACACTGCAGAATCAGCTTCTACAAAAAGAGCTGCCACTGGTGAAGCAAATACTGGGGAAAATCGATTCGGAATGGGGCGATCATTTCCGTTTTGAGCTGGCCAAAGGACGTGGAAATTATATATGCAAGCGAAAGTTGGACCTTGCGGTCAGTGCTTCGTTAACAGAAGAAACAAGCTACTCTGCTACCGCGCAAAAACTGCAATCACAGTTGGAAGGCCTTAAAGTTGGCGATCGCAACGAGGTGCCCTTTTTCATCCCCAATGAATTGTTTGAGGAGATTCGCGGGGATGCAGACGACTGCATGGGCAAGGAAAGTCCCTTTCACGAGCATTGCTTCATCCAAAACGCCCGACGTAAACTGCAAAAAGCGCAGGTGATCGTCGCGAATCACGCTCTCTTTTTTACCGATCTGGCCTTACGCTCGCAGGGAGCGAGTATTTTGCCTGATTATGATTTTGTGATTATGGATGAGGGGCATCGGATTGAAGATCAAGTGACCAAGCAGTTTCAATTCACTGTCAATCTGGACTTAATCTATAATTTGTTCAGCCGCTTTACCCGGAATCGCACCCATTGGGCAAGAGGGGTGGAAGACCCAGATTTGAAGGCCCATGTCGAGGCACAGTATAACCGCTTGTATGCGGATTTAGTAGAATTATTTGCCCCATTGGGAAGAAACCTTGCTACACGCGAGCGTACCCAGTATCTATTGAACCGCCCCATCGTTGAACATTATCCGTTTGAAGGGATCTTCAAAGAGGTCATTCAATCGGTACAAGACAAAAAGGAATTTTTAGAATTGGAACATGGAGAAACGGAAACGACGATTGGTCTTGGACGATATATCAACAACCTCATCCAATTTGATGCAATGTTTCGGCATGTCCTGCTGCGGCTGCAATCCGATGAATGGGCGACCTGGGTAGAGTATACTCCCCCGGCTAAAAAAAACTTACTGCAGGATGATGCCTATTGGGCGCACTGTCTCACGCTCCATTCGGCACCGATTGAAATCCATGAGTTACTTCGAGAAAAGCTGTTTACAAAAAAACCAGTGGTTCTCACTTCGGCTACCTTAACCGCGCAGGGGAATTTCGATTTTGTCGCGAAAAGGCTGGGAATTGATGAATACACAACATTCCAGGCAGCGAGCCCTTTTTCGTATGAAGAACAATCGCTTTTGGTCGTGCCAAACCATGTTCCCTTGCCAACGGAGCGGAATTTCGACGCTTTTGTTATGGCGGCGATGAAGGAAATCTTGCTGCAGACAAAGGGAAGGACCTTCTTACTGTTTACGTCCTATGCGCAAATGAATAAGGTTTATCTTGAATTGGAAGATTGGTTAACTGAGCGGGGAATGCGGGGGTTATTGCATGAATCCGGGGCTTCGAGAGAAAAGCTGCTAACTGATTTTAAACAGGACCCCCATACTGTTTTGTTCGGCTGTGAATCATTTTGGGAAGGTGTGGACGTGCCGGGTGATGATCTAATCTGTGTGGTCATTGCAAAGATGCCTTTTCCTGTTCCCACAGAGCCGATTACCCAGGCGAGAATTGACCGATTAGAGAAAATGGGGAATAACTCTTTCGAAGATTATTCCCTCCCCTTTTCCATTCTTCGCCTCAAGCAAGGGTTTGGACGATTGATCCGAACCAAGCAGGATAAAGGGGTTGTGGTCATTCTGGACGCCCGCCTGCACAACAGGAAATATGGGCAGAAGGTTTTCAATAGCTTGCCCCCAAGCCCGATCTCGCAAAACTTGCAAGACATTGGCAAGGCGCTGGATAATTTCCAAGTTTGAAAAAGGCTGACCCAAGGGTCAGCCTTTTCTCGTTGTTTAGTCTAATTTTACTTTTGAACGTAGAATATATGGTGTTTCTTGGTACACATGATAGTTCAACCAGTTGGCAAACAATAAGTTCCCATGCGATTTCCAACGTTGAACCGGTGGTTTGGTTGGATCATCGTTAGGGAAATAGTTTTTCGGGACGGCTGTATTCAATCCCGCGGCCTTGTCACGGTCATACTCCAACTTTAGGGTAAGCGGATCGTATTCGGAATGCCCGGTGACAAAGATTTGCCTTCCGTCCTTCGACGCCACGATATAGATCCCTGATTCTTCAGAGTCAGATAAGATCTCCAACTCAGGCACCTTCGCAATATCTTCATGACGAACTTCCGTATAACGGGATTGCGGCGCGTAAAACTCATCATCGAATCCTCTAAGCAAGCTCGTATTTGACTTTAATACGCGATGTTTGAAGACTCCAAACATCTTTTCTGGCAGCGGATATTTTTTCACCCCATAATGGTGGTAAAGTCCCGCCTGCGCCCCCCAGCAGATATGCAGTGTAGAGGTCACATTTTCCAGTTTCCAATCCATAATTTCCGTTAATTCCTGCCAGTAGTTTACTTCTTCAAATTCCAAATGTTCAATCGGTGCACCCGTAATGATCATCCCGTCAAAGCTTTGATCTTCGATCTCATCAAACGTTTTATAGAATGCAGATAAATGTTCCGCAGACGTATTTTTCGGAATATGTGTTTTGGGATGCAGCAAGACCGCTTCCACTTGTAACGCAGAGTTCCCTAACAAACGCAAAATTTGTGTCTCTGTTGTTTCTTTTGTCGGCATTAAATTTAGAATAACAATTCTTAGCGGGCGAATGTCTTGACGGAATGCCCGACTTTCTCCCATGACAAAAATTCCTTCTTTATGGAGTATCTCCATAGCTGGTAGATGGTCCGGTATTTTGATTGGCATTATATACACACTCCTTTTGCCCACTTAATCCTTACAATTTAAAACTGCATCCGGAAAATGGTTAGTAACGATGATGAACTCCAGCAATAGAAGTTATATTATGTATTCTATATCAAAAAGTCCAGTGAGAACAGATCAAAATAGGAGTTTACCCTAAAAAAATGCTTTTAAATTTACATTTATTCTATTTTCCGAGTCAATCAGATAGAATATGTCCGTAAAAAATTTAAAAAAAAGAAATCTCTATTCCCCTTGAGATTTCTTCATACATTGGTTGCAGATTAATGGTACGCGTTGCTTTGACACATAGATATAGGCCATAACTCGTGAAAATGAACGATTATCTTTCTTGCGGCCACATGTTTCACATATTCTCATTCAAGTCACCTAACGATTTTTTAATATATGCCGGAGAATCCCTTCAGCCGTTTCCTTTGGCGCCTCCAAAGGAACAAAGTGACATGCTCAAAAAACTCACCCAAGCGATCTGACCACTCAACCTTCATTACCGGATCTGCTTCGCCCCAAAACACAGAGGTCTCATGAAGAATAGGTGAACCCGGACTACTGACACTTGCTTGTTTGGTTTTGTCTGCGGCTCTGGCTCGGTAATACATAATACTGCTCAGCATGGCTCCTGGCAGTGCATACATTTCCAGTATGAACTGCAATTCGTTTTCTTCCATTGTTCCCTTTTCTCCCGACCAATGCTCATAAAAATAGCGTACGTATTTTTGCGCAGCTAAGGGCTCATCAGCAAACAATTGTTCAAATAAATCTAGGTTGTGTAAATGCTGGTACCAGAATTCAGTTTGAACCTCCGGTTCAAACCTTCTTGCTCCAATCCCGGGATAAGGCGGGTTAAAAAGAACCAATGATTTCACTCGCGAAGAGTATGTTTTAGCCAGCGTTTGAGCGATCGTCGCTCCAATATCATGCGCTGCGACAATCACTTCGTCCAGTCCCAAATGATCTAAAATCTCTATGATATCCTTTGCCAATACGGCAGGACCATATCCTCTGACGGGTTCAATTTTAGGTTTATCCGATAACCCAAAGCCGCGGAAATCCGGAACAATTACATCGGCCTCTTTACTTAACAGTGGAATAACTTTGCACCAATCATACCAAAATCCAGGCCAACCATGCAGCAATAATACGGGAGTCCCCTGACCTTCACGTACGTAATGGATCCTATATCCTTCAGCAACCTCCACGTAATGATGTTTCATTATACTCAACCTTCTTTCTAAAATTATAGAAAACTCGTGGTAAGCTAGACTCACAATGTTTGACCGCTGTCCACGGTAATCATTTGACCAGTGATCGCTTCTTGTTGCAGTGCCGCGCAGATCATATGCGCAATATCGTCCGGTGTTGAAATACGTTGCAGCAGAAGATTCGGAGCTAATTTTTTCATTTGTTCTTCCTGGCCTGCCCACCATCTTGTCACAACCGCTCCAGGCACAATACAATTAACTCTGATCTCAGGTGCCAAAGCGCGTGCCAATGATTTCGTAAGTCCATGAACAGCTGCTTTGGATACGGCATAAGGAAGCGAGGAGCCTAACCCAGTCTGTCCCGCAATGCTGCCAAGATTTACAATTGCACCTTGTTGGTTCTTTTTCATGAAAGGGGCAACCGCTCGCGCGCAATAGAACATACCTTTTACATTCACATCGAATAATTCGTCCCATACATCCTCCGTTGCCGAATCTAAGTCATCCATCGGAATATGTTTGGTGATACTGGCATTATTCACAAGCAAATCCACTGTACCAAATTGTCGCACGGCCGCTTGGATCATGTTCCGAACTGCCTTGTCTTGCGTTACGTCTGCTTGTATGGCGATCGCCCGACCGCCCTCTTGCTTGATCAATCTGACAGTCTCTTCTGCATCGAATTCAGAACGCGAGTAGTTCACAATTACGGTCGCTCCCCGTTTGGCAAGTGCGATACTCGTTGCTTTACCAATCCCCGTACCCCCGCCCGTAACTAAAGCCACTTTGTTTTTGAATTCCACTTTGCATCCACCCCTTTGTATTTCTGATAATTTCATTGTAATTGCTTATTATAGTTTTGTATAATTGAATTAATTGAATGTGGAATTCATTTTTTTTGAATTATATAGGGGGATGCCATATGGATCTGAAATCACTTAAAACATTCCATATGATCGTGAAGTATGGAAGCTTTATCCGCGCGGCACAAGAAATGAACTATGTACAATCTACAGTCACGATGCAAATCCAAAAGCTGGAATCGGAATTAGGCGTACTCCTAATAGAACGCGGCAAAGAAATCGGGCTGACGGAGGCCGGCAGGCTATTTTACAACCAGAGCTTACAAATCGTAAAGAATATGGAGCACCTTCAAGTAAGCTTATCGGACCTAAAATCTGGCGAAGCAGGACATTTACGTATAGGAGTAACAGAGCCAACGGCCAGTTATCGTTTACCCGGTATCCTTGGGAAGTTTATGACCGATTATCCGAATATCCGCGTTTCTGTGGAAATCGCAAACACCCCCATACTTAGCGAGAAGATCCTCAAAGGAGAAATCGACTTCGCTCTTTCAACGGCACCTGACTTGGGTACTGATTTATATTTTGAGCCAATGTTTCAGGAAGAGTTCTTGGTGTTGATGCCCAAGAATCATCCACTTGCGAAGAAAGAGACGATCGAGCCGGAAGATTTTCAAGGTTACCGACTGCTTATCACATCAGTAATTTGTCCATACCGTAGAAAACTGGAGATGGTTTTGCGCGAAAAAGGGAATGTGATGCTCGACACCATGGAGATCAGTAGTATGACGGCCTTGAAATTTTATGTGGAGAACGGTTTAGGGATCGCACTTGTTCCTAAAATCATCGTGGACCCCATTGCGCCTAGGACAACGACTAGGATGATCAGCGGAAGCCTCATACACATGACATTCGGAATCTTGTGCAAGGAGACAGCATACCCGCTCCAGATGGCAAGCCAAAAGCTATATAACTATCTAAAGCAAGGATTGGTTTCGCATATTGAGTAAGTTTTTCCGTTAGCTTACGCTTCATACCTCGAAAGTTCAATCAAGTTTCCATCCGGATCGCGTATATACAATGACTGTATTTTCCCCAATGCCCCTGTTCTCGGTACAATCCCTTCTTCTACGGGAACAGCACGCTCTTCAAGACGTCTTTTAACCACCTCAAGGTCTGTATTCACAATAAAACAGAGATCAGCTGAACCACTAAGTGGATGTTTGGCCTTGGGTTCAAATTCCTTTCCCGCTTGATGCAAATTGATCTTTTGTTGTCCAAACACAAGAGCTTTCCGATTTGATCCAAAGGTTACCACTTGCATCTCCAGCACTGTCGTATAAAACTCAATCGTCCTATCGATATCTTTCACAGTCAATACGAGATGATCTAACCTATTAATCACATGAATCCCTCCTAAATTTAAATCACAGAACCTACTACAAACATCAACCCAAAAAGAATGAACACCATTCCCACAGCTGCCACAGGACTAACTAACCTACTGGTTTTCGTCATCAGATTCTCCACTTTTAATTTTTTCAAAGCATAAATACTATAAGGCAAAACGACGAGAACGGCTGTGACCACACCCGGTGTGTACATTTTTAAAAGAATACTCTGACCAAGGTGGGTGAAAACATTGACAAACAAAATTAGTATAGTAGAAATATACAGGTTCATACTTATTCCTGCTTTGAGATTTTTAGCAGCAAAATATGAAATGATGCAATATAAATGAGTCACAATTCCGACCACGATGCCAAATTCCAATGGAGGGAATCCCAATTTGTCGACAATGCCATCTAGCAAAGTCCCTTCTATTAATTGTCTGTTTTCATCCAGCCATTGCTGGGCCCACAGTACTTCTTCCAAATCATGAATGAAAAAAATAAGTGGTCCCAACAAGATTACCTTTCTTATAGACATTGTCTTCACCTCTAAAGGGTTTGTCCGGGTAGGTAACTTTCCAATAGCCGTGTCATTATGTTGGGCACAGCTTGCATGCCCCTTTATAATAGATTTATTTACCAGTTTCCTCTTTGACCATTCTCTTCATTTTATTTCATTATATTCCGAAGATTGGGCGTTGTATAATTGTTTTTAATTAGAGTGGGATTGATAAGAATGTTATAATGTGAGCACGATTTAAACAAAGGAGGAACATCATGCAAAAAGTGACCCCATTCTTAATGTTTCAAAATGCCGATGCTGAGGAAGCAATGAATTTTTACGTTTCTTTAATCGAGGATTCCGAAATAACTAGTATTGTTCGTTACGGGGCGAATGAACCTGGGGATGAAGGAACAGTGATGCAAGCGACTTTTTCCTTGAAAGGGCAGGAATTTATGTGTATCGACAGTAATGTGAAGCACGCGTTTACTTTCACCCCTTCCCACTCTATCTTTCTCACCTGCAGCACGGAGGAGGAGCTCGATGATCTTTATCAGAAACTGCTTGAGGGTGGACAAGCGCTTATGCCGTTGGATAATTATGGATTTAGCAAGAAATTTGGCTGGGTGAATGACCGTTTTGGTGTCTCTTGGCAGTTGAATCTTCCGGTTTAACGGAAAAAATTTCCGCTATTCACTTAAACCGAGTCTCAAAAGGTGGAATAGCGGAAAAATTTTCCTTTATGAAGACGAGTCATTCTTTTGCAAACGATTACAATGTGCAATAACGGAATTATTTTCCGCTATTTAAATATCATCAGATCAGAAAAGACGAATAACGGAAATTTTTTCCGTTAACTGCTCTCACTCGCTAGGAAAGCCATCACGCCAGCGAAATCATGTGGCTTTCCTCCCAAAACTTACTCCAGATCCTCAAAAAATTCCGGACCTAATTCCTCCTCATAGTCACAGTCGAGACAAGTTAAATAGATCGCCCCGTCTTTAATCACAGGCCTTAGAGCCTGGTGTCCCGAATCTTTTTGGCAAAGAAACAAATTTTGATAAGGGTTTCCTACAAAGGCCTGCAATCTTTTCAGAATCGCTTGCAATTGTGCCGTATCGTATTTCTTTTTCATCCAAATCACCCTTGCACTCAAAGTTTTCATTTATCAAATTTTCCCCAAATCCCCAAGATTTACCCAACCAAACAAAACGGCTGTCCCACCCAAAGAACAGCTCATTATTCATCATTATTTTCACGATCGCTCCGCAACTGACTTATAATACCAAATTGCCTGGTTCATAAGTGCAAGCATAATTTCACCTCTATTACCTACGCATGATAGAAATGGAAGATTCATAGTATTAATTAGTATACAACAAAAAAGAGCTCCCGTCCTTAGTCGAGAACTCTCTTTAAAACCTAAACTCAACGTTCCAACAATTCAAAGCGATCCGGAAATCCTACCACAACGACATCAGCAAGCTGAACGAAAAGACCTGTTTCGATCACTCCCGGCAGTAATTTCAACTGTTGGTGCACACCCACTGGATCTGTAATTCCATCAAATTTGCAGTCCAAAATATAGTTTCCATTATCCGTGATAAAAGGGGTATTCTCCGCTTCCCGCAAGGTAATTTGACAGCCCAATTGTAGCACTCTGGAGAAGGTCTGCTCCCAGCCAAATCGGACAATCTCAATCGGTAAAGGAAAGCCCCCTAATTCTTCCGTCAGTTTTCCTGAATCCGCAACAATGATTCGTTTCTTTGAGGCAAGGGCCACCAACTTTTCGCGAAGCAGCGCCCCTCCCCCACCTTTGATTAAATCAAGTTCAGCACTAATCTCGTCCGCTCCATCTATCACTAGATCCAATTCCTTTACGTCTTCAAGGGTCAGCAAAGGAATTCCCAGTTTTCTTGCCAATTCTTCCGTTGCTGTCGAGGTCGGAACCGCCTGGATTCGCAAACCTTCCTTTACCCGCTCGGCAAGCTTTTGCATCGTCCAAAAAACGGTCGAACCGGTACCAAGGCCAATTAGCATATCCTGTTCGATGTAGTCGACTGCTTTTTCTCCGGCAAGTTTCTTGCTTAATTCTTCAGGTTTCAATCGATACACCTTCCAATCCCATCATCTATAAGGGTTTATTATTTCCTAAAGGTGGGATTTTATAAGGGCCCTAAAGTGGAAGAAGGTCGATGGTTCCTTTTTTCTTCAGGTCTTCAATCATCTCATACCAGGATTGTGGTTTATTGGGTAAAACCGTGTAATAGCGCTTTAAAAATTGGACAATCAAGTCGCTACCCAGTTTGCTTTGCTGTTCGTCTGTCGGGAGAAAGCAAAGATCGAGTCCACTCACCGCTTCTCCGTCGTTATTCCAGGAAGGATGAAGATAAGAAAAGTCCAGACGTTTATAGCCTAAATGGGAAAGGACCTCGCGCCTGACATAGGGATCCATCGTTTTTACCCCACCAAACTCATATTGCTGGACACGATAAGGATCATAAATTTCAGCAAACATGCCAGACAACTGCTTCCCATTATCTGCAGCGAGCGCATTTAAGTCAGCCATTCTGTTCTGCGCCAAGAAGCGCCCAATTCCCAGCCCAGCCTCGCCAATGATCGTAAAATCGGTCATCGCCACATTAAAATCTTCGTAATATCTGTACTCTGTCGCCCCCACCACCTGGTCCTCGTGAACGGCAACAAATACGCGAATTCCGGGATCCTCCAAAGGTTCCTTCCATAGATCGAAGGCTAATACCTCCTCGGGAGGAAATACCTTTTTCATTAAATCATGCATTTTCTTAAACAACGGGTCATTGATACGATTAATTCTGATATATTCCATTTTCTCTTAAGCTCCTTTAAAAGGGTTCTTCCATTCCATCAAGGTGCCATAATGGCAAGATTCTTCGTCGTCCAAATAATTGGCAACGACTTTTACCGGGGTCCGGCCACAGCGAAGCAAGAAGGTAATCACGGGATCCTTCCACTCTCCTTTGATGACGCCATCAATGTAACCCTCTGCTGTCATCTGGGAGGATTTCGCTGAGTACCCGGGCATTCGCCCGCCTCCTAACAAGCGATCAAGGTTGCGATGAACTACCACATCATACATCGCGAACATCAACCATTTTCCTAGTCCCAATTTGCGATAGGTAGGCCTCACTCCGATATCGACAACATAAAGGGTATTCCCGTTTGGGTTATGATTGCGGATATATCCGTGATCTGTGATTTCCTCCCAGGTATGCTCGGGATGCTGTGGATCAAAGTCGACAATAAGGCCGGTCATCGAACCTGCCATTTCGCCATCCACTTCAATGCATAAAGCCCCTTCTGGGAATAGGGTTACGTGGTTTATTAGCTGCTCCGTATTCCACCACAATTCCGACGGAAAAGGAGGCGGAAAACTTTCCTGTTGGATCCGGATCAATGCATCGAAATCCTTTTCGGTATAATTCCGAATGACAGCAGGAACGGGGCGTTCCTTATCAAAAACGAAAAATTCTTTTCGATACACTTAGGCCCCCCCTTTTTTATTTCCAATCTGTATAAAGATCTGTCCGGCGATCCCGCCAGGTCGTTACAGATCCTTTCTCCCTGACCTGATACAACAGCTCTAGATCAAGATCTGCAGTGACAATCATATCATTGTTGATTTCCCCCTCAACCTGGATCCCTTGTGGTGGGAAAGGAATATCATTCGGGGTAATGACCGCTGCCTGACCAAAATTGGCCCGCATAAAATCAACAGTTGGCAGCGATCCTACCGTTCCTGTTGTGACCACATAGACCTGATTTTCAATCGCCCTTGCATGACTCGTATAGCGGACCCGGTGGAAACCATGGCGATCATCTGTACAGGAAGGACAGAAGATCACATCCGCCCCTTTGGCTTTGACCATTCGGACAATTTCCGGGAATTCGATATCATAGCAGGTTAACAGGGAGATCGTGCCGAAATCCGTTTCAAACACCCGGATGTCTTCCCCCGGTGTCATCTTCCATTCGTGGACCTCAGTTGGAGTGATATGAAGTTTCGGTTGAACAGCAATCCGTCCATCTGGATAGAATAGGTGGGCAACATTGTATAATCGATCGCCTTTCCGAGTAACATGTGTGCCCCCAATAATATGCATCTTCGTTTGTTTGGCTAAGGAAGAGAATAATTCACAATAACGTTCCGTGAAATCTGGCAGATCATTTATCGATAATGCCTTCCCCTGTTCATCGCCAATCGATAGCAATTGCGTGGTGAAGAACTCCGGAAACAGCACAAAATCAGCAGAAAATTCTTCCGCCGTTTTGATGTAATGTTCAACTTGCTGGGCAAACTCTTCAAACGAATGAATCGTGTGCAGATGGTACTGCACAGCAGAAACTCTGATTTTCATATGCGCCTCCTTTTATTTGGGTCAAAAAGATAATTCAACCCTTATCATATCAAAAATATGGCATTTTAAAAGGTCTTGAGGTGTTTCGTGAGCTGGAAAAAAGCACTCCCGTCATTTCAGGCGGGTCCATTGGCTATCAAGGACTTTTCCTGAGTCGTTTACAACAGAAAAGTCCTTGAGAACCTCCTTCAAGGACTTTTCCTGAGCCGTTTACAACCGAAAAGTCCTTGAGAACTCCATCAAGGACTTTTCCTGAGTCATTTACAACCGAAGAGTGCTAGAGAACCTCCGTCAAAAACTCTTACGGTCTACTATTCTTATACCCATCACGTGCCCGGTACTGCTGGGGCGCACGGAACGGATAGCGTCCGGGGAAACTGAACATATGGATCAGTTGCGTAAAAGGGATCGATGCAAACAGCAAAAACGATAGAACTACGTGCAACCTAAAAATGAATGGCACATCGCTCATCAACTGGTATTGCGGTTGGAACACGAACAGGCTGCGGAACCACGGTCCAATTGTCGCACGGTATTCGTAAGCAACAACTGTCGTATTGAAAATAATCGTCATATAGGTTCCAATGCCCGCGACAAGCAACAACAAAATGATTGTGTAGTATTCTGCAAATGTCGTATGGACTTGAACAGATGGAATGGAAAGTTTGCGAACAAGCATGACAAGCAGGCCAAACACGACCATAAGACCAGGAATAGCTCCACCGAGAATAGCAAAAAAATGATACAAGTGATCGGATACCCCGATGGAAAGGTAGAAGCTTCTCGGAATCAAAATCCCCATCACATGACCGATAAAGGCAAAGATAATCCCCCAATGAAAAAAGGTGGAGCCGATCCGCAGCCATCTTTTTTCAAAGATTTCTGTGGATGGGGCATACCAGCTAATCCCACGAAAGGCATAGCGGTAAAACGATCCTAAAATTAGAATAGCGAAAGCGATATACGGAAAAATTACCCACCAAAAAATTTCTGCCATCTCTGTCCTCCATCAATAGGCTTGTGTAGATAAATTCCATATCTTCACAAGCCCAAATAATTGTTTCCTTCAAGCCCCTAAGCACTTCAAGCCCTATTGATACAGCATCGGATAAGGCAATGGATCCAAGTCGGCTTCTTCCCGTTCAAAGGCTAACTGCTCCATCTCATCCTCCAACGGTGCCGCAAAAACATCCTTTGAAAGCAGTTCCAAGACATTCCGATAGGAATTACTATGAGGAAGATGGTTTACAATTCGATGGATCGCAAAGGCTAACCTCTTCTCCAGTCGGCTCAGGGCATCACTCTCAGAGGCCACAGCAAGCAATTCCAAAAGCCTCGGAATGTAATCAATCAATTCTTTACCTACTGGTACGAAGCCGGTATCCAAAATTAGATTTTGCAATTCAATCAAGGCTAAACCACGCTTACGGCTGTCACCCAACTCATGTGCGGTTAAATACAAACTGGTTTTTTCCTGATGGTCGAAAGTCTCCACGTATAATTCCTGAAGATCCCTGGTTTTCATCTTGTAAAGCGGGATGATCCGTTTAACCATTTCTTTTCGTAAAGCCAGATCTGCTACGGATTCTTTAATCGAAGCGATCAAACTCGAACGTCCAGCATGAAAATCAGCATTAGGATAGTCCAAAATTCGTGAAACGATCAAGAGCATCGTTGCTTTTTCTTCTGTCATGGCGTATCCCCTCTTTCAAATGGGTAGGTCACCATACCCTCAGGCGGTGCTAACTCCTCAATGCTGCAGGCGCCACGTTTATAATGCAAATCCTCGTCCATTTCACGCCGCCCTGTAGGAATCACAAAGCGTTCGTTATACTTGGAAACTGCCAGCAAACGCGCCATGTCCTCCAATTCTTCCACCGTTGTCCCCGCTTCCTGCAGCAGCTTGCTTTTCTTCATTTCATCCATACCACCGACGGATTTGTCCCGCATGTGGACACGCATCGCCGCCATTTTCAACAACACCCTGCGGATCACACTGGTGTCATCGGCCGATAATATCGACGCGAGGTATTCCATCGGGATTCTCATTTGGTCAACTGCCGGAATATAGCCATCAGCACTTAAGTCATGCTCGTTTGTCAGATGATTCATAATCGGGCTAAGCGGTGGAACATACCAAACCATCGGCAGGGTCCGGTATTCAGGATGGAGCGGCAGAGCGATTTTCCACTTCATCGCCATCTTATAGATCGGCGACTGCTGGGCGCTGTCAATCCAACTCCGATTGATCCCTGCTTCTAAGGCCCTTTCAATCACTTCCGGATCTTGCGGATCAAGGAACACGGACAACTGTGCTTCATATAGATCTTTCGGATCCTCCACAGAGGCTGCCTTTTTCACCCGGTCTGCATCGTACAAAACAACCCCAATGTAGCGAATCCGACCGACACAGGTTTCCGAACAAATCGTTGGAAGCCCAGCTTCTGTTCTCGGGTAGCAGAAATTGCATTTTTCTGCTTTATGCGTGTTCCAGTTGTAATACACCTTATGATAGGGACAACCATTCTGGCAAAAGCGCCAGCCCCGGCAAGCCTCTTGGTCGACGAGCACAATCCCGTCTTCATCCCTTTTATAAAGCGCACCAGTGGGACAAGAAGCCACACAGGATGGATTGAGACAATGTTCACAAATCCGCGGCAAGTACATCATAAAGGTTTTTTCATATTCCATGGCGATGTGTTCCTGCAGCTTTCGCACGTTGGGATCCATTGGAACGACTTCACTTCCTCCGGCTAGATCATCATCCCAGTTCGGTCCCCACTCCGGTTTATCCATATATTTTCCGGTAATCGTCGATTTCGGCCTGGCCACTGGTAGATGTTCCTTCGAAGGTGCTTTGTGTAGATGTTCAAAATCATAGGTCCAAGGCTCATAAAAATCGCTTAGATCCGCCATATTCGGGTTATAAAAAATGTTTGCAAGTTTCGCCACCGGACCGCCCGCCCGCAAATGCAACCGGCCATTTCGAAGGGTCCATCCCCCTTTGTAGCGATCGGTATTTTCCCATTCTTTTGGGTAACCTGGGCCCGGCCGTGTTTCCACATTGTTAAACCAAACGTATTCCATGCCTGGGCGATTGGTCCACACGTTCTTACAGGTTACCGAGCAGGTATGGCAACCGATACACTTGTCGAGGTGCATGACCATGGCCACCTGTGCTTTAATTCTCAAGCCAATCGACCTCCTTTAGTGGACGGATCACCGTCATCGTGTCCCTTTGGCTTCCGGTTGGCCCATAATAGTTGAAACCATAGCTAAGCTGCGAATAGCCGCCAATCATATGGGTTGCTTTGGGATAGATTCTAGTGACACTGTTATGGGTTCCACCGCGCTTTTTTGTGATCGTATTGCCCGGTACACCCATCGTCCGGTCTTGGGCATGGTGCATGAAAGCAATCCCTTGTGGCAGACGATAGGTAAGAACCGCCCTGGCAACAACCACACCATTGCGATTGTAAACCTCGATCCAGTCATTATCCTTAATTCCGATAGAAGCTCCGTCCTTCTCGTTTAACCAGATAAACTGCCAACCTCGGAAAAGCTGCACCATGTTGTCCGTATCCGTAAACATCGTATGAATCCCCCATTTTTGGTGTGGACTCAAAAACCGGACAGTAAGCGATTTTTCCTTGTTCTCGACCTCTGTTTCACCTTTCATAAACGGTCCCTTATTAATCGGTGGACGGTACAGAGGAAGCCCTTCTCCATAATCCAGCATAACCTCGTGGTCGAGATAAAAGCTTTGTCGCCCGGTCAGGGTATGCCAAGGAATGTTAAATTCCTTATTGACGGTGAACGGTGAGTAACGGCGATTATCATTCTCTAGACCGCTCCAAACGGGTGTGGAGATCGCTTGTCGAGGCTGGATTGTCAACGCATCCAATGTATAGTCCTCTTCCTCCCGCCCTTCGGAAATATGACGGAGCGTCTTTCCGGTCTTCGCCTCCATTGATTTCCAGCCTTCTACCGCCCGTCTTCCGTTTGTCGCCCCAGACATCAGTAGAATCGCATTGATCGCCTGCTTATCCGAGTATAAATCCGGCTGTCCTTTGCCAATTCCCTCACGTTTGCAAGTGCCTAAACGGTTCAACAGATCATTGTAAACCCTTTCGCCCGGGATCTTTACCCCTTTGGTCCCATATCCGCTTTGAATATTCGGTCCAATGGTCGTCCACATCTCGTATACGTTCGGGTAATCCCTTTTCACAAAATTGAAGTTCGGCATCGTCTTCCCCGGAATCGGTTCGACCTCACCCTTGCGCCAATCTTTAACTTTCCCAAAAGGCTGGGCAATTTCGTTGATCGTGTCATGTGCAAGCGGAGACATCACCAGATCCTCTTGCGCCGGGAGATGTTCCTTGGCCATATCTGAAAAAACTTTGGTAATTTCCCTGAAGGTATCCCAATCGCTTTTTGTTTCCCACGGCGGATTGATTGCGGCATTGAACGGGTGGACAAAAGGATGCAGGTCTGTGCTGCTAATATCATGTTTTTCATACCAGGTGGCAGCAGGCAAGATGATATCGGAAAAAAGCCCCGAACTCGTCATCCGGAAATCAATGCTGACAAACAAGTCAACCTTTCCTTCCGGTGGCTTTTCCGCCAGATTGATCGTTTCCGGCTGCCAAGACTGCTCAAAATCAGAGAGAACCGAATCAGATCCGCCGATCAAATGCTTGACAAAATATTCATGCCCTTTCCCGCTATCTCCAAGCAGATTCGAGCGCCAGTTAAAGAAGACTCGAGGGAAGTTTCGCGGGTCATTGGGATTCTCCACAGCCCAATCCAAACTACCATCCGCAAGCTGTCTGGCAATATCTTGCACAACAGCTTGATCATCCGGATTCCGTTCACGGGCTTCACGCAAAACATCCAAAGAATTTTGCGAAAGCTGTGGGAAACTCGGCAGCCAACCCAGGCGCGCAGACAACGCATTAAAGTCCGCAGGGTGCATGTTGGCATATTTCCCGCCCCAATCTGCTTGGACTTCATCTTGATCGTACTCATACCGGAATTGTTCGGTCACAAAATAGAAAAACGATGTCCCATTCATGAACCGCGGGGATTTTACCCAATCATTCGCGAAGGCAATTTGTGAGAATCCTTCCAAGGGACGCACTTTTTCCTGGCCAACATAATGCGCCCAACCTCCGCCGTTTACTCCCTGTGAACCAGTAAGAAGAACCAGGTTGAGGATCGCGCGATAGATCTGATCACTGTGGAACCAGTGGTTCGTCCCGCCTCCCATGGCAATCATTGATTTCCCTTTGGTTCGAGCTGCATTATCGGCAAATTCTCTGGCCACCTGGATGACATGTTCTTTTTTCACACTTGTAATACTTTCTTGCCAAGCAGGTGTATACGGTTTGTTTGAATCGTTGTAATCCGTTGGGTAATCTCCTTGCAGCCCACGGTTGACACCAGTATGTGCCAGCATCAGATCAAATACAGTTGAGATCACCAGCTCGTTTCCTGAGACATCTTTGATCCGTTTCGCCGGGACTCCACGTTGGACTTTGCCCCCTGTATTCTCAGCAAAATAAGGAAATTCCACCATTGCGACTTCATCGGAATCAGCAAGAAAACTCATTTTTGGATTGATGGTAGACCCATCTGCTGCCGTTAAGTCCAGATTCCACTTGCTTCCTTGGTCCCAGCGATGCCCTTGGGTTCCATTTGGAATTACCATTTTCCCGCTTGTTTCATCCCAAACAACGGTTTTCCATTCTCCGTGCTCCTCCCCAGAAACAATATCTGAGGCCCGCAAGAAACGATCTGTACGATAGTTTCCTTCCTTAGGGTCGAGAATAATGAGGAATGGCAGGTCCGTATACTGTTTGGCGTATTCCATAAAATACGGCGTTTCTTGATCAACATAAAATTCTTTCAGAATCACGTGTGTCATCGCCATCGCCAAGGCGCCGTCTGTTCCCGCTTTTGCCGGCAGCCAGATATCGGCGAATTTGTCATATTCCGCGTAATCAGGGCTAACCCCGACCACTTTTGTTCCGTTGTATCTCGATTCCACCATAAAGTGGGCATCAGGCGTTCTCGTTTGCGGGATGTTTGTTCCCCAAATAATAAAATACTTGGTGTTGTACCAATCCCCACTTTCCGGAACGTCGGTCTGATCCCCCCAAACTTGCGGCGAAGCAGGCGGAAGGTCTGCGTACCAGTCATAGAAACTAAGAATCGTCCCGCCGATTAAAGAAAGAAATCTGGCTCCACCCGCGTAACTGACCATGGACATAGCCGGGATCGGACTAAACCCTACGACGCGATCTGGACCATACTTTTTAATGGTATAAATCGAAGATGCGGCAATCATATCGCAAACATCTTTCCACGACCCGCGAACAAATCCGCCCTTCCCTCTAGCCTTCACATATTTTTCACGCTTCCCTGGATCAGATACGATGTTTTCCCACGCTTGCACGGGATTACCCGCCGATTCGAGCTCTTCTTTCCACAATTCATATAATTGTCCTCGTACATATGGATATTTCACCCGTGTAGGACTATAGGTATACCAGGAGAAACTAGCTCCCCGTGGACATCCTCTTGGTTCGTAGTCGGGAAAATTATCACCTGTCGAAGGATAATCCGTTTGTTGGGTCTCCCAAGTGATAATCCCATCCTTCACATGAATTTTCCAGCTGCAGGACCCTGTACAATTCACCCCATGTGTGGAACGAACGACCTTATCATGCTGCCAACGCGCTCGATACATCTTTTCCCAATCCCGTGGACGTGGACTTTCTTCTGTCCAGCCATCATTAATTCGATTGCCCCAGCTCAAATGTTTCAAACTATGTAAGAGCTTGTTTTTCTTTTTTTGCATTTGTCTATCCTCCCTTTCAGGGTTTAGCCAATTGGGTTAAATCCTTCTCCAAGCAAACGGAAGGATTCATTACCTGCCTGCATTTCCTCTTTAAAAACACTCCAACTGACCGCATTCGCCGCCGCAAGAATAAGCCGCTGCAAGGTGTTCATATCGTCGATCTGATAGATTTCTTCAATCATTTCACCAGGGATATCCCCGAACCTCATCCGCAAAACCGCAATCAAGTCCTCCCGATCGTTGACGAGCATGGCGTCTTTTTCAAAGGAAAACATCTCTTTTTCACCCCTTTTATGGCTTAATCATTTTGAAATAGTTTGTGATTAATTCAGATTTGCATTGTTCCGCAGTTTTTTCAAAGAAATGGGTAACCTCTTGATCCGGTTGGCTTGCTTGTTTCATACTAAAAGTCGTTTCCGCCTTCCGGGAAAAATCAGGGGCAAACCTTAAGATAATATGCAAACCATCCTCTTTTGGAATGGCAGTTCCTTGCGTATCATAAGGATGGATATGATATTTTTCGAACGTTTGAATCATCCTCTGATAGATAACAGGTGCAGCGATCCGCAATGAAAGTTCTTTCATCATCTTGACCCCTTTACTAGCTTCCATATTTCACCATTTTAGTTTGAACTGAATTCAGTAATTTATTCATTTCATCTTCATTGTGGATTTCATCTACCAGAATCAACGTCTCCATATGAACCGCCATTCTCTCATCCACTTTCCCGCTTAAGAGCATATCTTTCATCCGTTCAACCACCCGGCGCATCAGATCATGATCACGAGTCAGTTGGGTGACTAGGCGTTTTAATCCCGGGTTTTCTTTCACCATCTCCTGATAGAGCCCTTCTTCCTCAGCTTCTGCGTGTTTCAGCGTGCGCGTTTCCCAATGTTCAACAGCAACTTCCGCCACTTGCAAGGCTTGTTCTCTCTTGTCATCTTTTAGGCATTGCCGAAACAAATCTTTTAATTCTTTTGCTTCATATAAAGCTGCCTCATGAATCGATGAATGGGAATCTTCTTTTCTTAGACTTGGTCCCGACATATCATGACACTCCCTTCCGGAAAATCATCAATCAGTCTGCCCATCCAAGTTATCAATAAACTTGAAAATAGAAAAAAGCCCTCTTCAAAAGAAGGGGCTTAACATACTCCTTATTTACAGTGCCTTGCTCAGCATTTCTACCAAGCTCTTTACCGTTGGTACTCTAGGGTTATTACGCATTAAGCGGTCAATTTTTAGGGCTTCTTCGGCAATCCCGGTTAAATCTTTTTCTTCAATCCCAATCTGTGAAAGTTTTGTCGGCAGATTGATTTCCTTTAACAGCGAAAGCACGGAGTCCGCAGCGGCCTGTGCTGCTTCCTTCTTGGACAGACTAGCGATATCCACGTCAAATACCTGGGCAATCCGAATCATCTTTTCCTCTTCCACACGGCTATTAAATTCCATCACATAAGGTAGCAATAGACCGGTTACTTCTCCATGCGGCGATTTCGTCAGACCTCCAATCGGATAAGCGAGAGCATGTGCTGCTGCCGTTCCAGCGTTGGAAAAAGCCAACCCTGCCAGCATACTGCCAAGCAGCATATTGGACCTGGCTTCCAGGTTGCTACCCTGATGAACAGCTAGTGTCAGGTTTTTCACGATTAGTTCAATTGCATGAAGAGCTAAGGCGTCACTGATTGGAATCGAGCCTTGGAAAAGAATATTTCCTTCCGCTTGGATATAAGCAGATGGCTTTGCTGTATAGGCTTCGATCGCATGGGCCAAAGCATCGATACCGGAACAAGCCGTCACATAAGCAGGAAGCCCGATCGTTAATTCGGGATCCAATAAGGCTACCGTAGCTCTCAGGTAATTATCGGATATTCCTACTTTCAAATTGTGTTCCACATCGGTTAATACGGCGACTGAGGTAACCTCAGAACCCGTTCCAGCGGTTGTCGGGATCGCGATCAGGGGAGCAATCGGGCCCGGCACTTGGTTTTCTCCTCCGTAATAATCGAGCGGGTGTCCACCGTAAGCAACCAGCAAGGATACTACCTTTGCCATATCAATGCTGCTTCCTCCACCTAACCCAATTACCGCGTCGATATTCAACTGAGCTTTGGCAAACTCATAACAGGCCATTGCCGATTCAACAGGTGGTTCAGGGATTACCTCATCGTAGACGACAACCTGGTAATCTTTCAAAACACCAAGGACCTTATGCAGAACTCCGGCCTTTTTAATCCCTGGGTCCGTGATGACTAAAATATTTTTTGCTTTCAGTTTCTCCAGGATGGAATCTAATTGATGAATCGCCCCATTTCCAAACACAATTCTTTGCGTTGAAAAAAACTCCCATGTTGATCTCATTGTTTTCTCCCCCATCTATAAATTAATGACAACCAATTTCTCATCGGTCATTTCCTGAATAGCGTAATGCGGCCCCTCTTTGCCGACACCACTGTCTTTGACACCGCCATATGGCATGACATCGGCTCGGTAGGTGGAAACATCATTGATAATGACCCCGCCAAAGTGAAGCATTTGCGCCGCCCGCATCGCCAATTGCAGGTTGGAAGTAAATAACCCTACTTGTAATCCCAAATTGGAATCATTCGCTTTCCGCAAAGCATCCTCGATATCGTCAAATGGAATAATGCTAATCACTGGTGCAAAGACCTCTTGACAGACAACTTTCATCTTTTCCGTTACATTTGTTAGAATGGTCGGTTGTAAGACAGACCCTTCCCTTGTACCGCCTGTAACGACCTTTGCCCCTGCTGCTACCGCCTCCTGGATCCAGGCTTCTGCCCGCTTCGCTTCAGATTCCGAGATCATCGGTCCAATATCTGTAGCCGGATCCTCTGGGTTACCTACTTTCAGAGATTGAGCGACCATCATAGCCTTCTCCACAAAACGATCGTATACATCACGATGAACATAGACCCTTTGTACCGAAATACATGCTTGACCGGCATTCGTAAAGCCCCTGGTTACACAAAGCTCTGCTGCTTTCTCAAGGTCTGGAGCATCCTTGTGCACAAGGTTCGGTGAATTATTTCCCAATTCCAAGGCCACTTTACGAATCCCTGTCTTACTCTTAATATGTCTTCCGATCTCCGGACTGCCGGTAAAGGTATACAACGCAATTCGCTCGTCTTCAAGCAGATACTCTCCTGTTTCTCTGCCTGAACCATTGACTAAATTTAGGAACCCAGCTGGCAGACCCGCTTCTGTGAACATCTCTACCAATTTACAAGCGATGATCGGAGTCACTTGTGTTGGCTTTAAAACAACTGTGTTGCCCGCTGCAATTGCTGGCCCAACTTTGTGTATGGTTAAATTAAATGGATAGTTGAAAGGGGTAATGGCACCAATGACGCCAACAGGAACGCGGATGGTAAAAGCCATTTTATTTTCACTACCCGGCTGGGCCAAAGGAACACCTGTCCCGGCAATCCGTTTTGCCTCTTCAGCGGATGCGATCAAAGTCTGGATCCCACGATCAATTTCCGCTAGGGCATCTTTCAATACCTTACCTGCTTCACTAACAAGGATCATCGCTAATTCCTCGCGTCGCACTTTGGCAATTTCAGCAACTCGCATTAGAATTGTATAGCGCTCTGTTTCAGTCAATCTTTTCGTTTGAAACGTGTACTCAGCATTCTCCACTGCCTGGGAGACGATTTCCTTTGAAGCTTTTCCGATGCGTGCAAACTCTTTTCCTGTATATTTGTGAAACACTGATATCGTATCTTCGCTTTGGATCCATTCCCCGTTAATAAAATGACCATAGTTTTCCATCTTTTTTTCTCCTCCATAAGTTTCATCTATTAGTAAAAGTAGCTTTATTCAGTTATTTCATTTGAAAAAGGGTCAAACACTTGTAATTGCAATGGTTAACACATCTGCCACACACTGCTCGTGCCCCTCGTCAACACCTGTCTTAGGTTTCCTTCGTCCATTTCTCTAATAGACGTTTTGAAACATCGTGAATATGGCTGGCAACGGCTTCCTCCGCCCGGTAAATATCGCGCGTTCGTATGGCATCAATAATCTCCCGATGTTCTGCGGCAGCGTCACGTTGATCCACTTCACCTCTTACATAATAAAAACGCGCAATGTGTAGATGACAGTACATTCCTTCGTAAGCTTCCGATAAAAACGTATTGCCCCCTGCTTTCATCAGGATGGAATGGAATTTCTGATCCAGGTGGACAAAATCAAGGACTTCCTTATAAGAGTGCCGAGTATCCACGGAATACATCTTTTCCGTTATCTCGGATAACTCATGGATAATCTCCAACCGATTTGCGCGTATGATCTGGCGGATCGCATACGTTTCCATTAATGCTCTTGCTTCAAACATTTCTTTCATTTGCTGTTTATCTAAAATATCACTAACCCAATACCCCTTATTTGCCTCAAAATGCACAAGCTTCTGTGAATGCAACCGCGATAAAGCTTCCCTTAGGGGGATCGCGCTGACGTTGAATTCCCGGGCTAGAAGGCTGATATTAATCTTTTGTCCTGGAGATAAACTCCATCCGAAGATACGTTCCTTTAAGAGATTGTAGACATACTCCGTTGTTTCCCCTCTCTCGTTTTCCTTAGTCATCACTTCCTCTTTCATGTCCCCTTAATCCATCCTTCCTGTAATTCTTGGTGTGAAATCGTATATTATTTAATAAAAACTTAACATATTATATACGATTTTGTAAAGAGTTAGTTCGATAAATTCTGAATTAGTTAGTTTTATTTAGTAATAAACGCTAATTTCATATCTATTTTGATCTAATCGCAGATAATCTTAGAAATAATTTTATATATTATTATATAAGATAGTATATAATAGTTGGTATGAAATGGGAATTATATTAAGATAGTTTGGAGTTTGGCAAAACCAAAGAAAAGGATTTTCTTTATAACTAAAAATCTGAGCCTGTTGATGCTTTGTGGGGATTGAGTAAAAGATCTTATACCTTGTCAGAAACCAAGCTGATTCGGACAGGCTCAGTTTAAATCGCTATTGTCACATCAAATCGAAATAAGAATCCCTTTTCCTATTTCCAGGTGCTGAATCATTTTTCTCGATGCCTCTTCTCCACTCCCTTTTGAAATAAGCTCAAGGATTTCAACATGATCATCA
Organism: Ammoniphilus resinae; assembly: GCF_017873965.1. Classification (GTDB taxonomy): domain Bacteria; phylum Bacillota; class Bacilli; order Aneurinibacillales; family RAOX-1; genus Ammoniphilus_A; species Ammoniphilus_A resinae. The sequence continues at coordinate 1,668 of NZ_JAGGKT010000012.1, read as the reverse complement.
TAGTATCGCTGCAACCTCAAGGAATCTTTACGGAAAACCCTCAAGGCCAAGAGTTGCAGCCGATCCTGGATCTTTTCCATCATCTCGATAATTTCTTCGTTTCCATAGATCGCAGCGAGTTCTTGATGGAATTCAGCGTCTTTTTTCGTAAATTCCACATCATTCTTCTCATCTAGGAACCTCTTTTGTTCTGCCAAATTATCTGTTAATCGCCGATAGGATTCTTCATCCCACTGGGTCACAGCGAGTTTCTTCACAACATGAGATTCCAAGGCAATCCGAAAATCATAGATATCGACAGCCCTTTTTAAAGAAATTTCCGCAACGATTGGTCCCTTATTTGGCGAATTATTAATCAAACCCTCCGCTTCTAAACGCTCCATAGCAGACCGGATGGGTGTTCTGCTCATTTTCAAACGCTCTACTAGTTCACGTTCCGTTAAAAATTCCCCAGGTTTTAATACACCATTTAGAATTAACTTACGGATCTCGTAATAAGCTTTTTCCTTTAATGTCACCGGTTGCATGCCTTCACCTCTCTGGACCTCGCATTTGATCCTATTGTAGTAACAGATAAGAAAACTTAAACTTTCCTATGCGAAAAAAAAAGAGGTGTGATCACCTCTTTAACACCATACTATTATAATCCACGACCACCATCTACATTAAAGGTAGCACCCGTAATAAACGAAGCTTCCTCCGAAGCCAGATAAGCCACCATATTGGCAATATCTTCTGGCTGGCAAAGTCTTCCTAGGGGAACGGATTCCTCATATAATTTTCTGCCTTCTACTGGATCCATACTGGCAAAGAATTTAGGAAGCATCGGGGTTTCTGCTGGCCCTGGATTGATCGCATTGACGCGTACTTTGGAATTAGCCAATTCAATAGCTAAAGCCTCTGTTAGAAGAATAACAGCACCTTTTGATGCACAGTAAGCAGATAGTCCTGGACGAACACGTCTGGAAGCAATGGAAGAAATGTTGATGATAGAACCCTTTCCATTCTTTTTCATATAAGGAACGGCGTATTTACTGGTTAAGAAAGGTCCCTTTGCATTTACATCCATCATCAAATCCCACAGTTCCTCGCTTACTTCTTCAACAGGGGTAAAGCTCATTGGTGCACCCGCATTGTTCACAAGAATATCCAGTTGTCCTAATTGGCTCACTACTGTTTCAATGGCATTCTTAACAGCTTCTGGATTGGATACATCCACTTGCACCGCGATCCCTTTACCGCCTGCTTGCTCGATTAAATGAAGCGTTTCCTGTGCAGGACCCTCACGAAGATCTGCAATGACCACTGTTGCCCCTTCACTTGCAAGTTTCATAGCAATCCCACGCCCTAAACCAGAACCTGAACCTGTAACCAAAGCCACTTGATTCGTTAGTTTTCCCATTGTAATTTCCCCCAATTATTTCATCTTCAGAAAATCGTTGTAATTATTATAACCATTCAGAAATTACAAACTTCTGATACTTAAAGATTAGCACCTTCAGTATACCAAGTCAATACATATTGTATACAAATTGTCAGTATAATATAAATAAAAAAGAAGCCTGCCCCGAACTAAAATGTACCCTTTGTAAAGGACGCTATAAAAAAGTCTAGGCAGCTCTAAGAAGATGATCTCTGAATTGAACAGGGGTCATCTTTTTTAAACCC
>NZ_JAGGKT010000011.1 GCF_017873965.1 Ammoniphilus resinae | reverse complement strand
GTAAGAAATATGTAGTGTCAAAGCCGTGTGCGTAGGTCCGCATGCACGGTTTATTGAGAGGGGTGGGTCAGTAATGACCACCCCTACTCTCTTTTGTATGTATGATGAGTGATATTTTTTGAGGAAAAGTTGGACAAAATAAACATATATGGAAAGCTGTCCGGAAAAAAGAGGTGGAGCCATTGTTCCAAGCAATCTTGCCCTTCTGGGGAATCATCGATCAAATTTATTTCCAATTCAATCGCCTGCAATTTATCGACAAAGATGGAGGAAATGTGTTTCGGGTTCGCCCTATTTGTTATCGAGGAGAGACGCTTATCCTAAAGGATGGAACGGAGATTCACTCGGGGGATCTATTGCTGAAGATCCATTTGTATAATTATGCCCTGATGAAAGAAATGGTTGGTATGAGATCAGAGATTCGTAGAGCTTTGTTTGTCTACCAAATGGTTGAAAATTCAATGCCAGGTCTGGCCAAATACCTCCATCTTCATCCGCGTTCAGAAGAAATTAAAGGGGTCATTGGGATTACGCTTTTAAATCGTGGTGTCAGACATCTTGGATTTGACAGTATTCCCATTGCCAATGACTATTACCGCCGCTGGAAAAAATCCTATATGGTTCCGATGTATTATATCTGCCACGGGTTTCACAAAGGCAACAGCAATAAAAAACTGGATCCGAAAATATTAGTGATGAGTAAGAACCGGTTGTTTGAAAGCTATCTGAATCCTTAGACTCCCTTCCAGGATTTTGAATAGAATCCATCTAATTCGTTAACAATGAAAAATAACATCACGGTTGGAGTGAGACGATGAGGACGGTAAAAAGCTTCACTGCAGATAATGAATTTGTCTTAACGGATCAGATTAACATGTATGCCAAAGGAAATGAATTAGAGGTTTTATCATTTCAAATCCACACATTAGAAAGGGAAGGCAAGACTATTTTCAGTGCTTTTGTCCTGTATCAGTGGGTAGAGGAGGAAGAAACATAGGAGGGCTCGAAAGTTGTTTGCTAAGAAGATAAAAGGATCTATTCGAGGGTCCATTGTGGTGGATAAGAAAACCAAAAATTTAGTAAAAAGAGTTAGACCGGGACAAATTGCTGTGATTTGCCATGAGGATCTAGACGAAATAGCCGCTCGTGATTTAGTATCCGCAAAGGTAAAAGCCGTAATTAATTTGGCTCCGTCGATTACGGGAAGTTATGTCAGTGTGGGAGCCAGAATCCTTCTACAACATGGAGTTCCTCTTTATGATTCTGATGCATCACACCTTCTCCCCACGCTTTCAGATGGTGAAACAGTTGAGATTGTAGATGACAGTATATGTCTCATCCAAACAAAACCAATAACTATTCGTGAAATCACGATGGAGGAAATTGGGCAAAAGTGGGAGATGGCTAATCAAAATCTCTCTGATCGTTTGGGAATGTTTATTGAAAATACACTGATTTATGCCCAGAAAGAAAAAAGCTATTATATTTCTCCACTTCCCCATATTTCTTCAAAGGTCAATATGAATCATCGACATGTTTTGATCGTTGTTCGAGGTAAGCATTACCGTGAGGACTTGAAAGCAATTCGGTCTTATATTCAGGATTATCGACCAGTTTTAATCGGGGTAGATGGGGGAGCGGATGCCCTTCTGGAAGAAGGGTGGAAACCGGATATAATTATTGGGGATATGGACAGTGTTTCCGACGCTGCGCTTTTTTGTGGTGCCGAAATTATTGTTCACGCATATCCTAATGGACATGCCCCTGCCAAGGAACGTTTGGTTGCATTGGGGATTCCTTTTGAAATTCTTCCCGCTCCTGGAACAAGTGAAGATGTTGCCATGCTGTTTGCCGATGAAAAGGGGGCCGAATGGATCGTTGCTTTAGGGGCTCATTCGAACATGATCGATTTTTTGGAAAAAGGGCGTAGGGGCATGGCAAGCACCGTTTTGGTCCGGATGAAAATGGGCATGAAGCTGATTGATGCCAAAGGGGTTAGCATGCTGTACCAAAATCAGGTACGGTGGAAGAACTTCTTTTTTATTGGTACCGCTGCAGCCGTCCCGATGATTGCTGCCAGTGTGATCAGTCCGGCTGTGCGACAGTTCTGGCATTTATTATGGCTGCAAATCAAATTTTTTATGATGTAGGTGATAAACATGATCACCCTCCGCTATCATTTTTTAACCATTACCGCGATTTTTTTATCATTGGGACTTGGCATTATCCTTGGAGGGAGTATAGGCCAGCATTGGATTTATGAGAAACAGCAAGCCTTGATTGTAGGACTTGAGAAAAAGTATGACAAAGCACTGCAGAGCAATGAAGAATTAAAAAATCAATTGCATGAATTAACGATGCGGATTGATGAAACCAATCGAGAGTTTAGTACTTTTGTCAGTAATGATTACCTTCCAGATCTACAGGGCCAGCAAATTGGCATTTGGAAACAGGAGGGAATGGATGCCAAGCAATTAATTGATCTTTTTACATCGGTTGGAATGGAAATTGTGGAGATGGATCAACTAAGGGCAGAAAATTCGGTGACCTATCCTGTTGTTTTTATTGGTGATCAAATCCCGGAGTGGGCAACTTTGCTACCGAAAGACGCCCAAATCCATATTACCGGCTATCAAACTCCCACCAAACAATGGGAACTTCTACGAAATATTCAAAAGCTTTATAAGTCCTCAGCAGGACAACTATAGGGTTCGTGATGAAGGAGAATCGGTATGGGCATTAGCATTGTGATTCCTGCTTTTAATGAAGAAAAATACTTGGCGCAAACCTTGGGGGTTTTGCAAAAGGAAAAGGGGATTTCTGAGGTGATTGTCGTTGATGACGGCAGCGAGGATCTTACCTCTGAGATTGCCAAATTGTTCACTGATCAAGTGATTACTTTAGAGTCAAACTATGGAAAAGGGGAGGCCTTGCGCAGGGGATTTGCGGCGTCTTCCGGGGACATCCTCGTCTGTCTAGATAGTGATTTAGGGGAGTCGGCCCGGTTTGTCCGTGAACTGTATCTTCCTGTTTTAGTAGGACAGGCGGATATGAGTATAGCCGTCCTTCCTCCAGCTCATAAGCGAGGTGGTTTTGGCTTGGTGAAGGGGTTGGCACGTCGAGGAATTCGACAATTAACAGGTTTTGATCCCACGAGCCCGCTTTCCGGTCAAAGAGCTTTCACAAGAGAAGCGGTCTCGAAGATTAGTTCCTGGGAAGGAAGGTTTGGGATTGAGGTTGGCATGACAATTGATATCATGCGAAGCGGGATGCGGATCATGGAGGTCCCTGTTCCCTTTAGCCACCGAGAAACCGGAAGAGATATCAGCGGATTTGTGCATCGGGGAAAACAATTTATGGATGTAGGAAAGGTGTTAGGTAGGAAATGGATATGGCGTTAGCCTGGGGGATCCTTATCGTTGGATTTGTTTGGTTTATCTTTCAACAGTTGTATCCCTATCTACTTCAATTTCTCCAATCCAGAGGAATGGTTCGGGAAAATTACCAGGGGATGGCTATTCCTATAGCGGTTGGTCTTTTCATCCCATTGGCGCAGGTTGTTGCGCTTCCTTTTCTTGTATTGTATGAGCAGATTAGGTCCATCTATCTTTTTCAAGTTGTGGTCCTCGTTGGAATTGCTTTTTTGGGCTGGCGGGATGATCTGTTTGGGGGGAATGAAGCGAAAGGGATTCGCGGGCATTTTCTGTTATGGAGGCGTACGGGAGCTGTTAGCACGGGCTTACAGAAAGCGATCGGGACGTGTATTCTTTCTTTTCTGATCTGTGCTATGTATAGCACCTCTCTCCTTGCTTTTTTTATCGATTTCTTCCTGATTCTCTTTGCTACCAATTTGCTGAATTTGCTTGACCTAAGACCAGGTAGAGCGATCAAATCGTTCCTCCTGTTATTGATCCCACTGTTCGCTTTCAGCGTAATCATTTATTCCCCTTTGCTTTGGTTGCCCCCATTGACTGCAGCCTTTTTTTTGCTGCGCTTTGATTTACAGGGGAGAGCGATGCTTGGTGATACAGGCTCTAATAGTCTAGGTATGCTGATAGGCTTCTGGACGGTTCTTTTCGCAAGCCTGGAATATAAGTTGATTTTTTTGATTATATCGGTCTTGATTCACCTTTATGCTGAAAAAAAGTCTATTACCGTTCTTATTCAAAATACGGCTTTCCTACGTTGGCTGGATACGCTTGGGAGGAAAAAGGCCTAAAGTTGGCTATGATGATGTGCGCGAGTCCAGGCCTGATTCTGACGGTTGAGGTGAAGTATCGAACCAAATAGGGTCTCCTGGGTCCATCGCCAAATAGGACGGACCGTATAGGCGCTATTCAAGCCAAATGTCAAGAATTCGGGGGGTATCCGGACTCAAAAGCCGTTATTTCACCGTTAAGCCAAACTTGAAGTGTATCTCAAAAAGAAAAGCGTGATTCAGTATGCGAATCGACGCTTGAAACAACTTTGATGTTGCCCTCGTAACGGAATCCGTTCGTCCCAACCTAACGTCTCTGATTCTCTTGTTTCCTTCTCTCCCGGCGAATGTACCATCCCCCAATAAAGGCGAGGCCCCCCGCAAATAGAATCAAACCGCCAATAAATTTCCAAATCTCAAAGGGTTGTCCGCTCCCAAAGTTGTTAAAGATCACGTCACGCATGACCGCCCATCCATATGTAGCGATAACACCCGGTATTGCAATAATTAAGACGGCGATTAGCCGTTGCACGTATAACATGTTGATTCACCATCCTTATGGATTCCAACTATCATCTTAAATAAAAAAGTCCTTAAAGTCTACTAATAGGAATAAATTAAAAAGAAAAGTAAGCTTTATTCCCACTGGAGGACTTAAAGTGAATGGAGATAAATGGGCCGATATGAAATCTTTAGCAGAGGAAATTATAGGTCTTAAGGAAATGCAAACCTTTCTTGAAGCGATTATCAATTCATCCGAAGATGCGATCTCTGTTGTCGATGCCTGGGGCAATGGGATGATGATCAATCCGGCTTATACGCGACTTACGGGTCTAACTTCCGAACATATCATTGGTCAACCCGCCGATGCGGATATTTCGGAAGGGGAAAGCATGCATATGAAAGTATTGCAAACCGGAAAACCGGTAAGAGGAGTACATATGAAGGTTGGGCCCAAAAACAAGGACGTCATCGTCAATGTGGCGCCTGTCATTGTCGACCATGTTCTGAAAGGCAGTGTCGCGGTTATTCACGATACGACTGAATTTAAAAGATTGACGAGAGAGCTTGAAAAGGCCAAGCGGATCATTCGTAAGCTAGAAGCTAAGTATACGTTTCAAGATATTATCGGTACGAGTGAACCTTTGATCCATGCGGTTGAACAAGCAAGGAAATCAGCGTTGACCCCTGCTACGGTTCTATTACGCGGAGAGTCAGGAACCGGAAAGGAACTGTTCGCCCACGCGATCCATAACGAGAGTACGAGAAGATATAATCAATTTATTCGTGTCAACTGTGCCGCCATTTCCGATCAATTGCTGGAAAGCGAACTCTTCGGGTATGAAGAGGGTGCATTTACCGGGGCTAAAAAAGGAGGGAAACGGGGCTTTTTTGAGGAAGCCAACGGAGGAACGATTTTTCTGGATGAAATTGGGGAGATGAAATTTAATACCCAGGCCAAATTACTACGCGTGTTACAGGAAAAAGAATTAGTTCGAGTTGGCGGAAGCAAACCGATCCCCGTGGACGTACGGATTATTGCTGCCACTAATGTCAACTTGGAAAAAGCAATACAAAATGGGACCTTCCGAGAAGATCTGTATTACCGGATCAATGTGATGCCAATATTTATCCCCCCTCTTCGTTATCGAAAAGAAGATATTCTTCCTTTATCACTCCATTTAATTCGCAAATTTAATCAGGAATACGGCCGTGCAGTCATGGATCTTCATCCCCAAGCCTTAACAAGGCTTCAAGATTATGAATGGCCCGGGAACATACGTGAGCTGGAAAACGTGTTGGGGCGTTCCATCATTAATATGAAATTTTCCGAAACACATATTTTACTCGGACATTTGCCCGAATTAGTCAATCGCAAAGCTCCCCTCGAAGGCCCACTAGAAGTCGTATCCATACAAGAAAACGAGCAGGAGAAGCTCTCGGAAATTTTAAGCCGGGTGGAAAAGGAGACTGTTTTGCGGGTATACGAGCAAACTGGATTTAATAAGACGGAAACAGCTAAACGATTAGGGATTTCCATCCGGAATTTATATTATAAATTAGATAAATACGATGCTTGCTAGATGTTGCCTGCAAATTATTGCAGGCTTTTGCCATTTTTTGCAGAGCTTCTGGCGAACCCCCATTGAACCTTTGGGGAAACGCTTTCATATTCTGTTGGCATAGAAATTGCTTAATAGGTTATACACCAACCGAATACTTTTCCTACTTAGTGATACCTATTCAATTTGAAGCCCTAAAGGACAACTAGATGGCTTGTGAAAAGTAACATCGATGATTTTTGGCGAAGAACGCGACATCCTGTGTATCATCAATGTAGTTCACAAGCCCGAAGATGAAGGAGGGTATACGATGATCTTTGAAATGCTTGAACAGGATAATTACGAGCAGATCCTCTTCTGTCAAGATAAGAATACTGGGTTAAAGGCAATTATCGCGATCCATGATACGACCCTGGGACCCGCTTTGGGTGGAACAAGGATGTGGCCCTATGCAAGTGAACAGGAAGCGATTGTTGACGCGCTTCGACTGGCGAAGGGAATGACCTATAAATCGGCAGCAGCTGGACTTAATCTTGGCGGAGGAAAGGCGGTCATTATTGGGGATCCACGAAAAAAAACGGAGGAATTGCTCCGTGCTTATGGTCGATTTATCCGCTCTCTTAATGGGCGTTATATCACAGCAGAGGATGTCGGTACTACTGTTGAAGATATGGATATCATCCGACAGGAAACAAAATTTGTGACGGGGGTGTCACCTGCTTTCGGCAGTAGTGGGAATCCTGCACCTGTGACGGCTTTTGGAGTGTACCAGGGAATGAAGGCGGCCGTTCAGGCTGCTTTTGGCTCAGATGGTTTAAAAGATAAAACAATCGCTGTGCAAGGGGTTGGAAATGTCGCCTACCAGCTTTGCCGATATCTGCATGAAGAGGGGGCAAAGCTGATTGTAACAGATATTAACCCAGATAATTTGGGACGTGCGGTAAACGAATTTGGGGCAACGGCGGTTGGGGTTGAAGAGATTTATGGGGCAGACTGTGATGTTTTTTCACCTTGTGCATTAGGGGCGATTATCAATGATCAAACCATTCCCAAGTTAAAAGCGAAAGTGGTTGCCGGTTCGGCAAATAATCAGCTGAGAGAGCCAAGACATGGTGAAATGTTGGAGGAAAGGGGAATTTTCTACGCCCCGGATTACGTCATCAATGCTGGCGGTGTGATGAACGTGGCTGATGAGCTACAGGGATACAACAAGGAAAGAGCGCTTAAAAAAGTGGCAACGATCTACGACAATATCCAAAAAGTATTTGAGATTGCAGCCGAGGAGGGAATTCCAAGTTACCTGGCAGCGGATCGCTTGGCGGAAAAACGGATTGAAGCTGTTAAAATGTCGCGGAGGATGTATTTGCCATAAGACCCTAAAGGTCCACAAATTAACAGATAAAGGAGGGAAGGACAATTGCCAGCAGCCAATGAATTTGACCTAGCGATCCTTGGGGGAGGAATCGGGGGATATACTGCCGCAATTCGGGCCAGTCAATTGGGGATGAAGGTGGCCCTTGTCGAAAAGGATAAGCTGGGCGGCACCTGCTTGCATCGGGGATGTATTCCTAGTAAAGCATTGCTCCGGTCCGCAGAAGTCTATCGTCTGATGAAGCAATCCGACGAGTATGGTATCGAGACAGCTAGTATCACTTTGAATTTCCCTAAAATGCAAGAGAGAAAACAAAAGATTGTGGATCAATTACACCGGGGTGTCCAGCATTTATTGAAAAAGGGAAATATTACCGTCTTTCATGGATTGGGTACGATTCTTGGTCCCTCAATCTTTTCTCCACTTACAGGATCCGTTTCTGTGACAAAAGAATTGGGGGATCCGGAAATTCTTGTTCCCAAACATCTGCTTTTGGCTACAGGATCTCGCCCACGAGAGATGGAAGGGTTAGCTTTTGATGGGGAATATATTCTCTCCAGTGATCATGCCTTGCAGCTGGAATCGTTGCCAAATTCCATGCTTATCGTAGGAGCGGGGAGGATTGGCCTGGAATGGGCATCCTTGTTGTCTGATTTAGGGGTCGATGTGGAACTGGTGGAACTGTCTGATCGCATTCTTCCTGGAGAAGACCCAGATATTAGTAAAGAAATGACGAGGATTTTGAAAAAGAGAAAGGTGAAGATTCAAACGGGGGTCACCCTTTTACCCGATTCATTGATCAAGAAAGAGAATTTAATAAGGATCAGGGGGATGGTTGGTGAACAAGAAAAGGAATTTGAAAGTGAAAAGCTGCTCATTACCATAGGCAGATCGGCCAATGTTGAAAATATCGGCTTAGAGAATACAGAGATTCGGGTAGAGCAGGGTGTGGTTGTTGTAAACCAGATGTATCAAACGGATGAATCCCATATTTACGCGGTGGGCGATATGATTGGGGGATTGCAGTTGGCCCATGTAGCTTCCCGTGAAGGGATCATTGCAGTAGAGCATATCGCTGGCCTTCAGCCTTCCCCACTCGATCCTTTAAAGGTGCCAAAGGTAACGTACAGCCGTCCGGAGGTTGCCAGTATTGGATGGAGCGAAAAGGAAGCAGTGGCACAAGGATTTGGTGTGAAAACCGGTATTTTTCCATTTCGTGCATTGGGTAAGGCAGCTGTCGAAGGGGAAACAGATGGTTTTGCTAAGCTTGTCGTCAACCGAGAAACCGAAGATTTGCTAGGCATTCATCTGATCGGTCCCGCTGTATCCAATTTAATCGCGGAAGGAACGCTCGCACAGTTTTTGGATGCCACGCCATGGGAACTTTCTCAAATGGTTCACCCGCACCCATCGCTGGCAGAGGTGTTTTCCGAAGCAGCGTTGGCAGTTGAAGGTAAAGCGATTCATGCGTAGGAGGGAAGAACAGGATGGAAAACAAACATCGGGCACTAGGGTTGTCGGACCAACAAGTCATGGATATGTACTACTACATGATGCTGGCAAGAAGAGTGGATGAACGGATGTGGTTATTGAATCGGTCGGGGAAGATCCCCTTTGTGATTTCCTGCCAAGGGCAAGAAGCTGCACAGGTAGGTGCAGCCTTTGCTTTTGACCGCACAAAAGACTTTGTCTGCCCATATTACCGGGATATGGGAGTTGTCGCGGTATTCGGGATGACGGCAAAGGATCTTCTGCTTTCTGCTTTTGCCAAGGCGGAGGACCCTAATAGTGGCGGCAGACAGATGCCTAGCCATTTTGGCGGTAAAAAATATCGAATCCTTACCGGATCAAGTCCAGTCACTACTCAAGTACCGCATGCCGTGGGAATGGCCTTGGCCGGTCGCATGGAGGGAAAAGACCTCGTTGTTTACACCTCTTTTGGAGAAGGATCGAGTAACCAGGGAGATTTTCATGAGGGAGCCAATTTTGCTGGGGTTCATAAATTACCTGTTATCTTTTTCTGTGAAAATAATAAATATGCGATCTCTGTTCCTTTATCCAAGCAGGTTGCTTGTGAAAGTATCGCTGACCGGGCGATTGGTTACGGCTTCCCCGGGGTGCGTGTGGACGGTAATGATCCACTTGAGGTCTATCGCGTTATGAAGGAAGCCGTCGACCGTGCACGTGACGGTCTAGGCCCTACATTGATTGAGGCGGAAACGTACCGCTTAGTGCCGCATTCTAGTGATGATGATGACCGCTCATACCGAAGTCGCGAGGAAGTTGAGGAAGCTAAGAAAAAGGACCCCATTCCGTTATTTGCCCAGTACCTGAAAGAGGTTGGGGTTTTGACCGAGAAAAAGGAACGGGAGATGGTCGAGAAGGTTATGGATGAAGTGAACGAGGCTACCGTCTACGCAGAAAAGGCACCCTATCCTTCGCCAGAGAGTACGCTTCTTCATGTTTACGAGGAAAAGCAGAAGTGAATGGAGGTTTAAAATATGGCTGTGATTTCCTATATTGAGGCAGTGACTCAAGCTTTAAGAGAAGAGATGTTAAGTGATCAGAAGGTATTTATTTTGGGAGAAGATGTGGGCGTGCGCGGCGGGGTATTTCGTGCAACGGCAGGTCTCTATGAGGAGTTCGGAGCAGACCGTGTGATAGACGCCCCTTTAGCGGAATCGGCGATTGCCGGCGTTGCTATCGGTGCTGCGGCCTATGGGATGCGCCCCGTTGCGGAAATGCAATTTGCGGACTTTATCATGACTGCCGTAAATCAAATTGTCAATGAAGCGGCCAAAATGAGGTATCGTTCCAATGGCGATTGGAATTGTCCTGTTGTGATTCGTGCTCCCTATGGGGGAGGGGTCCATGGGGCTTTGTATCATAGCCAAAGCATTGAAGCGATGTTTTGCCATGTACCAGGGTTAAAGGTAGTTGCCCCCTCGACACCTTACGATGTAAAAGGGATGCTTAAATCTGCGATCCATGACAATGATCCTGTTCTGTTTCTTGAACACAAACGGTGCTATCGCCTGATTAAGGGGGAGGTCCCCGAGTCGGATTATACGGTGCCGATTGGAAAAGCGGATATAAAGCGGGATGGCAGCGATCTTACTGTTTTTTCTTACGGATTGATGTTCCACTATGTTATGCAAGCCGCGGAAAAATTAGCTTTGGAGGGCGTGCAAACCCAGGTTGTGGATCTTAGAACGTTATATCCGCTCGACCGGGAAACGATAATTGCTGCTGCGAAATCCACAGGGAAGGTTTTGATCGTTCACGAAGACAATAAGGAAGGCGGTTTAGGATCTGAAGTATCGGCCGTGATTGCCGAAGAATGTTTGTTTGACCTCGATGCCCCAATCCAAAGATTATGTGGTCCAGATGTCCCCGCTATGCCCTACAGCCCACCTATGGAAAAATTCTTTATGCTCAACCCAGATAAAATTTATCAGGCAATGAAAGAACTAGCTGAGTTTTAAAATGAGCCCCCTAAAGATGATCTTCTGCTAAGAACGCTACGTCCTGTCGTAAAGTCCTCTTCGGGGCAACGGTTACTTCTGAGCAAGCAGAGATATCGACGTAGGGCAGAAGTGTAAGTTACAGAAGTTCGTACATCCTGTACATCATCGTCGAAAAACATAAACCATTTATAAAGGAGGTAACCGTGGTGGAAAAGATTTTCATGCCACAACTGGGAGAAAGTGTAACAGAAGGCACAATTTCCAAGTGGCTTGTTCGGGTTGGGGATCAAGTCAGTCGTTATGATCCGCTCTGTGAAGTAAGTACAGACAAAGTCAATGCCGAGGTTCCTTCTGTGATAGCTGGAAGGATTAGCGAAATAGTTGTTGCGGAAGGAGAAACCGTGGCTGTCGGTGCTTTGATCTGTTATATCGAAGTAGTGGGGGAAAAGACTGCACCTACACAACATCAGATAGCCCCTCCATCCCTGAAGGAGACGAAACCAAGATATTCCCCTGCTGTTTTGCGTATCGCCCAAGATCATCAAATTGATTTAGTGAATGTAACTGGAACAGGTGCTGGTGGGAGGATTACAAGGAAGGACGTTTTAGCCTATCTTGAAGGGAGTTCCGAAACAAAAGCTACTGTCCAGGAGCAGGTTCCCCCCACCCACGAGGAGCAGGCACCCAGTATCCCGTCTACTAAGGACCAGGACCAAATAATACCCATTAACGGTGTGAGAAAGACGATTGCAGAGCGCATGGTGCGGAGTAAGCAGGAGGCACCACATGCCTGGATGGTGATGGAAGCAGATGTCACCAATTTGGTAACCTTTCGGGAAAGGAAAAAAAGCGAGTTTATGGATCGGGAAGGTTTTTCTCTCACTTATCTTCCTTTCTTTATTAAAGCAGTAGTTGAGGCCTTGAAGGAATATCCGATGATTAACTCAGAGTGGACCGACCAGGGGATTGTGGTGAAAAAAGAGATCCATATCTCAATAGCTGTTGCTACTGAAGATGCCTTATTTGTGCCGGTTATTCGCGATGCAGATCAAAAGAGTATATATGGTCTTGCGAGGGAGATAAACCAACTTGTTCGAAAAACGAGAGAGGGAAAGTTGACCGTTGCTAATCTTTCTGGTGGAACTTTCACCGTTAATAATACAGGAGCCTTTGGTTCTGTGATTTCCGCTCCCATTCTTAATCCTCCACAAGCGGCCATTATGAGTGTCGAAAAGATCGTAAAGAAGCCTGTTGTCATAGACAATATGATTGCGCTCCGAGATCAGGTAAACTTGTGTCTATCATTGGATCACCGCGTGCTTGACGGGCTAGTTTGTGGTCGATTCCTGCAAAGTGTGAAGAGGCGGGTTGAAAGTTACGGGGAGGGTACCGAGATTTTTTAATAGGGAATTGGTCAGTGCTTTATGGTTTCTGATCTTTTGATTCTCAGGACCATTTCCTGAGTCGATTTCAAGAGAAAAGTCCTTGAGAAGCAGCCTCAAGGACTTTTCCTAAGTCGAATCCAAGAGAAAAGACCTTAAGAAGCCCCCTCAAGGCTATTTACTGAATCGAATTCATCCCCTATTCCCCGATTAATAGAAAAACCCGACCCCCATAATTAATGTAGATAAAACCATCGTGCCGATGATGAGGTAGACAACGAGCTTGGTAAACTTTTTTGGAATCATAACTCAACCCCCAATACGTATATACTACCTATATTCTATACTGTTCGGACAAACCAGGACAACCTAAAAAACATTGCAAATCAAGATTAGAAGGAATTTCTCCCTCTTTTCTCGAATATAAGAAAAATTGATTATTTTTTTATCGGACTCTCGAAATCTTCAAGGCAAAAGGAGCGAGGACTAGTATGAAGGAGCAATCTTTTCAAGAAAAAAAGGAAGAATGGCAAAAAAATGTGGATAAACGTTTGCAAAAATCTCCCGAAAGACAAAATAGATTTGAAACTTCATCGGGCATTGAAATAGAAAGAGTGTATTTACCAGATGACCCTTCGGAGGGATATGCAGAAAAGGTTGGACTGCCTGGAGAGTACCCTTATACCAGGGGTGTACAGCCAACGATGTACCGCGGTCGTTTGTGGACGATGCGCCAATACGCCGGATTTGGGTCTGCGGAGGAAACGAATCAAAGGTTTAAATATTTGTTGGAACAAGGACAAACCGGCTTAAGCTGTGCTTTCGATCTGCCAACCCAGATCGGCTATGATTCCGATGACACGATGGCAATGGGAGAAGTGGGAAAAGTGGGGGTTGCCATTGACTCTCTGGAAGATATGGAGATACTTCTGGACGGGATTCCACTTGATAAGGTAAGTACATCAATGACGATCAATGCGCCAGCTTCCGTCCTCCTTGCCATGTATATCGCAGTGGGGGAAAAACAAGGTGTGCCTTCTGAGCGTCTGTCAGGAACGGTTCAAAATGATATTTTAAAGGAGTATATTGCAAGAGGCACTTATATTTACCCGCCCGGACCTTCTATGCGTCTGATTACCGATATTTTTGCCTATTGTGCAAAACATGTGCCCAAATGGAATACTATCAGCATCAGTGGATACCACATTCGTGAAGCGGGATCAGATGCCGTTCAAGAAGTTGCCTTTACCTTAGCGGATGCGATTGCTTATGTAAGAGCAGCAATTAAGGCAGGGTTGGAAGTGGATCAGTTTGCTCCACAGCTTTCGTTCTTCTTTAATGGCCATAATCATTTCTTTGAAGAGATTTCGAAATTCCGTGCGGCAAGACGACTATGGGCCAAGATTATGAAAGAAGAGTTTGGCGCGAAAAACCCAAAGTCTTGGCAGCTGCGGGTACACACGCAAACGGGGGGATCCACCTTAACCGCACAACAGCCTGACAACAACATTGTGCGGGTTACGCTCCAAGCTTTGGCAGCCGTGTTGGGTGGCACACAAAGTCTTCATACCAACTCCAAGGATGAGGCGCTTGCCCTCCCGACGGAGGATTCCGCCCGGATTGCCCTCCGAACACAGCAAATCATTGCTTACGAGACAGGGGTTACAGACACCGTTGATCCACTGGCCGGTTCCTATTATGTGGAAAACCTGACAGATCAGATCGAAGAAAAAGTTTTGGAATATCTAAGAAAAATTGATGACCTGGGCGGTGCCGTGGTTGCCGTTGAGCAGGGATACATGCAGCGAGAAATCCATGAAAAGGCCTATCAAACCCAGAAAGCGATTGAAAAGGGCGATATGACGGTTGTCGGGGTTAACCGTTTCCGCCTGGAAGGGGAAAAGCAGCCCGATTTACTCCGCGTAGACCCTACAATCGCCAAACGGCAAAAAGAAAAACTTGCAGCATTGAGGCAGAGAAGGGACCAAGGGAAGGTTGACCAGGCTTTGCGTGCACTAAGAAAAGGCTGTGAGTCAACGGATCAAAATTTAATGCCGTTGATTTTAGAAGCGGTCAAGTCCTATGCGACAATTGGGGAAATTTGCAACACGATGCGTGATGTATTTGGACTCTATCAACCCCATTAAAAAAGGTTGAGCGAAATGAGAGAGGAGTGGGGATAATGGAGAAGATTAGAGTGTTAGTAGCTAAGCCAGGTTTAGATGGTCATGATCGGGGGGCTTTAATTATCGCCCAGGCCCTGCGTGATGCGGGAATGGAAGTTATTTACACAGGTTTACGGCAAACGCCTGCGCAAATTGTTTCCGCTGCGATCGATGAAGATGTTGATGTGATTGGGATTTCCTGCCTTTCTGGTGCCCATAACGAGCTTTTCCCGGAGATTGTTCGACTTCTCCGCGAGCAAGGGGCGGGAGATATTTTAATTGTAGGGGGCGGAGTGATCCCTGATGAAGATATCCCTTTCCTTGAAACACAAGGGATTTCCAAGGTTTTCACGCCTGGAACTACGACAGCGGAGACGATTGAATTTATCCGGGCAAACGTGAGAAAGGAGCGCTAAGAATGGCCATTACGCCTCCGAAGAAGATAAGTCATGTGGGCATCGCTGTGAAGAATTTGGAAGAGACCCTTCCTTTTTATACGGATGTCCTCGGATTGACGCTAGAAGGTTATGAAACAGTTGAGAGTGAAATGGTTCGTGTTGCTTTTTTAACGATTGGGGAAACTCGGTTGGAATTGTTAGAAGCAACCAGCTCGGAAAGTCCAATCGCCAAATTTATTGAAAAAAAAGGCGAAGGGATCCATCATATCGCTTTTCAGATCGAAGAAATTTCCGATCAACTGCAAACGCTTAAAAGTCAAGAAATTCGCTTAATCCATGAAGTGCCGAAGGACGGTGCACATCACAGTTTGGTTGCCTTCCTGCATCCGAAATCGAGTCACGGAGTGCTTGTGGAATTGTGTGAGCCGCAAACAAAGCAGAACGAAAGATAAACAGAATTGGAGAAAATTTTTATGAACATGTATGAAAAAATAGACCAATTAATGGAGAGAAAGAGAAGAGTAGAACTTGGTGGTGGGGATCAGCGTATTGATGCCCAGCATGCGCGCGGAAAACTAACGGCAAGAGAACGGATCGACCTTTTGTTGGACCGGGATTCCTTCGTAGAATTAAATCCATTTATGGAGCATCGGGCTGTCCATTTTGGCATGGATAAAATTGAGGCCCCAGGAGAAGGTGTAGTGACAGGATATGGTAAAATTGAAGGGCGTTTAGTTTATGTATTTGCCCAAGATTTCACCGTGTTTGGCGGTGCCTTAGGGGAAATGCACGCCTTGAAGGTTGCCAAGATCATGGATCTGGCTGCGAAGAATGGCGCGCCGATTATCGGGTTGAACGATTCCGGCGGCGCACGTATTCAGGAGGGGGTAGTTTCCCTGGATGGCTACGGTCATATTTTTTATCGGAATTCTATTTATTCCGGTGTCGTTCCGCAGATTTCTGTGATTATGGGGCCGTGTGCAGGGGGAGCTGTCTATTCGCCAGCGATTACTGACTTTGTATTTATGGTCGAGAAAACGAGCCAGATGTTTATCACTGGACCGAAGGTGATCGAAACGGTTACGGGTGAAAAAATTTCCTCAGAGGATTTAGGTGGAGCCAAAATTCATGGTTCGATCAGCGGGAATGCTCATTTCACCGCGGAATCGGAGCCGGAAGTTCTACAGGAAGTCCGTCGCCTGATTCGCTTTCTTCCACAAAACAACAAGGAAAAACCGCAAATCTTAGATGTTCAACAGGGGGAAGATTGGCGTGAAGAATTAGCCGAAATCGTTCCCGTGGAAGGGACAAAGGTATATGATGTGCGCAAGGTGGTAGAACAGATTGTAGATGATGGCGATTTCATGGAAGTTCAGCCCAAATTTGCCCGCAACATCGTGGTCGGGTTTGCCAGAATTGCCGGCCAAAGTGTGGGGATCATTGCTAACCAGCCGAAGTTCCTTGCTGGTGGTCTTGATATCAATTCTTCGGACAAGCTTTCTCGATTTATCCGTTTTTGTGATTGCTTTAACATCGCATTAATTACCTTCGAGGACGTTACAGGATTCTTCCCCGGGATTAATCAAGAGCATGGGGGAATCATACGTCACGGAGCCAAAATTTTGTATGCCTATTCAGAGGCAACCGTGCCGAAGATTACGGTCATTTTGCGGAAAGCCTTCGGCGGTGCTTACGTTGCCCTGAATTCTAAAGCGATTGGGGCTGATATCGTATATGCCTGGCCGAATGCGGAAATCGCTGTAATGGGTCCTGAAGGGGCTGCCAATATTATCTTCGCTAAAGAAATCGAACAAAGTGAAGACGGGGTCGCTACTCGTTCCGCCAAGATTGCAGAATATCGTGATCGTTTTGCCAATCCTTATGTTGCTGCCGCCCACGGCATGGTGGATGATGTCATTGATCCACGGGAAACAAGAATCAAATTAATCCAGTCTTTGGAGATGCTGCGCAATAAAGAAGAATCAAGACCATATAAAAAACACGGAAATATTCCTTTGTAAGGAGGTTCTTCAGGTGATTAACAAGGAACGCCTGCTGCAGCAATTTTTACAGCTAGTTCAGATTGATAGTGTGACAGGGGCGGAAAGACAAATTTGTGATGAACTGATCGGACAGTTTCAACAACTGGGTTTTCAAGTGATTGAAGATCAAAGCGCTGAAAAAACGGGACATGCCGCAGGAAATATTGTCGCCACTTTGCCTGGAAATAGCTCAGGTCCTATGATTTTCTTTACATCCCATATGGACACGGTGACACCAGGCATTGGGATTAAACCTCGTATTGAAGGGGAATATGTTGTTTCAGATGGTTCCACGATTTTGGGAAGTGATGATAAAGCAGGGGTTGCCGCGATTTTGGAAGGGCTTCGAGTCATTTCGGAATCTAAGCTTCCTCACTCTGGCATTCAGGTATTAATTACTGCAGGAGAGGAATCCGGTTTGGCCGGCTCAAAGGCTCTGGATCCTGGGCTGCTTAAGGCTGAATACGGTTTCGCCTTAGACAGCAGCGGAAAAGTCGGGGACATTATCGTCTCGGCTCCTTTTCAAGCAAAAATGAAGGTGATCGTCCATGGCCGGGCAGCACATGCCGGTGTAAACCCAGAGGACGGGTTGAATGCGATCCAGGTGGCAAGCCGTGCCATCATGAGAATGCCGATTGGCCGGATTGATCAGGAAACAACCGCAAATATCGGAAAGATTGAAGGGGGCCAGGCAACGAACATTGTTTGCCCACGGGTAGAATTCCTTGCTGAAGCCCGCAGTCTAGTTGAAGAAAAGTTGGAACAGCAGTTGGCGAAGATGCAAAAGGCAATAACCATAACGGCCGAAGAATTTCAAACGGCTATCGATGTTCATGTAGAGAAGATGTACCCTGGGTACAAATTTTCCGAGGATGACTTGGTTACGCAAAAAGCCATGGAAGCCATTAAAGCCATTGGCAGGAAACCACAGTTGAAATCAAGTGGTGGGGGCAGTGATGCGAATGCCATCTCCGGATATGGAATCCCGACAGTGAACCTGGCTATTGGTTACGAGGAAATCCATACGACGAACGAGAGAATGCCGGTCGAGGAACTATATAAGGCAGCCGAATTGGTTGTTGCATTGAGCCAAGCCGTGCTGGAAGAATAAGGGGAAATTTTCCCCTTATTTCAGATTCAATCGACCGCTCATACATCCCCATTATTTTCCTCATCCAGCATTTCCTCATATGTTTCTAATACATAAGGCTCGACCAATTCATAATCGCCATATCCTAAATTGGCGTCTATATAGGAGTCACGGTCAATCAGTTCAATTTCTGTGTCTTTGGTATCCTCGTTTTCCAGATGGATCTGATAATATTCTTCAAATCCTTCATCATTTGTGGTGCCGCCAAAGCTTTGCAGAATTTCATAACTGGAAATCCAATCTTCATCGGAAGTATCAACTGTTAGTGTTGAACCATCAACAGTAACTTTATCGATTCCAGTGCCTAAAAGATACTCTTTTACTTTCAATGCTTCATCAGGTGAAGAAAAGTGGGCTTCCATCTGTTTGGCCATACCGAACAACCTCCAGTTTACGGACTTTTCTTCAATGTTCCCTGAATGGGGGAGCACTATGAATCCAGAAAGGGGAATAGGAGATGTTGGTAACAAAAAGAGGTACAGTTCAGGGAATTCTATATGGCGATAGCAAACTGCAAAAAATTTTGGTGGAAATTGGAACAGAAGTGGAAAAGGCCATTGTTTATCCCCCCATTACTGGTTCGGTTCAGATAGGTGATTTGGTCCTTCTAAATACAACGGCGGTAGCACTTAAATTGGGTACAGGAGGGTATCATTTTGTGATGGCCAATCTGTCACAGCCATGCCAAGAGGAACAAAAAGTCTCTAAAAACAAACATATCATGAAGCTTCGGTATACTCCTTTGCAAATCGCCACGGGATCCTGTGAGGAACAGGACAGCCCCTTCCACCAACAGATGGCCTCGCAACAATCGCTGCATGGTATGACGGTGTTGGTTGGTGAATTGCACAGCATGCTCCCAATCGCTGCCACATACATTAAACAGAGTAATAAAGCTTGCCGAATCGTTTATATTATGACTGATAAAGGTGCCCTTCCCCTGGATTTAAGTGATAATGTGTCCGCCTTAAGAGAGCTTGGCATACTTAATGGTACGATCACGATCGGACAATCCTTTGGTGGGGATCTAGAGGCTATCAATATTTATTCCGGCTTAATTGCCGCAAAGCATTTGCTAAAAGCGGATATCGTGTTTGTTTCCATGGGACCAGGTATTGTTGGGACCAGCACAGCGTTGGGATTTTCCGGGATGGAGCAGGTGGAGATTCTTCATGCTGTATCCACGTTGGGAGGCATCCCTGTGCTTGTCCCTCGCGTGAGTGAGGCTGATCAGCGCCGTCGTCATGTTGGTTTAAGCCACCATACTAAAACTGTTCTAAAACATACTCTAAGCTCCGTACATATCCCGATCTTGGAAGAAATAGCCTCCGAAAAAGGAACAGATCGTCATTTTTGGCATATCGGAAAAAGAGAGAAACTTCATCTGTTAAAGGAAATACTAACACGGTTACCTTTTCCCATTAAAACGATGGGCAGGACGATTGAGGAAGATCCGTTATTTTTTTATTCTGTAGCGTTGGCTGCGGATTTCGCAGATTTTGTTGCCAGCAGGACTAATGTCCCTTCTGATGTAAATAGTCTTTCACCGTTATGGTCTGTTTAGACCATGTTTTTAAAAGGGATCTGACTTCCGAAACTTTCCCAACAAATCTGATACAATTAGCTTGATAATAACATTTCATGGCGACAAATCCTTTCTTCAGAGTTCTAACCTCTCACCGGGATGAGGTTGCTTTGTTCTAAAATATGTACAAGCCATACGCGGTAGAACTAAAAATAATTTGCGGGGGTTAATGATGAGTGAGTTGGAAGAAAAAACATTAAAAACAAAAGAAATTTATCATGGGAAAATTATTACGCTTCATTTGGACGAGGTGGAATTGCCAAATGGAAAAACAGCTACGCGGGAAATCGTCAAACATCCAGGGGCAGTTGCTATCATGGCGCTCACTTCGGATCAGCGAATGATTTTTGTACGACAATTCCGCAAGCCTTTGGAGAAAACGATTTTGGAAATTCCGGCAGGAAAATTGGAAAAAGGAGAGGATCCTAAGCGCTGTGCGGAAAGGGAACTGCTGGAGGAAACGGGATACACGGCAAAACAATTAAAACAGATTTCTGCTTTTTACACTTCACCTGGTTTTGCCAATGAATTTCTTTATTTATTCGAAGCAGAGGATCTAGTTTCGGGACAGGCTGAACCTGACGAGGATGAATTTGTGGAGCTTACTCTGTTGAATTTGAAGGAAGCCTTTGAAGCGATCGAACGGGGAGAAATTATTGATGCCAAAACCGTGCTAGCGGTTTATTATTGGCAAAACCAACAACTACAGGGGAAATAGCAGCGATGAAATCATTTTTCGTAGACCTACATATTCATATTGGACGAACTTTCCATGGACAGGCCGTGAAAATAACAGCATCGCGGAATCTCACACTTTCCAATATTATTGAAGAGGCATCCGAAAAAAAAGGAATGGATATGATCGGGATTATTGATTTCCACTCTCCGGGAGTGCTTGAAGAAGTAGATCAGTTGATGGAACAAGGTGTCGTTCATGCACTGGATGGTGGCGGTTTAAGGTATAAAAATACCACTGTTTTACCCGGTTGTGAAGTGGAAATGCGTTTTGAAGAGCTTCGCTGTGCGGCGCATTTTCTTACCTATTTTCCAACGGTGGAGCGAATGAAAAACTTTTCCCATTGGTTGGCGACGAAGGTGAAAAATATCCATCTTAGTACGCAGAGGATGTACGCCTCGATGCAGGAGCTGCAAGAAATCGTTGAAACGGAGCAGGGGATTATGATCCCGGCGCATGTCTTTACACCATTCAAAAGTGTATACGGGAATTGCGCAAACAGCATGAAAGGCTTGCTTGATCTAACAAAAATCCCTGCGATCGAGCTCGGGCTCAGCTCAGACAGCGAAATGGCGGATCACATAAGTGAGTTGTATGATAAAACCTTTGTCACCAACTCTGATGCCCATTCCTTAGCCAAAATAGGGCGGGAGTATCAAAAAATGTGGCTAGAAGAATGCAATTTTGCTGAATTGAAACAAGCGCTATGGAGGCAAAATGGTCGCAAGGTTCTGGCGAACTACGGACTGCAGCCGAAGTTGGGTAAATATCATTACACCCGTTGTGCAGCTTGTGATGAATTGATCCGAGAAGAATCAGAGCAGAGATGCCCTTATTGCGGACACACTTCCTTGATCAAAGGGGTGTTTAATCGCCTACAAGAGATTGCAGATTTAAAACAGCCTGTCCATCCACCGCACCGTCCGCCGTACGTTTATCAGGTGCCCTTAGAATTCATCCCAAATCTCGGCCCGAAAAAAATACAAGCCCTCTTGGCCGCTTATCAAACAGAGATGAAGATCCTTCATGAGGTCTCGCAAGAGGATTTAAGTCAAGTCGTAGGGGAGGATATTGCTCGAACGATTATCCTTAATCGTGAAGGGAATATTTCTTTTGTTGAGGGTGGAGGAGGCAAGTACGGGAAAATCATCACACACTAGCATCATATTCTGGCATCCCTTGCATATAGATTTTATATAGGTCGCGAGGGAGGATTGAAGATGGGAACGACGAGAATTGGACAAACTATCAGTTTACACGTGAAAGAAAATATATCTCTCTATTTATTTACGATTGTTCTGTTCACCATGGGGGTCTGTTTTGGGGCGGTGATTGTTAATTCCTTGGAGCAACAGCAAAAGCATGATTTGATGAATTATTTGGGACAGTTTTTCACTGAATTTAAGCAGGGGACCAATGTCGATCCACAAACCGCTTTCCAACAATCCTTTGGTCAATATATTAAGTATGTTGGATTTATGTGGATTCTGGGGCTCTCGATTATTGGTCTTCCGATTATTCTTATTATGGTTTTTCTCAAAGGATTGGTTGTCGGATTCACGGTGGGCTTTATGATTAATCAATGGCATTGGAACGGTTTGCTGCTGGCTGGAGCTTCTGTTCTTCCGCAGAATCTGTTGGTCATCCCAGCTGTAATTATTATTGGTACAGCAGGTGTCTCGTTTTCGTTACGCTTGATCAGATCTCGCTTTATACGTCGGGGTGAAGCGGTTTCGCCCTACTTTTTCCGTTATTCCGCGTTGGTCCTGTTTGTCGTGATATTATTGTGTGGGGCATCCATTCTTGAGGCGATTTTATCTCCTCTTTTAATGAAGCCAATCGCGGCAAGTTTATTGTCTTAATGAAAACGATGATCCGGCATTAACGGGCAGTAACCCCCCCACATCAAAACTTTCGATACGAAGTGGGGAGGGGATAACTGCCCGTAAATGCTAGGGTAAGTGCAACTAACCATCAGAGGGGGATAAGGGGCCCCTTCTGATGGAAGTTTTCTTTATTGACTTCCCTTGTCTGCCTCTTCTATAATAATCACAATAGTACTCGCTGAAAGTGATATCCTTGACACAATCTACATCTTCATGATTAGATTGATACATAATGAGAAAGTCAGGGTGTAGGAGGAGTCGCACGTGGAAGAACGGATTGAGCGAATCAAACAACAGTTACATTCTCATGGCTACAAGCTTACACCACAAAGGGAAGCCACGGTTAAAGTCCTCCTTGAAAACGAAGAGGATCATCTTAGCGCCGAGGATGTTTATCTTCTTGTAAAGGAAAAAGCACCGGAGATTGGTTTAGCCACTGTATATCGTACACTTGAGCTTCTGAGTGAGTTGAAAGTGATTCACAAAATAAATTTTGGTGATGGCGTAGCAAGATACGAGTTTCGTGCGGAAAATGCCGCACATCATCATCATCACCTAATATGCATACAATGTGGAACCGTTGATGAGATTGTGGAGGACCTTCTTGGTGACGTCGAGAAAATGGTGGAAAGGGATTTTAACTTTGAAATCACTGACCACCGGTTAACTTTCCACGGGATTTGTCATCGTTGCAAAGCTGAGTCTGAATCAGAATAAAAAGCCTTCGGGCTTTTTTTTTGTATAATTTTCCCATCCCAGGAATAGAATGAAACTAACTTGTCCGAATTGATACGAAAGTCTAGGTGGTGGCAGGCCATGTTTATTTCCTTACGCAGACTGTTCGAACTGCTCCGTTTCCTCATTCTATTCGCTGTCTTAACGTTTATTTTTTTCAGTATCATTTCTTTTTTTTCAGATGTGGTGAAACCCAGTAATCCTTATCATAAACCGGAAGGGCGTGCGGTCAAGGTAATTAAAATTGACGACCACCTCTATCGCCCTGGTGATCACGAGATGGTTGACCGCCTGAAGTTTTTTTATTGGTATGGTGAATGAGAAAATTATATGTCTTGGCAGGAAATTTTCATGTTTTATGGAATTAGATTCATATTGGAATTTTTAAATGATCAAAGGAGCATCAGGAATGGAAGCATGGCTGCATAAATTCATGGATTATCTTCATACAGAAAAAGGTCTTGCTAAGAATTCAATTGATTCTTATCGCAGAGATGTGATATCTTACCTACTTTTTCTTGAGACTAGACATGTTTCCGATCTTAGAAAGGCAACCGATGCGGAAATTGCACAATACCTATATCTTTTAAAGGAAAAAGGTCGAGCACCTTCTACGATCTCGCGAAATATTGCTTCTCTCCGGTCATTTTATTTTTTTCTGATGAGGGAGAAAGCAGTGGACCGGGATCCATCGATCCATCTGGAAATACCAAAGGTAGAGAAAAAGCTTCCGCGAATCCTTACCATACACGAGGTGGAGTGGCTACTTGGCGCACCTGTGGAATCAGATGCTGCAGGGTTGCGGGACAAGGCTATGTTGGAATTGTTGTATGCCTCTGGGGCAAAGGTATCAGAGCTTTTATCTTTAAACATGGTGGATGTGAATACCGATTTAGGATTTGTCAAGTGTTCAAATAAAATGAGAGAACGGTTCATTCCTCTCGGAAAATTTGCGGCCCAGACTCTTGAAAAATATCTTTCACAGGGGAGATCGGAATTTAGCAGGGATCAAGGGGAACAAGCCCTATTTCTCAACCACCACGGAAAGAGGCTATCTAGACAAGGATTTTGGAAGTTAATCAAAAAATATGCGTTAAAGGCAGGGATCAGTGTCGACATCACCCCACATACCTTACGGCATTCTTTTGCTGCACATCTTTTGGAGAATGGGGCAGATTTACGTGCTGTGCAAGAGATGTTGGGCCATGCCGATCTCTCGACCACCCAAATCTATACACAACTTACGAAATTAAAGATTCGCGATGAATATAAGAAGGCGCATCCTAGAGCTTAGGTCGTTCGGTAAGGGACTAATTTTAGTACCAACTGAACGGCTTTTTTTTCCGAAAAAGCATATTGTTTATGGAGATAATAGACACATAATAATCAGGGGAGTGAAAAAAATGGATTTTCAACGAGTTTTTTTGATTGTGTTAGATAGTGTAGGAATTGGAGAATTACCGGATGCGGATCAATTTAATGATCGAGGTGCTCACACTCTCGGCCATATCGCTGAAAAGATGGAACGCCTTCATGTTCCCCATCTTGAACGGTTGGGACTAGGGAAGATTGCCCCGTTGCAGGGAGTTTCTGCAGAGGTTTCAGCAATGGCCTACTATGGAAAAATGGCAGAGATTTCGGTAGGAAAAGACACGAGTACGGGACATTGGGAAATCATGGGGCTCCATGTAAAAACCCCTTTTCCAACTTATCCAAACGGCTTTCCCCAGCCTTTAATTGAGGAATTTTCCAAGAGGATCGGGCGCGGCGTCTTAGGGAATAAACCGGCCTCAGGGACGGAAATTATTGCAGAATTAGGGGAACAACACATAAAAACAGGCGATGTGATTGTTTATACATCAGCAGATTCCGTTTTTCAAATTGCTGCCCACGAAGAGATCGTACCGCTCGAGGAGTTATACCGTATATGTGAAGTCGCTAGAGAGATGACTTTGGAAGGTGAGTATCCAGTCCTTCGTGTGATTGCCAGACCTTTTGTCGGCGCCCCTGGTCATTTTACCCGTACAGCAAACCGTCACGATTATTCCGTGACCCCACCCGGTTTAACTGTGATGAATCGGTTAGTAGATGAGGGCTTTGAATCGATCGCTATCGGAAAAATTTCCGACATTTACGCCGGTATGGGTGTGACAGATTCGATGAAAACCAAAAGCAATATGGATGGGGTGGACAAATTTTTGGATGTAATGGAGCGGGATTTTCAAGGCTTAGCGTTTGTCAATTTGGTGGATTTTGATGCTTTGTTTGGTCATCGCCGAGATCCTCATGGGTATGGACGTGCTATCGAAGAATTTGATGCCCGAGTTCCAGAAATTCTCTCTAAATTAAAGGATAATGATCTTCTGATCATCACTGCTGACCACGGAAATGATCCCATCCATCATGGGACAGATCACACAAGGGAATACGTTCCACTTCTCGTTTACCATACAAAGATTGACCAGGCAGAAAGCTTGGGTGTTCGTGAAACCTTTGCCGATGTGGGGGCAACCATTGCAGATAATTTTGGGGTAACGATGCCAAGTATTGGGAAGAGTTTTCTTCAGGTGGTCAAAAAATAAGGGGGAGTTTTCAGATGATGGATCAAATTAATGAGAGTGCAAATTTTATTAGATCCAGGTACAAGGATACACCGGAAATTGGCCTGATTTTAGGTTCGGGACTGGGGATGCTGGCAGATGAAATCACCGAGAGCACCAAAATCCCTTATCAAGAGATTCCCAATTTCCCGGTCTCCACGGTAGTCGGACACAAAGGACAATTTGTATTCGGAAGTCTCAAAGGGAAAAAAGTAGCGGCCCTTCAAGGTCGATTTCATTATTACGAGGGGTACCCGTTATCGGTGGTGACGTTTCCAGTGCGGGTGATGGCAGCCCTTGGAGTGAAAACCTTAATTGTCACGAATGCGGCAGGAGGGGTGAATACGGATTTTCAACCGGGTGATTTAATGCTGATCACCGACCACTTGAATCTGACTTCTCAAAATCCATTAATCGGTACTAATGATCAACGCTTGGGAGAGAGATTTCCTGATATGTCCAATGCTTATACCAAAGACCTGCTTGCTATTGCGGAAAAAGTAGCCAAAGAACAAGGGGTTGAAACCCGTCACGGGGTGTATGCCGGCTTGAGTGGACCTAGCTATGAAACACCAGCAGAAATTCGTATGCTGCGGACGCTGGGTGCCGATGCCGTAGGGATGTCCACGGTACCGGAAGTGATCGTTGCACGTCATAATGGTCTAGGTGTTCTCGGGATTTCGTGTATCAGTAACATGGCTGCAGGAATTTTGTCGCAGCCTTTATCCCATCAAGAAGTCATGGAGACTGCCGAAAAGGTAAGAGAGAAGTTTTTGACCCTAGTAACAGGGATTATTGAAAAGATATAGTTTAAGAAAAATTAGTTTCACCTTTTTGTTATAATTATCCATTCTTTTGACGACAATAGAAATTGAGATTGTGTAGATGCCCTATTATTTCTATTAGTCGGAGGTCAGTTATGCAAAAGAAAGTTGCATTTTTGCTTGCTTTGATGCTTTGTTTAAGTCCTGCTGTCAGTTTAGCAGAAGAAAATGCCCAAGTTCATTTAGCAGCAAACGCTAAATCTGCGATCTTGTTAGATGTCGATACTGGAACCGTAATTTATGAAAAAAACGCTCATGAGAAGCTGCCTCCGGCAAGTATCACGAAGGTCATGACGATGCTGCTGATCATGGAGGCATTGGAACGGGGAGAAATAAAACTTTCAGACAAAGTACGAACAAGTGAATACGCAGCATCGATGGGTGGATCCCAGATTTTTCTAGAACCGGGAGAAATGATGAGCGTTGAGGAAATGCTGAAAGGAATCGCTGTTGCCTCGGGTAATGATGCATCTGTTGCGATGGCTGAACATTTGGCGGGGACCGAGGAGGCGTTTATCAAGAAGATGAACGAACGGGCAAAGGAATTGGGACTCCAAAATACCCATTTTGTTAACACCAATGGATTGCCTGCGGAAAATCATTATTCTTCGGCCCATGACATTGCATTGATGTCCAGAGAATTACTCAAACATGAGGAAATTACAAAGTATACAAGCATTTATCAGGACTACCTTCGGAAGGATTCCAACCGTCCCTTTTGGTTAGTGAATACAAATAAGCTCGTCCGTTTTTATCCTGGTGCAGATGGATTGAAAACGGGTTATACAGCAGAAGCTAAGTATTGTTTATCTGCTACCGCGAAAAAGGACAACATGCGGGTTGTAGCGGTCGTAATGGGTGAACCCAATTCGAAAACAAGAAATAGTGAAATCACACAAATGTTTGATTATGCTTTTGCTAGTTATCAATCACATCCTTTTGTTAAAAAAGGGGAAGCGATAACTAAGATTGAGATTAATAAAGGTTCTCTTTCTGAAATGAATTTGACTGCACCCCATCATTTTGGAATTCTCACGAAAAAAGGGGAGTCCATCAACGATTATGAAAAGGAAATCGTAGTGAACCCAATGGTGGATGCTCCGATCAAACAAGGAGAAATCCTTGGACATATGTTTGTCAAAAAGAATGGAAAAGAAGTTGCCAGACTAGATTTGGTTGCTGAACAGTCGGTCAGCAAGGCAACCTGGTGGGAATTGATGAAAAGGTCAACGAAGCGTATGATTCTTGGGCTAGAATAAAGATCGCAACGAGATGCCGCATTTTGACAAGGTATCTCGTTTTTTTTCTAGTTTTGTCGACTGGCAGGAATTGGCTTTTTCCTTGTAGAAAGTATCTCTAGATCGAACTACAAGGAGTGAGGGATTTGAGTCTGCACATTGATCAACAGGTTGTTGCCGATGTTTTGATCGTCCGCCTGCGAGGTGAACTGGATCACCATTCTGCTGACGAGTTAAGACAACAGATGGAGGAAAAAATTCTAAAAGGAAGTGTTCGCAATATTATCCTGAGTCTGGAACATCTACATTTCATGGATAGTTCTGGTCTTGGCGTAATCCTAGGGCGGTACAAGCAGATTACTGGGCGTGGCGGAGAAATGGTTGTATGTTCTATCAACCCATTTATCCACCGTTTGTTCGAATTATCAGGCCTCTTTAAGATTTTAAAAATTAGAGAAAATGAAGATGAAGCACTTCAGCTGTTGGGGGTGGCCTAATGATGAACAACAAAAATTTTATGCAGCTGCAGTTTTCGGCAAGAAGTGAAAACGAAAGTTTTGCACGAGTAGCTGTTGCCTCTTTTGTTTCAAAGTTGGATTTGACATTGGACGAACTCGAAGAAATTAAAACAGCCGTTTCCGAGGCCGTTACCAATTCAATCATTCATGGCTATGATGAAGATCCTGAACAAATCGTAATAGTTACAGCAGGTTACACGGATGAATCCATTGAAATTATGATTGAAGACCACGGGAAAGGGATCGTGGACATTGAGGAAGCAAGACAGCCCCTTTTCACCACCAAACCTGAGCTGGAACGCTCTGGAATGGGCTTTACCATTATGGAGAACTTCATGGATTCTATCGAAATTTTAACAGGTGTTAACAAAGGAACGAAGGTTATTTTACATAAAAATTTAGTAAAAAACAAAGCAATCTGCAACTAGGAGATAATGCCTATGGAGACAGATGTTCGAAACGCGAATCATCCCTATCTGACCGATGAAGAAGTGAAAATTTTAATACAAGACAGCCAAAACGGGAACCAAGAGGCCAGAGAAAAACTTGTAAACTGCAATATACGTTTAGTCTGGTCGGTAGTTCAGCGTTTTCTTAACCGCGGTTATGAGGCGGATGATCTTTTCCAGATTGGTTGCATTGGTTTGCTGAAAGCCGTGGATAAGTTCGATCTCTCTTACGATGTGAAGTTTTCGACGTATGCAGTTCCCATGATTATCGGGGAAATTCAACGGTTTTTACGCGACGATGGAACCTTAAAAGTCAGCCGTTCCTTAAAGGAAATGGCAAATAAGGTGCGCAGAACAAAGGATGATCTGTCCAAAAGGATTGGGCGTATTCCCACAGTCGGAGAAATTGCCAAAGAATTGGGGGTTACACCGGAAGAGGTGGTTTTTGCCCAAGAGGCAAGCCGCGCACCATCCTCCATCCATGAAACCGTTTTTGAAAATGATGGGGACCCTATCACCTTAATGGACCAAATCTCTGACAGTGACGAAGGAAAGTGGTTTGAAAAAATAGCCCTTAAAGAGGCCATCAACAAGCTGTCCGACCGGGAAAGACTGATCGTTTACTTGCGTTATTTCCGCGACCAAACCCAGTCCGAAGTGGCCGAAAGGCTAGGGATTTCCCAGGTTCAAGTATCACGACTGGAAAAGAAAATTTTGAAGATGATTAAAGACCAAATCGAGTTTTAGCGATTTGGTTTTTCTTTTTTGGGTCACCAAATATTAACTCTTATATCCAAACGAATTAGAGGAAGGATAACCAATACACTAAAAGTCCAAAGTGAGGTATTAATGGATGGCTGAAAGAACCAAGCAGATCAAGTTTCAACTAAATAGAGAAACTTATTCTAAGGAAACTGCAGCGTATAAACCTAAAAAGAATGTCCTATGGAACTCCTTGAAGGCCTTTCTTGTGGGTGGTTTTATTTGCATGCTGGGGCAGTTGATCGCGAATTTTTATATGATGTATTTCAATTTCACAGAAAGATCGGCAGGTAATCCGACCGTGGCCACTTTAATCTTTATCGCTGTACTTCTAACAGGGTTTGGCGTATATGATGTTTTGGGCCAGTTTGCGGGGGCGGGATCAGCTGTTCCAGTCACGGGATTTGCAAATTCAGTAGCGGCAGCAGCGATAGAGCATCGGAGTGAAGGTTACGTTCTTGGAGTAGCGGGAAATATGTTTAAGCTTGCAGGGGCTGTTATTGTGTATGGAGTAGTGGCTTCTTTCGTTGTTGTTCTAATCAAGAAATTGATCGTCGGATAATCCTGAATCCTTCTCAAGTCTTTCTAAGACAAAGGTCAAAGAAAAATGGGCGGAGGGAAAAGAATGCAAAATGTAAAGAAACTTGGACGACAAACCTGGCTATTTTCAAAGGAGATACGTATTTTGGGCTCTGCAGTAGCTGTTGGACCCTTGGAAGGCCAGGGCCCTTTGGGTAAAGAGTTTGATCATATTCATTCCGATAATTACGCTAGTCAGAATTCATGGGAGAAAGCGGAGCGAACCATGATGAGAGATGCGGCAGACTCCGCTTTATCAAAAAGTTCGCTCGCAAAAGATCAAATTGATGTAATGCTTGCTGGTGATTTGCTGAACCAGATTATAACATCAAATTATACAGCACATGAGTTGTCTATCCCCTTTTTGGGACTATTCGGTGCCTGTTCTACTTCCATGGAGGGACTCGCCTTGGCTGCGGCATTAGTTGACAGTGGCTTTGCGCAATATGCTTTGACGGGGTGCAGCAGTCATAACTCAACGGCAGAGCGGCAATTCCGTTATCCTACTGAATACGGAGGGCAAAAACCGCCTTATGCGCAATGGACAGTAACGGGCGCAGGGGCTGCTGTGGTTGGTGAAGGTCCATATGGACCCAAAATTACACACGCAACGATTGGAAAGGTCATCGATTTGGGAATTAAAGATCCATTTGATATGGGAACAGCAATGGCTCCTGCAGCAGTGGATACGATTAAAACCCATTTTCAGGATCTTGAGAGAGGACCTCACGACTATGATTTGATTGTCACAGGTGATCTGGGAAGAGTCGGCTATGCCATATTAAAGGATATTCTTGCGGATCAAGGTTATAATATGACTCCTGTTTACAACGATTGTGGAATCATGATTTACAGCGCCGACCAGGATGTATTTTCTGGGGGAAGTGGATGTGCGTGCAGCGCCGTAGTAACTTACAGTCACATTGTGAATGGATTAAATAAGGGCAAATATTCTAGGGTGTTGGTTGTAGCAACAGGTGCCTTATTTAGTCCAGTCAGCTTTCAGCAGGGCGAGTCTATCCCTTGTATAGCACATGGTGTTGTTCTGGAAGGGGGACGGTAGGATGGAGCAGTTACTGATTGCCTTTGTAGTTGGGGGACTTATTTGTGTAGTCGGCCAATTACTAATGGATCTTACGAGAATGACTCCTGCACACGTCATGAGTTCCTTGGTTGTCGTAGGTGTTGTACTTGATGGGTTGGGATTGTATGACCCGTTGATCGATTTCGCCGGGGCAGGGGCAACTGTCCCGATTACCAGCTTTGGGCATGCCTTGTACCACGGGGCATGGGCAGAAGCGGAAACCCATGGATTGATCGGGATTATTACGGGGATTTTTGAAGTGCCAAGCGCAGGGATCTCTGCCGCCATCGTTTTTGGATTCCTTGGATCATTAGTGTTTAAGCCAAAGGGGTGACCTAAATCAATGGAAGAGAAACGGGATATTGTTATCATCACAGATGGAGACCATGTAGCACAACAAGCTGTTGAAATTGTCGCAAAGAAGGTAAATGGACGCTGTATTTCTCGTTCAGGAGGAAATCCCACTCCTTTATCCGGTGAAGAAATAGTGGAACAAATCATGCGGGCAAAATATGATCCTGTGCTGGTTATGTTTGACGACAATGGAAACTGTGAAGAAGGGGATGCAGAACGCGCCCTGGAATTTGTAGCCAATCACGAAGATATCAATCTTTTGGGAATTGTTGCCGTTGCTTCCAATACTCCGCTTGTAGACGGTGTAAAGGTAGATGTTTGTATCAACGGGAACGGAGCAATCACCGGATTTGCCGTGGATAAAGATGGGATTGAGCATAAAAATATGGAAGCCCATATTTCGGGGGATACAGTCGATGTTTTAAATCGCGTTGAGGCTCCAATCATTGTAGGAGTAGGGGATGTTGGGAAAATGCAAGGAAAAGACCACCCTATCCACGGCGCGCCGATTACGACAAAAGCTGTAGAATATATTTTGCAGAAAAGCGGGTATGATGTGGGAGAAAGTTAGGCAAACTGGTTGTCACCGATTCGAACACATGGTATATTTTATAGATATAATTGACCTTTCAATCTTTTACGGATAGTTTTTAAACAGAGATTTCATTTGTTTTTTTCGGGTGAGGAGGACGCTCATGTATTTACACGGAAACAGTAGAATTAATGAAAAAGGCCATCTTGAAATAGGTGGTTGTGATACCGTAGAATTAGTTAACAAATTTGGTACCCCATTATTTGTTTACGATGAAAATTTAATCAGAGAAAAATCCAGAGCTTACAAGGAAGCCTTCCAAAAATCCGGGTTTTCCTATCAGGTTGCCTACGCAAGTAAAGCTTTTATGTCACTTGCCATGTGCAGGGTAGCTGCAGATGAAGGATTATCCCTTGACGTTGTATCCGGCGGGGAACTTTATACGGCACTAAAAGCGGATTTTCCTGTAGAGCGAATCCATTTTCACGGGAATAATAAAACGATCGAAGAAATGGAAATGGCTTTAGATGCAGGAATTGGCTGCTTCGTAGTAGACAACTTTCACGAGCTTGAGGTGTTGCACGCCTTAGGGCAAGAACGCGGGAAAAAAGTGAATATCCTTTTGCGTTTGACTCCGGGTGTTTCAGCACATACGCATGAATATATTTCTACAGGCCAGGAAGATTCGAAGTTTGGCTTCAGCATCCATACTGGGCAAGCTCTTGAAGCGATCAAGCAAGCGTTGAAAATGGAATATTACAACGTTTTAGGAGTTCATTCCCATATCGGTTCGCAAATTTTTGAGACTGTTGGCTTTGTTGAAGCAGTTCGGAAGTTATCTGACTTTTTATTCCATCTTCGTGGCGAGACCGGTTATGAGATTAAAGTACTCAATCTAGGCGGAGGTTTTGGAATCCGCTATACGGAAGAAGATACGCCTTTAACGGCTGATCAATACATCCTTCCGGTGACAGACGAAGTGAAGAAACAGTTTGAAATTGCGGGCTATGCTCTTCCGGAAATCTGGATTGAACCAGGCCGTAGTATTGTTGGGGATGCAGGAACGACCTTGTATAAGATTGGTTCCGTAAAAACAATCCCTGGCGTTCGCAAATATGTAGCAGTTGATGGAGGAATGACCGATAATATTCGTCCTGCCCTTTATCAATCCCGCTATGAAGCGACGTTAGCAAATCGGGCTCAGGATGAGGCTGAAGAAGTGGTTTCCATTGCCGGTAAGTGCTGTGAATCAGGAGATATGCTTATCTGGGATATTAACTTGCCTGTCGTTGCACCAGGAGATCTATTGGCTGTTTCCTGTACAGGAGCTTATGGTTATGCCATGGCAAACAACTACAACCGAATTGCTAGACCAGCCGTTGTGTTTGTTAAAGATGGGCAAGCAGAGGTTGTCATCGCCAGGGAAACCATGGATGATCTTGTCAAACTCGATCGCATACCAACGAATATGATGGCTTCGAAATAAGAGAGGGGATCCCCTCTCTTTTTTTGTACGGTTTTCTTTTTGTTCCTTTTTAGCGTATAATCAAATGGTACAATTTACATAAACGCTTGAAGGGAGTTCTTACATATGAGCAAATACGCAGTAGTTGATCTAGAAAAAGGCGGACAAGTGAAAATTGAACTGTTTCCAAACGAAGCACCTGGGACAGTTTCTAACTTTGAAAAGCTAATTAACGAAGGGTTCTACAATGGACTGAATTTTCACCGTGTAATCCCAGGTTTTGTAGCCCAAGGTGGATGCCCACATGGTACAGGTACTGGCGGTCCTGGATACACTATCAAATGTGAAACAGCAGGAAATCCTCATAAGCATGTACGGGGTTCCCTTTCTATGGCCCACGCTGGAAAGGATACGGGTGGATCCCAATTCTTTATCGTATACGAGCCACAACCACATTTAAATGGCGTTCATACCGTTTTTGGACAAGTGGTTGAAGGAATGGAACATGTGGATCAGATTAGACCAGGCGACAAAATGAAAGAAGTGAAAGTAGTCGAAGAATAAACAGAATTTTGTTGACGAAAGTCCTTCATAGATTATGAGGGGCTTTTTTATTACAAAATCGACCTTATTACTATTGAATAGTATCAAACTATTGACTTAGTCCAAAAGTTATAGTCATAATATTTATAATATAAAAAAATCGAGATAAAAATCCTATACTCATACTCGGTTGAAAGGAGCGAAGATATTGAAGAAATTTGTTGCGATTCTCTGTTTTATTTTTCTGATGGCATGGTCCTCACTATCTAGTGCAAACCCAATGACAGGAGACAACCTGACAAACTTGGCGCAAGATGATGCGAAGCAAGGCGGAAAAAACTCGCTATTCCAATACTCCACAATTAACGCTCTCATGCTAGGGCTTTACGATGGGGAAATGGAATTAAAAGAATTACGTGAACACGGTGGTTTTGGGCTTGGTACGATCAATAAGTTAGATGGAGAAATGATTGTCCTGAATGACAAATTTTATCAAATCGACAGTAAGGGCAACCTCCACCAGCTGGAAGAAACAACAAAAACACCGTTTGCGGTTGTTACACATTTTGAACCAGAATTATTTGATCGAATCGATAAACAAATCAGTATGGAGGAGTTAACTACTTTTCTTGATAAGAAATTTGTAAACAAAAACAATTTCTACGCGATTAAAGTAAAGGGGACTTTTAAATATGTCAAAGCGAGGAGTGTACCCAAGCAGGACAAGCCATATCCCCCATTGACTAAAGTAACTGCGAATCAGCCAATCTTTGAGTTCCACCAGAAAGAGGGGACGCTTGTTGGATTCTGGTCTCCAAATTACATTGCTGGAATCAATGTTCCAGGCTATCATCTTCATTTCATCACTGAAGATCAATCGAGTGGAGGACATGTTCTAGATTTCATTGCCTCTGGAGCCACTGTGGAAATTGATCCCCTTACTAGTTTAAATATGGAACTGCCGCAAAACGAAGAATTCTCCAATGCTGACTTAACAATGGTTGAGCAAAAGGATGTTGAAAAAGTTGAGGGGGAACAGAATACTACCGAAAAGAAGAGAAATCTGCCAAACGGTTTTGTTTATCTTGATGATTTGATTCCCACGGTCCAATTCGATGTACGGTACTTTGGAAATAACAATTTTGTTGGCAAGCGAATTAACGGATACAATGCTCCACTTGCGATTATGACAGAGGAAGCAGCTGAAGCATTGAAGGAAGTCCAGACCGAATTGAGGGGAAAAGGTTATACCCTTTTGATTTTCGACGCCTATCGCCCGCAAAAAGCGGTCAATCACTTTATGGCCTGGTCCAAAGACGCCAAGGACACGAAAATGAAGGAGCAATATTACCCTAACCTTGATAAAAGTGTTTTGTTCCAACTCGGTTATATCGCTGAGAAATCGGGGCATTCACGTGGGAGCACTGTGGATCTGACTTTAATCGACCTAAAAACGGGAGAAAAAGTGGACATGGGAGGAAGTTTTGATTTCTTTTCAGAAATATCACATCACGGTACGGATTTAATTACAAATGCGCAGGCCGCTAATCGAAGACTATTAAAAGATGTGATGGAAAAACACGGGTTTACCCCATATCCGGAGGAATGGTGGCATTACACGATCAAAAATGAACCGTATCCTTCGCAGTATTTTGACTTTGATGTGGAGTGAGCATCCCAACTGGGATGCTTTTTTCTATTTTACTTATGTAAACCTTGGA
This sequence comes from Ammoniphilus resinae, assembly GCF_017873965.1. Lineage (GTDB taxonomy): Bacteria > Bacillota > Bacilli > Aneurinibacillales > RAOX-1 > Ammoniphilus_A > Ammoniphilus_A resinae. Next base: position 143,325 of record NZ_JAGGKT010000011.1, on the reverse strand, counting down.
CGTATTGTTGTATAATATTTTACAGTTTAAAGTTCAGGCGGGGATGATCAATGGCATATGAAGTGAGGCTGGATTCGTTTGAAGGCCCATTGGATCTTTTATTACATCTAATTGATAAAGCGGAAGTCGATATCTATGATATTCCCGTCACTATTATTACTGAACAGTACATGCAGTATTTATATGTTATGCAGGAATTCCAAATTGAAATTGCCAGTGAATTTCTGGTGATGGCTGCTACCCTTTTGGAAATAAAAAGTAAGATGCTGCTTCCCCGCAAAGAAGAAGTCGTTTTTCAACCGACGTTTGAGATGGAAGAGGAGTATATCGATCCCCGGCAAGAATTAGTAGAGCGGTTATTAGAATATAAGAGGTTTAAAAAATTGGCCGAAGAATTACGGGATCGTGAAACGAAAAGAAGCAAGATTTTCACAAGACCTGCAGAAAATTTGTCAACCTTTATGGTTCAGGTAGAAGAGAACCCTGTTGCGAATGTGACACTATATGATCTTGTTGAAGCTTTTAATAAAGCATTAAACAAGGAGGATAAACCGGAGACCAAGATCACTCGGATCCACCGTGATGAAATCTCTGTAAAGGAACGGATCAAAGAAATAAAAGAGCTTCTGTCCATAACTGGAAACGTCCGCTTCTCCCAGCTTTTTTCTGGCTCCCCAAGTAAAGCGGAAGTTGTTACATCCTTTATGGCCATCTTGGAAATGATGCGTAAGTTTCAGATTCGATGCCTGCAATCGACTTTATTCGAGGACATTATCATTACCGCTAATAAGGGGGATGAGCAGGATGCAGAATTTTGATGTAGAGGAAATAAAAAGTGTCATCGAAGGTCTGTTGTTTGTCAGTGGCGACGAAGGGTTAGACCTGAAGACAATTGCCGATATTGTGGATCTGCCGGTAGAGCAAGCAAGGGAATTAATTCATCAAATGCAACTGGATTTTCGCCAAAGCAGGCGTGGCGTGCAGATCATTGAGATTGCAAACACCTTCCAATTTGCAACACTTCCGGATCATGCAAAATACTATGAAAAGCTAGCATCTTCCCCCAGCCACTCAACTTTATCACAGGCTGCTCTGGAAACACTGGCAATTATCGCTTATAAACAGCCGATTACTAGGGCGGAAATTGAGGATATCCGTGGGGTGAAATGTGAGAAGGCGATAAACACGCTGATGAGTAAAAAGCTGATTCAAGATGCAGGGCGATCTGAAACAACCGGCCGCCCGATCCTTTATAGGACAACCACCGAGTTTATTGAGTATTTCGGTTTGAAAAATATTGGGGATCTCCCACCCGCGCCATCCATTGAGGATAGTGACGGTGTGGAGGAGGAAGTAGATTTATTGTTTCAAAAATGGAACGAGCAAAAAGCATAATCTTCATTTGCAGTTTACCAACAAAATGCTATAATGTTTCCGTATCAAATAAGAGGAGTGTCCAAAACATATGATTCAATCCCTGTACGATAAAATGCTAGAGTATCTTAAAATGGATACAGAAATTGATTTTAAAGAATTTAATGATTATTATAAAACCGTTCTCGAGGAATTAGAAAAGAATTACAAGGAATACGACCAAGAGAAAGGGATCCAAGCACTGTTTGTGATGGATAATTTAAAAACAAACAGCGATTCCCGACTCACCCGGAAGTTTCCAGAAGCGAAGAAATACAAAAAAATTTCCGAACGATCAAAGGTGTGGGTTGAGGCTCTCTTCCTCCACTTGTTGCAGCATGGGATGACCGATAAGGAAATCCAGGCGAAAATTGAAGAACTATATGAATTAGCGTAAGGATTAACGGGGGAAATTCCCGCTAAATTAGAAAAGTTAGGTGAATCTCTTTAAATAACGGGAATTTTCCCGCTAAAGGAGAAAAACGCCTAACTTTTTGTCTTTTTATTTGAGCATTTGATACAAATTAGCGACTTTGCGATCCGCTTGATTTGGCGACCGGACCGAGGAGACCTTATTTGGGTAAAATTGCCCTTTTCGTGGGGTATGGAGGACTCAGAAGACCTTATTTGCTTTAAATCCTTGGATATTTGACACTTAACAGCGGAATAGCGTCTTTTGGGTCCGGATCCCCCTTGAATATAGGGATCTAATGAGAAATAAAGGCTCTACAGTCCGCTTGATCCCCTGTGTTAATCTTAATATCTGTAACCGCTCTCAATCTTTAGTGGGCGAAACTCTTTACCCTTCCCCCAAAAACCAAAATAGTGAAAAAAGCCTCCACCGTCAGACCATTCCCAAAAATTTTCATAAGAATGTTGGATAAGCATATACATGTACAAACACGATTGAGGTCGTCCGACAGAAGAAGCCCTCTACGAGGACAACTAAATTGTTTGCGAAAGAGAGCGTATTCTACGTAGTTCGCAAACGTTAGAAGAAGCCCTCTACGAGGACAACTAAATTGTTTGCGAAAGAGAGCGTATTCTACGTAGTTCGCAAACGTTAGAAGAAGGAGGAAAAGATGGTTCGAAGAAAGAGATGGTTGGTTTGGATGGTGATTTTGACGTTCTTATTCCCTTTGTTTTCTATAACGAGTACGGAAGCTGCAGCAGCCCCTTCGATCTCTGCCCAGGCAGCAGCTGTGATCGATGTGGAATCTGGGCGGATTTTATATGAAAAGAATGGAAACGAAAAAATGCGTGTGGCCAGCTTGACGAAGATTATGACTGCCATTGTAGCTATTGAAGAGGGGAATTTGCAGGAGATGGTCCGTGTACCTAGTCATGCAGTTGGGACAGAGGGGTCATCCATTTATCTGCGGAAGAATGAGGAGCTTTCCTTGGAGGACTTGTTATATGGTCTGATGTTAAGATCAGGCAATGATGCGGCGGTGACGATTGCTGATCATATCGGCGGCTCGGTCGAAGGCTTTGCCCGTTTAATGAACGAAAAAGCTCAATATCTGGGCTTGTCTGGCACTCATTTTACGAATCCTCATGGTTTGGACGACAGCAATAATCATTTTTCAACAGCCAATGATCTGGCGAAATTAACGGCTTATGCGCTGCATAATCCCGATTTCAAGAAGATCGTTGCAACGAAGGTGAAAAAGATTCCACAAGCCGGAGAAAAATGGGATCGGAATTTGATAAACAAAAATAAGATGCTTTCCTACTATGAGGGGGCTGATGGGGTAAAAACGGGCTACACCAAGCTTGCAAAACGTTGTTTAGTCTCCTCTGCGACCCGTGAAGAAAGACAAGTTACAGTTGTGACGCTAAATGCTCCGGATGACTGGGATGATCATGCGAAACTGCTCGATTACGGGATGAAGCAGTTTACACGGACACAAATTGTTTCTGAAACGGAGATGTTTAATAATCTGCGTCCCATTCGATCCTTTTATTACCCATTAGCCGAAGGAGAAGCCGAGCATATCACCAAACGAGTCCAGCAAGATCAATCGATCAAATCGATACTGCCGGGCGGGGTAGCAGGATACCTGCATATCAACTTAAAGGATAAGGAAATTGCCAAGATCGGCTTGGTCTATCAAACGGAGGAATCGATGAAATGGGGGGAGGGGGGACCGGTTACGCGCTTCTTCCAAATTTTTAAATCGATGGTCCTGGGAGGCCTGTAAATGGTTAACTGGATATGGTTCGGACTAATTATGATTGGGGTTATTGTCGCCGGCATAAACGGCAGAATAGAAACGATTAGTGAGGCAGCTTTTGAAGGAGCGAAGACGGGAGTTACAGTCTGTTTTGGTTTAATCAGTATCCTCGCCTTCTGGTTGGGGATGATGAAGATTGCCGAGGAATCGGGGCTGTTGCTAAAGTTGCAGAAGTTACTTAGTCCCATCGCTTCCTTTTTGTTTCCCCAGGTTCCCAAGGATCACCCGGCAATGGGCTATATCCTTTCCAATATGAGTGCCAATATGCTTGGCTTGGGAAATGCAGCTACACCGATGGGGATCAAAGCGATGGAAGAACTTCAAAAGCTCAATCCCGACCCGAAAACCGCAACACCCGCGATGTGTACCTTGCTGGCACTAAATACGTCAAGTATTACGCTAATTCCAACAACTATCATTGCCATTCGGATGAATTATCAGTCGGCAAATGCTGTAGAAATAGTCGGGACAACTTTGTTTGCCACGATGGTTTCCACAACTGCAGCCATTCTTTTGGATAAATATTACCGTTATCGTACTAGTGGCTATAGGAAAGGATGAGGAAATTTGTATGGAGTTATTTCTTCGGCCTCTATATGGGCTATCCCATTGCTGCTTTCCATTATTTTAGTTTATGGCATGTATAAAAAAGTGCCCGTCTTTGAGGTGTTTGCGGAAGGGGCAAAGGGTGGTTTTGATACAGCGATTAAAATTATTCCCCATTTGGTTGGGATGCTCGTGGCTGTTTCTATCTTTCGTCAGTCCGGGGCACTCGAATGGCTAACTACGATTATTCAACCTGTGCTGACATTTTTACATATCCCAGGAGATATTATACCGCTCGCTTTGCTCCGACCCATCACTGGGGCTGGCTCGCTGGCCGTGACCACCGACATTATTGCCAACTTTGGACCAGATTCATTCCTTGGACGATTGGCATCAACGATGCAGGGCTCTACCGACACCACGCTATATGTTTTGACTGTTTATTTCGGGGCGGTCGGTATCCGCAATAGTTTATATGCCTTAAAGGTAGGCCTGCTTGCGGATTTGGTTGGAATTATCGCGTCATTATTTATCGTTACAGTTATTTTTACATAGGTAATAGCTTGGGGGGATGGGAAATGTTTTATCTTAGTCTTTTCTTTGCCACCGTTGTCTGGGGAATGAATGTGATCATTGATAAACAGGCTCTAAAAACAGGGCATCCAATTGAAGTGAATTTTATAACCACCATGACTATGGCGATCGTCGTGATGATCTATTTTGTGTTAGCTAAAAAAGCAGGCATGTCTTTTGCCTACTCCCCCCAAACGATAAGTTTCAGTATTCTAAACGGCATCCTTGTACCAACCTCCTTTGTTGCCTATTTATATGCCCTTTCCAAAGGAGACATCAATAAGGTGATTTTAATCACCGCAACCTCCCCAATTATAGCCATTCTCTTCGCTGTCTTTGCTTTTAATGAACAAATCAATGTAACCCAATGGTTCGGCATCCTAATGACTATTCTAGGTATTTTCCTTGTGATGAGGTAAAATACCAATGTACGCCAGTTTTAGACGAGGGAAGGATGATAGGAATGGAGGAGCGACTGCAGAAGGTATTGGCGGCAGCGGGCATTGCTTCTCGGCGAAAGTGTGAAGATTTGATTTTACAAGGGAGAGTAAAAGTCAATCATCAGACGATCACTCAATTAGGACATAAAGTGTCTGACAGCGATCATATTGAGGTAGACGGTAAACCGATCTCACGCGAGAAGTTTGTTTATTTTTTATTTCATAAACCAACAGGGGTCATCACTAGTTTGAATGATCCACAAGGAAGAAAAATTGTTACGGATTTTTTTAAAGAGGTAAAACAAAGGGTCTATCCCGTAGGCAGGCTGGATTACGATACATCCGGTCTTTTGTTGCTGATGAATGATGGTGAGCTTGCCAATCAGATTGCACATCCGCGATTTGAAATTGACAAGGTATACATTGCAACAGTGAAGGGCTACCCTAGTGAAAAGACCCTTGAACGGTTGCGTAAGGGAATTATACTGGAAGATGGGCCTACAGCTCCCGCCGAGGCAAAACTCCTTGAAATGGATGAAAAAAAGGGACAAGCTGTGATCGAGCTTACGATCCATGAAGGGAGAAATCGTCAGGTTCGGCGCATGTGCCAGACGGTAGGTCATCCCGTGATTAAGTTGAAACGGGTTAGGTTGGGCTTTCTTACACTGGGCGAACTGAAAATGGGAGAATACCGTCCATTGACGGCTAAAGAGGTACAACAACTGAAATCAATGTTTGCTTCGGGCATGGAATAAGTTCCATGCTCTTTCTGGCCTTTTTTCCCAGAATGTCATATAACGTTCAAAAATGGTATTATAACTAGTGAAATATTGCAGTTATAATGAAATTAGTTTAAGGTACGTGTTATAAGAAGTTTTGGAAAGGGGGAGGGAACAATTGAACCGCTCTAGGACATGGATGCGATTGATCATTCTTGGAGTGATCTTTGTCGGTATTAGCGTTGCTTTATATAATGCGTTTATAAAAGATACAGCTGCAGTTCAGGCCAATGAATTAGCACCTGATTTTATTTTGAAAACGCTCGAGGATAATCAAGAGTTTCAGTTAAGTAAACAGGCGGGCAAAGGGATCGTTTTAAACTTTTGGGGAACATGGTGTGCCCCATGCAGAGAGGAAATGCCGGCCCTAGAAAAAATGCATCAGGAATTTAAAGATAAAGGGGTAGAAGTGATCGGGGTGAATATTGGAGAATCTGATGTCACTGTGGAAAGCTTCCGAGATACTTACCATATTTCGTTTCCTATCTTAATGGATCGGAAGAGGGAAATTACCCAGCTCTATGAAATTGGACCGATTCCAACCACCTACTTCATTGACTCTGATGGAGTGGTAAAAAAGATTGTGATCGGTGGGCCAATGGCAGAAAAAACAATTAAGGAAAATATCACGCAAATTCTTCCACAGCAGTGAGTAGTGAGGTAATAAGAAATGAATAACGTAAAATGTGAATGTGGACATGCTAATCCGGTTGGAACAGTACTTTGTGAAGCGTGCGGAAACCCTCTATTGGAGGAAATCAAACAGGGGGACAGTCCGCTTGATATGCGTTATGAGGGAGCAGCCCGGCGGTCCCAGACATACAACAAGTCGATTATAGATAAGGTATGGAATTTTTTCTCCTCTGTAAAAATCGCTGTTTATATGATCGTGATTGTTTTAGTGGCGTCGATTGTCGGAACGATCTTTCCACAGGAAGTGTATATTCCTGTTCCAAAGCCAGCGAGTATTTTTTACGAGGAAACCTATGGGTTTATTGGAAAGATTTATTATTTATTAGGTTTTCATAACTTATTTTCTTCCTGGTGGTATGTCCTTTTATTATTAATGATTGGGATCTCACTTGTCGTTTGTAGTCTGGATCGGATGATTCCACTCTATAAAGCTTTGAAAAAGCAAAAAGTGAAGCACAGCATCAACTTTTTGACCCGTCAAAGATTAAAAGCAGAAGTTTCGGTCCCTGCTGAGTGGGGAAGCAAACTGGATCAACTTCAAGGCTTTCTAAAAAAACGTCGCTACGATGTGCGCCGTGAGGGAGATTCTCTCCTCGCTGAAAAAGGTCGGTTTAGCCGCTGGGGTCCTTATATTAATCATATCGGATTAATTATATTTTTAATTGGTGCCTTAATGCGTTTGGTACCAGGCTATTATCTTGACCAATATGTCTGGGTGAAAGACGGAGAAACGAAGAAGGTTCCTGAAACCCCCTATTATGTGAAAAGCGAAGGGTTCACCATCGATTTTTACGAGAAAGAGGATCTTCCGGAGGGTGCAGGACTCGATAACCTACAAGGGGTTATTAAACAATATCAAACAAAAGCTGTGCTATATGAAAATGTCAATGCAGGGTTACCGGGTTCAGAACCAAAGCTTCAAGAGGTTGCAAGACATGATATCATTGTCAACCATCCATTGAAGTATAATGACCTCCAATTGTTCCAGTCTGGACAGCGACCAAAGGCCATCGCCGCGTTAAATATGACCTTGGTAAACGAAAAGACAGGGGATAAGATTGGCAAGTTTAAAATAGATCTGTATAACCCGCAATCTGAGTATAAAATCAATGATACAACGACGATAAAGATGCTTGAGTACTATCCGGATTTTGAATTTACAAAGGATAAAAAGCCTACAACGAAATCTCCCAATCCTGATAATCCAGCTTTCGTCCTAAATGTGATCAGTCCGCAAACGCCTAACGGCGAAAAGGCTTGGTTGTTTCTAGGTTCCTACTTGCCGGCACCTGGAACAGAAAATATTTTCGGATATGAGTTTTCCATGCCGGATTTAACGAATATTACCGGACTTATGGTGCGTAAAGATAAAAGTCTACCAGTTATATATTTTGGCTGTTTTATTTCCATGCTTGGGCTTGTCATGGGCTTCTATTGGCAGCATCGCCGGATATGGATCCAAACAGAGAGGTCATTAGTCTATGTGGCTGGGCATACAAACAAGAACTGGTTTGGACTCAAGAACGAAGTATTAGATGTTTTCAAAAAGGCGTCAATACCTGTTTCACTTGTGGAACATGGAAAGGATGGGAAGAAAGTTGATTGAGCTTAGTAGTAACCTGCTGTTGGTCGCGTTTATTTTATATATTGTTGCCAGTTTTGTGTTTGCTATCTCTGTAACCGGAAAAAGATGGGGCAAACGTGATGAACAGGCACATAAGCAACGTTTTGGTTCGATTGGATTTGGGATCACAATCGTAGCAGTTTTGGCCCATGCGAGTTATATCATTACCCGCTGGATTGGTCAGGGGCATATTCCAACATCGAATATGTTTGAATTCATTGCCTTCCTGGCTTTCAGTATCGCGGTTGCCTTTGTGATTATTTACTTGGTTTATCGCGTGCCGATTCTGGGTGCATTTGCTATCCCTGTTGTCTTCATTATGATAGCATATGCTTCCGTATTCCCGCGGACAGTTACACCGTTAATACCAGCCTTGCAAAGTTATTGGCTGAAGATTCACGTAACGACCGCTGCTGCGGGAGAAGGGATTTTTGCCGTAGGGTTTGCTGCTGGATTAATGTATCTCGTAAGAACCATCGATCAAAGCAAAAATTCTCGCAGCAGAAGATGGCTTGAAGGGACATTAACTCTCGTGTTGATGTTAGTAGGCTTCATCATTACTTCCGTTGTCTTTAATGCGATGGATTATAAAGCAGAATTTGAATTGAATATAGATAATACAAAATCCGTAGTGGAATATAAAATGCCAGCGATTGCCGGTCCCCAGAATGCTGTTCTACTTTCAGATTCGGCTATGAAACCGTGGTTTGATGCGCCGGGTTGGATGAAGGGACTTAATGCTGCGAAGAAATTGAATACCGTGATTTGGTCTGTCTTATCAGGACTTGGTCTATATGTTTTGCTTCGTTTGTTATTTAGAAAAAGGTTGGGACAGCTGTTGCAGCCAGCATTGTCTGATCTTGATCCGGAAATGATCGATGAAATCAGTTATCGCGCAATTGCCATTGGCTACCCTGTATTTACATTAGGTGCACTTATCTTTGCCATGATTTGGGCTGCAGAGGCGTGGGGGCGCTTCTGGGGTTGGGATCCAAAAGAGGTATGGGCGCTGATTACTTGGTTGTTCTACACTGCCTATTTGCATTTACGGCTTTCCAAAGGGTGGATTGGAGAAAAATCAGCGTGGCTTGCTGTTTTAGGGTTTATTGTTGTTATGGTGACATTGGTATTTGTTAATTTAGTCATAGTGGGGTTGCATTCATACGCTCAGGTGGGGTGATATTATGATGGCTAATGAGGGGATTCAAAAAGTACTAGTAGTAGATGATGAAGAAAGAATTCGCAGATTGTTAAAGATGTATCTGGAACGTGAAAATTTTGAAATTGATGAAGCAGAAGATGGGGAAAAAGCGCTAGAGTTGGCTCTCGCCAATGATTACGCATTGATTCTACTAGATCTGATGCTTCCAGGAATGGATGGAATTGAAGTTTGCCAACGACTGCGGGAAAAAAAATCAACTCCAATTATGATGCTAACAGCAAAAGGGGAAGAGGTAAACCGTATCCAAGGGTTTGAAGCTGGTACTGACGACTATGTGGTAAAGCCTTTTAGCCCAAGGGAAGTTGTGTTTCGGGTGAAGGCATTGTTGCGGCGTTCGTCCAGTACAACGTTCCTCAATACGGAGAATAATCCGCATAACATCTTGGTGTTTCCTCATCTCACGATTGACCATGATGCACACAAGGTATTGGCTGATGGGATTGAGGTAAACCTAACGCCAAAGGAATATGAACTTTTGTTATATTTGGCACAGCATCCGGAAAAGGTATTCTCCCGAGAGGATTTGCTAAAGGATGTCTGGCATTATGAATTTTTCGGCGACTTAAGAACGGTAGATACACATATCAAAAGATTGCGGGAAAAGCTAAACAAAGTTTCTTCAGAGGCGGCGGAAATGATCGCTACGGTATGGGGAATTGGATACAAGCTTGAGGTGCCAAAATAATGGTTTGGAATAGTATTGTAGGAAAGCTTTGGATTACGATTATAGGCTTGGTAGCGGTGGTTCTCACCCTGCTAAGCCTTTTATTGGTTCAGTTTTTGGACGGTTATTATTTGGAACAGCGTACAGACAATCTAAAGAAATTAGCTGTGCAGCTTACCAAGACCATTGAGGCGACACCAGATTCTGAACATATTCAAACGGCCAAAGAAATGGTAGAAGCATATAATACTAATCTTTTGGTTGTCGGTCTAAAAGAGGGTTCCATTAATGCAGTAGATCAAGGCCTGCCACAGGTACCCTCAAACCTTCTGACAGAACATCCGGTTCTTAAAAAGGCCCTAGAAGGAGAGGTGGGGGTAGTGAGGGGCCGCTTCCCGGTGCTCCAGCCGCCTATGCAGAATGAGATCGGGGAGAAGGAAATTCTGGCGGTGTCTGTCCCTTTACATACGAAAGAAGGAACAAACGGAGCCATTATTCTCTACCAGAATCTTCAAGACATGACCGAAACAACCAAAGAAACAACCAAGTACATTCTCTATGCTGCAGCGATTAGTATTTTCTTGACCACTATTTTCGCCTTTTTCCTTTCCACGAGAATTACGAACCCGTTGAGACAGATGACCAAAGCAGCGGATTCCATATCAAGAGGGAACTTTGATACCATTATTACCATTAAAAGCGGTGATGAGATTGGCGAATTGGCTTCCACCTTTAATCGGATGGCAAAACAGTTGGATGAATTAATTCATGCTTTGTCCAGGGAGAAAGACCAGTTATTCAGTGTTCTTCGCAGTATGGTTGACGGGGTGATCACTGTCGATAAGAGCGGCGAAATATTAATTATTAACCCTCCTGCTGAAGAAATGCTGAAGGCCTTAAAGTTTGAAAGTTCAGGGAAGGAATGGGGCAGTAAAGATTCATTGATCGGGTTGCAACCACCAGAACCGTTTGTTACCTATAGTAAAGAAGTGGTTGAGACGGAGCATGAATCTGTAATTGATATAACGGCACAGGGCAGGGTCTGGTCCGTTGTTTTAGCCCCTTTGTATGACCGCAATCAAGTCAGTGGGGTTGTTGCTGTTTTGCGGGATATGACGAAAGAGAGACAGCTCGATAAGCTGCGTAAAGATTTTATCGCAAATGTATCACACGAACTTCGCACGCCGCTTGCCATGCTCCAGGGATATAGCGAAGCTATCGTCGATGATATTGCGGTAAGTCCGGAAGAAACCAAGGAATTGGCACAGATCATTTACGATGAGTCTGTGCGGATGAGCAGGCTCGTCAATGAACTGCTTGACTTGGGAAGGATGGAAGCAGGCCATATTGAATTAAATCGAAAACAAGTGGAAATACTACCGATCTTCGATAAGATTATTCGCAAATTTTCCGTGGTCGGGAATGAACAAAAAATCACTGTCATCCCTGAATTTATGCTCATGCCTGAGGCACAATTTTCCCTTGACGCCGACCGCATTGAGCAGGTGTTTACAAACCTCATTGATAATGCAATTCGCCATACCCATGCAGATGGGAAAGTATTTGTTTCTACGATGATTAAGGATGACCAGCTATTTATTGAAGTGAGGGATACGGGAACAGGGATCCCGGAAGAAGATCTTCCATTTGTTTTTGAACGATTTTATAAAGCAGATAAAGCGAGAACAAGATCGCGATCAGGAACAGGGCTAGGCTTGTCTATCGTAAAGCAAATTGTGGCTGCGCATGGGGGTCAAATCAGTGTCCATAGTAAACTTGGTGAAGGCACAACCTTTTCCATTACGATTCCAAATGAACATCAAGATTAATAAAGATTTAATGTTTGTGGATATTCCTTCTCTTCATTCTCGTTGAAGTATGATAAAATAGGGATATTGTAAATTGTGGAGGAATACCAATGCTTGACTTGATTTTATTTGATGTTGACGGAGTGCTATTAAGTGAGGAAAGATATTTCGATGCCTCCGCACTAACCGTGTGGGAGATGCTCTATAGCCAAAAGTATTTAGGGATTCGTAGTGAGAATTTTTCTCCGGATCCTGTAGAGGAAGAGATTAGAAGAATTCGTAAAGAATTATTTATCGATGACCAGGTACTGTCATTAATGAAGAGCTATGGAATTAATGCAAATTGGGATATGGTTTACTTGAGTTTTAGCCACCAGCTGATTGTTCTTTTACAACAGCTTCTTCCCGAACACCGTGTGGAGATTGAACACATCATTACCAAGGAAATAACGAGAGAGAGTATTGAGAAGATAGCTTCTTTGCTTAAAAACAAAACAATCCAGATTGATTATGCAAGTTTTTTAGAGGATTTCTCAACAGGTCCGAGTCAAAATCAATCTATTCTTTACTATTTAAACAACGTCGCAGAAAAAAGATTGGGAATCAAAACGGACGTTTTCTCACCTACTAGCCTATTATGGGAAATTTGTCAGGAAACCTTTCAAGAATGGTATCTAGGAGATCAATTAGTGCCTGAAAGCATTGGCAGAGAAACTTACCAAAGTGGAAAGAAAGGCTTTCTAAGCAATGAAATTCCCATTGTTCCCCCAGAACGGATTGCAGAAACACTTGAAATGCTTCGTAATAAGGGAATAAAATTGGGGATTGGCACAGGCCGGCCAACCATTGAAACCATCATCCCCTTGCGGGAGATGGGACTCTTGTCTTATTTCGATCCTGAGCGGATCATCACGGCAAGCCATGTACTAGATGCTGAAAGTCGCTTTCCGCATAGGGCCCCTATGGCAAAACCACATCCGTTCTGTTATATTAAGGGCTGGTTGGGACTTCAGCAAGATGATGAACAAGTGATTGATTTCCAGATTAACCCTTCTGATGCTAAAAAATTAATGATTGTCGGAGATTCAGTGGCGGACTATCTGGCAGCAAAAGAAATAGGCTGCTGTTTTGCCGCAACACTTACCGGATTAACTGGTCAAGAGGCACGTGGAAAATTTGAAGAATTGCAGGCAGATTTTATCGTCAACGATATGACAGAGATTCCATCTATTCTTTAAGCAATGAACAGGCGTACTTTTTTACATTCCGTTCATAGAATATAGTAAAGTGAAAGGATGGGTGTCGAGTGAAGAAGATGACTTTAAATATCATACGCACCATTAGATATCCTTTCTACCAGGCAGTTTCTGAGGCTAGTGAAGAAGAATTTATGGACGATGAATATAAGTCTGTCTGGGAGGAAGCAGAGCAGGTGGGCATGAAGTTCTCCATCGGTGATCGAGTAGAAATATTCCGTACAATGGAATGTCTTACCCATTTTCATCATAACGGTGTCGATTACTTTTACTGTCAAGATGCAGATGATTATTGGGAAGAATTAAGTATGATTTTGGATAAGAAGGAAAAGGAATAAGCTTCTTTCGAAGCATATAAAAACCCGGTGGAGAATTCCACCGGGTTTTTCCTATATAACCTATAGATCAATTTCCGTTACGCTCGTAATTTCGTTTAATTCACCCAAAACATCCAATACATCAGGAGTTGCTGGGCGGTCGATGGAAAGAATCATAATCGCATTTCCACCCATGTCGCGACGTCCAACCTGCATCGCAGCGATGTTTACGTTATTGTTACCAAGGATGGTTCCAACACGACCGATTGCCCCTGGGCGGTCATTGTGGTGAACAAGGATTAAATGCCCTTCTGGTTGAAGATCTACAGGGTATCCGTCAACCTTGACGATTCTAGCTCCATAACCATTTAACATGGTTCCAGCAACGGTTTTCTCTTCCTGATTGGTTTTTAGACTTACAGCAATTAAGTTGGTAAACCCTTTATTTGCTGTTGATTTTTGCTCGACAACATTGATGCCACGATTCTTCGCTAAGTGCGGGGCGTTAATATAATTAACACCTTCACCTAAGTGATAAGAAAGCGCTCCTTTTAGAACGGTTCTAGTTAGGGAAGCTGTATCAATTTCTGTAAGTTCACCGGAATAGGTGACAGTAATTTCTTCTAGGCCGCCAACTGCGATTTGGGCAATGAAGGAACCCAATTTTTCGCTTAACGCAAAATACGGTTCAACCTTTTCGATGATATTTTCTGGGATAGATGGTAGGTTGACTGCATTTTTAAATGGCTGCTCACGTAAAACGTGAAGGATTTCTTCAGATACATCGATCGCCACATTTTCTTGTGCTTCCACAGTGGATGCTCCAAGGTGAGGAGTCACAATGACTTTTGGTAATTTTAACAATGGGTTTTCCATTGGTGGTTCCACTTCAAATACGTCAAGCGCTGCTCCAGCTACTTTCCCGCTGACAATGGCTTCATAAAGAGCTTTCTCTTCAATGATTCCTCCACGGGCACAGTTGATAATGCGCACGCCATCTTTCATCAAGGCAAATTCTTTCGTGCTAATTAAATATTTGGTTTCCTTGGTAAGCGGTGTATGTGTTGTAATGAAATCTGCCTGGGATACAAGTTCTTTAATGGAAGCAGGAGTTACTCCAAGCTTTTTCGCTCTTTCTTCGGTTAGGAATGGATCGTAAGCAACCACTTTCATGTTAAATGCTTTTGCCCTTTTTGCTACCTCAGTACCAATACGACCCAAGCCAACAACCCCAAGAACTTTTTGGTTTAACTCTACACCAACAAAGCTTTTACGATCCCACTGACCATTCATCATGGAATGATAGGCATTTGGGATGCGGCGAGCCAAAGCCATAATCATCGCAAAGGAGTGCTCAGCAGTAGAGATCGTGTTTCCGTCTGGTGCATTAATGACAACAATCCCTTTGCTGGTTGCTGCTTGAATATTAATGTTATCTACACCGACACCAGCCCGTCCAATCGCTTTTAAACGGGAAGCTGCTTCAATAATCGCTGGGGTAACCTTTGTTTGACTTCTTACTAGAAGTGCATCAAATTCAGGGATAATCTGAACAAGTTCTTCTTCTTTTAATCCGGTTTTTTGAACGACTTCTACATCAGTCGCTTCCAATAATTTTTGTAATCCTACTTCACTTAATGGGTCACTGACAAGAATCTTAAACATGGTTTTCTCCACCCCTAGTTTTTTTATTTTTTAAAATTGAAATGACCTCTCGACTCTCACTACTTTTGCGTTGTAGTAAGGGACGGAGAGGCCATTATTAGCTCCGTGGTGCCACCCTCATTCATCAAGATCTCGCGATCATGACCTTTGCTGGTCCTAGACCAATGCATATAACGGTGCTACCGGTTATTCCTAATCCCAAAGGTTTCAGACTAACAACTCAAAAGTGCTCTGGTCATCGGAAGAATCACTGGTTCGCAGCATCCACCAGCTCTCTTTGGATTTCATTTCCGAAAACATTCTTTATCATCGTTTTTATACATCTATATATGAGAATGGATGTCTCTTAATTGATTACTAATTTACCATGCTTAATTTCATACGTCAATAAGAAATTAAGGAAAAAAATGAACGATCCCCAACGTTAGGTAGGGAATGTTCGTCTTTTCTACTTGATTCTTCTATTTTTTTTGCTGGAAGCGTGCAATACATTCATCAATAAGTTGGGAAGCTTTTTCAGGTCCTTCCCAACCTTCGATTTTGGTTTCTTTGTTTTCAAGATCCTTGTAGCGTTCAAAGAAATGGGAAATCTCTTTTAGTGTGTGCTCTGAAATATCCTTTAAACTGTGAACATGTTTCCAGCGAGGGTCGTCAACGGGAACGCCAAGCAGCTTTTCATCTTGTCCCTTGTCATCCGCCATGATCAATACCCCGATAATTCGGGTAGAAATTACACAACCGGGGAAAGTTGGGAAAGTAGTAAGTACAAGGGCATCCAGTGGATCACCATCTAAAGCAAGGGTATTTTCTAAATAACCGTATTCTGTGGGATAATGCATGGGAGAGAACAGAACGCGGTCAAGACGGAATACACCGGATTCCTTATCATATTCGTATTTATTTTGACTTCCTGTTGGGATTTCAACAAATACATCAACAATTCTGCTTTCAAATGACATGTTGTTACCTCCAATTTAAACATATAATAACACTCTGATATTATAGCAATATCCTTATGCAAAGGAAAGATTATGTTAAAATGGATGAAAACCTTAAACGAAGGAGCTTGACGAAGATGGAAGATCATTTTATAAGTGCAGGGCAATTTGTGGAGAAATATAAGGCTAGGGTGTTAAAACCTGAACAAGTCATAGATGTGCGTGAACCATACGAGTGGGAGATGTTCCATTTGGAGGAGTCGACCTTGATTCCCATGAATACAATTCCGGAGCAATTGGAACAGCTTCCTAAAGATCAGCCACTATATATTGTTTGCGGCCACGGAGTCCGAAGTTGGCATGTTACCAATTTTTTACTTCAACAAGGTTTTGATCAAGTAATTAATGTTGAAGGAGGGATGGCGGAAGTCGCGCTTTTCTTGCAGGAAAGAGGGGAATAACTGCAATGGGAATTTCATTTGCTTGGGGGCTTTTTTTAAGTGGACTAATATCGATCATAGCTTACCTTCGCAAATCCTTGTCATTTAGCGGTGCTATCGCTGCTATAGGGATCGGCACCCTCATTTTTATGTTTGGGTCCCTGTTCTGGTATGGGCTCCTTCTTGTTTTTTTTATTTCTTCCAGTTTGTTCTCCCATTTTAAAAAGGAGCGAAAAAGAGAAGTGGAGGAATTATTTGCCAAGACAGGATGTAGAGATGCTTTACAGGTTTTAGCAAACGGTGGTCTCGGTGGGGTTCTTGTGATCTTTTCCTTTCTGTCTGCCGACCCCTTACCTTATATGGTGTTTTATCTCGGAACCATTGCAACCGTGAATGCGGACACTTGGGCAACCGAGATAGGGGTATTGAACCGTCGTGCGCCAAGACATATTTTAACCTGGAAAAGAGTAGAGAAGGGGACATCGGGGGGCGTATCCCGACTGGGACTGTTTGCTTCCCTATGTGCTGCTGGATTAATCAGTCTATTAGGCTTTATCTGGATGAGAATGGAAGGCCACATGGAATCCCCTTCGATCATTTGGATTGGCACAATGGCAGGGTTTATTGGAGCCTTGGTAGATAGTTTGTTAGGGGCTACGGTACAAAAAATCAATATTTGTAAACAATGTGGGAAAATAACAGAGAAAGCGTTACATTGTGGGCATAAAGCGGATTTCTATCGAGGATACCCTTGGATGACGAATGATTTGGTGAATTTTTTGAGCTCTCTTTCTGGTGGATTGATTGCTTGGGGTCTATATGTCCTATAATAAAACGGAAGAGGGGTAAATTATCCCACTTCCGTTTCTGTATCCAATGCAGCCCATTCACTGGGATAGATAGTAAGCCATCTCGTCAAACCAACCATATGAAATAATTTTTCATAATGATAGTTCAAGCCGAAGCAACCGCTTTGGTACAGACCATCTTTACCCATTCGAACAAGACGGATTAAGTCCCCAATCCCAGCGCTATTAATATAATTTACCCGCCCAAAATCAAGAACCAGCCTTTTGCTTTGTCCAGGTAGCCCCGCTTCCCAATGATGCCAATCTAAAAGCTGTTTGCCTGACTTTTTTGTAATATCTCCTGTTAATTGTACCAGATAGACCCCTTTATTTAATTTGGCCTGGATCTGAAGTTCCACTTGTTTATCCATTACAAGCCCTCCGGTTGATGTTTATTTTTGAGCTCCTTTTCCATATGCATACAAAAACATCGGTCTGTTAAATCGATGTAGTAAGTGCAATAATCCATTAGATGTTGAATAAAAGCCAGCCCCCATCCGCGGTCATCCTCCCTGTTTGTAGGAATTCTCCCAAAACCTTTACCGCAATCCTTCACGATAATGATGAGACGAGATTCCAGCCACTCGAAATGTATCTTGACGGGGAGAAGATTCTGTAATTGATTTCCATGCTCCATGGCGTTTAGGCAGGCCTCTGTCACCGCTGTTCGAATATCATAATATTCATCTTCCTGAAGGGCCCCTTGTGATAAATAAAGATCCAATTGCTTGATCACATGTTTTTCTTCACCAAATTGGCTTTGGATGTTCATTAGTTTTCACCACCTTGCCACAGCCGATAAGCAGTACAGTACAATCATCCTCTGTACCTTGGCTCTGCATAAGTGCCCTTTGAGCAAGCAGTAGCTGCAGCTTGTCTTCAATGGAAAGTCCAGGGTCCCATTGCTTAATCCAGGATTCAAGGGCATCGAATCCTGTAGAGTAATCTTTTAACGAGAAATTTTCAATTAATCCATCAGTATACAGAACAAGGGTGTCCCCGTCCAAAAGTGATACCTCTTCTTCCCTATAAATTTCATCTGGATCAATCCCTAATGGCAGGGAAGATACTTTCAGTGGCTGGGGTTGCCCGTTCCGGACAAGATAGGGAGCCAGATGACCTGCACTAGCGTATCTCAAATT
This sequence comes from Ammoniphilus resinae, assembly GCF_017873965.1. Classification (GTDB taxonomy): domain Bacteria; phylum Bacillota; class Bacilli; order Aneurinibacillales; family RAOX-1; genus Ammoniphilus_A; species Ammoniphilus_A resinae. Next base: position 124,720 of record NZ_JAGGKT010000011.1, on the reverse strand, counting down.
CTTATTTTGGGTATCAATCATCCCAAGGCCCAAGGTGACAAACATTTCTCCCTGTACGATTTCTTCCAGTTCTTTGTTAACTCTTTCCAAAATTTCTGCGGGTGTTCCACCGCGTTTAATTTCAGTCCGCAGTAAAACGAGGGTGGCAGACATCACAAGCGCTGCGGGCATCCCTTTCCCTGAGACATCTCCAATGACGAATGCAAAACGCTGCGGGCTAAATTGGATGAGATCGTAGAAATCCCCGCCAATTTCTTTGTACGGTTGGAATGAAGCAGCTACTTGGAAGTGTTCAAAGGTCGCATAGGGCGAAGGGAGTAATTTTTGCTGAACGGCATTCGCCAATTGCAAATCTCTTTCAATATCTTCATATTCATGCTGGATGCGTTCTTGTAAACGATTAAAAACGAGGCTAAGTTGTCCCGTTTCATCCCGAGACATGACGGGAATCTTGGCATGGATCGATTTCCTTTCACTATTTAATAGTGAATAAATTCGATCGATAAAGATGCGGATTTCCCGACGGAATTCCAGTACATGAACCGTGAAGATGGAACAGGAGAATAACGTGATAAACCCGGTTATCGCGAGTAAAACCCACAAATCAATGGATTTCCCTTGTAAGCTCCTGTTGAAGATGTACCACAAAATGCTAAATAAAGACACGAGAAAGAGTGAAGAAAAAATAATGGCAAAATGATAAACAAGCGTTCTTGGTTTCATTTCTTTCATTGTTTCAACCGGGAGCTGTAAAATATAAGGACGCAGTAAACGGCGAATAAACGTGTACAAGAGGATGGCTAGCATAAGCACAATAGCCTGTTCATAAAAGAAACTTTTAATTTGTGACAGCCATTCCCATTGGGTTAGCATCGCTATAGAGCGTCTCCTTAGGAGCAAATCAAAAATGTGAAAAAGGGGACCGGCAAGGAGTCCGAATATGACCATCGACCAAAACGTCTCGGAAGGGAAGTATAATAGTCGCTGCCAGATCAACGAATCCTTTACTTGTTCCGAATGCTTGGGCTTCCATATTGTTTTCAGGCGGACCAACGAAAAGATTTGAAAAAGAACGAGTAAAAACAGAACTTGAACCGCAATCGCTTTTAAATTGTATTTTAAAAGCTTTGCAATGGTGGAACCGTTGATATAGAGATTTCCCAGAGTAATGATCAACGCACCGAAAAGAGCGATACCAAGGTATAAAAAAAATAAGGGCACGAAGAGTTTGCTGAATTTCATTTTAAGATCTCTCCCGCCAGTTGTTGCAAGGTATAGGTGGGTGTAGCCCCCCATTCTTTTTTCATCATGTTTTTATATAGGCCATACCAATGTTTTGCACTGGAATGCTCCTGTATTTGCAGTAAATAGGAAATGTATTTTTGATAATGCTCTTCCTCCTCGCTGTTATGGGCAATCAATTCTTCATATAAGAAGCAAACCGAAGATGAATCCTCTTTCCTCTGATAATATTGGATTAGCTTTTGCATCAACTGGTAAAAAGTTCCCTTTAACTCCTCGCGATAATCGTTGAGCCAATCAATATAGAGATATTCCGGGAGAAAAGTTGGATGGTAAATTTTCCTTGCTTGTTCATAAATTATCACAGCTTCTTTCGGGTTTTGCAGCCATTCTTTATTTCCTGCCTCGATTAGTTCTTTATAATGTTTGAGATCGATTTCTCCGAGCCATTCCTTATCTAGATGAATCACTCCTTGGGTGACTTGAACCATTTTAAAATCATCGACTTTACTATCCATGATTTTCTGGAAGGTGCGATTCAGTTGATGGATGATGACATGTAGATGATTGGATGCCTTCAGAAAATCATCCGTTTGGAATAATAACTCGATCATTTGCTCTTTGGATAATTGGTGATCGGGTTGGATGAGCAAACATAATAGCAACTCGGGTGCCTTTCTTCTCCCCCAACCCGAAATTTTTAATGGAGCGTCCCCGTATTGTATAGAAAAGTGATGGAACAAGCTGAAAGAAAATTTTCTTACATGTTGCTTAGATTGAGACAGTTCGCTTATGTACTTGTAAAATGATCGATCCCATGGGAAAGTGTCCCCGGTTTTGTCGAAAAGCAGGGACAGGTCTTTGGCATGTTCGGATAGAGAAAATTGATTTAAATACTGTATGAACTGCACGTACCATGGGTGCTTCCATAAGCGGATTCTTCCTTGGTTTTCAGCAAACAACTTTGCAACTTGACTCCATTCCTTTCGCTGGAAAGCGGACACGATATGAAGCAGAGATAATTCAATTTTTTCGATGAAATGATGATGGGCTTTTTCTTGATTCAATGTCTCTAGCAATAAACCTGCCAGAAATTTTATTCGTGAAGCTACGAAAAATACTACGCGCAGATCACAGTCATTTGGCAAATTCATTTTTAGTTCGCGTGTGAAGCCCTCCTGGTAGACGCTTAAACTAAACCGCAAACATTCGATCTCCAGATGAAAGGTGTTTGGTTTCCATTGATTAATCTGCTCTAGGCGTGCCAGTACCGCAAAGGCTTCTTCCCAATTCCCTGTGAGCAGATCATACCAATAGCTTGCTTCTTGCAGCATGAGAACTTCGTCTTCAAAGAAGTCCAAACTTTGATAATACATCTTTGCCGCACGATAGAAGGCCTCTGCCTCGCTATATTGGCCGTGAAAAACGGAATGGAGGGCGAGAAATCTTGCGTACCCAGCCAGGATTCGCGGATCCGCCCCGACAAGGATCCCTTCCTTGTACTCGTCACTTATTTGTCTATGAATAATTTGCACAGCAAATTCATTGGCTTCATAGATTTCTATGCATCCAAGATGGGAAAGAGCACGAGCGAACCCAATATCATTTCCCTCTATTCCATATTGATTAAGTTTCGTTTGCAAATATTTTTGAAATGGGGCCAGGCTTTCATTCAGATAGAGTGCATACCATTCTTCCATTGCTGTTCCTCTTTAGAAATTACTGTTTTTAAGAACATCTTACACGAGTTGGTTTGATATTTGAATCCCTTGTTTTTTAGATATTTAAATACTGGTGTCCTGTAAGAGGACTGTAAGAAGCTGATTAGTATAATGAAGTCAAACTCTTTCATGAAGGTGGTCTATAGATGAGAAGAATTTTATCATTATCCCTGGCTTTTTTATTTACGGTTGTTCCGTCAACCATGGCGGCGGAAATTTGGTCGGATGTGCTCTACACTGAGCAGACTTCAACTCAGTCTCCATCCAGTTCCGCAAAGATTTTCTATAAGACATACGATGAGGTTAAAGCATTGGGCTGTGAAGATGCCAAGTTCTCGTTAGGGGAGGGGTGGTACTGCAAGGATGGTATAGCGCAGAACCAAACATCTGTCACAACAACATCAAACACCTCAGTCTGGTCGGAGCCGGAAACTACAGAACAATGGATTGAAGCGGAAACAACTGAATTATGGACTGAAGCTGAGACCACGAATCAAGAGGAATTGGGGGAGTCCCTATCATTTACAGTGGATCCCGTGATCGAGAATGGAGTGATTTATGCGCCTGTAGAGGAAATCGCAGGTTACCTTGGCCTCGTCACTTTGCCTTTGGATGACCCAAAGGGAATTGCGGTGCTCAAGGGGGAAAAGGAAATTCTTTACTTTTTCCCCGGTCTAAACAAATATGTGCAGTTTAATATCCAAACTGAAAAGATGGATTCCTTTACACTGCCTAAAGCAGTTCAGGAGAAAGGAAACCTGACGATTGTCCCCATTGACATTATCATCAAGTTCGCCGGTGGTTCGATGAACTATAATGCCAAAGCAAAGAAGGTCACAGTCAACGATACGTATGATTTTCATGTAACCGCTGAATCAGCCGAATCCTACACGAAGCAATGGACTGAACCACAATATACTGAACAGTGGACTGAACCACAATATACCGAGCAGTGGGCAGATACACCTCGTTCAACTAGTCACTGGAGTGAAGAGGCAACACTCCCAAGTGAAAATTCATGGGATGTTCCTGCAGCAACGGGAGGGATTTTTGTCTTTAAAACAAATCCTGTTAATGAAAACGGGAGGTTCCTGGTTCCTCTTCGTGAGTTATTTGAAATGCTCGGGGTATCAGTGGAGTGGGATGAGAAAACCAGAACCATTTCCGCAGTAAAAGAAACTAGAACGATCAAATTTACAATAGGAATGCAGCAAGCTTTTGTAAACGGCCAAGTAAAATCACTCGATGTACCTGGGAAGATCATAAAAGGCAAGACAATGGTTCCCCTTCGATTTATTTCGGAGGCATTAGGGGAAAAGGTGAATTACGATGCGTCAAAAATGGAGATAACGGTCGGAAAGGATCGAATTCTGCTGCCGAGTCCAAATACACAGACACAGACTTCACCGTCATCTACCCCATCAAACTCCAATGTACCTTATGGCGGGATGACTGATCAGCAGTGGGAAACACAGAAGATTCTAGATCGATACTTTAATAACAGTTTTAATATGACTGGAACTTACCGCCCTAGCTATCAATGGAATTCTGGATATTAAAAAAAGCTTCTTAAAATGGGATTTAAAAAGAAAAAAGACCAAAGAGGTCTTTTTTTCTTTTATATACTCTATGCTCTATCAAAATACTACTTAGGCTCGTCAGAAACTTTGATAGAATCAGTTGGGCAACCATCTGCCGCATCGTTCATATCATCCCAAAGAATTTCTGGAATTTCTACGATTCCCTCGTTATCGTCAAGTGTTACAAAAGCGATTCCTTCATCATCGTAATCATAAATATCTGGCGCTGTAGCCCCACAAGCACCACAGGCAATACAGGTTTCCTTATCCACCCAAGTATATTTTGCCATTAGAAAAACCTCCTCAGATTGTTTGAAAATAATTTGGAAAGTAAAGTGAAAGACCTTCCATACTAATTAAGTAATGTTTTATTTTGCCCAATACATCTTACATTTTAGTCATAACATAGAAAAATATCAAGATGAACTATGAAGATTTTTACCGCATAGGTAAGTTTTACGAATACAATGTTAAAGTGAATGAAATTTCCTGTTGGTATGACAGCAATTAATACCCTTTGAACTACATCAATTTGTGTTCTGCTTTACATGAATTGTTGTCCAAAGGGAAAGCTTCTTCTAAGTGAGGACACATCTCCTTCAGAAGAGTTTTGATTGAAGCTTTTTAAGTACAACTTTATTTTAAACAGCGATCGAAAATTTAACCGATAAAAAAGCTTTTTCACTTTTTTGGCATTCCTCAATCCTAACTCTTCAAAAAAGGAAGGAAAAAGGTGTTGAATGTGGAAGTAGTTAATAACAAACATAGGTAAGGTAGAGTGAACGATGGAAATAAGAAAACGCTTAAGAGGAAAAGATATAAAGCATTCGAAAAAAGAAGAATTAATAAACCAGAAAGATGTTGAGGATGAAGAAGTAATCGCAGGAATTCCTCCAAGACGCAAGGTTCATAGTAAAGCAAGGCGTTCTGCTTTTTCCCTTCCCTCTTTAAAATCGGGGATCCCTATCACCATGGGACTCCTATTACTTGTTGGTGGGATCTGGTGGTTTATTGACCAGGATTTCTTTGCTGGGTTTGGACAGAATCAAACAACAATGGTTGAACCCGTTGCTGCCCCAGAACCTAAACCTCTAGATATTGAGGAGGCTGAGAAGAAACAGACCGAACCTAAACCTGTCATAGAGCCCGTCCAGGTGGAAAAAGCCGATGCGGTAACTGTTAATTCTACGGTCATGCCTACTGTCGAGGAGTCACAACTTGCTGCCGAAGAGTCAAAACCCGTGGAGAAACCACCAGTGTATACAAAAGTAATGAAACATAAGGTTGGTGTAGGGGAGACATTGTATCGGATTTCCCTTGCCTACTATCATACTGGAAAATTCGCCACTTTTTTGGCCAAGCACAACAAACTGAAAAATCCAACAGAACTAGTATCTGGATCAATTATTGAAGTTCCGTTTCCACCGAATTAGCTGTTCAATTTTTCCTGATTGACCAAACTGCGGGAGGAAAGTAAAATACAACAATTGGGGTCGGACTCCAATCGTGATTTGTCATAAAGTAAACTACCCTTTATTTTGAAGAACCGTTTTGAAGGGGGAATTTATAGTTTTGTACAAATTTCGGCTGGGGTCCGACTTCTGTGGAAGGGTAGGGGAGGATTGAGAGTGGTTTACAGAATCATCAGATTTATCGTTTATTGGTTTCTGAAAATTCGTTTTCGTATTCAAGTCCAAGGGATCGAGCATATACCTGAGGGCGGCTGTATTTTGGCTATGAATCACACATCAAATTGGGATCCGCTTTTGGTTGGGGTTCACACCCCAAGAAAAATGTTCATTATGGCAAAAGAGGAGCTTTTTAAAAATCGTTTTTTCGCGTGGATCATAACGGAAATGGGCTCTTTTCCCGTGAAGAGAGGGAGTGCTGATTTGAGATCACTGAAACATACACTCCAATTGATTCAAAAAGGGCATATATTTTCTATTTTTATTGAAGGGACGCGCGCTAAGGATGAAACGATGTTGGAGCCAAAGAAAGGAATTGGTTTTATCGTGGGAAAAAGTAAGGCGCCAGTAATCCCAACCTATATTTATGGTCTAAAAGGGGGATGGGGAGCAAAAGCCGGAATTATTTTTGGTGAACCCCTTCGTTTAAACAGTTCGGATTATGAAGGGGTGGCATTAGAAGTAGCGAATTCCATTCAACAGTTAAAAAAAGCTTCTCTTGAAGATGTCTCGTAGAGAACGCAAACTTTTCATGCAATAAAAACAGAGACAAAGGCTTCGTAAGAAGCCTTTGCTCATGTCTCCTGCTCTTCCTTGTCTTCCACATGCACAAATTCCATATCTACTGCAAATTCATATTGGAACTCTCCATCGACCTCTGGAACCGATTTGCGATTAAGCATTTTTGAGATAAAGAGATTTTCTTCCGTAATGTTTTCCACCCCCTAATGGGTATGCTATCCTTATTAAATAAATTCATTCATTCTAAGGAGACAGTTTTTAATGGAGATTAAGCCGAAAAATCCTCTCATTGTTCAAAGTGATCGTACACTTTTACTGGAAGTCCTGAACCCCAAATTTGAGGAAGCAAGGAACGCGATATCTCCTTTTGCCGAATTGGTGAAAAGCCCCGAATACATACATACTTATCGAATCACCTCACTTAGCATCTGGAATGCAGCCGCAACGGGATTGGAAGCTGGTGACATGTGTACAGCATTGGTTCGCTTTTCGAAATTTGGGGTGTCTGAAGCACTGTTGCACGAAATTAGAGAATACGCTGGGCGGTATGGGCTTTTAAAACTTGTGAAGAGGAACGAGAAACTTTGGCTAGAATCAAGTTCTACCTTTGTGCTACAGGAGATTCTTGCCTATCGGGATATTCGAAGATTTCTGGGCGAAGAAAGAACGGAATATGAGGTAGAAATCCTCCCTTCGTCAAGAGGGACGCTAAAAACGGAATTGATTCGCTTAGGATATCCTGTACAGGATCTAGCAGGTTACTTGGAAGGAACCCCATTATCTATTCGACTTGAAAATACAGAATTACGGCTATATCAACAGCAGGCTGTGGATGCTTACTATGTAGACGGTTCAGTATATGGCGGGAATGGCGTACTGGTTCTTCCTTGTGGGGCTGGAAAAACAGTGATCGCCATAGCGTCCATGGCCAAAATAGGGATGGAAACATTGGTTTTAACATCTAATGTTACTTCCGTTAGGCAATGGATCAAGGAATTACAACAGCGAACAAATCTTGGTGTGGACGAAGTGGGGGAATATACCGCAGCAGCTAAAGAAGTTAAGCCCATTACAGTCACAACCTACCAAATGTTAACTTACCGTGATCAAAAAGATGGGGACTATAAGCATATTAATCTGTTTAATCAACGAAATTGGGGGCTAATCATATACGATGAGGTGCACCTACTTCCTGCCCCGGTTTTTCGGATGACGGCTGATATCCAGGCGAAGCGCCGACTGGGATTAACCGCAACCTTGGTTCGTGAGGATGGTTGTGAAGAGGAAGTATTCACCCTCGTAGGACCTAAAAAATACGATATTCCCTGGAAGGACCTTGAGAAAAGTGGTTGGATTGCCAAGGCACAATGTTCAGAAATCCGTGTAAGCATGCCCTTCCCACTTCGAGAAGAGTACATATACAGCACAAACCGACAAAAATTCAGGGTTGCAGCGGAAAACCCTGAGAAAAAGAAGATTATCAAAGAGATTGTTAGTAGGCACAAAGATGACCAAATCTTGATCATTGGACAATACGTTGAACAGCTGCAGGCAATCGCCGATGATCTGCAAATCCCTTTAATCACTGGGAAAACTCCACAAGGACTAAGGGACCAGCTCTATGAAGCTTTTCGCAAGAAAGATGTGAAACAATTGATTGTCTCCAAGGTAGCCAACTTTGCCGTGGATTTACCAGATGCTAACGTCGCCCTGCAAATTTCCGGAACCTTTGGCTCAAGGCAAGAGGAGGCACAGCGCTTAGGCAGAATCCTACGCCCGAAAACTGGCTCCAATCAATCCCATTTTTATTCTATCGTGACAAAGGAAAGTAAAGAAGAGGAATTTTCGCAGAAAAGACAGACGTTTCTAGTTGAACAGGGGTATCAGTATCGTATTTTGGATGCCGAGAGCTTTTTTAAATGAGGGGAATTAGAGAAAAGTCCAATCACCCTCAATAACGGAAAAGAAAAGATCCTGCAAACCAAAGAAACCGGCGCTCGCGCCGGTTTTTATTATTTCATTAAACGGACTCGACTACTTCGTTCCACGAGGAACGGGTTGTCCTCCTTGTGTTATAACAGGAAAATCCCTGTTGCATAGCAGTGTATCGTGTTGTTTCTTAACCAGATTAGGTGATTTTACTGAAGGTAAAACGCATTCAAGAAATCTGTTGTCATGGTAAAAACTATCTGTTATAATTTATCATAAGGTTATTTGATTGAAAATTCATAATAGAGATTCGTGTTTCCACTGTGCTAATAGTAGAAACACTTGAATTGAAAAGAGCAAGGAGGAAAGTAGATGTCGATTTTACCCAAGCAAAATGAACTTGGTTTTTTTGAAATTCGCTTAGAGTCAATCGGTGGTCTTGGTGCCAACCTAGCAGGGAAAATGCTTGCGGAAGCTGGCGTAATGGGGCTTGGGCTGAATGGGATGAACTTTTCATCTTATGGTTCCGAGAAGAAGGGATCCCCGGTTAAATCATTTGTTCGATTCTGTGATTCAGATGTTCAGGTGCGTGACCATAGTCCAATCGAAAGACCTCATGTTGTAGGGGTTTTCCATGAGGCTTTGTATAAAACAGTAGATGTACTTAGTGGAATTCACCCTGACAGTATCGTATTGGTCAACACGACCAGAAGCTTTGAAGAAGTAAAAAAAGATCTGAAGCTTGAATATGGTGTTCTTTGTGTAGTGGATGCCTTATCAATTGCCCTCGAGGAAAAGACGAAAATTAATACCGCGATGTTAGGAGCTCTATTTAGAGTTTGTGACTTCTTAGATGCTGAAGCAATGAAGGAGGTCATTCGAAAAACCTTCGAAAAGAAATATCCACACTTTGTCGAACCTAATATTCGGACCTTTGAACGGGGATATCAGGAAGTTACCTTCCAGGTATATGAAGCGCCGAAGGATGCTGAACAGCGACCCTTTGAACGTCCGGAGCCAACCTTGGGTTATGAAACACAACCTTTGGGAGGGATGATTACCAACCCCGGAAACAGTATTCTTAAAGATTTAAGCGGATCCCGCCAAGGTTTTCTGCCTGAATTCCATGACAGCAAATGTATTCACTGCGCAGCCTGTGATAATGTGTGCCCTGATATGTGCTTTGTATGGGAAGAAGGAGCAGACAAAAAGGGACGCCCAACAATGTTCCTGCAGGGAATCGACTACCAATATTGCAAAGGTTGTTTGAAATGCGTAGTCATCTGCCCGACCTCAGCCCTTACAGAATTAAGGGAAGAGCAAGGCTATGCGGATGAGCAACGTGTTCCTCACAAATTTATAATGGCTTAAGTAATTGGGGAATGGAGGATGAAAATAGATGGCGATCGATTTTGAAAAAGAAAAGGTAAATCTACAACAAACAAAACCAGAACAGAGCCTGGTTTTTGAATCCGGAAATGAAATGGCTGCCATGGCTGCAGCACAAATCAACTATCATATTATGGGATATTTCCCAATCACCCCTTCGACCGAAGTGGCCCAATTTTTGGATGCCATGAAGTCGAAAGGTGAGCATGACATCGTGCTCATCCCAACGGATGGGGAACACGGTTCAGCTGGATCCTGTTACGGTGCCGCCGCTGCAGGGGCGCGGGTATTTAATGCCACATCTGCAAACGGATTCCTATACATGCTTGAACAGCTGCCTGTACAATCTGGAACCCGTTTTCCGATGGTTATGAACCTAGTTACTCGTGCCATCAGCGGACCACTAGATATTCGTGGTGACCACTCTGACTTGTATTACGGTTTAAATATCGGTTGGCCAATTTTGATGGCGAGAACACCACAAGCCGTTTATGATATGAATATTATGGCTCTGAAATTAGCAGAGCACAGCGAGATTCGTCTTCCAGTTTTGGTGGTATACGACGGGTTCTTTACTTCCCACCAGAAACGCAGAGTACAATATTTTTCAGATTCAAAAGTCGTTCAGGATTTCATCGGACCACAGCCGCGGGAATTCCAATTTGCGCTTGATCCAGAGAACCCTGTAACGATTGGACCTTATATGAATGATCCGGACCTGATCAATAATAACTACCAGCAGTCTGAAGCAATGTACCGCTCTTATGACGTATTCAAGCAAATCGCCAAGGAATACGCTGAATTATCTGGTCGTGAATACCCAATCCTTGATTTGTATCAAATGGATGACGCCGAAGTTGCTGTATTTGTTTTAAACTCAGCGGCTGAAACAGCAAAGGATGTAGTAGATAAATTAAGACAGAAAGGGAAAAAGGTAGGGGTAATTAGCCCGAATATGATTCGCCCATTCCCTGTGGAAGATATTCAAAAGGCACTGAAAAACGTAAAAGCTCTCGTTATTGGTGAGCGTGCCGACTCTTACGGCGGCCACGGTGCCAATATGACCCATGAAATCAAATCAGCACTACAAAGTGATCACAATAATGCGATGGTCATTAGCCGGATTTTCGGTGTGGGTGGGAAAGACTTTTACGCTAGCGATGCCGAGAAGTTCTTTGAACTAGGTTTGGAAGCAGTAGAAAAAGGATTCGTAGAAAAGCCATTTGATTACTATGGCCAAACACCTGGGAAAGGTGAACTAAAGCCAAGACGTGTATTAAAGCCTTTGCACGGAGATGCCTTTAAGAGCGGTTTAATCAAGGTAACCCAAAATGAGGAAACTGGAAAATTAAACGTAAGAATTCCTCCTTTACGTAGTTTAACTGGAAAGCCAAAGCGAATTGCACCAGGACACGGAGCATGTCCGGGCTGCGGAATCTTCCCGGGACTTGAATTGTTCTTCAAAGGAATCGAGGGGGATATTGTTGCCCTGTTCCAAACGGGTTGCGCGATGGTTGTAACGACAGGTTATCCATACAGTTCGCATAAACAATCCTACATCCATAACCTCTTCCAAAACGGTGGAGCTACTTTATCCGGTATGGTTGAGGCATTCTATGAATTAAAACGACGCGGTGAAATTCAAGTAGCAGATGATTTTACCTTTGTTATGGTTACTGGTGACGGTGGAATGGACATTGGTATGGGATCAGCAATTGGTGCGGCGCTGCGTAATCATAAAATGATTATGTTGGAATATGACAATGAGGGGTATATGAATACAGGAAGCCAAATGTCTTATTCAACACCACTTGGTCATATGACGACAACTTCCAATGTCGGCAAGAAACAGGGTGGAAAGGTATTCCATCACAAGGATACAGCACAGATTATGGCGTCAACGAATATTCCTTATGTTTTCACAGGTAGTGAAGCATACCCGCAAGATTTATTGAAAAAAGCCGCAAAGGCGCAATGGTATGCACAAAATGTGGGGACAGTTTACGGGAAAATCCTCATTGCTTGCCCATTAAACTGGAAGTCCCCAGACGAACAAGGAACGAAAATTATCGAAACAGCTACGAATACCTGCTTCTTCCCTATTTATGAGGTGGAAAATGGCGTTACAACCATTACCTATGATCCTGAAGAAAAAGGAAAGCGTGTAGATGTTATCGAATGGGTAAATTCTATGGGTAAGACAAAGCATCTAACCAAGCCTGAATATGCAGAAACACTTGATCAATTCCGCCAGGAAGTGGAAAGACGCTGGAGAAAGCTAAAAGCAAAGCACGAAAACGATTATCTATAAAATCAATGAAAAGGGTTGTCCTAAAATAAAATAGGATAGTCCTTTTCTTTTTTTCTGTCATTAAAGGGAATGAATCCCTTTTCATATTTTATTTTTTTCGGTCATATAGTAAAAAGGAACATCTTTCAGACACTATGTGTTTCATGAAGAAAAGGGGATTGGGAGGGGAGAGAAATATTTTTTCTAAACTTGATTTTGCTAGTCCTATCCTGGTTTTTGGTCCTAGCCTCAGAAAAGGTCATCCCCCCCCTCCAATCGTCACTAAGTATGGCGGATCAATGGATTACTTATTTGGTTTTCCGGCCTTTTCACGTTTTTCTATCAGCCATTCTCTTTTTGGGGGCTTATTTGATTCTTCGCCATGTGCTGAAACAAAGTGTGAAAATCGTTTTTCGTTATGGGAATATTCATCAGGGTAGTCGCCTAGAGGGAATTCTTACAATGCTGTTGGCTTCCCTATTAGTCTTTGTTTTCTTCAGTAAGCATTTCTTTCCCTCTTTAATTATCGTATTTTTGTTTTCAGCCTATGATGGAACGAGGCAACTGTTTGCAATGCGAAGGCAAAAAAAGCTGAGGGCAATTTTCCGCCAAACAACTTAAAGACCCTTTTTATTGGGATTGCCTAAATCCTGCGTGAGAATGCAGCTAAAAGCGTGGTATAATTGTACTAAACTTCTTTTTACCCATAAGCTTTTTATGTTGTTCAATGGAGTCGGACGTGGTATCATAAAACAAATTAATAGATATGCATCTAGAACATATCGGAGCCTTTCTTCATAACCTATAGTACTAAGGGATTGGCAGAGGAGGGTCGTGCATGCGCGTTGAACGCCTAAGTCAAGATAAAATAAGGATTTTCCTAACATTCGATGATCTACATGAGAGAGGGATAGAGAAAGAAGATATATGGCGTGATATACCTAAGGTCCATGATTTGTTTAATGACATGATGGAGCAGGCTTATCATGAATTAGGGTTCGAAGTCATGGGACCTGTGGCTGTTGAAGTGTTTGCCATGCCAGCCCAAGGGATGGTTGTTATTGTAACACGGGGTAAGAGCCAGCCCTCAGGCGATGATGATGGGGACTATGAAGATGATATTTACGAAATGGAAGTCACTCTTGAAGAGAGTGAAGATGTTATTTATTATTTTCAAGACATGGAACACTTAATAGAAGCCTGTCATCGAGTTCAACTAAATTTAGAAGATGGCGGAAGCATATACTTATATAACGATAAATACTATTTTCTCTTAGACGAAGTGGATATGGAGAACCAGCAATTGTATAACGGCATCATCGCCATTTTGTCCGAATACGGAGTGGCTTCGACAGTAACAAAATATGTTCTGGCAGAGTATGGGAAACTTGTAATTAGAGATCATGCTATACAGACCATTTGCCACCATTTTAAATAGACTAGATGTAAAACCGGGCAACTTCTATTGCCCGGTTTTTGTGGTGCCAGAAAAGCCAGTGAACAGGTCTGTCTCTAGGAAATGAAGGAAGCAATCCCTTCGAAGCTAGGACGGTTGAGAAGGGAAATGAGAATTTTGGATACAATAGGGGAAGGTTGTGCCACAGCGGAAGATTTCAATGTTCTTCTCAACAGATTGGTTAAGTTGTATACTTAACAACAATGGTTATTTTTTTTATTTTAGGGTCTGACTCTGGTTTTACCCTGTTTAAAGCGTTAATCAACCAAATGTCTTGAGGTGGTCATCATGGCAGAAAGAAGAGTAGCAACGAAACCACAGGCACCCACAGGAAATTTAGATGTTCTGACTTCCACTCAAAATGCAATAAAAGAGGCATTGGAAAAAATGGGATATTCAGAGCATGTCTATGAACTGCTTAAAGATCCCGTGCGCATTCTATGCGTGCGGATGCCGGTAAGAATGGATGATGGAACGGTAAAAGTTTTTACCGGATATCGTGCCCAGCATAATGATGCCGTGGGTCCTACTTTGGGCGGTGTTCGGTTTCATCCCGAAGTGACGGAAGATGAAGTAAAGGCCTTGGCGATATGGATGAGTCTCAAATGCGGGATTGTAGATTTGCCTTTTGGCGGTGGAAAAGGCGGGATTGTTTGTGATCCGAGAGAAATGTCATTTCGTGAACTAGAACGATTAACTCGTGCTTATATTCAAGCCATCAGTCAAGTTATCGGTCCTACTAAGGATATTCCCGCTCCAGAAATCCACACCAATTCCCAATACATGGCTTGGATGATGGATGAATACAGCCGGATTCGGGGAAATGAATCCCCAGGATTTACGACCGGAAAACCGCTGGTCTTGGGCGGTACACATGGAAGAGAGTCCGCCACTGCAAAAGGAGTGACCATCTGCATCGAAGAGGCGGCGAAAAAGAAAGGTATCGATTTAAACGGAGCACACGTTGTTGTTCAGGGCTTTGGTAGTGCGGGCAGCTTTCTATCGAAGTTCCTTAATGACAAAGGGGCCAAGGTCGTAGCCATTTCGGATGCATACGGCGGCATTTATGATCCGGAGGGTCTTGATATTGATTACCTTCTAGACCGCAGAGATTCGTTTGGTACTGTAACGAAACTTTTTAACAAGACGATTAGCAATAAGGAATTGTTAGAACTGGAATGTGATATTCTGATTCCAGCTGCTATTGCCAATCAAATTACGATGGAAAACGCAAAGCAAATTCAGGCGAAAATCGTGGTTGAGGCAGCGAATGGATCGACCGATCTAGAGGCTGCCCAGATGCTTGCGGAGCAAGGAACATTGCTTGTTCCCGATGTGTTGGCAAGTACAGGAGGGGTGACAGTTTCCTATTTTGAGTGGGTCCAGAACAACCAGGGCTACTATTGGTCAGAAGAAGAGGTTGAAAGTAGATTACGCGAAGTCATGGTGAAGGCCTTCCATAATGTTTACACGACAGCCGAAAACAGACGAGTAAATATGAGACTCGCAGCTTATATGGTTGGGAGCAAGAAGATGGCTGAGGCGGCACGCTTTCGAGGATGGGTATAAAAAACAGGGGAAAAAGGGGAACAAAAGGCAATTACATGGGTACTCTTTTGTCCCTTTTCCTTGCATTACAACAGATGCCAAAAAATCAAAATCTCCTCATCCAGATAAATCCTTCCGTACTTATATTCTCTATTCGTAAAAACCATGTTACGATATTCGTATCTATTTTTATGTTCACTTCCGAGCATAAGAAAAGGGGATAGAAAATGATTGCCACGATTGGCGCATCTATTGCACCAGGAATTGCCCTTTTGAGCTATTTCTATTTAAAGGATAAATACCAGACAGAGCCGCTCCACCTTGTTATTAAAACCTTTGTTTCTGGGATCCTTTTAGTGTTCCCGGTTATGGTTTTACAGTTTGGGCTACAAGAAGAAATTCAATTCAACGTGATTGGGAAATCCTTTTTTGTTTCTGGACTAATAGAAGAATTTTTCAAATGGTTTGTTGTGTATTATCTGGTTTATAAGCATGTGGAATTTGACGAGCCGTATGATGGAATTGTCTATTCTGTAGGCGTTTCACTTGGCTTTGCTACCTTAGAGAACTTTTTTTACTTATATTCCTATGGCATTGAGACAGCCCTATTACGAGCCCTCTTACCTGTTTCAAGCCACGCTTTGTTTGGGGTAACCATGGGTTACTATTTGGGAAAAGGAAAGTTTCATGAAAATAGAGCAGCACAACGACGGTTTTTATTGTGCTCTTTGATCATCCCCGTATTACTACATGGATTCTACGACTTTTTTATTTATTCCATCGAAAAACATTTTACTTGGCTGCTTGTTCCCTTTATGGCTGTTCTTTGGTTTATTTCATTGCGGAGGGTCAAACAAGTTCAAAGAAGGTCTAAAACGACTTCGATCTGAACAAAATAAGGTAAGAAAGTTTTTTTATGGAAAGGAGTTAAAATCATGTTAGATCAGAGGGACCGCTATAAGGTGAAAATTCGCTGCAACACGTGCGGAGAGCGGTTTACTTTAGTAGGCAAGAAAAGTAAGACAGGCACCATTGAAACAGGGTTTAAACAATGCCTGTGCAGTAATGAAAAAGACTTTGATATCTCTACTGAAATGTTCTAATTAGACTGAAATGGAGTCAACCTTTGCCGGGTTGGCTCTTTTTTGTATCAACTATCTACCTCCATCTCAAATTGGTAATGAATGAATAATTGAATTGGATAGAACTAACAATATGCTCAAGACAAATTATCTGTGTCAGCAGGAGGAAATGAATGTGACAAACAACATGAGAGTTATATCCATCTGTTTAGTTTCTATCCTTATGATCTGTGGAATGATGTTTACGTTGCCTCATTTTTCAAGTCAGGAAACATTTAGCGGGAGGGTTCTCGAGCGAGGTTCTTCGGGGCAAGATGTTGTTGAACTTCAGGAACGATTGAAGTATATCGGATATTTAAAGGATGTGACAGACGGGAAATTCGGCTGGAATACCTATTGGGCAGTGCGCAAATTTCAAAAGGATTTTGGCATAAAGGTAGACGGCAAAGTCGGAAGTAAGACGCAAAGACTTTTAGTCAGCAAAACAAAATATAACCCTACTGCAAAACGAGAGAATGTTCATCAGGGAAAACAGGCCACCTATAAAGCACATGGGCATTCCGCAAATGATATTAAACTCATGGCGAACGCAGTCTACGGTGAAGCTCGCGGAGAGCCGTACATCGGTCAAGTGGCCATTGCTTCAGTCATTCTTAATCGGGTTGAAAGCTCATCTTTTCCCAATACACCCTCCGGAGTCATTTTTGAACCACGCGCCTTTACGGCTGTCGCAGATGGACAAATCTGGCTCACTCCAAATGAGAATGCAAAAAAGGCGGTCCAAGATGCCTTGAATGGGATGGATCCGACTGGAGGATGTACCTATTACTTTAATCCGGCAACTGCAACATCAGCATGGATTTGGAGCAGACCACAAGTCAAACGGATTGGCAAGCATATTTTCTGTAGATAAGGAGTGGAGCGAATGTACTCAAAAATTGCCGGTGTACTAACGCCGATCTTAGCTGTTGCAGTGATTGGACTTGGGATGTGGGGCTATCAGGAGAACCAAGAGAAAAATTCCATTTTAATTAAAGCAGAAAATCAATACCAACGCGCCTTTCACGATTTAACCTTCCATATGGATCAATTGCAAGACGAGTTAGGAAAAACTTTAGCGATTAATTCACGTAGACAAATCGATGGAACAATGAGCAACGTATGGCGCATTTCATCTGTGGCCAGATCGGATGTGGGACAACTCCCATTGGCTTTGATGTCGTTTAGTAAAACCGAAGAATTTCTGGCGAAAATAGGGGATTTCGCCTACAAAACAGCGGTCCGTGATTTAAATAAAGACCCCCTTTCGGAGAAGGAATATGAAAATTTGAAAACCCTTCATTCACGTGCAGTAGAGATCCAATCTGAACTTCGAAGGGTACAGTCGAAAGTCATCGATCAAAAACTGCGCTGGATGGATGTGGAATCGGCTCTTGCCTCGGAAGAGGAAAACTTGGACAATACGATCATTGATGGATTTCGGACGATTGACAAAACGGTAAATGAGTATTCAGATATTGATTTTGGTCCAGGTATTCAGACCTTGCAGAATAAAGAAAGGTTTAGTGATAAAAACCTGACAGGGAAGAAAATTACAGAAGAAGAAGCAAAGAAAATTGCTTTGCAATTCTTGGGAATTCAAGCAGGCCAGGCAAATGTCAAGGTTGACCGGGGTGGAAAAGGACATGAATACAGTGCGATTAGTGTAGCTGTTACAAAACCAGCAGGAAACAATACGATCCATCTAGATGTCACGAAAAAAGGCGGACACGTTGTCTGGATGATTAATAATCGAAACATTGCCAAACAGAAATTGGACATCCAGCAGGCAGTGCAGAAAGGCAAGGCGTTTCTCGAGAAACATGGTTTGAAAAACATGGAGAACTATACAACTGAACAATACGACAATACAGCAGTATTAAGTTATGTGTATAGTCAAAATGGCGTAAGAATATATCCTGACGCCTTGACGGTTAAGGTTGCCTTGGATACTGGTGAGGTGGTTGGATATCAGGCGGAACAGTTCATTTTTAACCACAAAGAGAACCGGAAGTTCGTTACGCCAAAACTTTCCATGAAACAGGCTAGAAAAGAAGTCAATCCTAACTTCAAAGTACAAGAGTCAAGGAAAGCTGTGGTCTTAAATGACAATAATGATGAGGTTCTGTGCTATGAATTTATGGGAACGGTAAGTGACCAGGCATTTAGAATCTTTATAAATGTTGAAAACGGCGATGAAGAGGTTGTTGAAAAATTGGATAAGCCCGGCAAGATCGGATAACTAAGACGATTTAAAAGGAGTTTTCCAGATGGAGACTCCTTTTTTAGTACGGAGTCAGACTCTTAATTAAAAATTGAAATACCTAGATGAACTTCGGTAAGGGTCTGCACTTGAAAGGAAAAGCTACGCAGCACCTATTCTAAATGGTATAATAACCTTCATAAAGAAAAAGATGGAGGTTTCAGGAATGATCCCTGGTATTAGCACTCTATTAAGGATGAACATGCTTACTAAAGATCAAGCTGAGGCCAAAAAAACCTACAAATCGAGGGTTGCAGATATTGGGGAAGGATTTTTGGCGATTGAAGTACCATTGGATGAGGAAACGGGAAAGATGGTTAGGTGGAACTAAGAAGGAAAGGATCTTATTAGCTATTATAGCTCTATCCATTTCTGGAAATAATGGGAATGGAGGCGATGGCTATGAGAAGAGATAAATATCCTTCCTATGAGGAAAGGTTCCGCCAATTTTCAAATTCAATCGAAAAAGCTATCATTTTGGTTATCATTTTTCTTGTCTTGCTCCTAATGGGCTCGCAGCTATTGCTTTATAATGATACCTTTCGTGGGTGGATCGTTGAGGTAGAGCAGTTGGAAGGCGTTGCATCTTAAGGAACACTATGGTACTATCAAGGTAAATTGAATAGACTGGCTGTTTGGCTGACCTAAAGATCTTGGCTCTTCAATCAAAGGAAATCAAATATTCAATTGAGCATGTAAGCAGGCAGAATCCTGCTTTTTTTCGATTGGCGGGCAGAGCCAACTATGAACCTTTAACCTCCAGGAAAGGGATGACTAATGAATATTGCTATTGATGGACCAGCTGGTGCTGGGAAAAGCACAGTTGCACAGCTTACTGCAAAACATTTGGGATATACATATATAGATACTGGGGCGATGTACCGTGCTTTAACACTTGCTGCTTTGCATGAGGGAGTATCCCTTTCTGACGAAGAAGAACTTGCAAGTCTCTTAGATCGTATTTCGATTGGACTGCAGCAGCAAGCTTCCGGACAGAGGGTTTTTCTTAACAATCGTGACGTAACCGAAGAAATTAGACATCCAGATGTCAGTCGCCAAGTTTCATTGGTTGCTAAACACCCCAAGGTTCGAGAAAAAATGATGGTCTTGCAACGCAAATTGGCTGGTCAAGAGAGTGTTGTTATGGACGGCCGAGATATTGGAACGTTCGTACTTCCAGATGCAGAAGTCAAGGTGTTTCTTACCGCTTCGATTGAAGAAAGGGCCATGAGAAGATATAAGGAAATGCTTGAAAAAGGCCATGATGCAAATCTTGCTGATTTACAATTGGAGATTCAACTTAGGGACAAGACCGATAGTGATCGGGAGGTCGCCCCTCTTCGCTGTGCAGAGGACGCCACTATTCTTGATTCAACTGGAATGACAATAGAGCAAGTGGTAAGTAGGATTATCGAACTTTGTAAAAATAAAACCCAAAACTAGGCGGGTGGAACGAAAAGATGTTTTTGTATCGATTATTCCGCGGGATGTTTCGGATCCTTTACCGATTTGTCTATCGGTGGGAGATCATCGGCCTAGAGAATGTTCCTTTACAAGGGGGGGTAATTTTATGCTCGAATCATAAAAATAACCTTGATCCCCCTTTTATCGCATCGCCAATACAGAGACAAGTCCATTTCATGGCAAAAGAGGAACTTTTTAAGATTCCTGTTATTTCCTATTTGGTTAAGCAATTTGGAGCCTATCCCGTGAAACGAGGAATGAGTGATAAAGGTGCTTTAAAAAAGAGCCTGCAGATTTTAAAGGAAGGTAAAGTCTTAGGAATTTTCCCTGAGGGGACGAGAAGCAAAGATGGGAAGCTTGGGAAGCCATACCCGGGAGCTGCACTCTTCGCTTTAAAGTCTGAAGCAGCGGTTATTCCTACAGCTGTTATTGGGGATTGGAAGATGTTCCAATCGATGAGAGTGGTTTATGGGAAGCCGATTAATATGACTGAATTACGCCAACAAAAAGTGACTTCGGCGTTAACAGAGGAAGCAAGCGGAAAAATAATGAAGGAAATACAACAATTAATTGATGAATACAGCTGATAGTTTTGTCATCACGTGTTTGCATCAAACAAAACAATTTGTTCATACTAAATCCTAAAGCCATTATTTATCAATTAATAGTTACAAAATATTTGAGATAGAAAAAAGGCAATTATGGTTTGATTATGAAGGAGGAATGGTCCATGGCTGAAGAAATGCAAAATGCAGAAGTAAGATCCTTTGAGGTTGGTGACACAGTACAAGGAAAAGTAACGAAGGTAGATGCAAAGCAAGCTCTAGTAGACATCGGTTACAAAACAGAAGCGATACTCCCGATTAGTGAGGTTTCCAGTTTACATATTGAAAAGGTAGGGGATGTACTTACTGAAGGTGAGGAGATGACCTTCCAAGTAATTAAAATCAACGAAGAGAAGGATGAAGTTCTTGTTTCCAAAAAAGCAGTTGATGCGATTAAAGCATGGGATGATTTGGAACAGAAATTTTCCGAAGGTACTGTTTTTGAAGCAGCAGTAGCTGATGTGGTAAAAGGTGGACTAGTCGTTGATGTTGGGGTTCGCGGATTTATTCCTGCCTCCCATGTTGAACGTCATTTTGTGGAAGACTTTTCGGATTACAAAGGAAAAAGTTTAAGCTTAAAAGTCATTGAACTAGACCGCGAGAAGAATAAAGTGATTCTTTCTCACCGCGCTGTTCTGGAGGATGAACAGAATAAACAAAAACATCAACTATTTGACCAACTTGAAGTAGGGGCTGTTCTTGAAGGTACTGTTCAACGCTTAACCGATTTTGGAGCATTTGTTGATATTGGTGGCGTTGATGGGCTTGTTCACGTCTCCGAATTATCCTGGGAACGTGTCAATAAACCATCGGATGTTGTAAGTGAAGGCGACAAGGTGAAGGTGAAAATTCTAAAAGTCGATCAAGAAAATGAAAGAATTAGCTTGAGTATGAAGGAAGCCCAGCCTGGACCTTGGGAAACTTCTTTATCTCAGTTGAAAGTCGGTTCGATTGTCTCTGGAACCGTTAAACGGCTAGTTAGCTTTGGAGCTTTTGTTGAGGTAGCACCAGGAGTAGAAGGTTTGGTTCATATTTCTCAAATATCAAACCGCCATATTGGAAGTCCTGGTGAAGTCCTTGAGGAGGGACAGCAAGTCCAAGTGAAAATCTTGGATATCAACGCTGCGGAACAACGAATCAGCTTAAGTATTCGTGAAGTTGAAGAAGAAAAAGAAGTAAAGGCTACTAAGAAGGAAATTGCCAATTATGAAGCTGACAACGGTGGAATGGGTATTACCATCGGCGACCGCCTTGGGGACTTAGCTAAAAAATTAAAATCTTAATATAGAGGATTGTTTCATGGAAAGAACTTCACGGAAAAGAGAACATATTCAATATGCTATTGAAACTGGAATCAGCGGAAAGCATGGCTTCGAAGATGTGAAGTTCGTACACAATTGCATACCTGAATCTTCGATGGCAGATGTTTCGCTCTCTACATCAATCGGCGGACTTGATTTAAGTTCGCCGATTCTTATTAACGCTATGACAGGTGGAACAGGCGAGACCTACGAAATCAACAGAAGATTAGCCCTTCTGGCGGAAGGAGCAGGGCTGGCGATGGCTGTGGGTTCACAAATGGCTGCAATTAAAGAACCTTCCGTTCAGTCATCCTTCTCCGTGGTTCGCGAAGTAAACCCCAATGGGATTATCTTTGCAAATCTAGGGGCAGAAGCAACGACAGAACAAGCTCTAAGAGCAGTTGATATGATCCAAGCAGATGGTTTACAAATTCATCTTAATGTCATGCAGGAATTAATTATGCCTGAAGGGGACAGAGATTTTAGAGGGGTTTGTAAGCGGATCGAAGACATTGTTAAAATTGTTCATTGTCCAGTGTTTGTTAAAGAAGTGGGTTTTGGTATGTCGAAGAATGCTGCCCAACGTCTAGTTGACTTAGGTATTCAGGCCATTGACATCGGAGGGGCAGGAGGCACGAACTTTGCAGAAATTGAAAACAGACGTCGCATGATTCCACTTGAGATGTTAAACGATTGGGGTTTGACAACTGTGCAAAGCCTTCTTGAACTATCTTCCATAACCAAGGTAGACAAGGTTGCAACGGGTGGCATTACAAACGGATTGGAAATTGTCAAAGCGCTAGCCTTAGGTGCAACTTCGGTAGGTATGGCGGGATTTTTTCTTCGTCTGGTCAAAGATTTTGACCTTGAAGAGGGCCTTTCCGTTGTTTCTCGTATCCATGAGCAGGTTCGATTGATCATGACCGCACTAGGTGTTTCCAACATTTATACGATATCGGATGTCCCAGTGGTAATATCTGGTGATTCTTATCATTGGGCCGCCATGAGGGGCATTGATTGTACACATTTTAGTCAGAGAAATGAAAAATGACAGGAAAGAAAATTCCTGTCATTTTTATGTTTTCTAAGTTTAAAGGCATTCATCTAGCTTTTAATTGGTCGAACCTTCCCCCTCCATACTTTAATGAAAAAGTGACCATCTGCATTTTTCAGCAGTTTGATGCCTAATAGGCTAACTACCGTCGTGTAGAATGCCATCTTCACTGCCACCTCCTTCTTCCTTCCATCCTATGAAGCTTTTCGCCAGTCCTATTCGTATGTGTTTCAACATAATTTAAAAAATATGTAGAGAGGGGTTTAAGTGAATAATCACATGAATATATTGACTATTTTGAAATGTGTTGATAGCATGTAAATGTCGACAATCGACCCCTATAAAATGAGGTGAAGGATTTGAGGATTTTAATTAAGAGAATGCCCGATGGAAAGATTACCCTACAGGAAACTGCCAAGATTGCAATCGTTACGATCAATCGACCTGCCGCAAGGAACGCGTTAACATCAAATATGTGGAAGAAGTTAGCGAAGATTGGAAAGGAAGCCGGGTCCAATCCCAAGAACAAGGTCCTCATTCTTCGCGGAACGATAGGTCAGTTTACGGCCGGTGCAGATATTAAGGAATTTTGTGAGATGTCGTTGGAAGAAGCAGAGCAAGCCTTTGTAAACATGGAAGAAGCTATTTCCGTTTATGAAAGTTTACCGATTCCTGTGATTGCTGCGTTGGACGGTCCAGCTTTAGGGGCAGGATTTGTTCTGTCACTTGCATGTGACATCAGAGTAGGAACAAAGAACACCCGGATGGGAATTCCCGTGGGACGTCTGGGAATTACAGTCGGCCCCTCTTTTATGAGGAGAATCGTCCGCATAATCGGGGCTAGTCGGGCTAAGGAGATTGTGTATTTAAGCAAAATTTACAATGCGGAAGAAGCATACCAAAACGGACTGCTTAATCAGCTGATTGAGAATGAAAAATTGGATGATCATATTTTAAATCTGGCGGAAACGATTGTCAGTAACTCGGGGGCATCCTTGCGAGCCGTGAAAAAAGCGGTTGCCGCGTGTGAATGGAAGCAGAGTATACCTTGGAATTATGTGGATCCCATTGATTTTCCAGAAGGTTGTTTGGCCTTTGCTGAAAAGCGAAAACCAAACTTCTAATAGAATCTTATACAATATTTACTAATATTTTCCTCCACTGTTTTTTCCATAAGTGCTCATACTAAGACAAGAAAATCATCTCTTTGGGTAATAAACAGTTAAAAGCAGCAGGCAGCAGATGGAGGAGTTTTTATGAAAAAAGTTCTTTATGTTTCGATTGCCTTTTTGCTGATCTTATCTTTTGGGATCGGTCAAAGCCTTGTCGCGGATGCTTCCGCGGGAAAATTGAAAATCCCCGATTCAGTAAAGGATATCTCCAGGCAAAATACGTATCCAAACCCGGATATGGATCCGGAATATGTTCAGCCAAGCGCTTCAACCTTAGAACTATTTAGGACAACGGAATATGAAATCGAAAATCCCAACTTAATTCGTTTATTAAATGAAACAACCATCCAAACCTCCAAATTGGCTATCGGATTCAAGGCGAATATCTATTTGGGAAATTGGGCGCTTCATTATGATTCCAAGGAAACCTCAGTCAATTGGGAATATAAAGAAGCAAACAGCAACAAATATGATAATCGTGGTGGCAGGGAAACTATTGAATTAACATATGAGCAAAATGAGGAGTTCACTGCACACGGGGGGCTAACCACACAAGTAATGGCCGAAGATGAAGTGAAAAAATTAATGATTGCTGATGCTAAAGGAAAAACGGGATTGAATCTGGCATTTGAAAGTACAATTGGAAAAGGAACAAAATTAGACACGATCATGAGGGTGCCTCCTAAAAAAATTGGTTATCTTAATGCATTTATTCCAGCAGCTAGCGAAAGAGGAAACGTCCTTTACGGGGAAGTGTATCTTCACATTAAAGGAAATGAAAAGAAGTTGGTTATTAAGAACGTAACCCAAAAAGGAGTTGGGGCATGGATTCCCGTCCAAGATAAGTTGACGTTCAAATATTTCTTAACGGACCATCCAAAAATCAGCAGGTAACAGTGGGGTCAGACCCTAGCTGAAATTTGTCGAATACACTTAACAAAGTAGTTACACTCCCTTCGTATAGCCCGGAGGGACGTAACTTCTTTTTTGTTCGACAAATCACGGCTAGGGTCTGATATTTTTTATTGAGTCCGAGACAATTGTTCGTCCCAATGATTTTTCTTTCCTTTTTGAGGAATAATGAAAATAAAAACCTCGAAGGCTATAGAAGCGATAGAAGAAGGAGAATGGATATGGTTGCTGGAATAACAGGATTGATTATCAATTGGTTTTTATTTTTGTTTTTGATGTTGGGTGTGTTTGACCGCTTCCTTGAGCAACAGGGGATTCGCAAAGGAATCTTGGGATGGATTCTACTCTTTCTTTTAATTGGAGGGAATAGGGTTGTGGACCTGCCTATGCTCAGAAATTTCTCTGTCCTTTTTGCAGTGCTACAGATAATGGCTGTATATCTTTGGCTTAAGCAATCGGAGAAAAGCCGGATGCATTTGGTTTCGGCAGGATTTTTGATTGGGACTTGTTTGTTTTTTCTGCAGCTAGTCTTAAGATTGGATCCAGTTTTAATGATCTTTGAAGAAAGTTATATGATTGCTTCTTTAGCGGCTTTGCTGACGGTTATTGCTGCGAAAGGACCCACTCAGCAGTTTATTATCATCGTTTTCGGACTTTCATTAAATGAGGTAGGGTTTCAGTATTATATTTATGGAAAATCGGCACAGTTTTTCTTCGGATCGCCATCTTTCCTTGATTTGTGCTGGATAACTTTCAGTATGTTAATAATTGTACGCGGATTGTTTAGTTACGGAAAATGGATTACCGTCTTTCGCAGAAAAAAAGCGGAAACATCTGGTTGATTATGGGGTTTCCAATTGCAAGAATCCGGTAAATCGAGTAATATAAATCCTTGAAAGTGAGGTTGGATAAAGATGGCTAATCCAGTTGTAGCAATAGTGGGAAGACCAAATGTGGGGAAATCCACTCTTTTTAACCGAATTGTAGGTGAACGAATTTCGATTGTTGAAGATGTAGCGGGTGTTACAAGAGACCGCATTTACAGTAGTTCAGAATGGTTAGATCATCCATTTCATTTGATTGATACAGGTGGGATTGCCTATGATGATCAAGATGTTTTTCTTCAGCAAATCCGTTATCAAGCAGAACTCGCTATTGATGAAGCCGATGTCATTATTTTGGTTGTGGATGCCACAGCGGGAATCACTGCCGATGATGAAGAAGTGGCTAAGATGCTTTTTCGCTCCAAAAAACCAGTTGTCTTAGCAGTAAATAAAGCAGATAATCCAACCCGAATGAATGAACTATACGAATTTTATTCATTGGGTTTTGGAGAACCGATTGGGATCTCCAGTGCACATGGTTTGGGGATTGGGGATTTACTTGATGAAGTGATCAAACATTTCCCCGAGACCAAAGAAGAGGAATACGATGAAGATGTAATCAGGGTTTCGTTTATCGGCCGCCCTAATGTGGGGAAGTCTTCCCTTGTTAATGCGATTTTGGGGGAACAGCGAGTCATTGTTAGCGATGTGGCAGGCACGACGAGGGATGCGATCGATACCCAGCTGACCAGGGAGGGGCAGGACTTTGTCATTATTGATACGGCTGGTGTTCGCAAGCGCGGAAAAGTTTATGAATCCACAGAGAAGTATAGTGTACTTCGGGCTTTGCGGGCCATTGAACGTTCGGATGTCTGCCTGGTTGTTATTAATGCTGAAGAAGGGATCATTGAACAAGATAAAAAAATCGCTGGTTATTCCCATGAGGCAGGAAGGGCAGCAATTATTGTCGTGAATAAATGGGATGTATTGGCGAAGGACGATAAAACGTTCCAAACCTTCACCCAAAGTATTCGAGACCATTTCCAGTTTATGAGTTATGCACCGATCCTTTTTGTGTCGGCAAACACGAAGCAGCGGATTCAACAAATCCTCCCTAAAGTTCAAGAGGTTGCGGAACAGCATGCAATGAGAGTTTCCACAAGTGTCTTAAACGATATTATCCAGGAGGCAACGACAGTCACTCCGCCGCCTACAGACAAAGGGAGGAGGCTGCGGATTAATTATGCGACACAGGTTTCTGTGAAGCCACCGACCTTCGTTCTTTTTGTCAACGATGTTGAACTTATGCATTTTTCATATAGACGATATTTAGAGAATAAAATTAGAGAGGCGTTTCCGTTCGAAGGAACTCCACTGCGTATGATTGTTAGAAATAAAGCAGAAGATTAATGGGAGAAGGGAATCTGTAGTGATTAATTTTTTGTCCATTCTAGTGGGCTATTTATTAGGTTCTATTAGTTTTAGTTATCTTATTACAAAAAAAGTAGCGGGAATTGATATTCGTCAACATGGGAGCGGGAATGCAGGTGCAACCAATACTTTGAGGGTGATTGGAAAAGGACCCGCGATCTTGGTGCTTTTACTTGATGCTTTTAAAGGTGTTGCAGCTGTTCTAATCTTTGCCGGTCTGTCAGCAGGAGATCCAATGCCAACAGCCATGGCTGGATTGGGCGCAATTCTTGGGCATAATTGGCCCGTGTTTTTTGGATTTAAAGGGGGGAAAGGAGTGGCTACGACGATTGGTGTATTGGGCACGATCTCCTTTTTCCCAACCTTGTATTCTGTGTTGACGGCCATCGTCCTCATTGCAATTACGAGGTACGTATCTCTTGGCTCCCTTATTTTATTGGTGATGATCCCGGTTTTTATGTACTTTAGACATGATCCATCATCTTATATTATCCTGGGGATTATTGTTGCCATCTTGGGGATCTATCGACACCGGGAGAATGTGAAGCGATTGTTAAATGGGACAGAGCGGAAGCTTGGAAGCAAAAAATCGTAATGCCTGAGGTGGAAGAAAGGTGGGGGAACATTGCGAGTTGGTATAGTTGGCTCAGGGAGTTGGGGAACAGCACTAGCAATCGTTCTGGCAGATAATGCGCATCAAGTAGAGATCTGGGCCAGACGATCGGAACAGGCAGATGAAATAAACAGGAATCATACCAATGAAGAATACTTACCGGGCATTCAACTTCCAGATACAATCAAGGCTTCAAGTAAACTGGAACAGGTTGTCGAAGGAAAAGAGATGATCCTATTTGTTGTCCCCTCCCATAGCATTCGTCAAGTGGCTCGACAGGTGAGCGGGTACATACCACAAGAGGCCCTGATTATTCATGCCATTAAAGGGTTAGAACTAGAAACTCATAAACGGATTTCGGAAATTCTACTGGAGGAACTCCCGGTTCCACTTCATGAAAGAATTGCCGTTCTCTCCGGCCCCAGTCATGCAGAAGAAGTAAGCAAAAGGTCGCCAACAACCGTTGTTGTTGCTTCAAACTCCATCAAAACCGCTGAGGAGGCACAAGATGCGCTGATCAATCAACATTTTCGTGTTTATACTAATCCGGATGTCGTGGGGTTAGAAATTGGTGGTGCATTAAAAAATATTATTGCCCTTGGTGCAGGAATTTCAGATGGACTACAGTTTGGAGATAATGCAAAGGCTGCCTTAATGACGAGAGGCTTGGCGGAGATTAGTCGGTTAGGGGTTTATATGGGTGCCAACCCACTAACTTTTTCTGGCTTAGCAGGTGTGGGAGATCTCATTGTGACATGTACAAGCAAGCATAGTCGCAATTGGAGAGCAGGAAATATGCTTGGACAAGGTCATTCCCTGCAGGAGGTTTTATCTGTGATGGGGATGGTAGTTGAAGGGGTAAAAACAACCAAGGCATCGTATGAACTGTCCTTCCAATGTGGGATTGAAATGCCCATTACGCAGCAATTATATCAAGTCCTATTTGAAAATAAGGAACCTCGTAAAGCAGTAGAGGATCTGATGGGGCGACTGAAGACACATGAGATGGAGGAAGTAGCACATAATTAATGTCCCCCTCATAAGATAGTCTAGAACCTACTTACGAGGAGGACTTCGTTATGTCAAAAGGTTTTTCCAAGAAGCTGCTGGAAAAGTTGCAGAAGAAAACCAATACAAAGGTAGATGCTAAGCAACTTGAAGTGTTTGCAAGTAAGGTGAATAAAGATGATCTTTCTGATGAAGGAAGAATGCTGCAGTTAATTCGACAACTTTCTAAAATGGCAAATGTGCAGCTGGATAAAGAAAAAGAAGAAAAAATCATCAAGTACTTGCGAAACAATGATATCAAACAGGCTGATATGAAAACTGTGTTATCTCTTTTGAATAAAAAACTTGATTAGAGAAACTTACCCAAGCTATCCAAGATTGGGCTTTAAAGGATGTTACAGTCATTGATTCGTCCACATAGACTATATTGGGTTTCAATAAATGCAGCCTTTAACAGGCTAGGATACAGTCAGAAGGGGTAACAGTTGAACTGTTACCCCTTTTTTTTGTGCGGAAATGTTATTCCCGCTTTTTTTTAGAGGAAGCCGGACTCGGTTCATCTTCCTCCGCCATCGTTTCAATTAAAGCCTGCACCAAGGGAGATTGAAGAAGATCCATGACCTGCTTAAAATCAATATTTTGGAAAGACTTCAGTAAATTACTTTGCGTTTTGTTCCCTCTGCCTACTTTTTGTTTGCCAAACCTCTCCATGGTGTCCAATACGGTATATAAGGTGTCCATTGTTGTTTCAATTTGCTGTAATTGCTCACGGGCTTCTCTAAATTGATCCTTTATTTTTTGCAAGGAAATCTTCATATTTTTTGTTTCCTGTTTGGGAGTGATGATTTCAACCGCGGGCTTTGGTTTACGTGCGGCAACGTTTCTCTTCTTTGGTCCCGAAAAAGCAGGATTTCTCCAATGTCTATAGTCCATAATGGTGCTCCCCTCGAATGCATTTACCACTATATTATTCAATTGGCCTAGGATGGTGCGTTTTGGTATAATAGGACATGGACTGTGAAAAAATAGTATTTTAATCTTGAAATTAAAAGGATTGTGAGTTTATGGATAAAGAAATGTCATCTTTAGTGGCGATCTTATTAATGTTTATCGCCAACTTTACGATTATGTTTGCCCGCCGAAAATTAACCGGTATACCAAAATTCCTTGTATCGGCCTTTGCTTTTCTACTTTTGATCCCATCCTTTCTTTTAATCCTAGTTGTCCTGTTATGAAGATTAAAATTCTGTTTCAACCAAGAGGGAAATGGGTCACAGCAAGAAGTGGTGATAATCTTTTGCAAACAGCCTTAAAAAATAGAATTCCGATTCGACACCGCTGCGGTGGAAATGGATCTTGTACAACATGTAAGGTGATGATTTTGTCAAAGGATGCTCTGATTTCAGACCCATCCACATCAGAAATCCGTTTAGTTGGGGAAGAAGCGCTTTGTTCGGGGTATCGCTTAGCCTGTCAAACAAGGATCTATGGAAATACAGAAGTATCTATCCCGGAGGAAAAATGGAAAGCTGTCGTAAAAGAAAAGATACAACAACAAGGTGGAAATCATGAAAAGAAAGAAAATGAGAAAGATTAGATTACTGATACTTGGTGTAACCATGCTGTCAATCCTTTTCGTTAGTGGATGCATGTACCCTAAGGAAAGACTGATGGAGAACCAACTACCGCTCATGGAACAGGTATCCATGGTACAAGCCGCGATCGATGAATTTCACGAGGCAACAAAAGTGCTCCCTATTTTAACTAAAGAGGCAGATACACCGATTTTTGAAAAATATGTGATTGATTTCTCTGGGCTCGTTCCACGTTATATGCCCTATGTGCCAGGAGGAGCCTTTGAACAGGGTGGGCCCTATTTGTTCGTCTTAACGGATGTGGAAACCAATCCAACCGTACGATTGTTGGATTTAAGAGTCGTGGATACTGTGTCCACTGTACAATCCCGTGTTTCCTATTATTATCAAAAGAATAACAGCTTGCCCGTTGAGGGGGTCATTAGGCCTGGCTACTTTACCATCAATTTCAGTCAAATTGGGATAGGAAAACAAGCGCAAACGATTGAGAGTCCAATTTCTGGGAAGCAACTGCCGATTATTATGTCTTCAACGGGTCAGGTTGGAGTTGATTACACGGAGGATTTAGAACTCGTTTTAAAGAATAACAATTTGCAGGCGGCTTCATTTGAGGATGTACGGGAGATCATCCCGCAAAATTCGATTTATGTCCCGGTTAAATCATTTTATTATGACTCAATAAATGGGAAAGTGTCCTTGGCGCCGTTTAAATAGAAGTTGAAATAGAATAAGAGAATCTTCTATCGAAGCCGATTCGAAGAAGATGTATCCATCCTTAGAAGAAGTAAATACTTTCCTATGCGGAATGTCATATTTGCAGAGGCCTGTACATAAGAATCAAGTATAGGTAATGCGTGACGATGGATGAAGAGCGATTGCCTGTGGGTCGCTCTTTTTTTTGTAAAAAGAAAACATCTTAGCATAACAGAATTTCTGAATCATATATTTATAGTGTCCTAATTTGTATGAAGTGTCACTTATGATTAGTTGCAATTAAAGAAGGGGAGGTATCCAAGTGGAACGAGTAGATATCTTTAAAGACATTGCTGAAAGAACGGGAGGGGACATATACATAGGTGTGGTTGGTCCTGTTCGAACAGGCAAGTCGACATTTATTAAGCGTTTTATGGAATTAGTTGTTCTTCCTCACATCCAATCTGAAGCAGATCGCGTCCGAGCAAAAGATGAGTTGCCGCAAAGTGCCGCTGGGCGGACGATTATGACCACAGAACCGAAATTCGTTCCGAATCAGGCTGTGGAAATTCAAGTGGCTGAAGGATTAAAGATTAACGTTAGATTAGTCGATTGTGTAGGATACGCTGTGCAAGGAGCAAAAGGGTACGAGGACGAGAATGGACCAAGAATGATCAATACCCCTTGGTATGATGAGCCGATTCCTTTTGAGGAAGCCGCCGAGATGGGCACCAGGAAGGTTGTCCAAGACCACTCCACTTTAGGTGTTGTGCTCACAACCGATGGATCGATTGCTGAAATTCCACGCGAAGGTTACATTGAGGCCGAAGAAAGAGTCGTTGCAGAATTAAAAGAAGTAGGCAAACCTTTTATTATTGTAATCAACTCGATCTATCCGAACCGCAAAGAAACTCAGGATCTTCGCGCTGAATTAATTGAAAAATATGATGTACCTGTTCTTGTGATGAGCGTTGATGAGATGGTTGAGTCCGATGTAATGAATACATTGAGGGAAGTTTTATTTGAGTTCCCGGTCCATGAAGTGAATGTGAACTTGCCTAGCTGGGTGATGGTGCTTCATGAAGACCATTGGCTGCGCCAAAGCTATGAAGAGAGCGTCAGAGAAACGGTCAAGGAAATCCGTCGCCTGCGCGATGTGGATCGTGTGGTAGGTCAATTCGATGTCTTCGATTTCATTGAGCGAGCCTCCTTATCTGATATGAATATGGGGCAAGGGATAGCGGAAATTGATCTATATGCGCCAGATCATCTCTATGATCAGGTGCTGATGGAGGTAGTAGGGGTTGAAATCAGAGGAAAGGATCATCTGCTGCAATTAATGCAGGATTTTGCCCACGCCAAACGGGAATACGACCGCGTTGCCGTGGCGCTGAATATGGTCCGGCAGACAGGTTATGGGATTGCCCCTCCATCTATTCAGGAGATGTCCTTGGATGAGCCAGAAATTATTCGCCAAGGCAGCCGGTTTGGCGTAAGGTTAAAAGCAACCGCGCCATCCATTCATATGATCCGTGTCGATGTTGAATCAGAGTTCTCGCCAATTATTGGAACTGAGAAACAGAGTGAGGAATTGGTTCGCTATCTGATGCAAGACTTTGAGGATGATCCATTAAGCATCTGGAATTCTGATATCTTTGGACGCTCCCTTAATTCTATCGTAAACGAAGGCATTTCCGCCAAACTTGGCATGATGCCGGAAAACGCACGTTACAAGCTACAGGAAACTCTACAGCGAATCATTAATGAGGGATCGGGTGGGTTAATAGCCATTATACTTTAAACAAATAAAGGACCGCTAGCTCACAAGCGGTCCTTTATTATGTATAACTTCTATTTGTAAAAATGCTGCTTTAGTTTAATAATAGCGATACCGTATGGCCTGTCGCTTACGCTTCTCCGCCACCAATAGCATCCTTAAGGGATTTACCAGGTTTAAAGGCAGGAATCTTGCTAGCAGCAATTTCAATTTCTTCACCCGTTTGTGGGTTGCGGCCTTTCCGAGCTGCTCTTTCACGCACTTCGAAGTTACCAAAACCGATGAGTTGAACTTTCTCCCCGTTCTTAAGAGCACTTTCGATAGCGTCAAAAACGGCATCAACCGCTTTAGTAGCATCCTTCTTTGTTAATTCTGCTGATTCAGCAACGTAAGCAACTAATTCTGTTTTATTCATCATTTCACCTCCTCCCAATGAGTTGGTATTATTCATCTTTGTTAACCAGAATGGTTAATTTTATACCTATTTCCTTGAATTTCATATTTCGTAACATGCTTTATATTAATATAGAAAAAGCTGAAGTTCAAGGCTTTTTGTATATAAAATACGCCAAATCTCCACATTTTACGGCATTTTTCTCGAGACAGAACATAAAAAGAACCGGGCTTAGCCCGATTCTCATCCTAAGTTTCTACCGATTAAGACTAGCGACCCTTGTTTCGTTCGTTTTCATCTCATCTTTGCTTTGCTTCCTTGCCAAGGTTTGAAAACACATAAAGCACAGGATCCCAAACAAAAAGGAAATAATCATATTATGCAGAAGGGCAGGAAACAATTGTAATTGAGTCCAAACAACAACGGCACCGCTTAACACCTGAGCCACGGCAAGTACTAGGGAGAGCAGACCGCCAAAATAGAGATCCTTTCGGTTGCGGCAGTGGCGAGATATCTCTATATACAGCCAGCATACAGATAAAAGGAAAATCAAGGCCGCCAGACGATGGATAAATTGAATCCCGGAAGGACCTGTAAAACCAGGAAACCATTGCCCATTACAATCGGGCCAGGTCGAACAGCCCAATCCTGAAGAGCTGTGGCGGACATAGGCCCCCAGATAAACAACGACATAGGAGTAAATGGTGATCGACCAAATTCCAATTTTTATTTTTGGTGGGATTGGTGCAGTTGACGTCGCTGCTAGGCGATGCCCATCGAAAATTAAAATGGTCAGCAGTAAGATACAGGCAAAGGCTGCTAACGAAAATCCAAAATGCAGGGCAAGCACTGCGTCTGACTGTGGCCAAACGACAGCGGCAGCTCCAAGTAACGCTTGCAGCACGGTGAAGAACATTCCACCGAAGGCAAAACCTTTGACCCCTGATTTATGTCCTTGCTTGTACCACGCCCAAATTCCTTGTGTGAAAACTAAAATACCCACAATCCCAGAAACTAAACGGTGACTATACTCAATTAATGATTCCAAATTAGCCAAAGGGGCAAATTTCCCATGGCAAAGCGGCCAGGAACTGCCACAGCCATCCCCTGAACCTGTTTTTGTCACAATAGCTCCCATAATGAGCACAACAAACATTCCAATAGTGCTCCATATAGAAACCCATTTCAATCCCCTATCCATTTTTGTTACCCTCTTTCTTTGTCTTCTACGTCGTTAGCTAAATGTATTTAGTTGGGCTCTACACTTTATCTGATTACACACAAAAATATACTCTTTCGCAAATACCCATTTAAGTATACACTAGCATAAACTATTTTGCATTTATTGTAGTCCAATGCTATGATTAAATTTGTTTGGAGTAGGAGGCGAAAATAATGGTAGACCATGAAAAAATACAGCAGGCAGTCCGTATGATCCTTGAGGCTGTTGGTGAAGATCCCGACCGAGAGGGATTGGCGGAGACGCCTGCAAGAGTGGCGAGAATGTATGAAGAAATATTCCAAGGTTTAAAGATAGATCCTAGAGAATATTTCTCAGTAATATTTAGTGAAGACCATGAAGAACTCGTACTTGTAAAAGATATTCCTTTTTATTCCACTTGTGAGCATCATTTAGTACCATTTTTCGGTCATGCGCATGTGGCTTATATTCCGAAGGGTGGAAGAGTTACAGGATTGAGTAAGCTGGCCCGTGCTGTTGATATGGTAGCCAAAAGACCACAGCTACAGGAACGGATTACTTCTTTGGTGGCTGACACGATCATGGGGGAATTGGAACCACACGGTGTCGTTGTCGTCGTCGAAGCGGAACATATGTGTATGACTATGCGGGGAGTAAAAAAGCCAGGAGCAAAAACAATCACCTCTGCTGTCAGGGGATGTTTTGTTGATGATGCAGCAGCAAGAGCTGAAGTGTTTAGCCTGATCAAAGGATAAGGAATGCTTTTCCTTTCATTTGCAAAGGCTCATTTTTTGCATCATGAAACTGCTAATTTCTGGTATACTAATAATTAAAATCATGATGAAAGTGAAGCCAGGGGGGAAGGGCAAATGAGTAATAATGAAGGGTATCCAATGCAAACGGAATTCTTTGTGATCAAGGCAAAGGAAAACGGGGTTAGTGTGATTGGAATGACAAGAGGGGAATCAACGCGTTTCCATCATTCAGAAAAATTGGACAAGGGTGAAGTGATGATTGCCCAATTTACCGAACATACTTCTGCTGTCAAAATCAGGGGCAAGGCCATTATCCAGACACGACATGGAATCATTGACACGACGGAAGAATAGGAAACTACTAGAAGGAGCAGGCGGCGGTGCCTGCTTTTTTCCCGCATTGGGAAGGGAAAAAGTATTCCCGTGTGGACGGTCATACATGGTCGCCCGGTCTCGTACAATGAAGTAAGAGAGGGGTGAATCCTGGATGGTTTTCACACGGAATATGTTTGCTGCACTGATTTTATCTACTTTATTAGCAATCATGCTCTCGATCTTTTTTCAAGGGAGCATGCAAAAAAATGAAATGCTACAGCCAGTTTTTAAAATTTCCCAACCTATCGTTTTAGATCAGACGAATCTCGTTGACATAATGACACAAGTAAATTCGCAAATGGCGATTACTCGGGTCCAATGGCAAAACCATAATCTTTCTGTTGATTACAAGGTGACAGCGGACAAACCCGTCTATGTCAATGATATTTACGATGAGCTCTATCAATCTGTCTATACGGCTTATCTCTTAACAAGCAATGTACAGGGGCTTTATGTGCGTGTCCTCTATGAAGAAAAGGGAAATGAGGAAGTTCTTATAGCTTTGTCAGCAGAAAGATCCAACCAGTTGCTGGAGGAGTTATCCTCAGTATCTGCAGAAAAGGATAAAAAGGCCTTGCTTCACAAATTAACCAATATATCCTTTGGTGTCCTCTGGCAAGAAAAGATTCAAAAATGAGCTTAAAAATTTATCTTAATAAAGATATAATAATCCATAGTCAATTTTTCATTCGGTGTGCTATACTTTAGGCATTGTTTAACTTGGGGGATCGGTAATGAATTTTTTTAAAAGTCAATTCCACGGAGAGATCTCAGACATCATAAATGAAATAAAAAAACAAGCGGAAAATGAGTTTGTTCAGCAGTACGTGGATATCCCTCCCGTCCCACTTGTACGGTTGCAGGTTCTTTTTTTGTTTTTACTGGATTCTAATGTCACTGTGGAGAATATTAAAAAGTATGCAGTACCTACTCTGCTTATCCAAATCGGACTGGATTGCCATGAGAAGGTTTCTTTAACCACATATCGTGATTTGAATCAGATTCGCTCCCGGCAATTAGCTGTGCTAGCAGGGGATTTTTATAGCAGCAAGTACTATTATCTGCTATCACAAATTGAAGACATTGAACTAGTTCGAAGCCTTGCTGACAGTATTCTTAAAATAAACGAAGTGAAGACGGAGGTTTACACTTCTTTATCAAAGCTTAGTGCGGATCAGTTATTAGCTTTGTTGAATACGATTGATTCGGGATTATATCTTTCTTTTCTTTCCCGGTATGTTCAGGATGGAGGAAGGAATCTCTGGAGAAATATCATCATCAATTTTATTCGTGTAGAACGATTAACTGACGAACTTCTCTCTTTTCGCTGGGGGCAAATCGTCAAAATTCAGCTGTCCAAGCTCCTTGAGGATCGGACCATTCAAGAATCCTGTGCTTGGTTACAAGGACAAGCCTTAGAATTGCTTGATGAGATTGCCACTCAAGTTAACCAGCTCGAGCAACCCCGGGTCCAGGGGGAATTGCAGAACATGGTTGACGCTTTTCGGCAGCAGTTAAAAAGTCAAGTTTTTGGGTAAGATGGTGAGGTAATGAGGAAGATTTTCACGGTTGGAATTACCGGCGCAAGTGGCGCAGTATATGGGGTTCGTTTAACACAGGAACTTCTAAAGCAAGATCATAAGGTTCATCTTGTGGTCACGGAGGCCGGTTGGCAAGTCTTTAAAGAAGAACTGGAATGGGATACGACAGATCGAAACAGGGTAATCGAAACCTATTTCCGACAAACTAAAACAGGGGAGCTGCACTATCACCATTTACGTGATTTTTCAGCTCCTATTGCTAGTGGTTCTTATCGGTTAGATGCGATGATTATTATCCCATGTTCAATGGGCACCTTAAGTGGGATTGCCCACGGTGCATCAGGGAATTTGCTCGAGAGGTCAGCGGATGTCATGCTTAAGGAAGGCAAGAAGCTAGTATTAGTGCCAAGAGAAACACCTCTTAATTCCATTCATTTGGAAAATATGTTAAAACTTTCACGCATTGGCGCAAAGCTTTTGCCTGCCGTTCCGGGATTTTATCAGAAGCCAAAAACGCTAGACGATTTGGTGGATTTTGTTGTGGGGAAGGCTATGGATATGCTAGAACTTCCGCATTCGTTATTTCAACGTTGGGGGGAACATCAGAATGGAGAAAGTTAGGATAGGGAAAATCGCTTATACAAATATACTTCCGGTTTTTTATTTTTTTAGAGAAAAAGAGTTTGCTGATCGGGCAGAATTCATACATAAAGTTCCTGCAGAACTCAATCGTCTCCTTGCCAAAGGGGAACTTGATTTGGGACCCGTATCTTCGTTTGCTTACGGGGAACAGGCAGACAATTGTGTAGTACTTTCCGATCTGTCTGTCAGTGCAAAAGGACCTGTCGGCTCGATTTTTTTATTTACGAAAACACCTTTGGAAACTCTAGAAGAGCCCCTTATAGCCCTCACAAGTTCTTCAGCTACCTCCGTCAATTTACTAAAAATAATATTGGAAAAGTTTTATCGATTACGTCCGCAATACATGACAATGACACCTGTTTTAGACGAAATGATGGCTAAGGCAGACGCTTGCTTGTTAATTGGGGATGATGCACTGTCTGCAAAATTAAGGAATCCAAGCTATTATATTTACGATTTGGGCGAATTATGGTATAAACAAACAGGGATGTGGATGACTTTCGCCTTGTGGACCGTGAGAAAGGAATTAGCAGAACAGCGGCCATCCTTGCTTAAGGACATTCACCTTGAATTTTTACGAGCGAAAGAGCTTGGAAACGTCAAGATTGATGATATTATTAAAGCAGTACAAAAAGACTTCGGCGGTGATTATCCTTTCTGGAAAGCATACTTTGCCGGGTTATGTCATGATTTTGACAACGAGCAAAAACGTGGCATCGAATATTACTACCGCTGTGCAGCAGAATTAGGGCTTTTACCAAGAGCTGTTGAAGTTGCTGTATGGGGAGCAAATGATAAAGTTAAATTAACTTAAGGTGGACCATATGAAGTTGGCTGAAATTTATTTGCAAATGCGATCTGATATGAATTTTATAGAAAAAGAACTGGAGAAATCGATTACAACCAAGCATGGGTTGCTTCGTGAGGCTGCAAGTCACCTAATGAAAGCAGGGGGAAAAAGGATTCGCCCTGTTTTCGTTTTGCTAGCCGGGAAATTGGGGACCTATGATTTAGAGCGTTTAAAAAATGTGGCTGTTGCGCTTGAATTAATTCACATGGCCACCTTGGTTCACGACGATGTTATCGATGATGCTGAGAAACGGAGAGGACAGTTAACAGTTAAGGCGAAATGGGATAACCGGATTGCTATGTATACAGGTGATTATATCCTTGCTGAAGGTCTGAGAACAGTCACCGAACTTGGTATGCCAAGGATACATAAAATATTGTCCAAGGCTATTGTACAAGTGTGCGTGGGGGAAGTAGAGCAAATTCGTGATTTTCACAACTGGAATCAAAACTTGAGACGGTATTTGCATCGGATTAAGCGAAAAACTGCCCTACTAATTGCCATCAGTTGTCAATTGGGAGCGATTGCAGCTGGTGCAACGGAACAAGTTGTACGAGCAATGTACAATTATGGATATCATGTCGGAATGGCCTTTCAAATTACGGATGATATTCTCGATTTTGTCGGCGACGAAAAAAAGTTGGGCAAACCCTCCGGGAATGATCTGCGCCAAGGAAATATTACCCTCCCGGCTATTTACTGTTATCATGATGTGAAATCAGCCGAGCAACTACAGTACCTGTTACGTTCAGAAAACCACGGAATGGACAAGGCGATCGAATATATCCGCCAAAGTGACGGTATTCATTATGCCCAATGTTTGGCAGATAAATATTTGAAAAAGGCGTTGTCCTGGTTGGATGATCTTCCAGATACATCGAGCAGGGCAACTTTGTATGATCTAGCGAATTTTATTGGTAAGAGGCAGTATTAGTGTTATTCGTCAGATCATTTATTTCAGTTGCATTTGCATAGAAAAGTTTGGTAAAATCACATTCGGAATAAGTTGCCCAGTTATTTGGGCTATTACATAAAAGGAAAAGAGGTATTATCGATGGCAGTTGAGAGAACCTTTATTATGATTAAGCCTGACGGGGTACAGCGAAATTTGGTCGGGGACATTGTTTCCCGCTTTGAAAAGAAAGGATTTAAGCTTGTTGGCGGAATCCTAATGAGTGTCAGCCAAGATTTGGCTGAGCAGCACTATGCTGAACATAAGGAAAGACCATTCTTTGGAGAATTGGTTAGCTTTATTACCTCAAGCCCTGTTTTTGCTATGGTTTGGGAAGGAGAAAATGTAATTGCAACTGCACGTAACATGATGGGTAAAACAAACCCAGCTGATGCAGCACCAGGAACTATTCGTGGAGACTACGGAATTAGCGTAGGAATGAACATCATCCACGGTTCCGATTCCCCAGAAAGTGCACAACGTGAAATGGCCCTTTGGTTTAAAGAAGATCTTACCGATTACGACAAAACGGTTAATAAATGGATCTAATAAAAAAAGAGCGTCCTTCAGTAATTGAGGGATGCCTTTTTTTATTTCTAAGAAGGAATACCTGTATCCCACATCGAACTTAATAAAGATAGATTTAGACATATTTATACGGATGGGGTACGAAGAGAAGCCTATGGTTGACCAAGATTTTATCCAATTTATTGGGAATGTGAAGCGCAAGACTGGCATTGATTTGCTTTTGTACAAGGAAGCTCAAATGAAGCGCCGTTTAACCTCACTTAGGTTGAAAAGGGGCTATTCGAGCTTTGCGCAGTATTTTGATGCGATGAATCAGGATCAAGAGCTTTATTATGAATTTCTTGATCGGATGACGATAAATGTTTCGGAGTTTTTCCGCAATCCGGGCAGGTGGGATGTATTAAATAATAAGATCTTACCTCGGCTTCTAAGAGAAAAGGGACGGGTGAAATCCTGGAGCGCGGCCTGTT
Source organism: Ammoniphilus resinae (assembly GCF_017873965.1). Lineage (GTDB taxonomy): Bacteria > Bacillota > Bacilli > Aneurinibacillales > RAOX-1 > Ammoniphilus_A > Ammoniphilus_A resinae. Next base: position 83,814 of record NZ_JAGGKT010000011.1, on the reverse strand, counting down.
CAACAGGAGAAGAACCATATACCCTTGCTTTGATTATGCTTAGATCTTTAAACCTGAAGGATTTGCAAATTACTGCTACGGATATCGATGAAGGGGCACTGGCAAAAGCTAAACTTGGGCTTTATTCGGATCGTTCTCTGCAGGATTGTCCGAAAGACCTGCTGTCCAAGTATTTTACCAAGGAAGGCACCACTTATCGTGTTTCTGAGGAGATTAAACGCGCGATTAATTTTAAGAAACATAACTTATTGGCAGATCCTTTTGAGACAAATTATGATTTAATCATCTGTCGCAACGTGATGATCTATTTTACGGAAGAGGCAAAGCATATACTGTACCAAAAATTTAGTCAGGCCCTACGCCCGGGTGGTGTTTTATTTGTGGGAAGTACAGAACAAATTTTTCACCCACAAAAATATCAGTTTGAAGCAGAAGATACCTTTTTTTACAAAAAAATATAAATCCTAGGGGGAGAAGCCGTGCTTTTCAAGTTTCTATTAATTACTTTAATGTGTTATACATTTTATAAGCATGGGACGAAATTTATGTTGAAAGCCCGCCTTTTTTCCGATGCAAGGGCTGATTTGGCGGGATATGGGATGTTTCTCATAGCTGGTACAATTTTAGGGAACTTTATTGGCATTATTGCGGCTTCGTATTATACTCCAGGTCAAACACTATTTGCTATTTGCAGTAGTACATTGTCCTCCATCCTGATAGGAGAACTATTCTACCATTACAACAAAAAATTGATTCGCAGGATTCCTACCGTACAGGAAAGAAAGAACTGTTAAATGTTCACAGCTCCTTTATGTATATATTTCCAGCCATTCCCCAAAAATAGGGATAACAGGGAAAATAAAGGAGGGATAAAATGGACAAACGGAAGGTCATTGAAGCTTATTATCGCGGACTGCTGACGACGGATGAATGTGCCCAGGTCCTAGGGACAAACCAAGAGCAGATCGCGGAGATGTTAATAGATTCTAAACCAGAAATATCGCTAGGCCGGGGATTTTCCGCCTATCAAACAGAGCAAGCATAAGCAAATGAAAAAGTCCCAAGACGGGACTTTTTCTCCTTAGAAAATCACCCGTCTTGGTATTTACACTATCATTTTATTGAATGCTATAATATAATATCACTTAAAAGCGTTAAAGGGTGGAGGAAGAACAGATGAGATATTTAACTGCTGGTGAATCACATGGTCCACAATTGACGGCCATTATTGAAGGGTTGCCAAGCAATGTGCCTATTTCCATTGATAAAATAAATGAACAGTTACGCCGTAGACAAAAGGGTCATGGACGTGGACGTCGGATGCAAATCGAAACAGACCAAGTGAAAATCGTGAGTGGCGTTCGCCATGGTTTTACAACGGGAGCTCCGGTTTGCCTTGTTGTGGAGAATAAGGACTGGACACATTGGCAGCATATTATGGGCCCAGAACCCTGGGATGGGGAAGATGAAGTAAAGCGACAAGTTACTCGCCCGCGCCCAGGACATGCTGATCTAAACGGGGCATTAAAATATAATCAGCAGGATATGAGAAATATCTTGGAGCGTTCCAGTGCGAGAGAAACAGCGGTCCGCGTAGCGGTTGGTGCTGTCGCGAGACAATTACTGGAACAATTCGAAATAGATTTGGGCAGTCATGTCAAAAGAATTGGTGAAGTGGAAGCAAAAGAGGTTTCCGTTCCGCTTTCCGAATTGAAGCAAATTACAGAAGACTCCCCGGTTAGATGTTTAGACTCCGAGGCTGCTCAGAAAATGATGGATCTAATTGACAAGGCAAAAGAGGACGGCGACTCCTTAGGAGGTATTGTTGAGGTAATTGCTGAAGGAGTTCCGATTGGGTTAGGAAGCCATGTACAGTGGGATCGGAAGCTTGATGGCCGATTAGCACAGGCTGTGATGAGTATACAAGCCTTTAAGGGTGTTGAAATCGGTATCGGATTTGAAGCGGCAGCAAAACCTGGTTCACAAGTTCACGATGAAATCATCTGGACGGAGGAGACAGGGTTCTCCCGTCGCACAAACCGTGCAGGCGGCCTGGAAGGCGGAATGACAACCGGCATGCCGATTGTTGTGCGCGGTGTCATGAAGCCCATCCCAACCTTGTACAAGCCTTTGCAAAGTGTCGATTTACAAACAAAGGAGCCGTTTACCGCTTCCATTGAACGCTCGGATAGCTGTGCTGTGCCAGCAGCCGCTGTTGTTGTTGAAACTGTAGTGGCGATTGAATTGGCGAGAGCTATGTGCGAAACATTCCATAGCGATAACCTGGAGCAAATGAAGCAAAGTGTACAACAATATAAAGAATACTTGGAGAGCAGATAATGGAGCAGCTACTTGTCGATCTAAAAGAACGCAGCTATCCCATTCTTATAGGAAATGGAATTTTCCCGCTGCTTCCGGAAGAACTGGAGAAGCGGGGGATTTCAACCGATCGCAAGTTGTTTATTGTGACCGATGATCGAGTTGCTCCCCACTATTTGAATAAGGTTCTCGATATTTTGCAGTCCAAGGGATACTCTTGCTCCTACCATATTGTCCCTGCCGGAGAAAAGGCAAAAACGTTGGCGCAGCTTGAAGAAGTGACTACCTCCGCGTTAAAGGCCGGAATGGATCGGAAATCTGTGTTTTTGGCTTTAGGCGGGGGAGTGGTTGGTGATTTAGGGGGATTTTGTGCGGCTACCTATATGCGCGGGGTACCCTTCGTGCAAATTCCTACAACACTTTTGGCTCATGACAGCAGCGTAGGCGGTAAGGTAGCGGTTAACCACCCAGTAGGAAAGAATATGATTGGTGCATTCCATCAACCAAGTCTAGTCTTTTATGATACGGAAACTCTCCAAACCCTTCCTTCGCGGGAGATTTATGCCGGGTTTGCGGAGGTTGTAAAGCATGGATTGATTTGGAGCAAGGAATTTACCGATTGGTTGGACAAGCATGCCGAAAATCTATTAAACTTGCAATCGCCTTATATTGAACAAGCCATCCATCAAGGATGTTTAATCAAGTCACAGGTTGTCTCAGAAGATGAAACAGAGAAAGGGCGACGGGCGATCCTCAACCTAGGCCATACCTTTGGCCATGCGATGGAGTCCTTAAGTCACTACGGACAGCTGATACACGGAGAAGCTGTGGCGATTGGGATGGTTGCCGCTTCTTTGTTGGCTGAACGGATAGGTCTGGTTGACAATTCATTGGGGGTTTCCCAAAGGACGATAGACATTCTAAAGAAATTTAAGCTTCCCGTTCGCCTGGCCGATCATTTTGATCCCATGGAAATGCTGGCAGCGATGAAACATGACAAAAAAACCTCAGGTGGACAATTGGTTTTTGTCCTGCCTAAAAATATCGGATCCGTTGAGATCGTAAAAGGAATAGCTGATGACCAGGTGATAGAAACGTTGAAAATCTTAAAAGAGGTGAATTGATGGTGGGAGTAAGGGGGATCCGTGGGGCGATAACTGTCTCCGAAAATAACTCAGAGGAAATATTACAGGCAACAAGGGAACTGGCTGATCAAATCATCGAGCAAAACCAGATCACACCAGATCAAGTAGCGGCAATTTTCATTACCGTTACACATGATTTGAATGCGGATTTCCCGGCGAAAGCGATTAGAGCGATTCGAAACTGGGAACTAGTTCCATTAATGTGCTCCAATGAAATGCCAGTACCCGGAAGTCTTGAGAAATGTATTCGTATTATGATGTTAGTAAACACTGATCAACCAATCGATGGAATCCGGCATGTGTTTCTGCGTGAAGCAAAAAGACTTCGACCTGATTTAGTCTCAAGGAATTCCTAAGGATCTCAGGTTTCTTATTGACACATGTATTGAACTGTAATAAACTAAGAAAAATGAAGTTAGCTTATGAGTTTGTTTGAGAAGAGCAGAGACTGAAGAGAAGAGTTGAGTTGAGGAAGCAGAGTCTGATATGTATTTAGTGGTGATCATCATTAGGTCATCGTCTATTTTTCATATTCAGCCCAGGGCATCCCTGGGCTTTTATTGTTTTATTAGCAAACAGACTGCTATTAAAAATAAATAGAAACCTCAATTTCCTTCTCTCCAGAAAAATAAGGAGAGGTGGCCCGCCGTGTATTATCCTTCCCAAGAGCAAGCCATGGGGCTTGCCGAGCATTATAATTTTATTCCTATTCGTATGGCATTTATGGCTGATCAGGAGACCCCGATTAGCATTTACCAAAAACTGCGTAGAAATCAATCCTTCTTGCTAGAGAGCGTAGAAGGCGGAAGTAGATGGGCAAGATATTCGTTTATCGGTATTGACCCGATGATGATTATGGAGGCAAAGAAAGACAAGATTACAATCACTAAGAGAAACGGTGAAAAGCTTCATAAGAAAGGGAATGCGATTGAATATCTTCGTGAAGAAATGGCCAGGTACAGCAGTCCAGTGCAGGCTGATCTGCCCCGGTTTTCCGGTGGCGCGGTAGGTTACTTCGGATTCGATATCCTCCATTACTATGAAGACCTCCCAACAGCGAAACAAAATGACTTAGAGATGCAAGATATTAAATTTATGTTCACCGATCTTGTTATTGCATTTGACCATTTAAAGCAAGAGGTTCAGGTCATTAGCCATCTACATATTGAAGAAGGGGATGATCAATCGGCTATTAGCGAAAAATACCAAGCCTGCTGCGCGAAAATTCGTCAATTGGCGATCATGATCCACCAAACGAAAGATCAGGCCCGAGAACTCTACATTTTACCTCAGGATCAGGATGAGATTCCATTGGATGTAACTTCAAATTTAACCAAGCAGGAATTTATAGAAATGGTAGAGAAAGCAAAGGATTATATTACCGCAGGTGATATTTTCCAGGTCGTGCTCTCCCAGCGGTTTGAGGTGGCTGAACCCGCAGAACCATTCGATGTCTATCGCGTTCTCCGTTCTTTAAATCCTTCGCCATATATGTATTTTTTACAGTTTACTGATCAGGAAATCGTTGTAGGAACATCGCCTGAGCTACTTGTCCGGGTTGAGGATGGTAGAATCGAAAATCGTCCTATTGCCGGTACAAGAAAAAGAGGGAAAAACGCACAAGAAGATGAAACATTAAAACGGGATTTGCTAGCCGATGAGAAGGAAAGAGCGGAGCATCATATGCTGGTTGACCTTGGTCGCAATGACCTAGGGAGGGTGTCCAAATTTGGTTCTGTGCAAGTCGAGCAATTAATGGAAGTTGAAATGTATTCCCATGTGATGCATATCGTTTCCCATGTGTCAGGCGGGCTAGAAGAAGATAAAGATGCATTTGATGCATTGATATCCTGTTTTCCAGCAGGAACGGTCAGCGGCGCACCCAAATTGCGGGCGATGGAGATCATTGCCGAATTAGAACCGATGGCAAGAAATGCCTATGCTGGCGCAATTGGCTATTTAAGTTTTTCTGGAAATATGGATTCCTGTATTACGATACGGACGATTACTTATTTGAATGGAAAAGCCTACATTCAAGCGGGTGCCGGGATTGTTGCAGATTCAGTGCCAGAAAAGGAATTTGAAGAGACAGAGAATAAAGCGAAGGCAATGCTTAAGGCAATTCAAGCAGCCAAGCAAATTCGGAGACTAGAGGAGGATGATGAGCATGTTTCAAGCGCTATTAAATAAGGTGGTTGAAGGGAAACATTTGAGCAGAGAAGAGTCTATCGACGCCATGAATTTGGTGATGAATGGGGAGGTATTGTCTTCCCAGTTGGCCAGTTTTTTAACTGCACTACGGATGAAGGGTGAAACGGTTGATGAAATTACAGGTTTTGCCTTAGTGATGAGGGAAAAGGCAGCAAGAGTGAATATTCCGGCAGAGAACCTGATTGACACTTGTGGAACAGGTGGCGATGGGGGGAAGACCTTTAATATATCGACAGCCTCGGCGATCGTTGCCGCGGCAGGTGGCGCACGCGTGGCAAAGCACGGAAACCGCGCTGTTTCCAGTAAAAGTGGGAGTGCCGATGTGCTGGAAAAACTGGGAGTCGCTATTACTCTTGGGGAAAGTGAAACAGAAAGATGTTTGTTGGAAACCAATCTTTGCTTCATGTTCGCACCGCTTTATCATCAGGCCATGAAGCATGCTGTTGGGACCCGTAAAGAAATTGGTTTTCGCACCGTCTTCAATTTACTTGGTCCGCTAACGAATCCAGCGCGGGCAGATCGGCAAATTATAGGAGTGTACGATCCGGAATTAGTCGAGAAGGTCGCTTTTGTTCTACGCGAAATTGGACTGAAACGCTGCCTCGTAGTTTGCGGTGATGATGGTTTAGACGAAATTAGCGTGTCCGCTCCAACAAACATCGTAGAGTTAAGAGACGGGGATATTCAAAGCTATCGTCTGACACCAGAAGAGTTGGGATTAAATCGACATGCCTTGGAAGAAGTGTCTGGTGGTAAAGCAGAAATAAATGCACAGATTATCCGCAATGTATTCAGTGGAGAAAAAGGAGCAAACCGTGAGATTGTGCTTGCCAATACCGCCGCAGCTCTCTATGTTGCTGATCAATGTGGGTCCCTTCATGAAGGTGTAAAGCTGGCTGCCGATCTGATTGACCAAGGGTTAGCGAATAGGAAGCTTGAACAGCTGATTGAAGTGACAGGAGGACTTATTCGTGCTTCATAAAATTGTAGAACAGAAGAAGAAGGAAATCGAACAATTAAAAGATCGGTTAAATACGCAAGAATTGGAAATACTTCTGGCCTCAGCGCCAACGCCGAGACCCTTTATGAACAATCTGCTGAACAGTCATCGCTCTGTTAGCGTGATCGCCGAAGTGAAAAAGGCATCCCCATCGAAGGGGCTGATTCGCCCTGATTTTGATCCTCTCCGCATTGCCGACGCGTACATGAGTGCTGGGGTGGATGCGATGTCTGTATTGACAGATGAGGTCTTTTTTCAGGGTAGCAAGGAATACCTAGAGCAAATTCGCCAGTTTTCCAACGTTCCATTGCTTCGCAAGGATTTCATCATTGATCCCTTGCAAGTTTACGAAGCCAGATCACTTGGTGCGGATTGCATTCTTTTAATTGCTGCCATCCTCACCAAGGAGCAGCTGCAAAGCCTGTCCGAGCAGGCTAAGGAGCTTGGGATGGATACTTTGCTTGAGGTTCACAATCAAGAGGAAATTGAAAAGGTTTTGTCTTCAACGAACCCTAGCATGATTGGAATTAATAATCGAAATCTAAAAAACTTTGAAACGCGTCTTGAAACGACGGAAAAACTGATACAGTATGTCCCAGCTTCCATTCCTGTCATTAGTGAGAGTGGCATTCATTCTCGTAAGGACATCGAGTATTTGCAATCTATAGGAGTTCGAGCGGTTTTGGTAGGAGAGTATTTCATGAGACAGGCGGATGTTTCGCTTGCCGTAACGGATTTGGTGGGCAGATGAGTCAACTAAGCAAACTTATCAAACTGTGTGGATTTCGCGATCCGGCCAGTGTTGCACAGCTTGATCCGGAGAAGGTGGACATGGTTGGATTTATCTTTGCACCAAGCAAAAGGCAGGTTCAGCTGAAGGATTTTCCCGCGCTGCAGGAAGCGGTTCCAGCAGGCTTGAAAAAAGTTGGGGTGTTCGTAAATCCAACGGAAGAGGAGCTGGATGCTGTGTTTCAGCTAGGGAAATTGGATATCGTTCAACTGCACGGTGGAGAATCAGCGTCATTCTGCAAAGAGGTCAAGCAAAACTATGCAGTCGAAGTCATCAAAGCGATTCCGGTTGGTTCGGACCTAGCGGGAAAAATGGAACAATATGCCGAGGTGATTGATTACCTGCTTCTCGATACCTACGAACCGACGGTTGCTGGTGGCACTGGGAAGACTTTCCAGTGGGAACAGATTCCCAAGTTTTATACTTGGTGTGAGCAATATAAGGTAAAATTGTTGGTAGCGGGCGGAATCCATGCAGAAAATGTCTGTTCTTTAATTGAATCCTGGCCGTTGCATGGCGTTGATGTTTCGAGCGGAATTGAAACAAACGGAGTAAAAGATATAGGTAAGATAGAGCTATTTTTGGAGAGGGTGGAGAACAATGGGAATCGTACCTGACCAGTATGGGCGATTTGGACAATTTGGTGGAAAATACGTACCGGAAACGTTAATGAATGCGATCGAAGAATTGGAAATCGCCTTTCATGAAGCAAAGGAGGATCCAAAATTTCAGGCAGAGTTGGAAAGCCTTTATAAGTATTATTCTGGAAGGGCGACTCCCCTTTATTTTGCGGAGAACCTCACACGGCATTTAGGAGGAGCAAAGATCTACCTGAAAAGGGAGGATCTCAACCATACGGGGGCTCACAAGTTAAATAATGCCTTAGCCCAAGGACTTTTGGCCAAACGCATGGGAAAGAAAAAGATCATTGCTGAAACAGGGGCAGGACAGCACGGTGTAGCGTCCGCAACAGTGGCCGCAAAACTGGGTTTAGAGTGTAAGGTGTTTATGGGTGAGGAGGATATTCGCAGACAGCAGCTGAATGTTTTTCGCATGCAATTGTTAGGTGCTGAAGTGATTCCTGTCCATTCCGGTACAAAGACATTGAAGGATGCTACCAATGAAGCCATCCGTTATTGGGTGAGTCACGTAGATGATACGTTTTACCTAATTGGTTCTGTTGTTGGTCCACATCCCTACCCGATGATGGTCCGCGATTTTCAAAGAATTATTGGGGATGAAACCAAAGCACAAATCCTCGAGCAGGAAGGCCGTCTGCCTGATACGGTGGTCGCCTGTGTAGGGGGCGGAAGCAATGCGATGGGAATGTTTTACCCTTTTATCCAGGATCATGATGTGCAATTAATTGGTGTAGAGGCAGCGGGACATGGCGTGGATACGGATATGCATGCTGCAACCTTTGCCAAAGGGAAAAAAGGTGTTATTCACGGTGCTTTAACCTACTTACTGCAGGACGAATGGGGGCAAATTACGGAACCCTATTCGATATCAGCTGGATTGGATTATCCGGGGGTAGGTCCTGAACATGCTTATCTTAAGGAATCAGGACGAGCCAGTTACCACCCGATCACAGACCAGGAAGCGCTTGAGGCCTTGCAGTTGCTGTGTACGACAGAGGGGATTATCCCTGCTTTAGAAAGTGCGCATGCGGTTGCCGAAGTGTTAAAATTGGCACCAAGTTTACCATCCGACCATTTGTTAGTTGTTTGTTTGTCGGGCCGTGGAGATAAAGATGTGGAAGCAATCCAGGGCTATCTAACGAAATAGAGGACTAATAGCGGAAGAATTCCGGTTAAACCGTCTAGAAATGAGATTCAAGTAAAAATGGCCGGAGTTTTTACAGATAATCAATCTAGGTATTCTTGGAGAGGAGATGATAAGCGTGATAGCTGTAAGAGAACAGGAAATAGAAAAGAAATTTCAATCACGCACTACGCCTTTATTTATTCCATTTATTACAGCGGGGGACCCCTCACTAGAGGCGACAGTAAAAATTGCTTTGGCCTTAGAGCAGGCAGGTGCGGATATTTTAGAATTGGGTGTACCTTATTCTGACCCGTTAGCAGACGGACCGACCATTCAAGGCGCATCGGCAAGAGCTTTGCGTAATGGCGTGAACATCGAAACGTGCGTTCGTCTGGCCGGTCAAATGAGAGAACAAGGACTGACGATTCCGGTTATATTGTTTACCTATTATAATCCAGTTCTTCAGTACGGGATAGAATCGCTGTTTCAATTGATGAGGAAACAGGGGGTAGATGGTATTCTTATACCAGACCTGCCAGTCGAAGAGAGCGGTGAGGTCATAGCTCTTTCCAAACAATACTCGATCCCGCTGATTTCCCTTGTTGCGCCAACATCGAAACAGCGAATCCGAAAGATTGCCGAACAAGCCGAAGGATTTATTTATTGTGTGTCATCACTCGGTGTAACTGGGACAAGGAATCAATTATCAGATGGTGTCGAAGACTTTTTAAAGGAAGTGCGTGCAAATTCCAAGGTTCCAATCGCTGTAGGATTCGGAATTTCTACACCGGAACAGATGCAGCAGCTTGCCCCCTTTGCTGATGGTTTGATTGTAGGAAGTGCGCTTGTGAAGACAATTGAGGCCAACAGCGAACTATTGCAGAACGCCGATACAGCGGAAAAGGGGCTAGAAAACATAAAAAGATTTGTACAAAACTTGAAATGTGGAGTAAGATAAAGAAAACTTCCATCAGGAGGGGGGATGAATATCCCTCTCTGGTGGTTAGTTGTACTAATCCGACATTTACGGGCAGTTATCCCCCACTTAACCTACTTTTCTCAGGTGTTAGACCCCTTAGTGGAGGTGTACTGCCCGTTATGTCGAATAAAAGGAAAATTGCTCTAGGAGTGGATTTTAATGTTGCCAAAAAAGCAAATCGTAGATTTACCAGTTTACCAACCAGGAAAACCAATTGAAGAAGTAAAAAGAGAGCTTGGTTTAGACTCGATCATCAAACTTGCTTCCAATGAAAATCCATTTGGCAGTTCTCCCGAGGTTCAGCCAGCAATCCTTAAGGAATTGAGTCAATTAGCTATATATCCGGATGGGGCTGCCATGGAATTGCGTGAGGCTGTTTCTTCTTTTCTTGATGTAAAGGGAGAACAGTTAGTCTTTGGTAATGGTTCGGACGAGCTGTGCATGTTGACCTCAAGGGCTTATCTGCAGCCAGGAACCAATACAGTAATGGCTGTTCCTACTTTCTCGGTTTATAAAACAACAGCGACCGTTGAAGGGGCCGAGGTCATCGAAGTTCCCCTTAAAGATGGTGTTCATGATCTCCCAGCGATGCTTGAAAAGATCGATGAGAATACTCGAATAGTCTGGGTGTGCAATCCAAACAACCCTTCGGGAACAATTAATTCAAAAGATGAAGTCGTTTCTTTCTTAAAACAAGTCCCAGAAACCACTTTAGTCGTATTGGACGAGGCCTATTGTGAATATGTAACAAACGATGCGTATCCGAATTCCTTATCCTTGTTGCCAGATTTCCCCAATGTTTTAATCCTAAGAACCTTCTCCAAAATATATGGTTTGGCAGCATTGCGGATTGGCTATGGTGTTGCAGACCCGGCGATTATAGACAAACTAAATCGTGTAAGAGAACCGTTTAATACAAGTCGGATTGCTCAGGCAGCAGCGATTGCGGCCTTAAAAGATCAAGAATTTGTAAAGAAATGCAGAGAAGAAAATGCCAAAGGTCGTGAACAGTTCTACAAAGCATTTGATGAGATGGGACTCTCCTATTACCCTTCTGAGGGGAATTTTGTTTTAGTTGACACCGGAAAAAATGGCAATGACATCTTTAACGCCCTATTACGCAAAGGAGTTATCGTTCGCTCAGGTGTTGCCCTAGGTTTCCCTACAGGAATTCGTGTGACTGTTGGCAGTACTGAACAGAATGATACCTTTATCGGAGCCTTCCGCGAGGTATTAGAAGGTCGTGGGGTGTAAATAGTGAAGCGTGTAGCGATTTTGGGAGTGGGATTAATTGGCGGCTCCCTGGCCCTCTCGATGAAAGATAAGGATGTTGAAATTATTGGCTTTGATATTTATGAAGAAAATTTACAAAAGGCCCTTGCTTTAAGTGTAATTGACAAGGGCACGGTTGATTTAGCTGAAGCTGTTAAAGAGGCTGATTTTATCTTTCTCTCTTCACCCGTAGGAAAGCTCTTTGAGTTGATTTCGTTTTTGCGATATACCTCACTCAAGCCGGGTGCGATTATTTCTGATACAGGAAGTACGAAGGGATCCATTTTTGAGTGGACACGAGATTTTCAAAAAAAGAATGTGTATTTCATTGGCGGTCATCCAATGGCTGGCTCGCATAAAACCGGGATTGAGGCAGCACATGATCGTTTATTTGAAAATGCTTATTATGTATTAACCCCCGATAGCTCCATTCCGCAAGAGGTTGTCCAATCCTTAAGAGATCTATTGACCTGCACAAAGGCAAGGATTGTTGTCCTTGATCCTGCGGAACATGACCGGGTTGTTGGTGCAATTAGCCATTTTCCACATATTATTGCGGCTACCCTAGTAAAGCAAGTCGGTGAGTATAATGAACATTCTCCATGGTACCACCGGCTGGCAGCTGGCGGATTCCGCGATATTACGCGGATTGCCTCCAGTAACCCGATTATGTGGCGGGACATTCTCCTGCATAATCGCAAGGTTATGCTGGAGCTCGCGGAAGACTGGCGGAATGTGTTCGACGAAATTATAAATTTTGTCAAAGAGGCGGACGCAGATAAGATAGAAACCTTCTTTCGGGAAGCGCGAGACTTCCGCGATCAACTTCCAGAACGCAAAAAGGGTGCGATTGCCCCACTGTACGATTTATATATTGATGTCCCTGATATTCCGGGAATTATCGGTAAAATTACGACACTATTGGGTGAAAAAGATATCAGTATTACCAATATAAGAATTATGGAAATTCGTGAAGATATTATGGGCGTCCTGTTAACCACGTTTCGAAATGAAGAGGATATGGAGAAAGCCCGCGTCGTGTTAACGGAAGAAGGATATCGTGTTTATTCACGGGAATAATTGCTGTCGTGTTTCACGTGTATTCGTTTAAGGCAGTAAAGATGGAGGGAACACAAGAATGCTGAAAGTGACAAAAGCCAGTACAATTTCTGGAAGTATAACCGTACCTGGTGACAAGTCGATCTCCCATCGGGCTGTTATGTTCAGTTCGCTTGCGGAAGGAAAGACGGTCATTTCCGGTTTTTTACCTGGTGCCGATTGCCTAAGTACGATAAGCTGTTTTAAGAAAATGGGAGTTAATATTGAGCAAAATGGGGACCAGGTTGTTGTGGAAAGTGGTGGCCTTGATCAACTAGAAGAACCTCATGAGGTTCTTGATGTAGGGAACTCTGGAACAACGATCCGTCTCATTTCGGGAATTCTGTCGGGACTGCCGTTTCACTCTACTCTTGTAGGAGATGAATCGATTGCTAAACGTCCGATGAAGCGCGTCGTTACCCCTTTACGTCAAATGGGGGCGAAAATCGATGGCCGCCAGGGAGGGGAATATACACCGCTGTCGATTCGAGGTGGACAACTCCAAGGGATCGAATATCATTCTTCTGTGGCCAGTGCACAGGTAAAGTCAGCAATTCTCTTGGCTGGGCTGCGTGCTGAAGGAACCACAACGGTGTATGAACCACATTTATCCCGCGACCATACGGAACGGATGCTGTCTTCCTTTGGGGTTGAGGTTCAATCTTTTCTTGGTGGAGTTTCGATTCGTGGCGGGCAGCTGCTCGTCCAGCCGAAACAGATTCAAGTGCCTGGTGATATCTCGTCTGCGGCCTTTTTTCTAGCCGCTGCTGCGATGATTCCTGGCGGGTCTCTAACCATTAAAAATGTAGGAATCAATCCAACAAGGACTGGAATGATTGATGTGCTTCGGGAGATGGGGGCAGACCTTGAATTGAAGCAGGAGAGGGTTTGGAATGGGGAACCTGTGGCTGACCTCGTTGTGCGCTATTCCGCATTAAAAGGGATAGAAATAGGTGGGGCAATTATTCCCCGTTTAATCGATGAAATCCCAATCATTGCCGTATTGGCTACCCAAGCAGAAGGGCGGACTATTATCAAGGATGCCGAGGAATTAAAGGTGAAGGAAACGAACCGGATTGATGCCATGGTTTCTGAATTAAGAAAAATGGGCGCAAAAATTGAAGCTACCGAAGATGGAATGATTATTGAAGGTGGAGCAAAGATGTATGGAGCTGAATGCATCAGTTATGGAGATCATCGAATTGCCATGGCGATGGCCATTGCGGGTATAGTTTCCGAGGGGGAAACGATTATCCAGGGCGATGATGCGATTTATGTTTCTTTCCCTGGATTTGATGACACCTTAAAGCAGATTCTTAAATAGAAAAAAGCCCTAATTGTTAGTTAGGGCTTTTTTCTTTGTTCTGCTGATTAATCGTCACCAGCACCAACAATAACTAGCAGGATGAAAAGAACAAGGATGATCAGGAACCCTTCATCGTTAAAAATTCCGCTCCAAGAACTCATATGTCTTCCTCCTTTTGATGTTTTAGTTCCTAACGAACAATACATACTACGCACACCTCTATGGATTGGTATGGGCATACGCCCTGGGCACTCGCCCGAATTTCGGGGAGACGGAAAGCATAGTGGAGAAATTTCCGTCACTTAAGAAAACGCTATTCGAGCTAAACTTCCCGGTTCAGTTCGCCCAAGTTCAAGGGAAATAGGTTATCGCCTATACACGTTCGCCCGTGTAGCAATATCATGTAAGAGGAATTGTTTAATTTTAATGTCTCGTGAAGTTATTTATCAAAAGGAGTGTATAGCGTTGAAGAAAAAGGAATTTAAGATGCAACTGGCAACAAACCCCATTCTGTACCAGTGGGTGAAGGAGAATCAAATGTGGTTAAAAAACAAGCCGGAGACACTATTGTACTTGATGCAGCATCCGGATGGCCTGCGATATTTTAAACCGGGGCAGTCTGTTGATAATGAAAAGATCGCGAGGAATGCTCATTTATTTATGAGCCAAATGATTCAAGAACGAAATCAAAAAAAGGAAAAGAAAAAGGCGGAGCCTAAAGAGAAGAAGGAGCCTTCAACAACGAAGAAAAAAGGGTTGTTTGATGGCTTGAAGAACATGTTTCCACAATTTGCGCCTCCAGCTGTTTTGCCTACCCAGATGAAGTTTCCCACGTTGAAGCCACCGGCTCGGTTTATGCCGGGCAGCAGACAAGCGGGAAATGCTTTACCTGCTGCTAAACCGACAAAACAACAGCTTCGATTACCAAAAATAAAGGTCAACCGTAGGAAAATGATGGATACGCTAAGTCAAACGACAGAGATGCTCGATGTTGTCGCAGCGCTAATGGGAAAAATATCAAATATCAAATAAACTAGATCCTTGGAAGGGTTACACTAACCTTTGTTCCTTGATCGAGTATACTTTGAATCTCAATCGTACCCCCGTGTTTTTCTACTACCCATTTTGCAATCGACAAACCAAGACCCGTTCCGGGGAATTTTCTTGCATTGGCTCCCCGATGGAAGCGACGGAATACAAGATCTAACTCTTCTGTGGGGATCCCAACACCTGTATCCTGTACAGTAAAGATGACATTTTGTTCTGTCGTGGTAAAATGGAGCCCGACGGAACCCACCTTTGTGTATTTAAATGCATTTTCGAAAAGAATCAAAAAAACTTGCTGTAAAAAGTCTCGATTTCCCCGGATGCTTACCCCTTCCAATTGTGCAAGCGGGTCATGGAGAAACGGCACCGTATCTGTTGAGAGCAGGGTTACCTGGTTGATCCATTCACTTACCCAATCTTTTAATTCGATCTCTTCCATTTGCATTTTATATCCAGCATCAGCCCGTGCCAGAGCCAGGAGATTGTGAATCATTCGGGAAACCCGCTCGATTTCCTCGATGATGTCTTCCATCGCGTCCATGGATAGTTCGCCTTTTTCCAGATAGAGCATCCTTAAAAATTCCATATTTCCCCGGATGGATGTCAAGGGTGTTCGCAGCTCGTGGCTTGCATCGGCGACAAATCGGCGCTGTGTTTCGTAGGATTCTTCCAATTCGCGATACATGGTTTCAATTTTTTCCATCATGGAATTGATTTGACCTGATAGCAAGCCAATCTCATCCATTGGCCCTTGATACGAAATTCTCCGTTCCAAGCGTCCCTCTTTTTCGATTTCTTTTGTCGTTTGGATTATTTTGTGAATTGGATTTAAGGATTTCCCTGCTAAAAACCAGCCAATGATTGCTGAAAAAGTAGCAGTCAAGACAGCCCCGATTGCAAGCAGCCATTGCAGGTTGGTCATTGAGCGTTGAATGTTCTTCAGCGAACCGGCGACTTCTAGTACTCCGATCAATTTTTCTCCCGAGATTAAAGGGAGATAGTAAATTCTAAACTGATAACCGTGAACCTGGGATGTTTCATAGTAGTCCTTATTTTGCCGAATCTCTTCAATCGCTCTCTTGCTTATTGGAAGTGTTTGATTTCCCAATGAATTAGAACGTGAAAGGACATTGCCTTTCGGATCCACAATTTGCAAAAGGATTTCTGGGGATGAAAAAACATCGATATTCGGCAGGACAAGGCTTTGAATCGGAAAGGGGTAAATATCGATTAGCTTGATCGAATGGTGGACCTCAATCGCCCTTTCACTTAGATGGTTGTCAATCTGGTTCATCTCACGATGGGTAAAAAACAAATATATAAAAGTACAAAATAGAGTAATGATGATGAGAAAAACTCCACTATACCATAAAGCTAGCTTCAATCGTATGGGCATATTAAGGCCCCTCCCGCAATACATAACCAAGTCCGCGAACCGTTTGAATTACCCTGGAATGCCCCCCAGTTTCTAACTTAGAACGCAAGGTGGCAATATACACTTCAATAACATTTGATTCCCCGCTGTAATCATACCCCCATACCTGGTTCAGAATCTGCTCTTTAGAAAGAACCTTGTTAGGGTTAAGGAGAAAGTACTCCAGTAGTTCAAATTCTTTTCCTCTTAAATCTATCTTTTTCCCACCCCGAGTACATTCCCGACTGTTTAGATTGAGAGTGACGTCATGATAGGTTAAGGATTCTGTCTTTTCAGCAGCAGAGGCTCTACGCCGAAGATGGGCACGAACTCTGGCAAGCAATTCTCCTAGCGCAAAGGGTTTGACTACGTAATCATCGGCGCCTAGGTCTAGGCCTTTCACCCTGTCTTCAATTTCATCTTTTGCTGTTAGCATAAGAATTGGAATCGGAGAATACGAACGAATCTCCTGACAGATTTGCCAACCATTCAATCCTGGTAGCATAATATCCAAGATAACGAGACTAAAGGAATTCTCGTGAATGGCAATCAACGCATCTTCGCCACTATGAACCACTGTCACGACATACCCTTCATATTCAAGGGCACGTTTTAGCATCGTGGCAATTTTATGATCATCATCTACCACCAAAATGGTTTTCTTCACTCATTTCACCTTCCCGAAAATAGTCCCAGGCTACGGTGCCTGAGACTATCTGGTGCTATTCCTTACTATTATAGTTTTTTTCCCCGATAATTACAGTGACCGTTTCAAATTTTCCATTTCGATACAGTAAAAACTGATGTTTCTCTCCGACTTTACTCTTTCCAACCATTTCTACGAGCTGATCAGCGCTCTTCACCTTCTGTTTATCTATCTCTACAACGATATCCCCCTGTTGGAAACCAGCCTTTTCTGCAGGGCTTCCATTTGCAACATAACCAATCACTGCCCCTTCACTCATGTCAATCCCAAAGTACTTTTGCAATTCAGGAGTTAGATCCTGAAGGGAGACACCAAGCCAAGGACGAGATACTTTGCCTTTATGGATTAAGTCATCAAGCACTTCTTGCACAGTATTGATCGGAATGGCAAAGCCGATCCCTTGAGCTTCAGCATTAATCGCGGTATTAATTCCGATAACTTCTCCTTGAAGGTTTAATAATGGTCCACCGCTGTTCCCTGGATTAATGGAAGCATCAGTTTGTAAGAGGTTTTTGAACCGGGCTTCCCCAATGTTCAATGGACGTTCTTTGGCACTGATCACTCCAACCGTTACTGTATGATCCAACCCATAAGGATTACCAATGGCCACAGACCAATCACCTACGCGGATTAGATCTGAATTACCAAGCTTCAGTGTTGGAAGATCTTCTTTTGCCGTAATTTTAAGCACAGCTAGATCCAGTTCAGGATCGCTTCCAATTACCTTTGCATCGTATTTTTCTTTAGTCCCCGTTACATTCACTTTAATTGTGTCGGCAGCTTCGATGACGTGATTGTTTGTTACGATATATCCGTCTTTACTGATAATAAAACCGGACCCTAAACTTTGTTTCTTTTGCTGCCCTTGTGGGAAAGGATCACCTCCGAAAAATTGTCGGAAGAAGAGATCTCTTTCTGACATGGTTCCTTTTTCAACCGACTCCGTTTCAATTTTTACGACAGCGGGTCCCGCTTCATCGACCATTTTCGCGATCACGTTTGTGTCTTTTTGTTCTAATAATGATGCCTGTTGAATAGATGTATTTTGGGAAGTAGTTGCTTTTGCTGAAACAGATTCTTTCGCTGGGTTAAAGTAAGTGGCATTATCGACCCCCAGCCAAAAAGCTCCTGTAAGCAATGATCCAGCGAGAAATGAAACAGCGACTGTTTTTATTGTTTTTGATCCTGACATATATGATTCCTCCTCACGTGCTAATCAGATTAATTTCTTTGTTATCTTTATTTAACCCCTTGTTTCTTAAATTTAGCTTAAAAAAAAATGACAAAAAGTATGATCCCCATAGAAAGCTTGTCATCTTTTCAACCGGACAAACATATCCTTTTAGAAAAAGCAATGCGACAAAAATTGCAAAAAGTGAATGCAATGGTTGGAGTTCGGTTGGTTTTCGTAATACCTGAGACGCGGATGAAGGGAAGGAGAAAACTTGCAACGTTCACTCATCTACTTGGTTATGTCGATAGGTGTAATCACTGCTTTAGTAGTCATTAAGCTTTGGGTCATCCCATTTTCTTTATGGCATTTATTTCCACAGAATGATTTGGTTTCACGTTTATATGAGGTGTTTATCATGGCAATAGGGGGCATGACGTTTCTTTCTTTTATTGTTCTAGGTTACATAGGCAAAAATACCTTTCATTTTGGATTTTTGCATCATCTTATGCTCCACTTTCTACTTCAATTGCCTTTTGCCTTTTTTGCTTTCTTAGAAGAATTATCGTTAACAACATCACATCTGAATGGGTTAATGATTTTTTCCAATAGTTGGTCCGGGTTAATCGCTGAACCTACACGTTTAATTTTTATGGTTTATCCGTGGACGGACATCTTTGCTCTTGTCGCTAGCTTTGTTTTCCTATCTATTGGCAGGTCCATTGAGATCGTTGACGAGGACCAGGTAACCAATCAACGTATGAGGCTAAAACAGCAACATAAATGGGCAGGAAAAAAAGAAACTTACTCGAGGTAGGAGGAATATATGACGACATTAATTAAAGGTGGCAGTTTAGTCTATGGATCTGGAATTAAACGTGAGGACATACTCCTTTCGGGCGGTGTCATCGCGGAGATAAGAGAGAGTATTCCAGAACGCGAAGGGATGCAGGTGGTCGATGCCAGTTCCTTTTATGTGCTGCCAGGGTTTATCGCATCCGTCAAGGCAGGGGATGAGGATATAGCGATTCAGTCTGGGATTACTACCCAAATCAAAGAGTGCAGCATTGAAAGGTTGAAGGAACAGTTTGAAACGAAATCTTTCGTGACGGATGGACAAGCAGATTTTGTATATCAGGTGAGCCTTTCTAACTTGTCTAAAGAGTCTTTAGAGTGGCTTGGAAGAAGATCTGTGAAAGTGATTTCTTTGGGGCAGTTTCCAATCCATTGGCGGGACCTCATTCCAAGACTTCAACGTCTTGGTTTCATTTTTCATCTTGAGTCGCCGGATCGAAGCCTATTAAATGAAGTTCCGCTTCCATTTATTGTTCCTTACAGTAAAATGAAGTCAACGATACGGAAACGGACTATATTACATATCACTCCCGCTGAAAAATTGATCTGGCAGAAAAAAATGAGTCAACTTGATCCATACGTTATAGAATCTTACTGGTTCGATGGTTTTCCCTGTCCAACTCCATCATCATGGAAATCAACTGATGAATGGATGATGTTGGTCAAAACTATGGCTCAAATCCCGGCAAAGTTATTCGGTGTGTATCCCCGCAAAGGTTCTTTGGCGCTTGGAGCGGATGCTGACTTATTGTTTTTTTCCAAAGATCGTCAGTCCACACATGCACAGGGAATGATTCCAAGTAAGGTTTTAGTACGGGGAGTGACGCATGATGGGGAAAATCCAGCATTGATAGGGAGGTTTCTTCCTGCGAATCAGACCTATGCATTTTCTTTCTAGTCCTCCAAAAATCCTTAAATTCCAAGAAGGAAATCGACAGGATTTGACGAATAGCTTGTATATATGAGTTTTATTTTATTTTTTCCTGTAACCTTTTTGTAGTCTTCCTCGTCAGAAGTGATGAGCAGAATTTATTAGCTAGAAAGTTCAGGGGGTAGGAAAAGATGTTAACTGATTCACAGCTTATAAGAGAGATTAAAGATGGGCGTGTGGAGTGCTATGCCGAGCTGATTAAACGCTATGAAAAAAGAATTCTTGCATTCATTGTACATATGTTGAATAATACAAATTTGGATCATATAGCTGAAGATCTATGTCAGGAGACATTTTATAAGGCCTACCGTAGTCTTCATTCCTTCCGCGATGTGGAAGCCTCTTTCTCAACTTGGCTTTACACCATCGCTAGAAATTCGGTATTAAGCGAATTACGTAAGAGTAGAAACTCTGAGATCTATTTGGAAGACAGTAAGGTCGATCCAACAGCAACCTGGGAAAGGCTGCCTGAGTATGAACTGTTGCGCAGCGAAAGGGAAAAGCTGGTTCGATTGGCAATCGAGAATTTACCGGAAAAACAACGTTTTGCCATCATATTGAGAGAATATGAGGATAAGGATTATAAAGAGATAGCCGATGTTCTCAATTCTACGGTCAGTTCCGTCAAATCACTTCTGTTTAGAGCCCGTAGCAGCATAAAAAGTCAACTAGAATCCTACATTTCAGATGCTAGAATGGAAGAAGTGAAAGGGATGAGCAGTCCATGAAATGCATAGATGTGTCAAACTTAATGTCCGCGTATGTAGACGAGAAGTTACCTGACACCTTAATGAGAAAAATAAAGTTTCATATTGGGATCTGCGAAGAATGTCGTATGGAGTATAACATCTGGAAGGAGAGCAGCGAATTTTTTCGCGATCAAACCATATCGTTTCCTACACAGGACAGGGATGATTATGCATCCGCCGTTACTTCGGTTATGGAGAGGATTGTGAAAGAGGAAAAATGGGCGCTGCCTATAACCAGGAACCTCTTTCATATACCCTCATCCATGAAACGGTGGCTTACGTCAGTCTCTGTCCTTTTTTTACTCGTTTTCGGGGTGATGATGTTTGGCGGTTTCGGTTTCGGGGCCCCTGGAACCGATTCGAAAACAGACAATGGGGAATGGCACGAAATCGCCTCTTCGGAAATAATCATGTCTATGGACCAATTACAGGCATCCCCGACATCCGATATCGGTAAGAGCAACCTAAGATACAAAGTGATTGCCAGTCTAGGTGATCCCCTTGATTTTCGCCATATGACTGTGATTCCTACAGGAAATATGGGTTTAATCGCGGGATTCTTTGGTATAATGGTTACCGTAGTGAGCATGAGTTGGCTTTCCCGATCGTAGGGAGGCATGCACATACTTGAATAGAACGAAACCGATGATTTGGAAGTGATAATATGTATAGTGGAGCGGGCCAACAGGTCGATCAAGCCATCGAGTGGATTCGCACGGGAAAAGTGGAAAAAGGGTTGGCAGTTCTGAAGCAATTAATGATGAAGAGTGCACAGAACCCTGATTTGCTATATCAGTTAGCGGAGACCTTCTACGATCTGGGGCATTTGGATACGGCAAAGGCTCTGTTAGATGGGATTGAGCCCTTTTTTGATGAATTAACTACAGAAAGACAACTTGAGATTCAGATGCTGCGGGTGGAAATTCTGATTGATCAAGGGGAATTGGATCAAGCGATTAATGAAATTCATGATTGTCTAGAAAGGGAGCCGGATTTTATCCAGGCGATGCTCCTGCTTGCTGATATCTATTTGATGCAGGAACTGCCGGAAATCGCTTGCCACCATTTAGAAAATATTTTGGAGATAGACCCTGAACAGGATGAAATTCGTTTGACCTTAGCCCAGCTTTATTTGGATTTAGGAGATATGAAGCAAGCAGGGTATCATTTTGACGAATTAAAGGACAGCCCTCTCCAATCAGGAGCGATCTTAGGAAAAGCTAAATTGCTTAGTCAAGTGGGGGATTTTGAACAAGCGTACGAATTATTCAAGGCCTGCCTGGAGTATGACCGTTCAGCTGAAGTATTATATGGATGCTCCCTGACAGCTTATCAGTTGGAGCGCTTGGACGAGGCCTTAAGTTTCGGACTGGAAGTTTTGCAGAATGAACCCGAATATTTGGGAGCCTATTTACTTCTTGGTCAAATTCACGAAAAGATGGGGAATTTTCAGTCCGCGATAGCAAAGCTTGAAGAAGCACTTAGGATGCAGGATCTGGATGAAACTATAATGTTGAAGTTGGTAGAGCTCACCTATGAAAATGGACAAGTGGACCAGGCACAACGATATCTAAATCAGTTGCTCGAGTTGGATGATGAACATGAACTTGCCTTGGAATGGGTGGAACGGTTACAGGTTGGTAGTTAAGGGATCCGTACAGTTGTTTGTCATAGTAACAGTAAATTTAATTCTGAGGTAATAAGCCTCCATGCAATTTGCATGGGGCTTTTTCTTTTTTCAGTGGTATATCCTGTCCTTGAGAAGGTCAATAATGGGAGTAAGATGAACTGGAAAAACATAGGAGGGATGCGGGATGCGTCTCGCAGAGATGTTAAGCTATGCAGACATCGAACAACTTCATCAATTGGCTAACACATATTCTTGCAGTTGTAATGTCAATTCAAAAAATGAACTGATTCAATCGCTTTTATCATCGATCAAGAAGGAATCGATGATTGTTAGCCAACTGGAAGAATTGAAGCCTGAGGAATTTCATTTCCTGATGCATTTGGTGTTTGATGCCCGCACGACTTTTTCCTTGGAAGATTTACGGGCAAAAGCAAAGTTTTCATTCCTTGAAGATTTGGATCGGGATACATATCGGAGTTTAATTTCTGTTGCTCTAAAAAAAGGTTGGATTTTTCGTGTACTTTCCCGTCATGCCGGAGCATCATTTCAGGTTCCAATGGATATGAAAAAACAATGGTCCCATGCGATCTTGAATAAGGAGTTAAAGGGATTTAATGAACACGTTGAACCTAGTGTTTATCGTGACGAGGGACAGGCTTTGGTTGATGATGTCCAAGTGTTCCTAAAATATCTTATGAACCACGACACTCCTCTGACCGGTGAAGGTGTTATTTATAAGCGCAATCAACAACAAATTATGGAATTGCTTGCCGTGAATGAGGAATTAATTGGAAAAGGCGGATGGCGTTTTGGGTATGGAAGGCATTTCCGTGATTATCCAGACAGGTTCTCCCTTCTCTATGATTTCTGCTTTTATCGCGGATATATCAATGAACAGCAAGGATCCGCACTCTCAATCACCCCTCTTGCTGAAGAAGCGTTTCAACTGCCTGGAGAGCTTCTTGGATTAGAAATGTACAAGTTTTGGGTGAGAGTATACAAACGTCCCATTCCAGGGCTGCCAATGCTGACTAGGATGGTTTGCACAGCTGTCACATCGCGCTGGTTGAGTGAGCGTTCTCTGGCAGATTTACTTCAGTCAAGAGTACGGAAATTCTATTATGACGACCAAGAAAATATCATCGAACAACGAATTTTAAAAATGATGGTCCACTTAGGATTATTAAGGAAAGGCAAGCTTTCCGAAGAGGACTGGGGTTATCAGACCACTTCCTGGGGTTCGTATGTGATGGAAAAAGTTGAAACCTCGGCAATGAAAGCCATTGTCTTGGATAAAAAGAAGTAACTCATGATCCTGATAGGAAAAGAGGTAGGTATAATTGGATGATGTAGTCACTGTTTCCGCTAAAAAGGAGTTTATTCGCTGGTTCTTAAGCCATTACCAGCTTAAGAAAAAAGAAGGAACGTGGCTTTTTAACTATATACTATCTGATGAACGCCTTCTTGAGCGGATTCACTTTACCGAAGATCTTAGAAATCGTGAAAAGACAATGATAGTTTCAGCCATTTGTTCAGGAGCTACTCCTTTTCAATTTCAGAAATTGACGAAGGTATACTATGATGTAGAAAAGGCGTTCCATGACATCCGTCTGAACCCACATGAGGACCTATACGTTACCGTGTACTTTAGGGATCGCCTGACTTGTTCCCGTTATTTAACTGTACTGGAGGGCCGGCCATTGCAAGATCAACGTGTATCGCAAGAAACTGTGATGAGTTTACTCGCGGAGATTATCATGGATCAATCCATTCGTAAGCACCGGATGCGAAAATTGCAAGAGGAAATTGATAGCGCCTTAAGCAAAGGGGATAAGGGACATTTCTTGGCCTTGACTGCAGAATGGAATGAATTACGAATGCTTGAATTAGAATCAGAAGTTGACAATTAGATTGTTTTCGATTAAAAGAATAACTAGATCATTATACAACTCGGTTTAGGCCGGGTTGTCATTTTTTTTGGGGGGGCTAGTAAATGAAATGGTCTGTTGACGAGTTGGAGAAGTACGAAGGGGCAAAAGAATATTTTGACACCTTAATGATCCCTTTAATTTCTCTTCCGCTGGGTCAGGTGGGAGTAGAGGCCGCTAAAGAATATAAGTGGCTTGATGAAATTTGTAATTACTCGGAGCGTCAGCTCACTGGAAGGGTGCTTTTATTGCCTGTCTATTATCAATTTGAACAGGATTTTTTCGTACCAGCACTAATGAATGACGATTTTCGCTATAAGATTCTAATCACTACCAATCAGACCTGGTATGAAAAATTACAGGACAACGGGATTTCTTGCTATCTTATTAATCGGAAAAATGATGAAGAAAACCTGGCTGAAATCGTAAAAGAAGGGAAAAAATTAACCAAGGCAATTATGGAGCATTGGAAGAATGAAATAAGTGAGTAAACGTTTTTCGTATGGAAGTCTTACTTAAGGTTAAAAATAGAAACTAAATCCGCCATCTTCTGGGAAAAATAGTCAAGGGTATTCCTGTAAATCAAGAGTTGTGACAAATTTGTTAAAAAAAGTTCACAAATGCACACAAAAAAGGAATACTTTGTGAATAGCTGTACAAGATATTCTTGACACTATTTAACTCCTTTCGCTATGATTGTTATGTCCTAGTTTATAAGTGTGTAAGAATGCAGTCCGAATGGACTTTTTTCCTGAAAGTAATGGATTTTTCCGCATAATCACGAGAGGGAAAATTCTTTGCTATTGGGATGAATCTTTATGGATAGGAGGTCAGAGAGAATGAGTAAGAAAGAAATTTCAAGGCGGACATTTCTTAATTACATGCTCACAGGAACAGGCGGATTCCTAGCAGCTGGAATGACTGTTCCTTTATTGCGCTTTGCGGTTGATCCAGCCTTGAAAGGTGACGGTGCTGCGGGAGATATGGTTCCTGTAACTACTGTTGATAAATTAACAAATGAACCGCAACGCTTTGACTTTAAGGTTAAGACAACTGACGGTTGGTATAAAACCGAAACGCCATTGTCTGCCTGGGTTTACAAGGAAGGGGATAACGTGATTGCCCTATCTCCGGTTTGTAAACATTTAGGGTGTACTGTTCAATGGAATACCGAGGCACAATTTCAGGAAGAGTTTTACTGTCCTTGCCACGGCGGAAGGTATGAAAAGAACGGGAAGAACATTCCAAATACACCTCCAACGGCACCATTGGATGTATATGCTTATGAGGTTAAAGATGGAAAGTTGTATCTTGGCAAAGCACAACCAAATCCAGTTGGGGGGGCGTAAAGTAGATGTTGAAACAAGTTTATGATTGGGTCGACGAGCGCCTCAATATTACTCCAATGTGGCGTGATATCGCTGACCATGAAGTGCCGGAACATGTAAACCCCGCACATCATTTTTCGGCTTTTGTATACTGTTTTGGGGGACTAACGTTTTTTATCACTGTTATTCAAATTCTTTCTGGAATGTTTTTGACCATGTATTATGTTCCAGACGTAATTAATGCTTATGAATCTGTTAAATATCTTCAAAATGAAGTGGCATTTGGGGTTATTGTTCGTGGTATGCATCACTGGGGAGCGAGCTTGGTTATCGTAATGATGTTTTTACATACTTTGCGAGTATTCTTTACAGGTGCTTACAAACATCCACGCGAGCTCAACTGGGTAGTTGGAATGTTAATCTTCTTCGTTATGCTTGGTTTAGGATTTACGGGTTATCTGCTTCCTTGGGATAATACTGCTTACTTTGCAACAAAAGTAGGGGTGGAAATTGCAGCTACCGTACCTTTCATCGGAACATTTATTAAACATTTGCTTACAGGTGGAGAAATCTTGGGTGCGCAAACCCTTGCTCGCTTCTTTGCGATACACGTATTCTTCTTGCCTGGTGCATTATTAGGGTTATTAGGGGTTCACTTTGTAGTCATCCGGAGACAAGGAATTTCCGGGCCTCTATAAGAGAATATGACATTATAACTTCGTAAAGAGGGGGGTAAATAGGAGAATGGCAAACCATAAGAACATTGAGTATGTGGGCGACTCTCGTGTACCTGCCAAGCGGGTGCAAAATATATCGCCTTCTTATGCCGAATTTCCAGGAAAAAATGAGCCTTTCTGGCCAAATTTCTTATTAAAAGAGTGGATGGTTGGAGCGGTTGCTCTTACAGCTTTCTTAATTTTGACCGTTAGTCATCCGTCACCGTTGACGGATAAGGCAGACCCGACGGATACTTCGTTTACACCGCTGCCAGACTGGTACTTTCTTTTCTTGTATCAGTTATTGAAATTTCCTTGGGCTTCCGGGGATTGGGTATTAATCGGAATCATAGCAATCCCAGGATTAGCATTTGGTGGATTACTACTAGCACCGTTCTTGGATCGTGGACCGGAACGTCGCGCATCCAAACGTCCAGTAGCAACATCATTAATGCTGATTGGAATTATCTCTGTCGTTTACCTGACTTGGGCTGCTATGGATGAGCACAAAGCACACGAAGCAGCAAAACACCCACAAGGGGAAGCGGCGGCGCCTAGTCAGCCACAGGGTGGAGAACAGCCTGCAGCTGATAACCCTGGTGCGGCTATTTGGCAGAAACAAACCAATTGTCAAGGTTGTCATGGTGCGGAGATGCAAGGCGGAATGGGCCCTGCGCTAACAAGCATCGGTGGAACTCTTTCTGCTGAGGAAATTAAAGATGTAATTCAAAATGGACGTGGTAACATGCCTCCAGGAATGTTCACCGGAAGCGATGCAGAACTCGATCAATTAGTCGAATATCTCGCTAGTCTAAAATAATACGGATATAAAAAAACACTGACTGACAAAAGTCAGTGTTTTTTCTTCTAAAGGTTAGGTGATTGAAAGTGGTACTGTTCTATCGATGGTTTATGTCCAGTTTGCGACAGTCGTGGTTTTTATCGGCTTTAATCATTGTTAATTTTCTGGGATCCATCTATGGCTTTTATTGGTATAAGAATCAGCTGGCAGCAACAACTCCGAAGTTTTTAACCCTTTTTGTTCCGGACAGCCCGACGGGAAGTTTGCTGTTTACGTTTTTTTTAATCTTTTTATTGTTCGGCCGACAAGTTCCAACCCTTGAAGCCTTTGCGGCGATTACCAATTTTAAATATGGAGTCTGGGCCGTTGCTGTCATTCTTGCAGGGTGGGCTATGGGCGGCGAGCGTCATTGGACGGATTATATGCTCATGTTTTCCCATGGCGGGATGGCGGTGGAAAGTATTCTTTATAGTAAATTCTATACGTTTAAATGGAGGCATATTGGATTCGTTGCTGTTTGGACGGTTGGAAACGACTTTATGGATTACACTTTTGAAATACACCCCTGGCTGCCGTCCGTTTTAGAACCCTATCATTACGTGGTTGGAATGATGACTTTGTGCCTAAGTTTATTCTGTCTTCTTTTATTTAAACAGATTGGAGTACATAAATTCACCTCACATCCTATAAGTAAAAAGCAGGTCTAATCTTGTCCACCCTCCCATACATATGTGATAGGAGGGAGGTCTTTTTATGGACAAGAAATGGTATCGTCTTTTTCTAATCAGTTTTCTTAACTTAGCTATCCTCGGCCTATTAACCGCTGTTATTGCCCAGGCGGAAGGAAAGTCATCTCAACCTAGCCTGGTCAAACTGGATCGCCTTTCGATGGACATGGTTACTCTTGCCAAAGAGGGAAATCTAAAATTTGCAAAGGAAAAGATTGATGATATAACCCAGCTTTTTATTCAAATGGACCTAGAAAAAAACTTAAGCATAAAAGATAGGCAGCTCCTTGGAGATACCTTAACACAGGGGAAAAAAATGCTTTCTGCGGAAGATTCGAATCCAAAGGAAGTCATGTGGCATGTATATCGAATCCGGATGATGGTTGATGCGTTAACACACCCAAATGAGCCGATCTGGAAAGGATTTCATCCTCTCTATGCTGAGCAGATCAATAAGATGATGCTGCTCTCCGCCAGGAAGGACCGGGTAGATCTGGTGAAAACGATACAGGAACATACTCATCTCTATCAAATCTTAAGGCCGGCCTTCGCTTTCAGCCACCCGGCAAAGCAACTAGATCAGATGGATATGCTGTATAATTCGATCTTGCAGGAAACCAGGTCCAAAACCCCGGAATGGCAAAAAGTTGGGGAATCTTTGGGTGAACTCCGCTTGCAGGCAGATCAAATGTTCTTAGGACGGGATGTGTCGACATTCTCTAGGTACATGAGCAGCAATTCTCCGATCGCCATGATTAGCATGATGGGAATGATTCTAATTACTGTCTTAAGCTATGTGGCTTGGAGGATGTACCGGGGGTTGGAGGTTAGATGAATTACATTGATTCGGACTGAAATGCTAGTGTTCCCGCTAACTGAGTCCGAATCCCCTATTTTTCTCTCCTTTCCCAATAGGCCGGAATCTCTCTAGCCCCTCTCAAACCATCGGCTGCTTATTTTCATCTAGAGTAAAGCCTTCGCCCAATACCTCATGGACATCATTAACAATAATGAATGCATAAGGATCAACATTATGCACAAGCATTTTCAGCCGAACAATTTCGTTTCTGCTAACGACACAGTAAAGGACATTCTTTTCACTCCCCGTGTATCCGCCGCGAGCATTCAAAAGGGTTGCCCCACGCTCCATCTCCGTCATAATTTTGGCCGCAATTTTTTCACTGGAGTCAGAAATAATCATGACAGCCTTTGCCGCATAAGCCCCTTCCTGAACAAAATCAATCACCCTGGATCCAATAAAGACGGCTACTAGTGTATACATAGCCCCTGTTAAGTCAAGATAAAATAGGGAGATGGTGATGACGATCACGTCTGACAAAAACATGGTGCGCCCAATACTCCACCCCTTATATTTGTTTAGTATCCGAGCAATAATGTCGGTTCCACCTGTTGTTCCGCCAAAACGGAAAACAATACCCAACCCGACCCCTAAACAAACCCCCGCATAGAGGGAAGCTAATAAGGAATCTTCCAATGGCAGCCGATAATGGCCAAAGAGGCTGAGAAAGAAGGACAGGCTTAGTGTGCCAAGGATTGTATAGAACAGAGCATTACGACCTAAGACCTTCCAACCCAAGAAGAGGAGTGGAATATTGATTATGAGGTTAGTCAATCCAGGATCCCAGCCCAAAATATACTTTAACAAGATGGTTATTCCTGTGACTCCGCCTTCAGCCAAATGATTAGCGATATTAAAATAGTTCACACCAAAACCCATAATGGCAGATCCAAAAATAATAGCGATTGTATTTTTTATCCGCAAGAACTTAACCACCCTTCTCTTCTTTGTTTAGGTTTTGCAGTAGGACATTGAAAATATGTAATTTTATCTCCCCGTGATATAATTTTTAAGTAAAATAAAGGAAGTGAGGTATCAAAATGGAACAGGATTTAACCATAAAACAAATGCAGGCAGAGGTTGACGCCTATATTTCGCAGTTTAAAGAAGGGTATTTCAGTCCCCTTGCACTGATGGCCAGATTGACAGAAGAAGCTGGGGAATTGGCAAGGGAAGTGAATCATTTTTATGGTGAAAAGCCAAAGCGAAAAGATGAACCGGAAAATACGATTGAAATGGAATTAGCAGATTGTATGTTTATCCTAACCTGTTTTGCCAATTCTTTAAATATCGATTTGCAAACAGCTTTTTATAAAATGATGGAGAAATTCAATACTCGCGATGCAAATCGCTGGACGAAAAAGAATCCTGATTAAAAACCCTCTAACCTTCCATCTAAACGGGCAATCCTGTATAATTTGGAAAAGAAAGCGGACACGAACAAAGTAGGCTGTACATATACTGTAGCATGATCCATGTTCTCACTACTCGAAAGAAAAAGGAATGGGATGAAAAATGGCTACAGGAAAGGAGTTTATCAACGAGGCCTATAGAGCTATCTTTGAAAAGGACTACCAAAAAGCGATAGAAATGTTTCATAAAGCGATTCAGCTAGATTCGACAAATGCGTCCTACTTTTATAAGCTTTCTGTCACTTACGCGCGCAACAATAGCCTTGATGATGCCCTTTCAGCCATGGAGAAGGCTCTAGATCTTCGACCTGATTGCTTGCAATATAGGCAGCATTTTGAAATGCTTAAGGCAAGAAAACTATCTCAAAGGGCACTAAGCTATGCTGAAATGGGTGATCGCGACCAGGATGCTCTAAACATTTTGGAACAAGCGGTTGTTCTTGATCCTTTGAATACACAAGCGAAACTTCTTTACGCTTTCTTGTTGGAAAGAAACGGAAAACGGAAGGAAGCGATACAAACATTGTATGAACTATTAGGTTTAGATCCTTTTCATAAGGAAGCCTTAGAACTGCTGAAAAATATTAAACAACAATAAAGGAGTTACAATTCAGATGGAGAAAAAACATATTCGTGTGATGATTGCCGGTCCAAACGGGCGTATGGGCCAAGAAGCGGTTAAGATGGTTCTAGCAGATCCGCAACTTGAACTAGTTGCGGGTATCGTATCTCCAGCAAGGAAAGATGTGCAAGGAGAGGGAACGTTGAGTGGTATTCCTCTGTTTACATCCATTGAAGAGGCTTCGGAAACTGTAAAACCCGATGTGCTTGTTGACTTTACAAACCCGCATGTTATTTTAGAACATGCCATATCAGCGATACGACTTGGAGTTAGGCCGGTGATTGGGACAACAGGACTATCACCTGACGAGATTGAAATGCTGGACAAGCAGTGCCGGGAAAAGGGATTGGGTGCTATTATTGCCCCCAACTTTGCTATTGGCGCTATTCTTATGATGAAATTTGCCCAAGAGGCAGCCAAATATATGCCACACGTAGAAATTATTGAACTGCATCATGATCAGAAGCTTGACGCTCCTTCTGGAACGTCGATCAAGACAGCAGAATTAATCGCTGAATCAAGAAAAGAATTAAAACAAGGCCATCCAGACGAAAAAGAAGTCATTGACGGTGCCCGTGGAGGTTACTACAATGGATTCCGCATTCACAGCGTTAGATTGCCTGGCATGGTTGCCCACCAAGAAGTGCTATTTGGTCATGTAGGACAAACCCTAAGTATTCGACATGATTCTTTAAATCGGGAGTCCTTTATGCCAGGAGTAAATCTAGCAATTAAAAAAGCAATGGATCTTGATCATCTTGTTTATGGATTAGAAAATGTGCTTGATTAATGGGAGGAGCAGAAGGAATGAATATTGCTTTAATTGCCCATGACCAAAAGAAAAATGAATTGGTCAATTTTATGATTGCCTACGAACCCATTTTTGCAGACCATACTTTATACTCCACGGGGACTACCGGGAAGCGCATTATGGAAGCGACTAGTTTGAAGATACACCGCTTA
The DNA here is from genome assembly GCF_017873965.1 of Ammoniphilus resinae. Taxonomy (GTDB): domain Bacteria; phylum Bacillota; class Bacilli; order Aneurinibacillales; family RAOX-1; genus Ammoniphilus_A; species Ammoniphilus_A resinae. The sequence goes on along the minus strand of NZ_JAGGKT010000011.1, from coordinate 52,066 downwards.
ATGTCAGGTCCACTGGGCGGCGACCAGCAGATTGGCGCTATGGTGGCAGAGGGGACACTGGATTTTATTATTTTCTTTAGGGATCCGCTGACTGCACAGCCCCATGAGCCAGACGTCAGTGCATTGCTTCGGTTATGTGACGTGTACGGCATTCCATTGGCAACAAACGTGGCGACAGCGGAGCTATTAACACGCGCCTTGGAAGATGGGTACTTCTCATGGAGAGATGTAGTACATAAATATAAAACATTGGACCAGGAATAGGAGTAATCCGGATGACAGTCGATATTTTGGCTTTTGGAGCACATCCAGACGATGTCGAAATCGGAGCAGGGGGAACGCTACTAAAGCACGCAAAAAGCGGAAAAACGGTTGGAATTTGCGATCTTACTTATGCTGAGCTTTCTTCTAATGGCGATGTATCGACAAGGCAGGGGGAAGCAAAGCAGGCTGCCCGGATTTTACAATTGAGCGAACGACACTGTCTGGGTATACCAGATCGCAATATTTTAATCAATGAGGAAAATATCCGCAAGGTTGTGCAAGTGATTCGGAAGTGTAAACCAAGAACCATTTTGGCCCCTTATTGGGAGGATCGTCACCCAGACCATGAACACTGCAGTCATCTCGTCAGAGAAGCCGTGTTCAGTGCAGGGATTCGAAAATTTGCCCCGGAAGCAGGGGAAGCCCACAAGGTTACAAATGTATTTTATTATTTCATTAATGATTTTGTGGACCCAGATTTTTGTGTCGATATTTCTTCTGAATATGATGCTAAGATGGCAGCTTTGGAGTCCTATAAGAGTCAATTTGAACTAACTTCAGAGACAGTAGAAACCCCTTTAAACACCGGTTATTTTGCCCAGGTGCGAAGCAGAGAATATCTATTTGGACGAAAGATTGGAACGGGTTTTGCTGAAGGGTTCAAATCACGGGGACAAGTAAAGATGGAATACTTTGGATGAGGGGAAACAGTTATGAGAATTGGAATTACTTGTTATCCCAGTGTAGGTGGTTCAGGAGTCATTGCCACGGAACTTGGCAAGCTCCTTGCAGAGAGAGGGCATATCGTCCATTTTATTACATCCGATATGCCGTTTCGTTTGGGGAAATTCTACAAAAATATCTATTATCATGAAGTAGTGGCTAATAATTATGATGTATTTCGGTACCCGCCTTATGATTTAAGCTTGGCAAGTCGCATGGCGGAAGTAGCAAAAACTGAAAATCTGGACGTACTCCATGTTCACTATGCGATCCCCCATGCGATAAGCGCTTATCTTGCAAAGCAAATGGTAGGAGATCGCCTGAAGGTTGTCACCACCCTTCATGGGACAGATATTACAGTACTTGGATACGACCGTTCCTTAAGCGGAATCATTCGATTTGGGATTGACCAAAGTGATTGTGTAACAGCTGTTTCACAAAATTTGATTGATCAAACGAAAGATCTACTGGGTATTACAAAAGAAATAAAAAAGGTCTACAATTTTGTGGATAAAAGAGAATATTATCCAAGGGATATGTCTGATTATAAAAGAGAACTAGCGCCAAATGGGGAGAAAATACTTTTACATGTTTCCAATTTTCGGCCGGTGAAGCGGACATTTGATGTTATTAAAGTTTTTGCTGAAGTACATAAAAAGATAGACGCCAAATTATTGCTAATTGGTGAAGGACCAGACACATCTTTTGTTCGACAAATGGTAAATGAGCTTGGTTTATCAAATGCAGTACGGTTCATGGGCAAGCAGGATGATGTAGCCTGTGTCTACTCGTTAGCGGATGTGTTATTGCTAACCTCGGAAAAAGAGAGTTTTGGCTTGGTCGCTCTTGAGGCGATGGCATGTGGTAAACCGGTAGTCGCTACACAGACAGGGGGAATCCCGGAAGTTGTGGAAGATGGGATTACTGGTTTTTTGAAACCGATTGGAGATATAGCTGGGATGGCGGAGAAGGTTACTCACCTTTTTACCAATCCAGCCCTATATGAACAGCTCTCAAAGAACGGATTGGATCGTGCCTACCATACGTTTTGTCAAGATAAAATCACAAGGGAATATGAAGAAATCTATGAAATGCTTTGTTCAGGACAATCCAAAGTCCTTGATTAAGGGGTTAGATTTAGCGGTCTGACCTGTTGGGAGGTATCATTAGTGGAGGACAGCGCGAATAAAATCCTACAGCATTTGGAAAAGCAGGGTTTTTTTGCTTATAAAGTAGGCGGTTATGTCCGAGATAAGCTATTGGGATTACCCGTTCACGATATTGATATCGCCACTTCTGCAAGACCTGAACAAGTGATTGGAATGTTTCCAAAGGTTATTCCTACCGGTATAAAGCACGGAACAGTAATTGTGGTTCTGGAGAATCAAGCTTTTGAGGTTACAACGTTTCGGGTGGAAGCTGAGTACTCAGACCACCGCAGGCCGCAAATTGTTCAATTCGTCAATCGAATTGAAGAGGACTTGGGGCGCCGGGATTTTACTATCAATGCTTTGGCCATGGATCTCCGTGGTCGAATCATTGATCCGTATGGGGGTCAAAAGGATCTTGCTAGCGGTTTAATTCGTGCTGTCGGTGATCCCAAACTACGGTTTGGAGAGGATTCACTGCGCATTCTGCGTGCTGTTCGTTTTGCCGCGCAACTTGGGTTTACCATTGAGGAAAATACATGGGAAGCCCTTTACAGTGAGGGGCATTGGCTGAGAGAGATCTCCGTGGAACGAATCCATCAGGAATTAGTGAAGATGATCGAGGGGCCGAACCCTATTCTGGCGATTAAACTGCTTTCGGACTCATCCATTTTTCCATTTGATGATTGGAATCACATCTTTCAACATGTCCTTCAGCACCCAGGATTCTCCCTCATGAAAGAGCGGAAAGCCCCCCTTGATCGCTGGACATTTCTCTTTGCTGCTACAAAAGTAAGCGATGTCCCTTATTTCTTGCAACAATGGCGTTTTTCTAAAGGATCTATTAAAAAGATTGCAGAAATGGTTTTCCTCTGTCAAATGGACATTAAGAGTGAGAGGCAAGGGAAAAAGTGTATTCTTAAGTATGGTACTGAACAAATGATCAAAGCTCATTCCATTCGTTCCATGCTATTTCCTGAATTTACAATTGATAAGGAACAATGGGAAAGCTGGAATCAGCAATTGGTCATCCGCCAACCTTCTGAATTGAGGGTAAATGCAAGGCAATTAATTGAAGTGTTCGGCAGGGAGTCCGGTCCCTGGATCGGGCAAGCCCTCGCTCATCTGTTTGAGAAAGCCGCATTAGGGGAAGTAGATAACCACTTTGATAATCTAATAATTGAGGCAAGAAAGGTAATTTAAAATGAAGGAGAAAATACTGCAAATTTTTAAAGACGCAAATGGTGATTTTGTCTCTGGAGAAAGTCTTAGTAAAGCCTTGAACTGTTCAAGAACAGCAATTTGGAAGCATATTGAGGAATTACGCGAAGAAGGCTATACATTTGAAGCTGTTCGCAGATCGGGATACCGTTTGATCTCCTCGCCAGATATACCCTCCCAGGTTGAAGTACAAACAGGTCTTCAAGCGAAGGAATTAGGCCGAGAAATCCATTATTTTGGGGCCATTGATTCCACCCAACATAAAGCGCATGAACTAGCTAAAGGGGGCGCCCCCCATGGAACGGTTATTATCGCTGATCAGCAAGCAGGCGGAAAAGGCAGAATGGGGAGACCCTGGCATTCACCAGCCGGAACTGGAATTTGGATGAGTATTTTGCTAAGGCCTGAGCTTCCACTATATCGTTGTCCTCAACTCACCCTCTTAGCGGCTGTTGCTGTTGTACAAGCTATACGCGAAACAACGGGTGTACGAGCGGAGATCAAATGGCCAAACGATATTTTAGTGGAGCAAAAGAAGCTTTGCGGCATTCTTACAGAGCTAAATGCAGAAACGGATCAAATTAACTATCTAATTATCGGGATTGGAATGAATGTAAACACCGAAGATTTTCCTAGTGAACTACGCGACATTGCTACCTCTCTGCGCATCCAGGTAGGCACGCCTGTAAAACGGATCCCGCTTATTCAACGGATTTTAGAAAATCTGGAAAAGTTATATAAGCTATATATAGAATATGGTTTTTCACCCATAAAAAGTTTATGGGAGGCCCATGCGAACACCATTGGAAAACGAGTCGTGCTAAGGCAGCTTCATGGGTCATTAGAGGGATTGGCCATTGGGATTAATGAGGAAGGTACTTTATTAGTTCGAAAAGATAATGGGGAAATAGAAAAGGTTTATTCCGCTGATATTGAAAATGCATCTTCCCCTTCCACATAATTTATGGTAACTTGGAGGCAAGTGGTTATATCCCTATGTGGAATAACACACGAGTGAATTAATCTTTTTGCATCATTAAAGAAACAATAAGAACACAATCTGCTCTGAGCCTGATTTAGGGACCGAGACAGACAAACCGTCCGTGTACGGGATACCTCTGTATTGTATATGTCCACCTTCAGGCTGTGCCTGAAGGTTTTATTTTTTTCAGTAACCTTTCGCTCGGAGAAAAATGGGGGAGAACGGATGAAAATGAGAATTATCGAAACGATTTCTGAAATGCGCAAAGTACAAAAAGAATGGCGAGAAAATGGGGAAAGTATTGGATTAGTTCCAACCATGGGGTATCTTCATGAAGGGCACCTTAGCCTTATAGCGGAAGCGAAAAAACGCTGTTCAAAAGTTGTGATGAGTTTATTCGTGAATCCTTTGCAGTTTGGACCGACAGAGGATTTTGAACGTTACCCTAGAGATATGGAACGAGATAGCCAACTGGCAAATGAGAGTGGGGTTGATATAATCTTTGCCCCTTCGGTAGCCGAAATGTATCCGCATAAAATGAAAACAACGGTTGTTGTTTCCGAAATCACCGACACCCTTTGCGGAGCTTCCCGCCCTGGTCATTTCGATGGGGTGGCGACTGTGGTCAGCAAATTGTTTCATATTGTACAACCTGATTTTGCCTTCTTTGGCCAAAAAGATGCCCAACAGGTTGCCGTTATCAAACAAATGGTTGATGACTTAAATATGCCTTTAGAAATTATCCCATGCCCCATTGTCCGTGAACCAGATGGTCTTGCAAAGAGTTCACGGAATGTTTACCTCAGCGAAGAGGCGAGAAAACAAGCAGTCGTTTTATCGAGGAGCCTGAAACAAGCTGAGGCAGATTATCAGCAGGGACTGCAGCCGGGGGAAATCAAAGAACGTGCAATGTCCCTCATTAAAACCCAGCCTTTAGCAGATATTGATTACGTTGAGTTGCTGACATACCCGTCACTGAAACCACTGGAGAAATTTAATGGACAACCGTTTATTTTGGCTTTGGCTGTTAGGTTTGGGGACACACGATTAATCGATAATAAAATCTTTTCTTAATAGGAGGGCGTTCATGCTAAGAACCATGTTAAAAGCCAAAATACACCGGGCAACAGTCACTGAGGCCAATCTCAATTACGTAGGGAGTATTACAATCGATACGGATCTTCTTGAAGCGGTTGATATCCTTCCTAATGAGATGGTCCAAATTGTAAATAATAACAATGGCGCCAGGTTAGAAACGTATGTTATTCCCGGACCTCGGGGAAGCGGTGTAATTTGTCTAAATGGGGCTGCTGCTAGGCTTGTTCAGCCAGGCGATAAGGTGATCATCATGTCGTACTGTCAGTTAACAAACGAAGAAATTGCTTATCATCAGCCAAAGGTGGCAGTGATGGATGAAGAAAATAAAATTATTGAAATGCTAGGGGAAGAAATTCATGCGACCATTTTTTAAGGTCGCATTTTTATTTGTGTTTTGGAAAAAGATAAAGTACCAGACCTGTGTGAGAAAGGCGGTATTTTTATTATGCTCGTTCAACATTTGTTTTTTTCTTTAATGGAGCGATTGAAAGAAATTGAGGAGCAATGGACATCTGCCTCCAAACCAGGAAAAGAAAAGTTGAGAAATGAGATGCTGCAATTACGTGCATTAAGTGATGAAATCCTGGATCATTGGTTAACCCTTGAGGAAAAAATAACGCAGTTCCAACAGGAATTCTCCGATGAATTATCTGTTGTTGATCAAGAAATTGAGCAGATGTCAGATGAGGTGGCGGCAAAAATCTTAAAGGAAGTAAAAAATTTAAACTTGAAAGAAGGAAAAGATCCCAATCTTCAGGCTGCACCAGCACCTCCACCTCCATCTTCTCCTTCAACAATCTCTTTATTAACTGGGGATGCAGCGATCTCGTTCCGAAGAGGTCAGGGCTATTATAATCTTTTTATGTTTAAACAGGCTTCCAAACATTTTGGTGAATTGCTGGAACGTGAACCTGATTTAGATATTGGTCGAATGTTTTTGGCATACAGCTATATGATGGATGGTCAGTTTGAATTGGCCAGGCACCATTTTCACCTTTTATCGGAAACAACAGACCATCGTTTATTCCGGGCTATCGCATTAAATGCCTTAGGGTGTTTAATGGCTGGGAATGGAAAATGGGAGGAAGCAGTTTTTATTTTTGAAAAAGCCATTGATTCTCATTCAAAATTAGGTGATCCGTTGTTTAATGTGGCTTTGGTTTATATGAAATTAGGGCAATATGGTGAAGCGAAAAAAAGTTGGCTGAACTATGTGGAAAGATTTTCTGACGATTGGGAAGCCCTTTTTCAGCTTTCTCAATGTTTTCGACACGAGGGTAATCTCCTTCTGGCAGAAAAGACGATGGAAAGGATCTACAGGGCAACAGATGATCCGGAATTGCTTTGGCAAGTTGGACAGGGTTTTGAGGATTTACGCCAGTTTGGCAATGCAGCCCTGTGCTATCAACTGCTTGTTAATTTGGATCCTTCTAAAGCTAGTGCTTGGCATGGCCTGGGTTGGAACCTGTATCACGCCGAGGGTTACCCATATAGTCTTCAGTACATTCAAAAAGCCATTTCTCTAGCCCCGAAAAACCCTGATTTTCAATTTTCTTATGGTTGGATTCTTTTTTATATGGGGGAGTGGGGACAGGCTGAAAAAGTCTTCCAGCACGTTCTTCAGCAGGAAAAAAATTATCCATTGGCCTTGGCTGGGTTAGTGCAGATCATGATTGGAAAAGAACATTGGGAACATGTAAAAGGTTATTGTAATCAGCTGATCCTAGATGAACAAACGCAAACAAGAGCGTTAGGACATTTTTTACAAGGAAAGGCTTATCTGATTCAAGGGAATTACACTGCCGCGGAAAAAGAATGGAAACAATCCATTCGGGAAAATCCGAAGATGAAAGACAGTTACTTAATGCTTGGTCTTGTTCAATTTTTAAAGGGGGAGAAGGAACAGGCGATGGAATGCTGGGAGTATGCCCTTTAATGCCGGATATGGTAGAATGGGGGATAGCATATAGCCTGAGGTGAACGTTATTGAAAAAGTTTTTAGTGGTGGATTTTGAAACGACTGGAAACAAGGCAAAAGAAGGGGACCAAATTATTCAAGTTGGTGCCGTCTTGATTGAAAATAAACAAATTGTTTCTGAGTATTCAACTTTAGTCAATCCAGGTGTAAAAATTCCGCCCTTTATACAACAACTTACTGGGATTACGAATGAGATGGTCCAGCAGGCCCCCTTTGTAGAAGATATTCTTCCAGATCTATTGTCTTTGCTCGATGGATCGGTATTGGTGGCACATAATGTATTCTTTGATCTTGGATTTTTACAATATACACTAAGTTCTTGCGGGTATAATTCTTACGATGGACCTATTTTGGACACGGTTGAACTGTCGCGGTTGCTTTTACCCAATCAAACGGGTTATCGACTTTCTGATCTATCCATGGAACTGGATGTGGAGCATGAAAACCCACATCAGGCAGATTCTGATGCGTTGGCAACGGCCCAAATTCTCATTGCCCTTGTGGAAAAGCTGGATCGGTTGCCTTACCCCGTGTTACAACGTTTAGGGGACTTGACGAAAGGTTTCTCTTCCAATGTCGGGGATTTGATCCACTCCATTGAACAACAGCGTCTTAATAAAGGAACACTGGAGAGGGAAGATGATGACAACTTTGATTACTACCGTCAGATTGTCTTAAGAAAAGCTTCAAGTGAAGTCCATTCGAAGAAGATGATTGAAAGCGAAAATTATGAAGAATTACTTGAAGAATTGCAGAAAATTCTTCCTACGGAAATGCCAGGTTTTGAGTGGCGTGATGCTCAACAGGTGTTAATGGAACGAATTTATGCAGCTTTTTCCGGGGCCTACCATTTACTTGTGGAAGCAGGAACCGGAACAGGGAAATCACTGGCCTATCTAATCCCGACTTTCTATTGGGCAAGAGAGAGCAATGAGAAGATTGTTATCGGAACCCACACGATACAGCTCCAAGAGCAATTATTTACACGGGATATCCCGATGTTACAACGAATTTTCGGTAGGGATATTCATGTTTCGCTTTTTAAAGGCAGAAACAACTACCTTTGTTTGCGGAAGTATGAGCTAAGCCTTTCGGACCACGCTATAGATAATTATGATGTTTTATTATCAAAAGGACAAATTTTAACCTGGTTAACGGATACGACGACAGGGGATGTAGAGGAATTAAATTTGCCTTCTGGTGGGCAGGCCTATTGGCGTCAGGTTCAAAGCGATGCCAATTCATGCTTGAATCGAGCTTGTCCCTGGTTTTCGCGGTGTTTTTATCACCAGGCGCGGCAGAAAGCCCAACAAGCTGAAGTCATTATAACCAATCATTCTCTAATGCTAACAGATGTCCGAGCCGAGCAAAGGATTCTTCCTGCTTATTCCTATGCCATTATTGACGAGGCCCACCATTTTGAAGATGTAGCTAGCCATCATTTAGGTGAATCGCTTCATTCCTTGCAGATGGATGCACTTTTTACTGACCTTTATTCAGATAAAGGGACAGGCATGATCGAAAAATTAACCAAGGAAATGGACCAATCTGAACTGAACTTACACGTCAAAAAAGAGCAGTTAACGATAACGACTTTCGACATAACAGAAGCTCGTGAGCGGGTTAAGCAGATGTTTCAAAAATTGTTTAACTGGGGGATTCGAACGGCCAAAGAAGGTACGGAATCCGGTAGATTAGTCCGTAGATTTGATTCGGAACATTGGCTTGCAAAAGCCCCGAATGGGGTGGAAGTTGCTATTGAAGAAGCGATTAAAGGTATCGATGTGCTGGTGACATCGCTGGGGAAAATCTATGAAGAACTTCACCAGGCAAAAGAATTAACCTATTCGCTTCGTGGGTTACTGACTGATCTACACGGAGTGATCAGGGAGTGTCAAGGGCAAAGAAATTTGCTTCAACAACTATTACTTGAACAAAAAGTGGATTGTATATATTGGATGGAGCTTGACACACGTTCAAATCGCAAAGCCGTACGAATCAATATGGTACCGATGGATGTTGGACCTTTGCTGCAGGAGCAATTCTTTACTAAAAAAGAAAGTGTCGTGTTAACATCTGCCACACTTAGCGTGAACCAATCTTTTTCCTATGTGATAAAACGGATGGGCTTGCAAACGGAGAAAGTGGAAACGGAGATTCATGATTCACCATTTGATTACCAGAAACAGGCCCTGTTATGTGTACCAGCAGATTTACCTTCACTAAATGCTGGGAACGAAGAACAATTTATTGAACAGATTACAGACAGCCTGATTCAAACCGCAATGGCCACAAATGGACGAATGCTGGTGTTATTTACTTCCCATCAAATGCTGCGACGTGTATACGAAGGAATGAAGAATCCCTTGACTGCCGAAGGGTATTGTCTTCTAGGCCATGGAATTGATTCAAGCAGCCGCAGCAAATTGACCAAACAGTTTAAAATGACATCTAAAAGCGTGTTGCTTGGGTCCAGCAGTTTTTGGGAAGGAGTAGATATTCCCGGGGATGACCTCTCCTGCCTGGTCATTGTTCGCTTGCCTTTCTGGCCTCCCACCCATCCGGTGGTTGAAGCAAGAAGTGAACATATTAAAAGGGATAAAGGGAATCCTTTTATGGAACTGTCTATCCCACAAGCTGTCATTCGGTTCAAACAAGGCTTTGGACGATTAGTAAGAAGCCGTACGGACCGTGGGGTTGTCCTTGTATTTGATAAACGATTGGTGGAAGCAAGATATGGGAAATATTTTATAAAATCCTTACCAGAAACAACGCTTCATTACAAACCATTTGATGAATTAATACCTTTAATTAAAAATTGGTTAGGATAATCCTTTCTTCTTTCTTCATAGATTAAATGGAGAAAAAATTGCAGGTGATCTAAATGGGATTGAGATTTGGATTGTTGGGTTTATGGGTCCTATTGCTGGTTTTAAGTGCATGTCAAGCAAAAGAGCAAACGATAATGGCCACACACCATGCCCCGGTCGAAATAGCAGATTTTCCAGTCAGCGTTCATTTCCTTGGAATTTCTGAAGGGGAATCCACCTTGGTTTTGGCTAAAAACTTTACGATGCTAGTTGACGCAGGATCAGCAAAAAGCGCAAATGAAATAATAGAAATTTTGGAGCAATTTGAGGTCGAGAGAATTGATACTCTGGTATTAACGGGTGAGATGGATGGTCATGTGGATGGCGCTAATACCATTTTACAACACTACCCTGTTGATCAATTAATGGTGCCTGAACTTATACAACAAACAATCTTAGAAAGAATCACACAACCAGTTCAATCAATTGTCGCTGTTACTGAAGGACAGACTTTTACTTTTGCAAAAATATTAAAAATGCGCGTGTTAAGTCCTAGTGAACCATTATCTTTATCTCCACAAGCAAATTCTCTAGTGTTTCAGCTTATACATGATAAAGTGAAGTGGATGTTCACGAGTGATATTAACGATGAAATTGAATATCAACTAATCGAAAAATATAATCTAAAGTCACAAATTTTAAAGGTTAGTGACAGTGGCAGCAATCAGGCATCAAGCCCCTCCTTTTTGGAGAAGGTTGATGCACATGTAGCCGTGATTTTTCAAGATCTAACAAATACAATAGGCTTTGATGATGTGATTGAACGGTTGAATGAAACCTGGTTGGATGTATATCAGACAAAAACACACGGAACAGTGAGCGTATTATCGGATGGAAGGGACTATCAAATTAAGCGGGAAAAATCGAAGGGTTTTTTTCAAGAGCATGAAGAGTATCAAGAACCTTAAGGCAGTCATATTTTGGCTGTCTTTTTTGTCGATTTTTTGGGGCACGCTAACAAAAAGAAACAAGAAGGAGATGCAAACTAATGCATACAATGTGGAAAGGCTCCATTAGTTTCGGGTTGGTCAATATTCCTATTAAAATGTTTAGTGCCACGGAAGACAAAGATGTTCGTTTTCGTACGTTGCATAAGGAATGTGGTACACCTATTAAATATATAAAAACCTGTCCAGTGTGCGATCGTGAGGTTCAAAATGAGGAAATTGTAAAAGGATATGAATACGAGCCGGGTCGATTTGTTTTAATGGAAAATGAAGAGATTGACGCGATCACTCCGGAAACAAGGAAAACCATTGAAATCTTAGATTTCGTCCATTTAGAACAAATTGATCCGATTTATTTTGATAAAACCTATTTTCTCTCACCGCAGGAAACGGGGGACAAGGCCTATAGCTTATTGCGTGAAGCAATGAAAAGGGCAGGGAAAATTGCCATTGCCAAGATTACCATCCGATCAAAAGAAAGCTTGGCAGCTGTACGATTGTATGAAAATTGTATTGTCATGGAAACCATTTTTTATCCAGATGAAGTTCGCTCCGTGGAACATGTACCGGGGTTGCCTGGAAACATGGAATTAAATGAATCGGAAATGAATATGGCGATCCAATTAATTGAAAATTTGGCTACTGACTTTAATCCAGAAAAGTATGCAGATGATTACCGAAATAAATTGTTGGAGCTCATCCATGCAAAAATTGAAGGAGAAGAAATCCAGGAGGCTCCCAATGTCCCACGTGCAGCAAAAGTGGTCGATTTAATGGCGGCCTTACAGGCGAGTCTGGATGCCACCCGGCAGGATAAAAAGGAGAAAGCTGCTTCGACTGCCACAGAAGCAAAGGAACCAGTTAAAAAACGTAAACGAAAAGCTACTGTATAAGGAAATTTAGCCATGGTTAGTGTGTTAATGAAAAAAAGTGAAGAATTTGACCTCGAAATTGGAGAACGAAAATTAAGGATTACCAACCCTGCGAAGCTTCTTTGGCCAGAGGATGCTATCACAAAATTGGATTATATTCATTACCTTATCGCAGTCGCACCTGTCATGCTGCCCTATTTGCACGATCGATTGCTGACAACGATTCGCTATCCCGATGGAATTCACGGAAAGTCTTTTTACCAGAAAAACAGACCGGAACATGCACCAGAATGGATTGAGAGTTGCTACTGGAGGGAAACCAACTATGTTCTTGCAAACAAGTTGGAAACCCTGATTTGGTTAGGAAATCAGGCATGCCTGGAATTGCATGTTTCCTTTAATAAATATCAAAGGGAACAGTTTCCTACCGAACTAGTGTTTGATTTGGATCCTACAGATGTAGAAAATTATGAACTTGTTTTAGAAGTGGCTAGTAAAATAAAGGAAGTCCTTGATTCGTTAGGGCTGTTTAGTCAAGCGAAGACATCGGGCGCATCGGGACTGCAGATTTATATTCCTATAGTTGAACGCTATACGTATGACCAGACGCGAAAACTTAATAAATTTATTGCCGAATACATTGTCGGCAAAAATCCACAGCAGGTAACATTGGAACGTCTTGTTAAAAATAGAGGAACCAAGCTTTATTTTGATTATATACAGCATGGGGAAGGGCGGACACTTCCAGCACCTTATTCAACTCGGGCAAGAGGGGGAGGAACAGTTTCGACCCCTGTTACATGGGAGGAAGTCCAATCAGGGTTTCATCCCACAGATTTTACAATCCGAAACATCATGGAGCGGATCAAAAGCATAGGAGATCTCTTTGCATCGATAACAACAGAAAAGAAAGAACAGTCTTTGGATGAGATTTTGGCCTTCCTTAAGCAAAAGCAACTTGACTAGTCCTGTTTCGCTCTGCTTTAATGGCTTTATCATCAGAATGGAGTGAAAAAGTATGCCAAAAATTCTAACAAATGGATTTGTCATTACAGTTAACGAGGAAAATATGGTATACCGGCAAGGTGCAGTTGCTTTTGACGGGGATGTTATTACATACGTTGGAGAGGTTCCAGAAGATTTGTCTGTATACGATGAAGTGATTGACGTTCGCGGGGCCATCATTATGCCTGGATTAGTAAACACCCATGGCCATGCCGCGATGTCTTTACTTCGCGGCTATGCAGATGATCTTCCCTTACAGGAATGGCTAGAAACAAAAATGTGGCCGTTGGAAGGACAATTTACTTCCGAACATGTGAAATGGGGGACATATCTCTCGATAATCGAGATGCTTCGTACGGGGACAACCTGCTTTATGGACATGTATGACCACATGGACCAGGTGGCTGAAGCGGCAGAAGTGAGTGGAATGCGAGCTGGATTGGCACGGGGGGTAATCGGTCTTTGCCCTGTTGATGTACAGAAACAAAAACTGGAAGAGGCAGCTGATTTTGCTCAACGCTGGAATGGAAAAGCTGATGGGCGAATTACAACGATGATGTCACCACATGCTCCATATACCTGTCCACCAGATTATATCAGACAAATTGTAGAGAAAGCCCACGAATTGGACCTTCCTATCCATATTCATATGTCTGAATCGCAAAGAGAGGTTGAGCAAAACAGAAACGATTATGGATTAAGGCCACCTGCCCACCTCGAGAAGTTAGGGGTTTTTGAACGCCCAACCTTAGTTGCCCATGCTGTTCATTTAACCGATGAGGAGATTGAATTGTTGGCGAAATACGATGTCAAGGTATCTCATAATCCAATCAGTAACCTAAAATTGGCCAGTGGTATTGCCAGAGTGCCGGAAATGTTGGGAGCGGGTATAACGGTTTCCCTGGGGACTGATAGCTCAGCCAGTAACAATAACCTCAATTTATTTGAAGAAATAAAAATGGCGGCCTTGTTGCATAAAGGGGTGAGCTATAACCCTGTTGTCGTTCCAGCAGAAGAGGCCTTACGGATGGGTACGCGTTATGGTGCGGAGGCAATGTTTATAGGAAAGCAAACAGGTTCATTGGAAGCTGGAAAGAAAGCGGACATCATTGTAGTACGAACAGACCGTGCGCATTTCCATCCGCTCCATGACCCAGTTTCCCACTTGGTTTACGCAACGTCCGGTTACGATGTTAAAGACGTCTATGTAAATGGAAAAATGCTTGTTGATAACGGGGAAATAAAAACACTTGATGAAGAAAAAATTATTTATGAAACCAATCGGATGTTTGATTCTCTTGAGAAATAATTCGGCTCCGCCTATAAGCTTAAAACTAAAAAAGGGTGCATAGCACCCTTTTTTAGCGAGGTATAGGTAGGTTTTAATTTTATTCAACTTTAATCCAAGCGGAAAAATCCGGATGCCGAAATGAAGGTGCTGCGTCTTCCTGAATGCGAAAACTTGATGATAGTGCAACCCATGACATGTGGTGGTCGTTCAGAATTCTCTCGACAATGTCTGGAGGCATGTCATGTAATTCGTTTAGGGATGATCCTTTAAGGGCCACGCATTCACCTCCCTCTTGCGCGGTAACTATATTATTAACCCCACTCCTCAAGCTAATGAGTAGTATTATTTGCCCATTCACGCAACTTCTTCAAATAGTTCCCCATTGAATAGAATTCCTCAATTTTGAATCAGTTCAAAACCTCTATCCTAAACTTGGAAAGTTTCTCTTTTTTTTCAAAGAACAAGGAAAAACATTCTGCTCCCTCTGAGATATATCCTGTGATATACTTTAATATGTATCGTCTGCAAAAAAAATTAAATGAAAAATAGAAAGGGGGGCTAGTATGAAATTGCGTACAATGCCCGTGATGTTGTCTTTGATTTCGACATTAGCCCTGTTATTTGGTGGGTGGTATACGTATCAGCATTTTTACATCAAGCAACCTGTTCAAGATTTTATCGCAGCAAAAAATGATTTAATTCTAAACGATTTGAAGATCACCCAGGATCAAGTCGTTGTCGATATTGACTTTAAAAACCCTGAAAAATTTGTGAGTGATTACAAAGAAATCAATCAATATATGGAAGAGCAAATGGGTGGGAAAGAAATCCTCATTCGTCTGCCTCAATATGGAGAGAAAATGCGAGACCTATGGGAGGATGAATATTTCGGTGTAGCGGAGGCTATTCAGACGAAAGAATATACCAAAATTCCACTCATGATGGAAGAGATGAAGAAAAAAGAACAATTACAGCAGGCTATGGCAAAAATGGATGAGGATTTTGTTTATTTGTACCTACAAAATGGAACAGACCATCTATATGCTGTTCTTCCCTTAAAGGAAGAGGTGAAAGACCTTGAGTAAAGAAATCGTATTTGGAATGATCCCAGCCTTATTTATCTTTCTAGCCTTTTTAGGGGTTAATATCGCTCCTTTATTAATTGGTGGTATTCTTGTGGGAGTAGTACTTTTCCTCATTATGCGACAAGGCGGCGGGATGGCTATTGGTTCTGGTAAAAAGGCAAAAAACTCTGTTCCAAAAACAGATATCAAATTCGAGGATATCGGAGGGCAAGAGAGGGCAAAGGGTGAACTAACAGAAGCGCTAGATTTTCTTATTCAAAAGGATGTAGCAGCGGAATATGGCATCCGTCCCTTAAAAGGGATTTTGCTTACTGGACCTCCTGGAACCGGAAAAACCCTCATGGCGAAAGCAGCGGCGAACTATACAAATTCTGCTTTTGTGGCTGCCAGTGGATCTGAATTTGTGGAAATGTACGTAGGGGTTGGGGCCCAGCGGATTCGGGATCTATTTAAGGATGTTAAAACGATGGCGGAAAAGAATAACCAATCCAGTGGGATTGTCTTCATTGATGAAATCGATGTCCTTGGTGGAAAAAGGGAAGGAAGTCATCATAGAGAATATGACCAAACCCTAAACCAATTGCTCACCGAAATGGATGGAATATCTACTTCAGAGCATCCACGTATCCTGATCATGGCTGCAACCAACCGGGCAGACATGCTTGATGAAGCACTGCTCCGTCCAGGTCGTTTTGACCGGAAAATTGGTGTTGATCTTCCGGACAAAAAGGCAAGACTGCAAATCTTGAAGATTCATACCAAAAATAAACCAATGTCTGGCGACGTCAACCTTGAGCAGGTGGCTGCGGAGTCCTACGGTTTTTCCGGTGCCCAATTAGAAAGTGTAACCAACGAAGCGGCAATCTATGCTTTCCGGGAAAAATCAAAAGAATTGCTTCCCAAACATTTTTCCTTTGCGATTGATAAAGTCATGATGGGGGAAAAAACCGATCGTGAAACCAATGAGCAGGAAAAAGAACGTGTTGCGATTCATGAATTGGGACATGCGATTGTTTCCGAGGAAGTGAATCCAAATTCTGTTTCTCAGGTTACCGTCAGTCCGCGTGGACAAGCCCTTGGGTATGTTCGTCAGAACCCGCAGGAAGATCATTATCTCTATACAAAAGAGTATTTGGAGAAGCAAATTATGATCTGTTTAGGTGGCGCGGTAGCAGAAGAATTAGAATACGGGGAACGCAGTACAGGCTCTAAAAGCGATTTTGATCAAGCTTTACGATTAGTTCACACAATGATTGATGCAGGGTTATCAAGCCTGGGGATCGTGAAATTTGATATGGTGAAAAAAGACTTGATTCAAAATGAAACAACTAAGATTTTAGATCATCTGTTAGAGAAAACACGAAAAATTTTAGCTGCCAAACGTCGATTGATGGAGGAAGGCGCAGCGATATTGGTGAAGGAAGAAGTGCTTAGCGGTGATTTCTTTCGCCAGTTTGCAGCAGAACCGCATCAAGAGGTGAGTTGAAAAGCTTAATAAGGGGGTCAGACCTCTGTAGAAATTTGTTGAATCAATAACCCTGCAGTATTAAGGGATCTGGATTTTACTATTCAACAAATTACAACAGGTCTGACCCCCAATCTCGTTAACTGGAGAATTTCCTTTTTAAAGCGCATTAATGCGTTTTTTTTCTAATAAGGTTATTGAATTTTATCTGGTTTAAAGTAGAATGAAAGGGAATAATTTAGTAAGGACCATTGGAGCCTATAGGAGGTTTGTTTTTTTATGAGATTATCTACACGAGTGAAGCAGTTAGCCCCATCCCCTACACTGGCCATAACTGCCAAGGCAAATGAGTTAAAAAAACAAGGGATTGATATTGTAGGACTAGGTGCCGGTGAACCGGATTTTAATACACCACAACATATTATTGATGCCGCTGTGAAGGCAATGCAAGAAGGCAAGACGAAGTATACGCCAGCTGCAGGGATCATCGAATTAAAAGAAGCGGTTTGCAAAAAATTAAAAGATGACAATGGGTTAGATTATAAACCAAACCAAATTATGATCGGTAATGGGGCAAAACATGTTTTATATAATATCTTTCAAGCGATTCTTAATCCTGGGGATGAAGTAATTGTACCGATTCCTTATTGGGTTTCCTATCCTGAGCAGGTTTCCTTGGCTGGTGGAGTACCTGTTTTTGTGGAAGGAAAAGAAGAGCTGGAGTTTAAAATTACGCCACAGCAGTTGGAAGAAGCAATTACAGAGAAAACGCAGGCGTTGATCATTACTTCACCAAGTAATCCAACCGGAAGTGTCTATACTCGTGAAGAATTAGAGGCGCTTAGTGAAGTTTGTATCAAAAAGGGGATCTTAATGGTTTCCGATGAAATCTATGAGAAATTGGTCTACGATGGTGTAGAACATGTAAGTGTTGCAAGCTTAAGCCCAGAAGCTTACAAACATACAATTGTCGTAAACGGGATGTCTAAACCTTATTCCATGACCGGATGGCGCATAGGTTATGCTGCAGGAAGCCAGGAGCTAATTTCGGCGATGACCAATCTATCCAGTCATTCCACGTCCAATCCTACGACCTTTGCTCAGTATGGTGCGCTTGAGGCTTTACAGGGATCTCAAGAACCATTAGAAATGATGAGAACGGAATTCGAAAAGCGGAGAAATCGCGTAGTCGAATTATTAAATGAGATCGAAGGAATTCACTGTATTAAGCCAAAAGGTGCTTTCTATGTATTCGCCAACGTGTCTGAGGCTGTGAAGAAGGGCGGTTACGCCGATACAGATGAATGGGCAAAAGCATTGCTCGAAGAAGAATTTGTAGCGGTTGTTCCAGGTAGTGGTTTTGGTGCTCCAAACCATATGCGCATTTCCTATGCGACTTCAATGGAACAGCTTGAAAAAGGGATTCAGCGAATTAAAAAGTTTGTAGAGAAGAAGTAAGTTTGAGAGTGCTGTCTGAGAGTTTTCAGATAGCACTTTTTTGTATTTGAAGGGTAGTACATTATTTTAGCATGATCGAGGGATAGTAAAGGATGTTAGCAGTTTTTTGACGAAGGAGGATGAATTGTGAAATACTCAAAACAACGAAACAGTAATAATACAGAAGTTCGTGAAAAAGAGATGACAAAACAACCGGAGTCCGCTAGAGAAGCAGCCACTGGATTTGGGGATAAGAAGTTGGATGGTCCGAACCGTCCATCAACTTAATCAGGGGTGCAAAGATGGGGATGGAGTGGTGAATTCGGATTGAAAAACCAGAACCCCCTGGGTTACAGTCCGAATCCGTGGTGAATTCGGACTGAAAAACCAGGCCCCCCCGGGTTACGGTCCGAATCCGTGGTGAATTTGGACTGAAAAACCAGGAACCCCAGGGTTACAGTCCGAATCCGTGGTGAATTTGGACTGAAAAACTAGAACCCCCCGGGTTACAGTCCGAATCCGTGGTGAATTCGGACTGAAAAACCAGGAACCCCCGGGTTACAGTCCGAATTCTAAAACCTCCCCCATATTGTCCTCTTAACCCTCATACGAAAAAGTTAACGAAAGGTCAAGCCTAACATTTCACCTAACGAAATAGTATAATAAAGGTGAGGTGTAGAAACATGGAGAAGTTCATTTTGAAATTGTTGAAGGAAGGGGTCATGTCCGTTTCAACAACACTTGTTAAACATTACAAGGACATAGGGTTGTCTGACCTAGAGTTCATCCTGGTTATACATATTATGAATTTTAAAAACGAGGGCTTTGATTTTCCAACAACTGAACAACTGAAAGAACGGATGACAATGGATGAACCGATTATCCTTTCAATGCTTCAGCGCTTAATCAAAAACGGCTTTCTCACAGTAGAGGACAAGATGGACAAAGGTGTTCGGTCTGAATTGATTCACATTGATCCGCTATATCAAAAATTGACACAATACCTAATGGCAGCTCATGCCAAAGACAAAGCAACCCAAGAAGTAAAACAACGAGACAATCTCTATACGATTTTTGAACAGGAGTTTGGCAGGCCTTTATCCCCCATTGAAGCTGAAAACCTGGCAATGTGGCAAGATAATGATTATTATTCAGATGATCTTATCATCGCTGCATTACGTGAGGCAGTGATTTCAGGTAAACTCTATTTTCGCTATATTGATCGAATCCTCCTGGAATGGCAGAGGAACCGGATTCGCACGCCGCAACAGGCTCGAGAGTTTAGTTTGCGCTTCCGCAAGCCCCCGGTGTCCCAACCACAGCAGAAGACAGAAGCTTTTCCTTTTTACAACTGGCTTGAGGCAGATTCTAGGTGAGCCCATTTCTTTCCCAAAAGTCACCTATTTTTATTCTCTTCATATCGTATCTGGAGAAAAATTATGGGTGATGACATATGAAAAGGGAATGGCTAGGAATCCTTGTGAATGATTCTTTAATTGAAGGGATTCGTAAGAGAAACACAGGACATGAAAATTTGCGTTTCTATCAAGAAGCAGGTGAAAAGTATCAATTGACTCCCTGTTATTTTCGCTTGCAGGATATTTCCCTCCGAGCGATGAGAGTGACAGCTTTCACAGAATCAAATGGCATCTGGAGGACAGTTAGAATTTCCCTGCCGTCGATTATCCACAATCGTGCAATTTTCCATACGCCAAAGGCATTAGAGCGGATGAAATGGTTAGAAGATCAAGGGGTGCAGATCTATAATTTTTGGAACCGTTACAGCAAACTTTATATTTCCAGGTTGCTTGAAGAGGAACCCCAATTACACCCATTTTTGCCCAAAACAATGTTGTTCACTCGAGAAAATTGTCAAACCATGTGTGAGGAATTCCCTTCCTTTCTGGCAAAACCTGTAAAAGGAAGTGTTGGAGAAGGAATCATTTTATGTGAGAACGCGGATGAGCAATCATTTATTATTAAATTTAGGCAAAATAATCGAGTGATTAAACGTAGGGTGTCGAATACAAATTTATACCTGGGTTTAAAACGGATAACTGGTAATGCCAGATATTTGTTGCAAGAGAAAATTCAGCTTGCTACTTTTGAAGGATCACCTTTTGACCTGCGTGTATCTGTACAAAAAAATGGCACAGGAGAATGGGGAGTTACAGGAATTGTATGTAAAGTAGCCCACCCCGGACATTTTTTGAGCAATGTAGCACAAGGGGGACGGGTTGTGAATTTAGAGAAAGCCGTATCTGCATACCCCCATTTGCACGTCGAAAAGGTGACGAAAAAGGTGGAGCAGGCAGCTCTTACTGTTACTCATTACTTGGATCAGAAACTTCCGCATTTGGCGGACCTTGGTTATGATTTCGGAATTGATGAGCAGGGCCAGCCCTACTTCATCGAAATGAATAGTCGCGACCAACGCTACAGTTTTGCCAAAGGGAATATGATGGATCGTTGGCGTCTTACCTACGAAAACCCTATTGCTTATGGAAAATATTTATTAGACAAAAAAGAAGGATCTCAGTAAACGAGATCCTTCTTTTTTAACGTGTTACCCGAAAAGGGGGGGGCTCTCTTTAAGATTAGGCATTTTCATTTGGGACAAACGCCGTTTCCGGATACCTGTCTAACTCATAGTCTATACCAATGAAATTAGTCAAAAGAGGGTGTTGATGGATGAAAATTGCCATCATTAGTCCAGGTAGTTTCTCCGTTCCCCCTGTCATAGGAAGCTCTGTAGAACATGACATTCAAATGGTTGCCGAGCAAATGGTTGAGGAACACCATGAGGTCACGGTCTACACGCGAAAATGCAGGGAATATAAAAGATCAAGCAGACATGGAAAGCTCTATTATAAACGAATTGGGTTTAAACGTTATGAATATTATTTGCGGAGGGTCATTAGACACTTAAAGAGACATAGGCCTGACGTTATTTTGGTCGAGAACAGACCTCGTTATATTGTGAAACTTCGAGAGAATTTCCCGGATCTTCCCATTGTCTTAAATATGCATTCTACGGTTTTTGCGTCTCCGCCTTATATCAGTTATCCGGAGATGCTGAAGGTCGCTAAAACTTGTGACACTTTATTAACGAACAGTAAATACTTGGAAAATTATTATGTTACGAAGTACCCACCATTTAAAAATAAAGCCTTTGGTGTCCATTTGGGGATCAATGCAGCCCCTTTTGAGGAAGCTTCGGAAAGAGAGGAAAAAATTGCAGAAATTAGACAGAAATTCAATTTGAAAGAAGGAGAACCTACTATATTATTTGTAGGCAGGCTTATGAGGGCGAAAGGAATTCATTTGTTGCTCAATGTCATGCCTCGGCTCGTCAAAAAATATCCCAAATTAAAGCTGGTTATTGCAGGAAGTCCGCGTTATGGAAGGAACATTAGCACACCTTATGTCAGGATGCTAAAACAAAAAACCAGCAAATTGCACAAACATATTGTCTTTACCAATTTTGTGCCGCCTGACAAAATTCCTTATATCTACCAACTCGCAGATGTCGTTGTCATTCCTTCTCTTTGGCAAGAGCCGTTTGGCAGGGTGAATCTTGAGGCAATGGCTTCAACGAAAGCCGTCGTGGCCAGCAATCGGGGCGGGATTCCTGAAGTTATTCGTGATCAGGAGAATGGCTTTATCGTTTCGATACGAAGGTATCGAGATGAACTCTACGAAGGAATTTCTAAATTATTGGAATCTGAAGAACTACGAGAGGAATATGGGAAAAGAGGGTTGGAATTAGCAAAGAATTTCACTTGGTCAAAAACAGCAAAGGAGTATCTGCAGATTTTTGAAGATCTAACAAGTGAATCTATCCAAGACAAGAGAAAGATTGAGGAGGAGGCTACATTAAATAGGAGTGATGGAGATTGAAAGGACTTATTTTATGCGCCGGCAAAGGAACAAGATTACAGCCTTTTTCCTACTCGCAGCCTAAAACCTTGCTGCCTGTGGCGGGAAAGTCTGTTTTGGAGTATTGTCTGGAAAATCTTATCAAACAGGGCATTAAGGAAATAGGAATTGTGGTCAATCCATCACAGGATAGCATTTTTAAATCATTAGGAAACGGAGAGCGATTTGGGGTTAAGCTGCATTATATCTACCAACTGGAACAGAAGGGAATTTCTCATGCTGTTAAGGCAGCAGAAGCGTTTATCGGTCAAGACCCTTTTGTTTTGGTATTAGGGGATAATTTAATCGCTGAAGATTTGGAAACCTTAATTGAATCATATCAAAGGGATCAAACAAGTGGTGCAGTTCTGTTGTCCCAAGTGAGTAATCCGCAAGATTATGGAATCGCTGTTGTTAAGGGGAATGAAATCATCAATCTGGAGGAAAAACCAGCAAAACCAAAAAGTAATTTGGCGGTCATAGGAGCCTATTTATTTGATCAAAGTATCTTTAAAGCCGTTCATAATATTCGTCCTTCAAAGAGAGGAGAATATGAAATTACGGATGCTATTCAATGGCTGATCGACAATGGCTTCAAAATATCCTACACAATAACCAAAAAACTATATTCTGATGTAGGTACGATTGGCCGTTGG
Organism: Ammoniphilus resinae; assembly: GCF_017873965.1. Classification (GTDB taxonomy): domain Bacteria; phylum Bacillota; class Bacilli; order Aneurinibacillales; family RAOX-1; genus Ammoniphilus_A; species Ammoniphilus_A resinae. The sequence continues at coordinate 29,106 of NZ_JAGGKT010000011.1, read as the reverse complement.
TTAGAGGCTAATGAATGGATGTTATCCAAAAGGCTTGAAAAAAAGATAGTTGTCGGAAACAATACGATCATAGAAAACTGTACGTTAAGAGGTCCAGTAATTATAGGTGACAACTGTGTTCTGAAGGATGCGGAAATTGGACCTTTTGTTTCCATTCAAGATGATTGTTACGTTGAAAAATGCCATATCGATCACAGTATCCTGCTGGAGAAATCTCATCTTAGCCATATTGATATGCCGGTCTCACAGAGTGTCTTTGGACGTGAAGTGAACTTAAAGGGGTTGACCGGGGTATCGAAAAATAAAGTCCACTTTTATGTTGGCGATAAAGCACAGCTCATTATTCCCAAAGATGAGGAAGATTCTGATGGGTAAACCCAAAATTACTGTTGTCATTCCTTCTTATAATCGGGCGGAATATATTGAAAAAGCAGTGCGTAGTGTTTTGAAGCAAAGCCATCCCCGTTGGAAATTGCTTATTATTGATGATGCCTCAACCGATGATACGGTTTCGAGGCTTCAGAAATATTTAACAGATGAGCGGATCCGGATGATTTCTCTTTCCGAAAATGCCGGGATTTCCAGAGTCATGAATAGGGCTCTGGAAGAGGTGGATACGGAAGCTTTTCTCCAGCTAGACTCTGATGACTGGCTGGAGAAAGACACGATTAAGCGATTTGTTAAAGCGATGAAGAAGAATCCAAAGGCGGCATTATACTATGGGAATATTCGATTATGGATACCGAATCGAAAAAACAAATGGAGTGTGCATCAAATTATTCGACACCGAAAATTCTCGAATAAGTACCAATTTTTATGTTATATGACCTACATGCTTCACCCGCGGTGTTACCGCACGGAAGCTGTAAGGGCTGTTGGCGGTTGGCAGGTGGATGATCCTTACGATGGGCGGATTATGGAAGATCGCAGAATCTGTGTCAAATTAATAGAAAAATATCCCTTCCATTGGATCAACAAGATCATGTACAATCGCCGAAAACATCGTGATCAATTGACCAATCGGAAAGGTTACGAGGCAAGAAACCAGCTGCGCAAGGAATTGGTGAAAAAATCGTTAAAAAGCTGGGGGAGTAAATACACTCCCGTTTTTTCTTATCGCAATGGATTGCTCATTGTTAAACGATTGGTACGAAGGAAAAATCGATCATAGGGTGGTGAGAAATCAGCATGTCAAAAGTTCTTGTGACAGGGTGTGCGGGGTTTATCGGATCCGCTTTATCTGGTCGTTTGTTGGATGAAGGCTTTGAAGTGTTGGGGGTAGATTGCTTTACAAATAATTACGATAAAGTATTGAAACAGCGAAATTTGCAATCCCTGCGTATGCATCCGAATTTCACCCTACTCGAAAAAGATATCTTGCAAATCGATTGGAGTCACCAACTTAAAGGTATTCAATATATATTCCATCAGGCTGCTATTCCAGGTGTCCGGTCCAGTTGGGGAAAAAGCTTTGATCAATATGTTGAAAATAATGTACTGGCCACACAGATACTTTTAGAGGCGGCAAAAAATGGTTCAATTGATAAATTTGTCTATGCCTCTTCATCCTCGATTTATGGGTTAACAGAAGGAAGCACAGAGGAAACACGTCTGCCGAGGCCGCTTTCCCCTTATGGGGTGACAAAATTAGCTGGAGAACAGCTGTGCCATCTCTATGCCGATAATTATCAAGTCCCGACTGTTTCCCTGAGATATTTTACAGTGTATGGTCCTGGGCAAAGGCCAGATATGGCTTTTCATAAATTCATTAAGGCGATGCTTAACGACGCACCCATTACGGTCTATGGGGATGGTACCCAGACGAGGGATTTTACTTATATATCCGATGCTGTAGAAGCAAATCTACTTGCTGTAAAAAGTCCTTTTGTTGGAGAAGTTTTCAATATTGGTGGACGTTCACGGATTGTTCTGCATACTGTAATTGATAAGTTGGGGGATCTAATAGGGAAAAAACCCAAAATTGAATACTTGCAAAAGCAGGCAGGAGATCCACCGCACACATGGGCGAACATTTCAAAGGCGGAGAAAATGCTCGCTTATAACCCCAAGGTTTCCATCGAAAAAGGCTTGAAACTACAGGTTGAATATATGAAAACCTTGTACACCCAAACCTAGAGATGCGATAGATGGGGTCTATTTTTTCAAAATGAAAAAAGGGTGTGGAACACTAATGAAGGTAGCGGTTATAGGCACAGGATATGTGGGAATAACAACTGCAGCCTCTCTTGGAGAAATGGGACACCAAATTATGGGTGTGGATATAGATGAGGAAAAAATAAAGAAGCTGCAAAGTGGAATTCTTCCGATTTATGAACCAGGAGTTGAACCTTTGATCCAGGACCTAATGAGGCAGGGGCGCATTCAGTTTACTACGGATCTGAGAGAGGCAGTCTGTTTTGCCGATATTATTTTTATTGCAGTTGGCACTCCTTCTTTACCAAATGGGCAGGCTGATTTAGCATATGTGGAAAGCGCAGCAGCAGGAATTGGCAAATGTATGGACTGCTATAAAGTAATAGTAAACAAAAGTACTGTTCCTATTGGAACAGCTGAACGGGTTAAAAAGATTATTACATCCGAAGTAAATAAACGGGATCAGTTCATTAAATTTGATGTTGTGTCCAATCCCGAATTCCTGCAGGAAGGGAAAGCTTTACAAGATGCAAGGTGGCCGGATCGAATCATATTGGGTTGTGCATCAGAAAATGCGAAAAACCTGATGAACAAATTATATCAGGGAGTGCAAGCACCAAAATACTTTACCTCGCCAAAAAATGCGGAAATGATTAAATATGCCTCAAACGCTTTCCTCGCAACCAAAATCTCCTTTATGAATGAAATGGCAAGACTATGTGATACGCTTGAGGTAGATGTAACGGAAGTGGCCCAAGGAATGGGCATGGATAAGCGAATTGGACCTTATTTTCTACAAGCTGGAATTGGCTATGGCGGTTCCTGTTTTCCAAAAGATGTGGCAGCCCTTTATTCAATGGGTCAACAAGCACATTTGGAGATGCCGATCCTCCGCGAAGCGCAGAAGGTTAATCAAACCCAGTGTGATTGGTTTGTGGAGAAAATGAAGGGGATTGTAAACTTGGAAGGGAAAAATATTGCCTTGCTTGGCTTATCTTTTAAGCCGGAAACCGATGATATAAGGGAAGCACCGTCTATTAAGCTAATCGACCTATTTCTTAGAAATGGAGCAAAAATAAGTGCATACGATCCCAAGGCAATGAAGCCGATCCAGAATATATTTCCACAAATTACGATGGCTGAGGACTGTTATCAAGTGTTTGATGGGGCAGATATCGTAGTGTTGTGTACGGAGTGGAAGCAATTTCAAAAGCTTGACTGGATGAGAGCCAAAAGAATGATGAGAGGAAACTATCTGTTTGATGGGCGAAATGCACTTTCAGCAAAGGAATTGACAGCTATTGGCTTCCACTATTGGGGAGTGGCAAAAAAAACATAGGAGAATCTTTAGGAAGGCGTCCGGGGGCGCCTTCTTTATTTTTCTTTGTGGAAAAGGTCAAGCCTATATTTTACAATTTGGATTGTACATTCACCCAATTTCTCTAAAATAGTGACATATCCTAGGCATGTGAATAATTTACTACAGGAGAGTACACGAGTCTAGGAAAGGATGAATGAAATGGCCAATCCGAAGCGTCGAGGATTAAACAAGATTAAAGGAAAAGACACAGGTTTAGGCACCACATTAAGCCTTAACTTAATGAACGATTTTAATAAAAAAATGGGATTGACCGATGAGGAACCGAATGAGGAGATCGCAAAACAAAATTGGTCGGAGGATGTAGAAAAAGAGATTAGTGTCACCGTTAGTGAACCAGTTGTAAAAGCAGAATCAGACACAGCTCAACATGAAACGATCAGAGCGGAGCCTGCACCTAAAAAGAAAACAAATAAAAAATTAACCGGTAAATTGCAAAGGGAAAATAAATCGTCTGAAAAAGAAATTAGATTAAAAGAAAGAAGGAAGGCTCCAGGGCAGGCCATTATTTATACGGATGATATTCATGATCAGGCTGTTACGAATGAGAAGATCGCCAATCAGTCGATCGATGCAAGTAAAATTAAACCTGATAGTATTCACAGGGAAGCACTGGTGGACTATGCCGTTGATAGTAATAAAATCGCTAACGAAAGTGTAATCTCCAGCAAAATCGCCCCAGGATCGATTGAAGACATGCATATTGCAGAAAACCAAATCTCGGGAAAGAAGCTGATGGACCGTTCCATCTCTGGGGAAAAGCTGATGAACAACAGTATCACCTCGGAGAAATTAGCCGATAAAACCATTGATTCGATAAAGATTGCAGAAGGATCTATTTTGGCCAAACACCTAAGTCCAAACAGCATTACAACCGAATTGCTTCAAGAGCAAAGCGTTACGGGGGAAAAAATTAAAAAAGGGACCATTCAAAGCGACCATCTAACAAATAACATTATTGATACAGCTAAATTAGCCAATGATGCTATCAGTACCTATCATTTGAAGAATGGATCCATTACATCCGATAAAGTGGCCATGGATTCAATCGGTTCAAGTCATATCCAGAAAAAGGCGATTGCCCCTTCCCATTTAAATAGTGAAATTATTTCTTCCACCCACCTTGCTGACCAGGCAGTAAATACTTCCAAGCTTGCTGATCAAGCGGTGACTGTGGAAAAACTGAAGGATCACGCTATTCATTCCGAAAAAGTAGCAGAGGGAGCGATTACGGGATCGAAAATCGCGCCAGGCTCCATCACAGGGGATCATTTTAGAAACCAATCTATTCATTCCGAAAAATTGGTGGATGGAAGTATTACTGGTAAAAAACTGGCTGACAACTCGGTCCAAGCGAAGCATATTGAAGAGCAGTCAATCGAGCGAAGGCATCTCTTAGATGGAAGCATTAGCACGCCAAAAATTGCCGATCATTCGATCACAACCGTCAAATTGGCGGCAGAATCGGTCTCTGTTGATAAAATTATTGATCAATCGATTTCCACACGTAAATTGGCAGATCATAGTGTCACTTCTGGAAAGCTTGCGGATGAATCCATCCAATCCAAACACTTACAGGATCGAATTATTTCTGAACACCATTTGCAATTCGGATCGGTGTCTAGTGACCAATTAGTAGAAAATGCCGTTGTTGAATCAAAGCTCAACAAGTCTTCTGTTACCACTGAGAAGATTCAGGATGGCGCAGTGACAACGAAAAAGATAGCAAACCAAAGTATTACCGCGAATAAGTTGGCTGAAAATTCAGTTGGTACGGAGCAAATTCAGAACGAGGCCATTACCTCGGAAAAGATAGCCAAAGATTCGATCACTTCAGTACAGATTCAGGCGGAATCCATTGGGGCTAAGCATCTCGCCAATGGCTCCATTTTACCTTATCACCTTTCACAACATTCCGTTCACGCCCCCAACCTTGCATCAGAGTCTGTTTCAACAGATAAATTGGTGGATCAAACAGTAACAGAATCAAAAATTGCCGATGGCAGCATCAGTTCTAAAAAACTAGCTGAACGATCAGTTGCATCCAAGCATATTCAAGCACAGGCAGTGCAAGCGGGGCATTTAGCAGCAGGTTCCGTTGATACGCATCATTTACAGGACCAATCCATTGAGGAACCGAAGCTTGCACCTGGATCAGTAACCTCAGAAAAATTGGCTGACGACTCGGTTAGTACAGAGAAATTGATGGATGGCAGTGTCACAAGTCAAAAGCTATCATTGGGAAGTGTCCAATCTGAACAGTTGGGTTCTCAAGCGATTCGTAAAGAGCATCTAACAATTGGGGTTATTGATTCAGAACATTTAGCGGATTATTCTGTTACAACCACTAAACTGTCGGATGAATCCATCTCTTCAAGGAAGTTAATTGATCAATCAGTGACTACTGAAAAAATTGCTGATGCAGCCATTACCAAAGAAAAGATAGCTTCTGGTTCGATCACGCGGGAGACCATTGAGAAGGAGGCTATCCATCAGGAACATATTGCCTATGGTGCCATTGCCAACGAGCATCTTGCTAAGGATCTTGTTGGAGCCGAGCATTTGCAAAAGGATTCGGTTACAACTTCGAAAATTAAGAATGGCAGCATTACAACAGAGAAATTAGCGAATGAGTCCATCTCTTCTGAGCACATTCAAGAAGAATCGATTGGATCAGATCACCTAAAGAAAGAATCTATTCTTTCAGAACATCTCTCAAAGCACTCTATCCATACGTCCAACCTTGCACCGGAATCTGTTGCCACAGATAAACTAAAAGATTTATCCATAACAGAGTCTAAAATTTCCAACCAAAGTGTAAGTTCCGATAAGTTGGTTGAAAGGGCAGTGGCTTCCCGACATCTACAGCCAAAAGCCGTGCAAACAGAGCATTTGGCAGCTGGAAGTGTCCAATCTGAACAATTAGGGAAACAGTCTGTTCAAAAAGAGCATTTGGCTTATGGTTCTGTCCATTCCGCACAGCTTGTCGATCTTTCCATCACGAACGCTAAACTTGCAGCTGAATCTGTTACCTACGATAAACTAAAAGATCAGACCGTAATTACAGAGAAAATAGCAGATGCGAGTATCACTAGGGAAAAACTCGCACCAGAAGCAGTTACGGGTGAAATTATTCAATCGGGGGCGATTGGGCAGGACCATATTGCAATAAATTCTATTGTTAGCGATCACCTTACTTCGAATTCCGTAGGGACTGAGCATCTGCAGTGTGATTCCATTACAACAGAAAAAATTCATAATTTTAGTATCACCTCAGAAAAATTAGCTCCCGGATCTGTAACATTAGATAAATTAAGCATTGGTTCCATCGATGGGGAGCGCATTTGGGAAGGTTCATTGGATGGTAAGCATTTAAAAAATGAATCCATTGGGTCCCATCATTTAAATAAGGATTCTATTGTGACGGACCATATCGAAGATCAGGCCATAACCACTGCAAAACTTGAAAATGAAAGTGTTACGACGGAGAAATTAGATTCACATTCCGTTACGGGTGAAAAGATTGCATTGGGTTCCATTTCAGGCGATCACCTGGCAGGAGATGTTATTCAAGGCAAGCATTTGCAGCTTGAATCGATATCATCTGACCATATTCAGAATGAAGCCATTACCACCGCAAAATTAAAGGATCAAAGTATTACTACTGAGAAACTTGAGAATCAATCTGTCACAGGGGAGAAATTGGCTGAAGGTTCTATTTCGGAACATCATATCGGCGATCAAACGGTTACCTCTGCCAAACTAAATAATCGGTCGGTGACGGGTGAAAAATTGGCTCATCAAGCTGTGTGTGAAGAGCATCTACAGACCGGGTCAGTAAGCAACGATAAACTACAGGATGGCAGTGTAACAGCAGAAAAGTTAGTGGATCACTCGATTACTGGAGAGAAGCTAACAGCCAGTTCCATTAGTGAAGAACACCTACAGGTTGATTCAGTAAGCGCGGAGAAACTGCAGGATGGCAGTGTGACAGAAGAAAAGTTGGCAGAAGGCTCAGTAACCGATGAAAAGTTAAGCAAAGGCTCAGTCGGTGAAGAACATCTACAGGTTGATTCGGTTAGCACGGAGAAACTGCAGGATGGCAGTGTGACTGAGGAAAAGCTGGCAGATGGTTCTGTAACGGGAGAAAAGCTAAGTAAGGGCTCAGTCGATGAAGAGCATCTACGGGTTGGTTCGGTGAGCACGGAGAAACTGCAGGATGGCAGTGTGACTGAAGAAAAGCTAGCAGAAGATTCGGTAACCAGTGAAAAGTTAAGCAAAGGCTCAGTCGGTGAAGAACATCTACAGGTTGGCTCAGTAAGCATAGAGAAACTGCAAGATAGCAGTGTGACTGAGGAAAAGCTGGCAGATGGTTCTGTAACCGGTGAAAAATTAAGCAATAGCTCAGTCGGTGAAGAACATCTACAGGTTGACTCGGTAAGCACGGAAAAACTGCAGGATGGCAGTGTGACTGAAGAAAAGCTAGCAGATGGTTCGGTAACTGGTGAAAAGTTAAGCAATGACTCAGTCAGTGAAGGGCACCTACAGGGAGATTCGGTAAGCACGGCGAAACTGCAAGATAGCAGTGTGACTGAAGAAAAGTTGGCAGAAGGTTCGGTAACCAGTGAAAAGTTAAGCAAGGGCTCGGTCGGTGAAGAGCAACTAAAGGTTGGTTCGGTGAGCAGGGAGAAGCTGCAGGACGGCAGTGTGACTGAGGAAAAGCTGGCAGATGGTTCTGTAACGGGAGAAAAGCTGATCGCAGGCTCAGTTGGTGAAGAGCACCTACAGGGAGATTCGGTAAGCACGGCGAAACTGCAAGATAGCAGTGTGACTGAAGAAAAGTTGGCAGAAGGTTCGGTAACCAGTGAAAAGTTAAGCAAGGGCTCGGTCGGTGAAGAGCAACTAAAGGTTGGTTCAGTAAGCACAGAGAAACTGCAGGATGGCAGTGTGACTGAAGAAAAGTTGGCAGAAGGTTCGATAACTGGTGAAAAGTTAAGCAATGACTCAGTCAGTGAAGGGCACCTACAGGGAGATTCGGTAAGCACGGCGAAACTGCAAGATAGCAGTGTGACTGAAGAAAAGTTGGCAGATGACTCGGTAACCGGTGAAAAGTTAAGCAGAGGTTCGGTCAGTGAAGAACATCTACAGGTTGATTCGGTAAGCACGGAGAAACTGCAGGATGGTAGTGTGACTGAGGAGAAGCTGGCAGATGGCTCGGTAACCAGTGAAAAGATAAGCAATGGATCTGTCAACGAAGAGCATCTACAGGATGATTCGGTAAGCAGGGAGAAACTGCAGGATGGTAGTGTGACTGAGGAGAAGCTGGCAGATGGCTCGGTAACCAGTGAAAAGATAAGCAATGGATCTGTCAACGAAGAGCATCTACAGGATGATTCGGTAAGTACAGTGAAATTGCAGGATTGTAGTGTGACTAGGGAGAAGTTGGCGGATCAATCTATAACCATTGAAAAGCTAGCACTTGACTCAATAAGCGGAGAACTCCTACAGGCTGGAACGGTAAGTATGGAGAAACTGCAAGCTGGCAGCGTGACTAGTGAAAAATTGTCTGATCAGTCTATAACCAGTGAAAAATTAACTTTTGAGGCTGTCAGCGATAAGCATTTACAAGATGGATCAGTGACTACCGATAAATTGCGGGATAGTAGTGTAACCGTGGAGAAGTTGGCCGATCTATCAGTTACCAGTGAGAAACTAATCGCAGGTTCCATCAATGAAAATCATTTACAGGCTGATTCAGTAAGTACAGAAAAACTGCAAGATCAAAGCGTGACATTTGAGAAGTTGGCAGACCACTCGGTTACCAGTGAGAAGCTAATCACCGGTTCCATCAACGGGGATCATTTGCAGCCCGAATCAGTAAGTACGGAAAAATTGCAAGATCAAAGCGTAACTTGGGAAAAATTATCAGATTACTCGGTAACTAGTGAAAAGTTAACTTTAGACGCTGTAAACGATAAGCATTTGCAATCTGGATCAGTGAGTACAGATAAACTACAAGATAGCAGTGTAACCGTAGAGAAATTAGCCGATTACTCGGTAACTAGTGAAAAGTTAACTTTAGACGCTGTAAACGATAAGCATTTGCAATCTGGATCAGTGAGTACAGATAAACTACAAGATAGCAGTGTAACCGTAGAGAAATTAGCCGATCATTCGGTAACCAGTGAAAAACTAACCTTTAACACCGTATCCGAAAAGCATTTACAAGCGGGTTCAGTGAGTACAAAAAAGTTGCAGGATCAAAGCGTAACTAGTGAAAAGTTGGTTCATGGTGTTGTTTCTGGGGTTCACGTACGTAAGAAGGCACTTTCCGGTGAGCATTTAAAGGATAGCAGTATATTTAGTCAACACCTTGGTTTGAAAATTATTTCGTCAGAACACTTGCAAGATCTGGTTATCTCCACAAAACATTTATCAGATCAGAGTGTCACTAACAAAAAGCTGAGTCAACAATCGGTGACAGGAAATAATATCGTACCAGATTCAATTACTGGTACACACATTATAGATAGAGCGATTCAAAGTCGTCATCTTGAAAAAGCTTCAATCGTGGAAGAACACCTGATGGATGACATTATAGGAGAGATGAATCTTAAGGATCAATCCATCTCAACTAGTAAGCTTCAGGATGAAAGCATCAACACAGAGAAACTAAAGGGAGAAAGTATCACGGCAGAAAAAATTGCTAATGGTAGCATAACGGGCTCACACTTAAGAGATGATGTGATTTGCTCAAATCACATTTCTACCCACGCGGTAACAGCTAATCAGATTGCTCCTAATGAAGTGAAAACTGAACATATTGCTGATGGGGCAGTCTCATGTGAAAAACTGAATTTTAATCCGGTTCAGGTTAACGCAGGATACAAAAACACTTTGCAGCAATTCGGAATGAGTACCTTTGAGTTTTCTGGGGTAGATGAAATGGTTGACGTTGTTGTTGAACTAGACCAACCCTATAGTGTGCCATTTGTCCTTGTAGCAATGACGAACATGGTTGAATGTTATGCCGTCTTAAAAGAGCAGACGAATAAGACAGCAACGGTCACCGTTGTACGCCGAAAAATACAAGACCCTCATCAGGGAATGTTTTCATGGATTGCCATCGGGGAAAAGGTGGAACTGCCGGACCCTGTAGAACCAGAAGAAACTCCAGAATCTAGCGAAACTGTAGAAACTGTTGAAATGGCCCAAATCACTAAAGAAAGAAACCAAAGAAATAAAAAGGACCAAAGGAATAAATCGAAAAAACGAAAAAGAAGATAAGAATTCAAGTGGCACGCAGTCATATGCGTGCCTTTTTTTAGATAGCGCGCCCAGGCAAGCCTTTGAAACAGACTCTGGCTAGAAGAGGGACCGGTTTGTCCTTCATCTGTAACACCCTCCTTTGGACAAGTTCAAAACTCAACAATTCCACCACTTAATCACCAGATTTTGGGTACCGTTTATTAAATTATGCTTTTATAGAAGCATAACCTGAAAATCGTGTCAGGGACCTATGAACAAACGCCGTGTCCTTTCCGCGTTTCGCCAATAGGATATAGCACATAGGTTTGAAGGAGATGGTAAATTGGAAAAGTATTTAGTTTGGCGGACGGCTGGGTCGGGTGGTAAGGAAGATTTTCGAAGGCAGATTAACCAATTAATCGTTCAACTTATTCGGATGAGAAAGAACATTGGCAGGCTACGGACTTCTATTCACGGGGAAAGGCGTCAGAGGTTATTACAAGGGTTAAAAGAGTTTGATTTAACGATGATGAGGCTAATGTGGAGAGTCAACCCTAAATTTAGCCAATTTGTCAAAGTAAGGATTGCTGGTCATTCGGTCCTTATTAATAAAAATGTATGGACCAGGCGAAGGAAAATGAATAGGCGTCTCTTAAACAATGTTCTTCTTGTCAATAGAATTGAAAGGATCGTTAGTAATCTTATCGGAATGAAATTTTACCTAAATTCCTTCTTCCATATTGCGAACCAAGACGCTCGAGAAATGTTATTAAAGATCATGAGTACACTTAATAAAGAGTATTTTTATGCTCTCAAAAATTCGGGTTGTATTACTATGAGATACAGCAAGAAACCACACGGGGACATGGTTGGGAATAGTGGGTCGATTAGAAAAGTCTCATGGGTAAAGAATGTTGAGACTGTCAATCAGGGAACAAGGAAGGTCATTATAGAAAAGAAGGCTACGGTTCAACCAACTATTATAAAAGCCCACAATTCCGAAACGAAAAGAAAGTCTTTTGAACAACAGGATCTAAAGCTTTTTAACAAAAAAGAGGTGCCAGCAACCAAAGGACGTCTTGCAACAAAAAATCAAGTAATAACTCAACGCGAAACAAAAAAAGAAGACATAACAACGCAAGGACAGCAGAAATCTCAAAAGGAAATGAATGCAACAACTTTTCGTCGGAAACCTAAAGCAGAAACCGCCCACTCCTCGAACCAACAGTTAGTGAAAGAGGAACCTTCAAAAACAGTTCGTCGGAAACCTAAAGCAGAAACCGCCCCTTCCTCGAACCAACAGTTAGTGAAAGAGGAACCTTCAAAAACAGTTCGTCGGAAACCTAAAGCAGAAACAGCCCCTTCCTCGAACCAACAGTTAGTGAAAGAGGAGCCTTCAAAAACAGTTCGTCGGAAACTTAAAGCAGAAACCGGCCCCTCTTCAAACCAACAGCAAATCAAAGAGGTACCAGCGAAAACAGTCAATCGTAAACCGCAAAAAAAGAACATAATGCAGCCAGCAAAAAAGGCATTATCCGCAACAACAGTCGACCCCAAAACTAAAAAAGAAGTCCCCGCCAATGCTAGTCAGGAAACAGTCAAAAAAGAAGCGACACCAAGTGGTCATACTACGAAAAAAATGGCTCCATTTGCGAAAGAACAGCCTAGGAAGAAATCAAGCCAAGCTCTAAAAAAAGAGGCCAATGAGGAAACGCCTCATTCCATTTATCATGATGATTCATTGGATAATTTTGAGCAGTTTCTTGAGTCTTCCACATGGGATGACTCCACCAATCAAAAGCGAAAAAGAAATCACGAAGAGCGTTACATTGATCAAATTATTTTAGATTAAGAAAATCTCTAAAAGGGCATGCATTATTGGCATGTCCTTTTTCCCGTTTTGATAAGGTGTTTCTATCTTTCAACGATAAGATAAATTCAATTGATAGGATGTTAGCCGTTTCTTAAGAGAAGAATTTTCATATATTAATAGAAATAAAATTGTCATCCATTTTTGTAGGGAGAGAAAAAATATGAGAAATGTAAAGTGGGAGCGATATCATATTCTGGTAAAGGATGATGTGATAAGGAACTGTTTGCCGGAAACTAGATTATTCGATGTGGAAACGGTTTTTGATATGCTGCAAAAATACGAAGAGATTATTTTAAAACCAATTGCGGGAACAAAAGGGAATGGGATTTTTAAGGTTGCTTTGATTGCAGATGATGAACTTGAAATCCACCATTCTAGCAATCGGAAGAGAATGAATAAAGAAAAGCTAATAGAGCAAATCCTTGTTTTGACTAAGAATTCTCGTTATCTTGTTCAGCAACGAATTAGGTTAGCAGAGGTTAATTATTGTCCTTTTGATTTGCGCGTGATTGTGCAGCGGAAAAAAGGTTCAACGGCATGGGTGGTAACTGGTCAATATGCGAAAGTTGCGCGAGAAGGATTAATCACGACAAATATAGCAAAAAAAGGGAGAGCTATGACGGTTGAGGCAGCCATAGAGAATTCAAATATGGAGAAACAAAATGTGCAGAATTTGCTGCAAGAATTGAATATGCTTTGCCTAAGGATAGCTTCACTGATACAAAATCAAGAGCCTGAGAGAACGTTATGGGGGCTTGATATGGGCATTGATAAAACAGGGAAGATATGGAACATCGAGGTGAATGCAGGATCCGGATTGCGGGGATTCCGCAGATTAGAGGATAAAACCATGTATAGAAGGATTAGATCCTATTTTCGCTATAACAGAAAGTACAAACCACCTGGCACTAGTCACAATCCTTAGACCCTTCATACAAAGGATAGGCCACTTGCTAGACAGGAAACTAGAACCCCTAGATTTTGTTATTAATACGATAAAAGAAGCAGTTAAAAGTGATAAAAGGTGGTGTTATGGGGTGGAACGATTAGGTATTTTGCTTGGGAATTCAATTCTTAACAGAGTCATTAACAACAAAAAATCTTTCGAAAAAGTTTCATTATATCAGAAATTAGCTAAAAAGTACCAGTTAGAGCTCTGCTTCTTTCGTATAAGGGATGTTTCGAGTGAAACCGAGCGTGTTAAAGTCTATTATTATGAAAATGATGAATGGAAACAAGAAGTAATGGAAATCCCAAGAGTGATTTATAATCGGGCCCGGCTGTATTCCCAAGGTGATAAAAGAACACTGCAGCAATTAGTGAAAACCGGTAGGATTGTTTTTAATCAATGGAATTTGTATGGGAAATTATATCTTTATGAACTTTTGACGGAAAATAAAAAATTACGTCCTTATTTGCCTCAAACCCTCCCATTTGACAAGGATCATCTAAATAAGTGTATAGATCAATGGACATCTTTTTTTGTGAAACCAAACAAAGGTTCTGTTGGGATGGGAATTAAAAAAGCAACAAAATTGTCGGATGGGGAATGGGAACTGCAATATGTTAAACATGGTGTAAGGGAAAGGAAAGTTATGAATAAAGAAGCGCTCACGGCGTTTCTCACAAGTGCTTTATCGAGGAGACACCATATTCAAGAAACCATCCCGCTTGCCAGGTGGAAAGGAGCCCCTTTTGATATTAGGATCTCTGTTCAGAAAGGGATGGATGGTACTTGGAAAGTACCAGGTATGGTGGCCAAAGTGGCTGCGAAAGGGAATTTTTTAACCAATGTGGCCCAGGGGGGGAAATGCTATCCGCTGGAAAGCATCCTAGATCCTCCTTTAAAAGCTCCAAAGATTAAGGATCACTTGGAGGAAGTAGCGATTCAATTTGTGAAGTATTTAGATGGAAAAATCCCCCATTTAGCAGATGTCGGATTTGATTTTGGAATAGATCAGAAGGGGCATCCTTATTTTATCGAAATGAACTTGCGTGACCAGCGAAAATGTTTTGTAAAGGGGAAGATGCTCGATGTCTGGGGAAGGCTGTTTGAATCTCCTTTAGCCTATGGGCGTTATCTGCTAAATCAATGCAAAAAGCAAAAGGGAAGCAAATCTATGAACGTTTTATAGACTCCTGCTGAGTCAAAATTAAATAAGAAAAGTTATTTCCTTTTGAACTAGATATCCGCCGTTACCATAGCCATCCACTTTAAGTAATATGGGTATAGAGGAAGGGGACGTTATATCTAAAATAGGATAGTATCTAGCAAGGAGGAAGCATATGGAACGATCGTTGGGTATTCTTGTCAATGGGCGAACGATTCGTAGATTTATGATGTATCACCCAGAACGCGAACACTTGGATTTATACCATAGATTTGCGGAAGCTATGAATATTCAAGTGTTTTTTATACAACCGGAAAGTTTGCAATTGGAAGAAGGCAAGACGAAAGCCTACTATTTTAACCGGAAAATGGAATTGGTGAATTGTGTTATTCCCCTCCCGAAAGCCATTTATAATCGATCAATCAATTTAAAATCTGATACCATCAATAAAGTGAGGAAACTGCGGTCGCAAAAAATATCAACTCTTTTTAATCCGGTCTGTCGCTTTAGTCTGATAAAGGCTATCCGGATTTTACAGACAAATGAGGAATTAATTCCCTTTCTGCCCAAAATACAAGTTTTGAGTGCGAACACACAAGAACAGCTGCCTAATTATCACCAATTAGTTTATCGAGAAAAAGGACCAGGCAAAAAGTTGGTTGAAATGACGAAAAGAGAGGGACTTGTTCATTATCAAGCGGTGAACAAAGGAAAGTACGTAAAAGGGAGTTTTTCTGAGGATAATTGGAAAGAGCGCCTAAATGGCATCCTTGGCAGAGGACCCTATATGGTTCGTGAGTGTATTCCATTTCCAAAGTGGCAGGGACATCCGTATGTATTTCATACCGGATATCAAAAGAATGAACATGGAAAATGGAGCCTTAATGGATTAATTAGCCTTCTTTATTCCTCCAAATCCCACCCCATAAAAACGAAACCAAAGCCATTTTCTATTAATCAAATGGCAGACGATCAATCTAGCTGGATGGAAGGACCAAGTTTTGAGCTTATGAAATTAATCGGCCTTAAATCAGCCATGTATTTGGAGGCCTTTCTCCCGCAACTTTCGGATATCTCATTCGACTTCGTCATCTCGCCCACTGGCGATTTATTTTTATTTGATTTGTGTTTAATGGAAAGAAAAGAGCTGTACCATGAAGCAGAAGAATGGAAGATGTGGGAAAATTCGTATAAGCAGCCAGTTGCGTATGGAAAGTTTTTGTTACAGCAAAGATCTGGAGGGCATCTAAATGAGTAGGATCGTCAAATGCTCAGAACTACTGTGCAGGCAAATGGGCATTCATTCCGAAAGAGTTATTAACCTTCAATTTGGCAGTATACAGATCAAAAAGGTTAAAATAAAGCCATCTACTCTTCCAAACAACAGCTCCCATTTCGTTGTCCCGAATGAGTTGTTTCAACGGTTATATTTAAAGGATGGGATTGATTACAAACTTAGGTGGTTGAATTCCGATACGATAGAAATTGGGCCGACCATTGGATTTCTGCTAGGTGATAGTCCACATTCCTATTCAGCCAGTTTTATGCAAAAGTTTATGGATCGTTTTGCGATTTATCAAGATATTAAAGGATTTATCTGCGCCTTTGCGGAGGAAAATATAGATTGGGATAGGAAGATTGTTCATGGACTCTACTTTAATCCGAATGGAAAAAACATTGAGGCCCAATGGGAGTTTGGGGTTTTTCCCATTCCAAATGTAATTTACCGACGATACTTCCACAACGATGAGGAGAAGATTGAAAAACTAAAGAAAATCACGAATTCCCGTATCTTTAATTCCTATCGTTTTACAAAAATGGATTTCCACTCGATTTTGTATTCTGACCCCAACCTGCGTAGGCATCTTCCACATACCGCAATATTGTCTATCGAAAAAAACTTCCTTCATAGCTTTCTCAACTCCCATCCTAAGGCCATTATAAAACCTGTTGACCTCTCCCGTGGAAGAGGGATCCTCTATATTCAACGTCTTCAAGGAAGAAATTTTCTTGTTATTGACCATCGGCCGAAGCAGCCCGTAAAGATGCAGCTTTCTGGCAACAAATTTTTCTCTTATTTAAAAGAAGAAGTAAAATTTCCAGATAAACATATCATTCAGGAGCTTATTCCCATTGTAAAAATTAATTCCTCACCCTTTGACATTCGTGTGGTCATGCAAAAGGAGGATCAAGGGAAGTGGGTTTGCAACGGAATGGAGGCACGCCATGCAATCCCTAACAGCTATGTTACGAACCTAGCAAAAGGAGGTCATGCTACTTCTGTTCAACAAGCTCTCTATTTAGCTTTTGGTTTTTCTCCGAACCAGGTGGCGCAGAAGATCGAAGAGGTTGTTGAATTAAGCAAGCAAATCTGTCTAAAGATGGATCAAACGGAACACCATTTTGCCGAGTTTGGAATTGATCTCGGGATTGATCAAAATGGAAAGGTTTGGATTATCGAAGCCAATGTGTACCCAAGCTTTAAAGGAATCCGGCAATTTCATCAGGAACAATATGAGAGTATACGCTTTACACCTCTTCGCTATGCTTATGCGATAAGTGGCTTCAATTAAGAAAAGCCAGGATCTGGTTTTATCCAGATCACTGGCTTCTTTGTGTTTACCCCAAGGCTTGATAAGTAAATGTGACAATGGAAAGTAGGATTGAGGCTACTAACATCGCAAATAATGGCTTTAAACCTTTCTGCTTAAGCGCTTGGAAACTAACATTAAGGCCTAAACCAACCATTGCGGCAGTGAGTAGGAAGGAACTGAAAACGGCAATGCCATCTAAGAGTTCCTGGGGGAGCCCTGCGTAGGTTCCAATTAAGCTGGTGATGATAAATCCGAGAAGGAACCAAGGGAAATCTACGTTTGCTTCTGTTCCTTTATCTTTTCGTTTCATCCAGTAGGCTAAAAGAAAACAAAGGGGAACCAATAACAAGACCCTTCCAAGTTTCGCCAGTAAGGCAATCGCCAGTGCATCCGCCCCGGCAGGTGCGGCCGCTGCGGCAACATGAGCAATCTCGTGCAGACTGACACCTGACCAAACCCCATACTGAATATTTGTAAGCGGCAAAATCGGCAATAATAGTGTATAAATAATAGTGAAAATAGTTCCCATAAGGGCAATCATTCCTACGCCGATGGCTGTGTCATCATCGTTGGCTTTAATGATCGGAGAAACGGCTGCAATCGCTGCTGCTCCACAAACACCGGTCCCAACGGCAAGCATAAACGATAAGGCTTTTTCTGCTTTAATCCATTTGGCAATAAGCATTGTAACGATAATCGCTAGAACAATACTGAATACATCTTTGAGCAGAAGTCCTATTCCTTGCTGTAAAATAACTTCAACATTTAGTCTGAAGCCAAAAAGGACGATCGCGTATCTTAATATCTTTTTTCCAGAAAACTGAATCCCTGTTCGCAAGATTTCAGGATAGCCAAAAAATTGTCGGAAGAAAATCGCGAGTAGGATCGCTGTTACCATCGAACCCAAGTGGCTAATAAGGGGAACTTTCGCTAATCCCATACCGATCATGGCGATAAAAAAGGTAAATCCAACTCCAAAGATGGACCTCCAACGTGGGTCTTCATCTGGTTGCTTTCTTTCCGGACCGTGTATAACATGGGGCGTATTTCGAGCCTGCATGGTCTCGCTCCACCTTTCTCAATGAATTTTTTGTAAGTTTAACTTTACGATGTGGAGAAATAAAAGGGAAATACCGATACTTTATATATTGGATTAGGAATTTTAATAATACTTTTTATGTACTCAATAGATAATAGAGAGAAGGACACTTTTCATGATTGTCGATTCACTGAAAATCTTTATTACGGTTATACAAAAGCATGGTTTTTCCAAAGCGGCTGAAACCTTGCACCTCTCCCAGCCGGCTGTCAGCCTACAAATTCAGAATCTAGAACAGGAACTGGGAATGAAGCTTATTCATCGTTCGGCCAAACAGGTTGAACCTACGCAGGCAGGGCAAATCCTTTATGACAGAGCAATTGAGATTTTAGATTTGTATGAGGATGCGAAACAAAGGATTCACTTACTGCAGAATAAAGTGACAGGCAGTTTAAAAATAGGGGCAAGCTATACGATTGGCGAGTATATATTACCAGGGATTTTGGCGCAATTTTCGTTTCAATATCCACAAGTTGACATCGACGTGATGATTAACAATACAGAGGATGTCGTGCATTGTGTAAAGTCTAGTGAGTTTGACTTGGGATTGGTTGAAGGTGAGGTTAACAGCAAAGACTTGGCAATAGAGCCTTTCCAAAAAGACGAAATGGTTTTTATTTCCGCACCCACTCATCCATTGGCCTTTCAAACAGTTGTTCAGATGAAGGACTTACATGATCTGGTCTGGATTTTTAGGGAAAATGGCTCGGGTACGAGGGCTTACAACGACCGTGTCATCGAACAAAATCAAATTCGGGTAAAAAAATCTTACGTTTTTAGCAGCAGTCAAGGAGTAAAGGAAGCTGTGGCTGCCGGATTAGGGATTGGTTTTCTTTCCAAAGCGGTGGTGGAAAGGGAGTTAGAAGCAGGGACGCTAGTCCGTTTGAAAGTTCGTGAAGTACCTTTCTTACGGGATTTCTCGATTATTTTAAGGAAAGATCCCTACCTAACAAAAGCGACCCAAATTTTCATTCAGAATATAACAGGAAAGCCGATCGAAATGTCAAAACTAAAGCAAGAGAAATAAATGTAAGGGGGACCTTCTCATAGAATTATTGATTACGCTATTATTTATTGTATTTCCTTTAGCTATCTCATTGTATTATCAGCTTAAACTTGAAAAGGAAATTTTTATTTCCTCCTTAAGAGCCTTTCTCCAATTATTGGCTCTAGGGTTTGTGTTATCATTTATTTTTTCTCTGACGAACTGGCTCCATATCTTTGCTTATATCCTATTTATGACACTGGTAGCAGCTATTACAGCGCGTAAACGAGGAAAGGCTATTCCTTTTGCAGGGATAACAAGCTTTTGCAGTATTTTCATTTGCTGGCTGATCACGGTTCCGCTCTGGGTTATTTTTCAGGTGATTCCTTTAGAAACCCCGCAGGTGTTGGCTGTAAGCGGGATGGTGATTGGGAATGCAATGACCTCTACGGGGCTAACTTTTCATCTATTGCAGCGGGAATATACGCAAACGAAGGATCTGATTGAAACCAAGCTTGCTCTTGGGTTTACGATGTATCAGGCGTCACAGGAATGGATTCAACAAACAGTAAGAACTATTTTGATCCCGAACATTGATACACTAAAAACGGTAGGTCTTGTTCAAATGCCCGGAATGATGACAGGGATGATTCTGGCGGGAAGTCCACCATACCAGGCCGTCCGTTTTCAGATCGTCATTATGTTTAGCATCACAGCAGTTGTTGTAATTAGTGGGATCATGGTCAGTGTTGCATCCTACCGATTTTATTTTGATAAGAAAGTTCGGTTAAAGCGCACAGAAACTTAGCAATTAACCCTTCCTAATGCCCCCAAAAATAGAGGTGTCCTTCGAATAGTTAGTAGAAGGGAGGGGCATATGCCCATGAATATTTTGAAAAAATGGTTAAACAAACCCTCATCTTTGGACAAGTGGAGTATCGCTTATATTGATGTAAACCCATTCCGATTGCAAAATATGTCAAAAAGATTAGAGGAATCGGGAATTGAAACGAAGGTATTTGAGGATGGAATTTATGTAAGAGATGAACAGTATCAAGAGGCGATGGGGGTTATTCGCTAGCATAAATTTCCCGAGACGGTTGATACTATTTTTACCTATGTTTTAAAGGTAAAAATATTCGGGAAGAGTTGGTTCTTTTGGCTCCTGCTTATTGGTACGGTTTACTTGGCCTCATTGGCTTGATTATATTTACCGTGACTTTATGGAAAGTCAAGAATCAAAGAGTTTTTGCCGTTTATACATTTATTGCTGGATTAATTTATTGTATGGAATATTTCATCCTTGTACTCTTTAGAAGTTATGAATATTACCCTCACATAATAAGTAACAAGTACTTTGATAATATCCTTGGATCCATCTTTTCCAATGCTGTTATTGTTCCCATGACTGCAGCTATGATCGGAACGCTGCAGCTTGGTTGGAGATGGATTCTCTTGGTGATTGGAATTATACTTTCCATTGAAAAGTTATTTCTATGGTTAGAGATTTACCAGCACTTTTGGTGGAGAATTTATTATACCGCCATAGGGCTTGTTATCTGTTTTTTCCTCGCAAAGGTTTGGGATAAGAAACTACAAGGAGAGGCCTCCTTTTTAGTACATTTGTTCACTTTATTCTTAAGCAATTTCCTCTTTCAGGCTAGCGCGTTCTATCTACTTGTTGCGACCGGAAACATGTTTCTCTTTCATATTGGCTGGTTCTCGAACCCGATCCGTGATCATTTTGCATTTGCATCAGCCTACATTTTTTGTCTGAATGTTATCTATGTGATGTTGGTCATAAAGAGAATTTCCTGGAAGTGGAGAGTAGCGGCAATTGTCCTAATAACAGTACTGAATGGTTATTTAATAAAAGAAGGCATTCTAACTTTGTCTACCCATTGGTCTTTAATCCATTTTTTTATCCTTTATCTGATTTTATTTCTTATATTGGAAACCTATGATCGGTGGTGTTTCTCCAGTAATAACAATAACATAGGAAATTCCCGCTAAATTACAAAAAATCCATAACGGAGAACTTTTCCGTTATGGATTTTGTTTCTTATTTGATCAGTGGTTAGCGGAAAGATATTCTTATCCTATACCCTCTACCATGTATTTTTAAAATTCCCCACAACTTTATGTGCTGGCAACGCTGTGATAAAAGCTTGCGGGTCGATTCGATGGACGGTTTCATATAGCTCCGACCATTGAATATTCACAATAATACAGAGAATAACCTTTTTTTCTGCATTTGAGTAAGCGCCCAAGGCTTCCCAGGAAGTAACCCCTCGATGTAAGGAATGATTGAGTGCTTCTGATACCTCACGGCCTTTGTCTGTTACGATGATAACCGAACTTCTTTCCGCAATGTTTAGCAGCGATTCGTAAGTTTTTGCGCCAACATATATAGAAAGAACAGTAAACATCGCCGATTGAACATCAAAGAATACAGCAGATACTGCTACAATAACGACATTGACGATCAGGCCAAACTTGGCAATGGAAATATTTCGGTGCTTGGCAATGACCCTTCCCAATACATCCAAACCGCCATTTGACCCGCCAGCCCGAAGCATTAGGGCTCCTCCGACACCTGTTGCCACCGCACCAAAAATGGAATTGAGAATGATATTATCTGTCCACATGAGACGAATCGGAAGGAGGTGCAGGAACATGGTATCAGAAGATACAGCAAGAATTGTGTAGATGATAAATTTCCGACCTAAATGGATATAACCTAAAATCAAAAGCGGGATGTTGTAAAGGAAATATTGTGTCCCTACGGACCAACCGAAAATATGATAAAACAACATACATACCCCAGTGATTCCGCCCGCAAGCAGGTTTGAAGGAATCAACAAAGTGTTTGAACCTAAGGAAAAGAGTAAGCTTCCGAAGATAACTCCGAATATCTCAATGACCATACGTAATTTACCTTGATTCTTCATAGGATTTTCCCATCCCTTTTATTTTTCATGAAATGTAAACCGTTCACGAAGTGTTTCCCCTTTCCAATCCCAGCAGATCGCTGCAAATTGTCGCTAAGTATTTAATATAGATGGATCTGTTACTAAAATCAATATTAACTTTACATTGCTTATCCCTATGTTTGGAAAAATTTTGCATTTCCGTTTCATTCGTTTCATAATCTAAGAAGAAAAAGTATTCTGTAAGCTTAAAGGTGGTTTGTATGCAAAAGTATATGCTTGAACGTTTTTTTCAAGGGTTGAGTCCGCGGCATGCTTTTCAAATTCGTTATTGGGACGGAACATCTGAAATATATGGGGATGGGGAGCCTAACGTTACGATTATATTCAATGAAAAGATTTCGATTGCAGGCTTCTTAAAGGAGAAAACCCTTACCTTTGGAGATGCATATATGAATGGCTCTATTGAGATTGAAGGGAAGATTGAAGATGTGATCTCATTAGCGATATCGAATAAAGAGATGCTTTGGACGAAAAGCTTGTCCTTTTTACCAAAACTGACTTCCCTTGGTAAACGGAAAGAAAATATTCAACATCACTATGATATTGGGAATGAATTCTATAGCCTGTGGTTGGACGAAACGATGAGTTATTCCTGTGCCTACTTCAAATCACCCAAGGATTCCCTGCACCAGGCGCAACTGCAAAAAATTGACCATGTGTTGAAGAAACTCCAATTAAAAAAGGGTGAAAGGTTGCTGGATATTGGCAGCGGTTGGGGATGGCTTATTCTAAGAGCTGCGCAGCAATACGGGGTGAAATCCTTCGGTGTGACTATTAGTGAGGAACAGTATAGGAAAACAAAAGAACGAATTCGATCACTCGGCCTAGAGGGGCAAGTGGACGTAGCGCTCATGGATTATACGGAGTTGGCTCGTAAAGGATATTCGTATGACAAGATTGCAAGTGTGGGAATGTTTGAACACGTGGGCAAGGCCCACTATCCAATATTTATGAAAACGGTGCACGAGTTGCTTGGGGAAAAAGGATTAGTTTTACTTCATACCATTACACACCAGACAGAGGTCCCTGTTGATCCGTGGATTGAAAAAAATAT
Organism: Ammoniphilus resinae; assembly: GCF_017873965.1. Classification (GTDB taxonomy): domain Bacteria; phylum Bacillota; class Bacilli; order Aneurinibacillales; family RAOX-1; genus Ammoniphilus_A; species Ammoniphilus_A resinae. The sequence goes on along the minus strand of NZ_JAGGKT010000011.1, from coordinate 5,617 downwards.
CTTTCCTGGGGGATATATTCCATCTTTGCGTGAGATCGTCATGTTATTACCCGATTATGACTTTCATCTCCTGGATGTAGAAAGCTTGCGGCTTCATTATGCGAAAACTCTAGATCATTGGGCTGAGCGCTTTGAACAGCAGGTGGAAAAGGTCGAGCAAATGTATGATCAGCGCTTTGTCAGGATGTGGAGATTATATTTGCAATCGAGCGCCGCTTTCTTTAGAAATGGCGGACTGAATATACACCAGTTTTTATTTTCCAAAGGGGTAAACAATGAACTGGAGCTTACTAGGGATTTCTTATATTCTTAAGGAGCAGAAATAGGCCTTATCCGGTCATGGAAGAAGGTCTATTTCTTTTGTTCCCTAATTGTTATGGTAAAATATAGGTTAGTATACGTAATAAAATGGGGTGGTGAAGGGATGGTTATATGAAAAAAATATCTTTTGGCCTTATTTATGAATTGATTCTTGCGGTACTTGTGATCCTTTCACTGGTTCTGGAACTCCCGCCACACGAGGGTGCAATCTTTGATTGGTTTATCTGGTCCATCTTTTTTATTGATTACTCTGTCCGCTTCTTCAAAAGCGACAATAAATGGAGGTATTTTAAAGAACATCCCTTAGACTTTATCGCGATTCTTCCTTTGGACCAATTCTTACGTACCGCGCGTTTTGTAAGGGTCTTCCGAATCCTCCGCTTAATCATCATCATGAATCGTAGAACAGCTTTTCTAGACCTTTTATTGCGAAAATATAAAATTGATACCCTTGTTGTTTTAGTCATGTGTCTATTATTCCTCGTATCTTTACCGATGAAAGAGATTGAACCAGAATTCGATTCCTACGGGGACGCCCTTTGGTGGGCAATCGTTACCATGACAACGGTGGGTTATGGTGATTTGGCGCCGCAAACGACTGTTGGCAGGGTCATTGCAAGTGTTCTTATGTTGTCCGGGATTGGGATCATCGGGGTGATCACAGGGACTGTTGCCTCTATTTTTACGAGCAATAAGGATGATCACCTTCCCCAAGAACTTAAGCATGTGAGGCAAAAGCTAGATGCTTATCCTGATCTTGATCAACTAGACTATGATTATATGATAGAAAGACTGAAGAAAATGAGAGATAGTCTTTAATGGCTAAAATTCAAGCGGGAGGTCATGTCCATTGTTGTTAACCATCTTGATTATTCTTTTGGTCGTTTTTTTTGCCGGTCCATTTTGTTTTCTTCTATGGCTTCGTCAACTAGCAAGAAAACCGCAGCATTCCATCATTCGTGCACATCCCTATCTAGGGTGGATGAGATATTTGCTAGAAAAGCTGGGACCAGAGTTGAGACAGTATTGGTTTGATGGCGATAACGAAAACAGACCTTTTTCTAGAGCAGACTTCTTAGGGATTGTATTTTCTGCTAAATATCGGAATGACTTGGTTAGCTTCGGTTCCAAAAGAGATTTTGAAAAGCCAGGCTACTATATTGCTAACGGGTTATTTCCACTCTTAAATGCGGAGTTGAAAGTAGATAATCAGGAGAAAATTCATGCAGCAAAGTACAAAATTGACCATGAGGGTTTGTTTACACGACGTGAAACGCTGGAAAAAGATCAAACCACTCGTTGGCTCTATCCTGAAGAAGATACGATTATCGTTGGTCCGAAGCGGAAATTTCCATGGAAGCTACGTGGTCCCTTTGGAGCATCTGCCACATCCTATGGTTCGGTAGGGGAACATTATATTCTTTCAACAGGGAATGGCAGCAGGATGGCTGGGGGGTCATGGATCAATACGGGGGAGGGCGGTATTGCCCCTGAACATTTGCAAAGCGGTGCAGATGTTGTGGCACAAATCGGTCCCGGCTTGTTTGGTTATCGGGATGATGAAGGGATTTTTTCCTTGGAGGAATTTAAACAACACGCCGGAGAGCCTCATGTGAAGGCGTTTGAATTAAAGTTCGGGCAAGGGGCAAAAATTCGTGGGGGCCATCTGGAGGGATCGAAGGTAACAGATAAGGTGGCAAGCATCCGGAAAGTACAAATAGGCCAAACGATCAATTCACCGAATCGCTTCCCCTTTTTAAGCAATGCCGAAGAGACCTTGAAATTTATCAAAACCTTGCAAGATGAAGGTGGAAAGCCCGTTGGAATGAAGATTGTGGTTGGGCATGCCGCACAATTAGATGCTTTCTTTGAAACAATGAGAAAACTGCAGATCTTTCCGGATTTTCTTACCGTTGATGGTGGCGAAGGGGGGACTGGCGCAACCTATAAATCGATGGCAGATTCAATGGGGCTCCCACTCTATCCCGCCCTGCTAGCTGTAGTGGATAAGGCACATCAATTCGGCATACGGAATCAGTTCAAAATTTTTGCTTCGGGTAAGTTAATATCAGCGGATAAAATCGCCATTGCCCTCGCTATCGGTGCAGATGCGGTGAATTCGGCACGAGGCTTTATGATTGCGAATGGATGTATCATGGCCATGCAATGCCACACAGGTAAGTGTCCAGCAGGGGTAACGACGACAGACCCGAAATATCAGGAAGCATTAGTCCCAGAAGAAAAACAATGGCGTGTGATGAATTATATTATAAATGTAAGGCAAGGATTATTTGCCCTCGCTGCAGCTTGTGGGATTGATTCTCCTTTGAAGTTTACACGCGAACATGTCGTATTTCATGATGCAAATGGGAACGTTCAGAGATTATCGGATCTGTTTCCGATTCCTGGGTCTTACATAGATTCAACAAGTCAATTAAATAAGCTTCTCGAAAAAGAGGATTCGCAGGTAGGATAATAACTGGTAACTTTTACCTATGTATAATTTGGCGTCAAACCCAGTGATCCCCCTCCGAAGGATGTTATAGTGGATATATCCAATTGTCCCCAAATTTCATCTTTCGGAGGTAAGGTTATGTTCAAAAAGTGGATTGTTCCTCTCCTGTGTCTGTCTCTCGCCCTTCCGGCCGAAGCAGGTTATGCACAAGGGGGAAATAAAGAGATAGCAGTTAGCGTGGATCATGAACAAGTTCTGTTTACAGATGGGTCACCTAGGGTGAATGACAATAATCATACGATCGTTCCTGTTCGATTTGTTGTTGAGGAATTGGGATATAAAGTTGCCTGGAATCAGGCAAAGCAGTCGATTAAACTAAGTAAGGACGCTCAAAATCTATATTTTCGCATAGGACAATATGAATCTGCGATTATGGATTCCCGGACCTATGTACCGCTTCGTTACATAGCTGAGGCTTTTGGTGCGGATGTTCAATGGGATGCTCGTAATCATCACGCGATGATTCTGACCAAGGATATTATCGAAGAACCAACGGGACCAGTCGATGAGTCCGAGGAAAATGATACCCCAAACGAGCCCATTTCTGAAAATGAAATGGACAAGCCTGGTTGGGAGAAAAAAGCGGATGCCGTGATCCGGTTAGCGGAAAAATACTATGGCGTTGATTACCTATACGGAGCGAAGTCAGGACGGACAGATGTGTTTGATTGCTCTTCCCTTACACAATATGTTTTCTGGAAAAATAACATTAAGCTGCGCAGGACTTCGCGATCACAGTTCATTTATGACGGTGGCGACGTATTGAGCCGGGATCAATTGCGCAGGGGTGATCTGGTTTTCTTTTCTACCGCAGGTACTGCAAGGAAATACAAAAAGGATGATTACCGCCGGATTGGCCATGTCGGGATTGTAAAAGAAGTGAAGGATAATGGAGAAATTGAGTTTATCCATACCTTTCAAAAGGGGATCGGTGTCACAGACTCAAAAATGAACGCCAACCTTGACAAGGGCTGGTGGAACGCTCATTTCCTTTATGGGAAAAGGATGATAGATGATGACGGCACTGCTGCCAAAGATGTATCCGTTAATCCTGATCGAATTGCACAATACATAGAGTAAGATTTGACCCAAAGAGGTGGCACAGAGTTGTCCGCCCCTTGGGTCGTTTTTCTTTCCGCATAGGAAGTTATAAACTTCCTCGAATCTACATCCCTCTCGGCATAAGAAGCTTCTCTTATTTGTCAGGAAATATTCTCTGTAAATCCTCTTTTAACTCCTGCGAGATCTTCGCTTTAGGACGAATTTTTAGGATCATGGCTTCTGCTTTATCTATCGATTCTGCCTTGTTTAAAGCCAATAAAACACCTGCTGCCACGCTTCCAGCGCGGCCACCTCCGCCTTTTCAATGGAGAACAGCCTTTTCTCCCTTTTTGTAAGCGGCGACCAATTGATCAATAGCTTCCTTTAACTCTTTCGACTGATTTGGTTTACTGGCTTCGAGAGGGATATTTACCCTTCTATTCTCTTGACCTCCAGCAGATTCCTTTGCTTCCGCACGGACGTCTACGATGAAATTCGCCTTTTCCTTGTCGATGACAGTAGGGACATCTATTTCGCCGCAGATAAATAAGCCTTCTAGAAATGATTGATAGTCTTCCAAGGGACAGCCTCCTTTATCAGTAAGTGTTTAACATCATCATACAATGATTGGGGTTGAAAGACTAGGAAGGACCTACATATTTTTCCTTAAAGGAATGATTTTAAACTCTTTTGAAGGGGCCACTCTGAATTTTCGCTTTGAAACCCCATATGATACAATAAAGAAAACTTCCATCAGAAGGAGGGGCTTTCCTTCATCCCACCCTGATGGTTAGTTGCACTTATCGGGCATTTACGGGCAGTAGTCCTCTTTTCGTTCCGAAATGTTTTGGAAAAGAGGATCTTACTGCCCGTTAATGCCGGATAAAGGAAAAGAGAGGTGTACATAAAATGAAAATTGAAATTTGGTCCGATTATGCCTGACCGTTTTGCTATATTGGCGATCGTCGGCTGGATGCCGCGCTTAATAATTTTGCACACAAAGACCAGGTTGAAGTCCTATACCGTAGCTTTGAACTAGATCCTACATCAGAAAGAGATGTTGACGGCGACTATTTTGAAAAACTGGTGAATAAATACGGGATGACTCGGAACCAAGCGATCGAATCTGCAAAGAATTTGGAAAGACAAGCACAGATGGTAGGATTAGAATTTAACTTTGAAACCATAGTCATGACGAATACTTTTGATGCCCATCGATTAACGCAATTTGCGGCAGAAAAAGGAAAAATGCACGAAATGACAGAGCGGTTATTCCGTGCTTATTTTACAGATTCGAAGCACATCGGTGACCATCAGACGCTAATCCAGCTGGCCGAAGAGGTTGGATTAAATGGCGAGGAAGTTGCAACTATGCTTAAAGGGAACGAATATGCCATGGTAGTACGCGGTGAGGAGCAAGAAGCCTCACATCTCGGAGTGACAGGTGTACCTTTTTATGTGATCGATCGTAAATATGCGGTGTCTGGGGCACAACCAAGTGAGGTTTTTCTTCAGGCATTAGAAAAAGCTTGGCAGGAAACACAACCATTGACTGTGTTGAACGACCAAGGGGAAGTTTGTGACGAATCAGGTTGCCGGATTCCAGATAAGACAGAATAGAATCAAATGGGGGCTGCTGTGAAGTAGCCTCTTTGTGCGCTTGGCAGCGCACTATACTTATCGGGTTCAAGTCCCGTGTGCACCGACGGCCGGAAGCGCTAGCAGACAGACAGTGCGTCA
>NZ_JAGGKT010000010.1 GCF_017873965.1 Ammoniphilus resinae | reverse complement strand
GGGTTTAAAAAAGATGACCCCTGTTCAATTCAGAGATCATCTTCTTAGAGCTGCCTAGACTTTTTTATAGCGTCCTTTACAAAGGGTACATTTTATTATTCCCCTTCACCCCAACCTAAATTGAGAAGTATTAACCATCTATATTCCACGAAACCAATATTCTTAGTGGATCCTGGTACCGGTGTGAACCGAGTTGAAAGAAAAATGCTGGTCTTGAAACCCTCTTCCGCCAAGATAGCACAGGACATCTACTTTTAGCGGAAGGAACCTAAGTTGGCTGAAACTTGGGAAATAATAAATCCCTGATTCACATGGAAATCAGGGGTTTTTGTATTTTAATCATTCGACATATCCTGACCGAGGTCTGACTCCTTCACCGAGGTGAAGCATGGCTTCGCCGTTGCTGTTTTTAGGCCTCATAACGGAGTTTTTCCATTAGATATTGCTCCCGGATGCGATTTCCATTAGGGAACAATCCCTTTTCACTTTCCTGTTACTCCGCTAAAGAACTTCCCATCATAAATGCCTTCTTTCCATACTATTTGACCCGAGTCTGACAAAGCCTCAACCTTTAGTGGGTCAGGGTTAGCGTTTTCCAAAGTATCAAAATAAGTAAACCAAATCCTACCCTGTTCTGTTTCAATAATTTTTGCTTGACTCTCTAATGTTTCTTGCTTAATCATCACTTTTTTTATTTTGTCATTAGTAAGAACCCCTGCAAATGTAACTATTGGAATATTAGAGTCATTATTCATGGTCCAATTAAAACCATCTTTTGGGTTCAATTCAGCATTTCCACTCATGTTCCAATATCCCAATTTCTCTGAGAAAAACGCATGACGAAATCCCGACTCATCTTTGTACAAAATTATGATTCCATTGTTCAACTCTTCTTTATGGAGGACTACAATAGATTCTGGGTTTGGCGCTTTTTCCATAAATTGTTTCATTACTATATCATTATTTGATAAAGTACATCCTGCTAAGATAGTTATAAATGTAATGAAGAAAATAACATTTTTCACTCTTCTCTCCTCCCATCTATTGGTAATTGTAACATATTAATGGGGTTATACTGGGCGTTCGCTCAATTAAATGGTTAAAAAAATAAACAAATCCCTGATTCACACTGAAATCAGGGATTTGTCCATTTTAGTCATTCAATTTTTCAGTAGAGGTTCGACCCATAAGGGAAGCGTAGATCAAACTCCTATTCCCCTCAGTGGCATCCCTTTTACTTGGTATCCAAAATCTTCTGGATAAATTCACCGTACTCTGCTTCGTATTTCTTGTATATTGGTTCGGATGCCTTTTGGAATGCTGCTTGATCGTATTCGGAAGCCGTCAGAATTTCCATTCCGCTATCCTTCGCAGTTTGGATATACTTATCTTCTAGATTTGCAATGAATTCTCGTTCATAATCGCGGGATGCAGTAGCTGCATCGATAAGGATCTTTTGCAATTCAGGAGAGAATCCATCAAATTTTGATTTGTTTATCACAAATAGCGCTGGGCTGTAGAAATGGCCGGATAATGTCATATATTTTTGAACTTCATAGAATTTCTGTGGGACAATAACGGACAATGGATTCTCCTCTCCATCAACAACTCCTTGTTGCATGGAAGTAAACACTTCCGTAATGGCCATTGGAGTAGGTGCTGCTCCGAATTCCTTGAAAGAGTCTAGGTGGACCTTGTTTTCCATCGTACGAATTTTAAGCCCCTGTAGATCCTCCGGTTTCTTGATCGGGCGTTTATTGTTTGTAATGTTCCGGAATCCATTTTCCGCCCAAGCCAAGTTTACAATTCCCACACTCTCTAATTGCTTGCTTACCTCCGCGCCTAGTTCTCCGTCCAACACCTTGTACGCATGGGCCTTATCTCTAAAGAGGAACGGGAAGTCGAATGCATTGGAAAGCGGTGCAAAGTTTCCAACTGGTCCGCTGGATGTAATTGTCGCATCTAAGGTACCTATTTGTACAGCTTCGACTGCTTCACGCTCTCCACCAAGCTCACCGTTCGGATGGATTTCGATCTTTACTTTTCCATCTGTATTCTTTTCTACTAATTCCTTAAACTTTGTGGCGAAAGCATGGTAGTGTGAAGTTTCAGAATCCGGTGTTGCGTGCGCAACGGCAATGGTTACTTCTTCAATACTGCTAGACCCACCAGACTTTTCTCCGCCAGATGAGTTGTTAGACGGTGCCGGCTGGCTGGATCCGCCTGTGCTAGATTGCTCTGCGGGTTTACTTCCGCACCCTACTAAACTACCTGCAGCCAACAATCCTACCAATGCAAGAGAAATTCCTTTTTTCATGTCTTATCCCCCTTTTATTTCATATTTTCTTTATAGATTATATATTCAATAAATTAATTGGTCAATATAATACTTTGAAAATTAATAAATATTGTTCTGGTCTGACAATTAACTGGCTTCTTATCCTGTAATGAAGGCCCCTAAAAAACGCTCTCTTTAAAGCTCTCCTAGATTTAGGCGCATAAATATAGAAATGTGAAAAAAGCCTGACAAAAAAACTGTCAGGCTTTCATCCTTAATCAATATGAATCTCGCTTGTTTTTGGATCCCATTTCACTTTGTTTCCAAGGGATTCACTTATGAATCGTAAGGGGACAACCGTCCAAACATGAATGACTACCGTTGGTACACAGAAACCTGATTTCTCCCATTATTTTTCGCTGTATAAAGGGCCCGGTCCGCCCACTCTACTAATTTGGATACATCAGAGAAAATGCTGGGAATCATCGTTGCCACCCCTATGCTGACCGTGACATAGGACTTTACTTCAGACCCAATATGGGGAATTTTCAGGGATTCAACATGTGATCTTATTCTTTCTGCAACATGCATGGCCCCCTCCCGATCGGTCCACGGCAGGATAATTGCAAATTCCTCCCCGCCGTATCGCGCGACGAAATCACCAGGGCGTTTCAACTCGTTTTCGACTATTTCAGCAACCTTGCGCAAACAGTCATCTCCACCCTGATGCCCATAGGTGTCGTTATAAGATTTAAAACAATCGATATCCATGAGGATTAACGATAGTGGATAAGAATTCTGCGAGGCACGTTTTCCTTCACTCTGCAGCATCTCGTCAAAATAACGGCGGTTGGAAATTCCCGTCAGTCCATCTCGTTGGGAGAGATTTTTCAATACCTCATTGGCCTCTTTTAGCTTTTTCTCTGCTGCTTTACGTTCTGTCATATCACGGGAGATAATCACCATTTGTTGGACTTCTCCATGTGGGTTCATGACCAACTCACCACGCGCTTCTAATGGAACCCAATGACCTGCCCCATGTTTCCATCGAAACTCGATAACAAGGGGACTGCGATTTTCAACCGATTGATAGAAAGTATGCCTTACTCTGCCTACATCTTCAGGATGAATATAAGGATATGCGTAAGCCCCCACGTATTTGTTAAGATCAAGTCCTAAATGGGTTTGGTGTGATGGCGATGCATAAAGCACTCTTTCATTGGTATCGAAAACGGTGATGAAATCGGACATATTTTCCGCTATCAAACGGTAATTCTCTTCACTATCACGCAACCTGCTTTCCATTTCTTTGCGACCCGTGATGTCTTGTACCATGGCCATAATTGAGAGAGGATTGCGATGAAGCATCGTAACGGTTAAATTCCCCCATATGACTCGTCCGTCCTTACGAATGTAACGCTTTTCCATTTGATAGTAATCGCGTTTCCCCTCAATGAGTTCTTGGTATAAAAGCAAATTCGGAATGGTATCATCCGGATAGGTAATCTTAGAAAAAGGCTGATTTCTTAGTTCTTCTGCACTGTAACCAAAGATCTCTTGAAGAATGGGATCTGCTTCAAGAATGCGGCCCCCTTCGATATCCATCAGTGCGGTTCCGATGTGCGCCGTCTTTAATAGACGTTGAAGACGTTCATGGCTATGCCGCAGGTCTTCTTCTAATTTTTTTTGATCTGTAATATCCTGAGAGACACCTAGTAAATGAGTAATAACCCCGTGATCATCAAAAATGGGTTGCAGCCTTGTTTCGACTACCATCTTACCCTCTATAAGATCTACTTCTTCCTGATATTTCAACTTCGTTCCCGCTCGAAGAACTTCTTGATATTTCGAGTGAGCATATGCAGCGACAGGATAAGAAAATATTTCCCAAATGGTTTTTCCTATGAGTTGCTCCTCTTTTAATCCGGTCAGATCTAAATACGCCTGATTGACCGAAACACAACGGATGTGATTTTCATCCACAACCTTCATCAGAAAGATAAGATCCGATACAGAATGATAGATTAGATCAAGTTGATTTTGGATTGAGATCCTTTTGGACCGCTTGAACTTAAATCTTTTCGTTTTCATCTTTACTATTCCCACTGGAATCACCTTTACCATACCTGCAGAATTAAAATTGAATACCATTTAACTATCATTTGTAATGTTATTACGCAGAATATCTTCCTTGATAGTATAGCGTTAGCGCCATTCTTGCAACAGAAAAAACGAACCAAATTAGGCGATCTTATAACAGAAATGAGAGTCTTAAAATATATTGAAAAGCTTTATCTCAGTGATGGGTTCGACAAGGAAAGGGTGGCGATTACTAAGTGGTAAGGGCTCCCCTTAACACCCCTAATTTTTGTATTCCTTGTTCTGTAATCACCCACTGATCTCTTTCGATGGCTTTAATCAGTCCATTTCCTTTTAAAGCTTGTTTCGCGTACCCAACGACTGTTACCCATTGATTTCTTTTCGATTCATAAACTAGATCGATTTGTTCGTTCGTCAGTCCAAATCTCTCGGCTAATAACTGACAGGCCTCTTTTGTAGATAGGGGTCTACTCTTTTGATTATGTCTCTCAAACAAGTGTAATAATAATTGAAACTCCACTGCACTTTGCTCAGGCAATGTAACATTATTCATTGATTCCATTCCCTCCCATGGTTGATAACTCTGTCCCGCATTTCGTGCATAAGATGTGACTAAGTTCACTATCATTGTCAATATATACCTCAATATCTCCTTCGATTTTGATAGTCACGCTACTAGGCTTAAGCACATTTTGCAGACCCTTCGTTAGCTTGCTTTCTGCTCCACACTCACATTTTAGGATAAACATAGTGATCACTCCCCTATTGGTTATAGAGCTATTATCTAATCTTTTTTAGAAGAAATTTGGACAATCTTGTCATTTTCAATTTAAAAGTGATCGAAATAGTGATAGACATCAAACAGGACACTAAGTTCTGCTAATTTTTGAAGTTGGGCGATGGAGAGAATGCATATTCGCTCGTTCTCATCATAAGCCAAATGAGAAAATTCCAGTTGGTTCTGTTGCAACATGGATAAGAAGAGATCTTTGGCAGCTGTAATTTCTTGAGCTCTCTCATAGCTATAGCCATCAAAGCTAATCTCGAGCTCTAACTCCTCACAGACGGTTCCAATAATTCCTTGAAAAATTCGGGTGAAGTCTGTTCCTTCCTTGGGAAAGATCGTCCCGTCAACCGAAAGTTCGATGATCTCTTGTTTTTCAACTTCATCCATTAGACTGTAGACTCGCTCTTGAAAAGGCTTGGAAATCCCTGCTTCTGCCCAAAGAACTTCGTTACGATCTAGATGAACCATTTCACCAAAAATACGATCCAAAGAGATCATGTCACTAGTCAAGCCCACTTTTTGAGCATCCATCATTGAATTTTCGTAGGCACCTAACAGGATTAAAAATAGAATTTGCTGATCGAATCGGTCCATTTCCTTTAGCTCATACATGGATCGTGCCCTCCGTTTTCATTTGATAAGAATCCGTCGCTAGCTTTAATTGCTCTATGAATTTCATACGTAGATCCTCTGGTGAGAGGATTTCACACCTTCCGATATTTGCCAAGCACCACTTCATCAATCCTTCTGCAGTCGCAGTCACATTGGCCTGGATGGGGAGGGAAGTCACTCCTGAGGGGCCAAACTGATTCCCCTCTTTTCCACAGAGTTTGACCAATTCTCGGTACAACGTCCCCTTTATCCGTAAAGAAATTCGGATCGGATTCCCTTCTATTAAATACGGGTGTTGATATTTATAGGTATTTTTCTCGTAAATGGGACGCTCCACGTCAAGTGAGTAGAATTTCAAGGATAAATCCGACATTTCCTTCATAAGGAAATGTTTGATTTGACCCTCTTCATCATAAGCGATCAGATAATACATTTCTTCATCCATCTGCTTATAGGTAAGAATGTCTAGCGCGATGACACGAATCGTGTGGCTTCGATCTCTCGAAACGATCCTCTCCTCTTCAATGAGCGTTTCCTCCCTTTTATATTTAAAAGTCAGCAGCTTTTTGTCCTTAATGGCCTCATAAATCGTTTCCAAGATTTTGGGATGAGGAGGGCTCTGAATAGCCCTGTTCCTTCTCATCGGTGCTGGTTCAGCATAATAGGTGGCAGGTCGATCGATGGGATGTTTATGGATCATCATATTAGCGATAGGCATTTGTAATTCAACCAAATCCTGAAGGGTCCGATCAACCGTCCTCGCGATAAGCTCTAGATTCTCAAAATATCGATGTGTTTCACTTTGCGGGTCCATAATCCGTTCCGTTAACTGAGATACTTTCATCGGTTTATCTTTTGACGAAAATCGATATAACGCATCAAAAATAACCAAACGATACCATTTATCACTAAACTTTTGGAGTGGTTTCGTTTCTTTTCGGTTCATACGCTCAATGCCCCTTTCTCCGTGACCCAGTCCCCCCATTCCATCCACATTTCAAAGGGGTCCAATGGGATTATACCAGGAAACGGAAAATGATAGAGAATCTTTTCCAAAACTTGAACTTGTAAAATCATCAATCCCAGCTGTTGAGGATGGCTATTTAGGTATTCTTGATGGGACTCTATAATTTTCTCTTTATAAGCGTCAAGGAGAGTACCCAGCCCTATTTTAAAATAATCGATACACAAATCTAAAGAAGTGGTATCTAGTTCCAACTTCACAATCAGCACATGACATTCTTTGATCGTTTTGAGAAGGTTTTCAGATAGGCCAATGAGTGTCTTACAGTTCCTTGCATCCTGTTCTAGTAAAATTCCAACATAATCGTTTAGTAATGAACTTTTCTGTTTGAGAGAGAGGATCACCTCGATCACGCCGAGATCATCCTGACTGTATGGCCTTTTCGTTACTAATTCCTTGACGATCGAATCGGTCTTAAAGGTATACTTCTCGATTTCACAGACTAGATCCTGAAGACCATAGGTGTATTCATCGCTATCCAGGTTGTACTGTACAGCTGCCTGGAACAACGAAGTCAATAGGATCCCTGCATATTTCCATGAATCCATTTTAATCCCCTCCTTCTATTCAAAACTACCAAAGGTAAAGTCTTCTCCCAGGGAATAGAGGACAGAAGCCCTCGCTGGGAAGGAGGGACGGATGTGATCATCTAGATTTGAAATGACCTCCCACTCCAAATAATTCGCTACATCTTTGATAAAGTAAATCCCGAAACAGAGAGCTGCCAAAGGAATATAATGCTTCTCATCGAAGGACACACCAAATGTATGAGTGGTATAGGCCTGCAGCTCATCAGCCAGTCCTTTCAATTTGAACTGAAGATTACTTACACAGTGGTCATAATGCTCCGTTTCAATCCCAGCAAGCTGAAGTAAATGTTTGATTTCTAGTAACTGATCTAAGAAACGCCCGCCTCTTTCTGCTAGTTCCGGATATTCCCCCACAGAGGATGCCTCTTGTAGCTCAAGATAGGTACACAGATCATGATGGATTCGGGATAGCTTTTCAAAAACAGTAAGTCTTTCCATATCTCGAGCCGTAAACATCTCTATATGAATCAATTCATTGGTTAACGCCTTTAATGCCAGCAAATCTTGCTGAACAACCGCTATGATTTCATGAACAGCATAGAATAGATCGAAAACATTCTCATGCTCTGCATAGTGAAGCCGGTCGATATACCCTGAAAATAGAAGACTGATTCTTTCCATCGACTCCCTGTCCACCTCGAAAGATTCCTTATGCGGTTCCTTTCGAAATTGGTTTAGAACGTATTCATGATAAGAACCTTTGACAACAGCTGTTGGTGCTTTTTTATTTCTTAACATGGGGTATCCTCCTTTAACGATCGTAATACCTGTATTATGCAGTGGTCCCCCCTGAAAAGTTGGTCAATCTTGTCAATTTTGCAGAAAAAAAGCCCCATTCTCTGTGAGAATGGGGAATGGGACTTCACTGAGCTAATGTATTGTCTCTAAGATAGGTCTAACCCACAGCCCTTCATCGTCTGCGGACACAGAAGCCTCTATTTTGTTCAAAAGAACCCATTTTGGGGAAGAAACGGACAGGAGAGCCCTTATTTGCTTCTTTGGATGGATTTTGGAGCAAAATTGCAAGGAATAAGGGCCTGTGTGTCCGGTTAGTACCGAAATTCCTGTTTTTTTCAAAAATAAGGACTCCTGGGGCCGCCAGCCACCATACAGCTGCTCATCCCTGACGAAAAGGTCTTCCTCCTCATCCTCACCGCTCCACGACAAGAAGATCGTATAACCGTGGGCTCCTCATCCTGACATTTTCCTTGATTCGTACGGGCTTATCAGGATATATCCCACTGCTTGATGTGGTATCGATGTTTAGCCATTTTACAGCTTCTTCCTGATTGCAGAGGACTTCATCCCGCGGAGCATCGAGAGGTCCAAAAATCCCACTAAACCCCATGCCACTCTCCCCGGTTTGGTTAGCCAAAGCGATATAGGTGTTGCATTCGACGGCACGCATTCGCCAGAGATGCCAATGAGCAGGATCATCGCCAACAAAAGCGTATTCTGGGGAAAGGGGGAGTCTTGTCGCCTTAACGGACACTGGATGAGGCGCCATCACCGCAGCAGGAACAGCCATGACATCCGTTCCCCAGACGGCAAGTGACATCGTAGACTCGGGGAAAAGGCAATCATCTCCGGTTAGTAAGCCGACTCTCCCCAGAGGCAGATCGACATAGACAAAGCCATCCCGCCCCGCTTTGGCCCATCTCTTATCCGTAGCATTCAGGTGGATTTTACGGTATTTGCCTTGGATCCCCTTATCAGAAACCAACACAATCGTGTTATAAAAATCTGCCGACTCTTTTTCCACGATCCCCAGCACAATACTGAGCTTCGTTTCTTTCGCTAAACGGATCAATCTACCCATCCTAGCATCATCGGATGCCAAGTCGACGGCCGCCTGTTCCGCCTCAGCCAAGGAAGTGATTCTCCCATGGAAAGCGAGTTCCGGTAAAACAAGCAGCTCCGCGCCTTGATTTGCTGCCCTGTTAGCGGCCTCTGCGATTTTTCCATAGTTGCCTTCCAGATCCTCTCTCTTCGGTTCAAATTGATAGATTGAAAGGAACGATTTCTTCCCCTGTGGTAAGGGATTTTCATCATACAATCGGTGAACCAGTAAAGGATTGTTGAGATACAAATTTAAAGGGAGAGCTAGATAATGTTTGGGCTGTCTATCTTTTAGCTTATTTTTTCTGTGATCTAGATCAATCTCCCCGTACACAATCCCAACCCCGTCATCGATATAGTGGACCAGCTTCCCATCCGGATCAATCAGAGAGGTGCCCCCTGAGAATTGTACGCCTCGCTCCCGATCACTTCGATTGGCTGAAATCACATAGACCCCATTCTCCCAAGCCCTGGTAAACCAAGCGGGTGCTGGGCATTTTTCAATATTCCAATTGGTAGGATTGCAAAGCACTTCAACCTCTTGAAGTGACAGCATCCTAGCAGGCTCGAAAAACGTATAGTCCATACAAATGAGGCAGCCGATTTTCCCGAGCTCCGTTTCAAAAACCGGAAAACCCAGATCCCCTTCCTTCGACCATTTGGTATCCGCTGCATAAAGATGCGTTTTTCGATACTTCCCGATGATCCCCTGTGGTCCAATGAGTACGGCAGAATTGTAATAAATGTCTGTCAGAGGATCGACCTCAGCCATGCCAAGCACGATATAGCATGAAAATTGCTTCGCCATCTGCTCAAAACGCTCTGTCGTTGGTCCTGGAATCGGCTCTACCTCTCCCTTGATTTCCTCACGGTTAAAAAAGCAATAGCCTGTCGTTGCCATTTCCGGCAGGACGACTAATTTCGCTCCATGACTCGCTGCTTCTCTACACCTATCCAAACATTGTTGGATATTTTCCTCCTTTTGACCAAGAGTTGGGTTAAATTGTATGGCTGCAGCTTGATACTTTCTAGGCACCATCTCTCCCCCTTTTACTGATGAATGGAAGGATCTGAACTTTGTTCCAACTGAACTTCTTGATCCATGACATCTTTTCTTAAGTACTGATTGATTGGTTTAAATAAACTCAGAATATAATAGACACCTGCGCTTACGATCATCGACAACCCTGTCGCTGTTGTGTATAAGAATATGTCACTTTTAATCACATAATTGATTGGATCATAAACAAGGAAATAGCTGTACAGACCTAATCCGTATGCAATTAAAACTGGTATATTAAAGCCACCTGTATATTTATAGGCGTTATTTCCTTTGATCTGAAAAATAGCCTTCAACGAAAACCTTTGTTTTCTAACCAAATAGAAATCCGTTAAGAGCAAAGCAATCATCGGTCCACTGGTAGCCCCTACAACGGCTAAGAATACACTATAGTATTCAAACACCCTACCCCAGAAGAGTAAAACAATACACCAAACAGACCAGAAAATCGCCACCTTTTTATAATTCCAATCTGGCTTAATGATTTTCGTACTTACTGTAAAACTATAAAGAGCTACGGCCTGGGTTGTCACATTGGCGACCCCGATAAAAATCAACGAAAGGATCCCCAAAGTTGGTCCGCCCAATTCGATTAACCACTCGGTAGGATCCACACTTTCCTTACCCGTTGCTGCAACCATCGCTAGAGCGGTTAAGGCACCAATACAAATGAATATAGCCATAATTACTGAAAAACCGCCCACATGGCCCCAATAGCTGGTTCTTTCATTCCTGACAAGCCTAGCTAGAACACCTAATGCAGCAAACCAAGCAAAGATAAACGCGATATTCCATTCCATGACCATCATATAGTTTTCAAACGGACCGCCATAAGCATCTGGATATAAAGGTTTAATGGCGGCTAACTCAGAAAAAGAATAGCTCCGAAACACGAGAAATATAATCACAACACCGACAAGCATAAGGCTTGGGACCATAATTTGCGTCGCCCTTTTCACCGCGATTGGACCCCTTAATGCAATCCATCCGCCAAAGATAATACAGGTAGAAGCAATCCATGGCTTCCAGGCCTCTCCAACAGGGATCCCTGCGGAATCTAACAACAAGGTGATTGAGTTCGCGTATAGATCAGCGTTCACCGCTTCATAACCAAAACTGGCCATGATCGCTAAGACCGCCATCACCACAACACCTAAATAACCGAATAAGGCCCTTTGATAGACCCAAAGATCAATCCCATACCTCGTAGGAATCAGAACAGCCAAGCATAAAATCAATCCAGAAAACGTCATTCCAAAAAGCGTAGAAGTGATCGCCTCTTTCACTCCCACAAGGGTTGCGATATATCCTCCTTGTACATAACACCACGTTGCAATCGCCCAGGCTCCAGTGACAAGCAGGATATCCCAAAACCCATAAATCCTTTCCTTGTGAAGAATCGGGATAATCCCATAATAGACATCATTATTTACTTGATTTACCTGTGAATCCTTCCTCATTCTTTCCCTCCAATGTAAGTTTATAAATTGCCCCAAATTAGACCTAAAACACAGATCACCGCAACCACCAAAATACCAAGAACATCCTGCCTATTAAATGTTTGTCCATAATCATAGGCGGGGTTTTCCAGCATTTCCACTCGTTCCTCAATTTCTTTCTCCAGCTTTTCGAGCAAGTGATTTGTCCTCCTTTCATTTCATAATAAAACCGGTACGAAACAGATTCTCACCTCCTTCAAAAATATTGCGCAAGCTGAAAGGTTACTTACTCCAATTACTTAGGTAGCGTTTTTCTTTATCACTTCTCTCGAGTAGTGATAATCTCAGAGGTCAATGCTTTGAAAGTTGTAACGAAAAGGTGAATGTGATAGGCCATGAAGCAACAAAACCATTGATAGTGGGGAAGGGAAAACGTGGTGGGGGCAAAGCGCCCCTGAGTCCAAGAAGAGGTAACCTTCAGCTTTACTAGAAACAGCTATTAAATTATTTGTATTTTCTAATGATATTGTATTGATTTAAATTTGTCAAAATTCCGTGTATGTTGTTTGGTTCTTTCATCATTTAACTTCAAAAAGCCCCAAAGCATAAAAAATGTAAAGCGTTTCTTTGCTTCATTGCTAGAAATTCACTTTCTTCTTATAATCTTTTTAAAAAAGGAGCTAAAGTGCATGGACCAGGTGAAACAATATGGATCGATTTTAGTAGGTACGCTGATCATTGCATTAGCTTTTAATGTATTACAAAGTCCAAATGAAATTGCTTCAGGCGGATTAACTGGAGCCTCCCTTGTCCTCAGTTCCGTCTTTCATGTTTCTTCGGCGATTGTTTTATGGGGATGTACCTTACTTTTATTGATCATTTGCGGGTATTTTTTGGGTCTTGGGACCCTTTTCAAATCGGTGTTCGGTTCCTTACTGATTCCTTTTTTTGTTGATGTCACGCGTGGATTGGCTCCCCTTACACATGATCCACTATTGGCGGCTATCTATAGCGGTTTAGGTGTGGGGCTGGGGTTAGTTTTGGTCTTTCGGGCAGGGGGGAATATCGGGGGCTTTACTTTAATTACCCAGATTCTACATAAGAAAAGAGCTGTCAAGCATAGTACATCGATTTTGTTCCTCGACGCCACCGTCATGATCGCGGGGGGATTGGTTTTCTCGCCAGAAAAGGCATTGTACGCACTCCTTGGCGCCTTCGTGACGCGCATGACGATGGAGTTTATCCAGGGGAAAAGTCAAGGCTCCAAAGTCGCCTACATCATCACCTCTGGCGAATTTGAAAAGCAAATTAGTCAGACCATCCTGCATGAATTAGATAGAGGACTAACAAGAATATCGGGCGCCGGTGGATATACCAATCATGAGAGAGTCATCATGGTCACCGTCCTAAGCCCAACGAAAGTCAACCCACTCAAGGCATTGGTCCAAGCGATTGATCCGCTGGCTTTTATCATTTTGTGTGAGGCAACAGAAGTAGTTGGAGAAGGCTTCTCCCGAAGTTTTGCTTCCGCCGTTTAAAGGGGCTCGCGGGGCCGAGCGATGAAGACGTTTTGGTGTGGGGCGCGGTCGGGCACCCTGATGAAGGGGAGTTGGCCTGAGTGACGGGGGCCTTGACCAGGGTTCTCATGACCAAAACTGAGCAGGCGAGACGAGGAAAGGGTCATGAGCAGTGCTCTCATGACCAAAATTGAGCTGACGAGCCAACAAAATGGTCTTGACCGGGGTTCTCATGACCATATCCCAGCTAACAAGCCAACAAAATGGTCTTGACCGGGGCTCTCATGACCAAATCACACCTAACCAGCCAGCCAAAAGGGTCTTGAGCAGAGCCCATGTATACCCGCACAAAAAAACCCCTGGATTCCTCTATCCAAGGGTCTTTCACACAAATCACTAATCCTCGATTGCCACCACCGTAACTGGGGCACCGATGCAATCTCTGGTCATAAGCGGAAGGGCCGTCAGCTTCACCCGCTTTTTCGTGATCTGATTCAGGTTACACAGAGCCGCTATGATGTAGCCGTGTGCATGGAGCGGCCAGGACGCTGCCCAGTCGGGCCAGGATTTATCTTTAGTATAGTGCTTGAGATACGTTTTTGCTGTTTCGGATGGGAACGGGGTACGCAGCCAAGGTGGGAGGTCGACCCACTCCTTTTTCATATGCTTCCAGCCGCAGGATCCTACATAGGCCACGTCGATGGCAACGGTGTCGCTTTTCTTTTGCTTCATGATTTCTGTTAAACGGATGGAGCCATCTTCCCGGAAATGGGGAGTCTGGATCGCGTAGTTGTCCCCTATCTTTTCATAGCGTCGATCATTGCCCCACCCCGTGCGGATTAAGACGATATCGCCTTCGCGGTATTCCGGATCCACTGCCACATAGCGTTCAATGTCTTCCGGTGTAATTTCCTCTTCCGGACCCTTTGGTATATCGATCACCACGGCGTCGCGGTTAACAAATTTATTTAGGTCAATTTCCCCAATCGTGGGTGCGGTGTGATCAATGGTCGCCGCCATCATCAGCCGGGTCCCGGTTTCGGAGTGTAGGGAAATAGCGTCGATCCGCACCCCATTTTGTTCTAATGTCACAATCGGTTCCTGCCGATAAGGGGCATCCCAAGCCCATACGTTTCCTACCGGCATTCCAGGATAAAGTGGTAAGGTTAGATTAATTACATTTGCCATCTCTCAATTCCTCCTTCTATTCTTCTAAAGCTACAACATTACAAGTCGCACCGCGGGCCCCTTGGACCTTCAATGGCAAGACGGAAAGCTTCACACGGGACTTAGAGATTGCTCCCAAATTACACATCGCTCCGATATACATCACGTCGGCTGAGTTCAGTACATTGGGAGATGGGAAATCCTCATAAGCTTTCTCCCGCGAATATTGGGCAAGGAAGCGCTTTGCTTCAACGGATGGGAAGGGATTCCTCTCCCAAGCTGGCTTGGAGCCCCATAGCGGCAATTGGTATTTTCTACCGCCACCCCAGTATGGAATATCCGTACCGACAAGATCTGAATCATGCGCTTTCATGATTTCAACGAGCTGCTCTGCTGCTTCTTTGGAATAGTGTGGTGCGGTGCGAGCATAATCATCGCCAATCTCGACCCATCTTTCGTTATCACCCCAGCCGGTGCGAAGGATGATGGCATCCTTGGTGCGGATTTCAACCCCTTCAAAGGCGTTGATAATATCCCTTCCACTCACTTCATAGTCAGCCGCAGCAGGCAGATCCACAACAACGGCATCCCTCATCATCAAGGTTTCTAAAGGCAACTCATGTACTCTAGGTGCTTTGGGATCCTGCATCGCACGAATCATGAGGCGTGTTCCGGTTTCGGAGAACATTTTGATCATGGTTAATTCATAGCCATTAAACGAATCCTTCGTAATTGTTTCGGTTTGAAAAGGGACATCCCAAGCCCAAACATTTCCTACTGGCATATATTCATATAAAGGTAAAGTTAAATCGATCCACTTAGACATACATTTTCCCTCCAATTTTGTAAGTTTAAATATCAATTGTTTTCAGGTAATTCACATGGTAACTTGGCCAATAATCCACCATCTGCTGTGTAGACGCCACCCGTCATAAAACTGGCTTCCCGGCTACAAAGAAACACCACCAAATGGGCAATTTCCAAGCTTTCACCTAAGCGCCCTACAGGGTTTGCCTTGCCCCATTCCTCCAACGTTTTCTCCCCTTCAAATCGTCCAGCCGATTTAATCACAGCAGGGGTGTAGGTCGTGCCGGGACAGACTGCATTGACTCGGATATGGTCCGCGGCATGATCGACAGCCATCGCCCGGGTTAATGCGTTGATTCCCCCTTTGGAAGCGGTATACGCTACGACATTCTTTTGCGAAGCAAAAGACTGCACCGACGAAATATGGACAATCGAGCCGCCGCCCCCCTCGATCATTTTGGGTAAGCAGTATCTAGACGTCAGGAACATGCCCTTCAGATTAACCTGCATTACCTGATCCCATACCTCCTTATCTAGTGTGAGAACATTGCCGGCAGCCCGGATCGCAGCGGAGTTGACTAGAAAATCGATTCGACCATAGGATTTCACCACCTCATCCACCATGGCCACCACTTCTTTGCTTTGGGCCACATCTGCTTTAATCCCCATGATCTGATCATTACCGGTGTCCTTGCTAACCTCAAAAGCCGCATTGATCGCCGCATCGCCAGCATAATCGATAATGGCTACAGCTGCTCCCTTTTGGGCAAAAACACGCGCCGTTTCCTTGCCAATTCCGCTTGCCCCGCCCGTCACAATGGCCACTTGGCCGTCAAAGCTCATCGCATGTCCTCCTCTTCATTTTCAATCACAATGGCCCGGGCAGGTGCCCCTTCGGAGTTTTCAAATTTTAAAGGCAAGCACAGGAACTGTACGCGATTTCCTGTAATCTGGGACATGTTGCAAAGATATTCCACAAGTAGAATGCCTTCATTGAGCAAATGGATATGTGTCGGCATTTCTTTTAAGCTGAATTTCCCTCCTTCAATCAACTTCATGGGATAATCCTGTGGAAAATCAAAGCCTACCACCATCGGCTTTTTATCCCTCAGCCAGATCGCCGCCTCCTCTGTAACATAAGGGGCCCGGATCCAATACTCTTTGCTGTCTGGACTAAAGTGAAGATCCCAGCACGTTTTCAGCAAGATGATTTTCTCATTCATCCTCACATGCTCTGCCTTTTGCAAATCCTCGACAGTAATCGGATCATCTGGCTTTTTGTATGAAAGATCAATCACTGCAGCCTCCCCGCTGTAGGAATCGACAGCCATTTGCTCTATTGTTGCTTCTCCAGACTTGCAGTGCAGAGGGGTATCCACATGTGTAAAAGCATGCGCCCCCATGTAAAAGGCAGAGGATCTGAAATCATTTCCTTCCTTGAAGTCTTGGACGACGTGCTCTATCTTCCATCGCCAGTGGTTTCGAATCGTCATCGAGAGATCAATTACGTTCATACTATGAAGCACCTCCTTTTATTTGAAGAACAAGGATGGAATCCAAGTCGTTAAAGATGGGATAAACATCACCAACAATAAGGCGATCAAGAGGAACGGAATAAACGGCAGGATCGCTTTCATCAGATCTTCTAAGGACATGTTGGCAATTTGACTAACTGTAAATAAACTTAATCCAAAAGGCGGTGTGCACAATCCAATCATTAAGTTCAGAACCATCATGATGCCAAAATGGACCAGGTCAATTCCTAACACTTGCGCAACCGGTACAAGCAAGGGTGTCATGATAATGAGGATCGCTGTAGACTCCATCACCATCCCCAGGATAAGCAAGATCACATTGACAACAATCAGAAAGGCTGCCACACTTCCAGCACTGGATGCCCACTCCGACAAGACGCGCCCCAGCTGTGCCCGGGTTAACACCCAGGAAAACGCCGATGCAGTAGAGATGATGAACATAACGACAGCAGAGGTCGTGATGGTTTCCATGAGAATTTCTGGCAGCATAGAAATTTTTAACTCACGATAGACGAAAAAGCCTAGGATAAATGCATATAAAACGGTGAAAGCTGCAGCTTCCGTAGGGGTAAAAACCCCCAGCGTAATTCCTCCTACGATCAAAACAGGTGTCATCACCGGGAAAAAGGAGGCCAAGAAGTCATCTTTTACCCTTTTAAGTGAAAAAGGTTCCCTTGGATAATTCTTACGGATAGCAAAGTAATACACCATGATCATTAAGCATGCGGCGATCAGTAATCCCGGTAAAATTCCCCCCAAAAAGAGTTTTCCGACTGACACCCCGGCAATGCCTCCGTAAATTACCATCGGGATACTCGGTGGAAAAATCGGTCCAATCG
Organism: Ammoniphilus resinae; assembly: GCF_017873965.1. Lineage (GTDB taxonomy): Bacteria > Bacillota > Bacilli > Aneurinibacillales > RAOX-1 > Ammoniphilus_A > Ammoniphilus_A resinae. The sequence continues at coordinate 170,256 of NZ_JAGGKT010000010.1, read as the reverse complement.
TTGCGGAGGCACATGTTAAGGCCGCCGAAAACTTTTTGGGATAGCCTTGTTTTGTCATCGCTTCGATTTCAATTTTGCCAAGTGCCGCACTGTCTGCGATCGCCGATCCGGAAATCCCCCCGAAAATGATACTAGCTACCACATTGGAGTGCCCTAACCCTCCTGGAATGTGTCCAACTAACGAGGTGGCAAAAGCGAGGATCCGATCGGTTACCCCGGCCCTGTTCATGATGCTTGCTGCCATCATGAATAAGGGAATCGCCACGAATAAAAAGGAATCCACCCCAAGCAGCATTCTCTCCATGACGATATTTAGCGGGATATTCATCGTAGCCAGAATGGCAATCATCGTGGCAATCCCTAACCCAAAGCCTAAAGGCATCCCAACAATCGATAGAAATGTAAAAAGACCAATTACCATAATCAGGGTCATAGATTTTCAACCCCTTCGCCTACTTTGACCTCGGCCTTCGCTTCTCTGAAGGTGACAAAATCGTGATGGAAAAAAGATAATACATGAATCAGCATCAGAAAGGCAGCGATCAGAATGGGCAAATACAGCCAAGCTGCTGTAATTCCCGATGCGGGAAGCACCTGTGCGCTCACGGAAATCGTCAATTTCGTGCCAACCACCAGGATGACGGCGAAAAAAATGACATAAAGCGTGTTACAGATCAGGTCCACCAAGAACCGAAGTCCCTCTTTTGTCCGGTCATAGAAAAAGACGAACTTGGCATGACCCTTTGCCTTAAACACCATACCGGCCCCTAAAAACGTGCACCAGAGAAAAAAGATTCGCGAATAGTCATAGGAACTGACAATGCTTATATTGAAGGCGTACCTAAGTAGTGCGGTAACAAGCACATTTAAAAATAGCAAGCAGACGAGCACCATGACCAGCCTTCTGGTCCAGGTATCCAATACATCGCTCAGCCTTTGAATCAGCATGGGTTCCCTCCTCCTTTGCTGAATGTTAGCCGGAAGGTGTGCCCTTCCGGCATCGAACTACCACCCTAATTCTTTAATCGATTTGATCAGGTCAGCACCCAAGGTTTTTTCCCATTTGTCATAGACCGGTTGCACTGCCTTAATCCATGGCTCATAATCCGTGATTTCTGTAATTTCCATTCCCGCATCAAGTAAGGATTGCTTATATTTTTCATCTGCTTCCTTCTGCAATTGGTTGTAATAGACTGTCGCTTCCTTATAAGCACCATTGATGAGCTCTTGATCCTCTTTGGCGAGGGAATTCCACCAATTGAGATTGGCCGCCACGACTTCGAAATTGTTTAGATGGCGGGTTTCCGTCTTATACTTGTAGCCCTCGAAAAATTTCTGAGTATATGTAATTGCATATGGATTTTCTTCCCCGTCGATCGTTCCCGTTTGTAAAGCGGTATACACTTCCGTCACCGGCATAACCGTCGCGTTCGCTCCGAGGGCAGCTATCGTATCCTTCAGCATTTCATCCTCATATACACGGAGCAGGAGTCCCTTCATGTCCTCCGGTGTCTTGATCGGGTGCTTGCTGTTTCCTACATTGCGGAAACCAACCATCCAGTAGCCCATTCCATGTACACCTTGCGAATCCAGACGGGATAAGAGTTGGTTGGAAATATCACTTTCCACAAACTTGCTCACATGGTCAAAATCTTTGAACAGATATGGCAAGGACAGTGTTAATTGTTGTTGATCCACCGTACCAAAAGTTGAAGTCGATACCATCTCAATGCTTCCATTCATGACGCTTGTCATTAACTCCCTGGATCCCCCCATTTGTGCTGCAGGATAAACGTTTACCTTAATTCGCCCACTTGTTTTCTGGTCGAGGATTTCTGCAAACTTTTGCGCTGCCAAATGTTCCGGGTGATCCATCGGCATAACGTGTCCAAATCCAAATTCTATTTTTTCTTGACTCCCTGCTGCCTTCTCTGGTTGTTGTGGCGCTTGTTGCTGTGATTGTGGCTGCTCTTTGGGCTGCTCAGTTGTAGCTTCTTGTGAGGATCCACAGCCAGTTGTTAGAAAAGCTGCACTTAAAACGATGGCTGAAAAAGATAAAAGCTTCCTCATTTTTCTTCAACTCCCCTAAAATTAATGGTTAATCGCTTACCCTTTTTGATTTTCCCTAGTTAAAACACCTTTCTAAAAAGTTAATCTAAGTTTTCTTTTGCGAAACTTTAGTTATTTATTTTTCTTATTTTGGTTAATCGCTTTACCTAGTATCCATATTAAAACACAATATTTCTACTGTCAATAATATTCTGAAACATATGAAAAATAATATTTGTTTGTTCTATTGTTACGAAATATGGTAATATAAATCTGAAATAGTTATAACTTTTGCAAGAAATATCTAATAACCGAGGAAAACGTTTTACCAAAATGAGGTGAATTAGAGGCATAATGAAGATAACAATGAAGGATATCGCAAAAGAAGCCGGTGTTTCCGTCACCACGGTTTCTCATGTAATCAATGGGACCAAACGGATCTCTGAAGAAACCTATACGAAGATTATGAGCCTGGTAGAAAAATACAGCTACGTCCCCAACACGATGGCCCAAAACTTGCGTCAACAAAACTCCAACATGGCAGCCCTTGTCGTGTCTAGTTTCCCTGATTCCTATATCACCAGCATTGTCAAAGCTGTAGGTGAGCGCGCACGGGACCGTGGTTACCACCTCCTTTTTATCAACACCAATGAAAATCAAAAGGATGAACAGGAAGCTGTAACACTACTTACTTCCCGGATGATTGATGGATTGATCTTATCCCCCACAACAAGGGATGCTAACTACTTGCAGCCACTGATCGAAAGGAAATTCCCCATCGTTCTAGTGAACCGTTATGACCCCAAACTGATCGAACTCCCATGGGTCACAGCGGACGATTTTCAAGCTGGGTATGATGGAACATACCATCTCATCGGCCACGGCCATCGAAACATTGGAATTATTTATAATTTCCCTGAGGTCACCACCACAACCGATCGCTTAGAAGGCTATAAAGAAGCATTGAAACAGTCGGGGATTCCCTTTCGGGAAGAATATCTTGTACAGGGCTATGGATCAATTGAGGGTGCAGCTTTGGCCACTGAAAAGTTACTAACCGCCCACAAAGAAATCACAGCCATCTTCGTTCTTAGTGACCGAATGACCATCGGAACGATTTCCGCGCTCAAAAACATGTCCAAAAAATGGCCAAACGATATAGCTCTAATCGGATATGGCGACTTTGAAGCTTCAACCATCATCGACCCTCCCATCACCAATGTCAGCCTACCACCTGATACCGTGGGAAAAACCGCATTCGATGCCCTGCTCAACCGAATACAAAACCCGAACTACAACAAGCACATCCAGCTGCCTACATCCCTAGTGATCCGGAAATCGTGCGGGTGTAATTAGGTTACGCGAGGTTTGCTCTTGGATTCCTGGGGCGGGGTTTGGGGTTTATCCAATAAATATGAAATGATAAAAAGCTGAACAGATCGACTGTCTGTGCCAGCTTTTTTAATTACGAGTGACTCCCTTCTCAGGCTGGAAGGCTCCGTTGCCATCACCAGAGAAACTGGAATGAGAAGATGTCCCCTGCCTACGTGTTCAAATTCTCTTCGGGTGAAAACTTCAACCCACCTTCTCCTTCGCTTATCGTGATGAAGCTGACATCAGAGATCTCAGTGTTCCAAGATGTAAACTACCTAAACGGACACAGGAGCCGCTATTTTAGTCAAAAGCCCCCATTTGGGGAATGAACCGGACAGGAGAGCCCTTATTTGCTTCTTTGGATGGATCTTTGAGCAAAATTTCAAGGAATAAGGGCCTGTGTGTCCGGTTAGCGCCGAAATTCCTGGTTTTTTTCAGAAATAAGGGCTCCTGGGTCCGCCAGCCACCATACAGCCGCTCAAGCAAACCCGTCTAACGATCCCATAGCCCGAAGACGGAGGCTGACCCCTTCTCTGAGGTGATACAATCAATCAATTAAGACAGTCCGATGATTTCTCCGTTTTCTGTTATATCCATTCCCTCGTAGGCGGGTCTTTTCGGAAGTCCTGGCATGGTCATAATATCTCCGGTTAAGATGACGATAAAGCCTGCGCCATTGGAGATTTTGACTTCCTGCACGTGGATGGTAAATCCTGATGGGCTGCCCAATAAAGAAGGATTATCGGAAAAAGAATACTGGGTTTTAGCCACACAGATAGGCTTTTTATCCAATCCTAATTTTTCAATTTCAGCGATTTGCTTTAAGGCACTTGAAGAAAATTTCACATCTTTTGCCCCATAGATTTCTTGAGCGATGATCGTCATTTTTTGTTGGATGGTGAGGTCTGTCGGATAGAGGGGTTGAAAGTGACTTGAGTGTTGTTCCATGGTTTCGATCACCATCTGTCCAAGCTCGATCCCGCCTTCACCGCCTTTTTTCCCATACATCACAAAGAGCGATTGGGACATTGAAAGAGGAGCAGAATTCCTTTAAAAACTGGATTTCTTTTTCACTGTCGGACACGAATTTATTGATTGCCACCACGACAGGAACACCAAACTTCTTGACATTCTCCACTTGTTTTCGCAAATTGCTTACACCTTTTGAAAGAGCCGCTACGTCTGGGACATTCCATTGGTCTTTGGCTACGCCCCCATGATGCTTTAAGGCCCGGATGGTGGCCACAACCACGACACAATCAGGGGCCAATCCACCAAACCGACATTTGATATCAAAAAACTTTTCGGCTCCCAGGTCGGCTCCAAATCCCGCCTCGGTAATGGCATAATCGCCTAATTTTAACGCCATTTTGGTAGCTAGAATGCTATTACAACCATGGGCAATATTCGCAACCGGTCCACCGTGGATGATCGCAGGCGTGTTTTCCAGTGTTTGGACTAAATTAGGCTTAATCGCTTCTTTTAACAGCATCGTCATGGCTCCATGAACCTTTAAGTCTTTGCAGTAGACAGGCTGTCCATCAAACGTATAGGCGATCAGAATTCTTCCTAATCGTTCTTTTAAATCCTCGAGATCCAAAGACAAACATAAAATGGCCATGATTTCCGAAGCCACGGTAATCATAAATCCATCTTCCCGCAAAAATCCATTGGTTTTACCGCCTATTCCCACAATGATATGGCGTAAGGCTCGGTCATTTATATCCATAACTCGTTTAAAAAGAATTCTTCTGGGGTCAATGTCTAGTAGGTTTCCATGATGAATATGGTTATCAATCGAAGCACATAGGAGGTTGTTTGCAGCCGTAATGGCATGAAAATCACCCGTAAAATGAAGATTAATATCTTCCATCGGCACGACTTGAGCGAAACCGCCGCCTGTCGCCCCACCCTTCATACCAAAAACAGGTCCCAAAGAGGGCTCTCTTAGGGCGATCACCGCGTTTTTTCGCATTCGCTGAAAAGCTTGCCCGAGACCTACGGATACCGTAGATTTCCCTTCTCCCGGCGGAGTCGGATTAATAGAAGTCACTAAGATAAGCTTTCCGTCTTTCTTCGTGGATGGTTTGTTAAGGATGTCCAAAGATAATTTCGCTTTGTATTTTCCGTAAAAATCCATCTCATCTTCGGAAAGTCCTAACCTTTCCCCGATGACTGAGATTCTTTCCATTTTTGCTCCCATTGCAATTTCTATATCACTTTTATAGGACATAGGTTTCCTCCTAGGGTTTATATAAGGGATAGTATGAGCTAGCGGCCTACTCTAAGTTTAAATGATTTTTCTGAAGAAACATGTCATAATTCGTAACAATCATTGAATCTTAATACTTTCTAAAAACAAATCGTTCGTTTAGTTGATATTGTTGACTTTTGGCATGTTCTCCAAATCACCTAACCACTGTTCCAGTCCATCAGGGAATTCATAATATACCCCCTTATGCAAATCCAATAATTCTCTCCTTTTCAAGTAATATCTAATTCCGTAGATATTGGAACCTTTTGAAGCAAGTGTAATTACCCCATCACCGAGCGGAAAAGGTTCATCTGATTTACCAATTTTTTTGGAAGTACGCAACTTATTTATAAAGTCTGAGACTTCATCTACATTTTGTATTTCATACCGCTCAGAAGCATTATTTTTCTCAACTTGCTCCATTGTTTGAATTCGTATTGCATCAATACTTCCAAAATCAACGTTGATATCACCCATTGTGCCCTTCTCACACGCCGACAATAATATAAGCAAGCTAATTCCTACAACGAATAAAAATATTTTGTTCAAATAAACCTCCCCTTTACAATTGCTTTATCCTATTCTATCGGTTTGGTGAATAAGAAAAGAGACGTTGGGTTGACTTTCATTTCTTTTCCATGCCATGATAAGGTGATCAAACTTTGTAAAAAGTAGGGAAATGAAATGAAGAAGGCTTTAATTTTAGGCTCGACTGGCCTGGTTGGCAGCCATCTGCTTGACTTGCTTTTGCAGGATGAGCAATATGAGCAGGTGATGGTTATAGTCCGTAACAGGTTAGAGATACCCCACCCAAAAATCCAGCAAGTAGTGGTCGAAGATCTGTCACAGATGAATCAGTATAAAGACTGTTTTCATGTCGATGATGTGTTCTGCTGCCTGGGTACAACCATGAAGAAAGCCAAGACCAAAGAACGGTTCAAACGAGTGGACTACGATCTGCCATACTTAGCCGCATCCATTTCCAAGAAGGAAGGGGTCCAACGATTTCTTTTGATTTCCTCGATGGGAGCGGATGTCCATTCCAGATTTTTTTATAACAGAGTAAAAGGAGAGGCAGAAAAATCGATCCAAGCGCTCCATCTGCCCGCTTTCTTTATCTTCCGTCCTTCCCTCCTCCTGGGAAAAAGAAAAGAATCTCGTTTGGGCGAAAGAATCTCGGGTTGGATCAGTAAACCGCTCTCCTTTCTAATGAAACAAAAATACCGCCCTATTCAAGCGGCAGACGTGGCATCGGCGATGCATAAAATGGCTCAAACCTACCTTCCCGGGACGCAAATTTTTGAAAATGATCAGATTCATGCGTTGAAATAAGGGTTGTCTTTTCTCAGGTCAAGCCCATTCCTGTCTTTTTTAAATGGTTGGGTATTGATCGCAGAAAAAACAGCCCTTTTTTCCATCTCTAGTGGGGGTATGTATAGTTACTTTAAGAGGAACGCGCATTGAATTCCCGCAATTTTCTAATTAGATGTTCGCTAGTCCCAAAATATCCTACATAGGTTCAAACTAGAAATTGCTTCACCAATCGTTTTGGGGCAGCTCTTAAGTACCCTTCCTTAATCAAAGCACCTAGCTCGTTCCAGTCGATCGGTTCGTCCGTCTTGACTGAAACCCAGCCGTGGTGGCCGATATACGGTGTTTTAAAAAATTTATCTTGCTGAAGTAAGATAAATTGCATTTCTTTGTCCGACTTAAAAGATAATCCTATACTTCCACCACTTTCACCCATAATGACAAAAGATTTCCCTTTAACTTTAAAAGTGGTGTGACCAAATCCGTCGACGATTTCCTCAACTTCCGGAAGGGTTTCACAAATTCCACGGACCTTTTCCAGAATCTCGATCCCGTGTTTTGATTGAATCGTTTTATCGTGTTCCATAAGTCCTCCTAAAGGAATCAAATCCTAAAACGGCTACCTCCTTTTCGAGTTAGAGCGTTCTAATTTTTGGGTAAATGACTTAGTATTGCCGCGGCCGCCTCCTTTGGCGACTCTAAAGGAACAAAGTGACCGATACCAGAGAGCCGTTTTAGCGTGAAGTTCTCAAAAAACTCCCCCAAACGATCCGACCATTCGACCTTCATTACCGGATCTGCCTCTCCCCAAACAACTGAGGTCTCTTGAATAATAGGTGAACTCGGGCTACTTCCACTTGCTTGTTTCGCTTTATCTGCTGCTCTGGCGCGGTAATACATAATACTGCTCAACAATGCTCCCGGCTCAGCATACCTATCCAATATGGACTGGAGATCATTCTCCTCAATGGATCCCTTTTCACCTGACCAATGTTCATAGAAATGGCGTACATACTTTCTTGCAGCTGAAGGCTCATTAGCAAATAATTGTTCAAATAAATCGAGGTTGTGTAAATGCTGGTACCAGAATTGAGGCTGAACGTCAGGGTCGAACCTTCTTGCTCCGATCCCGGGATAAGGCGGGTTAAAAAGAACCAATGATTTTATTCTCGAAGGGTACGTTTTAGCCAGTGTTTGAGCAATCGTCGCTCCAATATCATGGGCTGCAACAATCACCTCATCCACTCCCAAATGGTCTAAAATTCCAATGATATCCCTGGCTAATATGGCCGGGCTATATCCTGCAACGGGTTCAATCTTAGGTTTATCCGACAACCCAAAGCCGCGAAAATCCGGAACAATCACGTCCGCTTCTTTACTTAGTAACGGAATAACTTTGCACCAATCATACCAAAATCCAGGCCAGCCATGCAGCAATAATACAGGAATACCTTGGCCTTCCCGCACGTAATGGAGCCTGTATCCGTCAGGAATTTCCACATAATCATGCTTCAATAGAATCAACCTACTTTCTATAATTATGATAATCATAGTTTAATAAAATTGCCCTGTGATCTCAATATAAATATGAATCTAAACAGTCTGAATTCACTATGCGTGTGATGAGACAAGTTGCCTTGTCAATTCTAAGGTTTGTGACAAAGAGTCCTTTTCCTCATCTGTCATGAAATTCTTCGTCATTGATATTTCCGCATAGGGCATCTTATCTCCTCCTTATAAATGAATTCAGTTAATATTTGGACTAAAATATACCGTTCGGTATATCTTAGTCCAAAAAAAATTACCTTTTAAGAGAGGTAATGATCTCTTCCACTGTTTCCAAGGCGTTTAATAAATAGCTTGGTTGATTTGTGGACTTTGACAAAATAATCCCCCCCTCAAATAAAGTGATCATTGTTTGCGCAGTTTTGTGTGATTCAGCCGACACCCTAATTTCCCCACCCGATTTTCCTTCTTCAATAATGGAAACCAAGCTGTTTTCCAAACGATGTATGACATCCAATGCTAGATTTAACAAAGTAGGATGTGTATCATCTGAATCAATCAGCGTGTTCGCGATTGGACAACCGCCATTTTCAATAATATCTTTGTAAATATTCCTATATACGTTGGGGAAAACCAGTAATTTTTCGATTGGACTAGTTACACCATGCATATTTTTAAAAATTTCGTCTGTAATTTTGTTCACATTGAATAAAAAGCACTTCACAGCAACCTCATCTTTATCTTTAAAGTTACCGTATATACTCCCTTTCGTAAGTTTTGTTGCATGGGTTAAGTCGGATAAAGACGTTCCATAATAACCTTTCTTATTAAAAATGGGTGATGCTTTCTCAATAATGAAGGACTTTGTTTTTTCTGTTTTATTTGAATTCATAACCAAATAATACCGTTCGGTATATTTTTTGTCAAGGAGATGGCATAACCATCTTCCGAACTATTTTGTGATCCCCATTTTATCCATTTCCTTTTTGATCCATGTATAATATTTATCAAGTGCCTCTCTAAAGTGAACACTTGGTTTATAACCAATTTGCTCTTTATATTCGGAAACTAAAGGACCACGCAATGGTGCTTGTTGGACGAAAGGATCCATACCTTCTCCTACTTGAATCTGACAATCAGGGATTTTGTCAGCAATAAATTCGATGATTTCACGATTCGAGTACATTTTTTCGCTGCTTAAGTGAACACATTCTGGGGCATCTGGCGTTTTGATCACTCGGTAAATCCCTTCCACTACATCTTCAATGTAAGTGTAATTCGCCATGAAATCCAGACCAGACTTTTCATGAAGTTGATTGTTCTTTATAGCGTTCCACAAATAGTACGCGATCGGCGCATTCCAGTGCGGTTGACGAAGCTCTGGCAGCGGGCCAAAAACCCAAGAAACGCGTATATTTACTGCTTCCAACCCATAATTTACTCGGTAGCAATGGACGAGTTCTTCACTTAATTTTTTAGTTGTAGCGTATGTATTCATTGTGACAGCTGGCGTTGACTCATACATAGGATCTGTGTTGGTTTGCGTGCCGTAAATGGATCCCGAACCGATATAGATAAACTTTGGAACCTTGTGGATGCGAGCTAGTTCAAGCAAGTTAAGTGTACCAATCGTATTTGTTTCCACCGCATCTACTGGGTTATTTTTACAGTATTCCCCATTTAAATTGGCTGCCGAATGTACAATACAATCGATGTTATAGTTATCAATCAAAGAATCCAGTTGAAGGCGGTTTTTCACGTCCCCTTCTTCAAAATGCACGTGTTTGCAATTCGTAAAGAATTCATTTTCCTTTTGGACCTTTTTATCAAAAAGGACGACTTCGTGCCCTTCATCAGACAGCCTGCGAACGAGATTTGAGCCGATTAAACCAAATCCTCCTGTTACTAAAATCATGCAGAACACTCCTTATGTTTTAAAATATCAAGCCCAACTCTTCAAATGATTCTCCAGTTCTTCTAGAACCAAATCTAAATTTCTATCTTTTAATAATTCGATGATCCGAATATGCTCCTCAATTCTTTTCAATAATTGCATAGGGTTGCTATTCATCTTTCGACGAAGCCGAAACACTCTGCCGCTCACGTGCTGAAAGCCTTGAATAAACAACTCATTTCCCACAATCTCCAAGAGGTAAAGGTGAAAATCAACATCTGACTGAATAAACTGAACCACGTTATTTTGATTGACAGCCTCTTTTTGTCTCTCAATGATTTCTTGCAGATAAACATAGTGGTCTTCATTCAAGAGATGAACCGCTTGTTTTATAGAGGTTGATTCAATAGCAATACGATATTCGGTAATATCATTCAGTTCTTTGACAGAAAGATCAGGGATCGCTATGCCTTGGTTGGGCATAATCTTAATGTATCCTTCGTGCATCAATCGCTGCAGTGCTTCACGAATGGGAGTCCGGCTCATCTCCAATTCATTCACCAATGAATTCTCAGAGGTATACTGTTCATCTTCAGTTAATATTTTCTCTTTTATTTTTTCATAGGCTATGTCTTTCAATAGGCTCTTTTTACTCATAACGTTGTATCTTCTCCTCAAAAACCCATATTCTGTCCATCATCCAATCATCTATCAATATTAACAGGGACAGGAAACCAGTGTAGTCTAAATACTCACATTATACCCCAATCCCAATAAAAGGACGATCCTTAGTAGGACGGAATAAGGAGAATCCTAAATATGAAGGACCACCACCCCATCTTCGACAGTCACATGAAACGTTTCCACTCGTTCATCTTCAAGATTCTCCTGGATGGGTTCAACTGTTACATCATACGTTGCCACCCGACACTTATGTGGGTTGAAAATTGATTTTCCATTTAAAATATCAAACTCCCATCCATGCCATGGACAACGGATAATTTCCCCTTCTCTTCCCCACACATATTCACCGACTTTGGATGGTAAGGGCATTCCAGTTACGGTTCCCTCACAAAGGGCAACCTTATAGTGAGGGCATACATTTTTAATTGCATAGTATGAGTCCTTTATATTGAATACGCCAATGGAACGCCCTTCCAACTCTACAATCTTGCGTTCTCCCGGAGGGAGTTCAGATACTTTGCATACGATATGGCTTGCCATATGGCTCATCCCCCTATTTATAGATTGTAAAATGCTTTCGCGTTCTCATAGAAAATTTTATTTTTCATCTGATCGGAAATGTTTCGAGGAAAAATTTCGGCCGCAACGTCTGTATCAAAATGTGGGTAATCACTACTAAACATCATAATATTTTCAGCATCAATCACTTCCAAGAGATAACGGAAATGTTCGTCATTGTCAGGACGGTGCATTGGCTGGGTGCCAAACCGAATATGGTCTTTCACGTACAAGCTTGGCAACTTCTTGACCCAAGGAATTTCAAAGCGAAAACTCTTATAAAGAGCATCTAACCTCCATAACATTCCAGGGAGCCAAAATGTACCTCCTTCAAGTAGTACCATTCGCAGTCCAGGGAATCGTTCAAATACACCTTCCGTCAGAAAGCTGACTAAATGGGCCTGGAAATTACAAGGAACCAAAGTCAGCCATTCTACATAACGATTGGGAAATCCTGTGGTGAACCGCGAGTTTCCTCCTAGTCCATCTGTTCCAACATGGATGGCAAGTGGAAGCCCGTAACGCTCACACGCCTCATAAATCGGCCAATATTGCCGCTGTCCTAATGGAGCGCGGGATCCGGAATCTAGATAAACCTGTACAAAATCGGGATGTCCTGCCCAGCGCTCAATTTCTTTCACCGCCAAATTGGGATCCTGATGAGACACTGTAATAGACGCTTTAAAAACACCATCGTAATTCACTTTACTATTGAGCCATTTATCATGTACCCAGCTATTAAATGCTGCATTTATCTCTGCCTTAAAATCTGGATCCGAGAAAAAATCCGCATAAATCCATGGACTTAAAATAGCTGTTTCAATATTGTTTGGCTTGATAAGCTGCTCACGCAAATGATTCGGATCAGAAGCGATGGGGCCTCCTGATGGGGTGTTACCCTTGATAGTAGTACGTCCTAAGGGATTATCAAATATCCCTCTTCCCTTAAAGAGATTGAACATATCACGAAAAGGTTGACGCATATACGCTTTGATCTCATCATAGCTGACGGGCTGGATATGCACATCACAATCGATGACCGCTAATGTTCTTTTTTGACTTTTCACTTCTGCTTGAGTGGCTGTACTATCGCTCATATACAAACCTCCTTATAATTTCATGCACAAAAACTAAAGCTTCCTTTGCTTTCGCTCTTAGAGCATCGGCTTATTTAATACAACCTGTATGCAAGTTGTATTTGTTAAAAACGATTTTATTTTATTTTGACTTTTTAGTCAATTATTTAATTTAGAAAAACTGTCCGACTATATTTTTTAACACTATAAGCAAGTTACTTATGTTTTCTAAATTGACAAATTTTTGTGAATGTTATATTCTGTTGCATATCACTTGTATGCAGGATGTATGTCGGTTGAAACACTTTTGTAATTTAAGAAGGGATCTGACGCAATTAAATTTACTAGGTTGGGGGAAAGAAAGAATGGTTAAAAAAATCCTAAGCAGTTCCTTATCAGCTGTTGTTCTAGCAGGCTTACTAACAGGGTGTGGAGCGGATTCACAAACATCTGGGAATGCAGAACAAAAACCTAATGACCCATCTCCTCAAAACGAAAAACCCGCATCATCCAATAGCAATTCCAATCCTAACGAGGGAAATGAATCTAAATTCGAAGAAATGAAGATTGTATTTGGTCACGTGCAGGCAGGTTCAGAAGACTCCTATCTTCATCAAGGTTCTATGAAATTTAAAGAGCTAGTTGAAAAAGCGACAAATGGTAAGGTGACAGTAGAAATCCATCCTGCTGGGGAATTAGGTGGAGAACGTGAAATGATGGAAGGTGTGCAGCTAGGTACCGTCGATATGATGCTTGCCTCTACTGGTCCATTAGGAAACTTTACCCCTATTGCAAATGCATTTGATTTTCCTTTCCTCTTTCGGGACCGAGAACATGCTTACAAAGTGCTAGATGGTGAAATCGGTGATGAGATTGGAAATGAATTGGGTAAGTCTGGATTAAAAGTATTAGCATGGGCTGAAAATGGCTTTCGTAATATAACAAATAACGATCATCCCATTAAAAAACCTGAAGACTTAAACGGATTAAAAATTAGAACGATGGAAAATAAAATACATATGGAAAGTTTTTTAGCATTTGGTGCTAGTCCAACTCCAATGTCATTTACAGAGTTATTTACTTCCATGCAACAGGGTGTAGTGGATGGCCAAGAGAATCCACTAGGTGTTATCATTTCGAGTAAGTTTTATGAGGTGCAGAAGTACCTAAGCCTTACTGGTCATTTTTATAATCCAGCTTTATTTATCATTACAAAAACAAAATTTGATAGCTTTACTCCTGAATTACAACAAGTTCTTTTAGATTCTGCTGCTAAAGCTCGAGATTACCAAAGAGAATTTATTAGTTCAAAAGAGCAAGAGAATCTTGAACTGGCTAAGAAAGAAGGGATGGAGGTTACAGATAAAGAAGATGTCGATTATGATGCATTCCTTAAAGCCTCTCAAAAAGTCTATCAGAAGTACGACAGTGAATATGGGGATATCTTACGTCGTATTCAAGCGGTGAAATAAAACCTTGTCCGACTTGGCCAAGCTAACGCTTTATCTCAAAAAAGGGGGCTGCCCCCTTTTTTGAGGTGGAGCGCTGCAAAAGATTAAACAAATAGATAACATCACCCACATCTTTTATTCTGCATACCAGGATTTCGCTCCACTCTCATCAGAACAAATCGAAGTAGATACAGCCATGTTAAAAAATGTGGCAATGTCCGTCCAGGAAACATCGAATTCACTGGAACGTGTTCTATTAATGCAAGGTGCGAAAGTTTACGGCGTTCGTTTAGGAAAATATAAAACACCTGCCAAAGAGACAGATCCACGGCATATGCCACCACACTTTTATTATAACCAGGAGGATTTTTTACGTTCGTATCAAAAAGGAAAGAACTGGACTTAGACTATTTTGCGTCCGGATTTAGTAGCCGGTCTATCCATAGGTAATCAGATGAACATTGCGATGGTGATTGCCGTTTATGCCACTATCTCAAAAGAACTAGACTTGCCCTTGCGATTCCCCGGAAAAACAGGAGCCTACCAAGCGCTTGCTCAAGGATGCATCACTTCTGGCACGGGGTGCTGTTTGGGCGGCCACAGATGATAGATGCTCTTTTGAGGTATTCAACATTACAAACGGCGACTTTTTCAGGTGGGAACACCTTTGGCCCAAGTTCGCCGAATTCTTCAAGATGGACTACGCACCACTGCAAACCATTTCCTTAAAAGATATGATGCCGCTTCAACGGAATACGTGGGAGAAGATGGTCTCGAAATACCGTTTACAATCTGTTCCATTTGAAAAAGTAGTAACCTGGCGCTTTGGTGACTTGGTGTTTGGCCGTGAATTTGATGTGATGTCTGATACAACAAAAATTAAACAGTTTGGCTTTACAGAGGTGCTGGGCAGTGAAGAAATGTTTTTGCGCATTTTTCAGGAATTCAAATCGAAAAAAATTATTCCATAGATGTAAACAGCCGGCTTCACTTATGTGAGCGGCTGTTTTTCTTTACTACTATTCCTTCATTAAAAATGCCGTGATGTCTGGATCAACCAAGCTGATGAACTTCAATGCATCTTCTCTCGTCCTTACCACGTCACCATAATGATACGGGACGACAATGCGAGGCCGAATGAAATTAGCTGTTCTCGCTGCTTCTTCATAAGCCATCGTATAGGTAACACCCATCGGAAGGAATGCGACGTCCGCGTCCACATTCTCCATCTCTGGTATCAGATCCGTATCTCCTGCTAAGTAATAGGAAGATCCATTGGTGTTAATGATAAAACCGGCCCATTCCCGGTCCTTCGGATGATTTTCTTTTGTTACATTGTAAGCCGGTACCGTTTTATAAGTGATACCCTTTACAGTCCCCTCTTCGTTCTATGGAGACCCCAATATCAAATTAGGAATAAACAAGACTAGCTGTGGTACAAAACTTACGATTAACAGCACTATAACCAATGCAATGACAAATGGGGCAATGGCTTTGGAAATTCTTTCAAAAGGAACGGATGAAACACTTGATAGCACATACAAGACCAATCCTACGGGTGGCGTAATCAATCCAATCATCAAGTTTAAAATCATGATAATCCCAAAATGGACAGGGTCAATTCCGTAACTAATGGCTAAAGGCAGCAAAACAGGAGTTAGGATGGGAATGGCCGCAGAATTATCCATAAATGTACCTATGATCAGAAGAAACATATTGATAATAATCAAAGCCATAAACTCACTGCTAATATAGCCGACAAAGTATTGTGACAACATCTGTGGAATTTGTTCACTAGCTAAAATCCACCCAAAAACTGCTGCACAGGAAACTATAAGCGAAACATTGATCGTGGTTTTGCCTGCCGTGATTAAAAAGGTGGGCAGTTCTCTTAAAGTGAAAGATTTATATAAGAATCCCAAAAACAATGCATAGAGTACTGTAACTCCAGCAATTTCTGTAGGTGTAAAAATCCCGGTAAAAATTCCTGCCAATACAATGACGGGTGTTAATAGTGGCAAGAATGCTTCCTTTGTAGCCAGATATAATTCTTTCCAAGAAGATCTAGGATGCTTGGGGAGACCCTTTCTTCTACCATAGATATAAATCATGATACATAAGGCAATCGCCATAATTAATCCGGGAATAATCCCTCCTAAAAATAATCTCCCAATCGATACATCGGATATTGCAGCAAATACAATGACGGGAACACTAGGTGGAATAATGGGACCAATGACCGAGGAAGCTCCTGTAATCGCCAAACTAAAATTTTCCTTGTATTTGGCTTTACGCATCGCTTTTAATTCTACAGCTCCGAGGCCTCCGACATCTGCAATAGCAGACCCTGACATTCCTGAGAAAATCACACTGGCCAAAACATTTGCATAAGCAAGTCCTCCCGTAAAATGTCCTAAAACACGCTCTGCAAAGGTAAACAAACGGGTAGTAATCCCCGATACATTCATAATTTCTCCAGCTAAAATGAACATCGGAACAGCGAGAAGCGGAAAGGAATCCACCCCAGCGATTAACCGCTGAGTAACCACTGTTAAGGGAATATCGTTAGAGACCATGTAAAAAAGTGAACTAATAAACAAACAAAAAGCAATCGGTACGCGGAGGATGAGTAATAGAAAAAATGTTCCGAAGAGTATGGTCATATGTTCTCACCTCTTAGTTCAGCATAGAATCTTTTTATTAATTGAACGGTTTCAATGAGTAGCCGTATAACAACTAACACCATACTGATTGGAACAAAAATGATCAAAAAGAACATAGGCATCTGTAAAGCAGCAGATAGGATATTCGTTTGAGATACCGCAAAGCTAAAAGAAGACGGCACAATATATAAGAAACTGAATATGGCTATGAAATTAAGAATGATAGACAAAATATCTTGTAATTTCTTAGGGAGAAAATGAAAAAAAAATTCCATTCGTACATGGATCTGTTTCTTTACACCATAACCAATACCAATTAATGTGATCCAAACAAATAGATATCTGGCTAACTCCTCACTCCAAATGAGCGGCATATCGAAAAATCGTAAAGGAATTTGCACCGTCACCATGAAGGTGATCAGGGCAATCCCAACGGCAATTACATATTCATCGAGACTGTCTATTATTCTTAGAATTTTATTTGATTTATTCAACGCAATCCCCTACCTTTTGAATAAAGGTCTGGTGGAGAATAGTTCTCCACCAGTTCATCACGGATTATTTCACAGCTTGAATTTTTTCGTAAATCCCTGCTCCCCACTCAGATTCAAATTCTGTGATCACCGATTTCGTCGCTTCTCTGAAGGCATCGACATCAGGCTCGATCACTTCCATTCCTTTTGCTTTAAGATCATCTAATGCACTCTTTTCAAAATCTAGAATCGCTTGATTCATTTTCTCACCATTCGAATGAACGACGTCAGTTACAATTTTTTGCAAGTCTGAAGAAAGCGAATTTAACTTTTGATCATTTATGATAAAGGCAACCGCTTGGGTCACGTGCCCCGTTAAACTAATATACTTTTGCACCTCATTAAACTTGGCTGAGGTAATTTGGGCAAGTGGATTTTCTTGTCCGTCAATAACTCCCTGTTGAAGACCTAAATAGACCTCGGAAAACGCCATAGGAGTGGGAGTAGCCCCCATGGCTTTGGCATTCGCCACACTCAAGGGTTGATCCGGAACTCTAAGTTTTACACCCTTTAAATCTTCCGGTGTATTTATGGGAACATTTGAAGTAGTAATATATCGCTGCCCCATATAGAGGACTGAAAGCGATCGAATTCCAATTTCTTTTGCCATCTCATTCGCCAATTCCTGGCCAAATTCTCCGTTCATCGCTTTCATTAAATGTTCAGCATCCCGAAACACAAAAGGCCCATCAAAGATTAGCATCGGTTTGAATCGCTTACCCAGTTCTCCAGGTCCTGCCATCGTCATGTCTACCGATCCCGTGGTTAACCCATCAACGAGGTCCTTTTCACTCCCTAGCTGGCCTCCAGGATACACTTTAACATCTAATCTTCCTCCGGATTTTTCATTAATTTCCTTCGCGATATTTTCGGCTCCTATGGCAAATGGATGTTCAGGTGCATATCCATGGGCAAGCTTCAGCACAACCGGAGCATCTTTTACTTTGGTTGTAGAGGGTTTTTCTCCACCAGAGTTTGTTTCTACCCCGCCAGAGCATCCAACCAATAATGCAAAACAAGCTAGCAGACAAATCCATTGACGTGCACATTTCTTCATCATCTACCATCCTCCTCCATTTGCATTCATCATTTGCTGTAGTACATGAGTACCTTCCTAATGGCTGCAGCAATATCTTCTACATGCTGATCAGTCAATTTTTCATTCCATGGGATAAACAACATGCTTTGGCAAGCCTGATTTGCTACTGGACACAGATCCACATCAAATGATTGAACTTTGTTTTTGATCACCTCATACATATAAATGGGATAAGGAAGATAACCGGGTGCAGTTTGGACTCCTTCAGCTGTCAATGCCCTTGCCAACACCTGATTACTGACTTTGAATTGTTTAGGTTCTATGGTAAGTGCATACTCATAGTACGTATTTCTGGCCCACTCTACTTCTAAAGGGGGAACAACTCCATTCAGGCCCTTAAGCAAATCTGATAGATAGGTTGCTGATTTGCGCCTCCTCTCAATAAAATCGTCCAACTTTCGAAACTGTGCAATACCAACTGCTGCCTGTAGTTCCGTCATATGATAGTTAGGTGCTAAAAAGAGGTGGTCTCTATATTTTTCTCTGGGCCAACCTTTATCTGCACAATGCTGTAATTTACGGCCACATATTTCGTCACGATTGGTAATAACCATCCCACCGTCACCGGTCGTCATATGCTTACTTTGCTGAAAACTAAAACAGCCTACATCACCAATCGTCCCTACCAATCTGCCTTTATATTCCGTTAGGTGGGCCTGGCAACAATCTTCAACAACAAATAACTTATGTTTTCTAGCAATATCCATAATCGGATCCATATCACAAGGAAAACCATACAGATGAACGGGTATAATGGCCTTCGTTCTTTCCGTTATGCGATGTTCAATATCTTTTGGATCCATATTTTGCGTATGCAAATCGACATCCACAAAAACAGGAGTGGCATTCTCAGATAACACCGCAATAATGGTACCCATATCGGTAATTGCAGGAACTAAAACTTCATCACCTGGGCCAATATTCAAAAAGATCATCGCCGTGTGCAGGGAAGCTGTACCGCTACTTACAGCAACTGCCGTATCAACCTTGAATTTTTCTGCCCATTCTTGTTGAAATTGTTTTATTTTCGCTCCATATAAAAATCCCATATTTCCAGACTTAACAACTTCTGTCACCAACCTTAATTCCTCTTCCCCAACATCTCTACCCGAAGTATTCTTTACACTTGGCAATTCATAAGGAATTTGCGGGCTTCCTCCCATTAAGGCCAGTTCATTCATGGTCCCCATCCTCTCTTTCAAATGTATTGTTGGATTTTTATTTCACGAAGAGTGATCTGATCAAATGGATACATTGGTTTTTTGATATGGTTAAACCTTAATCGCTTCAGATTTAAATCTGTAAATCCGGGAGTATCCACGATCACGATGGATTTAGCAATATTTTGGTATGATGCTCGGAATAACTTATGTGACTTTTGGATGATTAAATCTTGCTCTTCAGGGATGATCCCAATACTTCTCAAGACTTCAGCATCATGAATGAGGGTAGGATATTCAGATACAATTAATTGAATCGATGGATCAATTTTTAATAATGCCCTTCTACCTAAATTCAATTTAATCCCAGAAAACGATGACCCTTTCACCTCTATAATCTGTTCCGATAATTCAGAAATATAGGCCTGTAGTTTAACTGCACAATTGTATCCGTAATCTTTTTCTCCACCCACTTCAAACCAGGCTGATTTCCCCTTGCCAACTTGAAATGCCTGTTCTACTGTTTTGGAATCTACGATGGGGATCACCGCTGAAAGATTTTTCTTGTGCTTAATCATTTCTCTTAGAATAACCGTGCTATCACCGATTGCCCCTCCACTAATGACATCACCGGAGTCAATCAAGATGATTGGACTTTCCCATTGATCAACCTTATCCAACACCCTTTCTACGGTTGGATAGGTATTAAAAAACAATAATTTTGAGTCCCAAATATAAGAGAGAATATTTACGATTTCAGTCTTCATCCATTCCTCGCTGGAATCTCCCAGCGTATAAGTAATCATGGAAACACCTGGTTGATTGATATCCAGCCATGGCTGCGGACAAAAAAGGGAGGCACTGAGAATCAAACGATTGTGGTCAAGTTGTTCAATGTGCTGGATGGCGTGGGACATCGGTCCATGGGAAGTTTCTGTATTCTCAACAGGAAGGATCAGAGGAAGCGTTGCATAGTATTTGCTTATTTTGGGATTGTCATCTAATAATTGTTTCATACACTTCGCGGCTCTAACTCCCGTATCTTTAAAATCAACATGAGGATACGTACGAAATCCCACTAGAATATCTGACATCTCTATCATTTTTTCGGTTACAGCAGCATGATAATCCAATGTGCTGACAATTTTCACATGAGTTCCGACGACTCTTCGGACCTGTTCTAAGATATATCCTTCACAATCCTCCAACCCATCCGACACAAGAGCTCCATGAAGTGACAATAAGACACCATCTACCGGTAGATTTTTTTGCAGTTCATCTACTAGACGGTTGATGAGAAATTGAAGAGCATCCTTTTTGATCTTCCCGGATGGAACGGCCCAGGCAGCGATCCCTGGGATTAACGTTACCTCATCGAACAGCTCTAAGTACTGTAAAAAACCAGCAATTTCGCTATTTGTATGGAACAGGTGACTCCTAATCTCACTCCCTTCTAAATAATACCCTCTCTGAAAATTAGTGAGATTCGTGATCAGAGGACTAAATGTATTTGTTTCTTGTATAATACTGGCATAATAAATTCTCAATTATACCATCCTCCTATCTCTTCTTCCTTCACAGCTTCATATGACTCCTCTTGAACTAAGTAAAAAAACTTGAGAACTTGTTCCTTTGCTTCTCTTACATCACGTTTCGAATAATAGATGGCTTTATCTAGATCTTTTTCTAGGAAAGCATCAATAATTTCCCTGTGATTTCGGATTTCTTTTTTGATCAGATCTTTTGGGCTCTTTTCTTTTAACTCATACAATATACATAAGCGTCTGCTCCGTTTGGTTAGGTCAATAATATTTCGGGTTTCCTTTTGAATGATTTGAGGGCAGAATCGAAGTAAATAATCATGTAATTCCAGGTCAAGTTGAAAATAGTCCAACAACACCTCCTCGTTCACTTCTTCCTTGATTAAAAATTGATGGAACTTTTGAAGGTAATCCTCTAGTATTTTGCTGTCGACTTTATTGATGGCAATTTTTGCTACTAATCCTTCTATTTCTTCACGAAGCTCATAAATGGCCTTAATTTCTTCTAAAGATAGTTCTCTTACGTAAGTTCCACTCTGTGGAACAATCTCCACGTATCCATCTCGTTCAAGGGCCTGAAGAGCATTTGAAACTGGAGTTCTGCTTACATTGAGGTGTTTACTTATCTTTTCCACGCTGAGCTTTTCTCCAGGTTTAAGGTTGTCAAGAATAATTTCTTTCTTAATTAGTTCATAAACTTGTTCACTTAAACTTTTTTTGTTTAGCATGGAATAACCTGCTTTCCGTTATACTTACATGTTAAAAACCTCCTGCTTCAAACATGTAACATGTTACATGCTGCAGTTTATCCTATTCGTGTTTTCAAACATTTATGACAGTTGGGGATCGAACAAAACCTAGAACCCTAAAAATGGTTAAAAAATCTTTATGATCAAGTCCAAAAAACAAAGAAATCCCTGATTTCTCTAGGAGAAACAGGGATTAGGATGAGCTGCAGCTGGTAAACTTTGGCCTATTGCTAAGCAACTCAGTGTACAATGGAAACGGTTTTCGGTAATTGCTTATATTCCAGGTGTTTTAAATTCGAAGTGCAGCAACCGTGGGATCAATTCGAATCCTTCATTTGATAAATAGAATCACTCCATTGATTGTAAAACACGGTCGGCTCCTTCAATGGTTCTCTGAATATCCTCATCGGAATGAACCGCGGACACATACCATAGACCTGTTGGACGAACGAGAATCCCCTCATCCAGCATCTTTTCTGCAAATAGGCTATATTTGGCAGCATCCCTTTTTTGGAAAGTGGCAAAGTCGCGTACTTCATCTTCCTGAATAAACATCATATGAAAGACAGGTCCAATCTGATTGATGACTCCCCTTACACCATTTTTCAACATCACATCACGAAGACCTGAAACAAGATTCTGCGTTAGCCTTTCCATCTTTTCGAACACGGCGTTGTTATTTTTCGAAAGAATATCAATGGTAGCCAAGCCTGCTGCGGTGACCATCGTATTCCCATTCATGGTACCAAGATGGTTTACGCGTCCTGTTGCCACCAAATCCATGATCTCTTCTTTGCCTGCAACAACACTTAACGGTACTCCTCCTGCAACGGCTTTCCCCATCGTAACCAAGTC
Organism: Ammoniphilus resinae; assembly: GCF_017873965.1. Lineage (GTDB taxonomy): Bacteria > Bacillota > Bacilli > Aneurinibacillales > RAOX-1 > Ammoniphilus_A > Ammoniphilus_A resinae. The sequence continues at coordinate 147,499 of NZ_JAGGKT010000010.1, read as the reverse complement.
GGGTTTAATATTGAATCTTCCATGTGCACCGCCGATCCCAAGTCTGAATCCAGTAATGACTTCATCAAAAATCAAAACAATGCCTAACTCTTGTGTCCACTCTCGCATTTGTTCAAGGTATCCTGGTTTAGGCAGGATACATCCAGAATTACACATGACAGGTTCGGTTATGATGGCAGCGATTTGCTCCCCATACATGTCTAATGCCTGTTTCAGTGCTTCCGGATCGTTCCAAGGCAATAAGATAATGTCTTGTAAACTGGATTCACTTTGCCCTGAAGTACCTGGAAGGACACGGTCTGCCTGATCGCTATTCTCCTTTACCAAATCCGGACTTGGGAAAGAAGTAAAAATCGCATCAGACCAACCATGGTAATGTCCGTGAAAGCGAATCACCTTCTGTCTGTTTGTGTACGCTCGAGCCAAGCGCAGGGCCAACATAACGGCCTCTGTACCTGATCCACTAAAGGTAACCTTATCAGCACAAGGAAGGACTTCCGTTAAACGTTTGGACAGCAGGATTTCTCCGTCATGCTGAAGTCCATAAGCATTCCCGCTTTTCATTGCCTGATAGGTTTTTTCTGTTAACTCGGGATCGGCATGCCCTAAAATGAGCGGACCGTACGCCAACAAGTAATCTATATAATCATTTCCATCTGCATCGATGACATGGGATCCCGATGCCGTTTTCACAAATAGAGGGATCGGTTTCATCGCACCGCGAAGAAAGCTTGAAACCCCTCCTGCTAAATACTTTTTGGATTCTTCGATTTTGGAAACTGACTCGTTGAAAGTTCTCATTTTGCTTTTTCTCCTTTTCAATTGAAATCCACAAAATCCACCTAATAAAACCAAGGTTTTATTTTAACGAATTCATCATAACACGGTAAAATTTTTATATCAATACAAATATTCAAAATATTAAACAGAGTAATTTATCTGCTGCTATTTACAAACTTGCGCCAATATTATACCATGGTTTCAATAAATGAAATTCGGGTTTCAAAATTCAAGTTAAGAAAGGTGGTAACATGGTAGCAGACAACCTTAAAAATAATGATCGGTACACGATAAATTCTATAGAAAAAGCACTGGATCTGCTTGAACTATTAGCAGAAAAAGAAAACCTTAACCTTCTCGAGCTAGCTGAACTAACGAATCGGCCGAAATCCTCTTTATTTAGAATCATTACCACACTAGAGAATAGAGGATATATCGCTCGAAGTGAAAATAATGATAAATACTGTCTAGGATTGAAGATACTAGATCTCTCTAAACAGTTTCTTGAAAAAAACAACATACGAAATGCCGCACTTGCAGAAATGAATGCTCTTCTCCACAAATATGGAGAATCGGTCAATCTAGGGATCTTAAAAGATGGGGAAATTACGTACGTTGAAGTATTGGAAGGAACCCATCAACTTCGGTTTAAGGATGAAGTAGGATCCAAGGCCCCTTTTCACGCGACTGCAATGGGAAAGGTGATTCTTGCCTATCTTTCCGATGAAGAAATGAATCAATTACTTCCAGAAGAGAATATGGACGCTTTCACCCCTTATACGATTGTTGATCTCGCAGAATTAAAGAAGCAATTACCTGTTATCAAGAGTGTTGGGTATGCTGTAGATACGCAAGAAATCGTGCTCGGTGTCAAATGCATTGCTGCGCCCATATTCAATATGTTCGGGAAGGCTGAAGCTGCGATCAGTTTATCTGGTACCATTCATCGGATCCATGATGGAAATATAGATGCCATCAGTAAAGATGTCGTACTTGCAGCAAGAAATATATCGAGAAAAATGGGTTTTGCTGGCGATTCTTAACAAATTAGAATCTATTGAATACCCGTTCCATTAAATGAAAAACAGCGGCAGTCATGGATAAAGTCTTAGACTGTCGCTGTTTTATTAGGTGTTAACATTATAACACGATGATTATATTTCAAGGTGGCGAATCATTCATGGATAGACAAGCTAGAAGAACAGGTTTCCTTCTTGTTATAACAGGTGCGATCTTTTGGGGCGGGAGTGGCACCGTGGTAAAAAAGCTCTTTCAAGAATATGCAATCGATGTCAATTGGCTTGTCACGACACGTTTGCTCATCGCTGGTATTTTACTCTTGACCGTTCATTTTTTTGGAAAAGACCATTCACAAGTATTTGGTGTATGGAAAAATAGAAGGTCAGCGTTTCAACTCATTGTTTTCGGATTACTTGGTATGCTAGCCGTTCAATACACGTACATGGCATCGATTCACCATGGTAATGCTGCGGTTGCAACGCTATTACAATATTTAGCACCTGTATTCATTATCATCTATTTAATCCTGCGAAAACAATCTGCCTTCACACGACAAGATTTATTAAATATTCTCCTTACTTTAATTGGTTGTTTATTCTTATTAACAAACGGTTCCATTTCTCAACTATCCGTGCCCACACCTGCAATCGTTTGGGGGATTTTATCAGGAATAGCACTAGCCTTTTATACCTTATATGCAGTTTCCCTATTAAAGCATTACAATTCCCTCGTCATTGTTGGCTGGGCGATGATCATTGGTGGTTTTGCATTTAGCTTTATCCATCCCCCTTGGCAAATCGACCTCTCAAGCTTGAGGATAGCAACCTATTTATACTTACTATTCGTTATCGTATTGGGTACAATGGTTGCCTTTTATTTTTATATTAAAAGTTTAGAAAGTCTTTCACCAAAAGAAACAAGCCTTATAGGTAGCTTAGAGCCACTTTCGGCTGTTTTAACAACTGTATTTTGGTTAAAAGAACCTTTTGGATTTTTCCAATGGATGGGAACTGCTTGTATTATTGGCATGATCTTATTATTGGCATTAAATAAACAATCTTCATCAAAGACGAACCAACCGCTAAAAGAGGAAATGCCCCTTACATAAGGCTCAGAGATGGGCCCCTTTTTTGAGGTGAAGTGACCGTCTACGACCATAGGAACCCTATAGAAACCTCTTACTAGTCAGTTAGAATAATACTTCTAGCTATTCTAGTAAGATTTTTATACTTTTTGACAGGGGAAGTCGGTCCAAACCAATTTTCTGCTTAAGGAATAACATATTTTAAATCTGATGAAAGAGGTGTTTTCAAGTGGGTATTCGCCCTCAAGGTTGTCATTGCTTTATTGACAATCATACAGTTTCAGGTTCAATAGTGCCCTATACATTTTTTATTCGTGCTGAAGATGATTCACCTATTTTTAGGGATTTTACATTGAATCACAACAAGACATTAATATTTTTACATTATCCTGAGTTTTCAGGAACACCGGTTCCTGGCGAACTTGGAGTAACGATTAATGTAAGAGGTTCTACCACTCCTATTGTTAACGAAAATATAAGACTAGGACAAACGAGAGTATATCAAGTAGAGGATTTCGAAAGTTTAGTTATAACAAATTCAATATTAGCACACGCATCAATTGATGCATATATTCAAAAAACATTCTGTATTTGTTGTAATAGAACATAAGAAAAGGATAACACCTCGCCAATGTAAATCTTCTCAAAATTCATTTCAACCAATTTTTGCAACTCTGTCAAGCTAACGCTTTAGCCCAGAGATGGGATGCCCCCCCCTCCCCTCCATTGATGGAGTAAACAGAAGTGAGTCGACCACCCTTGAGGAGCTGGGAAAAGAAATAAATCCCTAATTTCTCAACACGGAAATCAGGGATTTTTGCCTTTTTATTCGACGTTCTCTGAGTGACGCCTGATCCCTGAGGTGATGCGTGACAACACTTCACCCTTCGTTATCAATCGTAGATTTTCTTGTTTTTAACGGCTCCCCTATTCAGCTGCTCTCCGATTGGAACCGCGATGACACGGATTTCATCGAGAATTTTATGCTCAATCATTTGCCCGATCTCAGGGATTTTGTGCTCAATCTCATGCTGAATTTGCCGCTTGATGGCATCTTTAAGGTATGGGCTTTGAATGTAAACACTTAGTGCATTTCCGCTGACTTTGACGCGGATGCCTGCCTTAGGAAGATGTTGATACACGATGTCCTCAATATCATACAGACTGATTTTTTCTCCATGCTTCAGTTCGGTGCCTACTCTTTTCACCAGTTTCTTAAAGCTTTGCCTCCATTCGCCTTCGATCAGGACAGGCTTTAAGTCGCGGACCACGTCATACGTGACAAAACGGATGGCGGGGAACATGTTCCTGACAAAGGAGGTTAAGACCAGAATCCGCTCATTCTCTCGAAGTGGATCAACTTCGATATTCAAGGCTTCCGCTTCTATCCCTTCGGCAACCATGCCATCGACAAGGATGTACCGGTCATGTTCATGGGAATAGTAGGCGATGGTTCCGATCTCGATGGATCCATACGTATCCATGATATCGGCCGACTGAATACGGAATTGCTGAGCCATTCGCCCGATCCATTGCTCGGTTGCAACCTCTCCCACGAGAATGATTTTCTTGATCCCAAATTCGGCGGGGTCATCCGCTGCAGATACGAGGTGATCCAAAATTGAAGGCATCGTATACAAGAGACCCGGCTTAAAGTCTTTCAGTTGCTTTACATGCTCCGCAATGGGCAGTTGAAAGGAAATCTCTTTGCTCTGCAAATGTAATCTATCAAAAATCTTCAAGGCCGTACTTGCCGCATGGCCTGTTCCCATATCCGCCATGGCTGTTTGGATTCCCGCCTGTTTGATGAATCGCTGGAATACTTCCGTTTTCAAATTCACGTAAGCTTCATCATCGGCTTCGGAATAATAAATCTGCTTTCGGACGTTGGAACTGGTGCCCGAAGTCCGATAGACATGAAGCGGCGTGTGATCTGGAGCTGTTAATGGCTGCGTATAATAATGCTTTTCTAAAAGCTCCGCTGTCATCAGCGGAAAATCCTCCAAGCGCTTCGGTGTTTCGGACAGCAAGTCTTTGTACCATGGGAACACGGTCGTGACCTCATCTGCTTTTTGTCTCCAGTCATGCTCTGAGGAGCGCATCTTTTCCCCTTCTTCCTGTTATCGATATGTATGTATATGCGCACATGGAGAAAAATGCCAAGGCCATGCCAACCGCAATGTCACGCCATGCACCGACCCCATATAGTAAATAGGGGTGATTCGGAATGAAAGGGAAGCACTATTCATTTCATCTTCGCAGCAAATGGGAAAAAACGCAGGCCTTACTAAAAAATAGCCGAATTGCGGGATGGGTGCCGGCAACCAAAAAAATGACCAAAGCGAACCTTCAGGCCATGCTGGGTCAACATGCTATGGTTTACATCAAGCCGGATCAGGGGTCGAAAGGCATAGGCGTGATGAAAATCGAAAAACCGAGGGGAAGCGGTAGCCCGATCTATCGCTGCCAATCCGGGACCGAGGTTCGCACCTTTTCTGTATATGAATCTCTGGAGAAATATGTTCAAGCATTTTCCGGAAAACGACCTTATTTGATTCAAAGGGGCATTCATCTTCCACGATTCAAAGAACGACCTTATGATCTTCGCGTCATGGTGCAAATGAGCCCAGAGAACAAATGGGAAACCACCGGCATGGTCGGCCGACTGGCCAAGCGGGGAAAAATTGTCACGAATGGCAGCCAAGGGGCTCAAAGCGTGTACGTGGATGTTTTGTTGCCCAAACTCCAACGTCATCGGCTGAAGGCTCTCCTAAAAAATATAGGCTTTACCACTGCCTTACATCTGCAAAAACTGTATCCACCCATTAAAGAAATCGGCCTTGACATCGCCTTTGATTCCCGTTTTAAGCCATGGATCCTCGAATTCAATACCCTTCCCGAGCCACACCCTTTTATGAAATTGAAAGATCAACGCATGTATCATAAAATGATCCGTTATGGCAAGGCCTATGGCCGCTATACGAAAGTTAGGGTGTTGTAGCAGATGAAAAACGGAATCTTAACCACCATTGGAAATACGCCCCTGGTTCCCTTACGTCAAATCACAAGAGAACCAAAGCAGCATGTCTATGCAAAATGGGAAGGGATGAATCCCGGCGGTAGCGCCAAAGATCGCCCTGCGCTGCGGATGATCCAGGAAGGGCTGCGATCCGGCGAGATCGGCCCGGACACGGTCATTATCGAGTCGAGCTCCGGGAATATGGCGATCAGTTTGGCCATGATCTGCTCTTATCTAGGCTTGCGCTTGATTTGTGTCATTGATCCGAAAACGACCACCCAAAACGTCCAGATCATGAAAGCGTATGGAGCGGAAATTGACTGGGTGGAGCAGCCCGATCCACAGACCGGTGAATTCTTACCGGCCCGCATCGCCCGCGTTCAGGCACTGCTGAGCCAGATTGAAAACAGCTATTGGCCTAACCAATATGCTAATCCTCACAATTACCTATCCCATTATCACACCACCATGAAAGAAATCGCAGCTTCTCTGAAGGAAATCGACTACCTCTTCTGCGGGGTCAGCTCCTGCGGCACGATCCGAGGGTGCGCGGAGTATATTAAAGACCATAAACTTAAAACCAAAGTCATCGCCGTAGATGCGAAAGGAAGTATGATTTTTGGCGGAGAAAAATCCAAGCGCCTGTTCCCGGGCCTCGGGGCTGGAATGGTTCCTCCCCAGCTTAAACCGGAGCTGATCGACCGGACGGTTTATGTCACCGACTTGGATTGCGTGATCGGCTGCAGGCTGTTGCTGCAAAAGGAATCGATCCTCGCCGGGGCTTCCTCGGGTGGCGTCATGATGGGCTTCCAATCGATATCTGCAGAACTTCCCAAGGACTCTACGTCTGTGCTCATTTTCCCCGATCGGGGCGACCGGTATCTGGACACTGTTTATTCGAGGGAATGGGTGAAAGAGCATGTGGGCGCTATGCCAGATGAACTGCAGTAAAGGCGGGAAATGATATGCTGTATTTAAATCAAAAGGACATTTTAGCGATGGGCATCCACTGGGATGAATTGATCCAGACAGTGAAAAAAACCGTCTTCCATCTTGACCAGGGCGATTATTCGCAGCCCATCAAGCCGTATTTAAGGTATGGCAATCCAAAAAACCGCATTATTGCGATGCCGGCCTATATCGGGGGAGACATCGATACGGCTGGAATCAAGTGGATCTCTAGCTTTCCCGATAATATTCATCGTCAGCTTCCGCGCGCGCACAGCGTAGTCATTTTAAATGACCCCGCTACCGGAAAACCAGCCGCGATCCTTCATACCCCGCTCGTCAGCATGATCCGGACTGCATCGGTCAGCGGATTAATGCTCAAGCACTATCTAAATCAGCGTCCCTCCCACAAGGCGATTCTCGGAATCATCGGATGGGGGCCGATCGGGCAGTATCATTTTAAGATGTGCATGGAACAGTTCGGTCATTTCATTGAGCGAGTGGTTCTCTACGATCTCAGGCCGATTGACAAAAAGAACATCCCTCTCGCCTATCAGCATCAGGTGAAAGTGGCTGAGTCCTGGCAGGAAGCTTACATGGAATCCGACATCGTCCTCACGTGCACAGCCTCTGATTATCGCTATATCGACCGGAACCCGAAGCCCGGCAGCTTACTCATGCACATCTCCCTTCGCGATTATAAGAAGGAGGCCCTTGATTCCATCGGCACCATCATTGTCGATGACTGGGATGAGGTTTGCCGGGAAAATACCGACATCGAAGTCCTTCACAAAGAGAGCGGACTAGAAAAAAAAGATACACACTCGCTTGCTGATGTGGTATGCCGGCAGAGCCTATCGGGGTGTGACTTAAGCCAGCCTGTTTTATTCAGTCCCATGGGCATGGCTGTATTCGACATCAGTGTCTCCGCACATTACGTTCGGGTCGCTCAAACCCAGGGAATGGGGCAATGGCTTGATTAAAATAAGAGAACCCGATTTGATCAACTAGATGATCAATCGGGTTCTTTTGCCAAGCTAACGCTTTAGCTCAGAGATCGGTTCTGACTCTTTTCCCCATCACACGATGACTGATGCCTTTGTTATGAGTGACTGCTTCATAAACACTTTTTTCGTGATGTGTTTCTGAGTAAAAGGTGGCAGATGGAAGAAATCATCATTATAGAATAGCTCTAGCAAAGCCTGCGTTGCCGCTTTCGTTGCCAAAGTTTCATTCTTTAGCACATAATAGGCAATTCGGTATCCGTAGACTTCATATTGTTTGAGCACATCTGCTTTGCGCAATAGCTCTTGCTGTTTCTCTATTTGAGTCATTGCCTTCCCCCAACCTTTTCCCCCAAGAACACCTTTACATCGAGAACAATGACATGGACGGCCGCAAACGTAGGATCATTTGTGGGCCACCCGTTCATTTAAAATTGGGGAATTATTTGCTTCACACTCATTATAATGGGGGTTTCTTGAAATTATCTAAATAAAATATTAACAAATTATTAACTCCCGTGTTCGACTTCTCAAAGCTAACACTATAGCCCAGAGATGGGGTCTGACTCCCCTTTTTCGAAGCAAGTCGCGACAGTACTTCACCGTCTGCAGACACTGAAGCCTCTATTTTATTTAAAAACACCCATTTGGAGAATGAACCGGACAGGAGAGCCCTTATTTTCTACTTTCGATGGATTCGGAAGCCAAATTTCAAGGAATAAGGGCCTGTGTGTCCGGTTGGCACCGAAAATCATGTTTTTTTTCAGAAATAAGGGCTCCTGTGTCCGCCAACATAGAGCTGTTGGAGAAAAAGGCTATCTTGACCGATTACGACCATTTTTGCGCAAACAAAAAGGACTCTAATATAGAGTCCTTTCATCATTATTACGCTTTGTTTACGTTAGTTGCTTGAGGTCCACGTTGACCTTTTTCAACGTCAAAAGTAACTTTTTGACCTTCTTCTAAAGTTTTAAATCCTTCGCCTTGGATAGCTGAGAAATGTACGAATACATCTTCTCCACCTTCAACTTCGATGAATCCGAAACCTTTTTCTGAGTTAAACCATTTTACTGTTCCTTGTTGCATGCTTGTTTCCTCCTGTGTGGATCTATTCCACATATCAATACTATATTTGCTCATTTAGATATCAAAGGCGAAAAGTTTAAAGACTTATTCATTCCTTAAATCCCGAACAAAGATAATTCTTACTTAGTATAACAGATAAAAATCAGGAAAGCAAATACAAATTTTGTACGATGTATCAAACCATGAATGACATCTTTTCAACCTAGCCAATCCTTAAGGGAGGATTGAATTCACTTTCTCCCTTACCCCCTCTTGATTCAGTTCTTTTCCCATAATCGATACCATTCCCCGATCCTCGCGAGAGCGAATTAATCGTCCGATTCCTTGCTTCAATCGGAGAAGCATATAAGGCATATCGACCTCTTCAAAAGGATGGTTCGTATCTCTCCGTTTAGCAGCAAACAATGGATCGTTCGGCGGAAAGGGCAATGCCCAAATCAGCACTTGGGATAGTGTGGGTCCTGGTATATCCAACCCCTCCCATAAGGTAACCGCACAAAGAATACTGTCCATATCATTCTGGAATGTAGAGATCAGATGGCTAATTTCCGCAGTTCCTTCGTATAAAAAGCGGAAGTCCATCGATTCCGGATAGGTGGCCATGTCCTGCTTAAATCGAATTAATTCCTCTTGGGACGGGAACAAAATCAAGGCTCTTCCTTCCGACTGTTGCAGTAAACTTAGCGCTAGCTTCATTTTATCCGTCGAGGGGTTATCCGGGAACAGACTCACTTTCATCTGTTGATCATAATCGTAGGGCGAAGGCACGGAAAACGACAGGAAATTTTCAATCCCGAGGCTTTGTGCCATATGTTCAAAGCTTCCATCAATGGAAAGCGTCGCGGAAGAGAACACGATCGGCATTTTTTGGGAAAATACATGGTCCTTCAGCACTTCTTTGACCCTCTTTGGCATGATCACAAAGCTGATCTCCTCTTGATCTTCCGCAACCCAGGAAATGAGTTGTTCCGGCTGTTTAATTAACCCTAATGCCAATTGCATCATATCCAAATGCTCTTCCACGATCCTTAGCTGATAATCGCTCAGCGTAAACAAACCACTTTCCAACACGAGCTCTTCTTCAATCGCATCAAGCAGCCCCCTGAACCGGTCGACTTCTCGCATCAAATTCTGACTCCACACGATGTCTCTGCGATCAGAGGCAGGAACTTGATGACTGCTGCTCTCGAGCAAGGCAAAGAGGGTTTCGCTTTGCGCTATAGCTTCTTCGATGGTTACAGCTAAAGACTCGCGGATTTCTCCATGCAGCAAACGAATCACGATGCTTTCGAACTGGGAATGCTTCAGTTTATAAGTCAACGCATTCTGTGCGGCCGTTTCTAACAAATGTCCTTCGTCAAACACGACGGAGCTGTGTGCCGGCAGTAACGGCAGCTGTCCACTACGCTGTCTAGCCTCATAAGTCCAAATATGTTCCATATAGAAATCATGCGAGCAAATGATCAACTCCGCAGACTTCCGGTAATAATCTCGGGAAAGAGTTAGTCCACAGCGTTGGCGTTGGGGGCAAACGAGACAATCTTGAAAAACATCCCACCCCAAACTCCCCCATTGCTGATCTGTCAAGTGAGGATAATCTTTACGGTCCCCGTAAGGATAAAAGGATTGCAGGGTACTTCGAGAACGAACAAACTCCGGTAACCCCCGATATATCTCTCGAAAAACCTCCGCATCATCCATTCCTAATCTAGCATCGTCGAGCTTATTTAAACAAAGATACTGGTCTTGGGATTTGCCCAACCTGGCGTCGATCGTGAGGTCCAAGTACCGGGCAAGTTTGGCGATATCCCCTTCCGGCTTGACCAATTGTTCGATTAAGGATTCGTCCGCACAGGCGATGATGGCCGGTTTTCTCGTATATCGGGCATAGAGAATCGCGTATAACAAATAGACGAACGTTTTGCCAGTTCCTACGCCGCCCTCCGCGAAAATGGTTTGATTCCCGCTGAAGGCCCGTTCCAATTGAAAAGCCATGTAGATCTGCTCATCTCTTATTTCAAAGCCAGCTTCCGGTAAAATCTCATAAAACACATCTGCTATCCAATCGCTAGCTTGCTGATCAAACGGCTGTGTGGGGTCAAATGCAAATGGATAAGTTTTCAATCAGGCTGCCTCCAAATCGTGTTGTCAACTTCATCTGTTCATTATACCGCAAAAGAATCCTTGCATACACCAATGCTAAAGGTAATCGATCTAAATGTGCGGGCTGGGCAAACTCTCAAACAAGACATTTACTTGAGTAAATTCGCCAAGCTAACGCCTTATTAGGGAAGGGGTCTGACCCACTAGCGTTGCATATAAATTAGAATAATAAAATTCCGCCTAAAGGACGTTCTGGAGGAGAAAATCAAATGAGCAAGACGTTTAGTAGACCCATTCAGCATGAATAGATCCTCCCCTTTTTTCCAGACTTTTAAAAGTTTAACCGCAATCGGTACATCAAATCCCATGCTGATTTGTCACGAATCCGAGCTATTCGCGACAAGGACGTGGGTACTCCTTGCGAACCTGTCACGAATCCGATCTATTCGCGACAAGGACGGGGTGACTCCTTGCGTAGTTGTCACGAATCCGGTTTATTCGTGACAAGGACGGGGTGACTCCTTGCGTAGTTGTCACGAATCCGAGCTATTCGCGACAAGGACGGGGTGACTCCTTGCGTAGTTGTCACGAATCCGGTTTATTCGTGACAAGAGTGGGGGTACTCCTTGCGAACCTGTCACGAATCCGAGCTATTCGCGACAAGGACGGGGTGACTCCTTGCGTAGTTGTCACGAATCCGGTTTATTCTCCTTGTAAAAAGACCGATAGTACTGGAACACTATCGGTCATGTACAACAGAGGATCCCCAAAATGGGGTCGGCACTAATTTATCCAGAAATGGAACGCTGAGTTGTGAGCTCAAGGGCGGTCTATGACCCAATCGTTGACAAATCATGTCATCGACTTTACATATTTGGATCCCTTTTCCACTTTCCAAGCACTTTACAAAGGATTGACGGAGAAAACAAGGTAGTGGCAGGGCGCAGCAAATTCATAACATAAATAAAGGAATTATAAATATCGGTGTCTTCTGAAGAAAGCCGAAAAACACGCCTGATATACCATTGGAGAAAGCGAAGTCCCCTCGGTTTCCTCCCTGACACATGAGGATAGCGAAAATCTTCAATAAGGATCATATCCCAGATCGGATCGATCAGCTTTGACATCTTTTTATAATAACGCTTTGTGAAATGGGTGGTAATTGACCTCCTCTTTTCCCACTCCATTTGCAGACAATCCTTCAACTGAAGAGCCTGCATGGCTGCAGCTGACATGCCCTGTCCAAATACAGGATCGAATCTACATAAGGAATCGCCCATAAATAAAAATCGCTGAGGAGGATTACTCATTTTCTCCCAGCGATACCTAGTCATATGAGGAACCTTATGTACTCTTATTTCTGATAGAGGGATAGCCCCCTGAAGTTCTTGATAAATGGTATCTTGTGGCAACTGTTTCGTGAACTCCAGAAACTCACCGGCTTCCTTTAGGTTGGCATGTGCAAGCGGGCTATGATAACCAAACAATGTGACAATATGCCGATTTCCTTCGATACAGGATATTGTTCCTCCTGTCTTTTCAACCGGAGCATAAGGATAAACCAAGAGAGTGGACCAATCTCGTTCTTCAACGGGGGGAAGTTGATAAATCTGACTAATATAGCAAAGGTCAATGTTCACCTTCTCTACCGGAACGTGATACCCATTTGAAATAAACCACGGATGGAACTTAGATCCATAGCCACTTGCATCCAAGACCAGATCCGCGGATAAATCTTTGGAGAGTCCAGAACTCAATTCCTCCACATGGATCCCCGTTATGGTGGACGTACTTGAATGATATAGGGGGCGGACAGCTTGCGTCCGATAACAAATCGAGATGCGAGGGTCCTCTTCCACTCTGCAGCGAATATGGCCTTCTAAGAACGGACGGCTTTGAAGAAGAACCGATAAGCGGCCTTTAAATCGTTTTTTCCAAACGCCATGATGAAACCATTTCAGATCTTGAGTACCATTTATCCATGTTGAACCTTCCTGAATAAGAACTTTAGTGATTCCTGGGAAAAGTCGCTCCAGCGCCTCTTCTCCTCCCTTAAGTAAAGCATGGAGATGATAACCTTGAGGAACTTCCTTCCTAGGCTCTGTAGGAGAAGGTCTAGGATCGCCTTTTTCTATAACCGTCACTCGCTCAAAGTAACCAGACAGCACTTGTGCCGCACATAAACCAGCTATTCCAGAACCAATGACAATGGCATGGGACCCTAATATTCTAGTTTCACTCATCCTAAAGGATCCTCCTTAATAATTATAGCAACGACCACTTTTTCGCGCTGAAGTTCGACAGCACTTCACCGTCTGCTTTATGTTAGGCTAGTACTGCTTTGGCCTTCACGGTGGTTTAGTTTTACTGCTCTTTTCCCATGAATCACATAATAGGCAAAGGTGCAAGCAATAACGATAATGAATGAGGCAAAGTACATATTGCGGTACCCGATAAATGGAATAAAAAGACCAAGAAGAAAAGGCCCAATTCCAATTCCTATATCATTCAAGATAAAGTAAGTGGATGCTGCAAGCCCCGCTCGATGTGGTGGGGATTTTTTAATCGCGATCGCTTGGATAGAAGATTGTAGATTTCCATATCCGAGCCCAGCTAATATACTGGCAAGTATTAAAGTAAAACCATGGTTAGCTAGACCAAGAACAATGAAGCTGGCCGCAAAAAGAATGAGCGCTGGATACATCACAATATTATCCCCTTTTGTATCTAGTATTCTGCCAGTGATGGGTCTAGAAATGAAGATGCAGACAGAATAGATAATAAAAAAGAGACTCGCAACATACGTTAAATTAATTTCCACCGAATAAGAAGCAAGGAATGTGATAATACCAGAGAAAGTTAAAGCTAAAACAGTCATTATTAAGGACATAGAAATCGCTTTTATTTCAAAGAACTGACTAAAATGTAAACCCTTCATTCCTTCGCGTTGTTCCTTTGTGAGTACTACTTTAGGAAACTTAGTAAACAAAGCTAATAAAATACCAATACCCGTTAAAATCGTACAGCAAACAAAGATCGCGTAAATACTTGCCAACTGAGTCATTAAAAGCCCGAGAAAAGGTCCAATAGCTGTTGCTAGAATAAAACTTAACGTATAATAACTAATTCCTTCCCCTTGTCGTTTGACAGGAATGATATCGATCACCGAGATTTGCATAACGGTCAGCACGATCCCCACTAGCGCACCGTGGAGAAAGCGGATGAATATGAAAATAGTTAAATCTTTGATTGGGAAGTAAAGCAGCGTGCAGAAAAAAGCTAAAATCAATGCAAGATAAAGCAGCTTTTTTCTGCCGATGATGTCAATGTATTTTCCTATCAGGATACGAAGTGAAAGGACACCAATAACAAAAACACTAGCAGCAAGCCCAGCCATCCCTTCCGTGGCATGAAACCCTTTCATGGCATATCCCGCTATAGTTGTTATCGTTAAAAAATAAGTAAGAGCAATGAAAAAAGTGATCATTGAAAATAAAATAAAATTTTTACTCCATAATTGGGGTTTTGACGTTTCCATGTGTATAACCTCTTAATCTTTTTTTATGACAATGAAATAAAGATAAATGCTAAATCCTAAATCCTAAGAAAGACGTATCAAAATTTAAAAAAGGATAAATTGAATGAAACCCTATTCTGAAACTTTATCATAAATGGAAATAAAACTCTATTTTTTAAAAATTCAGTTGAAGTATAAGGAGCACGATCCCTCCTTTATTTGAATTTATTGAATCCTAGAGGATTTCCCAGTCTACTAAAGAATACTATGGATTATTGATGGCATTTGTACAAACGGTGGATTAAAGTCCCCGTAAAGAAAAAGGATGTGTATACATTGGCTATTAGGACGTTACTAACGGAGATGTTTGACCTGCAATACCCTATTGTATTGGCCCCAATGGGAGGGGTACCCGGGGGAAGATTGGCTGCAGCGGTTTCGAACGCAGGAGGGCTTGGCCTAGTCGGTGGTGGATATGGGGATCATGATGTATTAAAGCAGGAGCTATCTATCGTACGTGAACAAACCAGTCGTTCATGGGGTGTCGGATTGATTACATGGGCGGTAGAACGTGATACCGTTGAATTGGCATTAAAGTATAACCCAGATGTATTTTTGCTTTCATTTGGAGATCCAAGGGAATACGCGAAAATGATTAAGGCCCAAAATTGCAAGTTGATCTGTCAAGTTCAGGATGAAGAACAAGCCGAATTGGCGATGGAAGCTGGAGCTGATCTGATCGTTGCCCAAGGAACAGAAGCCGGTGGACATGGTGCTGCGCGTGCCACACTTCCATTGGTCCCTTCTATTGTTGATAGGGTATCCCCTATCCCTGTATTGGCAGCGGGTGGAATCGTGGATGGCCGGGGGTTGGCGGCATCCATCATGCTTGGTGCAGCGGGGGCAATGATTGGGACACGGTTTTATGCAACGGAAGAGTCTATTGGCTTTGAACAGGCTAAGGAATGTATCATATCTGCCAAAGGGAATGATGTAGCGCGTACCACAGTTTTTGATATCGTTCGCAGGCTAAACTGGCCACCCCCATTTACGGGGAGAGCAATACGCAATGAATTTTTCAATCATTGGGATGGGAGGGAAAATGAATTAAAAGCAAATGAGGATAAAGTGGTCAGGGAATACCAATTAGGTCTTCAAACAGGAGACATTAACACCATTCACATTTTTGCGGGGGAAGGTGTTAGCCTAATCCATTGTATTGACTCAGCGCCAAACATTTTAAAAGCAATCGGCGAAGAGGCTGAGGAAAGTTTATCACGTGGGCAACAATTCGTTTACAAAGGATAATATAAAAAAAGGAAAGCCAGAGGTGCGGTATCCGAATGGGATAGGCAAGCACTTTACTGTCTGCGATTCGCCAAGCTTAAACTTAGAGATGGGGTCTGGCGTCTGCGATCAAAGCACTTCTTACCCACTTTTGATGATTTTACATTTTTGACAAGTCTATGTATAATAATACTAAAGATTAGAGTATAAACTAAAAAGACCGATCGTGCTGGAACACGATCGGTCATGTACAACAGACGTTCCCCAAATGGGGTCGGCTCAAGATATGGGAAATAGACCGCTGAGTTGGTAGCTCAAGGGCGGTCTATTTCTTTTTGCTTAGAAGTGTCAAAACGGCAATAACTACACCAATAAATGTTAGTGTGAAGTTGCCGAAATTGATTGCAAGGTCAATTGCTTCTTGTATTGACACCATGTTCTCACCCCCTTTCATCCGGGGATGAGCCGACCACCCTTGAGGAGCCTATTCTATTGTACAAGAAGATTATACCACAAAGCATAACAACAGGAACATATATTCCTGTTGTGAAATTATTTGGTATTCGACTTTGCTAAGCTAAAGCTTTTTCTCAGAGAAGGGGTCCATCGGCTCCTGTTCTGAGGTGAAGCGTTGTCGCGCTTCACCGTCTGCGATTCTTTGAATAAATGAAAAAAGCACAGATAAGGTGATCTGTGCTGTTTCTATTTCTCGAACATCTAGGGAATGGTTTCCTCGTAGAAGTCTCTATTCAATAATTATATTAACAACTGTTTCGTTTTGGATTTTTTCCCAATCCCAATCTATTCCTATGCCAGGTTTTTGGGATGGGTAAGCAAAACCATCTTTAATTGTTACCTTTGATTTTGTAATCTCATCTAGCTGCGGAATATATTCTAGCCATCTACTATTATTGATTGCACAGCATAATGAAACATGCAACTCCATTAAGAAGTGAGGGCAAACTATTTTGTTAAAACACTCTGTCATATGAGCAACTTTCAGCCAAGGTGTAATTCCACCAATTCTTGCTACATCAACTTGAATGATATCAGCCGCATTACTTTGTAAATATTCTTTAAAATGATGGATTGAATAAATAGATTCACCAACCGCAACAGGTATAGTAGTGGATTGACATAATTCTCTATGGGAAGCTACATCGTGTGCTAGTAAAGGCTCCTCAATCCAAGTTAATACTACCTTTTCTAGCAGATCGGCGCGTTGCTTTGCATCGGCTAATGTCAAGGCTTGATTACAGTCTGTCATAATCATATAGTCTGGTCCCACAGCCTCGCGTACAGCCCTTAATCTCTGCACATCACGTTCAGCACTGGGTGAACCAATTTTAACCTTAGAACCACCAAATCCTTGTGCTTTTGCTGCTAAAGCGTCATTGACCAACTCCTCCTGACTCATATGCAGCCAACCACCTTCAGTTGTATAGAGACGGATTTTGTCTTTTGAACCACCAGCAACTTTATATAATGGTAAATTCATCATTTTACACTTCAAATCCCATAATGCAGTGTCAATGGCTGTTAGCGCTAATGAAGTAATTGCCCCTACAGACGTTGCGTGTGTAGACATTAGTAAGTCATGCCATATACTTTCAATCATAGTAGCATCACGACCAATAAGTTTCGGTAATAAGTGATCCTTTAGTAACGCTACAATGGAAGAACCGCCTGTTCCAATCGTATAGGTGTAACCTTCACCAAATTGACCGGATTCAGTTGTTAGGCGTACAATTGGAGTTTCCTGCGCTTCAAAAGATTGGATCGCGTCTGTTCTTTTTACCTTTGGTTTTAATACAATCATAAAAAGTTCTGCTTTAATAATTTTCATTTTTACTAGCCCCTTTTTGTTATTATTTTTTATTCTGAACTGGGCTTAATCATAGACAATAAACGGTTCAACTTTTGTAATCTTGAATTCTATCACTTGTTTTCTTATTCTACGTGAAACACTTCTTCCATAGATGCCCACCACTCACCCTTTTTTCGGGTCTCAAGGCGTTCCTGACACGGTCCGCAAACACTCCACCATTCTTGGGTAGTGGAATCCGACGCCATTCTTGCCATATCTGCCTCATAATCTTCACCCACATATTCCATATAACTAAATAGATAGCCGTCTTTATGGAAGATAGAATAGTTTTGAATGTTACACTCCTTAATCATTTTCACTACTCCAGGCCAAACATTTGCATGAAGTTGTTTGTATTCTTCCAGTTTTTCCGGCTTGACTCGTATCACACTTCCATATCTTTGCATGAACTTGTCACCTCCTTTTAAGAAATCTTTTGTTCTCCACCACCGATAATATTTTCCATAATCTCCTTACTCATCACGTCATAGTTTTTATTGTTGATAATGTCACCTGAGATCTCCTCATTTCGGAAAACGAGGATTCGATCTACGAGTTGGATGATCTCCGGCATGTCAGAAGAGATGACAATCACAGATTTTCCGCTTTCGGCAAGATCCCAAATCAATTGGTGAATCTCGGCTTTCGTTTTCACATCGATTCCTACGGTTGGCTCATCAAAGATCAATATTTCCGGTTCAGTTGATAATCCCTTGGCAATACTCACCTTCTGTTGGTTTCCCCCACTTAAATTACCAACAATTTGCAAAACGCTCGGCGTTTTAATTTCGAGTTTCGATTTATATTCTTCAGCGATCATTTTTTCCGTGTTCATACTGAGTGTGAAAAACCGGTTGCGGATTCGATTCCAGATGGATGCTGCCACATTATTAAAAATGGGGTGCATCAAAAATAGCCCTTCTTCTTTTCTGTTTTCACTAATATATGCAATTTTATGTTTGTTTAAGGCATCACTAACCGAGTTAATATTCACCTTTTTTCCCTTTATTTCAATGTCTCCGCTTGTAGCTGGGTCAATCCCTGTTAGAACTCTAGCAAGTTCCGTACGGCCAGAACCCACTAAGCCGTACCATCCAAGAATCTCTCCTTTTGCTAGCTGGAAGCTTTTCTTTTTGTAACTCTCATTACTTCTTAGGTCCTTTACCTTTAATACAATTTCACTATCATTTTTCATTTCTTTGATTGGGAAACTTAGTTTATTTTCTTTTCTACCTACCATCATGGATATTAAGGAATCCCTGTTCAAATCTTTAATCGATGATTTTGGCCCAGCATTTTTCCCGTCCCTTAAAACGGTAACTGAACTCGCGATTTGGAATATTTCTTCGAGTTTGTGACTCACATATATAAAGGATACGCCTTGTTTTTGCAGTTCACGCACAGTGTCTATTAACTTATTAGCTTCTTTCAGAGAGATAGAAGCAGTCGGCTCGTCTAGAAGCATTATTTTTGCATTGGATGATAACGCTTTTGCTATCTCAATTAATTGTTTTTGCCCCGCACTTAGCGTCTCCACATTGGTTTCTGGAGAGACATTGAGCCCAACCATATCGATATACTGTTGTGCATCCTTAAATAATTGATTTTTATCAATAACGGAGAATGATTTTTTGGTAATTCTCTCAAGAAGGATATTTTCTGCCACCGTAAAAGTCGGTACCAAGTTTCTCTCTTGGTGAACCACATTAATCCCTTGGTGTATAGGCTCATGTGGATTCGAAAAAGAGACATTTTGCCCATTTAAAAGAATGGATCCTTCGTCTGGTGTATAAACGCCTGTGATAATCTTGATTAAAGTGCTTTTTCCCGCACCGTTTTCGCCCATCAAGGCAAGGACTTCCCCTTTATTCAATGTAAGTGAAACGTTATCAAGGGCTTTCACCCCGGGGAAGCTTTTACTAATATTTTTAAGTTCCAGGACAGGAACAGAACTTTCCGCATTCTCCATTCGGTTTGTACTCATGCTGCTTCACGCTCCTGTCGTTGTTTTCTTTGTGACCTTTCTTCTCTTACCACACGAATACGGTCAATACTAACAGCTGCCAGGATGATCATCCCTTGAATGAAGGTCATCCAGTAGATATCAAGGTTTAAGTGGACCAATCCATTCGATATTAATGCGAGCAATAATGCTCCAAGAACCGTCCCACTGACACTTACCTTTCCCCCCATTAATCTGGTCCCGCCAATGAGTGGAGCGGCAAAAGAAAAGAGCATCCAGTCATTCCCTATATCGGGTTGTGCCGATGTCAATCGTGCAACTAGAAGAATGGCGGCAACAGATGCCAACACGGCAGAAATAACGTGGGTAATCAACACCGTACGTTGAACGAGGATTCCGGATAGCTCAGCACATTTTAAGTTGCCCCCTAAGGCAAGAATTTGTCTTCCAAGACCTGTATACTTGAAAACAAAACCAAGCAAGGCAGCAATAATAAGCGTAATTATCATAATCATTGGGATCCCAATGATCTTCCCATTCCCAAGAAATGTGTAACTGGCAGGGATATTGTAAAATGGCTGCGCATTCGTAATACCCATATTTAGACCCAAGAAAACACTCGATGTAGCCAAAGTGGCCAAAAAGGAGGATACACTGGTTGCCCCCATTCGTGTGATAATCAATCCATTTAATAAACCACATAGAGAACCGACAATGACCCCGATTAAAATGGACAAGATGATGGGTAATCCCAAGCTATCCATCAAACCACCGGTAACGATACCCACAAGACCTCCAATGGCTCCGACGGACAGGTTCATTCCACCGCTTCCGAGCACTACCATTTGGGCTAATCCTACTAATGCTGTTATGGAAAAAGCCTGTGCAACAACAAATAAATTGGTCGCTGTAAGAAAGTCCTTACTTACAGCAGTCAATCCAAGCGAAAACAACACAATGATACCTAATATGCTTAAGCTATTCGAATTCCGAATCCCCTTTAAAGAAACCTTATTTACCATGGGTTCGGTCGGCATGAGAGATTTTTCTGGCATACTCATTGTTTCCACTCCTTTCTATGAAAGTAAAATTAATTGCCCTTTTGTCCTAATAGAAGAAGACGAATTCTATTCATCTCAAAGGCTGCAAGCAAGATAACCCCTAAAAATAATTGGAACCAAAATGAATTGATATTAATCAGGACCAATCCATTGATGATGATGGCCATAAGAATCGCACCAAACAGGGTACCAAAAACGGTAACTTTTCCACCCGAGAGAAGTGTTCCTCCCAATACGGGTGCTGCAAATGAAACAAGCAGCCAGTCCATTCCAATCGACAACTGAGCTGACCCCAGCCTTGCGACCTGTAGGATTCCTGCTAAACCTGCCAATGCCCCACTTAATGAATGGACGATAATAATAATTTTTGCAGTATTGATTCCCGAGAACAAAGCTGCTTTTGCATTTGCACCCGTTGCGAGGATTTGCCTGCCAAGCGGTGTTTTATTCATAATGATAAAAACAATAATCGCAACAAAAACCGCAATCAAAAACAATAGTGGAATGTTAAAAATATATAGTTTACCGATTAATTTAAAAGTTTCTGGTAATTGAAAGTAAGCCTCTCCGCGGGTTACGGCAGTAGCAATCCCTAAAATGACACTGGATAGAGCCAAGGTAATAATAAAGGGATTGATTCCCGTTTTGACAATCAATAGTCCCTGAATCATACCTAGAAGTGTTCCTGCGGCTACACCGATGAGGATGGCCCACAGAACGGGTACTCCATATTTTTCTAACAACGCGCCTAGTAACATCGCGGTAAAGGCCCCCATGGAGCCTAAAGCGAGATTAAACTGTCCGATGGAAAGGGTTAACAATTGTGACAATCCCACAATACTTGTGATGGCAACTGTTAAGGCAAGCGAATCGAGATTAAATGGGGTTAAGAAACCATCCGCTAAAAAATGAAGCAATAAGCTAATCAACAGGATTGGCAAAATCACACCGGCCATTTCCCATTTTATTAATTTTTGTATGATCTTCTGTGACATGAACTTTCCCTCCTTAACCTAGCATAATATGGACTTCTCCTATCGATCATAAATTTTGAGATGTCCCTTCAAGGAGAAGGGACATCTCTATTTCATTCCTTAGACTTATTTCGGTGCATTAAGGTATTTGGTTTCCCAATCCTTTAAGATATCCTTTGTTGTTTGATCTACTAGATCATCATAGTTATCGATGTTTTCTTTGTTAACCAAGAAGGTTCCGGCATTGATAAAGTAGGGTGCATCGTCTTTCCAGGTATATCCGTCTTCTAATAGTTTTAAAGTATAGGAAGCGATATAAGCCATTCCCCAAGGGTTCTGAGACATGGTACCTTCAATATACCCTTCCTTTATCCCGTCTAAAACGGATTGGTCGGTATCTATTAGAATCGCCTTAATTCTATTTTCACCCAGCTGTTTGAACTGTCTTGCCACAGTAGCGGAAGGAATGTATGCGGTTGCCACAATTCCGTCAAGCTCAGAGCGTTTCGCTGCTAACAAACTGCTAATTGCATTCTGCGCTGGTTCAGCAGCATCAATATCGGAGATCGTTTGAATCAGTTTTACATCCGGATGTTCCGATACAGCTGTTTCTACTGCTTTGATCCGCAGCTGTGTGTTAGGGTCTGTAATTAACCCCGTAAGGTGGACGATATTCCCTTTATCTCCCATGGACTTAATTAAGTGCTGTGTGGCCTGGTAGGCAGATTCATATACATCGGTTGCAAGTGTAAAAAGAGTATCGGTTGGTTCTGCTGGACTTCCGCCGACAGCAATAACAGGGATCCCTTGTTTTACAATTTTGGAGATTTCCTCATTTGATGCTACAGGATCTGCTGGAAACATCGCAATTCCTGTATAACCTTTCGCAACTAATCCATCCAGTATGACATTTTGCTCTGTCTGGTTCCATTTTTGTGGTGATTGATACGTAACTTCTGGGAATCCAAAATCCTTAGCAGCCTGTTGCGCTGCCCCTTCCATCGGTTCAAAAAAAGGATGAACTCCAGCAGGTACTACCGCAAACTTGTATTTTTTTTCAGATGCTTGATCCTTACCAGGCGCCGCAGATTCTTTCGATGGTGGCTGTGAATTCTTAGAATCCGATGTCGTAACAACGGATGAACAACCAGTCAAAGAAAAAGCTAGTACCATAATTAATCCAGTTAACCAGTGCTTTTTTAACATGACTTTTTCACTCCTAATTGATTGTTAGAATAGTAACTACTATAGATTTAACTTATAAAAATGCTTTGCATTGTCACCGAAGATCGCCGCTAATTGTTCTTTGGATAAGTTTTGAGGCAGTGCTTCAGTCAAGGCATTGTGTATTTCACTATAGCTACCTGCAAAAAGACAAACAGGCCAATCGCTTCCATACATCACTTTATCTGTTCCAAATATCTCAACCACATGGGTAACGTAAGGAATCAGATCTTCTACTTTCCAGTTTTCGTGATCCGCCTCTGTTACCATCCCTGATAGTTTACACATCACTTTCTCATAACCAGCAATTTGTCTCATTTGCTCATTCCACGGCTCTAGGATTCCTTTAGCAATCAGTGGTTTGGCAATATGATCGATCACGGCCCTTAATTGGGGCAGTTGCTCAAACATTTCCAGAATATGTGGCAAATGTCTTGGACGAATGAGAATGTCGATAGGAAAATCCTCTTCAATTAATACTTCCAAGTTCTTCATGACTTTCGGGCGTAAGATCCATCGGTCGTCCTCAATATCATGCAGCATCGGTCGTATTCCGACAAATCCTTCGTTTTCACGAAAACGGAAGAAATTTTCCTTAAATTGATCTGAGTCCATATCAATCCAGCCAACAACCCCAGCAATAGATTCATATTTTGTATATAACTCTAGTAAATACTCGGTTTCTTCCATGGTAGGTGCTGCTTGGACAACAATCGTTTTGTCAATTTGGAACTTTTCTAAATGGGGTTGCAAATCTTCGGGAGTAAAATCCCGGTAGATCTTTTCCATATGTGGTTCCAACCAACCATAGTCACCTCTGCTTAGTTTCCAGTAATGTTGGTGTGAATCAATTTTCATTTGGCTCCTCCCTTAAATGACAATTAGTATTCAATAGTTGCCGGAGAATAATCTAATGTTGCTCCCCCATCCGCATCAACAATCGCCCCTGTTACGGTAGAGGCATCTTCACTAGCCAGGAACGCAGCGAGTCTAGCAATTTCTTCGGGAGCAGTTAGCCTTCCAATGGCTTGATTTTTCCCTAAAAACTTCCTTGTCAACTCGGGATCAGCTTGCTGGTTGATCCAATTTTGAAGAAGTGGGGTATCTACAAATCCAGGAAGGATCGCATTGACTCTGACAGGGCTTCTCGCATAGTCCAGTGCCGCAGATTTCGTAAGGGACATGACGGCTCCTTTTGTTGCTGCATAAAGGGATCCAGCGTATTGCCCTACCTTCCCCGTGGCCGAAGCGATGTTCACAATGGACCCACTTTCCTTTTTAAGATAGGGAATGGCATGTTTCATGTGCCAGAAATAACTTTTTACGTTGATCGTAAACAAGCGATCAAAATCCTCATTGGTATATTCATCCATCATTTTCGAAATATGTACCCCAGCGTTATTCACAATATGGTTGACTTTTCCATATTTGGATACGGTTTCATGAATCACCTGAATAATTTCTTCTTCATTGACCACGTCACATTCGAAGAACTTACAATCATAACCATTTTTTAATAGTTGTTTTTCGTATTCTTCCCCTTCTTCTCTTCTATTGCTGGTGAACACAACCTTAGAGCCTCTCTCCGCAAAAATTCGAGTACAAGCCCCTCCTATGCCAGAAGTTCCTCCCGTAATGATTGTTACCTTGTCTTTAAACAATCTAATTCCCCCTTCCCTTCCAATTTTTAAAAAACACCATAGAACACGAGTAAGTATCCAGGTAACATTCTCGCACGGTAAACGCAGAATACTTATATTTCACCTGATATACCATGAGGTATATCACAAAAAATATCAACAAACACACCGTTTGATATTTCATGTAATATATCAGGTAATATACTCGCTAAAGAAAAGATAGCATCTTTCGCCAATATTTTCAATATAAAAAACTACAAAAATTAAGATTATTTAATAACCGACTATTTAGTTAAGAGTGACATTTATTCTAAAACACCTTTGTAAGTTCCAATTGACTAAGTAAATTCTCTTTCGAATTTTCTAAGTGATTTTTCAAATGGATTTTGGCAGCCTCCTTATCCCCTTTTTCGATCGACTGTAAAATTTGCTTATGTTCTTGATGTGTTTCATTCAATCTTTTATGTGGCTGATAATAGGATCTAGCAACCTTCACATGGCATTGTAAATTATCGTAGGAATTTATAATTTTAGGGTTTTCCGAACTAGCTACAATAAACTTGTGAATCTTCGAGTCGTTTTCCATAATCTCACCACGATCATACTCACGATCATTTTGAATCATCTCCCAGTAATTGATGAGATTTTCCAGCACAGCTATATTCTTTTGAAGATATTCAAAGCCTACATTCAATGAAAATAACTCCACCATTTCCCGGTATTGAAACAAATGTATAACGTCTTCTTTATACATTCCGACAACAAATGTGCCTTTTCTCGGTAAAGTTTTAACAAAGCCTTCACTATCTAGCATATTTAAGGCATCTCTTACAGGAGTCCTGCTTACTCCAAGTTTCTTGGCAATCTCGTAGGCATCTAATCTTTCATTTGGTGTGAAATCCCTTCTCATTACCATTTTTTTCAATAAATCGTATACACCATTTTTAATATCGCCTTCATCGAGTTTTATTTCTTCTAATTTAATCGTGTAATCTTGCTTCAATATTTTTCCTCCTATTTGTTTTAGTTAATTGCTGACTATTGGGCTATTTTTTAGTCAACATCACAATGAAAATACTTTGAATACCAATTTAAACTTGTATTCAACCTAATAAACTATTGCAGACGAACTCCATTTTCCAATAATATAACCCTTGAAAAGAATGAGGGTGTCCCCTAGACTAGAATTTTTAGGCTGAAGGATCCCCTCATGATCTTAATTAAATCTATTCGCTTCAGGATCATCGGTTTCAAATCCGATGGCGTCCAAAGCCGTCCAAAGCTCGGACGGAATTTCGTAACTGGCAAGTTCCAACGTCTGGGAGATTCGTTCCGGCTTGGTCATGCCCACAACCGTACTCGTGACTCGAGGATCACGCATAGAGAATTGAAGAGCTGCTGCGGCTAGGGGTATATTAAATTCTTGGCATTTTTTTGCCATTGAACGTGCACGTTCAAGCAACAACGGTGGCGCTTCTGTATAAGCGTAGCGAGCATAGGCGTCCGGTCCCTTGGCTAACATGCCACTGCCATATGGCGCGGCATTAATAACTGCAACCCCCAACCGACTGGCCACATCGAGTAAAGGCCCCGCAGATCGGTTAAGTAAAGTGAAACGGTTATGCGTCTCAACAGCGCTGAATTCCTCTGTTTCCACGTAACGAATGAGCATCTCAATGGGACCGCCAGAAATCCCAATGTGTTCAATAACTCCTTGTTGCTTGAAGCTTTTTAGCACCTCAAGCGCACCACCAGGCCCCATAATATTTTCAAAAGTAGTATGTTCTGGGTCATGGATGTAAACATATTGTAGTCTCTCTAAACCCAATCGAGAGAGACTTCCTTCAATTGACCTTTTGATTTGCTCACCGCTGAAATCACCGGTCTTGGAGCAGCGGTCTGCTTTGGTAGCAAGAACAAAGTCTGATGGCAGCCCACCCATTTCTCTAATTACCTTGCCAATTCGGCGCTCACTCTCACCCTCTCCATATATTGCAGATGTGTCAAGGAAGTTAATTGGACTTTCAAAGGCGGCGCGAATGGTAGCCAATGCGTTTTCTTCGGGTACGCTGAAGGCAAAAGTTTCTGGCATATTACCGAGTGGGGCACCACCAACACAAACCGGTGTGACAAACATGCCAGTACGGCCAAATGGACGCTTGGAAAGCAAAGTTTGAGACATGAAGCGACACTCTCCTTCATTTTTGAATTTATGATATATTCTTACTAGATTATAATTATAGACTACTATTATCCATTAGACAATATTGATAAAAGTAGTTGCTTGTTCTCCGATTCCCTAGAAGTCAACAATTGCCTCGATCAGATGACTCTAGATTCAACCAACCTCAAACTGCTGGAACAATTTATTAAGGCTTCGTCTAGCTAACGCTTTTGCCCAGAGAAGTGGGTAGGCTCCTTTTCCAAGGTGAAGCTCGACAGCGATTTGTCGTCTGCGATTACGCTACCTTGTTTGCCTAAGCTATAACATAGCTGTTACTATGCTTCAAGACTAACTACCAATTTTCTGAATGGTCATCACTCTTGATATCTACCAACCTTTAAAAAAGTAATAGATGCCAACTTCATCAGAACAAAGCTAATGAGGCTGCCACCAATAAAAGGAAGTAGGCCGGGTAGGATCGTGAAAAGAAGATAAACGAGATATAGGGATGCGATCATAAGAGTAGTCATAATTGGTTGGGAGAAGGCAATAAAGAATGCATTCTTAAAGTACTGAATTATTTTCAGTTCATAATGAACGAAAATCGGGAAAATGTAGAGCAAAATCAAACCATAAAGACATAAGAATACGATTATAAAGAAATTCCAAATCATACTCTTAAATATCACAGCAAATTTAATATCCAAATACAGTATAAATCCCAGAATTAGAAGAATAAAACCTATTAGATTTGCTTGAAAAAAATCTCTTCGATAAGCATGCCAAAATGTTGTAAAAATAGGAATATGTGGATTACCCATAATCCATTTTCTGATAACTGTATACATGGAGGTTGTCGCAGGAGCAGCACCGAGAACAACCCCTCCGAGGAGTGTAAAAATGATAAACAAGAAATTGACGTAGGTAAGTTTCATGACCCATTCACAGAAATGATAAATAACACCAAGTATCCCCCTTAGTTCCATTAGGCTTCTCCTCTCTCAACATAATTGGAGGGCGGCTGCTAAGCCACCCTATTTCCTATTTATTAAATTGACATTCGCTGGAGTGCACTTTCCGGCGTAACATCTACCAGGTCATCATCCACCAAATACCGCCATAGTTTTGCCCGCCTAACTATCTCATGTTTACGTTCATCCCCCAGCCAGGCTTGAGAACCATTAAGGAAAATATCCTTCACTTCCTGACTATCATACCCTTCGATGTTAAATAGCCTAGATTGCTTCTGATCCGGTCGAAACCGAACCTTAAACATAAAACGTGATTGGTCTGTGTAATTGGGCTGGGAACAGTGCCATAAACCATGGTGAACGAAACAAATGGTGCCTGCTTTTCCGGCTAATTGCCTCTGTCCGACAATATTCTTGTAGCGGGCAATCGTACGGCTGTTAATTCTTCGCAAGTGGGATCCAGGTAATACGAGTGTAGGTCCCATTTCCGCTGGTGCATCGTGGGCGAAATAGAAGACCTGAATATCAAATGCATAAGGTCGAACATCGTAAGTCGAATCATAATGCCATTCATGCCCCCTGCCTTTCATATCCCTTCCCTCTACTACGTGGAGATACGAATGATCATAAATGGCATTTCCCATAAGACTTTGTAATATTCCCTTGATTTCCGGAAGCTCAAAAACGGAGCGAATCGCTTGAGATTTATACCAGAAGTCATATCCGGAATCCTTTAACTCCTTTTCTTCTTGCAATACAACTTTATTTAGTTCTTCAGGGATCAAATCGTCAAAGAACAGGAATCCATCTACAACGAATTGAGCCATTTGTTTGGCAGTTAAAAGATATTTTTTCTCATCTGACTTCGTCATGAATCTGTACCTTCCTTTCCATAATGTACTCAAAGGGAAGAATGCCTGTGTCATATTCATGTCCGTGAACAAGATAAGGAAGCTGTGCAACTTGAATCACATTCCATCCATCACGCATCGCATCTAACACTGACGTGTAGGGAGGGGTATCGGAATCCCCGGGACTCATTTGCCTCTGACCGACAGGAGTAGCTCCATCGTACAGGGCCCAAGCTACCGTTTTGGATTGCAGATCTGGATTCTCTAAATGCAGAATCAAAATTTGCTGGCGAGTCTTTTCCATTTATATTGGCCTCCTTCTTTTCTTACTTCTTATATTTCGCATCATAAGCTTCCTGATAAATTTCGATGTAGCGATTGACGTTCATTCCTTGCAATGTATCCAAATAAGTGTCCCATTCCTTTTCAAGGTTTGCATCCCCCGTGATAAACCGGGCAAACATTTGATCAACATAACCATTAATCGTCATTTCAAGGTCTGCCAATTCACTGCTCTGTTCATCGGTAAAAAAGAGCTTCGGAAGAACTTGGCTAACCTCTGGCGTATATTGTTCATATTGTTTTGTTGCTTCGTAAAGAATCACCTCATTATCGGGTTGGTGAACAGATGCCCAACTCAATCGAAAATCATTGGTTTTTAAGTAGGGTGCTGTAGAGGACCAGTGGATATTTTGGGCTTTCCCGTAGGCATTGTTGTCTACATACTTTGCGGGTTCCCCATTGATGCCGATCTCTCCTTCCTTCCCTCTTCTCCATTCTTGATCTTCCCTCCCATAATTGGACAGCAAAGTAATTTCTTCTGAAAAGAAAGCATCTGCCCAACGGAATGCTACATCGGGATGTTTGGTAGCATTGGTAATAATGAGTTTTCCAGGCCGAGTCGGATCAGGATAGTAGGTTGCGTATTGCGCACCGTTCGGTCCTTTCAGAGGTGGAACCGCCTTATAATCAGCCCAACGACCTGATTCTCCCAAGAGCTCTGTAAATCTTCCTGTATATTTCGCAGGTGCTGCCCCAAGAATGGGTACATTTGGATTTTCACCCATCTGCTTTAATTGGGCGATATCTTGGGTAAAGGATTCGGGTGCCAGCAATCCCTCTGCGTACAACTTGTGTAGATAACTTAGCCCTTCTTTCCACTCTGGTTTATTAAATACAACATCGATTTCTCCTTCGTTTAACAGCATCCTTGTGTAATAATCGTTGTAAATAAATGGATTCATTAAAAATTTCTCAATCGTATCTGCCCCTGCATTGATAATTCCACCGTTGACAGTTGCTCCTGCAAGCGGTATCTCATCTGCCTTTCCGTTCCCATTTGGGTCCTGCTCCTTAAAGGCTTTTAACACTTGGTAGAACTCCTCTGTGGTTGCAGGCATTTTTAATCTTAACTTGTCGAGCCATGGCTGATAAATCCACATTTTATATTGCATGGTACAGTGATAGCAATCATTCACATCAGGCAAAGAATAAATATTCCCATCGGGCGCTGCAAGAGCATCTTTTACCATGGGCATTTGTTCAAACATTTTTTTCGTTTCCACCCCATACTTCTCGATGAGGTCATTCAGCGGAAGAAATACTCCTTGGTTTCCATAAATCATCATTTGGGTTGGAGATACTTCCATGTTCATAATAATATCCGGGTAATCTCCACTATTTAAAGCAATGTTCAGTTTTTCTTGAATGCTCTTTAATGGGACGATTTCCCATTCGATGTGTACATTGGTTTTTTCTTCATACCACTTGGTAAACTCATTGGTTTCATAGTTCTCGATAAAAGGTAATGCACCTACCATGACTCTTAAAGTCACTTTATCTTTGACGATTGGGAAGGTGCCTGGATCTGTCACAATGGACTCTTGGGTCGCATCTTCACTCTTTTTTACCGTTTCCTTACTCTGATCCTGACTACAACCGATTAAAAATAACGAAGAGCATAAAACAAAGGAAAGACATACCGCCATGAATCGTCCCATTTGATCCCTCCTACTTTTTGAATTTTTAAATTATCCCTTAAGTGAACCAAGCATAACACCTTTTACAAAGTGTCTTTGAACAAACGGATAGACAATAAGCAGTGGTACACTAGCCACAACAACGAGGGCGTACTTTAACTTTTCTCTTAATCCCTCAAGAGCTGCAGCACTTTCGACATCCGGTAGGATCTCTAAACTAATTTCATTCATTACCAAAATGTCCCTCAAAACGAGCTGCAAAGGAAATAATTGGGGGTCCTTCAAATAAATTAATGCTTGAAAGAATTGATTCCAATGACCTACAGCATAGAACAATGAAATCACCGCTATAATTGGCGCAGACAATGGTAATACAATTTTGGTTATAAAGGTGAAATCTGAACAACCATCAATCTTTGCAGCTTCCAATAATTCATCGGGTATTGTCACCTGGAAAAAGGTTCGGGTAATAATAACGTTCCACACTGCTAAGGCACCTGGAAGAAGCATGGCCCAACGGGTATCTAGCAGCCCTAAATCCTTCACCAAAATATAAGTAGGAATTAATCCCCCACTAAAGAACATCGTGAATACAAACAAAAACATAATGAAGTTTTTTCCGTACAAATCCTTTCTTGATAATGGATAGCCCGCTAATAAAGTCATAATGACATTAATGAGTGTTCCAAACACCGTATAAAACAGTGAATTTAAAAAACCGCTCCAAATTAAGTGATGTTCAAATACTGCTTTATAGCCATCTAAGGTTGGTTCGATAGGCCATAACCACATCTCTCCTGAAATCACTGATTTAGTTGAACTAAAGGAAGCGCTTACTATATAGATTAAAGGATAGAGAACCATGATCATGAAAATAGTTAATCCAATGTAATTGACAATAGTAAAGATTCGATCCCCTCTTGATTCTTTTATTGTATGAATATTCAACCGCTCACCCCATTACCATAAACTAGCTTGCCCTGCCTTCCTTGCCATTCTATTGATTAACAAGAGTAAAATCAGATTAATGATGTTTCGAAATAATCCAATGGCTGATGAATAGGAAAAGTTAGCCGCTTCAGATACCAAACCTACCTTATATACATAGGTGTCTATCACTTCAGATGTACGTAAATTTAATGGGTTTTGCATTAAAAGGACTTTCTCAAATCCAAGTTCCATCATGTTTCCAAAGTTTAAAATCAGCAAAATGATGGCAATAGGCATTATTCCAGGTAGGTCAATATGCCAGATCCTTCTTAACTTGCTAGCGCCATCAACAACAGCCGCCTCATGTAATGAAGGGTCAATGCTAGATAACGCGGCCAAGTAAATAATGCAGGAGAAACCTACATTTTGCCATACCCCGGACCAGACATAGATTGACTGAAAGTATTCCGGCTTTCCCATCCAATTAATGTCGGCAAACCCAAATAAGACAAGGATATTGCTGATAATCCCCGTACGCGGAGCGAAAAACAGCAGTATCATCCCAACCATTACGACTACCGAGATAAAGTGTGGTGCATAAGAAATCATTTGTACGCTTTTCTTAAAAAATTGGTTTTTTACATAATTAATACTTAGGGCAAGAATGATTGGTAAGGGAAAAGATGCCACAAGCTGATAAAAGCTTAAGCTGATCGTGTTCCACATGACCCTCCAAAAGTCATACCAATGAAAAAAGCGGAGAAAATGTTTAAATCCCACCCAATCACTTCCCAAGATTCCCTTCGATACTTGATAGTCCTTAAAAGCAATGATAGCCCCAAACATTGGTGCGTATTTAAACAACGCAAGATAGACGAGCGGAAGTATCAGTAAAACGTACAATCGCCATGACTGTTTGAGCTTTTGAATAGTGGTTTTTTCCCTTGGCTTTACATAAGTAACACTTTTCAATTCCACTTTGACATACTCCTTACTATTTACGGCCCCCAATTAAACTCCCACCTCCTTTCTGCTACTAAAGGGTTTATCACTATATTAACTATATTAACAATTTAAATAATTGTATATATTCAGTTATTATTTGTTATTCAGCTTTTAAGATTAGCCTTAAAATGAAAAATGCACAGGACTAATTCATGTGCATTTTTTAAGATTATCTAGGATTATCAAGCGAACGACGGTAGGCTGACGCACTTAAGCCGTTGATTCGTTTGAAGGCTCGGCCAAATGTGTTAGATGATAAATAGCCTACTTCGGTGGCGATCTCATATACTGACATGTTCGTTGAAGCCAAGAGTTCTTTTGACCGATCCATACGAATCCTCTCCAGATAATCTGAAAAATTAATTCCCGTTTGTTCTTTAAAAAATTGGGATAGGTACACCTCGGAAATCTGGAATTTCTCCGAGATTGTCGATAGACACAAATCTGGATTTATATACCTACTTTGGATAAATTCAATAATTGAGTCAATTAATTGGACATTTCGGCTCTTTTTTCGTTGGTTCACTTCTTCACACATGACCACAAGCGCATGCTCGATGTTAGAAAAAAGGATTTGAGGATCTTCAGATTCCCTTAATCCCGTTATGAAAGGTCTTAATTCTTCCCAAGTTTGTGCAACATTTACCTGATCCACAAGCTTGACAACGCTTCCCCATAACTCCGATAAAAACAATAGAAGCATAGCCCGTGAAAGATGTTTTTCCACAAAATTCACCCGATATAGCTCTTGTACCAGTTTCAATGTCTCTTCTTTTGCCCCTGCTCTCGCAAAATTCATCAGTCTTGTTTCAAGATCCACGGGATAATAATACGATTCACCTGTGTTCGGTAAATCATTTATCCATAAAATCGTTTCATTGATTCCCTTAGATCTCATATGCAAAACCTCTCTTGCTTCAACGAAGGATAGGGAAATATCAAGCCATTGATCATAGATCCCGCCTACTGCAAAGAACGGATGGAAAATCAGCGTATGACGAATTTCTTCGCTAATTTGGCCTAGCAACTGATTGACATGTACCCTGCATTTCTCATCATCATCCAAATCTAGGGCAACCAAAATGGCTATTTTATCTTGATCAATATCATGAATGAAACCAAATCCATCTAAATAATAACTTAGAATTTCTTTAATCATCACTCGTTTTTCATCCATAGCATTTAGAATGTCTTCATTTAAAACGATGTCAAAAGGACCTAGATCCAATATACATACGACGTACCTTCTACCATGGACACTCATGCCCACATGTTCCAAAATATTTTCAATTTCTTTTTCCGTCTTAAACCCACCCTTTATCAGGTTTTCAATCAGAATTCCCCGTAATACAGGGACCTGTTCTTTTATCTTATTGCGAAGCTCCTCATTACTCTTAAACAATGTAGCGAGTGTATTCTGGATGAATCCATAAGTACCACCACTTTCTGAAAGGGAATACCTCCCTTCATACCGTTCCGTAATCATCGACACTAGTTTCTTAATTGGCCTGCTATTTTGATAAGCCAATACCGCAGCAACAGCTAATCCCACTATTAATGCGATGAACATAAAATTCATTGTTATTTCTTTTAAATAATGAACTTTTTCAAGAACAATATGAGAAGGTTGTCCTACAACGTATCTCCATTGGTTTTGTTTCGATGTCGTGTATGTGATCATATACTCCTGACCATTCAAGGTTCGTTCGATTACACCTTGTTCAAGCTGTCCATTAAAATTGATCGGAGCCACCTGTTGATTGTTCGATACAAAACTAATGATTTTCCCCTGTTCATCCGCGATATAAGCCCATCCTCCGTTGGATGTATCCAGACCACTAAACAAATTTTTTATTTCCTCATTTTGAATGAGAACCATCAATACACCATTAAAATAATTGGGGTATCCAAGAGAATGAATATAAGTAACCATACTGTATGGGTTGCCAGAGAATTGAAATGGTTGTGCCGGAAGGTATTCTCGATGATGAAAGCGCCCCAAATAGTGCTCATACCAAGAATCATAGTCTGATGATTGAGGCTGGATGAAGTGTTCGTAAAAATCCACTAATTTATAGGTACTATTGGAAGAAAGAACGAGGTTACTATTCTTGAATAAAATGTAATAATTGAATATAAAATTGGAGGAAGTTTTATAAGCCTTAAGTCTTTCTCTAGTTTCAACAATACGATAAGTATTAGAACCTTTATAAGGATCTTTTAAATATTGAAAAGAAACTACTTTTGAATCGGACATAAGCTGGTGAGCAAAATTCTCTACCTCTTCCAATCGCCGATCCAGGATTTCCTTGCTTTGTTCAAGAAGCGTCATATTTGATTTGACCACCTCTTCCTTGACCATATGTACAGTTTGTTCATAGGTGATCCAACCGATCGAAAGTGGTATCAAAAGGATGGCAATGTAAGGAAGCATATATTGTATTAAAATCGGGTTTCTTCCAATTAAGAGTTTACTTCTCATTGTCCCCCGCCCCCTTTCTGAATGAATAAGATAAATGAGATTCATTTTTATTCTACCCATATTATTTATATTATTCAGTCTAATCAATTATCCATTCTCGAATAGAGGCTTATAGA
Source organism: Ammoniphilus resinae (assembly GCF_017873965.1). Lineage (GTDB taxonomy): Bacteria > Bacillota > Bacilli > Aneurinibacillales > RAOX-1 > Ammoniphilus_A > Ammoniphilus_A resinae. The sequence continues at coordinate 112,424 of NZ_JAGGKT010000010.1, read as the reverse complement.
CAGATGTTGTTGCTATATTCGGTAGAAGTAACTATTAGATCCGTTTCTATGGAAAGCACTTTTATCACCCTTTCGCGAGTTTAACTTCACCAGGCTAACGCTTTATTCAGTAATGGGTCTGGACCGAGGGTCCCCAGGGCTTTTCGGTGTTTTCATTTTATACCAAACAGAGAGGGTGTTTCGGTGATTTTGGGAATGGCTGTGCCCAATTATGTTGCACTCTGTTCAACCCCGCAAAGCTAACGCTTTAGCTCAGAGATGGGGTCTGGCGACTGAGTCAAAGCACTTCTTACCCATTTTGATGATTTTACATTTTTAAAAAGTCTATGTATAATAATACTAAAGACTAGAGTATAAAATAAAAAGACCGATCGTGCGCGAACACGATCGGTCATGTACAACAGACGTTCCCCAAATGGGGGCGGCTCAAGATATGGGAAATAGACCGCGGAGTTGGTAGCTCAAGGGCGGTCTATTTATTTTTGGTCATCAGTGTCAAAATGGCAATAACAACCCCAATAAACGTTAATGTGAAACTGCCAAAATTGATTGCAAGATTTATTGCGTCATCTATTGATGTTTTAAGTGTGAGCAGATTAGGGACAGTGCTACGCCGTTTGCGATCAGGGATACTCTCCTCAATCAAAACCAGTTTTAATGGAAACTATGTGATTTGAATTTATCGGTCACCCTGTGTATAATAGAATTAATTAGCACTGTATAAACTAAAAAGACCGATCGTGCGGGAACACGATCGGTCATGTACAACAGAGGATCCCCAAGTGGGGTCGGCTCTAGTATATGCAGAAATAGACCGCAGAGTTGTGAGCTCAAGGGCGGTCTATTTCTTTTTGCTTAGAAGTGTCAAAACGGCAATAACTACACCAATAAACGTTAGTGTGAAGCTGCCGAAATTGATGGCTAAGTCTATTGCATTATCTATTGACACCATGTTCTCACCCCCTTTCATTCGGGGATGAGCCGACCACCCTTGAGGAGCCTATTCTATTGTACAAGAAAATTATACCACAAAACACAAAAACAGGAACATATATTCCGATTTTAAAATATATGGTGTGTGGCGTTATTCACAACCCTTATGGAACTAATATTAGAGTATCTGGAACTTTAAGTAGTTTTCATACCAGGACTAGCCCAGAAATGGGATCAAGAATTGGGGTCTGACCCCATCTCTGAGTTGAAGCGTGGAAGTGCTTTGTAGACTGCAATATTTCACTATCCCCGTCCCATCAACATTTTTTCTCAAAATGATCAAGCAATGTACGTACTTCATCTGTTGATTTCGTGTGCATCAATTGATTTCTTAATTCACCAGCTCCAGGGAATCCTTTGACATAAATTTTGAAAAAGCGATGAAGCCCTGTGATTGAACGTGGCAGTACTTCTGCATAATGATCTTGTAGATCAAGCTGCAATCTTAAAAGATTAAGGTATTCTTTACTGCTATGCTCTTTTGGCTCTTTTTCAAAAGCAAAAGGATTTTTAAATATACCACGCCCAATCATAATCCCATCAACACCATATTGTTCAGCAAGCTGCAACCCCGTTTGACGGTCAGGAATGTCTCCATTGATTGTTAGTAGCGTATTTGATGCGATACGGTCACGTAAATTTTTGATTTCCGGAATGAGCTCCCAATGCGCATCTACTTGGCTCAATTCCTTTCTTGTACGTAAATGAATAGAAAGGTTCGCAATATCCTGTTTTAAAATATGCGTTAGCCACTCCTCCCACTCATTTACATCGTTAAAGCCAAGTCGTGTTTTTACGCTAACAGGCAGTCCACCCGCTTTTGCTGCTTGAATCAATTCTGCCGCAACGTCTGGACGCAGAATAAGGCCACTCCCTTTCCCTCTCGATGCCACGTTCGGTACTGGGCAGCCCATATTAATATCAATCCCTTTAAATCCTAGTTCTGCCATGCCAATACTCATTTGACGGAAATATTCGGGATGATCGCCCCAAATATGTGCCACCATGGGCTGTTCATCTTCTGTAAAAATCAAACGGCCACGCACACTTTTCATGCCCTCTGGATGACAATAGCTATCCGAGTTTGTAAACTCTGTAAAAAACACATCCGGTCTTCCTGCTTTACTCACTACATGGCGGAATACAACATCTGTTACATCTTCCATTGGTGCAAGTACAAAAAATGGCCGTGGTAAATCACGCCAAAAATTATCTATCAACAAACTCAAATCCTCTCATTATCGATACAACTTCAAACTTTCATCCAAAAATATACAGCAACATGTTCCACTTCTTTTACACTTATATCATGCAGTATAACTTTTTTCAAACACAAGTACACTCGGAGGAAGCAAGCAGCCTAAAAGGGATTTTTATGCATATCTCAAATGACTGGGTCAGTTCAATCAGGCCTCTTTTGTTTTAAGGAAATCGAGTAGGAGGGGGTGACTAACCCCCGTCCTCTCACACCACCGTACGTACGGTTCCGTATACGGCGGTTCACTAAACTTGACGAATTTCTGTATATCGCTGAAGTAAGCTTCGAAGTCCTAGGGATTGCCAGTAGGCATTCCCTAGAGCTCTGTGTATTTGAGGTATGCTGGAGATGCGCCATGCCCCTTTTCTTGTATTGGCAATTCGATGGACATCCTTTTCCTTCAGCCCCAGAGCCCTTAAGACGTGGTAGCGAGTTCGCACCTTCTTCCACCGTAACCACTGGATCATTCGTAATCTTCTTCGTATCCATGAATCTAGTTCTTTTAGTGGTGACGGGGTATCGATTAGGGCGTAGTATCCTAGCCACCCCATCAGATAGCGGTTCAAATCTTCTATAATCTGTTCCATCGGGGATGGGTCATTGGCTTTTGTCATGGAACGGATTTTATCTTTCACTCGTTTCAGCGATTTGGGAGCAATTCGAATCTTTGCCTTCTCTCCCCATGTAAAGCTGAAACCTAGGAATTTCCGTTTCCACGGGTGATCCACCGCACTTTTATCCTCATTTACCTTCAGTTTTAACTTCTGCACCAGGTAGTTTGTTACACTCATTTTCACTCGTTCTCCCGCACGCTTTGTCTTAACGTAGATATTACAATCATCTGCGTAGCGACAGAAGCGGAGTCCTCTTCTTTCTAGTTCCTTGTCTAGATCATCCAACAGGATATTTGCAAGGAGTGGACTAAGCGGGCCTCCCTGTGGAGTTCCTTCTGCGCTTCGAATACAAACTCCATGGCTCATCACTCCTGCTTTCAGATACGAACGGATAAGTTTCAGTACCCGTTTGTCCTGCACCTTACGAGCAACTCGACTCATGAGAATGTCATGATTCACTCGATCGAAGAATTTCTCTAAGTCCATGTCCACAACATAGTTGTAGCCTTCTTGGATGTACCGTTGAGCTTGGCGTACAGCATCATGTCCTCGCTTATTCGGCCGAAAACCGTAGCTATGGACAGAGAACGTAGGGTCAAAGATTGGTGTAAATACTTGGAGGATGGCTTGTTGGATCAAGCGATCTAGAACGGTAGGGATACCTAATAACCTTACGCCTCCGTCAGGTTTCGGGATTTCGACCCTACGGACAGGAGAAGGTTTATAGGTTCCCTCTATTAATTGTTGTTTGATCATGTCCCAGTGTCCCTTGACGTATGCTCGAAGTTGTCGGGTTGACACTCCGTCGACGCCAGCCGCACCTTTGTTGGATTCCACTCGTTTGAGGGCTTCCAATAGATTATTCCGTTCTAGGATTTTCTCCATCAAGTCCATCTCGATATCTTCCTTTCGCAGGATGAGGGTCAAGTCTTGCCGATGGATGCTCCGCCCTCTCTAGTACCCCCAGGGCTTCACCCTTCTTCTCCTAGAGTAGTTCCTTTTGGAATTCTGCGTTCTACACATCCATACGAAAGAGGTTGATTCATCCTTGATTTAGCGTTCAGTCCTTCCCTGTTCGAGCGTCCTCTACTTAGGTACTATGACGTCTGCTGACTTCTGTATGTTCAACGACCCCTTACGGTTTCGCTTACCATGGGTACATGGCGTTCCATACAGACCTCCCCAGGTAAGAACGCTGTCTTTCTGCTCATGCACCTGCCCAAGTTTACTAAACTAGCCTTTTGGCGACTTAGGACTTCGTCTTGTTGTGCAGACTCATCCGACTAGCCTAGCCTCAAATTGGATTCGTGTACCTCAGGTCAAGCATTTGCCTCCAGCTTCCTTCAGATTCTACCTCACGGTAGACACCCTTGCTCTTGGCTAACGGTAGGCGTTCGCCAACCCCCGTTCGGGACTCTCACCCTATAGACAGCGCCCATGCTGGGGTAGAGTAAAGGGCAGGGGAGCCTGCCCCTCCTCATCAAACCGTACGTGAGGTTTTCCCTCATACGGCTTTCCGACTGTCTTTGTCTTTGGCATACGGTCATCCAGTGAGCTTTAATAAGACTCCACTCGTCATTATCATTAATTCCCCGATCTTTCCGTGCTTGTGTCGAGCTTTTCGTTTCTTGTTCCAGAACAAGTTCAATCTCTCTAGGACATACCAATCGATTCGATTTAGCCATTTCTTCGCCATGGGTGTAATCGCATAGTAGTTACGAAGTCCCCTAATCTTGGCGTTTAAATCTTCTACCACGTCATTTATTCCTCGATACAACTGGCTTCTTGGTCCTATACATTCCCTGATGTTCTGTCTCATCTTCTTCATTGCCTTTTTGCTCGGAACATGAGTGAGGATGTATATCTTAGAGCCACCTTTGTTGTATTTAGGAAACTTTCGGTGATGAAAGCCAAGAAAATCGAAACCGTTTGTTCCATCCCATATGTTTACTAGCTTGGATTTTTCTTTGCTTAACGAGAGATCTAGTTTCTCCATGATCGATAGAATCACTTGAATGCTATCGAATGCATGTTGTTTCGTCCGACACATGATGACGAAGTCATCTGCGTAGCGAATGAGTGTTCCAAGGTGGGCAAACTTCTTCTCCCAGATCGTATCCATGTAATTCAGATAGATGTTCGCTAACAGTGGAGAAATTACTCCTCCTTGTGGCGTCCCAACTTCCGTTTCATGGAACTGATCTTCTTCCATGACACCTGCCTCTAACCATTTGCGAATCACCTTAAGCACTCGTCTATCGCTAATCCGTTGCTCCACAAGCTTCATTAGCTTTTCTTGGTTAATGTTGTCAAAGTAGCCTTTAATGTCTACATCAACCACCCAATAGCTGTTTTTGCTCGCTTTACGGATTTGCGCTAAAGCTTGCTTAGCACTCCGTTTTGGTCTAAATCCATACGAGAAATCTTTGAAATCTGCTTCAAATATAGGCTCAATGACTATTTTGGTTGCCATCTGAACAACACGATCCTTAATTGTAGGAATCCCGAGAGGACGTGTTTTACCGTCTCCTTTTGGTATGTGCGTTCGCCTTACTGGATTTGGGCAGTATTGTTTCTTTTTGAGAGTTAGATAGATTTCGTTCAGAAATTTACTTTCTCCGTATTCGTAAACAATCTTTTCGATGGTTTGCCCATCGATTCCGCCACTCCCTTTGTTCCGCTTCACTCTCCGCCATGCCTCGGCTAGAATGTCAGGGCGATAAATCTTGTCATACAACGCATGAAATCTTCGCTTTGGTTGTTCCTTGGCACAAAGATATAAAGTTGTCCAGAGTTCTCGAGCTTTTACATCGGTGTAGTTAGCAAGTTTACTCGCATTCACTAACTCTTACCTCCTTTCAACTTGTGACCAGAAGTAGGGGTCCTTCCCTCCACAAGGTTGTGTTGTCCTTGTGTTCATAAGTACTATTACCCCCTCCGACTCCCTCTTTGCCGTCCACCACTTCACCGCTGGGCTTATAGGTTTCCGCTTTACTTCTTAAGTGAAGTGCAAAGGAGGGTCTCCCCAGTTCCGTTAATCACTTTCTCAACATACCGCTCCCCCTACCCCGAGAGGTTCCTAAGTGTTGAAATCCAAGTTCTACACACTGTCCCTGGTCTTCGCCCTTGTGCGACGGGCTCGACTCCTCTTTGTCCGATTTCTCGGTTCTTTTTAACGAGGCTGCAGGATTCACTTGATGTTACGGTCTGATGATTCGCAGGCACTCAATATGAGCACTTTTCACGGAGCTTCAACCTTAGGATTTCTCCACCAGCTGTCCGCTAGCTACGAGGTGACTTGGCTCTTACCTCGGTTGGACTTTCACCAACTAGCAATTAGCGGCTTGCCTGGGCACGCCGCACACAAAAAACGCTTGGCGGTAAACCAAGCGCTGCATTATATGTGATTCTTCACGACAGAATCTTACTGTCTTCATTAAATGCTCTTAAAAGCTAAATCTGAATCACAAGCAATTATCCAATAGGTAATTATGGTTTTCGAATAATTACTGGGGATAAATACTAATCGAAGTTTAGTCGCAAGCTTTTCCTTATTCGGTCACTCAAATTGTTTCCACCTTAGCTTTTTCCTCAATAGAAATTTTCTTATTACCTCCAGCACCTAACCCTACTATAAGTTGTATAATAGTTGTTGCAATAAGTATTAGAATTGTCGTTGTCCAACTTTGAGTCAAATCATGCAGAAAGCCAAAAAATACTGGGCCACCAGCTGCTATTAAATATCCGATGGATTGTGCCATTCCTGAAAGTTCAGATGACTGTTGGGTATTAGTTGTTCGTAGCCCCATAAATAATAATGCCAAACTAATACTTGCCCCTTGACCAATACCAATAAGAGTTATCCATAGCGTTAAAAAAAACGTACTTCCATAAAGAAGTCCAAAGTATCCTATGAGAAAAAAGAGGAAGATAATTAGAACGATGACTCTTTGATTTGAAAGACGCCCAGCAATTAATGGAACTATAAATGTCAATGGAATACTTACAATCTGCATATAGGATAGCAACCAACCGGCAAAATTAGTTTCCAAACCTTGGTTATAAAGTATTTCCGGAAGCCATGAGATTATGGAATAGAATCCTAAAGATTGAAGGCCCATAAAAAGTGTTATTTGCCATGCAAGCTTAGACCGCCAAAGATATCCGCTTGGAGAGTAAGTTCTCCTCGAGAGAGGGTTACTTGAAGACATCTGAGGCAAAAAAAATACAAAAGCAATTACTGAGGGAATGGCCCAGCACATTAGTGCCGCACGCCATCCTAGGCCAAAAGAAAGTACAAGAGGTACGCTTAAACCTGATGCAATAGCAGCCCAAATACTCATAGAGACAGAATATAAACCGGTCATAAATCCGATATTATTGGGAAATTCACGTTTAATTAAACTTGGTAGTAAAACATTTCCAATTGCAATTGCCAGACCTAAAATTATAGTTCCAAAAAATAGGGTGAATATTGAATTAACTGACCTTAAAATAATTCCTATTGTTAGCACCGCTAAACCTGCCATTAGTGTATATTCAATCCCATATCGAAAAGAAATTTTTGGGATAAAAAATGAAAAGGCTGCAAATGAAAGGAGTGAAAGGGTAGTGAGCAGTCCTGTTAAAGCATTGGAAAAGCCTGTATCTGCAGCTATAATCCCAACTATTGGACCTATGGATGTAATGGGGGCTCGGAGATTGGAGGCTATAAGAACAACTCCTATGATTAATATGATATTTAAGCTGTTCTTTTTCTCGGTCATCATAGTCAACCTCTTTCGGATCCTGTTGTTACTTCTTACTTTAACTATTTTCCTGTTCTATCCAATAATCAATTAATCTAAAAGATAACCCCTTCTTGCCGATCTTTATTTTCTGATTCTTTTCATTGGAATTGTTTGGTTCACTTAAATATTTTAAAAAGCCCAATAATATATTTCTGCGCTTAACTATCTCTTTGACTCCCTTATTAAAAAACCAAAGATCAATTGTGTTGTATATCCCCCTATTAATACCAAATGTCTCTTCGCAAAATTTTACAAATGACAAATCCGGCCAGTGGACGATATTTTTAGGTGCCAACATCATTCAACCCCTTTTTACTTTTTAAGTTACAAATCAAAGTATCTTTTTGCAAAATTAACATCCTTTTTGATCTGGTCTATTAGTTCCCCACTGTTAGGAAAGGAAAGTTCGGGTCTTATATAAAAACAAACCTCTACATTTATCTTTTTATTATAAATGTCATTATTAAAGTTAATAATAAATACCTCATAGCTAACCTCTAAACCGTCGCGAAACGAAGGTCTAACCCCAACATTTAACACGCCACAGTATTCCACTCCGTCAATATTCACCCTAACTCCGTAAACTCCATGTTTTAAATGAGGATCTGGGGATAGGATAGATAAATTGGCAGTTGGAAATCCTAATTTTCTTCCAATTTTCTTCCCACGAACCACCAGTCCTATTAATACGCAGATAGGTTTATCCATCCTCTTCACCCCTCATGATGATTAGGTAAATCAAATTATAGTTGTCAATGGAGCCTTCATTTCTTTAATTCTTCCGTATTCGGATTTCCTTAGTTGAAGAATAAACTCGTATACTTGATTTTTAACAAAATTGGTATCTGTTTTTGATTTGAATAAATTTTTAGAATGTCGTTGATAAACAATACAATCCAGACGACCATTTACTAATTCCTTCATAAAATCAATAAAATGTTTGTTACATTTACAGTTCATTTTCAATCCCAAAAGATCTCCTAGCTGACACTCATCATAAAAAATCACTCCCTTTGTTGAAGTGCTGCCCATCTTTAAGTATATGGCATGATGTGTCTGATAGAGATGATTTAGAACTTCAAAGACCTCTACCCCCTGATTTGAAACTCGTATAACACTTCTATCCACAATCTCTAACCATTTTGGGTCCCTATACATATTTTCAAGAATCCCACTTACTTTTAAGAGTTTCATGCCGTGATCTTTAGCAAACTTCTGAATTTCCTCTAGATCGGCTACATCTCCCGAAGCATTTAAAATTTCGCAAAAATACGAAGTCGGATCATTTGTAATAAGTCGTGATAAGAAAACGGCGGCTTCTGTAATCCCATGATATTCTTGTAAATCATTCTCCTGGCTTATCAAAGGAAAGATATGCCCTGGCTTCTTGAAATCATTCGATTTTGTGTTAGGATTCGTGAATGCTTTAATCGTTTCCACGCGTTCAATTGCTGAAATACCAGTAGTAGAATTCTTGTAATCTACTGAAATAGCAAAGTTTTTTACAGGAGGGTTTGACCTTCCTTCAACAACCATAAGAGGTAGTTTTAGCTGTAAGGCCCTTTCTTTTGAAATACATACATAGACTAATCCCCTGCAGTTTTTTATCATAAAATTCACATGTTCAGTTTTCACATCTTGCCCAAAACCCATAGCATATCCGACTTGGGAATGGACGTCATCAAATATAATCAAAAGGTTATTGCGGTTTAATCCAAGATCTTGATTCTCCTTAAGATACCCCATACCCCACCTCTTATCGTCCTCCATAAAAAGATTCAATACTATTCTTTTTTAAAAGTTCGTTGCATTAAGACCAACTCGTGCGCCAAACTTGATATTCTTTCCATTACATCACTGTCTATTATTTCGTTATTTTTATCAAAATGTTCACTATGTGCATAAACATAACTCGGGGCAATGTAACAACGAAAATAACCTGCTATAGGCTTTAACTGATTTTCTATCACCAGAAAGTGTTGATACGTCCCGCCCGTTGCTACGAACCCTATTACCTTCTGACGAAATGTAGCAACTGGTATAAGGTCAAAAAGATTCTTGAGAGCCCCTGAGATAGATGCTTGAAATATTGGTGTACCTACAAGGTAGAAATCAGCCGAATTAACCGTTTCTATCACCATTTGAGTATCGGCATTGTACTCTGAATTAGGTCGACCATCGCAGAATTCTAACTTATAATTCCTTAGATCTAGAAGCTCCACCTGAACGTCTGGATAATTTCTTTCAACTTCGTTTAATACCTTGTTGACTAGAGCAGCTGTTTTCGAACCAGTTATTGTTCCAGAAATCCCCAATAATTTCATCAAATAATTTTCCCTCCTATCCCCCAATTACCACTTTTTACTTCTTCAATAATAACGTGGACTTTTTCCGGATTAATATCTGTTAATCTTACAAACTCATCTGTTAATCCTTGAATTATTCTCGTACGTTGTTCTTCACTCTGTCCCTCTTTCAATTGCACGGTTATTGTTGGCATTATTTATTACCTCCCAAAAACTCTCTTAATTTTTGATTAAAATAAGGTACATTGGTCAAATGAGATAAATGACCTGCATTTGGAATAATTTCAAGTTTAGCTTTTTCAATTTGAGTGGTAATTTCTTCAGCATAGCTCAACGGAGAACTTTTATCCTGATCGCCTACCATTACTAAAACTGGTACATGAATTGTTTTGAGGAGTTCACGAAAATCTACACTATGTACGGCGTCCCAGGCACTTATGTAGGTATCCTTTGAAAAATTCATCAGTGCGCGTAACTTCTCTATAGTCTTTGATTCCGCTCCTAAAGCGATAGAACTTACAGCCAATTCCTCACAAAACTGTTCAATACTTATACTTTGAAGTCTTCCAATTCTATTGTTTGTTCTTTCCACTCTTAAATGAGGTGGCACATATGCCCATGTATCCGCCAATGTTAGGGATTTAACTCGATTTGGGACTTGTTCATATAATTTCATTGCAACGTGTCCGCCTAGGGAGATACCCACAATGTGAGCCTCACTTATTTCAAGTAAATCCATGATATGTTTTGCATCCAACATCGCATTCTCAATGGTGAAAGGCAGTTTCTTACCCGATTCTCCATGACCTTTAAAATCAAAACCAATTACATTATAATCCGATTTAAATGCATTAAATTGATCGTCCCAAATATTATGATTAGTTCCTAAACTATGCAGAAAAATAATTGGGGTCCCTACTCCTTCAGTATGATAATGAATTGAAATACCTTCTCTTGTACTAAATGGCATACTCATTCCTCCCGAAGTTGCTATATTAATTTTTGTTCGATTTCCCTTGCAGCTTTTAAAAGTTTTTCTTTAAATTCATCTATCTTAGGCCTCATTCTAAATTCCGGTCCGTAAAGTCCCACCACTGCAACAAGTACACCATTGTGATCAAGGACAGGAACGGCCATTCCGATCGCGCCAGGTGACATTTCACCAAAACTTACAGCATACCTTTCTTTTCGAATTGTTTCATTAGATTGTAATATGTCCTCTACATCCGTAATTGTGTTAGGTGTTACCTTTACAAATGTTGACATAAGGAAATCTAATTTCGCTGGTGCCATGTAAGCCAAAAATATCTTTCCTGAAGCACCACTATTTACGGGGTATGTCTTACCAACAATTAAGTGCCAATTCAATTCTTGTGTACTTTTATATTGAAGGATTGGAAGTTGTTGATCATTTACTAAAACATGTAGGCAAACTGTTTCATCCGTTTGATCCCTCAAATTTTTTAGAATAGAATCACTTGACAGGATTAATCTATTCTCTGATTGATGGCGTACGACGATTTTAAATATACCAACGTCTAAGACATATCTTTCAGTTAATGGATTTAGTGTTACAATTCTTTTTTCAACTAAAGTATTAAAAATCCTTTGGATTGTACTTTTGGTTGTATCAGTTAAACGACCCGCTTCGCGAATACCTATGCCCTCAGGATTCAATGACATGTACTCTAAAAGATCAAAAACAACTTCAATGTTTTTGATCGTTTCCTTTTTATCAACAGTCTCTTTATTATCCAAATGAATTTCCCCCTTGATATTATTCGAAGAGATCTTTTATTTTAATAAAAGATCTGGAAGCCACGTGACTAATTGTGGAATATAGGTAATTAAAAATAAAACTATGATGTTGGCACATAGATAAGGAGTAAGCGGTTTTAACATTTCTTCAAACTTAATACCTGCAATTTGTGAGGTAATAAATAGATTGACTCCTAAAGGAGGTGTGATCAGACCTTGTATCAAGTTAAAACATAACACAACACCAAAATGAACGGGATCAACCCCTATTTCGTGAATAATTGGTAATAATACTGGAACCAGAATTATGAGAGCAGCCGTTGTATCCATGAACATACCAACTATTAATAAAAAAATATTAATTAGAAAAAGTATCAAATATGGATCTTGGGTAAATTCCAAAATAGATGTAGCGATGGTTTGCGGGACCATTCCAGCCGCTAATACCCACGCCATAAAAGAACCTGTGCCAGCAATAATTAAAATATTCGCAGAGAAAATCCCTGCACCCATACATATTTTATAAATTTCTTTTAGTGTTATTGATCGATAAATAAATAGTCCAATAATTAAGGCATATGCCACAGCTGCAGCCCCTGATTCTGTTGCTGTAAAAACACCTGTTGTAAGTCCCACCAAAATAATGAGTGGCATCAAAAAGGCAAGAATGGCATCTAAAAATCCTCTCCTAACTTCTTTAAAAGAAGCTTTTTTCATAGTCTTTGGAAAGGCATTCTTCCTTCCTTGAATATAAACAGTTGCAACCAAAAAAATACCTATTAATATACCTGGTATGACTCCCCCTATAAAAAGTGCGGCAACTGAAGTATTCGCGAAAACAGCATAAAGGATCATAATCATACTTGGAGGAATAATAGGTCCAATCGTAGATGCCGCTGACGTAAGAGCTGCACTAAATCGAACGTCATACCCTTCTTTCTTCATGGCGGGTATTAAAACCCCACCAATAGCAGCTGCATCAGATGTAGCTGTTCCTGATATCCCCGCAAAACACATACTTGAGAAGATATTAACATAGGCTAATCCTCCCTTTATATGGCCGAATAAGAGATTAAAGAAATTAACAAGCTTTTGAGTGATCCCAACCGCATTCATGAGTTCACCAGCTAAAATAAAAAGTGGTATGGCAAGTAAATTAAAATTGGCAAGACCGTTATATACACGTTGGGCTATCACTTCAATAAGCATAGATTGACCAGTACTCACAAGGTAAATTATACTAGTCAATGCTAGTAAAACTGCAATTGGAACACCAAGTGCCAGTATAACTGCAAAAGAAGAAATGGTTACCCACATCTTATTCAGACCTCCTTCACGTTCTATTGGGTACTTTCAATTCTTTTCTTAGCCATAAACAAACCTACAAAGGATTGAATAAAAATCATAATCGATCCAATCAAAATACCTAGGTATAATACACCCATAGAAATATTGATTACCGGATTTTTTTGAACCATATTATCAATTGCAAAAAAACACCCAAAATAACCAATAACAACTGCAAACGCCATTACAAAGAGGTTTTCAATTCGAATGAGAAGTACTTGTAATGGTTCCGGAAAGCGCTCCCTGAAAAACTCTACAGCAATAGTGTTACCTTTATAAAATGCAGTGCTTACCCCGATCATAACGAGCCAAACCAGTAAATTTCTAGCTAATTCTTCAGACCAAGCCAGTGAATAACCTAAAATATATCTACAAAAAACCTGCATGATAACTGTCACTACTATTACAATAGTAATAACCGTTGTGAAATTCCTTGCAAAGGAATCAACAAATCCCGCCAATCGTGATAACATATAAATCACTCTCCGCCGAAATAATTATTCTCACCCGCTTATTCAGCGGGTGTATACCTTTAGTTCTTTTTTATCCCTTCAACGTATGTAACATATTCTTCTATTAAAGGATCCTTAGCCAACCATTCATCATATACCGGTTGTACCATTTCCTTCAATTTACTGATATCAAGCTCTGTTACCACTGCTCCATTTTTCTTAGAACGTTCTAGGTACTCGTCACTTAAATTAACACTTTTCTTATAAGCTTCTTCGGTGGCAAAATTAGCACCTTCTTGAATGATTTTCTGTTCTTCCGGCGAGAGTTTATCGAATATTTCATTGGACATCAAAAGTAATTCAGTATTATTAAAGTGGCCTGAGAGTGAGACGTATTTTCCGACTTCATAAAATTTCGATGTATCGTAGCCGAATAGGTCAGTTTCAAAGCCGTCTATTACACCTGTTTGCATTGATGAGTATAGTTCGGGAAAAGGGATTGGTGTTGGGCTCATCCCAATTGTTTGAAACATTTGAACATGTAATGGACTTTGTTGGGTTCTGAACTTCATACCTTGTAAATCTTCAATTGACTGAACAGGCTTGTTCGTAATAAAATGGCGAAATCCTTGATAAGAATATGCTAATCCTTTAACCCCAACATCCTTAGACATCCGCTCCAAAACTTTTTGTCCAATTTCACTTGTAAAAGCTTCATGCATTAGCTCCAAATTGTTATTATAAAGCCACGGAAGGTCTAATACCGCTTGAACAGGTGTATAATTTGCCAAAACTGGACCTGAAATGACACCTAGATCTAAGGTACCTTTCCTAACCATTTCTAGTAAATCCGTATCTCCGCCAAGCTGTCCGCCTGGAAAAATATTTATCTTAATTTTTCCATTCGTTTTTTCCTCCACATATTTTTTAAAAGACTCGGCTGTAACGGTGTAAGGATGATTTTCATCAGGGGCCACTACATGTGCTAAACGGAACACCTTAGATTCACTGCTAGAACTCTCGCTTTCTTGACCTGAATTAGAGGTTGAATTTTCTGATGTGGCTTGGTTGGATGTAGAACAACCAACTAGTGTGGTCATAGCTATCAAAGTGACGGAACAAATTGTTGCTACCCTTTTTTTCAACATAAATAATACCGCCCCCAAATAAAATTTAAACTTCTATGAAACTTGCACGCAGGATGTCTAAGTAATCCTTACACCCTTTTGATAAATCAAATTCTGGTATATAGCCTAGTTCATCTTTGGCTCTAGTGCCATCCAAATAAGCAGGCCAATATTCCTCTTCTCTGCCACCCGGTTTAATCTCAAATCTTGCATTTGGTTCAATGCGTTGGATCGCTTCCGTTGCTTCTCTTAATGTAGCAACTTGGCCAGTAATATTGAAAATACCGTGTACCGTATTTGTTACTAATGCCGCTAGAACAAAAGCCCTTGCACAATCTTTTACATGTAACCAATCCACTCGTTTATCACCGTGTTGAACAACATATTCTTTACCTGATGTAGCATATGCAAATAAATCATAAGTAAAATTAGATAATCCACGGTACCATCTACCATCCCCATAGACAACCGTTGGCCTTAATCCGATTGTTTCCAAACCAAACGCTTTCCGATAATGGTTCGATAAATATTCGTCATAAGCCTTACAAGCACCGTATATTGATGTAGGACTTAATAATGCATCCTCATCTACAGGTTCATTATACAGATGAGGGTATCCATAAACGGCAGTTGAACTTGCCCATACTACCCTTTTAATCCCCATAATTCTAGCAGCTTCCAAAATATGATTAAAACCTAGACAGTTTATTTTCGTAGCTCTATGAGGATTCTTTTCCTGTTCCTGAATATCACGATAATACGCTAAATGAATAATCGTTTGAACCTGGTGCTGCTTAATTGCATGAAGCAACTGATCCCATTCACTTATATCGCCCTGTACAAATCCTATTGACTCTTTAACTTGATTTAACCTTTCACTAAGAAACATATCATAAACTACAACATTTTGACCCCGATCCACCAATTGTCTAACTACATGGCTACCTATGAATCCGCTTCCACCTGTTACTAAAATATTAGCTATTATAAACACTCCCTTCCTATAAAGACACTACAACTCTAAGCGAATGGATTAAAGGATCTTGCGCAATTTGAAATCCTTCATTTATTGATTGTAGTTCTACCTGATGTGATACCGACTTTTTTACATCGAGTTTCCCATTAGATACTAGTTCTAAAACTTTTTCAAGATCACTACGCAGATAACCATATGATCCAGAAAGTTGCACCTCTTCTTTAAAGAACCGATACGGATCAACCATAAATGGTTTTCTGGTAGCACCTACGATTGTAACCTTTCCACCTGTTCGGACACTACCTATTGCTTGTTGATATGTTTGTTCCAATCCGACAAATTCTAAGGCGCAATCTGCCCCTCTTCCACTTGTAAGGTCCTTTATGCTCTCAATCAAGTTTTCTTTTAAAGAATTAATAGTATGGATCGCCCCGAATTCTTTAGCCCATTCCAATTTCTCATCCGTAATATCAACTGCTATGACATTTGCCCCTCTAAGTTTCGATGCAATTTGCACAGCGTTTAATCCAAGAGCACCAATTCCATAAATAATCACATTTTGCCCCATTTTGATGTTACTTCTCTCAATTGCATGAAATGGAGTGCTTACGGCATCAGTTATAACAGCTCCTTCGTTCCAACTAACCGATTCCGGCAAATAGAGGCAGTTTTTTTCAGGAACAGTAATGTATTCTTTGAATGCACCATCAGTGTCAATGCCTAAGGTTTGTAAAGAAAAACATAAGTTTTCACGGCCATTTTTGCAATTCTCACAAATCCCGCATGTTAATAGGTTATATACAACTACACGTTGCCCATTGGAAATGCTTTTAACATTTGCTCCTACAGAAATGACTTCACCGGACAATTCGTGTCCCAACACCATTGGTAAAGGTTTCCGAGGAGGGTATTTCCCCTCCCATATGGAAACATCTGTGTGACAAATCCCACAAGCCTTTACCTTGATAACAACCTCACCAGGTTTTGGTTCAGGTTCCGGAATATCTAGTAGTATCATTGGTTTAACGAATTCCTTTAATATTGCAGCCCTCATAACTGGTTCTCCTATGTGTTGTCTGCCGCTGCGGCGACTTCATTCATAGAGTTCTCACCCAAATTACGAAGGAACGGCATAACTTCGGATGCGAATAGATCCATATTCTTAATTGTTAGGTGATGGGGTAAGGTACCAAAGTGCATCATCCCTAGTAAATTCCCAAAGCCAAATTCCTCTTGATATTTTTTAATTTTCTCTCGAACTGTCTTTGCGCTTCCAACAATCACATATTCCTTTTCATAGAGTTCGTCGAAGGAGAGGTAGCTGGTTCCGATTCCTTTTTTGCTTTCAAGGACTTTTTGGGTTGATTTAAGTGTTAGATATCCATCCGGGAAAAACATTCTCTGAGGCATTTTGAATACATCGTTGAACAAATATTCAATATGACGGCGCGCTTCCTGCTTTGCCTGCTCATCCGTTTCGGCGACATAAATAGGTAGAGCCCAACCCATTTGGAATGGTGAAGCCTCATATCCGTATTTTAGGGTTGCTTCTTTGAACATAGTAAATACCCTTCGAACATTTGAAATGGAACTATAGGTTTGGAGATAAGTGTATTTTTTCTTAGCTACCCAATCAATAGTTTCCAAACTACCTTGGGAAGGAATCCAAATAGGTGGGTGTGGGTTACTTTGAACAGGACGTGGCCATGGATTCACATATCTTAGTTTGGTAAACTCTGCATAATATTCGAAGGGTCCCTCCTCAGTCCAGGCTTTAGTAATTAAATCATGTGCTTCGTAAAATTTATCCCGCGATAAGGTTGGGTCCTTTGAAAAACTATGGTATTCTGGTCCAATTCCTCTTACAAAACCCGAAATGATCCTTCCATTCGTCAATACATCTAACATGGCAATTTCTTCCGCAATTCTTAATGGGTTGTCACGTAGTGGAATAGCATTGCCTAATACCGCAATTTTCACCTTAGATGTCCTACTGGCGAGCGCAGCCGCCATAATATTTGGCGAAGGCATCGTTCCGTAAGCTGTTTGATGATGCTCATTTACACATACCCCATCAAAACCAATCTTTTCGGCATATTCAAGTTCACTTAGATATCTTTCGTATAACTTAACACCTTTTTCTGGATCATAATGTTTATTTGGAAAAGTGACCCATGCTGCATCATATTTATTTACCATTTCTTCGGTAACATAAGGCCACGCCATTAGGTGATGAAAAAAGAACCTCATTTTATTCTCCTCCTTGAAGAAACGAAATTGCTTCATTATAGAATTCATTTACTTTTTCTTGAGCAGGCAAATGTCCACAGTCTTTAATCACTGTTAACTTCGCATTTGGCAGTAAGTTTAAAAATTCATGCCCATACTCTACTGGGAAAATTTCATCCTTCTCTCCCCAAACAATTAAAACCGGTATTTTCACTCTGTGAATTCGTTCTCTAATCTTTGGATTATGAAAGTAAGGATTCCACGCCAAATGAGAGGTCATTATCCGATTTCGTATGTTCATTTCCACTGCTTCAGGATCAGACGATCCTAGGGATCTCAGTTTCTCAGGAATTGATTTGTCATAGAATAAAAGTTCAAGTACATCGTTAGGATCCATAATAAATTGATCAACTACCTCAACACCCTCAACCCTAATTCCTGCAGAATCGAGGAGAATAAGTTTACTCACTCGGTGGGGTGCAATTATAGCGATCTCTAAGGCAAGCCAACCTCCTAAAGAAGATCCAACAAATGTAGCTGAGTCAATTGATAAATCATCCATTAAATCCAAATAAAAATAAGCCAAATCTGTCATCGACTGGATTTTTGTACAATTTTCACTCTTGCCGTACCCTGGATGTTCCGGTGCATATACTTGAAAATGCTTGGATAGTAAATCAAGACAAGGCAACCAGTTCCCCCCACCAGCTGCACCGTGTAAGTAAATAAGCGGTTCCCCAGTTCCTCCTTGCATCAAACGCACTTTTGTTCCCTGTATTGAAACATATTCGAGCAAATGCTTACTTGTTGTAGTCACCTAAACCCCTCCGTTTTTTATTTGGGACACTGCCCCGAATCCAACTTCAGGATAAACCTTTCCGTTTATTCTGTCAATACTATATTTACTGTGTATTTATTGTTAATATAAAATTCTGTTATTTATATGGACTTTTTAACTTATGGAAGATAAAATACAAAACAAATAATCCCTAATTCCTCATGATCTGTAAAAAAGCGAAATTCCATATGTTAGTCCTTCTATTTGAAAATTAATAATTCGGAGGTGTTCAATACTATGATAAGAACTCCATTTGATTTAGCTTTAAATACAATAACAATAAAATACGCATCCATTAATGAAAAAATTGAGATGATCAAGGAAGCCGGTTTTAATTGCATTGAACTTTGGAGTAACGAAATACAGGAGCTTATTTCAATCGATGGGAACCTTAACTCTTTCAAAGAATTATTGAACCAACATCAAATGGAAATTCTATTCGTATGTCCTGCCCCATCCTATTATCCATGGCATTACGATTTAACATTACTGCTCCTTAATGATTTTAAAGAACTTTTTGAACGCAGTCAGGCCCTTGGTGCGAGCGGAATTGTTATGCCTATTATCGGAAATATAGGAACAATACCCGAAACAATATCTAACACTCAAAAATTATGTGATATCGCTGCTTCATACAATCTTGTACTTGGATTAGAATTTATCGGATCAAACAGGAAGTTAAATACACTAGAAAGCGTTCTAAGTGTTATTGAAAAAGTAAATCGATTTAACTGTAAACTAGTGATCGACCTTTTTCATGTTTATAGAGGAAACTCAAACATTAAGGCAATAAGGAGAATTGATCCAGAAAGGATAATGGTAGTTCATCTTGATGATTCCATGTCTATTCCAATTTCTAATTTAATCGGAACAAAGCATAGAGTTTTTCCTGGTGATGGTATAATACCAATTATGAATTGGATAAAACTAATAAAGGAAACTGGCTATCACGGACCATTCTCTGTTGAGGTTTTTAACGAGGATTATTGGCAACGAAATACAAAGGAGGTTTGCATCGAAGCATTTCAAAAAACAACTGCCTTTCTTAAATAGCTAGATTCCCCCTTGAAACATTTCCCTTATTTTGACGTTATAGAAGCGAAATTTAATAAACGTATAAGCCCTCACATTTCGGTTAGGTATGTGGGCTTTTTGATTCTTTATAGCCATCAAATTGAATTCAAATAAACACCTCGTTTCCAAATGGAAACCAATTGTTGAGTACTGAAATCACAAGGAACGTAATATTCCTACCCATTCATGACTATGTCCAAATTCGCAAAGCCAACGCTTCACCATCTGTGATCATTATGAGAAATCCATTGAGAACAAAGCTGACAGCTGCTCCGTTGCCGGATGGTAATACTTATATTTGTGAAAAAAATAGAAAAAATCGGGGTCCATGTTTACCTCAGACCGCAAACAAAAAAGCTCATCGATCGGGTGGCAGGCGGCAAGAGGATAAACACGAAAGGGAATCGATCCGATTTCGTGGATGGAATCCTTGAACAGTATTTTTCGAAGGAAAGGCATGTGGAAGGAATGAGGCACCTGGAGGTTGCCATTATCCGCAACGAATATCCTATTTTTTTAAAATTTAAATGAAAGGTGTATATGGAACTATTTCCTTTACATGGAGAAAAAATTGCACCCAGAGAAGTATGATTTTTTTACGGATGTATTGACACCCTATCGTAAACATAGTCCATAGCTTAATTCTTCTCTTCAACCAACTTGAAAGAATGTCAAATTTGTTCGACTTCGCAAAGCCAACGCTTTAGTTCAGAGAAGGGGTCTGACTTTTCTGAGATGAAGTGCGATAGTGCTTTCCGTCAGCGATTACTGGTACCTGCTCACCCGAGTGGAAAGCAAAATGGAAGCCCTAACCACCTCCTCGATCACCGAGGTGACACAGGCCGGCCATCCATAGTTGGCGCAAGGAATCTTAGCTGGCGGAAGCCTGGGATAGGAAAAGTCCCTGATTTCTACATAGAATCAGGGACTTTTACATATTATAAAACACTCTAACTCTCGAATAATTTCAGACCCTTGTCGAAGGGAAAGCGCTAGCTTTTCCGTGTTCGATTAGAAGCGCCTCGCCGCTTCAGCCTTTATCCAATTTGACTCTGATAGACTTCCAGATTACTATAAACGACTTCAAGTAAAGGGCTATTAAGATTTAATTCTTTTGACAGCTTTAGTAAATAACCGTGTATATGGTCTCCTTCAAGCGGTGCGCCTTTTTCCATGTCTTTTAACATGGAGGCCTTGCTGCCGTAGGGTGCTGAATCAAAAGATGCTAAATGCTTTTGGGATATTCCCTCACTCAAGGGAGCACCATATCTTTCCATGACGGTTCTTACTTCATTCGATAATCCTTCCAGGAATGACCGGCTACCTTCACTAGAACGAATAGCCCCCATTGGGGAACGGAACAACGTTGTAACTCCGGACATAGTCGCAATAAATAAATACTTGTGCCACATTTCTTGTTCGATATTATCGCTAATTTCACATGTCGTTTTTGCACTTGTGAACAGGTGTTTTATTTTTTCAATCCGTTTGGATGGCGTTCTATCAAATTCTCCAATGACCATTCGATTATTTGGGCCGGATTGGATCACGGTTCCTTTATCATCTAGTGTGGCTGAGACATAACACAGACCCCCAATAACGTTTTGTTCTCCCAGTTCTCTTTTTAATAAAGGCACATGTGCGATCCCATTTAATAACGGTAGGATCACTGTATGCTCTCCAACGAATGGTTTAATATCAGCTATTGCCTGTTCTAAATGATACGCCTTCGTTGAAAAGATAATCAAGTCAAAGGAGGAAGGAGAATCATTGACCGTAATGGTTTTAGGAGAAACTGTTATATCACCAAAGTCACTTTTCAGAACTAATCCATTTTGCCTTAATTCCTTTTGGCGATTTTCCCTTACTAAAAAGGTAATATCTTCTCCCTTTTCAAGCAATCTTCCCCCAAAATAACCACCGATTGCTCCTGCTCCTAATACAAGTGTTCGCATCTATTATCACCCTTTCTGAAATGGGTCCAAATAATTTGAAAATAGTAATTAATAGTTACATACTACTATTCCTTATGTAACCTGTAAATGGTGAATACTTTGAATTCCGTTTTTTATATGTTGGTCCTTTAAGGACAGAGATCTGTTTTTTGGGTGCACTTCTTAGGTCGCTGCTGCAATATGTTATATCACCTTATGAAACGATGGCGAGGTGTGGGTATGCCTAGACAGAATCAGGGTGGAATACCCTACAGCATTGAAATTGTCACCACAGGATTACAAGTGCCTTGGGCTCTGGATTTTACACCTGACGGACGGATTTTTCTAACTGAAAGGCCGGGAAGAGTTCGAAGGGTGGCCCAGGGAAGACTCTTGCCTGACCCGTTGATTACGTTCTCTCCCCCTTTTATCAACGTCGGTGAAGGCGGTCTGCTGGGAATCGCGGTCGATCCCGAGTTTTCCAAAAACCATTTTTTCTACGTATATCTTACTTATGAAGCGAGGGGGCAAATCCGAAATCGGATTGTCCGATTAGTGGAAAATAATCAGGCGGCTCGGATTGACCGGGTTTTACTCGATGCAATCCCTGGCAGTCGGATCCACGACGGGGGGCGGTTAAAATTCGGACCAGATGGATTGCTTTATGCAACCACCGGTGATGTAGGGATATCCTCTTCGGCTCAAAATCGCAGACTGTTGTCTGGCAAGATCCTGCGCATTCAACGAAACGGAGCAATTCCAAGAAGGAATCCTTTTCGCGGTTCCCCTGTGTTCAGCTTAGGCCACCGAAATCCTGAGGGATTGGCATGGGATCCTCGTACAAGGATTTTGTATAGTTCTGAACACGGGGATTCTGGTCATGATGAGATCAATCTGATTCAGGCAGGCGACAATTACGGCTGGCCGATCATTGAAGGCGATGAACAGCAGGGGGCGTTGGTGCGCCCATTGATTCAAAGTGGCAATCGAACCTGGGCCCCTTCCGGCATGACCTTTGTGACAAGAGGACCGTGGAGGAACCAATTGTTGGTGGCCAATCTGAGGGGTAGCCAAATTCTACGTTTTTCGATTGAGGAGGGGCGCCCACGCTCGATCCGCTTATTGTCTTCTTTTTTTGGTTCGCGCGGGCGGATTCGGGATATCATAGAGGGTCCAGATGGATCGCTTTTTGTGTTGACCAGCAATCGGGACGGACGCGGGCGTGTTCGACCGGGTGATGATCATTTGTTTCGGTTGAGGCCGATTTAAGGCTCACTTAATGAGCGGGAGCGAATCCTTTTCTCTATAACAGACACTTGTCTTTAGTATTGAATTATTTATTGATAAAAGTTTTGATTTCTTCTTCTGACATGGATGAATCGCATTTTACGTTTACTGTGTAACCATTCGTATAGATGAAACCGGGAACCGTTGGAATGTCGTATTCATTTCGGAAGGCCGTAATCCCTTCCATATCAGATTCCTCCACGCTATTGATATAATAGATGTGAGTATCCGTTTCTGCAGCCACTTTTTTTAGTTTTTTAATGAATAATTGACAATAAGGACAAACAGCCTTGCCAATATAGATAACCGCTTCGCCTTTTCCTTTTATCAATTCCTGTGCTTTTGCGGAATCAATTTTATCAAAACTAGCTACATCTTCTTCATAAGCAGCAATCATCGTTCCAATCTCCTTTCTTAGGTAAAAAGCGGGATGGTTCTCTTGTTTTCCTAATTATTAGGAGAACGGGAGAACCGTCCCCTCATTTCAACAGGTTACCGTTGTAAATTCGCTTTTTGCTAGTGGTACCTCTAGTTTGATTAATTTTGAGTCCTAACTTTGTAATAGTTCAGGGAATAAATACTGGATAATATGCATTGTTAATCGTCGTGATTTGCCTTTATAAGGATAAACATGCATATACATGGATGGATTAAAATTCGCTTCAATAATTCCATAAGCATTTTTATGTGCTGCAGGAACCTCTGTATCTTCAATAATTAAATCAATTCCACAAATTTTAACGCCTAGGGCGGCTACCGCATCCACTGCAATTTTTTTATAATCATCAGGAATGAGATCGGTCACATCAATCGAATCTCCACCTGTACTAATATTAGAGTTTTCACGCAGATAGACGATTTCATCCTTTTCTGGAATGGAATCCATTTGATACCCTTGACCTTTAAGCATCAGGTTCTCTAATTCACTTAATTGTATCGTTTCTAGAGGGGTCCGATGATCTCTTCCTCTTAGCGGGTCACGATTCTTATTAATGACTAATTCTTCAATAGTTTGTTTCCCGTCACCTTTTACATTCGCAGGAATTCGTAATAAAACAGCAAGAACTTGATCATTTAACACAAAAAAACGATATTCTGTTCCTTTCATAAATTCTTCTACTAAAACAGAATGATCTTCTTTAAAGGCTAAAGTGATTGCTTTAAGATAATCTTCTTCCTTTGCGCCATCCTTGAAGATGGATATTCCTATTCCATAGTTTGTTGTTTTCGGCTTCACAACAAAAGGTTTGCTGGAAAATAGATGATAGGAACGAATAGCCTGCTCAACTGTTTGAAACTCTTCACCTTTAGGCACTCGGAATCCATGTTGGTGAAGAATTTTCTTTGTTACCGTTTTATTTTCCATAATTAAAGTCGATACATAATTATCCTTACTTGTCATGTTCCCATTTTTCACATATTCAACATGATCCTTTAATTTCAGCTTTAAAAATTGATCTTGTCGATCCAAGATTTCTATTTGGATCCCTTGTTGAATCGCATCAAACATTAAAATCTGAGTGGACAACTCCATATCCGTAAATCCTGCTAATTGATATGGTTTCTCCCATGATTTTTTATGATTTTCTTTAGAGATTAATGTAGCCACCTGACTTTGACTGCTTTTTTCACTTTCTTTATAAAGTCTGCCCGCTAAAGTCTTGCTTGGATCCATCAGCATTTCTCTTAGATGAACAAATAACCTATCATAAACAGGTAAATCTAAGGTTTCTACTAACTTCTCCATCTCATCAATCATCTTGTTCGCATCTACTTCAAATTGTGTGCGCGCTAATGGATGCTCGAGAGCCACGATCTCATTGTAGGAATCCCCCAATTTTACCCATTCATCACAATGATCTCCTTCATCTTTCCATAGTAAATAAAGTAAGAAAAGATGGAGAAATTCTACTTGTTCATCACTAATTCCATATCTTTCAAAAGGATTTAAATCGATATTGCGCAATTCAATATATTGAATACCGTGATCTTTTAAATCTGAAACATGATGCCCCCCTCTTAAACGAATGGGTCCATAAAATTCCTTTTCTTCTGATAGAAGTCCTCTTTGAACCAAGGAAGCAAGATCTGAAATATAGTTCCGAATACTGCTATACGACACTTGAACATCATCCGAATTGGCATACCCGTATTTACTGCCTCGAATGCTTCTTACAGGTTCATTCAAAGAATCATCTTCAAAAAAGTTCTTTTCGCTCTGAGGAGAAGCCCCATAAAAATAAGTCACAAACCATCGGTAGTGCAAATAATTTCTTGTAACTTTTAAATACATTTCCACTTTAAACTGCTGATAATCTTTGAACTCCGATTGTGCACGAAATAAGGCTTGAACCAACTCTTCGCCAAATTCAAAGTTGAAATGAATTCCGCTAACCATTTGTTTGCGATTGCCATAAGTTTGCGATAAAATTTGACGATATCGAACATTCTCGACATTCTCCAATTTCGCAATCACAATCTCTTCTTCTTTTTCTGGTAACTGTGGCGGCATGCTTAATGGCCATAGCATTTCATTCTCATCCATCGAGCGATAAACAACATCATGAATCGCTGCCAAGGAATGAAACAAATCCTCTACGGTCTCCGTAACAGGTGTGATTAATTCCATTTGTGTTTCTGAAAAATCTCGTTGAATATATGGGTGATCATCTTTTAACGTAATGCTCTTAGGATGATCGGTTTTAGCTAAATTTCCCGATAAATCCACTCGATGGCTTTCTTTTTCAATCCCATAACGGGCTTTTAATAAGTATGATTTCACACGGTCATTCGCTAACATTTTTTTAAAATCCATAGCTTCGCCTCCTCCCAATTAACCATATATGACTAAATATTCGGAAAAAATATCCATGTTATGTTAAAAATGCGGATATTTTTTACATCCCCTCATGATAATAATCTTAAGTACTTCATATGGAAAGAGAAATGATCCGCTAAGAAAGTAGATATAAAGAAATAGCTATGATCATAACCTTCCTTTTTCTCATAATTGACTACTTGATTATTTTCCCCAGCATTCTTTAATAAATAAGTTTCATCTGGCAGCAGTAGGATTAGTTTTGTTATTTCAAAAGAATACATAAAAATATAGCAAGTGTTTCTGTTCACGTGAATATTTTGTGACAAACATTACGAAACGACAAGACCATTTTGCAACTGGAACATTTGATAATAGAGTCCTTTTTGCGCCAATAGTTCCTGGTGTGATCCTCTTTCGACAATGTTTCCTTGATGGAGGACGAGAATTAAGTCAGCATCTTGAATCGTTGATAATCTGTGCGCGATCGCAATCGTCGTTCTCCCCTTACGCATTTTTGCTAAAGCAGCTTGAATTTCTTCTTCTGTTTCCGTATCAATATTAGCTGTCGCCTCATCGAGAACAAGGATCTTTGGATCCGTAGCAATGGTTCTGGCGAATGCAATAAGCTGCCGCTGTCCACTAGAGAAAGTAGAGCCACGCTCAACGACCCGATGCTCGTAACCATCCGCTAGCTTTTCGATAAAGTGATGTGCACGAACAAACTCCGCTGCCTCTTTTACTTTTTCATTTGTCATTGAATCGTTATGCAAACGAATGTTATCCATTACCGTACCATAAAATAGGAAAGGGTCTTGAAGGACGAGTCCCATTTTTTCCCGTAACTCTTCACGTGAATATTCCTTAATTGAAATACCATCGATGAAGATATCCCCTCGCTCAAATTCATAAAATCTCATCAGCAAATTAATGATTGAACTTTTGCCACTTCCCGTATGACCGACTAGCGCTACAGTCTCACCCGGTTTTGCAGTGAAGGAAATCTCGTTGAGCACATCCTTTTTCCCATCATAGGAGAAGCTCACGTCACGAAACTCAATTTCCCCTTCTTTGATTTTTGTTTCACCCGCATTCTTTTGTTCCGGTGCCACTTCCGATTCATCAAGCAGTCGGAATACCCTGCCGGCAGCAATAATGGCTTGTTGATACAAGGATAGCTGCCTCATCACGTCATTCACTGGCCTAAAGAAACGATGCAAATACGTTGTAAAGGCATATACCACACCGATTTCAACAGGACTATTTAAAGAGGTAATCCCGAAATAGCTTAGTGCCATTATTAAAGAACCAAAATACACGAGCTCGACTGCAGGCCTTAAAAGCAAGCTGTCTAGTTTAATATTTCTGCGACCGGCAAGAAAATGCTTTTCGTTGATCGCAGAAAACTCACTTTCTAGTCTTTTCTGCTGTCTGAACATTTGGATCATGGCCATGCCCTGCAATGATTCATTAAGCTTTGCATTCAGCTCACCTAATCGTTCACGCATTTCCGCATAATAACGTGAACTGTATTTCCGATACAGTTTTATGATCAATAAAATTAGCGGAATAATGATTAAACAAAATGCTGCCAATTTAACATTTAGAATGAACATCGCGATAAATATACCGATAAGTAAAAATCCACTTTGGATAAAACTGGCGAGAACCGTTACAAACAGTTCCTTTATTGCCTCTGTATCATTCGTAACTCTAGAAACCGTACTTCCAGCTGGAGTCCTATCAAAATATCTTAATCCGAGTCCCTGTACTTTAGTAAAGACATCCACACGGATTTTTTGAATGATTTTTAAGGCAATCTCCTGAAATTTATATTGTTGAAAATACGTAATAAACGACCTTGCTACTTGAATAGCAAGGTAGCCTCCTCCTAAAACGAGCAATGGCTGAAGAGAAAGAGATCTCGGCGCTAAATAGTCATCAATAAAATGTGCAATCATTAACGGTCCGACAATTTCCGCCAATGTAGCCAACGTCAGGAGGATAAAGGCAAAAATAATTTTTTTATAATGAGGGGTCGTATAGGAAAGCAGTCGAAACAGGATCGTACGCTGCTCCTGTTTCGTAAATTCAGTTGGTTTGCCCATGAGATCCCCCTTTCTCTACAATTGCTTCTAACTGCTGATGGAGATACATTTCCTTGTACCAGCCATCCTGTTCCATTAGTTCATCGTGTGTACCCATTTGGGCAATCTCTCCTTTATCAAGAACGAGAATGGTATCCGCATGCTGAATCGCACTTAAGCGATGTGCTGTAATAATCGTTGTTTTTCCAGCACGAGTTCCCCTTAATGATGCTAAGATCCCATCTTCCGTTTTCGCATCAACGGCGGATAAAGAGTCATCGAGAATTAAGACTTCTGGTTCCATTAATAACGCTCTAGCAATGGATATCCTTTGCTTTTGTCCACCGGAAAGGGAGACGCCTCTCTCGCCGACAATCGTATCATACCCATCCGTAAATTGAAGAATATCCTCATCTATCTTCGCTAATCTCGCAGCATGACGAATTTCCTCAATTGACGCATCTGGCTTTGCAAATGAAATGTTTTCTGCAACCGTAGATGAAAATAGAAAATGCTCCTGTGGTACATAACCAATTGCTTCACGAAGCCTTTCAAGTTTATATTCATCTATACGTCTTTCGCCAAACAAAATATCTCCATCAAACCCTTCACTCTCCCGAATGAGAAGTTTTAACAAAGTCGTTTTTCCAGCTCCTGTTTTTCCGACAATGCCGAGGGTTTCTCCCCTTCTTAACTTAAAGTGTATTTGATTTAATACAGGCTGCTGTTCTCCTGGGTAAGCAAAATCATCCATATGAAATGCAATATCCCCAGTCGGAACTTGATCGAACGCATCTGGTGTATCTACTATATCAACTGGCTCTTCCAGAATCGATCGTATCCGATCATAAGAAGCTCTCCCTCTTTCCAAAATATTAAACAAAAAGCCAAATGCCAGCATCGGCCAGACGAGCAACCCTAAATAGGCATTAAACGAAACGAGTTCCCCAATTGTAATCATTCCATCTATGACAAACTTCGCACCAAAAGCAATCGATAAGAAAAAAGAGACCCCTACAATGCCAGCGATGGTTGGATCATATAAGGCATCCACTCGCGCAACTGCCAAGTTCTTTTTCACGACATCGGCTGATTGGTGATAAAATTCTTCGACATCTTCCTTTTCTTGACCAAATGTTTTAATGACTTTAATTCCTGTAATACTCTCCTGTGTTTTGTCGTTCAAAGACGAAAAGGCTTCTTGCGCCTTGTAAAACCGTTTATGAAGCAAACGACCATACCAGTTCGTCATAATCGCCATGAATGGCATTGGAATTAAGCAAATTAGCGTTAATTCCCAGCTTATCGTAGTTGCCATTACCACAACGACCGCAATCCCAATCGTTAATGAATCGACCATTGTTAATACGCCGGCTCCTGCGGTCTGCTGAATAGCTTGTAAATCATTTGTCGCGTGAGCCATTAAGTCGCCTACTCTTTTCTTTTGATAGAAGGTTTGCGACATTTTCGTAAAATGAGAATACAGCATATCCCGCAGCTGTCTAGCAAGCTTATAAGCGGAACCGAAAATCATGACCCGCCAAAAATAGCGAATGATATACATCAAAATGCCTGTGACCGTTAAAACGATCATCCATGTCAGAAGCTGGCTTCCTGTTAGAGTCCCGTCTTTCATTGCATCTACAATAATCCCAATGATTTTGGGCGGAACCAATTCAAGCATCGCTACCACAATTAATAAAAGGATTCCTAGAATATATGGTCTTTTTTCCTGTTTAAAGAACCATTTCAAATCCATAAAAACCTTCATTCAACCACCCCCTGTAAAAACATAAGAATATGAACCCTGTCACCTTCTCTACACCAAATAAAAAGCACTCCTTTGCGAGTGCTTGTCCTCTTTGAATTTTACTGCCAAATGCTGTGAATGGTTGTGACCGCCTCCCATTCACTTCAAAAATCAAATCCTATAAGCGGATATAAGTTTACAAAAAAACTAGACAGTTTTCAAATAGAAAGAAATATCAATTCTATCAATCATTATCTAGTAATTGTCTAGTTTAGGCAAGGCTAAAAAGCACGTCGCACATGAACAACCGGACTCGCAATGATGTATCCAATAATCGGTACAGGATTGGATTGAATTTCAGTCAGAGGAGTTATCCCCTTCATGTATATTAATAATATTCTCTATGTTATGATAGTAAGGTAAACTAAAACTTGTCAGCGAAAGAATAAGATATATGAAAAGAGGAGGAATCGTAAGGTGATTATTCATCCAATCAAAGCCTTTTCTGATAATTACATATGGTGCATTCAAGAAGAAACAGAGGCAGTTGTGGTTGATCCGGGAAAAGCGAAAGTTGTCCTTGATTACCTCGAAGAAAAGCAGCTTCGTTTGGCGGCCATTCTTTTAACGCATAAGCATGAAGATCATACCGGCGGGGTACGGGAGATTGTAGCGAGACATCCGGAAAGTCCTGTTTATGGACCGAATGAAACGAAAGGCTTGGCGAATCGTGTTGTAGAGGAAGGGGATTCCTTTAACTTGTTGGGCCAAACTTTTCAAGTCTACGAAACGGGAGGTCATACGCATGGCCATATCAGTTTTTTAATGGGAGATCATCTCTTTTGCGGGGATTCCTTGTTTTCAGCAGGATGCGGTCGGGTTTTTACCGGCGATTACGAAGCTCAATATGAAACCTTGCAGAAATTTAAGCGCTTGGATGATGATATAAATGTTTATCCCGGTCACGAGTATACCGAAATTAATTTACGTTTTGCATACGACATGCAGACAGATAATGAAAAAATTTCCAAAGCATTGGAAGAAGTCCGGGAAATGCGTGCAAAAGGACATCCAACACTCCCGACAACGATCGGCAGAGAGAAGGAAATTAACCTCTTTCTGCAAGTGGAAACATTGGAGTACTTTATCGAATTGCGCAACGCCCGTGATGACTTCTAGGGGGATTCGAGTTACTGGGCTGCTTTTTGCCGAATGATAAATATAGATAGATGATAAACTAAATATCAGGAATACTTTTATACTGTTAGTATGATGGAGTCCGGAGTTATTAAATAGCTATTGGGAGGAGTGTTGAGATGACAAAATATGAATTACCAAACGTGTGGCAGTGGGAAGAAGAGAATTCGAATAGAGGCGGTAATCGTCCGACAGCCGGTGAACGTTTCGAACAAAAACTACCAGTCGGAGAGGCACCGTTCCAACTCTATTCACTGGGAACGCCGAACGGTATTAAAGTGACGATTATGCTGGAAGAACTAAAAGAGTTGGGTGTCGATGGTGCAGACTATAATTTGTATAAAATCAATATTGGAGCCGGCGATCAATTTGGTTCAGATTTTGTCAAGATCAATCCTAATTCTAAGATCCCAGCCCTAGTCGATCAAAGTCAAAGTCCACGTGTGGAAATTTTTGAATCAGGATCGATTCTACTTTACTTGGCTGAGAAATTTAAAAAACTGATCCCGACAGATATTCATGGACGGACAAAAACCCTGAATTGGCTATTCTGGCAAATTGGGTCAGGTCCTTATGTTGGTGGAGGGTTTGGTCACTTTTTTGCTTATGCGCCAGAGCCTATGAAATACCCAATTGATCGTTTTACTATGGAAACGAAACGTCAATTAGACTTACTGGATAAAATATTAGCTCAGCATTCTTATATCGCTGGTGATACCTATACTATTGCAGATATTACGATATGGTCTTGGTACGGACGTTTAGCTTTAGGAAAATTGTATGAAGGCTCTTATGAATTTTTAAACATGGATGAATATACTTATCTCTTGGAATGGGCTCATCGCATTGCGAAACGACCAGGCGTTCAAAAAGGTCTTGCAGCAGAGTATCAGCCGCTTGGGGAGTAGTTTCAAAAAAACAATGTATTGATGTTTTTCTCCTTTAAATAACCATTTTAAATAACAATTAACTTTATTCATCGAATTAAATGTACTTATATAGTATCTATGATAAAATAAAATCAATAAAATTACGGAGGATGATATAATGGACCAAGTGCTCGTTGAAATTTGTTTACGTGTTAGAGACATTGATGCTACTTTAGATTTTTATACTGAGCTTTTTGATTTTGAAGTAGCCAGTCGCAGAGAATTCCCTGAAGATAAATTTGATTTAATCTATCTAAATTCACCAGGTTCTTCAGTACAAATAGAACTTACTTACAATTATGATGCAGATCCATATATTATAGGAAATGGTTTCAGTCATTTGGGCGTAACAGTAAATGATTTAGAAGAAATGCATAAAATTTGTAAAGCTTCTTCTTATGAAACAGGTGAATTGAGAGGACTTTCAGGTGGAACACCTTCTTACTTCTTTGTTACTGACCCTGACGGCTATAGAATCGAAGTAAAGCGTAAGAAATAAAACGTTCTAAATACAAAAATGATTGTAAAAAGATTTAACCCTCGACACTCTAATTACAAAATAGAGAAACGAGGGTTAGGCTTTTATTTTAATGTCGTGTCATTTCTCGTTAGGCGAGTGTCCAACTTCGCAAAGCTAACGCTTCAACTCAGAGATGGGGTCTGACCCCTATTCAGAGGTGAAGCGCGGAAGTGCTTCAGCGTCAGCGATTACAAGAAAATAATGTACCCTCTCCGTGTGATGGTGATGACGACTAGAAGTAAACAATGGAACATCACGTAGATTCATGCTCTGTGGTTAAACCCGGCAAAAAACAGACAATGGGTAAAATAAGAATAGAAAGTTTAAAAAGAATCAATTCTGTGATAAAATGGATACAATAAGAAAGAGCCACAGATGCTGCGAACATCTGTGACTACATTGTACGAATCGAATTCCCACTAGGGAAGTCGGCTCATTATTAAGGTAGTAAGGCCTCCTGGGTGCTAATCTCAAGGGAGGCCTTACTTGTTTTTATTTGACGACAGGATAGTAACTACAATTAAAATAATCGTTACTACCAGATGACCAAATCCAATTACTAGATTCAATGCTTTGTATACTGTCATCATTTCACTCACCCCCTTCCTCACCTAATGAGTAAACAGGAGTGAGCCGACCGCCCCTTGAGGAGCCTATTCGATTGTACAAGAAAATTATACCATAAGCCCCTATTGTAGGGAATGTTTGTTCTAGTTTAATTCTATTTATTCACACCAAATAAATGGTTGGTTTGGATAATAATACGGTTGAGCAATCCTGTGATTAATACCGATACAAAATATAGTTAAGGCACACCGGTAGATCCAAATGGTTCGTTTTCCTTTACCAACTATAGGCCTTTATTGATTATCCTCCAACGCCATCTTCAGTAAAATAATACCCTTTTAAAAATGAAATAAGCTCGTTCATATCCTGATTCGGCACAAGCAGGATCGCCCCCACCCATGCACGGGGTCGGCTGGCTTTCCGGGAAAGACCTCACCCCTGAGGACGATCGATTCGGATATAAGATACATGCCATGAAAGCCCTACGAATGGCATCCTTGTAGGTGTGCATTATTTTTCGCAAAGCTAACGCTTTAGCTCAGAGAAGGTGTCTGACCCCTTTTCAGAGGTGAGGCGCAAAAGCGCTTCACCGTCTGCGATCCGAAGCCCGGACCCAAATGGATGCCATCGTTGCCATCGGCGGATTGTTTGATATCACAGCCGTCAAAGATGCCGGCATCACGCAACGGACCGTTTCAGACTTTGATGTAGAAAGTATGTAATGAACATAACCAAGGGGCCTGACCTCGTCTGGCCCCTTTACTTAACCTCATGAAAGGAGGGAAACCCATGGACACCTTCGATCCGATACCCCTTATCGGTAACCTGGGTTTCCCCATCTTTGTTTCCTGGTACCTGCTCACCCGAGTGGAAAGCAAAATGGAGGCCCTGACCACCTCGATCACCGAGATGACAAAGGCGATTCATAGTTGGCATAAGGAAGCTTAGCTGGCGGAAGCCTGGAAAGAAAGAAGTCCCTGATTCACTTATGGAATCAGGGATTTTTGCGTGTTATTTACATTTTAACTCCCGACTAATTTCGACAGGGGTCAGACTTGTCAAAGGGAAAGCGGTAGCTTTCACGTGTTCGCACTAGTGAATTTTACAAAATTCCTTATTGCCAATCAGTTTTGTCTAGGCTTAAAATTGCTCCACGGTGTACTAATGTTTCTTGTAGATCAGTTAGTTCAATATCACGACTATTGTTAAGATGTTTCTTTACCATCAACGCTGCTGCTACCCCACCTGCTTCTCCCATTGCCATGGCCGGTCCCATAACGCGAACCGAACTTTGAGCCTGATGTGTAGCCGATATGCACCGTCCAACTACCATTACGTTATTTATATTGACCGGTTGCAAACAACGAAACGGAATGCCATGGTGTCCTGAACCAGGGATGAATTCCCATTTTGTAACAGGTTCGCCTGTATGCTGCTCCAATGGCCAAGCATTTAAAGCAATCACATCATGAGGTTGAATATTTCGAAAAATATCTTCCTCTGTTAATACATACTCACCAAGGATCTTCCTCGTTTCTCTTATTCCAACCTGCGGTGCAACTTCAGCAATAAAGCTATCTTCAAAACCAGGTACATATTCTTTCATGAATTTGAAATATTCACGCACCTGTTTTCGTCCTTCTATTTCAGCAAATGTTAAATCTTGATGATTAACACCATTCAATACCCCCAACGCGTTGCTAATCATTGTCACATTGAGTCGAAACAATCCTTTGTAAGGAAGATTTCTAACAGTACCGCTAACTCGTGGTAAACGGTACCCCTTTGATTTAGCTAATTGAACAAGGGAGGCCCATTGAGCGGAATCAACTTTTTCGGCTTTTTCTTGGTTGACGTTCGCTACAGTAAACAGAGTAGATGGCAATTGCAATTGATGAGGATCTAGTGTATATTCGGCACCTGCAGCAGCAGCAATATCCCCGTCCCCGGTTGCATCGATGAATACTTTAGCTCTTAATATTCCTAAACCCTCTTTGGTCTGAACGTGGACTTCGCGAACTTCACCATTTTGTGAATCAACATCTACTGCCCATGCATGCAAGATCAGTTGAATTCCAGTTTCTTCAACCCAATCATCGCAAACAAATTTGAAAGCTTGAATATCATAAGGTATGACATATGTTTTTCCTAGTATATGAATATCTTGTCCTAGACCGTTTAGAGAAGATAAACGGTCTAGAAGTTTTGAGCCAATACCTCCTACCACGGAAAATTTACCTTTATCATTTTTTCCGTAAAATCCACAGATAGAGCCAAGCATCCCAGCCGTTGCCATACCTCCTAAGAATCCGTACTTTTCTATTAATATAACATCGGCACCTTCTTGTTTAGCACTTATTGCAGCTGCTATCCCAGCGGGTCCTCCTCCAAGAACAGCAACATCAGTTGTCCATTCTAACATTGAAATTCCTCCAATTATCGCTTAGGCATGAATATTGGCCTTGTAAACTTCAAGCACTCCGTTATCCCCATCAACACGAACATAATCCCCTGTTTGAATATATTCAAGAGGATTTACTTCGAGTTCACCAACCATTGGAATATTACATACGATGCACGCCAATACCGCCATACAATCAACTTCTTGATTCACAAAAGCTAGCGGGTGATTATTCCCGCGCTGTGCCAGTGAAATCATTCCCGATGTCCCTGATGATCCTTTAGTGGAAGTAAATACCATGATTTTTCCTGAAATATTTTCCCCCTTTAAAGGCCCATCTTGAACGATCACCCCTGTTTTAGGATCAAATCCACCCCAAAACGAAATTCTTGTATCTGCTACAACAGCTTCCCCCTCAGCGATTCCAGATGCAAACCCTTTCCCTTTAATTCGAATTACGGTTTCTATGATAACCACCTTCCTTCAATTGCAGAATTGACGCATTGCTCAATCGTACCCAATGCAACTTTATTACCCAATAATTGTTGGGAATAATGTGCCTGTTTACAAGAATGGGTTGCCATCGCTTTTCCTTGGCTAACTCGACTAATTGCTGGACAAGAATCAGATAAAACTTTTCCACCAGCTTCTTCAATTACCTGAAGATAACCCAAATCCTCTGCTGTTCTTCGGATGGCTCTCGGTGTCCATACCTCCAACCTGATGTTGTTATCCACCTTCCTTCCATCCAATAAATCTGCAACCGTTCTAATTTCATCTAATGAGGCATGTGGGCACCCTATCATTACGTGGTCAATCATCCCGTCCTTAATAGTATTCAACTTATTTAATACCTCTTTTTTAGCTTGACCATCAAACACATACTTACCTTTAGGGGTACCCCCTTGAAAAGCCTGGTCAAAGGAAGAAGCCTCGGGAGTAACCCCTATAGCATGAAACATCGTGACTCCTCCGGAGGTGGCCAAAGCGGCAGAAATTTGTTTGCCTGCCTCAACAGGAATAGATGGCAACCCTTCAAATACGGGAATTTTCAGTCCTGCTAATTCACCAGCAAAATATCCTGCCAGACCGAAATCCAGTGAATTATTTATGTCTGTTTCAACCGAAATAAGGATTTCACCAACACGATTTTTATCTAGTAACACTCCAAATTCAGGTACGACACCAAGGGCAGCTGCAGCTGTTGCGGACTCTTGGCCGTTACGGGTTGTCCGAGCTCCCAAAATGGAATTTGCATAGATTACTGCGGAAGATTCGGTCCAGGCGCAAATCTGGCCTTTTCCTGGAAGAACACCAACTAAATAGGGGGCACATGACCAGGTTAGAACAATACCCGCTTTACGTGCACGTTCTATAATTTCATGTTGGAACTGTTGTTGATCTGGTTCCAATCCTCGTTCATCTGCATAATCGAGCGTAATCCTTGCAACATGTGTATACGTGGGTGCTTTCACCTTGAAGCTAGTCGTATCCCAAATTTGTTCTTTCATTCCCTTCATCACACCATCAGGCATGCCGATCACCATATGACCAGGTGCTGATACACCCGATACATGAACATTGTGTACGGGAACTAGTCTTTCTGCATTCATTGCAGTTCCCCATCGAACCATCCATTGCATGTATTTTTGAAGCAGTGGCCCTTGACTTCCGTGTAATATATTATTTTGTTCATCTGTTAATATCATTACGCTTTCCCTCCTTTATTAAAAATTATTTTCCACTCCATATACAACTTGAGCTTCTTTCACATGAAGTGCCACGAGAGATTCTGCCCTTGTTAAATCTCGAGCATTTAACGCATTATAGATCGCTTCATGGTGAGAAAATGATATCTTAACACGATTGGCATCTTCGAAATATTTGTTTCTTCTGTCCATTGAAAGGTCATATAAAGTATTTAAAAGACGGACAAGCAATTGGTTACCAGAGGCTTCTGCCAAGGCTAAATGGAATTTCCTATCAATTTCATTCGCTGTTTTTGCGTCTATATTGGGGGCTTTTTGTTCGTTTAATATTTTCTTAAACTTTCGTAATCCGAAGTCGTCCTGGCGAAGGCAAATTTTTCGGATGGCATACATTTCTAATACATGCCGAATTTCAAGGGCATCTTTAATTTCTTGAAGATTCATACCAATTCCCAAGCTATTCTGTAAATAAAGCCATTCAATGCTAGCTTCAACATTAGGGTCTTTTATATAGACTCCAGACCCAACCTTAGTTTCTACCATACGTAAAGTTGTTAAAATTTGAATAGCTTCCCTAATTGATGAACGGTTTACTTGAAAGAGTTCGGCTAAAACCCTTTCAGAAGGGAGCCTCTCCCCAGTAGTTAATTTTCGTTCTTTTATAAGCTCCTGAATCATTTTGATAATTTTATGGGTTTTACTTAAATTTAAATCCAAAGCTGTCTACACATCCCTTTGTTAATTGGTACAATATTTTCAACTTATTACGATATCGATGGTAACCATAAAGAAAGTGGCGGAAACAGCACGACCAAAAGGAGAGTTAAAATTAGCACGATATAGAACGGCATATTTGCCCGTGCAAAATCACCTATTGATACTTTGGCAAACTTACAGGCAAGAAACATCGGGGCACCTACCGGTGGAGTAACCTCCCCGATCGCCAATGCTAGAACTGTTATCACACCGAAATGAACGGGATCAATATGTAGTATATTAACTAAAGGCATTAATAACGGAACCATCATGATTAAGTTGGAAGTAACAGAAAAAAACATTCCCAACACCAACAAAACAAATGCCACTAATAATAAGATGATTGTTGTGTTTCCAGATAAGGAAGTAATGGAATCTACTAATAACTTGGGAACCTGCTCCCTACTTAATACCCAGCTTAACCCTAATCCAGTAGCTACCAGAAACATGATCATCGCGGTAGCTTGAACCGTATCTGAAACAACAATCCATATGTCTTTTAGCTTTAACTCTTTGTAAACAAATGCTGACAAAATAAACGCGTATGCTGAAGCTACAACTCCTGCCTCGGTTGGAGTAAAAATACCACCTAAAATACCACCTAGAATGATCACCGGCGTAAAGAGTGTCGGCCAGCTTTGGTAAACGTTGACCCACATCGTTTTCCAACTAAAGGAGCTATGCCATGGATAATTTCTTTTTCGGGCTAAATAATAGGATATCGCCATCATCAAGATTCCCATTAAGATTCCAGGGATTGCACCGCCAAGAAAAAGATCTCCTACAGGCACCATAGAAATGCTACCAAAAATTATAAACAAAGTGCTTGGAGGAATAATTGGTCCCATCACGGAAGATGACGCAGTGATTGCAGCGCTAAATTCTTTTTCATACCCTTCCTCTATCATTCCGTCGATAAGAACCCGTCCCGGCCCAGCTACATCAGCATTAGAAGAACCTGATATTCCTGCAAAAAACATGCTTGAGATTACATTCATTTGAGCCAATCCACCTCGTATGTGCCCAACTAGTGATGAAGCTAATTTAATCAGTTTTCTTGTAACCCCACCAACATTTAGTAGAGAACCCGCTAAAACAAACATTGGTATAGCCATAAGTGGGAATGAATCGGCACCTTTTACAAAACGTTGAACAATAACCATCGTAGGAATATCAGGTAATAACCATAGATAGAGAAGGCCTGCCAATCCCATACTGAACGATATTGGAACACCAATGATGATAAATATTGCCAGCGCGAGTCCTACCGTAAGAATCATATGATTATCCTCCATTAATCCTTATTAAGAAATTTGAAAAATTGATAGAAAACTTCAATCACAATTAAAGCACCACCTAACGATACAGGCAAAATAAATACCCCCCGGGAAATTCCCAATGCTGGACTTTTTACGGACCACGTTTCCTCGGCCAGTTGAATTCCATAATAAAACATCGCCCCCCCAAGAATACCCATCAAGCCATAGATCACAAACTCTAGTGGCAACTTAAATGATGTGGAAGACAAAGCTCTTTGCAATAATATGAGAGAAGGGTGGCCGCCTTTTCTCAATACGATGGATACACCTAGAAAAACCACCCAAATTTGCAGCAATAAAGCAACTTCCTCCACCCAAAAAAGCGGATTGTCAAAATAACGTAAAATGACCTGAATTAACAGCAACAAGAACATCACAATCAACCCGATGCCAGAAACAATTTCCGTACAAAGATCAATCCATGACTTCATCCTTGGCAGCATTACTTTCAATTGAATCCCCTTCTTCCTAGAATCACACTGAAATAAGATACTTTGAATATTTTATTGATAGCTTTTAAATTTCTCATATAATCCTTTGCCCCAAAGATCTTCTAGCTCCAAACCAAGTCCATCCACTTTTTGAATCCATTTATCACGATCAACATCAATAACAGTAACGCCTTCATTTTTCAATTTTTCTAGTTGCTCATCGACAGACTTTTCAACTAATTCAATGTGGTATTCTCCAGCTTCTTTTGCTGCTCCGATTACCGCTTTTTGGTTTTCGGGGGAAAGCTTCTGGAATACGTTTTCATTCATGACAACCAAATTGGTTTCAAAAACATGATCAGTCAACATAACGTAGGGAGCAATATTCTGGAACCCATTGCTACTGTAATAGGAAATTCCCGTTTCAGCTCCATCAATAATTCCTGAATCGATACTTGTATATAATTCTCCTAAAGCAATAGGTGTCGGAGATGCGCCAAGTCTTTCCCAAGATTTAATCCAAACAGGTTGCTCAGGTACTCTAATTCGGAAGCCTTTTAGATCTTCAAGTGTTTTCACCGGTTTAGTTCCAAATAGCA
Source organism: Ammoniphilus resinae (assembly GCF_017873965.1). Classification (GTDB taxonomy): domain Bacteria; phylum Bacillota; class Bacilli; order Aneurinibacillales; family RAOX-1; genus Ammoniphilus_A; species Ammoniphilus_A resinae. The sequence continues at coordinate 72,358 of NZ_JAGGKT010000010.1, read as the reverse complement.
CTCTTGGTTCTCTAATCCAATTGCTGGCGAGAACTCTAGCGCCGTTCTCTTCTAAAAACTTATTCGCCATTTCTTCACCAAGCGGACTGTTCATAATGTGATTTAATTGCTCCATATCTTTGGTGATATATACAAGAGGGAAAATCTGATATTGTTTTTGGAATTTCCCCGCAATCCCAGTTCCTGAAATTGACATATCTAGTGCACCCATTTTAACACTCTCTAACATCTCCGATTCCGAACCAAGTTGCTCCGATGGAAAATGTTCGATTGCTACTTCTCCATTTGTCTTTTCCTTAACAAGTTCAATAAATTTTAAAGCAGCTTTTCCTGATGGATGGTCCTCATTGTAAATATTACCAAATTGCAATGTGATCTTTGGCTTAGGTGTTCCTTCTTTGGCTGATCCTTCATTTGTATTTTTGGAATTAGCCACATTATCTGTGTTATTCGTCGTATTAGAACTCGTATTAGATGTTGAACATCCTACTATTAGAAAAAAACTTGTGACAATAGTGAACAATGGCATCCATTTTAATTTTTTCATAGAAATATTTCCCCTTAAAATTGTATTATACTTCCATGATCAATATCGGTCCGACCAATTTAAAGCCATGCTTTTTTAATCTATAAATCACTAATCTTTCAAGCGTATTAGTTAATATGCAACCCTCCCTATTTACAGAATTTAATGCCATCTAATCAGACCCCCAATCGAAATATTTTGTACTACAGATTACAATTATTGTTTTTTAGTGAAATTGGTTGGGTCAATTTTCGGTATAATGTTATATTAATTCAGAATATTTAGCTAGTCAATAATAAATTAAGATTCAGTGATGGTTTTTCTTTCTTTTCATTACATACAAAAAATTGTCGTTTAAACAACCTCTTTACTCCATCTTTAGTGTTCGACTTCGCAAAGATAACGCTTTAGCTCAGAGATGGGGTCTGACCCCTATTCAGAGGTGAAGCGCGGAAGTGCTTCAGCGTCAGCGATTAATTATCATGAATGATGGCATCATAGATGCTGACAGCCTTCCTGAAAATATTAGAAGCTTTAGTAGATCTCTGCTACATATTAATAATCTGAAAGAAGCAACCGCGGAGTTTGAGAAACATTTTATATCACAAAAACTAAAGAGCGTTCATTCTATCGAGGAGCTATCAAGCATTTTAGGAGTTCATAGAACTACATTGGTACGGAAAATGATTAGATATAATATTATTAGAGACTCACCATGAACATTAATCCTGTTTACTATTGCGGTTTGACCTTGTGAGTGAAGACGTTCAACTGCTCCGCGCTTAAGCTTCGGCTAAGGAATCATCCCCTGCGCAGTGAAAGCGCTGACTTTTCTGTCTTTATCACGAAAAATAGACCGCAGAGTTCGTAACTTAAGTGCGGTCTATTCTTTGATCAATGTAAATCTGAAATCAGGAAAGGAAACCCACCATATCCGAATGCGTAGCTGCAGTAACACTTACAGGATCGTGTCCACACCAACCACACCCGGGCTAAAACTAAAACCAGTCCTCACGTAAAACCAGCCTGCAACTATTAATTATGATAGAAAATTGGTGAAAACAAGAGGGTAAGAAAGGTTCATTCAAACATCCAGGCTATTCTCCTAAACCCTTTCGAAAAGGAAAAACAGGGATGCTTCGTATAAGTAAGGTCTCCTGGATGCCAATCCCAAGGGAGGCCTTATTTGTTTTTGTTTGACAAAAAGGTGACGATCATAAGAATAATCGTTACAACCAATTAACCAAATTCATATACAAGATTTAGTGCTTCGTATACTGTCATGAATCCTACCCCCTCTCACTAAAATGAGGAGTGAGCTGATTACCCTTGAGGAGCCTATTCGATTGTACAAGAAATATTACATTATACAAGCAATGGAAATTCGGGATTCTACAGGCTTTTTTGTTGTTGGGTGCACTTCTTAGGTCGCTGCTGGAATATGTTATATCACCTTATGAAACGATGACGAGGTGTGGAGATGTTAAGACAGAATCAGGGTGGAATACCCTACAGCATTGAAATTGTCACCACAGGATTACAAGTGCCTTGGGCTCTGGATTTTACACCTGACGGACGGATTTTTCTAACTGAAAGGCCGGGAAGAGTTCGAGTGGTGGCCCAGGGAAGGCTCTTGCCTGAGCCGTTGATTACGTTCTCTCCCCCTTTTATCAGCATCGGTGAAGGCGGTCTACTGGGAATCGCGGTCGATCCCGAGTTTTCCAAAAACCATTTTTTCTACGTGTATCTTACTTATGAAGCTGGGGGGCAAATCCGAAATCGGATTGTCCGATTAGTGGAAAATAATCAGGTGGCTCGGATTGACCGGGTTTTACTTGATACAATCCCTGGCAGTCGGATCCACGACGGGGGGCGGTTAAAAATCGGACCCGATCGATTGCTTTATGCAACCACAGGAGATGCAGGGATATCCTCTTCGGCTCAAAATCGCAGACTGTTATCCGGCAAGATCCTGCGCATTCAACGAAACGGGGCAATTCCAAGCAGGAATCCATTTCGCGGTTCCCCTGTGTACAGCTTAGGCCACCGAAACCCTGAAGGATTGGCATGGGATCCTCGTACAAGGATTTTGTATAGTTCTGAACATGGGGATTCTGGTCATGATGAGATCAATCTGATCCAGGCCGGCGGCAATTACGGCTGGCCGATCATTGAAGGCGATGAACAGCAGGAGTCGTTGGTGCGTCCCTTGATTCATAGTGGCAATCGAACCTGGGCCCCTTCCGGCATGACCTTTGTGACAAGAGGACCGTGGAGAAACCAATTGTTGGTGGCCAATCTGAGGGGCAGCCAAATTCTACGTTTTTCGATTGAGGAGGGGCGCCCTCGCTCGATCCGCTTATTGTCTTCTTTTTTTCGTTCGAGTGGGCGGATTCGAGATATCGTAGAGGGACCGGATGGATCGCTTTTTGTGTTGACCAGCAATCGGGACGGACGCGGTCGTGTTCGACCGGGTGATGATCATTTGTTTCGGTTGAGGCCGGTTTAAGGCTGAGTGCTTTGCTTCCTTAGAATGAAATAGTCGAACTACAATTCAGCAAGCCTGTAATTACGTTTTTATTAATTGTGTTCGACTTCGCAAAGCTTTAGCTTTAGCTCAGAGAAGGGGTCTGGCCCCTTCTCCGTCTGCGATCATTAATGGTTATAGGAGTCGTTTTCCATTATATTCTTACCAATTTCGGCATCCCGATCAAGTGAATCTCTTGTCACTCATTGATGAGGCCAATTGTTTTTGCTTACTTGCCATCTTTTTGTATCTCCATCAGTTTTTGTTTTAAGTTTGAGCAGATTAGGGAAAGTGCTACGCGTTTGCGATCAGAGATACCTCTCCTCAATCAAAACCAGTTTTCAATAGAAACCATGTGATTTGACGTTTATCGGTTACCCTGTATATAATAGAATTAATTATCACTGTATAAACTAAAAAGACCGATCGTGCTGGAACACGGTCGGTCATGTACAACAGAGGATCCCCAAGTGGGGTCGGCTCAAGTATATGAGAAATAGACCGCAGAGTTGTGAGCTCAAGGGCGGTCTATTTCTTTTTGCTTAGAAGTGTCAAAACGGCAATAACTACACCAATAAATGTTAGTGTGAAGCTACCGAAATTGATGGCTAAATCTATTGCATCATCTATTGACACCATGTTCTCACCCCTTTCATTTGGGGATGAGCCGACCACCCTTGAGGAGCCTATTCTATTGTACAAGAAGATTATATCACAAAGCATAACAACAAGAACGTATATTCTTGTTTCGAACTATTTGGTTTGTGGCGGCGTTGTTCACAACCCTTACGGAACTAATATTGAATAAAAACCAGTCCTTACTCAGAACCGGTTCTAAGTCCTAACCAAGCTTTAATCAGTAAATATTCTATCAGGAAAACTGGTTTCATCCAGTAATCAGTCCTAGATAAGTACTAGTCCTTACTTACCCCACTCCCTCCCCAACCTAGACTGTTTGCACTTTCTTCTTTGATTCCTCTGGCAACAGCCTAAAGCAATCTTAAGAAATCAATCATTTAGGAGTATCTGGAACTTTAACTTTTTCACCAGTCCCGATTAAAGCCCTCTCCTCAATCAAAACCAATTTCAAATGGAAACCACCTCTATCCTATATTGCTAGAACTCATACCGCCTGTTCCCTCTACCACACTCAAAAACACACTAGTCTCCACCCAGAACCAGTCCTGTCCTCATTAATTAATAGAGATATAAAACAATAGATATTGAAAAAGATCATCAAATGATCATAGATCATTAAAACATCCAACAATTTTCAAACCATTTTTATTTAACATTTTACAACTCGTATAAAAATGCGAATTTACACCAAATAAAACGACTCTCAGTACCTGGTGATAAAGAGAGCTTGTCCTTTATGGTTATAAGGGAAGGTGGTGTAACGCATGGAATCGGTTGGAGAGCGTATTCGCAAACGGAGAAAGGAATTAGGTTTGACCCAAGAAGACCTGGAACATCTGTCTGGTGTAAGTACGGAGACGATCTCAAAGGCAGAGCGCGGAGAACAAGACATTAAAAACATCGAGACCCTCGCCCGGATAGCGATGGCATTAGATGTCAATCTATACCATTTAGTTCCGAATGGAACCCTAGATTTACTGAAAAAAAGTAAGGCAAACCTGGCCTTCATCAAGTTTTGTGATTCACCGAACACCTTCGAGAAGGTTCAAACCATGGAAGAAGTGATCGGCGCTGTATCCAAGCACGCTTCAACGCTTACTCCATCGCAAAAACGCAATTAATCCCCTTCACCACTAAAAACTTTAGGAGGTTAAAAAAATGACAATGATATCCCCCGCATGTATCCCCCAGCTACACCCCATAGCCATAACGGACTGGATCACAAAACTTGGTGAAAAAGCCTTTCTGTCCTGGCTACGATTTCATAGCTGGAAAAACGAAAGCGCTTCCTCAAGCGAACATCATTACCTGCCCCTTTCTCTGAACAAAATCATCAAACGACTGAAAATAGGAAAAACCACTTTTTATGAAAAGGTACTACAACCACTTCTCAAATATGGTTTCATCCAGCTGCATCCAACCCAGGACAAAAGACAGGAAATTCATATAATCATCTATGAATATCCCTCCAATTGCCCCGAAAACGCTGCAAAAGTACTAGAGCCTCTATCCTCTCCAGAAGAAATTTCCGCTAATTCTGATGGTAGACACCTTTCAAATGCAGATTTCCTTCAGGAAACCCCAAAAGAAGATATGCCTATTCCTCCATCCGAGGATCCTGTAAAAGAACAGAAAGAGATTCCGATTTCCTCGAATTCTCTTCCTAGTGAAATACAACAGACGATTCAAGAGGATCCAAGACTCCAGGAGCGAATGACAGGAATCATACAAGCTTATGAGAGCTGTTTTACACATCCTTCTTTCAGCATTTCTGATTTTAAACAAAAAATGCTCATCTGTTTGAACTATTGCCAGGATAAACAACGATTTGGGGCTTATCTGTATAAAGCATTACTGAATGAATGGAAAAAACCCGTGTCCCCTCCTAATTCCCTCCCGAAACCTCCCCGCACACGACCTCACGATGTCCCGGAATGGGTATGGCGACAACAAGAATCACCTCCTGAATCCAATCCCACTGATGAAGATGAGATTGACCCAGAATTAAAAGCAGAGATTCAAGATTTATTGAGACAGTTAGGAGAGATCGAATAGATGTTAAGAGAAAACAGTCTCCTGCAACCTGTTCTCTTTTCTTATGGCAACAAAGTATGCTTACTTTGTTTACTTACCGTTGCGGAATTCGTCAATGGAAGATCCTATCCTCTGATTTTCGGTTCATTCGGATACTTTCATGATGAATGTGCCAAGAAGCTAGAAGACCACAACCTTCTCGCTTCGTGAAAGCAGCCTAGGAGTGTAATTCAATACAACCAGGTAATTCCAAATTTATATAATTGAGAGGAGAATTAGAATGTATCCCATTGAATGGAAAGGCAGTCCCCATTTCACTCCAAACGTAAGACCCCAATCCGGTCCTATCAACTCTCCCCCTTTGATTGTCCTACACACCATGGCCGGATCCCTGACTGGAACCTTGGCCCATTTTCAAAATCCAGAAACCCAGGTTAGCAGCCATTATGGCGTAGGACGAAAAGGAGAAATCCATCAATATGTGCAAGAAAAAGACGGAGCCTGGACAAACGGAAGGGTTCTCAAACCTACATCAAAACAAATCATTCAACGTGGCGGTAACCCTAACCGTTATACGATCACCATTGAATTTGAAGGAAAAGATCGCGGCGGAGCCATTGATCAACCCCAGTATCAAGCCGGATTATGGCTGATCCAACAAATCACTGCTCGTTGGAACATCCCCCTCACCCGTGAATACATTATTGGCCATTATGAAATAGACTCCATTAATAAAGAGAATTGCCCTGGTCCCTTTTTCCCGTGGACGATGTTAATGAAGGATCTCGAATCCGGTTGGCCACTGGTCTCCATTCGTCGTGAAGGGACACCGATCGCCATGGGCTATTTACAGAACGGGACCACCTATGCCCCATTGCGGAAAGTGGCTGAAAGCCTAGGGTATAGCGTGAAATGGAACGAAGTGGATTATACATTGGATCTGGTGGGAGCTCCGGAGAAAGGAATAAAATAAAGTTACTCTTCTTCTGTACACAAAATTTATAAATTATATAAATTTATTGTTTACAAAGGGATCCAAAGATGCTATACTTAAATCATCAAGGAAAGGAGGTGAACAACATGCTAACGACCAAAGATGTGAAGGAAATCAAGTTAGTATTCCTTAGCGGCACAGACCTAAAAGGAAACCCAACCTACAAAAGCCGCACCTACAAAAACGTCAATGTCGAGAATGCTACTTTGGACAATGCCTATGCTTTTGGACAAGCCATCGCAGCTCTCTCCGACTGGCCACTGGATCAAGTCATCCTCTCCAGTGATCAAGAAATCATTGATATTCCCTAACCTCTAGATTTTACTCCCAAGAACTTTTCACCCCATCCCCTTATGAAAGGAGGTGTACCCCATGCCTCGTGAAGTCAACGAATCCACGCTTTCCCTTTATTTCAGCAAAACCGATGGATCCACTGCAAAATTTGATGTACCTGTTCCTAAAGCCGGCTTAACTTCATCTGAAGCCCGTACCCAAATGGATGCCATCGTTGCAATCGGCGGATTGTTCGATATCGCAGCCGTCAAAGATGCCGGCATCACGCAACGGACCGTTTCAGACTTTGATGTAGAAAGTATGTAATGAACATAACCAAGGGGCCTGACCTCGTCTGGCCCCTTTACTTAACCCCATGAAAGGAGGGAAACCCATGGATGCCTTCGATCCGATACCCCTTATCGGTAACCTGGGTTTCCCCATCTTTGTTTCCTGGTATCTGCTCACCCGAGTGGAAAGCAAAATGGAAGCCCTGACCACCTCGATTACTGAGATGACAAAGGCGATTCATAGTTGGCATAAGGAAGCTTAGCTGGCGGAAGCCTGGGAAAAGAAAAGCCCTGATTCTTATGGAGAATCTGGGCTTTTTAAGTGTTATGAAACACTTTAACACTCGATTTCGACAGGGGTCAGACCCTTGTCGAAGGGAAAGCGCTAGCTTTCCCGTGATCGATCATGCTTTCCCGAACTGTCCTCGCATAAATGCAATCCCGCATGGCGTAGAAGTTGATTCCCATGTTGATATTGACTTAGGTCTCCTGCTTCTGCCAAAATCCCAGCCACCGCGTTGGATTTAATCCCTTTAATGGCAAGCATGTGCTTGGTATAAGGAATCAATTCCAGGAATGAGAGTGCCTTTGTTTCTAATTCTTCCAGTTGTTTAGACATCTGTTCATACTGGTCTAAAAGCTGCATCAGAAAGAGCTTCGCTTCCTCCAAGGCCTCTCTTTCTCCCACCGAATGTTGTGCCTGATGAAGCAGTGTTTGGGCGCGAGCTAATCCCTCTGCGCGTTTCATATGTTTTTTCCAACCGCTCTGAATTTCTTCAGGAGTATACTTCAACACGTCACCTGGTGTGGGAAAAAGCCGTAGTGTTACAAGGGATGTACGACAGCATAAATCTTTAAATACATTTCGGTATTCAGGAAAGTAGATATCGATCCAGCGAATTATCTGATTTTGGACACTCAACAACTTTTTCTGAATAAATGATCAAGAAGTCATGAGTACCCGTAATGACTTATGAGTACCTGTTGCAAGACGGACGAAGGAATAGTAACCGTTTTTCATCATGTCGGCAATGACAAGGGCATCCTTGATGTCGTGTTTCGTTTGAGAATTATCCCTGTTCTCTTTATTCTTTTTGACTTTGAAAGGGTCAACTACAGCTGTTTCTACTCCTTTATCTACGAGCCAATAAGCAAGATTCAACCAATAATGACGTGTCGGTTCCATCCCAATGATCACCTTGTCTAGCGAGTGTTGGTTCTGTAGTTTTCTGATCCAGGCTAATAACTGCTCAAACCCCTTCGCATCATTTGAGAAGGAGAGATGCCTTCCTAACTCAATCCCTCTAAAATTCACAGCCCTAGCAACATGGGTTTCCTTGGCAATGTCAATTCCTACGACAAGGTGGGTAGTGGTAATATTTAAAATACGTTGATTTGTTATTTGAAAAAGTTTAAACTTCATAAATAAGAGCGCCTCCTTGTTTGGGTATATATGTTTGTGGTGAACATCTATATTACCCATCATACGGAGGTGCTCCTTTTATTTCAAACCGGAAATTAACGCACTACAGGAATGCTTGTCGAAGGGAAAGCGCTAGCTTTCCCGTGTTCAATCATATCAAAAACGGATAGGTCAAGAGTTGAGTCTACAAAAATGTTACGATAATAGTGTCTATCAGTATGAATGCTTCCTTCCAAAAATCTAGTTAACAAGTTAACAAGTATGAACCAATCCCATGGTTTTCAATAGGTTTCATTAGATAGTTCAGAAACGAAGTACGTGAGGCTCATAAATTGTACTGTCATTTGATGAAAGGACTTTAAATATATTCATAGTTATAACCTCCCTAAAAGATAAAAAACTACTGGGTATGTAACATCAGAAGAACCTTAAATTTCCTCTGATGCTCCTTGAGTAGTGTTCTACCCTATATTTCCCAAAATGTTGAACATTTCATCTTTATGTCTACTTGCCTTTTCTTCTGTCCACTTCCCATCACCAAGCCTTGTGATTTTTTCCATGACTTTTAATTTCAGACTTTGATTGATGATACTCGGATATGAATTAATTTTTCCAGCAGGTGGCAAGTTAGAAAACTTAGAGTTCCCCGAAACCGTTAGTAACGCTAGATTACCAAATCCGTTCAAGTCCTCTTGTTCCCAACAATCTCCTTCAACCGGATGTTGCGGTTGGAAATGCTCAATGGAACTTCTAAACTGAAAATGCCAATCATCTTGAAATGGTGATATGATTTCTTTTCCATCATATGAATAACCATCTCGATAAATTAAATAATCAAGATAAGTAAATACAATTCGTTCAACTCCAAAACCATTCCTGTTTTGGTAATCGGAATCAACAACCTTCTTCTTACAATAGTTCTCCAACAAGGTAATAATGTCAGTTGCCTCGTTTTCTAACAAGTTAGATAAAACCACCGAAATCCAGTGCATTGTTTTTGGTGATGTATAAGTAATACGTAAACAAGATTGAAGTGTCCTTAGCTTCTTATTATCATTACCTTCATCACCGAATGTGCCAACGTATTTAGGTTTATCGCTATTTTTCTTGTTATCATGATATTTTTCTAAACGTTGCAGAGACCATTTACCCGTTTCTTTGTAATCTCTAGCGAACTCTCGTTTTAACACATACTTGTCAAATAGAATTCGACACTTTAATAGATGGAACAAGAAATCTTTTGCTTTTTCAGGTGTTGACCATGCCCAAGATAAATTATTAAGGAAGTGTTTATCGTCAAGACTTGCATCTTCTTCTCCGAGTTTTCTCATGACAGCATTGACTTGCAATAGGAAGTTTGGAAATGAAATAGTTGATTCAAAACGCTCATTCTCATCTTCGGATTGCGTGTTTGATACATTAAGCATTTTATTATCTCTCAAGATTTCAATTAAAGATTTTTTATCTATTGATTCATTCGCTGTCGGGATTTTACTTTTTATCGAATCAAAATCCTTAATTGATTGACTTAGACTACTCCAGTTCTCAGTAAAGATATTTCTTCGCACTTTCACATCAAAATTCATCTGAACATAGGAATTCATATCAGAACATTTTTCCCAAATCAGCGCTGCTATATTTTTGTCGTGGTCGCTTTCAAGCACTTCTAACAACTTAGCTTTAACGATTTCATGAAGTTCCAATTGTTCTCCACGGGTATTCATAATTTCAAAGTAATGGTTTAAATCAATATTCTGCGGGACTTGAACTCTAATAAGAAAAACTTGTTCCAGCTTTTGAACAAAGCTGCTTTTGTCGATATTTTTATTCTTGAAATAGTTATTAACGATTTGAAAACCATTTAAGATTTCTGGTGATGATAATTCTTCATTTAATTCCGGATTACTACTATCGCTAACATAAGAAAGGGTGCGATTTGATTTTTCACGAGCCTCAAATCGCAATGCTTCTTTAGCAAATACAATCCCTAAATACTTCTCAAGAAGATATAAAGTCGTTAACCGTTGCTGCCCATCAATCACTTCGTAAACATTGTTATCTGTTTGATTAACAATCAAATTCCCTAAGAAGTAATTTTTTTTAGAATCGTCAATAGAGCTTTCAATGTCTTCAATTAACTGTTCTATTTGCGTTCCACTCCATGCATAATTACGTTGATAAATCGGCACTAGGTAGTTGATGTTTGCAAAAACATGTGATACCGGTATTATTTTTAAATCGTTAGTCATCTCCTACCACCTATTCCATTTACAAAGCAATTCATAAACTGCTTTGTATTTTTCTTTATTATTGTCATCAATATCTGGCTGTTTAAGCACGAGTAATTTCAATCCTTCTGGATCCGCCATTTCACTGATTGCAGAAAACATATCAATTCCATAATTTGCTCGTTCATGCTGACCTTTTGCATATTTATTGATGGTCTGCGGATAAACCGCAGTCATTGTCAATCGTAATGAATAACTCCATGAATAAAGTTGCTGCATCACAGATTGGGTTAAGCTCTCAAGACCAAACCTATCGGCAAAGAATAATAACGAGCATTCATACAGCTGCTTAATGTAAATATCGCCAGAACGCTTGCTTGGAATTTTATCTTGGTCATGAAAGCGTTTAATTCTTTTTTGTATTTCTTCTAATAGTTTTCCGTAATGAAGTGTGTAATTAAAGAATCGTTTCCCGGCTATCAAGGGTTGTGTCAATTGGAATTGATTCAAAAATTTTGAGGCAAGCAATTCATTACTACCATTAGCATTGAATTGTTCTACATAAAGATTACTAGCTTTATGGTAAATTGCATAATTGTAGATATTTGCTCCCTTAATTCCTTTGAAAGAATCAATTTTACTTGAAGAATAACCTAAACCATCTTTTCCTCTATACCATTGAGTCAGTGGGTACAAATAGCTTTTAAATAAATCGTCTAAATCATCTTGGTTCATGTTTTCCCAGCGATTTATGATTTTAACTTTTTGGTTTTCATCTTCACTATTCATTTCTCGCAAATGGTATGATTTCAACAAATCATGTGGCGCTAACTCTTTACCACGAGAATTTTGTGAATCGAAGAACTGAAATGCCTCTTGCTCACTATCTGTGACAATTTGAACTGTGGTGCATTGATTCAAAAGATAATCTTTATATTTTTGACGTTCATCATAAGTTAATTCGTCAGCTCTTTTAGAAAGGACGCCAAAATTTGTGACAATAGCATCATTCGATAGTTTGCTGTATTTTTCTTCCAACAGACTTTGTTTGTCATCACCTAAACAATAAAGCAGAATTGATAATGTAGTAAGCCTTTGTTGCCCATCAACAATATTATATTTTTCTGAACGTTCTTTGTGTAAGATTACCGATCCAAGACGATATTCATTGATTCCATCTTTAAACGCCTCATATGTATCAATAAATAAGGTATTGGTTGACTTCACGCTCCAACTATATGGTCGCTGGTATGATGGCAAGGTTAAATTTATAGCAAGCAAGTCTTTTAATTTGGTAATTTTTAATTCGTCTTGAACTAGTGCCATTATTCTTCTCCTTATGGTTTCTGTGCCAGAATAAATCCATCTGCGTAACGTAAGCATCCAATAAGATAGTGTATAGAAACTTCCCTACAACTGTGGGACAATCCTCTAATTATAGTATTTAAAGTTTTTAAAATAAAGTTGAGAAACTTTTAGGGAGGGTTAGAGTTGAATACTAGAGAATTTACTAGCCAATATCGTTTCAACCAGTAGACTGAAATCACCCTTCAATTCCGAAGTAGCGGCAGATAGTCGCTGTTTCGTGTGCTGAGATTAACATCAGACTAACAAGTTATTACTATTGGTTAAGAAGAATCTGTAAAGCTGCCTGCGTATCGCTTCCATTACTTATTTCAACTTAGATTATAATTTCGTTGGTAGAAGTATTTTGACTTTTGAAATTGAGAAAAAGCACAACAATTCGGTTTCTCATCTTTTCATATGAGACCTTAGCAAGCACCGTACACCTTTTTAATTTTTCCTTACAAGTAGTGTTATAAGTATGTAGAAACAGATTACTCTTTGGTCATGGATTGGTCACAGAATAAATAAAACTATATGAAACAGTAAGAGACTACCTAAGGTCAGGGATATTCAAGTGCCTTGGTATATCTGGATTCAAGAGACTTACTATCATTAGATAATTTTAGAAAAAACATGCTCGATATAACTTCAAAACCGAGTGTGACGTCCGTGAGGCGTCAGGTGGTTCAATTTCTACATTTCAAATTAAAATTTAAGCTACGACACAAAATACATTTGTCTTTTTCTCTCTGCTTTTTTATTGTTAACGAAAATTTGATAGACAATATAACCAAAATAACACGTGATGCAATCAAGATCCACATCTAAAGTTGTTTTCATCATATGCACTTTGGCATAATAGTAATAATCAAGAAATCACAGGAGGAAATGCATGAGCAAAATAATACACGTCGTCGGTGCTGTAATAGAAAACGAAAAAAATGAGATTTTATGTGCATTACGTTCACCTACGATGTCTTTACCAAATTTGTGGGAATTCCCAGGTGGAAAGATAGAAACAGGGGAAAAACCGGAGGATACTTTGGTAAGAGAGATCCAGGAAGAACTTGGATGTGTGATAGAAGTCTATGAAAAAATTGAAGATATTAATCATGAATATCCTTTTGCCATTATTCATCTAATCACTTTTAAAACTAAGGTTGTTGATGGAATACCTCAGGCAAAAGAACATGCTAAGATAGAATGGGTTCCCCTTGAAAAACTATCGTTATTGGAATGGGCTCCAGCAGATGTACCTACTATTAATAAGCTTTTAGGTATTCAAATCTAATTTGTTAATAAAAAAGTCTTCTCGGATGAGAAGACTTAGATTATTTGTATGAATTCGGTGTAAATACTAGATGGCACTTCATTTTCTAATTCTAGTATGACGGTTATCGGTTTCTCTCCATAGAACTTAACCGAATTTCCTTTACCTATATAAATGTAAGGTTCGGACTTCCCGTCAATTTCCTTATATTTTCTTACAAACAAATGAAGGTTTATTCCTCTATCCTTGTTAAAAATTATATTTTTTCCTCTATCAGTATTCTGACTTGTACTATTAGGCGTCTGCCACTGAAAGTATCGTTCGTCAATAAACTTATCCTTATATCTAATGGTTTCCTTGATCCCTTCTTCTTTATGAAGATCAACAAACAAGAAATACTCTCCTTCATGACTAAGTAGGCCACTTCCACGAAAGGCACTATGGATTTTTCGATAATTAGAGAGTAATGCGGCATCTATCATTTGATATTGTTCATACAATTTGAAATGAGGTACACCATAATAATCTTCTTGAAATTCCTTTTCATATCTAATTATTCCGTAGTTAATGATATCTATTATATATGCCTTAAACCCATCATTAGCTACCATACTTGCAAATTCTTCGCTTTTATATAGACTTCCCCCACTGGAATAGACTACCAATTTTAATTTCCCTTTCTTTTGCTGACTATCATAATAATTATGATTTAAACATTCAAATGCGTGCCTTACAGTATCCTCGTCAACTTTTTTCACATATTTTAAAATTTCATTCCTAGCTTTCTCATACGAAATTTCATCATGATCTACAAGATATTTTAATATAACAAACTCATGAATTCTCTTGATTGGAAGTTTATTTGATAACTCTTTTAAAGCACCTTCAAAATTTGCATCACTTAACAAATTTTGTAACCCTTTATCTTTTTCAACTTTAGCGACAAAATGAAGATACGTATTTTCTTTTTCGATAAATTTTATTGGATCGGGGGAGCCATCATACTTTAGATAATCCAATAATAAATACGGTGTTTTTCCCTGATTCATTTTTTTAAACTCGAAATATTCTTCCTTTAAATACTTCATTGAATTAAAGTTTTCTAGATCGATCTGTGCTAGGATTCTCTCTTGAGATATTTTATCAAGATGAATATGGGTACAACCCGGAATATTTGCAAATCCTGTTGCCACAGATACCTTTAAACTATCTTTATCGTAATATCTGCATCCATTTAGAGCAATGGCGATTAGAAAGGTTTTGCTATGGTTCCCTATAAAATCGAGTACCGTTAAAAATGTCTTACCATCATGTTTCCTCAAACCTCTTCCCAATTGTTGAATAAATATGATCGGTGAGTTCGTCGGTCTTAGCATTAGAACCGTATTAACGGAAGGAATGTCAACTCCTTCATTAAATATGTCTACAGTGAAGATAATTTCTAAATCATCCTCATCATCTTCAAGTTTCCGAATATAGAAATCCCTTCGTTCTATTGAGTCCTCACCCGTTAAATAAAATGTGTTGTATCCTCTTTTATTAAACTCTTCAGTCATATACTTTGCGTGGTCTATACTGGCACAAAAAGCTAGGCACTTTCTTTTGCCTCCATCGTGACCATAGAAATTTATTTTCTCAATGATAAAATCTGTTCGTTCGTTGACTTTCAATCTTTTAGTTATTTCTGCAATATCGTCGATATTAACATCACTTAAATCAATTCCTTCTATATCTGTAACACCAAAGTAATGAAAAGGTATAACTAGTTCTTCTTCTAAAGCTTCATGTAATCTGACCTCTAAAGCCACATTATTATCAAAATAGTCAAATATACTGTGTCCGTCACTCCTTTCAGGAGTGGCTGTCATTCCTAATGTAAACCTCGGTGTGAAATGGTTGAGAACCTTTTGGTAACTCGGACTTGCTGCATGATGAGCTTCATCAATGATAATATAATCAAAATAATCAACATCGAATTCTTTATAATATCTAGATATCGTTTGAATGGTTGAGAATAAATAGTCTGCATCCTTTTCCTTTTTATTCCCTGTAAAAAGGCCTGTAACTACTTTCTCTCCATTCATCAACTTCTCAAACGTTTCTTTTGCCTTTTTTAATATTTCTTCCCTATGTACAATAAAAAGTATTCTATTTGGCTTATAGTTTATTACATCAAACGCTGACATATAAGTTTTACCCGTACCCGTTGCAGCAATAACTAACCCTTTCTTCTCACCATGGTTTCTAAGTCGCTCTAAATTTTCAATGGCTCTATGTTGCATTTGATTAGGATTAATTGTTTTTGTATGTTCAAAGGTCAGTTTCTTAGTAGTTTCTAGCTTCTTTAATTCATCTATAAAACTTTCATATTGAATTAAAAAACTAGCATCAACATAATTACTGCATTCCCATAATTTATTGTATTCATTCAATACATCTTTTAAGAAGAGATCCTCCTGTTTAGATATAATCTCAACATTCCATTCTACATTACTCTTTAGGGCGCTCTGTGTAATATTGGAAGAACCTATGATCACTTTATAATGATCTTTGTTTTCAAATATATAGACTTTTGTATGAAACCCTATCTCTTTATCAGTTATAAAGACCTTGAGATCAATGTTCTCAAATCCCTTAATTCTTTTTAATGCTTTGGGATCAGTGAAATTAAGGTAGGTAGAAGTTAAAATTTTTCCTTTAATTCCTTTGCCTTCCAAATCTTTAAAGGTGTCTAAAAGAAGTTGTAGTCCACTAAAGTTTACGAAGGCTACACTAAAGTAGAAACTCTCACAATCATTAAGAGATTTTATAAGTTCATTTAATAAATTACCCTTTTCAGAATTGACTATTAGTTTATTAACAGTTTCCAATCTACTTTTTCCCCTTTAGCAGATTTATGTATAACATAATCACTTTTTTATATATCCTTCATCCTTTTTTCATTTCAATAATTGTTTATGAATAACGATATCTTGATTTTCCTTTAAATACCTCACGCACATGCCAATTTAAAAATACTTCCTTCGGGGAGTACTCTGGTCGAATAGGCCCTCTCAGAGTTTTTCCGTGGAATCTCATAAGCCAATCCTCAAAACCATTTGTTCCATAAGCTTCTTCTGACACAAGCATCTCGCTTTTTTCTGTAATTGTAAAAGCACCATAATCGAATAGTTTATGATGCATCGAACATAGTGCAACCCCATTATCTTCAGCGTCCGGTCCCCCAGCATTATGCCATTTAATATGTGCTGCTTCAAGAGCGAGAGAATTCTTACCTAATCGTACATTAAATCCACACACCATGCAGCTGTACTCATAGGCTCTAAGCACCTTCTCTCTAAACATTGGGTCCCTCGGCCTCTTTCTAATTACACTAAAATCTAATCCTACTTCATCTAAAATGTCGTTATGCATGGTATCTGGAAAGTGATCCTCCAGTAATTGCAAAGCAATCGTTTTAATGAGCTGGGGGTCGTTTTGTAGAAGGTTAATTACATCTTTATTAAAACCTCCTACCACTCCAGAAGTTAAAAGTTGCTTATCACTAAATTTTCTTATATCCACTTGAGTATTTAGTTCCCAAACTTCATCCCTGACTAACCGAACAAATGGCTCCTCTGGATGGTAGGACTTACGTGGAGGTCCAAACTCGATTAATAAATTTTTCAATTTATACCGGACTTCCTCATAGGGTAAATCTATCTTTTTGAAATTTTGATATTGTCCCAAAGCATACAGGATAAGCAATGGTTTATGTGGTGCTCGCTGGCCATTTTTCTTCCAAATAGTTAAGTTAGATATTTTATGTGTTAATTCATCTAAATTCATTGAATCCACCACTTCTTAAGAAAATTACTCTGCTACAACTACTTCACCTATAAAAATAATTTTTCGGACCCTTCTGAAATAAGATAACTATAGTATAACAAAAGCCTGACAAGGTTTGTCAGGCATATCTGTAAACAGATTCATTTTCCCCTTTCATTCATTTCCCTTTTGTGGGAACTCAGCCACTTTTCCCTTCTGAATTTGAGACTAATAAATCACCTAATCTTTGTGACTTCGCCCATTCATAGATACGAATCCATGACTACTTATTGAGCCCCCTAATGCATCTGAGATGGGTACATGAATGCCTCGTATAATTCAAAATCCTCCTTAAGGCAGGATTCCCCATTCCTTTAATGCCATCACTATTGCGTATTATAGCAGTGGATATCTGCTTTCCAATTCCCGTTTAAATGATCAAATTTTTTTTAGATACGGAAAAATGGCGCGGTGGTATTTCTTGTTTCACGTGAGTTAGTTTTGGCAGAAACTTATAAAACAGCCTTTATTTTCAGGCAAAAAAGAGGCCCTATCGAAGGATCCAAACAATTAAAAGACCCCCAAGTTCCGCTAAGCCTGGGAAGATAGGCGTTTAGAATATGAAATAGCCAAACAATTAATTCAGTTACGTCGATCCCTAGGGAAGACTGAACCTATATTCCTTGGCTTGTTTTTCCAGTTGGATGAAGCTCCCCCTAGGTAAGCTGGCAAACCCATGTTCCACATAATGCTGGATAGAATGTTTGGTTTTGCCGATCAGGGCGCGAAATTTTTCCTGAAAATTGTATTCTTGGTGGGCTTGTCCAATAAAATCCAAAACCGTCAGACATTCCTTGCCTTCTGTCAGTCGCAGGCCTCGACCAAACTGTTGTAAGAAAACAGTTAAGCTCTCCGTTGGACGGAGGAATAAAATGGTGTTCACCTCTGGGATGTCCACGCCTTCGTTATACAAATCCACGACAAAAATCATCGTAATCTCACCACTAATAAGCCTATGCTTTGCTGTATTTCGTTCTTCGTCTTTTGATGAACCGTGCAAGGCGATCGAAGGAATACCGGCTTCGTTAAACACCTTTGCCATATAAAGGGCATGTTCTACGCTGACACAGAATCCCAGGCCCTTTACCTCTTCGAGATCCGTTACATACTTTTTTAGGCTGTTTATGATTTGCGTCACACGGATTTTGTTATTCGTATATAAATTCTCTAATTCGTGCAGATCATACCCTCTTCTCGACCACTTGACCTGTGTCAAATCCACACTGTCCGTTACCCCGAAATAGTGAAAAGGACAAAGTAATTTGCGATCGATCGCATCCGTCAAACGGATTTCCGCGGCCATGGTATCATCAAAATAACGGAAAATGTCCTTCCCATCCATTCGTTCCGGCGTGGCTGTGAGTCCTAGTAATATTCTCGGTTGAAAGTACGCGAGAAGTTTCTGGTAGGAAGGGGCTGCCGCATGATGAAATTCATCGACAATGATGAAATCATAGAAATCAGGGGTTGTCACTTCCGTCAGTTTCATCGAGTTTAGACTCTGAATACTGATGAACAAGTGGTCAAGGGACTGGGCTTGGTTGCTCCCCACCTGCAAATCTCCAAAATTTAAATTCTTTAGAATGTAGCGAAATGTTTCCCTGCTTTGTTTTAAAATCTCCTCTCGATGGGCGACAAATAGCAACCGTGCCCGCGGATTTTTCTGTAAAAAGCGTTTGAAATCAAAAGCAGAGATGACTGTTTTCCCTACGCCCGTCGCTGCCACTACGAGGTTTTTCGTTCTACCGTACAGCGTCCGCTCCGCCTCCAGCTTTTCCAGGACTTCTTTCTGATAATCATAAGGCATGATATCAAAATGAAAATGGGAAGCCTCTAGACCCTTCTCTTTCCCTTTTTTTAATGCGCTTTTAAGCTGCTGCACATGTTCCCCATTTTCTCTGGAGAACGCTTTAAACTCCCGATCATTCCAATAGCTTTCAAAGGTGGCCTCTATTTTCTTCAGTACATCATAGGAATCCTTTTCTGTGACCTTCAGGTTCCACTCCAGACCACTCGTTAAGGCTGGATTCGAGAGATTCGATGACCCAACATAAGCCGTAGTAAAACCGGAATCCCTTTTAAAAACGTAGGCCTTCGCATGTAACCTCGTGCGGTCAATATCATAGGAAATCTTGATCTCCGTATTGGGCAGCTTGGCTAGTTCCATGATCGCCTTGTAATCTGTCGCTTCCATATACGTCGTCGTAATGACACGCAGCTGCCCACCAATTGCTGTAAATTGTTCCAGCTGTTCCATCAGGCATCGCAGACCGCTCCATTTGATGAAGGAAACCAGGAAATCAATTTGATTGGCCGTTACGATCTCGTGCTTTAATTCGTTCATCATATTGGGCTCAGAATGAGCACCTGTAAACAGGGAGCTTTGGGATAATGGCGTGGCTGGACGCAGCACTTTTTCCCCGGTTATTCCTCTTATGCTATTGATCTTGGAATACACGTGGGTGAGGATCTCCCCTTGCTCGTCTACCTTTAATTGCTCCAGCTCCTCTTCCCCGAGATTGTTCTTTAATGTGGAGATGATCTCGTTGCACGCTCGAATCTGTGCAAGTACCGCTTCTTCATCTGGGGTTTGTTCACGGATCAGCTTTAGAGCCCAACGGGTAACTGTAGATATGTAATTAGACAATAGCTTTCTCGCCTCTTCCGCATCGATCGGTTCTTTGCCGATCTCATAAGATGGGTCAAGGGTGGTTAGCTGGTTCATAGTTTCTCTATTGATGATTTGTTCGTATAGTCCTTGTTTCATGGGTGCTCCTTGGATTTACATTCTTAGATATAAGTATAGCAAAAGCCTGACAACTGTTGTCAGGCTTGAATGTCGTATTGACTACTTTTACCACGATTCCTGATGCTAGGGTATAGTGGACAAAAATCACAGAAAGATCATTTGGGTTGATCATTCTATGATGGTGAGCGTAAAGTAGTGTTTAAATATCGCATCCATTAAAAAGAGAAAGAAGAAACCTTTATGTGGGTCTCCTCCTCACTAATACCTCAGGTTAAGCTCTTTCCAAAAACTCATTGAACTGAGGGGTCTTAGCTGCTTTAATTATACTTTCAATCTCCTTTATGCCAATCCCTTCCTCATAAAGACTATCCGGATCTAAGTCCAGTTCACCAGGCCATGTTACAGTTCTTAATTCTTCATCTACATAAACCTTTCTAAAAAACTCGGGATTTTTCAATATATCTAAAACACCATCCATGTGAGGGTTAATATTAACAAACTTTTGTTCTCCGTTATCAAAATGCACAAATAACCGTCCATCAAGTCCCGGAATGGGCACAGCCTTATTAACTAGTACCAAAGTAACCCCCCCTAATAAAGCGGTGGAATCTTGCCTGGCTCACGTTTAGGCATAGCCTGACAAGCTTCCCATGCTTTCATTATATCAGTGCGGTACTTATCTAACCATTCGAGAATATCCCTTTCCTTGTTCTTGGCAAGGCCACATCCCCTTTCAAGTACTCACCAGAATCAATTGCAATACGAGTAAACAGTTCACCATAAATGACGTGAAAATGGGGTGGAATGTGATCGTTATAGTACATTGCGATGCTCATTCCTCCGAATCTACCTATTCTAGGCATCGATCAATAGCACCACCTTATATTATATGACAAGAATATGACAACCTATTCAAGCTTTTTCATCTGAAATCTAGTAACTTATCTCCAACTTATCCAAAAGTAAAACCTAATGATAGGAGCCAGTTGAATCCTTTTATTTAAATATCATTTGGGAATATTATATGAATGTTATACGGGAGTTTGAGCTTGGCAAAAAACCTATAATGCTGACTTTTACCAGCCAATAAGGAGGCTATGAATAATGGATGACTTGGAGAAATAACTATCCAAACTATTGAAGTATCCTGAATTTCAGGAAACCTGGGAAGAAAGAAGCCGACTAGTATATGAAGTGGCAAAACAGTTAATTTAATTATACCTGGAAACCGGGATTTCTGAAGAAGATTTTACTTCTAAATTAAGGAATGGAGGAAAGGAGTTTTCCATACTTAGAACGAGGACTTAAAAATTAACATTATCTCATTTGCAACAGCTAGTAAATCCTTTGACGGAGAGATAAAGATTCGAATTAAAAGAAAGGACAAAGAAATTTGATTGGCAACGTTCATTATGTACCCTATTTTACGGAGGGCCCTAAAACAATTCCCCCTCAATTGAAGGCAGCTATTTTTAAATGCTTTTAATGTTCGACTTCACAAAGCATACGCTTCACCGTCTGCTATCAGAATGAGCCCCTGTAAACAGGGAGCTTTGAGATAATGGCGTGGCCGGGCGAAGCACTTTTTCCCCGGTTATCCCTCTTATGCTATTAATCTTGGAATACACGTGGGTGAGAATCTCCCCTTGCTCATCCACCTTTAACTGCTCCAGTTCCTCTTCCCCGAGATTGTTCTTTAATGTGGAGATGATCTCGTTACACGCCCGAATCTGTGCAAGTACTGCTTCTACATCAGGGGTTTGCTCACGGATTAGCTTTAGGGCCCAACGGGTGACTGTAGATATGTAATTGGATAATAGCTTCCTCGCCTCTTCCGCATCCATCGGTTCTTTGCCAATTTCGTAAGAAGGGTCTAGGGTGGAAAGCTGATTCATAGTATCTCTGTTAATGATTTGTTCGTATAGTCCTTGTTTCATGGGGGCTCCTTGGATTGACATTCTTAGATATTAGTATAGCAAAAGGCTGACAGATTTTGTCAGGCTTGGGAGTTGTATGAACTATTTAACTATGAGTTAGATTGTGGGGCTTTGTTTTTAACGGGCATTTTAGTCATCAACTGATCGATTTGAACCAACAAAAAAGAACCTTCATTCGTTTCAAAGGTCCTCTATTGTTACCGTATTCTATGATTTGAAATCCAGGTTTCTATCTCTTTTTCCGTCCATGATCCCTCGGCTTTCTTTAATCCGAGTTTAACAATTTTTTGGTGAAATGTTAATAAATCTGCCATTTCAATACTTTTCATTTTGCAAGTTCCTCTAAAGCTTCGCGATTTTGCTCAATGATATTATCCATGATGCCTTCCAATTGTTTTTTACTTTTGGTCTTTAAAAACTCAACAAAATCCAGAACCTCTAACTTGTTTGCCTCAGAAAGTGTTTGAAATTCCTTTAATAACTTTTCTTCTAAACTCATAAGGTCCTCCAATCATTTATTTTTATCTCCATTATACACCGAACCGGCTTGATAAATGAAATTGTCTCTGTGCGTTTAGTCCCCATGCCAGTTAAATTTTACACCTCCCAAGATTGTCCTGATGCTAAGGTATAGTGAACAGAAATCACAGAAAGACCATTTCGGTTTGTTCTAAACAGTAAGCGTAAAATAAATGTTAAATATCACATCCTTTAAAAAGAGAAATAAGAAACCTTCATGTGGGTCTCCCTATCCTTATATTTAGTTAATACCCCAGTTAGGCTCTTTCCGAAATCTCATTGAACTGAGGGTTTTTTGCATCTTTAATTATACTTTCAATCCCCTTTATGCCAATCCCTTCCTCATAAAGACTATCCGGATCTAAGTCCAGTTCACCATAAATCAGTAGGCTGTAATGATTTGGCCATCGCTTGAAAAGTTTTATTGATATCTTGAACAATTTCCTGATCCGTTCTACTGTCTTCTTTATCCTCCACGTAATTTAGGATCCCACCACTCCCCTCCAACGGTGCTTCTCTTTTTGCCTTAACACAAAGAGGATAGTTAACTTCCGGATCGTTCGGCACGATTTTTTCCAGCAGGATTTCGTGCTGCCAATCGTTTTTGAAATCATACGTGTATAGGCATTTGTCCTTCTCACCCAATAACCAATCTGCTAGCCTTTCCCCATGCTCATCCAAAAAAACATCACGTTGAAAGAACACATCGGGTTGAACAGGATCCACCATGATAGCTATATTATCATAATAAGGATTCGATAAGAAGAAATACCATGGTGACAATTCCTCGACCAATTTATTTTCCTCGAGGAGCCCCTCCATCTGTTCCCTTTTGGCTATTGGAATCCCACAATCAAATTCATGCAAATGACAATCCAGCCAACCCATGGAGATCTGAATGATTTGGTGCAATTGATGAAACGTAATTCCCGAATTAACCTGAATTCGCCTCCAGATAGGAGGCTTGCTTCTTTTTAGAGTAATTTTAAGCTGATAAATCATACATCCACCATCCGATTTCTGATAATTGTTTAAAACCTCCTGTTTTACGTCGTCTTCTTACCCTCCAATAGCCCGTAATCTACCTGTTGCTTTTCTACCACTCAATCTCCTCGGGATAATCCACATTGGCCCTTAAACTGGAAACAGGGCAACCATACGCCTTCGCTGCAGCTAAAACCTCAATTTGAACTTGCTTATATTCATCTCCATGCTCCGCCAATCTTTTCGCCATAGTTGGTATGTTTTTAATCCGTTTTTCCTTGTCCATATCGATAAGTCTGCAGTTAAGGATGTCTACATACTGTGTCACATAATTGTCAAACCAGGTATAATCCTTATGCATCATGTTTAACATGCGGGTATAGGAAGGAGAAGATACTGTCTCTTTTATGCATTTCATTACCGCGGACTGAAAAGCCCTCACATGGGTAATGGAAGGATCCCAAATGTTCCGCTTGTCTGTCATTGCATGATAGGCTTTTTTCGCATTCTTTCCAGCATAAAGTCTTACAAAATCGTTGAGTGCCATGATTACAAACAAGATTTCCGGCCAAAGTACATTAAATTTCAAATATATATTTTTATCAGGAGTAATTACTCCCAGCCATTTCTTCTTTTCTGCATCCATGCCATTGTCCATAAACTGAATCTCCCGGTCTCCCATAAGGGCATGACGAATATCATAGCAAACTCCCAACACTCTTAATCGGGCTGAATCGTGTGATAGAAATTCACCCTCCTCTCCCACGATGGCATGCAAAGTTTCGTAGAGTTCTTCAAAATCCATATTATCACCGAGAATAGATATTCCAGCGTGGTTTGGGGTATTTATAGCGAATATCATAATAAACCGTATCCTTTCTGTATTCATCTTCAAACAGATGTTTCCCAATCAAATTTATTATAACCGCTGGGTGAAATAGTTTCTTCCTATTATTCCTCTATTAATTTTGGATAGACGTAGGAAAGCTGCTTTAAGCTTCAAAAAAGAGATGTCTTAATTCATTTTTTTGAATTTATGCGTCATTTTCATCGATTTATGCGTCGTTTTTGGTGAGTCCCCTTCTTAATTCCTCGACCTCGCACCTTTTTAAAAAGCCAGTATAGAGGTTTTCACAATCAAATTGCAAAAGCCTGACAGAATTTGTCAGGCTTGTTAAATCGCATAAACTATTTTCAAAGCTTTATTAATTACTGATTGGAAATAACCTTTTTGATAATTTTCATATCAGTTTCAAGTTCATCTATTTTGCTGGAGAGTCCATGATTTTCCTCCAGTTTTAAATTCAACTGTTTAAGCATTCCCATTACATCTCCAGGTTCATTTACCTCTAGACGTTTTACACTAGATTCAATCGTGGCTACAACATCCTCTACTCCCGATAACTTTGCCTCCAACATATCAAACCGAGAAATCATTTGTGCCCTGCTATCCTGCAACTCCATTTTAATAGGGTTTAATTCTTCCTGAATCACAGTTCTAAGCAAAGTCAATATTTCTTCATTAGACATAGAGAACTCTCCCCTTTAACCGAATCAAGTTATTAAATTTATTGTACCATAATCCCACCTTATTTTCTTCTCAATATCAAATCCAACTAAACAAATCCTTTGGCTCCTCAAAGGTCCTTCCTCCATGCTGCAAGGCTTTATGGACGACTTCCCCACGCCTATATGGTTGAAGTAAGAGGACTATCAAATCTAGTATCGCTATATACAATACCCATTATTTACCGGCAGGATAATCGTAAAACTTAAATAATTATATTATAAATTGATCCACTCAACTTAACATCAAAGGAGGTTCATAAAACGATGGACAAGGCGAACGGATTGACGTTCTCCACCAAGAATTAAATGAGAAGGACACTCACATACAAGCTTTAAATAACAAAATTGCACATAGTGAAAATCAAATAAAAAAACAAGAACAAAAGATTACCGAGCTTCAGCGAAAATTCCAAATTCAGCAAAAAAGCATCTCAGAGATTCAAAAGAACGCAAATTTTTAAAGAGCCGATCGGGAAAGAGCGCCACCCATCCTTCAAGTCTTTTGGCTTCTCGATCGGCACGTAACACCCAGTGGATGGATTTTACTGCAACTTGGGTATTCCCACCATTCGACTACTCATTATAATGACAAGGAATGATTTGAACTAAAGAAATAGGGCATCGCTTTTACGCCAAAAAATATGGGTTTCCACCTATGTTTTCTTACGATTTCTTGGACTTAAATTTCTGAGACTTCTTGTAGCTCTATGGTAAAAAAAGATATGTTAAAATAAGATCCATACACAAAAGACCGAATCTCAAAGCATATAAAGGAGTAACATGATGACCAAGGTACCTCCCTCTTTTCCCCCAGAACACTTGTTGAAGGCAGGTCAATCTTTTGCAGTGCCTGAAGAAAAAGATGGATTCATTTATTTCCACGTTTATCAAGAGCTGATGCGCTCGCTCCGCTTAAAGGCATCGCTAAGAATCAAAGCTCTTCCGGAAAAGGTTCCTTTCACGGGGGAGGAAAGACAACTCATCATGAACCTATTGAAGAAATGGGGAAAACGAAAAAAGCCACTTTTCCCAAAGGAACTTCTGGATCACACGCCCCTTCTTGAAAAAGCAATGGATGTCCAACTCCTGGCGGAGTGGCTCGAGTATGCAAGTGATGGTCGTACCATTACCGCAAAATATCTTACAATAGGCCCCGAAGGTTTGATATGGCTACAAAACCATAAAGAATTGGAAGAAGAGGCACTGGAGGAATGGAACCGCTTTTGGTTTGAAGAGTTCAACAGATTAGCTAAACATCAAGGACTGTCTGGTGTTTATGATGATCTCTTCAGGATCGCCATGGAACAAAAGGAAATCATCCCGGTAACATCTCCAAGAATGCAAGCAAAAGAAAAGCTTTTCTTTCAATTTTTGATCCATCTTCTGCAAATGCATCAAAATGGTCAAACTTTATTCGACTGGAAAGAGATCGGCTCTAAGGGTACAGGCATGGCATCGGCTTCATCCAGTTTTCTACGGCTATCATCTTCCCAGCTTTTTAAACGCATTTCACTAATGGACTCGAAAGACTCCGGCTGATAGGGTGAAAGAGTCTTGACCATCTCTGAATACTCTTCATGAAACTGGGATTCTTCCCCTTTCCGTTGTTCTTCCTCTGCGATCAGCCCATTCCTCTTTCGCTGTTGCTCTTCTTGGTCATCTTCGATCTTCTGAATAATGTCCTTTAAATGAGTGATCTCTTGGCTCAATGCCAGTTGCATTTGGCGAGCTCGATCCATTTTCTCGGAGCATAGCTGAATGGACCGATCCAGATCATTGATATGATAGGTCAGTTGATCCCGCTCACGCATCTTTTCTTCCATCATCAAGCGCACTTCACGCAGCCGATCGAGCTTGACGGACATCTCGCCAAATTGGCGATGGGCTCTGCCATTCCCCGGTCTATCGCACATGTGGAGCAACGCAAAGAAACGGAATTGCAATGTCCTCCTTTCTCCTCTCTTTTAACGCCTTGTTCAGAAGTTTCCCAGAGGCTTGTACTGTCCAAACCCAATCGGGATCTTCGTCCGGATGTCCCAATCGGAATGGCACCATAAAGGGGTGAATGGTTGTCACTCTATCAGAGGATGTTTGCTCAAGATAAGCTAAGTGTTGGGAAATGAGTGCGGAAACAGAAAGCAAATGGTTCGCCGCCTCCTCCCATGTTTCCGATATATTGGCCAAGAGAGAATCCACTCGATCTCGCTTAAGAAGATTCAAATACTCCTCCACTTTTCTCGTATCTAGTGACTGTTCCTCTGCAAGACTAGCAGACTGACCCTGCCACTCTTTTAATTCCTCAAGGGACACGATATCAGGTTCCAGAAACTCCATTTCCTCCCCATAATCTGTTGGAACAATAGGTTCAAGCTGGATAATCCGCTGAAGCTCTGCCATTCCCCGGTCTATCAAGTTCTCACTTAGCGGCATAGGAAGTTCCTGGGGCCACCAAATGCCCAACCCATCATCTTCTTCACCATTGAAAGGAACCATCAAATCAATAAGTCCTACCTGATCATCAATATTTCGAAATTCTAATTGGGCACAATCAGATAGATAACGGAGCAATTGATTCACATCAATATGTGTTACCCGTTTTTCTTGCCTTCTTAGGCTTGAAATAGCTGTTTGCCCCAAAACAGGATAAGATACGCTATGAGCATCCGCAAATGCTCGATGAGCCCGCTCGCTTAACAACTGTAGTTGATTGTCAGGGATGAATTCCACTGACTTTTCAAAACGTGTTTCCAGGCGATCCTTTACCTGGTCCAACAAACCTCCGATTTCCTGTACCTTTTGGATCCCTTTCCCCTCATAAATATAGCGTTGAATGCTAAGTTCCAATTCTTCACTCGCATCCTCTAGGTTGGAAATCATGCTGGCTAACACTTCACCTCCACCAATTCCCTCATCTTCATAAGCCTCTCCTAATTTGGCATCACGAATGGCCTGGTAAAGGGCCTGCTGATCTTCCGGTTGAAGATGGTATGCGAATGCATCATTGGCGATTCTAAACAAGTGTCCGATCATTCTTTTTCCGGTAGGCTGAAGCCGAAGCGGGGGATTTTTTGCAGAGGTCACCCAATTATATTTCCTGCAAACATTCAAAAAATGCTTCACATTCAATAAAGGGGCTTGTCCATACAGACGGTTGTAACGATGAATGATCGCATCATCATCACGAAGCTGCCATTCCCCTTTATACAGTGTCGCTTGCAGGATGAGATCTAGTAATCTCAACGTTTCCAGGACACGGTCCGTATCTCGCCAAAAGTCGGCAGAAGAAAACTCTGTCATGACCCCACTCAGACTGACAAAATCTGATAGCGCAGCGCGTAGAGAATCATTCATATTGGAGCGTAGGATATGTATAAGTTGTTGTTCATCCGTCAATGGTTTTCACCTAATTTTTTCTAGAGTTATTACTATCTCTATTTTAATGTTAATACCATCTAAAGAGTAGAGTGAATTGGTGGAAATGAATTAATTTTTGTCTGCCAAAGGATCTTTATCAAGATGTTATTGAAATTATTGAGGATGCTGTACATAAGGCTGATGGGCAGTTGATTGTATAACACACGAAAAGAAGGTGAACCCTGAGATAAATAAACCTGACCTTAAGGAGACACCTTCTTCTCTTTTGTTCTCTTCAATTTATGAGACATTTAAAGCGTGATTACTACGGGCTGATCATCCTTGAGTAATGAAACCTTCTTTCCAGAGCACCACATCCACATCCAAACGGAACTCTCGACTCATATAATAAGATTCGATTTATGAAAAAAGTATCCTGCTAAATAAATAAAGTGAGGAAATCTCAGGCAATCATCTTAGAATCTATTTTCATTAGTTAAACTAATGAAATTATTTTGTCGTCACAATCATGGTCTGATATAATATTTTTATTGATATGTTCATCAAATAATGGAGGTAGGTGTCATTATAAATGCAAAAGATTAGTTCCTCGACAGAGCTCATGGATGCAATAGTTAAAATGAATAAAGAAAATTCTGTGTGCAGCTTTTTTATACCTGGAAAAGGGACATTCACTGTTGTTCTTCAGGAGGAAGATACATCCTTGATTGCTTCTGATGTAAAATCGGATCCTGAATTAAAACAGATGATCTCGGAAAGCCGCCTAGCATACACGAGAGGAAAATTCCAAACGACAGCTGAACTCATAAAATCCTTATCACCTGAGGACTTTAAGGATGAACAAAAATAGGGTTATATGGCCTCAGCCTATTAGAGCGAAACTGCTTTCCTTCCGTAGTCCCCATTTCTCTCCTCAAGAAACATTCGATTTTATTACCCAATTAATCCTAGAAAAAGAAGATTTACTATTAACACCATTTTTTTCAAGTCTTACATAGAAGAGTTTGGTGAATATAAAGGAATTTCGCGCATTATAATTAAACTGTGAACCTTAATCATCTGATGAATCATTCCACTTACTTCCTTTTGAAAGGTGTGATTTCAGTTCCTCCTTTGATCGCTTCATTTTTCGAAGACGTTGCGAAGCAATCTTGAACACAAAATCATCACTTCTCCTTTCAATGGTTAAGACATAAACCACACGCAGGACTTCGACCACTTCATTCGTGATTCGAAAAACAATTCGGATCCCAGCTTCACGAAGCTTGATTTCTTTGCATCCTGCTAGTTTAGATCCATGCTTGTTTCCCAATGGCTTGCCTGCCTCATCGGCCCGGTATTCTAATTCATCAATGGCTTTATTAACGATAGGTACAACAGAACCATCCAATCGATTGTATTCAGTGACTGCATCTGGATCCAGACGAACATCAAATCGAGGATTCATTTTCTTCCTGCCCCGAACGACGAACAGATCGCCATGACATTCCTGCTGAGGGGTCTTTGTCTAGTCGATTTATTCTTTCCTGTAGAATGAATGCTTCTTCTTTGGCCTCTAATTCCTTTAATCGAGCATACATTTTTTCAAAATAATCATATCCCACAACCACTGTATCCACTTCTCCATTATCCGTAATAAATTGCGGAAGATTTTTGGCCTTTTTACGAAGTTCCCCAAAATTTTTCGCAGCATTAGATGCCGAAATAAGCTGGTCAGCAGTAAATGAAGGTTTTTCCACAACTATTCCCACCTTTCGATTCCCCCTTTCATTAGTCTATTCAATGGTACTGTTTTTATGATTACTTACGTATAGTATTACATAATATTATACGTGATAAAACATACTGAAACCAGCTTCCATAATCCTCTTAATTCTTTTTTGAACAAAGATCTGGAAAGGTAGAATTGATCATACGAACAGACATGCCAATCCCCTGTTTCCCAGGTGGTAAAATGGCTCTTGGAGATGGACTTACTACTCGCAGCGGACTCAAAGTTTCAGAGGAGCTCATTGCCGTTGATCCATCTGTCATTCCAATTGGGAGCAAAGTCGAAATTCAATATCAAGACGGGAGGATTGAACGGAAATTAGCGGCAGATACCGGTGGTGCCATCCGTGGCAATAAGGTGGACATCTTTACATGGAATGAAGCTGA
Source organism: Ammoniphilus resinae (assembly GCF_017873965.1). GTDB lineage: Bacteria > Bacillota > Bacilli > Aneurinibacillales > RAOX-1 > Ammoniphilus_A > Ammoniphilus_A resinae. The sequence goes on along the minus strand of NZ_JAGGKT010000010.1, from coordinate 41,650 downwards.
CGCCGTACAGAACGGCCGCCAAAAAATTAAATTACGGATTATTGGCTATGTCAATATTTGATCCAGATATGACTGATGATTGATGTTTAGAAAACTAATCTTTTTTTGAGAAGAGATCTCTTCTACTAGTTTTCAAAATATCAAGAAAGAGATAAAAGGCATTTGCTAGCATTCTCACCACAACAAAGCGATCTTTTATCAGCTTCAATGAGTGGAGGCCGATCAGATTGCTGTAAATCTTAATAGCTACAGTGGATTGTCAATCACTCTATTTGACTGCTTCACTTTCACTCAATCCCCACTTGTGAGAGCTCAGTCATCTTTTCCCTTCTGAGCTTGTCCAATAAATCATCCAATCTTTGTGACTTCGCCCATTCGTAGATGCAAATTGATGACCATCCGGTCACCTTTTGTCCCCATTGATTGTAGGACATTCTCTCCCCTTTAAACTCTACTTCCTTCGGATTAAGTGCTTTTGCTTCAGAGTCCTCAAAATCTTTAATCGTTAGAAGATCATCCTTTTGCACGATTCCCCATTCAAATAGCTTGGGCATTCTTGGGAGATAGGTTCTACTCATCCCCGTGTCATCGGGACTTACTCTAGAGGTGGCTCTGGATTTTTCGTCGATGATTTCAACATAGAAGTCCTCAATCGGCATGGGAGGCAATACTTGATTCACACTTAATAAATACTGTTCACCAATTTTCACGGGGTGAATCGTAAAACAGTTCAGATCCACATGGTTATTAATTAACCATGCACAGGCAGATAATGTTTGTGCATCAAATTCAGCTGCAACCAAAACGATTCTTTGTTTCCTGTTAAAGGTTTTCACTGCATTATTTTTCGCTAAAAAGCTGGTTATTCTTCTTCTGGCCATCTCTGATGTCGTCAGAACAGATTCTTCATATTCAGTCCGATGCCGCTCGATATAAGGAACAAAAAGATTGTCCACCAATTCGTCGACATCTTTGATTTTAGCGTAATTGGCTGCATAGCGTATGGCCTGAAATTCAAAAGGTTCTTTCCGGTTTCGGATATCCTGCAAATCCCGCTTAATTTCAATCAAGACAAGATTTCCGTTCTCATCCAGTGCAACCAAATCACTTCTGCCGCCCTGCTGATTCCGCACTTGCTGACCGATCACCAGTAAACTCTCGTTATCCCCGAATAGAAGATCGATATTCAACCTTAAAAACTCTTCCAGATCTCCTTCTCTCAAACCTAGAGAACTGAAGGTTAGGTCTTCTATTTCAACCTCACTTTTCTTTATCCCATCATCCAAATGAATCGGAACTAGCATGCTTTACACTCCTCAATACTTACTATTACCAAGCTTACCCAAGGTCAGTGATCTCAAGACGTATAGCGGGGCCACGCTGTATTTCGTGACACCGCCGTCATTGAGATAGGTTTGACCATTGTTACAACAGCTCCTTGTCGTCAATGGAATACCCAAATTGGGTGGCAAAGCGATGGACCAATCCTGCATAATATTCGGCTGACACGATGGGGCATGCGCCTCGCAAGATTTCCTTCATGTAAAAAACAGGTGGTGCCGTTTCTTCTTCTTTGTTCACCACGACGAAGGTTAGCGCCTCACAGGTTGAACCACCCGGCAATTGTATGGTAACAACCATCGGGCGATAGACACCGGAAGATACTCCTTCTCGTCCATATAAATATCCTTTGACTGCTTCGACTGGTATCTCATACAATTTACCTTCTGTGAAGCCGCCAGACTCAACGAGATCAGCTCGCCCGCCATCTGCTTGCTTTATGGTAAACTGAAGATTGAAGTCTTTTAACATTCCTCTTCCTATTACATTTTGAAAATACTGCTCAACACCAGCCTCCACGATTCGCTTCATGTCCATGCAGCTGCCATAGGCAAAATAGAGAATACTCGATTTCTGTAGCATGCGGTCTAGCTTCCAGTCCCCTTCATCAACTTGCTTAAAATTTGTAGCTGATCGATTCTTTGCATAAACATAAACCCAGGCTGGGATAGTTTTCACATCCGTTTCAATTGGAACAATAAAGCGTTCATAATGATTTTGTGGATTGCCTGGTCCATAGTAACCCTCCAAGTGATCAAGCCGGCGCATGGTTTCATCATTAACTTTGTAAACCTCCCCATTAACTCGACAACTTGAATCTTGAAACAGGGCTGGATAGCCATAACTGGTATCAACCAACCGGCCATTCGTTCTTGCCGCTATAGCTACCTTCGTGGAACCAGCCAAGTAATGATGGTTGCTTTCTTCTTGACGCAGCGTTCCATAAACAAAAACATAATGCATAGGATCAACCTCCTCAAGATAAAAATCTACAAAACTCCCCTTTTCAAATTCCGATAGAAATGATGGTATACCTCATGTGGAGCGAGATTTAATAAACGCTTAAGCACCGCACTAAAACCAATCTCCATAATAGGTCCCTCGCTATTAGATTGAAATTCAACCCCTCTATCCTGCAAGTATCGGGCTGTTTGATCGAAGTCCTCTTGAAAATCAGAATGAATCGGATAATACAATGAAGCCACTTTTTCTAATAGATCCCTTGCCCCCTTTTGGTCCAACTGTATTTCGATCCTTCCTTTCTGTTCGGGTGAAGCAAAGATAATTTCAAACATGAGGTCAAAAAACTTCTTGTTCCTTCTAAATTTTCTCCACTCTTCATGCAATTACTTAGGGCCAAAAACCTCTTCGACTTCGTCTTGAAATGTATCCAAAAGCTTAAACCGGGAGGAATATCCTAGACTTTCTACCAACCCTGTATAATACCACTCTTGTTTTTGACGGCCTCTTTTGAATTTGCTCCACGTTTCTTCTCTAATTTTCAATAAGTCTCTTTTGATCGAGCGTAAATTGTGCAGCTTATCTGCACAGGCGACTTGTCGGATCGGCAATGGCGCCTGTTTTAAATAATCAAGGGTGTGTTGCTTTCGATCCTCCCAACTGGCTCCTTTATCAGGTTCGGAACAACCGATTACAATATTGAGCACCCTTGGTCCGAACAGACGCTTAATTTCTTGTTCTGTGGTTTCGGTATCCTCTAGTGTATCGTGTAGAATCCCGGCGGCGATTACCTCTTCGGTGCATCCTGCTTTAAGCAGAATCATCCCGACGGCAAAAGGATGGCTAACATAAGGGATGTCCGTTCCTTTGCGTTTTTGGGATTGATGGGCTTCTGCTGCGAATTCGATCGCAAGATCAATTACGTTCATGTTCAACGTTCAACACGTCCTTTTCATTTTATTACCTATGTGGTCTGTTCGGTACATTGCGTCCTTTTGTCTCAGCAAATTAAATTCTAGTTAGGAGTAAGATCTCCTGCCCGCCATTGGCATAAAAAAAGGGATTTTCAGGTAATTAACCCTTAAATCCCTTCTCATTTAGATCCTTTTGATCTACATTTAGTTCAATTAAATTCCCATCGGGATCGGCACAGAAAATTTGTGCGAATCCACTTGGTCCGTTTGGTTTTTCAAGAACTTCAACTTCATTCTGTTTTAACCATCTTAGCGTGTCGTGATAGTTTTCAACTCTAAGGGCAAAGTGACCTTCTCTACTCGATAAGCTTTTATCCCGACGTATGGTTTGTGACGAAGGGTCGACGATTAAGTGAAGTTGTTGTCCCTCTATTTCATACCATGCCCCTGCAAAGTCAAAATTAGGACGAGGTATTTCTTTTAAACATAAAATATTCTCAAAGAAGTCTTTGGCTTTTCTCAAATCCGTAACTGTAAGACTTACATGATGCAGGTATTTGTATTTAATCAAGATTTTCCCCTTCCTTTCATCCATTCATTTTTCTATTTAGTATTCATCAAACATCCGCTGGATGTGAATCTTTGATTGAAAAAGAAGGGTATCCTGATGAGATCACCTTTTTTATGAAATGGTTTGGTTCCTTTGAACATTATTACACCCATTTTAATTATAACTGCTTATCCGTCCAATTTAATACCTCACCTATCGAACTTCGGATAATCAAATCTGCATATTTATCACTGGGTGTTGGATCATGGTTGACAATGACTAACTTCGCACCGCGCATCTTTGCTTGATGGGGAAACTGATTTGCCGGACTCACCGTCAATGATGAACCTAAAACAATAAACAAATCGACTTCATTCATGAGCGTATTTGCTACATTGATCTCATGATCCGGTAACATTTCACCAAACAGCACAACGTTTGGACGAACAAACCCATCGCAGTCCCGCATACCACAAGTTGTCATCAACCGTGGATCAAGGTAATCTGTACATGGATATTGAGTATTACATTTCATACAACGTAGTGTTCCAAGGTCTCCGTGTAATTTAGCGATCCTCGTTGTTCCGGCTTGCTCGTGATAATTTTCTACGTTTTGTGTAATGATGCCCTTAATAATGCCTTCTTGTTCCCATTTGGAAAGAATCTCGTGACCCTTATTGGGCTTATGCCTTAACATTTCCTCGATTCTCCAACGGTAAAATCGGAGGAACTCATCCCTATTCCCTGTTATTGCGTCGATATCCGCCAATTCCATGGGATTTCGATTGTTCCACATTCCCCGATCCGCGGAACGGAAATCTTGGAGCCCACTTTCAGTCGACATTCCAGCCCCTGAAAATACGACAATCGATTTTGATTCCATGAGTAACTTGGCTAGCATATTATCCTTCACCCTTCAAACTGTCATCTATAAAATGTTTATTGTTGGCCGCCTGTCTTCTCTCACAAACAGCCTCACTTACTATAGTATACATTTCCTCTATGCCGATTTCAGAAGTCTCAAACCGATAAGCATATTCCTCACTGATTCCGATACGATTCGCCTCTTCCATCACATTTATATTTGCTCCAAGAAAGATAAATTCCCAACCATACTTCTGCTGCTGGTGTTTAATGAGTTCTTTCACTTTATCATAGGTAAACTCACGACTCGCATTTTCCATTCCATCGGTTGTGATCACGAATATCACCTTACCGGGCCTTTCCTCCTCACCTGATTTAGATAACCTGTGCCCCACATCTAAAATCGTTTTCCCCACTGCATCCAAAAGGGCTGTGAGTCCCCTTACAAAATATTCCTTATCGGTGAGTTTTACTTTGTTTACATGGACGCCGTTCCATAAAATCTCATATCTTTCATCGAAGAGAACTGTCGTTACAATGGTTTCTCCTTCTATGCGGCTCTGCTTCTCAATAAACGCATTAAAACCTCCAATCGTATCACTTTCAAGCCCAGCCATGGATCCGCTCCTGTCAAGGAGAAAAACGATCTCTGTTAGATTCTTGTTCATTTCGATCATCCTTTCGATTTAGTCATGGTATAATATTACCTATATTTATCCAATATTTGGTCGCTTGACAGGCGACATTTTTGGAGGCGAGTAAGATGCTTGACCGAAGACTATTGATAGAATTAGAGGAGTATATTGAGAGACACCCGATCCGGCTTCATAATGACGTTTTGGAATCTCCCATTTTTGAAGAATCATGTTCCGAAGGAATTCATCCTGTTGAATTAGAAGATTTTATTAGAAATACCCGTAAACCCGCATTTAGCCAGGTATTGTTTGGTTTTATCGATCGTAAAGGCATTACTGACTCAGATGTTTACAAAAAAGCTGGAATAGACCGCAGGCTTTTCTCCAAAATACGATCTAATTCAGATTACCGTCCCAGAAAAAATACCGTCATTGCTCTCGCTTTATCTCTTGAGCTAAACAAAAAAGAAACCGGGAAACTGTTGGGTTCCGCCGGTTACTCATTGTCTGACAGTGATACGTTTGATCTGGTCATCCAATTTTGTTTAGAGAAAAGAATTTATAATATCCATGACATCAATCAAGCTTTAGCTCATTGCAGTCTGAAGCCATTAGCCTGTGTTTTGGAATGATGCGCTTAACTTCAACTTGCCATCCTTGGCAGAATGTGGGAGACACTATTTATTCATAAAAGCTTTGATTTCTTCTTCTGACATGGATGAATCGCATTTCACGTTTACTGTGTCGCCATTCGTATAGATGAAACCAGGAACCGTTGGAATGTCGTATTCATTACGGAAGGCCGTAATCCCTTCCATATCAGATTCTTCCACACTATTGACATAATAGATATGAGTATCCGTTTCATCAGCAACTTTTTTTAGTTTTTGAATGAATTTTTGACAATAGGGACATACAGCCTTGCCAATATAGATAACGGCTTCCCCTTCCCCATTTACCAATTCCTGTGCTTTTGCGGAATCAATTTTATCAAAACTAGCTACAGTTTCTTCATAATTAGCAATCATTGCTCCATCTCCTTTTGTCATTATTATACCCCATCTCTACACAGGACAGGGTTGTGCATGTTTTAGATTTGAACATTCAATAATTTTATTGTCACATAACGTGGTAAATCCTAAGTGGACTGTGTTTGCAATAGTTCAGGGAATAAATAATGTATGATATGCATAGTTAAACGTCGAGATTCTCCTTGATATGGATAGATATGCATATACATGGATGGATTAAAGTTTGCTTCAATGATTCCATAAGCATTTTTATTCGTAGCAGGAACATTTGTATCTTCAATAATCAAATCGATCCCACAAATTTCAGCTCCAAGTGCCCCTACTGCATCCACTGCTATTTCTTTATAATCATCAGGAATTTGATCTGTTACATCAATCGAGTCTCCACCTGTACTAATATTAGAGTTTTCACGCAGATAGATGATTTCATCCTTTTTAGGAATCGAGTCGAATTGATACCCTTGACCTTTAAGCATAAGGTTCTCCAATTCACCTAACTGGATCCTTTCTAAAGGTGTTCGATGGTCGCTTCCTCTTAAAGAATCACGATTCTTATGAATGACTAGCTCTTCGATTGTATGTTTCCCATCCCCTATAACATTCGCAGGAACTCGTAATAAAACAGCCAAAACTTGATCATGTAACACAAAAAATCGATATTCTGTTCCTTTAATAAATTCTTCTATTAAGATAGAATTGTCTTCTTTAAATGCTAAGGTGATTGCATGATGATAATCTTCGTAAGTTGCGCCTTCTTTGAAGATCGATATGCCTAATCCATAGTTTGTTGTTTTCGGTTTCACGACAATGGGTTTAGAAGAAAATAGATGATAAGAACGTAAAGCGTGCTCGATTGTTTGAAACTCCTCACCTTTAGGTACTCGGAATCCATGTTGGTGAAGAATTTTCTTTGTTACTGTTTTATTTTCCATTATTAAAGTGGATACATAATTATCTTTACTTGTCATATTCCCATTTTTTACATATTCAACATGATCATTTAATTTCAGCTTCAAAAATTGATCATGCCGATCCAACACTTCCACTTGGATTCCTTTCTGAATGGCATCAAACATTAAAATCTGAGTGGACAACTCCATATCAGTAAACCCTGCTAATTGATAAGGCTTATCCCATGATTTTTGATAATTTTCTTTAGCAATCGAGGTAGCCACTTGAACTTGACTGCTTTTTTCACTTTCTTTATATAGTCTTCCCGCTAAAGTCTTACTTGGGTCCATTAACATTTCTCTCAGATGAACAAATAGTGTTTCTGAAATAGGCAAATCTAAGATCTTTACCAATTGTTCCATCTCATCAATGATATTCTCAGCATCTTTTTCAAATTTTGTATGCTCTAATGGATGTTCAAGAGCCACTACATCATTGTAGGAACTCCCCATTTTTACCCACTCATCGCAATTTTCCCCTTCATCTTTCCAAAGTAAATAAAGTAAGAAAAGATGGAGGAATTCTGCTTGCTCATAACTGATTCCATACGGTTCAAATGGATTTAAATCGATATTGCGTAATTCAATATACTTAATACCATGATCCGCTAACTCTGAAACATGTTTTCCGCCTCTTAAACGGACAGGTGAATAAAATTCTTTTTCTTTTGATAGAAGCCCTTTTTGAACCATAGAAGAAAGATCAGATAGATAGTTCTGTATACTGCTGTATGAAACTTGAACATCATCCGAATTGGTGTAACCATATTTGCTGCCTCGAATGCTTCTTACAGCACCATGCAAAGATTCTTCCTTAAAGAAATTCTTTTCACTGCTAGGAGAAGCTCCATAAAAATAAGTGAATAACCATCGATAATGTAAGTAGTTTCTTGTGGCTTTTAGATAAATCTCCGTTTTAAAATCTCGATACTCTTTCATATCTGATTGAGCGTTAAATAACGCTTGAATGAACTCATCGCCAAATTCAAAGTTAAAATGAACACCACAAAGCATTTGTATACGACGGCCATAAGAATGGGATAGATATTCACGATATTGAACATCTTCAACACTTTTCAATTTTGCAATCACGATATTTTCTTCATTTTCTGGTAATCCTGGCGGCATACTTAAAGGCCAAAGCATTTCATTTTTACCCATTGAACGATAAGCAACATCATGGATCGCTGCTAAGTAATGAAACAGTTCCTCTAATGTTTCCGTAACAGGTGTGATGATTTCCATCTGTAATTCTGAAAAATCCCGCTGAATATAAGGATGATCATCTCGCTCCGAAATACTTTTAGGGTGATCCGTTTTGGCTAAATCTCCAGATAAGTCAACTCGTTTACTTTCTTTTTCAATTCCATAACGGGCTTTAAATAAGTATGGTTTCACACGGTCATTGACTAACATGTTTTTAAAGTCTATTTTAACGGTAACTCCCAATTAGCTCACCCCTTCTTCAAACCAATTCTTATTATTTGTTAATCAACTTTAAACTATAACAATATAAAATAAATCGAAAATATCCACATTCCATTGCAATGTGGATATTTCCGTTCCATATTATCTTAAGTACTTCATATGGAATGCGAAATGGTCTTCTAAGAAAGTAGCAATAAAGAAATAGCTGTGGTCATAGCCTTCCATTTTCTCGTAATTCACAACTTGATTATTTTCCTGAGCATTCTTTAAAAAATACGTTTCATCTAATTGCCCAGGATAAAAAGAATCCTCAGTTCCTTGCGTGATAAGAATAGGCGGCATGCTGGGTTCTTTAATCAATTCTGAAGCATCCCATTCTTTCCAAGAAGTTTGATCTTCACCTAAATAAGTGGAGAACGCTTTGATTCCCCATGGGATTTGACTCGGACTTAAAATAGGAGAAAAGGCAGAAATCGCTTTGAATCTCGCGGCATTTTTCATGCCAATCACTAAAGCACCATGACCTCCCATTGAGTGGCCCATAATACTTTCTTCTCCTGAAAAATGAGGGACTAAAGATGAAGCAACGGATGTTAATTCATCCACTATATACGTATACATGTTATAGTGCTTTGCCCACGGATCTTGAGTCGCATTAAGATAAAAACCTGCTCCTTGTCCAAGGTCCCATGCTTCATCATCAGCAACGTGTTCTCCACGTGGTGAAGTATCTGGAATCATGACTGCCACTTGATATTTTTCAGCCAATCTTTGAAATCCACTTTTTTGACTAAAATTATCATCTGTACAAGTTAAACCAGATAGCCACCAAATAAGTGGGATTTTTTTCATTTCTTTATTTGATGGCAAATAGATACTAAATGTCATATCACATTGTAAGACTTCCGAATAATGGGTGTACTTACATTGTTCTCCGTCAAAAGAGCGATGTTTTTCAATAAGTTTAAGGCTCACTTTCTCACTCTCCATATGTTAAAATCGTACGGATTGACTCACCCTTATGAAGCAAATCAAATGCCTCATTGATATCTTTAAAGTCTAAATGGTGTGTAATAAACGAATCTAAATCGATTTCACCATTCATATAATCTTCAATCATTCCTGGCAGTTGGGTTCTTCCTTTCACTCCACCAAAGGCTGATCCACGCCATACTCGCCCTGTTACTAATTGGAATGGACGAGTATGAATCTCTTTACCCGCGCCTGCTACACCGATAATAACACTCTCGCCCCAACCTTTATGACAACATTCAAGAGCAGACCTCATGACTTCCACATTCCCAATACACTCGAAGCTATAATCGACTCCTCCATCTGTCATTTCAACGATGACCTCTTGAATTGGTTTATCAAATTTAGAAGGATTGACAAAGTCAGTGGCTCCCATTTTTTTGGCTAATTCAAACTTATCCTCATTTAAGTCTACAGCAATAATTCGGCTGGCTTTCGCTTGAACTAATCCTTGAATAACCGCTAATCCAATCGCTCCAAGACCAAATACAGCTGCCACAGCGCCTTCTTCTACTTTTGCTGTGTTGTGTACAGCGCCAATCCCTGTCGTCACACCGCATCCAAATAGGCAAACTTTATCAAGCGGTGCTTCTGGGTTAACTTTTACTAAAGAGATTTCAGGAACGACTGTATATTCACTAAATGTACTGGTTCCCATGTAATGATAAATAGGCTCTCCATTATAAGAGAAACGAGTAGTTCCATCAGGCATTAAACCTTTACCTTGAGTTTCTCGTACAGCACTACATAAGTTGGTTTTACCAGAACGACAGAATTTACATTCACCACATTCAGCCGTGTAGAGTGGAATTACATGGTCCCCTGGTTTTACTGAAGTCACTTCATCCCCTACAGCAACCACAACACCAGCACCTTCATGACCTAGTACAGCAGGAAATACGCCTTCTGGATCGTCGCCTGATAATGTAAAAGCATCTGTATGACAGACCGAAGTATATAGAATCTTTACTAATACCTCTTTTGCTTTTGGTTCTTCTACATCTATTTCCACAATTTGAAGTGGTTCTCCTGGTTTAAATGCAACAGCAGCCCTACTTTTCAATTGAATCCCTTCTTTCTTTTGAGTTCTAAGATTTGCTATTTTATAATCACATATTATAATTATGATGACAATACTGACGTTTTTGTCACTACACTAGAAATATCAACGAAGTGGTTCTCTACGTTTAAATACACCGTCGTTTACTTTCTAAATCAATCCTGTCTTTCATATGTTTTCCAATTTACTTTTTACATCATTGCATATTATAATTCTCCAGGGAATACTGACATTTTTGTCACTACAATTAAATGAACAATGGAAAGGTATGAGAATAGATGGTCATTCATTATAAAGAAAAGTCTTTCTTTACTAGCAAAGATTTAGCTCTGTCCGTAATTGGGGGACGTTGGAAAATTGCCATCATATGGTGTTTACTTCAACAATCACCATTAAGATTAAGCGAAATACAAAACTTTCTTCCAGATGTCAATCAACGTATGTTAATTAGACAATTAAGGGAATTAGAAGAGGATCAAATTATTACCAGAGTGGTATACCCCGTTGTCCCTCCTAAAGTGGAATATCAACTTAGCGAAATTGGTCTTAAACTAGAACCTGTTGTTACTTCCATTTGTGATTGGGGAGATCATTTTACAAGGTTTTTGGAAGAAAACGCTAATGAAAAATCAATTCAGTAAAATTTAAGTCGGTTTTGATTAGTTTAACTAGTAATTAATCGCCTTCATCGCAATAACACCTTGATTTTCAATAATCTTTATTGTTTTACTCGTCCAAGTGCCATTGTCATTAATAAGATTCACAAGTAATTTATTATAAATAGGATGCCAATTATGAATAGTGGACGATGATAAAATGAGGATCGATAGCGAAGAAAGTAAAGCTAAACAATCCTGAGGTCCTCAAGCTATCATGGGCTGGGTTACTGGCGTTTTTTTGAGGTTTACTGGCACTTTTTTGAGTGTTACTGGCATTTTTTTAGATCTTTGTAAAAAAATGTGTCAGGACGGGTTCCTAGAGGGAACGGCATAGGGGTATCTGTTTAATATACATAAAAATGAATCTATGTCATGATACTTTTATAAGAAAATTCGTCATACCTCCTTCACTCTGTCTAATTTACTGGCATTTTTATTCATTTACTGGCGTTTTCATAGGGTTTACTGGCACTTTTGATGGGTTTACTGGCAAATAACTTCATTCGGTTGGATAAATACAGTCGGGGGTATATGGAAACCTGCCACTAACAGGAAAAGCACAAAGGTCCTAACTAAATCGGAAACTAGATGCTGGTCCACCCGATCAACAAAAGGCTAAGTTACCATATCCTTATTGGTGAACATTGTTATAAAGTGCTAGACTGAGGTATTGTAAATTTAAATTACACATTTGGAGGGTTATCAACGATGGTTAACATACGTAACGTAGAATGGACGGATTTACCTAGGTTGGTCGCGATTGAGCATCAATGTTTTCCAAAAGAAGAAGCTGCGACCAAGACAGCGTTTGAAGAGAGGATTCAACGAATAGCGGATAGTTTTTTTGTAGCGGTGGTGGATAATCAGGTTGTTGGTTTGGTGAATGGCCCTGTTATTAGTCAACCATTCATTACCGATGACTTATTTTCTGACATCAAAGATAATCCCCCAACCGGCGGGCATCAAAGTATTCTTGGCATTGCGGTTGCACCCCTTTTTCAGAATCGAGGGATTGCATCAGCTCTGCTCGCCCATCTGGAAAGATCGGCAAAAGAGAAGCAACGTGATACAGTGACGCTTACTTGTAAAGAAGAGTTGGTATATTTTTATGAAAGAAAGGGTTACCAAAATCGAGGTGTATCAAACTCTCAACACGGCGGGGTCACTTGGTATAACATGACTAAAAGTCTATAAAAAGACGGTCAAGCTTTGCTTCACCGTCATAAAGGGCTACCCTGTCAGTTAAAGAGATGGCAGCCATGTAAGCCAACTCTTCTTTAGTTTGGCATTGTTAACTAACCAGATGTTACATACTGCGTCTCAAACGCTGTTTTTATTGCATCGGGTTGGAAAAATCATTGATTAAGATACGAACTTTATCTCCTTGCTGAATCTTACCCGCTCGTTCAACCGCACAAACAATCCCTCTTCGCTTATATGCTGCCCGAACAAATTCATTCACCAAGTTGGGAACATGATCATAATGTTTTTGAACTACCTCACCTGGGAATGTACAAGGTTGATTTTCCCCCATACAAATCAGCCCTGCACCATTGGGGAATAGAATTCGTGAACCCATCGTTAACCTAGTAAGTTCAGGAAACCCCCTTAACAATACATTTGCTCCTAGCCATTCAGGCAAAACCACTTCAATGCCCAATTGTTGAGCTATTTTATGGCATTCTTCTTCTGACAGTATGGTAATTTGACGGCGATTGAGAATTTCAGTGCCCCTTGGATACATAGGTTGACGGGAATCTGCGGGACATGTTACACCAAAGTGTCGGTCACCGGGTATTCCACCAAATTCCAGATTCACTTCAGGAATACGGCGCGTTACAAACGATTCAGGGTTATCGGCTATTAGCAATGCACGAACTGTTGCTTCAGCGGTCTTCATCTGATACTGCCTCCAGGATTGATTATACAACTCATTGTAGCATCTAAATGAGTTAACTAACATTATATAACGGTGACCCCATTAATCAAATTCCCCTGCCCAATCGTTGTATTTAGGACCCCAAATCATAGCAAAAAGGAGCGAAAGTTCGCTCCACCCTAAAGTTTATACTAAGTCTGTAAGATACTCTTCTGGAACAAATTCTTCTTGGTGATTGTTGTGTACCTCTTTTGGGGAGGCTGTGAGGATACTTAATCCTAAAAGAACGATACAACTCAATAGAAGAAATAGCATTCTATATCTCCTCCTTCCAAAATATCAGGGGAAACATTGCCAAAGAGCGTCTCCTTGCCTTTCATTATAGAAGGGAGTTCTTGAAAGGATCTAAACAAATTATTAATAAATTATTAATTTAGAGGAACGCCTTCAATTGTTAAATTTAATTAATCCTTAGTGTTTTTAAGTTTCACACTGTAATACCTCATGGCTTTTGGAATACCTTTTATTTCAAAAATGCCATTCATGATTAAATGTCTTACCCTATACTCAACAAACCCATCCCCGATATATTGTTGTAAATGTCCGATGACTTCCCCAACAAGCCGTGCTGATTTCATAAACTTAGCATCCCTTCGCTGTAGCCTTCTGGCTGAATGGATGATGTAATCATCAAAGTAGTCTTCATTTACACTGCTTATTTCATTCTTTCCCCAGACCCTTAGCACTTCTTGTTTTGTCGATAACTTTTCCCATTCGTCTTCAAAATGGTGACGTTCCTCTTGCGTTAATGGGTAAACTTCCTTACTCTTTTCATAGATTAACCGAAATTTTTCTGGTGAAATTTCTCCTGTATGCAAAGGGAAAATTTCCGCATCGGGGACAGGAAATAGATTTTTATATTTTGTCGTGGTATTCATTAGGAAAATATCGTTTGATTTTTCCTTTAATAAATAGAGAACATACCTTAAACCTGTTTGTTCGTGGGCATTTTCTCCGATCCAAATGACAATAGGTGTATTCTCCGGAATAGCGTTGATCTGTGAGGTCGTATGACGGAAATGATCTTGATAGGAGTCTATATACTCGTCATCAAAAATGATATGGTTTTTTAACCATTCAAACCGGTGGTTCAGCCCGTTCGCCTCATGCAATTGCCAAACAGGGCCAATAGAAAATAAATCCGAAAATGAGATGACATCTTCTTCGTTTTGCAATCCCATTTCTTTTAACCCTATTTTCAAACTTCCAGAAGGTGAATCACCAAAAACAAGATTTACAACTTTGTAGCTCTGATTTTGCACATTCGGAAGTTGATTTCTTTTATAGTTTAGAAAATCATGATATATCTTCTTTAAATCCTTCACCAATTGTTCATCTAAATCCTGTTTTGTTTCTTCAACCATTTGGATTCGTAAAAAAATTAGATATAAAAGTGATTTTACTTCGTCTTCCGTCGATTCTTTTACGATTTTTTTCAGGTCATCCATCAACATAGTTCCCCCCTACAGAGTATACTACCACAAAAGTCCATTTCTCTTTTATAACAAAAGCACCCCTGTAAAGTAAACAAGGATGATTCTATCCAATGTCTACTTTAAGGAGTGCAGCGCAAGAAACGGGGCGAAACTCTGATTGCATGAGAAAGAAAGTCCGTAAAATGTAATCCGTAAGTGACGTTAATCGTAATACGTGATCCGTTTAATCATTGGTTTAATTAAATAAACAGTTATCCTCTTGATACGCTCAAAAGGGAAGCGTTGCCCACACTATCCTGCCTTTATGCATGCTGGATGACTCCAGCCGTGAAGGGATAAACCCATTTCCCCCCTCAAGGCTAGATATCCCTAATCGATATACTTGCTGGCATCAAATGGAATCGATACCTTACTCTCAAATGTTTCATACTATTATCCAAGCCCTTTGTGTTCCCTACTCCCTGTTTTCCTTAATTAAATCAGTTTACTTTAACAAGAATCCCTGTATGGAAACAAAAAAAGCAAACAAAGCAACTATTATGCTCATATATCCCCAAAATCCTCTTCTGTCTTTTCGGAGTTCAACCCATCCTGTTAAAAACATAAATACACCCAGGAACAACATCAAATATGGCATTAACGTAGAGTTTCTTGTAAATATACTATAGATTGCTATAACAAGAACAACTATTCTAAATATATTTCTCATTAAATGAAGCAATGGATCCTCCTCAAATCTTTAAGGTCTTTACCCGTTAAAACTCGTAAAAATACTTCCATGCTCAGAGGAATCTACTAGGCTCCAAGCTGTTGAGCTAAATCTATGAAATCCCTGGCAACGACATCAAAATCAAATTCAGGTGTTTGATCTGCGATGTTCGCCCATCCAAATTCCAAGGGCCTCGGTACAAAAGCCGTTTTCATGCCCACTTTTTGGGCGGCTTGTAAATCTGATTGATGTGCGGCAACCATCATCACTTGGTCTGGTTCGAGATCAAGCAGTTCGATGGCCATGCGATAAGCCGCCAGATCTGGCTTGTAGGTTTGAACGAGGGACGGCGTGAGAATGACATCCCAAGGCAAAGAACTGTGCTTTGCCATATTCGTAAGCAAGGATATGTTCCCATTTGATAAGGTAGAAATCGTAAATTTTTGTTTTAGTCTTTGTAGACCCAGCACGGAATCACCCCATGGCTCCAAGCGGTGCCAGACACGATTGAGTTGATCAATTTCCTGTTCAGTTAAACCTTCCACTTCAAACTCCTGGAGAAGCATTTCTAATGCCATCCTATGTAATGCATCGAGATTCATCCAGGGAAGCTCTCCACTCAGCACGCGGTCCATATTTGGCCGGTAACAACTTCTCCATCTATCCGCAAACTTTGCCCAATCGACCTGAAGCCCCTTCAGTTCATTCCATTGTTTTCCCTCTTTAATAATAGTAGATCGATAATCAACCACGGTTCCAAACACATCGAAAGTAAGAGCCTTAATTCTACTAGTATTTAACATATCAACACCCTCTTTTTTTCGCTATTATACCTTCCCTTATTCTCCTTTGGATTCTCAAATCCTCCATCGTTGTAGAAACTTCGGATCTACGACTTCGCAAGCTAAAGCTTCAACTTAGAGATGGGGTCTGACCCCTCCCTCCGTTTGATGACCGTTTTCTCATGTTTTCAAATGACCTTTTGGTCATCATAGCCTCGATGATGACCGTTAAGCAGCAGCCTGGCTTGTTTTATTCTCAAACACAATTAGGATCGCTATCAAGAATGTTTACAACATATAGGTCGCAACCGTCAACTGATTCCATACCATTTGCAGCTTCCAACAGCATTTGAACAAGTGGATCACGTTGACCTTCATGAGTCGTGAATTTTGTATACAAACTAAGTTTGTTCATACCATATTTCCTCCTTTGATTAATCCTTTATCAAATACTTCAAGAAAACTTCCGATAATTCCTAGCAGATAACTGTCAAATAGCCCAATAATGAATGGGTATCGGGTTTAAGATAACCATTATTTAGAACTACGCAGATCCAGCTTCCTTAATGCTGATTGATCCACTCGATAGGATGACAATTTTTTATCGTCAAAAATCACCCCATGCCCTGGGATTTGAGGTGGTTGTGCTACTCCATTTTCAACTGTTATGGGATGTTTAGTTGATCAACATTAATTTTATCTCCTGGAATTAGAATTTGTTTCTGGGACCGAGGGGCGCCCAGATCCCGAGCGTGAATGCGGTGATTATATAATTGATGCACCCGACTTCTTTGAGATACTTTCACACTGCTTTTCTGTTTCTATTTTTTAATCTAGTAATGCATATTTCAGTTAAGTCTACTTTTAAACGTCACTTATTTATTACCGAGTTGTTCCGCCAAACCGATTAGAAGCCCTTCAATTCCACGAATGTAGCAGAGCCGATACGAGTCCTCGTACTGAACCACTTCGCCAACGAGCTGAGCACCATACTTAGTGAGTCTGGATACCATTTCGTCAATGTCTTCAACGGTGAACATGACGCGTAGATAACCGAGGGCATTTACAGGAGCAGTTCGGTGATCTGATATAGTAGGTGGGGTGAGAAATCGCGAAAGTTCAAGTCGGCTATGGCCATCAGGGGTAACCATCATAGCAATCTCTACACTCTGTGAACCCAGCCCGGTTACGCTACCAGCCCATTCACCTTCGACAGTAGCTCGTCCTTCGAGCTTCAAGCCAATCTCCCCGAAGAAAGAAATTGCGTCATCAAGGGATTCTACAACGATGCCAACATTGTCCATTCTTAGTAATTTGTTTTTTTTCATATTTTTAGCTCCTTATGTGTACAAATTTATTACCTGATCATCTTCCTATTTATTCTATTCAAGAATTACAAATTCCCTCCAAGCGATTAACAACTTATCACAGTTCACGATAACAAAGATAAGTCACAGTATGGTAAAATGTGAAGTTTGGTTTTCGAATATGTCATATTAACTTTTATCTACGAAATTCAATTCGTAATTACCGTAATAAGATCGTTTTACGTAAAAAAATTACGTAGATACCCCTTCTCTAACTAAACTTCCGTTTAGTTGAGTAACAAAAAACGGCTGCCGCACAAGCAACCCGTTATTGAACTATGGACTTCCATTAGTTACATCTTTTTTTTAGATCATAAATTGGTCATCCGCAACCTATTCGAACTAATTTCCGTCTGATGGATTGTCAACATGATTAACGCTCATCAATCTCAGAATCGGAAGGAGCTTTTTGTATGAAAAAGAAACAAACTGTATTATTAACTTTGGCTGGGATACTCGGCATGACGGCCGCAGTCGGAGCTGAAGATTTGGTAGAAAAGGTTACAGGTTACATACAAAAAGATGTAAAGGTTCTTGTTAACGGACAAGACAGCTTGCTTACGCCTGTCTATATCGATGGAAAAGCGTATATACCGGTGCACGATGCTGCGACTAAGCTTGGATATACTTTAAATTACGATGTAGCGAATAAAGAAATCGAGCTCGACGAAGCGGCTGACCTGATGCGTGCCTCCGGTGTGATCGTAAGCGTGCAGGCTAAAGAAGACGGAAAATACCGTGTCGAGCTGCTCGGCAGCACATGGGTCATTTTGATTGTAGACAAATCGACAGCTATTAAAAGTCTAGACGGAAAAACGCTAACCCCTACCGATTTGAAAGCCGGCACACAAATCGATGCGGAGTTCGGACCAGCCATGGCGATGAGCTTCCCAGGCCAAGCACAAGCCGTAAGTATTAACGTTCACGCAGCTCGCGCGGTCAAAGAAGATACAATTAAAGCTGTGAAACATACGGATGACGGCTGGCAAGTTCAATTAGGCGACGCTTTGGTACTGAACGCAGGTAAGGAAACGCGTGTCATGACGTCCCAAGGCGAGTCCGTGAATTGGGAGGACCTGAAGGCCGGTACGAAAGTAAAAGCCTACTACGGTCCATTCGAGACGAAAAGCCTCCCTCCACAAAGCCCTGTTTTCCTCCTAGTTGTTCAGGCTCAAGCGCCTGTTACAGGTGGACTGAAAATGTCGCCAGAGACCGCACAGGAATACCGTAACTTGGCATGGGCGCAAGTGAGTGTTCAATCGTCCCATATTACGACGAAGCAAGACGAAGCAGCCGTTCACATTGTCTCCTCTAGAGAGGTTGGCGTATTAGCTCCCACAGCCGAGCAGAAGAAATTGCTCGAAGACGTTCAAGCTGCGAGCGGAAACTTTGTGACAGTTACTTACAACACGGACCAAGACGAGCTGCTTGGACCATTGACAGTGGTGTTCGATTTCAATACAAAAGCTTTTATCGGCTTCAACGCTAGTAGATAATTTCTAAGTAGCCATGAAATTCAACCTCCGATGAATTTCATGGCTTTTTTATTTACTAGGTGCAGAATATGGAAATTCAGTAAACACTATCGCCCCGATTATTTTTGGGATGGAACGAGGATTCAGTAAAGAAAATTATTTAGAAACGTTAAAGATTATTCCGTTTATGTGGATTATCGTTGTTTTGTTAGTAATTTTTGTTGCGGGACCGTTAGTTGAGAAAGTGATGCCAAAATTCGTAGGACAAACAGATGGTTTTAATGTCAGAGTTTTATTAAAGGTTTCTCCAAATCAGCATCGTAGGAAATCCAGCCAATCCATTTCACCGTTCGGCCCTTCTAGAAAACCGTCAAGCGATGCGTGCAGAAACAGAACAAGTTTTCTCATTTTCAGTTCTCCTTTGTTCATGAGAGATATCTACATTAACTATATTATAGGACATTTCAGGTTGGGTTGTTTCTTATGGATTGCTAATCCCAAATGAAATATTCTACTAACTACAAAAAAGTCCATCTTTAATGGACTAATGTTGGTGTCGTTGGACGATTTAATTTTCAAAAATATAAACACACAAAAGTTCAATTTCTTTTATTGCTGGTCCTTTCACCTTAATCATCACTGGTTCCGAATCTCTTTGCAGCTCTTGAGCGAGCACGTTGAATTTCGACCTCGCGATTACGTGGTTCGGCATTGGTTACCAATGAGTCCAACAAATTTCGTGCAACCAAAGCCACCTCTTTAATGGCGCGATTATACGCCTCCTCGTTAGCTTTTGAAGGCACGTTGAAGCCCGAGAGCTTTCTAACGAATTGGTGCGATGCTGCCATAATCTCATGCTCGGTAGCTGGAGGGTCGAAATTGAATAGTGTCTTAATGTTTCGGCACATATTTTTCTCCTTATGATTACCATTATTTTGTCAATTTTACTACACTCTACCCCTCCCCGCCAGCCAATTGAATGATACTTTGCCGAAATTCATCTGGATTCTTTTGTTCGTTTATTCTGCTATTGATCTTCGGTAGAGAAATAACAACTCGTACTTTCTGAAACATAAAAATACCCTCAAAAAAAAAGTCTATTTTTATATTACTCAATGGCGAAGTCAACCCACCATCCACTTTCAGGACTAATGAACGTGTTCTCAGTGGATGTGTTAGTTACTCTAAATTTTATTTCAACTAAAATAGGAGAAAAAGTGGTATTAGTAACTAATGTAAAATTAGGCGTTTCTTCGTCACTATTAGAAAATGATATATACTTCAGAGCATCAAAAGGCTCTTCGAGTTCGATACGAAATCTATTCCTTTGGTCACTAATGAAGAATCTTGTTCTTTTAATTACAAGACTTTTTCCTTGAGGTATTCTCACCGTTATCCTTTGTAGAGTAGGGAGTAGACTAGGTGATAATGTAAAGTCTTGTAATCCTCCTAATAATCCACTTACCTGAAAGCATGTCTCCGAATCTGGACAATGCGTTCTTATCCCCATATAATTCACTCCTTTTTTATTTAGGTGAATAATTTATTATCAATTTCCATTTATCGTATGTCAAAAGATTTCAATTGATAGGGCCAGTGTTTATAGAGAGGAAAAATAGACCATAGGATAGACGTTTCATGTTTCGTTAATAAAAAGCCAGGTTTTAACCAGGCTTTATGTCTGAGCAATGATCAAATCACCTTAATAGACCACCCAGTCGACTTCTTTGATAATGAGTAATTGGTGCTTGTATCATTTATACGGTTTCTTTTATAAGTTTCGCTTCTGTGCCAAAAGTAGAGTAAAAATGACCCCTTTTCATATGTACCTCAGACCGTTAAATCATTTTCTGATTTGATATGAATAGCTTCTTGTAAAAGTCTTTGGAGAACAGCAGCAAAAACAGCGATCACCATAGCGGCGAAAATAATGACCAATCCCATTGGTATGAAACTTGGAGGGTCAACTCTCTTCCCCATGAGATAGTAGAGTGGCATACCTAGCAGGTACAAGGAACTGATTGTGATAGCACAGTATTTTATATCTTTAAGGCCTTTACAGATAACTCCAAGAACGCTTGGTTCTTATCAATATAGTTTAAAAGTCTAAAAGCCTGATACAGAGCAAAGTAAAAAGGGATCGCTGCCGCGTACATATCGATTAAAACGAGAGATTTCATATAAGCCATTTCTGGATACAATTCTCCGGCAAAATAAAAAGCATTTCTCATTACAAAGAAATGCTTTTATTAGTGAAATCAGAGTTTTTCTCGAAGGGATTTTATAATTTCTAAGTATTGTGTATCTCCTAACCCATAATCCCTGAATTTTTCAATGAGTAAAGACACAAGTTCCTCTTCAGGAACATCTGGGTGTCTTTCAATAAACATCAGTAAATCACTGTCTTTATGAAGGTAGTTTAAATAAAGTTCAATCCCTTCTTTTAAAGGAATCAAAGCTATATTCATAGGGGCCTCTCTATGAATCAACACTTGTTTGTATAGTTCATAATATCCTTCCACCTTGTTTAGGGTGAAGGATCTCAGTGGTTCAAATTTTTCGCCAACGATATGAAGCGTCAATTCACCTTCATAATTTGTATGGTCTAACCAAGCAAGAACGGTGAGGAGATTGATCTGACAAAACATATCACTATCAAACCATAATGCCATTCGGGAGAAATTCCCGCTAAAGAGAGGCTGTAATGGCTTTAACGTAATTTCGGCATATATTTCTGGTGTGACATGATGAACCTTTGACCGAATATCGGTAAATTCAGCTGAAAATAGATCCTCGCAGGTGTCTCCAAAACACATTGCCTCGTTAAAGGGGATCATCAACTCTTTCCCAAGATAATGTGTCTTTTGGAAATAATGATACATTTCTTTCCCATTCAGTATATGTAATGTTCTTTGCATCATCGTTAACCCCTCCCTCCATTTGCTATCAAAACGTACTAAGCCGCAGTTCATAAAAATACTGAACAACCGGATGCTTTAACTTCATTTTCTCGGTCATATTCAACATTCGCTTTTTCCCAACTCTTCTGTCTACCAAGGCAAGAATATTCAATAAAATATCATTGCTCTCTAAGCTTTCCTCTATAGAAATGGACAAAAATTTATTAGCTACAACGATAAAGTTTGATTTACTTAAAGCTGACTGTGCTGACAAAAGCTCCTTTGCATATTCTGATATTTTTCTACTTCTTACTATTACTTTTAGACGATCCTCAGGAACTTTCCCCTTCGTATCTTTTCTGACCGCTTCAATTTCTTCATTGGTAATAGGAATTTCGATATCTGGATCATTCTTAATTCCCTGCTCCGTTTCATACCATTTGATTGTGGTCGTTCTATCACTCATATTGAGTACATTCTTTTTATCTACTGCAATATAACAAAGTCCTGCTTTATCAGGTAAATAGCGATAGCTGGTTGCAAGGTATTCGACTCTTCCATATAACGCAGGACAAAGAAAACTCTCCAGATTCTGCTTCACTTTGCTCCAGGACATGTGATCCTCCTATGTTCCATATTATTAATACCTATTGGATAATTACATCCGCATGATCCATGATCCACAAGCACATTGATTTCATTAAATCATTTTCGATTTAATCAAGCCCAAAAATTCTCCCCCCATTTTACCATAAGTTGAAACTGGTTTATCTCCGTAATAACATTTTCCTAACGAATAAACGCTGATCCTTCATTGGCTAAGGCATCCTTTAACCAGCTAGGGTGCATTTTCAATAAGTCTTGCGGTAGCTTATGCTGTTCAAAAAACTTAATTTCTAGTGACTCATCTGAATTACATTTTATTTCTCCACCAGTAATTTCAGCAAGGAAACAAGTTGTTATAAAATGTACTATTCTACCATTTGGGTACTCAAACACTTGTGAATGAGGGTCAGAGTACACACCAATGAGCTTTTTTATATTTATATCTAGATTAGTTTCTTCTTTTACCTCCCTTATAGCAGCTTCGGAAACTGTTTCTCCTATTTCTATATGCCCTGAAGGTATACCCCAAAGTCCTACATCAGACCTTTTTTGCAACAAAACTTCGTTCTTTTTATTCAGAATAATAACTGCGACACCAGCTTTTATATCATCAATTCTTTCCATACAATAGCCCTCCCTTAGAAATAATAAAAAAGGTCCGAGGAGAAAGATTTCAACGCATAACAAATACGCTAAACCCTTCCCCTCGGACCTTTTATGTCAATAGGTGCCTTTTATATATTATAAAAGATGTAGCCCTCGGTCACTGACCTACCTAGTTAGCGGAACCCTAGCTACAATTTTCCAGTTCATCTTTATTTTATTATTATTACTTAAAAAATAAAAGAGAATCATAACCCAGCCGAAAAAGAAGGCGGCTTCCAAAAAGCCAAATCATTTTTTTAAAATATTAACCTATTTGATGCAATTGTCTTTTTTCAACCTTTTTATTTGATTACCTGTAATATTATTCCATTCTTCTTCTATCTTGTTTAATTCTCCTTCGTTTGCCTTAAAAGCCATAATAGGTATTTTATTATAATCGTAATATATAGTCACCTGAGTATTTTTTATTTAAATAAACTATCATCCCTATACAAGCAAATCCAAAAATGATGTATGTCATAATAAAAATCCATATTTCTGGATTATACCAGTGCTCTATTTGTCCCATTATTGCAATAAAAATACCAAGAAAGATATGAATTTCACCAACCCTTTTCAGATAGCTTGGCAAGTTCTCTTTAGAAATACTCTGTATTGTGCCTTCCGAAAGAAACAAATTGGGTTTTCTTGCGTAATGTTCTACAATGCCTTTTACTACAAAATAAATCCCTAAAAATAATTGTGCAAACATTTCCTGCTCCCCCTTATTCAATTATGTTTGGTTTACTAATATTAATAATAATTGCAATATGCTCCACCTCAGACCGTTAAATCATTTTCTGATTTGATATGAATAGCTTCTTGTAAAAGTCTTTGAAGAACAGCAGCAAAAAAAGCAATCACCATAGAGGCGAAAATAATGACTAATCCCATTGGTATGAAACTTGGAGGGTCAACTCTCTTCCCCATGAGATAGTAGAGTGGCATACCTAGCAAGTACAACGAACTGATTGTGATGGCACAGTATTTTATGTTCTTTAAAGCCTTTACGGATAATTCCGAGAACGCTTGGTTCTTATCAATATAGTTTAAAAGTCTAAAAGCCTGATACAGAGCAAAGTAAAAAGGGATCGCTGCCGCGTACATATCGGTTAAAACGAGAGATTTCATATAAACCATTTCTGGATACAATTCTCCAGCAAAATCCCCAATCTTAGGCACTAAAAATATGCACAAAGCGATAATTGGGATTCCAATAAGAATAACAGCTATCTTTAAAAAAAGTGTTGTTGCTCGTTTCATAAAGAACACCTCACTTATCTAATGTCAGTTTTGACTTTACCATATAGTTTATCGTTTTACAATAAATTAATATCGTTTTTGTTATATATTCTTTAATTTCAGCAAAATTAAAAGCATTTCTCATTACAAAGAAATGCTCTTAAAACGTTTTCTCTTGCTCGTATTCTACTGCTTCCGTTTGTGCAGGTGCGTCATCAGATCGTCAAGTGCTCCGGCCCAGCCGTCATACACGTACTTATCACCGGGGTGACCGGCGAATCCGCGCAGGTGGAAGATCATCTTGGTGCGGTTGCCCTGTGCAGTGAGGGTTAGGGTCGCGACAGGGGAGTTCTCAACGGGATCATCGGGGTAACCCCAAGTGAAGACGAGCCGTTCGAAAGGGACAACATCTAGGAAGACACCTCCCGTGTGATACTCCTCGCCGGTCTCGATGTTGACCATTGTGTACCGGTAGCGTCCGCCTTCACGGACGTCGAACGAGATAGACTCCAGGGGCGTCGAAGGCAACCATGCGGCGAGCTCCTTCTTCTCGGTCCAGGCACGCCACACGAGTTCGCTGCGGGCATTCAGGGGGCGGGTAATGGTAAATTCCGGTTCAGTTGTGGGCATGTTCATTGTTCCTCCTTTGTGTCACGTCATCTATAACCATATTTTACCATATTGTTTTTCTCGTAGGGATTTTATAATCTCTAAGTATTGTGTATCTCCTAATCCATAATCCCTGAATTTTTCAATGAGCAAAGACACAAGTTCCTCTTCTGGAACATCTGGGTGTCTTTCAATAAACATCAGTAAATCACTGTCTTTTTGAAGATAGTTTAAATAAAGTTCGATCCCTTTCTTTAAAGGGATCAAAGCTATATTCTTAGGGGTCTCTCTATGAATCAACACTTGTTTGTAAAGTTCATAATATCCTTCCACCTTGTTTAGGGTGAAAGATCTCAGTGGTTCAAATTTTTCGCCGACGATATGAAGCGTCATTTCTCCTTCATAATTTGTATGGTCTAACCAAGCAAGAACAGTAAGAAGATTGATCTGACAAAACATATCACTATCAAACCATAATGCAATTTGGGGGAATTTTTCGCTAAACAGAGGCTGTAATGGCTTTAACGTAATTTCGGCATATATTTCTGGAGTGACATGATGAACTTTTGACCGAATAGCAATAAATTCAGGTGAAAATAGATCATCGCAGGTGTCTCCAAAACACATGGCCTCGTTAAAGGGGATCATCAACTCTTTCCCAAGATAATTTGTCTTTTGGAAATAATGATACATTTCTTGCCCATTCAGTATATGTAATGTTCTTTGCATCATCGTTAACCTTCCCCCAGCCATTACAATCTCTCGATATACCCTTCTGTTCCATGCACGCGAATGCGTTGCCCATCCTTGATCAGTTTCGTAGCCTTTTCCACTCCAACAACGGCTGGTAAGCCATATTCTCGTGCGATTACTGCTCCATGGGTCATCAGTCCACCGACTTCGGTGACCAGGCCTTTGATGGATACAAACAACGGTGTCCAGCTAGGGTCGGTAAAGACGGTAACCAATATGTCTCCCTCTTGCAAATTCGCATCATCCATGTTTAGGATGACACGAGCGCGTCCCTCGATCACTCCGGCAGAAACAGGTAGACCGACAAATGCTTCGGTTGGGAGATTATCTCGTTTGTACTCACCTGAAATGATTTCACCATCAGACGTGATCACACGTGGAGGAGTTAGTTTTTCATAGAATTTGTATTCCTCTTTTCGTTTGCTGATGATCTGTTCAACCAGTTTATGGGTGCGTACGACTTCGTGAAGTTCTTCAAAAGTAAGATAGTAGATATCTTCTTTTTCATGAATCACGCCCACTTGTACAAGTTGTTCCGCTTCTTTGAGTATTGCCTGCTTATAAACGAAGTAGCGATGAATCATGCCGTATTTCGGATATTCACGATAACCGATAAAATTTCGGACGAGGTCGATCATTCGTTTTGTTTCTTTGGCTTTTTGTTCACCATCCGGTAATCGCTTCAATCGATCGAGTAACTCTTGTTCTTTCTTCAGAGCGTCCAGTCGCCCTTGCTCAAATTTCCGATGGCTAGCACCCGGCTCAAAGTTGTTTATATTACTGAGAATCATCGGGACAAGGGTCATTGGTTTTTCGCTCCAACGAGTTCTCGTTATATCGATTTCCCCAGCACATCGCATTCCGTATTTGCCCAGATAATCATCGATCGCGTCCCTTGTTTCCTGTCCCCCTTCAAGCTTCACGATTTTCTCCAAAAAGTGATCCTCTGTTACATGTTGTAGATATGCAATGACTTCTGGAAAGGGACGAATCACATCGGCTACATCCATTAAGGCCAGCCCCATTTCCGAAGTAATATTGTTTGGGACAGACCTAGTAAGCGTGTCTGCTGCGTTTTTTTCACCTAACCACTCGTTCATTTTCTCATTGATCCATGAGGAAGCATTCATCGCAGCCATAAACACAGCTGAACTTTGCGGATCAAATAACATCTTCTTAAGTTCTTGGATATCTTCGAGTATAAAATCAAATACATCTGATCCTGATTTTTTTTGGATGGTTTGTTTTAACGCTTCGATCGAGGCTTGACTCCTCTTCATCAAATCAGAAACGATGGTCGGATCGTTTTCGACATCTGCCAGCCTATCCATATTGCCTCTGTTGGGACTTGGTGGTTTTTTGCCATCAGGTATTGATTTTATAAAATCGCCTCGCTCTATGATGGTTATCAGTGCGTTTTTTAAAAGTGGATCATGTTGTCCCATGGTATCTAATAAATTTTTTCTGCTATCAGGGGCAGCTAGACGTTGTGTGACATCCACAAACAACCTTCCACCCGCTTTACGCATGGGTGCGGGAGTCGTTAACAGGAAAAAAGACAATCCCAATGGTTTTATGACATCGGTCATCATTTGTTGGTGACCGACAGATATATAGACGCGATTTTCTTGGGTCTCTTTTTCTTCAGGGATGGGGTATAAAGTCGTGATGGGACGACTCTGGACAATATAAAATGTATCTTCAACCAAACACCATTCGATATCTTGTGGGCAACCAAAATGAGTTTCGATCTGTCTTCCGATGCGTGCTAGTTGTAATATCTGTTGATCAGTAAGGGTTTGTGTCTTTTGCAGATCTGGGTCGATTGGCTGTGTCTCTGTTCCGCCTTCTTTTCGTCCAGAGATCGCCAATTTTTTGGTTGCGATCAATTTATCGATGATCTTTTCTTCTTGCACCTTATAACAATCAGCAGACACTAAGCCAGAGACTAGTGCTTCTCCAAGTCCAAGGCTGGCATCGATGGATAGCACCTTGCGGTTCGAGGTCATCGGATCAGCGGTAAATAAAATCCCTGAAGCCTGTGGGAACACCATCCTTTGAACGATCACGGATAAAGAAACTTGGCTGTGGTCAAATCCGTTTTTCATTCGGTAGATAACCGCACGATCCGTAAATAAGGAAGCCCAACATTTGCGGATATGCTCCATGATGGCTTCTTTTCCAATGATATTTAAATAAGTGTCATGTTGACCAGCAAAAGAGGCATGTGGTAAATCTTCCACCGTCGCACTTGAACGCACGGCATAAGCCTGTTCGAAGCCAAACTGGGAGAGATAGTGAGCAACGGCTTTCACAACATCGGAAGGAATGTCTACTTCCAACAGGGTTTGTCGTATCTTTCTGCTGATTTCGCCAATTTGATCCTGGTCCTCTACTTTTAGCTGCGTTAGTTGATCCACCAAGGCTCGAAACCTTTCGTTTTCTTCGATGGCTTTTTGATAGCCCATTGTTGTCACACAAAATCCTTCTGGAACTTGGATTCCATGAATTTTTGATAATTCCCCTAAATGTAATCCTTTTCCGCCAACGAGCAAAAGCTGTGTTTTATCCATTTCCTGAAAACCGAGAACCAAATGACTCATTCTATCCCTCCAATAAATCTCATTAAGTACTATTGTATATTACTTTTTACAGTACGAAGAAATGTTGGAACAAAATCCTTAAATAAACCGTCTTTATACTTAAAAAGGGGGGCCGAGTAATGAGAATACTCATTTCATTCATTTTATGCTTAGCAATACTTGGAGGTTGTAACCAACCCGAAAAGAATAATGCTGGCGATTTCGCCGAAAGAATCGAAACTCACAATCCCACGGCAGAAGAAACGTTAGCCCAAAATCCAGATGCTGATATTTTCGAATTGAACGGGGTTGTTTATAGCAATGCAAGCGATATTGAATGGGTTCAAACAACAGAACTCACCACTGGTAAGAATATCGGCACAATTACAAAACAATATAAAGATGGTCTTGTATTCGAAGACCAAATGGCAACCAAACTCCCTATTGGAACCGAGATTTACGAACCACTGAAAGGTAGCGGACCGATATTAATTGTAAAATTAAATGGTAAAGAAATAAGATATCTAGGTTTAATAGAAGGTTAAAATTTTATTGCTTTTTCAACTATCGATTCCCGTCGCACCCGAAAATATCGTTTTTGGAACTGATATAATAGAAAAACGGATGCAAGAGGCGATCAAACAAAAAATGGAAAGTAAGAAGCCCCAAAGAGCATCAGGAAATCCAATGACAAACTTCTCAACAACACATAAAATGAAGAGTCAACAAACATAGAAGCCAAACAATCAGAGGAAGCGTACAGGAGTTTAAAAATGGTTTCTAATCAATCCCGCTATTCTTCCATACATACATAAATTAAAAAGCTGTTATCCCATAGATTAAGTGATATCAGCTTTTTTCTTTTTGTTTATTCAGCTAATGATCCCCTTTTGCTCAATAAACAACTGCTATTTTTCTTGGACATCAACTATAATGCTACCAAACAATTCATCTTCAATATAAGCATCCAGTTTCCAAATTCCTTTTGAAGGTAAATTCAAATAACCTACCGATTCAGCGTAATGATATGGTGGCTTCATTATTTCTTCATTCGGGACACCAATTGAACTTTCAAAAGCTGTGACTATTTTTCCATCCTCTTGACTCGTTCCTATTACTTTCACTTTTTTGTTAAATAATTGTTCCGTTTTCTCTGGTGTTCCTCCCCAAAAATGAAATAACTGCTTATTGTTTGAACCCGCAATAACCGGACTGTCAACAATAGCTAATTTACCGTCAGTCCCTCTCAAACCATAAGCTACGTCTTTTCCATCTGGACTTGGCTTAGGAATCGTAAAGGAAGGACTTATTTGCCAAGTTTCTTCTTTTGCGTTGGTATCTACTTTTTCTGTTGAACACCCTGATAAAACAAATACCAATATCAGAAGGGAAATAAAAACAAAGTAAGTTAATTTTTTCATAATTACACCTCCGCAAATAAATTCTTATTAATTAGACGCTTTACATTACCATACCGTTACTTTTATATTTCAACAATTTTTCAACTTTCGTTAAACTGCCCTATAGTTGAGTAACAAAAAACGGCTACCGCAAAAGCAACCGTTTTTGAACTATAGATCCCCGTTAGCGGAATAAAAACAGACCTCCCTTTCGAGGTCTGCATCGAGTGTTGACTTATGAATTATTCATTTATCTAAGTGCCTTTTAAAAAAGTCTAACAATGTTTGACCTAAAGCAGTAGCAATATATCCTTTACCATCACATTTAGGACATGCTTCATCGCTTATTGTACCTTTCCCATTACATTCCCAACACTGCTGTTCCAAATCGTCCATTGCAATGATACTCATTATAAATTTACACCCCAGTGCATAGTTTTCCCTAATATACCACAAATTTCACACCATTGTTTTCTCACTATCCTGCCCTTTACCGCAACAAAAAGAGGGGGATGGATGCCGATCCCATTCCCCCGCTATCGATCCCCGTTAGCCATCCATGCAGCACAAAACCAGTGCTGCACCACAGAGAATGAAAATGGGCTTTCAGTGCCCATACTGCTACTACGGCTGGCGAGGAAGGTCGATCAACTTTGGTGCGATAGAGCCCATCCGTTAGTCTGACTCCAGCGACCACGGTGCATCACTGAATGTTGCTCCCTATCGGGAAGCACTCATGGTAGATTAATCCTATTCTGGTTGTTGCACCAGCCTCCAATCATCAGAGCCGTAGAAAGGATCATTTCAATGGAAGTAATCATTGAACGAGCATGCGGGATGGATGTCCATAAAGATAACATTACTGCATGTATCATGACACCAGAAGGAAAGGAGATTCAAACATTTTCAACTAAGACTGTATTTCTATTACAGTTAGTGGATTGGATTAAGCAACATGGATGTACTCATGTTGCCATGGAGAGTACAAGTGTCTATTGGAAACCGATTGTGAATTTACTAGAAGCCGAAGATATTGAATTTTTAGTGGTGAATGCTCAGCACATTAAAGCTGTTCCAGGACGTAAAACGGATGTAAAGGATGCGGAATGGATTGCTAAACTCCTTCGCCACGGACTACTTAAAGCTAGTTATATTCCCGACCGGAATCAACGAGAATTAAGAGAATTGGTTCGTTATCGTCGAAGCATCATTGAAGAGCGCGCCAGACAGCATAATCGGATCCAAAAAGTTTTGGAAGGTGCAAACATTAAGCTTGGCTCTGTTGTTTCTGACATCATGGGGCTTTCATCTAAAAATATGCTTCATGCCATTGCAAATGGCGAAGAAGATCCTGAAAAATTAGCAAACTTTGCTCAGCGTACACTGAAACGAAAAAAGGATGAACTTGAACTTGCTCTTAAGGGTTATGTCAGCCCTCATCAACGACTGATGATCAAAACCATTTTAACTCACATCGATTTTCTTACAGAGCAGATTGAGTTGCTAGATCAAGAAGTCGCAGAGAGGGTAAGCAAATACAAAGAAGATGTGGAACGACTTGATTCTATTCCAGGCATATCAACACGAATGGCGGAACAGATTTTAGCTGAAATCGGAACCAATGTTAAAGACCAGTTCCCAAGCGCAGCTCATATGTGTTCATGGGCTGGATTGGTTCCTGGTCATAACGAAAGTGCTGGCAAAAGGAAATCCTCCAAAACGAAAAAAGGAAACAAATATTTAAGAGCAGGATTAACAGAAGCAGCTCATTCAGTCAAAGGATCTAAAAACTACCTAGGTGCGCTGTATCGGCGAACAGCCGCACGAAAAGGTAAGAAACGAGCAGGAATCGTGGTTGCTCATGCCATCTTGCGTATCTCTTATTATCTCTTAACTCGTAAAGAAATGTATGTAGACTTAGGCGAAGACTACTTTGATAAGCAGAGAGAACAATCTATTGTTCGGCACGCTTTACGTAGACTTGAAGGGTTAGGTTACATCGTATCCATAAAAGAACCAGAAG
Source organism: Ammoniphilus resinae (assembly GCF_017873965.1). GTDB lineage: Bacteria > Bacillota > Bacilli > Aneurinibacillales > RAOX-1 > Ammoniphilus_A > Ammoniphilus_A resinae. The sequence continues at coordinate 9,758 of NZ_JAGGKT010000010.1, read as the reverse complement.
CTTCTTGATCCAGTCCACTCCCCATCAATACTACCAATGAATTAGGCGCTCTCCCCTTTTAAAAAACGAATGAGCTGCGTCTTCTTTAGTATTGCCATTTTTACAGGTGCTCAGAATTTTAATTTTCATGGTAGTTGAACAAACAAAAAAGAATCGAGTAGCCTTGTGAAGCTCTCGATCCTCGTTAGTGAAAAATAATTATATTTACACCGTACAAATTATATAGATGATATGACTATTAATTTTAATTGTTCCTGTACAGGCACTCACTTGCAAATTGTAATAAATCGTCCAACGAGGAAAATGTTCTGTTCTTTCGTTCATTTATTTTAGTCTTACTCACCTACCATACCGTCCATATCAGCATCGTGCATATAGGGGTATAACCAATGATCACTCGTTATTGGCATGCTATAACCTGCTGCTTTAGCTTCTTTAATCGTCACCTGTCCATTTCCGTTTGTATCAACACTAGAAATATCACTGCTTGTATTTGAACTAGTTGAATCAGAAGGCTCACTGCCTGTTAATCCGAGTGCTGCATTTACTTCATCAGGGTTCACATTGTCAAATGTATCAACGATCTTGTTACCCTTTAACGTATAGGTGTACTGGTAACTTGAAGGGATTTGGGTTTCTGTATTCGGATAGGTGACAATCGCTTCAAAATTAGTGGCTCCACCTGCTTTGCGTATTGCATCTTCCATATAAGCCTGATCACCATGTCGGTTGAGTGTACTATCTTGTGGGGTAATATTATATGCATTCGATACCCCTCCGAGAGAATCAGCAATGATATGTCCTTCATCTAATACGTCACTTTCGACACCAGGAACCTTTGCCTCATCAGGGTAGTATCTACCAGACGATAATACAGGTTCGTTACGGTCGTCTTGTAGAATAATTTCAGCAGCAATGACACGCACTAATTGCCCATATTCATTAGTAAATGCCCAATATTCACGGTCTCCGTAACCAATGTCAACAACAACATTAGGTTCACGATGCCCAGACAAATCCCCACCATCAACTTCGATAAGCTTGTATCCTGAAAACAATTCATTATTTGGTTGGGTTGTTGTTGCCTCTCCTACTGGTTCATCAACACCCGCGTTGACAGCTTCTTTTTTTTCACTATTTTTATTTGTAGCATCTGTGGTTACTTCTTGTGAATCTGTTTCTACATCTGTATTAGATGTATCATCTACGTGGGTACAACCAACCATAAAGATGATCGTTAAAAGTAAGATTAAATAGTTCATTTTCGACTCTCCTATGTTACTTTCTCAGTTGTAGTAAAGAACCCTTCTCAAAATTCCCTCCACCTTGTATACATGATCAGTTCATCCGAACCTTATTTAGTATACATACACTAAAAAATATCGTAAAGGCGGGAACATGCTATGTCAACTTTTCGCAATTACACCAGTGATCCACTTAGTGGATAAAGAGCACCTATTTTGATCACATTGGATGCTTGGTTTTGATTCATGTTGTTCATCCTCCGCACCATGACCTGCGTTTCCCTTATATTTTTATGTCATACCATGTTCCTAATATGTCGCCGTTTTAAGGGTCACGTGGATTCAACTCTAGTCTATACCTCCCCTTCCTATGGCACATATAAATGAAGAATAAAAATACGGTCGCAAGGAGGATTGCAGCTTGATCATCACAGTCGGACATTTGAATCCGGTAGATTCACCCTATCAGAGGGGTGCTCTAATGTTTAAAAGGGTATTGGAAAAATCTACAGGAGGGCAAATTAAAGTTCGTATCCTACCAAAACTAAATTTAAGCGGGAGTCAATTGATCCAAGCAGTGAGAGAAGGCACGCTTGACATCGGCATACGCAAATATACTCCGCAGAATTCGCTCCTCATAACCCTTAAAAAGGAGCCTTTTGGCTCCTTTTAGATTGTCTATTTATTCCTTTTAATTATTTTTTCTTCCCACCAACCGAAGGCGATCCTTGCATTCCCAGCCAACCTTGGCGTTTCAGGGTTCGATACAAATACGAGAAAATTACTTCCCGGCGGAAAAATTAACTTTCCACCCTCCTCCTCTACTAGCGTCTGCTCCGGAACCGCTCTCCGAACGAAGGCTTTTATTCCTCCCTTTGGGTTCCCTTTTACATTTCGTGTCAGTTGAATTTTTACTCGAGGTTTAGGCAAGGGCTTAATCTTCAAGTTGGTAGGAGTTGCACGTACATTAATCGGAGTTCCGGGAGCTTTTGCATTAAACCAGAATTGAACTCGGAAAGGCGTTGTCGCTACATCCGTCACTGTCCATACATTAACAAATAAATTCACGCCCGAATTTGGAGGATTATATAGTCTTGCCCACGCGCTGGTCCCTCGTCCAAAAGTTAAATTGTCTGCGTACGCGATAAAATACTTTCCTCGCAGAGACCGGTATAAGGATTGTGGAACAGTTGCAACTTCAGGTAATCGAATGATTTTCCCCAATCAAAGCACCCTCTTTTCATCGTTTAAATACGCTCATAATCCTATGTTTATGAAAAAGAGATGTACTTTGAAAGGGATAATTGTACCCTCAGTTTGTAAGAGAACAACATTTGATCCTTCGTCACTGGTGTGTAGTCCTATTATTTTCCTAACATTTGATTCACTTGTTCGCGGTGCTCTTCGATCCATTCTTTTGCTAGATCCTCAAACGACGTCCCATCATTTTCAAATTTCAACATCATTTCTTCAAGGTCAGCAATGTCGATACTCCACTTGGATAATATATTATATGCTTCAGGATGCTTTTTCTCAATTCCCTTGTAAGAGATAACATAGACATTATCGGCCTTAAAATTACCCTTTGGATCTTCTAAGAATTTAAGATTATGCTGTGCAAAAATGGAATGTGGTCTCCATGCTAAAAAGATGACCGGTTCTTCTTTTTCCATCTTCCGTTTTGCTTCCGTCAGCATAGCCACTTCACTCGAAGAAATGTATTCAAACCCTGTTAAATGATAATCTTTAATCATCTGCTTTGAGGTTGGAGTCATACCTGATCCTTCACCTAGGCCAACAATCTTCCCATCGAATTTTTCAGCCTTTCCTCTTAACTCCTCAATGGAATTTTCCTCTACGTATGTTGGAACTACCCAACCCAATGGAGCCTCTTCATAACTTGTTGCTACTTTAACCAGGTCGTCTTTGTATTTCCCCCATAGCTCTGCTTCGGTATAAGGTAACCATGCATCCATAAAAAAGTCGATATCTTGATTTTTTAGACCTGAAAAAATGAGAGGCTGCTCTACTCTTTTAAACTCAACCTTATATCCTGCTTCTTCCAAAATTAGTTTAGCGATGTTCGTCGGTGCCTCAGTACTTGTCCAAGCGGCCATACCAAAAACGACTTCTTTATTTTCATCATTACTCGCTTCAGCTGATTTCGTATTTTCTGAGGCCGATTCTTTTTGATTAGACTCTGTAGAATTTGAACACCCTGATAAAATTAATACAGCAGATAGTAAAAGTAATATTGAATTTCGCATAAAATCCTTCATTTTATTCCCCTTTCCTATTACCCTAATCTTTGAAAAACGCTTCTCATATTTTCAGGAGTAAATTGCAGTTGATCAGGAGCCGTTGATTCCCAAGCACGATACTCTTTTCCATACAATTTTTTAATTAGTTCATCTGTATTAAAGATTTTAAGATCATAAATCCAATTTGCCATAATGAGAATGGAAGCCATGTGTGCCCCTTCATTCGTGGCACCACAAATATCCTTTACCAAATTGATTTGGTAATCACGAAAATACCCATCAAATATGGAGGTCATCAAACACCCGTCCGTTACCAAACCCCCAATGAGCAGATGCTTAATATCTTTACTTCTTAAAATCAGGTCCAGGCTTGTTTGATGAAAACTGCTCCAACGATATTTATCAATGACAATATCCTCCTGTAAAGGCTTAATGCCATCGAGGATTTCAATATCCTCTGAATCAGAGGAATAGAAGATAGGAGCTCCTTGATCATCTAGTGGCTCACCATTTGATAAACCAACACAATCCTTGCGGTTGATATGTCTTGTGTAAATAATCGGAACATCTAATTCCCGACAAACTCTAATTAATGCTTGAGCATGGGAAACAATACCTTCTATTCCTTCGATTCCGTACTTGCTTTCTTTTTGCAAATCAATGAGTATTAATGCTGTCTTTTTTAAATCCATCTTTTCCTCCTCCTTATTGTTCTTTCTCATCCTTCTTCGGGAAGAAAGAGAAAATTTCTCCACTTTCCATGGCATTCGTCAAACGCATGGTCCAATCGAAATATTCGAGAGATTCCCTGATCCCTTTCAAGTCCTTTTGTGCTAATGCAGCTGCCTCAGGAGAAGTTGAGCCATTGGAAACTTCCAGCAATGTTGGTTGGACCTGCTCCATAGCTTTAAGAATAAGGCTTCTTTCTTGTCGAAGATTTTTGACGAAGAAAGAAATGAAATTTTTAAAGAAATCTTTTTCCGCGATGTAATGATCTTTACGGTCCCCCTTTTTCCAAACCTTGATAACCATTTCTGTCTCTAATAATTCTCTTAACCCATTGCTCACACTTGCTTTACTCATAGCTACCTGATCTTTAATTTCATCTAATGAAAGAGCTTCATCAGCAAAGTAAAGAACTCCATATATCCTTCCTACTGACGGAGTTACTCCATATATAACCATGGTTTGCGCAATCGCGCTGATCATGACATCACGGGCATTCTCAACTTTTTTCAAATCATCTCTATCCATTTATACTCACCTCCAATAACTATCTTGTTCAGTATGTTTAATTTGTATTAAACAAATTAAATGTATTATACATATTATTATATTTTATTAAACTGGTCAAATGAATGAACCAATCCCCGTTTGTTCAATAAGATACTTGCAAATCCAAGTACACCCAAAAATAAGATCCGTATTGTTTATTAAAAAATACCACAAAATAATCTCAAGATAACTAAATTGAAAATGCAATCGGAGGTCTTCCATGTGAGTATAGCAACTATCGATAAAACTGTTGCCGAATTAGTTCCTCTTTTAACCCAACTTATAAAAGAGATCCATAATAAAAACCTTTCCGACTCAGAAGTTTCTAATCTTTTTACACAATTTGTTTTAAAAAAACAAACCGGAATGAACAATCCTGAGATGAACACTTTGATGAACAAAATTGTAGGTGAAATAGATCAAAACAATCTTCCTAATCTTTTTGGTCAATTAATTGATAAAAAAAAGAAAAGCGGTATTTCGGATTCTGAATTGACAGACTTCCTAAATCAAATTTTGCATAACACTTTAATTAACACAAAGAAAAATAGCCTAACCGCTCCCGAGGTGTCTAGTCTATGGACACAGTACATGAGTGATAGCCTTTCCATATGTGTCTTTAAATACTTCCTTAATATTGTTGAAGATAAGGAACTTCAACCCATTTTAGAATCTGCTTTCCAAGCATCACAAAAGCATATCACACAAATTACTTCATTTTTTAAAGAGGCGAATTTCCAAATTCCTATAGGATTCACAAAAAATGATGTTAATCAAAATGCACCGCGTTTATTTACAGACGGGTTCTTAGCGGTTTATACAGAAATCATGACAATACATGGTTTAACTGCGTATAGTTTAGCCATTACTGTATGTGAACGAGAAGATTTACGGAATTACTTTTTTGAATGTTGCGCAACCACAAAGGAATTACTTAATAAAATCGTTAAATATCGTCAAGCTAAAGGGCAATATTCACATGCCCCTTCTATTCCATCACTGAAAAATGTTGAATTTGTAGAAAAAACGGGGTTAATTTCAAACTTACTCGGAAATCCTAGACCCCTTAACGCTTCAGAAATTAATAATCTTTTCTTTAATACCAAAAAGAACACTCTCAACAAGGCGCTAGCTACAGCCTTCAGTCAGGTCGCAGAAACAGATGATGTACGTAATTTTGCATTGTTTGTGGTTGAAGAATCTGCAAGGCATATTGACCAGTTTAACTCGATACTAGATAAAGAAGGGTTAATAACTCCTCACGCGTGGGATATTGGGGTTACTAACTCTACTGTAAGTCCGTTTTCGGATAAACTTATGATGTCTCATCTGGCATTCCTAGAGAATGCGGCTCTCGCTTACTATGGTTCAGGGCTGTCTTCATCTATGAGACCAGATATAGTGTTGATTTACGATAAAATATTTAAAGATATTCGATCAGAAGGTATCAAAATTTATAATATCATGGTAAATCACGGCTGGTTAGAAAAACAACCAGAAGCAATTGACAGGAAATCCCTTGCGGAAGGTGCAAAGAGATGAGATGTCAAAAGCAAATTCTCTTCAGGTGTTATTTTGGAGTATTGCGTTTCCGGGGTTCGGACAATTTCTAAACGGGAAATTGCTGAAAGGGCTAGTGCTCCTTATATTGGAGTTTCTAATAAACACTTATTCAAACTTAAACACCCTAATTATTTCTAGTTTTCAAGGAGAGATACAGTGTTTTAGCTGAATTAAAAAGACCAAAAGTTGATGGTATTGCCTGACCAAATATTGACGGATATAATGACCAATATAATAGGAAAAATAGATTATTTGAAAAATAAAATCAGAAGAATAAGATGTAGCTCCGAAATGAGCCTGATCGGAAAGGTGAATGAGGGGAAGTTATAGCATTCTTGCTTCAAAAATAAATAGAATAGAAAGGAAAAAGACGTCCCTGTATGGTGTGGTACTGCGCCAACAGTATCACCAGAGACGTCCAACAAACACAACTTATGGTCATTGTATCAGATTTTGAGCTGTTTGAAAATCCTGTTACTGGTGTTTTTTGTTAGGGGTGTGGAAATTTTACCTTGTCCTTGTTGCGGAGAAAAGCTAAAGATTATTGGAAGTCGACTACGTAAATCCATCAAAGGCTCCGGAGAAACGATCATCTTGAACATACGAAGGCTGCGTTGTGTTCGCTGTAAGAAAATTCATCATGAATTGCCGGATTTCGTTGTGCCATACAAAAGATATGAGGTAGATTGCATAGAAAATGCAGTAAGCGGGGATCGGAAAACCGCAGATATTGCTGCTGACGAGTGCACGTTTTACCGTTGGAAATGTTGGTTTGAAAACTTTGCCACTTATCTTGTTGGTTGTCTTACATCGTTAGCGATCCGCTATTCACAGATTCCTGTGGAGCCCCCGTCCGAAGCTCCACGTTCTGCACTCCAACGAATGGGACATTTTGTGGGGGATGCTCCCCGTTGGCTGGCGAGAGTTGTCCGACCGATCGCGAATACAAATTTATGGGTACATACCCGTTCTGCATTTCTGTCCGAATCTTCCTAAGATACACTCATGTTGAAATGAAATATAAGGGAGAGGATTTCACATGAGAGATCAAAAGAGAGCGGAAGAATTGGCAGCTCAACGTTTTCAATTAGTATCACCCCTTCTCGCCGATGGGCTGGATCCTGCCAAAGCTCGGTTAATTAAGGCGGATATTTGTGCTCGAACCGGCTTGTCTGAGCGGACCATACGAAGGTATTTAGCCTTGTATCGAGGGGATGGATTTCAAGGTCTTTTCCCCAAAGGGAAAGGGAGAAAGCATGGCAAAGATGCCATTCCCGTGGAATTATTGGATCAGGCCATCCTACTACGGCGTGAGGTTCCTAGCCGTAGTGTCAGCCAAATCATTCAAATTCTAGAATGGGAAGGAAAAGCTCAACCGGGGCAACTGAAGCGAAGTACCTTACAGGAAAAACTCACCGACCGTGGGTACAGTTCAAGGCAGATGCGGATGTATACCAGTGCAGGCGTAGCGGCAAGACGTTTTCAACAACCCCATCGAAATCGTTTATGGCAGTCAGACATTAAATATGGTCCATTCCTTCCCATTGGCCCAGGCGGTGCGAATAAACAAGTGTATCTCGTATTATTCATTGATGACGCCACACGATTTGTTCTCCATGGGGAATTTTATGAAACGCTGGATCAGTCAATCGTGGAGGATTGTTTTCGAAAAGCCATACAACAATACGGGACTCCAGAGGCCGTCTACTTCGACAATGGTAAGCAGTATCGTACGAAATGGATGGGCCGTACTTGTTCTAAATTAGGGGTCCGACTTCTTTTCGCAAAACCATACTCACCGGAATCAAAGGGTAAAGTAGAACGTTTGAATGGTGTGGTTCAAGGATTTTTAAATGAAGTTTCGCTGGAAAAACCCAAAACGTTGGAACGACTCAATACCTGGTTTCAGGCGTGGCTCTCTGAGTGTTACCAAAATAAAACCCACTCTGCTTTAGGAGAAAAAACAAGTCCTGAAATGGCATTCCGAAGTGATCGAAAGCCCCTACGCTTTGTGGAACCCGAAGTATTGGCGGATGCTTTCCTCCATTCAGAGGGAAGGAAAGTGGATAAGGCCGGGTGTATCAGCTTCATGTCCAAAAAGTATGAGGTAGGTCTCTCCTTCATTGGAAGGACGGTACAAGTGGTATACGATCCTGCCGACATTACTGAACTAATCATTGAATACGAAGGGCATACGCCATGGAAAGTACGAGAGTTGGTTATTGGGGAACGATCAGGAAAACGACCGGAACTTCCACCACATCTACAACCCGAACCCGCTGAATCTTCCCGCTTGCTTCGAGGAGCAGAGCAAAAACAAGCGGAACGAAAAGAACGTCAAACACCTGCCATCTCCTTCCGGATGGTTCGCAAGGAGGTGTAAGACATGTATGAATCGTTCTATGGGTTCTCACGCACACCGTTCGTTCGGGATATCCCAGCTGGTGAGATGTATGAGTCTGTGATGCTAGATGAAACGCTTGGTCGGCTCGAATACGCTGCAGAGCGTCAACTCTTTGCCGTGATTACCGGAGATTGTGGTACTGGAAAGACAACCACCATCCGCCGATTTACAGAAACCCTCGATCAGTCCAAGTTTAAAACCCTATATTTATCCGACTCTAAACTCACACCACGTCACTTTTACAAAGGGTTGCTAGAGCAGCTCGGATGTGAAGCAAAGTTCTACCGTGGGGATGCCAAACGACAACTCCATAAGGAAATTGAGCTTATGCGTGGGATCCACCATTTGCAGCCCGTCGTTATTGTGGATGAAGCCCACCTTCTGGATCGGGAAATGTTAGAAGAAGTTCGATTCCTGCTCAATTTCAAGATGGATGCCCAAAGTCCTATGTCTCTCATTTTGGTTGGACAAAGTGAATTGTGGGATCGACTCCGGCTTCAAGCTTATGCAGCCATTCGTCAACGGATTGATTTGCAGTGTAAACTCTCGCATTATGATCGGGCCCAAGTGGGTGACTACATCATTCGGCACTTAAAGTATGCTGGCGCACAAAGTGATATTTTTTCCGATGGAGCCATGGATGACATCTACCAATTTTCAAGTGGTTCTGCCCGGCTCATCAACAAAGTTTGTACACACTCCCTCCTATACGGTGCCCAGAACAAGCTCCGAATTATTGATGATCGGATGGTTAAACATGTGATTCAGGGAGAACTTTCATGAAAAGAAAATGGCGGGAAATGAAGTATGATCGAGAGTTAGATTGTTGGATGGTTCATCTGGATGATCACAGGATTATGTTAGAAGCCGGTGAATGGTTTGACCTCTGTTTCGGAGCAAGCAGTGTCCTTTGTCGGTAAGCGTCAAACAGCCCACACCTGGTAATTTAGATGAGGGCTGTTAATTTACGTAATGTATTTATTTTGAAGAATTGGCAGCTCGGCAAGCTAA
>NZ_JAGGKT010000009.1 GCF_017873965.1 Ammoniphilus resinae | reverse complement strand
TTCGCTCGACTTGCATGTATTAGGCACGCCGCCAGCGTTCGTCCTGAGCCAGGATCAAACTCTCCAATAAAAGTTTGTTGTGCTCATTTCGTCATACTGACGTTTAATGTCAATTATTCATTGACGTTACTGTTTGGACATGATTCTGTTCAGTTTTCAAAGAACATTCATTTTCAGTACCGCCGAAGCGACTTAATTAATATACCACAAACATTTTCATAAAGTCAACAACAATATTTCGCATGACTTTATTTCTTTTACAGATGTAACTTTAGCACATCCTATCACCCAAAGCAACGAGAAAAAAAAGTGACAAAGAATCCATGCTAGTGAACATTTCTCTTTGCCACTTTTTCATCAAACGGTAATCGTTCGGATGACGTCCTTGCGATTAGCTGATTTAAGTTTATCCCAGAGTCCGGGCTTGTTGGCAATCACCTCGACAAGGTCACCTCGGTCGTTATAGACATAGATCACATTGTTTGCATCGAATTCCGTATAACATTGCATGCAATACCAATGCTTCTCTGCAACAATATAATTGACATTCTGGTTCTCTTGGCAGACAGGGCATGTCCGAGGCCCAACAGTATTCTTGCGATTATAAGTCGTCTTAAGCCCATTTTTCTTAGGCAAGCTTAAGTTGAATTTTGTAAACCAGGAGCGAACAGTTTGTGGAGTAACATTCCATTTTTCGGAGATCCAGTCAACCGTCTTCCCAGTCTTAATAAAGGTTTTTAGATCATCTTGACTAGGTTGAGTTATCGTTCCTTTTCTCTTCGCCATCTAAAAATATCTCCTTTGATAAGAAAAAGTTGTTTCTTTGTAATTAATACGAATAAGAGGAGATATAGGTTTCAAGTTTTTCATTTATTTTTTTGGAAACTTTTACATCAAAAAAGAGGCCACCCCTAGGCAGCCCCTTCCGTACTCACAAGTTTATAACTTTGTCGGTGAATCAACAAAACGGATGTCAGGATATTTCTCCGATGCCCAGCGGAGTCCAAACTCATTTTGGAAAAGGGCGACGAATCTTCCCTTTTTATCCTTAACCACCACATTGGTGCCGCTGATGAACTTTTGCAAATCTTCTTTGCTTCCATCGATCCAACGGGCATACTCATACGGCAATCGCTGCATGAGGATATCTACCCCATACTCGGCCTTCAGACGATGTTCGAACACTTCATACTGAAGTTCTCCGACAACACCTAGCACTAATTCATCGATCCCAGTACCATAGGTGTGGTAAATCTGAATGGCTCCTTCTTCTGTCAATTGGTCCACACCTTTGTGGAATTGCTTGTATTTCATGGCATCCTTTGCAGTTACCTTGGCAAAGCGTTCTGGTGCAAAGTATGGCATTTCATCAAAGGTAAAAGGTGAACCTTGGCAAAGGGTATCGCCAATTTGGAAAATGCCTGGATCATACAATCCGATTATATCTCCTGGATAGGCATCCTCAATGATTTGCCGATCTTGGGCAAAGAATTGTTGCGGCTGTGAGAGCTTAATAGTTTTTCCAGTTCGAACATGCTGGACAGCCATGCCGCGCTCGAAATATCCTGAACAGATTCTTAAAAAGGCAATCCGGTCGCGGTGGGCAGGGTTCATGTTCGCTTGAATTTTAAAGACGTAGCCCGAGAATTCCGGAAAATCAGGGTTCACTGGACCTGCATCGCTTTTTCTTGGAGTTGGCACTGGTGCCAAAGTAAGGAAACGATCCAAGAAAGTTTGAACGCCAAAGTTATTAATTGCACTCCCAAAGAAGACAGGGGTCAATTCCCCTTTTTGGATGCGTTCCATGTCGAAGGGATCGCCCGCGACATCGAGCAGTTCAATATCTTCCATCACTTTGTCATAATAATATTCGCCCAATTGACGAACCAAGGCCTCCTGGTTTCCATCCACGACTTCAATTTCGTCTTTTTCGTGATAATGACCATGTTGATAGACTTCGACTTCATTTTTCTCGCGATTATAAATCCCTTTAAAATCTTGTCCCATCCCAATCGGCCAATTCATCGGACAGGAACGAATCCCTAATACATCTTCTAATTCCTGCAAAAGATCGAGTGGATCGCGGGACTCACGGTCTAGTTTGTTGATAAAAGTGAAAATTGGAATTCCCCGCATCCGGCAGACTGCAAACAGCTTTTTCGTTTGTTCCTCGACCCCTTTGGCAGCATCGATTAACATCACGGCACTATCTGCAGCGGTCAGCGTCCGATAGGTGTCTTCACTAAAATCCTGGTGTCCCGGGGTGTCAAGGATATTTACCTTGATCCCGTTATACTCAAACTGCATGGCACTTGATGTAACCGAAATCCCTCTTTGCTTCTCAATTTCCATCCAGTCTGAGGTGGCTGTCCGTTGGGATTTTCTCCCCTTTACCGTTCCAGCCAAACGAATCGCTCCTCCAAAAAGAAGCAATTTCTCAGTCAAAGTGGTCTTCCCCGCATCCGGGTGGGATATAATAGCAAACGTCCGGCGTTTGGCAATCTCCGCTTTGATTTTATTTTCATTCACATTTATTGTACTCATCATGTTACTCCTAACCTAAACGACTATCTTCCATCCTTACATTCTACATTAAATTTTATGTTAAAAACAATGCATGGTGACGATTTCCATGAGAAAAAGAGGCCCTCCAACGTTTTTCGTTGGGCAGCCCCTTCCCCATCATCCAAGTGGAATGGTTTCGTCATTCACTTTAATCCTATGATCGTCTACAAACTGGAAATCATTAATAAACTCTACTTTAATCGGGTCAATCGACTTACCACCTGACTCGGTATTCACAACAACCAAGTACTCTGCACCTGCACCGCCGTCTTGCGGGAAAGCGAAGACGCGCATTGCAATCCGTTTTTGATCTGGTGTGAATTTAATTTGGTCATTAACGAACAAGGATTCAGTAAACTCTTTTTGGAATAGCATAGTCGGCTGATCTCCCGCAGGATCGTACGCAGCAACGGATAGAGTAAATCCACCTTTCTCCTTGTGGACGTCTCCCAAAATCAGCGCCCCGTCTTCCATTTCACCCAAGTAATATTGATCATATTCCGGCGACTTAAATGAGGTGAAATTCACTAGCTTTAACTCATTGGTCTGCAAATTCAATTTGTACAGCCTTTCTTTCCCCGTAAAGGACACATCCATCTGCGGGGCTCCCACCCGAATAAAAGCGACTTGCTGATCCTTTGGAACGATGATTTTCTTCACGAAACTGCCTGGTTCAAGCGAAAGCTCGGCACCTTTGTAATCCCAGGCGGTCACATCATCCACGTTCACCCCGTAGAAGGACTGTGCAAACGGATTGTATAGTAGAAGCGTAGAATCACTCGCCCAAGTAATCGCCCATCTCATCTGCTGGTCAGGAACAGCACTCATGTCCGTAATCTCCTGGTTGATTTCACCGTACAATGTTTTAAATTCTGTAGCAGATGAATCTAAAAGACCTACTTCCCAGCCTTGGCTGTTTTCCGTTACAAAGAATGCTTTCTCCCCATTTGGCGACCATTGTAGGTTGCGCCCAGCATTGATCCCCGGTTGTGGGATATGCTTAATCTCTGCCACACTGCCGTCTGCTTCAAGTAGCATAAGGTGTTGCACAGCTTTTACATGATCCGGCTGGTCTAACGGCTTTTGTTCCATAAACCAAACATAGTATTTGCCCGGGTCAGTGGGAAAAGCGTAAAATTCAGCCGAATAGATATCCATATCTGCCGATTCAAAGAGTTCAACGGCTTTTCCTTCGTTGATCGCATACAGCTTTCTCCTTGTTTGATCGGTGCCAATTTGCATCGTAGATTGGCCCGTATAATCTTGATACAAGATCTCTGGATTCGATATATTCAATGCCTTCCAATGACTTTCCGCTACGGGTGGCATTTGAGAAATCGTCTGTGTTTGTTGAATGTTAGATTCAGGTGGCTTCGCCTGATTATTTCCATTAAACGGCAGGTTCTGAGTAGCCCATAATCCAATTAACAGGGATGCGGCAAGTGTTCCGGACACTCCTACTCTTCGAAACCATTTCCTACGAGTCGCCGTCTGTTCTGCTTTTTTTAAAAACTTTTCTTTCAGGGCCTCTTTAAAAGCCGGTTCGGGTTCTGGAAGTGTAAACTGCTGCAATTCTTGGATAAGTTTTTTCTCTGCCATATCCTGTTTCATCTGATCTCCTCCTTTACCCAAGTGTCCGTATCCATAATCGTTCTCAGCTTTGCCAAAGCCCTGTTTTGCGTTACGCTCACCTGATTTGGTGATATATCGAGCAGCAAGGCAGTTTCCTGTACAGACATCCCCTTCATGAACCGAAGATAAATGACAGATCTCATTTTTTCCGGGAGTCGGCTGAGCATAAAATAAATCTTTTCTTTTTGTTCCTTCTTTTCAAATATTTCACTCGGTAAATCAAAGTCATCTGCTGCCTCAAAGTCTTCTGGAATATGATTTTTCCAGAATGTCAAAAACTTCTTGGTCTTCTTTTGCCGAATAAAATCTACCACAGTACGCCGGGCAATCGTATAAATCCAGGTGGATACGGAGCTTTCCCCACGAAATTTATCGTAAGAGGAGGCAACCTTCATAAATACCTCCTGGGTAATATCCTCAGCATCGGCCTTGTTGCCGATCATGTAATAAACGTACTGGTAGATGGGCCGGAAGTTGTCTTCAAACAACTTTTCAAACGGGTCCATGGGATACCTCCAATATGTTTCTCATTCTATCTTTTTAGACGTAGCACTCAATGCTTTCTTACAATGGATATTAAAAAAAATAAACCACCAGCTGGTGGTTTTCACTTCTACCTATCTATTTGGCCGCTTGAACGTCAATCTCTCTTTGACTCATACTGTGCATATCTCGTGCTGTTACGTGGTACATCACATAATGTTTTCCCGTTTCAGAAAAGGCCACTTCAAGGGCATATATACCTTCTCCTCTGTTTTCAGCGGGGACCATCTTGTGCTGTTCCTGGCCTTCCTGCCAAACCTCAAACTGCACATCATTCGCATCACTGACTTTTTCGGATCCCTGGGTGACCGTTACCTGCAGGGTAACAGGCTGATCCACAATGGCTGGTTCTGGACTGCTTTGGAACTCAACTGTCAAAGGTGCAGGAGGTGCTGCTGGATCTTGAGGTGTCGACTCTTCCCCATTACCGCATCCTGTTAAACCAATTAAGAGGATGAAAAATATATGTAGTATCCAAGCTTTGTTCATTACTGTATCACCTCTTTTCAAATCACACAGCTTTCCAATAATTCTAAGGTTCCCTCCACCGCATCAAGGCGTGCCTTAATCCCAATAGGAAGAGTTAAATTAGGCTGGCAATGTCCAGCCTTTAATCCATAGTAAGAAGGAATCCCCAGAGGGGATATGATATCTTCAAGAACCTCTCGGACAGATAAGCTAGGTTTTTTGGGTTCAAGATGAATCCCAGAAAAATCAGTAAACAGAATCCCCTCGGCTTGCTCTAATTTTCCTGCTAACCGTAGTTGGGTCAGCATGCGATCGATCTTATAGGGTTGTTCCCCTACGTCTTCGATAAACAAAATCCTTCCCCGGGGATCCACCTCATAGGGGGTCCCCAACAAACTGACGAGAAGGCTTAAGTTGCCGCCAACCAATCGGCCCGAAGCGACACCATTATTTATCTGGTATTGAAACATCCCGGGTGGCTCAGAATACTTTCCTAATGCGTCCGTCTCACTGATTAATTTAAACAACAGGGGCCAGTTCAACTCATCATGGTCTACAGCCAATTCGCTTACCATCGGTCCATGAAAAGTAACCAACCCCGTACTACGATGAAGAGCCTGATGCAATGCTGTTATATCACTATAACCAATAAAGATTTTTGGATTTTTGCAAATGAGCGGATAATCCAGTTGATCTAAAATTCTTGGTGTCCCATAACCGCCCCTTAAACAAATAATCGCATCCACATCAGGATCTGCAAACATGCGATTTACATCCATTGCACGAATGTCATCCCGTCCAGACAAATACCCGTATTCTCTCCTTACACTTTCACCCAATATCACCCGGAAGCCAAAACGGGCAAGCCGATCGACTGACTTTTCTAGTTGCTCCTCTGGAACGGGGCTTGCCGGTGCAATCACCGCAATCGTTCCCCCATGTTGAAGAGCTTTGGGCTTAATGATCGACAATGGTCTGTCACCTCCGTGTAAGATGAGATCCTATTGAAGCTTTTCTTATAATTTCTTAATCGCTTTAATATGCAAATCCATCACGGTGTCAATTTGCCCTGTTTTAAGTGTAATTTCCGCCATACAACGGTCAGGACTCAACCAGCTCAATTTCCCAATGATCTTATCATTTTTCTTCGTAATCACTTCCACCTGTTCCCCTATACATTGATGGAGTTGTTTTCGCATTTCCTGAATCATTTTTCTCCCCCGCTCCCCCTTTGTTCGGAAAACGTATTTTATCAATGGACACTATATTACTCCCGAAACGAAGGAATGTAAAGGGATAGAATGGAGTAAAAATAAGCTAAAATTAGCAAGAAAACGGTTTATTAGCAGGATATCTAATCGTTCCAAATATTCCCAATCAGTCTCTTTAATTATTAGTCAACTTATCTTTTTTCTGGTATTGTTTCATGTGTTCCGGAATTTCGTCGATTTTCAAATGGTCAGGAAGCTCGTCAATCGTATGCTTATAAGAGTAGCCACGCTTCAAATACCATAAACACATGAGAATCGTCAATATGGTCATAAAGACGGCAGACGCCATAATAATTGATACAGTTGTTGACACTGATCTCCCACCTCTCCAATTGTTTATTTATCTTTTCCACCTGTAAGGTAATTCTACAATACTTTCTGGTTCTCCTGTTACTGCAAATTGAACCGCGTCTTGTAAAATTTGTCTTTGCAAATCAATGGAACCCGCACCGCCAAATGAACGCCCTAAAGGAAAGCGGAGATACAGGGACCTCGGCGCTCTTACCTTCTCGGTAACCTTGGGCAAATGACTAATGGCCGCCGTACGTATTCCTTCAGCTTCGATCGCTCTTTGAATCAATCCCACGGATTGATGGCAAATATATCAGCCAGGGGATAGGACCACAATATCTACCTGGTCTTCTTTCAAAAATCTCGCGACCTCTGGTGCGACTTCTTCCATTAACTTTTGCGGTTTAGGGATATAGCCCATAAACCCGTAATGAACGGATGCCGCACTCCCGATTATACCTTGCTGGGCCAACTCCTGCAGACGGGCAATGGGGAAAACGCAATTAATATCCTGATCGGCATCTGTCCGGTCATAATGGGTGTGACTAATCATGAGATCCTCTTGCCGAACATCATTTGGAATAACCCGGTAGCTGCTATCTCCTTCTTCCACTTGAAAAATAGGCTGTTCCTTGAGGTGCACTCCCGCTGTAGTCACTAAAGCTACACGCGCTTGCGCAAGAGACTTCCCCCAAGGAGCAATAGTTGGCGGAGTCTCCACTTTCTTTACCATGGCCTCCGCCACTTTTCCAATTACCTTTTGTTTCCACACTGCTATATTCACTCCTCATCCGTTAATATTTGTTTAGCCTCCCACATTCTTTGCAGGGCTGTAAAAACCTCCACAAACAAGAACAAACCGGTAAAGCCCAAGAGCCAGGAAGGAAACAAGGTCATCAAGGAAAATAAAATAAAACCTTCCGTTCGTTCTGCTAAGCCTGCCTGATAGTAGAAGGATTTCAGCCCCTTTTTATCTGATAAAGCCCCTACTGTTAAAAAGACCGTCATAGAAAAGACGATGGCAGCGGTTAATAAAAGAAGCAAAAACTGGGCCTCTGGATATCTTGCGGCGAGACCAACGATTACCGACAATTCGACGATCCGGTCAAATGTAATATCAAGAACTGTTCCCCAGGAACTTGTTTTTTTCTGTTTTCTCGCCATTGCCCCGTCGACAGCATCGAGGTAGCCGGAAAT
The DNA here is from genome assembly GCF_017873965.1 of Ammoniphilus resinae. GTDB lineage: Bacteria > Bacillota > Bacilli > Aneurinibacillales > RAOX-1 > Ammoniphilus_A > Ammoniphilus_A resinae. Next base: position 183,058 of record NZ_JAGGKT010000009.1, on the reverse strand, counting down.
CCATAGCAGGATCACCGCTAAAACCGGCTGATCGTAGTAGATCAACACCCCCGTGACGGAACCGATCAAAAAAGCCGCCCAGGTCACCTGATTTGGTTTTAAACGGAGCCGTAGAAGAACGGTTGCTGTTGAACCGATCATCGGCTCTACATACTTTCTTGCATGTGTGTCTAGCACTTGTTGTTCCTGCCTTTCTAGGCCGAGGGTCTGGCCCCCATAGCTTAAATAAGGGAAGATTTCCTCTTATTTCTCTTAATTTGGGTGAATCCTCAATTTAAGGGGAATTTCTCCCCTTATTTTCGGATGAAGCGCAAAGCCTCCTGATTAAACGCAAGGAGAACAGATTCCCCCACCGACCAGGCATAAGAATCTTCCATCCTTTGCATCACTTCTAGACGTTCTTTCCCAATTTCCACTTTCAAAGAAGAGAACCCAGGGACAAAAGCGATCTGTGAGATGGTGCCAGGGAGCTCTTCAGCCCCCGCGACTCCCCCTTTTCTCATGCGAATCGCCTCCGGCAGAATCATCAGGTATCCCTCCAGATCCTGCCCATGCAACTGCAATTCAATCACACCGGAATCTGACACAAACCTCCCTTGCTTCACACGTCCTGCGATCAAATTGCGGATCCCCAAGAGTTTCGCTGTCTTCACGTTAACGGGCTGTTCGTAGAGCTTTCTCGGTTCATCCAACTGGACCAGAACACCCTCATCCATGATCCCAATGCGATCGGCTAGGTAGAAGGCCTCCCGTGGATCGTGCGTAACAAAAAGGATCGTGACCCCGAAACTGCGATGAATTTCCCGCAGCCAATCCCGCATTTCTTCCCTGGTCGTGGGGTCGAGGGAACTAAAAGGCTCATCCATTAAAAGCAGTCTGGGCTGTGTCACCAAAGAGCGGCCAAGAGCTACTCGTTGCTGTTGCCCCCCACTCAACTGACTGGGATATCGCTTTTCGAACCCGCTCAGGCCCATTTTCTTTAGGATTTCCATCCCCTTGGCATTCCGTTCCTGTTTGCCGATTCCTTTCATTTTCAATCCAAAAGTGACATTATCGAGAATATTCATATGGGGAAAGAGAAGCGGCTGTTGAAAGACCATGGAAAAACCCCTTTTCTCGGCAGGTAGCCCAGAAATTGGCTTCCCGTTTAGAAAAAGGTCTCCGCGGTCAGGCATCAAAAGGCCAGCAATCAGTTTCAGCAGTGTTGTTTTCCCTGATCCTGATTCGCCGAGTAAGGCAAAAAACTCGCCTTCTTGCAACTGCAAGTCATCGACAAGAAGAATAAATTCCCGATCTGTCTGATATTTTTTCTCCAGTTTTTCTATCATTAACAAAAGGTGCAAAGCCCCCTTTTTTAAGGGTCAGATCCCAGTCGAAATTTGCTGAATATAAAACCGAACCATTGAAGGGTTAGGTAAATATTTCTTCAGTTGAATTCGGCAAATTTCGACCGGGTTCTGACCCCGTTCACTTACCGATGTTAATTAACCCTTCTATACGACCATTTTAACAAACAATCAAGGATAAATAACGCCAAAAATGCCATCCCGATAAAAAGAAGTGCATAGGCAGCTCCCAAGGCTGGATCTCCTCCGCTAATAAACGGAAATAAGAGAATCGGCAATGTAATGACTTGCCCCCCTCCGATCAGAAAGGTAATGAGGTATTGGCTAAGAGAAACCAGAATGCTTAAGCTGGAACCGGCAAGAATTCCAGGAAGTAAGAACGGAATCACGACATGAATCATCCGTTGCAGCCCATTGGCCCCGAGCATGCGCGCTTGTTCCTCCCATTCTGGACCTACCGTCCGATAGCTTGAAAGGAGCGCCCAAATCATATACGGAAGGGTCGGAGTCAGGTGGGCCAGGATCAGGCCTGGTAATGATTCCGTCAGCCCCAACCGAATGAAGGTAAAGTGGATGCCCATTAAAGAAACAAAGGGCGGGATGACCAAAGGAGCAAACAGAATGATCTGGACAATCAACTTCCCCTTAAGAGGAAAGCGGATCAGACCGTAGGCCGCCGGAATCGCTAATCCCAGATTGACTATCGTCACACCACATGCAATGAGTAAACTGTTGAAAACCGCGATTCCTGTCTGTGATTGACCCGAAAAAAGATATTCCCAGGAACGCCAGCTGATCTCTGCAGGCCATAACATCGGCCAGCGCCAACCGGCTGAGAGGCTTGTTAAGACAAGCGGAGCAAGGAAGAACAAAATCCCCAGCACAACGAGAAACTTGATGATTGACAGCTTCATCCCCTACCACCCCTTCCATCCCTGGACACTCCATCTTTTGCTCCATTGATAGGCGATCCATCCGAGGAATCCCGTTGCTACAGCCAACAGGAAGTTTACCGCCAAGGCGAGAGGTCTTTCTTCCAGGGAGCCGCTCAAATAGGTTTGATAGGAGAAAACCGAAAGCGTCTCCGGGAAAGTCACTCCTAACAAATAAGGCACCTCAAAAGCGGAGAAGGTAAAGGCTAAAACAATTAGCGCGGAAGCCAACCAGGCTGGCAGGACTAAAGGAAGAACGATCTCGCGAAAGAATGAAAGCCTGCTGGCACCAAGCGTTTGTGCGACTTCTAACCAAGATTGATAAATCCGGGCAAGCACCGGGTAGACCATTAAAGCAATAAAGGGTGTTTCCTTCCATATATACGTAAGAATGACCCCCCATCCAAAAGGATCATTCACCAAAATAGGAAATTGCTCTATAGAGTCAATGAGTCCAAAAGCATGTAGCCACCTGGACACCCACCCGCTCTGCATAAATAAAAGAATGACTACGTAACCTGCAATAAAGTGGGGAACAAGCAGGGCAAACTGTGTCATTCTCTGCCACTTATAACTTAATCGCAATAACCCAAGGGCTGTAAGGATTCCAAGTACAGCTGAAATGAGTGTAGAAATACCCGCCGTATAAAAGCTTAGCCAAAAAGACTTCCAAAAAGCTTGATCAACTAAGAGCGTCTGGTACCATTCAAATGTAAAAGAAGATCCTCCACTTATAGAAAATAAACCAAGACTTTGCAGCAAGCCAAGGGCCAGGCCGCCAAAAAATAAAAGCAGCGTAAGCCCTACGGCAGGCATAAGCAAAAGATAAGGTCTAATCTTTAGCCACATTTGTTTTCCATTCTTTCTCCAGGTAATCCACATAATCCGCGTGGATCTCAGGAATTTTGTGCTTAGCTAGTGCTTCTGCAGGCAGCGTGGCCACCCCGCGATCAATTGAATTAATTTGCTGTTGTTCTTCTGTCGATAATTTGGATGGTTCAAGAACCATATCTTCGCCCCAATGCCGTGGGTCAAATTTTGCAATTTGGGCCTCTGGAGAAAGTAGATAGTTAATTGCTACCATCGCAGCATCTGGCTGTGCTGAATTAAACGAAATGGAAAGATAATGAGCATTAGCTAAAGTTCCCTTATCCAATACAAACGTACGAGTGGATTCCGGAAAGGTCCCCTTCTTGATTTCGTTAGAGGCCCTTGCCGCATCATACCCCATGGTCATCCACACTTCCCCCTGGGAATAAAGCAAATCCAACTTGGCCAAGCTTTCCGGATAGGTCTCTCCCTTTCTCCATAAATCAGGTTTGATCTCATTTAAATAAGCCCACGCCGCTTGAGACTTTTCATCCATTATCTGTTGGTCAAAAGGCTTCAGAAAATCCTCATACCCGCCAGAAGTTTCAAATAAGACATGGCGTAAAAACGCACTTCCCGTAAAATCAGGGGGTGCTGGATAAGTGAACTTTCCTGGATTTTGCTTGATCCAGTCTTTTAGTTCATCTATAGTTTTAGGCGGCTCAGCCACGTGCTTGGAATCATAGATAAAGACATATTGTGCTTTCCCCCAAGGAACTTCCATGCCTTCTGTATCTATCCCAAAATCATACTGCAAATCAGGCGCACCCATCGCCACATAGTCCTGTACGTTTGGCAACTTAGGAGCAATCGACCCAAATAAAAGTTGATTTTCTTTAGCGATTTTGAAATTCTCACCGTTCAACCAGATGATATCCACACTTCCATTGGTTTTGCCGGCCTTCTTTTCTGTTAATAGCTGATTGATGACATCTTTTGTATCATTAACAGGCACCCTTTTTAAGGTAACCCCTGATTGTTCCTTTAAACGAGGGGCAACCCATTCGTCGATATAGCGGTTAATTGAATCGCTTCCCCCCCACATATACAGCGAAACGGTCTTCCCTTTCGCCGTGGAGGAAATTTCCTCCCAGCTTTTCTCTAGAGGGGTGGTTTGCTCACTAGGTTGTGATTTTTCCTGATCTTGGCCCTGGCTTGTGCACCCCGCCATTAAGGCTACTAAAACCGAGAGAATAACTGATGTAAATATCTTTCTAAGTATCACGGTGTATCGACTCCATTTACTATCTATTTTTCGGCAGATCCTCTGAAAGTTTATTCTTCGCTGATCGGAAAACAGTCGGCAGCAGTATTAGACACAACACAAACGCCACAGCCAGGAAGAAGGTCGTGGAGAAGAGGTTGTGAAAAGAGTGACCCAAAAAATTGTAGGCAAAAGCCCCTGGGATAATGCCAAGAATCGTCCCACCTGCATAGTCACGAAAGGAAATCTTGGATAGACCCGCCCCGTAATTCACAGCATCAAAAGGAATCAAAGGGATTAACCGAAGGATGAAGATCGTCTTAAAACCATTTTCCCCTGATTTTTCATCCCAACCACGGATTTTCTCCCCCATCCAGTATTGGGCAGCCTCCCTCCCCAGTTTTCGCGATAAGCCAAAGGCCAGAAAGGAACCCAACGAAGCCCCGATCAAATCATAAAGGGTCCCCCACCATGGACCAAAAGTTAATCCTCCCGTTAAGGAAAGAATGACAGCTGGAAATAAAAGCAGGGGACGGATCGTATAAAGAAAAATATACAAAACTGGCGCCCACCATCCAAAAGATAGAATATAGTCTCGAATCTCCGTAGGGTCGAGAACCTTGTATCCAAAGGATCGGAGAAGCAGGAAGCCAGCTATCACGATAAATAAAAGAACAAAAAACTTTCCTAGCTTTCTTTTATCCATGTCTTCCTCCTAACTGCCAGGAAGTTCGCTTTCCTTGCTAATTGTGAAGCAAAGAGGATCTCTTCTTCCAAGCGGCGATTAAGATCGCCAAACAGATCACAATAATAAAGACCCAGAATAAAATCTTCACGGATCCTGAAGCCGTTTGCCCTAAATAGGAATAAAGAATGGTTGCAGGTGCCTGCCCAATTCCGGTCGCAACAAAGAACCCCCAAAATCTCATTGATGTTAATCCAGCTCCATAGCTGACTAGGTCAAACGAAACAATGGGCAGCAAACGCGCAAGCAACACGGAATGTTTCCCATAACGATCAAAAAACTTGTCGGTCCAGTCCACTGCACTTTTACTTACTAATTTCTCCACAACCGGGCGTCCCAGTGCGCGGGCAATCCAATAGCAGAGGGCAGCTCCAAGCATAGCACTGCTCCAGGAGAGCAACCCACCCCAAAAGGCACCAAACAGCATCCCATTGGCAAAGGTAATTACAAAAGCGGGAAGCGGGGCAACTACAGACTGCAGGATCATTAAAACGGCAGATAAAATTGGAGCCCAGATCCCAAAGGATTGGAGATAATTTTTAAAAGCCTCGATGTCCGCGGAAGCTAGCTTTGCACTCGCTTCGTTAACAAAATAACGGACACCTGGTTGGACCAGATAAAGAAGTACAAAAACAAAGGCTACTGCCAGAAGCAGAGCGATTTGTGTGCGTTGTTTTTTTGTCACGATTTTTCTCCCCATTTTATGAAGTTTTATTTTTTGATACTGCCAAGAAACAACAGCGCCCAGCACCAAAAGAACGATCAGCAGAATATTGACTTGATTCAAGGTTAAAAATGTCAGCTTAAATCCGTCACGAAGCGTCGAGGCAGGAACAATCGTAAGTGCATCCCAATCAAAACGGTTGACGATCAGGATGATTAGCAGTGCCCCAAGAAGGATAAGCCAGACCACTTTTTTATTTTCCCAATACGTCCAACGATCCAGCTGATACATTTGGTTTAACAGATAAATGATTACTGCAAAGATAACGAACGTAGGCGAAAGAGCCCCCAGATCAGCACGCATATCCAGCCAGGTTGACTGAATCAAAAGACTAGCCAAACCCAATCCAGCAATCGTTGGCAGCAATATGGCATTGAGAAGTCCGAGAAGCCCCTTCCACCATCGTGTCGATGATCCCATTATCTTTCCTCTTTCCGTTTAAAGTATAGAAATCAAGGCATAAACCTAATGTTTATGCCTTGGTGTCTGATTTCGTTTTTATTACGACAACTTAAAGGTAACCACTACAGGAGTTCCGTCTGCAGGCAGAACATCCTTATTTCCTCTAAATTCAACTTCCTTGTTGGCAAATTCCCCTTGCATATGTGAGCTGTTGCTTGTAATTCCTACTGGACAGCTGTCAAAACATGCAAGACACCCTGTGAAAGCTTCAATGGAGCGTTCACGATTTCCGCCAAATTTATATTGAATCGGTTTGCCGGTTGAATCGTTCACTACCTCAGACATCGTAAATTCCTTTGGTGCGCCATCCCATGTCACTGTTACATCCACATCAGACCCTTCAATCTGTTGTCCAGCTGTGTCAGGCGTCAGGTTATTTCCGGGCGTACCCCCAATTTCCACCATCGCATCATGAAAATTGGTTGGGTTAGCGAAGGAAGTGAACAGTGCTTGATCCCCGTATTTTCCTTCAGAAAAATTCAAACCATGACGAGTAGGCTCAACCGTATACTTTCCATTAACCGTTGCATAAACCTTAATGGTTTTTGCTTCTTTATCGATCACTAGCGGATGCTCTTGGCTAACTTCGACCCCTTCTTCGGCTACAGTAGGTGTACCTTTTATGCCTTGCTCTCCGCCTCCAGACCCTGCTCCACATCCAACCAAGGAAACACTAAGCAGACCTGCTATGAATAGACTCATTAATTTTTTCATGAAATGATAAACTCCCTTCAAAATCTCTAATATATTGTTCGAGTGATTAACACCATTGTATATGTGCCAATATATATTATACATAAGACTAAATTATATTCCAGATAATTTTTGGTTATGGTGCATATAAAATAGAGGACCACCTCCCAAACGGTAGTCCTCATTTCTCTTCTTCGACTAAAATTTTAAATACCCAGCTTCATCAAACGCCAACTCCTGCGGCTCCCCAATCACTTCCACATGTTCGAGCCCTTTCACCTCATCTAATAGGTTGGAAGATATCAAGAGATGTTCCAAATGCAGTGTATTGGGAATGCACATGATCCGCGCATTTTCCGATTGGATCCCCCACGTTGCCCGAAGAGCTGCCGTAAAGGCTTCGCGGTCATTTTCCATGACGATTGGGATCATCGCCCGATGAAGAAATGTACTTGTGATGACATTTTCATTCATTTTCTGGTAATCAATTTTATCAAATAAACGCTTCGTGGTTAAGTCAGCCAAGCCTATCCCTAAGGCGTTTCCATGGGTTTCTTCACTTAAATCGCTGGCGATCAGGTATTTAATCCGGGGTGATGCGGGTTCCTCGGTTCCAAGAATGCGAAGACGGCCGATAATATTGGTATCCATTCCTGTCCCGCTAAAATTTTTGCCGATCTCACCGACCCACAGAAGATCCAGTTCTTCGATGGGAAGCTTGGGCATAAGCGCAGCAGACTCCTTCAACAATTCCCTTTCCCTCTGAGGGATCTGCGCTGGTAGAATGGCTTCAATTTTGGCAGTTTGCTCGAATGCATTTTCAATAATCCCAACGCCGCACAGGATTTGGCATTTCTCCAAAACAACCTTGGCGACTTCCGGCATCATATCACGAATTCCCTGCACGCCGTAAGTATGGATGGTTAAAGCCTGCTTGTGCTTACCAAGTCCAATGGAAGCCATCTTCATCAGGCCGCTTTCGATTCCGATCGGTGATTTAAAATCGGTATGTACCTTGATTCGGCCGACAATGATGATCGCATCGGCTTCAGAAGCATATTTGTCGATATAGACAGGCATCCCTGCCGGGGTTTCCCCTACTTGCACGACTTCCATCGAGGATAAAATTTTGGCTCCGCAGTAATCCTCGGTTATTCCATAACTATGGAGGACTTCTACCTGCCCTTCGGCAGTTGCCCCACCGTGGCTTCCCATTGCTGGAATAATGAAAGGATCTGTGCCCATGCCTTTTAGCTCTGCAATCAAAGCCTTCAAAATACGAGCAATATTAGCCACACCACGGCTGCCTGCAGTGATAGCTATCCGCATCCCTGGCTTTACCCGGTCGCGAACTTGAATATTCCTTAATTGCTCGGCAACGGTGGCATCAATGTTTTCCACACGAGGTCCATGAAAATGTTGTTTAATTTTTACAAAGGTTGGCAGTTTCATATCCATCTCGCGCCCCGCCCTATTTATCAAGTAATTTGAACAGAGCCTGTGTGCCGCTGTTCTCTTCACCTTGTGATGCCAACTCATCATAGAGGGACTTGGATAATTCTAATCCAGGTGTGCTTAAACCCATTTCCTTAGCCGCTTCTAAAGCAATTCCCATATCCTTGATAAAATGCTTCACATAGAATCCAGGGTCAAAGTTGCCGGCAATCATCCGCGGAGCCAGATTGCTCAACGACCAGCTTCCTGCAGCTCCTGTTTCGATACTCTGGAGCACTTGCGAAGGATCAAGTCCTGCCTTTTTCGCGTAAACCATCGCTTCACAAACACCAATCATATTGGATGCGATCGCGATCTGATTGGCCATTTTCGTATGCTGACCAGCACCTGCAGGTCCCTGTAAAACAATGTTTTTCCCCATTAACTGGAAGATAGGCAGGATCTGATTAAATACTTCTTCATCCCCACCGACCATGATCGCAAGTCTAGCTTCCCTTGCTCCAACATCCCCACCGGAAACAGGGGCATCCAACGCATACATGTTCTTTTCCTTTGCCTCTTTATAGATCTTCTGTGCCAAAGATGGATCAGATGTAGTCATATCAATGAGATATGTTCCTTCTTTGGCATTTTGCAAGATACCATTTTCCCCTAGATACACTTCCTCTACATCCTTCGGATACCCCACGATCGTGATGATCACTTGCGAAGAGGAAGCAACTTCAGCTACAGTATCCTTCCAGTTTGCTCCTTGCTCTATCAGATCTTCCGCCTTTGATTTTGTACGGTTATAAACATTTACTGTATAGCCCGCCTTCATAATATTGGAGGCCATACTCTTTCCCATTACGCCTAGTCCAATAAACCCAATAGCTGTCGTACTTGGTTGAAGCATTGATTCAATCCCCTTTTTTCTTAATAGTTGTCCACTCTGCTTGTCCGCATGGTTTATTATACCAAAATTTTGAATAGATTAAAATCCTTTCGACTTGCCGGGCCAATAGATAATGCGATATGATTACAAAAAGAAAATTATATGTAGGATGCGATAAAAAATGGAAAAGAAAACAATCTTTTCAGGTATACAACCTAGCGGTCTGATTACTTTAGGGAATTATTTAGGTGCTCTAAAACAATTTGTGGAGCTTCAAGAAGAGTTTGAATGCTATTTCTGTATTGTAAACCAGCATGCTATTACGGTTCCCCAAGACCCTGCAACACTTCGGCAAAACATGCGGAACTTAGCAGCTCTTTATCTTGCAGTGGGGTTAGATCCGCAAAAGGCGTCGCTGTTTATCCAGTCGGAAGTCCCTGCACATGCGCAGCTGGGCTGGATCATGATGTGTACCTCCTATGTTGGGGAATTGGAAAGAATGACACAGTATAAGGACAAATCACAAGGCCGAGGGGAAACGATCCCAGGTGGTCTATTGGTTTATCCGCCTTTAATGGCAGCAGACATCTTACTTTACCAAGCCCACTACGTTCCGGTTGGAGAAGACCAACGCCAGCATATTGAGTTGACCCGTGATTTGGCTGAGCGGTTCAACAATCGCTATGGAGAAGTCTTCACCATTCCAGAAATCCGCACGCCGAAATTTGGTGCACGGATTATGTCTTTACAGGAACCAACCAAAAAGATGAGCAAATCGGATCCAAATCAAGGGGCTTTTATTTCGATGTTGGATGATCCGAAACTAGTTGAGAAAAAAATCAAACGGGCACAAACCGATTCCGATAATCAGATCCGTTTTGACAAAGAAAACAAGCCGGGCGTTTCCAACTTAATGACCATGCTGTCTGCTTGCACCGGGCAGTCCATGGAGGAAATGGAACAGGCTTACCATGGGAAAGGGTATGGCGCTCTGAAAGCGGATGTTGCTGAGGCAGTCGTGAATTTACTGCAGCCAATACAGGAACGATTCAACAATTGGATGGAATCCAAGAAATTGGATGATGTCCTGGACGATGGGGCTGCGAAGGCCAACCAGAGAGCCAATGAAACCTTAAGAAAAGCTGAGCAAGTGATGGGTCTATCAAGATAAGGAATAGAGGCTGAACCGAACTTTGTTCACCAGCATATAATGAAGCAAGGAGATGCTGCAGTCACGATTGGTGCATCTACTGTTTAATGACAGGTGATCAAAATGGAACACAACCCCAATCATTTTAAATTTATTCGTGTACCACAAAGTACGGTTTGGGGCCTTTTTACTAAGCTGTACCGACTTCTCCGAAAAAAATGAGAAAAGAGGATACTCCATGTTGAGTATCCTCTTTTTTGTATTGTATTATTGAAACTCTCTGGACAGGTTAGCCATTTCAATCGCGGAAGTAGCTGCGTCCCATCCTTTGTTACCCGCTTTTGTACCGGCACGTTCAATCGCCTGCTCAATCGTATCGGTTGTCAACACACCGAAAATAGTTGGCACCCCGGTTTGCAAACCAATTGCCGCGACCCCTTTTGCCACTTCATTGGATACAAAATCAAAATGCGGGGTGGCTCCGCGAATTATGGTGCCTAAGGTAATCACCGCATCATATTTTCCGCTTTCCGCCATTTTCTTGGTGATCAGGGAGATTTCAAAAGCACCTGGAACCCAGGCCACTTCTACATCGTCATCTTCTACCCCATGTCTTTTTAATGCATCTAAAGCCCCACTCAACAGCTTGGAGGTAATAAACTCATTGAAACGTCCAACAACGATACCAAATCTTAAACCTGATCCTACAAGATTTCCTTCATATATCTTTGCCATTTCTCTTTTTCTCCTTTTTTCTACAGGTTCAACATATGACCCATTTTATTTTTCTTTGTTTCTAAATAATGCTCGTTATTTATGTTGCGGCCGGTTTGCAGCGGTACACGCTCCACAACCTCCAGCCCATAACCATTCAATCCTTTAATTTTCTTCGGATTATTAGTCATCAAGCGGATTTTGCCGACACCCAGGTCTCTTAGAATTTGCGCCCCAATTCCATAATCGCGCAAATCTGCGGGGAAACCTAGCTTTTCATTGGCCTCTACGGTATCATAACCTTCCTCTTGAAGCTTGTAGGCTTTCAGTTTGTTGATCAAGCCGATGCCTCTTCCTTCCTGACGCATATAGAGCAGTACGCCATTCCCCGCTTCTTCAATCATTTCCAATGCCCGATCAAGCTGTGGTCCACAATCACACCGCTCAGAATGGAAGATATCCCCTGTTAAACATTCGGAGTGTACACGAACCAGGGTTGGCACATTTGGATCAATAGTCCCTTTAACCAGAGCTAAATGTTCCTTTTCATTCACTTCATTAGTGTAGGCTATCATTCGAAATTCGCCAATTTTTGTCGGCATTGAGATTTCGGCAGCACGATGGACTAACTTGTCTTTTTGAGTGCGGTATTTGATAAGCTGCTCGATAGAAATAATCTTCAAATCATGTTGTTCAGCCATCTCCATCAATTGAGGAAGGCGTGCCATCGTCCCATCTTCCTTAATGACTTCACAAATCACTCCGGCTGGATACGCCCCACAGAGTCGAGCTAAGTCCACAGCAGCTTCCGTATGCCCTGCTCTCCGTATAACCCCGCCACCCTTAGCAATAAGCGGAAAAATATGGCCGGGCCGACGGAAGTGAAAAGCTTTCTTGTTTGGGTCAATAAGGTCCTGGATGGTCTTCGATCGCTCAAAAGCAGAGATCCCTGTGCTCGTATCGAAAGCATCGACGGAAATGGTAAAGGCTGTTCCGTGTGCATCCGTATTATGTGTGACCATCGGTTCTAGCTGCAGTTCTTTAGCCCGTTCTTCAGTAATCGGGACACAGACAAGCCCTTTCCCGTATGTGATCATAAAATTGATCACTTCCGGTGTTGTTTTTTCTGCTAACGCAATCAGATCTCCCTCATTCTCCCGATCTTCGTCATCGACGACGATAACCGGCTTACCTTGCATTAGATCATAAATGGCTTCCTCCACTGTATGGAACATCTATTTTTGCACCCCCTAGATAAACCCGTGCTGTTCTAGAAAGTCACGGCTAATCTTTGATGTTGTTGGTTTTTTTGCCTGAATAAATTTTTCTATATATTTTCCGATCATATCGCATTCTAAATTCACCAAGTCACCAATCCCCAGGTCTTTCAATGTCGTCATCTCTTGGGTGTGGGGAATAATCGAAACGGTGAAATGATCCGTTTCTACATCCAAGACGGTTAAACTGATTCCATCGATCGTAATTGACCCTTTAGGTATTAAATAGTAAAGCAAAGATTCCGCGGTCTGAATTTGATAAACCACCGCATTCCCGTAATTGGTTTTCCCTGCTATTTTTCCTGTCCCATCGACGTGTCCAGAAACAATATGCCCGCCAAACCGCCCACCAGCCTGCATAGCCCTCTCCAGATTGAGTTTGCTGCCGACGGAAAGGGCACATAAATTGGTTTTATCAAAAGTTTCCGGCATCACATCGACTGTAAACTGATTCCCATTAAATGAAGTTACGGTTAAACAAACCCCGTTTACAGCAATACTGTCCCCTAGCTGCACTTGATCAAGCACGCGGTTGGCCCCAATCGTCAGCACAAGCCAGTTTGCCCCTCTTTTGATGCCTTTCAACACGCCGATTTCTTCAATAATTCCTGTAAACATTTATTCCCTCCATTCCGGATAGCCCTCGATGCGTAAATCCTCTCCAACCTGTCGATAGGTCATCCGGGTCAAACGAATAGCTTGATCCATTTCCTGCACGCCGAATCCGCCAATCGGAGTAGGAGCGTGTTCTCCTCCCACCAATTTCGGAGCGATATAGCTCACGATCTTGTCAACAGCCATTTCTTTTAGGAAGGAGGCATTTACCCGGGCTCCCCCTTCCACCAGAAGGGAGGAGATTTTTTGTGAACCCAAGTGGGTGAGCATCTGGGGGATCGGTATTCCCCGTTCTCCATCTTCTACCGGCAAGGAAATGACCTTGACTCCCCTTTTTTCCAAGGCCTGGACCTTCGCAGTTTCCTCTGCTGCAGTTGTGGTGGTGTAGATCCAGGTTTCCGCTTCCCCATCTCTGACGACTTTCGCATCGAGGGGTGTCCGTAAGGTCGAATCGAGGACGATCCGAATCGGATTGTTTCCTCCCTGTGGAAGCCGTATGGTTAATTGCGGGTCATCCTTTCGCACCGTTTCCACCCCGACCAAAATGGCTTGGTTGGTATGCCTCATCTGATGCACCTCTTGGCGTGCTTCATCACCCGTGATCCAGCGGCTGCTTCCGGTTTCCGTTGCAATCTTGCCATCTAAGGTCATTGCGGTTTTGAGCGTGACAAAAGGCATTCCAGTGGTAATGAATTTGTTAAAAACCTCGTTCATTAAGTTGGACTGTTGCTCGCAAACCCCTGTCACCACTTCAACCCCGGCGTCACGCAGCATGGCTGCCCCTCTGCCTGCAACGAGGGGATTGGGGTCTAAGGTTGCAATCACAACCTTTGCTACCCCAGCTTTCATTAGCGCTTCCGCACAGGGCGGGGTTCGTCCATAGTGGCTGCAAGGCTCAAGGGTAACATAAACCGTTGCCCCTTTTGCCTTCTCCCCTGCCATTGCGAGGGCATGAACCTCTGCGTGTGGTCCCCCTGCTTTTAGATGGGTGCCGATTCCCACAATTTCGCCATCCTTGACAATGACCGCCCCGACCTTCGGATTCGGTTGAGTCTGTCCTTCGATAGCGCTAGCCCATTGCAAGGCAAGGTCCATATAATATTGGTCGTGTATGTGTACGGTCAAGACCGCTTCAACTCCCTTACAAAATTAAATGCCCTTTCACAATTGTAAAAGGGCATTGATTTTAGCATGGACAAATAAAGTATGGCACATCTCATTTTTGCAGACCCAAATAAACCGGTTAAACTGCAATAAACGGACCGTTCATACTCTCACCATTCACCCTTCTCCCATCCAGACTGTACTGTCGGTTTTGGAATTGCACCAAATCAGCATCGGTTGATCACCTCAGCTCACGGACTAAGGGACTTGTTCTAGCCCCATCACCGCCGGTCGGGAGTTTCACCCTGCCCCGAAGGATTCTATTTAATTGTATCGTCTATCTATTCTACCATGAAAATTTACAGAAAGCCAATACTTGGTCATGCAGATGGAAAGCTTGCTCCTTATGATTAAAAATATTTTTCCAACAATCGGTAAAAACTAAGCAGAGAAAACCCAAATTTTCCAAGCTCCAAGGGAGGTGTTACCAATGATGGAAGAATCCATTGTGGTCTTTGTTCGAGCCGTTATTACTTTTATGACCCTGCTCATCTATACGCGGATTCTTGGTAAACAGCAGATGGGCAATCTATCCTATTTTGATTACATTAACGGGATTGTGATTGGCTCCATCGGAGGAACAGCTGCGACTGACCTCTCTTCCACAGCCTGGGTCCATTGGGTAGGACTTACCACTTTTGTTGGTCTTACCTTCACCTTCCAATACGTAACTTTAAAAAACAGGTTTTTGTCAAAAATGATTGATGCCGAACCAACGGTTGTTGTTCAAGACGGAAAAATTCTTGAGCATAATCTATCAAAAATGAAAATTAAGTATGATGAGCTAACCATGTTGCTGCGGCAAAAAAATATTTTTGACATTACCCAAGTTGCCTACGCGGTGATGGAACCTACGGGAAGTCTGTCTGTTCTACCAAAGGCCCAATACCAACCTGCTACACCACAAGACCTGCAAATCACTGTTAGCCCGGCAAAAATGATGACAGAGGTGATTATTGATGGCTTGTTGATTGAGCAGAATTTACAGCAACGCAAAAAGGATCGCGAGTGGTTAAAGCTGCAACTTCAAGCACAAGGAATTGGTGACGTTAAAGAAGTAGCCTTCGCCGCGATTTTGCCAAATGAGCAGTTGTATGTTGACCGTTTTGAAGATCATATCAAAAAAGAATCGGATATGAGCGATTACAAGGGACCCTTCTAGCCCTAAAGGACACCTACATGGTTTGTAGTGCACAAACCAACAGAAGGAGGAGAAAACATGCCAAGAAAATGGTTAGTATACGCACTCCCGATTTTTATCCTTGTTGTCAGTGTAGCTGTTATGACAGGCGGATATTTTCTGAAAAAACCCTTCGGTGAAGATGATCGCTTAGTGGAGTCTATTCAGCAGTTAGAGAAGGATGTCAGAGAGAAAAAATGGGACCATGCCAAAGAACATGCCGAATACGCCAATAAGGCCTGGCATAAAATCGTCAACCGCATTCAGTTCAGCAGTGAACGGGATTATCTAATTGAAATCAATACGTCTTTGGCGAGAATACGGGGCGGCGTCGAAGCAAAGGATGATAAAGGGATCATGGAGGAGATTTACCTTTTTTATGATCTATGGAAATATTTGGGGAAGTAGCTTGGGTGTTGATTTTCGCGGCTTTTAGCCACTATCCCTTTCTGTCAGAAACAGGAATGATCTGGGAGTTGTCCAAAAGAGACAATTTCTTTTTCGTTCAAAAAAGAAAGGGCGCAAGCACCCTTTCCTGTTTTTCTTACGCATGAACCAATTCGGGCGTCTGCATATGAAGAGGAGGAGGGATCAACCAACCCTTTTCTTTGTTCATGCGAAGTAGTCTTGCCCCAAACTGGACCTTGCTGGCATGGAATTGGACAAACATCGTTGCGATGTCTTCTCGGATGCATTGTCCAATTACGGAGCTACAAGAAACAAGGCCCAAAGCGATGTCTCTTGAGATTGCACCAGCCACTTCCATATCATTAATTCTCGCACCCGGAGGGATATTTTCAATGGAAGCCTCCGGACGGTCAGGTGGGGTAGGCGGTAGAGCGACACCATTTGCCTTTAACAAATTTTCAAGTTGTTCAATTTCTTGTTTGCTACTTCTTAATACATCTTTGATAAAACCCTTGAGATCCGCATCACCCGTATGATTTAGAAATACTTGATAACCTGCATTGAGTGCTTTTGTTGTTAATAAGTACCCCCAGACACCGGACACTTCCCCATAGTGCATTGGCTCATCTTGCGGATTTCCACTTAAAATTCCCATAATCGTCCTCCCAACACTTGATATTGTTTGCATATCCATATGGGTTCACCTTCTTCAATGTTTTCACCCAACAGTAGTATGAGCCGCAAAACAGGAATCCAACGTGACAAAATCCTCCAACACCCTCAAGAAAACGAAAAGGGTACCACTTTAGGCACCCCTTACTTTTTTAAGCGAATCGTTTGTTTTCGTGTCAGCAGTTCGTCCTTTAGGAGGAATCCGCGGAATTCCCAGCTGACGAAAAAGTCTTCCCAGATGACGCAATAGTTGTCTACGCCTATTTGCAGCACAATCCCCCTTGCCCCATCTTTGGAGTAAACGACGCAATCGCCCACATTCAGCATTCGGCTCACCCTAATCGGAAGACAATGCCATGTCCGCCCTTGGGGTATTCCCACTTAATGTTCTCGTGGGGGCAGCCAATCCGACAGCTTCCGCATTCGTGACAGCCTTCATAGCCAACGTGCATGCGTACTTCCTCCCATTTGTAAACCTCGGCCGGGCAAAAGATCGTACAGATCTTATCCGGGCACTGTGTGAGACAGACATCTGAGCTAAGAACATGAAGATGGGATTTCGTATCGGCCTTAAACCTCAGCAAGTACTGCTTTTCCTCAATGGTCACAGCCTTTTTCTCCGCACTCATTACTTCATCACCCTCCAGGCTCGAACTAAATCGCGAGCGATTTTCATTTTTTCACCTGCAGACCCGATGTCCTTCCAAATTTTGTTCTGCTTCTCCTTCTTTGATGATCCATCAACTGTAAACATTTGACTGGCGGCTTGATTCATTAGTGGAATATACTTCTCGAAGTATTGGGGGAACTTATCAAAATGGTGTGTGGCATCTTTGTACTTCTTTAGATCTTTTCCGACAAAGCTGTCCATGAGCTTCATCCGGTAATGGTCAAGCATATTCTCCGAATAATCTCCAGTCATCTTTGCCAATAGAATCGTTTCCGCGGCAAGAATTCCGGATGTCATCGCCATGTTTGATCCCTCGCGATGAATGGCATTGACTAGCTGGGCTGCATCCCCCACTACAATTACACCATTGCCAACGATTTTTGGCATAGAATGGTACCCCCCTTCGGGAATCAAGTGGGCTAAATATTCTTGCGGCTCGCTTCCCTTGATATAGGGCTTGATCATCGGATGGTTTTTCACATATTCGAGAAGTTCATAGGGTTTAATTTTGTGTTTAATCAATCCAGAAAGAAGAGTTCCTACGCCAATACTCAAGGTATCTTTATTGGTATATAAAAAACCTGTGCCTAAAATCCCTTTCGTTGCATCACCGAAAATTTCAATCGTACATCCTTGGTTCGGTTCTAAATTGAAGCGATCCTCGATAATCGCCTTATCTAGTTTCAATATTTCCATCGTAGCCAGCGCGACTTCATTCGGTTTGAATTCCTTATGAAAACCAAGCTGTTTGGCCAACAGTGAATTCACACCATCCGCCAAAACAACGACATCGGCATAGATCTCCCCGTCAGGTCGATCTGTACGTACTCCGATCACACGGCCGTCCTCCACAATACATTCCAATACGACCGTTTCGTTAATGAGCAGCGCCCCTTCTGCTTCGGCCTTCGAAGCGAACCACTGGTCAAACTTAGCCCTTAGCACGGTGAAATTATTGTATGGTTCCTCGGCCCATTCCAACCCCTTATAGCCGAAGGTGAGGGCTGATTCTTTATCAAGCATCATAAACCGCTGCTCTACGATGGGACGC
Source organism: Ammoniphilus resinae (assembly GCF_017873965.1). Taxonomy (GTDB): domain Bacteria; phylum Bacillota; class Bacilli; order Aneurinibacillales; family RAOX-1; genus Ammoniphilus_A; species Ammoniphilus_A resinae. Next base: position 164,852 of record NZ_JAGGKT010000009.1, on the reverse strand, counting down.
TCTAGTGGGGCCTCTTTATAAAACCCGGGAATAATATCGTCCATCATCTTTCGATAGAGGACACCGCCCATGACGTTTTTCGATCCCGGATATTCGCCGCGTTCAATTAATATAACATTCACACCTGACTTCGCTAGATGATAGGCGCATGATATCCCGGCTGGACCTGCTCCGACGACGATCACATCAAATTTATCAGGCATTCTTAACCTCCTCTGCGGTCAGCACGCGTTTAAACTGTTCAATTAACATCGGCACAATTTCGAAAGCATCTCCGACGATTCCATAGTGACATGAATTAAATATTGGGGCGTCTGGATCTTTATTGATCGCAATAATCAATCCCGAGTTTTGCATCCCAACCAGATGCTGAATCGCTCCAGAAATGCCGATCGCAAAATAGATCTTCGGCGTAACGGTGACACCGGTTTGGCCGACTTGATGATGATGTTCAATCCACCCTGCTTCAACTGCATCCCGGCTGGCACCAACTGTTGCTCCTATCGTTTCGGCAAAGTCATGAATGAGCCCAAAACCCTTGGCATCCCCTAGCCCCTTCCCACCTGCCACAATAATGTCGGCTTCATCAATTCGCACTTGTTTTGTCGCGGATTTAACGATCTCCAACACCTTTGTTCGTACATCCTCTTCCCGAATTGAAATTTTTTCTTCAATAATCTCCCCTTTTCTTCCAGGTATGGGGTTCATTGCTTTCATAATTTTCGGGCGCACCGTGGCCATTTGCGGCCTGTGTTTTTTACAGAGAATTGTAGCCATAATGTTTCCTCCAAAAGCCGGACGGCTTGCCTGTAGTAGTCCAGTATCCGCATCGATATCTAAAATCGTGGTATCTGCCGTCAACCCCGTCGCCAAATCAGTGGCGGCTGCACTAGCCAAGTCCTTACCCGTGGAGGTTGCTCCATACAGAATGATCTCTGGTTTATGTCTGTTTGTGCATTCAATGATCGCACGCATATAGGTTTCAGTTCGGTATAGCTTAAAAATCGGATCATCGTATACATAAACAGCATCTGCCCCATACTCAAAGGCGGTATTTGCCAGTGGTTTCACCCCGTACCCAACCAAAATCCCGGACAATTCCACTCCCCGCTTTTCCGCGAGTCTTTTTCCGGCACCAAGAAGTTCTAATGAAACGGGTACAATCTTCCCATCCTTCACTTCAATAAACACCCAAACACCTGAATACTCTGCAATATTCATGAGGCTCCCCCCTTCACGGCAAAAAGCTCCTTCTTCTGCAGCAGAATGTCCATCAACTGATCGACCTGACTATTTACTGGCCCCTGCAGGATTTCCCCACCTTGTGGCTTTGGCGGAGCCCAGACGGAACCAACAATGGTCGGTGACCCCTTCAGGCCAAGCTGAGTACGATCGACATCTTCCAGGTCGCTCACAGCCCAGATTGTTGGCTGGTAACGGGCTGCCTTAATCAGGTTGGGCATAGGGGAATAGGGAACTTCGTTGATTTCTTTTTCCACGGTTAACAGGCAAGGAAGCGTAGATTTCACCACCTCATACCCGTCCTCAAGCTTCCGATGGACGACTGCCGAACCCCCTTCTTTATCGATCTCCACCACCTTGTTGACCGAGGTTAGAGGCGGGATATCTAATCTTCGGGCGATTCCCGGGCCTACTTGACCTGTATCCCCGTCGATTGTCATTTTTCCACAGATGATCAAGTCAATCGGTCGAATCTGAGAAATCTTATGAAGCGCCTTTGTTAATGCATAACTAGTCGCCAGGGTATCCGCCCCAGCAAAGGCTCGGTCAGATATCATGTACCCTTCATCCGCGCCAATTTCTACACATCTTCGAATCGCTTTTACAGCCGGAGGTGGACCCATCGTTAGAACAGTCACCGTTCCACCGTAGCGCTTTTTCAGTCGCACAGCCTCTTCCACCGCATGGGTATCATACGGATTTAAAATAGCTGGTGCACTTGCCCGGTCAATCGTATTCGTTTTTGGATTCAATTTGGCCACTTTCGTATCTGGTACCTGTTTAATACAAGCAACAACATGAAGCACCCAAGCATCACCCTTTCCCGTTTTCTGTTTCCCAAAGGCTCAGTATGTTTCAATATGAGTTTGTACTTTGGTATTATATAGAAACTTTATTCAACACGGAGTGACTTTAATCACTTTTCTGAATTTATTGATATATTTAATTTTGCCGGTGATTAAAAAGAAGATTTGATGTAAATTTTTAGAAAAGGGGAAATAACATCTTTACAAGATGAATAGTCCGTAATATGATACATCTCATCAGATATAAATTTCTAAACAAGGTCCATAATCGCTTAATCCTGCCTAGGCAGGAACGGGGGAACCAAACAAATGGGGTGAATTTCAATTGAAAGGGGCGACTCTTATCCGTCCTAACCCGTCAGCTAACCTCGTCAGCGTCGTTAAGAGAGGATGATGTCTATTCATTTTGTAAGCTGCCTTAGTTTTAATCTAATAAGGAGGGCGCTTAGCGTGCTAGCGGATGTAAGGAAAGAATTAAAAGAGCTAATGGGGCATTCAGTAGAAGTCCACACCAAACAGGCAACGAAGATTTCTGGAACACTTAGCTGGCTTAGTCCCGATTTTTCAATGGCAGAATTAACATCAAAAGATGGGGAGATTAAAACCGTTACAGATGTACAGATAAAAAGCATAAGAAAAATTAGCTAGAACATAAAAGAAAAAGAGGGACTATCGCCTAGCGTTAGTCCCTCTTTATTTATTTCCCTATTTTAAAAGAGCTTTTTAAAGATACAATGCGGTTAAAGACAATTTTATCCTCTGTTGTATGTTTTGGATCCACATTGAAGTACCCATGTCGGAAAAATTGGAACTTATCCTGCGATTTCGCAGTCTTCATGTTGGGCTCCACAAATCCTTGCAAGACTTCCATCGAATGCTCATTAATATTTTCTAAAAATGACTTTTCCTCATCCTGGTCGTCATCCAAAATGAGCGGTTCATACAATCTAAATTCTGCAGGAATCGACTGCGTAGCCTCTACCCAATGGATGGTTCCTTTTACTTTCCTACCGGTAAAACCTGACCCGCTTTTCGTTTCCGGATCATAGGTACAGTGAATCTCGGTCACCTGACCTAATTCATCCTTGATCACTTCGTTGCATTTCACGAAATAAGCGTGCTTTAAGCGCACCTCATTACCTGGGAATAAACGATGATATCCTTTTGGCGGATCCTCCATAAAATCATCTCGTTCAATATAGATTTCACGAGAAAAAGGAATTTGGCGTGTCCCCATTTCCGGATTTTCCGGGTTGTTTTCGGCCTCCAGCATTTCTACTTGCCCTTCCGGATAATTCGTTATAACAAGCTTCAACGGTTGAATCACACCCATCGTGCGAGGTGCTTTTAGTTTCAAATCCTCACGGATGAAATGCTCAAGCATCTGAGCATCAACCAGACTGTTGCTTTTGGCCACACCAATTTCCCGACAGAATGTACGAATGGCCTCAGGTGTATACCCTTTTCTGCGCAGCCCGGAAATCGTCGGCATCCGTGGGTCATCCCATCCATCTACAACCCCTTCATCAACCAACTGTTTAAGTTTTCTCTTGCTCATTACCATGTTAGTCAAATTCAGACGTGCAAATTCAATTTGCTTTGGTCTGCTTTCCATTTCACATTGTTCAACCACCCAGTTGTAAAATGGGCGTTGATCCTCAAACTCGAGCGTACAAATAGAATGGGTGACCCCTTCAATCGCATCCTCCAAAGGATGTGCAAAAGCATAAAGCGGATAAACACACCATTCATTTCCAGTATTGTGATGGGTCGCATAGGAGATCCGGTAGATCAATGGATCCCGCATATTAATATTAGGTGAAGCCATGTCAATCTTGGCCCTAACTACTTTTTCACCGTCTTTGAACTTGCCCTGTTTCATCTGTTCGAACAATTCCAGGTTTTCTTCAACCGTCCGATTCCGGTAAGGACTCTCTTTTCCTGGTGCTGTTAAAGTCCCGCGATATTCACGAATTTGCTCAGCTGATAGATCGTCCACATAGGCATGTCCCTTTTTAATTAATAAAACCGCACGCTCATATATCTCTGCGAAATAATTGGACGCAAAGCAGAGATTGTCCCAATCATATCCGAGCCATTTTACATCTTCCTTAATCGATTCCACATACTCTGTATCTTCTTTCAAAGGGTTGGTATCATCAAAACGCAAATTCGTTTTCCCTTTAAATTCATCAGCTAATTCAAAGTTTAGAACAATCGACTTGGCATGTCCAATATGCAGATACCCGTTCGGTTCAGGAGGGAACCTCGTAACGATCTGTTGGTAATTTCCGGACTCCAAGTCTTCAACAACTATGTTTTTTATAAAATTTGAGGCAACAGTTTTGTTCTCCATTCCGATTTTCAACCCTCTTTTCATCGAAATCTTAGGCTACTAGTATTTATACCATAATTAAACAGTAATTACCATTTGTCTACTCGCATTGCTGACAGTATCCATAGATTTCAAACTTATGATCTGTAATCGTAAAATCGTCTGGGTCCCCCAGCAATCCATCTAGTGGACACAGTTTTAAGTGCTTTGTCTTCCCGCAGCGAAGGCAAATCAGGTGGTGGTGGTGATCTTTGTGGGCACATGAAAAACGATATTTCCGCTCGTTATTGAATTCTGTTTCTTCGAGAATATGCAGTTCCGTAAAGAGGGAGAGATTGCGATAGATGGTATCAAAACTGATATTGGGATAATCCGGTTTCATATAGTCGAGAATTTCTTTGGCAGACATATACCGCTTTTCCTTGGCAAAAACACGGATCATTTCTTCTCTTTTGCCTGTATACTTATATCCTTGATCCTTCAACAATTCAAGCGCCTGATCCACATCCATGAAACTTCCCCCCTTATGTCACGGTTTATTATTTATTTATATTGAAGGGCAATTTTTAACGTTTCTAGGTTTTTCTGCATTACTGTAAAATAATCCTGCCCTTCGTCCATTTCCTCTTCCGATAAGCTTTCAATAGTATTTAAAGTAAGCGCCTCAGCACCAACCTCACTTTTTACGACCTCAGCAACCTTCCCTGACACGATTGTCTCGAACAATATATAATGAATCTCGCGTTCCTTCGCAAGTTCGACAATCTGCTGCAGCTCTTTTGTGCTTGGCTCATCAGAGGGGGAAAGACCAGAAATAGCAATCTGCTCGAAGCCATAGGCATCAGCAAGATAGCCGAAGGCCGCATGGGAGACCAACATATCTGTTCTATTCGCGTGGGTACGCAGATCCTTGTAGTCCTGATCCAACTCATTGAACTTTATTGTAAGCTCTTCGAAATTCTCTTCGTAATAGGTTTGGTGCGCCGGATCAATTTGAACTAAGGCATTTTTAATTGCCTCGGCCTGCACCTTTGCCCGATTCGGATCAAGCCAAATATGGGGATCGATCCCTTCATGACCATGTTCTGCGGAATGGTCTGATTCATCCCCGAGCACCTTTACCTGCTCACTTGTATTAACGACGATTAGTTTTGATTGGTTCAACGCTGATAAAGCTTTCTCAACCCATCCCTCAAAACCCGCTCCATTATAGATAAAGATTTGTGCCTTATTAAGGTTCATCATGTCCTGGACTGTCGGTTCAAAATCATGCGATTCAACCCCTGGGGGGACAATATTCTCAACATGCGCTTGATTCCCCGCAATTTTTTTTGCAAAATCGTATAACGGATAAATCGTTGTGTAAATTTGGATCGGTTTTTGATCTTGATCCGCGGATACTTGACCTTGCGACGATTCGGGCTCCTCTCCCCCACATCCAGCTAGTAAGAAAATAAATATCGTCGAACAGATCATCAAATTAAAAATTCGAGACATCCGGGTCACCACTCTCCTCAAATCGGAATCATTCCTAAAATAACTATGTGGATTATATCGTAATGATTCCGATTTGTAAACCAGAGGGCCGACAATTCATTATTCCCCGCAACGATGAGGCTTTTCCATGATGAATGCCTTGCATTCTGGACAAACCAGCCCTTCTTCCACCGCTTTTTGATATTCCTCTTTATTTTTTAGAATCTTTTGGCGAGCCTCCTCAGAAAATAACGGAGCATCTGTCAACCGATTAAAACAGTCAATACACAAATAATAATGAGTACGATTTTTCTCGCCGATTTTTTCTATAATGCCCCAACTTTCCAACTCAAAAGAGCTGTAGAAATCACCCTTTTTTTCTTTACAAACCTCACAAATGTGTTCAGTCATCCGTGAAACGCCCCCTCTCATAATTGGTACTATCATTATTCACGAAATACCTGAAGGAAGCAACCAAAGGATCCGCAAAATATTCTCCTACTGTTAGGACAAAATAAAGAAAACTTGTTTATCATTAAAAGGTTGGAAATCACGACCAATAATTAACAAGGGGTTGAGGACATGGACACAATCGGAAGACATCTCGTCATTGATTTATGGGACTGTGATCCGGAACTACTCAAGCGGATTAGCACCGTACAAAAATCCATGGTTGATGCTGCACTGGAAGGTGATGCAGATATTAGGGAAGTGATCTTTCATCAGTTTGAACCAGACGGTGTGAGCGGGGTTGTGGTCATCTCGGAATCCCATTTGACCATTCATACATTTCCAGAGCATGGCTATGCTAGTGTAGATGTTTATACCTGCGGAAATATGGACCCGCATGTTTCAATGAGAGTTGTTGCCGAAAGATTAAAAGCCGGATCCTACGAAATGGTGGAAGTCATTCGCGGCCAAAGACCATTAAAAGTGGAATCCCGGACACCCTTGATCGTGGAAAACGTGCTATCCTAAAAAAAGAGACCTTAAGGCTTACATGGCAAGATTACAGCCATTGGCCTATAGGTCTGTATTTGTTCTAACTGGACTTTTCCAGGTGGAGAACAGGCTATATATGATAAAAAAGTTTGTCATCCATAGAAGAAAAACGGAACTCAGGCTGTCAAACTGAATCGAGCTATACCCGTTCCACTTCATAATTAGCAAGGATTGAAGCCAAATCAGGATAAATCCGAACAAAATAGACAAAGAAAAACGATGCACGGTCAAATTCTCCTTTCCTGTTTATCTTACTTATGTCCATTATACATAATTTCGTCAAAACTAGCACTTGATTTTTGTGGGGTTGCGGGGTTGGGCTTATCCCATTTTGGTCAGAGGGTTGGAGGCTGGGAGTGAGGCTGTACTAGAGAAGGCTTATGAAGATCGATGTGACTCTCCTAATGGGTGGGATCGATCTTCATCGGGCTTATGAAGTTCAATGAGACCCTCCAAATGGGTGGGATCGATCTTCATCGGACTTATGAAGTTCAATGAGACCCTCCAAATGGGTGGGATCGATCTTCATCGGACTTATGAAGTTCAATGAGACCCTCCAAATGGGTGGGATCGACCTTCACCCGACTCACCCTTGCGCCTTCTCAATCTGCCGTGAAGTCTCTCCGCTCTCCTGTGCTCCCCCACTCAAATTCAGTCCAATCACACCAGCGATGATCAGAAGAATAGATATAATTTTCATAAGAGTAACAGGTTCTCTAAACCACCAAATTCCAATTAATGCAATAATCGCTGTCCCTAACCCTGCCCAGATGGCGTAGGCAATGCTTACACTAATATTTTTCAATGCCAAAGTTAATAAGCTTAGGCTTAAACCATAAAAAACAAAGATGAGGACCGTCGGCAGCAGCTTTGAAAAACCTTGTGAAATCTTCATCGCTGTTGTCCCGGATACCTCTGTAAGAATAGCAAGTAATAGATAGACCCAACTCATTGTTTCCCTCCAGAATTTTTAATACCAAAAAGGATAGCATCCTCTGCTACCCCTTTTACAGTATATTCTATGCCTTTTGCGCTAAAACCTTTTCTTTAAATTCGATCCGACGGCGGTGCAGGATTGGCTCGGTGTATCCATTCGGCTGATCATAGCCTTTGAAAACCAAGTCACAAGCTGCCTGGAAAGCAACAGACTGTTCGTAATTTGGAGCCATAGGGCGATAGGCTGCGTCACCAGCGTTTTGCTCATCTACGACTTTGGCCATCCGCTTCATGGTGGCCATGATCTGCTCTTCGGTGCAGATTCCATGATGCAGCCAGTTTGCCATATGCTGACTAGAGATTCGCAGGGTAGCGCGGTCTTCCATAAGTCCGATATTGTTGATATCCGGTACTTTGGAGCAGCCAATGCCTTGCTCTACCCAACGGACAACATAGCCAAGGATTCCTTGTGCATTATTATCCAGTTCCTGCTGAATTTCTTCTGGTCCCCACTGCGGGTTCGCGGCCACTGGAATTTCCAAAATCTCATTCCGGTAATCTTTGATTGCTTCCTTCAGCTTATTTTGTACTTCCACTACATCCACTTGATGATAGTGAAGGGCATGCAGGACAGCTGCTGTTGGGGATGGCACCCATGCTGTATTTCCGCCAGCTTCAAGATGGCCAATTTTCTGCTTCAGCATTTCCTTCATCAAATCAGGCATTGCCCACATTCCTTTACCAATCTGCGCGCGGCCTTGCAACCCACAGTCAAGCCCAATGCTCACGTTGGAACGTTCATAGCTTTGCAACCAAACAGACGACTTCATTTCATTCTTGCGAATCATTGGCCCCGCTTCCATCGAGGTATGCATTTCGTCTCCGGTCCGGTCAAGGAATCCGGTATTAATAAAGACAACTCGGTCTTTAACTTCGCGAATACATGCCTTCAGGTTAAGGGAGGTACGACGTTCTTCATCCATGACCCCGATTTTCAATGTGTTTCTTTCCAATCCGAGCATATCCTCTACACGGTTGAACAGTTCATTGGAGAAGGCGACTTCTGCTGATCCGTGCATTTTCGGTTTTACAATATAGATGGAGCCTTCGGTTGAATTCTGGTAAGGACCATGCTGTAGAATATCATGCTTTCCAATCAAACTAGTAAATACTGCATCCAAGATTCCTTCCGGAACTTCCTGACCATCTTTATCCAAGACGGCATTAATCGTCATCAAATGTCCTACATTACGAACAAACAACAAGGAGCGCCCTGGCAGAGTAATCTCAGATCCATCTACACCTGTATACGTACGATCCGGATTGAGCGTCCTGGTCAACGTTTTGTTTCCCTTAGCAAAGGTAGCGGATAAATCCCCCTTCATCAGTCCGAGCCAGCTTCTATATACAGATACCTTATCCTCAGCATCCACGGCAGCAACAGAATCTTCACAGTCCATAATGGTTGTGATCGCTGCTTCCATCAGGATATCCTTCACACCAGCCGCATCACCCTTTCCAATTGGATGATTGCGGTCAATCTGGATTTCAAAATGCAGTCCGTTATTTTTCAACAAGATAGCTGATGGTGCCTCAGCCTTCCCCTCGTAACCAACGAATTTCGCTGGATCCTGTAATCCTGTTGTTTCTCCACCGCTAAGGGTAACAACTAACTCACCGTTAACGATCGCGTAATTTACTGCATCCTTATGTGAACCCGCAGCTAAAGCTGCCGCTTGATCGAGGAACCCTCTGGCAAACGCAATAACCCTTTCCCCGCGGATCGGGTTATAGCCAGCTCCCCGCTCGGCTCCGTTGTCCTCGTCGATGGCATCTGTTCCATACAACGCATCATAGAGGCTTCCCCAACGGGCATTGGCCGCATTCAAGGCATACCGTGCATTATTAACAGGAACCACCAGCTGTGGTCCAGCTTGTTGGGTTATCGCGTCATCTACATTTTCTGTAGCAATCTGGAAGTCCTCAACGGCTGGCTCCAGATAACCAATCTCTTGCAAAAAGGATTTATATTGATCAAAGTCGAAGTTATTCTTATTATCTTTATGCCATTGGTTTATGGCGTTTTGGATTTCGTCGCGCTTGGCTAATAGCGCCTTGTTTTTTGGTGCCAGTTCATGGATCAGTCGGTCCAAGTCAGCCCAGAATTGCTCCGTTGTCAAACCAGTCCCAGGTATAGCCTCTTGATTGATAAATTGGTAAAGAACAGGAGCAACTTGAAGATGGCCTACTTTTACATAGTCTTTCATTGTATTTCTCCTCTCTCATTTTTCTAATTCTATTATATAATGGATGGAGTTTTAACCAAAATATATATTTCGAATGTGTATTATGCCTTTTGGTTATATCGCTTTAGTTTGATGAAGGGGTCAGACCCCTATGCCGCACTAAAGTACTAAGCGTGACACCATGGCAAGTTAGAAATGGAGGTGGGTAAAGTGGATATTCGGCATTTGGAATACTTCTCTGAGGTGGCGAAACACTTGAGCTTTACAAAAGCAGCAGCAACATTGCATGTTTCCCAACCATCAATCAGTAAAGCAATCAAAAGTATTGAAGAGGAATTAGGGGTTCCATTATTTTATCGATCATCTAGACAACTGGAATTAACAGATGCGGGAAAAGCGGTCTTAATCAATGCCAAGAATGTGTTGGAAACTTTCAACAATCTAACTTCGGAGCTAAACGACATCATGAAATTAAAAAAGGGTGAAATCCGCATCGGTATTCCACCCATTATTGGTGCATCTTTTTTCTCTAAACTAATTAGTCAATATAAAGAATCTTATCCATCCGTCGAGATCACCTTGTCTGAAGTCGGTACAAAAATGATTAAGCAAGGTGTTGAAGAGGGTTCATTGGATATTGGGCTAATCTGTAATTTACCCATTCACGGTGATAGTTTTGAGTTGATTAAATTATTGAAAGATCCACTCCTATTGATTGTCCATAAAGATAACCCATTGGTAAATAAACCACTTCTCGACTTATCTGAATTAAAAAGCGAGTCTTTCATCCTATATCGAAAAGATTTTTCCATTTATGACCGGATTATAGAGGAATGTGCAAAAAGCAACTTTTATCCGAACATTGTTTGCGAAAGCTCGCAAAAAGACCTTATGGTGGAATTGGTAGAAGCTAAAATAGGGGTTGCTTTATTGCCAAGCAAAATTTGCCAGCAATTAAACAACCCTGAGATAAAGGCTATTCCCCTGCATGAATCAAAAATCAACCTGGAGCTAGGAATGATCTGGAAGAAAAATCGGTATCTGCCCTTTACGGTTCGTGAATTTATTGCCGTTGCGGAGCAGTTCTTGTTGCTACAATCATAATCCTTAATTAGAATCCATCCATATAGTTTTTTCAGCAAACGGTTTTCTATGGCGAACAGGTGGTTCGATATCAGGATAGCCCATATAAACAAAGCCAAGTACTTCATCTTCATCGCGCAAACTAAACAATTCTTTCATCTTCGGATGGTAGGCTGGCTTTCCCGTCCGCCAGACTGCCCCTAAACCTAAGGCATGTGCGGTAAGAAGCATATTTTGAATAGCGGCATTGACCGCCGCGAATTCTTCTATTCTTTCAACTCGCGGATTATCGGACGGGGTCACGGCCACGGCAATAATCACTGGGGCACGAAGGGCCTTCTCCTCTTGCTTCCTGATCTTCTCCTGGTTTTCTACTGTTGTCAGATCCTCCATGCCCTCTTCGGCAATCTTACCCAATGTCTTTCCTAAAAGCTTCCTCCCGTCCCCTGTCATAACAAAAAATCTCCACGGTTCTGTAAGATGGTGACAGGGTGCCCATGTTGCAGCCTCTAATACTTTCTCAACCAACTCTATACTAACCGGATCCCGCTTTACCTTCCCGATGCTTCTGCGAGATTTTATGGCATCTATTACGTCCATTGCTGTCACATCCTTTGCAAATGAATCTATTCATAGAATGAATACGATACAGTGAGGCATGATATGCCCCAATTTTTACGTTTCACATTTGGTTTGCTCATGGTAATCTTCTGTGGTTAAATAGGAGGCAAATTCCTTGCTCTCCGCGCGCCGTGCTTTTCGCATCTCTGCCCGTTGTGGCGCTAATTCATGAAGCTTGGTCTCCTCCTTGGTAGTGGGAATAACAGGAGGCACAGGAACCGGTTTATTATTCTCATCTAAAGCTACAAGGGTCAAAAAGGAAGTAGCGGAAATTCGCCGTTCTCCTGTATATAAATTTTCTGCAATGACTTTAACAAAAACCTCCATCGAGGTTCTCCCGGTAGAAACCACGTAGGATTCCAGCATAACGGCATCATTTGGTGTAATCGGGCTTAAAAAATGGACAGAATCTGTTGAAGCCGTGACAACCGTTCGATGACTATGGCGAGTCGCAGAAAGAGAGGCCACATCATCTATGTAGGACATCAATTTGCCGCCAAACAACGTACCATGTGTATTTGTATCCGGTGGTAAAACATGACTCATCTTCACAATACGTGATTCCTTGCAATATTTGGCTTCCATACTTTCTCCTTCAAAATGATGATTATAGGTTAATTTCCCCATTGGCTAGATGTCAAATACATCTTCATTGCAACAGATACAAAAGAACAGAAACCGTCACACTTGAAAATAGCGTGCTAAACATGGCAATCCCAGCAACCATCTCCGGTGTGCGATTGTATTGAAGTGTAATTAGAGTAACCACGACAGCCGTAGGCATTGCCGCTTGAAGAAGCAGGACCTTATGAGCCAGCTCGTTAAAGGGAAACAACATGAGAATAAAATAGGCAAGCAGCGGAGAAATCAAGAGCCTGATACATACTCCCAAGGTGACCCCTTTCATAAATCCGAAGTTTTTGATCATGGCCAACTGCATCCCGAGAATTAACATCAGTAAAGGAATCATTGCTTGGCTGAGCAATTCGATCGGTGTGTAGATTATGGGGTGCAATTCAATTTCCAGAGATTTGCACAGGAACCCAAGGAGGCCCGCGTAAAGAATCGGCATTTTGAACGTTTTCTTTAGGGTTACCCAAATCCCAGAACTATCCTGTGCAGCCAAAAAGACCCCAAAGGAATTTGTCATCATCGATTGAATGACAAAGTAAGCAATCGCCCAATCAAAACCTTCCTGTCCATAAGCCAATAAAATAATCGAGCTGCCGTAATTCCCCCCATTTCCAAAAAGCGAGCCGAGAAGCAACCCGATTTCGGTGCCCTTATCATAACGAAAACACCTCGAAACTAGCAGTGTAAACAAGAGTAAAACAATAATTAAGGCTACCGCAAAAAGAATGATCCATCCAATTTCACGGCTAATATGTGACGTATAAAACGTTTTAAAAACTAGTGCCGGCAGCAGACAATAGAATGCGACATTCGATAAAGAGGCAATATCTGTTTTAAATCTTTTCTTAAGGAAAAATCCGCAGGCAAAAACTATAAAAATAGGCAAAACAATCGATAGAATTTCTAACATGATGTGACCTTCCCGTCGAGCCCTACTACAATCATCGACCTCAATCTGATAAATCAGATTATACGGAAGTGAGTCAATTTGGTCAATTAGCAAAAGAATATCTCCCAGAGAGTTCTTGAATAATCTGTGACAAAAATCACACCTTTCCCTTGAACAATTTGTGACATCTTTCACATTTCATTGTTATTTTTTTTTGCCGGTACTAAGCTAGGGGTAACGACGTCGATCTGAAAGGAAGCTTCTAGAAAAAGAAAGGAGTGGCCTCTATGAAGTGGAATTGGGCTATTTTAAGTTCAATTTTTACTATTATCACCGTGCTTACAGGTTGCAACAATAAATTAATGGTTCTTGACCCCAAAGGGCCTCAGGCTCAAACACAAGCAGATGTGATTATGATATCGATTTGGACGATGTCCATCATCGTTGCTGCGGTTTTTATTCTCCTCGTCATTATGTTGGTTAAATACCGTGCCTCTAAACAGCCGGCAGATTATGAGCCCCCACATATTGAAGGGAGCAAGCTGGTGGAATCCATTTGTATCGGGATTCCGGTGATCATTGTGATTTTTCTCTCTGTGATCACGATCCAATCCAACGAGCAGGTAGAGACCACGCCTAAAGGGTACGAAGGACAAAAACCGCTGGTTGTTTACGCTTCTTCTTCCGACTGGAAATGGCATTTTAGTTACCCTGAAGAAAATATTGAAACTGTCAATTACTTATATATCCCTACCGATCGTCCTTTGGAATTTAAATTATATTCTTACGGACCCATCACTAGTTTTTGGATTCCACAGCTCGGTGGTCAAAAATACGCGATGTCGGATATGGTGAACACCCTCCACCTTGCGGCAGATGTACCGGGCGAATATATGGGAAGAAATGCAAACTTTAGCGGAAAAGGCTTCGCAGAGAATACTTTTGATGTCAAAGCGATGCCGCAGGACGAATTTGAGAAATGGGTAGAAGAAGTCAAGGCAACAGCGAAACCTCTTACTCAAGAAAAATTCGATGAATTATTAGATCCTGGGCACCTGGGACGATTAACGTATACAGGAACCCATTTAGACTTCTCCCCTGCTCCCGAGGGTGAGAATGGGGAACATCATATGATGCCGTCACATACCGAACATTCTGCAATGGCTGAATAAAAATACAGAAAGGAGTCATAACCTATGGAGTTCTTTGAACGTTTTGCCATCCCACATCCAAGTGCACCGATCTATGCCTCAATGGTGGCGATTGGGTTAACTGTGATTGCGATTGTCGCTGGCTTGACCTACTTTAAAAAGTGGGGATATTTATGGCGGGAATGGTTAACAACCGTTGACCATAAACGGATTGGGATTATGTATCTTATTTCTGCTTTGCTGATGCTATTCCGCGGTGGCGTCGATGCGATTATGATGCGTTCGCAAACGGCGATTCCGGAAAACACACTGCTCGATGCACAACACTATAACGAAGTATTCACGACACATGGAATCGTGATGATTATCTTCATGGCGATGCCTTTTATCTACGCCTTAATGAACTTTGTCGTGCCACTGCAAATAGGCGCACGTGACGTAGCTTTCCCTCGGTTGAATGCACTGAGTTTCTGGCTATTCTTTATGGGGGCGATGCTGTTCAACATCTCTTTTGTCATCGGAGGATCTCCTGATGCAGGCTGGACAGCTTATTTTCCTCTAGCGGGTAATGAATTCAGTACTTCTGTTGGAACAAACTATTACGCGCTCGCCCTGCAAATTGCTGGATTGGGTACCTTAATGTCGGGAATTAACTTCATCGTAACGATTTTGAAGATGAGAGCACCCGGGATTACCTTGATGAAAATGCCGATGTTTACCTGGTCTGCCCTAACGGCGAACGTCATTGTTGTTTTCGCTTTCCCGGTATTAACCGTGGCTTTGATCATGATGACCATGGATCGCCTATTCGGCACCCATTTCTTCGCTACCACAAATGGCGGAATGGATATGTTATGGGCAAACCTGTTCTGGGTTTGGGGCCATCCTGAAGTTTACATTCTAATTTTGCCGGCGTTTGGGGTGTATAGTGAGGTTATCTCCACTTTTGCCCGCCGAAACTTGTACGGATATAAATCGATGGTTGCCTCGATGGTAGGGATCTCTTTCCTTTCCTTTCTAGTCTGGACACACCACTTCTTTACCATGGGTCAGGGTGCCTTAACGAACAGCATCTTCTCTGTTACCACCATGGCGATTGCTATCCCAACAGGGATTAAAATATTTAACTGGCTTTTCACGATGTGGAAAGGAAAGATTGAGTTTACGGTTCCGATGCTTTATGCGGTTGGTTTCATTCCGATCTTTACGATCGGTGGGGTAACTGGAGTCATGCTGGCGATGGCAAGTGCAGACTACCAATACCATAACACGATGTTTTTAGTTGCCCACTTCCATTACACGATCATTCCAGGTGTTGTATTTGCGATGATCGCTGGTCTAACCTATTGGTGGCCAAAGATGTTTGGCTTCATGCTCAATGAAAGGATTGGAAAATGGGCGTTCTGGTTTATTGCAATCAGCTTTAATGTAACCTTCTTCCCGATGTTCTTTACCGGGTTGGACGGCCAGGCTCGCCGCATGTATACCTACTCAGAGGCAACTGGATTCGGACCGCTAAATATGCTTTCGTTTATTGGTGCTCTGGGTCTTGCCGTTGGATTTGCTTTAATTGCGTACAACGTCTACTACAGCACACGTTACGCATCAAGAAATATCAGTGCGGATCCATGGGATGCACGTACCCTGGAATGGGCAACACAAAGCCCTGTTCCAGCCTATAACTTTGCGATTACACCACAAGCCAATTCAAGTGAGGCTTTCTGGGATGCAAAGAAAAAGGGGCATGAATTATTTAAAGGGGAAGTTCAAAAGATTCATATGCCAAGTAACAGCGGTGTCCCCTTTATCATGAGTTGTATCTTCTTTATCTGGGGTTTTTCCTTTGTCTTTTCTCTATGGATCCCTGCGATCCTAGCAACGATCGGTATATTTATTTGCATGGCACAGCGTTCCTTTGAAAGGGATCCTGGGTATTACATTTCCGTAAAAGAAATTAAAGAAACTGAATCAAAATTGCGAGGTGCATAAACGATGAAAATAGATCACTCGCTGCCCCTTGAATATGGTACAGATCAAAACCAGCTTAATATTTTAGGTTTTTGGATTTTTCTTGGGGCGGAGATCATGCTCTTCGGTACGCTTTTTGCCTCTTACTTCACCTTGGTGGATCGGACCGGTTCCGGTCCATCGGGGGCAGAGATTTTTGAAATCACGCCTGTTTTAATCGAGACGATCGTCCTGTTAACCAGTAGTTTCGTCATCGGTCTTGGCGTGCATGCCATGCGGATCGGTAGAACCAAAGCGATGATCACCTTCTATGCGATTACTTTACTTCTAGGGCTGACCTTCCTGGGAGTAGAAATTTACGAATTCATGCACTATGTGCATATTGGCGCAGGATTGCAAGTTAGCGCCTTTACTGCGATTCTCTTAACCACCCTCGGGACACACGGTGCACACGTGACATTTGGTTTAGTCTGGGGATTCTTTATTATTCTGCAGGTTAGAAAGCATGGCATTACACCTGAAACAGCGAATAAATCGTTTATTTTCTCATTGTACTGGCATTTCCTAGACGTGGTGTGGATTTTTATCTTCAGCTTCGTCTACTTGAAAGGAATGATGTAATATGATGGAACTATTCCCACGTAAACAGGTTATAGGCTTTGGATTTTCCCTGCTGCTTACGGCCATTGCCCTTGCTGTTTACTTCTTTGATCTATCTTTTACCGCAGGGATGACCATTTTGCTCGTCACCGCTTTCGTGCAGGCAGCCGTTCAGTTGGTTGTATTCATGCATGCTGGGGAAACCGGGGATAAAGGATCTATTTACACGAATATCTATTATTCATTGGCCATCGCGTTAGTTACCGTCTTCGGAACATTACTATGCATGATCTGGGGTTATGTGTAGGGCGATGCATATACAAAGGGTGTCTATCTGAGTATAGGCGCTCTTCTTTTTTTGTTTGGGCTATTTGATCGCGATTGTGGATGATCATCACCATCTCTTCTGAAGCTGAAAAAAATACTCCACATAAAAAAATGAAGACCGAACTCATCACAGTACCTATGCCAATTGCCGCGAAGATGCTGTCATGATATACAAATAAACCGAGGCAAAAAAGGATGATTCCTAGGGTAAGGAGTGAACCACTGATGATCTTCACAATATTCAGGAACTTCTGTTGGAACCCCATTTTACTCACCCTCCTTTTTCTCTATTATTGAGCGTGTTCACAAATTTGTCAAACTTTTTGGCAGACAAAAAAAGAAGGCATCCCCTTTGACCAGGGCGCCTCCTTGATTCACTTATTTATTTGTTACATTACCAGCTGCATCACGATCAACTTTCATACTGGATACAGGAATATAACCAGCTTCGGTTACGACTTCACTTTGGATCTTGTCATCAAGAATGTAATCTAAGAAATCCTTTGTAATTCCAGTAGCTTCACCTTTTGTATACATGTGCTCATATGCCCATACAGGATATTGGTTTGTTTGAATGTTCTCAGGAGTTGGGTCAACACCGTCCAACTTCAGTGCTTTTACGCTATCATTGAGGTAGGAAAGGGCTAAATAGCCAATTGCACCGGGAGTTTCTGCGATAATCTTACGTACCGTACCGGAAGAATCCTCAGTAATTCCTTGTGCTTCTTCATTTTTGTCTAAGGCAAAAGTATAGAATGTTGCACGAGTACCAGAGCTTGAAGGACGGTTAACGAGGGTAATCTTTTGATCTTCTCCCCCAACCTCTTTCCAGTTCGTTACCTTTCCAGTAAATACATCGATTAATTGTTGTTTAGTTAAGTTGTCCACTTTCACGTCTTTACCCACTACTGCTGCCATACCAACGACAGCTACTTTATGATCATTCAATGCTGCCGCATCGATTTCCTTCTTCTCTTCTGCAAAAATATCCGAGTTCCCAATATCTGCCCCACCAGAAGCTACTTGTGATAAACCGGTACCACTTCCGCCACCTTGTACTTGAATGGTAACACCAGTATTCTCACTCATAAAAGATTTTGCAGCCTGCTCAACAAGTGGTTGTAATGCCGTAGAACCAACAGCGGTGATGGATCCACTCTTTGTTTCAGCCTTTGGTTGTTCTGCTTGGCTTGGCGTTTCAGCCGCACCTTGCTGGTTGCTCGCTCCACATCCAGTTAAGGCTGCGCTTAGAATGGTAAGTGCTGTAACAGAAAGTAATGCAAATTTCTTCACTTGTAAATCCCCCTTTAGAAGTTTGTTTCGTATTTGTTGTTCTTAACAATTTTGATTATAAAGAATGGTTGTTGAGATAATATTAATGAACTGTAAACAAATTGTTTAGAGAAATAAACCGCTTTCATTGTGAACGAAGAAAAAAGTGGCTACATGGAGCCACCTTGTTTTACACCTTGAATTTCACGAGAACCTCTTGCAGTCCTTTTGATAAATTGCTTAAATCCTCAGCTGCGGCAGAAATTTCTTCTGTAGACGCACTTTGATTCTGTGCAGCCACTGCTACATATTGCATACTTCCAGCAAATTGCTTTGAAATAGACGCTATATTTTCCATGCTTAGGGCCATGTTTTGTGTTTGTTCACTGACTTTATTAACCACGACTGAAACTCCTGTTGTTTCCACGGTTACCTTCTCGACGGCCTGCACAATCTGCTGAAAGGCATCCCTCGTCTGGTTCACCATGGCTATTCCTTCTGCCAACACACCCGAGCCGCGTGTCATGGATGTCACGGCTTGTTTCGTTTCGTCACGGATTTCTTCAATAATCTCTTGGATTTGATTCGCTGCTTTTTCCGATTGATCAGCTAAACCTCTGATTTCATTGGCAACCACGGCAAACCCCCGACCATTTTCCCCTGCCCGAGCAGCTTCGATGGCCGCATTTAAGGAAAGGAGATTGGTTTGTTTAGCAATCTGACTTATGAGCGCTACAATCTGATCCACACGGTTTGACTTTTCCCCCAACGAGTAAACCATATCCGCTGTTTCTCCAACTGTTTTTTGCACAAGGTTCATTTGTTCAACGGTCTGAATAACAAGTTGATTTCCCGCCGCGGCTCTCTGATTCGCCGTCGTTGTGGAGACCTCAACATGGTCAATAGAAATGGCAGCTTGCTGCATTCCACTCTTAATCTCATCCGAAATATGTGCAGCTTCCGCAGCTGATCTAACTTGTTTCTCGGTTCCACTAGCTACTTCACCCGTAGCAGATTCGATCTCTTCCGATGCCTGTTTGGTTTCATCAGACGTATAGGTTAATTTCCCCGAACATTCGGCAACAAGCTTTGCACTACTATCGATGTGACCGATTAACGTATTCAAACTATCCACCATCTCATTAAATCCCTTTGAAACCGCCTCGATCTCTTTACTGGAATAGCGCAATTGGATTTTGTGCTGCAGGTTCCCCTCAGAAACCCTCTCCATCGCTTGTTTGAGTAGCGCAATCGGCTTCGTCACTTTGCGAATCGTCAAGAATCCCACTAGACATGCGAGAAAAATAGTAATGATCGAAAGTGCGATGGTAAGATTGCGATATTCATTAACGGGTTTTAAATATTCTTGGTCCTTGAGTGCAATGACGTACAAAGCTTCATCTAGTTCAAGCTGATAGGTATAAGAAAGGGTTAATCCATCGATATGCTCAACCCCCTGCTTTTGCTGTGCCATACGGTCGATGATTGCTGGAGGGATAGCTGGCATTTCCGTTTCAAACCCTGCGAACTTTTCAAGCTTCCCATCCTTTGTTATTTTGAATTGCATAGGGTTTAGATCAGTGGTCTTAAATTTGTTTTGGTTTAAGGTTAAGGCATATGAAAGTTTAGAGTTAAACTCTTCGTTAGGTACAGTGGACTTTAAAATCGTGACCTTTTCCTTAATCATTTCAGCAGAAGATTGAAGCTGCTGTTCAATAAAGGATACCGTCAACTGTTTATTCTTCTCGTAGCTTACATAAGCAATGATTGCCGAGGAGGCAATGATCACGAAGATGATCGGTAAGATGAGAATCGTTGACAGGTTAAATTTATGCATAAAGTAGGGTGAAAAATCCTTGAGGCGGTTGGCGTTGAGAAAAAATGACTTGAGCCCCTTGATACGTCTCGGTTTGAGATAGAAAAGCAGTTTTTTATTTTTCATGATTTAACCCCGTTCCCCTGGTGGAAGTTCTTTTTCCTTCATTTAATCCCATAATTGTTAATTTAGTATGTAGATATTGTAAAAAGATGGTGAGGATTTTGGACGATTCGGACTGTAGTGAGTGGGGCTAGCGAGTTTCAGTCCGAATCAGGGGGGTATTCGGACTCTGGGGCGCGGGGCTAGCGAGTTTCAGTCCGAATCAGGGGGGTATTCGGACTCTGGCTGGCGGGGATAGCCGGGTTTAGTCCGAATCAGGGGGGGGATTCGGACTCTGGCTGGCGGGGCCAACCGGGTTCAGTCCGAATCCGGGGGGTATTCGGACTCTAGCAGGCAGGGCCAACCAGGTTCAGTCCGAATCCAAGGGTGATTCGGACTCTGGCAGGCGGGGCCAACCAGGTTCAGTCCGAATCCAAGGGTGATTTGGACTCTGGCAGGCGAGGCCAACCGGGTTCAGTCCGAATCCAAGGGTGATTCGGACTCTGGCAGGCGAGGCCAACCGGGTTCAGTCCGAATCACCCTCATAAAGGCCAGCCCCAAAAAAAAATGTCCTTCACAACTTCCGTGAAGGACATCCCACATTAAAATCGAACTATCTTCCTCTTTTCAAGCGCTCGATCCGATCGTCTAAATCGGGGTGGCTGGCGAAGAGGCTGAGAAATCCTCCCCTTTTCCCGCTGATCTTAAGGGCTGCCACTGACTGTTGTTCTGTATCTACAAACTGAACGGTCTGTTTCAAGGATTGCAGAGCGTGAATCATTTTGTCCTTGCCAGCCAAGTAGGCGCCGCCTGCATCTGCATGGTATTCCCGGTAGCGGGAGAAGGCCATGACAACCATACTGCCTAATATCGAGAACAAAATATCAAAGACGATGACCGCAATAAAATGGACAATGGGTGCAATATCCTCCTTTACGAAGCGAGAAGCAACATATGCGAAAATCCTCGACAAAAACACAACGAAGGTATTAATCACACCTTGCAGCAAAGTCATCGTAACCATGTCGCCGTTGCTAATATGCGCTACCTCGTGGGCTAGTACACCCGAAACGGCATCGCGATCCATTCTTTCCAATAAGCCGCGGGATACTGCTACTAGGGAGCGGTTCTTCGTTGGGCCTGTGGCAAAGGCATTCACCTCAGGAGAATCATAAATCCCCACTTGCGGCATCACCATGATTCCTGCTTTTCGGGAAAGAGCATACACTTCATCAAGCAATTGGCGTTCCGCCGGGTGTAGTGGTCCATTAGGGTCGATCACTTTAACACCCATCACCCATTTTGCCATCATCCTTGACATTGCGAGAGAAATCAACGCACCCGAGAAACCTACAACCGCACTAAAGACTAGTAAAGCACCAAAGTCGATCCCCTGGGAGGTGATATACCCACGCACTCCCAATAGACTGGTAATAATACCAATCGTCACTATGACAAGGATGTTGACTAAGAAAAACAATCCAATTCTTTTAAACATGCTTTTTTCCTCAATTCTTCCTTTTATTGTGCTATCTCTTTTACCTTCTTTGTTTTTACATAACGCCTATTTACAATTGAAATAATAGGTGTACCAATGATCGTTGGCGCAAGCCAAAGAATAAGCGAAGGGATTTCATTAATTAATGGAATTTTTGAGCCATTCACTACGAGCGTTGCCGTAATAATACCAATATAAGAACCCAACATCCCGCTAATGTGTTTCGTCAGCCAATTTTTCCAGCGATACTTTTTTGCTAGATACCCAAAGAGAGCTAACCCGTATGAAAAGAGGGCAATGTAGAATAAATACGCGCTTTCCGACCAATGCATAATGGCCATGACAACGGAGCTAATTAAAATAGCAACATACCCTCCGTGGTAGATTTCCCCCATGATGGTATGCCTTCCTTTTCTTTTTCTTGCAAAGGAAGCGACCGCTCCCGTTATTAAACAGATGGCACCAGAAACTATATGAACAAAAAGAAAAATATTATATAGGCTCATCCCTTTTCCTCCTGCAATGACAATACCAATATTATACAACAGGAAATAGGACAAAAGAACGGGGAAAAAAAGAGTTAGCTATCTTCATGAACATTCTTACACATTTTACCTAGGATTCTTCTCACGTCCTTAAGCTCCTCCTCCGTAATTCCTTTGCAAACTAAACTGTTGAATTCCTCCGTTATCTTTGTAATGGAGTGACCCAGGTTTTCTCCTTCCTCTGTCAAGTACACTTTCAAACTACGCCGGTCGTTCTCCCTGCATTGCCTACGGATAAATCCTTTTTGCTCCAAATTGAACACCATCCGGGCAATGTTTGTTTTATCCTTTTTCAGCTTTTCGGCAATCTCATTTTGCGTAAGCCCATCCTTTTCCCAAAGCAGCATCATAATTAAATTTTGTTCTGGGGCTAGATTGAAAGGGGCAAGTTTGCTTTTAATGTAGTTGGTTAGGGTTAAGTCTGTCTGATGGATAAAAATGCTTATATAATCATAAAAGTTTAATCTCACGTTCGATTCACCTCACATTGGGCTTCCTCTTACAGAATAATGGAAAGGATGCTGTCTTGGCAATTTGAGTTGACAATCTATACATTTCAGTATAATATATTTCCTAAATGGATTGTTGCTATAGCAACGTATTAATAGTGAAAAAGGATTGAAAATTAAACAGAAAAGTTGCTATGACAACTTATTGGAGGGGAACCATAATGGCAAAAGTACTTTTTATCAAAGCAAATAATCGCCCTGTTGAACAGGCTGTTAGTGTAAAGCTATATGAAGCTTTTCTATCTACCTACAAAGAATCTCATTCCGAAGATGAAATTATTGAACTCGACCTATTCAAGGAAAATTTACCCTACTATGACGTTGAAATGATTAATGGAACATTTAAACAAGCACGCGGATTAGAATTAACAGAGAGCGAAAAGAAAGCTGCAGATCTTGTAAATAAATACCTTGATCAGTTCCTAGCTGCAGACAAAATCGTATTCGGTTTTCCGCTCTGGAATTTCACCGTTCCGGCTGTTCTTCACACCTATATTGATTATTTAAGCCAGGCAGGGAAAACTTTCCGCTACACTGCAGAAGGCCCTATTGGTCTGCTGCCAGATAAAAAGATTGCCCTGTTAAATGCACGTGGTGGCGTCTACAGCGAAGGTCCTGCACAATCCTTGGAAATGGCAGTGAACTATGTATCAGCGGCCTTAAATTTCTGGGGTGTAACAGATGTTACAAAAGTGATCGTCGAAGGGCATAATCAGTTCCCTGATCGGGCGGAAGAGATTATTCAAGACGGCATTGAACAAGCAGCAAAAGCGGCAGTAAATTTCTAAAAACCGGGGATTCCCGGTTTTTTTATTTAATAACCCAGCCGATAAATCAAAAAACGCTCATTCGGTTTATCCCCATACAATTCTTTTAAATCGACTTCATTTTTTAGCGAAAATGGGGTGTTACTTTCCAAAAAGTAGATATAGTCCTCTGATGGATAATATAAAATAAGCTCCAATTCTCTTGATGCCTTTTCATAGGAAAGCAAAATATTGTTAATAATCGTCATGAAGATTTGGATTGAAAAGGGATTAAAAAAATAAAAACGATTGTCCGCTGGATGAATAGGATATTCCTCCGCAAGAGAGCAATAAAACTGGATTTCCCCTTTGTTTGTTCTGTGCTTTTTAATATAGCCTTTGTAATTCTCTTCTGCTGCCCGGCAAAATTCCTCATTCATTTCGACACCCACTACAGATGCCTTAAAAAAGTAATGGATATAAAAGTTAAGCCGCCCTTTTCCACATCCAAAGTCAACGACCCGATCTCCAGGTTTAACATCATACTTTTCAAAAAGCTTCTCGAGTGCACTATATGGCGTTGGTTCATAACGGTAATAATGAAGGGACGTTGGAAATCCTATTTGTTCCCCTCTCGTTTTTATGTTGAGCAATTTATCATAGTAATGTTCTTTCATTATGCATTCACCTATCTACATTATACGTTGTAATCGATATCACTTACCAATGAAAAGATGGCGTTTAGAATAAGGTGAAAATAAGGGGAGGCGAATTCAATGTCGCAAGCATTAATGTATAGTGATGGAATCCAAATTATTGTTGATGAGCATGCACCTCTACGGAAACAAATGGGTGAAATCCGTGAGATGGCACTGCAATTAGAAAAGGAGCCCGAACAGCTTAAACAGCTCCATTCTGCTGTAAGTACTTTCACCCAGCAGGTAGAAATCCATTCTAAAGCAGAAGACGAAATCCTTTCTCCACTGCTTGGCAAATATCTCGGGATGGACGCCCCTCCGGTTGCAGGGAATGCAGCGCAGCATCAGGGAGCAAGACGCCTGCTTAAACAATACCAGGATGAATTCAGCAGGTATAGTTCTGGGGATCAATCCCGTCTTTCCTCTATTTCTGAATCTCTAGTTGAAGCAGTAAAGGTTCTTACCGAGCATTTCGATTTTGAAGAGGCTAATTTATTCCCGCTCGCTGAGAGAACTTTATCATCTGTTGATAAAGAAGAGTTATTGGCGAAATTAAAATCCCGCGGTTAAAATGTGTATTGAAGGTGCTTAGGAGTTATTAAGCACCTTTTTTTATTCCTGCCTCCACCAACTCTTTACTTCCTGCAAGGAAAAATCCTTGAATGAACATCAATAATCCAGTTATGATCAGCAGCCATTCAATTTTTACCATATCCGACAGAGGTCCAAACAACAGCATCCCGATAGGCATCATAGAACTTGCAATCATTCCGTAAACGCTAAACACCCTTCCTAAGTAGTCTTCTTCCACTTTTTCCTGTAGCAGAACCATTGAAGGAGTATTAAAAAAAGGCATCGCTAGGCCTGTCAAGCCCATGAAAATGAGGTAGATCCAAAACACAGGGATAATCCCTAGGGCAAAAATACAACCTCCAATTGCAAGAAAAGCCAGGGTCATGGTATGAATTTTATTTTCCAGCCCACCCCAGGAAGCCATGATGACTCCACCGACCATCATTCCCGCGGAAAAAAACACTTCAATTGCTGTCAGCCGCCAAACCTCATCACCAAAGCTGCGTGCGACTTGGAGGGGAGTAAGAATTGCAGCTGGTGAAATGAGAAAGAAGAAAAAGGCGCAAAACAGGAAAAACCGTTTTACATAGGGGTGATTTTTAATATAGGTAAAACCTTGGCGCATATCGTTGAAATAGCTGGTTGTTTGTTTTTGCATGGCTTTTGCATGAACGGGGATTGGCAAAAAGGCAAGCAATGTGAACACGGCAATCGCGGCAGTAATCACGTCGATGAAAAAGATGCTTTCGATAGTAGCCATGGTCATCAATGCCCCGCTCACCATGGGGGAAACCAGCGAAACGAGCGCCTGCATACTTCCATTGAATGCATTCACTTTTGTTAATTTATCTTCGGGCACCAACTGAGGGAGAACCGCCCCCACTGCTGGGGTTTGTACCCCCGTCCCCATTGCACGCACCGCGGACATTACAAAAAGCAGCCAAATATTATCGTACCCCATCAAAAAGAGGATGGCTAACAGTAGCGTGGAAAGCGCAATCGCAGAATCGGATAGGATAATCAGCGTCTTCCGATTGAATCGATCCGCCCAAACTCCAGCAAATGGGGATAAAAAGAAGGCAGGCAAAAAGCCGAAGATGATGTAAATCGTCATCATCGCGCCGGACTGCGTTTGTAACGTGATATACCATAAAATCGCATATTGGACGAGCGAAGAACCAAAAAGCGAGATGGTCTGACTGCCCAAAAAGAGAATCATGTTCTTTTTCCAATCTTTCATCTTCAATCTCCTCATAGATGCACAGAGGGATTCTTCATTGGGTCTTATGAAGACCAATGTGACCCTCGGATTTCGCGAGAATGGTCTTCATCGGGGCTATGATGACCAAACTAACCCTCGGATTCCGCTAGAATGGTCTTCATCGAGCTTGTGATGACCAAACTGACCCTGAGAATCCGTGAGAATGGTCTTCATCGAGCTTGTGATGACCAAACTGACCCTGAGAATTCGTGAGAATGGTCTTCATCGAGCTTATGATGACCAACTGACCCTCGGACTCCGTGAGAACGGTCTTCATCGAGCTTATGATGACCAAACTGACCCTTGGATTCCGTGAGAATGGTCTTCATCGAGCTTATGATGACCAAACTGACCCTTGGATTTCCGTGAGAATGGTCTTCATCCGCGAAATCCGCCTTTTTCATCTTACAGAGTTTGCCAATGCCTAGCCTGTAGCCTTCTTATGAGCAAATCCCGTTATCATCAAACAAGAAAGAAAGGCAACTGTCGTAACAATAATACCTAATACTAGCCCAATCGCATCCATAAAACAATCTTCATCTGGATAAGAAGGTTCCAGTGTCACCAACCAGTAAGCAAACAGAAGGGTCAAAGCACCATAAAAACTGCTTCCGACGAACCCCATTTTCAGACGGTTTCTGTTCGTCCCCTGCCAAGCTTGATTAATAGTGATCCAAAGAAAGATACTCCCGATCACAGCTAAAATTATGATAAGCAAATGAATAAAAGGAATGCTAAGATACGTTACCCCATAAAGGATCAATCCTGTTAAGAAAAACAGGGCGGCATTCATGACGAATAAGAAAACACCCGATAGCCAGTGATTTTGGAACCAATTGGCATTATGTAATTTATGTACTAATGTGTTTTCTCCTAGCGTGTCTATGAGTGGTCTTTTGAACAGCAAAGTGAA
The DNA here is from genome assembly GCF_017873965.1 of Ammoniphilus resinae. Classification (GTDB taxonomy): domain Bacteria; phylum Bacillota; class Bacilli; order Aneurinibacillales; family RAOX-1; genus Ammoniphilus_A; species Ammoniphilus_A resinae. The sequence goes on along the minus strand of NZ_JAGGKT010000009.1, from coordinate 137,604 downwards.
AAATACTGTTAGAAGCCCGACGAATAAAAACAAGGTCAAAGTCACGATCATCCCCTCCATCCATCTTGATATTCCAGGATATCCCCTGGTTGGCAGTCCAAAGCCTTACAGATCGCTTCCAACGTTGAAAACCGAATTGCTTTTGCCTTGCCGTTTTTCAAGATCGAAAGATTGGCCATGGTGATTCCTACTCTCTCCGAAAGTTCAGTCACACTCATCTTTCGTTTCGCGAGCATCACATCGATATTTATAATAATTGGCATGTTATCACCTCAAACGGTCAAATCATTTTCTTCTTTTATGTCTAATGCACTTTTTAATAATTTTTGTAGAACAGCAGCAAATACAGCGATCACAAGGGTGGCAAAAAGAATGATAACACCGGCCACCGCTATTCCAGGATGTAACGCGTTGTTTATAGCCAACAATAGAATTCCTGCGACGTATAAGAATATGATGGAACCCGCGCAATTTTTGATATGTCTTAAAAAGATGACTGACCGTTCCGAAAAGGCATTTCCACTCTCAATATCGTTCAGAAGCCTCCATGCTCTGTTAAGTGCTAGAAAAAATGGGATAGCAGTAAGATACAGGCCTATGAGTACTGGTAGTTTCAAGTAGGCATACTCTGGATTCATCGCTGCAGCTTCACTCGCCAACCCGGGAAGCCAAAACGAACAAAAGACAATAACCAGTAAACCAATAATGAAAACGGCGATTTTTAAAAAGGTTGTTGTCCCTTTCTTCATGGGGAGCACCTCACTTGTTGATTTTGATACCTCCTATCTTACCTGTTTTTTTATCGAATATCAATAAATTTTTGTTGTTAATTAGTCGTGGAAATAAAAAAACCCGTTCACCTAGTTGACGAGAACTTCAACTTGATAACGGGAATTTTGTTAATCCAAACATCTTTTTAATATAAAAAGACTGCCTCCAAGGGTTAAGATGGATACAAACTTGCTTGCAAGGATGAGATAAGATGCGGTTTGATGATCTAGGGTGATGTGTGGAAGGATGATGAGGCAATATACGACAAGCAGTCCTACGATGAGGATTGAATAGGCATTCTGAAAAGCCCTGCTTATAATTTCCTCACTTTTCTCCTCTTCCATGTTGGAAAAAATCGTGAATCCATAAGCAGAAACTAAGATTAATAAATAAGTTAATGCAGCAATGAAGAGATGCATGAGTAACAGGCCTCCCTTATTTCACATACATAAAACTCACGTCCTACTTATATTATAGGATGATTTACAAAACAGAACAATGTGCAGGGTAATTATTCACAGATGATTCATAATGTGGGCAGAAGGACTTCTCCTACCAGGTTAATGAAGAGGTCCTTCTTTTTCGATCCACCATCAATCATTTAAACTTCTCTAACTGCCAAAACATCTTTTCTTCTTTCAGAATTTGTTCTTGTCTTTCCCCTAATAAATCAAAATGTGGAAATCCTTCCTGACGATGAATCCACTCTGGTCTGAGTTGATATTTTTCTCCCCATTGAATTAATTTTTGAAGGTTAGAACAGCCTACTTTTGTTACGGTCTTACATCCTGGGAATCGATCATCAATCCAGTAATGTGTTAAAAATGCAATTTCACCTTTTGCAACTTTTTCTTTCCATGCCAAGAGTTCTTTTCTTCTGATTCCAAACGCCATTATCTCTGCTCCTACCTTAAATTCCACTGGCTTATTATCTGAGTTATTTTGATTTGATTCCCGCACCACAAAGAGGGATGATCATTTTTTCTCCTGGTTCCTTTTTATATTTTAGGTAACCTGCGTAATTAGCTGCTGTGGTCACTTCAACATAAAACCCTTTATCAGCAAGTATTTCTCGAGAATTGAGAATCTCCTCCTCTTTTATATCAATAAATGTACCCTTCGTTTCACGTACCGCTTCTAAAATTTGTTTGGAACGAGCTGGTGCGGCAATGGCAATCCCTTCTGCTAAAGTCCCTTGATTTGTAACTGGATCCGCAATCGCATCGTCTTTTTCGTATGCCTTCACAAGAGGTGCACAGTTTGCTGCTTGGATAGCAATGATTTTCGGCATTTTTTCTATTAACTTGTTTTCAAACAACTCTTTGAAACCGTAGTATGCACCCAACACAAGTGTACCATTTCCAACGGGTATAATTAATGAATCTGGGGCTCCTTGTAATTGCTCGTATATTTCATAAGCATATGTTTTTGTTCCTTCATAGAAGTAGGGATTATACACATGACTTGCGTAAAAAACTTTCTCTTCATCTACTGCCTTCTGCGCCGCAGCTGCAATGTCCTCTCGCGTACCATGAATCTCTTTAATCGTTGCACCATGTGCTTTTATTTGAGCGATCTTTTTCGGCGAAGTTTCATCACTTAGATAAATATCGCATGCAATGTTACAACGTGCTGCATACGCGGCAATCGCAGTTCCTGCATTCCCGCTGCTATCTGCAATAACCTTGGATACCCCTAATTCTTTTGCTTTTGTCATTAAAACAGCGGCTCCTCGATCTTTAAAAGATAATGTCGGCATCATATAATCCACTTTTACGTACGTAGTGGGCTCTAGCGGATCGAGAACAATTAAAGGTGACCCACCTTCACCCATTGTCACAGATTCCCACGTTCTAGAATCCTTTGCGAACGGCATGGTTTCAAAATAACGCCATACCGAGTTCGGATAATTATTCCAAGCTGCAACATCAATTTCCGGTGTATCTTTTACTAGATCTAATACGCCGCTACATTCACATCTCCAGATCGTTGGTGTAATATCGTATTTTTTCCCGCAACGGTTACAAATATATTGTTCCATTTTACTATCGATCCCTTCAATCAAATTTTTTCGCAACTAAATATAGGCAATAGCCTCCATTTCAACTTTGAACCCAAAATGCAATTCGTTTGTTGGTACGACAGTACGTGCCGGTTTATGCTCCCCGAAGAATTCTTTATAGACAGCGTCTACTTTGCCCCATAAGCTCGCATCCGGAATGTATAATGTCATCCGTAAGATTTGCTCTTTTTTACTTCCTGCTGCTTTTAAAATCATTTCCACATTTTTTAATGCTTGTAGTGTTTCTTCTTCAATGGTGCCAAATTTCTTTTCACAGGTTATTGGATCAATAGCAAATTGCCCTGAAACATAGACTGTATGATTATGGATGGTTGCTAAAGCATAATGTCCATTTGACTTTAAATTCCCGACTTCAAAAATACTTTTCATAAAATTCTCCTCATAAGACGTATTTTAGATTTCATCCGAAACATTTTTCTTGATTTCATCTAAATAGCTATACACAGTAACTTTGGAAATCCCGAGCTTTTCTGCCACTTTATCTACAGATCCCTTAATTAAAAATATACCTTTTTCATCCATAAACTTGATTAATTTAACTTTCTCTTTTCTTTTTAGATCCTCATTTTCGTAAAGGGCAATGATCCGATCAATTAAATCGTCTGCAATTTCAGCTACATTTTCCATTAACTCGACATCCTCTACTTTTACTGTTTCCTCTTGCTCAACAGATATAAATTCATCTAAAAATCCCTTAAAATGAATCATGCTTTCCAAATTGTAATTCACACAAAGTGCACCGATTACTTTTTCATTGGAATCTCGAATTAATGCAGTAGAGGATTTTATTTCCCTGCCACCCTCGGTAACCGTTTTATAGCCTGCCATATAATCGTCCTCGAATTTAGGCGATAACAGCACCTGCTTCACCAGGTGATCAAAAGCCTGTCCGACTTTTCTTCCCGTTACATGATTATTGATAGCGTAAATAACTGAGTTTTGAGGAACGGTTAAGTCATGAATAACCACTTCGCAGTCCCGCCCAAACGTCTTAGCGATTAGGTTAGCGATTGGAATATATTTTTTTAATTCTTTATTGCTGATGTCCATGATGCTTACACCTTCTTAGATTTTTTTATGAAAAATTCCGAGTCATATTGACTTATATATAAATTTTTATATAATTTAACTAAATAACAGCTTTATTTTTCTATTTTATATATTTTTTTATATGTTTTCAACATGGAATATATACAGATTTATTTTTAAAGATATAAAAAAGGGGCTGAACTGATGAATTTTTTTGAGTTAGACACTCCAGCGCTTTTAATTGATCGAGAAATTATGATGGATAATCTTCGTTCTATGCAAAATTATGCTAATAAATATCAAGTCCTCTTACGTCCGCATACAAAAACCCATAAAATGCCCAGGCTTGCTAAATTGCAAGAAAAACTAGGAGCCACGGGAATTACCGTTGCAAAAGTAGGAGAAGCGGAAGTAATGGCCCAAAACGGTTTGAAAAACATTTTTATTGCCAATGAGATTGTAGGAAAATCCAAAATCGAGCGAATTAGAAACTTAGCGAAGACGATTGATATTTCGTTCGGTATCGATAATATCTATCAAGTATATGAGATTGAAGAAGTGTTTGAAGGAGCAGAAAAGAAAGCTCAAGTTCTGGTTGAAATTGAGGTGGGTGAACAACGCTCCGGCATTATTGAAGAAAGTGATTTCCACACATTATTGGAAGCAGTTAAAGCTTGTAAAAATGTAGAGCTTAGAGGGGTTTTTTCCCATGACGGGCACACTTATAAGGCAGAAAACTGGGATGAATGCAGAAAGCTTTATATGGAAAGTGTTCACCAAACCTTGCACTTTGCAACACTAGCAGAAGAAATGGGACTTAAGCCCAAAGTAGTCAGTATAGGGTCTACCCCACCCTTCATGCTAAATTTTGAAATTCCAAAGGGCATTACTGAAATCAGGCCAGGTACCTATATATTCATGGATTCCTCACAGGCAAACGTGATCGGCACATATAAACGTTGTGCGGCGTCGGTCCTTACAACAGTCATCAGCAAACCTACGAAAGAACGGGTGATTACAGATGTAGGGGCAAAAGGCATCACAGCCCAAACGCGAAGCAAAGGCCTTACAACAACCAAAGGTCTCGGCCGTATTAAGGGATTTGAGGATGTCTATATTCACGGTGTCTTCGATGAACATGCGATCATTTACAATGAAGAATTCCGCAATCAAGTGAATATTGGAGATAAAGTGCAGATTATCCCCAACCATATTTGTCCCGTTTGTAATTTATATGAAAAAGCTTACTTGATATCAGCTGGTGAGGTCGTTGATGAACTAGCAGTTGAATGTCGAGGGAAACTGCAGTAAGTTTTTTGGGTCCAAGTTACAGGTGTTTGCTAGTAAACCAAACCCTTTAACGTGGGGAAACACTCTCCCCTATGATCAGAAGCAAAAATCCCACTCTGTTTAGAGTGGGATTATGATTAACTTTTTACTTTAATCCTCGAAAACCATGTCCATTCTGTTCAAATTGAGCCTTTAGCTCATCAACTGTGATTCCTTTTTCTTCGGCCAGTTTAGTCAATTTTTCCTCGCGTTGTTCTTCCATCTGAGTTTTTAATTCATCAACAGATATCCCTTTCTTGGCAGCCAACTTCTCTAATCTTTCTTGTTGCTTTGCTTCACGTTTCTGCTCCATCTGTGCTTTCAATTCATCGACGGTAATCCCTTGTTCTTGTGCCAACGCTTCTAGTTTAGCCTGTTGATGTGCTTCTCTTTCTTGCTTCATTTGCGAAATAAGTTCGTCAACTGTTATCCCTTTTTCTTCTGCTTGCTTTTCTAACTGGGCTTGGCGTTCTTCTTTCATCTGGGATTTTAGTTCATCAACCGTAATTCCTTTATCCTCAGCAATCTGTTCCAGATTCTTTCCACGGTTCTGCTCCATCTCAGCTTTTAATTGTTCAATAGTAATCCCTTTTGATTTTGCCAACTCTTCCAATTTAGCAGTTCTTTTTTGCTCCATTTGAGCTTTTAACTCGTCAACGGAAATTCCTTGTTCGGCAGCTCGTTCCGCTAATTTAGTCTCACGTTCTTGTTCCCTCTGAGCCTTTAATTCTTCCACGCTAATTCCTTTTTCCTTTGCTACTTCTTCAAGGTTTGCTCCTTTTTTTCCAAAATGTTTTCCGCCATCGAAGTGCTTTTCAATATGTGTTGGAGTTAGTGTGGTTGTTTCTGCAGCAAACGCAGATCCAAATGCACCAAGCGCGAATGCAGCTCCTAAAGTTGTAGCCAAAATTTTCTTTTTGTTAAGCATGTTCATTACCTCCATTATTTTTGATTTGTTGTTGCTTTCGATAATTTTATTCTAGGCGAGCTTAGTGAAAATACAGTGAAAATGAAATAAGAAATTAAAAGAGCAATTCACCCCTTTGGATAAACTGCTCTATACTCTCCTAATCATTTAGCTCTTCTAATTTACCCGTTACAAAGTAAATGACCCACTCAGCTAAATTCGTTGCATGGTCGCCAATTCTCTCTAAGCTATGCGCTACAAACAGAAACTGGGTGGCTTGAAAAACGGTTGACGAATCTTTTTGCATGATTTCCACTAATTCATTGTGGATTTCCTTATAGAGCTTATCAACGGCATCGTCATTCTTGGCAATTTGATAGGCCTTTTCAGTATCCGAATGAATGTAACAATCTAGCGCATCCCGTACCATCGCCTCTGTTAAAGTGGCCATTCGCGGAATATCAATCAGTTGTTTCACATACGCTTGCCCTTTCAGACGAAGGGTTGCTTTTGAAATGGTTACAGCGTTATCCGCCATTCGCTCGAGATCCGTTACAATTTTCAAGACGGTTCCAATTCTTCGTAGATCGCTAGCCATTGGTTGCTGCAAGGCAATCAGGCCAAAGCAGTCCTTTTCAATTTTTAAATTTAAGGCATCAATTTCATCATCATTCTCAATGACCTGCTCAGCAAGTACCGAGTCATGTTCTACTAAAGATTTTACAGATAAATGGATGGCTTGTTCTACCAATGAGCCCATCTTTAACAAATCACTGTGCAGATTATCTAATTTTTCATGAAAGGTGTGGCGACCTGTCATTTTCTTACCTCCCATCTTCACTTAACCGAATCGCCCGGTAATATAGTCTTCTGTTCGTTTCTCTTTAGGAGTTGTAAACAATCTGCTTGTTTTCCCATATTCCACAACCTCTCCATTGAGAAAGAATGCGGTAAAATCAGAAGAACGAGCGGCTTGTTGCATATTATGAGTCACTATGATGACCGTGTAAGATTTCTTTAGTTCTTGAAGAAGCTCTTCCACACTGGCCGTGGAAATAGGATCTAAGGCGGAAGTGGGCTCATCCATTAAAATGATTTCTGGTTCCACTGCAAGAACCCGGCCAATAACCAGTCGCTGTTGTTGTCCGCCCGAGAGTCCTTTGGCAGGCGTGTGAAGTCGATCTTTTACCTCATTCCACAAAGCAGCTTTCTGGAGACTGCTTTCCACGATCTCATCCAGCTTTTTGTGATCCTTTAGCCCATGAATCCGCGGGCCGTAGGCAATGTTATCATAGATCGTCATTGGGAAAGGATTGGGGCGTTGAAAAACCATGCCTACGTTTTTTCTCAGCTGCACGATATCTGTTTGAGGATGATAAATGTCTTCATTATGGATCTTAATATTACCTTCAATTTTTACTCCTTCTATCAGATCATTCATCCGGTTAAGACAGCGGAGAAAAGTAGACTTCCCACAGCCTGAAGGCCCGATTAAAGCTGTCACATGGTTCTTCTCAAATGAAAGATTTATGTTAAAGAGTGCCTGATTATTCCCATAAAATAAATTTAAATGGCTAGCATGGACTACTTGTTTATCCACTTGTTCCTCCGGCATTCGTTCATCCCCCCTTCTATCCAAATCGGCCAGTAATATAATCCTCTGTTTCTTTCCTAGTTGGTTTCGTAAAGATTTGGTTCGTATCATTGAGTTCAATGAGCTCACCCATCAGGAAGAAGGCCGTCTGATCCGATATTCTAGCAGCTTGCTGCATATTGTGTGTGACAATGATAATCGTATAATTGGCTTTTAATTGTTGAATTAATTCCTCAATCTTTGATGTAGATATGGGATCTAAGGCCGAAGCAGGTTCATCCAAAAGAAGGATCTCAGGGTTTAGGGAAAGTGTTCGAGCGATACAAAGTCGCTGCTGCTGACCTCCTGATAACGCAAGCGCTGAATGATGAAGCCGGTCCTTCACTTCATCCCATAATGCAGCTTTTCTTAAAGAACTCTCGACTATTTCATTAAGTTCTTTCCTGTTCGTGACTCCATGAAATCTCGGTCCATAAGCAATATTTTCATAAATGGATTTATAGAAAGGATTAGGCTTCTGAAATACCATGCCAATTCTTTTCCGAAGCAGCCGAACATGCGCCGCTGAATGATTGACATTTTCCCCATCAAACCATATTTCGCCTGTAACTTTTGCCCCTTCAATTAAATCGTTCATTCGATTGAGAGAGCGAAGATAGGTTGATTTTCCACAGCCTGAGGGGCCGATCAGTGCAGTCACTGAATGGCTTGGAAAGTCAATAGATAATTGTTTTACGGCATGTTTCTCGCCATAAAAAACATTAAGATCATTTGTCTTAAGTGCATATTCGTTGCTGACCATCTGCCTCCTCCTTTTAAGATGCTGTCAATCTTCGGTATAACCATTTTCCAAACCAGCGAGCTGCAATATTAAAGACTAGAACGGTAATAACCAGAAGGGCTGAGGCTCCATCTGCTACCTCTCGCACATCGGGAATCAAGCCTTCACTATTGATTTTCCAAATGTGGACGGCAAGCGTTTCCGCTGGTCTAAAAGGGTTCAAGGGTGATGCCGGATCTAGTAGATTCCAATTGGCAAAGTTTAGATTAGGTGATGACATTCCTGCAGTAAAAAGCAGGGCAGCCGCTTCACCAAAAATACGGCCAGCAGCCAAAATTGCACCCGTTAAAATCCCTGGCAGTGCAACAGGTAGCAAAACCTTGCGGATCGTCGCCCAATGAGTGATCCCCAAAGCAAAGCTGGCCTCCTTCTGTTCCCGCGGAACACTGCTTAACGATTCTTCAACAACCCTTACCATCAAGGGAAGGTTAAATACTGTAAGCGCAAAAGCACCAGACAGAATGGAGTACCCCCAGCCCATGGTGTTAACAAACAGCATTAAACCAAAAAGCCCCACAACAATAGATGGAAGGGAGGAAAGCACCTCGATACTTAACCGGATTACGTCCGTCACCTTGTTTTTAGGAGCATATTCAGCCAGATAAATGCCTCCACCTAGTCCCAGTGGAAGGGTAATTAACATAGTGAGGACAAGCAGATATAATGAATTAAAAAGCTGGGGCCCAACTCCTCCTCCTGCTTTCATAAATTCCGGGGAGCTTGTAATAAATTGGAGATCAATCCGCTGAAGGCCATGAAAAAGAATATAGAATAAGAGTCCGAACAGTACAGCTACAATAATCATGGCCATGGCATAAAAAACGCCTGTTGCAATACGATCTTTTGCTTTGGTATTCATATTAGGCTTGCCCCCTTTTGGAGATCCAACGAATAAGCAGTATGAAGATAAGAGTCATAATCAACAGCAAAAGCCCCATCGACCATAGCGCATTATTATAGGCTGAGCCAGGAATTGTATTACCCATATTAAGCGTAATCCCGCTTGTTAACGTGTTGCTTGGGGATAACAGGGATTTTGGAATGGCTGTTGTATTCCCGATCACCATTTGAACAGCAAGTGCTTCACCGAAAGCTCTAGCCATACCTAAAATAATGGCCATCAATAAACCAGGCAAGGACGACCGCAAAACGATAATGTTCCAAATCGTTTGCCACCTTGTTGCCCCTAAGGCCAAGGAGGCTTCTTTTAAATCGCGAGGAACTCGCTTGACCGCATCAACAGAGAGACTTGTAATGGTGGGAAGAATCATAACCGTGAGCACGAGGATCCCTGCCAATATACTAAATCCTACACCTCCGAATGAGTTGCGCAGAAACGGAATAAGTACGCTCAGTCCAATAAATCCGTAGACAACAGATGGAATTCCGACCAGTAATTCAATGACCGGTTGCATGACTTTTTGTCCGATCCGTGGAGAGATTTCCGTCATAAAGATGGCCGTTCCGATTCCTAAAGGAGCAGCAAGTAACGCAGAGCCAACGGTTACAATGAAGGATCCAAGAATAAAAGGAAGAGCGCCAAATTGCCCAGGGGCACCTTCTGGATTCCACTCCGTACCAATCAAGAATTCAACCAAACTCACCCCATTAGAAAAGAAGGTAGCTAATCCTTTCGAAGCGATGAAATAGATGATGGCGAGAGTAGTTAAAATGAGGATGCTTGCACTCACGGTTGTTAAGACCTTCCCTACGCCTTCCTTCCACCAGCTGTCATGTTGTTTTGTTGGCGAACTCAATTATGATCTCTCCCTTCTGAATCCTAGGTGAAGTGAATGGGGGAAGGAGATGGACATTCTCCTTCCGTCACTTTACATTGCCCGCGGCATCCCTTTGTACCTTCATGGAGGTCACCGGGATATAGCCTAATTGACTAACAGTGCCTTGTTGAATCTCTTCCGTCATCATGAAGTCGATAAAGTCTTTAGTTAACCCTGTAGGCTCTCCTTTTGTATACATGTGTTCATAAGCCCAAATGGGATATTTATTATTGGTTACATTTTCTGCAGTTGGGGCCTCGCCGTCTAAACTGATCCCTTTGACTGTTTTTCCATCGATGTAGGAAAAGGCTAGGTAACCAATCGCTCCAGGAGTTTCATTGATGATTTTGCGAACCGTCCCTGAAGAATCTTGGGTGACCCCCTCGGCTTCTTCTTGACCTTTTAGGCCAAATTGAATAAAAGTAGCTCTCGTACCCGAGCTTTTTGGACGATTCACTAGGGTGACTTTTACATCATCTCCCCCGACATCCTTCCAGTTGGTTATTTTACCGGTAAAGATATCAATAAGCTGTTGACTGGTCAGATTATCTACCACAACATTTGGATTTACTGCTGCCGCAATACCCACAACTGCAACTTTGTGATCGACAAGTTGGCTGGCATCAATTCCTTCCTTTTCCTCTGCAAAAATGTCTGAGTTGCCGATTTGCACCGTTCCCTCTGCAACTTGGCTTAACCCCGTTCCGCTGCCTCCTCCTTGTACCTGAATCGTTGACCCTGCATGACTGCTCATGTATACATCGGCAGCTTGCTCAACGAGAGGCTGTAAGGCTGTTGAACCAGAAATCAGGATAGAGCCGCCGGCCCCTTGCTCTGGTTGGTTTGGTGCAGTACCTTCCGCACCTCCTGGGGCTTCATTTCCGCCACATCCGGTAACAGCAAATGTAGTAAGTATTGCTAACAGGAATATAAAAGCCTTTTTCATTAGAAACACCGTTACACCTCCTAATATGCTCCTTAATTTAAATTCAATTGTATCTTTTCCATTACATGTAAAAACAATGCGAGTTATTTGTTGGCCATTTTCACAATAAAAAAACCATGTTTGAATCTGGGATTCCTTTTCGGACTACCCAAACCAAGCATGGTTTTAAATCTTATTATTTATTAGCGGTTAACAAAAGTTAAGGTAATTAAATAAAATGAACAATCATAGCCAAACCAACACCAATGATTGCCCCTATCGCAACATCCAGCGGATAATGAAGGCCTAAATACACTCTTGATAGACCTACAAGAATGGCAATAGGATACGACACTGAAAAAAATCCAGGAAAAATCAAACTAATGGATGTACATAAAGAAAAAATGGCAGTTGTATGACCAGAAGGAAAAGAGTAATCCTTTAGGGGATTGGGACAAACAATTACATTCCGATCTTTTAAATAAGGTCTCGGTCTTGAAAAACTTCTTTTTATGAACTGAACCATCAGATGGCTAATGGTGAGGGAGCATAACCCTTCTATGATCAAATCCACTTTTCCCCCCATCAAAGGAAAAAGCAGTATGAATAACCCAATCGTAAAAACCGCCCCTCCCAAATGGGTAATCGTTGGCATCAGCCAGTCAAGTACTGAGCATTTCAACCTGCGATTAATAAAATAAAGGATTTGGCGATCACTTTCTTCTAACCATGTGACCCAATATCTCATTTCCCCCCCTCCTTTATGATGATTTTACACTAATAAAGTTAAGTTACTTTTAAGCTAAGGTGAAAGATAAAGAGAATTCTTCACGCTATCTTAACTTAGAATTTATAATTATTCGGTATCATTGGAGTACGCATAAATTAAAAAGCTTCATGGGGGTGTGTACGATGAGAAATTTATTACTTCTCTCAGAGCCTTTTGGAGGCGGACATACAAAAGCTGCCGAAGCTACAGCCGCTCTGTTTCCTAGTTGGAATTGCCGTGTTGTTGAATTGGCTTCTTATTTAGATCCTATTCTTGCGAAACATATATCCAAAGGTTACTTGAAAACCGTACAAATGGCCCCTTGGCTGTGGAGAAAAATCTATTCAGGCCAGCCTACAGAAGCAGCATTTATTTCTTATATCTATCGCAAGAAATATGGCTCCAAATTAGCGACTCTTCTTTTCCAAACAAAGCCAGATCTTATCATCACAACACACCCCTTTCCGGCATTAGCCATAAGCTCTTTGAGAAAATACAATGTTCATATCCCTCTGATAGGGATCGTTACTGATTTCCATGTCCATTCAAGCTGGTCTTTAGGTCAATGGGACGTCCTCTGTATTCCAAGTGAAGAAAAACCGGATTGGTTACAGAGTACAAAGAGATTGGTTCTACCAACAGGAATACCCGTTGCACCTGACTTTAAAATGAAACAACCAAAAGCTATAGCAAAAAAACTACTTCAATTAAACGAACAAAAACCTGTTGTCTTATGGATGGGGGGAAGTGAAGGAATTTGCAACAATATGGAATGGATCGCCCCTATTCAAAAAGACCAGGATACACAATGGATTTTTGTCACTGGACATAATCAATCCCTATACCATCATTTGAAAAGTCGGTTTGAACATTTTAACCATATCAAGGTTTATGGTTACGTGGATAATATAACAACGCTTATGGATGCTTCTGATCTTCTGATCTCAAAAGCAGGAGGGATCACCTGCTCGGAAGCCATCCATAAAGAGTTACCCATCGTTTTGATCCCAGGTCTCCCGGGTCAAGAAGAAGAAAATTGTTCTTTCCTATTACGACATGGTTTGGCTGTAACTACGACAACCACCGATATTTTATCAACTGTTCATCGCATATTATGCCAACCCAACCTGCATTCACACACCTTGATCAATATGAAGCGTTATAAGCGTTCCATTGAATCAAACCGGCTCTCCTTTATTTGTGAAGCACTTGCTTCAGAAAGGAAAGTAGGGACTTAATTGATGATGGGGGTTAATCAGTTGAATAATTATGAGCACAAGCTAATCCGTGTAAAATCAATCTATTATTATATGAAGCGGAAAAAATCTGAAGTAAATACCCATGAACTTGCTGATGAGTTTGGTTATTCTACGAAAACGATCGTAAGGGATCTGAGGATTTTAGAATACAATAACCTGGTTGTGAACACAGGGAGAGGTAAATGGTTAGCTGGGTAGCTAATTATAGTGGAGGATTCTGTTTAATAAATGAAAGATCCTGCTGGCAAACAGGCCACCGTTGAAATCATCGATGAAGCAGGAACGGTTCGGTTTAGTAACACATTTGAGCTTGAAGATTAAGAAAGCTTACCTCTAAGCATAGAGAATCTGCACATTCTCTATGCTTTTCGTGTAAAGTTAAACGAAAGGTTTGCTCAAAGATTGCAAACCGAATCTACGTAACAGCTCCCTATCATGAGCTTACATTTCTTTTTCGTTGCTGTAGCATAAAGGACAATCTCTTCTGCATCCGAATATGTTCGGTCTTGGTTTGTGACGACCGCAATGGATATGGAAAGTAGGGGAATTCGCTGTTTTACCCCTAATCGGTCTTCGGCATACACAAACTTTTGCAAAAGGTGTTTTCCGGAGTAAATGGACGGCAGCATTCGATCAAACTCATGAATAATCTTAGCACAGCACTCGTGATAATCATGATGGTAAAGAATAGCCAAAAAATCATCCCCGCCAATGTGCCCCAAGAAACCACCAGCTTCCCTTATTGAATCTTGCAGCAAAAAAGCAGTATTTTTGATCACCTGATCCCCTTTTGCAAACCCATAAAGATCATTGTATGTTTTAAAATAATCTAAATCGATATATAGGGCACTGAATTTTTCTTTGGAGACGACTTCTTTCAATTGTTCTTCTATTAAAAGATTGCCAGGTAAAAAGGTTAATGGGTTTAAATATCTGGCAATTTGGGATTGAAGTTCAGCGAATTTCATCAATAACCGACTAATGCTTACAACCCCCGCATATAATCCATATTTCGTGATAATTACGTAATCATACAGTTCTTCTTCGTTCCTCTTCATGGCCATTCTACTCACTTCAATAATAGAAGTCGTGTAATCAACAACAAGGATATTTTTGTTCATCAATAATTCAATTGATCTCCCAATATATAAATTATATCCGTACAAAGACCCTAACTTTTGATAAAATTGAGTTCTGGTCACGAGCCCTATTGGGACATCATTTTCCACAACCACAATACCTGAACACTTGATGTTTGTTTCGAATATTTGTCTAATTTGCTGATTGGAATCATGGGCATGGACAGTCGGACCAATTTCAACTAATTCTCCTATTAACCCAACCATATGAAGATCTCCTTACGAAAGTTGTCCTTGCTTAAAAGCAAGGATATTTTGATGTGGTCTGCCAAGCGCATATCCTTGCCCTAAATCAACACCTTCTTTTTTTAGAAAAGATAAATCCTTTTTTTGTTCAATTCCTTCTGCAATAACAGACGTATTCGATTGTTTGGCAAAGTTAAGCAGTAAATTCACCATTTTTTGCTGTGCCTCATTTTGGACAATGTTATGAATTAGCGACCGATCCAATTTTATAAATTCTGGTTGTAAATGAACAAGTGTTTTTAAACTGTTATAACCTGACCCAGCGTCATCAATTGCCAGTCGAAAACCTTGGGAACGATAGTTATTCAGTACTTTTTCAAACATGGTAAAGTCAGTGACAGCTTTCCTCTCTGTTAATTCGAAAACAATTTGGTATGGCTTCAAATCAAATTCCTGTAATAACTGAATCGTTTCCCCTGGCCTGTAATTAGAATCAATTAAAACATCCGGATGAATATTAATAAATAATAGTTTTTCTTTTTCACATGGTACTTCTTTTAAATTAGAAGCGTATTTTTTCAACGAAGCATTTCTGCAAAACAACTCAAATAAAAAAACCTGGTTCGTCGTGCCGATATAGTCATAAAATTTCTCTGTGGAGGGGAAATGCTTGGAGAATGGAGGCCGATTTAAGGCTTCATACCCTACAATTTCATCGGTTCGCAAATCAAGTATAGGTTGAAAAAAGGTCGTTAATGTATTTCTTTGCATTATTTTTTTAAGCTCCCGATACCTCAGGATCTCATCTACCTCGCTTATTCGTTTCTTTAACAAAAATGTTATATAGGAAAAAGTATCAGTATTGTTTATCATCTCGGTACTATGATCCATTTCGGACTCCTTATTTGATTAAAATTCGCTATTGTTAGTGTATAAAAGGGATGTTAAGGAAATATGAAGGGATTGTAAATTTTATATTCGTCAAGTGTAATTTGGAGTAAATGAAGCGATGAAAGAGGGACTAATTGACTACAAATAGCGAAAGACCACAAAAAAGGCGCATGAATGACTCACACGCCTACTTGATTTGAAACTACCACCCTTTTCTATTCAAAATCCCCTTAAGCCGTTCGTACTCGGCTTCATCAATTTCACCGTTAATCAGTCGCTGTTGGAGCATGGCCTTGGTATCGAATCGACTATGCTGCCATCCCCCGTATCGAGAAAAGAAAAAAACTTTAAAAATCAAGAAACCAAATAGGAAAATGAAAAATATCCCGAAAGGAAAAAATCCTCCACAACCCCACATTTATAAGACCCTCTTTCGTCATGTATTTTGACAAACCGCCTTCCTTATTTATGATAGAGGGTCTATATAAATAGAATCTAAACCAAATCTAAAAAAAGTATAAATTCCATGCTTATGCTAGATGTGCGGCTTTACTTAAATACTCAGCAGAATAAACGATCTTTTGCGTGGTAATTCCAATTTCTGAAATGATTTGAACAAGATTTTGAACTCCAAAATCCGCCTGTTCTAAAGTATCTATATAGTTTTAAATGGAAAATCTATCTATAATAGAATCATCACATGCAAAAAAGATTGGAGCTGACATATGAAATTTGGTTTTGATATCGATGATACACTCATTAATTTAAGGGAATATGCTTTTCATCTTTATAATAAGAAGTTAAAACAAGATGTATCATTAGATGTTTTTAATGAATTAAAAACACTGGAGATCCATGAGGCATTTGGTTTATCCAAAGAGGAAGGAAATAAATTGTGGAATAGCCTTCTTGAAGAAATTTATTATTCTTCTTGCCCTCCATTCCCTCATGCCGTAGAAACTTTGCAAGAATTAGACAGGCAAGGTCACGAAATTTATTATATTACAGCTAGAGTGAAGGAACATGGAGAACGGACTATGAAATGGTTAAAGGGAAATGACTTTCCTATTCAAGAAGATCACTTCTATTACGGGATGGACGATACAGAAAAGGTTCATGTTATCGAAAAGTTAGGATTGGATTATTACTTTGATGATAAACCTGCTGTCTTAGAAACATTATCTAATCTTAAATTGCAAGTATTCGCTAAGGATACTTCTTATAATCGTCATCTTAAGATTCCACGCATTACCTCGTGGTTGGAATTAAACCAAATCATTAAAGGTGGGGGCAGAATATAGCCACCTTTAATGATTTGGTTTGCCCTTTTATAGCAGCAGCATTTTGAACGGCAAGCTTTATTTACCATTTAAGTCTAGTCATCCGGGCAACAACTCTCCTCCCTTAGATGACCCGCACGCTCAACCTTCGTTTTCAAATAGTTCACGTTAAATTCTGAAACATCGCCCCAAAGCTGTTCCCTTCCTGCAACATTCATTCCTGCATTTTTTAGTGCCGCTAATTTCTTGGGATTGTTGGTAATTAAAGTAACAGGCTTCGTTCGGAGCTTCTTTAGAACCTCGATCGCGTCACTGTAATTTCGTGCATCATCCTTAAAACCAAGTTCGAGGTTTGCATCAACGGTATCGTAGCCATTTTCTTGGAGAACATATGCCATCGCTTTGCTAAACAGCCCAATACCTCTCCCCTCATGATTGGCTAGATAAAACAAAGCGCCATTTCCATGCTCTACGATATGTTTCATAGCTTGTTTTAACTGGTACCCGCAATCGCATCGTTTACTTCCAAAGATGTCCCCAGTATGGCAGATGGAATGAAATCGAATCAATGCTTCATCAGCATTTTGGAAATCACCATAGACTAAAACACTCGATTGCTGCATCTCAGCTAAATTAACTGCTGACAATTTATCGATAATTCTCTGCGGGTCCTCCGTCACCTCTCCGCAATTTAGCCAACAATACCATTGAAAAATAACCGTTTCCCCAAATAAATTCACGGGCAGTTTAATCGGTCCAACAAGGTAAATGGCTCCTTCCTCTCTTTTAATCAATTGGATTTTTTCATTAAGTATTGAAATGACCTTTGGGTCAATCGTTTTCGTAGCCATAGTTGATCCTTCCCCTGTAAATAATGGTTTGATTTTAAAATTTCCTATTTTGGTTAAGAAAACACATGGAAATTCCCTTCATAAGCAGTTTCTTCTTCAAATTGTTCTGCTTGTAGTTTTTCAATTTCCTCTCTTCTTCTATGTTCAAATTCCTTTAGCCTCATGTAGCTGAAATCATTATCCAAACAAGCTTCACTTAGAATTTCACCAAGAGTATCTGCATCTTTCAACGCAGCGCTAACGCCTATTGCCCCTGTTGGACTCATGGTATGTGCCGCATCTCCCAAGATAACCAATCCTTCCTTTACCCAGGTTGAACAGCGGCAACTTTGAACACGCAGGTTTACAAAATCCCTCCAAGATTGAATGTTTTGCCGAACCGTTTCAATCAATTCCGGAAATGCATCCAGGAGTTGTTCGATGAATGGCTCAAACGGTTGTTTGACAAGATGAAAATAAGCACCCTCCTCAATATTCCAACCAATCTGAACAAACCCACCTGTTTGTGTAAATAACGCCAACTGTTTGTGATGAACCAGGGCTAATCTTATCGTTGGCTCCCAACCTACAGGTGCAGGTATTTTTGCCCATAACACATCATACCCATGCTTGATGATTTCCGTAGGGATATCTGCTAGCTTACGAATGGTTGAATATCGTCCATCTGCCCCTATTACACAACGGCAATGAATGGTTATTACTTCCTCATCTCTTTTAGCTTTAACACCGATGTATTTCCCATACCCATTTTTAATCAAATCCGTAAGCCTTGTATTCATTAGAATTTTATAGTTTTCATATTTCTTTGACTCCTCAATGAGGACGTGGAGTAAATTTCCATGTGGAAAATGAATACTTACATCCCCCTCTTCTTCGTCAAGAGGAATCGTTTTGATCCGTCCGTGTTGATAAAAATACTCCACCCGTTTCATTGCTAAAATTCCACGTTCTTTTATCTTCTCAAATAATTTATATTTTTTTAGGACTTGAACGGCATCTGAATTTAAATGTTCTCCCCTAAATTGCTTTTCAACCCCTCCATATCGCTCAATAAGGATTGTTGAAATACCACGGCTTGCTAAGATAAATCCTAATAATGCTCCTGCTGGTCCGGCGCCGACAATACAAACATCTGTATGTAAATCCACATTCTCACCACCTGATAAAAAGATGGCTGCCATTACTGAGCAGCCATACCGAATTTAATTCTTGATAAATCCAATGGATTATCCTTATTATAATTGTTCCAGGTTGTCGTTTAGCTTATTGATCTTTTTTTACTTCAGCTCTAATTCTTACCTGTTTATATGAAGGATACGGGAGTACACTTGGAACTTGTATAAGGATTGCACGAGTCCCCTCTTTACTTACTGATTCAACTTTTAAAGTTCTAAGTTCATCTGCATCACAAACCACAAAAAACTCCGAATCCACCAATTTTGTTTCATTTTCAAAAGTCCATTTTGACTGCCCTTCTACAACTAGTCCTGCAATCGAATAACCAGTGGGAATCACACAATCGAAAGTGCTTCCACCCGGGATTTGAACATCCCACATTTTTGTATCTGCCACCAAATGAATAGGTGAATGATCACCAAGGATCGTTTTAATTGAAATCCCATCCTCAGATTCCGTTGGTAATTCATGGTTTTCATAATCCACATAGGTCGGTGTAGCGTAGTTGGCTTCTCCCATGTAGGGTTCAAACCAAATTTGAAATCCGGATGTTCCCTTTTCATATCTTTCGGAATGTTGTACCCCACTGCCGGTTTGCATGACTTGTAAACCACCAGTATGAATAGTTCTTTCATTCCCGAGTGTATCTTGATGATGGACGGTTCCCTTTAAAAGATATGAAATAATCTCAAATCCTCGATGAGGATGAAGAGGGAGATGCGCATCTTCTTCTGCCTGAAACCAAGCCCAATAAAAAAGTGTTCCTACTCGATCTACGGCTGACCCTTCACCGGGAAATCCAATGGGCTTTTGTTCTTTCAATTTTCCTTCATCAAACTGGCCCGATGCCTGTTGATCTTTTGTAAAAATACGGATAGACATCACAATCACCCTTTCTGTGAAAACATCACTCCATTATTTTTTAGTTCTCAAATTTATGATGCGTACACCAAGGCGACCATTTTAATGGTTTCAAAAATTTTTTAAGGTAAATCAATTAACATCAATTTCGCATTTGTATTTGCATCTATTTTCAATTCCGTAACATCAGTAATTCTAGCTGAATCGCGTTTTTTCAGTTTTGTTTGCTCGTTTAATGTTAGATCTCCTTCAATCACAAATAAGAAGATTTTGCGATTTGCCTCTTGGGTAAAAGAGAGAGTTTTTCCTGCGTCTAACTCTGACAGATATAGCGTCAAATCTTGATGGATGGAGGCTACCTGTTCAGATTGAACACGATTGGAAACCACGGGAAGCAAATGATTCTTCAGGGCCTTTTGGTCATAAGCTTTTTGTTCATAAGACGGGGTTAGACCATTTTTCTCTGGCATAAACCAAAGCTGTAAAAAGTTAACCTCCTCTGTATTCGAAGGGTTGTATTCCGAGTGGACGACACCCGTTCCCGCTGTCATTCGTTGGATTTCACCAACATGAAGGATCTCTGATCCACCAGTACTATCCTCATGCTTTAGCTGACCACTTAAGACAATGGAAACAATCTCCATCTCGCGGTGAGGGTGTGCTCCAAACCCATTGCCAGCTGCTACAAAATCATCATTCAATACTCGAAGAGGGCCAAAGCTCATGTTATTTGGATCATAGTAATCGGCAAATGAGAAACTATGAGATGTTTTTAACCATCCGTGGTTCGCTGTATATCTAGATTCTGCTGAAAATATTCTAATCATGTTAAAACCTCCTGTGTTATACATTTATTATTTCCATTGCACATGGTTCTCTTCCCTTTATATCAATGCACCAATTTTCTTATATACTAACCCTTTATTATAACTAACTTTATGTTAGAATCATACTTCGTTACACTTACTTATGTCAAGTACCTTTTAATTAATTATAAAATAGAGGAGTTAAAATGAAAGACTTTAATCCCAAACTCAAATCAAGCTAATTTTTTTACCTATTCATTTGAACGATCAACACTCTTTTATCCATTTAACCCTATCCATTCTTACTTCTTCTTGTTATAATAATTGTCGTAAAAAGTAGGTGATGGAGTTCACCTTTTAACCGCCTTATGGCTAATGACTCCTGCTAAGCGCAATTCTTGGCAGGAGTCTTTTTCTTTTATAACAACAAACAAAAAGGAGTAGAATACGATGAATAACACTATTATTTTTGGTCATCAAAATCCAGACACCGATTCCATTTGTTCGGCAATCGCCTATTCAACGTTAAAAAACAAACTTGGTCATCAATGTGAGCCAATTCGTTTAGGATTGATTAATCCTGAAACACAGTTTGTATTAGATTATTTTGCTGTTAAGGCACCACGGCTCCTTCATCATGTTTCTAAAGAAGCAGAAAATGCAATTTTAGTCGATCATAATGAACCACAACAAAGTGCCATTGATATTAATGAAATTCGTATAGTAGAGGTAATTGATCACCATCGTATTTCAAACTTTGAATCAAAGGAGCCTTTATACTTTCGCATTGAACCAGTAGGCTGTACAGCTACGATTTTAAATAAACTGTATAAAGAAAACCAAATAGAGATTGACAAAAAAACTGCTGGGTTAATGGTATCGGCTATCATCTCTGATACATTATTATTTAAATCTCCGACTTGTACAAAAGAAGATATCGATGCCGCTCATGAATTAAGTAAAATTGCCGAAGTTAGTCTAGAAAAGTATGGGTTAGACATGCTGAAATCTGGCGCTAATTTGAAGGATAAAACTGTTGAGGAAATTATATCAATGGATGCAAAAGAGTTTCAAATGGGGACTAGTACTGTCGAGATTGCCCAAGTCAACGTAGTGGATACAAGCGAAATCCTACCATATAAAGATAATCTTGAGCAAACTATTTTATCAGAAATAAAAGAAAAGAATTTGGATCTATTTGTATTAATTGTTACCGATATTCTAACTAACAATTCTTTAATTTTAGCTCTCGGAGAAAAACAGAAAAAAGTAGAACAAGCATTTCATATTACATTAACACAAAACTTAGCAACTCTAAAAGGAGTTGTATCAAGAAAAAAACAAGTTGTTCCGCCGCTAACTCATGTTTTTCAAGAATAAAATGGAGCAATTAACGGATCCTCGACCGGCTCCCAAAGAATAAGAAAAGCTTCCTCTAAAGGGGTATCCCTCTTTAAAGGAAGCTTTCCATGCATCATATTACTCCACCGTTACGCTCTTGGCCAAGTTGCGTGGTTTATCCACGTCGTTTCCTAGTGCCAAGGAGGTGTAGTAGGACAATAATTGTAATGGAATGACGGATAGAGCGGGTGTGAACAATGATACTGTAGATGGGACGGAGATGACTTCGTCTGTTGACTTGTGTAATTCGGTATCTCCTGCCAGCGCAATCCCCAATACATGTGCACCACGCGCTGTAACTTCTTTGATATTGCTGATCATTTTTTCATATAGCTCATCTTGTGTTGCTAACGCGATCACAGGGATATTCTCCTCGATTAGTGCAAGCGTTCCATGCTTGAGTTCCCCTGCCGGATAAGCTTCGGAGTGGATATAGGAAATTTCTTTTAGCTTCAGTGAGCCTTCTAGGGCAACGGCATAATCGATACCACGGCCGATGTAGAATAAGCTTTTGTGATCCTTGATTGAATCGGCAAAGGTCCGGATGTTCTCACTATAGCTCAGTACTTCCTCAGCCTGTTCAGGGAGCTTCTCGAGCGCTTCAATCAATGAAATGCGCTCCCCTTCCTCGATGGTTTCTCTGACCTGTGCCAGATATATACCAAGCAAATAGAAGGCAACGAGCTGTGAAGTATAGGCTTTCGTGGAAGCCACGGCGATTTCCGGGCCTGCCATGGTCGCAATAACATCATCGGCATCACGGGCAATCGAACTTCCTACCACGTTCGTGATTGCCAAAACCTTGGCCCCCAACCGTCTTGCCTCACGCAATGCAGCCAACGTATCTGCCGTTTCCCCTGACTGACTGACGACGATAACCAAGGTTTTCTCCGTTACGATCGGTCTCCGGTATCGAAACTCGGAAGCCACATCCACTTCAACTGGAATTCGAGCGAGATCTTCGATTACATATTTTCCAACGAGGCCTGCATGATAAGCAGTACCACAAGCAACGATAAAGATCTTATCGATCTGCATTAACTGCTCGGAGGTTAGGCTCAGTCCTTCAAAGATGACCTTCTTTCCCTTTTCGTCAATCCGACCTGTCATCGTATTACGAAATGCGCGTGGCTGCTCATGAATTTCCTTCAACATGAAGTGGTCATATCCTTCTTTTTCAGCTTGCACCAAATCCCAGTCCACGTGGAAAAGCTCCCGGGAGATCATTTTCCCTGTCATAGCATCCATCAGGGTAACACCGTCTGCAGTCAAAACAGCCATTTCCCCGTCTTCTAAGATATAAATATCTCGGGTATACTCTATAAGGGCTGGAATATCTGAACCAATAAAGTTGCCATTCTCCCCGACACCGATAATTAACGGGCTTGCTAAACGTACCGCAACCAGTTTATCTGGTTCATATTCGGAGACAACCCCTAGCGCGTATGCACCACGCATTTTCTTAATGGCTTTTTGAACGGTGGAGACAAGGCTTCCATCCCAAAGATCAGCAAGCAAATGGGCGATGACTTCTGTGTCTGTTTCTGACGTGAAGCGAACGCCTTTGGCACTAAGTTCTTCTTTTATGTCCAAATAGTTCTCGATAATCCCATTATGCACAACCGCAAATTTCCCCGATTGGTCTGTGTGAGGATGTGAATTTTCATTGGAAGGACGGCCGTGTGTTGCCCAACGGGTATGACCAATTCCAATCGAGCCATGAAGAGGTGCATTCTGCAACTGGTTTTCCAGTACAGCCAGGCGGCCCTCGGATTTTTTCACAGTAATTAGTTCCCCATTGCAGACTGCAATCCCAGCGGAGTCATATCCGCGGTATTCCAGTTTACCTAAACCAGATAATAAAATAGGCTGAGCCTCATCTTTTCCTATATATCCAACAATTCCGCACATATTTTCATTCTCCCCTATGACGGGGGTACGTCTTCCTATCCATGACGGGATCGTACCCCCGTCATTCCATTTTTGTCTGATCGTATGAAGCTTTTGTTCGTTCGGTCACCCGAACGTTTTGTAGCTCCACTTTTCGGTATCGATCTTTTACCGGGAGGCATCCGCCGAATTCATCGATAAACCTCCACCTCGTCAACTATCCTTTTTTGTTCACGATTCCAAAGGGATAGTCCTGGCGCTTTTATTATTCCATGAACCAATAGGAATTAATCCTCACCCCCTATATGCGAATTATCATAACATAGTCGATGATTATAAGCCAATCATCTTTTATCAATATATGTGGAAAGCGTATTGCAAGTTCAAACATAGAAAAGAAAAAAGCCTTGTCACAGTTTATGGACAAGGCGAATTCCTTCTTAAACTAATTCCGCTTTAACAATTTCCACAATCTGATCTACGAACGTCTGCAATTCGTCCTCGTCAGGACCTTCTGCCATGACTCTGACAATGGGCTCGGTACCAGAAGGGCGAACAAGAACCCGGCCGCTGTCGCCAAGTGCATCCTCTACGGATTGGATGGCTGCAGCAATTTTTTCATTGCCCTCTAGCTTCGATTTATCCTCCACACGAACATTCACAAGGATCTGCGGAAACTTTCTCATCTTGGAAGCAAGCTTAGAAAGCGGCTTTCCTTCTGCTTTCATTACATCCAACAGTTGAATGCCTGTTAACATGCCATCCCCTGTAGTATTATGGTCCAACAAGATAATATGGCCCGATTGTTCCCCGCCAAGATTAAATCCGCCTTTTTTCATTTCTTCCATGACATAACGGTCGCCTACTTTGGTTTGTTTGGTTTCCAAACCAGCTTCCTCAATGGCCTTATAGAATCCGATATTGCTCATCACCGTAGAAACCACGGTATTTTGCTTTAACCGCATATTTTTTGCCATCGACTCGGCCAAAATAAATAGGATATGATCTCCGTCCACAATATTCCCTTTTTCATCAACAGCGATCAATCGGTCAGCATCCCCATCAAATGAAAGTCCAACATCAGCCTTATGCTCAAGTACAGCCTCCTGCAATTTTTCAGGATGTGTGGATCCACACTGATCGTTAATATTCAAACCATCCGGATTATTGGCAAGGATTACGGTGTCCGCATCAAGGTCACAGAATAGCTGGGGTGCTAAAGAGGAGACCGCTCCATTGGCACAATCCAATACTACTTTTAATCCTTCAAATCGGTTTTTAACCGATGTTTTCAGGTAAGATATATATTTCAATCCACCTTCCCGGTAATCCATGATTGCACCAATATCTGCCCCTATTGGACGCGGCAACTGATCTGTTTCTGCCTCCAAAAGAGCTTCGATCTCAGCTTCCATTTCATCGGAGAGCTTAAAACCATCTCCCCCAAAAAACTTAATCCCGTTATCCGCAACAGGATTGTGTGAGGCAGAGATCATGACACCGGCATCCGCACTAAGCGCACGAGTCAAATAAGCAACTCCGGGGGTCGAGATTACCCCTAAGCGCATGACCTCGACACCGATAGAGAGAAGCCCGGCACTTAGGGCCCCTTCGAGCATCGGGCCAGAGATTCGCGTATCCCGTCCAATAATCACCTTTGGTCGACCTTCTTTTTTATCCTTGGTTAGCACATAACCGCCGCACCTTCCAAGCTGAAAGGCAAGCTCAGGTGTTAATTCCTTGTTTGCTATTCCTCTGACACCGTCAGTACCAAAAAATTTTCCCATTGCTATATTCTCCTTTTTAAAAGCCTCTGTCATTCCATTTTCCTTACCATATACTAAGCCTTAACCCTCTGTTTGGTTTCCCTCAATTTTCAAAGTTGCTTTTAATTCCGTAGTATCAACCGTTATAAAAGGAGGCAAGTTCATGTTTATTTCCACTTCATGCTCTCCTTCCGGAAGATTGCTTACATCCACATACAGCTCGATGTCATCTTCCCTTAGCTCGTCCAGTTTATCAATAGCCCCTTTGACTGTTAAAGAAATGGTACCATTATCAGGATCTGTAATCACTGCTTGAAGATCTTTTCCTAACCCGTTCACATGAATTGGAACATTTTCAAACGTTCTCTCTCCTGCTCTCGAGACTCGAACCTCCACCTCAATAAATTCCGGGTCGGTTTTGATGATATTAGGAACACTCGGAACCTTTAGTTGCAAATACCGATCTTCTCTTAAGGTAGAAAGGTCAATTTTCGGACCTGGGAAGTAATTCATCTTTTCAATTACTTCTACTGGCCCGTAAACGGTTATTTTATCTGTTTTTAATTGAATGTCATCGATGCTCACGCCCGGTGGCGGCTCATTTATATACTCAAGCTTCATCGGTAAAACCTTGTAAGGACTTGTAATCGGAACGGTAACCTCCACAACAGCCGGATTAATTTCTGCATCCAGCTGGACACCTTTGCTATTTACGGCCCGCAGCGGAACAGTTGCCTTGACAAGTTCTTTCGCTCCCTCTACATGAATCACAGCCTGTACGGCAGCGACCTCCTTCATTTTACTCTCTGGCAACGTAATGTGAACCTTCTTCGGCTTAATAATCGCCTCACCTTTGGTGTAACCATCAGGAATCTTACCAACAAATTCAGGTGTCACTTCTTTTTCAATCATATGCTTTTCTTCCAGGGTGACATCAACCCGCTGTGGAATGATCTGTACTGTCAAGTCTTTGGGAAAGCCTTTGGCTTGTACAGGAACCGTATGGGTCCCCTTGCCCACGTTGCTCAAGTCGACGTAAACCTCATAATCCGATGGTGTAATATTTCGGCTAAGCGCTACTGGCGTTCCTTTTAGTTCAACTGTCACTGATTTAGGTATTTTGACAAGTACATAGTGCTCCTGATCAAACTTGGCTGTTAAACTCACTTCACTAATTCGATACGTTTCAATGGCTTGCTTATATTCCTGGGGCGGATTATTTAACCCCCCATTAACGACATACCATAGGCCTATAGCCAGAAAAAGGGCGACTACCTTGACAACATTGTTATTTCGCAGCCATTTATCCATTTTTCTTCCCCCTACGTTGCCAAATTGAACCATTGGTTTTTGGCGGAGGTTGTAATTCCAACATTAAAAATTCCCGTAATTGATCCTCGCTTAAATCCCGACTCAGCTCGCTATTTTTTGCCACCGATACTTGTCCAGTCTCCTCAGAGACAATAATAGAGAGGGCGTCCGATACCTCGCTCATCCCAATTCCGGCTCGATGACGCGTTCCTAATTCCTTGTTAATCATCGGGTTTTCGGAAAGCGGTAAATAACATCCTGCAGCCATAATTAAATCTTGGCGAACAATGACAGCCCCATCATGAAGCGGAGTATTAGGAATAAAGATGTTAATTAGTAATTCCGAACTGACTTTTCCGTTGATTGCTATGCCCGTCTCAACATAATCAGAAAGACCTGTTTCTTTCTCAACAACAATGAGCGCCCCGATTCTCCTTTTCGCCATATACTGGACAGATTTGACGATATCTCCTACGACTTGCAGAGCCACTTGCTCTTCGGCCTGGTTACTGCGGGAAAAGAGTCTTCCTCTACCAAGCTGTTCAAGGGCCCGCCTTAACTCAGGCTGGAAAATAATAAGAATAGCCAACACACCAATATTCAGGGCCTGAGACATTAACCATTGCAAGGTCCTTAATTCGAAATATGTACTCAAGAGCCAAGTAGCAACAATAACAATAATACCTTTAAACAATTGAATCGCTCGAGTACCCCGAAGAACCATGATTAATTTGTAAATCAAGTAGGTAACAAGAAGAATATCGATGGCGTCACTAAGGTAATCCAATAAATTTGGTATCGGCCCCATTTAGTAATCCCCCATCTTTTTATCTTTAGATAATAGTATACACGATCCTTGAAAGAGTACAAAAGAGTATGCATACCTTTTTTGGGTCAACAGAAAAGACACGGCTTTCCGTGCCCCTATGTTTATTTATATTTTTAGTAGGTTAAGTTCATAACCGTTTGTTTCAAGTTATACCATACCCATTCCACTGCTTGTGAAATTTCCTCTTTTTCTCCGGTAATATGGCCTGTAGACGCTAAATAAATATGTCCGTCAATGGCCACTACATTCCCTTCAACTGTTCCTTCGACCTTTATGTCACCGTTTCTGATTACAATATCCCCTGCAACCGTTTGATTTACCGGTACAATCACTATATTTTTATCGGAATTAATTTGCAAATGTTCAGGGCCAGGAGTTGTTAGCAAGAACTGCTTATCATCAGCCCAGAGGGAATACGAACTGCCAGCCATAAGTAAAATAAACAGGGACGCAGCCACTAATAAAGGATGGCGATGCAATCTTTTTTTCCATACTTGCAACATGGTATCCTTGGGTAATTGTGCCATTACTTTTTCGGTGAAATTTTCCGGGGCATATACATGTGAAGCACTTTGAAGGAAAACAATGACCTGCCGTAACCCATGAAAGTGTGTTCTGCAATCCACGCATTGACAAAGATGTTGTTTTAATTCCGATTGCTCATGCTCTGTAAGATCTTCGTCCAAATAACTGTGAATTAACTCGTTTGCCTGATGACAATTCATTACGGATGCCTCCCTCCATGCGATCTTTCAAAATTCAGATTAAAAATTGAGCTTTTTTTTCAAAGCTTCCCTCCCTCGATGTATTCGAGTTTTAATCGTTGTGATGGGAAGCTTCAACGCCTCACTAATTTCATTTAGTGATAAGTCCTCTAAATATCTGAGAATCATAATGGAACGGTACTTAGGCGAAAGCGAATCAATCGCCTTTTGAACCTGTCCATGGAATTCCCCCTCCAACAGCTTATCCTCAGGGCCGAGATCGGGATCTGCCAAACGATCATGCCAATCCACCCCTTCCGCTCCCTCCATTGTCTTATCAAGGGAATATACAGACTGCTTCCGTTTACGCAAAAGATCAATACAGAGGTTGGTCGCAATCCGGTAGATCCAAGTGGAAAATTTATAATTAGGATCATAATTTTCCAGATTGGCGTATACGCGGATAAAGGTTTCCTGCGCGATATCTTCTGCTTCTTGGGCATTCCCAAGCATGCGGTAGGCCACGTGATAAATTTTATCCTTGTACAGCTCCACCAGTTCCGGAAACGCGTCGCGATCCCCTTTTTTAATTCTTTTTATCAGCTTTTCTTCTATTGAGACCATTTGGTGCTCCTTACCCCTTTTATCTCTTAGGGTTCTATGTGAGTATACGATGGGTCAATCAAAAAAGTTTCAAAAACAATAAAGAATATACCTTTCTAAGCCCCTATGAGGGGAAGGTATATTCTGCCATCATCTATTTTATTATAACAATTTATCCCCAAAGGCGGAACATAATAATGCGACCGCCACCTTCGCTGTTTTATTCTGTACATCAAGGATCGGGTTGACCTCTACAAATTCAGCGGAGGTTAAAATATCTGCTTCTGCAAGCATTTCCATCGCCAGATGACTTTCACGATAACTTATTCCTCCAATCACAGGGGTACCAACCCCCGGACAATCATGTGGATCGAGTCCGTCCAAATCAAGGCTTAAATGAACACCGTCTGTCCCCCTGGATACAATCTCGAGGGCCTCTTCCATTACTCGAGGCATCCCCAAGCGGTCGATTTCGTGCATTGTGTAGACTTTGATTCCTAACTGTTTAATCAACTTTCGCTCACCTGGATCCAGATCTCTGGCTCCGATAATCACTACATTTTCAGGCTTAATCTTGGCTTGGTTTCCATAAATATGAATCAGGTTGGGGTGTCCAATGCCAAGCGAAACAGCAAGCGACATCCCGTGGATATTCCCCGATGGAGAGGTCTCCCCTGTATTAATATCACCGTGTGCGTCAAACCAAATTACGCCCATATTCTTTTTATGCTTGGCCAGACCCGCAATCGTACCGATCGCAATGCTATGATCCCCACCAAGCACAAGGGGGAATCGTCCTCTTCCCATTTCCCGATCAACGGCCTCGGCGAGCTTTTCATTTACTTTCGCGATTTCATCCAGGTATTTTAAATTATCATGAATAATCGGATAGGATTCCGGCGTTGGTACACTAAGATCCCCAATATCTTCGATCTGGTAGCCAATAGACTCTAAACGTCTTTTTACCCCCGCATAACGAATGGCACTCGGCCCCATATCCACTCCTCGACGGTCTGCTCCCAAATCCATGGGAACTCCAATGATCGAAATGTTTGTATTCAATGTTTCTTTTCCTCCCTCAGCATGCGTACTTTTTTTGTAGCTTTTCCCTTCCTGTGTTTCGGCACTCTGCAAACAGATGATTATAATTTATGAAAGTAAAATACATGATGACTCCAGCTTAGGGCAAAAGTATAAAGTGACACAAATTAAATTACTGTGTTAGGAGGCCCTGTCATGGGTGAAGAAATCAGGAAAAGGCTGCTAGACTGTGTGGGTGAATCGATTGAAGTCCGAACCAACCAGAACGCAAAAATTTGCGGAAAGCTTAGTTGGCTTAGTCCAGATTGCTGTATGGCAGAGGTCACTTTAAAAAACGGTCAGATTGAAACTTTGATGGATGATCGGATTAAAACGATTAAAATTAAAACGATGAAACGGTTACCCGTACGTTAGAAAAAGTTTTGTTCCTTAATTAAACAGAAAACGAGAAATAGTCTTGCTGATGGCTCTCTAGAGGATGGCCAAGCAAGACTTTTTCTTTTTCAACTTATTGCTGTTCGTTCTGTGCTCTTGTTTTATTTCGTACATACTTCATTAGTTCCTTCGGAGAGGCAAGCCTTCCGTACATCCGAAAAATAATGGCGTATCTTTCTTCCATGGCCTTTTTGACAACCCCATCTATCCGCTTATCCCCTAAGTCCAACATGAGTTCTTCCATTTCGCGCCGGAGCATATACTCCAGTTCTTGGCACTCTTTTTCACTAAAAAGAAATCCTAACATGGTGAAATCCAACTCCTGGAAATTAGAATGTGAAATTATCATTCCTAAAGTTTCCCATTCTTATTCATGACACCATCTGATCCCCTAGAAAAGAGTTAATGAGCAACGGAGTTACGGTGCTCTCGATCACAGCCGCCAAAAGCAATAGCACAACAATAGCCCCAACGATATAAGGAAGTTCGTTTAAACTCGTTTTGAAATCATCCACTAGCCTCGATCTTCTGCTATTATTGGCTAAATTCGCCAACATCCGGATAATTAAAATCCCATATTTCATCCCGATAGATGCAGCTACAATGACGGCAAAGAGTTCGAAAATACCATGAGGAAGAATACCCAAGAAGAACACAGAAAATGGATTAATTCCTTTTAAAGCCGAAATTTTGAGCATAAAACCGAGTAGTATCCCATTGGAAAGCAAAGCAAGAGCCGGGTAAAAACCGAGGAAAATCCCCAAACCAAGCATGGACAAGGAAGCCAGTAGGTTATTTTGAAAGATCACCCAAAAGGTATAGAGTGGACTGTTATTCTCATTGATTTTACGGGCAATCTGTTCTAATTCCTTCATCAACTCGGATGCCATCTTCTGAATTTCCTCTGCATTTAAATATCCAATTAAAATACTAATAAGAAAAATCCCCGTGCCGAGTAAAATAAATTTCGAATTCCTCTTTACGATTCGGACACCTTTTCCCAAAACAGACATCATTTATTTTTTCACCTCATCTTTTCCGTTCCATATTTATCTGCGTAAAATTTTATTCTAACCCTGCATATCCTTGTCTACCCCGCATACATTTTTGGTAGTGGACAAAGATAGGAGGTGCAAACAGATGAAATTCTATTGGGTACTCAATGGTAAAAGGTTTAAGCAGTACTTCGTCATCGTTGTGGCAGCAATTTTTGCGATTGGTATAGCCTATGCTGAAAAACAAAATGTTGCTGTATTCACCTTTGAAAAGGGACCTGCCGCGATCTACAAGGTGGAAACGGATCAAAAAAAGCTCGCCTTAACCTTTGACATTAGCTGGGGGGAACAGCGGGCTGAACCGATCTTGGAAGTGTTAAAAGAAAAAGGGGTTAAAAAGGCAACTTTTTTCTTGTCTGCTGAATGGAGTAAAGAAAACCCAGAGATTGTCAAAAAAATTAAGGATGCAGGCTTTGAGATTGGATCACATGGATACAAGCATATCAATTATACCCGGTTAACTGACGAGGAGATCAGGGACCAAATCAAACGGGCAGATCAAATCCTGCAGGAGGTGACCGGGAAAAAGCCCACACTCCTCCGCACCCCGAACGGTGATATTGATAAAAGGGTCTTGCGCATAGCCGATGAGTTGAATTATACCGTCATACAGTGGGATACCGATTCTAAGGACTGGTTAAATCCCGGTGTCGATACCATTGTACAGAATGTATTAAAAAAGGCCCATCCGGGTGACATTATTTTGCTGCATGCTAGTGACTCCAGCAAACAAACCCATCTTGCCTTGCCGAAGATTATCGACACTCTGAAAGGAAAAGGCTATGAGTTTGCTACCGTGTCTGAATTAATTGCCGATACCAAGGTGAAATCGAAAACCGTTGATTGATGGTCAAGCTCCCTTTCCGGGGGCTTTTTTCTGTGTTAAACGATGTAACTGCATGACTTGCCATGAATTACAAAGAAGCAATGGGATGAGCATATAATACATCGAGAGAAGATTATTCTCACGAAGTGCGGGAATCCACTCCACTACCGTCACCACAAAAATTAGAAAAACGGTGGGAACAGCTGCCCGGCTATTGGTTTGCTTCACCTTAAAAAAGGCAATGATCAAGGAATATACCAAAATTCCCAAAGGAAGCCAGATGAAGGAAAAGAGGCTCGCCTCATCTCCAAACAATTGATAACGAAAATAGACCAGATCAAAGAAGGTGAAAGCGATTAATACCACTTGTACGGGTGACCATAAGCTTCGAAACAACCCTAGGCCAAAATTATGAATGGCTAAATAGGCGAAAAAGCCCATCTGTGAGATTAAGCTAAACAACATGCCTGCACCGAGATGACCAATTAATCCTACCATTATATTTAATGTTCCCATTCCCCATAAATTCCGTTCAAGTAGAAGTCCCAAAATTAGGGATGTAACCGCCCCAACCATTAAAGTACTGAAAAAAAGATAAAGCCATCTCTTCAAATTCAAGGCGTCGTCCTCCTTCTTGCGTATAACGATATGATTGTACCAGTGATCCTCACAAAATTCCAGTCCATCCACATACCCCCTTGGATATTTGCCCGTTCCTAGCCCACCCTAAGAAAAAAGCCCTGGGGGGATAAGCGAATGTCCAACACAATGAAGGTTGTATTTTCTTTATGCCTGTTCTTCCTCGTAACTGCCTGCGGCGGTGGAGGCGGACAGCAGCAGGGAAAGGCCTCACCAGATTACAAAGAAGTTAAATCGATGGTTATTGACATTTTGAAAACTGACGAGGGGAAGAAAGCAGTTAAAGAAACCGTAAAAAAGGAATCGATGTCACTGGATGGCGTCAAAATTCAGTCCTCTGTTGAAAAAGCATTAACAGACCCGAAAAATCAAGAAGGATTTAAGGAAATGATGAAGGATCCGAAAGTGGCAGCAGCCTTTGCCAAAGCAATCCAGGATGAACATAAGAAATTATTAAAGGAAATGATGAAAGATCCGGAATATCAACAGCTGTTTATTAAAACGCTGAAAGATCCAAAGGCGCAGGAGAACCTGCTGCACGCCATGAACACTCCTTCTTATAAACAGCAAACCATGTCGGTAATGAAAGATGCGATACAAAGCCCAATGTTTCGCATGGAACTAATTGACCTCATGATGGAAGCGCAGAAAGAAATGATGAAACCTGAGAAGAAGGAAAAAGGAAAGGGCAGTAATCAATCCGGTGGTGCTGGAGGGAGTGGTGGTGCCGGCGGCGGTGGCGGGGCAGCGCAATGATAAAAAAGCTAGGCATTCGCCTAGCTTTTTTTTATGATGTTCTGTGCTAAG
Source organism: Ammoniphilus resinae (assembly GCF_017873965.1). Lineage (GTDB taxonomy): Bacteria > Bacillota > Bacilli > Aneurinibacillales > RAOX-1 > Ammoniphilus_A > Ammoniphilus_A resinae. Next base: position 103,822 of record NZ_JAGGKT010000009.1, on the reverse strand, counting down.
TCCATATAGATGGAACCAATTTTCGAATCCTGTTCATATACGGATGGAGCGGAATTCGGATCGTTCAGATCATAATCTGGTTGTCCTAGTGGAATTTGCGCTAAAATTTCTGTGTTTAGTTCTTGCGCAAGCTTTTCACCGCCACCCTTGCCAAAGATCGATTGTTTATGGCCGCAATCATCGCATTCAAAGTAGGACATGTTTTCTACAACACCAAGGATTTCATGCCCTGTTTTAATCGCCATAGAACCTGCTCTAGCTGCAACAAAAGCTGCTGTAGCATGCGGTGTGGTAACAACAATTTCCTTACTCTGCGGGATCATTTGGTGGACATCAAGTGCCACGTCCCCTGTTCCTGGAGGAAGGTCTAAAAGCAGGTAGTCCAATTCCCCCCAATGGATTTCTGAAAAGAAGTTACGAAGCATCTTCCCTAGCATTGGACCACGCCATATGACAGGTGAATTATCTTCTACGAAAAAGCCCATAGAAATCACCTTTACCCCGTAACGCTGTACAGGTAGGACAACGTTGTCAATCACGGTTGGACGTTGATCGATTCCCATCATATCAGGGACACTGAATCCGTAGATATCTGCATCGATAATCCCTACACGTTTGCCTAAACGAGCCAATGCTGTAGCCAGATTGACTGTTACGGTTGATTTCCCTACGCCGCCTTTTCCGCTGGTAACCGCAATAAAGGTAACCCCGGATTCCTTAGATAAAAGAGGTGATAATGCTCCTGCTGCTGCAGGCTGACCGCCTCTTAATTTTGCTGTAAGGGCAGCGCGCTCTTCGTCTGTCATCGAACCGAAACGGACATGGACTTCTGTTGCTCCGAGCGCTTTAATTGCATTTTCCACGTCTTCTTGAATCTTTACTTTTAACGGACATCCTTGAATGGTTAAAATCACATCTAGGCTGACCTTTGTTCCGTCTATTTGAATATTGCGAACCATATTAAGCTCGACAACACTTTTATGAAGCTCTGGATCCTCCACCCCACGCAAAGCCTCTAAAATTTGCTCGTTCGTAATCATGGTTTTTCCCTCTTCCCCTAATGAAATTTGTCCCAAAATTTATTATAACATAACTAGTCGATAATAAACTTTGAATCGGGTACAGTTTCACCTGAATAATATCGAAGAATTCCCTGATAGATCGCATTAGCCATACTCTTTTGATATTCTTTATCAGACAATTTCGCTGCTTCACCTGGGTTAGACAGGAAGCCAACTTCCACTAAGGCCGAAGGCATGCTGACATTATTTAAGATGTACATATCCTTCTTTTTCTTGGCATGGCGATCCGTATTTTTAAGATTTGTTTTAATTTCATCCTGAATGAGGAAAGCAAGCAAAGCGTTCTCTTTCAGCAGTGGATTATAAAAGGTTTGTGCACCATACCAACGAGGCGAAGGGATCGCATTCAAGTGGATGCTGACCGTGAGATCTGCTCCGCTTTCATTGATTAATTTAACTCTTCTATGGATATCCTCTCGTTTCATTTGTCGTAATTTCCCCGTTGCTAAATCCTCGTCGGTTTCTCTTGTCATAATGACTAGTGCCCCTGCTTGTTGAAGGAATTCCCTTAAGTAGAGGGAGATCGTGAGGGCAACATCCTTTTCAATGATCCCACTCTTGCTAACGGCACCGCCATCAAACCCACCATGCCCCGGATCTACCGCAATAATGGCTCCAGAAATCGGCAAAGACCAGGCTGTCCAGGTTTCATTCTTGGGGAACTCATAAGTAAAGATTGAAACTAACAAAAGGAATGCAGCGAGCCAAAGCATCGCTGTTCGTTTTTTGGCCATCTCGACACCACCCGTCCAAGTTTGTCCTTACCATACTATGGGACAAAGGGTCGGGATATGACATGAAGGTGTTACATCAAGCGAAGTTTCCGCTGTTTTTCTCCATAGATAACTCCCTTACGGAACCACTGGTTGCTAAGATCTTCCGCGATGATCGTGATGGAGTAAATATCTCCTTCGCGAAGGTACTGATACAATTGATGCTTTCCTCCAAGTTCAGCTAATTTACTGTGTAGGTCGGTGGCGAATACTTCCTCGATTCCCTCGATGGATTTACCATCAAGCCTTAACTTGCTTGCTTCTATTCCCATCGCAAAGGAATCAATCACCGTGTCTCCCAAGTATTCTTCGGCAACGAATTTCTGTAAAAAAGAAAGGTGATGGATACTGTCTTTTACTACTTTATTGTAGTAATCGTTTAGTTCCTTATTGTTGATCCCATGCATAGCCTTCTTTTTTAATATGCTGTTGCGGTCTGCTGCTTTTTGTTCCAATGAAATGACATTGTTATCCATGTTGTTATCACCTAGTCATGCTTTTCTTCCCATTGTGTCATCTTCAGATGGAATTCATACATTTAGAAATTAAGTTCCTATAAAAAGAAAAGATAGCTGGATGTTTCCAGCTATCTTTCAGTAGATATCTAATTATTCTTTTAGATCTTCAATGGAGTTAATATCCATGTATTTTGGAACGACTAATCCGAGCTTTGTACCTTGGAGGTTTGGTCCTAGATCTTCAAACTTCCCTTCGTATTCAGCGTAGTAGTCAGCGTGAGTGGTTGGCAACCATGCACCTACTATGGCATCACCACTTCCGTCTGCTACACCAGCCCACATTGGACCTGCGTCAACCTGAATTAACTTCACTTTATATCCTACACTTTCAAGTACATTTGCTATGACATTTGAGCTAGCAATGACATCATCCCATGCTACATAAAGAATCTTAAGCTCTTCGCCGTCAACCTTGTTAACCCCTTCAGTCCAAGTGCTAACTAATTCTTGATTTTCGCTTACCCATTTTGTTGCTGCATCAGCTGGTTCGCTGCCTTCTTGAATTAAATTCATGACTGCTTCTATATCTTTTGGCTCCCATTTAAATTGATCAAGAAGCTTATAAGCATCAGGTTTTTCTTCTTTTAATCCTTGACGAACAATGGTGTTAACATCCTCTGCACCACCATAGACACCTTTTGGATCTTCTAAGTATTTTAAGTCAAATTTTGCAAACTTCCAGTGCGGACTCCATCCTGTGACAATGATGGGCTCTTTTTTGTCATAGGCTTTTTTCAGCGCTGCGGTCATAGCAGCACCGGAACCCTCTACGACTTTCCACTTATCTAATCCGTATTCTGGCAATACTTTATCGATCGTTATTTTCATTAACCCAGCACCTGGATCAATTCCTATAATTTTGTAATCAACTTGTTCACCTACAGATGCAGTTGTAGCTTCTGATTCTGCAGAGGTTGATCCAGCTGAATCAGTTGATCCACCTTTTTCGGATCCTCCACACGCCGCCAAACCTAGCGTTAATGCTATTGCTGATGTGATCCCTACTAATTTTTTTAACATTACATTGTTCCCCCTTGTTTCTTCTTACCAATATTTTGTGTGATGCGGTCTAGTAAAATCGCGATGACGACGATTGCTAAACCAGCTTCAAACCCAACACCTGTTTTGATTTGCGTAACGGCACGATAAACCTCTGTACCGAGTCCAGGAGCCCCAACCATGGATGCTATGACCACCATGGATAAAGCTAGCATGATACTTTGATTAATCCCTGCCATGATCGTTGGCATGGCTAACGGCAGTTGCACCTTTAGTAGCCTTTGCTTGGTTGTGGAGCCAAAGGCTTCTGTCGCTTCAATTAAATCTGCCGGCACCTGCTTAATCCCAAGTATGGTTAAACGAATGGTTGGTGGCATTGCAAATATGACGGATGCAACAACCCCTGGTACCACCCCTATACTAAAGAAAAAGATGGCGGGAAGTAAGTAAACGAAAGCCGGCATGGTTTGCATAAAATCAAGTATAGGTATCACTACCTGCCTTACTCTTTCACTTTGTGATGCCCAAATTCCAACTGGAATTCCAATCAAGATGGAAATCAATACGGCGGTCAATACAAGAGCCAGCGTTTCTAGCATGTGTTCCCAATAACCTAAATTATCAATGAGTAAAAGACCAAGTAATGAAAATATAGCAATTCTCCAATTACAAACCTTCCAAGCCAATAAACTGATCAGAATAATTAACAGAATAGAAGGTATGAAGCCTAAACCTGAAACAATTCCTTCAACAAAAAGTCCAACCCCATCGGATATGCCATCGAACAATCCACCAAAGGTAGCAGTCATCCAATCAACTAAAACATCGATCCATTTTGCTATAGGAAGTTTCGGTAACATGCCCTCCATATCACATCACCTCCTTAGCTGGTGCCACTTCTGGTGCAGCAACCTCATTTACAGATACAGAAACCTCGTTTATATATTGTTCATTACCCGTAAGAGCACCGAGAACAGCACCTTTAATGAGAATTCCTTTTAAACGGTTCTTTTCATCTGTAACCGCAACAGGAATGGTCGACGACGATACGATATCGAACAAATCGATTAATAATGTTTCGGTTCCAACCACATTAATATCCTTGTCTAGAAAGTCCTTTAACGACTGATTCTTTTCTGCTGCTTCTAAAGCATCTTTAGCGGTAATGGCGCCGAGAAGAATCTGTTGTTTATCCACAACATAGATCGATGAAATTCCTAGGTCCTTCATTAATTTTAGTGCGACACGCGGACCTTTATCAATTTGAACGGTCTCGGCACGCCTCATAACATGACCGGCAGTGAGCACCTTGGAAAGATCTACGTCCTCTACGAATCTCTCAACATATTCATTGGAAGGATGCATTAATATTTCTTCAGGTGTTCCTATTTGTACGATGTTACCATCCTTCATCAGGGCAATTCTGTCACCAATACGAAGGGCCTCATCTAAATCATGGGTAATAAAAACGATCGTTTTTTCCATAGTGGATTGTAATTCTAGCAACTCATCCTGCATATCTTTTCGAATCAACGGATCCAATGCGCTAAAAGCTTCGTCCATTAAAAGTATGTCAGGATCATTTGCCAGTGCTCTCGCCAGTCCTACACGTTGCTGCATTCCACCACTTAGTTGACTAGGGTATTGATTTTCATATCCCTTAAGTCCGACTAATTCTAAAGCTTCTAATGCCTTTTTACTTCGATTGGACTTTTCAACACCTTGAATTTCTAAACCATACTCTGTATTCTCAAGCACAGTTCTATGAGGAAACAAGGCAAACTTTTGAAAAACCATACTAATTTTCTTTCTTCTAACTTCCCTTAATTCTTCCTTACTCATCTTTACTACATCTTTACCATCAATAAAAACTTGCCCGATCGTCGGTTCAATTAGGCGATTAAGCAATCGGACTAAAGTGGACTTACCACTTCCAGATAAACCCATAATGACGAATATTTCGCCTGGCCTTACTTCAAATGATGCTCGATTAACTCCAACTGTTGAGCCCGTTTCCTTTAAGATCTGTTCCTTTGATTTTCCTTCATTAAGTAACTGTAAGGCCTTCTTTGATGATTTCCCAAAAATCTTGGTTACATCACTAACCTTTATCTTTATATGGTTTTCTTCCATTCTTTCACCCCGTTTAATTTGGCGCTTATGACCTTAATCCATTATATCCTGTTAAATTGTTCTAGTTCAAAGGGTATATACCGTCATTATCGTTTGTATTTTACGTACAGAAATAACTGTACAAACCAATTGACAAATTTACTTATAAATCCTCTAATATCCTCCTGATTCCATAATGAAAGGAACCTTTACGTTTCTTTCATGAATATGTAGGCTAGAATTTGAATAGTGGTGAAAACTTATATAGGATGTGACAGATTTGAAAGACCATGAAATATTAGAAAGAACCAGGACTATAGTTATAGATGCCATTGCTCAAAATATGCATCTTTATGGAATCACCGCCTCGGCTGGACGGTTATACGGTCTCCTCTTTTTTTCAGATAAACCACTTACACTGGATGAAATGAAAGAAGCGCTTGGGATGAGTAAAACAAGTATGAGTGTTGCGGTTCGCAGTTTACTTGATTTAAATATGGTGGAGAAGGTTTGGGTGAAGGGTGAAAGGAAGGATTTATACGCAATTAAAGATGATTGGTATGAGTGCTTTTTTGACTACTTCACCATTAAATGGCAGACAGCCATCGCAATGAATAGCAGTGCGATGGAAAAGTCCATCGCTAAGTTACAGAAGCTTATTGCTGAGCCGGAGACCTCCGAGGAAATTCGTGAGCAAGCCTTCATAGATATTAAAAAACTAGAAGAAAGGCTTGATTATTACGATTGGCAAAACAGACTCATCGACAGCTTCGAGACAAAGGAAATTCTAAACTTTGTACCCATTGAAAAGAAAAAGGATTAGGACGAATAACTAAACAGGCCTTACATCTGTTAAGATAAGGCTTGTTTTGTCGTTAACAAAAGAATCTTGTAATAAAAATTAAATTACGAAAAAATTATATGGCTCTACCCATTCTTGATATACCTGTAATCAAATGCAGTTCTTAGCCATAAAAAAGACCCCCAACCCATAAAGGTTGAGAGTCTTGTGTCGTTGATAATTAACGCTTGGAGAACTGAGGTGCGCGACGAGCTGCTTTAAGACCGTATTTCTTACGCTCTTTCATACGAGGGTCGCGAGTTAAGAAGCCAGCTCTCTTAAGAGAACCACGACTCTCAGGATCAGCTTGCAATAATGCACGAGAGATCCCGTGGCGAATTGCTCCAGCTTGTCCAGTTGTTCCACCACCACGAACGTTAACAAGCACATCATACTTGCCAACAGTTTCAGTTAATACAAGTGGTTGCTTAACAATTAATTTTAATACTTCTAAACCACCGAAGTAGTCATCCATCTCACGCTTGTTAATGACAACGCGTCCGTCACCAGGTACAAGGCGCACACGTGCTACAGAGTGCTTGCGACGTCCAGTTCCATAATATTGTACTTGTGCCACGAAATGAAACCTCCTTTAATACTTAACCGCGAATTTCCAGTACTTCTGGTTTTTGAGCTTCATGTGGATGCTGAGCTCCTGCATATACCTTAAGCTTAGTAGCAAGTTGACGACCAAGACGATTCTTAGGAAGCATCCCCTTAACAGCCAATTCCAACATTCTTTCAGGTTTCTTAGCAATCATTTCAGCTGCAGTGAATGTTTTCAATCCGCCCGGATGTAAGCTATGGAAGTAATACTTCTTATCGCTCATCTTTTTACCAGTTAATCTAATCTTCTCTGCATTGATGATGATGACGAAATCACCAGTATCAACATGTGGTGTAAATTCAGGCTTGTTCTTACCACGAATAATTGACGCTACTTGACTTGCAAGACGACCAAGTGTCTGGCCTTCCGCATCAACAACATACCATTTGCGTTCTACTTCATTAGGCTTAGCCATATATGTGGTACGCATCGATTTCCCTCCTAGTCTTTCAGTAAATCATTGTTTTAAAAAATATCGTCTGAACATCTATTCTAAATCCCGGGGAACGTGGGAAACGGAATTTATGAATAACCAAAGAATATCTTACTTCAATTACGAATCAGAGTCAAGAAAAAAACAACGGCTCCCGGCGTTTTTTAATATTTAACTTCCCAGAGTGTCAATCCTTGCGCTGGTGCCGTCGGACCAGCAGCGGTGCGGTCGCAAGCCTCCAGGATGTCCCGGACACGATCCGGTTCCCACTCCCCTGTACCAACTTTTACTAGCGTTCCTGTCATGATCCGAACCATATTATACAAGAACCCATTGCCTCGAAAAGTCAGCCATACCCTTCCCTCGTCGTGTTCTTCTAAGGAAATATCATAGATTTCCCGAACCTTGTCTTCAACATCTGTTTTAATCGAACAAAAAGAGGTGAAATCATGTTCCCCAATCAGATAGTTTGCCGCAGAGCGCATAGCCTCGAGGTTTAAATCGTAAGGTACATGCCAGGCATACTTACGGTGAAAAACATCGGGAAAAGGACGATTCATAAGAGAATACCGATAGATCTTCTCCTTTACATCAAACCGAGCATGAAAATCGTCGGGAACCTCCTCAGCTTCCCATACGACAATATCATTGGGGAGTTTTGTGACAAAGGCATAGGGCCATTTATGAACAGGAATAGAACAAGCGGTACGAAAGTGAAACACTTGTCCTCGCGCGTGCACTCCGGCATCTGTCCGCCCCGAAGCATAGATCGTCGTCCGTTCCTTTGCTATCTGCTCAATCGCCTCTTCAATCAGCTGCTGAACGGTCAAAGCATTGCTCTGAACCTGGTAACCGGCATAGTCTGTTCCGTCATAGCTGACCTTACATTTAATTTTACGATACGTCTTTACCATCACAATCCCTCACCATTGCCGGATTAAAAAGAAAAGCACCACCATTAAAATAACAAGTACAAGAAATACGCCATCTGTCCTCGACCAAGCCAGTTCCCTCAATTTGGTCCGTCCGATCGCTCCACGGTATCCCCTAGCTTCCATAGCTAGAGCTAGCTCCTCCGCTCGTCGAAAGGCACTGACAAACAGCGGAATTAGCAGAGGAACGAGCGCCTGTGTCCGCTTAACCAAACCCCCACTATCGAAATAGGCTCCTCGCGACATCTGCGCTTTCATAATCTTATCCATCTCCTCAAGCAAGGTGGGAATAAAACGTAGGGAGATCGACATCATCATCGCCAAATCATGGGCTGGAAAATTAAACCTTGCAAGCGGCTGTAAAAGTCGTTCAATCCCATCTGTCAGATCAAGCGGTGAAGTTGTCAAGGTAAGCAAAGAAGCCATGATAATTAAAACGATCAGACGGACAGAGATTAAAATCGCCTGTCTAAGTCCTTCCTCGTATACGCTAAACCATTTCCATTCCCAAACAAGGCTTCCACCCTTCGTCATGAAAATATGAACGAGTACTGTCAATAAGATCAGCCAAATAATAGGTTTCAGGGAACGAAAAAGATATGAAAGCGATATTCTTGATGCAAAGAGGGACAACAGGGTAAAGCAGATTAGAAAAATATAAGTCCTCGGTTCATCCGCAAAAAAAATCAGGACAACAAACAAAAGCGTGAATAATAACTTAGAACGCGGGTCAAGTCGGTGCACAAAGGAGTCACCTGGTATAAACTGACCAATGGGGATGCGGGATAAAAAATTCATCTTTTCCCCCCTTTGCTCATGGCTCTCTTCCGCAATTCCTTTTCCAATTCCTCGATCTGAAAAATGTTAGTTGGAAGAGGAGACTCCAAATTTTTATTCAGTTCCATAATAAACTGGGTGATCTCCGGTAAATCCAACCCCATCTCCTGTAGCTCGACATCTTTGGAAAACACTTCTGTTGGTGTTCCATCAAGCACGATGCCCCCGTCCTTCATGACTATAATCCGATCGGCATAACGGGCTGCATCCTCCATATTATGTGTCACGAGAATGGTCGTCCATTTTTCTGCTTTATGGAGCTTGTATAACCTCTGCAGAATTTCGCGTTTCCCCTGTGGATCAAGGCCAGCTGTCGGCTCATCCAACACGACCATCTCAGGCTTCAGGGCCAACACTCCAGCCATCGCCACTCTGCGCATCTGTCCACCACTTAGAGCTAGTGGGGATTGATCTTTGAAGGCATCATAGTCGAGTCCGACGAAGGCCATCGCTTCCTTTACACGGGTGTGAACAAGCTCTGGGGGGAAATCAAAATTCGTAGGACCAAAGGCAATATCTTTTTCAACAGTTTCCTCGAACAACTGATATTCAGGGTACTGAAACAACAGCCCAACTTTTCTACGGAGGTCCCTCAGGGGCGCTTTTCCTTTGGGGGTAATTTTCACATTACCCACTATGATTTCGCCTGAAGTGGGTTTCAACAATCCATTGAAGTGCTGAATCAACGTTGATTTTCCCGAACCAGTCTGGCCGATAATCGCGGTAAAGCTTCCGGAAGGAAGTTGCAAATCAATTGGACCAAGGGCATGCCGTTCAAAAGGGGTCCCCTGTGCATATGTATGTTTCAGACCATTCACAGTAATTTCCATAGGCATTCCACCAGTTCTTCTCTTTGCCAGATCCCTTCAGGGACCGGAACCCCTTTCTCACGCAAGCGATGGGCCATCTCAACGGAAAAAGGAACATCAAGTTTTCTATTTTTAAGCTTGTCTATATGTTGAAAGACCTCTTGTGGAGAACCTTGTAAAGCAATTTCCCCATGATCCATGACAATGACCCGGTCAGCCTGCAGCGATTCTTCCAAATCATGTGTAATACCCACGATGGTAAAACCCTCGTCATGCAAAGCTTTCGTCGTCGCCAATAATTCTTTACGGCCCATTGGATCGAGCATTGAAGTGCTCTCATCAAATACGATCACCTTGGGACGCATGGCCAGGATGCCTGCAATCGCCACACGCTGCTTCTGCCCGCCGGATAAGCGATGAGGCTCATAATCCTTAAAGGATGTCATCGATACCTGCTGCAGGGCCAAATCAATCCGTTGGATCATTTCCTCTCGCGGCAGACCCATATTTTCCAGGCCAAATGCCACATCGTCATAGACCGTTGGCGCGACAAACTGGTTATCGGGGTTTTGAAAGACAATGCCTACTGTCTGACGAATCTTCCAGATCTCTGAAGAGTTTTTCGTATCCAGGCCGCTCACCTGAACCTCTCCTTCGGAAGGCAGCAATAAACCATTCATCATTTTCGCCAAAGTGGATTTTCCTGAACCGTTGTGGCCAATGATTGTTAAGAATTCTCCAGAGTGGATTGTCAAGTCGATGTTTTTAAGAACCATGTCTTTCTCAGGATAGGCAAAACTAACATTATTGAAGATAATTAAGGGATCCATGGTTTCTTCCTTCGATTAAACGGAGCATTTCCGCTTATTTGTTAAGACCGGACTTAAATCCGGCAAATAGACGGAGAAATTCCGGTTATTAGAGACAATTGGCAGCAAAAAAGGCCCTTTTACCAAATTAACCGGAAAAACTCCGCCTATTTCAAGCAGAATTTACGTTTCAGACCAATTAGTCGGATAAACTCCGCTTAAATGCAAAAAAAAAAGGGTACAGAATCAGAATCTAGGAAAAACCAAGATTCTGCCCCACCCTTTTCTCCAGACATTATACAAGCTCCAAATATACCATAGGTGCACCGTCTCCACGGCGAGGCCCAAGCTTAAGAATACGAGTATATCCTCCATTACGCTCAGCATAACGTGGAGCAATATCTGCAAACAATTTTTGGATTGCATCCTGTCCGCTTTCAACATCCGCTACTTCGTTACGAACAAAAGCAGAAACTTGACGACGAGCGTGCAAATCCCCACGCTTAGCTAAAGTGATTAGCTTCTCAGCAATGCTTCTCAATTCTTTTGCCTTTGTTTCAGTCGTTTCAATACGCTCATTTATAAACAAATCCGTCACTAAATCACGGAACAATGCTTTACGAGCGGAAGATCTGCGGCCTACTTTAGAATATGCCATTTAGATTCCCTCCCCTTAACACAACGTTATTAATCATCATTTCGTAAAGAAAGACCAAGCTCGGCAAGCTTTTCTTGAACTTCCTCTAAGGATTTGCGTCCAAGATTGCGCACCTTCATCATGTCTTCTTCAGATTTCAATGTTAGTTCTTGAACTGTATTTATCCCAGCACGCTTCAAGCAATTATAAGAACGAACAGAAAGGTCTAGTTCTTCAATAGTCATTTCTAGAACTTTTTCCTTCTTATCCTCTTCTTTTTCAACCATGATTTCGGCTTCCTTAGCTTCATCTGTTAAACCGACAAACAGGTTTAGGTGTTCAGTCATGATTTTTGCGCCAAGGCTAACCGCTTCTTCAGGTCGAATGCTTCCGTCTGTCCAGACTTCCAGCGTTAGCTTATCGTAGTTCGTCACTTGACCAACACGAGTATTCTCCACCTGGTAGTTGACGCGTGAGATCGGCGTATAGATAGAGTCGATAGGAATGACACCAATTGGTTGATCAAGATCCTTGTTTTGATCCGCAGCAACATATCCACGGCCACGATCGGCTTTCAAACGAATATGCAGGCGGGCATCGTCCTCTAATGTGGCAATGTAAAGATCCGGGTTAAGAATTTCCACATCGCTATCCGCACGGATATCACCAGCTGTAACCATTCCGCCGCCTTCAGCATCAATCTCAAGATACTTCACCTCATCAGAATGAATCTTGATGGAGAGCTTCTTCAGATTCAGAATGATCTGCGTGGTGTCTTCGACAACACCTTCAATGGTAGAAAATTCATGCAAAACGCCATCAATTTGAACACTGGTGACAGCTGCACCAGGCAAAGATGAAAGCAATATGCGACGTAAGGAGTTCCCTAATGTTGTTCCATAACCACGTTCAAGCGGTTCAACTACGAACTTTCCATAGGTTGCATCTGAATTTACTTCTACTATTTCTATTTTAGGCTTTTCGATTTCGATCATATACAAACCCTCCTTCAAACGTCGAAAATTCCGGTAGCGAAATTTAAGGGACCTTCAAAGGCTCACCAGAACCTTTGTAGGCAAGTGATCCAGACAAATCCCCACAACCGGAATTCCCCTTCAGCGGTTACCAAGTATCGCAACCCAAGCTTGATTACCCGTTCATATGATTTTTGTGCGCACAAAAATGCACTCCTTGAAACCATTATTGACAGGTAATACTATCTTTAAACTACAAACTTGCGAAAAACCGCGAGATTAGACACGACGACGTTTTGGCGGACGGCAACCGTTATGAGGAATAGGAGTCACGTCTTTAATCATGTTGACTTCCAATCCAGCGGCTTGTAAAGAACGGATAGCAGCTTCGCGACCAGATCCTGGTCCCTTTACAGTAACCTCAACAGCCTTCATACCGTGTTCCATTGCTGTTTTAGCAGCTTGTTCAGCAGCCATTTGTGCAGCAAACGGAGTGCTCTTACGAGATCCTTTGAAACCTAGTCCACCTGCACTAGCCCAAGAGATAGTGTTCCCATGAGGGTCAGTGATGGTAACGATAGTGTTATTGAAAGTAGAGCGAATATGCGCTACACCGGACTCAATATTTTTTCTGTCACGACGTTTGGTACGAGTAACAGCAGTCTTTCTTTTAGCCAAGTTTTACGACCTCCCTTACTTCTTCTTATTCGCGATGGTACGACGAGGACCTTTGCGAGTTCTTGCATTCGTCTTTGTACGTTGTCCACGAACTGGCAAGCCACGACGATGACGAACGCCACGGAAAGAACCAATCTCGATCAAACGCTTGATGTTTAGAGAGATTTCACGACGAAGATCCCCTTCAACCTTCAAGTTTTTATCGATATATTCACGAAGCTTACCAATTTCATCTTCAGTAAGATCGCGCACACGAGTTTGTTCGCTAATTCCAGTGGTCTCCAAAATCTTTCTTGCAGTATTACGTCCGATACCAAAAATGTAAGTTAAACCAACTTCCACACGCTTTTCACGTGGCAAGTCAACTCCCGCGATACGGGCCATGGTGCGACACCTCCTTTGAATTACCCTTGTCTTTGCTTATGCTTTGGATTTTCACAAATAACCATTACTTTCCCTTTGCGGCGAATGATTTTGCATTTTTCGCAAATGGGCTTTACGGATGGTCTTACTTTCACGTTAATAACCTCCTCTGTTGCTTCTGCCGCAACCTTGCGTAACTCCTTATCAATTCCACTACAACTCTTGAGAATCTAGCTCTAATCTTATTTAAAGCGATAAGTGATCCGTCCTCTAGTCAAATCGTAGGGCGATAACTCAACTGTGACTTTGTCTCCAGGAAGAATTCGTATGAAGTGCATGCGGATCTTCCCTGAAACATGCGCTAGTACTTTATGACCGTTCTCCAGTTCAACACGAAACATGGCATTCGGCAGCGGTTCAATAACCGTACCTTCTACTTCAATTACATCATCTTTAGCCATAGGCACTACACTCCTTTGCTTTGTATTTCGAGCATCTCTTCTGCAAATTTATTCATAGCGTATCGCAGCTTGCTGTTTGTCACTCGTCCTGTATCCAACAGGCTTTTGCGAACATCCTGGGATACAAAATCGATAAACTTCAAGTGAAGGACATTCTTCTTTTTCGGACGGTCAAATTTGCGTTTATCCCCATCAGCGAGCCAGACAAATTTATCATCGGATTGCTTAACTACAATCGCATATTTGTCTTTGTCTCGTCCTTGGGTGATTTGCACTACCTGCCCAATCCAAGAAGGTCGCACTTCAGAATCTTTCACCATAGATCACCTACGCTAGGCCTTCGTCAAGATTTCATAACCATCTTCCGTAATCGCAATCGTATGCTCATAATGGGCACACAAGGAATCGTCAACCGTAACAACAGTCCAATTATCCTGTAGAGTGCGCACATATCTTTCACCTGCATTGACCATCGGCTCCACTGCCAACACCATTCCGGGCTTTAACTTGGGCCCTCTGCCGGGTGGTCCGTAATTCGCAATTTGCGGGTCTTCATGCAGATGACGTCCAATACCGTGTCCAACATATTCTCTTACGATGGAGAAACCTGCTTCTTCTACGTAAGATTGAATCGCGTGGGAGATATCAGACAAACGAGAACCCGGAAGAGCTTGCTCCAGCCCCTTGTACAGTGACTGTTCTGTAACATCCATAAGCCGTTTGGCGTCGTCCGTTATCGAACCCACTGCATAAGTCCACGCAGAATCTCCATGATATCCGTGTACTTCTGCTCCGATATCAAGCGTAACAATATCGCCGTCTTGAAGCACACGTTTGCCAGGGATGCCGTGAACCAATTCCTCGTTCACAGAAATACAAATGCTTCCGGAGAATCCACCATAGCCTTTAAAGGATGGAATTGCACCCATACCTCGGATGAATTTTTCAGCCGTTTCATCCAGTTCCTTGGTTGTGACACCCGGTTTCAAATGCTTAGCCAGTTCTTGATGAGTTAAGGCAACGATACGACCAGCCTCTCGCATTATCTCCAGCTCAGCTTTCGACTTGCAAATGATCATTACGCTTGACCTCTCAATAGAGAAGTTATATCTTCAAAAACCGTGCCAATCTCTTGTTCTCCATTAATATTTCTTAAGAGACCTTTGTCCTCATAATACTTCAATAATGGAACGGATTGTTCGATGTTTACATCCAAACGAGTGGCAACCGTTTTTTCATTATCATCATCTCGCTGATAGAGTTCTCCACCACATTTGTCACATTTCCCTTCCTCTTTTGGAGGGTTAAAGATGACATGGTATGTCGATCCACACTGGCGGCAAATTCGACGTCCAGTTAATCTGGCAAGAAGAGATTCTCTATTGACATCAATATTGATGACATGATCAATTTTTCGTCCGAGCTCTTGTAATGTTTGGTCTAATGCTTCAGCTTGCGCTACAGTTCTTGGAAAACCATCCAAAAGAAAACCTGTACTACAATCAGCTTTTCCTAAGCGTTCCCGAACAATACCAATGACCACATGATCCGGAACAAGCTGCCCCGCATCCATATAAGTCTTAGCCAGTTTACCCATTTCCGTTTCTTCTTTCACTGCCGCACGAAACATATCACCTGTAGAGATGTGAGGGATTTTAAATTCCTCTACGATCCGTTCGGCTTGTGTACCTTTTCCAGCACCAGGTAGTCCCATCAATAAGATGTTCACTCTGTATCCCCGTCCTTCTTTAAAGATAACGCAACTACTTAATAAAGCCCTTATAATGACGCTTTATCAATTGACTGTCGATTTGTTTCATCGTATCTAATACTACACCAATTACTATCAGTAAGGAAGTTCCACCAATCTGTACGGACTGCGGTAAATTACTCAACGTAGTGAAAACGACAGGGAGCACGGAAACCGCAGCTAAGAATATGGATCCTACCAACGTAAGACGGTTTAGAGTACGAGTGATAAATTCAACCGTTGCTTTACCCGGACGAATACCAGGAATATATCCTCCGTTTTTCTTCATATTGTCTGCCATTTGCATCGGATTGATCTGTACAAATGTGTAGAAATAAGTGAATCCAATAATCAATAAAACATAGAGGAGCATTCCTATTGGAGCGCGGTAATCAAAGTTTCTGATGATCCAATCTGCAATCTGATTTCCAGCCCAAAAGTTAGCAACTGTCGGCGGAAAAACAATCAGTGAAATTGCGAAGATCACGGGCATTACCCCTGCTGCATTAACCTTTAACGGAATATGAGTGGATTGTCCCCCGTACATTCTGCGTCCCACTACACGTTTCGCATACTGCACAGGAACTTTCCGAATCCCTTGTTGAATATAGATAACTCCAACAACAATGGCAATAAGAACTAATAGAATGACGAGTAATTTAACGATGTGGAGGAAGATCGCTTCCCCTGCATTGTGAAATTCAGCAGCATAGATGGAACGAACACCATCCGGAATACTGGCGACGATCCCCGCCGTGATGATAATGGAGATCCCATTACCAATCCCATATTCCGTAATTTGTTCACCCAACCACATGAGAAAAGCAGTTCCAGCCGTCAAAGTTAGAGCAATCAAAGCATAGGTCGTAAATGATGGATCTACGACAAGTCCAGGATAGAGTCGATTAAACCCAATCGACAATCCAATGGCTTGAATTAATCCAAGAAGTACTGTTCCATACCTTGTAAATTGTCCAATCTTTCGGCGACCTGCTTCACCTTCTTTAGACCATTGTGTAAACCGTGGCACTACATCCATCGATAACAACTGCATAATAATCGATGCGGTAATATAGGGCATAATCCCCATCGCAAAAACTGAAAAGTTCTTTAATGCACCACCGGAAAACGTATTGAGAAACCCGAAGATATTATTTTGTTCTCCGAAGGCTTCTAATGCCGATACGTTAATATTAGGAACCGGGACGAAACTCCCAATCCTAAAGACGACGAGCATCAAGAGGGTGAAAATCACCTTCCGACGCAAGTCGCCGACTTTCAAAATATTTGAGATGGTGGAAAACATTAAATCACCTCAGTTTTACCGCCAGCAGCCTCAATCTTTTCAACGGCAGTTTGAGAGAATTTGTTGGCCTTAACAGTTAAGGATACGTTGATTTCTCCGTTGCCTAGAATTTTTACTCCGTCATTCAAGCTGCTAATTACTCCTGTTTCCAAAAGTAATTCTGGAGTAACTTCTGTATTCGCCTCAAAGCGATTTAACGCGTCGAGATTAACAATCGTATATTCTACGCGGTTCGGATTGGTAAATCCACGCTTTGGCAAACGGCGATACAATGGATTTTGTCCACCCTCAAATCCTGGACGAACTCCACCACCGGAACGTGCGTTTTGACCTTTGTGACCACGTCCTGCAGTTTTACCCCATCCAGAACTAGTTCCGCGACCTACACGCTTGCGTTCCTTACGGGATCCTTCGGCTGGCTTCAATTCATGTAGTTTCATGGTCGCACCTCCTCTTACGAATCTTAATCTATATTACGCTTGTTCTTTTACTTCAACTAAGTGACTTACTTTTTCAACCATCCCGCGTGTTGCGGCGTTGTCTTCTTTGACAACGGTTTGATGGAGTTTACGAAGACCTAATGCTTGAACGGTAGCTTTTTGATCCTGTGTGCGACCAATTAAGCTTCTTTTGAGGGTGATTTGCAATTTTGCCATGTTATATCCCTCCTATTTTAGAATTTCAGCTACTGTCTTACCGCGTAATTTTGCAACTTGCTCAGGTGTTTTTAAGCGGCTAAGACCCTCGAGGGTAGCATTCACCATGTTGATTGGGTTGTTTGTTCCAAGTGATTTCGTTAAGATATCACCTACACCAGATAATTCAAGTACCGCACGAACTGGTCCGCCTGCGATAACTCCAGTACCAGGCGCTGCAGGCTTGATCAATACATGACCAGCTCCGAAACGTCCGGAAATCTGATGAGGAATGGTAGTCCCTCTCAATGGAATTTTAATTAGATTTTTCTTTGCATCATCAATTGCTTTACGGATTGCGTCAGGTACTTCAGAGGCTTTCCCCATTCCAGCGCCTACATGTCCGTTGCGATCTCCAACTACTACAAGTGCACTAAAGCTAAAGCGACGTCCGCCTTTTACTACTTTAGCTACACGGTTAATCGCTACAACTTTTTCTTCTAGTTCCAAACCGGTAGGATCGATACGCATATATGTCCCTCCTTTATTTCAGCATTAAAACTTAAGTCCAGCTTCACGGGCAGCTTCAGCTAGAGCCTGCACACGTCCATGATACAGGTAACCTCCACGGTCAAAGACAACTTCTTCGATTCCCTTTTCTTGCGCTCTTTTTGCTACTAATGACCCAACGGATTTAGCAGCTTCAACGTTTCCGCCGTTTGCAATATTTCCTTTTACCTCTGGATCTACTGTAGAAGCAGATACAAGAGTAGTTCCGGTTGCATCATCGATTACTTGCGCATAGATGTGCTTGGAGGAACGGAATACGTTCAAACGAGGACGTACAGCAGTTCCTTGTAACTTGTTACGAACGCGAAGATGTCTCTTCTTTCTGATCTTATTTTTATCTTGTTTCGTAATCATCTGTAGTCACTCCTTTCTTAGGCGGCCTTAGCCTTACTTCTTCTTACCAGTTTTACCTTCTTTACGGCGTACTCGTTCGCCTTGATAACGAATCCCTTTGCCTTTGTAAGGTTCAGGCAGACGCACAGAACGAATTTCTGCAGCCATTTGACCTACACGTTCTTTGTTAATCCCTTTTACAACGATTTGAGTTGGAGCTGGAACTTCAAACTCAATTCCTTCTTCAGGTAAGATCTCAACAGGGTGTGATTTACCAACACTTAACGTTAATTTATTACCGGACTTCGCAGCACGATATCCAACCCCTACCATTTCAAGGGTTTTAGCATAACCATTGGTTACACCTTCAACCATGTTTGCGACAACGCTACGAGTTGTTCCGTGCAAGGCACGGTGCACCTTGTTGTCAGAAGGACGTTCAACAGTCAACTCACCTTCTGCCACGTTGATCGTTAAATCTTTGCTGAATTGTCTGGAAAGCTGACCTTTCGGCCCTTTCACTGTTACGAAGTTATCATCAACAGTAACGGTTACCCCTGCAGGGATCGTTACTGGTTTTTTACCAATACGTGACATTCACTACACCTCCGTTCTGGTTGTATCTAAATTACCAAACGTACGCTAATACTTCTCCGCCCACTTGTGCCTGACGAGCAGCTTTGTCAGTTACAACACCTTGACTGGTGGAAAGAATCGCGATTCCAAGTCCGCCAAGTACACGAGGTACTTCACTTCCCTTCGCATAAACGCGAAGCCCTGGCTTACTAATTCTTTTTAGTCCAGTAATTACAGGTTCGCTGTCCGGACCATATTTCAAAAATACACGGATAATACCTTGCTTGTTATCGTCGATAAACTCTACATCACGCACGAAACCTTCGTCCTTAAGGATTCTGGCAATTTCCTTCTTCACATTGGAAGCAGGTAATTCAAGCTTTTCGTGACGAGCCATATTCGCATTACGGATGCGAGTTAGCATATCAGCAATAGGATCTGTCATGGTCATATCTAAAAACCTCCTTCCCTAAATCGGGGTTTACCAACTAGCTTTTTTCACTCCAGGAAGTTGGCCTTTGTAAGCCAATTCGCGGAAGCAGATACGGCAAAGTTTAAATTTACGCAGTACGGAATGTGGACGTCCACAACGCTCGCAGCGAGTATACGCACGAACTTGGTACTTCGGATTCCGTTGTTGCTTGATTACCATTGCTTTTTTTGCCACTGTTTTCCCTCCTCATTTGAGAAATTGGGATCTATTTTCTGAAAGGCATGCCCAATTGAGTTAATAATTCACGAGCCTCTTCATCTGTCTTTGCAGTCGTTACAAATACGATGTCCATTCCACGGATTTGATCTACCTTATCATAATCAATCTCCGGGAAGATTAGTTGTTCTTTAAGACCTAATGTGTAGTTTCCACGTCCGTCGAAAGCCTTATCAGATACTCCGCGGAAGTCACGTACACGTGGTAAAGATACATTAAATAACTTATCAACGAAGTAGAACATGCGGTCACCGCGTAGGGTTACCTTTGCACCGATTGGCATTCCTTCACGAAGACGGAAGCCTGCGATCGATTTCTTCGCACGAGTTACAACTGGTTTTTGACCAGCGATTGCTTGTAAGTCAGCAACAGCACCATCTAATACTTTAGGATTGGCAACTGCAGCTCCAACACCCATGTTGATGACAATCTTTTCAAGCTTAGGCACTTCCATGATATTTTTATATCCGAACTTTGCCATCAATGCTGGAACAACTTTATCCTTATATACATCATACAATCTAGATGCCATTTATTGGCCCTCCTTTCTCACCTGACTACTTATCGATCACTTCGCCAGATTTTTTCGCGTAACGCACTTTTTTACCATTCTCTAAAACTTTGTATCCGATGCGAGTTGGTTCATCGCTCTTTGGATCTACAATCATCACGTTGGATGCATGGATTGCTGCTTCTTTCGTAATGATACCGCCTTGTGGATTGGTAGGGTTTGGCTTGGTGTGTTTCTTCACCATGTTAACTCCTTCAACAAGCACGCGGTTTGTCTTTGGAAAAGCAGCAAGAATACGTCCTTTTTTGCCTTTATCTTTCCCAGTGATTACTACTACAGTATCACCAGTTTTCACATGAAGTTTATTTTGAGACATGAGGGCACCTCCTTGTCATTCAAGCTTTCAATTTCTATGAATTATAGAACTTCAGGAGCAAGTGAAACGATCTTCATGAAGTCCTTTTCGCGTAGTTCACGAGCAACAGGTCCGAAAATACGAGTACCACGAGGGCTCTTGTCGTCTCTTACGATTACTGCTGCATTCTGATCAAATTTGATATAAGAACCATCTGTACGACGGGAACCAAACTTAGAACGTACTACTACCGCCTTAACTACATCACCCTTCTTGACAACGCCACCGGGTGTAGCGGATTTTACAGAACAAACAATAATATCACCGATGTTAGCGGTCTTACGGCCTGTTCCACCTAAAACCTTAATACACATTAATTCTTTTGCACCAGAGTTATCTGCTACAGCTAAACGCGTTTGCGCTTGTATCATCTATAGTCCCTCCTTTCGGATCTAAAAGTAATCCGGTCAAGTTAGATAATTACCGCTTCTTCAACAATCTTCACTAGACGGAAGCGCTTATCCTTGGATAACGGACGAGTTTCCATAATAAGAACACGGTCGCCAATCTTAGCTTGGTTGTTTTCATCATGTGCCTTAAACTTCTTGGAATACTTTACACGCTTACCGTATAGAGGATGCTTTTTATAGGTTTCAACTAAAACCACGATGGTTTTATCCATTTTATCGCTAACGACTTTACCTACTAGTTCTTTACGAGCATTACGTTCCACTTTTGAAAGACCTCCTCTCTTTACGATTAACCGATTCCTAATTCACGTTCACGAAGAACGGTTTTCGCCTTGGCGATCGACTTGCGTACCTTGCTGATACTTGCAGGGTTATCAAGTTGTCCTGTAGCCAATTGGAAGCGGAGGTTAAAAAGCTCTTCTTTCAAAGAATTAACCTTTTGTTCGATCTCTGCAGTGGTTAAATTGCGGAAGTCTTTAGCTTTCATTTGCTTCACCACCCACTTCTTCTCGTTTAACAAATTTACATTTGATCGGAAGCTTATGCATAGCTAGGCGCATAGCTTCGCGAGCTGTTTCTTCAGGTACACCAGCAAGTTCAAACAATACCTTGCCAGGTTTAACTGCAGCTACCCAAGATTCAGGAGAACCTTTACCACTACCCATACGAACTTCAAGAGGTTTCTTTGTTAGTGGCTTATCTGGGAATATTTTGATCCATACTTTACCGCCACGACGAATGAAACGTGTCATGGCAATACGAGCAGCCTCGATTTGACGGTTTGTAATATAAGCCGGCTCGAGAGCTTGTAGACCATACTCACCAAAAGCAACGGTTGTACCGCCTTTGGCAATACCTTTCAGATCAATATGATGCTGCTTACGGTGTTTTACGCGCTTAGGTATCAACATGATTACTGCTCTCCTTCCTCAGCGGATTTCTTCGCTTTGGTTGGAAGTACTTCGCCACGATAGATCCATACTTTTACCCCAATGCGACCATAGGTAGTATGAGCTTCAGCTGTTCCATAGTCGATGTCCGCACGAAGTGTGTGTAGAGGAACAGTTCCTTCACTATAGCCTTCGGAACGCGCGATATCAGCTCCACCCAATCGTCCACTTACCATAGTTTTGATTCCTTTTGCTCCAGATCTCATTGTTCTTTGAAGAGCTTGCTTCTGGGCACGACGGAATGATACACGATTTTCTAATTGACGAGCAATATTTTCTGCAACAAGTGTTGCGTTCGTATCCGCATTCTTAATTTCAGTGATATTGATGTGAACACGTTTGCTGGTCATTTGTGTAAGGGTTTTACGAAGATTTTCAACTTCGGAACCACCCTTACCGATTACCATACCAGGTTTTGCTGTATGGATATTTACATTCAAGCGATTCGCTGCGCGTTCGATTTCGATGGAAGCAACCGCTGCATCTTTCAAACGATTCTTTAAGAAGTCGCGAACCTGGATGTCTTCATGAAGAAGATTAGCGTATTCTTTGTCATTCGCATACCATTTTGATTCCCAGTCACGAATGATTCCGACGCGTAATCCAATCGGGTTTACTTTCTGACCCATACTTTATCCCTCCTTATTTCTCGGATACAACTACTGTGATGTGGCTAGTACGCTTGTTGATTCTGCTTGCGCGACCCATCGCACGAGGACGGAAACGCTTCAGAGTAGCCCCTTCATCCACAAAGATTTTTTCGATAACCAAAGAATTTGGCTCCAATTCGTAATTGTGTTCAGCATTTGCGATCGCAGATTTCAAAACTTTTTCAACTACTGGTGAAGCTGCCTTCGGCGTGTGAGCAAGTATAGCAAGAGCTTCGCCCACTTGCTTACCTCTGATCAAGTCCACCACCAGACGAACTTTACGAGGAGCAATGCGGATGTTTCTTACAATAGCTTTCGCTTCCATGACTGAACCTCCTCTCTTACCTTGTCGGAATTAATTAGCGTTTCTTCGTTTTCTTCTCATCATAGTCATGACCTTTGTACGTACGAGTTGGTGCGAATTCACCCAACTTGTGTCCAACCATATCCTCCGATACATATACAGGCACATGCTTACGTCCATCATAAACCGCAAAAGTATGACCTATAAATTGCGGGAAAATTGTAGAACGACGAGACCAAGTTTTGATAACTTTCTTATCTCCCTTTGCGTCTTGCTCTTCTACCTTCTTCATTAGGTGATCATCAACAAAAGGCCCTTTTTTCAGGCTGCGTCCCATAGTAGAACCTCCCTTCGTAACACACGTACGGCCCTTCCGAACCGTACCCATATCAGATTATTTTTTACGTCTGCGAACGATATATTTCGATGATTCTTTTTTGCTGTTGCGAGTCTTCGCACCAAGAGTTGGTTTACCCCAAGGAGATAATGGGGATTTGCGTCCGATTGGCGCGCGTCCTTCACCACCACCATGTGGGTGATCTACTGGGTTCATAACAGAACCACGAACAGTTGGTCTGTTACCTAACCAACGATTACGACCGGCTTTACCGATGTTGATCAATTCGTGATCAAGATTACCAACTTGACCGATCGTAGCGCGGCACTCAAGACGAACTTTGCGAATCTCTCCGGATGTTAAACGGATGATTGCATATTCTCCGTCACGACCTAGCAATTGAGCAGATGCTCCAGCAGAACGAACCATCTGTCCGCCTTTTCCAGGCTTCAATTCGATATTGTGAATGGTTGTACCAACAGGCATGTTAGCAAGTGGTAGTGCATTCCCTACTTTAATATCCGCATCTGGACCTGACTCGATTACATCTCCAACTTTCAAACCTTGAGGAGCAATGATGTAACGCTTCTCACCATCTGCATAGTTGATTAATGCGATGTTTGCTGTACGATTTGGATCGTATTCGATTGTTGCAACACGCCCAGGGATACCATCCTTAGTACGTTTGAAATCGATAATACGGTATTGGCGCTTATGTCCGCCGGCTTGGTGACGCACGGTGATTTTTCCTTGATTATTTCTACCTGCCTTCTTGTTCAACGGAGCAAGAAGGGATTTTTCGGGTTGATCTGTAGTGATTTCTTCGAAGGTAGAAACAGTCATTTGACGGCGTCCAGCTGACGTTGGTTTATACTTCTTGATACCCATTCGGTTTTCCCTCCTTCGTAAAGATGATCGGCTTAGCCTTCAAAGAATTCCAATGGCTTGCTGTCACTGGAAAGCTTAACGATTGCTTTCTTCCAATCCTTGCGCTTCCCAACGTAGCGACCCATACGCTTCGGCTTACCTTTTACATTAATTGTATTAACTGATTCGACTGTTACATCGAAGATACTTTCGATGGCTTGTTTTACTTCAGTCTTGTTAGACTTTGGAGCGACTTCAAATACATATTTGTTGTCAGCCATCATTTCTGTTGTTCTTTCAGTGATAATTGGGCGCAGGATAACATCGCGAGCCTCTTTCATTATCCAAGCACCTCCTCTACTTTAGCTACTGCATCTTTCGTGATGATCAGCTTATCGTGCTTCAACACGTCAAGAACGTTGATTCCTTCAGCAGTAACAAATTTAACCCCAGGAATATTGCGTGCAGATAGAGCTACGTTTTCAGCGAAATCACCAGTAACAACAAGCGCTTTGCTAGCTACGTTCAAACTCTTTAATACTGCAGTCATTTCCTTTGTTTTTGGTGCTTCAAATTGCAAACCTTCAAGCACTAGAATTTCTTCATTCTTCACCTTGGAGGATAATGCAGATTTGATCGCTAAACGACGTACTTTCTTAGGAAGCTTGTAAGCATAGCTTCTTGGAGTAGGTCCAAAAACTGTTCCGCCGCCTACCCATTGTGGTGACCGGATACTACCTTGACGTGCACGACCGGTACCTTTTTGTTTCCAAGGTTTACGTCCACCACCACTTACTTCAGAGCGAGTTTTGGTATCGTGTGTTCCTTGGCGCATAGATGATTGTTGCATAACTACTGCATCATGAAGCACGTGTTGGTTCGGTTCAATTCCGAATACAGCATCTGCTAATTCGATCTCCCCTACTTGTGCTCCGGTTTGATTATATAGAGCTACCTTTGGCATAGCGTGATCCTCCTTCCCTTAATTATTGACCGCTTTTTACAGTGGATTTCACAAGTACATAACCGTTGTTTGGCCCAGGGATTGCACCTTTCACCAACAACAAGTTGCGTTCTGTATCCACTTTTACTACTTCAAGGTTTTGTACGGTTACTTTCGCAGTTCCCATACGACCCGGTAATTTCATACCTTTGAATACACGGTTTGCAGCGATAGAACCCATAGAACCTGGTCCACGGTGGTATCTAGAACCGTGTGCCATTGGTCCTCTTGAATGGTTGTGACGCTTGATTGAACCGGCGAACCCTTTACCTTTGGAAGTTCCGGTTACATCAACCTTTTCTCCCTCAGCAAATAGATCAGCTTTGATTTCTTGTCCAACCTCAAAGCCTTCCATTCCGCGTATCTCGCGTACGAAGCGCTTAGGTGTTGTGTTAGCTTTCTTTGCATGTCCTTCTTCAGGCTTTACAGCACGCGTAGCCTTCTTGTCATCATAACCCAACTGAACTGACTCATAGCCATCCACTTCATTGTTCTTCTTTTGTAGAACAACGTTAGGACCAGCTTCGATTACAGTTACAGGAATAACTTGACCTTCAGCAGTAAAAACTTGAGTCATTCCCAACTTTTTTCCTAAGATTCCTTTAGACATGTTTGCCACCTCCTGATCAGTAAATGTCGTTTATATAGTCGATCATTCAATTTTAAAATTAAAGTTTGATTTCGATGTCTACACCAGATGGTAAATCCAAACGCATTAATGCATCCACAGTTTGAGGCGTTGGATTAACGATATCAATCAAACGCTTATGGGTACGCATCTCGAATTGTTCACGAGAATCTTTGTACTTGTGCACCGCACGAAGGATAG
This sequence comes from Ammoniphilus resinae, assembly GCF_017873965.1. GTDB lineage: Bacteria > Bacillota > Bacilli > Aneurinibacillales > RAOX-1 > Ammoniphilus_A > Ammoniphilus_A resinae. The sequence continues at coordinate 77,802 of NZ_JAGGKT010000009.1, read as the reverse complement.
TGTAAACCGCCTTCTCTGTAGGTAGAGGAATCGGTCCAGACACCTCTGCTCCAGAACGCTTTGCAGTTTCAACGATTTTTTCAGCGGATTGATCAAGTACTCTGTGATCATATGCCTTTAGACGGATACGAATTTTTTGTTTTGCCATTTTAGTCCCTCCTTTTCGCCCATTTTTTAAACGGACAATTCTCCACGAAAATTACCCTGGCATCAGTCCCGATCGCCTCATCCATGACAATGCGCCCGGGCGTGTCAGCAACCTCCCGCTTCATCGCGTCCATTGACCAACATTCAACATTATATTAAAATGCCCAATCAAAAGCAAGCACTTTTTATACATTTCATTGATTTTTGTTGGTCACATCCAGCGAGTCTAACACTAGATCTAAGTTTCGTAATGAAAAACCTGTATTAGAATATCGGAAAATCACATAAAAAGCAACCCTTAAAAAGAAAAGACTTCCGATTGGAAGTCTTTTACGTTCAGAGGATATCTTTACTAGTCGCTTAACTAATTCGCTGCTGCCATGGATTTCAGCCACGTCCGCTCGTTTTCCTGGCGTTTTGTGAAACCATTTTCATCTAGAGACTCCAGGAACGGAATTAAGTATTTCCGAGATAATCCCAATAGTTCCTTTACTTGAGGTGTGGAGAAAGGCTGGTTAGCAGGCAACTGCTTCTGCAAAGATTTCACCGTCTCGTTGTAAGCTGCTGCATAGACAATGAAATCCGGTCCCATCTTGACCCAATCACCCTGGTCCAAGAGGTACGTTTTTATTTCTGTGATTTCCGCCGGTTTGATACCTGCTTTGCCTGCAATCTCTTCCCAGCTTGGAACTGTGATTCCTTCCTTCTTAAGGGTAGATAGGATTTTTTCTACGGTTGGCTTCACCCTGTCCGGAAGGCTCGGCTGGTGTGCCTTCAGTTTCACACTTTCATCTGTTTCTTCTATAATACTATTTTGCAGCCAAGCGTTGGTCAGTTCTCTCCACAACCGATCATTCAGTTTAGAGAAGAGTTTACTGCGTAGCTCCGACTTCTTCATTCCCTGACGCATCGGATATTGCTGGTGATACTTCATCAGGGTGGTTTTTAGCTTGTCTGTCCAATCCTTTAATACATCATCCAAGACAATCGTCTCGCCAAAACGGTGAATCTTTCCTTCCTTAATGAAGATTGCCAGCAGCTGTTCTAGACGACTCTCTCCGAAAGCTAGATTAAAATCAATTTCTTCTGTCGTCGCAAAGCCCTGTTCAGAGAGGACATATTGGAGCATCGACCACTCGTCCCCTTCTTTGAGTAGTTGTAAGAGTTGAACGGACTTTTCTCCAAATTTGCGCTGTACACCGTAAGGCGACAAGACCCTCCCACCACCTAACGTCGTGGTCGGAGACAGGCGCCTAAGGATGAACGGATCTCCCGGTTTTGCAATGATCTCTTCTTCAAGCTGGAGTTGACAGAGCACCTCTTCCCCTGGCTGCAGTTCATTCCGATCATAAAAGACGATCTTCCCCATGACCTCCGAAGTGGCGATATGAAGGCGGATCCTTGTCCGCTGTTTCAAGGGGAATTCCAGGTCAGACAGCATTTCAAATTTGATATCGACTCGGTCACTTTTTTTAAAGTAATCCGGTTTGGTGAGCGTAAACCCGCGTTCCATTTCCTTGAAGTCAATCCCGCTTAGATTGATCGCAGTACGTTGGCCGGCGTAGGCTGTTGTAACTTGCTGATGGTGGACGTGCAGCTGTCTCACCTTCACCGTTTCCCCTAATGGGAACACTTCCACCGTATCTCCTTCAGATACCATTCCTTCATATATAGTCCCCGTCACGACAGCCCCTGCCCCTTTTTTCGTAAACACACGGTCCACCGGCATACGGAAAGGCTGGTCTATATCCCGCTCAGGAATCGCGGACAGAGTATGCTCGATGACTTTGGTAAGTTCATCTAGCCCATCTCCTGTGTGTGAACTCACTGGAATAATAGGAGCTTCGGCAAGGAAGCTCCCCTCTACCCAATCCTTCACCTCTTCCTCCACCAACTGTAGCCATTCCTCGTCCACTAGATCTTTCTTTGTGAGGACAATAATCCCCCGTTCGATTCCGAGAAAACGAAGGATATCGAAGTGCTCCTTCGTCTGCGGCATAACCCCTTCATCGGCCGCAATGACTAGGATCACCAAATCGATCCCCGCTGCCCCTGCGATCATCTGCCGAATAAACCGTTCATGCCCAGGGACATCGACTACACTTACCCGTCCCCCATTCGTCAAGGTAAGCGGGGCAAATCCCAGTTCAATTGAAACCCCACGCTCTTTTTCTTCTTTCAATCGATCCGTATCCACACCTGTCAACTTCTTCGTTAAACTCGTCTTCCCATGGTCGATATGCCCGGCTATCCCTAAAGTATAATGCTGTTCAATCATTTCGTATTCCTTTCCTTGATCTATATCTATTTGATTAAGGCCGATTCTTCATGCATGGTGAAAATTGAATAAATTTTTCTTTAACGATTCCATTATAGCCCAAGTCTACGGAATTTTCTCGTGTGGGGGCATATTTAGAGTGAGGTTTTGCAAGTGGATTATGCGGGAGATCTTTGATCTAGGCACTTTAATTTGAAGCCAGGCAGGAATTGATTTTGCGTGAATGAGGGGTGAAAAGGAGGGTTGGTAAAATTTTTGAGTAAAATGAAATGATTTGTCCCGTTTTTTTGCTTATAAGATCTCAATGGAGCTAATTAATAAAATTTTGGTTATTTTATCGGGGTATTATAAGCATTTTTTCTGCTTACGAAGGGGTTTGGCATTCACTTTTATTTAAAAATGCGCATCTTTGCCTTTTCATTAATATCACAGGTCAAAAAAATCGATATCTAGGTCACAAAATTCAAGGTTTAGGTCACGGGAAATAGAGTCTAGGTCACAGGAAATGAAGTTCTGCTCATCTTGGTGTAATGATTACAAGTAAATACCCAAAAGGGTATGCATGCGCTTCCTAGGTTAACTTTGTTTCGCTATCTGACCAATATCCCCACGGTTCAGCCACAAAAGCAGAAACCCTATTTGAAATACTTTCCCCTTGATTTTCGAAGATAGATCTGATAAATTTTATTAGGTCAACCATAGTAATAGATCTCTTAGATCTCTTTCTAATGGGAGTTGATGGGGTCCTGGTGGCCTCCCCGGTCTTCAAAACCGAGTGTGACGTCCGTGAGGCGTCAGGTGGGTTCGATTCCCACCTTCTCCCGCCAAACTAATGATATCAAGGGTTTGCAACACTACATAGTACAATTACTTTATCCAACATGCACAAGGAAGTTAGACCAATTATTAAATACAAAAGTGAAGTAAAATATGTAACCAATTGGCGCTTCAGCCAGTTGGTTTTTTTGTTGAAACCAGTAATCGTTAATCACGAGATGTTATGACCAACTCTGTAATGTTTGCCGGACTGATACTGCATCTTGCTTTTTAGGATTTAAGAGACTCACAGCTCCGGCTAAAACCATCGAGCAGGCACGCCCTCTGATTAGTGAATATATTCACTATTAATTATGATGTGTATTCAGCTTAAAACAAAGCGAGGCGCCACTGAAAACGGCGCCCCACTTCATAATTCTTCCTATTTCTACGACAAGATCTTTTATTCCTGTCTATTTGCTCGGGTTCACTTCATTTCAATCTGACAGCCCTTTCTTACTGGCATTATTGTTATGGGCTTACCAAGGGAGCTGGCCGACTATCATCGTCAACAGATGTTGTTTCATCAGCTGCTGATTGATCATCGGTTGTTGTTTCATCAGTTGCTGGTTGATCATCAGCTGTTGCTTCATCAGTTGCTGGTTGATCATCAGCTGTTGCTTCATCAGTTGCTGTTTGATCATCGGATGCTGTTTCGTCAGTTGCTGGTTGGTCATCAGATGTTGTTTCATCAGTTGCTGATTGATCCCACACTATATAGCATTCATGAATCTGTTTGTTGCCCTTAGTGTCGACATAAACCTGATATGGTCCCACCTGATAGACGTCTGCCGCGTTGTTATTGATTAGGATCTCATCAGTGAAATCCTCCGTCGAATCATCGGAGTATAATTCCGTAACGGTAACTGTCAGTTTGTTCTGCTTACCATTGATTTTCTCTACCGTAGCCGACGGTGTCGCACTTTCGACAGTGACGGCAGGGAGAATGACCGCGCCTAGTATTTCGAAACCATCATAGACAACGACTGCATAGTTCGCGTCAGCGTCAACATCTCTGCCTTTAACGCTGATCGTCGCTTTGCCGTTTGCGAATGTCGCGGAAGCCACTGAAACGCCGTTCTTTTTCAAAACCGCTTCGGAACCGTCAGGGACATCCGCCGTGACAGGGATATTGGCGTCACGCTCACCCACGATACGCTCCACTGGGGAGAGCCTTATTTCCGCGCCTAGACTCGTTAAGTCTTCGTTCTTATAATCGGACACATACTCAAAAAGCTTAACACGGCTAACGGGCGCATAGTCCTCCAGAGGACCTGTGCCTCCTTGGCCGACGAAACCATTTTCGGTACCGTGCAGTGCATAAGTTTCATTGCTGGAACCAGTATAGAGAAATAGCGTCGTTTCGCCGGTATCGGGGTCTATCCCCGTGTTAAACCATACCGCTCGATCTAATGCACTATCCCCAATCGTTGTGTCTGTGCGTAAAGGAGCCGTATTGTCGCCGTTGCTTAAATCCCGCCACATAATAGAGGGGGCGACAAGGCCGCCGTGAACCAGACTTAACATGGTGTATCCAGTATATCCGTTCGCACTTGTGTATGGTCCCGGATCGGGACTGGTTCTCTTTGTAAAGATAAATCTCGTATTGTCCTGGATCAGCTCCGGCGCTACAATCCTGTCATCAACAATGGTAACAGGTGTACCCGCAAGCCCTCGTTTGGCGTTGGTTATACCGTCGGTTGCCGAGACGGATGGTACGTTCATATTGGTCAGTGCCTGACCTGAGTTGACGGAGACAACCATATAAGTCTTACCGGATTCAATCGTTTTGGCCAATCTCCAGTAATTTTCCGGAGTATTAAAGTCTGTCACACGCGCCGGAATAATCGGAGCCCAGTTCTGATCCCATAGAAATTTCTTCAACGTCAATGTTTTTAAATCATCAGCGTTTATACTACTATCTGTATGAATAGTGAGCGTGCCACTTGTATGTTTTGGTAAGGGCTGGAATTCCTTACTGTTGAGCATTGCCAGTTTACTGCCGCCCAGGTCTTCGACTACCGGTTCTTCATTGTAAACCTCATCTGTAACAGTTGGTTCTACGTTGTAAACCTTATCGGTAACAGTGGGTTCAGAATTATAGAACGCCTGAAACAGTTTGAATTCGGTTTCACCGTCGCTAAAGCGGATATTGACGGATGAGCGGTAGCCCGTATCCGCATAGTTTTGGTCTTTCTCCCATTCGGCAGTCATATGCCCGAAGTTTACCGTATACGTCGTCGCACTATTCGGGGAATCCTTCCAGGCTATTTTTACCGTGGCCACGGCTGGCTTACCGGCACTCACCGCGCCGTTTGCCGGGTTGAGCTTCACGCTGACATCAACATCATCGTCGGGGTAATCGTATGCGACGTTCGCGGCAGAGAAATCAATATTTGACACGTCCTTTGGTACGTTAACATCAAACTCGGTTTTACCTTTGACATTGAAAACATCACCACCGAATGCAAACGACGTGAGCTTTGGCGGCAGCACATTGAGCCCAAGATAGGCCTCCGGATTTACTATGGCCCAATATGCCTCTTTTGGTGCACGATTGGAGTCGAACGGCAGCGGGTAACCTGTACTGCGCCAGCTATTGTTATCGGACACGCCCCAGAATGTAACGCGTGCTATATGTTCGGAGTACTTCTTATATAGCGTGAACAGTTTGGCGTACAATACCGCTTGCTCCTTCAATTGCGCCTCGGTAGGGCGAACATCGGCTGACGTGCCATTAAATTGTACGTCGAGTTCGGTTATGCTGATCTCACACCCGGTTTCACTATAGATCTTTAAAACTTCCTCTAAATTATTTACATTGAGTCTGAGGTTGTAATGCCCCTGTATCCCGATGCCCTCGATCAGTTTCCTGCCGTTTGCCTCAGGGTGTTCATTCGCGTACCTTTCGTTGAGCTCCTTGACCATGGAGGCAATCGCGATTGCTTTGTTGGGGAGTTCTTCATCGTTAAAGTCATTGTAATACAGAGTTGCGTCCGGGGCAGCCTCACGCGCGAACAAGAAGGCATCGTAGACATAATCCCACCCGTTTCCGCCGTTTGCGTAAGCTGCAAACCATTTGGACGGCCGCTCCATCGGATTAATCCCGGAACGAAGCGCGTTTCGCCAGTCGGTCGGATTTTCCGGATTATCCCTCATGGCTTCGTTCACAACGTCCCAGGCGTCGAGCTTATATGGACCCTGACTATAGTGCCCGGCGATTGTCGAAATATACCTTTGCAAACTAGCCCTTGCCTCGGTATAACTCTGACCACTTGGCGGCCAGCCAGCCGACTGGTTATGCCACGCTAGCGTGTGTCCAATCATATAGAAGCCATCGGCTTTGACTTGTGTTAACATGTTGTCGGCTGATGTGAATGACGGATCACCAGTTGCGTTTCGCCATATGGAATCCGGCTTGGTAGCGTTTTCGGGCGTCAGCGCGTTATAGTGGAACTTCATAAAATCATACTTCTCTGCATCGGTTAAGTCGCGCGGGCTAACCGTGTTACCGATAAGGAAGTAGTCCTTGTAGACTTCTTTCAGCGACATAACCTCTGCTGCTGAAGTGTCCGGATCTGTCTCATTGACACCCTCTGCCGCTGATGCATTCATGACCGGCGTAGCAGTAAAAGAACCGAAGGAAAAAACCAGTGCTAAAAAATACGTCAGTAGGTTTTTAGCTTTTTTCTTCAAATAAGATCATTCCTTTCATAACTTTGATTCCTTTTTTGTTTGTTAAATAAGTTTCGCCAAGTATTTTTAATTACCTGTAAAATTTGAATTGTAAACAAAAATTGAATCCTTTGCACCAAATAAAAAAGAGCCATTGGTACATTAGCACCAATAGCTCTTGAGTTCGGAGTCCGGACTTTTTTATTTTAATATCCCTTCTTTATATCGAGAGTTTCGGGAAGATTTATCATACTTACCTTTTCCCCCTTTACCAGCGGATTCTTTATTCCCTTTATGATTTCTTCTTGGTTTTCCTTCAAACTTTAATTTAGGTTTACTCGCAAAGCGTGGTGCTTCGGCGGTTAATTGGACAGGCACATCCTTCTCATCCTTCGTTAGCATCTTTAAGGCAACAGACACTAACGTAATGGAATCGTAACGATCCAGCAGTTCACTCGCAGTTTCCTTAAAAGGAGCGTATTGTTGCTCTTCTACCAATTGAACCATTTTCTCCATTGCCATTCTCTGTTTGGATTCCATGGCCTCTGCGACAGTCGGAACCGTTTTGCGCTGAATATTTCCTTTCGAGGCTTTTTCGATACTCCGAATCTGGCCTATTTCTCTAGGTGTTACAAAAGTAATAGCTAATCCTTTTTTACCCGCTCGGCCTGTTCTGCCAATACGGTGAACATAACTTTCGGGGTCTTGAGGGATGTCGAAATTGTAAACATGGGTAACTCCAGAAACGTCTATTCCCCGGGCAGCAACGTCTGTAGCGACTAAAATATCAATGTTTCCCTCACGAAATTTACTCATAACTACATCACGCTGTCTTTGATTTAAATCCCCATGCAGTCCATCGGCAAGATAACCTCTCTTATTTAAACCATCACTAAGTTCATCCACCCGTCTTTTCGTTCTTCCAAAAATCACGGCTAACTCGGGGTTATCCACATCCAATAAACGGCATAGAACATCAAACTTATCCCGTTCGTTTACCTCATAATAAACTTGCTGAACTGTTGGAGCGGTTACTTCCTTCGCTTTCATCTGTAAATGCTCTGGATTTCTCATGAATTTTTCAGCTAAATTTTGAATGGGCTTCGGCATCGTCGCGGAAAACAGCAAAGTTTGTTTGTTTTCCGGTGTCTCTTTAAGAATTCGTTCGATATCCTCTAAAAAACCCATATCTAACATTTCATCTGCTTCATCCAATACAGCCATAGAGATACGATCTAAACGAAGTGTTCTACGTTGGATATGGTCAAGAAGTCTGCCTGGTGTTCCGGTTATAATGTGAGGTCTTTTTTTCAATGCCTGGATTTGGCGATCGATAGACTGCCCCCCATAAATGGGTAAAGCACGGATCCCCATATATTTAGCCAAGCGATTAATTTCCTCTGAAACTTGAATAGCTAATTCTCTTGTCGGGGCAATGACAATCGCTTGAACGTGTTCTTTACTGGTGTCCACTTTCTCTAAGATCGGTATGGCAAAGGCAGCGGTTTTCCCTGTACCCGTTTGTGCTTGACCGATAATATCTTTCCCCGTTAATGCTACTGGAATGGCTTTCTCTTGAATGGGGGAAGCTTCCTCAAACCCCATATCAGTAATTGCTCTTTGGATGGGTCCACTAATACCCAACTGATCAAATGTTTTCATACTATAAAACCCTCTTCTCTGTACTTATATTTTTTTATCATTAACTAAATATCTGTTTGAAATTCATCCTATCTTAATTCGGATAAGAAAGAAGTGATTTCACAAAACAAAAAACCACTTTATGCTACATCAAAGTGGTTTCTGTTTGATTTAACAATTGCGCTGCCTCATATTTATCAATTCCTTTTACCACTACAATTTCACTAATTAGCATTTGTTTAGCGGTATCCAACATGGTTTTGTCTTCTAAACCAAGCCTTTTTTTACTTTTTAAGGTCATTAAATCTAAGATGACTTGCACACCCTCATAAATATTGCCACTTTTCATTTTATCAGTATTTATGCGTTGCCTTTGTTGGTATGAAAAAGTTGAAGAAGATTCTCTCCCCTGTTGAAACATGGCTATTGCATCATCCAAAATCTCTAGACCGACGACCTCACGTATTTCTAAGTGATCTGTTTTTCCTACAGGTATCATAACCTGGAGGTTCCTCAAGGTCATGTTTATAATATAATAAGACTCTTTTTCACCCAGGATTTCCTTTTCTTGAATGCCTTCTACAATCCCAGCTCCATGTAAAGGATAAAAAATCTTTTCTCCCACTATAAACATAATCTACCCCCTTGACTGAATGTTCTATATGAATGACAAAATCAAGATATTACCTTAATCCTTCCTGTACAAAAAATATCAAAACAACGAAAGCCCTACCTCTCTTTCATCCTTACGGCTCCAACGACCGTGCCAGTGTGAATTGAAATTTCAAAACGATGTGAAGTCAATTAGAAAGTAATCAGAAGTGATAAAAGGATGTGATGTATAAAAGAGGTATCGAAGTGGAAAGCCCCTATGATTAAAATGGACCATAGGGGGGCTGTCTAATCAATCATCTTAAAGCTTAGTCACGTTAGAAGCCTGCGCACCGCGCTGACCTTGAACAACTTCAAACTGCACACGTTGCCCTTCTTCTAAGGATTTAAACCCTTCACTAACGATTCCGCTGAAATGTACGAAAACGTCATCCCCATCTTCTCTTTCAATAAAGCCAAACCCTTTTTCCGCATTAAACCATTTAACCGTTCCTGTTTGCATGTAAAAACCTCCAATTTTTAATTTAAATATGCTTTTCTATTTGAAACAAAAATAAAAAATTCACATATTAAAAAGAGCGATCATTATCGAAGTGATAACCCTTTTTGATATGTGAATTTCACATTGGAATTATACTTTGAAATTGGCAGATACTATAATTAATACTATACCATGTATTTCTTCCCAAAGCAAAGTTAAAAAATACATACTTCCTTTTTCTATTTTTCCATCCTCTTACTATTAATCTAATATGGGAGGACGGGTGAGTTCCTCCCTATCCACTGCATAAATGTTTGGACTGCAATTCGACTTTTCGTGCTCAATTCTGGTTTAATGCTGACCCTCTTGGAATACCAATGAATTTAATTTTTATGCTGCCAAACTTGGGCAAAATGACCCGATCTTTAAAAAAGCATGGGCAGCCATCATTTTCCCTAAACCCATCTAATCATATTGTAATATCTCATATATTCCTTCTTGAGTGGATGGTCAGAATTCCAAGGTTTCTTATCACCTGTAAAATGAATAATTGCCGGAGTGATGGAACTTCCAGTGGAGTGGCGGAGAGTTGTGTAATTCCATTTAGGATCTAGTTTGAGCCATTTGTCGTATAAAATTGCATTCATAGCATCTTGGTCAGGAAAACGAATTTTCCCCGGGTTCCTTTTCACATAATCTATAACTTGATTTGCAGCTTTGTATTGCCTCCATTTACTCAAGTTCATTAAAAGCACTCCACTATTGAAATAACTGTAAGGTCTTGGAATTGATAATGCCCTAATCCGACTGGACGAAACGCTTGGTAGGTTTTCAACTGCAGCCAAAAAGTAATTATCGAGATCAATTTCCCACAAAGCTGTAATATCTTTTTTAACAATCAGGTCACAATCTAAATAGATAACCTTTTTTATATTTTTGTCCAGCAAATTAGGTATGGATAACCGATAATAGGATTCTTTGCTAATATAATCTATTAGTTTTAAGCTACTGTAATTTTTTTCACTTATACTTTTAAAAATTGGGACTAGGTTATAATTTTTTAACAAATGAATGAAATTGGATTGATTTTGTTTCGATAAAGTACTTGAGATTATATAAATTTTAATATCATAGTCAGATTTCTTATTTTCCAGAAGGGACTTCAGCATGACCCCTAAGGGCAGAGCATACGCATCATTCGTTGCTGTTACAAGCTGTATCGCTTTCACTTTGAAACCACCGCCTTTATTATTTCATATAGTTTATGTAGAGTTTAGGTCTTTTGAAATAGTTCATAATACTAACTTGTTGCCAAAGCCTCTTAAAAAGATGGTTATATCAATCAGCACTATAGAAACCCTTATTGAATAAAATAGTAGAAACTAAACAGGCCAGGGTTTTTCGGTGGTTATATTAATTTAAGTAGTATGCCAATATCTAGGGTTGTATAAAAAGGAATGACACGAAACATGATCATTCTAAAGTATGAGGAGAATAGAAATGAGTAGAATTAATATTGTAACTGCTGCTGATGACCGGTATGCTGGATATTTAGCAGTTATGTTATTTTCATTATTGGAAAATAAAAGTTCTTCAATGCCTGTTACGATTTATATTATTGACAGTCAAATCTCCCTTGAGAATAAAACTCTCCTAAACAACATTATCAAAAAATTCAATTGCGAAATCATCTATTTGACTCTCGACTCTACCATTTATGAAAATTTCAAGACTTTAAGACATATTACAAAAGAAACCTATTTTCGCATCTCTATTCCAGAACTATTGGATAAAAGTATTGAAAAAACTATTTATTTGGACAGTGATCTCATTGTAAAGGAAGATATTACTTTATTATGGAATCATCATGTCGATCATTATTTCCTTGGTGCGGTTAAGGATGCTTATTTAAGAAAGTCACGAAATTCCTACCTCTCCATTCCGAAGGATTCTGATTACTTTAATGCTGGCGTATTGGTCCTAAACTTAAAAAGATGGCGAGAATTCAACATAACCAAAAAAATTATTGACTTCATTAAAAATAATTCTGAAAAAATCGTATTCCCCAGTCAGGACCCAATGAATGCCGTTCTTCATGATGCATGGCTCCCTCTTAACGAAAAGTGGAATTATCAACCTTATCTTCATAAAACCAGCCCTCTAGTAAAGCCATCCATAATTCACTACTGCGGTTCTGACAAACCTTGGAATTCAAACCATCCACTTCGTCACTATTATATAGAATATGCCGAAAAGGTCTTTCCTTCTTCGCATTTCGAAAGCCTTCTCACCAAGAAGGTTCGTAAACGCCGAAGACGCAAACGCAGACGTAGACTATAAAGAGAAGCCATTTCTATACGAGGTCTGAAAAAACCCGCTATTTTAGAATTAAAAATGATTACAGAAAAACGAGCCTCTAGAATCACTTCTAAGGCTTACTTTTCGTCAATTAACTTTCCTGCACCTATTTAATCATATTGTAATACCTCAAATATTCTTTCTTAAGAGGATGGTCAGAGTCCCAGGGTTTTTTATCTCCCGTAAAATGGATAATTGCAGGAACAATGGGACTTCCCAAAGAGTGGCGTTCAGTTGTGTAATTCCATCTCGAATCCAATTTAAGCCATTTATCATATAAGATAGCATTCATTGCATCTTGGTCCGGAAAGCGAATTTTCCCTAGGTTTTTTTTTACATAATCTATAATTTGATTTGCAATTTTATCTTGCCTCCATTTACGTAAGTTCATTATAAGAACTCCACTATTGAAATAACTGTAAGGCTTGGGGATGGATAATGCTCTGATCCGGCCGGACGCAAAACTTGGTAAGGTTTCAACTGCAGCTAGATAGTGATTTTCGACATTAATTTCCCAAAGCTCGGTAATATCTTCTTTCACAATCAGATCACAGTCTAAATAGATTGCCTTTTCTATACTCTTTTCCAATAAATCTGGTATGGATAATCGATAATAGGCTTCTTTGCTAATGTAATCCATTAATTTTAAGGAACTGTAGTTTTCATCACCAATACTCTTAAAAATCGGGACTAGGTTATAATTCTTTAACAAATGAATAAAATTGGATTGATTTTGTTTTGATAGGGTACTTGAGATTATATAAATTTTAATGTCATAATCAGATTTCTTATTCTCCAAAAGAGACTTCAGCATGACCCCTAAAGGCTGGGCATACCTATCATTTGTAGCTGTTACAACCTGTATCGCTTTCACTTTAATCCACCGCCTTTATTATTTTATATAATTTATGCGAGACTTAGATTTTGTGAAATAGTTTATACTCCCAACTTGTTAGTTAAGAGTTCGCAATATACCCTAACCTCTTAAAAAGATAGGTATATCAATCAGCAATTTGGTAGCTTTTATTGAATAGGATAGTACAAGATTATATAAGGTAGATAAATAATGTAGCTTTTATTTTGGAGGGAGGAAAGATGGATTTAAATACTCGGTTTAAGAAACTTGTGGGTTATGAGTTAAACTTACAGAATCCCAAGACTTTCAATGAAAAGATGCAATGGATGAAGCTAAACGGTAATTTAGAGGCGTTTTCTATTTATGTAGATAAGTATGAAGTTCGTCAATTTGTGAAAGAAAAAGTTGGAGATGATTACCTTATTCCTTTAATAGGCGTCTATCAACAAGTTGACGATATCAACCTATTGTCTTTGCCCAATTCATTTGTCATGAAAGCAACCAACGGATCTGGCATGAATGTTATTGTCCCTGATAAACAGTCACTAAATTGGGATATGGCAAGGAAAAAATTACAGAATTGGATTACCATGAATTATTACCTTTCCTCGGGAGAGCCTTGTTATAAACCTTTAAAAGGACAAATTGTCATTGAAGAATTTATAAAAGATTTGTCTGGTGACTTGAAGGATTATAAATTTTTCTGTTTCCACGGAGAACCTACGTATGTCCAAGTTGTTTCCCACAAGCGAGTGCGTAGGAGTGCTATTTATGATTTAAACTGGAATAAGTTGAAGGTCCGATATGCGAATAGATTATTAAAAAGGCCTGTACCGAAACCGAAACCGCTTGATAAAATGGTTCAAATCGCTTCAACGCTTGCAAAAGATTTCCCCTTTGTCCGAGTGGACCTGTATTATACGAATGATCGGATTTACTTTGGTGAATTAACATTTGTTCCAAACAGTGGCCTTAAACCATTTAAACCTGTAAAGTATGACAGAATTTTCGGCGATCATATTGATTTGTGCAGGTGTGAAAAGTGAGCGGGATTAATATTGTAACTGCTGCAAACGACCGATATGCCGGACATTTAGCAGTTATGCTGTATTCATTATTGAAAAATAAAATATCTCCACTTCCAGTCACTATCTATATTATTGATAGTCAAATCTCCTCCCAAAATAAGTCCCTCCTGAACAACACTGTTGAAAAATTCGATTCAAAAATCATCTATTTGACTATCAACTCTACCATTTATGAACGATTTAAGACCTTTAAACATATTTCGAAAGAAACCTATTATCGAATATCCATCCCGGATCTTTTGGATAGAGATATTGAAAAAGCTATCTATTTGGATAGTGATCTTGTTGTGGTAGAGGATATTACTGCATTATGGAATCATACTATCGATTCATTTTTTATTGGTGCCGTCAAGGATGCTGGTTTAAAAAGGTCACGAAATTCCGAACTCTTCATTCCAAAAAATTCTAACTACTTTAATGCTGGTGTATTAATTCTAAACTTAAATAAATGGCGGGAATTTAACATAACTAACAAAATTATTAACTTCATTAAAGATAATTCAGAGAGGATCGTGTACCCCATTCAAGATCCAATGAATGCCATTCTTCATGATCAGTGGCTCATTCTTGATAAAAGGTGGAATTATCAACCTTATCTTCATAAGAGAAACCCTCAGATAAAGCCAGCCATAATTCACTACTGCGGACCTAAAAAACCTTGGAATTCATGGCATCCACTTCGTCACTATTATTTAGAATACGCGGATAAGGTCTTTACCCCTTCACATTTTAAAAGCCTCTTCTCCGGGAAAGTTTTGAATCGTCTAAGACGGGGACTATAGTTCTTAAAAAGAAGCACACTTGTTGCTTCTTTTTTCAGTTGTTTCAACTTTATATTTATTTTTTCATTTCAAATTTTACTTGCACCCAATATAAGTATGCGATATATTGCATATATAAGAAGACAAAAGAAGGACGGTTCACATGCCAATACCGAAAAATTTTTCTTCACCAATTCGTATGTCTGCAAAAGAACGAGCTTTATCGCAAATTCAAAGCTGGATCATTGATGGAACACTACAACCAGGGGAAAAATTGATCGATGCAGAACTAGCTGAAGCTCTGGGTGTAAGCAGGACGCCGATCAGGGAGGCTTTTCAACTTTTGGAGGTTCAGGGTTTTGTTTCGATGCATCCGGGGAAAGAAACAAGGGTGACCAACCTAGATAAGGAGGATATTCTAAAAATCTATCCGATCCTTGCGTCCCTTTATACTTTAGCTGCTGAATATGCAGCGAAAGTAATTCTTCCAGAGCAAATTGAAATGTTGAAAGAAATCAATCTTCAATTTGGAAATGCTGTCGAAAATGAGCAACCTTTTCAGGCCATGGAACTCGATGAACAGTTTCACAATTTTATTATTGAAGTATCCGAAAATCCATATATTGCTTCATTCAGCTCTTCTTTGCAGATGCACATTGGGAGATTTAGTTATGTCTTTTTAAAACAGCCCCCTGCAGCTACTCTTGCCTCTGTGAAAGGGCATGATTCCATCATTTTATCTTTACAAAATCACGATGCAGAAAAAGCCTCTATGATTATGAAGCGACATATATTAAAAGCCATGCAGGAACTATATGCACTGCTTTAAATAGATGAAGGAACAGACGTTTAAACTCAACTTGGCAAATACAAAAAAAGTAGGTGAATTCCTTTTGGTTTCTGCTATGAAAAGCCCATATTTCTTTGCAACTTTGACAGCTATCTTTATGGGACATAATATGGTTTTAATTAAGTCGTTATTATTTACCATTGATCCCTTAATCCTTGCTTTTTTGCGAATGTTTCTTGTAGCTATTACCTTAGCAATCATATGTTACATTGGCTTTGGTTTGGTTCGCCCGAATAAGCAACAATGGATTTCTTTACTTGTCATAAGCTTCTTAGGCGTTTTCCTGCACCAAATCACATTAGCGTTGGGGCTAGCCTATTCTCAAACGACAAATAGCGCACTAATCATGGGACTAAACCCGTTAACCTCTACTCTTCTTGGTGCTTTGATGTTAAAAGAGGTTCTCTTTCGCCGCCATTATATAGGTATATTCCTTGGCTTTATCGGTATTTGTTTTATCGTGTTTCGAGATTTTTCTTCCTTTTCTTTTTCTATCGGGGATATTCTCATCTTTATTTCAATGGCCACCCAGGCGTTAAGTTTTGTTTATATTCGTAGATTGGCCAATTCCATGCATGTCATTCCGATCACAGCTTACATGTATATCTTAGGATCTATCATGCTTCTTGTCGTTCCGGTCACTCGAGATATGGGTGTTGTACTGACCTTTGCAGGTTTCACTTGGATTAAAATTATGCTATCTTCCGTCGTTCTGACTGCCTTTGCTTTTATATTATGGAATAATTGTATTCAACAGTTAGGAGTCGGGGCGTCATCGATCTTCCTAAACTTAAATACGGTCACGGCTTTATTTGGAGCTGTTGTCTACCTGGGTGAAGAATTATTGTTACAACATATTTTGGGCTTTTTGTTTATAAGTGCGGGAATTGGGATTGCGACACACCATAAGAAGGGTAAGAAGGAGAAACGCCCAAGTACAATAATTGAGCAAAGTGTTTAATTAATGGAAAGCGGGGCTATATTGGCCGTGTTGTAGGAATAAATTTTATGAAGACCATATCGCACCTAGTTGACCGGGAAAACAGTCTTCATCCGGGTTATGAAGACCATAATGAACCTCGGATTTTGTGAAAATGGTCTTCATCAAGGCTATGATGACCAAAACACACCTCGGATTCTGTGAAAATGGTCTTCATCGATAATTGGAGCGGAGTTTGTAAGAATTACGGTAAAAAACCAGCAACTCATCTAATCACTAATCATCATCTTCCGTCCAAAGAATACCGATCCTATCCTCATCCATCACCACGACTCCCGTATCAAATGTGGAGGCTGTGACAGGAATCCATCCCCTAATCCTAAGGAACCCAGTCTTCTCCTCGAAATCTCCATTCGTATAGTATTTTGCATCGAAATGAAACTGGTTTAAAAAATACCTCCCTAACTGATCGGCTAAGGGCTTGGATTTCAACTTTATATCATAGGCCATATCCACAGACAATATGTATTCTAAAATTCTTCCAGCCGTCTTTCGATCAACTTCCTTCCATCTTCCTTTTATTCTATCCGAATTAAGACCAACCTCTTGTAAAAATTGCTCTTTCACCTCCACTACCCTTCCAACTTGATTAATATCCTTCATCCTACACGTAACGTCCCCGGAATCTCTATTGCTGACCAATACTTTCTCAAATTCTTCAAAGTCATTAAACATATTTAAACAATCCACCTTTTATCCTAATATAAAGAATATAACATATGATTATCTTAAAAAGAGACGAGGTCATCCCATGTATATTCCTTCACACTTTCAGATCGAAGATAAAAAAGTCGCTTACGACATTATCAATGAACAAAGTTTTGCAACGCTGTTTTCACAACACGATGGAATCCCTTTCGCGACACATCTACCTTTACTTTTGGATCAGGAGAACCAGTATTTATATGGGCACTTTGCTCGATCGAATCCTCAGTGGAAGGATATTAGTCATCAAATGGTCTTGGCTATTTTTCATGGTCCACATTGCTACATCTCCCCTTCCTGGTATGAATCCAATCTATCCGTTCCAACGTGGAACTATGTAACGGTTCATGTATACGGCGAGGTAGAGCTAATTCAGGATGAAAAAGAGCTGGTGGATTCCTTGCAGAAAATGGTATTGAAGTACGAGATCCCGGAAAGTTCGTATCAGTGGCAAGAGATCGATGCTGACTATCTGGCTCGGATGTATAGGGGGATACAAGGTTTCAAAATAAAAATCAGCAAGATCGAAGGAAAAGCTAAGTTAAGTCAGAACCAGCCCAAGACACGTCAGGAATTAGTAATTAAGCAGCTAGAACAAATCCCAAATATTAACGAACAGAAAATTTTATCACTAATGAAAGCAAACCTAAGAAAATAATTGTCAAATTTTCAACATCATCATACTTTGTAACTTTCATCACAACCTCTTTTCCCTCCCCCGACTATGATGGAGTTGTAAGAGATTTCCTTACTCAAGGGAGGTTGATGATCATGATGTATTCTAAAATTCTAGTTCCTTATGATGGTTCTGAAGAAAGCAAGAAAGCATTGGAAATGGCAAAAACACTGTTAAAGCAGGATGAGACCATAGAATTAGTCATTCTTAATGTAGTGACAATCCTCACGAATCCCTATTACACTGCCTATGGCTATTTTGATGATCCTTTACGAGAAGAGCATCTAAAAGCCGCAAAGAAAGCTCTTGAAGAGGTAGGGAGAAGTCTAAAAGACCTGCCAAATAAGACGCAAACCTTTGTGGAGGAAGGAAACCCGGCTCTTGCCATCGTTGATTTTGTGAAGGAAAATGGTGTGGATTTGATCGTCATGGGAAGCCGTGGACTTGGTGGAATCAAGGAAATGTTCCTTGGCAGTGTGAGTCATTATGTCGTCCAAAAATCACCTTGCCCAGTGTTTATTATGAAATAGTAGTGTAAAACAAAACCTCCCAGTATCGGCAAGGTCGATCCGGGAGGTTTTCAGGTTTAATTCCGAGATTGGATTTTACCCAACAAATCTATTGTTTGATTCACGACATCACGCACTATTTCTTCTGCTGTTTTGCTTTTACTCAACCTTACACCTTGCCCCGCCCACAAAGACATACAATCTGTTTGATTTTGTTTTCCGGCGGCGCTTCTAATATCTTTCGACAAGGCATTTTGGACCGGATAACTTGGGATGATCTCCGCGTGCTGTTCCATCTCGCTAATAAATTTATTCTTTATGCCTCTTGCCGGTTTTCCAGAAAAAGAACGGGTCAACACTGTACTTTGTTCATTGCTGCCTAGGATGGCCCGTTTATGTTCGGCATGCGCCCCACTTTCTGGGCAGGTAAGAAAGGCGGTTCCCATTTGTACACCCTCTGCTCCCAAAGCAAGCGAGGCCAACAATCCGCGCCCATCCATGATCCCACCTGAAGCAATCACGGGGACTTTGACATGATCCACCATTTGTGGAATCAAAGCCATCGTGCCGATTAGCGAATCTTCAAATTCCCCGCCGAACGTACCTCGATGCCCTCCGGCCTCACTACCCTGCCCGACGATCGCATCTACTCCCCTTGCCTCCAATTCAATGGCTTCATTCACAGTCGTCGCTGTTCCAATGATGATCGTTTGATTTCTTTTTAATGCTTGAAGAATTTCCGTTGAAGGGATCCCGAAGGTAAAACTAAAGATTGGAACTTTCTCTTCCAGAACGACCTCCAGCTGATCTTCAAAGGATTCGGTAAACTTGGTAATTTGTGATTCAACAATCCCTAGTTGATCGCGAAATTTTTTCATCACCTGATTGACACGTTGTACCTTCGATAAGGCTTGTTCATCAATAGGTTCAGGAATAAACAAGTTGACCGCAAACGGTCGATTGGTGTGCTGGCGAATTTCCTTAATCGCTTCTCTCATTTGCAGCGGGGACATGTAACCGGCACCTAACGTTCCTAATCCCCCAGCATTGCAAACGGCAGAGACCAGTGACGGTGTCGTCGTTCCACCCGCCATTCCCGCCTGAATAATCGGAAAATCAATCCCCAGCAGCTCTGTTAATTTTGTTGATAAAGTCATTGTCCTAACACCTTCCTCCCTTTATATTTGTGGATAACTCTGTGTATGTATTTCTAGCATCGGTAATAATAAAACATCGACATAAAAAGGTGATTATTCCATGCATTTTGATCTACAACATATCATACACGATTATGGGTATACAGGCATTGCTGGTGCGCTATTTCTTGAGATGATTGGAATCCCATTTCCAGGTGAAACGCTGTTGACGCTTTCCGGGATCGAGTGGTCAAAAGGAACCTTTTCCTTACTTCCCCTGCTTGTTATTGCCATTGTAAGTAACATCTTAGGTTCCACCGTTGCTTTTCTTATTGGGCGGTCATTTGGTCACACCCTTATTTTCAGATACGGTAAAGCGATTGGATTAACCCATGAACGATTCGAAAAGGCGGAAGCCAGATTCAATAAATCCCCTGTTATTTTATTAATATTTGCCAAATTTATTGCGGGAGTTCGGGTACTTGTTGCTTACTTAGCTGGGATAAACCAAATGAGTTTTGTTAAATTCTCTGTTTATAACGGTATCGGCACTGTTTTGTGGATCACTATTTTTGTTGTCTTCGGTCGTTATGTAGAGATTGGATGGGAGAAATACCATCTCCTTCTCCATCAATATTTGGTGCCTATTGTTATTGTCTTAGCCGTAATCATTTTGTACTTTATATCCAAAAGGAAGCGGAATCCGCTTTAATATAATTTTTTCTCTCATATTTTTTTATTTTCCCTATTGAAATTTTGTTTGGATGTTGTTACTCTAGTAGAGTATTAATTTTGGAAAGCGGATATTCAATATATAAGAGTCTTTCCAAGCAGATAATTTTGACCACTCCCCTAAGGAGTTAAGGCCATACGGACAGCCGGGTCAAATGCCGTCTGGCAACTTTAGTTGCCTTATTGATTGAGTTAAAAGCTCAAATTTTATAAGTTGGTTACTTTACAACCAGTGCATAAATGCACACAACTTGTGAAACGGTCAATAAGAGTGCTAAAAGTAATTATTTGCTATATAGACTCTGAGTCCTATCTTGATATATGTTGAATATTAAAGAGCTTTCTACCTGTGATTTGGAATTTTTATGGTAGGACATCTATGACTTTAGTCATAGATAAAATTTATGCTTTTTAATGTTGATAATTATATCTAAAGCAAGTGTCGTGCGCGTTATGCGTTATTACACTTGCTTTTTTGTTTTTTAAAACGCCTCTTGCTTTGAAAATCAATTTAGTTGGGAGTTGGGAAAATTGGCAAAAGCATTGATTATAGGTTGTGGCGGTGTAGCCTCTGTTGCTATTCATAAGTGTGTTCAAAACAGTGAAGTTTTCGAAGAAATTTGCATTGCAAGTCGTACAAAATCAAAGTGTGATGAGTTAAAAGCGAAGCTTGACGGTGGAAAAACTAAAATTTCTACGGCTCAAGTGGACGCCAACAATGTCGATGAGCTGGTTGAGTTAATCCATGAATTTAAACCAGACATCGTAATGAACTTGGCCTTGCCTTATCAAGATCTAACGATTATGGATGCTTGCTTGGCAACAAAAACCCACTACATGGACACAGCGAACTATGAGCCAGAAGATACAGCAAAATTCGAATACAAGTGGCAGTGGGAATACCGCGAGCGCTTTGAAAAAGCTGGGATCACTGCACTTCTTGGCAGCGGATTTGACCCAGGAGTAACGGGCGTATTCTCTGCATATGCGTTGAAGCATCACTTTGATGAAATTGAATATATCGATATTCTTGACTGTAATGGTGGGGATCATGGCTATCCTTTTGCGACCAACTTCAACCCTGAAATCAATATCCGTGAGGTTTCTGCGAACGGAAGATACTGGGAAAAAGGCGAATGGATTGAAACCAAACCAATGGAAATCAAGCGTGTGTACGACTTCCCTGAAGTAGGCGAGAAAGACATGTACTTGTTATACCACGAAGAATTGGAGTCCCTTGCACAAAATATCCCAGGATTGAAGCGGATTCGTTTCTTCATGACTTTCGGACAAAGCTACCTTACTCATTTGAAATGCCTGGAAAATGTTGGTTTGACTTCGATTGAGCCGATTGAATATGAAGGACAGCAAATCGTTCCTCTTCAATTCTTGAAAGCTTTATTGCCTGACCCAGCTTCCCTTGGCCCAAGAACCAAAGGGAAAACCAACATTGGTTGTATTTTTAAAGGGAAAAAGGACGGAAAAGAAAAGACTTACTATGTTTACAATGTTTGTGACCATCAAGAATGCTTTAAAGAAGTGGGATCCCAGGCTATTTCCTATACAACTGGCGTTCCTGCCATGATCGGTGCCATGATGGTTGTAACTGGCAAGTGGAATAAACCAGGTGTATACAATATCGAAGAGTTCGATCCAGATCCATTCATGGAAGCTCTGAACAAATGGGGACTTCCTTGGAAAGAAGACTTTAATCCGGAAATCGTCGATGCCTACCCTGAAGAAAAAGAATCCAAGGACCTAGAAGCGGAGCTAGTTGGCTAAGATGCGGTTTGAAGAATTGCCTACACCGTGTTATGTCATCGATGAAGAACTGGTAGAAAAAAACTTACAGATATTAAATGGGGTTATCAAACGGACCGGATGTAAGATTGTTTTAGCACAAAAGGCATTTTCCATGTATAAAATGTATCCGCTCATTGCGGAATATATCAGCGGTACGACAGCCAGCGGCCTGTTCGAGGCTCGCCTAGGTTATGAGGAGATGGGGAAAGAAAATCATGTCTTTTCCCCAGCCTACCGCGAGGAAGAAATGGATGAGATCACCCGGATATGTGATCACATTATCTTTAATTCCTTCTCCCAATTGGAAAAATACAAAGATAAAGTTCTTGCAGCAGGAAGAAAAGTGGGACTTCGGATCAATCCAGAATGCTCTACACAAGAAGGACATGCTATTTACGATCCTTGTTCTCCAGGATCTCGGTTTGGGGTTACTTTAGAACATTTTCGTCCTGAATTGCTTGAGGGAGTTTCCGGGTTACATTTTCACACTCTTTGTCAGCAGGATTCGGATGATTTGGCAAAAACCCTTGATGTGGTCGAAGAAAAATTCGGACCGTGGTTATCGCAAATGGAATGGATCAACTTTGGCGGTGGACACCATATTACAAGGGAAGATTACAACATCCCCTTGTTAGAAGAATGTATTACTAGGATGCAGGACAAGTACAGTTTGGAGGTTTATCTGGAGCCAGGCGAGGCCGTCGCCTTGAATGCGGGATATCTCATTACGTCCGTTCTTGATACCCACCAAAATGGAATTGAGATCGCCATTCTTGACACCTCCGCCACCTGCCATATGCCAGATGTACTTGAGATGCCTTATCGTCCCCCTCTCTTCGGATCAGGAGAAGCAGGAGAGAAACCATTTACCTATCGGTTGGGTGGAAACACTTGCCTTACCGGTGATCTTATTGGAGATTATTCGTTTGACCAGCCATTGAAAAGTGGCGATCGATTAGTTTTCGGAGATATGGCCATTTATTCCATGGTGAAAAACACTACGTTTAACGGAATGCCTTTGCCAGCCATCGCGGTGAAAGGGAAAGATGGAGATTGCTATATCGCGCGTGAATTTGGTTATGAAGATTTTAAAATGAGATTGGCATAATGATAAAAGGACACACCTCCATTTGGAACTGGGGGTGTGTCCTTTTTATTTCACAAGTCCGGCCCTTAATTGTGTAACCCCAAACTCAAGATAACCCTTCAGACAGGTTAACACGTAAACCCAACCCTCTTTATTATCAATCAATTGATGGATGAACCCCTCATCGCTTTCATCAAACCCTTCTTCGTTCACCTCTACAATCGTGGTCGTCGGATTGGTTTCGGATAAAGAAATGGTAACTGTATTCTCTTTTCCCGGTTCACCCCACAGGAAGACAATTTTTTTGTTTGGGTCGATCTTGGTGATTTTGATATCCCCTTCTGCTTGGTATTCATCGTATTTTAAAGTAATCGTCTTGCCGGATTCCCATCTCTGGGAGCTTGAGGAAAACCAGAAGTTCCCAATTTTTGCAGGATCCATAAAGGCTTCAAATACTTCACTTGCTGACTTGTTTATCTTCATTTTTGTCAGGTTATTCATATTGGATGATCACTCACTTTCTACTAGGTTATATTTTGGTGTAGCCTGTGACAACTTTCCTTTACCTCAGGAAGAGAAGGGACCTTCCGAAAGCCTGTGGATATTATACCCTTCTCTCAGATTTATTTTAAGAATTGGGCTTCAGTCGATAAATCTTGTCGTCACCATCTGCCGGTCGGCCTCGACCGTCTCGGTTATTTGTCATCATAAAGAGAGAGCCATCTGGACCTTCGTATACATTGCGGATGCGGCCCCACTCTTGAAACAGGGGTTCAACATCATCCACTACCCTGCCTTGCTCTCGAAATAAAAGTTTTAATACTTGGTTTCCTCGCAAATTGGCCACCAACAATTGACCTTTCCACGGTCCTTGGGAAACAAAGGTCATGCCAGACGGTGCCCAAGTTTCTTCTCCGCTGTGGATGAGGGGGCTTTTTAAACCAGCTTGTTTCTCGTCTCCTTCGATTAACGGCCAACCATAATTAGCCCCAGGCTCAATTAGGTTAATCTCATCATGGGCTGACTGACCATGTTCGGAAGCGTACAACTGCCCGGTATCCGGATGCCAGGCTAATCCTTGAGGATTGCGATGCCCGTAACTGTATACCGGTGAATCAGGAATCGGATTATCCGCTGGAATGGACCCGTCTAGACCTATCCGCAGAATTTTCCCACCCAAACTCTGTTCCTTCTGAGCCAATTCTGGTTCATAGCGATCCCCCGCTGTGATATAAAGATAGCCATCAGGATCGATTTTCATCCGCCCCCCGTTATGATTTTGCGCCCCAGCCAGACCATCCAGAATCACGTGATCGATAGATGCCTTGTTGTTTCTTTCCTTCAGGCGAAGGACGCGATTTTGAATCTCACCGTTGGTCTCATATGTATGGTAAACATAGATATAATGATTTTCCGCAAATTGAGGGTCCAGAACTAAGCCTAGTAAACCACCTTCCCCACCGCTGCGGAAAGGTTCTTCCATCTCAATTACCGGATCCGGCAACAGCGCCCCATCCACCATCACGCGAACAGTCCCTGGACGTTCCGTAAAGAAGATTCGTCCATCTTCTGCCACATCCATTTCCCAGGGTACATTAAGTCCCTCCGCCAACGTCTCCACGGTGTATGGTATATCTGTTTTTCCTGTTTCCTTACTAGTACAGGCTGTGGTGATGAAGAGCATTCCCAAAACAACCAATAACTTTTGATATGGCAAATTTTCAACCCCTTTGATTGAGAATCGCTTTATACGTACTTATTCGATATTGGCCATTTATTCCCTTTCCCAATTTAATTATGCACCACTGTTACTAATACCTTTTTCATGGTATAATTCTTTTTTATGTTCAAAAATTTAAACGTAAATGTTTCAAAGAAAGTTGCTTGAGATAGGATACTTTCAAATGCTACCATAAGAGTACTAACAAATATAACTTGATGTATTGGGAAAAATTGATTTTAAAGACAAACTACAGTGGTGATTAACATGATTGAGATAAAGACTTCTGAACTTAGCAACGGGGAGTTTAATAGAGGGGTATTTGCAACACGCAATATATCAAAAGGTGAACTGATCCATGAAGCACCGGTTATTGCTTATCCTAATGAAGAGCATGTTTTTATAGAGAAAACATTGCTTGCTGATTACGCTTTTGAATATGGTTCAGACCACACCGCAATCCTTTTAGGATATGGCATGCTGTTTAACCATTCATATCAACCGAATGCCACTTATCAAATTAACTTTAAAAACGATACATTTGATTTCTACGCATACAGGGACATAAAAGAAGGCGAAGAGATACTTATTAACTATAACGGTGATGTTGATAATAAGGATCCTTTATGGTTTGATTAAACATTTCTCGTGAAATTGAAAGGGCGACCATTTTGGACGCCCCCCTTACTTATTTAAGGTTACCCGGTACAGATTTAGTTAGTTTGCTAGTGTTTACCGCATGCGGAGAAGTTGCTGGGCGCAAAATACGCATTGTTTTCACCTCCTTCCCTGGTTATATTGCTTCCAAATTAAATGAAGCACTTTCTTAATTTTTCTTTTTTCATAGGGACATGGTCGTTTTCCTGTTCTCATGCGATATAGAGGGCAATGATTGCCCTGACATGCTGGGCGGTAGAAGCATGATCTGCAGACCTCATCCTGTTCTTCCCCAGACATTACCCAAAGGGCTAATTTGTCGTAATCAATATCCAGCGTGCCATCCGCTAAGAGAGAACCCACATGATTGAACTCTTCTTCGAAAGCGCAGGTACACTTATAGACACTCCCATCCGATCCAATGACGAAGGAATG
This sequence comes from Ammoniphilus resinae, assembly GCF_017873965.1. Lineage (GTDB taxonomy): Bacteria > Bacillota > Bacilli > Aneurinibacillales > RAOX-1 > Ammoniphilus_A > Ammoniphilus_A resinae. The sequence goes on along the minus strand of NZ_JAGGKT010000009.1, from coordinate 51,779 downwards.
GGGTTTGGCGGCATAACAAACAGATCCAGTAGGCATTAGCAATGACTCAACCATGGAGCTCATCTCAAGCCCCTTCGACAGCCCTTGCTCTGTAAATTCCCAAATTTTTGATTCGGCAATACGGCTATCGCATATGGGTAGATCCCCATCGTTAGCGCCACCCCATCGCCCTACCGGGCGACAAAAAGTCTGGAATCTAGAATCCCCTTTAAACAATTCGCCAAGGTAATCAAGAAACTTGGGAACCTCACCCAAATTGTCTTCATCAAAATTCACTCGAATAAAGATTTCAAAATCCCCGTCTATAGATTGAATTTCCTTCAGGTTTTGAATAATCGTCTGAAAAGTCCCTCCTCCACCAGCTAGAAAACGCCGGGAATCATGCATATCTTCCAACCCATCTAGTGTGATCATGTAACGGCGAACATTCCAACTAAGTAAAGAACGGAAGCGATCAAGGGTTAATCCAAATCCATTCGTAGACATTTCTGCTGAATAATCAAACCCAAAACGAGTGGCAGATTGAAGAATCGAATGGCTTAATTCCTCAATAACATCAAAGGCAAGTAATGGTTCACCTCCAAACCAACTAATCGTTAGATGCTGTATGTAGCGTGCCTTCTGCTCGATCAATTGTTTTAAACTATCTCGAACTTCCTGCTTCATCGTCCCGCGTGGAAAGGTTTGATAACAGTATGAACAGCGAAAATTACACGCTTCTGTCGGCATCACGACAAGATGCATGAGATCAGTGCGGTGTAGGGATTGGTGTAAAAATTGTGCCCGAGTATCCTCATTCACTGCTGAAGAGACAAGAAAACCTGATTCAACCAATGCTTGATGGGTTGTGGACAACTCCCCTTTTACTCCCCCCCTTCTTAGAGCAGAGAGCACATCCTCTTCTTGAGTAAATGTCGCAATGGCTCCAGTGTAGCTATTATAAAGAATTACTCCTCCATCATCCGTATGAGAAACAGCATTGAATCTAGAGGGAACCCATCCATTCTCTTGCATTTATAAAAACATCCTTTTCATTTAATTACATAAGACTTTGCTGTCAGCAGTAATTGCTATAAAGCATGTAGTCAAAAAACATTATAAAGGAAGAGTTTGGAAGGAACGGTGACTATGGTCACATTTCTCGTTCACTTCGGTTACAAGAGATGAAATCTGCTTACCCCTAAAAGAGTTCTCCGCTTTTCTTGTTGTCATTCCTGAAGAGTTATTTTCTATAGCTGAAGAAGCCGTCTTTTTGACGGCTTCTCCCCCATGTATCATCCAACAGGTGCAGCAATACTCTTTTTCTTCTGTTTCTCCTGTTTCACTTGCTTTCTACTGTTTACCCACAAAGAGAAACTTGCAAACAGGGAATAGAGCACCGGTACCAAAATGAGTGTTATCAGCGTATGGAACGCAAGGCCGAAGATGACCACGGTAGCCAATGGGGCTTCCATACTGCTTCCTTCGGATAAAGCCAAGGCTAGCGGCAACATGCCTAAGATCGCTGTTAACTTCGTCATAATGACTGGCCGGATTCGATTTTTTGTTCCCTCAATGATGGCTTGATTAAGTTCCATTCCTTCCCGTTCTCGGAGAATATTAATCCGGTCAATTAATAAAATAGCATTGGATACTACGATGCCGATTAGCATGATCACGCCAACCAGGGCTAGCTCGTTTAACTCTCTCCCGGTAACCACCATCCCTACTACTACGCCGACCACCGCCATGGGTAAAGTGAGCAAAATTAAAAATGGATGGGACAAGCGGTTAAACTGTCCAACCATGATTACATAGATGAGAGCAAGAACGCCAAGGAAAACCATCACGCCATTGATTAGGTTATCGCTCTGTGTTTTGAGAACTCCAACCATTTCAATCTGATATCCATTCGGAATGGACTGGCCCACGAGGATGTTCTGTATGGCTTTCCCTACTGTTCCCAGGTCGCTACCCACCAGCTCAGCTTGGATTGTTGCCACGCGCTCTCCTTTTTTATGGTGGATCTGTTCCAATGACTTGCTCATTTTCCAATCCACTACGCTCAACAGGGGAACTTGCATCCCACTCGGAGCCGAGATCATCACCTGTTTTAATTCTTCCGGATGGCTCATGAGTTCTTCTGGATAACGTGCAGTTACGTCAAGTTCTAAATCATCAATCGTGATCTTAGTCAAATGCTGTGGGTTCACCCAAGCGGATAATTGGCTCATCACGGATGACTCATCCATCCCTAATTGCTGAAGGGCATCATGCTTTGGAATTAGGATTACCTTTTCCACCGAATCACTAAAGTCACTTCGAGGGTTTTGTACCCCTTCGATCGTCTTCAAAGCCCCGATCATCTGATCAGATAACTTCCGCATCGTATCAAAATCTTTTCCTCTAATCTCCAATTCAATGGGGGTTTGACTGCCATTTCCGAAACCAACGGATACTCTTTCCGTTCCCTTCACCGAACTTAAAGCCTGATTCATCTCATGCAGCATAGGCTCTTTTGACCTGCGGTCTTTTAATTCTGACTTTCCCCATAGCAACATATGAAACGTAAGGTCCGTTTTCTGAGCAATCACAAAAACTTCTTTGACTTCGGGGATCTTTCTCAGTTTTGCTTCTGCTTCCAAGGCCACTTTCGTAGAGACATCAAAGGATGTTCCTTTGAACATTTTAATTTGCCCCCGGACATAATTTTCGTTAATATCGTTGATCGACCCCATCTTTACTTGACTAGCTAAAACAGTCGCTCCAACGAGTAAAAGGAGGGACAATCCAATTGTCTTTAGGCGGTGCCGAATGGCCAAAGATAGAACAGATAAAAAGAAATCTATTAGCTTGGAGTTCTTCGCTTGACGCTGCCTGTTAGCCTCCATCTGTTTATCATGCTTCAAAAACCGCTCGCAAAAGACGGGAACGAAAAACAACGCAGCAATGGTGGAAGAAACAATGGCAACCGACACCGTAAAGGTAATCGTCATCATCACGGGTACAAATGACTTCCCGCCAATATTGGCTAGTGCCAACGGCAAAAACACGACGATAATGGTAAATTGAGAGGTGAGGACGGGTGTCAGCACCTCTTTAACCCCTTTAATAATCGATGCTTTTAACTCTTCTCCCCGCTCCCGAAAATGGTAAATGGACTCCAGCACAACAATTCCAGCATCCACGATTAACCCCATGGATAAACTAAGCGAAATCAGGCTGACCAAATCAATGTTATAGCCGCCAATTTTCATTGCCAGGAAGGTCATCATCACGGACAAGGGCAATGTTGTAGCAATGACCAACGTCACCCGCCAGTTTTTGAGGAATATCATCAGGATTAGAATGGCGAGTACTCCACCGATACACACATCCCGGCCCAAATTATTAATTGCGTTCTTAACAAAGGAGGCGGCCTCAATATAAGTGGTTAACTGATAATGCCCATTGGCTTCTTGATTCATTTGGTTTAAGGCGCTTTGCACTCGATCAACGGTTTGAATGACATCACTGCCATCTGCTTTAAAAATGATCAGATCAATAAAATCCTCACCATTGTAAAAGAAAGCCGCTTCCTGGTTCTTTCCTCGCAAATCCTTGATATCCGCTAATTCCGATAAGGGAATACTCCCCAGCGGTGTCTGGATCAATTGTCGACGAATGTCCTGCACTGTTTTCAACGTGTTATCGACTTCGATGACGGTATCAAAACTATCATTGCTTAAGGTACCTATCGCTTGTTTCCAATTGACCCCCTGAAGCTCCGCCATTACCTGTTGTGGTGTGACTTGGTATCCATCAAGTTTACTTGGATTAAACGTGATCTCTATTTTGCGGGATAGGTTGTCAGCCACGATTTGGACCTCTCTTACCCCTTCAACCTGTTCTACCCGGTCTTTAATGGTAGTCTGGGCAATATTGTACAGGGTGGGTAAATCCTTTCCCGTTAACGCGACTTCCATGAGAAAATCGTCCCCAAAACTGGCTTGTGTGATATTGACTTCTTTTATTTCCTGTGGGAATGAATTTCGCAGCCGATTCACGATACTCTGAACATCGGTTTTCACTTCCGTTCCTTTTCCTTCCGCAGCTTTGATAGAAATGGTGGTTCCTCCCGAAAAAATGGTGGAACTGTAATCCTCCACATTGGAAAGCGTCTTAATCTCCTTTTCGATTGGCTTCGTCACCTTATCCTCGATTTCTTCAGGAGGGATAGCATCTCCGGTAATGGAAACGACGATTTGTGGGAAGTCCGCCTTCGGAAGTAGCTCTCTTTTAAAGGTAAAGACTGATCCTATTTCGGCTAAGAGGATAAATACAGTCAGCAGATAGACAATGACTTTTCTTCGAATCAAAAATTCAATGATGGCGCCCATTACTTTCCACCCCTTATCTCCACTTTTTCCCCTTCAAGAAGGTAAGAGATGCCGCTTGTAATCAGCTTTTTCCCTTCTTTTAATCCGGATGTGATTTCCACTAGATCATCCAACGTTTGACCTAACTCAACTTGTTGTTTCTTCACTGCACCGTCATCCACGACCAACACGTAATTCCCCGATTCGTTGATCCCTACACTTGCCAGCGGTACCACGATCCCCGTAGATAGACTTCGAGGGGTTTGCACCGTCACAACTGTCCCTCCATCCCATGCCATGTTTTTCAAAGGGACTGTAATCTCTACCAGATATTTACCCGAGGTGGGGTCTGCAACAGGAGAAACATAGGATACCGTTCCGGTCCATTTCATTTGATCTTCATTTCGTACAATCACCTGTTTATATAGTTTGAAGTGTTCCAAGTGATCTAATTTCACCTGCAAGTTCACTTTGATCTGCGATAAATCAACTAATGTAAGCACCGGGGTTCCCCCGCTGGCCAAATCCCCTTCCTGCTGATTGACCTCCACCACGATACCGTTGAATGGGGCTTTGAGTACCTTATCTTGCAGTTCCTGATTCACCCGTGCCATTTCTTTTTGCGCTTGGGCAATGGATAGATTGGCGCTCGTGAGTTCTTCTTGATTAGGACCCTTCATTAAGGATGCCAAACTAATTTCTTCTGTTTTCAGGTTGTTTGCCAATAAAGCCACTTCATTTTTCAACACATCGACTTCATTTTTACTGATCGCACCATTGGAAAACAGGCTTTCCATTGTTTGCAAATCCTTCTCTGCCTTCTCCAGCTTTTGCCTTGCACTTTCGATTTTCACCTGTTGCTGGTCGATCGCTTCCTTCGTCGCACCTTGGAGTAATTGATTCCTAGAAGCGTTGGCCTGTTCAGCCATTCTTTGTGCAGTAAGAGCATCCGTGGCGGAAAGATTGGTGTCGAGTTCTCCCAAAACTTGCCCCCGTTTTACATGGGTTCCTTTTTTCACAGGTAGAGATACAATCTTGCCCGTTGAATTAAACGCTAAGGATGCACTTTGATTCGGTTCAACGGTCCCCATGATGGATATTAGCAGCGGTTCTTTTTGCTTCTCAATGGATACCACGTCTACAAATTTTAGCTTTACTTCCTCCGACACCTGGGCTGCTGCCTGTTGAGGATCCTCGCCTCCACAGCCGCTCATGAACAAAAGAAGTGAAGCAGATACAGCCATGATGATTGATTTCTTCATCTAAATATACCTCCTGCTTGGGTGGACTTTTGAACTGTCTGATCTACCCTTGATGGGATAAGAATACAATGTAAAAGTCACATACATTAGTAACTGAGGTCATATCTAGGGTCATATGTTTTAGAACCTCTTGACAGCATAAAATATAGATAGACCCAAAAATAACATCCCTAGGCTCCACCCCAACATTGGCGAGTAAATAAACACCGGTTCTAACGCCATTCCGGTGATGATCGATCCGATTGCTAAAATTAAAAACACAATCAATAGCCGTTGAGGTTCTATCTGTTCACACGACCTCACTTGCTTCTCAGGACACTCTCGATCGTTAAGTACCTCAATAATTTCATCCTCTTCCTTGCCATTGGCTTTGGCAATTTGAAAGAGTTCTTCATATTGTTCCAGCACTTTTTCCCTTGATTCCTTTGGTAAGCCCTTCAGTTGTTCCTTTACTTGCTGTAACCACTCTTCTTTTTTCACAGCGGCCCTCCTCACCATTCAATGTGTTACAAAATACGATAAGGAACCAAAGTCACAAGGCCTAGTCACTTCAGTCATCATTTTGGTCATATAAGTTTTTTGATGGTTTTGGTTACTAGAATCACTATCATTTTGCATGTCTTCCTAGTAAGATGTTTGTAGAGAGGGGAGGAAATATATTCCATGGCAGTTAAAAAGGATTGGATCTGGATTGACTCATTTCTGTTTTTATTACGCTTTATGATCTATTTCTCGGGAATTGTCTATTTCTATGTTCATCCCGAGGTGCTGACATCATCTCTTCCCTTTTGGCTTCTCAGCATATCTTTAATAGCGGCCTGTTTTTTACCAATGGTTTTTTACCGTCCAGGATACTATCATTATTTACTATACACTTTGACAGAGTTTGTCCTAACAGCGTTTTTAAGCATTTATTTAAATATCGTTCTTAAGCTGCATCCCGGGGCAACTTTATTTATCATGCCTGCGATGATGGCTGGTTATTTGGCTACGAAACAGAGCCTCCGCTGGATGTTTCCTGTCTTTGCAATCATTCTCCCTTTGACACAATATTGGTCCATGGAAAATGTCATAGATCTTCTTTTTGTTCTCATAGATCCTCCCTTGTTCTTTGGAATCGGATATAGCTTCAACTATATTCTGCAATCCAATCAGCGAAACCGAAAATTATTGGAGGAAAATCGCAAGCAATATGAATTAATCCACGAACAGAACAAAGCCCTTGAGCAATATGCAAAACAAATTGAACGCCTCACGTTAATTGAGGAAAGAAATCGCCTTGCCCGTGAGTTACACGATACAATTGGACACCGATTCACCTCTGTGATTATGGGAATGGATGCTGTCACCTATTTAATAGATACCGCTCCAGACCTAGCAAAGGAAAAATTAACGATTTTACGCGAAGTCACGAGGAAAGGGCTGGATGAAATACGCGAGAGTATTCACCAAATAGCCCCCTTTGAGCTCGATACACCTCTTCCCAGCGAAATGGGTCGAATTTCCAGTGAGTTTGCGGGGCACACCGGTACCACCATCCATTTCCGCACGGAAGGTGAAGAATATCCAGTGACTCCCCCTATTCGCTTGACTTTTATTCGCTGTTTGCAGGAATCTCTAACAAATGCGAAGCGGCACGGGCAGGCAACAGAGATCAACGTCACCCTTTTATTTAAAGGGGAAGAGTTAATTCTCCAAGTAGAAAACAATGGATCGCGATTGGACGATCACCCCACTGGCTTCGGCCTTCGGGGTATGAATGAAAGAATCGAACAACTAAATGGTTCATTGATTCTGACGAACGGGGAAAAAGATGGGATGACTTTAACTTGCAGAGTGCCGATTAGGAGGGTGACACATGAAGGATATCAAGCTTCTGCTAGTGGATGATCAGGATTTAATTCGCGAAAGCCTGCAAATTATACTGAACATGGATCCAGAAATTGAAGTCGTAGGCATGGCTGACAATGGCCAGATTGCTGTTGAACTGGTGGATCAAGCGAAGCCTAATGTGGTTCTTATGGACATTCATATGCCTAAGATGAATGGGATTGATGCGACTCGATTAATTAAACAGCATTGGCCTGGGGTGCGCGTGATTATTCTTACGACCTTCCAAGAAATAGAGCATGTGGTGGAAGCACTATCACTTGGAGCCGAGGGTTATTTACTAAAAGCGATCCACCCCCACGATCTGATTTCCGGAATCAAGCTGATTCATCGTGGCGGTACACTACTCCCCCAAGAATTAGCTAAACTTTTAATGGAACAGCTGAAAAACCCCACCCCATTTTCAAAGGAAAAAAGCCCAGTTTTTAAATATGGGCTTAGCGAAAGGGAGATTCAAATATTGCAGCTCCTTGCCAAAGGTTTGAGCAATCGAATGATTGCAGAAAGGCTTTTTCTATCGGAAGGGACTGTAAAAAATTATGTATCTACGATATACAGTAAGATGGAGGTCAAAGACCGGCTGCAAGCCGTGCGGAAGGCACAAGAGGATGATTTGGTGTGATATCTTCCGAGTTGAAGACTCAATAACTAGCATAACAGGCTGCCTTTTTCGATGGCAGCCACATGAATTAACTATCGATTTATTTATATCACTTCGCCCTTATTTAACCGAGTTATTTCGTTTTTCCGTTTTAATTGTATATTTGAGGATATTACAACGCCACTTATGACCAAAATTGTGCCCATTACTTGTATCCAAGTAACTTTATCTCCTAATGCAAATGAAATCACCATTGTCACCACAGGAACAAGATTAAAAAAGATAGAAGTTTTACTTGTGCCAATTTCCGAGATTCCCTGATTCCAAAATAGATAGCCTAATACTGTGGTGAATATAGACATAAATCCAATAGCCCACCAAGCCATATGTGGTATTTGATCTAATGGGATAGGGTTTGGATTAAAAGTAGATACAATAATCAGAAATACAGTACCAATAACCATTGTAAATGTGGTAGTTGATAATGTTGAACTATTTTTAATATAACGCCGTCCAAGTACACCATAAAGAGACCAACATATATTACCGCCTAAAATTAATAAGTCACCTATGGAAAAAGACAATTGGCTTATAACCTGCGAAGAACCCTGAGTTATAACTAAGACCACACCTATAAGTGAAAAACCAACTCCAACTCCTTGATGTTTTGTAATAGAGGTATTAAGAATAATCCTTGAAAGAATTGTCGTTACTAAGGGATTTGTTGCCATAATCAACGCACCATTGATAGCTGAAGTGAATTTCATTCCAAAGAAGAACAAAGCATTAAATCCAAATATACCAATGATTCCAAGAATGATGTAAGATAATCCATTTTGCTTTAATAACTCCAGCTTTAGTTTTTTCCTTTCCTTTACGATCAAGATGATGATCATGATGAGGGAAGCCAAACCAAAACGCCAAGCCGCTGCAGAAATTGCAGAGAAATATTCTACCGTATATTTAGCAAGGTTGAAAGTTGCCCCTGTAAAAATCGAGAACAGCAAAAGCATAAGGTATATTTTAACTTTCAATTTCAATCACCCACTTTCCATTCCTTTAAACAAAAGACAATTATTAATTAATCCTATCTGCGAAGAGAAAGTGAGCAACATTTACGCTTCATAATAAATTTCCTATCAATATAGAACGCAATGACTAAGGATAGTAAAGCAGTGGCTAATAGGTTGCCATAGGTATCAAAGGAAAATGGTTTTCCTTGAAGGTCTATATCGTTTACCCGATATTCGAGTCGTTTCACCGCATGCTTGGCGGTTTGAAGATCCTCTTGTTTTGCTAGGTCTTCGAGTTGAACCTCGAAGTAGAATCGTTCAGGAGAATCGCTGTGAACAAACTGGATATCATTTGTGTTGGTTTTTGCGTTCCAGGTTTTGAGATCGTCTGCGGCGAGCGACCGGGCCTCTCTACCAGGGACAATCAATTTATCCAACTGTGGTGTTTTTGCGCTCGAATATCTAGGGACCAAATTTAGTCCGTGTTTGGTCACAATGGGGTCTCCTGATTGTGAAATAGAAAAGATCTTTGTTGTTCCTGTGTCACCGTAAATATCAAAGACTGAAGCCAAAGCCATTTCCTCTACCCCATCATACAACAGCACCCCGGCCTTTTCTTTGTTCCACTGATAAGCATTATTTAAAACATAGGTGGAATAGCGCCAGTCGACCAAGAAGGGATCCATCTCAGGATTTTCCACAAAATGGTAGCTCGGATAATTCATTTCCTTTGCAATCTTGGCTGCAGCCGGCTCCCCTAATTTTTGCGAGATAACATAGAGTACAGCATCAATTCCAGATGAAATCCCGGCCGAGGACACAATGTTTTGAGCAGGCTGGACATAGCGCTGATCTCTGATCCAATCAACCTCCGGATATTTTTTCGAGAGGAAATCAATCGTCTGCCAGTGAGAAGCCATTGTCTTTCCATCCAACAGTCCAGTAGAAGCCAAAACATCTGCCCCTGCACATATACTGACTAAATCGGTATTTTGATGTTTAAGAATCCAATTTTTTACGGGTTCAAATGTCTTGTCTTGATACTCTGACATAAAGGGGATTGCGATAATATCTGGGCTTTTGCCGAGCAGCTGATCCATTTCTTGAAAAGAGTAATGCGGCACAACATCCAACCCTCCAGACAGTGATTTTACATTGGTGTCTGGGGCCACAGCATACACATTATAAGCACCTGTACGGGAAAAGATTTCATAGGGAATCGTAAAATCGGAACCTTCCGTGATGGCACTTCCAAGTAGAACTGCTACCGTTGGTTTGCTTGGGTCATGCTTTGGCTTCTCCAACCCTTGTAAAGAAGGCAGAGCCTCTTCGCGAAACGAGACCCAGAAATCTTTCTGTGAACCCAAAAACCCTAAAAATCCCACGCCGCCTACCAACACAGTAAAAGTGACTACATACACCAAAAACCTCATAAACAGCTTTAACATAACCGTTCATCTCCTTCGTTTGATCCATCTTTAAGATCATCTTACTGTGGAAGGAGACCTTTCAACGCGCAAAGGTTGAAGAGGGAAGCGCAAAAGATTGCGCTGGTCACGCAATGGGCCATAAGGGCAAAAGGCAAAAAAAAGAGCCCCACTGGGCTCCCTTAGTAGAGATCTTCCGCCGGGAGAATCCCTAGACTTTTCGCTTTTTTAATCAGTTCGACGCGAGAACTGACATGCAGCTTCTGGAAAAGTTCAGTCAAACTGTATTCCAGTGAACGCTGGCTGATCATGAGCGTTTTGGAGATTTCCTTGTTGCTCCTCCCTTTTGCCAGCTCCCGCAGCAGCTTAACTTCTTCCTGGGTGATCGTGGTTTGGTCACAGTCCGCCCCACCTTGCACGACGATCTCTTGCCGCCGCAATTGTTTCAACAACGACATAGGGATGATCGCCTCTTTTCGTGCGGCACAGCGAATGGCCCCAATCAGTTGTTCGCGGGTGGAGGTTTTGGAAATGAACCCGGAGACCCCCGATTCCATGAGTAAATTAAAATGGGGAGAAATTTCAAATCCAGAGTAGATCAGGATGATCGCGTCCGGAACATAATCCAGTATTTTTCTGCTCAAATCGGCACCATTCATGTTCGGCATATATAAATCCAATAGCATCACATCAAATTTCTTCAAACGCATCAGGTCGGGTACGCAGTAGACGTCGGTTTCGATGGTCACGTTCATGTCGGGTTCCGATTCGATCAGCATTTTTGTTCCCTCAACGACGGAACGATGATCATCAATTAATAAGATTTCCATCCTTTTCACCTCTAGGAAATTGTATAGTAACATGAAATCCTTGTCCGGGGGCAGTATGGAATTCCACCTTTCCCTCCAAGCTCAACACTCTTTTTTCAATGCCGGCAATTCCCATATGTTGGAAGGAACCCTTAAGCAGAGATTGGTCCATCCCCACTCCATCGTCAGAATAGATGAAATGAACCTCATTGCCACGACTCTCCAATGAAACCGTAATCTTAGAGGCCTGGGAGTGTTTGGACGCATTGTTTAACAACTCCTGCACGATTCGATAGATTCCAATGATTTGTTCCTCCTGCAGTGAGATTTCCAATGATTCGGCCATAAACTGGATTTCATAATTGGCAAACATTCTTGTATATTCAAATAAACTTTTCAGTGATTCGACCAGCCCCATTTTCAAAAGGAACGGAGGCCGCAGTTCGTTGCATGTAATCCGAATCTGATGGATCGCATCTAGTAGACCTTCCTCAATCTTTCTTAGCTCCTGCTCGACTTCCTCCTGGACAACACGAGTAGAACGCAGGGACTCTAGCTTTCGGTACCAAATAATCAAATCCTGCAGCACCGTGTCATGTAAATCGCTAGAAAGGGAGGAACGTTCCTTTTCCGATAACTGAAATAAAAGTCGAAGCATCCACCGGGGCGTTTCATTCTTCGCCAAACTTTCCTCGAGCCGCTTCATCAGGTCTTCAATTAATTGCAGATTGTCATAGAGAATCTTGACATAATGAACTGCCGTATCAAGCCACTCTTCCTCGATCTTGAGCAAAGGATGTCCGAGCGCAAACTGCAAATATACCGGCTGTTGCTTTTCTCCAATTTTGATCCAGGTCTCACCTGGAGCTCTCATGTCCTTCGGAACTTCCTCAATTGCCACATGTGACACTGGGAGCACTGTCCTTACTTCCTCCAGAAGCCGATTCTCCAGCTCTGACACCTTCATCACATTGGCTAAGTCATTTGCAAACCGATGCAAGCTTTGCTGAAGAAATTTGTATCTCTCCTCGCTCTGGATTAATGCCTTCTCCCCTGCTTTTCGCTCAGTAATATCCTTTACAATTCCATGTATCCCGTTTAACTTCCTCGAGAGGAAAATCGGTACAAAGGTAATGCTCACCACTCGCACCCCTTTCCTGGTATGGGCCAAGCGGCACTCAAGGTCACGCGGCTGCCCTTGTTGCATGACCTCAAGTAGGGCTTGATAGACCAACGAGTGATCCTCATCATAAATCAAGCCTAAAAAGCAACGATCCGTTAACTGGGATAATTCCTCCCCTACGATCCTCTCAAAAGCCTGGTTAGCATGGACAAAATAGAGTTTACTGAGTTCAATTGAAAAGACACCATCCAGGTTATTTTCAAATAATGACTTATACCTTTGTTCACTTTCCTCTAAAGCCAGTTCGGCGCGCATTTTCTGTGTAATGTCGAGAATGATGCCGTCCAATCGCTCAATCCTCCCAGTGTGGTCCAACAACGGATGAATAATCAGTCTGCCCCAACGTGTTTCGTTTTCGACGTGAATCCAACGAAAGAATTGTTCAACAGGCAATCCTTGATCCAGTTTTTGTTTCACTTCCCCCATAAGAACCGCGTTATCATCGGGGTGTATATGATCATGCAGACGGATGGGATTGGACATGATCTCCTCTCGTAAGATCCCGGAGATGCTCTCTATACTATCTGAGCAAAAAGTATAACGCGTAAAATCTTGATCCGTGGACCATACAGCAGCATTCACATTTTCGAGGATGTTCTCCAGCAACTGCTCCGTCTTTTTCCGTTCCGTGACATCTCGAACGACTGCAACCACATATTGGACATCTCCTCGCTGATCTATCACCGGTTTCACCCTTGCTTCCACATAAAGGGTATGACCCATCCTATGGAGAACCCGGTACTCGATGTCCTGTGGCAGCTTCGTTTCCAAAGTTCGCACAAAAACAAGCCGAACAAGTTCCTGGTCATCCGGATGAATGATCTCAAAGGCATCCATTCCTTCATATTCGACCCTTTCAAAACCCGTAAGAGATGTTAGCGAGGGAGAAACATAGCGAACATTCCCCTGATTATCAACCAATACGATGATGTCCGTTGTATTCTCAGCAATAATTCGGTAGATTTCCTCTTGCAAATGACCTGAACCCAAACCCATACCTTTCCCCCTTCTTCCGTCGAATAAAGCCTTCCCTTTTCCTTAAGCTCATTATAGTGGAATCTTTCGAAGTAAATCGCGCAAAAAATAGGGGGACTCCCGCAATTTTGTTTAAGGAATTGTTCAAAGATACAAAAGTAATATATAATTAATTTATGATTAAAATAGATTACAAGATGGCTTGTCAAATATGGAACGATCGCTTTCAGCCAAACCGTCGGACAGGTTTGGCTTTAAAACTTTCGGGTCGGATAATTGTAACTAAAGGGAGGCTTTAAAAATGAAAGTTTCGCTGTTTGTCACCTGTTTGGTCGATATGTTCCAAACGAATGTGGGAAAAGCAACGATTGAATTATTGGAGCGGTTAGGATGTGAGGTGGACTTTCCGGAATCTCAAGTGTGCTGCGGGCAGCCAGCCTACAACAGCGGTTATGTTACTGAAGCGAAGGAAGCGGCTAAAAATATGATACGTGCTTTCGAAGGTTCCGAATATGTGGTTGCCCCTTCTGGATCTTGTGCCTTTATGTTTAAAGAATATCCTCATGTCTTTGAGAATGATCCGGAATGGAAGAATCGCGCTCAGGCGCTTGCCGACAAAACGTATGAACTAACTCAGTTCATTGTCGATGTTCTAAAAGTAAACGATGTAGGTGCAAAATTAGAGGGTGTCGCCACCTATCACAAATCCTGTCATATGACTCGCTTGTTGGGTGTGAAAGAAGCCCCATTCACCCTTTTATCCCATGTCCAAGGATTGGATCTTAAACCCCTTCCGCATGCGGAGAACTGTTGTGGCTTCGGTGGAACCTTCTCGGTGAAGATGACACCCATTTCCGAGCAGATGGTCGATGAGAAAGTGGACAGTGTGATGGAAACGGGAGCCCAGTATCTGATCGGTGCTGATTGCGGGTGTCTAATGAATATTGGTGGGCGGATGGAACGTCTAGGCAAACCGGTAAAGGTGCTTCACATTGCAGAAGTCTTAAACAAACGTTAGGGGGGAATCTATATGTCCATGAAAATTAGTGAAGAAAAATTTGCGGAACGTGTGGATACCGGGATTCATAGCCCCGTCATGCGTGGAAACGTTGCCGCTGCACAAGATCGTCTTCAGTCCAGGCGATTGGAAGCGGCTGAGCAATTGGGAGATTGGGAACAGTGGCGCGACCTTGGGGAACAAATTCGTCAACATACGTTAGAAAACTTGGATTTTTATTTAACACAGTTAAGTGACAACGTAGCAAAACGGGGCGGTCATGTTTTCTTTGCCAAGACGAAGGAAGAAGCAGCTCAGTATATTAAAGAAGTGGCCGAGAAAAAGCAGGCCAAAAAAGTGGTGAAATCAAAATCGATGGTCACCGAAGAAATCAACATGAACCAAACGTTGGAGGCCATCGGTTGTGAAGTCGTGGAAAGCGATCTTGGAGAGTACATTCTGCAAGTTGATGATCATGATCCACCCTCACATATCGTAGCGCCTGCCCTACATAAAAATAAAACGGAAATTCGCGACGTTTTTAAGGAAAAGCTTGGGTATGAGCGGTCGGAAGATCCCTATGAAATGACTAAATTTGTGCGGAAGATACTGCGTGAAAAGTTCCTCAACGCGGACATTGGAGTCACCGGCTGTAATTTTGCCGTCGCTAATACGGGGTCTTTATGCTTAGTAACCAATGAAGGAAACGCCGATCTTGCGATGTCTATCCCAAAAACTCAGATCGCCGTCATGGGAATGGAACGATTGGTCCCTACGATGGAAGAATTGGATATCCTGGTCGGCTTATTGTGCCGCAGTGCCGTTGGACAAAAGTTAACGAGCTATATCACCGTAGCAGGACCTGTAGCTGAAGGTGACGGAGACGGTCCTGAGGAATTTCATCTGGTCATTGTTGATAATGGACGTTCTGAAATTTTGAGTTCTGAGTTCCGCTCAGTATTGCAATGTATCCGTTGCGCTGCCTGTGTCAATGTTTGTCCCGTTTATCGCCATGTAGGCGGCCACTCCTACGGATCGATCTACTCGGGACCGATCGGAGCAGTATTATCTCCTTTGTTAGGGGGATATGATGACTATAAAGAACTCCCTTATGCATCTAGCTTGTGTGGAGCCTGTACAGATGCTTGTCCGGTCAAGATCCCGCTGCACGAATTATTGTTAAAACACCGTCAGGTCATTGTGGAAAAAGAGGGACGGGCCCCATTAGCCGAGAAACTAGCAATGAAAATGTTTGGGATGGGTGCCGCATCTGCAGCCATTTATCGATTAGGATCCAAGCTTGCTCCTACGGCAATGAGCCCATTTGTAACAGGGGATCGTGTGTCTAATGGCGTGGGACCTTTGAAAAATTGGACAGATATTCGTGAATTCCCTGCCCCTAGCAAGGAACGGTTCCGTGATTGGTATAAAGAGCATAAGAAAGAGGGGGACAAGTAATGCAAGGCACCATCCAAAATCGTGACTCCTTTATCAATAACCTCGCTTCCAAGCTCGGGCGCGATCCAAAATTGAGCGGTGTTACCCGCCCTAAATATAAGCATACCGTAAATTTGGACGTGATGAAGGACTATTCACAAGATCAGCTCTTTGAGGTGTTTAAGGATCAATGCAATAACATTCACACCGCTGTGATCGAAACAACCAAGGAAAGCTTGACAGAAACCCTGAAACAAATCGTCGCCGAAAACGGTGGAGGCCCTGTCTTAAGAGCGAAGGATCCGCGTTTTTCCGAATACGGATTAACTGAACTGTTGGAAAAGGATTGGCCAGCGACTGGCGTGGAAGTGCATGAGTGGGAATCCGACAATAGAGACCAAAACCTTACTCATGCAGAACAGGCTAATTTCTCTATTGTCTTTAGTGACTATACCTTGGCTGAATCAGGAACCATTGTGGTTGGAACACGTGAAGGTCAGGGACGTTCGCTACACTTTTTACCGACAAACTATTTGGCGATCATCCCACGCTCTACACTTGTCCCCCGGATTACACAAGCGGTCCATGATTTAAATCAGCGCGTGGAACGTGGCGAAGCGCCTTCTTCTTGTATTAACTTTATTTCGGGCCCGAGCAACTCCGCGGATATCGAGATGAATCTGGTTGTCGGAGTCCACGGCCCGTTAAGAGCCTTTTATGTTGTGATTTAAAGCAAAAAGCCTTGTTTGCAATGTTGCAGACAAGGCTTTTCATATCTAAGGGGTCAGACCCCAGTCGAATTTTGTCGAACTTTAGATCATGGCTTAAAAAGGGAGGATCGTTAACCTTTTCTGGTTCGACAAAATCCGACCAGGGTCTGACCCCTAACAACTTCTAATCCTTTAATGATTTAACCGCTCCCCTCTATTAAATGTTTCTGCCAAGTAATGTTTCAACCTTGGAGCCATATATCGGTCAACACCCCAAGCATAAGCAGCGGGTCCAGCAACAAGAAGTAGAATGGCCATGGTATATAAAACTGGGTTTGTGCTCACGGTACCAGCAAGTAAAAAGTTCAAGTTCATAAATGCTCCCGCGTACAAAGCAATAGTTGTCAGGGTACCGAACAGTAAGCCAAGCCCTACCAAAAGTTCACCATACGGCACCAGTACGTTGAATAATTCCACGTTAGGCATCGCAAACCCTTTTAAAAAAGCTGCATACCAACCGGCCACTGCGGGATGATCGCCCGTTGCCTTTTCAATGGCACCTGTTAAAAAGCCCGTTGCATCAAAACCACCTGTTATCTTTCCAAAGCCTGCTGTCACCCACTCATAACCTAACCAAACCCGAATAATTGTCCAAAACGGAATCGTCCAGTTTGCTCTTAATCGTTCTAACATCGCTCATCATCCTTTCATTATCCATATAATATTGGTAGCCCAGTTCTCATAAATTTGAGCTTTTGAGAGGAAACCATGTCATCATCTCCTTTCACTTGTAGTATAAACTACTCATTAAACTTTGTGATCATTTTCACAATTCGTTCACAGCAATGTTCAACTTTCCGACAATCGTTATTCACACCGCGTCCATATTTCTCCAATCAGCTTACTTTTCCGGCCCACTTTATAAGAGTGTCTCTGTTTTATGATTTATGTATTGCTTTTCGAGACAAGAAAGTGGTATTATATAATTAAAAGCGCCGAAAAGCTAATCTTAGATGCCATGTTAGAATTCACATGTTAAAAAGGGTTATCACTTCGTGGATGGTTACTCTTTTTAATATGTGAATTTTTTATTTATCCGTAAATAGAAAAACATATTTAAAACAAAAATTGGAGGTTTTGACATGCAAAAAGGAACAGTTAAATGGTTTAATGCTGAAAAAGGTTTTGGATTTATTGAAACAGAAGAAGGAAATGACGTTTTTGTTCATTTCAGCGCGATTGCTACAGATGGTTTTAAATCTTTAGATGAAGGCCAACGTGTAGAGTTTGAAGTTGTTCAAGGACAAAGAGGCCCTCAAGCTGCTAACGTTACGAAACTATAAATATCAAATGAAAAGAAACACCACCGAATGTAAAAGTCGTTGGTGTTTCTTTTTTATTGTCATATGAACAATCATTATGGGTATTGGATAATTTCACAACCTTCCTTAATAGGTAATTTATTCTGCGGCTTTTTTTTCATCCATTTTAAATGGAATGCAGTGTAAATAAGGTAATTTCTGGGCGGCAGGAAAATCGCAGAGGCAAAATGGTCGTGCCGATCCCTCTATTCACGTATAACAACAGATTTGAATCTTTGATTTGGATAAGACCATCTATGTATTTCTTCGCACCAGGCGGTGTGACAAGGGAACCATAGAAAGGGACGCGGATTTGCCCTCCATGGCTATGTCCTGAGAGTTGTAAAGCAACGGGGTAATTTTTGCATTGGTCTGCATAATCTGGGGTGTGTGACAGTAAGAGAACAAACTCCTCTTTTGTTGTACCCTTGATAGCCTTCGAGATATCCGGATTTCCTTTCAAACTATCATCTACGCCAGCAACCCGAATGGACTGGTCATTCCTCGTAATTTGATTGCTCGTATTGTTAAGCACGTGGAATCCTGCATTTTCTAAAGTCTCAATAACCTGATTTACTTCTTCTCCATAGTAGTCGTGGTTTCCGAGTACTGCCCACTTTCCTAATGGTGCCTGGAGTTCGGTGAGAATGGGGATTGCGGCTTGTAATTCACTCCCGTCTTGATCCACTAGATCACCGGTGAAGCAAATCATGTCCGGATTAAGGTTGTTGATCTTCTCTACAACTTCAAGTAATTCTTGCTGGCCAAAATAATGGCCAAGATGCACATCGCTAAATTGGACCAGGCGAAGTCCGCTAAAAGCAGGGGGAAGGTGCGGAAAGGTAAGGGAAATCTCTTTAACTTCATACCAAAATCGCTCCCCCATATAAGAATAGCCTAAAGGAAGTGCCGTAAGGGCTGCCAGGCCCAATGCTCCTTTTAAAAAGGTTCGACGCGTTATCGACGACTGTGGGTTCATTTCACAAGTTCTCCTTTCCTACTATTAAGGATTTGAAAAAAAGACCCCCTTATCTAGTAAGGCGGTCTTTTTTCTATTTTAATGTGCGCTTTAAGAATTCTCTTGTTCGTTCCTCTTTCGGGTGATTGAAGATCTGCTCTGGAGGCCCCTCTTCCGCAATCACACCCTTGTCCATAAAGACAACACGGTCAGATACTTCTCTTGCGAATTCCATTTCGTGGGTGACGATTAGCATGGTAAGGCCTGATTCGGCCAGTTCTTTCATAACTTTCAATACTTCTCCCACCATTTCCGGATCGAGGGCAGATGTTGGTTCGTCGAACAACATGACATCCGGTTCCATAGCTAGCGCTCTGGCAATCGCAACACGCTGTTTTTGTCCTCCTGATAAGTGCTTAGGTTTGGCGTTCACATACCTGTCCATCCCAACAACTTTCAGGTATTTCATAGCGACCTTTTCCGCTTCTTCCCTTGAGCGTTTTAATACCTTCACCTGTCCCACAACACAATTGTTTAGGACATTGTGATTGTTGAACAAATTAAATTGTTGGAACACCATACCCAACTTTCTGCGGTACAAATAGATATCATGGTTGTCATCTAATATGTTTTCTCCATTATAAATGATTTTCCCGCCGGTTGGTGTTTCCAATAGATTGACGCATCGAAGCAGGGTCGATTTCCCAGATCCGGAGGAACCAATGATACAGACGACTTCCCCCTTATTTACTGAAAAATTAATGTCTTTCAGCACTTCATGGGATCCAAAGGATTTTCTTAAATGTTGAATATCAATGACTTTCTCCATCGTTCCTCCCCCTAGCTCCTGTTTTTCCTGCGCTGGATGTCCTCTGGCGTATCGACCTGCATTTGATTCCCAGCTATTACGTAATTGTCTGGTCCCTCTAGTTTTCTCTCAATATAGCGAAGGATTCTTGTCACAGTAAAGGTCATAATAAAGTAAATCACACACGCGACAAAGAAAGACTCAAAATATCTATAGTTGTTCCCTGCGATGGATTTCGTTTGAAAATATAGTTCTGTTACAGAAATTACATTCAGAACGGAAGTATCCTTGATATTAATGACAAATTCATTTCCTGTTGGCGGTAGAATGTTACGAATAACCTGTGGTAAAACGACATTCCACATCGTTTGCACGTGATTCATTCCAATCGCATGTGCCGCTTCAAATTGTCCCTTATCAATCGAAACAATCCCCCCGCGCACTATTTCAGACATGTAAGCTCCTGTATTAATCGAAACAATTAAGATTGCCGCAAAAATGCGGTCCATATCAATTCCAAAAGCTAAAGCGGAACCATAATAAATAACCATTGCTTGTACAATCATTGGGGTTCCGCGGAAAAACTCAATATAAATAGATAAAATGACATGAATTACTTTAAGTAAGCTTCTTTTTCCCCTACGCTCCGGCATTGGAACAGTACGGATCACCCCTATTCCTAATCCGATGAGCGAACCAATAATCGTCCCCGTGATGGAAATCAAGAGTGTTACACCTGCACCGCGAAGGAACATCGGCCAATATTCAGAAACAATCCTCACGAACCACTCAATGGTCATCTTTTTCCTCCTTAACACAAATAAAACCGACTACATGGACATGCAGCCGGTTCCCCTGTCATCTTTAGTTCGCTGCAGGTTGATTTTTAATAGCCTCATCCATAATGCTCAAGCGCTCATCCTCTGAGATCCCTGCTAAAATTCCATTAATTTTTTCAGTCAACTCACTATTTTTTGCAATCCCAACAGCAATCGCGGTATCATCTTCTGATGTTTCAAATCCATCTTCAAATTCCACCATGGCAAAGTTTGGATTCGCTGCAGAAGCACTAACTCCTTCTGGACGTTCGGAAACATAACCATCAATTACTCCGGACTCAATGGCAACCCTCATCGCTGGGAAGTTGTCCATGGCTGTTTCTTTGACAACTCCATCAATTTGATCGATCACCGTATAGTGAAAGGTATTCAATTGAGCCGTTACTTTTGCTCCTTTGAAATCCTGGATTGATTTAGCTGATTCGTATTTGCTTCCTTTTTTTACAACCATCACTAGATCCGATTTATAGTAGTTATCCGTAAAATCAATGGTTTCTTTTCGTTTAGCTGTTGGAGACATCCCGGCGATGATAGCATCAATTTTACCGGAAATTAATGCTGGAGCAAGTCCATCCCATTCCGTCTTCACGATCACTAATTCTTTCCCTAAACCGTCGGCAATCCGCTTGGCAATTTCTACATCGTATCCACCAGCATATTCTGCATTGCCGTCGATTTTCACTCCACCGTTCGAATCATCCATTTGCGTCCAGTTAAACGGAGCATACCCAGCTTCAAGTCCCACTTTAAAGGTTCCATTATCAGATGCTGCAGGTGCCTCTGAAGATGTATTGGAATCTACCGAACTGGTGCTTGTCCCACAACCTGCCAACAGCATCATAACTGAAAGGGACAAGGATATAAATAATGACATTTTCTTTCTCATGCTTTATTTCCCCCTTGATTTTTATCTATCTCTTATTTTTCTGGTTGTGAACGAATCATAGGTTTACTACCCAAAAAAGACCTGAGATGAACTCAGGTCGCAAATGCAGATTTGCCCCTATTCCCTACATTGATAAGGTCCATTGAACTATATGTTATAGCCTACAATAAACCTAATCTATGTGTCAACTTCAATCAGGGATTTACCTGTAATTTCCGTCAGAAGATTGGAAAACCTATCAACCTCTGTGATCCTCTACCTTTTCTTCCTTATTTTCTTGTAAAAATCACGATATTCGGAGGCCGATTTATTCCAACTAAATCTTCCTTTAACAAAATTTCTCCCCTTTACCCCCAACTTTTTTGCCTTTCTAGGGCTTTTGATTAGTTTTTGTATGGCCTTGGCAAATGCCTTGGCGCTTCGATAATTTTCCACGAGGATCCCTCGCGATCCCGATAGGATCTCCTTTACTCCCCCGCGCCCAGAAGCAATGACAGGAAGTCCACTTGCCATCGCCTCCACATTGACTAAACCAAAAGCCTCCGGCATTTGCGTAGGGCAGACGAAAATTTCTCCCAACCAATAAACTCGATGAATCATTGACGGCTTCTGTGGTCCAATTATTTTCATGTCAAGCTTCGCTTTGCGGGCTTGGCGTAATAAATTTCCGGCATAAGCAGATTTTTTTAAGGGGCCAATGACTAGCAGCCGAATATTTGGGTATTTCTTTCGTACAATCCCAGCTGCCTTAACTAAGACATGAACCCCTTTCCCGGGAATCACCCTGCCAACATTCAGGATATGAAAAGCACTATTTAATCCAAACCTCTCCAATTCCTTCCTTCTCTCCTGTTTTGAAGGGGGATGAAACCTTGAAAGGTCAGTTCCAAGGTAAATCTTGTGGAACTTCTTGGAGTAGCCAGGGAACATCCTTTGATATTGGTTACGAATAAATCCACTATTGCAAATAATAGCTGTAGCCATACGGACAACCTGTTCTTGCTGTTGCCTAGAAAGCCTGCTCATAAATGTAAGTGAGTGGAGATTGAGGACTAGCCGGCTGTTGGGGAGATGTTGACGCAGGAGCGGTATATACCGCGGTCGATTATCCACCTGAATAATGTCCCAATTCTTTCTCTTCGCTGTTTTGATCACCTTATTTAGGTAGTTTGGCCCCGGAGTGAAGCGAATAATCGTAAACCGGCCATTTTTTTGTTTAGAGGGAAGTCCTTTCGCTTTTCGGCTTACAATGGTAACATGATCGTTTTCAGCAACCCGCTTTCCAATTTGATACATTGAAATTTCCACGGAACCACCCGTGTTGGATGATACAGGAAAAGCATCTGGTGCTATCATCAAGATTTTCAATTCCTCGCAAACCCTCCTCAATTCCGCGACATTTGATAGATCATTTTATTCATCGGGAAGAAGGAAAGAAACGGGTTGTTGTCTAGTGGGAAATGAGCGGATAATGGTCCGGTCCGCTATCCCCACCCCCTTACCAGCCAAATTCCGCAAACATCGCTGGAATCTGCTCAGCAGCGAGCGGTCTGCTGAATAAATAGCCTTGTGCCATGTCACAGCCTTCACTTTCCAGGAAGCGAAGCTGATCCTTCTGCTCAACCCCTTCTGCAACCACTTTTAGATCCAGGCTGTGGGCAAGGGAAATAATGGCTTTGATAATCATAGCATCCTCAGCGTTCTCTGATAAATCCTGGACAAAGGATTTATCGATTTTCAAAATATCAATCGGTAACCGCTTTAGATAGCTAAGGGAGGAATAGCCTGTTCCAAAGTCATCGATGGAGAGGTGGATTCCCACCGATTTTAGCTCCTTTAGCATGGATATGATGCTTTCCGGATCATGCATGATTGTGGATTCGGTCAGTTCCAGTTCAATGGACTTAGGGGATACTTCTTCTTCTTGTAAAATTCGATAAATGGTTTGCACCCAGTTTTCCTGCTGAAATTGGCTCATCGACAGATTGATAGACACACGAATCGGTGGAAATCCTTGTTGCTTCCATAGTTTGCAATGTCTGCAAACGGTTCGTAGAACCCATTCCCCAATCGGGCGGATGAGGCCTGTCTTTTCCGCCAAGGGGATGAATTCACTTGGGGATACCCAACCATTCTCCGGCTGTTTCCAACGCAAGAGGGCTTCAAGTCCTTCAAGTGTCCCGGATTCAAGCGATACTTTAGGCTGGTAATACAATTGGAATTCGTTCTGGTCCAACGCTTTTCTCAGGCGGACTTCCAGTTCTACAAGCTTAGAGCTGCTCTCC
Source organism: Ammoniphilus resinae (assembly GCF_017873965.1). Taxonomy (GTDB): domain Bacteria; phylum Bacillota; class Bacilli; order Aneurinibacillales; family RAOX-1; genus Ammoniphilus_A; species Ammoniphilus_A resinae. The sequence continues at coordinate 28,001 of NZ_JAGGKT010000009.1, read as the reverse complement.
CCAATCTCAGAGGTGTAAAACTGATAGGTATTTCCCCGTTCTTTGGCAAGATACATGGCGGTGTCCGCATGGTTCATTAACTCATCTATCTCAATTCCATCATTGGGATAGACACTGATCCCTATGCTTGGAGTGACCCGGATCTCCTGCCCTTCAATGTGGAACGGACGAGAGATGCTTTGTGTAATCTTCGCGGCAATTCTTGCGACATGCTCAACCATTTGGATATTATCGAGTAAAACAGTAAATTCATCCCCACCCCACCGACTGACGATATCTTCCCTGCGCAAACAATCCACTAGCCGTTCTCCAGCCAGGCGCAGCAGGCGATCTCCAATCGCGTGACCAAGTGTATCGTTTACTGTTTTGAAACGGTCGAGATCAATAAAAAGCAAGGCTACATAATGTTTATAGCGACGTGCGTGAAAAAGGGCTGATTTTAGTTTCTCATTAAATAAAAATCGATTGGGAAGTCCTGTCAGAAGATCATAATGAGCCAATTGCTCAAGACGCTCCTCTGCCCGCTTTCGCTCACTAATATCGGAGAAAACGCCGACATAATTTGTGACTTGACCGCTCCCATTTTTCACTGCACTGATACTTAGCCATTCTGGATAGATATCCCCGTTTTTTCGTCGGTTCCAAATCTCCCCCTGCCATCCGCCTTTTTGATAAATAGTTATCCACATGTTCCGATAAAAATCTAGATTTTGTCTTCCTGATTGGAGAAAACGCGGGTTTTGGCCAATTGCCTCTTCCGCACTGTAGCCGGTAACCTTCATAAAGGCAGGATTGACAGAGATAATCTTTTTTTGGCCATCTGTAATCATGACACCTTCAAATGTATTTTCAATTACCTTATGAGCCAACAGAAGACTTTCTTCCTGTTTTTTTTGTTCTGTCATATCCGACAAGATTGCTATGTAATGGAGTGGCTGCTCATTCTCATTTCGGATAGAGATCAAGTTTAACCATTGCAGATATTCCTCTCCGGTTTTACGTTTATTCCAAACTTCACCCTGCCAACTGCCATTTTCACCAACTTCTTTCCACATCTGTTGGTAAAAAGAAAGACTTTGCCTACCCGATTGCAGGATTCGCGGGTTTTTTCCTATAATCTCCTCAGGGAGATAGCCTGTAACTCTCGTTACAGCCTGATTGACAGATAAAATGGTCCCTTGTTCGTCCGTCAACATAATCCCCTGGGTTGTATGTTGGAATATTTGACTGATTTGCGGAATATCCAGTATATTCACGATTATCATGCCCCTAACTTTCCCGTTAAACTTTCTTTAAGTCTACTAAAATTTCACCTTGGAATATAGAGGTTTTCGCGATCGTCATTTAAGTGTCAATTTTAACGAGACTGTACCCTCTGTTGATTCATCCCTCTGACAACTATCCCTCTCTTTCAGGGAGTCTAGGCGGGAATTCAGGCACCCTTGAGGGGGGGCTTTATGTTCTTTGCTGCTCTTTGATCACTATCCCTTGCTCTCAGGGTTGCTTTCTGGTGTCTCTTGGTTCTTGAAATCTCACTGTCGACATACTTATTCACGCTTTCTTTTGGCCACTGTCCCTCTCTTTCAGGGGCTGTCTCTTAAACCTTTGTCGAAAACTTCCTCTTTACACAGGAACACCTGTTTGTTATTCTATAAACAGAATATACGTTCGCAAAAGGAGGAGTTATTCATGGATACGATCACTCTCGATCAATTTAAGGACCGTTTTCACTCCGAGGACATCTGCGCGGACTATCTGTTTCAAATGAAGTGGCCTCATGGGTTTGTTTGCCCCAAATGCAGCCATCGGCATTTCTATCGGATCACGACCCGCCGGCTTCCCCTCTACGAGTGTGCCCAGTGCAGCCATCAAACGTCTTTAACCGTTGGAACCGTTATGGAAGGAAGCCCGACCTCCTTGCAAAAATGGTTTACAGCCATCTTTTTGGCCTCTCGTCCCTCTCCTGGGATCAATGCGGTGCAACTGAAAGAGATCATCCAAGTCACCTACAAAACCTCCTGGTTAATCCTTCAGAAGATCCGTCGGGCCATGAGTACGTCCGATGCCACCCATCTATTGTCCGGCATGGTCCAAGTGCATGATGCCTGCTACGGCCACCCCTACAACATAACCCACCAGACCCATTCCAAAGAGCATTTTCTCCTTGTGGGTACATCTCTGAATGAACAAAAACAACCTACCTATATCAAAATGAAGCTTCTCTTGGAATCTCCGAGAGAGAAGTTTATTTCGACTCCACAAAAAAAGTCATTTGCGGAGAGGTATATTGAGGCAGAGGATTCTGAAGTGGAATATATCACGCAGCGACTCAAGCCCCGCAGACTGAAGATAGGATATCCTTATTTCAAAAAGGCTTCCCAGTGGTTGAACGAAACCTTTCATGGGATCGGCGTTCGCCATTTACAAGCTTATTTGGACGAGTTTTGCTATCGGGTCAATCAGGCACTGGATCAAGCTCCCCTTTTCCAGAGTCTTATTCAGCTATGTGCCACAACAAAGAAGGCGGACTACTGGCAGGTGACAAGGAGAAAAAGAAAAAATAAAAGGTCTAGCCGAGGACAGGTGGCTAATTCATTCTATCCTTTATAAATGGGGACCAAGGAAGGCTTTTGAATCGTCTCCTTTTTTGGTTTCTTACTAAATATACTGCCCTCGGAAACTCTAAATAACAGAGGGATCTGGAATGGGATCAACCTGAGAGAATGGAATAGCGGGCATAAGGAACAGAAATAAACTAACAACCTCCAACTCTCAAAATACGTCTAATATCAAAAGAGGGGAACTTTGCAACAATGATTTTCCCTGTCCCAATGGGATAGTGGCCAGAAGGAACGACATGGTATATCGTTCCTCCTCTTATTCATTCACCGAAAAAGGGGTCAGGGTCTGAAGTCGGGGGTAAAGGTCTGGCAATTCCTTCAACCGATGCCTGGAGAGCAGCTTCATACATTCTGCAACAACTTCAGCCCCATTCTTAGGAATTTGCTGGAAAATTGCTTGGATCTGTGATGATAATGCCGCAACCCAATCAATTTGTCGGGAAAGCTCTTTCGCCGTGGCCTGGTGCGGAACAAGACAAAGATCACTGCCAATCAAATCGCGGAGCATCATGTTTTTCACCTGTCTTTCTTTCGTATCCGCTGGAAGGGCAAGTAAAGGGGTCCCCGTGGCAATACAATCAATCATGATGCCCATCCCTGGTTTACTAATCACAAGGTCTGCCGCATAAATCAAGTCACTTCCGTTACCAAACAGAGGGGCTTGAATAATCTGCTTGGGAAATTTCCCTATTACCTCCCCGAATTGACTGGCGACAACAATTTTATAGTTCGTTTTTAACTCTTTGATTTTCTCAAACCATTCTTCCATATATTTATAGCGAAAGGGTCCCATTCCTCCTCCCATGTGAATAAGAACAAAAGGCTCATCAACAGCCATGCCCAGCATTTCTTTTACTTTGCGAGGAGAAAGAGTTAATTCACGAGAAATAATCGGAATTGGAAGATAAAAGGTTGATAGTTTGGGGATCCGCTCCGGTTGGGTCAAATTCATATGAAAGAATACATCCGTCGTTTTTTCTGAGATTTCGTGAACCTCCTCTTTAAATCTTGCGGTCCAGTCCGAATCATCTCCATTGACAAATAAATCACTATGATAAACCCCACCGATGATCGGCCCTTGTTTTCCACGGGCGTTTTTTAACATCGCCACTTCTTTTCGCCAATCATGCATAATCAAATCGGCTTTAAGAAATAACTTGCTGTACTTTTGAAATGCTTCCTTATTAAAGGCTTTAATTTTTGTTTCAGGAAGATTTTTTCGCAACCATTGATGGGCATGTTTGAAAGCGTGAACTTCAACAGGTACTTTCTTATTATTTTTTTCTTGCCATTTTTGAACGTTGGCTACACTTCGACAGAGATGGCCCAGGTTTCGACCTACGATATACCGAATCAATTTTGTCACCCCCCTTACCTATGGTATGAGAAAGAACCATGGCAAGTGAGACCACAGGTTATTCGTCTATTTTGCAGGCTAATGGGTATATGAGGATTCAATAGGCAAAGAAGCAGCATACATATACCATAAAGTCCCAAGCTTTAGACTGGGGTGGAATACTTGAAAAATATTGCAATGTTTAGACATAGATTTCTCCCGATCACGGAAACTTTTATCTATGAAGAGTTAATTAAATTAAATAAGTATAAACCATATGTTTTCACAAGAGTACGGATGAATAAGCATCAATTTCCTTTTCCTCGGGTTTTTGTGGAGAAGAAAAATAGACAGCTCCTTCAGCTTTTTCGGAGAAAAAAAATTCGCCTCATCCACGCCCGATTTGGAATGGGCGGAATTGATCTTTTGCCCTTGAAAATAAAGGCACGTTTGCCAATGATCACTTCTTTTCACGGCCATGATAGTCCTGATAACAAGAGGAATCACTTCAGGTATAAAAATTTACATCAGCTCTTTCGATTCGGAGAAGCCTTCACAGTAACCAACGATCAAATGAAACAAATCTTGATTAAGCACGGTTGTCCGGAACGAAAAGTTCATATCCTCCACAGTGGAATCAATGTATCCATATTTCCTTATCAAGAACGAATCCCCCCTGTAGATGAGGCAATCAGGATATTGTTTGTTGGCAGGCTTGTTGAAAAAAAAGGAGCGGAATTTCTCATCCGGGCATTTGCCCAAGTCCATGAAAATTTTCCAACAGCTGAATTATACATGGTCGGAGAAGGTCACCTTCGCTCGCAGCTGAAAGAACTAATTTGGCAGCTTGATCTGCATAAGCACGTTCATTTACTTGGCGATCTTCCTCATAAAGAAGTGGTTAAGCAAATGAAAAAAGCACATCTCTTTTGTTTACCAAGCGTAACCGGGCAAAATGGGGATCAAGAAGGCATACCCAACGTATTAAAAGAAGCCATGTGCTGTGGATTGCCCGTAGTCTCTACCTTTCATTCTGGAATACCTGAGCTGATCACGCATGGGGTGAATGGTTTTCTGGTGCCTGAGAAGAATTCCGACGCTTTGGCATGGCAGATCACGGAGCTGATTACCCACCCAGAGCTGTGGGGCATTATCGGCTTCAACGCCCACCAGAAAGTACAAGAGGATTTTAACAGCAAAAATCAAGTTCAATTATTGGAAAACCTTTACCAACAAACCATTCATAACTTTTACAAGAAAAGTCATGGTTTATATAAAAAAAGAAAGGGATAATGACCTCACTGTTTGTATAACAGACTCATAGATTCATTTCCATGATTCAGATAGAGGAGTCAAATCATCATGAACATTGCCTTAATCTGTTCTGACCGCGGTCCGTGTCCACCGATTAAAGGGGGGGCTATCCAACTCTATATTGCCAAGGTAGTACCCCTTCTCGCTACTAAACACGATGTTACCGTAATTTCAATTTCCGATCCTCAGCTTCCAGAAATCGAAAGGCAGGAAAACGTCCAATATATTCGCTTTAATCAAGAAACGTTCTGGCAAGACGTCCTTCATTTATTACAAAATACCTTCTTCGATATCCTTCATATCTTTAATCGTCCACAACAGATTTCATCTATAAAAAAAGCTTCACCACGAAGCAAAGTTCTGCTTAGTTTGCATAACATCATTTTTGGTAGGGAATGGTTCTCTGACCAACAAGCCCATGATTGCTTAAAACATGTCGATTATATTACCACAGTCAGCCAGTTTTTGAAGACTCATCTCCTAAGCCGGTATTCCTTCCCCAATCATTTGATTCGCCCTTTGTATTCAGGCGTTGATATCAGAGATTATCCCCGGAGAGATGATCCACTCTACAAGGAGCAGAGAAAGACGGTTCGAAAAAGATGGGGGATTCCCAAAAAGGCAAAGGTTATTTTATTTGCCGGACGACTCGTGGCTAACAAGGGCTGCCACGTGGTCATTGACAGTCTGCGAAAGGTTTTAAAAAAGCATAAAGATACTTATCTACTCGTTGTGGGTAGCAAATGGTATGCAAGTGAAGAAGAAACATCCTATATCAAGCGCCTTCACAGAAAATCAAAAGCGATAAAAAGTCATATTCTCTTTACTTCCTATGTACCGATTGAAGAAATGCCCCTGTATTATGCTGCTTCAGATTTGTTCGTTTGTGCTTCCCAATGGAAAGAACCGTTGGCGCGCGTCCATTATGAAGCGATGGCCTCATCACTGCCGATTATTACCACACAGCGTGGAGGAAATACGGAGGTGATTCGACAGGGAATCAACGGCTTAATCCTTCGTGATTATGAAAATTCAACTGCACTCGCTTTTTTAATTAATCATCTTTTTTCCAATCCTCGACAGTCCCGCAAATTAGGGGACAACGGCCGCATACTGGCAGAGAGGTATTATCACTTTCACCGAGTGGCTCACGATCTTCTAGGAATTTATGAGGAGGTAATGAATCATCGTGTCTGAGCTATGGAATAGACCCTTCCTATCCGAGGAAGAAGTGCTTGCAATCATAAAAACACACATTCAAGAGAAAAAGCCTTTCTCCCTCATTCGGATAGGTGATGGTGAAAATATTTGTCTCGCACAAGAAGCCGTTTGGCCGATTCAAACTGTAATGGAAACGAAATGGGCGAAAAACTCAAGAAGATCCAATCAAAAAGGAGTTCGACTTCCCAACTTGCGCCTTCGCGATAAAATGATTCGCGCCATTCGCAGGGCAACCATTGTAGGAATCCCGCGAGAGAATGATCAGGAAATTCTCAACAGCCAACAATATCTTCGCCCGTTAACAGAGCAATGTTTTTTAAAATATCAGTTATTTCCAAATGCGGTTTGCCATACCTTCGTCAATCGCCATCTACCTGAAAAAAAGGATTTCTGGATGATGTTAAAAGGAAAAAAGGTCATTTTGATTTCGAAATGGGCTCACCCATTCAAAAAATTTATCAAAAAGAACTATCCCAAATTCAACATTTCTATTACCCCGATTAAATTTAACAATTATCACCAAATTAAGCCTGTACTAAAAAAGGTTAAACCTCTCAAGGCAGATTTGGTATTGGTTTCAGCTGGGGTCAATGCATTAGTTTTGGTTGATAAGCTGGCACACACCCAAAACCGGGTAGCCATTGACTTTGGTAAAACGCCAATGCTGATTCTGAAAAAAAATAGCAGGGTGACTCCTTGGCTGCCTGAAAGAAAAAGGCGCAAGAAAAGATAAAACTCCGTTCCCCAGTCGGAGTTTTTATTCCTTTTTCAGAGCTTTCTTACGCTTATTCCACTCCGAATTCTGAATCACCCTGTACTCTTTTTCCCGTAAAATTTTATCGTAAAGCTGCAAAAATTGATCGGTCATCACTTGATCGGTAAAATACTTCTCTACATATTCCCGGCATTCTTCAGGGCTGTAAAGTTTCTTTTTTGTTTTGATTTTCGTAACCATTTCTTGTGTATTTTGGCAGAGGAGCTTAGGCAACCCTTTAAGAACCTCCGGAACAGCCCCATATTTTAAAGTCAGCACCGGTGTCCCACAGGCAAGAGCCTCAATGGGCACCAGTCCAAATGGCTCATTCCACATTGAAGGAAACAAAACACAATAGGCTTTTGATAAAAGCTGCTGCTTCCTCTCACCACCTACACTTCCTATATAGACAATCTGATCGTTTAGCTTGGGTGCAACTTTATCCTGAAAATATTTAGATTCCCTTTTTTTACGAATAGGCCCGGCAATGATCAGTTTTCGTCCAGTTTTTTTCGCAACCTTAATCGCCAAGTGGACCCCTTTGTTCTCTTCCATTCTTCCAAGGAATAACAGATAGTCCTCCTTTGCTTTTGAAAAAGAATAATCCCTCAAACCAATCCCGTTGTGTACAAAATACCCTTTATTACCGCCAATGGTTTTGAGCATTGTTTTGCTTACATAAACACAAATTTGTCCGATGACCTTTTGATACCCGTGGGCATTTCGAATCGTTGGGATCGGCGGATTTGCTTCCGCCACAATGCCATAATGATCGTGGATGATATCAACATCCTCAGGCATCGTTTTAATTATAAAATCCAGTTGTTGCTTCGGATCATCACTAGGATATTCAAAGGTTTGTGCACTGCTTCTAGAGCCCTTCATCGCATAAAGAATCACCTCATGTCCCCGGCGAATCAAATCCTCTGTTAAATAGTAAATATCCCGCTGTTTACCACCATAATCAATCGGCGGGACTGGGACCGTATTGGTGGAGATCTGAACAATTTTCAAGAATGCCCCCTCCTCAACCTCATCGCTCTATTTTATGAAACCACTAACAAGAAGGGTACATTCGCCTTTTCCGTTAAGGCCTCGTATCTCTTTTGGCTTTAGGTTCATACAATGAAAAAAGGGCTGTAGTCAGGGGGCAGACCCCCTAATAGATAGGATAAATCTAGGTGATGGGATGTGTTAGGCACATGAAGAAAATCGGTATTCTATTGGATCATCGAACGTGGAAAGGAATCCCTTCCAGACGAACCGGTCACGAAAAAATTCAATTCTATAATAAAGCAGCACAAAAACATCGTCTTACGCCCTTTTACTTTTCCCTTCAACAGCTTTTCCCCGCGAAACGAAAAATCAAAGGCTATCTCTATCGTAACGGATCCTACCGATTGGTCACTCGGTCCATTCCCCCCGTTATTCACAATCGATCCATGCCTTTTACTAGAGGATTGAGAAACAAGTTGGGTCAATTGTCCAAACAGAGTATTGTGTATAACGCCCATACCCGTTATACCAAACTTAAGATCCATAAACTGTTATCAAAAAAGGGCAATCTAGAGCCCCACTTGCCAAAAACCAAGCGTTTTGCAAAAGATTCCCTTCGGCGTATGATGGAACAGTTTAAGGAACTCTATGTCAAACCTTCAAGCGGCAGCATTGGAAAAGGCATTTTTAAACTAGAGCAGGTTGGCAAAGGGGAGTGGAAAATCCAGACCTCTGGAAAAACAAGATTTAAGCCTTCAAACAAGGTTTATCGATACCTTCGGGGAAAGGTGGGCCAGCGCTCTTTCCTGGTCCAAGAAGCTATTCCTTTGGCCAAGTATAAAGGTCGGCCTTATGATATTCGTGTATCCGTACAAAAAAGCAGCAATGGAAAATGGCAGGTAACGGGCATGGTCGGGAAAGTGGCAGGAAAAGGAAAACACGTCACGAATGTAGCAAGAGGTGGAAAGGTAAAAACGTGTGATGTGTTGTTTGCTCACTGTGGCTGGGACGTGAAAAAAACAACGGAGATCATCGAGGACTTTTCCCTTCGTGTGGCCAAGCATTTGGGAAAAAAGCTGAATCGACTTGCCGACGTAGGCTTTGATATCGGATTGGACCAGGGAGGAAAACCCTATTTTATCGAGATGAACGGAAGAGACTTGCGCTACAGCTTCCGCGATGGCGGTCTTCCTAAAAGGTGGTTCAAGACATATGAGAACCCCATTAAGTATGGGAAGTATTTGTTAAAAAAGGGGAGGTAGAGGGATACTGGAATCTTTAACTAAATAGGGTCACCTCTGTCCGATCACAAATTTAAGCGGACCTCAGAGCCGCTAATTCCTACCAAATACCGAATTTTATGGGGTATGCGGACCCAAAAGCCTCTATTTAGCTGATAAGTATCAATTATCCAAAGGTTTTAAGAAAATAAGGTCTTTGGGGTCCCCCTCACCCCTAGAAAAACGGAATTTTACCAATATAAGGTCCCCTCTGTCCGATCACAGTGTCAAGCGAACCACAAAGCCTCTAATTCTTACCAAGCAAGGTAATCATCCGATCCGGATGATTCGTGGCGATCTGCAGCTCCGGATGAAGCACCATCACTCGTTCGATTTCCGAGGGCCGATCCACTGTCCAAGCAACCATGGACACGCCACTATCAATCATATCGGAAACAAAATCCTTCGTTAAATAAGCATAGGACATGGATAAAATGGAGGCACCGGCTTCTTTTAATTGTTCGTGAATCAACAGGGGTCTCCCCTCTACAATGAGTCCGGTGCGAATGTCGTCTGAGAAGGATCGCACGTTTTTAATCAATTGGTGATGAAAAGAAGTAACAAAAACGGAGGATTCCAACCCATACTGGTGTATCAGCTGAACTACCCTTTTCTCCAATCCCGGTTGACCAGCAGATCCTCTTTTAAGTTCTACATTCATCATTCGCCGATCCCCTACAAGCTGAAATACGGATTCCAATGTAGGAATTTTTTCGTTAACGAATGATGAATCAAACCAACTGCCCGCATCTAAACGGAGCAGCTTGTCATAATCCTGGTCCACTAATCTCCCTGTTCCATTCGTTGTGCGGTCAAGATAAAAATCATGAAAGAGGACGGGGACTCCGTCCTTTGTCAGTTGGACATCCATTTCTATGGCTTGGATCCCCGGATGGCTTAGGGCTAAACGGATTGCTGCTAGCGTATTTTCAGGTGCTTTTCCAGACCAGCCCCGATGTGCCATACATATGTTCATACCTTTTTCATCTCGCTTTCAAAATGCGGATAAGTAAAATAATAGCAGAATCGCCCCAAAGAAAGGGGTAAAAAACAACAATCCTCCTTTTAGTCCTGCAGCACTAAAGCCTGCAAAAAACAGACCTACACTGATATCCAACAGATATAAGAAGCCTGTGTATAGCACGGGTTCCAATTTCACATAACAAAGCAGATAGATAAAGATCAAGACGCTGAGAACACATCCTGAATAACCGATATCCTCTTTACTCAAATAGCTTTTCAAAAGGATCTCTCCTTTTAGTATGTCATAAGCCCAAAGCTATTTTACACACGATTCAGTCATATGGTGACCTATTTCCTCATTATACCAGGGATAAGATTGGCCATATTTTTTAACAATATATATACAAGGTGGCACCCCCACCTTAATAATCTTCACTAGGAGGTACCAAACATGGCTAACAACAACAGTAATCAAAAGTTAGTATCCAGCGCTTCTCAGGCTCTTGACCAAATGAAATACGAAATTGCTCAAGAATTTGGAGTTCAGCTTGGTGCAGACCAGACTTCTCGTGCCAACGGTTCTGTAGGTGGAGAAATCACAAAGCGGTTGGTTCAATTTGCTGAACAAGCATTATCTGGTCGCGCTCAATAATTAAATAAATGGATGACAGAGCGCCCTCGGGTGCTCTGTTTTTATGTACTTTCGCTTCTCCACAAAATGTGTTTCCTTCCACACTTCCCCGTGAGTAATAACCCCCCCGAGGTCAAACAATAGCTTCAGGAGGTGTTAAAATGAAAAAATTAATAAGCCAAACAGTAAAGATGTTCATGATCCCTGCTTTAGTCATTGGTGGTCTTTCCGCTTGCGGATATGGTACAAGTGACAACGCCACAAATCGTGGATATGGAACAACCAGTGTAAATAATTATGACGGATTTGGAACCTACAATAATAATTACCGGACCGTAACCCCATACAATAATGGGTACTATAACGGATACGGTTATAATGGAATGAATAACGGATATAACGGAACCAATAATTATGGTTATGGTACAAGTAACTACAATAATGGTTACGGTACAAATAATTATGGTTATGGTACAAATAATTATGGTTTTGGGGCCAACACTTATGGATGGCATGGAAACAACACCATGCGTAACAATACCTTTAGTACCAATAAGTTAGTAGCAACACGCGTGGTTAACCTTGCCAATGACGTTCCAGGGGTTACAAGAGCAGTGGCCGTAGTTCAAGGAAACGACATTGTTGTTGGTATTGAAGGAAAAGGCCATAAGAATCTAAAGACGCTTGAAAAAGATGTTAAGGGTAAGATCTTGAGACATGAAAAAGGATTTAAAGTTCATGTGACTTCGGACAAAAACTTAACAAGCCGAATTAACACGATTCACCGTAATTTAACAACCAATAATACGGGCCATCCTATCCGTGCGATGGGTGAAGACGTCGCTAGTCTCATCCGCGATATGGGGCGAACTGTAACAGCTCCGTTTAGGTAACATCCTCAATAAAAGAGTGGGTCCTCCCACTCTTTCTTTAGCTTAACCCTTATCGGAGCGATAGGAAAAACTAAGCTCATTCTTATTCTTTTTAGAGGGGTAAAATAATTGTCCATAATAATCATTTTCTTCATTTAGGTTTTTTAGGTATTTAGCTAAATATCTTTTATATTTACTTTGATCAACATTTTTAAACTTTTCCATTTTCCTTTTATATATTTCGGTCTTGTCATGGATTTGAAAGTATTTTAGCAAGTCATCGTCGTGCTTCACCGTTCTGATAGGCCTCCTACCGTTTATTTAAGATTTCCTGGCGGCAACCACAAAAAAAGGTGTCAGCGATATAAAAATCAAGCTAACAGCCATAAGGAGAAACAAATCAGTCAGCACCTCCCTTCACCTGTATGGCAACACAGCAACACTTCCCTTATTATGTTATTTCGACAAGTTTCCTTTTGACACTAACAAGTAGATTGAATTTTCTGCACCAATATCAAAAAAGAAAAAGGAGGTTAGTCCTCCTTATCCTTCAACGTGATTTTCATTTCTTTTTTAGTTTCTTCCACACTTTCAACATAACAACCATATATAAATTCCACGAAATCTTCGACGGTTCTGTACTGCTCTTTCAAATCTTGCAGCTTAAACTTGACATGTGCTTGGTGTTCGGGAAATTTCAGAACGACCAAAAATTGATCTTCACCAAAAAGGACAGCCGTAGGTAATCCCATCTTTTGTTCGAGCCCCTGCTGAATTGCTTCACCTATTTCTTGGACACTCTTATACATCATCCAAGGCTTTTTGATTGTAATCATGTCATTCCTCCTGCCCTTTTTGTGCTTAACCTAACTATAGCATGTTTTAACCAAGGATTAAATATTTAAAGAATTGTTTTAAGGTAGATTTCAATAAAAACTATATCCAAGTGGTTAACAGTGATATTCATCACATTCCATTTTTTGTTTCTGGAGTATACTAGTTGTACAGGTATGGAAATGGAGTGAAAAATATGACCTATTCTCGAGAGGCAACAACGGATATTTATCAGCAAATTGGCGGAGCTCCAACACTGCAGAAATTAGTCGATGTCTTCTATCCAAAAGTTTATGCACACCCAGACCTTGCACCTTTGTTCCCGGATGGAGTGGAGGAAATAAAGAAAAAGCAGTTCTCCTTTCTTTCTCAGCTTTCTGGAGGACCACCTCTCTATACACAAAATTATGGATTTGGAAATATGCGGCAGAAGCATGTCCAATTTGAAATTACAGAAAAGCGAGCCAAAGCTTGGCTTAGCTGTATGCATGAGGCAATGGATGAAATTGGCTTATCCGGCCCAGCACGCGATGATTTATACAGCTTTTTGTATCAGGCTGCACACCGTTTTGTGAATACTGCAGAAACAGAAAACAGGTGATTCCCACAGGAACCACCTGTTTTTTTCTTTTATCCAAAAATCACACTTGCCATGACTTGCCCCAAACGAAGCAAAATCTCTCTGAAAATATCCATGTCCTTCTCCTTTATTAAGTTCCTGTATTTCCATTAGTTATGTAGTATGGGCATCTTCAAAGTTGGTTAAACCCGGTTTTTCCCCAAAAAACAAGAGCCTCTAAGAGACTCTTGTGGAAGGATTTTTTTAAAACCCTTTATACTCTGGCTCTTCTTTTTCTATTTGCTGCACTCGTGGTTCAAGGGAGCTGATTACATTCATCGTTTGCTGAGCAGCTTGCGTATACATCTGTTTGGCCTGTTTATCTTGGGTTTGTAAAGCAAATGTTTCAAGGCTGGCTTGTGCCCCTTTTAAACCTGCAACTACCTGTTTTACCTGTTGTGAAACAGTCATCTGTATCCCCCCTACTCATGTACTGTCCCCAAAGGAACAATAATAGGTTACTCTTCTTTTTGCCTTTTTAATCATGTATTTTACCCCTTCGGTCTGAACACCAAAGAGGCTAAAAACCCAAAAATAATCGCTGCAGATATACCCGCACTCGTCACCTCAAAAATTCCTGTAATGATACCCACTAACCCATACCTTTCTGCATCAGCCATAGCTCCATGCACAAGTGCATTGCCAAAACTGGTAATTGGCACAGTAGCTCCTGCTCCAGCAAAATCAATTAATGGCTCATACAAACCAAAACCATCGAGGATGGCTCCCGCAACCACCAAAGTGCTCATCGTATGTGCAGGGGTCAGCTTGGCTACATCAAACAATAATTGACCAATTACACATATCAATCCACCAACGACAAAAGCCCAAAAATAGATCTGCATATCCCTTGCTCCTTCTAGATGTTCTCTATAACCACGCCATGTGCAATACACGGGATGCTTTCTTTTTGCTGAAACGACAAAGGGGATAGAAGTGCACCAGTAGCAACGATCAAAACCCTTTTTAATTCACCGCGGCGGAGACGGTTAAGGATATGGCCATACGTCACTGCTGCAGAGCATCCCGCTCCACTAGCTCCGGCGATAACGGGTTGATCTTCACCATAAATCATCATCCCGCAATCGACAAAGTGATCAGGGACTTTAATTCCGTGCTTTTTCATCAGATCCTTTGCTATTGGATGTCCTACCTTGGCGAGGTCCCCTGTGGCGACCAAATCATAATCATCAAAAGTACGTCCCAAGTCGCGAAAATGAGCTTCAATGGTATCTACCGCTGCCGGTGCCATCGCAGCCCCCATATTAAATGGGTCAGATAACCCCATATCAACTACTCTGCCAATCGTCGCCGCGGTCACCCTTGGACCGGTTCCTGTTTTCCCGAGTACAGCTACACCGGCTGCTGTTGCTGTCCATTGAGCGGTGGGAGGTTTCTGCCCGCCATATTCTGTGGGATAGCGAAACTGTTTTTCAACCGAGGAATTATGACTGACAGCTCCACAAAGGACATATTCTGCAGAATGACTGTTGACAATTAATGAAGCCAATGCCAGTCCTTCCATCGAAGTGGAGCAAGCCCCAAATAAGCCAAGATACGGGGCGGCTAGCGTCCGAGCTGTAAAGCTACTAGAAATAATCTGATTAAGCAGGTCGCCTGCAAGAAAGAACTGAATGTCCTCCTTTTTCAGGCCTGCTTTCTCAATTGCTTTTTCGCAAGCCTGTTCAAACAGTTTTTTCTCTGCCTTTTCAAAGCTGTCTTGCCCTAACCAAGTATCTCCATGGAGGATATCAAAGTCATTTGCCAATGGCCCTTCCCCTTCGAAAGGGCCGCCAACG
Organism: Ammoniphilus resinae; assembly: GCF_017873965.1. Classification (GTDB taxonomy): domain Bacteria; phylum Bacillota; class Bacilli; order Aneurinibacillales; family RAOX-1; genus Ammoniphilus_A; species Ammoniphilus_A resinae. The sequence continues at coordinate 12,761 of NZ_JAGGKT010000009.1, read as the reverse complement.
GCAGCACTCGATAGAATATAGGGCTTATTTTGAAACTCCCAGGTTTGATGCCCATGCAGCACATTAAGCGCCTCCTAACATGATGACAATCGTTTTTACTAATGCAACGACAAATGCAGCAAAGACACCAAATACAATGACGGAGCCTGCTAGTTTGAACATATTTCCCCCTACGCCAAGCACGTAACCTTCACTTCGGTGTTCAATGGCTGCAGAAGCAATAGAATTAGCAAATCCTGTCACAGGTACAGCGGAGCCGGCGCCCGCAAACTGTGCCAAGTGATCATATACACCGAATCCTGTCAGTAAAACGGAAATAAAAATCAGCGTTGCGACAGTCGGATTTCCTGCGGTTCGTTCATTAAAATCAAAAAAAGTCGTATAAAATTCGGAGATGCCTTGTCCAATCAAACAAATGAATCCTCCCACCCAAAACGCCCGAATACAATTTTTCCATACCGGACGCGCAGGCTCCCTTGCTTTAGCAAAGGCTTGATATTCTTGTTGCGTAGGAGTAAGCTTTTTCTTCTTTTTATCTGACATCGGTTGCCCTCCACTATCTTTTCAAAATAGGTCTCAATTCCTCCAATAATTGCAGAAGTTGATCTGCCGCTTCCTGATAATTCTTTCGGGCTATCTGATCCTTTGTGGCTAGCGCGTAGCTTTCAAGATCTGCTTCACATTTCTTTAAAGTTGCATAAAGCAATGCTTTCGTTGTAGGTTTCGGAAGCTGTATCGCATCATCGAACAGGTCAAGATAGAGATCCCCGGAAGCATCTACCTGCCCAATAAAGACATTTTCTACCGTAACTCCTGCCTTCTCCAGCTCAGTCGAGAGCCAATTTCTTGTTAGCCCCTGGTTTCGCAAGGATTCGTCGATGATATTGCCATCCAAAATAACCGTTTGCGGGTTGGCTGCCTGAGCAACTTGCCACTCCATTTGTTTTGGAGTAATCGGCGTTTTTTCCGGTTTGAGCAGAACACTGACGTCCCCACTCGCCTCCATCAAAGCAAACTCCACATCAGCAATATTAAAGACGTTTTTGCGCCTAAGTTGGGCCAACAATTCCTCTCCGGTCATCTTCATTTGTTTTACATTGTCTTCCATCACTTTCCCCTGTTGGATCAATACTGTTTGCCTACCGTAAAGCAGGTCATGAAAAGCCTTGCTTTTTAAGGCAAGGTAATTTGTTAAAACGGGAAACAAAAGCCAGACCGCTAATCCAATTAATCCATAGGCTAAGTTATCTATAATACCCAACGAGATAAGCGCCACAATTGCCCCAATTGCGATCCCGACAACGAAATCGCTAAAGGTCATCTGAGAAGTTTGTTTACGTCCTACCACTCGCAAAAGGAAAACCACAATACAATACATTAAGAGGGAACGAACAATAATAGTGATCCAGTCTGGCACAAGGCAGCTCCTTTCTTAGAACCCTTTATACTGTGGTTCCTCAAATTCCATGGCCGAAATCCGTTTTTCCAACATGACTATGATCCCGGATATCTTTTCTAAACTATTGGCGAAAGCCATCTGTTCCTGTTCAATGACTGTTTGCTGAGCGTATAGCTCCAATGTTGCCTGAGCTCCTTTTAAACTGGCTAACGTTTGTTTTACCTGGGATGCAACCGTCATAGGTAATTCCTTCTTTCACAAGGGAATTGGATTTTATTTACAAGGGTTATTGTTCCACACATAGAATTTGAATATGCAAAGGGCATAGCTAATCCAAGATAAACATAGACTTTCTTAAACACGTTTTTGGACAGGGGTCTTGTTATGAGTGGAGAAATGTTACTCGTTTTATTAATCATTACCGGATTACTTGGGAAATCCAGTATTATTACCACGGCTGCCAGTTTGCTTTTAATCTTCAAATTAACCTCACTTGAACGATTCTTCCCTACAATTGAAAGAAGGGGCTTAGAGCTTGGACTGCTTTTTCTCACCGTCAGTGTCCTTGTCCCTTTTGCCGCAGAGGAAATTGGTTGGGAAAAGATCTCCCCGGTCTTTGTCACCTATAACGGTTGGTTAGCATTAGCCGGCGGCGCCATTGCTGTTTATATGAATCGCTTTGGTCTCAATATGATGCGGACACAGCCACAAACCATCATTGGACTCGTTATTGGATCGATTATTGGGATTATCTTTCTCAAAGGAATCCCCGTTGGCCCCCTGACTGCAGCCGGAATTACAGCGATTTTTGCACAATTCTACAAATTGACCAAAAACTCTTAACTCCGCTTCTTCCCTTTATAAAAAATTCCTGCTTATGCCGCTACCCGAATTTCTGATTAACGGTATAATATTAAAGATGGGGTTTTTTAGGAGGGGCAAAATGAAAAACAGCTATGAATTTTATGCAGTCATACGTTTAGTTGAACGTTATGACTATGATGGAGCAGTTGAAGTCTTAGAACTTCTTTCCTTACAAGACCATCCAATCTATTACCTGGTCTCGAGTTGTCACCGCAGTCTTAACTTTAACTTTTATGGGGCTAAGGAACTTTTGCAGGAGATCAAAACTCCCTTTTCTCATCAATATACAGGAATTACGCGTTACATTCAGGAAATCCCCCCCTTAATTAAAGGTAATCCAGGATATATCTTTAATGAATTGTTTGATAACATTGTGATCCAGCTTGAGCGTGATGAATATACAGAATTCCTCGGGCGCATCTTCCAATTACGGGAGTTGCTTCTTAAGTATGCCGTTATACAGTTTAAGGAAAGAAAAGATTATACACTGCGCGACCGGATCTACCAAAAAAAGGCTTTTCTCACCCATTTTAAAATTAGACATGGACTTATGAACGGGATGAAAGAGATCTTGCGGACTGGTGGGGGTAGATGGCAGAAAATAATTAATATCCTTACGGGAAAACCGATGAATGAATTGATGGATTTACGTCACCAAACGATTGTGGCACACGGTATAGAGACTGCTACCTTGAAGGATATCTCGCGAATTTATCAATCCCCAGAGCATATTCTGAATGATTTACGTGAGGTTTTTCAGTATTTGAATATTTATATCCGCCCCCACAAATATACTGAGCTCAATCAGAATATTATTGAGATCCTCAGTTCAGATCTACATGTAAAAGAAGACCTGCAAGATTAGGAAGGCATAAGAACTACCTAAACTGTTGAAGATAAGTAAAGCTTATATGGAAGCCCGTTTAAGAAAGCTTATACATTCCTATGCAGTAAAAAAAATCATATTGCCGTTTTTATTTAATGACGGAATATGTCGAAGTATGGTAGATTTAACAATTGGGGGCATAAATTTAAAAAACTTAGGAGTGAGAACATGGTTTTCAAGAAAAAGGATGCGTTTTTAGAAACACTATATGATATTGCATCTAATGTTTACGAAGCTTCGAAATTCTTCAACAAGTTCAAAATTGAATCGCTAGATAGTGTACATAAGTTTGCGGATGAAATGAAGACGTTTGAGCATAAGGGAGATGACTATATCCACGATCTTATTCGTGCCTTAAACAAAGCCTTCATTACTTCGATTGAAAGGGAAGATATTCTCAACCTTGCGGTGAAATTGGACGATGTCCTTGACGGAATGGAAGCATGTGCATCACGATTTTTTATGTATGACATTACAAAGGCTGATCACTTCATGGTAAAGTTTGCAGAAAATATAGAAGCCTCCTCTTTCCAAATGTTAAAAGCCCTTGAATTGCTTCGTGAACGAAAATTGCTGCCTATTAGGGAATACTCCATAAAGATAAATGAACTTGAATCGATTGGTGATGAATTATTGCGGGATAGTATCCGCACTTTATTCCAAACCAATGATGATGCGATTAAAATTATCAAGTATAAAGAGATATACGAAATCATGGAATCGATTTCGGACAGTTGTGAAGATGTAGCAGATACATTAGAAACGATTATCATGAGAAATTCATAAAAAGCTGGGAGTAAAAGATGGACGTAACTCTAATACCAATATTCACCATTGTCTTTCTGGCATTATCCTTTGATTTTATCAACGGATTTCACGATACGGCAAACTCAATTGCAACCTCCGTTTCAACGAGAGCACTCGCACCCCGAACGGCGATCATTTTAGCTTCCACGATGAATTTTATTGGGGCGATCACGTTTACCGGTGTAGCCAAGACGATTGGCGGTAGCATTGCAGACCCTACCACCCTAGAACATGGAACTTTAATTGTTATAGCGGCTTTGATTTCCGCTATTATCTGGAACCTAATCACTTGGTGGTATGGAATTCCCAGCAGTTCATCCCATGCTTTGATTGGTTCCTTGGTAGGAGCTGTCGTGGCAGCTGCTGGATTAAGCAGCGTTCATTGGAAGGGGTTCACAGGGATCCTCGAAGGTCTGATTGCTTCGCCTATCATTGCTTTAATCATCGGTTTTTTGATGATGAGTTTATTTCGTTTCCTTTTGGGTCTAATGCCTGCATCACCACATAAGGTAAACTCCGGCTTCAGAGGTTTTCAAGTATTCACTGCAGCTCTCCAATCCTTTACACATGGTACAAACGACGCACAGAAGGCGATGGGGATTATTACCTTCGCTTTGGTAGCTGGAGGTTTTCAAGAATCTGTTGACCATGTTCCAATGTGGGTGCGGATTTCCTGTGCTACGGCTATGGGTTTGGGGACCGCTATCGGTGGCTGGAAAATAATCAAAACGGTCGGCGGGAAAATTATGAAAATAGAACCAGTCAATGGCGCAGCAGCAGACCTTTCATCCGCTTTGATTATTTTTACCTTTACAAAGCTTGGACTACCTGTCAGTACAACACACGTTATTTCTTCCGCGATTATGGGTGTTGGTGCAGCGAAAAGGGTAAAAGGGGTAAAATGGGGCGTAGCCCAGCGTATTGTTCTAACCTGGATCATCACCTTGCCAATTTGCGCTGTTATGGCAGCGATTATTTATTGGATTATCCATTTTATATAAAGAAAAGAAGGCCGTCTCATATATGAGAACGGCCTATTTCTTTGCTGCCTGCCAAATTCGGTTGGCCACTTCAATAACCATCGCCTCAGATGCTGGTTCGTCAAGGTGCCCACGATGGTCGCTCTGCAGAATCCTAGCCTTCATTAACTCATCATTAGCTAGAGCTGCCCAATGTTCATTAGGAGAGTTATTAGGTGGAGCTGGGGTTGTTTGTGCTTGTTGAATATTCAAAGCTTCCCGGAGACGGTTAAACAGGGTGATGACCATCCCCTCACTAGCTGGTTGATCCAAATTGGCCGTATGATCGGATAATAGAAAACCAGCAGCCCGCAGAGCATCATGTGCAGGCTTTGCCCAGTGTGGAGAACTTGGAGGTGCGGTTGGGGGTGCGGCTGGTGCTGTAGGGGCTACGGGGATTGGCTGTTGAGATGGGCGAGGGATCAGCTGAATGGCTAATGCCACTCCGTTTACAACAGATTGAGCAAGACCTTGTAAAAAACTCTGTTGTTTTAATAAAGAAGCATCGTGGGCATTATCCACAAATAAATTCTCCAATAGGATAGCCGGCATGCGGGTTTCTCGAACCACTGCAAAATTAGCCTGCTTTTTCCCACGGTCCTTTACCCCGTAATTTTTCATATAAGACATCATGGTGTCATGAAGTTTATTTTGAATTTCTTCGACTTTAGTCCCACGTGCGGAGGGATATATATAGGATTCAAAACCTTCCCCACCTGAGGCATTATGGTGGAAGGCAATAAATAAATCAGCTTTCCACTGATTAGCCAAATTGGCCCGTTCTGAAAGGGGAATAAAAACATCGGTTTCCCTGGTCATTCTCACATCCACTACGTATTGCTCCTTGAACAACCTCTGCACAAGAGATGCTATGACTAAAGCAAGGTCCTTTTCAACAAGACCAAATCCCGTAGCACCAGAATCTTTTCCCCCGTGTCCCGGATCAAGTACAATTAAAGTCATATCAGTTTCTCCTTTCCTGTGGTAGGGTGGCCTCTAATTATGTTATGTAAGGAACCGCAGGAAGGTATAGGTGGATGAATAATTAAAGAGAAAAAGGGGGATTGGCCCCCCTATTTATTCAACTTCATATCCTCTAAAGTGACATCATAATTTCCCCATAGGTCACGCTTGTCAATGATGGCGGAATCCCTTTTCATCGCTTCAGATAAAGAATGGACAATAACATACAGAATGGCAAAGCTAGCTATAAGCAACTCAAAAAAATGTATCACTGATTCCAGCCCCTTCACTTCAGGATAATACATGTATATGTGAAGGTTTTGTGAACATTTCACTTTCACTAAAAAAGGGCTGGAAACAAGAAAGGACTATCTCTCGATAGTCCAATCCATCTCCCCCGTTCTTTCGTGGCGTTGACAACTCTTCTTCTAGGGGGGAGATGTACTAATTAATGTTCCACTTCTTTTCCGTTCAATTCCTAGCAGATTCAGGTAAATACCCGATCAATGGTTTCTTGCAGTTCTTTTTCCGATGGTTTTGTATACCGTCTGGTCAAATTAATATCCTGATGTCCTGCAAGGTCGGCTACGGTTGTCAAATCTACTCCAGCAGCAACCAACTCCCGACAAAAGGTATGTCGCAGCTGGTGCGGATGTACCCCATACTGGCTCAGCATATGTTGAACAGAACGAATGGAAATCCGTTTGCTGAAGTTTGAAAGAAACAGTGGGGCTTCCTGATCTAATCGCGATTCCAGGTAGCGTCTTAAATGGAATCTGGCCTCTGAAGAAAGCGGAACGCGTCGTTCCGTATTTCCTTTCCCCTTGCGGATCAGTACAAATCCTTTCCGCTCTCCTAATTGAATATCCTCGCGGTTTAGCTGGACCAGTTCGGATACCCGCATCCCTGTCAATAACAATAAATAGGTAATGGCAATGTTGCGCAGCTTTTGATCCCGCTCAACTTCCCGGAGCAGCCGATTTTTCTCGTTACGCTCTAAGCTTTGCGGAGAAATGTAATGTGCCTGATGAAATTTCGGAAGCGCAATATTCTGCATAACATCAGACCTTCCTATAAACCCGGCAAATGACGAAAGCGCTGCAAAAATCTTATGGATTGTTGTGGCACTCTTTCCTTCTAATTGAAGTAATTCCATATAAGACTTGATTTCATACCGGGTTAGCTGCTTTAAGTCCCCTTCATTTTTCATAAGCCAGCCATTGAACTTTTGCAGTTCATAAAGGTACGTATGAATCGTTGTGGTAGATTTGTTTTGACTTAATAATTCCTGATGGTAATCCTGGAGAAGTTGTTCTTGTTCCAATGGGCCCACCTACTTGTCTAAGCCAAGCAGAAGGTCATTTAACAACCGAATACGGCGGTTCACTGACTGGAGTAGATAATCAGCTTCCCACTTCTCCTCCTCTGATAAGGATGCGCTCGACAGCATGTTTTTCAGCCTGTTTCTTTGGTTGATTAATTCCCCGATATTATATGTCTCCTGAATACTCTCCATTGTCATGACCATCACCACTCCTAAGTATTGTTTTTATACCTTTAAGGTTGGTTCCATGTTGTTTATTTATCTATTATATAAAGAGATTCAATAGGATGAAAGTATTTTATTCCTGGAGACGTTTTTTCAACATCTCAGCAAGCGGCATGATTTGACGGTCTTGAATGGTACGAAAGTCAAGAAGATACTCATCCTTGGTGACTCGTCCAATGATTGATGGTGTCCCCTTCCGGAGCCTTCTTTCAATCTCATGCGCTGGGAAAGTAGGGTGCTGAATTACCGCAACATAAGTGGGCAAAAAAATGCCTGGCAGGCTTCCCCCGCCTACCTCCGATTGCTCTGATTTAATTTCAATGGGAAACTCATTAACCAATTTTTGTAGCGAATGGGCTTTTTTCTTTATCTCATCTATTGGCAAAAGCATATCGTGAAGGGTAGGAATTCGCTGCGCTGCCTTCTGAGGATCCAGGTATAAACGAAAAGTAGCTTCCAAAGCGGCCAGGGTCACTTTATCCACACGCAAAACCCGAGCCAATTGGTTTTTTTTCAAACGATCGATCCATTTCTTTTTACCGGCAATCACCCCGACTTGTGGTCCTCCTAACAGTTTGTCACCGCTAAAACTGACCAAATCCACTCCTTGTTCAATACTCTCCTGGATCACGGGCTCTGAGCCGATGCCATGTTTACGCAAATCATATAAAACGCCACTTCCCAAGTCCTCATAAACGGGAATATCGTTTAACTGCCCTAGTTCAACCAATTCTTTCAAGGATACGCTGTGCGTAAATCCAGTTATAGCAAAATTGCTCGTATGAACTTTCAAAAGCAATGCTGTTTGCTCGTTTATTGCCTGTTCATAATCCCGGAGATGGGTTTTATTTGTCGTCCCCACTTCTTGCAGGATTGCACCGCTTTCTTTCATAATCTCTGAAACCCGGAATGACCCACCGATCTCTACGAGCTGCCCCCGTGAAACAATAACCTCCTGCCCTTTGGCCATTTCCCTAAGAATGAGATACACAGCGGCTGCGTTATTATTCACTACCATCGCTGCCTCCGCCCCGGTCAGCCGGCGAACCAAAGCTTCTACAAGATCGTGACGTGATCCCCTTTTTCCCTCTTCCAACCGATATTCCAGGTTACTGTAGCCCATGGCAACCTCGGTCATTTGCTCAATCGCTTCTTGGGCCAACACAGCCCTTCCCAAATTCGTATGCAAAATGACACCTGTCCCATTAATTACGGGTTGAAGATTATTTTTCTGGCTGTGGATTAACCTTTCCTGGATAGTTTTCCATACTTCCTCGTGGGAGAGATCCGTTAGTGTTCCCGCTAAAATTTGCTGCCTTGTCTCCTGAATAACTTCCTTTACTACATCAGCAAAAAAGGGTTCTGCAATTTCTTTTTCCTTAACCCATTCCAAAATTTGCGGATTATGAGTAAAATGATGGACAGCAGGTAATTCTCTTAATAATTGTTTTGTTATCAGATTCACTAAAATACCCCCCTTTCCATAGGTGATTGTATGCATATATTACTTTTTACTCCCTATTTTAACCAACCAAGAGGCAATGCGACAACCTCTAGACGAATTATTCATTTTCTTCAAGAAGCAGGTATTCAAACTTCGGTGTTTCCTTATGGGGAAAAAGATCTGTGGTATCTTCCTCAAACGGATGTGGTCCATATTCTTCATGCCACACGCTTTGTCCAATGGCTTGGAGAAACAGGCTACCAGTTAAAAAAGCCCTATCTAGTGACGATGGGCGGTACAGATATTAATGTTGACTTGCAAACCAAACGTGGCGCAGATGTGATTTCACTTCTAGAAGGCGCAGAATTTCTCACGGTTTTTACCGACGACGCCTTTCAAAAGATTAGTGAACTGGATTTGAATTGGGCAAAAAAGACGGTAAAGATCCCTCAGGCTGTCTGGACACCCTGGAAAGTAGAGGAATCCCCCGATTACTCCATACCAACTATTCTGCTGCCTGCTGGGCTTCGTCCAGTGAAAGATGTTCTACACCCCCTACCTGCCCTTGATCAGCTAGTCGAAAAGTTTCCAAGGTTAGCTTTTACCATTTTGGGGGCAAGTCTTGATCAGCAGGTTTACCAACAGGTTAAACAAGCCTGTGCAAGCCGACCATGGATGCATTATGCAGGTGTCGTTCCTTTTGATGTGATGACACAATGGTATAATACCAGCAATATTGTCCTTAATACCTCCATTTCAGAGGGACAATCCCTCGCGATCATGGAGGCGATGTCCATAGGTCGTCCCGTCGTAGCGAGAAAAAATCCGGCCAATGAAAGCTTAATTATCCATCGTGAAACGGGTTGGCTATATGAGAAGCAAGATGAATTCATTAAAGCCATCACAGAGATCATGACCGATCCGACCTTGCGGCAAAGAGTGATTCATCAAGCGAAGGTATGGGCAGGTGAGCATGCATCACCTGCTCTGGAGGTACAGCGGTATATCGAGCTCTATCATCAGATGTCCAGATAGAAAAAAAGCACCCACTGAAGAATGGGTGCTTTTCCCCTTATGGCTTAAATGATAGTAATACAGCCAGGGTTTTCTGCCGTTATTTTACCAATCACCTGAGCCTGGTCTACACCAGCGGAATGTAAATCTGCTAGACAAGCTGCAGCCTCTGATGCTGGAATACTCACGAGTAATCCTCCAGAGGTTACTGCATCACAAAGCAAAAACTGCTCAGTCTCTGGCAAATCTCCGTAATTCACGCAACCCGAAATCCACTTATGGTTTGCCATTGTTCCCCCTGGAACGATCCCTTGCTCTGCAAGCTCAGAGGCCCGCGGTAGAACCGGGACAGATGACCTTTCCAACTGTAGACCAACCTTGCTCCCTTCTGCCATTTCCTTAGCATGGCCAAGCAGCCCAAACCCTGTAACATCTGTACAGGCATGGACCGTATAACGGGAAAATACCTCTGCTGCTTTTTTATTCAGTTCAGCCATCACGGCCGTTACGCGCTCGGTTTCTTCTTCGTTCAGAAGATCGCGCTTAATGGCAGTCGTAAGTATTCCGACCCCAATCGGCTTGGTTAAAATTAATGCATCGCCGGGTTTTGCCCCGTGGTTTGTCCATACTTGATCCGGTGTAACAAGTCCTGTTACAGCCATCCCAAACTTTGGTTCCTGGTCATCGATGGAATGACCTCCAACAATGATCGCCCCAGCCTCAAGTACTTTCTCCCCAGCACCCCTTAGAATATCTGCCAGGATGGAGGGATCCAATTTTTTAATGGGGAATCCTACAATATTAAGGACAGTAAGTGGTTTACCGCCCATTGCATAGACATCACTCAATGCGTTGGCAGCCGCAATTTGGCCAAACATCCGAGGGTCATCAACAATAGGTGTAAAATAATCTACGGTTTGCACCAAGGCAATTTCATCCGTTAATTTATAGACTGCAGCATCGTCGGGAACATCCAATCCGACCAAAAGGTTTGGATCAACTTCAGCAGAAGATGGTAAATGACGCAGAACCTGCGTCAGGTCTTCAGGACCTATTTTGCAGCCTCAGCCAGCTTTACTGGACAAAGACGTTAATTTAACTCGTGTTTGATCCGACATAATATCACCCTTCCGCATTTTTCCGCATAGGAATTTTTTAGTATACTAAAATAGTTAAAGTGAACAAAAATTCCTATCGGCATAACAACCTCTATTTCCATCTGAACTACGTCGAATTTGCTTCCTGCTCAGATGGGATTGTAGTCCCCGTAGGGGGAAAACTTCCTCTAAAAGCGGTCCATCTACTTTGAAAATACTTCGATGGAAGTTTTTTTTACTCCTTATTATCATACATGATACACTTATAATCAATCAAATGAGGGAGTGCTCTTACCATGAAAGAAATTGAAATAGAGAAAGCAATGGATCTGGAAAACAAAATATTTATCGATGTGCGTTCGCCATCTGAATATAAAGAAAACCATATCCCAGGTGCCATCAATGTCCCCATTTTTTCCGACGAGGAACGTGCCGTTGTTGGAACAACCTATAAGGTAGAAGGGCAAAATTCCGCCAAGTGGCAAGCGATGAATGTTGTTTCTTCAAAAATCCCAGAACTGATGAAGACCATCCGTCAGGAGATTGAGGCAGGAAAACAGCCCATCATCTATTGCTGGCGTGGGGGAATGCGAAGCAAATCAGTCTGTACCTTTGCCGAATTTTCTGGGCTTAATGTTACCAGGCTAAGTGGCGGGATTCGCTCTTACCGCCAATGGATCACCCAGCACTTAACAGAGGAACTGCTGCCCCAACGCTTTGTTGTTTTACACGGAATGACGGGTGTGGGGAAAACCATTATTCTGCATATGCTAAAGGACAGAGGCTTTCCCATCCTTGATCTGGAGGCCTTGGCTGGTCATCGGGGTTCCGTTTTTGGAGGCATTGGACTCGGTGTTCACAACCAAAAAACGTTCGAATCCTTACTTTATCATGACTTGAAGAAAGTACAAGGACTTCCCTATGTTTGCATGGAAGCGGAGAGCCGAAGAATTGGGAAAGCCACCCAGCCTGACTGGCTTCTTCAAGCCAAAACCAAGGGGATTCACATTATCTTAGAAACCACGGTGGAAATTCGTGCACAAAGAATTTATGAGGAATATGTAGATCCATACGGGAAGGAACCTGACTTTAGGGAACGGGTCGGTGAGGCAATCGCTCCTATTCTAAAGAGGATGACTCCTGCCACAAGAGACGATATTCTGGGGGCTTTGGAAGCAGGCGATTTTTATCGATTTATATCAACCTTACTAACCGACTATTACGATCCAAGATACCAGCATAAATTAGATGAGTATCCAGGACCCTTTTACTTTGTAAATGTTGATGATCTAGAGAGATGTGTTGAGGAGATTATCCAAATTTTAAGTAAATCAAACAAATATAATGAGGAACTGCCCCAGTCTAGATCCCATTAAAGTGAGAAATAAACCGGACCGTATTGCCGCTATTTGTTGCCAAATAGCCAAATCCGAGGAGTTCCGGACCCAAAAGACGCTATTCTACTAATAAGCATAAAATATCCTATGATTTAATGTAAATAAGGTCTTCTGTGTCCTCCAGACCTGAGAAAAAGGGAAATTCTAACCAAATAAGGTCTCCTGAGTCCACTATAATGATACCCCTTGCTCGAGGGCGTGAAGTAGTGATCATTTTTAAAAAGGTATTTCCAAAGAGAGTAGGGGTGGTCATTACTGACCCACCCCTCTCAATAAACCGTGCATGCGGACCTACGCACACGGCTTTGACACTACATATTTC
>NZ_JAGGKT010000008.1 GCF_017873965.1 Ammoniphilus resinae | reverse complement strand
CGTAAGAAATATGTAGTGTCAAAGCCGTGTGCGTAGGTCCGCATGCACGGTTTATTGAGAGGGGTGGGTCAGTAATGACCACCCCTACTCTCTTTTATTGAAAGAAGGTGAAAGAATGGCAATTTTAGAAGCAGATTATTTTTCCTATGCAGGTGAGAAAAGTAGTGATTACGGGATTAGAAATATCATAATTGGCTCTGGATTACAGGAAGAGCCTTTTCTATCGGAGCAGCGGATTAAAGAAGTAAAAATTCGTGGGAACGATAAACCTTACTATATGGGTATTGAACGTTTTCCATTAACATTTCCTATGTCATTTATTTTTGAAGACAATTGGGATGAATCAGAAATTCGTTCTGTTGCTAGATGGTTAAGTGAACAGACCTATTACCAACCATTATTTTTTAGTAATAATATAAATCGAATATTTTACGCATTACCAGTGGAATCCTCACAGTTAATACACAATGGACTCAGGCAGGGCTATGTAACAATGACCTGGAGGTGTGATGCACCTTGGAGTTATTCACCCATTTATGAAACGGTTCATGACTTTTCAAACAATACAACTGAAGGTACAGAATTAATATTTACAAATTACGGAGATATGCCATGTGAACCAGAACTTTTTATTTATAAAGTGGGGATGGGTGACATTTCAATTGTAAATCAAAGTGATGGATCTATGGAGTTTAAATTTTCATCCTTAGCAGATAGTGAAACAGTATATGTTCATAATGAAAACCAGTATATAGAAACAGATCTCCCATTAACCTATCGTTATGAAAATTTTAATAACCAATACCTTTCACTATATCGTGGAGTGAATCGCTTAAAAGTTTATGGGAATTGTCAATTAAAATTCCGCTATAGATTTAGAACTATTCAGGGATAGAAAGGAGGGAATTGTTTGTTAGGGTATATAGATTTAGACAAGCAAATCACTAAACCGGAGTTATTTTTATGTAAACCTAATCGGGCAATTATTGCAAAATTAACTGATGCCTTTGATATTCGACAAACAGTTAAATTAGGGTCGATAAATGAATTGTCATTTTCTTTAGATTATGAAATTGAGATAAACAATCAAATAAAGAGGAATCCATCTGTTGACCTAATTCGGGAACGATATCTCATTAAATTTGTTTTTGGTGAATATGTGGAATGGTACATCATTAGGAAACCATCCGACAACATGGAAGAGGATTCAGATTATAAAAGGGTTAATTGTTTTAGCCTTTGCTATGAATTGGCGGATAAGAAAATCCACAATTATAATGTGGAATCCAAAACTGCAACTCAGGTATTGTCTGAAGCTTTAAATTCAACAATATGGAATATAAATTATGTGGATGCTGATTTTGATTTAAAACTTAGATCCTTTAATATATCAAGTTCAAGTGTCTTAGAATTTATTTTTGATATTGCTGAAACTTTCCAAGCGTTACCTATCTTTGATACTCAAAATAGAAGGATTTCTCTTTATAAGTCTGAAAACATTGGTCAAAATAGGGGATTAAAAATATCCTATGGCCATTATCTAAAAACAATCAATCGGGAAATAGACACTGACGAAATTTGCACTCGCTTAAAAGTATTTGGACGTGACGGATTAACCATTTCAAAATTAAATCCCACTGGAACGTCTTATTTAGAAAACTTCGCCTTCTTCCTTTATCCATTCCAAAGAGATGAAAACTACAATGTTATTCAATCCAGTGACTACATGAGTGATTCACTTGCTCATGCTCTCCTAGACTATGAAGAATTAGTGGAAAGTAAGAGATCTGAATTTGAAAATTTAGTAAGCCAATATGATTCCTTAGAGGCAACGCTTGAAACTAAGGAAAATGAATTGGTACAACTAAATGATGAATTAAACAAAATTGAGGATCAATTATCAACTGCTAATGCCACTGAACAGCCTACCTCTTCTTTAATTTCACAAAAGAATACAAAACTAGATGAAATTAATTTAAAGCAAAGTGAAATAGATAACGTTAAAACGGAAATTGACAATGTAGTAAATCAAATTTCAACTATAAGGAATGCAATTTCAATCGAGAATAATTTTACTCCTGAGCAGATTATTGAACGGAATCAATTTATTGTTGAACAAGAGTTTTTAGATAATAATTGCACAGCAGAAGAAGAGTTGTATAAGGCAGCCCTTAAACGTTTTGATGAAGTGAGGGTTCCTAGAACCATTATCAATCTGGATATCATAAATCTACTTGAAATGGTTACTGAGCAATATAACCACGATAAAATTAATTTGGCAGATATTGTGACGATAAAACATGAGAAATTGAATATTAATGTCGAAGCAAAAATTGTTCAAATTAAATATGATTTCGAAGAAGGAAATATTAGCTTAACCATTGCTAATGTGCAGGATATTTTATCTGACGAGGAACGATTCCTAAGAGATCTATTTAAAACCATTTCAACTTCTTCATCTGTAAATATGGATAAGTTTAAATGGGACAAGGCAGAGGGAAATACGAGTAAAATAAATGAATTGATTAACGGAATCTGGAATGCAAATAAAAGAACGATTCAGGGAGGCGTCAATGAATCAGTTGAAATTAGCAGAAAGGGAATTACCATTACAGATAGCCAAGATCCTAACAATATGGTAATTATGCAGCATGGTATAATTGCTATTTCCAATGACGGTTCAAACACCTGGAAAAATGCTCTGACCTCGCGAGGTTTGGTGGGGGAAAGGGTTTTTGGGAAAATTTTGGCTGGTGTAAACCTAATTATTGATGCCAGTGATAATGAAAATAATAAAACATTTACTGTTGATAGTACAGGAGTAAAAATAAGAGGAACATCATTAACTATTGAAGGTGGGCTTCCTGAAGATCAATTAGATCCTACATTTAAAAATAGCCTAGTTGAATTAAATAAAAATTATAGTAATGGAATTAGAATTGATACCACTGACGGAATTGTTGTTAATCGGAGTGACAATAAAGTTAAAACAACCATGAACGCCACGGAAGGATTCAAAATCCAGTATAATCCTGATGGAGCAAATTGGTTGGATCGTTTCTTAGTTAACAATGAGGGAAAGTTAGTTGCTGAGGAATTACAGGCAAATAAAATTGTTATTAAGAATGATGGGGATGTCCTAATTGATGCAATGTCAAAGACGATTGATTTTAGTAAATTTAATACGATACTTGGGAAATTACAAGCATCTAATATTGAAATAAAAGGAACAACAGTAAAGAATGGAACGAATACTACCTTTGCAGTTGATTCTGATGGGAATGTTACAGTTGCAGGAAATATTTCTATGACAGGTGGATCTATTTCATGGGGGAATGTTTCGGCTCCAGACTATACACAGATTCAAGGTAGTAAACCACCTTCAAATGCTGATAATACGAATAATCAACTTGTGGGAAAAGGATTTACAACTATTGGAAGTAATTACGTTTACACAGGGGAAATAAAAGCTAATCAAATTACAGCAGGTGATTTTACTGCAATAAACTCCATTAAATTAGGAAGTATGAGTAATCCAGATAAGGAAATTACCTTATATTCAAGTGGTGGAGCGGTTTCAAAGATAAGTAGTATTAGCAATGGCAGCTTTCCTGCTTTGTATCTGTCTGCAAGTGAGGTATTCCTTGGTGATCAGGTGTATGTTGGAAACCCATTTGGTTCGTATTCGAGGGTATTAACAGAAGGTGATAGTGTAGTTGCAAAGTTTGGATAAAGGGATGCAATCCATTTTATGTGGATGTGTCCTTTTTTATTTGGAGGAAATTTAAATGACAGACGTATGGAAATTAGATAACGAATATTATTGTTTGTATACAGAGAATAAGGACATCATGAAAAGTATTCGAAGATATTACAACGATTTTGAAATCATGGCTGAATATTGGAAGTTTGGTAAGTTAAAAGGGATGCAATACAAGGTGCCGATTAAAAGAAAACGTTCGGCATTCCATCTTGCGAAAAAAGGTGTGTATTTGGTACAAAATGAGGAAGAAAACCACAGAATAAAGGAAGAAAAAACAGTGGTAATATGAATGTAGTGTAATCACATCATTTGGGTTTAAAATGGCTTATAATGTGAAAAACGAACAACAGAGGGCATATCATTTGGCTTAATCGCTGAGTGGTATGCCCTTTTTTTTTTGTTTTATTTAAAGAATTTACCCAGCAATCTACCCATGAACTTTCCAACAATTCTTTTGCCAATACGTTTGCCTATAGTTCCCCTTCTAACAGCGTTGATATCCCCAAGGAGTTTAGCGGTTCCATAAAGTAAAGTCCTAATTTTACTAATGCTCATCATTAACCCTCCAATTTTAATTTCCTGCAAATTGTTTATCTAAATAACTCTTACCCTCTTCTATAACTCTGTCAACAATACTATCAATCTCTTCTTGCGCTTGCTGGAACTCTGGAGTATTTGTAGCATTATTTATTTTTTCATCATAATATCTTTGCAATTCTGCTTCTATGTAGTCTTCCTTTTCTGCAATAATATTTGATGTTTTAATTTGTACTGCGTTACTTACATCCTCTTGCATACGATCCACCAATTGATAAACCTTTTCGGCTTTCTTGTTAGTTAATCTTGTATTTGCATCTCCAATAACCTGTGTAATCCAATCGCTTGCTGCACTTCCTACGACTGTACCAAATCCAAAAATTACTGTAACAACACCTGCGACAACTAATACTTTTGTAGACTTTTTCATTTGTATAATCTCCTATTATATTATTAATTTTTAATATTTTGGTTTTAGGACGTAGATTTCATTTTTAACCTATCACCGCAACACTTTAGAACAGATAAATAACAAGATACCAGCAAAGAATACTCCTCGTCAGAGATATGTTGCATATGGCAAACCTTGTTTCTGACTTTATTTAAACGAGTTAGTTCTTCAAGTTGGTAATCTGTAAATGCTGCGTTTAAAGAAGAGAATTTCCTTATGATGTGGATTAATTCGATGTAGCGACAATTGGGGAGATTAATCTTGAGGATAGATGGACGATGATACCAATATAGACCATGTTGCTTGGTAAATGTCTCATCAATGTACTCTCGAAGCATTGTTTCAATGGTGTAGAGTAAACGGTAGGCTTGGCACATTTTTTCGATATTTAGTTTTGTGGACATTAGTAGGATATCCCCTTTCGATTATTATTTATTTCACCATAATTGATTCGACATAATTCTAATAATTCCTTCATTTATTTTAAATATTCTTTCATCATTTTTTCTACCTCAGATTTGATTTTATCGAATGATGGGTTGAATAAATGGTGGAAATTTTTAAAAGTATACTTAACTTCAATGCCAGAATCAGTTTGATTCTCTGAATAAATCCTTATACCGTACTGTCTTAATAATTTTTTATTTTGGATGATATCTTGTTCAATCTTTTTAATTGCTTGATTCATTAAATCTATATAGGGTGATTTAAACTTTACACCGGATTGTTCAATGACCTTCTTATCACGTTCCAAGATAGTGAGTAGAAAAGGACGTAAGATGTGATTTAGGATAGATTTCTGTTCCTGTTCGGATGGAAATTGCATAGGTGATGCTCCTTAGCATGTAGGAATGTTTGTTCTTATTATACATAATAATAATCGTTTATAAAAGATCTGCTCATTAATTCGAGTGGGTCTTTTTTGTTGTAGGACAAATTAGATGCTTCATATACATAAAAAAAATATATGGGGAGTGGGGAAATGAGAAAACGGGTAGAACCAAAGGTTAATGTAAAACGTGTATTTTTAAATCAATTTAAATTAGAAGATTATTTAGAGCAGCAATTACTTGTTTTGTTAAATAAGAGGTAATTGTCCACTATACCCATTGAAACGCCTTAGGTAATATGGTAAAAATTATTAAAGGGAGGTGCTTTTTGTATTGAAGGCATGTATATATGCAAGAAAATCAACTAGTAAATTTGGTCAAAAAGAAACTATTGAAAATCAAATTGAAACTTGCCGTACCGAAGCAAAAAAATTAGAACTTGATGTTGTTGATACCAAAGTGGATACTGGAACTGGTCGAGATGACTTAAATAGACCAGAAGTAAAGGAATTAATTAATGACGCTCTTAGTGGTAAATATCAATGTATAATAATGAAAGGTGTAAGTCGCTTTTATCGTGATACTGAAAAAGGGTTGGGTTTAATTAAATTATTAGACCGTCATAATGTAAGGGTTATCACAGTTGAAGAAGGTTTTGATTCCATGGAGCAAAGAACAGGTACGGGTAAATTAGATACCTCACGTATTACAATGTATCTGATGTTTTCTGAAATGGAATCCAAGAAAATTGCCGATCGTGTAAAATACACCCAACTTGAAAAGGCAAGAAAGGGTGAGTGGAATATTGCACCCAATCCTCCATATGGATATAAATATGATAGTAATTCAAAGAAACTTGTAATAGACGAAGCAAAGGCAGAAGTTGTGAAAGAGATATTCACCCTGTATGAGCAAGGAACAGGTTTTAGAAATATAGCTATACATCTCAACGAAAAAGGCATTCCGTCTCCTGGGGGTAAAGATTGGAGGGGGAGAAGAATCCAATATATCATTTCAAATAGAACTTATGCTGGTGATGTTATATTTAACATGGAAAGTAAAAAGGAATTACCATATAAAAAACCAGAAAGATATAATAAAACTAGAGAGGATACTTTTGTTGGACAAGAACCTAATGACGAGTCAAAATGGGTAGTTAAGGAAAATGCTCATGAAGCAATCATTAGCAGGGAGTTGTTTAATAAGGTAAATGGACTAAGAGATATTAAGTCCAGAAATAGAGGTATTAAACAGGAGTATGCTTTATTATCTGGTCTTATTAAATGTGCTAAATGTGGAAAAGGTATGACCGTAAAACGGAGAGAAGGATATGAACCAAGATATTATTGCTTAACTTATCAACAAAAAGGAAAGAAGTATTGTGACAATGGAAATATAAGAATGGATACTGTTGAATCTCATATTTTAGGTGATCTAATGGAGTTATATCAACATGAGGAAATATTAGATCAACTTATTCAAAAATATTCATCATCAATAGCTGTGAGTGGGAATAATTCACAGAAAGAAATCAATACACTTGAGAAAAAAATTAATGCCTTAACAGACAAAATGGACAAGTTGTTGGAAAAAAATATTGATGGTGATATTACGGATCAGCAATTTAAAAATTTGAATACTAAATACGCAAATGAACTAAATATTTTGACTGAAAAGTTAATTCTCTCCAAACAGAAAAACTCAACCCAAATTTCCAGTAAGGAGAGAATTGAAAAATTCAAGAAACATCTTCATGAAATAATCGACATCAAAAACAAAGATATTGAAGAGAAGCGTCTTATTTTAATCAAACTTATTGACAAGGTTGAAGTATTATTTTATAAAGATACTAAAGAATATGATATTACCATTTATTACACCTTTCAGAATCCGCAATCAGAGCAGAATTAACTTCTGCTATATTTTATTTTTTAAATGTTCCAATGTGTTTCTGTGGGATTTCCTACCGAGATCACGAATTCACCTACTCTGCTCGCTTCGGATGAGCCAACAGGAAGGGGTTTTAGCGGTCTTTTGGTGGGGATTTGCAAGACTGCCAAATCTCTTTTTTCATCAGACCAAACCACTTTTGCCTGCCGTTGCTCGCCACTGTATAATTTTACGTAAATTTGCTCGGCACTGTGAACCACATGTTCACTTGTTAAAATATACCCATTCGGATGGATGATGAATCCTGTTCCAAAGCTTTTTGTTGAACTTAAAGAATTCTCCGTTTGCGGGAAAAGAAAGGAAAAAAGAAAATCGCTTTGTCGGCTGCTGTTTGATTTATCTTTAGTTTCTATAGAAATCACACTATGTTTCGCCCTTTCCACAATCGGAACGAAATAGTTTCCAGGGTGATCACAAGCGGCACCTGAAAGCTTTCGGTACAACATTTGTTTTTTCTTCAAGATGCCTGGCCTCCTTCGTCGATGTTCATCAATGACTAGTGGGTTCTTCGTATAATATATGAACAGACAAGGGAGGCTGCTTGTAATTTGGGCGGGTACAAATATCTAAAGTTGCTTTACCATTTCTCTTACTTCAAATTCTCCGGGTTCAACGCTTCCAGCTCGGGCACCACAAAACGTCCATCTTTTCGCACCAGTACATCATCAAAATAGAGCTCTCCGCCGCCAAATTCCGGCCGTTGGATCAACACCATATCCCAGTGGATGGCCGATTGATTGCCGTTATAGGCTTCATCATAACATTGACCAGGTGTAAAGTGGATGCTTCCGTGAATCTTTTCGTCGAAGAGAATATCGCCAAAAGCATTCTCAATAAAGGGATTTACTCCGATTGCAAATTCCCCGATGTAGCGTGCTCCTTCATCCGTATCAAAAATTTTATTAATCCGCTCGGTGTCGTTTGCGGTGGCTTCTACAATTTTCCCGTTTTCAAAGCGCAATTTTACATTTTCATAGACAAACCCGTTATAAGGGCTAGGGGTATTATAGGAGATGACGCCATTTACAGAATCGCGAACGGGCGCGGTGTACACTTCTCCATCGGGAATATTTAGTTGGCCATCACACTTAATGGCAGGGATCCCCTTAATAGAAAAGGTCAAATCCGTATCCCCTCCGGTTAATCTGACGCGGTCTGTTTTCTCCATCAATGCTACCAAGGCATCCATCGCTTTGGACATCTTTCCATAATCCATCGTACAGACATCGAAATAGAAATCTTCGAAAGCCGTTGTACTCATTTTGGAAAGCTGAGCCATGGCCGGATTTGGATAACGCAGGACAACCCATTTGGTCTTCTTCACGCGAATCGAAGAATGGACCTTGTGATTATAGAGTTTGTTGTACAACTTCATGTTTTCCTCAGGGACATCAGAGGTTTCATAAATGTTGTGTCCACCACGGACGCCGATATAAGCCTGCATCATCTCCATCTGTTTTGCATCGAATTCCGCCCAGGACTTGATTTGCTCTTCCGTTGCATCTAATAGCAATTCCCTCGTGACCTGATGGTCTCGCAGGTTTACAAAGGGGTGACCGCCGGCTTGATGGACCTGACGAACAAGGGCTTTAACCAATGCATTATCAATGCCAAATGCCTCAATCAGTACATTTTCCCCTTTTTGCACCTTTGTAGAATAGTTGACTAGCACATCTGCTAATTTTTCAATCCGTGAATCGATCATCGAGCAGGCCTCCTCTATATTTTTCGCTTTAAGTATATCTGATTTCCTGGTCAAGTTTCAAAATCCCACCATTTTTTCAGGACTTTTTGCTTTCAAAGTAATTATTTTTAGAAAATTTAGTTTGGATGTAAAAAAAGTTGGCAATAATGAGGTCTATAGCTGCAATACCTTAATTCGTACGAGGAGGTCTATTATGGAAAATGCAGATCGGTTAATTGATGGTGGAACTACTCATGTTTTCTCCATTCATGTAGGACAAACCTTTCGACCTTATTCTTGGAAAGCGAGTGCGGATATGGATTTTCGCTCTGAATGTCTATACTGTGATTCCGAAGTTTTAAAGGGATATATCGTGGAAGATGAATTTGGAAATGTGGGAAGGATTGCCACTTGTCCAGATTGTGAACGAGTCAATGCAAAATATTAAAGCTAGGACCTCCCTACGGGGGTTTTTGTTTTCCGTTCGTTTTTTTTTCTTCTATATGAGGAAAAGATAGGGTGGAAGGCCCTAAAGGACAACTTATGGTTTGTATATGTGGGGCAAATCGACGTTGAACACAAACCGATAGAAGAAGGAGTTTTGGTTGATGAAACGAATGAATCCTTTTTTTCCTATCCTCATCCTTCTATTTTTGATGGTTCTTGTGGTCCATGAGCAGGCCTACCCAACATCAGTCCATGGGGCATCAAGGAAAGGATCTCCTGATCATTTGGTGATCGGTACAATCGGATCCCCCTCACTTTTCAACCCCTATTTTTCTGCAGATTCAGCAAGCTCTCAAATTGAATCTTTGTTGTTTAACGGCCTGGTTACCTTTGATGAAAAATTAAAACCGCAACCCGATCTGGCTCAAAGCTGGGATGTTTCGGAGGATGGGTACAATTGGACCTTTCACCTAAAAAAAGGGGTCAAGTTTCACGACGGAGTCGAATTCACAGCAGACGATGTTGTGTTTTCTTATATGATTCCGAAAAAGCCGGGATATGCTGGGCCCAGGGGCTCTGATTTTGAACAGATTAAGTCAATCCGTGCCATTGACCGTTACACTGTTCAGTTCACCTTAAAAGAGCCCTATGCACCATTCTTAAGCGTCTGTGCATACGCCATCTTACCCCGTCACTTATTAAAAGATGTCCCCGCCGAAAAACTTGCCGAGGATCCGTTTAATACAAAATCTCCAATTGGAACGGGTCCCTATGTGTTTAAGAAATGGAAGGATGGACAATTCATTCAGATGGATGCCTATGACGGGTTCCATTTGGGAAAGCCTGCCATTCAGCATGTGTATTTCCGCATTGTCCCTGACCAGAATGCCCAATTGATTCAACTCCAGGCAGGGGGGATCGATATGATGGGAATACCAGCAACAGACCTCGCTGTTGGACGGTTGTTTGAAGAGCAAGGGAAAATCAAGTTGGTTTCGCAGCCCTCTTTGGCGTATACCTATATCGGATACAACCTGCAAAATCCGTTGTTTCAGGATCAAAAGGTTCGCCAAGCATTGACATATGCAATTAATCGACAGCAGATTGTGGATATTGTCTTGGAAGGACAGGGGCAAGTGGCACATACCCATGGCTCACCATTAAGTTGGGCCTTTAGTGAGGATTTGCTAAAGTACGAATTTAATCCGGTAAAAGCCAAGCAACTGTTAGCTGAAGCAGGATGGACAGATTCGGACGGAGATGGGGTTTTGGAGAAGGATGGCAAGGAATTTTCGTTTGTCCTAATGACAAACCAGGGAAATAAGACCAGGGAAATGGTCTCGCAAATTGTTCAGGAACAATGGGCGGAGATTGGTGTAGAGGCCAAGCCCAGGCTTATGGAATGGAGCGCCTTCGTCAACGATTATGTGGATACAAAAAAGTTTGAGGCGATCATTCTTGGTTGGTCTTTAGGTGTTGATCCAGATCCAACGGCGATTTGGCATAGTAAAGAGATTGCTTCCGGGTTGAATTTTATTTCCTATCGAAATGAGAAAGTGGATCGGCTGCTTGAGAAAAATGTCCGGGAACTGAACCAGGACAAAAGAAAAGAAATCTTAATTCAATTTCAGAGAATCATTGCTGAGGAGCAGCCTTATACTTTTTTGTATTATACAAATGAAATCAGGGCCTATCCGCCGACCTTGGTGGGGATGACCAAGCATCCGGCCGGGGCTTTGGATCAAATCTATCGTTGGACCTATGAATAAGAAATCTTCATATCGTATATCGGGGGTCAGACCCTTGTCAAAATTTGTCGAATAAATATTCCTATATAAAACTTATAGGGGTTATGGTTACTTAACTAATTCGACAAATTTTGACAAGGGTCTGACCCCTTTTTTTTCTTTTCTTCTATTCTTGTCCACTTCTTCATAGGATGGAAAAGAAGAAACTTGAGAGCAAAGGAGAAGTCGAGAAGGTGCAAGCTTATATATTAAAAAGATTGCTGCAGGCCATTCCATTGCTATTCGGGATTACTCTTGTCTCCTTTTTTATGATGTATTTATCCCCAGGTGGGCCTACGGATTTGGCGATGGATCCGAAGATTAAACCGGAAGACCGGGAGAAAATGATGGCCGCCCTAGGGCTGGACCAGCCTCCCTGGGTTCAATATCTTAATTGGCTCTTTCACTTTATCCAAGGAGATTGGGGGACATCCTTCATTCGCAAAGTCCCTGTAATGGATCTTATTTGGGAGCGGCTTCCCCAGACCCTATTGTTAATGGGCACTTCTTTTTGCTTTGCAGCTTTATTATCCATTCCCATCGGGATTTTGGCCGCCAAAAAGAAGAATAGCTGGGTTGATTACACCTCCACATTTTTTGCCTTTTTAGGACTAGCAACCCCCAATTTTTGGTTGGGACTTTTGTTGGTCATGTTATTTTCTGTTTACTGGAATATCTTCCCGGCTGGTGGGATTGCTAGTTTTTTATCGACAGACTCAGGTGCTTTAGATCAACTCAAACACTTGATTCTTCCTGCGATCACGCTTGGTACAGCTGACCTAGCAGGCTTAACACGCTATACCAGGGCCAGTATGTTGGAAGTCCTTGGACAAAATTATATGCAAACAGCACGGGCAAAAGGGATGCGGGAATGGGTGGTTGTCTATAAACATGGATTAAGAAACGGTCTGATTCCTGTGATTACGGTATTTGGCTTAAGTTTACCTTCTTTTTTTGGCGGGGCGGTGATAGTGGAGAAGATTTTTTCTTATCCAGGGATCGGATTGCTTTTCTTGGACGCCGTTTTTCAAAGGGATTATCCGGTGATCATGGCGATTACAACTTTTTCCGCCATGTTGGTTGTCCTTGGGAACCTGTTGGCCGACATTCTTTACGCCGTCCTGGACCCTCGAATCGATTATAAGTAAACCATATGGTTTGTGAGTAGAAAGCAAAGCAAATTAGCGTGGTCCACAAACCACAGAGGAAGGGGGAGGGAAGAAGTTGGAGAAAATTCCTTTTCATGCGTTTGTTCATGAATCAACCCGAAAAGATCGAAGCGATCAAAGCTTTTTAAAGATCACGATCAAACGATTTTGTATGAATAAATTAGCTGTTATTGGGTTTTTAGCATTGGTGGTGATTATCTTCGGCTCTCTTTTTGCTCCTTTTCTTGTTTCTCATAATCCAGCTGCCCAGAACTTAATGGAGAGGCTTCAACCCCCATCATCTATGCATTGGTTCGGTACAGATGAATATGGACGGGATATCTTTAGTAGGGTATTTTATGGAGCCCGGGTTTCTTTGTTAGTTGGTTTCGCTTCGGTTTTAGGTGGGATCTTTGTCGGGACAATGATTGGAGCAATGGCCGGCTTTTACGGGGGATGGGTGGATAATATATTGATGCGGATGGTTGATTTAGTGAATGCTTTCCCATCCATCTTTTTGCTGATTACCATTGTCACCTTGCTGGAGCCCAGCCTCACGAATATCGTCATCGTTTTTATTTTACTTGGTTGGACAGGAACGGCTAGGCTAGTCCGCGGTGAATTTCTGAAAATTAGACAGGAGGAATATATTTGGGCTGCCAAGAGTATAGGGATGTCTAATCTGCGCATTATGTTATTTCATATGCTTCCTAATGCCATTGGTCCGATCATTGTCGCGGCAACACTTGGGGTGGGTGGGGTGATTTTAGCGGAGTCCGGTTTAAGCTTTCTTGGGCTTGGAATCCAGCCGCCTACACCGAGTTGGGGGAATATGCTACAAGGGGCCCAAAGTCTGTCCATTATGGTGATGGCGCCATGGTACCCCTTTTTTCCAGGTCTGATGATCCTTATAACCGTTCTTGCTTTTAATTTTGTTGGGGATGGCTTGCGAGATGCAATGGACCCCAAACTGGATGGAAGAAGGTAATGATTATTCCCAGATTAATTCTAGTTGATCACCTTCTTTTAGTTCACTATGAAAATGAGCGGGTTCTCCATTGATGCACGTTTTCATCTGGGTTGAGGGTCCCGGTTTACCAAGATCGATATCAATATATCGAAACACATCACTAAAGATGGGGGTGACAGGCGGACTCGCCTTAAATTCAATGGAATCTCCATCTTCTATTAACTGTTCAGGAACAGCCGGGTTCCCATTGACGAACAGCTCTGTTTTGATAATCGGTAATTGCAGCGGCATCCCGTTAAAGGTAACGTTCATGGAAAGGGAAACGAGCTCCTCTTCGGAAAGTAACGAAGAAAGGGTAGGCTTTTCCATCATCGAGATCTCTTCTACCGTGATGCGGTCATTCTGGGAAACGGAACTTATTAGCGACGCCTCTTTATCATTCACGTACAGTTTGGCTTTTCTTAGGATGGCCGTTTTTCCCCGCTGGTTAAGTGTATATGAGAGTTTCACCGTTTCAAGCAAATTGGTGCGTCTTGCTGCAATGATAATTTCTTGTACAGTCCTCGGCAGGCGGATTTGAATCCGGTCCCGATCCTGTATCTTTTCAGTCATTTCACAGGGTTGCTCGTTACGTTCAAAGAGCGGTGGCAATGAATAAAGCTGTTCGTTGATATAGACATCCAATGTACCTATATCCTCGATTAAATCGCGTACAAGCACATCTGGTGATGTGCCATCCCGTCCTGCTTCAACAGTGATCACATCATTGTTTTTTACCACCGTGTCAAAGTGGGCGGGTAGGCCGTTTACCATAATATGAGGGGCCTCTCCCAAGGTGCCGGGAAGAAATTTAAGCTTTCCGTTGACATGAACAGAAATGGCCATTCCTGGTTTGCCGTAAAGCTTCTTTATATTTATTCCAGCATGCAGCATGACATCGCCCACTTGGATCTTTTTCAAGTCAAAAATCCGTACTTCCTCATCATTCAGTGATACCGTCAAATATTTAATTGGATGACTTTGTGCGGCAACAGCGATTCCAATGGGTGTAACAAATTCTGGTCCCTTTAACGAATCGTTAAGCACCAAGTTTTTAATCGCATCCGCCCCTCTTACCGCCACTCTAGTTGCAGGCAATTGGAGTTTCTGGGCAAGGACCTCAGGTAAGGTTGGCGTAAGGCTCCCACCCCCGATTAACATGACGGCCTGCGGGGAAGATCCGTTCAGCTCAAAAATTTTGTGAGAGATCTTTTCTGCTAGATGCTCAATATCCGGGCTGATCCGCTTTACCATTTCTTCCACAGAAGAGGTGTATTCCATCCCCAAAATGTCCGTGAATGTCACCGGCTGATCTGTTTGAAGCTGTCTTTTTATATGTTCGGCATCTTGAAAGTCTAACAGGTAGGCCTGGCTTAGGGCTTCTGTGATTTCGTCGCCAGCTACGGGAACCATGCCATAGGCAGTAATTGTTCCTTCGGCCGTTAATGCAATGTCGGATGTCCCTGCTCCAATATCAACTAAGGCGATATTCAGTTTGCGCATGGAAGAAGGGATCAGGATGTTGATCGCGGCTATAGGTTCCAGGGTCAAAGTGTTCATTTGCAAATCGGCCCGTTTTAAAGCGGTCATTAAGGAATCCACAACGATTCGCGGCAAAAAGGTGGCAATAATTTCTACATTGGCTATAGAACCCCTTTGATCAATCAGGTTCCCAATCATCTCACCGTCTAAGTAATAGTTGATCACACTATATCCAACACAATAATAATGGTGGAATTCTGTTTCCGAATGATGTTCTGCCAGTTGTTTTTGTGCTTCTTGAATGGCAGAGAGTTCAAGACTTAGAACATCGTCTTTGTTCAGTAAGGACTTTCCCGGGGTTGCATGTTCGAGACTTAAGCGGATTGTTTTCAACGATCTCCCCGCTGCCGCAACTGAAACCTGTTTTAAGGGTCCATTCCGATCCTCTAGACGGCTTTTTACCGTTCTAATCACTTGGGATACTTCCAAAACATCGTGAATTTGGCCGTCCAGCATGGAACGCTCGTCGTGTTCGGCTATTTCAAAATCGATTACAGCAAAAACGTCCTCTTGCTG
Source organism: Ammoniphilus resinae (assembly GCF_017873965.1). Taxonomy (GTDB): domain Bacteria; phylum Bacillota; class Bacilli; order Aneurinibacillales; family RAOX-1; genus Ammoniphilus_A; species Ammoniphilus_A resinae. Next base: position 183,207 of record NZ_JAGGKT010000008.1, on the reverse strand, counting down.
CTTTAATAGAACACCGACAACACTCCGTGTACCGATGTCCAAAGAAAATATTAGGTCGCTTGGTTTTTCTGACACAGATGACAACCCCTTTAGACTAAAAAACGCTTAACTTCTATATTTAATCATTTCGTCAAATTTCAACAAATTCCTCTTTCTAAATCGGGTAGGATAAAATAGTATCAAAATCGTGTCGAAAAAAAATATTTTTACGCTTTTAAGCGTTGCAGTATCAACGTTGTAAGCCTTTTCAGAGGTGGAATTGTTAACTTCTTGGTACTGACAAAAAATTAAGAATAAGTTATAATACCAGGTAATCAAGCAAATACAAAGGGGTGGAGAAATGAGTAACTTAGAACAAATGCGTGCAGAGTTACAGGAATTAAATCTTCAACTATTGGATTTAATGAACCAGAGGGCAGCTCTTTCAAAAGCGATCGGAGAGGTGAAACGGAAGCAGGGAACGAACAAGTTTGACCCGGAATTTGAGCGCCACATGTTAAATCAGATCGCCGAACACAACCATGGTCCATTTGAGGACAGTACTGTTCAGCATTTATTCAAACAAATTTTCAAGGCGTGTTTGGATCTTCAACAAGACAGCAGTAAGAAATTATTGTTAGTTAGCCGCAAGAAAAAAGCGGAAGATACAGTTGTGCAAATTGGAGATGTAAAGGTTGGGGTTGCTGGACATCCTTTAATGATTGCTGGACCATGTTCTGTGGAAAGTCTTGAGCAAGTTCGCGAAGTAGCCAAAGCGTTGAAGGAGCAAGGAATTGGAGTGCTTCGCGGAGGAGCATTCAAGCCTAGAACATCTCCTTATGACTTCCAGGGTCTTGGGGTTGAAGGGTTAGAGATTCTTCGCCAAGTCGGGGATGAGTTTGGATTGAAAGTAATTAGTGAGATTGTCAATCCATCAGATATTGAAATGGCAACAAAATACGTTGATGTCATTCAAATTGGCGCCAGAAATATGCAAAACTTCGAACTACTAAAAGCGGCTGGACGTGTGAACACCCCTGTTCTTTTGAAGCGCGGATTGTCTGCAACGATTGAGGAATTCATCTATGCAGCGGAATATATTTTGTCTAACGGAAATACCAATGTAATGCTTTGTGAACGTGGGATCCGTACGTATGAAAAGGCTACACGGAATACCCTTGATATTTCTGCGGTTCCAATTCTTAAGCAGGAAACTCACTTGCCAGTATTTGTCGATGTTACTCATTCTACAGGCCGTCGTGACCTCTTATTGCCAACCGCACGTGCTGCAGTGGCCATCGGTGCTGACGGGGTAATGGTTGAGGTGCATCCAGATCCGGAAACAGCTTTATCCGATGCGAAGCAGCAATTAAGCATCCCTCAATTCAACGAATTTATGTCCGAACTACGGGCAACCAAATTGTCCCAAATCTAGGACTTTTGTTCGCCAAAAGCCTTCCAGTGAATGTAATGTTCACGGAAGGCTTTTTTGTATGTATAAGGCAATGAATGTGAAAACTAAAAGAACCTATTATATATTGCACCCCTGCAAAAAGTGTCGTATGATAGCAGTAAATTTATGAAAATATGAAAACCATATTTTGGATATCTATTGGAAGCCCTAAAGGGAGGTTTTAGTATGCCGATTACGATTTATGATGTAGCTAGAGAAGCAGGGGTTTCAATGGCTACAGTTTCCCGGGTTGTTAACGGAAACCCGAATGTCAAACCGACAACACGAAAGAAAGTATTGGCTGCCATCGAACGATTAGGGTACCGCCCGAATGCGGTTGCCCGTGGCTTGGCCAGTAAAAAGACGACAACGGTTGGAGTCATCATGCCGGATATTTCCAATGCCTTTTTTGCTGAATTGGCAAGAGGGATTGACGATATAGCGAGTATGTATAAATACAATATTATTTTATGTGATTCTGACCAACGGCTGGAAAAAGAGTTACACCTAATTAACACGCTGCTTGAGAAGCAGGTGGATGGGATTGTCTTTATGGGACGTGAAATCAAACCGGAGCATATCGAAGTTTTTAATACCTCCTCTGTTCCGATTGTCTTAGCGGGTACACTTGAGACAACAGGAGAACAGCCATCTGTAAATATTAACCATTTTCAGGGCGGCTATGATGCAACGAAGCGGTTGCTTGATGGGGGTAATACCCGCATTGCTATGATTACTGGTCCTTTCAGCGATCCTCTTGGCGGATTAACTCGCTTTAAGGGATACCGTAAGGCTTTAGAAGATGCGAAGATCCCATTCCGGGAGGAATATATCTTTAACGGGAATTTTACCTATGATTCTGGGATGGAAGCCGCGAAGGTCCTGATGTCTCTACCTGAAGCACCTACAGCGATCTTTGCTGCAAGCGATGAAATGGCAGTAGGTGTAATACATGGTCTACAGGACATGGGGAAAAACGTACCACGTGACGTAGAAGTTATTGGTTATGATAATGTCCGCTTAGCGGAAATGGTCAGACCCAAATTAACGACGGTTGTTCAGCCCATGTATGATATTGGTGCGGTTGCGATGAGGCTTCTGACCAAATTTATGAATAAAGAAAAAGTGGAAGAGCAAATCGTAGTTCTACCGCATCGAATTGAAGAACGACAATCAACAAAACCACTTTCCTAGTGGAAAGGAGTGAAGAGATGATTGGAATAATTGGGGCAATGGACGAAGAAATCCAATTGTTCAAGGAAGGCATGCAGGGGGTATCGGAAACACAAAAGGCAGGAATTACATATTATTCTGGTACCTTTGGCGAAAAGGAGATTGTGCTTTGCAAATCCGGAGTTGGCAAAGTCAATGCCAGCGTCTGTACACAAATATTGATTGATCAATTTGGTGTGAACGCTGTCGTCTTTACTGGAGTCGCAGGGGCACTAAATCCCAGCTTGGAAATCGGAGATATCGTTGTGTCTAGCGAGTGCTTGCATCATGACATGGATGCTACAGCTCTAGGCTTTCGAAAAGGGGAGATCCCTTTTGCTTCGCATTCCATTTTTCGCGCGGATGGACGTCTTGTTCAGTTGGCTGAAGAGGCCAGCAGGAATGTAGTGGAGGGGAAAACCCTTACCGGGCGGATCCTGTCTGGGGATCAATTTGTCGCAGATCGCGGGCTGGTCCAAAACCTTCATAAGGAATTATCCGGTGATTGTACGGAAATGGAAGGGGCTGCCGTCGCCCAGGTATGTGTCATGAATCAGGTTCCCTTTGTGATCATTCGTTCGATGTCCGATAAAGCCGATGGCAGCGCACATGTGAACTTTACCGAGTTTACCCATTTGGCTTCGGAAAGATCGTATCAGATTGTTGCTAAAATGGTGGAGGGGATGTAGGGCCGCCTGCTCAAGGACTTTTCAGAAACTCTTTTAACGAGAAAAGTCCTTGAGAATTATTCGGGACTTAGCTAGCTAGCATGATCCCTTCTGATCAGAAGGCACAAATGGTTTTTTACCCTAACTTCGGATAGTACAAAAGCGTCTTTTCCATCGTTAGCCGATTCTTACTCGTAATTTCCTCTCGGCGCGGCATGATTGGCAGTTCTTCCAAGGGATCCAAAAGGGTATTTGGCAATGGCAACGGGCTTTCCGGCTGCCAACGGGCAATCCAGTCCTCCGGAATCGCGACATTTTCTAATTTTTGCCCCGATATCTCCGCCCATAACCATGTCCAAGCCCTTGGTACGACCCTCCAAATATCATAACCGCCCCCGCCCGTGGCGATTAACCTTCCATCACAAAGCTCATGTGCCAGTAGATGTGCTAATCTCGGTATTTCTTGATAGATCCGCATAGAGCACGACAAATGTGTAAGTGGGTCAAAATGATGGCTGTCACACCCATTCTGAGTGATAATCACATCCGGTTTGAAGCCGCGCGCCACTTCTGTCATGACCGTATGATAAACCTCCAAAAAAGATTCATCTTCTGTATACGCTTGCAAAGGAACATTAATGCTGTAACCGAATCCTTGTCCTTCGCCCCTTTCCGTATAATCACCTGTCCCAGGAAAGAGGTATTTTCCAGTTTCATGGATAGAAAGGGTCAATACGTTGGGGTCGTCGTAAAAAGCCCACTGGACACCATCCCCATGATGTGCGTCCGTATCGATGTATAGGACGCGGGCATCATACTTTTTTCTTAAATAATGTATGGTCACGGCACAATCATTATAAACACAAAAGCCGGAGGCTCGTCCTGAAAAAGCATGGTGCAGTCCTCCGGATAGATTCACTCCATGTGCCCCTTGAATAGAAGACATTACCATTTCAGCCGCACGAAGCGTCCCACCTACAATGAGGGAGGATGCTTCATGCATATTTTTGAAAACCGGTGTGTCTTCAGTACCCAAGCCGAAATTGGAGAGTAATTCAACTTTATTCTGATCAGCATTTTGCACTGTTTTCACGTACTGTGGATCATGAAAAAGCGATAGCTCCTCATCCGTTGCATAACGGGGTGCGATGATCTGGGAGGAGTTGATCAAATTCAGATTTTTAATAAGATCTAGCGTAAGCTCCAACCGTTTTTGATTAAACGGATGCTCTTGATGAAAGGAGTATTGCAATAAATCCGGGCTATATACAAAATAAGTCACACTCATTCCCCCGTATTTCTTGGCCAAACGATCGTAAAGCCAGATTCTTCAAGGGAGGCTACGATTTTTCGCGGATCGATCGTCTGCACACGAATCACCAAATTCTTCTTTCCAAAAGTTCTCCCGGGAAAAACAAGTACACTGCATATATTACATTGATGCTGTTTAATGACGGCAGCCACATCTGCAAGTAATCCTGGACGGTTATCTACTTCAACCTCGAGATGTGAGCTCGGCTGGTTGACCCCCATAATTTCAACCAAAGTATACAAGATGTCGGTTTCCGTAATTATTCCCTTTAATAAACCACCTTCTACAACAGGGAGGCAGCCAATTTTATTCTCATACAGAGTGTATGCCGCTTCTTCTACAAAATCAAGCGGATGTGCGGTAACCACATCTTTATGCATAACTTCCGATACTTTTCGATGAAAAATGGAGTCATCTACATCGGTTTGCAGCTTTGAAGGGCAGGCATCACGAAGGTCGCGGTCAGACAAAATCCCCACTACCTTCCCATACTCGTCAATCACTGGGAGATGACGAATACGATGCTGGGCTGTGATTAACATGGCTAAACGTATGGTGTCAGTAGGTCTGACAGTGACAATATTACGATTCATCATGTCTTCTATTAACACGGGTCATTCCCCCTATAAAAGGGTCAGACTCCAGTCGAAACTTGCCAAAATTATTTAATCCAAAGAGGAAGAAAACCATCTGTTTCGGGTTGTATTCAGTATCAGTAAGTTTCGACTGGGGTCTGAACCCTGTTTAACATCTATATTTCATTATATCTATTTCCTGTTCTTTACAGAAGGGGATTTTTACACTCTTCGTTAAATCGTAAAATTTGATCATCAATTGAGAAAATTTGTTAATATTGTTATAATAGGTAATAGTTAAAGGGAATGGAATTTAAGTCCAGAAGAGGGAGAGAGGGATTTTATGAAAACGATAACATTGCCAGTTACCCCCGGAAAGCACAATCTCGTGAACTACGAGGAAACGTATTCGAACTTTGATTGGAAGGACGTAGAAAAGGAATTTTCCTGGTATGAAACGGGACAAGTTAATATGGCTTATGAAGCGATCGACCGCCATTGTGAAACGGCAAGAAAGAATAAAGTAGCGCTATATTACAGCGATGCAAATCGTGATGAGAAGTATACCTTCCTGGAAATGAAAAAGCTGTCTAATAAATTCGGTAATGTGCTTCGGGAGATAGGCATTAAGAAAGGAGATCGTGTTTTCGTCTTTATGCCTCGAACCCCTGAGTTATATGTTAGTGTGTTAGGAACGATCAAAATTGGGGCGATTGTAGGTCCGCTTTTCGAAGCATTTATGGAGGGGGCGGTGAGGGATCGTTTGCAGGACAGCGGTGCTGTGTCGATCATTACCACTCCGGAATTATTGAAGCGTGTACCTGTGACTGAGTTGCCTGAACTGAAGCATGTGATATTAGTTGGCAATGTAGAGGAGTTACAAACCGGACAAGTCTCCTACCGTGATGCGATGGCAAAAGCTAGCGATAAGTTGGAGATTGAATGGGTCGATCGTCAGGATGGGCTGATTCTTCACTACACATCAGGGTCTACAGGGAAACCTAAAGGTGTTCTTCATGTCCACAACGCAATGATTCAACACTATCAAACAGCAAAATGGATTCTTGATTTACAGGAAGAAGACATCTATTGGTGTACAGCTGACCCGGGTTGGGTGACAGGGACCTCCTACGGGATTTTTGGTCCATGGTTAAATGGGGCGTCGAATGTTATACGCGGTGGGAGATTCAGTCCACAGGATTGGTATTCCACCATCGAAAAGTATAGCGTAACCGTTTGGTACAGCGCTCCCACTGCGTTTCGAATGCTAATGGGTGCTGGGGATGAAATTGTGAAACAATACGATCTCTCCAGTTTGCGTCATGTGCTCAGCGTTGGAGAACCTTTAAATCCAGAGGTTGTTCACTGGGGGATGAAGGTATACAACAAGCGGATTCACGATAACTGGTGGATGACGGAAACAGGAGCACAGCTGATTAGCAATTATCCAACCATGGAAATCAAGCCAGGATCAATGGGTAAACCTTTCCCCGGGATCACAGCGGCGATTATTGATAATGATGGAAATGTACTTCCTCCAAACCGCATGGGGAATTTAGCGATTAAGGCGGGCTGGCCATCGATGATGAATCGAATTTGGAACAACCCTATCAAATATCAGGAATATTTCGCAATAGAGGGCTGGTATATTTCCGGGGATTCCGCCTATGTCGATGAAGATGGATACTTCTGGTTTCAGGGCCGGATCGATGATGTCATTATGACAGCCGGTGAGCGTGTCGGACCATTTGAGGTGGAGAGCAAGTTGGTCGAACACCCAGCTGTAGCTGAAGCGGGAGTAATAGGGAAGCCAGACCCCGTGCGAGGTGAGATTATCAAGGCATTCATTGCCTTAAGGGCTGGATACACCGTCTCGGAAGAACTATTAGAAGAAATTCGTAACTTTGTTAAGACAGGATTAGCTGCACATGCAGCCCCTCGGGAAATAGAAGTTAAAGATAAACTTCCCAAGACCCGTTCCGGGAAGATTATGCGACGCGTGTTAAAAGCCTGGGAGCTCGGGTTACCGACAGGCGATTTATCGACAATGGAAGATTAAACAATAAGAAAAAGGATCCGGAATGATCGGATCCTTTTTCTTTTTTTGGTTCTATAAATTAGGTGGTGTCAATTCCTCTTCCGGATTTCCCGGTTCCATGGGGGATTCCGGTGAAACGGGAGGAAGTACCCCATCCAAAGGATCTCCTCCATTCTCATCTTGTGGTTCAGAAGGTTCGTTTGGCCCTGTTCCCCCTCCATCCCCGTATACTATGGCATCGGTCGGTTCAGATTCTTTTCCGACAACATCGACAGCGGTAATATAGTACATGCCGGGTTCTTTCAGTTCATACACTTTATCAGATGACTGGAAGACAACCCCGACCTTTTCGAAAGGTGATCCAAAGATAGAACGATAGATCCTGTATCCTACGACATCATTTTCAGGATGTATGCCCCACACTAATTTTCCATTTTTTATTTCTACATTCAATAATTTATCAGGTACTTTCCCGTTATCCTGACGGGGATCCTTTTGATCTGGCAAGCGATCCTTTGCATCTAATGGAGTATAGTTTACTCGTGAATTTGGACGATCTGGAATCACTAGTGGATCTGGGGATTTCATGGCAACCTTGCTTTGCACCATGTCCTCCGGCGTTTCATCTTGAGCCAGATACATTTTGCCATCATATTCAATCACTTTGGCATGTTGATGCACATCGCAGGATTCAGTTGGAACATAGTTTTGATTAAACACTTCGGTTATTACTGTGCCTGCTTCACGGCAAAGATCTGTAGGCAATTTGCCGGAAACACGGCAGATCTCTCTGCGAACAACACCAGAGGGCTGTACAAACTTGGAATCCTCAGGATAATCCTCGGGATATAAGTCAATTAATCCATTCATGACTTTCCCCCAGATTTGTATCGGTCTCGGTGGTGATGACTTGGTTAAGGTATAGGGGATATCATAACCGACCCATACTCCAAGAGTCACTTCAGGAGTGTACCCGACAAACCAGGAGTCCACATCATCATTGGTGGTTCCCGTTTTTCCAGCGATATCACGATTTCCCTTAATTAATCTCGGCAAGGAAGCTCCAGTACCACTTCTTACTACAGTTCGCATCATATCCGTGATCAGATAAGACGTCTGTTCCGAATATACCTGGGTAGGAGAGATTTGATTTTCGAAGATTTTTTCACCCTCCGAATTCTCAATCCTTTGAATGAGATAAGCGTCCATGAACGATCCCTGATTCGGGAAGACAGAATAGGCATTTGTAATTTCCTCAACTGTCAGTCCTTGTGTCAAACCTCCGATAACCCCGGTTTTTGCCTGGTAGTCATTCACTCGTGGATTATCCTTTGGTGTGATCAGTGTTGTAACTCCAGTCTGCTCAACATAAGACAATGCTTCTGGTATACCCACTTGGAGGTAGGCTTTAATGGCTGGAATATTATAGGATTGCCTCAATGCTTCACGAACGGTAATCAGTCCCTGAAATTTATTATTCCAGTTTGAAGGATAGAAAGGTGGATTGCCGACCCCATTATCTAAAGCAATCGGCGCATCATCGATCGCTGATCCCGGTTGCAGAAGCCCCTTTTCAAAAGCAGGTGCATAGGCTGCAATCGGCTTCATCGCGGATCCTGGCTGTCTAGGTCGGGTAGCGTGATTCACCTGTTGGGTTTTAAAATCACGGCCACCGATAAATCCCAAGATCGCTCCCGTTCGGTTGTCAATTAAAGTAGCCCCTACTTCTTCTAAGGCATCCTTGATTTCTCTTACTTCAGATCCAACCGTTACTTTATATGTCCGATTTGGTCCGAAGTTTTCTGGGTTTTCTGCAATCTCTGTCATCATTTCATAAATCTTTTTATCAATAGTCGTGTAGATATGATAGCCGCCGCGCAGAATTTCTTTTCGTTTGTTATCAACCAATTGACGGTATTCTTCACGTGATAATGATTCCTTCGCCTTTGGGTCCTTGCTTAAATCTTTTTCAACAAGCACTCTTGCAGCCCGCTCCTCGATTTCCATCATCAGGAAAGGATACTGGCTGTAAGCTCTTGGCTTGCTTTGGGCGAGGTGGGTCCCGATATCATACTTGATTGCTTCTTCATATTGTTCACGTGTAATATATCCATTTTCTTCCATCCTATTAAGAACAATCTCTTGCCGCTTCTTTCCAGCTGCCAATCCGTCCTTATCAAATGGTATGTATCGTGAAGGAGCTTGCAGCATGCCCGCTATGTAGGCTGCTTGTGAAATATTTAAATCCTTCGCATCAACCCCGAAGATTCCCTTCGCTGCAGCTTGTACGCCGTATATATTGGAGCCGTTTGCACTTTGTCCAAAATACATTTCATTCATGTAGGCTTCCAATATTTGATCCTTGGAAAACATTCTTTCCATTCTTAAAGCCAAAAATATTTCTTTCGCTTTTCGTTCATGGGTGACTTTCGGCGATAGCAGCGTTTGTTTAATTAACTGTTGAGTGAGTGTGCTGCCCCCTGTTTGAACAGACGATCCGGTAATATCTTGTACGGTAGCACGCAGAATCCCGGATGGATCAACACCGCGGTGTTCATAAAAATGCCTGTCCTCCGTAGCAATAATGGCATTAATCAAATGTGTTGAGACCTCATCTTTGGTGACCAGTCGACGATCCTCCTCAGCCCGGAGTTGTCCAATCAATCGCTCTTCCTTTGGGGTGTTTTCATTAAAATAAGCAAACCCCGTTAGGTAGTTGGAAAATACGGTATCGTTAATTTCATCATGCGAGCGTAAAGGGTCATCTTTTACTAGTGAGGCAACATAACCTGTGGCCGCCCCCCCTGCAAAAAAGGCCCCCATAAGAACTAGCAATACAGAAACTTGCAAAATCCGACTCACTATTTTCCAAATACTTATTTTTCGCTTTTTTGGTGGGTTGTCTTCATTATTATATCTAGTAGTCATAGATTACCTCCCAAGACGGTTCCGGATGATTCTCATATTATAGCATAAGACGTCATAATAGGTGAGAAAGTTGCATTTTTCGATGCTTTATGGTAAAGATAATGTAATGTCATTGTTTATATGTAACGATGAAGGGTCTTCAGTATTTTCTATATCTTGTGTTGCAGAGAAGCGGTGGTTGGTGCAAACCGTTCAGAGTATAGAAGAGAAATACACCCCTGAGTTATACTTGTTAAGTGGAAGAATAGGATTCTATTCTTCAATTAGGGTGGTACCGCGAGAGCCTCTCGTCCCTATGTGGATGAGTGGCTTTTTTTGTTTTTTCAATAACAAAAATAAGAAGGGTGATTCAATAAGACATGGAAAAGAAAAGGGAGCTAACCGTAGAGCAGCAAAAAGAAGTGGAGCGGCAGCTGGAGATCATTCGCAGAGGGGCAGCGGAGATTGTTCCGGAAAAAGAATTGGTGGAAAAACTGGAGAAATCGGTTTTGGAAGGAATTCCTTTAAAGGTGAAACTAGGCTTGGACCCTTCTGCACCTGATTTGCATGTGGGACATACCGTAGTGCTCCACAAGCTTCGTCAATTTCAGGAATTGGGCCATCAGGTTCAACTGTTAATTGGAGATTTCACCGGGAGGATTGGTGATCCAACTGGTAAATCAGAAACCCGCAAGCAATTAACTGAAGAGGATGTAAAACGGAATGCCAAAACCTATGTAGAACAATTTGCAAAGGTGATGGATGTGGATAAAATTGAAATTTATTATAACAGCAGCTGGTTAGGAAAAATGGATTTTGCTGATGTTGTTCGCCTAGCATCAAATGTAACAGTGGCTCGGATGTTGGAACGAGATGATTTTACAAAACGTTACCAGTCTGGGCAGCCCATTAGTGTTCATGAATTTTTCTATCCGCTTATGCAGGGCTATGATTCGGTTGCGCTGAAGAGTGATATTGAATTGGGAGGAACCGATCAAAAATTCAATTTACTGATGGGACGACAGCTGCAAAAGGAATATGGTGAAGATCAGCAGATTGCGATTATGATGCCGATTCTGGAAGGACTCGACGGCGTTCAGAAAATGAGTAAAAGTCTAGGGAATTACATTGGAATCAATGAACCGGCTAACGAGATATATGGAAAAACGATGTCTGTTCCAGATGACTTGATGTTGAAGTACTATGAATTAGTGACGGACCTTAGCAATGATGAGATAGCTGCATTGAAAAGCGGATTAGCCGATGGCAGCATTCATCCAAGGGATGCGAAAATGAATCTGGGAAAAACCTTTGTTACGATGTTTCACGGGCAGGAGCAGGCGGAGGAGGCTGAAGAGCATTTTAAAACGGTTTTCCAACAGCGTACATTGCCTTCCGATCTCCCTGAAGTCGAAATCTCTTCCGAATCTCTGATAGATGGACAGTTGTGGGTTGCGAAGTTACTTGTGGAACTCGGGTTGACTTCCTCCACTGGAGAAGGACGACGGATGGTTCAGCAAGGGGGAGTACGAATTAACGAAGAAAAGGTAGAGGACGTAAATGCGCAGATTGCTGTGCAAGAAGGCATGGTTGTACAAGTAGGAAAAAGAAAGTTTGCTAAGGTTTTAGTAAAATAAGTAAAATGGAAAGCACGGGCGGTCAGCCTGTGCTTTTTTTGTAAAATTTTCACAGAAGATTGAAAAGGATTTGATTGTCTTTAAAAGAATTAATTTTATAAGTATAAATAAAAAAAAGTGAATGAAAAATAGTATTATTTTAGGAGTTTACAATCATGTCGAGATTAGGTAACTTGCTTTCGATTGTTTTTCTCATCGCGGTGTTTGTTGAGTGCAGTCAAGCCACTCTAATAGCTAAGGAAAAGAACGTTTCTGAAGCGATGATAGATTTATCTGGGTGGGAAGTCTCAGAAGGGATCGTGAATCTGAATGGGGTTTGGGATCTTTATTGGAATCAACTCGTTGCTCCAGAACAAATAAACGGTTTGCAAGAAAAGCCGTTGAAAGTGCATGTCCCATCCGTCTGGAGAAGCGCAAATACGGAGAAACAGCCACTTTCTAACATGGGTTATGGCACCTACCGACTCCGCATGATTCTTCCCGCTGATGAGCCCTCTCAGCCGCTTGCTCTCTACGTGGGAGGGGTAGCCACCTCCTATCGTTTGTGGATCAATGGAGAACTTCATGCCGTAAATGGGGCAGTGGGTACCTCGCTGCAAACCATGGTACCCTACAACTTGCCTAAGGTCATTACCTTTGTCCCACAGCCTGGTAGCAATGAGCTCGTCATGCAGGTATCGAATTTTGTTCAGCGAAAAGGGGGGATATGGGAACCAGTCCGTCTTGGAAGTACTGAACAAATCAGAGCGGAACAACTGTTTAGCTTTGCTTCTGAAGTTTTTATTATCGGTTGTTTAATTGTTATGGGACTCTATCATTTAGGATTATATGTCGGAAGAAGAAAGGAATTGTCTGCACTTTATTTCGGGGGCCTATGTCTTGCTGTTGCAGTTAGAACCTCCGTATTAGGGGAAGCCGTCCTGCTCAATCTTTTTCCTAGCCTTTCCTGGGAATGGGCCGTGAAGTTAGAATATGGATCGATTTTCGTGGGGATGCACATGCTGACCATATTTGTCTATAAAGAGTACTTGGATATGAAAGGTCTGATGGTTAAAATATCCGCTGTCATTCATTCCAGTTTGATCCTTCTTATCCTGTTAGCACCTGCGAGAATCTATACTCATTTGATGCTTCCTTATCAATTATTGGTGATTGCCCCAGTCTTGACTGTTTTGCTTATTATTTTCCTGAGGACTGCCCTAAAAAGGAAAATAGATTCCATTATTAATATGGTTGGGTTTATTTTCTTTTCCACAGCAATCATTGCAGATATTTTATTTTATAATCATCTCATTCCATATGGGGATTTTGCTCCATATGGGCTACTCATTCTATTGTTCTCGCAATCTATCCATTTATCCTTAAAATTCTCCCATACAGCAGAAAAGGCCGAGCGTCTGTCAGTTGAATTAATTGTTGCCAATGAAACACTGGAACAAAAAATTAAGGAGAGAACGATTGAGCTTCGTCGTTCTAATGAGGAACTGTCAAGGATAAATGATCAGTTGTTCCGAAACGAGCAGTTTCGCCGTCAACTTTTATCGAGTATTTCTCATGAATTAGGAACCCCTCTCACCGCAATACGGGCGCTTTCGAGCGCTGTGGCTGATGGGTTGGTTGAACAGGACTACAAGAAATACGCAAAGCGCATTTATGAGCGGACAGAATTGTTGGAACGATTAATCAATGATTTAGTGGAGCTTACTAAACTTGAAACGGAACTGACTTCTTTCCAATTTCAGAAGGTTGATATTACTTCCTTTTTTCATCACCTATACAGCTGTTATGAGATGGACATGCTAGAACGTGCCGCCCAATTCACTTGGGAGTCGCCTACATATAAGGAGCTAAAAGAAAAAGGCACAGCTTTTGCATCAATGGACATCCATCGAATGGAGCAAGTCATTGTAAATATTTTGTCAAATGCTAAAAAGTTTATACCCGATGAGGGAATAATTGAAATGAAAGTGGAGCTTTGTGAGCATGATTTAGGAACAGCGGAGGCTGTTGTAAGCATTACGAATAATGGCCCACTAGTTCCGGAAAACGAACTGGAAGCAATTTTTGAACGGTTTTACCGTTCAAAAGAAAGTAAGCATGCGATAAAAGGCTCTGGTCTGGGACTTTCCATATGCAAAGAAATCGTACGATCACATCAGGGAAGCATAGCTGCAAAAAATATACCCTGCATAGGGTTTTGCATCTACTTTACGATTCCGGTGTGGTTTGAACGGGAGGAGGGTATGGAGAATGATGAACATTTTGCTGGTGGAAGATGACATGCATATGAGGAACTATGGGGATGGGACAAAGTAGGGAATCCGCGAACCGATAAAAAAATCGGCCGCCCACAGGGCCGACCGATTCTTCATCTTAACGAGAGTAGTACTCAACGATTAGAGTTTCATTAATTTCTGCATTCATTTCTTCACGTTCTGGAAGACGAACATAAGTACCTTCCAAAGTTGAATCATTGAAGCTTAGATAGTTTGGAAGATAAGTGCGTGCAGCAAGAGCATCCTTGATGATTTCAAGGTTTTGGCTCTTCTCGCGAACACCAATCACATCGCCTGGTTGTACACGATAGGAAGGAACATTTACTTTCTTTCCATTAACGGTCACATGACCATGAACGACTAATTGACGAGCTGCAGGGCGGCTAGCAGCTAAACCTAAACGATACACAAGGTTGTCCAAACGGGATTCAAGCAATTTCATAAAGTTCGCACCAGCTACCCCAGGCATCTTAGTTGCTTGAGTAAATAGCTTTCGGAATGGCTTTTCGTTCATTCCATACATATGGCGAAGCTTTTGCTTTTCTTGTAATTGAATTCCATATTCGCTTAACTTACGACGATTGTTTTGTCCGTGCTGTCCTGGAGGATAGTTACGCTTAAGATCCTTACCAGTTCCATCAAGGGAAATACCTAAACGACGAGCTAATTTGTGACGAGGTCCTGTATAACGAGACATGAATCATTTCTCCTTTTAGTTAGATTTTTAGGTGTTAACTTCCAGTGAATTAGTTTGCTCTTCCAGCATGCAATTCGAACGGTAGCGTTTTCGCAGCATGTACCATGGGGAAAGTCAGCCGCGTCCCGATGGGAACAAACTATAGAGGGTGTTTCACTGTTTTTACCTAAAATCGTTGCTACCCTAAAACACACATAAGTTATATTATATTATTTTAATAATCGATGTCAAGATGTTAAGATAAAGAGATAAATAGCAGATTAAAGGAGCTTTGATATGATTACCCATTTTTATTTAGTACGGCATGGTGAAACGGATTGGAACAGATCGCAAAGGTTGCAAGGACATACTGATATTCCGTTGAACGAGATAGGTAGGAAGCAAGCGGAGAAGATTGGTAAAAGGATGGCAAGTCTTCCACTGCAAGTGATCTGTTCTAGCGATTTGGAGAGGGCAAGAAAAACGGCGGAAGAAATCTATAAATATCATACCTCAAGTGTATTTACCATCTCTAAAGAGCTTCGGGAGCGTTGTTACGGCGAGTGGGAGGGTATGACCTTTGATCAGATTCAAGCCAAGTTTCCGGACCACCAAAAAGGGAAGGTTCTAGATGCAAACTATGGGATTGAAACGCTAGAGGAGCTGAAAGCCAGAGGAAACAGAGAGCTGCAGCGGTTAGCCGAAAAATACAGAGGACAGCACATAGCTGTGGTTAGTCATGGAGGCTTCATTAATGCGGTGCTGCATTTGTATAGCAACGGTGTACATGGAACAGGGATAACAAAGATGGGGAATACAGCGTTTAATCATCTGATCTTTGAGAAAGAGGCCTGGATGATTCATACGGTGAATGATACGACACATCTGAGCGAATAAAAAAACACAAGAGCGGAAGAACGCTATTGTGTGGAAAGAATTAGGGAATACATAAGCGGATTATGATCAGAGATGGTGGATGAATCCGATAAAGCGCTTTCAAAAGTGAAGCCGTTTGTATATAAGATGTAGTCCAATTGCGTTTCTTTATTTTTATGTTTATAAGTCGTTAGGTTAAAATGGCTCTCGCGTACAGGATCGATAAAAACAGAACGTAAAGATTGGATGGGAATTTCCGTAGGTTTAGTGTTGAAATCTCCCAATAGAAGTTTTGGCATGGGGCCGTTTGCAATCAGTGTGTTCAGCGATGCTACTTGGTCTACTCTTTCTGTATAAGGAAGGCCTAAGTGTGTGGCGTAAACATCAATGTTTTGGGTTCCGGTATTGATCTGGGCGCGAACCAGCCCTCTCGATTCACTCTCACTTGGCAATTGGTAATATTCATATTCAATGATCGGAAATTTGCTCAGAATGGCATTGCCGTAGGAACCAATAACAAAATTCAGATTAGGAACAAACAAATAGTTCATTTCTAATTGCTTGCCAATGACCTCAACTTGATTTTCAAAGTGGGAACGTGGGAGATGGTAGTCAACTTCTTGGAGAGCTAGGATATCAGGGTCCAGCTTTTTTATCTCCTGAATGATTGTATCCAACTCTATTTTCCCATCATCTGTTCGGGCACCTCGAATGTTGTATGTCATCACCTTGAGGTTCTTAACAGAATTAAATCCATGGGCATATTCATTGTTTAGAATACACTGATCTGAGGAGATATAAAGGGGAATTGCCAAATATACCAATAACCCAACCAATTGAGCAAGAAATTTTTTCATGACATCCCTCCCTCAGCAATTTCCTTTTAAAGTCACCTATTCGGAATCTTTTAATATAGTCCAATGGTACCAAATTTACTGAAAAATTAAAAGAGGTATTAATTACCATATTATTTTTAAAATATAAAAAATAGTATGTACTCTTTGGGGTAAAATGGAATAAAATAGAAGAGAGCCCTAAAGAACAACTAAATGGTTTGTGAAAGAGGGTTATCTCAACGTAGTTCACAAGCCACAGAAGAAGGAGGGGATGAACATGGAAAGAGTGTTATATCGTTTGGAAAACGCTTTCATTGGTATTGTGGCACTATACGTGTTTTTGATCTATGGGACGACGTGGACTACCTTTCTATGCTTTCTGGTCTTGCCCAAGGTAATTTCGTTACTTCCGATTTCTAGTTTCGGGAATGAAAAGGGTTCCAAGGCTTTTTATGTTCTTCAGTCCATGCTCCACTCCTATTCTACCGTTGCGATCGTAGCAATGATCAGCTTTTTGTTTCTGAATATTCTGTTCTGGTCTATTGCTGGCTGGGTTATTCACATTGCTATCGATCGGGTGATAAAATATAAAGAAAAAACAATACCCCATCCCCTGTTTGAAGTTAGGGGATAAAGAACCCTCCCAGCGGCTTGTCCATTGGTGAGTGATTAGAATTAAGGGGGGAGATCATCATGAGTAAATCTGTTAACCAAACAAAAGCATCTATTGTTAAAGCCGCAATATCCCTTTTTGCTGTCCAAGGTTTCGGAAGCACCTCGATTCGCGAGATTGCTGATACAGCCAAAGTCAATTCAGCTCTAGTAAGCTATCATTTTAAAAACAAACAGGGAATATTGGAATGGATGATGATAGATTATTTTGAGAAGCTGTTTACTAAATTGCAGCCTGTTACACAAGGTGGAGAAGAACAAGAAGAAAGCTGTTTTCAACAGTTGATCGACTCTCTCGATACATTAATTGGGTATCAAGCCGAAAATATGGAGGTTTCCGCAATTATTCTTCGTGAACTAAGTGTTGATTCCATGCTTGTGCGCGAAGTTATGAGTACATATATGGCGAGGTTAAAAGCTCATTTTGCCACCCTCCTTGAGACAGGTATGGAGCGCGGGGAATTTGATTGTGACCTGGACGTCGAAATGCAGCTCATCCACATGATGGGGGGAATGTTTTTCCCTTATTCTAATCCACAAATCATGCGGGAACTTTTTTACGTTGAACCCATGTCACCTGAGTATCGACAAAGATATATCGGTTTTTTGTCGAAGGTTTGGGGATATAAGTTGAAAAATGATGAATTCTGATGAAAAAAGTTTCTGGTCAAGCAGGAACTTTTTTTGCATTAAAAGAATATATGTAGATGGCTTAATGAGAGCTACCATTGAAATTGATAAAAGTGGTCGCTCTTCACATGCAAAAAGATGAAGGAGAATCACCCGATGTTAAAGAGATCGTTAATCATATTTTGTACAAGTTTTTTTGTTTGGACAAGTACGATCATGGCAGAGGAATTTCCACCTCAGAGCAATGCCGTGGTTCAGGACAGCCAAAATATAATAGATTCCTCTCAAGTGGAGCAATTAAATGAAATTGTAAGTAAACTTCCTGAAAAATATAAAGTCGTAATTATTCCTGCAACCGAAGAAGTTACCACACAGGAGTACGCGGACCAATTATTTACGCATTATAATATGTCGGATCATGAAATGCTACTTGTCTTGAATATGGACAAAGATGAACTTGCGGTTCATGCTGGGGGATACTTTTCAGAAAAGGGCTTAACCGGTCAAATCGTGAAGGATCAAGTAGATCATATTTTTGTCCCCTATGCCAAACAAAAGTCTTATATGACTGGTCTTTCAACGTTGCTTCAGCAGTTCAGTAGCACCGTGAAAAACGGGGGACAAGCTCAAACTTCGAGTTCTAACACAGAGGCACAAGGGAAGGAAACCGAAGAACAAGCCTCTTTACCAGCCTGGCTTTATTACCTAGTTGGTGTCATTTTGCTTATTTTGTCGATAGGTTTGTACAGTTTTTTCCAAAGAAGAAGACTCTTCAAAGAAATGGATGAGATTGAAGATTGGTTAGATACAATCGAGGATAAAGTGAAAAAGCTGGATGGGGATATTCCTGAAAATCCAAAGGGACAAGCCAATCAAGCCTCAGCCATCATTGAGCGAGTTCGCAGGGATGCACTCCCAACTGCTGAATTTAACCTTCTAGAGGCTGAAGCGTTATGTGATCGTTTCCGTTATAGAAGGGCAGCACAAATCCTGCAAAAAACCAAAGACCAATTAGCTCAAGCAGAAAATGATATTAGTCAATTTCATAGCAAGATGTTCCAATCCATGGTAATGTTGGAAGAATGTGAGCGACTAGTGGATGAAATTAAGAAAACCCTGACTGTGGTAGGACGGAAGCTGGATGAAGCAAAATTCCAATTTGGTGTTACTTTCCCAGGGCTATCGGAAAAACATCAGCAAGTGGAACAGTGGATCAAAACAGAAGATTCACAGTTGGAAGAGGATGTTGCCCAATGGCTTGAGCAACTGAAGGAAAGAAAACTTATTCTGATTGAAATTTTGAAGGAAGTAGACGAATTCCCACAATTGAAAAATGAAGTGGCTGTTACTATTGAGAAGGACTTGCGAGAATTAAGGGCGGGCCTTCTAGAGATGGTAGACAACGGGTACCGCATTCCTTTGGAACATTTTACAGGACAATTGGACGAGCTGATGAAACAGTCCGATTTGTTAAACACAAAAATTAAGGAAGGAAAGCTGGAAGGACTTGCCGGGGAAATTGTGCAATTAAAAGAAAAGATTGACCTGCAGTATGACCAGATGGAAGAAATCGTTACGAAAAAAGCGCTTGTTCAGCATTATCTCGAAGAAATGCCTGCATTCCTTGCTTCTCTTGATGAAGAACGTGAAAGCTTGAAAGAGGAGTTGGAGGAATTGTCGCTTCGTTACAGTATAAGTGAAGGAACTGTGTTTAATTATTATGTGGACCTTGAGCGGGTTTGTAAAAGTGTAGCTGATCAATTGTTCTTAGTCGAACAAATGAAGAATGGCGATGATATGGAATTTATTCAGGCTGCTGACTTGCTTGATACAACCAATCAGGAAATCGAAACGCTCTTACAAAAAAGGGAAGAGGCCTACCAAGAACTGGATGAGCTGCGCAAAGGGGAGTACGATGCCCAGGACACTGTGATGATGCTGCACACAGAGATCGTGCGGATTGAACAACAGGTTAGAAGGGAAAATTTACCTGGCACCCCTCCAAAGCTAATGGAATTGATCTATGAAGGGAAAAAGGCTCTCTTCGAGATTGAGATGGCTCTTAATCAAGTACCGTTAGAATTGCATCGCGTGAATGGATTGGTACGGGATGCCAAGGAATTTAATAAAATGTTGGTTGAATTTGCTAATAAGCTGTTTGAATATTGCCGTCAAGCAGAAGAAAAAATACAGCAAACGAATCGTTTTCGAAGCCAATGGAAAGATGTTAACCAATTGCTCCAGGAAGCAGAGCAGGCATTTCGTGAACTGGATTTCGAAGCGGCGTACTCATTAGCATCAGAGGCTGAACAATTAGCTGCAGAATACGATGAAGGGATTCATCGAATCGCTTTTCGTAGAAAAAAATAGGCCGTAACAAAAAAGAGAATCCCCATGGATTCTCTTTTTTAGCTTTATCTCTAATCTGAAAGCATTCCAATTAAAATTGCTCCAAGAATAATAACTCCAAATGAACCTAGCAAAAAATTAATAAAATGATTCCTTACAGACTCTTTAATCAACTGAACGGGAGAATGGAAAGAGGCCCCGCAATGGGAGCAGCCATTATTTTTAACGGATGCACTTAAACATACTTTGCAAACCATATTGTTCACCTTATCTATACAAATTTTCAACTCCCCTATTTTATTGCAAATGAACAGTAACTGCAATACCTTTTATCCCACCATCTATTGGGACAATGGAACCCGATTGGATAAAGGGGAGTTACAGAATCTCTAGGAAAAATAATGCTTAAGGGTATTCATAAAGATATCTGCACGGTCCTTATATTTTTGATCCCCCAAAACTTTGTAAAGTTGCATGTAATGATTGTATGAATCAAGCAAAGAATCAATAAGTTGACTCTTTTTTACGTTGGATAATTTAATAGCCCCCAATTAAATCAACCTCACTTTTACAAAAGTTCTACTATTTGTATTTTGGGCAAAATGGGTAGGATATATACCAAATGTTGGGGACTTTGAAGCGTATAAATTGGAAAAAACGGTAAAAAATAACCCTATCATTCTAAGAATGAAAATGCACCGCGTGAGAATAAGGAGGAGATTACTGTGGATGTAACACGTGCGCAGCAAATTATTGATTCCGAACAAAGGATCGATGTCCAATATGAAGGAGCTTCAGTATGGATCGACAGGGTGGATGCGCAAAATCAAACTGCACAGGTCCATATGGAAAGTGATCCAAGTGATAAAATAACTGTCGAAGTTCAGCAATTAAGGGAAGTTCACTAGTCGAATAAAATGTCTGCCTAGGGAAATTCTAAGTGTGGAGGTGATGGCAAATGCCACAAGTAGAAGTCAAATGCTCCGTTTCTAACTGCACTTTCTGGGCAAATGGAAATAATTGTGCTGCACCTGAGATCATGGTCGAAGTAGACCGTCATGCAAATTTCAATTCCGAATTTGCAGGTGAATTGGGTGTTCAGACTGAGCATCAGGATAAGGCCTCAAACTCCGCAGAAACATGTTGTCGTACCTTTAGAGCGAAATAGTTAGTTAAAAGGTTAAAAACACCTGGAAACCCAGGTGTTTTTTCCTTTATTTTCACAGGATATGCGGTGCAATGAAAACAAACCCTATAAGTACCCTAAACAGAAAAGAGGGATCTGGTTGAATATGGATCATCGAGAGCCTAATGACGACAGGAATTTCCAAGAGGAAACTGCCGCCGAGTTAGCCCCTCGTGTTCTTCCTGCAACGCGAGAGGAACGAGATGTCGATGATTATACAAGACCGATTGAAGTAATTGAGGAAAATGAAGGAGGGGGAACCACACTAGGTGTTGTAGGCTTGGTGTTGGCCATTGCTTCCCTATTTTTTCTTCCCTTTTTACTGTCCTTGATAGGGATTGGTGCTGGCTATTTCGCCTATAAACGCGGAGCTACGGGCTTGGGAAAATGGGCGATGGGGATTGGGATTGTCTCCCTAATCGGTTCGATGCTATTTGCACCATTCATAGGGTATTAAGGAGTTAAGGAAGCCTTAGGCTTCCTTTTCTTTTTTCCCTCGATACAATTTCAAATTCCCACATCAAATTGGTTTCTCATGTATAATAAAATAATATTAAAAAGGAGCCATCTTGGAGGAGTTACACATGCAAGTGAATAAAGATGTCTTAGTACCATCGACAGCCCCGATCGCAAATAATAAAAAAGCGGAGTTGCTTGCCGGGCTAAAGGCGGGCCTTCCTATTGCCCTTGGGTATATTCCGATTGCAATTGCCTTTGGGTTGCTGGCCAAAGCAACAGGCATCCCCAATCATATAAGCCTTATGATGTCATTTTTTGTTTATGCCGGGGCAAGTCAATTTGTCGCGGTGAATCTACTGGGCCTTGCAGCCGGTTATTCGGAAATTATCCTAACGACATTCATTCTGAATTTGCGGCATATTTTAATGAGTGCATCCCTTAATCAACGCATTCTTCAGCCAGCAGAAAAGGGAATACTGGCTGTCTTGTCGTATGGTATAACGGATGAGACATTTTCTGTTGCATCCCTTCAGAAGAAGCAGAAGCTGTCCGTCTATTTCTTGTTGGCTTTAAATCTTGCAGCCTTTTTAGCTTGGAACATTGGTACCGCGATGGGGATTTTTTTGGCTGAAGGGCTTCCCGAAGAATTAAAAAGCAGCATGGGAATTGCCTTGTATGCCATGTTTGTTGGTTTGCTCGTGCCGTCCTTGGGTAAATCCAGACCGATCCTTATTGTATCTTTGCTCGCAGCTGTGCTTCATAGTATTTTGCATTGGATCCCATTCTTTTCGAATCTTTCAACAGGGTGGGCCATTGTTCTATCCACAGTGCTTGCCGCTTTAGCGGGAAGTTTGTTGTTTCCGGAAGGGGGTGAAAAGGGTGAATAATTTATGGTTGCTTGTTTTAGGGATGGGGGCAGTAACTTTTTTACCGAGACTTCTGCCCATGATTCTGCTGCAGAATGTTTCACTCAGCCCTTTTCTCAATCGATTTCTGCAGTTTATCCCTTTTGCCGCATTGGGTGCCTTAATTTTCCCGGGGATCCTGGAGTCGACGGGCAATCCGTATTCTGCTGTTGCTGGAACTGTAGTGTCTGTGATATTAGCGCTTTTCCGTGTTAATATAATGTTTGTAGTCGTCGGTGGTATTCTTGGTGTGTTTTTGTGGGAGCATTTCATGTAACTAAAAGATGGATGGTGGGATCAATGAACCGTTCCAATAAGAAGATGGGATGGAAGTCTCTCGGTGGAATTCTAGCATTTTTAGCCTTCTTTGGTGGGAAGCTAAAATTTTTACTGCCCTTATTAAAATTGGGGAAATTCGGCGGAACGATTTGGAGTATGGCTTTAATGGTTGGTGCGTATGCGCTAATTTATCCGTGGTCGTTTGCCATTGGTGTTGTCGTCATGATTTTCATTCATGAAATGGGGCATGTGATTGCAGCAAAACGTAAAGGAATCCCCGTTTCAGCACCTGCTTTTATCCCTTTTCTAGGCGCTTTGATAACGATGAAAAAACAGCCAGTTGACGCGGCAACTGAGGCTTACTTGGCATTTGGTGGACCGCTGATTGGAACTGTTGGGGCTGTGGCCGCGTTTTTTCTTGGTGTCGGCTTAGAATCACCCGTTCTATTATCGATTGCGCAAATTGGCTTTTTTCTAAATTTGATTAATCTAATTCCCATTCATCCTTTGGATGGAGGAAGAATTGTTACCGCGATTTCCCGCTGGCTGTGGGTGGTTGGTTTGATCGGTGGTTTGGTTGTGATTATTTACCTGAAGGCGCTCATTTTCCTTCTTTTCTGGGCGATGTTCGCATGGGAGCTTTACAAGAAATATGTTCGGAAAAATAGAGCAGAACCGGAAGAATTACGACAAAGTAGGACAAAGGTAACCATTTCTGTACCAAAGAATTACTTTATGGAAAGCGGATTACCCTTCCCAGCCGAAGCCCATGAACGCGATCTTGGTTTCGTTCAGTTATGCACTATTAATACAAAGGAAGAGATCTGCTACCTGTTCTATCCAGGAATCGGAAAAATTGCAGAGCTGCCATTTCCTCAGGGCATCGTTGTGCAGGCCAGGCTGCATGGGACAGTGGAGGAGTCAGATGAACTTAAAATGACCATCCTACTTACCTTTGTGATTTATCCAGAACTACAAACAGGCCTCATCCAATCTGAAGAATATTACGAGGTTCCGGTGAAAGTACGGTGGGGATATGGAATTGCCTATTTCGGACTCGCTTTATTTTTAGGTTGGATGATGCTCCAAACCTATTCTGCGATCCTCCCTCCTCCTATTGTGGGGTAGGGAGGGAGGAAGGTTATGAAGGACAAAACTGGGTCGAGATCTGACCGGAAAGTCCTTCATCGGGTTATGAAGGACAAATCCTGGTCGGGATCCGGTCGGAAAGTCCTTCATCGAGCTTATGAAGGACAAATCCTGGTCGGGATCCAGTCGAAAAGTCCTTCATCGAGCTTATGAAGGACAAATCTTGGTCGGAACTTGATCGAAAAGTCCTTCATCCCGTTACCTAGATTTCTCAAAAACCCCTTCCTTCCAATTTCCCTCTTTAGAAAGCCTCTCCAGCCTTTGCATGATCTCCTCTTTCTGGACACCAGTCGCCAAATGAACAGCCCCACCCTCAATAAACATCGGAATAAATTCTGGGGTGATCACATCATCTAGTAATGAGACTTTTAAAATCCCTGATTGACGTCCCTCCGCAACCCGACTCGTGGTGAAAATAAAGTTTCCGAGACTGTACGCAATGAGTTTGTCTTTATACCATTCAAGCCCTTGTAAAACATGCGGGTGGCTGCCGATCACAAGATCAACACCACGATCAATTAAACCATGGGCTAGCTCTACTTGATATGGCAGGGGCTCTTCCGCGAGTTCTTTTCCCCAGTGAAGCAAGACAATGGTGTAATCACTTTTCCCGATAATGGGTTCTACTGCTTGATAGACCAACTCCGGATCGTAGGCACTTGCCATCCCAGGTGTATCTTTTCCAGCATGCCAATTTGCCTCGGCAAGTACGCGGCTAAATCCAAAAACGCTAACTTTTTTACCCTTCACTTCAACCGTGACGGGGGAATAGGCTTCCTGCGTATTTTTCCCCCCTCCCACAAAAGAGACCCCAGCCTGATTTAAAAAATCGAATGTATCAAGGAAAGCATCTATCCCATAATCCAAGGCATGGTTGTTTGCCACGGTAACAATATCCACTCCGGCTTTTTTCAATGCTTCGGCCATCCTCGGATCGCTTCGATAAGTATATTCCTTATCTTTTGCCGATCCCCGCTTGCTCAAAGGTGTTTCCAAATTTACCATGGTTAGGTCACTGTCTTGAAAAATGGGAGCAGCATCTGTAAAGGGGTAATCCATTCCTTTCCGCTCGACAATTCCTGCCACTCTCCCTGCCATCATCGTGTCACCTGCAAAAGTTAAAGTGATCGGGTCAGGTTTCTCGAATATAACAGTGGGCTCTGCCTGTTCTGTTTTCTGAGGTTCTGCCGGTTTTTCGACGTTTTCTATAGAAGGTTTTTCTTCGTTGAGGGAAGCACTAGTAGCAACAGGTGGTTTGCTAGCTATCTCCTGGGTTGATGAACAGGCAGTCAATAGTGTCATGAAAAACAAAAGTAGTACTTTTTTCATTGAGTTTCTCCTTCTCCTGTGGTTTGTGTACGATGATGCACAGGATGTGCAAACTTCTGCGACTTACACTTCTGTCCTACGGCGATTTGGCTTGTAACCGTTGTCCCCGAAGGGGGCGTTGCGACAGGACGTTGCGGTTTTAGCAGAAGTTCCTCCCTCACATTCACAAACCACATAGTTGGCCTTTAGGGCTTTTCATATATGTTCTTCTCCCATTATGCTTAAAAAAGTGTGGATTGTACACAATGGATCTGGATGTGGTAAACTATAGATAGTCATCAGATGATCTGTTCCTTATGGGGAAACATGGAGGTAAGGATGAAGCCATCATTTAAAGTTAGAAAAACCTATGAGGAAGTAGCTGATTTTGTACGTGAACAGATTATTTCCGGAGTGTATAAACCTGGGCAGAGACTTCCCTCGTTGCGCGAATTGGGGGAAATGCTCGGTGTAGGACAGTCTACTATTCGGGAAGCCATTGGTTCCTTAAAAACGATGGGTCTTGTTTCTATTCGACAAGGAGAAGGGACCTTTGTTACAAAGTTAGAAACCAACGAATTGTTAGCTTCTTTAGAAACAACACGCCCACTAACCAAACAGGATCTGTTATCTTTGTTAGAAGTGAGAAAAATTCTAGAGACGGATATCGCTCGCTTAGCCTCACAAAGAAGAAGCCATGAAGATTTGACGCAGCTCAGGGCTGCTTTGGCGGAATTAGAGGCCTTTGATCCGTTGAATGATGAAGGTAATTTTGGCGGAGATGCGGATAAGAATTTCCATGATGCTATTGCTAAGTCTGCTCATAACGAGATCCTGCAGTCGCTCATGAACTCCATCTCGGAGATGATGGAACGTTCCATTAAAGTGAACAGAGAACAAATGTTTAAACTTGCTGGGATTCATGATCGGCTTTTGGAAGAACACCAAAACATTTTTCGAGCGATTGAGGAGCAAAATCCAAATGAGGCAGAGAAATGGATGCTGGAGCATCTCAATGGAGTAGAGGACTTTTATATGAAGAAGTTGTTGGAATAAGGGAGCGGATAACGAAGAAAAAATCCCCGAGAATCTACTCAAGGACAAATCCGAAGCTATTTCGAAGCGGAAAGTCCTTGAGAGGCTTGCTCAAGGACAAATCCAAAGCTTTTATGAAGTGAAAAGTCCTTGATCCCCCTAAAAAAAGGGTTATCCCCCTTACCACCTCACCGCAGCTGCTACACGAATCGCCTGTTGATGGCTTACATCTAACTTTCCATCGTTATGTCTCGTGCTGTTTAAGAAGTGGATATCAAAGTGTCCGGCAAAATCATTATCCATAATGTATTCAATAGTAGAATGTGGCATGGAACTTGCGGAAGCTGCTAGTGTTCGCTCACCAACCTGAAGGAGAACGGGACGAACATTCCATGAATATTCACCATTCCAAACCTCTTTCATGATCGCGGCATCTTCTTTGGTGAGTGGTTCGGAATCGGCGTGGTTGGCACCAATTGTCCGTTTTACGTACCACGATTTTTTCGTTGCGACATCTGTCATTTTGGTTACGGTTCCAATCGGGAAGACATATTGGGCTTCTGTCCACCAATCCAACCATTCAACAGATGAGGAAGCGCTTACTTTGACAGGTACGTGATGGATCGCCACTTTTACTTTTTGTCCAATATTAAGAATGCTTGATTCAGTCATGTTATTGAGCTGCAAAAATTCCTGAAAGGGGATTCCGAATTTGAGGGCAATCGTCCAACCGGTTTCCCCTTTTTGTACGGTATAGGTTTGATATTCCACCCACGGTTTTGCTGCTGAACTTGAGGAAGTAGCAGGTACTACGGAGTCCACAGAAACACTCTGTTGAGGGATCTTCAACTCTTGCCCGATCAATAGGTTATTAAAATCAGTGATTTGGTTCAGCGCAACGATCTTATCGATGGTTGTCCCATATTTCTCGGCAATCTTCCACAGCACGTCCCCTTTTTGGATTTTGTAGGAAATTGTTTTTTCGGGAATAACTAAGGCTTGTCCAATCCTGATTTCATCCGACGTAAGATGGTTTGCTGCTTTAATCTGATCAACGGTTGTTTCATATTTCTCAGCAATTTTCCATAACATATCCCCTTTTTGCACTGTATACGAGTTGTTCTCGGCGCCAGCCACTGCGGTGCCAGACCAAAGTAAAGCAGTACAGAGAAAACCTGAACGAATCCATTTCTTCCACGGTTGTTTCATCATGTTGTGCAAATCCTTTCTACATGGTTTCCTTTTCCTTTCCTCATTGTACTATCAGGAAAGGTTTGGTTTCATTGTATAAATATTGGAAACCCAAACACTCCATTGCTATCTCTTTAGAACAAATTATGGTAACATAAATTTTAGGCTTTTTTTGTGGATCTAGGGAATTCTATACATAATCCTCTGTACGTTCTCCACAAATTATACCCGTCTTTTTTTCAGGAGGTGGTTTGGGTGGTTTACTTAGATAATGGGGCTACAACAGCGCCCTATCCTGAAGTAGTGGAAACTATGAAGGAAGTTCTTCAAACTTATTATGGGAATCCATCTTCCCTTCATCATTTGGGCGTTCAATCAGAAAAGGTATTAAAACAGTCCCGGGAATTGACTGCTAAGTTTCTTGAAGTGAGCCCTGGGGAGATTGTATTTACCTCTGGAGCGACCGAAAGTAATAATACGGCGATTAAAGGGATTGCCTTTCAATATCAAAATCGCGGAAAGCATATCATCACATCGGCTGTCGAGCACCCGGCTGTGCTCGATGTTTGTAAGCAGTTGCAAGATATCTTTGGTGTTCGCCTAACTGTGCTGCCGGTTGATAGCAAAGGAATGGTGAGGCTTGATGACCTAAAGCAAGCAATTACCGATGAGACGATTTTAGTTTCCATTATGTTTGTAAATAATGAAGTAGGAAGCATCCAGCCGATTCAAGAGATTGGAAACTATTTAAAAAGCTTTCCGAAGATCTTTTTTCATGTGGATGCGGTTCAAGCTTTCGGGAAAATTCCAGTGAAACCGGAAACATTGGGAATTGACCTGCTTTCCCTATCCGCTCATAAATTCCACGGGCCTAAGGGCACAGGAATCCTCTATGTTCGGAAAGGGACCCAATTAACCCCCTTGCTTGTTGGTGGGGGACAGGAAGCTAAATTCAGGCCAGGTACGGAAAATCTGGCGGGCATAGTAGGAATGGTGAAGGCGATGCGGCTCACCCAGCAGAAGCTGAAAGATCAACCAGATGCGTTAAAAAGAATGCGAAATCGATTGGTTGAAGGCTTGCAGGGATTAGAAGGATGCTATATCAATTCGCCTGAGGAAGGGGCACCACATATTCTCAACTTGTCTGTTCCTGGAGTGAAATCGGAAGTGTTGCTTCATTCCCTCGAGGACAAAGGCATCTATGTCTCTACGAAATCAGCCTGTTCATCAAAGCTGGACCGGCCTAGCCGTGTCCTCATGGAAATGGGCCTTGGCGAAGAACGCGCACGAAGTGCCCTGCGAATCAGCTTATCCTATGAAAATACAATCGATGAAATGGATTATTTTATTACTACGATGAAACAGGTTGTACCCCAGTTAAAACAAATGTTGAATGTGAGATGAGTTTAGATGGTCCAATACGATGACATATTGATACGATACGGTGAAATGGCCCTGAAGGGAAAAAATCGGGGAATGTTTGAAAAACAGTTGGCAGATAATATTCGACGAGGGATCCACGATTTCCCAAAGGCAAAAGTGGAAACAGCCTATGGAAGAATGTACGTGGCGTTAAACGGCGAACCTTATGATGGAGTAGCGGAAAGAATAAAAAAGATTTTCGGAATTACCTCTCTTAGTCCAACCAAAAGAGTCGAGAATTTTACACTGGAATCCATTCAGGAAGCTTCCCTTTCTTTGATGAAAGATATTGATCCAGCACCTAAAACGTTTAAAGTAGAAGTAAAACGCACGAATAAACGTTTTCCGCATCGTTCCATGGAAATGAATCATCTGGTGGGAGGATTCATTCTGAAAAATATGGACGGGATCAAAGTTGATGTCCATCAACCGGAAGTCCTGTTGAAAGTAGAAATTAGAAATGAAGGTGCTTTTCTTACCTGTGTGAATGTTCCAGGATTCGGTGGATTACCCGTAGGAACAGGCGGAAAAGCGATGCTTCTGTTATCGGGGGGAATTGACAGTCCAGTTGCTGGATGGTTAACGATGAAAAGGGGCATGCGGATCGAGGGAATTCACTTTGAAAGCCCGCCCTTTACAAGTGAACGAGCTAGGCAAAAGGTGTTAGACCTTGCTGGGATTATCAGTGAGTACGGAACAGGGGAAATGAGAGTTCATATGGTTCCCTTCACAGAGATTCAAACGGAAATCCGTCAGAAATGTCCCGAACATTATTTAATCACTATTATGCGGAGATTTATGATGAGGATCGCTGAGGCTATTGCAAAAAAGCAAAAGGCGTTGGCCTTATCTACCGGTGAAAGTCTTGGACAAGTGGCCAGCCAGACCATTGAAAGTATGCATACGATCAACAATGTGACCAACTACCCCATTCTTCGCCCGCTCGTGACGATGGATAAATCAGAGATTATGCAGATCGCCCATAAAATAGGGACATATGAAACATCTATTTTACCGTTTGAGGATTGCTGTACGATTTTTGTACCGAAGTCACCTGTGACCCGACCGACAGTGGAGAAAGCCAGTGAATTCGAACGTGTGTTAGATATCGAAAGGCTTGTACAGGATGCCGTGGAACGGACGGAAGTCGTTAAAGCTTCATCCAAAAAGGAGGAACAGGAGCAATTCGATTTATTCTGATCAAAAATAAGGAAAGAGAAATAATGAAAGCCTGCAAACGCAGGCTTAAAGTTTGTTCTTCTGTATATGGCCCATAAAGAATTTTATACCCAGCCGAAAAATCGTACAATTTGGGCGACTAGGAAGGTAACTCCAACAGCAATACTCGTGGGGATTAATACGGCCAACAGCGTCCATTTTTTACTTTTTGTTTCTTTAGCAATGGTATAGATCGTTGTTCCACATGGATAATGCAGCAAAGAGAACAACATCATATTCAAAGCTGTTAACCATGTCCAGCCATGATTAACCAAAAGATCTCTAAAGGAATTTAGGCTATCAAATTCCATCATGCCACCCGAAGCCATGTAGCCCATGATAAGAATGGGGAGGACAATTTCATTGGCAGGAAGTCCTAATATAAATGCCATAAGGATATAGCCATCCAGACCCATCGCATAGCCAATGGGTTGGAGAAAATTCGCGATGTGGGCGAGAATGCTGAGTTCACCTAACTGAATGTTTCCCAGTAACCAGGTAATAACGCCTGCCGGAGCGGCCACAATCACGGCCCGGCGCAATACAAACCAGGTCTTATCCATCATGGAGCGAAGGATTGTTCTCCCAAATTGGGGTCTTCGATAAGGCGGAAGCTCTAAAGTGAAATTAGACGGAATTCCCTTTAAGGCTGTTTTGGATAATCCCCAAGCCACTGCAAGGGTAACAGATATCCCAATCAATACGAGCACAACAACCATGGCCGCAGCCACGATGGTACTGTATGCAGACCCTACTGCTCCGCCCATAAAGATGGCAGCCATCACAATCAGGGTAGGCCACCTGCCATTGCATGGCACAAAGTTGTTCGTGAGGATCGCAATCAATCTTTCGCGCGGGGATTCAATAATGCGGCAAGCAATGATTCCAGCTGCATTACAGCCAAAACCCATGGCCATTGTTAAGGATTGTTTTCCGTGTGCTCCCACACGTTTGAAAAATCGATCCATATTGAAGGCTACCCGCGGTAAGTATCCATAATCCTCAAGAATAGCAAAAATGGGGAAAAAGATCGCCATGGGGGGAAGCATAACGGCTATAACCCAACCCACCCCGCGAAAAAGCCCAACGGTTAGTAAATCGTGCAGCCAAAGTGGTGTTCCTAACCAAGAGAGAATGAAGGACAATTGAAGTTCAGCCCATCCGAAGAACTCTCCAAGAAGCCCGGAGGGCACATTGGCACCAGCAATGGTAACCCAAATGACTACGCCGAGCATAATGAGCATGATCGGATATCCAAAAATTCTTGATGTCAGAATATGATCTATTCGGTCATCACGATCAAACTTTTTATCATTATGACCTTTCGTTACTTTTTTCGCGATTTGCTCCGAACGGGAATAAATTTCTCCAACAATTTGATCCCGCATAGGTGAGGCCTGACTGATCAGTTGAGACTGCCTTCGCTGGACTTGGCTTTTGATATCTTTCAACCGAGAATAGCTGACTTCGGACACGGTTCATTCACCCCCATCTTATGATTCTCTTGAATTTCCATCAGATACTTTTCAATAGATTTTAGAATAGTTTCATCGTCATCAATCAATCGAAGAGAAACCCATCTGCTGTTAATCGTACTGCCCTGAAGCAGATGTTTTACTTCCGGTTCAATTTCGGCAATGGCTCGCTCTATTTCTTCGCTATAGGGTTGACGAACAGGGTTACAGATTATTTTTCCCTCTAGGACATCTTCGATCGTTGTTTTTAGCTTTTCCGTTCCTCTGTTGGATCGTGCAGACATGCCAACTGCGGGTACACCCAGCAGTTTAGACAACTGCTTTAGATCAATATCAATCCTTTTCCGTTCCGCTTCATCCATCAAATTCACACATACTATTACTCGGTCTGTCATTTCAAGAACTTGCAAGGCCAAATTCAAATTTCTCTCCAATGAGGTTGCATCCACCACAACCAAGGTGAGATCAGGTTCCCCAAAGCAGATAAAGTCGCGAGCCACCTCTTCATCAGCAGAATTAGACAACAGGGAATAGGTTCCTGGCAAATCCACAATCGTGTAAGATCGGTTATTGTAGTCAAATGAACCATGTGCTTGGGATACTGTTTTTCCCGGCCAATTTCCTGTGTGCTGATGCATCCCTGTTAATGCGTTAAACAGCGTGCTCTTTCCTACATTGGGGTTTCCCGCAAGGGCAATGATATACTGGTCATTAGACACAATATTATATTTTTCAAGTCGATCAGTTTTACAGCATGACATGGATAACGACTCCTTTCATTCTCATCTATAAGCGATTAATCAGGATTTTTGAGGCCTCTTCCATTCGCAAACCGATTGTTGTCCCTCTTACACGATAAGCTGTGGGGTCACCCGCTGGACTTCTTCTAACGGCTTTAATGAGGCTATTGGGTACCAACCCTAGATCTAATAATCTTCTTCTCATCACGCCTGACACTTCAAGCGAAACAACTCTTCCTTCAGCTCCTATAGGCAAATCATAAAGTGAGATCATTTCTTTATGGTCCATTTTACCTTCACCTTCTTTGTCACGCCCACAACTGTTTCCTGAGGGCAAAATTTAAACGAAAAAAATTTCCCCATCCTTGTTTCCTATTCATATTTTACCATGAAACTTGCAATAAGGACAATAAGTTGTATTAGGGAAACTGTTTTTGTGATTTATATTATGTTCATGAAGTTATTTTGTGACTATGGTTATGCCTACGATCTGGGTCTTGTCTTGGACAATTCAGTCTGGATCAGTCAAAAGTAAAAAAATCATTAACTTACCTTTTAGGTATGTCAATGATCTTAATTTTCATGTCTATATATGGTTGATAGGGTAAATTCGTTGTAATTTGGTATGGGGTACTGTTTTGGGCAAAGGGCTATTTTTTCTTTAGGACAAGTACGCAGAGTAAAATGATGACGGCGAAAAGGACAATAGTCCCGCCTGGAGCCCAATTCAGGTAAAATGATAGAGACATACCGCCTAAAACCGCCAATTGGGCAAATAGAATAGAAATCCAGAAGGTCTGAAAAAAGCTTCGGGAAATTCTTAAAGCTGCAGCAACTGGGAGCGTAATCAGGGCTGAAACAAGCAAAATTCCGACGATTCTCATGGAAATAGCGATCGTCAGTGCTACCAGGAGGCTAAACACCAAATTGACAAATCTCTTTTTAATCCCCGAAATCTCTGCATACTCTTCATCAAAAGATAAGGCGAACAGCTCCTTATAGAAAACAACAATGGTTAAAAGGACAATAATCCCGACAATTGAAACCGTCCACAGGTCACCGCGGCTGATGGCCACTACGCTGCCAAAAAGATAGGAGAATAGATCCACATTAAACCCGTTGGCTATGCTGATTAGCACGACCCCAAGGCCAATTCCCGCAGATAGAATAATGGGAATGGCCAATTCCTGATAAAATCGGTAGGCTTTGCGCAGTTTTTCAATAAAAAGAGAGCCTAAAACAGAAAAAAGCATACCCATATACATCGGGTTAATCGGTTGAAAGAAGCTTAGGTTTTTCTGCAAGAGGATCCCCGCCGCTAGGCCTGATAGCGTGATATGGGATAGGGCATCTGCCATTAAAGACAATCGGCGGACGACCAAAAAAACACCTATTGCTGGACAGACAATCCCAACCACCATGCCTGCCAGTAAGGCATTGCGTAAAAATTCATATTGTATAAGAAGCTGAAACATGGATTAAGCCATCCCCTACCTTTAGTCCTTTTGTTCTACAGGATGCATGTGTGATCCGTAGATGTTCTTCTGGGAAGCCCCGAAATCTCTTGAGCTTCCATGGAAATGAATTTTTTTATTTAAGTAGGCAACCTTGGTAACATGATCGGTCATCATTCCAATATCATGTGTCACCATCAATAAGGTCATATTTTGTTCTTGGTGTAACTTGCCAAGAAGCTCGTAAAAACGTTCCACAGACTCTGTGTCGACACCGACCGTAGGTTCATCGAGGATCAATAGGGAGGGATCAGAAACAAGAGCCCGCGCGATAAATGACCGCTGCTGTTGGCCCCCTGACAACTGCCCAATATTCCTTTGGGTAAATTCGCTCAACCCTACTTGCTCAATGGCATCAAAGATTTTCTCTTTATCCGCACGGGAAAGTTTGGTGAAGAGCCCCAATTTCCCATACAAACCCATCGAAACAACTTCGTATACAGTGGCAGGAAATCCACTGTTGAAGCTATTTGCTTTCTGTGATACATAGCCGATTTTATACCGTTCCTTAAAGCTAGAGATTGGCTGGTTAAACAGTTTTACCTGACCGGAATCAGGTTTCAGCAATCCTAAAATTATTTTTAACAGGGTGGATTTTCCAGATCCGTTTGGTCCGACTAATCCAACAAAATCTCCTTTTTCTACAACAAAATTAATATTTTCCAAGACGACATTTCCTTCATAATGAAAGTTCACATTCTTGCATTCAATAACCATTTCCATCGGGGTGCACCGTATCAGGTGTTTCCCTCCCGTCTGTTAAATTATGAAATAAAGGGGTCAGGCCCCGGTTTATTTTATCACACGTGACCAGCTTTTTTAAGTCTAGAAATCAACTAGGAATTTAGCACTATCATTTCTTGTTGTGAAGGGATTTCATCTTTTATGTCGAAGATTAGTTTTATGTCAAAGATTAAGTTAAATTATCGGATGGAATGAAGGTGCCGAGTTATGCTTTCTACAGATCGGTCTTGTCGGGAACAGCTTTGTTCATTTGCCAATAAATATGTATGTGAAGTGTTAGGTTCATCTCAAAATTTGCAGCACATGATAGAAGAGCGAAAGGATGAACTGGTTGAAGGATTGCAACAAGCCTTTTTGTTTTTATTAGAAGCGATTGAAGATGAGCAGATTTCAATGGAAACCATTGCTTCCTTTGCACAGCGTTACGCAGAACACTGGATTATTTATGTGCATGATGCCGAAAGATTAATTCGTGATAGTACTGAGCTGGGGAACCGCTTCCGCCATGAGATTATTTACCCTTTTTTTCAGGGAGAGAAACAGGAAAGAGCTTTAGAAATTACCAATCTATTTGTTGATGAATTCACGATTCGGTTGTTCAGGGAAAAACAATGGGAATTGGAACGGTTGGAAGTTGAAAAGTTTAATGCGATTGGAAACATGGCTGCAGGGATGGCACATGAGCTACGAAATCCAATTACAAGTATTAAAGGATTCCTGCAATTAATATACGAGATGCACCCGCATCCTGAACAAATCCGTTCCTATTACAATATTATTGAAGATGAAGTCAAACGGCTTGATTATATTCTCGATCGTTTTCTTTCTTTATCTAGACGAAAGAACCTCTCAATGATTAGAAAGTTCGAAGAAGTGAATATCAGGAATGTCCTTGAAAAGTCTATTTCTCTGTTTGAATTTGAATTTATTCGGCTTGGAATTGAGCCCATCATAACGTTGACACCTGACGCCAACATGCTTGGAAACAGCAAGGAATTGGAACAAACTTTCATTAATATTATAAAAAACGCTTGCGAGGAATTCCAGCAGGTGCCTGATCAAAAAGAAAAGGTACTCAAGATAACCTGTCAAATGGTCGATGGGAAGATTTCGATCATCTTCTTTAACAACGGGAACCCCATTGAGCATAAGGACTTAAAGAAAATATTCAACCCTTTTTATTCCACGAAAGAAAATGGAACAGGGTTAGGCTTGGCCATTTGCAAACAAATCATCGAAGCCCATGGCGGTAAGATTAATATATTTCCAGAGCCAAACGGCACTGTCGTGGAAGTGAAGCTCCCCAAACATACAAAAGAAAGGTCAGCTACTTAAAGCTGACCTTTCTTTTGTGTTTTCGTTTCCGAGGAGAAAAAGGAGGATAGGGTCATACCGGATAACCCGATGAAAATCAAAAGGCTTGTGATTAACAGCAGGATCCAAATCCAACTTTGTAAGGGATAGGCCAGCCATTCGAGCAGGCCGGCAAAAAATAAAAACAGGATCATCCCAATTGACCCGCCAAGCATGAGGATAATTGAGCTATTGCAATAAGCAGATATTTGTCTCTGGTCTTTGCCAAGATAATACATGAGAAAGAGACTGACAAAGCCGATTAGAGTCAGATGTAAGTATCCTAAGATAACTTGTCTGCTTCCATAAATCATAGTGGCCATCTCTGGGTAGGCTCCCACCGATTCCATTACTGCTTTAACCCCCAAGCTTAACAGGGATATATGCAGGAAGATCGCTGCTGGTTTGCCTTTGGCAAGCTGTCCTAGTGGTTTCCATACGAGAGATAGGAATAATCCCCCACCTATCAGCTGAAACAAGGCTCCGGCGATTCCTAACCACTCCAATAATGGGGGAAGATTAAACCATAGAATGGAAGCGAAAAAAGAAGGCAAAACACTGCTTGTCTGGGCGAGATATTGCCAACGGACAATCTTGGCAGGGACCTGGATCTGGGCACGATCGAGCATATGATAACAGGTTCCCATGATGATAAACGTAAACCAACCGTTGTATTGTAAATGAAGATAAAGATAAATAAAGGTATCGAATAATTTCGTATGCGCTAGTCCAAGCGAGCTGACAACGGCT
Organism: Ammoniphilus resinae; assembly: GCF_017873965.1. Lineage (GTDB taxonomy): Bacteria > Bacillota > Bacilli > Aneurinibacillales > RAOX-1 > Ammoniphilus_A > Ammoniphilus_A resinae. The sequence continues at coordinate 146,383 of NZ_JAGGKT010000008.1, read as the reverse complement.
AATCCCCAGGGTCCTACGGACGAAAAGGCCATAAAGAAAACCCCAGTCCCGAAAAACAACTGTAAGTGGGGAGGAAGATCTTTTCTTCTGAATTTGATATACAGTGATACGAAGTAATAAGACAGCAAAATATGCAAGGTTGAAAAGGCAATGGAGAACGGTGCATATCCCTGCAAACTAAAGGAAATCAACATACCGATAACAGCGACATGGGTAAGGTAATAAAAGACCCGGATCCGCTTTGTTTCCACCAATTCTTTCGGCAAGACATACCTGAACAACAGTGAAATCAGCGAAAAATATACCCAACCTAAAAAGGCGACATGGGAATGGGCATGAACAAGGTGTGTAAATTGCCATTGAGGGAAGATTGGGGCAACCATTTTCCAGCGTAAGACAATGCCGATGATAAGGATTATGAAGAAATACATAATGGCTGAGCGAATCATTTTATTTATCATGATATTTTACCTACTTTTCAGGATGGAATTGGAATTTTAATGATAATACAGTTAAAATACATGATGTACATGGTTTGGTCAACTAGGATAGGGGGGAAATGACATTGGATTGGTCGGTTAAGGATATTCAGACTGTATTAGATACATATGAGGGAATGGGTCCTATCGTTGCCATTTCATTGCCTTTCCTGGAAGCCTTTTTCCCTATTCTCCCTTTATTCGCCATTGTTGCGGGAAATGCCGCAGCCTTTGGCTTATGGCCAGGTTTCATCTACACTTGGATAGGGGCTTGCAGTGGGTCCATAGCGACCTTTTGGCTGGTGAGGAAGTTAGGGAAAAAGTGGACAGCCAAACTGTTTAAATATAAGAGTATCGAAAAAACATCCCATTGGTTTGAGAAGCATGGTTTTTCCGTTTTGTTTTTTTTGCGCTGTCTTCCTTTTTCTCCTTCAAGCTTGATTAATATCATGGCGGGCATATCATCGCTTCCTTTTCATACCTATTTTTGGGCCACTGTGTTAGGAAAGTCAGTCATGATATTTATACTTTCTTTCATAGGATATGATCTGCCTAAACTAATTCACGAGCCATGGAAGCTCGTTTTCATTACAGCATTTGTTGTTGCCTTATGGTTTATTGGAAAAAAGGTCGAACGGCATTATTTGGTTCATCCGAAATAAAGTGTATATTTAACGGCATCTTGCAGTAAACTAAACCTACTCTTTCGAAGAGAGGGGGGTTTTTCTATGGGCAAGAAGAAAAAGAAAATGAAGCTGAATTCACCGGTTATGGAAGACACCATCCCACATCAAGTTAACTCTCCAGCCTATCAGGATGCAGATCCGGAGATGAGGGAACCTTTTGTCAACGAACATGGTGTGGTTATCGGGGACAGTCATTATAATTCACCAAACTCTCCCCTTAACAATTGGAGTATAGATACGGATCCCGAAATCATGGCTGGGGACCAATGGGTACATCCCACCAATGATATTGGCTGGAATTCGACGGAAAATACTGAAATGGCTGATGATGGGATTAATCCCCAAGGGGTGCCTTTTACACACCCGACCAGAGATGTAAGCTATTTAAAAGATTAGCAAGTGCAGACCAAAGAACTGATACCCATATCATCGGGGTCGGTTCTTTTTCTTCTTGTGTGGCGATTTTCTCTGCAACTAGGATGGAAATTAGTTTCTGACCATAATCAGATGGATGGAAATCCTGATTAGGCAAATCCAGTGGAAACATCGAATAATCCCCAGTCAGAAAAGAAAGGGACATCGCCGCAGAAAATACAGTTGCCAAATCAGCCACAACAAATCCCTGTTTTTTGGATAGCTCTACAAGCTTTTTATTGCTTTCGATTACCGCCGTGTTAATAAATTCTCCCGCCATTCCCGGGATGGGGATATAATAGTGATTAAGAACAATAATTTGAGCCTTGCTCTGCTGTTGAATATAATCAATTACCCACTTTAGATTCTTTATGTACTGATTCATAATTTTTTTACTTTCGTTTTTTAAGAAGTCCAACTCATCTTCATGGAATGGTTTCCCCTCAAAGATATAGGGGAAGATTACCGGGTTACGGATAAAATCATTAGCCCCGATTTCCAAGGTGATCCAATTTGCTTTTCGGATGTGTTCTTGCCAATCGGGGTGCTCGTTTAAAAAGAGGATAAATTCGTCAGAGGTCAAATTCGTGATCCCTAAGTTCACGACCTCCCAGTTTTTTTGCTTAGCAAGACGGTTGGCAAAGGAAAAGTCATAGTCAAATAAATGTTCCTCTGTCCCGTCACGGTGATATCCAGCAGTAATAGAATCCCCTAGGGCAACATACAATGGATTCGTATTTGCAAGACAAACTTGTTGACCGACTATAAACCAGATCATTAATCCAAGGAAGATCGTACGCATGGAAACACCTCCAGTCCATTTATGAAGAGGGGAAATTTTGCATTTGGGAGGAATTGTACTTTATTCCATCCTTACCTATTTGTGTTTAAATTAATCAAGGGAGGCAGCAAAATGAGAATGGTTGATCTGATTCGGAAAAAAAGATATGGAAAACAATTGTTGAAGGAAGAAATCGATTTTATTATTAAAGGTTTTACAAACGGTGAGATTCCAGATTACCAAATGTCCTCCCTTGCAATGGCTATTGTTTTAAATGGAATGAGCGAAGAAGAAACGACAAATTTAACCATGGCGATGGTTGATTCGGGAGAAATATTAGCTTATCCAGATATTAAAGGGGTTAGAGTTGACAAGCATTCTACAGGCGGTGTGGGGGATAAAACGACCTTGATTGTAACCCCGCTGGTCGCAGCTATGGGGGTGCCAGTAGCTAAGATGTCTGGTCGCGGGTTGGGACACACTGGTGGAACAGTTGACAAGCTAGAGTCTATTCCAGGATTTCGAATTGACCTTACACCTGAACAATTTGTTCGCCAGGTCAATCAATCAAAAATCGCACTCACTGGACAAACGGGTAATCTTGTCCCCGCTGACAAAAAATTTTATGCTTTAAGAGATGTTACCGGGACGGTCGAATCCATCCCCTTGATTGCCAGCTCGATCATGAGCAAAAAAATCGCTTCTGGTTCAGATGCCATTGTCTTGGATGTGAAAGTAGGCTCAGGCGCTTTTATGAAGGATCTGAATTCGGCGCGTGAATTGGCAGAAATCATGGTTCACATTGGAAATAATCTAGGTAGAAGAACCATTGCTGTGCTCAGTAACATGGAGCAGCCTTTAGGCTTTGAAGTAGGAAATGCAAACGAGATTAAAGAGGTTGTAGAAATTCTACGAGGTAAGGCAGTTGCCGATCTGAAGGAATTATCGTTGACGATCGCCTCACACATGGTTGTTGCAGGGGGAAGATGCGGGAATTTTGCAGAAGCCTATCAAGCGGTTAAAGAAGCACTCGAGTCTGGAAAGGCACTGGATAAATTCCGGGAGTTTGTCAAAGCTCAAGGCGGAGACCCGGCGATCATAGATGATTTAGGAATACTTCCGCAAGCTAAGCACCATCTTGAGGTGAGGGCGACCCGGGCCGGTTATGTTCAGTCCATTGATGCAGAACAGGTGGGAGTTTCTGCCATGATGCTGGGTGCCGGCAGACAGAGAAAAGAAGATTCGATTGATTACGCCGCTGGAATAACCTTGCATAAAAAGGTGGGAGATCAAGTGGTGGTTGGTGAAATAGTATTCACCATGCATACCAACCGAGAGAGTTGGGAAGATGCTGAAGGGTTGTTGAAACAAAGCTTTACAATTTCGGAGCATCCAGTAGAGGGCATTCCCGTGATTTTAGATGTTGTGGGAGTGGGGCTTCCCGCGAGTGAGGGTTGAAGACCGATGCCCTTTGGAAAATGTGGGAATGGTCTCATCGGGTTATGAAGACCAAAATACCCTTTGAAAAATGTGGGGATGATGTCCAGCGAAGTTAGAGCCTTTTCTCAATCAAATAAGTGGTCAAATATGGACGCTTAATGGCGAAACCCCAATGTTTAAATACAGCAAACGCTTGTTTATTGCTTCGGTGGACCATGCCGCGCATTGCGATAGCGCCTTTTTGCCTAGCATGTTCAATGATAGCGGGGAAAAATTTGCCGGCAATCCCCTTGCCGATATGTTTCGGGTCAAGGATCGCAAGATCAACAAAAAAAATCTGGTCTCTCAGTCTGTAACATAAGTATCCTACTAAGTCATGATTATCCTCGCATAAAACCAAAACCTCTGTTGCAAGATTTAATCTTCTCCTAATTAAAACAGGTTCAACCTGGAATTTATGCAAGGCTAAGGCGATTAAATAGGGGCCATCACTGTCCATCCATTTCCGTAAATACATGTGCCACACTCCTTTCTTTCCCGCATAGCGAAAGTATTGAATTTGCATCCTTATCGAAGCTTTTCTTAATGCATTCTATTAATTTAAAAATCATTTTGCTTGGATCAAAGTGGAATTTAGAATTAGAATACTTCTAAACTAGTAATTGCCGCTTTTCGGAAGAGGATCAGCAAATAAGAATTTGTTGCTATTTTTTCGCGCGTCGGGAAAAACTAGATATAGAGGTTCTTTTGCAAAGGATGTGTCAAAAAGAATGAAGGAAGTACTGTTATCTTTATTGGCTGGAATTATTGTAGGAGTGATTTTTAAGTTGATCAAGCTGCCGATTCCGGCTCCGCCCGTGTTATCTGGGGTAATGGGTATCGTTGGTATTTATTTTGGAGGGGTGCTTGTTGGATGGATAAAGGATTGGTTCGCAAGGTGATGGATTGGGTTTGGCATCGAAAGATGCAAATAGTATAATGTTTGGCAGGAATTGAAAAGCAGATGATAAACAACGAGGAGAGAGAAATTAAAACATGTCTAATGGAAATCAGGTTGAACTGATCGCCACCGCTACCTTTGGTTTAGAATCAGTTGTTGCAGAAGAAGTGAAAGAATTAGGGTATCACAATCTCACGGTTGAAAATGGAAAAGTCACTTACCAGGCAGATCTCATGGCTATTCCAAGATCCAATTTGTGGTTAAGAACAGCAGACCGTGTTCGTCTTAAAATAGGTGAATTTGAAGCAAAAACCTTTGATGAACTTTTTGAAAAAACAAAGGCTTTACCTTGGTCAACATGGCTGCCTGTAGATGCAGAGTTTCCGGTTGAAGGGAAATCGGTGAAGTCCACATTATTTAGTATTTCCGATTGTCAAGCGATTGTAAAAAAGGCGATCGTGGAGCATATGAAGGGGAAATATAAAAAAGAATGGTTTGAGGAAAACGGTCCTTTGTTTCGTATTGAGGTCAGCATATTAAAGGACATCGCAACCCTTACCATCGATACAAGTGGCGTAGCTTTACATAAAAGAGGTTACCGGACCTTGATTGGCGGGGCTCCATTGAAGGAAACCATGGCTGCCGCATTAATCCGTCTTTCCCGTTGGAATCCGGATACGACCCTTATTGATCCTTTTTGCGGATCAGGAACGATTCCAATTGAAGCAGCGTTGATCGGCCAAAACATCGCACCTGGGATGAATCGAGAGTTTGCTTCAGAGGGGTGGCCGAGCATTCCCAAGGAATTATGGCGAGAAGCGAGAAAAGAGACCCATGATCTGGCCCGTTACGACCAACCACTGGATATTATCGGGACCGACATCGATGAAGAAGCTCTAAAGCTCGCCCGGGAAAACGCCGAAGATGCGATGGTTCACGATAATATTCATTTTCAACGATTACCTGTTGCTGAACTTCGGACGAAAAAGAAATATGGGAAGATTATATGCAATCCGCCCTATGGTGAGCGGTTAGGAGAGCAAAAAGAGGTAGAAAGGCTTTATCGGGATATGGGGAAGGTCTTTGCTACTTTGGATACCTGGTCCTTTTATGTGATCACGTCAAACGAAAATTTTGAGGAATTGTTTGGCAAGCAGGCCAGCAAAAAGCGCAAACTCTATAATGGGAATTTAAAAGTCGATTATTATCAGTTTTTTGGTCCGCGACCACCTCGTAGGGAGAAATAGGGGGGCTCATAACCCGATGAAGTTCAATCACCTGGATTCCAAGGAACGGATTGAACTTCATACCCCCGATGAAGATCAATCACTGGGATTCCAAAGAACGAATTGAACTTCATACCCCTGATGAAGTTCAATCATCGGGATTTCAAGGGTCGAATTGATCTTCATAATACCCCGATGAAGTCCTTCCTATCAACCTTCTTTTAACATTAAAGCGAGCAGAGCGATACCAATATAAGTCGTTAAACGAAAGGCTGAATCTAGCCCATTCCAAATTTGACTCTGCCACATGGCAAACCACTCGCCGCCGATCACTTGAAAACCGAAAAACCATAGTGAGATTCCGACGAGAAGACCAATAATTCCCCATTTTTTTTCTTGATGGAAAGTCGTATTGGATGATTTCAGATGACGTGCCATTCGATAGGATCCATATAAGCAGGCAAATGCTATAAACCATTCAGTCAGGATAATCAAATAATAGGCGGTGAACTGTAACGTGGGGGAGGTGATGGCACGATACATCAGTGAGTTACCTTCAAAGGTCGTGTCCATACTGAGAACGTGTTGTATAAACATGAGATTGGAATTAAAATCTGTTAGATTTCCAAATGCAACCAATAAAGCATAGAATCCGAAAAATAAAACGAGAGCCGTTTTTGTTAGGCGAATTACTACATTCGTATCCATAATATATCCTCCCCACCCACTCTTTTAATTATCTAGCAAATCTATCTTTCTTAAAACCATTCGTGTTGGAAAATTCTAGGTGGGGTATATATATTATTTTATAGAGAGGGATGGTTCCATATGACCACCCCTTCTATGGCTATAAGGTTAATAAACCATCACTTTATTCGCTTCTTCTTCTTTCGTTCCATGAACTGGCCACCACTTGGTATCATCCTGTTGCAGCATTAGGTTGGACTGCTGTGGTCCCCAGGTTCCAGCAGGATATGGCTGTAATTCGGAAATTTCATCTGCCCATGCTTTTGAAATGGGGTCTACAAACTTCCAAGCCAGTGATACTTCATCCCACCGGGTAAAGAAAGTGGAATCGCCTTCAAGGCAATCTTGAATCAACCGTTCATAGGCTTCCGGGGAATTGAAGCCTGCCTCACAGTTCTGGCAAAAATCCATCGCGATTGGAGCTAAAATGCCGTCTGTTCCGGGTTTTTTGGCGTTAAGTTGGAAGCAAATTCCCTCCTGGGGATAAATTCGAATACTTAGTAAATTGGGTTCTAGGTTTCCATGTTTATTAAAGTAAAGAATGTTAGGCAAACTTTTAAACTGTACAAGAATTTCTGTTGCCTTGACCGGCATTCTTTTTCCGGTACGAATATAAAAGGGAACTCCTGCCCACCGGAAATTATCAATAAACAGCTTGGCTGACACAAATGTCTCAGTCATGGATGCCGGGCTGACTGATGGTTCTTCCCGGTAGCCAACTACTTGCTCACCTTTGATTGAGCCAGCCACGTACTGACCCCTTACAACATGGGCCGCTACTTCTTCCTGTTTATACCTTCTCAGGGAACGCAACACCTTCACTTTTTCATCGCGAATAGCTTCTGTTTCCAAACGGCTGGGCGGTTCCATCGCCATCATCATTACCATTTGCAGCATATGATTCTGCACCATATCGCGAAGGGCACCCGATTTTTCATAATAGCCCGCCCGTTCCTCCACCCCAACAGTTTCACTAGAGGTAATTTGCACATTGGAAATATAACGATTATTCCACAAAGGTTCAAAGAAGGCATTGGCAAATCGAATGACTTCAATATTTTGCACCATTTCTTTTCCTAAATAATGGTCGATCCGGTAAATCTCTTCCTCGCGAAACACTTGTGAAATCGTGTCATTTAATTCTTGGGCAGAGTGAAAATCACGGCCAAATGGCTTTTCGATGACAAGGCGGTTCCAGCCTTTAGCGCTTCGCAGCTCGCCATCCTTAATGTGTATCGTGACTGGACCAAACAACCCAGGGGCAATCGATAAATAAAAGATGCGATTTCCTTGAAGGCCGAACTTACTTTCCATTTGCTCTGCTCGTTCTTTAATATTTTGATAGGTTGAACCTTGGGTTAAATCGGCACTAGCGTAATCGAGGTGTCCCGCAAATTTGTCCCACTCCGTTTGCTCGGACCCTGAAAGGTGGCCAAATTCCTTTAAGGAATCGAGAACCAATTGTTGAAAGGCGGAGGTGGATAGATCTTTTCTAGCCACGCCAAGAACAGCAAATTTTTCCCCTAAAATCCCTCGCTTAAAAAGTCGAAAAAGAGCAGGGAATAATTTGCGCCTTGCCAGGTCTCCGGTAGCCCCAAATAAAATAATCGTTGATGATTCGGTTGCATTTAAAGATTGCGTATTCATAAGTCCCTCCATTAACCGATACTAACATTTAGCTTTCCACAAGTGGATTTATTCTATCACGAACAAGTTCCGTGGCTTCTGCCAGTAAAAACATTGAACCGGTAAAAAAGATTCCTTCCTCGGGGGACGCTTTTTCCTGTGCAAATGCATAGGCAGAAGATAAATTGGAAAAAGAAAGAGCAGTAATCCCCATACTTATAGCAAGTTCAACCGTTTCCTGAAGCTGTGCAGGGGACTGCAGTCTTTGCTGGTTCGAATGGGGGGCCAGCAGACAGATCCCGTTAAAAGGCACAAAGTAGTGGAGGATCTTTGGTAATTTTTTGTTACTTGAAAAGCTTAATATAAAGTAGTGGTAAGAACAACCCAGTTCTTTAACCGTCTCACAGTAACGTCTAATCTCCTCCTCATTATGAGCGCCGTCAATAACAATGAAGGGTTGCCGTGAAACGATTTGAAATCTTCCAGGAAGTTCGGCACACTGCAAACCATTAATAATGCTCTGGGAGGGGATCGTTAAGCCCAGATCTTTAAGCAGGAGTGCGGCCTTAATGGCAAGAGCGGCATTTTCATATTGAAAATCTCCATTCACCTGCAGACGGAAAGGAAGCTTAATTTGATCCTCGACATAACGCATTGAACCATGCTCTTGCCGTAGGCTAAATTCTTCTTCCATGGTGAAAAGGGGTGCCTGTTTTTGAACTGCTTCCTGCTTTATAATTTGTAGTGCCTGCGGGTCTTTTGATCCGGTAATGATTGGTTTGCCTGTGCGGATCACCCCTGATTTGTCATAAGCAATCTCTTCAATGGTTTCTCCCAGCAAGAATTCATGATCCTTATGTACATTTGTTATAATGGACAGGGAGGAGGGTAGGATGGAGCAGGGGTCTGCATATCCTCCGATTCCGGACTCAACCAAAATGATATCGACTTTCTCCTCTAGAAAAAGGACAAGCCCGGTGATAAGAAAAACATGGTTGTATTTTGGAAGCTCCGATGATGCTAAAAAGTGGGGCAAAAGCTCATTCATCTTCAACAGGATTTGATTTTCAGAAAGGCTCTTTCGATTGATCTGAATTCGTTCGCTGAAGCTGTGAAGATGTGGGCTCTGGATCAAGCCGACGCGATAACCGGAGTTCTCCAGTATTGAGGATAGGAATTGGCTCGTTGATCCTTTTCCACAGGTGCCCGTGATAACGACGAGGGGAACGGGAAGGTCTAATAGATCTAATTCTTTTAAGTACTTTTTCACCTGTTCATGGCTTGTATCTTTTTTTTGCTGAACGGGTCTATTGGCTATTTTGTTTAGAAATTCGATTGGATTCATCATGATTCATTCCCTTTAGTCATTTGTTTAACAAAATTATAGCATCAAACGCGGGTAGCTTTTCTCTCATTTTTTCGGTATGATGAGGAAATGATGAAAGAATTAGAAGAGGTGTCGAAGCATGTCAATGGTAAAGGTTGAATTACAAGACGGCAGTATACGTGAAGTAGAAGCCGGTATTAATTTGCGCGATTTAGCTGGACAAATTTCTTCCAAGTTAAAGAAAGAGGCCGTTGTAGGAAGTATAGATGGGAAGCTGGTTGAAGTTACAACACCTATAACGGATTCCTGTAAAATACAGTTGTTCACCAGTGAGGACTCTGAGGGCCTCGAAGTTTTACGTCACTCTACGGCGCACCTAATGGCTCAGGCGATCCAAAGATTATGGCCGGAGGTTAAGCTGGCTATTGGACCCGTGATCGAGGATGGCTTCTATTATGATATGACAGGCCGTACCTTTTCCTCTGATGAATTCCCGTTAATCGAGAAGGAAATGCAAAAGATCGTAAAAGAAAACTTGAAAATTGAGCGGAAAGAAACCAGCCGAGAAGATGCCTTAGAATATTTTAAACAAAGAGATGATAAATACAAAGTTGAAATAATCCAGGACCTTCCGGAAGGCACAACGCTTACTTTTTATACCCAGGGTGAATTTACCGACCTTTGTCGTGGACCGCATGTTCCTTCAACAGGGTATATCAAAGTTTTTAAACTCATGAACCTGTCAGCTGCTTACTGGCGCGGGGATGCCAAAAACGATTCCCTTACCCGTATTTACGGAACGGCTTGGCCGAAAAAAGAGCAATTGGCTGAATACTTGGAGCGTCTTGAGGCTGCAAAACGACGCGACCATCGAAGAATTGGGAAAGAACTGAAAATATTCGCCACCACTCCTGAGATTGGGCCCGGTTTGCCGCTTTGGCTGCCAAATGGCGCAAAAATTCGCCGCACGTTAGAGAGATACATTGTCGATCTTGAAGAAAGACTGGGTTATTCACATGTTTACACTCCGGTTTTGGCTAATGTTGAATTATACAAAACCTCAGGACACTGGGATCACTATCATGAAGATATGTTCCCGCCAATGGAGATGGAAGGGGAAAGTTTCGTCCTCCGTCCGATGAACTGTCCACATCATATGATGGTGTATAAGCAGGAAAAACGAAGCTATCGTGATCTCCCAGTTCGCATTGCCGAGCTTGGCATGATGCATCGTTATGAAGCATCTGGTGCGGTATCCGGTTTACAACGGGTTCGTGCAATGACCTTGAACGATGCCCATATTTTCTGCCGTCCAGATCAAATCCAAGAGGAATTCAGCCGGACGGTTCAATTGATTGAACAAGCTTATAAAGACTTAAACATTACGGATTATTGGTTCCGTCTTTCTTATCGTGACCCAGAAGATAAAGAAAAATATGTGCAGAACGATGAACTGTGGGAAATGGCCCAGAGCATGCTGAAACAAGCGATGGACAACCTTGGTTTGCCGTATAAGGAAGTAGAAGGGGAGGCCGCTTTCTATGGTCCTAAGCTCGATGTACAGGTAAAAACAGCGATCGGAAAAGACGAAACATTGTCTACCGTCCAATTGGATTTCTTGTTGCCTGAGCGTTTCCAATTAGAATACATCGGTGTTGACGATAAGCCGCATCGTCCTGTCGTTATCCACCGTGGAATTCTTTCGACGATGGAAAGACTAACCGCTTACCTCATTGAGGTGTACGAAGGTGCTTTCCCGCTTTGGTTAGCACCAAACCAGGTGAAAGTCTTGACAATCTCGAATGAATTGGATGAGTATACCAATGACGTCGTAGAAAAACTTCAACGGGCTGGAATTCGTGTGGAATTGGATAATCGTAATGAAAAGATCGGATATAAAATTCGCCAGGCGCAGTTGGAAAAAGTTCCATACATGGCTGTCATCGGAAGAAATGAAGCGGCAAATGGACAAATTGCAGTCCGCAAAAGAGGCGAAGGCGATCTTGGACCAATGGATCTTGCTGACTTTATTACCCGGTTGGTTGAGGAGAATGCGGAGAAGAAATAGGAAAGAAAAAACCGGGCTGTGCCCGGTTTTTTCTTGTCCGTTAATATTGATAGAAATTCTTTCTCGTATTCATTTCTTCTTTAATGATATACAGAGCTTCTTTAAACCTAGCGGCATGGACTAGTTCACGTTCTCGTAAAAAGCGGAGTGTATCTTGAACCAAAGGATCATCTGTAAGGGAAATAAGATGTTCGTAGACAGCACGGGCTCTTTCTTCTGCAGCTATATTGGATGTCATATCGGCAACCGGATCACCGACATGTTTTAAATAATCTGCTGTCCAGGAATTCCCCGATGGATTCACGTAAAACAAACCATTTTCATGCTCTACATAATGCGAGGCAATGCCTAGTTCCCGTGCTTGCATGGGTTTAATGCCCTTCAATAGTTTTCGAATGGTTACACCAATGATTTCAAGATGCGCCAATTCTTCGGTCCCTACATCGACCAAGAGCTGGCGTGCTCGTTTGTTCTCCATGTCAAATCGTTGGTTTAAATATTGCATGGCAGCAGCTAATTCTCCGTTCGGCCCACCATATTGGGCAATTAGAAGCTGTGCCATACGAGGATCTGCATAGGACACTTTGGCGTCGTATTCCAAATTTGCTTCATAGATCCACATACTCGTTGCTTTCGCTCCTTTTTCTTTTCTTTATCTTTTATCTCTCGTTACATAGGCCACAGGCTCTTGTTCAAAACATTCATCAAGGGGATCGTACCCGAATCCCATGGCTTTTTGCCACCAGTTTGGACCGTACCACTGAAGGGGACCACAAGCCTGCTGATATTGGTGCTTTAACATATGGTAATGATTTGTCCATAGCATGTATTGTTGCCGTGCTCGAAAATCCATTGGATGTGTGTCAAGGTACAGCATCAAATCAACGAGCGCATGTGTTGCATGTTGCAAATCTTGAATGAGCCGATTGCATAAACTTTCAAGGTCCGCCCTTTTATCTTCAATAGATGAAGAACTAGAACTATCCGAATCCCTTCTAAAACTCATGGGCAAACAACTCCTCCTTTCCTTCCTCCTCTCAATTTATTCATGGGCAAGGGCCCTTGTTCATCGTCTTGCGCCCATTTTGGGGGAGGAGGACAGAGGAGTCGATCGGAAAAAGGGGACTTTGACGTCAAATAACGGACGTACGTCCGCCAAAACCAAAAAAAGAAGGGCTTCTCGCCACTTGGGGAAAAGCCCTTCTTCTTATTCTTTTTTTCCCTCCACAATCGCTAACGTTCCGCCCATCACATTTTTGTATCGTGTTTCGGTCAGTCCGTTTCTCGCAAAAATTTGGGTAAGTTTTCTTGCATCAGGGAATGCTTTCGCTGATTCACAGAAATAGCGATAAGCCGAACTTTTTCCGGCTCCGAATTTTCCAATCAACGGGACTAGTTTTTCAAAATACAACCAGTACGCTTGCTTAAAAACAGGGGCGGATGGTTTTGACATATCGAGGGAAACCAACATGCCGCCAGGTTTTAATACGCGGATCATTTCTTTTAATGCCACCTCAAGCTCAGGGACATTACGCAAACCCCAGGCCACTGTGACAGCATCAAATTGCTGGTCCTCAAAAGGTAATGCCATGGCATTGCCTTGCATTAATTCAATGATATCTCGGTGTGGAGAAGAGGAGATATTTTCCTTCCCGACTTCAATCATGTTTTCGGAAAAATCTAGCCCGATAACCTTTCCGCCAGGTCCAACAGCTTCGGCTAGCTTCATGGTTAATTTGGCTGTTCCACAGCAAACATCAAGAATGGTCTGACCGGGTTTTACTTGGGCACGTTTTACTACAAGTTCCCGCCATCTTTCGTCTCGGCCGAGGCTCATCATCTTATTCGTACGATCATACCCATTGGAGATCGTGTTAAACAGTTCTCTTACGTAGGTTTCTTTTTTATCTTTGGATGGAAGATAGGACAATGAGGAAACCCCTTTCCAAATAAGTTCAGTACAACTATTATACCAAATAAGGGGGCCAGACCCCAGTCGAAGTTTGTCGAAAATAAAAGGGAGTACTACCCTTTGAACCATTCGAAGGGTTCTTTGTTCTCTTATCGACAGGGATCTGTCCCTGTTTCCGCGTCCATAGCGGCAAAATAGACCTATTTATATAAATTACTTAAGGTGTCTTTTAAATTGGGGTGAAGAGATGTTTGAGTACGACTAATTTCAACATACTGGGTAGCTTCTTTTAGTTTACGACAAACGCCCAATTCAATAAGTACACCAATCGCTACAGCAGCGGTTCGGCAGACACCGGAAGCGCAGTGTATTCCGATCGTTTTATTTTGATTATACTGTTCAACGACAACAGCAACAGCCTTCTGGATCTGGGATTCCTGTCCTGTCACGTGGTCTTTCAATTTGATATGAATCCATTTTGTGTAGTTGCTAAAGAAGGCAGGTTTATCTGCTTCTTCTCGAAGATCTATGATCACATCACAACCGCCATCATCCACCATGCTCTGAGCATCCGTTTCACTGCCGATCAAAATTCGCGGAATCAGCGTATTGTATTTGACACGTGGCACCGTAAATCTCTCCTTTTTTAAATCGCTCTACATTAAGATCTATTTTATATCAAACGAACCATAAAAATGGTGAAAACTTTTAGACAAATAGTGGACATACAGGGAAGGGGAATGAGCATAAAGGCCTTGACAAAAGTTATATGATAAATCTCGGTCGAAAGGCATAAGAAAAGTCCTTCATATCCTTAATTAATGAAGGACTTTTCTCGACTCAGTGGCCGTTATTCAATAATTTCTGCTGCCCCGTCAACGAGTTCCTGTGGTAGGGTTACGCCAAAACGTTCAGCAGCCTTTTTGTTGACAATTAATTGAAGGTCTTTTTGGGTTTCAATTGGCATATCAGCAGGATTTGCTTCGCCTTTTAAGATTTTTACAGCCATCTGTCCAGTTTGCTTTCCAAGTTCATAATAATCAATTCCGTAAGTGATTAAGGCCCCGTTTTTAACTGAATCCCCTTCAGCTGCAATTACAGGAATTTTTTGCTTTTCGGCGACCATCAGCACGGTATCTAAAGCAGACACTACAGCGTTATCTGTTGGTACATAGATTGCGTCGATTCCGCTGAAGGATTCAGCTGCTTGTTTTACTTCAGAGCTGTTTGTGATCGCTCTTTCTTCTAGTTCAAGGCCTAGTTCAGGTGCTGCTTGCTTGGCTATTTCAATTTGCACGACAGAGTTGGCTTCACCTGAATTATATACTACACCCACTTTTTTAGCATCGGGGTTGATCTTCTTTACAAGTTCCAATTGTTCTTTGATTGGATTCATGTCAGATGTACCGGTTACATTGGCACCTGGTTTTTCCATGCTAGATACAATTTTGGTAACGACAGGATCTGTAACAGCTGTAATTAAAATCGGGATATCCTTCGTTGCTTGGGCTGCAGCCTGAGCAGTTGGAGTGGCAATAGCAAGAATCATATCGACTTTATCCCCGACAAACTTTTGCGCGATCGAAGTTGCGGTGTTCATATCCCCTTGGGCACTTTGGAAGTCGTATTTTACTTGCTCCCCTTCCTTATAGCCATTTTCATTTAAATAGTCAATGAATCCCTTTTTAGCAGCATCAAGAGATGCGTGTTCAACAATCTGAGTTATTCCAATAGTCAGTTGTTTTTGTTCTTGTGACGTGTCAGCTGGTTTTGCAGTACTCTCAGGTGTTTCGCTCGTTGTGGGTGAAGAGGAACCTCCGCCACATGCTGTCA
The DNA here is from genome assembly GCF_017873965.1 of Ammoniphilus resinae. Lineage (GTDB taxonomy): Bacteria > Bacillota > Bacilli > Aneurinibacillales > RAOX-1 > Ammoniphilus_A > Ammoniphilus_A resinae. The sequence continues at coordinate 130,904 of NZ_JAGGKT010000008.1, read as the reverse complement.
AGGAAATTGCTAATGAAGCTGACAATAAACCAACTGCCCATTTCTTTAAATTCTTGTTCATAATATCCCCCTTGAGTTTTCTATGATTTAAAAATAGGATAACAGCAAGTTGTCCGAATTTCAATAATAATTCATTTGATTCATAAAATGATTAGGAGGGTCTGTTCTCCCTTTTCACTTAAACGCTTGTATGTATTAAAGCATATTTTCAAATCTTAATCAATCATTGTTTTTAAATTTTCTTTATGTATAAACAAAAAATAGGAGTTCTAATTTTCAAGGGTCTTAAAATAGGACAAGTGTAATATAAATATTTTTACAGGGAGGAGGGGATGAGTTTGGACTTGGAGTTCTATTTGGCTTTTATAAATATCATTATCATTGATCTGGTGTTGAGCGGAGATAATGCAGTTGTGGTCGGAATGGCCAGCAGGAAACTCCCGCCGAAGCAAAGAAAACAGGCGATTTTATGGGGAACGCTCGGAGCGGTCATATTAAGAATCTTCCTCACGGGAATGGCTACCTGGCTTATGGCTGTTCCGTATATCAAAATAGTGGGCGGAATTTTATTGGTATGGATTTCCATAAAACTACTGATTCAACAAGAGGAACATTCTTCGATTCCCTCGGGGAAAAATATTTGGGAGGCAGTGAAAATTATTATTGTTGCAGACTTTGTGATGAGCCTTGATAATGTCTTGGCGATTGGAGGAGCAGCAAAGGGAAATCTTTTCCTGGTGGTGTTTGGTTTAGCATTAAGTGTGCCGCTTCTCATGTGGGGAAGCAGCATTGTGGCTACATGGATGAACGAATATCCGATTCTTATTTATTTTGGCTCAGGTGTTTTGAGTTTTACAGCCCTCACCATGGTATTAGAAGATTCAATGGTTCAAGGGATGATGCAAAATATTAAAATAGTTCCTTATTGGGATACAATATTGCCTTTGATTATTACCGCAATTATTCTTTTTGCGGGAAAGATCTGGAGAACAAATATGTTTACCATTTACCGGGTGAAATAATAGGGAATTTATGGACATAATGGAATAATAAGACCGCTTTAGGGGGCAACCCCGTTTCATAGTAAGGAAGGTGTCTAGTCGTGCGGATTCTTATTCTTTCCGAATCGATTGCGGGCTCTGGACATACCATAGCCGCAAAAAATGTTGCAAAGGGCATTCATTTATTGTATCCAAAAGCGGAAATCAAGATTGATACATCTTTAACTAGGGTTAGTCCGCTGCTCGAAAAGGTGACAAGTCATCTTTATTTAAGTACGATTCAGCGTGCATCCCCACTATGGGGATGGGCGTATAATCGGGAAAGGCAATGGAGCTTCCTCGGGAAGGATTTGCTGAGGAAATTCACAGGAAGACGACTGGAATCCTATATTAAAGAGGAATCACCGGATGTGGTGATTAGCACACATGCATTTTGCCTGGGAGGATTAGTGGAATTAAAGCAAAAATATCCTCATTCATTTGTTCTAGGTGCAGCCTTTACAGACTTTTTGATTAATCCCTTTTGGATTTTTCCAGAGGTGGATTTTTATTTTGTCGGGGCAGATCAGCTAAAAAAGCAAATGGTTGAGCATTATGGTATTTCTGCGGAGAACATTTTTGTTACAGGAATCCCCATCGATCCTGTTTTTAATCAATCGCTTTCAAGGGAAACGATACGTAATTACTTACAAATCCCTCCGAATCATTTTCATATATTGGTCACGGGTGGAGGTTTAGGAGTTGGCGCTTACGAAGAGATTCTGTCGGCATTGGGAAAAGTGGATGGAAATCTAACGGTTTCTGTTTTTGTGGGGAACAATCAGAAATTACGGCGTGAGATAGAGTCCCTTCTAACTGAGTATCTTCATCCTGTGTTCTTGCATGACTATGTTAGTAATATGAATGAATGGATGCAGGCTGCGGATTTGTTGATAGGAAAACCGGGGGGGTTGACCGTATCGGAGGCTTTAGCTTGTTCTTTGCCGCTTTTAATCTATAAACCAATTCCAGGACAAGAAGAACGGAATACCCGTTTTCTTCTCGCCTCAGAAGCAGCCTGGCAGGCGAAATCTCCAGAAGAAATTATCCGTTTGGTTCAACAATTATTGGTGAATCCACGCGATCTAATCTTACTAAGGCAGAAAGCGCAGCAGATAAGTCGGCCAAATGCGGCTAAACAGGTGGGAGAAATTATCTTAGAGAAGACCAATGCAACTCCCAAAAATTAACATATGTATGAATGAATGATGTATCCCTTTTTGAGAAACTATATGTTTACACCAACAAGGAGGTGATACACATGGCTAACAATAGCAATCAAAAACTTGTTTCCGGAGCTTCTCAAGCTCTTGATCAAATGAAGTTTGAAATCGCTCGTGAGTTCGGTGTTGAACTAGGAGCAGATCAAACTTCTCGAGCTAACGGTTCTGTGGGTGGGGAAATCACTAAGCGTCTTGTTCAGTTTGCTGAACAACAACTTTCTGGTTTCCGTCAATAATTGAATACACTCAATGGAGAAAGGCAGGAACTGAAAAGTTCCTGCCTTTCTTGCTTTTCTTTTAGCTTTTTTCTTTTTGCATCGCTTCCATTGCCTTCTCCGGACCAATCAGTTGAATCATTTCCAGCAACTCCTTATTACTAAGGGTTGTATATTTACCCTTTTCAACTAATTCCTTCAACCGCTTATTGTCATTCAAATGAGCCACCTCCATAAAATTAGTATCCCCTTTTAAGAGATGTTTTTTCGGGAATTAATTTGAGTAATCTTTGCAAGCGGGGTTCATAATAGAAGCGAGAGGTGGTAGTTTACGGATGATATGGTTTTTCGTGGCACTCATAATCCTATTTATTTTTATCTATTTTACTACAGTTCGAATTAAGATCGAATATAAAAGAAAGAAAGAAAATGACATCATCCATATTGAGGTAAAAATTTGGTTTGGGTTAATCACTTTGCGTTATCAAATCCCGATGTTGCAAATTCGTTCCATGTTTGACGGGGTGAAAGTGGACAGAAAGGTAGACACAATGGCAGGAAAGGACGTGTCTGTAGGAAAAAAGAAATTTTGGCTTACACCTGCTCGAATCCGTCGCTATTTCCAAAAAATCCGCCTGCTTAAACTTCGCGTACATGATTTAAATGAAATTGCCAAAAAAACCATGAAGTTTTTTATCTGTGAAAACCTCCAGTGGAATACACAGGTAGGGGTGGGGGACGCAGCAGCAACAGGCGTAGTTACCGGTTTAATATGGGGGATAAAAACCACCTTTTTAGGAATTCTATTTCATTTTATTACGCTAAAAACAATTCCCCAGATTAACGTGGTGCCAGCTTTTCGAAGTGAAACGGTAGACACCCATTTTCATTGCATACTCCGATTTAAAATCGGACATGCTATCATAGCAGGGACCCGAATCATGTTGAATTTAAGAAAAGGGCGTGAAGGAAGATGGCAGAGCACCCTATTCAGGGCTTGATGCAAACGGCAATGGAAAATCTGAAAGAAATGGTAGATGTCAACACCATTGTCGGCGATCCTGTAGAAACCCCGGATGGAAGCGTAATCCTTCCTATCTCAAAAGTGGGTTTTGGGTTTGCTGCAGGAGGTAGTGAATTTGAATACGAGGCAGAAACAAGCGGTAAAGAGAAGGATGGGACAAGTAAGTCCATGCCATTTGGCGGAGGAAGCGGTGGCGGAGTTTCGATCACACCTGTAGCCTTTCTCGTTGTTGGAAAAAATGGAGTCAAGACTGTTCCATTAGAAGGAAGCAATCAATTATATGATAAGATAATGGAATTTGCTCCGCAATTTTTGGATAAGCTGCAGGGCATGGTAAACAGTGGTAAGAATAAAAGTAAAAGCAAAGAAAATGGCGAGGATCCGTTTGACCTGCAATAAAACATAAAAAGAAAAGGCTGATCCCAAGGGAATCAGTCTTTTCTTCTACCTCAGATACTATTTATCTTTTTCCAATTCAATTAACAAGTCACCTGTTTCGATCGTGTCGCCGTTTTTCACATGAAGCGCCCGGACCGTTCCGCTGAACGGAGCTTGAATGGTTGTTTCCATTTTCATCGCTTCAGTCACGAGAAGATGTTCACCTTTCTTCACTTTTTCTCCGGCTTCAACCATCAGTTTTAAAACTTTTCCTGGCATGGTTGCCCCGATCTCATTCGGGTTGGATGGATCTGCCTTGCGGTTAACCTGAATAGAAACTTTTGCCGACAGATCACGAATGGTAATCTCCCTTGGCTGACCGTTTAGTTCAAAGTAAATGGTACGGGTACCATCGAGCGAATTTTCGCCGATGGAAATTAACTTGACGACCAAGGTTTTACCCTGTTCAATGGCTACTGATATTTCTTCTCCTAGGCGCAAGCCATAGAAGAAGGTTGGTGTGTCAAGGACGGAAATTTGCCCATAATCATTGGTGATTTTTTCTTTATCCTGGAATACCTTTGGATACATGATATAGGACATCACATCTTCTTCACTGACAGTGCGGCCCACTTTTTCTTCCAATTCAGCTTGTACCTTGGCAAAGTCAACTGGAGGCAGCAATTCTCCAGGACGGCAGGTGATGGGATCTTTTCCTTTCAAGACAATTTGTTGTAATCGTTCTGGGAAACCGCCTGGTGGTTGGCCAAGATAGCCTTGGAAGAATTGGATCACCGAATCTGGAAAATCAAGTCTTTCCCCTTTTTCATAGACATCCTGTTCAGAAAGATCATTTTGCACCATAAAGAGAGCCATATCTCCCACGACCTTAGATGAAGGGGTAACCTTTACGATATCTCCGAACATGTGGTTCACCACACGGTACATTTGCTTGACTTCATCCCAACGGTCTCCAAGTCCGACAGCCTTCGCTTGCTGATGCAAATTAGAATATTGTCCGCCAGGCATTTCATGAAGGTAAACTTCAGAACTTGGGGATTTCATCCCACCTTCAAAGCCCCCATAATACTCTCTTACATCCTCCCAGTAATCGGCAAGTTTTTGTAAATTGGTTTCACTTAATTTTGGCTCTCTAACTTGCCCTTTCAAGGCGGAAACAAATCCATTTAAACTAGGCTGTGAAGTAAAACCGGACATGGAGCTAATGGCTCCATCAACAATGTCAATTCCTGCTTCATAGGCCTTCATTAGAGTAGCTAGTTGGTTTCCACTTGAATCATGGGTATGAAGGTGAATAGGGATGCCGACTTCTTGCTTTAAGTTGTGGATTAATTCATAAGCCGCATACGGTTTTAATAAACCTGCCATATCTTTGATACACAAAATATGGGCCCCGGCCTTTTCCAATTCTTTGGCCAAATTTATATAATATTTTAGAGAGTATTTGTCCCGGTTTGCATCGAGAATATCTCCGGTATAGCAAATGGCAGCTTCTGCAATTTTTCCATTTTCTAAAACAGAATCAATGGCTGTACGCATTCCTTCGATCCAGTTCAAGCTGTCAAAGATCCGGAAAACATCGATGCCTGCTTCTGACGAAAGTTGGACAAACTTCCGAATGACGTTATCAGGATAGTTTGCATATCCCACCGCATTTGCTCCTCTAAGAAGCATTTGGAAGAGTACATTCGGAATCAACTCGCGAAGTGTGCGCAGTCGATCCCAAGGATCCTCATTGAGAAATCTCATACTGGTATCAAAGGTTGCTCCGCCCCACATCTCCAGGGAGAACAGTCCGGAGGCCAGTTTACCTGTTGCTTCCGCAATTTGCGCCATATCATAGGTACGGAAACGGGTAGCAAACAGGGATTGGTGGGCATCACGGAAAGTTGTATCTGTTAATAACAGCTGATCCTGATTCTTAATCCATTCTACCAAACCGGCCGCGCCTTTTTGCTCTAGGATTTGCTTCGTTCCATCAGGATAGGAAGTTTTGAAAGATACATTCGGAATCCGTGGATCAGCAAAGTTTGGCTTTTTCCCCCTCGGCAGTCCCGGGTGTCCATTTACGATGGTTTCCCCGATATAAGTCAAAAGCTTCGTTCCGCGGTCTTTTCGTTCCGCGAATTCGAATAATTCCTCCGTTGTATCGATGAAAGAGGTATTATAATCTCCCGTTAAAAACTTCGGGTGCTGGACGACGTTTTCAAGGAATGGAATATTCGTTTTGACTCCGCGAATTCGGAATTCAGTTAGGGTACGGTACATTTTATTTGCTGCTTGCCCGTAGTTCATGGCCCACGCCGAAACCTTTACAAGCAAGGAATCATAATGGGGGGTGATGACAGCCCCGGTATATCCATTTCCAGCATCCAAGCGAATACCGAATCCACCACCTGAGCGGTAGGCTAGCAACCTTCCGGTTTCGGGGATAAAATTCCGTGCTGGATCCTCGGTGGTTACCCGGCATTGAATGGCATAACCACGAATCGATATTTGTTCTTGAGATTTAATTCCGATCTCCGGATCCTGCAAAGCATATCCCTCAGCAATGCGAATTTGCGATTGCACAATATCGATCCCTGTAATCATTTCAGTAATCGTATGTTCGACCTGTACACGTGGATTGACTTCGATGAAATAAAATTGGTTATCTGGTGTGACTAGGAACTCTACAGTTCCGGCGTTGATGTAGCCAGCTTTTTGCATAAGCTGGAGTGCGGACTGGTTGATTTGCTCACGAAGCTGAATAGGTAGGGAAACACTTGGTGCGACTTCGACAACTTTTTGGTGCCGGCGCTGAATCGAACAATCGCGTTCAAATAAATGCACGACATGTCCATAACGGTCGGCCAGGATTTGTACCTCAATGTGCTTAGGCTTATCCAGGTATTTTTCCAAGTAAACGGCAGCATTGCCAAATGCCGATTTAGCTTCGGAACGTGCGCGATCAAGGGCTTCCTGGAGTTGCTCTTCTCTCTGCACAATGCGCATGCCTCGTCCGCCACCGCCAGATGCTGCCTTGATAATAATTGGATAACCGTGTTGTTGTCCAAATGAAACAGCTTCCTCGTAGCTGCTGATCGGTTGGGGGGTACCCGGAATGACAGGAATACCTGCTTTAACCGCCATTTCCCTGGCGTCGACCTTGTCCCCAAACATTTGAATATGCTCTGGATTTGGACCAATAAAGACGATTCCTTCTTCCTGGCATCTCACAGCGAACTCGGCATTTTCTGCGAGAAATCCGTAGCCTGGGTGGATGGCATCGACATCATTTCTCTTGGCTACTTCGAGAATGCTTTCGATGTCCAGATAGGCCTCAATAGGACCTTTTCCTTCACCGATTAGATAAGCTTCATCTGCTTTAAATCGATGTAAAGAAATATTATCCTGCTCAGAATAGACGGCTACGGTGCGAATTCCTAGCTCAGTGCAAGCCCGAAAAACGCGGATGGCAATTTCACCGCGATTGGCAACTAAAACTTTCTTGAACGGTTGAACCTTATTCATTCTCTTCCCCCTACCTTTTTGAATTTTTATTTTATTTATTTTAAATAAATATATCACATATTGAAAGGTTTTAAATCTTTATATTTTCCATTTCTGAAAAAACTTTGATCTGAAAGTGGTATAGCTGCTACTTCTTCGGTGAACAATGCTAGCAAGAGGTGAAAGCGATGTTTTTGTTGGATAAATCGGCGGTTGAAATCTGGAAGATGTTGATTCCTTCTAAATATATTTTATTTCCTTTTGAAATGGACAATGAAGAACTGATCTTTCATTATCGAGATTATATTTACTTTGTTCAGGATGATGGAGCTGTTGTTAGGATGGGGAAACCGATCGATCTGCATAAGCAGAAATTAGAGGATTTATGGCAGTTGTTATTTTATGATCGGCAAACCTTTGATTATGATCACCACGGTATCTTCTCTATTGGGGCCATCTTAAAGCATATGGGATATATGGTTCCTTTTACATATCATCCACACCAGACACACCTGGTTGAAATTGTTGATTTGATAAATCCGGATCAAGTCTATCAGATCGAATTGAATTCCCTTTCTTTCCGCTTTGTTCTTTATCAATCTCTACTATATTGCGATGAGTTAAATGAGCAATTTCGTGGGGAAACTGAATTTGAAATCCAGCAAATTCTTCGTACAGATTTATCAAGTGTACCAAATGAACGATCTTCACGGAGGAGGAAGCTATAAAAAACACTCTTTATGGGGCCAGACCTCTGTCGAAAATTATATGGGATACATGTATTCGAACAATTTTCGACAGATGTTTGACCCCGTTGATACGTTTTAAGAGTGCTTTTTTATAATGAATATGAACAAAATTTTCATTATTGAAGATGAAGGAAAGATTGCACGGGTACTGGCCCTTGAATTGCAATATGAAGGATATGAAACGATGGTGGAGGGAGACGGAAAGAAGGGGCTTGAAATCGGAATACAGGAGGAGTGGGATCTGATGATCCTTGACGTGATGCTGCCTAGCATGTCGGGGCTGGAGGTTCTGCGTAAAATCCGTGGAGCAGGGATCCACAAACCGATTATTCTTCTGACAGCCCGCGATTCCATTCCGGACAAAGTCAGTGGCTTGGATTTTGGAGCCAATGATTACATGACCAAACCTTTTGCGATTGAGGAATTGCTTGCTCGCATTCGCTCGTTGTTGCGCTATTCTAGCCAAATCGAGCAAAAGGAAGCGGATACGGTATCGTTTCAGGATCTCTACATCGACACGAAAACGCGAAATGTTAAACGGGGCGACTCCGAGATTGATTTAACCCCAAGGGAATTTGATCTTTTGCTCTATTTAACAAAGAACGCGGGGGAAGTGCTGTCTAGAGAAAAGCTTTTGGCTGAGGTTTGGGGTTATGATTTCATGGGTGACACCAATATCGTTGACGTGTATATTCGCTATCTTCGTCAAAAAATAGATAAGGGTTTTTCACCCAAACTAATTCATACCAAGCGAGGAATAGGCTACGTGCTGAAAGATAAAGATGAAAATTAAATGGAAGCTAACGATATATTCAACTCTTTGGCTTTCCTTGATTCTCATTATATTTAATATCCTTCTTTATTTCTTTTTTTTAAGGGTTTCAACGGAAAGTGAAGTTGCCCTTCTATATAATAAGGCAGATATTATTTTATCTAGTGATGTTACAAATGTTTTCCAGAGTGAAGACGAGCTCTTAGAAAATCTGGTAAATAATGAAATCATTCGTGTGCTTGATGAAGATGGGAATATTAAACAGCAAGTTTCAGCGGACTGGAAGTTGGCAGAAATTGAACCCGTTCCTGTTTTAATTCGAGAAAGTGAATTGATTCATTCGGATGAAGGTAGGATTCTCTTTGTTCGAGTCCCAATTCTTGAACATGGGAATAATATGGGTACTCTTGAAATTGGGCGAGCACTAAAAACGATGGATGCTTATGTGCAAAATTTAAATTCTATTCAGTGGACTTCGACTCTTCTTTCCATCGTTTTTTCGTTGATTGGCGGCTATTTATTTGCGCAATTGGCTCTGTATCCAATTACCGAAATCATTCGTACCATCAAAGATATTCACGGATTAGGGCTTAGCAAAAGGATAGATGTCTCTTCTAACTCAAAGGATGAGATTTATGAGTTATCGATTACTTTCAATGAAATGCTCGATCGGATTGAATCTACCTTTGCGCAGCAGCAGCGTTTTCTGGCCGATGTTTCACATGAGTTACGGACCCCTTTAACCGTTATTGAGAGCTATGCCAATTTGTTGAGAAGATGGGGGAGTAAGGACCCGGAGATTCAAGAGGAAGCGATACGCGAAATTAAGTCAGAGGCCGAGCGGTTACGCCAGTTGACTGAATCCTTGTTGGATATTGCCACGATCGAAAGGGAAAATGTAAATTTGGCCCCGCTGGAGCTCGTTTCGTTTCTAAAGAAAAGTATTAAACCTTTTCGACATGTCTACCAACGGAATATTCGTTTGCAAGTAGAAAAGCGGCAGGTCTTCTATCCAATCAGTGAACAAAGGTTAAAACAATTGTTGGTGATCTTTTTGGATAATGCCATCAAATACAGTGAAAAAGAAGTGTTGGTTTGGCTTAATGAGGATCAGGATTTTGTGGAAATGGGGGTAAAGGATAAAGGGATCGGTATCCCAGAAGAAGATTTGCCGTTTGTCTTGGATCGATTTTATCGCGTAGATAAGGTACGAAATCGTTCAACAGGAGGGAAGGGATTGGGGCTATCCATCGCAAACTCCATTGCGTCAAGATATGGGGGCGAAATGGAGGTGAAAAGCTCTCCAGGTCAAGGAACAGAAGTGATCGTCCGCTTTCCTAAAGAAAACTTAGCTGGCGCCAAGCCTATGGCGTAGAAAGCTAGAATCTTCTACTTTCCGGTACGCAAAAAAATAAATAACAGGGGGATTCCCCCTGTTATCCTACGCGTCTTGCTGTGATATAATGTGATCTCCACCATTTGTTCTTAAGACTAGAATACGTTACACCTTTTGGTTTTCCAAAGGTATGGATAAATCTCCCGTTCCCTGCGTAGATTCCAACATGTGAAATCCCGCGGTCACTTGGTGTGGAGAAAAAGAGGAGATCTCCAATGCGAAGTTTACTTTTCGGAACATAACGTCCCACGCGAGCTTGCTGATGAGATACTCTAGGCAGGCGAATGCCGTTTTTCGCGAAAACATATTTGGTAAATGATGAACAATCAAATACCCGTGTAGTTCCATATGGAGCACCCAATCGGTAAGGAGTTCCAAGATATTTGTTGGCTGTTTTGATCAGATGTTTTCCTTTAGAGATTGTCGCGGCATGTGTAGTGGTCTGAAATCCAGTAAACATAGAAAACATGAGTGCCAGAATTAGAATCCATTTTGTTTTCAACATCTGTTCTTTCCTCCTCGATGAATTTCTGTGTTGTTCTTATATCCAAGTTAACATAAATATAGATTCCAGTATTTACACAGAAATGTTGCAGTCCAGATGAGGTTTACCTTGACGGCCATTTATGAGAAAATGATGAGAATTTTATCCGAAAAAATTTCTTGACTTCGTAATAGGAGGGGGAGCCAATTGGAAGGGACAACAATCACCTATACAGTTTCATCTAATGAATCAGGTTTAACAATGAAAAGCTTTCTTCGGCAAAGAAAAGGGATCTCCCGAAAATTATTAGTTCGGATGAAACAAGAGCAGTCCATTTTTCTGAATGGAATCTTTACCTATTTAGATCACCCAATTACAGTTGGGGATGTAATCACGATGAAGATGCCAGAGGAAGAATCGGAAAACATTGTACCGGAAGCTATGAAACTGGATATTCAATTTGAAGATGAGGATATCATGGTTTTGAATAAACCTGCAAATCAGTGTGTCCACCCAACCTTGCTGCATCCTAACGGCACCTTGGCCAATGGGGTTGTTCATTATTGGATGGAACAGGGGTTTAATCGGAAATTTCGGGCCGTGAATCGATTAGATAAAAACACGACGGGATTATTGATTGTAGCTAAAAACCAATATGCGCATCAACAATTGGCGATCACCCAGCGCGAGCGCCAATTAACTAGGGTATATGAGGCGCTTGTGCACGGTAAACTGAATAAAGAAGAGGGGACGATTCAGGCCCCGATCGCGCGGAAATCCGAATCCTTAGTAGAACGGGAGGTCCGCGAGGATGGACAGGACGCTATTACGCATTTTAAAGTTTTACAAGAATTACAGAACGCCTCCTATGTCCAATTAAAGTTGGAGACTGGAAGAACACATCAGATCCGGGTCCATATGAGTTATATCGGACACCCTCTTTTGGGAGATGATCTTTATGGAGGTACAAAGGAATGGATGGATCGGCAAGCTCTCCATGCAAGATACCTCAGTTTTCCGCATCCCCGATCGAAAAAAATCATGTCCTTTACGTCAGAATTGCCAGCAGATATGGAGAAAACACTAAATGAATTATTATTTTGAGAAATAAGGGATGATTTACATTCCTTATTTTTTTTTGCAATTTAATGCAAAAGTACTTTAAAGGATAAAAGACCTAATGTATAATAATAAAAAAACTTAGAACGATTCTGATAGGGGGATCACGATGAAAAAAATTGGTAAAAAACATTGGACAACTCTTACCTTGCTTTCCTGTTTATTCTTAGCTGCCTGTGGTGGTGGCGGTGGAAAGGCTGTAGATGCACCAAAAGCGGACACGGCACCTTCTACACAGCAAGCTGATGCTGGGAAGACTGAAAAGCCAGCCGAAAAACTGAAGATTGGGATTACGCAGATTGTTGAACATCCTTCTTTGGATGCTTCCCGAGAAGGATTTATCAAGGCGCTTAGTGATAACGGTTATGTGGATGGGGAAACCGTAGAGATTGAATATCAATCCGCACAAGGGGACCAAAGCACAGTTAGCACAATTGCCCAGAAATTTGCCAGCGATAAGAAGGATGCGATTTTAGCGATTTCAACACCGAGCGCGCAAGCGATCGTTAAGACGACGGAAGGGACAGATATTCCGGTGTTCTTCACAGCAATTACAGATCCACTGTCGGCAAAGCTAGTTGACAACCTGGAGAAACCAGGGAAAAACATCACCGGAACCTCCGATACACACCCTGATGCGATTAAGAGTATGATGAAGACTATTACAGAATTATTCCCTGATGCGAAAAAGGTTGGGGTGATCTATAACTCTGGTGAAGCGAACTCTGTCGTTAATGTGGACAACGCTAAAAAAGCCATGGCTGAATTCGGATTAGAACCTGTTGAAGCAAACGCCAGCAATGCGACTGAGGTGAAGCAGGCTGCCGAATCATTGCTTGGACGAGCTGATGTGCTTTATATTCCAAAGGATAATACGGCAGTAGGTGCCCTTCAAGCGATTATTAAGGTTGCTGAGGATAATGATGTGCCGATGTTTGTCGGTGAAATGGATTCTGTGAAGAACGGTGGATTTGCCGGTTTTGGTACAGATTATTTTGAACTAGGGTATTTAACTGGAGAAATGGCTATAAAGGTGTTAAAAGGTGAAGCAAAAGTAGGAGATATTCCTGTACAATTCCCTAAGGAATTGAAATTGGCTGTAAATAAGAAAGCAGCTGCAAACGAAGGGATTGATCTAGAAAAGTTAATGCCAGTACTTAATCCTTACAACCCAGTGATTATTGAATAGACAAAGGAAGAAAAAAGGATTCCTAGAATATGCAGGAATCCTTTTTTCTTGGACAGCATAAAAGCGTTGAAGTCCAAAAACTTGTACTTAAAGAAATCTCAAATATATATTATAATAGTTTCTATCTGTCTTAGATAAATTTGATGTTTTTTGTTTTTCAGTGTCGAAAGAAAGTGCTTCAGGTCGAAAAACGAAATAAGAAGCCCTCGCCAGGACAACTAGATTGTTTTTCAACAGGAAGAATAATCGACGTAGTAGAAAAACAGACATATGAAGGAGGAGAAAAAATGGGAACAGCATTGCTCGGGTCCCTTGAATCAGGTGTTATTTTTGCCATTATGGCCTTGGGCGTTTATCTAACATTTAGAATATTAGATTTCCCTGATTTAACTGTGGATGGTAGTTTTACAACAGGTGGAGCTGTTGCAGCCGTATTAATTGTGAATGGGTATTCCCCCTTCTTTGGAACGATTGCAGCAGTGATTGCCGGAATCATTTTTGGTGCACTTACCGGGATTTTGCATACCAAAGGTAAAATTAATGCACTACTATCTGGTATTCTTTCTATGATTGCTCTTTATTCGATCAACCTGCGGATCATGGGGAAAGCGAATATTGGATTATTAGGAGAAGATACCTTGCTTACACAGGTTCAGACAGCAAGTTCTGGACTGGGTGAGAGCCTATCTAAATATTCCATTGTATTGTTTGTTATTGTTCTTGTCATTCTGATCAAGCTTATTGTTGACCGGTTCCTGGATACAGAGGTTGGATTGGCCTTACGTGCTACAGGGAATAACGCCAGGATGATCCGAAGCTTTTCTACTAATACGGATAATACCATTATTCTTGGGGTGGCCCTTTCCAACGGTCTTGTGGCTTTGTCCGGGGCCTTGATGGCACAATATCAAGGCTTCTCAGATGTATCCATGGGGATTGGGATGATTATTATTGGATTGGCATCCGTTATTATCGGTGAAGCTATCTTCGGTGATCGTTCGATTCGACGCGCAACCTTAGCTGTTATCGGTGGAGCCGTTATCTATCGTCTAGTTGTAGCCCTTGCGTTGCGGGTCGGTCTCAGCCCATCGGATATGAAATTAATGACGGCCTTAATAGTTATTATTGCCTTGATTGCACCAATGATGATCAACAACTGGAAAGATAAGAAGAAAAAAGATGCACGGCGCAAGCAAAGCGCTTCCGAGATGAAGGCTCACTTGGAAGGGGGCAAAAATAATGCTTAAACTAAAGGACATAAATAAAATATTTAATGAGGGTACTGTCGACGAAAAAATTGCTTTAGATGATATACAGTTGGAGCTTAAAAAGGGTGATTTTGTTACGATCATCGGAAGTAATGGAGCCGGAAAATCAACTTTGATGAACATTATATCTGGTGTTTTGATTCCAGATGAAGGAACGGTTGAAATTGACGGACAAGTTGTCAATAATCTAAAAGAATTCCAACGTGCGCCGCTCATTGGCCGCGTCTTCCAGGATCCGATGGCTGGAACGGCACCTGCGATGACGATTGAAGAGAATCTTGCAATGGCTTATTCCAGGGATAAAAAGCGCGGACTTCGTAAAGGGGTCACGAAAGAGCGTCGAATCCTATTTAAGGAGAGCTTGGAGTCTTTACACCTTGGTTTGGAAGACCGTTTGACTGCAAAGGTAGGCCTTCTATCCGGTGGTGAAAGACAGGCATTGAGCTTATTAATGGCAACCTTTACAAAGCCGAAAGTACTTTTGCTTGACGAGCACACTGCAGCATTGGACCCTTCAAGAGCAGCATTGATTACGGATTTAACAAGAGAAATTGTTGACCGTTCGGGGCTTACTACCTTGATGGTTACTCATAATATGCAACAGGCGATCGATCTTGGGAATCGATTAATTATGATGGATAAGGGAAGAATTATTCTTGATGTAGATCCTGAACAGAAAAAGACATTGACGATCGAGAGATTGTTGAAGGAATTTGAACGGATTCGCGGTGAGAAATTCGCAAGTGACAGAGCTGTTTTGGGGTAAGGTTATTGACTAACTTTACGTGGCAGGAGGCGTTACGATGAAAATTTGGGATAAAAAGAAATCAGTAGATGGAGAATGGGAACAAATTGAGAAGATTACGTCTGAGGAGGAGGAACCCGGGAAAGAAGGGGCAGGGGACCTCATTGTTCTCGAAAAGGAGCACCAAAGGTTTTACGACAAGCTGCGAAAAAAGATCGAGGATTTTATAAGCAAACAGTCCAATCATCGTGCTGATGCCGCGACACCTTATATTCTCCTGGCTCCTGATTTTTTTGTTCTCATGGCTCGATTATTAAAGGATAAGCGAGTATCCGCTAAGTCTAAGACGATTGCGGGCATCGTCGTTGCTTATTTTATCTCGCCACTGGACATCATCCCTGAACTCATTTCGGGACCGATTGGATTTTTGGATGATATTATTTTAGCAGCATACGCCGTTAGCCGGATGATGAATGATGTAGACAAACAGGTGCTGCTTGAACATTGGAATGGCAAAGAGGATTTGTTACAGACCGTACAGAACCTTGTTAAAAAGGCGGAAGATCTGGTGGACAAAAAAGTTCTCGGCTTAATCGGGAATGTATTGAATAAGAAAAAGTAAAAGGAGAGTCTGTTGACTCTCCTTTTACAATACCTCTTTCAACACGGCAATCTCATCGCATGCGGGAAACTTTGAACAGTTAACGCAATCCCGCCAGACCTTATGAGGAAGTGTTTCTTTTTCAACGACCCGAAAACCGCAATGGTTGAAAAACTGCTCTTGGTACGTGAGAGCCATGACCTTTTTAATCCCTAGCTCTTGGGCACGTTCAGAGAGGTAATGCACAAGTTTTTTGCCGATACCCTGACCTGCATACTCGGGTGCAATAACCAATGAGCGAATTTCTGCGAGGTCCTCCCAAAGGATATGAAGGCCACCAACGCCGATCACTTTCCCTTCAGAACTTTCGACAACGGAAAAGCAAGTTAGCGTCTCGCAGAGGGATAGCTTCGAGCGATGGAGCATTAGGCCTTTCTCTGCATACATATTGATTAATTCATACATTGTGTCGATATCTTTCATCGTTGCTTGACGAATGTTCATTTCTTTCCCCCCACCCTGAACGGGACAGATGTGCGTATATACTCCCTTTATACCTATGAATATACCTCGTGGAAATTCTTATGTCCATAGGAGAGTATAGGGTACAGGAGAAAAGATTTGCCATAAACCTCGAAATATGTCGACTGAAGTTTCTATTCAGATGGGCCGAGGTATGCTATAGTGTTTTTAAATCCATTTCATTTCCTACTTCCACCTGATGGTTTGCATCAGGTCTTTTTCTTTTTTGGAAGTGTTTTCAAGCATATTCCGGTGCCTATAAGAATAAAGTTAGTGTGGAGTGAAATTGAACACCATGGGGGTTTAGGAATGGATTTACGTGTCTTGGATTTGCAGTATCGGCTGGAGCAAACTCAGCGCCATCTAAAGGGAAACAGGTATTTAAGTCAAATGTATCAGGATGATATTAAAGAAATTGAAAAGATCTTAATGGAGATTCGTGCCATGGTAGATAGTCAGACCAAAAAATCGTTTCTTATGTGAATGTGGTAGCTGGTATCAGCTGCCTTTTTTGGTTTAAGTCATATCCTGAGATTTACCGGAACTTCTTACATTCGCTTCTCCATCAGAATGGTATGTGTAAGCCAATTGATCCGTTTTACGGTATATCCAAACCTTTGATAAAGACGTTGCGCCCGTTCATTATTCCTGTCGACATAGAAGCGGATTGAGGAAAAGCCACCTCGTCTGGCTCTCGACTCGACTTTTTTCATGAAATAAGTGGCGATCCCTTTTCCTTGGTAACGAGGTTCTAGAACACAGAGTTCTAGAAGCATGACCTTCGCTTTTTCGGTCCACGCAAGAAATCCTACCCGGCTACCTGCTTTACTCATCAAAAGAAAAACCTCTGTGTACTTGTTCAAGAGATCTATTATTTTTTCATCGGTAAGTCCATACGAAGATGGATAATGTCCGAGATTTTCCTTAATTAAGGTGAGCAGGTAAAGATCATCTAATTCCGGGATTCTCCTTCGAATCCTCCAATTTTTATTCATCACGGATCACCTCTTGTTAATTTATGAGGCGACAAAAAGAAAAGATCCCATAATGGAATCTTTTCTACAATCTATTTCAGTTGTTTCGTCTCGTTTTTCTGATCTTCCTTCACATCATCGTCATCCATAATTCCTTTGGCGGAATCTTTAAACTCCCTTAATGTTTTCCCAGCGGCTCTTCCTAATTCAGGAAGCTTGCTTGGACCGAAAATAACTAAAGCAATCACCAAGATAATGATTAACCCAGGAATCCCTATATTTGAGAACATAGTATCAGACCTTTCTTAGACGTTTCTCAAGCTCCATAATACAACTCTTAGTTTAGCTTAAATCCGGCATATTAACAATGTTTGTTTCATTTTTTTTCGTGGTTAGGGTTCCCAAAACATGGTATGATGAAATAAAACAGAGGAGAAAGGGGATGAAGTATGAAGGGGAAATTTTTTACAGCCATTAGTTTATTAAAGAAAGTTTTTAAACCAGGGGAACGTTCCCTTTCACGCGGGGAAATTACACATCGCTTGGTCTCTTTCTTTGAAGAAGAACATGAAGAGGGCGAAAAACTCATCCAAGCAGCGCTTAATGCAGAAAAAACCCCATTTCGTGAAGGAAATTCCCGTGCAATTATCGAATATAAACAAGAACCACATGCCATTGCATCACATGTATATAAAATTTTAAACGATGCGAAAGTTCCCTTAACAGAGGAAACCATTCTTCGTCGATTAAGAAGCTTGAGTCTTATTTCGTGGAATTTTTCTTTTGATAGACTGGGACTGATTACCGACAGCAGATTTTCTCAAGTGGAATTGGATAAAAGATGGGTCTTAAGTGATTGGGAGCCTGTAAATGATCAAGTATATCAATACTTTATGAATCAAGGAATTGGGGAACTTCCTATGAGGGAGATTCCATTGCTAATTCAAATGAAATTGAACGTACCAAAGAACAAGTGTCTGTTTTTTCCTGAATTGGACGAACGTTTCTTTGCTGAAGATGAGGTGCTTTATCTTGTGGGACAACCTGGTGAAGAACCCCATTTTACCGATTCTGAGAATAATTCCGCTGCTTTGCAAGAACAAACCAAACAATCGTATCAGGAGGTGGCCTCTGCCGTGGAAACTCGTGTAGTAGAAGAAAGAACAGCCGATAATTCAAAAACTGTAGTAGATCAGGTGTTGGAAGATTTACTTGGAGGGTTAATCAAATTAGAAAAGCGCTCCGGAGAAATGAAGGAAGAGGTACTAACCTACTTTACTTCGAATGATATCGAAGCGATCGGGACTTTGATGAAGGAAAAAGAACGTAATGAAAAAGTCCTTGAGAAACTTAAAGAAATTATTGACGAATTGTCATAAGGCTAGGAAGGATGATCCGTGGGACGGGATGATTTTCTCTCTAATCGTTTTGATCGGCTAAGACACATTGTCTTTCTCAGGAAAATGAAACTGGAAAACCTTGAAAAACAGGCGATTCATTGGTTTGAGAATGGAAATTTGGCGAAAATAGAAGAATTGATGAAAAGGAGAGAAACAATCCTAGCAAGTAACGAACGATTGACTTCTTTTATCGCAAAATGGGAGAAAGAGGATGCCGTTTTAGCAAGCAATCAACTATTTACCACGATCTGATGGAATGGATTTCAGGCTGGCAGGCGATAGCTTGAAGGATAAAAGCTCAACTTCAGAGAAAATTGTCATCTGCAACTTTGGGATTAAATACTTTATATTATCAATACGTTTTTTTAGGAGAGGGGATTAAAATGGCCAGACTTTCTAAGGAACAGATTGAGTATAATATTTCAAAGCTGCCAGGGTGGAAACTGAATGGGAATTGTATCGATCGAACCATTGAGCTAAACAGCTTTAAAGAAGCAATATCGTTTGTCAACCAAGTAGCTGAATTTGCAGAAGAGATGGACCACCATCCAGAAATCAAAATTGATTTTCGTAAAGTGAAACTAAGTTTAACCACTCACACTTCTGGAGGGCTTACCGGGAAAGACTTCGCCCTTGCGCAGAGGATAAACAAATTAGTTCCTTATTCCGGGAAAGCGATGTGATCTGGTTTAATGCTCAGATGACGTATTGGCCACTTCTTTAACCCTATAGAACCTGTTAAAATAGAGACAAATGATTTTGGTTGGGGGTTGCATGATGCCTGAAATTCAACATAGACAATTGTGCGAAGAGTCCTTTCGACTTTTAAAAGAAGCTGCGTTAGATATAGAACGTTTTTTGAATTCGACTACATTGGATGCGCTTGTAGTAAAAAGCGAGAATCCAGAACAATATCAGCCATATTATCGTTCCTATCTTTCTGATTTAAGGTTTTTGCTAGTCCACTGTGAGAAGGTATATGAAAATTTAGGGATGTGTCTGCGCAGAGCACAGTTTCATGAAGAGATGGCAAATGAAGTCTTATATCAGTTGTACCACACTTGTGTAAATAATTTCTATTACCCTAGAGGCGAGGTTTATGAGGAAGATGGCAGACATTCCTACACAGGAAGTAATGCGATTGTGTTCCGACAAGAAGTTGTTCCGGAATTAAAGGAACTAACCTTATCTCTGGCCAGAACTTTTGAATATTTACGTGATGAATTGCAATTTTATGAGGCAGATTATATAACCATGAAAAGAGCACAAGAAAAAAGCAAAGCAACCCTTTAGGGCAGCTTTGCTTTTTTTTTCTAGGATAGATTTCTAAAACCCAAACCATTCTCTAATCGCCCGGAAGGGGAAGAAAGTGATTCGCTCTTGCTCGCTCAACTGTTTTTTATCGGATGGTGTGGCCACTGTACCGATCCCCTCCTTAGCCATAATGAGGGCCTTATCCACATCGATTAATCCGTAGCCATATTGTTGGTCTTTCCCTCGTGACCCAAGGTCTTTTGCTGATTGGCGTATAATTTTTGCGACTTCCCGATTAGACAAATTGGGATTCACAGAAAGAATGAGCCCTGCCAAACCGGAGACATGCGGGCAAGCCATTGAAGTCCCTGATAGAACCGCATATTCACTGTAAATATAGGTGCTGGGTATATCGACACCAGGGGCCGCGACATCAATATGTTTTCCGTAATTCGAAAATTCGGCTCTCCTTTTATGGTTATCCACAGCAGCAATACTTAATACCTCGGGATAAGCTGCTGGATAGCTTGGTTGATCGGTATTATCATTTCCTGAAGCGGCAATTAATACAATTCCTTTGTCGTAGGCATAGCGAACAGCGTCATGTAGAACCTGGGATGGATGATAGTTTCCCACGCTCATGTTGATTACCCTTGCTCCGTGATCTGCCGCCCATTTTATTCCTTTTGCAATATCAAAGGCCGTACCAGTTCCCTCAGCACCGATTGCCTTCACCGGCATGATTCGGTTATTCCAGGAAACACCAGCAATACCAATCGTATTGTTCGTTCCTGCGGAGATAATCCCGGAAACATGAGTTCCATGCCCGTTATCATCCATGGGATTATTATTGTCCAATAAAACGTTATATCCCTTGACAAGCTTTCCTTTAAAATCTTCATGTTTTAAATCAACCCCGGTATCCACAACTGCTACGGTTATATTAGCTCGTCCAGGAGAGATATCCCAGGCTCTATCCGCTTTGATAATGGGGAGATTCCATTGATATTGGGTATATAAAGGGTCATTGGGTTCACGATTGGGTAACAAAATAAAATTCGGTTCAGCAAATAACACATCATCACGGGTTTTAAAATATTGGATCAATTGATCTGTAGTTTTGCTTTTCGATTTAAAAATACTGTAGGAATCCCAATGTTTCTTGATTTTTCCATCAATCAATTGGCTGATCCTGGCAAGTTCCTGGTGATCAGGATGGCTTTTAAATTTAACGGTAACCTCATTTTTAATCGCATGACTCTTATCCTGAGAATTGTGATGGATCGTTAAAATATGTGGGCTGTTATTTAAACTTTTTACTGTTTGATCCACTTGGCTAATAAAATCAATTTTATTAGGGAGATGGATGGGTTTCTTATCTTCGGCAGTATGGATATTTTGCTGCGATGTCCCACCGCAGGCTGATAAAACAATGGACATGAGCATAATACACGCAGTAATTGCTGAAAATAATCTGATCCGGATCTTCATGGCTCACCTCAAAATGTTTTCTTTCGGTTAGCATGAGTTAATCCGGGTCATTTCATAGTAGGGGATTACTGGAAGCTTTGTTCCTTGGCAATAAGCGTATGAAGCGTGATTTCTGGCTTAGAGCGAAGGCGAATATTAAAGCCGGTTTGTCCTAATCCTTCACTAATGTAAAAGGCTTTATCCTCGATAAAATGCAGGCCTTTAATCATATTCATTCGCGGGAGTTTGCCCATCTTGACCAAATGAAAGGCTTTTGGATAGTGGATTTGTCCACCATGGAAATGACCACAAAGCAAATAATCAAAATGATAATCCGTCATCTTCAGCACGATATTTGGGTCATGGGTAAGCACAATATTAATTCCATCTTTTATATCAGCGTAAGCTTTTTGTAAATCGCTGCGCTTTGTGGAATGATCGTCAATACCGATTAAATTAATCACTTGATCCTTCACCTGGATCGTTTTGCTTTCATTAATTAAAACATGGCATCCTAGTTCAAGAAACAGTCTTTGTAGTTTTTCGAAGTTTTTGGGTTTCAATACATAATCATGATTGCCAAACACAACGTAAATTCCATAAAGAGCGTTCATATTTTTCAAAACTTCGAGGTAGGGACGAAGCTTTTCAATACTTTTCACCCGATCCAGGTAATCACCGGTCAAAGCGATTAGGTCAATGGGTTCATCTTTCAGTTGTTCATTCAGTTGTTCTGGTGAAATGGAAAGGTTCTCCATATGCATGTCAGATAAATGAAGAATTCGCAGTCCTGCTTCACCAATATCGTTAATGGGGAGTGTGATCCTTGTAAATTCAGCTTGTTTAGTATTTTGATAAGCGATAAATATAAGTAAAAACAGGATGGCAAGAGACAAAACTAATATCATAATCTATCATTCCTTCTATAAACAGATATATATAAAATTATATATCGAGTAGTTGTTTATTTTCACCGTTTAATATATGGGAAAAATGTGTGGTATTTTATAGCATAAATGTACTTTATTTGTAGGTTAGAGCAGGAATTTGTCGAGGGATGCAGAATTTAATATGAATCACGAAAGTAAGGTGGTCAAAGATGACAGTGGAAAAGACTAAAATTTCAACGGAATTACACATCATGATTAATATTGTTCGTGCTATGTATAAAACATTAGAAGAAGATTGGACAAAACAGGCCAAAAAATACGGGTTGACGTCTCCACAAGAGCATTTGATGTGGGTTCTGTATTTCCGAGATGGAAGTACGATTACAGAGATCGCCAATGTTGGTTTGTGGCATATTTCAACAGCTATGCATTTAATTGATAAATTGGAGGAAAAAGGTTTAGTTCGCAAGGAAAGATTGTGGAATGACAAAAGGGCTTCACGGATTTTCCTGACAAAGGAAGGGCATGACCTGCAATCTAAGCTGTTAGAAGACGATTATTCGAGTTACAAGCTTTATACGATAATGCAAGAGAAAAAGGATGCGTTCGGATTAGAGTGGGAGCAGCTTACCAAGTTTGGAAAAGCAGTGGTTCAGGATTTATATGGCAAAGAATATACGGATTTCCTCGATGCATCTGCTAAGCAGATTAAAGCCCTCGAAGAAAAAGAAAAAGAATCATAAGAGACCTGTCTCTTACGATTCTTTTTCTTTTAGCAAATGGTAATGACCATCGTCCGTTCTGTACATAATCTGAATTTCGAGATCCTTTTTGTCGATCAGGATGAGGGGGATACTGCTCAGATACAACGGATCTTTATTATTAAGATTGGCTGGAGCAACGATATTGGTGTAAACAGCTGAGGAAATACTTTGGGTAAGCTGTAGTAATTTTTCCGAACTTACCCCAGGTAACCAATCGTGAGACGTATGTGAAGCCAGCTGTGTAAGGGGAAACAGGTAATAAGAATAAGGATTGAGCGAAAATTCTTCGAGCGCTTGGCTCCATTCAGCGTCCATCTGCTCTAACCCACGATCGATCGCCTCTTTCCAATTTTGTTGTAGGAGGGTGATGGGCTCGTGAAAGCTTTGCAAACCACCGTATTTTGTTACCGAAACATATAGATAATCACTACTCACTTCTTGGGTGTTATGGGTACCCGTGTACCCGTGGTGAAAGCTGACGGCTTGATATAGGTGATTGTATTTACTGTTTACTTCTAGTTGCTGTACAATGGTATCCACGTTTTCTTTCTGTTGATGTGTGGCACCCACAAGAAGGCCGTCTTGGTACAACAGGGTCATATCTTGTCTTTTGGCAGCAGGAATATTGGTTCTGGAGACTGTTTTTAATTGGACATGATAATTCGGTGTTTCTGAAGTGGCAGGTGGTTCAACAGATAGTTCACTCTTTGCCTGTTGAAAGTGGACTTCTTGATGATTAGGGTAGTTCTGTATAGCTTGCTGACTTTCTGGAAGCAGAAGGGTGAGAACATACATAATGGGAATGACATGGGCAAGAAGAAGAAAAGAAAATGTCGCTATTTTCCATTTCATTGGTAAGGTTTGGAGTCTTTTGTATAACATCATTTCACCTTATGTTTGAGTTTTTCCCATTATATGAAAAGGTGGACAAGAATATGACTATTCAAGGGATACTGTTCCATTCGGAAGGTTTGATATATAATGAATGAGGGAAAAAAATATAGAAACGGGGTAAGAGGATGGAACGTTTAAAAGACAGTATTTATCAATTAATCGTTGAAACTTCTACGAACCTGCCGCCTGATGTCAGACGCGCAATTGTAAAGGCAAGAGAACACGAGGATGCCGGAACACGGGCTGCTTTATCCCTATCAACCATTGCGGTAAACATCGAGGCTGCCGAGGTGAATCAATCTCCCATCTGCCAAGATACAGGGATGCCAACCTTTGAAGTAAAAACTCCGATTGGTGCAAACCAAATTGAAATAAAAAAAGCCATTCATGAAGCTATTGCTCTCGCTACAAAAAACGGAAAGTTACGTCCAAATTCTGTTGACTCGTTAACAGGAGAAAATACGGGAAACAATCTGGGTGAAGGAACCCCTGTCATCCATTTTGAACAATGGGAAAACGAAGAAGTTGAAATTCGCTTAATTCTTAAAGGCGGCGGATGTGAAAATAAAAACATCCAATACAGCCTCCCTTGTGAAATCGATGGTTTAGGTCGTGCCGGCCGAGACCTTGACGGGATCCGCAAATGTATTTTACACAGTGTCTACCAAGCACAAGGACAGGGATGTTCTGCTGGATTTATCGGGGTAGGAATTGGGGGAGACCGCACAACCGGATATGCTTTAGCTAAAGAACAACTATTCCGAAAGGTCAATGATGTAAATCCAAATGCTGATTTGGCAAGACTCGAGAATTACATAATGGAAACAGCCAACCAGTTGGGAATTGGAACCATGGGTTTTGGGGGTCAGGCGACTTTACTCGGTTGTAAAGTTGGTGCTACGAATCGTCTTCCAGCCAGTTTCTTTGTCTCTGTAGCTTACAACTGTTGGGCTTTCCGCCGCCAGGGAGTTACGCTTGATGCTACTACAGGAGAAATTACATCTTGGTTGTATAAGGATGAGCAGGTCCAGGTGACAACAGAAGAAGACAAACAAAAGTCAGGGGAACAGCGGAAAACAGTCGTACTACAACAGCCGATCTCTGAAGAACAAATTAGAGATTTAAAAGTCGGCGACGTTGTAGTCATCGATGGAACCATGCACACAGGGCGCGATGCTCTTCATAAGTATTTAATGGATAACGATTGCCCGGTTGACCTGCAGGGCGGTGTCATTTATCACTGTGGGCCTGTTATGCTGAAAGATGAAGATGGAAAATGGCATGTAAAAGCCGCCGGTCCAACCACTAGTATCCGGGAGGAGCCTTACCAAGCAGATATTATTAAGAAATTTGGTATCCGCGCTGTCATCGGAAAAGGTGGAATGGGTCCCAAAACACTAGCTGGATTAAAAGAGCACGGTGCCGTTTACCTCAATGCCATCGGTGGAGCAGCTCAATACTATGCGGATTGTATTAAAAATGTTGACGGTGTGGACTTTATGGAATTTGGTGTACCAGAAGCAATGTGGCACCTGAATGTGAAAGGCTTTGCCGCTATCGTAACGATGGATGCACATGGAAACAGCTTGCATGCGGATGTGGACAAGAGCTCCTTTGAGAAACTTGCACAATTTAAAGAACCTGTATTCAAATAGGTTTGTGATAAGCCATAGAAATCCAATTCTGGATTACTATGGCTTTTTCAATTGAATACAGGGTAAAATAAAGTATAGTGTAGCAGAAGAGAAGCCCTAAAGGACAAAAGGACAACTAAATTGTTTGCATGAAGGAGGCTCATGATGGACCCACAATTAGATATGTTTAAAAGATTAACAGAAGCCCCGGGGGCATCCGGATTTGAAGGACCTGTTCGGAAAATTATGAAGGAATACCTAGACCCCTATGCGGAGAAGGTTGTGTATGATAACTTAGGCAGTATTTTTGGTGTGAAAACAGGGGATGAAAATGGTCCGAAGATTATGGTTGCGGGTCATATGGATGAAGTAGCATTCATGGTCAAAGGGATTAATGAAAAAGGCTTAATCCAGTTTCAAACGCTTGGTGGATGGTGGAGCCAGGTATTATTGGCCCAGCGGGTGGAGGTGATTACCGATAAGGGACCGGTCATCGGGGTAATCAGTTCCATCCCCCCACATAATTTGACGGAAGAAGCACGAAAGAAGCCAATGGCCGTATCCCATATGTTTGTTGATGTGGGTGCTGATGGTCCGGAGGATGCGAAACAAATGGGAATTAAACCTGGTCAACCGATTGTTCCCGTTTGCCCATTCCAGGTCATGGCGAACCCGCAGAAATTGATGGCAAAGGCATGGGATAATCGTTACGGATGTGCGTTAAGTATCGAATTATTGAAGGAACTGCAGCAGGAAAGTCACCCCAATCAAGTATTTTCCGGGGCTACTGTGCAGGAGGAAGTCGGATTAAGAGGGGCGCAAACCTCTGCGAATATGATTCAGCCGGATCTTTTCATTGCCCTTGATGCAAGTCCAGCTGCTGGTGATACGCCGGGTGTCGACGATGGAATGGGGAAAATTGGCGATGGGGTTTTAATGAGAATTCTCGATCGAACAATGATCACTTTGCCGGGATTGCGTGATTTTGTCATGGATTTATGTGATAAGGAAGAGATTAAATATCAGTTTTTCGTTTCTCCCGGTGGGACAGATGCTGGACGGGTACATACCACAGGAGAAGGGGTACCATCCATTGTCATCGGGATTCCGGCCAGATATATCCACAGTCATGCATCTATTATCCATCGAGCAGACTATGAAGCCGCCAAAAAGCTGTTGGTTTCTTTGATTAAACGCCTGGATCGGGCGACATTGGATGAGATAAAGAAAAGATAGAGGGAAGGTTCGATGACATGGGAGCGGTACATCACCTATTTCTAAGAAGAAAAGAAATCGATCAAAACAGGATAAATTATACATATATCTTCCAAGACCAACCCCTGTCCCCTGCTAACCAAATCGTAACAAGACTATTTCGGCAAATGATTCTTGCCGTAGAAGAGAGTCTAGATGGCCTGGAAGTGGAATATGTTGATGCTTTTATGGCAAAACAAATGGGCGCACGGAGGGCAGCTGAACTGCTGACCCTTCTTGGAGCCAACTCTGAGAACATTACCGAAAACAAGCGTGGGGAAGTCGTCCTCAGTAGAACTTTCTATACAAATCTTAGGGAAGAAGCCCTCACTTACTTTAAGCAAATAAAAGATCTTGAGGACCTATCGGCTTACCGATTTTTTTCTGGGAATACCATGAAAGTAGAAGTCTACTTTGTTAAGACTATGTCTATATGGGTGAATCCAAAGGAAGAAGAGAAGCTGCTTGCCTTACTTGAAGAAGACCGAATTCCCTATAAGGTTTTTGAAATTTAGCAAAAAAATGAGGGTAAAAGGATAAAATTTTGTAAAATCCTATTGTCTAATGTCATATTTTGTTATATGCTTGACTATAGTAACCATTCGGTAAGATCCAAATGGTTGAGAGTTATAGGCCATCCCATCAGTTGTTAGACTGACCGTTGGGAGAGGTCTTTTTTTAGTTGCTAAGAAAATAAGAGATCCTCTGCCCGGTTGGATAAATTGGCGGACATAGGATCCGCTATTACTGACCAAAACCCTGAGTTTTGGAATGAAGCGGACCCACGTTCCACTATTTCTTGTTTTGTTTTTAGGACAATTTCTGGGTGATTTAAAGCAAATAGTGGGAGGAGAGTCCGTTTCCCCCGGAGAAAAGAGAGATTCTAAGTAAATAAGGGATCCTGAATCCGGGTGGTAGCCCCTCATACCAGGTTATCCCTGGAATTACCCTTTACACTATTTCAAAAGCCTTAATTCCTTTAATAGGGGACATCCGATTCCGACCATCTCCATAAAGGAAATAAACGGGGCCATTTTCCCTAATCGGCTTACCATCGACCGCAAACCAAAGGATTCCTTTTAAAGCTTCTTCCCAACTAATTTCGACTGTATTGCCATCCTCAAAGTAACAAACGACCTTTGTGACATTTTCGCCAGGGTTAGAATTATTAAGGAAGGGTGCAAAGGGAATTCCCCAATCCCCAGAAATATCCTTTTTATAGATAAAAGCTTTTTCTGATTTTCCTGTAGGGATAACAGCGCCTTCTTGTAGCTCACGATCCCACTGTTTTCCTACTTGTTTTTGATAGGTCAAGAGTTCATCATCTTCTTCATTCTTCTCGAAGAATTGGTCAATTCTTTTCTTTCGATCATCAAAGATCCATACTCCTGGGTCAAGCGTTATTTGATATTGTACGTTGCCTTTAACTTGAATTATTTCGGACATGATGCTTTTCTCCTATTCTTTTTGTGGATTTTAACAATGAGTCCTTATCCTCATAATAAAGGACAAAACTCGGATAAAAACCGTATTAGAAGCTGTAATACTTCCTTGTATCCTGTCCTATTTTACCATACTTCCTCTCTTTTTCATTTTTTAACAAGGGGTGTAGGATGTTTTTTCTCCCTACGGCGTTGAAAATATGATAAACTGTACGTAAATGAAAGATTGGATAAGGAGGGAACTTCGTTGTCGGTTACATCCGCAATCGAAATCCAGCAAAAAGCGATACAAGTTCTTCAGGCAGATGCTGATAAGATTTTGAAATTGATAGAAGTGCAAATGAAGAATCTTACCATGCCGCAATGCCCCCTTTACGAAGAGGTTTTAGATACACAAATGTTCGGACTGTCAAGGGAGATAGATTTTGCTGTCCGCTTAAAGCTTGTTCAGGAAGACACGGGAAAACGGATCCTGCAGGAATTGGAACGGAAATTAAGCGAGCTTAATCAAATGTATCAGGAACAAACTACTCAAAAATAGCCTTTGTGCATAAACAAAAGGGAAAGAGAGCAGTTCTCTTTCCCAGGAATAGCTGAAGGTATAGAATTAGAAAATTTGAGGTGGTGGGCAATTTCACTTTCTTTATAGCTTATGCAGGATAATTAAAAGAAGTGCATTTGGGACAAAATAACAAAAACATCCTTTAGGAGGTTTATCCCTATGCATGAACCTTATTTTTGTCCCAACTGCAAAACAAATCGTACCCGTTTTAATATCATTCAACAAGTGCCCATTGCCGTGAAAATGGATCCAGCTAGTGGAAATGTGATTGAGCGGTACGATGAAGTGATTACGGATCCTTTTCACAATCCGTATCGTGGCTCGGAATATAAGGTCCAATGTGCCAGCTGCAGTATTATAAATGATGAAGAAGTGTTCATAAAAGCAGCCCAACATAACCCTCGGGGTACCATTTAAAAAAGGAATTCCTCCAAAGCTGGGGGGAATTCCTTTTTGTTATCCCTATCTGCAAAAAATATGCTTGCCGATTCGTTTAATCTGGGGCCGTGACCATATCCATGCAGAGGTAGCTGTGTCTGGATTAAAATAATAGATCGCACCGCCGGTTGGATCCCACCCATTTAGTGCATCTCTTACAGCCTTTTTCGATGTTTCATTTGGAGTCAACCAGATTTGTCCATCGGCAACAGCTGTGAACGCACGCGGCTCAAAAATGACGCCCGAGGGGGTACTCGGAAATGAGGCATGTGTCACGCGATTGAGAATAACAGCAGCGACTGCAACTTGTCCGATGTAAGGCTCACCTCTTGCTTCACCATGAACGGCATTTGCCATTAGTTTTAAATCATTATTAGAAATGCCATGTGCTTTGTATGAATTGGCAGGAGGACTTGTGCTTGTCGGACCGCTTGGTTTCCATTGTTTTGTGGCCTTCCAAAGCTTTAGTTTCGTTTTAGGGCCGAGGACGCCATCTACTTTTAACCCAAATTCGTATTGGAAATTCCGCAGCGCTCGGTAGGTCCGAGTACCAAAGACGCCATCTATATCACCTGTGTAAAAACCTAAAAATTTAAGTCTACCCTGCAGTTCCCAAACATCCCCGCCTTGAGCACCTTTCTTTACAATCTGCTTACTAAAAACATCTTCAGTTGTGAAAGAATGATTGGAAGACGAAATGTAGCAGCCCAAAAGTAAGGTTATAACTAATCCCAATAACCAATAAGGCCTTATCATATTTCCCTCCTATTCCATGCTCACTTTTGTCTTGGTTTAGTCTTATCTTTAACGAAATGCTTGGAGATAATGTAGATAATTGGATTGGAAAACGGTTCCTTTTTGTGAAAATTATTCTGTGAAATTAGGAGGAATAGTGCGTATTTTGGCGAAATACATAAATATTTACTAAGCCCACTAAATTTCCTGAAATTGGTACCTAGAGCCCAGATTCTGAATAGAATAGAGTAAAAGGAGGGATTGCCTTGGCTGAAAGAAAAGATTACGGAATGGTAAAAATTGCTGATGATGTTGTTGCTGTTATTGCTGGAATTGCAGCTGCAGATACAGAAGGTGTTATCAGTATGTCGGGAGGAATTGTCGAAGGATT
This sequence comes from Ammoniphilus resinae, assembly GCF_017873965.1. Lineage (GTDB taxonomy): Bacteria > Bacillota > Bacilli > Aneurinibacillales > RAOX-1 > Ammoniphilus_A > Ammoniphilus_A resinae. Next base: position 100,564 of record NZ_JAGGKT010000008.1, on the reverse strand, counting down.
GGCGCGGCGAGTGAGTGGAAAGAACGTCCATAAAGGAGTTCATGTTGAAGTGGGTGAGCTCGAGGCGGCCATCGATCTTAGAGTTATCGTTTACTACGGTGTAAAAATAGATGAAGTTTGTAAAAATCTGCAATTCCAAGTGAAAGAAGCTGTAGAATCGATGACAGGTTTAAATGTAGTGGAGGTGAACGTCAAGGTCGAAGGGGTCGAATTTAAGCAAGCCGAAACCCCATCTGCCCCAGAGCCTGTTTACCGAGTTAAATAATGATGACAAAAAGAGGGTTCCCATACCACGGGGAGGACCCTCTTTTTTATGCATCAAAGCGATCTGTTTGTTGTGAACGAAGCCCTTGTTTGTGTGTCTCCCGCGAAATACTGAGGATGATGCCCATACTTAACATACAAACGAGCAAGGAGGATCCTCCATAACTAATGAAAGGAAGCGGGACACCTGTAATCGGGATACTTCCGGTTACACCGCCAATATTAATGATAGTCTGGATCGAAACCATACTGACAATGCCAATACCTACCAGATTTCCAAAGGTATCTTTACATTCCGTCGTTATGTAGATAATTCGCCATAGAAAAAGGATAAAGAAAAGCAAAAATAAAGCACATCCAACAAAACCAAGCTCCTCGGCCATGACTGAAAAAATAAAATCAGTTTGTGGGTATGGCAGGTAGAGGTATTTTTGAATACTTTTTCCGAAACCAACCCCGCCAACCCCGCCATTTGCCATCGCGTAGAAAGATTGAATCAAATGGTATCCTTCATCAAGCCCGTTCATTCCATCGTTCCATGGATTAAGAAAAGTGGTTATCCGTCTGATTCGATAAGGGGCAAGCATGATCATTACGGCAAGTGCGGCAACAGCTGGAATGCACAGGGCCATTAAGTGTTTCAAATGCGCTCCTCCGGAGAAAATAACTACCACAGCAGTCATTAACAAAATAACACCGGTTCCAAAGTCAGGCTGACCCGCAATCGCAAGAAAAAAGGTACCAGTAACGACAAGTGCGGGAACTAATCCATTTTTCCAGAGACGAAACCGTTCCCCTTTCTTGGAAATCAATCCGGACAGATAAATGATGAGTCCCACTTTGGAAAATTCCGCGGGCTGCAATGTAAAGGGGCCTAATCCAATCCAGCTTCTTGCGCCATTGAGTTCTTTTCCCAATGGGGTATAAACGAGGAAGAGGATTAGGAAGGAAAAAAAGGCAATCAGCGGGAAGGACTGTTTGTAAAAGGAATAAGGTACATTCATTGCAATTAACATGGCAATTAATCCAAATAATGCCCACAGGGCTTGTCTCTTTACAAAATAAAGGCTGTCATTATTATAGTCTGGATCATAGTAGGCTAAGATGTAACTGGCACTAAAAACCATTACAATCCCAAACCCAACAAGCGCCAAGGTCATAAACAGGAGTAGAAAGTCTGGCATTCCGCGTGATTTCTCCATGTTTTCCCTCCCACAAAAAGTCCTGTTACTTTTTCATGATATTATGTTTCGTTAGGAAGTGCAATCCTAAATAAGTCCCGGATCATTTACAATGTTCCTTGCTAATGAATGAGGTACTGTCTGTTGGGGTATAGTACAATTGATCAATTTTAAAGGAGGTTTTTGAGTGAGCTTACTTCGCGATATTATGACCCAGGAAGTTGAAACCTGTACATTGCAGGATAATGTTTATGAAGTTGCAGTTAAAATGAAAAATCACGATGTAGGGGTTATCCCTGTTGTAGATGAGAGTCAAAACTGTATCGGGGTTATTACCGACAGGGATATTGTCATCCGTGGAATCGCTGAAAAAAGATCAGGTTCCTCTGCTGTAAAAGAGGTTATGAGCAGTGAATTATATACAGGATCTCCTGATATGAGTGTAGACGAGGCATCCAGAATGATGGCCGAAAAACAAATCCGTCGCCTTCCCGTTGTTGAGAACGGAAAACTGGTAGGGATCGTTGCAATGGCTGACATGGCTGTCAGAAGCATTCATGAAGATGAAGCGGGATATGCTCTAAGCCAAATTTCCGAACCTAACGGACACCAATCCAAAGGATTGCAATAATTTATTAAATGACATGGCTGACCCTAATCTAAGGGTCAGTTTTTTTGTTCCTTGCCTGTGAAAATTGGGCGCATCAATCGCTTTCCAAGCTATAGGTATTTACATAAGATATAGTAAGTTACTTGGGGAACGCAGAGGGGGGAAAGTTTTTGGGATTTCATAACTTCTTCGATGATGATAATGCATGGCTTTGGATTGTGGTTGTGTTTATCATACTACTCGTACTTTTTGCAGAAGATTAAGTGAGTCTATGATACTCCTTTTGACCGATTGATTTGGTTAGGGGAGTTTTTTTTCTGCAAACTCCTTGATTTTATAGAAAGGACAGATTAAACTGGTTCCTAAAAAGCAGGAATGGGGCCTCCCTATTGAGTCGGAATGTGAGGAAAGCGAAAAAGGAAAGAAAAAAGAATACCATCTTTACTCGATGGGCTTTAATTATATCGATTTGGACCTTTTTTACTGCGGTTGGAATTAGTTTGATCAGCGACCTCTTGTTACGAGAATCTAGTTTATTAATTGCCTTGGTCATTCTGTTATGTATTGTTATCATTGGTGCGGTTGCAGATATAATCGCCGTGGCAATCACCGCTGCTGAATTAAGCCCGTTTAATTCCATGGCTGCAAAAAAAGTGTACGGTGCCCGCAAAGGCATTCAGATGATCCAAAACGCCGAAAAGTATGCGAACTTTTTTTCAGATGTTGTAGGAGACGTTCTGGGTTATATCGCCGGTTTTGCCGGCGCAACAATAGTTCTAAGAATCATTAGTTTAAATGATCAACTAACACCCTATCAATCCATGATAGCAGTCCTGGTTGCTGGTCTTAGCAGCGCAGGTATCGTCGGGAGTAAGGCGATCGGAAAAAATATTGCTATATATAATAGTACGAAAATTGTGCTATGGTTTGGGAAAGTGGTGGCCTTTCTGTCAGATTGGAAGAAGGTTGACCCTAAAAATAGGAAACGGTAAGTCGAGCGTGGGCTGGTGGATCAAATAGCGGAAGAATTTTACTATAAATTATTTAAATAATAAAAACCGGGCAGTGCCCGGTCCGTATTACAACAAAAACATGGCTACAATCGTCGTCACCAATAGTCCAATCAGAACAGGGACTAGGTTTCTTCTTGCTAGATCAAAGGGATCTACATTACAAATGGCTGCGGCGGGGATAAGTGCCCAGGGAACCAAAGTTCCTCCACCTACCCAAATGGCAGCAATTTGGCCAAGCGCGGTTAGCGTAGCAATCCCGGTACCAATGGCCTGGCTAAATAGGTGGGCAATGGATCCAGCCAAGGCGATCCCAGAAAAACCTGAACCGTCCAGCCCTGTGATTGCGCCGACTGTTGTTAAAGTAATCGCGCCAGTGGGGGCATTGAGTGGAACGTTGGCGGCAAGGGCTGCACCGAGGTCGTTGACAATCCCTTGAGAACCAGCTGGCAGGACCTCACCTATAATTTTTACAAGACCTGAATCACCTAAATAGAAAAAAGCAGCAATCGGAATGACTGGACCAAACACTTTAAACCCAAATTGGAAACCGTGGATAAGATATTCAGTAATCTTCTCCATCCGAAGTTGTTTATGATGGAGCAAGGTAGTCAAGGTAAGGATGATGATGGCTGTTCCTCCTACGAGAGCGGTTGCATCTCCCCCCTGGAGATCAAACAGAACCATGGCTAATACGTCCAGTAGAAATAAAACAGGAATGATAAAGGCCATCCAGGCAATCCAAGGCTGACGTTTTACTTTCTTTTCAACCCTGAGATCCATTAGCTGACTCTGATCAACTTTCAATATCCCCCTCTTCATATCACGGCGTAAAAACCAGAAGGCCGTAATCGTTGTAACCGCTCCCATGATGAAAACCAAAGGAACACTAGCGCTAACGACATCTCCAACAGGAATCCCTGCTGCACCAGCAGTGATTGCGGGCGCACCCTGAATAATAAAGTCCCCGGAAAGCGCAATTCCATGGCCAAATAAGTTCATTGCCATAGCCACGCCTAAAGCCGGAAGCCCTACGCGTAAGGCGACAGGAAGTAAAACAGCACCAACCAGTGCAACGGCAGGAGAAGGCCAAAAAAACCAGGAAATAACCATCATCGCTATACCGATAATCCAGTAGGCAAAGCCCGGGCTTTTGATCATTTTTGCAACGGGGCCAATCATGACCTCATTGACTCCTGAGTCGGTTAGAACCTTGCTCATCGCGACAATGATACTAATGACAAGGATCGTGCCAAGCAGTTCGGAGATTGCAAAGACGAAACTATTGAAGATTGTTCCGACTGACATGGTTAAGGATCCAGTCGTAAGAATTCCAATCGCAAAAATACCAAGAATGCTGACAAGTGTTGTGTCACGTCTAAAGATCATTACACCTAGTATGAGAAATACGAATAAAAGGTACGTCCAGTGTAGAGGCAACAATTCTATTCCCATAATAACGCCCCCTTTTGATAGGTCCCTTATTGGGTATTATCAAAGTATGCAAAAGGGGAATTGGTTGTGCCCAAGAAAAAAAGAGTGTCGAATGGACACTCTTTAGTTTATAGCTTTTAAAGTGATTGGCAGATCTGACTTTGGCATTTTCAATACAACAGTTGGATAGGTAAGAACAGTTAAGGCCATGCCCGTCGGTTTTTGCTCGGAATAATAAATAACAATTTGGTTCGACTGTTTTTCCACTTTTTCTATATTAATCTTATAACCAGCGGATGGGCGCTGCCCCAATGAAAAAATCACATAGAGGTTATCCTTTAAGGTGACAGTCTTGATTCCACCCTTTTTTTTCACTGATTCCACTTGATTTTCAACAGCAGACTGATAAGGTGGAGCAATGATTTCCGCCTTCAATGGACCTTCCTTCCTTTCTGAATCAGGATTTGCGGCCTGTGCTGTACAACCAATTAGTAAAAGCATACTCATTAGACATAGTAATATGAACTTCCCATTTATTTTTATGCTAAGCTGTTTCATGATTAACACCCTCCAATGCAATTTTTTCTTTCCAATAGGCTTCGATGGAAGCTTTTCTTAGTATGAATTTTTGGGATTCAGTATATCCGTGTTATGATAGGGACAGTGAGGTGTGTTCATTCCATGAAATTTAGCGAAATGTACGAAATGCAATCTTCAAGAGTGAAAGTTCAGATGATTGGGGAACATGGCCAATCAGCTCATGACCTTACATTTCTCCTGGATGAGGAGTATATTCATTCCTTTTGGAACCAACTGACGACGGAAGAAAAAGAGGTTATCCGCTTCTTTTTATTTAATAAATGGACCGACCTGTTAACCTACCGCGAGTTGGAACAAGGCGTTTCTCAGCTTAGTTCAGCTAGCTTTCGGGTAGCGCTAACCAAATTAAGGAGAAAAGGAATCATCTTTACGTTAAGACGCATGTGGGGTGAGTTAGCTTATGTGATGCCTTCTGACTTATTACTCTTATTCGGCAAGGCATCTCTGGAATTCTCTTTGGCCAAGTCTAAATGGACGTGTCAAAGACGAATCCCGATTACCACATCATATCACATCTTAGATAGGTTGTTTCAAGCGGTAAATCATGTAAGAATCAATCCTTTGGAGTTGACAAAGAAAGGAACGATTCCCAAAAAGCATCTTCGAAAGCTACTGGAGATTGTGGGAATTCCCTGGGATTCCGCAGGTTTTCAATGTCCTTCACCGCCCATTTATCCATACGAAAAACAAGAGGCCATCTTGCTCGATCTGATGGCACGTTGTTCGTTTTTAAAGCAAAAGGATGGAAGAATCGAATCTGTTGACCTTCAGCAATGGACAAACTTATCCTTCGAACAACAGGAAGACTTGTTTTGTAGCCAACTGTTAAATTACCTGGATCTCGATCCGACTACTCGGTTTCTTTTTGAGTTAATGAAAGAGCTTCCGCGCGGTTCGGTTTATTCCTTGAATCAGGTACGAAAGAGCTTAGGTTCAGCTAGCCCACCTTCGGATGTACTTAGGGAAAAGTTGTTTTCTCCCTTAGGCTGCCTTGGCATCATCCACTTTATGGAGGAAGACGGGGATGTTTTTTGGTCCTGGAACAGTAGACAGGAATCCGATCAACTTCCAATTACGTATGTTCAACCTGATTTTGAAATCCTTGTTCCAGTATTTGCGGGTTATAAAACCAAATGGCTTGTGGCATCATTTACAGAACTACAGAATCTGGGGGAAATGTGGCGTTTTAAGCTAACGAAAACATCGGTACAGGGATTTCTTGAAAAGGGAAATTCTGCGGAAGACCTATGTAACCTGCTGACATCCATAAGTGTAACTCCAGTCCCGGAAAATATTACCGTTACCATTCGGCAATGGCACGGAGAAATCCAGCGGATTCGCTATTTTGATGTACGCCTTGTGGAGGTCAGTGATCCGGCTTTAGCTAGCCAATTAGAAAGCATTCCCGCTATTCAAGACATATTGGTTCGGAAATTGGGGGATCTGCATTTCATCGTGGATGTGAAGAAGTGGGATCAATTTGTTGCAGAACTAGAAAAGTGGGATCTTTCCATGATTGCGGAGAGAGGTTTCCCTGCGAATACCGAGGAACGTGACACGCCGATTCATATTTTGAAGGAGACTACTTCGAACAAGGATTATAAAGTCGAAAGTATTTTTCCTGAACTTGAAGATGCTCTGCCCGGATTACGACAAATCCCTAAAATGTGGATGGCCAATTATCAAAAGTATCATCATTCCACTTTGCGGGATCTACTTCAACAAGCCATTCAATTAAATCTAGAAATTCGCCTGGAACGTGAAAAACAGGAAGTGGTTCTGCATCCAGAAGCACTAGGAAATGATCATGGTTTCTGGATTTTGGAAGGAAAGCATAAAGGATTCGAGCCTTTAAGAGTTCCATTAGAGGAAATAGGCAGGGTGCAATTGGTGATCCCAAAATAACTCTGGCAATAAAAGGGATATTTTGTACACCCTTTATTTAAGGTATAATAGAAAGTAAGGGGGGAAAAGGAATGACCACAGCTGTTCAAGAGTTAAACATGGTGGAGATTCTCTCCACATCCTATGAAATTGCTGATTTGATCCTAGCATCTGAAGAGATGAAAACATATATTGAAACAAAAAAGGCGATGGATAATGATCCAGAAGCCCAGAAAATGATTTCCCAATTCCAAAAAATAAAAATGATGAACGAAGAAGTGCAACGGTTTGGGAAATACCATCCGGATTATTCACGAATCAATAAAGAGGTTCGTGAAGCGAAGAAAAACTTGTGGACACATCCAACGGTGAAGGCCTTTAAGAAGGCGGAGAACGTAATGGATGAATTGCTTTATCTCGTTTGTCGAACGGTCGCAGACAGTGTTTCAGAAGGGATTAAGGTTCCAAGTGATAACCCTCTCTATCAAGTGGGAGGAAGCTGCAGTACGGGTGGATGTGGATCAGGAGGGGCCTGCGGGTGTCATTAACTTGAATCCATGCTATTTTCTTTCTTGCATAAACAGGGTTTGACATGATACGATTTTTAGTGAAATATATGTCAATTTAGGGATTGCAAGGGGTAATGCTATGCAAGAATGTAGGGGGATAAGCATGAGGGAAAGGCGTTTAGGTCTTGCCGTATGGGTGAAAAATCTAAAGGCTGCCAAGAATCTTCGACGCTTTGGGAACATCCATTATATTTCCCGGCGTCTTCACTATGTCAGTATGTATGTTCCTGCCGATGATTTGGATGACATCATCAAAAGGTTGGAACGTCTAGATTTTGTTACCCGGGTTGAACGTTCACACCGCCATGAAATACCTAAGGAATTTAAAAACTCAAAGCCCGATAAGGCTAAAGAGTATGATTATAAAATGGAAGAGGTTAATGTGAAGGGGATTGTCCCTGTGCCTTCAGAACAAAAGGAAATCATTGAAGCCAAATGATGAAGAAAAGCTTCTCTTTGTAAGAGAAGCTTTTCTTCTGGAAATAAACAAGGGGAGGAATGAAGGATGAAACCATCTAAAAGACTTCAAAGCTTGTCTTCAGCGATTTTTACCGAAATGGCCCAAAGAAGGCGAGTTGTCGAAAACCGCGGTACGAAGGTTATTGATTTGGGAATCGGTAGCCCTGATCACCCACCTGCTCCACATATCATGGAGGCGCTCGTGATGGCTGTGCAAAATCCAGCTAATTATCGCTATCCAACGACGGAAGGATCGAATCCTTTTCGTCAAGCTGTAGCTGATTGGTATGAACATCGGTTTTCTGTAAAGCTTAACCCTGAACAAGAGGTCCATGCCTTAATGGGGTCGCAGGATGGACTTGCCCATATGGCACAGGCCTGGATCGATCCAGGTGACCTTGTCCTTGTTCCCGACCCAGGGTATCCCATCTATGCTGCCGGAGTGGTGATCGCCGGTGGTGACATGTACCCGATGCCGCTCTTAAATGAGAATGATTTCCTTCCCGATTTTTCTCAGATTCCGGACGATGTTGCCAGGCGGGCGAAATTTATGATTTTGAACTACCCGAATAACCCTTTGGCTGCTACCGCTGACCGCGATTTCTTTGAAAAGGCTGTACGTTTTGCTAAGGACAATGACATTCTTATTGTTCATGATCTAGCTTATTCCGAACTAGCCTTTGACGGATACCGTCCGCCAAGTATTCTTGAGATTGATGGGGCGAAGGAGGTTGCGATTGAATTCAATTCCTTATCCAAAAGCTTTAATATGGCAGGATGCCGGATTGCTTATGTGGTTGGGCGTACGGAATTGATCAAGCCACTGTCGATTATAAAATCGAATATTGATTATGGTGTTTTTCTCGCCGTTCAAGAGGCAGCGATAAGTGCCTTGCGCATGGATATTAGCGGTGATTATCCCAATCGCGTAGCAGAACTCTATCAGAAAAGACGTGATGTCTTGCTTGATGGTCTGACTGAGATTGGCTGGGAGATCGATAAACCGAAGGCAACGATGTTTGTCTGGGCACGAATTCCTAAGGGGTACTCTTCGGCGGAATTTGCGTATACACTGTTGGAGAAAGCGGGTGTAGTTGTCATTCCGGGTAATGCCTTTGGGGAAAAAGGCGAAGGTTTTGTACGGATTGCCCTTGTTGAGGAAGAAGAAGTGTTAAAAGAAGTAGTTTCCCGGATTGCTTCCTCAGGTTTAATAAAAAAATAAAAAATTTTTTCGAAAAAAGTCGATTCTTGCAGGAATCTATTTTGTGATTGTCGAAAGATAGAGAAGAAACTGAAAAAAGAGGAGTGAACTTTGATGAATGATGTTTCTTCCTATCTTTCTTTTGTATTGGAAGAGGCAGTTACCCGAAGGGCCAGTGATATTCATCTTGAACCCGTTCCGGATGGTCTACAGATTAGGCTTCGTATTGATGGAATGCTGATCCATTTTGACCAGAAGGAAGAAGCCTGGGGGCTGCCTATGGTATCGAAACTAAAGTTGCTTGCTGGTTTAGACATTGGCGAACGGCGACTTCCCCAAGATGGAGGATTTGTCTACGCAACAGAGACTCAAGAGACAGATATCCGGCTTTCAACCCTCCCCACTATCCACGGTGAAAAAATAGTCCTCCGACTGCTTTCCAAACGACTTCCCTATCAATCTTTACCACTACTCGGACTTGATGAAGGGCAATGCCAAGAAATACGTAAATTGATTCACCAATCCCAAGGAATGATTCTCGTTACAGGACCAACTGGTTCGGGGAAAACCACGACACTTTATGCGATGCTGCAAGAAATTCATCGACACGAACGCAATGTGATAGCCCTGGAGGATCCTGTGGAATACCATGTTCAAGGGGTGAACCAGGTACAAGTTAACCCAAGATCAGGTCTTTCTTTTTCTACTGGTCTACGTGCCTCCCTGCGGCAGGATCCTGATGTGATCCTTGTAGGTGAGATTCGTGATCAGGAGACAGCAGAAATTGCTTTTCGTGCTGCTCTGACAGGACATCTCGTGTTGTCGACCTTGCATTCTAAAGACTCGGCTAGTGCGATTACCCGCTTACTCGATATGGGGGTCGAACCTTATTTAATTACTTCGGCCCTAACCGGCCTTATTGCTCAGCGATTGATACGCAAATTATGTACATGTGCAACGCCCGGGAATTGCTTGAAATGCAAAAACACTGGTTATTTTGGAAGACAAGCTGTTTTTGAAGTTCTTCCCATCCAGGATGATCTGCATCCATATATCATCCAGAAAACCGCAGCCTCACAAATTAGAGCCTATCTTCGAACCAAAGGATTTTGTACGTTGAACATGAAGTTAAAAGAGAAGGTTAGACAAGGCATTACCACGATAAGCGAATTTCAAAGGGTACTTGTTGCCGATGTGGAATAAAAATTGGACAGATCAGCATCTGGCGGAATTTAGCTTCAATCTTCAGCAGCTTGTCGAAGCGGGAATCCCTTTATTGAAAGCTGTTCAACTGCTCGAAAAGTCAACGACCAATAGACGAAGAAAAGAGGACTATCGCTTATTAGAAAAGTTACTTACAGAAGGGAGACCACTTTCCGTTTCCCTGAAAACCGTTGGTTGTCCAGCCTTTTATTGTTTAGTCATCTCCTCCTCAGAATTACATGGGCAACTAACTCCAACCTTGCATTCCATCAGCCGTTTTTATCAGAAGAAGCATAAACGGCTGCAGCAGTACCAAAAAGCATCGACTTACCCCGTAATTGTGTTGTTGACCTCGGTTTTAACCTTCTACCTGCTTTTTCGGTATTTGTTCCCCCAATTTACTGCGTTGTATCAAACCTTTCAGATTCAGCTTCCCTGGTTTACTGTACATATGATTCAATGGATTACTTGGTGGAACGAATATTTTGCCTGGTTTCTATTAGCTTTCCTATTTCTAGTCGTTTTTTGGGTTAGCTTTAAGCGAAGAAATCCGCTTCTGTTTGAAAAATTCCGTTTGAAACTGCCTTTTTTTTCAACCTATTTTACGTTATCGTTATCCTCCTTTCTTACCGTGCAAATGGGATTGCTTCTGGAGAGCGGGATTACGATTTTACAGATATGCAAGCTTTTTTCCGTAGAATCCCGTTCAGCCCTAGTAAAACATGCGTTTCTTACAATTGAGAAGGAATTGTTAAAAGGGTCGTCACTGGCAAGTGCCTGTAAAAAAGTTCAATGGCTTCCTGAATTTGTTTATGAAGTCTTACGAATTTCCGAAGAAACAGGAACGCTGGGCGTGTCTCTAAAACAGATAGGGACCCAACTGGAAGAAGAATTGGATCAATGGATTGAAAAAACCGCTTCAAGAACTGAATTGTTTATGATTGTTGGCAATGGAATTGTTATTTTGGTGATGATGTTAACGATGTTTCTTCCTTTATTCGGGATTATTGGCCAGATTTAAAAAATGAGGAGGTTTGCAGATGAAGAAGAAAATAATGAATGAGAACGGTTTTACCTTTTTGGAAATGTGTATTGTGATTGCGATCATCGGGATTTTAATGATGATTGCCCTTCCGGATTATCGCAGTGCCGCGGAAAAAGCCCAGAAAAACAGCTGTGATGCGAATCGAAAGATGATTGAGGCACAGGTGGAGAGTTATTATATTGATAATTTTGAGTATCCTGGGACAGATATTGATCCGGAGAAAGACGATGTCATTGAAGGGTTAGTTGAGGTGAATTATCTTAAGTCATTCCCTGAGTGTCCTATCGATGGGAAATATACCGTTAACATTAATGAGACTTCGGGGAAGATTGAAGTAGAATGTAGTGAGCATACCAAAGCCGAAGAAAATGTAAGTGGATGAATCAAACTGGCTACTCTTATCTAGAACTGTCTGTTGTAATAGCGATGGTCACCCTTCTTTTTCTTGTGTCGGGACCGATCTATGCCATTCAACTTCAGAAACAGCAAACCCAATTGATCACCCGACAGATTTCTAATGATCTTTATCTTGCCGCAAATGAGGCGCGGACAAAACAAATCATCTACTATTTTAATATCGTTCAACCGGGGCTTTACATGCTCTCTTCTTCACAGCAAAGTCAAAAAAAAGCAAGAACACTTCCAAAGGGATATTCCCTTAAAAGCAACTTTTTCAACAATCGGATTGTATTTAACGCCTACGGTCGACCAACATCAGGCGGGACTCTGACTCTCACGGATCCAAAGGGTTCGATCCAACGTTTTGTGATTCAAATTGTCAGTGGGAGGTTTCGAGTTGCTGATGGATGAACGAGGATTCGGTTATGTTGAGGTATTGTTTGCCATTTTCTTTGTCTCTGTTTTTTTGCTTTTGGCTTTTACCCATTATGAGCAGATATTGATCATAGAAAGGCGGATTCAGGAAAAATGGGATGTGTTTTGGCTTGTTAAAAATGAGGTTGCACTGTGGAAAAAGGACCTGCCTCGTGAGGATGGGAATTTCAATGATTACTATACAGTACATGTGCAGGAATCTTGGTTGTCAACAAATATTAAAGAAGGAGAATTTACGGTGTCTTGGACCGAAGAAAACTCATTAAAAACGATATCGATCACGGCCTACAAGCTGGTATCACATTAATCGAGCTGGTGATTTCCACCGGTTTACTAATGCTGATTCTTGGCGTGGTCCTACATGGAACTTTATTGATGAAACAGCGAACGGTTAGTATTCAGAGTAAATCGGAACTTCAGCATGAGGCGATGGCCTTTTTTCAATACCTTGAGGATGAAGCAAGCTGTGCAGAAATCATCTACCCTAGTGGACAAGGACTGTATTTTTCTGTTGATGGAAGCGGGTTTGGTTATCGGTGGAGAAATCAAACGATTGTACGGGAAAAGGATGGCAAAGGGTATGTTACGGTTTGTTATTTTGTTAAAGGTTTTTCCGTTCAGTCGGAAGAACAGGGAGTTTGGATCAACCTTACATTGGGGAATCAAAAAGAGGAACGAGAGTTTCGAAGATTTATTGGATACCAAAAATAGGTGGAACGTATGATACGTGAAGAAAAGGGATCCGCAGCGATACTTCTTATTTTTCTTGCTGCAGTCATTTGGATGACCGTGCTTTGGCTTTATCCTTATCTTTCAGCTAGTCATCAGATGACACAGAATGAATGGGGAAAACTACAGGCGAGAATGAATGCAGAGGCTGGGTTGCTCTTAGCGGTTGAGAAATGGAAAGAGAACCCGGAAATTCCCAGGGAAATGATTTTTGAACTTTCTGACGGGAGTGTGAAGGTTCAATGTACAGAGAATGGGGTTGATGGATTAGAGTTTGTTTCGGAAGGAACCTCTGCACCATCCTATAAGGATACTATCTTTGCGTCGTATGACTCTATAGCAGAACAGTGGGTTCATTGGCATCGCGGGGGGAATTGAGGGAGAGTACATCCCTCCTTTTGTTTGTTTACGAAAACAGATGAAAAATAGGTGGAATTTCGATATAATGAATGAAAATTCACCGGGATGGAGTTTCAAAAATGAAGAAAAATTTAATCTTAATTGGATTAATGGGGACAGGAAAGACCACTGTGGGACAAGCACTTGCAAACCTGACCAATTGGCACCAGGTTGATTGTGACCAATGGCTCGTAAACCATTACGGTATGACGATCCCATTTATTTTTAAAGAATACGGTGAGGAAAAATTTCGCCAAATGGAAACAGAGTCACTAACAACCATTCTCCAAGGTGACTGCCAGATCGTAATGACCGGTGGAGGGGCACCTTTACGGGAGGATAATCGAAGAATTATGGTTGAAAACGGGCTTGTGATCGCTTTGCAAGCAACTGCAGAAACCATCATTGAGCGGGTGAAAATGGATCAAAACCGTCCTTTACTCGAAGGAAACCTAGTGGAACGGGTAAATACCCTAGTGGATGAACGGAAGGGTGTATATGATTTTGCCCAAATTCAAATCCAAACAGATGGCAAAACCATAGAGGAAATTGTTGCGGAATTAAAAGGAGAAATAAACAAAAGGATTGACTGGATTTAATTTGGGTTAAACTAAGGCTATAAGTACTGAAAGAAGGGGAGCTCTATGTCCTCCAATGATATTGTCAAATATATAACCCAAGAATTCGTCAAGTACATCGATACGCCAAAAAACGAACGTAAAAAAAGGATGAAACGCAGAGGCAGCACCCACTGGTTCGGAATGATCCCATTGGCCCTTCGCATGGTCTTTCGGAAGAAGAAGGCGAAGGATATGGAGTGAATGGTGAGGTCGCTGAACGTTAGGAAGGATATTTCGCGGGGAAACCTCCTGAGATTTGTCCTTCTTTATGCCAAAGCAGACACAGAATCCTCTATTTGCCATTAAAACCCTCTTTTTTACCTTTTAGGAAAGTTGTAGTTTACTAAAGTGGGACCTGACCACCAGATGCGATCAAGTCCCCCTCCCCCTAAAAGATATCCCCAATTTCCATTGCATATCTATAGGAAACATAACGGCTTCCGTAATCGTCAAGTTCTAAAAAAAGGTCTTTATCCCATAAATGGTAGCCGACAATCGGAAATGGCGCTCTGACTGTTTCTTCAAATAAATAAGCGAGCAGGGTGAGGTTGGAATCCTCAATTTCTTTCATTACCATTTCTTTTCCTTCAACGCTCTCGGAGGGATAGACCCAGGAAAATTCAGCACCGTTTCCCACATTCTCCAAATGAAAGGATTTCTCCAAAGAAGCCCCTTTTTCCACATCAGATGGAATCTCTTTAGCTAACACGCGGGATTCTGCAGGGTATTGTTCCCCCGATTTTGCGTCAAATAGACGATCATTTATATCCCACACGGACTCCAATCCTGCATAGATTGTCTTATTTGGATCTACCCGAAGTGATTCGAGCAACGGCTGTTCAAATAAGGTGTATTCTCCTAGACCGTATTCTAATAAAGCAAATCCTTGACCGCCATCCTCTATGATCATATATCCCAACTTTTTATTCTGAGATAGGAAGGTTACCAACCATTGTCGGGAGTTAGGACCTAATGCTTGTTGCTCCCATTCGGCATCGGCAAATGCTGTGAAACGTTGATCATGGGCAGCCAATTCTTGTGTCCACTGTTTTATTTGCTTCTCAAAGCTATCTTCCCAGGTCTCAGCTTGTCCCATTAATGGAAAAGCTAGCACACCCAAAAGACAACATAGGATCAACCATCTGTTCATATTTTCCCCCCTAAAAATAGCATAAGTCCACTATACGAGAATATTCTTACAATTTTTGTTGCTCTATGTCGCCAAACCCTGTTTTTTTTTCCTTCAAATATGATCTGAAACGACAAGGATTGACTAGGAGGGAAGGGGTGTCCGCAAATAAAACAAACCAATATTTAACGCTGAGACCTGAATGCGTGGTTCGAATTGCCAGGCTAATTCCTGTAATCGTGTATTTTTTTCAACTAACAGCTTCCGCTGTTTTTCCAAACGCTCGCTTTCCTGTTCTTCCGTCGACTCTTGGCGATTGGCTTCTTCACCATAGTAGGATTCGACAAGTGCTTTTTCTTCCTCAAGTCGTTTTAGTGCGTATTCGGCCCATTTTGTATCATGCTGCTCCAATTCACGCGAAATATAGGCCTCTATCCTTTCCACCGCTGAATCAATACCAAAGATCGGCTGCATCGTAAAGGTGTAGTCCGGAAGCTTCGGGGTTAGGGCAAGGGATTGAACCGTTTGGTAAAAATCAGCTACTACGGATCCTGAAATAAGGTTGATGCCAAGCGAGAGAAGCATGTCTTTTTTTTGGTCACAAATAAATTCAGCTTTATAATTCACTCCAAGCCATGGAACGAGAGGAAAGGAGGAGCGAGGGCGTCCGACAGGGTTTTCTGTGTCTTCGTAGAGGCGGACGAATTTCCCATGCTTTTTTGCCGAATCAAAAATCTGATGCAGTCTTCGCGAGCCATATGGAAGCTCTTCTCCTCTCAAACCTTCCGGAAGGGAATCAGGCTCAAAGACAAAAGTCAGCTGGAGCGGATTGGGCTCAATGCCGATTTTCTCCACATAGGACCAGTAAAAAGGTCGGTTCCCAAGATCCTTATCCACTTCAACTGGGAGTTGCACCGTAAAATAGGATGGAGTTTCGGTAATAAAAGGACTGTCAAAAGCTCTGAAATAGGTTTCGATATAGTTACGAATTTCCTGTTGATTCATAGCTGTTCCATTCCTTCGGCAAGATTATTTTCGTTCATCTGCATACGAATGACTTCTCCGATATTATTGATTTTGATCTGTACTTCTCGTTCCGTTTCTGATTCCAATACAATATCGATTAGGTTGCTTTCAATTGATTTATTTAACCTTAGGCGTTCTACAATGGTATCTAGTTCGCCGATGACCATCTCAAACATATTGATTTTTTCATATAGTAAATTAAGGATATGCTCCTCAATGGTTCCGGAGGTTGATAAATTGTAGATATATACATCACGCTTCTGACCTAGGCGATGAACACGGCCGATTCGCTGTTCCACACGCATGGGATTCCATGGCATATCAAAATTAATAATGCGATTGCAAAATTGCAGATTAATTCCTTCACCGCCAGCTTCCGTGGCAATCAGAACTTGCGCTCGATTCTCGAATAACTCAGTCATCCAATCCTTTTTATTCCGTTTGAAGCCGCCGCGAAACATCACCGAACTGATTCCGTTCTCAGCCAAATAATGGTGTAAATATTCCTGTGTCTTGCGGTATTCGGTAAAGATGATCGCTTTATCATTAAATGATTGGATCAGTTCAAGCGTTTTTTCGGCTTTGGCATTTTTTTTGATCGCCCGTATTAATTCTGCTAATTCAACAACCTTCATTCTCGCAGGAGAATCTTCAGGTAAGCGATTATGCATATTCACCAAGGTATCAAAAGCAGCAAAACGGCTGCTGCAAACCTCACGCTGCAGGGTGATTAAAGCCAAGGGATTTTTAAAGAATGTGTTTTGGTATTGTTCCTTGACGAAATTCGTGACACCATGGTAAAGTTCCCACTCCATTTCGGAAAGTTCAACCGGAACGGTTTCCACAAAACGCTTAGTAAAAAAGAGCCCGCCTTCAGATCTTGTGTTGCGAACCATAATATCTTTCAATTCTTCTTGAAGAACTTCGTGGTTTCTAGCTTGCCTTTTACTTTCCACATAATTCTTTTGAAAATCTGCAGATTGGCCAAGATATCCAGGCTTTAGCAGAGTAATCAGGTTATATAGTTCATCTAAATCATTTTGGATCGGTGTTGCGGTGAGAAGAAGGCAGTATTTCTTTTTGATTTCCTTGATAAATTGATAGTTCACAGTGTTTTTATTCTTTAATTTATGGGCCTCATCAATAATGAGAATATCGTAATCCTGATCTAATACATGCCCGCGGTGCGGCTCCCTCTTCGCTGTATCGATCGAGGCAATCACAACATCATATTGCCTCCACATATATTCTTTTTTCTGGGCTACAGCGGGGATGCCAAACTTTTGATTCAATTCTCTTGACCATTGGACAACGAGAGAAGCTGGAACTAGTATAAGAATTTTTTTTGCTAATCCCCTTACCATATATTCCTTAATAATGAGCCCAGCCTCGATGGTTTTTCCCAACCCTACTTCATCTGCCAAAATCGCCCTGCCATGCATTTCCGAGATGACCCGTTTTGCAGTCTCCAATTGGTGAGGAAAGGGATCCAATGCAGGAAGATGTTTAAGGCATTGAAGTTCGCCAAAATCGGAGACGATGGAGGTTTCCTCGGCTTGGTAGGCCAATTGAAATAGTTCCCACTTATTCCAAGGACCATCTTCTTTCATGCGTTTTTTTAATTCCGGGACCCATTCCCGGTCAAAATGTATAGGGACTTTCATTTCGCCTAACTCCCTTCCAGTTCAAGAGGGAAGCTTATCCGCATAGGAAAGTTTAAGTTCACTAAAGTGTTGAAAAGAACAAACTTTCCTATCGGCATGTAAAGCTTCCTCTAAAGAGGGATACCTCTTCTTCGAGTGGGCTTCAATAGAAGCTTTTCTTATATTCCCATTTTTAAAAAAATGTGGTAAGATATCTTAGAAAAGTAAATTATTTTGCGGAATAGGGTAAAATACATAAAGAAAAAAAGAGTTTATGAAATAGCATTCTACAATTTACAAGAAATCATACATTAGCGAATGAAGATAGAGGGAGAGACTGTGACGCAGCGCCGAAGGAGCAAGCCGTGAAAGGTGAATCTCTCAGGCAAAAGAACTTCTATCAGACGCAACTCTGGAGAGCGCCAGAAGGCCACCCAAGGGGTAAATCTCTCAGGTAACAAGGACAGAGTGTAGGGGAAACATACTCTACGTCTGTCCTTTTTTGGTGTATTTTTTAGTGTGAAAATTTAAAAAAATGGAGGTAGCTGGATGTCTGACCTGAAAAGAACTCCGTTATTCCCGGTATATCAAGCTTATGGTGCGAAAACGATTGATTTCGGAGGATGGGAATTACCTGTTCAATTTTCAAGCATTAAGGAGGAGCACGAAGCCGTTCGGAACAGAACGGGATTATTTGATGTATCCCATATGGGAGAAATTGAAGTGCAAGGTCCTGAGGCGTTAGCCTTTGTCCAGAAGATCACCACAAATGATGCTTCTAAACTGCAAACCGGCGCCATTCAATATTCCATAATGTGTTATGAAAATGGAGGAACGGTCGATGATCTTTTAGTTTATAAAAAAGCAGACGATTGTTTTCTTCTCGTTGTCAATGCTGCCAACCTAGATACTGATTTCGCCTGGATGAAGCGGCATCTTCAGGAAAATGCGGAACTGGTAAATGTTTCAGAGCAAACAGCCCTGCTTGCCATACAAGGGCCGCGATCGGAAGAGATCTTAGGAAAATTAACCGATATGGATCTATCCCAATTAAAGTTCTTCCAATTTTCCGAAGTTCGATTAGCGGGTTTCCAGGTTCTGTTATCTCGTTCAGGTTATACAGGAGAGGATGGATTTGAGATTTACTGCAACCCTGAGGATGCTGTCCAGCTGTGGAATAAGATTCTTGAAGCGGGCAAAGCAGAAGGAATCCTTCCCTGCGGCTTAGGCGCACGCGATACGCTTCGGTTCGAGGCTAGGTTACCGTTATATGGGCAAGAGTTATCTGAACAGATCTCCCCTTTGGAAGCGGGGGTAGGATTTGCTGTCAAACTGGATAAAGAGGTTGATTTTATAGGGAAATCTGCCTTATTGAAGCAAAAATCGGAAGGCGTATCAAGAAAGCTTGTTGGGATCGAAATGATTGAACGGGGGATTCCGAGGACTCACTATCCTGTTTATGTAAATGATAAAAAGATAGGCGAAGTCACAACGGGTACACAGTCCCCAACACTGAAGAAAAATATTGGATTGGTTTTAGTTGAGGTCGAATTTGCGGGGATAGGGACTGAATTGGAAGTAGAGATTCGCGGAAAAAGACTGAAGGCGGTTGTGGTGAAGACCCCTTTTTACAAGCGAGGCAAGTAAATGACAGAAAAAAGATTTTCTAGGGAACATATATGGATAGAGAAAATCGGGTCTCGAACCTACCGTATAGGTCTTACTCCTTTTGCCATCGAGCGCTTGGGGGAAGTGATTGCGGTTGAACTGCCTGTGAAAGGGGAGAGGGTTCAAGCGGGTCAAGCGATTGGAACAGTTGAAACAGCAAAGACCGTTACAGATCTATATGCCCCCTTAAATGGTTTAGTCAGTGAGATTAACCTCCGGCTTATGGAGGAACCAGATTTGCTAAACCGTAATCCACTTGATCAGGGCTGGGTGGCTGTGCTTGAATCAAGCGACTCTGCCGCACTTTGGAGTAATGAAGAATACGATACTTTTGTTAAGGGGGAGTCAAAGTGAAATACCGTTACCTTCCAATGACTTGGGAAGATAAAAAGGAAATGTTAACATTCCTCGGGATTGAAAGTGTAGAAGAGTTGTTTTCAGATATTCCCGAGAATGTTCGTTTTAAAGGGGAATTGAACATTCCTGAAGCGTTGTCGGAACCCGAGATTGTTCGTTATTTTAATAGCTTAACAAACCAAAATGTAAACAGTCAGGAATATGCTTATTTTTTGGGGGCAGGGATTTACGACCATTATATTCCGAGCACCGTTAATCATGTGATCTCCCGTTCGGAGTTTTATACAGCTTATACACCTTATCAACCGGAAATCAGTCAGGGGGAACTCCAAGCTATTTTTGAGTTCCAGACGATGATTTGTGAATTAACCGGAATGGAAGTGGCCAATTCCTCCATGTATGATGGACCAACGGCAGTATCAGAGGCAGCAAACTTGGCGGTCGGCGGGGCAGCCGGAAAAAAAGTACTGGTATCTAAAGCAGTCCATCCAGAAGCCCGATCGATTCTGAAAGTAAACGGAAAAGGGCAAGGGTATGAGGTGGTGGAGATTGACATCGTGAATGGGGTCACAGATCTCCAGGCGCTTGATGCGGCAAGTGATGAACATACTGCGGCTGTCATTGTGCAATATCCCAATTTTTTCGGTTCGATTGAGGATTTGCGTGCGATTGAAGAGATTGCTCATAAACACAAAGGGTTATTGGTTGTTTCTTCGAATCCATTGGCATTAGGGGTACTTGAGCCTCCAGGAAAATTTGGTGCAGATATTGTCGTCGGAGATGCACAGCCGTTTGGCATTCCGATGCAGCTTGGTGGACCGACTTGTGGCTACTTTTCTGTCAGAGAAAAGCTGATGAGAAAAATCCCCGGTAGAATTGTCGGGCAAACGACAGATCAAAATGGCAAGCGGGGGTATGTATTGACCCTGCAAGCTCGTGAACAACATATTCGCCGGGAAAAGGCGACATCAAATATTTGTTCAAATCAGGCATTGAATGCCCTGGCTGCATCTGTTGCGATGACCGCCTTGGGTAGGCACGGTGTACAGGAAATGGCCCTCCTAAATATACAGAAAACGCAATACGCGAAAAAGAGAGTTGCTGAGCTTGGGGTAGAGATCCCCTTTTCCGTTCCTGTGTTTAATGAATTTGTCGTTAAATTGCCGAGGCCCGTTGGTGAAGTAAATCGGCTTTTGTTGAAGGAAAAGATTGTGGGTGGTTATGATCTAGGCAGAGATTTTCCGGAATTAGCGGGACATATGCTGATTGCGGTGACGGAAAGCCGGACAAAAGAAGAGATTGATTCGTTGGTAAAGGGATTGGAGGGGATCATCCGTGGTTAAAAACATGGAAAAAGCGCTAATTTTTGAAATGAGTAGACCGGGGAGGTTTGCCTACAGTTTGCCAGAATGCGATGTTCCCGAAGTGGATCTGACCGATGTGTTCCCGACAGAGTTCATCCGAGAGGCACCGGCAGCGCTTCCCGAGGTCTCTGAGCTCCAGTTGATTCGGCATTATACGGAACTATCTAATCGAAATCACGGAATTGATTCAGGGTTCTATCCGCTTGGCTCTTGTACAATGAAGTACAATCCGAAAATAAATGAGGATGTTGCCAGATATCCGGGCTTTGCAAAGATCCACCCGTATCAAGCGGAAGAAACGATTCAAGGCGCTTTGCAGTTAATGTATGGTTTGCAATCTGAATTAGAAGAAATCACAGGCATGGATTATGTAACCTTGCAACCGGCCGCAGGAGCACAAGGGGAATGGACGGCCCTCATGATGATCCGCGCTTATCATGAGAGCCGGGGGGAAAAACGGACGAAGGTGATTGTCCCAGATACCGCGCATGGCACTAATCCCGCAAGTGCATCAGTTGCCGGGTTAGAAACGATCACGATTTCCTCTAATAAGAGGGGTGGGGTCGACCTGGATGAGCTGCGCCAGGTTGTCGGACCGGATACTGCCGCTTTTATGATGACAAACCCAAGTACCCTTGGTTTGTTTGAACAGCAAATCATAGAAATCGCCGAGATCGTTCATGCGGCGGGAGGACTTCTCTATTATGATGGAGCCAATGCGAATGCCATTCTTGGGATTGCCCGTCCAGGAGATATGGGATTTGATGTGGTTCATTTGAATCTCCACAAAACCTTTACAGGGCCACACGGCGGCGGC
The DNA here is from genome assembly GCF_017873965.1 of Ammoniphilus resinae. Lineage (GTDB taxonomy): Bacteria > Bacillota > Bacilli > Aneurinibacillales > RAOX-1 > Ammoniphilus_A > Ammoniphilus_A resinae. The sequence continues at coordinate 78,518 of NZ_JAGGKT010000008.1, read as the reverse complement.
GGCCCAGGCTCTGGACCTGTTGGGTGTAAGAAGGAATTGGCTTCTTTTCTTCCAGCTCCGTTGGTCGTGAAAGCTGGTGATTCGTACTGCTTGGATGATGAAAGACCTGATTCCATTGGGCGGGTTAAGGCGTATTATGGGAATTTCGGAATCAATGTTCGCGCTTATGTCTATATTCGTTCCATGGGACCGCAAGGATTGCGGCGAGTCTCCGAGGAAGCTGTTTTGAACGCCAATTACATGATGCGAAGACTCGCTCCTTACTACGATCTTCCATATGATCAGGTCTGCAAGCATGAGTTCGTTTTGTCTGGCCGCCGCCAGAAAAAGCTAGGAGTTCGCACATTGGATATCGCCAAACGGCTACTTGATTTCGGTTACCACCCGCCGACGATCTACTTCCCGTTGATCGTAGAGGAGTGCATGATGATTGAACCGACGGAAACCGAATCGAAAGAAACCCTCGATGAATTTATTGAGGTCATGATCCAAATCGCCCGTGAGGCAGAGGAAAATCCTGAGATCGTCCAGGAAGCGCCGCACCACACCGTAGTCACACGTTTAGATGAGGTAACGGCGGCACGGAAACCGATTTTGCGGTATAAGCGGTAGGCACTGGATCAGGCTAGTGAAGGGCTTCTCCCATGGGAGGAGCCTTTTTATGGTGGAGGATGGCTCAGGGAAAGTTATCCTCGCCCTCCTATTTGATTCGTGCTGGTTTGCGCGAATGGGCGAATTACGGTACATTGGGGTTATAATGGAAAAAAGGGTTGTCGATGAATAGAAAAGGTGAAATAACGGAAAAGTTTTCCGCTATTGGGTCAGAACAGTCCCATCGTGGTCTGAGAAACCAAGAATAGCGGAAAAAATTTCCGTTATCATAGGAAATCCAATGGGAAAAGGTGAAATAACGGAAAAGTTTTCCGTTATTGGGTCAGAACGGTCCCATCATGGTCGGACAAACCAAGAATAGCGGAAAAAATTTCCGTTATCATGGAGAATCCAAGGGGAAAAGATGAAATAACGGAAAAGTTTTCCGCTATTGGGTCTGAGCTGCCGAGCTAAGGAAAGACCTACCCCCCAGCTATTCAATCGACACCCCACCAAGGGGATGTATATATGAGCGAACGTCTAAAGTGGCGGTTTATAGACTCGGGTGCGCTGTCACCTGCAATGAATATGGCAATAGATGAGGCAATCTTGAATGTCCACAGCCAAGGGGGAACCCCTCCCACCTTGCGTTTTTACACATGGGATCCGGCAACGCTTTCTATTGGGTATTTTCAAAAAGCCGAGAAGGAAGTGATCATCGAAAAGGTGGAGGAGTATGGACTCGGTTTTGTGCGTAGGCCAACAGGTGGTAGGGCGGTACTCCATGATCAGGAGTTGACCTATAGTGTTGTGGTTTCGGAGAATTATCCGGGGATGCCTTCTCAGGTTAATGAGGCTTATCGTGTGATTAGCAATGGGTTGTTAAAAGGGTTTCAGCAACTGGGACTGCAAGCGGAGATGGTTTCACTGGCTTCAGAGGAAGAGAAGGAAAAGTATGCCTCTATGGGCTCCGCAGCTTGCTTTGATTCCCCTTCCTGGTACGAACTTGTTGTGGAAGGGAAAAAGGTAGCGGGCAGCGCGCAAACGAGGCAAAGAGGGACAATTCTGCAGCATGGGTCGATTCTTCTTAATATGGATGTGGATAAGTTGTTCAACCTGCTCCATTTTTCATCGGATCGCCTTCGGCAAAGAATGAAAGACTCGTTCCTGCAAAAGGCTGTGGCCATTAACCATGTGAGTGATCGGAAAGTTTCTCTCCAGGAAGCAACAGAGGCCTTCTTTAAAGGTTTTGAAGAGGGGCTCTCGATCGAATTAGTCCCGGGTACACTGACCATAGAAGAAGAAGAGCTTGCTAACCAACTGGTCGTTGAACGTTATGGAAAGCATGAATGGAACTTTAAACGTTAAAATCCGAGCTTTTTTTCATTTTTAACAGGAAAACTGTATAACGGTGTCGAAGGGTAAGAAGAGGGATAATTTCCCTCTTTTTCTTTTTTTGTTCATGATTAAATTTAAAATTTATATATAAGGAGAGGAGCATTCATCATGAGAAAGAAAGTGACGAAATGTGTTTCAAGCCTCCTGGCAATTTCCATGGCATGCGGGGTGAACGGAATTGGGACTAGTGCCGTATATGCTGACAATGCCGACGGAGCAGGCCTGAATTTTAAGGATTTACAGGCGATCCAGAATTGGGCTTTGAAAGATGTAGCCAAAATGTCCATGCGGGGGATTGTTGAGGGGGATGATCAAGGGTATTTCAAGCCAAATATGTCTGTTTCCCAGCAAGAGGCCCTTGTTATGGTACTTCGTTCTCTTGGCCTGCAAGCGGAAGTAGACAGCTATAATATGGCTAACTATCAATTAGATTATCGTGCTGTAGCAGAATGGGCTAAGCCCTATGTAGCTGTTGCGGATAAATATCGTTTACTGCGAATTGAAGAGGAGAGCCGCTTTATGGGCAGTGCCGCTGCGACACGCGAATGGATTGCTCAATTGCTCGTAAGAATGATTGGCAAAGAAGACGAGATCACTCGTTATACTGCGCTGACTAGTAATTTTGCAGATAAAGATCGAATTGATGCGTGGGCAGAAGATTATGTCAAACTGGCTGCATCTGATACATACGGTTTGATTAATGGAGTGCCTAATAAGGACGGAAGCTATAATTTTAACCCAAATCAACCGGTGACTCGTGTCCAATTGGCTGCGCTTTTAAGTCGTTCCGATCAGTATCTTCCGCAAACTGCCGGGGAACAATGGAGTGGCCAGATAGCTTCCTTTAATGGCGATGAATTGACGCTGCAAACCAAAACTGGCTTGAAATCCTTCCAGCTTAATGCACGTACAATGGTATTTAAAAATAATGAAAGAGTAGAACAAGCAGATCTTCGAAATCAACAGTCTGTTGTTATTATGGGAAGTCCGGTGGCCACCTACATCGAGATCCAGGATAGTACCACAGCGGCAACGGAGACAATCAATGGAACCTTGATTAAAAATTATCCTGAATTAAATTCGCTCATCGTTCGGGTCGATGATGTAGATACCACGTACACCTTTAGTGACCAGGTAGCCGTTCGTTCTAGCGATGGAGCCTTTATTACTTTAAAAGACTTAACCGAAAATGATCAAATCGAATTATCGATGCTAAATGGAAAGGTCGTTTCTATCACTCGTTCCTTGGGAGCTATGGCACCTTCCAATTCTGGTACAATCTATGAAATCGATCTGAAGAATGGCCAGCTCACCCTGCTAACGGAAAACAAGATTCCACAACTTTATCCGATCAGCTCTCTTGTTTCGGTAGTTTACCCTGATCAACGGAAATCAGGTCTCAATGATCTGCGCAAGGGGATGGAAATTGAAGTAGAAGTTTATGATAATTTAATAGAAACGATCAAGGTCAAAACGATTGTTGAGGAAGGTACGGTTGCACAGGTTTCTCCGGATGGGTCCCTCCTTACTTTTAAAACAACGGATGGCGGGTACAAAGCCTATCCGATCGGGGATGATGTGGACATTCAACTTTCGGGCATGACTAGAGCTTCTATACTTGATCTTGACGCAGGAGATAAGATCGTAGCTCAAGTGAAAAAAGGCGAGATAACCTCTATTGAAGTGACGAACCGAACGGCTTCAGATCGGACAGATGACCCATTCTTTGATAATTACATCGAAGGAACAGTTGATGGGTTATCGGCTGATGAAGAAAAACTCTTTATTAAAACAAAGGATGGATTGGTATCTTACAAGTTCGACGATAGCTATGAACTCTATATTAACGATGTAAGTAAGCCAAGTTTGAGTCAGATCAAGCGGGGAATGAGTGCAAAGGTTCAATTATATAATGACAAGATTTTCTTCCTTGAACTGGATAACCGGATTGAAGGAACGGTTCTGTCGATTGATCCGGATCGTCGTTTGTTACGATTGGCCACCGCTTTCAATGAACAGAAAAACTATATCATTGACGAAGACTATGATGTGAATATCGAAGATGAAAGACGTGCAGATCTAGATGATATTCGCCGCAATGATTATGTTCGGGTCGAAGTGGACAACGAGAATTATGTTTTGGAAATCGATGTACGGAAGGAATTTGATTTTAAAGTAGACAGTGTATCGACAAGCAGTGATAAGATTCGTGTGGAAGATGAAGACGGGGATGAAAGCAACCTGTATTTGGATTCCAAGGTGAGATTGATTGTACCAGGGTTAACCAGAGCGGATATTGAAGATATTCAAGAAGATGATTTACTTCGTGTCACTTATTTGGGGAATGATTTAAAGAGCATTGAAGTTATTCCACAGGTGAAGGGGATTATCACTGCAATCAACGCGACTAAAAACGAGATCACTGTAGAAAACTTTAAGGGAGACTCTTCTACCATTTCTTTCGGGAGAAATGATCAAATATTAGTGAACTCCAAAAAATACAATAGCTTAAGCAACCTTGCAGTAGGTGATCGCGTAGAACTTCAGAATAAGGTTGATGGGGAGAAAACCTTTAACGTAATGACGAAGGAAAGCGGTACTTTTGATTATATTAGTAACAGCAACTATTTATATCTCGTGAAAGGGCTATATAATTACAAGCTGGCTGATACGGTCTATGTACACAAGGGGAATACAGCTCTTACCCTACGCAGTCTATATAAAAATGATAAAATTACATTCTATACGATCAACGATACGATTTATGAAATTGAGAAAACGAACTAAAAAAGGGCCTCTGTGGCCCTTTTTATTTTTCGGATGAAAAAGCAGCAATCAATTGAACCTCCACCGGCGCATTTCCCGGCAGGGAGGCAACGCCGATTGCGGCACGGCTCCCGATCCCTTTGTCTCCTAATTCTTCATATAAATATTCAGAAGCATAGTCTGCAAGACTAGCATGTGCTTGGAAGGTTTCCTCTGCATTGATGTAAACGGTGAGTGAGAGGATCTGCTCCATCCGGTCTTGTTCCGATAGGGTATTTTTTGCTGCAACCAGTGCATTTTCCACCGCTTGTCGGACTGCGGCTTTATAGCTTGCAAGTGGTTCAGCGGTCATCACTTTACCGGTTTGAATCAGTACACCGTTATTTCTCGGAGTCATCCCGGCGGTATAGATCAGATTACCGAACCGGCTGGCAGGAACATATCTCCCCTGCGGAATGGGATTGCCTTTTTCACCTAATGTGCTCATTTGCGGTACCCCTCTACAACTTTAATAATCCGTTCTATCGCCTCAACAGCTGCTCGATGATCCTGGGAAAAATTGATGCGGAAGCTGTCAGTATACTGTGGTCCAAATTCAGTTCCAGGTGTGACCGTAACCGCTGCCTGGAGGCGTAGAATCTTTACGAAATCATTAACCGTCACATCTAATTGTGGAAGTCTAGGGAAGAGGTAACTTCCGGCCTCTGTTGCTCTCACCTTAAAACCTTCAGCAGCATGAAGCTTTGCCATCAGATCGTCACGAATGGCTTGGTGCTGAGCAATTCGCTCTGCCATCCAGCCTTCGGGCTCAGAAAACCAAGATTTTAGTACGGCTTGGCTATAACCTCCTGCCCGTAGAGAAACAATGGCTTGCAGCTTTTCCATACGCTCAATAATTTTTGCGGATCCGAAAGCTACCCCCAATCGGTACCCACTCAATGACTCTGTTTTTGATGGGCCTATGATGGTAATCACATTTTCGGGATCTACGATATGTTGTGCACATAGGTGCGTGTAAATCCTTTCATCAAAAATTTGTCGGGAGTATAGCTCATCGACGATGACGGTAGCACCATACTTTTGCGCCAGTTCCGCGATTACTCGGATTTCCGCCGGGGAATAAATGACACCCGTCGGATTATTGGGGTTGGAGAACAAAAAGAGTTTCACTCCTGCTTTGAAGGCATCTTCCAGCTGGGTTAAGTCTATTCCCGCACAGGTGTCCGTGCTATAATAGTCCATCTGAATCGGAACGATTTCCCCGTCAAAGAATTCAACCAGTTTGCGGTTGGCGAAATAGTCTGGCACTACAATGGCTACTTTATCGCCTCTGGCCACCGTTGAACCCATGGCTAGAAAGAGGGCACCTTGTGTCCCGGGAGTAATAATCAAATTGCGCTCTGCATGAACCGTTGAGTCCGTGAAGGTAGCAAGCTTGTGTGCGATATTCTCCCGGATGCTATGGCTTCCGCGATACTCCGTATAGGCTTGTTTGCCGCCGATATGTACTCCTTCGATGAACTGATCTAAACTGCCTGGAATGGGCTCAAACGCGTCTACGTCACCGTGCGAAAAGTCCACTGGCGTCCCCGCAATGATTTCTCCCCGCAGCTGCACTTCATTTGTGTCTTGACGTACCTCTTGTCCCGGTGCATATTCCGCACCAAGTTTTAAAAACTTTTCATCTAGTAACCCCATGAACATTCTCCCCTCGAATTTTTATATGGAAAAAGCCCATCGGCATGAAAGTCAACGGGCTCATCATAGGTTAAAAACTTACGTTTGTGCATCCCGTTAGGCTATACTTTTTCCGCATATAGGAAAGCTTCCTCGACAGAGGGATACATCTTCTTCTAATTTATTGCACCTTTTCCTGATGGGCAAAAAGCATTTCTTCCATCAGCTCTTGCAGCTTTCTGGTAAGGGGACCAACAGAACCATTTCCGACTGGATTGCCGTCGATGGTGATGATCGGCATCACTTCAGAAGTTGTACTACATACAAAAACCTCATCCGCTGCATACAACTCCTTTAGGGAAAAGGGTTCTTCGATGACTGGAATGTTCTTTTGCCCTGCTAGCTCCAGAATCACGATTCGCGTAATCCCGCCCAAGATGAGATTTCCCAAGGGATGGGTCTGAATCTTACCGTCCTTAATCATAAAGAGATTCGTTGAGCTTCCTTCCGTAACCTTTCCGTTTCGATGCAGTAGGGCTTCAAAAGCCCCTTGTTCGATTGCCTTTTGTTTGGCAAGAACACTGCCCAGGAGATTTAGACTCTTAATATCACAGCGAAGCCAACGGATATCGTCCAAAGTAATCGCTTTCACACCGGTTTTCATTAACTCTAGCGGACGAGGTTTTCGTGTGACATATCCGGTCAGTACAGGCTTGGGTTGGGCAGGAAATGGATGGTTTCGCGGCGCATACCCACGAGTGACTTGAAAATAGATTTGTCCATTAACAAGTTGATTTACCTCTATTAATTTATAAAGATTCGTGATTAAAACCTCCAGGCTGGTTGGCAGCTCGATACCAATTTCTCCAGCACAGTAGCTCAAACGTTGCAGATGTTCTTCCAAACGAAAAATCTTTCCTTCATAAACACTGACGACTTCATAAATGCCATCGCCAAATTGGTAGCCCCGATCCTCGATGTCTACTCTTGCTTCTTCCCGCCGGATCAATTGATCATTGAATAGAATCATGATTCATCACATCTCCCGCACATTTTCCAAAAAACAAGTCTTGACTTTTTAAAAAAATACAACATGTAGTGTAAGGGTAAATATACCGCATCAATATATTGATAGAGATCGAAGGGTATGATATCTTTATCTAGTACCTACCTTTCTAATGTAACAAACAACCAGATAAGGGTCAATTTATTTGATTATATGGAGGCTATGCAATGACCGTTTCTAATACTACATATCGCCTTGAGGGCTTAAGCGAAAAGATCTTTCTTGATCGCTATGCAAGGAAGGATCTAGACCCTGACCATGTACAAGTAGGTGATACTGTAATAGTCCTTACGAAAGACGATCCTAAGTTTCCAATGAAGGAAGTAGGGGTTGTCGTGAAACGCGAAGGAAACGACGTTACTGTAAAATTACGCAGTAATGAAGAGATTGTGACTTCCCCAGAAAAAATGATCAAGTCACTAGAAGAAACACCAGATAAAATGTGGGGTCGTCTTGCCAAAACGATTTCCAGATGTGAACAAACCGAAGAAAAACAAGCCGAGTGGGAAGAAAAATTCCGCTATGTTCTTGAAGATTGGAAACTAGTTCCCGGTGGTAGAATTGCCGCAGGAGCAGGAACCAACGACGAACTAACGCTCTTTAATTGTTACGTCATCCCATCCCCGAAAGACAGCCGTGGGGGCATTATGGAAACCCTAAGCGAGATGACAGAAATTATGTCACGCGGCGGCGGAGTTGGAATCAACCTATCATCACTGCGGCCAAGAAGAGCCTTGGTGAAAGGCGTGAATGGTTCTTCCAGCGGTTCTGTAAGCTGGGGAGGATTGTTTAGTTATACGACAGGATTGATTGAGCAAGGGGGAAGTCGTTAACACCATGGCGACTTAACCACGTGAATTGCTGGAACACCCTTAAAGCCCCGCACCCTACAACGTAGTCGGCAACGGCAAGCGTGAATGGTTGAAAAGTGCAGGGATTGGGCAATCAGCAGCGAAGCAGCTTCGGAAACGAAGTTGAACGTTCAACGACTATTGAAACTTCCTAAAGTTTCCAGGTATAATTTGGGTAAACGAGCAAGGTGGGTGTTTCCTTGGAAGCAATGGAAGGAGTAAACCAAAATGTTCGGAGACGGCATTATGGGGCGCGTGGCAGGGAAGAACTACTGCAAGAAGTTTGTAAGCTTTATGAACAAGGACATTCACAACATGAAATAGCCAATATGCTAAGTGTTCCTAGGGGAACACTATCACGCTGGATGATGGAAAATAATATCAAAGGTCGAGATCCTGGTGAAGCTGGAAAGGAAAAGTCAAGAATATATCACTACGATGAAAATTACTTTTCAGTGATTGAAACATATAACAAAGCGTACCTTGTGGGATTTATACTAGGCGACGGTTGTATCCATGACAGAGTAAAGTCTAAACGCTTAGTAATTACTCTGGCTAAAGAAGATATGCAACTTGTAAAAGATATTGCGCATGAATTGAATATGGTTGAAGCAGTAAAAATTGATAAAAACAGACGTCGGACTAACGAACAAGAAAAAGTTAGATTATCCATCAATTCAACTAAAATGTGCGATGACTTAATTAAGCTAGGTATAACTCCTAAAAAGACTAAAAAAGAGCAGTGGATTGAATTTAACGATGATAAGCTTCAGTGGGCCTTTTTGCGGGGGATATTTGACGCTGACGGACATATTCGCGTTTATCCTAGGAATGGGTATATAAAAGCTCGATTCGGTCTTACTGGAACTTATGAGCTACTGAATGGCACACTGCAATTTCTTAAAAGACAAGGTTTTGCAAAAAGAGTAAATTCCATCACTCCAAAAGAAGGATGTTATGACCTATATTTATCCAGTGTGGACGAGTTGAAAGCAATTTATGAACACTTATATGCATTTGGTGATTTAAAGCTTACAAGAAAGCATGAAAAGTTTTATTCTCTGATGATATAGTCTGAGCTCATGTGAAAGCATGAGAGTTAGGCAGAAATGACCTAACCCTCCATTGTGGAGAGTAACAATTTGCGTGGCGCATTAATGCTAATGCTTTGGGACTGGCATCCTGATTTGTTAGAGTTTATTACGATTAAGCAAACAGCTGGTCTCGTTACCAACGCCAATCTTTCTGTTTGTGTCAGCAATGACTTTATGAAGGCTGTGAAGGAAGATCTTGATTGGGAGTTCGTTTTCCCAGATACTCAAGATCCAGAGTACGATCAAATTTGGGATGGAAACCTGGCAAAGTGGAAAGAGCTTGGAAAGCCAGTTAAAGTCTATAAGAAAATGAAGGCAAGAGAAATCTGGCATACGATTATTGAATCGGCCTGGAAGTCTGCAGAACCAGGCATTGTATTCATGGAATACTATAATCAAATGTCAAATTCCTGGTATTTCAACCCTATTATTTGTACGAATCCATGCGGAGAACAAGGCCTTCCGGGTTGGGGAGTCTGTAACTTATCAGCCCTTAACCTATCGAAGTTTTATGATGAGGAAAATCATGATGTAGCTTGGGATGAACTAGCAAAATGTGTGAACTACTCTGTTCGTTTCCTAGATAACGTCATCGATACGACGCCTTACCATTTCGAAGAAAATAAAGAAAACCAGATGAATGAGCGCCGTGTTGGACTAGGCTCCATGGGTCTTGCAGAACTGTTGATTAAACTCAACATTCGTTACGGAAGCGCGGAATCTATCAAGTTCCTGGATAAAATCTATTCCTTCATCGCCAAAGAAGCCTATTTGGCTTCAGCTGAAATTGCTGCGGAAAAGGGTTCTTTCAAGGCGTTTGATACGGACAAGTTTTTGATGAGCGGGTTTATGAAAACGATGGTAAGTGAGTACCCTGAAGTAGGTGAGTCCATTCGCGAAAATGGTATGCGCAATGTGACCGTGATCACTCAAGCACCTACCGGAAGTACAGGAACCATGGTAGGAACAAGCACAGGGATCGAACCTTACTTTGCATTTGAATATTTCCGTCAAAGCCGTTTGGGGTTTGATAAGCAGTATGTACCAATCGCTCAAAACTGGCTCAATGAACATCCAGGGCAAGATCTACCTGAATATTTTGTTACTGCACAAGATTTATCCGCGGAAGACCATGTACGTGTACAAGCGGCGATCCAAAAGTGGGTGGACAGCTCGATTTCGAAGACCGCCAATGCACCGAATGATTTTACCGTTGAAGATACGAAAAACTTGTACGAGCTTGCCTTTGAACTAGGTTGTAAAGGGGTTACCATTTATCGCGACGGCAGCCGCGACGTGCAAGTATTGTCCACCGAAAAGAAGGACAAGCCAGAAGAAAAGAAACAATCCGCAGCTACACAAGCTGTGATTGAGCCTGAAAAGGAAAAAGAATATCAGCGCCGTCCACAGATTTTACACGGTGCAACCTACAAAATGAATACACCTTTAGGTAAAGCTTATATCACCATCAATGATGTAAATAACGCACCATTTGAGGTTATTGTAAACGTAGGAAAAGCAGGTTCAGACGTCTTCGCCATGTCCGAAGCACTTGGCCGCGTCGCCACCTTATTCTTACGATTTGGTGATCTGCCAGATGGAAACAAAGCCCGCTTGTTGATTAAACACTTGAAGGGCATTGGTGGTACAGGAGCCGTTGGGTTTGGACCAAATCGCGTGGAATCCGTTGCAGATGCCATGGCCAAAGCGATGGAACTGCACCTCGATGGTCCCGACGTCAATGGTTTGATCGCAGCAACAGAAGCAGCTGCTCTGCCAGAGGCAAAAGCGGTAGAACATGATTTTCATGATGATGGATTTGATTTAGGGACGAAGGACATCTGTCCATCCTGTGGAACAGCATCGCTTATTAATACTGAGGGATGTAAGAGTTGTACCAATTGTGGATATAGCAGGTGTGGATAGGATTCACTACGTAATATCTGGGGCTAGCATACGAATGCTAGTCCCTTTCTTTATATCAGCATTGTCGGGTGGAGCATTGGCCATAACCTAATCAAGGCTCAGGGTGGCCTTCTAGCCATGGTTATAATTAACTTCTAACGTCATAAATATTACTGACTAGTCTTTATAAGTAAATGATTGGAAAAGAACGTATGTATCTTTCAGGCGGAATATGATGATTCGTATTTCTGTTTTGAAAAGAGGGATCACCTCAACATAGGATTTTATTCAATTCCATTAGTATTGTCACAGGCAACGAAAATGTCTCCCACTTGAAAGTTCCTCACCTCATTTTGTAAATCCCTTTCCGACTAGTTCCACGTAAAAGAAAAGGTTTGACCGTAGAGTACTACTTTGATTTGAAAAGGAGGACACATGACATATCCGACATTTCGGAACCCCATATTATCCCTTTGGCAATCGGCTATTTCAAAAGCGGGGAAAAATGGCGCTTTCTCCAAATCTGACATTTACAGGATGAACCATTTTGTGCAAGTGGCAAATGCTTTTTTGGAAGGAAGAATGGTCCCATTTATAGATTACAATAGGAACGTAATTGATGAGTGCACGAAAATAGTTGCAGCTTTAGCCAAGGCTGAAATTCAAGGGGATAGGGAACGGTATCAGGAACTTATGAACCGATTTAAAATGTCAACCTGTGATCCCGGATGGCATGAGGCTTTAAAAACCTATTTGGCATTTAAAAAAGACAGAGGAGTTATACCCTATGTACGTTACAAGCAACTCAATGATTTTGTGATGGATATCCCAGCAAATATAAAAATTGCTTTTCTTGCGGATTGGGGGACGGGTACGAAAGTAGCTGAGTGGTCATTGAAGGCAGTAAAAATGCATCATCCCGATCTAATCATCCATCTAGGAGACATTTATTACTCGGGAACAATGGATGAGGTTCAAGACTATTTCTTGGCGCCAATAAAAAAAATAGCTGGCAGTACCCCGGTTTATACGCTTGCTGGAAACCACGAAATGTACTCAGGGGGTAAAGGGTATTATTGGCTGCTTCAGCAATTGAATCAACCGGCAAGTTATTTTTGTTTGAGAAATAATTATTGGCAAATATTAGGTTTGGATACTGGCTTGCACTCAAGTAATCCCTTTTTAAGTGCTTCAAATGTAACGTACCTGGACCAAGCAGAAGAGAGGTGGCATTTACATAAATTTAGTACAGCCGGTTCCCGTAAAACCATTCTATTGTCACATCATCCGCTATTTAGTTCATTAGGTGTGGGGAAGGATGGTCAAGGACAAACCATTGCCTATAATCCTTTCCTGAGAGAGACCTTCCGAAGTGTCATGGATCAGGTGTCTTTATGGCTTTGGGGGCACGAGCATAACCAGATCTTATTTGATCCCTACATAAACCTAAAGAAGGGTCGGTGCATAGGTTCAGGAGCAATACCCATGATGGTCGACCAAAAACCATTTATCACTTCACCCCATTTAAACTTACAGGGTAAGAAAGAACCGCCAGTCATGAATCTAAATAAGGCAAAGCTCAGTATAAATCAGGATGGATTTTTATATAATTCATATGCCATTCTTTCACTCACAGGCGACCAAGCACAGATCAGTTATTATGAAGTAAATTCGATTCAGAAAGGTGATTCTCGTTTAATATTCAGTGAGTCGGTGGAGAAATAAAATTAAATATAATTAAGTACTAACAAAAGGCACAACTGTGCCTTTTATGTTTTATCCCTTGTTTCACTATTCATCGTTTGATTCGACATTTCTTCGGCGACTCCCGCAGCATCCATCATTTCTTCGATGCGTTCCTCGAGATTGTTTTCTCCACGAATTCGTTTTGGAGCGATTTCTTTCCTGTTTCTTGTTGGCATTATATCGCCGTCCTTTACTATGAAATGTGTTCATCTATCCCTCTCATTATTTTCCTGTAAGCCAACTTTTATGTAACGAAAATTATTATAGTGAAGGGCTGACCTTTTTTGTTCCAAACGATACAACAAATGTTTACGTTCTTAATAAAGAGTATCCTTTAAGTTTTACCCAAGGATTGGTTTTGGTCATTCTTTGTTTAATGATTCTGAAACCTAATTTTCCTTTAGCCTACCTATTACTAGCTAATAGATGAGATAGAGTAAGAAAAACAACATTTCTAAATATTTACAAAGTAATGAACGGCCTATACAATGAATGTGAGTATTCACCTAATTGTAAAAAAGGAGCCGTGAAGGATGCTTGACAGCACCTTATTTATTAAATTAATTCAGGGGATGTGCGTTGTTGCTACGATTGCTTTTGTATTAACACGGATAGATCTGTTTAAAAGGATTTTTCAAGACAACCTATCTTCAAAAGACAAATGTTTTCTGATTATAATTTTTGGAATTATGGGAATCATTGGTACCTACACAGGTTATTGGCTGGATGAAGGGGTGCTAGCCAATTCACGAGTAATTGGGGTAATGGTTGGGGGCTTGCTCGGTGGTCCAGTAGTAGGGGCAGGGGCTGGTCTGATCGCTGGCTTGCACCGGTTATCGCTTGGCGGATTGACTGCGGAAGCTTGTGCGGTTGCAACGATCCTTGAAGGGCTGTTAGGGGGATTTCTGGCGAAAAAGTGGCGACGTGAGAAGATGAGCTGGTTTATTGGGTTAAGGTATGGGGTGCTTGCAGAAACGTTGCAGATGAGCCTCATCTTGTTACTCGTAAGACCCTTTGAAGTCGGCTATGGGGTCGTGTCCGTGATTGGGATTCCCATGATCACGACGAATTCATTAGGCATCGCCATATTCCTGGCAATCCTGCAGAATGTCTTCAAGGAGCGTGACCTGGTGGCGGCAGATTTAGCCAGACAATCCCTTCAAATAGCGGAGGAGACGCTACCATATCTCCGCAAGGGGTTGACAGAAGAAACGGCCGAGAAAGTCGCTGGGATTATTTATCGGCATACATCATTCGATGCGGTCGCAGTGACGAAGAACAATAAACTTTTAAGTTATGTTGGAGTAGGGTGCGATCATCACCAGGATGAGGGATCTTATCCGCTGCAAATTTCTGATGAACAAATTCTCCTAAACCATAATTCAAGTATTATCTTCGTAAAGGAACATTTTTCTTGCCCACATCCATCTTGCAAACTGAAATCAGGGATCATTATCCCTCTGCATGTTCAAGGGGAGCGGATCGGCTCGTTGCGATTATTTCTGGCAAGCAACTACCCTATTGGACTTACACACTTGGAATTTGCCAACGGTCTTGCCCAACTTTTTTCATCGCAGCTGGAATTGGCATTAATTGAACACTTAAATACGCTTCGTCAAAAGGCGGAACTACGGGCTTTGCAAACGCAAATTCAGCCGCACTTTTTGTTTAATTCGTTGAATACCATCGTCTCTTACTGTCGCACAAATCCAGAACAGGCAAGGGAACTGTTGATTCATCTCAGCACCATTTTTCGTCAGAATATAGAGCAGGGCGAGTACATACGAATTGAGCAGGAACATCAATATATCCAAGCATATCTTGCTATTCAAAAAGGGAGATTTGGCAACCGGATCAATTTTACGGCAAACATTGACCCTATGTTGCTCCATCACCGGATCCCTGCGCTTGTTATCCAGCCTATCGTAGAAAATGCGGTCAAACATGGGCTTTTAGCTAAAAAGGAAGGGGGAACCATCTCTTTAAATATCGAGAGACGAGACCAATCCATCTATGTTTCTATCCAAGATGATGGGGAGGGGTTTAGCGAGAAAAATGAGAAGACCTTTCTCCAGCGTCCATATGAATCAGCAGAGGGGTGTGGAATCGGTCTGTATAATATTAATGAACGGCTAAAAGCCATCTATGGAGAGCAGGCATTACTGCAAATATATAGTTCGGAACAGGGAACGATGGTGAGCTTTCTCCTTCCCTTGAATCGCGCTGTGGAGGTGAATGCAGGATGATTCGTGTCCTGATTGTTGATGACGAACTGCCAGCAAGAGAAGAACTGCTTTTTTTATTGGAATCCTTCCCAGAGGTGGAGGTGGTCGGTGAGGCAACACATGGTGAGGAGGCGCTCGAACAGGTACACGAAGCAGCCCCAGACGTGCTGTTTTTGGATATCGATATGTTTGATATGAGCGGTTTAAAAGTAGCAAGCGAACTGAAGAAATTTCCCACACCACCACTTGTTATTTTTTCAACCGCTTATCGGGAATATGCATTAAACGCTTTTGAGTTGGACGCTATCGATTATGTAACCAAGCCCTATCAACAAGAAAGGATTGGCAAGGCACTGGGGAAGGTCGAGCTATTATTAAACAAAAAGGAAAGTAAGATGATTCGCCAGGTTCAGAAGATGATCCAAAAATTAACAAACAATCAAACAAACAGGAAGATCATCGGTGAAAAAGACGGCAAGCTGATCCCGCTCTCGCCAAAGGACATTTTATTTCTTGAAGCGGACGGGAAGAAAACGATGCTTTATACAAAATATGCCGTCTATACAACGAAATACAATTTAAACGAATGGGAAGAAGTCCATGGCGATTACTCCTTTTATCGAACCCATCGATCCTATATCGTAAATATTAATCAGATCGAGGAAGTGATACCCTGGTTTAATTATACAATGAAATTAAAGATTGAAGGATGCCCTCATGAAATCCCGGTTTCCCGAAGTTATGTAAAGGGCTTAAAAGAGATGTTATCCTACTAATAAACATTTAAATAAGTGTCACTTACGCCTGAATTGTGTTGCTTCAAGCCTGTTTTATGCATTTCGGGCGGCAACCCTTTTAAAACCTGGTCAAGAGAAAATATAATATGGATAGCTTTCAAACAAGGGGGTGACAACATGGATGGTTCAGAATATTTGACCTTATTAGAGAAAAGGCTTGGTCATCTTTTCCGCGTTCAACGAGATTATTCAGTTTTAGAGGAATTATTTCATCTTTATGCCCAATGTGAAATACAGAATGAGAGGTACTTCGGTTCCAAAAATGTGAAACTGTGGCGAGCTGACAATTATGAGTACACGCTCGTGCGATGCTATGAAGAGATGACACAGAACAATCTGTTGGAATTGACTGATTTTCTGAAGCAGGCCGTAGATTCGCTTGTCAAACCGCACGAAGAGCATATGACAAGCATAATTTCAGGGGTCATTGTAATAGATAAGGAACCAACGCCAAATATTATCAGAATTGTAGAAAGGTTTAGTTACCAAAAGGCTTTTAAGATGGGGCTGCAGGGGTGGTGTGACATTCGGCTTATACTCGTTGTTCCTCCACTGAATCAGGTATACTGCAATCGTAAAGCCAAAGAGGTCAAGCCATTCTATCATCCGGTGAAATCCCCCAAAAAGAAAAGCTTAATTCGAAAAATAAGGGAGGTTTTAAAATCGTGAGTGGTTTGCTTATTGTAGGCGTCTGTATTGCATTGTTTTTGATTGCTTATGTTACTTATGGGTCCTATATTGTCAAACAGCTAGACTTGGATGACAATCGCAAAACGCCTGCCCATACCGAACAGGATGGGGTGGATTATGTTCCGACGAAGTCTCCTGTATTGCTTGGGCATCATTTTGCTTCTATCGCAGGAGCCTCTCCAATCGTTGGTCCAATTACTGCTGCGGTGTTCGGTTGGATTCCCGCTTTAATATGGATTGTGCTTGGAAATATCTTCATTGGAGCGGTTCATGATATTACGGCACTTGTTGCCTCCGTTCGCCACAAGGGAAAATCAATCGGGATGATTATCCAGGACAGCATCGGAGTCTCCGGTAAAAAACTATTTAACCTTTTTGCCTGGTTGACCCTTGTTTTGATTGTCGCAGCATTCCTTATTATTACTGCGAATACGTTCGTTGCTGAACCAGCAGCTGGAACCGCTTCCTTATTATTTATTATCGTTGCTGTTTTATATGGATTCTTTGTCTATCGCCGCAATGTTCCTACATTACCCGCGACCATTATCGGTATTGTGGCGTTATTTGCTTGTATTGCGGTTGGGCTTGCGTTCCCGATTTCTCTGTCTCAGTCTACATGGGTGTTGCTGATGATGGTTTATATCGTCATCGCATCCATAGCACCTGTCTGGATTTTGCTGCAGCCTCGTGATTATTTAAATTCATTCCTGCTTTATTCTTTGATGATTGGGGCAGTCGTCGGTTTGGTATTAACCAACCCAACCATCCAATTTTCCGGTTTTTCCGGGTTCAAGACAGATCTAGGCTATTTATTCCCGGTTTTATTTGTAACCATCGCATGTGGGGCAGTTTCCGGTTTCCACTCTCTGGTTGCTTCCGGGACGACTTCCAAGCAGTTGAATAAAGAAAGCGATGCCAAATTGCTCGGCTATGGTGCGATGCTAATTGAAGGTCTGTTGGCAGTTATTGCCTTAATTACGGCAGCTATGCTCATCCCAGCTGATTATTCGAATCTGATGAAAAATGGCGGTCCGGTTGCACTGTTTTCGGCTGGTGTGGGGCAATTCATGACTACTCTTGGGATTCCGCTAGCCATCGGAAAGAGCTTTTCCGCACTGGTTGTATCGGCATTCGCCCTGACAACACTGGATACTGCAACTCGTCTAGGACGATTCATCTTCGCTGAGTATTTCGATCAAGAGGCCAAAGAGACCGGAAAGGCTGCTCCATCTGTTCTTACCAACAAGTGGGTGGGAACCGTCGCTACAGCTGGTGCCGGCGGTCTGTTAGCACTGAGCGGACAGTGGGCAGCAATCTGGCCGATCTTCGGGTCTGCAAACCAGCTCCTTGGAGCGATTGCACTGCTTGCAGTATCTGTCTGGCTGGCAAAGATGGGGAAGAGCAACTGGTATACGAAGTATCCGATGTACTTTATGTTTGCGGTGACCTTTACGGCATTGGTGACCTTAGTATGGGGCAATCTAACTAAAGGAAACTATCTGATCTCTATCTTCGGAGTTGCGCTGCTCATACTCTCTGTCCTTCTGGGAAGTTTAGCGAATAAATCTTTGAAGAACATCGCGGTAGGTAGAAACAGTGGCAAAAGCCAAAAAACCACAGCATAGTATTATTATCATCCGTGAAGAAGAGGAGCAGATGACTGGAGGTTCTTGTTGTGGCACTTTTTCTGGGGATTTTCGTGAATTTGATGGAGATGCGGTATTTGCAGAGCGACGGCAGATGATTCTATCTACCGGCTCTATCTATCGTCGATTGATGGAGGAATATAAAGATTACGCTGAGATCGATGTCGTCGATCCGCGTAATCTCCCATACCTCATCCCTCGACTGATTCGCGACACCAGAAAGTACAAAGTGCCCATCTGGGAGTCACTTCGTACGATCTTTGGCTATCGTCTCCCGACGATCATCTGCGATGGTCGTATTATCGCTACGGGCAACCAAATGGATTGGCATTTTATTTACAAACGCCTCCGGGATCAGATTACAGTTTAATGGAGAGAAGTCAGATTCACACCTGGATCTGGCTTTTTTTGTTCGATAAAATTACGAGGGGACTGGGACAAAAGGTGAGGGTGTAAAAGAGGCGTTGTGTAGCCGATATCGCAACAGTGAAGGCGGACATTTAATCAGTTATTTTGGGAACTCCCCTTTTTCCCCTATTGACACATTTTCTTTATCAGTTATAATACATATAGGGGTATAAGTAATAGGAAGATTAGAAGAAAAAATTAAATTCACAACTGGGTATCGCTTTTTATTTTTTGCTTCTAATTATACTTATACAGGTATATGAGTAACTAAAAAGAGAGTGTTCTTATAAGAGAAAATTCAATGATTAATTGTATACATTCAAAAATAAGGAGGATATGAAAATGAATACACTACAAGCTATGTCCGCTGAGAAAGTGGCCCATCTCGTTATGAATCAAGAAGATCTATTTATTTTGGATGTTCGGAACAAAGACGAGTTTGAAAACTGGAGAATTGAAGGCACCAATATTAGTGTTGCCAATATTCCTTATTTCGAATTATTAGAGGGGATTGATCCCGTATTAGAGCTGATCCCTCCAAACAAAAAAATCCTAGTTGTCTGTGCAAAAGAAGGTTCCTCTAAATTTGTTGCTGAACAACTTGTCGAAGCCGGACATCATGAGGTTTACTACCTTGAGGGCGGCATGAAGTCATGGAGTGAATACCTGCAGCCGGTCAAAGTATTTCAAGATGACAAAGTAAGAGTATATCAATTTATTCGTGTTGGAAAAGGGTGTTTATCATACCTGGTGATTTCCGGTTCTGAAGCATTGGTCATTGATCCCTCACGGCTAACCAATATTTATAAAACTTTTGCAGAAAAAGAAGGTGCTGTTATCATGCATGTCGTAGATTCCCATCTTCATGCCGACCATATTTCTGGGGGCAAAAGATTGGCAGACGATACGGGTGCAATCTATTATCTGATGAAAAGTGAAGGCGCGGTATTTGAACACGCCCCATTTGAGAACCATGATGTGATCCAGTTTGCCCAAGTGAAACTTCAAGTCTTGGCAGTGAAAACACCTGGACATACTCCAGGCAGTGTTTCCTTCCTAATCAATGATCAACTTCTCTTCTCTGGGGATACCATTTTTGTAGGTGGACTGGGCCGCCCGGACCTGGGTGGAAAAGCACGTGAATGGGCAAAGGACTTATATCAGACTGTCTATGGAAAAGTTGCCAAAATGACAAATGAAGTGATTGTCCTTCCAGCACATTACGCAGATTTAGACGCTGAAATGAATGAGGATGGTTATATAGGATCTACTTTAGGACAAATTCGTGAAAAGAATGAAATGATGATCGGGAAAACCGAAGAACAGTTTGTTCGAGCTGTGGCAGAATCTGCAAATACGGCAACACCACCGAATTTCGAGGAGATCGTTGAGATTAACCGCGGAGTCAATAAGGTGACAGCTGAACGTGAACAAGAACTGGAAATCGGACCAAATCGTTGTGCAGTACATCATACTGCTTAATGCTTAATAAGGGAGAGATAGAAATGGAAAACCAGAAAGAAAAAACAACGATCATCCTCTTTAGCGGGGATTTGGATAAAGCCATTGCGGCCTTTATTATTGCCAACGGAGCGGCAGCATTCGATCATGAAGTAACCATATTCACGACCTTTTGGGGACTAAATGTACTAAGAAGAGATCAACAGGTTCCTGTCAAAAAAGGGTTGCTCGAGAAAGCCTTTGGCTGGATGATGCCTCGTGGACCGGGTAAATTAGCTCTTTCTAAAATGAATATGGCGGGGATGGGGCCTAAAATGATCAAACATGTGATGAAGAAACACAATGCGTTATCGCTTCCGCAATTAATGGAGATGGCCCAGGAACAAGGGGTGAAATTGGTTGGCTGTACGATGACGATGGAGCTGTTAGGAATCCAAAAGGAAGAATTAATTGACGGGGTGGAGTTAGCTGGTGTTGCTGCCTATTTGGGAGATGCATCGAATGCGAAAGTGAATTTATTTATCTAAGGAAAAGCTTTTATTTATAAGTATTCATGATTTGTGGTAAAATATATACCTATAGATGTATGTATAAGGGGGTGTGGGGATGAATTACTCTGAGGATACGAAAAAACGGTTAAGACGGATTGAAGGGCAGGTAAGAGGGGTCCTTCGCATGATGGAAGAAGAAAAAAATTGTAAGGACGTTGTTAGTCAATTATCCGCCGTTCGAAATGCTGCCGATAAAGCCATTGCTTTTATTGTGGCTACCAACCTAGAGCAATGTATTCTTGAAGAACAAGAGGCTGGAAGAGATTCTTCTAAGTTGGTTCGGGAAGCAGTAGAGCTTTTAATAAAAAGCAGATAGAAGTGGAATCAAACAAAGGGAGTTCCTAGGGAACTCCCTTTATGTCTCATGTTGAGCAAGCCTGCGAAGGGCTTCAAGTTTTTCTTGATGGCCTAGTTTTGCCTTTTCTACTGCTGTGCGCAGGACTCCGAAAGAATGCTCCATGTCACGCCGTGATACGGGGAATGGGATCTTGTCCTTTCCCCCATGGGCAAATGCATAACGAACCGGGTCTTCAAAACTCGGTCGTGTACCATGGGTGATCTCGGCGACCATCGCAAGCGCTCGTAACGTGCTTGGACCGACTCCGGGTGTTTCTAATAAATTCTCATAGTTGTCGAGTGGTCGTTCGTACAGCTGGTGCAATATTTTATTTAAGTGTCGTGAAGAGGGGATAGGATGAGGGCGTGGCATCGTCATACTTGAATATATTTCTGAGCTAGTAGACGAACTACCTAAGGTATCTGGAATTTCGCTTTCCCCGGAGACAAATTCCTCATCGAACAACGAAAGCTGTTGGGGTTCCATGGATCTTGAATTGCTTTTTTTGATGGACTCAAGCACCTTCACAACGGTTTCCGGGCGTTCTTCACGGCATAGTTCAACAGAAGCTAAACGTGTTGCTTCATTATTTCGTGAAACAAGGTTTAGTACATCTTTTGCTGGCTGCCCACAGATGCCTTGATGGGGATCTTCGACATAGCTCTTAACAGATTCACTGAGCCAGTGGTACCGTCGGGCATACCGATTTTTCTCATTCATCCCTTGCTGAACAACGGTCCAGTTTCCATCGCGATCGAATACGAAGAAATGATGATAAAGTTGATACCCATCTTGCACGGCAGCGGAATCAACCTTTGCCACCATGCGGCTTGTTCGCTGCAAGCTAACAAGGTCGTTGGACAATCCATGTTTTTCGCCAGCTTGGAAGATTTCATCCGGTGTTTTCCGAGATGCTTTCCCTTTGCCCCCAGTGACAAACAGGCCCAGTTCTCCTTGTTGGTCATGCAGCCCTTCCTTGAGTGCTCCGCATAATACCGTGGTCAAACCAGAGGAATGCCAGTCAAAGCCAAGTACACTGCCGAAAGCCTGAAACCAGATCGGGTCGGATAACCGACGCAATACCTCAGTTGGACCATATTCTATCGCGATAACCTCAATCATGACAGATCCGAGTTGTTTCATTTTTTCGAAAAGCCACGGGGGACAATGTCCTCCATGTAGTGGCGTATTTGCTATTCCTGTTCGCATTGAGTACACCTCTTTTCCTGATTGGTCATGATAGGCGGAATGACTCGGTTAACCTACAAACCATGAATCGACTAAGGTTTATTATACTACAATTCAAGCTTTGAAGTTTCTGATCTCCTGGAATAGATTTTAACAGAGCTAACTATGCCTTGACTGTACCATAGGCTGGATTGACGTAACATTTGACAATCTCCAGGAGATTGTTTAAAGTGACTGTATATTAATGATCGGAAGGGTGAAACCAACGACGATGAAGTACTAATCCTATTTTTCGAAAACGATGAATGGAAGGCATTTTATAACAGAACAAGGATTCTGTTTAATTTGTTTTGCTTTCAATGGGTGTTTTCAGAATAGGATTCGTATCGATAGTTGAACCGAAATTGGGATCACCCTTTTTTGCTGTCCACACTATCCCTATGCCTCCTATTCTGAATGTAGATAGGGGGCATTTTTTGTCCCCAAAATGGGGGAGGATCTAATGAAATTAGTGGAAGCTATTCAAATCAAACACTATGTAAAAGACCGTTTGTTGTTCGATATCGATCAGATTCAAATTCATAAAGATGACAGGATAGGGTTGGTAGGGCGTAATGGCTGTGGGAAAACGACGTTGTTGAATGTATTGGCAGGGAAAATCTTACCCGAAACAGGAAACGTGATTCGTCATACTTCATGTGAACTTTTGCCACAGTTAAAACGTACGAATACAACCAAAAGCGGCGGTGAAGTGACGCAGGCTTACATTAACGAAGCACTTGTTAGAACACCGGAAATCTTATTGGCTGATGAACCAACAACAAACTTGGATACTGAGCATATGGAATGGCTAGAGAAAAAACTGATAGATTGGAAAGGGGCCTTCGTAATCGTTTCTCACGACCGTGCCTTTCTCGATGCCCTTTGCACTACCATTTGGGAGATTGATGGGACTCGAGTAAAAGTATACAAAGGCAACTATAGCGAATACGCAGAACAGAAAGAATTAGAAGTTCGGCAAAAGAAATTGGCTTTTGAAAAATATGAGGAAAAGAAAAACCAATTGGAAGAGGCACTGGAATTAAAGGTGAAAAAGGCCGAAAAGGCGACGAAAGCTCCGAAAAAAGTAAGCCCAATAGAAGCCAAAAAAACAAAACCTTACTTTGCGAAAAAACAGAAGAAGATGCAAAAGGTGGCAAAGGCCATTGAAACGAGATTAGAGAAGCTGGAAAAAGTAGAAATGGTGAAGGAAACGCCACCACTCAAGATGAATCTCCCAAACGAGGACACATTCAAGGGCCGAATCATCATTCGAGCACAGGCGGTTTCGGGTGTTATAGGCGGGCGGGTTCTTTGGAATCAAACCAGTTTTCAGGTTCGCGGAGGAGATAAGTTGGCAATTATAGGCCCGAATGGCTGTGGAAAAACAACTTTAGTAAAGAAGATCGTCTACCAAGCAGAAGGAATCACCATCTCTCCCTCGGTAAAAATAGGTTACTTTAGCCAAAACCTAAACATTCTAGATGTGGAAAAATCGACTTTGGAAAATGTCAGCTCTACTTCAAAACAGGATGAATCGCTCATCCGAATTGTACTCGCTAGACTTGGTTTCTTTCGAGATGATGTTTATAAAATGGTCGGGGTGTTAAGCGGGGGAGAACGGGTCAAAGTAGCGCTTGCAAAAATCTTTCTAAGCGATGTGAATACGTTGGTTTTGGATGAGCCGACGAATTATCTCGACCTCGAGGCAGCCAGCGCTTTGGAATCGCTGCTCAAGGAATATGAAGGAACGGTGATTTTTGTTTCCCACGACCGCCGATTTATCGAATATGTCGCAACGCGGATTTTAGCGATTCGTCATCAAAAGATTGAACTGTTTGAAGGGACATTCCAACAGTATGAGCTGGACCAACGCGTGAAAAAGAGGGATACCAAAGAAGATCAGCGGCTTGTACTGGAAACGAAAATATCAGAAGTACTTAGTCGGTTAAGCATTGAGCCTAGTGAAGAATTAGAGAAGGAGTTTCAATTGCTTTTGCAGGAAAAGCGGAAATTGAGTAAATAATCCCCTCATGATTCGGACTGAAAACCTAGTGTTCCGGCTAACTGAGTCCGAATCCCCTATGATTCGGACTGACCCCCTTGTGTTCTGGCTAACTGAGTCCGAATCCCCTCATGATTCGGACTGAAACCCTGGTGATCCGGCTAACTGAGTCCGAATCCCCTCATGATTCGGACTGAACCCCTAGTGATCCGGCTAACTGAGTCCGAATCCCTTCATGATTCGGACTGAACCCCTTATGATCCCGTTAATCGAGTCCGAATCCCCCACTTTTTATACTTTTTTTAGATTTCCTTATGAGTTGGTTTATAAACGAGTATTAATATGAATCACAGAAGGAGGTGTAAATCTAGTGAAACCTAAAAAAAGTTGGTGGGTCCTCTTCGTGGTATCTTTGGGTGTCGTTATTCCCTTTTCGGCTCCTTATTTCACGTTGGATCCCGCTTATAGCCGTGTCAAGTTTTCCTCAACGGCCATTCAATTTCCTTTACTAGTAACCCATATTATAACGGCATGTGTTGCTCTATTAACTGGTTTCTTGCAATTTATTGATCGCTTTCGTATTAAGAAACCTAAGGTTCATCGTTACCTTGGACGGGTGTATGTAGGCAGTGTTTTTATAAGCGGATTGATCGCTTTGGTTTATTTCTTTTATGTTGAAGACCTTTCAAAAGCAACTTCTTTTCTTGCTCTCTCGCTTTTATGGCTGTTCACTTGCTGGAAAGGGTATCGGACTGCTGTGAGGAGGGATTTCGATGAACATCGTAAATGGATGATTCGGAGTTTCGCTGTCACGTTAGTGGCGGTAAGTGGAAGAATCATTGTGCCGATTCTGCTATTGATGGTCTTTTTGCTCAATGGCTTTTCCCTACCAGGGGACATAAAAGCAACGGTAGATGAAATGTTGAAATTCAATATATGGATAGGAATAATTGTCAATTTTATTATAGTCGAATGGATTATACTTAAACCGATAGGGTAAAAATGAAGGAGCTTTGATCATGTCCATCAAGATAAGACTGTTGCTTTCCTATATCGCCATGACGTTCATACCCGTCCTGCTTATTGCTCTGATTGCGACCACTTTGGTTCCCCTCTACTTTGGGGCAGGTGGGGAGACCAAGATGCCAGCTTTCTGGGAGCTTTCCAATCAACGAAAAGAGTTGACCGGTGGCATTAAATTTATGGCACAAACAGCCCCGAACCGATTTACGGACCCTGCCTTTTTAAAAAATATAGACAAACAACTCAATCAAGTGAAGTCGGCTCTCGTGGTCAAGAAGCAGGAGAAGTTGATTTTTGTTTCGGAAGTTGTTGATACCTCTAATCTGGATGCCCTACTGAAGCAATTTCAACAGGAGCCAGCTCAGCCGCCGTGGGAAAGAAGGGTGAATGGGCGCTATTCTGTAGAACAATATAACATCACCTTCAGCGATCAAAGTACCGGGACGGTATACGTCATTTCTGATTGGAACCAATTCTATGAAGGGGCAAGTAGATTTTTTCCGCTCCTCTTGCTTTCCTTACTGATTGTGGTAGGGATTACAAATGGAATTTTAACATTATTAGTTTCTAGAAGTATTATCAGACCCCTATTTTCCTTAAAAAAAGCGGCAGACCAAATCAAAGAGGGAAACCTTGACCATACGGTCGATCTGAAACGAAAAGATGAGATTGGTAAACTAGGGGCTGCATTTGAAGAGATGCGGATCCGTTTAAAGGAGTCAATCCATCTGCAACTGCAGTATGAAGAAAACCGCAAAGAATTGATCGCAAGTATGACTCACGACTTAAAAACACCGATCACTGGCATCAAAGCTTGTGTGCAAGGCATCCAGGAAGGGATCGTGGATACGGAGCAAAAGCGAGAAAAATATATGAACATGATTGCGGGAAAAGCAGAAGAGATGGATCAGTTAATCGATGAATTAATGCTGTACTCCAAGCTTGATCTGAGAAGGCTGCCGTTTCACTTTGAAGAGATGGACCTAGCTGCTTATCTACAGGATGGTGTGGATGAACTGCGCTATGATCCCCGTATGGAAAACGTTCAAATCTCGTTCATTCCCACAAGCAATCAAACCGTTCCGGTCACCGCAGACCGTGACAAGCTGCACCGAGTCTTCATGAACATCGTTGAAAACAGCTTGAAGTATATGAATAAGGAACAGAAGGAAATTTGTGTTGAATTAATCGATGAAAAGGAAGAGGCCATTGTTCGGATCCGGGATAACGGACCAGGAATTGAGGATTCGGCCTTGCCGCAGATTTTCAACAGGTTCTATCGGACCGAGCCTTCTAGAAATTCAGAAACGGGTGGGACAGGTCTTGGCCTTGCTATCGTCAAACAAATTATCGAAGGCCACGGTGGACGCGTTTGGGCGGAGAGCAAAATGGGGGAAGGAACAAGCATTTATTTCACTTTACCAAAGAGTGAACAAAGGGGTGAAGATGAATGAAACAGATTCTGATCATAGAAGATGATCAGGTGATTGTGGAAGTAGAAAAAGATTATTTGTCAGCGGGCGGTTTTCAGGTAGAGATCGCAACGAATGGGGATCTCGGTTTGAGAAAGGCTCTTGAGAACGAGTTTGATCTCATTATACTTGATCTTATGTTGCCGGGTATGGATGGGTTTGAAATCTGCAGGCAAATTCGTCTTGTCAAAAACATTCCCATTCTCATGGTTTCCGCAAAAAAAGAAGATATTGATAAAATCCGTGGACTCGGACTTGGCGCAGATGATTATATGACCAAACCTTTTAGTGTTGCAGAATTGGTGGCAAGGGTGAAAGCTCATCTATCCCGCTACGATCGTTTAGTGCAGGATAACCGTGTGGCACCATCTGAAGATATCCGATTGCGCGGAATCCGGATCGAAAAAGGGTCTCGGAAAGTTTACGTCAATGAAAAAGAAACCCCACTCACTTCCAAGGAGTATGACTTGCTTTTGTTTCTCGCATCCCATCCGAACCGAGTGTTTACCAAGGATGAATTGTTTGAAAGAATATGGGGATTGGATTCCTTGGGAGACATTGCGACGGTGACTGTCCATATAAGCAAATTGCGAGAAAAAATTGAAACAGCCCCCGCAAAGCCGCAGTATATTGAGACGATTTGGGGTGTGGGGTATCGGTTTAATGTTTGACATCTCCTTATTACCCCCCCAGCCTAAAAGGTTTGGGGGGTTTTTGGTGCTTAATCTCTTGCTGGACTCCATATGGCCGAGATGAGTCCACCGAGAAAAAGCATGGCAGTGGCCACTCCCGCCATCCAACCGATATAGGGGAGTTGAATCAGAATGTAGTTTGGTATGTCATGGTATTTCTATTATAGCTGAAAAACGCTTGGGAATCTCCAAGCGTTTTTGGGGTTTAATTTTGGTGTTTTTACCTTGCATGAAAGTTACAAAGCCTGATCCTTCAGAGGACTCTGATGAATGGTAGGCACCTTCTCGAGATGTGCATTTTTCTTTCTATAAACCAAGTGAAGGGCTAACCCGGTAAAGACAAACCCTCCAAAAAAGTTTCCAATGGTTACTGGAATTTGATTCCATAACCACCAATCACTAAAACTGATGTCTGCCCCCATCATCATGGCTGTTGGAATGAGAAACATGTTTACCACGGCGTGCTCAAACCCCTGAGCAAAAAACAGAAAGACGGGGAGCCACATAGCCGCGATTTTCCCAATGGTCGAACTAGAAACGAAAGCCATGAAGGCCCCTAATGTGACCATCCAATTACATAGAATGGCCTTTGTGATGACAATAATCATCCCATCTTTTCCTAGCTCTTTATAAAGAAGGGTTTTCCCCTCAGCGACAGTAATAATTTTTTGGATGATTTCACTTTCACTAATATGCCCTAGTTTTGTTGCAGAGATATAGAATAGGGCCCCATACAAGATGCTTCCCAACAGATTTCCAACAAAAGCCCAAAAGAAGTTGTAGGCGATGTTTTTACTGGAAGTAAGGCCTTTTAATCTAGCAAGTGGCAACATGGCAAAATTTCCTGTGACTAACTCAAGACCTAATAATAGAATGAGGACAAAACCGACAGGAAAAACCAGGGCACCAATAATGCCAAGTTTTGATTCGGTTGCTGCCGTATAAGCGAGCGTTGTAGAAAATCCCAAGAAAGCTCCGGAAAGCACTCCTTTAACTAAAATATCTTTGATTGACAAAGTAGATTTATAGGCGCCTGTATGAGCAACATCCTCAACCAATTGAGTAGGTTTAATATAATCCAAGATCATTCCTCCATATCCCTATTAATATTATTAGGCTCTGTTCATATTTTAAGGAGGAGAAGTATGATATTCAAGAATTATTTACAAAAAATGACAATTTACTCATTTGTAAAGTGTTAACCGTGAATAAAGTTTATATATAAAAAAATAAAAGGGCAAGAACAAGTACAGATTAAATGGGATTAAATTCAAAATGTAATTGTTTTATTGTCTTCATTAGAATGCATATGGTATAGTTTACTAAATTGTAGAAGGAGAAATATCATAGCATGAAATACCAATGGAATCTTGTCTTAGCCCTTTTATTTGCCTTGATTGTCGCTCTTTTTTCACTTGCGAATACCACACCTGTTTCCGTTAATTATTTGTTCGGGTCTAAAGAAATACCTTTAGTTCTCGTTATCATCTTATCGTCCTTTTTAGGAGGTATTGCTATTGGTTTAGTTAGCACTTTTTTCTATATGAAATTGAAATGGAAACTTTATAAAGTTGAAAAAGAATTGCAACAAAGGCGGGAAATAGTTGATCAAAATGAGGTCAGCGAGGAAATAAATAGCCCTTCGGAAGAAACGCCATTATTAGAACCTGAACAAAATAACCCTTAAGCATATCTGCAACCGATAGGTTTCATTACCTGTGGTTGCATTTTTTATGTTTTGTTTTACGGAAATGGAACCATTTGTATCACTGTTTCGTCATCTATACGAGGAGGGATGATCGTGAAAAAAATAGTATTAGCAGGTGGAACTGGCTTTATTGGCACTTATTTTGAAAAAAATTTTAAAGAAATGGGATATGTGGTGAAAATCATATCAAGACAGAAAAAGCACATTTCTTGGGAAGATAAAGCAGGGATCGTAGAGGCTTTGGAAAACGCAGAGATCCTTATTAATCTAGCTGGAAGATCAGTCAATTGTCGATATAATGAAACAAATAAGAAAGAGATTTTAGATTCAAGGGTTCGAACAACTACTTTACTCGGTGAATCCATATTGAAGTGCAAAAATCCACCTAAGATTTGGGTGAATTCCAGTACTGCAACCATTTACCGTCACGCTGAAGACCGCCCAATGACAGAAGAACATGGGGAAATTGGTTCAGGATTCTCCGTTGAGGTGGCAAAGGTATGGGAGAAAACTTTTTTTAATATTAAGCTGCCTAAAACAAGGAAAATAGCATTGCGCATTGCCATCGTCTTAGGTCCAGATGGAGGAGTGATGGTTCCGTACAAAAATTTGACTAGATTTGGCCTAGGTGGAATCCAAGGGACCGGCAACCAAAAATTCAGTTGGATCCATGTGGAGGATTTGTTTCAGATTATACTCTTCTTAAAGGATAGAGAAGACCTAGAAGGGGGTTTTAACTGCTCCTCACCAGGGCCTGTAAGTAACCGCGAACTCATGCAGGAATTACGAAGGGTGATGAATGTTCCGTTCGGACTACCTTCTCCTAAATGGATGTTAGAATTGGGAGCGGTATTTATCAAAACAGAAACTGAATTGGTACTAAAAAGTCGGTGGGTCCTCCCGGAGAGGCTAGAGCGCGAAGGATATGTGTTTAAATTCGGTACGCTTCAGGATACCCTTGAAAGCATAGTTAATTACAAAAACGTTTAGAGTCTTTAATAAAGATTATCAAGGACAAATCCCACACGGAGAGCATGGGAAAAGTCCTTGATAAGGGGGGATGACGTGCGCTTTTACATTCTAGCAATCCTGGTTATTCTGTTCGACCAGGCATCAAAGATCTGGATTCGTTTTCATTTTGCCGTGGGTGAACAAATGGAAGTATGGCCGGGTATTCTGTATCTTATCCGATATGAAAATGCCGGGATTGCCTTCAGCATGCTGCAAGGGTATGGACGACTTTTTGTTCCGATTGCTGTTCTTGTAGTGGCCTTCATTTTATATTATCGGTCCCAATTGAAAACAAAGGGGATTATTGTGGACTTGGGAACTGCTTTGCTTGTGGGTGGAGCGATTGGTAATGCCATTGATCGGGTTCTATATAACCAAGTCACGGATTTTATTCATTTCAATTGGAACCATGGGATACTGAATTTAGCTGATTATGCGATTAATCTAGGGATTATATTATTTTTAATTGATAATTTTTTTCTTCGAAGAAATAGGACGAAACAGCATGAAGGAGACTAGCACCCTTCTTCTTCCTTCTGTTTTCTTTTTAATCTTTCCTCCAAAGCATGAATCAGGAATAAAAAGTGCTCCGCTTCACGCACCACATGGTCGGCTAACAAGGGGTCTATCACGTTTCGAATCTGACAGGTTTTGATTAATTCAAGCCCTGTCTTTTTAAAGTTTCTTAAATCTGTAGTCGCGTTTTCACTGTCTTTGTTCATTTTGCCGATGATAGGGTAGGTTGGCTTCTTCTGATATAGCATAGATTCCACATCTCTTGCCTGGTTCAATAACACTTCAAAATCATCCCCGAACTTCCGCGCGGTAAGTATCAAATTTCGCTCCGATTGGTCCAGTAAAGAGGCGATAAACCGGGAATGTTCCATCATGATGCGGAGCCAAAAGACGTTTTCATGGATAATCGCATCTTGTACGGGTTCAAGTATTCCTTGATTGAATTTTTGCAGGCTGCTCATAAAATATTCGGCTTCACGGGCAACATGGTCAATCAGGAGGGGAAAATTGAAGCCGAGTATTTTGCAATTGATTACAAGAATGAGCAGATTCCTCTTGAAATTCCGAAATCCATAAACCAATTGAATACTATCTTCATTTAATTTTCTAACAGCCTCGACATTCTCAGGTGTTTGGTGTGCTCTTCTCTCCTGATGTTCAAAGTAATGTTGGAAGCGGTCAACTTGTTGAATTAAATCCTTGTCATGCCGGCTCATCCCTTCTCCAAGGAAATAGGCATGTTCCTTCATAATCCGAAGCCAAAATTTATTCTCTGTCAATGAACGTTCGATAAACATCTGTTCGGAAAGGGACTCAATGGGTGCAGCTTGCTGCTCAGGTGGCAACAGCATAGCTCTTTGGCGGTCAAGGACAAAATGTCCAGGGACATTAGGTTGGTTATACATTTCAATACCCCTTTTTAATAGAAATATAGGCTAATGCAACATATTCGTGGTTCCATTTTTAGTGCCTACTTCATTAGAAAATGGGCGGAAGAGAAGGAGGGGACAATGTGGTTTGTTATTAAATGATTTGGCAAAGGATCTCTCAAAAAGCTATGTGCTTATCCTCTTTTATACAATTGATACCGAAATTAGATCGTTTTAATAAATACTTTATATTATTCAGAACGGTGAGTGTGTAATATAATAAAAAACACGAATAGTTCGATATAAATGGGAAAACAGATGGACTTTGCTAAAAAATGAAACAAAAATTGAGGGGTGAAAGAATGCTGCATAATAAACTACCGATGAAACAGGGGCTTTATGATCCCTCTTTTGAACATGATGCTTGTGGTATTGGCTTCATAGCTAATCTAAAAGAAGGTGCTTCACATCTTCCTGTAAAACAGGGAATATCCATGCTTTGCCGGTTAGAACACCGAGGGGCTCAAGCGGGTGATTCAGGTTCAGGTGATGGAGCTGGGATTTTGACACAAATTCCGCATTCATTTTTCCAAAATGATTGTTCGCAATTCAGCATAAAGGAACCAGGAAGTTATGGAGTCGGGATGGTATTTCTACCTCATGATGAAGAAATTAGAGCCCGGTGTGAAGAAGTATTGAATCGGGTGATAGAAGAGGAAGGTCAAGAGCTCTTAGGCTGGCGTACCGTTCCTGTTAACGATTCTTGCCTAGGGAAAGCGGCTAAAACAAGCCAGCCTTTCATTCGCCAAGTTTTTATTGGGAGGGGCAAGGAGCACAGAGACGAAGAATTATTTGAAAGAAAATTGTATATCATTAGAAAACGGTCGAAAAAAGAGATACATGATAGAGGGGTGGCTAAGGACGGAACTTTTTATGTTGCCAGTCTATCGGCAAGAACGATTGTATATAAGGGAATGCTGACCCCGGATCAATTAGAAAAATATTATCTGGATTTACAAAATGAAGCTTATCAATCCTCCTTTTCTCTTGTTCATTCCCGCTACAGTACAAATACGTTTCCTAGTTGGGAAAGAGCCCATCCAAACCGGATGCTGATTCATAATGGAGAGATCAATACGGTGAATGGCAATATCAATTGGATACGTGCGCGGGAAAACCGAATGGAATCATCCCTTTTTGGGGAAAAGTTGAAAGATATCATGCCAATTATTGATGAAGATGGCAGTGATTCATCTTCTTTTGATAATTGTCTTGAATTTTTAACACGTTCAGGTCGTTCTTTGCCTCATGCAGCGATGATGATGGTCCCAGAGCCATGGGAGAAAAATGATTCCATGGATGATTCTCTAAAAGCCTTCTATGAATTTCACAGCCATTTAATGGAACCATGGGACGGACCGGCGGCATTTGCCTTTACAGATGGGCTTCAAATTGGAGCGATGCAGGATCGCAACGGCCTTCGACCCGCTCGTTACTATGTGACCGTTGATGGAACGATCATTTTTGCCTCGGAAGTCGGTGTCATCGATATTGAGCCCGATCAGATCCTCGAAAAAGGAAGATTAAGTCCAGGGAAAATGCTTCTAGTGGATTTAAAAGAAGGGCGCATCATCCCGGATGAAGAGGTGAAGACAACTATTTCACAGGCGTATCCATACCGTCAATGGCTGGATGAAAAGTGTACGCAAATCCATCAATTGGAGGCTCCAATAGGGGAACAAAAAAACAAGGATTTCCCTCTATTTAGGTACCAGCAAGCTTTTGGCTATACGGTGGAAGAATTAAAGAAAGTTCTTGGAGTCATTGGTGATGAAGGGAAAGAACCGATTAATTCCATGGGCCATGACTCACCTTTAGCCGTCCTATCGAATCGTTCGCAGCTTCTATACAACTATTTTAAACAGCTATTTGCCCAAGTGACGAATCCGCCGATTGATGCAATCCGGGAAAAGTATGTCACATCAAGCTTAACTTTCCTTGGAGCTGAGGGGAATCTTCTCAATGTAAAGGAAGACAGCTGCCGTCGGATCAAGCTAGAAACCCCTATTATCGTCAATCAAGAATTGGCTAAGATTCGTGGAAATAACGATTCAGCATTTAAGACCATGACATTTCCGATTACCTTTGCTGCGGAGGGTGGAGAAGACGCATTAGAAAAAGCATTGGATCAGCTGTTTGGCAAAGTAGATGAAGCCATCGAGCAGGGAGTTTCTCTGATTATCTTGTCTGATCAAGGGCTGAGTCGTCATGTTGCAGCCATTCCTGCTTTGCTTGCGGTTAGTGGACTTCATCATCATTTGGTGCGCCAAGGAACACGGACGAAAGTCAGCCTGATTGTTGAAACAGGCGAGGCGCGTGATGTACATCAGTTATCTATGCTTGTCGGCTATGGGGCGGATGCTATCAATCCTTATCTAGCACAAGTGACCTTGCAGGAGATGGCTGAAAAGGGAGAACTTGGTGAAGGAATGGATGCATTCCAAGCTGTTCAAAACTATGTGAAAGCCATGACAAGTGGCATGATCAAGATTCTTTCCAAAATGGGAATCTCAACCATCCAAAGTTATCGGGGAGCACAAATTTTTGAAGCCATTGGGATTGATCAAACTGTTATTAATCGGTATTTTACTGGAACAACTTCTGCGATCGGCGGAATTAAGCTTCATACGATTGCGGAGGAAACATTAATGAGGCATCGATTGGCATTTGCTGAGCAAGAGGTTCCACTTGAGGCAGGGAGTGAATTTCAATATCGGAAAAATGGAGAAATCCATGCCTTGAATCCGGAAATTATCCGTATGCTGAAAGTCGCTTGCCAAACGAATGATTATGATTTGTATAAAAAGTATGCAGAAAAAGCAAATGAAGACCAGCTCATTTTCATACGGGACTTATTTACCTTTGAAAATTCACCTTCTAATCCTAGTATTCCAATCGAAGAAGTTGAATCTGTAGAATCCATTGTTCGCCGATTTAAAACAGGGGCTATGTCCTATGGTTCACTAAGCCAAGAAGCCCATGAAACTTTAGCGATCGCTATGAATCGTCTAGGTGGGAAAAGCAACAGTGGGGAAGGTGGAGAACACCCGGATCGGTATCTCTCGGATGCAAACGGGGATTCTCGATGCAGTAAGATTAAACAGGTGGCTTCTGGACGATTTGGGGTAACGAGTCATTATTTAGTGAATGCGGAAGAAATTCAAATCAAAATAGCTCAAGGTGCCAAACCGGGTGAAGGTGGGCAGCTTCCCGGTCATAAGGTCTATCCTTGGATTGCGGAAGTCCGCGGTTCCACTCCAGGTGTCGGTTTAATTTCGCCACCGCCGCATCATGATATTTATTCGATTGAGGATTTGGCACAACTGATTCATGATTTAAAAAATGCCAACCCAAAGGCAAGAATCAGTGTCAAATTAGTTGCTAAGGCAGGGGTAGGAACGATTGCGGCAGGTGTTGCCAAAGGTTTGGCAGACGTTATTTTAATAAGTGGTTATGACGGCGGAACAGGGGCGGCGCCGAGATCAAGCATAAAACATGCAGGCATCCCTTGGGAAATTGGTTTATCAGAAACCCATCAAACCCTTGTCTTAAATGGATTGAGGGATCGGGTGGTATTGGAAGCCGATGGGAAAATGATGACGGGCCGAGATATTGTTATGGCGACGTTACTCGGAGCTGAAGAATATGGATTTGCCACAACCGCCCTAGTGGTTTTGGGCTGTGTCCTTGTTCGACAATGTCACCTGAATACCTGTCCTGTAGGGATTGCCACACAGGATCCAGAATTACGTAAGAAGTTTTTAGGAAAACCGGAACATGTCGAAGCCTTCATGCGATTTATTGCACAGGATGTCCGTGAAATTATGGCCCAATTAGGTTTCCGGACAGTAATTGAAATGGTCGGACGGACTGATTTATTGATCCAGAGCGATAAAGCAAAATCCCATTGGAAAGCGAAAGACCTGGATTTATCAAAGGTTCTTTATCAACCATCTGCTTCTCCAAAGACCGGTTTATACCATCAGAAAAAACAGGAACATGGACTTGAAAATTCACTTGATTATAAAAGTATATTAGAAGTTTGTAGACCTGCACTTGAAAGGCAGCAAAAAGTAAGAGCAAGTTTCCCAATTGAAAATATCAACCGGACGGTCGGTACTCTTTTGGGCAGTGAGATTTCGAGAAAATATGGCGCGAAGGGTCTTGTTGAGGACACCATCCAACTTCAATTTACGGGCTCAGCAGGTCAAAGCTTTGGTTCCTTCTTACCCAAAGGGGTAACAGTTACCCTTGAAGGGGATGCCAATGACTATATCGGTAAAGGGTTGTCTGGAGGGAAAATCATCGTCACTCCATCTACTAAATCTATTTTTAAACCGGAAGAAAATACGATCATAGGTAATGTTGCCTTCTACGGGGCAACTTCCGGAGAGGCTTATATTCGCGGGCTTGCGGGTGAACGATTCGGTGTGAGGAATAGCGGGGTTCAAGCAGTTGTGGAAGGAATAGGCGACCATGGCTGTGAGTATATGACCGGTGGATGCGTGGTTGTACTCGGCCCTGTGGGTAAGAATTTTGCGGCAGGGATGTCAGGTGGGATTGCCTATGTATTTGCCGAAGACTTAGAGGAGTTCCGCCAGCAGTGTAATCTTGGACTAATCGACTTGGATCCATTGGAAGAAGATGAAGACAAAGCGAAACTCAGAAAGCTTATTCAAAATCACTATGATTATACAGGCAGTACTCGTGCTGCCTCGATGCTGCATCATTGGAAGGAAAACCTCTCAAAATGGGTAAAAGTCATTCCAAAAGAGTATAAGCGAATTTTGCAGCTCAATTTAGTAGATACTTTAACGAAATGAAAATGAAATTCTTTAAAAATAGGGAGGAATAGGATGAAACGGTCATATACAAAAGAACAAATTATAGAAATGGTTAAAGAACAAAATGTGCGATTTATTCGTTTGCAATTTACAGACTTATTCGGAATAATCAAGAATGTTGAAATTCCAGTGAGCCAATTGGATAAAGCATTAAGTAATAAAATGATGTTTGATGGTTCATCTATTGAAGGGTTTGTCCGTATTGAGGAGTCGGATATGTATCTGTTTCCGGATCTGGACACCTTTGTTATCTTCCCGTGGACGGCGGAAAAAGGGAAAGTGGCCCGTTTGATCTGTGATATCCATTATCCAGATGGAACACCGTTTGAAGGGGATCCGCGCAATAACCTAAAAAGAGTATTAAATGAAATGAGAGAACTTGGGTTTACTGATTTTAATGTAGGGCCTGAGCCTGAATTCTTCCTCTTTAAGTTAAATGCGGAAGGTAAACCTACCCTTGAATTAAATGACCAAGGCGGATATTTTGATTTTGCTCCAACTGATCTTGGTGAAAACTGCCGCCGTGATATTGTATTAGAGCTTGAAGAAATGGGCTTCGATATCGAAGCCTCTCATCACGAAGTTGCTCCAGGGCAGCACGAGATCGATTTTAAGTATCAAAATGCTTTGAAAGCATGTGATGATATTCAAACCTTTAAGCTGGTTGTTAAAACAGTCGCCCGCAAACACGGACTGCATGCTACATTCATGGCCAAACCATTGTTTGGAATCAATGGATCTGGTATGCACTGCAACCTATCTTTATTTAAAGGTGAGGTCAATGCGTTCTTTGATGAAAGTGGTGATCTGCAACTGAGTGATACAGCCAGACATTTTATCGCTGGGATTTTGGCCCATGTACCAAATTTCACCGCCATTACCAATCCGACGGTGAATTCGTACAAACGTCTAGTTCCGGGATATGAAGCCCCTTGTTACGTGGCATGGTCAGCAAAAAACAGAAGCCCGCTGATTCGAATCCCGGCATCGCGCGGATTGGGCACCCGTGTTGAGGTCCGCAGTGTAGATCCGTCAGCCAACCCTTATTTAGCAATGGCTGTGCAACTTGCAGCAGGCTTAGACGGAGTGAAACAGAAATTAACCCCACCGGCACCAGTCGACCGTAATATATACGTGATGACGAGACAAGAACGAGTAGAAAACGGGATCGTTGACCTACCTTCTACACTAGCCGAAGCACTGAAAAACTTACAGGAAGACGAAGTTATGAAGGGGGCTTTAGGAAGCCATATTTTAGAGCATTTTGTAGAAGCAAAAGAAATTGAATGGGATATGTTCCGCCTGACAGTACACCCTTGGGAAAGGGAACAGTATATGTCACAGTATTAATAGAATCAAAAATTTTGTGGCCAAGGGAAAAATTCTGTGTGAAAGAGTGATGACAATGTGTGGAATAACAGGATGGATCGATTGGCAGAAGGACTTAAATCAGCAAGTATGGATTGCCCAAAAGATGGCGCAAACCCTATCAAAGCGCGGGCCGGATGCTTCGAATATATTTCGAGGAAGGCATGTTCTGCTAGGTCACACAAGACTCATTGTTGTCGATCCAGATGGAGGAACCCAGCCGATGACAAAGTCAAGGAATGGGCTAGTCTATACGATTGTGTACAATGGAGAGCTCTATAATACGGAAGAATTACGTCGGGAATTAGTTGTCAGAGGTCACATATTTAGTTCCCATTCAGATACGGAAGTGCTGTTAGCTTCTTATATGGAATGGGGAGAACAGTGTGTAGAGTATTTGAACGGCATTTTTGCTTTTGCTGTATGGGATCATCAACAGGAGAAGCTATTTATGGCGAGAGATCGGCTTGGGGTGAAACCCTTATTTTACAAGGAAAGTGGCGGTTCGTTCTTGTTTGGTTCTGAACTAAAAGCGATACTGGCACATCCTGATGTGAAAGCAGAAGTAGATCGGGAAGGACTGCAAGAGATATTTGCGTTGGGTCCTTCCCGGACCCCTGGTCACGGTGTTTTTCGAGGAATGAAAGAATTGCGACCGGCGCATGTTCTAATCTATGACCGTAACGGCTTACAGATTAAACGTTATTGGAATGTAAATAGTAAAAAACATCATCATTCATTAGAGGAAACAGTGGAGCAGGTAAGATTTCTTGTGAAAGATGCGGTTGTTCGGCAATTGCTTGCCGATGTTCCTGTGTGTACCTTCCTGTCAGGAGGGATTGATTCAAGTGCAATTAGTGCCATAGCTGCAGGGCATTTCAAGGAAAAAGGCAACGGAACATTGCATACCTATTCCATTGATTATGAGCGTAATCATGAATTTTTTGTCAGCAGCCTGTTTCAGCCGGATGAAGATGGTCCATGGATTAAACAAGTGTCACAGTATTTAGGGGTAGCACATCATGGTGAAGTCATAGATAATGCGCTTCTTGCTGCACGTTTGGAAGATGCGGTGAAGGCGCGGGATTTACCAGGTATGGCTGATGTGGATTCCTCGTTATTATGGTTTTGTGAGCAAATCAAACGAGATTATACGGTAGCTCTATCAGGCGAATGCGCGGATGAGATTTTTGGCGGATATCCATGGTTTTATAAGGAAGAGCTACTGCAAGCAGAGCAATTTCCCTGGATGAAATCAGAAAAAGAAAGACATCAACTGCTCTTACCGCACTGGCAGAAAAATCTGGATTTAAAAGGCTATCTGAGAGATCGTTATCATCAAACAATAGAGGAGGTTCCGCAATTAGAAGGGGAAAGCCCTTTAGAAGCACGTCGTCGGGAAATGTTTTATTTAAATATGGTCTGGTTCATGTCCACTTTGTTAGAGCGAAAAGATCGTATGAGCATGGGCGCAAGCTTGGAAGTGCGCGTTCCGTTTGCTGACCACCGAATCGTAGAATACGCATGGAACATACCATGGGAAATGAAAATGCTAGCTGGCCGGGAAAAGGGAATTTTACGAAAAGCCCTAGAAGGAATTCTTCCGCACGATGTTCTATACCGCAAGAAAAGTCCCTACCCTAAAACACACCACCCAGAGTATATGAAACATGTCAAAAGAATGTTGACCCAAATTCTTCAAACCAAATCATCCCCTCTTCTTGAACTCGTCTCCAAACAAAAAGTAGAAGATATCATCCATTCAGATGGGTCATCCTTCAGAGCCCCATGGTTTGGCCAGCTCATGACAGGCCCTCAGCTTATCGCCCACTTGGTACAAATGAATATGTGGCTAGAATTATATGATGTGAATATCGTTGAATAGCAAGTAAGAATAGTGTTTTGTTTCAATACAGGGACTCGTTAAGTCCCTGTATTGCATATGTTGTCCCGTTTGGGTATAATGATGACTAGTTTCCTAAAGAGTGTTTTATTTCCAGTAACAGTAGAAGTCTAGTCATAGGACGAATGGGTAATATAGGAGGAAAATAATAATGAAAATGAGTTTTCGATGGTATGGGGACAACGATCCAGTTTCGTTGGAATATATCCGTCAAATTCCCGGAATGAAAGGGATTGTTTCAGCAATTTACGATATTCCGGTTGGAGAAGCTTGGCCTTTTGAGAGAATCATGGAACTTAAGGGTAAGATTGAGAAGGCAGGACTTGAGCTGACTGTCATCGAATCAGTACCTGTTCATGAAGATATCAAATTGGGGAAACCCACTCGTGAACGTTATATTGAAAACTATCTAACGACATTAAGAAATTTATCCAAGGCTGGTGTCAAGGTCGTATGCTATAATTTTATGCCAGTATTTGATTGGACGCGGTCCAATCTGGCACACGAGCTTTCAGATGGCTCTACCACGTTGATTTATGAAGAAAAAGTGATTCAACGGATGGATCCGCTACGTGGGGAGTTGCAGCTTCCGGGATGGGATACAAGCTATGAAGCAGGCGAATTGAAATCCCTTTTTGCTGAATATAGTAAAATGGATGAAGAAAAGCTATGGGAGAATCTAGAGTACTTCATTAAGAAGATCATACCAGTGGCTGAGGAAGAAGAAATCAGAATGGCCATCCATCCTGATGATCCACCGTGGTCCATTTTTGGGCTGCCTCGCATTATAACCAATCAGGAAAACCTAGATCGCTTGCTTCAAATAGTTGATAGTCCAAGTAACGGGTTGTGCTTGTGCACTGGTTCCTTGGGGGCTAGTCCTCAGAATCATGTTCCTTCGATGCTGCGGTATTTTGGGCAAAAAGGACGTGTGCACTTCGTTCATGCACGAAATGTAAAACTAGTAGGTGAACGTTCCTTTGAAGAGTCCGCACATCCTTCTGAATATGGGTCTATCGATATGTATGAGGTTGTACGAGCCTTGCGTGAGTTTAATTATGAAGGACCGATTCGTCCTGACCACGGTCGGATGATTTGGGGTGAAACAGGGAAGCCGGGCTATGGTTTGTATGATCGAGCGTTAGGTGCTGTTTACTTAAATGGAATTTGGGAAGCTGTGACCAAGGAAAGAGATCGATTTCTTAATAGCTAAATAAAGATGAAAGAGTCCGTTCCCTTTGGGGATATACGCAAATTAAAAAGAGCCCCTCTCATTTATTGGAGACGGGCTCTTTTCGGTTACAAAACGAAAACAGAAATTTATTTAATTTTCCAACGCAAGAAAATCATTGATTTTTAATAAAATCCATGATACGATGTGTTGTGGTTGATTTCCAACCTAGAATATTTCATTCATATTTATCCAATTTAATATTACCATTTCTATTTTGGTTTGTCAAGTGTTTTGTACAATCTTATTTTTTAGGAAAAGGGGCGGTTTATGAGTATGGATAAAAGTTGGTTAGAGGAACAAAGACGTGTTGATTTTGTTATCGATGAAATTGGCAAAAGAATGGACCATCTTCAACAAGCCGCCGACAAAAACAGAACGGATATCGTTTCGATTCGCAAGAATTTCTGGGACAACGTAACGGTTAATTTTGATGATCCATTGGAAGCAATCGAAACGGCAGCAAGTATTAAGCAACAGGCAGAGGTCTTATCGGAAAGTGAACGTGTTTACCAACATAACCAAAAACAGTTGGTGGCGCTCGAAAAGTTAAGACGTTCCCCTTATTTTGGCCGGATTGACTTTTTGGAAAAGGGATTTAAGAAAGCTGAATCAATTTATTTGGGTGTTGCCTCTTTTCTTGATGAAGATCAATTGGAGTTTCTCGTATATGACTGGCGTGCACCGATTTCAAGTATCTACTACGATTATCTGCCTGGACCGGCATCGTATGATACCCCTGGTGGAACTGCCCGGGGGACACTGGAGTTAAAAAGACAATATATCATTCGTGATGGACAGATACAAAGTCTGTTCGATACGGGGGTAACCATCGGCGATCAACTCTTACAGGAAGTGCTTGGCAAACAATCGGATGCGCAGATGAAAAGTATTGTGGCAACGATTCAAAAGGAACAAAATCAGATCATTCGCAACGAACGCAGTGAACTGCTCATTGTGCAAGGATCGGCGGGAAGTGGGAAAACTTCAGCGGCATTGCAAAGGGTTGCCTATTTGTTATACCGCTACCGTGGAAAACTGTTGGCAGACCAGATCGTTTTGTTTTCTCCCAATCCCATGTTTAATAGCTATATCTCCACCGTCCTGCCTGAATTAGGGGAAGAAAACATGCAGCAGACAACATTTCAGGAATACTTGGAGCGTCGGTTAGGGAGTGCATTTTCGCTTGAGGATCCATTTACCCAAATGGAATTTGTCTTAACGGCCATGGATATGCCCGGGTATGTGGCGCGTATAGCTGGGATTCAATATAAAGCTTCTTTAGACTTCTTGCAAACCATTGAGGATTATATTGCTTTTCTTGGCAAAGAAGGTCTCCTATTCAAAGAAATTCTCTTCCAAGGAGAGGTGCTTATTTCTGCAGAACAGATTCGAAAGCAATTTTATGCTTATGATACAAATCTGCCTATTTCCAATCGAATGGCCCTCCTTGCAACGGCATTGATCAAACAGTTGAAGGAACTGGCGCGAGATGAAGCGGAGAAAGCCTGGGTGGAGGATGAGGTTGAACTGTTAGGCAACGAGGCCTATAGATGGGCTTATAAGGAGCTGCGCAAGAAAAAGCAATACGATGAAGGCACCTTTGATGACTTTGAAAGTGAGAAAGCCTTACTTTCAGAAAGAGTGGTTGAAAAACATTTTAAACCGCTTTATGAATGTGTAAAGTCTTTTCAGTTTATCGACGCCATCGGCATTTATCAGCAGCTATTTGCCCATCCGGAGTTTGTTTCAGAGATTGCAGTGGGTGCGAAGC
Organism: Ammoniphilus resinae; assembly: GCF_017873965.1. GTDB lineage: Bacteria > Bacillota > Bacilli > Aneurinibacillales > RAOX-1 > Ammoniphilus_A > Ammoniphilus_A resinae. Next base: position 35,606 of record NZ_JAGGKT010000008.1, on the reverse strand, counting down.
TTCCAGAATCATGGGCTTCTATCTGCAAGCATACGATGGAGAGACTCGCTCAAAAAGAATTGCTGTATGAGGATGCTACCCCCTATTTGTATTTGAAGGAAAGATTAGAAGGTTTTCATACGAAAAATACGATTCGCCATGTCTTTATTGATGAGGCCCAGGATTATTCACCATTTCAATTTGCTTTTATCAAGCGTTTGTTTCCACGCAGTAAAATGACAGTGCTAGGCGATTGGAATCAGGCCATCTTCGCGCATACGGCCGAGAATTCAGGTTTTAAAGCATTGCCCGCATTGTTTGGAACAGATCGCATGGAGCAGATTCTTCTAAGCCAAAGCTACCGTTCAACAAAACCGATTGTGGAGTTTACACGAGAGTTAGTTGAAGGGGGAGAGATGATCGAACCGTTTCAGCGGGAAGGCGGAAAACCAACATTGTTGAAGCTGGAAATGATGGATGAACTTGAGCAAAAGGTGGTCGAGCGCGTGATGGGTCTTCAAAGCAGTGGTTACGGGACGATCGCCGTCATCTGCAAAACAGCTAATGAGAGCCTTGAGGTCTATGAAAGGCTTAAGAGTAATCTTCCTGTCTTGCTTGTTGATAAAGAAACCATTTCTTTTGAAAAAGGAATCGTGGTTATTCCTGCCTATTTAGCGAAGGGCGTTGAATTCGATGCCGTGATTATCTATAACGCATCTACCACACAGTATTCTAGGGAGAGTGAACGAAAGCTTCTTTACACCGCCTGCACCCGTGCCATGCATGAACTTCATCTTTTTTGTGTAGGCCAATTGACGCCGCTGATTCCCATAGAGGTGGTCGGTACCCTTTTGGTTGAAGTTGAGGGATAAGAGAGCAAATAGAGGAGGAGCTTTATGGAATCAAAAAGTGTGACTGCACTTGTCAGTGCCTTTTCACGAGCCTATCATTCGATGCAATACACAGAGAAAATCTTCGATGACCATCTGGCAAAGAAAATAGTAACAGAGGATGAATATCAAGAAATAGCAAGCAATATGTCAAAGGGAATTGGTTTCTTCAATCCATCATTTGTTGGCACACCGGAGGAGGCTTTGCAATGGATTGTGAATCAGCAATTATCACCGTCCCCACTGGGCAGAGCAGCATTCGCAGAAAAATCGCTGGAAAGTGCTGTGCGGTTTGGAGCAAGGCAGTATTTAATATTTGCTGCTGGATATGATACTTTCGCCTATCGTCAACCTGATTGGGCCTCACAACTAGAAATCTTTGAAATTGACCACCCGGTGATGAGCGTTGAAAAACAAAAACGTGTTCAAAAGTTAATTACATCTCAACCGGAAAACCTCCACTTTGTTGCGGCAGATTTTACAGAACACAACTTGGAGAGGACGTTACTTGGCTATCCGGACTTTAATGATAATAAGATCAGCTTTTGCAGTTTGCTTGGAATCAGTTACTATTTGCCACAACAGGCATTTATTGAAACCATAAACACCATTTCAAGACTAGTTCCAAAAGGGAGTAGCATTGTTTTTGACTATCCGGATGAGTACACCTATACCGACCACGCAGGGGAACGGGTTAAAAAGCAAACAGCGATGGTAAGGGTAGCAAATGAAGAAATGCTTGCAAGCTATTCGTATACAGAAATAGAGAAGCTATTGGCTGATAACCACTTTCTCATTTACGAACATTTGACTCCGAATGAAATCACAGAGCAGTATTTTGAAAAATACAACCAAGCAAACCCAGAACAGCCAATGACAGCCTTTGATCATGTGAATTATTGTTTGGCTGTGAGGAAATAAAACAATTTGAGCTTCATCGGCTTGGTGGCGGACAGAAAACAGGAGTTATTCGGACTGAGTATGGAGTCCCGGGTGGATTTCAGTCCGAATCCGAGAGTAATTCGGACTGAGTAAGGGGTCCAGGGTGGATTTCAGTCCGAATCCGAGAGTAATTCGGACTGAGTAAGGGGTCCAGGGTGGATTTCAGTCCGAATCCGAGAGTAATTCGGACTGAATAAGGGGTCCAGGGTGGATTTCAGTCCGAATCCGAGAGTAATTCAGACTGAATAAGGGGTCCCAGGTGGATTTCAGTCCGAATCCGGTGGTCACCTGTCATTAGGCAAAAACCATTAAAGGGGGGAAGGAAGACATGAGTTTAGAATATAAGGTGAATGCACCAGTATCTGCTGAAGAGGTTGCGAATGTGTTTCGGGCGGCAGGTCTAAAAAGACCTGTCGATCAATTGGAACGGATCCAACGGATGATCGATTATGCGGACATTACAATAACTGTTAGGGATGGTAACAAACTCATTGGTATTGCTCGTGCGATTACTGACTTTAGCTACTGTTGTTATTTATCGGATCTAGCAGTGGATAAGGATTATCAAAAAAGAGGAATAGGAAAGCAATTGATTAAAGAACTTCAAAAGCAATTAGGTGAGGAAACGTCCTTGCTGTTGTTGTCTGTTCCTGATGCAATGGAATATTATCCAAAGGTTGGATTTAATAAGGCGGAGAACGCATTTTTAATTCAGCGGAAACGGTAAGATTTTAATAGGATTTGCCCTTCCTACTTTACCAAAAGGTTACGAAGCAGTATGCTCGTGTGACCTACCAAGAATGATGAGAGATCTCGGATCATCTCATCTTTTTTTCTTTTCACACTTCCACAAAAATGTAAAGATGATATACATTAAAGTTTTTTCATGTATTTCTCATTTAAGCCATTCCTTCCTACTCTCTGTTGACTTTCGCTGACCGTAAGTAAATGGTGGGAATTTTACTTTTGCTATACTCACCTTAGATAAGACAAAAAGGAGAGGTAAGCAAATGAAAAATCTGAAACAGCAAACATTTAAAAAGATAGCATCACTGAGTCTCGGTCTAACACTTGCTTTTTCCACTTTCACATTTTTCACTCCAGTCACAACACCCATAGCTTCCGCGGCTGCGAGCATCTCCGGAAGTCAAATTATTTCCTCGGGGGCAAAGTACCTGGGAGTTCCATACAAATTCGGTGGACATTCCCCGTCTGGTTTTGATTGCCAGGGCTTTACAAGATATGTCTTTAACAAATATGGGATCACATTGCCTGCAGGTGCTAGAAACCAATCTAAGGTTGGGAAATCTGTTAGTCGTAATCAATTGAAGGCTGGAGACCTTGTTTTCTTCTCAACAAAAGCGACAACAAAATACAGTTCTTCGTCGATTAAAAGAATTGGACATGTAGGTATTTACGCGGGGAACGGGAAAGTTCTTCATACATACGGTGATGGCGGAGTTCGGTATTCTGATCTAAACTCCAAATGGTGGAGTTCGCACTATGTGAAGGCTAAAAGAGTTTTGGGGTAAAACTGGAATGCAGCTTAATGAAGGCCCTCAAGGATAAAAACCAGTGGAAGAGTAGGAGAAAAGTCCTTGAGGAAGTCTCTCAAGGACAAAACCCGGTGGAAGAACCAGAGAAAAGTCTTTGATAGAGGCTCTCAAGGACAAAAGCCGGTGGAAGAGCCAGAGAAAAGGCCTTGATAGAGGCTCTCAAGGACAAAAGCCGGTGGAAGAGCTTGAGAAAAGTCTTTGAAGAAAGCTCTCAAGGATAAAAACTCGTTTACACCAGTTCTATCTCCAAAAAATCTTTAGCCTTATTCATAAAAGGACCAACGGCGAACTCCTATAATTTTAAAGTTTTTATCTAATATCTGTCTTATTCTTTTTTTAGAATCTACCACCTTACACCACTCATGGATGATATTGGTGTTCATTTTCAACTTTGGAAAAAGGAGCCTAAACTCATTCACACTCCGCATGATAGCAGAGGTAGCCATTTCTTCATGCCCGCAATCCATACAAAAGCAGTTCTTTCCCCTAACCGAAATACTAAACGAGTTACACTTCGCACAAATGATTCCTTTTCGAAGTTGATTGAAATCATAAGAAGGCAGCTGATTAAAAGAGGAATCTTCCAAATGTAAAGAAATTAGTTTATCAGCTAACATCTTATGTTTTCCATTAAGTTTTGAGGGTGCTGAACTAAGTTGTCGCAGAAAGCGTTGAATTTGAGTTGGGAAAATAAACGGTTTGTCCAGAGGTGCTTGGTATAGGGTGAACTCGGGGTTGATAAAAACGACGGAGGCCACGATTGGAAGCTTAAATCCAAGATTTTGAAGGAGTTGGCGAAGCAATGACTCACAACGGGTTAGTTGGATGAGTGGATTAGTAATTTCTGTTTTCGGTTTTTTATATATTCGATCTGATTCGTAGTAATAATCTCCTTCATAATTTTTCACTTCAAAAAGGTGGATGGTGTCAGAAAGAATGACCAAGGAGTCGATTTGAAAAGTGGTATTATTTGATTTAAGTAACAAATCATTTAAAATAAGGCATTCGCATTGAAGTTTGTCCGTTAATAAATCAAACATGAACTCCCCTTCATATCCTTTTTTAAGGTGCAAATAGTGCTGATTGTCTTTGGCAGATAAAGTCATTCGTGTGTTCAATGATTTTAGGATTATGAATTCATTGGACTCGGTACGAGGTTTATAGGGCATAGTCCACATCCTTTTTTAAATAATTTTAGATAGCAGGAGAAGGGGAAATGATAGAGTCGATATTTATTATATATAGGGATTTGAATATTTGCAAATATCTATTTTTAATTAAGTACAGCCCCATCTCCCCTCAATCTCTCCATTTCTACTGAATAATGGTATGGATCATTACAAAAAGATAGTATATCATTATTCAAATAGAAGGAGATTGATAGAAATGAAACAAGGTATTGCACTACTTATTATGGCAACAGTCTTTTGGGGTGGGAATTATATTTGTGGGCGCTATTTGGCACCGGCATTACCTGCGACACTGCTCAATACCGTTCGCTGGGGGATATCTACGGTGATTCTGGTTGGGATTTTATCCTTCAATAAAAAGAGCTTACCCCTCCTTTCCAAGTGGAGGGAATTTTTAATTCTCGGTTTCTTTGGGGTTTTTGCCTTCTCCACATTAAATTACATGGGATTAAAAAATATCAGTGCGTCACAGGCAGGGATGATTTCGGCCGGGATTCCAGTTGCGATCCTCATGTTTACCCCTTTTGTTCTAAAGGAAAAGGTCAAGTTACGTGCTTGGATTGGCACAGTGGTTTCGGTAGTGGGGGTTGTTCTCCTATTTAAGGGAAAACATACAGCATCTTCTCAAGCATCGATCATCGGTGAGATCGAAATCATCCTATCTTGCCTAGCTTGGGGATTATACACGGTCCTTGGAAAACGTTATGGAAAAGAGATGGATCCGCTAACCATGACGGCAGGGGCCGCTTTCTACGGGACCTTGCTCAGTGCGATTAGCTGCATTGGAACGGTAAAGCCGGACATGATTCATATGAGCGCAACCGCCTGGCTATGTATCATCTATGTCAGTACATTTGCATCTGTCGGTGCCTATTTTGCCTGGAATGCCGGTGTGAAAATAGCCGGTGCGGGCCGAGCAGCCCCTTACATTAATTTTCTCCCCGTCTGGACCGTGATCTTTGGGGTGGCTTTGCTCCACGAACAAATTTCATGGATGTCACTTGTTGGGGGAGTAGTGACCATTCTAGGTGCAGTTTTAGCAAGTATCACGGGTCAAAGTAAGCGGAATAAGGTTCAGCGTCTAAAGTCGCAAGTTTAGATAAAGAAAATCTCCCGTTGTGGGGATTTTTTTGTTTAAACAACCCGAGCTTTCCTAAGGTAAAAAATATATTGAAATCTAGAAAATTGTATGAGAAAATCAGGGTATCATGGTCAGACCATCATACCCTGATGGTTAACCAATCATTTGTTAAATAGTAGAGGGGGAACCAGAATGTCTTTTAAAGTTGTGATGCCAGATACTATTTTCCCGGATTATTCCATTGAGAGAGACGTTTTAAGAAGAGAGCTTGATATTGATCTCGTGACGGGTCAAGGCCCAGAGGCTTCTGCGCTTATTGAAGCGTGTAAAGACGCGGATGCAATTGTTACGGTGTATGGTGATTTCAATCGAGATGTGATTGAACAGCTAGAAAAGTGTAAAATTATTGTTCGAACTGGGATTGGTGTAAATAATATTGATATTGAGGCTGCTACGGAAAAAGGAATTTACGTGGTTAACGTTCCTGATTATTGCTGGGATGAGGTTTCAGACCACGCAATCTCCATGGCATTTACGTTGCTTCGTCAGTTGCATGTGTATGATAAGAAAATGAAGGAAGCCATTTGGGATGTCCATTCGAAGCAAAATCGAATCCTTCGTTTTAATACTTTAACATTTGGTTTAATCGGATTTGGTAATATTCCAAAGGTCGTTGCCCAAAAACTAAAACCGTTTGGATTTACCATTAACGTCTCTGATCCATTTGTTAAGGAAGAGGATGCAAAACAGTTTGGTGTAAATCTAGTGGATTTAGAAACACTACTAAAGACTTCCGATGTTGTATCTGTTCATGCCCCTTTAATCAAAGCAACACATCATATGTTGAATAAAGAAACAATTGCTTTGATGAAAGAAAATGCCATTGTTATCAATACAGCAAGAGGCCCATTAATTAATACGGAAGATTTAATTGACGCATTAAAAAGTGGAAAAATTGCCGGTGCGGGGCTTGACGTTTTGGAGAAGGAACCACCGACCGCAGAAGATGAGATCTTAAAACTTGATAATGTCATCTTATCTCCACATGCTGCGTTTTATTCTGAGCAATCCGAGGACCAATTGCGGGAATCCTCTTTTATGGAAGTCGTTCGCGTTTTAAAAGGAGAAAAGCCAAAGCATCCGGTCAATAAACCTTTTGAAACAGCAAAATAAATGTGGGTGAAAAAATTGGAGTTTGAACCAATCAAAAGAAAAACTTTAGGTGACGATGTCATTACACAACTGAAGAACCTGATCATCAATGGTGAGCTTAAGGTTGGCGATAAACTTCCAAATGAACGGGAATTATGCACGCTTTTGAATGTCAGTCGATCCTCCTTGCGTGAGGGGCTTATGGTTCTCTCACAGCAAGGCTTGATTAGCCGCATGACAAAAGGTACCTATATCACCGCTGATTTTTCGAAGGTCATTGAGGAGTCCCTTACTTTTCAAATTCTCCTAAATGATTCGTCATTTTCCGAAATCCAGGAAGCCCGTTTGTCATTGGAGGTTGCCTTGACAGGCTATGCTGCCGAACGAAGAACTGACGAGGATTTAAATGAATTAAAAGAACACTTGGATTTGCTAAAAGTGGCTTTTGAAAAAATGGATAAAGATCTGCAAATTCAAGCGGATATGGGTTTTCATAAAGGCATTGCTGCATCAGCGAAAAACAAAACCCTTCAATATTTGTATAATACCATTACTCACTTAGTGTTTAAGGTTCAAAAACAAGTGGCTTATGATGAAGGGGTCTTTGAGTATTCGTATAAATTTCATACGGAAATTTATGATTTACTGGTGAAAAAAGATGTGAAAGAGGCACAGTTGAAAATGGAAGAGCATCTAAGGGATGTCCAAAAAAGGCTACAGCTGCTTGATAAAGATGTGGTCTTAGACAGTCACTTGGAAGGATAAAATCAAATTTTTAGGAGGTATTGTGATGAAAGTGAAAGCAGCCATTATTGGTTCAGGAAACATTGGCACAGATTTAATGTACAAGCTTGAAAGAAGCCCCTATATCGAACTCACAACGATGATTGGGATTGATCCGGAATCTGACGGGTTGAAACGTGCCAAAGAAAGAGGATATGCCACATTTGATAACGGAATCCAAGGCTTGGTAGACAATCCAGATCTAGCAGATATCGTATTTGATGCCACCTCAGCCAAAACACATGTAAGACATGCAAAGATTTTGAAAGAGCTTGGCAAGTTTGCGATTGATTTAACACCTGCAGCTAGAGGACCATTTGTTTCTCCCGTTGTAAACCTGGAGGAAAATATCGAAGGGGATAATATCAACATGATTACGTGTGGGGGCCAAGCGACGATCCCAATGATTAGTGCGATTAATTCCGTAGCAGATGTCAGCTATGCAGAAATCGTGGCTACCATTTCTAGTGAAAGTGCGGGACCAGGCACGAGGGCTAATATTGATGAATTTACAATTACCACCCGCAGAGGAATTGAAGAAGTGGGCGGAGCCGATAAAGGAAAAGCTTTAATTATTTTAAATCCTGCTGAGCCTCCTATTTTAATGAGAGATACGATTTATTGTGAAGTGAAAAATATGGATGAACAAAAAATCACCGAATCTATCAAAGCAATGGTAGAACGTGTGAAAGAATATGTTCCTGGATACCGATTAAAGCAGGAACCATTGTTTGATGGGAACCGTGTAACCGTATTCATCGAAGTTGAAGGTGCTGGTGATTATTTCCCTCCATATGCAGGAAACCTGGATATTATGACAGCCGCAGCGGTAAAAGCGGGAGAAAACGTGGCAAAACATCTAGCGAAAAGACTATCAATGTAATTGATCTCATACAAGGAGGAATCGATATGAAACGGAATAGTAATAAACCTATTAAACTAACAGAAGTTTGTTTGCGTGATGGAAGCCATGTGGTTCGCCATCAATTTACCGAAGAACAAGTTCGTGCCGTAGTACGCGGATTAGAAGATGCTGGCATGCACTATATCGAGGTAGCACATGGGGATGGATTGGGTGGTTCAACCCTTCAATATGGCCGTTCCCTTGTTGATGAAATGAAATTAATCGAGGCAGCCGTTGAAGAAAGTAAAAACTCCAAAATCGCTGTCTTGCTTATTCCTGGAATTGGAACGGTTCATGAATTGAAACAGGCACGTGAAATCGGGGCCCAATTGGTTCGTGTGGCAACACATGTAACAGAAGCCAATGTATCTGCCCAGCATATCAGCATGGCTCGTGAGCTTGGCATGGAAGCTTTAGGGTTTTTAATGATGGCACACTCGGCACCCGTTGAAAAACTAGTAGAACAAGCCAAGCTCATGGAAAGCTATGGAGCGGAAGCTGTTTATGTAACAGACTCTGCAGGAGCGCTTTTACCTAATCAAGTCCGCGAAAGAATTAAAGCGTTAAGACAGTCTTTGGATATCGAAATTGGATTTCATGCTCATAACAACTTATCAGTTGCAGTAGCCAATACACTAGTTGCGATCGAAGAAGGGGCAACAAGAATTGACGGAAGCCTTCGTTGCCTAGGCGCGGGTGCTGGGAATACGCAAACCGAGGTATTAGTTCCTGTGTTACAAAGAATGGGAATGGATGTCGGCGTTGATTCTTATAAATTGATGGACCTTGCTGAAGAAGTCATTGCTCCTATTCTTCCAAAAGCACAGGAAATTGGAAGAGGCAGCATTGTGATGGGATATGCAGGAGTGTACTCAAGCTTCTTACTTCATGCAGAACGTGCCGGACAACGCTTCGGTATCGATTCACGTGATATTTTAGTAGAATTAGGAAAGAGAAAAGCTGTTGGCGGACAGGAAGATATGATCTTGGATGTCGCAGCTGAATTAGCGAAACAAAAAGCATAGAATGGTTTTAGAATAGCAATAAGCCGGATTTTCCTGTCTTAGCGATCGGGAATCCGGCTTTTTTAATGAGAAATCCGTATTTTATTGTTGGTCACCATTTGAGAACAGCCATCTCCATGAACTATTTTGAAATATATTTTCGTGGGACGAAATCTTCATGAACTTTCTTATTCTCCTGTGGAGATGCAGTGAAGATACTCAATCCTAAGAGGACTAAACAACAAAAAATTAGGCCTAGCATTCTTATCACACTCCTTTAAAACTCTTTCACTATTACTGACGAGGGAAGTGGGCATTTGGTTACACAAATTTTGTCGAAATTAGAATCCAAATTTTGACTATTAGTAGGTTAAATAAAAGCTTCCGACCCATTAGGGCGGAAGCTGGGGCGATTCAGACTAAGTTTGTGGGAACAATGTAATTGAGTCAGAACAGAGTTAATAGATTGAAAATAGCGGTTGACAATTTAAAGGAACTGGAATAATTTAATAATTGACATACATGTCAGTCAAAAAGGAGGGGAGAGCTTGTCACCTCGAACTTCAAAACAAAATGAAGAAATTCGGGTCGAAAGGGTAAAACAAATCTTGTCTGCAGCCATTGAAGTGTACGTAGAAAAGGGAGTTAGAGGAACGGAAATGGGGGATATAGCGAGAAAAGCCGGGATCGCTAGAGGATTGGTGTATTACTACTTCAAGGATAAGATGGAACTTTTCCGTGAATTATTCTCACAATCCATTTCAACTGCACAACAATTTATTAGGTCCAGGCTTCAAGCAGATGAGGATTCACTGATCAAGTTGAAGAAATATACTCGCTTTTATTTAGAGATGGCCCAGAAACAACCTTTACTCTTGAAATTCTATCGGAATATGGAAAATGATTTTGAACTTGTATTTGCAGAGGATTCTCATTCCGTCGCAGAAAGTTACTATCACCATGCCAAGCAACCTCTAGTTGATGTCTTTATCCAGGCGATGAACGAGGGAAAGCTGAAACGATGCGAGCCAAAGGTGATTGTCAATGTGTATTGGGGTGGTTTGACTGGAATGCTTGACTTGTTAGCCAGTGGCTATTTCGAAAGGGAAGAATCAGAGAAAGTTATTGAACAAGTCGTCGAACTCCTATTTGCAGGGTTGCAAAAACATTCGGTGGAGTGATGAGGAATGAGTACATTAGTATTGGTGCATGGGGACTGGTGTTTGAGAAGGCAGCGCTTCATTTTTCTTGTCTGAAATGAATCGAAGAGGGGGCTGAATTGGAATGGACAAAGCAAAAACGGCTTTGCTAGTTATCGACGTTCAAGTGGGACCATTGTGGGGCACGTATAAAAAAGAAGAAACGCAAGAGGTCATTTATCGAATGATCGAGAGGGCTAAAGAAGAAGTGGTTCCCATCTGCTACATTCAATTCGAGGATGAAGAGTTACTGGCGAGGGGCTCGCAGTTTTGGCAACTGGATCCCATGATTACTCTCAATGAACGAGATCAGGTAATTTATAAACGATCAGCCGATTCTTTTGATCAAACCTTGCTTAAAGAGCAATTGGAAAATAAGGGCATTACCCATCTTGTCGTTGTTGGTGTAAGAACGGAATTTTGCATTGCTGCCACATGCCGCAGGGCAACAAGCTTGGGGTTTCATGTGACCCTGGTTGAAAATGGACATACGACAGTGGATGGGAAGGTACCTGCGGAGAAAGTCATCAGTCAATATAATGACATATTAATGAAAGAACAGATGATTCGGGTTGTTCCGGATCATGAAGTGGTGTTTCATAAGTAAAGTAAAAAAGTGTAGAGATTCCCCTGCACTTTTTTACTTTGCTTTTCGTTTCAAGTGAAACAATTTACTCAGAATAAACCTTTTCCTTTTTGGCGTTTCTTTCTCGATTGGCTTGGTCGTATTTGGTGTCTTGGGATTTTCTTTGGTTGTTTGAAAATAAAGGAACAGGTTTGTTATCCCACGAGATACCAACATAACTGTTATATAACCAGCAAGCAAGTGGAAATAATTCATGCCTTTATACAATTGAAATAAACCGAAGGCAACCATGGTTGGTTTGAACAAGAATGAAAGAAAAACAGACATTCCTGTCAGATATAGATAATAATTTTTATTATTATTTATTGTCCATTGGTATACAAGCATAAACAAGACGGGAATAAGAGCTGTATCCAAAGTAACACTTGAAGGTAAGAAGGGAACTAATTTATATGGATAACCCCATAGCCCATGCGTATACCCATATATATCTATATAGTGGAACCAGACATGAACATTGAACCCAAAAAAACCAATATGAAATGCTCTTTTTCGGTCAATGAGAAAATATAGGGCCACTAAAGGAAGGATGAATAAAGCCAGCAGTAGCCAAAACTCCCACGTATCAGCATTGGAATAAGTACGCCAATAATGGTTTGTTAAGTTCGATACTTTCTCCTCCAGAGCTGTGATTTCATCCAATAATTTTGCTTGTCCCATTTTCAAGGATTACTCCACCCTTACATATTTTTACATATTTTCCCCTGAAAATCTGGCTTTATTAATCTAAGTTTTTACGAAACGTTATATGATATGATAACTATAATCGTTTTGTATATCATAGTCTGGGGTGGTCATTGAATTTATGGAGCTTAGACAGTTAACTTACTTCGTCGAGCACTGAGGTTTTTCTTCGTTTTGTGGAAAAATACCTTGTTTCGAGGTAAACCGTATCAGATGACAGAATTAGATCATATTTGAGAACCGGAGGACGTTTAGATTGACTAGATATTTTTTATTTCTTTTCAGTATTATTCTTGTAATCTCGGGTTGTAACAACGAAAATACACCTTCCCAGCCATCCACAACTGACAAAACAACTGTTGAGTCAAAAGTACTTCCTCATGTTAACGTAGTGCCTTCATCCTCGCCCACCACGGCACAATCAACCTCAAATGCGGCCGTTTCTTCAGCCGATGTTACCCCAACGAATCCATCTATTCCAAAAAATTCAGACCCTATCATTGGGGATATATTGAATGATCAATCCTTCCAAACTGTTTTTGAAGATTTGGGGGAGTCTGAGTTTATCACTTCCGAAGAAAAGATAAAGGGTAAGAAACAGCCGCATTTTTACTTTAAAAAAGGGGATACGGTGACGGAGTTAAAATATGAGCCTGAATCACCTGAGTCCATCTATTCTGTCTCTGCAGTCTCTTTCCAGGATGTCAGTGCTGACGGAAAGAAGGATATTGTCGTAATCGCCAATTATACAACAGGTTTTGGGTATATGGGCGCAATACCTATTTCTCAACTATTAATCTTTAAACAGACGGAATCAGGTTTTATAGAGGATCACACCTTGGAAGAGAGGGCACGAGCTGGAGTTCCCTATCGAATCCTTACTGTTAAAGATGTGGTGGTCGGCCTGAAAACTGACCCGAAAGACAGCATTCCTAACGCATGGCAACAATTGCATCTTGGAACCTATAAGTTGAATGGCTCTAATGAGCTGGCTGGCTCTACGATAACGATCAAAGAGGCTTCTGGTGATGGGCTTTTATTCAGTCTTGATGCCTTTTATGCAGCGAATAAAGAAGCAATGATGAATGGAGGGGTCAATATCGGCACCATTGATTCAGAAAAAGCTACACCTTCCTATGCGGAAATGATCTTTAGGGATGGAAAGTATGAATTATCCCTATCTATGATATCCAGTACAGATCTTTATGTCCGGGACAATGGTGAGTCATACTTCGGACATAACGTGTATGTAAATGGAATCTACAGTCCTGAATGATGCTACCTGCGGCAACCCTATTCAGTCAATGCAGAATAAACTTTAAGGAGCAGTAGAAATGGCCCGTGTTTTATTTATTAATGGTGGATCAGAAGGACATATCAATCCAACTATAGGCGTAGTGCAGGAGCTTATTTCACGTGGAGAAGAGGTAGTGTACTTTTGTATAGAAGCCTTTCGTGACCGGATGGAGAAAACGGGAGCAACGGTACGAACATTTGACGGTGAAAAATTTGTAAAAGCCTTTATCTCAGGGGGAAGAAATTATTTACTCGAAAGAGTCAACGGTCTTTTACATACGGCAGATATTGTCATACCTAGCGTTCTTGAACAGATCAAAGGAGAGCATTTTGATTACATCATCTACGATTCCATGTTTGGTTGTGGACGTATACTTGCCCAGATTCTTCAGCTTCCTGCCATCAATTCTTGTACTTCTTTTGCACAGACCGAAGTATCATTCAATACCATGTTGGATCAGTTTTCTAAGACCATTCCTACTGAAATCGTTAAACCTATATCCGATGAATTCCAGAGCCTTACGGCCAAGGTAAAGGAAAGGTATGGGGTTGAGATCCATTCTCCTTATGAGGTTTTTTGTAATCCTGCACCATGTACCATTGTTTATACAACGAGAGAGTTTCAACCACATGGAGAAGCGTTCGACCAAACCTATAAATTTGTAGGTCCATCCATTTCTTCACGATCAACGAAGGAAAACTTCGACCTGGCAATTAAGGGAAAGGACCTGATTTACATTTCTCTGGGGACTGTTTTTAATCAAGCCATTGATTTTTATAAGCTATGTTTTAAGGCTTTTAAAAATACGGATCACACCGTCGTTATGTCGATTGGGGAAAAGACCCAACAAGCAGATTTGGGGGAAATCCCCAAAAACTTCATCGTAAAAAATTATGTTCCACAAACAGAAATTCTGCAATACACGAAGCTATTTATTACACATGGTGGAATGAACAGTACCCATGAAGGTCTATATTACGGGGTTCCACTTATTCTATTCCCACTGAGCGCGGATCAGCCAATCATTGCCGCGCAAGTTGCGCATATCGGAGCTGGAATTCAATTACAAATGCAAAATACGACTGCAAATCAATTACGAGAATCTGTAGAATATGTTCTAAACCAGCCATCTTTCCGAAAGGCTGTGGCAAAGATGAGGGAATCCTTTCAACGATCTGGTGGATATCGCCAAGCGGTTGATGATATTTTCGAATTTAAAAGTCAATGTTAATTAACTACTAACACTGACTCCAGCGCTCATTGCGATCATTGTTGATATGCTTGTACTAGCATTTATTAACAAAATTCTCTTACGCCTTTTACGTAAGCTTTTTTAAAGAGCAGCGGTATCAGAACCGGCTGCTTTATTCAATTGGGTTAGCATCTATTCGCTTTTCCCCGTCAATCGGCACAATGTATGCATTCTTGTACTGATTATTGGATAATCGGTCGATTATCTCAATTTGTAATCTCTTTCCGTTGCTGTCGACCGTACCGTAAGAAAGCGAGTCGGTCATCCATTGATCTGAGAAATAAACGGATTCGCCGAATGGTGTGGGCTTAGTGCCCAGCTCCAACGGCTTGCCGCTCGGATAAATTGTATCCTTCTGCCACTTGACGATTGCAAGCCCTTCACTATTGATTTCCACATACGTAATTGTTCCTTTATAATCCTTCATGTAACGAAGGGCTTCAAAAAGTTGCACTCTCATCACAAATAGAAGCTTTCTACTATAGGTTGATTTAGATTGGGAATCATGCTATTATTACCTGACGATTGTCAGGGTAGAGGTGGGACTATGACAGAAAAACGAATTAAAAACATAGCGTTAACTCTTTTCGCTACAAACGGATATGAGGGGACATCTCTTGCTCACATAGCAGAAGCTGTCGGAATCAAAAAGCAGTCAATTGCCACCTACTTTCGGAAGAAAGAGGACTTGTTTCTAGCGGTCTTTAAAGATATGGCCCAAGACTATATTGGTTTTATCAAAGAAATGCATGATGAAATGCACTTGGAGACCGTAGAGAAAAAACTGCAGTTTATCTTATATCAAGGCTACCAATACAAAGTCAAGAATCCAGAACAAACCGCTTTTTATAAACGTGCAATCCATTTTCCTCCATCATTCTTAGAGGCAACCATCCGTCATGAAATTATGAAAATGGAACAACAAACTTCTAAGTTATACCGCGAAGTATTTGAAGAGGGTATAAGGGAAAAGGTAATTAAAAACCAGGAAATAGAGAATCTGTTAGCCGCTTTTTATTGCTTAATTGATGGAATCTCTATGCAGATGTTTTTTTACGATACAGATGAATTTAACCAACGACTTTCGAGTATTTGGAAGATTTTTTGGGATGGAATCAAAAATGAGGAAGGATGATTTTCATGGAAGCCAAGCGTGTTACAAATCAAAAACAACTAGATGACGCGTTTCAGATCAGAAAAGCGGTATTCGTGGAGGAACAAGGGGTACCGGAAGAAATTGAATATGACGAACATGACGCACATGCGAAACATATTTTAGTTTATTTTGAGGATCAACCTGTTGGAACAGGGAGATTGCGGATTGTAGATGGACAGGCCAAATTAGAACGCATTTGCGTTTTGGCTCCCTATCGAAAATATGGGCTTGGTAAATTAATTATTGGGACACTTGAACAACTCGCCCATGAACTAGGGCTAGGCAAGGCAAAATTACATGGTCAAACACATGCAGAGGGTTTTTATCACAAGTTAGGATACGAAACGAAGTCCCCAGAATTTATGGAAGATGGGATTCCGCATGTTCTAATGGTGAAAAATCTTGCATTCTAAGGTGAGTTTCTATGGGCCTATCCCTTCGTAGATTTACATTTTATTTTCTAGGTATCTTTATATTGACATTCGGCATTGCCTTGAGCATCCGTTCTAACTTGGGAACTGCACCCTTTGATGCGTTGCTCGTGGGGATGTATCGAAGTTTTGGATTGACAATTGGCAGCTGGGAAATCATTTTGGGGCTCTTCTTGGTTTTGTGTAATGCGGTAGCCGGAAGACGTCGTCCGGAATTCCTGGCATTACTGACCTCGTTGATTACAGGGGCCGGGATTGATTTATGGATGTATCTACTAACTGAATGGCTGCAGCCAGAAACCATTTTTAGTAGAATCATCTGTTTAGTTATTGGAATAGTTTTTGGCGGATTAGGCATCGCTGTCAACTTGCAGGCCGATTTTGCCCCTAATCCCCTGGACCGCTCCATGCAGATTATTACAAGATTAACGGGATTGAATTTCGCGATTTCTAGAGCATTGATCAGTATCGTCCTTGTGTTTTTTGCTTTTATTTTCGGTGGACCGATTGGGGTAGGTACGATTCTATCCGCCTTTTTTTCGGGAGTGATGATTAATTTATTTGTGCCTTTGGTTGCAAAACTGGATAGAAAACATACGCAAGAGGGGGTATCTTCGTGATTCGGACTGAGATAGAGAGAAACCATGGAATCGAGTCCGAATCCAAGCCTGATTCGGACTGAGATAGAGAGAAACTATGGAATTGAGTCCGAATCCAAGCCTGATTCGGACTGAGATAGAAGGAAACTAGAGATTTGTGTCCGAATCCCTAAATCATTCCACCATCCTAAAATGGTTCAACACAAACTCCTTGAATCGCGTAGCCGCTGGTGACATATAGCGGTCTTTAACCAATGCCATTCCGATTACGCGTTGGCCTTTGGGCTTCCGGATGGGTACTTGTGCCACTTTGTTATTGTTTCCTACATCGGGGAGCAGGGAAACGCCCAACCCGGCAGCGACAAGTCCTGCTGCGGTTGCCACTTCGTCACCTTCGAACAAAATCTTAGGCGTAATTCCTATTTGTCTGAACAAGTCGTCGGTCGTTTGACGTAACGTATACCCCTTTTTTAAGAAGATGAAAGATTCATGTGCGATTTCTTCTAATGTAATGCTTTCACTACCAGCCAAAGAATGGTCAAGTGGTAGGATGGCAAAAATCTCCTCGCTCCACAGTGGAATCCATTGAATAGGCAGTTTGGTTTCCGTCGGTTCGGCTATGAGGCAAAGATCCAGCTTCCCTGCATTCAACTGCTCCAACAGGGAGTAACTATGATTTTGGGTCAATTGAAAATGGATCGTTGGTGCGTGAGCACGAAATGAGCCCAGCAAATCTGGAATCAAGCTAGTGGCCAAGGTATGGAGGAATCCCAACGCGACTTCACCGTATTCTGGATGAAGCAAATCTTGAAGCTCTTGTTTTCCGGCGGTGAATTCCATTAAAATGCGGGTTACCCGTTTCAAAAAAAGTTCCCCATACTGATTCAGCATAATCGAGCGGCCCTGACGATTGAATAACGGGACACCTAGTTCTTCTTCTAAACGCGCAATGGAACGGCTTAAGGCTGATTGGGAAATGGAAAGGGTCTCAGCTGCACGAGTCACATGCTGTAACCGAGCTAAGGTCTTAAAGTATTCAAGCTGCTGCCACTCCATGGTAGAACCCTCCAATGAATAAGAACACTATTTATTACCAGTATACATGGAAAATGGGATTATAATGAATGACAGATCAAAAAGACTGCCGAATTCTCGACAGTCTAATTGTCTCTTAAAGTTTACCAAACAACAAATCAAGGATTTTTTCATCGGCCTTCCGGTTTGTCCCTTTGAATGGAAAACAATGAATATGAATAGCCGGATTGAAGTTGATTTCAATAATCGAGTAGTTCCTATCGCTGGCATATTTTTCCATATCGTTGATCATCATATCGACTCCGCAGAACGTAGCGCCCGCAGCTTTCGCCGCTTTCACAGCAATCCTTTTATAACGATCCGGAATTTCATCCGTTAGGTCGATACTGTCTCCTCCTGTGCTGATATTGGAGTTTTCTCTTAAATAAACGGTTTCGCCTGCACCTGGAACATAGGAACGGTCCTTGCCTTGATGTTTTAAAAACATCTCTTCCGCTTCACCCAATTGTAGCCGTTCAAGCGGAGTTTTATATCCTTTTCCTCTTAATGGATCCTTGTTTTTATCTGCTACAAGCTGTTCTATCGTATGCAGTCCGTTTCCTACGACGTTGGCAGGAACGCGATGGAGGACGCCTACCACCTCATCACCCATGACAAGGAATCGATATTCCTTCCCGCTAATAAATTCCTCAAGCAGAACGGTTTTGTCATGTGCAAAGGCCATTTCGAAAGCTTTCTGAAAATCCCCCCGGGAGAAACCGCCGGCAGCAAAAATCGTAATGCCCAGACCAAAATTGGTAGACTTCGGCTTAATCACAATCGTCTGATCCCGAAACATCTCATAGTCACCAAGTGCAGTGTTTAAATCGCTATAGACCCGCCCTTGAGGAACACGAATTCCTTGACGCTCCAGGACCTTCTTGGTGACCACCTTATTTTCCATGATTAACACGGTGCTGTATGAATCAAGGGAAGTTTTCGTTGCCTGTTTGACATATTCGGTATGATCACCTTTTTGCAAGAGGATAAAATTTTCTTCCCGATCCAACATTTCAAACCGAATTCCCCTTTTCAGTGCAGCTTTCAATAACAGCTGGGTGGAGAGCTCCAAGTCCTCATATCCCAGAAATTTATAACCGCTCGCCTTGCTCTCCTCAGCATATTGCTTCGCTTTATCCATGTGATAGGCCAGATAAGAGGATTGCTGGGTTGCAGCTTTCACGATCGAAGCAAAATTGAGCTCCGAATGCTGGATGATTTGTTTCGCCTGTTCAAGCAAGCGCGTGAATGACTCATGATCTGGGGTGATCACTTGCAGCATTTCTTCCATGGTTTCCAAAACTCCTAATGCTCTTTCCACTAGTGTAATAAAGTGTTCTTCGGCACCAAACCACTTTCCCTGAATCCCATCCATAATCAAACTTTCATGATTCTGATCGGCAAGGTTTTGCTCTATCTCGCCAAAGGGTTCATCTTCTAACAAGAGCATCAAGATGAGAAACAGATGGATGAATTGCATGATGTCTTTGCTGATTCCCACTTTGTAAAGAGGGTTTAGATCGATCATGCGCAGCTCCAAATAGGCAATTCCATCCTGTAGTAAAGAATTTATAAAGTCCTTTCCTTTTGCAGGCTTGATGCGTACCGAGCTATAATACTCTCTGGCACTTAGCAATTCCCCCGCCTGAACCAATGATTGAAGGTCGCGAACATAAGTCTCCACCGAATCAAAAGATACATAAATGGGCTTTTGATTCCGATAGCCGCAAATACTGTTCCGCAGTGAATTCATGTTGGGGAAGAAGTAGCTTTCGTCATCAAAATGATCGCTCAATTGGACACATTGTTCGAGATACGTTTTATTAAAAACAGGACTAGCACCAGTTAGATAAACAAGTAGCCAGCGGTACCTTAATAAGTTTCGCGCCACCTTCAAATACAGTTGGTTTTTAAAATCTTTATAGGAGCTGTCAGTATGCAGGCCCTCATATAACTTTTTTAAAAGTCCCTCATGGAACGAAAAGTTGTAGTGGATCCCGCTCATTAATTGCCTTTTCCTGCCGTATTTTTCAGCCAATTGCATGCGATATTGGTCCTCCACCGGATCACTCATCAAAGCAATGGGGATTTCCTCATCTTTTGGCAAAACTGGAGGATTACTGCTGGGCCATAAGTATTCCTCTTCTAATTCAAGGGTCACGATATCATGAAGGGTCTCCATGAAATCATACGTTTCACTAATGGTTTGAAATACAGGTGTGATCATTTCAATCTGACTCTCGGAAAAATCTGTTCGGATATAGGGGTTTTCCATTTTATTACCGAATGCTTTTGGATGGGGTGTAAGGGCAAGCATCCCATTTCCATCCACCCGTATATTTTCCTTTTCCAAACCAAAATTTCCCCGTAAAAGCTCCTCTTGCAGATTCTGTTTAACCACCCACTGTAAAAGATCTCGATTTACCTTCACCATCATCTACCTACTTTCAACTCTCTTGTAATTTTTCCAAGCGTCCGCAAATACCAGAAGACAAGAATAATTCCTTTGAGCACACTGCTTATTGCAATGGACATCCAAACCCCGTTTAAACCGAAAGGTCCCGATAATACGATTGCCATCGGAATTCTCAAGGCTGTTAGGATAATGCTGAAAATAGGAGGAATATAGGTTTTTCCAATGCCATTGAAGGCTCCAACCGTCATCAGCTCCAGGCACATGAACAATTGGGAAAATCCGATGATCCTCATATAATCCGTTCCAAGCATAAGACTGGTTTTATCCGATAAAAACAAGGAGAAAATTTGACCTGGTAATAGAATGAATAGTAAAGAGATCAAACTTCCAAATATCACTGTGATCCACAAAGCGTTCTGATAGCCCTTTTTAATCCGGTCATGCTTATGTGCTCCAAAATTCTGCCCGATAAAAGCAGCGATGGCACCTTGAAGCCCACCGATCGTCATATAGGAAATGGATTCAATCTGAATGCCAACTCTTTGTGCGGCAATGGCATCAGGTCCCCACTGAGCTATAATTTTGGCAATGATGATTGATATAAAAATGAAGGTAACCCGCTGTACCGTAATTGGGCCTCCCAACCGAAGGACCTCTTTTATTTGATGCATATTAAAGGTATAGGGTCGGGGCAGAAAGCGTAAGTTTTTGGCATACAAAATAAATAAAACTGTCACCATAACATTTGCGAGTAACGTGGCCGAAGCTGCTCCGGAAACTCCAAGTCCCTGTATGGGCCCAATCCCAAAAATAAGTAAAGGATCCAGTATAAGATTTACAAGGAAACCAACGGTTTGTACGCGGAATGGCCGCTCACTGTTTCCCATGGAGGTGAAGACGGTGCTGAACAAAATATTAAAAAACGAAAAGACCGTTCCGGCAATCGAAATAAGGAGATACTGTGAAGCCATCTGCTCGATTTCTGCACGGTCTAACTCGAAATAACCGATAAGATGAGTTTTTGCAAAAATAATGAATACCATATACAGAATGCTTAGAAATAAAGACATCAAGAAAGCATTATGAATATATACCTGGGCTTCCTCTTCTTTTCCCGCTCCTATGCTATGGGCAACTTTGATCCCGGTACCAATGGAAATGATTGTAAACAAGGCGACTGCCAGGTTTACATAGAAAATCGCTGTCCCAACCGCAGCAACCGGTCCGCTTCCTAACCTTCCGATCCAAATCATGTCAATGAGCCCATATGTTGTAGAAATAAAATTAGTCGCGATAATCGGCAAGGTTAATTTCATCAAAGCAGGCGATATCGGACCTTCCGTCAAATCATACTTACCATTCAATCCATGCACCTTCTTTATCGCTGTAGCTAAAATTCAATCATCAAATTATTTTGATTAAGTACCCAAAAAAATGTAACATCCGGGATTTAACAACAGCCATCTTTATTCCGGAAGATACAACACAATTGAGGGGATAAAATATTATTTACTTCTGTATGGTTTAGTTCATAATAACTCCAGGTCCCTTTGAGCTCACGGAGGATAAGACCTGCATCGAGTAAAATTTTCAGATGATAGGACAATTTCGATTGCGGCATCTCCACAATTTCTGAAAGATCACAGACGCAAGTACTGCCTCGTTGAGTGAGTTCAAACATAATCTGCAGCCGTTTCTGATCTGCTAAGGCTTTGAACTTGGTTTCGTACTTGGAAAAATCGATAGTAGACGTAGTTTGATCATGGACGGGGAGATTATTGGACAATGAGGTTCTCCTCCTTCGAGTATACATCAAATTATTTTGATTAAGCATATCTTATCATCACTTTATAAAGGAATCAATGGTTTGCTATACGTTCCAGGATTCTACGTTTTCGGTACAACATCATGCCTGCTTCAGCGACATCTCCAATGCTTGATCGATTAAGATATGCTCCAAAAAGCATGCCAGCGATGGGGATCATTTGAAACAGTTTTTTCCATCCGAAATTATCGCGATACGTCATGACAACTTCACGCCATCCTTGTAATTGTGAAACCACTTGATTATTCTGCTTGCCTTGATGGAAAATAGCAAGGTCTTCAAGGATAGCCTTTTTCCCAACGATGTCTGATGAGGCAAATTGCAGGCATTTTACAATAAAGATCCTCTCGGCCTTATCCTTCGGATCATAACCATAGCATAAGGCCATTTCCTGAAGAACTTTAAGCGATAAACCAAGAAGGAGAGGGATATCGATAGCTAAAGTGAAAAGTCCACCAATTCCCGTGGTTGCCCCTTGGAAAGTTGCGAAGTTGGTCCTTGATTTCACCAATTCCTTCGCAACTCCATCTAAAATGCTGATGGGCATTTGACTTATCTTACTTAGGGTCATTGGTTCGGATTCAGAATTAAATTTATTGATAACGTCCCGGTCACTGACTAAATATTGTCCGCCTGTTTGAATATAACTTCCTAACTCATCAATAGCGATCCCCACTTTTTCATGGATAAATTTTGGGGTGATTTTATCTAACAGTGCGAAAGGAAGCCTGCCAATCTTTTCCCAAAACCACAAATCCTTTTGATCATTTTCCCAAGCTTCTATAAGTTTTAGTTCATTGTATAGATATTCTTTCGATTCATGCAAAATGGATAAGCCCCTTTGAAAGAAGATTTATTTTATATACGGAAAATAGGAAGAATGGTTTCAGATTGGAATGGAAGAAACATTTAATAGATCTAGTATAAGCCAATGGTGCAAAGTATAATGACAATATGATGATGAAAAAATGGTCGGTTAAACTTTTGCTTGTGTTTTTGTTGTCAGGATTAGTATGGACCTTCTATACCCAATGGCTGATCTATTCTGTTGAGCAACAGCAACCTTCAAAATCAGACGTTGGCATCGTGTTGGGAGCGTCATTGTGGGATAATTATCCGAGTCCAGGTCTTCAAGAGCGTCTAAACAAAGCCTATGATCTCTATATGGAAGGATACTTTTCTGACGTGATTGTTTCTGGTGGGCTGGACTATAATGGGTCCACCATTACCGAAGCCGAAGGAATGAAACGCTACCTTGTAAGCAAAGGGATTCCTGTAGAGCACATTTTTATTGAAGACCAAGCTCGCAGTACCTATCAGAACTTACTCTTCAGTCAAGCGATTATGTCCGAGAACGACTGGGAAAAAGCGTTAATAATTACACATGAATTTCATGGGGCAAGGTCCCAGGATATTGCGGATTTTTTGGATTATCGTGATCCAATCGTAACCACGGTAAAATCCGAAGTCCTCTGGATGCCTTGGCATAAGGCAAGAGAAACACTAGCTTTTACTAAATGGTATTTGGAGAAAGCACTGATTCAGTTGCAAGATTTGTGAGGCTAGGGGGACGGATTCGGCAGGGGATGAAGGACAAAGTGACAGATATTAAGTGAAACAATCACTTGCGTGCAATCGTCTGAGAATGAGAGGTGAAAATTCCAATGATAAAAAATATCCAACTCGTTCTTGTCTGCTGTTTTGTATTTAGTCTGATGTCCGTGTCCATCCCTTCTGTTGGCTATGCTTGTTCTTGTGCATCTAAACCCGCTGTACAAGAAGAACTTGAGAAGTCAGCAGTTGTATTTGGTGGTAAAGTTATCGACATTCGTGAGAAGAGCCAATTCAATCCGAAGAAAACCGTATTATTTGAGGTATCAACCGCTTGGAAAGGGGGGGCCTCTACACAAATGCTCATTACCACGGGTCTTGGTGGTGGTGATTGTGGTTTTGATTTTGAAAAAGGGAAGGAGTACTTGGTTTACGCCAATGAATCTTCCATGTATGGTGGCAAAGACCTTGTAACAACTATCTGTGATAGGACAACAGAATTGGTTTCAGCTCAAGAGGATTTAACTATACTTGGAGAAGGAAAAGTGCCCACAGAGAAGGTGAATCTTGAGGGAAAGTTAGGGGGATTGAATCCATTTGTATGGATTCTAGCCATTGGCGTAGTGGGAATTTTAGTTTTCCTCATGTTAAGAAGGAGAAGAATGTAAAAATCCCGGCAAATTACCGGGATTTTTACATTTATTGAAGTCTTCCGCCGGATAGAGCTTGCTCCGCAAATTGAACCAAACGTTTTGTCATTTCTCCACCTACAGAGCCATTGGCCCTTGAAGTTTGATCAGCACCTAGCTGAACTCCAAATTCGGCAGCAATTTCAAATTTCATCTGATCAAGAGCTTGTGAAGATTGAGAAACAAGTTTTTGATTACTGTTGTTAGCCATATTAATCTTCCTCCTATCAGTGATTGATTTACAAGCTTGTAAGATTATTAATGCCTTAAAAGGTAGGAAGATATTCAAAGAATCATTTGGTAAATAAATCCATTATTTGTTTAGGATACCTAAATAGGAAATCCACGGACCAACATCTTTGCCGTATCGTTTTGCCATCACGCGAACGATTTGTGCAATATGTGTTAAATCGTGAACTACCCAGGTAGAGATGAGTTCTCTTACCTTCACTGCACCGAACTCAGGATGTGAACCTGTCAATTCGAGATTTAGAGTAGATTCGATTTCTTTCAGCTTATTTATATTGCGCGCTCTAATCTCCTTAAACAACGCCAATTTTTGTTCAATGGAGGTTTCTTTTTCACCATCTAAATGGGTAAATCGATCAAAAGGAGGAAAGGGTTTGCTTTCACCTTCTTGCAAAATAAATTCCAGTCTTGGAAACCAATTTGTTTTCTCTGCTTCAATGAGGTGCTCAACTACTTCTGAAGCATTCCAGGTTCCTTCGCCTTCATTACAATGCAGCCATCCGTCAGATAGACCGAATAAAAACATTTCCAACGTTTGCGGTGTGCGTTCTAGAATCTCCAGTGCTTCTCTTAGATTAAAATTCATGGCAACTCCTCCGTTCATGACAAGGATATAACAAAATTATAATGCGAAATTTGGGGAATGGTATGAAATGATAGAAAATTTTTCGTAGAGATAGAGCGGATAGTGGGAAAAATTCCGTTATTCGACGATAATCAGGACCAATCTGATGAATAACGGGAACTTTTCCACTAATTACTATTTACCAATCTTTAGCAATCTCAAGGCATTCAAGGTCACAATGAGGGTGGCGCCCATATCGGCAAAGATAGCGATCCACAAGGTTAACCACCCTGGGACAACCAGGAGAAGTGCTACAGCCTTAATTGCAAGAGAAAACGTAATGTTTTGTTTGATAATTTGCAGTGCCCTACGACTTAATTTGATGGTAAAAGGCAACTTTCTTAAATCGTCTCCCATGAGGGCTATATCTGCCGTCTCAAGTGCTGTATCTGTTCCAGCCCCTCCCATGGCAATCCCCACGGAAGCTGCGGCAAGGGCGGGAGCGTCGTTTACGCCATCACCGACCATCGAAACCACATTACCTTCACTGCGAAGTTTTTTAATGTAGGCCAATTTATCCTGGGGTAAAAGGTCTGCCTCCACCTCACTAACCCTTACAACGGAACCAATGGCTTCCGCAGTTGCACGGTTATCACCTGTAAGGATGACGGTCTTTTTCATACCGATCTGGTGGAGTTGGGCAATGACTTCCTTACTATGTTCACGAACTTCATCGGCAACGGCGATCAAGGCTAGGATTTCTTTTTCCGTTCCAAGGACCATCACCGTTTTCCCTTGCTTTTGCAGGGTTTCAATTTGTGACAATATCTCTGATCTGATTTCTACCAACAGTTCCTTAAAAAGGCCGGGGCTGCCCACAAAATAAAGGATATCATTCAATTTCGCCTTAATCCCTTTACCCGTAATCGATGAAAAATCTCCGACCTTTAGCGCGTAAAAATCAATCCCCATTTCTTCCGCTTTTCGTAAAATCGCCGAGGAAAGAGGGTGCTGTGACCCTTTTTCAAGCGCAGCGGCTATTCCTAATAATTCCTTGTCTTCACCAAAAGCGATAAAGTCCGTAACTTCCGGAACACCCCTGGTTAAAGTGCCTGTTTTATCGAAGGCAATCACCGATAATTTGCCTGCTTCTTCTAAATGAATGCCACCTTTGATTAGAACGCCGTTACGCGCTGCATTCCCAATCGCCGTGACAATGGCAACTGGAGTCGAGACGACCAAAGCGCAAGGGCAGCCTACGATGAGCACAGCCAAGCCTTCATAAATCCAGGTATACCAATCTCCGCCAAACAAAAGCGGGGGAATCACGATAACCAAAGCGGAAAGGAGCAGGATAAACGGTGTGTAGTATTTGGCGAATTGATCGACAAAGGCTTGGGAGGGAGCCCGTTCGGCCTGTGCTTCCTCGACAAGATGAATAATCTTGGCAATCGTCGTATCTTCCACCCGTTTGGTTACTTTTACTTCCAGTAATCCTTCCTCATTCAGTGTTCCGGCAAAGACTTCATCCTCTATCGTTTTGTATACGGGGATCGATTCACCTGTTATGGCAGCCTGGTTAATGGTGGATGCACCTTTTACTACCACACCATCCATGGCAAGTTTCTGTCCAGGCTTTACAATCAGGATATCGTCAACTTCAATATCATCAACCGTTATCGTCAACTCTTTGTTGCCGCGGCGAATAAGTGCTTGTTTGGGGGCAATATCCATTAAAGAGCGAATGGACTCTCTTGCTTTGTCCATCGAGTAGGTTTCAAGTACTTCACTAATAGCAAAGAGAATAACTACAGTGGCCCCCTCGCTCCATTCGCCAATGGCAGCTGCCCCAATAATCGCTACGGTCATTAAGGTTTTCATATCAAATTGTAAGCGGATTAAGTTTTGCAGCCCCGCCTTAAACAATCGGTACCCACCAATAAGGATGGAGGCAGCATAAAGTATTGTGGTGAAGAAAGAGTCTTCTCCTAGACTCCACGCGATGACAAGGAGTACGACGGAGATGATCACATTCCAATGCTTCTTCCAAAATGGGACATGTTCCACCAGTTCTTGTTGGTTTTCCGGCACAACTTTTAGATTTTCAAATGCCCCTGCTTTTTCTAATTCTTCTATGGAGGCATCCCCGTAAACAGACAGTTTAGCTGCTCCAAAGTTTATCATGGCTTCGTCAACGGTGGGGATTTCTTTAACATTCTTCTCGAACCGAGAAGCACAGCTGGCTCAAGTGAGCCCGGATATACGGTAAACTTTCTTCTCACGATGTGATGACATTTCCGATGAGTCCCCCAATCCAAGCAAATATAATTCCTAATATAACGGAGGTTGAAACATAAATAACTGCTCTTTTTGTATATTTCTTCTCGAGAAACGTAATCGTTTCATACCCAAATGTGGAGAAGGTGGTGTAAGCTCCCAGAAACCCGGTTCCAAAGACAAGCCAAGTCCAATCCGGAATGGCCTGGTGAACATGTAGAACTGCGAGAAGTCCAAGTAAAAAAGAACCGGTAATATTGATGACCCAAGTGCCAAAGGGGAACGTGGCTGGCGTTTTGCTTGTGATCCATTTCCCCATGAGAAATCTCGAAATTGCTCCAAAGATGCCGCCGATTCCTACTAATAACATGGTTATTCCGACCCTCCTAACTTAGCGCCCACCAATGCGAAGCCGAGACCCCCAAAAACACTGACCAACACATAGAGGATTGCCAATCCCATTTGATGATGGTTTATCAAATTCAACGTTTCCACGGAAAAGGTGGAAAAGGTGGTGAAGGCACCAACAAATCCGGTTCCGATACCGACTTTAATAGGTGGATGAATCTGCCACTTCTTTGTAGTGATGGTGAAAAACCAAGCCAGCAGCAGACACCCTAGAAGATTAATGATCAACGTTCCAAGAGGGAATCCGTTTGTTGTATGGATCCATTCACCAAGCGTGTAGCGTAAAATGGCGCCAAAGAACCCACCGATCCCCACAGCTAAAATATTCATTAAAAGACCTCCAGAAAAACAAACTCCTACCGGCTATCTTTAATGGCTAGTAGGAGTCATTCATCACGACTATTTGATTTTTATTATATAGAAAAGGAAAGGTAAATTCTAGCAGATGTAGCGAGATAGCGGAAAATTTCCCGCTAATTACTTCAGAAATTCCTCTGTTGAAACCACCTTGGCATAGATTCCATTAAGCGCACTAACAAACGCAAAATGAACTTGTTCAGCGGGCACGACTTTTTCTTGGTAAGTTAGATCTCTTGTCGTACAAGCATCTTCAATCAGGGTACATTCAAACCCGAGATCTTTTGCCGCTCTAACCGTGGCATCAATGCACATGTGCGTCATCATCCCGCAAATGACTAACTTGGTCACGCCATTTTCTCTCAATTTGCTCTCTAGTCCCGTCTCGAAAAAGCTGTTTGGTCTATGTTTGATAATCAAGTTCTCTTCGCCCGATGGTAAAACAGCCTCATTAATTTGAGCACCCTCCGTATTGGGGAGAAAGAAGGTGGCCCCTTCCTGGAGCGAGATATGTTGGACATGAAAAATAGGACCATTATCTTGTCTGAACCGTTCAAGAATTTTACTTGCGTTACTAGCTGCTTTCACAGGATGGCTTAATTCCATTCTTCCGTTTGGAAAATAATCATTTTGAATATCAATTAAGATCAAAGCTGTGCTCATTTTTTCCACCTCATCAATAAAATAAATTATAATAAGATCATAAATCATAACTTGATTTTGATCGATACCTTGGTGAAACTGTTTTAGTTCAATTCATTTCATGGTGAAAGGAATTTACAATGGAACTTGATCAAATTGATTTCCAAATCCTGCGGTTGCTAACCGAAAATTCACGTATTCAATGGAAAGACCTAGGCGAACAAATTCATATGAGCGGACAAGCGGTAGGGAACCGGATTAAAAAACTGGAGGAAAGTGGTGTAATTAAAGCCTACTCCCTTATCATCGATGAAATGAAAGTCGGACTTTCTTATACAGCGTTTGTCATTATTCATATGAAAACAACCAATCATATGGCGTTTATTGACTTTATTAAGGAGCGAAAAGAGGTAGTCGAAGCACATCGAATATCCGGGGCAGGCTGTTACCATTTAAAACTAAAAGTGACAGCCCAAGATCAGTTGAATCTTTTTCTAGATAAACTTCTGGCATATGGTAACTATAGCTTGAACGTATCGATTCAAGAGGTCAAACAGGGGAGTCCGCTGAGTGCTGCACTACCCTGATTCAGACTGAGTGGAGTGAGAACTGGTGATCTGAGTCCGAATCGAGCCCTGATTCGGACTGAGTGGAGTGGAAACTGGTGATCTGAGTCCGAAATAGAATCCACCCCCCAATCCTTAAATCTGATTTCCTTCACTTCCCTAACTTTAATGCCTAACATAAGGAGAAAAGAAATAGACATGATCGTACCTAAAGGAGCAATACAAGATTCATTGGATCAATTAAAGCAATCTGAAGTTGAATTCCATCTAGGTGGTCTTGAAAAGAGAAGCAAGGAAATCATGGATTACCTTAAGTACTATCAACTAGATATTGAGGGAATTGAATATAACTATGGATTCACGAGATATGTGGGGGAGAAGATCTTTGTCCAATCGTTTAAACCAGCATCACCTAAAGCAACCGTCTTTTTGATTCATGGTTACTTAGATCATACAGGCACCCTTAAAAATGTAATTCACCATTTAACAAAGAAGCAGTACCATGTGATCTCGTTTGATCTACCTGGGCATGGGCTGTCAAGTGGGACAAGAGCAAGCATTGACAACTTTACGATCTACTATTCTGTATTTCAGCATCTATTGGGAATCTGTCATCAGGTAAAGGGGCCGGTTCACCTCATTGCACACAGTACAGGCTCCTCTGTTGCAATGGAATACTTATTTCGTCAAGATTCGATATTTAGCAAAATTATTTTCATCTGTCCTTTGGTCAGGTGTAAACCGTGGCATCTTTCTAAAATGGGATATGTGTTGTTCAACCCATTTCTTAAGGAAATGAACAGGGTCTTTAGACAAAACAGTTCAGATCTCGACTTTCAGGAATTTATAAAAAACGACCCTCTGCAGAATCGGAAAGTAGCATTAAGATGGATCGGGGCGTTGATTGACTGGAACAAAACATTAATGGATCGATCCAGGGTTAAAGATGAGTTATTGGTGATCCAGGGGGACAAAGACAGTACGGTGGATTGGAAATATAATCTGCAATTTATTAAAAAACGATTTACTAATAGCTCGATATCTTTAATTCATGGTGGAAACCATCAATTATTAAATGAAGAGAAAACAATCCTCGATAGAGTGTTTCTCACAATAGATCATTACATGGAGGACCAATCATAGCCAGAAGTGTAAGAGTATAGCGAAAAAAATTTTTCGCTAATACCCCCACTTACAATCCTCCGGTTTTTTATCAAACAAAAACCCTTTAAAACTTACCTCTCTTAAATGATGAGTGTCTGTTCGATCGCGGTATTGAATCCTGCAGCATAGTCTAGGTTCAATCCATTGGATATTTTTTTTTTTACCGGTGTGTAACCCTTTGGCTATTTCTAAAAAGGCCATCTTCTCTTCTGGCGAAACCCCCACTTCAACAACCGCTACAGGCTTGTTTGAGACGGTTCGAAAGTTTAAACCCACCACGAAAGCAAAGTGAGGCTCTGTTCTGTAACCTAGGATGATGGTATCGATTTGTTTGTAATTCTTAATTTTTATCCAATCGCCTGAACGCACTCCTGGTTTGTATGTGGAATCGAGACGTTTCGCTACGATGCCTTCCAAATCTCGATCTATAGTAAGCTGGCTTAATTGTTTTCC
Source organism: Ammoniphilus resinae (assembly GCF_017873965.1). Classification (GTDB taxonomy): domain Bacteria; phylum Bacillota; class Bacilli; order Aneurinibacillales; family RAOX-1; genus Ammoniphilus_A; species Ammoniphilus_A resinae. The sequence continues at coordinate 4,625 of NZ_JAGGKT010000008.1, read as the reverse complement.
TGTCCCTTTGACAAACAAGGTTGGAAGAATGTATTCATTTGGTATAATTAGTTCTTGCAGTATTTTCTTACGTTCAATTAATGGGTCATCTAAATGCCATCGATCGGCATACAACACATCAAAAGCTACGAAGGTAACGGGATGGGTGATCATAGCTGATCTAATTTTTATCGGATCCTGAAGTCTTCCGCGATAGGAAAAGTCATCAAAGTTCGGTTTATCATTCTTGATACAAACCCCTTCACAATCGATGATGGCCTTTTGGGCTTTGATGGATTGAGCTACCTCGCCTAGTTCCGGAAAACGGTCGGAAATACAACCCCCATTTTTGGTATAGGCTTCAACCCGCTCCCCATCTTTGTGGAGAATGATTCTCCAGCCATCCCACTTTACCTCAAAGATAAAATCATCGTGATCAAAGGCTCGACCTGCAGAGGTTAAAAGCATTGGTTTCATTGGATTCATGTTCATAGGATTTCACCAACTTAAGATTACCATGAAGCTAAGTGTACATATATACGAGGTTTTTGGAAGTGATATTCTTAAAGATTAAATTGCAGTTTTAGAATAGAACGGTATTCCGGAAGCGGTTATAATAACAAATAAAGTTAAATCATAGGAAATGAGGACATAAAATTGAGCACAATCGCAAAAGCCCAAAAAACCAATATCCCTAAAAAGGTATCTAGAGTATTAGCGGTGGTTATAGGGGCCTTTATTACAGCATATGGACTAGAAGCCGTATTAATCCCAAATAACGTTTCCGACGGAGGGGTGACAGGTCTTAGTATTGTTGGCTCAAAACTAATTGGAATTCCACTTGGAGTTCTCATTGCCATACTCAATATTCCATTCGTATTTTTAGGATATAAACAAATTGGTAAAACTTTTGCTATTTATTCCGTGATCGGTATTGCTTCACTGGCCATCGGAACCATCGTTATGCACCATGTACCCACGATTATTCAAGGCGATACATTGTTAATAACTGTTGTTGGCGGAATTATTATTGGATTTGGGATGGGGTTAGCTTTGCGAAATGGTGGGGCATTAGATGGGATTGATATGTTAGCCGTACTGCTTTCTCGGAATTTACCCTTTGGTACAAGTGATCTCATTTTATTTTTAAACATGTTTGTATTTATCGTCGTCTCAACTATTTTCGGTCTGCAGGGGGCAATCTTATCGGGAATTGCTTATTTTATAGCTTCTAAAGTAATTCATATTGTTGAGGAAGGTTTAAGCGGTTCGAAGACGTTTAAAATTATTACCAATCAACCCGAGTTAATGGTTGAGACCATTCGTGATCGCCTCGGTCGAAGTGCAACCTATAATCTAGTTCGTGGCGGATATTCAAATGAGAAATTCAAAGAAATCACCTGTGTAATCAACCGTTTAGAAGAAAGCAAAATAAAAGAAATTATTCAAGAAATCGATCCCAATTCATTCGTTATCGTATATGACGTAGCAGAAGTTAAGGGTGGTAACTTTAGAAAACAAAATATTCATTAGTCGTATGTAGGAATCTTCGTTGGATACTTCTGTCGAAGCGTTTGAATGGCACCTTTTTGAGTGAGTAACTTAACCCCCTCATCCCCAAAAACATCAGGGATGAGGGGGTTTTTCGGCTTAATTAGGGTGAAAAGTCCTGTGGATTGGTTAACCCAAGAAAGATATCGATTGTTTGGTTTTCCTTGCAAATGCAGCGGGACGATCGATTGATTCCCAGTGAATGTACATTAATCGAGGATTTTCACCTAACCAGTGATTATGAAGCGCTGTTACAGTAATGCCCCGACTTTGCAGATTTCTGATTAAGCGATTCGCTTGGTTTTGAAAAAGGGCAGTCTCTCCTAAGCAAAGCGCGCGACCCGATTGATCCAGTGACTCAAAGGAAAACAGCTGATAGTTAACCAAAGGGGAGTTCGTACGTCTTCCTAGAATCGATGCGTTAAATCTTCTCGTTCTGCTGACAAAACATACCGGTCCCCTGGTAATTTCATGCTCTGTGCCACCTAAAATAGAAGAGAACTGGTTACAAAGCCTTCTAAACCGTTGGCCTGGATTTACTTCCCTCCCCATATCCGTACTTCCCAAGAAAGCAATGGCGTCTCTTGTTTTCCTTGCAAAGGCAATCGGATTATCAATGGATTCCCAGTGAACGTACATTAAACGGGGGTTTTCTCTTAACCAGTGATTATGAAGGGCGGTTACGGTAATGCCCCGACTTTGCAGATTCCTAATTAAGCGATTCGCCTGATTTTGATGCACTGCCGTTTCACCCAAACAGAGTGCACGACCATTCCGATCAAGAGCTTCAAACGAAAAGAGTTGGTGACGAACCAAAGGGGAAAGCGTGCGTCTTCCTAAGATTGTTTCTCTAAGCCTTGTAGCGCGCATGACAAAACAAACCGGCCCGTCCTCGAGTTCGGCCTCACCTCCTAAAATTCTCCCAAATTGCATACAAAGCCTTCTGAATTCTGGGCTTACCTTCACCTTTCCAGCCATATAAACCCTCCTTTAATCATTATCGAGATATCCTATGATGAAAGGAAAAAAGGGAACTGGATGGAGACCTAATTTTCAGATTTTTGTTTAGGTGGACATATTGTATTAGTGAAAGTTGTGGAGCAGTCGCCGGTGGACTGACTTAAATTCCAAATTGTTCCTATCGGTTGGAGGAAGATGGTCCACTTGGATAGAAATGATAGAGTGTAGGATAAACGCACTAGATACAATTAGCTGATACCATTTCATGTGACGGTATCGGCTTTTTAACGGGGTTAGAGGGAGAAGATCAGGAAAATGAATAATAGTTGGAATCGACTTATATACAAATTATGGTCTCCATTTTACGATCAATTCTTTAATTCAGGAGCATTTCTTCAAGCAAGGAAAAACCTATTTGCCGAAGAGACGTTTGAAAAAGGACAAAACATTCTTTTTGTTGGAGTTGGAACGGGTGCGGATTTAGCCTGGATTCCCCGAAAGGATTTGAACGTAACAGCAATCGATTTTTCCCCAGAAATGCTACACAAAGCCAAGGAGAAATTCAAAAATGATCCCATTACTTTCAAAGAAATGGACGCGCAAGACCTCCAATTTGCTGACGAATCATTTGACATCGTGGTGGGAAGCCTGATTTTGTCTGTAGTTCCGGATGCGAAAAAGGCTCTTGAAGAAATGATTCGTGTAACCAAAGGTGGGGGACGGATATTGATTTTCGATAAATTTGCTCCAAAGGATATGGACTTATCTTTTGGGAAGAAACTGATCCGCCCTCTTGTTTCTTTTCTCGGTACGGATATTGGTTTGCATTTCGACGAGACGTTGAATCCGTATCGGTCTATGGTAAATCTTCAGCTTGATAAACCGATTATGTTTGGTGATATGTATCGAAAGATTCGATTAGTAAAAGTGTTGGAGATTAACTAGTTCCGGAGGGAGATAGAACATGGCGAATCCAATCAACTTGTAATCGCGAAAAGTGGAGGAACGATTGCAGGAGGTAAACATGCTTGAAAAGCTGGCACCGGAGAAGGCAGTTCCATTATTGCTAGATCTGCTACGTGACCCGTCTTCGTATATCTTGGTATAAGTTGTCCGTTTGCTCGGAAAGATGGGCGGAGAAAAGATTCTGGGTAAAATTTACGACTGCTATGCCTGGATCGAGGAAGACCCAATTGAAAGGGATCCACATTGTGAAGTAAGAGGAGAAATTATTTCCTTGATTGCAGCATATCGCGACATTCAGGCAGCTGACTGGGTACACCGTGCGCTGAAAACCATCCAGCTCAAAGCGAATAACGACATGTCCATCCAGTTGCGCGCTAATGCTGCGTTAATTCTTTCAAACTTTCGGGTCCGTGGACTGCTCACCGATTTATCGTTGTTACTGTTTGATTTTGAACCGAATATTCCAGTTCAGACATCTCATGAGTACCGTTACGCGAAAATGTTAACACGACAAGCAGCGGCGAAAGGGATCGGCATCTACGGGGATTCCTCAGGGGCAGCGATTCTTGCGGTAAAATTAACCTATCCCAACCAAGAAGTCCCCGAGGTTCTTGTAGAATGCATGGACGCTTTGGTTGCACTTGATGAGCCGCGCTTGCAGGAGTGGGTAACACCCTATCTCGAACATGGAGATCCTTACCTCGTGGCCTCCGCAGCGACAACATTGGCCGCGCAATTAAAAGAAGAAGCACTCCCCATTTTAGTTGCTGCCCTCGATCACCCTTTGCCCGAAGCGCAAACTGCACTCGTTTATGCCATTTCGAGCATCAGGTCCCTGCAGACTCCCATTATTTTGAAACAACTGTGCACACATGCTTCCAAAACCGTTCGGGAAACGGCGAATGAACTTGCTTAGGTCTAGGGAGGGAGGAGTTGTCCGGTTCGGTATTGGGGAGGGGGGAATAACGGAAGAATTTTCCGTTATTACTGGAAATCGATTTTAAATAGGTTTAATAGAGGAAAATATTTCCGTTAAGGAGCTTTTCTATTTGATTGCAAACGTTTGCAGCTTTGAATAGTTACAATGAACGAAACCGACTACCACAATGTTTTACGTAGGTTGAATTTGGAAATGACTGAGATAGTTTAAAAACCCAGCAAAACCAAAA
>NZ_JAGGKT010000007.1 GCF_017873965.1 Ammoniphilus resinae | reverse complement strand
CCTGTCAAGAAGTGCACTTGACAGGTCTAGTTTGGTGCGGCAAAAATTTATAGGGTGTTCTTCTCTTGACAGGTTTCGTTCATATCAACGGAAAAACTTTACGTTATTATAAAAATTCCGGACAAAACCTTGTTAATAGAGGAATATATTTCCGTTAAGGAGCCTAAATCAAATGTTGCAAACGATTTCAACATCTAATAACGGAAGCTTTTTCCGCTATCTTGTCATTTAAAGGCCAAAAATAAAAAATAACGGAAAAAATTTCCGTTATTTTATAAATCAGACCTTTAAGGAGTGACATAGCTATCTTTTGCCTCAATTTTCTGTTCAATTAGCTTAGTTTCCAACATCCACTGAATTGTATCCTCCCACGATTGCTCGGTTTGGGAGCCAAATGATTCCTTGCCCGAACTCATCAAGGGGAGTAGTATTTCTAAACTTTTTTCTTCGACATCCCGCTCTAATGGGAAGGATTGTTCCTGTCTTTTAAACAAGATATCCAGCCCCTCTGAAGGACTTTCTTTAACAAATTCAAATCCTTTCTTACTTGCTTCCCAGAAGGCATTCAATAATTCCGGATTTTCCTTGGCAAATTCTTCACTCGTCACCAAAACAAGTTCATAATAATCAGGAACTCCATAATCCACAGGATGAAAAACCTTAACCGGAAAACCTTGTTTCTCTAACAGGACCTTTTCATGATTAATGAACCCGCCGCTAATGGCGTCCACTTTATTGGTGGAGATCGCAGGCATCAGATCCCATCCTACGTCTACCAAGGTAACTTGTTGCGGATCTCCTCCGTCCTTGCCCACCATCGTTTGGATCATCGCTTCATTCATCGGAATCGCAGGATATCCGACTGTTTTCCCGGACAAATCCTTAGGTGACGAGATATCGCTATCTTCCGGTACCATCAACATATTTAATGGATGCCTGACAACTGCAGCATAAGATACGACAGGAATCTGCTGGGCGCGGGCCATCACCACCTGCGGTTGATAGCTTAAAGCTAAATCAACCTGACCACTGGCTACAAGTTTTAAGGGATCATTTGTATCAGCGGGCATTTTAATTTCCAGGTCCACACCCTGTTCTTCATAATATCCTTTTTCTAATCCAGCATAGAGAAAGGAGTGGACGGCATTCGGGTACCAATCCAACATCAAGGATACCCTGTTCAATTCTTTCCCCTGACCGGAATCCTCCAATGCTGCCGAATCTTGATTCGAAGTTGAACAGGCGGTAAGAAGCAACAAACATACTACAAGAATAAGTTTTTTAAACATCTATTTCACCTTTTTCTTTCTATTTTTTTCATCTGATAGAACCACGGAATGGACCTTTTTTCGATCCACTGCATGAGCAAAAAGAAGGCGATCCCGATCAGAGAAAGCAGGAATACAGAGGCAAACAATAGGTCTGCCTGCAGATTGTTCGAAGCTCTGCGGCTAAAAAATCCCAAGCCTTCACTAGCCCCAAGCCACTCACCAATGGTTGCGCCAACAACACTTACCGTAGCGGCCACCTTTAACCCGGAAAAAAAAGAGGGCAGGGCATGCGGGATTTGAAGTTTCCAAAAGATTTGCCGTGGGCTGGCCCCCATCGTTTTCATTAATTGAATCCATTCCTCATTGGTCGCCCGAAGCCCATCCACAACATTCACCACAATAGGAAAAAAAGAGATTAATACGGTAATCGCTACCTTTCCCCAGATGGAATAACCAAACCACATGATAAGGATGGGGGAAAGGGCAACCAACGGAATGGTTTGTGATGCGATGACCAGCGGATACAACACTTTTCCCCCAATTCTGCTAAACACAATCAACACAGCTACCACCACCCCCATCAGAACGGCAAGAAACAGCCCGATAAGGACCTCCAAAAGGGTAGAAGGAAGGTGAATGAAAATAAGCAACTTCCATTCTTTCATCAAGGAAAGAAAAATCATTGATGGCGGCGGTAAAATGTACATGGGAACATGAAGTCCACGAATCAACAATTCCCATCCTAGAAGCAGAAGCACGACGGTAATCAAAATCGCTTGATTTTTTTTCATTTGATTTCTCTCTTTTTATATAAGAACGTAGTCATTTTTTCTTTCAAATCCAACCATTCTTTTGTATATACTTGGGATGGTTGCCTTGGTTTTGGGAAAGGAACCTTAATTTCGTAATAAGGCCCCTCTTGCGGACTTGTCATCACAAAAATTCGATCTGATAACAACAAGGCTTCATCTAAATCATGGGTAACCAAAAGGACGGATTGCTTCCACTTTTGCCAGGTTTCAGTCAACCACAACTGCATTTCCCTTCGCGTGAGGGCATCCAGGGAGCCAAATGGCTCATCCAATAAGAGCATTTGATGCCCGGTTAAAACACATCTCAGGAAAGATACACGCTGCCGCATCCCTCCGGAAAGTTCGAAGGGATATGCATTTTCATATCCTTGCAAGCCGAAAATAGGGAGCAACTCTAGCACACGACGCTGTGCCTCCCTTTTATTCACCCCTTGGATTTCCATCGGCAATGCGGCATTTTCCAGAACTGTGCGCCAAGGCATTAATAGATCTTGTTGCGGCATGAAACCAATTTTCCCAAGTTGAGCTCCATGTGCGTATTCCAGCCGCCCTTCCTGTGGAGGGTATAAACCAGCGATCAATTTTAAGACCGTGCTCTTCCCACATCCACTCAGGCCAACAAGACTTATAAATTCGTTTTCTCCAATCTCAAAACTGCATTTACGTAGAATCAGACGGTCATGTTCAAACCCGAAGGTTATGTCTATAGCTTTTAAAATACTCATTTTTCTTTTACCCCAGATATCGGTGATAAAGGCTTTTTGCCTCCGTCACATCTTTTGTGCCATGAACCAAAACCCTTCCATCGCGGAAAAAGACGAGCCGATATGTTTCCAAGGCAAAAGAAACTAAATGGGGATTTTGCTCTAAAGTTCCCTGCTGCTTGGAAAGTGTTACGGCTAGCTCTTCCAAATTCCTTTCCATTTTGACCGGTGGACGAATTTGTACCGTGTCTCTCCCGCATAACACGGCCGTTTTTGTTTGATTCGAATAATCCAGGAACGGAAAAGTGGGAGTTTCCCCGCAAGAAGGACACTCTGGTTTTCTTAACGAATCTACGCGGATGGAGGAATACTGATTTTTCCAAAGATCAAAAGAAACAAGCGTCCCTCGTAGAGACTCCCTTTTTTCCACAAGAATTTTCAACGCCTCTGCTGTTTGATAGGAAACGACCATCTGTACGGCAGGACTGATAATTCCCGCAGTATCACAGGTAGCCCCTCCTAAGGGGATGGATTCCAACAAACAATTTAAGCAGGGAGTCTGCCCGGGAAGAACGGTGTACGTGATCCCGTAACTTCCCACACAGGCCCCATAGATCCAAGGGATATTATACTTTTGCGCTGCATCATTGATCATCAGACGGATATCAAAATTATCCGTGGCGTCCAAAATTAAGTCGACTCCAGGAACCAAGGTATCAAGCTCTTGCGGTGAAACATCACTGATAATTGCCTCAATTTCAACCCCTGAATTTACTCTGGAAAGTCTCTCTTTGGCTGCAATGGCTTTCGGAAGCTGCTCTGCAGCATTTGATTCATCGTACAATTGTTGCCTTTGCAAATTGCTCCAATCGACATAATCTCGATCCACGATGGTAACCTTACCAACACCCGCTCGGACCAAGGCCTCGGCATTGCCAGTCCCGAGGGCCCCTGCCCCGATTATTAGGAGATGTTTAGTGGCCAGCTTTTTTTGTCCCTCTACACCAATCTCCGTGAATAATTCCTGGCGAGAATATCTTCCATTCAAACTCTGCTCATTCCTTCCATCGGACTGCTTGCTGTAGCATAGCGCTTTTTGGCGATTCGTCCCGCTTCATAACCCAAACGTCCCGCTTCAATGCCAAGTTTCATCGCTAACGCCATCTTGACTGGATCCTTGGCACCGGAAACGGCTGTGTTCAGCAGTACACCAGATGCCCCCATCTCCATCGCAATTGCAGCATCAGAAGGTGTTCCAATTCCTGCATCCACAATCACGGGCACGGTGGCCTGCTCGATGATAAAGCTTAAATTTAAGGGGTTGATGATTCCCTGTCCCGAACCAATCGGCGATGCACCCGGCATGATCGCATGGACCCCCAAGTCCTGCAAGCGTTTTGCTAGCAGAACATCGTCAGACGTATAAGGGAGTACAATGAATCCTTCTTCTAATAGCATCTCGGAAGCTTTCAAGGTTTCGATCGGATCAGGCAGAAGGGTTTTCGGATCGCCAATCACCTCAACCTTAATCATATCGCACAGACCAGAGGCTTTTGCTAGCTTGGCAATACGCACCGCTTCCTCTGCTGTAGAAGCACCTGCTGTATTGGGCAGTAGCGTGTACTTGCTAACATCAATCATTTCAAGAAAATTTGGTTGAGATGGCTCATAGATATTCATCCGACGAACCGCAAAGGTTAAGATTTGGGTTTCCGATACCTCCACTGCTTTTTTCTGAATCTCAAAATCAGGAAATTTACCAGTTCCTAGCAATAAACGCGAATGAAATTCATAAGGTCCTATTTTTAACATCTTTATCCTCCTCCTACAAAATGAACAATTTCTACACGATCACCGTTCGTTAATTTTGTTGCGGCGTGATCGGCTTTCTGCAGAATGTTGGCATTCAGTTCTACAATCGCAACTTTTTCGTTGATGCCCAGGTGCTCTAATAAATCCGAAACCTTTTCAACCGTATTAGGGATCTCTACCTGCTCCCCATTGACGTTTAATTTCATCGCTCTTCCTCCTGGATTCATGTATTTTTTAACGCATGATTCGAAAAGGCTGCAAATCGATGGTGCTGCTATTCCCTTCAATCAGGTCTGCAATCAGGACCCCAGTAATCGGACTAAGCAAGATCCCATTGCGGTAATGACCTGCCGCCACAAACACTCCTGGATAATCTGGATGTTCCCCCAGATAAGGCAAACCATCTTTTGTTTGGGGGCGAGTTCCAGCCCAGCCTTTCTCCCATTCTGCCTGGCTAATGGTAGGAAGCAAACGTTTCGCCCGCTCCAGCAGAAGCGACATTCCCTCCACTGAGACTCGCTTGTCATAGGTATGTTCCACCATCGTCGCTCCGACCACAAGCCGACCGCCCCTTTTGGGAACCAGATAGCATCCGTGAGAGAAAATGGTCGATGTGACCAAAGACTGATGAGTTAACACAGAGAAACATTCCCCTTTGACCGGATAGACTGCAAGATTTATTCCAATTTCCTGGAGCAGTTCATCACTCCATGCCCCAGCAGCCAGCACAACTTTTCCGGCATAAATGGTTTCTTCGCGGGTCACAACGCCTTTTACCCGACCATCTTCGATAAGCAGGCTTTTGACCTCTGAAAATTCCTTAATCACGGCGCCAAGAGTCGCAGCAGACTTCACAAAACCTAAAGATAGTTCTGGCGCTATTACCTGACCGTCACCAGGAATATACATCGCTCCGAGAACATGTTGCGATAGATTCGGCTCCTTCTCCTTCACTTCACTTGCGGATAGCCATTCCGCAGATTGACCTGCTGCCTGCTGAATCCGGATAATGTTTTGCAGTTGCTGAGCCTCCCCCTCAGTCAAAGCAACCTTTAACATCCCTTGCTGTACAAGCCCAATATCAATCCCACTGGCCTCTTTTAATTCTGAGGAAATCTGTGGAAAGAGTTCCCGACTTTGCACTGCCAATTGAAATAGACTTCCCGTCTCCTCCTCAAACTCAGCTTGCGCCGCCAACATCCCCGCCGCCGCTGATGATGCCTGACTGACAACTCTTCCTTTTTCTAGTAAAACTACTTTCATTCCTCGTTTCACTAACTGATATGCGATAGAAGCCCCAATTACTCCCCCACCTATAATCGCAACATCATACATTTCTTTCATTTTCATTCCCCCACCATTGCTTGCATGTATTCTTTCGCTTTGCCACGTGGGTCCTCCGCACCCGCAATTCCAGACATCACCGCAATCCCCGATGCCCCCGCTGCTATGATTTCCTCGATGTGGCATACCTTGATCCCACCAATCGCGATCACTGGGATAGAGACAGCCTCTACTATTTCCTTCAAGCTTTCAATTCCTCTCGCAGCAAGCCCCGGCTTGGACCCCGTTTGGTAAATGTGACCGAACAAAAGAAAATCGACTCCTTGGCTTTCCATTTCCTTGGCTTCTTGCAAAGAGTGGACAGATCGTCCTACCCGAAATCTCGGAAACCTTCTTTTAACAACGGAAGGCTCTAAGCTATGGTAGGCGAGCTGCACCCCTGCCACTCCAGCTGCCCAGGCAACATCTAAACGATCATTGAGATAGATCTTTTCTCTCGGGACACCCGCCCCTATTAAACGTTCAACCCAATCAGATAATTCTCTTGCCGTTTTTTGCTTTTCCCTAATATGTATGGCCGTGACATATTCGTAAACCTGCTGAGCCAGGTCTACAAACTGCTCGAGGGATTGCTTTCCATTGCTAATGAGATGGAGTTCTTTTTTTGACATTATTGTTCACCATCCTTGGTCCAGTTTGCTGATCGGGACCACTTATCCCTATTGATCCTGTCGGCGAAAAAAGGCTGGCATTATTAGCGGAAAGATTTCCGCTAGCGCATCAAACAAAAAAACCACCTCTCCGTAAGGAAAAGTGGTTTTGTAAACACTGTTAACGAATTTCCACTTCCCTACGCTGGCACTAACCAGATCAGGTTCAAAGGGTCTGGAAAAAATCCATCTCAGCAAAAAAGCTCCCCTAGTGATCTTGCAAAAGGTAATTAATTCTTCTCTAGCATAGCACGTTGTGAAGGTTTGTCAATATCCCCCTAGAAACTGATATTTTACCAATAAACTTTTATTTCCGGGGAAATTTCGACATCATGGAACATCAGGATGACCAATAGTACCCAACAATCCCCACCTGGATCAATGTAAATATAGGAACAAGGATCCGAAAAGGCCACTTTTTGGTTTTATGGTGAAACATGAACATTCCTAACCATCCGCCAACCCCTCCGCCGATGACCGCCATTCCCAAGAGGCGTTTTTCTGAAATTCTCCATAATCTCTTCTGTGCTCGTTTTTTATCCATTCCAAAGGATATATAGGTAACAAGGTTCATAAATAGAAGATAATATAACAACCATTTCATCGTACAATCCCTCTATCCGCCAATGTGTGACATCTCCACTTTTTTGCGGTCTAAACCGGTAGTGTTGCTAAGGCGAATTTCCGAGTAGCGGTCTTCTCTTTTTTCCCAGATCTTCCGGATCATCTCAAGCATTTCCTCATCGGTCTTACCCTCACGCAACGGTGTCCGCAGATCAACACCGCCGGAAGCGAACAGACATAAATAGAGATGTCCCTCGGCAGAAATTCTTGCCCGAGTGCAGGTCGAACAGAATGCTTGGGTTACCGATGAGATAAATCCGATCTCTTTGTCTGTCCCTTTATACCGATACCGCGAGGCAACTTCCCCATAATAGTTTGGTTCCACTGGCTCAAGCGGCATTTCCTCATGAATCTTTTCCAAAATGGAGCGGCTTGGAAGAACTTGATCAAGCTTCCAACCGTTACTGTTCCCAACATCCATAAACTCAATAAAACGCAGAGTATGGCCTTTTTCAAAGAAGTATTTGGCCATTGGCAGAATGTCCTGATCATTAATGCCGCGCTGTACCACCATATTCACTTTAACATCAAGTCCAGCAGCTGCCGCTACTTCAATCCCGTGAAGAATATCTTCCACTTGATAACCGCGCCCATTTAGCTGACCAAACCGCCCTACATCCAGACTGTCTAAGCTAACTGTAACCCGTTTCAACCCCGCCTGTTTTAAGGCATTGACCTTTTCGGACAACAGGGATCCATTCGTTGTCATCGCGATATCATCTATTCCTTCTACCTGTTTAATCATTCCAACCAGACTATCCAGGTTTTTTCGCATCAGAGGCTCTCCGCCCGTAAGTCGAATTTTCTCTACACCTAATCGAGAAAAGATCTGGACAAGTCTTGTGATCTCCTCAAAACTGAGCAACTTCTCTTTCGGCAAAAATTCGTAATCAGGGCCAAACAGTTCCGCCGGCATGCAGTATGTACAGCGGAAATTGCATTTATCTGTAACGGAAATTCGCAAATCACGGAGAGGTCTTCCAAGTGAATCAACCACTTTGTTTTCCTGGCTTTCCAATTCTATCACCCGCTCTCCTAATCTAAATAATTCTGATATAACAAGCTTCCGGTATCCCGACAACTATACCCACCAAGTGCTTCTACTTCCGCTTGGAATTCAGGGGAACGAATAAGCGATAATAGATTAATCCCATCCTTGCTTTCATAGAAGCTTCTGCTCATTAACAAATCATATCTTTCTTCCATAACAGGGATGAAATCCAAATTCATAGCCTGCGCTGCAGAATAAATCCCAAGACCCGTATCAGCCGTTCCCCCAGCCACCGCGGCAGCTACACTAAGATGGGAAATCGCTTCCCTGTCATACCCATAAACTCCGCTTCGGTCGAGCTGTTCTTGTTTTAATAGGTAATCAAACAGCAATCTCGTCCCCGCACCTCTTTGCCTGTTCATATAGGTAATCCCATCCCTAGCAACATCTTTTATTGTGGTAATCTGCAGCGGATTTCCCTTTGGTACGATCCATCCCTGCTGACGATAGACCAACTGAATCAGAACTGCCTCCTGTTCTTGAAGATATCTTTCCAGAAAAGGGATATTATAGGTCCCTGTTCCTTCATCAAACAGGTGCACACCAGCGATATGTGCTTCCCCTTTCTGGATGGCGAGAATCCCTCCCATGCTGCCTACATGCGAGGAAACGAGGAATTGCCCTGGATTCTTCTTTCGTAACAAGGTGTGCAGAACATCGATGGACAGATCATGACTTCCCGTTGCCACCACGGTTTGCTTAATTTGTTCAAGCGGGCGATAAAGCTCAACCTCTGCTTCTTCTCCTTGTTCATATCCCAAATGTCCAGGGGGAATTCGTAGCAATCCATCGGCCTTTACCATCGACATTGTGACTCCTGCTGCTCTTGTTAATGGATTCGCGATATATTTGCCGTCAATCCTACCAATCGTCATCCGTACAAAGTCCTCGGCCCCCATAACCGAGACGATTCTTCTGCCTAGTTTAACCTTTAGCTTAGCTCGTTCCGGTTCCAATAGTCCATAGTAATGATTGACAAGTGGTCTAGCAAACCATTCCAGATTAAGATAGGCGGAAACAGGATATCCTGGCAGCCCCACCACAGGCTTGCCTTCGACAATGCCGAGCACAACAGGTTTGCCTGGTCTTGTGGCCACCCCATGTGTTAATACTTCTCCAATTTCATTGATCACATGGTAGGTGAAATCTTCCGTTCCTGCTGATGATCCCGCATTCATGATCACGATATCGGAATCTTTAACGGCTTCCAACACCGCATTTTTTATCGTTTCATAATGGTCTTTCACGATACCACGATAATCCGGTTGTGCTCCCCATTCCTCAAGATAGGCGGAAAAGACAGTACCATTAAACTCGATAATTTCTCCCAGCGCTACATCCTCGGAAGGGGGGATCAGTTCGGTCCCGGTAGGGATAATGGCAACTTTTGGCTTTTTAATGACTGGGACCGTGACATTCCCCCCAGCGAGCAAAGCTCCTAAATCGACTGGCCTTAATTTGTGATGTGCTGCTACTATCATCTCACCAACAACAACGTCTTCACCGATCGGTCGAATATGCTGCCAGGGAGCAATTGGATCTAAAATTTCGACGGTCTTTTCATCGACCTGATGCAGATGTTCAACCATAATGACCGCATCAAACCCTGCCGGAATAGGATCCCCCGTATCCACAATGACGTATTCTTCCTGCTGCCTTAAGCGGATAGGATTTTGTTCACTGGCCCCGTGGGTTTGATGGGCCCGTACTGCAATTCCATCCATGGCTGAAGCATGGTAATTAGGCATCGATACTTTTGCATAGATCGACTGTGCTGTAATCCTTCCCAATGCTTTCTGAGTGGGGATCCACTCTACCTGTCTCTCAAACTGTATCTTACTCAGCACTCCTTGCTGTGCTTCCTGCAATGGGGTGTCTTCAAGGTATATCTTTCGCATGGTATCCTCCTTAAACAAACAACTTCACCCGCACAAATTCGCCTTCTAGAATCCCCTCTTTACTCGCTGGGATTTCCACCATTCCATCACTTTCCGCCATCGTTGTAATCAGTCCAGATTTCCCAAACACCGGTATAGCCCAAAGCTCATTTTCGCGGTTCTCCAATTTCACCCGCACATAATCCGTTCTCCCGACAGCGGATGGAATGTTTCTGGCAATACGGACAGATAACCTATGATCGATTGCAGGTGTTGATAAGCCTTCCAATTGCCGCAACACAGGAATCGCAAACAAGTCAAAGATAATCATGGCAGATGCGGGATGCCCTGGTAACCCAAGGACCGGTTTCCCTTGTGCTTTTGCCAAAATGGTTGGTTTACCGGGTTTAACAGCCACACCGTGGACTAAAATTCCGGGTTCCCCTAATGCCTCCAAGACGTGAACCGTAAAGTCCCTCGTTCCAACTGAACTTCCTCCGGATAACAGTAATAAATCCACCTTTTCAAAAAGCTCTTTGGCGCGAGTGAAAAACTCGTCATACTCATCCTTGACGATTCCAGCATCAATTACCGTAGCACCGTAGGCTCTAGCGGCAGCAGAAATAGTAATTCCATTAATATCCCGAATTTCTCCCGGACTGAGCTCTTTTTTATCAGGGGGAACAATTTCATCACCGGTGGAAAGAATCCCTACAACAGGTCTTGGAAAAACAGAAACTTCTGTGATACCAATGGCCGAGAGTACTCCCAAATCCTGTGGACGCAGTCGACGTCCCGCACGCAACACCACGTCTCCTGCTTGGACATCTTCACCCGCTTGGATCACATTTTCTCCAGGTGCAACCTGACGGTAAACATTAAGCAGATCTCCAAGTTCTTCAACATGTTCTACCATCACCACACTATCTGCACCTGGCGGTAACATCCCACCGGTAGGGATATATTGGGCTTGACCTTCCTGCAACAGCTTGTCTGCTGCTTTTCCCATTTCGATTTTCCCAGTAATATCGAGAAAACCTGGAAGAGACTCGGAAGCCCCATATGTATCTTTCGCTTTTACTGTATAGCCATCTACCGTCGACCTGGCAAACGGAGGCACTGTTTCGGGGGAAATGATTTCTTCAGCCAGGACCATTCCTAACGCATTGGATAAAGCCACAGTGATCGGTTTTTTTGTCGCTTGAAAATGCTCTCTGATTATATCATGTGTTTCGGGTACTGTTTTCACATTGAAAAACTTCATTTCCTTCCTCCAAATGACGACTTTGCTTTATTTTAACACATGTCTTGAAACGATAGGTGCTGAATTGTTAACTATATCGAAAATTGCGAAGCTTTCTGACCTTTTTATTAACAAATCCATTATAATGGAAACTAGATACACTTTTTTTTGAATGAAATGTTAAAAGGGGATTTAATTTATGAAGGTAAAACTTTTTGCGACTTTTCGAGACATCTGTAACGATAATAAGGTAGTTGAGGTGCCCGCATCCGAAGACAGTACGGTTGTTGAGGTCCTGGAGGCTCTAATCCGCCTCTATCCTGAATTAGAGGTGGAAGTGTTTACAACGGAAAGAACCCTCAAGCCATTCGTCCATGTTTTTATTAATGGACGCAATGTCCTTCATGAAGAAGGATTATTAACCAAAGTAAAATCCGATGATCAGTTTGCTCTCTTTCCACCGGTTGCAGGAGGCTAAAATGGCAGAAAAAGTATTGGAATTTCGCGGGATCCCCCTCGCACAATTAGTTGAATATTTTCTTGAACTCGGCGGGACTAGACTGACCTCATCTTTGCCTATTTCTATTCAAAACGATCGTTGGCAGGTGGAATTGACCAGCGAAAAAATGGTATCTATCACTTCTACCTTCCAGGTAAATGCGGTTTTTGTTCGTTTTTTGGCCCCCAATGAAGAAGCATTAGCAGAGATCATTGCTAGATACCGCAAAAAAACCCTTCGGGTTGGCGGATGAGAAAAGGTGGAAGCATCTCCCACCTTTTCTTTCTGCACTCTATCATTTTGCTAAATGATGTCCAATTCTTTTAATTTCCCTTCTGGAACAACCCCATCCTGCCAACCGCGCACCTGATAGTATTCATCAAGCATAATATCCATCCGGCTTACATAGCCGGCACTGTTACCGGAACCCCCTTCTTCAGTAAAACGCTTCGGTAGGAAATCATCTTCCTTCTTATTAAATCCGGCTAAATTGTTATAGTAACGTTCCAGATTATAGATTCTCTCCCCGATTTTCATCACATCATCTGAGGTCACTTTGAATCCCGTCATCGCTGAATATTGATCAGCGTAGTTATCCGCGTTCTCAGAGAAAGAAGAGAACTTACATAGATTCATCGAATCCGAAAAGGCAAAGAGATCCTGGAAGATCTTCAGCAACTCTCCTTTTCCTTCTGGCTTCAGACGATCCGTTGGTTCTGGAATCCCGGCAATCTCACTTGCAACGGTATAGCCGCGAAGGTGACAAGCTCCGCGATTGCTCGTAGCATAACCAAGACCAATCCCTTGGATTCCACGTGGATCGTAAGCTGGAATCGCTTGCCCTTTTACACACATAGCAAGACCTGGATCACCAAAACTCGCAGCTGCACGAGCTGGTCCATCAGCAAGTATATTTCCAAATCCTTTGCGGAAGGTAATTGCCTCTGTTAATTCAATCATGCGGTCTGCATCTCCCCAAACAAAAGCTTCTTCCGTTAGACCTTTTTCAGAAGCTTCCATGGCAACGGAGAAGGCATTCCCCAATTCAATAGTGTCTATCCCATATTCGTTGCACATATTGATTAGATAAGAGATTGCCTCGGCATTGCTTAAGCCGCAATTGGACCCCAGTGCCCAACCTGATTCAAATTCAAAGCTTTCCACTCTCGTTTTATACTTCCCTTCCTTTACTTCGACTTCCTTTTTGCAAGCGACAGGACAAGCATGACAGGTGTTATCCGCAACTAACAGGGTGGCATTCACTGTTTCCCCACTATGTCCATCCGCCCCGTCGAAGTGGGAAAACTTTGAATTCATTGTAGGCAGTGCGCCAACTTCGTTGATTATACTTGTTAATACGTTCGTTCCGTAAACGGATAATCCGCCTTTTTTTGGTGCTGTTAATCCGCCCTCCATAATTGCTTTAAGTGCCTTTTGATTGGATTTTTTATATTCTTCCCCGAGGGCGGGTTGCGGCATATTTCCTTTTTGGGCAGCCTTGATCACGATTGCCTTAAGCATTTTATCCCCTGCTACAGCTCCTGTACCTCCGCGTCCTGCTGCTCGATCGTTCTCATTAATAAAAGAGGAAAACAGAACTTTATTTTCTCCGGCCTGTCCGATCGTCATCACACTAAGATCCTCTTTGCCATAACGGTCTTGCATGAATTTAACCGTCTCGCGAGTGCCTTTTCCCCATAGATCCTGTGCATCACGAATTTCCGCCTGACCGTTTTCAATATACAGATAGACGGGTTTATCACTTTTGCCACGAATCAGGATATTATCGATCCCAGCCCACTTCAGCCTGGCCGCCGTCCATCCCCCCATATGTGAATCCGTTACCGTACCTGTTAACGGGGACTTAGTAACAACACATAACCTTCCACTCATGGGTGATCTGGACCCTGTAACTGGACCTGTCATAATACAGAGTAGATTATCTTCCGAAAACGCTTCAACTTGTGGTCCGTTGTCAAATACATATTTGACTCCCAATCCTCTTCCGCCAATATACTTGCGGATCAATTCTTCATTTAATTGCCGATATTCAATCGTACCCGTTGAAAGATTGGCCAACACTTCCCGATTCTTAAAACCTCCAAAACTCATAATTTACCCCTCCTGACCATATGTTTTTTTTGTGCGAATCCCGAAGATGTATATACCTCCTTTATTCGACCTTTATGAATGTTTTCCTTTTTATATTCCACTCTTAAAAGTGTAGATTTTTAGACCGATGTCATGGGTTTGTGAAATCTGTGAGAAATGTTTTACTTCATGAAAAAAAACCTTAAGGAAGGAATCGTTGAGTCTGTGTTGTATTATATTTGGTAAACGGGAATTTTCGGGGTCAGGGTGAATCAGATGCCATTTAGTCAAGATGTGATTTCTGTTATTTTACTATCGCTTCAAGTTTCTACAGTAGCCATCGTTATAGGGGTCCTTATCGGGATCCCCTTTGGTTCGTTTCTCGGTCTATATGCCTTCCCTGGGAAACGCCTACTCACTGTAGTGATCTATACCTTGATGGGGTTGCCACCGGTTTTAATTGGGGTAATCGTTTATTTGCTGCTTTCAAAACATGGTCCACTCGGTTCCCTTCAATGGCTGTTTACACCGCAAGCGATGATGGTTGCCCAGAGCATTCTTGTAACACCGATTATTATCGGTTTATCAATGTCTGCGGTCCAAGCAAAGGAACAAACCTATCTGGAAACGATCAGGAGCCTAGGTGCTACTCCTGCACAGACCATTTGGACAATCATCAAGGAATCGCGCAAAGGAATTTGGGCGGGTGTGGCAACGGCCTATGGACGGGCGATCTCCGAAGTCGGAGCGGTTATGCTTGTAGGGGGGAATATTGAAGGACACACCCGGGTAATGACCACAGCAATTATTTTGGAAACAAGGATGGGTAACTTCGATGCGGCATTACAGCTTGGAGCTGTGCTGCTTATTATCAGTTTTATTCTCAACAACTTGCTGGTTATGGGAATTCTCGCCGATTTTCGCAGCCGCCGTAGAAAGGAGTCTTAGGCAATGCCTGATCTTCAGCTTCAAAACATTCTGGTTAAACCGGGAACGAAGGAGATTTTAAAACTAGAACAGTTGACACTAATGGAAAGCCAAATCTATGCTATCGTTGGTCCAAGCGGATCGGGAAAGAGCACTTTTCTCAAAGTAATCAATCTTTTGATGAAGCCCGTTCAAGGGAAAATGAATTTCTTTGGTCAGGAGTTGTCCTTGCCTCACTTATCTGGTTCGGGCAGGCTGCTGGTGCAGCGTGAGATGGCTTTTGTTGCCCAAAAGCCAGTGATGTTTCAGACGACCGTGTTTGAGAATGTAGCGATGGGGCTTCGCTATCGGGGGATCGACCGGTTGACGATCCGAAAAAGAGTGAATGAAGCCTTAGAGCAAGTTGGACTGCTTGGATCTGCTGGACAGGCTGCCCACACCCTATCAGGCGGTGAAGCACAGCGTGTTGCTTTGGCTCGGGCTCTCGTCCTAAAGCCGAAACTTCTCCTGCTTGATGAACCCACTTCGAACCTGGATCCAAAAAACGTCTCGATTTTTGAACAGGTCACGCGAAACATCCATCAGACCTTTCAGACGACGATTTTAATCGTTACCCATCATCTTCATCAGGCAAGAAGGCTTGCTTCTCATTGTTTGTTTATTCATGAAGGAAAACTGGTTGAAATGGCGGACACAGATAGCTTTTTTCAAACTCCTAAAACGGAGGATTTAAAAGCGTTTTTAAGCGGCCAAATGGTCTATTGATTCTAGCCCTAAAGACATGTGAAAGAAGGCGAACACGACGTAGTACACAAACCCACAGAAGAAGGAGGTGCAAAATAATGGATGATTTAAACCAAACAAGATACTCGCGGCAAATCCTCTTCCAGCCGATCGGCAGATCAGGTCAAGAAAAACTAGGAAAGAGCAGAATCGCGATCGTTGGAGCCGGCGCATTAGGAACTGTCCTTGCGAACCATATGGTTCGCGCTGGGGTCGGCTTTGTTCGCATTATTGACCGGGATTTTATTGAAGCAAGCAATCTGCAACGGCAGATGTTATATGACGAGGACGATGCCAAACAACATCTGCCGAAAGCAACAGCTGCCGCAGCTAAGCTGGCAAAAATCAATTCCTCCGTTCAAATCGAGCCCGTCATTGCCGATGTGAATGCGACCAATGCAGAAGATCTACTCTCCGATGTCGATCTGATTTTAGATGGAAATGATAACTTTCAGATCCGTTATTTGATTAACGATGTCGCGGTTAAGCATCGTATCCCCTGGGTTTATGGGGGAGCTGTCGGTTCCAAAGGAATGTTCACAGCCATTCGTCCTTACGAAACCCCTTGCTATCGCTGTCTCTTCCCCAACCCACCAAGCGGTAGGGGGGAAACCTGCGATACAAGCGGGGTGATTGGACCTATCATTCATATAATTGCTTCTTATCAAGCAACAGAGGCTCTTAAAATTCTGCTAGGGGCTGAAGAAAAATACAACCCCTATTTAGAGCAATTTGATATATGGTCCAACCAACATATGCAGTTGAATGTCCAAAAAGGAAGAAGTGACCAATGTCCTGCCTGTGGATTAAGTCATTTTGAATTTCTCGATCCTGCTGGTGATACAGGTGAAGATTATACCTCCCTTTGCGGCAGAGACACAGTCCAGATTACACCGAGAAAAAAGCAAACAGTCAATCTTGAGGAGTTAAAAGATCACTTGTCCGGGATTGGAACCGTAGAGCAAAACGCCTTTTTACTGAGGTTTCATATTGATGGATATACACTTGTCTTCTTTAAAGACGGCCGTCTACTCGTCCAGGGGACGGATGATGTAGTCGTTGCCAAAACACTGTATGCCAAGTATGTTGGAAGTTAAAGGGGATATTTGGGGATTTTTATTGGATCAATGATAGGCTATGATAAAAACAAGTGAACCAGGGTCAGTATTTAGATAGAGGTCTGACCCCTTAATGGGAAAGAGGTATTTGAATAAATGAAAAAGATTGCAGTGATAGGAACTATATTTGTTGATGTGAAAGGCCAATCCTTTACATCTGTTCATAAGGATGCAAAAAACGTCGGGAAAGCGACTTTCTCACACGGTGGTGTGGCCCGAAATGTGGCGCAGAATCTAGCTGTGCTTGGAGTGAAAACAAGTTTTTTAACAACCGTCAACAGTGACGGATTTGGTAAAGAAGTTATCGATGTTTTGCAACAGCACCAAGTGGAAACAACCTATGCACACTGGCATAAAGAGGACGGTATGGGGATTTGGGTCGCTATTTTAGATCATGAGGGAGATTTGGTTTGCTCTATTTCCCATCAACCAGACCTTGGGCTTTTAGAAAAGGCAGTCTTCGAGCAAATCGACAAACTGGCTAGCGAAAACCAGGCCATTGCTTTCGATTTGGATTTAACCTATCCGATCACCGAAAAGATTATTCAAGTTGGGAAACATCGGAATATCCCGCTCTACGGTGTGGTAGGAAACCTCGACATCGTTAAAAATCACCGGGACATCCTGAAAGATCTTACCTGCTTTGTATGCAGTGAAGAGGAGGCATCGATTTTATTAGGATACGCTGTTGATGAGGTAAATACGGCCATGCAAGCCGCTCAAAAGCTTGCAGATAGCGGAGCGCCGCTTACTGTGATTACCCTTGGTGCTAAAGGAAGTGTCTATTACGATCGGCAGACGAATCGTTCCGGCCATGTCCCCGCCCCAAAAGCGAAGGTCGTTGATACGACAGGTGCGGGTGACTCATTCTTTTCAGGACTCGTCGCGGCACTCCTCCAAGGAAAATCTGTTGATGATGCCATGCAAGTTGGTACGTTAGCGGCCCTGGAAGTCATCCAAAGCCAAGAAAACGCACTGATACGGATGCCTGCACTAAGTTTGAGTTAATATGTTAAGGGCCGCCTTACAAAGGGTGGCTTTTTTTATTCGATACAAACAAGGGATTAACTACCTTGTCCCAAACATCTGCTGCCAAAGGTTTCTATGTTTCTTTTTTTCCCTAATCACCCTAAGGTTTTCCATTAAAATTTGATCCCGCCGAGCAATCTGCTCCTCTGCAAGTTTTATTTTCAATGATTTGATTTCCTCTTGAAGTGTAAGAACCGTTTCCTGCATCTCCAGCGCCCATTCAGAATCTTGGGAGGGCTTGTCTATTAATTGATTGCCATTTTGCTCGTTTACTTCGTTTTGCTCGATCATGGTCTACTTCATCCTTTCGTATACTATAAGCTTTATCGTACCAAAGGTGATTTGAAAAAGGTGTCAATGGATGAAGTATTTATTGTAAGCTTTTGTCGATATTGACAAAAAAAACTAGGTGAGAAATCTCACCCAGCTGATATCACAAAAGGAAGCTCCCCATAAATAACTGGAGGGTTAAGTGGAGGTTGACCGCATCTTTCCAGGATACTTTTTCCTTGTGTTGAAAGTATAAACTGAACAAATTCGTAGGCACCTAAAGAATTTTCCGCTGTTCCCGGGACCGTTAAAACATTGCGTATTTGATCGCTAAGATTGACGGACGATGGGAAGGAGAGAACCCGTACATCTTTTTCTACTGTAAGGGCTGCAGAACGGTAAACGACAGCGGCATCGGCTTGGCCGTTAGTGACCGCACTCAGACAATCTGGGATTGTTGCAGCCTCAATTTTCGTGTGATCAATTAAATACTGTGCAGCTCCTGGGTCGTCATTTTCCCACTTTGCTGCGAGCTCCAAAAATCGAATGGTCCTTGCACTGGCAAGGTCTTTTCCTCCTGTAACCCTAGCGAAACGAATCTCCGGGTGAAGCAAATCTTTTAAGCTTTTAATCTCGCAACCTTTCCTCGAAATCAGTACCATTTCATTTGCGGAAAAGCTGACATGCCAGCTAACTGCTTCTTTCTCCTGGTCCGCGATTCTTCTTCCCAATAGGGTTTCCATGACCTTTGGGTCAGATGCGGCAAAAACATCGCAACGCTCCCCCGCTAAAATTTGCTCAGCCAATTCTTTCGAACGGCCTGCGTGGAGGATAATTTCCGTATTGAAATGATTTTGTTGAAAGGATTCTTTCAAATCATTCATTGGTCCCGTAAGGGAATCAGCGTGGAATATATGTATTTTCCTTTCCTGCATCCACTACACCCCCTACAGAATCGAAGGCAACCATGTACTTATGATTGGAATATAGGTAATGATAGCCAAAATCACGAGCATGACAGCGATAAACACTTTTAAGTACTTAAAGGTTTTAACCAAAGGTACATTACCTACCGAACAAGTTGTTAAAAGAACGGAGGCAACTGGTGGCGTTTGCTGTCCAATTCCAAGATTAATCGTGACGATAATCCCGAAATGGATAGGATCTATTCCCAATTCATGAACCAGCGGCATTAGGATTGGTACAAGCATGATAATGGCCGCTGCTGAATGCATAATCATTCCTACAATTAAGAAAAAGACATTGAGAATTGCCAGTACTAATATCGGATTATTGGTTACCGCCATAACCGAATTTGCCAATCCTTGGGGAATTCTTTCACTTGTCAGGAACCATCCCACTAAAGCAGATGTAGCAATAATGATCATGACCACTGCCGTTTGATTGGCAGCACCGAGAAGCATCTTGGGAAGCATGTTCCACTTCAGTTCGCGATATATGACTGAACCAATGATAAAAGCGGCAACAGCAGCTATAGCAGCTGCTTCTGTAGGAGTAAAAATCCCTCCAAGAATCCCTCCCAAAATAATGACAGGGATCATTAAAGCCCAAAAGGCTTCTTTAAATGTTTTCCCTACATTGGAAACCGAGAAATTCTGTTCCACATCAAAACCATATTTTCTAGCATAGCAATAATTGACGATCATTAAGCTAGCAGCCACAATTATTCCCGGAATAATCCCAGCAATAAACAATTTTGCTACACTTACCCCTGCCATTACACCGTAAAGGATCATTGGCACACTAGGAGGCAAGATTATCGCCATCGTTGCAGCAACGGAAACAAGAGCCGCAGCAAAACCCTCCGGGTACCCCTTTTTCTTCATTTCGGGAATAAGCACGCTACCTAAAGCTGCTGCACCCGCAACTGCAGAACCTGATATTTCCGCAAAAAACATGGAAGTGATAACCACGACTTGGGCTAGTCCTCCACGGATAAAGCCCACCAAACTGCCGGCAAAGGAAACTAGACGCCTTGACAAATTACAAGCATCCATTAATTCACCAACGAGCATAAAAAGCGGAATCGCCAATAGAGGAAAACTGTTCGATCCATCAAAAAGGCTAATGGGAACAATATCCAATGGCGCAGTGCCTAGCATTAAAAGCAATGATAATCCAATTATACCTAAGGCAAAACCAATCGGCATACCGAGTAGTACTAGGCCAATGAGTCCGCCGACCAAGATGGCACCTGTCATTTTATCACTCTCCCTTTACATTGCCTTGTCGATTTCAGCTATTTTCGTTGAGGAAGATTTATCTCCTCTGTATAGTTGTATTAACTCGACTAAAAACCCGATAAACATGATCGCGCCACTGATCGGTAAAACAAGAAAAATAATGCCTTTTGTTACGGGCAAGGAAAGTGTTTCATCGCCCATGGAATTAAGCGCAAGCCTGCCCCCGTATACCAACAGCACAGACACGAAGAATAACATTGCCAAGGAAAAAATGGTCTCAATAGTTAGTCTGATTGGTCTCGGCAAAACTTCAATTAAAGATTCAAAACGAATATGTGTTTTTTGAAAAATAGCGTAAGCTGATCCGATAAAGGTTATCCATGCTAAACAGTAGCCAGAAAGCTCACCAGTCCAACTAGCTGCCGCATTCAAGACATATCGTGTAAAAACACCCCAAGTTACTGAAAAGGTAATAACGGCCATTAAAATGATTAGAGTGCCTTTTAGACCACTCATTAATAATCCATGTAACCTCTGCATTTACATTCTCCTTTCTTTAGTTAGCAGTTAAGCAGTTTTAGATGGAATAGAAAGGAAGACCCCTATTCTAAAGGAATAGGGGACAGAAGCCTATTCCTGAGCTGCCTTTACGACCTTATCGACAAACCCTGGATCAATGGATTTTTTCAACTCATCAATAACCGGTTCAACTTTGGCCTGGAAGGATTTCACATCAGCATCATTTACTTCCATTCCAGCATCCTTGAATTTTTTCAGCAATTCATCGTCTGCTTGTGCCCCATAAGTACGGGAGTAATCACCCGCTTCTACAGCCGCTTCAGAAAGAATCTTCTGCTGATCTGGCGTTAATTTGTCCCACCACATCTTACTTGCGACTAAATAACCTGGGGTATAAGTGTGATTGGTAATGGAGAGATATTTTTGAATTTCATAGAAGCGTCCCGCTTCAATTTGTCCGAGCGGATTTTCCTGGCCATCAACAACCCCTTGCTGCAGGGCTGTAAATACTTCACTAAAATCCATTGTTGTCGGATTTGCCCCGAAGACCTTAAACGCTGCTACACGTAGTTTACTTTCCGGTACACGTAATTTGATCCCTTCAAGATCCTCTGGTGTATTAATTGGGCGAGTGTTGTTCGTGATTTGTCTAAAACCGTTTTCCCAAAAACCCAAACCAACGAGTCCGTGCTTTTCAAAAAGTGGAAGTAAATCACTCTTCCAGATTTCCCCGTTTGCAAAGTTCTGCACTTTCTCCCTGTTTTCAAATAAGAAAGGAATATCGAACACACCAAATTCCGGGCTTTTCTGGGCCATTGCGGTTGAAGGTATGGACATCTCTACCGTCCCTGTTTTTTGCGCATCCAATACAGAAAGGTCTTTACCTAGTTGCCCGTCCGGAAACACCTGCACATCAATCGTTCCGTTAGATTTTTCCTTTACGATTTCGGAGAACTTGACTGCACCTTCATATAGCGCCCCGCCTTTTGCTGATGTTGTCGCAAGCCGTACAGTTAAAGCTGCCTCTGAACCCCCACTGCTTGATCCACCGGATGATGCCTGTTCACCGCCGCTAGAGGATGAGGATGACGAACCCGAAGAAGACGTGTTAGAGCTGCCTCCACCACATCCTACCAATGACGCTGCCATAGCTATTGCAACAAAACCAGAAAATACCCGAATTCCTTTTGCCATAATTTTTTCCTCCTTCTTTAATGGGCTTGTGTACTGCGTCGATTCGCATTCGTTACAAGCCATATGTCTTTTAGGGCTTATGTAATTTTTTAGAGA
Source organism: Ammoniphilus resinae (assembly GCF_017873965.1). Lineage (GTDB taxonomy): Bacteria > Bacillota > Bacilli > Aneurinibacillales > RAOX-1 > Ammoniphilus_A > Ammoniphilus_A resinae. The sequence goes on along the minus strand of NZ_JAGGKT010000007.1, from coordinate 209,720 downwards.
CCCCCTAGGAAAGGACAAACTACAAGCATCTCAAACGATAATGGATAATTCAATTTAAAGTAAATATTCAGATAAAATTAGACAGTAATCTGTTCCCCTCCTTTCTTTATAGATTTAATAAGCAAATCTCATGCCAAAAAAGATGTTTAAGCTTCCAAAAACATCAAAAAAAGGAGGAAAGGCTCAGAATCAATGACATGCTTGGTTTAAAGTCCACCAAGATGATTTACTATTCTACTTCTAGAGGTGTAAAATCCTAATCCCTTCCTCTTATTTGTTTCAAATGAGAACACTGGTGTTCACCGTCTATTTCACGTGTTTCATATCTAAACGCTTTGCTTTTGCAATTCTTCCTGATCTTCCGCTGTTTGGCTTTGCTTATTCCTTTCCATGGCTTCAACGATGTAATCTACTATATGAACAGCTTCCACAGATCCTTGCATCCCTGCCCTTTCAATTCCCATTTTCATTTGCAGCAGACAGCCTGGATTTGCAGTAACAATGACATTGGCTCGGGTTTTAGCGACATTGCCCATTTTTTTGTCCAAAATATCGTTTGCCATTTGTTCCTGCAGCAAATTATAGATTCCGGCAGAACCGCAGCAATAACCAGCCTCAGGAAGTTCAACATATTGTGCATCTGCAACAGAACGCAAGATTTTCTTTGGTGCGTCTTTTACTCCCATTACGTACTGCAAATGACAGGACGGCTGATAGGTAATTCTTTCACCCTGACCCGCTGCTTGTGGAATCGTTCCTTTTTGCACAGCCACCTCACTTACATCCTTTACCTTCTGGCAAAATTGGCGAGCCCGTGGCAACCATTCTGGGTCATCCCGGAACAGTTCTTCGTATTCGCGAAGCATTGCTCCACATCCCCCAGCATTGCTTACAATATAATCCACATTTGCCTGTTCGAAAACTTCGATATTCCTTTTAGCCAATTCAAGTGCTGTGTCTTTCTCTCCGTTATGGGTATGCAGGGCCCCGCAGCAGACTTGCTGTCCCGGTGTGACCACATCAAAACCGCTTTGCGCGAGGAATCGAATCGTATTTTCATTCGTCGACCGAAACATCATATCCATGATACAGCCCTGAAAAAGAGCCGCTCTTGGCGCAGAATGTGATGAACCTTTCAGGTCTTTTCGGTCACTTGGAGTAAACAGCGGATGGGGATTTCTTCGGGAGGGTGGCAGGATCTCCGGCATAGCCCGTTCCATCTGTTGAAGAGACTCAGATAATAATTTTAAAACGCGTAACTTTCTGACAACCATTTGTAAACCACTCTTTTGATAGATCCAAAGCAAGTGGCCCAATTTTTGAAGACGTTTTGGAAATGGCAGCAGCTTGCGAAATACCCATTTGCCTACGATCCCAGTCACCCCTTCTTGCGGGCGAACCTCGCTGATCTTTTCCTTTGCCATCATCACGATATCTGGTACTGCAACGTCTACAGGACAGGCATCTACACAAGCCGAACATAACAGACAGCGATCTAATTGTTCCTTAATTTCATCATTAACCGGGATGACACCTTCAATTAAGTTTCGTGCCATAAGAACTCGCCCTCGTGGCCCATCGGCTTCTCTTCCAGTAATCGATAGCGTTGGGCAAGCTTCCCTGCAGGCGCCGCAACGAACACAGGAATACATGGATTCCACAGTTGTTAACTGTTTCATTTGACCCCCTCCTTTGCTTGTTGTCTGATCAGCGCTTAGACTGGCAGCGCCATTTTACCCGGGTTCAAAATATTATTTGGATCCAAAGTCCTTTTGATAGCTTTCATGACCTCTAAAGCTGTACCATGTTCAATTTCCATATACTGTGCACGCACGATCCCTACTCCGTGTTCCGCTGTCGTAGTTCCTTCCATTTCTATAGCAAGTCGATGAATATCTTCAATCATTTTCTTGGCATTCTCGATTTCCTCTTTATCCCGTCTATTAATTACCGGTGAGGTATGAAGATTTCCATCCCCGATGTGACCATAGATGGCACACACAATATTGTAAGAGCGAGCGATTTCATGAATCTTCCGCAATGTTTCAGGAAGCCTGGAAAGCGGAACACAAATATCCTCACCGCCATATACACGAAACCCACCTGGCTTCAATCTTCCTGTAGCCGCTCCAACAATTTGCCTGGCCTGCCATAATTGTTGGCACTCTTCTGGTTCATCACTGAACTTTACGTAATCAGTAAATTTACTAATCACCTCAGTAATTCTCTTCACCTGGGAGGCAACTTCCTCCTTACTGCCATCCGCTTCAATAACTAACAAGGCCTCATTTTCTGGGAGAGCCAATTGAGGCCTCATGAGATTGGCTGCTTTGGTACATTGCTGATCCATAATTTCTAGCGCAGATGGTAAGATTCCCGAGCGAAAAAGCTCGTTAACGGCTTCCCCCGCCTGCTCCAACTTACTAAAGGAACACAGGACAATTCCTCTTCTTGACGGCAAAGGCAATACCTTTAAGCGCAGCTTTGTGATAATCCCCAGTGTGCCTTCCGATCCAACCATGAGATGCGCTAAGTCATAACCCGAAACTGATTTTAGTGCCTTCGATTTTGACCCTCCGGTAACGATTACATCGCCCGTCGGTAGAACAACCTCCAATCCTAAAACATAGAATCGGGTGTTTCCGTATTTTACAGCCCGCAGCCCACTGGAATTGTTAGCCACCATTCCACCGATTGTGCACATTTTCGCACTGCCTGGATCTGGAGGGAAGAAAAGTCCATATTCCTTCAGTGCGTTATTCAGATTCGCCTGAACAACCCCAGGTTCAATAATAGCCTGCATATTTTTATGGTCAATCTCCAAAATTCGATTCATTCGCGATAAATCCATCACAATTCCGCCCATGACCGGAACAGGTCCACCTGTTTGAGCAGTGCCAGCACCTCTCGGGTAAAGTGGGACTTGGTACTCATTGGCTAACTTCACGCAGGCGCTGATTTCTTCTGTAGATTGTGGAATAACCACAATTTCCGGTTCCTTCGGTTCTAATTGTGTTGCAAAAGACGCATCATAAGAATACGTCATTAGGTCTGTTTGGTTTGTCAGCACTCGTTCCTTTCCGAACAACTGCTCCAAGCGTAATATTACCCTACCATCCATATATGTTATCCCTACCTTCTATTTAATTTCCGCCATAAGGTAGTGCGGCCAATCCCTAGAATTTTGGCTGCCTCGGTTTGATTCCCTCCAACCTGCTCTAATACTTGCAGAATATGTTTAATTTCATAATCCTCTAATTTACTTGTTTCATTTATTTGTGGACGATAAGTCAATCCGATGGACTGAAACGCACGCCCACCCGCCTCAATTACTGTCTCCTGATCAATCCACTCATCAGCGGAAAGAATTGCTGCCCTTTCTACTACATTGCGAAGTTGGCGGATATTACCCGGCCAATGGTATTCTTGCATAATCTGCATGGCCTCTTGCTTAAAACCACAAATCTTTTTGTGAATCTGATCTTCAAGCTCCTCTAAAAACAGATCGCATAAAAGTGGAATATCTTCCTTCCTTTCTCTTAATGCCGGAACGTGGATATGAAGAATATTTATGCGATAAAAGAGGTCTGCACGAAAACCGCCCGCCTCCACCATTTCTTCTAAATCCCGATTGGATGCAGTTACTACTCGGATATCTATAGGAATGACCCGTTCGTCACCCAGTCGCATCACTTCTTCCTCCTGCAGGACCCGAAGCAATCGCGCCTGAAGGGAGGCCGCTAGTTCCCCGATTTCATCCAAAAAGATTGTTCCACCATGGGCTAACTCAAACAAACCAGTTTTCCCGCCTTTTTTGGCCCCTGTGAAAGCACCTTCCACATAACCAAACAACTCACTTTCTAGCAGGTTTTCCGGGATAGCAGCACAGTTTACCGCGACGAACGGACCCTTGCTGCGATGGCTCAAGTTATGAATCATGTGGGCAAAAACTTCTTTTCCTACACCTGTTTCTCCAGAAAGAAGAATAGTAGAATCCGCTTTGGCATAGTTGCTGACCTTTTCCATGGCTCCCAGAAAGGAAGGACTGGTGCCCACAATTTTGTCTAACTGATATTTCGTCACATGGCCTTGATGTGAAAGCTTTTTACGAATTTCTTGTTCTTGCTGCTGTAGTTTTTTTAATTCCTGGAAAGTATTGACTACCCCCATCACTTTTTCTCCATAAAGAATCGGGATTCGATTTGCGATCATCTTCGTTCCGTTATACTCCTGGATGGAATTTAGCTCTTCTCTCCCACTAAGAAGGACTTGATTGATACGCGACTGGGGTAAAATATCATCAATTTTTCTTCCAACAATGTCGGTGGATTGAATATTTAAGATTTTCTCGGCAGCAGGATTGCAAACTGAAACCTTCCCTTGTTCATCAACAGAGATGACGCCATCTGCAATAAAATCGAGAATCGCTCGAATCTGCTTCGATCTGGCCGCTTCTTTGCGGCGAACCTCCAGAAGGTTCTTAGCCTCCTTAATCGCCTGAATAATCGACTCGATACCCGAGGACAAAACGACCGTCTTGATAGGTGTTTCCTTCAACTTTTGTACATAAACCCATTTCCCAATGAGAACCTCGATGTCCCGCTCCATTAAGCGGTGAACGGCAAGATCTACATCTTCCAGTGACTCTATCACGTGTTTTTCGATGGGATAATGAAAAATCTCCTCCAGAGCCTCCACCCCGTGTAAAACATCTGGGATATCCGCTATTCCAATTTTTTGACCTAACTGTCTAGCTTCCATAAATGCACGAAGAAGATCATATCCAGTGATCGGGATCTCAACGAGAGGGATATTAACGCCGGATTGCGCTATTTTCCAAGCAGAAGTTCCGCGGCTAATCAGCACTTCCACACCGCTGGCTTCTGCTCGTTTCGCATGCTTCACCGCTTCATCCATACTTCCTACATGGATGGGGATCTTCACCCCAAGCTTCTCACATGCCTGCTCAGCAACCTTCGCTTGGTCTTCAAAAGGGGCTATAAGTTGTATAGGGTCCATAAGCGCCTCCTGTTCCCAATTTTCATAAAATAACAATTCTATTAAACTGGCCTAAATCCCTCTTTGTTGGACCCTATTTCATTTTTATCACTTTTTCTACCTGACCCATCGGACCTTGCGGAGAGACAACCGCCACTACCGCCCCCACTTCATAAAGGAGACGAATAATCGCTTTCATATCTTCCCAATTCATAGATTTAAAGGCGCTTCCCCCGAGTATGACCCCCAACCCGCTCAACCCATCCACGCCAAATTGATGAGTGATTTGTTCCGCCCAGGCTGCTAAAGATTGCCTTTGCTTAGAGCTTGCACTTAACTCAATAAAAAACATTTCTGGAATGTTCATTTCAAGAGAACCTACACCTAGGAGATTCCCCATCTTTTGTGGGGGGATCAGGATAGCTGCGGCACCGTAGGCACCATACTGACAGACCTCCCATCCGCCACCCGCTATGAATAAACCCGACATTTTTTGTTGCCCCTGATCTCGTATGAATTTCAGTGGATCCTCTTGTAATGCACATGGTCGAATACCATACCTGCGGCAAAAACTGAGAATAAAGGTGTCAGGGGAATGGAGATCCAAGGCTAGCCTAATGCGTTCTGGTTTAATAACCTGTTCAAAGCCCTCTTTTTGGAAACTTTCCATGGCGTAAAGGAAAGAGTCTTTATAACCTAATACCCAATCGGGTTCAAGCTTTACAAATTCCCCCGGCTGCACGGACTGGCGTTTCGCTGCACGGGCAAATACCCGCTCCAAAACATTCATCCTAGGTCACCCAGTTTAACAATTAGGATTTTCTATCCAATGGGCCTGCGCGGCTGCTACACTCTTTCCTAACTCCACTTCACACCCGATTTTCTTCAGCCCCAATTCTAAAGCTGCAAACATTTTCAAAAGATCGGCCGCATCGGTATATCCCATATGGCCCAAACGAAGCAGTTTGCCTTTTAGTTTTCCAAGCCCTCCACCTACAGCTACATGGAATTCTTCTCTCATCATCTTGCGGAATTGATCCGCATCAGCTAAATCAAAAACAACTGAAGTAAGGGTTGGACTTGCAGCTGAATCTTCCACAAGCAAAGGCAAACCAAGTGCGCGAACCCCTGCTCTTGTCATATCTCGCAGCGCCGCATGACGCTTAAAAGACGCCTCCATGCCACCTGCTCTTTCAATCATTCGGCAGGATTCCAGCAATCCATTGACAAGTGCAATATTAGGTGTATACGGAGTATGTCCCTTATGAATTAATTCCCTATATTTCTTTAGATCAAAATAGAAGGAAGGACATTTATGCTCCTGGATCATCCCCCAGGCTTTTTCACTTACTGTTACAAGCGCATTTCCAGGAGGCAGCATCAATGCTTTCTGTCCGCCGGTTGCGACTATATCGATCCCCCATTCATCCATATAGAGAGGGGTTCCCGCAATAGAACTGACCGCATCAACAACAAAAATCGCATCATAGTCCTTGATGATTCCAGCTAAAGCCTGAATATTATTGATTGCACCGGTAGATGTCTCACAATGTGTAGCGTATACGGCCTTAATTTCAGGGTGTTGATCCAATGCCTGCTTAACCGCTTCAGGATCGACAATCTCCCCCCATGGTGCATCCACACGAATCACGTTAATCCCCAGATGGGAAGCGATGTCGGTCAGATATTCCCCGAAATAACCGATCACACAGATTAAAATGGTATCACCAGGGCCAGCAATATTAATCATGGAAGTTTCCAGAGCTGATGCGCCACTTCCACAAAGAATGTAAACATCGTTACGGGTTTGGAAAATTTCTTTGGAGACCTCCGCAGCCTCTTTCAAAATACCTTGAAATTCCTCATTTCTGTAATCCATCATCGGATGATCGAACGATCGCAGCATTGCACGTTGAATTTCCTTCGGAACCTGAACAGGCCCTGGCAATCTTAAATCCATTTTTTCAGAAAACATGTAATCCTCTCCTCTTGGTAAAATTTCATCTACCAATGATTTAAGCAATTAGCATGCCAAACTGAGAAAACGAATGTGTTTTAGGTTCTTTTGGCGGTAATCATGTTCGGATTAGGGGAAAGTTAGGGTATTGGAGAAAGGATTGGATGAGATTGATAACGGACATGGTTAGTCGGGTGTTTCGTATAGAAACAGTGAAACAGTTTCGTAGTTTCAAAAGGGAATAGTTTGGAGGGGTTCCTAATCTCGTTTTTCTTAATAGGGATTCTTTCTATGGTGGCGTTTGACCTACAGTGGGGGGCTGATAATAAGGGGAGGAATTCCCCTTATTGTCAAAAAGATAGGAGCCCCTGAAAGCTGCGCAATTCTACCTGGCTATTCTGCCCATTCTTTTAGCGGAGTCCATTACAAGCGGAGCGATCTCCAACATTTTATCGATCGTTAACCTTGAAACGGGACCGGATACACACAATGCACAAATCACTTTTCCGTGACGATTAAACACCGGGGCGGCAATGGCTGCTGTCCCTTGCTCCCGTTCTTCAGCACTAGTCGCAAATCCCGCTTCCCGAATCCTTTTCAATTGTTCAGTATACTTCTGCTGATCAACGGTCTCCGGCCATTTAAAATCATTTAGGTCGATTTCTTCAGAAAAGGCAACAAGAACCTTGCTTGAGGCTCCAACTGTTAAAGGCATTCTGACCCCGATCGGTGCCACACGGCGAATGGCCTGATTGCCTTCAACAGCTTGAATGCGGATCCTTTCCAAACCATCACGCACGTAGAGACTAATCGTTTCACCAATTAAATCTCTAATCCTTTCCATTTCCGGAAGAAATAAAATAGCCGGGTCGTCATCCCGTACCAAATTGGCAGATAGCTCCCACAGGCGAAAACCTAGCCGATATTTGTCCGTCATTTTATCACGAATCAGAAAGCCCTTCCCCTCCAAGGAAGCAAGTAACCGATAAACTGTGCTTTTATTTAAAGAAACCTGATGTGAAATCTCTGTAAGACTGAGTTCCTTGCTTTCGGTAAAACATAACAGGATATCCAATGCACGTTCAACAGCACGTACAGTATGTTTATTCTCTTCCATTGTATATCACTCCACTGGAAAGAAAGATTTGGTTAATAATTATAATCCGGGAAATCCTAAATTAGGGATTGAGTAATGGCTCTAGTCTCCTATAGAGTTTCACTCTACAAAACCCGATTGCACACAGTAATATTATATCCCAGGAAATGTACTTGGTAAAGGAGAGCCAATACTCTTTTATTTGACGGATATATTTGCAAATTAATTAAAATGGATATGTACGGCATTATTATTACGTAGTATAATGTTATTAGGAGAAACTAAGTTTCATCAGATGAAACAAAATCGAATCATGTTTCTGCTTTATAGGAAGCAATAGTTTCCATATATGTCGTTGAAGGAGGTCAAAGGAAAAAATGGCAAAAGATTTTTTTAATGTTCTCTCCGATTTAAAGGTAGGGGATAAAACGTATCGTTATTACAACATCCAGAATCTTGAGCAATTGGGACCTGTATCTAAACTCCCGTATTCGATCAGGGTGCTGTTGGAAGCTGCTGTCCGTCAATTTGATGGTGTAGCAATTACTGAAGAACATGTTAAAAAACTTGCGAACTGGACCGTAGAACGCGATCCAAATCAAGAGGTTCCATTTAAACCCGCTCGTATTGTATTACAGGACTTTACAGGGGTTCCAGCGGTTGTTGACCTAGCAGCGATGCGCGCAACAATGGAACGGATGGGTGGAGATGTTTCCAAAATCAACCCTCTCGTCCCTGTTGACCTCGTTATTGACCACTCTGTTATGGTTGATAGCTTCGGTACAAACAGTGCTTTGGAAGAAAATGAAAAGATTGAATTTGAACGCAACAGTGAACGTTATCGTTTCCTTCGCTGGGCACAAACTGCATTCAATAATTTCCGTGCCGTACCACCTTCCACAGGGATTGTCCACCAGGTTAACCTTGAATACCTAGCATCTGTAGCGGCTACTCGGGAAGTAGACGGCGAAACACAGGTATTCCCAGATTCACTCGTTGGTACTGACTCACATACCACCATGATCAATGGTCTTGGTGTAGTCGGCTGGGGTGTAGGGGGAATTGAAGCTGAAGCAGGAATGTTAGGACAGCCTTTGTATTTCGTTACACCTGAAGTTGTTGGATTTAAAATGACTGGAAAACTGTCTGAAGGTGCAACCGCCACAGACCTTGCCCTAACTGTAACGAATATTCTTCGCAAAAAGGGTGTAGTTGGTAAATTCGTTGAATACTTTGGTCCTGGTGTACAGAGCATGAGCTTGGCAGACCGGGCAACAGTTGCAAACATGGCCCCTGAGTATGGAGCTACTATTGGTTTCTTCCCAGTTGATGAAGAAACACTTAATTATATGCGCCTAACTGGACGCAGCGAAGAACAAATTTCCCTTGTTGAAAGCTACTATAAAGCCCAAGGAATGTTCTATTCTTCCGAAAGTCAAGAACCAGTCTATTCCGATATCGTTGAATTGGATCTTTCCACAGTAACCTCTTCCTTAGCTGGTCCGAAGCGTCCGCAAGACCGCGTTGAACTTGGCGATATGAAGCAGGCTTTTAACGATGCGGTACGGACCCCTATTGATAAAGGTGGATTTGGTCTAGCTGATGAGCAATTAAAGAAAGAAGTGACTGTTGAACATCCGAATGGTGAAAAAACAGTCATGAAAAACGGAGCGGTTGTGATCACAGCGATTACTAGCTGTACAAACACCTCCAATCCTAGCGTATTGATCGGTGCCGGATTAATCGCGAAAAAAGCAGTGGAAAAAGGACTAAAGAAACCTGCTTATGTAAAGAGCAGTTTGACTCCTGGTTCCCGCGTTGTAACAGATTATTTAAAAGAAGCAGGACTTTTAGACGCTCTAGAAACCCTTGGGTTCAACGTGGCTGGTTACGGTTGTGCGACCTGTATCGGTAACTCCGGTCCACTTCCTGAAGAAGTTAGCAAGGCGATTGCCGATTCTGATTTGACTGTTGCTGCCGTTTTATCCGGTAACCGTAACTTTGAAGGACGAATTCATGCCCAAGTGAAAGCAAACTACCTTGCTTCTCCTCCATTAGTTATTGCTTATGCTTTGGCAGGAACTGTGGATATTGATTTAACTAACGAACCGCTTGGATATGATCAAAATAATCAACCGGTTTATCTGAAAGATATTTGGCCAACTTCGAAAGAAATCCAAGATACACTAAGTTCGGCGGTTCGTCCTGAACTATTCCGCAAGCGTTATGAAGATGTCTTTAAGGCAAATAGCCGCTGGAATCAAATTGATGCACCTACTGGCGATCTCTATGAGTGGGATAAATCCTCCACTTACATTCAAGAGCCTCCGTTCTTTATGGAGCTCTCCGAGAACTTAAATGATATTGCTGATATTACTGGTGCAACAACACTAGCTTACCTTGGGGACTCTGTAACAACAGACCATATTTCCCCAGCCGGAAATATCAAGGCAGACAGCCCTGCAGGATTATACCTTCAGGAAAATGGAGTGAAGCGTATTGACTTTAACTCCTATGGATCCCGTCGTGGTAACCATGAAGTTATGATGCGCGGAACCTTCGCCAATATTCGTATCCGTAACAAGATGGCACCAGGAACTGAGGGTGGTGTAACCACTTATCTGCCAACTGGTGAAGTCATGTCCATCTATGATGCTTCGATGAAATATCAAGATGCAGGTACCCCACTTGTTGTTATTGCAGGTAAAGAATACGGTACAGGAAGTTCTCGTGACTGGGCTGCAAAAGGAACCTTACTGCTTGGCATTAAAGCCGTTATTGCCGAAAGCTTTGAACGGATTCACCGCAGCAACCTGGTAGGTATGGGTGTCCTTCCTTTACAGTTCGCTGATGGAACCAATGCTGAATCCCTTGGCATCACTGGAAAGGAAACCTATGATATTACCGGTTTAAGCAATGACATTAAACCAGGTCAAAAAATTAAAGTAAAAGCAACCCGTGAAGATGGAAGCAGCCTTGAATTTGATGCTGTTGTTCGTTTGGACAGCGTGGTTGACATTGAATACTACCGCAATGGTGGAATTCTTCAGACTGTTCTTCGTCAATTGGCAAATAAATAGTCTCACGCAAAAAGGAGCCTAATATAGGCTCCTTTATTTGTTTTATTTCTTCCACAAATTCTCAATTTCCTCAAGCATTTTTTTCAATGAATCATCATCGAGATTTCCCTTGGCCTTATACTCTTCCAGCTTTTTCTGAATTTCAAGTGCTGTTTTTTCTTCCTCCTGGTCCTCTTTTAAATCCGTAGGATCGAACCATACTAAGCTCCCCTCTGGACCACTTCGTAAATATGGGGTCTGCCAGTTTTCAGGATAATTATAAAGTTCACCGTTAATAATTATATCCAACACCTGATCATTCTCTAATGGGAGCAGATGATGGAACACCTCCTTCTCCCCCTCTGAAGTGAAATTTATATGAAGATAAGCATAGTGAAGATATTGTTCTCCAGTGACTCTATCACGAATCACCTCATAGGCCTCTGTGTCGTTTTGTGAGACATCCTTGATCGTCTCGACACGTTCCTTCAATTCGGAAGGCGATACGCTTTTCATCGATTTAAAAGATTGGTCCATTTGCTCTCCCCCTTCATGTTAGTTATACATCGTTCAGCAAAACTATACAATAAAATCGCACAGTTTCCGACAACCTTTTCCCGCATCTTCTGATACGCTGTATCATATAGAATGAAAAATGAAAGGTGACCCGTGATGAATGAAGTCGGATTGTATTCAATCAAAGAGATTTCTAACGAATTAAATGTAGACTGGCAAACCCTTCTTCGCTGGAAATATCAATTTGATTTTTATATTCCCACGTATCGACAGGAAAATCAATTAAAATACACCACACAAGCAGCCAAGATATTTGCTGTGATCCACCTTGCCAAACAGCTTCAGTTAAAAGATGAAGTGATTAATATCATTTTGGACAAGCATTTCTACTCCGATACAACCATTATGGAAAGTCTTCAATTAACGATTCAGGAATTAACAGAAGAAATGCAAGAGTTGCGCAAACAATTGGAGGAGAAACAAAGGAATCATCGTCAAGAAATAATTCGCTCTTTTCAAGGGCTGACATGGAAAGAACTGTGTGAATTAAAAAGAAAGTGCCCTGAAGATCTACTATTGGAAGATGTACATGGTTCTAATATAAACAGGGAAATTTCCCCTGTTAAAAATTGGTTTCAGCTTTGCATTAAATCTCCGCGGATTCTAAACAAATAAGTTCTTGGGGATTTTACCCAAATAAGGCTTCTGGTCCGATTACAAAGCCAAGCGGACTGTAAAGACGCTATTTCTTACCAAATGCCAAAACTTGAAGGGGAACCCACCGGAAAGAAATATTTAACGTAAAAAAATCGGTTATACACCGATTTTTCCCTTAACCTATAAAAACCATTAAAAACACAGCAAAATATACTGAATTCACAATCTCAATAATTCCTATTTGCTTGGGGGACAGTTTCCTCCCGTATAAAAACAGTGCACGGACTACGCTTGGCACAAATGCGAGAATAAGTAAAGGATAAGCTGTCAAGAGGATTGCTAAAGCCATCGCAATATGATACCCCCAGGAAACCCAGCGGAAATTCGCATTGCGCTTTTCGCGGATTAATGATTTAACAAAAAACACGCTCCCCATAAAGAATAGTACACAGAACACCCAAATATAGAAGGCGTTTTGGTCTAGCTCTCCCGTTCCAACATAGTAGCTAACGGTTCCTCCCAAAGCTAAACTGGCTATCGCTGAGAAATCATTTAATACCGCTCGTTCATTTTTCATTTTGGCAAAATAAATATTAACCAAAAAAAACGGAAGGAGGGCAAATCCGAACCAAATGATCGAGAGATCGTGGTAAAGTGGAATGACCATCAAAAGAATGCCAAGTCCAAAATAAATGAAAACCCACCTTACAAAAGATTCCCGTCCTTTTTCCACTTGAAAAAGGCGCAATAAAGGGAAAGACGCAGCATAAAAAAGAAACCATCCAAGGACAAGGGGAACATGGACCCATTGTTGCTGCCCCGCCCCTATTCCGATGAACAGGGGAACTAAAAACATCGCCCAGGATCCATGCTGCTTCGGCAACATCAGCTTCATTCTTCTAGCTCCTTATGCTTGTGTATAAGCTTGTGGGATATAGGTGCAGAATGGCTCACTTTCCAAATAATCACCGGTCATAGCATAAGCACGAGATCTTGATCCTCCGCAAAGATGACGATATTCACACACTCCACATTTCCCTTTAAATCCATCGGGATTTCTTAAAGATTGAAAAACAGGAGAATCCCGATAGATCGATGCCAAGCTCTGTTCCCTTATATTTCCACAAACGACAGGTAATAATCCACTTGGATATACGTCCCCAATATGTGAAATAAAAACAAAACCATTTCCATCATTTACTCCTTTTGGCGCCCGGCCAATCACATCTTTGATCTTTAACGGTTCAAAAGGTGCATCTAGGTGACCGTTTTTGCTTTCCGCCAATTCTTCCTTTTTCCTTTGTACAACAACCCTGCGGTAATGTTGGGCAGCTGTTGTTTTAATATCGTAGGGAACCCTCTTGTTGAGGTCATACAACCAATTGAAGACTTGTTCGTGTTCCACTGGGGAAATCATATCTGATTCCTTTCCCCGCCCAGTAGGAACAAGGAAAAATACGCTCCATAATACAACGCCAAGCTCTGTCATTTTCTCCGCAATCTTTGGCAGATCATCGAGGTTATATCGAGACACCGTTGTGTTAATTTGCAACGGAATCTCTAATTCTTTTAAGTACTGGATTGCATTCATTGTTAGATCAAATGATCCATTGGTTCCACGAAAACGGTCGTGAATTTCCGCAGTTGAACCATCTAAACTGAACGCCCAACGGGACAATCCCACTTCCTTCGCTTGCTCTATTGCACGCTTTGTTACCCTCGGTGTAGCGCTTGGGGTCATCGATACACTTAACCCAATGCTAATAGCGTATTTTGCCAGATCATAAATATCTTCCCGCATTAATGGGTCGCCGCCTGTGAACACTAACAACGGATTATCCATTTCAGCGATCTGATCTAATAATTTCGTTCCTTCTTCAAAGGAAAGTTCACGCGGATCTCGTTTGTATTGCGCCTCGGCACGACAATGCAAACATTTAAGTGCACACGCCCGGGTTACCTCCCAGATCACAATAAAGGGATTTTCATTGTAATCACGGTAGGGATTTATTCCTTTTGTATCCATAATTTCACTATTTTTAAACATATACAGATCCTCCTTCTCCAGGTAGGCTTGAAATTGAAATTGAAAATAATTATCAAGTCTTATATGCACATTTTAACTATTAGAAAATATCTTCACTATGACATTAATCACAGGAACGATGATGGTAATATTGAATTCCTTTTGAAAATAATTATCATTTAGTGATCAATGTCACGGATGGCAAAAGGAAAAAGCTGTACATTTTAAGGTGTAGATAGTGTTAATCCTAAGGAGGTAGAGGCTATGCAAACGATCTTTGAAAGTTCAAACAAAATCGGAGATATTGTAAAACGTTTGCCGAAGGCAAGTGATTTGTTTAAGCAGAACAGGATTGACTTTTGCTGTGGAGGAAATCGACCACTTAGTGAGGCCTTGCAGGAAAAGAATATAGATGAAGGTGCATTTTTAAACCAATTAAATCAATTGTACGAGGAAATGAAGAATTTAAATTCAAGTGATCGGGATTGGGAGCAGGCTCCTTACGGTGAATTAATCGACCACGTTGTATCTACCCATCACGCCTTTCTACATCAAGAACTGCCTGAGTTGAGTGGTTATGTGACCAAAATTCTTCGTGTTCACGGACCAAATCATTCAGAGTTGGCACAGCTTCATAAGTTATTTCATGAATTGAAGATGGATATGGAGCAGCACATGATTAAGGAAGAAGAAGTGATTTTCCCACTTATTAAGGAATATGAAAAAGATCATTCTGAAGATAAGTTGAACACGATTGTCACAGCAAATAGGGAGTTAGACGAAGAGCATAAGGCATCTGGTAATTTGCTTGAGCAAATTCGCCAGGTAACAAACGATTTTACTCTTCCGGAGGAAGCTTGTGCAACCTATACTCTAACCTTTAAAAGATTGGAAGCCTTAGAGTCTGATATGTTCCAGCATATCCATTTAGAAAACAATATCCTTTTCCCAAGATTGGAAAACGAGCTAACAATTTTAGTTGATTAAATATAATATTTGGATGGAGGGCTTTATTATGGAGCAAAATATTGTTGAATTGGATGTCCGCCCAATTTTATTGGCAAAACAAGAACCTTTTCAGGTGATTATGGAAACCGTAGAAAAGCTAAAACCAACTGATGTGTTTGTCATGCACGCAACATTTAATCCAACCCCACTGCTTAATGTAATGAAATCAAAAGGATATGCAAATTCGGTGGAATGTAAAGCAGAGGACCATTATGTAATCACATTTACCCGTGAGGGGTGATTTTGAATGGCCGAGTACAGCCTCAATAACCGAGGGCTGACACCACCGCAGCCAATGATTCGGACACTACAAAAACTTGATGAGATGGAAAAAGGCGACCGTTTAACAATCAACAATGACAGACAGCCAATGTTCTTGTATCCAGAGCTTGATGAGCGGGGCTATAGCTACGAAACTTCTCAACTACCGGATGGAAGCTTTCAAATCATCATCACGAAATGAGGATAACTTATGTTCCCAGCCGCTGCAACATCGAACACACCGATCAGTAAACTGCCTTTCTATTTTTTGCTGACAGGAGTCGTCGCGTTTCTGCTGTTGAATGTTATCCTATATTTAGGTATTCCCTCATTTATTGATGGGAATGTTCGTGGGCCTGTCCTTTGGACAGCCGCCCACCTTACCCTATTAGGATGGGCCATGATGGTAGCTATGGGTGCAATGTATCAATTGGTCTCGGTTGCTTTGCAGGTACCCATTTACAGCGAAAAATTAGGATACATTCAATTTTTTGTATACACCATCGGAATCCTTGGTCTGCTCCACGGCTTTTTTTGGTTTCAGCCGTCTGTTCTTGTTACATTTGGCATTTTAACCGTCATCGGCATCCTGCTTTTTATTTTTAATATGTGTAAGACCATTAGTATGATGCCGGAACAGACCTATATATCTCAATTTATCCTGTCAGCTTTAGTTTACTTATTCATAACGATTTTGATTGGCATCACACTTGCTGCGAATTTTAAATGGAGTTTTTTAGGAGAAATATACCAAAATCTGTTTTATACCCATATACTTACAGGGGTTGTCGGGTGGTTCACCCTTTTAATTTTTGGATTTTCATTCAAGATGGTCCCGATGTTTTCACTCTCCCATGGATTTGGGGAGACATTGCCGAAGCGGATGCTGCCAATCACACATATTGGGATGATTGCAACCATCTTAGGCTTATTTACTGGCTTCATGATTTTAATTGTCGTTGGGCTGATTATTGTAGCCTTAAATTATATTCTCTTCCTCCTCCATGTAAAGGATATTCTACAGAAGAGAATGAAGAAAAAGCTGGATGTTGGATTCACTACAGCCATTATGGCGGTCCTTTTTGGATTAGTGCCAATGCTGCTTTTTCCTTTAACATTGGGATTTAACTTGGGGAACCGCTTGCTTATCTCCCTTGTGTATTTGTTCATCTTTGGTTGGATCTCATACAGCATAATGGGTTATATGTACAAGATTGTTCCGTTTCTATGGTGGACGAAAAAATACAGCGATTTGATTGGAAGAGCCAACGTCCCACTTCTTAAGGACCTAATGAATGAACGACTCGCAAGAATTATTTTTATCACAACCGCTATTGGCTTAATTGGTTTTACAATCGGGATTTTGGCTTCACTTTCCAGTTTGCTTTACCTGTCACAGACCCTACTCCTTGTGGCAGCTATCTTGTTTACCTATATGGTATTTGAAGTATTTCGAAAGTAAAGGAGAAATGTCCCATGATAACCGAAGAAATGGTAATGCAAAAACTTTATGAAGTGTATGACCCAGAGCTTGGAATTAATATCGTTGACTTAGGATTAGTTTACGATGTGTTGATTGAAGATGATATTGTTAATGCCACTATTACACTAACTACCCCTGGTTGTCCAATGCATGACAGCATCACAGCTGGTGCACGCAATGCTATCTTGCAAATCGAAGGTGTAAAGCGGGCAAATGTTGAGTTAACCTGGACTCCAGCTTGGAACCCAGAAATGATGTCCGAAAGAGCAAAAAATATGCTAGGAAGAGCGTAATAATTGCGCAAGGAAAACCCGGTGGTGATCACCGGGTTTTGTTGTGTCTGGGGGGCGGGGTAGTTACCCTTTGAGCACTCTCCCATTTGATCAGATATCCAAAATGGCCTCTAGGCGGTTATGAAGGACAAAGCTTGAGCCATCTCCACTGGGAATGTCCATAGACCCGATGAAGGAATGATCCCTGGTCAAACAACTCGCTATAAGGTTGATTCGGACTCTGTTTGGTGGAACCTGCGAGAGTCAGTCTGAATCGAGGGGTGATTCGGACTCTGTTTGGCGGAACCAACGAGGTTCAGTCCGAATCAAGGGGTGATTCGGACTCAGTCTAGCTAAATCAACGGGATTCAGTCCGAATCCAGAGGTGATTCGGACTCTGTTTGGCGGAACCAACGAGAGTCAGTCCGAATCGAGGGGTGATTCGGACTCTGTTTGGCGGAACCAACAAGAGTCAGTCCGAATCGAGGGGTGATTCGGACTCTGTTTAGCGCAATCAGCGAGAGTCAGTCCGAATCGAGGGGTGATTCGGACTCTGTTTGGCGGAACCAACGAGATTCAGTCCGAATCAAAGCCAACACAAAAAAGAGGAACGATCCCGAGACGAATCGCTCCCCTTTTCTCTAGCCTATCTTATTCTTCATTTGCGTAATATCGCTAAACATACCGGCATAGTTTTTCAATTCCCCAGCCTCATTTCTAATCGAACTAATAGTCAACAATTGCTGATAGATCTCGCCATTCTTTCGTTTGTTCCAGATTTCTCCGGTCCACTGTCCAGTTTCAGCGATGTCTTTCCACATTTTTTCGTAGAAATCTTTTCCCTGTATTCCGGAGCTGAAGATCCGGGGTTCTTTTCCAATGACCTCATCGGGTGCATACCCTGTGACCTTTGTAAACGATGGGTTTACGGAGACTATCTTCCCTTTTAAATCTGTAATTAGAACACCCTCCACAGTACTCTCAATAACTTGCGATGCCAAGTACATTTTATCTTGATAAAACATCCACAAAACAATCACGAAGCTAGCTAAGGCAAATTGAGAAAGGGCCATGAAACCGATGGCGTAATGACCGGTTATTTCGTAAACAGTTGATAGAACCAATGGTGGAAAGAAGCCGCCTAATCCTCCCATTGCAGAAACCAGACCGTTTACAACGCCCGCTTGTTTGCTGAAATAAAGGGGTACCAATTTAAATACTGTACCATTGCCGACTCCCGCACACGCCGCAATGCTTAACGCTCCGATTGTATAAAGTTCAATGTTCGGTGAGAAGGAAAGCAACACACCTGATACGGTCAAGCCAAGAAATACGACCATTAATATGTGATAGGGATTCCAACGGTCTGCAAGCCATCCCCCTAAAGGACGGATAAAGGTGGCGAGCGCAATATATCCAGCAGTCCGAAGTCCTGCATCGACTTTGTCTAGTCCAAAATAATCAACAAGGAAATTGGGTAAATAAACGGTAAAAGCTACGAATGAACCAAAAGTAATAAAGTAGAATAGGCTTAGAAACCAAAGTTTTTGATTTTTGTATACTTCTCTGATTTGCTTCATGAGTGGGGTGGTTACCTTTTTCTCATGGCGATCCCCAAAAAGAAAGATTAGCAAAGCAAACCCAGCTAACAGTATCATAGAGAGCTGGATGGTGGTTGACCACCCAAGATGATTAGCCAAAACTGGTGCACTAAATGCTGTAATTGCAGTTCCGATATTCCCAACTCCATAAATTCCATTAACAAACCCATGTCGATCTTTGGAATAATACTTTGGCACTGATGTAACTCCGATAGAAAAGGTTGCACCAGCAACCCCGATGAACAGGTTTCCAATGAACAAGTCGAGGAATGAGTCTGCATGACTTACATAGAAAACAGGAACTAGTAAAACAACGAAAGAAATGAAAAACATCACCCTAGCCCCATACCGATTTGCCAAATAACCGACCGGTATCCTAAGAACGGAGCCGAGTAAAACAGGGATGGCTGTGATCCAGGCAATTTGTCCGGCAGTCAATACGATATCCTCTTTAATAAAGGCAATTAATGGGGAAAGCAGCACCCATACAATAAAGGCTGCAATCATACATAACGTTTGCAGAGGCAATTGAATCCTTTGGATCATAAAGATTCCACCTTTGTTTGATGTTTTAATAAAACCTTTCTATTGATTATAAGAAGGATAGTGCAGAATATTTGTGAGATTAATCACGTGACACAAAATATCCAATCATTGTTCACACTTCATTAACAAAGACGTCATCGTTTAGACGAAATTATAAAACCTCCACTACTAGTGCGTAAGGAGGTTCGTTTATAATCGGTAGGCGCCCTTTTCATGACACATGTAGTTTTATTTTAGAAATATAAAAAGGGCCAACCCTAAAGTATAGGGCTGACCTTTTTCATACAAAATTAGATTTTTTTAATTGAAACACGCCATACTTCTGGCCCTTGCTCAATGAATTCCCATTCAAATTGGTTTGGGCGCTCCATCATGAATTGATATTGAAGAGGTCTTGGATCATGATCATTGATGATTTGCATGGCTTCACCGTTATTCAAATCATCAAAAGTCCGGAAGATGGTTGGGTGTTTTTCTCTTGGAAGATATTTACGAACGTCTACTTCTGCAGCAAACATAGTATCCCTCTTTTCATAATAGGTTTCTTTCTACAGTTTTCATTCTAAATGAAATTCATTCTCGAAGAAGTGATGACCATCACAAAATTCAAATCTATCTCATTTCATGGTTATAATGACCGGGACGAACCTCGAGCAGCGATTGGATAAGTATTTCCGCACCTGACAGCATCGTGATCCACTCCTATCATTTTTCAAAATATTTTAACCAATTAGGTCGATCCAATCAGTGATCTTAATCACCCTAGCAATGTTGGAAATAACGCAAAAAAAAAGCATACCATTTAATTGGTATACCTTTATCCCATCGGGATCTGCAGACGTATTTTCGTGCCTTTCTCTGGCTGTGAGGTAATGTCCATTTGCCCTTCAACAGCTTTGGCTCTTTCCTGCATACTAAACAGTCCTACTCCCTTTACGCTGGTTTCAGGAGAGAACCCTTCCCCTTGATCTTCAATTCGCACTTCGAGGTACTTTTCACAATCCAGCACGTAAACGTAGGCTTCCTTTACACCTGCATACTTGCGGATGTTGTTTAAAGCCTCCTGGATAATTCGGTAAATCGCAGTTTCAATCTGGATTGAAAGCCGTTTTTTTAACGTACATTCTAAATGTACGTTAATCCCATGGAATTCGATAAAACGCTGAATATAGGAACGGAGTGCAGGAACCAAGCCCAGATCATCCAAGACCGAAGGACGAAGCTCCCAGGAAATACTACGAATATCATTGACGATATTTTCTGCTTGGGTACGTATATCTTGGAGAATTGGATGGTCACCGGCAACTTCCTGAGCCAAGCGATCAATAGTGATGAGCAGGGTGTACATACTTTGCCCAATTCCATCATGGAGGTCCCGCGAAACCCTTTTTCTTTCCTCTTCCTGGACTCGCATCAACTCCGCAGTCATCCTTTGCAGTTCTTCCTCTACCCTTTTTCTCTCGGTAATTTCTGAACGAATAGCTAGGTACTGATAAGGTACACCTTCCACATCAAGAAATGGAACAATGGTGGTGTCCACCCAATAATAGGTCCCGTCTTTCGCGCGGTTTTTGATTTCTCCCTTCCAAACATGCCCCTCCCTAATCGTCTGCCACAGGGCACGGAAAAAATCTTTGGAATGGTACCCGGAATTAATAATCTGATGGTCTTGTCCGAGCAACTCTTCACGTGTATACTTTGATACCTCGCAGAATTTATCATTAACATATTTAATTTTCCCTTTGGCATCCGTAATCGCGACGATCGAGGATTCATCTAGGGCAAATTTAAGGTCCACTAATTCCTCAAGGGATTTTTTCAGTTCTTCTTCATTTCGTTTAGCCTCCGTAATTTCCGTGCGGATCGCTAGAAATTGATAAGGCTTTCCCTGCTGGTTCAAAAAGGGAACGATCGTAGTTTTTACCCAATAATAGGTTCCATCCTTTGCCCTATTTTTTATATCGCCTTTCCATACCTGACCGCACAATATTGTCTCCCAAAGTTTGCGCATAAATTCCTTGGAATGGTACCCGGAATTAATGATTCGGTGGTCTCGTCCCAAAAGCTCTTCTCTTGTATATTGGGAAATTTCGCAGAATTTATCGTTAACGTACTTAATTTTCCCCCTGGCATCCGTAATCGCAACAATTGTCGACACATCCAAGGCATACTTCAGATCCGTTAGTTCTTTTAAAGATTCCCTTACATTCTCCATTACTTGATCGGAGAAATTATGGTCATTAATATAGCTAAGAAGCACATCGATATCCTGTCCGAAGCCTTCGTATTGATTTGACATTCACTTCACCTCATATCTATATAGGTGTGGAATATTAATTATATCATTAACACATGAAAAATAGTGTTAAAAAACCTGCCAATACACAGAAAAACCCTTCATTCTGAATGAACAGGAAGGGGTCTGATTTATCCTAAGGTAAACATAGGATCTTTTATCATGTTTTCAATACTATTGACAGCTTTTTTTATTTTATCCTGTTGTTCCTTTGTAAAGGCCGACTCTAATCGATTCCCTATTAACAAAACACCCCAGGGAATTCCCCCACGATGAATGGGTTGAGCCAATGCAGAAATAAGCTGTTCAGCAAGCATAATCGGGTAATCCGTCGCTTTGCCAATGATATTCTGAGGAAATTGTGAAATAGTCATCGGGCGTCCACTTCGAATGACCTGTCCAGCAATTCCTTTTCCATAACGGACGACAATGCGGCGATATTTATCATTGCGATTACCTACGGCGTACATCCAACGAAGTTCTTTTCCTTGTGGGTTATAGATCGCAAGGCCGACAAAATCACAAGAAATCTCATGGGCTATTTCGGTGCATAGAACTAAAATTTGATCGGTTTTATTCATGTGCATCACTTCATTCTATCAAATTAGTTACAGCTCGTAATTGAGCAAACCTTTTTTCACGGCATATTTGACGAGTTCAGGTCTGGTTTTCAATTTCAACTTCTCCATGAGATTACTTTTGTGTGTTTCAACCGTTTTTACGCTGATCACTAATTGTTCTGCAATTTCTTTATTCGAGTATCCTTTTACAATGAGGGCCAAAACCTCTTTTTCCCGGTCGGAAAGGTGCTCGTAAATGTCGTTGTTATCCCCTTGTTTCAGCTTTTCTAGGTATTCCGTCATCAGCTTTTTGGTTGCCGATGGATACAGATAAGCTTGCCCAGTGGAAACCGATTCAATAGCAGAAACCAACTCATCATGTGGCGCGCTTTTCAATATATAACCAGACGCGCCTGCCTGGATTACGCGAAACAAATATTCTTCATCATCATGCATAGTCAATATCAAGATCGCAATCTTCGGAAACATTTTTTTAATTTCCGTTGTTGCCGTCAATCCATCTTTCCCATGTGGCATACTTAGATCCATTAAGATCACGTTTGGTTCGAGCTCTTCAGCTTTTTCAATCGCTTCATTCCCTTCTGAAGCCTCTCCTACCACCTTGATATTAGGCTTAGCGCCTAAAAGCATGGAAAGACCCGAACGGACGACGGCGTGATCATCCACAATTAGCAAACGAATCATCGGTATCTCCTTTCACATAAGGTTCTAGCGGGAAATGAAGAGTTACGGTAGTTCCCTTTCCAAGCGCAGATGAAATTTCAAATTCCCCCCCTGCCAAAGCCACTTTCTCACGCATCGCTGCAATACCTAAAGCAAGCTCTTGGTCAGGATAATTATCCGCACAGAAACCGACTCCAAAGTCTTCAATATGAACCTTTAGCTCTTTCTTCGACCAGTGGAAGGTGATCCGCACCCGATTGGTATCTGCATATTTGGCAGCATTCGAGAGGATTTCCTGACAAATTCTGTAAAGCAAAATTTCAACGGAAGGAAGAAGTCTTATTGGTTCCCCACTTACCTCTAAATCCACTTCAATTCCAAAGGTCGATGTATATATTGTATTGTAAGATTGAAGGGCAGGCAATATTCCATGTGTATCCAACACAGCTGGGTGCAGCTCAGTTGAGATCCAGCGTACTTCTTCAATCGTTCGTTTGGAAAGCTGCTTTAGTTGTTCGACATACTGTTTCATATCATGGGATTCAAGCCCGTTCTGGATGATCTCAAGCCCCGTTAACAAGCTGTACAGGGTTTGCGCAATCCCTTCATGTAGCTCTGTAGATAGCCTCTTAATTTCTTCTTCTTGGGATTGAATGATGTACGAAGTTATTTTTCTCTGGGTGGCAAGGTGTCCCATAACTGCCTCCTCAAATTTCGACTTATAAGTAAAGGGTTACACCTTCTCCCCTTTTTGTATTATAACAAGATGAGTACCCACATCCTATTAGGGTTTTCCCTGATTTTTTTGCGGGTACTCTACGGCCAACACGTTTAATTAGCTACTTTTTTTGTTTTTGTAATATCGCTAAACATTCCTGTATAGTATTTAATTTCTCCACTGTCGTTTTTAATTGCACTAATGGTCAGCGATTCGAGGAACATCTCCCCATCCTTACGCTTATTCCATATTTCACCCTGCCAATATCCCTTTTTTGCTATGGTGTCCCACATTTCTCGATAAAATCCTGCATCATGAACACCGGATTGCAGGATACTTGGCATTTGCCCAATGACTTCTCCAGGCTGATAACCTGTGATGGCAGTAAAGGAATCGTTGACCAAAGTAATTTTCCCTTTGGCATCTGTGATTAAGACTGCTTCCACACTTGCTTCCACAATTTTATTGGAAATTTGAATACGTTCCTGATAGAACATCCAAACAACAATGACGAAACTTACCAAAGCAATTTGTGACAAGGCCATGAATCCGATGGCATAATGTCCAGTCATGCTGTATAAGGTAGTAAGAATTAATGGCGGGAAGAATCCTCCTAATCCCCCCATAGCAGAAACAATCCCGTTTACAATCCCGGCCTGCTTGCTGAAATACATAGGAACCAATTTAAAGATGGCCCCATTCCCAATTCCCGCGCATACGGCAATGGTTAAACAACCCGCTGTATATAGTCCCATCTTTGGAGAAAAAGCCAATAGAATAGCGGCAATCGTAAATCCTAAGAAAACGAACATGAGAATCTTGAATGTATTCCATTTGTCAGCCATCCAGCCCCCCAATGGGCGCATAATCGTGGCTAGAGCGATAAAACCAGCCGTCCGAATGCCCGCATCGACTTTTTCCAGTTCAAAATGGGAAACCAAAAAGTTCGGCAAATAGATTGTGAAGGCTACAAAAGAGCCAAAGGTAATAAAATAAAACAGGCTAAGCACCCATAATTTTTCATTGCGATAGACACTTTTAATTTGTTCCATCAAAGGTGTTGTGACTTTTTGTTCCTTTCGATCGCCAAAAGCAAAGTTCAAGAGAGCGAACGCCACAAGAACAACGAGATAGAACTGAACGGTCACGGCCCACCCAAAAGCATTTGCCACAACAGGGGCGGAAAAGGCTGTAATAGCCGTTCCGATATTACCAGCACCATAAACCCCGTTGACGAATCCATGACGCTTTTTTTCGTAGTATTTAGGCAGAGAAGTTACCCCAACGGAGAAAATCGCTCCGCCAAGCCCGAGGAAAAGTCCCCCGATCAACAAATCAGTAAAGCTGGTAGCAATGCTAATAAAATAAACAGGAAACAGCAACAGTAGAAAACAAATAAAAAAGATTATTCTGGCCCCGAAACGGTTGGTTAAATAGCCAAGCGGAACGCGTGCTATCGAACCTAAAATTACTGGAACAGCTGCTACCCAAGCAATTTGGTCAGCACTTAAGGGAATGTCATCTTTAATAAATGGCATAAGTGAAGATAGAATGACCCATACCATAAAGCCAACAACTAAACTCATCGTTTGTAAAGGCAGTTGAAGTTTTTGCTGATTCATAAGTACACCTCTTTTTCGAAAAAATATGTTTTATTTAAATCCAATGTATAGAAAATCTTGATTCCTCTCGTCCGGCAAAAGGAGCAAACAACAAAATCTGCACTTTTTCATTTTCTTGCACTGTAACCGAACCAGGCTGAACAAGGATAAAGCAATTAGATTGCCCAAGGCTAGATAACATAGAGGCTCTGTTTTTATGCATTGGCATTACTTTCACGATCCCATGTTCAATGTAAGCAATAGCGCGGATAAAGGTCAAAAAGGGGCTCTGACTGGAGAAATCCTCCGCAATAGTGGCCTCAAAACCATCCAGTCCACTTGCATCAAACCCTTGATAGCTTAACAAGGCGGGCTTAGCAAAAAGCTCGAAGCCGACAAAGCAAGCTGCAGGATTACCAGACAATCCAAAGATTAGTTTTCCATGAACTGCTGCAACTGTCGTTGGTTTCCCTGGTCTCATTGCCACCCGATCAAAAATGAAATCCGCTCCCAATTCTTCATAGACGTCTAACATCAGATCATAGTCCCCGACAGAGACGCCCCCAGTGGTGACGATCATATCAACCTCTGAAAGAGCACTCCCGATCGCTTTCACTGCTTCCTCTTTTCGATCAGGAATGATCCCTAACAGCTTTGGAACCCCACCGTATTTTCGAACCTGGCCCATGATCATAACACTGTTTGAGTTGCGAATTTTCCCTGGTTGTAATGCTTCCTCGACTTGAAGCAGTTCCGCTCCGGTGGCATATATTCCAATGACCGGCTGCTTTTGTACAGCCACTCGACGGGATCCAAAGGTTGCCAGTAAGGCCAAATCCCCTTCTGAAATCCTTGTTCCCTTTGCGACCACCAATTCTCCTTTAGTAAGATCTTCCCCTATTTGTGATACGTGCTTTCCAGGCTCAATTTCTTCATAAAATTCAATCCACTTTTCTGCGAATGTTTCTTTTTCCGTTACCTTTTCAAGCATGACTACAGCATTTGCTCCCTCAGGCATCGCTGCCCCAGTCATAATGCGAATGGCATGACCGGGGGTTACAGGGACTCTCGCCACATCACCAGCAGCGAGACGATCAACCACTTTCAAGGCCTTCGGTTTTTCCCTTGTGGCTCCAATGCTATCTGACGAAGAGATAGCAAAACCATCCATGGCTGATCTGTTAAAAAAAGGAACAGAGTGGCTAGCCAATATATCTTCGGCCAATACACGATGGTAACAGTCGAAGAGATCTATTTCTTCCACCTTTCCAGGCGGGCAAGCTTCAACGACTTTCCGGATTGCTTCATCGACCGGCAAAGCCTTTCTTATCCGTTTCATAACGTCCCCCTCAATAAAAGCTTTTCTTAAACATATTCTAACAAGAGTCAAGTAATCCTTACATCGGGAATTCCCCTGATTCTTCAGGTTAAAAAGTCCTGAATAGGGAAAATGAAAAAGACTGCCACGGTCTCCCATGACAGTCTCATGATTAGAATTTTTGTTGGTATGCTTCTATTTCCCATGGATGAACAGCTGTACGGTATCGATCCCATTCATCCCTTTTTAGTGCAACATATTCATTGTAGACATGCTCACCAAACGTTTCAAGTCCTATATGTCCTTCTTCGAAAAGAGCTAATGCAGCCTCAAGGCTTGCAGGAAGACTAGCAATCCCTCTCCTCTTTCTTTCCGCTGGGGACATATGGAAAATGTCTTCATCAACAGCATCCACTGCTGTGAGCTCTCGTTCTACCCCATCCAATCCAGCCGAAACAATGATTGCATAAGCTAAATAAGGATTGGCAGAAGGGTCTGGACAACGAAGCTCAACGCGTGTGGCTGCTCCCCTCTTGGCAGGGATCCTGATTAAGGCCGATCGATTAGAAGCCGACCAAGCAATATAACAAGGTGCCTCAAAGCCCGGAACAAGCCGTTTATAAGAATTTACCAACGGATTGGTAACTGCCGTAAGAGTTTTCACATTTTCCAATAACCCGGCAATAAATTGGTAGGCTACTTTTGAAAGCTGAAGTTTTCTATATTCATCATAAAAGACATTTTGTTCATTTTGAAATAAGGAAACATTCACGTGCATCCCTGAACCAGATTGTCCATAAAGGGGTTTTGGCATAAAAGTCGCGTGCAGTCCGAACTTCCTCGCAATTGTTCTAACCACCCATTTAAAGGTTGTCGCACGGTCTGCAGCCCCAAGCGCATCCGCGTATTTATAGCTAATTTCATGTTGCCCAGGTGCAACCTCATGATGAGAGGCTTCAATCGTATAACCCATCGCTTTCAACGTGCGGTAAATTTCCAAGCGAACTCGTTCTCCTAGGTCATATGGAGCCGGTTCAAAGTAAGAAGCTTGATCGACCGTATTAATTGTTGGTTTCCCCTTATCATCAACTTGAAAAAGAAAAAATTCCAATTCAGGACCCAAATAGACTTGATATCCCATTTTTGCCGCATGATCGACCGTCCTCTTTAAGACGTTTCGGGTATCTCCTTCATAAGGGGTTCCATCTGGATTGAAGACACTGCATAGAAATCTTGCTTCTGCATAGCCATTCTCCACAGTCCAAGGGATTATAGAAAAGGTGGAAAGATCTGGCTGTAAGTATAAATCTGATTTGTTTATCGGTGCAAACCCGATAATCGATGATCCATCAAACATAATTTTGCCATCTACTGCATCCTCCAGCTGTTCAACAGTAATTGTCAACTGCTTCAAGGTGCCTTCAAGATCAACGAACTGAAGGTGTAGAAGTTCAACATGCATCTTCTCAATCATTTTCTGAATTTCTTGTAATTTGCTATCCATTCCTGCTGCTAATACCACTTCTGCAACCTCCCGATCGGTGTCAGCTTATCTAACATTGATTCTCACCCGGTTAATTATAGGGGACAAGATCCATTCTTGCAATCCTTTTTTCCGTACATTAAACCAATTTTTTTGCCGATAGTCCGTTAAAGGAAGATAAAGTTTTAGAAAAGCTGCATGATTATGGTATACTATCCTCGGTGACAAATGATAAGGAGTGTGAATAAGATGAGTCAATCTGTACAGACATTAGAAGGATGGTACGTCCTTCATGATTTTAGAACGATTGATTGGGCAGCCTGGAAATCGCTCTCCGCAGATGAAAGAGGGCAAATTCAAGAAGAATTGTTTTCCTTGTATTCGGAGTGGAAAACTGTCGAAGAAAAGAAAGAAGGCAGTTTTGGCGTCTTCTCCGTTGTCGGGCATAAAGCCGATCTGGTTTTCATGCATCTTCGACCAACCCTTGAGGAATTGCAAGATGTTGAAACCAGCTTTAATAAAACACGTTTTGCAGAATTTACAGTACCAAGCTACTCCTATGTATCTGTTGTAGAATTAAGTACTTATGTCCATTCCGATGTAAATCCAGACACCGATCCATATATTCAGGGACGTCTAAAGCCTGTCCTTCCAAAGACTAAGCATATATGCTTCTATCCAATGAATAAGCGGAGATCAGGCAATGATAACTGGTACATGCTTCCAATGGAAGAGCGTTCAAGCATGATGAGAAGCCACGGAATGATCGGAAGAAAGTATGCTGGACAAGTTATCCAAATTATCTCTGGATCTGTTGGCCTCGATGATTGGGAATGGGGAGTTACTCTTTTTGCAGATGATCCCGTTACCTATAAAAAACTGGTTTATGAAATGCGTTTTGATGAAGTAAGTGCCCGCTATGGAGACTTTGGTTCCTTCTTTGTGGGGAATCGTTTAGAAGAGGATCAATTGAAGCAGTTATTTGCAATATAATGAACGGCCTCCCTTGGTGAAGGGAGGATTTTTTATTTTGCGGGAGTTCAGGGGGAAAGAGCTGATTCCTCTCAATATCTAGGCCTGGTTTGTGACAGCTTCGGGGCGAAATCGAGGTCCCCCTGTCAAATTCCGAGCCTTACGGTGAAATCGCAGTTCCTTGTCACAAATCAAGCCCTTTTCTGACAGGCTCACGGCAAAAACGCAGTTCCTTGTCACAAATCAGGCCTTTTTCTGACAGGCTCACGGCGAAATCGCGGTTCCCTGTCTCAAATCATGCTTTTTTCTGACAGGCTCAGGGAAAAACCAAGATTCCCTGTCACGAATCAGGCCCTTTTCTGACAGGCTCACGGTGAAATCACGGTTCCCTGTCTCAAATCAGGACCTTTTCTGACAGGCTCACGGTGAAATCACAGTTCCCTGTCTCGAATCATTCCTTTTTCTGACAGGCTCAAGGAAAAACTGAGATTCCCTGTCACAAATCAAGCCTTTAACTCACATCAAAGTCATTGAGATCTACCTGATAAGATTCAGAAACCCCTGTAATCTGTATCGAAACTGTCGCTAGGTTTCCTGAATCCTCAGCCACATCAATCTCTATCTCTGTTCTCTCATCATTCATTTGGTCTTTTATAAATAACAGTGCATCCTTTGTCAACGGTAGGGCTACGATATCTCCCTCTTTATTAGGGATATGTAAAAGCTTTTGATTATCGACAAAGGCTTCTACCGTTTCAAGCAATATCTCCACCTGAAAAGGACTAAGTAAAAGATGATATTTCAATAGTTTCAACTCCCCTCTTAAGAAGCTATATCGCTGTGCCGATATGTTTTTAGCTCCACAGTCTTTTCTTTCCTATTTACAAAGCCAATTCCTAATACCACTAATAGAATACCAAACCAGGCGCCCCATTCCAACTGTTCACCTAATACAATCCATACAGACAAGGCTCCGATCACTGGTACTAATAAAAGACTGACAGAACTTTTGCTTGCCTCCACTCGAGAAAGAATATAGAACCATAAAACATAAGCCAAGGAGGAGGCTAAAACCCCCGCATAAATTAATGCGAACACGGCTTGGGAAGTCCACTCTATGGGTTGGCCGGCCTCATAAAATAAGGCAAAGACGAACAACATCATCCCGCCAAATCCCATCTGATATGCTGTGAATTCAACCATATCGCAATTCTGCAGTTTGGTTTTTATAATTAGATTGGCAATCGCCCAGGCAAGTGAACTTAAAACGACAAGAAGCTCAACAAAAAGGGTTAAGCCATCGAATTCCATCTGAAACGGATTAATATTCATTACAAAAATTAGACCAATAATTCCAATCATCAATCCCGCCATTTTCACTGGTGTCAGCCGCTCACCTGGCAAGAAAAAATGTGCCATGATCGACAACCAAAATGGCATCGTAAATCCCAAAACACAAGCTATTCCTGCATTAATATAAAGCACGGAAGATTGCGAAATCGCATACATAAATGCAGTCTGTAAAAACCCACAGACAGCATACCATTTCAACTTATAGCGATTTGGGAAAGGGGTCTTCTTGTAAAACAAGATGAGAAACAACACAACAGCTCCTAAAAGAAAACGGATAGCCGAAAACATGACAGGTGGAAAATAGTCCACTGCTGCTTTCATTGCTACCCAATTGGAACCCCAAATAAAGCAAAGAATAAATATAAGCCAGTTCATCATGATGCCCCCAAATAGAGAACGTTCCCATGAAGGGAACGTTCAAGTTTTCTTCTATACGGTAAGAAAAATCTTCGCGTTTTCTACACGACCTTTAACAAGGTCCTGAAAAGCCTGATTTCCTTCTGGCAAGGAGCGAATTTCCGACCATTCCGTTTCATCGATTCGTCCACTTTTAAGTAACTCCAACGCCTCATGGAAATCTTGGTGAGTATAGGAGAAGGATCCTAAAACACTAATCTCTTGACGGATGCAAACATTGATCGGCAATTGAGTTTGATCAATTCCCAAACCAATATTCATGATGGTACCACCTGAATTAACAAGCTCAACCGCTGCTGAACGGGTCGGTTGAAAACCAGCAGCATCAATAATCACATCAACTCCATTAGGTCCGACAGCATCCTTAATTTTCTGTACAAAGTTCGGAGTCTTTGGATTGATTGTAAAGGACGCACCTAAACGTTCTGGTGTCTTCAATCTAGCATCATTCGTATCGACAACCACTGTTTTCGACGCACCAAGAATCTGTGCTACGAGAAAACTCAAAAGTCCGATGGTTCCTGCCCCGAATACCACGACATTAGCAAAAGGATGGTTTTCCATCGCTCTTCTCGCTGCCCGTAAGGAACATGCAAGCGGCTCGGTTAGTGCAGCCCGGAAAGAACTAAGCGAATCTGGAATTTCGTGAACGGCGGAAGCGGGAACATTGACATATTCAGCAAATGCTCCGGGCCGATGGATCCCAACAATGCTCCGTTCCTTACAAAGTTGAACTAATCCTTTGCGGCAAGAGGCACAATGCCCACAGGAGATTAATGGATTAACAACTACACGTTTTCCAACGGAAACTCTTTGCGCATTTGACCCAACTTCAACAACAGTTCCGCTAAATTCATGTCCCATAATTAACGGTGGTACTCGCAAACTGTTATGTCCGAGGTATCCTTCAATTTCAGAACCACAAATACCAATAACATCCACCTTAACTAGAACTTCGTCAGCTGCAATTTTTGGAACATCTGTCTCCTGCATTTCCATCCATTCTGCTTTTGTCCATACCAGGCTTCTCATCTTCCATTACTCCTCACATTATTATATTTTTGAGTTATATCATGTTAAACTACTGCCATGGAAAAAGGGCAATGGTTTAATCTAATCTAGATTAAACCATTGAACCTTTCTCTTCTAAAATATCACATTTCACAAAGATATGGATATTAAATTGCTTCTGAATTTGCTTTTCTCTTCTTGTGGTTATTCCACAAATAGCGGAATAAAGGCGTAAACAAGGTTAAAATCGCCAAAATAATCAGTGTGCAAGCAATTGGACGGGTAAAGAAGATGCTATAGCTTCCTTCCGACATTACCAATGCGCGTCGAAGGTTACTTTCTGCCATTGGTCCAAGAATGAGAGCCAAGATCACCGGAGATGCCGGGAATCCATAACGCTGCATGAAATAACCAACAATCCCGGAAATCATCATCACCCATACATCAAAGAAGTTATTGTTCAACGCATAAGACCCAATCACACAGAGCACAAGAATGGTAGGTGTCAAGTATTTCTTAGGAACATCCAGAACCTTCACGAACAGGCGAATTCCAGACAGACCGCAAATAATAATCAGTAGGTTTGCAAGAATCATCCCAATAAATAAAGCGTATACAACTTCACCGTGATTTTGGAAAAGCAATGGACCAGGCTGTAGACCCTGAACCAAAAACGCACCTAATAATACTGCTGTAACGGCATCTCCCGGAATCCCAAGAGTCAGTAACGGAATCATCGCCCCACCTGTTGTCGCGTTATTGGCTGCCTCCGGTGCTGAAATACCCTCTAATGCACCTTTACCAAATTCCTCAGGCTTCTTGGAAAAGCGCTTTGCTTCATTATAGGATACGAAGGATGCAACATCTCCGCCCGCTGCAGGTATCATTCCAATAAAGGTTCCAAGTCCAGTAGAACGGAGAATGGTTGGTATGATTCTTTTAAATTCAGGCCATTTTAGTCCCGCTTTGTTTAAAGTGACTTTCACTTTGTCTTGAAAATTAATCGATTCCATTGATTTAAACGCTTCACTTGCTGCAAATAGACCAATCATAACTGGGATGAAATTAAGGCCGTTCATCAAGTTCACTTCACCAAAGGTGAATCGTGGAAAGCCACTTACTGGGTCTAATCCCATTGTTGCTATCAGTAATCCTGCAACCCCTGTAATTAACCCCTTTACCATGGATTCCCCAGCAATACTGGTTATAATCGATAAACCAAAGATTGCTAAAGCAAATGATTCCGCAGCACTAAACTCAAGTGCCCAATCTGCTAGAATTGGAGCAAAAAAGATTAGGAAAAAGACGCTGATTGTCCCGCCAACCCCGGAAGAGATTGTAGAAACCATCAATGCTTTTTTGGCATGTCCCTGTTGGGCCAAAGGATAACCATCCATCGTTGTGGCTGCCGCAGATGGCGTTCCAGGGGTATTAATTAAGATGGCACTGATTGAACCACCATAAATCGCGCCAAAATAAATACCAATAAGTAGAAGAACACCAGTAACTGCTGACATTCCAAAGGTTAAAGGTAGAAGCAGGGCAACCCCCATTGTAGCAGTTAATCCCGGCAATGATCCAATGGCAATTCCGGAAATAACTCCAAGGATCAAAATACCTATTACATTGAATTGGAAAACGTCAAAAAAGGCTTGTAATAACAAGGGGTCTCCTCCTTTCTGTATAAGATTAATTTAGCCAAACATAGCACCTTCTGGAATCGGAACACCCAGAAACACCTGGAAAATAAGATAAACGAAGAAAGTAACACCAATGGGTAATGCGATATACGAGTACCAAGTTCTAACTTTGAGGAATGCTAGGAAGATTACCAAAATAATCGGGGTTGAAATATTAAATCCTAATAATGTTACTAAATAAAGATAGACTAGCATAAGTACCATAATAATTAGTGCATCTCTCATTTTTTCTGGAAGCTTATCATTTGAACTGCGGAACGATTGTAAAAATAGAAGGACACCTAAAATAAAGAATACGATACTAAGCATTTTTGGAAAAAAGGCTGGGCCCGTCTCGAAGCCCTCAAGTGACGGAAACTGCAGGGTCATAGCATAAACGGCTACCGCAAGAATCATCACTATGAAGCTAGCAATTTGTTCTGCTGTTTTCATTCATTCAACCTCCTTTTTGGATAAAGGCTGAGCTGGGCCCAGCCTTTAAATTGATTTAGATTGAAACTTTCTGTATAGCGATGGCTAAACCATTTCTTCTACACGCTCAAGCTTCAATAGGAAGCTTCCCTTACTTGACAAGCCCTAAAGCCGGGATAAGTTCACCGAATGATTGATCGGCTTCCTCCATCAACTTTTCAAAGCCTGCCCCATCCTTAATAACAATTCCGAGACCGTTATTGTTCATATATTCCTTGAACGCTGGCTCATCGGCAGCCTTCATAAAGGCATCCGTCAACACTTGAACGACATCGTCTGGAGTATCCTTAGGTACAACAACTCCACGCCATGGACCAAGGTATGTTGTCTTAATTCCTGTCTCTTCTTCAAGTGTCTTCACTCCAGGAAGGGCATCGGAAGGCTTGTCATCAACAATGGCAAGTGTTCTTAGTTTTCCTGCATCCACTTGTGCTTTAACCTCTGCTGGACTAACCGGTACAGCATCAATATGTCCGCCAAGAAGCGCCGTTACAGCTGGTGCAGCACCATCGAATGGTACATGGTTGAACTTCAGGCCTGCATCTTTTTCAAGTGCCGCAGCAGAAAGGTGCCAGATGGATCCTGGACCTGAATTTCCGACCTTCACTTCCCCAGGATGCGCTTTCGCATAATCAATAAATTCTTGGGCTGTTTTCCAAGGTGAATCTGCTCTTACAGTAATCGTGGCTGGATCAAAGTTGATCTGTGCGATCGGTTTAAACTCTTTATAAGTAACTGGAGTTAGATTTAAATGATGTAATGTCGTAAGTTCTACCGTAACCATGGTAACGGTATACCCATCAGGCTTTGCTGTTGCTCCTTCTGTAAATCCAACAGCACCGCCGCCACCGGTTTTATTCACAACAGCGATCGATTGCCCAAGGTGCTTTTCAGCCTCCTTAGCTAACGCTCGTGCTGTTGCATCAGTACCACCACCAGCTGCATAAGGAACAATTAAGTTTACAGACTTTTTAGGAAAATCGGTTTTCGTTTCAGATGATGCAGCAGAAGCTTTATCATCTCCTCCTGATGACGATGTATTACCGCCGCCACCACAAGCTGTTAGTGCAAGCATACCTACCACAGCAGCAGAAGCAACCCACTTTCTCCAAGATCCTCTCTCCATCAGAAATCCCCCTTTATCTTTTTGATCTAAGCAGTATGTCTAACTGATCTGCCTAAACCAGGTAGATAACGCTTTCATAGTTTTTAAAAAACAAACCATTCCATACTGTTGAAACAATTTGTTTTATAATACTAAATGACGTTTCCACCTTTTCTTAATTGAATTATAATTCATTATTATTTATGGATCAACTATTTTTTATTTAAGGGGGATAATTTAATGGATCAACTCATCTGAAAAGGCTGAGCAAGCTCAGCCTTCACACTGTTTCCTCATGACTCGTGATGTATTACCTGTTTAAATTAGCATTGTTCCATCAAACTTTGATTAAGCGATTAACCCGTATGAGAGATCCTTTATTACTTGACAAGACCAAGTGCTGGAATTAGCTCACCAAAGTTTTTATCCGAGTCTTGCATTAACTTCTCAAATCCAGGACCATCCTTAATGTCAATTCCTAGACCATTATTCTTCATGTATTCTTTAAATCCATCTGATTCAGCTGCTTTCATGAAAGCATCTGTTAACACTTGAACGGCATCATCCGGAGTACCCTTTGGTACCACAAGTCCACGCCATGGACCAAGGTAAGTTGTCTTAGAACCCATTTCTTCTTCCCATGTTTTTACCCCTGGAAGGGCATCAGATGGCTTTTCATCCAAAATTGCTAATGTTTTTAGCTTTCCAGCTTCTACTTGGGCTTTTACTTCAGCCGGACTAACTGGTACGGCATCTATATGTCCACCTAGTAATGCTGTAACAGCAGGTGCTGCTCCATCAAATGGCACATGGTTGAACTTTACACCGGTATCTTTTTCAACAGCTGCTGCAGATAAGTGCCAAATTGATCCAGGACCAGAGTTCCCCATCTTCACTTCACCAGGATGTGCTTTCGCATATTCAATAAATTCTTTTACGGTATTCCATGGTGCATCCGCTTTTACCGTAATAGTTGCTGGGTCATAGTTGATTTGGGCGATCGGTGTGTATGCCTCATAAGTTAACGGTGTTAGGTTCAAATGATGTAATGATGCGATTTCGACAGTTACCATGGTTACAAGGTAGCCATCTGGCTTAGCATTTGCCCCTTCAGTAAATCCAACGGCTCCACCGCCACCGGTTTTGTTTATTACAGCAATCGACTGACCTAAAAATTGCTCAGCCTCTTTCGCCAGTGCCCGCGCTGTTGCATCCGTACCACCACCCGCTGCATGTGGAACAAGCAGGGTTACTGCCTTATTCGGAAAGTCACTTTTCTTTTCCGGTGCTGGAGCCGGTGCCTCCGCCTGTTTATTTTCCGGTTGTGCGTTGTTACCGCCGCCTGACGATGTATTCGTGCTTCCGCCACCGCAAGCAGTTAAAGCCAACATGCCAGCAACAGCTGCCGATGTAACCCACTTTCTCCAAGATCCTTTTACCATGAGTAAAATCCCCCTCCATTTACATTTTTATTTAATAATAGGTCGCAATAAAAACAACCTAAAATCAGTAGAGGTTAGCGCTTTCATATTTTAATTAAGTCCACCTCTTACGAATAGTATAAAAATAATCTATTGTATTGTAAAGTGATATTTTAGATTTTACTTAATTTAATTATAAATTAGTTATAAATTAGTGTATATAATTTTGTGATAAAACTATTATTCAGTTAACTCTTTTAAAATTGGCAAGATAGCAATTAAAAAGAGCCGCCCAAGTGGACGACTCTTCTATCACTGTTCATTATTTCTTCAACGTATTTGTTAAACTTCCTAATCCTTCGATTTCAATCGTTACTTGATCTCCATCTTTTAACCATACTTGCTTTTCTTTTGGATACCCATGAATAACACCTTCTGGTGTACCTGTTAGGATTACATCTCCAGGATACAATGTGAAGTGCTCCGAAATATAGCTAATGATTTCATCACAATAGAAAATCATATCACTTGTATTGGAATTCTGACGCTCTTCCCCATTTACAAACGCCTTAATGTTTAATGCGTTAGGATTTGGCACTTCATCAGCACTTACCAAATAAGGTCCTAATGGAGCAAAGCCATCTAGCGTTTTACCTAGCAACCATTGTGAAGTTTTCATTTGCAAATCACGAGCAGATAAATCATCAGCATTACAGTATCCGTAAACATAAGAAAGCGCTTCATCTTTGGATACATTTTTAGTAGTCTTACCAATTACGATCGCTAATTCAGCCTCGTAATCCACTTGTGAAGAATTCTCAGGAAGCTTCACGTCATCCCCGTTCCCAGAAAGTGTGTTGTTAAATTTGCTGAAAAGAAGTGGAGATGGAGGGTAAGGCAAATTACACTCATCAGCATGCTTACGATAATTTAGACCAACACAAATGATTTTCGATGGGTTAGGAACACACGCTTCTAGATCAAGGGATTCTTCTGCCAAATACAACGCATCATCTCCAGATGCTGCAACGGCCAATTTCGCTAATAAGTCGTTTCCTTCTTGTCCTCTATCAATCAATTCCATAGCGGAAGTAGGAGCAGAAGCGAATTCAGAGTATTTTGCAACAGCAGCTGCTACATCCAAGATCCCTTTATCTGTTTTTACACCTAAAAGAACTTGATTATCTTTGCGATACGATACAGTTTTCATTATTGTCGTTCCTCCTATTATTTTAATTCTATTATTTTAATTCTTCTACTAGATTTGCCGGCGTACGACCAGAAACCGCATCAACCAAGTTTTTCGCGGCACACATAGCCATATCGAGTCGTGTCTTTGCTGTGGCAGAACCAATGTGCGGTAAAGTCACGGCATTCGGAAGAGTCAGTAATCTGTTGGCAGGATTAACCGGCTCGTCACGGAATACATCTAATCCAGCAGCATAGATTTGACCTTCTGATAATGCCTCATATAACGCATCTTCATCAACGGTTTGACCCCTAGACGCATTGATAAAGACAGCAGTATTCTTCATTAATTTGAATTGATCACGACCAATCAAATTCTCAGTTTGTGGGGTTAATGGTGTCATCAAAACAATGAAGTCAGATTGCTTAAGCAGGTCATCCAATTCCGCGTAGGTAATCCCCAACTCTTGCTCAACCTGAGGTTTCCTGCGACGGTTATTATAGAGCACATTCATGCCAAACCCGAATTTACCGCGTTTAACAATGGCTTCCCCGATTCTTCCCATCCCAATGATCCCTAAAGTGGTATGGTGTACGTCAAGGCCAAATAGCGGAGAATCATCACCTTTTTCCCACTTACCTTCTTTTACAAAGCGATCTAACTCAGGAATTCTGCGTGCTGCTGCAAGCATTAAGCCAAAGACAAGATCCGCTACAGTATCATCCAGTACAGAAGGTGTATTTGTACCCATGACCTTTTTCTCTTTCATTGCTGCCAAATCAAAGTTGTTATAACCAACCGACGCATTGCATACAGCCTTCAAGCGTGGTGCTTGGTCGAGAAGTTCTTGATCAATTGCTGTACCGCTCGTCAACAAACCATCTACATCACGGACAGCCTCAAGCAGTTTTTCACGAGGAATTGCGCTCTCTTCTTCCCATTTTTCGTAATCGCAATGCTCTGCAATGTACGCTTCTACTTGCTTTGGTATGGATCTGGCAATATACACTTTAGGTTTCATGTCTAAAATCCTCCTGAGCATTAATCTAAAAAAAATATATATAATGAGTTCTCTCTGGATTGATCTGTCAGATACAATCCAGAGAGAAAGAATCAACTTAGATTAAGCTTTTACGAAGACAGTTTTAATGGATGTGTAGAATTCAATTGCCGCCTGTCCTTGCTCTCTTGAACCAGAACTTGAGGATTTCATTCCACCAAATGGAGCTTGCAGTTCAACACCGGCACTTTCTGCATTGATTCGAACAAGTCCAGCTTCCATATCACGGATAAAGTTTAACATGTTCCCCACGTTAGTGGTAAAGATCGAAGCACTTAATCCAAACTGTGAATCGTTTGCAATTTCAATAGCTTCTTCAATTGTATCAACTTTAATCAAAGCCAATACCGGACCAAAGATTTCTTCTTGGGCAATCGCCATCTTTGGTGTTACGTTGTCGAAAACAGTAGGTTCAACATAGAAACCATGCTCTAAACCTTCACCCTCTACACGCTTACCACCATAGATCAAGGTTGCTCCTTCAGCTTGTCCTTTTTCCACGTAGGAAAGAACCGTATTCAACTGGCTCTCACTTGCACATGGACCCATCCAGCTTCCACTTTGAAGTCCGTGACCAACTTTAATTTTCTTAACTGCTTCAACTAATTTTTCTTTAAAGGCATCGTAAACTTCACTTTGCACAATTACGCGGCTTGTTGCTGTACATTTCTGTCCAGTTGAAGCAAGTCCACCACTAATCGTTGCAGATACTGCAAGATCAAGATCCGCATCAGCTGCAACAATCACTGGGTTTTTCCCACCCATTTCTGTCTGGAACTTCGCACCACGAGCAGCTGCTCCTTGAGCCACGCGAGCTCCTGTAACATCTGATCCAGTAAAGCTAATCCCTTTAATATCTGGATGGTCAATAATTCCTTGTCCTACGACAGATCCTGGTCCTGTTACCATATTTAATACACCTGCAGGGATGCCAGCTTCGGCAAAGCACTCAATAACCTTCGCAGCAGTAACAGCAGCTTCACTGGCTGGCTTAATAACAACTGTATTTCCATAGATTAAAGCAGGAGCCATCTTCCAAATTGGAATCGCTACTGGGAAATTCCAAGGAGTAATTAGTCCCACAACGCCAAGCGGTGCACGGCTCGTGAACATTAATGCATCGGCATCGGAAGATGGAATAACTTCCCCAACCTTGCGCATTCCTTCACCAGCATAGTAACGTAGAATCGCAATACCGCGTGCTGTTTCACCCTTTGCTTCAGGGAACGTCTTACCCATTTCATTCGTTAAAGTTTCTGCTACTTCATCAAGGCGTTTTTCTAATACATTGGCTGCTTTGTAAAGAAATTCTCCTCTTGCAGCACCAGAAAGTTTTCTCCATGCAACTTGTGCTGCTTTAGCTGCAGCAACAGCCTTATCTAAATCTTCTTTGCCAGACTTTTGTAGATAACCAACAATTTCGTTTTTATTTGCGGGGTTAATGCTCGCATCTACTTTGTTTGTCGAGGCGGCAACCCATTCCCCGTTTATATAGTTAAGGTAAGTCTTAACTTCTGTTTGTACTGACACGTACATTCACCTGTCCTTTCTCTTCCACTCTTTTTTATCTATGAAGATTGACCGGGATCTTAATCCCGATCAATAACATCATTTTATAATTGTACTTCGAATGTCTGATCTTGGCAAATTTCCTAGCGTGCAGTTAATCCACCATCAGCTACCATATTACTTCCCGTGATAAAGCTTGCCTCATCACTCGCAAGAAACACAGCAAGATTAGCAATTTCATCAGGTGTACCCATTCTTCCGATTGGTTGGCGCTGTTGCATTTGGATGCGTGCTTGTTCAGGCTCCGGATTGTCCGAAAGAATTTTTTTGATCCATGGAGATTCAATGGTTCCAGGCGAAATAGAATTCACACGGATCCCTTGTTCGGCAAAGTCAGAGGCAACCGATTTAGTTAAACCGGCAATCGCAGCTTTTGACGCACAATATCCAGCGCGGTTAAAGACACCGACCATCCCCGCAACAGAAGCAATATTGACAATACTGCCTTTGGTTCCTAGATCAAGCATTTTCTTCACTGCATATTTACAGCCAAAAAACGCTCCCTTGGCATTCACGTTCATCATGAGATCCCAATCCGCTTCGGTTTGTTCAATCACAGTACCCGCTTTTCCGATCCCCGCATTATTTACCATTATATCGAATTTCCCAAACTTTTCTACTACCTTGTCGATGGTTTCTTTCATATTTTGCTCTTTGCTAACATCCAACTTAAAGAATGCAGCTTGATTTCCAGTAGAAAGAATCTCATCAGCCACCCGATTCCCATTTGCTTCATCGAGATCACAAATAGCTACGATGGCGCCTTCTTTACTTAATCGTTTCGCGATGGCTTCCCCGATACCGGATCCTGAACCTGTTACAACCGCTACTTTCCCATCCACTCTCATCATTTACCCTCCCAACGCAAGGCCTTAAGTCTTGGGTTCTGTTAATTAGCGAGATTGACTTTTTACTGGGTTATTTAAAACACCAATACTGGAAATTTCAATTTCAATACGGTCACCGTTTTCCAAGGTGAATTCGTTTGGTGGTACGATACATGTTCCAGTTAGAAGAACTGTTCCATCGAAGATTTCGTTGTCGCGAAGAAGGTACGAAACTAATTCGTCGAATTTTCTCTTCAACTGGGAAGTCTTCGCAGTTCCTTCCACAACCTTTTCTTCATTTCGGTAAATCCGGCAAGTAATTTGGAAATCATAAGGATCAGCAACGGTATCAGCTAAACGGATAGCTGGTCCAATTGAACAGGAATTTTTCCAAACTTTTGCCTGTGGCAAGTATAGTGGGTTTTCTCCTTCAATATCACGGGAGCTCATATCATTACCAATGGTATATCCAACAACTTTACCATCTTTGTTGATAACAAGTCCAAGTTCTGGCTCAGGAATTTGCCAGTTAGAGTCCGAACGCAAATATACATCTTGGTTTGGCCCAACTGTACGAGCAGCGGTAGATTTGAAGAAGATTTCAGGACGTTCGGCATCATACACTTTATCGTAGAAAGTTGTTGCGTCTAATTTACCGCCTGTTGCTTCATAGTTTCTTGCATCACGACTTTTTTCATAAGTTACCCCAGATGCCCATACTTCAGGTGCTTCAATTGGAACAAGCAATTGAAGGTCTTGGACGTTTTGGTTTAATGGGGATGCGGAAGCAATTAAGTTTTGTACGAATGCAAGTGTTGTTGTTCCCTCAGCTTCAGCTGCATCAACTAATTCCATGAAACCCTGCTGTGGCAAAGTATATACCTTTTCATCATCAGTTAAAGCAGCTAAAGTTGGAACCTGGTTTTCATTTAAGAATCGAATAATGCGCATATTAATTCCTCCATTGTTTTATAATATGAAACTCTGTTTTATTATATAGATAAAATTCCGCCCTGTTTTAATTTAAATCAGGAGCAAAATCTTATGGCAAATGTGATGAAAGTATGCCGTAACCCATTTGGGAAGACAACTCCATACTTTTCTGTTTTAGCAAATCGATCAAGTCCTTTAATTTCTCATCATCCACCCTTGAAATTAAAGTCGACATACTAATCGCAGCAACCACGTTTCCTGTATGATCGCGAATGGGTACAGCAATACAGCGTACCCCTGGTTCATTTTCTTCGTTATCCAAAGCATAACCAGCTTGTCTTACATCCTGTAATTCTTGTAAAAATTCATTTTTGTTGATTATAGTGTTCTCTGTATGTGAGGTAAATACATATTGTTCAAGAATTTTCTTCTGTTCATGCTTTGGCTTGAAGGATACCAGAACCTTCCCGACAGCACTACAGTGAATGGGAATCCGCCGGCCTATTCGTGAATAGAGGATGACTGCCAAAGGTCCTTCTACCTTATCGATATAAACACCCTCTCGACCATCCAGAATGACCAGATGGGTAGTTTGACCTGTTTTCATTGAAAGGTCAACCAAGTAAGGTTTGGCGATTTTCCGGATATCTAGTCCATAGACAACAGAATGTCCTCTTTCCACCAATTTAAGACCAAGCTTATACTTCCCATTCTCTGAATTTTGAGTGATGTATCCGTGAAGCTGCAATGTTTTTAAAAGCGAATGCACAGTACTTTTATGTAAGTTCATGCGTTCGCTAATTTCTGTAATCTTGATTTCTGGACTCTGCTCATCAAATAAATCAAGGATTCGAAGCGCCCTGTCAACAGCCTGAATAATTGGCATCATAATCACCCTTTACCATTGTTTATCCAGCCTGCATGATGATTTTAACATAAATTCCACAAAAAGTACTTATTTTTTCAGCTCTAAGCGTGCACTTTGAATAGCTGCAACATACTGAGCCGCAATTTGTGTGATCTTTGCAAAATCATTTTGTTCAATGGCTGCCTTATCCATTAGATTACCACCAATACCCACGGCAGCAACCCCAGCCTTTATAAAGTCGGCAACGTTGTTAAGATCAACACCACCCGTTGGAATAACAGGAACCTGCGGGAAAGGAGCTTTTACATCTTTAATGTAACGAACACCAAGTCCTGCTGCTGGGAAAATTTTCACCAGATCTGCCCCCCACTCCAAGGCTGTAATCATTTCAGTAGGAGTCATAACACCAGGAACAGCAATTTTACCATAACGAAGTGCCGTCTTAATCACGTCTTGGTGAAGGCTTGGACTGAAAACAAAGTCTGCGCCATGGACAATGGCCAATCGTGCAGATTCACTATCGATAACAGTTCCTGCCCCAACAATCGCTCTTCCTTTCAATTGCTTGGAAATCTTCTCAATGACTTGGAAGGCACCTTGGCTATCTACTGTCACTTCTAGTGCTGTAACGCCACCATCCACAAGAGCTTCGGCTACCTTTTCCACCTTATCCTCAGGCAATCTGCGAATAACAGCAATAACTCCGCTCTCAACCAATTTTTGTAATAAAGATACTTTAGGCAAACTCATATTTCCACCCCTTCTGGTTATCGATTAATGATTTGATCCCCTTTAGACGGATCAATCTGTGACCAAAACGGATAGCCTTCAACATCGCCGAGAACAGTGAGGGCAAATGCACCAATCCGGTTGCCTAACTTCACAGCTTCGCGATAGTCAAAGCCACGTAATAATCCGGAAATAAACCCAGCAGCAAACCCGTCTCCGGCACCCACAGTATCGACAATATGTTCTACAGGGTATCCGGCAACGTATTCTTGCTTTTCCTTATTGGCGTAGAATGCACCTTTAGCTCCCAATTTAATGACGACGAGCTTGCTTCCATTTGCCAAAAGGACTTTAGCGATTCCTTCAGGGCTATCTTCTCCAGTCAAAATTTCTCCTTCTTCTATTCCAGGGAGGACAATATCACATAAGGCAGCAATCTCCATTAGCGTTTTACGTGCCTCTTCCTTGGACCATAATTTCAAGCGAATATTCGGGTCAAAAACAATCGTCAAACCATTTTTTCTTGCTAGTTCAATCGCAGCAAGTACGGTTTCTTTGCATGAATCACTAAGCGCTGGTGTGATTCCCGTAATGTGTAGATATTTCGCACTGGCAATATATTGTTCGTCCAAGTCTTCAGGAGTCATTTGACTGGCTGCAGAGCCTTTCCGATAATAATAA
Organism: Ammoniphilus resinae; assembly: GCF_017873965.1. Taxonomy (GTDB): domain Bacteria; phylum Bacillota; class Bacilli; order Aneurinibacillales; family RAOX-1; genus Ammoniphilus_A; species Ammoniphilus_A resinae. The sequence continues at coordinate 165,274 of NZ_JAGGKT010000007.1, read as the reverse complement.
ATCTTTGGATCATGCGCAGCCTGTCTTTCTTTAAAAAAGACAGCGGTAGGAAATTTCGGATCAAATTTAACGTGAGATGTATCCACACCTTCACCACGGATGAAATCACGAGTAAACAAACCAAATTCATCATCACCAAGACGACTGATCCACCCCACCTGGTGTCCTAATCGAGAGATGGCAATAGACAGATTGGATTCCGCTCCACCTATCGTTTTTTCAAATTGTTTGGCAAAACGGAGAGGTCCGATGGATCCTGCGGTAAACAGGACCATCGTTTCTCCTAAGGTTACTACATCCATTTATCATCCGCTTCTGCAGGAACACCAAGTCCTGCAGCTCCTTTTTCAGATGTTTTAAGGTGTGGAGCATAACGTTTAATCATATCCAACCCAATTCTTGCACGACGGACGCGTTCTTTACAAAGTGCAATAGAAGTTGACTCCAAATGTGTTCCAGATGGATAGATGTTTGGTGAATTTCTTAAGCCGAATTTGATGTAGACAGGTGCTGCCACGCGAATAATTTCTGGAATGTCATAATGACGGATATATCCACCAACATCATCCGGAACTTCAATATAGATATCGATTGGAATATCAATTACTTTACGGATAGCCGCTAATTTTGCCAAGGTTAAATCAGTTGGTACATTGTAAGTATCTGCACCAATTTGCTCCATCAATTTAATGGAAACAGGATTGGATTGCGCAATTTGTACAGAGATCTTAACAACAAGGTCAGAAGGAAGTTCTCCGCTTTTCTTTGCTTCATTTACTAACCAAACTAATCCTTCATCTGCAACAAGGATGGAACGAATACCAGCACGGCAAGCACGCTTGATATCTTCTAGTGAATACACTAATTGATCCATTCCCTGAACGCGAAGACCCTGGATTTGTCCAGCACTTGCCAATCGCATTGGGGTAATGTCAAAAGTACCGCGAGGCCCGACGAAAAGGCTAACTTCTAAATTTTCACGACGGCCAATTTCTGCCATCCCGTTTAGATCTTCATCGGTTAAAAGCATAATTCCACTACCCTGTGAGATCCGTTGAATGTATACATCGTACTGCTTACAAGCTTCCACAACTGCTTCGAAAGAAGCAGGACCTTCAACACTAGGAATTTCTACGCGGTACTGTGCCCCATCTGGGAAAGTTTTCGTAGATGTTGGCAAATCATTCAAATCGCTGGATGGGAATCCTAAACTTTCAATAAATTGTCTTGACTTTTCCATGGTTGCTCCAACCTCCTATTATTTCGACTGCTTATTAGGCAATAGAATATCTGTTTTATAATCAAGGGTTGCATCTTCGGATACAGCAAGAGGGACAACACCGTGTGCTGCATCTGTATGACCAACCATACGATTGCTTGCAGCCACTTGCTTCTGGCGTTTACGAATGGCAGTCATGCGCTCATTTGCCAATTCTTTTCTTTCTTCCTTGATATGGTCAAATTTAAATTCAACTGTACCAAAGCGGAATGCCGCCTCATTTAGGAATTGAATTTCTCTTTCGCGCAAGTTGAGGTATAATAAGTCCCCTGTTTGGAGATAAAGTATACCACCGCCATTTTTCGCTTCTGGGGTCATATGTCCAATAGCCGCCCCATAGGTTACACCAGAGTAACGTCCGTCACTGATCAAAGTCGCCAAACGCTTTAATTTGCGATTAGCATTAATATGCTGCATTGGTGTAAACATTTCAGGCATTCCAAACGCTTCAGGTCCTTGTCCAGAAACAATGACAGCAATTTTCAAAGCTCCCGTTTCCACCATCTTATCGAACAGTTGATCATAATCGAAGCCATTAGCTTCTTCATAAACATCTGGCTTGTTGTGCTTCAACATGGCACGCATATTTTCTTCGTCAAACTTGCGATCTTCGCGGAGTTTATCCAAAAGGTTTATGTCAAGCAAGTTGCGGTTTGCTTCATCTTCATTTTGATAATAAAGAACAAAACCTGCCTTCTTATCAAACTCATCCAACTGATGTGTGGTCATCCCACTAATCTTAACCACTGCGCTTTCAAAGAAGTTTCCAGTCAACACATCAACACCACTGAATGCACGGCGGGGCTTCGATAAAATGACAGGGTTTTCTTTTACGTATTCAGCGGACAAGCTTTCAAGGTTGCTTAACCGTTCGCGCCAAGTCCCTCCGGTAACAGTTGGTGCATCAACGTCCATCGGCACACCGTTACGGATTAACTCATAGAACAAGGATTCCATTCCGCGGCTATCCCCACTGCAGCATTGCTTAGCAAGGGCGAAAATATCGCGACCTTCTGTAAGGCTATAATCAAACAGATCGGGGATTGGGAATTCATGATGAATTTGGTCTAGATCCCATAGACTAAAGTCGAAGCCGCCGTATAGCATTCCAGCAACAACGTGCATCATTAAGTTGGTAGAGCCACCAGAAGCACTATGAATTCGAATGGCATTCTTAATATTTGTTGCCATAATATTTGCTGTTCCGTACACGGGATCATTAATCATTGTTGCTAGGCTGTCCAATGCCTGATTGATTTGTTCTTGACCCGGAGGTCCTGTTAATAATTCAACACTTGGGTGAACTAATCCAAGACCTGCAACCAGATGACGAGAGCTGTTACCGGTTCCGTTAAAGGCACAAACCCCACCTTGTCCATCACAAGTTGCGACAGCTAATCTCTTCTCAAAATCTTTATGTTGTTCCTTTGTGATTAAACCTTTTAGTTGTGCACGCTCTAAAACACCCTGGAACGCGGTATTAGATGAGCATTGCAGAATATAAGCCATCGCATCACGCAGGTCATAAGCGACATCTTCATCTCCAAGAGATTCGGCTCTTTTCGCCACTTCTTCAAGTTCAACAAACAATTGTTCAGGAATCGTTCCCCCTTGCAATACGTGAGCAGGCACAAACGTAGCAAAGAATGGGGCTTCCCCACGGGACTGACGAAGACGGTCTAGGTGTGCCATAGCACTTACAACACCCAATGGTTGTTTATCACATCCCTGAATAACAAAGGCACCGTGGTAGCTTTGTGCTTCCATTTGGTTAACAATCATTTGGGCAATCGCATTCCGACTTTGCAAGGAGTAGCTCATCCCCATTGTATTTTGTGCTGTACCATCGCACATAACCGGGGTGGAAAAATAAAACGGAACGCCACCATTTTGCCAGATCCGGATAGCCGCATGCGATGAAGTTTGAAAATCCATGATATGTGCAGGATGGTCAGGAGACCCTCCTACAATAGCAATTCTTGGGGCATTCGCTTCTAAGCGGTCATAGATGGCTTCCAATGTCCAATCCGGCTTCGGACCATTATATGATGCACCGAGAATTTGCTTTGCCCGATCGAGAATGCCTGCAACTGTAATAGGCTCGTTCGCTTTACCTTGGACGTTAAATTCGTAGAAATTTATCGAATTCATCAATGGGTATTTAACTGCCATATTCCCTCTCCCCTTTTTCTCTATTTTCCTAAGCTCTGGCCTAGACTAGCCAAGCCCACGGACCCTTTTTATAAACAGAACGTTTAAACCAACGTACAACAACGTCAAGATCATGATCATTGACGTTCGCAGTAAAGGCCCACAGAAAATAGAGCGCCTTCACTTCAAACGAATTGGAGCAACTAACACATTTAACAGAAGAAACACCCACCCGGCAGTGATGCATGAAAAAATAGGTCATAGGGCAGGTTGAACGAGTTTGCTATCTTTCTTCTGAAAAATGCATGACAGTTGGTTCACTTAAAATTTCGATATCTTGATGTTTCTGTGCTTCTTCTAACATACTTTCAGATATCCAAATTTCCTTCAATTCTAATGTATTGTGAATACGCACCATGCGGATTTTATTCAAATCAAAGGCATTACAGGTTTTAATTGCAGCCTGTACAGCCAATTTTTCATTATCTAAAAACATAGGAATTTTGACACAACTGACAACAGTGCTAGTTAGTGCATTCGCGTAACCCATTTCGAAAATGGTTTCCTCAAAGACTCTGCGGGTTGTAATATCCGCTGTCCCCACACCGTTACTGTTCCCATGTGTTTTTTCTGTTAATCCTAAGACTACGATCCGGCTTACCTCTGGTCCACCAGAAGCGTATGGGGTAGCATACCGGCCAGTGATATTAGGATCCATTCCATCACCGGAAATATCTTTACCAATTTCATCAACAACTAAAACATCGATAGGATCCAAAATCAAGCGAGGCATAAGTGCCTTTGCTTCAACCAGAAGGCCCGGTTCAACTTCCTCGAATTTTTCTGCTGGTACAGCAAGAATTTTCGAAGGACGATCATATGCATTTTCAAGTGAAGCCAACCCAAAAATAATAGGTGCCTTAGATAGCGTGATTTTCGCCATTTCCGGTACATGCTCAGCCATATATTTAAAGCTATATGCATGTGCAGCTTCTGCTCCCTTTTGTTTCCCTAGACCGATCGTGATCATCTTCATTAATCCGCTTTCAATTGGTCCACGGAAAGCAGTATGTGGTTTCACGCGGCAAATGACAATAATCTTATCTGCTTCATAGGCATTTTTATCAATGTATACCGGCAGGCCATTCGGAAGTTCTCCTACCTTCACAACGTCCATACTAGAAACAATAGGTGCACCTACAAATTCTTCAGTAACTCCTAACTGTTCTAAAATTTCAATCTGCCCTTCGGCCGTAGCCCCACCATGGCTTCCCATCGACGGAACGATGAAAGGTTGTCCACCAACAGATTTCACTGCGTTAACCATTTCGCGAGCCATAATGTGTACATCCGCAACACCACGGCTTCCTACAGCAATCGCTACGCGATCACCGCTGGAAATCCTAGATAGAACACCTGTTTCCTGCAAGGTTTGGTGCACAGCAGCAGCGGTATCTGGCACTTCCGGTGCATGAAAATTCTGTCTGATTTTCACCATTTTAGGAATGGGGATCTCGCGAAGAAGATCTTCAATTATTCCCATTGAGCTTTCCTCCTGCTTATGAGTTTATGGATGATGTTAATCACATCATCCATAAACAATAGAATTTAATACATTTATAAGTTATTACTTATTACGGACTTTTTCAACCTCTGCATACATTTCTTTCACAAGATCCTCACCGATGTCTTTAGAGAACTTCTCAATTACCGGTTTTATCATTTCATTCATTTCTGCTTTGGCTTCATCAGATACTTCGTTTACCTGCATACCAGCAGCTTTTAAGCTTTCTTTTGTCTTTTCGTTGACTTCACGGTTTACTTCACGGTTATATTTACCAGCTTCAACTGCAGAGTCCTTCATGATTTGCTTTTCAGTATCTGAAAGCTGATCCCAGAACTTCTTGCTCACTAGGAAAACAAACGGAGTATACACGTGATTCGTCATGCTTAGATAAGGCTGTACTTCATTAAATTTGTTGGATTCGATGGTTGCAAGTGGGTTTTCTTGTCCATCAACCGTTTTACTTTCAAGCGCAGTAAACACTTCAGAGAATGCCATTGGAGTTGGGTTAGCTCCTAGCTTTTGGAATACTTCTAAGTGAACTGCATTTTGCATTGTACGGATTTTTAGCCCTTGGAAATCCTTAGCAGTTTCAACAGGGTGCTTACTGTTGGTTAAGTTACGGAATCCATTCTCCCAATATGCCAAACCAACCAAGCCATGTTCAGGAAGTTTGTCCAATACTTTTTGACCTACAGGACCATCAAGAACTGCATCTGCTTCCTCTCCATTATTGAAGATGAACGGGAAGTCAAACATTCCAAACTCTTTAACCATCCCTACAAGAGGTGAAGTCGATGGAATAGTAACTTCTTGCAGACCTCCCTGAAGTGCTTCGGTCATCTTCTGGTCATCCCCAAGTGTTGCTGCAAAGAAAGTTTGTACCTTCATCTTGCCGCCGGATTTCTCGGAAACCAATTCAGCAAATTTCTTTAATGCAATACCCTGTGGATGGTCTTCATTCAAACCAATCCCAGCTTTAATTGTACGTTCTTGGACATCATTCCCTGCAGCTGGCTGCTCGGTAGAAGCGGAGTTGTTATCCTTTGCTGGTTCTGTCTGTTCATTCCCTCCACCGCCGCCGCATGCACTAAGTACTAGCAAGCTAGGAACAGTCAAACTGATTGCCAAGTTTTTTACCCATTTTTTCATGCTAAAAATCCCCCTTAAATGCTTTTTATTATTTAACGAACAAGCGGGGCGTAGCGTTCTTCTGGTTGAGTCTCTTTGAGGCTGACCACTTCGCGCACTTGTTTGTTAACCAAATATTTAGGATACTCTCCGTGAATCAGAGTATCAACAACACCCATTGCAGCTTTTGAGCGCATCTCTTCTGCAGCTTCTTCAGAATACCAAGCAACATGTGGTGTTAAAATAACATTTTCCATTTTTAACATCGGGTTATCCTGATTGATCGGTTCTTGCTCAGCCACATCAAGAGCTGCTCCAGCAATTTGACCGTTTTGAAGGGCTTCAATTAATGCTGGTTCATCAATAACAGGTCCACGGGATGTATTGATAATAATCGTTTCTTTTTTCATTTGAGCAAATTGTTCTTTGCCAATCATCCCTTTGGTAGCAGCCATTAATGGAGCATGTACAGAAATGATATCGGATTGTTGGCACAGCTCATCTAAAGATACCAGTTCAACTCCCATTTGCTTCGCAACATCAGCTGGGAAGAATGGATCATACGCAATAACCTCTAACCCTAATGGTTTAGTTTTTGCTGCTAATGCTTGCGGGATTTTCCCGAACCCAACCAAACCTAGTTTTCTTCCACGTAAACGGTAGATCGGTTGTGTTACTTTGAAATCCCAACGTCCATTTTTCACATAATAATTTGCTATCGGAACTTTACGGGTCCAGCTCATGAGTAGTGCTAATGCATGGTCTGCAACTTCATCCATGCAGTAATCAGGAACATTCGCTACGCAGATTCCTTTCTCTGTTGCTGCATCAAGATCAATTGTATTGACACCTACACCGTAACGAGTAATAACCTTGCAATTTTCCAAGGCCTCAATGACCTTTCGTCCAATTGGTGCATACTGGTTAATTAATGCGTCCGCATCTTTGCATGCAGCAATCACATCATCTTCTGTACGGCATTGCGCTGGCACTAATTCAATATCAGGATGGTTCAACACAGCTTCTTCAAAGCGAAGATCATCATACTCCCAATCTGTTACAACTACTTTGAACTTTTTCATTGATGAATACCCTTCTTTCTTCCACATCTAAAATTATTTCATTAAAAATTATTACTCCCAAGTCACTATCAAAATTAAACGAACCAATGTAAAGGTACGATAATAATGGATGGGAATAAAATCAATAACAATAATACTATAGCATGTACAATCAGGAACGGCCAAATTCCTTTTACGACGTCAACCATACTAATTCCACTAATACCACATCCAACATAAAGCACGGTTCCAACAGGTGGCGTGATTAACCCAATAGTAAGGTTAATGATCATAACAAGACCAAAATATACAGGGTCAATACCTGCAGATTTTATAATCGGAAGAAGTACTGGTGTGAAAATTAGGATCGCTGGTGTTAAATCCATAACCATCCCAACAGCAAGTAAAATAATATTAATAACTAGCATTAAGAGTAATGGACTTTCTGTTAGAGAGCCTAGCAAATCTGCCATATCGTTTGGCACGTTGGCAACTGTAATCAACCAGGCAGCAACCATCGCTGCAGCTGCTACGAACATAACTGTACTTGTCGTTTTTCCTGCAGCAATCAGGTTTTCATAGATATCTTTCAATTTAATTTGACGATAAATAACTACCCCTACAAACAAGGCGTAAACAGCAGCCACTACCGCAGCTTCTGTTGGTGTAAACACACCACCACGCAATCCGCCGATGATGATAACAGGCATCATTAAAGCCCATACAGCATCTTTGGTTGCAATTGCTTTTTGTTTCATCGTCATTTTTGGTGGGAGTTCCATTTTCTCTTTTCTAGAGATAATGAACCAGGTTACAATCAATCCCAATCCCATGATAATACCAGGGATAATCCCTCCCATAAATAATTGGGTGATAGACGCACCACTGACAACCCCGTAAATAATCATTGGAATACTTGGCGGGATAACACAAGCAATAATACCCGCAGCACAGATAACACCTGTAGATACGTTCTTATTATATCCTCTAGCAACCATCATTGGGATAAGTATAGCCCCTAGCGCCGCGGTATCCGCTACCGCTGATCCAGACAACCCAGAAAACAATACAGCAGCAATAATCGCAACATACCCCAAACCACCACGAATATGTCCAACCCAAGCCATCGCAAATTCAACGATACGCTTGGAGATCCCGCCGGCGTTCATAAATTCCCCAGCCAGGATAAAGAAGGGAATAGCCATTAACGGAAAGTTATTTGCTCCGTTAATTAAGTTTTGAGCAACGATTTGGCTATCAAACATATCCATTGAAAACATCATTGCCACAGCACTAAGCATCAAGGCAAAAGCAATCGGTACCCCAAAAATGAGGGCAACAAACAAGGAACCTAGAAAAATACCTAACATCATACGTTAGTTCCCTCCTTTTTTAGGGTCTTCTATAATTTCCGCTTCATGAATTTCTAACGTTGGAGTAAATGTAAGTTCTGCATCAGAGGCTTTATTTGTGATGACTTTATAAAAGTTAATCAATACAATCAAAATCATTGAAATACTCATAACGATACCTATGCCATACACATAAGCAAGTGGAAGACCGGTAGCAGGCGCCTTACTAACCATGTTTAACACAGTCATTTTCCAGCTTCCATCCAACACTAACCAAAGGATGTATAGGACAGTAATGTTACTAATAATGAAAAAGATCTTTTTCCAAGTTCTATTCAATGCATTTACTACAATATCCATCCCAAGGTGCGCATTTTCCTTCAAGGCAGCAATCGCCCCCAAGAAAACCATCCAGACAAATAAGAAGCGGGACATCTCTTCAGACCATGTAATACCTGAGTTAAAAGCATAACGCAACACTACGTTTCCGAATACTAAAATTGCCATTGAAGCAAGAGTAAAGGCAATAAAAACATTCAGAAGGTGATTCAAAGCCTTTCCGGCACCTTTCATATATTCCCCTCCCTGTATTTAAATTTGGGGCCCGGAGGCCCCATGAATTACTTCCTATTTAGCTTCTGCTTTGATTTTGTCATACATATCTTTTGCCCAAGGATACTTCGCGAAGATGTCGTCGTATAACGGCTTCATTGCATTCTCCATGTCAGCCTTGAACTTGTCATCAGGAGTTGTGAACTTCACTCCGTTATCCTCTAGGAATTTCTTATCATCAGCATAGCTCTTCTTCATTAGCTCAAACTCATATTTCGCAGATTCTGCCGCTGCGTCACGGATAACCTGCTGCTGTTCTGGAGTAAGACCATTAAAGAATTTACTGTTAATGATATAAATGTTCGGACTGAACATATGGTTAGATTCTAGAATATCAGACTGCACTTCATACCATCCTGAAGCTCTTACTGTTGCAATTGGGTTATCTTGTCCATCTACAACCTTTTGTTCAAGGGCTGTAAACACTTCAGAGATCGGCATCGGTGTTACGTTCGCACCTAACAATTCACCTTGTCTGATATAGTTCGGGATGGATGGCATTCTTACACGAAGCCCTTTGAAATCATCGATACTACTCAAAGTCTTGTTGCTGGAGAACATCCTGAATCCATTTGCACTCCATGCAAGCGGAGTTACCCCGTGTTTGCTCTCAAGATCTGCGGTGATTTCTTCACCGATTGGTCCATTAAGAACTTTTTCAACATGGTCGTAATCTTTGAACAAGAACGGCCATTCAGGAACAGCCATCTTTTCTACGTCAGCTTGCATGATCATTCCCGGGATACCCATTTCGATCGTCCCATTACGAACACCATCGTAAAATTCTTGTTCTGCACCTAATTTACTATTATCGTAAATTTCAACTTTTAAAGTTCCTTTTGAACCCTCTTCAACAAGCGGCTTGAACTTTTCATTTAGTGCTACGTTTTGCGGGTGATCTGTTGCAAAGTAGTTTGCCACTTTAATTGTTTGCGCTTTTACAGCCCCTTCACCGTTTTCAGCGGAACCGGACTGTTCTCCTCCACCACAAGCAGCAAGGAAAACTGAACTTACTAATGCCACACTTGATAAAACAGCAAAAGCTTTTTTGTTTTTCATCATGGTTGCCCTCCCTCATTTTATCTCTTTTTTAAGTTTTGAAAGCCTTCTCATTAAACTGTAATAAGATCACGCCAATCTCAAAAGAAGGTTTCCCAAACAAACCACCATTCATACAACGAACGGAAGTCTACAATATAAAACTGCGTTTTGCAGATAAGGATGATTCAAGGATAAGTCATCCTTTGCAATTTGTTTTATATTATAGAATTGTGTTTTGTTTTCGCTTTCCTGAATTTAATGATAGTGGAATTTAAAAAGGGTGTCAACGATTTTTAAATGATTTTAATCACTTTTTCTACAAATTTCTACAAAAAACTACAATAATATTCTGGGTATTGGGAACTATGGGATTTTTAAAGAACAAAAAAAGACCTCTTTGGTAGTATTACAACTTGTTCCATTCTACCAAAGAGGCGTTCGAAATCAAATATTGTTTTAATTAATCCATGAGTTGGCCGCCGTTTACTTCAACAATCTCACCTGTTATGTAGTCCGCATAGCTTGAAGCCAGGAATAAAATAGATCCGATCGTTTCCTCTGGCGTCCCTTCTCGGCCCATCGGAATTTGACTTGCCATGACTTTACGCAATTCTGGTGAGGAAAAGCGATCGTGGAATGGTGTTGAGATAACTCCAGGTGCAATTGCATTAACAAGGATATTATATTCGACCAAATCTTTGGCCATCCCTCTAGTCAACGTCGATACCCCACCCTTTGAGGCTGCATAAGCAAGCGATCCTTTTCCTCCGCCATTCCGAGCAGCTACTGAGGTAACATTAATGATTTTTCCTTTTCCTTGTAATTTCATTAAAGGCAAGACTGCTTGACTTACCAAGTATACCGATTTAAGGTTAACATTCATAATACGATCCCAAAGGTCTTCCTCAAGTTCTTCTAGCCGTGCGCGTTTCACTAGGGAGCCTGCGTTATTGACCAATATGTCTATCCGCCCAAATCGCTCCTCAATTTGCGCAACCATTTCTTTTACCTGGTTTTTATCAGCAACGTCCCCTTTGACCAATAAGACCTCGCGGCCAAGTTTTTTGATTTCTCCCGCTAATTCTTCTGCTTCTTGGGCACTACTGTTATAGTGGATAATTACCTTCGCACCGTGTTGGGCAAAACCTAAAGCGGCCGCTCGTCCAATCCCTGTACTGCTGCCTGTTACCCAAACCACTTGATCCTGAAATGTAAACAATACAATCCCTCCATCTTTTTCCAAATATCCGAATATTTACTATACCATTTTATTGTTTTTCTAGCAATCTGCAACTCTCAATCCAAGATACTAGAGAACGGGTAAAAGTTCTATGAGTTCTTTAGCTATGTGCTCTTTACCATAAATCGTATAGCCTTCGCTCTTCATCCAAGTACCCCCAGCCTCCGAGACGAGCAACTCACCTGCAGCCACGTCGTACCGATTAGGTTTAACATATACCGCTGCATCCAAACGCCCAGCTGCAATATAAGACATCGTTACAGCTGCTGAACCCACCATACGAATACGGTAGACCTCATTAACGAGGTTCCCAAAGGCAGCCAAGCGATGTGCATTACTTTGCCTATTCCCTTCTTTAGAGAAATCCCCAAAAGATACATAGGCTTCACTTAGCTCGCATTGCCTCATAGTTACCTTTTTTCCATTCATAAAGGTCCCTTTCCCTTTTACCGCCCAAAAGGTTTCCGCAAGTGCTGGAAGGGCAATCACACCTGCAATGCATTCGTCCTGGTAACAAAGGGCAATGGATATTCCATAAAGAGGAAGGCCCATACTGTAATTAATCGTTCCATCAATCGGATCAATCACCCATTCGTACTCTTTGGAATCTCCCAGCACACCGATTTCTTCGCTAAAAATACGATGTTCAGGGTATCGCTGCAAGATTTGATTGATGATATATTTTTCAACCTTGAGGTCCATCTCAGTCACAAAATCTGCCTTACTCTTTTGCGTTGCTTCCCCGGCATTGCCAGCATAAGGCAAAATCATCTTTCCACTTTCTGCGGCTAGTTCTAGCATAAACGGAAGATAGTGATCCCCATTTATCACTTGAGTGACCCTTTCATTAGACATCAAACACAACCCCGCCACTTACATTTAAACATTGTCCAGTCACAAATTTAGCATCTTCTGAAGCAAGATAGGCTACGGCGTTCCCAACATCAAGCGGTTCCCCTTGATGCCCCAAAGGAACCCTCTTTACATAATCGGCAATTCGCGCTTCCAGATCTTGCCCTTCATGTCGTTCAACTAAGATGAAACCAGGGGCTACAGCATTGACGGTAATTCCATTTGAACCTAGCTCATTTGCCCAGGAACGCGTCATCCCGATCATCGCAGTTTTTCCTATTACATAATTCGAGAAATTTGGCGGAGCCAACTGAACGACTTCACTACTAATATTAATAATCCGGCCTTGCTTCTTCTTTTTCATCCCTGGTAGAACCGCTTTCGTAAGATATAAGGGGGCTTTCACATGGAAATCTAGTTGTTCCAAATAGATTTCCCAATTTGACTCTTCGATTGAATAGCGCGGCTGTGGCCCTGTAGCGTTGTTGACGAGAATATCCACCTGTCCTCCATAATACTCTTCAATCGATTGAATCAATCCGATAACCTTGGCTTCATCCCGAATATCTGCTTGCATAGCAATCGCCTCACCACCTTCAGAGGCGATCCACTTAACTGTTTCATCAGCGAAACTTTGTTGATTAGCATAGTTGACAACTACCTTCGCACCTGCTTGTGCCAATGCATAACTAATCCATTTCCCCAAACCTCTAGACCCTCCGGTAACAAGGGCAATTTTTCCATCTAATTTCCCATTCACTTTTGCTAATCTCCCCTACCTTATAATATTTCTTCCATACGGATGATTCGCTTCAGATCTAACGACCGCTTTACAGCCTCAAGCACTCCCATTAAGCGGATGATCTCTCTTCCAGAAGCCACAGGTTCCCGATTTTCCCTAATGGCCATGCAAAATTCTCTGATCTGCCTGTCAAAGTTAATTCCACCCTCCAAGTAGTTTCCGTAATCTTCTGAAACAACTTGACAATCATTGACCCACAAATCCTTCTCATCGTGAATCCTCATCGTCCCTTTGGTGCCAATGATTATTCGCTCATTCCGAGGCGGATTGCAATGGAAAGATAAGTGCACGGTAGCGGTTTTCCCGGAAGGGAAAGTAAGTACAATAGTCGCCTGTGTAGTCCCCGCCAGTTGATCACTGAATTTTCCACCTACAGCATATACTGTCTCCGGCATTTCATCCAAAAGATAAAGGGTAGTATCCAAAGGATGTGGTGCATTTAATTCTATAACGAGATGTTCCATATCGTTCCACCACTCAGTAAGAACATGGCCAAACTGGACTCCTAAGAAGTGGGTAGTATCTATGATGGTCCCTAAGTCGTCTAGTCGCTGCTTCGCTTGTTCAATGGCTTTGAAAAATCTTCGACAATGCGCTACCATTAAAATCTTTTGCTGTTGCTCGGCCACCGCCTGCATTTCCAGCGCTTCCCCACGATCCATCGCCATCGGCTTTTCAACCAGAACATGTTTCCCGGCTTGAAGCGCAGCGATCGTCTGGCTGTAATGGTCTTTATTAGGTGTACAAAGAACAACCCCGTCAATCTCTGGATCCGCTAGTACCTCTTGGTAGCTTGTATACGTTTTGGAGACACCAAACGTTTCTGCTGCCTGCTTTACTTTTTCTTCATTGCGGCTCACCACAGCAGATAGTTCGGAAATATCCTCATTATTAAGAATGCCTCTGATATGGGCTGTCGATATTCGACCAATACCCACTACAGCCAATTGAAGTTTTTCGCTCATCCTTCCACCTCCATTTTATTCCATTATCACTCCGCCATCAACATTCATACTCTCCCCATAGAAATAACTGGCAGCATCCGAGCAGAGAAAAATGATGGCATTGGCAATTTCCGCAGGGTTTGCAAATCGGCCGAGCGGAATTCCTGCAGCTAATTGCGCCACCAACTCCGGTTGAAGCTCGTGATGCATTTCCGTCGCTGCCGGACCTGGACATATGGTGTTAATACGAATGCCTGAACCAGCCATTTCCCGGGCGATCGACTTAACTAATGCCAACACCCCACCTTTTGATGCACCGTAAGCCGCTGTTCCAATCCTGCCTCCGCCGCGTTTTGCTGTATCTGAGGCAATAGCTACGATACTACCGGATTTATTGGGAAGCATTAGCTTGTAGGCCCCCTGAATCGATAGGAAAGTTCCTGTCAGATTCACCGCCATCACACGATTCCATTCTTCCAGATCTAATTCGATCAACTTCGTTTTACTAATGACGCCTGCGCAGGTTACACAGGCATCCAATCTACCATATTTCATTTCTACAAAACTAAACATTTGTTCAATGCTTTTTGGGTTGCTGACATCAACCTCCACCGTCTGGATCGATGTATTGATAGAGGCAAGCTCATTTTTCACCTGTTCAACAGCTCCAAGATTTCTGTCTGCGAGAATCACGCTAGCCCCTAGCTCTGCGAACCCCTTTGCAGTGGCACGACCAATGCCACTGCCTGCTCCTGTTATCAATACTATCTTGTTTTCCATTTCATATGGATATTGCATTACTTTCTGCCTCCTTAAGGACAAATATAGCTAAGCCCATCTGGTGCCTTAAAGCAGCCTACAGATTCAGGCATCAATGTTTTTGGCAACCATAGAACCAATTCTGGAAAGAATACTAAACATGAAAGTACAACTATGAAAATCCCGTACATAGGTATCGTCTTCTTTAATGCATCCTTGAATGGAACCCCCGAAATGGATGAAGCCAATAATAGCGATAGTCCGTACGGAGGCGTAATTAAACCAAACGCTAAAGTTATAATAACAATAACACCCATATGAATCGGGTTAATACTACCTAAATCAACAAGCGCAGCGATAATGGGCATGAAAATGATAATGGCTGGAACAGCATCTAGAAATTGTCCAACAACGATAAACATTAAGATAACCAAAAATAAGATCAGTAACGGATCTGTACCCGCAATTCCTTGGATCCATCCCGATACAATTTGAGGTGCCTTTAAGTAAGCAATCATCCATCCAAACGCGGATGCCCCCGCAACACAGATCATCGGTACAGCATATAAAATCCCGGCATTCATAAAGTCTCTTGGTAAGTTTTTAAGGTGATCCCTCTTAATAATTGGAATTACGATTAAGATCGTATACATAACCGCAATCATCCCAGACTCAGTTGGCGTGAACCATCCACTTAAGATCCCACCCATAATAACGAAAGGAATGAGGAGTGGAAGTGCTGCCCCTTTTGCCGCTACGGCCATCTCTACGAAAGTGGAACGAGGTTTTCTGATCTTAGGTGCGTTAAAAAAATAACAATAAATCATAAACCCGCCTGCAATCATAATTCCTGGAATAATTCCTCCGAGAAAAATTCCTCCGATGGAAACATTGCCTGTTGCTCCATAGATAACCCCCATAATACTTGGAGGAATGATATTTGCTAGGGTAGATGTAGCAGCAGATAAGGCAGCAGAGAAAGCTGGATTGTATCCTTCCTTTCTCATCTGCGGGGCTAAAATCCTCACTTCCGCAGATACATCAGCTGTGGATGAACCTGACATCCCAGCGAAAAACAGGCTGAACAAAGTATTCACTTGGGCCAGACCACTGCGAATATGACCAACTAAGCTTCTTGTAAAGTTAAAAATTCTTTCCGTCACGTTAGTCGATGCCATGAGTTCTCCGGCTAATAAAAAGAAGGGAACAGCCATTAACGGAACAGAATCAATTCCGTTATACAACTGACCGACCATGGATGCCATACTAACATCCGTAAACATCGTACCAAGAAAAACGGAAGCCATGATGGCAAAGGGCACAGGTATACCCAAAATACCGAAACCCATAAAAGAAACGCCCATCAATCCAATTATCATTCCCGCGGACATTATCCTGCCACCCCTTTATTATCTGATTCACTTCCAACCTGTTCGAGGATCTGAACCTCATAAAAAGATTGCGTGTCAAACCCGTTTTTCCACCCATTCACAATTTGCTCTATGATAAATAGGCTAATTAAAATGCCCGAAATCGGGATTGCTGCGTATAACACTGCGATCGGTGTCATGGAAGGCATAAGAAAACTACCAAAGCCAAGGAGATAATTAGAATAGCCATAAAAGATTAAACAAAATGCAACAGCTAATATAACTATGCGGTTAAAAACTTCCCAAAATAAACGAACCTTCCCGGTATATTTCGAGGCAGCGGATGATAAGAGGACGTGTTGATTCCTTCTTGTTGCCGCCGCAGCTCCGATAAATATTCCATAGGTGAAGAAGCTAATTGTCACTTCTTGTAGCCATAACCAGGGGTGCCCAATGGTTCTTGTCAGTACATCTAGAAATACCCCGAGGGTAAATCCTGAAATACAAATTCCACATAAAATCATTAAAATGCGTTCAAGGATATCAAAGGATTTCCATTTCATATTTCGATCCAATGGTGATACAATCGAATCCATTTGATTTTGACTCATCCTGTTCCCCCCTTTGTAATAAGAAGGCCAATCCTGGATTGGCCTTTGCTAATTATAGATACCTATTCTAAATCACGTACAAGCTTAAGAATTTTTTCTGCATGTGGTCCAAGTTCTTTGGCCAATTGATCCTGGATTGGGGTGGCTTTTTCGATAAATCCAGACTTATCTACATCCTCAACAACCGTAACCCCCATGGACTTTAATTTGTCTTGTGATTGATGCTCAAGTTCAAATGCCTTCTCTGGCTGCGTTTTCCCTACTTCAGCTGCTGCTTCCTCAACCCACTTCTTTTCTTCGTCAGATAGGCTGTTCCAAACTTTGTCACTGACCCAGATTAAGGAATTGTTTGCTTCGTGTTCTGTCATAGATAAAACGGGGCCAACTTCATAATGCTTATTGCTTAAATAAACGTTGACACCATTTTCCGCTCCATCCATAACCCCTGTTTGAATGGAGGTATACACTTCACCAAACGGCATATGAACGGTCTGTGCACCATATGCTGGAAAATGGGCATCTTCTGTCGGTGTAGCTTGAACCCGAATTTTGAATCCTTCTAAGTCTTTAACCGATTTAATTTCCTTTTTTGAATAAATATCCCGCAGTCCCAAAGTCATCAACGTAAGAATACGCCCACCATCAACGGATTCGCTAACCATATCCTTGTATGCCTGAAGTACCCCAGGATCCGCGAGAACCTTCTTCAAATGTTCTTCCGATTTAAAAATGTAATGTAGTGAAAAAACACCTGATTGTGGCGCAACAGTAGAAGCATTTGCGGTAGAGGAAATCATAAAGTCCAAGTCACCGGAACGGATTTTCTGTAGCATTTGTGGCTCAGAACCCAATTGCGCTGCCGGGAATTGTTCAATTTCCATTGTACCGCCGCTAAGTTCCTTTAATTTGTCATTAAAAATATTTGCGGCGATCCCGTATCCCGTAGTGTCTGGTTGATCATAACCAAATTTAAACTTCTTTACTTCTTTTTTCTCAGGTGCCGGAGCAGCTTGATTAGATGATGAGTTATTATTGCTTGAATTGTCTGCGGCCGGCTTCGCACCACATCCTGTTAATGCCATAGCAGATACTAAAACACCTGCCAGAAGAGCTGATAATCCCTTTCTTACTTTCATCGCTTTTCCCCCTTTACTTAATGAAATGTTAAATTACCAAGAATACTTTTTTGTGACATCCCCCCTTTCAACAATAGTTAATCGATTAAACCGTTACTTTGAAATAAAAGTATTATTAGTAGCTCCGCAGGTTTTTCGAATAATCAATGTGGTTGGCAGCACCATCTCAATTGGATGCGGCGGCCCTGACCTGCTTATCCGATCAATCAACAAACGAGTAGCCATTTGCCCCATTTCGTACCTAGGGATCCTTACTGTAGTCAATTGAACCGCTTTCATAGCAGAGAAAAACAAATCATCAAAACCAACAAGGGATAATTCCTCAGGAATGCAGATTCCTAGATGCTCTGCAGCATCCATGACACCTAAGGCAGAAATATCATTACTGGCAATCATCGCTGTAGGTCGTTTGCTCTCTGGCAACCGCATCAAGTTTTCCGTCGCATGGAAACTCAGTTCGTATTTGCCATAACCACTTGTCACCCATTCCGGTTGAATGGTAACCCCGGCATCCTGCATTGCTTTCATATAACCCTCTAGACGTTTCATTATCACAGGTGAGTGGGCAACCCCGGTCAACATAGCAATACGTGTGTGTCCAAGAGACAAGAGATGGCGTGCGGCACTGTAGCCACCGGTAAAGTTATCAGCTACAACGGTATCTACTGCAACCCCCTGAATTCTGCGATGGACAAGAACCATCGGGTATCCTTCCTGCACCAGCTTGGACAACAATACTTTGTTCCCTTCCGCAGCACTGGTGATAATCAGTCCGTCAACCCTTGCTTCCCTAATCTGGGTGACCGCCCCAGCCATTCTTCCTTCAAGGTCATTCGTGTTAATCATATTAACTGCATATCCTAGTGACTGAGCCATCTCTTCACAAGCCTTAGCCAGTTCGGGAAAAAAGGGATTCGTAATATCAGGTAATATCAACCCTAACGTTCGCGTTTCTCTCACTCTTAACCCCCGTGCTACTGCGTTTGGAACATAATTCAATTCCTCGATTGCGCGAAGAATTCTCTCCTTCCTTTCTGCTCCAACCCTGCGAGAAGAATTGAGAACGTGAGAAACCGTTGCTACGGATACACCTGCATGTTTTGCGATATCCCTCATCGTAACCAATGCTGTCACTCCCAAGTAAAACGATTAAATCTTATGAATGTTTCTATTTTACAATTACAGCTCGTGATTTTCAATATATTTTTCTTAATTTAACGCATTATTTTATTATATATAATTTTAAAACAATATAATTATTAATAACCAGTCTCGATATCTTCAAGCCTTGAAGTAAAATAACCCTCCTGCTTGGAAATATCCAGAATAATATTCTTATTCCAATCACCGCTCTTGTCGGGATAATCCTCCCGATAATGGCTTCCCCGGCTTTCCTTCCGAATAAGTGCGGCGGTTGCCATCATGGACCCGACATCGATTAGATTTTTTAATTCGATCGCGCGAATGAGATCCTTCGGTGTTTCAATCTCTGTATCATTTAGCAGCAGATCTTGAATCTCTTTTATCTTTGCTGTAAATGTTTTAAGCCCTTTCTCATTTCGAATAATTAATAGATGTCGATTAGCTGCTTCCTGTAATTCTTTCTTTAATCCTCGCAAAGAATGTTTACCATTGCCTTTGAACTGGTTTATAAATTGTTTTTGTTTCTCTATGATTCCTGGCAGTTCTTTAGATTCATAGGATTGGCTGTGTTTAGCCGCCGCCTCCCCTGCCCTTCGACCAAAAACCTGACAGGTCACAGACATATTTCCGCCCAAACGGTCAGCACCGTGAGGTCCTGCCGCTACTTCACCTGCTGCAAATAGTCCTTTGATATTTGATCCGCCATGCTGATCAATTCTCACCCCACCGTTAATCGCATGGGCTGAACAAGCAATTTCCACTTTATCTTTATACAAATCCACTTTTTGTTTTAGGTACCATCGATAAGTCGTGTCCCACATTTTACTAATACTAGTGTTGGGGTTGGCCAGCACCTCGGCAAAATCTGTGCTGGTAAAATCAAGGTAGACTCCCCCATTTTCTGTCCCCCCACCCTGGTTAATCTCCTTCTGGATAGAGATTTCAATATACTTAGATATATCGCTCGAACTGAACGGAAAGTGTCTTTCTTTTGCTTTAATGATTTCAGCAACTGTGAGATCATCTTCAGCATATTTATGAATAAACGACTCCCCTTCTTTATTCGCAATCCGGGGAGCAGCATCCCATAAATAATTGCCAAACAAATTGATAAAAGGAGCAACGATACTTATCCCAGCTTGCATAAACTCGAAGTTCGCGATCTGTGCCCCTGCACGGTAAGCCATGGCATACCCATCTCCTGTGATATCTGGCGGATACAGGTTTGTTTTAAATAGTTGGCTAGCTCCGCCAGTTGTAAGAACAGTAGATTTGGCACGAATCATGATAGATCTCCCATCCTCATCGATGGCAAAAGCACCATAACACTGTCCCTCGTCAACGATCAAGTTGGTAACCATCAGGCGGCTCATTGTGCGAATTTCACGACGCGTGGCCTCTTCTCCTAATGCTTTCACAATAGGCTTGAAATGATCTTGGATGACATGTGCCCGCGGCTTGGAAGAAAAACAGGCTTGAAAGGCCAGATACCGGTCTTCCTTTTTATCGAATACAACTCCGTATTTTTCAAGAAATTCCATTGCCTCTGCGGCTTCCGAAACCAAAATACGGCTTAAGCGAGGATCCGCCATCCCCTGAGCTGCATCTAATATGTCTTGCAGGAATTGATCTGGGGAATCGCTTACATCCGCTGCTCCATCCGGAACATTAAAAGCTCCCACTTCCGCCACACTATAAAAGGTTGCACCGCTTCTGGCGAAATTCCCCTTTACCGCGACCAACACGTCCGCTCCACAGGAATTTGCTGCAAGAGCGGCGCGCAAGGCAGCACCGCCGCTTCCAACGACTAACACATCAGTCTCTACTATAATAGGATTGCTATCATTCCATGTATGAGTCAAATCTAAAACCCCTTCGTTTTATTTAATCGATTAGACTTACTTCTCAGATATGGTGGGAACCCCTGCAAATCTAGGTTTGCGTTTCTCAAAGAAAGCCTGGACCCCTTCCTTGCAATCTTCTGTTTTAAACACCTTTTCACTTAAACTAAGTGTTAATTGCAGATTCTCTTCATACGTGCTATAGAGTGCCTGTCTAATTCCTTGTTTAATGGCTTTGATTGACTCCCGAGGCTGACGTGCCAATTCCTCAGCCAAGGTTAGCGCAGCAGACAGGGCTTGCCCCTCAGGTACAACCTGGTTGACCAACCCGATCCGTTCCGCTTCGCCAGCAGAAATGAAGTGGCCACGGAACATCAATTCCATCGCTCGAGCTGGACCGATAATTTTTGGCAGACGAAAAAGTCCCCCGCTTCCTGGAAATACGCCCAATTTTATCTCTGGCAATCCCATTTGGGCTGTTTCTGCGATAATCCGTATATCACAGGCTAGCGTAATTTCACATCCTCCCCCACAAGCGAGGGCATCAATTGCAGCAATCGTTGGTTTGGACAGAAATTCAAATTTGCTAAAGGTCTCATTTTCTTTGCGTAATTTCTTCTCAATGACATCATCCGAAACATAGGGGAATTCCTTGATATCCGAGCCAGTACAGAACGCCCGGGTTCCCGCACTGGCTAAAACAACGACACGAATGGAATCATCCGCTTCCACCTGGTCCAAAATATCGCTTAGCTGGCGGGTAGATTCTAAGGTATTTAAATTAAATGGAGGGTTATTTAAGGTAACTTGGGCCACTCCATTTTCGAATTTATCTAACAGGATTAACGGTTGCTCCATCTTAGCTACATCCTCTCTAATCTCTTATTTATATAAACTACTTGACCCGTTCGCTAGGCAATCCCGCTTCCAAAATCACGCGACCAATTGTTTCTCTTTCCTCATTCGATAGACGCTGCAGCGGCGGGCGTACATAGGCTTCATCAATACGGCCGAGCATGGCGTTGGCTTCTTTCATGCGGTTATGCATATCAAGGAAAGGTTCCTTATAAAAGACCTGAACCAAAGGATAAATTCGATCCGCAATCCTTCGGGCAGTCTTTAGATCTTCCTGTTCTACTGCATTGAACAAGGCTACTTGTAAATCAGCAATTAGACTTCCGTGCCCGGAAAGAATCCCGTCTGCACCAATGCACAAGGATGGAAGCAGCGCTTTACTGAAGCTGGTTAGAAGGGATATTTTCTTATCTAGGCCCTTTAGCTCACGATAGTTCCTTTCATAGACACCGATGTCGTTAGACCATTCCTTGACGGCAATCACATTATCTATTTCACTGCAAATTTTTATTAAATTTTCTGTTGGAATATGAAGACCGGAGGTTACCGGATAGACAAAGGCAACCATCGGAAGATTCGTCGCTTCAGCAATCGTTGCATAATGCTTATAGGCCATTTCTGGACGAAGTTGTGAACCGTAATCAAACACTGCTGACGGAAAAATAAGCAAACAGTCTGCTCCTTCCCGCTCCGCCATTTTAGCGATGTCCACGGCCTTCTGTGTTCCGTCTTGATACACCCCGCATATGACTGGGACTTTCCCATTTACTTCATCAAGGGTAATTTGCAGGCTTCGCTGCTGTTCTTCCAGAGTTAATGTGGCTACTTCTGCTGCATGGCCGTTTGTCGTTAATCCAGCCACCCCTTCTGTATTAACGATATAGCGAATGTGTCGGCGATAGTTCCTCTCATCGATTTGCAGATTCGCATCAAATGCAATCAGGTTTGCCGGGATAACCCCTTTTAGAACTAAATCCGGTCTCATTTGCTTGATCCCCTCTCATCCTTTAATTGGCGTGCAAACGACTCTTTTTGCCTAAGTCCCATCCGTTCAGGTTGAAATAAGCAGTCATCCATCTCTTTCAGGTTTTTTGAAATGGCCGGACGAAACTCCATCTTTGCTAAGATATCCTGTTCCAAGTCAACACCAGGTGCAATCTCGGTTAATGTCAGCCCTTCCTCAGTGATCGTAAACACAGCTCGCTCTGTAACATACACGACCTTCTGTACTTTTTCGAGGGCAAAGTTTCCGTTAAATGTCACATGCTGAAGGTTGTTGACAAATTTCCTATAACGCCCATCGCGAATGATTTTTATCTTCCCGTCTTCAACCTGGATATCTAGTCCACCGGCCGTGAAAGTTCCGCAAAAGACGATTTTCTTTGTCGCGTGAACGATATCCATGAATCCGCCTAGATTGTACTTTCCGTTGACACGGCTGACATTAATGCTGCCATCCCGATTGACTTCCGCCATCCCAAGACAGGTCATATTAAGTCTTCCGGCATCATAAAATTCGAAAATATTTTGCGCATCCATGGTTGCCATCATATTGACACCCGCTCCAAAGGCATACTTGTTATTAGGAATACCTCCAACCGGCCCATGCTCAACGTTGAAAATTACCTGGTCTGCAATCCCTTCTTCACTAGCAATCTGCGGGACACTAGCACTAATGCCAAAGCCGAAATTAACGAGGTCCCCAGGCTCCAATTCCATTGCCGCACGCCGCGAAATGACCTTTTTATAATCCAGCGGCATGGGTTCGATTGCCTCCATCGGGATGCGGATATCACCAGTCCATGCTGGATTGTATGGCATTGCGTCCATCTGATCAGGAGCAAGTACCACATGATCGACGAAAATTCCTGGAACGGCGACCGATTTTGGATGGATTGAACCCCGTTTGGCGATTTGTTTGACCTGAGCGATCACTGTACCTCCCCGGTTTTTTGCAGCCATCGCCTTGTGCAGAATTCCGATGGAAAAGGGTTCTTGCTCAAGTGACAGATTCCCATCCTCGTCTGCGGTCGTCGCTCGAATGATGGCAACGTCAATCGGCACTGCCTTATAAAAAAGATATTCTTTTCCATCAATTTCCATAACCTGTGATATATCTTCTGTTGTGCGTGGGGTTAGCTTATCCCCTCCGATCCGGGGGTCAACGAATGTCCCGATGCCAACAGGTGTTAATACACCTGGCTGACCGGCAGATGCGGTCCGCATCATATTGTAGAGGGCACCGTAGGGAACAAGATAGGCTTCCACTTGATTCTCCCGGATTAAATCGTTTAATTTTTCCACTTCGAGCGTATAATAGCTTCCGGCATAAATCCTTTTCAGCATCCCAGGATGCGCCAGACGGTCAACTCCTGTTCCACGCCGCGGAGAACCCGGTATAACGTTGTAAATCAATGTAAGATCTTTTGGTTCTCCTGTTTCTAAAAATCGCTTTTCCAGTGCAGCCAATACTCCATCAGGGTTAAGGAACTCCCCGTTCCCTGAAACTGTGATCGTCTGACCTGATTTAATTTTATATGCAGCTTCCTTCATGCTTATCTGGTCCACCATGCGATCATCCCTTCTTATCTTTAAGCTCAAGCCGATCTACTCAAAAAACTTTAGAATATGCTGTCCTACTGTACATAGTTCACCATCTTGGTTAACCACTTCAATATTCGCTTTTGTTTTTAAATTTTCCTGATCAATTTCTGCAATGGTGTAGGTTACGGTGATGGTGTCACCGATAAAGATCGGTTTAATAAAACGAATCCGGTCATATCCGTAAGAAACTGCAGTCATATCTGTTTTCTGCTGCATCAATGTCGAGGTCGTAGAAGCAAAACCAATGGACAAAACGCCGTGTGCAATTCTTTTCTTATACTGCGTTTTACTCATATAATCTTCATTCACATGATTAGGGCTCAAGTCACCAGTAATCCCGGCAAACATATACACGTCCGCCTCACCAATCGTTTTACTGAAACTAACCTGTTCGTCAATTTCCAAAGGAATTTTCCCCATCGCAAACCGCTCCTCTCGTCAATCAAAGTTATGAATACGTATTCAATATTTCTGAGATTAAATAGATATTTATTCCCTCTCAATATTAATATACATTATTTAATTTTTATGTCAATTCGTATAATATTAAATATTAACCTTTGCTATATTGACTGAATATTTAGCACAGGTTATAATGAGCCTGAATTTCACCCCTACTTTGCAACGAATCTGGAGGAGATAGAACATGATCTTTGAATTGAACGAAGAACAGAAAATGATTCGTGAGACAGTTCGCCAGTTTGCGCAAGAAGTCGTGGCTCCACGTGCGGCTGAAATTGATGAATCGGATGAATTTCCGAAAGATATTTGGAGACAAATGGCTGAACTTGGTTTTATTTCCTTAACATTGCCAGAAAAGTATGGAGGCATTGGAGCAGATCATATTAGCTGCAGCATTATGCTTGAAGAATTAGCAAAGGTATCTGCTGCAATGTCCAACGCTGTACTCACCTCTAAATTACAAAGTGACTTCCTTGTGCGTTTTGCTTCGGAAGAACAAAAGGAAAAATATGTCGCTGCCATTGGACGCGGAGAAGTTATTTGTTGTATTTCTGCTACCGAACCAAGCGGCGGGACAGACCTTGCGTCTTTAAAAACCCGTGCCGTCAGGGAAGGTGATCAGTTTATAATCAATGGAACCAAGCAATTTATTACGATGGGGACACTAGGTGATGTCTACGTTACCATGGCTCGGACAAACGAACAGCCTGGGCATCGCGGCATTTCTGCTATTTTAGTTGAACGGGATCGTCCAGGGCTTCAAGTTGGCAAAAAAGAAAAACTAATGGGGATTCGCGGAATTGGAACCTCCTCTATTATTTACGAAGACTGCACCGTACCTATGGAAAATTTGATTGGCCACGAAGGGGAAGGCTTCAAGTATGCCATGGGTTCATTTGATAATGGCCGAATTGTGATAGCTTCCTTGGCATTAGGGATCGCCCAAGGTGCATTGGATCAATCTATTAAATATGCTTTACAGCGGGAAGCCTTTGGAAAGACGATTAGCAATTATCAAGCGATCCAGTTTATGATTGCCGACGCCGAAGCAAAAATCGAGGCAGCACGACTTCTCATCTATAAAGCTTGTTATTTAAAAGACCAGGGCCGCCCCTATTCAAAAGAAGCGGCGATCGCAAAGCTCTATGCTTCCGATATTGCCCAGGAGATCTCAACGAATGCCGTGCAAATCCATGGCGGATACGGCTATACTAAGGAATATCCAGTGGAAAGAATGTACCGCGATGCCAAACTGCCGCAAATCTATGAAGGAACCAACCAAATCCAGCGCGTGATTATTGCGCGACATGTGCTAAAGCAATATCAATAGAAAAAGAAGAAGATGCTCGTATTTTCTTTCGAGCATCTTCTTCTTTTCTATCATGTTATCCTCATACTCATTTTTTGCGACTCCTCCTATTAATCTCTAGACGATTGTTCTCTTAAAAAGGTATAATAGAATGTAATTTAATTGAAGTGCAAACCTTTTAACTTTTTATTTTTGTAAAGGTTTACAATTTGTACTTCTTTGCAATCACAGACAAATCTACTATTAAAGGAGAGTCAAGCATGAAAACAATAGGGATGATTGGATTAGGGACGATGGGAGCTGGAATGGCTGATAATTTATTGAAAGATGGATTTTCTTTAGTTGTATGGAACCGTACAGCGGAAAAGGCCCTTCCCTTTAAAGAAAAAGGAGCCAAGGTGGTATCAAGCCCCTTCGAGGTTGCTCAACATTCAGATGCCATTATTACGATGTTAAGTGCAGATCAACAACTAAAAGAAGTTCTCCTTGGTGAAAATGGAGTAATTGAGGGTGTTAAGCCTGGTCAAATTATTATCGATTCAAGTACTGTCTCCCCCTTAACTAGTCGCGAACTTCACCAGATCTTTGCTGAAAGAGACGTACAATTCCTTGATGCACCAGTGACAGGCTCTGCTCCACAAGCGAAAGACGGAATTCTTGGCTTTATGGTTGGTGGATCAAAAGACGCCTACGAGAAGTCTGAAGTTCTCTTTAAATCTATGGGAAAATCATGGGTCTATATGGGAGAAAGTGGTGCAGGCGCTACAACAAAATTAATTAGTAATACCATGGTTGGGATTTCCCTTCTTGCTCTGTCAGAAGGGATGACAATGGCCCAAAAAAGTAATTTAGATCTGGAAAAGTTTCTTTCTGTTGTTGCAGCAGGTGGTGCCAATAGCAGAATGGTTGAAATGAAATCCGGAAAACTAATTGAAGAAGATTATTCTGTTCAATTCGCAGTGGCTTTGATGAATAAAGATTTGGGATTAGCCTACAACCTTGCGGAAAGCCTTAAAGTTGTTACCCCTGCATTGGGTCTTGCAAAACAAATGTTTACTACGTCAACAAATAAAGGTCTAGGGGATGAGGACGTAGCATCTGTATTTAAATTATATCAAGAATGGGGTAACCTTAAATAAGTTATATATAAAGAACCGTCTCTATCAATTCTAGGGACGGTTCTTTTTTATAGAATAACGGAGTCAATCTAACTTTTCTCCTCGGTAAGCCTCTTTTGGTACATTTAATGATTCTACTTGGTTGATGGAGGAGAATCGAGCAGTGTATGTTGCATTTTTAAGATTTGAAAACAGGTTTTTATGTTTGGAGATTAATTGTGCTTCAATAATATTCCCTGTTTGTTTTTCTAAGACAAACTCTAAATACCCTTGGTCTCCTTCAAAAAGTATACCATGAATGGATTCTGCAAAAGGATTCAGTAACACTCTATAACGCAGGTAGCCCTCCGCTTCTTGGCTCTTTTCCACCGACTTGGCATAGGAAAGAAGTAACACCCAGAAGTTCAAGTTATCCGTCATTGCATTTAACTCCCCTGCCGTTGGGTGTCTCATAGACATCTGAACCCATTTAGGCGTAGAGGGGTCATAGAGATAAATCATTTTATCCTGAATATATGCTTCAAATTGAAAGGTATCCTTGTCATTCAAGCGGATGTTCGTTTGAAAACGGCTTTGCTTGGGAATATGTTGGATGCTCCCTATTAAACTCACTACCTCCTGGCCATCTACTATTACGTTTTCTGTAGTTTGATAGGAATTCCACTCCTGCATATGTTCCAATGCCGAATTAACCTCGTTCCAATTTTGCTTTACCCCACTAGGCATCGCCGAAAAAACTGCCCATCCAGTCACTGACCAGAAAAACATGCAAAGTATTGTCATCCAAATAAAGCGTTTCTGTTTAAATATAGCCATCCAAATCATAATTTTCTAATGCCTCCCAATACCCCTTGCCTCTCTCACTCGTAATTTCGATTCGATTAACCCATTTAATTGATTTATATCCGTACATCTTGGGATGAATAAGACGACAAGGAGCCCCTTGGCTTTGAATTAATGGCTGATCATCCAATTGAAATGCAAGTAAAACATCTTGATTCGCCAATTGTTCGATTGTATAGGTTTCAGTATAAACCCCATCTGCAGAATAGATTTTTACAAATCTCCCCTCCTGCTTGGGTTGGGCAATATTTATTAAGCTTACAAACGGTATCCCACTCCACGTTACATTGAATACACTCCAACCCGTGACACAGTGGAAGTCACGGGTAATGGTCCGCCATTCCATCGCTGTCAGATCGGAATAATAAAACTGCTGAGGGGAGTCAACCAAACCATCAAGGGTCAGTTTCCAACTTTTTGGATCAAATGAGGGATTTTTCGAGGTAACCGTATAGATACGAAAATACCCTTTTCTTGCCATTCCTACTGCCCGAACGGTTTCCCATGGCTCCAAGAAGGGTTTAAACCATTTCAAGGAAGCAGCAATTACCATGGATAATCCTGTCCCTGTTGCAAGAACAAGCCATTCTCTTCTGGTAAGCAACCTTTCCGATAAGGCTTGTTCAATCCCCTTTATTCTATGCCTCCCGATGAACGGAACTCCCCGTTTTTTCCAATAGACATGGATGAGGACCCAAGGAATAATGACCACACTTATCCAATCATGAAGCTGCAAAGCAATGATCCGATAATCCAAAATTGCGGGATGGTTGATCCAAAGAATAAATCCAGAAAGCAACCACAGCAAGGAGAATAGATAAATAAATAGGATATGCCATTGTTTACCTGCAGACTTTCCCAACTTTTTTTTATATTGATAGACTGGCAACAGAGAATAAAGCAGGAGCACTATGTATCCTACGGCAATGCCAAGATGTATATTCCTCATTAACATTTTTGAAATCCAAGGAATGCCTGCAAAATAAAGGAGAATACCTGTGAATAGAAGCAAGCATACAAAAAGAACATGCAAATGATGAATCATTTTTACCTTTTTAAATGACAAGGCCCATTCCTCCTGAACTAATTTCAATAAATTGTAAATTCTTTCTTAGACACGGTTTCATTGTCCTCCCCATCCATTATTCTTACTTCAACCATCCAGCGACCGGCAAACGGCAAATACGCTCCGACACTGTTCAACTCGTATTCATCCCTTCCCGCTATAAGTTGCTCAGATGAAAACGGAACTTCAATCGGAGCAATTTGAGGATTTTCAAGATAGCTTAAGAACATGGTTACGTCCTTCATCTTCACTTCTTTTTTATTAATGGAAATGTTTACACGAAACTGATTGACACCAGGGGCATTGGGTGTGATTTGGGTAGTTATTCGAGCAACTTCTATCCGTTCCTCCCAATACAATGGTTTATTAGAAGGAGATGGGCTAAGATAGGTAAACACCCCTACGATACCAACGATTAGTATCATCAAACACAAATCAACCTTTATCCAAGTTTGGAGTTGGTCCACCAAATTCTTTTTCATCCTTTGTCGAATAATAGCCCCCACAACAATAACGAACCCTACCAACGCCAATTTTACCAATAATAAGATTCCCCAGAGGGTTTCAACCAAGTAGCTCAATTTGGGCAAATAGATAATAGAGGACAATGATCCGGTAAGCGTCAAAACAACGATACTGACAACCGCTGTTCTTGAAAAGACAGGTAAAAAGCCAACCACCTGTTCCTGGTGACCTTTCCAAAAAAGCAGCAGGTAAAACAGTCCCCCGACCCATAATGCAGCAGACAGTAAGTGAATAAAATTTAATGGTATTGTCAAAAATGGAGGATCAAAACCCACAGCGTGGCCATTCAAGGATTTGGCAAATAAAAGAGAAAGAGCCCATCCCCCGTCAATCCACCATCTCCGATGTAAAACAGCAAAACCTGCAAGAGAAAGAGCTAAAGAAAAAATCAGAGATCCTCCTGTCATTGTTTTGAATAAAAAGTCCACCATACCTGCAAACTTCCAGTCGGTCAATACTTCCCCCATTTGAACGAAGGTCAGTACAAAAAGGGCAACTAAAAAAAGCACCTGCGCATCTTTGGTTTCCTTTTTATATTCATCAGAGAATTCCCTCGATCGAAACGAAAAATAGGTCCCCCAAAGAATCAAACCTGTCAAGAACAAAAGGAGAAGGAAATAAAAGATTCGCACCCCAAAAACCGCCGCCCGGACAGAAGCATCCTTATAAATTTCAACGAGCCCAGTCGTAGCAACAGGGGCAATCTCCCCCACATTCATCACATAGGTTCCGCGAATGGTATGTCCGTCCGCAGATATCACACGGTAGGTAACAGTGTAGTGATCATCTTTTAACGGAGGAAGCGGCAAAACCAATTCCCTTTGGTCTCGGCTCATTTCTGTTAAATTCTCCGTCACCGACACTCCATGGCCATCAAAAACTTGAATATAATACAGCTCTCTCTCCAACCGTTCATTAAATGTCAGGGTAATTTCACTTGGAGAAGCAGAAAGTTGACTGTCGGGCCCAGGATATGCTTTCTCCAATTTCGCGTGAGCAAAGACCTGTTGTGGAAAAAGAATGAGCAACAAAAGAAAAAAGGGCAACCAACCATTTTTTCTTTTAGTAATCACCGTCACCCCCACCTCTCAATTCTTGTTGGATATACACGAAAAGTCTCATTATTTATGAGCTTCCAAACAAATCAAAATCCCTAGATATTTCCACCCAGGAAACGTTTCTAGGGATTTTTCTCTATCAGATCTCGGCTGAAATCCTATCATCTTTATGAACCAATTGCTCCTTTGGCTTGTTTTTCATAAAGGTAAATAACAAGCCAACAGTTGCCGTGACTGTGCCAATCAACAAAATATACTTGGTTCCAACATACAGCGAGTCAAGGACGGTAATATCCTGGGTCAGCTGTTGATTCAAAGCAAAACTCATTGCAACGGCGGAGATCCCAGATGCCAATGTATGCCCCGATTGCCTTGTCGTTTCAAGCATGCCAGAAGCAAACCCGCGGTACTCATCATCGAGAGAGGTCATGATTACATGATTATTAATTGACCAGAAAATCCCCATGCCAATGCCAATCCAACCTCCTAACAAGATTAAGCCTGGCACACCGGTATGATCAACTAAAAAGTAGTAAGCACATAGTCCGGTTGCGATGACACCCATCCCCAAAGGACGCAGCCAATACCATTGAAAACGATGATAAAAGGAACTGGCTATAGGGGGGAAAATAGCATTCATAAATTCAACAGACAAAAGGACAGCTGCTGTAAATATGGCAGTTTTCCCTAGTCCCTGTTCGACAATAAAAGGAATAAAGAAAACCACACAAATCATAACAAAATGCAGAATAAAATTAGCAGATACCGCACCTGTAAATTGTTTATTCTTGAATTGATGAAAGATGACTAAGGGATTTTGCGATCGCTTTTCAATCCAAACTAACAATACAAAGCACAGCACCATGGCTGCTAAATACTCCCAACGTATCAAGGAACTGATGGAAACAGCTGTATTGGTGGGTTCCCCACCCCCTCCATGTCCTTTGTGTCCAGATGCAAACGACATGGAAAAGCAAACCAACAACAGGTACAACATAATTCCACCCGGGAAATCGATGTTACGCCAATTTCCATTGGCTACCTTTTCCTCCTTGCCTTTCAATAAAAACAGACTAATTAAAGAAAGAGGAATGCCTAAAAAGAATACCAATCTCCAACTTAAATAGTGGGTAAATAAAGAGCCAATAATAATCCCCAATAAGGAGCCAAATGCTGCTGCAGAGGTCAGCCATCCGATTGCTTTCCCGCGGTCCTTAGAATCAAATGCTTTATGAACGATCGCCATACTGTTTCCTGCCAGCATGGCAGCGCCAATACCTTGTAAAGCACGCCACAGAACCATTTGCCAATAACTTGCTGACAATCCCGCTAAGAGTGAGGAAAGACCAAAAATAATTAGCCCTGCTTTAAATACACGTTGGTGGGATAATTGATCTCCCATACGACCACCAAACAATTGAAAACCTGTTAATGAAAGCAAATAAATCGTCATGACCCATCCAATAAGTCCCACGTCCACTTCAAATTCGGTAGCAAGTGTTGGCAGCATCGCTGCAACAGGCACCAAGGCCAGCTGAACCATAAAATACCCTGTAACAACGCCTGCCAAAATACGATTGGGGGAAAGCTTAGTCGAATCCATCGTCATTTTCTTAATCTCCTCTTGTGTAAATATTTAAAATAGGCAAACTACAGGGTATACCAAAAAACTCTGATCACTTATTCTTGTGCATAACATCTAGATCAGAGTCTTTTGGAAAATACCGTTAACTATTTTCTATTCATTTATTTTGATAGATTCGTTGTTGTGTTTCGAATAATTAGTTCTGGCATTAAAACCTGCTGCACAGGGGCTTCTACTTTTTCTTCGATTAGGTCTATTAGATGATCCACCGCAAGTTCACCCATCGAATTCATTTGGTGACCAATCGTAGTCAACTGAATCGCTTGATGGGAGGTGATCCCGATATTATCCATCCCAGCTAAATTTACATCTTCCGGTACCTTCAATCCCATGGAAAGAAGCGTATCCATGGCAACTAAGGCCATCGCATCGGAAGAACAAATAATCGCTGTCGGTGGTTCAGGCAGATTCATAAGCATACGGGTTGTTTTTGCCACTTCAGAAGTAATAGGTTCGATTGGATAAATGAACTCCTTTAGATTTTCCATTCCTACTTGTTGTAGAGCCTTCTCAAAACCCATTTTCCGTTCTAAAAAGGTAGAGGCATTGGTTGAACCAACAATAAATGCAAGCCTTCTATGCCCTAATTCAAGAATGTGCTTTGTCAGCAATTGAGTGGCCAGAATGTTGTCTAAAACAACATAATTTCCACCCTTCCGATGTCTTCTACTCATTTGGATGAATGGAATTCCCCAACTTTCAAGTTCTTCAAAAAGCGGATCATCATATTTCATTGCAGACAACAAAATGCCGTCTACTTTATTGCCCCTAATAGTATCTAATAGATCCGTAATCTCTTTTTCTCCTTCAAAAAAAACCAAAGTCTTGTATCCCCGGGAAGTTGCCAAGTTTATCATTGAGTCTATGGTTTCAACAAAAAATCCATTTTTTAAAGTTCCCGATAGTAAAGCGATCGTTTTTGTGTGATTCATCACTAGACTACGGGCGATGAGATTTGGCTTATAATTCATTTCCTCCATCACGCGAAGAACTTTTTCTCTCGTTCCAGATTTAACGCTATTCGGATTATTGAGCACTCGCGAAACAGTAGCTTGCGATACTCCTGCTCTTCGTGCCACGTCTGTTGATGTAACCATTATTCCCTCACTTTAACTCCACAATCTTTCCCTTACTATATTATCTTTTCTGAATTTTGTCTACTGCCAAGAAACGTGTATTACATGATCAGTAATAGGATAGGGACTACCCGTTATTTTCGGCGTTGTTTTAAACGGTCTAACTCCATCAAAGCAGATTTACCATCAAGGATCAACTGCCCATCCTGGTTTGTAACTACTGTTTGAAGAGCTAGAATCCCCTTCTCTTCCTTCCTGTTTGAAACGGTTACAGTAACGCTAATGGTATCACCTATATAAACAGGTCCCTTAAAATTGAGTTCCTGACCAACGTATACAAATCCCGGTCCCGTCAGATTCGTGTGGGTCGTGGATATAATGGCAGCTGTAAACATCCCATGAACGACCCTCCTTCCAAACGGCGTATTCTTTGCAAAGTCTTCATTCATATGCAGTGGATTGAGGTCTCCTGATAGATGCCCAAATTGATTGACATCTTCCTCCGTCACCGTTCGGATGGTCACTTCTTGCGTTCCTACAGGGATTTGGTCAAATGTTTTGGATGGAATCATATTTATTTTCCTCCCTTGCTTAACATTGAATTGACAGTAATCCCTTTAGAAAGGTAACTTTCAATTTCTTCTTGAGAAAAGCCGTATTCCTCCAGTACTTCATTGGTATGCTCCCCTAGACGCGGGGGATATTTTTTAACTTCAATCTCATAATCTTCATAGCGCACTGGATGGTTGAGCAAACGAATTTGTCCTACATCCGGATGTTGTGCTGTTATAATCATCTTATTCCAATTTACTTGTGGATCCTTTTCTATTTCTTCATACCCATTGACTGGAGCATGCCAAATTCCATTTTCCTCAAAAATCTTATACCAATCTTCTGTCGTTCTCTTCTTTACCTCTTCGACAACAATGCGGTTAACCTCCTCTCTCTTCTCCATTTGATCTTTATTAGTATAGCCAGCTAATGAATCTGTTCCAAAAGCACTGATTAACTTATCTATAGGTGTCATGGAAATACCAATCCAACCATTTGCCGTTTGATAGATTCCATAGGGTGCCTGATGGAACTGTGTCGCTAAACCTGTTTCACTTCGTTCCCAAAGAGGCCCTTTATTTAAGTAATAAGTAAGTGGCTCAATTTGCAAGTCGATCGCAGCATTTAATAAATTACTCTCGACCTTGCGTCCTTTTCCTGTCTTTTCTCTGCTCAGAAGTGCGCTAACGATTCCAAATGCCGCTAAAACCGCACCATGCTGGTCAACTGCCGCAGTACCAACGGGTGTTGGAGGCTGATCTTTCCCACCTGAAATTGATGCTAAGCCACTCATTGCCTGCAACAGCATATCTTGTCCTGGGCGTTGCTGGTAGGGTCCGTCTGAGCCATATCCCGTACAAGAGCAATATACCAAACGAGGGTTCATTTCCTTTAACTTCTCATACCCAAATCCAAGGCGATCCATTACCCCTGGACGGAAGTTTTCCACGACCACATCAGCATCTTGCACCATCTTGTAAATGATCTCTTTCCCCTCATTTGTCCGCAGGTTGATCGATAAACTGCGCTGATTGCGGTTTCCTAGCAGAAAGAAAACACTGACATCATCAATAAAGGCATCAAAGCCAGACCATTGTCGTTCGAAAGCACCTGTTGGCGATTCAATCTTAATCACATCTGCGCCCAGATCTGCAAGCATTTGAACAGCTGATGGTCCTTGTAGAAAATGGGTGAAACTCAAAACCTTAATACCCTGTAGCATAGCACTTCCCCCTGCCTTTTATTTTAATAAATAGCGTGAAATAATCATCCGCTGAATTTCCGATGTTCCCTCCACAATTTCCAACACTTTTGCATCACCAAATGCACGAGATACTGCATATTCACTCATAATTCCGTAACCGCCATGGATCTGAATGGCCTGATGTGCTGCTTCCATAGCCTTTTCTGTGGTAAAGAGCTTTGCCATCGAAGATTCTTGTTCAAAAGGCTGACCAGCATCTCTAAGTGAAGCCGCCTGATAAATCATTAATCGGGCAGCGTGTGCATGTGTAGCCATATCCGCAATCTTAAATTGGAGTGCTTGATAGTCACTAAGCGGCTTACCAAAAGCCGTTCTCTCATGTAAATAAGCTATGGACCGATCCAGCGACCCCTGAATAATACCTAAACCGAGTGACGCAATTAAAATACGTCCGGTACCAATCGTCGAAAGGGTTTGGCGCATTCCTGCTCCTCTTTCTCCAAGCAGATTTTCCTTCGGAATGCGGCACTGTTCAAAGAAAAGTTCCCCTGTGCTTGACGCGCGCCATCCAATTTTATTCAGCTTCCTCCCATAAGTAAAACCTGGCGTACCTTGTGGTACGATAAAGTTGGAGATTTCGTTTTTTCCATTTTCTTTTTTTCCTGTTACAGCAGCAATGACGACAGGGCCCGTAATGTCATTATCTGAATTGCTAATGAAAATCTTAGAGCCATTAATTACCCATTCATCCCCATCAAGTACCGCTTGTGTTTTTATAGACGAGGCATCGGAACCTGCGTTTGCTTCTGTTAATCCAATAGCTCCGATTTTTTCAGCAGTAAGAATCGGTCGTAGATATTGTTCTTTTTGTTGTTCAGACCCGAAGTTCGAAATCAGACTAGCTGCAGAGGAATTTGCCATAATGGAATTAGCTACAGCACAGTCTACGCGTGCCAATTCTTCTAATACGATCGCAAAAGACAACCAGTCACCGCCAGAACCACCGTATTTCTCATCGTATGGGAGACCGATTAAGCCTAGTTCCCCCGCCTTGCGCCAAAATTCATAGGGGAAATCTTGATGCTCCCAAAGTTTTTCAGATATTGGCGCAACTTCCTCCTCAGCGAATTCTCTCACCATCTTACGAATCATTTCTTGCTCTTCTGTTAATACGATCATTTTTTTCACCTACTTTTTCGTTTTTCGATTGAGGAAGGCTTCAAAACCTTCTTTAGCATGTGGTGCACTAAAATTAACAGCATAGGCCTGCGCCTCGAAGAAAAATCCTGCGTTTAAGTCCAATTCAGCCCCACGGTTTATCGCATTTTTGGCCATTTTGATACTAAAGCTGTTTTTAGCTGCAAGAGTCTGTGCAAATTCAAGTGTTGCGCCCAACAATTCATCAGGAGAAACCACTCTATTAATAAAACCAAATTCCCTACAATCTTCGGACTTATAAAATAACCCGGAAAGAATCATTTCCTTCGCCCGGTTAAGCCCCATTTTCTTCACGGCTAATTGCGTTCCACCCCATCCTGGCATGGTGTTTAAATTGATTTCTGGGAAACCAAATTTTGCATTCGTAGAAGCAAAGACCATGTCACAAGCAAGCGCTAGCTCGAACCCTCCGCCAAGTGCATATCCATTTACCATGGCGATAACCGGTTTAGATAGTTCGTGAATTCGCAAAAATGTTTTTTGCCCCGTCACCATCTGTTCATAAGCACCCATTGGGTCTAAGGCAGCTAATTGAGGTAAATCGTTACCAACTACAAATGCCTTTTCCCCAACACCCGTTAAGACGAGAACTTTTACTTCATCATCACTTTCAACACAATCCAATAACTTATTTAGTTCGCCCATCACCTTTGGACTAAAGGCATTCAATTTATCAGGACGGTTAAATGCTGCAACCATCACTTGTTCCTTGGATTCAACGACGAGCGATTCAAACATGTACGATGTCATAAGGGTAGCTCCTCACCCATTCCATATCACTATTGATTTTCCGTAGTTTGATCTCTTCTCCGTCTAATTTAACAGCCATTCGGTATAAGAACTCTTCGTCGTTTCGGCTTTGATAATCCACTCGGAAATGACTCCCTCTTGTTTCCTTCCGAATCCGGGCAACTCGTGAAATGATTTCTCCAACAAGCACGAGGTTTTCCGCTTCAATCGCATGCATAAGCTCTCTAGTATTTGTCACTGCGATTTCCTTGCGACACTTTTCACGAAGAATTTCCAGTTGTTCGATCGCTGTAGTCAGGCTTTCTTCACTACGCGTAACCAATACATAACGCCACATGATTTCCTGTAATTGCTTCTTGATATGATGAGGTTTTAAAGTTCCATTCACCCCTTTTATAGCAGTGAGGCGTTGGTTTTCTTCCTCAATTTGATTTAACGGTAAATCGATAAAGGTATGCTCCTTTGCAAACTCAGCGGCAAAGGTTCCCGCCCGCTTCCCGTAGACCTGACAGGTTAAAATCATATTTCCACCTAACCGATCGGCACCGTGCGGCCCCCCAGCGGTTTCTCCAGCGGCAAATAACCCGCGAATGGTGGTTTCCGCTTTTTCATTGATGTTCAAACCGCCATTGATCGCATGGCCTAATATCGCTATTTCTACCGGCGTTTTTCTAATATCTAAATTACGATTTTCAATTAACCAATTGACGGTAATATCCCAGGATTTCTTTAATTCTTCGCCGCGGGCGTTCTTTGGCAAAGCATCCTCGCTGACATTGGTAAAATCTACGATAACCCCACCATGAGGGCCTCCTCTTCCTTCTTTGATCTCCGTTTGGATAGCGATGTCGATCCATTGGGATCCATCATAGCTGGAAAAAGGATAATGACCGGATCTTAAATTCATACATTGCTCAACTGTCATCCCATCGGGGAGATATTTATGAATAAATTCTTCTCCCAATCCGTTCGTTACTTTCGGATGAAAAGCCCATAACCAGGAATTAAACATGTTTTTACAAGGATAGATTAACCCAGGACCTGCCTGCATAAATTCCATGTTGATTAGCTCTGCACCTGCCCGAAAGCCTAAGGAATAACCATCACCTGTGATATCTGCCGGATTAATATTATAGGAGAAGAGCTGGCCAGCGCCGCCTGTCCCCATTACGATGGCTTTGGTATGAAACACGACTTGTTCACCATCCCGATTAAACCCAACAGCCCCAACAATCTGATTGTCTTCTACTAGAAAACGGGTCAAAATCGTCCATTCATAAACAGGTATGTTGCGACTTAAAACTGCTTTTTTCTGCTCGTGAACGATCGGCTCGGCATGGCCCGATATTAAGTGCATGCGCGGCTTCGTAGCAAAACAGCCAAGAACCTCCAGATAATCTCCATTCACATCCTTATGAAAGGGAACATTCATTTCTTCAAGACGTCTTAATGATTCAATCGATCCCTCTGCCAAAATTTTTGCCAATTTAGGATCTGCCATTCCCGCTGCAGCCCTCATAATATCAGCGAAATGTGTTTCCGGTGAATCAGCTTGATCAACTACTCCATCTGCCACATTGTATCCAGCAATTT
The DNA here is from genome assembly GCF_017873965.1 of Ammoniphilus resinae. Lineage (GTDB taxonomy): Bacteria > Bacillota > Bacilli > Aneurinibacillales > RAOX-1 > Ammoniphilus_A > Ammoniphilus_A resinae. The sequence continues at coordinate 126,507 of NZ_JAGGKT010000007.1, read as the reverse complement.
CCGCAATTTTGAAGGCACTCGCTCCACTAGTTCCAAACGAGCCTTTCATCACAACGGCCACTTTTGCTCCGTTATCATGGGCATCCATTGCAGCACGTCCTGCTGCAGCACCGCCACCAATAACTAATACATCACATTGAACGATCATCAGCCAGACCTCCTATCATTTTTTCGTAAACGTTTGCAATTACTGCTCTCTGCTATAAAACTTTTAAATAAGTATTTCCCTTTGCCACGATTTCATCGTTCTGGTTAACAACCTTTGCCTCAAAAATACATACATTTCTTTCTTCTTCTTTTTCTATTAATTCCAGCCGGGCCGTTACGGTATCTCCTAAAAACACGGGTGCTGTAAAGGTAATATCATAACGATAAGAAACCGCCCCTGGATCAGGTACCCTTCCTGCCATATACCCCATAACTGTTGCCAAGAATCCTACAGACAACGCACCTTGAGCAATTCGCTTGCCAAACCGTGTCTTCTTGGAATATTCCTCATTTAAATGAACCCCATAAAAATCCCCTACGATTCCAGCAAATCCATATACATCATACTCACTTACAGTCTTTGAAAATTCAGCGTGATCACCGATTTGAAAGATATCCATATTGGGTCTCTTAGCCATGATTCAACCTACTTTCTCTTATTAGTAGAGGAATCCATGGGATATTCCTATGGATTCCGAGATTATACTTTTCAATTATTTTTTGGCTGCTTGAACTTCATCAAATAATGCTTGGCCATTAGGAATTTCTTTTAGTAATTCCTCATATACTGGCTGCGTTGCTTTCTTCATACTCTCAAGGTCCGTATCTACGATTTCCACTCCTGCTTCCTTTGCTTTCGCAAGTGATTCATCAAATGACTTTTTATAATAATCTTTACCATATGCCAATGCCTCATCTGTTGCTTCTTGCAATGCTTTTTGCTGATCTGGGGTCATAGCATCCCATTTTTGCTTAGAAACAACCACTAGGGCTGGTAAATAATGCACGGCTGTTCTATTGAAATACTTAGAAACCTCAACGAACTTATCCATTACGAATTGATCAGGGGATGTATCTGCCCCATCTACTACCCCTTGTTGTAAAGATAGATATACTTCCGAGTAAGCCATTGGGGTAGGCTGTGCACCAAGTGCTTCATATGCCTTTACATAGCCCGGGGATTGCATCACTCGAACTTTAAACCCTTTCATATCTGCAGCAGATTTAATAGGTTTATTGGAGAATACACTTCTTTCCATGACAGATAACCATCCTAAGCCTACCATTCCGTGCTCTGGAAGCATATCTAGAAACTTATCTCCTACTGGTCCGTCCAAAACTTCATTTGCCTGATCGATACTATCAAATAGATATGGCAAATCAAACAAGGAGTATTCTGGGACTGTGTTTGTTAGCGGGGCCTGTGCCGTAATAAGCATTCCCACAGTACCTGTCCGTGCCCCTTGAATCATTTTCACCTCTCCGCCAAGCTGTGACTGTGGGAAGACTGTCACCTTAATCGTTCCATTTGATTTTTGTTCAACAAGCTCTGCTAATTTCGTTGCCATAGCATGATAATGACTATCAGGTGCTAAGGTATGCCCCAAATTCAGTTCAATCGTTTCGGCTTTTGGCTGATCCCCACCCGAATTGTTTGCGTTAGCAGAATCTTGTGTAGTTTCGCTACCGCCACACCCAGTCAATATGGTTCCCATAGCTAGACTTACCGCTGCAACAGTTGATAGAATTTTATTCTTTTTCATTTTAAAATATCCCCCTTATTATTGTTGTTATTGTTGTCTCTACAAATTATATAAAACCTCTAAACCATTATTGGAGCAGAGATGGCAACCACGTACTCAGGATAGGTACATAACTAATAATGAATACATCTAGTATCAATACCCCTAAGAAAAGAACTAAAGGCCGCGCAAGCTGATCGATTCGAATATTAGCGATTTGGCAAGCAACAAATAAATTTACTCCAACGGGTGGTGTAACCATCCCTACAGCAAGGTTAACGACCATGATAATACCGAAATGAACGGGGTCAATTCCGAATTGAATAGCAACCGGTGCCAAGATCGGGGCTATAATGATAATTGACGCCAGTGTTTCCATAAACATCCCTGTTATAAAAAGCATCAAATTGACGAGAATCAAGAAGACGACTGGGCTATCTGAAAATTCTGCGATTGATTTCCCTACATGATGTGGGACCTGTTCCATGGTTAAGATATAGGCAAAGATCGAAGCAAACGCCACGATTAGCATAATGATCGAGGTAGCCAACGTTGAGCGGATAAGAATTGGCATCAAGTCTTTCATTCTTATTTCCCGGTAAACAACCGTACCGATAAAAAATCCATAAACTACTGCAACTACCGATGCTTCTGTCGGGGTAAACCATCCTGCGTAAATACCACCCAAAATAATAATGGGCATCAATAAAGCAAGAAATGAATCCTTAAAGGCAATCCATAATTCTTTTAACCATTGACTCTTCTGAAAACTACTTACCGTATCAAACCCTCTGATGCGAGCCACAATGGAAATTAAAAGAATTAAACTTAAACCAATTAATAACCCTGGAAGGAAACCTGCAATAAACAAACTTCCAATCGAAACGTTTGCTACCAAGCCATATACAATCATCGAGATAGAAGGAGGGATGATAACTCCTAATTCGCCTGATGAGGCACACACAGCAGCAGCAAAATTTCTCGGGTACCCTTTCTTTTCCATTGCCGGGATTAAGGTTGATCCAATTGCCGCCGTTGTCGCGGAAGACGATCCGGATAATGTAGCGAAAAACATCGATGTCAATACTGCAACCGCCCCAAGTCCACCTTTGATCCAACCTACTAAAACATTAGCCAAGTTGATCAATCGTTTTGAAATTCCACCGGTTTGCATCAAGTTCCCTGCTAGAATAAAGAATGGAACCGCCATTAGGGAAAAGGAGTCTAAGCTCTCGAATACACTTTGCGCTAGCGTAATAAGGGGGATTCCCTTCAAACTCAAGGCAATAATTGAGGACAACCCGAGGGAAACCGCAATGGGAACACTGATAACAAACAATACTAGTAAACTAATAAATAAGGTAGATATCATTGGGTTACCCCCTCCCCTTTATTTTTGTATTCAGCTAACGCGTCCTCCACTTCCTCATCTACAGAAGCCTCTCGGATGTCTATCTTTTTAATGAATATTTCCAAGAGAAAAGAAATCGTATTAAGAATCATAATTCCTGCTGAAACTACCAATGCACTATAAACATAAACCATCGGAAACTTCATTACTGGGGCTGTTTCACTTAGTCCAAACTTGGCCCATTCCAAACCAATCGTAAAAATAATGGCATAAAAGACGAGGGATACGATGTGTGATACGAACTTAATCAATTTCCCCGGTAAAGCGGGCAAAGCAACAACCAGCGCTTCAACTGCAATCAACTTCCCTTTTCTTGTCGCAATTGCCCCACCGATAAATATCACCCAAATCATAAGATAACGAGCAAGTTCCTCTGTCCAGGGAACTGACAAATCCCATCCAATAGCTGTTAAACCAAAGCGGACTATAACTTGCAGAAATACAACAAGCGTCATCACGATCACTGCAATTCCAGCTAAAATTTCCAATATCCTGTTGAACTTATCTACAAAATTGATGAATTGCATGTCAATCCCCCTTTTTTATGGATTAAAAATCATATCTTTAAGATGTGCACCACAAGAGCGGCGTATAATTAACTCGGGCTTTAATCTAATTTTCCAAGAATCTTCCTCTGAACTGTTCCCGGTAACGGTCTGTTCAATTTTTTGCATCAATCTTTCTACTGCTAACCTGGCCATATCTTCTGCTCTTTGTCCTACTGTGGTTAAGCCGATCATACTGTGACCAGATAAACGCAAATTATCAAAGCCAACAATCGCCACATCCTCAGGTATTCGGTACCCCTTGTTCATCAGATATTCAATAGCCGCAAGTGCAAGAAAATCTGCTGTTGCAAAAATCGCTGTAGGTCGATTTTTGTCCTCCATCATCCGATTCATTGATGATTCTAAATCCGCGTCTACCTTTTCAAAATGTACCTCTTGATGGAAATGATCGTAGGTCTTGAGCTTGGCATCTTGAAGCGCTTTGTAATACCCCTCCAAACGTTCAGCTACGCTGTCAAACACCTGTGGACCATGCAAGATGGCAATCTTTCTATGTCCCAAACGAACGAGATGGTTTACCGCTTCATAGGCTGCTTGAAAATTATCTTGTATCACGTAGTCAGCATCTTCAAAAACATTTTTCCGGTTATAGAGCACATACGGAATATTCGATGACTTCAACCTTGGAATAGTAACCCCCTTAAAAATAGAACCGATGATTAACCCATCAACACGTTTATTGCAGAGCAAGTCTACGTACTCTGATAGCTTGGTTTCATTTTCTTCTGATACACAGAGAGTCACATGGCATTTATACATTTCCGCCGTTTTAATAATTACCTCTGAAGTCTCGGCGAAAAACGGATTCCCTAAGGTTCCAACAATCAATCCAATATTGTAAGTTCGCCCTTTAACCATACTTCTTGCAACAAGATCCGGGTAATAGTTTAAAGCCTCGATCGCTTCCAAAACTTTGTTTCGGGTTTGTTCTTTTACAAAGGGATAATTGTTCAAAACCCTTGAAACAGTAGCTGTTGAAACACCAGCTAATTTGGCAATATCCAAAATCGTTGAATTCAATTGATCACCTCCTAATAAACAACTATAGTTTGAAATCGTTTACAACTTATCTGTTAAATTCCTACACATTTATACCCTTTTCGACTATTTCAGCTTGTAAATCGTAAGTATTTAACTAGAAAAAGTTACATTCTGTGTGAGAAAAGTTGTATACGTTTTCAATATTGATGAGTAATATCATTCTGTATATCCTACCATTTCTGATTGATATAAGTATACAGATTATTTTATTTGGTTGTCTAGTGTTTTTTTATAATTTATTATGATTATTTTCATTAATGATTAAACTGGCAGAAATATAAAAGGATCGCTGCAATGAGAAGCGATCCTTTTGTTTAATACAATTACAACCCAAGTATTGCCTTTATCATACTATCAGCCTCTCCTGGTTCCCAAAAGACGTACAGGAGAAAGTAAACCATTACCCCTGTAACGGCTGTAATAAACCAAATTACAGAGGTCCAGGGACCTATTTTACGATGAATCTTAAGGCGGCTTTTATATCCCGAAGAAATTGACACGATCCCAAAAACAGCACCGACCGTTGCCAAGAAGATATGAAAAATTAAAAAACCAGTGTAAAAAGGTTTAATGCTTTCCGGGCCACCAAACGTCGTATTGCCGATAAATACCGTTCGACTGGAATAGATGATAAAAAAGAGCAAGGCGGCTATGCCAGCCAAAGACATGATTTTCTTATGCTTTTCAAGTTGTCTTTTGCGAATATAATACCATCCGAAAGCAATTAAGATTGCACTCGTGACAATTAGCAAGGTACTAATCAAAGGTAATACATGACCCATAAATTTTGCCCTTTCTATGGTCTATTTTGCGGACCTGCCAACGATGTAGAAAGATGAAGGTATTCCATCTGATTCTCCCCCCCAATCGGGTCGATCGAATCCGTTGGATTTTCCTTACGGTACCATTCAAAGAAAGCCAATACAAGTGCCCCCATCAAAGCGATCTCTTGAAAAATCTTCATCAAAATACCGCCCAATTGCTGATCATCAAGTGTAGTTGGAAGGACACGGACTAGAATAGGGGCATTAATATATGTGCTGTATACCACCTTCCCTGCGAACATAATCAATCCGCAAGCAGGAGTTAACAAAACACCAGATAAAAAAATGTATCCTATTTTTTTCAAGCCAGATATCCGCTCTACACTAGGAACAGGGGATATAATATGCCACCACATCAGTGAGGAAACCGTAATTAAAAGGATTTGGGAGAGAACGGTGAAATAGGGATTTCCCATGATCCCATCAAAAATAGCCGGATAATGGTAGAGTGAAAACATTCCATTAAATAAGAAGGTAGCGATTAAAGGATTCAAGGTAACCAAGCTCTTTACAATCTTTACCTCCAATGCTTTTTCCCATGCCCGCGTAGGTATACCCATTAGCATTAATGGCGGGATAATATAATACAAAAGGGATTGCTGCACCATATGCAAGCTAAACAGATAGTGATGCCCATAAAAATCTACTGGGCTCCCTTTCGCCACATAAAACAAGACGATTCCAGCGTAAAACAAGAATCTATTTTTCGCCTCTACTTGAGATCCATTATCCTTAAAGGCCTTGGCCATTTTTTCATACAGTAAAATCGCAAGAATACAGAACAAGAAGACTTGAGGACCCCATAATTCAACAAATCCGGCCTCAATTACAGTTCCATGTGTTTGTGGCATGTTCCTTCCCCCTTCCAGTAATCTTTTTAAACCATTATACCAAATAAAAGGGAGGCTTGTGCCCCCCTTCCATTAATAACCGCCCAACCAGTAAATAAATACGATGATGAACGCGGCAACAAAGAATACACCCATCCAAATACCAAGAGTAGGAAACTCGTGACCCTTTTGATCTAAATGCATCCATACGTAAAGTTGGAAGCCTGCTTGTATGAGCCCAATGAGAACAATAAATGGGATTACAAATGGGCTTTCAGGCATATATGCTACAGCAAAGAATGCCAGGGCAGTTAGAAAAATTGAAACGATAAAGGTGATAATATGACGCTTTGGTCCTTCTTGCGGACGAAGAGATTTGTTCTCTTCTGAATGATTCGCGTGAGCAGTCAATTTTTACCCCACCTTTCCCATAAGATAAACGACGGTAAAGATGAAAACCCATACCAAGTCAATAAAGTGCCAGTAAAGACTTGCAACATAAAGCTTAGGAGCCGTTACGACATTAAGCCCCTTCTTCGGCAATTTGGATAGCAAGCCTGTAATCCAGCAAACCCCACCAAGTACGTGTGCCCCGTGGAATCCAACCAAGGTATAGAATGCAGATCCAAAAGCACCACTGGACATAGTATGTCCTTCATGTACATACTCAAAAAACTCATAAATCTCTAGTCCAAGGAAGGCAAGCCCAAATAATACGGTAATTCCAAACCATTTGAGAACACCTGATAAATCATTCCGGTGCATAGCTTGAATTCCCAAGACACTAAATAAACTACTAGTTAACAGGATAAAGGTTGCTACAGCAGTCAGTGGCAAGCTAAACAATTCTTGGGATGCTGGGCCACTTCCAAATGCTGTACGTAAAGCAATGAAGGTGGCGAACAGCGAACCAAACAGGATGACTTCCCCGCCAAGGAACAGCCAAAAGCCTAATACTTTATTTTTCCCTTCAAGGGTCGCTTTCTCCGGATGGGGAGGTAAATTCGTAGATACTTCTGTCGACATTACGCTCTAGCCTCCTTTTCCGTTCTTTCAACTTCATCTATAGGTACATGCCAACCTGGATCATCCTTAAACGAACGGGTAAACATACATGAAACGACAATCACTGCTCCAACCCCGATTAACACATACATGTGGTAGATAAAACCATATCCTGCGATAAATAAACCAACAGACATCAAGAAAGGTAAAATCGATGCGGAAGGCATATGGATTTCACCAAGCGGTTCAGCTGGTGTCATCTTTTTATTACCCGCCATCTTCTCTGTCCATAATGCATCTAGTCCACGTACAAGTGGAGTTTGCGCAAAGTTATATTCCGGTGCTGGTGATGCAATGGTCCATTCTAATGTACGTGCATCCCACGGATCCGCAGGTGCATCCTTTTTCTTCGAATTAGTAACAATAACGTTCCAGATGAAAATAATGAAACCAACACCCATTAAGAAAGCTCCAATGGTACTAATAAAGTTCATCGACTCAAGTCCCACTCCGGCCTGGTAAGTGAACACACGACGCGGCATTCCTAGTAAGCCAAGGAAATGCTGCGGGAAGAAGGTTAGATGGAACCCAATGAAAAATGTCCAGAAATTCCACTTTCCTAAAGTTTCGTTTAACATTCTACCAAACATCTTTGGCCACCAGTAATAGAGTCCAGAAAACAAACCAAGTACCATTCCCCCTACGATTACGTAGTGGAAGTGAGCAATTACAAAGTAAGTATCATGGTACTGATAGTCAGCAGTTGGAATCGCGAGCATAACACCCGTCATCCCACCAATTACAAATGTAGGAATAAATCCAACAGCATACAGCATGGCAGTAGTAAAGCGAATATGTCCGCCCCACAAGGTAAACAGCCAGTTAAAGATCTTAATCCCTGTTGGAATAGCAATCAACATCGTAGCAACCCCGAAGATGGCGTTGGCAACCGGACCAAGCCCGACTGTAAACATATGGTGTGCCCATACCATAAAGCCTAAGAAACCGATTAATACGGTAGAAAATACCATTGCACTATATCCAAATAGACGCTTCTTTGAAAAAGTTGGCATAACTTCAGATATAACCCCGAAAGCTGGCAAGATCAGAATGTACACTTCAGGGTGTCCAAAAATCCAGAATAAGTGCTCCCAAATTACCTCATTACCACCTGCAGCAGCATCAAAGAAGTTTGCCCCAAACAGACGATCAAACATGAGCAATACCAAACTGACTGTGATTGCTGGGAAAGCAAACAAAACAAGAGTTGATGTGATGAACGCTGTCCAAGTAAACATTGGTAATCTCATGAAACTCAGACCTGGTGCCCTCATGTTAATAATCGTGACTAGGAAGTTAATTCCTCCAAGCCAAGTTCCAATCCCGGCAATTTGTAAACCTAATACGTAGAAGTCTACCCCACGACCACTAAATGCTGAGGAAAGGGGGGCATACGCAGTCCAACCAGCGTCAGGTGCGCCACCTAAAAACCAACTCGTATTAAGCAAAAGTCCCCCCATGAAGAAGAGCCAAAAGCCTAAGGAATTTAAAAACGGAAACGCTACGTCGCGAGCTCCTATTTGCAATGGAACAACCGCATTCATAAGCGCAAATATGACAGGCATCGCTGCAAGGAAGATCATTGTCGTACCATGCATTGTTGTCAATTCGTTGAATGTTGCCCCGATAAAGATCTTACTATCAGGATACATCAACTGTATACGGATTAGGATGGCTTCTAAACCACCTAATAAGAAGAAGAACCCCCCGGCAACTAGATACAGAATACCGATTTTTTTATGATCCACAGTCGTGAGCCAATCCATCAGGCCTGTATGTCGTTTTGGGGAATGAGCCACATGTCCATGTCCAGCCACAATTATTTCCTCCTTTTTTTTAAACTAAACAGGAAGACCCCATTTTTACTCATTAATTTTTAGACCATCAAGGTACTCAACCAAGGAGTCGATTTCTTGATCGCTTAACTTATCACCGAAGGCAGGCATTAGATTTCCAGGCTTCTTGCTTTGTGGATCATGAATCCAAGCAGCAATGTTTTCCTTATTATATTCTAAAATTCCAGCCACTTTATCTCGGTCTCCAAAAGCTGTAAGGTTAGGTCCCATTTTCCCACCTTGGCCTCCAACAGCATGACATCCTAAGCAGCTCTTGTTAAAGATCTCTTGACCTTGCTGAGCAGTAGCTGTTGCTGGTGTACGCTCTGCAGCTGCCTTCATTTTTCCTACCCACGTATCAAATTCTTCAGGACTTACGGCAACAACTTTGAAATCCATCAGAGCGTGAGAAGGTCCACACAACTCAGCACATTTCCCTTGGTAAACTCCTGGTTGGTCAGCCTGGAACCACATGTGGTTAACCATTCCAGGGTTTGTATCCGTTTTACCTGCAAGTGCCGGCACCCAGAAAGAGTGGATAACGTCAGCAGAAGTTAATTGGAACTGGACTTTCTTCCCGGTAGGAATATAGAGATCCTGTCCCGTTGAAACTTCTAGATCTGGATAGTCAAACTCCCACCAGAATTGATGTGCAGTGACCTTTACGTTGACAACATCTTCAGACGGGAATTTTTCCGCCAAATCGAAAGTTGTAATAACGGTAGGTATTGCAAGAACTAACAGCAAGATAATTGGAATAGTAGTCCAAATAATTTCAAGCTTGTGATTCCCTTCCACCTGTTTAGGAATCCCCGTTTGTCCAGGACGTTTTCTAAACTTCACAAGTACGTATGTAAAGATAACCATTACGACTATGAAGACCCCTAACATGATGTAGAAACTAAGCTTGATAAGAGATAATTGACTTTCCGCAACAGGCCCTTTCGGGTCTAGAGCAGATAGATACGGATCGCCGCATCCTGTTAAGACGAACATCGCCAAAGCGACAATCGGGAGCAAGCGACATAGATTTTTCCAGCCACTCATCAGTAATCAACCCCACTTCCTTGTTTATAGTTGCAATGAACAATGTAATAAATTTATGATGACCATCCGAGATGGTTCAACCTAACCTAATGGCTTTACTAAGCCGTAGCAGCCCCCTGCTCTTTGCACATGAAAAGAACAGACAAAACAAGCCGTAATCCAGAAAAAACGACAAATTTGCCATTATCTTCTTTTTTCCCATTTATCCTCTGCTTTAAACATAATACATGTCAAAAGAGATTGAGGGATAACAAATCAAGTTAGAAACACGAATTAGATTGTTTATCCATCCTTTCTTTGCACATATCGCCTCACGTGACGATTATACATTATAATTTTCATTATTAGAAGTGTAAAAAACGTATTTTTGTTGTTTGACATAATTTAGACACATTTGAAACATAATTGTTGTTTTTATTTAAATTTGAGCGAAATTTTTTATTCCTCGATAGAACTGTTTTACAGGCAATAAAACATCCAAACGTTTTTGGATAAACTTCCCTGACTGAAAAGGCCGTTCAGGACCAACCCTATAAGAAAAGCCTCTATTAGAATCTAATCGAAAAAGCTCACAGGAAGTTCTGCACAGTATCGTTTGAAGTTATGGAGGTGTTAGAATGAAAATAAAGTCGGTTTATGTCGCCAGTATAATCACTGCTTTTCTCTTGACCGGATGTAATAATCAGTCTGCTGAAATAAAAAACAGCGCCAACAATGAACCCGGTTCTTATGAAACCAACCAACTCCAACAACCAGGAAATATCCATGACACCCATCGGGAGATCAATAGACAAATTGAATCCATTCCTGGTGTGGCAAACGCAAGTGTTGTCCTGTACGGAGACAGTATCTTCATTGGTTTGAAAAAAGACGCTCGCTATCAGGGGTCTGATTACTCCCTAAAACAAAAAGTAAAACAAAGCATGCAAGGGCTAGCCAGGAAAAACATCTTATACGTTGTAACTGATCGTGATTTATACAATCGAATTGATAAAATAAGCCAAAGGATTCAAAACAGAAAACCCGTGGGGAACCGAGAATTAAATACCCTTATGAACCAAGTTGGTTTGAAGGTCAAGCCTTTTACGCTCATTCAAAAATCCTAAGCAGTTTCTACGGGGTATGATATATACAATTTCCTTTTTTTGGGAAAACATGCAGCGAAAAGGAGGTATCCCAAATTAAGGATACCCCCTTTTCATTTAAATGATCGTTGACCAGATTTTAATAGCCGTTATTGAGATAAAACCAATTAATGTATAGCGAAGGTATCTGACATTGATCTGCTTGCTGACCCTTGCCCCGAGTGGCGCTCCAAGCAAACTGCCCATAACAATAAAAAGTGTTGGCAGAAATGGAATGCCTCCCGCCACCAATTTCCCTATAACTCCACCCACCGCAGAAATAAAAACAATGGCAAGTGATGAGGCAATGGCGACACGTGCGGGGATCTTGAGGATCGTTAACATGATTGGAATTAGAATAAAAGCCCCTCCAGCACCTACAATTCCTGAAACTATTCCAACTATAAAGGATGAGCTAATCGCAATTAGCTTATTATAGGTGACTTGCTCAAGTTCAACGATCTCTCGCTTACCTTTAGAAGGGATAAGCATTAGGACGACTGCAACAATCGCTAAAATCCCGTAGATAAAATTAATCGTATATCCCGTTAAGAACATCGAACCCGTTCCACCGATTAAACTGCCAATCATAATACTTATCCCCATATTGAGGACTAGTCCCTTATGAATAAGTGCGGGTCCGGAAACACGACTCTGCTTTCGGAACGCAAGCACGCCCGCAAGAGAGGCAAAAAACACTTGGAACATGCTGATGGCAGCTACCTCTTTCCCTGTAAAACCTCCTACATTAAGCAAAGGTGGGATGTACAGAATCAGCGGAAAATTAATAATCGCCCCGCCAATGCCTAGCATTCCGGAGAAAAAAGAGCCAAACACGCCCAGAACAAACATTAAAAGGTACAGCAAAATATCCATCATGTAGTCCCCATTTCTAGAGTGAAAGAATACGCGTGAACCTATAAGGCATAATAAACATACGATGTAAAATCTTAGACAAAATCCTAGAGGATAAGGGGTTTTTCAATGTATGTATTCCCTGCTCAAAGATTGGTTTTCTCACAAATGCCCTGATTGCGGCGAACCTTTGGAACACCAGAACTCCTATACAGGCTATTCAATGCAATGCCCGAACGAGCATTATCTCGAGGAAACCTATTACCACCTTGGAGTACGTATTATATATAAAGATTGATTTTATTATAGCAATAATTGGAATAAAAACGAACCTGGGGGTTCGTTTTTTTGTCTGTTCCAGCCAATCGGGACAGCTCTCACCTAATTTACTGGCTACCTGTCTCTATTCCGGCCGATTCGGGACAGCTCCTGCCTATTTTACTCGCTACCTGTCTCTATTCCGGCCGATTCGGGACAGTTCTCGCCTATTTTACTCGCTACCTGTCTCTATTCCGGCCGATTCGGGACAGCTCCTGCCTATTTTACTTGCTACCTGTCTCTATTCCGGCCTATTCGGGACAGCTCTCACCTTATCGAGACAAGGTATTATTTCTTAATTATTTATAATAGGTATTTTTGGCTTTTCCAAGGCTCGTATAATTCTTCTTTAAAACCCGAGAAATAGTTTTGTTATTTAAATCGGCCGTGCACCACTCAGAAACGCTTTGGGTTGTAATCCTTTGTCCAGGAAATAATAGTTTAAATTCCTCTACGCTACGTAAAATAGCAGATTCAATTTTTTCGAACTCCCCACACTTTCCGCAAACTAGATCATAATTCTTTTTATAAGAATGAAATGAGCCACAATTTATACAGTATATTCCCTTTTGTAACTCATCATAGTTATATCCAGGAAACATTGAAAATGGATTACTAGTTTGATGCAATGATATAAGTTTTTGAGCAAGTTTTCTGTGTCCAGCACTCAAAGTTGACCGTGTTTCATTTAGATTCCTCAAAAAACGTTTGACTTGAGTTGGTAAAATAATGGGTTGGTCCATCGGGGCTTGATATAAGGTGAATTCGGGGTTGATAAAAATAACAAAGGCTTCAACAATATATTTTTGCCTAAGATTTTGGAGGAGTATGCGAAAAAGAGTCTCACTTCTGTTTAATTGGGTAACTGGATTCTTGTATTCTCGACGAGTTTTCACAGCAAATAGCTTGTCCGTTTCTATGAAATAATCCCCTTCGTAATTTTTAACATCTAAAAGGTGAATCACTCCCTGGGATATAATTAAACTGTCAATTTGAAAATAGGAGTTATTTACTTCAAGCAGTAAATCATTAATGATAATTCTTTCTTCCTGAAGATTTTCGGTAAGTTGGTCGAATTTCACTTCGCCTTCATAACCTTTTTCAAGATTCGAATAATAAAACTTATCTTTTTCAGGCAACTCCATTCGCATGTTTAAATAACGCATTTTCTTTAATTCATCCGATTCGGATCGGCCTTTAAGTAACATAAGCCACAGCCCTTCTTATTTTATAGATATTCTGATACATCAGGGGAGTACTACAATGTAAAAGAGAAACCAGTACAAGAGGAAAGGTTGAGGAATTACGAGATTGCTTTCAGTTCCTTATTTCAAATCTAATCACCTCCATACCAAATTTCAAAACCATTTTATCACACCATTTTAAAATTACAAAACAATTTAAAAAAACTATAAAATGTGAATAGGAAAGTAGATGACAAGGCTTCAAATAGGTATACATGTTTAGTTTAATAGCATATAGATAGGCATCCAAAGATAAACCAATAAAGGAGGCTTAGAATGCGAAGAACTTGGGCATTCCTGCTTGTTCTGCTATTCGTGATGCAAGTCGCGGAACCTTGGATTGTGCAGGCTTCAAGTGTAAAGGTAGAATACAGGGTGGGGGGGGTATTATCCCTCTTGGGCCATCTATAAGCGAGGCTTTCACGTGAAGGATATCAAGAATCTTGATAAACTGACCCATCTACACTATGCATTTGCGCATATTAAAGAAGGAAAAATAGTGCTAGGCGATCCGTGGGCGGATGTGAGAGTTGGGTTGAATGGACGACCAAGTTGTTGGGATGCTAATATTCCAGACGATCAATGTCAAAGTGGTAACTTTTACGAGTTGCAAGAATTAAAGAAAACCTATCCACATCTCAAGATCCTAATTACTGTAGGGGGGGCTAACGAGTACCAGACTAGAGAGTTTGCTTTAGCAGCATCAACTCCTCAAGGAAGGCAAAACTTTGCTCAAAGCACCGTTCAATTTTTAAAGCATTGGAAGTTTGATGGCATCGATATTGATTGGGAGTTTCCGAGCACACCCGAAGATCAAACCAACTTTACCCTTTTGATGGCAGAGCTTCGCCAGCAAATGAATAAAGCTAAAGCTGGATGGACATTAGTAGCTACCATTGGACCTGGGATGAAGCATGCTAAGTTCATTGAAGGAGCTGCTTTAAACGCTTCTGTCGATTTCTTTAATATGATGGCTTACGATTATAATGGAGCACAATTCTCTCCGGTTACGGGACACTTGGCACCGCTGTATTATGACGAAAAGGCGCCAAATGCATCGGAAAATTACATTGATTGGGTAGTAAATGAATACCTTCATCAAGGCATTCCGCCTGAAAAATTAGTATTGGGGATCCCACTATATGGTCGCAGCTTTGGCGGGGTAAATGGGAAGGATTATGGGGAATATCAATCCTTTAACCCTATAGAGACACCGAATGGGACTTGGGATGAAGGGAAAGATTACACCGGTATCCTCGATGTAACTGACATACGGCAAAATTACCTCAACAAAAGAGGCTATACGCGGCATTGGAATGACATATCAAAAACTGCCTACGCCTTTAATCCGTTGACAAAGGTATTCATTAGCTATGAAGATGCAGAATCGGTCTCTTATAAAGCAAAGTATATTCAAGAAAATAAACTGGGCGGGGCAACCTTCTGGGATTTATCAGGAGATAGAAATGGCCAGCTTATAGGTGAAGTGCTTCAAACACTCAATTTTAAACACTGATAAATTGAGAAGGAGGGGGTAACTGTCCCCCTCCTCTCCCATCTATATCACCCTTTTAAAGGCAACTTCACGCTTCCTTTTCTTTGCAGTTTATTCCAGCCCAGGCGTTTTCCGCTGAGTGCATTAAGGAAGGCTCGGTATACAATGTAACAAAGCAAGTAACGATAGACGAAACGTTGGTATAAGAATCCCCACAGTGGTTTGCGACTTTCCTTTTCCAGACCGAAAGCAAACCAGCAAGTGAAGAAATCTACAAGAAAGAATGCAAGATAGAAATATAAGATTTTTATCGATCCCCCCGTGAGGAGGGCAAATAGGGAGTACAAATCAGCAAATGGGACAAATAGCTGAAAAATAAACTGAAAGAGCCACATGTAGGGGATTACAATGAATCCCATCTTTCCAAACCGCTTTCAAAAGATGGTGTCTCGATGCTTCCAAACACATTGAAGGGTGCCATAGACCCAGCGGAAGCGTTGCTTGACAAAGCTTCGAAATTCATCGGGAGCTTCCGTATAGGCTAGGGCTCTTTCTTCATAGTAAACACGTTTCCCTTCACGCAGCAGCTTTAGGGTCATGTCCGTATCTTCTGCTAATGTATCATGGGAGAAAAAGCCGGCTCGCTCCACGTCCTCCTTCCTCCACGCCCCGATTGCTCCAGGAACAACAGGAACAGAACGGATTAAAGAAAAGGCTCGACGGTCCAAATTAAAACTGGCTACATATTCCATATGCTGCCACATTGTTAACCGGTTTTTTAGATTTCCGACCTTGACGTTACCGGATACAGCTGCTACCTCTGGATGTTCAAATGGACGGACTAGCCATTCAATCGCCTGCGGCAGGACTTGGGTATCTGCATCAATGGAAACAATAATATCGCCATGTGATGCCTGGAACCCTCGGTTGATAGCATACGATTTCCCTTGGTTTTCCTGATCAATTAAGCGGATTCGAGGATCAAGTTTACTCATTTCTAGTACCCTATCTCGTGTACCATCTACCGAGCCATCATTGACAACAATGATTTCGAATTGTGGGTAGGTACTCTCAAGAATTGATTCTAGCGTTTTCTGGATAATTTTCTCCTCATTATAGGCTGCAAGAACCACGCTAACGAACGGGGACGATTTGGTTGGTATCGTTTTTTGCTTTTTACGCTGGCTATAAGCGAATACACACAAGAGTAGTAGGCGTAAGATCCCAAGAATAATTGATCCATAAAACACAACTGTAAAGAATCGGTGAACGGCAGGAGCAGCCAAAAAAGCCAGTTGATCATTTATCCATTTTGTCTGAGCGGTAACGATAGGCATTACCTGTTGAGGGGTACTGCCCATCAGCTCGCTGATGGGTGCAAAGCGATATCCTTTACTCTGTAAGGTTTCAATGATGATGGGTAAGGCATTTACCGTATTTTCCCTCTGTTCTCCGCCATCATGAAGGGAGATAATATGCCCTTTCTGAGTATTGCGGATAATTCGCTGCACAATTTCTTCGGGAGATGGACTAGGATGTTGGGTATCCCGAGGATCGATAGCTCCTTCTACCAAGGAATATTCCAATTCATGAACAATCTCCATCATCTTATTCCAATTCGGTTCGATTCGAAGGTTAGGTGGTGGAGAGAACAAGCGTGTAGAGTAACCGGTAATCCCTTCGATGAATCGTTGATTAGCATGAAGCTCTAACTTTAATCGTTGCAAGTCAGTCTCCTTAGCAATGGAAAACGTGGCATTTCCGATCACATGCCCTTCTTTGACCATCCGCTGGACTAAAGACTGATTCATGGAGGCATTCGTCCCAATCAGGAAAAAGGTAGCGGGAACTTTATATTGCTGCAAAATGTCTAAAATTTGCTCGGTAAAGACAGGATGTGGACCATCGCTAAAGGTTAGGGCAACCACTTTTTCATTCGTTTTTCCGGCTCGTTGGATCTGAAATGCAAAGGGCAATTGGAGGTACCGTACATCAATAATTTTTCCGGTAGAATCAATTTGCAGATCCCGTTTCCCCTCCTGTGATTGAGAATAGAGCTTTAGGATTTCCCCTTCTCCCATCATACGGATATCCCCAGGCACTTCGATGCGGGTCAGGTTCAATGGTTCTTGGCGAAAAAGATGGGCCAGTACATTCCAAGAGCTTGGGTCTTCCGTTCCTAACCGATTCAAGGCATATCCTTTTGGGATAAACGATAGAGATCCGTGAATTTGATTGTAAAGAGTTGCTGCATCAAAAAGCCGAAAGTGATGAACGTGGTCCCCCTGGGTATAGTGAAATACTGGTTGCCCCTTTTCTCCCCAAGTTATAGATGTTTGCTGTTCCCAACTGCGATTGATTGCATCCATAAAGGAAAGGGTTGTTCCCTCTGTGGTTGCATAGTTTTCTAAGCGAATAATGAGTTTTTCTGAAGGAATCTTCCATTTGCCCAGATCACCCTGCCCTAAGCCGTCCGTTACAGCAATGAAACGATGAACATAGGGCTCTAACTGTTTAATGTTCTCTGCATCTGTTCTTCCTGGGTAAACCGTAACGGCAATTTTTAGATGAAAGGGTTGAAACAGTTCATGTAATTCTTTAATCAATTTAAGGAAGTTCTTATGAAATTTCGGGTCATTTGGGAAATTGAGGAAATCAAAGGTGATTCCATTGACTTGATACTTGGAAACTTGCACTAATAAGTTTAAAGCGAGCTGTGCCCTTGCATGCTCAACTTCAAGGTTCGCTGCCATGTGTGGATCTTTCCAACCATCGGGAAAATCGGAAAGGATCGGCAAGATCTCCACGTGATGTTGTTTTGCCAGTTCTAAAAGATTTTCCTCAGAGTGATCCTCTAGCCTTGCCCCTTCTGAGAATTGAAACCAATGCGGAAGAAGGGTATGAATGGATTCGATATGATTTGCGAAGGATTGCTCTCCTTCTGGGTCATCGGTCTTGATGTAGGCATACAGTTCTTTGGTGTCATCGGTTCCATAAAGTCCTGCTTCACGTAATCCGGCTTGAAATACAAAGGGAACGGCTAGGGTTTGCAGATTTTTGGGCTGGGTAAGAGTTGGGATTTGCAGCAGGTTCATTAGCAAAACAGTAGAGATCGCAAGGCACAAGGTGATCAATACAATCGTCGATCGTTTTAATAAACTCCACCTGATCCCAGTTGGGTCCAAAAAAACTGCCTTGCGCTCCGTTTCAGCTGATTTTTCCGCCCTTTTGTAAAATATGATCCAAAAAAGAACATACAAGCCTGCGTTTAGCATGGCAAAACCAATCCAAAATGAACTCCCCTCACCCGTGGCAAATAAAGGGAGGAGGCTTGGAAATACATAAGGAATCATCGCCCCAAGCAGCACGGCAAGAAGATCAAAGCGTAGCAACAGCACACCTGCAAACAACAACAACAAGGCATACACGGTGGGAAACAAAGAAATGACAGAAAAGCTGTATACGATTGCCATCGCATGCCATATACTGCTGGTTGAAGGATACAAGAATTTTTTCAATGCCGTTTTAATCTTCACATATACTCGATTCCCCTTCCCTAGGTATTTTTTCCTATGTATAAGGTATTCAAGGTTTCGAGTGTATATATCTATTTTCAAACAATAATTAGGTTATTTTGATCCTTAACTCAAATTATTACATCATTTTTCCCAAAAAAAAAAAGCGTCTTCACAGACGTCAAAAAAACAAAATTCGGTCACACCTCAGTCATTAACTTCCATATATACTAGTAAAACAAAAAAACCTCCACTATGTATGGTGGAGGCGGTGGGAATCGAACCCACGTCCGAAAGCAACGCAACATAAGCTTCTCCGAGTGCAGTTGCTGAATTAGAGTTTCGCCGCCCCGACGCCCAACAACAGGCTTCTGGTTTGGCTAGTTACCTACATTTCGCTTTCCGGCTGATAACGTTCCGGACGAGCTATCCCACTGAGATGACCTTCTAAAGAGAACATGGGCGATCCGCTAAAGAAGGATTAGGCTGCAATTAAGCAGCTAATTGTAATTTAGGTTGTTTTGCAGTTATATTTAACTCCGCGTTGTTAACGAGGCCCGCAGCCCCCCGACTCGCTACTCATGCCCGAACTACCCCCGTCGAATCCAGAACGCCCCCGTGTATATCCCCGGAGGGAAAAGGTATCAAAATATCTCGAACATGTACTATAAAATATATCATAAGATTGCTGGCACTTCAACTGGTACTGTTTGGAACATTGATAAAGTATGCATGGCCACCAAACGCCAGCCATGAAATGTTTTAACGAAGCCGATCCTTAATCGCTTTTTCGATTTCCCGCTGAGCATCCTTCTTTTTCAAAGTTTCACGCTTGTCATATTCCTTTTTCCCTTTCGCCAGCGCAATTTCCACTTTAGCTAATCCATTTTTTAAGTATAAACGTAAGGGAACCAAGGTGAAACCTTTTTCTTTGATTGATCCAATCAGCTTGTTGATTTCGGTTCGATGCAGCAAAAGTTTTCTTGTACGCAGTGGCTCATGATTATACCGGTTCCCCTGCTCATAAGGACTTACATGCATATTGTGCAAAGTCACTTCACCGCGACGAACCTGTGCAAAGCTATCCCGGAGGTTTACCTTTCCTGATCGGATGGATTTAATTTCAGTTCCGGTTAGAACGATGCCTGCTTCAAATCTTTCTTCGATATGGTAATCATGGAACGCCTTTTTATTTTGCGCGACCAGCTTTTCACCACGTGTAATCGCCATAATATACACCTCGATTCATGGCTTTATTCTATCAAAATTCTCGCCCATGTGAAAGCTGTAAAAGAAACACGCCTGCCGCAAATCAGCAAGCGCGCTACATTGGGATCATCTTTTCTTTTTCTTCTTCGCCTTTCCTTTCCCAGGCTTTTGGCTATTTTTTGCGGCACCCTTCCAGAAAGGCTCCTTCCCTTTTTCTTTTTGCATTTTCGGCAACTTTTTAGGCTTTTCTCTTTTTCCCCCTTCGATCACGATCGGGGCTTTCTTCGCTTTTCGTTCTGCTTTTTTCGCCATGCCCACAACTTCAAAATCAACCGAGTGTTCATCTTTATTGACGTTTACCACACGAACCTTTACCAGATCCCCAATGCGATAGGTCTTCTTCGTTCGCTCACCAACAAGAGCATAGATCCTTTCATTATAATGATAATAGTCATCCGTAAGATAACTCATATGAACAAGGCCTTCAATGGTGTTTGGCAATTCAATAAACATCCCGAAATTGGTCACACTGCTAACCATTCCTTCAAATTCTTGACCAATTTTATCAGCCATAAATTCGGCCTTTTTCAGGTCATCCGTTTCCCTTTCAGCATCAACCGCAACCCGCTCCTGTTCAGAGGTATGCCGAGCTATATCGGGAAGCAGATCCTTCCACTTTTCCCTTCTTTCCTCATCAATTGGCCCAAGTTCAATCCATTCACGAAGCAATCGATGAACGATCAGGTCTGGATACCGCCGGATGGGGGAGGTAAAATGAGTATAATAATCGGATGCTAGTCCAAAATGTCCAATATTTGTGGCATCATATTTCGCTTGCTTCATGGAACGCAACAACACTTTGCTGATCACTGTTTCTTCCGGAGTATCCCGTACCTGTTCCAGCAACAATTGTAAGGCACGCGGATGAATCGTATTTGCTGTACCTTTCACTACATATCCGAAATTTGTGATAAACTCCAGAAATTTATGCAGCTTTCCTTCATCAGGTTCTTCATGAATTCGGTAGATAAAAGGTTGATTCATCCAATGGAAATGTTCCGCAACGGTCTCATTTGCAGCGAGCATAAACTCTTCGATAATCTGTTCCGCGATGGTTCGGTCGCGCAAGATCACATCTGTCGGCTTGCCTTCGTCATTGACTAGAATTTTCGATTCGTGAAAATCAAAATCAATCGCGCCTCGTTCCATCCGTTTGTTACGCAATTTCAAGGCAAGTTCTTTCATCATTTCAAACATTGGAACCAGCTCATGATATCGTTCGATTAAGGCTTCGTCCTTTTCTTCGAGGATTTTAAAGACATCAGTATATGTCATTCGTTCATTCGTTTTAATTACACTGGTAAAGAGATCGTATCGGACGACTTTCGCTTCCTGGTCCAATTCCATTTCACACGTCATCGCTAGACGGTCAACCTGCGGATTCAAGCTGCAAATCCCATTGGAAAGGCGATGGGGGATCATCGGGATCACACGGTCTACCAGATATACACTGGTTCCGCGATTAAAAGCTTCCTGGTCAATTGGTGATCCTTCTCTGACATAATAGCTCACATCGGCAATATGAACTCCCAACTGGTAATTGCCGTTGTCCAGCAGTTCTAAGGAAACCGCATCATCCAAATCCTTTGCATCTGCCCCGTCAATAGTTACCATTACACGGTCACGCAAATCCCGTCGACCTTTTATTTCTTCGTCGGAAATCGTTTCCGGTACATCCTCTGCTTGCTGCAGTACATGATCATCGAATCCTTCCGGAAGCTCATACTTATGTATAATGGAAAGTATGTCAACACCCGGATCGTTCTTGTGACCAATAATTTGTACAACTTTGCCCTCCGGGTTTGCCCGTCCTCCCTCTGAAAACTGAACAATTTCGGCGATAACCTTATGCCCGTCCACAGCCCCACCGTTCATTCCTTTTGGAATAAAAATATCCTTAGACATGCGCTTGTCATCAACAACAACAAAGCCGTAATTCTTTTGATCGGTATAAGTCCCAACGAAACGATGCTTACTTCGCTGAACAACCCGAATGACCTCTCCTTCCAAACGTGATCCTTTGCTTTTAGGATTAGTCCGGCAAATGACGATGTCTCCATGCAGAGCACCATTTAAATCATGTTCCGGTATAAACACATCATCTAATCCTTTATCGTCAGGCAACAAAAACCCAAATCCCTTTGCATTCCCCTGGATTTTTCCGCGAATTAAATTCATTCTTTCCGGTACCCCATAACGGTTTGACCGCGTGCGAATCACTTTCCCTTGCTCTTCCAAGATGTTAAGCAATTTCACAAAATCTTTAAAAGCGTCCGCTGAAGAAACTTCAAAAGCTTCTTCTAATTCTTGAACCGTCATTGGATGATAAGCCTTTTCTTGCATAAATTGAATTACTTTTTCTTCTGTAACCACCTGTGAATTTCTCCTTTTAAATTAGACTTCTTCCCGAATGGAAAAAAAAGAGGGAGCTATCTTCCCTCCTTAGCATCCGATATATTCTGTATAAAATTTGTTAAATCCTTACATAGCTTTTCTCGCTCGATGTCGAAGGTAATAATATGTGTAGATTTCGGATACAGGATTTTCTCTTTATAGTTTGACCCGATTTCCCGAAAGATATAATCTGCACTTGATGGATCAACTGTTTCATCCTGTCCACTCTGGGCAATAAAGATAGGGGATTGGATCGACGATAAAAGAGCCTTTACCTCTTTAATGAGAAGAGACAACTGATGGACACTAGCCAGCGGTGTTCTTTGGTAGGGAAAAATATGTTCTTCAATATGTGCTGGTTTTTCCTTTGACCGTTTTGAATAGGACAAAATATATTTAAGGAATCCAACATACTTTATTCGCTGATCACGAACAAAAATCGGTGTACTCAGTGTAGCAAGTGCTTTTATCGAGTAAAGAGAAGCCAATTGAATAGCCAGCAGGCCTCCCATCGAATGTCCAATCACATAAACTTCCGTTGGATCCCAAGCCATTAGCTTTTGATAGGCTGTTACGACGGAATGAAACCAATCTTCCCTTGAAGTTTTGTGTAATTCTTCAGGAGAAGTTCCGTGCCCAGCTAGCAAGGGTGCTGCCACATGATAATCAAGTCTTTGAAAGTGAGAAGCTAATGGCATGACTTCCAATGTAGAACCAGTAAAACCATGAATCAAAAGGACTGCCCTTTTTCCCTTCCCTTTCCAGAAAACAGGAGTTGGAATCATTTTAGCCATCTGCATGCCTCCTCGCCCTCTAATCAACTTCTCTATTTTACCATATTTTTCATGCAGTATAATATTATCAAATAGACATTCCTGTGTGCGGCCGATAGAAATGCAAAAAAACCAGTGGAATTCCACTGGTTTTGTGCATCGGTATAGCTTTACTTATCTCATGAAGAAAGCGACAGCCATCGCCGAAATCATAAATCCTACTGCGATGAAAATCGTCAATTTATTCAAAAACGCGTCAATTCCACGGGCTTTCTGCTTTCCCATCATCTGCTCGGCTCCACCGGCAATGGAACCGGATAATCCTGCACTCTTTCCGGATTGTAACAAAATGACTAAGATTAGTCCGATACTAAAAATAACAAGAAGGATTTTCAGAAATAAAGTCAATCATTCCACCTCCATTAAAGCCTGTACTTCTTCCTGACATAAATATCCCCGTACAAGCCATGGTTAACGGCAATTAGTACAAGTTTACTCTTTAGTAATGTATCACAAAAGAACCTATTCGGCAAGAAAAAGAGAAGAATGCACGGTCGCATTCTCCTCTCATCAACCTATTTATCGCTTAATATTGTAGAAAGATTTCAAGCCGCCGTATTGACTCAATGCGCCAAGTTCGTCCTCGATTCTTAACAGTTGATTGTACTTGGCAACCCGATCTGTTCTAGATGGAGCTCCAGTTTTGATTTGTCCAGCATTGGTTGCGACCGCAATATCGGCAATCGTAGCATCCTCTGTTTCTCCCGAACGGTGGGAAATAACCGCAGTATATCCGGCACGCTTCGCCATTTCAATAGCATCAAAGGTTTCAGTTAAGGTTCCAATTTGGTTTACCTTTACAAGAATTGAATTGGCCGTTCCACTTTCAATTCCGCGTGATAGTCGCTCAGTATTGGTGACAAAGAGATCATCCCCAACTAATTGCACCTTGCTGCCGATTCGCTCGGTCAATTTCTTCCAGCCATCCCAATCATCCTCTGCTAGTCCATCTTCAACAGAAATTATGGGGTATTTGTCTACAAGCATAGACAGGTATTCAATCATTTCTTCGGTTGTTTTGGTTAAACCTTCACCTTCTAAGTGATAAACCCCGTCTTTATAAATTTCGGTAGAAGCAACGTCGAGTGCGAGAAAAACATCTTTCCCAGGTTCATAGCCCGCTTTTTTAATAGCCTCCATGATCGTTTGCAAGGCTTCTTCATTCGATTTTAGATTCGGGGCGAATCCCCCCTCATCTCCTACTGCAGTGTTCAATCCCTTACTCTTCAGAACCGTTTTTAATTGATGGAAGATTTCTGCTCCTGTGCGCAAAGCTTCAGTAAAGTTCGCGGCGCCTACAGGCATGACCATAAACTCTTGGATATCTACATTGTTATCCGCGTGCTTTCCGCCATTTAAGATATTCATCATTGGAACAGGCAATTGCTTTGCATTAAACCCACCAAGGTAGACATACAAAGGAATATCCAATGCATCTGCAGCCGCACGGGCAACAGCCATAGAAACCCCTAGAATGGCATTTGCGCCAAGCTTTTCCTTATTAGGAGTACCGTCAAGGTCAATCATCAGTTGATCGATTCCAATCTGGTCTAAGGCATCCAAGCCGATAATTTCAGGGGCGATAATTTCGTTCACATTTTCAACAGCCTTTAAAACCCCTTTTCCTAAATAACGCGCAGAATCTTGGTCTCTTAGCTCAACCGCTTCATATGCACCTGTTGATGCTCCTGAAGGGACAATAGCCCGGCCGAATCCTCCCGACTCAAGATAAACCTCAACTTCTACTGTGGGATTCCCGCGGGAATCTAAAACCTCTCTAGCATAAATATCTGATATGATTGTCATTCTCTCTGACACTCCTTTATTTATATAATGGTTTACCGGTCATCTCTTGTGGTTGTTCGACCCCTAATAATTTCAAAATGGTTGGAGAAATATCCGCAAGAACCCCGCCTTCTCGTAGTTCGACTCCCTCTTTGGTTAAAATAAAGGGAACCGGATACGTACTATGTGAGGTAATTGGATGACCATTTTCATCAATCATCCAATCCGCATTGCCATGATCAGCAGTAACAAGAGCAACTCCACCTTTTTCCAAGATCGCATCCACAAACTTCCCCATACATTCGTCAACTGTTTCAACTGCTTTGATTGTCGGTTCCATTTTCCCGGAATGTCCCACCATATCACAGTTCGCGAAATTAAGGATGATCACATCGTGCAGATTCTTATCCAACTCGGCCAGGACTGCTTCCGTTACTTGATAAGCGCTCATTTCCGGTTTTAGGTCATAGGTCGCAACGTCCTTCGGGGAGCTGATTAAAACCCTAGTCTCCCCTTCAAACTCCTTCTCCCGTCCGCCACTGAAGAAGAACGTCACGTGTGGGTATTTCTCCGTCTCCGCAATCCTTAACTGCTTCATGCCATTTTGCTGCAAAACCTCTCCTAGGGTATTATCCAGATTCGTTGGTTTATAAGCTATATATCCATCGACACTCTCGCTGAATTTAGTCAAGCAGACATAATACAGATCCTTAGGTGCTTTTTCTCCTCGTTCAAATTCACGGAAATCTTCATTTGTAAAGGCTTGAGATAGCTGAATGGCGCGGTCTGGGCGGAAGTTGAAAAAGATCACCGCGTCGTGATCTTCCACGAGACCGTTTGGATGACCGACTTCATCCACGATCACAGTGGGCATAATGAATTCGTCGTACACGCTCTTTTCATAGGACTCTTTAACCGCATCCAACGGATTTTGATACCCGGGTCCTTCCCCATATACCATAGCCCGATAAGACTTTTCAGTCCGTTCCCAACGCTTGTCCCGATCCATGGCATAATACCGCCCTTGCACAGTCGCAAATTTTCCAATCCCGAGCTGCTCCATCTTTTGGTTCGTTTCTTCGATAAATTTTACCGCGCTGTTAGGGGCTACGTCTCTGCCATCAAGAAAGGCATGGATATAAACCTGATCCAGGTTTTCCATCTTCGCCAATTCCAATAAAGCAAAAAGATGTTTAATATGGCTATGAACCCCACCATCTGAAAATAATCCATACAAATGAAGCTTGGACTGATGTTGTTTTACATGTTGAATTGCATTGAGAAAAGTTTCATTTTGAAAGAAAGATCCCTCACGAATTTCCTTTGAAATCCGAGTTAATTCCTGATAGACGATCCTTCCTGCACCCAGATTTAGATGGCCAACCTCGGAGTTACCCATCTGCCCATCTGGCAACCCAACAGATTCTCCACTTGCTCCTAAAAGGGTATGTGGAAACTGTTTTCTTAAGCGGTCAAAATTCGGCTTTTTCGCTTGGGCTACCGCATTTCCTATAGTTTCGTTCCGGATGGCGAATCCATCCATAATGATCAGTGCGACTGGTTTTGGTCTATTCATGACGAGCTCCTTTCAAAAGAGCAGCAAACGAATCAGGCTTTAGACTTGCCCCGCCGACAAGAGCCCCATCAATATCTGGCTGGTCCATGAAACCTGCAATGTTCTCGGGTTTGACACTTCCTCCATATTGGATGCGAACCTGAATGGCAGTATTCTGATCAAACTGGTCTGCAATCAGTTGCCTTATGTATCCAATGACTTCGTTTGCGTCTTCCGCAGAGGAGGTTTTCCCTGTCCCAATTGCCCAAATCGGTTCGTAGGCAATCACGAATTTAAACAAATCTTCCTGGGATATTCCCTGCATCGCCGCTTCCATTTGCTCCTTGACTACAGCTTTGGTCTGACCTGTTTCCCTTTGCTGCAAATCCTCTCCCACACAAACGATAGGATGAATGCCGTGTTTTAAAGCGGCTTTGATTCGCAAATTCACGGTCTCATTTGTTTCATTAAAGTAGGCACGCCGTTCGGAATGCCCAATAATGGCATATTTTACACCGAGTTCTTTCAGCATTAAAGGGCTGATTTCACCCGTAAACGCACCTTCTTCTTCCCAATGAACATTCTGTGCACCTAGTGACACATTTTTCCTGGATAAAATCTCTCCAACCGAAGAAAGAGCAGTAAAAGGTACACAAACGACAGCTTCAACCCCTTTTTCTATGGCCGGTAAGGCCGTTGCAAAATCTTTAGCTTCGGCAACAGTCTTAAACATCTTCCAGTTTCCTGCAATGATTGGTATTCTCATTTCATCACCTTTTCGATGATTTATTTATCCTGTAAAATCGTCACACCCGGAAGCTGCTTACCCTCCATAAACTCCAAGGAAGCACCGCCGCCAGTGGATATATGCGACATTTTCTCCGCTACTCCTGCCTTTTCCACAGCTGCCACAGAATCTCCTCCGCCGATGATTGTTGTCCCTTGTACCTTGACCATGGCCTGGGCAATGGCCTCGGTACCTTTCATGAACGTCTCCATTTCGAATACGCCCATTGGCCCGTTCCAAACCACTGTCTTGGAATTTGCAATCACCTGTTGGTCAGCTTTTACCGTTTCCGGTCCAATATCGAGCGCTTGCCAACCTGCGGGAATATCCTTTACAGAGACAACCTTTGTCTCGGCATCATTAGCAAATTTGTCAGCCACGACAACATCAGTTGGAATGCAAAAATTGACGCCGCGCTGTTTGGCTTTTTCAATAAAAGATGCAGCAAGCTCGACTTTATCCTCTTCCAATAAGGAAGCCCCTACATCATAGCCTTGGGCTTTAATGAAGGTGTTTGCGAGTCCGCCGCCAATAATTAGATTGTCCACTTTTTCCAAAAGGCTTTCAATGACCCCAATCTTATCCTTCACTTTGGCCCCGCCGATAATCGCCGTGAAAGGCCGTTCTGGTTTCGCTAAGGCATCACCAAGAAAAGCCAATTCTTTCTCCATTAAAAATCCGGCAACTCCAGGAATGTAGTGTCCAATTCCTTCTGTCGAGGCATGGGCACGATGGGCCGCTCCAAATGCATCATTGACAAACATGTCAGCAAGGGCAGCTATTTGCTTGGCTAATTCAGGTGAATTTTTCTCTTCGCCAGGCTCAAAACGCACATTTTCCAAAAGTAAAATCTCACCGGGTTTTAGTCCATTGACCTGATCTGTCACCTTATCTCCTACTACCTCAGTGGCTTGTTTAACCTCCTGATTGAGAAGCTGGCTTAAATGGGTGGAAACAGGTGTTAGTCTTAATTCTTCGACTACCTTTCCCTTGGGTCTGCCCAAATGACTAGCCAGAATGACTTTGGCTCCCTGTTGAACCAAATACTGAATCGTAGGGATGGCTGCACGGATCCTTGTATCATCTGTAATTTCCTGCCCATTCATGGGTACATTGAAGTCTACCCGGCAGAATACTCTTTTCCCCTGAACATCCACATCACGTATGGTTTTCTTAGGCATGCAACAAGAACCTCCTAATTTACCCTTCATGGGCTCATCATACCGAAAAGGGAGAATCAATGATTTCTCCCTTTAGCACATCGTTATCATTTTACTTTTATAGACCACGTTTGGCAATATATGCCGCCAAATCCACTACTCGATTAGAATATCCCCATTCGTTATCATACCAGGAAACAACTTTAACCATGTTCCCTTCCAGCACCATTGTAGATAGCGCGTCAATCGTAGAAGAATGAGCATCCCCGTTGTAATCCCCGGATACTAAAGGTTCTTCTGAATAGCCCAGAATCCCTTTGAGAGGCCCTTCTGCTGCTTTTCTCAACACTTGATTAATTTCTTCTGCTGTCGTATCGCGATCCAATTCTGCTACTAAGTCAACCACCGATACATTGGGGGTCGGAACCCTCATCGCAAATCCGTTTAATTTTCCTTTTAATTCCGGCAGAACGAGGCCGACAGCTTTGGCAGCACCTGTTGTTGTCGGAATAATATTTTCTGCGGCTGCCCGTGCACGACGCAGATCTTTATGAGGCAAATCAAGGATTTGCTGGTCATTTGTATAGGAGTGTACCGTGGTCATTAATCCGCGGCGAATCCCGAATGTATCGTTTAGCACTTTTGCATAAGGTGCTAAACAATTGGTTGTACAAGAGGCATTGGAAATAACGTGATGGCTGGCTGGCTCATATTTATCCTCATTGACTCCCATTACAACCGTAATATCTTCATTGTTTCCTGGAGCAGAAATGATAACCTTTTTCGCTCCGCCTTCGAGATGTTTTGATGCGTCTTCACGTTTGGTAAACCGTCCGGTGGATTCCACCACAATCTCCACACCCAAGTCTCCCCATGGAAGTTTGGCCGGATCACGTTCTGCAAGAACCTTAATTTCTTTTCCGTTGACCGTGATAAAGCCTTCTCCTGCTTCTACTGTCGCATCAAGTTTTCCATGAACACTGTCGTATTTCAGAAGGTGTGCTAGAGATTTGGAGTCAGTTAAATCATTGACCGCAACGATATCCACTTCAGGATTGTTTAACGCAGCGCGAAAAACATTTCTTCCAATTCTACCGAACCCATTAATTCCAACTTTAACCATATTTAATCCTCCTTAATTATAAAAAGGCTAATTTACCAAGTCACGGAGCAATGCCTAGTTTTAGTATGAATCAGGTGCATCATCCACATTCAAAGAGAAGTCACCTGATTATATCGGGACAATTATAGTCCATATAATATCTTTTACGTCCCGGTAACTTCATTGTACGCAGATCTTTCCATTTTTGTCAATACAGGAAGGTGAAAAGACAATAATTCGGACAGGTTGCGGGTGGTATGGGGTGCGAGCTGTCCCTATTAGGTCTGGATTGGGACAGGTTTTGGGGTGAAGGGCGTTGCCCTGTCTTGATTCGCTCTGAATTGAGACAGGCTTCGGGTTAAATGAGTTGCAGCTGTCCCTATTCCCTCGGAATTGAGACAGGCTTCAGTATGAATGAGGTGCAGCTGTCCCTATTCCCTCGGAATTGAGACAGGTTTCACGTAGAAAGGGGTGCACCTGTCCCTATTCGGTTCGATTCGGACCAAGGCTGGCATCATTTTAAAGTTTCAGTCCGAATTCGCACTCCCCTTAATCCAAATTGAATCGACAGCCTTTTGTTCCCAGGTCATTCACTCTTCAGATCTCTACGTTTATCTAATTCTCTTCTCAACCATAGTTCGGCCATTTTTGAAACAAAGACTTCTTCTCCATCAATGTGGACCACCGGAATCAACCATTTATATTTCTCAAAAATGGCTTCATCGGTGGTGATATCAAACAATTCCAGCTGAAGCGGGATGTCTTTAGCTACACGGTTTACCCGCTCCTTTACGTCGTCACATAGACTACAGCGTTCCTTCGTATACAGGGTGATACGAAAAGGCCTAATTTCCTGTTCCATCATTTCGACTCCTAATAACGTTTTCTTTTTGCGGATGAGGGGATGTTGATTTCTTCTCTGTACTTTGCCACCGTCCGCCGGGAGACAGTAATCCCCATTTGCTGAAACATATCGCTTAATTTTTGATCAGATAACGGCTTTGAGCGATCCTCTTTTTCAATGAACTCCTTTAATTTCATCTTTACGCTCTCTGATGAGGCTGACTCGCCAGTCGAAGTGGTTAATGCAGAGGAGAAAAAATATTTCAATTCAAACAATCCTCTTGGTGTCTGAACATACTTATTATTGGTAGCCCTACTGATTGTTGACTCATGGAGTCCAACCGTTTCCGCAATTTCTTTTAGTGTCATCGGTTTAAGATAGGTTAATCCTTTTTCAAAAAAATCAATTTGGGCTTGAACGATAGCCTCTGTTACCTTATAAATCGTCGTCCGTCGCTGCTCAATGCTTTTAATTAACCATAATGCAGAGTTCATTTTATTATGAACGTATTTTTTGGTTTCTGCATCCAGGTGCATCATCTTCTCATACTGTTTGCTAATGGTAATCCTCGGTGTGACGGATTCGTTGACCAGGATAACATAATGATCATTCACCTTTTTCACGGTCACATCGGGTATGATATATCGTGCCTGCTGTTGATGGTAAAAGGCACCGGGACGCGGATTCAAGGTGCGGATATAATCCACGGCTTCCTGAACCTCTCGCGGCTTGATTTGCATCTCCGCAGCAATCTTGCTTACCTTCCCCTCTGCCAGCTCATGCAGATAATTCTCCACAATGGTAAAAGCAACACTATCCTTCTTCCCCGCATATTCCAACTGGATTATCAGACATTCTTTTAAATTGCGTGCCCCTACCCCTCTCGGCTCTAACCCTTGAACAACGATTAGTGCTT
Source organism: Ammoniphilus resinae (assembly GCF_017873965.1). GTDB lineage: Bacteria > Bacillota > Bacilli > Aneurinibacillales > RAOX-1 > Ammoniphilus_A > Ammoniphilus_A resinae. The sequence goes on along the minus strand of NZ_JAGGKT010000007.1, from coordinate 94,959 downwards.
GCTCGAGCCATTCCGGATCGACGTTGAATTGTTTTGCTGTTTCTTCCAATTGTATATCTAAATAACCGTTCTCATCTAAATTTCCAATGAGGAAACGAGAAAGAATTCGAATGATTTCAGGCAGATTTCGCAGAAAGGATAGCTGCTCAAGCAGGTGTTTCTCCAGCGAGATGTCATTTCGGGCAATCCAATCGAGGGTATTAGATTCACTTTCACCTGAACGGGTAATTGTATGGGGGTATTCGTAACCGCGATCCTGAATAGATTCTTTCCACTGAAGTTCTGAAAGAGGATCTTCCGGTTGCTTCTTCTCCTGACGATTGAATTCTAGATCCAACGGTTCGATGACCGGATTTTCATTTAATTCTCCATTCAAATATTCTAAAAGATCTAGGGCTGATAGCTGCAAAATTGTAATGGCTTGTCTTAATTCCGGTGTCATCACCAACTTCATGGTTTGTTCCTGGTGTAGTCCATAACCGATTTGCATGAAATCCCCCCTTAGACATATTTCTTCTTACTCTCTATTTTAGTTCCTTCAATAAATTTATACAATTCCAATTTTAGTCTTGATTTTATCACTTAAACGCTTTAATATAATAAGAGGTCATGCACTTTTTGTGACCCCCTTGATATTTTTACTTGGACTTGCAACAAGAAGATGTTGCGAGTCTATTTTTTAATGAATCGAAGTTGAAAAGTACAGAAACAATTCCTGCTGAAAAATTTTTCGTAATATATTGAAAACGCTTTCTTCTTTTATTATACTTAAGTTAATCCTGATACCATTGTTCAGGTTTCTCTCCACTCCTATCAATCCCACCGAGCCTATGGCCGGTGGAATTTTTTTGTTCAGGTATAAAATTCCATAGAAATAGACTACAATGTATAGTAAGGAATTATCTTATTTGACCTTTGTTGACCTTTAGTGTAGTATTAAACTGTACAGGTAATCTATGGATATTGAGAGGGGGAAAAGATATGTTAGTACCTACAGTCATCGAACAAACGAACCGTGGTGAAAGAGCTTATGATATTTATTCCCGTTTGCTTAAAGATCGCATTATCTTCTTAGGGACTGCGATTAATGATCAAGTCGCAAACAGTGTGGTTGCGCAATTACTATTTTTAGCTGCGGAAGATCCAGATAAGGACATTAATATTTATATTAATAGTCCCGGTGGGTCGATTACAGCAGGTATGGCTATTTATGATACGATGCAGTTCATTAAACCAGATGTTTCTACTATTTGCATTGGAATGGCAGCAAGTATGGGAGCCTTTCTTCTCTGCGCAGGTGCCAAAGGGAAACGATATGCCTTACCAAATAGCGAGGTCATGATTCACCAACCACTGGGTGGTGCCCAAGGACAAGCGACAGATATTGAAATCAGCGCCAAGCGTATTCTCAGAATGAGAGATCATCTCAACTCGATCATGGCGGAGAGAACTGGACAACCATTAGAAAAAGTGGAACGCGATACCGATCGGGACAATTTTATGAGCGCTCAGGAAGCCAAGGAATACGGTTTAATTGACAATGTCATTCAAAGAATTGAACAGAAAAACAATGAATAAAAAGAAAAAGCCGATCGCTTAAAAATAGGCGATCGGCTTTTCTTCGCTTGAGAGCTACTTAATCTTCCTTTTCTACAAGCGCTTTCAGATTTGAAACTGCCTCAGAAGCATCTGGCCCATCAGCGGAGATAGTAATGGTGGATCCGCTTCCAACGGCCAAACTCATAATTCCCATTATGCTTTTTGCGTTCACTTTTTTATTGTCTTTTTCCACAAATATTTCGGAAGAGTAGCGATTGGCTTCCTGTACAAAAAAGGCAGCAGGGCGAGCCTGTAATCCTGTCTTCAAATTTACAATAACCTGTTCACGAACCAATGATATGACCTCCAATTCGATCATCGAACTAATTATACTTCATTATAGCATGTATTGATTAAGAATTTCTGTCTTTTCCTTGAAGTTTTTCTGCGATCTCGTTGATTTTCCTTAAGCGGTGGTTAATTCCCGATTTACTAACCTTTCCGCTGGGGAGGATCTCCCCTAATTCAGACAGGTTTAAGTCGGCATGCTTCATTCTTGCCTCTGCAACCTCACGGAGCCGATCAGGCAATTGATCCAATCCGATCTCCCGTTCAATTAGCTTAATATTCTCAATCGTTCGGATCGCGGCACTGACCGTTTTATTTAGATTTGCCGTTTCGCAATTGACTAGGCGATTGACGGAATTGCGCATATCCTTGACAATTCGTACATCTTCAAAATACAAGAGAGCTTGGTGGGCCCCTATCACACTTAAAAATTCAGTGATTTTTTCACTCTCCTTAATATACATCACATATCCCTTCTTTCGCTCAATGCAGCGTGCATTAAGCTTGAAGGTGTTGGCCAATTTATTTAAATCCTCACAATGCTCCTGATAGGAGGAAGAAATCTCTAAATGATAACTATTGGATTCTGGATGGTTGACAGATCCCCCTGCTAGAAAGGCCCCTCTTAAATAGGCCCGTTTACAGCAGGCTTTTTTTATTGTTTCCTTCGGAATCCCTCGAATAAACGTTCCATCCTGATAAATAGACAAACTTTCCAAGATATCTTTAACTTGTTGAGGTAAACGTACGATATACACATTATTTTTTTTCAGGCGCATCTTTTTACGCACCAGCAGTTCTGCATGCACCTTAAAATGTTTTTTCACCAGGGAATAGATTCTGCGGGCAATGGCCGCATTTTCTGTGACAATGTCGAGAATAAATCGATTACTTCCGAATTGAACCGTTCCGTTCATTCGAATTAAGGCCGCCATCTCCGCCAGATCACAGCATGAATTATTCTCTACCTGCGTCAATTCCTTCTTGGTTAAAGCCGCAAAAGACAACATTCCCACCTCATTTATCATTCAAAAGTTTTTGAATGGCGTCGCCAATTTTTCTAGCATCGTGGCGCAAGTAAGTTTCATAAACTATAAAATGATCCTCAATAATATCAAAACCAAATTTCTCCAGGCGGTCCCGGTCATATTTTACCGGCGCTGCCCCTTGTTCCATATATTGATCCCGGACATCGTCTGCTATCCAGGCATTGTTGACAAGAATGGTTTGAAACAAGTCAGCCCCCACATGATTATATATCGCCTGTACATGATCTGTAACAGTATAAAAATCGGTTTCCCCTGGCTGTGTCATTACATTGCAAATATACATCTTTTTTGCTGCGGATTCTTTGATGGCTTTAGAGATTCCCGGCACTAAAAGATTTGGCAGTATGCTCGTAAATAAGCTTCCTGGTCCGAGTAAGATCAACTCGGCCTCCTGCAAAGCCCTGATCGCTTCATCCAAAGGTTGCACATCCTTTGGTTCTAGAAATACCCTTTTAATCTTTTTCCCTGTACGAGGGATTTGGGATTCGCCTGAGACAATGGTCCCATCGGTCATCTCTGCTTTCAGAATGATCGCTTGATTGGCTGCCGGAAGCACCTGCCCTCTTACAGCTAATACTCGACTAATTTCTTTAATTGCTGTAACAAAATCACCGGTAATTTCTTTCATTGCTGCAATAAACAAGTTGCCTAAACTATGACCCGCTAATCCAATCCCCTGGGAAAAACGGTATTGGAACAAACGAGCCAATAATGGTTCCGTGTCAGCAAGAGCCACAATCACGTTGCGAATATCACCTGGCGGCGGCATTGACATTTCTTCGCGTAGCCGTCCTGAACTTCCCCCGTCATCCGCAACCGTCACGATTGCGGTGATATCAAATGGTTTTTCTTTCAAGCCGCGCAACAGAACGGATAGACCAGTTCCTCCACCGATGACAACGACCTTGTGATGGTGCCGATCCGCGCTTAGTTCTGAGTTGCTCATGAACCCTACACCTCACTTTCGGTCACGTTCGATATCACGATGGCTTACCCTTGTCACGTATTGACTGCTAAATTTCTTTCCTAAATACTCGGCTATCGAAACAGATCGATGTTTTCCACCAGTACATCCAATACCTATGATTAGTTGACTTTTTCCTTCCCGCTGATAATGCGGCAGAGTAAAGGCGATAAAATCCTCTAATTTATGAACAAATTGCGCGGTTTCATCCCATTTAAATACATATGTGGAAACTTCCTCGTCTAGGCCTGTTTTCGGCCGCAGCTCTGTAATATAGTGAGGGTTAGGGAGAAAACGAACATCAAAAACCAAGTCCGAATCAATCGGAATCCCGTATTTAAATCCAAAGGAAGTTATATTTACAGTCATCCTTGACTGCATGGTAGAGAAGTAATTGGAGATCTTCTCTTTCAACTGAATCGGTTTCAATTGACTTGAATCTAAAATTAGATTGGCACGACCCTTCAATTCTTCCAAAAGCCTTCTCTCTGCCAAAATCCCTTCCAGTGGTGAACCTTCGGCAGCAAGCGGATGTCTTCTCCGAGTTTCTTTATAGCGTTGAACCAGTACCTGGTCAGAGGAATCAAGGAATAGAATTTGATAGTTAATATGTTCCATTTCTTCTAAACGAGCCAGTGCATCGGATAAGGTGACAAAGAATTCTCGTCCCCTTAGGTCAATAACTAGAGCGACTTTTTGAATCCGGCCTCCCGATTGCTCAATAAGCTCGGCAAATTTGGGTATTAGTAGTGGGGGAAGGTTATCCACACAGAAGAATCCGAGATCCTCCAGACTCTGTACTGCGGTTGTTTTCCCTGCACCTGACATCCCCGTAATAATCAATAAATTAATCTGTTTGCCAGTCACGACTCCTCACCTCTCTCCCATAGAATACCACCCTTGATTAAAAGGTGCAAAGCCACTTGGACGTTAGACTTTGAAAAAGGGTAAAGGAATGCAAAAAAAGAGGCGTGATCACGGAGAATCACGCCTAAAGGTATATTATATAAGGGGGTCAATTTGATAATTTAAGTATAGCCCCTTAATATTTCAGCATTGTTACAAACCGGTTAAGATTGGGTTAAGCTTTAGACCCGGCTTCTTCCTTTAGCTTCTCTTCCAGATTTTCTACAAAGTGCTGAGCGCTCTGTGCGGCAATTCCGCCGTCCCCAGTTGCAGTTACCACTTGACGCAGCATCTTCTCGCGGATATCACCTGCTGCGAGAATTCCCGGCACCTTTGTCTGCATTTTCTCATCTGTTAAAATATACCCTGCCTCATTTGTGATTCCAAGCCCTTGTACAGCCTTCGATAATGGATCCATGCCTACATAAATAAAGACCCCGTCACAAGCAAACTCCTGCTGTTCTCCCGTTTTTGCGTCTTCCATCAATACGCCGGAAACCTTCTGATCACCACGGATCTCTTTCACAACCGTATTCCAGATGACTTCAATTTTCGGATTTTCAAAGGCCCGTTTTTGTATAATTTTTTGCGCGCGGAACTCCTCACGACGGTGTACAATAGTGACCTTCGAGGCAAAACGGGTTAAGAAGATCGCTTCTTCTACTGCCGAGTCTCCACCACCAACGACAACCAGCTCTTTTCCGCGGAAAAAAGCACCGTCACAAACAGCACAATAGGAAACCCCTCGTCCGGATAGTTCTTTCTCCCCCGGAACCCCTAGGTTACGATGTGTCGCACCCAATGCTACGATCACGGATTTGGCACGGTATTCCTTATTTCCGGCTTTCACTAGTTTATAGGGATATCCGTCTTCAATGCTCTGAATATCACCGTAGGCATATTCTGCACCAAATTTTTTTGCATGTTCAAACATTTTATTCGATAAATCCGGACCTAATATACTGTCAAATCCAGGGTAATTTTCAATATCTTCTGTGTTCGCCATCTGACCGCCAGGCATTCCCCGTTCGATCATTAGCGTCGACATATTCGCGCGAGCTGTATAAACAGCAGCCGTCATCCCTGCAGGACCAGCCCCGGCAATAATGACATCATAAATATTTTCATCAGCCATGGTAGTTTCACTCTCCCACTTCTTCTCTATTTATCTTCCTAGTAAAGCTAGTGAAATATTAAACGGAATGTCCAAGCGTTTTAAGGACAAACAGGGCAAGCCTTTTTAATTCTTCATCTTCGTTAGGATCTTCCAGGAATTGAAGCAAGGTTTCCACCACTTCCTGATCACCAAGCCATTCGAAAGCTTGAAGAACTTGCAGCTTGGTTTCTTTATCCCCATGTCGCAAGGCCCAAAGAAAAGAAGACCGAACAAACGGGTCATTCGTTACTATTTGCTTCTGATTGGCTTTGGAAGCTTCCTGCAATTCCATAGGAATCCCGTAATAGTAAGGAATTTCCTGCTTTTCACCAGCATTCCCCTCCTCCAAAAATTGCAAATAGAAGGGGGCCACTCCTGATTCCGGATCTTCTCTGCAAACCAATTTCCAATTTTTTTTGGCTTCCTTGTATCTTCCTATATTATACGCCGCCACCGCACAGTAGTGAAACAGGTGAAAATCGAGGTGCCAGGCATAATCAGTAAGCTGTTTAAAAAGAAGAAAGGCAGATTTGTGCTCGCCCAAAACTCCAAGGGTTATCCCTAGCTTATAGGCTTGATCATACTGCAAGGGAATTACCTTAGCCAAATTAGAAAGCAGCTTTTCCAGATTCCCCTTATCCTGATTATGGAAGTATAGTACAGCAAGATTACATAATCCATGCAAATTGTCGGGATCCTGCTCCAGAACAGATAGAATCGTTTGTTCTGCCTTTGGGAAATCCCCCATATAATAGTAACATAATGCTAGGTTATTTTTCGCGGCAATAAAATCGGGATGATCTTCTTCCAATTGAACAAGAATTTTCTCTGCTTGGACAAAGTTACCTTCCTCCAAAAGTTTACGCGCTTGTTCGTGCTGCTTCGTCTTTTCATCCATGTCCCCTTGCAGCATGGGATAAAACCACGGTCGATCCAATTCCACTCCGACATAATCCAATAAATCCCGGATGTCAGCTATGTACTTTCCATCTTCGGTCTGTTCTAAATACTTCATCGCGTGTTCTTCTGCCTCTTCCAGTAAATCCATATGCGCATAATTACACGCCAGATAATAATGAGAATCCACAGCACCTTCCACATCATCTTCCAGCAGTTGCTGCAAGACTTCATTGGAGGCCGCGTAGTCCCCCATTTTTGTCAATACGCCTGCTACGTTGTAATGGTAACGCGGATTCTTTGGTTCTAAACGGGACGCCCGGGTGAAGTATCGAAGTGCTTTCGAATAATTAAATCGGTCGAGTGATTTAACGGCAATATGATTAAATGCTTCTGCATTCATATTTAGTTCAATTACGTTAGTTGGTTTAGAAAGCATATAAACTCCTCATAATCTATGGTTCTTAACCAAAGTATAGCACAAGTTCCCGTTTAAAACCTGCTTCACAACACTTTTCGCCTATTTATGATAACGTCCAGATAGTTCCTTTAACACGTCGTCTAATGGCAGCTGTTGTTCACGCAGTAAAACTAGCAGGTGATAAATTAAATCACTAGCCTCCCAGCGCAACTCTTCATGACTGCGATTTTTTGCAGCAATGATGACCTCACCAGCTTCTTCGCCAACCTTTTTCAAAATTTTATCTACACCTTTTTCAAAAAGGTAGGTAGTATAGGCACCTTCTGTCCTTTCCGCATCACGCTTGGCAATCAATGCTTCCAACTGGCCAAGGATCTCAAACCGACCAGGCCCAGCCTGTTCTTCATCTGTAAGAGAGGTAAAGCAGGTGTAAGTATTATTGTGACATGCAGGTCCTGCCGGATTTACCTGAATTAACAGGGTATCCCCGTCACAATCCAACGATATTCTCCCCACTTTTTGTGTATTGCCTGAGGTTTCACCCTTGTGCCAAAGCTCTTGTCTAGAGCGGCTCCAAAACCAGGTTTCTCCAGTATCCAGTGTTTTTTGCAACGATTCCTTGTTCATATAGGCCATCATTAGCACTTCTTTACTTTGCGCGTCCTGAATAATGGCTGGTACAAGCCCTTGTTGATCAAATGTAATCTTTTCCCAATCTATCATTTGCATCGTACTTCGACCCCTTTTTCATTCAAATATTGTTTGACCTGATCAATGGTAACTTCTTTATAGTGGAAAATCGAAGCAGCGAGGGCAGCATCTGCTTTTCCATCGCGAAATGCCTGCAAAAAGTGTTCTTCATTCCCTGCTCCGCCTGACGCGATTACGGGAATCCTGACAGCTTCAGAGATGGCCTTGGTTAAGGAAATGTCAAAACCATCTTTATGCCCATCGGTATCCATGCTTGTTAATAAGATCTCCCCGGCACCTAATTGTTCAACCTGTTTGGCCCATTCCACCGCATCGCGGCCTGTCGCTTGCCTGCCACCATGAGTATAGACCTCCCAGCCTTTTTTCTCTTCCACCCACGTGGCATCAATGGCAACAACAATGCATTGGGACCCAAACACCTCTGCCCCTTCACGCACAAGCTCTGGGTTTCGCACGGCAGATGTATTCATGGATACCTTATCCGCCCCCGCGCGCAATACCCTACGCATATCTTCAATACTATTAATCCCCCCACCCACGGTGAAAGGAATAGTCACCTTCGCCGCCGTTTGGCGAATCACTTCAACCATCGTCTCCCGGCCTTCATGGGATGCAGAAATATCAAGAAAAACCAGTTCATCTGCTCCTTCTTGGCTATAGAGTTCAGCCAGCTCAACAGGATCACCGGCATCACGCAAATTGACAAAGCTAACGCCCTTCACTACTCTTCCATCTTTCACATCCAAGCAAGGGATAATTCGCTTCGTTAACAATTATTTCACCTCTAATTCGCGGACCGCATCCGCCAAATTGATCCGCTCAGTATAGAGAGCCTTTCCTACGATCGCACCGCAAACCCCATCACTAGCATATTGGCCAAGGTTCTGTAGGTCGTTCATCACACTGACTCCCCCAGAAGCTATAACCTGGACCTCCGCTGTACGGGCTAGACCCACAATTTCCGCTACGTTTGGTCCTTGAAGCGTTCCATCGCGAGAAATATCGGTATAGATGAAAGTCTCTGCCCCTTTTTTCGCCAGTTCCTGCGCCAATTTCTCTGCTTTCACCTCAGAGGTTTCCAACCAGCCATGTGTAGCTACATACCCATTTCTCGCATCAATGCCAATCGCCACGCGGGAACCTCCATATTGCTGAAGCGCATTTTCCACGAAGGGGCGATCCTGAATGGCCGCAGTTCCAAGGATTACTCGCGCTACTCCACCTTCCAAATAACGGTCGACTTCCTGTATCGTACGAATACCTCCGCCAACCTGAACTGGAATAGAGAGGGCAGCCGCAATTTCCAGGATAATGGCATCGTTCACCGGGTGACCGGCCTTCGCGCCATCGAGATCGACTAGATGTACCCAGCTTGCTCCCTGCTTCTCCCACTGTTTTGCCATTTCTAAAGGCGAATCGCCGTAAACCGTTTCCTGATTATAATCCCCCTGCAGCAATCGTACACATTTCCCACCGCGAATATCGATCGCAGGATAGATAATAAATTCCCCCATGTTACGTCCCCTCCTTCACCATCTGAGCAAAATTACGCAAAATCTGCATCCCCACTTCTCCACTTTTTTCTGGATGGAATTGGGTAGCCATCACATTCCCTTTTCCAATGATCGCCGGTACCTCTTGATAATAATCAGCAGTAGCAAGAAGGACATCGGAATCCGTCGTCTCAGGCTGCAAAAAGTAGGAATGCACGAAGTAGGCATACCCTTCCTCTACTCCTTGTAAAATGGAGTGTTCCCGCAGGAATTGGAGTTTGTTCCAACCCATATGCGGCACCTTGTAATCCCCCTGAAAGCGACGCACAACCCCAGGAAAAAGCCCAATCCCTTGATGGTTTCCATGTTCCTCACTTTCCGCAAACAAAAGCTGCATTCCCAAGCAGATCCCAAACAGTGGACGCCCTGAAGCGGCATATTGCTTTATAGCGGGAATGAAATCTCGCTCTTGCAAATTTCTCATGGCATCTCCAAAAGCGCCAACTCCGGGCAAAATGGCACCCTGCGCTTCCTTCAATTGCTCTGGTTGATCAATGATTTGATAATCATAGCCAAGTCTTTCAATGGCCTTACTGACGCTATGCAAATTTCCCATTCCATAATCGATGATCGCTATCATTTACAGCATCCCCTTTGTCGAAGGGACGCCTTTGACTCGCGGATCAATCATTGTCGCTTCATCCAATGCCCGACCCAAAGCCTTAAAAATCGCTTCAATCATATGGTGAGTATTCATCCCATAATGCAAAATAATGTGTAGATTCATACGGGCTTCCAAGGCTAACTTTGACATGAATTCATGAACAAGTTCCGTTGGAAATTGACCTACCTGTTGGCTTGGATAAGCTGCCCGGTACTCCAGATGGGGACGGTTGCTTAAATCAATGGCAACCTGGGCCAGGGTTTCATCCATGGGAACAAAGAAATTTCCATATCGTTTAATCCCTTTTTTATCTCCCAGAGCTTCGCGCAAGACTTGTCCAAGACATATCGCAATGTCTTCCACTGTGTGGTGGTAATCGATCTCGATATCGCCTACAGCTTTGACATGAAGATCGAATTGGCCGTGCTTGGCAAAAAGGTCAAGCATATGGTCCAGAAAAGGCACACCTGTTTCTAAGGAGGTTTTGCCCTCTCCATCTATATTAAAGTTTAATTCAATGTTGGTTTCATTTGTTTTACGTTTAATTTCACCTGTTCGCATTACCTGGATAAACCCCTCTCTTTTTGCAATCGAACTTCAATCGCTTTGGCGTGTGCAGTTAGCCCTTCTGACTTGGCTAAGGCCATCATCTTTTCGCCGTTTCTCAATAGATCCGTACGGCTATAGGAGATGAGGCTTGATTTTTTAATAAAATCATCAAGATTTAACGGAGATGAAAACCGCGCCGTGCCATTGGTTGGCAATACGTGATTCGGGCCGGCGAAATAATCGCCAACAGGCTCTGAACTGTATTCCCCAAGGAAAATAGCGCCTGCATTCTCAATCCTACCTAGATAATCAAATGGTTGGGCAATCAGCATTTCCAGATGCTCCGGTGCCAACTCATTGACAACTTGGATGCCTTCCTCGAGATCTGCCACTACACATATTGCTCCGTAATCACGAATCGATGCCTCGGCTATTTCCTTTCGCGGCAGTTTAGCGAGCTGGCTGGTCATTTCATTTTGAACTTGTTCGGCAAGTTCGGGCGATGGCGTCACTAGGACCGCGGAAGCCATCGGATCATGCTCCGCCTGACTGAGCAGATCAGCAGCAACATAACAAGGATCTGCCTGTTCATCGGCTAAAACAACAATCTCGCTCGGCCCAGCCACCATATCGATATCCACAAAACCAAATACTTCCCGTTTGGCAAGGGCCACATAGATATTTCCCGGTCCTACAATTTTATCGACTGCCCGGATTGACTCGGTTCCATAGGTCAAAGCGGCAATCGCCTGTGCTCCGCCAACCTTATAGATTTCCGTGACTCCAGCGATAGCTGCAGCAGTTAAAACCCCAGGATCAATTTTCCCCTGTTGATCCGGCGGTGTAACCATGACAATTTCCTTTACTCCTGCAACCTGTGCGGGAATGGCGTTCATTAATACGGAAGAGGGATATGCGGCACGTCCTCCCGGCACATAAATCCCCACCCGCTTCAGCGGACGGATCAACTGCCCAAGGATCGTTCCGGTGTCGGACGTTTGCATCCACGATTGGCGCTTTTGCTTTTCGTGGAATGTACGAATATTTTCAGCCGCCTCCTGCAATGCTTGGCGAACTTCTTGGCTGACTTCTTTTTGAGCCTGTTCAACTTCGTCAATGGTTACCTGCATGGAGGCCAAGTGCACCCGGTCAAATTTTTCCGTAAAGGCCAAGACCGCCTGGTCACCCTCTTGCTTGACGCGGGATAAAATCTCAAGAACCGCTTTTCGCTGCTCATCTGTTCCTGATTCTACATCCCGTTTCGTTGAGAAGTTTTTTCTATCTACGATTTTCATTTTCATTATTTTAACACCCCTATAAAGTGTAACCTACGATGGAATAACCGAGGCAAATTTTTCGACAACGTAATCAATGGCCTCGCTTTTCATCCGGTAGCTAACCCGATTGGCAATTAAGCGTGAGGTGATCGGCGTGATTTCCTCCAACTCAACCAAGCCATTTTCTTTTAATGTTCTTCCTGTCGAAACAATATCAACGATTCGATCAGCCAAACCAATCATCGGCGCCAGTTCGATTGAGCCGTTTAATTTAATGACTTCAACCTGTGCCCCTTTTTCCCGGAAGTATTTAGAGGCAACCTTCGGATATTTGGTTGCTACCCGCGGGGAATCTGTCGGTTGCCAATTGGCCAATCCAGCCACAGATAACCTGCAGTAACTGATCTTCAAGTCGAGGAGCTCATAAACATCCCGTTCTTCTTCCAGCAAAACATCCTTTCCAACGACACCGATATCGGCGACCCCATATTCCACATAAGTAGGGACATCTGTTGGTTTTGCCAGGATGAAGTCGATCCCGATTTCATCAACAGGAATAATTAAACGACGGGAATCTTCAAATTCCGGTGGAATATCCAGACCCGCTTTACGCAGTAGCTCAACAGCTTCTTCAAAGATTCGCCCTTTCGGCATCGCGACGGTAAGCTTAGACATCTTCATGGCCTCCTCGAAAATCTATGATCTGATCAAATGTCTGCGATGGTTCCCCTATTCCTGTGACAACAATTGCTTCTTGCCTTAACAACATCGCTCTTTTCAACGCTAGGTTGCGTGTTTCTTGATCAAATCGGATGTATATGGTTTTCTTTTCTTGCGTTGGCTGCAGGTCGGAGGACTGAATCAAGCGATCCATTTTGATTGCAAATCCCGTAGAAGGGTTGTCCATACCGAATTGCTTGAACAGGTCATCATATCTTCCTCCCCCGCAAATCGGAAAGCCCTGATTGGCCGCATACCCTTCAAAAAGAATACCAGTGTAATAATTTAAGCTGCTTAGTAGATTTAAATCAAACAAGACATAGTCTGTCACGTCATAGGCTTGCAGTGCAGCCCATAGTTCTTTCAAGTTGCGAACAGCACGACGAGCACGGCCATTAATGGTTAATGCCTCCGCATCTTCCAATCGATCTGCGCCGCCTCTCAGCTTGAGGATCCCCCGCAGCCGATTCTTCTCATCCTCTGAGATGGTTAAGCCTGCAATGTCTTGTCTAAATCCAACATAATCAGAATTATGCAGACGTTCCTTTAATTGGTCACGGCCGCTTTTTTCTGGGACCACTTCTTCTAGCAGCCCTTCGATGAAGCCTACATGGCCGATGGCAATTTTAAATTCTTCAAGTCCAGCTTCTTTCAAGCACGCCACCGCCAAGGCAATGACTTCGGCATCAGCCTCTACGGAAGAGTCACCTATCAATTCAACCCCTGCCTGAGTGAATTCGGCATTTCGACCTGCTTCCTTTTCCTGTGCGCGGAAAACATTTGTATTATACATCAACCGAAGTGGCCTTGGTTCATCTTTTAGAAGAGAGGAGGCTACGCGTGCAATCGGTGCGGTAACATCTGGCCTAAGCACGAGCGTCCTGCCTTGTCTATCTAATAACTTAAATAGTTTGCTGTCATGTGTCGCACTGGCTTCACCAACTGTGTCGTAGTATTCCAGTGTCGGGGTTAGAATCTCTTGATAGCCCCAGTGCAGCATGCATCTATGTAGTTTCTCCTCAATCTGTCGCTGCTTCCATAGCAAATCAGGAAGGTAATCGCGCATCCCTAACGGCTTTTCAAAACCTAAAGGCTTTGTCATATGATTCACCCCATCTAGTTATTTTGCTTTAGTCTGCTAATATGATAAAGCGATTCTACCATAGATAAACAAATAGCGTCAAGCGGTGGGTGGCGAGCGGACAGTGAATCCGTTAAAACACAAAATCCCCTAATAACGTAGTGGAACCTATGTCACCAGAACCCAGGCTGACCAAAAATAGCGGAAAATTTTTCCGTTATTCCTTATTTTTAGCCTTATAAGGAGTAAATAACGGTAAAATTTTCCGCTATATATACTTGCAATCGTTTACAATCAATCTAATCGGATCCATAACGTAAAAATCTTCCGCTATTTCACCTATTCTTAATGGAATCCCTAGAATAAAGGAAATTTCTTCCGCTAAAGACAGACGATCCTCTCCAACCTAAGAATTAAATACATATCCACGATAAATCAGGTCCGCGAACGCTAATGCCCCCGGGACATTGAGGTACCACACATAGAATCGTCTCAATCTAGGGACATCGATCCAATCAAAACCTCTCAATTTGTTCAGAACTACCCGAACGGAAAACATCAGCCAATAAACGGACCAATTAATCATTGGTAAATAAAGTACAAAGAACCAGAGGAAATTAATCGAATCCTCCCCCAGATAAAAACGGAGCAGCGTACAGGGGATGAGTACGATAAGAAATCGGCGGATAATTTGTCCCCTACACATGGTTCACGCGCTCCTTCAAGCGAATCACCTTGGCCGGGTTTCCTCCCACAAAGGCTCCCGCAGGCACATCGCGAATGACGAGCGAAGCGGCAGAGACAACCGCTCCATCCCCGATTTTGACGCCTGGCAAAATGGTGCTGTTTGCTCCGATCATCACATTGGAGCCTATCTCAACTTCTCCAATCCGATATTCATCAATTAAATACTCATGAGCCAAAATCGTAGTATTGTACCCAATAATTGAATTGGAGCCTATCGTAATTTTCTCGGGGTATAAAATGTCAGGTACTACCATAAAAGCAAGGGCGGCCTGCTCCCCAATTTTCATTCCCAGGAAAGTGCGAAACAGCCAATTTTTCCAGCTTGGAAAAGGGATGTAACGGCCTATCACGATGACTGCCGTATTCCGAAAGGCGCGCCAAAAACTGATCGTCTTATACAGCTGCCAGAGTGAATTCGCCCCCTCTACGGCAAATCGTTCCGTTCGTCGCATGTGGCATCAATCTCCTTTGACGATAGAGATTAATTCTCGCATATCATAAAGCATGTATTCAGGTTTAAACTGTTTTAGAAACTCCGGCCCTTTTAAACTCCAAGCGACACCTGCAGCATCAACTCCAGCATTATGGGCCCCTTCAATATCATATTGGCTATCCCCAACCATTAAAGTTGTACGAGGATCGGCATTTACATTTTTCATAGCCAAAAGAATCGGCTCCGGATGTGGCTTATGATGTGTCGTGTCTTGATGCACGATAAAAGTTTTCATAAATTGATCAATGCCAAACAGTTGGGCACCTTTTTCTGCGGTCACACGCTGCTTTGTTGTAACAACTCCCATGGTGACACCCAGTTTTTGAAGCTCTATAAGTGCTGTCATGATATGCGGAAATTCCCTGACCAATTCATCATGGACTTCGACATTATATTTTCGATACGCCTCAACAAGTTCCTCACGTAGATCGGCACCGCCGAAAAATTCCATTTGCTCAGGAAGGGGCTTCCCCATTTGGGGAATAATATCCTCCCGTTTAAACTTTCCAGGAAACCACTTTTCCAAGATATATAAAAAAGAAGTAATAATTAATTCGTTCGTATCAATAATTGTCCCATCTAAATCAAATAACACCGTCTGATATCTCAACACGTTCTAACTCCTTATTCACCATATTTGGCATTCGCGTACCCCAGTTTTCGTCGGGCAATCCATAGGATAATCGCTATGACAACAATAACGATACTTATTACCTGGGCAATCCGCAGGGTATCCGTCAACATAAGGCTGTCTGTGCGCATCCCTTCAATGAAGAATCGACCGATGGAATACCAGATAAAATAGCTGAGAAACAACTCCCCACGATGCAGGGACAATTTACGGCGAATAATTAAAAGAATAATTAGTCCAGCAAAATTCCAAAGCGATTCATAAAGAAAAGTCGGATGATAATAAGTTCCGTTAATATACATTTGATTAATAATCCAATCAGGCAAATGAAGGGATTGTAAAAAATCAAGGGTTGTTGGTCCCCCATGAGCCTCCTGGTTCATAAAATTTCCCCAGCGTCCGATCGCTTGTCCAAGAATCAGACCGGGTGCGGCGATATCCGCGATTCTCCAGAAGCTTACTTTTTTCACACGGGTAAAAACAAGGGCTGTCAACACGGCGCCGATTAACGCCCCATGAATGGCGATGCCACCCTTCCATACAGCAATAATATCTTGCGGATGAAGCTGATAGTAATCCCACTCAAAAGCCACATAATAGGCCCGAGCAAAAATGATCGAAATGGGGACACCAAACATCACAAGATCTAAAAATAAATCTGGATTAAGCCCCTGCCGCTTTGATTCGTTCATGGCCAAGAGGAGGCCCAGCAATGCCCCCGTACCCAAAATAATTCCATACCAATGGACAGCGATAGGACCCAGCTGAAAAGCTATCGGATCCAACGGAGTGATTGTACTCATATATCCTCCACCTTTTTTAGATTTCTTCTGTTGCCTCTTCAATCGTATCAGTCAGTCGCTTACTGAAGTGAACTGCAGCATTATAGCCCATGCGTTTCAAACGGAAATTCATCGCTGCCACTTCACAGATCACCGCCATATTTCGACCAGGACGAACGGGTATCGTAATTTGCGGAATCTCTGTATCCATCACCTTCATCGTTTCTTCATCGATTCCCAGCCGTTCATATTGCTTCTGCGGGTCCCAAATCTCCATGCGTATAGCAAACGAAATTTTCTTGAAATTCCGGACAGCCCCAGCCCCAAACAAGGTCATGACATTAATAATACCTAAGCCGCGAATTTCCAGCAAATGTTGGATTAACTCGGGAGCGCTTCCAATCAGTTGGTTTTCCAAGGTTTGGCGAATTTCCACGGCATCGTCAGCAATTAAGCGATGGCCTCTTTTAACCAATTCCAGGGCTGTTTCACTTTTCCCGATTCCGCTCCCTCCGATCAATAGAACCCCGACACCATAAATGTCAATCAACACTCCGTGAATCGTCGTTCGCGGAGCTAACCGGCCCTCTAGAAAGGTAGTAATTTTACTCGACAACTTCGTTGTCGGAAGAGTGGACTGTAAAATGGGAATATCCTTTTCCTCAGCAGCCTGCAGCAGCTCCTCAGGTATGTCCAGCAGACGGGATACACAAAAACAAGGAATCTCACCCACACTGCACAGCTTGCGAAAACGTTCCAATCTTTCCTCTGAACTTAAGGTAGTGATAAACCCCATTTCTGTTTTGCCTAGCAGCTGCACCCGTTCCGCTGTATAGAAATTAAAGTAACCGGCGATTTCCAACCCCGGTCGATTGATATCACTTGTTTTAATTTCACGAAACAATCCTTTTTCGCCGCTTACGACCTTTAGCTGAAACTGCTGGACGATGTCTTTGACAACAGTTCTTTTCATTTTGTTGCCCCCTTTAATTTCTTCAACTATTCTAACATAGAAAAAGCCATCATGCGTGAAAAAATGCCACCTCCTTTCATACAGAGGCGGCTTGGTAGGTGTTTTACAGCCCCACTTAGGGTGTCGCTGCTTGTTTCTCGTAGTCTGCAATTTGCTTTTCTGTGCGGTTACGATCGCGTTCGATAATCGGTGCCAGGTATTGCCCGGTATAAGACTCTTCTACACGGCAAACTTCTTCCGGAGTCCCCTTGGCAACTATTAATCCGCCCCGCTCTCCACCCTCAGGTCCCAAATCGAGGATATAATCGGCTGTTTTAATGACATCGAGGTTATGCTCAATGACAAGGACAGAATCCCCCGCTTCAACCAGGCGCTGGAGTACCTTCAACAAACGATCGATATCATGAACATGCAGACCCGTTGTTGGCTCATCGAGGATGTACAGAGTTTTCCCGGTGCTGCGTCGGTGTAACTCTGAGGCAAGCTTAATCCGCTGCGCCTCACCTCCTGAAAGGGTAGTAGCTGACTGCCCCAACCTCATGTAACTTAGGCCCACATCATAAAGGGTTTGCATTTTGCGGTGTATTTTGGGAATATTTTTGAAAAATTCCACTGCATCTTCCACAGTTAAATCGAGTACATCCGCTATATTTAAACCTTTATATTTGACTTCCAGCGTTTCCCGGTTATAGCGTTTTCCCTTGCAAATTTCACAAGGAACATAGACATCAGGCAGGAAGTGCATCTCGATTTTGATGATCCCGTCACCGCGGCAAGCCTCACAGCGGCCGCCCTTGACATTAAAACTAAACCGGCCCTTTTTGTATCCGCGTACCTTAGCTTCATTCGTCTGGGCAAAAACATCACGGATATCATCGAACACCCCGGTATAGGTTGCAGGGTTTGACCTTGGTGAACGTCCAATCGGTGATTGGTCAATATCAATGACCTTATCAAGATGCTCAAGCCCCTCAATTTTCCGGTAAGATCCGGGCTTGGTCTTGGCTCTGTTTAAATCACGAGCCAATGCTTTATGCAAGATTTCATTTACTAACGTACTTTTACCTGAACCGGAAACCCCCGTGACACAGGTGAATACGCCAAGTGGGAATTTAACGGAAATATTTTTCAAGTTATTTTCTTTTGCGCCCACGACCCCGATCCATTTTCCATTGGGTTTCCGTCTTTCCAGTGGCACCGGGATGAACTTTTTACCTGATAGATATTGCCCAGTAAGTGAATGGGGATCGTTCATGACCTCTTCCGGTGTTCCCTGGGAAACCACTTTCCCTCCGTGCACACCTGCGCCAGGTCCGATATCAACAATATAATCGGCAGCAATCATTGTATCCTCATCGTGTTCGACAACGATCAAGGTATTGCCAAGATCCCGCATATGCTCAAGGGTTTTAATCAGTTTGGTATTATCCCGTTGGTGCAACCCAATGCTCGGCTCGTCCAAAATATACAGCACCCCCATTAAAGAGGAACCAATCTGGGTAGCTAAACGGATCCGCTGTGCCTCCCCACCTGAAAGAGTTCCTGCCGCACGGCTAAGCGTTAGGTAGTCGAGGCCGACATCAAGTAAAAATCCCAAACGGAATTTGATTTCCTTCAGAATCAGGCGAGCAATGGCCATGTCCTTTTCAGATAGCTGTAGCTGATCGAAAAAAAGATGGGCATCCTTGATAGATAATCCGGTGACATAAGAGATATTTTGCCCATCAATGAAAACAGACAAAACCTCTGGTCGCAGACGCTGTCCTTTACAAGCCGGACAGGCTTTTTGCGACATATAATGCTCTAGGGATTCTCGCATATGGTCTGAGGTTGACTCCACATAGCGGCGTTGAATTTGATTGATGACTCCTTCGAAATAAATTTCCGAATCCCGCCGTCCACCAAAGTCACTGTCAAAAACAAAACGGAATTTCTCCTTACGATTTCCGTAAAGGAGGATGTCAAGATGTTCTTTCGGAAGCTGTTCGACAGGCAGGTCCATGTCGATTTTAAAATGCTTGCATACCGAGTGAAGAAGCTGCTCATAATAATTGCTTGTAGAGCTTTCCCATGGTTCAATAGCGCCTTCACTTAGGCTTTTGGTGCGGTCAGGAATGACTAAATCAGGATCCACCTCCTGCTTCATACCCAACCCATCACAGGATGGACAAGCACCGTACGGTGCATTAAAGGAGAACATGCGCGGTTCCAGTTCAGCCATGCTAAACCCGCATTGTGGGCATGCGAGATTCTGACTGAACAGCAATTCTTCCTGGTCAATAATATCCACAATAACCTTCCCATCGCCAAGCTTTAGGGCTGTTTCCAGGGAATCCGCGACACGGGAATGGATTCCCTCCTTCACAACAATCCGGTCAATCACGACCTCGATGGTATGCTTTTTATTCTTTTCAAGCTGAATCTCTTCCGAAAGATCCCTTGTTTCCCCGTCAATCCGAACACGCACATATCCCTGTTTGCGGGCATCTTCGAGCAATTTAGTGTGTTCACCTTTGCGCCCTTGTACGAGAGGGGCGAGAATTTGCATTCTTGTTCGTTCTGGATATTCCAAGATCCGATCGACCATCTGTTCCACGGTTTGCGCGGAGATTTCGGTATGGTGTGTTGGGCAAAAAGGTTTCCCGATGCGGGCAAATAAAAGACGCAGATAATCATAAATTTCCGTAACCGTTCCGACGGTGGAACGCGGGTTTCTGCTCGTCGTCTTTTGATCGATGGAGATCGCCGGAGAAAGCCCTTCAATGGAGTCCACATCCGGTTTATCCATTTGTCCTAAGAACTGGCGTGCATAAGCCGAGAGCGATTCTACATAGCGTCGCTGTCCCTCGGCATAGATGGTGTCAAATGCTAAGGACGATTTACCCGATCCGGAAAGCCCCGTCAAAACGACAAATTGATCACGGGGAATGGTCACATTGATGTCTTTTAAGTTATGTGTTCTCGCCCCTTTGATCACAATATTTTCTAAGCTCACGAACAATCATCCTTCCGCTTTCAGTTCAATCAATAAATCTCGTAATTCAGCCGCCCGCTCAAATTGCAAATGTCTGGCAGCGTCTTTCATTTCTGCTTCTAGTTTTTCGATTAAGGCCTTGCGGTCTTTCTTCGTTAACTTGCGATATTCTTTGGTTGGCAAGTAATCTTCTTTTTCTTCCGCAACCTTTGTCGCTTCAATGACGTTGCGGATGGCCTTTTTAATCGTCTGTGGCGTAATGCCATGCTGCTCATTATAGGCCATTTGGATTTCCCGCCGGCGTGCCGTTTCTTCCATTGCACGCTCCATGGACCTGGTCATCCGATCCGCGTACATAATCACTTGTCCATCCGCATTCCGCGCTGCACGCCCAATGGTTTGGATTAAGGAACGTTCATCTCGCAAAAAGCCTTCTTTATCCGCGTCAAGGATGGCAACAAGAGATACCTCTGGCAGGTCCAGTCCTTCTCTTAGCAGATTAATTCCGACTAATACATCAAACGTTCCAACACGTAAGTCTCGTAAGATTTGCATTCGCTCAATGGTCTTAATATCGGAGTGCAAATATTTCACCTTGATCCCAATATCCTTGAGATAATCTGTAAGATCCTCAGACATTTTCTTCGTTAATGTAGTAACTAAAACGCGCTCATTTCTATTGGTCCGTTCATGGATTTCTCCGATCAAATCATCGATTTGTCCTTTAATCGGACGCACTTGCACAACAGGGTCAAGCAGTCCTGTTGGTCGGATCACTTGCTGCACCACATCAGGTGAATGTTCCAGTTCATAAGGTCCAGGCGTAGCGGAAACAAAAATAATCTGATTAATATGTTTTTCAAATTCATCAAAACGCATCGGCCGGTTATCCGCCGCAGAGGGCAGGCGGAATCCGTGATTAATAAGCATCTCTTTGCGTGCCCGGTCCCCATTGTACATCCCGCGTATTTGCGGAAGGGTAATATGGGACTCATCCACAATGATCAACATATCATCTGGAAAGTAGTCAAACAAGGTAAATGGCGTCGCACCTGCCGGGAGCCCTGTAAGATGCCTGGAATAGTTTTCAATCCCCGAACAGAACCCCATTTCCGCCATCATTTCCATATCATAACGTGTGCGCTGCTCCAGCCTTTGCGCCTCAAGCAGCTTGCCTTCCTCGCGGAATTTCGCCAACTGTTGTTCCAACTCTTCTTCAATCGTCCTCAGTGCTATTTTCATTTTCTCTTCTCTTGTAACATAGTGAGAAGCTGGAAAGATCGCAACATGATCTCGCTCACCCACGATCTCCCCGGTAAGCACATCGATTTCCGTGATCCGATCAATTTCATCGCCGAAAAACTCTACACGAATCGCCTGTTCACTTCGGGAAACGGGGAAAATTTCCACAACATCTCCCCGAACACGGAATGTACCACGGGTAAAATTGATATCATTTCTTTCATATTGGATATCCACTAGCTGATAAAGTACTTCATCCCTGCCCTTTTCCATTCCAGTTCTAAGTGAGACCAACAACTCTCGATATTCCTCAGGAGAACCCAAACCATAGATACAGGACACACTTGCTACGATAATCACATCATTACGTTCAAATAAGGAACTGGTTGCGGAGTGTCGGAGTTTATCAATCTCATCGTTGACACTCGCGTCCTTTTCTATATAGGTATCTGTATGCGGAATATAAGCTTCCGGTTGATAATAGTCATAGTAACTGACGAAGTATTCCACCGCATTTTCAGGAAAAAACTCCTTGAATTCACTGCACAACTGTGCAGCTAACGTTTTGTTATGGGCAATGACCAGAGTTGGTTTATTTACCTTGTTAATCACTTGCGCAATCGTAAAGGTTTTCCCTGTTCCGGTAGCCCCAAGCAACGTTTGGTATTTCTTATTCTTTTGGACTCCATCAACCAACTGGATGATCGCCTCTGGTTGATCTCCCTTCGGCTCATATTCGGAGACGAGTTTAAAAGTTTCCATGGAGATTTCACCTTCTTCCGGGAAGTTTAACACCGTGTATATCTATACGTTTTCTAGTTTAATGCTTTTTTAGCTATTTTGCGAATTTGATATCTTGGTACATTATACCAAACGTTTGTTCTAATTAGCAAGCGGGTGGGATAAGAAAAGCTTTCCTATGCGGTCAAACGCAAACAAAGAGGCGCTCATCCTTGCACCTCTTTGTCTTATGCTCCTCGCTGAATTTGCTGGCGGATCAACTGTACGATACTGATCGGTTTCAAATCCACATAGTATTCAGATTGCTCATCTGGAGCAAAAATTAACCCCAGCTCGTGATGTTCTCCTTGATAAATCGTTCGCTGCAAATATTTGATATGGCCCTGTTCATTCAGTACCTCCATCTTGCAAAAGGTGGAGGTGGAGCGCAAAGCAGGATACACTTCATCCGGATGATGAATTTCTATCCCATTAATTTTTTGCAGAACATCACCAACTTCAATACCCATCTCGGCGGCGGGGCTATTTGCAATCACCGCCAGTACAACAACCCCTTCTGGACGGGGAACAAATAACAAAGGTCGCTTCCATTCCAACCAATTTCCGATTCGCATGATTGCTTCATGCCCTAGGATCATCCAAAAGGCCGCAAGGATCCCCGCTCCACCCCAAAACTGGATTCCCCAAGCCAACCCAAAAAGAATGAAACTGTAATAAATTAATTGCTTCGAAACTCGCTTTATTTTATGAGATGGCAGCGATGAGATGGCTAAAGTAGTATGGCCAATCACGACCGGAAAGAGCAGGATGGTAAACCCTGTGCCCAATGTTGAAAACAACGGCCACCAGGAAGGGTGACCAACTGGCATTGCCAATTCAGGCGGAACTGCCGCCACCACGAAGACCGGTGCGAGCCAAAATTTTTGAATTTGATGCACTCCAACAAGCATTCCCCTCTTCCCATTGACCAATAAAGGAGAGCTATCCTTTCCACTGTTGCGCAGTAATAAATAGGATTCGAGTAAGTGCAGAATGGCAATGAAAGCAAAGAGAGACGAGAACTCCAGCGAGACCAAAGGTTTCCAGATCACTCTCAGCCAAGAAATGGCTTCCCCTTGCGGATACGTTTTTGCGATCAAGGCAAGAAGACTCAACACACCTCCTGAATAGGCATAACATAAATACTGAATATGGTAACAGGCTAATAAAAAGCTTATCACACACAATAAAAACAATTGTGTTGGTTGGATAACAATCCCCATCGCTATGGTCAATAAGGAAATAATGATACCGCCGCCTAGTCCTTGCGCGACTGACTCTATAAACTGTTCCCACGGATTATGTACCCTTACGCTGAATAGTCTTCGCTCAAACAAGGTTTGGCGCCGATACTGCATCCAAATGAGGACAAGAAATAGGTATAGAAAAGGGTTTGTGAAAAAAGACAAAATTCCCTTCCCGATGATTACCAATAGTTCAAGTGTTATTTGCAAGCTTTTGTTCACCACCTTTGATCTACGACAAAAAAAGTAATGACAGAATTTTGACTGTCATTACTTTTTCTACATAAATTCCCTTGTTCCCTTCTCTATTTCGGGATTATTTTTTTACCTGTTCTAGCAAAACCTGGATCGCAGCTTGAAGTTGCAAGTCGTTAGCCGGTTCTTGAATCTTTTTGATTAGTTGATCTTGTAGTAACTGTGCAGTTTTTTGATCAACCTTTCCAGTCATGGATAGATTGTTAAGTTTCTGGAATGCCTTCACAGCGGTCTCTGTTTTTTGATCGAAATAACCATCCGTTCTTCCTGGTGGGAACCCGAGGCCGTCTAGAATGACTTGCAAGTTCTTTACTGATTCGCTGTTCTGGTCAAATTGCAAGGAACCCTTTTTCACGTCGATCGGTGCGGCTAGGAAGTATTTCGGCTGTTCAATCGAAATACTCGGTTCAATTCCCTTTTTATGAATCCATTCACCTGTTGGGGTCAGCCATTTGGCGATAGTCATTTTCACCTGGCTTTTATCACCAAGTTCAACCGTGTTTTGTACGGTTCCTTTCCCAAAGGTGTGCTGTCCGACCAATTTATAGCCATTTTCTTTTAATGCGGCAGCCATAATTTCTGAAGCACTGGCACTACCTTTATCTACAAGTACGGTGATTGGATAGGATTTCTTCCCATCAATTGTTGACTTCACCACTTCACGATTTCCTTGCGGATCTTCCAATTGCAAAATCGGCTTATCCTTTGCAATGAGCATTTGTGACATTTCCACTACTGCGGGCAACAGTCCTCCCGGGTCTCCACGCAAATCAATGATCAATCCATCAACCTGCTGCTGTTCCATTTTTTCCAATTGTTCTTTAAAGTGCGCAGCTGTATCTGTGGAGAATTGGGCCACTTCAATTTTCCCAAAAGTATGTCCATCCTTCTGAATCGTTTCCGCATAAACCGTTTCTAGCGGAATATCGTCACGAACTACAGTAACCGTGAGCGGATCAGAAATTCCTGGGCGTAAAACATTTAACTCCGCTTCTGAACCCTTCGGCCCTCGTATCTTCAGGACAGCTTGATAGAGATCCAATCCTTCTAATGTTTCACCATTCACACTAATAATTTGATCCTTCGGCCGTAGACCTGCCTTTTCTGCAGGGGATCCTTTAAATGGAGAAACGATGGTAACTTTGCCGCCTTCCATCGTTACTTCCGCGCCAATCCCTTGAAAAGAAGAGGATATAGACTGATTGAATTGCTCCGCCGATTTAGGATCCATATAAACGGTGTATGGATCACCCAAAGCATTAATCATCCCATTAATTGCGCCATCAATAAGCTTTTGTTGATCCACATCTTCTAGATAATTATCCTGGATGAGTCCATAAATTTCATACACTTTCTTTAGACTAGCTGCTTGTTCAGCATTCTGGGGATTACTATTTGTTCCTTGCTCCTTAGTAGGACCTATTTGTCCCAACATTCCCCGAAGAAAGCCCTTTTCGGAATCGGTTGCTGCATATGTCAGCAGGCTGCTTACTACGATGGTAATTCCAATCAGCGCTACCAACGTGCGTCCTTTCATCTGCAATCCCTTACACCACCTTTCTACCATAATTGAAGCCACCTTAGTTTGTCCCTAGTAGTATATGATGGCCCCTTGATGGTTATGAACATATACATTTCGGAGTTATGTTCAGGATAGCAGTTTCATCGCTAATTTTTCAAATATCCCATCGGATCAACCTCCGTATTGCCCTTGAGAACCGTAAAGTGAAGATGTGGACCTGTTGATCTTCCTGTTGACCCCACTTCCGCAATCTTATCTCCTTTTTTCACTTCCTGCCCTTGCTTTACCATCAGACCGCCTTCCCGAATATGACCGTATAAAGTAGAGATTCCGCCACCGTGATCAATAATGATACAGTTTCCATATCCCCTCACATAGCCTGATACAATGACGGTTCCATCCGCGGCTGCGACGATCGTGCTTCCTTGCGGACCGGCGATATCCATTCCGCTATGACCGCTAGCTTTTCCGGTAAATGGATCCTTGCGATTTCCAAAGTAAGAGGTGATTCTGGTTAGGTCTGGAGCAGGCCAAGCAAACTTGCCACCGGTAAATTTCCGTTGACTCAGCAGCTTGTTTTTCTCGTACAATGCTGCTTTCATTTCTTGGACGAGGGCTAGCATCGCTTGTTCATGTTCTTCCTTGATTTCTTCTAGTTCTCCCTCTTCTTTTTCAAGCTGCGCCATAAAAACCGTACGCTCTTTTTGCTGTTTTTTCAAATCTGCTTTCAACTCTTCTGCAGCTGCGTAGTACCCTTGAAGCTTTGATAAGTAATCATCGACTTCTTTCTTTTTTAGAGCAATCGTTTCCTTATCTTTAATATTATCTTCTAAGATCTTCGTATCTTGATTAATAATAAGGTTTACAGCGTGCAGTCGATTTAAGAAATCCCCAAAATCGGTGGATCCCAACAAGACTTCAAGGTAAGAAACGTCACCCATTTCATACATTACCTTTACCCTTGTCCTCAACAAATCATTCCGTTCTTCTACCCGTTTCATTGCTGCGTCAAGCTGTACTGCGGCTTCCTGTGCTTTTAGGGTTGTTGTATCAATTTGCAAATCCAACTCTTGAATTCGTTCCTGCGTTTCGTTTAATTTCAGATCAATGTGCATAATATCCTGCTTGACCTGATTTTTCTGTCCTTCGATTGCCTGAATGCGGTTTTCTATTGTTGAAATCTGGTTTGATGCATTGCTCTGCTCTTTTTTTAGCGAAGAAATTCGTTGATTGAGCTGATCCAGCGAACTTGCAGCTTGTCCATGCCAAGGCAGAAGAACACCCGCGGCAAGCACGGTGGCAGTCAACAAAGGTAATTTTTTCATATTCCCCTCCCAGATTCTATACTTTTAAGAAACGGCGCACGGACATCATGCTTCCCCAAACTCCGATAAAAGCGCCAATTCCCATGAGCAAAACAGAGAGCTGCCAGGCCAGCGGATTGAGCGGGAGTAAATCTAGGAAGTATAAATTCAAATCCACCTGAACCAAATCTATTAAATAGCGATAGCCCAGAAGCAGCAAAAGAATAGGAACAACCGAACCCAAACCGCCCATTAATAGTCCTTCAATAAAGAAAGGCCAGCGGATAAAAGAATTCGTGGCTCCAACCAATTTCATAATCTCTATTTCCCTGCGTCGAGCAACGATCGTCAATTTGATCGTGTTGGCAATCAAAAACATCGCCGTAAAAGCAAGTGCTACTATGAAGCCAATCCCTACATTCCGAATCATCGTGGTAATCGTAAACAGTTTTTTAATCATATCCTTGGCGTAGTTTACACTTTCCACATATGGAAGGTTTTTGATCCGTTCGGCAACCATTTCCGTTTCGACCGGGTCTTTCGTTTTCACGACAAATTCATCAGATAGTGGATTTTCTTTTTCTAATCCTTCAAACCAGTAAGCTTTGTCCCCGAAACTTTTTTTGAAATTCTCCAGGCCTTCTTCTTTCGGAATAAAAGTAACGGATTCTACTTGGGAAAAGTCCTTTAACTTCTCGGCCAGCTTGTCTACTTCGACTTTCTCAACACCCTGTTTTACAAAGACGCGAATTTCCACCTGTCTTTCAACCACATTCGCAATATGGTTGACATTGAGGGCCAATAGGAGGAAAACGCCTAGAATAAACAAGGTAATAGCGACTGAGCTCATGGAGGCAAATGACATCCATCCATTCCGGGTAATATTCCGAGAACCTTCCCGCAGATGTCGCCCCATTGTTCTAACCTTCATAGCCGTATTCCCCCCTCTGTTGGTCACGGGCAATCCGGCCACCTTCAATGGCAATCACTCGTTTTCTCAGCGTGTTGACAATCTCTCGATTGTGCGTTGCCATCACCACGGTCGTACCGCGCAGATTAATTTCTTCAAAGATTCGCATAATCTCCCAAGAGGTCTCTGGATCAAGGTTCCCTGTAGGTTCATCGGCAATAATCGTTCCTGGACTGTTAACAAGCGCCCGAGCGATTGACACTCGCTGCTGCTCACCACCAGAAAGTTCAGATGGATAGGATCGCAGTTTGTTTTTCAATTTGACCAATTCCAGCATTTCAAGAACTCTCGGTTTGGTTTGTTTCTTCGTCGCCTCCACAACTTCCATGGCGAAAGCTACATTTTCATAGACATTCATTTTCGGAAGCAGCTTATAGTCCTGAAAAACAACCCCAATGCTGCGGCGTACTTTAGGAATCTGTCTTTCTTTTAATTTTGATATATTGAAACCATTTAATAGAATTGTCCCTTTAGTAGGCTTTTCCTCACGATACATCAACTTAATGAAGGTAGACTTCCCTGCACCGCTTGGTCCAACAACATAGACAAATTCACCTTTTTCGATTTTTACATTAATGCCTTCCAGTGCATTCGTTCCATTCGGGTATGTTTTCCAAACGTCTAACATTTCTATCACTTAAAGTCACCTGCTTTTTCCTTCTGAGATGGTTGCAAACACCTCATTTTCCATCTCATGCTTTTTTCGACAGTTTCCTAGCAAATTCCTGCCTAATCCCCTAATATTTCCTAGGAAATGACAGTATCCGCCATGATAAGCCTTTAATATTATAACAAAACAGTGATTGTTGGCGATATAGGTTAGAAGTTGGAATGTATAATTAAAATCATTGAACATAAAAAAATACCCAACATTGGGTATTTTAACGTCGTAAGGATATTTGATTATAGCTGTTTAATTTTTGATCAAGCAGCTGGCTAACTTCAACTAATTTGGGATGTGTCAAATTGCCCATATCACGACTTAATTCATTCAAATGGAGTCGAAGCGTATATATTTCTTCTAATAACAAATCCAAGTTTAATTTGGATGAGGTTTCACTTGGCATTGACACCATGAACAGATTCCTCCCTAAACACTTCGTTATCTATTCTGACTTCTCCCAAATTTTACCGTGCATTCTATCTATATGCTTCGAATTAAAAGTAATTCCCGATTTCAGCCCAAAAACTTTTCTATATCCCCATATATTCGATATGTTTAATGCATCTCCTTCAATCTATAGATACATTCTTCCCTTTTGTTACAAAATCTAGACTTGTTATAGTAAAGTACTTATCCTTTTTCTCTTTGTTGGCCGGATGGAGGCAGGAAAACTAAATGGGATTTCGGGGCACCTCAATAACGGAAAAAATTTCCGTTATTCAAGAAAATCCGGTTTGCTAAACCATACTAGCGGAATTTTTTTCCGCTATTTAGATGACCTAGTCGATTTTACGTCGGTACACTTCTCCATAACGGAATAATTTTCCCTTATTTAGCCTAAATCCATCCAAAAATCAAAGTTAACGGAAAAGTTTTCCGCTATAACTCAACTGCTGGAAAGAGGCTACTCCTTCAAAAAAGCAAAAAGGGCCTTATCCTCGTTAGGATAGGCCCTTTTTTGTTCACTAAAGCTCTACCTGCACCTTTTGACGGTGCTCGGCAACCCAGTTATCAGTTGCCTTTTTCAATTGCTGCATATATTCGATCTGTTTAATCACCTGCGGCTTCGCTGTCCCACCTAGAACATCACGCGCATTGACTACTTGATCGATGTCGAGGGCTGCATAAATATCTTCCTCAAACAGAGGCGAAAACTGCTTGTACTCCTCCAAATCCAAGTCCAACAAGAATTTATTTTGCTGGATGCAATAGAGGACGGTTTTCCCTACAACTTCATGTGCTTGGCGGAATGGCAAACCTTTATTCACCAAGTAATCAGCCAGATCCGTTGCATTGGAGAAGTCTTGCGTTACCGCTTTTCTCATGTTTTCCTTGCGGACTTTCATGGTTGCGATCATCGGAATAAATAAGGAAAGGGCTCCGTGCAAGGTTTTCACGGTGTCAAACATGCCTTCTTTGTCTTCCTGCATATCTTTGTTATAAGCCAACGGAAGTGCCTTCAAAACGGTTAACAAGCCAACCAGATTTCCGTAGACACGTCCCGTTTTTCCACGGACCAATTCGGCGACATCGGGATTTTTCTTTTGCGGCATGATACTACTTCCGGTACAGAAGGCATCATCCAACTCGACAAACGCGAACTCATTGCTAGACCACAGCACTAGCTCTTCACACAAGCGGGAAAGATGAGTCATTAGCAAGGCTGATCCGGATAAAAATTCCACGATAAAATCACGATCACTTACCGAATCAAGGCTATTCATATACACCCCATCAAATTTCAGCAGCTCTGCTACGTATTCTCGATCGATCGGGAAGGTTGTCCCAGCGAGCGCACCAGCCCCCAATGGCAGTACATTGATTCTTTTCCAACCATCCATCAAGCGCTCCGCATCTCGCTGCAGCATAGCAACATAAGCCATCAGATGGTGTGCAAATAAAATGGGCTGTGCACGCTGAAGGTGAGTATACCCCGGTAATACGGTATCCACATTATCCTTTGCTTGCTCAATGAGGGAATCCTGCAGACGACTAATCAAATCCACCAATTCAATCACTTGCTCACGCAAATATAAATGCATGTCCAATGCAACTTGATCGTTCCGGCTTCTTCCCGTGTGCAGTTTCCCGCCAACCGGTCCCACTTCTTCAATTAAAAGCTTTTCGATATTCATATGAATATCTTCATTAGAAACGGTAAATTCCACTTCACCGTTTTCAATCTTTGCCGCCACCTTCTTTAAACCTGCCTTAATGACATTGACATCCTCTTGGGGGAGGATGTCACATTTTCCAAGCATAGTCACATGGGCCAAGCTGCCGTTAATATCTTCCTTCGCCAGCTGCTGATCAAAGAAAATGGAGGCGGTGTATTCTTCCACTAGTTTATCTGTAGCTTTTGTAAAACGACCGCCCCATAATTTCATTATTGTGTCACCGCTTCTTTCTTATCGATGATAACCGCCTTTGGTGCATTTTCCAATCTGTCGCGGTTGATTTGCGAAAACACCTTGGTTGGCATTCCCCATAGTTTAATAAATCCAATCGCTGCTTTATGGTCAAATGAATCTTCTGCGCCATAAGTAGCAAGTTCTTTATCATATAAAGAGTTCGGAGATTTTCTTCCGACTACCGTTGCATGTCCTTTAAACAATTTTACGCGGATGGTTCCAGTAACATACTTTTGGGTTTCTTCAACGAAAGCCTTCAAAGCATCCATAATCGGGGAGAACCACAGGCCCTCGTAAATGACTTGAGAAATCTTTTGCTCAATGGTTGGTTTGAATCCGGCAACCTCTCTTGGCTGGGTAAGGAACTCCAATTCACGGTGAGCCAAGATCAAGGTCATTGCACCTGGGCATTCGTAAACTTCACGGGATTTAATTCCGACAAGGCGGTTTTCCACGTGGTCAATGCGGCCAATCCCATGCTTCCCAGCGATTTGATTTAACTCAAGAATAAGCTCGCTTAATGGCAATTGCTTTCCATTAATAGCAACTGGCTTTCCTTCTACAAACTCAATTTCAATTTCCTCTGGTGTATCAGGAGTATCCTCAATTGCTGCTGTTAGATCATAGGCGCCAGCTGGCGGTTCTGCCCAAGGATCTTCCAATACTCCACACTCACAAGCACGTCCCCAAAGGTTCTGGTCAATGCTGTAAGGATTATCTAAATTAATAGGAATTGGAATCCCGTGTTTCTCCGCGTAGGCAATCTCTTCATCACGAGTCATTCCCCATTCCCGAACGGGTGCGACAATTTGAAGATTCGGGTCTAGTGCAGCAAAGGATACGTCAAAACGAACTTGGTCGTTTCCTTTTCCCGTACAACCGTGTGCAACGGCAACGGCACCTTCTTCTTTCGCGATATCAACCAAAATTTTGGCAATCAAAGGACGAGAGAGTGCAGATACGACCGGATATTTTCCTTCATACATAGCATTTGCTTTTAACGCAGGAAGTACAAACTCTTCCGCAAATAATTCTTTAGCATCCACTACATAGGATTTAATTGCCCCAACTTGGATAGCCTTGTTCTTTACAAATTCAAGATCTTTTCCTTCGCCGACATCCAAAGCAACAGCAATGACATCAAAGTTATAAGTATCCTGTAGCCATTTGATTGCTACAGAAGTATCAAGTCCACCAGAATATGCCAGAACGATTTTTTCTTTACTCATCGTTATCGTTTCTCCTTTATCCCATTTAATCTAAGTATCTTAAGCCGTTAGGCTAAAATCTTTATCTGTGTGCTACGTGTAATATTATGCATTAATATTAATAAAAATTCAATAGGTTTTTTTTGAAGAAAATAAAAACCCCCTCCTTTATCCCATTGAAGGAGAAAAGAAAGGGCTTTCATTTTATTCCACGTGATGAAATTGTTCAATATTCATGACGAATACGGTTGCCCCACCCACGGTTACGTTTACTGGGGGAGATGTCATATTTAAACCGGTGATGCTTGGGGGATAGAGGGTCATCGGTATTTCTTTCTTTTTACAATTATCCCTAATTAGCTGTAAAACATCCTCTACCTTTTCATCTTCAACACCAATCATGATGGTCGTATTCCCTTGCCGTAAAAAACCGCCAGTACTTGAAAGCTTCGTCACACCATACCCGTGTTCCGTCAGCCCTTTAGACAGCTTCACCCAGTCCCTGTCCTGGATGATTGCAATTACCATTTTCATCCCTTCGGCACCTCCTCAGAAAATAATCGAATATGTTTAACTTAGTGTATGTGAATGAATTTGCGCATGTGAGTAATTCTATTATAGCAAAAACTACCAGTGAAAAAATAGGACACATAGGGGATAATTTTGAACTTTTTTTGTATGCAAATGAGGATCCCAACATTAGGGATCCTCAATATCATCTTCGTATGTAATTGGTAGCGGCGAAGGGGATCGAACCCCCGACCTTACGGGTATGAACCGTACGCTCTAGCCAGCTGAGCTACACCGCCACTTTTATAATGGCTGTAAGGAATGCTGTAAGCCAGGTTCTGTCCTTCTTGTACTGCTAGCGGTTGCCAACCTCGTACGAGAAGTTGTAGTTATTTGACTATCGATCATCCGATCGATCCACCCGTTTGGTTCCTTGTCTTTACCGCGGGGTGGTGCCCCTACCAAAATTTGGGTTGCTCACTCGTGGGGTTTACCTCGTTCCACTTCTTCCGTTTCCAGAAGAACTCCGTCACTGTGGCACTTTCAGGGTATTCATACCATCATGCAAGATGCACCTTAGGTATTTTCCCCGCCGTCAACCCAGTCGAAACTAGGTTGCCCTCCCTTGCGAGAGGCACGAACACTCCGGGCATCGCAGCACCGGGTGAGCCTGGACTTTCCTCAACCTGCATGATGCAGGCCGCAACTACACACATTCCTTACGGTATAGATATTTATTATTGTAATTCGCTTTCGTGTGAATCGCAAGTTACATCCGAAGCGACAAGAATTAATTTAACATAAAAATAAACAGAAGACAACGGTACTATTTTCCACTGCTGTTTAATGATCCTTTTTATCGTTTGTGGACTCTAGGCTTTTCAAACGTTCTATCATCTCATCCAAACGTCGATGGACTTGTTGAAAGACGACGTCCGCTTTCTTGCCTGTCAAAATTTCGATCCCTTCTTCCACCGTGCGAGCTGCCCAAATATGGAATTGCCCTGCTTTTACAGCATCCACAACCTGATCATGAAGAAGAAGATTTTTCACATTCTGGTGCGGGATTAACACGCCTTGCTGTCCAGTTAGACCTTTTGCCCGACAAACATGGAAAAAACCTTCAATTTTTTCGTTGACTCCGCCGATTGGTTGGATTTCTCCCTTTTGATTAACAGATCCGGTGACAGCAATCCCTTGATCAATCGGGATATTAGCCAAGGAGGATAACAGTGCATAAAGTTCTGTACTGGAGGCACTATCCCCATCGATCATACTGTAGGTTTGCTCAAAGGTAATACTTGCTGATACAGGGAGCGGACGATCCTGGGCAAATTTAGCATTCAAGTACCCGCTTAGGATTAATAAACCTTTGTCATGGATCTGCCCGCTTAAAGAGGCCTCCCGTTCAATATTCAAAATTCCTTTTCGCCCTAAGAATGTTTGTGCTGTAATGCGATGTGGTTGTCCGAATACATAATCCCCTGTATGCAGGACTGCTAATCCATTGATTTGACCAACCGCTTCCCCTTCGGTATCCACCATCAATGTGCCATCGGAAATCATTTCTCGGATTTTCTCGGCAATTCGATTGGAGCGGAATTCCTGCTCATCCTAAGCCTTTTTAACATGTTCCAAAAGAACAACGGGTGTACCTTCTTGTTCAGCCCAAAAACTGGATTCAACTAACACCTTGGACATGGCATGATAACCGGTGGATAATTTCCGTTGATCTTCCGCCAAGCGAGAGCTGTAATTCACGATCTTCGCCAACGCTTCGCGGTGAAAAGGAAGAAGTCCCGATTTTTCCGCATACCTTTTTACATAGGCCGCAAACTCGCGGATATGTTCCGTCGTTCTTTCCATTTCCGAATCAAATTCCACTTTTACTTTAAAGATCTTCTGGAAATCCTCATCCCACTGAGCAAGTAAATGGTAGAGAGAAGGATTACCGATTAAGATCACTTTAATGTCAAGTGGAATCTCCTCAGGTTTCAATCCTGCTGTCGAAACCAACGCTCTTTCTTCCAATACATTTTCGATCCGGATTTCAGCTGTCTTTAAGGTTCGCTTTAACATAATCCAAGAAAACGGATTGGTAAACAGCTCCGCCGCCTGCAGCAAAAGATACCCACCGTTAGCAAGGTGCAGGGCACCCGGTTTAATCATCGTAAAATCGGTCGTCATCGAGCCAAATGTGCCCTTGTATTCCACCTTTCCAAACAGATTATGGTAGCTGGGATTCGTTTCGAAAACAACCGGTGCACCTTCGGCTTTACTCTGATCGACGAGAATATTCACCTTATAACGGTTATATTTTTCCTTGTCATTTTCCAAAAAGGAAAAAAGCAAATCTTTTTCCTGCTTCTCCCCCTGAAAAAGCTGGAAGTTTTCCGCCATATCCTCTTGCATGTGCTGTAAATACTGGATAATTCTGGATTGCTCAGTATATTTATCACGAACTGCTTGAAACGGTTCTTCCGATGCCCCTAGAGCCATCTCTGTTTTCAACTCGGTATAGGCTTCTTCCATCTGCCGCTCAATCAGCTGCATTCTCCGCGCGGCTTCCGTGACTTCAACCTCAATTTCTTTACCCTTGCGTGTTAATTCTTCTTTCATCGCTTCCGGCATGGTTTTAAATTCGTCATTGCTTAAGGGGCGGCCAAATCTTAGCGGAACTGTGACAATCCCCTGTGCGGTACGTTCGATGGAAAAATTGTGGTCGCGCACATATTGCTCAAGCTGCTTCCATATTTTCTCCACCCGGTCATCAAAAGACTTATGAACTTCTTTGCGCTTCGTTTCAAAATCTTCGCTCGAAAAAGCGGATTGTATGGAACGCTCCACTTCTTTCACCAGTTGTTCCATATCCTGCTTAAACAAAGAGGCCTTGCCTGCTTCAAAGGAAAGCGCAAGCGGATGATCAGGCTGCTCAAAATTATAAACGTAGCACCAATCTTTAGGTACGGCTTGTCCTTTTGCCACTTCTTTGACCTTACTAAAAGCATATGTACTCTTCCCCGAGCCAGACGGCCCAACAACAAACAAATTGTAACCTGGCTGTTTGACTTTTAAACCAAAATCAATGGCTCTGATTGCGCGGTCCTGACCAAAAATAACACTTGGAAGGGACTCGATCTCCTCCGTTGTTTCAAACGGAAAATCCTCTGCCCGATATTCCCCACCCAGTTTTTCTACAGGGACTACCCTTGTTTCCTTCAATGAAACCCCTCCGTCCATTCTGCTTGTCTTCTAAGATTTTACCAAACCTCTGGCAAACAAAAAAGGGCTGTTCCACTTCTCTTGGAACAGCTTTTCCTCTTTACTCTGCATTATAAACGCCCGTTATTTGATCCAATGAAATCTTTTCCCCACCAACAGTGAATTCCATGACCCCATTTTTTAGGACAACGGCGTCAATCAAACCACTTTTTGCTTGTTCATCCTGAAGATAGTCCACCTTTTTGCCAACAAGCGAGAAATAGGCCATTGTATCCTGAAACAAACGGTTCTTGTCCTGACCTTGGAAGTCTAATTGTTTAATCTCATCCGGGAAAACAATCCCATCGTCCACCTGCAGCATAATTTTATCATTTTGGAGGGAAACTCCTTGTACAACGGCCTTTTTTAAAACCTGCACCTGTTCTTTCGTAAAAGGATCGATATTGGTCTTTTCAAAGGTAATCTCCTTGCCAACGAGCCCGGTATAATCAAACACATTTAATTTTTTATCCGCAACAGCATCACGAATCGAATTAACCCCTTCCAAAATTCCAAACGTGGCTGTATTCAAAATTTGGTTTAAATCATTGGAGGGTTGGGTGGGATCCTGGTTTTTCAGTTGTTCAATCATGAGCTTGAAGAAATCCTCTTGACCCAACTCCTTCTTCAATGTCCTTGCTTTGCTGTAATAATCATTAATTCTGGTTTCACTAATAATCGTTGACATATAGGTCCCCTCCATTTTGCATACGGTTCGCCTTATTTCTTTTATCGGCAAAAATGAAGGGGATTGTTAATTTATTTTACCCCATGACAGCGGCCATGACCGCCTTTTGCGCATGCAAGCGGTTTTCAGCCTCATCAAAAATGACCGAATGGCCTCCATCAATGACATCCGATGAAACTTCCTCCCCACGGTGGGCAGGCAGACAATGCATAAAGATATAATCTTGATCCGCATGCTTAACAAGCTTTTCGTCGATTTGGTACGGGGCAAAAATCTTCACCCTTTGTTCCTGCTCCGCTTCTTGGCCCATACTTGCCCACACATCGGTGTAGATCACATCCGCCCCGTTGACAGCTTCCACCGGGCTGTCCGTAATTAATATGTTAGAACCGCTGATTTCCGCAAACTTCTCTGCCATTTCCACCACATCAGCTGCAGGCATGTACCCTTCCGGAGCAGCGATGGAAATATTCATGCCCATTTTCGCACAACCAAGCAGCAAGGAATGGGACATATTATTGCCATCACCTACATAAGCCAGCTTCAGCCCTTCTAACTTTCCCTTTTGTTCGATAATCGTTTGAAAATCGGCCATCACTTGGCAGGGATGGAACTTATCCGTCAAGCCATTGATTACCGGAATGGGTGCATGTAAGGCGAGCTCTTCGACCTTCTCATGTTCGAAGGTGCGGATCATAATTCCGTCTAAATAACGCGAGATGACCTGCGCCGTATCTGAAATAGGCTCCCCACGACCGATTTGCAAATCACGGTTGCTGAAAAACATTCCTTGCCCGCCTAATTGATAGATTCCTACCTCAAAAGAAACACGGGTCCGTGTAGAGGACTTTTCAAAAATCATCCCCATCGTTTTCCCAAGCAAAGGCTGGTATGGAATCCCTTCCTTTTTCATCGTTTTTAACTCTGCGGCCAAATCAAGAAGATACTGTAGCTCTTCCTTAGAAAAATCAGCTAAGCATAAAAAGTCTCTACCGTTCAAACTTATTTTCTTACTTAGCTCCACTAGGTTCTCCCCTAAATTCATAGCTTTACCTCCTTTTGCTTAAGATAAGCCTTTAATTCCATTGGTTCCGTTTGCTCCCCAGTTTTCACCTGCAAATAAGCGTAGAAGGTGTCGAGGGAAGTAAAGCACGGAATATTTAATTGGACAGCTAGCTGCCTCAGTCCAAATCCCAAGCGGCCATGCTTGTTTCCGACAGTTGGTGTGTTTACCACTGACTTAATCTCTTGCTCCAGCCCAAAGGCTTTAACCTGCTCAACATCGGTTACTTCCTGAACTATTTCTACTCCGTTATCCCGTAAAAATGCTGCTGTTCCTGGGGTTGCCAACACGCGATAGGCTTTTAACAACGGGATCCAATCCATAAATTCACGCTTCATCGTCTCCGAAAGCGAAATCACGAGATAGTCCCCGTCCTGTAAAGGCGGGCAAACCCCTTCTTTCCAATGTATCGCCTTGCCGGTCGCCTCTTGTTGATTATACCCCAGCCCGATTACTTCTCCAGTCGATTTCATTTCCGGTCCTAACGCAGGGTCAACCCCTGCTAACTTCACTGTCGAGAATACCGGCCCCTTCACAGCGTAAA
The DNA here is from genome assembly GCF_017873965.1 of Ammoniphilus resinae. Taxonomy (GTDB): domain Bacteria; phylum Bacillota; class Bacilli; order Aneurinibacillales; family RAOX-1; genus Ammoniphilus_A; species Ammoniphilus_A resinae. The sequence goes on along the minus strand of NZ_JAGGKT010000007.1, from coordinate 56,918 downwards.
AGGAGATCTCTTCTTTTAACCCTGTGTCTGTGAGCTTCTCACCCAGTTGTGCCTTGACCGCCAATTCAACCATCTGGGTCCCTGTGATTTTGCTGACAATCGGAACCGTTCGGGAAGCCCGCGGATTCACCTCAAGGACATAAATCTGCTTGTCTGCGATCACTAACTGGATATTGATCAAACCTTTGGCCTTCATTTCTCTTGCAATTCTTTCCGTATAGCTGGTCACCATTTCCTTCTGTTGCTTCGTCAAACCAGGTGCCGGGAAAATGGCCATACTGTCTCCACTGTGAACCCCTGCACGTTCAATATGCTGGAAAATCCCTGGTACTAAAACCTGGTCTCCGTCACAAACCGCATCTACCTCAATTTCCATTCCAGAGAGGTATTTGTCTACTAACAGCGGGTAGGAAAAAGTCGTTTCCTCCAAATAGTCTTTTAGTTCATCCGGATGATTCAGGACAACCATCCCCCGCCCTCCAATCACATAGGAAGGACGAACGAGCACAGGGTATCCCAACTGATCAGCCGCTTGGAAGGCTTCCTCTTCACTGTTCACGCTGATCCCCGGGATATGTGGGATTTCTAGCTTTTTCAACATTTGATAAAAGAGATCGCGATCCTCTACTAAGTCTATCGATTGAACGGAGGTCCCAAAGATGGTAACCCCCATCTCCTCCAGTTTAGCTGCTAGATTGATCGCTGTCTGCCCGCCAAACTGAACCATGACGCCATCCACTTGTTCCTTTTCGATCACGTTCAGGACGTCAGATAAAGCAAGCGGTTCAAAATACAATTGATCTGCTGTATTAAAATCGGTACTCACCGTTTCTGGGTTATTATTGATAACGACAGCTTCAATACCTTGCTTTTTCAACGCCTTCGCCGCATGGACCGAGCAGTAGTCAAACTCAATCCCTTGACCAATACGGATTGGTCCGGAACCAATAACTAGAACCTTTTTGCCTGTCTTGGTGACAGGCACTTCATCACGGCCCTGCCAGGTTGAATAATAGTATGGCGTGGCAGCCACAAATTCTGCGGCACAGGTATCTACGAGCTTATAGCTAGGCGTCCAGCCCAGCTGCTGCCAGCGCGACCTAACCGCAGCAAAAGAGATTCCAAACAAGTCACTGATTGTTTCATCTGCAAAACCTCTCAGTTTAGCCTCTTTTAATAATTCCTCCGGCACCCTTTCCCAGGTATACTCAGCAAGCTGTTGTTCGATTCCAATGATATTTGCGATAGCCCCTAAGAAGAAGGGATCGATTTGCGTCACCTGATGGATCTCCGCAACCGTCATGCCCCTGCGGAACGCTTCAGCTAGAAGGAAAATCCGCATGTCTGTTGCCTGCTCTAGCCCTTTCAGTAATTCCCCCTGGGTCCAGGTCACGCCATCCAATTTCAAATGGTGGACGCCAATTTCCAGCGAGCGAATTCCTTTGAGCAACGAAGCTTCGAGATTACGGTCAATCGACATGACCTCACCCGTAGCCATCATTTGTGTCCCTAGCAAGCGATTCGCGTGTGGAAACTTATCAAATGGCCAACGTGGAATCTTGCAAACGATGTAATCAATCGCCGGCTCAAAGCTTGCATACGTATAGCCGGTAATCGGATTCATCACCTCGTCAAGATGGTAACCGATGGCCAACTTGGCACTGATTCTTGCAATCGGATAACCCGTCGCTTTCGAGGCAAGCGCACTTGAACGACTTACCCGAGGATTGACCTCAATTAAATAGTACTGTTCACTATCAGGATCAAGAGCAATCTGAATATTACAGCCACCCACAACCCCTAAGGCACGAATGACCTTCGTGGAAACCGAACGAAGCATTTGATATTGGCGGTCTGTTAAAGTTTGTGAAGGCGCGACGACGATGCTATCTCCAGTATGAACACCGACTGGATCCAGATTCTCCATGTTACAAACGATGATACACGTATCATTGCTGTCACGCATCACTTCATATTCAATTTCCTTCCAGCCTTTCACACTTCGCTCGATCAAAATCTGCTGAATCGGACTGGCCGCAATTCCCCTTTTGGCTACGGTACGCAACTCCTCCTGATCGGACGCAATCCCGCCACCAAATCCACCTAATGTATAAGCTGGACGAACGATCACGGGGTAACCAATTTCCTCGGCAAAGCTCAAGGCTTCCTCGACTGCATTCACGGTTTTACTTTCCGGAACTGGTTCACCGATGTCAATCATCATTTGCTTAAATTCTTCCCGGTCCTCACCTTTTTTGATCGTTTCCAACGGAGTTCCTAGGAGTTTAACCTGATATTTTTCAAGGATCCCAGCATCGGAAATTTCCACCGCCAGGTTTAATCCCGTTTGCCCTCCTAACGTGGGAAGAATCCCATCTGGACGCTCTTTTGCAATGATTCGTTCAAGGGATTCCACCGTTAGGGGTTCCATATAAATTTTATCTGCCACTTCTTCATCCGTCATGATGGTAGCAGGATTGTTATTTACTAGGACAACCTCGATTCCTTCCTCACGCAAGGCAAGACAGGCTTGCGCCCCTGCGTAATCGAACTCAGCTGCCTGACCAATCACGATCGGACCAGATCCGATAACGAGAATTTTCTTGATGTCATCTAATTTAGGCATAGCTCTTTTCTCCTATGTTCTGGCATTGCTGAATAAATTGTTCAAACAAATGGTCCGTGTCACTTGGCCCTGGATGGGCCTCTGGGTGAAACTGCACGGTTGAGATCGGTAGGAAGAGATGTTGCAAGCCTTCTACCGTCTTATCGTTGACATTGATATAAGAAACTTTCAGGACTTTTGGATTGACCGAGTCCTCTTTCACCATATAACCATGGTTTTGCGATGTCATGTACACTTTCCCGCTTTCCACATGCTTCACAGGATGGTTACTTCCCCGGTGACCATATGGCAAGCGAGCCGTTTCACAGCCATATACAAGGGAAATGACTTGGTGTCCCAAACAGATCCCAAACGTCGGATAGGCTTCAATAATCTTCTTAATTTCCTTCAAATACGGCTGCATCTCTAGGGGATCTCCAGGTCCATTGCTGAGCATGATTCCGTCTGGATTTAAGGCGGCCACTTCCTTCAGACTAGTGTGATAAGGCACAACCGTCACCTTACAGCCCTTCTCGAGCAAGCAATCGAGGATTGACTTCTTATAGCCAAAATCCAGCATCACCACATGTGGTCCGTTACCTGGATAAGTCTCTTTTTCTTTCGTCGAAACGGCAGCCACTTGATCCATCAAAGGCTCACTCGCTTTCGGCAGGTCCTCTGGATTCGTCGTAATCCGGCCAAAGACTAGCCCCTGTGTCCGCACAATATGCGTAACCGCACGAGTATCTACCCCTGAAATTCCACCCAGTCCAAATTTTTCAGCCATTTCAGCTAGGCTCAAACTTGACTGGTAATGGCTAGGAACTTGGCATAATTCCCCCACTACTAGCCCTTTACAAGCCGGAAATACACTTTCATGATCTATATGGTTAACCCCATAGTTTCCAATTAACGGATAGGTAAACGTGACGATTTGACCGGAATAGGAGGGGTCTGTTAAAACCTCCTGATACCCAGTCATCCCCGTGTTAAACACGATCTCGCCTTCACAAGCTTCCTGCTTTCCAAACAGGGTTCCCTCAAAAACATCCCCTGTGCTTAATACAAGGTATCCTTTCATTGCTGTACCGCTCCTTTGTATGATTGGACCACCTTCTCAATAACTTCGATAGCATGATCCATTTCTTCTTTGGTGATCGTAAACGGCGGTAAAATCCGCAAGACTTTCGGTCCTGCCTGCAAGGCAAGGATCCCTTGTTCTCTTAATTCTCCAAGGAGGGGCGCGACATCAAAATCGTATTCAATACCGATTAAAAGCCCTTTTCCACGTCCTCCGAGTTTTTGCATCAAGTATTCGCCTTTTTGTTGGATACTGTCTAGCAACGGTTCCATCGCTTCGACTGTCGCTAGACCAGCCGCCATGGCAAGCGGATTCCCGCCAAAAGTTGAGCCATGACTGCCAGGACCGAACATCTCAGTAAGAAATTCCTTCGCCATCATCGCCCCAACAGGGAATCCACTGCCAAGCCCTTTTGCCAGTGTGATAATATCCGGCTCGATATCATAGTGTTGGTAGGCCAGCCATTTTCCTGTACGGCCCATTCCAGTCTGGACTTCGTCGACGATAAGAAGGAGCTGATGTTTTTCACAAAGGGTTTTAATATGTTCAATAAATGCCGGATCCGCTGGGTGGATACCACCTTCCCCTTGAATCATTTCCAGCATGATCGCACACGTTTTGTCGCTGATCGCTTGGCTTAGACTCTCCGGGTCGTTATAGGGGACAGTCTTGAAACCATCTGGCAGTGGACTAAATCCGATTTTCACCTTTTCCTGTCCAGTTGCCGTAAGGGTCGCCAAGGTTCTACCATGGAAAGACGAATCAAATGTAATGATTTCATACTTTCCAGTTTGGTTCCCCCATTTTCTGGCCAGCTTGATTGCTGCTTCATTTGCCTCCGCCCCGCTGTTGCAGAAAAATACCCGGTCGGCGCAGCTAATCGACGTCAACTTTTGTGCTAGCGCTTCTTGCTGAGGAATATGGAATAGGTTCGAGCAGTGCCATAATGTATCTAGCTGTTCTGCTACCTTTTGCTTCACCTGTGGAGGAATATTGCCAAGCGATGTCACGGCAATCCCCGATACGAGGTCCAAGTATTTTTTTCCGTTCTCATCATATAAGTAATTGCCTTCACCTTTTACAATCGTAATTGGCCATCTTCCGTAATTGGGAAATAAGCTACTGCTCATCTTATTCCGCACCCCCTTTAATTTTTGTTCCAACCTTCTCTTTTTGTACCGCTTTGCCAAGATTAGCTGGTGGAATGATAACTACCTCATCAACTGCTTTTAAGGCGTCCATCGCAGCCTTTACCTTCGGAATCATGCCGCCTGTGATGACCCCTTTGTCAATAAGTTCGGTTACTTGTTGTGTGGTCAATTCCGGGATCACCTGGCCATTCTCCATGACACCAGGCACATCTGTCACAACGATCAACTGCTCTACACCAAGTGCCGTGGCGACCGCGCCAGCTGCTGTATCTGCGTTGATATTATAGGACTGCCCCTGTTCGTCGATGCCAAGTGGGGCAATGACTGGGATATAGCCGTTGTCACTGAGGCTTTTGATTAGTTCTGGTTGAACCGCTTCGATCTGCCCTACGAATCCGAATGGACCGTCCATTTTGCTTGCCTTGATCAAGCTTCCGTCCATCCCACTAAGACCAAATCCATAACCTTTCAGCTGTTTTACAATTTGTTTATTGGTTTGCCCGATGAGGACCATTTCTACAACCTGCAGGGTCGCTTCGTCTGTTACCCTTAATCCGTCAATAAATTGCGGTTCGATCTGTAGGGATTTTAGCGTATTGGATATCGCCGGTCCGCCCCCATGCACGATGATGGGATCGAATCCGTCCCTTTTCAGTTGGATCAGCTCCTCATAAAAAGAAGCTGGAAGTTGATCCAAGGTGCTTCCTCCGCATTTTAATATAAACATGATTTCTCTCTCCTCAATCTTTTTTAACGTTGATAAACGGAGATATTCCGCTTATTTATCCAAACTCTTAAAAACCAGATAAATTAAGCGGAGGAATTCCGACTATCGGGCAAAATACTAAGTTGAATGAAACAAAACCTGACAATAGTCGGACAAACTCCGCCTATTTTGGCTGAAATTGCAATTTTGAACGAAATAACCGGAAATTCTCCGTTTATTCCACCGACTGCCTACGGATAGACTGGACTAAATTCAAGCCCTGCCGTTTCCTCAAGTCCTGCCATCAGGTTCATGTTTTGCACCGCCTGACCGGAGGCCCCTTTGACGACATTATCAATTACCGACAAAACGACCAAACGGTTAGTCCGTGGATCCACATGGACGGCAATATCACAATAGTTGGAGCCAAGGACCTCTTTCGTCTTCGGATAGCTTCCTGCTGGACGTACGCGCACAAATGGCTTTCCTTCGTACGTGCTTTGATAAAGCTCCTGGAAGTTCACTTCCTCAGTAATAGTTGCATACATGGTGCACAAAATCCCTCTCGTCATCGGCACCAAGTGCGGCGTGAAAGAAATGATTGTCTCCTTACCGCCAATCCGCGTTAGCGTTTGCTCAATTTCCGGTGTATGCTGGTGTTTTCCAACTTTATAAGCATTAATGTTTTCGTTAACCTCACCAAAATGGGTACCTAAGCCGACACTTCTTCCCGCCCCGGAAACCCCTGATTTGGCATCGATGATAATACTGTTTGGATCGATATAAGGCAAAGCAGGTGCGAGTCCCAATGAAGCTGCTGTCGGATAGCAACCCGGATTAGCAACCAACTGAGCACCTTTGATTTGTTCCGAGAACCATTCTGGAAGTGCATACACTGCTTTTTGCCGAAGACTCTCCTCAGCTGTTTCTTTTCCATACCACTTTTGATAGGTTTCCTGCGGCAAACGGAAATCCCCCGAGATATCAATCACCTTGCGTCCTGCTTCAAGTAAAGATGGAACCAGCTTCCCGCTGACTCCTGACGGCGTCGCTAGAAATACCCACTCCGCTGTTTTTTCTATATCAATCGCTTCTAAAGGAAATTGTGCGATATTCGTTAAATGTGGAAAAACATTTGTCAGTTCATTTCCCGCCTGGGAACTCGCAAATAATGATTCAATTTTTGCTTCTGGATGGCTTTTTAGAAGGCGAATTAATTCAACTCCACTATACCCAGTTGCACCAATAATAGAAATATTCATCTTCGTCTACTCCCCTAACCCCTTTTCATATGAATCATTATACATCTGCGATTATTTTTATACAATGGTTTTTTCTGTAGGTATACTCCGTAAATCCAGGTGATTCACTTTTCTGAATTGTGGTATGATGAAAGGGAAAATAGATTAGGAGGGTTACCATGCGGATTACGAGCATCGAAAGCAAACTTTATCGCGTACCACCAACGATTCATCTGCAGGATTCGATTCAAAGAATTAGCACCTGGGAGTGGGTCATCACAACCATCGAAACGGATGCTGGAATTACCGGAACCGGCTGGACCTATACGCTTGGTATGGGCGGATCAGCGATTCGAGAGATTATTAATTCGTATCTTGCACCAATCTTAATAGGCAGCGACCCCCATGATGTGGAGCGGATCTGGAATCGCTGCTGGCATGAACTGCATGCGAATGGCTCAGGTGGTTTTACGACCTTGGCCATTGCTCCAATCGATATTGCTTTATATGATATTTTGGCCAAAAAGGCTGATGTCCCTTTGTACAAGCTATTAGGTGGTTTCAGGGACAGCATTCCGGCTTACGGAAGCGGGATTAACATGCATCTAGACGGAGATCCATTGCTTGAGCATATGAATGAGTACATCGAACGCGGATTTAGAGCGGTGAAGATGAAAATCGGCCGAGAAAATCCCGAAGAAGACGTGGAACGTGTGGCAAGCGTGCGCAAATTAATCGGGCCTAATATTAAGCTCTTGCTTGATGCAAATCAGAAATGGACATCTGGGGATGCGGTCCGGAGGTTGTCCATGCTCGAACCATACGATATCTTCTGGCTCGAAGAGCCGATTATTGCTGATGATATTCCGGGTCACTCGCGATTGCGTCAGTCCGCCAAAACCTCGATCGCCCTAGGGGAGACATTGTTCACCCGGTACCAGTTTGCAGATTATATTCGTGCCGATGCAGTGGACATTGTGCAGGCAGATTTGCCACGCGTAGGCGGATTTACGGAATGGATGAAAATCGCCAAGCTCGCTGAGAGTCATCATTTGCCTGTTGCCCCTCATTTTTGTATGGAGCTCTCAGTCCATGGTTTGTGTGCAGTGCCTAACGGCTTGATTTTGGAAGATGTACAGGGCGGGTCTTTGACAGAGCTAGGATTGCTGGCGGAGCCCTATGTGGTAAGGGACGGTGTCGCTGTGCCTCCAGAGCGTGCAGGCCACGGGATCGTATTTGATGAGAAGGCCCTTGCCGCTTATGAAGTGAAGGGAAGTGTGACAGGGGTCGTGCCGACAAGGGTTTAGGCTGCAAGGTGTAAGCAGAAGAAGGGCTGTTGCCCTTCTTCATTATTTTGAAAGAAAGGAAGTGGCTTAGGTTGTTGCTCAAAAGCCGGTCTGAATCGGATGAATTAAAGGCGATGCGTTATTTAAATGCACGATTGGATTTAGCAGAAAAGGAAAGGTTTCATTATTCAATTCTTGAGAAAGGCTATGAAGGAGAAGTAATATTTGACAAACGAGCCGAAAATCTTTCAGAAGAAAGGTTTATCATAAATGATTTACTCCTTGAGGTAAACAACTCCCATTTTCAAATTGATTCATTAATCATTTCACAAGGTGGGATTCATCTTTTAGATGTTAAAAATTTTGAAGGTGATTATTACTTGGAGTCGGACAAGTTCTTCTCCCGGGCTACGGACCGCGAGTACAAAAACCCAATTATCCAATTAAAAAGAAGCGAAACTTTATTCCGCCAACTCCTTCAATACCTCAAGCTCTATTATGTTGTAGAAGCCTCCGTCATTTTTATCAACCCCGAATTCACCCTGTATCAAGCCCCATTGGACCAACCTATTATCTTGCCAACCCAAGTCAATCGTTTCTTAAGAGATTTGAATCAAAAACCATCAACGTTGAATGATGGGCATAGGCGTTTAGCGCAAACATTAATTTCATTACATCAAACGAAAAATCCATTTACTAAGTTGCCTAGATATGATTATGAAGAGTTACAGAAGGGGATGTATTGTAGGAGTTGTGGGTCTTTTCTTCTGCGCAAGAGAAATTATGATTTTGTGTGTGGTAGATGTGGGGAATCCGAAAGTTTGGAACCGGCTATTTTACGACATGTGGAGGAGTACAAACTATTATTCCCTGAGCAAAAGATTACAACCCAGACTATTTTTGAGTGGTGCAAGGCTGATTTAAGCATGAGGACAATTATAAGGATTTTAAAGAAAAACTATACTAGGTTTGGTAAAAGTAAGAATACTTATTATAAATAATTAGATTACTGACTCGGTTGCGTCTTTTCCTCTTAATCCTGTCAGGAAAAGGCCGGGTTCCTGACTCGGTTGCGTCTTTTCTCCCTGATCCTGTCTGGAAAGGGGCGGATCTCTGACTCGGTTGTGCCTTTTCCTCTTGATCCTGTCAGGAAAGGGGCAGATCTCTGACTAGGTTTCTCCTTTTCTCTCTGATCCTGTCAGGAAAAGACCGAATGCCTGACTCGGTTCCTCCTTTTACTCTTGATCCTGTCAGGAAAGGGGCGGATCTCTGACTCGGTTTCTCCTTTCCTTCTTGATCCTGTCAGGAAAGGGGCAGATCTCTGACTCGGTTCCTCCTTTTACTCTTGATCCTGTCAGGAAAGGGGCGGATCTCTGACTCGGTTTCTCCTTTCCTTCTTTATCCTGTCAGGAAAGGGGCAGATCTCTGACTAGGTTTCTCCTTTTCTCTCTGATCCTGTCAGGAAAAGACCGAATGCCTGACTCGGTTCCTCCTTTTACTCTTGATCCTGTCAGGAAAGGGGCGGATCTCTGACTCGGTTTCTCCTTTCCTTCTTGATCCTGTCAGGAAAGGGGCAGATCTCTGACTCGGTTCCTCCTTTTCTCCCTGATCCTGTCAGGAAAGGACCGGGCTTCTGACTAGGTTGCGTCTTTTCCTCTTAATCCTGTCCGAATCACACCCGATTTCAGACAGGGTCATGGTTCCCACCTTATCAAGTCATAATTTCACCCTATATCGTCCACGAATTTTTCCAGCCAATACAGGAAACTTTATAAATATGGTAATATAGGAATGTCGTGCCAATGAAGAGAATATTCAAGCGACAGACAAAAAGGAGGAAACCGCATGAATGATCAGTTAGCGATTAACACGATTCGTATGCTATCGATTGATATGGTCGAAAAAGCCAATTCCGGTCACCCTGGATTGCCGATGGGCGCTGCTCCGATGGCCTATGAACTGTGGGCAAACCATATGAATTATAACCCAACAAATCCAGAGTGGTTTAACCGTGACCGTTTCGTCCTCTCTGCAGGACATGGATCTGCACTTTTATACAGTCTTCTTCACTTGACTGGCTTTGATCTCTCCCTGGATGAACTGAAAAACTTCCGTCAATGGGGAAGCAAAACACCTGGACATCCGGAGTTTGGTCATACACCTGGGGTAGATGCCACAACCGGTCCTCTTGGTCAAGGGATTGCCATGGCAACGGGAATGGCGATGGCAGAAGCCCATTTGGCTGCTACCTACAATAAAGAAGGCCACGATATCATCAACCATTATACATACGCGATTTGCGGTGACGGTGATTTGATGGAAGGCGTTTCAGCTGAGGCTGCCTCCATGGCGGGCCATATGGGGCTTGGCAAATTGATCGTCCTATACGATTCCAACAATATCTCCCTTGATGGTGATCTAAACCAAGCCTTCACTGAAATTGTAGCACAACGCTTCGAATCCTATGGCTGGCAGTATCTGCGCGTTGAGGACGGAAACGACATCAGCAGCATCGGTGAAGCGATCGCAAAAGCGCAACAGGATCAAGAACACCCTACCTTAATTGAAGTGCGCACCGTGATTGGTTACGGAAGTCCAAATAAAGCTGGGAAATCCGCTGCACACGGGTCACCTCTTGGAAAAGATGAAGTGGAACTAACGAAGAAATCCTATGGCTGGGATCATGAGCCTTTCTTTGTACCGGAGGAAGTAAAGGATTATTTTGCTGCATTAAAAGCCGAGAGCGAGAAAAAGAATGCCGCATGGGATGAAAAACTTGCTGCGTACAAAAAGGCTTTTCCTGAATTAGGTCAACAATTGGAGCAAGCAATCCATGGCGAACTTCCTGCTGGTTGGGATAAAGATCTGCCAGTCTATCAGCCAGATGCACCAAAAATGGCGACACGCGAATCTTCCGGGATTGCCCTCAATGCGATTGCCAAGAATCTGCCTACTCTTTTCGGCGGTTCCGCAGACCTTGCATCATCGAACAACACCAACCTAAAAGGGTATGATGTTTTCCATCAACCAAATTATGCAGGACGAAACATCTGGTTCGGGGTACGTGAATTTGCGATGGGTGCAGCAATGAACGGGATGTCCTTGCATGGCGGCGTTCGCCCGTTTGGTGGAACATTCTTTGTCTTCTCTGACTACCTTCGTCCAGCGATCCGCTTGGCGGCTTTAATGGGACAACCTGTCATCTATGTATTCACACATGACAGTATCGCAGTTGGTGAAGATGGTCCTACACATGAGCCAGTAGAACAGCTTCCTTCGCTGCGCACCATGCCAAACCTGATTGTAATGCGTCCGGCTGATACGAATGAAACAATGGAAGCCTACCGGTATGCGCTTAGTCAAAAGGAATCTCCAGTAGCTATGATCTTAACCCGTCAGAAACTGCCAACCCTTGAGGGTTCTGCAACCAAGGCGCGTGAGGGCATAGCAAAAGGGGCTTACGTACTAGCTGACCCTGCAAATGGTGAAAAACCGCAAGTCCTCTTACTTGCTACTGGATCCGAGGTGAGTTTGGCGGTTGAATCGCAAGGAGCCTTATCAGAAAAGGGAATTTCCGCTCGCGTTGTCAGTATGCCGAGCTGGGAGTTATTTGAAAAACAATCACAGGAATACAAAGATTCCGTAATTCCTCCCGAAATCAAAGCACGCGTCGCGATGGAAATGGCACAGCCACTTGGCTGGGAGCGCTATACTGGCGATCAGGGTGCAATCATAGGGATTAATGAGTTCGGAGCATCCGCACCTGGCGACCGCGTAATTAAAGAATACGGATTTACCGTTGAAAATGTAGTGAACCATGTGGAAAAGGTTTTAAAATAAGTAAAAACCGGGCATTTGCCCGGTTTTTCTTGTTTAGCCACTACCTACCATACTGAGAAAAAGGGAGAGTGCCCAAAGGGACAAAAAATACATCTCCATCACCCTGCCACAATCGTTACACGCTCCTTTTAAACCCTTCCCCCAACACCTCATGGGCGTCCGCTACGATGACAAAGGCCTTTGGATCAATCTCGCGGACCACATTTTTCAAACGGCTGATTTCCCGCTGGGAAACGACGCACATCAAGACAGGACGCTCCTTTTCAGTGTATCCTCCATAACCGGGAATCTTGGTGACACCCCGATCCAGATCATATAGAATGGCCGTTCGAATCTCTTCTTGTTTTTCTGAAATGATAAATCCAATTTTAGAGACTCCAAGTCCAATTTGCACCACATCCACCGTCTTTCCCGTAACAAAAAGGGCAACCAAGGCATACAAAGCTTTTTCTGGTCCAAACACGATGGCAGCAGAAAACACGACTAGACCATCAATTAATAGAACAGCGATCCCAAGAGTAAAACCGCTGTATTTATGTATGATTTGGGCAACCAAATCCGTACCACCTGTAGAAGCATTCGCTCGGAAAACCAGCCCAATTCCCAATCCTACTCCGACACCGCCATACAATGCAGCTAACAAAGGGTTGGAAGTAATCGTTTGCCAATCCTCAGTAAGAAACACAAACAAAGGCAAAATCAGTGTGCCGATGATCGTTTTCATCCCGAACTGTTTGCCAAGCAAAAGAAACCCCAGTCCGATCAACAAAATATTAACCCCCCATTGGGTAAAAGCCGGACGCCAGCCAAATAAATCTTGAAGGATAATACTAATCCCACTGACTCCACCTGAGGCAATATCAAAGGCATTCAGAAACAAATTGAAGGTGACAGCGATAATAAATGAACCCAAACCTAATAACAAATAATCATAAATAGTTTTCATATTCTTTTCCTCTGCAATCTTATCGATAAGATTATTTTACCCCTGCATATGCCATGATTCTCCAAAAATTTCTTTTTCCCCCCAAAAAACATAATCTTTTACGAAAACATTTAATATTACAAGCCACAATACATAAATAAAGGAGTAACGAACATGAAAAATTGGAGAAAAGTAACATTTGGTGTATTAGCAGCGAGTTTATTAATGTCACAGTCAGCATTTGCCGACCAACCCGATCATGCTAAAAATAAAACGAAAGTGGAATCCTCTACCGAAGCCTCTGTTACGAGCAGTGATGAAGAAACAGAAGTAACTGCAGAAACGGATGCGGATGTGGAAGTAACCATAGACGAAGAAGTCACCCTCGGAAATTTTACTAAAAAACTAGAAAAGATTGAAGCTAGTTTAGCCAAATTTGATACCCAAACTGTTCCGGATTCTGCAAGGCAAGGCAAAGAAGGAGCCATCAACAACCGTGCAGAAGCCCTCCGAGCACAGTTGGATGCGGTAGCCCCTCTTTTAGAGGAGCTTGAGGATTTAGAAGGTGAGGAAGCAGAAAAAGCAGCAGATGCCTTGAAAGAACTTTATGCTGGTCTAGATAACCTGCAGGGTCAATTAGATGTGCAAAAGACTTATGTGAAAAAAATAAGCGACGAAGCTACTGACGAAGAAGTTCTTGCAGAATATGAAGAATTGGCTACAATTCTGAAGAAAATGGGCAAAAAAGGCGTCCTTACCTTTGTAAACGGAGAAGAACCTGAGATGGATGTCCAGCCTGTGATCGAAGAGAACCGTGTTTTACTTCCATTCCGTGCCTTAGCGGAAGCATTAGATGCAGAAGTCAAGTATGATGCAGAACTTAAAACCGTTACAGTGACAAAAGGGGACGTTTCCGTCGTTCTCACAATCGATAGCAAAACAGCTAAAGTGAACAATCAAATTGTCCTGTTGGATGTCCCAGCAAAAGCTAAGAAGGGCAGAACCTTAATCCCTCTTCGCTTCCTCAGCCAAAGCTTAAATGCCAAAGTATTATGGGAAGCCAAAACACAAACGGCTATCGTGCTTGAAGAAGAAACAGCTATAAATCAAGATGAAGCTGTAAATCAAGATGAAGCAATCAATGAAGAAGATGTAGCGGTTGAGAAGCAATAGTAGGAAAAATGTTAAACGAAAATTGACTTTAATCGATTAGACAATCGGTTAATCGGGTCATCTTTCAACTAGAAAAGCCTAATAACAGGATTTCCTCCTGCTATTAGGCTTTTATTTTTTGACCTGCTTAACCAATGTCCGCATGTAAGCAAATCAGTTCATCTGGTGCCGCAAATAAGCGTGTATAAAATTATCGATTTCGCCATCCATGACCGCTTGAATATTTCCGGTTTCTTCCGCTGTACGATGATCTTTGACCATGCTGTATGGGTGGAAGACATAGGAACGGATTTGGCTTCCCCAACCAATCTCCTTTTGTTCCCCGCGGATTTTGGCTAGCTCAGCTTCCTGCTCTTCAATCTTTTTCTCATATAAACGACCCTTAAGAATTTTCATCGCCTGCTCGCGATTTTTAATCTGTGAGCGTTCAGATTGGCAGGTGACAACAACCCCCGTTGGAATATGGGTGATGCGGACGGCGGAATCCGTCGTATTGATATGCTGTCCACCGGCCCCGCTAGCTCGATAGGTATCGATTTTCAAATCTTCGGTACGGATTTCAATATCGACATCATCCTCAATATCCGGAACAACACTGCAGGATACAAAGGAGGTATGGCGGCGACCTGAGGAATCAAAAGGAGAAATTCGCACCAAGCGATGAACCCCTTTTTCCGCTTTCAAGTACCCGTAGGCATTGTACCCTTTAATCAGCAGTGTCACACTTTTTACCCCAGCCTCATCACCTGGAAGGTAATCCATGGTTTCCACCTTGAATCCTCTATGCTCTGCCCAACGGGTGTACATCCGCAAGAGCATCTCTGCCCAGTCCTGTGATTCTGTCCCACCAGCACCGGGATGGAGCTCGAGAATCGCGTTGCTTTTATCATAAGGTTCACTCAAGAGCAATTGCAGTTCGAAGTCATCCATTTCCTTACTTAATGCTTTCACACTGCGCTCGAGATCAGGAAGAAGGGATTCATCCTTCTCCTCCATGATCAATTCGAGCATCAACTGCTGTTCCTCCAGGCTAGCCTCTAATTCTTGAATCCGTGTAACCGAATCTTTTAAGACATTGACTTCATTAATCACCTTCTGGGCCTGATCATTGTCATCCCAAAAGCCGGGAGCAGCCATTTTGTCCTCTAACTCGGCAATCCGGCGAATTTTCACATCGAGGTCAAAGAGACCCCCTAAATTCACCTAGTTTTTTGGCAATGCTGGTTAGTTCTTGCCTGATTTCTGAGATTTCCATTCGCATCACTCTCCGTGGCAGTTTTTATATTTTTTTCCGCTTCCACACGGACACGGATCATTGCGGCCAACTTTATCATCGTTTCGAGCAGGTTTCGGCGGCTCATTTGGATTTACTGCTTGCCCTTTCGCCACTTCTTTACGTTCAAGGTTGTTCACGGATACTTCCGCCTTCATGATGTAGGTAGCAACCTCTTCTTCAATCCGAGCCACCATATCATTAAACATCTCAAATCCTTCAAACTGGTATTCACGAAGCGGATCGGTCTGACCATAGGCACGCAAGTGAATCCCTTGGCGCAACTGATCCATCGCATCGATATGGTCTAACCACTTACTATCAACCGAACGCAGCACGACCACTTTTTCAAATTCCCGCATATGTTCGGCACCGATCAGATCTTCGCGTTCCTGATACTGCTTTTCGATTACCTGATGCATCAGCTCCGTAATTTCTTCAGCTTCCTTACCTTTCAAATCCTTCTCGGTTAGATAGCCTTCGATCAAGAAGGTTGCTTTCGCCTGCTCAACTAAGCCTTCGAGGTTCCATTCTTCCGGCACTTCGCTGTCTGGACAGAACATCTCAACCAAACGATCGGCATGGGAAAGAATCATATTGATCACAATCTCACGCAGGTCTTCGCTCTCGAGCACTTCCATCCGCTGCTTGTAGATCACGGTACGCTGTTGATTCATGACATCATCATATTGAAGAACGACCCGACGTACATCAAAGTTATTCCCTTCCACGCGTTTCTGTGCGGATTCAATCGCCTTTGAAACCATGCGACTCTCGATTGGCTGGTCTTCTTCCATCCCGAGGCGATCCATCATATTCATAATATTCTCCGAGCCAAAGCGGCGCATCAATTCATCCTGCATGGAAAGATAAAATTGCGAGGATCCTGGGTCCCCTTGACGTCCGGCACGACCGCGCAGCTGGTTATCAATCCGCCTGCTCTCATGGCGTTCGGTACCAATAATGTGCAAGCCGCCAGCTTCCATCACGCCTTCGCCGAGTTTAATGTCGGTACCACGACCAGCCATATTGGTGGCAATTGTTACAGCCCCTTTTTGCCCGGCATGTGCAACGATATCTGCTTCCTTGGCGTGCTGCTTTGCATTAAGAACGGTATGACGGACGCCTTTTCGTTTCAGCATATCAGAGATCAACTCCGATTTTTCGATAGAAACTGTACCTACAAGAATTGGCTGTCCATTCTTATGCCGCTCAACGATTTCATTTACTACTGCACGATATTTGCCTGCCTCAGACTTATAAATCATGTCTGGCAAATCAATCCTTGCAATCGGTCTGTTGGTTGGAATAACGACAACATCCATCCCATAAATTTTCTTAAATTCTTCTTCCTCTGTTTTTGCTGTCCCTGTCATTCCTGACAATTTTTCATACATCCGGAAGTAGTTTTGCAAGGTAATTGTTGCCAAGGTCATACTTTCATTTTGCACCTTTAGACCTTCCTTAGCTTCGATGGCTTGGTGAAGCCCATCGCTATAACGGCGACCTTGCATCAACCGTCCGGTAAATTCGTCGACAATAATAATTTCGCCTTCCTGCACCACATAATCAACGTCCAGCTTCATAATAAACTCGGCACGCAGCGCATTTTGGATGTGGTGATTTAGCGTAATATGGTTTGTATCGTATAAATTATCGATGTTGAACATCTTCTCGATTCGACTGACCCCTTCATCCGTAAGTGAAATCGAACGAGTCTTTTCATCAATCGTAAAATGCTCTTCCTCTTTCAGCATCTTGACGACGCGGGCGGCAATAAAATAGAGATCTGTTGATTTCTGTGCCTGACCAGAAATAATTAAAGGGGTCCTCGCTTCATCGATCAAGTTAGAGTCTACTTCGTCGACAATCGCATAATGCAACGGACGCTGAACCATATGTTCCTTGTACAGAACCATATTATCCCGCAGGTAATCAAAGCCAAACTCGTTATTCGTACCATAGGTGATATCACAGCTGTAAGCTTCACGCTTCGCATCTGGTTCCATCCCAGACTTATTCAAACCAACCGTTAAGCCAAGCCATTGATGAAGCCGTCCCATTTCCTCACAGTCACGAGCAGCCAAATACTCGTTTACCGTAATGACGTGGACCCCTTTACCAGCTAGACCATTTAGATAAACCGGCAGGGTCGAAACGAGGGTTTTCCCTTCCCCCGTTTTCATTTCGGCGATTCGTCCATCATGCAGAACCATCCCACCGATCAATTGGACATCATAATGACGCATGCCAAGAACACGCTTGGAAGCCTCGCGAACCACCGCATAGGCTTCTGGAAGAATGTCATCGAGTGTTTCTCCATTTGCCAAGCGTTCCCTAAATTCTATCGTCTTTGCCTGAAGTTGTTCATCAGACAGCTTTTCTATTTCAGGTTCTAAGTTGTTTATGATTGCTACCTTTTTATAATATTTTTTTAACTCTCTTTCGTCCGAAGATCCAAAGATCTTTTTCACCATTCCAAGCATAGAGAGAGAACTCCTTCCAATGTAAAAAGCTACTCCTGGCAGCTTTCACCTATTATCGTACATAAAAAACATTTTCTAAAATAATATTTTACTTCAACTATTGACTCAAAACAAGAAATGATACTTGGTTTATTATGTATTTACGAAAAAAGAAGCAGGAAAGTTTCAAATGGACTTAAAAACGCCCCTTCCTTCCTGGAAGAGGCGCTTTTCGATTATGTTTCTATTCAAATTCTGGTTCAATCAATCCATACCGACCATCGCGGCGTCTATAAACAACCCCAATTTGATCGCTCTCAGCGTTAGTAAAGACGAAGAAATTATGACCAAGCATGTCCATTTGCAGTACGGCTTCTTCTGCATCCATCGGCTTCAAGACAAAACGCTTATTACGAACGATATCGATGTTTGGCTCTTCTTCATCAGCCGCTCCACCTGGCAAATTCTCAGCAAACAATGTTTTTAGACTGCCTTCTTGACGGAATTTGCGGTTCACTTTGGTCTTGTGTTTACGAATTTGTCTTTCCAATTTTTCAACAACCAAATCGGTTGCAGCATACATATCTGTGTGGGTGTCTTCAGCACGCAAGATCACCCCAGGCATAGGAATGGTTACCTCGATTGTATGTTCATCTTTCAGCACACTCAAGGTGACATGCGCTTCAGTAGAAGGAGAAAGATCATCAAAATACTTCTCTAAACGCCCTACCTTTTTCTCTACATATTCTCTTAAGGCTGGTGTTACTTCAATGTTTTCTCCACGAATGCTGTATCTCATCGTGAACTCCTCCTTTCGATAATAACTACTTCTCTATACTACATCAAAATCCTTCCACATAATCCCTAAAAATATCCTGTTTCGTTGAAATATTTGTGAACAAAAAAAAGCCGCCGGTGAAAATTTCACCAGAGGCTTTTGTATTTTTATAATTTATAGCTTAACGACATTAGCCGCTTGAGGTCCACGTGCACCTTGAACGATTTCGAATTCAACTGCTTGTCCTTCTTCAAGGGTTTTGAAACCGTCGCCTTGAATTGCGGAGAAGTGTACGAATACGTCGTCTCCATCCTCTCTCTCAATAAATCCAAAACCTTTTTCTGCATTAAACCATTTTACTTTTCCTTGCATGTTACGTATACAGTCCTTTCAAGGTAAACTAGCGAAAATTTTTTTAGCTCGCTAATTAAACGATACCACTTTTCCCATGAACTGTCAAACCAAACTAATCCGTTTTATATCGACGTTCCAACCAGAATACGACCTGAGAAAAAATCAGGGTTAGGAATAAATATAAGACAGCGATGGACAGGTATGGCGGAAATCTTACAAAGGTGCTTTTGGCTGTCGTAAATCCGGCATAGGCCAATTCGTTCACTGCAATGACGGCAAGCAATGATGAGTCTTTTAACAAGGCGATAAACTCATTTCCTAATGGCGGCAAAATCCGTTTGAAAGCCTGGGGAATAATGACGTGGTACATCGCTTGTTTATGATTCATCCCAAGAGACCGTGCCGCTTCCATTTGTCCTTGGTCAATCGATTGAATCCCCGCACGGAAAATCTCCGCGATATAAGCCCCCGAATTTAAAGAGAGGGCGACAAAGCCCGAAAAGATGGCGGGGGGGATATCCATATTTAACGCTTCAAAAACAGAAGGTATAACAGCAAAGTGAATAAGCAGGATCTGTACAAAAAGTGGGGTTCCACGAAACACATCGATATAAATACTTGAGAGAATGCGCACAAACCAATTTCGTGACATTTTCCCAAGCCCTACAAACAACCCAATTAAAAGCCCAAAAGCGACCCCTGTTGATGTAAGTAAAATCGTATTAAAAAAGCCTCTAACAAATAATTCCCGATAATCCCAGACAACCGACCAATCCCACATAGGTTCCTCCTAAAGACTTGTTGCAAATATGCACAACGAGAAGAGTGCACGTCCTAAACCGTGCACCCTTTATTGTATGTGATTATTATTCACTAAAATATTGATTATAAATCTCTTGATACTTCCCGTTTTCCTTAATAGCCTTTATACCAGCATTGACTTTATCCAACACTTCCTGATTTCCCTTTTTAACAATTAAACCGTATTGTTCAAGTTCAAAGGACGGGTCATCAATCTGCTTAAATCCTTGATCCCCGATTTTCTCCAAATATTTCTTCACTACGGCATTATCAGCCACAACCGCATCCAAACGGCCACTTAGCAAATCATCGACAGCTGCAGGAATGTCATCATAGCCTTTAATTCCCTCATATGTCTTGCCAAATTTATCTTGTACAACCGCCTCTCCGGTTGTTGCACTTTGCACCCCAACTTTCTTGCCCTCTAGGTCGTCCAATTTGCTTACTGTCGAATCCTTCGGAACTAGAATCAATTGTTTCGCATCAAAATAGGGTTCGGAAAAATCATAGGTTTCCTTCCGCTTTTCCGTAATCGTAATAGCGGCTATCCCGAGATCAATCTTTCCCGTGTCAATCCCATTGAAAAGAGGATCCCAACCTGTATTTTGCAAATCCACTTGGAAGCCGCCGCCCTCTGCAATGGCTTTAAGAAGGTCTGCTTCAAATCCAACAACTTGGGTCCCTTCCATCCACATAAACGGCGGAAAGCCAGCCTCTGTCCCCACTTTATACGTTACCGTTTGCTCTGCAGCACCCGCTTTTTCATCACTTGCACCTGGCTGTTGTGCCTCATCCTTCGCTGCACCACACCCCACTAAAGCACTAACACTTAAGGCGATCACACCGGTCATGAAAAGTTTTTTGATATTCATTTTTCTGTTACCCCCTTGTAGCTGTCTATAAAAAAATCAACATGAGTAATTATACATTTTGGCGAATAAATTTCAATGGTTTTTTTAAAAGGGTGTTTGGTAAAATATGGACATACATTCTTAATGGTTTCTTTTATTATCTGTTATTTATAAACAAACCATCCCTTTTTTTACATTTTCTGAGAGTATGAACCGTTAAAGAACTTGTCAAAAAAATAATAAGGCTGACCCCTCCGTACTTTTAATTTGAAAGGGCAGCCTTTTTCTAAATGTATTACTCTTTTTCCGATTGATAAAGCTTTTCTAAGTATTGATAGTTCCTTTCGAGGCCTTCGTCGACGATTGAGGCTTCCTTAATATGGGAAACAATCTTCTCATGAACGGAATGAAGAATTTCGTAAGATGCATTAATCTGCTCCTGAATTTCCGCGGAATAACGCTTTTGCGATTCGATGTGTTCACCGACAGTTCTGACTTCTTTCCGCGCTTCATCGAACGCCTGCACAATGGCATTCATTTTCTCGGAAACATTCTGGCATGTGTCCTGTGCTTCTTGGATCATGGTTGTATTTTTTTCGGAGTTTCCAAGAGCAACTTTCACTTCTTGCTGAATGGCTTGGATCAGGCCTGATATTTCACCTGTTGAACGGTTAGTCATGTCAGCTAATTTGCGAACTTCATCCGCAACGATTGCAAAACCTCGTCCGTGTTCCCCCGCCCTTGCCGCTTCAATCGCAGCATTTAACGCCAATAAATTCGTTTGTTGGGCGATATCGCTAATTACTTTGACAATCGATGTGATTTGTTCCGAGCGTTCCCCTAGTTGATTCATAGAAAAGGCGGTTCGTTCCGATTCCTCTTTTAATTGACCGATCACTTTATCCAAATTTTTTAAGGCCTTTTCACCTTCTAAGGAATTCTGCACAGACTGTGTGGAGATCTGATCTAGATTTTCCCCTGTTGTAGAAAGCGTATAGGCTTCTTGCGTGGAGTTTGTACTAATCCGTTGAATACGTTCGACTGTATTTTTTAGTGAATCAGCCATCTCTGCCAATTCTCCATGTTGATAGTTTACCAATTCATGTTGGCGAATAATGGCCCCCATCTGTTCGTATAACGTATAAATTTCTTCCTCCAGATGCTCCCTCTTTTTACGATCTTCGGTTTGTTCTTGTACTTCTAATGTTGCGCTAACTTCCTCTTGCACTTTCTTCTTCCAAAACATGATGTATTCCCACCCTTCCATTATTTAAAAAAGGAACTTGTTATCTTCTATAAAACTTTAATCCATTATTATTGTAATGGAACTTGTCATTTTTACCAAGATCTATATCAAATTTCGGAGAGTTTTGTTAAAATTTGTTGAATTTTAACAAGGGGAGCAGTACTATAATTTTGTTAACACTTCGTTTATGAATATTATTCAAAAAAAGGAGTCACAAATTTAAAATTTAATAAACTATCATTCGTTTATATAATGAAAAGGCTGTCCCTGCTGGGACAGCCTTTTCATTTCAATTAATGGCCCAAATAAGCCTCTTTAATACTTGGATCATGGAGCAGCTCCTGTGCGGGACCGCTTTTCACCACTTTCCCTGTTTCGAGCACGTAGGCATGATG
Source organism: Ammoniphilus resinae (assembly GCF_017873965.1). Classification (GTDB taxonomy): domain Bacteria; phylum Bacillota; class Bacilli; order Aneurinibacillales; family RAOX-1; genus Ammoniphilus_A; species Ammoniphilus_A resinae. The sequence continues at coordinate 34,747 of NZ_JAGGKT010000007.1, read as the reverse complement.
GGCAATCTTCAATGCTTGACGCGCATTTTGCTCAACGAGCAAGACGGTGGTTCCATCTGCATTAATCTCCTGGATAATCCGGAAGATGTCTTGAACGATTAGCGGTGCCAATCCCATCGATGGTTCATCTAACAACAATAGCTTCGGCCGTGACATCAAGGCGCGAGCAATGGAAAGCATTTGCTGTTGACCACCAGAGAGGGTTCCTCCTAATTGAGACCGACGTTCACGCAAAATGGGGAAGCGGTCCATCACCTTTTCCAGATCTTGCTTCACTTCTTTATCCCTGCGTTGGAAAGCGCCCATTTCCAGGTTTTCCAACACGGACATCCCAGAGAGGATTGCCCGGCCTTCAGGAACGAGAGCAAGACCCCGCGAAAGCATTTGATCGGGAGTTTTCCCGGTTACATCTTGACCCAAGAACTCAATTTTTCCATCTCGAGGCTTAAGTAGCCCTGCGATCGACTTCATCGTTGTCGTTTTCCCCGCACCATTGGCTCCGAGGATGGTCACAATACTTCCTTCCGGAACGTCGATGCTGACATTTTTCAATGCTTGGATATTTCCGTAATACGTATTGATATTTTTTACACTAAGCAAGGTCTTCTTCCTCCTCTCGACCGAGGTAGGCTTCGATAACTTCTGGATTGTTTTTGATTTCCTCTGGAGTTCCTTGGGCAATTTCCTTCCCAAAGTTGAGAACGATCAACCGATCGCAAATTCTCATCACCAGAGGCATATCATGTTCAATAAGCAATACGGTAATGCCGAGTTTTTTAATGTTTTGAATCAGATCAAACAAATCCTTCGTTTCCGATTCATTCATCCCTGCTGCAGGTTCATCCAATAATAATAGCTTGGGATCACTCGCAAGGGCACGGGCAATTTCTAGACGGCGCTGTTGTCCATAGGCCAAGTTGTCTGCAAAAGTATCTTGCAACTCTTCTAATCCTACCAACCGCAGCAGCTCAAGTGCTTTTTCACGAATGGACTTCTCCTCTTGTTTCTGAGCCCCTGTGCGAAAAACGCTAGACCATACTCCTGATTTTGTACGGCAATGCTGGCCAACGGTTACATTCTCCAACACCGTCATCTCAGGGAACAAGCGGATATTTTGAAAGGTCCGGCAAACGCCTGCTTCCGTCACTTCATGTGGCTTTAATCCTGTAAGCTTTTTACCCATAAAAATGACTTCACCCATCGTTGGTGGAAACATCGAGGTAATAATGTTAAACATCGTCGTTTTCCCCGCACCATTCGGGCCAATTAGTCCAAAGACCTCACCTTTGCCGACCTGGAACGTCACATCTGTCAAGGCTTGGATCCCGCCAAATCGCTTGGTGATTCCTCTCACTTCCAATACCATGACTAGGACACTCCTTTCTTTTTACGACGTTGTTTCAATTTATAGATCATTTGCGTATCAATAAGTCCCTGTGGACGGAAGGCCATCATCACGACTAAGAGAACCCCATAAATCATATAGCGATATTCGTTGACCTCACGCAAGATCTCTGGCATGGCGGTCAAGAAGGCTGCACCAAAAATAGGGCCCCAAATCACTTCACTACCACCGAAGATCGCAAAAATCAAGATTTCAACCGCCCGATGATACGAAAAGTCAGCTGGACTGATATAAGCGGTGACGTGGGCAAATAACGCACCGGCAAAACCAGCAACCATTGCCCCTTGAGCAAAAGCTAACACCTTATAATAAGTAATATTAACACCCATGGCTTCCGCGGCTCTTTCATCCATTTTAATCGCAGCAAAAGCGCGTCCTACTCTGGAGTTGGTCTGTCTGATAAAGAAGGCAATGATAAGCAAAGTAATGATCAATAATAAAAGGAATACAGATAAACTAATCAGCTGATTATTTTTCAAACCGATCATGCTTGCTTTAAATCCAAAATCCTGCAACCCTTTTACTAATTCCCGTCCGATATGAGGGATGGAGGAGATCCCCACTGCCCCTTTTGTCAAACCTTCTAGGTTTATAAATAATACACGAATGACTTCTCCAAAACCGAGGGTCGCAATCGCTAAGTAAACACCCTGTAGACGAAGGGTTGGAATCCCAATGCATAGACCGACAATTCCGGCAAGTATTGCACCAACCACAATCCCAACGACCAAAGGCATATGATAATCTAACGTTAAAATGGCTGATGCATACGCTCCGATTCCCATAAACCCAGCATGGCCGAGGGATAGTTGTCCAGTCGATAAAGTAATATAAATACTAACCCCTAGGATGATATTAATCAAAATAAAGGATAGCACTTGCAAATAATATGGATTGATTAATTCTGCCAACATTTTTTCAAATCACCGCCTTGCCTCTGATGCTTTGCCAAATAGCCCTTGAGGACGAACCAATAAGATAATGATAATAAGAGCAAAGGCAATCGCATCACGATACCCTGATTCACCAAATACAACGACCAGTGTTTCAGCTAAACCGAGAATTAAACCACCGGCCATCGCCCCTTTCACGTTGCCCATACCACCTAAGATGATAATGGCTAAACCTTTTAGACCCATTGATAATCCCATTTGCGGGCTGACTGAGTTAAAGGCCATTCCGACGAGCACCCCGGCGATTCCCCCCATGACAGAGGCAATAATCACGGTTGTCGTAATCATCTTTTTCGTGTTAACACCTAGAATACTTGCCGCTTCTAAGCTTTCAGCACAGGCACGAAGCGCTTTTCCCGCTTTGGTTTTCGATAACCAGAAGGAAAGGCCGACCATGAGTAAAACAGCAATAACAAAAATCACAATCTGTACAGCATAAACCGTAACCGTGCCAATTTGAAAACTCATTTCAGAAAATGAGGTGCGGAAGGGATGGTTCCCGGCACCGAAGAAGTGGTGCGCCAAATTTTCCAGAAAAATCGAAACACCAATGGTGCTAATTAGCGGTGCAAGGTGGGATACCCCTTTTTTTCCCCGCAAAGGACGTAAAGCTAATGTTTCTAATAAAAAGCCCAGGATGGCTGTTACCCCGATGGCAACCAAAAAAGCCACAATTAATGGAAGCTTTAATGTATTGGTGACGAGAACCCCCATGAAAGCTCCAAACATGAAAATCTCACCATGTGCCATATTAAGAATGTCTAAAACACCAAAAACCAAGGTATAACCAAGCGCAACTATGGCGTAAATACTTCCTAACGTAATACCGTTAATCAGCTGTTCTAATATCAAAGGGATCTCACCTCTTACATCATAATAAGATTAAGAGAGTGATTCACTCACTCTCTTAATCGGTAGGGATTATTGGAATAACTGGAACTTACCATCTTTAATTGTTAGTACAGTCGGATCCATTACGATGTCCCCTTCTTCATCGAAAGACATCTCTCCAAGAATTCCTTTGAAGCCTTTTGTTTCTGCTAGTGCATCACGAATCGCGTCACGATCGTCGCTTCCTGCTCTTTCAACAGCATCAGCCAAAACGTATAGGGCATCATAAGCTTGAGCAGCAAATTGGTCTGGTGCTTTTCCATATTCAGCTGTATATTTTTCAACGAAAGCTTGTACTTTCTCATCCTGCTTATCACCAAACCAAGGTGTTGCAACGATTAATCCTTCGGCAGCCTCCCCAGCAATCTTGATTACTTCAGGTGAGTTAAAGCCGTTTCCACCTACAAATGGAGCGGTGATACCCATTTTTCTAGCTTGGCTCATGATAACCGCACCTTCATTATAAAGGGCAGAAGCTAGAATTAAGTCTGGGTTCGTTCCTTTGATCTTGGTCAATTGCGCATTGTAATCGGCTTGTCCCTTTTGGAACTCTTCGATGGTCGTAATTTCAAGACCCTTTTCTTCTGCTACAGCTTTCATTGTATCGAAGCCGGATTTTGTAAATACGTCATCGTTTCCATAAATAATCGCTACTTTTTTCACATCATAAGCTTTAACCGCAGCATCGATCGATGCTGGAATAGCCATTGATTCTGGAATGGAGTTTCTAAATACATAGTCTCCAATTTGCGGAATACCTTGTGCCGTCGTAGAAGTTCCGATGATTGGCACACCATTCATATCAGCTTCAGGACCTACTACATTCATTTCTGTACTTAGTGTTGGCCCGATAATAGCAGAAACATTGTCAGAGTTCATCAATTTTTGCGCAGAAGACAAGGCTTGTTCTTGCTTACCAGCAGAATCTTCAATTAATAGATTCAATTTGACTTTACCTTGCTCTGTAATTTCTTTGTTTGCAAGTTTTAAACCGTTTGTAATAGCTTCACCGTAACCTGCACCAGAACCAGTCAAAATAGAAACAACACCGACGTTCACATTAACAGTATCTCCGCTAGCCGCTGTTTCAGCCGCAGGCTTTTCTCCTCCTGCTGGTTCAGAGCTTGTCCCGCCACCGCCACATGCAGTGATCCCTAGTAGGGATGAGACAGCTACCAAAGAAATCAGACCTTTTGAAAACTTTCTCATTTTTCTAGTGCCCCCATTTTCTCTTTTTTTGTTGATATTACATTAGTAATATAATACCACTCAAATGCATCTTCTTTAAATTTTTTCAATTTATTTTACATAATAAACTGGTTTATTGGCAATGGTTATTTTTGTTTGGTTTAACTAATGGGTAGAGGGTTTGGGGTGAAGGTGGACATGGTAATGAGTTATTGGGGGGCATAAAGGGAATTCACAATTTTTGTTGAATTAGTAAAATAGTCCTGATAATCAAGGAGGGGTGCTATGGGGTTTGAAGAGGATTACCAAGTGTTTCTAAATGCTCATACTGAGGCAAGAACCGGTGAACGATTGCGGCGGTTACAGGAGGGTCATGGTAAGGCCGAAATGATGTTTTTGGAAAAAGTGTGGTGGCCTTTATTTCATCATACCTTCATCCGGAATATGAAGTCAATGATTTCAAGGATGGCAAGCGTTATTTGGACTTTGCCTACATTCGACCCGCCATTCGAATATGCTTTGAAATCGATGGTTACGGCCCACACCTTAAGAACATAAGCAGATGGCAATTTGCAGACAACCTGGTACGACAAAACCAGTTGGTGATTGACGGATGGAACGTGATTCGCTTTTCTTATGATCAAGTGAAAGACCAACCGCGTCAATGCCAGCAAATGGTCCAACAAGTAATCGGCCGATGGCTGGGGGATGAACTGGATCAAACAGCTTTATCCTTTTTGGAAAAGGAAGTCCTTCGTCTCGCGATTCGGAAAGGAGAACCTATTACCCCAGGAGAAGTCCAGAAATATATGGGACATAGCGACAAGCCGATAAAAAAAGTACTCTCACAATTAGTAGAAAAAGGATGGCTGGTCCCCGCATCCGGGACATCAAGAATCCGTTCTTATCGAGTGGGAGATCGGGTAAAGAATCCGCTCTAAAAAATAGGCGGAGAATATCCGCTTAAATTCCGCACAGGAGCGAAAACAGCGAAAATAGACGGAGAAATTCCGCTTATCATCTAAAAACACATCAAAAAAGAAGCTTTTTCCTGAATTAGTCGGAAAAAGTCCGCTTATTTTCCCCAAATTTGGCCTTTTTTTAAAATTAACCGGAAAATCTCCGCTTATCCCTTCCGAAAATGTCTATATTTATAAAACATTATTGATATTAAGAATTAAAACTTCTATAATCAGATTGATTACATTATTCGTCAAATTATGCACTTTTACATGCCGACATAGAGAGGATCGATACGGACAGATGCGAATAACAATAGGGAAAAAATTAGTAGCCTCCTTCCTTGTGATTGCCATTCTTATAGGGATTAGTAGCTTTTTATCCTACACTTCACTTCAAAAGGTTGATCAATCGTATTCTAGAATCATCGATCGTGATGCCACGATGCGCTTTAATGCGATTTCCATTCAACTCCATGTGGCCCAGCAGACAAGCAATGTCCGGGGATTTTTACTTACTGCAGATCCCGCTAACCTCGAAGCCTACATACAATCGAACGAAAAAGTTCAACAACTGGTTGAAGAGTCTCTGCAATTTCAAGGTTTAGACGAGAAGATACAACAACAATTGGCATTGCTGTCCACTTTAAACGAAAGCTATAAAGGAAGTACCGATTCAGTCTTGGAATTTGCTAAGGATGATAAGGTTACAGCTACCATGTTGGCAACCAATCAGGTATTTCCGATTGAGAATGACATGATGGAAATAGCCGATACCTTGGTCCAATCCCAAGCAACAACGATTCAAGACCATATTGCGGAAAACGGAGCATTCACCCAGTCGACTTATCGCATCCAGTTAATCCTTAGTGTAGGGGCTGTGATATTGGCCCTAATCATCGGTTTAACGATCTCCCGATTGATTTCCAAGCCGCTTGGCGAGCTTTCCAAAGCTTCAAAGCGAATAGCAGAGGGCGATCTCACAGGAGAGGATTTGAAAGTGAAAACGCGTGACGAAATTCGCGAGTTGGCTGAATCCTTTAATCAAATGAAGAGTAATCTACACCAGCTCATCCGTCATGTCGGTGATAGTGTTCACCAAGTGACCTCGTCGACTGAAGAACTCATGGCTAGTTCAGAACAATCCAGTAAGGCAACCGAACAGATTACGATCGCTTCCCAAGAGGTGGCAACGGGGGCAGAAAATCAAGTGAAAAGCGCCCAAGAAACCGTCGGCATTGTAAATGAGATTTCAAAGGGAATGAATCAAGTCGCCGCTGCCATTCAATCCGTTGCAGATGCTACGTCGAACGCCAATCAAGAAGCTTTCAACGGGAATCAAGTCCTAAACGAAACGATTAAGCAAATGAATGTGGTTCAAGAAAAGGTTGAATCTACAGCCGTTGTGATAGACAATTTAGGGGAAAAGTCAAAAGAAATCGGACAAATTGTCACCCTGATCACTGACGTTGCAGCACAAACCAATCTTTTAGCCCTCAATGCCGCCATTGAAGCAGCCCGCGCCGGCGAACACGGAAGAGGATTTGCTGTCGTCGCAGATGAAGTAAGAAAGCTTGCAGAGCAGTCTAGAGACGCTGCCGAGAAAATAGGGAACCTGATTACTGAAATCCAAAACGAATCACAAAATGCCATTTATGCCATGAACGAAGGCACCCAAGCCGTGGAAGATGGAATGGGCCATGTTCATCATACCGGTGAAAGCTTTAAGACCATCACCAAGATGATCGAAGAGGTATCCGTACAGTCCCAGGAAGTGTCTGCCATTGTGGAAGAGGTGAGCGCAAGTTCCAGCAGCATGGTGGAAATGATCGATGCGATTGCGCATATTTCAGAGCAGTCAGCGTCCAATACACAGTATATGGCCTCTGCTTCCGAAGAACAATTGGCTTCCATGGAGGAAATCTCCTCCTCAGCGACTTCGTTGGCGGAGATGGCTGAGGATTTAAAGAGGGTAATTAATCAGTTTAAGTTATGAGTTGGGGAGAAGTGAACTAGATTGATAGATATTAAAAAAAGTAACTATCCTTTTGATTATGAGTTGGGATAGTTACTTTTTTCTTTAAGGCAAATGAAATGTTGATTTGTATATGTGATTTCATCCTGAAAAAATTTCTTTGATTCTTTCACCTGGTACATATTTTTATCCGCAACCTTAATTAAGTCGTCCAGTGTTTTTGCGTCAGTGGGATACATGGCTGTTCCTATTGAAACAGATATATCTGCTTTCATTTGCTTAGACAGTTCTTGCAGTTCCTTTTCAATCCGCTTAATGATTACCGCTGTTCCTTCACGGTCTGTGAAAGGGGCAATAATTAAAAACTCATCCCCTCCCCATCTAGCCACTACATCAACTTTTCTTGTATTCTGTAAAAGCGTATTCGATATGCGTAGAAGGACCTCATCCCCCACCTCATGCCCATATGTATCATTTATACTTTTGAACTCGTTCACATCTACAACAAACAAACTTAGCTTCTGATGGTTAGCATTAACTTTTATTACCATCTTATCGAATATTCCATAAACAAACCTTCTATTGTATACCTCTGTTAAAACATCCTTTTCAGCAAGGAATTTAGCTTTATCGTACTGCATACCTAACCACCAAAAAAAAGGAGATAGCAGGGGTATAAAAACAAAATCCCATTTATAAAAACCCTTTTCAAACATAAAGATAGAAGCGGAATCGAAATCCACCAAAAAATAAAAAGAGTGCCATGCTAAAACGATGGATATGTAAATAAAAACGACAGTTACTCTGCCAGTATATCCCATGCCATGTATTCATCCCTATCCAATTATGATTGAATTTAGTTTCAGTATAATATGCATTTACCAATTATATCCTATTTTAATACAAATAGGACTTTTAGACTATAATTAATTTTTGAAATTATTTTTTTAAAAAATAATGAGTTTACAAAAAAAAAAACGCCCTTGATCCAATTATTGAATCAGATGGGCGAAGTTAGGGGAATGATTATAAATTTTACTCTCTAGGGACTGCAGTTCACTTTTTAAACTACAGCAGCCTAGTGCCTGTCCGTAGGAACCGGACGGCTCCCTTTCTATCCCCGATTGGGGTAAGGAGGATCGCGTTGCCCTCCGTACGGGCAAATCATGCTATGTACTTCGGAACACTGGTTTAGGTGGCGTTGGTGCGGAGGTCATTTGGATGTTATCTTAGAGGCTATTTTTTCGCTTCGTTTTTCTGATTTCAGAATACGACATTTTTTCTAATTATTCAACAAATATATTTATAAAATTTAAAAAACCCTTCGACAAATTTCGCAAAACCTTGCTATTCATCAAAAAAAGGGCCTACTGGCCCCGATTATGTAACCCCCAAAAAGTCTTTTAAGAGGTGACTCGCTTAACACCTACCACTTTATAGTTTTCTATATACCAATCTAGGCTATCAACGCGTGTGGATCCTCCCGAGCTTGGTGCATGAGCCATTTTGTTATTGCCCATGTAGATGCCCACGTGTGAGATTTCACCGCCGCCTGTATCAAAGAAAATTAAATCTCCTTTTTCCATCTCTTTCATAGATACAGCCGATCCCTCGCTGTATTGACTGCGGGAATCCCGCGGGAGATCAACACCCACTTGTTTAAAAACATACTGGGTAAAACCACTGCAATCAAATCCCTTGGTGCTCGTACCCCCGTAGCGATAAGGTACTCCCATCGCAGACTGAACGGCCTTGGTCAAGCGTTGATTCAGCATATCCGAGGAGCGGGATGCTAATTTCTTTATTACCGGTTTTGGAGGTGGCTCATAGGCAGCTGGCTCACCAAACAATGTCAAATGAAGAATGACTGCCACTTCAGCACGCGTAATCAACTTTTTTGGTTGGAACTTTCCGTTGGTGCCTTTGAACACCCCTTTTTTCACACCACTCTTAACGGCTTCGACCGCGGAAGGACTGATCCCAGAAGCATCATCAAATTCGAGTGCTTGGCTAGATTGGGGATAATGAAACGTACGAGCCAAAATCACAGCAGCTTCTTCCTTTGTCAATTGACGATTCGGATCGAAGACTGTTTCGCTCACACCTTTGATCATTCCCATAGAATATAACTTTTTAACCGGACCATAAAACCAATCTTTTTCCGATATATCTTGAAAAGGAAAATCCTTTTCCTTTACCTTTTCGTTAATTAATGGGGCTAAAATCGCAGAAAGTTGTGCACGGGTAATCGGAGCCATCGGCTCAAAACTTTTTTCCGTTAACCCTTTAACAATCCCTTCTTGATAGAGTTTCTCTATGCTCGTCGCAGCCCAAGGAATCTGACCTGCATCTTCAAATTGATATACTTTAGCAGCGGCCACTGGTTGGAAAATAGATAAAGCAAGACAGCCTGCCGTCAAAATTGTAAGTAAGCGCTTCATCGAAGTATTCTTCACCTCTCAAATCTGATAATACTAGTTTAATAGATTTAGTATACCCTATCTATCGACCAAATGTACCAATTTTCGACCAACTTTTTGGAGATTTTGGGCTGAATAGGATAAAATGGAGGGGAGGTGAAAACATGGGTACGTTTTTATATAGAGGACATGAAATTTTTTATAGTAATGAAGGCACTGGCGAGCCGATCGTTTTTATCCATGGGATGGGCGGAAATTCAATTAATTGGCTGAACCAGCGCATGAATTTTAAGCGATATTATCAAGTCATAGCCATCGACCTACCTGGTCATGGAAAATCAGAAGCCGCGGCAGACCTGAGTTATTCGGATTACCATCAGGTTTTGCACCAACTTCTAAAAGAGCTTCTGCAGCTTGAGCAGGTTGTGATCTGTGGTATTTCCATGGGCGGCAGAGTTGCCCTTGATTTCGTCCATTATTATCCGGAAATGGTGAAAGCGGTTGTTCTCGCTGATACGTTTGCGGGGATGGAAGAAGCAGATACAGCACGAAGGAAAGAAATCTTTGATCTGATTTATGAAGAAGATGGTGGAAAGAAATGGGTGGAAAGGGTCGTCGAAGAGATGGGCTTTGACCCTGATAGCTCAATTGCGAAGGGATTTCATAAAGGGATCCTGCAAAATCAACTAGATTTCATCTACCGCCTGTTTATCCAAACCCTTGGATACAACCAACGGCCTTTTCTTTCAACGATTAGTAAACCTACGCTCATTATTCACGGTGAGCGGGACCGCTTCATCCCTTTCTCAGCAGCAGAGGAACTGCACCATACGATACGAGGCTCTAGGCTTGTGGTGATTCCGGAAAGCGGGCATCTGCCCAATGTAGAACAGCCGAAGGTGTTTAATCAAGAGCTGCAGTATTTTATGGATTTGATATAGGGGGCCAAAGGGGGGATTCGGACAGGCAAAAGTGAAATTTCACATGATCCCTGCCCTGATTCGACCAGGATTTGGACAGGCAAATGCCTGGTTAACAAAAAAATACTTGTGCCCACAAGTATTTTTACATCCCCCTCTTCTTTACCTTGTTAAAAGCAGCCACAAACATAAGAATTGAAAGGCAACTAGCTAACGACATCGTACTTATAACCGAATTAAATCCGAAATCCCTTACGTGATACCAGTAAAAAAACACGGTGAAAATCAAGAGGAATAGATAGAATAATCTTAGTTTTTTCACGGTTCTCTCTGCCCCTTATAATGGGGTCAGACCACTCTCGTAATTTGTCGAATACAAAACCTAAAAGTGACTATGCTATCTATTTGTATCCATTCGGCAAATTTCGATTGGAGGCTGACCCAAATACCTTTTACTTTTAATATCGACAATATCCACTATTTTTTCAACATATTTTTACAAAAAAATATAGATTGGTACTTTAGGACTATATTGAAAAGGAGCAGATCTCTCCGCCCCCCTTTTCACCAACCTATTAATATCTATCCAAAACCTTTCGGTTGTCAGTGTCATAGATATCGCCCTCGATATCGGCTGATTTAAATTTCTTTTCAATATCATCAACAATATCATCAAATAAATCATCGATATCATTCTGATCAAGGTCATCCCATTCATCTTGATAATCATCCAGCGCGATATTAACCCGGAAGGTGATATCTTCTGTGTCTCCGCTTAGATCAATGGAAAGTCTGATTCCCCTAAAGTAATCTTCATAGTCATCATTCAACTCATCTTCCAAATCATCAAGGTCAGCGTATTCGACATCTCCATCTGTATCTGCTGTGAAGGTAAGAAGGGTACTCGATCCATCCTCGACAGCTCCAGTGATTTCGGCATCCTCAAACTCTTCTAAAATATCATCAACCATGTTCTCTATCAGATTTTCCCTTTCGCGGGTGGATAGATCATTCCACTCATCCTCATCGACTTCGATGAAAACCTCGATTTCGTCCTCATCACCACTAAGCTCAATCGATGCATCAAGATCACCATCATAGAAATCTTCATAATCGTCATTGAGTTGATCTTCAAGATCATCAATATCTCCCTTTTTGCTGCTTTCCTTAGCATCCGCTAACTGCTGCTCTAACTGTTTAATCCGCGCATCTTTGTTAGCAATTTCCACTTTCAAAGCAATGACTTGGCTCGAATCTGGTACTACAACTGGGGCTTTGTCAGTGATTAGAATCTTATGATTAATAGCATCCCATTGAACGTTTTTGTTGTACAACTCACCCATTTGACGCAGCGGAATAAAGGTTGTTCCTTTAATGGTGAATGGTTCAGTTTGAGCATCAACAGCCACTTCATTGCCGTTGTACACAATTTTAATATCCTGATATGTAGCCTCTATCATTTTTTTCGCTTGGGAAGCATAGGTTCCCGTTGAAAAAAGAGTTCCAGATACCAATACAGTTGTTGTCCCCAATACGGCAGCGGTTTTCTTCCATTGTTTCATCGTCTATTCCCTCCTATTTCGACGGCCATTTCCGACCATTTTCTACCACTTCTATTTTATGACGTACAACCCCTGCCAAAGGTTACAATTTTTTTATATTTTTTTCCGTATAGGGGTCTGACCCCGTTCCCCTTATCTCGCCACTGTCAAAGAGTACACAATGATCCCTGCCTTATTCAACACACGAGCACACTCATTGACCGTAGTTCCAGTCGTGTACACATCGTCCACTAGCAGCACCCGTTTAATTCGAGCTGGAAAGGGGCGAACATGAAAGGCATTGTAAAGGGTATGCAGACGCTGGCTGCGATGTTTTTTACTTTGCTTGTCGGTGTTTTTGATCTTGGTGAGTAGGGACAGGACGGGGATCTTGGTTCGTAGACTTAACTGGAAGGCCAGCTGCTGGGCTTGATTAAACCCTCGCTCCCTCAACCTCTCCTCATGGACGGGGACAAAGGTAATATAATCAAAATTGACACGCTGATAGTATTGTCGGTAAGCAGATTCAAGAAAAAGGGCAAAGGTATGTGCCAGGGTTTCCTGCCCACGGAATTTGTAGAGACTGAGCATTTCCTTCATTTTGCCGTTGTAAAGAACCGCACTTCGGTTGCACATAAAATAGGTTTCCTTTCGCTGAAAGCAGTCGACACACAAAGTAGCCTGTCCCATCGGTCTTCCACAGCGTTCGCAGATCGCTCCGCGGATCATCTCTACTTCTTTCAAACACATTTTGCACATCCCGTTCCTGTAGGTACGGCGATCACAAAACCCGCATTTATCATACATCGGAAATAAAACTTCTAGTGCACTCCTCATTCGATTAACCCCCTTTTTTTGGCCGTTCGGTTCATCGTTTGAATCTGCTTGACAGCCTTTTTGATGGCTCTCGTTTTCTCCGCTGCTAGAAATATGACATGTCCAATCGGATCAAGACTTGATCGACCGGTTCTTCCACTCATTTGCACGAGTGATGCTTCGTCAAAAATCGTTGAATCAGCATGAATGACCACAACATCGGTTTTAGGAATCGTCACCCCCCTCTCCAAAATGGTTGTCGTCACCAAAACGCGGATTTCTCCTCGGCGAAATCGCTGTACCTTCTCCTCCCGGTCACGATCACGTGAATGGGTCCCTTCCACCGCCTCCCATATTCCAGCGAGCTGCGCTACCACCAGCTCCACCCATTCAATATAGGGAACAAAGACAAGCGCTTGTCGATTCTCTCGATATAGAAACTCCATGATGACGGGGATGTAGGGGATTGGCGTTTGATTTTTGATCCGTTTGACTAACTTATAATCATATAGAACTTGGGGAACGGCTAATGGTTTTCTATGAAATCGGGCTGGGATTTTGACATGGGGAATCTTGCGTAGAAGGTAACGAGGCGGGGTAGCACTTAGATATAAGATGTTTCCAGTTGGTTTTTTCGCACGTTCAACGGCGCGATACAAGATAGGATTGCCATGGTACGGAAAAGCGTCCACTTCGTCAAGAATGACAAGATCAAACTTTTGATAAAAGCGCATCGCCTGATGGGTAGTAGCCAAAGTGATCGCTGCTTCATCCCATTTTTGCGTGCTTTTGCCATGCAGGGCAATTACCTTGCAAGTGGGAAAGGCCTCCTGGATTCGCGGCGCCAGTTCAATCACCACATCCTTCCTTGGGGTGGCGAGCATTACCTTTCGACCTAATCTCAAGGCCTCATCCATCGGCGTAAAGACCACCTCCGTTTTTCCAGCGCCGCAAACAGCCCAGATCAACAAGCCGTCACCCTCCCTTTTCAACACAGTTACAGCCTCATCCGCAGCTTCCTGTTGCGCAGGGGTTAAGGTTCCTTTCCAGTTCAGGAAGCCTTGCTGAACCCCTCCCTTCCATTCACCCTCTGGCTCCGGATCATGGATATAAAAAAGGGGGGTGCAGGCTTTTGCCCTGCCCATTTGCAAACAGCTTGGACAATAGGCACAAACTTGCCCACAACTTGCACAACTCCCTAACGGAAGAATTTCGGTACTGCCGCAGCGATTGCAGCGTTGGTGTTTAAGACTTACCCCTGGCAGTATTTCGACCTCCCCCTGTAAATGCAGCAATTGGATCGCCTCTTCCCAAGCAATAGAAAGAAAGGTTTCCAATTCTTCCGCAAGAAGAGCGCGTCCCCGGGGGATATATGTGGCAGCATGCTTGGCCTGTTTCAGCCGCAGAGAAGAATGCGGGGCTGTTGTGATAGGATGGACTGAGCCTTTTCGTTTCTTCGTCATTTCCAGATGTGCCAAGGAAGCGGGCTCCGTCGTTTGCTCGATACCGGCCCCCTCGTACCCTTCAGCTGACCAAAACAAAAGATCAAAGGATAAATCCCGAGACAGATATCTTCTCCCGTTTATTTCGTAAGAAAAAAAGTTCAATCCGCGACATCCCCTTTTGGGAATACCATACCATGACTCAGGGAAAAAGAAAAAAGTGCTTTCAGCTTGAAAGCACTACTTTTTGTCAGGTGATCGATAGTTCTGCCCCCGTCAGATTTTGTCGCAAGTCAATAATGACGGAGCTTTGACCGATTTTATCTTCCATCGATACCAAACTATAGGGCTGTAATTCGGATGTTATCACGTCGATATGCTGAAATAGAAAGGGATGCTCTCTTTCCAGGTTGAAAAGAATATCCGCCGTGCTGTCTGTTGAACCAAAATCGTACACTAGCATTTGGATCGGACGTCCTTCCAGCCTCGAGAGATTTGCCAGGGAGCGAACAGCTCCTTCTAAACAAGTCTCCGAATTGTACACAAGCAACTTCACCCGCAGGATGGCCACTTGATCATAATACTTGTTTAATCTCTTGAATAATTGAATAAGGATGGCGGCTAAACCGTAAATAGCCAATAACCAGGTAACCCACATAGCAATCACGGATACCCCTCCTTTTCTAACAGGATATTCCGTGTGCTGTTCAAGAGTGAGTGTTTAGCTGATTTTCACCCATCCGTTTTTAATAGAAATGACAACGGCTTGGGTCCGGTCTTGTACATCCAATTTCTGCAATACACTGGACACATGGTTTTTCACCGTTTTCTCGCTAATAAACAAATGATCCCCAATGGCTTTATTGCTTTTTCCTTCAGCCATCAGTTGAAGCACTTCTTTTTCCCTTGGAGTCAATGCAGAAAATCTATCGGTTTCAGAATCCGCGGTAATTTCTACATTCACCTGTTCTGAATCCTGCAAAGTACTCAGACGTCGAAACTCGGTAATCAGTTTACCCGTGACCTTTGGATGAATATACGCTTCCCCATTGGCGACGACTTGAATCGCCTCGATCAAATCAGAGGATTCCATTTCCTTAAGCAAATAGCCGGAGGCTCCGGAATATAACGTTTGGTGTACATAGTTTTCATCATCGTGA
Source organism: Ammoniphilus resinae (assembly GCF_017873965.1). Lineage (GTDB taxonomy): Bacteria > Bacillota > Bacilli > Aneurinibacillales > RAOX-1 > Ammoniphilus_A > Ammoniphilus_A resinae. The sequence continues at coordinate 19,077 of NZ_JAGGKT010000007.1, read as the reverse complement.
ATCGATAGAATAATAATCTTGGAGTGCGGGGAAATCCCTTTGATTCTCTCCGTCGCCTGAACCCCATTCATGTTGGGCATATTGATATCAAGCAAGACGATATCCGGAAAAAATTCCTGTACCAAGGTACATGCCTCTTCCCCGTCTGAGGCGATGCCGACAACTTCAAATTCCTCTTCCATTTCTAGAATACGACGAATGCCTTCCCTAAACAGCTGATGATCATCGACAATTAAGATACGAATTTTATTCGTCATTTTATCTCCTCTGCCCTTTTCACAATTTTTTTTCCTCTTCGATTTTAATCGGTATAGTAAAAATAACTCTTGTTCCTTTTCCACTTGAAGATTCCAAATTCAGCCTTCCATCGATGAGCTTCATTCGCTCTCTCATTCCCATAATACCAAATTGCGGATGATCTGTCTGAGCTTTATGCTCAAACCCAACTCCGTCATCCTTGACTTCCACTTGCACCTGTTCCGTTCCAAACGATAAGGTGATCTTCACATTCTTCGCTTGGGAATGTTTCACCACATTATTCAACGCCTCTTGGATCATCCGGAAAATAACAACCTCCTTGGCCGTTTCTAGTCTTCTTTCGGTTCCGGAAGTGTCAATCTCGGTTTGAATCGGATAGCGTTGTCCAAAATCCACTAAGTATTTTCGTAAAGTGGGGATGAGACCTAAATCATCGAGCGCCATGGGACGCAGGTCAAAAATAATCTTCCGCACTTCACCCAATGTATTTTTCACAATTTCTCTTAGCTCGCGAAGCTCTTGCCTAGCCTCATCGATTTTCCCTTGCTCAAGAATTCGCTGGGCAATTTCCGTGCGAATCACGACGTTAGCCATCGATTGAGCCGGACCATCATGAATATCCCGGGCCACCCGCTTTCTTTCCTCTTCTTGTGCCTGGATCACTTGTAGCCCCAGCTGTTGACGATGTTGAGCGGATTCGACAGCATTGACAAAATTGCCAAGGTCGCCATTTAAGTACCCTAAGACTACGCCAATTTGTGTCATCATCTGGTCAGCTTTTTCTACTGTGACAGAAAGATTGCGCATGCGCCGCTCAAGATCGTCTCGGCGTTTTCGTAGGCTCATTTCTTTCTCTCTAGAAACAGACAAAGTAACCTGCATCTCGCTCGACTTTTCGTAGGCTTCTTTGATATCTTTTTCTGTGTAGCGGGTGAAATCCCTGCTTACCTCCACCAATCGTTGTCTACTTCTCCGAAACTGGCGGTCCAATTCATCCGTTTCTTGAATAATGGCAGCTACCTCCCGTTTCAACCTTTCCAACTCCGAACGGGTGGAGTAGCACTCATGGCGGGCGTTTTCTGCGATGTCAAAAACTTGTTCCTTACTTGTTTCAACCGCCTCGATCGTCTTTTTCAGGACGGAGTCGAGGGTAGAAAAATCAAGGGAATCTCTCATATACATCTGTTCTAGGTCACTCCCCTGTATATTTAAGAATAGGAAAAGATTCCTTATAAAAAACTTTCATATCCATCATCAAAAGTAGTAAGAACATCTTTTTCCTGGGTCAATAGTCCTGTACCCATAAATTCGTAGAGCTCTTCCAATTTAAGGGGGTTAAAATTATTCTTTTTAAATCTGCTCAAGAAATTTTCATGTATGATCTTTTAGGTTGATTGAAAGTTGCGCTCGATATGATGGTAATTAAGTACCATGACCTGATTTTCTATCTCCTTTGTTGCGTACTGCAGTCTAATCTAATTTAATTCGTCATTGATTTCTATTTTCCTACCGGAAAATAATGGGCAAAACAAAAACCCGGTTAAATAACCGGGTTTGCTGGTGTTCGAATTAAACTAAGGTTTTTGCATCCTGTTTTAAAACTTCTGCTTTGTCTGTGCGTTCCCAAGGCAAGTCAACATCTGTCCGGCCAAAATGGCCATAGGCTGCTGTTTGCTTGTAAATCGGACGACGAAGGTCTAGTTCTTTGATAATTCCGGCTGGACGAAGGTCGAAATGTTTACGAATTAAATCCACGATACGCTCTTCTGCAATCTTCCCGGTATCATAGGTGTCCACGCTGATTGAAACAGGTTGCGCAACCCCAATGGCATATGCCACTTGAACTTCACATTTGTCAGCCAGTCCCGCAGCAACAATGTTCTTCGCTACATAACGAGCAGCGTAAGCAGCAGAACGGTCCACTTTCGTTGGATCCTTCCCGGAGAATGCTCCACCGCCATGACGAGCATATCCGCCATAAGTGTCCACGATGATTTTACGGCCGGTTAATCCAGCATCCCCTTGTGGTCCACCAATAACAAAACGGCCTGTTGGGTTGATGAAATACTTCGTGTTTTCATCCAGGAACTCAGCAGGAACAACGGGTTGAATAACCTGTTCCTTCAAGTCCTTTTGGATTTGTTCAAGGGTAATCTCTGGATCATGCTGGGTAGAAATAACGATTGTTTCCACCCGTACAGGCTTGTCCCCATCATATTCCACCGTAACTTGTGTCTTGCCGTCTGGGCGAAGATAAGCTAGTGTGCCATCCTTACGCACTGCGGAAAGACGACGGGAAAGCTTATGCGCCAAGGAAATCGGAAGCGGCATCAACTCAGGTGTTTCATTGCTGGCAAAACCAAACATCAACCCCTGATCCCCTGCTCCAATGGCTTCGATTTCTTCATCGGTCATTTGTCCTTCGCGTGCTTCTAACGCCTGGTCAACCCCCTGCGCAATATCCGGGGATTGTTCATCGATTGAAGTCAAAACTGCACAAGTATCTGCATCAAATCCGTATTTGGCTCGGGTATAACCAATTTCCCGAATCGTCTGACGCACAATTTTTGGAATATCCACATAGGAGGATGTTGTAATTTCGCCTGCAACAAGGCACAACCCTGTTGTTACAGATGTTTCGCAAGCCACCCGGGCATTAGGATCTTGCTCAATAATCGCATCCAGAATCGAGTCGGAAATTTGGTCACAAATTTTATCTGGATGGCCTTCAGTTACTGATTCAGATGTGAAAAGATGACGTCCTTTTTGTAGGGCCATTTCACGTACCTCCTTTAAATAACAATCGTAGATACGGCACTCACTTTCAAAGCTTTTCCGAACGTTAGAGAGGTGTTGCTGTTAAGACGTTAAAAAACCTTCTCCCTGAGGAAAAGGCTATTAGTTCGCATCCTTTACCTCTTATTTCCAGAACCTGTAAAGGCCCTGCTGGTTAGCACCTTTCACGATTAATACTAGCTTTCCCCAATTATGAGAAAAATACCAATATCCCCTTGTGCGGTTGCCGGGCATCATCGGGCCAGTCCCTCAGCCTGCTCGGAATAAGAGTATCCGTCCTGGATAAGAATATCTAAGTTTTGGAAACTTGTCAATTTGATTTTATGCTGGTGACAGGGGGATGGGGCTGGCTGGGAGCTTGGGTGTGGTTGGAGGGACTTGGCTTGTGTGGGCTACAGGGCTGCTTGTGGGCGCTATCCCTTTGGTTCAGCGGGAGACATGCCGGACTGACGATCGGTTCTCCTTTAAAAGTGGTGATTGTAAGACCAATAATGGACCCTCTTAGTATAGGAGTATACTAGCCCAAGTATTTATTTGTAATGATTACACCAATGTGAGCAGGATTTCATTTCCTGTGACCTGAATCCTATTTCCCGTGACCTGGACCCCCGATTTTGTGACCTGGGCCTCTCATTTTGTGACCTGGATTAATTATTGGTGACGTCGAAGGTCAAAATGAGGGGATAATGGTTAGAGGGCACCCCAAAATCTCATCTGCTCCTCTATCATCGAAAGAAACGATGAAGCTTTGCATGTTCAGACCCAATTTTTTTAAAAAACACCTGAATCGAACGAATTTTTTAAAAAATGTATCATCCTGTACCTAATTACCAAAAGGTGTATGGAATATTAGCCCATTAAAAAGGCTGCCCCCAAAAAGGACAGCCTATCATCATTTTTTATTGTTGAGTTGCTTGTGTTTCAGTAGCTGCCTCATCAGTTGCAGCAGGTTGCTCGTCTGTAGCTTGCTCTTCAGTTACAGTACTATCAGCTTGCTCTTCAGTTACTGTACTATCAGGTTGTTCTTCAGTTACTGTTTGATCAGCAGGCTGTTCTTCATCCACTTGCTCATCAGTTCCCTGCTCTTCTTCTGTCACTTGATCATTAGCAGGTTGCTCTTCTTTCACTTGATCCTGTGCAGGTTCTTCGTTTACTGTATTTTCTTCAACGTCTTTTGCAAAATATCCATTTTCATAAAGGTTGCGCAAGACAGTAGCCATTTCGGCACGAGTCAAAGCTTTATCAGGTTGGAACTGATCATCACCAGTCCCTTGCATTAATCCCATATCTTTTGCCCACTCGATATTTGTTGTATACCAAGCGCCTTCTTTTACATCTTTAAAGAAGCCTTCAGCAGCAACTGCACTGATCCCAACGCCAATAGACATAGTAGCTACCATTCCAAGGACAAAACCTTTTACTGTGTTTTTATTCATGATGTACCTCCCTTTATTTACGGGGTCTAACCCCAACAAAACCGATGATACCGAACAACGATGAAAGACTCACTAGTAGATCCGTGGAATTAGAGGAAAAACAATACATCCGGTTTATTGACGGATTGGGGTTGGGGTAGTATGATGGGCAAGAACTACATATGAAAATTGCGACGGTAATCATCGTTAACTCGATGATTTTAAAAGGGAAGTTCGGTGTAAATCCGACACGGTCCCGCCACTGTAAGGCTGACAATGTTTCCAAACCACTGGTCCATCGGACTGGGAAGGGGAAACCATTGAATGAAGCCGAGTCAGGAGACCTGCCGTAGCAACAGGCACAAATTTTGACCTACGGGAGATAGGGAGGTGGCCATGGTTTCTTTTATGGGAGACCCAACGGTAAAATCTTACGCTCTATCTTTTTTTGATAGAGCGTTTTTTGTTTGCAAAAAAGGAGGATACTTGAATGAAGCGAATAAACATGCAGCGTTATCTCAGCTTGTGGATGGTTATGATGCTTTTGCTGCAATTTTCTGGAATTGGAACAGCAAATGTTGCTCAGGCTGAGGAAACACAATCTGTGCTTTCTACACGGGTAGCTGATCAATTGGAAAAATCCATTTCCTATTACGCAACCAAAGCCGACCCAACATCCCATTGGGATGCTTTTACCCTTTATTTAAGTGAAAAGCCAATTAGTAAAAGCTACATTACCTATGCTCAGAGCGAGAATTGGTCTGAACTCTCGACAATGACCGATCTGTCACTTGCGGTTGTGGGCATTCAATCTGCAGGATTGGATCCTACGAATATCGGGGGCACTAATTTAATAGAAGAGGTTTATAGCAGATCTATCTTGGAAATTACGAAACAAGGTGTAAATGGTGCAATTTGGGCACTGCTTGCATTGGATAGCGGGAATTTTGAGGTTCCGAGTGATGCCGTAACGACACGAGACCGACTTATTGAGGGAATTCTCGCTAAAAGCCTTGATACAGGCGGGTGGACGCTTGGAAGGACGAAGGCCGACTTTGATATTACAGGGATGGCGCTTGCTGCACTAGCTCCCTATAATACAGACCAGTACCCGCAAGTCCAACATAAAATATCCGCTGCAGTACAGCAAATCCAGGGACTTCGTCCTGCCAACAGCAATAGTCTTGCCCAAGGGATTATTGGTCTTTCTTCCTTAAATGTGGAATCAAATGATTTGGAAGAGATGGTAGAATCGTTGCTTGGGTTTGCCTCAGAGGATGTGGAAGGGGCATTCACTTTTCAACAAGATGGCAGCGCGAATATATTAGCGACCCAACAGGCATTGTTGGCTCTTTTATCCTATCAAAAGCTTTTAGATTCAGGCAGCGGACTCATTTTTCAGGGAATTGAAAATACGATGGCACCTGGTACCGATGAGCCTGGAACAGAGGATCCTGCAGAGCCGCCAACGGGTCAAAAGGTCTCTGCCACCGTACGTGTTGAAGGTCCAGATGCACCAATTGTTGAAGGAAGCTCGTCAGGAAGATCAGCTTTAGATGCTTTTGAAAAACTATTAGATGAAAAGGACATTTCCTATCAGCTTACAGAATTACCTTTTGGCCTTTATGTATCGGAAATTCAAGGAATCAAAGAGGGAACATATGGTGGCTATGATGGCTGGCGTTATGCCGTTAAACGCAGTGGAGATTGGATTTTCCCTGGGGTAGGCATCGCCGACTTTGTCCTTGAGAAAGATGATCAGCTTGTTGTCTATTACGGGGATGAAACCACTCTTATTGATTCAGTCCAAGTGAGTCCGGAAGAGCCAGAAGAAAATGAAGCCTTCACAGTAACGGTTACGCAGGCTACCTACGATTGGACAGTCGGTCGAACGATTACAACCCCCGCATCCGAAATTCAAATCCAGATCGGGGATCTGATCGGGACAACAGACGAGTACGGAGTGGCTTCATTTGTGCAAGGTCTCCCACGCGGGGCCTATTCAATGGAGGTATCGGGTTACCAAGATGACAGTGCACCCAAAGTCGTCCGGGAGACAGCGTCCTTTTTTGTTGAGCGCGTTCCCGTCCGTGTCATTGTAGAGGGCCCACAGTCCCCTATTGCAGAAGGATTTGCTAATGGGGTTACGGCACGAAATGCTCTGGAAGAATTTCTGAATAAAAACCAAATACCTTATATAATTAAGGATTCACCCTATGGTCCTTACATCGATACGATTCAAGGAATTGGCCCTTCTACCTATGGTGGGTATGATGGATGGCAATATACGGTAAAGCGGAATGGAAAATGGATCTTTGTGGGAGAAAGCATCGGTACGTTTCTCCTCCAGCCTTCTGATGAGTTGTACGTTTACTATGGGAACATTACCGAATTCATTGACAGCGTCACGATCCAGCCTGAGCAACCAGAGGCTTACCAACCTTTTAATGTTCTCGTCCAAAAAACCAGCTGGGACTGGGTTCAAAACCAAGAGGTAATATCTCCTGCAGCAGGCGTGCAGGTCCGTATCGGGGCTAAGACAGTGACAACAGACGGTGATGGGCTGGCGAGCTTTCCTTATGGGGTAACAGCTGGAAAACACGACCTCATTGTAACGGGCTACCTTCAAAATGATGCGCCTACGGTTCTGAGAAGTGTAAAAGAAATTAGCATTAAGCCTTCACCTGCCGGAACTGTGCAAAGAACGGTGAGTCTCTCGGTAAAGGGAGATAGTGAAAATGGGACGCTCCTGCCGCGCCAAACGATCACTTGGGAAGCTGGGGATACTCCCTACTCCATCCTCGTGCGGGCATTAGGTAGCAGTCGGGTACAAACTTCGGGACGTGGGGATACCCTTTATGTCAAAGCAATTAATGACTTGGCACAATTTGATAAGGGACCAAAAAGTGGTTGGGAATTCTCTGTAAATGGAAGTTTTCCGGAAATTAGTGCGGCAATATACGAGCTTGCACCCGGCGATGAGGTGGAATGGATCTATACAGATGATTTTACCCGAAATCCTGGCTATAGTTTACCGAAGACACCAATGGATGATGCCATTTCATCCCTTGAATTTAGCTTTGATAATCGCAAGCCTCTTAAAGAAATAGCCAAAACAGTTGCCATTATTAATCCCTCTGAGCGGATGTCTGTTGACGAGAGCAACAAGTTGGCGGCGCAATTAAAGAATAATGTGGTCGAGTTGAGTGATACGGTTACATCATCATCGGAGATGATCCTGCAAGATGATGAGCAAGAAGTGCAGCTTTTTATTCCTGCTGAGGCACTGAAAAGCTCTAGGACCCTAACGGTTAAAGAATTGAGTACTTCCCAGCCGGAACTACTATCTTCGTTATATGAATTTGGCCCAAGCGGCACCCAATTTGATCAACCTATCCAGATCTCCATCAAGGTTCCATTAGGGAACGTGAGCGATTTAGAACAATTGGCTATGGTTTGGTGGAACGAAACAACCAGTGAGTGGATTCCAATCCCGGCCGTGGTCGATGTAAAAACGGGAATTGTGAGCGGGCAAGTAGACCATTTTACGAAGTTTGCCGTGATTGATCGAACCAAACTTCATTCGGGTAAAGGGGTGCCGGTGGCATCGGCTATCGAAGCCTCTGCCCACTATATCCTTGGCTCAGAGGATATTTCGGATTGGGAGGCCTTCGCGTTGGCCCGTGCAGGTAATGCTGTACCGGCTTCGTATTTAAAGAGTGTCGAGGCTCTTTTGAAAGAAAAAGACGGGGTCTTCCGCAATGTGACGGACTACGAACGGATGGTGCTTGGAGTCGTTGCCGCAGGTGGGGATCCGCGGAACATCGCTGGTTATGATTTAATTGAAAAGATTTACAACAATGAACGTATGACCCTGCAGGGAACTAATGGTGTGATGTTTGCCTTGATTGCCCTGAACAGTGGGAATTATGATATTCCTGCCGATGCCAAGTGGTCGAAGGAGCGGTTATTGAATTGGCTGCTTGAACAACAAAATGAGGACGGCAGCTTTGCGCTGGTCGTCGGCGACCCCGGAATCGTGGATTTGACGGGGATGGCTTTAGGAGCGTTGGAACCTTATCAAGGTCAGGAGCGCGTACAAAAGGCGATTAGTAAGGCTGTTGCCTGGCTTTCTGCACACCAGACAGATCAGGGGGGATATCAGGAGACACTGGATGGCACAACGAACAGCGAGGCCGTTTCACAGGTAATCCTTGGTTTGTCTGCCATTGGGGTTGATCCGACAAGCCCTGCTTTTAGTAAGTCAAAGAGCAACCTCGTCACCAATCTACTAAGCTATCAGCTGAAAAATGGAGGGTTCGCTCATAATCCTCAGGATCAGAAGATAAATGAGATGGCAACGGAACAAGCTTTATCAGCCCTTGTCGCCTATGATTCTTTTCTGCAAGGAAAAGGTTCGATTTACCGCTTTGATGTTTCATTAACAGAACTCTATCAGGACGCAGATCGCGTTTCTGCATGGGCTAGACCTTTTGTATTACAGGCACATCAACATGGATTAATGGAAGGAACCAGCAAGACCGTTCCCCAATTCGAACCGAAAAAAACGGTGACTAGAGCGGAGTTTGCGAAGATTTTGATCCAGCTTTTAGGTGATGAACCTGCCAGCGGAAACGAAAAAATATTTGACGATGTCCCTGTAGATTCCTGGTATTATGGATATGTGGCCAAAGCCAAGGAAAAGGGCATTGTCCAAGGGATCACTGCCACCACCTTTATGCCGAACAAATCAATCAGCCGTCAAGAGATGGCCATGATGATTGCGAAAGCGATGAATTGGCAAACAAATGGGGAAATTGCGAAGTTCAATGATTTGAATTCCGCTTACATAGATGCTGTCCCCGCCATCCAGGCTGTGGTTAACCACGGGGTGATGACAGGCTACCGTCAAGGGGTCTTTGCCCCACGAGATCCTGTCACCCGAGAGATGGCAGCAACCGTTGCCGTAAAGGTGTTTGAGAAATAACGGAAAGATTTTCCGTTATTCATTGAAATAAATAATAAAAGGACGAAATAGCGGAAAATAGTTCCGTTAACATCCCTGGGAAGTGCCGTAAAGGGCTTCAGGACTCTCCATAACGGAATATTTTTCCGCTATTCATTTAAAATCCGATTTGAATTTTGAAATAACGGAAAAAAGTACCGTTATTCCAATACTTAAGGGGAAAATTTCCCCCTATTCGTTCATTCTCCAATAAGAATGGCTAAATAGGGGGAGCATTTCCACTTATCATGATAAAAACGGCATAAAATGCCCCCTTTTCAAGGTTTACTGGTGAAATCTCCACCTATTTTTGATAAATCTGAGGGTCCGCACCTTTTAAAGGAAAATTTTACGCCTATTTTTTGCAGGAGGTTTTTTATGGGACGTTTTTATATTATTCTATCAACACTTATACTTCTAGTTGGGTGCGGCACAGAAAGCACTCAACCTACCTCACCAACAACAAGCCCACCAAAAATCGCATCTGAGCCAGCCAAAGTAGAAGCGACGGTTCCACCAACCAAGCCATCGTCCGAGGCTTCTCCTACAGAACCCGCAATCCCTTCTGATCAGGAGGCAACTAAGCCATCCGAACAGACCGGCAAGGAATCAGAGCCAGCGGCGAACAGGGTGCAGCCTACAAAGCAACCCGAACAACCATCAGTTCAACCAACCGTTCAACCTAAAAAGGAACAACCTGAAGCCACAAAACCAGCTCCATCTCAGCCAGCACCTGCCCCTACACCGCAGCCAACAACTCAACCTGAGCCACAGGTACAGACGGTGACTGTATCGGTCGTGGCAGATCAGCAGCAGGTCATTCTTGGAGAAACTCAAGTGGAGTTGAAAGATGGGGAGAATGTACTAGACGTTTTGAAGCGAATCACCAGAGAGAAAAAGATTCAGATGGAGTTTAGCGGATCGGGAAGCTTTGCCTATGTCGAAGGAATTAATAATATCTATGAGTTTGATAGAGGACCGAAAAGCGGTTGGATGTACCGGGTGAATGGGACCTTTGGCGGAAAAAGTGCAGGGGCTACAAAAATAAAAACGGGTGATCGGATCGAGTGGCTCTATACCCTGGACTTAGGGAAAGACCTTGAAAGGGGCAGTAGCCAGTGACGCGTGGACTTCACGGTTTTCATCCGTTTACGAGTTGGCTTTATTTTATCGGGCTATTCCTATTATCCATGCTGCTCCTCCACCCGATTTATTTAGCCACCATGCTGCTGGGAATTGTGCTGCTCATCTGCATGCAAGGGCAGACTTCGGTCCTCCGCAGCTACCTAAAATCCTATCTGTGGATCGGACTATTCATCCTGGTCCTCAACCCGCTTCTTTCGCACCGGGGGCAGCACATCCTCTTCTATCTGTTTGATCAACCGATCACCCTGGAGTCGATTTGGTATGGGATCACGATGATGCTGTCGCTTTGGTGTATTTTACTCGTTTTTATTTCGTATAACCACGTGATCACCGCGGGGAAATTTCTTCTTCTCTTTTGTCGGCTGTTTCCAAAGACTGCCCTGCTTTGCCTGATGGCTGTACGATTTGTACCACTCTTAAAACGTCGCCTAAGCGAAATCCATAGTGTCCAAAAGACGCGAGGAATAGACCCCACAGAAGGTCCCCTATGGAAAAGGGTGCGAGATGGAATGCTGCTGCTGCAGGTGCTCTTGACGATGTCTCTCGAGGAGGCGATTCAAACAGCGGATTCGATGAAGGCGAGGGGATATGGGCTTTTCGAACAACGAAGCAGTTATGTTCCCTATCGTTTCAAACGTGCAGATTATCTATTTTTAACGCTGACGCTCGCCGCCCTTTTTTGCTGTATTGGAGGCTGGATCCTGGGTCATGGCCAGTTAACCTTTTACCCCGGATTAGAAGGGATAGTGCTCACAACATCGGAAGTTCCATACTACTTCAGTCTTCTTCTATACTTACTGCTGGCCATTTTCATCGAAGGGAGGGAGGGCTTTGGCCATTCTCGAATGTAAACAACTGTATTTTTCCTACCCCGAAGAGCCAAAAGAAACCCTTTCCGAGCTGTCTCTATCGATTCAGGAAGGGGAATTTCTCGTGTTGGCAGGTCCTTCCGGATGCGGAAAAAGCACCCTTTTACAATTATTAAAAAAAGAAATTCACCCCTTCGGCTCACTAACCGGAGATATTTTTTACCAAGGAAAAGCCCTAGAAGACTATCCACCCGCTCAGTTAACCAAAGACATTGGACTGGTTTTTCAAGATCCGGAAAATCAGATAGTGATGGACGAAGTACTGCAGGAGCTTGTCTTGGGTCTGGAAAATATGGGGGTCGGGGTGGCTGAGATGCGCCGAAGAGTGGCGGAATTGGTGCATTTTTTTGGTTTGGAACCCTTACTGCATGCAAAAACAGAGACCTTGTCAGGCGGACAAAAACAGCTGTTGAACCTTGCCTCTGTGCTGCTTTTGCGACCACAGGTGCTGCTGCTTGATGAACCGACAGCGCAGCTTGATCCGATTGCGGCCAAGGAACTGATTCAAATCGTCTATCGACTCAATCAGGAGTTTGGTCTCACCATTGTGCTCGTCGAACACCGATTAGAAGAGGTGTTCCCTTTGGCAGATCGCGTGATCCTTATGAAACAGGGGCGCATTCACTGTGAAGGGTCCCCCCGCGAGGTGATTGATCAAGTTTGGGAATCAGGAAATCCAGAACTGATCACTTACCTCCCTTCGATTGCAAGACTCTATTTGGAATTGGATCCATCGAAGGAACAGATTCCACTCACCGTAAAAGAGTGTAAAGCATGGGCTGAAAAGACGTTAAAGCCAATGAGTCCTAATCAAGGAACCAACGAACAGTACCCGGAAGTCTTACTTGAAATCAAAGAAGCCTTCTATCAATATTCACGGCAGACACCGTGGATTCTAGAAGACCTTTCCCTTCAGATCTACAAGGGTGACCACCTTGCGATCCTTGGCGGAAATGGGGCTGGAAAATCCACCCTGCTGAAACTTCTCGCCGGACTCCTCTCCCCACAAAAAGGGAAAGTGCTCTTTGGCAAGCAAAACATTAAAAAACTCAAAAAGTCGGAGCTCTATCAGAAAATCGGGTATTTGCCACAGGATCCCATGCTGTTCTTTGTTCGAGAAACGGTGGAACAGGAATTGATCGCGTCGGCTGAGCAAAGTGGACAAGCGGATCCCAAGAAAGCGGTGCACGAGATAACGAGCCAGTTAGGATTAAGCAACGTTCTCAACCGTCACCCTCACGACTGCAGCGGCGGAGAACGGCAAAAAGCAGCGCTTGCCTGTCTATTGCTGAATCAGCCTGAAGTGCTGTTGCTTGATGAACCAACCAAAGGACTCGATCCGGTGTCGAAACAGCAGTTGGCTTTCCTACTTCAGGAACTGCATGCACAAGGGATCACCCTGGTGATCGTGTCCCATGATGTCGAGTTTGCTGCCCAGTATGCGTCCCGCTGCGCCCTTCTCTTTGACGGGGGGATCGCTTCCCATGGGACACCGCAGGACATGTTTGCAGGCAATGTGTTCTATACCACAGCGGTTAGCCGTGCCGTGCGGAACGTATTGCCCACCATGATCACCTGTGAGGAGGTGCTTGCGCATTGCCGCGCCGTACGCTCTATCTCATGATTTTGCTGCTAATCCTGTTTATATGCCTCGTCCCCTTTTTATATGAAGACCATTTTCTTCTTGTAAGCATGGGGTTCGTGATTCTGTCACTGGTTCCCTTTTTGCTGCGGTTTGAGGGACGGAAAATAAGTAGTCGAGAGATCGTACTCATTGCCATTCTTGCCGCGATTGCTGCCGTGAGCCGGGTCCCTTTTGCTGCGATCCCAAGCGTACAGCCGACAACCTTTGTCATCATCCTATCCTCCCTCGTCTTCGGGGCGGAAACAGGCTTCATGATCGGCGCCACAGCCGCCCTAGTGTCTAATCTGTTTTTGGGTCAAGGTCCTTGGACCCCCTGGCAAATGCTGAGTTGGGGGCTCGTTGGTTTTACTGCAGGTTTGCTAAAGGATACCTGGTGGATGAAAAAACGCGGAGGGCAATGGGTGTTCGGGTTTGTCTGGGGATTTTTGTTTGGATGGGTGATGAATCTCTCTATTGTACTAAGTTTTTTGGAAGACTTTAGTTGGTCATCTTTTGCTTTCACCTACCTATCGAGTGCCTTGTTCGACCTGATGCATGCCTGTTCCAATGTGTTTTTTCTAGCTGTGTTTGGACCAAGTTGGCTGCGAATTCTGCAGCGATTTAAACGGAAATATGGATTGTTAAGTTAGGCTGGTAAATTCGACAGGGTTCGCAAACCAGCCTGCTTGTTGTATGATAATATAAGTATGATCACGCCTTCCACTCGGGGATCCGTTGTGTTTGGCGTTTACGGAGGTGCCTGTATGTCTGTTTTACAAATTCCAAGGGACATCCTAACTTTTATTGCCGAACACCTGGACATGTATACAGAGGAGAAAATTATATCTCGTGGTTTTGATTATTATTTTAGGCAATCCGTTTCAGATTTGGATGTCATCGATGACGAGGTCTTCGCCTTGGTTGAAGGAACAGACCTTTACAACGTGATTGTTGATCCTCATTTCTTTTTAAATAGTACTTGCACCTGTCCCTATGATGGGATATGCAAGCATATTGTTGCTGTTTTTTTCACCATCTATGAAACCGTGGAACATCCGCGGAATCTATTAGCTGCCTACAAGGATAAAAAACTGGCTGTAACCAACGTCTCGCGGCCCCAAAAGAAAAAACCCGCCCACCTTTCCCCATTGGAAACCGATTCTCCTGTGGAGTGGCTGCGCTTTATCGATCGGGAGGCCAAAAAACAGGCTCTGTTCCAACCCTATAACGTGGAATACAAGATCAATCATTTTATCAGCTCCTGGCAAAATGCCACAACAAGCTGGAATCTAACCAAAAAGAAGTTTTTTGCCCTTTATCTTCACCTTTATTTGGTAAAGGAACTGGAACAAACGGGCGTTGAAAATCGCCATTACTATTATAATCCCAATTCAAATAATATCCACAGCCTTTTGAATCAGTTGTACGAGCAGATTTCCAAATTAGGCTCCCTCTCGGAAATGGCGAAAGTGGAAGTCCAGATTTTGGATCCTTTGGCTCCCTTTTTATCTGACGCTCTCTTTTCCTCACGGAATTTCTATCGAGAGTGGATTCACATCAATCAGATTTTGTGGTCCAAAGCTTTAAACCGTCAGCCTTGGATTCAGCAGGAAAGGAAGCGCCTGGAAAACGCATTGGTGGAGGCCGAATGGTCAGACGTGCAGGAAGATCTCTGTCATGTCCTACTTGCCCATCTTGACTTTATGGAAAAAAAGGACGAGTCCGCACAGAAACATTTACAAGTCACTTTTATCCGACGAATGGACCATGTCCTACCTTATCTAAACACTTTCCAACATTATCAAGAATGGGAGCGGCTACTTCAATGGCTGCGCTGGCTTCGTCCCTATGCAGCATATGAAAAACGTGAAATGGCGACTTCTATTGGGAACTTTTGGGTGGCTTGTTCTAAGCAGGATCCGTCCATTCAGAAGGAAGTAAAGAAAGCTTTAGCCTCTATGCTGCCTGGGAGTTTCAGGGTTTATTCGGACTACCTTTTTGAATTAGAAGCCTACCAAACGTGGGTTGATCTCTTGCTGGCCGAGAGGATTTCCCCTTTTGAAGTCCCAAGACAGGTATTAAAAGAAGTCGAAAATCACGACCGACGCTTGCTGCTGCCACTCTATCACCAAGATGTGGAGCGATGGATTCAATTTAAAAATCGTCCTTCTTATAAACAAGCAGTTAAGCTGTTGAAAAAATTGAAGTCACATTATAAACACCTGAAAATGCAAAGCCAATGGGAGCAGTATGTTTCCTTTCTTACCAATGAATATAGCCGGCTTCGTGCCTTTCAGGATGAATTGGAAAGGGGGAAGATCCGCACATGATTTTGACCAGTCCGATACACATCCGTACAAAATGGATGCCAAAGCAGGGCGTTTTCATTTGGGCGGAATGTGATGATGAGGATTTTTACCCTTATTCGATCAAGTCAACCCTATTTGCTTGGCACTCTCCCTCTTTTTTTGGGGCATTGATTAAAGAGCATCAGCTCGATGGACAAGAAGGGGTCTTGTTGCCTCCTTATTTGGCCCTTGAATATCTTTCCGCCCCGGTCTCGCTAGAACATGCGGAGATTGCTTGGAGTGATGAAGCGCATATTTTGCGCCGAACTGCTACTTGGTTGTGGAATGAAATTTATGAAGGAAGGATCCTCCCTGTTCGGCTGCATTTTGATGAGGATGCTGAGCAAAAGAGCGGTTGGAGCTGGTGTTTGACGAATCCTCCAGCGGAACCCCTTCCCTATCTTGACGACTGGTTTGCAGCGGTCATGAGGGATCTGTCCGGAAGGGTGGATACTCTCCCTTTTATTCAGGAAGCTTGGTTACAGGTGCTGGTTGAGCATCCTACAGTTCGGCAAAGTGTTCCGATCTCCAATTTACAAACGGATGAAGATTGGCTAGTCGCGATTGGCTGGAAGGAGGATCATTGTCCTTTCCATTTGGGGCTGCAATTGAAGGAACCGAAGAAGGATGGGGATTGGATCTTACGCCCTGTTCTTCAAGATCGAGAAAAAGAAGAGCGGATTTATCCCGTGACGGGAGACGGTAAGCCATTGCGTCCTTCTTATCCCAAACTGTGGGCTGAACATATGGAACGAATGCAAGAGGGAATTCAAGCGCTCACTCAACACCTCCCTTTTTCGGAAGGACCCAAAGGGATGACATTGGATGACGAGCAGGCCTGGGAGTTTTTGCTCGAGTTAGGACCTCGTTTAATTGAAGCGGGGATTAAAGTATTTCTCCCGGAATGGTGGAAAGATCTCAAGAAACTTCAACCTAAGCTTACGGCGCGGGTCGCTTCCTCTGTGGGTTCGGCTGCTGCCCCCCTTTTCGGACTGAATCAAATTATCCAATTCGACTGGCAAGTCGCGATTGGAGACATGGACGTTAGCGAAGAGGAATTTTTGAAAATGCTGAAGCAGCGAAAATCGTTGGTCAACATCCAGGGAAAATGGGTTCAGCTTGACCTTTCGCTGATGGAAAAAATTCAACAACTGGTGAAAAGGGCACAGAAGCAAGATGGACTTTCTTTTCAGGAACTGTTGGAAACCCAGCTGACCCGAGATCCCTCCTCTGCAGAATGGGGAATGGGAATTGATTGGGGACCCCATTTGTCCAAGGTTATGGAACAGCTCGGTCAAAGAAGTACGATGCCTCCTTTTGAACCTTCAAAAGAACTTCAGGCCACACTACGCCCTTATCAGTTGCAGGGGGTTTCCTGGTTGTTGTTCCTTCGACGTTTGGGACTTGGCAGCTGCCTTGCTGATGATATGGGCCTCGGGAAAACGATCCAGTTCATTACCTATTTGCTTGATGTGGTGGAAAAGGAGCAGCCGGGTTCACCCTCGCTTCTCATCTGCCCCACCTCTGTGCTTGGAAATTGGCAGAAAGAATTGGAGCGCTTCGCCCCATCTTTGAAGGTTTATCTGCACTATGGCTCCAAGCGGATCAAAGGGGATGAATTTGCGAAGGCGGTCAGCGGGGCGGATATAGTGTTAACCTCCTATGCCTTAAGCCATTTGGATGAACAGGAACTGACTACTGTGAGTTGGGACTCTATCTGTCTAGATGAAGCGCAAAACATTAAAAATGCCTACACCAAGCAATCCGCTGCCATCCGCCGTTTGAAAGGCCGCCATCGGATCGCGATGACCGGAACCCCGATGGAAAATCGGTTGACGGAGATGTGGTCGATTTTTGAGTTTATCAATCCGGGTTACTTGGGAAGTTTGCGTCAGTTTTCTGAGCAATTTGTTACGACCATAGAAAAAACGAGTGACCCCGTGGTCATTCAAAGGGTGCAACAGCTCGTCCGCCCCTTCCTGCTCCGACGGTTGAAGACAGATCCCGCGATTCAACTGGACCTCCCGGAGAAAAATGAGTCGAAGGAATTCGTCTCCCTCACCGTGGAGCAGGCCTCGCTCTATGAGATGTACATCCAGGATCTGTTTGCCCGTTTGGAAACCGTAACCCCAATGGAACGGCGGGGCTTAATCTTTGCTGCATTGACAAGGCTCAAGCAGCTGTGCAATCACCCGTCTTTGTATTTGAAGGAGGAGATAGCGCGGTTGGGGGACAGGGCGCTGGATCATGGTGTTGGTCAAGGTCCTGTGGTCGATATACCTTCTAGTCAGGAGGATGTGGAGGGTGACATGGAGGCGGATCCTATGGACGCTATTCCTTCGGGTCAGGAGGATTCGGAAGATGACATAGGGCCGGGATCTGTGGCCACTATTCCTTCGGATCAGGGGGGCACGGAAGGTGACATGGGGTCGGCACCTGTGGCCACTATTCCCTTGAGTCAGGGGGGCACGGAAGGTGACATGGGGTCGGCACCTGTGGCCACTATTCCTTCGAGTCAGGGGGGCACGGAAGGTGACATGGGGTCGGCACCTGTGGCCACTATTCCCTTGAGTCAGGTGAGTGTGTTCCGCTCCCAAAAGATTGAACGCTTGTTGGAAATGATTGAGGATCTTCGCAATGAGGGTGAGAAGTGTCTGATTTTCACACAATTTGCTCAAACGGGCCGTCTGCTGCAAAAAGTGATCGAGGATCATCGACAGGAACCCGTGCTTTTCCTTCATGGTAGGGTGACCAAGAACAAACGGGATGAGATGATTGCCCGTTTTCAGGATGATACGCTTCCGCCTGAAGAACAGCATGCCATATTTATTCTCTCGCTAAAAGCTGGGGGAACCGGACTCAATCTGACTGGGGCTAACCATGTCTTCCACTTTGATCGGTGGTGGAATCCTGCCATCGAAAATCAGGCGACAGATCGTGCCTATCGAATCGGCCAAACCCGTCATGTCCACGTGCACAAGTTTATTACGTTGGGGACCTTGGAGGAACGCATCGATGAGATGCTGGAACGTAAATTGGGGTTAAGCGAAATGATTGTTGGTGCCGGGGAACAATGGATTTCCGAAATGTCGACGGACGAGCTGAAGGACATTTTTACGCTGCGCAAAGAATGGATTGAAAGTTAGGTGTTTTCTATGCCGAGAGAGAAGTTGTCAAAGAAGGAACAAGAGGAAATCATGAAGCACCTTCCCGCCCATTTGCAGGACATGTCACCAGCGTGGAGAAATTGGTTTATCACTCTCCGCAAAGAGATGGACATGGGACGGGAGATGCGTCCGCGGAAAATGGAAGAATAGTTTTTGGGGCTTGCTACTATGGTGTTGTGGGTCCTTCCCTTTTAACGGAAGAATTTTCCGCTATCCCTAGAAATCACTTGTTAAAAAGGGGAATAGCGGAATTTTTTTCCGTTAAAGGGGTCTATAATACTGTTTGAAGCCAGTTTTGCAATTGATAACGGAAACTTTTTCCGCTAAGATGCCACTTTTCAAGCCTGCAAAGCCAATAGTTACAATGAACGAAACCGACTACCACAATGTTTTACGTAGGTTGAATTTGGAAATGACTGAGATAGTTTAAAAACCCAGCAAAACCAAAA
>NZ_JAGGKT010000006.1 GCF_017873965.1 Ammoniphilus resinae | reverse complement strand
TCGGAGTTCCTAACTACTACGGATACCTCTGACTTCTCGTACCTCATCATCTACCCCTCAACGTATCTTGGAAGTAGATTACCTAGAAAAAAAAACTAGGAAGCCACGAGACCTCCTTGGGTCACGCTACTATACTTCCACCCTATCCCAACCTTCTTAACGCTCTGGGTCAGTTGTCGGCGATTTGGACTTCCCATCTCTTTGCATGGTCATCCCCCCCTCACGCCAGCCTAGGTTCGCTTTCGCTTTGTACAGGGTTTTGCATTCAGACCCTCCGCACCCCACCTCACGGTGACGCACTGTCTGTCTGCTAGCGCTTCCGGCCGTCGGTGCACACGGGACTTGAACCCGATAAGTATAGTGCGCTGCCAAGCGCACAAAAAAGCAGCCCCAAAGGGCTGCTTTCTCGTTTATAATTACTCAGTGATTTTTGCAACTACGCCAGCGCCTACAGTACGTCCACCTTCACGAATAGCGAAGCGAGTACCTTCTTCCATAGCGATGGTGCTGATTAATTCAACGTCAAAAGTTACGTTGTCACCAGGCATAACCATTTCTACACCTTCAGCCAACTTGATGATTCCAGTTACGTCAGTTGTACGGAAGTAGAACTGAGGACGGTAGTTAGCGAAGAAAGGAGTGTGACGTCCTCCTTCGTCTTTGGACAATACGTAAACTTCTGCAGTAAACTTGCTGTGTGGTTTAACGGAACCTGGCTTAGCCAAAACTTGTCCACGCTCGATATCATCACGTTGAACCCCACGAAGAAGAGCTCCGATGTTGTCCCCTGCTTGAGCTTGGTCAAGAAGCTTACGGAACATTTCTACCCCTGTTACAGTAGTAGACTTAGGTTCTTCAGTCAAACCGATGATTTCAACTACGTCACCAACTTTTACAATTCCACGCTCAACACGTCCAGTTGCAACAGTACCACGGCCAGTGATGGAGAATACGTCCTCAACAGGCATCAAGAAAGGCTTATCAACATCGCGTTCTGGAGTTGGGATATAGCTATCAACAGCTTCCATTAACTCATGGATTTTACCTTCCCATTCTGCATCCCCTTCAAGAGCTTTCAATGCAGAACCTTTGATGATTGGAGTGTCATCGCCAGGGAATTCATACTCGCTAAGAAGGTCACGAATTTCCATTTCAACAAGCTCAAGAAGTTCTTCATCATCAACCATGTCACACTTGTTCATGAAAACAACAAGGTAAGGAACCCCTACTTGACGGGAAAGAAGGATGTGTTCACGAGTTTGTGGCATAGGACCATCAGCAGCAGATACTACCAAGATCCCTCCGTCCATTTGTGCAGCACCGGTGATCATGTTTTTAACATAGTCAGCGTGTCCTGGGCAGTCAACGTGTGCATAGTGACGGTTAGCAGTTTCATATTCAACGTGGGAAGTAGAGATTGTGATTCCACGTTCTTTTTCTTCTGGAGCAGCGTCGATTTGATCATATCCACGAGCTTGAGCTCCACCAGACTTTGCTAATACAGTTGTAATAGCAGCTGTTAGAGTTGTTTTACCGTGGTCAACGTGTCCGATAGTACCAATGTTAACGTGTGGCTTATTACGTTCGAATTTAGCTTTTGCCATTATGGTTAGCCTCCTTAGACAAGAAAAGTTTTTTTAGGTGTGTTTTAGATTTTATAAAAAGAAAGGTACAAAATGCAAAACCAAGACTTATTTTATACCTTTCTATTCTATCTTAAAAGTACTTTTTGTAAAAATTTCATTAAAAGTAAGGATTAAGCACCCTTATTCTTTTTAACGATTTCTTCAGCGATATTCTTTGGAACTTCTTCATAATGATCGAATGTCATGGTGTATTGTCCACGACCTTGGGTTCTGGAACGCAAAGTAGTTGCGTAACCGAACATTTCGGAAAGTGGAACAAATCCACGGATTACTTGTGCACCTGCGCGGGCTTCCATACCATCGATTCGTCCACGGCGAGAGCTCATGTCTCCCATGATATCACCCATGTATTCTTCAGGAACAACGACTTCAACTTTCATCATTGGTTCAAGAATAACGGCTCCACACTTCTTGCCTGCTTCTTTAAGTGCAAGAGAACCAGCTACTTTAAACGCCATTTCAGAAGAGTCAACATCGTGGTAGCTTCCGTCTACGATGGTTGCACGGATGTCAAGTAATGGATATCCAGCTAGAACACCATTTTGCATGGATTCTTCAATACCAGCTTGAACAGCAGGAATGTATTCACGAGGAACAACCCCACCGACAATCTTGTTAACGAATTCGAAACCTGCGCCAGCCTCAAGCGGTTCAAATTCAACCCATACGTGACCGTATTGTCCACGACCACCGGATTGACGAACAAACTTACCTTCAACCTTAGCATGATTACGGAAGGTTTCTTTGTAAGCAACCTGAGGAGCACCTACGTTAGCTTCCACTTTGAATTCACGCTTCATCCGGTCAACGATGATATCAAGGTGAAGCTCACCCATACCTGCGATGATCGTTTGTCCTGTTTCTTCGTTCGTGAAAGTTTTGAAGGTTGGATCTTCTTCAGCAAGCTTAGACAAAGCAATACCCATTTTGTCCTGGTCCGCTTTTGTTTTCGGCTCAATTGCAACGGAAATAACCGGATCAGGGAATTCCATCGATTCAAGGATAACAGGTGCTTTTTCATCGCACAATGTATCCCCAGTAGTTGTATCTTTTAGACCAACTGCTGCCGCAATATCTCCCGCATAAACAATTGCGATTTCTTCACGGTGGTTAGCATGCATTTGCAGGATACGTCCCACACGCTCACGCTTACCTTTCGTGGAATTTAAAACATAAGAACCAGAATTTAATGTACCGGAATAGACACGGAAGAATGTCAACTTTCCTACATATGGGTCTGTCATGATTTTGAAAGCCAATGCAGCAAATGGACCGTTATCATCAGACTCACGAGTCACTTCATCTTCACTGTCAGGAAGAGTACCCTTAATTGCTGGTACATCCAATGGAGATGGCAAGAAATCAATTACCGCATCTAACATTGGTTGAACCCCTTTATTACGGTACGAAGAACCGCAAAGTACAGGTGTGAATTCTACATTACATGTAGCGCGACGAATCACTTTCTTCATCTCTTCTACAGTAGGTTCTTCACCTTCCATGTACTTTTCAAGCAACTCTTCATCTAATTCACAAACAGCTTCTACAAGATTAGCATGCCATTCTTCAGCAAGGTCTTTCATATCTGCAGGGATTTCAGCTTCTTCAGAAGCAGTCCCTAAATCGTCTGTATAGATTCTTGCTGTCATTGTAAGAAGGTCGATGATCCCTTTGAAGGTATCCTCAGCACCAATTGGAAGCTGAACTGGATGTGCATTAGCCTTTAGACGATCACGCATTTGGCTAACAGCACT
Organism: Ammoniphilus resinae; assembly: GCF_017873965.1. Classification (GTDB taxonomy): domain Bacteria; phylum Bacillota; class Bacilli; order Aneurinibacillales; family RAOX-1; genus Ammoniphilus_A; species Ammoniphilus_A resinae. The sequence continues at coordinate 229,094 of NZ_JAGGKT010000006.1, read as the reverse complement.
TAAGAAGTTCGCACCAATGATGTCCATCTTATTTACATAAGCAATACGTGGTACATGGTATTTATCTGCTTGGCGCCATACGGTTTCGGATTGTGGTTCAACCCCACCCTTGGCACAGAAAACACCAACCGCACCATCAAGTACGCGAAGGGAACGTTCTACTTCAACCGTGAAGTCTACGTGTCCCGGGGTGTCAATGATGTTTACGCGGTGGCCATTCCATTGAGCGGTTGTCGCAGCAGAAGTAATGGTGATCCCACGCTCCTGCTCTTGCTCCATCCAGTCCATCGTAGCAGCACCCTCATGAGTTTCCCCAATCTTGTGAACACGGCCTGTATAGAACAAAATACGTTCAGTCGTAGTCGTCTTACCGGCATCGATGTGAGCCATGATTCCGATATTACGAGTCTTATCTAAGGGAAATTGGCGTCCCATGAATTTGACTCCTTTCATCTATGAGGATTATGTAATGGAAGAATTATTCATTCTTCCATTACGCATATATTCATTGCCATCAGCCGGGTAGTTGTTACGTATTTGCACACCAACCTAGTATGATCCAAAGGGCTGCTAAGCAACCCTGGCGAATCTTATACTCATCAGTCGAGTATTATCTTCAGCTAATTTATAAAAAGCGAAAATCTTATACCCATCAGTCGAGTATTATCCACCAGTTGCTATGCAACCTGGCGAATCTTATTATCTTACCAACGATAGTGAGCGAATGCTTTGTTGGCTTCAGCCATTTTGTGAGTGTCTTCACGCTTCTTCACAGATGATCCAGTGTTATTGGCAGCATCCAAGATTTCAGCAGCAAGACGCTCTTGCATGGTATGTTCACCGCGATTGCGGGAATATTGAACCAACCAACGTAATCCCAAAGCAGTACGGCGCTCTGGTCTTACTTCTACAGGAACTTGGTAGTTAGCTCCCCCTACACGGCGGGCACGAACTTCAAGAACCGGCATGATATTTTTCATTGCTTCTTCGAAAACCTCAATTGGTTCACGACCTGTACGTTCTTGAATTACATTAAATGCATCATAAATAATGCCTTGAGCAACACCTTTTTTCCCGTCGATCATAAGACGGTTTACAAGGCGTGTTACTAGCTTGCTATTGTATATTGGATCAGGTAATACGTCACGACGTGGTACTGGTCCTTTACGTGGCATGTGATTCCCTCCTTTGTTACAAAAGTTAATCTAGACAGCTTGTCTATTTTTCGTTCTAAAGTGATTATTTCTTAGCTTCTTTTGGACGCTTTGCTCCGTAGCGAGAACGAGCTTGCTTACGGTTTGCAACACCAGCAGTATCCAATGCACCGCGGATGATCTTATAACGAACCCCTGGAAGGTCCTTTACACGTCCACCACGGATTAAAACAACACTGTGCTCTTGTAGGTTATGTCCAATTCCAGGAATATAAGCAGTTACTTCGATTCCGTTTGTTAAACGTACACGAGCATATTTACGAAGAGCGGAGTTAGGCTTCTTCGGAGTCATTGTACCTACACGAGTACAAACTCCACGCTTCTGTGGAGAAGCAAGATTGGTGTGCTCCTTCTTCATGCTATTGTAACCCTTTAATAGAGCTGGTGCTTTGGATTTTACCTCTTTCTGTTCGCGACCTTTACGTACAAGCTGGTTAATAGTTGGCATTGCCGCACCTCCTTCCAAATTTGCATGGGGTTTTAAGCCCACAGATCCAGGTGAGTCATATATGAGCAAAACAAAAGTTTTTGATCCGTGAAGTATGGTGTAAGCAAAGAGATCGCTTATCACCACGCCTCACAGATTCAAAAACGCTATTCTACTCATTTATCAGGATGGCTGCCGCTGCAGCTCCTACTTCAATTCCACAAGCCTTGCCTAGATGCCTCATAGAATCAACGTATTCAACCGGCAGTTGTTTCTCTTGACAGAGATGGGCAACCTTACCCGTCAGTCTTGAGTCCGCATCTTTTGCGATATAGACTTCCTTCACCATTCCTTGTTCAATGGCCTTCAATGTTTGCTTCAAGCCAATGACCAGTCCAGTAGCCTGTTTTACTTTTTCATAAGACATGTTTCTATATCCTCCAAAGTACAGGATCACTTGGCACACTACGACATATTAACATTTTCATTTTCCAAAGTCAACTGTATTTTTTCCTGTTAAATAAGTCTTTTTTCCAACACTTATTCTACAGTCACAGTTTCCTTTTCTTCATTTGAATCAATCACGTCATCATGATCTTCTTGTTCTTCAACAAGTTTTGTATTGCGATAGCGTGACATTCCTGTTCCTGCAGGAATCAACTTCCCTATAATAACGTTTTCCTTCAATCCAAGCAACTTGTCGATTTTTCCTTTTATAGCTGCATCTGTCAATACGCGTGTTGTTTCCTGGAAAGATGCGGCCGACAAGAAGGATTCCGTTTCCAGTGATGCCTTTGTAATACCAAGCAATACAGGACGAGCTACTGCAGGTTCTCCACCTTCGCGGAATACCTTTCGGTTTGCTTCTTCATATTCTTGAATGTCTACATAGGAACCTGGCAACAAGTCCGTTGTTCCACTATCAATAATTCGAATCTTGCGGAGCATCTGACGGATCATAACCTCAACGTGTTTATCGTTGATTTCTACCCCCTGCATCCGGTAAACCTTCTGAACTTCCTGCAGGATATAGTACTGAACTCCGCGCAGACCTTTAATGCGCAACAATTCCTTCGGATCAATCGAGCCTTCTGTCAGTTCTTCACCAGCATTGACCTTAGAGCCAACTGAGACACGCATACGGGAACCAAACGGAATTTGATAAACCTTTGTCTCAGCGTGACCCTTGACCTCAATTTCACGGCGATCCTTGCCTTCACGAATATCCACAACTTCACTGTCAAATTCAGTGATCGCAGCCTGACCTTTCGGGTTACGTGCTTCAAACAGCTCCTGAATCCGCGGTAAACCTTGGGTAATATCGTCTCCCGCAACCCCACCGGTGTGGAAGGTACGCATGGTCAACTGGGTACCTGGTTCACCGATCGATTGTGCAGCAATGATTCCAACTGCTTCACCAATCTCTACATCTTGGCCTGTAGCTAGGTTGCGTCCATAGCATCGCTTGCAGACACCATGTTTGGTCCGGCAAGTGAGAACTGTGCGGATATGAATCGTTTCTTTACCTAAATCATCTATTAATCTTTCCGCAATATCTTCGGTGATTAATTGGTTCTTTTGAAGGATTACTTCGCCAGTTTCCGGATGTTTAACCGTGGCAAAGGAGGTTCTTCCAACAACCCGGTCATAGACATTTTCAATAACGTTCTTTCCGTCCCGAATGGCTGAAACCTGAATCCCTTTATCTGTACCGCAGTCTAATTCACGTACGATGACATCTTGGGCTACGTCAACAAGTCGTCTGGTTAAATAACCAGAGTCAGCTGTACGCAATGCCGTATCCGCCAAACCTTTCCGAGCACCGTGTGTAGAAATGAAGTACTCCAATACGGTTAACCCTTCACGGAAATTGGACTTGATCGGCAATTCAATGATACGACCAGATGGGTTAGCCATCAATCCGCGCATCCCTGCTAACTGGGTGATCTGTGATACGTTACCACGGGCACCGGAGTTTGCCATCATGTAGATGGAATTAAATTTGTCTAGCGACCCCATCAAAGTTTCTGTTACTTCATCCTTCGCCTTACTCCAGATAGAAATGACTCGATCATAACGCTCATCCTCGGTAATCAGACCACGGCGGAATTGATGCAAAATGGTTTGTACCTTATCCTCCGCATTAGCGATGATTTCCTTCTTCTTTTCCGGTGTCTTAATGTCGGCAACAGCAACAGTCAGACCTGCCTGGGTAGAATACTTGAATCCTAATTCCTTAATGCGGTCAAGCATAACCGATGTCTGTGTCGTGCCAAAGCGACGGAATACCTCGGCGATAATTGATCCTAGGAAACTCTTCTTAACGGCATCCATTTCTTTTTCTAGCTTGGTTTCAATAAATTCGGCAACATTCTCACCTTTATTAAAGATAAAGTAACGATCAGGTGTGCCGACCTGTAAATTGTATTTTGTCGCTTCATTAATGTAAGGCATATCAGGCGGGAAAATTTCGTTAAAGATAATCTTTCCGACTGTTGTCACCAATAGAGCGTTTTGTTGTTCAGGTGTAAACGATTCTTTGCCTAGGCTGTTTGCCGGAATAGCAATCCGGGCATGCAGTTCAACATGAGCGTTTTGGTAGGCATGGATCGCAGCATTAGGAGCATGGAATAACTTCCCTTCCCCTTTTGCACCTTTCTTTTCAATGGTTAAATAATAGCTTCCCAATACCATATCCTGAGATGGTGTAACAACTGGCTTCCCATCCTTCGGATTGAGGATATTCTGCGCAGCAAGCATTAACAAACGTGCCTCAGCCTGGGCTTCAGCAGAAAGTGGTACGTGAACAGCCATCTGGTCACCGTCAAAGTCCGCATTATAAGCCGTACAAACAAGTGGATGAAGACGAACGGCACGGCCTTCTACCAAGATCGGTTCGAAAGCCTGGATTCCCAGACGGTGCAAGGTAGGTGCACGGTTCAACAGAACTGGATGTTCCTTAATAACTTCCTCAAGTACATCCCAGATTTCTGGGTGGACGCGCTCTACTTTTCGTTTTGCCGATTTGATATTGTGTGCAAGACCTTTGCTTACAAGCTCTTTCATAACGAATGGTTTGAAAAGCTCCAAGGCCATTTCCTTTGGCAAGCCGCACTGATACATCTTCAAATATGGACCAACTACGATAACGGAACGACCAGAGTAGTCAACCCGCTTTCCTAGCAAGTTTTGACGGAAGCGTCCCTGCTTCCCTTTCAGCATATGGCTAAGTGACTTCAGTGGGCGGTTCCCAGGCCCTGTTACAGGTCTGCCACGGCGACCGTTGTCAATGAGAGCATCAACAGCCTCCTGAAGCATTCTTTTTTCGTTTTGTACGATGATATCAGGTGCTCCGAGATCAAGCAGTCGCTTCAAACGATTATTCCGGTTAATCACACGTCGATATAAATCATTCAAATCAGATGTAGCGAAACGGCCCCCATCCAGTTGCACCATCGGACGAAGTTCAGGTGGGATGACAGGAAGAACATCTAACACCATCCAATCGGGATGATTGCCAGAGGAACGAAATGCTTCAAGAACTTCCAGTCTCTTAATGATTCTTGCCCGCCGCTGACCTTGGGCTGACTTCAACTCTTCCTTCAGCTGATCAACCTCTTTATCCAGGTCGATTTGCTGCAGCAGTCTTTTGATGGACTCTGCTCCCATCCCTGCCTGGAAGGAGTTTCCGTATTTCTCACGATAATTCCGGTATTCTTTTTCAGACAACAGTTGCTTTCTTTCTAGCGGAGTATCCGCAGGATCAATGACAACATAGGAAGCAAAATAAATGACTTCTTCCAAGGACCGCGGAGACATATCAAGAACAAGTCCCATCCGGCTTGGAATTCCTTTGAAATACCAGATATGGGATACTGGGGCAGCAAGCTCGATATGGGCCATTCTTTCCCGGCGCACCTTCGCCCTTGTTACCTCAACGCCACAACGATCACAAACGACTCCCTTATAACGGACTCGCTTGTATTTTCCGCAATGACATTCCCAATCCTTTGTCGGACCAAAGATTTTTTCGCAGAACAACCCTTCCTTTTCGGGTTTCAGCGTACGATAATTTATTGTTTCAGGTTTTTTTACTTCCCCATAAGACCAAGATCTTATTTTCTCCGGCGAAGCCAAACCTATTTTCATAAATTCAAAGTTATTTACGTCTAACAAGGGGCATACCTCCCATGACCGGTTTTTCCGCATCAGATTGAACGTATCGTCATAAAACTATCTTAAGAAGGCTCAGAGAGCCTTCTTCAAGCTTTTTAATCTTCGGCGCCAATCCCTTGGAGGTTAAGGTTTAATTTATCACCTGTATTTTCATCCTCTTCGTCGACTTCGCGCATTTCGATTTCCTGTTCATCTTCCGCAAGAATCTTCACATCCATCCCCAAACTCTGCAGCTCTTTAATTAACACTTTAAAGGATTCAGGAACGCCTGGCTCGGGAACATTCTCCCCTTTAACAATCGACTCATAGGTTTTCACACGACCTACAACATCATCTGACTTAACGGTAAGAATCTCTTGCAGGGTATAAGCAGCACCGTAAGCCTCTAAAGCCCAAACCTCCATCTCTCCAAAACGCTGTCCACCAAATTGGGCCTTCCCGCCCAATGGCTGCTGTGTAACCAACGAGTAAGGTCCCGTTGAACGGGCGTGGATCTTGTCATCAACCATGTGTGCGAGTTTGATCATATACATAACACCAACGGTTACGCGGTTATCAAACGGTTCACCAGTACGGCCATCGAACAGGACTGTTTTTCCATCGCGGGACATTCCGGCTTCTTCCAACGTATCAAACACATCATCTTCCGTAGCACCATCAAACACTGGCGTTGCAATATGAATCCCAAGTGCTCTCGCCGCCATTCCCAAGTGGGTTTCCAAAACCTGCCCAATGTTCATCCGCGATGGTACCCCAAGTGGATTTAGGACGACCTGCACAGGTGTACCATCTGGTAAGAATGGCATATCTTCTTCTGGCAGGATCCGTGCAATAACCCCTTTGTTTCCGTGTCGTCCAGCCATCTTATCACCAACAGATATTTTACGTTTCTGGGCAATATAGACCCTCACCAGTTGGTTCACGCCAGGAGGTAGTTCATCTCCATTATCTCGCGTGAAGACTTTCACATCGACGACGATTCCGGAACCGCCATGCGGAACACGCAAGGAAGTATCACGCACTTCACGGGCCTTTTCACCAAAGATGGCATGCAACAAGCGCTCTTCTGCCGTTAATTCGGTTACCCCTTTTGGTGTTACTTTTCCAACTAAAATATCGCCATCTGAAATTTCCGCCCCAACTCGGATAATTCCACGCTCATCAAGGTTTTTCAACGCTTCTTCCCCGATGTTCGGGATATCGCGGGTGATTTCCTCAGGCCCAAGCTTTGTATCCCTAGCCTCTGATTCATATTCTTCAATATGAATCGAGGTATAGACATCCTCTTTCACCATTTTTTCACTCATCAAAATGGCGTCTTCATAGTTATAACCTTCCCAAGTCATAAAAGCGACGAGCGCGTTCCGACCAAGGGCAAGTTCACCCATCTCAGTAGAAGGACCATCCGCCAAGATATCTCCAACCTTGATAAATTCTCCTTTTCTAATCCTGGTTCGCTGATTAACACAGGTCCCCTGATTAGAGCGAATGAACTTCTGCAGGCGGTATTTATCAATATCACCTTTCACCATTTTAATACCTTCAGGCAGTTGGTTTGGCTGGTTTTCCTTAAATTCACGTCCTGTTTGTTCTGAGACGGAAAGTCCCCAATCTCGTGGAACAGGAACAGGGTTGTTGTTTTGGTCGAAGAATTGAACTCTTCTAACCCAAATCTCCCTTGCTGTAACTCTTTCCACAATCCCCGGATACTTTGCAACGATAGCTACTCCAGAGTCCTTTGCAGACTTGTGCTCCATTCCCGTTCCAATAAATGGCGCTTCTGGTACAAGAAGTGGTACAGCTTGCCGCTGCATGTTCGCTCCCATCAAAGCACGGTTGGCGTCATCGTTTTCCAAGAACGGAATCATTGCCGTAGCAACCGAAACAACTTGCTTTGGTGAAACGTCCATGAAGTCGACTTTATCGCGTGGAATAGTTAAGATTTCCCCTTTCCGGCGACAAATCACGGTATCATTCAAAAATTCCCCTTCTTCACTGATCGGCGCATTTGCCTGGGCAACATTATAGATGTCTTCTTCATCAGCAGTTAAATAGACAATATCCTTTGTCACCAGATTCGTTTCTGGATTGACAATTCTTCTAGGCGTTTCAATAAACCCGTATTCATTAATTCTCGCATAGGTAGACAGAGAGTTAATCAACCCAATGTTCGGACCTTCCGGAGTTTCAATTGGACACATCCGTCCATAGTGTGAATGATGCACGTCACGCACTTCAAAACCAGCGCGTTCCCTAGTCAAACCACCAGGTCCCAAAGCACTGAGACGGCGTTTATGGGTCAATTCAGCCAATGGATTGGTCTGATCCATAAACTGGGATAACTGACTGCTTCCGAAGAATTCTTTAATGGCTGCAATCACAGGTCGAATATTAATCAGAGCTTGTGGAGTGATCGCATTCGCATCTTGGATGGACATCCGTTCACGAACCACTCGCTCCATCCGTGATAAACCGATACGGAACTGGTTTTGCAATAATTCCCCAACAGAACGGAGACGACGATTCCCTAAATGGTCAATATCATCGGTGTTTCCAATTCCGTGGAGTAAGTTAATAAAGTAGTTAATGGATGAAATAATGTCAGCAGGCGTAATATGCTTGACGGATTTATCAATCAATCCGTTCGCCATTACTTTCACTACTTTTCCATCGTCGATTGGCGAGAAAATATTAATGCTTTGTACTTCTATTTCCTCTTCTATTACTCCGCCGCGAGGTCTAATCTTGGCTAAATTCAAGCCCTTCTCAAGGTATCTTTCCAGCTTATCCATTAATCGACGATCAACGGTTTGCCCAGCCTCTGCAAGGATTTCACCTGTTTCACTATCAACCAACGTTTCTGCTAGCTTTTGATTATAAATTCGATTGCGAATATGTAGCTTCTTATTGATTTTATATCGACCGACACTAGCTAGATCATATCTTTTCGGATCAAAAAAGCGGGAAACCAATAGGCTCTTGGCATTATCTACAGTTGGCGGCTCACCTGGACGAAGACGCTCATAAATTTCGATTAATGCCTTCTCCGTAGAATCCGTGTTATCTTTTTCTAGTGTATTCTTGATATATTCATCTTCACCGAGGATATTCAGGATTTCCGCATCTGATCCAAATCCTAATGCACGCAAAAGAACCGTTACTGGAATCTTCCTTGTACGGTCGATACGGACATAGATGACATCCTTAGCATCGGTTTCCAATTCCAACCAAGCACCGCGATTCGGAATAACAGTAGCCGTATAAGCCTGTTTCCCGTTCTTATCAATTTTGGTACTGTAGTATACACTAGGAGAACGTACAAGCTGGCTGACAATAACCCGTTCAGCACCATTAATAATGAAGGTCCCGGTTTCTGTCATGAGCGGAAAATCACCCATAAAGACTTCCTGTTCCTTCACTTCTCCTGTTTCCTTGTTGATTAAACGCACCTTCACACGTAGGGGTGCAGCATAGGTAACATCCCGTTCCTTCGTTTCATCAACGGAATACTTTGGTTCTCCTAAGCTGTAATCTATAAATTCTAACACGAGGTTCCCCGTAAAATCCTGAATCGGAGATATATCATGAAACATTTCACGCAATCCTTCATCAAGGAACCATTGGTACGATTGTTGCTGGATTTCAATTAAATTAGGGAGCTCCATTACTTCTTCAATCCTGGCATAACTCCTACGTTTACGATAACGTCCACTTTGAATCAGATGACCTGCCAAATCCATTCACCCCTCAAACCCGAAGTTTAGCTTCCTGCCGATCAGATTCATCCTTCTGATATCGGTAAATCCCCGTATGCATAATAAAAAGCTTCAATCGATAGGTCAATGAAGCCACTTATGATTGGGGAATCTAAAGCCATTTCATTAAAACGAGAAAAAATGCAAGCTATTAGCGGTTGTTCTAATAGAGCATTTTTAAAAATATGGTCGGTTATTATGTTATTATTGACAAAAAATAACCAAGCCATTCATTCGAAATGGTCATTTTAAGAAAAGCTTCTATTGAATCTTTAGGAGAAGCTTTTCATGCCGATAGAAACGTTTTGTTCACTTTGACATTTTGCGAAGTCCAACTTTCCTATGCGGTAAAAAATCAAGTCTTGACATCTATAAAAAATTTGCCTTTTATAGCATTTTATAACGATAACACAATAGGGATAATTATGTCAATAACTTTATTTCATTGCTTTGATAATCCAATATCCTTTGTCTTGTGTCACCTTTTCCACCGTTTTATAGGTCTCTTCAAGCTTGCTGTAAGCTGAAGGAGCTCCTTGTTTTTTCTGAATCACAACCCAAAGCGCTCCGCCTTCCTTCAAACGATGATAGGCCTCTTCAAAAATCTGATGAACCACTTCTTTTCCAGCCCGAATCGGAGGATTGGTGAGAACTACATCATAAATCAGTTCGTTAGGAATCTCTGTAAAAAGATCACTAACAATAACCGCAGCGTTTTCGATGTGATTGTTTTTCAGGTTTTCCTTCGCAAGACCTACTGCCCTTTCATTAATATCAGCCATTAAAACATGACCCCGGTTTGCCAGTTTCGCAGCAACAATACCTACTGGACCATAACCACAGCCTACATCGAGAACACGGTCAGTCTCCCGAATATCCATCTGCTCTATTAAAAGAACACTGCCGAAATCAATCCGATCTCTCGAAAAGACACCAGCGTCAGTTTTAAAACGATAGGTCATGCCGCGCAAGACAAACGTAAACTCATGGATATCATGTTTTGCGTTTGGTTGGTTCGTATAATAATGGTCAGCCAATCAGATCACCCCCGAAAATTAAAAACACCCTTTAGCCAAATGATTTTTATTTCAGTAGATTGGAGGTTAACAATGAGGTTTAGAGGTTAACTCAAACAAATTTTTACCATTTCCTTGATTTTACGAGATATATGTAAAAGGAGGGCACTCATAGAGCCTCCTGTAAAAAGGATCTCCATGAGTCACCCTCCCGAATAACACTTTTAAACTATTTTACTTCGATAGTAGCCCCAGCTTCTTCAAGCTTAGTTTTGATGGTTTCAGCTTCATCCTTAGAAACGCCTTCTTTAACAGTTGCAGGCGCGCCATCAACCATAGCTTTTGCTTCTTTCAAACCAAGACCAGTGATTTCGCGAACAACTTTGATAACGTTGATTTTGGAAGCACCAGCGCTAGCAAGCACAACATTGAATTCAGTTTGTTCAGCAGCTGCATCAGCTCCGCCAGCAGCACCAACTACAGCTACAGGTGCAGCAGCAGTTACTCCAAATTCCTCTTCAATTGCTTTTACAAGATCGTTCAACTCAAGAACGGACATACCTTTAATCGCTTCAAGAATTTGCTCTTTAGACATTTTATAATCCTCCTAATATCATTTTAATAAATTTATTTACCCCGAGTGGGTAGTCATTCAACCATAACTTCAAGCTAGGCTAACTACATGTAATAGTATCCTATGCTTCTTGTTCTTTTTGCTCGGATACTGCTTTAACAGCAAGAGCAAAGTTGCGCATTGGTGCTTGAAGAACGCTAAGCAACATAGAAAGTAAACCTTCGCGAGATGGAAGGGAAGCAAGGGCTTTGATTTCTGCTTCAGACATAACTTGTCCATCAACAATACCTGCTTTAATTTCTAGTTTGTCGTTTTTCTTTGCAAATTCTGCAACAATCTTAGCAGCTGTAATTTCATCCTGTGCAAAAGCAAAAGCGGTTGGTCCAGCTAAAAACTCGTTTAAGCCTTCTGCTCCTACTTCTGAGGTTGCACGCTGCGCTAATTTGTTTTTGTAAACTTTAAAGTCTACACCAGATTCGCGACAAAGCTTACGAAGCTCAGTAACCTGTTTCACAGTTAATCCGCGGTAGTCAGCCAACACAACACTTTTTGCATCCTTAAATTTAGACGCGATTTCTTGCACGGTTTGGACTTTCTCTTCACGTACTACTGCCATGGTACACCTCCTACAATTAATTATGGCGCACATAGAAAATGCCCTTCGCAGAAAACGAAGGGCACAAGTATTCCACAGGAAATCTATTATGCACCTCGGAAGGATATTAAGCCTTTCGGCACCTTCTGTCTACGGTAGATATTATTTTAAAATGAATGCGCTCGAAAAGCACATCTATTATATTATCAACAGTCGATTACAATGTCAACCTACTTCGTTGCACCAATTGTTCCCACATCAACCTTCACGCCAGGTCCCATTGTAGAACTGATAGATACGTTCTTCATATACATCCCCTTAGCTGCAGCTGGCTTAGCTTTTTGAAGGGTATCAATAATCATAGCAAGGTTTTCAGCAAGTGCTTCCTCACCGAAAGATACTTTACCGATTGGAGCATGGATATTACCAGCTTTATCAGTACGGTATTCAATCTTACCTGCTTTGATTTCTTTAACAGCTTTTGCTACTTCGAAAGTAACGGTTCCTGTTTTAGGGTTTGGCATTAAGCCCTTAGGACCAAGAACACGTCCCAACTTACCAACTTGTCCCATCATATCAGGAGTTGCTACGATTACATCAAAATCAAACCATCCTTGTTGGATCTTGTTGATTAGATCTTCTTCACCAACAAAATCTGCACCGGCTTGCTCAGCTTCTTTTGCTTTTTCGCCTTTAGCGAAAACAAGAACACGTTGAGTTTTACCAGTACCATGTGGCAATACAACAGCTCCACGAAGCTGTTGATCAGCTTTCTTCACATCTACACCAAGCTTCACTGCAACTTCAACAGTTTCATCAAACTTTGCAGGTGCAGCTTTTTTAACTAGATCAATCGCTTCAGAAACCGGATAGGACTTTGCGCGATCGATTGTTTTTGCAGCTTCTTGATACTTCTTACCTTTTTTAGCCATGTTAAAATAGCCTCCTTCATTAATGTGGTAGTAGCGGCTTGATGGTTTTACCTCCCACTTGACCGTTAGACAGAAATCTAACAAGTCAAAACCGATCTCCTCAAACGAAACGTCGGCTCAAATAGAACTTGTCCATTTCACAGCCGACGTCCTTTTCGTTCCATTAGTCTTCAATCACAATACCCATGCTGCGGGCAGTACCTTCAACCATACGCATTGCAGATTCAACATTCGCTGCATTTAGGTCAGGCATTTTTTGTTCTGCGATTTCACGAACTTTATCACGTTTGATGGTTGCAACCTTGTTACGGTTTGGCACACCAGAACCAGATTCAACACCAGCAGCTTTCTTCAAAAGAACAGCAGCTGGAGGAGTCTTTGTGATAAAAGTGAACGAACGGTCTTCAAATACAGTTATTTCAACAGGGATAATTAATCCTGCTTGATCTTGTGTGCGTGCATTGAATTCCTTACAGAATCCCATAATGTTCACACCTGCTTGACCAAGAGCCGGCCCTACTGGAGGGGCTGGATTCGCTTTCCCTGCAGGAATTTGTAATTTAACCATTTTGATTACTTTTTTAGCCATGTGACACACCTCCTTAGTCCGAAATGTGGTTGACGGGCATTCCGAAGAAACAACCCTCCCACTTTACAAGCAACCTATCCAATAAAGGATAGATCAAACAAAATCGAAATTACCACAATCAGCGGTTGATTTCAAGATATTAACGACTTTATATTTTTTCCACTTGATTATAATCCAGTTCGACCGGTGTTTCACGACCAAACATGTTTACGTGTACCTTAATTTTGTGCTTATCGAGTTGGATTTCCTCAATCGTACCGACAAAATCCGCAAACGGCCCTTCCTTCACTTTTACCGTTTCCTTCAAGGAGAAATCGATCTTCGCTTTGACCTCTTCGACGCCCATTTGCTTATAGATCGCTTCCACCTCATTCGGCTTAAGGGGAGTGGGTTTCGAACCAGATCCCGAGGAACCTACAAAGCCAGTCACCCCAGGTGTATTGCGTACAACGTACCATGAATCATCCGTCATAATCATCTCGACGAGAACATAGCCAGGGAAAACCTTCTTGGTCACGGTTTTCTTCTTGCCATCCTTCATCTCTACTTCATCTTCGGTAGGGATAAAGACACGGAAGATCTTATCCTTCATATCCATGGACTCGACACGCTTTTCTAAATTCGTTTTAACTTTGTTTTCATACCCGGAGTAGGTATGAACAACATACCACTGTTTTTCCATGACACAGGACAAACCTGTCCCTTCCCCCCTATCGATTTATCGACCTAAAATCAATTCAATGATCTGCGAAATCCCTAAATCGATAACCGCAAAGAATACGGAAATCAGTGTCACCGTTACAAGAACAACAATCGTATAGCTTGTCAGTTCTTTACGACTGGGCCAGCGTACCTTCTTAAGCTCGCTCCAGACTTCGCGTAAAAAGGTAGGCCATCTTTTGAACCCGGCACCAAGCCTAGCTAGAAAGCCCAAAACGACACCTCCAATACCTTGAGCCTATATGTTTAGCGAGTTTCGCGATGAGCTGTATGTCCATTGCAATACTTGCAAAACTTCTTCATCTCAATGCGGTCAGGATGTTTGCGCTTGTTCTTGCCTGTGGTGTAGTTACGTTGCTTACACTCGGTGCACGCTAAAGTTACAATAACCCGCATGATATTACACCTCCCACATCTATACTAAAACTATATCAGAACAGGTAAAACCAGCTATTTGCACAGCTACCCTAAACACTTTAGCACATCGATATTTCTATGTCAAGAAATTCCCTTATGGGGTATCTAACTTTTCAACAGCTACTGTCTGTTCTTTATTCTTTCGGTCTATCAAAACTAGGGATATAATCAGCCTATTGCCATACATAGTATTGCCAGATCCTGGCGTTTGAAAACTAACCCTCAGAAAAAAAGCAAAAAGCTCCGAACCCGAAGCCTTTGACATCAATTGCTATTTAAGAATAGAAATTTCCCTGATTTCCAAATATTTCTCCAATTTTCTTTTCACTCGTTGTAAAGCGTTATCAATCGACTTCACATGACGATCGAGGTCTACAGCAATTTCCTGATAGGATCGCCCATCCAGGTATAACATTAGGACTTGCCTCTCTAAATCGCTTAGAATCTGCCCCATCTTATCTTCGATATCATCGAATTTTTCCTGGTTGATAATGAGTTCCTCCGGGTCGGTTACCCGATTGCCACAAATGACATCAAGCAATGTACGATCAGAATCTTCATCATAAATGGGCTTGTCTAAAGAAACGTAAGAGTTAAGGGGGATATGTTTCTGCCTTGTGGCAGTTTTAATTGCGGTGATAATTTGTCTGGTTATACAAAGCTCTGCGAAGGCTTTAAAAGAGGTGAGCTTGTCCCCACGAAAATCACGTATAGACTTATATAAACCAATCATACCTTCCTGAACAATATCCTCTCTGTCAGCCCCGATTAAAAAATACGATCTCGCTTTTGCCCGCACAAAGTTTTTATACTTGTGAATGAGAAATTCGAGGGCGTCAGAGTCTCCTTCTCGGACCATGTCAACCAGTTCTTCATCAGCTATGGTTTCATAATGTGATGACGGATTTATATCTTTAAGGTCAACATTCACCTGCATCCCCCCGGGCTTGAGACATAAATAGTTATGTTAATTATACATTATGTAATCTAAAAACGTCAACACAGCTGTATATCCTAGCTACTTTTGTCTGCGCCACTTCTCAAAGATCGAGGCAATCTCACTGTTTAAAGGTATCCCGGTACGAAGGGGTTCATATTTTTGCTGTTCTACTGTTTTTCGTATCGATTGTTTCGCCCGATTAATGTTTTCCAATAGTTCCCTTGCTGACATACGAAGGGCCCCATGACCAAAAGTGATGTTTTGTTCAGTATAATCTGAGGTTGCAACGGTAATCCGCCTTGTCCGCGATCGTAGTTTTTTGGTAAGCCTTTCGATCAGCTCATCCGCCGTCTCCTCTTCTTCTGTATAATAAATATCGATTTTATACTGTTTTATCTTTTTTCCCATCCCAGGGACTTGGTGCGCATCAAACACGACCACAACCTTCGTACCTGAATAGGCCTGATATTCAGAAAGGATGGACAGAAGTTCATCCCTCGCCCTCCCCAGTTCCTTCTCTTTATATTTGATCAGCTGTGGCCAGGCACCGATCATATTGTACCCATCAACAATTAGTAGCTCTTCCATCCCTCTCTATCCCATCATTATGCTTTTTCTATCGGTTTTCTTTGTCTATACACTTCAAACATAAGCAAGGCAGCAGCCACAGAAGCATTTAATGAGGTGACCTGACCAACCATAGGCAAACGAACAGTAAAATCACAGGTTTCCTTCACCAGGCGGCTCATCCCTTTTCCTTCACTCCCAATGACCAGCCCGATCCCCATATCGTACCGTCCCTGGCGAAAATCTTGTGTCCCGGAAGCATCTGTACCAACCATCCAGATTCCCTTTTCTTTGAGTTCCTCCATCGTTCTGACGATATTCGTCACCCGGGAAACCGGTACATACTCCATCGCTCCTGCGGAGGATTTTGCTACGGTTGAGGTCAAGCCTACAGCCCGGCGTTTAGGAATAATGACACCATGTGCGCCCACCGCATCAGCGGTACGAAGAATCGATCCCAGATTGTGCGGATCTTCGATTTCGTCGAGGATAAGTATAAATGGCTCTTCATTCTTGTCCTTCGCAGCTTGTAAGATATCTTCTACCTCTGCATAGGCATGGGCTGCAACAAATGCAACAACTCCCTGATGTGCTTCACCTTCTGCCACCTGATCCAGCTTCTTTTTGGGAACGAGCTGAACCTGAATTTTCGCTTCCTTCGCCATCCCCATCACTTGGTTCATCGTGCCCTTCAGCGACCCTTCCGCAATCCAAATCTTGTTGACGGATCGACCTGAACGAAGTACTTCTAGTACAGGGTTTTTTCCTACGATATACTCTTCACTCATTCTTTTTCACCTGCCTCAATAATCCTAAATACCTTGTCCATGATTTCTTGTAGTCTTTCCTGTTGATGGGTCAAATAGAGGTAACCAAGCATGCATTCAAAACCGGAGCTCATGCGATATTCCATGATATCCGTATTTTTCGGAACAGTACCTGATTTCGTGTTGCGCCCTCTTTTTATGAACCACCACTCCTCTTCGCTTAAATGTTCTTGTAGCGCTAGCAACACTTTGGCCTGCGCCTTTGCTGAAACATATCCTTTAGCCATCTGATGAAGTTGGTGCGGCTTCCCGCCTCTCATTTGAATGAGGTGATGCCGCACAAAAATCTCCAGTACAGCATCACCCATATAAGCTAGTGAAAGAGGATTTAACAGTTTTGGGTCTTGATCCAATTTCCCTGCGGGCGGTAGCATCATTTTCTTCTCCACCTGATTCCTTGTGGTGTGTCTTCCAAAATAATCCCCTTTTCCATGAGAAGATCGCGAATTTCGTCAGCCCTTTGAAAATTCCTCTGCTTTCTTGCTTCCGTACGTTCTTGTATCAAAGCCTCAATTTCTTGGTCCAACAACTCTTCTTCTGCAGGTTCCAGCTGCAACCCTAGCACCGAGCCCATTTCTTCAAATAAATCCAGATAAACCTGAACCCCTTGATTCGAAACCTTTTCTCCCAACAAATATTGGTTGGATTCACGCACCCATTCAAATACAATAGCCAATGCATCCGCCGTATTAAAATCATTATCCATCGCTTCGATAAATTTCTTCCGATAGATCTCTTGCTTTTCATTTTCCTCATTTACTTCGGAAGTCGCTGCCACTTGCCTGTGCCGAAGATTTGAAATCGCTGTTTGAATCCTCTCCAGACCATTTTTCGCTTGCTCGATCAGATCCTCACTAAAATTGATCGGGTGGCGATAATGGGCGCTTAACATAAAGAAACGCAATACCTGGGGGGCAATTTTCTCCCGAATATCCTTGACGAGAACAAAATTCCCCAAGGACTTAGACATTTTTTCATTATCGATATTAATATACCCGTTATGCATCCAATATTTCGCCATCGGATGCCCCGTTAATGCTTCGCTTTGAGCAATTTCATTTTCATGGTGTGGAAACATTAAGTCATGCCCGCCACCATGAATATCAAAGCTCTCCCCAAGATACTTCATCGACATGGCCGAACACTCAATATGCCAGCCAGGTCTGCCTTTTCCCCAAGGGCTTTCCCAGTAGATTTCACCTGGTTTGGCACTCTTCCAAAGGGCAAAATCGAGCGGGTTATCCTTTTGCTCGTTTACCGCAATCCTTACCCCAGCCTGAAGTTCCTCAATATTTTGATGGGATAGTTTCCCATACTCAGGGAACTTCTCCGTGCGGAAGTAGACATCTCCTGATGACTCATAGGCGTACCCCTTATTGATTAACTTTTGAATGAAATCTATAATTTCCTCAATATGGTTAGAAACCCTAGGATGGACATGGGCCTCTTTCACGCCAAGGGCCTGGGTATCTTCCTCAAAAGCTCGGATGAAACGATCTGCCACTTCTAAAACTGTGACCCCTAACTCTTCCGCCTTTCTAATTAACTTGTCATCCACATCGGTGAAGTTTTGAATAAAGGTCACTTCATAGCCTCTATATTCGAAGTATCTGCGAACCACGTCGAAAAAGATGGCAGGTCTCGCATTTCCGATATGAATATAATTGTAAACCGTTGGGCCACACACATACATACTGACCGTCCCGGAATGGAGCGGAACAAACGGCTCTTTTTTCCTTGTTAATGTGTTATAGATTTGAATTCCCACTGGTCGAACTTCCTCCTTATTATTTTTGAACCACGTCCAGCCCATCCGCCGGCCGACTTTGCTGTAATCTTTTAATCTCGCTACGCAAATCATCGATCTCCTGTTGCATCGAACGCAACATATCTGCTACAGGGTCTGGGAGGTTGACCTGGTCAAGATCATCCTGGACTTTCACTCCATTCTGAACAACCACTTTCCCTGGAATCCCAACTACAGTGGAATTCGGTGGTACTTCTTGAAGGACAACCGAACCAGCCCCTATCTTTGAATGATCACCGATCTTCATTGATCCCAACACCTTTGCCCCAGAAGCGATCAGGACATTATTCCCAATGGTAGGGTGACGTTTGCCTTTTTCTTTTCCTGTACCACCCAGTGTCACCCCTTGATAAAGGGTTACATTATCGCCGATTTCACAGGTCTCTCCAATGACGATTCCCATTCCATGGTCGATAAATAGATTTTTTCCGATCACAGCTCCTGGATGGATCTCAATCCCAGTAAGAAAACGGCCGAATTGGGAAAGCATACGAGCGACTGTGTACCACTTCTTTTTCCAGAACCAGTGGCTGATGCGATACATCCAGATCGCGTGTAGCCCTGAATAGGTTAAAACGACTTCAAGGGTGCTCCTAGCGGCAGGGTCTCGGTCAAAAACAGCCTCAATATCTTCTCTTATCGTTTTAAACACCGTCACCCACTCCTTTCATTATATTTTTTAACGTAAAAAAAAACCGCTCC
Organism: Ammoniphilus resinae; assembly: GCF_017873965.1. Taxonomy (GTDB): domain Bacteria; phylum Bacillota; class Bacilli; order Aneurinibacillales; family RAOX-1; genus Ammoniphilus_A; species Ammoniphilus_A resinae. The sequence continues at coordinate 209,836 of NZ_JAGGKT010000006.1, read as the reverse complement.
AAAGCTTATCTAAGCCTCAGAGACGGTTTTCCCGCGGTTCCACTCTGTTTAGAGCAAGACAAATTGCCTTACTCTCTCTCATAACCCTGTTAACGGTGGTCAACCGGTTGCACCTACTCATCCCTGGTCAGGAAGATTTTCAGTTGAACAGCTCCCAGGCGCATTTCCAATCACTCGTAAGCGAACTGATTTCAGCCGGGTCAGTTCTCTCTGTGGCCTCTACGTGATCGTACTTTCCTGTTCTACGCTTTTTCCATCTTTATCTTATCATTACCTTATTGTATGAATCCTAAAAGACGACCGGACACTTTCTCTTTACCCAGGAGGGAAATCGTATGATTTAAATCCCTGCCGTGAAGTTCCCCGGTTACAGCCGCCCGAACAGGCATAAACAGGGCTTTCCCTTTGAATCCTGTCCCTTTTTGTACAGCCTTCAGCGCCTGCTTAATATCCTCGTCCGTAAAGCTCTCTAACGCTTGAAGTTCAGCATAAAAAGCCTTTAACACTGTAGGGACTTGGTCCTCGGAAAGGACTGTTTTCGCTTCTTCTCCGTATTCTATCTCATCTTGGAAGAAAAGAGAAGCCAATTCTACAATCTCTGCACCGAAATGAAGCTGCTCTTGATACAACGCAACCAAACGCTTGATCCACTCTTCATCGGACTGTTCATTGATCCATCCAGCCGCTAGAAGATGTGGTTTACACAGCTCAACCACTCGCTCTACAGGCTGTTGTTTAATATAATGATTATTCATCCATTTTAATTTTTCCTGGTCAAACACAGCTGGAGACTTGGACACTCTCTCTAACGAGAACTGTTCGATCAACTGCTCTCTTGTAAAGATTTCTTCCTCACCCTCTGGTGACCAGCCAAGTAAAACCAAGAAATTCAAAAGTGCTTCCGGAAGATACCCTAGATCACGATATTGTTCTACAAACTGCACAACCGATTCATCCCGCTTGCTCATCTTTTGCCGATCTTTATTCAAGATGAGGGCTACATGGGCAAATTCCGGCGTTTCATAACCGAAAGCCTCATAAACCATCAGCTGTCTCGGCGTATTAGACAAGTGTTCTTCCCCGCGAATGACATGGCTGATTTTCATTAAAGAATCATCCACTGTGACGGCAAAATTGTAGGTCGGGATCCCATCTGGGCGAGCAATGACAAAATCACCAATCCCATTGGATTCAAAGGTAACTTGTCCCCGAACATGGTCAGAAACAACATATTCTCGGTCTTTCGGCACGAGGAAGCGAATGGATGGTTTGCGTCCTTCCTGCTCTAGCTTTTGTCTTTGGTCCAAGGTTAAATGACGACATCTCCCGGCATATTGAGGCGTTTCACCTTTGGCCTTTTGCTCTTCACGATCCTTCTCTAGCTCTTCTGGTGTGCAATAGCAGTAGTAGGCTTTTCCTTCATCAATCAACTGCTGTAAATGGTTTGTGTAAATATCCATTCGATCCATCGAACGGTAAGGTGCATAAGGCCCTCCCACATCGATGCTTTCATCCCAGTCCACGCCAAGCCAGCGCATGCTGTCAATGAGCTTAGCCTCCGCATTTTCAACATTTCTCTGCTGATCCGTATCCTCAATGCGAATGACAAATTTCCCACCCTGATGGCGGGCAAATAGGTAGTTGAACAAGGCGGATCGTGCCCCGCCGATATGTAAATGTCCTGTTGGACTTGGTGCAAACCGAACACGTACTTCTTTTGACATAGCTTTGACACCTTCCTTATCTGAATACAGCGATTATCGGCATTAACGGGCAGTAAGTCCCACACTTCAATACCATTTAAAACAAAATAGGAGGAGGGGGACAACTGCCCGTAAATGCCCGATAAGTCAGCTAACCATCAGGGGGGGTGCAGCTCCCTTTCTGATGGAAGTTTTCTTTATAGCATACTACGCTTTTTGCAGGAGGACAACCGCTTGGGCAGCAATCCCTTCCCCGCGTCCGGTAAATCCAAGCTTCTCCGTTGTTGTCGCCTTCGTATTCACCCGGTCCATATCCACCTCGAGCAGCTCAGCAATCTTTTCATTGATCTGGGGAATATAGGGAGCCATCTTCGGTTTTTGAGCAATAATCGTCCCATCCACATTCACGACTTTATAGCCCTTCGCTTTCATCTGCTCTACCACATGCTTTAATAAAACTTTACTGTCTGCTCCCTTGTACGCCTCATCCGTATCAGGAAAATGTTTTCCGATATCCCCTAATCCCAAGGCTCCTAAGATAGCATCTGTAATCGTGTGCAGCAATACGTCGGCATCGGAATGTCCAAGCAGTCCCTTCTCATAAGGGATTTGAATGCCGCCAATAATTAGATCCCGTTCTTCGGCAAATTGATGTACATCAAACCCTTGTCCTATTCTAAACATCCTTTTCTCCACCTTTTTTCTCTATAATCTTCTCTGCCACTTGTAAATCTTCCGGTGTGGTCAACTTGATATTTGAATATTCCCCATCCATGATATGTACCGTAATCCCTTTGGCTTCGAGCAATGTTGCATCATCCGTCCCCAAAAACTGTTGCTCCTTGGCCCAGTGATGAGCCTCAAGGATCGTGGAAAGACGAAAAGCCTGTGGGGTTTGCACAGCCCACAAGCTTTGCCGCGGGGGAGTCGATTGCACCTCCCGCTTTTCGTTAACCACTTTAATCGTATCCTTTACAGGAACAGCCGGGATGACTGCGCCGGTTTCTGCTACCCTAGCAATCAAACGATTGATCAGATCCTGCGTAGCAAAAGGTCGGGCGGCATCATGGATCAACACAAACTCGGAGTTTTGAAGGGCCTTCAGGCCGCAAAGAACACTTTCTTGCCGTTCCTTGCCGCCTTCAACAACGGTAACATAGGCAAAGTCTTTTACGATTTCTTTGGTTTGTGCCATGTCTTCTTTCGAAGTCACCACAACAATTTCCTGAATAAACGGGTGCTCTTTAAATAGGCAAATCGAATGATATAAGACCGGTTTCCCTTTCAATTCAATAAACTGCTTGGGAATTCTTGCACCCATTCTTTTCCCCTGGCCTGCAGCCGCAATCACAATTCCAACCTTCACCGTCATATTCTCCCTTAATTAAGTCAGTCCCCGGCTTATAATGCCTTTTCCAACATTTTTGGTTTTGCAAAAATCATTCGACCGGCAGACGTTTGCAGGACACTGGTCACTAGGACGTCAATCTGCATCCCAATAAAATCGCGTCCACCTTCTACTACGATCATTGTTCCATCATCCAAATAAGCGACACCTTGCCCGTGTTCCTTCCCATCCTTAATCAGCTGTACGTTCAGTTCCTCACCCGGGAGTACCACAGGCTTGACCGCATTGGCTAAATCATTGATATTTAGAACCTGAACACCTTGCAGCTCACACACCTTATTCAAGTTGAAGTCATTTGTGACAACAATCCCTTGCGTAACTTTTGCCAGGCGAACCAATTTACTGTCCACTTCATGGATATCATCAAAGTCTTTTTCCTCAATCGTTACTTTTACTTTCAGCTCTTTTTGAATTCGATTTAAAATATCCAATCCTCTTCTTCCCCGGTTTCGTTTCAGAACGTCCGAAGAATCAGCAATATGCTGCAATTCTTCCAGCACGAATTGGGGAATGACCAGCGTGCCTTCGATAAATCCCGTCTTACAGATATCTGCAATTCGCCCGTCAATAATCACACTTGTATCAAGAAGCTTAAGGTTTTCCGCCTTCGCTTTCGGTTCATCCTTCTTCCCCTTGGACAGCTTTCCTATTGAGAAAGTAGACATCAGTTCGTCACGCTTGCGAAATCCTACTTGGAATCCCATGTATCCAAATAAGAACGAGAAAATAATAGGCAAGTAGTCACCGATAAACGGCAACGGGATGTAACTAATCGGCAGAAATAATAAGAAAGCAACTATAAGACCTATGATAAGACCCATTGCACCAAATAAGACATCGGTAATCGGTAATTTTATAAGAGCATCCTCACCCCAACGCATGAAATTAACAATATACTCTGCTAGCCATGTAGAGAGCAGGAAGAAAAGGATTGCACCTACCGCTGCACTAATATAAGGACCAGCCGGACTACCGCCAATATTCAAGAGGGGATCCAAAAGCATAAACAAATCAGCTCCAATACTGAACCCCAGACCACCACCAATTATCGTGATGATTAACTGAATAAATCTTCTTACCATGACTTCACCTCCTTCCTACATTATTGACAAATTAAGCAAATTAAAATCAGCCTTTTCCATTTCAGGAACAAAAAAGCTTCTCAGCGAGAAGCTTTTTGCTCGTTGCGATGTTAGGATACTATGGACTGGATATATTTGTCAAATTAACCGTGGAAGCTGGAATCGTGATACACCTTTTCCTCTTCTTCCAACTGCTGCTTACGCGATCTTCTTCTCAGGTGGAAAAAACTTTTCCTCACTCCATACAATGCATATAAAGCGAGCGGAATGCAGACAATCTTTGGAAATTGCGTTGGAAACATAAACCCGAGAATCGCAACAACTGCAATTAACAGGGGGACAACCCAATACGTTGATTTGGGCAAACCTACTTTTTTGAAGTTGGGGTATTTCACCTTGCTTACCATCAAGTACGACAATAAGAGCATAAAAACCAAAAGATAAGTGCTGGAAAATTGATTATGGTAAAGGGCCAAGGTTGCTAAAACCCCACCTGCAGCAGTTATAGGTAATCCTACAAAATACCCGGTATTCCCCCCAGTTTGAATGTTAAATCGGGCAAGCCGCAGTGCTCCACAGGCTGGAAAGATCGCTGTTGCCAAAATCCCAGCTACTCCAAGTTCCTGTAATCCTGCAACATACATAATGATTGCAGGCGCTACCCCAAAGGTAATGACATCAGACAAAGAATCTAGTTCCTTGCCAAATTCACTCTGGGCGTTCAGGATTCGCGCCATCCTTCCATCCAATCCGTCCAAAAGCATGCCAATAATGACCGTAATTGCAGCATAGTCCACATAGCTGAAGTCATCCTGAAAGGCTAACAAAATGGCTAAGATGCCAACAAACAGATTTCCAATTGTCAGCATATTGGGTATGGCTTTAATCATCTCTTTTTCTTCCTCCTATCCATATCCCTCTATTTTAATACGAAAATCACACTTTTAAAGTTTCACTTTTTTCCGGTTCTCAACCTCCAAGCGCTTCTCGCAGGGCATCCTCTACTGTTTTCACGGGAATCAACTCAATTCCGCGCGGATGCTCCCACCCTGCCAAATTTTTCTCGGGAATAATCACCCGTTTAAATCCCAACTTTTGGGCCTCTTTTACTCGTTGCTCAATCCTGGAAATCCCGCGCACCTCACCTGTCAATCCAATTTCACCCAGGACCACATCATCTGCCTGCGTTGCTCGGTTGCGGAAGGAGGAAGCAATGCTTACTGCAATGGCCAAATCAATCGCAGGTTCATCCAGACGAACGCCACCTGCTACATTGACAAAAGCATCCTGATTTTGCAAGAGCATCCCTACTCTCTTCTCCAGTACTGCCATGATTAAAGCAACGCGGTTGTAATCAACTCCGGTAGCTGTCCGCCGCGGAGAGGGGAAGCTAGTCGGTGTAACCAACGCCTGAAGCTCAACCAATACTGGGCGCGTGCCTTCCATACTGGCTACTACAGTCGCTCCAGCAGCTATACTCCGTTCGGATAGGAACAGTTCAGATGGGTTGGATACTTCACGCAGCCCCTTTTCCATCATCTCAAATATTCCCATTTCATGTGTGGAGCCAAAACGATTCTTGACAGAGCGAAGGATCCGATACGTATTATGCCGTTCCCCTTCAAAATAGAGAACCGTATCCACCATATGCTCAAGCAGGCGAGGTCCAGCAATTTCCCCTTGTTTTGTCACGTGTCCGACAATCATAATGGCGATTTCTTTTGTTTTCGCAATACGCATGAGATGTGCGCAACATTCTCGAACTTGAGAAACACTCCCCGGAGCAGAGGTGACGGTCGGGTGAAACATCGTTTGAATGGAATCAACGACAACGACCCGAGGGTTAATCTCGTTTAATTGCTCTTCAATGGTTTCGATATTCGTTTCCGAGAGAACAAACAAGTCATCATTATTAGCACCTAACCGTTCCGCTCTTAACTTCACTTGTTTGGTTGACTCTTCACCAGATGTATATAGTACCTTATGCTTGGAATGGGCTAAAAAATGAGACATTTGCAAAAGAATCGTTGATTTTCCAATTCCGGGGTCTCCACCAACGAGAATGAGCGATCCAGGGACAATCCCGCCGCCTAACACCCGGTCCAATTCATCCATACCCGTGCGAATTCTCGGTTCCCTTTCACTCTGAACCTGACTGATCGGAAGGGCTTTATTCTGCTTCGTCGTAAGCGACCTTCCACCCATCCGGTGAGTTTCAATGATTTCTTCAACGAGGGTGTTCCAGTTCCCACAGCCTGGGCATTTTCCCATCCACTTGGGTGTTTCATATCCGCATTCTTGGCAGACAAACTTGGTTTTTGTTTTGGACATGCTCTCTCCCACCTTCGTTTTAACATTAACTTATACTTTTTCTAGAAAACTAGTGTGGATTCCTGCCCCTCAGTCAAAATCTTATGATTTTAATTGAAAGCAAGAGATGAGGTTGGGGGAAATCGGGGAAGCCTAAATCTGAGGGCAGGGGATCGTGATCATAGGTAGCAAAAAGGAGACAGTCCATTTCACCCCGGACTGTCTCCTTTACTCCATGATTAGTTCTCTTTTGCTGCCAAAGTTTTTTCTTCTCGTTTCACCGTTAGGCTGCCATCTTCAAAACCAATCAATACGGTATCGCCTTTTTTAATATTGCCCAGGAGAAGTTCTTCCGACAATCTGTCTTCAATGTGACGCTGAATAGCCCGGCGTAACGGACGTGCTCCAAACACAGGGTCGAACCCTTCTTTAGCCAGATAAGCTTTCGCTTCATCCGATAGAATAAAGTCGATATCCTGTTCTCTCAGGCGCTTTCTCAATTCTCCTGCCATCAAGGTGGCAATTTCTGCAATATGCTTTTCCTCCAAAGAGTGGAAGACAATTAGCTCATCGATCCGATTCAGGAATTCTGGACGGAATGTCTTTTTCAATTCCTCCATCACTCGATCTTTCATGTTTTGATATTGCTTCTCTTGACCCCCGGCTATAAATCCTAAAGAAGTATTTTTCTTAATCGTGTCTGCTCCCACGTTTGATGTCATAATAATCACTGTGTTGCGGAAGTCGACGGTTCTCCCTTTAGAATCTGTTAATCTTCCGTCTTCAAGTACTTGCAGCAGGATGTTAAAGACATCCGGATGGGCTTTCTCGATTTCATCTAAGAGGACGACAGAATACGGCTTTCTTCTAACCTTTTCTGTTAATTGTCCGCCTTCTTCATATCCAACATATCCCGGAGGTGCACCGACCAGACGAGAGGTCGAATGTTTCTCCATGTATTCAGACATGTCAATGCGAATAATGGCTTCTTCATCACCGAACATGACTTCCGCTAAAGCACGGGCCAACTCCGTTTTCCCAACACCAGTAGGTCCTAAGAAGATAAAGGAACCAATCGGGCGTTTCGGATCCTTGAGGCCTGCCCTTGCTCGGCGGATTGCCCGTGAGATCGATTTCACCGCTTCTTCCTGCCCAATCACACGCTTATGAAGGATTTCTTCCATTTTAAGAAGTCGATCAGTTTCTTCTTCCTTCAACTTATTAACCGGGATCCCCGTCCATCCGGCAACAACATGCCCAATATCTTCCGGAGTCACTTCATAGTCGGATTGACCTTGCTTTTCCTGCCATTCAGCCTTGGTTGACTCCAGCTCTTCCCTTAGTTTTTGCTCCTTATCGCGAAGCGCTGCGGCTTTTTCAAACTCCTGACTTTGTACTGCAGAATCTTTTTCTTTGCGTACTTCCTCCAACCGCTGCTCCAATTCCTTCAGATTGGGTGGAACGGTAAAGGATTGAAGGCGAACTTTGGAAGCTGCCTCATCAATTAAATCGATCGCTTTGTCAGGCAGGAAACGGTCAGAAATGTATCGATCGGAAAGCTTGACTGCTGCTTCAATGGATTCGTCAGTGATTTTTACCCTGTGGTGTGCCTCGTAACGATCACGCAGCCCTTTCAAAATTTGAATAGCTTCTTCAGCACTCGGTTCATTCACTTGAATCGGCTGGAATCTCCGTTCTAAAGCAGCGTCTTTTTCGATGTATTTCCGATATTCATCGAGGGTTGTCGCCCCAATACACTGCAGCTCTCCTCTGGCCAAAGAAGGTTTAAGGATGTTCGATGCATCAATCGCTCCTTCCGCACCACCAGCTCCAATTAGCGTATGAAGCTCATCGATAAACAAAATGATGTTTCCAGCCTGACGAATCTCATCCATAATCTTTTTCAACCGATCCTCAAATTCCCCACGATATTTCGTCCCCGCCACAACGGTCCCCATATCTAGGGTCATCACCCGTTTATTACGCAACGTTTCAGGGATCTCGTTGTTTACGATTTTTTGTGCCAATCCTTCGGCAATCGCTGTTTTTCCCACTCCAGGCTCACCGATTAACACAGGGTTGTTTTTCGTCCGTCGGCTTAATACCTGGATGACCCGTTCAATTTCCTTTTCCCGACCAATTACCGGATCCAGTGCCCCGTCTTTGGCAATTGCAGTAAGATCACGAGCTAGACTATCCAGTGTAGGGGTGTTAACAGCAGCATTTCCTGCTCCCTGGTTACTCGAGGAAAGCGCCTCATTGCTTCCCAACAACTGCAGTACCTGTTGCCTCGCTTTATTCAGACTAACGCCAAGGTTATTTAAAACGCGCGCAGCAACCCCTTCACCCTCACGAATCAGCCCTAAAAGGATGTGCTCTGTTCCAACATACGTATGACCAAGCTTCCTCGCTTCATCCATGGAAAGTTCGATAACCTTCTTGGCTCTTGGTGTATAATTGATATTGCTTGGATGTTCTCCACCGCGTCCGATTAGACTTTCCACTTCACCCTGAATTTTGTCAAGGCCAAGCCCTAGAGCTTGTAAGGCCTTCGCTGCAATCCCTTCCCCTTCGCGAATCAAGCCAAGGAGGATATGTTCAGTTCCAATATTCTTGTGACCAAGCCGAACTGCTTCTTCTTGGGCTAACGCTAGTACCTTTTGGGCTCTTTCTGTAAATCGACCGAACATCATGTGAGAAGACCTCCATTCTATTAAATATTCTAATTTTTACAGTTCTACTATGATTCCAAGGCAGCAGACAGACGTTCTCGAATAAGCTTGGCCCGTCTCGCATCCCGCTGTTCAGGAGTTAACTCTTTCCCTGAATACATCTGTAAAAATCCCGGTTGTATAAGAACCATTAGTTCATTAATAATATGAGCGGAAAATCCAGTTATGAGTCCCAGATCCACGGCTAGCCGCAAATCAGATAAGCGGGTTGCTGCTTCTTTTGATTCCATGATCCTTGCATTGGCCAGAATCCCATAGGAGCGACACAGGCGATCTTCAAATTGTAATTTATTATGTTCAAGCAGAGATCTTCTCGCTGCACGTTCATGCTCAATAATTTGTTTTGTTACACCATATAAATTCTCAATAATCTCTTCTTCAGAGTGCCCTAGGGTAATCTGGTTGGAGATCTGGAATAAATTCCCTGCTACCTCACTGCCTTCTCCATAAATCCCCCTCACCACTAGGCCGATTTGGTTAATCGCGTTGAGAATCCGAGTGATCTGCTGGGTCATGACCAGTGCCGGCAAATGCATCATCACGGAAGCGCGAATTCCCGTACCTACATTGGTTGGACAACTTGTTAAAAAGCCGTGCTTCTCATCAAAGGCAATATCTAATGAATTCTCAAAGAGATCGTCTATTTTATCCGCCATTTTCCAGGTCTCCATCAATTGAAACCCAGGAAACAAACATTGAATCCGTAGATGGTCTTCTTCATTGATCATGATGCTTACTGCTTCGTTTTCGCTTAATACTACGGCACCATTCCGAGATTCATTGGCTAAGTGTGGACTAATCAAGTGTTTTTCTACAAAGACTTTTTTCTCCAGGGCAGAAAGGTTATCTAGCTTTAGCAATTCGTAGCGGCCCAAGTTTTGAAATTCCTCTGAGCGCACGACTTGTTCCACTTCCTGAACCACCTGATCGGCCTCTGTATCTGTTGCAAGCAGCGGGAATGGGTGATTCCGCAGGTTCCTGGCCAATCGGACTCTGCTACTGAAAACAATATCCGAATCAGGGCCCTCCCCGTTCATCCATTCACTTACTGCTGTTTGAAGGAAACGCTGTAAAGACATTGGTACCACTCCCTCCATTATGAATGAGCAATCTCTTTTTCCAACTGCTTGATTTTATCGCGCAGCTTGGCTGCTTGCTCAAACTCCTCCCGGGCTACTTTCTGCTGTAATTGCAGTTTCAATTCCTGCAATTCCTTTTTTAGCTTGATCTTTCCCCCGGAACGTTGGGGAACCTTTCCACTGTGCTCCATATTGCCATGAATTCTCTTCAAAAGCGGATCCAAACGGCCAGCAAAGCTGGTATAACAATCCACACAACCGAATCTTCCGCTCTTGCTAAACTGAGAATAGGTTAGACCGCAGGTTTCACAACGAAGTGGCTTCTCCGTAGACGGACCACCGATCGATGTTCCTGCTCCGTTAAAATTGAGCAATCCGGACAACAAATGGTTGATGGTAAAATTGGACGGCGAAGAAAACATATCTCCCTTTTCACCTGCACATGTTTCACATAAATGAAATTCCGTTTTTTCACCGTTTACAATCTTCGTAAAATGAATGGTTGCCGGTTTTTGTCCGCATTCTTGACAGATCATGGGGGTCTTCCCTCCTCTTATCCATGCATGAAAATTTGCGTAATCATCGCGCGCATGATAACTGCCCTTAATTTATCCCTAATTTGCACCTGAAAGGATAATACATCGCGCGAAATCGCAGCTCGCATAATTTGGGCCTCTCTATGGGAAATGATCTCCTCTTCCTGAAGCCGACCCACCATATCCTCCGCCTGTGACTGACTCATTTCGTCGCCAATCATATCCATCAATAAGGAATAAAGATTTTTGCTTCGTAATATTTCCACCTTACGAATCCGGATATAACCTCCGCCCCCACGTTTACTCTCCACCAGATATCCTTTTTCAGTTGTAAATCGGGTGCTTATTACATAGTTTATTTGTGAAGGAACACATTGAAATTTATCCGCCAATTCACTGCGCTGAATCTCAATTAAGCCATTTTTGCTTTGCTGCAGGATCATCTTCAGATGCTGTTCAATGATGTCTGATATATTCCGCATAGATTCACCCCCTTCTACACGTCAAATAGAACGATACGATAAACCCCTGTTTGACCTTGACTTTCTTTGACTTTTATTATAATATCCTTTTTCACTTTTCGCAACTCTTTACTATATTCTTATCTTAGCCCAAATTTCCTTCTGCTAATCTATTTTTTATAATTGATTTCATCTCTTGGAAGGAATGGATCAACTGGTCTGCCCCTGATAACTCTCCCTCATCTGCAAACCCAAAGCAGCAGCCTACAGTATATAGCTTGTTCGCCTTACCCGCTTGGATATCAGATTTCCGGTCCCCTACCATAATCGCTTTTTGGATTTGATGGTCGTGTAGAAGCTTGGCTACTAGTTCATCCTTCGAATCTGTCTGGAATCTCCCAGCGCTGTAGAGATCAGTGAAAAGATTAGAGATTTCAAAACGCTCACAGATTGCCCGGATATATTCATCTTGTCCGTTGCTGGCCACGAACAGGTGAATCCCCTCTTGTTTCAGTTGCTCTAGAGTTTCTTTAACCTGTGGGTAAAGATGAACGTCTTCCTGCTGTAGTATTTCCAACTCGTATTTAAGCATGAGGCCGTCAGCTTTTTGATGGACTTGTTTGGGTTGGTCTGGGAGAAGTTCCTTCCATATGTCCTCCAAAGTCATACCAAGGACACTCGTGAATTTCTCATCCGAGGGGATCTCCCCTTGAAACTCACCTTTTTCCTTGAGCGCTTCGAAAGTTCTTTTAAAGGCGGGAACCGCCACCTTTTCTGTTTGTAGTAAGGTGCCGTCCATGTCGAAAATGGCGGCAAAGGGTATTGGATTGTTCATGGGTTCCACTCCTTATGTATGTTTTTCCTTTAAAGGCGATCATGAAGATCAATCTCTCCAGGTTTCGCGTTGGCTTTGATCTTCATAACCCTGATGAAGTTCATTCCAACCGATTTCCACCCTGGTATTGATCTTCATAACCCCGATGAAGTTCATTCCAACCGATTTTTACCCCGGTATTGATCTTCATAGCCCCGATGAAGGTCATTCCAACCGGTTTTCACCCTGGTATTGATCTTCATTACCCCAATGAAGTTCATTCCAACCAATCTTTACCGGGTTTTTGATCTTCATAGCACTTCTCAAGGCAGCTAACCGGATAATGGGATCCCCTGACAAAAAGGGGAGCGCCAACCTATATGAAAAAACAACCGATTAGGTACACCCTAACTCGGTTGTTTTCAATAAACTATTCTTCCCCAGCCCCAGCATCCGCATGGGTATGTCTCATCAACGGGAATAAGAGTACATCGCGGATCGATGGAGAATCGGTTAACAGCATCACTAGACGATCGATTCCGATTCCCAATCCGCCAGTTGGTGGCATTCCGTATTCGAGGGATTCTAGGAAGTCTTCATCCATCATATGTGCTTCATCATTTCCGGCTTCACGTTCCATTAACTGTGACTCAAAACGTTCACGCTGATCGATCGGGTCGTTGAGTTCCGTGAAAGCATTGGCATGCTCACGAGCAACAATAAACAACTCAAATCGGTCAGTAAAACGTGGATCCTCTTCATTCTTTTTAGCTAACGGGGATACTTCCACCGGGTGGCCATATACAAAGGTTGGTTGAATCAAGGTTTCTTCGACTTTTTGCTCGAAAAATTCATTGACGACGTGCCCGAACTTCATCCCCGGCTTCACTTCCACATTGTTAGCGCGGGCTAATTCATGTGCTTCCTCGTCACTCATTGTCCGCCAGAAGTCAACCCCTGTCACTTCCTTTACAAGGTCAACCATATGGGCCCGTTTCCAGGCAGGGGTGAGGTCAATCTCTTCCCCTTGGTACATAACCTTGGTCGTTCCCAACACGTCCTGAGCAATATGGGCAACCAATTCCTCTGTCAGCCTCATAATATCCTCAAAGTCAGCATAGGCCTCATATAGTTCAATAGAGGTAAACTCCGGATTATGACGGGTGGAAATTCCTTCATTCCTAAAGATCCGCCCGATCTCATAAACTTTCTCCAAGCCGCCCACAATCAATCGCTTCAAGTGTAGCTCGGTAGCGATCCGCATATATAGCTGCATATCCAATGCGTTGTGGTGAGTGATAAATGGACGTGCTGCAGCACCGCCAGGAATCGAATGCATCGTTGGGGTTTCTACCTCTAAATAACCCCGCTCATCTAGGTATCGTCTCATGGATTGCAAGATCTTGCTGCGCGTGATAAAGGTTTCCATGGAATCGGGACTCATAATTAAATCCAAATAACGCTTCCGATACCGGGTTTCAACATCCTTTAAGCCATGGAATTTTTCCGGGAGCGGACGGAGCGATTTGGTCAAAAGGGTAAAGGCTTTAGCCTTGACAGTTAGTTCCCCTTTATTCGTTCGAAAGACTGTTCCTTGCACCCCGATAATATCCCCAATATTGCACAGGTCAAAGACACCGTATTCTTCTTCCCCAACTTGATCCTGCCGGACGTAAATCTGAACTCTCCCCGTACGGTCCTGAATATGGGCAAAACCTGCTTTTCCTTGTCCACGCTTGGCCATAATTCTTCCTGCAATCGTAACTTCGACCACTTTCTGATCCAGCTCTTCTTTGCTCAGGCCGTCAAATTCACGCACAATATCCTCAGCGGAGTGGGAGCGGTGAAACTTCTTGCCGAATGGGTCCACACCCATTTCGCGAAGCTGGTTTAGTTTATCTCTTCTTACAAGTAGTAGTTCGTTGAGTTCCTCTTGGGACACTGAAAAATCATCTCCTAAAATCCATAGCAGGACACTAATTAAATTTTATGTCCAGAATTTCATATTGTATAACGCCCGCAGGCACATTTACTTCAACCACAGCACCTTTGGTTTTGCCAAGCAAAGCCTGACCCACAGGTGATTCGTTGGATATCCGATTGTTTGCTGGATCTGATTCAGCTGAACCAACAATGGTATAATTCACAACATCGCCGAATTCCAGGTCTTTCAACTTAACCGTGGTTCCTACACTAACCACACCTTGTGCCATATCTTCCTGGCTAATTACGCGAGCATTGCGGAGCATTTTTTCAAGGGTAATAATTCTTCCTTCAATAAATGCTTGTTCATTTTTTGCTTCCTCATACTCCGAGTTCTCACTAAGATCACCGAATCCGATCGCTTCCTTAATTCTTTCAGCAACCTCTCGACGTTTCACCGCTTTTAGATGCTCTAGTTCATCCTCTAGCTTCTGTAATCCTTCACGTGTCAGGAATACCTCTTTTTCGGACATGATCATTCCCCCGATGCATATTTTTAGCAAAATATCTCATACATGATATGATGAATAGTTCACAAATTATTCTTTCATCTCATGGCTTTTCTTACCCATTTATCATAGGTATTATATGGGAATTGAAAACCCTTGTCAAATGACTCTAATGGTGAATCACAGCCTGTTCTCCATTTTCTTGCTGGACCCCATCCACATAATTAAGGAGCAATGTTCGCAAACCTTCGCGTGTAGTTTGGTCATTGACCTGCTGCCTGACTTGGGCGGAATTCTTTAATCCCTTCAAATACCAAGCTGCATGCTTGCGCATCTCTTGAACTGCAACTTTTTCTCCTTTTAGATCAATTAACCGATCAAGATGCAGTAAGCAGACATCCACCTTTTCCTTTGCATCAGGATCACCCAGTAACTCCCCTGAAGATAAATAATGAACCGTTCGGTACAGCATCCATGGATTTCCTAAAGCAGCCCGACCAATCATGACTCCATCACAACCGGTATGATCGAGCATTCTTTTGGCATCTTCCGGACTGGCGACGTCCCCATTGCCAATCACGGGAATCGATACCGCCTGCTTCACATCACGGATATAATCCCAGTTAGCCTTTCCTTCATACATTTGTACCCGCGTTCTCCCGTGCACAGCAACAGCAGACCCTCCTGCCCGTTCTACCGCGCGAGCATTTTCTACGACATAGATATGATCCTCATCCCAACCAATCCTCATTTTAACGGTGACTGGTTTATCCACGGCTTCCACAACAGCGGAAACCATTTCTTCAATCTTATTTGGGTCTAATAGCCACTTTGCCCCAGCTTCATTATTTACAATTTTTGGTACTGGGCACCCCATGTTGATATCGATAATATCCGCATTCGTATGCTTATCAACATGCTTTGCAGCTTCTACCAAGCTTTCTTTTTCTCCGCCAAAAATCTGCAGGCTGAGTGGCTTTTCCCGATCGTCAACATACAGCATCTGCATCGTGCGTTCATTTTTAAAATTAACCGCTTTATCACTAACCATTTCTGCGCAAACTAACCCTGTGCCAAATTCCTTTGCAATTAAACGAAAAGCCGGGTTGCAAACCCCGGCCATTGGAGCCAAAACCACATTATTTTTGCATTCCACATCTCTAATTTTTAATTTCTTCATGCTTATCCCTTTCATCCATGTTTTTCACCGAGTAAATCCCGGCTATCAATGTTCAACAAGGCTGCAATCTGCACAAGCATCTTCTCCGTCGGGTCCTTCATCCCTCTTTCAATGGATCCCAAGACAGCAACCGATATTCCCAATTGTTCCGCAAATTTCTGTTGTGTATAACCTTTTAATTTACGGAATGCCCGAATTCGATTTCCCAAACGCGTTCCTTCCATTTCCTCACACCATTCTTCTCTCCAACTTTCTTTAGCTGCTCAAGTGGCGTTGTATAGGTTAAACCTGTAGGGATGGGATAATTTGCATCCAGTTCAGCCAAAGGAATTAAAACAAATGCCCGCTCCAACATTCTGGGGTGGGGAATTTGCAAATCTTCTTCGTTCCAGGATTCAGTTCCGTACAACAGAATGTCCAAATCGATCGTCCTCGGTCCCCATCTGACCTCACGAATTCTTCCAAGGGCTTTTTCCACCTCTAGAATTACATGCAGGAGTTCTTTTGGCGTTAAACTGGTTTTCCCAGCGATTACGGCATTCAGAAAAGCCGGTTGATCCGTGTATCCAACAGGTTCTGTTTCATAGACACTGGAAAGGTCTGTGATTTGGATTTTCGAATGCCCATGCAATCGACGAATCGCTTTTTCTATATACTGAAGCCGATCCCCGAGATTACTACCCAAAGATAAAAAGAAGGGTTTCATCCTATCCTATCTCCCTCTGCGGATTTCTACAGCAACCGAATCATAGTGTCCTTGGATCGGAGGATCTGGTTTAATTACGCGAACTAGCAATTCCTCCAACAAGGGAAACTTTTTTAACGATTGCTCTGCGATCTCCTGTGCAATCCGTTCTACCAGCTGGTACTGCTCATTTTCCACAATCTCTTTGCATAGCTGATAAACGTCTGCATAGTTAATCGTATGTTCTAGCTTGTCTGAGAGCCCGGCCTTTTTCAGATCCAAATATAATTCCAGATCCACCTTGAACCGCTGGCCAAGCTTGTTTTCTTCGGTAAAAACGCCGTGATACCCGTAAAACTCCATTTTATTAAAGTAAATCTTGTCTAGCGCTGTCACCTGTTTTGCTCCCTCTTTTTTATCTCATCGATCATCCGACAAACCCTCACGGTTTCTTTCACATCATGAACACGTACAATCTGGCAGCCCTTTTGCACCCCGTAACAGACTGTCGCAAGTGATCCCTCTAGTCGTTCTTCAACTGGCAAATTCAAGGTTTGACCAATAAACGTTTTGCGGGAGGTCCCTAAGAGCACGGGAAAACCGGTAGCGACAAATTCCTCTAAATGGGCCATGGTTATCAGATTGTCTTCTAGCGTTTTGGCGAAACCGATCCCTGGGTCAAGCCAAATATTCTCAGATCTAACCCCTGCTTCTTGCACCAACTGGATACTTTCCTCCAGATCTGAGAAAATATCCCGTAATAAATCTTGATAGTTTTTATTGTTTCTATTATGGATAAGAATAATCGGGACATCGAGTTCAGCTGCCACACGTGGCATCTCCGGATCGAAGGTTGCCCGCCAGATGTCATTAATGATATCCGCACCTGCTTGGATTGCTTCATAAGCTACGCGGGCTTTATACGTATCAACAGAAATAGGCACATCAAGCTCACGACGTATCGCTTCAACCGCTGGAACCACTCGCTCCAATTCTTCCTCCAGAGAAACCGGCTCTGCTCCCGGACGTGTAGATTCTCCGCCAATATCAATGATGTCTGCGCCATCCTCTACCAGCTTTTTCGCATGAAGGACAGCCCGTTCCTCTGAATTATATCTTCCTCCGTCAGAAAAGGAGTCCGGTGTAACATTTAAGATTCCCATCACTAACGTTCTCTCACCGATCTTCCATTCACGCCGTTTTCTCTCTTTTACTGAAAAATTCATCATCATTCACACCACCTTAGTGTATATAGTAATGGCTATTTTCCCATTTTTTATGAATAAGCAGGGAACAAAAGAAAACCGTGATTCATAGCAAATATCACGGCTTCCTATTATAGAAAGTACTTATATGCTTTTCTTTAAGGCTGTAAAACAGATTGAACAAAGTTGGCTAACAATTCCTTTCCGTGCTCGGACATAATCGATTCCGGATGAAATTGAACCCCTTCAACTGGCAGCGACTTATGCCGAATGGCCATTATTTCTCCCTCTTCCGTCCAAGCCGAGATCTCCAGACAATCTGGCAAGGTAGCCTTGTCTGCAATTAAAGAATGATACCTAGTAGCTGTAAAAGGAGAAGGGAGCCCAGAAAAGATGGTTTTGCCGTCATGATGGATGGGCGATGTTTTCCCATGCATCAAACGCTCCGCGCGAACCACCTTCCCGCCAAAAGCTTGTGCGATCGACTGATGTCCCAAACAGACTCCCAGAATGGGTATTTTCCCACTGAATTTTTCTATCACTTGTAAACTGATTCCTGCTTCATTCGGCGTACACGGACCAGGAGAAATCAGAATATGATCTGGATTTAATGCCTCAATTTGTTCTAAAGATATTTTATCATTGCGAAATACCTTTAGTTCCTCTCCTAGTTCACCTAAAAATTGAACCAAATTATACGTAAACGAATCGTAATTGTCAATCATCAAGATCATGCGCTATCCTCTCCTTTTCTTCACTCAACTCATTCTCTTCCAACTGAACTCTACTACTCTCACAAGCGCCTTTTTTCTAAATCTTTATTTCCTTTCGGTTATGATACCGTGCATTCGCTTTTCAGTCAATAGCCTTCAAGAATCAACCTTGCGCTGACGCGGATGGTTGATTTTGTGGCTTCATTTTTGCCGATGCATCCGGTGCGGAAGATTTTTTCCGTTTTATAAAGAAGAAAATAAACGGTATACATATAAAGACCGGGATCGATGATAACAGAAAGGTGTCTGCAATTGATCGTACCAATGCTTCCTTCTGAACCATGCCGGCAATCAGGGCCACCGCTCCTCCCTGTGCGGTTCCCGCGTCAACGCCTCCCAGTGCAAAGACAGAACCAAGCATCTTAATTGCCCCTGTTGTAGCATCGGAATCCATCTGAAGATGTTCCGAAATACCTGCTGCATGAAAGGTCTGGCGAGCAGACATAATGGATGTTAAAACGGCGATCGAAAGCGACCCCATAACCTGTCGGAATACATTGGAGACGGAAGAAGCCCGCCCAACCTCGGAACGCTCCACTGCATTCATCCCAGCTGTAGTGAGCGGCATCATGCACAATCCAATCCCAATTCCGCGAATGGTTAATATCATGTCCAGCCACTCATTTGGGGTATCCATCGTTAAACGATGCAATTCATAAGTCGTTGTCCCTAATATGGTTAATCCGATGAGACCCAGCGGTACGACGCCAAAACGGTCAAACAACTTCCCGCTGATTGGCATCATCAGAGCCATGGCAATCGATTGCGGCATCAGGACCAGACCTGTATCGATTGCTGATAAACCTTGAATATTTTGTAGATAAAGTGGGGTAAGGAACACTCCCCCAAATAACCCCACCATAACAAATCCGGAACAAAGTGTACTTAGTGTAAACGTCGGGTTTTTAAAGAATCGCAGATCAAGGATTGGGTATTCCTTCCCGGTCTCCACCCAAACAAGAAGCAGCATACTAAAGAACGAAACAAAAAAGAGGCTCACAATATAGAGGGATGTCCAACCCTCGGATTGTCCTTTACTTAAAGCTAGCAGCAGCGTTCCAAAGAACACAATAGACAATACTGCGCCTGGCAAATCGAAGGTAATATGCTCTTTTTTCGGTGTTTCCCTTAACAAAATGCTGCCCATGACAATGGCAAATACCCCTATAGGCAAGCTGAGAAAGAACAACCATCTCCAGCTGGCTACTTCGATCAGGTACCCACTTAAGGTTGGACCTACGGCAGGGGCAACCATTGCGGCAATCCCCCACAAACCAAGGGCCATTCCTATTTGGTGACGGGGCATAATGGAATAAATAATGGCCATACTGAGCGGCATAATAAATCCCCCGGTTAACCCTTGGATTATGCGGAAAACAATTAAGCTGGTGTCACTCCATGCCAACCCGCATAGAAAAGAACTGATTGTAAATCCACTTAAAGATAGAAGAAAGATTTTTTTATAACCAAATTTGTCCCCTGCAAATCCGCTCATCGGAATAACTACCGCAGAAGCTAGCATATATCCTGTCAAAACCCATTGTATATCCTCTGTTGACGATCCAAAAACTGCCATTAGCTTAGGGAGGGCTACGTTAATCAAACTGTTATTCAATACGGCTACGAACGCGCCGAGAACGATGGCTATAAGGGCAAACCACTTATATGCACCGGATTCTTCTTCTTTTTGATGTTCATCTGGATTTTGTGACACATCCTCCCCTCCTATTCAACCCGTACCTGGGCTCCATCTGCTAAGCTGTCTGTTGGGTTGATAACGATCTGATCACTGCTTTCAATTCCGCTTTTCACATAAACCCAATCTTGGTTCTTCGGCTCAACCTGCACTTCAATCAACTTTGCCATGTTGTCTTCAATCTTAAAGACATAGTTTTTATTTTCTTTTTTTACCACCGATGCCGTTGGAATTTCGATACCGCTCTTCGTGTGTCCAGAAAAGACAACATCTGCGAGCATCCCTGCACGAAGCACCCCGTCCTTGTTTTCGACTCGAATCTTTACCGGGAAGTTCGTACTGTTTTCATCTGACAAAGGACTGATAAAATCGATCGTTCCTTCTAGATCCTTCTCAATACCCTTCACTAAGACCTGCACCTTATCTCCCTTCTTCAACTGGTTGACATGCTCCTGGGAAACACTCACCTGGATCAAAACATGCTGCAGATCCACAATAGTCATTAAGGATACACCGGGTTGCGCCATTTCTCCCGGTTCAATGTTTCGAACCGCGACAACGCCCGAAATTGGGGATACGATGGAAGTATTCTGCAGGGCATTCTCCGCAAGGTCTTTACTTGCTTGTAAACGGGTCAATTCCGCCTGCATCGCTCGAATCGTATTGGCTGTTGCCCCTTCTTTAGTTAAGCTGAGCTTTGCCTGATTCGCTTCCCACTGAGATTTTGCCTGTTGATAGGCCGCTTTTGCATTTTCCAGCTGAAGGTTTGCATTATCCCATTCGGCTTGGGAAATCGCACCTGCTTCAAATAAAGCCTTCATCCGTTCATTGGTCTTCTCCGTTGTGTCCAGAGCAGTTTGCGCTTGCACCACCGCTGCTTCAGAGGCTTGCAGCACGCTTTCCAAAGCGGCGATTTCTTGCGCTCTAGCCCCATCCTTTACATCTGCCAATTTGGCCTGGGAAGCTTGAATCCCTGATTCGGCCTGTTTTACCTGTAAAACATAATCGTCGGATTCTAGCTTAATCAATTCCTGTCCCTTTTGTACCTGAGTCCCTTCCTTTACCGTTACATTGGCCACCTTACCGGAAACCTTTGAAACCACATTTACTTCCTGATCGGCGATCACCTTACCGCTGGATGTTAAACCGCTGTTTGATGCCTCCGCAAGCTTAATCACCTTTACTGCGGTTGCTACTGTATCTTCCCCATTGGCTGTAGAAACTGAATTGCACGCACCTAAGACAAAGATCATGGAAGAAACCGTTGCACATGCTAATGCCTTTTGGATATAACTATTTCTCATCTTTATTCCCCTTACTTTTCTTTAACGTGAATTTTAATGACCGTGTTCAATCCTGGTGATAAATTCAACCCTTGCGTGTCTGTGAAGGCAATCTTAAGCGGAATCCGCTGTGTTATCTTGGTAAAGTTCCCACTCGTATTGATCGCTGGCAGTAAGGAAAAGGTGGAAACTGTTGCTTCTCCAATTTCATTAACTTCCCCCTTCAAAACCCTCCCGGGGAAAGTATCCACGGTAATATCTACTGTTTGACCAACATGAACGCGATTGAGTTCGGTTTCTTCAATATTGGCATTTATATACAGATTGCTCTTATCCACAATCATCGCCAAAGCCTGACCGGGAGCCACGACTTCCCCTTCCTTCGCCAACGTTTTGATTACCGTTCCACTAATCGGAGCACGAAGGATAGCGTTATCTAGCTGATTTGTCGATAGATTGCTCTGATCCTGATTCCCTACAATCTGATCGGCAATGACGGTGTCCCCTTCCTCAACGGAAAGAGCAGCCAATTTCCCTGAGATTTTTGGCATCACCCGATAGATATCACCGGCAATACGCGAATCCTCTGTCTGCACATAATTGCTTCCTTGATACCAGTAATAGTATCCTATCCCCCCACCACTCAAAAGCATGATCGCTAGTATCACGATAAGTACACTCTTTCTCTTCATTCCTTCTCCTCTACCTTCTTCTCTAATTCTGACACCAATAGCTGAAGACTTTCTTTGATCTGCTTCATCTTGTCTTCTGGGATCCCCTCAAACAGTTGAATATAAAAATCATCCTGAAAATATGGGACCTGGTTTTGGATTTCATCCAACTTTTCGGCTTTTTCGATCCAAACCACACGCCGATCTCGCTCATCGCGAATCCGCCTAACAAAGCTTTCCCTTTCCAATCGATCAACAATTCCCGACACCGTACTGTAGGATAACCCAAGCGCTTTACTGATTTGGCCGATCGTTTTGGGTTCATGATAAATCTGTTTAATCACAAAGAGCTGCGGTGCAGTTAAACCGAATTCCTCCAGATCCTTTGTCACTAATATTTGCAGATATTTCTTCAATCTGTTAAGTAAGACCCTCATGTTTAATCCATTGTCCAATCACCTGACCCCTTTCCTAAAATATTTCGTATAAGAAATATTTATGCATAGTGTATTATTACATATATTGTCGATTTCGTGAAGAAAAAAGTTTAGTGGGGGAAAACATTTTCCGACAGCAAAAAAGCCGGACACATCATCCGGCTTTACAAAAACTAGATCTATTCTTCAAATTGATACAAAGGTGTGCTCAAATATCTCTCCCCATTATCCGGGATAATGGCAACCACTTTTTTACCTTTGCCAAGTTTCTTCGCTACCTGCTGTGCAGCAAAGATGGCTGCACCGGCGGAAATTCCGCCTAGGATCCCTTCTTCTACGGCAACACGGCGAGAAGTTTCGAAGGCCTGCTCATTTTCTACTTTTATAATCTCATCGTAGACTTCTGTATTCAAGGTTGCCGGAATAAAGCCAGCTCCTAACCCTTGGATTTTGTGTGGGCCAGGGTTCCCGCCGGAAAGGACCGCGGATGCTGCTGGTTCGACAGCGACAATTTGAATGTTTGGGAAATTTTCTTTTAGAATTCCTCCCGCACCTGTGATGGTTCCGCCGGTTCCGATTCCGGATACAAACGCATCGATTCCACCCATCTCTTTGGCTTGGGCAACTAGTTCTTTCCCTGTTGTTTCTCGGTGAATTTTCGGATTGGCCTGATTTTCAAATTGTTGTGGCATAAAGGAATTTGGTGTTTCCTTTAGAAGTTCCTGTGCCTTGCGAATCGCTCCACCCATTCCTTCCGCTCCAGGAGTCAGCACGAGTTTAGCTCCGTAAGCACGAAGTAGGTTACGGCGTTCCATACTCATTGTTTCTGGCATAACTAAAATAGCTTGATACCCTTTTGCTGCTGCTACCATTGCTAAACCAATTCCTGTGTTTCCACTAGTTGGCTCAATGATTGTATACCCTGGCTTCAGTAGACCTTCTGCTTCAGCACTTTCAACCATAGCCATGGCGATTCTGTCTTTTACACTGCTTCCAGGATTGAAAAATTCGAGCTTCAAGTATATATCTGCCGCATCCTCATCCACAACACGGTTCAATTTGACAAGGGGAGTATCTCCAATTAGATCGAGAATAGAATTCGCTACTTTCATTCCGACTTCCTCCAATACCGAGTATTATAGTAGGTTTTATAGAAATTATACTCCTAAACGTCTTTCCCTGTCAATTCTACTATTTATACAATACTTGAACACCGAGTCCCTTCTTCAATGTTTGCAGGACATTTTCCAAAGGTCCTACCTGATTTAAAGCGAGCTCTCTTTTCAACTCGTCTTTCACATCCTCATACGTCCGAATGATCGCTTCTTTCTTTTTGACCGCTTGAATCACTGCATATCCTCTTTCCAAAGGGATCGTTGAACTAATTTGGCCCTCTTCTAATGCTGCAGCTTCATCTAATATTTCCGGAGGGAGATCCCCGTCCACCAGGGAAATCCACCCTAAATCCCCGCCGCTCGACGCGGAATAAATATCGGAGGAACGTTCTTTGGCTAGCGTTGGAAAGTTTGCTCCCTTTTTTAACTCCTGAACAACCTGCTCCGCCTCCACCTTGCTGTTTACATATATAGCGGAAATCCGTACCAATGGCGGCTGGTTGTACTTTTCCCGATTTTTCTCGTAGTATTGGTAAGCCTCTTTGTCATCAATGCGAATGTCCTGTGTGGCAATCTTCTCTAACAACAAATAGTGGCGCAATTCCTCTCTAAGCGCCTGTGAATCCTTCTTGCTAACCTGTATGAATTGATCGAGCATTCCTAACTGATCTGTTCGATCTTTCTGCAATTTTTCTAATTCTAGATCCAACTCTTCCTCGGTGACAGACACGCCGTTTTGTTCTGCATACAAAGAAACGACCTGCCTGTCAATCATTTGATTGAGGACCAATGTTCCATACTGCGCCTTTAGCTGATCGACCCAAACGCCTTCCGAAATGGCTTTGCCGCCAATCACCGCAACTTTTCGAGTACCCGCCAATTCGCTATATTTCCATGTTCCGACTAAAATAAACAAAATGAGACAGCCGATTATTCCCCATAATACCTTTACATTCCTCACGGCAGTTTTCCTCTCGATTTATTTCTGTATGGAAGCGAGCAAGCCTTCTAATCTTTCTTTATCCAATTCATACTTTTCGTTGCAGAAATGACAGGTCACATCCGCCTTCCCTTGTTCTTCAATCAAGCTTTTTAATTCATCATAGCCCATGCTGATTAAGGCATTTTCTACTCGTTCTTCGGAACAATGACAAGAAAAAATGATATCCATTTCCTTTAAAATGGTCAGGTCATTCCCTAAAACCTGTTCGAGAATTTCTTCGGGTGATAATCCTTCGTCAATCATGGTTGAAACAGGGGAAATCTGTCCCAACATGTTTTCAATTTCATTTATTTCCTCATCTTTAATGCCTGGCAGCAACTGAATGATAAATCCTCCAGCTGCTTTAATTGAGTTGTCCGGGTTCACCAACACGCCAACACCGACAGCGGAAGGGGTCTGCTCTGATTTCGCAAAATAATAGGTGAAATCCTCGCCAATCTCTCCTGAAATCAGTTCCACACTTCCGTGATAAGGATCTTTTAATCCAAGATCCTTGGTCACGACTAATGAACCCTCTACTCCGACTGCAGCAGCAACGTCCAGTTTGCCCTTTTCATTAAGAGGAAAATGAACATGTGGATTGGAAACGGTTCCTCTCACTTCTCCCTTTGCATTGGCATCCACAAAAATTGTTCCGATGGGACCACCGCCCTTGATCTGGATGCTGAGCCGTTCATTGCCCTTTAGCATAGCTCCCATCATCGCCCCGGCTGAAACCGATCTGCCTAAGGCCGCACTAGCTACAGGCCACGTATCGTTCTTTTTCCTTAATTCTTCGACAATCCCAGTTGACCGGATGGCTAACGCACGTACCTTTCCATTTCGGGAGATGCCTCGAACGAGGTAATCCTTGTTTTCCTGCATAAACGTTTATCTTTCCTTTCTGTTACGCTCATAAATCAGCTTTAATCCCTTCAGGGTTAACATTAAATCAATTTTGTCAATGGATGTGGTCTCTTCCTGTAATAGCTCAGATAATCCACCTGTGGCGATCACCTTTGCATCTGTACCGGACTCCTCCTTCATACGTCCGACAATTTCATTGACCTGCCCGACAAATCCGTAAAAAGCACCCGCTTGCATCGCTGTTACAGTATTCTTACCGAGGATTGTTGGCGGCTTGGCAATTTCAATTCGCGGCAGCTTGGCCGCCCGGTTATACAATGCCTCTGTGGAAATATTGATACCTGGGGCAATCGCTCCGCCCGCCCAGTTTCCTTTTTCATCAATATAACAGAAGGTTGTTGCCGTTCCAAAATCAACAACAATTAAAGGAGTGCCATAATGATGAACCGCTGCAACCGCGTTGACAATGCGGTCAGCCCCAACTTCACGGGGGTTTTCTGCTTTGATATTTAAGCCTGTTTTTGTTCCGGGGCCAATGACCAATGGCTTTTGATGAAAATATTTTTCCACCATATGCTCTAACGCAAACATAATGGGCGGTACAACAGATGACATAATAACGCCATCAATCATGTTCACTTCAAGTCCGGCATCGCGAAACAAGCATTTTATCAAAATCCCATATTCATCATCTGTCTTATTACGATCCGTGGCAATCCGCCAATCATGGATTAGCTCTTCCCCCCGAAACACACCGAAGACAATATTCGTGTTTCCTACATCTATGACAAGAATCATTTAAGTTCCTCCACAACTTATCTTTTTCTCTGATTTAAATCAAGGCTAATATCCAGCGCCTTCACAGAATGGGTAAGCGCTCCTGAAGAAATAATATCTACACCAGTTGCGGCAATCTCCTCAATTGTATCCAGGGTGATGCCTCCAGAGGCCTCCAACACAGCTTGTCCATTTACTAATTGAACGGCTTCCCTCATCTCATCTAGGCCCATGTTGTCAAGCATAATGATATCTGCCTTAGCTGCCACTGCTTCTTTTAATTGCTCAAGCGATTCCACTTCCACTTCCACTTTTACAGTATGTGGTATGTATTGTTTAGCTGATTCGACAGCTTGCCCGATCCCTCCGGCTGCTTTAATATGGTTGTCCTTGATCATCACCGCGTCGAATAAGCCGAATCGATGATTATGCCCGCCGCCCATTCGAACAGCGTATTTCTCCAGCATTCTCATTCCGGGAGTTGTTTTACGAGTATCAACTATTCTCACCTTGGGATTTCCTTGTTGTGCCCTTTCAACATATCGATGGGTCATCGTGGCAATACCTGATAAACGCTGCAACAGGTTCAAGGCTAAGCGTTCTGCTGTGAGGATCGATCCGGCAGGGCCTGATACTTCTGCGATGACATCCCCTTTGTCAACCGCCTGTCCGTCCTCCATCGTGGATTTAAACGCAAGGCTTGAATCCCATGTTTCAAACACCAGACGGGCAACCTCCAACCCGGCGATAACCCCTTGATCCTTGGCATAGATGATTCCCGTAGCGCTTTCGTCCCTAGGTACCGTAGACAGTACGGAAATATCTCCTTGTCCAATGTCTTCTTCCAGCCATTCTTCGATTTTCTTAACCAGTATTTTCTTATTCATCATCATACAAACATCTCCTCTTTAATCCCTTCCTCAATCGAATGAAGAATATGTTTCCGCCAGATTTCATCATCACGTTCCGGAAAATCATCACGATAGTGCCCCCCACGACTTTCTTCCCGCAATAAGGCAGCTTTGGCCGAGAGCATGGCACAGGTTAACATATTCAAATATTCAAACTCCTTGTGACCCTTAAGAAGTTTCCGAAAATGTTTGCTGTCCTTCTCAAGTTCTTTCAGGGCTTTTTCTAATCTCATTTTATCCCGCTTTAAACCAACCTGCCTCACCATTAGTTTTTGCAGCTTCAATCTCTCTACCAAGGTTTCCTCTTCCTTCATTTCTTTCTCTCTCATTATAGAAAAGGAGAGAGACTCAATAGGCTGTTTTATCGGTGTGAGTTGTTTGATTCTCTGGGCGATCCGTTTTCCAAAAACAATCGCTTCCGAAAGGGAATTGCTGGCCAAGCGGTTTGCCCCATGGACTCCTGTACAGGAAACCTCTCCACAAGCGAACAATCGAGCAACACTGGTTTCTCCCCATAAACCGGTTTTAACTCCACCCATCATATAGTGCGCAGCTGGTGCAACGGGGATCCAATCCGTAACCATATTCAACCCGTATTGCAAACAAACCTGGTAAATGGTTGGGAACCTGTGCTTAATTAAGTCTTCAGATTCGTGCGTAATATCTAGATAGACGAAAGTCGATTCATTCTGTTCCATTTCTGAAACGATGGCTCTTGCCACGATATCGCGTGGGGCTAGTTCTAACCCAGGATGGTACTTCTCCATAAACCGCTCACCGTTGATATTGCGCAAGACTGCCCCTTCTCCACGAACCGCCTCAGAGATCAAGAACCGCGGCGCTCCAGGGTAGCATAAAGAGGTGGGATGAAATTGTATAAATTCGACATCCTTTATCAGAGCTCCAGCTCGATAGGCCATGGCGATCCCATCCCCAGTAGCTACCTCTGGGTTCGTTGTATAACGATATAATTGGCCTGCACCCCCAGCTGCAAGAACGGTTGCCTTGGCGTCAATATATAACCGTTTACCAAGCGGAGTTAGTACAATCACACCCCGACATTCCCCATCCTTAGTCACCAAATCTATAGCAAAGTGGTGCTCTAAAATATGTATGCGGGGATTTTCTCTTACCTCCCTGGAAAGAGCCCTGACAATCTCTGCACCCGTCGAATCTCCATTAGCGTGAAGGATCCTTCGTTCACTATGTGCCCCCTCTTTGGTCAAAGCCAACTGGTTCCCTTCTTTATCAAATACCGTACCATAACGTATTAACTCATAGACTCCTTCGGGACCCTCATTCACCAAAACATCCACAGCTTCATGCGAACAGAGTCCTGCTCCTGCGATTAGCGTATCCTGACGGTGGAGGGCGATAGAATCCTTCTCGGTAATCACCGCAGCAATTCCGCCCTGAGCATAACGGGTATTACTTTCCAATAAACCTTCCTTGCAGATGAGGGTCACGTCAGAGTGTTCTGCTGTTTTGAGTGCTGTATACAGACCGGCAATTCCAGAACCAATAATGATGACTTCTGTATTTAATTTTTCGAGATCCTGCATCTTAAAATCAATCAGGTAGCGAGGTACCATAGTATTTTCCCCTTCTATGCAAAAAAAGTATAAAATAGTGAATTTACCACTATTTTATACTTCTTCCTTAAAAGTAACCAGAATTTATTGTTCCCTTTATTGTATTTCAGCCTGAAATTGCAACATCCGCTCCAAGGATTCCCGAGCCGCGTCCGCGACATGTGGTGGAACATAGATTTGCGGCTTCATAGTTTCTAGGCATTCTGCAATCTTTTTTAGGTTATTTACCTTCATATTTGGACAAACCAAATACTTGGAAGCAAAATAAAACTTCTTGTTCGGGCTG
Source organism: Ammoniphilus resinae (assembly GCF_017873965.1). Classification (GTDB taxonomy): domain Bacteria; phylum Bacillota; class Bacilli; order Aneurinibacillales; family RAOX-1; genus Ammoniphilus_A; species Ammoniphilus_A resinae. The sequence continues at coordinate 180,819 of NZ_JAGGKT010000006.1, read as the reverse complement.
TCTTGACTAAGACGATATAATACGCCGTCCTCGGTTCCGACGATAAATTCATCGTGCTCAGACTCCCGGCAATATTTTAAGATGCCCGTTGTGCTTCCAACATAATCCCCCATCGCAACTACCTCTGGTTTGCATTCAGGATGTACTACAAATTGGGCATTTGGATGTTCTTGCTTCAAGCGGGTAACATCTTCCACGGATAATTGATCATGTGTATTGCAGTACCCTTCCCAGATGTACATCTTTTTATCGGTAAATTGTGATACATAATGACCCAAATTTTTATCCGGTACCCAGATTATCTCTTCCGCATCAATGTTTTCGATAACCTTTTTGGCATTGGACGATGTACAGCACACATAGGTCTCTGCCTTTACATCCGCAGAGGTATTAATGTAAGCTACAACCTTTGCATTTGGATGTTGGGCCTTCAGTTTACGCAGACCTTCCACATTGACCATATCTGCCATCGGACAGCCAGCACGTTCATCCGGTATTAAGACCGTTTTATCCGGAGAAAGAATTTTTGCACTTTCTCCCATAAAGTGAACCCCACAAAAAACAATCACATCAGCATCGGTCGTTTTAGCCTTCTGGGCCAGTCCAAAAGAATCCCCTAAAAAATCGGCAATTTCTTGAATTTCTGGACGTTGGTAATAATGCGCTAAAATAATGGCGTTGCGTTCTTTTTTCAGGCGAAGAATTTTCTCCTTCAATTCCTTATTTCGCTCGGCCTTCTTTGCTAACGCTAAAGCCTCCATTGATCTCCCTCCTCAAATCCCCAACTGCTTTATTTTTTAAAAATATCTATTAACAGTCACAGAATAGACCTAATTTTTTATGACTGAATTGTAGACCGAGGCGCTCTTTTTGTCAATAATGAAAACGCTACCTGTAGATGTCTCCTCTCATTGCTATAGCCCTCTATACCCTTTTAACGGCCCCAAATCCCCTAAATCACAACGAAAAGACCCATCAGTGAAAATACACACTAATGGGTCTTCATAATTACTATTGTTCATCCTTCTTGGGCTGGATCTGTACTTTGACATCTCCACCCTCTTCGTTTTTCACTGTGATCTGTTTCGGCTCCAAGCGTCCGTTTTCAATCAATTGCTTAATCTGCTCGGCATCAAGTGTTTCCACTGTCAGCAAGGTTTGCGCAACAATTTCAAGGTGATCACGATATTTCGTAAGAAGGTCTTTCGTTCGCTTATATTCTTCACGGATAATTCGCTGAATTTCCTCATCAATTCTCTGTGAGGTATTTTCACTGTAATCACGTTCGTGGCCAAAATCGCGACCTAAGAATACTTGACCTTGAGAACGTCCAAACTGCATCGGTCCAAGCAAGTCACTCATTCCAAATTCCGTTACCATGCGACGAGCAATGCCGGTTGCGCGTTCAAAGTCGTTATGGGCACCTGTACTAATTTCGTTTAGTACAATCTCCTCGGCCACACGACCACCCAATAAACCAGAAATCTTATCAAGAAGTTCAGAACGTGTAGCAAAATAACGATCTTCTTTAGGCAGCATGACTGTGTAGCCTCCTGCACTTCCCCTTGGGATAATCGTCACCTTGTGCACCGTATCAGCATGTTCTAGATGGTAGCCGACAATGGTATGACCTGCTTCATGGTAGGCTACCAGTCTTTTCTCATCGTCGCTGATAACCCGAGATTTCTTGGCTGGTCCAGCAATCACTCGATCTATCGCTTCATCTACTTCAACCATCTCGATTTTCTTTTTCCCTTTACGAGCTGACAACAAGGCAGCTTCGTTCAACAAGTTCTCTAAGTCAGCCCCTGTAAAACCAGGCGTTCTTCTGGCGATGACGTCTAAATCCACATTCTCTGCCAAAGGCTTGTTTCGAGCATGAACTTTCAGTACGGCGAAACGGCCTTTTACATCTGGTCGATCCACAGTAATTTGGCGGTCAAAACGTCCTGGACGCAACAACGCAGGGTCCAGAATGTCTGGACGGTTGGTCGCAGCAATGATAATAATTCCCTCATTCGCTCCGAATCCATCCATCTCCACCAGCAACTGGTTCAGTGTTTGTTCTCGTTCGTCATGACCACCGCCCAATCCGGCGCCACGCTGACGACCTACCGCATCAATCTCATCAATAAATATAATACAAGGTGCATTCTTCTTCGCATTCTCGAATAAGTCCCTTACCCGAGATGCACCAACACCAACAAACATTTCCACGAAGTCAGAACCACTGATGCTAAAGAACGGCACACCTGCTTCACCAGCTACGGCTCGAGCAAGCAAGGTTTTACCCGTTCCGGGAGGACCAACAAGTAGGACACCCTTGGGAATTCTTGCTCCCAATTGAGCAAATTTCCGTGGGTCCTTAAGGAACTCTACGACTTCCTCAAGCTCAGCCTTTTCCTCGTCTGCTCCGGCCACATCGTTAAAGGTGACCTTTTTCTTTTCATCATTGTAAAGCTTGGCTTTACTCTTCCCAAAGTTCATGACGCGGCTTCCGCCACCTTGGGCTTGGTTTAGCAGGAAGAAAAACAGAATAAAGATAATGACAAAAGGAATGATGGAGGTAAGAAAGGTTAGCCAAACAGATTCCCCTTTTTGCTCTTCATACACTTCCTTCTGCACCTTGGCAGCTTCGATCTGCTTTAACAGTTCCGTGTTATTGTATAACGGACCGTTGGTGAAAAACACCTCTCCGCTCTTCAATTTCCCCTCAATATAATAAGTTCCGCTGTCAGGGCGAACCATTATCTCTGATACTTGCCCTGATTCAAGATTTTGCCGAAACTCATTGTAAGGCATTTTTGATGTTTCAGTTCCTTGGTTCGCAATAAAATTAACGATCCCTACGGTAACAAGGAATATTAGTAAATAAAAACCTGTATTACGGAAAAACCGATTCATCGCTGACCTCCTCTCACGACAACAGCACTCATATTATTTTACCATAATCTGTTCTTTGTCCACAACCAGTGTGAAAGATTAAATACTAGCTTGTATATACTTCAGGTTTAAGGATTCCGATATAGGGCAGATTCCGATACCGTTCTGCATAATCCAAACCGTATCCCACCACAAATTCATCAGGCACGATAAATCCGCAGTAATCCGGTTTCAGTTCAATCTTACGATTATGTGGTTTATCAAGAAGGGTGATGATCTTTACGCTGGCTGCTTTCCTTCTATGGAGAAGATCAAGCAGATAACTTAGCGTCAATCCACTGTCAATAATATCTTCAACGAGCAGAATATGTCTCCCCTCAACGCTTGCATCCAAATCTTTAATAATGCGGACCTCTCCAGATGAAACCGTTGAAGCACCATAGCTGGACACAGCCATAAAATCCATTTCCATATGAATGGAAATCCTCTTGATCAGATCCGACATAAAAGGAGCTGCGCCTTTCAGAACACAGATTACCAAAGGATTTTTCCCTTTATAATCTTCGCTGATTACCCTGCCCAATTCCTTTATTTTCAGTTGAATTTCTTCTTCACTTAGCAGCACATCTAGAATGTCGTTTTCCATGCTTACCTCCCAAAGTTATCAAAGCTAAATGGTTGTATTCTTACAGTCAGTATCTGCTTGGTTTGAGGAGTAGGGACAGCCAGGTTTGATCTTCGTAGACCAGGGATCCAAAGAATTTGTTTCTGATCACAAAGAAGTGGAAGCAACTCTCGATGTCCACGCGAAACCTTGGCATCGATCATAATGTCTTTAACCTTTTTGTGTCCGGACATCCCTAACAGAGTCATGCGGTCACCCGTTTTTCGAGTTCTCAAGATCAAATCTCCTTGAATCGCTTCCCAGTCAAATACCGCGGTGAATCGATCTTCACTAACATTGGATACTGTATCACTCCAGCTATCCAACCGTGTATCAATAGAAACGCCAAGCTCTTTAATATATGTATTTCCTGGAATAAGAACTTTATAGATATATTCTTGATTCTGCTTAGGATACTGCTCAAAAGAAAAAATAATATCGTCATACTCTTTCCAGGCAAACAACCCATGTGGCAACACTAACTCCGTGGATGTTCGACCTTCACGGATCCAACCGCAGACTTGATCTATATGTATAAATCCTAAATTCTGCTGCTCTTGCAGCAGATAACTAAATATTAGTTTAATCATCCTCCTTTGTAAAGCAAGGTGATGGGATAGGAATAGTTTTCCCTTGATTACAATTTTATTATGTTTCTTCCATTTGATGATTGCTTTTAGTTTATCTTTGCTCATTTCTTGAATCAGTTCATTTTCCCCTTGGACAATCTCCCCTAGATGTAACAACGCTGTTTGCACAGAAGGATTGATCTCCTTCTCGAGAAGCGGAAATAATTTCAGTCGAATAAAATTCCGGCGATATTTTGTTTTTAGATTGCTACTGTCTAACCGTGGGATGATCCCGTAGGTCTCAGCGTAATGTTCTAATTCATCCTTGAAAATGGTTAAAAAGGGGCGGACAATAAGGAGTCCATTTTCTTCGCGCTGTTCGGGAATCCCGGCCATTCCTTCCATTCCTGTGCCGCGCAAAATTCTCATGAGTACTGTCTCAGCCTGATCATTTGCGTGGTGGGCAAGCGCCAATTTGTTTAGCTGGAATTGGTTCGCGGCACGGTGGTAAAACTCGTAGCGAGCCTTCCTTGCCACTTCTTGCGGATTTTCTTTCGAGTCCTTAATCAACTTCGGGACATCAATACTCTCGGTAGCACAGGGAATATTTCGTTCCTTGCAAAATTGCTGAACATAGCGGGCATCCTCAGCGGATTCCTGTCCACGAAACTGATGATCTAGATGGGCGGCACAGACCGTCCATTGTTCTTCCTTCGATAGCTTATGCAGAACATCGAGGAGGACGAGGGAGTCTACCCCTCCAGAAACGCCAACCAAAATTTTTTCGTGTTTGGACAGCAATCTCTTTTGTTTAAGCAGATCTCGAAAGCGATTTATCATTTTCATCAACCTTCTAAAAGAAGAATAAGTAGAATGCAGACTTGTTCAGGTATTATATCATACCTTCCAGTTGTATTGCGAAGCCAAGCACGAAGAAAGCCCAAAGGTGAAAATCACCCTTGAGCTGTCTCACCCTTTATCTCCATGTTCATTATGGGCAAAAAGCCGTCTGATCATACAATTTTTTGTTTAACTCACCCGCTTGGGACGCTGAATTTTTTCCAACCCTGGCATTGGGAATGTCCCCCACCTTGGAACAAACTGGTCGACACTTGCTACTAAAACCGTCATATCATCGTCAATTTCCCCAAACTTGCTGCGAATCACCCTTTCAATTAGTATATCGGCCACTTCTTCTGGTTCCTCCGTCTTTAATTCCGAGATCACCCTCTTGAACCACATCTCCTTGTTTTCAATTTGTGTGGGAGCCTCTAGAAGGCCATCAGATACCATGATCAACAGATCACCTGGTTTAAGTGTTTCCGTCACTACATCTACCTCTATGTCTTCAATAATCCCAATTGGCAGATTATTAGCCGTAATTGACAGGACCTCCTTTCCACGTTTAATAAAGCTCGGTGTTGATCCCGTTTTAATAAACTTTGTGTTTCCTGTATATTGATCGACAATCGCCAAATCAACCGTGGCAAAAATTTCGTCAGGTGATCTAAGGGAGAGCACGGTATTGACCGATTTAATCGCTAGTGATTCATCAAGACCCACTTCCAATAGTTCCTTCATTAGATCCAGGGTAGAAGTGCTTTCCATATGGGCTCGGTCTCCATTCCCCATGCCATCACTAATCGCCATAATATATTTGCCGCTGCCCAATTCCATGGTCATAAAACAATCTCCTGAAACCAATTTTCCATCTTTTGCGATTCCTGTCCCGTAAGAACTTACTCGATAGTTCTTTTCCGAGCCGAGAATGACCGTACAGGTCCCATCCCCGACCGTATTGCATTCTTTGCTTTTCACCGCGATATTTTCCCCGACGATCGATGTAAGCATGGGGGCTATAATGCTTTCACACTGGACATGGCCATCACAGACAGGCTGCGTAATTTCGATGTCAACTTTCCCCTCCTCCAGACTTAGAATATTTACCTTCTGTACAGACAATCCAATATTCTCCAACGCACTTAAGATTTGCTGCTCCTGCAGTGATAGATCGATTCCCTCCCTTTTTAATTCATTAGCAAAATTCAACATTACACCTGACACACCAGATAATTGATCGGCAACAAGACGCCGACTATCCTTTACTTGTTTTTGTAAAAACAAACTTTCCCGCAACTGTGTGTATTCGTCACGAATCACACCTTCCAAACGATCTTTATTTGTACAAGCTGTCTGATAAGGGGTCTCCATCCGTTCTCGATCAAAGCCCCCATACACATCCAGCTGCTGAATTAGTTCACCCAAGATTTGAATGGTCGCCTCCGAATCCTGTTCAGACCAACATTTATCTTTTTTCCAACAGGTCTGGCAGGATCTCTCGGTTATCTTCGCCATAAACTCATGCATGTCCAACGGATTAGTTTCCTCTTCATTTTGCTTCTCCTGCACAGATACATAGTTAAAAGCATCGGATAATTGCTGGAACAGCGTGGAAAACTTCATAATTTTTTTCACCGTGACATCGCGAACCTTTTTCATATATTCATACTGCGATTTGGCGTTTTCTTCTGTCCCTGGTATAAACCGAGAAATCTGCTGGACAAAGTACTTTGGAGTAAGCAAAAAGGCCAGAATTCCAATCAATGTTTCCATGCTAGTGAGGATAATGGACTGCTTGTCCCCTACATAAAAGATGATGATCGCAGAACCCATTAACATTCCTAAGGCTGCACCGAAACGCTTTCCTTCTTTTAATAGACCTGCCAATAACCCTGCAAAGGCTAAAAGGCTGATTTGTTCGATTTGCCAAATATCAGCAAGACTAATAATCACCCCTGTAATAACCCCAACTGTTGCCCCGATCATCCCTCCCCCAACAAATGCCAAAAGGAGAACCAAGTACTTAGCAAGAACACTTTGTACCGCTATATCCTGTATCTGCCAACCGATGGTCCCGGTCATTACTGACGCTAGTAATATCACTAGACAAACGATTTCTTCTGTTTTTAACTCATGATGATACTTTTTACTCGTTAAAAAAGGTAATGACTGGACAAAGATCAGTGTCAAAATCATTGCCAGAATGGCTTCCACAAAATGCATGGACGCCGCATAAACGGTCAGTTCCCCTTTGAAATAGGTATAGCAAAGATGACTGAGAAAGATGGAAGTCAACACAATAAAGGGCGCATGGTTCAATTCTTTTTTCCTCATTCGTTCCATAACCTGTAAAAATGCAAAGGCTAGCGATATATTTAAGAAAATGATTAGGGCATGCTCGGACGATCTCGAGGCTGCACCTAAAAGCAGGGCCATCGCAGTGAGGAACACCTTATCGCGGCGCAGAAAGTAAACCACAATAAAATAGGCAGCTGCAAATGGCGCTAGTTCCTGTAAGATTAGGGCTCGTCCAAGTAGATATCCCATTAAAATATGAAATATACCAAGTCGTTGAACCCACTTTTCCATGATCATATTGACTTTAAGCATAAGGAATTGGATCGGAAAGAACATTTTTTGACCGACGTTGGCCGCTACCGCTTGAAAGCGAGACATAATCATCACACCACCCGATTTGTTTTGTTGTGTTTGATTATATCTGTGCAGACTTGTAAATTTTGTCAAACCCTCAGATCATATTCCAAAAACTTTCCGACAAATTGCGGCTGTGCTCAACATAAATATAGATCGTACAGCATATTTAAGGAGAATCGATGTTTGGTTTAGGAAAAACTAGCTATGAAACTGTAAATGAATGTCGATATTAGCATCGAAATGGGATGAAAGTAGATACTGGAGAGAAATTCATTTCGGTATTAACTTGAAGGATAACGAGGAAGAAGAAACCTAGGGATTAAAGGATAGACTAGAAGAAGTTGCAGGAACAACCTCTTCTATTTGTTTAACGATGCCCCTAGCGATCCGGAGTTAAGAAAATAATCTCCCCTGGTTTGGATAAATAATAGTCGCGTCGGGCGATCTCAGCAATATAATCACGATCATTTAGCCTGCTGACTTGATATTTCAGTTCGTCATTCTCCAATTTTACCTGGTCTGCTAGTTGCTGCACCTCTTTCAGTTCCTCCTTCTTCTCAAGGAGGGTTGCTTGCTGATCATACCAAGTGAAGCCGGCCCAAAGACAAAAAGCTGTAATGACTACTCCCAAAACTCGCAGTCTTCTTTTTTGACCCTTCATCCTATTCAAGGAAGAATCCAGATCATTCATTGGTTGGCACCTCATTCGTCTTTTGTTTTGTCTCGTCTAAATAGTTTCGCCAACCGTTTTAAAAATCCTGCTCCCTTTTTCTTTGATGAGGAAAGTGCTTTCCCCCCCAAGTTTTTCACATATTTTCCGGAAGGAATAAAGATTTTTTTAAAAAGCTGATAGATGAATAAAAGGATCCTCCAAATAAAAAGGGCAATCGCCACGATGACGGCAACTACGACTTTATATAAAAAAATCAGCGGTTTAACCAGCAAGATTTCAATTGTTCGCACGACAAAACGATAGATCGCCTTGACTAAACGGATAAATCGCAAAAACCATTTAATATAAAAGGTATGAAAAAGAACAAAATACAACCATGCCCCAATTCCCATTCCCAGAAAAAGATAGATTCGGACAATTCCTTCGTTAATTCTTAACAGGGTTCCAAATACAAGAAAAGTACAGCTTGCCCAAAATAAAAGGTCGCAGATCAGTACCAGTAGCCCTTCCATACCAGTCTGCCCCTTCATTACCCGGTAAGTATCATATAATAGTCCCATGGTGACTCCACAGGCTACCATTAAAATCATGGTTACCAGTTGGGTCTCGATGTTCACTTGAACAACCTGCCAAATAACCCTTTGCCCTTGGAGCCCCCTGAGTGTTCATCAATGTATCCCATGTCATGGACGTAACCCTCAATGGATACCTGTCCTGTTTCCAAACTTAAGTTCTTCATATGTAGGTTCTGCCCTTTAATGCAAAGAAACCCGCATTCCGTTTCCAGTAGGAACTCTTCATTATCAAAGCTTTCTACATTTAATACACCGGAGATTTCAAGTTTTTTTCGATTAAACATCATAATTTCATGTCTTGGATTCTTCTTCGTCGAATCAACCATAATGGGGGAACCTCCATCCATCGTGCTTTTTGTACATGTTATGGTTGTTCGCCGAAGTTTAGAACTAAGAAAATGGATAATCCGGGTCTTCCTTTGCTGCTTCCTGCTGGATCCGCTCTTCTGAAACGAGCGTATACATGGTTGCCGCTTCTTCTTTTTTCGTTGTGTCGACTATTCTCTCCACTTTTACTGTAACATGCTTATTTCCATAGCGAATCATCAGCTCGTCGCCCACTTTCACAGCTGTACTCGATTTCGCTTGTTTGCCATTGATTTTCACCCGTCCCTGATCAGCCACTTCCTTTGCCATCGTTCTTCGCTTAACTAATCGGGAAACTTTAAGATATTTATCTAATCTCACGCTTCTCTCTCCTTCTTTTTCGCTTCCTGCCACAACCATTCCATTTCGTCTAATGTTGCTTCTTCCAACGGTTTTTGCAGATGTTCTTCGATAAAGTGGAATCGCCTTTTAAATTTCAAATTAGTCAAGGCCAAAGCCTCCTCTGCATCGATTTTCAGAAAGCGGGCTAAATTTGCTACAGCAAACAGCAAATCTCCCAATTCCTCCTTTATTTCTTCGGAACCCTTGGCTTCTTTCACTTCTGATAATTCTTCTTCTATCTTAGCATAGACATCCTGCAGTTGATCCCAATCAAAGCCAACCTTTGCCGCCTTTTTGGATAGCTTATAGGCTGTCATTAGCGCAGGAAGATCTTTGGGGACTCCTGATAACAAGGATTGCTTCGTAGGATCAATGCCTTTATCTCTTTTTTCCTGCGCTTTAATTTCTTCCCAATTTTTCACCACCTCTTGACTTGTTTCCGCTTCTCGCTCCCCGAATACATGCGGGTGACGACGAATTAATTTTTCATTTAAGACTTGAATAATATCTTCTACATTGAAATCTCCTTCATCTTCCGCAATTTGCCCGTGCAACATCACCTGCATCAAAAGATCACCTAGTTCCTCACATAAAGCATCTGGTTCTTCCAAGTCAATAGCCTCCGCCACCTCATAAGTTTCCTCAATTAAATTTTTACGGATGGATTGGTGGGTTTGCTCTTTATCCCAAGGACATCCTTCTGGGCCACGAAGGATGGCAATAATATCCCGCAAGGTGGTAAATTGCCGGTTAAGAATCTTCTCCTCGCGAGTGGGCGGCACATAGATTAGTGCCAAGTTATGGACCTTTTTGAAATGATGATCTAGCTCGTAAAGAGGAATTTTATGGGCTGCCTCCTCCCCAGATACCCCCGCGGAATAAAGCAAGATGATTTCGTAATCGTCGGGGAACACCTCCATTAGAGAAAGCTTGGCATCCGATGCCGTAAGTTGATCATACACTTGGGTAATTAATAAATGCAGGTGTGGATTAAGATGGTCTCGCTGCAAGCTGCTTGCATCTAACAGGGAGAAGCCTTCGACAGGATCCACTCTTAAAGCGGTGAAGGCTGCATCAAGAAAACTCTGTCCACCTGTGACTTCCACGTCAACCCCCTGGGCAGGCCCTTCCTGCAATAACAACTGTGTTGTTTTTTCAGCAACCATGGGATGCCCTGGCACAACATAAAGAATCGCTGTTTCTTCGTTTGCCTTCTCAATGAGTAACTTGGTTATTTGTTCATAGACATCGTGAAAGGAGCCTTCCTTTTCATATAAATGATCAAAGCTGTGAAATAAAATCCCCTGGTCTTTTAAATCTTGAACAACAGGATGTTTTTCTGTTCTTAAATAGATGTGAGAGGCCTGTTTCAATCGGTTCCATACCCCGATTGGCATTTGCTCCAGGTTGCCTGCTCCAAGCCCGATAACTGTAATCTTTTTCATCGAATCTTCCTTTCTTATGAATCCCGAAGAAGGCCGAAGCGGTCTAAGAATGGGATCCATTTATTTAATTTTGGAATCGACTGCATATCTTTTTTGGTGATTGAACCTGTTAGCAATAAGCTCATCCCGTATATAATAACCCCAAATAAAACGGCAATCAGGGCAACAATCGAAAAATAGAGACGATAGGTGGTGACGATTCCAACCAGCATCTTCATCGTCATCGGCTGAATCAACCAAACCAGGATTCCCATGATGAATACAGATAACATAGGTTTTATAAAGAAAGCCTTAAAACGAAGTCTTACACCTGTATAATGGCAGACTGCTTGGATATTTAGAATCGCTGATACACTATAAGCTAACACCGTAGCAAGCGCCGCCCCTGTAATCCCCATTAGCGGAATAAGAATAATGTTGAGTATGACTTTGATGAAAACAGCAACAAACAAATATTTGGCCGGCAGCATGACCTGCCCCAAGCCCTGTAGGATTCCAGCCGAAGCAATGCCCAAGGTGGAGAAAATGGTAGTAAAGGCTAGCACAATTAACGTGACGGTACCCTTGTCATTTTGATAAAGCATAATATTTACAGGTTCAGCCACTACCGCTAACCCGATGGATGTGGGCAGCCCAATTAACAAGGTCAGTCTCAGTGCCAATTCCGTTCGATTTTTAATCGCCGCATCATCACGCCGCACCCTTGCCTCCGCAATCGCAGGGACAAGGGACAAGGACAAGGCTGTAGCAAAAAAGGCGCCAAAAGCAACCAACGGCTGGCCACGGTCAAAAACACCCTTCAAAATATTCGCTTCTTCCGCTGGGATCCCTCCCCTAATCAACAGATTGGCCACTGTAAACGAATCAGAAAGCTGCAGCAAAGGAAGGGCCAAAGCCCCAAAACAAATGGGAAGCGAATAGTAGACGATCGTTTTTATCAGTTGCCAGACAGTGTCTTCTTTTGTTTTGTTGGGCGATTTCACTTCTGACTTTTTATTTACCCGATTTTTTCTCCAAAAGAATAGAAGCACAAGGAAACTGGCACAGGCTCCTGTGAAAGCCCCGAATACGGCCCCAGCACCTGCCAGATATTCATTTCCGGTCGTCCGCATAAACCAATAGGCCAGAAAAATAATAGTCGTTACTCGAATGGTTTGCTCAATCACTTGGGATACCGCAGTGGGCATCATATTCTGATGTCCCTGAAAATACCCCCGCATGGCAGCCATTGGGGGGACAATTAATAATGCAAAAGACACACTTCGAATAGGCAGGATAAGCTTATCGTTCCCCATCGCCCTGGCAATCCATTCCGCACCGCCATACAGAAGCGCAAAGGAAACGCAACCGGTGATGGCTAAGGTAATCAATGAAACACGAAAAACCTTTTGCACCCCTTGTCCATCACCCAGGACCAATTTTTCCGATACAATCTTTGAAATCGCGATGGGAAAACCAGCCGTTGCAAAAGTTAGCAGGGTACCATAGAGGGGATAGACTTGCATATAGACGTAGTAACCTAGATCACCGGTAATGTTTTGATAGGGAATGCGGTAAATTAACCCAAGCATTTTGGACAGCAATGTTGCCAGCCCCAGAATGGCGGCCCCTTTTATAAAAGTGCTGCTATTTACCTCATTTGACATTCCTTTCCCCCCAATAGCAAAAACTGAGGTAATTATACCAGAGAAAATAGGTTAGACACCACTAATGAGAATTTGCTGCGGAAAACGGAGGGCAAGTCAGATCTCACGGACTCAGGAGACGCTATTTCTCTTCAAATCCCCACTTTCAGGTGGCTCGCGGACCCTAGATCCCTTATTTGCTAAATCCCACCCCATTTGACCCAAAAACAGTGAAATAACGGACGTACGGTCCGCTTAATTACAAAAACAGGGCCTTTCTTTTCAAATAGCGGATTCTCAGTCCGCCTCGCCAAAAAAAGAGCTTTCCCAGGCAGTTCGGATTCTGGCTCCGCTTACTCTGAAAAAGCTCCACAGTTTCTTTATTTAAATAAATTTGGCAGCCACATCGTCACTTGAGGAATGTAACTAATAATCAATAAGTCAACAATGAGAACAAGGATAAATGGCAAGATAGCCTTCGTTATATCTTCCAATGTAATCTCAGCAATTTGGCAGGATATAAAGAGATTGACCCCGACTGGCGGTGTACACATACCCATGGCCAGGTTTACGATCATGATCATCCCGAAATGAACCGGATCGATACCAAATTGTGCAGCAACCGGTGTGAGCAATGGCGCTAAGATAATAATAGATGCACCGGTCTCAAAGAACATTCCCACAATCAGCAATAATGCGTTTATAACCAGCAGGAATACAAAGGCATTGCTTGAGATATCCGTAAAGAAGGCAGCTACTTTTTGTGGAATCCCTTCACGGCTCAAAATCCAGCCGAACAATCCAGCATTAGCAATGATAAACATAATAATCGAAGAAGTAACCGCAGATTGACCAAGTAAAGAGAGAACGTCCTTCCATTTGATCTCTTTATAAACAAACACACCGATAATAAAAGCGTAGGCAACCGCAACTCCCGCAGCTTCCGTTGGGGTAAAGACTCCACCATAAATTCCACCGAGGATAATTACTGGCATGAACAGAGCCAAGAGCGCATCTTTAAAAGCCTTCCAGCGTCCCACCCAGCTTACTTTTTCTTCACTCTGATAGCCTCGTTTTTTAGCAATGAAATACACCGTAATCATCAAGGAAAATCCAATCAATAGCCCAGGAATAACCCCCGCCATAAACATGTCGCCAATGGAGGTTTCTGTGGTAACCCCATACAGGATCATCGGAATACTAGGCGGAATAATAACTCCTAATTCTCCGGACACGGCCTGAACGGCTCCACCGAAATTACGATGATACCCTCTTTTCACCATGGCCGGAATAAGTATGGAACCTAAGGCAGCAACTGTAGCGGCACTGGATCCGGAAATGGCGGCGAAAAACATGGAAGTAACAACAGCAACTAGACCAAGTCCCCCGGTAATATGTCCGGTAAGGGCGTTAGCAAAGGCAACCAGTCTTCTCGAAATCCCCCCAATTTCCATCAAGGTACCTGCTAAAATGAAAAACGGAATCGCCATCAATGGAAAGGAATCAATCGAAGTAAATTCACGCTGGGCCATAATAATGAGGGGAATTCCTCCACCCCACCAAACAGCAAGGGCAGAAGCCAATCCCATAGCTATAGCGATCGGTACACCTAGTATCAAGAAGCCGCCTAAAGAAATAAATAATATCGTACTCACGCGGCTTCACCCTCTTTCACTGCTTCTTTGGCTAGTACTAATTCGATAATGACTGCAACCGCATTCATGGTTAACAAAATTGCACCAATAGGTATACTTGCATACGGAATGGACATTGGGATTTGCATTCCAGCGGAGAGCTGCGTGCCAACCTTCCCCATCATTTCGATCCCTTTCATAAAAAGGATGGCAAAAAGAATAATGCTTATTACATTAATTGCAACCTTTAGAGCCCTTCTAGGTTTCCAAGACAAACGCTCGGAAATAAATTCTACTGCAATTAATTGCTGTTTGCGCAGGGCCAATGCGGCACCAACAAATACACTATAAGACATTAGATAACGTGCCAGTTCCTCCGACCAAGGAAGGGGAATGCCAAAGATGTAACGGGAAAGCACTTGGGAAATGATGACTATGGACATAACTGCTAATACAATACCAAGAAGAATAGTTAACCATTTATTAAAGCTGTCAATCAAACGTAATAAAGCTGCCATTTTCTCTCCCCCATTAGATGATAAATTCCCTTTATTTCATTTTGTATATCTTTTGGAAATAATGATAATAAATGAAAATGGAAAAATGCGGTTTTCAGGACGAATGGTTTGTATTTGAGGATGAATAACAGGCAGATGATGTCGAATGGTGGTGGTAGGAAATAGGATTCGTGAAAGATAGGGGACTTGATGTGAAACATAAAGAGCTTTCCCAGAGATCGGAGGTAGGCCCCCTTACGCTGAAAAAGCTCCGCAGCTTCCTTATTTAAATAGATGTGGCAGCCACATCGTTACTTGAGGAATGTAACTGATGATCATTAGATCGACAATGAGAACAAGGATAAACGGCAAGATAGCCTTTGTTATATCCTCCAATGTAATCTCAGCGATCTGACAGGATATGAAGAGATTGACCCCGACTGGCGGTGTACACATTCCCATGGCCAAGTTAATAATCATAATCATCCCGAAATGAACTGGATCAATGCCAAATTGTGCAGCAACTGGTGTAAGCAATGGTGCCAAAATAATAATAGAAGCACCGGTTTCAAAGAACATTCCTACAACCAGCAATAAAACATTAATAACAAGCAGGAATACAAAGGCATTACTTGAGATGTCCGTGAAAAAGGCAGCTATTTTTTGCGGGACCCCTTCACGGCTCAAAATCCAGCCGAACAATCCAGCATTAGCAATGATAAACATAATAATCGAAGAAGTAACCGCAGATTGACCAAGTAAGGAGAGAACATCCTTCCACTTGATCTCCTTATAAATAAACACACCGATGATAAAAGCGTAGGCAACGGCGACTCCTGCAGCTTCCGTTGGAGTAAAGACTCCACCATAAATTCCACCGAGGATAATTACTGGCATAAATAAGGCTAAAAGCGCATCTTTAAAGGCTTTCCAGCGGCCAGCCCAGCTTACTTTTTCTTCACTTTGGTAGCCACGTTTTTTAGCAATAAAATAAACGGTAATCATTAAAGATAATCCAATGAGGAGCCCAGGAATAACCCCCGCCATAAACATGTCGCCAATGGAGGTTTCTGTGGTAACCCCATACAGGATCATCGGAATACTAGGCGGGATAATAACTCCTAATTCCCCAGACACGGCCTGAATAGCGCCTCCAAAATTACGATGATACCCTCTTTTCACCATGGCCGGAATAAGAATCGAACCTAAGGCAGCAACCGTTGCGGCACTGGATCCTGAGATCGCGGCGAAAAACATGGAGGTTACTACGGCAACTAAACCAAGTCCCCCGGTAATATGTCCGGTAAGGGCGTTAGCAAAAGCAACCAGTCTTCTCGAAATCCCCCCAATTTCCATCAAGGTACCTGCTAAAATGAAAAACGGAATCGCCATCAATGGAAAGGAATCAATCGAAGTAAATTCTCGTTGGGCCATAATAATGAGGGGAATTCCTCCACCCCACCAAACAGCAAGGGCAGAAGCCAATCCCATGGCTACCGCAATTGGCACACCAAGGATCAAGAAGCCGCCTAAGGAAATAAATAATATCGTACTCACGCGACTTCACCCTCTTTCACTTCTTCTTTGGCTAGTACTAATTCGATAATAACTGCAATCGCATTGATCGTTAATAAAATCGCGCCAATGGGTATGCTTGCGTATGGAATAGACATTGAAATTTGCATTGCAGCAGACAACTGTGAGGAAACCTTGTCCATCATTTCAAAACCTTGAATAAAGAGAATGGCAAAAAGAAAAATCCCAATTATGTTTATTACAATTTTCAAGATCCTTCTAGGGTTAAAAGAAAGGCGCTCGGAAATAAATTCTACTGCGATTAACTGCTGGTTTCGAAGAGCTAATGCTGCACCAACAAATATGCTGTACGACATCAGATAGCGTGCAAGTTCCTCAGACCAAGGGAGGGGAAATCCGAAAATATAACGGGAAAGTACTTGGATGATGATGACAATAGACATAACCCCTAATACAACCCCAAGGAGTATCATTAAACATTTATTAAAGAAATCAATTATACGTAATAGTCCTGCCATTTTCTCACCCCTTTATAGATATCAAGATAGGGTAGTAAATCGATGATGATTTGAAAAATCTCCTCAGAATAACCATCGTAACTCTGAGGAGAAGTTATCAAACGTTTCGATCGTTTACTTACTTTGTTTCACGGATCCGCTTAAGAATGTCACCGTACTCTGATTCGTACTTTTTATAAACGTTTTCTGAAGCAGCCACGAATGCTTCACGATCAAATTCTTCCGTAGGGAGAATTTCCATTCCGCCTTCTTTAGCTGTTTCGATGAACTTTTCATTCATATCGAAAATAAATTGACGTTCAAAATCACGAGCGGCTTCTGCAGCAGATTGTAGTGCTTTTTGCTGATCTGGAGTTAGACTCTCAAATTTAGCTGTGTTAATAACAAAAGGCGCTGCTTGATAGAAGTGTTCAGAAAGTGTCATATATTTTTGAACTTCAAAAAATTTATTTGGTACAATTACAGATAGAGGGTTTTCCTCTCCATCAACAACTCCTTGCTGCATGGATGTAAACAGCTCAGTGAAGGCCATCGGGGTAGGATTTGCGCCATAATCCTTAAAGGTATCTAAATGAATTTTATTTTCCTGTGTACGGATCTTAATTCCTTTAAGATCTGCTGGAGTTTTGATTGGTCTAGTGTTATTCGTTATATTACGGAAACCATTCTCTGCCCAAACCAGAATCTTTGCACCTGTCGATTCTAATTCCTTGCTGATGGATTGACCGATTTCTCCATCAAGCACTTTGTAGGCATGCTCACGATCGTTAAATAGGAACGGAAAATCTAATGCATTAGATGATGGGGCAAAGTTCCCTAGAGGACCAGCTCCTGTAATTGTCGCATCCAAGGTTCCTAATTGAACCGCTTCGATCATTTCACGTTCTCCACCCAACTCACCATTGGCATGGATTTCAATTTTTACTGTTCCGTTTGTTTCTTTCTCCACTTGCTCCTTCATTTTTAGCAAGAATTGTTGATAGTGGGAAGTCTCTGTATCAGGTGCTGCACTTCCTACTGCAATAGTAACAACATCGCCTTCTGCACTGCTGTTGGAATTAGCTGCTTCCGCAGGTTGATCGGAAGAACCAGAGGATTCCGTTGCGTTCCCTCCACACCCCACTAAACTGCCCATAGATAAGACTGCAACTAAAAAATAGGATAATTTCTTTTTCATTCTCTTTCCCCCTATAGTGGTTGTCATTTTCTTTCTCTTGATAACGCTTCCATTAATTTATTTACAAACTAATTTATCATTATTATATATAAATTTCCCACTTGAATCAACCATTTTTTTATTCACTATTTTCATTAAAAAGTAGCCAAAATAGCCACTTCTGTTTACTCTACTTAGTATAAATATTCTATATATTATTAATTATTAATTTGTTGCTTCGTAAAATAAATTTCCCCAATAAAAACACAAAGAGCTTTCTCAAGCCCTATTTGGCTGAAAAAGCTCTTTTACGTCTTCATCTTCCTATTGTTCCATTTGTTTAGCCAAAAAGCCTGCAGCTGTTTCGGCCATTTTCGTCTCCAGATCCGCCATCTTGACGGAATCTTCCTTGCTGCAGAGTATGACCGAACCAATCGGATCACCACCAGCAACAATCGGTGCCACGACAATGGAAGAATAATGCTCTTTTAGATCGCGACATACATCATATTCGCCTGGCCCTTGAACCATGGTTTTTCTTTCTTCCATACAAGTTTCAATCATATTGCCAATTGGCTTGTCCATATATTCTTTTTTACTTGCACCAGAGACTGCAATGACAGAATCTCGGTCAGAGATTAATGTAATATGCCCAATGCTCTCATAAAGGGAGTCAGCATATTCCTTAGCGAAATCACCAAGTTCTCCAATTGGCGAATACTTCTTAAGGATTACTTCTCCATCTCTGTCAACAAAAATTTCCAACGGGTCACCTTCACGAATTCTAAGCGTGCGACGAATTTCTTTAGGGATGACAACCCGGCCAAGATCGTCAATTCGGCGTACAATTCCAGTTGCTTTCATGTTCTAGTTGCCTCACTTTCACTTGAAGTTTTTCTTTACTGGAACTCCATCATTAGCGTTGATACCCTACTCTTCTTTACGTCTGCCTTGGTTTGGGAAGGCTTGTTTCCTGGTGTGGGTTTAGTATATATCTCCTCAAAGGATAATATTCACTTTTCATTCCAAGAAAAGAAAAGGAAGATGGGTCGCCCCATCTTCCTGGTTATTTCTTCGGATTCTCTGGTAAATGTACTTCTTTTACCATTTTTTCCACATTGTTTTTCATGAACTCATCATATTTCGTATTGATCAATTGGCTGCGAAGCGCTTCCTTCACATCATCAAAACTACGCTCTGAACGCTTCTCTACCTTCATGACATGGTAGCCATAATCGGTCTTCACCGGGTCACTAATTTCATTCAATGGGAGCTCCAAAGCTGCCTTTTTAAATTCAGGAACCCACATATTTACGTCAGCATCCTCATACAGCCCGCCATTATCCTTGCTGCCTGGGTCTTCCGATTTTTCTTTGGCTAACTTGGCAAAGTCTTCACCTTTGCGCAAACGATCAGCAATCTCATCAGCCAGCTTTTTGGCTTCTTCCGGTGTACGATTTTCAAACATAATAAGAATATGTCGGACAGAAGCAGTTTTTAATTGCCCTGCCTTTTTCATGTCGTCATATTGCTTTTTCAAATCGTCATCGGAGACCTGCGAGCCAAGGTATGCCTCTACTTTTTTATAACGAATAAAGAATTCCTGAAGTTCTTCTTTCGTCACTCCTTGGTCTTTCATTTGCTGTTCGACCTTTTTCTCATCCCCTCCATAGACCATTTTGTATTGATCTAGGATGCGGCCCGTAATATCTTCTCCGCCTTTTTTATAATCACCGCTCTCTGGAGCTTTCTCGGCCATTTTCAATTCACCCACATAGCTGTCTACAAAAAGCTTCAAAGCTTCTGGGTCCTTTTCATTAATTGCTAAACCAGCCTGCGGGTTGACAAAAGCTTGGATTTCCAGATAATCCTTGAACTGACCGGCAGTCAAGGTTCCACCTTCATAGTTCGCAACCGTCTCATCTGGCTTCATCCCAAGATCAACTTTCACAATTGGTAATGGATTCTCCCCACTATTGCCAGGCTGTGTCTCATTTTGCGATGTTTCCTCTTTCGCTTTTGCCTTCTCTTCGTCTCCTGATTGACAGGCTGTTAAAACGGACGTTGCAAGGGCAAAAGAGAGGAGTATTACACTCCATTTTTTAATTGGCAACATTATTTAATTCTCCCTTCGTTCGTTTCACTTGCTCGAACCCTGAAAGAAAACGATCCACTAACTCGATTGCATTCTCAGGAGTTAACCCATTTAGCTTAACAGTAATCGATATCGATTGTCCAGTTGAAAGGAGAATTCGCCGTTCAAAGCGGCTTGCCCACTCGAATAATTTGGTTCCATCAATAGCACTGTTTTGATCTTCATGTAAGGTAATAACCATCTGCATGCCCTTCTGCGAAATACTTGTAATTCGGTGCATAAGGGAGTAGACCCGCAAGCGAGCGACTCGCAGCAGATTTTGCACAGGCATCGGCGGCTCACCAAATCGATCCACCAACTCATCCTGCAAATCCGCCACATCTTCCATGGTCTGCACGGCTGCAAATTTCTTATATAATTCAATCTTCTGCCGGCCGTCCTGAATATACTCAGAAGGAATAAAAGCATCTAACTGGATATCAATTTCTGGCTGAATCGTTTCCTCTTCCTTCGGACCGCCTTTTAATTCTTTTATCGCATCTTTCAACATTTGACTGTATAGATCAAATCCGACTGAAGCAATAAATCCATGCTGCTCAGCACCCAATAAGTTCCCTGCACCACGAATGGATAAATCACGCATGGCAATTTTAAACCCAGAACCGAGCTCTGTAAATTCCTTAATCGCCTGTAATCTTTTTTCGGCTACTTCGGTCAATACTTTATCTCGCTGATACGTAAAATAAGCATAGGCCATTCGGTTGGAACGTCCTACACGACCACGCAATTGATAGAGTTGAGACAGCCCCATCCGATCGGCATTATAAACAATTAGCGTATTGACGTTTGGAATATCTACGCCCGTTTCTATGATCGTCGTACTAACTAGAACATCTGTATTTCCTTCAAGGAAATCAAGCATCACTTGTTCTAATTCCGTTTCTTTCATTTGACCATGGGCTACACCAACCTTTGCCTCAGGAACCAGGAAGGAAATTTGCTCTGCCATCTGCTCAATCCCCTGGACTTGATTGAAAAGGAAATATACCTGACCTCCACGAGACATTTCCCGTTCAATCGCTTCTCTTACCAACCCTGCACTATACTCCATGACATAGGTCTGCACGGGGAACCGATTTTCTGGCGGAGTCTCAATAACCGACAGATCGCGCACACCCAGCATCGACATGTGCAAAGTTCTAGGGATCGGGGTCGCCGTCAGCGTCAGTACATCCACATTGGTTTTTAACCGCTTTAACTTTTCCTTATGGGTAACACCGAAGCGCTGCTCCTCATCTACGATCAACAAACCGAGATCCTTGAAAACCACATCTTTCGATAACAAACGGTGGGTTCCAATAATTATATCCAACGTTCCATTTTTCAGCGATTTCAGTGCCTCTGTCTGCTCTTTTCGAGAGCGAAAACGAGAAATGACTCCGATTTCAATTGGATACCCTTCAAATCTCTCACGAAATGTCTCATAATGCTGTTGGGCTAAAATCGTTGTAGGAACTAGAATAGCAACTTGTTTACCGTCCATCACTGCTTTGAAAGCTGCGCGAATCGCCACCTCTGTTTTCCCGTATCCCACATCTCCGCACAACAAGCGGTCCATAGGCTGAGGCCTCTCCATGTCGTGCTTGATTTCGTCGATCGCCCGAAGCTGATCTTGTGTTTCTTCATAAGGAAAAAGTGCCTCAAATTCTCTCATTTCTGGCGTGTCTGGACTAAATTGATAACCTTTCGTCGCTTCACGTTGCGCGTATAGCTTGATCAGGTCTGCCGCAATATCCTGAATGGACGATTTAGCCTTACTTTTTACCTTCTTCCAATCCGTTCCGCCTAATTTATAAATCTTCGGCTCTTTATCTTCGTTGCCCACATATTTTTGAACCTGGTCAATCTGTTCAATTGGAACATATAGCTTATCATTGCCCGCATATTTCAGATGCAGATAATCTTTATGATTGCCATTGATGACAAGGGTTTCTATTCCCAGGTACCTTCCGATTCCATGGTTCACATGGACAACATAATCGCCAACTTTCAGTTCATTATAATTTTTAATCCGTTCTGCGTTACTTAAATTGGTCCGCGTTTTCCTGGCTTTTCTTTGTTTCTGTGAGAACACCTCAGACTCGGTCACAACCACTAAATGGTTCATCGGCATTTCAAAACCAGCCTGCAAATTCCCGATAGAAATGACAGGTCGCTGGCTGCCCATGCTTGGCGGTGAATGGAGGATTAAGTCTGCTTCAATCTCGTAATCATGAAAGACTTTTTCCAAGCGTTTCGCCCGCTCTTCATCGGCGGCCAGAAACAATACCTGATGATGCTGTTTTTTCCAGCGTTCCAGCTCTGTTTTCAAGACATTCATTTGCCCATGAAAATTCTGCATGGTTTTGCAACTGATACCTACGATGTTTTGCGGAGCAGTCCGTGGGACTTGACGGAGAAATAGGGCAAGATACATAATCTTATTTTTCCTGCTGTTTACTACATCCTCATAAGGGAAGGAAATCGCAATCTCGTGAGCGAACTCCCCTTCCGCCAACAGCGCTGTTTTCCATTCTGCTTCCTCTTTATCCAACTGCTCAACGGCCTCAAGAACACGTGTCGGTTCATCCATGACAATAACCGTTTCATCCGGCATGTAATCTAGTAAACTTTGATAGTTTGAATACATGAGGGAAATATACTTATAGAGACCCTGAAAGCGGTTTCCATGACGGAGTTGTTCGATCTCCCAACCCATCTTCTCGACGATTTTCTCTTTTACAGCCTGATCTTTCACTTTTTGCAGTGTCTCGCCCATCTTTTGCTGCAAACGTTCTGCAGTCTGCTGTAAGATTTCCACGCTGCCAAAGATTTCATTCGTTGGCGGGATTACAATGGATTCACACGACCTTATGGAACGCTGATTGGTCTGGTCGAAATAGCGAATCGAATCAATCATGACATCAAACAGTTCGATTCGAATCGGAAAGTCAGACGAAATCGGATAGACATCTAGGATGCCGCCCCGCATACTCATTTGTCCTTTTCCTTCCACCATCTCCACTCGTTCATAACCGGTCGAAACTAGGTTTTGCAACAATTGCTCAAGTGAAACCTCTTGCCCTACTTGTAAGAAAATTTGCGATTCTTTCCAAATTTGTTGCGGCAGCAAAATCCTTCTTAACCCGGCATAAGGAGTGACCAAAATGCGTCGTTTTTTCTCGCTAATTTTATTTAATACTTCGATTCGATTGGCCAATGTTTCTGGACTAGCGATGGCCATTTCAGATATAATCAATTCGTTTGCTGGAAAAAGCAATACCTGCTCTTCCCCAAGGACATCCACTAAGTCTTCAAAAATTTTCTGTGCCTGAAACATATTGTGAGTGACAACAAGCAAAGGTTTATTTAGCGATTCAAATAGCGCACCAATCATAAATTGTCTGGCTGACCCGCTTAAGCCTGTTACCATCTGTTCTCTCAAGCCTTGGTCAAATCCGCTTAAAACGGTTTGAAAATCAGGGTTATGAATAAATTTATCAATGATTCCTTTCAAATTGAGCCTCCTCTCCGAGCCTCCTATGCCCCACTTAGTAGATGCAAAGATCTTTCATACAAGTGCAAAAATAAGCCTCAGCATGCGCAGCCAAGGCTCTACTGTCATTGTAATGGATTTCCCAACTCTGGATTCCGGTCAATTGCTTCACTGCAGTATTCACAGGTAACATTTGCTACTACGTCTCCATTCGCTTCATAGCTTATTATATGGTTTCGTTCCTCAGGGGTCAAGGAATGGAACCCCAGCTGCGCTTCTGAAACATGGGCTGAATCAAACACCCCAAGCGTTGTTTTACAGTAAGGACAGATATATTTTATTGACATCATTATGCCTCCTAGAGGGAGTATATTCCTTCTAGTATTATTCCCCTGGCAAACGAAAACATACTCAGTTAAACTTATTCATCACTTGTTCAAAAGGTTCACTCAACCACTGTTTCGCCGCCGCGGTCGAGTTCTCAATGGCCGTCTTGATGTCGCCTTCTTCTTCTGCGCGAAAGTTCTCTAGGACAAAGTCAACTACCTTTTGCCCTGGCAACGGGCGTCCGATTCCCACGCGAATCCGCTGGAACTCTTCTGTCCCTAAATGCTGAATGATCGATTTGATGCCGTTATGACCACCAGCACTGCCTTTCAGCCGAAGCCGGATTTTCCCTACGGGCGTATCCAAATCATCGTAAATAACCAATAGTTCATCTTTTTCAGCTTTGAAAAAGTTAACTGCTTGTATCACCGATTCACCTGATAGGTTCATATAGGTAAGCGGCTTTAATAGAATAACTTTTTCTCCGCCGATTCGCGTTTCCCCACACAGTCCCTTAAACTTTAACTGACTTGGTTCTATCTGCAAGGACCGGGCAAGCTCATCAATGACCATAAACCCGGCATTATGCCGGGTTTTTTCATACTGCTTTCCAGGATTTCCAAGTCCAACAATTAATTTCAATCGTTTCTCCACCTAATCTTTATTTAGCTTCATCCATTCCAGGGCCGTTCTTTGCATCAACGACTTCAGGCTCCTGAATGGTATCTTCCGGAGTTTCCTCGACAGGTTGTAATCGAGGTGCGGCAACGCTAACAATCACCTCATCCAATTCATGCTGTACTTCGACTCCTTCTGGGATTTCTAAGTCAGAAACACATAAGGATTCCCCAATAGAAAGCTCTGAAACATAGAGCGGAATGAAGTCAGGGATATGGGACGGCAAACAACGAATTTCAATTTCTCGTGTTTGGAATTGCAGCACTCCACCTTGCTTCACCCCATTCGCTTCTCCAATCAAAGTAATGGGGATAGAAGTTTCAATGGGTTCATTCATGTTCACTCGTTTGAAATCCACATGTAAAAGACGATCTTTGAAATGATCTTTTTGCATTTCATAGATCATCACATTTGCCGGCTGTCCATTCGCCAATTGAAGCTGGATCACACTGCTCTTCCCTTGGGTTCGCAAGACTTGAAGAAGTTCAGATTGATCGATACTAATTAATTCGTTGTTTCCCTCGCCGCCGTAAACAATACCAGGAATCTTGCCCTGATTTCTCAACTGGGTCTTTGTTGATTTCTTATTATTACGTTTTTCCACCTTTAAAGTTGCAGACATAAAAAAATCACCCTCCTAAAAAGTATTCAGCAATATATTGCCCTTTTTAGGAAGGTTCAAACCGGATAGTTTAATCAAATAGTTTACTTACGGATAATTCTTCATGGACGCGAATAATCGCCTCTCCAATAATAGGTGCTACAGAGAGCATCTTGACGTTCGGAAGCACCTTCTCCGGAGCTAAGGCAATGCTGTTGGTAACCACCAACTCTTGAATCTTTGATTTCGCGATTCTTTCGATTGCCGGACCGGAAAGAACAGGATGTGTGCAGCAAGCATAGACACCTTTTGCTCCGCTCTCTACAAGCGCGTTTGCAGCAAGGGTAATTGTACCTGCTGTATCAATAATGTCATCAATTAAAATCGCTGTCTTCCCTTCAATATTCCCAACGATATTCATGATTTCCGCGACATTTGGCTCAGGTCTGCGTTTATCAATAATCGCAATGGGCGCCTGCAAGCGTTCTGCCAATTTTCTCGCACGAGTTACACCCCCATGATCGGGAGAAACCACGACGATATCTTCCAGCTCTTTTTCTTCAAAATATTTTGCCAGAATAGGAACCCCTAATAAATGGTCAACTGGAATATCGAAGAAACCTTGAATTTGTGTCGCATGCAGGTCCATTGTAATGATTCGGTGTGCACCAGCTGTCTCCAACAAATTAGCGACTAATTTTGCAGTAATCGGATCTCTCGCTCTAGCCTTCCGGTCTTGTCGCGCATAGCCGTAATAAGGAATCACACAATTGATGCTTTTGGCAGAGGCACGTTTCAAGGCATCAATCATAATTAAAAGTTCCATTAAGTTTTGATTCACAGGTGCACTTGTTGATTGGATAACAAACACGTCTGCACCGCGAACACTTTCATTTAACTTGATTTGAATCTCTCCGTCACTGAAGCGTACAACTTCGGAATTCCCTAAGGGTAATCCGATATGATCAGCTATTTCCTTTGCCAGTTGCGGATTTGAGTTACATGTAAAGACCTTCAGCTTTGGATCACGATAATTAGCCATTTTTTTATTTAACCTCCACCTTATTTTTCCTTGCGCAACAATTTGGCAGCATATCCTTCTTTATTTATCTGGCGTTCTCTGGCAATTGCCATTGATTGTTCAGGGACATCCTGATTAATGGTCGAACCCGCCGCTACATAAGCACCGTCCCCAATCTGAACAGGGGCAATTAAATTAGCATTACACCCAATAAAGGCATGGTCGCCAATAAGGGTTCGATGTTTTTTCACGCCATCATAATTCACGGTGATCGTACCACAACCGACATTTACATGTTGTCCTACCGTTGCATCACCCAAATAAGATAAGTGAGATACCTTGGAACCATTCCCCAATTTGGTATTCTTTAATTCAACAAAGTCCCCCACTTTGGTGTGTTCTCCAATATCCGATCCCGGGCGTACATAGGCAAATGGACCGACCGATGCCGCATTGCGTATCGTACTTTGGTGAACAACGGTGTACTGGATATGGACTTCATTTTCCACGGTGGTGTCCGTAAGATCCGCCTGGGGTCCAACCACACAATCATCACCAATCACGGTTTCTCCGCGAAGATAGGTGCCGGGTTCAATAATGGAATCCCTGCCAATCACAACATCCGCTTCAATATAAGTAGTAGCAGGATCAATCAAGGTCACACCGTTTCTCATATGACCCTCATTGATTTTTCTGCGCATCACTTGCTCCGCATAAGAAAGCTGCACCCTATCATTGACACCCATACCTTCTTCAGAATCATCTGTTTGATAGGCTGAGATGATTTCATTTTGTTTTGTTAGTATTTCAATAACATCTGGAAGATAGTACTCTCCCTGCACATTATCATTGCGAACCTCGGCTAAGGCAGCAAAAAGTTTCTGGTTATCAAAGCAAAAAATCCCTGTACTGATTTCCCTGATTTCCCGTTCTTCTGCTGTCGCATCCTTATGTTCTACAATGCGCTCTACGTGACTCTGCTGATTACGGACAATTCGTCCATATCCTGTTGCATCATCCAAAACCGTCGTCAGTACGGTTGCAGCCGCATTCACTTGAAGATGATGCTGCATCAGCCCTTTAAGGGTTTCTTCTTTAATTAAAGGTGTATCGCCAGTCACAACAATCGTCGTTCCTACCTTATCCTTTAATAGATTCTTACACATGAGTACGGCATGTGCTGTTCCCAACTGCTGTTCCTGAAAGGCATAGTTGATGTCTGATCCCAACTGTTGTTTCACTGCATCTGCCCCATGGCCGACAACGACAGCTATTTCGTCAACAGAAATGCTCTTCAACTTATCGACAATATGCTGCACCATTGGTTTCCCGCACACTTTATGTAATACCTTATACAGTTTGGACTTCATCCGAGTACCTTGTCCGGCAGCCAAAACCACGGCAAATTTTTGATTCATGGTAGCCCTCCAAATGATTTTGGTCTCTACATTCCAAATGGGGCATCTTTGTTCTTGACAAAAATACCCCATAATGACTATATCTCAATCATATTTTGATTTCAAGATCATTCCGCGAACTGCCAAAAATCCTACCTTTTATCTAGTTGAATATCTAATGTGGAGATTTGAGAGACCAAGAGCTCTTCATATTTCTTTTCTGCAAGCATTTGAATTTCTTTCGATTCTGCTTTCGGGTTCGCTTGTTTCACCCGCTCTACCATATCCTGCTGAACCCTCCCGGCAAGGAGAATCCGTTCATATTGCAGCTCTTGCTGTTTCCAAAATTCTATTTCTCCGTACTTCGCAATCATATCCTTTGCAACTAGATGCTGCGCGTAATAGGCTTTTATCTTTTCAATCTCCTTCTGGATCTCCTCTTCCTTAACTGTATATCCTTTTTCCTTTGCCAATAAAGCAGCCGCCCGCAAACGAATAATTTGCGTCAAAAGTGTATTTTGGTTTTCAACTGCTTGCTCCTGCTGATCCCAAAAACGATTGGCTTCCTTTAATTCTTCTCCTTGATACCTTTGTTGATCAGCTTCACGGTATAAAGCAATTTGAAGTAAATTAATTAATCGGTAAAAGGATAGATCCTCCTTGGTAATCCCTTCTCCATTTACTGTGGCGACCGCAGTTTCACTTCCTTCTACCTTTGAACAAGCGGTTGTAATGACCGTTATCCCAAGCATCAGCACCAGCAGACCGATACTCATTTTTTTCAACCGATACATTCTCACTCCTCCTTAAAGGAAAGGTTTTGCGTTTGTTCCATCGCTTGCTTTCCATCCGTTAATTCAATATATGCGACCCAATCCCCACCCATAGGCAACGCGGCTTGCCCAATATACTGTCCATTGCCTTGATCTTCAAAGGTAACATCCACTTCCCCATGGTCCATCTTTTCCATTTCTAACGTCGCTTTCACCTGCAACCCTTCGACAGGCTGACTGTTTTCATTGATTTCAATCGTCAACGGAAGCTGCTGTTGATAGGTATAATCTGTTTTCATCACTATTTCCCAATGCGGTGTGGAACTACATCCAGCTGTTAACGCCAAAGACAAGAAGAGAATCATCCCCATGATTTTTTTCATATGTTCACCCACCCTACCAGGAATAGACTTGCAGAAATTCCGCTAAGCTATATTTTTGCAGTCTTCCTTCTTCCAAGAAGGCAACATGGCTGCAAATCTGAATAATTTCATCGATATGGTGTGAGGAAAAAAGAATCGTTTTCCCCTTTAATCGCTTGATAACGGATAGGACCTCTTTTCTTCCTACGGGATCTAGCCCACTTGTCGGCTCATCTAAGATCAGGATATCGGACCTATAATAGAGCATCATCGCTAGTCCTAAGCGCTGCAGCATTCCCTTCGAATAGCCTGCAACCCGTTGCCCCCGATGCTCCCACAAATCAACCAACCTCAAGGATTCTTCCATCCTTTGTTGATTGACTTCCTGTTCGAGGGATGCAAAGAAATGAAAGTTCTCCTCCCCCGTCAAATGCGGATAAAGATGAAACTTCTCTGGTAAATAAGCCAGAGCTGACTTCCAACCTTCTTTTCGATTACTAATCCCCTTTATTAAGATCTCCCCATTTTTGTACGGGAGAAGACCAAGAATGGAATGAATCAATGTTGATTTTCCCGCACCATTGCGTCCAACGAGGGCACATAACTCTCCCTGGCCAATATGCAGATTGACCTCATGCAGGATCTCTTTTTTTTGATAGGACTGAGATAATCCCCTAATTTCAATCACACTCTCCCCCCCTTTTGGTGAAGGCTGTTTGCTAGTAAAAAGGTCGAAAGAACCCACAGGACTACATCGATTAAAAAGAAGACTACTGGTGGCAGCCAGACCATCTTTTCCATTAACCGTGACATATGCTCAAGTGGAAACATTCCGATCGATGTTTCTAAATAAAAACGCAGTGTATGCAGCGGATTCAAAAAATAAACAAGAGAAAACCACTTCATGTTCTGGACTGTTACATAAGGAAGATAATATAAAGCAATGAGATCAAATAAAAAGATAAACAGGAACCAGACAAAGATGTTTGCCCCAATCAATTGCATTCGATTGCTAAGAATACTTCCAAGAAACAATCCCAGTTGATTAAAAATCAAAATTAAAACCGCCAAAACAACAAAGAAGACGAGATAGTGGCCAAGATGAAAAGTAAAGAAAAACTTCATCGGTATGGCCAGGATAAAATACCAACCCATAAATATGCTTAAAGTGACACATTGAACGGCCGCTGATTTTTTCCATAAAAAGCTTCGATAAGACTCCTTCTTGGTAAGCAGGAAGTACAGGGTTTTCTGCTCCTTTTCCTGCATAATCGAGAAGGATGCAAGAAAAAGCGTCAACAATGGAATAACATATACATTGACATCATAGAGCGACAGAAGGAATACTTCGAATCCTTGGTCAGATGGAAAGGATGTAGCCTGCAACAATACGGAGATAGAGATCAGGATCAACATCATTAACGACAGCCATATCCCTTTTCCTCGCGACTGTTCTTTCCACTCCTTCCAGATATACATCATGTTTTTTTCCTCCTTTTGCTGTGATACCAAATCCCCCCCATACCCAAGACGGCAATCCCCCACAGCCATGAAAATGAGGGTTTTTCACTGTTATCTAGAAGCGGGTTGGCATCATTTACCATAACCTCTTGCTGGTTTAAGAACTTGCCCAGCGTTTCGTAAATATCGATGGCCGGACTGTTTAAAAAGAGATAGACCAGTTCATTTTTTTCGATCAATTTATTTAAGGTGGATTCATAGACAAGAGGAGAATCCCCAATTCCGTTTTGATCTAGGTCGGCAAGCGGAAATTCCTGTCCCCAGTAATTCCCCTTCTGATTCTCACTCCAACGATTGTTGGATAACCCGCCAATCGTTATGACAGGGGAGGTGTTTTTGACAAATCGGTTCCGGGCAAAGACCTGCTCCATGGAACTGGCCCAGAGCTCTATGCCAATCTGGTTATGAAAAATCATATTCGCTTCAATATGATTTCGCTGCGACTGGTCGATGACCATCCCCCTGCCATTTTGAAAAAATTGATTGCCGGTGACCTGGGTGTCATCACAGGATTGAAGCAATACGCCAAATGCTCTGGATCCCTGGTTTAAAGAAAACTGATTGTCTTCGAGAATTGTGCCGCGGGAATGCATGATGGCAGCCCCGCCAATGTTCGAATGAAACTTATTTTTTGTGAGGCGGTTCCGGTCCGAATACATGTAATGCAGGCCATAGCGTGTTTGCGTAATGTCATTGCCGGTTACCTCATTTTCATTGGAATAATCAAAGAAAATGCCATCTCTTGTATCTGAAATTTGATTCTCCTGAATTTGGTTTTTATTGGAATAATACACCATAATCCCATTGCCTTGTCCGGCAATCTCTCCACTTCCACGGCCAGTAACTGTGACCCGGCGTACTACATTATCATGGGCCTGACTTAAATAAACACCATGATACGAATCTGTAATTCGGATATCCTCCACGATATTCTGATTCGACCTAATTTTAATCGCGGCATATTCTTCTGAAGAATTTCGGTTAAAGCTGCTGTTACGAACCGACATATTTTCTAGATGCACACCTGGTGCTTCAATTGTAATGACATTTCCGGTGCCATCCCCGTTGATGAACGTTTGATCTGGACCAGCCCCTTTCAAGTGGATCGCCTTGCGAATGACAAGATTTCCTTCAAAGGACATGGCTCCCACTTCGAGGGTTGCCCCCTCTGGAGTATGATCGATCTGATCCTGTAAAGATTCATCAGCCTCCACGAAGGGAGACCATAAAATACACACCAGGAGCCATCCAATCAAGAGGATGAGCTTTTTCATTTTTTTCTTTCCCTCCATAGTGTCATTACAAGCAATAGAAAAGAAGCTCCCATTAAAAATGCTCCTGTTGCAAAATAGCTATGGGTAACAAAATTGGCTAGAGTATTTTCTCCCAGTATTGGGGGAACAAAAGGGTCAATTTGAATAGGAGCTTTCGGATCCAGATTGGTGCCAAATGTGGTGAGCCATCGGTTAATATCGTAAAGACCCAAAACTCCTCCAACTGAAAACAGAGCAACAAGCAACAACAGTAATCTCGTTCTCTTCACGAGAGCCACAATAAGAATAAGCAATGCCATCCCACCAACGAGATAAGGAAGATAGCTTAATTCTGGGAAGGTTTGTTCGCTAAATTCTTGCATGCCGATATAATGATTCAAACCATTAATAATATCAATCCGACCGTCCATCTTATAGGGATAGACAATAATATCTAATCCCTCGGGATATTGTGGAGCGATAAATTTCATCCCCCACCAAGGGAAGAAGATTGAAACACCTAACAAGACGGCGGAAATACATGACAGAATGACAGAAGAAACGGACATTTTTCGAGACATATTTTTTCCTTCTTCCACATTATTTGAGGAGAGGGGAAGCCCCCCTCCATTTCAATCCGTTATTTTTTCGGTTTAACCAAGAAATACCCCGTCATTTCTTGATGCAGCGCAGAACAAAAGTTTGTGCAGTAAAGTGGATAAGTTCCGGCTTTGTCGGCTACAAATTCCAACGTGTTGGTTTGCCCTGGCTGTACTTCCATGTTCAGATTGTAGCTATTAATTGCAAAACCATGGGTAATGTCCTGATCCAAATCGATATTGGTAAGATGGATGAATACCTTATCCCCTTCATTGACCTCAATGACATCTGGCCGCTCGGCTTTTGCATCAAAGATAAATTTCGAGCGCAGCGCCACACCATAGACATGAACCTCATTTCCTTTCCGTTCAATGCGGGTATCCTCTTGCTTCCAGACAGAATCCGGACGGTTTTCCTCTTTCGGATAAATCTTTAGCGGATTAAGCTTATCGGCTTTAATCATTTGCGCATAATGCGGTTCAGGGTTTACCGGTGCCGATTGAATCACTTCCATCTTGTCTCCGCTTAAATCAATTAACTGCATCGACTCTGGATGAGAAGGTCCAACAGAGAGATAACTATCTTTGGCGATTTTATTTAACGCAATAATGTACTTACCATCTGGTGAAACCGTATCACCTTCAGCAGCAACGGAGTGTCCAGGAGAATATTGGACAGGAACACGGTCGAGCGTCTCTCCTGTATTTGGATCCCACTTCACGATCTCCGAAGAAATAAACATCGTGGTATATGCCATGCCTTTATCATCAAATTGGGTGTGCAAAGGTCCAAGGGCATTCTCAGGGTTCACTTCACGTTCCATCACAGATTCATATTTGAGAATCGGGATGCCATTGCGGTCTCCAGCGAAGTCTTTGTTTTTAATCGCCTCAAATGCCTTTTCAAAAGAAAATACGGTCATCGATGGCGCTAATTTTCCTGAAGCAATAAACCGTGTTCCATCTGGTGTCACGTCCACTCCATGCGGAGATTTGGCGACAGGAACCAGGTAAATACCGCCTTTTTGCTTTTCTGGAAAGATCATTTTTTGACCTGTTATATTTTCATACTTCCCATCAGCAACCATCTTCTCGAGCTCTTTCCAATTGAATAAAATAATGTAATCACGGTCAGCCTGGGAAGCATTGATTTCCAAGTTGGTTGTTGCTTCTTCCGTGTTATAGGTGGTCATTACGGCCCAATCTTTGGACATTTTCTTCCCTGCATCCGATAAGTCATAGGACCAAGGTGGAAGGGCTACTTGATAAGCAATGTTGAGTTTTTCAGTTTTTTCATCAAAGGTAACGGCGGACATAACGCCTCGATATTTCTGACTGTAATCATCTAATGATGCATACTCTCTTCCAATCGGGACGGCAAATCGCGTTGGTAAAAACATATACTCTGTATTCTCAGTTACAAACGCTGCACAGTGTGGTCCACTTGTATTAGGTACATTAATAATATCTTTGGTCGTAAAAGTCTTCAGATCCATCACTGCAGCACGGCTATTCCCTACATCTGTGGCAAATAGCCATTTCCCATCGTAATCCCCGTTGGTTTCGGAGAATGCGGGATGGTGCAAATCTCCCCAGGTATAATCACCCATTAATTCTTTGGAGTGTTTGTCAAAACCATAACCGGTTGCAGAATCTGGTGAGAAAACCGGGACGGTTCGGATATGCCTCATTGAAGGAACCCCGTAGATAAACATCTGTCCAGAGTGTCCGCCTGAGGCGAATAAGTAGTATTCATCAAGTTTTCCAAACGGAACATACACCTTTTCCGCATTGCTTTTATTGGTTGAATCTTCTGCTGAGCTTTGTGATCCGATATTCGTGAAATCGGCGAAAAACACCGTTGCGGCGAGAAACCCAGCCAACACACCGGAAACGGCAGATACTAACTTTTTCATACTAAAACCTCCCCCAAGGCTTTATTTTTCTGATGCTATCTTTAAAGCATCCAAAATAGCTTTCATTTCATCATCTGTCAGCGGATTTCCCCCAATGACTCCGGACATGACAGCGGATGTTGGCTTTTTCAAAAACTCTTCAATAGGTACACCATGTTTGTCAGGTACATTCGTATAAGCCTTTGACAAATCAGGACCTGTGGCTCCTCCCTGTACCCCTAAGGATGAAACCGCGTGGCAGGCTGAACAACCCCTTTGTACGAAGATTTCCCCTTCCCCACTAGATGCAGACGCGGGTTGGGCACTGACCACTTCTTTTTGTTCGGAATCTGACGCTGCGGGTGAACTCTTGCCAGCTGCCGTCGATTGCTGGTCACCTGTTTGGTAGAATAGATACCCTCCACCTAACGCAACGGCGAAGCTGACGAAAAAGATGATAAGATTCTTGCCCATCTGAACCTCCCCTTTTCTTCATGATCATGAACCGTTTGGATTGAGAAGAATGCTTAAGCAAGGTCAGTATAGAATCTGGAGGGATTCTTTATGTGTGACGTAGCTCACACTTCACAAAGCGATCACAACATTCGCAAACTTTTGTGACGATTACTAAAGGGGCTGCACAATGAGCTGATGAGGGTGGGTTACAGGGGGGCCAGTGTAATTCGGACAGAGTAGGGTGGAATCCGGGGATTTCAGTCCGAATCCTGGGCTTATTCGGACCGAGTATGGTGGAATCAGAGAGTTTCAGTCCGAATCCAGGTTTAAGGGCAAAAAAAGAACCTCAATACTGAGGTTCTTCACACGAGTAGGACTTAAGCCCCCTCGACCATTTGCTCTTCTTGGTCTTCTTCAAGACCAGCACGGTCATATTCTGCTAGTACAGCTGCCTGAATCTTCTCCCGTGTCGAAGAAGAGATCGGATGGGCGATATCGCGAAACTCCCCATCTGGAGTACGCTTGCTGGGCATGGCCACAAACATCCCATTATTTCCATCGATTACACGAATATCATGAACAACGAATTCATTGTCAATAGTAATCGAACAAATGGCTTTCATCCGTCCATCCGTGTTGACGCGGCGGAGTCTAACATCTGTCACTTCCATCAAGTAACACCACCTTTTCCCAATATATGTGCTTGTTACACTTTATTCGTCAAGGGTGGGGGGAAATCCTTCTACAGTTTTTTAAAAATTATTAAATTATTTATTAATATAGGCAATAACTTCGACTTCGATCGCTACGTCCTTTGGAAGCCTTGCAACTTCTACGCAAGAACGGGCTGGTGGGTTCGTTGGGAAGTAAGTACCATATACTTCATTTATACGAGCAAAATCATCCATATTTTTAATAAAGACGGTTGTTTTAACCACTTGATCCAAGCCAGTACCTGCGGCTTCCAATACTGCTTTAAGGTTAGCAAATACCTGGTGGGTCTGCTCTTCAACGGTCCCCTGTAGAAGCGTTCCATCTGGACGCAATGGGATTTGACCTGAGGTGTAAAGAAAATCCCCCACTTTAACGGCCTGTGAATAAGGCCCTATTGCCTGTGGCGCGTTTGTTGTGCTAATAATCTCCATTTCTTTTATCCCCCTTCATCTTTGAATTTATGAAGTATGTCTATCTCTTACCTTTACAGAACATATAGTCTTTTAGGACTCTTAGATTTTTGATAAGAAATTGCCTAACTCCAATTTAATTTCTTTATCCTTTAAGTCCAGCTGTGTAATTTTTCCTAAGGAAATATAATCATCAACCAGACGTTCTTCGACATCTGATGTTTCTACCAAGACTCCAATGCCGACAACCTCTGCTTTAAATTCTTTCAATAAATCGATCATCCCCCTGGCTGTACCGCCCGCCTTCATGAAGTCATCAATAATCAATACTTTGGACTGCTCTGGAAGGACTCTTCTGGCCAAGGACATCGTTTGAATTCGCTTACTTGATCCCGATACATAATTAATACTTACTACAGATCCCTCTGTCACCTTCGTGTCACGACGAACGATCACGACCGGAACATTTAAATAATTCGCCGTTGCGTGGGCAAGGGGAATTCCTTTTGTTTCGACGGTCATTACATAATCTATATCTCTTTCCGCAAAAAGGGTTGCCATAATCCGACCGATCCGATTAAGCGTTTCCGGCTCTCCCAAAATGTCAGACATATAGAGGTACCCACCTGGAAGTAAGCGATCAGACTGCTCCAATTTCGTGCAAATTTCCTCAACGATTCCAACTGCTGCCTGTTTTTTTAACAGGGGAATGTACCGCACACCCCCCGCTGCACCAGCGACTGTCTTCAGCATTCCTACACCCTTATGCTCAAACAGTTCTTTAATAATGGATAGATCCTCACTGATTGAAGACTTCGCCGAACCATATTCCTCTGCAAACGTGGTCAAGGGGATTAAACGATATGGGTGCTCCAACAAATGCTGAGTCATATCAACTAAGCGAGCACTCCTTCTCAACTTCTTTTCCATGGGCATCCTCCAATTACCGAATATTATATTATAAACTTATCACTTTTGTACGGTTTTTGGCAAGCCCACGTGATATTTATCCCCCAAGACACGTACGGCAAATACATCCTTGCAAAATCCTTTCAGTCCATTATATATTCGGTGAACCCTCGATTCTTTATCCACCAAACAAAACACAGTGGGACCACTACCTGACATAAGAGCCGCATCCGCGCCAAATCGTAGCATCTGTTCTTTTAATCGCCGCACTTCAGGGTGCAAGGACAAAGTCACCGTTTCCAAATGATTGCCAAGTGACTGATGGATTTTGCGATAATCATGCTCCAGAATCGCCTCCACCATTTGACAGGACATGGGGGGATATTCCTTCACTTTCGCCATATCCACCTTGCCATAAACTTCCGCGGTGGATACCCCGATTGGTGGCTTGGCCAAAATCACCCAGGACGGCGGGAGGGAAGGAAGCGGCTGAATTTTCTCTCCTCTTCCTTTTGCCAAGGCGGTCCCCCCATAGACACAGAATGCGACATCCGAACCAATCTCTGACCCGAGCTCTGCCATTTCTTCTGTTGACAATCCAAGATCCCAGAGACCGTTCAAGCCTCGGATCGTTGCAGCTGCATCACTGCTGCCACCAGCGAGACCGGCTGCAACGGGTATATTTTTATGAATGAAAAAATGAACCCCTTTATGAATACCCAGCCGTCTCTTTATTAACTGGGCCATTTGGTAAACATGATTCTTTTCCCCTAAGGGGACAAAACAAGCTGAACTGTCCAGGGTTATCTTATCATCCTCACGGGGATAGATATCGATTCGATCGGCAAGGTCGATCGTCGTCATGACCATCTCTACTTCATGGTAGCCGTCATCCCTTTTTCCTAAAACATCTAATGTTAAATTTATTTTTGCTGGCGCTTTGACAGAAATTCTCACCTATTTCACCCGCTCATCCACTCTCAATAATCCATTCCATTTTAGCATTTGTTTCCACGTGTATGCAAAAAAAACTGGAGACAATCGTCTCCAGTTAGGGAATGGCCTATTTATTCGTTTGGTTGGCTAGAGTCTGCTCTGCAATTTCGATGGCTCGCTTTACCAGGTTTCCGGCGTCACGAGTCGTGATTCCACCCCAACCATCCTTTTGCACCGTATCATAGATGCCAAGGTCCTTCGCGAGTTCCATTTTAAATTGCTCTGACATGATTCCCCGTCTACGACTCATAATGGCCTCCTTCAAAAATTTGTCATCCCCCTGTTTGGTAGTATGCTCTGTTCGGAAAATAAAAAACAGCAGAACCTAATGTTCTACTGTTCAAGGCTTATTCGAATCTGTTCCTGCTCAGATGGACAAACTGTTAACATGACGGTTTCTGTCAAAATATCGGCATAACTGTAGGAAACTCGTTCAAAAGAATGACGTTCCTCATCTAGCTTGACAATAAAAACGGATGGATAGGTCTGCTCCAAAATCCCTGATCTCTCGACAGTTTTCCGGCGCCCTCCATTCGCTTTCAAAAGAATTCGCTCACCAAGGTGAGCATCCAACGTGCGTTTAATATCAATTAACGCATTTTTCGCCATAGTGTACGACCACCTCACTTATGTATGATTATATCACCCCACACTTATTATGTCAAACAAATTGATAATTATAGCAACTGGACAAAGGAATTGTCAATGAATATTGTTTTACAGGATTCTACAAAAAAATCGCTTCCCATGAAGAGAAGCGAAAAATGTCACATTTCGTTCGTCTTTAATTGTTCTGTCTTTGGCAATCCCAGCCTAAACAGTCCAAATGTTTCAATTCCCCCTAATCCATCCATCCCCGTAATGGTGTTCTTTGCTACTTCAAATACATTTACCGTTTCTCGAACCGAGGTAAAAGCAACTTTTTCCGCAATATATACAGGGTCTAGGGTGTGGATGTTGATCCGCTTCGGTGAACTAGCGAAATTAGCTCCAGCCTCAATCAGGCTTTCGAAATTGGATTGACAAGCTCCCGCAAAAATAATGAGGCGATCTTTATTCCGTTCATACCTTCTGGCTTCCTGAACGGCTTGCACGAAGTAACGAGAGTGACGATAAGAATCTAGGGAGGTGATATTGCCGCTCTGTTTCCTGTAGGCATCATGGCCCGTTAAAACCAGGATATCCGGTTGGTATTTGACAAGCAGTTTATATACATGCAAAGGCATTTCTGTTTCCGCAAGATGAAGGCCTGTGACCTTGATTCCCAGCTCTTGATACATCGAAATACATCGTTCCAAATATTTTCCATCCCCATCTAGATGTAGCACTTTTCCGGGAATCTCAAAAGACAAGGTGCTGGATTCGTCATCATCTCTTCCTGTATATCCAGCCTGCTGCCATATGTTTTTCTCCCGCATAAGGCGTCTTTCCTGATGAATCAGCTTTAAAGATTCCCGACTTTTAATTTCGCTCTTTTTTAGCTCCCGCTCCAATGTCTCACGGTCAATTTTGACCAGATCGTCAAGCGAGGCATCGGCCATCAAACGCACCTCAAGCCCCTGTAGAACAGCGGTCTGTTTGATCCTATTGACCGATACCACCGCAAAAAGAATATCGTTTCCGTACGACTTCCTCGTGACGATATCGCCTACTTTTATGGTCATAAAAACACCCTCCTCCAAGGTCAATATATGATCCCTGGGTATTAAGGGTGTAGTTGCTCTTTAGAAATTCGGTTGCTTAAACGTGCGAACTCTTCTAACCCCAGTGTTTCCCCTCTTCTTGCCGGGGCAATCCCGGTTTCTTCAAGGATCTGCAAAAGGGTCTCTCTTTGTTCCCGCCCGAATATGGAGGTCTGTAAATTATTAAAGATGGTTTTTCTCCTCTGTGCGAAGCTCGCTTTGATCACCTTGAACAGCATCTTCTGATCTA
Source organism: Ammoniphilus resinae (assembly GCF_017873965.1). Taxonomy (GTDB): domain Bacteria; phylum Bacillota; class Bacilli; order Aneurinibacillales; family RAOX-1; genus Ammoniphilus_A; species Ammoniphilus_A resinae. The sequence continues at coordinate 141,367 of NZ_JAGGKT010000006.1, read as the reverse complement.
CTACTTCAACTGGTGGTTTATCCCATACGCGGAGTTTTAACACGGCAGAATCTACATTCGGCTGAGGAATAAACACACTATGCGGTACAATCATTGCAATTTCCGGCTTTGCATAAAACTGTGTCATCGCGCTAAGTGCGCCGTATTCTTTGCCTCCTGGTGCAGCAGAGATGCGATCAGCCACTTCTTTTTGCATCATCACCACGATATTCTCAAGCGGCAGATGTTCCTCCAGAAGGCGCATTAAAATAGGGCTTGTCACATAGTAAGGAAGATTTGCTACGACACTGATTTTCTCATAGCCGGCAAACTGTTCTTTAATCAACTTTTGAAGATTGACCTTCAAAATATCCCCGTGAATGACTTCCACATGGGGATAAGGTTCTAGCGTATCCTTTAGGATGGGCAACAACCGTTGATCTAGCTCAACCGCAACAACCTTCCCAGCAGCTCGCGCCAAATGTTCGGTGAGGGCTCCAATCCCTGGGCCAATTTCCAGGACAGCCTTGGTTGAATCCAGTTCCGCTGCCTTTACAATGTTTTGCAAGATATTAATGTCAATCAAAAAGTTCTGCCCTAAACTCTTTTTAAAACTAAACCCGTATTTCTGCAGAATCTCCTTGGTTCTGGTAGGCGTAGCTATATCCTTCATGAACGATCTTCACCTCCAACTTGCTCAAGAGCAAGGAGAAATTCCCTTTTCGAAACTTGAAACATATTTAATCGCTTAAGAATTTGTTTTCCGTTAGCATAACCAATTCCCAAAATTTCACCCAGCTTCTCTCGCCGTTCACTTGCTCCATTTCCAGCAATGAGCCCAGCTTCCAGTAGATCCTCAAATCCAATGGCTTCTTCGGTTGGGTATTCAATCTCTGTCCGAACTTCCGCAAGGGCTTTTCGAATGACTTCATCGGTAGCGTTCTCCACCCCTAAATTACGCTTTCCTCTTCCTTCATCCCGAGTGATAAACGCGTGCTTGCATCCGGGTACAGCTTGACTTACGATGCGGCGAATCCGTTCCCCTTGAAAATCTGGATCGGTGAAAATAATGACTCCGCGCTTTTCTTGTGCTAACTTCACCTTTTTTATCACATGCGGGGGCACCGCGGAACCGCCTGTTTCAATGGTGTCCGCCTCTACGGCCCGCTTGATCGCTACCGTATCTGATTTGCCTTCTACGACTATCACTTCTTTGATCATAATTCCTCCTATGTTGGCATGCCTTCTCCTGTACGCGCAAAAAGCTGTGTTTCCTCCCTGGAAACACAGCATCCTACTATTAAGGCTTTGTCGGACCAATCACATAAACCTTGGAAGCCTTCTTGCGGCCAAAGTGAACAGCGTCCTGATCTTCACTAAAGTAGATATCAATTTTATTTCCTTTAATTGCACTGCCCGTATCCTCCGCCCTGCGGTATCCATACCCTTCGATATAAACCCAGTTCCCCATCGGGATGACATTCGGATCCACGGCAATGGAACGGCCTGCTGTCGCTACTCGGCCAGAAGCAGTAATCGCATTCTCTGGATCACCATTTGGCCCATATGCGGTTAGGGTCACGTTCTCTAATACTTTTCGTGCGGTGAAATCGGCTCCACTACGGGAAACTGTCACGAGTGCACCCACCCGAACGACTCGGTCTTGTGCTGGCGCAACCACCTTTGTCTCGGTGAGTTCCTTGGAAACCTCTTCTCCATTCTCATATACCACCTGATAACGTAGAAGAGCCTTCCCGTTCTTTCCTTCCTGGACTACCTTCTTTGATCCTTTGGTAAGCAAATAATCGGTCCGCTTCACCTCGTTAAAGGGAATCGACTTTTCCTTCTCCACCATCTTCTTTTCTATTCTATTCACCTTAATTTTTCCATTTGCCGATACTTCTTCATTTTCCGCAGGAAATACCTTATCCCACTTGCCCAACGAAACTTTTTGTTCGGCTAGAATCTCCCCGACCGTTTTTTTGTTCGTAACGACCGTCTGCGCTTTGTTTGCAATGGTAAGTGTCACTTGCCATTGATCGGTATAAGCAATATGTATGCCTTTTCTAATTTTCTCTTCTGTGGAAGGTGAAAGCTTGTCGTGCGCATCTAAATCAATGGACTGCTCATCTAAGAATTCTCCTACCGTTTTCGCCTTCGTCAAGATCGATTTAACTTCCCCATTAACAACAAACTGTACTTCTTTTGGCTGGCTTGCCTGATAAAACCAGACGCCCATCCCGGTGATGAAAAGTATGGATAGGATTCCAACAAGGTAAAGAAACTTCCGTGAAAAAAGAAAAGCTCTCTCTTGATCCATAGTCCTTTGGTCCTCCTCTTCAGTTGTGTTCATTTTATGGGACAACCCCTTGTTCTGTCAAACCAATTCGTTCTTGTTGATTCGACTAAAATGAACAACATAGCCCTAGTCTATGTCGAAAAGGAGGCAGGTAGAACTACTCTAGTCCAAAAAATTTCATCGCATTTTGGTAAGTTGATTCCGCCAATTCTTCTGCGTCCATGCCCCGCAGTTCGGCTATTGCCTCTGCAACATAGCGAACATATCCGCTCTCATTTCGCTTCCCCCGAAAAGGCTCTGGCGTTAGATACGGGCAGTCGGTTTCAATTAGCAGGCGGTCCAGAGGAATTTGTTTCACGATTTCCTTTGGTTTTTTTGCATTTTTAAAAGTGACAGGCCCGCCAAAGGAGATCATAAAATTCATTTCCATGCATTCCTTTGCCATTTCTAGACTGCCGGAAAAACAATGCATGATTCCGCCCACTTCCGAAGCGTTTTCCTCACGTAATATACTGACAATATCTTGATGGGCTTCTCGGTCATGGATAATAATGGGCAGTTTCAATTCTTTCGCTAGCGAAATTTGTCGACGGAAAATTTCTTGCTGCACCTCTTTTGGAGAGGTATCCCAATAATAATCCAGGCCAATTTCGCCGATGGCAACCACCTTTTCATGCTTGCTTAATTCCCTTAGCCAATCGAAATCCTCTTCAAGCATATCCTTGGCATCCTGTGGATGCCAGCCAACTGCCGTGTATATAAAATCGTATCTCTCAGCCAATTCTATCGAAGTAGGGATGGTCTCCCGGTTAAATCCAATATTAACAATCTTGGATACCCCGTTTTCTATCGCCCGTCTTATCACTTCGTCTTGATCATCTAAAAATTGCTCAGCATTAAGATGCGCATGTGTATCGAATAACTTCAAAACAAGCATCCCCCTTTGAACAAAAAATAGTGCTGCTTCCACCTGGACAGCACTATTCTTATTTTTTCCGCATAGGAAAGTTGAAGTTTAATATAAACGAGACTTTCCTATCGGCATGTCAACCTCTATTTCCATCTGTACTACGTCGAATTCACTCCATGCCCAGATGGGATTGTAGTCCCCGTAGGGGGAAAGCTTCCTCTAATGATGGATACCTCTTCTTCGAATTGGCTTCAATGGAAGCTTTACTTATTTTACCTTTGCTCCATTTGGCATTTCATCAGATACCATAATGACCTTCAGCATGTCCCCTTCAGAGGCCGATAACAGCATCCCATTAGACATTTCTCCACGAAGTTTAATCGGTTTCAGATTGGTTACACAAATCAGCTTTTTACCGATTAGCTCCTCTGGATTATAATATTTGGCAATTCCAGATAACACTTGTCGTTGCTCGTAGCCCAGATCGAGTTGGAATTTGAGCAGCTTATCCGCTTTTGGAATCCTTTCACAGTTGATAACCTGCGCTACGCGAAGTTCTACCTTGGCGAAATCCTCGATTCCAATTTCCTCAGTTTCTGGTTTATCTGGTACGACTATTTCCGCTTCTTTTTTCGACTTGTTTTCTTCTGCTTGCTTTCTTGCAGCAGCTGTAAACTCATCAATCGCCGCAATCTCCGCTTCTAATTCTAGTCTTGGGAAGAGCATCTCATCCTTTACAACGCGAACGCCGGATGGAAGGCCTCCCCATTCCTTGGCAGAATCCCAGGAAAGCACTTGATTATTGCCAGCGATACCCAAACGGGACCAAATCTTTTCCGGTGCCTTAGTCAAGAACGGTTGCAGCAATATGGAAGTGATCCGAATACTTTCAGCCAGGTTGTACAGGACAGTTCCTAACCTTTCCCGATTTTCTTCCGATTTCGCTAGGTTCCAAGGCATCGTTTCATCAATGTATTTATTGGTTTTTCCAACCAATTCCCAGAGATGTGTCAAAGCGTTGCCAAAACGCATTTCGTCCAAATGCTGTTCAACAAGGACCACGGTTTTGCCAGCTAGTTCCTGTAGAGCGGCGTCATATTCCCCTGGTGCAGTTGGCGCAGGGATGTTGCCGTCAAAATATTTTTCAATCATAGCCGTTGTGCGACTGACTAGGTTTCCTAAATCGTTGGCTAAGTCAAAGTTTAAGCGCTGGATAAAGGCTTCTGGTGTGAACACCCCGTCTTGTCCAAAGGCAATTTCTCTTAAAAGGAAGTAGCGGATGGAATCAGAACCATATCGATCAATTAAAAACTTGGGATCAATCACATTTCCTTTTGATTTCGACATTTTTCCGTCTGGCATGAGCAACCAGCCATGTCCAAAAACTTTCTTCGGCAGTTCCTCGCCAAGCGCCATCAAGATAATCGGCCAATAAATCGTATGGAAGCGAAGAATATCCTTTCCAATCAGGTGAACATCGGCAGGCCAGTACTTTTGGTACTTTTCATCATCATCTGATAGATAACCTAAGGCAGTAATGTAATTTGCCAGGGCGTCAATCCAAACATAAATCACATGTTCTGGATCGCTTGGAACCTTGATCCCCCAGTCAAAGGTTGTGCGAGACACACAAAGATCCTCGAGTCCCGGCTTCAAAAAGTTGTTCACCATCTCATTGCGTCTGGATTCCGGCTGAATAAACTCCGGATTTTCTTCTATATATTGCAAAAGCCGATCCTGGTATTTGGACATCCGGAAGAAGTAGCTTTTTTCCTTCACCAGATTGACTTCCCGATCACAATCAGGACAGACAAGTTTATCGCCTTTTTTTGCTTGCCGTTCTGTCCAAAAAGCTTCACATGGAACACAATAGTACCCCTCGTATTCACCAAGATAAATGTCACCCTGATCGACGAGCTTTTGAAAGATTTTCTGAACAATGACCTTATGTCTGTCCTGCGTTGTGCGAATGAAATCGTCATAAGAAATGTCTAGCTTCGCCCATAAATCTTGAATCCAATCCACAATCGGATCGATAAATTGCAAAGGGGTCAGGCCTTCTTCAGCCGCGCGTCGTTGAAGCTTTTGCCCGTGCTCATCTGTTCCTGTTAAGTAGTAGACATCATACCCTCTAAGCCGCTTATAGCGGGCCATTGCGTCCGCAGCAATAGTAGTATAGGCATTTCCAATATGTAGTTTATTGCTGGGATAATAAATAGGGGTGGTAATATAAAATGTTTTGTTCGCCACGGATCTCTTCCTCTCAATCGACCTTTTTTAACCTATTATCTCATTGTTGCCCAAAATATACAAAAGATAACTAGAGGATGTCAAGGATTGCAGGCAAGGTTATCGTTTCTAACAACATTCATGCATTTTTTGTCGAAACAGCTGATAAAAAGCCACATCTAATTCCCAGTAAAAAAATGCCATTTCCCCAATTTAAATTTATACTTTTCTATACCTGATTGTACGTGAAGATGGGGAAAATGCTGCTATAATAAGGTTTACTTCGCCTACCAATTAGAAATTCTTATTTTAAAATATCCATTTTATTGAAAAAAATGGTTGACTACATTTGGAAGTGTTGGTACTATGTTTATAAATAATATTTGTCGAATTTTGACGGAACGAACGTTGATTAAAACGTAGATAAAGAATGGGATATAAATTGGAGAGGGGCATTTTCATGTTAAAATCGACTGGGATTGTAAGGAAGGTAGACGAGCTTGGACGCGTTGTCATTCCGATTGAGCTACGCAGAACACTCGGAATTGGCGAGAAGGACGCACTTGAGATTTACGTGGACGGAGAGCGCATCATCTTAAAGAAATATGAACCAGCATGCATTTTCTGCGGGAGTGCAGAAGGCGTTTCCCATTTCAAGGGGAAAGTTGTATGTATGGATTGTATCTCACAAATGCCCGTCCCTGCCAAATCGATATTTTAAATAAGAAAACCGTCTGAGCGTTTACTGAGACGGTTTTTTTGTTTATTGATGATGGTATAAGTTGTAGATATCCCTTTTTTGAACCTGGCGATCCTCTGCCGTCTTTTTGATTGCTTCTTTCGAGGATAGCCCCTCCCTTATGTAGGTTTCGACATGCGTGATCACATCAAGGTTCATCCACCAGACTTCTTTTTCTTGCCCACTGGAGGGCTCTGTAGAACCTTCCACAATGACAGTGAATTCCCCTCGAATTTGCTCTTGATCCTCTAAATAATCGATAACTTCGGTAATGGTTCCGCGGATAAATTCTTCGTATTTCTTAGTTAGTTCCCGAGCGAGTACAATCTGCCGATCCCCTAGTTCTTCTTTTAAAGTAGGCAACATTTTGACGATCCGATGTGGCGCTTCATAGAAAAGCAAGGTTTCGGGATAGCCCTTGATTCGTTCTAATTCTTTTCTGAGCAGCTTTTTTTCCCGCGGCAAAAATCCGAGAAAGATAAACTGCGCAGTTGGCAAACCAGAAGCAATCAAAGCCGATAACGCAGCATTCGCTCCAGGGATCGGAATCACCGGAATCTGCAAGCTTGTGGCCTCCCGCACTAACTCATACCCTGGATCAGAAATGGCTGGCATCCCCGCGTCGCTGACTAACGCAATCTTTTTCCCTTCCTGAAGCCACTCGATAATCCCTTTTAAACTAGCCTCTTTGTTATGCTCATGATGGCTTATTAATTTGGCCTCAATCTCGAAGTGCGTAAGGAGCTTTCGTGTCTGTCTTGTATCTTCTGCCGCAATAATATCAACCATTTTTAAAGTATCCAGTGCCCTTACTGTTATATCTTGCAAATTCCCAATCGGGGTGGCCACCAAATAGAGCTCACCTTGCTCCTGCTGACTCCCGGAAAAGCTAGACTGAACAAACACCCTATTCCCCTCCCTTCTTGCTTCCAAAATAAACTTCCATTAATTCTTGGCTATAGGTCCCATCTGCGTCATAGACCAGGAGGGGAGGAAGCACCTTTAATTCAGGTTTCCCCTCTTTTATTCCTTCCACCAGCACCATATTGGCTTCAGCATTTGCTCTCGGATGAACAAAGCGCACCCTTTTTGGTTCTATTCGATATTTCTGCATCAGAAAAACTAATTCGCTAAATCGCGAAGGTCTATGGACAAGAGCTACTTTCCCCCCGAATTTGGTTAGGCTAGCGCTGACTCGTATCACATCCTCCAAGGTACAGTAGATTTCATGACGGGCGATCGCAAAGTGTTCGTTAACATTCCTTTCCCCAGTTTGTCCAATCATATAAGGAGGATTACATGTAACGACATCATATACACCATGCCCAAAATGGGGTGGGGCATCTTTCAAATCACCAAGATGGATTTCAATCTGTTCATTTAAATCGTTGAGTAGCACGTTCCGCTTAGCCATATCGAAAACCCTTGGCTGGATTTCTAAGGCATCCATTTTCGCCTTTGATCTCGTAGACATGAGCAAAGGGATAACCCCGTTACCTGTACAAAGATCCATAATCCGCCCCTTTTGGATCGGTAGGGATACGAATTGCGCTAACAAAACAGCATCCATAGAAAAAGAGAACACTTCTTTGCTTTGAATAATTTTTAAATGATGTTTTAACAAATCATCGATTCTTTCCGATGGTTGTAATGTGACTTCCACGCGTGCTGCACGACCTTTCCTTGCACCTTATTCCTATATATTACCCTAATGGTGGGGGTGTTGATAAGAAGGGAAAAGGGGGAAACAAAATTAAGCGGACCGTACCCCACCAAAAAAGGGACCCACCCAAGGTCCCTATATTCTTTATCTCTGCTTCCAGCGCAAGCAGTACCGCTCAATACGCTGCAGCAATGTCATTAAAATGGTGACGTAGAAGCCAATCACAATGATACCGACTACGACTCGGGAATAATCTCCAAAATCGGTAAAGTATTTCACGTAATATCCCAAACCAGCTGTTCCTCCAATTAATTCGGCAGCGGTTAAGAGGATAAAGGCAAATACAAGCCCCACAGTTGCCCCTGAGAAAATCCCTGGCAACGCGCCGGGAAATAATACTCTTCGGAACAGGGTCCAAGGGGATAATTGCAATGTTCGAGCTGAATCGATCAGGCGATGTTCGATCTGTCCTACGCCATTGATCGTGTTAATGAGAATTGGCCAGAAAGCCCCGAGAAAAATAACGAAAACCGACGACATAAAGAATGATGGCAAAATCGTAATCGCATAAGGGATATATACAATCGGAGGGATCGGACTGGCGATATTGGCTAGTGATTTGACTAATCCCTGTACCCTCTGATTTGAACCGGCAAGTAATCCAATAAACACCCCTAGAATAAGCGCGAATCCAAACCCCGTAATTAAAAGTTTAGTAGATGCTGCTATGTGTCCAAGCAACTCGACTCGGTCCGTCCATAAATTACCAAAAACGGTGCCTGGAGAAGGAAAGATAAAGGCATCGACCACACGCCACTTGGCTGTCATGGCCTCCCAGACAATTAAAACAACTGCGAAAACCGATGACACATCCGCTAATGCCTGTTTTTTCTGGTTCTTCTCCGGATTTTTGCTAAGCAATAGATAGCTCACTAGAAGCACCGCAATAACGGCCAGTACAAATATAAACAAAGAACCTGTCGGAGTTTCTTCGGAATTCGGGAAGAACTGCACGAAAATGGCAGCCAGTGCCCACAATACCAAAGAAACGACGGCACGTATTCCGATTCTAAAACTCATAATGAACTCACCTTCTCTTCCCATGCCTGTGTTTCTTCCCCATGTAAAAGGGTAAGAAGATGTGCCCGCAAATCCATGTATCTTGGTGACATAAATAAACTTTGACGAGAGCGCGGACGCGGAATAGAAACTGTGATGGTTTCTGAAACCCGTCCTGGATTTGGCGAAAACACAACGATCCGATCAGACAAAAGAATAGCTTCGTCAATATCATGGGTAACCATGACAATCGTCTTTTTCTTCTGCTGCTTACTCCACAAATCGACTAAGCAGTCCTGAAGGTTTGCCCTTACAGCTGCATCCACAGCACCAAAGGGTTCATCCATCAGAAACACCGGAGAATCCAAGGCGAACATTCTGGCCAGAGCAACCCGTTGTTGCATACCTCCGGAAAGTTGGGAAGGATATTTTTGATCTGCCTTATCTAATCCGACTAATTCTAGCAATTCCTTCGCTTTTTGTTTTAACTCCTGCTTTGGAACACCTTTGTTCACCTGTTCCAAAGCAAGTATGACGTTTTCTTGTGCAGTCATCCAAGGAAAGAGAGAGTAGCTTTGAAAAACTACTCCCCGATCCACCCCAGGTCCTGTGATTTCATTCTGTTCATATTCAATCTTTCCTGTTGTCGGGTGGAAAAGTCCGGCAAGCATATTGAGAACGGTACTTTTCCCACAACCGCTAGGCCCGATGAAGCAGACGATTTCACCTTCCTGAATGGTTAAATTAACACCTTGTACAGCAAGATGGGATTCCCTCGATCCTTTATATGTGTATGACACGTCCTGTATAGATAGAGTTCCCATGATAAAATCCCCCTAAGAATTTTGTTTCTTAAACAATTCTAAAGTCTTTTGGTAGAAAGCATCATCAGGATTTTTCTCCACTAAGGCATTCAATGCTTCCTCGTATAAAGCAGTATTGATATTTTTATCGATATTTTCTTCTGACTGAACGTAATCAATCTTCTTCATGCCTTCCCAATACTCTTCAACCCCATGCTTGTTCGGGTCAGCTGAAATTAATAGATCTCCGCCGTATGCATCTGCTTCAATGATTTTACGATCTGTTTTCACGTATTTCGCAATATGTTCAATGGTTTCTTCTTTATTTTCGTTGTAGAATTTCTCTGCGCGAAGTAGGGCTCTAAAGAAAGCTTTGTAGTCATCTTTTCTTTCTTTTAGATTTTCACTAAGCGCGACTTGACGGCAGCAAGGATGTCCTGGGAAATAATCATCCGTATATTTCACAACTTTTAACCCTTGTTCTTTCGCCATTTCCATGAATGGAGCCCATACGATCCCCGCATCGACGGCGCCTTTTTTCACTGATTGCAACACTTCTGCAGGGGAACCAAGTTCAACGATTTCTACATCCTTTTCAAGATCGATGCCGGCATCTACAAGACCTTTTCTCCATACGGCATCCCCATTGGAAAGTTTCACAGTCGCTACCTTTTTCCCTTTAAAGCCTTGTATATCTTGAAACTCATTTTCTAATTCAGGCTTAGCAATAATCCCATTTCCTTTTCCACCTGCACCGCCGATAATTGTTAAATCAGATGCACCTTTATCGATAAAGCTAAGTGGAGCTGCGGTTCCAAATGCTCCTACATCAAGCTTTCCAGCCTTAATGGCGTTAAGACCTTCACCAGAGTTTCCAAACGGAATTAACTCTGTGTTTAATCCCTCTTCTTTAAAATATCCCTCTTCCTGTGCTACGAAAAACAGCGTATCAATCGTTGCTGGCAGGTAACCGATTTTGAAATCTTGACCGGTTGTTGCAGCGGCCTCTGTTGCGCTGCTATCCCCAGTCGCTTCCGCTTTCGGCTGACCAGCAGCTGCCGGTTCAGAGGAAGAGCTGCACCCTGCAGCAACCACTAAACTTAGTACGCCTATACTAGCAATCCCCTTTTTTAACCAACTTCCCTTTTTCATCAAACAGCCTCCTCATTATTTCTCTATATTTTTTTCTATTTCACTTCTAAGTGCTTCCTCCGTTCCCGCGCCAACCATTCGTTTCAGAATCTTTCCTTCCGGACTAATCAGGTATAGCACAGGGAGTTCTCTTACTTGGTAGGAGTCTGCCACTTCTCCGAGTTTATCTAATGCAATCTTGTATTCTATCTGGTGATCCTCTACGAAGGCTTTTACATCTTTCATAATATCTTGAAAGCTAAGGTTCACTCCGATCACAGCAACCTGGTCTGGATACTCCGTTTGCAGTTTTTGTAAAATCGGCATTTCCGTCTTACAAGGACCACACCAGGAATTCCAAAAGCTGAGCAAAACCAATTTCCCTTCGTACTGCTGTAGACTTACCTCTTCGCCATTTAAATCCTTTAGGGTAAAAGCAGGGGCTTGTTGCTGCTCTGCATCATCTTTCGCTGCGACGCTGCATCCGCCGAGCACGAGGACGGTCAGTAGAAGGACCAGCCACCTTAATCTCATACCGCGCTTTTTGCCTCTTCTCTCTGCAGCTCGGCTGCAATTTGATAATCGGCTGCTGTTTTCTGTCTTACCTCATCAAGCGTTGCCCCTGGTTGCAATTCTGTTAGCCATAAACCATCTGGTCTCACTTCAAAGACGGCCAATTCCGTTACAATCATGCTCACACGTCCCTGAGCTGTAAGAGGAAGGGTACAATCTTTAAGAATCTTTGCTTCCCCTTTTTTCGTTGTATGCTCCATCGCTACGACCACACGCTTGGCACCTGCCACAAGATCCATCGCCCCGCCAATTCCAGGTGTGAACTTGCCAGGAATGCTCCAGCTTGCTAAATTACCATGCTGATCGACTTCCAAGGCACCCAATACAGTAATATCTACATGTCCTCCGCGAATGATTGCAAAAGATAAAGCTGTATCGAAGAATACTCCGCCTGGAAGGATTGTTACTGGATTTCCACCGGCATTAAAGAGATCTGGATCCACATGTTCTTCATCAGGAGAAGGTCCCATGCCGATCATTCCGTTTTCTGATTGGAGATATACCTGCACGTCTTCCGGTATGTAGTTCGCCACCAGGGTCGGTAAGCCAATCCCCAAATTTACCAAGTCACCATTTTTCAACTCCTTAGCAACTCTGCTAGCAATCAGGCCACGAATATCTGAACTCATAGGACAGCACTCCTTTCTTTTTGTACCAAATATTTCACGAAAACCCCTGGCGTATGAACCACATCTGGCTCAATCTCACCAATCTCCACAATTTCCTCTGCTTCAGCGATAACCAGGTCAGCGGCCATAGCCATGAGCGGGTTCCAGTTCTTTGTCGACTTTTTATGAAATAAGTTCCCTGCCTTATCGGCGATGCTTGCTTGAAGCAAGGCGATGTCTGCCCGAAGCGGCAGCTCAAGCAAGAAACGTTTGCCGTTCACTGTGATGACTTCCTTTCCCTCCTCGACAACCGTACCAACTCCGGTCGGCGTAAGGAATCCTCCCAAACCACTTCCACCGGCCCGGACCCGTTCGGCCAAAGTTCCTTGAGGAACGATCTCCACTTCAATTTCTTTCGCAGCTAGTAAGCGCTGGGTTTCCGGATTCGTACCAATATGGGAAGTGATCACTTTTTTCACTTGGCGATTGTGAATCAGTTTCCCGATTCCTTGATTCTCGTAGCATGTATCATTTGAAATAATCGTTAAATCTTTTACGTTATGTTGTACTAATGCGTCAATTAAAGTTTCCGGCGCATTCAAGAAACCTCCGACCATGATGGTTGCCCCGTTCGGGATCTTAGATATAATGTCTTTGGCCTCCACAATTGGTTTCATTGATCTCACACTCCATTTTTGCGCTTTTTTATTTATTACTTACCTTCCCCATAGGTTAACTCGGGATTATTCAGATAATGATTACGATTCTGACTCGATTCCTATTTTTGGGAAAATAAAAAACTTCTTCAATAAGAAGAAGTTTTATGCATATACAACATATCCCTTCGTCTTATCTTTCAGAACCTTGTTCTGCAGGAATTAGCACCTTTCAATCAAAAATGATTGACGGTTGCTGGGTTTCATAGGGCCAGTCCCTCCACCTCTCTAGATAAGCGACGAACAATATTTAATTTGTTAATGTTTTCTTGAGATAAATGGTACCACCTAAGCCTAGGTTTCGTCAACAAAAATTTATTTGTGCAGGAAGGCTAAGCAAAACAGACAGTCGCCTTCCTTCCGTAAACTTCCAAAATGTAAATTACAAATATGAAAACCTTCCTGATAAATCCGGGCCAAGTTGTCATAGCCTTCACCGATGGCCGCCTTGTTGGATTCCTCGGTTCTGTGTTCTGTATCCTTATCAGACTGAACTTCATTTCGTAATTGCTCCACTTGTAAACGCAGATGCTGATTCTCTATGGTGAGGTTCTTGTTTTCCTCCAGCAATTCCACTATTCTTTCTTTCAGACCACTGACTTCCTTGCACAATTTACCGATTTGATCCTCAATACTGGCTGCTTGTTGAAAAATTTTTCCTTGATCCATCTCCTCACCCACTCCGAATCCTAATTCACCTTCTCCATCTCCACAATTTCATCTAAGGAGAACTCCATCATACGCCCTGCTTCAGGTAAGTCGACCTGTACCAGACGTTCCAAAATATTAAGACCAACCACTCGCCCATTTCCCATCGGAGTATGAACCTGCCTTCCGATATCAGGCAGTTCATCTTTGGCGCTTTCGTAATTATCATTCTCATATTTCAGACAGCACATGAGCCGGCCGCATAATCCAGAAATCTTGACCGGATTCAACGACAGATTCTGATCCTTTGCCATCTTGATTGAGACCGGTTCAAAATCTCCAAGAAAGGTTGAACAGCACAGGATCCTTCCACAAGGCCCTATCCCACCGAGCATCTTAGCCTCATCGCGCACCCCAATCTGTCGAAGTTCAATCCGTGTGCGGAATACAGCTGCCAAATCCTTCACAAGCTCACGAAAATCCACTCTACCTTCGGCGGTGAAGTAAAAGATAATTTTATTCCGATCAAAAGTATATTCCACATCAACGAGCTTCATTTCCAACTGGTGTTCGGCAATCTTTTCCTGGCATAGCTTCAGTGCTTCAGTAGCCATACTTTTATTAACCTTTACCTGTTCCGTGTCCTCTTCTGTAGCCAATCGAATCACTTTCTTCAGAGGAAACACCACGTCGTTTTCCGTAACCTGCTTGCGTCCAATGACCATTTGCCCGTATTCAATCCCACGTGCCGTTTCCACGATGACATATCCCATTTTCTCCACGGGAAGATCACTAGGATCAAAATAATATATTTTTCCCGCTTTCTTAAAGCGTACACCTACGACTTCAACCAAATTCACACCTCCTGCAACTCAATAATCATTCTTTCCAGTGTCAATTGGGGATTGGCGTGACGGGCCAACCGATCCTTCGTTCCCATCACGATCTGTATAGCTCTAAGAAGCCAAGTTTTGCTGCATCTTAAAGCTTGGCGTCCCATCGCCTCCAATTGATCCAGATTGAGTATGTCTTGCTTTCGATCCATATGAAAGAACAAGATATCCCGCAACCAATATATATAGAGATCAAGCAGGTTCGAAATCCCTTGAGTCCCTTGATCATTCTTAACTATCTTCTCCTGTAAACCTACTAGAGCATGAGAACCCTTTTCTAGTACGTCTTCATTTAATTGTAACACTTGATTTCGAAATTGCGCAAACCATTCTGCCTGGCATAATTCCCTTGCTTGTCCTAAATCAGCCGTAATTTGACAGGCATTGCGTACAAGCGGCTCATATAGGCCTTCACTTTTCAGCAGACCTACCCTTTTTTCAAAAGGAAGTTCAGCAAAGTGCATTACCTGACATCTTGACAGAATGGTGGGAAGCATCTGGTGCGGATTTTCTGTTAAAAGGATCGCCGTGACCTCAGATCCTGGCTCTTCCAGAAATTTAAGCAGACTGTTCGCAGCTTGCACAGTCATTTTATCCGCATGATCCAGGATATAAACCTTCCTTTTGGATTCTACGGCTCGCAGAGAAAATTCCTTTTGCAGACCACGAATTTGATCAATTTTAATACTCGCCCCATCTGGTTCCACGAGGTGAAAATCGGGATGATTCCCTGAATTGATGCGCAAACAGTGATGGCATTGATCACAGCTATCCCCATCCTGCCTTAAACAGAGCAAGGACTTCCCCAATTGCATGGCAACCCTTCGCTTTCCAACTCCGCGCCCTCCGGCGAACAAATACGCATGGGCAACTCTATCATTTTTTATGCTTTGCCTAAGTATGGTTGCAATCCGTTGTTGATCAGAACATTCCTGCCAGCTCATGTTTTTCACCTGCAATCCTTTTTCGAAAATAGGTGTTTCCACCCTTTCATCTTACACTAGTTTGAGCGGAAAATCGCCTAGGGATTTTTCTAGTGGGAGTGCGAGATCACGTAAACAGCCGTTCCTTAATCGAGCTCATAGCCGCCTGAAACACATCCTCCACCGGCTGCGCGGCATCAATCAAAACAATTCGCTCAGGAAACCGCTCTAGCAGTTGCCTATATCCCTCACGAACGCGCTGATGAAAGTCAAGCTGCTCTAAATCCAGCCTGTTGACCTCACGGGCCCTATTCGCACGGATACGTGCCAATCCCACCTCTGGGGGAATATCAAAATACAAGGTCAAGGACGGCATACAAGCACCAATGGCAAACTGATTCAACGTCAAGATTTCCTCCATTCCAAGTCCACGAGCATAACCCTGGTATGCTAAGCTACTGTCTAAAAAGCGGTCACACAAGACCAACTTCCCCTCTTCCAAAGCGGGCATCACCTTTTCTACCAAGTGTTGTCGTCTCGCCGCGGCATAGAGCAAGGCCTCTGTTCTTTCGTCCATTTGGCGATGGCTCCGGTCAAGGATGACTGCACGGATCTTCTCGGCGATTTCCACTCCACCTGGCTCCCTCGTTTGAAGAACGGCATGACCCTTTTTCTCCAGATCATCTTTTAACCTTTCAATAATCGTAGTTTTTCCCGCACCTTCTCCGCCTTCAACAGTAATAAACAACCTATTCTTCATCGCTACCTCCCACAACTAAAACGGTCTGTAAGGTGGGATCCGAAATCCCATGCATCCGACAGCCTTGTTCTTTCAATTCTATCAAATAATCGATCGTTTCCCTGTCGATCCTCTCTCCAGGATTGACAACCGGAATCCCCGGTGGATAGGGGGCAATCATTTCTGCAGCAATTTTCCCTTCCGCCTGATAAAAAGGGATAGTGACCCTAGGACCGCGGTGAAACACCTCATGAGGGGTGAGGACGACCTGCTGGGAAAAGTGGACTTTATGAGCCCTCAAGGTATCATCCACAGGCAGCCCGCGATCCAGCGAAGATATTACTTCCAAGGTCCTCTTAATATCCTCTTCCTTTGTTTCAGCCGACAGGGCCAGAAGGACAAGACGTTCATCCGCCATTTCCGGATAAATTCCTCCCACTTCCAAATGCTCCTTCAGCCTAAATCCTGAACAAAGCGAAGCTCTAGTTTGCAAAGTCACCTTCAACGGGTCTAAAAAATCATAAACCCCTTCCCTCCCAACAGCAGACAGCCAAGGGATGCCTATATCCCGAACCCCCTGCCGCAAGCGCTTAGCCAGCAACAAACCCTCTCGAAACAATTCCTCTCCCCTCAGAGCCAGTTCATATCTTGCCCGGTCTAAAGAGGCCAGCAGAGGGTAAGAAGGGCTGCTCGATTGCACCATCGTTAAGACTTGGCGTAATCGTGTACGTTCGATTAAATCCCCCTGGATGTGCAGCATCGAAGACATCGTCATCGATGAAAGCATTTTATGTGTGGACTGCACAGCAGCATCTGCCCCACACTGCATCGCCGAAGGTGGGAGCCCTTCGGAAAATCCAAAGTGTGCCCCATGTGCTTCATCGACAAGCAGCGGCATCCCAGCCGAATGGCAGCATTCAGAGTAAGCCCGTAGGTCAAATCCCATCCCATAATAATTTGGATTACATAGAAATACCGCTTTTGCCTTTGGGTATTCCTTGATTTTCCGCTGTAATTCAACAAGCGATACACCAATTGCCTGCCCTGTCGCCAAATCCATTTCCGGCTTCAAGTAAATTGGCCTTGCTTGTGCCAAAATTAATCCATGGATAATCGATTTATGAACATTCCTTTGTACCAGAACAAGCTCTCCTGGTCGACATACGGTTAATAATAAAGCGAGGTTTCCGACCGTGCTCCCGCCAATTAAAAAAAAGCTCTCCTCCGCGCCAAACACTTCAGCAGCCAAACGCTGAGCCTCAAGGATTGCCTCTTCTGGATGATGTAGATCATCAAGACCTGGCAACTCGGTCACATCATAAGGCAAAATAGAAGAAAGAAAGGATCCCTGTCCTCTTCCTTTATGCCCCGGTACGTGGAATCTGACCGTGTTTTTTTCAGCATAACGAGACATGGCCTGTTCAATCGGAATTTGCTTTTGATCCATCTTTTCAACTCCCTGCCCATCCTTTGAACCAAATTATACGTTCTCTCCCGCAAAATAAAAAGCCTTGCTGTTATTCAGCAAGACTATCAACCGATCAGGCTTCCATTTTCCATATCTGTTTCATTCTCTCTACAAAAAAAGGATACTTATCATCCAACACATCCGTTTGCACCATTTCCTGCTCGCAACTTTGGCAAATAAATGCCTTCCAGATTGCGATTCCTTCCACCTGTTTTTGCCCACAAACGATACAGCATTTTTCGCTTGATTCCATGATCCACCAACATCCTAACCTGTTTTCCATCATTATTAACCAACTTGGGAATCATTTATACTCTTTGTTCAGATTTTTCTACCAACTGATACATATTCAAAACCTAAACCTTTCATCAAGACTGTCGGATAGAGATTCCACCCGTCAATCACAAGGGGATCCCGCATCATTTTCTTCACCCTTGTTAGATCCAATTCCCGAAATTCCTGCAGCTCAGCCATAATCGTCAGGGCATCGGCCCCCTCAAGCGTTTCCCACGGTGAATCGAAATAGAACAATTGATCCGAAAAGCGTTCCTCAATTCCCTCTTGTTTCAACGCCTCCCACTGAACAGGGGCATAAAGGTGAAGATTCATTCCCTCCTGCAATAATTGCGTTAACGTTGGTAAAGCTGTATCTGGATGAATGCCCCAAACTGCAATCGTTCTACCGAAAAGTGGAACAATCTTTTCACGCACTTGATTCACCATCCACTTTGGCTGTCCTTCGTTCATCTTTCGTACAGCTTGGAAAAGTGGGGTTTCTACGTTTTGATCCGATGCCTGAAGAATCAAAGCCTGTATGTCATGGGCCAGACTAGGATCGGTAACCCCCATTCCCGCCCCCATAAAGCCCTGTCCAATCCGCGGATCCAGCCCAATCGCTTGAGCAACCGTATCCACTTCTGCTCCAAGACGCTCGCAAAGCTGTGCAAGCTGATAGATAAAGGAAAGCTTTGTCGCAAAAAAGGAGGTTTCCGCATACTTAATCATCTCAGCGTTGCGCCTGCTCGTCACAAGGACGGGGAGCCTATCCGCAGCCAAAAGCCTTCTTAACGAGTGCAGTGTAGGATGGCAATCCTCCCCCCCTAGTACAGTCCGAGAGGGTTGCTGAAAATCTGCCAAAGCGGACCCTTGGCGTAAAAATTCTGGCGAGGAAATGACTTCGATAGCATGGCCGCGATCGACCAGCCACTGTTGAACTTCATCTCCTGTTCCAACAGGAACCGTACTTTTTAAAACGACGCCTGTTCCAGCCGTAAGATAAGGGACTATCGACTTGACTACCTGCCATAGCTTGTCTGTCTCCACATAAATAAAAACAAAAGAGAGCTGCGCCAAATGGGAGAGCTCTCCTGTAACGATAAGAAGTCCATTTTGGATCATCTCTTTCCATCCCAGCAGCAAGGCCTCCTCAGTAGAAGGTAGATTCCCTTCCAGCAGTCCCTTCCGCCGCTCTGGCGAAGTTTCTACATATACCACCTGGTATCCACGGCTGGCAAATCCCACTGCAACAGCTAACCCAGCCTCCCCTTCTACGATGACCCCTAACATCGGCTTCATAACGTTTTATTAACCTCCTGGTAAGAAAAGCTTCAATCAGAAAGGGATTTTCCAATCCAATATTCCCCTCTGATGGTTAGTTGCACTTACCCTAGCATTAACGGGCAGTTATCCCCCACTTCCCCTACCCTCGTTTCGAAAAATGGAAGTGGGGGTCTTACTGCCCGTTAATGCCGGGTAAAGCTGTTTCCTGTTCCCCGCTGACACAGGCCTGGACATTTCCTTAAAGATCGCGGGAATGACATGCTTCAGATAAGCACCAAACTTGATAAAGGATCTACCTGTTGTCCTCACCTGATAGGATATCGGCACCTCCATCATGCGGTACCCCTTCCGGACAATATTCAGCGTCATTACCTGAGCATAATTATAATCATGAATGATTTCCAGATCATTTAAAACAGGACGACTAAATACCCTCATTCCGGATTGCCCGTCGTATATCCATCTTCTTAACAAAATGGACTGAAGCGCTGTAAAAAAATAATTTCCGAATCGCCTGTGAAGCTTCATCCCTTTTACTTTTCCCATGAAACGGGAACCCATCACATAATCTGCCTGACCTTCTAAAATGGGTTCTATTAGGTTTGGTATTTCCTCTGCGGGGTATTCATTGTCTGCATCAATCATGACCGCCACATCGGCACCCCACTCATAAGCTCGCTTCAGTCCTGTACGCACCGCTGCCCCAAGACCGCAATTTCCAGGCATCGTTAAAATATGATCAGCACCCGCCTCCAGTGCCACCTGTACGGTGCGATCAGTTGATCCGTCATTGACGACCAACACCGATACCTCCAGATCCTTACGGAAAAAACGGGGGACCTTGTGAATCACTTGACCGATCGCCTCTTCCTCATTATGCGCTGGGATCACAACGATGCACTTTTTCTTCATGCTGGTCCACCTCATTTCTTATAGCCTCCCTCAGGACAGGCCCCCTTGATTTATTTGGATAAGGGGCACCCAGCAGGTAAGCCATCGTCGGTGCAACGGAAACGAGCGAATGCTTCTCCGTTACTTTCACCCCTTGGCGAATCATCGGACCATGTAGTATGAACGGAACAAATCGCTCTCCTTCATCCAAATGCCCGTGCCCCCCAATTCCATCGGATTGGCCATGGTCTGCCGCAACAATGAATGCGGTGTTTTCCATATAGCCCTCTGCTTTCAACCAGTGATAAAAATCCGCGACATGTGCATCGGCTTCCTCGATTTTTTCCCGATATTCCGGATAAAGAGCCCCCCTGCTGTGCCCCGTCTGATCCGTACTAATCAGCTGGACAATGAAAAGATCGGGGTTCTTCTCAGTCATGATCTCTTTTGCACGTTTCATAATCATACTGTCAACCACATCGTTTTTGGCCACTGCCGTGTAGGTATCAACGTCTCCCCCTAAGGAATCCACCAGATGGGCAACACCGAGTAAACGGCCGAGCTTTCCGATCTTACGCAAGCTGTCAAAGATACTTTCACAGCGAATCCCTAACCTGTACACCATGTTGCTCGTAATCCTATGCTCTCTTGGATACGTTCCCGTATACATCGAGGAAAAACAGACAACTGTCCGAGCTGGATAGACGGTTTCCATCTCCGAATATTCCGTTCCGTTCTCCCGCAGCCAATCGATAAAAGGAGTATTCGCCTCAGCCAAACGGTCTTTGCGGCAACCGTCAATGACCACCATAATCACCCGGTCAGCAAGTGCCTTTTTAGGTGTTTCATCCTGCGTGTAGGTAGGAATCTCTTCTGGCTTCCAGTTAAACAGAAGGTGATGAATCCCTTTACTGTAGACCCAAACAGCCAAAGAGAAAAGAAGGGTAGTCATCCATAAAACCCCTTCACCAACCTGAACCTGCTGGAAATTCCCCTGCAGCAAGGCAAGCACGGTAAGAAATTTGGGAATCTGCTCCTGGGCATTGCCACTTGTCGAATCACTATTTTTTAAGACCAGCTTCCAAAAGCGGGTAAAATTCCAAAGGGTTGTCCCAATCCGCAAATGATAATAGATGGTCCCCCAGAAAATAACGGTAAAGAAAAAATAGAGTCCCAACGAAAATAATAGCAACGAAAGACTCGGGGCATTAAAAAGCAGGAGTGCAGCTGCAAAAGGAAACCAAAGAAATTTTCGCAAATGCAAAGGGAAATCATAGCAAAAATAAATCGCAAGCAAGGGCAATACAGATCCCAAACTAAGCAGGAAGGCCGGCCAAAAATTGCTCTCTCCTAAGCTTTTTATGGAGAATAACAAAAACACCCCCACCACAAAAACCGGGGTAAAAGGCCTCCCTTCGTTCAGGATATTCCAACACCTTGCCGCTGTTTTTTCAAACTTTGATGCTTTTTTCATCAGGAACCCGCCTTATTTGTTCATTTTCAAGTATTGCAATAAACTTGGCTTTGCTTGATAGAGTGTAATCCGATGATAAACCGGATCAAACAGGGGATTTCCTGTAAACTCTGCAACCCTCTCAAGATGAGGGAGTATTTCCTCCTGTTGTGGGCCAAAGCCATGTAAAACATGATCTGTTAGTAAAAGAGGTTTGGATGGATCGACTCCATATACCAATACCTTGTTAGTGAAGTAACGAAACGATTTTAACCGAACTGCATCCCATTCTGGTTGATAATAATGGATCACACGCTCTTCTTCCCAAGTGAAAATCACACTGTTGTTCGCTGGATAGTGATAGTCTAGGTAATCAATCAACTGAATCACCGGCGGAGTTGTTTGCCGATATTCGACACCCCTCCCCCATCCTATCGTACCAAATAAAAGTAGAATCACCAAAAGAATAGGTACCGTTAGTTTTCTCCATCTTTTGGACAGGATCAAAGGAGAAAACGCCATCAATAAAAACGGAATAAGAGGAAGAATATGTCTTGGCTTGTCCACGTTTTGACCGAACAGGACCCATAAGGCATAAGGGGCACTGGCTAGAAAGAAAAAGAAGAAAACCGTTCGATTGTTTCGGTATTGCCACACTCCAAGTAAAGCCCACAGCAAAATCCCAAACCATATCCATCGTTCTTCCATTCCTTGAGCAAGCCACCCTAAACCCCCGGAATAGAAAAGATGCTGACCAATGATGATTCGCACCCGATCAAGGAAAGATATTTGCGCATCCAGAACCGTGCCGCCCCATTCGGTAAAATGACCTTCCGTGAAAGCCATGCCCATTCGCAGGTAAGGGACTACTCCTCCTTCATGAAGGGCTGTTGGAATAACCCATAGTAAAATCGATAAACAGCCTGTCCCAATTAAACAAAGATAGCCCCTCATCGATCGCGGCAGGACTATAAAGAGATAAAGGAGGAAGGAAAAGAACGGAAAATAAGAGAGCCGAATCCCCATCGCCAACCCAAAAAGGATAATTGCCAACCCTGCAAATATCCACTGGGCCTTTTCCCCTTTTTGTGCTTTCCAAGCAAGGACAACAAAGGCAGCAGAGCCTACTATACCCAGCACCCCAGGCAGATCAGACATCGGCTGCAAGGAATAGACCCAAAGCAAAGGATTAAGGGCAACTAGTCCTGCAGCACCCCATCCCGTCACCCGGTCCCAGATCCTGCTTGCGATCAAGTAGACGGGAATAATCAGCGCTGCTCCACTGCAGATACTAAGGAAAGACAGGGACTTTACGGGATCGTGTATGATTTGATTAAGCCCATGCCCTAACACCATGAGTACGGGATAGCCCGGAAAATGGGGTTGCATAGCGAAAACATCAAAATTTTCCACCCCAAAGGCGAAATCAACCGCATCAAAACTGTCCGCAAATCTCCCCATAAATGGGAGGCGGACAGTGATCGTCAGGATGGTTAGAAAAATAAGAGAAAAAAACGTATGGCTTGGCTTCATAATACCTACCGACTATTTTGATAATGATTTTCATTATTATATGTCCAAGTTTAAATTTTGTCAAATGGAGGGTTACACCAGAAAGGCTTTTATAATCGTTAACGAGACAAGACCCGGAAGGCCGAGGAAACCGGACATCGCCGCTGTTACCGGATTAATCGGAATCGTAAAATCATAATAGGTTCCAAACGAATTAAACACAAAAAGCAAAATGGCGCCAAGGGCAATTTTAAACAGCCCATAACCCACCCAACGCAAAGGACGCCAGGCTGACTGACCAATGAGTACCGTGATCATAACTAACCCTAACCCTACAACAAGCCAAATCCATGCTCCCAACTGACAATCCCTCCCGGATTAAAATAAGGCATGCAATTTGCGTTTCTTTGCTGTATTTAATAGAAACATGTACCTGCGTTCCATGATCTCAATCATGTCGTATTTACGGCTTCCTTCATCAAGATGGGTGGTGACATAGCGCCATTGTTCCATCGCAAGTTTTACCCCATGAAGAAGCTGTTGTCTCTCTTCCCTAATACGTTCTTGAACCACCCTTTTTTGCTTTCGTTCAGCAAACATTTTTTTCACCTCCATAACAATACAACCTATGCTTGTCTCCATAAAAAAAGAACCCCTTAGGGTTCCTAGATTTCCCGCCGCCCTTCCAAGGCTTTGGTCAAGGTGACTTCGTCGGCATATTCCAAATCTCCGCCAACCGGCAGTCCGTGGGCAATTCGGGTGACCTTAATGCCAATTGGTTTGACTAGACGGGAGATGTACATGGCTGTCGCTTCTCCCTCAATATTGGGGTTTGTTGCCAAGATGATTTCTGTAACCTGTTCATCATTTAACCGTTTTATCAACTCTGGCAAGCGGATATCCTCTGGTCCAATGCCATCCATTGGAGAGATCGCTCCATGCAGAACGTGATACTGCCCATGGAATTCCCTTGTTCTCTCCATGGCGATTAAGTCCTTCGGGTCTTGAACAACGCAAATACATGATTTATCGCGCGTTTTATCACTGCAAATATAGCAAGGATCCACATCGGTGATATTTTGACAATGAGAACAATAGAGCAGCTTCCGCTTGGCGTTTACGAGCGCCTTCGCTATCTCTACTACATCTTCTTCTTTCATATTTAACACATGAAAGGCTAAACGAGTAGCCGTCTTCGGGCCAATTCCCGGAAGCCTGGTAAAACCCTCAATTAATTTCGCAATCGGTTCCGGATAATACACTTAAGCCACCTTAGAATAATCCCGGAATATTCATACCGCCGGTAAACTTACCCATTTCCTTCGCAGTCATTTCATCTATTTTTTTCAGGGCATCGTTCACAGCTGTCAAAACAAGATCCTGCAGCATTTCCACATCATCCGGGTCAACTGCTTCTGGCTTAATCATTACCTCCTGGATTTCCTTATGTCCATTAGCAACAATGGTCACTACTCCGCCACCGGCAGTCCCTTCTACCGTTTTAAGTTTTAGCTCTTCCTGAGCCTTCATCATTTGATCTTGCATCTTTTTCATCTGTTTCATCATGCCGTTCATATTTCCCATTCCGCCACGCATCTTGTTTCCTCCTTTAATCTTTTATGTCAATAAGCTGCCGACCGACCAATTTAATGGCTTCATCCACAAACAAATCGGTTGATTCCTGTGGTTGCTGTTCAGCTTGCTCCAGCCCATTTGGCTGTCCTGTTTGGGGACTTTGGGGACCTATTTCTTCCCATTGATTTTCCATTAAGGTAAGTAATTCATAGGGTTTACCCAGCACATCTGCCGCTATTTCTTCAATTAGTTGCCGATGCATCGGCTTCTCTGTTGTTTCTCGGTGTATCGCACTCTTGAAGCTCACTACAAGACTACCGTTGCCTGCGGCAACAGGTGTCCCGTCTAGCAGCCAAGCGTGTACCTGAATCTTTCTTTTCTTAACTTTGTTAAGTACTTCGGACCACTTCTGCAATACATTCTGCAGCTCCTGTGGGCTGGAAGAAGCAGCTGCTTCTTTGATCCGTTGTTCAGAAATTTTAACCGTAGACGGCATGCCGGAGCGTTTGGGTGTTTCCCTACGCGTTGGAGCCTCTGCTGGCGTCGATGTGGCAGTGGCAGTTGGCATGGCAACAGATGCCACACCTGCAGACTGAAGTTGGCTAATCTTTCTCTCTAATTGGCCAATACGCTGCACCAATCCTTCGATTTCCGGAAGATCCGTCTTCACGCTAGGGGCAGCAAGCCCTTCCACTAATCGAATAAATCCAAGTTCAAGCAATATCTTCGGATGATTGGACCACTTCATCTCTCCGGATACCTTATTCAGTTCTTCAATAATGTGATAAAGCTGTTCCGCCGAATACCGCTTGGCCAGTACAACAAACACATCGTCACCCATTGTTCGGTGCTCTAATTCCTCTAGCTGCGGGGCTGTTTTGTATAATAACAAATCCCTGTAAAACATCAAGACATCATCCAAAAACTGCTCTAGATTTTTTCCTTCCGCCATAACTTGCTGGATCAGTTCAAGGATCGACGCAATGTCTTTACTATACACTTGTTCTGCTAACCGATTCAATAATTGCTGGGAAACAACGCCAGTGATAACCACGACATCATCCACGTCAATTTGATCCCCTGAATAGGAATACACTTGGTCAAATAGACTTAACGCATCCCTCATTCCGCCTGCAGATATTCTGGAAATTAAGGAAAGCGCCAAATCGGAAACCTGGATCCCCTTCGAATCGGCAACATAACGTAATTTCCCTATCATGGATTTGGCAGAGATACTGCGGAAATCAAAACGTTGACAACGGGAGATAATCGTAGCTGGCAAACGATGCGGTTCTGTCGTAGCAAGGATAAAAATAACGTGCTCTGGCGGCTCTTCCAATGTCTTCAAAAGAGCATTAAAGGCTTCTGTTGTAAGCATATGGACTTCGTCAATAATATACACCTTAAAGCGAACTTCTGTGGGGGCATACTTTACCTTGTCACGAATATCCCTAATTTCTTCCACTCCACGGTTTGAAGCCGCATCAATCTCCATTACGTCGACAACGGAACCTGCCGTTATCCCTATGCAGGCTGAACATTCATTACAGGGCTCAGCAGCAGGACCATGCAGACAATTGACAGCCTTCGCAAAAATCTTCGCGACACTTGTCTTCCCCGTTCCCCGCGGACCGTTAAATAAATACGCATGGGAAAAACGTTGTTCTTTGATGGCGTTTTGCAAGGTACGAGTGATCGGCTCTTGCCCCACGACATCGTGAAAAGATTGTGGGCGAAACACACGATATAAAGCACGGTAGCCCATTCGGAACACTCCAAATCTCCTGAATTCAATACTTCCATTATACTATACCCTCGAACATAATACCAATTGGCGAATGAGGGTTACATGATAAAAGAGGGAGCCCCACGAATAGGACTCCCTCTTTAAAAAATTAATGTCGTGCACCCAACTTCGATACGACCAACCAAGCGTTACTCGTGTAGTTTGCTCGAACCAGGCCACCCTACGGCACATGAAAAATTCCACTTATGGCTGCTTCCTTCCGGACCTGACCAGATTCATGGGTTTCCATTGCGTAGGACCCAGTTGTCAACACCACTTGCACGAGGACAGACCTTACATGATCGCACCTCAGATGGGAATTCAACCCCGCTAAGGCGGATTGCGGGTTATAGGGCACCGCCATCTCCCCGTCTAGCACGACAAAGTTATACGCATTTTTCAGTGGCAACCACAAGATGTGACTGCCTACATAGCATACCATACACATGAGCAATTATTCAAGCGTTACGCCTAAGGTAATTTACCCCTACCCTTCCAAGGGCAATTCTAGAAGAGTTGGGAGATATAATGATATACCGTGATCAAGCCTTTTATCGCGAAGTAAGCAATGGTGACAAAAGTAATCGCCTTAATGGTTCTCTTTGCCTGCAACAATTGTGCTTCAAGGATAATTTTACGGATTCTTTCATCATCATGGTTAGGATCGGTCATAGTTATTCCTTCTTTCGGCTATTTCATAATCCCATTTTTGACCATGCCGCCCAATGTTAAACCTAAGTGAAGCTTGCAGCTATACTCCATTATACTTCGCAATTATGAAAAAATTACAAAAGGGCGTTCCTAGCAGGAACGCCAAGGAAAATTACCCTCTCACACCCAAAGAAGGAAGGATTAACTAATTTCATTATACCATTCTCTTGGTGATTATAAATGGTAAATATTCCCCATTACCAAAAATCTTACGTCAAAAACTGACTTTTATCTTACGTCGTAATCTTCTCCATCAACCGCTTTGGACTGTAATTAAAATTCACCAAGTAAGGATTCCTCGATTCATCGTACAAAATTAAGAAAGGTTCCTTCGTCGGAAGCAGAATCATAAACACTTCATAGACCTCAAGATCCACCCATTGATTTTTGATTTGGACTGGCTTCTCCAAGGGGAGACGAATCATCTTCCCCTGTGCAGGTTTAGAATCCAACGGCTTAGCTAACCCACTAATGGACTCCAGGCTCTTAATAATCTCTTCCTGCATCGCTGCATTATTGGAAATTCGCTGAACCACTTCCCCTTTTGCAATATCAAACACTTCAATATCAGCCAGCGCCGCCGACGCATATTGAAATGGCAATAACAGGACTAGAGCAAGAAACAGCAAAAGCTTTCTTCGCATAGTAATCACCTCACCGTTAAGTTTCCCCATATGAAACAGATTCTATCATTGGGAAGGCGGGAGGATTTTGGAAAGGGGGAAAGGAGGAGGTGAGAATCCAGGCCGAACGCAAAAATAAAACCCTCCACCGGCAAAGTGAAGGGTAAAAATTTTAATATGTATGGCGGAGGCGAGAGGATTTGAACCCCCGCGACGCGTGAACGCCCTAGCTGATTTCGAGTCAGCCCCCTTCAGCCTCTTGGGTACGCCTCCATTGATAATCCCAATTGGGGACAAGAAATATAGTATCACATCTGGAATGTTCTAATCAAGCACCTAATGTAACCTGATTTTCCTCACTGTGCCTGAGGAGGCATATACAGTTAAGTTAATAAAGATGACCCAGTTCGTGCACGGTCCCTAGAAAAGAAACAAATATTTCAATCTGCCTACGTTCAAACTTTGTATTGGGTGGTAAAGGCCCCCCACCAGCAATATATTCAATAACCACATCTTTTCCAAAGGCATTGTTCTTAACCTGTTTAACCCCGCAACCATCACAATTCATGCTTACACCATAATCTATTATTTCCCCGTTACGCTTTTTAAGATCGTTTTCCACAATTTTATGTATGTTCTCGGAGGTTAGCCACGGAGCAAACAAAAATAAAAACATCAGCCCCAACGCAACTGCTGTTGCAATTATCGATTTCACTGGCACTGGTTCTCCCCCCAAATAAGCAAATCACCACTATCCCTTCTTTTCCTGAATGGTCTTTAAAATTTCTTTTAAGGTCGTATGGATATTGGTTAAACTTATTAAAATGATACCAAGCATCACAAATGTTACAATTTCACCTGTTAAAAAAGAGACGACACCGATCACGATAAAATACAATGTATATAACCAGCCGTTCATTTTCGTTCCTCCATTCATATAGATCATTTTACTGGCGTTTTTTAAAGGTTTACTGGCGAATTTGGAGGCTTTACTGTCATTTTTTTACCCGTTACTGGCAAAAATCATAGAAAGAGATGGTCTAGAGGAAGAAAGCGGGGGTATCTTTTCAGTCAAAGTGAAATATTTAAGTCTATACTAGACGCCATGTATTCTCCCCTAATTAATTGGCTGTGATTGATCTGTTTACTGGCTATTTTTAAGATTTTACTGGCGTTTTTGATGACTTTACTGTCATTTTTAACGGGTTTACTGTCAAATTCCCAACGCCACCTCAAAATATACCTACACAGGTATCTCAAACCCCGCTAATTTAACCCAAGCTCACTCCTTACTACTCCTCCACCCTCTGCACCTCTTTTGCAAACCAATGAATGAACCCACAGCGGGTGCAGGCCAAAGTGATGGCTGAGCCGTTCAGCCAATCTAAATCCAAAAAGGTTAGTCCCCTTGTATTTAGCAGGGCTTCCCCTTTTTCAAAGTGATCGTGCTGGCAATGCTGACAGACGATTTCCATATCTGCAGCAGATTTATATCTACCACCTTTGTTTTCCTTTTCCAGTTCTTTAAGCTGTTCTTCTCCTTTTTCGCGAATCTTCTTCAATTGTTCTTTGTTATAGTACATCATTCCATCCTCCCCACTTTCTCTCGCTTCCTTCTCTCCCGCAGCTCCCGAAAAAATTGCTTTAGGATCTCTGAACACTCCTCAGCCATAACCCCTTCGACCACTTCTGCCTGGTGGTTAAATCTCTGCTCTTCAAGCAGGTTCATTAAAGTACCCGCACACCCTGCCTTGGGGTCCCCCACACCAAAAACAACACGTTCGATGCGGGATTGGACGATGGCACCCGCGCACATTGGACAAGGCTCTAGGGTGACATACAAGGTGCTTCCTATCAGCCTCCAGCCACCTAAGTGCTCACTGGCTTCGCGGATGGCGATCATTTCCGCGTGGGAGGTAGGATCTTTTGTTGTTTCCCGGAGGTTATGCCCGCTTCCGATGATTTCTCCGTCACGGACAATAACGGCCCCGATTGGCACTTCTCCTTTTTCTTTTGCTTTTTCTGCTTGCTCTAATGCTTTCTGCATAAAATAACGATCATCATGAACCAAAATAAATCACCAATCTTCTTTAAACTTTCTGATTCTTTGTTTGTATCGTAACACGGTCCCTAATTTAAGGCAAAAAAGGTCTGAAATTTTTAGAGTTTCAAAGATTAGAGAGCAACTTTTTGCAACCTGCTGCGTATAACCAAATAACTAAACTATCGAATGGTTTAGGTTGAGAGCTTGGCCCCACACGAGTGGGGCCTTTTTTTTCTCCTAATAGGTAGTCCCCTACACCAACTTGTACCTCCATCCATATCATGTTAGTAAGATCAAAAAGGTGGTGTGGAGATGTCCAAACTATCCCATGCGATCGAAGATGCTTATGGACTGAGAATCGAAAAGCTAGATAAGATAAAAACGGTGAAAGAATCTAGCTATGTCGCTAAAATTAAAACAACGGACGGCAAAAAGTATGTAGTTAAAAGTCTATTTATCCCTAAAGACAGGCAGCAGTTTATTGCGGAAACGGAAGTTTTGCTCGGAGATAGAGGTGTAAAGCTAGCTAATCCTGTTCCTACAGAAAGAAACCAGCTATATATCATGTATGAAAATTCACCATATGTGCTGTACGAATGGGTAAAAGGAAAAAGTCAGAGCCTGAGGCGAAAAAAAGAGCTATATGGTGTAGTGAAGTCGTTAGGACGATTTCATCATTCCTCTGTCGGATTGTCCTATTCCCGACATACTAATATATACTCGGAAAATGACTGGGTATCTGATTATCAAAATCGATTAGATACGATGAAGAACTGGAAGGAAAGGCATGCCGGGAACAGAACACGAAAGCACAAATATATTTTAAAGACTATTCCGTTCTTCCAAAAGATGGGCAGACTGGCTTTAAAAAAATTAAAATCCAGCTCCTATCAATCCTTAATCTCAAAGCCCTATCCAAAACTAAGCCTTGTACACGGCGATTTCCACCAAAACAATATTATCGTCAATAAGAACCGAAAGTTCTTCATTGATTTTGAAGATGTCCGTTATGACTTGCCCTCTAAAGATTTGATCCGGATCTTTGAAATGTATACGAGAATTCACACATTTAACGGAAAAGAATTTAAAAAAATGCTAAAAAAATACGAAGAAACCAATCCTCTTTCCGCAAGAGAAAAACAACTTCTGTTTATCGATTTTCTATTCCCCCATATTTTCGAAAAAAACCTCCGCAAAGGGAAATACAGCAAACTCCCATTATCTCGAGTCAAGCATCAGATCGCACAAGAAAAAAGAAAGATCCGCTTTATTTATCGTGAGTATTTTAAATGAGTGAATAAAAAGTAGAAAGTTAGGGAATAAAGGAAAAGTGTAAAGGATGTTGGCCAACATCAGCTTTATGATTGGCATACACGAATCTACGAGCTCTAGGATGTTGGAATTGCGCCCTCTGCGCACTTCGCGAAGAATTCCACATCTAGCCTGATAACGACGGTTATCGGGCTATTCGTGTTTGTACTACACATTCCCCGCAATCGGCTGATCAACCCCATCGGTATCGAGCGTATTGGTTGCACTCACCCCATTAAGTGTATTAACCACATTTCCTGTATTCCCACCCCCTTGACCAGAGTAGGTCTTGGAGGAGCTTTTCGGTGAAATATTAAATACATCACCCACATTTAAATTTCCGGAGTTGCTGTTCACATTAATCGCTCCAACAACGGATGGCAAGGCTTAGACCTCCTCTTCTGTCATGTTTCCTTCCCTTATTAGATGACGAATCGTTACTACCCTGGCTTCCGCATGTAATTCTCGACTCGAACCGATATGAATGATTGAAGACGAGGCGACAAAGGGAACCTCCACCTTTCCAACCTGGATCAAAGGGTTTAGATGATAGGTTTCCCTTTCCATCTCCTCATCAGCTGATCTTACTGGAATGTCCCGGGCAAATATCGGATAATCCTCAAAGTTGAATTCATGTTTCCAAAAGACAGCCTGCTCTCGCTGCACGGAAATGGCCTTGGTCAGAGGGTTCAGACACTCCGAATCACCGATTTCCAGTATCGATGTATCGTCGAGTGAAATAATTTGAATCTGATCGACCTTCGATGTTCTTTCCATATTCTACCCCCTACTCCATTGTCCTTACCATAGGCGTCACACCAACAATTACATTTTCAGGTGGCGATTCAAACCACGAAGTAAGGGTAATCTTCGGAACATCCCCAATAATCAGATTGGAGGAAATTTCAATTCCATCAATTTTTATCTTTTCCACTGAGATTTCATGATTGATTACCGTGAATTTCATGGCTCCTTCGTATCCCTTCCAGGTAAGTTTCTAATAAAAGCTTCGAAGGTTTTTTCAATATCCCTTTTCACCGATTGGATCGTGGATCTCTCCAATTGTTTTAACTGTTCTTCACTGAGCGATTGGGATGGCGTTTGCTTTAAATAATAGTGAATTCGCTTGTCAATCTGTTTTTTCACATCGTCAACTATAAAATTCCGATAGGAATCGTCCAATGGATAGCCGCATCTTTTTTCAATTTCTTGCATCACAGTGAACGCTTCCTGTTTTAAATAATCATAAATTTGCCTTTGCACACCGGCAAACACGGGGTTTTGGTTCGGATTTTGGGGTACGTCCACAGATTGCTGAACGTCGAACTCCCCGACGGCTGAATCGGAACCGTTTGGATTTAATCCGATATTTAATGTCCCCTCCAGTTTCTCCACCTTTAATAGATCAAATTTATATTCATTGCGGACGACAGATGGCTGGCTTTTTTCTTTTAACTGGACTATTTCTTGACGAAGTTGATTGATTTGCTCATTTAGTTGCTCTATTTTTTGATTTTGCGCGTGTAGGTAGGCATTTAACTGTTGGAAATAATAGTGGAGTTCACGATTCATATACATCTTACCTCACCCCTTTGCCCCTTCCTAAAATGAATCACTGCTTAGCCCGATGGAGAAATTAAAGGAACGTATGGGACTGGCGGTATGACACCTTCACTCGTTGTTCCTGTCGTTATTCCGGGCCCTGCTGCAGGGGCGGGCCCTGTAAAACCACCTGTATTGTATAATTGGGATAAGGGCTTAATCATCCCTGCACTTCCAATCTGCAGTACAGAGGAATTCGATAATCCATCAATTTTTAATTGGTGGATCACGATGCTTTGATTAATGAAGAAATTCATATTCATCAGCGTACCCGCTCCTTTTGCGTATCAAAATCCAGCCGTGGGCTCCCCCTGTCATAAACATGGATCACACTATTTTCGTTATGGACATTGAGATTATCCCCTGAATTAAAGGAACCCCCGCCAGCAAAAGTTTTCGAGTAATTTCGTGGGGCAATCTTGTGGACATCACCAATATTCATAATTCCGCTCAGACTATTAATATTGACCGTCCCAACCATCGCCGGCATAATTATAGCTCCTTTTTTAGGGTACTTCATATTATCCTATGGCCCAGTCAGGCTGGGTGTTCATCCCGATTTCGCAAAATAACGGGAGTCTACACATCATCCTAATCACCCGCATACGTATGGTAGAAAAAGAGTGCAAAAAAGGAGGGGAAGTATTCGATGAATATGAAGGTAACCAATAAAAAAATAAGCGTTGAGCAGATTGACATTGGAGGGGTAAGCCGGTCTTCCATTGTGTTAATCGGAGATACAGAGATCATTCGTTGTTCTTCTATTTTTGACACACCGGAACATTCGCTGCACATCACGCCACAGCTTCCTTTAAAACCAACCAATCATCCCCCCATCTATGAGCAAATTACGATTCCTCCCCAACAGCCAAAATAGTCTCCTGTAAATGTTGGTTAAGGTCTGTCAAATGCTTTATCTTTTCTTTCAGGCTCCAATCAAACCTTTTGGCCATATAGGAAATAACGGGCTGCTTCCATTCTTCTACCCACTTTCTTCGAAAATATAAAGCACCTGTTCTTCTCACAAAGAAATCTGCCGGCGTCACCGCCATTTCCTCACGAATGGAATATTCGAGGATCGCTAGAAGCTCGATGGGCAAGCCCAAATCCTCTTTATTTTTAGCTAATTCTCTTGCAAGTGAAAAAATGGTTTTCGCATTTGACCCATATTGGCATACGATCTGCTTCGCCCATTGTAAAGAAAAACTTGATGCCTTTGCCGTTTCTTCTACATAATGAAGAAAATTATCCGCTCTACCTACCTCCCCTCCGGATATAGGCATTTGCCTCGTCTGACAGGGGCCCCAATTTCCTGGAATGCGATCCACAACCATTTCCGCCATTTTTCGGTATCCTGTCAACTTCCCACCAGCCACGGTTAGCAGTCCTGAAGAAGAATGCCAAATTTCATCCTTCCTGGAGATCTCTGAAGGCTTTTTCCCTGCTTGCGCGATCAAAGGACGTATCCCTGCCCAAGAAGATTCGATATCCTTTTCCGTTATATAGAGCCCTGGGAAGGTTCCACTGATTGCACCTAGCAAGTAGACTCGATCTTCCACTTCCATTCTCGGGTGCATGGGGTCCCCATGAAAAATGGTATCTGTAGTCCCAACATAGGTTTTCCCATCTCTTGGAATAGCGAAAACCATCCGTCCGTCGAAAGTATCAAAATAGATAGCTTGGCGCAATGGAAAGCGGCGTTGATCAAAAACAAGATGGATTCCTTTCGTCCACTGAATTGTTTTTTTACGGCTTCCATCCTTCTCCCTTACCAGATCCACCCACGGACCTGCGGCGTTGACAACCTTATTAGCTGGTATGACATATTCCTGTTTGGACAGCTGATCCTTCACCCGGACCCCTGCGATCAGCTCTTTGTTATAAACAAAGGATTCCACCTCTGTATAGTTCACGGCAAGGACTCCCTTGGCAACGGCTTTCTTGGTCACTTCAAGCGTTAAACGGGCATCATCTGTACGATATTCAACATAATAGCCACCGCACAGAAGACCCGTTTTATTTAATAATGGTTCTTTTTCAAGAACTTCTGCCACGGTTAACATCTTCCTTCGTTCCGACCGCTTCACTCCCGCTAAACGATCATAAAGCCAAAGCCCAAAAGATGTTCCCCACCTGCCCAATGTCCCACCCTGATAGATGGGGAGAAGCATCCACTCCGGCTTGGTTACGTGTGGCCCATTCTTATATACAATTGCCCTCTCCCTTCCCACTTCTGCCACCTGCTTGAATTCTCCTTGTTTTAAATAACGAAGCCCCCCATGGATCAATTTGGTCGACCTGCTGGAGGTCCCCCCGGCAAAATCCTGCATTTCTACAAGCGCCGTCTTCATCCCCCTTGTGGCCGCGTCCAGGGCAATCCCCGCTCCGGTAATTCCCCCTCCGATTACAAGAAGATCAAAGGAGGTATCTGACATCTCCTGCAAAATCTGCGATCGCTCTAAACCAGAGAACTTCAGAACATCCACCTCCTATTTCCAAAAGTAAAGAAGGGCTATCATCGAGGATATGGAACAAACCAACTCCCGAAACAATAGCCCTAATTAAATAAAATATATGTAAACAAAATCAAACAGATTCCTATTTCATTGCATGATTATTTATAAATTCATTAATTAATTTTACCTTTTTATATAAAATAAGACGGGTTTGCCAGCTTGTATTCTTGTCAACAATTTCGTCCTTAATTTGCTCTTTTAAAGCGAGCAGAGTATTCATATCCTGGATTGTTTTGATCTTTTCTGTGAAATCTAACATTCCTCTAGAATCCCCTTTAAAAGTTCTATATTTATACCATACAATTTTTGAGTCGAGTTGTCTACTATAGTTTTAGCATAACAAAAAAAGGGCATTCGCCCTTTTTCTTTAATCCACATTAGTGACTCATTGTTTTTCCGCCATGGTCCAAACCATCCTCAGTGACCCTTAAAACAGCAGCGGCTCCTTTTTGTACATCATTAAACTGGTGGGTTACAATCGTATAATCGCCTGCTTCTACCACTTTAAATTCTACAACAGCCCCTCCGCTCGCAGGCAACATAACCGTTTGCATGCCGTGTAACACGTTTTGCGGATTTCCATCTAAATATACAGTATCCAATACGGTTCCAACGACGTGGAACGAACTTACTCTGTTTGGTCCGACGTTATTAACATAGATCCGAACGGTATCTCCTACTTTAGCAAGCAATGGTTTTTCCTTTAAAGTAAAGGTATCACCGTTTGTATTCGGCATTCCCTCTTTCAATGCCTTGGTCGAGAATACAACTTGCGAAGGTTGCCCATTGGTCATATCATCTAAATCTTTTTCACGGTACCACTCGTTTTGGATGATCACATATTCTTTATCCACTTGTTTATCAGTTGGGTAGCCATTTTTCGGTTTTACAATAATGACACCATGCATTCCATTTGCAATGTGTGCAAGAACAGGTTTTGTTCCGCAGTGGTACATAAATACACCAGGGTTACTTGCTTTGTATGTGAAGTTCCCTTCTTCATTAGGCATCACATCGATGAATTTTTTGCTAGGTGCGGCATGCACGGCATGGAAATCCATCGAGTGCGGTACAGCGGGATCCATATTCTTCAAGTTGAAATGGATCGTATCCCCTTCATTTACTACCACTAGTGGGCCGGGCGCTTCACCATTGAAAGTCCATGCATTGTAGGTTACATTCTTATCGATTTGGATATTCGTAATTTGCGCAGTCATCTCAATGAAGACATCTGTACCCTTCCGATCCATCTTCATTGGGATTGGTGCTTGGTTAATTTTTTCCGGTGCCTGCTGTTGGTCAGCAGCTGCTTGTGCTTTTGGCGCTACGACTTCCGTTGGATTTACTCCTCCGCATCCAGTTGTCAAAAGAACAGTTGTTAACGATAATGCTAATGTAGCCTTTGCGAATGGTTTCATTGATAATCGCCTCTTTTCCCTTCAAGTGGTTAGTTGTTTTAGGGGCGCGCTCCTTATGCTTTAATTATATCCGGATAGCGATTTAATTTTGTGATTGATATCACAAAATCCGCGCACCATTGTTACAACTATGTGAATTCATTCACAATATACCATTACCACTTGTTATATGGGAAAAACGTTTGGCACTCTCTTCAATCGAGGTGGCATGGGTGATGGCGGAGATTACGGAAACCCCATCTGCCCCTGCTTGCATGACCAAATGGGCGTTATCTAAGGTAATCCCCCCGATCCCAACAATAGGCAGTTGGATCCCACTCTGGCGAAACTCGATGATCCCTTCAGGCCCCTTCACTTCCTTAGCATCTGCTTTACTTTGGGTAGGGAAAATAGGGCCTACGCCAATATAATCGGCTCCGTCTGCCATAGCTTGGCGAGCTTCTTGCGCAGTATGGGCGGAAACCCCTAAGATCTTATCCGGACCCATCCGCTCCCTAACAACGGAAGCAAGCTCGTCTTCCTGACCCACATGAACCCCATCTGCATCCAATGCTAAAGCAAGCTCGAGGTCATCATTAACAATGAAGGGAACCCCGTAGGATTGACACAGAGCCTGAAGCTCTTTGGCCAGCTCCAGCTTTTGTTCCCCAGTCCGGGCTGCTTTCCCCTTTTCCCGAAACTGAAACATGGTAATCCCTCCAGCCAAGGCTTGCTTTAAGACATCCACAGGATTTTGCAGGCAATCCTGACTGCCCGCGATAAAGTACACACGTAACGCGGCCCTTACTTTTTCGGAATCCATTCCATTTCTACTCATTGCATCATCTCCCCTCTACGTCGATTTTGATAGGCCCAATGGTTGGTTGGTCCATGACCACTGCCGATGCCTAATTGATCTTCAATCGCGGCTTTAATGAAAGATTTTGCTGTTTTTACTGCTTCGGCCACTGGGATCCCTTTTGCTAGTTCAGCGGTAATTGCAGCTGCGAAAGTACAGCCCGTACCATGCGTATGGCGGGTATTGATTCGTTCTCCTTCCAGATAATAAAATTGCTTTCCATCATAAAGGAGGTCAACCACCCGTTCCGATTGTTCGTCATGGCCACCTTTAATCATGACGTTTTGGGCTCCCATTTGGAAAATGGCTTTTGCTGCTTCTTCCCGCTGCGCCAAGTTTTCGATCGTCATTCTGGTGATGGTGGCAGCTTCCGGAATGTTAGGGGTCACGATAGCCGCTAGTGGAATGAGGTCACGGACCAAGGCGGTTAGGGCCTCTTCTTCCAGTAATGTTGCGCCGCCTTTGGCGATCATCACCGGATCAACGACTAGGTTGGTCCATTGATAATGCCGAATCTTTCTCGCTACCGCGGAAATAATTTCACTCGAGAAGAGCATCCCTGTTTTTACTGCATCCACTCCAAGGTCTTCCCCAATGCTATCCATCTGAGTCGTCACAGCATCTACAGGCAAAGGATAGACCCCTTGTACACCAAGAGTATTCTGTGCCGTCACAGCGGTAATCGCGGACATGCCATACACCCCTAGTTCCTGGAAGGTCTTCAGATCTGCCTGAATCCCTGCTCCGCCTCCGCTGTCCGATCCAGCAATGGTTAGTGCTTTATAAACCTTCATTTTCATTCTCCTCCTTCAGCTTGAAATTGCTCTACTCTTGCCAATTGTTCTATTTCCTTTGGGGTCACGAGGGATAGTTGATTTAACAGCTCTATTTGAAAGCTTCCTGGCCGGTTATCCCCTGTTTCTTTCACCGCACATTCTGCGGCTACCCCATAGTAAATTAATGCTGCAGCTGCAGCCTCCAGTTTATTTAATTCGACTGCTGCAAATGCTCCAATGACCGAGCTCAGCAAACACCCAGATCCTGTTACCTTGGTTAAAATCGGGTGCCCGTTGCGGATGGAATAGATTTGCGTACCATCCGTAGCAATATCTTCTTCACCGGTTATGACCACGATGCTTGAAAATTGCCGAGCTGCTTTCACCGCCAACTGTGCTACATTACCTGTCGCATCACCAGCATCTACCCCTTTAATGGACCAGTCCTCTCCGGTTAGATTGGCAATTTCCGCTGCATTCCCGCGAATAATCGTTACCTTCAGTTCCTCTAGGATCCGTTTCGCTACCGCTGTTCGATAGGGTGTTGCCCCCACCCCCACCGGATCAAAAATAATCGGTACTCCATATTCATTGGCTGATTTCCCGGCAATGATCATCGCTTGGACTTCACTTTCTGTTAGCGTGCCAATATTTAACACTAGGGCCCCGGCGATTTTTGCCATATCGGCAACTTCCTCCTTAGCATAGGCCATAACCGGAGAAGCCCCAAGAGCCAACAATCCATTTGCGGTAAAATTGGTAACCACTACGTTCGTAATGTTATGAATGAGTGGCTTTTGCTCACGAACAAGAACTAATTTCTGTGCAAGATATTGTATTGTCATCCCGATACCTCCTTTTTAATAAAACAAAAAAACCAGATCCCATCTTGGACCTGGCTTTGAACGAAAGAAATAGACATGAAAACACTACTTCCCTACGCTGGTATAATCCAGATCAGGTCCATAGGGTTAAAAAACTTCATCGCGTTTTTCTCTCAGTCCAGGCTTATGGACACCCCTAGTAGTTCCTTGTATTCTATTATGTTTATCATAGCAAAAAAGAAGAAATTTGAAAGTGTTTTTCCCCTTCTATAGAAAGGATGAGGGTACATGATGGAAAGGGATAGTGACCAAAGGGCGTGAAGTCATTCATCTAAACCACTTCAGATAACGCCTAACCCACTTGGTTAATTGGCCGCTAAATAATCTTTCCCGCCAATACAGGTCTGCTACCTGTTGAACTGCTCCGGCCTTAGTCGGATATGGATGGATCACATGGGATAGATCGCCAATCTTGTGTCCGTGTTGTTTGGCAAACACCACTTCCTGCATGAACTCCCCTGCCCCGTCTGCAACGGCATGGGCTCCTAATATATATCCTTTACGGTCCGTAATGATTTTGATCATGCCTTCACGCTCTCGATTGATGACAAAGCGGTCCACCTCATCCAACATAACTTTATAGACTCGTATGGCCCCTATCGTTTCCCGTGCTTCTTTTTCTGTCAATCCAAGATGAAAAAGCTCCGGATCACTGTAGGTAACCCAAGGCAAATGCTGATAGTTAGCCTTTCTCTTCCATCCAAACAAGGCATTCGAAACGACGATTTTCCCCTCGTATCCGGCCGTATGTGTAAATGGATATCTCCCGTTCACATCACCCACGGCATAAATATGTGGGACGTTTGTTTGCAGGTAATCGTTAACCTCAATAGAACCATTGGCTGCCGTACGGATGCCGGCATTCTCCAAATGGAGGCGTTTGGTATTCGGCTCCCGTCCCACAGCAACAAAGACTCGATCTACAGAAACTTGGCTTTCCTGACCGTTTTGCATAATGGTGACTCGGCTGTCGTTCACCGACGAAACCACCGCATTTGTCATCAACCGAATGTTTTCTCTTTCTAACGCCCTTGCCACGAAAGGAACCAGTTCGTCATCTTCTTTAGATAAAATCATGGGACCTTGTTCAACCACCGTAACCTCTGTCCCAAACCGTGCAAAAGATTGTGCAAATTCCACGCCAATCGGGCCGCCCCCGATGATTAGGAGGGAGTGCGGCCGTTCATCTAGCTGCAACACATTCTCATTGGTCAAATAATCGACCTGATCCAGGCCAGGGATTTGCGGAATAAAGGGTCTTGATCCGGTAGAAATAACGATCCGTTTGCCATAGATTGTTTCGCTATTTATGGTTATTTCGTGTGGTCCCATAAAAGAGCCAAAACCCTGATAAAGATCCACACCCAATTGACGAAAGCGGTTGGGATCATCATGTCGCCCAATTTGTTCAATGGCTTCCTGCATCCGGGTTTGCACCTGTTCGAAGTTGGGGACGCCTGTGAAATCCAGCCCAAATTCTGCAGCCCCTCTGGACTGATGGATGATTTCCGCTGAATGTATGAGGGATTTCGTCGGCACACATCCCGTCCAAAGACAGTCCCCGCCAAGGGGACCCGCATAGACGAGGGCAACTGCTGCCCCTAAACTAGCTGCCCCAGCTGCTGCGGTCAGTCCGCCGGCCCCTCCCCCAAGCACAATCAAGTCATACTTTTTCACCTTATTTTCCTTGCTGTCTTCGGGATGTGATCGATTCTCCTCCGATCCCCCAATTATCGGTATTCACCTCATCAATAACAACAAACGTGCGCTCTGGATTTTTCCCTAGAACATCTACCATGACTTGTGTTACCCCTTGAATCAGCTGTTGTTTTTGTTCAGAAGTTACGTTATCATCGGTGATTTTAATGTTTATAAATGGCATTTTGTTAACCTCTTTTCTAATTTTTTTTCTTAGAGGAATATCCTCTGTTATCCTTATTTAACAACATTTTTTAATTATGAAGCAACAATAAAGAAATGGCCATAGTGGAGAATGATATCTTTTTAAACAATGCTCTCGGTATAAAATGAATAGCCTGTAACAAGATAAATAACGTCAAATAATATTTTTGAAAGTGGAGGGAAAAATGAAGTTTTGGTTTAAAACTCTTATTGTTTTACTTCTTGTTTTCGGCTTTAGCCTTCCTGGTTCAGCACAGAATATTGGACAGCTTCAAGTGGATGGGACGAAGGCTAAAGACGCAAAACATCTAGTAGAGATGTCACCCTTAATTCTAGTCGGCTGGGCAGATGTACCAAACAGAGAGTACCCAACAGGAAAAAAGGTGCAGGGACGAGAAATTGTAAATTTTGTGCAGAAAATCGATGTCAAGCAAACTTTGAAAGGAACGGCGAGCCCTCTGATAGATCTCTTAACCACAGGTGTATCGCCACTTCCTGATGCCTCCGACCCTCTTAACCATTCTTATCCTGGTTCCGTAGCGGAAGGGACTTATGTTTTTTTCCTACGGCCTGTAACGGGAACAGACCTTTATTCGATCGTTGGGATTTGGCAGGGACTTTATCCCTTTGATGGAGGACAAACAGTAGGACTAGAGGGCTATAGTTACCCTGATTTCCTTAATCTAACAGCTAAGGAAATTGAGAGTAAAATTAAAGCTTATTCCCGATAATTTATTAAAAAATATTTGATCTTTCACGTGGTACGTAATATGATGGAATTATACTCTACGATAATAGCAAACTTAGCGAAAGATAAGGGCGCAAAGCCACGGGCCTAAGGTATTACCTATACTACGGCAGCCGGGTTACCGAAAGGAGAAGGGAAAAGTGAACCAGGTCATTAGCAATAGTACTTTAGTCAGGGTTTTAGAATGTCTACGCAAGGACATTAAAGACCCTATGCTGAACTGGGTAGAAAGAAATGAACTGCACCAGGTCATTCACAATCTCGAAAAGCTTGTGAAATAATAGTAGAGGGCTGCCCCTGAAGATGGGGTTAGCCTTTTTTATATTTTTACGGGATATTTGTAATAATGGGGGATCGATTCCGTGATGGTTTAGTAGGTCTGCGGGGTGGGGACCCTTTATCTATGTACCTTTGGCTTTGGGTACTATCCCTTTCCATCAGACGTTTTTGGAGTGGTATTAGCGAGGGCCTACCAACTTGCCCAATGTGGTGCGAATAGGAGATAGACCTATTCGCAACTAGCGGCAAGATTTTTTATGCTACCTTGTCTCGATTCCGGCCTATTCGGGACTAGTGGCAAAGTTTTTTATGCTAACCTGTCTCAATTCCAGCCTATTTGGGACTAGAGGCATAGTTTTTTATGCTATTTTGTCTCAATTCCGGCCTATTTGGGACTAGTGGCAAGGTTTTTTGTACTAACCTGTCTCGATTCAGGCTTATTCGCGACTAGCGGCAAGGTTTTTTATGCTAACCTGTCTCGATTCAGGCCTATTCGGGACTAGTGGCAAGGTTTTTTATGCTAACCTGTCTTGATTCAGACCTATTCGGGACTAGTGGCAAGGTTGTACTTACCTGTCTCGACGCAAAAACTCCTATTCAACTTTTTCAATTGAATAGGAGTAACATTCTTATGTATGGTGGAGCATAGCGGGATCGAACCGCTGACCTCTACACTGCCAGTGTAGCGCTCTCCCAGCTGAGCTAATGCCCCAGGATAGTAGTAAGATTTCTTTAAAGTTGCTACTGATATTATTCCAGCAAGATGCTTAATCGACGTAGTTGGAATAATTACTAATGGAGCCCTAAAGGACTTCTTTATTTCATCCAACGAAGATGTGGTTCGACGTAGTTGGAATGAAAATTAATGGAGCCCTCTTCGAGGACTTCTGATATTATTCCCGCAAGATGCTTACTCGACGTAGTAGGATTCATAGCATATGGAGCGGGTGAAGGGAATCGAACCCTCGCGACCAGCTTGGAAGGCTGGAGTTCTACCATTGAACTACACCCGCATATTTGGCGCGCTCGGAGGGATTCGAACCCCCGGCAGACGCGGTACCGGAAACCGCCGCTCTATCCAGCTGAGCTACGAGCGCCTAAAAATACGCTAAAACATATGGCATGTGAAACGGCTATAAGCCAGATTTTGTTCCTGTGTGCTACTGCGATGCCAATCTTGCACATCAGGTGTAGTCATTTGACTATCGGCAATGAAAATGCCGATCTATCCCTTCAGTTTGATTCCCTCGGGATAGTGCCCCTACCAAATTTGGGTTGCTCGCTCGTGGGGTTTACCTCGTTCCATCCCATCCTTTTCAAGACAGGTTCGTCTCTGTGGCACCTTCAGGTTACTCTTAGCATATCCAAAATGGACGTAGCTTATTTCACCGCCGTCAGTCAACTTCCGTTAACTGCCCTACCTTTCAGCAGGCACGAACACTCCGGGCATCTCAGCACCGGGCGAGTCCAGACTTTCCTCAGCTCATGAAATCATGAACCGCAACTACTCACCGTTTCAACTGATGTTTATCAGCGACAAGTAATAATTTATCATATTTCATCAATCATGTCATTAGGTGGTGATTGGGATTCATGGAAAATAACAGTATAACTTGCTAATCACTTAAATTATTGTAATGTAAATTTAAATCTTCGTCTATAAAAAAGTTCTACCAGAAAAAATGATTCAATTGCCTTCCGTAATTTGTCCCTTTCAAAACATAACAAAAATGCATTCATTGTAAGGAAACTGTTTTGAAAGGTGGTAATCGATTTATGGGGAAAAAAGCTCGTACTTCTCAAAGGTTTAGTCGAATTCAACACAGAATGCAAGGTGTGACAGCTGTTGCAGATGCACATCG
Source organism: Ammoniphilus resinae (assembly GCF_017873965.1). Taxonomy (GTDB): domain Bacteria; phylum Bacillota; class Bacilli; order Aneurinibacillales; family RAOX-1; genus Ammoniphilus_A; species Ammoniphilus_A resinae. The sequence goes on along the minus strand of NZ_JAGGKT010000006.1, from coordinate 97,696 downwards.
GCATTTGTTTAGCAATGTCACGGATCTTCTCATTCGCATTCCTGGCGGAACGCACCGACACACTTTTCAGGGGGTAACCAACACCACTCTGAACCATAGGCACGCCTACTCTGGCAGCACTGGACCTGCCATTAACGGTCAGGGGGCAAACCATTTTCATCGTTTTCGAATCACCACGCAAGTTGCTGACGGCCATAGACATGTCATTACAGGTAGAACAACGGTCCCCATGCTAATTAATGGCGTGATGTCACATGGATTAATCGTTGAAAAGGTAAAAAGGGTAAAGGTAAAAAAATAAATGGTGAAGTATTTAAAAAACCGAGGAGCACCCTCGGTTTTTTAGTCCTCAGCAGCCATAGCAATAGCCTTTGTTTGGTGAACGGTACCAAAAGGATGATGAGGCGGTGCGTAGATCACGTAAACCTTAAGCGGTACATTTCCCGTATTCGTAACATTATGCCATTTTCCAGCTGGGATCATAATAGCATATCCGTCATAGGCCATCTGCTGAAAATCTAAGTTATTTTTTGTATCACCCATTTGCACAAGTGCCTGCCCTTGTTCAATACGTATAAATTGATCTGTCGTCGGATGGATTTCTAACCCGATGTCTTCTCCCACATTAATACTCATAAGGGTTACCTGAAAGTATTTACCCGTCCATAAAGCTGTGCGGTAATTATTGTTTTGCTTTGTCGCTTGATCGATATTAACCACAAACGGGTTTGGTCCATAATCTCGCAATGCAGTCTGTTGCTCCTTGGAGTGATAGTTCCAGTACATGTTGTTCCATTGTTGATAATAAGGGGCCCAGTTATTACGCCAATGATCGTAATGGCCGTTCATTTGATTTTGCCATTGATGGGGATAACATGATTGACAGTAGTACATATTGTTTCTCCTCCCAGGGTCTCATGTTTACCCTTTTATCCTATGCAGTTGCCTACCTATTGGGTTGGAAAATGGGTAAGGGCCCATCGCCTTAAAGAAAAACACCGGAAGGAGATAATGTTTTATCCTGCATCCGCTTGTCGTGTATGCATCTCAGAAATCTCTTCAGAACGAACAGTTCTTCTGCCATGAAGATATTGATAAAGAAAAATACAAGCAATCATTACGACTGCCATGGACACATATAGCCCACGGTAACCAATGGTTGGGATGAGCAAGCCTAAGATGAATGGTCCCACGCCGATCCCTCCATCGAGGAAAATATAGTAGGTAGAGGTTGCTAACCCTGCCCGTTTCTTTGGAGAGACCTTTATGGCAATAGCCTGGGCGCTTGCCGACAATGTTCCGTATCCAAGACCGACAAAGACACCTGCTAATAGAAGGAAAAATCCTTGATGAACTTGGCTTAGGATGACCAAGCCAACGCCAAATAACAAGAACGATGGATACATCACAAAGTTTTCGCCTTTCGTATCGAACCATCTGCCTGTAAACGGTCTTGATACTAAAACCGCTGCAGCATAGGCAATAAAGAAGAAGCTAGCCACATCCACTAAATCAAGCTCTTTAGAATATGATGTAAGAAAGGAGAGCACACTGGAATAACCCAAGCCTAAAAAAGCACTAATCATTGCAATGGGAATCGCATTGGGTTCAAAGAAACTGCTTAACTTAAAGCTTTGCATTTTTCCAAGTTCTTCTTTTGTTAATTCTATTTTGGGGATTTTTAAGAAAAGAGAAGCAACAAAGCTAATCACCAGCAGGATCGAACATAAAATAAAGTTCATGCTAAAGCCCGCATGCTCTGATAAAAACATTCCCAAAAACGGACCGATTGCAGCTGCAAGCGTAAGACTTAATGCATAATAACCAATTCCTTCTCCACGTCGCCCGCTTGGAATTATACTGGCTACGATTGTACCTGTTGCCGTGGAGGCCAAGCCAAATGCCGCACCATTTAAGAAACGAATAATTAATAAAAAGGGCAAATTATTTACAACAAAGTATAGTAGGGTGATGACCAGAGTAAAGACAAAGCCAGTGTAAAGCAATTTCTTGCGCCCAATCCGTTCAATGGATCTGCCCGCAAAGAGCCGTGCAACAAGAGCCCCAATCACAAAAATCCCAGATGCAAGACCAGCCACACTAGGTGGAGCTTCAAATGTTTCTGTTGCATATAACGTAATAACAGCCATTAATAAGTAAAATGTAAGATACAGGAAGAAATTAGCTGTGGAAACAATTAAAAAATCCTTGGTCCACAATTTCTCATTATTCATTCTGTCTACCTTCTTCGTTTATAATATTTTCTCGTAACTTTGGCAGGAGTCGAAATGCAGCTTCTTGTTCTTCCTTGGAAATTCCCTTCATTACCTCAAATTCCAATTCCGTTATCTTTTGACGACAGGTCTGATAAATCTCTTCCCCTACCTCGGTCAGCTGTATAATCTTTTCCCGCTTGTCTTTTCCAGGCACTTGCATCACCAGCCCTTTCTCCTCCAAGCGTTTAACTGATCGCGTAATTGTAGGCTTCTCAACATTGAAGTGATTGGAAATATCAACAAGCAATGTTTTTTTATTATTCTTTACGTAAAAAATCACCGTCCACAATGAGTAGGACAAGTCATATTCAGCCAATAGATCATTCAACTTTGTAATTAGAGGCCGGTAAAGCATCAAATAACGTTGAAAAAAACCCTGCAATTCACACCCCACCTTTAAAAATCGCAAAATAAAAATAATAGTTACCTAAGGTAACTATTTACGAAGGAAACTATACTCTCTTTGATAGAAAATGTCAATAAGCTGGATCAGCACAAAGTTATATTTACATTTTATATAAGTCTAAGTGAAATACTTTATTTACTTGGACAAAATATGGAGGTCAAATATGCAAACAGCACATAACATAAAGCTTACATCAGCAGAGATAGCGCATCTATGGATAAATTACATAAATGACAGCCTGTCTACATGTGTCCTTCGATATATGTTTGAGAAAACAGAGGATACACAAATGAAAGAAATTATTGGTTTTGCCTTGCAGCTTTCCCAAAAACACGTTGAAACGATTAAGGAAATGTTCGAACACGAGAACTATCCCATTCCTCTTGGATTTACTAATGAGGATGTATCCTTAAAGGCACCACGATTATTTTCAGATATGTTTCATATACAATATGTTTTTCACATGACCAAGATCGGGATTCCGTCCTATGGGGTCTCTCTAGGTATGGTTTCGAGGTCAGATGTACGAGCTTATTTTTCAGAATGTATTGCTTCCAGCACGGAATTACAAAATAAAACAGTCGATTTATTACTGGAGAAGGGGCTGTTGGTTAGACCACCTTACATTACTACACCAAAAAAAGTGGATTTCGTAAAAGACCAGAGCTTTTTAAAAGGTTGGTTTGGAGAGCGGAAACCACTACTTTCAATGGAAATTGCACAACTTTGGCACAATATACAAACAAATGAGATTGGAAAGGCACTCGTGATGGGGTTTAGTCAAGTAGCAAAAACCGCTGATGTACGAGATTACATGGTGAGAGGTAAAAAGATTTCAGCAAAACATATAGAGATTTTTGGTTCACTCCTCACTGATAATGATCTTCCATCACCGGTTTCTTCCGATGCTGATGTAACGGATGCCACAATTCCACCATTTTCTGATAAATTAATGTTATTCCATGCTTCGGCTTTATCTGCTGCAGGAATGGGAAACTATGGAGCGGCCATAGCAACGAGTACGAGAAGAGATTTAGTTGCTCATTACCTTCGGCTAAATGCAGAAATTGGACAATATGCCGAAGATGGAGCAAATCTTATGATAAAGCATGGATGGATGGAACAACCACCTCAATCCGTTGACAGGGAAGAATTAGCAAGAAAATAGAGAATAGGACACAACAAACTCCTTACAATTAGTGAAGGAGTTTGCTTTTTTATATGCCCCTCTTAAATAATATCCACGGCTGTGTGGGCGATCTTCAAAGCTGTTTCATGAAAAAAGGGTATAACCGTTAATACAGTTACACCCTTGATTTTATTGATATGTATGGCGGCCCCGAGATGATTCGAACATCCGACTCACAGTTTAGGAAACTGCAGCTCTATCCCCTGAGCTACGGGGCCAAATTCAAATATTGTTAGCACTATATAAGTTACCATATGAATATCTATTTTTCAACTTTAAAAGTATGTCAGTCATTACAAATTGTGTATGGTTTTTTGAGGAAGTCCGTCCTGCCATATTGCAGGACGGCTCCATCCAAATCCACTACATAATCATCATTGCTACCAATCCTGTGACTAGCCCTATACACATCACCATACCGGTTATAAACAGCAATACCTTTGTAGGGAAAACCTTCCTCACCATTAATAGAGAAGGTAAACTAATTGCCGGCAAGGTCATCATGAGGACCGTTGCAGGTCCAGATCCCAGACCATAGGACATCATTGTTTTAACGATCGGGATCTCAGCAGCCGTTGGGATCACAAACAAAGTTCCGACAATGGCAAAACCGATCATCGCAAAAATGCTATTGCTCCAAGCGGGGCTAACCGATGGGAAGATCCATGCTCTGGCAGCTCCTAAAGCAAGAACGGTGATGATATACGCTGGAAGTACACCAATAAACAAGGACCACATAGAGGAGATCCAGCGGACAAACAAGGAACGATGACTGTCTTCGGCATGTTTCGGAAGCTCCAAAAATTCATCATCCATTTCCAAAGACTCCTCGTTCACAAAGCGATTAGCAAAATAGGAAACACCAAACACAAGAAGCAAGCCAAATACAATCCGTAAAGCGGTGAAATCCCAACCTAACACAAACCCCATAAAAATAAGGGTTGCCGGGTTTAATACGGGATTTCCTAACCAGAAGGCTAACGCAGCCCCGACAGATGCAAATCGTTTACGCAGGCTCACGGCCAGCGGTGCGGCACAGCATGTTCACATCATGCCTGGCAGGGAAGAAACCCCTGCAACTGCTGTACTGCGGAATGATTTCGAACCGAATACACGAACCAACCAGTTTTGCGGAATCAACACTTGCACCAATGAACCTAACACAATTCCAAGCAATGCCGCTTTCCAAATCGCTAGAAAATAGGTAACAGCATAGCCCCAAGCTGCATTCCAAGAAGGTGCAGGCGCACCATTATCCTTCCCGCTCACAATCGATGCACCAATATCGTGGGTGTTGGCAGCCAGGAAGGCTTTATGAAAGTACGGGTTCCATTTTACAAAGTATAGACCGATAAATGCTACTGCTAAAAAAACAATTCCCCATACTGCCCATTTCGCCTTGCCTCTAGCAGGTTGTTTCGCAGCATTGGTTTCAACATTTGTTTGCATGTTTCCTCACCTCCTTCTCCAACTAAAGATTTTTGTATTATAACATATCATTATCGTGTTAATAAATATATATAATTCCCACCAAATACTTGCCTGTCCTGGTCAGCAATTGAACAAAAAAATCGGCCCTCTATATTAGAGAACCGCATCACGGCAGACATTGATGCATTTATGTTTCCAATCGACGCACTCGCGTCTCCAAGTTATCGACCCGGCGATTCAGCTGATTGACTTCACGCTCCAAGGCGCTAACCCGTCGCTCCAACGATTGGTTTGAACCAGGCCCAGGTGATGGGGTGGGGTGCCCGATGGGATAAGGGCCGACTGGGATTTGGAGGACCGTACCGACAAAGACCATATTGGGGTTGGTAATCTCATTGGCACGCATAATTTGCTGAACGCTGATTCCGTATCTCGACGCTATGGACCATAGGTTCTCTCCAGGCTGGACTACGTGATTAATCAATTTCATTTCCTCCTCTGCGGATTTAATCCCTAACAAAGTATGAGTAAAAATAGTTATCTGCCCTAGGCTGGAATCCAAATTCTCTCCTCCTGGTGATATGACTATTTTCCTATACAGGTAGGCATACGACGATTCTTGGAATGATACCGTGACATACGCTGTAGTGTTCAAACCTAGAGAGGAGAATGCAGATGGCCAGTATGCGCGTAGCACATTTGCAAAAAAATAAGATCTCCCTGCAATTGCTCAAAAACCCGGAGGTTATTGGGGTAGGGGTTGGGCATGCGGATCCAAAAAGACCAAGTCGCGGCGGAGCTATTATTGTTTACACGCATCGAAATGTTGTAACAGCAGATGTGAGCCGAGCTCTATCTAGATTAATGGATACCCGGATGCCAACTCGAATTATTGAAGCAGGATTGCCTCGCCCGCATCCTGCCTTGATGGCGAGAAAGAAACGAAATTTCAAAGGACAAATCGGTATACAAAGAAGAAGGGCATATGCTAGTCAAATCGTTCCCCAGCGCAGATTCCGCCCGATCCCTGGTGGGGTGAGTATCGGCTATTTGGTCAACACCAATTCATCCTCCATTGGTACAGGAGGTTTAGTCACGATTAGAAATGGCCAATTATTTCTCTTAACAAACAATCACGTTGCGATTCGTGACAATCAGTTCGCCCCCAATATGTATCAGCCAGGCCCTTTTGAGGAGGGCAGTACGTTTAATCCAAATGATGTGTTTGGTAGAGCTGCCGAATACGTTCCACTAAGGGCAAATCAAGTAAACTTTATGGATGCTGCGATTGTCAGAGGGGTCTCCAATACTATACTTGAACCAAGGTATCTCAGACCTGTCCTCGGCACGTGGAGAACGATTATCGTACCTGGTCATTTGAATTCCGTACGGGTCGGAGAGAATGTATACAAAACAGGACGTACTTCCGGATTCGGAACGGGTGTGGTTGAATCGGTGAATGTAGACCAAAGAGTCGGTCCTTATCCAGAAGTGGGGGGAGCTGTTCTTCTCTTCCGTAATCAACTTGTCATTCGTGGGCAAAGCATTCCCGGCGATTCTGGATCTGTCTGGCTGCGTTCAGGTGATAATTGGGCAGTAGGCCTTAACTTTGCAGGTGGTGGAGGAGTTGCCATTGCTAATCCCATTGGAACGGTGATGAATACCTTTGGATTAAGGGTCGCCCTGCCGCCAGCCCATTCAGGGACAGTAAGAAGGGGAGCGATCAAAGACAACAGAGGTAAAGGGGACTACGGATACAGTTTACCTTTAACAGCAAACCAAAGAAAACAAATTCAGGTGGTTCGGCGAAAGTAACAAATGCTGTGCAGGGGTCTCTGATGGCAAGCCCATTCATTGAAAAAGAGCTTCACAAGAAGCCCTTTATCTCTTTTCTTCGACCGTTTTCGCATTCTTAATAATCAGGGATATATCATTTGCAATTTGTTCAGCCGGAATATTAGGGGAATGAAAATTCTTCTTTACCCGATCAATCGCAGATACGGCAGCAGGGTCTGTCACTGACAAAATCCGCACATCCTCACCCAACAAATCCCGAATCTCCTTTAATGCCTGCGGCATATTATACATGCCTTTGTCCATTGTACCAAGGGTTCCCGTTCCCTCAATTCTTGTATCAGGCCCTACTGCAGAGGTGCCCTCATTCCCATTAATCAGTTTGTTCTGTGTTGTATCATAGCGGTTTGAAGTAACTTCTTTTTTCACTTGGCCCAAAACCACGGCATCATCCATAACCAAAACGGTGATGCCCCCAATCCCTGTCCCATTTAATCTTGATTCCAAATGGGAGGATAATCCTTCCGTGTGTAATCCTGAACTGCCGATCATGCTATAAACAGTGGTGCCCATTCCGTACGATGACTCCCCTTGGTGATTCTTTGTCTCTAAAGGAAAATCATGTTCACTTTCCCCACCATCTTCACTAGGTATTTTCGTTATCTCCTGGTGATTATCAGAGCTTTTCGACATGGTAGCTCCTGCTGCATTCTGATCATCCTGGTTCGTTCCACAAGCCGTATTCAAAACCATGATACTTCCTAATAGAAAACTGGTGATGATCCATTTGTTTGCCTTCATATGGTACCTCCCTTGATCAAACTTATCGTTAGATATTCCCAAGTTTAACCAATTTTATAAACAACATATTTTTATTTTTTTATACCTTGTTTAACAATGAACTATTTTGTACAAAAAGATAAGGACTGGAGGTGTATATATGTCTATTCATAATGAGGAAGAATCAAAAGACCAAAATCCATCATCGGTAACACGAAGAAAATTCCTGAAAAACTCGGGTTATGTGGTGGGAGGCGCAATCCTTGGAGGGATTGTTGGAAATCTATTAGGTAGACCTGTACAAGAAAACAATCCTTCACAAGCTGCTGGGCCGACTACAGATTATAACCAGGCCTTGATGTTCTTTACGATCGAACAATTTCGAACGGTAGAAGCAGCTACGGAACGGATCTTCCCAGCGGATGAAATTGGGCCCGGGGCCAAGGATCTGGGTGTCGCTTACTTTATTGATCATCAATTAAGTGGTGACTGGGGATTCAATGCTAGGGATTATATGCAAGGACCTTTTTACAAAGGGGAGGCAGTACAGGGTTACCAGGGACGTTTGAAACGTCGGGAAATCTTCGACATTGCCCTCCAAGAAATGAATAATTATAGCAGGTCCAAATACCAAAAGAGGTTCTATGAATTAACGGGTGAACAGCAAGATGAAGTCCTAACTGCTTTTCAAAATGATGAAGTAAAGATTACAACCATTTCTCCCAGCGGCTTCTTCAATACGCTTCGTACAGCTACCATCCAAGGGGTCTATGCAGATCCACTATACGGAGGAAACCGAAATATGGACGGTTGGAAAATGAAAAACTTCCCTGGGAACCAGATGGCATATACCGATATTATTGAAGACGAAAAATTAGCAAAAATACCGCCAAAAAGTCTGAAAGATCATGTTCAGCATTAGGGAAATGAGGTGAGAAGATGGCAAAAAAACTGCCAAAAGTCGATGTTGTCATTGTCGGAGTAGGTTGGGCCGGAGGAATCATTGCCGCAGAATTAGCCAAACAAGGTCTCCAGGTTGTCGGACTGGAACGAGGAAAAGAAAGAAAAACAGAAGACTATTTTATGGTTCATGATGAACTTCGTTATGCTTATCGATATGAATTATTTCAGGATCTTTCCAAAGAAACCGTCACCTTTCGCAGCAACGAAAAGGTTCGCGCCTTGCCGATGCGCCAATATGGTTCTTTTCTGTTAGGAGACGGACTTGGGGGCGCAGGAGTTCATTGGAATGGACAAACCTATCGCTTTTTGCCATATGATTTTCAGATTCAAAGCAAAACGGTTGAGCGGTACGGAAAAAATAAAATCCCAGCCGGAATGACCATTCAGGATTGGGGTATTACTTACGATGAAATGGAGCCTTACTTTGATGCCTTTGAGAAAATGGCGGGCATCTCAGGTGAAGAGAATCCACTTGGAGGAAAGCGTTCTGATAAATATCCGACCCCTCCGATGAAATACTCTCCCCAAATGAAGATGTTTCAAGATGCAACGAAAAAATTAAATCTCCACCCCTATGCAACCCCATCGGCGAACCTTTCGGAAGCCTACACGAATCCCGATGGAATTGCCCGGACGGCGTGCCAGTATTGCGGTTTTTGCGAACGTTTTGGATGTGAGTATGGAGCCAAGGCTGATCCGGTTGTCACCGTCATCCCGGTAGCCAACAAGACCGGGAAGTTTCAAATTCGTACTCACTCCTATGTGCGGCGTATATTACATACTGGAAACAAGGCGACAGGCGTTCTGTACACGGACGTCACAACAGGTGAAGAAATTGAACAGCCTGCGGATATCGTTGTTCTTACCAGCTATGTATTTAATAATGTCCGTTTATTACTAAATTCCAAGCTCGGCCGCCCTTATGACCCAAAAACAGGGACAGGCGTGATCGGTAAGAACTATGCCTATCAAGTGCAAAAAGGAAATGCATTAGGTTTTTATGAGAACATGGAATTTAATAATTTTGCTGGCGCGGGTGCCCTTGGAGTGACCATTGATGACTACAATGGAGATAACTTTGATCACGCCAACCTAAACTTTATTCACGGGGGCGGGATCCGAATCAGTCAAACAGGAAAAAGACCGATCGCTTCCAATTCAGTCCCGAAAGGAACACCAACCTGGGGGAAAGAATTTAAAGCCAACTCCATTAAATATTACAATCGAACATTGTCTGTATCCGGACAGGGAGCCAGTATGCCATTTCAACATCATTACCTCGATCTGGATCCCGAATATAAGGATGTATTTGGAGATCCGCTGATTCGCCTTACTTTCGACTTTGAAGAGCAGGATCGGCAATTAGCTGCTTTTCTGGCAGAAAGATGTGGGGAGATCATGAAGGAAATGGGGGCAGATCTCATTCAGGTAGCGAAAGATCTTGGACCATACGATATCGTTCCCTACCAGTCCACACATAACACCGGCGGAGTGATCATGGGAGCAAGTCCAGATTCTTCAGCTATCAATAACTATGGACAGTTATGGGATGCGGAAAATGTGTTTGTCGTTGGCGCCTCTTCCTTCCCACATAATAGTGGATATAATCCGACGGGAACTGTAGGGGCCTTATCCTATCGAACGGCAGAAGGAATTATTAAATATAGCAAGAATGGCGGGATACTCGTATGATCAATAATATCGGAATCCCCGGATTAATTATTATTTTAGTGATTGCCCTCATCGTCTTTGGACCGAGCAAACTTCCGCAAATTGGACGAGCCCTAGGGGACACACTTCGCGAATTTCGCAGTTCAACAAGAAACATCGTGGAAGATATCACCGAGGATCCGGATCAGAAGCGAATCGAAGGATCAGTAAAAGAACGATAAAAATGAGATGCCCCAAGGAAATATGCAAAGATTCCTTGGGGCTCTTGTTTATCCTTCTTGCGATTTTTGTTCGACTACCTTTTTCTTTTTGGTAGGGAGAATCTTCACTGCCAGATTGTAAATGTTTTTCGACTCCTTCGTCAGGATGGGTCCAATGGAGGCTAGGATCAAAACATACAAGGCGGAAAAAGGTTTGATAATCGGCAGCAAGCCAGCGGCAATTCCAAGGTTGGCTACGACAATCGTAAGTTCCCCCCGAGAAACGATCGTCAAACCAATATTGGAAGAAGCTTTATAGGAAAGCCCGGCGTTTCTTCCGGCTATCAGCCCTGCTGTGATATTAATAATAATCGTTATCAATACTGCCCCAAGCGCTAACCAAATCGCCTCACCCAAGGAGAAAGGATCAATTCCAAGTCCAAAGCTGAAAAAGAAGAACGCGCCGAAGAAATCACGGAAAGGGACAATTAATCGTTCAATCCGTTCGCGGTGTTCTGTCTCTGAGTAGACTAATCCAAGCAGCAAAGCGCCCACCGCTTCGGCAACATGAATCGTTTCCGAGAACCCGGCAACAAAAAACAACGATCCAAAGATAATTAAGATGAAAATCTCATCCGAACGAACATTTAAGAGTCGATTTAATAGAGAGGTGCCTTTTCTTGCGATAATAAAAAAGAGAAGCATATAGCCGAAGGCAATGGCTACAGATCCTAATGTACCCATAAGGGATGTGGATTCGCCAAGAACAAGACCGGAAATCAAGGAAAGGTAAACAGCTAAGAATAAATCATCGAACATGACAATCCCAAGAATCAGTTCTGTTTCTGGATTGGCTGTCCTGCGATAATCCACCAATACTTTGGCAATGATTGCCGATGAAGTTACGGTGAACATCCCTGCAATGATCAATATTTCTGCAAGGGGAAAACCAAGCAGATACCCAAACAAAAGCCCGGAGCCAAAATTCATTAGTACATGGATCGAGCCGCCCACTGCAATATTTCGTCCGGAACGGATAATCTTGCTTACAGAGAATTCAATGCCTAGATAAAACAGAAGGAAAAGAACACCAACCCGTCCAAAAAAGTGAATGATTTCTGAACTGGCGATGAATTGGAAGTTAATGGTTCCAAAAGAGGGGGCATGTGGACCAACGATCATGCCGATCAAAATAAAAAAGGGGATCACCGAAAATTTAAACCTTCCAGCAAGTACAGCGGCCAGGGACACAAGAACGAGGGCAGTACCAACTTCTAATACCAATGGATCTATCATCGATACTATGTGTCCCCTTTCGCCAGAACTTCATGGACAAACCGTTTTAAATTTTTTCTTTCCCCGGAAACAACGACCGTATCTTCCCCTTGAATGATCGTTTCCGGACCCGGATTAATCAAATTTTGCTTGCTCTTGCGAATCACTCCAATCATAGAAACATCGTAAACTTGGCGAATCTGCATTTCCCCGATCGATCTGCCAACCGCTTTGGCCCCTGGTTCAACCTTAAACCACTCAATCACCAAATCATTTAGGGCTACCTCAATGGTTTCCAGCGCTTGTGGCTTATATATCATGCCACCTACAATGGCCGCCAATTGCCGCGATTCTGTATCTGTTAAGGTAAAGTTGGAGATCGGCTCCTCATAATCATCCCGGTCAAAATGGTAGATCTCTCTTCGTCCATCATCATGAATGATAATCACGATCTTCTCCTTATCACGTGTTTCAATTTCAAATTTCTTCCCAATACCAGGAAGTTCAATCTCTCTAATGTTCAAAATAACCCCTCCACTCTTTTTCATGTTAACCCTATACTAATAGGATTTTCTTATTTCATTTCTATTGTATCAAATAACTGATCAGAAAATTTTATTTATTACGCATTTCACAAAGTGTTCATAAGTCAGGAACCAAATTTTTTTTTATGGTTTGACAACTGTTCTGTTACCGTGTACTATATCACTAATACACTAATTCACAAATACAAAATGGGGTGTTTTCATTGAGTGCTTGGTCTGGTTTAGTACGTAAGGAATTTAGGTTAGGTCGTACGGCGGCATTGATTGCCTTTTTGATGATGGCTGTTTTTATGGGATTTGGCTTTTATATGTCGGGGAAAACCCACCCGGGGATTCTTATTCCTATGTCTTCCATGTTGTTAATGGGGCATATCATCTATCTCCCCATTTATCTAGGAATCAGTTTGCAACGTGAAAAACATACGATGCATCTTTGGCTGCACAATCCCCTTCCCGGGAGTACCCTTCTTACGGCGAAATTACTGAACGGCTTTGCGGCGCTGTGTTTTTCTCTCTTTTTGGCCTGTTTGTTTGCTCTTTATGCATGGCAGATCAACTCAGGGATCGTCGATGTGACTACAGAGCAAATATGGGCTACGGGGATTTTCATGCTGATTCATATCATTCTTGCTTCGATCTACCTGGGTTTCTGGACTTTATTATTCTCCATGATCGAAATTGTTTCGAAACAGAAGCTCGGCAAATGGCGCATATTGATTATCCTTTTCATCATCTTCATTGGTCCTCGTCTCTGGGGTACGCTTGAAGGAACATGGTTTTATAACCAATTAACACACTGGGGCGCAATCCCTCTTTCAACCAACAACCTTCTGCATCTGATGCATTTTGATGTGGTTTATGCAGGAATTTATGTATTTCATCTTATTCTGGCAGCTCTACTATTTTGGATTTCAAGCTGGATGCTGGATCGCAAGGTTGAGGTGTAGGCCATGGGGGAAGAGTTTAATCCATCAAAACCAATTTATCTGCAATTGATTGAGCGGATTAGCCACCAGATTGTTCGTAAAGAGCTTTCCGCAGGGGAAAAGCTCCCTTCCGTTCGGGAAATGGCGATCTCGTCTGGCGTGAATCCAAACACCGTGCAACGAACCTACAGTGAACTCGAGAGGATGGGCATCGTAGAAACAAGGAGAGGACAGGGAACCTTCGTGACAGAAGAGGAGAACATCTTATCCTCCTTAAGGGAAAATTTAAAGGAAAAGCAAGTTATCCAATTTATCAATGATATGCGAGAAATGGGCTATTCTGATCGGGAAATGGTCGAGGGGTTGCAGGAATATCTTCAAAAAGAGGGGGACACAAAGCATGATTGAATTTAAGCAGGTTTCCAAACGATATGGAACAAAACACGCATTAAAAGAGGTGTCGTTTTCCCTGCCAACGGGAAAAGTGATTGGAATCATCGGAGAGAATGGCAGTGGAAAATCTACGACACTAAAGTTGATTGCCGGATTGGCAAAACCTTCTTCAGGTGAGATTTTGGTAAATGGCAAAGCGGCTTCGCGGAGAATTAGTCAAATTGTCTCCTATCTTTCGGAATCGGATGGCTTCTACCCTTTTTTCTCCGTAGGCGATATGGTTGACTATTCCCACTCTCAATTTGCCGATTTCAGACCTGAAAAGGCAAATGAAATCTTGTCATTTATGAAGCTGGATCGCAGTCAAAAGATCAAGAACTTATCTAAAGGAAATCGCGGTCGCCTGAAGATTGTCCTTACCCTAGCCCGCGATGTTCCCATTATCCTCATGGATGAACCGCTTTCCGGGTTGGATCCGCTCGTTCGCGATTCGATTATTAAAGGGTTAATTTCCTTTATTGATATTGAAAAGCAAACGGTGTTAATTACCACGCATGAAATCGAAGAAGTGGAGCCCATTCTTGACACTATGGTGGCCATTAAGGATGGACGGGTAATATGCATACAGGATGTGGAGGAATTGCGCATACAGGAGAAAGCAGGAATCCTTGATTGGATGAAAAAGGTGTACCAAGAAGGCTAAGAATCTAGGATTACATGATACTAAACTTACACTTAAGATAGATATACAACCATTTTAAGAGAAACTGGTTTTTTTCCCTAGTTCATAATTGATCGCTCTTCATAGTTTATAAGAGAGGTGATCATATGAATAAAACAAAGGTAGTTTCCAGACCAAGCAGTTCAAGAAAACCCATGGTTTTAAAAGCAAAGATTGCTAATAAAACGAGGGTAGTAAAACTTCCAGCTCGATTGAGCCAAAGGGGAGAGAATTTAAGGCTTCAACTCTTTTCTGACATCAATTTTGAGGGAGACCGGATTGTTTTTAATGCCGGAGAGGTAGCAGTGCGTGACATGCGAATCCTTGGTTTCAACGATGTTTTATCGAGCTTCCGGATGAGAAACAGCGATGAGCGAAGAGAAGTCAGCCTTGTTCTGTTCGAAGATATTAATTATCAAGGAGATTTTAAGATTTACCGCGGCAGCCGAAATATTCGTAATCTCGTAGATGAAGGTTTTAATGATCTAGCTTCTTCATTGGTTTTTGTTGCTCGCCGAATTAGTAATAGTCGCGTTCGCCAAATTCAACGGGATCGAAGACCCCCTGGGGCTGTATTGGAAATTAGAAGGTAAGGAAATGTGGGCTGCATTCTGCTATGCAGCCCTCTATTATGTTTACAGCTCAACGCCCTTCGAGACGACGCACCCGATTCTCCAGATTCCCCACGCGGCGTCCCAATTGATTGACTTCCCGCTCCAAGGCGTCAACGCGCTGCTCCAATTGACGACCTGGAAACGGGCCTGGCGACGGACCGGGACCTGGTGATGGGGACGGATATCCAGGGACGGGAACAGAGGGTGGTCCGGATTGAATTGGAATTCTTATTGTCGTTCCCACAAAAACTAAATTAGGGTCGGAAATTCCGTTGGCACGCATAATTTGCTGTACACTTACCCCATAGCGCTGCGCAATCATCCATAAATTCTCACCGGGCTGGACAACATGACTAATCAATTCCATTCCTCCTTGTAGGTTAAAATCCATAACAAGGTATGAATAGGGTCGATCGTCTGTCCTAGGCATCCATCTATTTTTAAAAATTAATCAAGTATTTTTTCATCACCTCCTCGTTTATTTCGACTCCCAATCCTGGCTTTTTCGGTGTATCGATATATCCATTTTGAATGGTAAGCGAATCAAAACAATAATCCCGCAATGGGTCATCAAGGAATGGGCACTCATACAAAAAAGTCGGTTTTTCATGGGTCATCGAATAAAACTGCAATGTTGCTGCGTACAGCATCCCAGATCCCCATACATGCGGGGTAAGCGGCACCTGCGCTTGTTTGGCAAGTTCAATAAGGGCAGGAATCTGCGAGAATCCCCCACATAAAGAAAGCTCCGGCTGTAAAATAGAAACTTTCGATTCTATTAATTGCTCAAATCCAGTCAGTGAGTATTCATTCTCCCCAGCGGCAATAGACATTTTTGCGTTTTTCGTTATTTCTTGATATCGTCCATACTGATCCGGTTTGAAAGGCTCCTCCAACCAGTAAATTCCGAGATCCTCCAAACGCTTGACCAAATCTTTGGTTTCCTCTACACTTCGCATTCCGCAATTGGCATCAACCATTAACTGCATATGCGCAGGCATTTCCTTGCGGACCTGCCCGATCAGCCAAGCCTCTTGCTCTACCGGGTATCTTCCCGCCTTCATCTTAATTCCATGGTAGCCTCGATCCACGAAACCTTGCATTTCATCCATAAAGAAGGGCAACTGTTTTTGGTAATCTTCTACATCGCGATAGAATAAGCCCGTCCCATAGATAGGAATCTGATCTATTGGCTCAGCTCCAAACAGCTGACAAACCGATTTTCCCGCCATTTTCCCCTGGATATCCCAATAGGCTAAATTAAAAGCACTTTCGATACACCCTAGAACGTAAGGCGCGACTCTTCCTTCAAGGCTTCGGCGAATTTCCTTTTGGACAAGTTCCCATGAGTCAAAGTTAATACCGATTAAGGAAGGGAACAATTCGTTAAATAGCTTGTACAGCTGGGATTGATCGCCGTAAGCTTCACCATATCCAATAACCCCCTCATCCGTTACAAGCTGGATTACATTGCCGCACTTCCCCTGAAAGAACACGAGTGAATTACCTAGCGGTCTTTCAAAAGGAGAAAATAAAAATAGACATTTTAATTTGCTAATTTTCATCTTTAACCTCCCTAAGTCGTAAACCTTTATCTTCTCATTATATATTATATTTATTCTACCATTTTTATATTTTTTGAATAATGTTTGACCAGATTTACTTAAGACTGTACACTTCCTTATAGAATCTATTGTATAGGAGGACTTTCCTGTGAGATTGCAAGACAAAGTGGCTGTGGTTACAGGTGGCGGCGGAGGAATTGGTTGGAGTACGGGTTTATTATTTCTGCAGAAGGGAGCAAAAGTCATCTTAGCAGATATTGAGCCGCCCAATCCGGAAGTAGAGCGGGCATTGCTCAGTCAAGAAGGAATTACTTTTATTACCGCTGATGTGTCCCAAGAAGAAGGGGCAAAAGAAGTCATCGACACTGCCGTTAGGAAGTACGGTGGAATTGATATTCTTATGAACAATGCCGGCATTAATCCGGGCGGGACGGTTACAGATACACCTGTTGATCTGTATGATCAAATACTGAGTGTAAATTTGAAAAGCGCCTTTTTATGCAGTAAATTCGCTGTCCCACATATGCTTGAAAAGGGAAGAGGATCGATTGTGAACGTCTCTTCCATTAATGGGATACGTGGAAATACAAACCTTGTTGCCTATTCCGCCTCAAAAAGCGGAATTATCGGTCTCACCCAATCCATGGCGTTAGATTATGCGGAAAAGGGGATTCGCGTAAACTGCATCTGCCCTGGAACAATCAAAACCCGAATGGTCGACAATTTAATAGATACCACGGGTCCGGAGATCATTGAGGCTCTTCTCGCGAAAAGTCCGATGCGGCGATTTGGCGAGGCTGCGGAAATCGCGTATGCAGCATTATTTCTAGCGAGTGATGAAGCATCCTTTATTACAGGGGTTACGTTGCCTGTTGATGGGGGACGAAGTATTCGGTAGCAATAGGAGAGTGTGCTGGGGGTGTCTATGTATTTTTCTAACCCCTATGGGCACTCTCCCTTTTGATCAGGTGTGACGGTTTTATTGCTGTACCCTACCCAATAACCTCCAATCTTCCTTCCAATGCCTCCTGATAGATTGCCTCAATCTCCCGAACCGTTAACCAACGAGGGTTATTGTTTAACAGCCGATCAATTTTACTAGCTTCCTCCGCTAGCCCAGCAATATCCTCCTGTTTGACACCCACTTGTTTCAAATCGGTTGGAATCCCTACGTCAACAGAAAGCTGTGCCATGGCCCGAACGGCCTGTTCCGCCGCTTCTCTCAAAGATAGTCCTTCCACCTGTTCACCCATTGCCCTAGCCACTTCAGCAAATTTCTCCAGGTTTGAAATGACATTGTACTTCATCACAAAGGGCAGCAATAAGGAATTCGCAACCCCGTGTGGGACTTTGAACTTCCCTCCTAAAGGATAAGCCAAAGCATGCACTGCCCCAACACCGGCATTCCCTAGGGAGATTCCCGCCAACAGGCTGCCCATGGCGAGGTCTTCTCGTGCTGACAAGTTCTGCCCTTGGTAGACGGCTTGCCGAAGAGAGCGGCTGATTAGCTTTATCGCCTGTAAGGCAATTCCGTCTGTCAGTTCGTTAGATCGGATCGCAGTATAGGATTCTACGGCATGGACCAACGCATCCATCCCTGTTGCCGCGGTGACACTTGGAGGCATCGACATAGTCAACTCCGCATCTACAATGGCCACATCTGGCAGTAGGTACGGTGAAACAATCCCCTTTTTCACATTATCCCTTGTATCAGTAAAGATCGCATTGTACGTCACTTCCGACCCTGTTCCTGCCGTAGTTGGCACCAGAATGAATGGGGTCCCTTTGTTGGCTACCTTTTCAATTCCGACTAATTCCCGCACATCCCCAGAGTTTGTCATCATAACCGACAAGACCTTGGTAACATCGAGAGAACTGCCGCCCCCAAGTCCAATGAATAAATCGTAACCCTTGTCGCGAATTTTCCCAGCGATTTGTTCCACATTTTCAAACGGAGGTTCGGGAATCACCTCATCGATGATATCAACAGACAGATCCTCTTTTTTCAAAGGGGCAACCACCTTTTGAACTAAACCATTCTGATTTAAGATTTTATCCGTAACCAATAGTACCTTCGTTGCTCCTAATTTTTTCGCTTCTTGCCCAATTTGTGCGATGGAACCTGTACCCATAATTAACTTTGACGGTGTACGAAAAATGGATAGACTCATAAACCTTTTCCCCCTTACAATACTATCAAACTACTTATAAATTTCTGCATTTATCTTCTACTTCCTTCAAAAAGTATTCTGTCAACAATAGGGGGCGATATAATTTATATGAGGTGTATTTTGGTGAATATTTTTTGGAAATTGATTTATCGTTTTGGTAAATTAATCGGGATTACATGGATGATTGTGGGGATTCTTGGAGCCATTTCTGGATTATCAGTATATATCATCGGGGCAGTTCCTGGTTTAATTTTTGCATGGCTCGGCTGGAAAATCTATAGGATAGCATCGAATAAGCAGCCAGGTCTGGTGAGAATTAGGTTACTTGCTACTTTTGTTAGTGGATACATGATTGTAGGAATTGTTGCTGGGTTGGCTATGATCATTGCCATTATTGCGTTATTTCAATATGAACCATAACCACTGCCTATGGCGGTTTTAATAGGCGGAGAAAGGCTCTAGATTTGGACTGAAATACGCTGATTCCTCCCAATTCAGTCCGAATCAGACCCCGATTCAGACTCAAATCCGCTGGTTCCCCCCAATTCAGTCCGAATCACACCCCGATTCAGACTCAAATCCGCTGGTTTCCCCCAACTCAGTCCGAATCACACCCGAATTTGGACTCAAATCCGCTGGTTCTCTCAACTCAGTCCGAATCACCTACTGAGAGGAAGGGAGAGTCCTTAAAGGGATGCAGAAAATAGGTGAAGCCTCGGTTAATAATCCGTGCTAATTCAATCCACCAACGCAACTCTCAAGCAAACCCCGCCATCTAATTGCGAAGTATCCCCTGCATCCTGATTCAATTCCCATGCCTTCAACACCCTGCGCATAATTTTCCCGCTGATTCTCGTTTTCGGAAGCAGTTCGAGCACTTCAATTTCCCGCGGGGCACTATGGGTAGCAAGTTCCGAACGCACAAACAAGCGGATTTCCTCCAAAAGCCTAGCTGTCGGATTATATCCCGGACGAAGCACGATAAAAGCTTTGACAATTTCCCCTCGCAACCCGTCAGGTTTACCAATAACGCCTGCTTCCGCAACGGCCGGGTGCTCTATCAACTTACTTTCCACTTCAAACGGTCCGATTCTCTCACCCGAAGAATTGATCATATCATCATTTCGCCCCTGGAAGAAGACATATCCATCCTCATCGACATAGGCCAAATCACCTGATACATACCATCCATCATAAGGAAAATACGAACGATATTTCTCTGGATTGTTCCAAATCTCTTTCATCAAACCTGGATAGTCTGCCTTTACACAAAGCTGTCCGATTTCACCAACCGGCACCTCCCGGCCGCTTTCATCGAGAATGCCTACAGTAATCCCTGGAAAAGCACGCCCCATCGAACCGGGTTTGATCGACTGTGATGGGAGGTTGACGATTAAATGCGCACCTGTTTCTGTCATCCACCAGGTATCGTGAATCCGTACACCTAATTTTTCTACGCCCCACTTAATGGCTTCAGGGTTCAGTGGCTCCCCCACCGACAGCACGTGTCGGACAGAAGATAAATCAAAACTCTTCAGCTCCTCGTCCCCTTCGGCCATCAACATACGAAAAGCAGTAGGCGCACTATACCAGATCGTCACTTTTGCCCGCTGAATGATGTCGTACCAAAACTCAGCCCGAAAACGTCCCCCATTCACCACAACCGTTGCTCGATTCAACAAAGGAGCAAAGATCCCGTACACACTGCCTGTCACCCAACCGGGATGGGAGGTACACCAGTAAATATCCTCTTCATGGATATCGAGCACCCATTTCCCGGTGATATATTGGTGAATCATGGCTCGGTGGCGGTGCAAGACACCTTTTGGCTTTCCTGTTGACCCAGATGTGTAGTGAATAACGAACCCATCCTCCAAATCCACCCATTCTATAACATCCTGATCAGCACGCGTTTTTCGATATTCCTCATAGAGGGAGACTTCTCCTTCTGTACAATCTTCCGCTTCCGCTACCACAAAAACCGTTTGCAAATCAGGAAAATCACTTTTCGTTATCCTCTTGCCCAATACCGGATCGGTAATTAGCACCTTGGCCCCACAATCAAGCATCCGATCGCGAACAGATTCTTCCATAAACCCTTCAAACAAGGGACCGGCAATGGCGCCAATTTTAATTGCGGCAAGAATACTAATATAGCAATCTAAATTTTTTGGCAAAAAGATAAACACCCGATCTCCCTTTTGCACCCCATACTTCTTTAAAATCGTCGCTAAATGGTCCGTTCGATCCTTCAGTTCCTGATACGTGCAGCGGACTTCTTTTGAGCCGTGGAGATAATGCAGAGCCAGCTTCTCACCATATCCTTCTGCGACATGCCGATCCACGCATTCATAGACGATATTCACTTTTCCGCTCTCATACCAGCTGAAATCTTTCTCCACCTGCTCCCAGGAAAAGCCTTCCCGAACCTTAAGATAATCCTTTAAATGATAATTCCCGTCTAGCGGCGGGATGACGTTCCCATATGTTAGTGTCATCTTGCACCTCTCCTGTTTTCTCTGCTGTTAAGTGCAGAAGCTGTAAGATCTCTTGCTTCTGCCTGGCTAATCTCTCACTGCCTCGTGAGCGTGGGCGGGATTCCGTAACCTCGATGACTTCCACCAATTCTCCTGGCTGCCCCCTTAAAATGAGCAAACGATCTGATAAATAAAGGGCTTCATCGATATCATGGGTGACCAAGAGCATCGTGGATTGACATTTCTTCCAAACCTGCAAGAGTAAATCCTGCAGCTGCATTTTGGTGAAAGCATCGAGTGCACTAAACGGCTCATCTAATAAAAGAATATCGGGGGATGTCACGAGGGAACGAGCAATGGCCACACGTTGGGCCATCCCGCCGGATAATTCCTTAGGATAATGGCGTTCAAAACCCTCAAGCCCGACTAATTGGAGAAATTCCAGAGCCTTTTTCCGATTGGTGTCTGAATCACCTCTTAACCCAAACGACACGTTATCAATTACATTTAACCAAGGCATTAAGCGTGGTTCCTGAAAGATGACTCCAACCCTCTCATGGATTCCCTGCAATGGGGCCTGGTCGATCAAGATAGATCCTTGATATTCGCTGTCAAGGCCTGCAATCACACGCAGCAAACTGCTTTTCCCACAACCGCTCGTTCCCAAGATGCCGATTACTTCGTGAGGCTGTGCCTCAAAGCTCAAGTCGCGAAAGGCCATTTTTCCATTGGGAAACGTCCGAGTGACTGTTTTTAAAGTTAACATGAAAAACACCTCCTACTCATCGTTTATGTACGAGAGAATCCTGCCAATGCAGGGCCCTCCATTCCACCTTGGCTAACAAAGCATCCGTGAATTTCCCCAGGATGGCAAATAAAACAATACTGGCTAAGATAATTTCCGGAGCCGTTGTATTCTGTCCAAACACCAGAAGGTAACCTAATCCTTGGCTTGCTCCTAATAACTCTGCCGCGACTACAAACATCCAGCCAACACCAAGTCCTCCCCGCAGCCCCACTAAAAAAGACGGAAGAGAAGCGGGCAGAATAATCCGGTGAATCAACTGACGGTTACTAAATCGATACACTTTCCCGACCTCTATTAGCTTTCGATCCACACCTTGAATCCCACTTACCAGGTTGAGATAGGTAGGAAAAAACACCCCCACCGCAATTAATGTGATCTTGGAAGTTTCCGTAATTCCCATCCAGAGAAGAAACAAAGGAACCCATGCTAAGGAGGGAATCGAACGGAAGGCTTGCAAAGTCGGATCCAGTAACCGTTGGGCCAAAGGATAAAAACCTACGACAGAACCAAATAGGATGGCTAGCCCGACCCCTAGTAGAAAGCCAAGCAAAATTCGGTACATGGTAATTCCAATATGCGCCCACAAACTTCCATCCTTTGCTAACTCCACAATACTATCCAACACGGCCAACGGTGAGGGAAGTAGATAGGGCTGAAACACCCCCTGGGAGCAGAGAACCTGCCAAATGACAAGAAGGACCAGGGGGAGAATTCCCCCTAGGATGATCCCTGTAAAGCGAGCGGAATGGGTCATGGCTTCACTACCTTCTCTGCAAAGGAAGGCTCGATTAGTGCATCAACAACCTCTTCTAGATTGACGTTAGGCTTGATGATTTCATTGTTTTGCAGGACTTTCCCAGCCTCTAAAATCGTATCCCGCTGCATATCTCCTGGAATTGCCTGGGTAAAATCGTTTCGTTCTAGCTCTTTTTTCGCTACCTCTGCACTTAATTTGGCTTCCTTAGCCAAGATCTCCGCTGTCTCATTTGGGTGCTCGATAGCCCATAATCTTGCATTTTCATAGACTTGCAGCACCTTTTCGACATAGGTAGGGTATTTTTCAGCAAAATCTTTACGAACATTCAGAAAACCATAGGTATTAAAATCCGGATTGCGATAAAATAACTTCGCCTTATTCTCCAACTCCACCCGTGCCATATGAGGATCTAATCCAGCCCATGCATCGACATGTTTACCGACTAGTGCGGACGCACCGTCACCATGCTGTAATGGAACAACCTCAATATCCTTGGCGGTCAAACCTACTGTATCCAAAGCACGGAGTAAAAAGATATAGGGATCTGTTCCGACGGTCGCGGCTACCTTTTTCCCTTTCAAATCTTCTACCTTTTGAACAGGGGAATCTTCTCCCACCACCAGCGCCGTCCATTCCGGCTTAGAGTAGAGGTAAACTCCCTCAATAGGTGCACCATTGGATTTGGCTATAAGCGCTGCAGCCCCTGCTGTCGATCCGAAATCAACAGAGTTGCTGTTAAGGAATTCCAATGCCTTATTGCTTCCTTGGCTTAAAACAAATTCAACCTTCACACCGTCCTCAGCAAAAGCCTCTTCCGCCCAACCTTTTTCTTTGATCACTAAACTTAAAGGGGAGTAGTACGCGTAATCTAGGCGAATCTTCTCAGGCTTTGCCTCCCCTTTCGCTACGGATTCTGTATCCGTCTGCGAGCATCCCGCAAACAACCCTACACTAGCTGTTAATGCGAGACCTAGCCAAAACTTTTTCATCTTTATTCTCTCCTCTAATTTATAAGTTTACATACCTGAATACTTGGTTTTTCTATTAAAAATTTTTACAGTCATTTTAAAACCGACTACTGGAGGATTTCATGAGTTTACTGGCACTTTTTAAGGTGTTACTAGGAAAATGGCGAAGGTCTGGAAAGGGGGTGGGGAATATACTTAACAGAGCAAAACTTAAGTCCAACTCCATCGAAAAATTATGCCAAACCCCAACCCTATTTCCTAAATCCTATATTATTTAAGAAACCTTACTGATTGTTTCAGCTTTGGCTTCAACCTCTTTATTCGTAAACATACTGATCACGCCCATGACAATAAAGCTTGCAACGGAACTAAGAAACATCGCTAGATACATATTCTCTACAAACTTAAAGTTCATAAATGCTACATATAAGAGTGTTCCGGTTAACATTCCTGCCACCGCACCATAGCCATTTGCCTTTTTCCAGATATACCCCAAAGATATGGGAGCAATAACCCCACTGATAATCGCTGAGAAGCTAAACTGGATTAAGATGGACAAAGATTCGGGTCGATCTAATGAAATGTATAAGGAAGCCAACCCTACAAAGACTAATGCAATTTTGGATACTTTTACTGCCTTTTGGTCAATAGCCTGCGCGGTAAGCTGTTTTCCCCGATGGATGAAAGGTGCAGCTACCTTATAGATGTCATTCCCAATACTTGTTGTTACTCCTAGATACAATCCATCTGTACTAGATAGAATGGCAGAGATAATTCCCACGATCATAAAAGCCACTACAACTGGTGGAAATGCTTGTGTCAAGTATACCGGAATGGCTTGGTCTGCCGCTTCTAGGGTTGGAACCAATGCCCTTGCTGCTAACCCACCAAGCACCATGAGGGTCGAGATGATGAACAAGGTAATTCCTGCTGATAGTGTAAATGGTTTTAAATCTTTCTCTTCTTTAATAGAAAGTACTTTCGATAATAAGTGCGGCATCAACACAAAGCTAAACAACATAAACTGAACAGCGATAACAGCTAACACACTATTGTATGGTCCACCATTTGATATAGGAGCTACCAGATTCGGGTCGATAGAAGCTAAGCGTTCATTTAGTACCCCGAATACATTGAATCCTCCGCCGATCGTCCAAAACAAAGAAATAAGAACGAGTAAAGAAGTGACCGCCATTAAAATCCCCTGAATCCCATCTGTCACCATTTGGGCGTAAGCTCCACCTAAACCGATATAAAGAATCGTAATGGCCACACCGATAATAATTCCCCACGTATAAGGAATTCCCAGAATCGATTCAAAAATTGTCGCTAACCCAACATTTTGCCCCACGATGTAATAGACATTGAACAAAATAAGAAGAGATACAAGGATCTGTAAAGTCTTGCTATTATAACGTCTTCCCAACCATTCAGGAAGCGTATAAACTCCGCCAAATTTATTCCCGTATTTCCAAAATGTTTTCGCAAAAAGCAACAAACCGATCCAAGAAGCACCAAAACATCCCAAGGTATACCATAAAACAGCTGTTCCATACTGATACGCTAACCCTGGCACTCCAATAAATAAATTGGCACTTGCGTATGTAGCGGCAAAGCTCGCTCCAACAATCCAAGGATTAACCTTTCCTTTCGCCGTTGCAAATCCTTCCATTGTCTTGCTGTGAGCCGCTCCTTTTTTACCAATCCAAGATAGAAAGAAAAAGTAGATGACCAAAAGTCCAAAAATCAACCACAATAAACCACCAGTTAATACTTGCATCTTCTATCCCTCCTTTTCTACCTTCGAATAAATAGAATTCCATAGTATAATTCCTACGACCCAAACCAAACCTATAAGTCCCCAATACGTTGTAAACATCTATGTTTCCCCCTTAATCCTCGTTATTTTCTTCTTGCTTCCATCTTTGATTGAAACCGCTAGGCTTGTAATCTTCATCTGCAAATCGATCCTCTGTAAACGGATCGGCCGTCATTGAATATCCGCGTTGCTCCCAAAAACCTGCTTCATCTTCGGTCAAAAACTCAATCCCTGAGGCCCATTTCGATCCCTTCCACAAGTAGAAAGACGCCGGTGGGATAAAGCGAAGCGGATAACCATGCTTTGGAGTAATATCCTTCCAATCATGTTTTTCATCCTTCCAGCGGTAAACAAATAGCGCATCATCCCCGTATAGAGCATCCAAAGGAAGATTAGCCGAGTAACCGAACCAGTCCCCATCAAGGTACCCGTAGAGCTTCACGTATTTAACATCCGGTTTAATCTTCACCAATTTCAGAAACTCACTAAAACGAATTCCCTCAAAAGTCGTATCAAATTTGGACCAGGTCGTCACACAGTGCATATCCACTGTCGAGATTGATTTTGGCAGCTCCATCACTTGGTCGAAGGAAAGAGTCACTTCTTCCTCTACCTCGCCGAAGATCTTAAAGTGCCATGTTTCCTGATCAAAGGAATAAACATCACCTTGATGAAGAATCGGCCATTTTTCCGTTTGAATTTGTCCTGGTGGGATGATTTTGCTCATTCTCTGAAAGCCTCCTGCCATTTAGTTCCTTATCTGATTAATGTGTAGACGGATAGAAGGGAGATCATCTACAATAGAAATTGGGTTTTGCTTAGCATCCGTTCCGCGGGGCTAGTAAACCTACCGAAGAAAAGGGTGTTGCCTCACCTTTTTCTTCTTTTTTTTGCTCTCAGTCCGTCACCTCCTAAAAAGCAAAAGACCCTTCTCACACGAAGAGAGAAGGGTCCATAAAAGACAACATTCTCATCTTCGGAATAGCCATTTCTATTCCTCTGAAATTGGCACCGTGCCGTTCACGCCGGTTGCCGAGGTTTCGCAGGGTCAGTCCCTCCACCTCTCTGGATAAGAATTAAATCATAGTATTCAAATTGTGTTACTGGGATAATATTAACACATTTCAATTTGTTGTCAACATTTTTTTAAAATTAAATTTCGCAAGTGTAAGTGACGATACTTCCACGTAATCTTTGTGCTTCTTTGTACGTGCAGCGATTATGAACAACTTCTAGCCCAGCTTCTTTTGCTATGTTTGCTGCTTCATCGGAGACAACGCCTTCCTGCAACCAGAATAACTTCGGATTTACCGCGATTGCTTCTTTCGCTACTTCCACAGCAAATTCTGAAGCGCGGAATACCTGCACGACGTCAATTGGACCTGGAACAGAGGCCAAATCCGGATAAGCCTTTTCCCCTAAAACTTCTGTCTCACGTGGGTTAACAGGAATAATCTTGTAGCCAAGACGCTGCATCTTCCGTGCTAAACGATAGCTTGGGCGCACAGGGTTTCCAGAAAGCCCTACAACCGCTAATGTTTTCGGACGCTGTACCAATTCCCCATTCATGGTTTCTCGTTCCCATGGGGACTCAAGCAACCAACGAATGACACCTTCGTCATTAATTACGATTGGCTTCTTGCCATCTTCCCAAGTAGAGACACCGGTTGCCTTATACAAAGCTTTATCTAAATCATTTGTTAAATCGCGAACAGATTCAAGTCCAACAGAGAGACGAACAAGATCTTCTGTTACTCCTGAAGCTTCTAACTCTTCCGCACTGAGCTGCTGGTGGGTCGTTGAAGCTGGGTGAATAACCAAGGATTTCGCATCCCCTACATTGGCTAGATGTGACCAGAGGGATAAGCTGTCAATGAACTTCGCCCCTGCTTCTCTTCCACCTTTAATACCGAAAATAACCATCGAACCAAAACCATCGCGCAGATATTTCTTTGCAAGCTGATGGCTAGGGTGTGACTCTAATCCCGGATAGCTTACCCATTCTACTGCTGGATGGCTCTGTAAATGCTCAGCCACTTTCTGTGCATTGGATACATGCTCACGCATCCGCAAATGAAGGGTTTCAAGCCCCTGAATAAGCATAAAGGAGTTAAATGGACTAATACAGGAACCGAAATCACGCAACAATTGCGCACGAGCTTTTGTTATAAAAGCGAGTGTTCCAAAGTCAAAAGCATAGCGAACACCATTATAGCTTTTATCCGGTTCAGTAAAGCCAGGGAACTTTTCACTGTTCCAATCGAAACGTCCTCCATCGATAATTAAACCTCCAATAGAAGTTCCGTGCCCGCCAATCCACTTGGTTGCGGAATGAACGACAATATCCGCCCCCCATTTAATCGGTTGGCAAAGGTACGGTGTTGGGAACGTATTGTCAATAATTAATGGAATTCCATTGTCATGTGCGATATTGGCTACTTCTTCAATGTCTAGAATATGCAGCCCCGGGTTTCCAATCGATTCAGCAAAGATTGCTTTTGTTTTTGGCGTAATGGCCTTACGGAAATTCTCCGGATCTCTAGAATCGACGAAATGAACCTTAATCCCATACTTTGGTAAAGTCGTTGCAAAAAGATTATAAGTTCCTCCATAAATATGTGTGGAGGCAACGATTTCATCCCCTGCCCCAGCAATATTCATGATCGCCAAAGAAATCGCAGCCATTCCTGATGCTGTTGCCAGAGCGGCTACACCGTCTTCAAGAAGAGCAATTCGTTTTTCTAATACGTCGGATGTTGGGTTACCTAGACGTGTATAGATATTTCCCGCTTCATCCAAAGCAAAGAGCCCTCTAGCATGCTCTGTGCTATGATATACATATGAGGTGGTTTGATAGATTGGCACAGCACGCGATCCCGTTGTCGGATCAGGAGATTGACCACCATGCAGAAGAATTGTTTCTAAATCATAAGATTGTTTTAAATCACTCATTCTATTACCCTCTTTTCTTAGAATAAATAAAAACCCTTCTCGTCATCAGAGAAGGGTTGTTCGTCGTAAACGCCAAAACAAGCTTCTCATCTATCTGAAATTGGCACCGGGCAAATTAGGTTTGCTGGTTGCCGAGGTTTCACAGGGTCAGTCCCTCCACCTCTCTGGATAAGAAAAGGATCACTATTTTTTTATTACTTATATTGTAATCCCTGCAATTCCAATTGGTCAATATGTTTTTTAAATACTTTTTTCATCAACTATTGGACAAACGTTCCGACCCTAGTATAGTGTTAGTGTAGGATTTTTTTGAAGGGATGTATGGATTTTGACAGAGGCCCATCAGATCAAATTAACGATTTTAGAAACAAGTGATATTCACGGAAATGTTCTTCCGATTCAATATGCCACGAATCACCCCATCGAACGCGGGTTAGCAAAAATAGCCACGCTGATTAAAAAGGAGAGGGAGAAAGAACAAAATCTGATCCTGATCGATAATGGGGATTTGCTTCAGGGCAGTCCTTTAAGCTATTTCCATGCTCGTATAGACAATCAACCACGAGATCCGATGGTGACGATCTTAAACCATTTAAAGTATGATGCCGCTGTCCCCGGAAACCATGAGTTCAATTATGGTCCAGAGGTCTTGCACAAAGCGGTTCAGGAATCGGATTTTCCTTGGCTGTCTGCCAATATCCTTGATAAAGATAGAGGAGAACCTTCTTTTGGGAAACCGTACTTAATTAAGACGCTAGAAAACGGTGTGAGGGTCGGCATCATTGGGCTCACCACTCATTACATCCCCCACTGGGAAAACCCGAAACATATCGAACAATTTGACTTCCTTGATGCCTTAGAAGCGCTTCGACCATGGGTGTCTTACGTGAAGAAAAAGGAAAAAGTGGATGTCCTGTTTGTGTCCTACCACGGCGGATTTGAGCGGGATCTAGAGGATGGAAATCCGTCTGAGCCCTTGAATGGAGAAAATCAAGGCTATCAAATTTGTCAGGAATTTCCGGAAATTGACGTGCTGTTAACCGGGCATCAGCATCGGAGAATTGCAGGAAAACAAATTAATCAAACACTCATCGTTCAACCTGGTTCCCAAGGATTGTTTATCGGTAAAGTTTCCTTAACTTTGGAAAAGCACGAGGATGAATGGCGAATTGTTGAAAAAAAATCTGAACTCCTTTCCGTCGAAACGGCTACACCTGATCCACAAGTGCTGCATTTAATTCAACCGTATGAGACCAGAACGCAAAGCTGGCTGGATCAGCCGATCGGCATGGTTATAGGGGATTTGACCATTCGCAACCCGATGGACGTGTGGTTGAAGGATCATCCTTTCATTGAATTTATTAACAAAGTCCAGATGACCTATGGAAAAGCGGATATTTCCAGTACCGCCCTGTTTGATCATCAATCTGCCGGCTTTTCCTCCCATGTAACCATGCGCGATATCGTGTCCAACTATATTTATCCGAATACATTGCGTGTCCTGCGCTTAACAGGACAAGATATAAAAGATGCCTTGGAAAGGTCTGCTTCGTTTTTTCAAACGTATACAGGTGGCGACATTGAAATCAACCCAACCTTCACCACACCTAAACCCCAGCACTATAATTATGATATGTGGGAAGGGATTGACTACCTGATTAATATATCCAGGCCGATTGGCGAGCGGATCGTTTCTTTATCCTATAAAGGAAAGCCCATTACGATGGATGGAGAATATGAAGTGGTGATGAATAATTACCGAGCGGTAGGCGGTGGAGACTATCCGATGTATGTGGGTAAACCGGTTGTACGCGATATTCTCATTGACGTCTCGGAGTTGATTGCCAATTATATTTTGGAAAAGGGGACTATTGAAGCAACCTTAAACAACAATTGGAAAGTGATCGTTGATTAGTGATATTGAACACGGAAAAATTTCTATTCTTTTGCTACGGTAAAACCAAAGAGATTGGAAGTAGGTGTTCAAGATGAGCTGTGATCATCAAAACCACGCTGAAACTTGCGTTCGACACGTTCCTGTTTTTACTGAAATGACGGATGAGGAGGCCGAGCTCCTGCAAAAGGTGACATATCGTCATTGCTATGATAAGGGAGAGTACATTTTCCAAGAGGGCGATCCGTCCAATACACTGTTTGTTGTCCACGAAGGACTTATTAAACTTTCCAAGCTTTCTGACGAGGGAAAGGAACAAATTATACGGCTATTATTTCCCGGGGATTTTTTCGGACAATTTTCTTTGCTTGAAAATAAAAACCACTACGCCAACGCTGAAGTTCTCGAACCGACAACGGTTTGTGAGATTCATCGGGAGGACTTCATTCCCGTCTTGGAAAGGAACCCAGCGATGGCCATCCGCTTTTTGTTAGCTTTAAGTGAACGACTGCATCAAGCAGATGAGTGGATTTCGACCATTAGTCTCTTAGAGGTAGAGCGAAGATTAGCCAAAGCCCTCTTGTTATTCCATGAAAAAACCAAAATCAATCACCAACAAGTTCTATTGCCTATTTCCAAAAAGGATTTTGCCTCTTTGATTGGAACGACGCCAGAGACATTAAGTCGAAAACTGGTCTATTTTGAATCGCTAGGATTCCTTCGATTAATCGGCAAGAAGGATGTGCAAATCCTTGATCCTAAGGGTCTCCTCGATCTTGCCGGCTCCTAGCTTAGTTTGACAGAGATCAGACGGTAGTGATCATGATTCAATTGGTTCATAATACAAGTCATACCCATCGATTCAAAGCTTGCAACTAGCGGGGGAGCGGGATGTGGCAAATGCACCTCAAAAACTGTTCCCACTGGTGCCATCTGTACTTCTCGTATAATCTCATTTCGCGGATGTCTCCCGCTGTTAATCAACTCCCGAACATCAATTACTTTACGATTCCCTTCTTGTTTAACTTCAATCATTCTAGGCAACCCCTTTCCAATGTATAAGTCATCCACTGTTCCGCCTGCTCAGGTGGAACAGGTCTGCTAAGCCAAAAACCCTGAATAGCATCACAGTTTTTCTCGCGCATTTGATCTAACTGCTGTTCAGTTTCTACGCCCTCCGCCACGACACTTAAATCCAAATGATGGGCAAGAGAAATAATCGCATAGGTCACTGCACGTGAATTTTCATTCTCTTGAATATCCCGCATAAAGGACTGGTCGATTTTTAACGTATTTATAGGCAGTTCCTTAAGATAACTTAAAGAAGAATACCCTGTACCAAAGTCATCAATGGATAAATGAACCCCCATTTGTTTTAACTGATCTAGGACCTGAATGGCTGTCTGCTTGTCTTGCATAATCGCACTCTCGGTGATTTCAAGCTCTAGCCATTGCGGTTCCAGCTCTGTTGTCTGTAAGATCTTTGCAACGACTTCCGGAAGATTCTTTTGCAGCAAATGGGTGGCTGATAAATTGATGGCTACACGGACCGGAGGCAATCCCTGGTTTTGCCATGCTTTATTCTGGGTACACGCAGAATAGATCACCCACTCTCCAATCGATTGAATCAATCCCGTTTCTTCAGCCAAAGGGATAAACTCCCCCGGCGGGATTAGTCCTAAATCTGGATGCTGCCACCGCAATAGGGCCTCCATCGATAATATTTGATTGCTTTTTAGATCCAACTGCGGCTGATAGTGTAACAGCAATTGCTCCTGATCGATGGCTTTACGCAAGCTATTTTCCAGGATTAATCGTTCAAAACTCCCTGCCTGCAGCTCTGGCTTCGACCATTCATAAAGATTTCTTCCCTGCCTCTTTGCCCGGTACATCGCGGCATCTGCCCCAGTAATTAAGGTTTCTCGATCATCCCCATCGTAAGGGTAGAGACTAATTCCGATGCTTGCGGTAATGTAAACCTCCTGGTCTTGCAGGAAAAAAGGATTGGTTAGACTAGCTAATATTCTTTTCGCCACTTCTTCTGCCTCTTGCTGTCCTTTGATGTCGAGCAACAGGACAAGGAATTCATCTCCGCCCATCCGAGATACCATATCCCTTTCACGCAGGCAGGATTTTAGGCGCTGTGCCGCCTCTTTTAGGAGCTGATCCCCTGACGCATGCCCAAGCGTATCATTCACCATCTTGAAACGGTCTAAATCCACATAGAGGACGGCAAATATTTGCCGTTGATCATGGGCGGTGGCCAGGGCCGTGTTGAGATAGTCATGGATGCATCTCCGATTGGGAAGCCGGGTCAATGAATCCTGATAAGCCATAGTTTGCGGTTGTGCATAGAGGTAAACGAATTGAGTGACCCGCCCATTTTTCCTCACGGGAAAGATCTCAAGCCATAAGGTCCGCTGCTCGCCATTTTTACGGTCCATTTGCACCTCCCCCTGCCACTTCGTCTTCTTTTCACCTGGCATACGGCAGTCCACGATCTGCTCCTTGTGAATCTGAAGTTCATGGAACGGCAGCCCGATCAGCTCGGAAAGGGAATACCCTGTAAGGTTTGCAAACATGGCGTTGGCAGAAACAATTCGCCCTTCCAAATCAACAATGAGAATCCCTTGGTTAAATTGGTCGAACAAATGAATGAGTAGATCACTATCGATGATTCGTTTTTCCTTCAGGTGCGGAATCATCCGAACACCCCCTGGTTTCTCTTTTACCCTAATACTACCGATTGACTACCTGTAAAACCTTGATTTAGATCAAGTGATAATGATTGATTTTTTGCCATAATGAGGAAAATAGAGAAATGTAGGAGGAAATAGTTATGGATGGTTTCACCTTTGCAGATATGAAAGAAATCCGCCGCAGCAAACTGGGGAACCAGGTTCCACTGGAATTATTTCGGGCCATTCGATTAATTGGGATGTACCAAGGATTGCCGATGAAAGGGAAAAGCACCACCGTGACCATCGGCCGCAAAATTGGGGAAAGCTTGCCTGTGGAAACGGTTGAAGATGTTTTGGAAGTGTTTAAGGAACTGAAAATCGGCATCCCACGAATCGTCAAGGAAGAAGAAAGAGGAATCCATATTGCCGTAGAGGATTGTTTTTGTGAGGGTCTGCCTGCTCAATATGGGAATATGGTATGTGATTTAGAGGGCGCGATACTAGAAGGGGCCTTATCGAAGGTATGGAAGCGGAAACTTTCAATCCGCGAAGTGAAGTGTAATGTCAATGGGGATGAGCACTGTGAGTATCAAATCACGTTTTTATAGGGGGGGCTATAGCGGTAACCCTATAACAGGGAATCCTGATAGGGTGGGTGGGGTAGGAGGAGTCTCGGAGTCCAGGATTCGGACTCAAAACCACTGGTTTCCCCCAAATCAGTCCGAATCAGACTGGAATTCGGACTCAAACTCGATCATCCCTCTCATCTCAGTCCGAAAAACATACTGAGGGTAAGGGATAGCCCCCATAGAGCTGAAGAAGATAGGGAAAGGCTCGCACTATAAGAGAAATTTTTCCGCTATTGACCCGCCCAAAAAAGAAAAAGCGGAAGTCACCTTCCGCTCTACCGTTACTTACTAATCTTCTCTTTCCCACCCATATACGGACGAAGTACCTCTGGAATCATCACACTTCCGTCTTCCTGTTGGTAATTCTCAAGGATTGCGGAAACGGTACGGCCTACGGCGAGTCCTGAACCATTCAGGGTGTGGACGAATTCTGGTTTTGCTTTGGCTTCGCGGCGGAAGCGAATATTGGCTCGGCGGGCCTGGAAATCCTCGAAATTACTGCAAGAGGAAATCTCACGGTAGGTTCCATAGCTTGGCAACCAGACTTCAAGGTCATAGGTTTTTGCCGAGGAGAAGCCGATATCGCCTGTGCATAAAGACAATACACGGTACGGCAATCCTAACAATTGAAGAACTTTCTCCGCGTTGGCTGTTAAGCTTTCCAAGGCATCATAGGAATCTTCGGGTTTTACAAACTTCACCAATTCAACTTTGTTAAACTGATGCTGGCGAATCAGTCCGCGGGTGTCGCGTCCGGCAGATCCAGCCTCGGAACGAAAACATGCGCTGTAAGCTGTATATCTAATGGGCAGCTCTTCCCCAGGTAAAATTTCTTCGCGATGATAATTAGTTACCGGTACTTCAGCGGTGGGAATCAAAAAGTAATCCGTTCCAGCCACTTTAAAGGCATCTTCCTCAAACTTTGGCAATTGCCCAGTCCCGGTCATACTCGCCCGATTGACCATATATGGCGGCATGATTTCCACATACCCATGCTGATCCACATGAAGATCGAGCATAAATTGGATTAACGCGCGTTCCAGACGGGCACCCAAGCCTTTATAAAAGACAAAGCGGCTTCCCGTCACTTTTGCAGCCCCTTCAAAATCTAGAATCCCAAGGTCTGTCGCCAGATCCCAGTGGGCCTTCGGCTCGAAGGAAAAGTCCATCGGTTCCCCCCAATGACGAACTGGAATGTTATCCTCTTCGGATTTTCCAATCGGTACACTTTCGTGAGGCACGTTAGGGAGCGTTAACAAAAGCTGGTCCAATTCCTCTTCCACTTGGCGGATCTGTTCATCCAATTCCTTAATCTTTTCCGATACGCCTTTCATTTCAGCAATTAAGTCATCCGCATTTTCCTTATTGCGTTTCTTAACGGCAATCTCTTCGGAAACGGTATTGCGCTTGTTTTTCAACGATTCACTTTCCACCAGCAAGGATCTTCTCTTCTCATCTAGACCGGTGAATTGATTCAATTGCTCTGTGTAATCCCCGCGATGATTTAAGGCTTCTTTCACACCTTCTAAATCGTTCCTTAACCTTCTCACATCAAGCACTCTTCATTCCTCCTTTGAAAAGGGGCCAAAAGCCCTAATAAAAAAATCCCGTCCCCTAAATTAGGGACGAGATTTGAACCCGCGTTGCCACCCTACTTAAAGATAGCCCTGCAAAATAGCCATCTTCCTCTTTAAAACATCCAAGCTCAAGGGTGGATTCATTAACTAGCTAGTTCGACTTGCACCAACCGTCGACTCTCTAGACCAGCTATTGTCAACTACTATTCCCGTCATCGCTTTGTATATTATCTGCTAAACAGTTTCCACACCACGATATTCCTGAACCATCTCTAGGAAATAGCCATGCACTCTTTCATCGTCCGTCAATTCCGGATGGAAAGAAATCGCCAACAGATGATCCTGTCTCGCCGCGACAATCTGTCCATCATGACTAGCCAAGACATCGACATTCTTGCCCACTTCCAAGATCAATGGGGCACGAATAAAGACAGCCCGGAAGTCCTCGGGAATCCCTTTGATATCAAGATCTACTTCGAAGCTCTCGCGTTGTCTTCCGAAGGCATTTCGTTCAACCTTCATATCCATCAAGCCCAAATGGTTCCAATCTTGTCCGGCAATTTCTTTAGCCAACAAAATCATTCCTGCGCAAGTACCAAAAATGGGTTTCTTTTCTTGATGAAACTGCTGTAGTGCCGTATCAAAACCGTACTGTTTCATCAGCTTCCCGATCGTAGTGCTTTCCCCGCCAGGAAGAACAAGTCCCTGAATTTCTGCTAATTGCGAGACCTTTTTAACAGGAATGGCATCTGCCCCCGCCTGTTCTAACAGGCGGATATGTTCAGCTACTGCCCCTTGAAGGGCCAATACTCCAACTTTCATAGAGAATTCACCTTACCAACCGCGCTCAGCCATGCGCTCATTTTTCAATAAGGAAGAAATCTCTATTCCCTTCATTGCTGTGCCAAGGTCCTTGGAAAGCTGTCCAATCAATGCATAATCTTCATAGTGCGTAGTTGCTTCAACAATAGCTTTTGCAAAGCGTTCTGGGTTGTCAGACTTGAAGATCCCGGAACCAACAAACACCCCATCGGATCCTAAATGCATCATTAGAGCTGCGTCAGCAGGTGTTGCTACCCCACCAGCGGCAAAGTTTACAACAGGAAGCTTTCCGTTTTTATGGATGTATTCTAACAACTCGTAAGGAGCCCCAAGATTTTTGGCTTCCGCCATTAGCTCGTCATAAGACATCGCTTGAACCTTGCGGATTTGGCTTTGCATCATGCGTTGATGGCGAACAGCCTCAACGATGTTCCCTGTTCCAGGTTCACCCTTTGTCCGAATCATGGAAGCCCCTTCGCCAATACGACGAAGCGCTTCACCCAAGTCGCGAGCACCACAAACAAACGGTACAGTAAATTCCTTTTTATTAATATGGAATACCTCGTCAGCAGGCGTTAATACTTCACTTTCATCGATGTAATCGACGCCAAGTGCTTCCAATACCTTTGCTTCGACAAAATGTCCAATCCGAGCCTTTGCCATTACAGGAATGGAAACAGCCTTCATAACATCTTCCACGATCGTTGGGTCAGCCATACGAGCTACCCCGCCTGCTGCGCGAATGTCTGCCGGAACTCTTTCTAGCGCCATAACAGCTACAGCACCTGCTGCTTCTGCAACCTTCGCTTGCTCAGCATTGATAACGTCCATGATGACGCCGCCTTTTTGCATTTCTGCCATTCCACGTTTTACCCGTGAAGTACCTGTTTCTATCATCATTAATCCCCCTAAAATCGATTCATAGGAATGTTTTCACATTTTATCCCCATTTTACATAATCCCTTCGAAAAAGACAACCAACCCACTCAGAGATTGTAATATTTCACTAGAACCAACCGCTAATCGTATCGACGATTCCCCCGAAGATCCCGGCAATAAAGCTATTAATCGCCCGGAAGAATAAACGAATCCAGGATGCTTTCTCCACTTCTTGATTCGCCACCATATTGATTTGTGCAGCTTGTTCATCTGTAGGACGAAGGAATTCAAAACCGTCTTGTCCTGTATATTCGACATTCACTTTTCCAATAGCTTGCCCTTTTTCAACCGGAGCCATTACTTCATTGAATTTAACTACTGGCTTATAGTTGTTTTCATCGCCAACGCGTACAGGAAGCACCACTTCTTTTTCTGGTACAGCTTCCACGCTTAACTCTTTCCCTTTTTTCACTTCCGCTTGTTCAAAACCGTCAATGGTTTGACCCTTCGGAAGCATCGACATCATTTTAAAATTGGAAAACCCATAATCCATCAGCTTTCTTGTTTCACCGAAACGCTCGGCTTCACTTCCAGCCCCCATGATCACGGTAATGATCCGGATCCCGTTCCGTTCGGCTGTTCCTGTAAAGCAGTATCCCGCAGCGTCCGTGTGTCCTGTTTTTAAACCGTCTACCCCTTCATACCCGTAAACCAACTCAGGCAGCATCCAGTTCCAGTTATCCATTTTCACCTGGCCGGATTCCCCTTCACGGAACCATTTCTTTGGAATAGAGGAAATTTGCAAGGCCTCTGGGAATTTCGTAATAATTTCCCGTGCCAAAATGGCTGCATCCTTTGCAGACATCACGTGCTCGCTTGTATCAGATGGGGCGAATTCACCTAATTCTTCTGCAGGAAAGCCGCTGCTGGTCACGAAGTGCGTCCCTTGCATCCCTATTTCCTGTGCCTTCTGATTCATCATTTTTACAAAATTTTCTTCTGTTCCAGCGAGCGTTTCCGCCAGCATGACGGTCGCATCATTGGCGGAATAAATCGCCATCGCTTCATAAAGCTCTTTTATCGTTCTCTCTTCACCCATTCCTAGGTATACTCGAGAACCTCCATATCTCCCCATAAAGTATCCGTATTCAGAGGTTTTAACCTTATCCTCCCACTTTTTCGTTCCGCTTTTAATCGCCTCGAGGACAAGCAGTTCAGTCATCATCTTGGTCATGCTTGCCGGTGGGAGTGCTTCATTTTCGTTCATTTTATACAATATTTTTCCGGTTGAAGCTTCAACCATAATCGCAGATTTTACATTTAGATTAATCCCGGCTGAAGCAGCCGAAGCATATGGTGTTGATGGAGAAACAAACATCAGCAATAAAGAAAATACGAGAAATCCAAGGAAACCCTTCTTTGTCAAATTCAAACCCTATTTCACCTCTCTAATCAAAATTTAAACCAATGAACATTGTACCATAGCTTGTCCATTACGAACATCCGAAAAAACGGTTCGTGTTCTAGGACCAAAGTGTGGGGGGCCAAAAGAAAAAGCCGGGAAAATTCCCGACTTAGAAAGAGTAATTTGGTGCTTCTTTCGTAATTTGAATATCGTGCGGATGACTTTCTACAAGACCGGCATTGGTGATTCGGATAAACTTTGCATTTTCACGCAAAGACTCTAAATCAGGCGTTCCACAATATCCCATTCCCGCGCGCAACCCGCCAATCAACTGGAAGATCACTTCAGAAATCGGTCCCTTATATGGCACCCTTCCTTCAATTCCTTCAGGAACAAGCTTCTTCTCGTTTTCTTGGAAATAACGATCCTTGCTTCCTTCTTTCATTGCCCCTAGAGAGCCCATTCCACGATAGACCTTAAAACGTCTTCCTTGATAAATCTCGGATTCCCCTGGACTTTCTTCACATCCGGCGAACAGGCTTCCGATCATAATTGCCGTTGCTCCCGAGCCAATCGCTTTAGGAAGATCCCCTGAGTACTTAATTCCACCATCTGCAATAATCGGAATCCCATATTCCCGTGCTACGCTTGCACAATCGTAAATCGCTGTAATTTGCGGAACCCCGATTCCGGCAACCACGCGTGTGGTACATATCGATCCGGGTCCAATCCCCACCTTCACAACCGATGCTCCTGCTTCAATCAAAGCTCGGGTGGCTTCACCTGTAGCTACATTTCCAGCAATAATCGTTAAATCCGGGTACTTGTTGCGAAGTTCTTTGACCGTGTTCAAAACGCCTTGGGAATGTCCATGTGCCGTGTCTACGACAAGGCAATCGACGCCATGTGAAACTAACGCTTCAGCACGTTCAAACGTATCCTTTGAAACCCCGATAGCTCCACCAACTAGCAATCGACCTTGTTGATCTTTCGCCGCATTAGGGAATTGAATCGCTTTTTCGATATCCTTAATGGTAATCAGGCCTTTGAGAATGTTGTTCTCATCGACAAGTGGAAGCTTTTCAATTTTATGCTTTTGCAGAATGGTTTCTGCTTCCTTTAAAGTCGTACCGACAGGTGCTGTAACCAAATTGTCCTTGGTCATAACTTCGGAGATGGGTATAGAAAAATCATGGACAAAACGCATATCCCGGTTTGTTATAATCCCCACTAAATGATCTTCATGATCAACGATGGGAACACCAGAAATTCTGTATTTGGCCATGATTTCTTCCGCACGGTTTACCTGCTCTTCCGGACGTAGAGAAAACGGATTAGTAATAACCCCGCTTTCCGATCTTTTTACCCGGTCCACCTCTTCAGCCTGTTCATCGATGCTCATATTTTTATGGATGATTCCGATGCCACCCTGGCGTGCGATGGCGATCGCCAAAGCAGACTCGGTGACCGTATCCATCCCCGCACTAATTAAGGGAATGTTTAACACAACGGAATCGCTTAATTTCGTTGTCAATTTGACATCGCGAGGAAGCACTTCAGACTTTGCCGGTACCAACAGTACATCATCAAAGGTTAAACCTTCTTTTACGAATTTGTTCTCCCACATGTTCTTTCCCATCCCTTCTGATTACAAAATGAATTAGACGTAGTTTAACAAAACCCATATTTTTCTGTCAAGATACGTCTTATATTGTTCGCGATTTGAACACAAAATAGAGAAAAATACAGGAGAATTTAATGCCAATAAAACGTTTTAACGAATATTGCGAGAAATGGTGATGTTTGTGAAAAGAATTCATCGAATCACTTGCGAAAACCCATTGGAAAAAATCTGGAGCATGTTTGTTTACTTTGAGAGCGAGCCCCACGTGAAGGATTTTCTAACCCAGTTTTACCGAGTCCCTTTCGGTGAGGAAGCCTCTAAATATGCCTTTCAAAACACACAAAAATTTATCTATAATATCAAACAAGGAAAGGAATATTATTCTGCCGCACAATCGAGTAATATTTTAGTGAAACCGCTTTTGTTATATTATGGCATGGTTAGTTTTTTAAAAGCCGTAATCCTCACCGCTGATCCGCATTACCCGGCACACTCCAAAGTGCTTCAGCATGGGGTAACGAGCAGGAAACTGAAAAAGTCAGATTACACGTTTTCAGAAGATGAAGTAAAGGTGCAAAAGGAAGGCCTATTTCCCTTGATCACTCAGCTATTCGAAAGTCAACATATGATTGGGGAGAAGATTAAGATCAAGCAATTATTATCCATCATCCCCGAGTTAAAGGAGAGCTATGAAAAGACGTATCACGAGGTTTCCCTGCTTCCTCTGCATCTGTCGAAGCATATCGATTATACCTCTCCCGTGACGACTTTTTACCTTTCAGAAAGCGTACTGGATCATTTTCATCTGACATACGAAGGATTCATCTCCTTCCTCAATCGGTATAACACGGGAAAAGCTAGGTTTATTCACCATCCGATTGAAACCCCGCAAGGGATTATTCGTTTGAGCTGGGATCACCCGGAGAAAATTCATGTGTTTGAATCGCCAAACGGATTTGAAAACCACTTATTTATTCAAGATTACAAGGGAAACCATTTTTTTCAGTATCAGCAGTCCCATTCCCACATCCCCGAACTGACAGCCCATTTTTTAATCATGTATATCCTGGGTATGCTCTGTCGTTATGAAACAGAGCTTTGGGGAGAGATCGTCTTTTCTTTTACGTCAGAGGAAATGTTTATCATTCATGAGTTTTTAAATATAAGTCAGCGTAAGTTTCCCAACATGATTTTAGACCTTTTGTTTAGTGAACGATTTATTTTTGAAACAAGATAAGAAAAGGTACTCATAGTTGAGTACCTCCCTTCCTTATTCCGCTTCCGTATCTTCTCCCAAAGTTAATTCTTGTCCTACTTCTTCCTCACTTTTATCCTCGTCGGCATTCTCATCATCCGAACACTCTACTTTGGCCACGGTCGCAACTTCCTCTTCATTCTCAATGCGGATTAAACGCACTCCTTGCGTATTTCGTCCCATCGTCGAGATGCCCTTAATATTGAGTCGGATAATAACGCCGGAAACCGTGACAATCATCAAGTCATTTTCCTCGTTGACTACTTTCAGCGCAATGACATGACCATTCTTTTCTGTCAAGTGAAGGGTTTTAATCCCTTTTCCACCACGAGTCTGGACACGGTATTCGTCGATCGGCGTGCGTTTTCCATATCCTCCGGCAGTGACAATCAATACATCCGTATTGTCGCCCACCATATCCGCATCAATGACCTCATCCCCAGAATCGAGAGTAATTCCTTTAACGCCGGTAGCAGTTCTTCCCATTGAACGTACATCCTGTTCATGAAAGCGGATCGACATGCCATCCTTCGTTCCCATGATGATGTCCTGATTACCATCGGTTAAGATGACCCCGATCAGTTCATCCTCTTCTTTGACATTAATGGCGAAGAGACCGCCTCTGCGAATATGTTCAAAGGCATTTAATTCGGTCCGTTTCACAATCCCCTGCCTAGTGGCGAAAAACAGGAATCGGTTTTCCTCTTCAAAATCCTTCACAGGAATGACTGCTTTTACCTGTTCCCCCTGTTCAATCTGAATCAAGTTGATGATCGGCGTCCCTCTTGCCGTCCGACCCAACTCGGGAACCTCATAGGCCTTTAACCGATAAACCTTCCCGCGGTTCGTGAAGATGAGAAGATAATTATGGGAATTGGTAACGAATAGATTTTGTACAAAGTCATTTTCCTTCGTTTCCGCCCCTTGAATCCCTCTTCCCCCACGGCGTTGACTGCGATAGGTGGAAGCTGGAAGACGCTTGATATACCCCGTATGGGTTAAGGTAATGCAAACTTCCTCTTCTGGAATAAGGTCTTCAATTTCAATGGCATCTGCAGCAGCCATCACTTCTGTACGACGCGGGTCCGCATATTTTTCCTTAACCTCGGTTAACTCTTCCTTGATGATAGCAAGAATTTTATTTTCATCGCCCAAGATTTCTTTAAGCTCAGCGATTAACTTGACCAATTCCTGGTATTCTTCTTCAATCTTGTCACGTTCTAATCCGGTTAAACGCTGTAAGCGCATATCTAGGATCGCTTGCGCCTGTTCATGACTTAAAGAGAACCGCTCGATTAACCCATTGCGTGCTTCTTCCGTTGTTCTCGAAGAGCGAATCAGGGTGATGATTTCATCAATATGGTCGAGGGCAATTCGCAGACCTTCCAGAATATGTGCGCGCGCTTCCGCCTTCCGCAGTTCGAACTCGGTCCTGCGGCGAATGACGACACGTTGATGGTCCAGATAATGTGTAAGCATTTCCTTTAGATTAAGCGTTCTTGGGTGACCATTGACCAAGGCCAACATATTCACACCAAATGTCGTCTGCAAGGCGGTATGCTTAAATAGATTGTTTAATAAAACCTGTGGATTGATATCCCGGCGCATTTCAATTACAATCCGCATCCCGTTACGGTCTGATTCATCGCGCAGATCCGTAATGCCATCGATTTTCTTATCGCGAACCAATTCGGCGATCCGTTCAATGAGTTTCGCCTTGTTTACCTGGTAAGGAATTTCATCCACGATAATTCGATGTTTTCCATTGTGTTCCTCAATGGTCGTTTTCGCCCGAACCGTAATCGATCCACGTCCCGTTTCATACGCCTGATAAATCCCGCTGCGCCCCATAATTTGTGCGCCCGTTGGGAAATCAGGACCTTTAATAGTTTCGATCAAATCACGAATGGTAATTTCCTCATGTTCAATCAATAAGAGAACCCCATCGATGACTTCCCCTAAATTATGGGGAGGAATATTCGTTGCCATTCCAACTGCAATCCCTGCCGCGCCGTTCACCAGCAAGTTGGGGAAACGAGCAGGCAACACCAATGGTTCCTTTTCATTTCCATCATAGTTTGGCCCGTAATCAATCGTATCCTTGTTGATATCTCGCAACAGCTCCGTGGCAATCTTTGACAGACGAGCCTCTGTATAACGCATGGCTGCCGCGGAATCGCCATCGATGGATCCGAAGTTTCCGTGTCCATCCACCAAGGGATAACGATAGGAGAAATCCTGTGCCATTCTCACCATCGTTTCATAAACCGCAGAATCTCCGTGTGGATGATATTTACCGATGACATCCCCGACAATCCTCGCTGATTTCTTATAGGGTTTATCTGGTGTCATCCCCATCTCATTCATCGCAAATAAGATCCGTCGATGAACGGGTTTCAGACCGTCTCTGACATCAGGCAAGGCACGGCTTACGATTACGCTCATCGCATAACCAAGAAAGGACTCGCGCATCTCCTGGGAAATATTACGGTCGATAATTCTGGAACGTTCCTGTTCAGCCATTCCACTATCCCTCCGTTAGTTGCCTATATATCCAAATTGGTAGCATATTGGGCATTTTCTTGAATGAAATCTCGGCGTGGTTCTACTTTGTCCCCCATCAGCGTATCAAAGATCTCATCCGCTTCCATGGCATCCTCCAAACTCACGCGGAGCAATGTTCTTGTATCCGGGTCCATTGTCGTTTCCCAAAGCTGATCGGGATTCATCTCCCCTAGACCTTTATAGCGTTGAATATTGGGCTCAGGTTTTTGCGGCAACTGCCCCATGATCCCTTTTAATTGGGCATCATTATAGGCATAATGAATGTTTTTCCCCTGGGCCACCTTATAAAGCGGCGGTTGGGCAATAAAAACATAACCTGCCTCAATCAATTCCCGCATGTAGCGATATAGGAAAGTAAGCAGAAGGGTACGAATATGCGCACCATCCACATCGGCGTCGGTCATAATAATCAGCTTGTGATAACGCGCCTTGGATAAATCGAACTCCTCGCCGATCCCTGTCCCAAGTGCCGTAATAATTGTACGGATTTCGTTATTCGAGAGAATCTTATCCAACCTTGCCTTTTCGACATTAATGACCTTTCCGCGCAGCGGCAGGATCGCTTGAAAATGACGATCACGACCTTGTTTTGCCGATCCTCCGGCGGAATCTCCCTCAACTACATAAATTTCGCTGATGGAAGGATCTTTGGAAGAACAATCAGCTAGTTTCCCAGGAAGGGCACTGACTTCCAAGGCGCTTTTGCGTCTGGTTAATTCCCTTGCCTTCTTGGCCGC
This sequence comes from Ammoniphilus resinae, assembly GCF_017873965.1. Classification (GTDB taxonomy): domain Bacteria; phylum Bacillota; class Bacilli; order Aneurinibacillales; family RAOX-1; genus Ammoniphilus_A; species Ammoniphilus_A resinae. The sequence goes on along the minus strand of NZ_JAGGKT010000006.1, from coordinate 52,927 downwards.
TTCTCTTGCCCGCGAAGCCATTGTAGCCTTCTCTAAGATTTTCTTTGCTACTGCTGGATGTTCATTCAAATAATCAGTGAATGTTTGTGTGAAAACCGACTCTGTTATACTTCTCACTTCGCTGTTGCCAAGCTTCGTCTTGGTTTGGCCTTCAAACTGCGGTTCGGGAAGCTTCACACTGATGATACAGGTTAATCCTTCCCGCACATCATCACCAGTCAGATTTTCATCCTTCTCTTTAAGAATATTGTTCTTTCTTCCGTACTCATTGATGACGCGCGTGAGAGCGCTTTTGAACCCAGATTCATGGGTTCCTCCCTCATGGGTATGGATATTGTTGGCATAGGAATAGATATTGCTAACATACCCATCGTTATATTGCAAAGCAATCTCAACAAAAATTCCATCCTTTTGGGAAGAAACATAGATCGGTTGCTCAAATAAGCTCTCTCTATTTTTATCCAAGAATTGGACGAAGGAAATAATCCCGCCATCATATTTATACGTATCCTGACGGCCCGTACGCTCATCGGTTAACGTAATACGAATCCCACGGTTTAAAAAGGCAACTTCGCGCAACCTCTTCTGCAATATTTCATAATCATAAACGGTTGTTTCTGTAAAAATCTCTGCATCCGGCTTAAAGGTTACCTTCGTTCCTGTTTCTTCAGCATCGCCGACGACTTGCAGATCGGTCTCTGGAACGCCATAAGCAAATCGTTGCCTATGAATCTTCCCATTCCGTTTCACTTCAACCTCAACGATCTCCGATAAAGCGTTCACTACAGAAACCCCTACACCATGCAAACCACCGGAAACCTTATAGCCTTCTCCGCCAAATTTACCGCCCGCATGCAGCACGGTTAACACGGTTTCAACCGTTGATTTCCCGGTCTTTTCATGAACTTCAGTTGGGATTCCCCGGCCATCATCCGTGACAGAGACACTATTATCCTCATGAACGGTGACTTCGATATGTGTGCAATAGCCTGCCAATGCCTCGTCGATACTGTTATCGACCACTTCCCAAACCAGATGGTGCAATCCTCTGCTGCTGGTAGAGCCAATATACATCCCTGGACGTTTCCGAACCGCTTCCAAACCTTCTAAAACCTGTATTTGACTGGCATCATAGGAAGAATGATTTTCAGTAGTCAAGGATATCACCTACTTTCTATACTGCTGACAAAATTCGCTCTTCTTTTGAGAGTTAAAGATGAGATAGGGGAACAATAGACTTTCTCTTTGGTTACAACATACGACTTTGTGTCTTCCTTGCTAATGCGAAGCAATAAATGGTTGCTATCCTTTTCATCTAGAAATTGCCGTGTTAATCTGCAAGATTCCATGTTGCGCTCAATAATCGCAATCACATCAGATGCTCTGACAACGGTATCTCCACCGATATGGATAAACATACATCGACCTCATTTCTCCTGAGTGGCTTCGCCCGCGTGAATGCGGAATACGGAAGCTTCTTCAATAGTTTGATGTTTCAACCCTTCTACACCAGTGGCCGTGACAAAAGTCTGTACTTTGTCCTTAATCGCATCAAGCAGGTGTGTTTGCCGTGAAGCATCCAATTCTGACAAAACATCATCCAGTAGTAGAATTGGATATTCTCCTACCTCTTCATAAATCAATTGGATTTCTGCTAATTTAAGAGAAAGCGCTGCTGTTCGCTGCTGCCCTTGTGAGCCGAATTGCTGCACATTATTTTGATTGATATAAAAATGAAAATCATCTCGATGTGGCCCAAGAAGACTGGTGCCTCGGGAGATTTCTCTTTCTTTTAGCTTGGCCAACTGAACAAGATAAGCTTCTGTCAAATCATCGAAAGAAGCATTAGGATCTATTTGAAAGGAAGGTTGGTATTTGATAGTCAAATGCTCTCTTCCTTGGGTTATATTTTGATGGATCTCACCAGCCCATTTTTCCATCTTTACCAGGAATTCCAACCGCTTTACCGTCAGCCTGATCGCAAGCTCCGCCATCTGCAGATTAAGAATCTCTAGCAGGTCTGCAAATCCTTTATTTTTCGTGGATTCCTTCAGCCATTGGTTTCTTTGGCTGGTAACCTTTTGATATTGAGCTAAGTGGTGCAAATACATCGGAGAGATCTGTCCAAGTTCCATATCCAGGAACCTTCTTCTCTGCTGCGGCGAACCTTTTACAATACTTAAATCTTCCGGAGCAAACATAACAATATTGAGCGCACCGATATAGTCGCTCAACTTTTTTTGCTCCAATCCATTTATTTTCGCCTTTTTTCCTTTTTCAGTCAACTGAATTTCCAAACGCAGAGGTCCTCTTTTTCGTTCAATCTGCCCCTTGATCCAACTGTATTGCTCTTCCCAGGCAATCCATTCTTTATTTTTCGTTGAGCGATGAGACTTCGTCATTGCCAACACATAGATGGATTCCATCAAATTGGTTTTTCCTTGGGCATTCTGACCAAGAAACAAGGTAATCGGTTTCGTAAAGAAAAGGTTTTGATAGCTATAATTTCGATACTGCTTAATTTCCAATTCCTTCAAAAACAAGTTTCTCGTCCTCCCTTGGCTTACGCTAGTACTAAGAACGAGCAATCACGAAGGAATGAAGACCATTGATCTCGACGCGATCTTCCGGATATAGTTTCTTTCCACGACGATTCTCTTCTTCCCCATTTACTAAAATATGTGCCTCTGCCAAAAAGGCCTTCACCTGACCACCAGAGTTCACAGCATCGGTTAATTTTAACAGCTGTCCCAGTGTAATGTAGTCTGTATCTATCGGGACTGTCTTTTCTTGCAAGATACCCTCACCTCCATCCTAGCTTATTGATAGGTTCGAACAGGAAGAATCAAATACAGCATTTGTTCTGCATCTGTAGGCTGGATAATAAACGGACTCATCGCACCGGTGAAGCTAATTTGAACTTCCTCGCTATCCATCACACGCAACGTATCGAGCATGTACTTGGCATTGAAGGAAATCTTTAACTCCTCCCCCTCTATGCTTTTAATCTCTATTTCATCCGTCACTTTTCCAACCTCTGGAGACGTTGATGAAATTTCCATCACTCCACCTAAATCGACGGAGCATTTTACAACATTGTTTTTACCATCCTTTGCTAATAAGGATGCCCTTTCTATCGCATGTAAAAACTCTTTTGTGTTTAAAATAATATTTGTTTTACTTTGTGATGGAATAATCCGGTTTACATCGGGATAGGTTCCATTAAGCAACCGTGAATAAAATAAAATTCGATCGGTCTTAAACAAGATTTGATTGTCTGTAACAACAATATCGATAAGCGAATCATTGTCAGGTAAGATTTTATTTAGTTCAAGCAGACTTTTTCCTGGAATAATGATATTTTCAAAGGCTAATTCTGGTAAGGCCTCTACAGTGGCTTGCCTTTTGGCCAAACGGTGGCTGTCGGTAGCGACGAATTGCAGCTGATCCCCCTCCAAAGCCCACATAATTCCAGTTAAAATCGGCCGTGTTTCTGTCGTAGAAACAGCAAAAGCCGTCTGTTTGATCATCATTTTTAAAATATCGCTCTGTATACTAAAGACCTTTTCCTCTTCTATCTGTGGAAGCCTTGGGAAATCCTCTGCATCTAGACCGTTTAAATTAAATTCCGATCGTCCAGATCGAATCGTGGATAAGAACCGGTCATTCACATGGAGTTCAACAAATTCTGAGGGAAGTTTCCGAATGATGTCATTGAGATAACGCGCAGGGAGTACGATACTCCCATGCTGTTTAATATCTACAAAGAGGTTCCCATCCTCTTCCAAAGGAATCGTATATTCAATTGATATATCGGAATCACTGGCTGTTAAGGTGATCCCTTCTGAATGACTGGAAATTTTAATCCCGGTAAGAATGGGAATCGTAGTTCGCGAAGAGACCGCCTTACTCACGTCATTAATGGCATGTGTCATTTGGTCGCGATGAATTTGTAAGTGCATTGTAAAATATTCCTTTCTAAAAAAATAAAATTGTTCCGTCTAAATCCTGAAAACATCTCATATTATTATACCTTATATCTTATTATTTTTTAACAGTAATAGTAATAGGTGCTGTGGATTTGTGGAAAACTGCCCTGACATAAAAAAGGAACAGTCTATTCACATGTGGATAGGTTGTGGTTAGACTGCCCTTTACCTGGGAGTTAAAAAGTAGATAATTTTTATTTCAGGTTTTTAATTTTTTCAATCAATTCTTTAATGGTGTCTTGCAAGTTTGGATCATTTTTCAAGGTTGTCGTGATTTTTTCGTTCGCATGAATAACTGTCGTATGGTCACGTCCCCCAAACTCCTCACCGATTTTAGGTAAGGAATGCTCGGTCAGTTCCCTTGATAAATACATGGCAATTTGCCTTGGAAAGGCCACGGACCGATTGCGTTTTTTTGCTTTAAAATCTTCTAACTTCAGTCCGAAATGCTCTCCAACAACCTTTTGAATATCAATAATTGTAATGATTTTCGGCTTGCTTGATGGAATGATATCTTTCAGCGCCTCCGCAGCAAGCTCCGCATCAACATCCCGATTAATCAGGGAAGAATAGGCAACGACTCGGATTAACGCCCCTTCCAATTCACGAATGTTTGTATCAATTTGATTGGCGATATAGACCATGACTTCATTGGGAATATCCAAATTTTCTGCTTTGGCCTTTTTGCGTAGGATAGCAATTCTCGTCTCTAGATCCGGTGGCTGAATATCTGTAATTAATCCCCACTCAAAACGAGAGCGCAGCCTGTCCTCTAGTGTTGGAATTTCCTTTGGTGGACGATCGCTAGAAATAACAATTTGTTTGCTCTCGTCATGCAAAGCGTTAAATGTATGGAAAAATTCCTCTTGGGTTTGTTCTTTTCCCGCTAAAAATTGAATATCGTCAATCAAAAGGACATCTACATTGCGATACTTATTGCGAAAATCGACGGCTTTATTATCCCGGATACTGTTGATAAATTCATTCGTAAATTTCTCCGAGGAAAGGTAAACAACCTTAGCCGATGGATTATGTTCCAATACATAATGACCGATCGCATGCATCAAATGGGTTTTCCCAAGTCCTACGCCACCATAAATAAATAAAGGATTATAGGCCTTCGCTGGGGCTTCTGCAACGGCGAGTGAAGCGGCATGGGCGAAGCGGTTTCCTGTACCAATAACAAAGGTATCAAAAACATATTTTGAATTTAACAGACTGCCAGGAGATTCTTCAGGAGTGATATTTTTTTTGTCCTCCACTCGCTTTGGCATCGGGGTATCAAAATTTGGGTCCGGCTCAGACGTGACAATTTTTATTTTCATATTTTCGCCGGTGATTTCATATAATGTTTCCGTAATCAAATCCGCATAACGCGACTCTAGCCAGTCACGCGAAAACTCATTGGGCGCTGTGATGAACAGTGTATCTTCATCCAGCACTGTTGCCTTTGTAGACTTTAACCAGGTCTCATAACTGGGCTTGCTTAATTTCGTTTCAATTATGGAAAGGGCTTTTTCCCATAATGTTTTAATTGCTTTCATTTCTTTCCCCCCAACACTTATGCACAATCTTTGTGGAGATTTTTTATATGATCAATTCTTTATGAAGATGGAGTTACGACAAATTTCGCCCATAATCCACAATGTAACCGAAAAAAACGCGCACAGCCGTGGATAAGTTGTCCACAAATTCATCCACAAGGTGTGGATAACACTCTTCCACCACTCCCTTTTCCACGCGTTAAAACACATTTATGATAGCAGATAAAACACGGACAATCAATGGATTTTGACACCTTATCCACAATTACTACAGATTGTGGTAATTTTTTGTTCACAGCACCATAACTTGTGGAAACTGCATGGTATAAAATGTCGATACAGGTTGAAATTTGTTTCATGGTTTTCCACAAACCTGTTTGGGAAATAATTCACCAGAAGATTCAGGCGTTCCATAACTGTATTAATAGGGAGTGATACAGTTTTTTAGCTTCGTTGTAAAGGAATAAAAAAGGGACTGAAGAAGGAAATACCAGCAAGTGGTTTTCACCTGGTTCTTGACATCAGATAGGCTGACCCATATAATATTTGAGAATGCCTAATGTATTGGCTTATTCCTCAGGGGAGGTGGATATAATGAAACCAACTTTTAATCCAAACAATCGTAAACGGAAAAAAGTTCACGGGTTCCGCAAAAGAATGAGCACAAAGAACGGACGTAAAGTTCTTGCTGCTCGTCGCCAAAAAGGTAGAAAAGTATTATCTGCATAGGCCACTTTTATAGTGGCCTTTCTCCAATTTGTCATCTTTTTTTAAGTTTAAGCGTGCACCTTCTATCCCATAATAGGTAAAGTTTCATATATACATGTTGGACATGGTGGTGTTTGCGGAAACTTAAGAGGATAGGAGAAATGTTTGATGCTGAAAAGTAAGTTTCGTTTGCGGGATCAGGATGATTTTCAAAAGGTCTTTCAAAAAGGAAGATCGACTGCTAATCGACAGTTTGTCATCTATGTTCTGCCAAAAGAGGGACAAGACCAACTGAAAATAGGCATATCTGTCAGTAAAAAGTTAGGAAAAGCTGTTGTACGTAATCGAATTAAACGGCTTATTCGAGAAGCGTTGCGATTAAACCTTTCATCGATCAAGTGGACGGGTGATCTGATTGTGATTGCCAGAGGTCCGGTCGCGGAAATGGGCTACCAGGAGGTAGCTGATAGTTTAGTGCATTGTTTGAAAAAGGCGAAAGTATACGAAAAAGCATTAACCGAGGATGATTCAAAAGGGAGTCTGTAAGGGGAAAAGAGGGAGTAAGTAAATGAGAAGCATTTGTTTATTGCTGATTCGCTTTTACCAAAAGTGTTTATCCCCGTTAAAGCCTCCTACTTGTAGATTCTACCCAACCTGTTCTTCTTATGCACATCAGGCTATAGAGAAGCATGGATTTTATACTGGGATCATTTTATCTGTTAAACGTTTGTTGAAATGCCACCCTTTCCATCCAGGTGGATATGATCCCGTTCCATAATTTATAAATACATATACTGCAAGGAGGAATTTATTTGGGCGTGAGGAAAAGATATCTTTTATTCTTCATCCTTCTTATAGCTGTAGTTTCCTTGACGGGCTGCAGCACCGATTATATTAAGAACCCAGCCCCCATTGATCCGAACTCAGGGAGCTATTGGGATCGGTATTTTATCTTCCCTATGTCATGGGTACTTGATGAGTTAGCTACTTTAATGATGGGTAGTTATGGATTATCGATTATCGCCACAACGATACTTATTCGTTTGTTGATTCTTCCTTTAATGGTAAAACAAATTAGGAGCTCTAAAGCGATGCAGGCGATTCAACCTGAATTGCAAAAAGTTCGCGATAAGCACAAGGAAAATCCGCAAAAGTTGCAAGAAGAAACCATGAAGTTGTTTCAAAAGCACAATGTCAATCCGCTTGCCGGTTGTTTGCCATTGGTTGTTCAGATGCCGATTCTGATTGCTTTTTATCAGGCGATCATTCGAAACGAATCGGTAAGAGACCACGATTTCTTGTGGATGGCCTTGGGCAGCCCGGACCCGTTTTATATTTTGCCAATATTGGCAGCGATTACGACCTTTTTCCAGAGTAAAGTGATGCAAGCTGGTATGCCGCCGAATCCACAAATGCAGATGATGCTGGTGATTATGCCGATCATGATTCTGGTGATTGCGGTTACTCTTCCATCCGCCTTATCCCTTTATTGGGTATTTGGTAATATTTTTACTATCCTTCAAACCTATTTTATTAGAGGAAATCAACCCATTGCGGCTCAGGAGGGTAAAAAGAAGTGAACAAAGTAACGGTTACAGCAAAAACAGTTGATGATGCTGTGTCGATGGCTTTAAAGCAGTTAAGTGCTGCTCAAGACCAAGTAACCGTCACCATCTTAGAGGAACCAAGCAAAGGATTTTTAGGGTTAATTGGTGTAAAGCCTGCAAAAGTAGAAGTTGAGATCAAGATTGATCCTCTTGCAGAGGCACAGAAATTTCTCGAAATGGTATTAGAAAACATGAAGATCTCTGCGAAGGTGGTTGTCACCAAGAAAAGTGATTTTTATTTATTTGATATTGTTGGAGATGATCTGGGGATTATTATTGGTCGCAGAGGGCAAACCCTCGAATCCCTTCAATTCCTTGTAAATACGGTGGGAAACCGCCATTCCAACTCTTATTTACGAATTATTTTGGATGCAGAAAATTATCGTGAAAAGAGGAAGCAAACGCTTCAGCAGTTGGCTGATCGACTTGCTGAAAAAGCGGCTAAAAGCGGACAGCCTGTGAAATTGGAGCCCATGTCTGCGCATGAACGGAAAATCATCCATACCCATTTGCAGGGGAAATCCCTTGTCATGACCTATAGTGAGGGGACAGACCCGAATCGGTATATTGTGATTCAAGCAAAAAAATAATGAATGGTAAGGGAAGTTTAAACCGGACTCTACTGGGGTCCGGTTTTTTGTATGGAATGTGCTGTGGACAAAATTTAGCTCGCAAGGATTTTTCTGGTATGATAACCTATTAAATTAGGGAAATCTATAGATTGAAGCATTTTTTAAGATAGGGAGTCATGATGCATGGAATTTGATACCATTGCTGCTATTGCGACACCGATGGGAGAAGGCGGAATCGGCATTATTCGGGTGAGCGGTTCCGACGCCGTTGAGGTTGTGGACAAGTTATATAAAGGTCGAAAGAAGTTATCCACTGTGGATAGCCACACCATTCATTACGGGCATTTGGTTGATCCATCAACAGGGGAAACATTTGAGGAAGTCATGGTGACGATTATGCGCGCCCCAAGAACGTTTACCAGGGAGGATGTCGTTGAAATTAATTGCCATGGTGGGATTGTTTCTGTTAATCGTGTTCTGCAGTTGACCCTAGAAAATGGGGCAAGAATTGCTGAACCTGGTGAATTTACTAAACGAGCATTTCTAAACGGGCGTATTGATTTATCTCAGGCGGAAGCTGTCATTGATCTGATTCGGGCCAAAACGGACCGGGCGATGAAAGTGGCTCTGCAGCAGGTAGAGGGGAAGTTGTCCCAATTAATTAAGAGGTTAAGACAAAATATCCTAGAATTATTGGCCCACATTGAAGTTAACATTGATTATCCTGAGCATGATGTAGAGTCCGTGACACGGAACATGCTTTTGGAAAAGAGTTTAGGGATTAAACAAGAGATTATTCGGTTACTTGAAACCTCAGAGCAGGGAAAAATCCTCCGAGATGGATTATCAACAGTCATTGTTGGGCGGCCTAATGTAGGTAAATCGTCTTTATTGAACAGTCTGATCCATGAGAATAAAGCGATCGTCACCGATATTCCGGGAACCACACGGGATGTGATTGAGGAGTACGTTAATGTACGCGGCGTGCCTTTGCGCCTGGTAGATACCGCAGGGATTCGTGAAACCGAGGATATTGTGGAGCGGATTGGCGTCGAAAGATCGCGAAAAATGCTGAAAGAAGCGGATCTTATTTTGCTTGTTCTAAATTATAATGAAAAGTTGTCAGAAGAGGATGAAAGGCTGATTGATGTCATTAAAGGACTTCAGGCGATTGTCATTGTCAATAAAACAGATCTTCCTCAGCAACTCGATTTTTCCCGTCTGCAGCCGTTATTGACCGATTCCACTCCAATTGTTAAAACCTCAATAAAAGAGGAAGAAGGAATGGATGAATTGGAAAAAGCGATTTCAGCGATGTTTTTTCAAGGGAATATTATGAAAGAGGATCAAACCTATGTAAGCAATGCCAGACATATCGCTTTACTAAAGGAATCCATTAAAAATATTGATGAATTCCGACAAAGTATTGAAGTAGGGATGCCTGTGGATGTTTCCGCATTTGATTTGAAACGGACTTGGGAGCTCTTAGGGGAGATTGTTGGAGATACTGCAGGCGATAGTTTATTGGATCAAATTTTTTCACAGTTTTGTTTAGGGAAATAAGGAGGGGAATGAAATGGTTAAACCGTATGATGGTGGAAGCTATGATGTCATTGTGGTCGGAGCTGGACATGCTGGATCTGAATCAGCGCTCGCAGCTGCAAGAATGGGGTGCAACACCTTGCTGTTGTCCATTAATCTGGATTCGGTAGCCTTTATGCCATGTAATCCATCGATCGGGGGTCCGGCAAAGGGGCATGTCGTTCGTGAGATTGATGCATTAGGCGGGGAGATGGCGAAGAATATAGATAAAACCTATGTTCAGCTGCGGATGCTGAATACGGGGAAAGGTCCAGCAGTTCACGCCTTACGCGCTCAGGCCGATAAATTCTTGTACCAGCATAAAATGAAAGAAACGATTGAAAACACACCAAATCTTACGCTTCGTCAAGGTCTGGTAGAGGAACTAATCGTAAATAACGGAGTATGTGAAGGGGTCGTCACGAAAACCGGGGCCAGGTATTATTCGAAATCAGTTGTGTTGACAACAGGGACGTACCTGCGGGGAAAAATTATTATCGGGGAGTTGCAGTATGAAAGTGGTCCAAATAATATGCAGCCATCTGTCACACTTTCCCATAACTTAAAGGATTTAGGATTTGAGATGGTTCGCTTCAAGACAGGAACGCCGCCTCGGGTGAACAAATTAACCGTTGATTTTGATCAAATGGAAATACAGCCTGGTGACGAAGATCCCCAGTTCTTTTCCTTCGAAACAAAAGTTCCGGTACCGAATCAAATCCCATGCTGGTTAACCTATACAAGCCCTGAAACACATGAGATTATTACTCAGAATATTCATCGGGCACCGATGTTCTCCGGGTTGATTGAAGGGGTGGGGGCAAGGTATTGTCCATCCATTGAGGACAAAGTTGTGCGCTTTAATGATAAGCCGCGGCACCAGATCTTTTTGGAGCCAGAAGGACGGGATACGTTGGAAATGTATGTGCAAGGACTTTCTACAAGCATGCCGGAGGACGTCCAGTTAGATATCCTGCACAGTGTTCCCGGGTTGCAAGAAGCAAAGATGATGCGCACGGGATATGCCATCGAGTATGATGTAATTGTTCCTTCTCAGCTTTGGCCGACGTTGGAAACAAAAAAAGTAGAGAACCTGTTTACGGCGGGACAGCTGAATGGTACCTCCGGCTATGAAGAGGCTGCTGCGCAGGGCATTATTGCGGGAATAAACGCAGCCTTAAAGGTGCAGGGGAAAGAGCCATTCGTCCTTGACCGCTCTGAAGCCTACATTGGCGTCTTGATCGATGACTTGGTGACGAAAGGGACGATGGAACCTTATCGGTTGCTAACTTCACGTGCTGAATATCGTCTGCTTCTGCGCCATGATAATGCCGACTTACGCTTAACGGAAAAAGGACACCAGATTGGTTTGATTACCGAGGAACGTTACCAGCGTTTCCTAGAAAAGAAAAGGTTAATTGAAGGGGAACTGGAGCGTTTAACGGCAACCAAAGTCAAACCAGATGAGAGAACCTTAAACTTTTTACAAGAGCTGGGGTCTGCTGAGATTGATAATGCCATTGAGTTGGCTGCATTGCTGCGTAGGCCAGAAGTAAAATATAAGGATATTATTCGACTTTCACCGCCAGAGGAAGCTCTGCCGACAGAGGTGGAAGAACAAGTCGAGATTCAAATTAAATATGAGGGATACATTCGCAAGCAGCTACAGGACGTAGAACGGATGAAGAAGATGGAGAAGAAGAAAATCCCGCCATACATTGATTTTAACGAGATTCAAGGGATTGCCAAAGAGGCAAGAGAGAACCTGAGTAAAATTCATCCGCTGAACATTGGACAAGCTGCGCGAATTCCCGGGGTCACCCCTTCAGATATTTCAGTTTTGCTAGTTTACCTTGAACACAGAAATAAGGTAAGCAGTTAGGAGCATCAGATGGAGATTGTACAATTTGAGCAGGAACTAAAGGATCGAGGGTTTCCCATTCGTCCGGAACAAGCAAAGCAATATGAGCGGTATTATGAGCTGTTAGTGGAGTGGAATGAAAAAATCAATTTGACAGCGATAACAGACCGTGAAGAAGTCTACGAGAAACATTTTTACGACTCAGTAGCAGCAGCGTTTTTCTTTGATTTTGGGAAAGTGGATACACTGATCGACATTGGAGCGGGGGCAGGGTTTCCCTCCTTGCCAATCAAGATATTGTTTCCACATTTAAAAATCACTATTATTGACTCCTTGAATAAGCGGATCAGCTTTTTGCGCCTGTTATGTGATGAACTGGGATTGCAGGATGTGACACCTCTTCATGGACGTGCGGAAGATTTCGGAGTAAAGCCGGAGCATCGGGAGCGGTATGATGTGGTAACGGCCCGAGCGGTTGCCCGGCTAAACGTCTTGGCGGAATATTGCATGCCGTTTGCGAAGGTAGGAGGAGACTTTGTTGTGTTGAAAGGATCCCATGCTTCCTCAGAATTAAATGAAGCGAAAAAGGCGATTAAAACCTTGGGAGGAAAAACCGAACAGGTGGAATCTCTACAGCTTCCAACCGATCAGGCTGAAAGATCGATTATAGCTATTCATAAGTTTGCACCAACCCCCAAAGGGTATCCAAGAAAAGCGGGATTGCCGACAAAAAAACCAATCGTCTAATTCATTTGAAAAGATCAGTCCCTTTTAGGACCTTCCCCGGTTCTAAAAGGGATCTTTTGTTTCACGTGGAACAATAAATAGGAAATAAACAGGAAATAAACAGAACAAGGCAGGAAAATGGGTTTAGAACGGCGAATACAGTATGTAGCAGAAATGAAATAGAAGGATACGTTTTCCATAGGATGGTGTCTGAATTGAGAGATCAATTTGCGCGGTTGTTCGGGCTTTCTGAAAAAAGTGAACATGAGGAAATCAGGCAGATCCCGGTCAAAGATATCGTGCCGAACCGCTATCAACCACGAACGGTTTTCGATGATGAACGGATCGATGAACTATGTGTCACGATTAAAGAACATGGGATTATTCAGCCAATTGTTGTTCGGGAACAGGGTGGTCAATTTGAAATTATTGCGGGGGAGCGCCGTTGGCGGGCGACGAAAAAATTAGGGTTAGAAACAATCCCTGCGATTATAAAGGAATTTAATGATGCTCAAGCGGCTTCCATTGCTTTAATTGAAAACCTGCAAAGAGAAGGTTTAACAGCGATTGAAGAAGCTGTAGCATACCAAAAATTAATCGATCTGCAAAATTTAACGCAAGAGAGTTTAGCGCAAAAGCTGGGAAAGGGCCAATCGACGATTGCTAATAAACTTCGTTTATTAAATCTTCCTGCGTCGATTCAGGAGTATCTCTTGCAACGCAAGGTAACAGAAAGACATGCTCGTGCTTTATTGGCTTTAAAAGATGAAACTTTGCAGCTGAAAATGCTTCAGGAGATTATAGAGAAAGATTTGAATGTGAAGCAAACGGAAAATCGAATTAAACAAATGATAGAAGTGAAACAGGAAGATAAAAGGCCGAAAAGAAAATCTTTTTCCAAGGATACCCGACTGGCCATCAATACGGTTCGGCAATCCGTGGATATGGTGATGAAAAATGGTTTAGCCATTCATACCGAAGAAGAAGACTTCGAAGAGTTTTATCAAATCACCATTAAGATTCCGAAGAACAGCTAATTAAATCTTCTATTCAAGCGATTCGAAATAAGTTAGAATAGAGGATGTCCGTCGAAGCTTTTTCTTCATAGAATTGGCAGGCGAGTGAAGGCTTCGATAGAAGCTTTTCTTTAAAAAGAGGTGAAGTAGATGGGGAAAGTCATCGCGGTGGCTAACCAAAAAGGGGGCGTGGGAAAAACCACAACCTCTGTCAATCTGAGTGCATGCATGGCTGCTTTAGGCAAAAAAGTCTTGTTAATCGATATTGACCCACAGGGTAATGCGACAAGCGGTATTGGCGTGAATAAAGCGGATATCCGTTATTGCATATATGATGTTTTAGTGAACGATATGGATCCATTGGATGCCATTTTACCGACAAGTATAGAAAACCTATTTATAATCCCAGCTTCGATTCAACTGGCAGGAGCTGAAATTGAATTGGTTCCCACTATTTCAAGGGAAGTCAGACTGAAAAAGGCCCTTGAGTATATTCGGAGCAGATATGATTTTATCCTTATTGACTGTCCGCCTTCCTTAGGGATTCTCACTTTAAATTCACTTACAGCATCAGACTCTGTGTTGATTCCTGTACAATGTGAATTTTATGCCTTGGAAGGGGTAAGCCAGCTTTTAAATACGATTCGCATGGTTCAAAAGCATTTAAATACATCCCTTCAGATTGAAGGGATTCTTTTAACGATGTTTGATGCTCGCACAAACCTTGGTATTCAAGTTATTGAAGAAGTCAAAAAGTATTTCCGTGAAAAAGTGTATCAAGCTGTCATTCCTAGAAATGTAAGATTAAGTGAAGCACCAAGCCACGGACAAGCGATTATCTCCTACGACCCCAAGTCCCGTGGTGCGGAAGTGTACATGGATTTGGCGAGGGAGGTGCTGGAACTTGGCCAAAGGACTTGGTAGAGGATTAGACGCCTTGATTCCATCGTTGGAAGTTGAGGTGAACGATCAGATTATCGAAGTAGAATGTAGGGACATCCGTCCCAATCCTTTTCAGCCTAGAAAGGAATTTGATGAAAAGGCTTTGGATGAGCTAGCGGAATCGATTAAGGAACATGGTGTGATCCAGCCTTTAATTGTCCGAAAAAGCATTAAAGGGTATGAATTGGTTGCCGGAGAACGAAGATTACGGGCTTCCCAAAAGGTGGGGATCCAGAAGGTTCCTATCGTCGTTCGTGATTTTACAAATGAACAAGTGATGGAAATCGCCTTAATTGAAAACCTGCAAAGGGAAAACCTCAATGCCATTGAAATCGCTGTTGCATATGAGAAAATAATGAAACAATTCTCCTTGACACAAGAGGAATTAGCAAAAAAAGTAGGGAAAAGCCGTCCACATGTTGCCAACTTTTTGCGACTGCTTCAGTTGCCAAAGGAAATAAGAGATTATGTTTCACGTGGAACATTGTCGATGGGACATGCAAGAGCTTTGTTATCTGTTGAACAAGATGCATTAAAATTAAAGATTGCGCAAGAAGTAATTAAAAAAGATTTGAGTGTTCGGCAAGTTGAAGAATGGATTAAAGAATTAACACAGGGTGTTCCACGTGAAACAAAAGAAAAAGTAAAGAAGGATGTTTTTATCGTTCAATATGAAGAGCGGTTCCGAGATGCGTTTGGAACTTCTGTTCATATCAAAAAGGGAAAAAATAAAGGGAAGATTGAAATTGAATTCTATACAAATGAGGATTTGGAAAGAATTATGGAGTTAGTAAAGAAAGGGTAAACTACATTAATGGTTATGTTGATTCGTGTGGTTGAACAACATAGCCTTTTCTTTTTGTAAAATGGACATCAAGTGGGAGGGGAGTTAGAACGTGCGTGTGGTTTATTTGGATAATGCGGCTTCCACCTGGCCGAAGCCGCCAGAAGTAAAGGAAGCGATGAATGAATGTCTTGATCAATTTGCTGCCAACCCTGGGCGTGGAGGGCACCAATTGGCAATGAGAGCCAGTCGGGCTTTATTCCAGACGAGAGTCAACCTTGCGAAACTCTTCCATATAAAAAATCCGAATGATATGATCTTTACCTCCAATGCAACGAGTGCTTTAAATCAAGCGATCAAAGGATGGCTCAAAGCAGGGGATCATGTCATTACAACGACCATGGAGCATAATTCGGTTCGCAGACCGCTAGAGTTTCTTAAGAAAGAACAGGGGGTATCCATCACCTATATCCAGCCTGACCAAGATTTTCTCTTTTCCTTGAATGATTTTGAACAGGCGTTTACGGATCAGACTAAATTGGTTGTGGTGAGTCATGCCTCCAATTTAATCGGTACACTGGCACCTATTAAAGAAATAGGTGAACTCTGCTCACGTTATCAAGTTCCTTTTCTCGTAGATGCCTCGCAATCCGCAGGAATTATGCCTATTGATGTGCAGGAAATGAACATCACCATGTTGGCTTTTCCAGGGCACAAAGGGCTGTACGGACCACAAGGAACAGGTGGGCTGTATATTGATCCGACACTAGATCTTGTTCCTTTGCTACATGGAGGAACGGGAAGCCATTCAGAGTCCATTGAACAACCGATGACTCGTCCGGACCGTTATGAAAGCGGTACAGCAAATACTGTAGGAATTGCTGGACTCGGGGCTGGAGTTGAATTCGTATTAAGAACAGGTGTGGAGAAGATTAATCAGAAAGAACGAAAGTTAACCAACGCCCTTTTGGACGGGTTGGCTGGGATCGATGGGGTAAAGGTGTATGGTCCGGACAAGTCGGTGGAAAGGGCGGGGGTAGTTGCATTTACATTGAATGGAATCGACGCTTCGGAAGTTGCCTTTCTATTGGATCAGCAATATGGGATTGCTGTACGAGCCGGTTATCACTGTACCCCATTAGGTCATGAAACGATCGGGACAATGGGAATAGGTGCCGTTCGGGCGAGTTTTGGATATTTCAATGAACAAGAAGATGTCACTGCATTGCTTGAAGCGGTGAGAGAAATTCAAGGAGAATTGGGGAAGTAGCATGGTATTGTGGGGAACGATTATCAATACGATGGCGATCATTTGTGGTGCCTTGCTTGGAAGTCGGTTGACGAAGATTAGTGAAGGTGTAAAAAACACGATCATGCAAGGGATCGGAATGGCTGTATGTATCCTAGGAATCATGATGGCTTTGAAAACGGAACAATTCATTATCGTACTGGCAAGCTTAGTTGTTGGTGGGATCCTGGGAGAATGGATGCGCATTGATAAAGGCTTGGATAAAATCGGGAAGTGGGTGGAAAGCCGTTTTGGTCAAAAGGGAAATAAGAATCTGGCCACTGGTTTTGTGACAGCTACACTTGTCTATTGTATCGGAGCGATGACCATCCTAGGGGCATTGGATAGCGGGTTAAGAGGGAATCATGATATTTTATATACAAAATCAATTCTGGATGGTTTCACCTCGATTATCTTCGCCTCTACGTTGGGGATTGGTGTGATTTTCTCCGCCATTCCAGTTTTTCTTTATCAAGGATTGATTGCCCTTGGAGCTACCTTTATTACTTTATTCGTCAGCGATCAGCTATTGAATGCGATCATTGTGGAAGTGACGGCCGTCGGTGGGATCCTGATTGTAGGAATTGGATTGAATATCCTGGAAGTAAAGAAGATCAATGTAGCAAATCTGCTCCCTAGTTTATTAGTAGCAGCTTTTGCGGTCTGGCTTTTATCAAAACTATCAATTTTATAACAGCAATAAAGCTCAGCAGCTAAAAGGCTGTTGAGCTTTTGCGTTGGTCTCTCAAATAAAGATTGGTGGAATGGAAAAGGGAATGAGCAATCATATCTGCCATTTTCATCACAATGCTTAGACGTGTGTTTTGCAGGACAAAATATTCCATAAACCCGCCGATGTTGACAATTCCAGTAATATGGAAGGTGCCAATTTCGGGGAGTTCTTTTTTTACACCTGCTCCCGGTTTTAGAGGGCCGTCTGCTACTTGAATATGGCCGACACTAGTAAATTGACCGAGACAGGCATCAACGGCAATAATTAGCGACTTCGGATGCTTCGTTTCTACCTTTTCTATCGTTTCTGCAAGGTTGACCGCATGCACAGGCTCATCAATCGTTCCATACACATGAACGCCGGTTGGATACATTTTCTGCAATTGACTCCCCACAAGAGGACCTAGCGAATCTCCTGTAGAGCGATCAGTCCCAATGCAAAAAATGACAAGCTCTTGAAAAGCACCATAATTCACGATCCGTTTATAGAGATGGGCTGTCAATACTTCTGAAGCCGTATCTTGGGAATAATCGACTTTGAATGGGGAGATAGGGTGCACCTGGAAAAACGGTTTTCGTTTCATCGGCTCCTCCATGGAAAAAATTAGTATTACCAGTATACGGCGATTTGAAAAATAATATACGTTTGGGACATTCTTTCCCCCACGTTTTCATATGATTTCTACGTGGGGGGATGTCCAATGGCAGTATGGAGAGGATTAAAGATAGGGTTTACGATTATCGGGACCACGATTGGTGCTGGATTCGCATCAGGGAGGGAAATGTGGGAATTCTTCACCTCCTATGGCAGGGATAGTCAATACAGTTTATCTCTTGCCATGGTGCTTTTCTTTGTGACAGTAACGATTGTACTTTGGATGAGTGCTAAACCGGGAATTTCCAATTATTATGGAATATTAAGAAAGTTGATGGGGAAGAGGCTTGCTTCTATTTTTGATATTTTAACGATGCTTTATTTGCTTTCGATGTCGATTGTGATGTTTGCCGGCAGTGGGGCAACCTTTTCTGAATGGAATTTTTCCTACGCTTTTGGAGTTTTTTTTATTGCTCTGATGGTTTTTCTTGTTTTATTATTTGACGTAGATGGGTTAATGTCCATTCAATCATTTATCATCCCTATTTTAACGGGGGTTCTTCTTTTCGTTTACATTAAATTTCTTACAGGGGACTATGAAGGGGCGCAAACCATTCTAGGAAACGGGTATGTCTCTTGGCCTTCAGGAATCACCTATGCAGCGTTAAATGTTGTTCCATTGATTGCTGTTGTATCAACCTTAGGGAAGGAATTGCGCTCGAAAAAGGAAATCTGGGTTTCATCCATTGTTAGTACAGGTGGACTCGCCCTGATTGCCATTCTAATGAATAGCTCATTGTTGAAGGCAGGGCATGAAATTGGGCTTTATGAGATTCCTTTGTTTGCTCTCCTGAAGGGATACCCAACGGCAATGATTGTAGTTGTTTCAGTCATTTTGTGGTTTGCTATTTATACCACAGCGTTAAGTGGTGTCTATGGCATTGTATCCCGCATTTCTTCGTGGTTTAAATCGCCGAACTGGTTGATTTCTCTTGTTCTAATTTTGATTATGATTCCTTTAAGCAATTTTGGTTTTTCAACATTGGTTGCAGTCTTATATCCAATCTATGGTGTGCTAAATCTATTTGTCTTGGCACTCATTATCCTTTATCCTATAAGTTATAAGACGGAAAGATAGGCAGTGAGGGAAGATGGGGACGGTATTAATTGCTTTTGATTCAACACAACAGGCGCTTCACACAGAGATGCTGCTAGAGTACGCAGATATAGACATTGATACGAGACCGACGCCGAAGGAAATCACAGCTGGATGTGCACTGTCCATTGAATTTCCGGAGGAGGATTTTGCTCAGGCGCTGCAAATTATGATTCAGGAAAAAGTCGAGTTTCGTGGATTTTTCCGAAAAGTATTGAACGGATATGAACAAATTGAGCACTAATAAGGCATGGAGGGGAAGCGGTGGAAAATCAATTGACGGAGTCGGCTCACTGGTTTGAGTCGATTTATATGGGCATCTACGAGCAGGTTACAAATACGGATTTGTGGATGACCGTTGGCCAAGCTATTTTTAAGATCATATTTATCATTATCATTGCCAGAATTCTCGTGAACCTGGTTTCCAATAGTGTGAACCGGATTTTTCGCAAACGGGAAAAGCTCCAGCTGAACGAAAGACGCGTGGAAACCATGCGTAGTCTAGTGAATAATGTGACATCCTATGTGATCTATTTTGTTGCCATTCTCCTCATTCTGGCGCAGTTTGGATTTAACCTTGGACCCGTTTTAGCTAGTGCAGGGGTGGTTGGGCTGGCAGTAGGATTTGGCGCACAAAACTTAGTCCGTGATGTCATTACCGGATTTTTTATTATCTTTGAAGATCAGTTTGCTGTCGGTGATTATATTCAAACCGGTCAATTTTTTGGTGAGGTCAAGGAGATTGGCCTTCGCATCACGAAAATTAAAGGATATACAGGAGAAATTTTTATCATTCCAAATGGAAGTATTACAGAGGTCACAAACTTTTCCATCCAAAACAGTTTGGCCGTTCTTGATGTAAGAGTCGCATACGAGGAAGACGTGGATCAGGTGATTGAAATTTTAAATCAGTCATTAAAGGATGCGCCAACAATCATCGAAGATATAATTGCAACACCAGAGGTGGTGGGGGTTCAGGATCTCGGACCGTCTGAAGTGCTCATTCGTGTGACTGCGGAATGTAAGCCGATGGCCCATTTTGCTGCAAACCGGAAACTGCGGAGTTTAGTGAAAAAGATATTTGAAGAAAAAGGGATTGAAATCCCATATCCAAGGTTAGTGACCATGCCGCAAAAGGATATGAAAAACTTCTTGTAATGAATAAATAGCATCTTATAAAGGAGTTGAACGCAGTTGGTGGAACGAAAGCAATTTTCTTTGGGTGATATCGTAGAAATGAAGAAACCACATCCTTGCGGAACAAATGCCTGGCGTGTGATTCGAATGGGTGCTGACATTCGAATCAAGTGCACAGGATGCGACCATAGCGTCATGATCCCTCGTATGGAATTTGAGAAAAAAATGAAGCGAATGATAAAAGAAGCAGTTAAAGAAGAATAGCCTTTCTAAGTGATCTCTTTTCTTTAAGTATGCAGATAGTTTATAATAGAAGTGTTTTGTTATGATGACAGTAAATAAGGGGAGTTCTATAGAATGTCAAGATCAGTTGGGATCGTCGGTTTGCCTAACGTAGGGAAGTCGACGTTATTTAATGCCATCACACAGGCGGGGGCAGAGTCTGCCAACTATCCTTTTTGTACCATTGATCCGAATGTGGGGGTTGTTGAGGTTCCTGATGAGCGGTTGGACAAGCTGACAGAGCTGGTTATACCGAAGAAAACAGTTCCTACAGCCTTCCAATTTGTCGATATTGCCGGTCTTGTCGAAGGAGCGAGCCGCGGCGAAGGATTAGGGAATAAATTTTTGGCCCATATCCGGGAAGTGGATGCGATTGCCCATGTCGTCCGTTGCTTTGAAGATGAAAATATTACGCATGTTGCGGGTCGTGTGGATCCAATCAGCGATATTCAGATTATTAACCTAGAATTAATCTTGGCGGATTTAGAATCCGTGGAAAAAAAGATGGATCGAATCGGCCGCAAGGTGAAATCGGGAGATAAAGAAGCAAAGGTTGAACTCGATGCTTTAACGAAACTGAAGGAAGCCTTTGAAGCAGATCTTCCAGCCCGAAGTGTGGATTTATCGGATGAGGAAAGGGTTGTTGTGCGCGATCTGCATCTCTTAACGATGAAGCCGATTTTGTATGTGACAAATGTAAGTGAAGACGGGTTGTTAGAGGCTGATTCCAATCCGTTGGTACAGCGTGTTCGAGATTTCGCGGCGAAAGAAGGCGCTGAAGTGGTTGTGATTAGTGCTAAGGTAGAAGCTGAGATATCTGAGCTCGATGGTGAAGATAAAGCGATGTTTCTAGAAGAATTGGGATTACAGGAATCGGGATTAGATCGTCTGATTAAAGCAGCGTATCATCTTTTAGGCCTAATCACCTATTTCACCGCGGGTGTTCAGGAAGTAAGAGCATGGACGATTCGCCGCAACATGAAGGCGCCACATGCTGCAGGTGTCATCCATACCGATTTTGAACGTGGATTTATTCGTGCCGAAGTGGTTTCCTATGATGATCTCGTTGCATGTGGTTCGATGAATGCGGCAAAGGAAAAAGGATTAGTCCGTTTAGAAGGAAAAGATTACGTGGTGCAAGATGGAGATATTATGCATTTCCGTTTTAATGTTTAAGCTTGTCCTGGAAAAGTAAATCTGCTATAATAATCAAATGTGAGTGTGAAATTGATTTTCTCGCTCCTTGCCCTTCGGGGCCGTCTAGTCCAAAAGGAGGTGAATGGTATGCGTAAATATGAAGTAATGTACATCCAACGTTCTGACGTGGAAGAAGAAAAAAGAAAAGCAAACGCCGACCGTTTCAATGCGATTATCACCGATCGTGGTGGAGAAATCGTGAAGGTAAACGAAATGGGTAAGCGCCGTCTTGCTTACGAAATCAACGATAATCGCGACGGATATTACACTTTGACCAATTTCCAAGCTAATTCTGAAGCGGTAAGCGAACTTGAACGGATCATGAAGATTTCTGACGAAGTTATCCGTTACTTGATTATCAGAGAAGACGACTAGTCTTAAACTCAGGGGGAGGGTTTATATGATTAACCGTGTCGTTCTTGTAGGAAGATTGACGAGAGATCCTGAATTGCGCTATACACCATCTGGTGTGGCTGTTGCAACCTTTACACTTGCCGTCAACCGACAATTCAACAACGCCCAGGGAGAACGCGATGCAGACTTTATTAATATTGTTGCTTGGCGACAGTTGGCAGAACTATGTGCCAACTACCTAAAGAAGGGCTCACAAGCGGGGTTAGAAGGACGTTTGCAAACTCGCTCTTATGATAATAAAGAGGGAAAACGAGTGTTTGTAACAGAAGTCGTGGCGGATAACGTGCAGTTTCTTTCACCAGCAGGGGAAAGAAGAGAAGGAAGCGGCAGTGGCGGTGGATACAGCAATCCTCCAGCTGGAAGAAGACAGGATGATTTTATGAACAACGATCCCTTTGCAAATGACAGTCGGACAGTAGATATTTCTGATGATGACTTACCATTCTAAAAACTTGAGAAGGAGGGATTGAGATGGCAAATCCTCGCGGAGGAAAACGTGGAAAGCGCCGTAAGGTGTGTTATTTCACAGTAAATAAAATCACCAAAATCGATTATAAAGATATTGACGTGTTAAAGAAATTTGTCAGTGAGCGTGGGAAGATTCTTCCTCGCCGTGTAACAGGTACTTCTGCGAAGTATCAACGTCAATTGACTAGAGCCATTAAACGTGCTCGTCAAATCGCTTTGCTACCGTATACAACTGAATCTTAAAAAAAAGGAAATAGGGGGCACAACTTTGTGTTCCCTTTTTCTTTCATATGCCTAGGCAAGGAGCGGATGTCTTTGCAAAACCGTGTTCGATCAATGCTGGAAGGTGCCCTTTTAAGCGGCGTATTTTTAATTTTACTGTTCGTAACGTTATATACACCTTTGGGAATAATCACAGCGATGGCTTTACCTGTTCCGTTTACGATTTATGCTGCAAGACATGACGTGAAAAAGTCTCTTCTCATGATTCTGGCAAGTTCATTGCTAACCTTATTCATCGGCGCGCTGCCCTCGGTGTTTAGCGCCGTTTTTGCTGGGGTGCTGGGCATTGTGATGGGGACGTTATACCGCAGGCAAGGGAAAGCTACAGCCGTTTTTCTAGGAGGAACGGTAGCGGGTCTTATCTTTTTTCTATTGAGTATTTTGGCAAGTTTCCTCTTCTTTAAGATTAATCCCATTACATCGATTCAAACGCTTTTACAAGAATCTCTGGAAATGTCACAGTCTATGCTCGATCAGTTGGGGGCTACAGATCCCAAACAGATGGAAATGATGAGAGAATTGGTCAAGCGGATTACCCAATTGGTTCCGATGCTGTTAATTGTCGGTTCTGCCCAATTCGCTTTAATTAATCATTGGTTATCCCGGAAAATATTAAACCGTCTGGGCACACCTGTTGCTTCGTTTCCCCCATTTCGTGATTGGAAATGGCCGAAATCTGTGATGTATTACTATCTTATTGTCTTAATTCTATCGGTTTTTCTGGCAAGTTGGAATTCGCCGCAATGGGTTGAATTAATATTAGTGAATCTCAAGCCAATTTTGGATATTATGTTGATGATTCAGGGACTTAGCCTGCTCTTTTTCATATGCTATCATAAAGGATGGGGCAAAGGCCTTCCCATTTTTGCTGTCGTCTTGGTATTTATTTTTCCCCCATTCCCTTTTATACTTAGTTTAGTAGCGATTTTTGATTTAGGAATGGATTTACGGAGCCGTTTCATAAGCACAAAATAAGGAGCTGAATCTATGCAGAAGTTCCTCCTCAAGCGTTGGCATGGATTACATATGATAATAGCCTTTATTTTATGTATTATTTTTATAGGGATATTATCTTTTTACAATTGGTTCTATGCGATTATTGGACTGGTCGCTTTGATCGGTTTAGCTATTTTTATCTTTCGCGCTGAACAGGCATTTCGTCGAGATTTGCAAAGATATATAGCGACCCTAAGACACCGGGTGAAAAAGGTCGGAGATGAAGTAGTAGGGGAGATGCCGATTGGGATCTTGTTATACAGTGAGGATAAAAAGATCGAATGGTATAATCCCTACATGCTGAAAATTACGGGTAAGGAATCGCTATCAGGTCAAGACCTTTTGGATGTAATCCCACAACTGGCAGAATTAAATAATGGGAAAAAGAAAATGGAGATTATCTATAATCAAAAGATTTATGAGGTGATCTCGCGTGTCGAGGAAAGACTCTACTACTTTACGGATGTGACAGAATACCGGGAGTTACTCCTTCGTTATAATGAAGAAAAGGTCGTTTTTGCCATCATTCATTTAGATAATGTCGATGAAGTAGCACAGGGCATGGACGAACAAAGTCGTGCACTACTTTTGTCCAATGTGACTACAGCGATTAATGAGTGGGCCCAAAAATATAAGATGTACATCCGGAAATATGCCTCCGATAAGTTTTTAGCCATTATGGATGAAGGCACATTGCAGCGAGTGTTAGAAAGCCGTTTTGAGATTTTGGACGTCGTTCGTGAAATGACCGCAAAAAACAAGCTGCCTCTTACCTTAAGTATTGGTGTGGGTGCCGGTGATGATGAATTTGTCAAGCTTGGTGAGATGGCACAGTCAAGTTTGGATATTGCGCTCGGTCGCGGTGGCGATCAGGCTGCCGTCAAGCAAGGGGATAAGACGACATTCTACGGCGGAAAATCCAATGCAGTAGAAAAACGGACTCGCGTTCGGGCAAGAGTCATTTCACATGCGCTTCGTGATCTCATATTGGAAAGCGATGTTGTGCTCATTATGGGCCATAAATTCCCAGATATGGATGCCATTGGAGCGTCGATCGGGGTGCTCAAAGCAGTCCTTGCTAATGAAAAGAAGGGATACATCGTCCTTGATAAAGTCAATCCATCGATTGATCGGCTGATGGCTGCGGTGGAAGAGCATGAATATCTGATGAATTATTTTGTCACACCCGAGCTGGCCATAGGGATGGCGACCCGGCGCTCGTTAGTCGTCATGGTAGATACCCACCGTCCTTCGATGACGATTGAGCCGAAGATCTTACAATCGACCAATCGTGTCATGGTCATTGATCATCATCGACGTTCTGAAGAGTTCGTCGAAGATCCTGTTCTTGTCTATTTGGAGCCCTATGCTTCCTCCACTTGTGAACTGGTGACAGAGCTTTTACAGTACCAAAGCGAAAAACTGAACATGGACAATTTAGAGGCAACAGCCCTGCTTTCTGGAATTGTGGTGGATACGAAAAGCTTCGCTTTCCGGACTGGCGCTAGAACCTTTGAAGCGGCTTCTTTCTTAAGGCGTAACGGGGCAGAACCGGCGATTGTCCAGCGACTGTTAAAAGAAGAATTGGATCAGTATATCAAGCGTTCCAAAATTGTTCAGAATACAGAGATTCTCTATGATATCTTCGCCATTTCAGAAGGGGATTCCGAAGAGACGTACACCCAGGTCTTGATTGCCCAAGCTGCTGATACCTTGCTTACAATGTCAGGGATTCAGGCAGCATTCGTCATTTGCAAACGGCCTGATAATATGATAGCAATTAGTGCACGTTCATTGGGTGAAATCAATGTACAGATGATTATGGAGAAAATGGGCGGAGGCGGGCATTTAACAAATGCGGCTACCCAGGTGAAAGAGCTCTCCATGCAAGAAGCTGTTAATCAACTGAAGGCATTGATTAAGCAATACCACGAAACAGGGGGGAAATTGTAATGAAGGTTATTTTACAAAAAGATGTGAAGGGACAAGGGAAAAAAGGTCAATTGGTTGAGGTTTCTGAAGGGTATGCAAGAAACTTCTTATTTCCTAAAGGTCTGGCAGTAGAAGCAACAGGAGGCAACATCAAGAACTTCGAAAACCAGAAGAAAAGTATGGAAAAGCGCCAGGAAGAAGAAAAGGAAGAAGCAAAGAAATTTGCCAAAGAACTTGAGGATATTACAATTACCATTCCGGTTAAAGCTGGGGAAGGTGGACGTTTGTTTGGCGCTGTTTCAACCAAACAAATTGCAGATGCCTTAAAACAAGCGAAATTAAATATCGATAAACGAAAACTAGTATTAGATGAACCGATCAAGACTTTGGGATATACGAAAATCCCTGTTAAGCTGCACCATGATGTAATGGGAACGCTCAATGTTCATGTGGTCGAAGAAAAATAATGAAATCCCAAAGGCGAGGTGAGTAGAACGATGAGCGATATCCTTGCTGATAGAACTCCGCCCCAAAATATCGAAGCTGAACAGGCCGTATTAGGGGCCATTTTTTTGGAGCAAGAAGCAATTGTCACAACAAGTGAGATTTTAAGACCAGAAGATTTCTACCGAGGCACCCATCAGCGAATCTTTCAGGCCATGCTTGAGTTATCAGAGAAGTCGGAGCCCGTAGACCTCGTGACGGTCACGGCGTTGCTGGAATCTAAGAAACAGCTCGATGAGATCGGCGGGGTATCGTATTTGACCGATTTAGCCAATGCTGTGCCGACCGCAGCCAATGTAGAATATTATTGTCGGATCATCGAGGAGAAGGCTATCCTCCGGCAATTGATTCGCACTGCGACTAAAATTGTCACCGATGGGTACAACCAGTCGGATGAGCTTCAATTCATGCTATCGGATGCCGAGCGAAATATCATGCAAATCTCGCAAAAGCGCTCCTCCGGAGGATTTCAACATATCAAAGATGTATTGATGGACGCCTATGAACGAATTGAAACGCTATCGACGAAAAAAGGGGATATTACCGGGATTCCAACCGGATATCCCGATTTGGATAAAATGACTTCTGGTTTGCATGGTAGTGAATTAATTATCCTAGCTGCTCGTCCTGCCGTAGGGAAGACCGCCTTTGCCTTGAATGTCGCGCAAAATGTGGCAGCTAGAGCTGGGGAAACGGTAGCGATCTTTAGCTTAGAGATGGGCGCTGCACAGCTGGTGATGCGGATGATCTGTGCGGAAGGAAATATTGATGCCGGGAAAATGCGGACAGGTTATTTAGAAGAAGACGACTGGCGCAAATTGACAATGGCGATCGGGAATCTGTCAAAGGCCCCCGTGTTTATCGATGATACCCCAGGGGTGACGATCAACGATATTCGTTCCAAGTGCCGTCGTTTAAAAGCGGAGCAAGGAAATGTCGGCCTTGTGTTGATCGACTATCTGCAGCTCATATCCGGTCGGGGAAGTGACAACCGCCAGCAGGAAATATCCGAGATCTCCCGATCACTGAAGCTGTTGGCGCGGGAATTGAATTGTACCGTCATTGCCCTCTCGCAGTTGAGCCGTGCTGTTGAACAAAGGCAGGATAAACGCCCGATGCTCTCCGATATCCGGGAGAGTGGAGCGATTGAGCAGGATGCGGACATCGTTGCCTTTCTCTATCGGGAAGATTATTATGACCAGGAGACAGAGGAGAAGAATGTGATCGAGGTCATCATCGGGAAGCAAAGGAGCGGTCCAACAGGAACCGTCAAGCTCGCTTTTCTGAAGGAGTACAATAAGTTTGTCAGCTTAGATAATACACATC
The DNA here is from genome assembly GCF_017873965.1 of Ammoniphilus resinae. GTDB lineage: Bacteria > Bacillota > Bacilli > Aneurinibacillales > RAOX-1 > Ammoniphilus_A > Ammoniphilus_A resinae. The sequence goes on along the minus strand of NZ_JAGGKT010000006.1, from coordinate 25,288 downwards.
AGGAAGCGTAGGGTTGGACCACCGATTGGGTTTATCGGTGGTTTTTTTTCATAATCCATGTGTAAAAAAAAGGAGAGTGTAAAACCTAAGATAGATGAAGATTGACCCCCATTACGAACATATAAAAATAGGTTAACTCCTATTGTTCGTGTTTCGCATTGACAAGGTGGGGGTTAGGTTGTACACTAGGAATGTTTAAAAGAGCAGGAGGTGTCAGGGTTATGTCATCTGTCGTCGTTGTTGGAACCCAGTGGGGGGACGAAGGAAAAGGAAAAATCACTGACTTTTTAGCCGAAAAGGCGGAAGTTGTGGCCAGGTACCAAGGAGGAAATAACGCTGGACATACGATTGTGTTCAACGGGAAGAAATATAAGCTTCATCTGATCCCATCGGGGATTTTCTATAAGGATAAGATTTGTGTGATTGGAAATGGAATGGTTGTCGATCCAACCGCACTTGTTAAGGAATTGGAGTACCTTCATGGATTTGGGGTAGATACAAGTAACTTACGGATTAGCGATCGTGCCCATGTCATTTTGCCTTATCATTTAAAGATTGATCAGGTGGAAGAAGCCCGCAAAGGGGCAAATAAGATCGGTACAACTGGAAAGGGTATTGGACCAGCTTACATGGACAAAGCTGCGCGAATTGGGATCCGAATGGCTGACCTATTGGACCGCGCAGAATTTGAAAAGAAGTTGACCCGTAACTTGGAAGAAAAAAATCGCTTATTTGAAAAAGTATATGATACAGAAGGCTTTACTTTGGAAAGCATCTTGGAACCATATATGGAAGCTGCGGAAGTTATCCGTCCTTATGTAGTCGATACTTCGGTTGTCCTAAACGATGCCATTGATGCTGGAAGAAGGGTATTGTTTGAAGGGGCACAAGGGGTCATGCTTGATATCGACCAAGGTACCTATCCATTTGTTACTTCCTCCAATCCTGTCGCAGGTGGGGTTTGTATCGGATCTGGCGTGGGTCCAACGAAGATTAACCAGGTTGTTGGGGTCGCCAAAGCTTATACCACCCGTGTCGGTGATGGTCCATTCCCAACTGAACTGTTGGATGCAACCGGAGATCATATCCGCGAAACAGGGAAAGAGTATGGAACAACAACAGGCCGTCCTCGCCGCGTAGGCTGGTTTGATAGTGTCGTTGTTCGCCATGCGCGCAGAGTGAGTGGAATCACCGGCTTATCGTTGAACTCCATCGACGTATTAACCGGAATCCCGACCCTGAAGATTTGTACAGCATATAACTATAAGGGTCAAGTGGTAGATTCCTACCCAGCCAATTTAAATATGCTTGCCGATTGCGAGCCGATTTATGAGGAATTACCAGGCTGGACAGAAGACATTACCTCCTGCAAGACGTTAGAGGAATTACCGGAGAATGCACGTCACTATATTGAACGTGTGAGCTTCTTAACAGGGATCCCAATTGCGGTTTTCTCCGTGGGACCTGATCGTGATCAGACGAATGTAGTGAAAAGTGTGTACGGACTATAGAGTAAAGAAGGTAAGGATGGCGTGAGCCATCCTTTTTTAGTTTTTTTATACGTGGGGAGAGAGCAGGAAATGAATGATGTGGGGGTGAATGGGGATTAACAGGAAAAAAGTCGGTCACGCTGTCTCGAATCTGGTCCAATCGGGACAGGGTGCGGGAAAAAGAGAGAGATGCTGTCTCGAATCTGGTCCAATCGAGACAGGGTGCGGAAAAAGGAGAGAGATGCTGTCTTGAATCTTAATCCAACTATGCTATCCGAATGGTTCATATCCTTCACATACCCCTTCATCCAGATTCCGTACCCCAATTACCAAAAAAATCGGCCCTCACCAGAGCCGATCCCCATAACTACATATTCCCACCATATTGCTGTATAATCTGCTCTGCCTGCTCGGCTTGGTCTTCCGGGACAACCGCGGTCAATAGCACGCCATTGTGGACCTCAGGCATCATCCCATCGCCATCGGACATTCCACTTGCACTAACATCTGTGGCGGCGAGAATGCTGGCGGACTTTGAGGAAAATTCTCCATCTAAAGTCATATGGGACAATCCGGAAAAATTACTTGTCAGTGGGTTCATGACTTCCTGGATTCCTTCCCCTGGATAAGGGCTAATTTGGTCCACTTGAATAGCTTCAAACCCCGCTTGACGCAAGGCTTTTTCTGCTGCCTGGGCATCATCGATGGAAGCAAAACCTGCGAAAAAATTGCGTTCTTTCATCGGTCAATTCCTCCTTATTATTGGTAAATCGGACAATCCGTTTGTCGGATCTTGTTGGAACTTAGATAAAAAAGTAAGAAAAATGCTTGAACAAGTCTGAAAGCTATGCTATTTTAATAGATGTGAAACTAGGTCGAATTAGCTAGTATTACCAAATATGCTATGAATATACATATTGACATGCTTTCCCTTTGATTGACATAAAGATTAGCTCAATTAAGTGAAGAAGGAGGCGCCAATGGTACCGATCGATCACGCGAAGTCTTGGATGAAAGAGAAGCTCGTCCAAGGAATCGCTGCAGCCAAAAAAAATAAGCTGAAAGCCACTGCTGGCCTGCTTGTTGTTTCATTGTTTGCAACGGGTTCAGCACTAGCTAGTCATTATTATAATGCAAATACTTCAACCCTATACCAAGTTGTGGTGGATGGAAAGAAACTTGGATTTGTTGATGATCCAGAATTAGTTAAACACTTTATTGCGCAGAAGATTACCCAGGAGAAACATCAACTGGGTACCGAGAATGTTCAGTTAGTCAATCGGGTTGAATATGCAGAAGAAGAGACTTCCCGGGGAAAAGCGGATAATCAAGAGGTATTAGCAGCCCTTCAGAAGAACATCGAGCTAAAGGTAGCCGCCCAAGCCGTAATCGTAGATGGTCAGGTGGTTGGATACGCAGATCGCAAAGAAACAATTGATTCAGTGATGAATGAAATCTTGGGTCAATATGGACCGTTACCTGTAGCGAACGATAAGAAACAAACCGTGAAAATGGCATCCGTTCCTGAAGAAACGAAGAAACCGCTGTATAGTGAACAGGTGAAATTTAAAGAGGATGTGGAAGTGCAAAATGCATCCGTAGACGCGAGCAAGGTATTGACCAAGGATGAATTAAAGAAGCTTTTGGTCAAAGGTTCACTTGAGGAAGTAAAACACACAGTGAAAGAAGGAGATTGTCTCACCTGTATTGCTGCACAGTATGACATCACAACGGAAGATATCTACCGCAGCAATCCTGGCATTACTGAAGATACTCTGCTTCAATTAGGAGATCAAATCACAGTTACTGCCTACCAACCGAAGGTGACCGTACAGACAGTCATTGAAAAGCAAGTGGAAGAGCCCATTGATTATCCGATTCAGACCGAAGCAAATGAGGATCTATACCGCGGCGAAATGAAAGTGATCCAGCAAGGAAAAGAAGGCCTGAAACAAGTCACTTACAAAGTGATTAAGGAAAATGGGTTGGTCAGTGAAAAGACAGTTTTGGATAAAAAGGTATTGCGTGAAGCGATCCCCAAAATTGTTGAGCGTGGAACCAAGGTGAAGCCAGACCGTGGGGATGGAAGTTTCGCTTGGCCTACTTACGGCGGACGAATCACAAGCAATTATGGCTCCCGTTGGGGAAGAATGCATAAAGGTCTTGATATCGCAGGTGTTTCTAACAAGACAATCAAAGCAGCCGACAATGGTAAGGTGAAACTTGCTGGCTGGAATGGTAATTATGGGAATTGCGTGATTATCGACCATGGAAATGGATATCAGACAGTATACGGCCATCTTAGCTCAATCTCCGTATCTGTTGGGGATACCGTGGAAAAGGGCGAAAAGATTGGTGTAATGGGATCTACGGGAGATTCAACGGGGACTCATCTACACTTTGAAATTAAACAGAACGGAAAGATAACCAACCCCATTAAGTTTTTACGTGGATAGGATAAGAAGGGCTTTCCTGAAAGGTCATCATTGACTTTTTGGGAAGACCCTTTTTCTTTTTCATCTTTTCATCGTTTTGACATGGTATGATAGAAGGAAGGACAAGATGGGAGGAAAGCCCATGGAGAAAAAGATTTTAGTTGTTGATGATGAAAGACCGATAGCAGATATTTTAAAGTTCTCCTTAGAAAAGGAAGGGTATCAGGTGGTTTGTGCCTATGACGGTGAGGAAGCCATTGAACGGGTGGAAAAAGAATTACCAGACCTGATTTTGCTAGATATCATGCTCCCCAAAAAAGATGGAATGGAAGTTTGCCAAACCGTTCGTCGGCAGCATGACATGCCGATTATTATGTTAACCGCAAAGGACTCTGAGATCGATAAGGTGCTTGGATTGGAGTTTGGTGCGGATGATTATGTAACAAAGCCTTTTGGCACAAGGGAACTGCTTGCCCGGGTGAAAGCCCATTTGCGCCGGATGGATCGAGCAACCAGCAAAAAGGAAGAATCGACCGATCATCTGATTCAGATTGGAGAAGTGGAGATTGATCGGGTTTCTTACCTTGTAAAAAAGGCAGGGAATATAGTAGATCTGACGCAGCGGGAATATACCTTGATTCATTATCTTGCTAGCCACCCGGGTAAGGTGATGACACGGGATCACTTGCTGCAATCTGTCTGGGGCTATGATTATTACGGCGATGCGCGAACAGTCGATGTCACGATTCGCCGCTTACGGGAAAAGATCGAAAGCGATCCGAGCAATCCGGAATACATTATTACCCGCAGAGGGTTGGGCTATGTGTTTCGAAACCCTTCCTATGAGAGTTAGAAACGATGAGATTCAAACTTTTTAAGTCGGTAGAATGGAAGGTCGTTGTTATCTATATTCTACTCATCCTTGTATCGATGCAGGTGATCGGGGCTTATTTCATTCGCGAAGTGGAAAACTATTATGTCAATAATTTCACCGAAACGCTTAATACGCAATCTCACTTGCTTGCTGTCAACTTGCAAAGATATTTGGATTTGGATATGGAGAATGATCAGGAGAAAGTCGAGGAGAACCACCAGAAGGATATCGATTTTCTAGTCAATAACCTGCTGGCTTTGCGGGATACTGAGGTTCAGGTAATCGACCGCAACGGGGTGGTGTTGTCCACAACAGAAGAGGAACAAACGATTATTGGACAAAAAAACACCCGCGAAGAGGTCAACCTTGCCCTGCTTGGCACAAGGTATGAGGATACGCAAATTAATCCACAGACCGGGCATCGGGTTAGGGTGTTGGCGGTCCCTATTAAAAATGGGCTGCGAACCCTTGGTGCCTTATATATGGTTGCTTCCATGGAAGAAATGTATGAAACGCTGCGGCGGATTAATAGCATCTTGTTAACGGCGACCATTATTTCCCTGTTGATGACAGGGAGCTTGGGGATTTTGTTGGCAAGAACAATTACGAAACCAGTCAAGGAAATTACCAAACAAGCTGCGGTCATGGCTGAAGGGGATTTTAACCGCCAGGTTAAGGTATATTCTGATGATGAAATTGGTCAGCTGGCACAGGCTTTCAATAATTTAACCAAGCGGTTGCGGGAAGCCCTCAGTCAAAATGAAGAGGAAAAGGAAAAACTTAGTTCCATCTTAACGAATATGAGCGATGGCGTTATCGCAGCGGACAAGGATGGAAACATTCTGCTGATGAATGCACGGGCCTGTGAGATGTTGCAGGTTGAGGAAAACCTGGTGTTAGGGAGGAATTTGGCCGATGTCCTGCATCTTTCGGAAGAAGAGGCACGACCATTAATTCACGGGAATGGTTCCTTTTTGGTAAAGACAGAAGGGGATGGGGAAACGATCATTCTTAAGGCGACCTCCCGAAAACTAAAGGGAAGTGAGCTAATGAGCAAGGGCATCATTACTGTTTTGCAGGATGTAACAGAACAGGAAAAGCTGGAACATCATCGAAAGGAGTTTGTTGCCAATGTATCCCACGAGCTTAGGACCCCGCTTACCACGTTAAAAAGTTATTTGGAAGCTTTGGAGGATGGGGCGGTTACCGACCCGGAGATTGCCCCGCGCTTTGTCCGTGTCACCCTAAATGAGACGGAAAGAATGATTCGTTTAGTGACAGACCTTTTGCAGCTTTCTAGGTTGGACTCCAAAAAAGGGGAACTAAGAAAAACCTCAGTTCATATCGGGCAATTACTCACGGACGCCATTGAACGGTTTTCCGTGCAGTTTGAACAAAAGCGCATGAAAGTAGAAATGGACCTTCCCACTTGGATGCCTTTTATCCAGGCTGATCGAGATGGAATTACTCAGGTCATTGACAATGTATTGTCGAATGCTGTGAAGTATTCCTACCCGGATACGACTTTAAAAGTGAAAGTTCAGACCGTCCAGGAAACGATTCAAATTGAAATGGAGGACCAAGGAGTGGGCATACCGAAGCGGGATTTAACACGGATCTTTGAACGCTTCTATCGGGTCGATAAAGCGAGATCACGTGAGATGGGGGGAACGGGACTAGGTCTTTCTATTGCCCGAGAAATTATTTCCGCCCATCAAGGTGAAATCAAGTTGGAAAGTGAAGTGCAGCAAGGAACCAAAGTGACGATTACTTTGCCGATTGATTAAGGATGACCGGGAGGAGGAGAACCGTGTGGGTCGATAAAGCGAAGACTGTCGTATTAAATATTCTTGTGGTAATAAGTCTACTTTTGTCGTGGTTTTTAATTAACAGTCAGCCTAAATATGATTATTTGCATCCTGCTGAATATGTGGAGCGGCAGCCGATTGGCGAGAAGAAGGAGCTTAATCAGTTGGTCAAACCACAGCAAATGGTTTTTCATCTAGGACAAGAACGATTTACAGCGGCTCTTCCGGAAACGGTGCATTATCGGATTATTTCACGAGAGATGGAAAAGTGGTATTTCTTTAATTTTCGATCCGTTCACCTTAGCCCCAAGGAATGGGAGCAAACGATGAGGCAACGGAAGGCTTTGGAGATTATCTATCATACGGCGGTACCGATGGATATTATGGGAGAAATTTTTACGTTTCGAGGCAAAGCGGAAGGGTTGTCCGCTGTGAAGCGGATACTGATCTATATAGACAAGGACGACGAGGAAACGTATGTAGTTTTTACCGATCAAGAGGGCAATCAGCTGGAAGCGAGGACGGCGATCACTTCCCGTGATTTGTCCCAATTCTATCTTTCACTTGGAACCGCTCTGCCCGAACAAACGGCCTATGCCTTGGGCGATGAGGACCAACATCAGTATCTTTATTTGCCTAAAGAAGCTTCTGTGATGAAACAATTTCAATATTTCTATCAGCCGATCTCGGTCTCGCAGATGATTCAATCTTTGTTTGTCGATCCCACACTGATTCGTCAAGTGACGGAAAGGGATGGAACCACGATTTATACGGATGGAAGCAAAGGGGCGCAGATCACACCGAACCAGAGGTCTCTTCATTTTCAGGATCCGATGGCAGATTCGGTCGATTCTCCCTCCAGTCAAAGTCATTTTCATAGTGTCTTAAACTTCTTGAATGAACATGGCGGTTGGAATGGCCAATACATTTTGGAAAGCATTCGAAATATGCAAGAGGAGGAGTCTTATGGATTTCGGCAATATATCGGTTCCCATCCCATTTACGCTGGACGTGGGGAGATGTTGGGGTCGATTGAAGTTGTAACCAAACAATCCTATATTTCTTCCTTGCACAGATCACTGATTAATGTAGACACCTTTTTTCATCATGAAGATATCGCGATTATTTCTGGGGAAGAGGCGATTAAGCGGTTCGCTGAGCGTAACATCACCCTAAAAGACGTGGAGGAACTTCAGCTTGGGTACCGGGCGATTATTAACGATAACCATATTCGTTTTACCCCTGCATGGATTGTGAAGTTGCGGGGAAAAGAGAAGGAACCGATCTTTATTGATGCGGAACAGAAGGAGGAAGCCGATGGATTGGAGAAGAGCCAAAACCCTGCTCATCATAGCCTTCCTTCTGCTTGACAGTTTTTTGGCTTTTCAATTATGGAGCGGCAGGCACGAAGGGGTTGAGGTTGGGGAGCAGTTTCTCAGTGGATCGACCAATCTGCAGGATGTTTTGCAGGCTCGTGGAATTACACTGAAAGTAGAAACACCCACCGATACGCCTGTGATGAACTACCTAAATATAAAATATGCGGACTTCCGAACTACGCAAGTTCAGACATTGCCAAATCAATCTGGGGATCGGATTGGAAATGTGTTGCAATCGCGTTTTCATGAGCCGATTCCCTTGCCCGAGGATCAACGGGAAGCGTTAAAAAACCGGTTGAAAGGACAAATACTCTTTATAGACGAGTATGAACGAGATCCTGCTGTTACGGACAAAGATCGAATCCGTTATTTACAGCAATGGAACTCTTATCCACTTTTTGGAGCAACACTGGACTTAAGGTTAGTTGATCAGCGGATCGTAGGCTATACGCAGGCTTACTATCAGGTCGTTAACAAAGGGTCCGGAAAGAAAGTGATCTCATCCTTGACAGCAACCCGGACATTAATTGAAAATGGTTTTATTAAAAATGGGGAAACCATCGATGCGATTGATCTAGGCTATTACGGTCATACGTATGATGCGGAAATTCAGGTGCTTGCGCCTGTTTGGCGGATCTGGCATGCGGGAAAGGTTGATTACGTCAATGGAATAACCGGTGTCATTGAAAAGATTCCGTCTCTACCGAAGAAGTAAAGGGATAGTGGAGGAAGTAAAAAATGAGATTTAGTATACTAGCAAGCGGCAGCTCGGGAAATGCCATTTTAGTAGAAACAGACCAAACCAAAATTTTAGTCGATGCTGGACTGAGCGGGAAACAGATGGAAGCACAATTAAGAGAAGTAAACGTAGATCCAAAGAGCCTCGATGCGATCCTGGTCACGCATGAGCACTCCGATCATATTAAAGGAGTGGGAGTGCTCGCCAGGCGCTACGACCTGCCCGTATACAGCCATGAGAAAACGTGGGCAGAGCTGGACCGTTTAATTGGTGAGATCCCCGAGTCGCAAAAATTTCTCTATGAGGAAGGGGAAGTCAAGCACTTTGCCGATTTGGAGATTGAAAGTTTCGGGATTTCACATGATGCTGCTTTTCCCATGGGATTCTGCTTTTATCAAGGAGAGAAAAAGCTTACCCTGGCCACCGATTTAGGTTATGTTAGTCAGCGGATCAAGGAAAAGGTAAAGGGCTCCCAGGCGTATATCTTCGAATCCAATCATGACGTGGAGATGCTGCGTATTGGTCATTACCCGTGGAATGTCAAAAGACGCATCTTAAGCGATGTCGGGCATTTATCAAACGAAGACAGCGGGCTTGCCTTGAGTGAAATCTTGAATGGATCAGGGGAAAAAGTGTATCTGTCACATCTAAGTAAAGATAATAATATGACGGAACTTGCCAGGTTGACGGTCAAAAATATCTTAGAGGAGAACGGGTTTGTCGTCGAAAAGGATGTCAAATTACTCGATACTTCCCCAACCAAGCCGACGCCAATCGATGAGATTTAACTACTAGTGAATCTGGAATTGTCCAAGGCTATGCCATCAAGGGATAGCTCCATTTCCAGGTCCTCTGCCTTTTGCAGAATTTCCTTGCGCGTTAAGACTCCCTTTGCTACGAGCAGTTCAACAATGGCGGTTATAATAAGTGTATTTTTGTAGTCGACATCTTTTAGATCGGCGATCTGGGCAATGATCTCAACCTCTTTAAAGGGATGATAGGAAGGTTTCACAGGTTTCATCCTTTCTATGAATGGGTATACTTTTAACAGAATAGCCTAATTGATAGAATCCTATACCCTCGTGGGAAGAAAGGAGTGGAAAAATGGGATACTACGATGAGCAGGAGGGTTTTTATAGAAGACAGAAGCCGCGGCGATTTGGGACTTTTTTTGTTTTATTCACTTGTTTTCTTTCCGCAGCACTAGGTGGATTGATGGTTCTGCAGTTTCTACCGACAATGATAGAATCGGGCTATATTCGTTTACCCAATCAAGCCATTTCCGAGGCTCCCGTGTTATCGACGGCTGTGACCCCTGCGAAAACCTTGGATGACGGGGTGCAAAAACTTGTCCAGGTAAAAGTGGAGTCAGACTCCATCGACGCAGTGAAAAAAGCGGAAAATGCTGTCGTTGGGATCATCAACATTCAGGATATGCAAGACTTCTGGACGCGTAGCTCGCAATCGGTAGAAAGCGGGACGGGTTCGGGCGTGATCTTTTCCAGCGATGGGAAACAGGCTTTAATTGTCACCAATTATCACGTGATCAAAGGGGCCAAAGAAGTCGAGGTCTCGCTACCGGATGGAAGCCGGGTTTCGGGCCAGGTGATGGGCTCTGATCCCTTGACAGACCTTGCCGTGTTGAAAATCCCGGTAAAGGGTAATGTCACCATAGCCACCTTAGGCACCTCGGAATCCCTGCAAGCCGGTGAACCGGCTATTGCTATTGGAAATCCGCTAGGCTTACACTTTTCAAGAACTGTCACGAAGGGGATTATCAGTGCCGTTGATCGCAGCATGCCCCTGGATGTTGACGAGGACGGACAAAATGACTGGGAATTGGATGTCATCCAGACCGATGCCGCGATCAACCCCGGGAACAGCGGGGGGGCTCTGATTAATATTAACGGTGATGTCATTGGCATTAATAGTTTGAAGATCTCACGGGAGGGAATTGAAGGACTCGGATTCGCCATCCCAATCGACGATGTGAAGCCGATCATGGAGGATTTGATCCGCTATGGCAAGGTGAAGCGCCCTTACTTAGGAATCTATCCGAAAGATCTTCAGACCATCCCATCTTATCATTGGGAGAAAACCTTGCACCTTCCATCGGAAGTGACCGAAGGAATTGTCGTGATGGATGTCGTTAAGCGTGTGTCCCGTGACACAGGTCTTCAAGCTTATGATGTCATCGTAGCCTTAGAAGATACCAAAGTATCCGATTCAGCCAGCCTGCGTAAATATTTATATAAGAAAAGCCAGAGTGAGGCCGTCAAAGTCACTTTTTACCGGGATGGAAAACGGATGTCAACCAGCTTCCCGCTATATTGGGAGTAGGAAGTGCGAGGCCCTAGCTAGTTTTAAGTGGGGCCTGGTTATTGTGAGTGAAGAAAGGTGCATACTATGAATGCATTTATTGATAGGAACCGGAGGAAATGACAAAATGTTTGTTTGCTGCAGAGAGCATATTGAGATCGCCATTGATGAATTCGTAGACGAATATGAGGATGCGCCAGACCTATATAAGTTGGCGGAAACATCGTTTACTGCTTGGACCGTACCCGCGCGCTGCGATTTTTGTGAAGAAGAGCCAATCTTTTTGGTTGTCTAAAGGTTTATCCACATGTGAATAAAGGTTCGAAGTTGACGAAATTGAACAACACTAACACAATACTGTTGATATGTGGATAAATTTTGTGGATAATGTTTCTTCTTAGAGTGGCTGTGGTGTTTTTCTTTGTTTTACGGACAGATTCAGGGGCCTTTACTGTAATTCTCTAAGATTCGGACTGAAATTGGAGGAGAGCGGTGTTTTGAGTCCGAAATCGGGCCTGATTTGGACTGAGATTGGTGAGACGCAGGTGGTGGTTGAGTCCGAATTCAAGTCCAATCTGGAATAAGATAGATAAAATCGGGAGGTTTGCACGTTGCTATGCATATCACAATTATTTCTGTAGGGAAATTGAAAGAAAAATACCTTAAACTAGGGATCGATGAATACATGAAGCGGCTTTCCGCTTACGCGAAGGTTCAGTTGGTGGAAGTGAACGATGAAAAAGCACCGGAAAATCTAAGCCCCGCCGAAATGGAACAAGTAAAGGTTAGGGAAGGGGATCGAATCTTATCCCATGTAAAACCGGACACGCACGTCATCGCGTTGGCAATCGAAGGAGAATTATGGTCATCCGAAAAGTTGGCCAGTCAACTCGACCAGCTACCAACCTACGGCAAAAGCTCCATCGCCTTTATCATCGGAGGCTCCCTTGGGCTCACCCCAGCTGTCCTGCAACGGGCCAACCAACTTATGTCCTTCTCCAAAATGACCTTCCCTCACCAACTCGTCCGTTTAATTTTACTTGAGCAGATCTACCGTGGGTTTAAGATTAATAAGGGTGAACCGTACCATAAGTAAATGAGGTTTTTCCGGAAAAGTAGTACAGCACCTCCTTTGAAAAATAGGAGAGGTGCTGTTTTGTTGTTTGGATAATTAGATGAACATTTGTTGCATGAACCAGTTCTTTTGTTCTTGAAGTGATTCTAATTTTTGTTCTTCTAATTGAATTTTGGAATCTAATTTCAATAAAAATGTAGCTATTTTTTCTTGCTCTTCTAAACAAGGAAAGGGAATTTTAATGTTTGAAAAATTTTCGTAGAATAAATATTCACGAACACTGCCTTCCGTATTTTTAATAACGTCTCGATTAAAATAACCAGAGTGCATATAAGCTTTTAAATATGCATTTGATAATGTGGGTAATGTTCTGAAAATTACATATAGGGAACTGACTATCGCTATGTCTGCCACATTTTGAAAGCCAAAAGATCCAACGTTTATACGAGCGGGATTATAAGCAAATTCATCTTTATGGACTAACTTATATTCTTTTATATCAACATCGGCATTTGAATAATTTCTTTCTCCTTCTAATGTAAATCCTTTCTTGTTACTAATGGCTGCAACTTGATATTTAATACCTTCTGAATTTTTTTTACCAGTCTTTTTAGTTAACTTTCCTAGCTTTATTTTTTTCCATTCAGGATAATCTTGTTCATTAGCATCTTTAAACCTTAATTCCTGACTAAAGACCTTCTTCATATAACCTTTTTTCTGTTCTTTCAGCAACTCGATTTTTTCTTGTTGTAGTTTGGTTTTCTGATCAAAATGATCCATGAACTCTGCAATTTTTTGTTGTTCATTTTGAGAAGCCATAGAAACTTCAATAGAGCTTAAAATTGACTGACTAACGTTAAAACGTGTACTCCCTCCTGCTTTAGAGCCAATTTGATGACGAATTCTAGGAGATTCTAAATTAAGCTTTAGAAAGTATGGATGGTACTCTCCTTGTTTTTTACCGCGAATTACAAACCCACCGAATAGAGCGAAATCATTTTTATCTAAATAAACCGAGCTTTTACCAACATCTTCTCTAGTCTCAGAACTACGAAGAAATAACAAATCTCCATATTCAACTTTGTTAGAGTCCTGAACCTTTTGAGAAACAGATACAGAACCAATAATATCGTCATATCTTATCGAATTATTATTTAAGATGTCTAATACATTAATAAATTTACGACCATGACCATAATTATCTTTATCGGAGTTGATACCATTACTAAATGACATTAAATTGCTAAGAAGAGTCATTTTCCACTCATCATTAAAATCCTTGAATCTCAACTTAGGAGCATTCATAACTTACACCCCTAACTCTTTAAAGTACTTTTCTAATTCTTTATCTACTTTTGAAATTTCTTCATCAATCTCTTTTAAACGTTTCGTTACAGCTTTTAAATCAATTACTGCTTCTTCTTCAAAAGTATCCACGTAACGAGGAATATTTAGGTTATAATCGTTCTCTTTGATTTCATCAAGTGTTGCTGGGTATGAATATTTGTTGATGGTCTCACGACTTAAATACGTTGTAATAATTTTATCTACATGTTCATCCGATAAAAGGTTTTGATTTTTACCTTTTTCGAATTCATTGGAAGCATCAATGAAAAGAACATTGTCATCATGTTTACGACATTTTTTGAATACTAAGATACAAGTAGGGATGCTTGTACCATAGAAGATGTTAGCTGGTAAACCAATTACTGCATCTAAATAGTTTTTTTCTTCGATTAAGTATTTTCGAATCGCTTCTTCAGCTGCTCCACGGAATAGTACGCCATGTGGTAATACTACAGCCATCGTACCGCTGTCATCCAACTGATGAATAAAGTGTTGAATGAATGCAAAATCTGCTTTTGATTTTGGAGCTAGTTTCGCATAAGCACTAAAGCGTTCATCTTCGGTAAATTTTTCGTCTGCACTCCATTTCGCACTGTATGGAGGGTTAGCAACGATTGCTTCAAAGCGTTGCTCTAGATGTTGAGGTTCTTCTATGGTATCAGCATTTTTAATATCAAAGCGTTGATAGGGGATGCCATGTAGTAACATGTTCATTCGAGCTAAGTTGTACGTCGTTGAAACCTTTTCTTGACCATAGTATTTGTATACTTTTGCTTCTTTACCTACACGTAATAGTAATGAACCTGATCCACATGCACCATCATATACGTCACGAATTTCTGTTTTTCCAGCTGTAACGACTTTTGCTAAGATTTTAGATACTTGTTGGGGCGTATAGAATTCCCCAGCTTTTTTCCCAGCATTAGCCGCAAATTGAGAAATCATATATTCATAAGCATCACCTAAGATGTCGATTTCTACGTCGTCTTGTAGGAAGGGTATTTCAGCAATGTTGACAATTACTTTAGCAATTAATTTTGAACGATCACTTACAGTTCGCCCTAATTTGGAGGATGTTAAGTCCATATCATCAAATAAGTTTTGAAAATCTTCTTGACTGTCAGCTCCTAAGGTTGATGCTTCAATGGCTTTGACGCCGTTTTGAAGAAGCTCCACGTCGAAATTACCTTTTGAGCCTTTTTCAATTTCAGCTAGAAAATAAGAGAATAAGTATTTTGGCTCGATTACGTATCCTAATTCATCAATTAAGTATGATGATAAATCCTCACGATATTCTTCTTTTTCCCATGCTTCTGCAAACGTTATATTATCCTCTTTTAATAAGGTATTCGCACGATCTTCTACTTTTTCGGATAAGTAACGGTAGAAAATCAACCCTAAAATGTAGTCTTTAAACTCGTAGGCTTCCATTTGTCCACGTAAATCGTTAGCCATAGCCCATAATTTTTTATGTAATTCAGCTTGTTGTTGACGCTGCTTTTCACTTGTTGTCATGCTTGTTCCTCCTGGTATTTAATAATTCAATAGTATGGATTAATGATTGGTCAAGGTATTGTTGTTGTAGCTCCATTTTTTCTTTCATCAGCATTATCTTACGTTTTTTTAATTGAGCAATTTTCCCAAGGAATTGCTGCTTTTCTAGAGAAGGTAATACCAGTCCGATATCCTTCAAATGGGAGAGTTTGAGTGACGAAATGACACTTCCTTCTGAAAATGAAGCAATTTGTTTTTGAATAGTCGGGTGTTCATTAAGATACCATTCCAAAAACCAAAGATCTACTGGATCTGTGAATTGGACTTTAATGAAATTATTGGATATAAGTAAACCACTATGTATGGCAGGTAAATAGGCGACCTTTTGGGTTAGCGTATGCCATATTAGACTAGTCGTATCTGTAAGAAGGTCAGCGGTTAGCTTGTCTTTCCGAATAACCACTTCTGTACTTCTTTCCTGTGACATTCGATAGCTTAAACCAAGTGTCTCGTTAAATTCTTTCAATGTGAGTAGTCGAACCGATAGACTGTCCTCATTTAAGTCGCATGTTTCAAAACGATTCACAGACACTCCTTGTATGAGCTGTGTACAATCGCCTAGCTTCACATTTTCACCTCCATTGGGTCTTAACCTAAGTATAAATGCTATTTTTAAAAATAACAACATTTCCGGTGAATATTTTTGTTCTTTTTAAAAATAACAAAAATAAAGAGAGCAGAAGCTCTCTCAATTAAGCACCATATTTTTCAGCAAACTCATGGATAAATGTCGTTATGGCTTTGATTGCTTTATTCTTTTTCAGAAATGTACCAGATAAAGAATCCATTATTGAACCTTTATCTATTAAGGTTGAGTATTCATAGGTTGCGACTTGTTCACGTAATACGGTATCCTCAATCTCTACCTCTTGAGCAAATTTGGTTAGCTCTTGCTCGCTCATTTCTGCTTCGTAGCGATTATATGCGTCTATGACGGATTCGTTTGATTGTAGAGCGGGTGCAACTTTGTCTAGGAAGTTCTTAATTAATTCTATTTTTAAACGTAACTTTGGATCGGACGCATGGTCTAACTCTTGTTTAATAAAGCGAATTTCTCTATCTCTTGACTCCTTATCCTCAGTGGATAGATTCGCAATCAAATTTAAGATATAACCCACATTGATTCGGTCTGTATGCATCAGCTCTAACTCAAAGTCAATATCATGTAATATTGACTCTTTCGGAACTTCTCTTCGCTTAAAATCTTCGTATACTTTGAAGTACTTGCTCTTGTAATCTTCATATGATTGCTGTGAAATCTTTAGTTCGGATTCATCGAATTCAAAGTCAGAAAATGACTGTAAACGTTGAAGCAACTTCGTGACATTTTTGAATGCGATGATGAAATGACGTTTGTCTTCTTCCCGTTCTAGTTCATCCACTTCTTCTGGGATGACAGCAATTTCTCTTAATTTTTTTACTGCTTCTCTAAAAGCTTTTAGGTATTCATCATAACTTCCCATTAATACAGTATTCACATTATCGGTTCTAGAGAATAGCTTGATCGCATCATCAGTATTGTCTTTTAAATTTCGGTAGCAAACAATATTTCCGTAAGGCTTCGTTGCTTTCTCTACACGGTTAGTACGACTATAAGCTTGTAGTAAGTCATGATAAACCATGTTTTTATCCACATATAACGTATTCAGTGGTTTACTATCAAAACCTGTTAAGAACATTCTCACAACCAATAAAATATCAATTTGTGCGTTCTTCACTTTTTTTGATACATCCGAGAAGTAACGATCCCATGAATCTGTTGAAAAATCGGTATCGTACATTTTGTTATAGTCACTAATCATACGATCTAATGCTTCACGAGAATGCTCTTCTGTACCATCACTTTCCTCGTTTTGACCATATGAATAAATGCCGGCAATTTTAAGATCATGGTTCTTTTGCTTAAAAATATCGTAGTACTTCATTAGGGTTGGAATCGAATCCACGGCAAACATTGCACAGTAACCTTTACTTTTTGAACGACTACCATGGTTATTTAAAATATGGTCGGCAACAAGGTTTAAGCGTCTTTCATCATGCCATACTTCATCTGTATCGATAGCCTGTATTTTGGTTTGATCATTTTCATCAATATGTGCATTGAAGGTGCGAATGTATTCCACTGAAAAGCCGAGAACATTCCCATCACGAATCGCATCTTTAATCAAGTAATGATGTAGGCATTTTCCAAATAGGTCGGCTGTGGTACGTCCATCTTGGCTTTTGTTTTCTACAAAACGAGGTGTACCTGTAAATCCAAAGTATTGAGCATTTTTGAAGTGACGATCGATTTGTTTTCGCATATCCCCAAATTGGCTACGGTGACATTCATCAATAATGAAGACCACATGCTCTTGTTTATAAGGTTCCATGATTTTGGCATACTTGGGACTCTTAATCGCATGGTTCATCTTCTGAATCGTTGTCACGATAAAACGCTTCATAGGATCTTTGATTTGATCAATCAGTATCGACGTTTCATCTGTACGGTCGACAGAGCCTTTTTGGAACTTGTTAAATTCTGAAATGGTTTGACTATCTAAATCTTGTCGGTCAACAAGAAAAAATACCTTTTTAATGCTTTCTTCGTCAGCAAGGATTTGACCAGCTTTAAAAGAGGTTAATGTTTTCCCAGACCCCGTTGTATGCCAAATGAAACCATTGTTATTTGTTTCGGTTGCACGCTGTACAAGTGCTTCAACAGCATAGGCTTGGTATGGTCGCATGACCATTAATGCTTTATCTGTATCATTAATGACCATATAGCGACTAAGAATTTTGGCGATATGACAAGTCTTTAAGAATGCACTAGCAAAATCTTGTAGATTTGTAATCAGTTCATTATTTTCATCCGTCCAGAAGAAAGTGAAACCAAATTGAATGTCATAATCGGAGTTGGAAAAGTATTTGGTATCGACACCGTTACTAACGATAAAGATTTGTAGGAAACGATACAAACCAGGGAACGTATGTCGACGATAACGCTGAATTTGGTTGAAGGCTTCTTTAAAGTCGAGTCCTCTTCGTTTCAATTCAATTTGAACGAGTGGTAAACCGTTAATTAGGATCGTCACATCATAGCGATTGGTATATTTTCCAGACACCGTTGTTTGTGTCGTGACTTGAAAAAGGTTTTTGCACCATTCTTTAGTATTGAGTAACTCCACATATAATTGCGTACCATCTTCTCTTTCGATCAATAGCTTATCACGTAAGATTTTCGCTGATTCATAGATGCTTTTGCCCTCAATTAACGTAAGAATTCTTTTAAATTCTATATCTGTTATGGGTCGTCCATTGAGTTTATGTTCATTGAATAGATTGAGTTGCTGCTTAAAATTGGCTAACAACGCGTCATAATCGGCAATCTTAACCGCTTTGTAACCTTGATTGACAAGTTGGGTATGTAATTTTTTTTCAAGCTCTGCTTCAGGTTGGTAAGCCATGCTGGAAACCTCCTAAACTCATCTGCCTTTATTATACTTAAAATTAAATAGGCTGGTTTCACTTTTTTATAAAAAATTCCACAAATTGTTTGCAAATAAACTTGTTTAACAAACACATGTATAGAGTATCGTTCAGTACCCGTTTTGAATTGAAAGGTGAATATATATTATTACCTTGAATACAAAAAAGGGAGGTATTAATATGTCATCAGCAAAACGAGTGAATATTGTCTCATTAAGATTAGTAAGAGAATCAAGTTTGCTTTACAAAGAACGATCAGTAAGATCCCCAGAAGACGGATACTTATTATTAAAACAATTTTTGGAAGATGCAGATCGGGAGCATTTTATCGTAGTTTCGCTAGATACCAAGAACCAACCACTATCCCTCAATATTTGTCATATAGGTAGCCTGAATTCAAGCATCGTTCATCCGAGGGAGGTCATGAAATCCGCTATACTATCGAATGCAGCTTCAATCATTTTGGGACACAATCATCCCTCAGGTAAGACCGACCCTAGCCATGAAGATATCGAAGTCACTAAGAGATTGATTGAAGCTGGGAAGATCATTGGAATAGATATTCTTGACCACATAATCGTAGGAGATGATACATTCACTTCATTAAAAGAAAAAGGCTATATCTGAAAGGAGTAAAAAATAGTGATAACAACGAAAAGCACGATAAAAACAGAAGTCACTTATGATGACGAAATGAAAAACAAGTATCTTATTAGGAAAGAGTGGGACAAGGATAAGAAAAAAGCACTTGTCATCATGAAAAATGCAGGTCAAGCAGATGAAGTCGTCCAAGACCAAACAACGATGTACGTCATTAATAATCTTTCTAAATTGGAATACGGTGTTGCAGAGATTGTAAACTTATTTCCATCGATTAAAGGAGTTGAAAAGAAAGAATCTGTTATTGAAAATTTGAAATGCATTCAAGAAGCTATCACAAGGGTAGATGATGTCATTATTGCGGTTGGAAAAGGAGTAGAAACAAATAAGAAAGCCGTTGAACGATTAAACATGATTTTAGCCATGTTGCTAGACAAGAAAGCAAACATCCTTCAAATAGAAGCAAGTTCTGGTCGGAAAGGTTTCCATCCTCTGTATCCTGCTCTGAAACATCGATGGAGATTAGTACCGTATCATCAATAGCCGTATTGGAAACCAATAAAATATTACTTGAAAGGAATCACGCCATGTTTAGTATTAGGGAATTTATAGATTTTATGAAAGGGAAATTCGATGTGGCAGTTGAAATAAATGCGGTAGGAGAGGAAGCGGTACTTTTATATCATGAAGAAGTAGACGAAAATCTAATCCCACAAGAAATACTAACCTATTTGCCAAACCCCATACAGTTTAATATATATTCAATCAATGATGAGTACGAGTGGATTGTAGGAGTTGCTTTGGCAGCAGATACCTATGATCCACTCTATTTAGTTTGTTTGAAAGATGGTGAAAGGGTATACCAAACCATCAATGGTTTGGACAAAGTAGAAATGCATAAAGAGGAGATGACACTAAGGTGTGGCAGAAAGTAATTGTTACAGTAGTTGTGGCTGTTGCAAGCGAAATAGTAAAGGAACTTACAAAAAATGATTAAAAACAATTGATCAAAGGAGCGATATAGTGAAGGTTTACCCTTGTATGTGTAATTGCCTGTGTCCTTACTGCAAAATGAAATCCATCATCAATATTATCAAAAGATGAAGCCATTGATGCAATCACAGCATGAATGGCTTTTTTCATTTTATAAACGAAAACAAAGGAGAGAAGAAACGATGATTGTCATCCAAACACAAAATGACATTGAATATCTAAAGGCAATAAACACGGTTCCTATGGATCTGATCAAGGTAATCGAGCAAGATTTCTTAGATGTACTGGAAGCGGAAGGAGTAGATAAAGATGATTTGTCATACCGTTTACCATCTCAGCAAGCATTTGTTCTCCTAGAAGTAGACGATGATGTAAGTAATTCTGTTGGTGATCTTCTCCATATAGAGTACATTGAAAAGCTAACGGAAAATAACATTGATTATTACCGAATAGCCAAACGATTTGACCATGAGTTCCAATTGCTCTATACCTTAGCTGGTATTCATGATGAAAAATCTGAGCAGTGGTTGAATGATCATGCAGAGTAAGGGGGAGGCAAAACTTGTTTGAGGTAGAAAAACCAACGTACATGACAAGAACCGTGTTAGATGAATTGAGTCAAGAACATAGGCAATTCATCATTCAATACATTCATGAAAATCATAAGCAGCTAACGGATTATTTACAGATATTTGATTTCTATATCGAGGACGATCAACAATGGCTCACACAAAGGCAGGAAGAGCCGAAGAGAGAAAGAGTTGTCTATGTAGCATTAAAAACGAGTAAGCCAATACAAAGAAAAGTGTGGGTAATGGATCAGGATGACCATGTAATTCTGCTTTTCCCTGAAGATTACTAGGAATCATGATCCCTGCCTAATCTTGGAGTAATAGCTCTCTTAGGTAGGCAGGGATCATCTATGGATGAATGTTAAAAAATATAAAATTAGGATCAATGCAAAAGGTGAATGTAGGGAGATAAATCCTAAAGTAAATAATGAAGGGTTAAAAGGCAACAGAATTGGTAATAATTGTATTAATATTTAAAAGGAGGTGGCTCATGGAAACACCAAAAACGAATATCAGAATTGTAATTAGAACCCCGTTCGGTGATATTACCATCGTAACTTAAGGTTCTTTAGTATTGAGTTGGTATATGTCTACGAGATCCCCTTTTTGGGGAATGAATCCTGGTTTCACTGTTTTTTTATAATATGATGACCACATAACCAGGTACATTTCCGGCACTTCACTTTACTTCCCAATTGATCGAAATATATAACGTTTACTTAATAAAACTTAACGCTAATTTTTTTAGAAATGCTGTAAAATGAATATTCATACCAAGATAAAGGACATTCTCCAATTGCAAAAAGCTCCCACCACAAACTTCCCCCAGCTCCCCCAACATTTTTTGGGTAAGAGAAAGCCTAAACAAAGGGTTTGGAAAACAGACTAATTCTAAACCAAAAAACTCATTCACTATTTTTTTTGTTGAAAGTAAGTTTGTTTTCCAACCTCCCAAAAAGATCTCTTATAAGAAATCTCCTGGGGGAACTGGGGGATTTCTACGATATGTTTTCATCTATATGTATGTAAACAAATACTTAGATGTTTATGTAAATATAGGGTGAAAATGGAGTGGTAAATATGGAAGATTCCAAGATAGTACCGAGGAAAGCAGTAAGAAAAAGTGATTTGAAACGTAAAGTATTGAAGGAAATTGGGTTGGATCAAAAGATTGCTAAGAATAGTGATGAAAATGTAAGAAGGAAAATTATAAGAAAAGAGAATGTTAATCCCACTAAAGATACCAATATTAATCTTCCCCATATGCAAGAATCTAATTACCCATTAATGGATTCTAAGCAGTTTCAGAATGTGGAAAGAAAGCCGCCACAAAAGTCCCTTCGGTTTGAAAACACCCACAAAAGGTTTACAAATTACCTAGAGAATGATTTACATAGGATTACTCAAAATCTAAAAAATAGTGGTGAAATTGACAGCCTAACCGCACTTTTCAATAATGCCGTTTTTGAGTATCTAACAAGATACTTTCCTGATGCAATGATAAAGAAGTAAGAAATCAAGCCTATTCTCCAAAAGGGGAATGGGCTACTAATTTATTTAACAACTATATTTTTAGGTTGATTATCGAAATGAGAAAAGTGTACTCTTAATAAAAACCAGTGGGGGAAAGGCTTTTGAAGAAGGATTACTATACAATAAAAGACCTAGAGAATATGGCGAAAAAATTAGATGGAACTACTTTTAAAGGCAGGGCTAATGAGTTTATCCATGGGTTGAGTAAGGACTTTGGTATTAAATTCAAAAAGGGACTAAGCGTAAGAAGATCTGAGGAATACCAGTTTTCAGAGAGGGAAAAGGATCTCTTACTGCTTCTCATGAAAAATAAAGGGTTACACCCCATGGACCATAAAAATACCAAAAAGATTAACGTAACTTTAAGACAGGTGAGCCAATACCAACGATATCTGTTAAAGGACATTGCCAATTTACCCGATCCGTTAAGGGTGGAGTTAGCTGAGGATGATAGAGTACAGCAGATGTATGATATACAAATTACATTTGATTCCATAAATCAATTGGATGAGAAACTAGAACTCTTATTTTATATGATGTCAACTGACAAGGGAATTTCCTTTCTTAAAAAATGGGAAAGTCATTTTAAAGAGTTAGAAAGAGAAGGGCTTAATTTAATAAAAGAATCATTCATAGCAGAGAAGCGTCAAGAGCATAAAGAGAAGAGAAAAGGTGAACCCACCGAAGAACAGGTTCAAAAATACGCTAAGAAAAGAATAAAGGACAAATTAGAGAAAATAGAAAAAGGTGTTGATCCCGAAATTCACCTCTTAGATCACTTGCTGATACAAAAATTAAAAGAAATATCAGAAGTAAGCTTAGTAAAGTAATATCAAAAAATGATATTACTTTTTTTTTTGCCTAAGATTTGTAGGATTTTCAGGGCTCCGAACGATGCAGGAATGTTTTCATAAATTGGCATCCAATTACAGATTAATTGGTATCTGATAATCTCAAACGTGTAAGCGAGAAGCACAATAAACGGTTGGTAATAACCAGGAGGGTTGAGAAAGATGATTACAAGCCAATTAGAAGAAGTGAATGAAAACAGTTTGGAGGGAAATTTAGATTCGGAGAAAGAGGTAGAGACGAATCTTAGTCGGTTCTTTTCATCAGCTAGCAATGGAACGAACTCTAGGGTTGCAGGATCAGGCATAATTACGATCGTTAACTCTAAGAAGAATGGAAAAAGAATTACATTCTCCAAGGAGTTAATGGAAGAGCTTGAAGAGCCGGAGGCTGTACAAATATCTTTCCATGATCATGAAATTGCTGTTGGGGAAGACCTACCAAATAATGATCACTATTTTCGCCCTAAAAAATATGGGGTGAAAGGGGTTGTTTATTCCGCGGATCTTGTTCAAGAAATAACGAATCGGTTTGGGTTAGATTTCAGTGATAGGGTATCTATTACTCTAGTTGACGTCCGGTACGTTACAAATAACCATAAGAAGGTTGCCATTATAAAAGTGAAATAATCTAATGCACAAGTATCAATTTAATAATTTACTAAGGGGGAACCACCATGCTTAAGAAAAAAGATGCTAATGAAATTGTTTCTACTTCTCTTTCTACTACCTTTAATTTAGGTCATGTTTATGCCAATGTTGCTGAAGGAGACAAACCAGGGGAGATCGTTGAAGCTGGTTTTATAAAAGAAATGAGAGAAAGTAAAAATACAGGAAAGAGGTTGGATTTGAATATTCTTAGTATCAAAGTGAAATTCTCTTCTGAGAAAGGACATTCAACCTATCTTCTGTTTAAACCCATTGTCTCCCAAGCTGAGAATAGCAGGTTTATTGAGGTAATGAAGGAATTTGATATTTCTTTTGAAGATGGAAATGTTGATGTTGCAGGAATGGTCGGGGAAAAAGTTATCGCTACGATTAAAAATAAAGTGGTCGAAGGTGATTTTACATATAGCAATATCGAATCCATTAGGAGAGCGTGACAGGATAGTGTTATCAACTAGATCTAAAAAATAAATGTACTAAATCATCCTGTGTGCAAAGGGTGATTTAGTACAACATGGGAGGAATAGCTATTGGATCAGAATGAGTTGAATCAATTTTCTGAGGAATTCTTTGATGAAGATGAGTTTGAGGAAATATCACCTAACTCAAACTTAGAAGGGAAACCTTCTTCTAATGAGAAGTACACGAGGGTAGGCAATTTCATCGTTAGGGGGAATAAGCTTTTTAAGGAAATAAAAAATAAAGAAGGCAAATTTGTTGAAGTGGAAGTGGGATATGCTACATTGGTAGATTCCATTGTAAAAAGCATGGAGACCGGGGATGTTAGCCTAGATCTAAGATATTTCTCTTTTGGTAAGTGGGAGAAGGCTACAATTGAAAGAGGGAAGTTAGTGAAATCTGACCTAAAAACATTCCTTAATTTAGGGATGGATGTTGGCGGAAAGAAAGCAGATATTGTTTTTGATTTCATTGATAAACATGAAAAGATGGCACCTAAGACGTACACTCATAGTAAATTAGGGTGGCATATTCATGATGGTCAGTTGATTTTCCGCCTTAGTCAAGCACTCCAACAGGGGCAGGCTCCTTTTTCCGAGTATAAAGGACCTCTTCAAATAGCACCAAAGGGTTCCTATAAAGATTGGATTGATGCAATTAATCAACACGTTATCGGACATACACCTATGGAATTGATTTTGGCAGCAAGTTTTGCAGCGCCGATTGTTGGGTTATTAAACGTGACGGAAATAGCAGAGAGTGATTCTTTATTGTTGAATATCGTGGGAAATTCAACAACAGGTAAAACAACAGCTGCTGTTGTTGCTGCTTCTGTGTTTGGGAGCCCAAGTATTACCCATAATGGATTAATTCAATCCTTTAACGGTACATCAAATGCCTTACAAAGTATCATTTCCGGAAATTTAGGAGTCGTTCTTATTTTTGATGAAACATCAATGAATATGCTTGGAAATAAAGCTTTTACTTCCCTTATTTATAAGCTAGCTCAAAACAAAGAAAAGGCTCGCCTTAATTGCGAATGTCAATAAAAAAGTAGACCACGTGCTGAGAAAATAGTAGGCCACTAGTGATGGAAAAATAATAGACCATTTTTATAAAAACGCTGAAA
>NZ_JAGGKT010000005.1 GCF_017873965.1 Ammoniphilus resinae | reverse complement strand
CAACCCTGTAAAGAAATGCACTTGACAGGATTAGTTTAGTGCGCAAAAAAACAAAAAGGGTGCTTAGGGGTTGACAGGTTTCGTTCATATCAGGGGGAAAGAAAGATGGGAATCTACATGATTATTTTAATTGCCGCGGGTTTAGTTATGGTCCTGCCTATACGCATGTTACCTAAAAAACTTGTAAAGCTAGCTGCAGGCTCCGCAGGGCTTGCAGCCATTGCTCAACAGCAGATGCATAGGATGAATCAACGAATGGATGATGAATTTCAACAGCCATTACTACATCAGCAAATGAATGACCCTTATCAGAACCCAGGAATGGATCTCGTCGTTGATGAGTCCTTTCACGGGATAGACCATGGGATGGGAATCGCGAATCCCGATCATAACAATATGTTTTAATGAACAAGCTCCTTTTTAAAAGGGCTTGTTTTCTTGTCTTTCCATACGTTAAAAAACAGGAGTGATCAAGTTGGGACTAAACGTATCCTTGCCAACGATTCCCATGTTTGAGGGACTTAGTAACACTGAGCTAGAATCGATTACCCCCTATTTTCTGGAGCGATCCTATAAGCGGGGTACCATCATCTGCTTAGAGGGGGATGAAGGAGATGAAATGTATGTGATCAAAAAAGGGGCTGTCAAGGTTTATCGTGCTTTGGAGGAGAAGGAAGTGATTCTTGCCTTTTTGCAAGAAGGGGACTGCTTTGGAGAAATGGCCCTAATGGATGAAACCCAGACCCGTTCTGCTACGGTGGAAACCTTGGAGGCGACGATCCTCTACGTCCTAAAACGTCAGGATTACTTAAATTTCCTCCACAACCACCCGCAAATGGCAGTCCGACTTTTGCAACTGACGATGGCTCGACTGCGAAAAGCCAATGAACGGATCCAAAATTTCAACCTGCTCAATGCACGCACAAGGATTATCAAAACGATTCTCCAATTGGCAAGCGAATATGGGGTTCCCAAAGGTCAAGAGATGATCATTGATTTCAAACTGACCCATCAGCAGCTTGCCGATCTCACCGGATTCGTTCGGGAAACGGTATCCGCAATCCTGACCGAGTTAAGAGAAGAAGGCTTGATTGAGATTGAGCAAAGGAAAATTCGTATCATGAACCTAGCCCAGCTGGAGGAACAGGTGGCCTACTAAGTAGTAGGTCACCTTATTTCATAGATCGGAATGGGCTGTGCCTTCCCTTTGATCTCTCGCATCCCGAGAAACTCGGTTGAACAACGATTGTGCATTTTCTCGTGGACCGCTTCACTGACTAAAATTTGCCCGGGCTTCGCTTGCGATTCGAGACGTGACGCGAGATTCACAACATCGCCGATTACCGTATAGTCTAAACGTCGCTTCGAGCCGACATTTCCTACGATCACCTCACCGCAATGAATCCCCATGCCGAATGATACCGGGTGGGGAAAGTTCTGTGCTTTTTGTTTCATCTCCAGTGCAGCCATCACAGCCTTTTCCGTGTGGTCCCCCATGTCAAGTGGTGCGCCAAAAAACGCCATCACCCCATCACCGATAAATTTATCGAGGGTTCCTTGGTGATTAAAAATCACCTCTGTACAAAGCTGCAAATATTCATTGAGGATCGCAATGATTTCCCCCGGAGGCTTTTGCTCGGAAAGAGAAGTGAATCCGCGGAGATCGATAAACAACACCGTTACATCTTTGCTAGTACCCCCTAATTGCAGGTCCTCCCGATGATGGAGGATTTCTTTAACGATAGAAGGCGAGACATACCGGTTAAAAACCTGAGTGATATAGCTTCTTTCCTTTCTTTCCAAACGATAGTGACTGATCATGCTCCACACAAATAGGGATGCCAGCAACGCCAATGGATAGACATAAGGCAGAAGAAGCCCGTTTTCAATTGAGAGGATTTCGATTAGTGTATAGGCAATAAACAGCCCAGCTAGAAAAAGGATACTTTTCACCATCGTATAACGGTCGATGAGGTAGCCGGAAAAAAGCGAAAGGGCAAAAAGCAGGGCGACCCCGAGCGAGCGTGGTGCATAGGTATAAAATTTCCCATCCAGCAGACTTTGCACCATATTCGCATGAATTTCCACCCCGTACATTTTGGTTGGACTGATGGGTGTGGCAAAGGCATCATTCATCGAAGGAGCGTAGGCCCCAATTAACACCACTGCATCACGGAAGGCGGAAACAGGGACTTTTTGCTCTAAAACATCCGAAAGCGAGTAGTACCGGAATCCTTCCTTGCTAAGTGGAGGCTGTGCATAAATAAAGGGAATCTCCTTTCGGCCGTTGGTGACAAGCGGGGTGGTGCCTCTATACCACACTCCCTTTTCCGAGTAGATGATCTCCTGATCAGAAGGGAGGAGTCTATTCGCCAGCTGCACACTAGCCGCTTTAACCATCCGTTCTTCTGTTTCCACCGCCAGTGGGATTTCCCGAACCACCCCATCCTGATCGGGAAACACATTCACGTGGACCAGTTGGGATGCCGGCACCTCAAAGCTGGGCTTTTGCCATCCACCGCCTGATCCATTGGCAAAGGCGTAATAAGTGGATAGAAAAATGTTGGGGTACTTCTGGACCATGGCACTCATTGCTTGATCATCCCCGGCGATTTCACTTTTTGAAGTCATTAAAATATCTAACCACACAGCCTTGGCTCGTCCGTCTATCAAGTGTTGCATGACCTCGACATAAGTTTTGCGGGGCCACTCGAGCCAATTTCTGCTTATGCTGCTCAATGTCTTTTCATCAATTCCTACGATCACAATCCGCTCATCCACCGGCCGCTTTTCCTTGACTAAGCGGTCTGTTAATTCCCCTTCAAGAGAGTAGAAGGTTTGATAGAGGTAAAGTAGACTAAAAAGCGCGGCCATCACAAGACTTCTCAAAATCCAAACCATTTTCACGTAAAACATCTGCCTTTTTTATATTCATCTAAAAAACTATCATATTCCAAGGAAGTGGAAAATGCTATGAAAAAGAGAGAGCTAATCTAGCTCCCTATGGTCTCTTCCATAATTCATCTTGAATGTCTTTCACAACGTTCATTTTTTTCTTCACCCAGCTAGGAAGTTCCCATTTCTTCGTGAATACACCTTTGAAAATCTCCTTATTGCTGATTTCCTGTTGATATTCCTTAAGGCTTTTCGCCGAACTTTCTGTCGGCGCGACTCCAGCCAAAATTCCTACTGCCAAAGCTCCAACTACCACACTTTTCATTACTTTTTTCATCATTTTCAAGCACTCCTTTGATTTGTTTTCTTCGTTGAATTTATTATCTCAAGAATGCTAATCGTATTTTGTGGTTTGGACTACAGAATGGAAAATATTTAGTGGACAAAAAGGCGGTTAGAGTCCAGAATTGTTCATTTATTCACAACGTGTTTTGCCTATTTTCAGGGACTTTTGGGCGGACTTGCCGCTTTTTCCTTCCTATAAATATTTTATTCTATCAACATTAGTGCTAAACTATTCATAGAGTGATAAAATGATCCAGAAAAGGTGTGTGACGAGGTCGCGCCCCTGTCTTGTTGTGCCCAAACAGGAGCGCTAACATCCTTTCTGCAAATCTAAGGATAGTAAGGACGGTAAAAATGAGTAACTTACAAACGAAAACAGACGTTATCTTAATTGGTGCCGGAATCATGAGTGCGACTTTGGGATCACTGTTGAAAGAGTTAGTTCCAGAATGGAAGATTACAGTGTTTGAAAAGCTAGCAAGCGCAGGAGAGGAAAGCTCTAACGAATGGAACAATGCAGGGACAGGACACTCAGCCCTTTGCGAGCTGAACTACACTCCAGAAAAGCCAGATGGTTCGGTTGATATAAAGAAAGCTTTAAAAATTAATGAACAGTTTCAGGTTTCCAAGCAATTTTGGTCCTATCTTGTGAACCAGAATCTGATCCATAATCCACACAACTTTATCATGCCGCTTCCTCATATGAGTATGGTGCTAGGGGAAAAGGATGTAGAGTTTTTGAGAAATCGTTTTGAGGCCCTTTCAAAGAGTCCTTTGTTCGAAGGAATGGAATTTTCCGATGACCCGAAAAAATTGATGGAATGGATTCCTCTTATTATGGAAGGTCGTACCTCGAACGAGCCGATTGCCGCAACAAAAATTGACTCCGGAACGGACGTTAACTTTGGTGCCTTGACACGCATATTGTTTGACCATTTGCAAAAACAAGATGTTGCTGTGAAATACGAGCATCAAGTAGAAGATATTAAGCGCACAGAAGATGGATTGTGGGAATTGAAAGTATGGAATATGGAAACCGGTGAAATCGAGCGTCACACTGCGAAATTCGTCTTTATTGGCGGCGGTGGCGGAAGTCTTCCATTACTGCAAAAAACCGGTATTCCTGAGAGCAAACATATTGGAGGATTCCCTGTTAGTGGACTATTCCTCGTATGTAACAACCAAGAGGTTGTCGAGCAGCACCATGCAAAAGTTTATGGAAAAGCTAAAGTGGGTGCACCTCCAATGTCCGTACCACATCTTGACACTCGATTTATCGATAACAAAAAATCCTTGTTATTTGGACCTTTTGCCGGCTTCTCACCGAAGTTCTTAAAAACCGGTTCCAATATGGATTTAATTGGCTCTGTAAAACCAAATAACCTTTTTACTATGTTGGCTGCAGGTGCAAAAAATGTGCCATTAACCAAATACTTGATTGGGCAATTGATGTTATCTAAGGAACAACGAATTGAAGAGTTACGCGAATTTATCCCGAACGCCAAGAGCGAAGATTGGGATATCGTTGTTGCTGGCCAACGTGTGCAAGTGATTAAAGACACCGAAGCAGGCGGAAAAGGTACACTTCAATTCGGTACAGAACTTGTTAGCTCTGCAGATGGCTCTGTTGCGGCTTTACTCGGTGCTTCACCAGGGGCTTCAACGGCAGTTTCCGTTATGCTTGAGTTAATCAAAAAATGCTTCCCGCAACACATGGGTGAGTGGGAACCAAAACTAAAAGAAATGATCCCATCCTACGGGTTATCATTACTAGAGCATCCCGAGCTGCTCGAAGAGATTCATACGACAACATCCAAAGCACTTGGTTTGACTAAGGGCGAAAGCGAAAATGTTGCTGAAGCAGAATTGGTCTTATCTTAAGTTGGGCGAAAAAGAGGAATACTATACAAAGAAAGAAGAGACTTCTCACTTTTGGTGGGGAGTCTTTTTTAATTTGTTGGGCTTTGTTGTTATTATAGTTTGTTAAAAAGGAAAAGGAGGAAATATTCAAATTTTGTAGTAATATGTAGTAATATTAGTAATGTAAAACGGATGGTGAAAACTTTGCCCAAACAATTGATGTCCCGAAACACACGAGATTCATCAAAAGCAGCATCACATCAACCAGCGCCGCATGGGAACCAAGCAAACCAATACTTTGGAAATCATCAGGCTCAACAATTGGAAAGAGAACAGATGCTTACGAGGTTACAGGCTCAGAAGGATGCGCCCCCGGAAAAGGCGGGTGCTGCTTCGAACAATGCGGGGGTTGAAAGGCCGTTACGAAGTTATGAAAATTACTCGAAAATATTAGATTGGTTGGAGGCCAAAGCAGAGAAGCAAGAGAAAAAAAACCTGCTGCAATACTTTTACAGATTGAGTGTGAAACAGCAAAAAGCTGCCATTATAAAGATGGCCGGGTCGAATAAACCTTCGGTTGATCAATTTAGTGGAAAAATGTCAACCCGAAATATGAGTGATCTTTTTAAGAAGACAGTAGATTGGGAAAAATTTTCTGCTGTCTGTAGGGAAGTCCAGCAACTTAAAATAGACGATGATAGTGGGGATGGGGCTCAAGATTATGCACGCTACGGCATCGCTGGCGGATCTGTTGGGCTTGGGAGCGCGCGGGGTGCGGCAAATATTGCCGATCTTGCAGGAGACTCAGGCGGTGCAGTTGCAGCAACAAGGATGGCTCCATTCGGTGCTGCCCTAGGTGCTTTGGGATCCGGTATGCAAATTTATGAAGCATATGAAAAGCAATCTTCAAGTCTTAGCACCTATGATAGTATGCAAAATATCGGGACAGGGGCTTTGGGTGGCCTTGCGGATATGACCCGTTCTTCCGCCCAAACGGCAGAAACCGCAAGGACAATGGCAGGAGCCGTTGCCAATTCGGCCGCCACTACAGTAGCTGGTGCCGCTGCGGTCGTTGGAGGTGCAGCTTATCTTGCTGGGGGACTCTACGGTGTCAAAAAGCACCACGAGAGAACGAAAAATTTAAGGAATCTTGAAAACCAAGCAGACTTGAAGGATGATCCCACGTTGTCACAAGCAGCTTCGTTAGGCAAGAAAACGCAAGCCTTCAATCGGACAACGAGTGGTGCCACTGCAGCCAAGGGCGCTGCTATGATTGTGGGTGGCGCGTTGATCCTGGCGGGCGTTGGACCAGCCGGATGGATCCTGCTTGGAGCTGCTGGATTAATTGTCGGCGCAGCAGCGATATACAAATTCTTCAAAAAACGCGCGCGTAAAGAAGAAGTTGTTGACCGGTATCTTAACTTAGATGACCATATGGAGATGCAAGGGCTGGAACCAGAAGATACAAATGCGCGTAATCAAACACGAAACGACCTACTGCAATTAAAGGGCTTTAATAGTGTCGCCCAATGTTATAAACATATTATTAAAGAGCTTTCACACGCCATATACGAAAAAGGCGTCAAAGGCGATGATCCAGATTATAGGACGCTTTTGGAAAATATCGGGTTAGTTGTGGACGAGAAGAAAAAGGAACCGAACCCAGAGCTCATCGAAAAGAAACTGCAAATTTAACGATTTTAATAGTTGGAGGACCCTATGGACAACCATGGCGATACAGCCTTGCTTTTACAGTCTTGCTTGCGGCTCTACCGGGATGCTGGGATTCCATGCCAGCTCATCGAACCTACAGAGGATATACCATATCTTTCCCTAGTGCTTTCCTTTGAATTAATTCAACAAGCCAGTCACACTATTCAAGTGGAAATGAACTTTATTCCTGGCTTGGATTCAGCGAAGGAAGGCATTCATATTTTACAAATTTTTGTAAGCACCCTAAAAATGGGTGAAAGTGGGACTAGCTGTAATGCAGATCCTTTATACTTAGCGGATCTGTACCGAATTGTAAACCGCATAAATGTTAATCTACCGTTAGGGGCTTTCGGTATCATGGAGGAAGCATCCCTGATTTTCTACAAAATAAATTGTGTTGTCGATTCGAACCAATCGGTTGAATGGAACACCCGGCACATTGATCGTAATATGGGACTTTTAATACACATCCATGACTTATTTATCAATGCATTTAAGGAAGCCGCATCTGGGACCCTTTCGTACGATGATGCCGTTGCCCGTTTAAACCTTCTTTAGAGGGGCGAATAAAATGATCTCGTGGAACATACACCACGCCAAACGGGGTATTTAAACAATGAAGGATCCGATTTACGAAATTGAACTTGACGAGATTGAACTCTGTGAAATGGAACCCTATAAGCATTCGCTGGACCATTTGTCTGATGAATTGATCCGGTTGGATATCGTCCTGGAAATCGAAATGCAACGAATGAAAAAGTTGCTCAGACAAGATCCAACAACGGAGGCGTTCCGTGGGATCTTTATGAGTTCATCGGAAGCGCAAGCTTTGCTTGATGATGATGAACCTTTCCCCGAGTTTACTTCCGATCAAAAATTAATGCTGCAACGGCTGGAGCAAGGAATAGCTTCCCGATTAGAACTTACAAGAAAAAAAGGGTTGTCCTTACCGCTTCTTCATTTGAAGAATTCATTCCATTTAAGCGATCTAGACATTCGAATGCTTATTGTTGCTATAGCCCCGCATGTGAACCGGAAGTACTTAAAGTTATTCGCCTATTTGCAGGAAGATATGACAAGCCAGTATCTCACGATCGATCATATGCTTCGTTTATGCTGCACAAACTCGGAGGAACGAAGACAGGCCGTGGCAAGACTAACAAGTGCTTCGAATGGCATACGGGCTTTTTTGGCCATGCCTAAATTAGACAATTCTTCACCCACGTCATCTCTCCTCTTAAGTCCCATTCGTTTGCAAGAACGAATGGTTTACTACATATTGGGCCTGGATTGGCACGATGAGAGGATATTACCGCATCTAAAGCTATATCCAACCGACGAAAACACGCTTCCCTTGTTGATAGATCAAAAACAGCAGGAGCATATGTTTCAGTACTCCAAGCAGTACCAAGGGGCGGCAACTCCGCTCGTATGGATGTTGCACGGGCCGTCAGGCTGCGGAAAAACCCACCAAGCCCGTCATCTTTGCGGAAGGTTGGGTCGATCGCTTCTAGAATGGGATCTCTTCTATGCTCCTGAAGAGGAATTTGCTTTTCTTGAAGCTGTTGACCGGGTGTTGCTAGAAGCGAAGCTGCTAGATGCAGTCCCCGCATTTGATAGAATCCACCTGTTCCAATCATCTGCACATGATCAGCGGACAGCGAGCAAAGACTTGCGTCAAGAATGGCTTCTGAATCGCCTTGGAACTTGGGATGGAATGGTTTTCTTATTCGGTGAAGAGAAATTTAAGCCGATATTGCTGCCAACATCAATGAAATGGATAGACATCCCGCTATTTATTCCAGGAATTGGAGAGCGCCAGAAGTTATGGAGGACGATAACGAAAGATACGTTTCCTATTACGGATGCTGATGCGGGTCTGCTTGCCGTTAAGTTCCGGTTTCCCACGGGCAAAATAATGGCAGCTGTTGAAGAAGCGAAGAAACAGGAGGTATGGAGAGACATAACTGCAGAGCCCCACATCCCTCGCCCATCCAACACACAAATCCTTCATCAAAGCGCTTATCAGCTGATTAGCCATCGTCTAAAGGACAAGGCAGTAAAGATGGAAGCCCGTTTTGGCTGGGAGGATCTCATCCTGCCGCCAGAAACGATCCAATTGCTTCGTCAAGCTTGTAGCAGACTGCAGCATCGACATACTGTTATGTATCGTTGGGGCTTTGATCGAAAGATGGCCTATGGCAAGGGGATTAGCATGCTGTTTACGGGTCCGCCTGGAACAGGTAAAACAATGTCTGCAATGGTAATTGCCAGGGAGATGGATGCAGAACTATACCGTATCGATTTATCTAGAGTGGTCAGCAAATACATAGGAGAGACAGAGAAAAATTTAAGCGATATTTTTGAGCAGGCTAGATTAAGCGGAGCGATTCTGTTCTTCGACGAGGCGGATGCCTTATTCGGCAAACGCTCTGAAGTAAAGGATTCTCATGATAAATACGCGAATATGGAGACTTCGTATCTGCTGCAAAAAATGGAAGAATACGACGGACTTACAATACTAGCAACGAATTTCTCGCAAAATCTGGACGAGGCTTTTACCAGGAGAATACAATTTATTATTAAATACCCATTCCCTGACGCGGTTCAACGAGAGCAGCTATGGCGATCTGCGTTTCCCTCTCAGCTTCCTGTTGAAGAGATTGATTTTGCATTTCTCGCCCAAACCTTTGACTTAGCAGGCGGTCCAATCAAGAATATTGTTTTGACGGCATCGTTTCTAGCTGCGAGCGAGGGCGTGCCGGTCTCTATGAAACAGCTGATCGAAGGCGCGATGCAAGAA
Source organism: Ammoniphilus resinae (assembly GCF_017873965.1). Classification (GTDB taxonomy): domain Bacteria; phylum Bacillota; class Bacilli; order Aneurinibacillales; family RAOX-1; genus Ammoniphilus_A; species Ammoniphilus_A resinae. The sequence continues at coordinate 229,836 of NZ_JAGGKT010000005.1, read as the reverse complement.
TACAAGAAAACCGGGAAGTTGCTGCTTAAGGATCGATTAGGGCCTTACGCCGATTATGTATCATCCCCAATCTAATGCTAAGAGGTGTAGGTGACTGCTTCGGCAGTCTTTTTTATTTGTCTTTTGATATATCAGAAAGACGTGATTGAATCATCTAGGATGCACGCAAAGATTGCGAATATGTCAAAACTGAGTTAATATTTTTACAGAAGTTGCAATAATTATAAAGTCCTAGTCATTATCCTCAATTTTTCCTGGGTTGAACAGATTTTAATAGATTATAAGGTGGAGCTGCGTGTGTTAGCTGGAATAGAGACATTATTTAATCTAAAATTCGAAGATCGGCGAAAAGTATGGATCTTGGGAACGGTTTTTTTCCTTGCGGGTGTTTCCGAGATGGTTAATTATACTTCGTTTATGTCTATTTTTAACAGCCGGGTAGGAACGCAATCTTTACCTATGATGTATCTGATTGAAGCCTTCGTGCTTCCCCTTGAGGGGTGGTTTTTTTCGTTCTTATCACAACGTTTGTCAAAACCGCGCTTTATGATTTCCTTGTACACCCTTTTCATTTTAATTGGGGTGATGAATGGGGGTGTGTTGTTAGCCTTCCAATGGTTTGGATGGCAATGGGACGGCTTTTACTTCCTTTTGTTTCTAACATCCAATTTTGTGGTTCGACAACAGACCTTATTGATGTGGAGCACGGCGTTTGATTTATGTCCAACCCAACAGGCGAAACGGGTGATGCCAATCTTTGTACTTTCGGCGATTATCGGCGGCATCGTGGCAGGGATTCTATCGAATAAGTTGGCACCGATTATCGGATCGGACGTGCTTTATATTCTAGCATCTGTTTTTTTATTGCTAGGTTTGCCCAACTTTCTCATCGCCTTAAAACAATTTTTAATCCCGCTTACGTTTAAAGGGAATTTGGAAGCCGAACAACACACATCATCTATGGCCTTTTATTTGAAAGAGACGTTGCGATCTCCATTCTTGCTTACAGTCATTGGTATCATGACATTCATGCCTGCTATTTATTTCCTAATGGAATATCAATACTTCACTGTTGCCCAGTCCGTATTCCATACAGAAGCGCAATTGACTTCTTTCTATGGATTCATGGTCATTCTTCTATTCTGCGCGGCTTTTCTTCTTCAATTATTTGCTGCAAAGCTGATCGATCGATTAGGTGCGAGTAACACGATATTTGCCATCACATTGATATTTTTAGGCTGTTTTTCCCTTGTTGCGATGTTCATCGAGGCTGAATTTGCGCTTACCTTTGTTTCTATAGGGTACAGCCTTACTTATTTGCTGCTTTATTATTTTGCCGAGCCGGGGTACCAATTCTTTTTTAAAATGCTTCCCATTCAGCACCGGGATGGGTTTCGCTATCTTGCCCAGGGGATTGCTGCCTCGGTGGGGATTCTGCTGGGTTCCGCCCTTTCTATGCTGCACTCTGAGGCGCTGCTTTCTTTACCTGAGCAGGCGCTGCTTGGGGCATTCATGTCCGTTTTACTGCTTGTCCTGGCATGGATTGGACGTCATCTCTATATTAAAGAGCTTGTACGCTATTTGAAGGTCAGCGGTTCTGCGGTTAAGGACTTTCTCAATGAGCTTCTTGAATCGATGAAAAATGACCATGTACGGCAAACGTTGGTGGAGCAACTGAATTCTCCAAGCGAAACGGTCCAGATGTTAACGATTGAATTATTTTTGAGTCATCCGGACCCCGCTGTAACGAATTCCTTAGTTCAATTGGCAGAACGTAGTTCGGAGCGAATTCGGACCTTGGCGCTGGATGCCATTCATCCAGAGGGTTGGAGAACACTGAATCCTAAAAGGCAGGAAACCTTTCTGACGGATCAGGAGGCATCCGTCCGTGCAGCGGCGTTTCGCAAGTTGTTTTCCGATAGGAACCTAATAGGCGATAAGCACCGTTGGATTCAAACAGCCCGTTCGGATGTTAGTCCTGTTGTACAAGTGGAAGCGTTGCGGGTGATGGAGGAATCAGAACAACTCGGTGCAGATCTACGGCGGTTGTTAGGAGAAGGAGGGGAATCTGCCATCCTGGCATGTGAGGTCATTGCAGAGCGGGGACTCCAGGAATTTTATTTCGATGTCATGATGTGCATGCTTGATCCAACACCCGTCGTGAAGATGACAGCCGTTCGAACCATTGGGAAAATTGGCGGCCACGAAGCTGCTACGAATTTAACAGAATTGCTTGTTGGAGCAGACATGGAATTGCGCACTGCGATTGAACAAGCATTGATCGACATCGGTACCTTGGCACTGCCTGAATTAACTCGGTTTATTCCCTCAACAAATGATGAAATCTGGCGAACGGCTGTTACCGTCGTGAATGCCATTGGTTCTGATAAAGATATTCAGAACTTGATTGTGCCATCCTGTGTGAAGAAACTTCTCGAATTACAGGCCAATCACGAATATGTAAGAAAGATTCAAGCCGCGGGACGTGAAGAGTGGACACAGCTGGCACATAGGCGCAGTGATGAATTGACTTTATCTTTACTGGATACGATTTGGACGGTGATGATCCGATTTGGAGATGAACGAACCATCCCGCAAATCCGACAGGCTGTTGAGGACCAAGATGAAGAAGTCCGTGACCATGGTTTGGAAATTTTGTCGGAAGGATTAGGGAACCCAAAATTAGCGTCAGCACTATTAACTTTCTATCAGAGAAACCCGTATTTAGTTGGGGTAGATGGCGGTCATTCCGTGCCCTCGCAAACTGTGAAAACAGCAGTAGACTTATCTGTTACCGTTACAGATCCGTGGTTGCAGGCAATAGCAATTAAAGCCGGTGTGGCAGAAGGAGAATGGGAATTGGTCAATAATTGGGAGTATCTAAGTGCTTTAGACAAAATCGTACTTCTTAAACAAGTTCCTTTGTTTGAGGAAATCCCGATTGAGGAGCTAGGCCGTGTGGCTAGCATTGCAAAAGAGAAAGTATACCAAGAAGGTGAATATCTGATCAAACAAGGAAACCCGGGTGCATCCTTATTTGTCATTGTGGAAGGTAATGTAGAGATCAGCGGCATGAATGATGACGGCATTGAAGGTACCATTAGTATTATGGGACCGAAGCAATCTGTTGGCGAAGCTGCTCTTTTTGATGATCGGCCTTCTCTTGTCTCTGCCCAAGTCATTTTTGATTATGTGAAGGTTCTTGAAATCGAGGGAAAGGAAACGGCGCGGCTCGTCCGGTTGTATCCGAACATCGGCATCGGTTTATTGCGTTCGGTTGGGAATCGTTTAAGAACGATGGAACATATGGTACTTAAGCTTGGATAGGAGGGGAAATCTTGAAAAGAGAATCTATCCAATTAGCTCCCAACCTGGAAGAGTGGGGGCATCTGAAGCGATTGGTGACGACTTTCTGTGAAGAAAATGAAATTGCCGATCAATTAAACATAAGCCTGCAATTGGTTTGTGAAGAGTGGTTCACGAATATTGTTGTGCATGGGTATCAGGGGAAGGGGGAAGCTTCCTCAACTCCCCCATTGATTGAGGTGTTTCTCTGGATAAATGGGGCAGGTGAAGTCACCATTCAATTTATCGATACGGCCCCTGCCTTTAACCCGCTTGAAAGACAGGACCCAGATGTCACATTGCCTGCCGAGGATCGTTCAATTGGCGGACTTGGCATCTTTTTGATCAGGACCACGATGGACAGCTGTGAGTACAGCAGAATTGATGAAAGAAACCGATTCACTATGCGTAAGAAGGTCAAATAATAGGAATGAGAAGAGGGGAGGATCCAGGGCATGAACATTGTCGTGGAAGAGCAAAAGGGCATTCAATTTATTCGGATCAATGGAAGATTGGATGGAACAACCATGCAGATCGTTGAAGGTGAATTTTTGGAATTAGTGAACAAGGGATCCAAGTTCTTCGTATTTGATCTGTCAGAGCTTGAGTACATAAGCAGTGCAGGTTTGCGGGTGATGCTGTTATCTGTGAAGAAAACGAGGGCCGCGGGGGGGAAGATCGCCTTATTTGGGTTGAATGAAAACGTAAATGAAGTATTTAAGATCTCGGGATTTTCCACGATCTTCCCGATCTTTCAAACAGAAGAGGAAGCGCTGAAGTTTGCAGCTTCTTAAAGAAAGCTGGGATTTTCAATGATGTACGTTTTAGAGATTCTTGTTTTCCTGCTGTTGATCATGATGGCCATTGCCTTTATCTTTTGGAAAGAATGGCGCAGAACAGTCACCTTATTCAACATTGGTCTGGAGTTAAGCTCTACCATTCAACGCAAGGATCTGTTGCAAATTATTATGAAAACCGCTGCGAAAACAATGAATGCAGAAGGTTCTTCCATCATTCTCGTCGATGAAGAAAGGGATGAACTATATTTTGAAGTGGCAATTGGAGAGAAGAACGAGGAGATTCGGGAGATTCGCTTGAAAATAGGAGAAGGGATTGCCGGATGGGTGGCGAAGACGGGGGAATCTATCCTTATTCCCGATGCTGCAAAAGACCCTCGCTGGTCAAACCGCGTATCTACCAAGGTAAATGTTCCAACAAGAAATATGATCTGTGTTCCTGTCATTACGAATGGCAAGACGTTAGGTGTCCTTCAGGTAATAAACAAAAAGGGAAACAAGTCTTTTAACCAACGAGATTTGCGTTTGTTGGAGATGATCGCCTCTCCAACGGCTATCTCTCTTGAAAATATGTTTTTATATGAAGCATTGGTCGAGTCGCTGGAAACTTTGCGTAAAACGACAGCTGCCAAAGAGCGGATGGAGAGTGAACTGCAGATTGCCCAAGACATCCAACGAAGCTTCCTGCCGGGTTCTTCCCTCCAAATGGGCGGGGTTGAACTGTTTGCTTGTTTGTTTCCTGCGAAAGTGGTTGGCGGGGATTTCTATCATTTCATTCCGCTTGATGACAAAAAACTCTTAATCTGTTTAGGGGATGTTTCAGATAAAGGAATGCCCGCTGCTTTGTTTATGTCGGGTTTGATGATCTGGATTCAGGCGAAAGCAAATTCCTATCATACCCCCGCAGAAATTTTGCAAGAGATTAACCGTGAGGTCAGTTCGGAAGATTCGACGATGTTTGCCACCATTTTTTTAGCGATCCTGGATGTGCAGACGGGACAACTTTGTTATTGTGACGGAGGACATTGCACGCCATACATCATTGGGAATCATGGAGTCAGAGCGCTGGAAGGGATAAAAAATCTCCCTATAGGGATCTTTGAAGATGGGGGATATGGAGATCAGGAAGTACGGTTGGAACCTGGGGATTCACTAGTGCTTTATACCGATGGGATTACAGAAGCAGAGAATGACCAGGGTCAGTGGTTCACAACGAATCGCCTATTTCAAGTGTTAGAGGGTTGCACAGCATCCACACCGCGTGTGGTAACCGAATTGTTGCGGGAAGAAGTGCTTGGATTTGCAAACGGTCATCCGCAATCCGATGATATTGCGATAATGGTTGCAAACTTCGACGGTATTCGAGCAAATTTTCATTCAAAACAAAAAATGTGATTGCGGTTTTTGCAAGATAATGTAAAAATAGGACTATAGCATGCTAGGACAATAGTCATTTTATTGCTTTCAGGTGGGAAGGTATAATGCACTAATAACATCCATCCTCTTCCTGCTAATATCGAACCATAGAAGCATTAAGCATTTAATGGGAGGGGATTGATTTCCTTTCCGCTTGGGAAGATTATAAACCATTTTCAGTATTATCATCGTAAATAACTTGATAAGACCTCATAGGCATTTCTGAATTCGGTGGGCTATTTTTACAGAAAATTCAACCTATATTTAAGTTTTAGTTTCCAAATTAAGAACCTATGCAGAGTATTGGGGGGATGAGGGTCTTTGGCTTCTTACACGGTTATCGCTGATGTTGGATTATCCTTAGTTAAGGTGTTAAGAGAGGCGCTCGTTCCTGAATTAATTGGTCACCCTGATGGAATCGGGCTAGCGCATCCTCATGATAAAGGGGATATGAATCTTAGCCTATTCCTATATGAAGTAAAGGAAAACACAGACTTTCGCAGCAATGAGCTTGTTGATTTAGGCAATACCATGCGCTTTCCGCCTGTGGCTTTGGATTTAACCTATCTGATTACCGCCCATTCAGCCTCCGATGTGCTCTCGCGAGCCATTGACGAGCATCGGATAATCGGCAGGACGCTTCAGGTGCTTCATGACCACAATGTTTTAAAAGGGGAGGACCTTGTTGGTTCCTTAGAGGGCTCTGGAAGTACCTTTCGTGTGGTAAAAGAGGAGGTCCTGCTTGATAAGGTTGTTGGTTTATTCCCAAACATGCCATACAAACTGTCGCTAAGCTATAAAATTGGCCCCGTTTATGTAGACTCAACGCGAACGAAGACAACATCCCGCGTACGGGAACGACATGTTCATGTAAGTCAGAAGTAATTCACTTTGTAGCATTGATCGGTCGCATTTTGCGAATGGTCTTGCATAATATTTCACCCCGAAAGGAGGAACCGATTTCGGAGGGGACCTAACCCCTATATGTAAATCGGGCACTTAAAAATGGCTGAATATTTATCACCGGGTGTTTATGTCGAGGAGTTTGACAGCGCCGGTCAACCGTTAGCAGGCGTAAGCACAAGCACCGCAGGTTTCATTGGATTGGCTGAGAGAGGTCCTGTTGAAGGATTGCCTGTCCTCGTAACCAGCATGAACGATTTTAAAAGAAACTATGGCAAGTATTTGTCAGAAAATCAGTTTGGTGCCTATCGTTATCTTGCCTATGCGGTTGATCAATTTTTTGTCAATGGAGGTTCTCGCGCTTATATCATGCGAATAGCGCCTTCCGACGCGGCTATTGCATCAAGCGTTGGCGAGTTGTTCAGTATATCCGCGAAAAATCCAGGAACTTGGGCGAATGCAGTGGAAATTTACTGTGAACCTTCGAGTAAAGCGAAGACTCAAATTTATGAGGATTTGGGTGGCGGGAAATACAGAGTAAAGAATGGTGCAGGCTTCAATGAAGGGGATGCAGTTACTTTCTTTACGGGTGACGAGAAGATCTCCAATAAGGTTATGGAGGTTCGCGATAATATCATTGGCCTGGAGAGCGCATTCGAAGGTGACGTAGTAGATAACGGTTTGCTGCCAGTGAAGGTTCTGTCTACTGCTGAATTTACAATGCATGTTGTATATGGCGATGAAGTAGAAACTTATGAAAATTGCTCGTTTAATCGCGCAGCGGCGAACCATGTTGATAAGGTAACCTCGCGCTCAGCATTAGTACATATTCAGGCAAACACAGACGATGTTCATGCGTTTGGTGATTTTGCCAACAAATATACCGTGTCCCTTTCCGGCGGATCCGATGGTTCGATTGGTGGGATTAGTCCATCCGATTATATTGGGGAGGATAATGGACCAGGCAAACGGACTGGGATCCAGGCTTTTGTTGATAATGATCAAGTCAGCATTATGGCTATTCCGGGTGTTACGGATCCAGCTGTGCAACTGTCCCTTGTCGCACATTGTGAGAATTTGGGCAGCCGATTTGCTATTTTGGATATTCCAAGAGCAAAAACAAAGGTGCCAGATGTACTGACGCACCGTGATATTTTTGATTCTAGTTATGCGGCGATGTACAACCCTTGGCTGCAAGTGTTCGATCCATTGGAAAAACGCAATATCTTCGTTCCCCCTTCTGGCTCCATGGCTGGGGTTTATGCACGCAGTGACAATAGCCGAGGGGTGGAGAAGGCTCCTGCCAATGAAGTGGTGCGAGGGGTAACAGGGCTAGATGTACAGTATAACAAGGGTGAGCAAGATATTCTGAATCCGAAAGGGGTCAACTTGATTCGCAGTTTCTCCGGACAAGGGATCCGCGTTTGGGGAGCGAGAACAACATCCTCCAATACTCTATGGAAATATGTGAACATTCGCAGACTTTTTATTTTTGTTGAAGAATCGATCAAGGCAGGGACCAACTGGGTTGTCTTTGAGCCGAATGATGAGCGCCTTTGGGCACGTGTCCATCGTACAATTGATGCCTTCTTAACTCGCGTGTGGCGCGGCGGTGCGTTGATGGGTTCATCTCCAGGGGAAGCATTTTACATTGATATTAGCAGCAATACGATGACACAGGATGATATAGATAATGGTCGCCTAATCTGTGTGATTGGAATCGCACCGGTAAAACCGGCTGAATTCGTTGTATTCCGCATTACACAGAAGACCAATGAACAGTAAGAGTCAAAATAATATCAACAAGAAAGGAAGAGTAGAGTATGGCTGGTGAACGTAATGATCCATATCGCAAGTTTCGATTTCGGGTGGAAGTAGAAGGCATTGAACAGGCTGGTTTTAGTGAAGTGTCAGGGTTTGACGCTTCCTTGGATGTTGTCGAGTATAGAGAAGGTACAGATGTCATTACTCCTAGAAAATTGCCTGGTTTGGCGAAATACGGAAATATCTCGTTAAAATGGGGCGCTACGGATTCTATGGAATTGTTTGAATGGATTCAGGAATGCATTGTAGAGGGGACCATTGAAAGAAAAACAGTCACCATCATCGCCATCGATGAGGCTGGTGAGGATGTTGCAACCTGGCAAGTGATGGAGGCATGGCCTGCGAAATATACTGCACCTGATTTCAATGCTACGGCATCCGAGGTGGCCATTGAATTGCTTGAATTGGCCCATGAGGGCATGTTGCGCACACAATAATGAATGATGAAGACAGAGGAACAACGATATTTAAGCTGTTCCTCCGTTTCGTTTATTTGATCTACCAGAACCAGAAAGTCATCAAGGAGGAAAAATATGTCGTTTAAGACGGAATATGAATTTGAGTTGCCTAAAGGATTTATAGACGAAAATGGAAATTTGCATCGCAGAGGCACCATGCGTCTTGCGACTGCTGCAGATGAGATTCTGCCGATGCGTGATCCGCGCGTACAGCAAAACCCTGGTTATTTGACCATTATTTTACTAGCACGGGTTGTAACGAAGCTTGGGGATCTACGCGCTATTGACACTAAGACGATTGAAAAATTATTTACAGCTGATTTGGCCTATTTGCAAAATCTTTACCGCGAAATCAATGAGGGGGAGAAGTTCTCTGTTCAGGCTGTTTGTCCTAAATGCGATCATGAACATGAGGTGGATATCTCTTTTTTGCCCGTAACGGAGCAAGTATAAGCCTGTATCCGGAGGACCGCTTGTATGAGGAAATGGGATTTGTCGCCTACTACTTCCATTGGAGTCATGAGGAAATTATGAATATGGAGCATCGCGAGCGGCGGAAATGGTGTGAAGAGATTTCCAAAATTAATCGTAAGATGAATGACGAGCCCGAAAAACACAATCCTTTCGACGTGTTTAAGAAAAGGTGATAGGCATGTTTCACAATGAAGATAATGTACGACCATATGTTGTTGGTGCATATCGGTTTAGGGTTGAACTTGACGGGATGTGGGTTGCCGGCTTTTCCGAAGTAAGCGGGCTTTCTATGGAAACGGAAATACACGAAGTGCCGGAGGGCGGGCTGAATCAATTTGTTCATCGTCTTCCTGGGAGAATCAAGCTGGAACCTCTTATACTAAAACGGGGCATGACTATGACAAATGAGTTGTGGAAATGGTATATGCAGGTTGTGAATGGGAAGATAGCCCGCAGAAATGGGTCGATTATTATGTACGATGAGCAGGATGAAGAATTTCGCCGTTGGAATTTCTATGATGCTTATCCATCAAAGTGGACGGGCCCTGAGCTGAACGCAATCAGCAGTGAGGTCGCGATTGAATCGATTGAATTGGTACATAATGGGTTTCGCAAAGTGAAGATCTAGATGATTTTAATCCGATGGAGGGACGATGGCAAACATGGACAATCACAAGAATAAGAACATCCCTAAGACATATGTTGTCCACCCAACCTCTATACGAAAGCCAGTGCGTCGTGAAAAGGATATCGGATCAAGATCAGAGCCTCTCAATAATCCGTTGCGTTCCATTCGGATAACGGATGGGTCTTTTGCAAACCGTCTGACAAATAAGTATGGGTGGTCTGTCGGGCGTAGCCCGGAACGCGGAACGATGATTCATCGGAGAGGTCAGACGGCACCTCTTCAAGTCTCGTCTTCCCCCATCCATTCAGTAATTTTTATGCGAAATATTCACTCTGTTTTGCAGATGCATTTCCGATTAGTAGATTCAAAGTTGCGGACCAATAAGGAACGCCACATGGATCATTCACCTGCAAAGGGGATCCCAAGGGTGGACAACCAGCGGGTGATAAAGCTTTTTAATTCCCTTCCCCTGGTTCCAACTGGTGAAAGAAATTCAATAAATGGGACGAACAGGGAAGTTATAAAAGAATACCAATTGCTGCGAAATCAATCTGGAAAAACGAATGATCCACAGTTAGGGATTGGAGCAGGAATCGCAGATTCCATCAATCATCAAGGCAGTTGGCAACGTTTGATTTCCCGGAATTTTATAAATCATAGATTGTCTGTTGCGGGACAAACCCATAGAAAGCTTCTGCCTGCTTTATTAAATCAAGTTTCGACAACGACTCCCACGCTGCGGGAAGAGATCATAAGTCCAACAATAAAAGCAGTGCGGGAGAAGACTTCCTTTTCACCTTCTCTGCTTTTAAACGTTTATTTGGAATCTATCCATCACAATAAAAACGATTTGATAGATTTCCCACTTCATCTTATAACGAATACCCAACATCGGGAGGTAGCCCGTTTTCAAAGAGTCTATGCGATGTTTCCAGGGGGGGATTCGAGGAGCCGTCTGAGGTTGGGGAATACCTTGCGGGATCAGAACCATGTGAAAAATGTGGTTCAACAAGATCAAACCCCACAACGAGTGCTGCGCGTGCAAACCGCTTTGCAGTATCTAATGCAAAAACAGTGGACACCAGCCTATTCGACTGTTCATCGGATTTTGCAGCAACGGATCCATCGTATTACAACAAGGCAGGATACGTTCCAGCAGGATCTGATGCAGTTTCGATCCATACAGCAAAGGGCTGAACCAGGGCATTTGGGCGAGGTAGTTAGGTTGCAACAAACGATACGGTTGGAAACTACTCTGCATGGTGAAATTCAGCAAGAAAGGCCGCAAGTGCACCGATCCCCAGTAAGGCGGAGGAGAGCGGGGTTGGAGCAGGTTTCTTCGAATCAGCCAACGGTTATATTTAAACGGATTCCATGGCTGCCTTCAACGGTGGAGAGGATTACCCAACAACACACAACCATTTTGAAATTGGTACAGCGACAACTGCGGTCACAGCACTGGATAGGGGGACAGCAAGCGGGTCAGAAGACCCTGCAGCAGCACATCCTTCGGCGTACTATGCAATGGCAAACGGTGCAGGACCATTTGATGCAATATCGGGCCTTGTCGGAACTCAATCGACTAGAGCGGCAGGTAAGGGTGCAACAGCATACGAGCCGGTTTGAGATCTCGAGATTTCATCAGATTGGGGTTCATGAGTATAGTCAGGAAGCGATTCGTACCCAGGTGATGCAGTGGCAAATGAGTTTTGGGAAGGCTATTCCAAATGGGTCAGATGTTTCCCAGCCACGTGTTCTGCCGAAGCAGAATCCATGGTTGCTTTCCATAATAGAGCCAATCGTTCAGCATCACACCGCTGTTTTGCAGTTGGTACAACGACAATTGTGGTCACAGCACCGGGTAGGGGAAAAACAAGCAGGTCAGAAGACCTTGCAACAGCACATCCTTCGGCGTACCACGCAATGGCAAATGGTGCAGGAACACTTTCTGCGGCATCGGGCCTTGTCGGAACTCAAGCGATTAGAGCAGCTGGTTAGGGTTCAACAGCATACGAGCTGGTTGGATTTCTTGAAATTTCGCCAGATTCGAGTTCATGAGTATCGTCAGGAAGCAGCGGCCCGAACCCAAGTGACGCGGTTGAAAACAAGGTTGGAGCAGTTCACTTCAAATCATGCAAATACTGCCCAGCTGCAGGGACTGCCGAAACGCTACCCGTGGTTGCTTTCCACAATAGATTCGATCAATCAGCAACACACCACTGTTTTGCAGGTGGTACGGCAACAACTGGCGCATAATCCGGAAGTGCAACAGCGTTTGTGGCAAGCCAAAACTCGGTTAGTCCGAATGCAACATTTGGTGGAGGTTCAGGATCAGACTCGAGCAAGCAATCGAGTGACGAAGGGACTAACAACGTTAAAGCAGAACTTGCACGAGGTGACGCTCGAGCGAATGCCTCTGTTGCTTTCAACGATCCGGCGCATTACCCACCAACGTACGACTCAGTTGCATATTGTGCAACAATCTCTGCTGCGAAACAAGATCATACAACATCGATTCGAACTAGGTCGTTTTGAGCGTGTGAACCGGAAGCAACACCGCATGATGCGAATGGAAACCATCCGGGTTGAGAAGCAAAGACATAAAAGGAATTGGGTGGATCTGTACACAACACTGCGGCAGGAAATCCAACAACAGCTGACCGAGCAGAATGCTATTCCGCAACAAAGTATACAGCAACCAGTCCCGTTGTTGTTTTCGATTCAACAACGTGCAACCGAGTTGCGAACCATACAACGGCATTTGATGCAACAACAGGAATTGCATACATTGCCGAAACAGAAACAGAAACAGCAGTCCGCAGTAAAACAACCACCCGTTGTTCAGTTGCAAACGCGACAACTACGTCTGGCAGTAATTTCGGCAGTGAACCGACAGCAAATCCAATCACAAGCACGACATATGCAGGATACACCGCTGCGCTCGATAACCCAACATCGGGTGGGGCAGCAACTGGTGAAACGTACAGCTTCCGCACGGTTACAAACAACCTTACAGCAGATCGTGCATCAACAACAAACACAGATGTTCCAACAAAAAGTCATGCAGCAACAAGTAACCGCTACCCGGCAGCGTGCAGAACAAGCGCGTTTGCAACAGCCAGTTGTGCGTCAAGAAACAACCCGGTTACATGTGACCCGCCAAAGTCCGGAAGCGTTGCGCGAACACTTGCCACAGCAAATCCGGTTAGAACAGAAAACGACAAGGCTTCATGTCATAAGGGAAGCAGTACAACATCAACAGAAACAAGTAATAAACAGGCAACCGCCATGGTGGAACACTGTGAAAGATCTAAATCATCGCCAATTCGTTCTCCATGAAAATCGGATGGGTACAATACGTAAAAGGTCTGATATTTTCTTACAACAAGGAAGTTGGCAGCGCGTAACACGGGAGGAAAAAGAGCCTGGCAGAGCGCAGCTTCTGATCAATCGACAGAATAAACAAAAGGTGTTGGAGCGGGAATCTGTCGTTGAAACACGTGGACAAAGGCAAAGACAAAGGGAAGCGATCCGATTAGATGTTTTGCGGAAAAACACGACGAATAAACCTATCCAGGAGTCAGCCCTGCAAACACTGCAGCAAGCGATCAAGACGGTGGAAAATGACTTGAACCAGACAAAAGAGCAATGGGCGAAACCGACAGTAGACGTCAACCGCTTGGTCGATCAAATGTATAAGGAATTTTCCCGTCGCATGCGCATCGAACAACAGCGTAGAGGGATGTAAGCAAAGCATGGGCCATGAGCCTATGAAGGACAAAGACCACCCAATCAACATAGAGAATGTCCTTCATAAGCCCGAAGAAGACACTCTCGAAGACATCCCGACCCAAAATTCAGAAGCAAACGAGGTGAGAGGAATTGGCTCTTAAGAAAGCTATGATCATGGTGCACCGTGGGCCTATAACGGAGCGAATCGATGTGCTGTTTAATCCGAACGAATACATGCTAGACTCGTCAAATCAATATTCTTGGCAGACGATCCCCGGCCTCTCGCAACCGATTGCACAATTTGTCAGTGGGGAGGCAACTACACTGACGATGGAATTGTTCTTTGACTCCTACGAGAAGGGGACCGACGTTCGGAAACATACCTCTAAAATCGTAGGTTTGCTTGATGTGGATAAGGATTTGCATGCCCCCCCACTCTGTAAATTTGTCTGGGGAAGCCTGCAATTTAAAGGGATTATTGAAAAGGTGTCCCAAAAATATACCATGTTTCTGGAATCTGGGATCCCGGTTCGAGCTACGCTGACTGTGACATTTAAAGCAGTACAGAGTATCAAGGAACAGTTTAAGCGGATTCCCCGTCAATCGGCGGATCGTACGAAGCAACGTACCGTGAAACAAGGGGACCAATTGTGGCGCATTGCCGCAGAAGAATATGAAGACCCTGGCCTGTGGAGGGAAATTGCCCGCGCCAATGCCATTAAAAATCCAAAACAACTAGAGCCAGGTACAGTGATTAAAATTCCGCGATTGTATGGATAAGGTGAGGGATAACAGCCATGAGCAGTGTTAAGTTGGGAACGGAAAAGTATACATTCGATGCACTAGAGAAAAAGTACCGCAATTTCATCGCACCAGGGTTTAAGGTAGTCATCGATAATAAAGATGCTGTTCGTGAGGGAATGGCGATCACGAACCTGTCCGTAGAAACCACGGCTTCACAGGAATCGGATATAGTATCCTTTACAATTGGCAATGCCTATAATTTGATGACAAGAGAATTTAAGTGGTTAGACCAGTTATTGGTCCTTGGTAAAACGCTAGAGGTGCAAATAGGTTATACAGATCGGCTTGTGCCCTTATTTTTCGGATATATAACGGCGGTAAACGTCAATTTTCCGAGAGGGGGCACGCCTGAACTTACGGTCTCCGGTATGGATCTATCGTTTAAGATGATGCGGGGACGGAATGCCAAGTCTTGGGCTAATCGCAAAATATCGGACGTTGTCAGGGAAATTGGACAACGATATGGTGCAAATCACTTTGTGATTGACCAAACATCCAAACCGATCCCCAGCTTTCCTAAAAAACCAGAAAGTGATTATCAATTTCTGCAGGATTTAGCCCTGTCTTTGAACTATGAATTTTTCATCGTGGGGAAAACCTTATACTTTCGCCAAAAAAACAAGAATAAGACCCCTCTCATGACACTCTCCTGGGGAAAACATTTATTAAGTTTCAACGTCGAACAAAATATTGCCGACCAAGTAACAAAAGTGATTGTAAGAAGCTGGGACGCCAAGAATCAGAAAGTGATTGAATCATCCTCCAGCACTGTCAATAAGATTGGAACGAACACGAAGACAGGGGCGGATTTACTAAAGACACTGGGATCCTTTGAAGAATATCTTTACTTGAACGCCGAGGATGCCCAGGATGCAAAAGAAAAGGCTGAGGCTGCAATGAATGAACGGGCGATGAAATTAGTGTCCGGTGACGTGGAATGTATTGGGTTACCTGAAATCAGGGCAGGACGATACATTAAATTGGATGGACTTGGCAAACAATTAAATCAGATTTACTACATTAAAGGTGCTACACATACGATCGACGAAACAGGTTATCTAACCCAATTTCAGGTGCAAGGAAATGCGGTGTAATGATGAATGAAATATTTGATTCCTTAAATGCTATGAACGATAGAATGCTAGGACTTGTGAATGGTGTTTATGTAGGTATTGTCACAGACAATAAAGATCCAGAAAATCTTGGGCGAGTAAAAGTCAAAATACCCATCATTGACGATAAAAACGCTTTGGATTGGGCACGAATGACCACGTTAATGGCGGGAAAGGACCGCGGAACATTGTTCGTGCCAGAGGTAGGCGATGAGGTACTGGTTGCTTTCCAAATGGGAGATATTCGTGAACCGATCGTCATCGGCGCCCTGTGGAATAAGAAGGATCCACCTCCATCTGGAAAGGATGATAAAAATAACGTCCGAAAAATCAGATCACGAATGGGACATGAAATTATCTTTGATGATACACAGGGTGACGGGAAAATTACGGTAAAGTCGAAGGAAGGACATCAATTGGAGATGTCTGAAAAAGCAGATACAGTCAAGCTGCAGGAGAAAAGTGGACAAAATACCGTGATTATCAAGGGCGGTTCGAGCAATGAGATTGAAATAAAAAGTGGTATGACAAAAATCACGATTAATAACAAAGGTGATGCCATTATTGAAAGTGCGAAAAGCATCAAGCTAAAATCAACCCAAATTGCCATTGAAGCGAATGCTACCCTTGATTTGAAAGCGTCTGCTGCACTGAATCTGAAATCAGATGGGATCGTGACCGTGAAAGGCTCGATTGTCAAAATCAATTGAGACCGGAAATGAGAGGTTAATATGTCAAAGGACTTTTTAGGACAGGGCTGGAAATTTCCAATCGAAGTCGATAGTTCTACTGGCCGCATCAAGCAGGTGCAGCACGAAGAGGACATTGCCGAAGCTATCCGTATTATCATCTGGACTGCCAAGGGAGAGCGTTTAATGCGGCCTGACTTCGGTTGTGGGATCGATCGATTTCTATTCGAAACCAATGATGACACGACATTACGTCTTATCGAAGCAGAAATCGACGAGGCGATTCGGATGTGGGAGCCCCGTGTTCATGAAGTACAGGTCCAAGTGGAACGGGATGCTACACATGAAGAGAAACTTCTTATCCATGTTCAATATGAGGTAAGAAACACCAACAATTTATATAATCAGGTTTATCCTTTTTATTTATATGAGGGATCAAATTAAACTTTTCGGAGAGAGATGTATGGCCAATCAAAGTGTGGGTGGGGGTTCCCGCTATCACTCCCCAACGATTGACGAAAGAAATCTGGCAGACTTAACAGAACAAATGAAACGAATGGCTCCCTTCTATACACCAGAGTGGCGCTTCAGTCCTGAAGACCCGGACCCGGGAACAGCTTTGTCCCTCATGTTTGCTCACTTGTTGGCGGGGAATATTCGCAGGCTTAATCAAGTTCCATACAAGAGCTTCTTAGCTTTTCTCAATCGTTTTCACGTAGAACTTGCCCAGGCGCGCCCCGCCTTAGCACAGTTGACATTTCAACTCACAGAGGGGGCACCTGAACCGGTATTCGTAGAGAAGGGGGCGCGACTTGCAGCCGCTGTTCCAGGCGAACCTGAACCCATCTTGTTTGAGACAGCGCGTTCTGTCCTGCTTACAACGGCGCGGTTGACAGACATCTTGGCCGTCAGTCCCAAACGGGATCGAATTGTAAGGCTCGCTAAGGAAGGCGAGTCCTTGTCGTTTTATGGGGATGATCGCGGCACTGCGTTATTCGGACTGGAAGGCAACAATTTGCAGGAACATGTGATGTATATTCAGCATGATTTTCTCTTTTTGTTAAAAAACCCCGCTTTTTTAGAATTTAGCTTATTTAACGCACAAAATGATTACGCTGTCGGTGAAAGTGTAAAGCTTTTGTCTGATATGAATGCCGTTCAGTGGGAGTATTATAGCGCAGGAGAATGGCAGCCATTCGATCGCGTGTATGGCCAAGGATCCACGATTCGTCTAATTAAGCTGCGTAAGCTCGCTATCGATAAGTTTGAATACAATGGGATTAGCGGGTATTGGCTTCGTTGCCGGGTAAAATCACTTGATGAATCGTCCGAGGCCGCCGCACTTGGGAAGATACAATTGGACCGACTTACCATGAAAAGTGAATTCGCAGCGGCCTCGGACGAAGAGGGGATTATCCCTGATCGACTTTACTATAACGATATTCAAATCGATGCGGAAGAAGGCTGTCAACCTTTTGGTGATTTCTTTGCGCAGTATGGCTTGTTTTACATAGCAAATAAAGAAGCATTGTCGAAACGCGGTGCGCAGATTACGCTCCGTTTTGATATGGAGTTTTACCAACATCGATTGCTTCCAGATCGACCGCCGCAAATTAATTGGAAACCGATTATGAAACGTCATGAGGTGGATAAAACGGAAATTCCAGACCCAGTGACGATTGCAAATGTCCAATGGGAATACTGGAACGGCAGCTCTTGGGTAAGGCTCCCTGTGAATGCGGAATCGCAGAAACTTTTCAGCATTCCTAGAGAAGGGAAGGAGACGGTGGAAATTTCATTTATCTGTCCGGATGACTTGCAAGAGATCTTCGTCAATGCTGAAGAGAATTATTGGGTTCGAGGACGGATTGTGCAGATTCATAATGCCTATTCACCGAATGCGATTTACTTTGCACCAGTTATCCATCGGCTGCGTCTTCGTTTTGGTTATGAAAAGCCAATCTATCCGCCACAGCGCTTGTTCCTTCTGAATAATTTAGACCTTAAGGAACGGACCAACGAGGTTCAGACCGGTGGGATCACGTTCCGCCCATTTCTTCCTCTGGAAGGGCGTAACCCTGCGGTGTGGTTTGGTTTTGATTCCCCGCCGGTACGTGGTCCGATCAGTCTGTATTTCAATTTGAACCAGCGTCGTACGACAGAAGCAGACATCCCGTTCATTGAATGGGAATATTTGAAGAAGGTAGGCAGCTCCCCTCACTGGTCGTCATTGGCGGCTGCCGATGAAACGAACGGATTTACTAGAAGCGGTGCTGTTCAATTTGTAGGACCACAGGATTTCGTAATGGAAACGCGTTTTGGTGTAACGAAATATTGGATCCGTGCCGAAAATCGCGATGGGCGCTACGATCATGAGTCTGCAGCGGATAACGTGCCTAGAGTATTGGACCTTTCCTTGAATACGATTCTGGCCGTTCAACAGGAAACGATTACGAATGAGCTGCCGCAACGCCTTGAAGTTTACGACACAGCAGAAGAGCATATGAGCGAGTATTTTGTTTTGTCGCGGACACCTGTTCTTACGGAAGAAGTTTGGGTCGATGAGACGGGCTTGATTTCCAATGATGAAGTGGATGACCTCAAATTTGCCGGAACCCCAATCGAAATTGTACGTGATTCTGAGGAAGAAATCCTACGGATTTGGGTGCGCTACCAAGCGGTGGATCACTTTTTGAAATCAACCCCGACAGATCGCCATTATGTCATGGACCGGGCGGCGGGGCGACTCTCGTTTGGCAATGGGAAGGCGGGCAAAAAGTTCATGCTGTTGGGGGAAGACACCGTAAGGGTTACGTATACGACAGGCGGAGGCAAACGGGGGAATGTACCTGCAGATACCATTACCTCCTTACAGGATTCGATTGCTTTTATTGATGGGGTGACGAATCCATTTCCCGCGGCTGGAGGGTGTGACCCGGGAACAGTGGAAGAAGCTGCAATTCAGGGGCCGAAGTTGTTTACACACCGGAATCGTGCCGTAACAGCAGAGGATTTCGAGTGGCTGACGCGTCAAGCGCATCCCAATGTGGCGAAAGTGAAATGCTTGCCAAACTTAAATGTGAAATTGGAAAAGGAACCAGGCTCACTATCCATCGTTGTTTTGCCCAAATCGGGAATGGGGGATGGTGCGCATTTTCAAGAGCTAAAGCGAATCGTAGAGTCGAGTTTGTTGCAAAGGACTGCTGGGAATATAGCTTTCCCGGGCAGTTTGCAGGTGATGGAGCCTGCGCTGCTTGAAATTGGAGTCCATGCGACGGTGTGGGTCAGAAGTATGGACGACGTTGTTCCAGTGGAAAGGGAGATTATTAGAAAGTTAAATCGGTTTCTGGATCCTTTAACAGGAAATGCGGATAACCGCGGATGGAATATTGGACAAGCTGTGCACCATTCGATGTTTTATGCGCTGCTCAAATCCATTGGACCTGTTTTGCATATCCCCCAGTTGGCAATCGATGTTCATAAGAGGGAAGACGGCGTGCGAACGGAATGGCATCCCGACCGAATCCCCGAAGTTCCGCACGGGATTGTCGTTGCCGGCCAACATCGTATCGTGGTCGAAATGAAGAAATAAGGGGGGATATGGTTATGTTACCTTTGCCGAATTTAGATGATCGTACCTTTGAGCAGCTTGTTCGTGAGGCGCGTGATCTCATTCCTGGCATTTTTACCGAATGGACCGATGAAAATGCGCACGACCCGGGGATTACATTGCTCGAGATGCTTGCCTGGCATATTGAAATGCAGCAATTTCAGCTGGACCAATTAACAAGCGACCATGAGCGAAAATTCCTAAAGTTGTTGGGAGAATCGCCGAGAGACCGAATTCCGGCTGCCACTTCGGTGAGCTTTTCAAACGCAGAACGCCCCATTCTTATCCCCTATGGGACACTTCTGCATGTAGAAGAACTTCCGTTTGAAACAGTCCGGTCTGTGACGGTCTTGCCCGACACGACCAAGCGAGTGTTTGTGCATACTGCTGAGAACTCACGGGAGATCTCAGATGATTTTGAATCAGGCAGTGCCCCTTTCTATCCTTTTGGTGAACAGGGGAAGGTCGGTTCCAGTATGGAAATTACCTTGGAACAGCCTTTGCCTGAGGGGATGCCGTTATCCTTGTGGATCGAACTGGCTGCCCAAGAGCCGACAATCCGGATCCCCGCTCGCTATAAGGAATTCACTCCTTCAGGAAAAGTGGTTTGGAGTTATTGGCAACAAGAGGGGGAACGAGGAAGCTGGCGGCCTGTCGATCTTGAACGGGACGAGTCGTATGGTTTCCATCAGAGCGGGCCGATCTTGTTTCAAATCCCGTCAAGTACAGGGCGCGTCCATCGATTGAAGGCTCAATTGGTAGAAGGCGGGTATAACGATGCCCCGTGCGTTCGACGTTTAATATGGAATGAGGTATTCGCCAAGCAAGGACAGACGCTATGTCTCTCTGAATGCTTCGATCGTCCTGAAGGGGAGCATGAAGAAGTAGAATTTCCACTTGCGCATTCCCTGTTTCAAAAAGGAGAGATCTCTGTT
This sequence comes from Ammoniphilus resinae, assembly GCF_017873965.1. Classification (GTDB taxonomy): domain Bacteria; phylum Bacillota; class Bacilli; order Aneurinibacillales; family RAOX-1; genus Ammoniphilus_A; species Ammoniphilus_A resinae. The sequence goes on along the minus strand of NZ_JAGGKT010000005.1, from coordinate 209,109 downwards.
CAATTCAAACATCCTAGCGGAGGCTGGGTAGACATTGATGAAGAGCTTTATACCGTCACACAATTCGAAGGAAAAGCCAAACTAGTCTTTCAGAAGGACACGGAACTCCCAAGCGGAAAGGAATGCATTCGTGCCATTGCTGTTTCCAAAGAAATTTCCGGTCGGACATTTTGCGGCAGAGGGACAGGAATCTCCGGTCAAACTTGCCCCATTCTATTTCAACCGATGCTGCCCGACCAATTACAGTTACAGGTTGGTTGGATAGTGGAAGGCGAGAATACCACAGTTTGGTACGATTGGCAGCGGGTGCTAGATTTCGATGAATCGCATCCGGACAGCTTCCACTATGTGATTGATGCAGAGGAAGGAGTCATCCGTTTCTCAGATGGAGTGAATGGGGCAGTGCCGCCCTCTACCCCTTTTGCCAATATACGAATGATTGGATTTCGTCTAGGAACTGGGGAAGCTGGAAATGTAAATAAAGGCACGATTCGGAAAATCGAAGTAGCCGAACCGCTTCAAGTGACAAATTTATTTCCTGCATACGGGGGCTCCGAGCCTGAATCGATGAAGCAGGCTATGGAGCGAACGAAGCTGCGGATTCTTGAACCCAATTGCGGGGTTACGGCGGAAGACCTTGAACGACGGGTGATGGAGATTCCGGGATTGCGAATTGCTAGAGTGAAGGCGATCCCAGGTTATAAAACAACCATCCATAATTACCCTACGGAGCGAGCGTTAGGACATACCTCTATCGTCATTGTCCCCTATAGTAAACAGCAGCCCTTACCGCAGCCAACAGAGGGGATGATGCAAACGGTGCGAAGACATCTGGAGCCCTATCGTCTACTAACGACAAGGTTACATATCATTCCACCAGAATATGTGAGGGTAACTGTAAGAGCTATCATCCGGGTTGACCCCCGTTACGGGGGGCGCGAGATGAATGTGAAACAAGTCTTGAACGAATGGCTTCAACCATATGGAATAGATTCTTCATTTGAGGGTTGGGAATTCGGACGTCCAATATACAAGAGCGATATGTATGAAGTCATTGCCCGTGTACCAGGTGTCCAATATATTCAAGATCTATGGTTGATGGCCGACGGAAAGGATGTTTATCGGGAAGAAGGCGGTGATATTCACATTCCGCCGAATGGCCTAGCCATCTCAGGTGAACATGAAATTGAATTTATTACAAATTAAGGGGGATGGGATATGAGTGAACCGAAGTTTTTCTCATTTCGACAGCCACCTGACTGGAGGCGGGGAAGGCAATATCAACTGAAGGCGACGAAGGGTGGTTTAACGGTCGTTCAGGAACATGTTTATCGGCATAGGCGCCGACATCCTCTTGTTTATTCCGGACTCGCACAGCCTGTTATCGATCTGGTGGCTGACCGTGATGGACGGTGGTTTATGCTAGATCAACAAGGAAACATCTGGCGGACAGATTTATCCAGTGGCCATGTTGAATCTTTAAGGTTCTCAAGTCAAACCGATGCCAGCAAACCAACACGCATGGCTGCAACGAGTGATTCCCTTATTGTCTTGCAATCGAATGAAGAGGTCGTCCTTCAATCGATGTCTTCAGATCGGGCACAAATCAAATGGATGACCAATGAATGGAATGGCCAAGTATTTGAGGGCTTCGCACTTGCCGCTGAACCCAAAGATGGTGTGATCGTTCTGGCGAAATTCAAGGAAGAAGAGACCCTTCAATTCCTGCGTTTCGATGCCTCTGGATTAGCAACAGGTGTGATCCCCCTCCCTTTTCTTGAGAAGGCAGGAGCATCAAGCATAAATGCAGATCGCTTTGAAATTTCGCTCGGTTCATCTGATCATGGATGGTTCCTGGATAGGGAGCAGCAGTTGATTATCCAAATCCATTTGCCAACCAACACCGCTACCTTGGTGTCGGTTCCAAGCCATTCTGGGTTCGTTGCAATCTGTGGTGCTGGGCCTGACTCGTTCTGGGGGCTGATTCATAATGCACAAGAATCCCCCTCCCATTCACTCGTACATATTCATACGGATGGACGGATGATCGAGCGTGGCCATGTCGGCAATGGACAGGGAACCCGGCTCATAGCGGGGAGGGAAGTCCTCTATTTATGGGATCCATGGGAGAGCTGTGTTCACACCATTCAACCGATCCTGGAAACGGCTGTTTGGAGGCCATTTGGAAGGCGTTTAGGGGTATGGATGAGCGACTCCCTTGATAGCGGTACTCCTGAAACCGAGTGGCATAAGATTGTGTTGGATTCGTATCGGGAGAATGATACACAAATTAATATTCGCTATTTTGCTTCGGAGGATAAAGAAATTGTACTCCATCATGAGCGGGTAAACCTTGATTCTTATATCGCGGATCCAACGATCGCGCCGGAGACGAAGCTAACTGCTTTGTCAAGCCTATGGTTGAAGCCGCTGCGGGACCCGCATGATGCCTTGCTGCTCGAGGCAAAAGGACGTTATTTGTGGATATACATGGAATTGATCGGTTCAGAGCAGCATGCACCGATCATTCAAAGTTTAGAAGTACATTTTCCGCGAAACTCCTACCTAGAATATTTGCCATCTATCTATCAACGTCATGAGCAAACGAGAGATTTCCTTGCGCGTTATCTTAGCATTTTCCAAACCATGCTAGAGGAAACCAATCAAAAGATCCATTGGACAACACGTTCATTAGACGCCAATCGTGCATCTGGTCCAACGTTGCGGTGGCTGCTGGGGTGGTTAGGGATTCAGGCAGAGGATAGTTGGACAGAGGAGCAACTGCGGAAGCTGTTGAAGCAGGCCCCAACCATCTATAACCTGCGTGGTACCAGATATGCTATGGAGGCATTGATTTCCATCTATACAGGGGAACGGCCCATTATACTTGAATATGACCAAGTCAAGCCATTAAAGGAGAATCCGGAACTTGGCGAAGTCGCGGACAGGCTTTATGCTGCGGACCCTTATGTATTTAATGTACTCGTCAAGCCTGAGCATGCCGATACGGAAATGAAACGGGTCGTGTTACAACAATTAATAGACGCGTCTAAGCCAGTATTTACTACGGGCAAATTGATTATATTACAGCCTTGGGTATATATGGACCTTCATTCGTATTTAGGAATGAATACCGTATTGTCTGAACCTACCTTACTTACTATGGATGGACGTTCATCGATGCCACACCATACGATTACGATAGATATAGGGCAAGACAATCGAGTGGACCAACACACAAGACTCGGATTGGATTCTCGTTTGGAATAATCAGTGATAAGGGGGGAAAGGATGAATAGATCACGATACATCCCATTTGAACGTAACAGGTATTTCTATGGAAAATTGCTAACCGTCCGTGACTTCATGTCCGAGCAAACGTATTTCACCGATAAGGGCAGACTGTTAAATCGTTTGCTCTTTGGAAGTGGTGTTATTTCAGGGTTACAGGTTGTGGCCGTTGATGACAAATCCGTCTCAGTTGAAACGGGTGCTGCCTTGGACCAGATGGGGCGAGAAATTGTTGTTCCATCGCCAGTGACATGGAAACTTTCCATGTTGGACGGATTCACCAATAACGAATACGCAAAAAATGTATACTTATGTATTGCCTATGATGAAAAGGGCAAAGAGCCTGTGCATTCAGTAGCAGGCGCATCTGGACGGGATGAAGAGGTAAGCGAACATAACCGAATATTGGAGAGCTACCGACTATTTATTCGTGAAAAGCCGCCTCAACCTAGTTTGCAAGAATATGATCATCTTATTGAAGATACCTCCATTTGGTATGAGGATGCACATGTAAGGATTCTTCAGACCGTTCCAAGGTATATTGAACCTTCCTCGACATTTGACTTGCGAATCACAATTGAAAAGACCATTCAAACTCCTCACATCGAGTTTGAATATGAGCCAGATTGGTTTGGTGTGGAAGCCATAGAGGAATTGCCCGAGGGGAAAGTGAAATTCTCTGAACCTACAGATGGGGGACAAACCACTTATTCGAAAACCATCCGTTTACGTGCGCTCCCTGTTCCTCCAGCTGAGAAAAAGATGCAGGGCAAAGTGAGTGTGAAGGCAGGTACAACCCGGCTGATCGTCGGGGATCGGCTTCTCTATGAATTAACGCATGTGAAACAATCGATAGAAATCAGTGAGGAGTCTAGTGAACGGCGCATGTTCCAAGCATTTTATGAACGATCATTGGATCGCTCATTGGAGTCCCCATCTGAGCCTTGTGTCTATCTGGCAAAGATTAACCTGCTGCAAATGGGTGCGACTTACGTGATTGAAAGTGTAGAGCGAGTCCCATTTCAGGATTATGTAATCAATCCAACGATGCTCTATAAAATTTTATCGTTGCAGGAAAGGACAAGTTGGCAACCTCGCGAGAGTGCAAGCGATCGGTCCCCAAGTGTTCCTATTGTGCCGGAAATCATAGAGTTTCCAGATATTAAAGAGGAGTTCTTAGCCTTCCAGGAAGAGGAGGAAGAACCTGAAAGAGAAGAACAAGTTGCGACTGGGATTGTGGAAATATCGATTGTCCCCCAGGAGAAGAAGAAATGGTATCAAAGGCGCCAAAAAAACTTCTATTCTGAGGAGATTGAACATGGATTAGGGGCAGGAGCCGTTCTAATTACTGCAGGTATATCGGAAGAACGCAAAGAATCCGAAGAGCTCTTGGCAGACCTCTTGAATAGAAACAATGCGATTTATTATGGATCGAAAGAAGTATTTTCAAATAGTGAGTATGATTCTGATTATCCAAAGGTATCCATTGGTTCTGTTCATTATCCGAAGAAAGGGACTTTTCGGCTGGGCGTCCGGGTTCACCAGAAAACAGAGCGTACACGCATTCGAGTTCGCTGGTGGGCAGTGAAGTCATTTGGGGACAGTGTGGAAATGGAAAATAGACTAGAGGAATTGGTAATGCATCAGCGGGAGGTTGCTGTTGCAAAGAAATAAACGAAAGAGGGCGGAGTTATTCCGCCCTCTTTATGATTGCCGAGATCGGTTTGCCATCTCCATCTACGGTGATCCTGTATGAATAGTTATTCCAAAAATACAATCTCATCGAGCCGAGATCCGTAACAAAGGCTTTTGGTTCTTCTTCCTTGATTAATTTCTCCAGATGTTGATAGAGCTTGTCCAAGGCCGGCCTGCTGCTGAGCTGTATTTCTTGTACCGCTGCTTCGTCCGGGTTCGTCTCATTCGATGCAACAATGAAAGTTAGACCTAGTTCTAGGAATTGCATTTGAATGGGAAGGTTAGCAGTGGTAGTTTCAGCCGCCTCCACAACCTCAGCATCATTTTGCTGTTCAGGTGTTTGTTGTTCCACTTGTTCCACCTTTTCCGGAGTATTAGGTGTCTCTTGTGTTTCTGTTTCTGGTGTTTCTTGCGTTTCTGGCGATTCCGCAGTTTCCACTGTTTCTGGTGTTTCCGGCGCTGGACTGATGACTTGGGTCCCTGTTGCTTTGCCCAGCAGCTCCTCTAGACGAACTGCGGATATACCAAGAAATGTATCAAATGCTAATTCTCCGTTTTTAAAAAAGCCTTGATATAAAACGGTGCCGTCCTCTTGATACCAAGTCCCCAATCCATCTGAAACTCCATTCACAAAATGACCCTTGTACTCTAGTAAACCTAGACTATTATAAAGCTCACCTGCTCCATGAAATCGATTACTCTGGAAATCTCCATTATATCGTATATTGCCGTCGCTTGCGTAAAGGGTTCCGTTTCCATTATATTGACCAGTGAGAAAGCTGCCTTTATATTTTACGATTCCACTTTGGAAGTACTCTGTTCCAGACCCCGAGGGCAGTCCGTTGCTAAATTCCCCCTCGTATTGAATCATTCCATTGGAATAGAGCTTCTTGCCCTTGCCGTTGTATTTTCCTGCCAGGAATTCCCCTTGATATAGCGTTTGGCCAGTGAAGTTATATTCCGTTCCTTCTCCGGTGTAGATCCCGTTCGCAAAGCCGCCCTCATAAATTAGCTTAGACGATTCCGTGTAGATTCGCCCCTGTCCGTTTGGTACACCTGCTTTAAATTCGCCCAAATATTTCACATTGCCATTCGGATAGTAAAGGGTCCCTTGTCCAGAATACAAGCCGTCCGCAAAATCACCCTTATAGACGAGGATCCCATTCTCGTTGTATTCACTGCCTTGAATAAGCAGGTTATTCTTAAATGTTCCCTCTTTCATTAACTTCCCGTTCGGCAAAAAGAGTTTTCCAGATCCGTCATATTTTCCTTCGATGATTCCACCTTCATATAATAAGCTGCCATCCTCCGCAAAGAGTTTTGCTGTCCCGGAGAAGTCAGCAGCTGGCGCAGATGCGCTTACCGTGATGGCTGGGACCCGGTTTAACCACTTATTGATAAACTTCGGTGGTTTAATGAAAATGAAGAAGTAAAGCAAAAGAATCACAAGGATGACAATCACGATCAGTTTTTTGGAAACATAATAATTGCCAATAGGAACATAGCTTGCTTTTGTAATCTCTTTTTGGCCTAGTATTTCTTTGAATTTTTTCTTAATCCATTTTGCTAGAAACTTGGGCCATTTTCTAATCATGCCTAACGGCTTAATGACTTTTCGTTTAATGGGGTTGATAAAAGGCATTACAATTTTTTGAATCAACAGGCTCGACTCCTTTTAAAACAACAATAAAAAACTATGGAACCTGTACCGTCATTTGTCCGGGATTCGTAATCGAAATGACGCCTCCCCAATTGCACATACACTTAGAAGTATTGTTTAAAGCCGGCATATTCGCAACAAGAACCGTCGGAGATCCAGGAACCCATGGTGCTGCGGTGACAGGTACACAGGGCATCGGCGTATGGGCACCAAATGCAGCCGCTGTAGCAGCCGCCACTGCCGGGTTGGCGATAGAGTTGCACATACCGAAGGGAAGAATATTAACCATTGGCTTATTATCCATAATGTTCGCGGTCGGAGCAGCAGACATGACACGATTAGCGGGTAATACAATTAGTGAGCTTGGAGTTGTTCCGAAGCTGCATTGTAGCATAGCACCAGCTGTAACAGCTTGTCCCATTGAAAACCTCCTTAGAATATCCACCATTTTTCAATTCTACTATATTTTATGAAGATTGAGCAATAAATTTGCCCTATTTAAAACACAAACAACTAGTTTTATAGTACTATAAATGGGTGGAAAAGATTACAAGGAGGTCCAGGAAATGAGAGACTTATGGCATATAATCTAAGTCCTTTGTTTATTTCTTGGTCCTTCTATAAGTGGTATGGGCTCTTAGGCCCATGGAGAAGAGGGATAATCCTATGAAATTCAAACTTGGTTTGTTGATTGCCGGGACAGTCTTTGTAGCTGCTCTCCTCTTTATCTTTAGGGATACATGGTCTGCCAATCCTTTTGAAAATGAGGTAGCTTACTCCAATATTTCCCGTGTGGTGACCGATTCGAATGGCGCCATTTATACGGTAACCAATTCAAAGAAAACGCTTCAAAAGGTAGATTCGTCTGGTAGACTAATCTACTCCATTTCAAGCAGCGAACACGAGCAGCCCAACACCCTTCAATTATTTAATAGCATGGCAGTAGATGGTGAAGGAAATGCCTATGCACTTATTACAATTCTTGATTCTTACGGTCTAAAAGTATCAGGTGAACAGATTATCAAGATTTCACCCGACGGCTCGAAAACTAGCATGGTGTATGAAGAGGAATATGCTTTCTCGGATAATTTATTGCGCGTGGGTAACATCCAATCCCTTTCGGCAAAAGATGGGTTTGTATACTTTTTCCGGAAGGATGCTGAAACGTCCTCGCTTTTACGAATCCCATCAACAGCTGCAGCATCACAACAAAACCCGGAAGTCGTAAAGACCATTGAAATGCCAGCGAATCGTTACTTAAACGAATTTACCGGCAGCCAGGATAACCACATATTTTTCACTACGAAGCGGGGATCATTATATGCCGTCACAGACGGCGACGTGAGACAGATTTATCCCCAATCTTCGCAGAATCAACTGAATTTTCCGGTAGGTATTTTCACGAAAGATCATAGAAATATCTACTTTATTGACTATCATCAGGAAGCGATCAATCGGGTCGATGTTCGACAATCGGGTTACCCAATTATACCTGTTGTCACCATGGAAACACTTAAAAATCAATACCCCAATATTGAATGGTCTGATTTCACCAATATTACTGTAGGAAATGGTCTAATCACAGTGGCAACCTCTGACCAGCTCGTTCAAATGAATCCGAATGGTGAGATTATTGATGTTCTGACCAGCTTTCATTATTCTCCTAAGATCGTGTGGATGGGATTCGGGTATTGGCTACTGCTTGGCTTATTTGGTTTCTTGTTGGTATTAGATATTCGTCACATATACGTTTATATCTTGGGAAGGAGGGTTTCCCTTCTTTTAAAACAACTAGGTGTCATTATTCCTGTCGTTCTTCTGTCCATGGTTGGTTTATCGTATTCTGTATACTCTTCTTTCTCGGGAGAAATGAAAGCTGATACACAGGGGCAACTCGAATTGCTCGCAGGCAATGGTAAATATCTAGTGGATGGAGCCCAGTTGGAGGGGCTCAATTCGCCGCGTGATTTCATGAGTGAGGATTACAAAACGATAAAACAACGGATTAATGAGTTGTTCTCACGTTCCGGTGAAGATCGTGACGGGTTATATAGCACGATATACCGTTATATGAATGGGAATCTGTATATTATTATGGACGATGACGATAGCGTGACCATGTTTCAGCCGTTTCCATTGAGTGAAGAGAACCTACTTGTGCTACAGCAAGGGAAAATCGTTTCGGGAGAGTGGGAAGACGCGAGTGGTCAATGGATGTATGCGTTAGGGCCTTTATATAACCCGCAAGGCGAAATCATTGGAATCTATGAAACGGGTAAAGATTTAATTGGTATGAAACAGAGCAACTTGAAGATTATGACTAATGTGTTGAAAATCATCTCAGTTATCGGTGTAATTTTGTTGCTTGTTATCACTGCAATGACTGTTTATTTACTATCGTCCATTAGAAAGCTGCGACGAAGTGTGAATTTGATTGCTAAAGGTGAATGGGACGTCATGGTTCAGATCCACACGCGCGATGAGGTGGAGGAACTTGGAGAGCGGTTTAATATGATGGCAAAATCCATTCGCCAATATATTCAAGAGGTAACGAAGTTGAGTGATTCCTACTTCCGATTCGTTCCACAACAGTTTCTAAAGGTTCTTGGAAAGGACAATGTGACACAAATTAACCTGGGGGAGCAGGAAAACAGGCAAATGACGATCTTGGTTTGCAATATGCGTCATTTTACGGAGTTTTCCACAACCCTTACGTCGGAAGAAAACTTCCGTTTTATTAATTCCTTTTTGAAAACGTTTGGCCCTGTCATTCGTGAGTATGGCGGGTTTACAAGCCGGTATCTGGGAGCCGGAATGCTTGCGATGTTTCCCGATGATCCTTCTGCAGCGATCAAAGCAGCCGTTAAACTGAGGTCAACGCTTGAAACCTACAATAAAGAACGGGAAGGGGAACCGATTGATATTGGCATTGCCGTTCATTATGGGGATGTAATGCTCGGAATTATCGGGGAGGAACAAAGATTGGAGGGAAGTGTCATTTCCAATCATGTTCAATTAGCCCTTGATCTAGAAAGAATTTCAGAAAAACTTGGCGTCACCGTCCTGCTAACAGAAGAAACATTGCGCTTCGTAAATAAAGGGTTGCCGAGGCAATATCGTAAACTTGGTTCATTTCAGATTGATGGGGAACACCGAACTATTGAGCTGTTTGATTTATACGAAGGAGATCCTGAGCCAATTCGCAGACTAAAAGATGAAACCAAACAACAGTTTGAACATGCGATTGAGTTGTTTCAAAATGGTCGGTTCTATGATGCCAGAGAAGGATTCGTTACAGTGGTGAAGAAAAACCGTGATGATCTGGCCGCCAAAATGTATTTCTTTGCCTGTGACCAATACTTCCAGGAAGGTGTTACCGCTGACTGGAACAACTCACTTCGTATTTCATAATTTTTTAGGGGAGGTAAGCCAATGTTAGAACCAATCACAAAAGACCTCAAAAGTCAGGCCGAATTGGAAATTAAATGGGTACAAAGCGGAACAGAGGCAGGAAGGGTTTCAGACTTCCTGCTTGGGGAACATTGTTTTGATGACCAAAGATTTACGCCAGGGGAGATTGAGCAATTGCGGTGGTTACCGGTTCGCAGTCTTCAGGAAAACCATGTCAACTGCTGGTATACAGAAGAACAAGGGAAAGTCATCTCTGCTATTATTTTTGTCGAGAATGAACATCATAGCGGCGGGTATCGTTTGGAATACTTCGGCGTCCATCGTTCTTATCGCCATCAAAAATTGGCTTGGCATCTCCTAGAGGCTATGTTTCAATACTGTCGATCAAACAATGGCCGCTATGTTGAAACCTTCACCTGTGACTTGCCCGAGTATGCCAGTGCACGCAAACTATTTGAGCGAAACGGGTTTACTTATATGTGTCGTCTACCGGATTATTATTATGAGGGAGAAGGGAAGCTATTGTATTTGAAAATGTTAAAGGATCAAGCTTTTCAAGTAAGCGCCAGGCCTTAGAAATGTTCAGAAACAGAAGAATTGAATTTTGGTAACTCTAGGGACAAGCTCAAGGGAGCTCGGAAGCAAGCCCAAAAAGCCTGAAGACTGACTATAGATAGTATGACGGGGTGGATTTCAATAAGCGGAGATATCTTCCGCTTATTGAAATCCACATTTGCCTTTTAGACCATTTGATTGGTAATTCTCCATTTTTATGAAAGCAACCCGCCCAGCTCAACTCAACAATAATCAACAGCCCCCTGCTTTCCTCAAAAATTAATGGGCCTTTCCGCTTGCAATATTTTAAAATTAGCAATTGACTACACCTATAAATTAGAATATTATGTATACAAATAAAAATACAAATTAAAATACTAATTAAATTAGTAGGACGTGATTGGAATTGGCTAGGAGGAGAAATGGAGCAAAGGCAATAGAGGTTTACAACGAATTGAAGAAGATGATTTGCTCCTTTCATTTTTATCCTGGACAGCCCTTGGTGGAAGGGAACTTGACGGAACATTTTCAGGTCAGCAGAACACCAGTACGGGAAGCGATGATTAAATTAATTCAAGAGGGGTTCCTCGTAGAGGAATCAGGGCATGTCCAAGTTGTTCATCTGACACCCGATGATCTCTACGATATCTTTCAGATTCGACTGGCTCTTGAAGGGATGGCGGCTGAAATCGCTGTCTCTGCTGTCTCTAATGAGGGAAACCAATTGGCCAAAAAACTGAAAGCGCTTAATGATGAAATGAAGATGCATCTGGAAAAAAACAATGTAAATCGTTTCTTTGATTTAGATGAGGAGTTTCATCAAGTGTTAATCGCTGCTGGTAAGAATAAGCGGATTGTTGATATTTTGGACAACCTTTCTTTGCAATTACAGCGAATTCGCCGATTAACGGCATCGTATGCGAACCGTGCCTATCAGGCAGTCGAAGAACATGACCAGATCGTTCTGGCAGTCGAAGCTCAAGATCCGGTGAAGACAAAAAGGGCAGTACAACAGCATATTTTAGCTGTTCAAGAGACGATCATCAGATTGGGTGATTTAACTGCAGTTTATAGCTCTTTTCTATTAAACCGACCATGAAACGGGGGAGGAATTGACAGGGAGAGAAATCGCTCTTTAATGGGTAATCCTTGTCCTGGTCCCATGCAGGACAAATGATTATAAATTTTAACTTCATCAAACTAGGGGGTAATGTAGATGAAAAAGTGGTTTAAGAGTGTATCTGCTGTTATGCTAGCATCCTCATTGTTGGTTGTATCAGCATGCGGCGGGTCACCAAGTTCTAGCGAGGGAGGGTCAGGCGGAGGATCTGCCGAACCGGCTCCGAAAGCAGATGATAAGAAAGCTGGAGGAGAAGTTATAGAGTGGGACATGCCTTCTGTTTATGCTGAGGGTTCTGCACCCGTTAAAGGTGCCCAGAAGTTTGCAGAACTGTTGGATCAGAAATCCAATGGGCAAATCAAAGTCACGGTTTTCCCGAATGGTTCATTAGGGACAGAGCGAGAAAACTTTGAGGCGCTAAAAGCGGGAGATGTAGAGTTGATTCTTGCCGGATACCAAGGTCAAGATATGTACGCTCCGGAGTTTATGTTTATATCAGCTCCCTTCCTATTTAAGAGCATGGACCACGTGAAAGCCGTGTTGAATGGGGATTTAGGAAAGAAAATGTTTGCGAAGATGGACGAATCCGACTCCCATGCATTGGGTAGCATCATCCGCGGTCCTCGTCATATGACAGCCAATAAAGAAATCAAGACACCTGAGGATGTCAAAGGATTGAAGCTGCGATTGCCTGAAATTGAAGCCTGGGTTGCCGCATGGAAAGCGTTCGATACCTTAGCAACTCCTGTCGCCTTGCCTGAATTATATGGAGCACTGCAGACAGGCGTGGTCGAGGCTTCGGAAGGACCTACTGAACAATTCTATACATTTAAACTGCAGGAAGTTCAAAAATATATGATCAAAACGTCTCATATTTATGAAGCCACATTCTTCTGGATTAATAAACCACTATGGGATTCCTTAACACCTGAACAACAGAAGTGGGTTCAGGAAGCATCGGATGAAGCGATTGCTTACGCAAACGATGAAGCAGAAAAAGATGCCGTTAAATTTGAAAAGGAAATGGTTGATGCGGGTATGACTGTTGTTGAGCCTGACCGTGACAAATTTGTAGAGTTAGCCCAACCAGCATTGAAGGAATTTTTCGAAACCAAGTGGACCGTTACGAATTTGGATGAAATCAACAGTTACGCCAAATAAGCAGTTCACCCTTTGGGAACGGAATGGTCCGTTCCCTTCCTATCATTAGTAGCGTGAAAGGAGAGAAACGATGAAGCGTCTGGTAGCAGGTTTTGAGAGATTTCTAGATTATTTTATCGTCACCATGACGATAGGAATTGTCGTATGTGTGGCTCTGCAAGTACTATTCCGCTATGTGTTTGCCTATTCTGCTCCCTGGACGGAGGAAATTGCCAGATTTATGTTTATTTATCTAACCTTCGTCGGTTCAGCGGTATGTATGAAAGAGAAAACACATATCACTATTGAAGTGTTAATTGAAGTCCTACCCAAGTGGCTTCGCAGTACAACCTTAATCTTGGTGCAGCTGTTAACGATGTGGTTCCTCGTCGTTGTGTTGATTGGAAGCTGGCAAATGGTTCTAAGCAGTACCGAGGTGCGGTCTGCCTCCTTAATTTGGCTGAATTATTCGTATGTGTATTTTGCCCTTTTCTTTGGTGCCGTTCTCATGCTTATTTATAGCATTTTTAGATTGTATGAGTTAGTTCAGTCTATTTTTCAACCGGTTCAGAAGGAACAATCATTGCAGTCCCAAAATCAAACGATGGATGGGGGGAGGTAATTCATTATGGCTATGGTTGTATTTATTGGTGCGTTGCTGTTTCTCTTTTTGGCGGCTATGCCCGTTGCGTTTAGTATGGGTTTCACCTCCTTACTGCTCATGCTCATGGATGGAAAGATACTCTACGGAAACATTGCCCAAAAGATGGTCGGCGGAGTGAATAGCTTTGTCATTCTAGCAGTTCCTTTATTTCTATTAGCAGGAAAATTACTGAATGTTGGTGGGATTACAGATCGAATCTTTAAATTCTGTCATGTTTGCGTCGGTTTTCTTCCAGGAGGACTTGGTCATGTAAACGTAGCCAGCAGTATTATCTTTTCTGGTATGTCAGGAACCGCTGTTTCCGACGCCGCGGGGCTCGGAACCATCGAGATTAAAGCGATGCGCAATGCGGGTTATCCAAAGGGTTTCTCCTCAGCGATTACCGCTGCGTCTTCGACGATTGGACCGATTATTCCACCAAGCTTGCCGATGGTGGTGTATGGTGTCTCAGCAGGGGCGTCCATCGGTGCGCTATTTTTAGCCGGTTTGATCCCGGGTCTTCTGATGGGATTGGCCATGATGCTTTTGATGGCTTACTTTGCAAAAAAGAAAAACTACCCCCGCGGTAATTATCCAACGGCTAAAACCTTTTTTATCGCATTAAAAGAAGCGTTTCTCCCATTGCTCACTCCTGTCATCATTATCGGTGGGATTTATCAGGGGATCTTTACCCCGACAGAAGCAGCGGTTGTAGCGGTAGTGTATGGCTTACTCCTGTCAGGGCTCATTTACCGCGAGCTTAACTGGCCGACACTTCTTCAAGTTTTTCGGGAAACGGCTAGAGACAGTGCTGTCTTGGGGTTGATCCTTGCCTGTGCTACGCTTTATGGAAATATTATCATGCGGGCCAAGATACCGATGCAGGTTCTGGACTTTTTTACCTCACTTGCACACAGTCAATGGACCATGCTGATCGTTTTAAATATTTTCTTGTTAATTGTCGGGGCTTTCATGGAAACGATTTCGGCCATTACGATCCTGATGCCCATTATGCTACCGCTTTTGGATAAGTTCGATATCGATCCCGTTCATTTTGGGGTGATTATCGTATTGAACCTGATGATTGGACTGTTAACACCACCATTTGGAATCGTTTTGTTTGTTATCTCCAAAATTGGAGAAGTAGGCATTATCCAATTAACTAAGGAATTGCTTCCATTCATCGCCGTGTTGCTTGTAGTCTTGGGACTCATTACGTTTTTCCCGCAAATTGTATTGTGGCTACCGAGTTTAATGTATACCTAAAAACGATAAAAGCAGGACTTGCCCACAGGGAATGGTGGGGAGACCTGTTTTTTTCTTCTATGTACCCCTCCTCTCTAATTTATCCAGAATAGTTATAATATAATTACTAATAGATTCCAACTCGAAAGGAGCTGATACCACATGATACGCATAGGTTCAGGAGCCGGGTTCTCAGGAGATCGCCTGGAACCAGCCGTGATACTAGCGGAAAAAGGAGAGCTTGATTATCTGGTTCTCGAATGCTTGGCTGAACGGACAATAGCCTTGGCGCAACAACGGAAAAATAGGGATCCCAACAGCGGCTACGATCCATTACTAGAAAAGAGAATCGATCTCCTTCTCCCCATCCTCAAAGAAAAAAAGATTCGCCTCATTACTAATATGGGTGCCGCAAACCCAATCGGGGCTGCCAAAAAAATCATGGAGATGGCAAAGCGGAAAGGGATCCATATCAAAGTGGCGGCGGTGACAGGTGATGATGTTTTGGAACATCTGGATGGCCAGCAAGAAGTGTTAGAAACAGGCAAACCCTTGTCCAAACTGTCAAACCTTCTTTCCGCAAATGCCTACATTGGCGCGGATGCCTTATTACCTGCACTAGAAAGCGACGCCGAAATCATTATCGCCGGACGGGTGGCGGACCCTTCTCTATTTTTAGCGCCAATGATCTATCATTACGGGTGGTCCGTGGACGATCTGGACAAGATCGCCCAGGGAACGGTAGTTGGTCATTTGCTAGAATGTGCAGGGCAGCTGACTGGGGGGTATTTTGCGGATCCAAGGAAAAAAGAGGTCCCGGATTTGGCGCGGTTAGGGTTCCCCTTTGCTGATGTGGGCCCGGACGGAACGGCGGTGATCGGAAAAGTGGAGGGGACCGGTGGATTCATTAATTTGGCAACGGTGAAGGAGCAACTATTATATGAAGCAACAGATCCTACAGGGTATCTTACTCCGGATATTACCGCAGATTTCACCACGGTACGTCTTCGGGAAATAGGGTCGAATCAGGTCGAGGTGTCAGGTGGGAGAGGAAGGCCGAAACCCGCTACTTTGAAAGTCAGCCTAGGCTACCACACAGGTTATGTAGGGGAAGGAGAAATCTCTTACGCAGGTCCCAATGCCTATAGTCGGGCTGTTCTAGCTGGGGAAATCATTCAGGAACGGCTAAAGGATCAATTCCCCGATCTTCGAATCGATCATATCGGGGTGAGTTCCGTCCACCGGACCTATTTTGGAGAGCTTCGTGAACCGTATGAAATTCGTCTGCGGGTTGCAGCAAATGCGACAGATTCAGAAAATGCGGCGATCATTGGGGAAGAAGTGGAGGCGCTTTATACAAATGGACCAGCTGGTGGCGGTGGAGCGCGGAAGTATGTGAGAGAAGTGATCGGCATCGTATCCACTTTGATCCCCCGAGAAAAGGTCCAGACCCAAATTTCGATTCAGGAGTGTTAATCATGAAGAAAAAGCTCTATGATTTAGCGCACAGCCGAGCGGGAGATAAAGGAAATACGTTAATCCTTTCGCTTATTCCATACGATGAGGCCGACTACCCTTTATTGTGTGAAAAGGTCACACCGGACGCGGTCAAGCACCATTTGAAAGAGATCGTTTTGGGCGAGATCATCCGCTATGAAATGCCGAATCTAGCATCCTTACAATTTGTTTGTCACCAAGCCCTGCTTGGAGGAGTAACGACCTCTTTAAGCATGGATACGCACGGGAAAAGTTTAAGCTATGCCTTTTTGCAGATGGAGATTGAGGTTTAGGGGAGCTCGCCTTTAAGAGGAGAATTGACTCCTAAATTAAGATTGAAGGTGAAAGTAGCCGGAATAAGGGGAGAATTACTCCTATTAGCTGTGGGGATGCCGGAATTATTGGGTTTTATTGGATTAGGAGTAAACTCCCCCCTATTTTTCCGAAAATCAGCCCTCTTTTAAAAATAGAGTAAAATTCACCCTTATTCAATGCCCCTGACAAAAGGGGAGAGTGCTCATAGGCTTGCTCGGATACTCCCCCCGTAACGAGGAGATAATATTTGGAAATTCTTTCGTGCCAACCACGGCGTGGGGAAGGTGAGAAATATGGAAACTATCGACTTTTATATCGATTGGGTGCAAAAGCAATTTCACTGTGAAGTCTATTTTATTGATGATCCGGAAAAGGTCAACGGATTTGTCGAATATCGAAATGGCGGGCACGTCATCTATATCCTGGGAGATCGCGAAAGGATGGAAACAGAGGTTTTTCTCGATATCCTCGCTCACGAAATTGGACATGTATTGTATAATCGAAAGATGATAGAACTAGGAATGTCTTATACAGAAATCGTAAATAGAACACAAATTAAGCTGGATTGTTTTCAATATCTTCTTGGCCAACACATCATCACCGACGAAGAGTATTCGAGACTGTACGCTTCCATCGAGGAAGAATGGTTTAGCAATCAAGCCAAAGAATCCATCCTAGAGAAAATGAAAGGTTTGAGATGAATGTCGGAAACGCAACAAATCATCGAAGCATTCACTAAAAGTTTACCGGATTATCTTGAGGACGTCGAGATGAACTCCGGAAAGCTTTTTTATTCACTTACCTGGCAGCAGATCGCGGAGCACTTGGATGCAAATAAAGCCATCCTAGATATCGGTTGCGGCTTCGGTTTAACGTCTATTTGGTTTTCAGAACAAGGCCATTCCGTCACAGGTGTCGACCTCACCCCGGATATGATAGCCGCTGCGGAGCAAAAGGCAAAGGAAAAGCAGCAACAGATTACGTTTCTCCAAGGAAACATCGACACCCTAGACCACATCCCGCAAGTAAAAACTTACGATTGGATCATTTGCCACAATGTCCTCGGATATGTAGAAAATCCGCAAGAGACGATCCGTATGCTGAACACGAGGCTGAACCCCGGTGGCTATCTTTCCATTATTGCCCACAATCCCGCGGCAAAAGTCCTCCGAAAAGCCATCGTAGAGAACAACCTACCCGAGGCCAAGGAATCAATCGATGAGGAAGAAGAGTACAATTCCTTGATAGGAGCCTATGTCAAACAGTATTCAATCGAAACCTACCTGCAATGGTTTGAATCGATGGAATTGGCGGTTAAAGGTCGTTACGGTATTCGCTGTGTTTTTGATTACCTGGGTCCGGGAGAGCAATAAGGCAATTTACAGCAGCTTCTAGATCTTGAGCTTCAATTAGGCAGATTAGGTCCCTATCGGGATATTGCTTTTTTTACACATTTTATTGTGCAAAAATAGCCGCCAAGTTGGACCATTCGTTTGCCTGTAAATAAGGAATTTGTTCTCCGCCACCCTGGAACATAGGGGAGTTCCTGAAATATAAAGTCCCCTGTGTCCGCTTATTCTCTGCGCCCGGCATGTCCCCTGTCGAAACGACGCCCCCTTTTTTATATCAAATGAATTCATAATATTAAATATTTACCATATTATTGTAATTATGATATTATTGTGTGTGTAACAAACGTAGGCACATTTCTACCACATATTAAGGGGGATTGGAATGAAAAAGAGAAAAGGGATACTCAGTTTGGTAGCGGTTGCAGCATCTTTATCGTTAATTGTTAGTGGTTGTGGAAGTCAACCAGAGACAACCGCACCTGCCCCTGCGCAAAACTCGGGCTCTAGTTCTGGGGGAGGACAAGCGGCCACACCAGCTCCTGCGCCTGCACCTGAACAATCGGGTGATACCTCAGATGCCTTAAAAGGGCAGTACATTACCATTTTGACCGGTGGATCATCTGGCGTGTATTTTCCTCTGGGCGGAACGATGGCGAAAGTCTTCCAAGAGAAGCTAGGCGCAACCGCGACGAGTCAGTCGACGGCGGCCTCCGCGGAAAATGCGAAGAAGTTGAATCAAAAAAAAGCGGAAGTTGGTTTCTTGATGGCTGATACAGCCGGGGATGCCTATGAAGGTGTCGATAGCTTTGCAGAAAGCGGTGCACAGGAAAACCTGCGTTCCATTGCAGCGCTTTATCCAAACTATTTGCAGATTGTAACGACAAAAGATACAGGAATCAAGACGATCGAAGAGCTGAAGGGCAAGAAGCTTGCCGTCGGCGCACCGGGTTCCGGGACGGAGATCAGTGCACGCAGGGTGTTGGATGCATATGGAATGAACTATGATGATGTGGATGAGGACTTCCTTTCTTTCGCGGAAGGGGTTGAGGGGATGAAAAATGGGACAGTAGATGCCGTCGTCATCTCTTCGGGGCTGCCGAATGCGGGGATTTTGGAATTAGCGACAACGAAAGAGGTTGTTCTCCTGGAGATCTCTGAAGATAAAGTGAAGAAAATGGCTGAGAAGTACCCATCTTTCTTTGCCACCCCTGTGCCCAAAGGAACGTATGACGGTCAAGACGCGGATGTGACAACGGTTGGGGTGAACAACGTGCTGATGACACATAAGGACGTACCGGAGGAAACCGTTTATTTAATGACCAAAACATTCTTCGAGAACTTACAAGCTTTTAGGGATACCCATAACGCAGCAAAAGGCATCTCGATTGATACTGCCAAGCAAGGGCTGCCAGCTCCTTTGCATCCAGGCGCTGAGAAATATTATAACGAGGTGAAGAAATAAGAAGGATGGTGGGGACGTTACGTTCCCATCTCCTTTTTCCCTTATGAAAAAGAAAGCATGGCTCACAGTTCTATTCACTATCCTGTTGCTTCTTCTTTTTCTTCCCACCCAAAACGGCTTTGAAATTGCGGCTCCCCGGGAGCATCAAGTTTTGCGATTTATTCCGAGTGAATCAAATCAGATTACCATTGGGTGGCGGCACTCTGTCGAGCATCAACCGTGGCAGGAAATCTATCAAGCCATTGATGGCGGACAATTGGTGCTTGTAGAAACGAGATTTAAAGCATATGGTGCTGGCGTTCCCGATGTAGACGGACATGTGGATCACATCGAAAATGGCTTTTTGGTCGTAAAGGGGATTGAGCGGAAAATCGATCACTATTCTCTGTTTTATACCCCGGGCTCCCAGTATTATGTGGAAACAAACGGAGTTAAATATCCTTTGAAAGATTTTGTTCCCCCGGATACAGCCCTTACGATTTCATCGCAAAGAATCAGCATCTTAGACCGGTTAAGGATCAAGTGGGGAGAGGAGGCAGCCTTTGCAGAACGCAACGAATGAAAATCATGTTGACGACGTGTTGAAAAAATATGACGCCGAAGCTCGGTATCGGACGTTTGACTCTAAATGGGTCATCCGCCTCGTTTCCGTGTTGGCCGTTGGTTTAGCTCTTTTCCATTTGATTACCGCCTATACAGGTCCTTTGGTTACATTACAGCATCGTGCTTTACACACGGGAGTGGTTATCGCCCTTATCTTTTTGCTCTATCCAGGCAGGAAGCGTTCTTCCAAAACGAAGGCTTCATTCTTTGATTTTCTGGCAGGAATCATTTCGCTTATTACAACCGTTTATATTTTTATTGACTATGATGGTATTGTCTCCCGCGCTGGGGATCCCAACACGGTAGATATCGTTCTTGGGCTGCTTACCATTCTGCTCGTCTTGGAGGGCGGGCGGCGCATTGTCGGAAATGCGCTGACCATCCTTTGCCTGCTGTTTCTCCTCTATGCTTATTTTGGTCCATACATGCCGATGGTGATTGGGCATCGGGGCTATAGTATTGAGGACATTGTCAACTATATGTATTTAACGACAGAAGGGATCTACGGTACGGCGATTGGGGTTTCGGCCACCTACATCTTTTTGTTTATTCTGTTTGGATCTTTTCTCGATAAAACAGGGATGGGCCAGTTGTTTAACGATACTTCGATGGCGATTGCCGGAGGGACATCGGGCGGTCCCGCGAAAGTGTCTGTGCTCTCTAGCGGTCTTTTGGGGTCGATTAACGGATCGGCGATTGCCAACGTCGTGACCACGGGAGCCTTTACGATTCCGCTGATGAAAAGGACTGGTTATTCGCGCAACTACGCGGGAGCGATTGAAGCCGCAGCTTCGGTTGGAGGGCAAATCATTCCTCCAGTTATGGGTGCAACTGCTTTCATTATGGCAGAAACGCTAGGCATGTCCTACGGTAAAATCGCGCTTGCCGCAATCATCCCTGGACTTCTGTATTACATTGGGGTTGTTATGATGGTTCATTTCCACGCCAAAAAAGTGGGGATGAAGGGGCTCTCGCGAGATCAATTGCCGAGGATTTCCGTCGTTTTGAAAGAACGCGGACACCTGATCCTCCCGTTGATCATTCTGATTTATTTGTTGTTTGGCGGGTATACGCCGATTTTTGCGGCATTCTTCTCAATTATCGCTACCGTGGTGATCGCCCAGCTTCGTTCAACAACACGAATGGGATTGAAAGATATCTGGAAAGCCTTAGAGGGCGGCACGCGGAGTGCACTCAGTGTGGCTATGTCCTGCGCGATGGTCGGTCTGATTGTTGGAGTGGCGACGTTGACAGGTTTCGGGCTGAAAATGACCAACGCCATCCTCATTCTTGGAGGAGGGAGCATGTTCCTGACACTGATCTTTACGATGATCGCCTCGATTATATTGGGGATGGGACTTCCGTCAATCCCGACCTACATTATCACTTCGAGTATGGCGGCACCCGCTTTGGCATCCTTTGGGGTGGACCCCTTCGTATCACATATGTTCGTCTTTTACTTCGGTATCTTGGCGAACCTGACTCCACCCGTAGCCTTGGCGGCTTTTGCAGGGGCAGGAATCGCTGGCGGGGATCCAACGCGAACCGGCTTTATCTCGCTTCGGCTTGCAGCTGCAGGCGTCATCGTTCCGTATATTTTCGTCTATTCGCCTGAGATGTTGATGCAAAACGATGCAACAGTCGGGCAAATCATTATGATCGCGGTCACAGCAACTATCGGAGTCGTCAGCCTTGCCGCGGCTTTCGAAGGGTATATGCTGACAAAGCTTGACTGGATCATGCGAGTTGTAACTGTGGTCGGAGCGATCACACTGATGATCCCGGGAACAATGACGGACATCATCGGGGCATTGATTCTGGTGCTTGTCTGCGTGAGCCAGTGGTATAAGAAGAATAAAAAGGTGAATGGAGACCTGACTGCTTAGTTAGATGGATGAACCCCTGGGGAGTGACCTGGGGGTTTTTTTGTTGGGGCGGAGTGGATGGCGTGGGGAGCGCGATGAAGATCAATGTGGCGGAACAGATGTCGTTCTTTGAACTTCATCGGTGCTATGAAGATCAATGTGGTGGATCCGAGGGCGTTCATTGAACTTCATAGGCGTGATGAAGATCATTGTGGGGGATCAGAGGTCGTTCATTGAACTTCATTGGTGCTATGAAGATTAATGTGGTGGATCTGACATTGGTCATTGAACTTCATTGGCGTTATGAAGATCAGTGTGACCGTTCTGATGTCGTTCATTGAACTTCATCGGTGCTATCTATGAAGATCAATGTGGTGGATCTGACGTTGGTCATTGAATTTCATTGGTGTTATGAAGATCAGTGTGACCGTTCTGATGTCGTTCATTGAACTTCATCGGTGCTATGAAGATCAATTTCCTGCTCACCTTCCCTTCTAGTTAAAAAGGCTTTTTTACTCAAAAAGTATAATTCCTGACGGAAAGGGAGATTGTCCACAGGGTTCGCGAGATCCCTATCCCTCCCTTTTCAGAATTTCGAATAATAATGTAGGACATCCTCCTAACTTATTCACAACCAATTCCTTTCCTCTACCAATATATATAAAAATTAACAAAATAAAATGAATATTACTGTATCTTTCTGTCTCCTTTTATAACCCAACCATACAATCAACTTAAACCCGGAAACAACAAATTAAGAAGGGATTTGATCAAATGAAAAAGTTTACTGCTGCTGCAACGGCGGCGATACTGGCGACCTCACTCCTAACCGGAACCGCCTTAGCCGCAGGTCCCAAACCGAAGGATCATACATACGTTCTCTCATCTGAAGTAACCCAAGTTTACACCAATCTAATGTCCGACCAGACCATACAAAAAGGGCTTGAATTCATCCAGGCCGACCACGATAACACCGTCCAGGAACAAATCACCATCACGGAGATTCCTGCACCACCGTTCAAAGAGGAGGTTCGTGCCGAGGACTACAAGAAGCGTTTGCAAGAGCTCGGTCTGCAAGATGTGAAGATTGACTCGGAAGGGAATGCCTATGGAGTTCGCCCGGGAACGGGGGATGGTCCGACGTTGTTTGTTTCTGCCCACCTCGACACCGTATTCCCTGAGGGAACGGATACAACGGTGAAGGAACAAGACGGAAAGCTCTATGCCCCGGGGATTAACGATGATGTGAGAGGGCTCGCGGCGTTGCTTTCGATTGTGCGTGCGTTCAATGAGACCAATGTCCAGACCAAAGGGGATATTATTTTCGGCGGCACCGTTGGGGAGGAAGGACTGGGTGATCTTCGCGGGGTGAAGGCCTTTTTCAAAGAGCATCCGCAAGTGGACGGATTTATATCTATTGAATCTGGAAGTCCCGCACGAATTACCTATCAAGCCACCGGAAGCCACAGATATAGTGTCACCTACAAAGGACCTGGCGGCCACAGCTTTGGGGCATTTGGACTGCCAAGCGCGATTCATGCACTCGGGCGGGCAATCTCGGATATTGGAGATTTGAAAACACCAACAGAGCCAAAGACGACTTTTACCGTAGGAACAGTGGGCGGTGGAACATCTGTGAATTCGATTGCAGCTGAAGCTAATATGCAAATAGATATGCGCTCCAATTCGGAAGAAGAGTTACTGAAATTGGAAGAAAAGGTGCTCAAGATCGTGAACAAAGCAGCAGGTGAGGAAAACAAGCGCTGGAAAGTCGAGGATGAAAAAGGGGTAAAAGCCGAAATTGAGCTGATCGGGGATCGTCCGGCGGGGACGCAACCTGCGGATGCACTCAATGTTCAAGCCGCTTGGGCTTCCGCGGAAGCGATCGGAGTGGAGCCCCAATTGTCCGGACCAAGCAGCACAGACTCTAATCTGCCAATCAGCCTAGGCATCCCATCACTGACCCTTGGTGGCGGGGGAACTGGCGGCGGGTCGCATTCACCGGGTGAATGGTTCGATCCAACCGATGCGTACCAAGGACCGCAAAGAATCTTCCTGACGATTCTTGGACTTGTCGGCGTCGAAGGCAAAACCGACCCATTGCTAGCAGATCGGAATTAAGCAACAAATGGGGTAGCCAGCCTACCCCATTTCCATTTGTTGTTTTGCCTCAAGGTAGAAGGCCTGAATAAACTTTTTCGTGTTAATCCGGGGTGACAACTCTTCGCCGTCTTCCAACTCGCGCATTTTCTTGCGAACCTCGGTGAAATCAAAGAACTTGCCGGCGTAATTCTCAAACTTCAAATTCGTATAGTCCGTCAAGCCAAGTGAAGCGATCTGGTTCAAAGCCTGATAAATCGCCCGCCGAATCCGCTGCTCCGCCGCTTTTATTTCCTTCTTAATCGTGACAGCAGGACCGCCCCTTTTCAGAACAATCTGATGCATCAGCTCCTTCAAAGGCGGAAACTCGTCTCCCTCATTTTCATACAAATACTGAAGAATATCGATCAAATCCTTGCTCCCGCTTTCCCCGATCATCCCTAGCTCCGACAAAAGGAAATGCCCACATTGCGAGATATCTTTTTCCGGTTGGACCCGAACTTTTTTATCCATCAATAGATTCAGGGATTCCCGCACGTTTTGAATTGACTTCTCCAGCCATAATCGTTCGTTCACTTTCCTCAAAATGGAAAGCACCTCCAGGCGGTTAATCGGCTTCGTGATGTAATATTCAATCCCAAGCGCGTAGGCTTCCCCGATCAATTCCTTTGACTCGACTTGCGAGATCATAATGATTTTTCCTTCGAAAAAGGGGGTGAGCGCGCGCACCGTTTCAATCCCGTCACGCAAGGGCATCAGCAAATCGATCAGCAGCACGTCCACTTTCTGCATGAAAAGATTGTGGGCGTCAATCCTCGAGCCGTCTTCCGAGAAGCCAACCACTTTTCCCAAATCTCCATCTTCAATGATTTCCTCAAGCATCGCGCGGACGACCGGGTCGTCATCAACCAGATAGTAGCGCATGTTCCCACCCTTCCTTTATCAGATGATGGATCGGCAAACAAATGATGAACGCCGTTCCTCCGGTGTCCTCCAATCGGATCCGTCCCCCAGCGCTTTCTGTAACATCGCGGACATAGGTCAGACCGATCCCGGTGGAAGGCTTTCCGGATAAATCGTATTTCGTTGTAAACCCTGGTTGAAAAATGAGGTCCCGCTTTTTATCAGGAATCCCGGGTCCATCGTCGACCACTCGAAACTCCACGTCATCCTCTTTTCTGCAAATGAAAATGTGGATCACCCCCGTATCCTGAATCGCTTCCACCGCGTTGGCAACGAGGTTATTCAAAAGGGACAATGCTGTGTAAACATGGTACTGAGGATGTGCGCCTTCGATTTTCAAATGAAACGTGATCTTTTTGTGGAGCAAATCTGCGTATTTCTGGTTGATCCTGACGACGATTTTTCCTAACTCTTCAGCACCCATAAAATCCTGAATACTTTCGTTGCAAATCATTTTACTTAGACCGGCGTAGATTCGTTGTTTGTCTTTTTTCATCTCGTGAACTTGTCCAGCGATTCGGAGTGCGGTTTGTGCAAATTCCGATGGTTTGAGATTGCGGTATAGGTCGTAGGCATCCTTCGTGATGGTTTCCGCCTGCTGCATCGTTTTCTTGAGGTGAACCATTTCTTCATAAAGGTTGGAAATCAAAACGAGCATCTGCTCATTTCGCTTTCGCTGCTCCCTATAGATCAGGATGTTGTAAAACCCTAGCACAAAAAAGCTTCGAATCACGGCGAGGATCGCAATATCATCGAGGGACGACAGCGGAAAGGAGCCGCGTGCACTAATTTCCATGATACTGGCGGCGATTTCTACGATGACAGCGAGAAACCCAAGGAGCAGGGGCCGCTGGTAGAAACGGTTGACGTGCAACAAAGCAAACATTCCACCATATGTTAGATAGTAGAAAAAGACGGGGGAGTGCAGCGACCAAGCTTCTTCTGTGAACCCGCCGAGTGCGAGTCGAAACAGGACCACCGCGATGCCCGTCAGGACTCCAGATACTATCGGGGAAACCCGCTGCAAGAACAATAGAAAAAATAGAAAAGCTGGTGTCCCCATGCTTACCCGGAAGTCATCGCCAAAAGGGTAAAACTTCAGCTCGCCCGCGATCGGAACCGTAACAAGCATCAAGCCCAAAATCCACGCATTTTCCCTGATTGTTTTCCACCCCTCCTAACAATTTGCAGACTATTCTAAAATTTATGGAGTGTTTTTGTGATTTATTGTAGGTCATAAGTACAATTTTGTTGGAACTCAAATCCCAAAAAGAGGAGGTTTGTTTAATGAAAATGAATTTGCTTACCAAGATTTTGATCGCGTTTGTTTTGGCCATTGTTGCTGGAGTCTTGTTTGGGCCTGCCATCGAAGTGGTAAAACCGCTCGGTGACTTGTTCCTGCGGTTGATTAAATTCATCATGGTGCCCTTGGTACTTGCTTCTTTGGTTGTGGGGGTAGCTAGTATCGGGGACTTGCGGTCGCTTGGAAGGATTGGGGGGAAGACGGTTGCCTACTACTTAGTGACGACAGCGATTGCGGTTACCATCGGACTTGTGCTGGGGAATTTGTTCGCGCCGGGTGCGGGGTTAGATCTAGCGGGTACTACGGATAAAGTAGCTGCCAACGAAACTCCCGGAATTATTGCCACTTTGTTAGCGATTGTACCGACCAATCCTTTTGCCGCGTTGGTTGAAGGGAACATGCTACAGATTATCTTTTTTGCTATATTTTTGGGATTGGCGATTACCGTGTTGGGGGAAAAGGCACGGACTGTCCATACCTTCTTTGAACAACTCGCAGAAATCATGTACAAAATCACCGGCATCGTTATGCGCTTCGCTCCATATGGGATCTTCGGGTTGATGGCGCCAACCGTGGGACAGTACGGATTGTCTGTGATTTTGCCGCTACTGAAGATTATTTTGGTCGTTGCCGCTGGATGTATCCTGCATGCTGCTCTATTCTATTCGTTATCGGTTCGACTCTTTGCCAAAATGAATCCGTTTACTTTTTTCAAGGGGATTGCTCCAGCAAGTCTGGTTGCATTTAGCACATCGAGTAGCGCGGGGACTTTGCCTGTCACCATCAAGTGCACCGAGGAAAACCTCGGGGTTCCGACGAAGGTTAGTAGCTTTGTGCTCCCGCTCGGAGCAACCATCAATATGGACGGAACCGCCTTGTATCTCGGGGTATGCTCGTTGTTTGTGGCGCAGTTTTTCGGCGTGGACCTGTCGATTGCCCAACAGGCTACTATCGTTCTGACTGCTACGTTAGCTTCAATTGGGACTGCAGGCGTTCCTAGCGCGGGCCTAATCATGATGACGATGGTGTTGGCCTCGGTCGGGTTGCCGCTGGAGGGGATCGCCTTGATCGCCGGCGTCGACCGGATCCTCGATATGTTCAGAACGTCCGTTAACGTAACGGGAGATGCTTCTGCGGCGGTTGTCGTGGCGGCGTCGGAAGGCGGGCTGACGTCGGTCGCGGGGAGTAGGGAAGGAAAGTAAGTCGGTTTAAGGTTGGGGGATGGGGTTGGAGGAGAGACCTTGAGGCAGGGCCTTAAGGTCTTTTTTGTTTGGGGGCAGAGCCAGATAGGTGTGTGATTGTTTTTAAAATGGGTTATGAAGATCAATGTTGGCGAAGTGACGTTGGTCATTGAACTTCATTGGGGTTATGAAGATCAATGTTGGCGAAGTGACGTTGGTCATTGAACTTCATCGGGGTTATGAAGATCAATGTTGGCGAAGTTGCGTTGGTCATTGAACTTCATTGGGGTTATGAAGATCAAAGTTGGCGATGTGATGCTGGTCATTGAACTTCATCGGGGTTATGAAGATCAATGTTGGCGAAGTTGCGTTGGTCATTGAACTTCATTGGGGTTATGAAGTTCAATGTTGGCGAAGTTGCGTTGGTCATTGAACTTCATTGGGGTTATGAAGATCAATGTTGGCGATGTGACGCTGGTCATTGAACTTCATTGGGGTTATGAAGATCGATGTTGGGGAAGTGGTGTTGGTCATTGAACTTCATCTACTTTATGAAGAACAATCCCTGCTTCCTGATAGAAAGGGAGATTGCCCACAGGTTACGGGAAGCCCCTATCCTCACCTCTAACAAGAGTTATTATATTATTCATAGAAAGACCATTGATGAACTCCAGATCTTTTAAAGTTTTTCTCCAAAATCCTCCGGATCCTCTGTTTAGAAAAGGTCCCCTGACACCACCCGTGGATAATGTTTGTAGTCAATTTAAGTTCAGGAAAGAGCACCTGAAATTCCCGCACACTCCGCAAAACAGCGCTCGGAACAGGCTCATTATAATCACATTCCTTACAGACACAGTTTACTTTCCCAACTGAAACAAAAAATGAATGACACCTTGCACAAGTAATCCCTTTCTTCATTTGCCCATAGTCATAGGATGGCAGCTGCAGAAAAGGGGACTCCTGGATATGCAAAGCAACTAGCCTTTCAGCTAGTAATCGGTGCTTCCCATTAAGCCGCGATTGGATCCTGTTAAGTTTTTGAAAATAGCGATTCAACTGGTTTGGGAGAATGATCGGCTTGTCGAGAGGCGCCTGGAATAAGGCGAATTCTGGGTTGATAAAGACTACTGAAGCATCAATGGGGAGGTTATATCCTAAACTATTGAGTAATTGGCGGAGCAAAGCCTCACTTCGAGACAATTGGTGGAGGGGATTGACGATTTCCAACCGAGGTCGCTTATAGAATCGATCGCCTTCAAAATAATAGTCCCCCTCGTAATTCTTCACTTCAAAAAAGTAGATTGTCTCCGAAGCAATCAGAAGTGAGTCAATCTGAAAAGTGGTGGTACCGGCTTTTAATAGAAGGTCATTTAAGATATAGCACTCGCACTGCAGTTTTTCTGTCCAAGTATCAAACATCAACTCCCCTTCGTAGCCCTTTTGCAAATTTTGATAGTACTGCTTTTCCTTTTCTGGCAAGTCCATTCGGGTACCCAACATTCCAAACATCAAAAGCTCCGCCGGTTCAGTCCGAGGTTTATAAAACAGCATAGTCCACATCCTTTCTCTACTATTTTGTCATAATTAAATTAATATTTCCATAAAAATCTGCTAGTATAAAACTAAAAAGGAGAATTCGATCGTGGATAAAAAGATAGATTTGCGCAGTGACACGGTTACCTTGCCAAATGAGGAAATGAGGGAGGCGATCAGGGCGGCTGCTTTGGGCGATGATATTTTAGGAGAGGATCCAACGGTAAAGGAGCTCGAACAACTGGCTGCGTCCCTACTAGGGATGGAAGATGCGCTGCTCACCATTTCCGGAACGATGGCAAACCAAATCGCGGTGATGGCGATGACGCAGCGGGGGCAGGAAGTGATTTTGGGGCGGGACTCTCATTTGTATAATTTGGAGGTGGCGGGGTTGGCCGCACTCTCCCAGGTACAAGCTCGGCCCGTTCCGGTTCACCAAGGAGTCTATGACATCGAATCCATCGAAGCCGCAATCCAGCCGCACGGAGTCCAGACCGCGAGAACGGGATTGATTTGTCTGGAGAATACGTACAACCTAAATGAGGGAGCAGTGTTCACCCTAGAACACATGAGGGAGATTCGGGAGTTAGCCGATCGCTATCAAGTCCCCATTTATCTTGATGGCGCACGTCTATTTAATGCTGCAACTGCACTTGGTGTTCACCCCTCGTTGATTTGTCGAGAAGTCGATGCGGTGCAAATTTGTCTGACAAAAGGATTAGGGTGCCCGTTGGGATCCCTACTTTTGGGATCACGGGAGTTCATTGCAGAAGCAAGGAACATCCGACAACGGTTAGGCGGGGGAATGAGACAGGCCGGCATCATTGCTGCACCTGGACTGATTGGATTGACTAAGATGATCGACCGGATTGGCGAGGATCATCGGAACGCAACGAGACTCCATGCCGGTTTATCTGGGATCGCCGGGATTCGCATGGCTTTTGAGAAAGCAGCCACAAACATCGTTTCTTTTGAGGTAGTAAAAGCGGGATGGGATGCGGATCGATTGATCGCGAAATTGCAGCGGAGAGGAATCTGGGTCAAAAAGATTGGCGCCCGAAAAATGAGGATGGTTACGCATTGCCAGATTTCTTTTGAGGATGTTGAACACACCCTTTCAAGCATGCAGCAGATTTTATAATAGGTTGGTAAAAGCCGGCGGTGTCTTCTGTTCAAACTATTGAAATGATAGTAAGAGGTGGGCTTATCATGATTAGCGATAAAACCCATCATCCCCGATGAACAGACTGTTTCGAAATCTATCACCGGGATTAGGTATTTTAAAAATTACTGTATTAAATATAAGGTCTCGTTTTCCGAAGGAATACGTTTACTGTTAATCTTTTTGCCTTCCCGGTGTCGTTTTAGTATTCGCTTGGTTTATTCCAGTATTTTTGCACTGTCTGGGCATCTATACCACCATTTAAATCAACTAACAGTGTACACGTAATTAATCTACCACTACCTTGGTATTTGGACCGCGGGAGTTCCCGGGGCAGGTTTGATCATGATGACGATGTATTAGCTTCTGTGGAGCTGCCTTTTGAGAGCGATTGCCCTAATCACTGATATTGACCGTACTTTGGATACGTTTGGAATTTTCTTCAATGTGGCTTGGAATGCTCCGTGGCAGTTCTGAAGCAGAGTGAGGGACTGAACTAATTAACAGCTGGATTGACCTTCATAGTGCCGATGAATATCAAAGACTAGCGTTTGAATAGCGCGATTGACCTTCATAGCCCCGATGAATTTCAAAGCCGCCCCTCAAACACCCCTCCGATCAAACACAAGAAAAAACCCCACAAATCGTGAGCAACTAACTTAGATCTAAGTTGTATCTTGACAACAACCACCTATCATTGATAAAATTCAGACAATAACCAAAATTCAACCCAACAAAAGGAGTTATATCATTGAAACAAGATCAGATCCTTGCCACTTATTTCATTGAAACCCCGTACCCGCTGGAGCATGCCGCACAGGTATTGGCTGGGGAGCAGTCGACGGGGACTTTTGTGAAGGTGCCGGGGGAGACGGATGAACTGAAGGAAAAGCACGGGGCAAAAATCATCGAGATCAAACCGATGGAGTCCGTGCCAACCCCCTCCCTGCCAGGTGCCCACCTACCCAAAGGCATCGCCCAACCCGTCTTCAACCGAGGGGAGATCACGGTTGCTTTTCCTTATCACAACGTCGGGCCCTCGATTCCCAATTTGCTTGCGACGGTAGCGGGGAATCTCTATGAATTACGCGAATTCTCGGGTCTCAAACTGCTAGATTTGCAACTGCCCCAAGGCTTCATGGAAAAGTATCAAGGCCCTAAATTCGGAATAGAGGGGACTCGCCAGCTTGCAAGTGTTTTTGGACGTCCAATCATCGGCACGATCGTTAAACCCAATATCGGACTTACTCCAACCGAGCTTAAGACCATCGTCAGAGAGCTGGCCATGGCCGGTGTCGATTTCATTAAAGATGACGAAGTCAACGGCAATCCGCCCTATTTTCCCTTACAAGAACGCGTCAAAGCAGTCATGCAGGAGATCGAGAGAGCAGCCGACCAAACCGGAAAAAAAGCCATGTACGCCTTCAACATCACTGGGGACATCGATGAGCTTCGCCGAAATCATGATCTCGTGGCACAAGCTGGAGGAACCTGTGTGATGGTCAGCATCAACAGCATCGGACTCGCCGGCGTTGCGCACCTCAGAACCTACAGCGATCTGCCGATCCATGGGCACCGAAACCAGTGGGGAGCGATGACTCGCTGTCCGGCACTAGGCATGGAATTCACTGCCTATCAGAAACTTTGCCGCCTCGCAGGGGTTGACCATCTACATACGAACGGACTGCACAATAAGTTTTTCGAATCAAATGAATCGGTTGTGCAATCGATTAAAGATTGTTTGTCACCCCTATTTGGGGGGATGGAAGTGATGCCGGTACTTTCTTCCGCGCAATGGGCGGGGGTGGCTCCGGAAACTTATCAACAAATTAATTCAACAGACGTCATCCACATCGCAGGCGGAGGCATCATGGCACATCCGGACGGGATTTCGGCAGGGGTGAAAAGTATGATCCAGGGGTGGGAAGCCGCTCTACAAGGGAAAACCGTAGATGACTACGCCCAAACTCATCCGGAACTGCAAAAAGCCATTGAGAAGTTTGCAAAATAAGGGAGGTCTACCCAGATGAACCTTTTACTTTGTTATTACGGGGATGATTTTACCGGTTCGACTGACTCCATGGAGGGGCTCGCCCTGCACGGGATCAAAACGATGCTATTCCTGCAACCTCCGACTGCCGAACAACTAGAACAATTTCCGGATTTGCAGTGCTTTGGGGTGGCGGGGACCAGCCGCTCGATGAAACCTGAGCAGATGGAACAGCAACTGCTTCCCATTTTCCAACAGCTCCAACAGACACCGATCGTTCATTACAAAGTGTGTTCCACTTTTGATTCGTCGCCGGAGATCGGGAGTATCGGGAAAGTGATCGACATGGCCAAAACCCAATTTACAAAAAGCCGTGTCATCCCGCTTCTCGTAGGGGCACCATCGCTCAGAAGGTACACCGTTTTTGGCAATCACTTTGCCACCGTGGGGGAGGAGACCCATCGGCTCGACCGCCATCCGACCATGTCCAGGCATCCTGTGACGCCGATGGATGAAGGGGATCTACGGATTCACTTGAACAAACAAACCGACAGCAAAATCGGCCTGATGGATATCCTTGATTTAGAAGGTGACTTGGAAAAAGTCACATCACGCTATGAACAAAGGCTCCAAGAACACCCAGATGTCCTGCTGTTCGACGTTCTCGATTCTGATCGACTGGAAAAAGCCGGTTCGCTCATTTGGCGTGAGGCGAAGCACCAGCCACTTTTTGTGGTAGGCTCCTCCGGTGTTCAATACGCATTGGCAGCCGCTTGGCAGAAGCAAGGACTGATCTCCGGCACTCATTCTATGAAGCCAGCCCAACCGACAGACCAACTCCTGGCGATCAGCGGCAGCTGCTCACCAGTCACCCAAGGTCAAATCGAATGGGCACTCGAAAATGGGTTCCATGGGATCCGGATTCCTATGGAAGTCAGCAACAACTGGGAAGCAATCCTGCAGGAGGCCCTAACCGCAATAAACCAGGGGAGAAACGTTATCCTGTATTCGGCGCTCGGCCCAATGGATCCATCGATCGCAGAAAATCGCGCGAGAGGCCTAACCGCCTCCGCCTCCGGGAAATTTCTTGGACAGCAGCTCGGCAACCTGGCCCGCCGAATCATCGAGGAATCGTCCATCCGACGGATCGCCTTCGCAGGAGGGGACACCTCCAGCCATGCGGTGAGCGAGCTCGGCATTTTCGCCTTAGAAATGATCGCACCGCTCGCGCCAGGTTCACCTCTGTGTCAGTGTTACTCTACCGACCCGCGAATCGACGGACTGGAAATTACCCTGAAGGGTGGTCAAGTTGGGGAAAGATCCTTTTTTGGCAAAGTGCTTCAAGGATAAATAATGAAAAAGGGGAAAAAGAAGATGACAACAATTGCTTTAGTAGGTGCAGGCGGAAAGATGGGGAATCGTTTGACCGATAACCTAAAAGATTCAAAATATGATATGCTTTATGTCGAGATTAGCGAAACGGGGATCGAGCGGCTGGCCCAAAAAAACCTCACCGTTACCCCTTTAAGTGATGCTGCGGGGATGGCCGATGTGGTGATTTTGGCTGTTCCCGATGTGGCCATCGCTAAAGTATCTGCTGGAGTCGTCCCACAGATGAAACCGGGATCCATGTTGATCCTGCTCGATCCCGCGGCTGCGTATGCAAAACATCTGCCGGATCGCCAGGACATCAGTTATTTCATCACCCATCCGTGCCACCCGCCGGTTTTCAATGATGAAACAACCCCTGAGGCGAGAGCTGATTTGTTTGGCGGAATCGCAGCGAAGCAGTCGATCGTCTGTGCCTTGATGCAAGGTCCTGAGTCGGACTACGCAAAAGGGGAGGAAATCGCTCGCACATTTTACAAGCCAATCCTTCGCTCCCACCGCGTGACCGTCGAGCAAATGGCGACCCTCGAACCGACGATGGCGGAAACCGTATTGGGTACCTGTGCGATCGTGCTGAAGGAAGCGATGGATGCGGCGGTGAGAAGAGGTGTTCCCGAGGAGGCGGCGCGCGATTTCATGTTGGGACACATCAACACGATTCTTGCTTCTGTGTTTGGGGTGAGTGGCAGCCCACTTTCTGATGCGGCCCTTGTGGCGATTGAATATGGGAAAGAGCGGATTCTTCAACCCAATTGGCTCGACGTTTTCGAGACGGAGAAACTTGATGAATCCATCGAATTAATGCTAAAAGCATAATATGGATAAACCATAGGGAAGGGAGGTTATGAAAAAAGTGAATATGACATCATCGCCCCCCCTCTTGAAGGAAAAAGCATATATCGAAATCAAAAACGGGATCCTGCACGAAGTGTTCACACCCGGCCAATTTTTATCCGAACGGCAACTGATCGACTATTTGGGCATGAGCAAGACCCCGATCAAAGCAGCGCTTGAGCGGCTCGAGACAGAGGGGTTCATTACGGTATCACCAAAGCAGGGGATTATCGTCCGCGAGCTTTCGCTGGAGAAAATCAGCCATATCTATGATTTGCGAATGGCCTTGGAGGTTTTTATCGTAGAGCAGCTTGCCGGGAAACTGCGAAAGGAACAGATCGAGGCCTTGGAGCAAAATCTGCAGCAAACGACAGCCCTTGCCGAAGCTCATGACGAAAAAGGATTTGCGCAGGCGGACGCCGATTTCCATCTGCTGCTTTGCCGTTTTTCCGGGAACACGGAGATTTTTCGCATCATGGAGAACTACCACGATCACCTCTACCGGGTTGTCCTTCGCGTTCTCCAACGAGATCCTGGGCGGATGCAGTCATCCTATGAGGATCATGTCGGCATCTATCAATCCCTGCTGGACCCTGAGCCAGAGGAATCAAAAAGGTTAATGAAAGAACATATACTTTACGGGAAACGGATATTTCTGTAAGAGGGGAAAGCGGATGCTTTCCCTTTTAATGATTTTTTTGTTTGTCGAGAAACACAAAACTGTTAAACAGCCACTTTGAGAGTAAAATAATCGGGACGTACGCATACAAATATAATTCCAGATAATTTAATCCTTGATGAAGGCGGAAAAAATCGAAATAAGTCAGGATGGGCTTTATAACAAAGGCAAATATGGCCCCAAGAATCAGGGCATATAGGTAATAATTTTTTTGCCGGGAGCTGACCCATTGGTATAAGAGCATAAACACAACAGGAATCAGTGCCGTATCTAGCCCCAAGGTGAGGCGTAAATAAGGAAGAACAAAATAAGGGTATTCCCAGTATCCCAACCGTATCCCTGTAACATCAACGTAGGTGGTGATAACATGGACACAAAAACCAAAGAAACCTAACATAAAAACCCGGTTTCGATCGATGGTAAAATAGAGGACAATCAAGGGAATCACGATCATCGCGATGGTCACCCAGAATTGCCAAGAGGTAAGTCCAGAAAAATGACTCCAATATTCCATTAGAAGGCTTCTAAGTTGCGCTTCCTGCTCACCGATCTTGTTTAGCAACTCATTTTTACTCATTTTCTAATCCCCCTCCCTTGGACCGCGTCAGCATTAGTCCTATACTTCGCTTTTTTTCTCATTTCTGTGATAGGGGTCGAACGCTTCCGGATTTTCCGGATCCAAATTCGTTCGCATCCCAATAAGGGGGCCTTTTGGTGCCTCGGCAATGATTCGATCATTTAATTGGTCGAAGTCAGGAGTCTTGGGTACATTTTTATCTTTTGACATGTGCATTCCTCCAAATCCGTTTACTTTTATATTCAACTATTTTTGGGAAAGTATTCATCTACTAGCTCGGTGTTGTGTTGCGGGACTGAGGATCTCTTCCTGAAAAAAAGGGATAGTGATCAAAGGTCACCGAAAAGAGTAACTCAACTAGGATGGGATTTTTTGTAAGAGTATAAAACCTTTGATTTTTTCTTTCTTTTCCTTATAGTTGAAGGAGTGGATTATGAGGAAAGAGGGATTTATTTATGATTACATTCGAGAGATTAATTGGAAAAGAGATAGAGCCTTATGTAGAGCAATTTGCCTGGTTTCGACTAAACGATTTCAAAGAGTTCCCCTACCTATATGATGGGAACCTGGAACATGAAAGGGAGAACTTCCAAAAATACATGGATGAGGAGCAGTCTTTGCTGATTGTTGCCAAAGACGGCGAGAAGGTGATCGCGGTTTCGACAGGCATTCCCTTTGATAGTCCATTTATGGGAAAAGAGAGTGCAGATCTCTTTTTGCAAAATGGATTGAATCCAAAGGACTTTTATTATTTTGCGGAAACCATCATCTTGCCTGAGTACCGGGGACAAGCGATCGGTCGTGATCTTTATAAAATGAAAGAGGATTTTGCGCGCGAGATGGGCTATAAAGAGGTATGTTTTATCGCCGTGGAAAGGGAAGAGGATCACCCGCTTAGGCCGGATACCTATAAGTCACCGAAAAACTTCTGGGGCCATTTGGGGTATGAAAAGCTGGATATCAGTGTGAGTTTTGAATATCCGACAATCCAGGCCTCCGGGAAAACAGAGATGGCGAGCAACCTGATGTTCTTTTGGAAGAAAAAAATATAAGGAACCCTCCCCTTATTAAAAAGGACAGCCGTCCGGCTGCCCCAAAAGATTACGCTCTTACAGTACTCTCAAACTTGCCCTTATGGGAGCCATCGCAGAAAGGTTTATTGTTCGAAAGGCCACAACGGCAAAGGAAAACTTGGTCTTTCGTTTCTAAGACATTGCCTTCTCCGTCAACGACGGTGACTCCTTTGGCGATAAGTGGACCGTTATCTGAAACTTTAATTTCGGCCATGATTTTCACCCCCTATACTGTTTAGTATTAGGCTGCTGCTTTTTCTTTATTAACGGACTCAAACATCTTATCCATGGCATACAGTCTACTTCCGGTGATAGTAAGGGCAACCGCCATGGCTAAAAGCGCTAAATCAAGTTCGTATCCTGCAGACTGTCCATTTCCCATAAAGCCGGCGGAAAGTTTCGCTGTAAAGATGGCGCCAAGCATGACGAGCGAGATTAGTGCGGAAGCTACTTGTGTTCCGAAGCCAAGGATCAGGGCGATTCCACCAAGTAGTTCGATAAGGGCCACTGCATAACCTAGAAAGCCCATCAATCCCATGCTTTCGAACCAACCTGCAACATTTCCAAGACCCATTTGAAATTTTGCCAGACCATGGATAAAGAAAGTAATTCCTAAAACAACACGAAGTATAAATAAACTCCATTCATATTTTTGTACCAATTTTTTCATCTCCTATTAATTATTATTTGTATCCAATTTACTTTTAATAAGTATTGTGCCAAAAAAATCTGCTACTTTTTTTAAGAGTAGCATCAATCGCTAAAATTCAAACACGATGTGGCTCAACGTTCCATAGAGGTAACTGCGATGCAGGCATTTCGGCTGCTTCGTTTCCTCACCACTTCCCATTGCGATAAAAAGAGGAAGAAAATGTTCTGCCCGAGGTACCGCTAAGCGTGCATGTGGAGCTAATCTTTCATAATCAAATAGAGATTCCAAATCTCTGTTTTGGATATGCTCAATAAGCCAATCATCAAATTCAGCTGTCCAAGGCTCCGCATGGGTTTGTCCCCAATGGATCGCGCGTAGATTATGGGACGTTCCACCACTGCTGATAACGAGAATATCCTCATTTCCGAGCCCTCGGAGTGCTTCCCCTATTTTGAATTGATCCCTTGGTGAAAGGTAGGGATTGATCGAGACCTGAACGACTGGGATATCGGCTGCAGGATACATATGTCGCAAAACGACCCAAGAACCGTGGTCTAGGCCTCTTTGGGTATCCTTTGCGGTAGAAATTCCATGGTCATTCAGTTTCTTTTCGATCATCGAGGCTACAGCAGTAGATCCTTTGGCAGGATATTTAATTTGATAAAGCTCTGGGGGAAATCCGCCGAAATCATAGATGGTTTCATATGCGCTATCCCGATAGGAAAGGATTGGAATGTCGCTTTCCCAATGTGCCGTAAAGAGAACAATCGCCTTCGGGTTGAATCGCTCTCCTAATTCCTGAAGAAACCGGGTATATTCATTGTCTTCTATCGCTAATGAAGGGGCACCATGACAAATAAATAAAGATGGAACCATGTGGCAACTCCTTTCTTCTTTTTATTAGGTTACCTTTCGTAAGTTAGTATATAATAGTCTGTAATGGATCGTCAAGTACTTTGATTTCAAATGATAATAAAAGTAGTATAATACAATGAGTGAGGTGATATTCATGTACAATCTATGACCCCGAATTGAAACGGCCTTGCAGTTGCTAGGCAAGCGTTGGACAGGGTTAATTCTATTTCAGCTCCTCATGGGTCCTCAGCGATTCTCGGAAATTGAATCCGCTCTGCCTGTGAGCGGAAGACTCCTTACGGAACGTTTAAAGGAATTAGAAAAGGAAGGAATCGTACACCGGCAAATCTACCCGGAAGTCCCTGTACGAGTCGAATATTCATTAACGGAAAAAGGGCGGGCCCTGGAACCGATTTTTAAAGATCTGCAAAATTGGGCGGAGAACTGGGTCGAAGTGAAAGAATGACCATCTAGATGGGGAGGACTGTCCTCCCCAAAAAATAATTTGATTGACAATTCTCAAATCCATGATAATATTAACTCAAATCCCACTTTTCAACTGCGGATTGGTGACTTACAATTACATAAACTTTTTCAATTTCTTATCAAGAGAGGTGGAGGGACTGACCCTGCGAAGCCTCAGCAGCCGACCCGACTGGGCACGGTGCTAATTTCAGATAGATGAGAGAAAAGACCCAAGTGTATTGTGGACCCTTCTCTTCATCGAGAAGGGTTTTTTGGTTTTGAAAGGAGTGATGAAGTGGGGACAAAAAAATAAAGGGAATCCGGTGCGGCAACACCTGATCCCCCTTTTTGGCGGGCACACCAAAAAATATAAACCCAATCTATATTGTAATAACAATGGTTGTGTCTCGTCTACCTTTTATTTCATCCAAAAAGAGGAGATGAGCGGAAGATGAGTCAATTGAAATTTGCTTATTGGGTACCGAATGTAAGCGGAGGGTTGGTTGTTTCAAAAATCCCCCAGCAAACAGGTTGGGATTATGAAGCGAATAAAAGATATGCCTTAATCGCAGAGGAAGTTGGCTTTGAGTACGCTTTGCTGCAGACCCGGTTCTTTGCAAGCTATGGGGCGGAGTACCAGTTGGAGGCTTTTACCTTGGCATCCGCGTTAGCGGCTGTGACAAAAAAGCTGAAGCTTATCTCTGCAGTACATCCCGGGTTATGGCATCCGGGCGTGTATGCGAAAATGATTGCGACTTTGGACCAGATCAGCCAGGGACGGGCGGCGCTCAATGTGGTGAGCGGGTGGTTTAAACAGGAGTTTATCGGCTATGGCGAGCATTGGCTGGATCATGATGAGCGGTACCGCCGGTCGGAAGAATTCATCCAGGTGCTGCGGGCGATGTGGACGGAGGAGGAGACCACGTTCAAAGGGGACTTCTACCGCATCAACGGGGCCCCCTTGAAACCAAAGCCGATCCAGAACACACCGCCCATTTTCCAAGGAGGAAATTCAAAAGCCGCACGCCAAATGGCTGCCCGGGTCTCTGACTACTATTTCATGAACGGAAATACGCTGGAAGGTTTCAGGACGCAGATCGAAGAGGTTCGTGCTCTGGCTGAAAAAGAGGGGCGCACGGTGAAATTTGCCGTCAATGGATTCGCAATTGTTCGGGAAACGGAGGAAGAGGCTGTCCAGGTTCTGCGAGATATCGTTTCGCAGGCGGATGTCGAAGCGGTCGAAGGGTTCAGGAATGCGGTCAAAGAAGCTGGGCAGTCCACGAAGCAAAAAGAAGGGATGTGGGCGAATTCCACTTTTGAGGATCTCGTTCAGTACAACGATGGATTCAAAACTGGGTTGATCGGCACCCCGGAACAAATCGCAGAGCGGATCATTGAGTTGAAGAAAATGGGGGTCGACCTCGTTCTAACCGGACATCTGCATTATGAGGAGGATTTGCGGATTTTTGGGGAACGCGTGATTCCTCTGGTGCGGGAAAAAGAGCAGGCCCTTTTGGAAAGCGGGGTTCTCGCGTGAAATTATTAGGGATTTCAGGAAGCCTGTCAATCCGATCGAAAACCTTTTTAGCTGTGGAAAAAGCGGTCGAATTCGCACGAGCTTCTGGTCCGGGGATCGATGCGGTGGTGTTGAATTTGGCTGATTTTCAGATGCAATTTTGCGACGGCCGTGCCCCCCATTTGTACGAGGGAGACACCAAAGTTTTGATCGATCAGATTGTTAGCGCTGATGCGTTTATTATCGGCACACCGGTGTATCGCGGTTCGATCACTGGGGTCCTGAAAAATCTGTTCGACGTGATTCCGAATGATGCGCTGCGGGGTAAAGTCATCGGATTCATTGCCACCGGTGGAACGTATCATCATTTTCTGGCGATTGAACATCAGCTCCATCCGATTGCGGGATACTTCTCTGCTTTTGTGGTGCCAGGCGGGGTCTACGCCCATAATGAGCATTATGCGGATGGGGAGTTGACGTCACCGGAGATTATCGGGCGATTGAAGGCGCTTGGGGAATCAGTGGTGGAGATTCGGCAGAGGTTAGGTGGGGGATTTATCGGCGTTGAAAAGCCATTGATCCCGCGGAAGAGTTTGTAATGGGGTGGGGTTAACCCAAAACATACTAAAAAAGGAGGAGATTTATCGATGAAAAGTGAAGAACTACGCGAGTTACAAGCACCTTTGAAAGAGAAGTATAGGGAGAACCCAGAGGAAGCGGTGATCACCCTGCGTGCAAAGGGGGCGATTGGGGAAGGCATCACCTGCCGGGTTGATACGGGGAAAGCGTTGGTGGAAGCAGGCCTCCATCCTGCTACGGGAGGTAATGGTTTGGCAGCCTGCTCTGGTGATATGCTGCTCGAAGCCTTAGTTGCCTGCGCCGGCGTCACCTTGAAAGCTGTAGCAACCGCGCTGGAAATCGAGCTGCGAGGCGGAACGATCAGTGCAGAAGGTGACCTCGATTTCCGTGGAACCTTAGGCGTATCGAAGGAAGCTCCCGTCGGATTCTCGCGCATCCGCCTGAACTTTGACCTCGACACCGACGCCCCTGAGGATAAGGTCGCAACGCTGCTGCGCCTGACCGAACGATACTGCGTGGTGAAGCAGACGATCGAGAGACCGACGCCAGTTGATGTTTTACATACCGTGGCAACGTAGGGCAGCGGCCCAGCTGCTGATTAAGCGGAGAAAATCCGCCTAAATTCCAAACGGAAGCGAAAATAACCAAAATAAGCGGAGAATTTCCGGTTATCTCGGTGGAAGTTGCGTAGAATGCATATTTCCTCGAGTTTAGTCGGAAAACTCCGCTTATTTTTGGTGGAAATCGGGTTGCGGGACGGTTAGGCGGAGATTCTCCGGTTATTAGGTGGATGAAGACCATTTTCACAAGATCGCAGCTGAGTTTTGGTCATCATAGCCACGATGAAGACCATTTTCACAAGATCGGAAGTGAGTTATGGTCATCATAACCGCAATGAAGACCATTTTCACAAGATCGCGAGTGGGTTCTGGTCATCATAGCCACGATGAAGACCGTTTTCACAAGATCGTAGATGAGTTTTGGTCATCATAGCCACGATAATGACCATTTTCACAAGATCGCAGATGAGTTTTGGTCATCATAGCCACGATAATGACCGTTTTCACAAGATCGCAAGTGAGTTATGGTCATCATGGCCATGATGAAGACCGTTTTCACAAGATCGGAAGTGAGTTATGGTCATCATAGCCGCGATGAAGACCATTTTCACAAGATCGCGGGTGGGTTTTGGTCATCATCTCCCCCCACAAAAAAAGAGCGACCCCCACCGGGTCACTCCTCTCCATTAATACACGTCGCGCTGATAACGGCCTTGCTCCTGCATATCGTTCAGATAGGCTTCGGCATATTCGCGAGTCATCCCGCCTTCTTTTTCGATAACCTCGATAAGCGTGTTGTGAACGTCTTTTGCCATGTACTGCTTGTCCCCGCAGACGAAGAAGTAGGCTCCGCTTTGCAGCCACGCAAACAATTCCTTGCTGTTTTGCATCATTCGATGCTGAACATAAACTTTTTCTGCACCATCGCGGGAGAAGGCGGTATCAACCTTGGTCAAAACGCCGTCTTTCTGGTATTGTTCTAGCTCGCTTTGATAAAGGTAGTCAGTTGCCGCATGCTGGTCGCCAAAGAACAACCAAGCTCGTCCGGAAGTCTTACGCACAGCGCGCTCTTCGATAAACGAACGGAATGGGGCAATCCCTGTTCCAGGTCCAACCATAATAATATCGGTTTCCCCGGATTCTGGGAGATGGAAGTGCTTATTTGGTTGAACAAACACAGGAAGCGTGTCCCCTTCTTGCGTACGCTCAGCCACTTGCACAGAACATACCCCTTTACGCAAACGATCATGCGCAGTATAGCGCACAGCACCAATGGTCAAATGCACTTCATCTGGATGTGCAGCATTGCTACTGGCAATGGAGTATAGACGAGCGGTCATTTTTCTTAAAAGTGACACGATGTCCTGAGCAGAAGCTTTCCACGGACCGAAGTCGCGAAGCATATCAAGCAAGTCGCGTCCATTCGTGTATTCTTTTAACTGTGCCATGTTTTCTACCAATAATAGCTTCTGCAACTCTCCACTTTCCGTAAATGCAGCGGCACCTTGAAGAATCTTCTTTGACAATAAAGTAATTTCAAAGTGGTTCGTAAGGGCGTCTTTCAAAGAAAGGGTTTCCCCTTGCTTATTAATTTCAACTAATGTTTCGTCGTCCCACTTCATTTCTTCAAGGATGGCAGCGACGAGTTCTGGATCATTGGAAGGAAAAATCCCAAGGGCATCACCTGGATTATAGGTAAGACCGGATTCTTTCAATGATAATTCGATATGCCTAGTTTCCTTACTGGAGCCGGCTCCGTTTAGATTGACATTTTTCAGAACCTTGGCTTGGAATGGATTTGTTCTTGAATATGTTTTTTCTAAAGTAGTTTGCGTTTGCATAGTCTCACCTCAAAAGTTGTATAGACCTAGGATAACAAAGGATGAGCAAGATTGATATAACTTTTATCACAAAATTTTTGGAAAATGTGCTTGTTAGTGAATGGGGAGTCAGACCTAATCGGAATTTGTCCAATCAATAAAATGTACGAGGGAATTCAGATTGATTCACTCATTCGCTGAGATCTGAAACCCTTTATTAGAGAATTCTTCACACCTTTTACCATTTTTACACCCCTTTACAATCCTTCACATAGATCCAAATGATCCTTTACAAAGGGTCAATATTTTATTAACAAACAGAAGCTATGATGATATCGAGAACAGAAGCCAAAGCCTGGGAGGAGGATCTTATGAAAATGACGAGATGTCTTCTGTTTGATTTAGACGGTACGTTGCTGGACAGCCGGGATGTGATCATTGATGGGGTGCACTACCTAACGGAAAAATACGTCCCCGGACTGTTTACGAGAAAAGATCTTTTGAAACGCTTTGGTGAACCCATAGATGATCTTCTAGATATCATCGAGCAGTCACTGAGGGATAAACAAATCACCAAGCAACAGATGCTCGACAGCTATTTCACCTATATCAATACCCATCATGATGAGCAAGTGCAGCTCTTTCCTTATGTGAAAGAAGGGTTGTACTCCTTAAAATCTGCAGGCTATCAACTGGGGATTGTTACGAATAAACAGCGTGAATTTACAATGAGAGGGTTGCAAACAGCAGGCATTCTACCTTTTTTCAATACGATTGTTACTTTAGATGATGTAGCCGTTGGGAAGCCTTCTCCGGAAATGCTTATAAAATCCATGAAGGAAATCGGTGTCACCTCAGAATCAAGCCTGATGATCGGGGACAGCAAATATGACCTACTCGCAGCCAGAGCAGCCAAGGTGCCATTCACAGCACTCGAATGGTACGGACCCGAGGATTGGCAGGGGAATTCCGCACCCAACAACCGATACCCAAACTTTCAACAATTTGTCCAAGACCTACTAACTATAAAACTAAGATGAAAGGAGAGGGAGCAAAATGGCGCGCGTGCTATTA
This sequence comes from Ammoniphilus resinae, assembly GCF_017873965.1. Classification (GTDB taxonomy): domain Bacteria; phylum Bacillota; class Bacilli; order Aneurinibacillales; family RAOX-1; genus Ammoniphilus_A; species Ammoniphilus_A resinae. The sequence continues at coordinate 164,950 of NZ_JAGGKT010000005.1, read as the reverse complement.
AAACAAGTGGTGAAAGCCTTCCAAGATCAGCCTGTGGTCAAGGGACTTGACTTAACGATTCCGAATGGATCCTTCACCGTCCTTGTTGGTCCATCGGGCTGTGGAAAGTCAACGACTTTGCGGATGATTGCCGGGCTGGAGGAAGTTACAGACGGTGAAATCTGGATCGGGGATCGAAAAGTGAACGATGTCCCTCCAGGTAAAAGAGATTTGGCTATGGTTTTTCAAAATTACGCCTTATATCCGACGATGAATGTCTTCGAAAATATTGCCTTCGGCTTGCAAAATCGCGGGCTGCCTAGACAAGAATGCAAAAGCCTCGTCCACGAAATCGCGGAGGTAGTGGGATTAACCAGTTACTTAGATCGCAAGCCATCCGAGTTATCCGGGGGCCAGAGGCAAAGGGTTGCATTGGCGCGGGCGATGGTGAAAAAACCGCAGGTTTTTTTGATGGATGAACCGCTATCTAATTTGGATGCGAAATTGAGAAATCAAATGCGGGTAGAGTTGACCAGCTTGCACAAGCAGCTTGGTTCCACCTTCATCTATGTGACGCACGATCAAGTGGAAGCGATGACGATGGGCGATCAAATCGTCGTGATGAACGAGGGGAGAATCCAGCAAGTGGCTTCACCTGTGGAGCTTTATCAGGATCCAACCAATCTGTTTGTCGCCCAGTTCATTGGATCGCCAGCGATGAATATTCTTTCGTGGGAGGAAGAGGAGTCGTGCTTGCTCGGCTTTCGACCGGAAAAAGGAAGGATAGCTGCCACCATCCAACCCTCTACAGAAGAAAAGGGAATCTCTCTCCGCGGCAAAGTTAGATCCCGTGAGATCCTCGGTGCGGAAGTTCTCTATTATGTAGATACACGAAAAGGTCAGATCATCGTAAAAGCCAATCATGATGTGGAGCTTATAGCTGAAGATGAAGATGTCAGGCTATCAGTTGCGGCGAAGGATCTCTATTTCTTTGATGAAAAAACAGGAATGAGAGTGATGGGACAGCATGTTCACAGCCTTCCGCTGGCGGGGGGAGCGGTGTAAATGTGGAAAGAGATCGCACTACGAAGATATCAAAGCCGTTCCCAGGTCGTTCCGCAAAAATCGGGACAGCTGCTGGAAAAGTCTCGCCCGTATCTCTATGTCGCACCAGCACTCGCTTTTTTCACCCTGTTCTTTTTCTATCCGATTGCCTACATGGTTTACTTAAGTTTTTACGATTGGTCCTTGCTCGACCTGAGCGCAATGGAATGGGTAGGGCTGGAAAATTTCCACGCGCTTTTCACCGATGCGGATTTTTATCAAGTGCTTTCAAATACATTTGTTTTTACCGTCTTTACTGTCTCGCTGGGGATGGGGATCGCCTTTTTTCTGGCCTTATGGCTCAATCACCGGGCGAAGATTTACGGGATCGTGCAGGCGGCGATCTTTACTCCGCACATCATTTCGCTCGTATCGATTGCAATGCTTTGGCTGTGGCTGATGGACCCGCAATATGGTTTGCTCAATGCAATCCTTGAATCGTTCGGGCTGCCACCTTACAGCTGGCTTGCCGACACCAAAAGCGCTTTGGCATCCCTGATCCTGGTCAGTGTATGGAAGGTGGTGGGGTATAACACCTTAGTCTTTATTGCCGGCCTGCAAAGCATTCCCAAGTACCTTTATGAAGCAGCCGCTTTAGACCGTTCACCAGCTTGGAAAACATTATGGAAAATAACAATTCCGATGCTTTCTCCGACTCTATTTTTTCTCTTAATCATCAATACGATCTCGTCGTTTCAGGTGTTTGACACGATCAACATCATGACCCAAGGGGGACCGGTGAACAGCACCAATATGCTCGTTTTCTATATCTATGAACAAGGCATGGATTTCTACAATGGGGGCATTGCCTCGGCAGCTTCTGTTGTGCTCCTACTTCTTGTTGCCTTGCTTACACTGTTTCACTTCTTGGTCCTATCCAAAAAAGTCCATTATCGTTAAGGAAAGGAGGAGACTCTATTGCATCGACTGGCTGCTTACCCTCTAAAAATCGTAGAAAGGATTCTGCTGATTGTCGTCACCTTGGTTTTTGTCTTCCCCTTCTTGTGGATGATGTTGACAGCCTTCAAAACGTTGCCGGAGGTGTTTCGCTTTCCTCCAACGTTTCTTCCGGAGATCTGGGATTTCAGCAACTTTATGAAAGCTTGGGAATCGGGTCCTTTTCTTCGGTTTGTATTCAATAGCTTCATTGTAGCGGTGGGTGTCTTGATCCTGCAATTTCTCACCGCGGTGCCGGCGGCTTATGCCTTTGCCCGCTATCGGTTTCCGGGACGAAATCTTTTGTTTGGGATCACCCTGATTGCCCTGATGATCCCGCCGCAAGTCATTTTTCTTCCGATCTATGTGCAAATGAGCGGGTGGGGGCTGGTGAATACATTATGGTCGCTGATCCTGCCTTATGGAGCGAGTGCGTTCGGGATTTTCCTGTTGCGCCAATCGTTCATGCAGGTGCCTGATGAAGTGATCGAGGCGGCCCGGCTGGATCAGGCATCGGAATGGAAAATCATGTGGAAGATCATGGTACCGATCGCCAAGCCGGTACTCGTGACGTTTGGATTGTTCAGCTTTATCTACCATTGGAATGACTATTTCTGGCCGCTGATTATGACCAACAGCGATGCCGTGCGCACTCTTCCGATGGGAATCGCGATGTTGAAGGCTTCGGAGGGCGGCAAGATTTGGAATGTGATCATGGCGGGAAATGTGATCCTTGTGTTTCCCATTTTGATTATCTTCTTTTTTGCCCAACGCCATATTATTCGCGCTTTTATCTATCAATCTAAATAATTTTGGAGGCTATGTATATGAAAAAGTGGAAGTCTTATTTTCTTGTTCTATCTCTTTCTGTAACGGCGATCTTTACTGGATGTTCCAATCAGGAGGTTCCTAGTGCTGCGGAAGGAAAGCAGCCAGCTGCCGAGCAAGAGGGACCGGTTGAAATTGACTTTTGGTACGCCTTGGGCGGACATAATGGAGAAGTGTTGGAAGGGCTCGTGAAAAAGTTTAATGATTCGCAGGACGAGGTCGAGGTGAAGGCAGCCTATCAGGGTGACTACTATGAAAATCATTCGAAAGTACTGGCAGCGGTAGCGGCAGGAAACCAGCCGGACGTCACCATGGTGGAAATTGGTGTCATTGCAGCTTTTGCTGATGCCAAGGTGCTGGCGGATTTAGCCCCTTACACCCAGGGAGACGAAGAGAAATATATTCCCGGACTGATGAAGAACTCCTATTGGAATGACAAATTAGTTGCCGTTCCCTTTAATCGCTCGACACCCCTTTTATATTTGAATCGCGAAATGCTAGAGAAAGCTGGGTTAGATCCGAAGGGACCGAAAACTTGGGAAGAATTACAGCAGTATTCAAAGGCATTAACCAAGCAAGAGGGCGGAAAAACCGTGACATATGGATTCTCCACACCGATTGATATTTGGTTCTATGAAGCATTGGTCTTCCAAAGTGGCGGAAATATTTTAAGTGAAGATGGAAAGAGTCTGGCGATCAATAGCCCCGAAGGAAAAGCGCCGCTTGAATTCTGGAATGGAATGATCAAAGAAGGCATCATGAAAGCACCTCCTGGAGAAAAATACAATGCCTGGGATGTGGCGAAACAGGATTTTATTAATGAGCAAGTAGGAATGATCTTCACTTCCACGGGAGACCTTAAAGGATTAAAGGATAATGCAAAGTTCAATGTGGGAGCAGCTTTCCTACCAGCAAACAAAGATTATGGGGTGCCAACAGGTGGAGCGAACTTGGTGATGTTGGCCAAATCCTCTGAGGAAGAAAAGAAAGCAGCATGGAAATTTATGAAGTGGATAACAGAAACAGAGCAAACGATCCCTTGGTCCTTGGAAACAGGGTATATGCCTGTCACCCAGGAAGCAGTAGACTCTGATGAAATGAAAGCGGCAGATCCTAACTTCCGAGTAGCCCTCGACCAATTGCAGTATGCGAAACCTCGTCCTATGGTGCCTGGATATAAGGAACTGCAGGAAGTCATTATGACAGAAATTCAGCGTAACGTATTGGGACAGGCTACACCAGATGAAGCATTGAGTGCCGCAGCGGAAAAGGCGCAAAAACTACTAAAAAAATAGTTGAGGAGGCAAATGATATGAATCTTTGCATGGCCCATCGCGGCTGGTCTGGAAAAGCACCCGAAAACACGATTCCGGCGATTCAATTGGCTCTTCGTGAACCGGGAATTCAAGCGATCGAAGTAGATGTCCAACTTTCCAAGGATGGCATCCCGGTTGTGATCCACGATTTCACATTAGATAGAACAACGAACGGAAGTGGCGCGGTTGCAGACTTTACGTTGCAAGAACTAGCCCAACTTGATGCGGGAAGTTGGTTTCATCCCTCCTATGCAGGGGAGCGCATCCCAACTTTAGAAGAAGTATTGGAATTGATCCGGGGAAAAGGCTGTCGACTCAATATTGAATTAAAAAAAGGGGGAAACCTTTATCACGGAATGGAACAAAAGGTGCTCGATCTGATCGATCGCTGCGGGGTGCGCTCCGAGGTTTGCATCACGTCGTTTAACCATGAAGCCATCCAAATCGTAGGCGAACTCGATCCGGATATACCCAAGGGGCTGATCATCTATGGAAAACCATTGATGATCAGGGAACAACTTCGCCTCACTGGGGCAACGATCCTGTCCATGGCTTATCCCTATTTGACAGAGAAATTTGTAACCAACATGATCGATGACGGGATCACCATGATTGCCTGGACCATCGATGATCCGGAGCATATCAGGCAAACCATGAAGCTGCATCCCCAGCTACATATTGCCACCAACCATCCGGATCGAATGATTAGCCCGATCAAGGTGTAAAATGGATGAAATATTTAAGCGATATATCTTAACCATGTTGACACCGCCAAAGCATATTAGCGAGTTACTCGATTTTGTAGAGGAAAGCTATCAAAACGGAAATATAAGTTCGAGTGAATATGTAAAGTGGTTGAGTACGCTGCAGTACTTCTATGACAGCTAGATAGACCTACCTAGATCGGCTGAAGAGGAAATAACCGGAGAAATTCCGGTTACTCGGGCTGGAATGGACAGTTGACTGAAAATAGGCGGAGTTTATCCGGTTAACCATGAGAAAAGTGTATTCTACGCAATTTCTTCAGCGATAATCGGAGATTCTTCGCCTATTTTGCCCTTTTTTCTCTAAATAAGCGGAATTCCTCCGTTTGGACCGGGAGTCAGACCTCAATCGAAATTTGTCGAATCAATAACTTTAATAAAATTATTAAAGATCAGATGCTTTAATCCATTCAACAAATTTCGACTTAGGTCTGACCCCCTTCTTTGGTATAATCAGGCGGAGGATATTTCTATAGTGGGGGAAACACATGGGGAAACGACTTTATTATCTTGATTATTTGCGGGTGTTATTAACGGTGCTAGTCATTTTGCATCATACAGCAATCGCTTATGGAGCGGGCGGATCTTGGATTTATGTCGATGTAGATCAGAGCGAACTAACTTTCACCGGTATTCTTCTAACCCTTTTCACGGCGATCAACCAATCGTTTTTTATGGGACTTTTCTTTTTCCTTTCCGGATACTTTACCCCGGGATCTTATGATCGAAAAGGGGCGAGGGTGTTCTTGATGGATCGCCTCATCCGACTGGGTATTCCTTTGCTGTTCTATGTTTTTATTCTAGGACCCATTATCAGTTACGTTGCCCAATCCCGTGATTCGATGACTCTCTTAAACTACTACAAAACTGAAGTCCTCACTTTTCATACGATTCATATCGGGCCGCTCTGGTTTGTTGAAGCCCTTTTGTTATTTGCTGTTATTTATGTTCTCATTCGACTCTTGACTGGATGGAAATTGGACGTTAAAGCGCCAACTATAAGAAACCTGATTGTTACCGCAATACTATTAGGGATCTCGGCTTTTCTCTTACGGTTGGTATCCCCAGTTGGGGAAGGGGTTTTAGGCCTTCAGTTCGGCTATTTCCCTTCCTATATCTTCTTATTTATCAGTGGAGTCGTGGCTTACCGGCAAAAATGGCTAGATACTTTTTTGGAAAAGAAAGAACTGGTGAAAACGTGGTGGTGGATTTCATTGACTGCAATCCCCATTTTACCGCTCGGGTTCATTTTAACGGGCGCATTAGAAGGGAACTTGTCGTTTGAGGGTGGGGTGAATTTTCAATCCTTTCTATACGCGATGTGGGAACCCTTTGTTGCTTTTGGAATGATCCTGTGGCTTTTATACCAATTTGAAAAAAGTGTAAATCAGCCGCACCCGTTCGGTGGTGCGCTAGCGGATGCCGCCTACACCGTCTTCATCATTCATCCTGCGATCGTAGTGGGGCTAACCCTACTTTTGCACGGGGTGTTGATCCCGCCATTATTGAAATTTATGTTGGTTGGCTTTATTGGGGCAGCTATTTGCTTTTTTTGTGGTTATCTCATTACCAAGATTCCTTTTGCAAAGCGGGTTGTTTGAGGGGGGCGGAAGCCAGTTCCGTCCCTCCGCAAATTATTTTAATGTAAAAGTCTTTATAATCTCCGGTACAACCCTGCTCATCTCCTCAAACTCTTTCCGTTCCGCCCCTTCCAAAATCATATCCAAAGGGGTCGTATAGGCGAAAACTTTTCCGTTCTTAACAGTGATCTTCTTCAATGTCGTGCCATCCACCCACTCAGCTTCATCAAGGACCACAATGGAAAACAAGGCTTGATTATGATACTCCGGATTTTCAGAGAGATACTGGAACTCGGTGCGATTCTTATCGGTTACTGCTTTAAGCTTCTTGGCGATGTGCGCAGGGAAATCAAGGATGTATCCTATACTGCTGACGTATCGAGTGCCTAGTGCTTTGGCAACCGGCGGCGTTTGGGTCTCATCAGGCGTTGCGATCTCGAACCTTACCTTTTTATCCGTTTCCCCATCCAATTGAATCAGCATAGCGGGATGTGATATCACTTGAGCAACCAACTCATCCGGACCAGGCTCTGTGAAAAGGGCAGACACGACAATCTCTTTGTCATCCTCAGTCACCGATTCTAGCGAAATCCCGTGCCCCGGATTTGGACTTTCTCCGCGTGAGAGGAGGATGTAGGTTTTCCCACTTGCTGTTTTTACCTGCTGCGTTTCCTTGGTCCGGTTTGCAAAAAACCATTCCTTAATTTCCTTCGGCAAATTCTGCTCCGGCATATTTTTCAAATCCTCAAGAACCGCATCAACCGGCGCGTTCGTATGGGCGAGCACCGTGTAGTCAAGGGCTTTTGCTTGGTCCGCGCGATCCTGGATGTGGACGGTATTTGTTGCCGCATCCCACTTGATTTCTTTTCCAACCGCGTGACCCACATAGCGAAGTGGCACATAAGTCGTTCCCTTATAATTGAAGGATAAAGGAACATACTCCCGCCCATTATCAAACTCATACGGCCTCATCCCCGTATTGAGCTGCTCCCCATTATAGCTAAAGTTGATTTGATCCACCCTCACGTCAATCGACGTCCAATTCGTTACCGCCGACCCGATCCCCGCCATCCCCAAACTGCCAAGCAAAGTCCCCACTACCAAAGACTTTTTGAACATGAACATCCCGCCTTTTCACTCATTCTTACCTTCTTAGACGGTGGTGGGGGGAGGGTTCTTTCATTTTGGGGAGGAGGCGATGCCCCTATCAAAACAATAGAATCATCTACATTTGTGGTACTATAATATTGTGGATATCCACTGAGGAGTGAATTCTATGGAATCAAATGAACTGTTGCAAGATTTATGAAGAAGTAGTTGAAACGAACCGGAGATTAACCAAAGTAGAGGACCGCTTAACCGAGGTGGAATCAGAGTATCCCAATTGGAAATCCGGATGGACTCTTTGGAAAACCGACTGGATTCAATGGACAAGCGCATTGAACGTGTCGAAAATCAAGTAGCCAAAAATGCCGAAGACCTTCAAATTTTGAAGTCTGATGTAAGGATGATTAATGACCGTCTACCTGTCCTGCAAAGGGACATCGATTTCGTTCTGGATAAAGTGAATCGCAACGAACGTGAACTAGCACATGTAAAAATGAAGGTTGAAGGCTAGATCACGATTCCATACTTAACAATAGGGGAGTAAACAGATGATTTTAGTTGTTGGAGGAGCTGGATATATCGGCAGTCATGCCGTCAAAATGTTGTTGGATCAGCACTACGAGGTTGTGGTCCTAGATAATTTGTCAACGGGGCACCAACAGGCGGTGGATCCGCGGGCCACTTTGGTTAAAGGGGATTTAGGGGACAAAAACGACTTGGAAAAAGTGTTCGGAAACTATCCTATTCAGGCAGTCATGCATTTCGCGGCAAATAGTTTAGTTGGGGAATCCATGACAGATCCTTTAAAATACTATCAAAATAATGTAGCTGCAACATTAAATTTGTTGTCTACAATGATGATGTATGGAGTGAAAAAGTTTATTTTCTCTTCCACAGCAGCGGTGTACGGAATTCCAAGCGTGGAAATCATTGGCGAGGGCCAGCTCGTCCAACCGATTAACCCCTATGGTAATTCCAAATTGATGGTCGAGAAGATCTTACACGATTTTTCCCGGGCCTACCAAATGGAGTATGTTGTCTTGCGTTATTTCAATGCAGCAGGGGCCCATCTTTCAGGTGAAATTGGCGAGGATCATCAACCGGAAACACACCTCATTCCCCTTATATTACAGCATCTTTTAGGGCAAAGAGAAAAAATTTCGGTTTTCGGCACCGATTACGACACGCACGATGGGACTTGTATTCGTGACTACATCCACGTTATGGATCTAGCTGATGCCCATATTTTGGCGCTCGAGGCTTTGTTGAAGGATCAATTGAAAAATGAAACTTTTAACTTGGGAAATGGACAAGGCTATTCGGTGAAAGAAGTCATCGAAACCTGTGAAAAGGTCACCCAGCGAAAAGCAGTCATCGAATACACAGCGCGGCGTGAAGGTGATCCAGCCAGGCTCGTGGCCACATCCGGGAAAATCGAACAAAAATTGGGTTGGAAGCCGAAATACCGATTGGAAAAAATCATTCAATCCGCTTGGGGCTGGCACGAGAATCATCCGCGAGGATATCAAGATTAAGCAAGGAAGCCTTTAATTCTTAATTGAGTTGAAGGCTTTTTTTATTTCCTCAACAGAGGGCAAACGACGTAAATCTACCAACCTCCAAATTTGACCATGGAAAATTTAACGTGCATTGTAAAATAATAGTAGTACAATAATCCTATTACTAATAAACTAATTTATGTCATTTTTGATAGTAAAGGGGGAATTTGGCCCGTTGATTCAGGCAAGAAACGTAACCAAAAGGTATGGGAAAACAAAGGATGTCATTAGCAACCTCAGCCTGGAGATTAGGCGGGGGGAAATGCTGGGGCTAAAGGGAGAAAACGGGGCAGGAAAATCGACGCTGCTTTCCATGCTGGCGTTGATCTTGCCCGCAACTGCGGGAGAAATTTGGATCGATGGAAAAGAGATCAGGGGTGACAAAGAGGCTGCACAAATCAAAAAGAAAATAGGCTATGTTCCACAAGAGATCGCCCTTTACGGAAACTTGAGTGTAAAGGACAATCTTTCGTTTTGGGGAAAAGCATACGGTCTGCGAGGCTCGTCACTTCGTACAAGAATTGATGAGGTTTTAGCATTTGTCGGGCTTAAGAACCGCCAAAATGATCGGATTGAAACCTTTTCTGGAGGGATGAAAAGGAAAGTCAATCTCGCCGCTTCCATCCTTCACTCACCAGAACTGCTCATTCTCGATGAACCCACAGCTGGTGTTGATCGCGATTCCCGTCGCCATATTCTACAGGCCATCAAGGAGATGAGCGAAAACGGCTGTACGGTCATCCTAACGAGTCATCAGGAGGATGAGATGATGTACTGTGATCGAGTGGCCCTCTTAGAGGATGGAAAAATTGCTAGTTTTGAAACACCACAGAATAATAGACCATAGGAGGACATCAAAGAGAATATGGACACGAATGTAACAACAAATGAGGGAAAAACCGGGAATTCCCCCGGCTTAAAGAAAAAAATCATTTTAACCGCGGTAGGTGCGGCCATCCTATTAGGAGGGGGATCTGCAGCGGGGTATACAATGTTTGACTGGTTTAAAAGCCCCAAGCAAATCTACCTCGAAGCGGAAGCGAAAAGCTTGAAGACGGCAGTAGAATCCTGGGGAGAGAACTACCAAGATGCCATGGCTGAAGTGAAGCCCTACCTCGATTCCACCGTCCATTCCAAATCAGAGCTTGGCGTGAAAATTGACTGGGGCGATGGCTACATCGACGAGGATGTTCAGCGGATAAGCAATATTTTGAAGGATAGCAAGATTGTCATCGAAAACGAGCGCGATCCTAAGGCGAAAAAGGAATACAGTCAAATCAGCCTGGCGATGGGCGGGAGCAAGCTTATTGGCTTTGATGTTCTCGCGGAAGAGGATCGACTGCTCTTTGGCATGCCTGAGCTTTATTCTAAATACGCCATGCTAGATCTGAAAAAAGAGGAAGAGTTGAAAGACAAGTTTGGGATAGAAAATCTGCCGAAACGGATTGTTCAGCCGGAGGAATTTTTGGATGCGCTGAAAATCCCTAAAGAGGAACTCACCCCGATTCTATTAAACTATGGAAAGCTATACTATGATGAACTGCAAGATGAGCAGGTCAAACTGGTATCTGACGTGGCCTTTGATGAGGACAGCAAAATCAAGGGGCGCGAAATTACCGTTACTTTTACTGACAAGCAATTCAAGAATTTTTTAGAAAAGACCAGTGAAAAGTTGGAAAAGGACCAGGGACTGATCGATTTATTCTATACGCGTTATGGGAAAATCACGAAGCTTCTTCAGGAAAATGGGTATGAGGATATCAAAGAACTAGACAAATCCGATTTTAAAGATGATTGGCAGGCAGCCATGGAAGATTTCCGCTCGGGGTTGGAGGATGTGGAGTTTTCGAAGGATTTGCAAATGATTCTATTAGTGGATAGCTCAGATCAGATTATCGATCGGAAAGTTTTCATTTATCCGGAAAATGATGATAAGTTCACATTCCGTTCCGCGAAGTGGACATCGGATCAGACCACACAGCAATTGATCCAGTTGAAAAACCGAAGCGACAGTGGAATGAATGACGGTGAGTTGAAATTTACCTATACGCAAACCCCGAAAGATAAAGGAAAAGAAGGAAACGTGGATTTTTCTTTTAGTGAACCAGACAACGAGTGGAAATTTTCCACTGATTATTCCACTGTCAAGGATGGCAATAAAAAATCAGGGGAATTTGATTATTCGTTTAGCAACAATTCGTATGGAACGAAGGAAAAGTTAGCCGGAAACTTTGAATACAATACAACGGAAAATGAGAAGGACAAGAAAACCGAAGCCGAGTATAAGTTTACTTTAAAAGGGGACAAGAGCGAGGATCCAGAAGTTCCTAAGTCCCTAAGTTTTACAGTCAAGCAGGAAATCCAGAAGGGTGCAGAATCCAAGATTCCTGTACTTAAAGAAGAGCAAATGATTAACGTCGCTAGTATTACCGAAGAGGATCAGGAGAAAATCCAGACAGAACTGCGCGATTCACTCGAGAAATACTTGAAGGACAAAAAGGATGTACTTGAAAAAGCAGGGGTTCCTGTAGAGGATCTGCTGTCGGCCTTCCAACCGCAACCTGATCCATATGCATATGGATATGACGGGGGATACGCTGTTGACCCAGGGTACGGAACTGACTTCCCAATGGACATGCCGATGGATCAAGGGACAGGGGAGGAGTACTATGAGGGCGTAGATTGGGAGTATGCGCAAACCGCGTACAGTCAATCCTGTGCAGCTTGCCATGCGGCAGATCTTTCCGGAGCTGTAGGGCCCGCCTTATATAATGTCGGTGAAAAATACTATCCAGAGGAAATCGCCGACATTATTATTAACGGCAGAGGGGGCATGCCGCCCGGAATGGCCAGTGATGAGGATGCCTATGTGTTAGGGCAATGGTTAGTGGAGCAATCGGGCAACTAACTAAAAAAATAACTGGGGGATGACGATTCATCCCCCTCCTTTTGAAAGAGGCTTGATCATGATCGGGACAATGATTTTTCAACATATAAAAAGATATCTAACAGACTTCAAAGCCCTCCTATTTATGCTCGTCATACCTACCCTTTTTATCGTCCTGTTCTCCCAGGTTTTGTCACCCTACCTTTTTTCCAGCCAGTTTTCCGAGCCATTTGCCATTGCCGTCGTCGATGAGGATCAAACCTTTGATACTGAAATGATGATTAAGCAGCTAGAGCAAACTCCGTATATGAGGGACTTTATTGAGGTTCGTCGGACTGATTTGCCATCAGCCAAGAGATGGCTTGAGGAAAATCAAATCGTTGGGACCATCCTGCTGGAAGAGGGATTTACAAAAAGTATGTATCAGGGTGGGGAGAATCGACCGTTAATTTTAATTGGCAATCCAGCCCAGAAAACATTAGTAATGCAGTTGCAAAATCAGTTGGAGAGCGCAACAAATATCGCTTCCGCTGCGCAAAGTGGAATTATCACGGTTTGGCACTTTGCCTATGAAGGCGGGGCGGACCCACAGTGGCTGAACCAAAAGCTGCCAGAGATTATCCTTCCCTTTATGACAAAAAGTTTGAATCGTAATGAAATCTTCGAACAAGAAACCGTTTCGGACATTCCAAAAGTCAGGCTTCCTGAGTATTTTACAGCGGCTCTGCTTGTCGTTTTTCTCGCTTTTCTCGGGGTTAGGGAGAGCAGGTCCTGGGTGGAAGAGGTGGAAAGTAGGATTTGGCTGCGGTTAAAATCGACTCCGTTACCACTTTGGAAGCTATTTGCAGGGAAGTTTATGGGGAGCTTTTTAGTGAGTTGGCTGCAGTTTGCGCTGATTTTAGGTGTGGTCTCTTTTTTATTCAGAAATTACCTAGGGTATCCGCTTGTCTGGACCCTTAGTTTTCTTACCGTTGTCGTTTTTTCTATTACAGCTTGGACCTTTCTGATCTCGAGCTTTGGGTTGTTTACCAAAGGAGCAGAACTTGTGGGATATTTGGGAAGTTTGCTGCTTTCCATAATTGGTGGGAATATTTATCCCTTATACATGCTTCACGAAACTGCGCAAAAGGCTAGTGATTTGTCCTTTACCAAATGGGCGATGTTAGGTTTTCTTAAAGTTTTCGCGGGCGACCCCGCCGTTTCATTGTGGGATGAGATCCTTTGGCTGACGGGAGTCGGAGCTCTGATGCTATTTTTTTCGGGTTGTTTAGTATCTCTTTTTTGGAGGAAAAGCGCATGATCTTTGATGTCATTCGGTTACATTTTCAGTTGTTGCGAAAGGACTTGGGATTTTTTGTTTTGATGCTTGCCTTCCCGGTGATCATTACCGCGATCCTTGGCTTTTCCTCTGGTTTTGAGAAGCAATCTGTGATCCGCGTTGCCCTTACTGACCTGGACCACACGGATTATTCCCGCTTGATCGTTGACCGCTTCCTCCAACGGAAGGGGATTGATGTGCAAGTTGTTAAGGCAGAGCAGGCCCGCGAACTTGTTGGCGGCTACCGTGTGGAAGCGGCTTTTATTATTAACGAAGGATTTATGGATCAGGTCCTTGAGGGGGACGTCGATGATTCCATTGTCTTGCTGAAAAATCCAGGCTCGCTGTCACACGGAATCGTCGGCGAAATGCTGGCTAGTGAAGTGATGCGAATCTATGCCAATACGCTCGCAGCGAATCAGGTAGAGGAGATGTACCAGATATTCCACTGGAAAACTGTGGATGGGGATTCCCTTAGGGAGACGGCTTGGGGGTATGCGGACTCGCTTTGGGAGCCGGAACCATTGGTCCAGCTAGAGTATCGTGAACACGGGAAGGAATTGGTGTCAAGACAAGAGCCCCCCTCATTTACTTTGATGATTAGCCTCGGAATGCTTTTACTTTCGCTCATGCTCTTTATCATGTTTCAATGTGGCTGGGTTCTGGAAGAAAAATCACGCGGAACATGGAAGAGGGTGTTAGCCGCACCAGGGTTATTAAGAAGCTATACCGTTGGGTATATGCTCTATTTATTCCTGCTTTCAGGTCTGCAGGTGGTGATCTATGCCGTTTTAGCGAAGCAATTGTTTGGTGTGGTGATATTTGCTACAGTTGCTTATTTTGTGGTCATCGCAGCCTATATTTTTGCTGTCATCGGACTCGGAATGCTAGCCTCCACCTGGTTTCGCACAAGGGAACAATTCCAGTCAGGCATTCCCGTAATTGCGTTATTATTTGCTTTCCTTGGTGGATGCTTCTGGTCTTTTAGCCCATCTGAAATGGCTGAAAAAATCTCATTGTTTACACCACAGGGATGGGCCTTGGTTGCTATAAAGGATCTGATGCTGAGTGGTGCTGTGGGACACACGCTTCCGGTGGCCGTCTTGATATTAATCGGGATCGCATCGATGGTTTGGAGCTTTATACGGCTGCGGCAGTGGGTTTAGCGTAGGAGGGATTCTGTGATGGAGGCTGAGTCCTTCCCTGTCAGCCTCCTTAGGTAGACTTTTCCTTGCCCAAAGCCTTCACAACCGGCGGTTCCGGTCTTTGATGGCCATACAACCGTACATAGATCTGCTCGATCTCCTCACCGGTTAGATCCCCCTGCTTCAATAGTTCCTCGGCGATCGCGTGGACGAAATCGCTGTGATCTTTGACGAGCTTTTTCACTTGCAGCATTTGATCCTGCAGCATTTCGTTGATTTTCGGACGAAGCACCTTGAGTGCTTCAGCCTGTGATCCCGCGGCAAGCCAACTGAACAGCTCATCACCCATGCCGACCATTCCCAGATAAGCACCAGCCAAAAGGGTAGCTTGACGCAGATCGGAGTTAACACCATTTAGTTTCTTGCCGAGAAATTCCTCTTCCACCGCACGGGCTGCCAGACAAATTTGGATCCCAGCCAGGATCTCGCTATCACTACGGTTATACCGTTCGTGTGTCGGCTTCGTCGCGGCAAGACCTAAAGCTCCACCCCGGCGAATAATGGTCACCTTCCAAACACGGTCGTGTGGATTCAGCAAATATTGTGCGACTGCATGGCCGGATTCGTGGTAGGCCACGTTTCGCTTTTCATCGTCGCTCATGGAACGAAGAGGCTGTTTCAATCCCCATTCATACGTTTCCATCGCATTTCGAAAATCCTCATAGCTTGCAGCGACAGCACTCCTTTGATGGGCGATGACGACCGACTCATTGACAATATGCTTGATCTGCGCCGGGCTGTAGCCAATCGTATCAAGAGCCGCCCGCTCCGGTGTGAGCGAGGAGTCTCGTTTGATCTTCCGAAGATAGTACTCAAATACATCCAATCTTCCATCATAGTCCGGAGCATCTACCCAAAGCTTACGGTCAAAACGGCCAGGCCGCAGCAGGGCAGGGTCGAGCACATCCGGTAGGTTGGTCGCAGCGATAGTCAGAACTGCAGGACGTTCCGCTTTTTTTCGCCGCAGACCAAGGGAGCGGAGCAACTTGGCAAACTTCGAATTGTCAATGTTCGGCGGGTCCATTTGCAGAAGCAACTCATTGAGCAACCCTGCGCCGCCCATCCCAAACATGCCACCGCCGCCCATTCCACCAGACTGCCGTGCCATCCCAATGGCGTCCACCTCATCGATAAAAATAATGCAGGCCCCATATACACGCCCAAGCTTGCGAGCTTTTTTGTATAGGCGCATTACTTTCAGATTTCCGACACCAAAAAACATATTTTGAAAGCTGGGAGCAGAGGCATAAGCAAAAGGGACCTGTGCTTCATTCGCGATTACCTGAGCCAGATAGGACTTTCCTGTGCCCGGCGGTCCGCAAAGCAGCAACCCCCGGATGGCCTCCCCTCCCATTTCCTTAAACTCCTTCACCCCTTTTAGCAAAGTAACGATCCGTTTGGCATTTTCCACAATTTCTGGGTTTCCCCGGTAATCCTCCCAAGTCGACCCCGTTTCACCAGGCAAAATCCAATACGTCCGCCCCCGAGCCAAAAACCAAAAGAGGGCAACAAATTGAACAATCATAAATGACATGGCAAAAAGGAGCTGTAAAGCAAATCCAATAATCGTCAACACGATCTGCCAGTAAGTTGGCCCCCCAGCAACCAACAATATCCCGAACAAGATCAAAGATACCATCCAAAGAATCAACTTTCGCCACTTGACCCACTGATAATTGCCCATCGCATCACATCTCCATTTTTTAAAGAATCATTTAGACAAAAAAAGCCTTCAGAATAGAAGGCCTAAAATCTCCCTTTAATGTCAATGGCATACTTAAGCATAACGCCAAAGCCGCAGACAAAATAAAATATCGCTAGAATCCATCCAGTAGGATCCATCGGAATCGTAATTAAAATGACATACAAGGGGAAGACGTAGTACAGCACCCCTTTTAGACAATCCGATACGATTGCAGGGCTGAAAGAGCCGACCCAAAAGGACTGAAAAGCAGCAAATAGAAAATCAATAATTAGAAGTCCGTATACAGCCCACAGGGTATAAATCATAAAGCTTGTCAGTGAAAGCTCCATCGTTCACCACCACCTTTATACATACTATGTTGATTAAGAAAAGGGGGTGATAAAAAAGGACAAGGAGTTATGTGATGTATTACATAATAGACCATGGCTTTGCGCTTCTGTCCTCTTCAAATTCCTGACCCAAAGGGAGAATGGCCATAGGTGCACTTTTTCAACACTCTATGACAGTTGATGATTTTTATTGGCATAAAACTCCAACAGAAAAATAAGATAGTAGCAAAATCAGGAAAATTGGTCAGGCAAATTGACCCTCTGGCTTTTTACATCAATCTTAAAAGAGGTGGGAGCAGGCTTTGGTCTTTAAAAACATTAAAAAATCAGAAAAACTATATGTTCGAATCGCTGAGGAAATCAATCAATTAATAGAACGCGGAGATTTGCAGGTCAACGACAAACTTCCACCGGAGCGAGAGATTGCCGCACAAATGGGGGTGAGTCGGCCTTCGGTGAGAGAGGCTCTGGCCATTTTAGAAGTTTTAGGTGTGGTGGAGATTAAGGTCGGAGACGGCTCATATGTCAAAGGGAGGGCTCACAATTTCAGACTTGAAATGGAAAGCCTGAAAAATTCCAGTCCCTTTGAATTAGTAGAAGCCAGGCACTATATTGAATCTTTGGTAGTCACGCTTGCAGTAGAAAGGGCCACAGAAGATGATCTGACGGAGATGCAAGAAACCATTGATTGGATGAGGGAACACATGGCAGATCTGGACGTCGATGAATTTGTCCTCAAAGGGCTCCATTTCCATCGGTTATTGGCTCGCTCAATCAATAACGAGGTACTGCAAAGCATAGCGGAAAGCCTCTTCCAGATGGATCATCACCCACTGTGGGGGTTTCTCAACAAAAAAGCTTTAGTTTCCATGGAGGCAAAGCAGCACCAAATAAAGGAACACGAAGAGATTCTAGCGGCCATTCGCAATAAGGATCAAATCCAAGCCTCAAAAGCCATGCAGCACCATATTTCACATCTTCAGGATTTATTCCTGACTTAAGCGGGGAGGAGAAGCGATGCTCGATTTAATGATTAAAAATGGAACCGTTGTCAATGCGAACGGTTCCGCCAAGCAGGATGTTGGAATCAAAGATGGAAAGGTGGTGATGTTGGGAGATTCAGCGTATTTTCCAGAATCCAAAGAGGTCATTGATGCTAAAGGGCAATACGTCTTACCGGGTTTCATTGACTCCCATGTCCATGTCAATTTAAAGATGGGGGAATTTACAACCCTCGATTCGTTCTACAACGCATCACTCGCCGCGGCGTTTGGAGGAACGACCACCATGGTGGAGTTTGCCATTCCTTACAAAGGGGAAACTCCGTTGGATGCTGTTGTCCGGAGAAAGGAGGAAGCAGACAATCAATCCGTAATCAACTATTCGTTTCACGGGTGTGTGACAAATGGAAATGACGAATCGTATCGCGATGTAGCGGAACTGATTACCGGCGGCATTCCGACGATTAAAATGTTTACGGTGTATAAAGACGTTGTGATGGTGGGAAAAGGGGAAATTTTGCAAGTATTGAAGATCATCAAGGAAAAAGGCGGCTTGGCAAAGTTTCATGCGGAAAGCGATGATATTATTGATTACCAAATCAATGAATTTATCAAAAATGGAAAAACAACGCCTATGTATCATCCTCTCAGCAGACCGTCGATTGCTGAAGCAGAGGCCGTCTCTAGCTTGCTAACACTCATTGAGCATACAGAGGCGCCAGCGATCTTTGTTCATATGAGTACGGGAATGGTAAAGGAACAACTGAAGACTTACAGAAACCGATTGCCTGTTTTTACTGAAGTGTGCCCCCATTATTTAATGCTGTCAGATCAATTCTATAACGGAGAAGATGGGCAAAATTACATCTGTAGCCCACCGTTAAGACCAGCCCATGAAATCGATGGACTCTGGGAAATGGTGCAAAGTGGCCTCATCGACGTAATTAACAGTGATCATTGCTGCTATGATACAGAACAGAAGAATAAATACAAAACAGAATTTTATAAAGCGCCAAATGGGCTACCAGGAATTGAAACGAGGGGAACGGTGTTCTTCTCGGAGGCCGTCATGAAAAACCGGATCACTATCAACCAGTTTGTCGACTTCACCTCAACAAAAGCAGCCAAATTAATGGGCATGTACCCGAAAAAAGGAGTAATTGGGATTGGAAGTGATGCGGATGTGGTCGTTTTTGACCCACGTACCCGCTTTCAGATCACAGCGCAAAATCTGCATATGCAAACGGACTATACACCTTTTGAAGGTTTCGAGGTTACGGGAAGTCCTGTTCACACGATTATAAATGGAAAACATATCATTGCAAACGGAAACCTCAAAGATGATTCGTTTCGAGGACAGTTTATCAAACGCGGCAAGCCGATTTTAAATTGAATGGGGTGTTGATATGAAACCGTCAACTGAAACAAGTGGAAATATCGGTGACCCATCGGGACTTAGTTTGAAAGGACCGGAAATCATGCCCACGCTGGAGTCTCAAAGAACGGTCAGTTCACTGGGATTCTTTATGATCAATGTGGGAATGTATGTCCAACTTGTAGCGTTTATTATGGGTGCGCAGTTGTACCCTGCACTTTCGCCGTTTAGTATCGTCTTAACCGCTGCCTTGGGAAATGTTTTGGTATGGATCTTACTTGTTTTAACTGGAGACATTGGCCTAAAGCACGGAATTCCTTATTCTGTCTACGTTCGGGCACCATTTGGCTACTTAGGCGCTCATATCCCCGGATTGATTCGTGCGCTGCCTGCGATCTTTTGGTTTGGTTTCCAAACCTGGTTAGGTGCCTTAGCTATTAATGAGATTACGAAATTATTATTTGGGTTTGATAGCCTGACATTAATCATCATAATATTTGGTATATTTCAGATTATAAATACGGCGATGGGGATCAATGCCATTGAAAAGTTTGATTGGGTGGCTACTCCTGTTTTGATTTTAACGGGTCTATACATTGAATATTTCCTTATCACAAAATATAATCTGACGTTTAGCTCTTTTCTCGTCGCAGGTGAAGGCGGGTTCAGCTTTATTACCGCAATGGCGATCATGGCTGGAGCGCAAATTACGATGGCCGTCAATATCTCCGATATTACGAGGTTCCTGAAAAAAGGGGATGATCCCTCTTTTGGAAAATTAAATCGGGGAAGCATGCATGCCCAATTTTGGGGATTAATCATTCCTATGGCGCTTTTTGTATTCATTGGATTAACCAGCGGAATTGCCACGGGTGAATGGAATCCGATTACAGTGATGACCACTGTTTTTGGTGACAACCCATTTGTACTTGTTTTTGTACTGGGAGCTTTTGTAGTCTTTGCGCAGGTCGCATCCAATACAGGGCAAAATCTAATGCCGCCAGGATACGTTTTCGTCAATCTTTTCCCGAAGAAGATCAAATACCGGGATGCCGTAATCGCCGCCGGTGTAATTGGGTTATTAATTAAACCTTGGGCTTTTGCCGAATTTATCCCGACCATTTTATTGGTGATTGCCTGTTTACTAGGACCGATCCTCGGGATTATGGTAAGCGACTATCATTTATTAAGAAAAAGACAGTTAAATCTTGAGGATCTATATACCCCAGGAGGTCAATATACGTATTTTAAAAACTTTAATCCTGCTGCCTTCATCGTATTTATACCAGGAATTTTATCCGGTATATTGGTCCCTGATTACGCCTTTTTCGTCTCCATGATCATTGGAGGTCTTGTTTACTATCTGTTAATGAAGTATTGGATTGCCAAGAAATATCCTCAAAAGGAATTGGAAGTCTAATTGAAGGAAAAACAAACAGGCCTTCGTGTGAGAAGGTCTGTTTGTTTAAGAAGGGAGAAGTGGTTAGAATGAGAGTTCTATTAACAGGTGGAACGGGTTTTGTAGGCATTAATCTGGTGGAAAAGCTTCTAGACCACGGCCATGATGTAGTGATCTATGCGAAGACACCCTTTGTTTCCGAGGCCATCCAATCGTTTGAAAATCGTCGAGGTTCCTATCAATTTGTTGCTGGGGACATCCACGATGTTGAGCGGCTCCGCTCGCTTTTTAAAGAATGTCGTTTTCAAAGCTGCATTCACGGTGCCGTGATCACCCCAGATGTTCAACGAGAGAAAAAGATGGCTTCGCAAATTATTGATGTGAATCTGATGGGCACCGTTCATATGTTGGAGCTAGCGCGAGAATTTTCATTAGAAAAGTTGATATATATGAGTTCCGTCTCTATTTACGGGGCTTATGCTTTTGAAGTGGATGTGCTGAAGGAAGAGGAACGACACGCATATCCCATTTCTTTATATGAAATCAGTAAATATGCTGCAGACCAGGTTTGCGGGCGGTACCGCGATTTATTTGATCTCCCCGTGATTATTGCGCGGATTGGGCATGTTTTTGGTCCATGGGAACATGAAACAGGCTATCGGGATACATTCAGTGCCCCCTTTCAAGCATTGCGCCTCGCCTTAAAAGGAGAAAAAGCAGTACTTCCAGGCGCAGGGGTCAGGGACTGGATATACAGCCGGGACGTGGCCGGAGCACTTACTGGGTTACTAGAAACAAACGAGTGGAAGAACACGGTCTATCAGATTGGTTCAGGGAAGAAGTGGTCTCTTGTTCAATGGTGCGAACGATTGGCAGAGGAGTTCCCCGATTTTTCTTATACGTTGGATTCCTCGGAAGAAGGAAATATTCGTCTGTTTCTTCCGGCCGATCCAGCCCCCATGTCAATTCAAAGGTTGGTGGAGGAAAGGATTTATCAACCGAAATATGATATGCATGCGGCATTTGCGGATTATCTGGGGTGGGTAAGGCAAAGGGAGAGTTTTTTCCTGTAGGATTTTTGGATTTAGGTTGGAAGACCTCCACCCCATCCTGACTTAAAGGGAGAATGCCCATAGGACCGCAAAAGACAGATGAACACCAAACATTCCAGGGAATTTCCTGCCCTGCACCCTATTTGTTAAGAATTTGTTAAGAACACAAGTTTATAGTAGTTATATAAGGCGAAAGTACTATTGGAGTGTCCGCTATTGATGAATCAAAATGTCATCCTAAATTTAAAACTAGGACTAATTATTACCATTGCCATCATGCTAGCAGGTTTTAGTAGCAGTCCGAATGACCAAAACGGATCACAACAAGCGATCCCATTAGGGCAGCATTACGAAGTTTTTAAAGATCCGACTGGAAGTGCAACGATTACATCGATTCTAAGTGGTAAGTACGATGATCAATTCCTGCCGAGTGAATCGAAATATTTATTCTTTGGCTACACGAATGATACGATTTGGCTTAAACTCGAATTGCAAAAAGTAGCGAGCGAACCAAACAGCGCATACTGGATTGAAAACATCGACAAATTATCACAAATCGAGGCCTACCTCGTGAACAAGGACGGTTCATACACCATAGAGAAAAGGGGCGTTGATTATCTGGCTAATCAGCCGATCCCTTACCGCTCATTCTTATTTCACATCACAGATCCTTCCACACACCTTGTGTATTTTAAGCTATCCGGTAATTTGCCCATTACTTTTATGTCCTATTTACACACAGAACAGGGATTTATCCAAAATAGTATGCAATATAAGTTTTGGTCCGGGATTTTCTACGGTTTCATGGCATCGCTAATGCTGTACAACCTGTTTCTCTTTTTTTCAATTAAAGAAAAGATGTACCTTTATTACGTTTTCTATATTGTGAGTTTCTTGTTTTACCAGGCGGCTATGAACACAATGGATTTGGAGTATCTAGGGAAATGGGTTCCAGCTTGGATCCTGGAGCGGTCCATTCCTTTAGTCTATCATTTGCTTAATTTCTGTATGATTCTCTTCGGAAAAGAGTTTCTCACCACTAAACAAAATTTACCTAGAATGAATACGATGTTATCGATCTTGTCTGGCCTTTCCATTCTATTTTTTGTGCTCGTTTTTGTTTTACCGGAATCCTACTTTGTTGATTTGATGGCATTCGTACTTGGCATAGTGTCACCCATTTGTTTGTGGATCGCTGGTTTGCTGACCATGTCCAAAGGAAACAAAGCAGCCAGGCTCTATCTCGCAGGTTGGAGCATTTTGTTAATTTGCATTACAGCTCAAGTGCTATGCCTAACCGCAGTGCTTCCTTTTCATCCGTCATTTTTCGAAATGATCCCTGCTGCGGCAGCCGCAATGGAGGCTATTCTATTATCGCTAGCTCTGGCCGACAAAATTAATTCCCTTAAAAGACAACGCGAAGAAGAGCAAAACCTATTAAACCAAAGGCTGGAAAGATTGGTTTCAGAACGCACGAAAAACCTGGAAAAAGCAAACGCGCGCTTAATTAAATTATCAACGACAGACTTTCTAACCCAAATCCCAAATCGCTATCAGATGGAAAATTATCTTAGGGTGAAGATGCAAATCGCGGAGCAGCATGCCACTCCCCTTTCCGTCATCCTCATGGATATAGACGATTTCAAACTGGTCAATGACCACTATGGTCATGATGTAGGGGATCAAGTGCTAAAGTCCGTAGCGAAAATCATCAAGCATACTATTCGGGATACAGATTTGGCTGGTCGTTGGGGCGGGGAAGAATTTTTGATTATTTGCCCGAATACATCACTCCACGAAGCATTCATTGTGGCAAATACACTACGCGAAGCCATCGAAGCACACTCATTCCCACTCGACCAGAAGAAAACTGGCAGTTTTGGCGTTGCCACTTTTCACAAAGGAGATCAAACTAGCCAGCTGGTGATCCGAGTGGACCAAGCCTTGTATAGAGCAAAGGAAAACGGGAGAAACCGGGTGGAGTGTGGGGTGCCATTGGCTGAATGCAGGCCCTGTAATTGGGGGACATTACCAGTGTAAAGGTGGTGATGTACTTGGACGATCAAAAGGAATTACTGCAAAAAGGATTGGAAAAACTGGCTGAAAAACAGATGGAAGAAATGGATCAACTGCTGGTCAAACGGGATGGCGACCAATCACCCGTCCATACCGATGATCAGGTACGGGCGGCAACTTTGGCAGATTTGTTTTCAGGGATTCCCTATAGTGAAGAAGAGGAAAGGTGATGGTTCCCTTTACCCACCCGAATACCGACGCATGGAAATGGCGAAGCCTTTGAAAAGAGAGGCTTCGCTTTTGTTTGGACGGATGTTTATGGTCCATGTTTACGGGGAAAGCCTGGACGATCAAAGCCCGGTGAATGTAAAGGAAAATCAAATCCTTTACGGTGTAGACAACGCATCACAGCTCAAAAATACCACCTTCCTTTGAATCGTGAGAAAATCCGCCGAGTTCTAGTGACGGGGTATGGAGAGGATGTGAACAAGCGAATCGCTAAAAGTTTGGAAGAGTACGGAATTAATGTTGAGCTGGCTAGCAATGAATCTACGGATGTCTTTTCGCTTGCCGAAAAGCAGAATGCTGTGGTTGTGTCCACATCCAATGTGCGACAGGACAGCCCACAGCAAAATTTCGTCCAGAACTTGTTGCAATCAGGTAAGCCTGTAATTGTCGTGGCCGTTCGCAATCCATACGACATTGCCGCCTTTCCAGAGGTGGACGCCTACCTAGCAACATACAGCACACATCCGAAGTCCTTGGATGCAGCGGTAGATATTATCGTTGGTGAGCTCAACCCGACAGGAAAGTTGCCCGTCGAGATTCCGGGGTTGTACCCTTTTGGACTTGGATTGAGGGGATAAGCGGAGATCCACCGCCTATTGAAACCCGTCATTCCCCTTCTTAGTATGCGCGTGGTAAAATAAGGTAAAAATATCACCCAACAAAATAATCGGGGGGGATTTCACATGGTTAGCAGTATGACAATAGGGGCGATGGCGTTTTCCATCGTCTTTTCAATTGTGTTGTTTGTCGGGTTGATCGTGTTTTACAAGAGAAAAGTAGGGATTTATGTAAAGCCGCTGATTATCGGAACGATCGGATTTCTCGTGGTCACCCAGGTTTTGGAGAAGGCCTTGCACTTTGTTGTGTTTACCAACTTTCCCAATTTTCCTGGACACCCATGGCTATTCGGATTGTATGGCGGGTTGGCAGCAGGGGTCTTCGAGGAGCTGGGGCGATTTGTTCTGTTCACTTGGTTGCTCAAAAAATACCTCGATTACAAAGGCGGGATTTCCTTTGGGATCGGTTGGGGTGGGATTGAGGCGGTTGCCTTAACGTTGATGATGATGGTGCCAAATCTGATGTTTGCCGTGATGATCAACCAAGGGACGTTTGAATCTTCGTTGGGCGGGGGAATTCCTGGTGAACAGTTGGCGATGATTAAAGAAACCTTACTGAACCAGGGAAGTTCCTACTATTTACTAGCAAGCGTCGAACGATTCTTTGCTGCTTTCATGCAGATCGCTTTATCCTTGCTCGTCCTGCTTGGCGTTGTAAGGCGTAGGTTCGCTTACGTCATTTATGCTATCCTCATCCACGCGGTGATCGACTATCCGGTTGCCTTTTACCAAACTGGACACATCAAAAGTTTATGGATCATCGAGCTTTACCTAGCAGTAATCGGGCTTGGCTCGATGTGGTTTATCCGCAGAATGCGAGAGGTGCTGGAGTAGAGGGGAGCATCCCCTCACAGCACCAACTCAGGATTTCTCTTCTAATCGCGGTAGAAAAAATACAATGCAGCACACAACAAAACAATCGCTAAAACTCGCTGCCAATCCACAGGAATTTGCCGCCCGCCAAATAATCCAAAGTGGTCAATCAACGTACCCATCGCCACCTGACCAACAATCACCGTAATCAGCGAAGTGGCAACCCCGATCTTGGGGACAATCAAGATACTGATAAAGATATAGAAAGCCCCGAGCAATCCACCAGTAAGCTGCCATTTTGGCACAGAACCAACCGATAGAATCTGCCCCTTTCCAAAAAAGATAAATAATAGCAGCAACACCACTGTGCCGATCGCAAAGGACACCAATGAACCCTCGATCGCCCCAATCTTTTTCCCAAGTCCCCCATTAATCGAGGCTTGTACCCCAATGGCCACCCCACCGAGAACTCCAAACAAAGCAAATAGCCAATTCATCTTTTATCTCCTAATCATAATAAGGTCGCTCAAAAATAGCGTAGTCATGCCCAGGCAGCACAACGGCGTCGATTTCTTTTATTTTCTGGAATGTCTTGTAATAATCCGCAAGATTCCCGTGCACACCATTTGGAATCGATTCAAGCGGATTTTCTGCGTTCCAATTTTCCAGTAGGGGGATATTATCTCCGGCGATCAGATACGTTTCGTTTACCAAGATACTTTGAAAACCGGGTGAATGACCGGGATGCAGAAATACCTTGATCCCCTCCGCGATGTCCGCGTCCCCATCGACCACCTCAATCCGATCAATGACCTCAAGCCAA
Organism: Ammoniphilus resinae; assembly: GCF_017873965.1. Lineage (GTDB taxonomy): Bacteria > Bacillota > Bacilli > Aneurinibacillales > RAOX-1 > Ammoniphilus_A > Ammoniphilus_A resinae. The sequence goes on along the minus strand of NZ_JAGGKT010000005.1, from coordinate 138,949 downwards.
TTCGGCTTCAATCCCTTGATGCCAATCTCGTAAGCTTTTCTATGTACAGGCATGGGGGAGATCGCGTATTTGATCTCGGTTTTTTGTACCAGGAATTTAGCATTCTCAAAAAGCTCCACATTCTGGCAATGATCCCAATGCAGATGCGTCCAAATCACGAGATCAATTTCGCTTGGCGTGACGTTGTGGGATCTCAGAGAGTGTTCTAGATCATGTTTGATAACCGGATAGTGGTACTTTTCCACTAACCCCAGATCTCCAATCCCCGTATCAACCAGGATATTTCGCTCCCCATTCTGCAGCAACCACACCGGAATAGGAGCCTTAATCTTTTTTCCTGAATCTCTTAAATAAGTGAAACCCGATTTTTCAAAGCTAGGGAACTCCCCGCTCATGATGGGGATGATTTTCCATGTGCTCATTGTTGGTCCTCCTTTAGTTAAGTTTATATTTAAAATTTTATCATAATTATTCTGGTTTCGCTCTTACCATGGTCAAAACCATGGTGAAAAGCTGTTTGCGGGGGGGGATCTGAAGGGGTTTTGGGGTCTCTCAGCCTCGGATTTCTCCGCAAAACATACCCAATACCCAATCCCTCCCCAGGTCACAAAATTGAGGTTCCAGGTCACAAAATCAGGGGTCCAGGGCACAGGAAATAGAGTTCAGGTCACGGGAAATAAGATCCTGCTCACATTGGTGTAATCATTACAGATAAATACCCCGACCTGTATCCCTGTAATAAACTCTGTGTCGACCTGCGCCAACAGATGGCAACTCCAACTCCTGAAGCCAGCGCGTACACTTATTAATCGAATGAACACCGAGGAATTCCCGGCACTGCTTGTTGGTGATCTTCCTATGAATCAAAAGATACTCTTGAATAGCCTGGCGGTGTGCATCAGGATCGTGTGCGCAGCAGTGGGAGCAGAACCACGCCTGTTTAATTCGTTCCATTGGGAATTTACTGCAGGAAGGGCATCTCACTCCAGTGATCAAATCCTTGGATTCAACCCCGTGATATTGAAGTGGATCATAGTCAGGGGGAGTGTGTGCTTTTTGTAGTTGTTCGGAAAGTTTTTGCATGAAGTAAGGGGATAGGTTCGTCTCCTTGTGGGAAAGCCGTATTCCTTGGATTCTTTCGGGGATTTGCTCGACATAAGCAATCTTTCGGAAAATATCTTTCGGGCCGTTAGTCGTAATCAGCGTGGTAGCATCTCCAAGAGAGACGAGAAAGTCAATTGGACAGGGCTTAAATTTGTTTTCGTGAAGCCAGCGCTGGAGAAGAATTCGTTGCCTTTTGGCCTGCATGATGGGATCTGAGTAGGAAATCTCTTGATTTTGATACCTCCTGACAAGACGGTTTAGATTCTGATCATATTCCAATTCCCCGCCAAAGTTTTTCGACTCGATAATAATAAGGACGTTAGGAGTGATCACCAGGGAATCAATCTGACAAACCTTGTCACCCACAACAAGCCGCGCCGAGGGCAAAAGAATGTACTCCCTTTTTGGCAAAAAGCTTAGATGATAGTCGAGCTGGAGTTCACCACGATAACCAGTCCAACATTTTTTCAAACTCTCGCTAAGTGAGGACCTTTTTTTATGATCTTGACAAAGCCGTCCCAAAACAGCTTCATCCGCCTGAATCCATAGAGGTATTTGACGTTTCTTTTGCTCCATTGAATCCCTCCTTTGCAGATTATTTCAACAAATGGGCGCAAGTTTCCTCCCCAGGTCACAAAATTGAGGTTCCAGGTCACAAAATCAGGGGTCCAGGTCACAGGAAATAGAGTTCAGGTCACGGGAAATAAGATTCTGCTCACATTGGTGGAACCATTACAAATAAATACCCCCACTTGTATAAGTCCCCACTTTTTCTATTATTTGTAATCCCAAAACTCCGATAATGTTCTATAATAAATAGGTAGAATGGCATAGCCATGCCCAACATTAATAGACAAAACAGGGAGTTTCTCATATGAATAAAATACTAGTCACTGGTGCAGCCGGGTTTATTGGGTTCCACCTTACCCATCTTTTACTCAATCAAAGCTATCAGGTGATCGGCCTAGACAACCTGAACAATTACTATACACCTAAATTAAAAGACGATCGACTTGCACAGTTACAAAAACATCCAAACCACGCCAACTTCACCTTTCACCAAGTGGATCTGAAGGACAAGCCAGCAGTGGACGAGATTTTCGCAACCTACAGACCGGATATAGTGATCAACTTGGCGGCGCAAGCGGGAGTCCGCTACTCAATCGAAAATCCGTATGCTTACGTGGACTCGAATCTTACCGGGTTCATGAACATCCTGGAAGCTGCGCGAAACTATCCAGTGAAGCACTTGCTTTATGCATCATCGAGTTCCGTTTATGGAGGAAATAAAGTGGCGCCTTTTTCCACGAACCATAATGTAGATCACCCCGTGAGTCTCTATGCCGCTACGAAGAAGTCCAACGAGTTAATGGCCCATACATACAGTCATCTCTATAAGATTCCAACGACGGGACTGCGCTTCTTTACCGTTTATGGACCGTGGGGTCGTCCGGATATGGCCTATTTTTCCTTTACGAAAAACATTATCGAAGGAAAACCGATCAAGGTGTTCAACCATGGGAAGATGGAACGCGATTTTACCTATATCGATGATATTGTGGAAGGCATCTTCAAGCTGATTCCGCTCGCCCCGAAAGCGAATGCAGAGTGGGATGAGAGCAAGGATGATCTCAGTACCAGCTTTGCGCCCTACAAAATATATAACATCGGGAACAACCAGCCGGTTCAGTTAATGAAATTTATCAATACATTAGAAAAATTGATAGGAAAAGAAGCCGAGAAAGTCTACCTCGACATGCAGCCGGGGGATGTGCTCAGAACGTATGCCGACGTTTCTGACCTGGAACGGGATATCAACTTTAAGCCGGGAACAAGCATTGAAGACGGGCTTGCGAAATTTGTGGGTTGGTATAAAACGTATTACGGAGAGGGGGTTTAATCCAGCATGAAAATCACCATTGCCGGAACAGGCTATGTGGGCCTTTCCAATGCCGTGTTGCTAGCGCAAAACCATGAAGTCACCGCGCTTGATATATTGCAAGAAAAAGTAGACTTGATCAACCAACGGAAATCGCCAATTATCGATCCGGAAATCGAGGAGTTCCTAGCCACTAAAGAACTCCATTTAACCGCTACAACCGACAATTACAAAGCATTCAAAGACGCCGAATTCGTGATCATCTCCACCCCGACCAATTATGATCCAGAAAAAAACTACTTCAACACGCGAAGCGTTGAAGCCGTGATCGCCAATGTGTTGTCAATTAACCCGGATGCGGTGATGGTCATCAAATCGACCGTACCAGTGGGGTACACGGAGAAAGTACGGGAGAAATTTGAAACACAAAATATTATTTTTTCACCGGAATTCCTAAGAGAGGGCAAAGCCCTCCACGATAACCTTTACCCATCAAGGATCATCGTGGGCGAGCAGTCGGAGCGGGCGAAAACTTTTGCAAACCTGCTCGTGGAAGGTGCCCTAAAAGAGGATATCCCTGTTCTATTCACAAACTCCACCGAGGCTGAGGCGATCAAGCTTTTTGCCAATACGTATCTGGCGATGCGTGTCGCTTTCTTCAACGAACTCGATTCCTATTCTGAGGTGCGGGGGCTTAATACGAAGCAAATTATCGATGGTGTCGGACTCGATCCACGGATTGGAAATCACTACAATAATCCGTCCTTTGGTTATGGCGGGTATTGTCTGCCAAAAGACACCAAGCAGCTGCTCGCGAACTACGAAGATGTGCCGAACAATATTATGGGCGCGATCGTCGATGCTAACCGGACAAGAAAAGACCACATTGCCAATATGATTATCGCCAAAGAGCCGAAAGTCGTGGGTATCTACCGTCTAACGATGAAGATGGATTCGGATAATTTCCGCCAATCCGCGATCCAAGGGGTGATGAAAAGGATTAAGGCCAAAGGGATCGAGGTTGTGGTCTATGAACCAGCCCTTGCCGAGGATGAATTCTTCCGCTCGCGGGTGATCCGGGATTTTGAAGAGTTTAAGAAAATCAGCGATGTGATCGTCGCCAACCGGATATCCGAGGAGATCCAGGATGTAGCGGAAAAAGTGTACACGCGGGATCTCTTCAGCCGGGATTAGATGCTTTAGCCCGGTGATGGGGTCTGACCCCTTTTCCGAACTAAAGCAAAAAATTACACTGTCACCCCTGCTCATTTAATGATATGCTAAATATTGGCAACATTTAAAATGAACAGGAGGAATTGGCCCATGCGATACCGGAAACTAGGCAAGACCAATATTGAAATATCTGAAATCACCTTTGGATGCTGGGAATTGGGCGGCGGACAATGGGAAAAGCAAAGCGATGAAGTTAATATCGAAGCGATTCAAAAAGCGTTTGAACTTGGGATTCACACCTTTGACACGGCAGAAGGGTATGGCAAGGGGCATTCCGAGGAAGTCGTACGCACCGCACTGGATGGGAAGCGAAAGGACTGCATCATCAGCACCAAGGTTTCACCGGAGCATTTGAAACCAGAGGATGTACGAGCATCCGCGGAGAAAAGTTTGAAACGTTTAGGTACGGATTATTTGGATATTTACTATATTCACTGGCCTAACAAGGAGATTCAGTTGGAACAAACCCTTTCTGAATTCAACAAACTAAAAGAGGAAGGGCTCATCCGGGCGATCGGTGTTTCTAACTTTTCCATTGATCAATTACGAGAAGCCGTGAAGTATGCGCAAATAGACGTCATCCAACCGGAATACAGCCTGCTTCACCGCGGCATTGAAAAGGAGATCGTTCCCTTCTGCGAGGAACACTCGATCGGAATCATGAGTTACAGCTCCCTAGGCAAAGGGATCCTTACAGGCGTTTACCACAATGGAAAAGCCCAGATCAAAGACACCGATTTCCGAAGGCAAAGAAGATTGTTCCTTCCTGAGCATTTGGAACAGGAGAAACCATTGATTGAAGCCTTAACTGGGCTGGCCGAAGCGAAAAACGTCACCCTTGGCGAAATCGCGATCAGTTGGCTACTACATCAGCGAGCGATGACGTCTGCGATCGTCGGCACCCAAAACATCAAACATCTCACGCAAAATGTCAAAGCCGTTGAAGTTGAACTGACGGCTGATGAACAACAGCAGTTGAGCGACATTAGCACCCGAGTTTTACAGGGGATTGATGGATAAATAAAGAGAAACCCAAATTCATTTCTTGTGATTTTGGGTTTTTTCTTTTTTCGTTGGGAAGGAATATTAACACTAGACCAAATAATACCGTATATGATAAAATTCAAATTATTAAAACATGACTCTTTTAATAGACTAAAGGTTTCGCCTGTTTTCCATTAAAAAATTTAATCGATTAACTTTCTCTAACGATTTAAAAAAGACTGGCTTTATTGGTTATACTTCAAGGGTTTCACACCCCCAAAGAGTGTAATTTATAAATATAAAAAAGCGGAGGGGTAAATATGAGGAAATTCATGTCATCTGTTTTAGTCACACTTGTAGCTACATCAGGCTTGCTTGTCGGATGTGGTGGAGGGGAGTCCTCCAGCGGGGGAAAAGAAAGCGCAGCGCCAGCAAATGCATCTGCTCCTGCTGATCAAAAAAGCGAATCAAAACCAGCAGAAGTGATTGAACTAAACCTTGGTCACACGCTTACTGCAGATAGTGAACGGCAAATTATCGCGGAAAAGATGGCGCAACTTGCCGAGGAAAAATCAGGTGGAACCATTAAAATATCCACATTCCCACAATCACAGTTAGGCGGAGAAGTGAAGCAAATCCAATCTGTTCGTACTGGTGCGCAAGGGATGTTAATCGTTTCAACAGCGGCATTAGAGAATACGTATCCAGAGTACTCCATTTTCGATTTGCCTTATTTGTTTGATAGTGCTGAACAAGCAAACAAAGTGTTTCAAAGTGAAGTCGGAGATAAATTCTTGGACATGCTGTCCGATCAAGGGCTGGTTGGTTTAGGTTGGGGTTGGGCCAACGAGCGTAATATCTTTGCTAGTAAAAAGGTTGAAACACCTGAGGATGTAAAAGGATTAAAAACCCGCGTTATGCAAGCACCGGGCTATGTGAAAACGTATGAAACATTAGGAGCACAACCAACACCGATGGCATATGGAGAAGTGTATTTAGCTGTTCAACAGGGGACAGTGGACGGTGGTGATACTTCACCTGACCAATTCGTGATGGACAAGTTTTTAGAAGTAGCAAAATACTATAATAAAACCAAATTACATTACGTTCCTATCGTAACGGCTATTTCCAAGTCAAAATGGGATCAAATGACACCAGACCAACAAAAAGCTTTGCAAGAAGCAGTAGATGAAGCCCTTGCCTTTGGTGTAGAGTACAATAAAACTTATTACGATAAATACTATGAAGAAATGAAAAAAGCTGGGGTAGAAATCGTAGAATCTGATGTAGAAGCCTTTAAGAAGGCGGCTATGCCTGCTCGTGAATCGATCCTAAAGGAAATTCCAAATGGTGAAGAATTATTGAAGGAAATTGAAGCAGCAAAATAATAGAAGTCTTGTTGGAGTAGCTAGCGAATCGCTAGCTATTCTAGTTTCACGATGAAATGGAGGGATACAAATGAAATTAAGTATAACTGCAGCAGAAACGGCACCAGCCATGGCACCCTTTGTATTAAGAGGAAGTTATCTAGAAGCAATCGAGACAGCCGCACAAATCGGTTACGATGCCGTAGAATTGCATCCGCGAGATCCAGAGGAAGTGGACCAGAGAGCCATTCTTGCTTTCTGCCAGAAAAAGAATATCCGAATTTCTTCTTTGGGAACAGGGCTCGGATACGCAATGGACCAGCTTAGCTTAACCAGTCCGGATGAGCGAATGAGGGAGCTTGCGATCGAAAGAGTTTGTTCCCATATTCGTTTCGCCAAGGAGTCGGAAGCTGTCGTGATCATCGGTCTGATCAAAGGACTTGTCAAGGAAAGTGAAAACTATCAAGCCTATGAAAACCGCCTCATCGAAAGTTTGAATCGTTGCCTCGACTTCGCGGGAAAGCACCAAGTGACTCTCGTATTGGAGGCTATCAATCGATTCGAAAGCGATGCCCTGCAATCGATCGAAAGCACTGCCGCTTTCATCCGTCAATTTGACAGTAAATTATTAAAGCTTCATATCGATACCTTCCATATTAATATTGAAGAAAGTGAAATCAAAGGCCCGATCTTGCGTGCCCGGGATGTATTGGGTCATGTCCATTTTGCGGATAATAATAGAATGTACCCAGGGAAGGGGTTCTTTGATTTCAAAAAGGTGTTGGATGCCTTGAAGAAAGCGGACTACCAGGGATATATTGCTATGGAGTGCTTGTCTTTGCCGAGCGCGGAGGAAGCAGCCCAAGGGGCGTATACCTATATCCAAAAACTTCTTCATGATTAATCGAAGGTGGTTTTCTATTTGATGCTATTAGTCATCATCTACCTAGCTTTTATCGGTCTCGGACTCCCCGATGCGATGCTTGGTGCAGCGTGGCCTGTGATGCACAAGGAATATGTCGCGCCAATTGAAATGGCGGGAGTCCTCTCGATGATCATCGTCGGCGGGACGATTGTTTCTAGCTTTTACAGTGGAGTTGTCCTGCAAAAGTGGGGAGTCGGTCGGGTGACTTGGGTCAGTGTGATGATGACGGCGGTCGCCCTGTTGGGGTTCTCCTTATCCCCATCGGTCCTATGGCTGGCTTTGTTAGCGGTGCCGCTAGGTCTTGGCGCGGGCTCCGTCGATGCGGGGCTCAACCACTATGTGGCGACACATTACAAAGCACATCACATGAGTTGGCTGCACTGCTTTTGGGGGATCGGTGCGATTCTTGGACCGTTGTTGATGTCTCACTTTATTGCCGGCGGGGAATCTTGGCGAAAAGGATATCTCACCGTAAGCGTGATTCAGTTTGCAATCGTGTTGCTGCTCCTTTTCTCCTTGTCCCTATGGAAAAAGGGGGATATGGCGGCTGCTAGCACGGTCCCGGTGCGGGGGAAAGTGACGCAGATCAAAGGAGTGAAGCTCTCGCTCTTTGCTTTCTTCTTTTATATCGGGGTGGAGGCAACGATTAGTTTGTGGGGCAGCAGCTTTCTCGTGAACGCCAAAGAACTGCCCGTCGCCACAGCAGTTCTTTGGGTTTCCTTGTTTTATGTCGGCGTCACCTTCGGTCGGTTGATCACCGGTTTTGTCACCTTTTGCTTCGAAAATCGGACGTTGATTCGCGTCGGGCAAGGGCTCATCTTGGTTGGGGCTGTGCTCTTAATCGTTCCCTTGCCGCCCCTTTTTCTGCTGATCGGATTGGTCTTGGTTGGCTTCGGCTGTGCGCCGATTTACCCCTGTATGCTGCACATCACGCCAGAGCGTTTTGGAACAGAGCACTCACAAAGGATCATCGGTTACCAAATGGCCGTCGCCAATATCGGCGGCGCTTTTTTGCCTCCACTGTTCGGCTGGTTCGCGGCAAAAACCACTTTTTCCGTGTTTCCCTATGTGATCGTCGCCTACACGATTGCGATGCTCATTCTGTCGGAGAAGCTTCGACCTCAATGTGGTGAAAGTTGACCACATCAAACAGCCCGCTGTCCGTAATTTTTAGCTCGGGAATTACCGGCAGGGCGAGGAAGGACAGCGTCAAAAAGGGGTTAAAAGGCTGGCTGAATCCAACCTGGCTGAGACCCTCCTTTAATTTCGCCAGTTCCCTCAGGACGACGTCTCCCATCTGATCAGAAAGCAGCCCCGCGATCGGCAACGGCAGGCTGGCTACGACCTCACCATCGCAGGCGATGAGCAGCCCTCCTTGAATTTTCTCGAGCTCCTTAGCCGCAAGGATCATGTCTTCATCATTGGTGCCGGCAACGATCAGGTTATGGGAATCATGTGCGACAGTCGAGGCGATTGCCCCTTTTTTCAGCCCCAACCCCTTTACGATGCCAAGCCCAATGTGCCCGGAAGCCCGATGCCGCTCAATGACCGCGATTTTTATTTTGTCGTTGGAAGGGGTGAATGTGCCGTTGTTATCTCGCTCGACCTCCTCAATCAGGTGGTTCGTTACCAGGTTATTGGGGATGATCTCGATCACATGCGCCCGATTCCCTTTGAGGGGGATCCGCAGATGGGTTGTGTCCAGTGGGGGCAGGTGAACACTGTTTTTGATGTTGGCAGGGATGGTCGGAGGAGTAGAAAAGGGGGTCTCTACCGATTCTCCCTGTTCTGCGATCAGACTCCCATTTTTATAGACTTGATGGATTGTGATATTTTCTAGGTCGTCTAGTAAAAGAAAATCTGCATCATACCCGGGTGCAATCGCTCCTTTGTGGTTGAGATTGAAACATTCCGCCGGATTTAATGTGCCCATTTGAATCGCCGTGAGCGGGGAGAGCCCCTCCTTGATCGCCAGGCGAATAATGTGGTCGATGCTCCCCTCCTTCATCAAATCATCCAAATGCTTATCATCCGTCACAAACAGACAGCGCCGCGAATTCCGCTCGGTGACTGCTGGAAAGAGTGCCTTGGCATTTTTCGCCACGGACCCTTCCCGGATCATCACATACATGCCCCTTTGCAAACGCACTCGAACCTCTTCCGCCGTGACACACTCATGATCTGTGCGGATCCCCGCGGTCATGTAAATGTTGATCCCGTTGGAGTTAATGCCCGCGGCGTGGCCATCGATTCGGTGTTGGTGGGCCGCGACAAGTTTGTCGATCATCGATTCCTCCGCTGCCTGGACCGAAGGGAAGTCCATCACCTCTGCCAACCCCAAAACACGTGGATGTGCAAGCAACGGTTTGAGTTGTTCCGCCTTAAGAATCGCCCCCGCATGTTCAAAAGGAGTAGCTGGCACACACGATGGCAGCATGAAGTAGGCGTCAAAAGGGAGATCTTGCGTGGAATCGAGCATGAATTGAATCCCTTCGGTCCCCGCCACGTTTGCAATCTCATGCGGATCCGTAACAATCGTGGTCACCCCGTGGGGAAGAAGCGCCTTCGCAAACTCCTGTGGCGTGACTAGTGCGGATTCGATGTGGACATGCCCATCGATAAAAGCGGGACAGATGTAACGGCCTTCAGCGTTGATTACCTTTGGCTGCTTCCACACGGTCACCTGTTGGTCGTGGGCAGGCGGCCCATACGGCCCAATCGCCACAATGGTGCCATCCGCAATCACCACATCCCCCTCCAGGATGTCTCCATTAAAAACATCGATGATCTTTCCATTTGTGATGATCAAATCCGCAGAAGTCCTTCCCGCAGCGACATCGATACGGTGTATGAGACTTTTATTATCCAGCTGGCCCATCCCGATCCCCTCCTTTTTGCCTATTATTCAGTCAGATTGCTATAACTTATACTTTGACTGGCGGAAAAATGCAGGAATTGTGGGGAGGTGGCAGCGGTAAGCCTCGATGAAGACCGTTTTAATGATTCCCCAGAGGAAATGTGGTCATCATAAGCCCTATGAAGACCGTTTTGATGATTCCCTAGAGGGAATGTGGTCATCATAAGCTCGATGAAGACCGTTTTGATGATTCGCCAAAGGAAATGTGGTCATCATAAGCCCTATGAAGATTAATATTAGGACGGTCCAAAGTTGTTATGATCTTCATCGGCCCGATGAAGATCAATGTTGCGCCTGTCCAGGGTTGGTATGAACTTCATAAGCCCGATGAAGATCAATGTTGCGACTCACCAGGGTTGGTATGAACTTCATAAGCCCGATGAAGATCAATGTTGCGCCTGTCCAGAGTTGGTATGAACTTCATAAGCCCGATGAAGATCAATGTTGCGCCTGTCCAGGGTTGGTATGAACTTCATAAGCCCGGTGAAGATCAATGTTGTGACAGTCCAGGGTTGGTATGAACTTCATAAGCTCGATGAAGATCAATGTTGCGACTCACCAGGGTTGATATGAACTTCATAAGTCCGATGAAGATTAATGTTGCGACAGTCCAGAGTTGGTAAGAACTTCATAAGTCCGATGAAGATTAATGTTGCGCCTGTCCAGGGTTGGTATGAACTTCATAACCTGATGAAGATCATTGCCGAGGGGGAGACCCCTGAGCTGTCGTTTGTCTAGGTGAACCATACAATTGGTGTAATTAGATCCCATTAGATCCAGCGATCCCAGCACCTCGTGATCAGAAGGGACACACGCCCCCACCCAACAACCTCCCTGACAAAAAGGGATAGTGCTCACAGATCCTCAGCAATCTTGACCTCCCCCTTCATCCCCCAAATGAAACCCTTCACCTTACCGCAGGGGATAGTGCCCACAGGACAGTCGAAGGATAGGCCCTATACCACCGACCCGACAGGCCAAAGCCACACACACCATTTTTACCCAACCCACATATTTTGTATTAAGGAAACTTTTATGGACAATAGGAGGTAGAGAACTGTGTTACATCCTCGCTCATCGAATCGAATAGAGAAATGGATCATGGTATTAAATAAGCTGCGAGTGTTATCGGAAGAGGAATTTAAGGAACTGCAAACCCGTAGGGATCAAGATAGAAAAGGAGGATGAGCACACCCTCCTTTTTTGTTGACAGAAAATTATATCTAATATATTATATACCACATATCACAATTTTGAATTCGTTTTATAATGAAACAGTTCAAACAATAACAAAAACATTATCGTTGGAGGGAATCCTAAATGAGAAAGAGCAAAAAATTTGCGTTACTGTCAACGGTTGCTATAGCAACTACTGTTGCTTTGTCCGCCTGTGGCAGTGGGGGGACTGAGTCGGTTGGACAAGCGCAGGATAGCGGAGCACCAGCTAAAGCAAAGGTTATCAAGGTGGCAAACTTCTTTGCCACAGATCATCCGCAGAATATTGCGCTTCGTGAAAAGTTCAAGCCGATGGTTGAAGAAGGGTCAAAGGGAGCTTTAAAAGTTGAGATCTACGACAATAACAAACTTGGTGCAGAGAAAGAGTTTTACGACGGGGTCCGCAATGGAACGATCGAGATGGGGATTTCCGGAATGAGCATGCAGTCCGATGTGGAGAAAATGGCAATTCCAGAATGGCCCTTTTTATTTAAAGACTATGAACACGTGAAAAAGGTGCTGAACGGTCCGATCGGGGATGAGATTTCTGGTGATCTGGAAAGTACTCAAGGTGTGAAGCCGCTCGCTTGGAGTGCGAATGGATTCCGTATGTTCTCCAGCAACAAAACGACGGAAAAAATGAGTGATTTCAGCGGATTGCGCGTACGCATGCCAAACGTTCCAAACTATCTGCGATTGGGAGAATTGCTTGGAATGAACGTTACGCCGATGCCGATTTCCGAGGTATTCACCGCTTTGGAACAAAAAGTAGTGGATGGACAGGATAATCCGATCGCGACACTAAGAGCTTCCGGTTGGTATGAGGTACAAACAGACGTATTGGAATCCAACCATATGTTTAGCCCTAACATTTATATCATCAATAGTAATTTTTATAATAACCTAACTCCAGAGCAGCAAAAGTTGATAGAAGAAGCATCTAAAACTGCTGCCGATTACGAATTTCAGTTGATGGAAAAGAGCTATGATGATGATAAGAAATTCCTAGAATCGAAAGGAATCAAATTTACCACGCCTAGCGACGAATTTAAAGAAGAGATGATAGCCGCTATGAAGCCGCTTTATGACGAAATCTTCCAGAAGTATCCGTGGGCATCTGAGATGTACGATAAAATTCTGGCAGAAGGAAAATAGGGGCTGGAAACAGCCCCCTCACCCCAACACCCCCGAAATAAACGCCAAAAACTCCCGCACAGCAATAAAGTTCACTGCTTCCTCCGTACCATACAGCCAGGTTTGCCTGCTCAAAGGGACGCCCGCCGAATTTAAAAGGGGAACACAGCACAACTCCTGTTCCGACCGCAAGCATAATTCTGTCAAGAAGGTGTAGCCAAGACCGGCCCGGACCATTTCCTTGCACGTATCCGCCGTATCTACATTCATCGTTACCTTCGGAGGAACGCGAAAATTCTGCGCCCACCAACCGTCGAGCAGACCCCGCAAAGAAGGGTTCGTCGTATAGTCCAATCGCGACAACGATGGAAGCTTTTCCAATTCAATAGGCGACCTTGAAACCAAAAAGATTCCCTCCGTCGACAACAGCTGCTTATAATGATTCCACTCGATTTCTTCCCGCAAAAAAGCCACGTGGATCTTCCCATCATACAGCAAAGGAACCAAACTCGAACTAAACCCAGTCACCACATTTAGCTCAATATCAGGATATAGATCATTAAACTTGGAAAGCAAGTCAGGCAACAGGTATTGGGCGACAGCGCTCGAAGATCCGATATAGATTTTCCCCTTGACTTTCCCTTCCAGGGAAAAGATATCCTCCTGGACTTTTTTTAATTCCTTCTTCATGCTTTTCGCATACTCGATCGCAAGCTCCCCCACGGGTGTAGGGAGGAAACCCTTTTTCGTGCGGGTAAAAAGCCGGGCCTGAAAATAGCTCTCCATTTTCTTCACCCGATAAGTCAACGCAGGCTGTGTAATGAAAAGCTCCTGAGCAATCGCCGAAATACTGCGTTCCCGATCGAGCAAGGTGAGAAGGGTCCAATCCAAATCATCCATGTGCTCCCCCTCCTAATTATAAAATAATTTTATAGTTAATTATAAATTCCCTTTATTTTCACTTATATTTGAACTCTATTATAATTTAAATTAACCATAAAACATAGAGGAGGAACATCCTTGACCAACAAAGTAGGTTTAGTCGGACTTGGGAATATGGGCGGCACGATTGCCAGACAACTTGCAAAGCAGTTTCATGTCATTGCCTTTGATGTGGACCAGGCAAAAAGGGAACAGCTCCAAAGCGAGGGGATTACTTGTGTAGATTCCCTCGAGGAATTGGCTGCGATGGCCGAAGTCATCCTGTTCTCCTTGCCTCGTGCCGACATTTCATTAAATGTGTTAAGAACCATCTGTCCCCATCTGACCAAAGGATCAACGATCATCGAAACGAGTACCGTTTTGCCCAACGACATGTTGGCATTCCAAAAAGTGTGCAAACCTTATCAGATTAACCTGATCGATGCGGCCATCCTAGGAGGGGTGTCCCATATGGCAAACCGGACGGCAGCACTGCTGATTGGGGATTCGGATAACGTAACTCGTGACGTCGAGCCATTCTTGCTGGCGATTGCAGCGGAAGTCAAGGTGATGGGGACGCTCGGTGCCGGGATGGCGGCAAAAGTCATCAACAACGCGGTGGCACACTCGGTGATGGGCTTGATCGTTGAAGCGGCGGCACTCGGCGTGAAGCTGGGGATCTCTGTGGATGGTGTGTATGAGTTGCTGCGCGGGGAAACGGCACTATTGCGACCGTTGACACATCGTTTTGGCGAGCGGATTATGAACGGAGATTACGAGGGGGGAATGAGCCTCGACAATGCGCGGAAAGACTCCGTTTTGGCCCTCGAACTAGCACAACAGCAGGGAGTCCCTCTTTTCAACATTCAATCCACACACACCGTTTACGAAATTGCTAAGCAGGAAGGCTACGGGAATCTAGATTATGCAGCGATTGCGAAGCTTTGGGAAAAATGGGCGGACATTGATTTTACAGGGGGGAAATAAGAATGGAAAAGTATCAAATGTTTATCAACGGTGAATGGAGAAGTAGCGGTGAAAGCTTCGAATCCATCAACCCATATAACCGGGAAGCGTGGGCGTTGATCCCTCAAGCGAGTGAGAAAGACGTTGAAGATGCGATTGACGCGGCACGCACGGCTTTTAAGAAGACGTGGCGCAACACTCCCGGCTTACAAAGAGCCAAGCTAATGAATAAATTGGCAGATCTACTTGAGCAAAATGCGGCGCATATGGCGTTGATCGAATCCACGGACAACGGCAAAATCATCAAAGAAACCTCGAAACAAATGGTTTTTGCGGCAAGGATGTACCGTTTTTATGCAAGCTACGCGGATAAACTCTATGGACAAACGATCCCTTTGGATAATCCAAATTTCTTCGATTATACCTTGTGTGAGCCGGTGGGGGTTGTCGTTTTGATCACCGCTTGGAACTCCCCGATTCAGTTGTTGGCAAACAAATTAGGCCCTGCTTTGGCCGCAGGGAATTGTGTGGTCATTAAACCATCCGAGCAGGCCTCCGCATCGACGCTCGAATTTGCCAAGCTCGTTCAGGAAGCGGGATTCCCACCAGGTGTCGTTAACGTCGTCACCGGTGATGGGAAAGTAGGTGACTGCCTGACCAGGTCAACGCAAATCGATAAGATCAGCTTTACCGGAGGATCGCAGACAGGTCGTTTGATCGGCAAAAATGCTAGTCAAAACTTTGTCCCTTTAACCCTTGAATTAGGTGGAAAATCACCCAACATCGTCTTTGCTGATGCAGATTTTAACAAGGCGGTTGCGGGGGCGATTGCGGGGATTTTCGCCTCGAGCGGTCAAACCTGTATTGCCGGCTCACGCTTGCTGGTGCAACGACCAATCTATGAAAAGATGGCTGAAGCGATCGCGGAAAGGGCGAAGACGATCAAGATGGGGAACCCGCTTGATGAATCAACGCAAATGGGACCCGTCGCAAACGAAATGCAGTATCAAAGAATCATGCAGGCCATCGAAAGTGTGGAAGCTGAAGGAGCGAAGATTCTGTGCGGGGGAAGAGTGACGGATTCGGCGCTTGCCTCAGGTTACTTTATCCAACCGACGGTCCTAGTCGATGTCGCCAATTGTATGAAGGTCGCACAGGAAGAAATCTTTGGCCCGGTGCTGAGTGTGATCCCGTTTGACGAGGAAGATGAGGCCATCACAATGGCAAATGACTCCGTTTATGGACTGGCCTCAGGGGTATGGACGACCAACCTTTCCCGCGCACACCGCGTGGCTAAACAGATCGACGCCGGAACCGTGTGGATCAATACGTATCGGACGAGTGCGGCGCAGGCTCCCTTTGGCGGAGTGAAGCAGAGTGGATATGGAAGGGAAAGAGGATTCCACGCGATCCTACCATACACCCGCACGAAAAATGTGATGATCGACATGTCCGACGAAGTGCAAGACCCTTTTTCCATTCGAACCAATTAACTGATCAGGAGGGATAAGCATGAGTGATTTTCCGATTATAAAGCCGCTGCATGTAGGCATCCTGCAAAATATCGAGAAGTCGCAATTTGTTTATGGCAGGCATCATGGGATCAAGATTGAAGTGCCGTGCATCATGTTCGTCATTGAAGTCGCCGGGAAAAAAGTCGTGGTCGACACCGGTCCGTGTAAACCTGATCGGGCTCGCCAGTATCATGGGCCATTAATTCAGGATGAAAGCATGTACCCCGAAAATGCCCTGAAAAGCATCGGCGTTCACCCCGATGAAGTAGATTACGTGATCCTGAGCCATCTCCATTGGGACCACTGCAGCAATTGCAAAATGTTTAAGAACGCCACCTTCATCGTGCAAAAGACGGAGCTGCAATACGCGATCACACCGAACGAGGTGCAGAAAGCGCAATACGAAATCGGATTCCGAGAAATCCTCCCGCCTTGGATTGACGTGCTGCAACAGATGCAGACCGTTTCCGGTGACGTCTATGACTTTCTGAAGGGCGTTCACTTAATCAGCCTGCCAGGCCATTCGCCTGGACTAATGGGAGTCGCCGTGGAAACAAGGAAAGATCTCTATCTCATCGCCAGCGACTGTGTTCCTTTAATGGAAAATTGGCACGGCGACGCGCGCATGCGCCACATCCCGAACGGACTGCATATCGACCTAGCTGAGTATGAACGGTCATTTGAAAAAATGGAGCGGCTTGGCGGCATCGTTTTAGCGGGACACGACTATGAAACGCTGAAGTATAAGCAGTATCCACCGGAGTAGGGGGAAGGGATAAATGGATGATTCGATGATATCCCTAAAAGATATGGGGTCTTTCCATATAGGCGGCCGTGAAATAGAGGTGAAGGAAAGGCCAGTAAAGGAAGTCGTCCTTACGAAGAATGGAGTGCCCGTTCAATTTGATCCGAATGGGACTTACCAAGTAGAGCAAATGTATGTGCAGTATTTCATTCCTCGTGATCTGCGCGGTAAGATTCCATTACTCCTTTGGCATGGGGGCTCTCTTACCGGTGCCACATACGAGACCACACCTGATGGACGAGAAGGCTGGCTGAACTATTTTTTGAAAAGGGGCTGGGCTGTCTATAATTCCGATGCCGTTGAGAGAGGGCGCTCTGGTTGGTCGCTGCATGCTGAGGCTTTTCAGGATGAACCCATTATCTTTCCGAAAAAGGATCAATTTGAGAGATTTCGGATTGGGGCGGGGAAAGGATCGTACAACAAGGACAGGGACAAGAGGAGGATTCTCCAAAACAATCAATTCCCTGTTGAGTATTTTGATGATTTCACGAGACAAATCGTACCAAGATGGGCAAAGAGTGATGACGCTACGTTGGCTGCTTATATGAAACTTGTGGAGAAAATTGGCCCCTGTATTATAGTAGCACATTCACAAGCTGGTCCCTTTGCATTTCGAGTTGCCCAGGCGCTCCCTGATCAGGTAAAGGCTATTATTGCAGTTGAACCAGCCAATGGAGGAGACACCCAGTATTCTGAACGGCTAAAAAATACACCTATACTAACTGTTTATGGAGATTATATCAGTCAAGATGAAAGGTGGACCCACATTCGGGGGAAGACTATGGCGTATTTTCAAGCTTTAAGAAGCGAAGGAGGGATGGTAGACATCCTTGACCTCCCGGAACTAGGAATCACGGGGAACTCGCACTTAATGATGATGGATCGAAATAATCTGCAAATAGCCAGGGCCATCCAGGAATGGTTAGAAAAAAGGGGTTTTTACAGGTAATTAGACTTTCATAAAGGGGATGAACTACGTGGATCGATTTAAAAAAGCTACCAGTTTTATCAATCATTTGCCTGAAGTTCAAAATACCTTATCGTTTCCTCCATCTGTCATCATTTCCGACTGTATTCTCCGGGATGGGGAGCAAATGGCAGGTCTTGCATTCAGTTTGGAAGATAAGGTAGAAATCGCAAAAGCTCTGAATGAACTAGGAGTAGACGAAATTGAAAGTGGGATGCCTTCGGTTTCGGAGGATGATGCGGAAGCGGTAAAGCGGATTGTTTCTTTAGGACTGGATTCGAAGGTGACCGCTTTATGCCGTGCGATTAAATCAGATATCGATACAGCTTACCAGGCAGGGGTTTGGGGTGTTTCAATTAGTTTACCGATTGGGGATTTACAACGAAAACATAAATTAAAGTGGCCAGATGAAAGGTATTTGGATACCTGTCTTTCTTTAACAAACTATGCGAAAGAAAAAGGGCTGTATGTGATATTGAGTCCCTATGACACTACGCGAGTGGATTTGGATTTTTTAGCTAAAGTTTTAACGACGTTAAAAAGTGAAGGCACCGTGGATCGTATGCGTGTCGTGGATACAGTGGGTGCTGCACACCCTGAAGCAATGCGATATTTAATCCGTCACATTAAAAATATTTACGATGTTGAACTCGAAGTTCATTGTCATAATGATTTTGGATTGGGAACCGCTAATACAGTGGCTGCGATGTCCGCAGGAGCTGAGGTTGCTTCCGTTACGATGAATGGAATTGGCGAGCGCTCGGGAAATACAGCATTGGAAGAAGTGGTGACGGCCCTGGATGTTTTGTATGGCGTAAAAACTAATATTGACCTTTCTAAGCTTCAAGAAATTTCTCGAAGAATAGAGAGGATCACAGGTGTATCCCTTCAGGCACACAAGCCTGTGGTTGGCAAAAACTCCTTCCGTCATGAATCAGGGATGGTTGTGGCTGGATTGATTGAAGAACCTTTTGTTGCCGAGGCGATCAGACCTGAGCTTGTTGGACAAACGAGAGAGATTGTGGTTGGAAAAGGAAGCGGCGTTGTTTCCCTTCTTCACAAATTAAAAGAATTGAAGGTAGATGAAACAGCGGTGGATGGTCAGGTCCTTCTAAAGAAAGTGAAAGACCTTGCAATTCGTCAGAAAAGGGCGTTAACAAATGAAGAATTGTTAAATTTATATCAGGATGTTCAACTTTCTCAAAAAAGCTAGAAGGAAGGAGAAAAGAGATGACCCAGCAAAAGTCAAAAGTGTTGATTATGGAACCGATTGATGACATGGAAGATACCCATCAAATGTTGAAAGATGCAGGGTATGAATTAATATTAGGCCCTCCTGTATCCCGTACGGCGGAAAGATTTTCTGAATCGCAATTAATAGAGTTGTGTCAAGACGTAGATGCGATTATGGGGATGGCGCGTGAAAAGATAACACGAAAAGTGATTGAGTCAAGTCCGAGATTGCGGGTCATTTGCAAGTATGGAATAGGTGTGGACAACATCGACATTCAAGCAGCATCCGAACATGGCGTATTGGTCACGAATGCCCCAGTGCACACCAAGACAGTTGCTGAATATGCTTTTTCCCTGATTCTATCAGTCCTCAAGAAGATTCCACGTAATTTAAACCATCTAAAGCAGGGGAAATGGCGAGATTCCTCAACCATGGGAAATGAATTATATAAAAAAACCATTGGCATGGTAGGATTTGGGGCAATCGGAAAACAACTCGCCAAACGTTTGCAGGGATGGGACGTCCAAATTTTAATTTATGATCCCTTTGCAACGAGAGAAACAGCTGATTTGTTCGGAGCACAATTGGTAGATTGGAATACCCTTTTTCAAACGTCGGATGTGGTTACTTTACATCTTCCTTTAATGGAATCCACGCGAAAGATAATCAGTCGGAATGAATTCTTCATGATGAAAAACAGTGCCATCCTAATAAACACTTCACGGGGTCCTATAGTTGATGAACAGGCTTTAATTGAAGCGCTTCAAGACAAGCGGATTGCGGGAGCTGGGTTGGATGTGTTTGAAACGGAGCCGATTAGTAAAGATAACCCTTTGTTAGAAATGGAAAACGTCGTCATAACCCCACATGTTGCGGGCTATACGTTTGAATCACTTCATCGAATTTCCGAGCAATGTTCGCGAAATTGCCTATCTGCTCTAAGGGGTGAAATTCCGGAATTTATTGTAAATCGTGAAGCGGTAGAAAAGTGGCGTGAAAGAGTAAATCTTATCAAATAAAAAATGAGGGGTGTTAATGATGAAAAAAAGTTTTGGTTTATCGATAGTCCTAACGTCTTGTTTGATGTTGCTTTCCGCATGTGGTTCAAGTACCGGGGGATCTACGCAATCTACGCAGGCTCCAGCCTCAAGTGAAAAACCTGCAAGCACTGCGGAACAGGCTCCAAAGGATGATTTTCCTAACAGGCCTATTAATATTATTGTTCCCTGGTCGGCAGGTGGTGGAACAGATGTAAGCGCACGCACGCTGGCTCCTTACGTTGAAAAGGAACTGGGGGTTACAATTAATGTAGTAAATAAACCAGGTGGCGGTGGCTGGGTTGGATTGACAGAAATAGCCCAAGCAAAACCGGATGGATATACTCTGGGTATTACTCATTCCCCAACTTTGCCAGTCGGTTTCGTTGATCCAAATGCGAAGCGTGATATTAGTTTAGACAGTTATTCTATCGTCGCTCACCATGTTATCGATCCTGATGTTGTGGCTATTCGTGCAGATGATACTCGTTTTTCCGATATCAAAGGGTTGATTGAATATGCAAAGAAAGAGGAATTAACTACAACTGCAACTGCGATCGGATCTGATGAGCACTTAGTAGCACTGGATTTTAATAAAAACTATGGAACGAAATTCAACCCGGTTCAATTCAAAGGTGCTGCCGATAGTTATGCAGCAGCATTGGGCGGACATGTAGACATTTTCATGGGGAATCTAAGTGAACTTTTAAATATGCATAAAGAAGGACAGATTAAAATACTTGGTATTGCAACAGATGAACGTTCTTCACTTCTACCTGACGTGCCAACACTTACTGAGAGTGGATTCGATGTCAAGATGGCTTCCTCAAGGGGAATTGGGGGGCCAAAAGGGATCGATGCACATCGCCTAGAAATCCTCGAGAAAGCGTTTGAAAAGGCAATCAAAAATGAAGAGCAGATTAAGAAAATTGAAGATATGGGAGCACAAGTACAATTCATGGGTAGCCAAGACTATCTAAATATGCTGAAAGAGAATGTAGAGAAAGTGAAGAATTTAGGTGACTTACTAGGATGGTAATCATCTTGATGGCCGGACAATTTTGTCCGGCCATCAATTCGGGTAAAAATGAGTAGTCTGGAGGTGAGTATTATGATACCTAGGATTCGTTTAATAGCAGTGGGTGGAACCATTTCAACTTCGGATGTAGATGGTAGCAAGCTGGCCTTACCAAAGTTTACGGGGGAGGATTTAATCAAAGGTGTACCCGGGGTTGATCAGCTTGCTATAGTAGAAGTGGATAATTTTAGCATGGTAGTAAGTAATAGACTATCCATTGAACAAGTTTACCAATTGGCTCGGCACATCCGTGATGTCCTGTTGGAAGACCCAGAGTTAACTGGTGTGGTTGTTACACATGGTACGGGCACAATGGAAGAAAGTGCTTTTATGGCAGATTTAATGGTGAGCGATCATCGCCCTGTGGTTTTCACCGGAGCAATGAGAAAAACATCAGATCCCTTTACGGATAGTTATTTCAATATATACCAAGCTATTCAAATTGCTGTCAGTTCAGAAGCGAAAGGGAAAGGAGTTATGGTTGCCCTTAATAGTGTGATCCACTCCGCACGGGATGTTTATAAATCACATACGACAAATGTTGATTCATTTCAATCAGGTGAATTTGGCCCGCTTGGCTACGTTTATCCTGATCATGTCCATTTTAGTAGAACCCAATTACTACGTCTGAATCTATATACAGAGAAACCAATCTTTGATGTTGATTTGATTAAATTTGTTGTAGGAATGGATGATAGATTCATTAGATGTTCAGTTGAATCCGGAGCGAAGGGGATTATTATTGAGGGTTCAGGTCTTGGCAATGTGAATGATTCCGTGGCAGAGGGCATTCGTAATGCCTTACGGCAGGGTGTAACGGTTGTGATATGCTCACGCTGTGTCAATGGCAAGATTTTCTTTTCCTATGGAACAAAAGTGAGTGCCCGGGCACTTTTTGATGAGGGCTGTATATTAGCGCCTATGCAAGGTCCCAAGGCTAGAATCCTATTAATGTTAGCACTCGGTATTACTAACGATCGTCAACACATTCAGAAAATGTTTGATCCTCAAAGAGATTTTTTATGAGATCGCATGGGGTGACGTCCAAATGATTTTGGGGTCACCCTTTTCGTTGATGATTAAATTTTGATCTTCCGCTGTAGGTCGTGTCGGAGGGATTGCGGATGCCACGAAATTTACTGGCGATTTTCCATGCGTTACTGGCGGATTTGTCCCCTTTACTGGCATTTTTAAAACGGTTACCTGCAAAAATCATGGAAGCAGGAAGAATTTAAGGAAATGGGTGGGGGTATCTGTTTATCTAGGGTGAACTATTTTTAAATGGACGACAACAAAAGTCAAAGATACCCCTTTTTCTGTTCATATCTCATTTTTACTGGCGAATTTAGTGGATTTACTGGCATTTCTGGTTAGTTTACTGGCATTTTTAATGCATTTACTGGCAAAAGTATATTAATCACTTTCCAACTACCCTTTGGGGTATATTGGACAAGGGGAAATAACTAGATTTTTTCTAGCGGTCATTCACGACTTTTCACGCGTTCACCGCGGCCAACGTACTTATCCTGATCAGAAGGGATAAAACGGGTCTCCCACATCCCACCGCCCCCATTCACCCCTGCTCCTGACCAAAAGGGAGAATGCCCACAGGGTTTCAAAGAAGCATTGCCACCCCAACCCGTCCTCAATAAACCACACTGTATAGTTTTACTTATCAGAATATTTAATATAAAATAAACACTATACTTATCGATTCTATCCTTCAGGAGGTATGTCCATGTATCAAAAGGTGAACAAAGTAAGGCTGGCCCATAAGGAGGGTCGAATGGCGATGGGGACGTGGGTGCAGATGGCTTCCCCGGAAATCGTGGAGGTTGTAGGTTATCAGGGTTACGATTACGTCATTATCGATATGGAGCACGGGCACTTTGGTATGGATATGGCAACAGCCATGATTCGAGCCGCAGACGCAACCGGGCTGACTCCGATTGTTCGGGTTCCAAACAAGGATGAAAGCATGATCCTCAAAGTCCTCGATGCGGGGGCAATGGGAGTCTTGGTCCCCGGCGTGACCACGAAGGAACAGGCGGAAAAAGTGGTTCGCGCAGCCAAATATTGGCCAAATGGGATGCGGGGGACTTGTCCATGGACACGCTCTACACAATACAATGCCACCGACTGGTCCGCTCATGTCAAGTGGAGCAATGAGGAAACCATGGTGTGGCTGCTCGTCGAGGGAGAAGAGGGAGTCCAAAATTTTGACCAGATTCTGACTGTCCCTGACATCGACGGAATCATGATGGGACCATTTGACCTTTCTCAAACTTTAGGGATCCCAGGTCAACTCGATCATCCACTGCTACACGAAACCCTGCAAACCATGGTTGATCAGGCCGCCCGAAAAAACATTGACATCATCGCTCCTATGCTGTTGGAAAGCACCCAACAGGAAATAGAAAAGTCTACCCATAAATGGCGCGACCTTGGGTGCAAAATCATCACCGTTGGCGGAGACCGGGCGATTCTTTCGATAGGATTTCGAAGCTTTTTAGACCATGCTCAAAAAGCAACTGAAGCTGCAAAAACAAAGGAGAACGTATGAAAAAATTTAGTGGAGAAGTCGCTGTTGTAACAGGTGCTGCACGCGGACTGGGCAGAGAAATTTCCCATCAGCTGGCTGCGGAAGGTGCCAAGGTCGTCATCACCGATATAAATGAGGCAGGGGTAAACGAAACGGTAGCCGCCATTAACCAAATCTACCCCGAAACCGCCATAGGGATCGTGATGGATGTAAGTGACCCGGAATCCATAGCAGCCGCCGCCAGACAAGTCGAAGAACAGCTCGATTGCGTAGACATTTTAATCAATAATGCTGCAATGCTGCGCTACAAACCGATTTTTGAACTGACGATCGAAGATTGGAAAAAGATGATGGACATCAACCTCAACGGCTATTTTTACTGCAGCAAAGAATTTGCGAAAATCATGGCCCGTGCGAACAAAGGAAAAATCATTAATGTCAGCTCGATCTCATCCCAATTGGGCGTCGCGGGTGCAGCAGCTTACTGTGCTTCAAAAGGGGGAGTGAACGGGTTGACGAGAGCTTTGGCGATTGACCTAGCACCCTACAACATCACGGTCAATGCCGTTGCGCCAGGACCGATCGAGGGGGAATTGATGAACACCATCAGCACCGAAGAAGGAATCAAAGAGCGCAGCAGCAGGGCGCTTTTTAAACGCTTGGCAACTTACGAAGAAATCGCAGGCCCTGTCGTTTTCCTAGCCTCTAGAGAAGCAAACTGGATGACAGGGACAGTGCTCACCGTAGACGGTGGGTTTTCGGCAGTGGCAGCCGGGTCGGCGCCAAAATCGTAACAAAACGTTAATAAAACCCTAACAAGTCCTTCACTCATTTTTCATCATTCCCTCCTATAATGAAAACTAGGCGGGATGACAAATGGGGTCATCAGCATCGACAGCGAAGGTTGGGGCTGGCGATAAACTTTCTAAGAAAATAAAAAACGAGCCCAGAAAGGCTCGCTCTCAAATTCTACCCCTGAATATTACGCTTTGACGAAGGGCCCCGACTAACGGTGGCCTTTAAATTTGCCACGACATTATAAACGAAAGCAATAATGCCAATCGTGGTGACCGTCGCTCCAATCGCAATCACGGGTTCGATCGCAGTATTTCCAGATTCCAGGATAATTAATCCGATCATCATAACGGGAAGACCAATGTTATGCAGCCAAAAGTGGGTTTTTGCCAATTTATTCTCTGCGATGTTAGGAAACAAATGATAAATGATACCGGCTAATGCAAGAGAAACCCACCCCAACAAGTTCATATGTGCATGCGATGGTGCGTATTGAAATTGATGCGAAATCGACATAAACATCCCCATGAAAACTGCAACGAGGAAATAAATCACGGCAATCTTAAGAAAACGAATTCCCAATATTTTCACCTCCTTTACCCTAATCATATCATCCCAAAGTCCGTTTGATAACTCCCGATGTGGTGAAATAGTCATCATTTTTTACCTTGACATGGGACAAAAGCCATGGTGGGGAGGGGGTGGGAATGTCTCCTGAAAGATACTTTTGGATTTCCCGCAACGTAGAGGAAATTTGCCTCTCGATCCTCTGGTCTTCATCAAAGAAGCGCCTGAATGCCGCACTTTGTTTCACATCTCTCCCAAGCAAATGGATTTTTTGACAATGGATCTGCCGAATCATTTGCAAAGAGAATAATAGACGTGGAAAAGATAGCGCTAGCGCCCCTTGCAACTGTTTCTGGCGACCCAAAGATTTGAGAAAACGCTGATATTCCCGTAGAAAAGTACAAAGTGCCCTTTTCATATTTAGAGTGGTCTCTAACAGTAAAAAAGTGGAGCGTTCCATTTTCCCATCCATTTCTTACTCCTCAAAATCCACCTGCATCCCTATTTGGGATACCGTTTCTAGTTTACGGAGCAAAAATAACTCTTTAAACATCAACGTTTCCATTAGACGAAGAACGGTCACGTTGAATCTTAAAATATCATTGTTACTTGGATTCGACGGAAAGTCCAAATCCTTCCCGACAAAAGCCTGCAAATTTTCCGCTTCGGCATTAATTAAATGGGAGAGGGCAATTTCTTCAAGGGCAATGGATTCCAACAAGTCAATGATCGTTTCATCGAGATCCGGCCTGTGCTTTTCTTCCGGTATTTTTGGCATACTCATGGAATCAACCCCTTTCCCGGGCGAATAAAAGAAGATGCTACATTTTATGTTCTGGAAAACCATTCGGTTCATGAAACCCGCCTCCTCCTCCCACTTCACAAAATGTGCTCTTGCGGATATATAATTCCAAAGACCCATGCATAAGATGAGATAGGAGGATAGGGAAGCGACCAAAACCGCGGTAGTTCTTCAAACTTCGCCGCGATGGCATGAACCCGGGTAGACTCCAACGGCAAAGCGATTCATCAAGAATCTTCTTAGGGGGTGTAACGATTATGAATCAACAGGAAGTGAACGATCCAAAACAAAAGGAAAAGTCTTCAACCGGGATGGATGTGAATTTGGCTGGGGTTCTTAGTTATTTACTGGGGATCATCACAGGTATCATCTTTCTTGTTTTAGAAAAGGAAAGCCGCTTTGTAAAATTCCACGCAATGCAATCCATCCTCGTATCTGTATTCTTGATCCTGTTAAACATCGTTCTTGGCTTTATTCCTATCATTGGTTGGTTAATTGGCCTTTTGGTAGCACCCATGTCTTTAATCCTCTGGATCTACCTCATGTTACAAGCTTACAAAGGGAGATGGTATAAGCTTCCGGTTCTAGGCGAGATGGCAGAAAAGCAGCTGAAAGATCAGAATTTGGATGTGTAAAGCAGAAAAACGCTCTGTCTTCTTAGAGGCAGGGCGCTTTCTCTGCTTATTCCCTATTGATTTAACGACTGCAAAAGTGAAGAGACGCCGACAATAATTAGTAGAAGGTAAACTAACTTTTTAAAATTAAGCTCGTTGATCGATTGGCGAATCGGGTGTGCCAGTAAAAGGCCGAGCAAGGTAGGCACCATTAAGATTAGCACTGTAATAAAGAGATCACTTGTCAGCGCCTCCGTATGAAAGACGAAGGAAAGACCGATTGCCGTTAAGAAAATAGTTAAAAAGTAGGCCACAATCGTAGCGAGGAATTCCTCTTTTTTCAACATCTTAATCAACACGGCAACTGCTGGAGGTCCAGGGATTCCCGCCACCCCGGTCAGCAATCCCGCTGCAAAACCTGCAAGATCAAAGCCCCTCACACGTTCCCCGCTCTCGATCGGGACTTGCTCCTTTTTCCGCTGAATCAATTGAAAGAGCACATATCCCAGTACCACGACCCCGACAATTCCTTTAAGGTGGACCGCATTCAGCATCCCGCTTGTCAGTAAACCAATGATTAACCCCGGAACCCCAAAGCCGACTAAACGGCGAACTAAGTCCCAACGCGGCCGCGAGTGATTTCTCAGCATTTGTACGGAAATTGAAAAGGAGGACAGCACAAGGCTAATCCAAATTGCTTCATACCCCGGATAAAAATAAAGCAGGATCGGCACACAAATCAGCGAGAAGCCAAATCCCGTTAAAACCTGCAGCCCCGCCGCAAAAAAAACGGTCACACCGCTTAGAAATAAAGGATATCCAAATAGATCAGTCATTGCCTCTCTCCCTAACATTCCATTTCCTTCTATCGTAGCATACTCGGGATCAGACCTCGGTCGGAATTTGTCGAATCCATCTATTTCTCGGATTAAAAAGAAAGGTAGTTACTACTTGTTTTGATTTGACCAATTTCGAAAGAGATCTGACACCGTTTAAAAGGTTTTAGCAGAGATCGATTTTTCTCTCTGGAACCAAAGGGCTAGTGGACAGAGGCCTGCAGCCCACACCCCACATCCCCTATATCCCTGTGGATCAGACAAAATCCGCCACCTTCCAAAAGAAATTTGTTGGACGATTCCTTTTCCCCTCAAGCGAAATCCATATTATGATAAATATACAACGACGAAACTAGATCCCTGGCATCACATTCGCGGGAGGTAAAGAGGATGAGCATAAAAATACAGATTAGTAATCCGATTGCAACCAAAGATGCGTTGAAAATATCTATAGAGGCCACTTATGGGGATTTATCGACATACCAAATGGAAAATTTGAAAGCGTTTATCTTGCAATTGCCAAACACATTCCAACTACTGACGATCTCACTCACAACCGATACACTGATTGATCTTATGATGTGCATGCGCTATTTAAAACAGACCCACACGTATACGTGGTTAAGAGGCGATTTTAAAAGGCTTTTGGATGAACTGGAGATAGATTTGGTCACAGCCTCTAAAAAAAAACTACAACTCAAAAAATAGGCTCCCTGCTCACCGGGTATCGAAGTAAACGGTTTAATCGGCCGCGCCGGCTCCTTCCCTAAAATCCCTTAAAATTAGTTTTCCAAAAAAACAAATTTTATAGTAAAATTTAAATGATTCAAACATGACAGAAGGGGATAGGAGCCACCGCACGTAGCGATGAGTCCCCATCCAAGAGGAAGTGACCTGAAATTTGAAATATATAACCGTTGATCTTGGCAGTACGTTTATTAAATCAGCCATATTGGACATCGAAGGGCTTACGATCACACGTCATCCGTCCTTCCCCATGCCACAAAGGTTAGAGGATACCGGAAGAAGATTTGAAGTAAGCGCCGAACAAATCTATTCGATCACCAAGCAGATTATTGACCGTTCGATCGAACAGTATGGCGAGGAAATAGGGGGGATTCTCTTTTCTACGCAGATGCATGGGTTCGTTCTTGCGGATAACCGGGGAAAACCACTGACACCGTATGTTTCTTGGCAGGATGAGCGCTGCCTGGAGGAGGTGCCGGGTCGCGCTGGCGTGAGCTATTTGCAGCACTTGGAAACCCTAATCAGCAGGGATGAAATGGAGGAAACAGGAGTCTACCTCAAAGCGCCCCTTGCTTTATGTAATCTCTATACGATGATTCAGCAGGGTTTACCCCCGACAGACAGCGGCAAAACCCACTTTTGCACATTAGGATCTTATCTGATTTTCCGTCTGACCGGTCAAAACGTCTCCCACCTGACCAATGCCGCCCCCACGGGATTGGCTAACGTGGTCCAAGTGGAGTGGGAGCAATCGTTAATTCGTAAAATAGGCTGCGAAGCATTTGAGTTTCCTAAGCTGCGGGATTCGCTGGACATTGCCGGTTTTTATTCATATCAAGGGCTCGATATCCCCGTCTATCCGGATGTGGGGGATCAGCAAGCAGCGATTTTGGGGACCTTGGCAAAACCAGGGACGGACGTGAGCATTAATATCGGCACGGCCGCACAAATTTCGATGATCCAACAGGATTTTCGTAGCGGGCATTACGAGATCAGACCTTTTTTTGACGGACAGTATTTGTATACAATTTCACGCATGCCGGGCGGGCGAAACCTCGATGTGCTGATTCAGTTTATCCAGGGGATCGGTGCCTCGGTGTTCGGGGTTCAGGTCGATAAAAACGAAATTTGGACAAGCCTTCAGGGGATCATTGGGGATTCCTCAAAGGGGTTGAGGGTGAACACCAGCTTTTTCAAAACGATGGAGGCCGATGCGGGGGCAATTAGCCAGATCACAAATGAGAATTTCGAAATCGCCACTCTTTTTGCGGCGGCTTATGAGGACATTGCGGCGACCTACGACAAGTACATCAGTGTGATTTGTGAAGATCGAGGGGCTCTTGAACGGATTGTTTTCTCCGGTGGGGTCTCGGGGAAAAATCCGAAGCTGCTTGAGGTGATTAAGCGAACGACGGGATTAGAAGGCGCGCTGCCGCCTTTGCAGGACGAAGTGTTCTTGGGCTTGTTCCGCTTGGCCCTTGTGTGTGCTGGAGTATGCGGGACTTTGGCTGAGACGGATACGTTTCTTAAAAATAAATCGATGCCGGTGGTGAGAGAGCAATGAGTCATTTGAAAATGGAGTTTGTCGAGAATAAAAATGTTTTCGGAACGATGCTTTCCGAGATGTACGTGCCGAATATTGTGCGGATTTTTAAACGGAGTGGCTTTGACTTTGTGATCGTCGATTGTGAGCATGGGTCTTTTGATTATACCAATGTGGCGAATATTGCGGCGGTTGCAAAGGGGGTCAACCTAACCTGCATTGTGCGCATTCCGAAAATTGACCGAGAATGTATTTTGAAGTATCTGGAGGCAGGGGTCGATGGCTTGTTGGTGCCGATGGTGTCTTCTGCAGAGGAAATAAAGCAAGTGGTCGACTATGCGAAGTATGCTCCGCTGGGGAAAAGGGGGATTTCTACTTTGCGTGCACATACTGACTACAATTCCTCGAATATGGCAGAGTACATTGAGCGGGCAAACCGGGATACTTTTATCATTCCGCAGATTGAGACGGTTGCAGGCCTTGAGGCGGTGGGGGAAATCGCTCGAGTCGAGGGTGTCGATGGAGTCGTTGTGGGACCAAATGACCTCTCGATGGAACTGGGGATCCTCGGCGATTATCAACACCCATTGATGCAGGATGCAATGAAAAAAGTAGCGGACGCTGCGAAGGATGCTGGAAGCTGGTCCGGAATCATTAGCTCGAATAAGAAGCTGCTCCTACAATGTCAGGATCTAGGCATGCAATTTTTCAGTTGGAACAGTGAAATCGGGATGATCATGGAAAGCGCCAAGGGCACATTAAGTTATTTGCGAGGGTAGAAATCTATGAAACCACGTATTACGGTCATTACACTCGGTGTAGACAATTTGAAAAAATCGCTGGAATTCTATCGTGATGGACTCGGGCTGCCAACGGAAGGGATCGTCGGCGAAGAGTTTGAGCATGGTGCTGTCGCCTTTTTTGATTTGCAAGGAGGCTTAAAGCTGGCTTTGTGGAACCGCAGGGATCTTGCCCATGAGGCGAAGGTGCAGGCGGGGAACGAGCCAAGCCCCACTGAATTTACGATCGGACACAATGTGGGGAGTAAAGAAGAAGTTGATCAAGTGATGGGACAGGCCGAGAAAGCTGGTGCGGTGATCACAGACCCTGCGCATGATACTTTCTGGGGTGGATACTCTGGTCACTTTCAAGACCCGGATGGGCATTTGTGGGAAGTCGTTTGGAATCCAGCTTGGGAGGAATAGGGGGGAAGTCCCCCTATCCTTCAAGACTCAATTGCCACCCGATCCCAAATTTATCCGTCACCATGCCATAGCATTTGCTCCAGAAAGTTTCCTGTAAATCCATTTTTACTTCCCCACCCTCTTTGAGCTGGTTGAATATCGAGGTGATTTCATCTCGATCCTTACTGATGACCACAAGCGTGATATTGTTGCCTTGGTTGAACTCCATCCCCGGAAAAACATCCGAAAACATCACCCGGCCCCCACAGATATGAAGCTCCGTATGCATCACCAGATTCTTTGCCTCCTCTAGCAATGGGAATTCCGGATTCGGCGGTGCCTCTCCAAAAGCCATAATGCGCGGTGCTTCTGTGGAAAAGACCTGTGCATAAAACTCCACAGCCTCCCGGCAGTTTCCATTAAAGTTGATATAGACATCGATCGCCATCTTTTCGCCTCCAATTGGTATATGATGATTACAAGGTTACAGAATTTTTTGATGAATATCAAATAGGGAAATGAGCGAACCCACAATCCGTTGAATTGGACGAAAACTGACAACCTTCAGGGACACTCTAACCATCATTAAGCTCATCAACGGGGTGATGATGACCGAAATTCCATTTAGAAGATGCGAAAACGGTCATCATTGGGGGGATGATGACCAAAATCCCGTTTTGAAGATGCGGAAATAGTCATCATCGGGGTTATGATGACCGAAATTCCGTTTAGAAGATGTGAAAACGGTCATCATCGGTGGTATGATGACCAAAATTCCGTTTAGAAGATGCGGAAATGGTCATCACCTTCCTGTCATCTACCAGCCCGCCCCTGGCAAGCCAACCCCAATGCCTCCTGCAACGCGGCGATCTC
Organism: Ammoniphilus resinae; assembly: GCF_017873965.1. Lineage (GTDB taxonomy): Bacteria > Bacillota > Bacilli > Aneurinibacillales > RAOX-1 > Ammoniphilus_A > Ammoniphilus_A resinae. Next base: position 107,166 of record NZ_JAGGKT010000005.1, on the reverse strand, counting down.
CGACTGTATCTTCGGAAACCCAGGGATCACGGGGACCGATTTCCTATCCGGCACCCGTCCCTGTTCAGTTGCTTTTGCCATATTCTCAAACACAAGCAGCAGCTGGGCAAGGTCCTCATCGGACAACACCGGACGCTCAGGGTTTATGAGGCTGGCATTCAACAAATAGCCCAACTGCTCAATGGAAAAGATCACCGGCCAGAGAAACTGCAAGGCGGTCCGATCAATCGGAATCTCCCCAAGCGCCGTCGAGAATACGGTCTTTAGATTCGCGTGGTTAGTCTGCATTTTGCGGCGTTCATTCGTTTCCGAAGCCTCACCGACAGAACCACCACCAAACAATACAAATAGAAACTGCGCCTGGCTGCGCAGGGTTTTTGCGATTAAATGGGGAAGGCGGCTGGACGCAGAGTGCCTTCCAATTAAAAAGGTACCAAGCAGGCCGATCACACAACCAATCACAATATCGATCAACCTGGCGGAAATAAAATAGGAAACATCATGCATCTGGGTCGTTGTTTCGGCGATCAACAGGGCATTCGGGGTAAAAAAAGTCGCCGCAAGGGCATAGTTTCGTACAATAAAAAGCTCAGTACAAAAGGTGAGCAGCATCATCACTAGTGCGATCACAAATCCTTCGGGCTGCATCCATAGAACAAACGAAGCAACCAGGATCCCGACAACGGTACCGATCGAACGTTGGATCGCGCGGTGAAAAGTGGTTACAATCGTTGAACCGAGCATGACCGCTGCACAGGACAAAGGGATCCAGTAGGATCGATGAAAATGAAAAGAATCCGCAATCAAAGCAGCAAACGCCAGAACAGCCCCATACCTCAAGGAAAAAAGAAAACTGACGGAGTTTTTATCGAAGGCACCTAAAAACACGTTCCGAAGCGGTGGTCTGGACAGCTTGATTTCCTGATTAATCGGCAGACAAAGAAAACGATGGGCCTCCTCGATAAGGGACATGAAATCACCAAAGGCCCTCTCATCCCCCTCAACACCCGACCCGCAAACTTCGCCCCTTTTCCCTCGATCATCGATCCCCACGGCAATTTCCCGCAACAACCCTGCAATGCTCACCGGGATCCCCGCTACTCGCTCTGAAAAATGCTCCAGCACATACAACAAGATCGCATTCGCCTGATGGTTTAAGAGCAGGAGCCGCCTGTATTCCTCCGCACTCCACCAGGGGATGTAGCCCGCCAAAAGGATCTGTTCTGCATCCCCCAGCTGCACCACAATCCGCTGCCTAGCCTCCGTCTCCAGCTTCTCCTTCCCAATCGATTCGAGAAAAGCGGCCAACTCCAGGTAAACCCTTTTCACAGCAAGCCTTTCCGGGCGATGGGGGGAGTAAAACCAACCAATCATCCCGACGACCCAGGAAAAGACGCCACCGAGCAAAACCAGTCCAGCCCGCACCGGGGCTTGTACAGGATCCTCCGGCATCCCTGTCGCCAAAGCAAATCCCAGAACAAAAAAGATTGCCGCCGGGCCAGGAATCCTTAGTGCACCGAAAATAAAAGTTGCGACAGTTCCGATCACCCCGAGCATCAGGGCTGCTCCGAGGGGATTTGGAGCCAAGAGAGTACCGAGCCCAACTGACAACGCCATCCCGATCATGACAAAAAACAGCTTTTTCGCCCGCTCGGCATATGGTTCATGAAAAACATATAAGTACGTAAAACCCACGATTCCCGCCATCAACCCATACTGCAGATTGCCGATCAGCCACCCGATCAGCACCGGTAACCCAGAACAGATGGCAGCACTGATTGCCTTCTCCCAGGGGAGGGGATTCTTTTTCATTTCAAGTGCTTGTTTCATCGTTTGCAAAAGGGAGGAAGCCATCACGACACTCCTTGAATAAACTTAAATAACGCTTCTAGCTTCTGCATTTTAATGGAAAAATATCCCGCCACTATTCAGTCAAAGCGACTCCCACACCGCCTCTCTGAACCACCGGGATAATGCCCACAGCATTGGGAAAAGGTACTAACCAAAGGGTCTCGCCAGTGTTAATATAGGGTTATACATACATTAACTTTATGAAACGACAGGAGGAACTAAAAACCATGGCACAGCGTTTAGTCGGACTGCCTGCACCTTACTTTGAAATGGAAACCGCACTTGGGAACGGGAAGGATTTTGGAAAGGTTTCACTCCAGGATTATCGGGGAAAGTGGCTCGTTCTATTTTTCTATCCATTGGACTTCACCTTTGTGTGCCCAACCGAAATCACCGCGATGAGTGATCGCTATGAGGAATTTCAGCAATTAAATTGTGACATCATCGGTGTTTCCACGGACTCCAAGTATTCCCACCGGGCCTGGATCAACACCCCGCGCGATGCGGGCGGACTTGGCAGCTTAAAATATCCACTAGGCTCAGACATCACCCATAAAGTATCCCGCGACTACGGTGTCCTGATTGAAGAGAGTGGTGTTGCCCTGCGCGGACTGTTTATCATCGACCCAAATGGGGAATTAAAATACCAAGTCGTTCATCACAACGACATTGGACGTTCCGTAGAAGAAACCTTGCGTGTACTGCAGGCTCTTCAAGCTGGAGGACTTTGCCCAGCAAACTGGAAACCTGGAGAGAAAGTGCTGTAAAAGGAAGGAGGGAGCCGACCAAATGATACCGATGCGGCTCAGAACCCCGATGCCGCCAATGGAAGGTGCGACGAAATGGTTGAACGAGGGCGGATTTCAAGCGAAAGATCTGCAGGGAAAGCCGGTGCTTGTTCATTTCTGGGCAGTGTCCTGCCAGATTTGCCATGAAGTAATGGAGGAAGTGGTCTCCTACCGAAAGAAATACGGAAGCCAAAGACTGCAGATCGTGGGTGTGCACATGCCCAAGCGAGCCGCGGATATTGATGTAGACAAAGTAAAACAAGATGTCGCCCAATATCACATCGAACACCCCGTTGCCATCGATAACCACCATAAAATTAGAGAGGCCTTTCAAAATGAATTTGTTCCGGCCTTTTACCTGTTCGATCAGGAGGGAAAGCTGAGTTTCCGCGCAGCAGGGAACAAAGGGTTTGCCAACCTCGAACCGAAAATTGAACAGCTTTTACAGTAAAAAAGGAGTGGCACATAGCCACCCCTTTCCTATTTCACCGTACTCATTTCCCGCTCAAAACGCAGGCAAGCGTCTTTTAAACCGTCCGGTTGATTAAACACGGTGTAGATCCCAGTAATCAGAATGTCCGCGCCCCTTTTCACACTTTCGTATGAATTGGGATAATCAATCCCACCGTCCACCGAAATCAAAAAGGAAGCTCCATGTTTTTCCCGGAGTGCATTTAGTTCATCTAGTCTTTGCAAGGAACCGTTCATAAACTTCTGCCCAGCGAATCCCGGCTCTACTGTCATCAACACAACATAATCGAGGTAGGGGATTAAAGGCTCAATGATTTCAATCCGTTGTGAAGGGTTGATGACAATTCCGGCTTTCATCCCCAGATCGCGAATTCTTCTCAGCAGTCGAATCGAAAAGCTGGTGCTGTCGATATGGAAGCTGACATAGTCCGCCCCATATTCCTTCAACAAGTCCACATAATCCTGAGGGTTCGTCACCATTAGATGAACGTCCGCGATCACCTGTGGAAATTTGGTTTTGATTGCTTTGACAATGCTCGTCGGCAAGAAAAGGTTGGGGACATAATGCCCATCCATTAAATCAATATGCAGGAAATTTACATTCCCCGCGATCATCTCATCGATTTGTTTCCCCATATTCAGCAGATCACAGTTGGCAATCGAAGGTGCATTAATCATTCGTGTAACTAACTCCTTTCCTACGGCCTAGCAAAACTCTGAAATTTTAGTTTTGTTTCTTTTATTTTCTCGATGATTTCCAAATCTCCTTCTGTCAGGGGAAGATTATCAGAAGCTTTCTCAGTGCCTAGTCGATTTTTTACTTTGCCTGTGCCGTAGATTTCAAAAAAACCAAAAAATAAGGATTTGACGTTTTCAGATGTTTTGTATAATAATTACAAGTGAGTCTTGCGAAAATATTTTACCAATAAAGGGATTAGAGATTCGCCGTCAAATGACAGGGTTCTAAACCCCGGGTTCAGAGGAGTGGAAAAGAATGAGATTAACAGCAGATGCATTTGAGAAGTTACACCATGTTTCAACAGCCAGTTTAACTTCAGAACTGTTGAAATTAGGCTTTCGCAATACCTTTATGAAAGGTGTTCATCCCCTAAAAAAAGGTAAGAGTCTTGTTGGATACGCTTTCACTTTGCGTTATATTCCAGCTCGCGAAGACCTTGATCTTGAGGTGGATTATGATAATTTAACCAACCCGCAGCGGATTGCTGTAGAAAAAGTTGAACAAGACGAGGTGCTTGTCATTGATGCACGTGGAGAGGTTTCCGCAGCATCTTTAGGACATATTCTTTGCACCCGTTTAATGTGCCGCGGAGCAGCAGGGGTTGTCACAGATGGAGCATTAAGAGACTATCCTTCCATCCAGGAACTTGATTTTGCTACATATGCAGCTGGAGCACATGGGACAACCAGTTCTGTACTGCACCACCCGGTTGATTTTCAAGTACCGATCGGATGTGGCGGCGTGATGGTTCAACCTGGAGATGTGATTGTCGGCGATGATGAGGGGGTCGTTGTGATTCCTTCTCAGGTAGCAGAGGAAGTCGCGCATAAATGCTATGACAGAGACCGCCTGGAAAGCTGGATACAACAAAAAATAGCAACTGGTGTGAGCATCATTAACGTATATCCTCCAAACGAAGAAACAAAAGCTGAATATAGAAAGTGGTTGGCGGAGCAAGGGGAGAAAACATGCTAGGGATTCATGAAAATCTAAAAGGAAAAGTCGCTGTCATCACCGGTGGAAGCGGTGTATTGTGCGGTACGATGGCAAAGGAACTAGGCCGTCAAGGAGTGAAAGTTGCCATTCTTAATCGCAACGCAGAAAACGGCGAAAAAATGGTCGCGGAAATTCGCAGTGCAGGTGGGGAAGCGATGTCCGTTTCCTGCAACGTACTCGATGTGGAAAGCGTAAAGCAAGCTGAACAAACGGTTCGGGAAAAATGGGGCGCCTGTGACATCTTGATCAACGGAGCAGGGGGAAACCATCCGGATGGCACCACGACCAAAGAAACTTTGTCTGCCTCGGATATGCAGAATAACGAGGTGAAGACTCTTTTTGACCTGAGCGCAGAAGGATTCGGATTTGTGTTTAATCTTAACCTTCTCGGAACCTGGATCCCGACCCAAATCTTCACCCGCGGGATGATCGGAAAACAAGGAGCGATTGTGATCAACATCTCTTCCATGAGCGCACCTAGCCCAATGACTAAGATTCCTGCTTACAGTGCAGCGAAGGCTGGCATTGACAACCTAACCCAATGGCTTGCCGTCCACCTGGCCGAGGCAGGGATCCGAGTCAATGCGATTGCACCCGGCTTTTTCCTAACCGAACAAAACCGGAGCCTATTAACCAATCCAGACGGCTCCTTGACTGAAAGATCGAACAAGATCATCACGCACACCCCAATGCGCCGTTTTGGCGTCCCCGAAGACTTGCTCGGCACCATGCTTTGGCTCGTGGACGACAGCATGTCTAGTTTCGTCACCGGAATCACCGTGCCGGTTGATGGCGGATTCTTGGCCTACTCAGGGGTGTAGGGGTTGGCTGGCAGTAATGCTAGACCAATGGCAGGACCACTAATTTTTTAGAAAGAGGCCCCGATCAGGGGTCTTTTTTAATGGAGCTCGAGGACTCGAGGTGAAAAAATGTACCCATTTCATTTTTCAGGGGGGTATCTGATCGATTTTGGCTCTCGAAAATAACCCGGTTGCTCCCGTTTGGCTTAATCAGTTACCTCAGATCCCAAAATAGCTTATCCAGGTCACAAAATCGGTGGTTCAGATCACGGGAATTAGGGTTCAGGTCACGGGAAATGAATTTCTGCTCACATTGGTGTAATCATTACAAATAAATACCCCGACCTGTATGTTTTTCGAAGATAAAGCCCCCATTTTGTTCACCAAAGTTTCAATGGTACAATTTAGATAATTAATAACAAAGGGTGGATAAACGTGGAATTTTTACAGAGAATTGAACCCCATTTACTAAATGATGACCCGCTCGTTCTAGAATTCGTCCTTCGCGTTTTAGAAGACTATCCAGCCGTACCGCCAGAGTGGACGGAGCGACTTTTAAAGGAGGCCATGCAGTCGAAGAAAAAGGAATTCCTCATTCTTTCTCACCTGAAAAGTCATTTTCTCAACGATGGCGCAGTACAAGCCCTCATTCAAGGTATGCAGCAACGAAAAAACAAAAAGTTGGACTATGAATACAAGGGGCTAATCAACAAAATTAAACCTGTGCAGGCGATGAGGTTTAAAGCAGAATTACAGCCTTTTATTAAGCGTGAAATGTGGGATTTCTATCAACTTCTCATAAATGGGTCGGAGGAGGAAGTTTGGACCGAATATGGGGGAGCCCTGGCTGAGCTTGATGGATCACCTGAGTATGATCATGAACTATTTATAAAGGCAAAAATGTTGGCAGAGGTGATCGTGCAGAACGGGTGGTTTTCGCAAAGCGACACGGACATTGTGATGAGGGAGCAATTGGAAGAGGGAGAATGGTTTACTTTTGAGGGAATTCTCAACGTGTACTACATCAAGCTTCTCCAGCAAAAAAGGTTTATTCCCCAACTATCGAGTCTGCTGGTGAGGAGTGAAGATGTTCTTTTGGAAGAGGTGTCTGATGCCCTGTCCTCCTTTCAGTCGGATGAGGTCGTTGAGGCTGTAGCCCCGTATGTAATAAATAGGGATTCGGATATTTATTCCTTTTCTATTATCCGAAATATCAAGACACCCCTTGCGACCAAGGTTTTGCTCGATGCACAGAACCATGTCGAAGAAGACAGTTGGGAACTGCTTATCGAATCACTATGCTTTCAACTATCACCGGATGTTGTCCCCACTATTGAAAAAATGGTAGAAGAGGGCTACACCTCCTTTATCACAGAACTGGAAACTAGTCTTTATGGCTTCTACAAGGTAATGGGGCTGTCACATCCAGATTTGGAAAAGTGGAAAAGGATTGCTGAGGAAAGAAATGAGAATTTCCTTCAAGACATGGGATTAGTCGAATCCAAGCCAAAAGTGGGGCGCAACGATCCTTGCACTTGCGGCAGCGGCAAGAAGTATAAGAAGTGTTGTGGAGCCTAGACAGGTACAGCCCCTTCAAAGAGGTAATGAAGGACATCCCCCCCGTTTTCCACAGGGGTTTGTCCTTCATAAGCTCGATGAAGGACATATCGCCTCGGTTTCCGGAGGGTTTTGTCCTTCATAAGCCAGATGAAGGACATTCCTCCTCGTTTTCCACAGGGTTTTGTCCTTCATAAGCTCGATGAAGGACATCCCACCCCGCTTTCCGCAGAGTTTTGTCCTTCAGACCCACTTCACACTTTCCTTTTTCTCTTCATTCACAATCAACTGAAACACATCCGGCCGAGCATAGTGCCCCACCACATCAAAGTCAAACTGGCTGTACGCAATTTCACGCAAATCGAGTTCAGCGTATAGGATCTCCTCCCGGCCGTAGACTGGTTCAATCAGGTAATCCCCGAGCGGACCGACAATCGCGCTGCCGCCGCGGCACATCTCATCAGGAGAAGACTCCAGCTCCTCATAGCAGGCGAGGTCTGTTGGATACATATCCTTGGTAAAATATTGATTGCACGACAAAACAAAACAGCGCCCCTCGGCGGCGATATGGCGGATTGTCGATTGCCACAGATCCCTCGCATCCGCTGTAGGGGTAATATAGATCTGCACCCCTTTTGAATACATCGCTGTTCTCGCCAATGGCATATAATTCTCCCAGCAAATCAGGCTTCCGATTTTCCCATATGGGGTATCAAAAACCGGCAAGGTACTACCATCGCCTTCTCCCCAAATTAACCGCTCCGAACCTGTCGGCTTTAACTTGCGGTGCTTGCCGAGCAGACTTCCATCCGGGCCGAAAAACAATACTGTACAATATAGCGTGGCTCCGCTTGATTCATGATCCCGTTCAATCACACCGATGACAAGATAGGCATTGGCCTTGCGCGCGGCTTCGCCAAGCATCTCTGTGATGCGACTGGGTACGACGACAGAACTTTCCCAATAACGCAACCAGTCCTGCCGTCCTTCCGCCGATCGTTTTCCGACGTTGGTCCCGAAGGTCAATCCGCGGGGATAGCCTGGGATAAACGCCTCTGGAAACACAATCAGATTTGCCCCTTTTACTGCCGCCTCCATCGTGAGCGCGACAGCCTTTTCCGTCGTCGCCTCACGGTCCATGATGACCGAGGAAGCTTGTACAACCGCTACCTTTACACGTTGCTGCTGTTCTGTCATGTCTACAACTCCTCCTATCCATTGATAAATCAACTACATCTATCATAGTAGAATAAATATTCAAAGTATATGTTTAGTTTAATACAAAACAAAAATTAATAATATTGACAATAATATGCACAGGTAGTACGATTTAGAAAACGATTTCTGAAATCGATTTCGAAAGGCGTGATCCCGATTGAAACCGAAACATAGACTTCCCCTGGAAGGATTGCGGGTAATCGACGCTTCTACTGTCCTGGCCGGGCCAATGCTTGCAACGTATTTGGGGGATTTTGGCGCGGAGGTCATTAAGGTCGAACACCCCAAGGGGGATCCCTTGCGCAATGCAGGGAATCAAAAAGACGGAAAGTCTCTCGAATGGAAGCTGGTTTCCCGCAACAAGAAACCGATTACGCTGAATTTCAACAGTTCAGAGGGGCAAGCCCTGTTTCGCAAACTCGCAGAATCCGCGGACATCCTAATCACCAATTTCCGGCCGAAAACGCTGGAAAAGTGGGGGATGAAGTATGAGCTGCTTTCAGAAAACAACCCAGGGTTGATCATGGTCAAGGTTTCAGGGTTTGGGGAAGAGGGTCCCTACAAGGATCGCCCGGGTTTTGGCACCTTAGCCGAGGCGATGTCTGGTTTCGCCCAGATCAATGGGTATCCCGACCGCGGTCCGCTTTTGCCGAGCATCGCTTTAGCCGATCAAGCAACAGCCCTGTTAGGTGCTTATGCCACCATGGTTGCTGTATATGAGCGGGATCGCTCTGGTGGGCAAGGGCAATATATCGATTTGCCGATTTATGAGGGATTAATGGGGATGCTTGGAAACCAAGTGATGGAGTATGACCTGCTAGGCCTCATTCCGGGTCGCAAGGGCAACCGCACGGGGTGGTCGGTCCCGAGAAATCTGTACGAAACAAAGGACGGCAAATGGGTCGCGATCTCTGGAAGTGCGCAGCAAATCGTGGAGCGAATTTTTAAAGCGATCGATCGCGAAGACCTGATCACCAATCCTAAATTTGTCAATAATCAGGTCCGCTTGCAACATGCGGATGAACTCGAGGAGATTATTGGGGAGTGGATGAAGCAGCATGATCAAGCGGAAATTATCGATCGGTTTATCACCTTTGAGGCGACGATCGCACCTGTTTATGATATCGAAGACATTATGCAGGATCCCCATTTTCAGGCGAGAGGAAATATCGCGGAAGTCCCTGATTCCGATTTTGGTTCAGTGAAGATGTTGAATGTTGCTCCGAAATTGTCCCGGACTCCTGGTCGCATCCGTAATGCGGGTCTTGACCTGGGATCTAGCAACGATGAAGTGTACGGGGAACTGGGTCTCAGTCCTGAGGAGATTGCAAAGCTGAAAGTGGATGGAATTATCTAAAGAGAGGCGGGCGGTGGAATCATGCATTATCGGAGTTTGCTTTTTACCCCAGGAACACAAAAGGAAAAACTGCTTAAATCGTTAAACAGTCATGCCGATGCGCTGATTTGGGATCTTGAAGATGCGGTGCATCCGGATGAAAAGATGGCAGCCCAGGCAACGATCACCGAGGTATTCGAGGAACTCGAAGGCAAAGCGATTTCAAAACCCATTTTCCTGCGCGTCAATGCGTTTGAAACCCCGTGGTATGAAGAGGATGTCAAGTTGGCTAGGTGTGAGGGCGTGACTGGGATCTTGCTGCCCAAGACGGAAAGTAAACAACAGGTAGGGAAAAGTTGGGAGCTGATGGGGAATCGAGGAGAAATCATCACCTTGATTGAAACAGCCCGCGGGATTTTACATCTCGAAGAAATTGCCAAATCCCCGTCGATTACTGGGATAGCCCTTGGAGCGATCGATCTCGCCGTTGACCTGGATCTCACCTTAACCGATTCAGGATGGGAGTTAGCCTTTGCCCGTTCAAAAATTGTAACCGTTGCCAAAGCGTTCAGCATCAAAGGGATCTATGACTCTGTTTTTGCAGATATCGAGAATGAGGCAAGCCTGCGGAAGCGGGCAAGTGTGGCCAGACAATTTGGCTTCAACGGACAGATGGCCATTCATCCTAAGCAGCTTTCCGTAATCCATGAGGTATATAGTCCATCGGAGGCGGACATTGTCTGGGCGAAGCGCGTGTTGGATGCGGCGGATCAGGAGGCGAAGGGGCAAGGCGTTTTTACCCTTGATGGAAAAATGGTAGATCGTCCTGTCATTGAAAAGGCGAAGCAAATCTACGCTGCTGCACAGAGAGTGTGAGAGATTTGAAGATGCGTGTAACGATAGAGGATGTGGCAAAAAAAGCAGGGGTTTCCAAATCGACGGTGTCGCGGGTGATGAACCAAAACTATCATCATATCACGGAGGAAAAGCGGCAGAAGGTTTTCCAGGCGATCCGCGAACTAGATTACCGACCCAATGCCCTTGCCAAAGGCTTGAAACAAATGAAGACCAGTACCATAGGGGTTATCTTATCCAATCTGCAAAACCCCTTTTGGATGAAGGTGCTAGAAGGGATCGAGGATCTTTGCCAGGAGGAAGGGTACAGTCTGATGATCGTCAACTCGCGGGACAATCTGGCGCGGGAAGAGGAAAATGTCAAAGGTTTTCTGATGCGACAGCTCGATGGTCTAATCATTAACCCTTCCTTAGGTCAGAATCCCGTCTTCCAGTCGCTTGAAGCCTACCACGTGCCCTATGTTTTTCTTAATCGAAAGGTGCAGGACATCCAAGCAGACACGATCGTTGTGGATAACATCAAGGGCGTGTCCCTGGCGGTAGATCATTTGGTCGGATTGGAGCGGAGGCGGATTGCCGTCTTTCTCTATCCGCCTGAGGGAATTAGTCCCCGACTGGAGCGGATTGAAGGATATTTGAAAGCATTACGCGCCAATAGGATCGAGGTGCGGGAGGACTGGATCAAAATCGTCACGAACCGGGAGGATTGTAGGCGAGAGATGCAGGTGCTGCTCGAAGCGCAGGAGCGGCCGAATGCGATCCTTTCCACAAACAATATGCTGACCTTGGATATTTTGGAATCGTTAAAGGAGTCAGGATATCGGGTTCCCGAGCAGATCGGCGTGGTCGGATACGATGAAACCGAATGGTCCAAACACCTCGACCCGCCGCTCACCACGATTGTTCAACCAGCCTATGAAATGGGCAAAGCCGCGGTGAAACGGCTGATCGAGCGAATCCGCGCGAAGGAGCAGAAGGTTCAACTGGCGGCGGAAACGATGGAGCTAGAGCCATCGCTGATTGTGCGGCGGTCCTGTGGGGGCTTGGGGGATTAACCGGATTTTCTCCGCTTATTGAAACCCGGTCCCGTAAACCCTATCCCTTCTGATCAGAAGGCAAAGAAACTATCCCATTTTCATAGATAAAAGGAGGTCAACTCATGAAAAATTGGCAAGTATACGCAATCAAATACGCTACACGTGAAGCAAAAAGCAGAGAAAACTTCTACGGTCCCAGTGATCCCCACGAGGATGACTCGATGCCGCTAGATTACTATATTTGGGTGGCGGTTAACGGGAAAAACGTAGTTGTCGTCGATACGGGATTTAATGAAACGGTTGCGAATCAAAGAGGACGAACCTTCTTCCGCTGTCCAGTAAGCGTCCTGCCTCAAATAGGAATCGACCCGGCAGATGTGTCCCATGTCGTCGTTTCGCATATGCACTACGATCACGTTGGAAACTCGGAGAAATTCCCGCAGGCCAAATTTGTCGTGCAGGAGTCAGAAATGAGCTTCTGGACCGGGAAGTATGCCTCCAAATATGGCTTCAACCACTTGGTGGAAGTAGATGATGTGGTTTACCTCGTGAAAGAAAATTTTAAAGGAATGGTTCATTTCGTGAATGGCAGCGAGGAGATTCTTCCAGGAATCACAGTGACCAAAACAGGCGGACATTCGGCCGGGTTGCAGGTCGTAACGGTAGAAACAGAGAAGGGAAAAGTGGTCCTGGCTGCGGATGCGACCCATTTTTACCGAAATATACAGGAGGACCGACCTTTTTCCGTTGTGGGGAATTTGGCCGAGATGTATGACTCTTTTGAGATTGTACGCAAGCTGACGATTCCTGAATTGATTATCCCTGGCCATGATCCACTGGTAATGGAGAAATTCCCGCCGGCAACGGCAGAACTTGAAGGAATTGTTGTACGGATTGCCTAAACATTTAAGAAAAGAGGGGAAAACATGTCCAATAAATGGTTAAGCCTTTCACTCGTTGCTGCCTTGTCTGCAGGAGTGCTTGCGGGTTGTGGGGGATCAGGAACACAAACGAATGCAGAACCCAAGCAACCAGAACCAAGCAGCCAACCGAAAAGTGAGCCAAGCCCAAGCAGCAGTGAATCGCAGTTTGAAGAAATGAAAATTGTCATGGGCCATATCCAGGCCAATTCGCAGGATTCTCCTTATCAGCAAGGAACCCAGAAATTCAAGGAACTCGTTGAAAAGGCAACCGGCGGAAAAGTCACGATCGAGATTCACCCATCAGGGGAACTTGGTGGAGAGCGAGAGATGATGGAAGCTGTGCAGCTTGGAACGATCGACATGATGCTGGCTTCGACTGGACCACTGGGGAATTTCACACCGATTTCCAATGCATTTGACTTTCCCTTTTTATTCCGTGATCGCGACCATGCCTACAAAGTGCTAGATGGCGAAATTGGTGACGAAGTGGCGGGTGAATTGGACAAGTCAGGAATTAAAGTGCTTGCTTGGGCAGAAAATGGGTTCCGAAATATCACCAACAACAAGCAACCAATTAAGAAACCGGAGGATCTCCAAGGAATCAAGATCCGCACCATGGAAAACAAGATCCATATGGAAAGCTTCACCGCCTTCGGCGCAGCCCCTACACCGATGTCGTTTACAGAATTATTTACCTCCATGCAGCAAGGCGTTGTTGACGGACAGGAAAATCCTCTGAACATTATCGTTCCGAGTAAATTTTACGAAGTCCAAAAGTATCTAACCCTGTCGGGACATTTCTACAACCCTGCTTTATTCATCATCACGAAAACCAAATTTGATAGTTTCTCACCAGAATTGCAAAAAGTCTTCCTAGAAGCTGCAGCCGAAGCACGCGACTACGAACGTGAGTTTATCCACAAGAAGAATGAAGAGTACTTGGATGTCGTGAAAAAGGCGGGAATGGAAATAGTTACCGAAGACGAGGTCGATTTCGATGCCTTCCTAAAGGCCTCACAGGAGGTCTATCAAAAGTATGACAAAGAGTACGGAGATATTATTCGCCGCATCCAGGCGGTAAAGTAAAGGAAAAAGGCTGATCCTAAGGGATCAGCCTTTATTCTCTGATTCATACGCGATTAAAACTATATTTTCATTGGCCTGATTGCGCAATTCACTTTCCAAATTCTTAATCCTCTGTATCTGCTCTGCCGTCAAATGGGCCGGTGAGAAATCAGTGTTGGAGTTGGGCTGCATCGGGTGGTCCACCTTTCTCATGATCTATAGATAAAGGTTATGGACATACGCAAAGTTTTATACGTTTCCTATGTTTGTGCAGGTGCAACGCGTTTTCGAACGACAAAGTTGTCTTCGATCAGCAGCCAATTTTGCGGGAATTCATGCCCTAATACCCAATAGAAAAATCCACGGATCCCCAATTCTTTTACTAAATTGAATTTCGCTTGAATGCTTCTGGCATCTTCAAACCAAACTTCGTGGGTCCGTCCCTGTTCATCGACATAACGGAAGAACGGAGCTTGGGAAACGGGGTCATAGCTGATTGCGACACCGTATCGTGCAGCTAATTCAATGGCTTGTTGCGGACTGATGGATCGTGCCCGCTGCCCGCCCTGTACATAAGGCAGGGTCCAGTCGTACCCGTATAATGGAATCCCCATCATGACCTTGTTTCGGGGGACAACGGAAACCGCATACTCTAAAACCCGACGTACCTGGTTAATCGGGGATACCGCCATCGGAGGTCCACCAGACCAGCCCCACTCATAGGTCATAAAGAAAATGAAATCGACGATTTGCCCATGTGCCGCATAATCGTGTCCCTCATATAATACACCTGTTTGTTCGGAACTGATTTTGGGTGCTAATGCGGTGGAAAGAAAATAGCCTCTTGGTTTCAAGCGAGCTCTCGCTTTTCGTAAAAATTGGTTATACCTCTCCCGATTTTCTGCTCCCAAATATTCAAAGTCAAAATCCAAACCGAGATATCCTTTTTGCTCCATCACCTGTATCGCTGCATCAAGTACTTGATCCTGTAAAGCGTCGTTGGTCAAGAGCGTTGTAGCTAGTTCTTGACTGAACATGCCATTTTCAAAATTGGTTAGCACCATGAGCGGTGCAACCCGGTGCCTGTATGCGGCATTAATAAATGGTTGGTCGTTGACAGGGGTCAAGCTGCCATCCCGGTTGAAGGCATAGCTAAAGATATTGAGAAAAGTTAAATGGTCACCCACATTATCGACGACCTGTGGGGTTGCCACCCCCATCCTCGGATCGATATATGCCCCGACATCTTTGGTTGGTCTTGCTTTTTGGGGAATATAGAGGCGAAGTCCTACAGGGATCTGACTGGGGTTTGAGATGTTATTAATGCGCAGGATTTCTTGGACCGTTGTATTGTACCTTCTGCTGATCGTGTACAAGCTCTCGCCGGGTGCCACCCAATGGTAGCTTCCCCAAATCGGAATGACAAGGGTTTGCCCAACAACCAAGTTGTTTGGGTTTGGAACTTCATTAGCCGTTACCAATTGGTTAAGGGGAATGCTATAAGCTTGGGATATACCCCATAATGACTCCCCTGGTCTAATTACATGGATTTGCATTTGTTCGTCCTCCATAGAAAACATTTCCGTTAAGTAAAATCTCTTCCATAGAGTATTCAGTTGTTTTAGGTTAGGTTACTGCCTATGTGGTGAAAACAGAGGCCTTTCTTTCTGCGGGGAGGGGGGATAAGGGTAAAAACATCTCTTATTCTAAAGCGAAACAGAACACATGTACTTATTTACCAAATTATGCTATACTCTAAAATGTACAAACGAATAGGCCCGTTCAAGGGTGGTCGGCTCCCTCATTCCTATGGAAGGAGGTGAGTGCTAGATGGTCTCAGTAGCTGATACAATGATGATTGCTATTTCAGCGGCAGCATTAATAGTAGGACTAGCCACTTTAATTGTTGCAATTGTGGCACTGAGCAAAAAGAAGTAGACCTCCCTTGAGCCCACACAGCCATTGGAGGTCCATTCCCTTTAATTAAAATATGGGCCGATCCCTTTAGGGAATCGATTTGTACATCTGGCTACAGGTGTTAGCGCATCTGTAGCTCTTTTTAGTATCTCCATTATATCACGAATAGAACTAGAAACAAACGTGAGAATATTAGCTTTTCATGAGTCAATGGGAGAATGGTCATAGGTCGGCAATAAAAAAGCGTTCGCTCACCAGTACCTGAGGACATTCTGAATCAAAGGGAGAATGGTCACAAATCACCAAAAAGAAATAGGATTGTGCCCACCTATCAGACCACCTTGAGCGGAATGCACTTAATTAGTCGATTAACTAACTCTCTACAATCCCCGGCATACCAGCACCCTCCCTTACTCCCTTTCCCTCATCACTCTCGTCGATGGGATTCGCACTCCTTTGTTACTGCTTAACACGGCAATCGTGTCGACCAGGTGATTATTGAAAATTTGTTGGGTTACCCGCATTAATTCAATAATCATTGGATCTCGCAAGGAGTAAATCACGCGATTGCCATCTTTGGACCCGGTGACGATATTTTTAGCCCGTAAGATCGTTAGTTGCTGGGATACTGCTGACCCTTCACTGCCAACGTGACTCTGAATTTCATTGACGTTCTTGTCGCCATCGGCCAACAATTCCAGAATTCGAATCCGTAATGGGTGTGCGAGCGCTTTGAAAAAATTAGCTTTAAACTGCTGAAGTTCCGCATTCAACTTGACCGGCCCTCCTTTCAACGCGTGATCGGTTCCCTCACTTCTGGACGAGAGTCAAAAGCACCTGAGAGGGAAGTGCATTCCCGAAAAGCAAAATGTTTGCAGCCCAAGCATTTCTCTCTATTAAGATGTTGGAGTGCAAAGTTTAAGGCTTCACCAGAATGCTCGAAAAAGTGATCTTCACCGATCAACTCATAAACGCCCATTTTTTTCAACACACTTTTCGGTTGTGGCTTCACCCCGGATATTACGATGGTTCCGTGCTTCGAGAAATCCCGAATAATACTAATTAGATGTGATGCCCCGGTGGTATCCATAAAAGGCACTTTTCCCATGCGCAAAAACA
Organism: Ammoniphilus resinae; assembly: GCF_017873965.1. Classification (GTDB taxonomy): domain Bacteria; phylum Bacillota; class Bacilli; order Aneurinibacillales; family RAOX-1; genus Ammoniphilus_A; species Ammoniphilus_A resinae. The sequence continues at coordinate 90,494 of NZ_JAGGKT010000005.1, read as the reverse complement.
GGACGCGCGGTTTATAGTTAATTGCAGACATGATCGACTGCTCGAATGTTTGCGCTGCACCAAAAAACAAGGGACCTTCGACATTATAAATACTGATTTGCGGACAATCACGGGAATCTGTGACCATGTGGGTCGCGATTCGTTGTTGTTTATCCTGCGGATTCGGCAGGGCTTTGGCCGCGACTAACAATTCGCTCATCTGTTTGGTAAATAGTACGACAGCCAGCACCAACCCCACTTCAACGGCAACCGTCAAGTTGACCAACACCGTGAGCAAAAAGGTGACAACGAGCACGAGTGAGTCTGCAGTTTTGGTTTTCAACAGGTGCATGAATACATGTCGTTCACTCATATTCCAGGCGACGACCATCAGAATCGGCGCCATGCTGGCAAGCGGGATACTTGAGGCATAAGGAGCAAACAGAAGCAAAACAAACAGCACCATGACCCCATGCACAATCCCGGACATCGGGGATACCGCTCCATTTTTAATATTCGTTGCGGTTCTCGCAATCGCCCCTGTAGCTGGGATTCCGCCGAATAGGGGAGTGATGACGTTGGCAATTCCTTGACCGACCAACTCCCGGTTGCTATGATGGCGGCTATTCGTCATGCCATCGGCAACCACCGCAGACAATAACGATTCAATCGCCCCAAGGATGGCAATCACAAAAGCGGGTTGAATCAACTGCACGACCTTTTCTATGGTGATCTCAGGCAGTGCAAATTTTGGCAGGGTACTGGGAATATCACCAAAGGTGGAACCGATGGTTGCTACATGAGTGGGATAAAACACAGATGCCACAATGGTTGAAAGCAGCAAACCGATCAGTGGACCTGGCACTTTTGGCGCGAACTTGGGTGTCAGGATGAGCGTGACAAGACAAATTCCTGCTGTGAGTACACTGTAAACACTTATGGTATGAAAATGGACAATGATCTCCTGGATATTGAGCAGGAACCATTCGTGGCTTTTTACGCCGGTAAGGCCTAGGAAGTTTGCAATTTGACCGGAAAAAATAATCACCGCGATTCCTGATGTAAACCCAATCGTAACTGGCTTTGGAATAAATTTGATCAAGGATCCCATTTTGAAAATCCCCATTAAGATCAAAATAATCCCGGCCATAAACCCAGCGATTAAAAGATTTTCATACCCGTAGGTCAATACAACGCCAAGCAAAATTGGAATAAACGCACCCGTCGGGCCACCAATTTGAAATTTGGACCCGCCGCAAAGTGAGATCAGGATCCCGGCAATAATCGTGGTGTAGATCCCGTACTCAGGTTTCACTCCTGAGGCAATGGCAAACGCCATCCCCAATGGGATTGCGATCACCCCCACGACAAGCCCTGACAACAGATCCTTTTGAAAGCCGTGTAAAGAGTACCCGCGATATCTCCCCGTAAAAAACCATTTCTCCCGCATGAACCATCCTTCTCCACTGTTTTATTTTTGTATCTCTGTATATTTGAATATAACATAATACAAATATAATTTAAACACCATCTTAGTGATGATAATTAAAGCATGGGAAAAGGGTTATTGCTGTATGTTTTTGAGGCATTCGAGACACGATAGAAAAGGAAAATGTTCTCAGGAAAGGGGTGGAAGAACGGATGAATTTTATTTGGCACGCAATTGTGATGCTGTCCGTGGGTTTTGTGCTGATCCGAATCCTCGGAAAGAAGACCGTAGGAGAAATGACCGGACTAGAAATTATCACCCTGCTGGCGATGGCGTCGATGATCGGACACGCAATGCCCGATCATGGCGTGATGAAGACAATTATTATTTTGTGCATTTTTGTATCCCTATTAATACTCGTACAATTTCTTTCCCTGAAATATGACACCCTGGAAAAATGGATCATGGGAAAAGCCTCCCTCGTCATCCGAAACGGCACTGTACAACATAAAAACCTAAAAAAACTGCGCCTGACTGTGGACCAATTGGAAGCCAAATTGCGGGAAAAGGGGATTACCTCTTTTGCCGATGTGAAAACAGCAACCATCGAAATCAGCGGAGAACTTGGCTACGAACTGACGAAACAAGCCAAACCGGTGACCGTTGGCGAACTGGAGCAAATTCTGTACCCCTTTCAAAAACAGCTGGCCGAGCAAAACCTATTACTGCAGGAACTAAAAATGATGCACCCATCATCTTTCATCAATCCGCAGCCCCAACAACAGCAAGTGCCTGAACCCAATAAACCAATTATCTCCCCCAATCTGTTCGATGAGGTCGTATACAAACAGCACGAACTTCCCGTTGAGGAGAGATGGGATTGACTAGGGCAGAACGGAACAAAGGTGGAGGCGTCAAATCATGCGAATGAATCGAAGGATTCCATTTCTCCAAAATCAGGGGAGAATTCCTAAAAAATCAACAAATCAACCAGAATAGAAACCTATACGACCCACGACCCTCTTGCATTTACTATGGGTAGACAGGAGGGATAAATATGAAAAAAAGAGCATTGAAAGGTTTAAAAGCAGGCGTTAAACACAAAAAGGTTTCTGTCTCGGCAAAGGATGCCAAAATCAAGCAAGATTTAGGCGGTGGATTCTTCCGTTATGTTTTTTTCCGTACTATAGGCGCCAACCAATTTTACACCTTCACCTTCTTTGGCGGAAGCCAAAAAACCATTAGCGGTGGATGGTGGATCGCGAATAACACCCAATTTGTCGCCACCCCAGTCAGCAGTTACTCCCAGAATGACCGCGACTGGATCATTGTGCTATTCAACCCCACTAGTTTCGCTCGCTCAGTAGCTTTTACTTTTATTACAAAGACATAGGAAGAATATGAAAAAATAGGAAGGGCTTCTACCAACTGTATAGTTGGTGGAGGCCCTTTATTTGTATTAAGCCGAATTCGAACGTCTGATACCTTAAGGTTCACCTTTTTATCACCATTAAGTTAGAATCTACAAAATAATATAAGTATTTTAATTAACGATGTTGACTATATTTACACAATGTTTATATAATTAATACAAGTCATCAGATGTTATGAAAAACGAAAATGCTTAAAATCAAAAAAACTGAAAAAGCGAGTGATTACTAAATAGACGAGGAATACAAAATGAAACCAAACAAGATTGGCGGGAACACGTACACAGATCAGGTGATCAAAGAAATTGAGAGATTGATTAAAGAAAACAATTTAAAGCCGGGAGACAGACTTCCATCGGAATCAGAGTTAGCAAACTACTTTTCTGTAAGTAAGAGTGTTGTCCGAGAGGCCTTGCGTGTCTTGAAGACAAGTGGACTGGTCCAAAGTAAACCCGGCATAGGTGCAATTATTTGCAACCCGCCGAGCAGCATAGTGATTACTCCCATATTGTCTATGCTTCTTATAAATGATTTGAACTTAATGGATGTTTTTGCTTTACGGAGGGGATTGGAAGTGGAGGCGGCCTCATTAGCAGCTCAGAGTGCTACCGCGGAGGATTTAACCAATCTAAAGAAAAGCAATGAAGCTTTGTTATCAGCTGTTAAAAAGGGCGCCGTCGGGATTGATGAAGATTTCGAATTTCATAAACTCCTTTTTCTCTCCACATCAAATGCCATTTTCATCAAACTTTTTAATTCAATCTCCAGTGTTCTTAAAGAGGGGATTAAACAAAGTAAGTTAAAATCCATGGAAATTCCCGGTCGTTCCATGGAGGGGGTGGAAGAGCATGCAGCAATCATCCAGGCCATTGAAGAAAGAGATAGCAGAAAAGCCAGACAATCGATGAGAAAGCACTTGCAAAACAACGAGTGGCGAACCTGGAACATGGATAGTCATTGGGAATGAAAGAGGATGAAATCAGATCTTAGCCGAGGGGGATGAGGATGAAAAAAATTAGAACGGTTACGGGAGAGATAGAGATCTCCCAACTCAAATATGTTTTGATGCACGAACATCTGAAAATTGGTTATGCTGGATGGCACCTCGATCCATTCTCTCCGAAATACATAAAGGAAGAAGTGTTAAAAAGGGCAGTTGACCTATTAAGTGAATTAAAAAGTCACGGTGTTAACTGTATTGTTGACCCCTGTCCAATGGAACTTGGCAGGGATCCGGAATTTATGGCGGAAGTCTCGCAACTGTCGGGCGTCTATATCGTTTGTTCGACAGGGTTTGATCTGGAGGAAAGAGGGAATTTACTGGCCATTCGCCGTCTTTCTACAGAGCAAATTTTAGAAATCTATCTAAAAGAAGTCGAGGATGGCATTGGGGAAACCGGGATTCGCCCAGGAATTATTAAAGCAGCAACAGGCTATAACGTAATCACCGATTACGAAGAGAAATGTTTAACAGCTGCTAGTATGGCAGCCGCGCAGTCGGGATTATCGATCATAACCCATACGGAAAAAGGGACGATGGGGCTTGAACAAGTTCGCTTATTTAATCAATTCGGTGTAGCATCCGATAAATGTTTGATTGGTCATTGCTGTGCCAACCACGACCTAAGCTATCATGTGGGGATTATGGAAAAAGGGGCTTATGTTGGCTTTGATCGGTTTGGAAATAACTTTTTTGCCAAGGACGAAATGAGAATAGGAACGTTGACAGGTCTGATTCACATGGGGTATAGCAACCAACTCATGATCTCTTGTGACTCTGTCTGTCATTATATGGGAAGAATGCCTTTCCCCAAGGACTCCATTAAAAACTGGAACCCTCTCTATATTTTTAACGGGGTGATTCCAAGTTTACGAGAAAAGGGGGTAACCATGGAGCAAATAAACACGATCTTAAGTGACAATCCAAAACGCTATTTCAGCTAATAAAAAGGGGGTAATGATTATGAAATTGATGAAGAGATCTATGACACTTGTGCTGTCTCTCATGTTTGTTCTATTGACTGCCTGTGGAGGTGGGACCACTTCAGGAAATGTAAGTAATGGTGACAAGCCTAATTCAAGTGATAATGCCGAATCGATTAAATGGGATTTTGCCATTTTTGTTGGTTTAACACACCCGATGGGGGTGTTAGCAACGGATTTTGCCGATGAGGTTCGGAAAAAGACGAATGGAAAGTTGGACATTACGGTTCGACCTGCTGGAGAATTGCCTTATAAAGTAGATGAATTTGTCCGTGTAACAGGTGATAATAGCGTACAAATGTCAGACCCAATTTCCTTCTTCATTGCTGGGGATCTGGGCGCCGGTGCATTGCCTAACCTGCCGTATTTAGTAGAAAACTTTGATCAACTCGATGAGACGATGGAAGTACTTAAACCCTATGTTGAAAAAGATTTGAGTAAATTCGGTACAAAAATGCTGTATTACTATCCTTGGCCGCCTCAAAACCTATGGGGAAAAGGGGATCTCATTTCTTCGCTGGGTGATATGAAAGGAACAAAGATCCGTTCCCAGAGCCCTGAGCAATCTGTCTTTGCCGAAGGCCTTGGAGGTTCACCTGTAAGCTTGGTTACTGCAGAAGTTCCCGCCGCTGTGCAAAGGGGAATGGCTGACGCGGTCATTACCGCTGCTCTCAATATCGAAGGGTCCAAGTGGAACGATTTTCTTGACTGGGGTTATATGATCGGCTTGCAGACTCCACCTTCTTACGTCATTGTCAATCAACAAGCTTATGATTCACTGTCAGACGATGTAAGGGCTGTTTTGGATGAAGTATCTAACGACTATCAAGGAAAAGTAAAACAAAGAATGCAGGATATTGAAGAGCAAAGCAAAAAGCATCTGACAGATGCAGGAATGAAAATTGTAGACGCTCCGCAAGATGAAGTGAAAGAAATGATTAACCAATCCATTCCTTATTGGACGGAATGGGCCAAGGAAAAAGGCCCAGATGCTGAGGAAGCATTGCAAAAAGTAAGAGAGAAGCTTAATAAATAAAAAAATAAGAGAATGGTTTCGGCACCTAGCCGTTTCCATTCTCTTCCACTTTGATGATTAGAGGTGATTTAAATTGATAGACTCCATGATCCAGCGGTTAAAGTCAGCCTCCATAACGCTCTCAGTTGCGGCCTTATTTCTTATGGTATTGATGGTAATGGTGGAGATTACCGCGCGAACATTTTTTCAGTTTTCCTTCTTGGTTGTCGATGAGATGGCAGGTTATTTAATGGTTGCCATGGTCTTTTTAGGATTAATCTACTCTTTTGATAGTGAAAGTTTTGTTAGAGTAGAAGCTTTCTATTCAAAGTATACAGGGAAATTCAAGTCAACGATCGATCTGATCTTTTTAATTATTGTCTTTATCTACTCGTCTACACTGACCTACTATATTGTGAAACTCAATATTTCATCCTACCAATTAGAAAGCAAATCGTTCTCCTATATTCAAACGTTATTGTATATTCCTCAGTTATCTATGTCGATCGGGCTCATTGGCTTTTGCCTCTACTTAGTGCTCGTCATTTTAAAAAAGGTAGGGGGTAAGGCTTAATGGAATGGGGCATGTCTTTGGTGGTTTTGGTCGTTATTATGTTTACCTTTTTGATTCCAGGGGTATGGATCGCTATCTCGCTCGGGATCACAGGGTTATTAGGAATTGTACTATCAGGTCAAATCAAAATGGTCAAAACTATAAGTAATATCAGTTGGAACACAACCAATGATTTTATTTTAACAGCCATCCCCTTGTTCTTGTTCATGGGGGAAATCATTCTCGCCAGTGGAATCAGCACAAAATTTTATACTTCCATTGCCAAATGGTTAAAGCCTGTTCCAGGCGGGCTGCTTCATTCTAATATCATTGCCAGCAGTTTGTTTTCTGCTATTAGTGGGTCTAGTGTAGCAACGGCGGCAGGAATCGGTTCAGCAGCTATTCCTGAAATGAAAAAGCGGGGGTACCGTAAGGAACTGATCTATGGATCGATTGCTTCGGGTGGTACACTAGGAATTTTAATTCCACCTAGTATTGTTTTAATTTTGTACGGCTCGATCACAGAGGAATCTGTTATTCGGCTTTTCTCTGCTGCGGTTGTCCCGGGAATAGTTTTAACCTTGCTTTTTATTCTGTACACACTCTCCGTAACGCTAATTAAAAAGAATAGGGTCAAAGACGATTTCTCCACAGATATTTCTTTTCTAGAATCGTTAAAAGGGATTCTGCCGCTAGTTGCGCTCATGGTAATTATTCTTGGCAGCTTGTATACGGGGAAAATTACTCCTACCGAATCGGCCGCAGTCGGCTCCTTTCTTTCGCTAATTATTGGACGGTATCTTGGTCATCTTAACGTAAAAAAAATCGTCCTAGCCGCCAAAAATGCGATTAAAACAACGACAATGATTGTCTTTATTATGATTGGTGCGCAAATCTTTTCCTTTGCCATCGTTAGTTCAGGAATTAACCGTGAATTGACCACCTGGGTTGCCGACATGGGCTTCTCACCTCTAGGATTGCTCCTTGTAGTTTGCTTAATCTATATTATTTTAGGTTGTGTGATGGATGGACCATCAATGATGCTGTTGACGATTCCTTTGATTTTTCCTTTGATTGTTCAAGCAGGATACGATCCGATCTGGTTTGGAATTGTTCTAGTCATTCTTATCGAGTTAGGGCAAATTACACCACCGATGGGATTGAATTTATTTGTCATTCAGAGTATCGATCCCGAAAGTAAAATTAGTGAGGTCGTTAAAGGAGTTATTCCTTACGTATTGATCATGTTAGTCATGGTCGCTATATTAATTGCCTTCCCCGATTTAGCATTATGGCTGCCAAGCACAATAAAATAAGGTTGGAGGAGATCAGATGGAGATTAAAGTTCTTTTTCAAGGGTTCCCAGGAAAGCTTCAACGCGGGTTTCTAGGGTGGAGCAGTATGATTTATATATCTACCGGGAAACAAAAAATTTTAGTGGATACGGGATCTTTCGGTGATGCCCCGGAGATTCCCAAACGATTAGCTCAAATCAATGTAAAGATGGAAGAAATAGATACCGTCTTTCTTAGCCATTTTCACTATGACCATATTATCAATGCCCACCTTTTTCCCAAAGCTACGTATCTGTTATCAAGGATAGAAGCGGAATATGTAACAGGCGGTTCGGGGGATTGGGCGGTTCCGGAATACTATTTTTCTCATTTAGAGAAGACCGGGCGATTGAAGTTTATGGAATCGGAAATGTTGATTGCCGAAGGGATTAGGTCAATCTATACACCTGGGCATACGCCGGGGTTGATGTCTTTGCTGATCGAGGATGAAAGCATGCCGACAACTCTGATTGCCTCCGATGCAGTGAAAAATATCGTCGAGCTTCAAACAGGGAATGTCCCAATGGCGTGGGATACGAAGGTTAGCAAACAGACCATTGAAAACATCAAGGATCGCGTAACGCGGGTCATCCCCGGTCACGACCGTATTTTACATATCGAAAAAGATGGGGTCATTGCCTGTCATTCTGTTAAAGAACGGATTCAACTGCCGGCAGGAATTAGCGAGGTTACCGGTTTCGATTTAGGAATTTCGTCAACTACGGGAGCCGAGGAATGTCCTTGCTGCAAATCCGTAATAGATCGACGTCAGTTGCACGAATAAGAGGGGATATGGAGACAAAAACATTAAAGGGCAGATCTGCCCTTTTTATTGCTTTTCTGGTTTTCGTTTGGGGGTTAAATTGGCCGCTGGCCAAGATCGCTTTATCCTACTCGCCACCCTTGCTGTTTGCAGGTTTGAGAACACTGCTTGGCGGAGTTGCCCTGTTGCCTTTTTTAATGCTTCGATCGAAGCAAATACGTTGGCGCGAAAATTGGAATAAATATTTGATTGCTTCTGTTTTTAATATCGCTTTGTTTTATGGGCTTCAAACAGTCGGGCTAAACTATCTATCATCCGGGTTGTTTTCTGTGATCGTTTTCCTTCAGCCCGTGTTAGTTGGTATATTCTCTTCGATCTGGCTTGGCGAGTCGATGACCGCACTGAAAATCCTAGGTTTATTCCTCGGATTTTCAGGTGTAGCTGTGATAAGTATTAATGGGCTTGCGGGGCAAATATCAGCGGTGGGCATCCTGTTGGCGCTAGGCACTTCGCTTTGCTGGGCGATTGGAACGGTGTATGTGAAAAAAGCATGCGAGGGTGTGGACCCCATTTGTTTGGTAGCTTTGCAGCTTACTATTGGTGGGATCCTTTTGACAGGGAGCGGATCGTTTGCGGAAAGCTGGGCAGATATTGCATGGCAGTTGCCTTTTGTGTTCATACTGCTTTTTATCTCAATCTTTGTGATTGCTGCAGGCTGGTGGGTATTCTTCCTCTTGATCGGCTCGGGGGAGGCAAGTAAAGTATCATCTTACACTTTTTTAATTCCGCTTGTGGCGATCACGATGGGTACTCTCTTTTTGGGAGAGGAATTATCATTGTTTCTTTTGGTTGGGTTGGTCATGATTGTGATGAGCATCTATTTTATCAATCGGAAGCCTAGTGTTATAAGGAAAAGGGAAGAAAAGGTGGAAAGTATGGGATGAGGAATTTGATGGCTCGGTTTCCTTTCGCTTTAGAACCGGGCCACTAGTTCAAATAGGCAAGCGGAGTACGAATTCCGGCCTGATTCAGACAGGGAGCCCCTCTTTTTTCGAATTTGAGTCCGAATTCCGGCCTGATTCAGACAGGGAGCCCCTCTTTTTTCGAATTTGAGTCCGAATTCCGGCCTGATTCAGACAGGCAGCCCCCTTTTTTCTGAATTTGAGTCCGAATTCTGGTCTGATTCAGACAGTCGGCCCCCTTTTTTCCGAATTTGAGTCCGAATTCCGGCCTGATTCAGACATGCGACCCTGTTTTCACCGCAGTTGAGTCGCAATCGCATAGAGTGGCCCCTTAGATCGACTCAAAAATTAGTCATTCTTCTGAGGTTTCGTCCTAGACAAAAATGCCCCGCCAATCAAAAAGCTGCCGCTCAGATAAAAAATTGAGACGAGCCCGACCCAGGACCCAATCAATCCAAAGAACATGGGGGCAATAAACTGGGAAAGCCGGTTGGTAGCCAGCCTGAGTCCAAGAACCTCACCGGTCCTTGACGCTGGAGATGCATTATAGGTGGTTGTCATCGAAAGCGGCTGTCCACAACCGAGTCCTGCCCCCATCAGAGCACTCAATACTCCAAAAAGAAACACCTGGTTCGTCACAGGGAACACCAAGAAGGAAACGCCTGCGATAAGGATGGAAGTCAACAAAATCTGGTTTCTGTCGAACGACTCTGTGATCCGCCCCAGGAAAAACCTCACGGCGACCATCGCCATCCCTTGGACGGCAAGAATCCATCCGATTGCCGAAGTGGAGACACCCATCTGACTGGCATATAAAGGAAAATAGGCGATAAAGATATCCCTCGAATAGAGCACCAATGCACTAGAAATCAAGGCGCTCCGCAGTAACGGGAGTTTTAATAGAGTAAATGGGCTACTACCGCTGCCGGCTGCCTGTTCAGATTTCCCCCCAGCTACCACCTTTTGACGTGGACTGTTAGGCAGACGAAAAGCAACCAACAAAGGAAGAAGTCCCAATATAATCGCTACCATAAACACAGCCTGATGGGAAAAGTGTTCACTGATATAGCCGCCAATAACCGGCCCAATCACTCCGGCCACAGCAACCATCATTGAAAAAATCCCAAAATGATGGTCCCGAGTCTGCGGAGTCGTTGCATGTCCCAGGACATTTTGCAAGGAAATATTCACGAAAATATAAGAGATTCCGATGATTGCTTGTGATAGATAAAGAGCCCACAAGGAAGCGAATAGAAAAGGAAAAGCTAGTCCAATGAATAATCCAAGGGAACCGAACAGCACCGGCAAGCGGTCCCCAATCCTATCCGCGACCTTTCCTGCGTGAATTGCCAAAAAAAGCGGGAGAAAAGAATAGGCCGCCGTCAACAGCCCAATGTTTAAAGTGCCTGCTCCTAAATCAGAGGCATAAAGGGAAATGATCGGCCGAGTCATATAAATCATCGTTTGAAAACCAATCGAGATCATGTTGATTATGATAAAAATCATTTGGGTCACCTTTCGTGGGGAACGTAATTATTTTCTATTGTTACACTGAATTATTATATATCGAAAATTGTTTCATAAAAACTAAAAAGTTTGAATCCTCCCTCCTGCATACCCTCCCATAATCAGGAAAATATAAATCTTAGAATACGAATGTTTTTCTCCAGGAGGATTATAGATGACAACGAATCAGGGCTGGAAATCAGTTGGCAATCCTGAACAAAGAATCGATGCGGTGGAAAAAGCAGCGGGAACGGTTAAATATATCGGAGATTTTGCGATGCCTGGATTGCTGCATGCCAAACTTGTGACCAGCACGCATGCGCATGCCAAGATCCTTTCCATTCATACGGAGGAAGCCTGGAAAGTCCCGGGAGTGCGGGCGATTGTGACAGGGGAGATGTTTCCTTTTCATATTGGTCCAATTTTGGCGGACCGTCCTCCTTTGGCTTGGGAAAAAGTCCGATATTACGGGGAACCGGTCGCGATCGTCGTGGCGGATCATGAATACCAGGCGAAGCAGGCGGTGCAAAAGGTGCAGGTGGAGTATCAGCCGCTGCCCGTAGTCAATTCGGTTCAGCAGGCGTTTGAAACCGGTGCTCCGTTGGTACATGAAAATTCCAGTCAATATATGAAAATTATCAGCAACGTCTATCCGGTACCGGGGACAAATATTGGAAGTCATATTAAAATCCGCAAAGGCGACTTCCAAACGGCATGGTTGAGCTGTGAGGAAATATTTGAGGCTACGTATTCCTTTAACCTGACCGATCATGTAGCGATGGAAACCCGCAGTACCCGGGTGGAGATCACTCCTTCAGGAAAAGTCGTTGTCCATTCCTGTACCCAGTCTCCTTTTACAATTAAAAAGGTATTCAATCAGTTCTTCAATATTGCTGTCGGCAATATTGTTGTTCATGCGCCTTTGGTGGGCGGAGCTTTCGGTGGAAAAGGGACGGTGCAACTCGAGCCACTTGCTTATTTGGCATCCAAGGCGGTCGGCGGAAAACTGGTGAAATTGGAAAATAGCCGCGAAGAGGATATGATCACTTCTCCTTGTCATATCGGGCTAAAAGCAACCATTTCACTTGGGGCCACCAAAGAGGGAAAGTTGGTCGCCGGGAAATATACGTTTTTGGTTGATTCGGGAGCGTACACGGACCAGGCGGCAGGGATTACACGTGCGGCAGCCCTTGATTGCACCGGCCCATACAACATCCCGAACGTCTGGTGTGACTCCTACTGTATGTACACAAACCATCCCTTTGCGACATCGTTTCGGGGGTATGGTCATCCTGAGCTGACTTTTGCAGTGGAACGGACGATGGACCAATTGGCGAGAAAGTTAAACCTCGATCCCATTCGTTTTCGTTTGCTAAACACCATCAAACCGGGCGATACGTCCCCGACCCAAACGTTACTTGATGCCAATAATATTGGTGACGCGGCAAAATGTATTGAGCGGGCAAAAGAACTAATCCAGTGGGATCAAGGCCAAAGGCGAGAAACCGGGGAAAGAAAGGTACGCTCCAAAGGGATCAGTCTGTTTTGGAAAACCTCAACCACCGCGACAAATGCACAGGCCGGAACGGTGCTCACGTTTGAGGCAGATGGCAGTGTGAATCTAAACTGTGCGGCGATTGAGGTGGGACAGGGGGCAAAGACCGTTTTAGCGCAAATCCTCGCAGAAAAATTGAAAATGGACTTGAAAGACATCCATGTGACGATGGAACTGAATTCCCAGTACGATCCCCATCAATGGCGGACGGTGGCGAGCAGTACGACGTTTTTGGCCGGGCGCGCAGTGCTTGCTGCTGCGGAGGATGCGATTCGACAATTGAAAAAGACAGCGGGGATCGCCATGCAGTGCTCACCGGAAGATCTCGATGTGGGTGGAGGTCGCGTCTATTTGAAGGCCAATCCCGAATACGGGGTGCAAATCAAGGATATCGCGCTCGGCTACAAGTATCCCAACGGCCATACCGTGGAGGGGCAAATTATAGGGAGTGGGAAGTACGTGCAGCGGCATTTGACGCCTATGGATGAAAATACTGGGTTCGGTAAACCAGGGCCCTGGTGGTCTGTTGGCGCCCAAGCGGTGGAGGTGGAATGGGATCCAAAGGATTATACCTATAAAATTTTAAAGGCTATCACCGTCCTGGATGGCGGCACCATTATAAATCCGATGATGGCCACCCAGCAAATGCGCGGCGGCATGTCCCTAGGGCTTAGCTTTGCCAGCAGTGAAGGATTTATTTTTGACCAACAGGGGATTGTCCGAAATCCGCAGCTGCGTACCTATAAAATTATGCGCTTTGGCGAGCAACCAGAAGAGTATCTTGTTGACTTTATCGAAACGCCCAACATCGATGGACCGTACGGTGCCCGTGGGATCGGGGAATATGGTGTGATTGGTGCAGCGGCTGCTTTGGGCAATAGCTTATCGACGGCGGCTGGGGTGGAGCTGAATCATCTGCCCCTTATCCCCGAATTGATCTGGCAAGCGAAACAGGGCAAGGAGGAGGAGCTATGATCCCATTTGACTTTGAATATTATAAACCGGCCACCGTGGCAGAAGCCTGCGAAACCTATCGGACCCTCCAGGAGCAAAAGAAATCCGTTGTTTATTATAGCGGGGGGACAGAATTTATTACTTTGGCCCGGGTAAACCAGATTTCGGCTGATGCAGTGATTGATTTGAAGGGAATCCCTGAGGTGCAGGTTCTTGAAATGCAAGGGGACCAATTCATCGTTGGGTCTGCTGTTACTCTCAATCAGATAGCGGAATCTAGGTTGTTTCCTCTGCTTGCTCAAACGGTGAGAGGGGTCGCAGATCATAACTCTCGCAACAAAATCACGATCGGGGGAAATCTGGGGAGTCGTCTGTCTTACCGAGAGGGTGTTTTGCCGCTTTTGTTAGCGGATTGCAAGGTGAGGGTAGCCGGCGGGATGAAGGGGGAAGGCGAGCGGGTGGTCTCGTTAAGTGATGTTTTCGATAAACAACTTAATCTGGAGCAGGGGGAATTCCTTTTGCAAATCTTAGTCGATAAGGAGTACCTGGATTTGCCCTATGTGCACTTGAAAAAAACCAAACAATCGAAAGTCGACTACCCGCTCGTTTCGGTAGCTGCTTTGGTGAAGGACAAAGAGATCCGGATGGCTTTTAGTGGAATATGTGAGTATCCTTTTCGGCTGGGGGAGATTGAGGAAGTGGTCAATAACACCACTTTTGCCCGTAAGGAGCAGCTAAAGCAAGTGGTGGGGAAGCTGCCTGCAGCGATCCTCGATGATCTGCACGGGTCTGCTGGGTATCGCGAATTCGTGTTTAGGAATGTGGTGCAAGAAACTATCGATGCATTGGAGTGGGCACAAAAATGATCTCAAATGGCAAATCAAAAACCGTCATCGAGCTGCATGTTAACGGGGATTCCCATGAAGTGATGGTTCGTTCCGGGGATACCCTTTTGGATATTTTACGGGAACAGCTGGGGTTAAGCGGGGCCAAACGGTCTTGCGAAAACGGCGATTGTGGTGCCTGCACTGTTTTAGCCGATGGGAAGCCGATCCATTCCTGCTTGTCTCTTGCGATTGAGTCGTGCGACCAGTCGTTGATGACGATCGAGGGGCTGATGGGCTCCCCAATCCAGCAAGCCTTTGTCGACAACTGGGCGATTCAATGCGGTTTCTGCACCCCCGGTTTTATCCTGAACTGCCACGCCCTCGCCACCGAACACCCCAACGCCAGTGATGAAGTGATCGAAGAGTGGATGTGCTCTAACCTCTGCCGCTGCACCGGTTACCAAGAGATAAAAGAGGCAGTCCAGTCCGTGGTGCGGGCCTCGGGGAATGCGTAGGAATGTGACAGGTGATGAGTTATTCTAGCTAAAATTAGTGTGAACGGGGGGCCGCCCCCCTGAATTGGTAAATCCTAGTCGGGGCAGACACCTGTGGAAAAGGAATTGAAAGAATAAGGCCCCTTGGTTTCAATCATAAAATTGAGCGGACCGTAGAGCCCCTATTCAAGCTAAATACCATAAATTCAAGGGCAATCCGGACTCAAAGGCCGCTATTTAATCGTTAAGCACCAAATATCAAAGGATTTATACCCAATAAGGTCATCTGAGTCCACATCTCCCTAAAAAGAGGGGGATTTAAATCCAATAAGGTCTCCTGGGTCCCTTTTAGCATCACCAGTAAAGGGTGGCAAAGGGAATCCAGGGATAAACACCCTTTAAGGCCGTTCTACCTGAACAATGGGAAGAGTGACGCATACCCTCGCAAAGTCTCTCACCTGCACAAAAGGGATAGCGGCCACAGCTCTCCTCAACATATCCTCCCATCCATAGGCCATTCCATATCCACAAAAAAATCCCCACCACTTAGGTAGGGGACCGTCCTAGCCAATTACCCTTTCTTAAAACTGTTATTCTGGGTGTTCAATGAATCTATCAACGAAAGGGTCTGTGATGCCTGCTCAATTTGCTGCTGGACTTGTTCAAGTTGCTTTTGCTGTGCTGTTGTCGAATAAGAAACGGCCAGACCTTGCATCTGGTTCAGCTGTTGCGTCGCTTGTTGTAGTTCCATTGTGGCTTGTTGCATAGCCTGTGTGTTATATGCGGAACCGCTTTGCTGCAGTGTAGACACGGCCTGTTGCATCGACTGTGAGGCCTGCGTTTTCAGTTGCTGAAACTGCTGTTGAAGTTGGGGCTGATCAAGCTGTGCTTGCTGCTGTTGTTGCTGTAATTTTTGCTCTTGATAACTTTGCGCTTGGCTTTGGCTTTGACCCTGCTGCGCCTGATCTTGCGCCTGTTGTTGCTGCTGCACGCCGGTTCCCTCCTTGATTTTCCTAATCCTAGTCTTCTTAGAATAGATAGCTTTTATGCGCATAAAATGGTGCTATAGAATCCGGTGATGAAAGGATGTTCTTCGTAAAATGGGCACAGGCGTATACGGTATCATACTGGCTAGCGGAAACGCTATGCGGATGGGGCAGCCCAAACTTTTGCTCCCCTGGAAAGGAAGGCCCATCTTGGAGCACATATTAATAAAAACAGCAGCACTTCCTCTTGAGGGAATTCGGGTCGTTCTTCCGCAATCCAATCCAAAACTAAAGCAACTCACCCTCCATTATCCCTGCCAGCCCATTGAAAACCCCACTCCACATCTAGGGATAGGAAACAGTATAGCGCTCGCGATCCAAACCCTGCCACTTTCAGCAAAAGCCGCACTCATCCTCCTAGCAGACCAGCCGCAAATCCACACGGAGGATCTCAACCACGTCCTGAACAACTTTCAACGCAGCTATGAGCCGAAGCAAACCCTCATTTTCCAAACGAAATATAAAGACGGACAGATGGGACACCCGACCTTATTTTCACGCTCTTACTTCCAGCAGTTAAGTGAATTAAAAGGGGACGTGGGAGCCAAGAACATCATTCAAAGGAATCAACGTTACATCATTCCTTGTGAAAGTCGTTTTGAGTCCCCTCCAGATATTGATACACCTGATGATTATAGACGTTTATTAAGGGAAGGAGGCTAGACACCAATGAATGACCTGCTTCGAGCCTTGGAAATTATGAAAAAGCGGCCAACAGAGCGGTTTGTGATGGCGACGATTTTTCGTGTGGAAGGATCGGCTTATCGTCGTGAAGGGGCAAAGATGCTCATCGATGAAAGTGGAACTACACATGGAATCCTAAGCGCGGGCTGTCTTGAAGAGGATTTGATGCACCGTGCCAAAGAGGTGTTCCACACCAATCAAAGCAAAACCATGACCTATGATCTTAGAGGTGAGGATGATCTTTCATGGGGACAAGGGGCGGGATGCCATGGCACCGTCCATATTTTTTTAGAGGCAACGAGTTGGAAAAACGGTGGTTGGGACAAAGTGGAGCAGAAATTGCTGGCAGGCGTATCGGTGATTTCCGAAAAAAGTTTGGTAGGAGCTGGAACAACCATGTGGGGGGAGGACGGGGAAATCCTGTATTTTATGCAGGAAACAGAAGACAGCCCGAGGTTTGTGGAGCAATATCAGCCGAGAGAGTGTCTTTACGTTTTTGGAGCGGGACCAGATGCCGAACCAATCGTGGAATATGCTGACAAAGTGGACTTTTCCGTATGCCTCATAGATCCGCGTAGTGATCGTTGCAGCGAAAAGTACTTCCCACATGCTGAACAACGGATCGTCGAATTCCCAGATCTTTATTTACGAGCGAACTCGATACCCAAAAACAGCTACGTTCTCATCATGACCCACAACTTTCAGTGGGACCAACAGATCCTGCGTCATTTCATAAGCCATAAAGATCCCCCACACTACCTTGGCATTCTCGGTTCTAAGCAGCGGACCGAAAGATTGCTCTCCCCAAGTCCTATCCCGGATTGGATCCATGCACCCGTGGGCCTCAAGATTGGAGCAGAAGGACCGGAGGAGATTGCAGTTAGTATATTGGCAGAACTAATCCAGTGCAGGAACGGAAAGCATAGTCGAAATTAAAAGGGAACTGGTCGATGCGGTTTTCATAGGGGAGAAGCGTTATCACATTAAATTATGAGAAAAGTCCTAATCATGCATGGAATTCCTACTAATTCCATGGTAAAATTATTGTAAATTTTCAGTAAAGATTTAGGAGGCATCCGTGTATACAATCCCCTTAGAAACAGCAAGCCAGATCGAAGCGCGGCAGGTAGGTCCGAAGGCGTGGCATTTGGCACAGTTAATCCAACAGAATATTCCCGTTCCGCGGGGATTTGTGATTCGTGCAGAAGCACTCGATTTATTCCTAAAGGAAAATCATTTGAACGAGCGCATCGGGGAAGCTGAATTTCCGCAACTCCTGCAGCAATCGTTGATCCCTGAAGGAATCAAGCGAGAGCTTTTTAAATCCTACAAGCGCTTACAAGAGTGGGCCCTCCCATCTTCTTTATCTGTGGCTGTTCGTTCCTCCTCCGCTGCCGAAGATTTGCAAGAGGCATCGTTTGCGGGGCAATATGAGACCTATTTGAACGTGCATCACTTCAACGAAGTGCTGGACAGGATCAAGGCCTGTTGGGCGTCACTTTTCTCCCCTCGGGTCAGGCAGTATGCGATGCAAAAGAGGGTGAATCTTTCCTCCATGCCGATGGGCGTGTTGGTGCAACAGATGGTTTCGGCGGATGTCGCGGGGGTGATCTTCAGCATGAACCCGGTCACGCGAAATACGGGGGAGATCATTGTGAACGCCAGCTATGGCTTGGGAGAGGCTGTTGTATCAGGGTTGGTCACCCCGGATCAGTTTGTCGTGCAAAAAACGACCGGTACGGTGCAAAAGGAACTTGGGTTTAAGGAGATGAAAATGATCTCCAGTCCGGCGGGAACGGAAACGGTGGAAACAACTGAGGCGGAACAACAGCAGTTTTGCCTTTCCGACGACCAGGTGCATGCCCTGACAGAAGAGACGAAAAGAATCGAGAGCCTGTATTCCACAGCGGTGGACATTGAATTTGCCATCCAGGACGGGAAGCTTTACATCCTCCAGGTAAGACCCATCACTACATAACAAAGGGGAAAAATCGATGACGCAATTGGATGAATTTCAAAACCAGCTTTATCTAAGCGAAGAGGACAAAAAGCAGGGCTTTTGGATGCAGGACGAGGTGCACTTAGCACATGCGCTCAGCCCGCTCTACGCTTCCTACATGCTCCCGGCGATGACGCATGGGACGAAAAAGGCCTTTGAAACAGTGAAATCACCAGTCCTTCAATTTAAAATGAAATATTCCGATGGCCGTGCCTACCAGGCGACACCTCCTTATCCTGGGAATTTTGAAGAGCGTTTGGGGGAGCATCAGAAGTTTGCCCAATCCCGTTTCCCTGTAATGAAAAAAGTGCTGTTTGATTATGTTGATCAGGAGCTTCTGCCTTTTTATAACCAGCTTGACGACGCCCGTCGCGGTCCTCTGTCGAGGGAACAGGCGAGGCAGTTGGTACAGCAACTTCATGCTTTTTATGAAAGGGCCTGGGAACTCCATTTTGAAATCGTCACTCCGCGTTCGGCACTCTGTATGGCTTTGGAATCTCTTTATGGAGAACTGACGGGGGAAGAGAACGCGACAGCTGTTTATGAGTTGCTCACTGGGGTAATGAATAAGACGTTGGAAACAGATCGGGAGCTGTGGAACTTAGCGGAGCAGATGAAGGCGGTGCCGGAGGTGGCTGCGGTATTACTGAAGGAGCCTTCAGGAGAATGGCTGGCAAAGCTGAGTGAAACCGAAGCAGGGCAAGCTTTTTTGGCGAAGTTAGAGTTGTTCCTTGAGGCGTACGGGTACCGGACGCAAAATTCACATGAATTTTTAGATCCAACCTGGGTGGAAAATCCAGAGCATGTGCTGACCACGCTTTCCGAATATATCCAAAAGAATTACAGTTTTGAAGGTGAGTTTACAAAGGGGGTCCGAGAGAGGGAAAGAAAATATGAGCAAACCTTATCGCGGATGCCGGAAGGCGAGAAAAAGGCAGTTTTTGTCCAACTCTATCAGTGGGCTTTGGATAGCTGGGGGTTAGACGAGGATCACCATTTTTATATCGATGCCATGCTGCCGGCAAAATCGCGGCTTTTCTTGTTGGAAGTCGGAAAGCTGCTTGTGCAGGAACAAGTGCTGACGGAAACCGATGACCTTTTCTATCTGCACTATGATGAACTGGTGAAATGTTTAGCGGGTACACAGAAGATAGAGGCAGAGGTGATTGCCGAGCGCAAGCGCACACACGAGGAAAATAAGCAGAAAAAGGTCCCTCCCTTCTATGGAGAACCTCCTGCCGGGATGGGTGAGGATCCTATAATCTCACGGATCTTTGGTACGAAACAGCCAGAGGTGAGCCATGAAACCTTCAACGGATACGGCTCATCCCAAGGAATATATACAGGTGTGGTAAAAGTGGTGAAGGGACCTGAGGAGTTTTCCAAAGTGAAGCAGGGGGATGTGTTAGTTTGCCGCACGACCACGCCACCTTGGACAGTTCTTTTCTCGATCGTTGGCGCCGTGATCACGGATGCTGGGGGGATTCTTTCCCATGCGGGAACCGTTGCCCGGGAGTACGGCATCCCTGCGGTAGTGGGCAGTCGGGTGGCCACTTCGATCCTGAAGGACGGCGATCTTGTAACAGTAGACGGAACCAGTGGAGTGGTTACCTTTGGAAAGCGCTAAACTGCGCTGGTGTCTCTTTTTGATTCTGACTGGAACCTTCCTCGTTCCGCTCAACTCCACCATGATCGCCGTCGGGCTGCCGATCATTGCCGAAGAATTGCGAGTTTCACTTGCGGAGGCCTCCTGGATCATCACTGTCTATTTGATCGTTATGACGGTAACCCAGCCGATGGCGGGGAAATTAGGAGACATGTACGGCTATCGTCGGCTTTTTCTGGTCGGCATGGGGCTGTTTTTAGTCGCCTCTGTTCTCTGTATTGTGAGTGATAATTTGGTTTGGCTGATTTTGTTTCGCGGACTGCAGGCGATGGGTGGGGCTCTTTGCACACCGAATGCCACCGCGATCTTGCGCTATCTAATTGCCAAGGAAAGATTGGCAAAAACGCTTGGCGTGTTTGGCTTCTCCATGGGGATCGGGGCTGCTGTGGGACCGTTGCTTGGGGCATATCTGATCGATTGGTGGGGATGGACTTCGATCTTTTGGGTCAATATCCCTTTCGCTCTGGTCTGTTTGGGAGGCTGCTTTTGGTTGTTGCCTAAACTAGCAAATCAAAGGGAAGCCCAACTAGACCTACTAGGCTCCTTATTCTTGGGGTGTACGCTGGTGATGCTCGTTTTGTTGGTGACACATCCGGAATATATCGCGTTTTGGACGGTTCTGCTTTGCTTAGTATCATTGGTGTTGTTTTTCTTACAAGAGCGAAGGTGTCCCTATCCTTTGATCGACTTTGTACTGTTCCGAAATCGTCTTTTCACCTGTGCTAATCTCTCGATTCTTTTGAGCAATACGGTGATGTACAGCACAATTCTCGTCATGCCAATCATGCTCGAGAATTTATTTGGATACACCTTGCCAGAAGTCGGGATGATGCTATTTGCATTTTCTTTATCGATGTCGGTATCCTCCTGGTTAGGAGGCCAGAT
Organism: Ammoniphilus resinae; assembly: GCF_017873965.1. Taxonomy (GTDB): domain Bacteria; phylum Bacillota; class Bacilli; order Aneurinibacillales; family RAOX-1; genus Ammoniphilus_A; species Ammoniphilus_A resinae. The sequence continues at coordinate 69,430 of NZ_JAGGKT010000005.1, read as the reverse complement.
CTCTGAGCGGATGGGAACCCGATGGATGATCATGTTGAGTTTTTTATTGTCTGTCATGGCAACGGGGGGATACCTCAGCTTTTTATGGTTGCATGCGGCGGCCTATATGACGTTCGTCTTGTTACTTGGCGGGCTAGGCGCCGGGATCGGATTGTCAGCGATGCAAAATGCCTCCCTCCAATCTGTCCCCCGTACCGTGTCCGGCGTCGCTTCCGGAATCTACTCAACCTTCCGTTACATCGGGGGAATGTGTGCATCGGTCATGGTCAGCCTAATGTTTGGCTTCCATTGGCTATTCATCGTCTTGATGGCAATCTCCGTTGTGGGCGTGGTGGTTGGCCATGGGAGTACCTTATCCCCTTCATCCAGGAAGCAGGCTGAGGGTGGTGTTCAGGCAGGATAGTGTCGGGAAAAGGGCACCGGGGGTGTCCTTTTTTGTGAAGACCAACCCGCCCCTTGAGAAATATGAATAGGCTCTTCATAACCCCACCCAGTTCGCCAATTACCCCTAGCCCAGTCAAAATGCCATCCCCCACCAATAATTTCCTCCAAATAAAGGAAACCTAACTAAAACAGGAAGGAGCTAGTCCCATGCCAGAAACCCAAAACAAGCAAATCCTCTTAGTCTCCCGACCCAAAGGGATACCGACAACAGACAATTTCCAACTAGTGGAGCAGCCAATGCCGGTACCTGCCCAGGGAGAAGCCCTGATCCGCACACTCTATTTGTCGGTTGATCCCTATATGCGGGGAAGGATGAGTGATCGAAAATCGTACGTCCCACCATACAATCTACAAGAGCCCATTGGTGGAGGGGCCATAGGTGAGGTGATCGAATCGAAAACTCCCGAGCTTCAAACAGGGGATCTCGTCGTCGGGCCTACAGGGTGGCAAACACACGCCATAGTAATGCCCAAACAAGTCCGCAAGATTGACCCAAGCATTGCTCCCATCACCACCGCCCTTGGAGTCCTTGGGATGACGGGGTTAACTGCTTATTTCGGGCTCTTAGACATAGGCCAGCCGAAGCCTAATGAAACCGTGGTTGTTTCCGGTGCGGCAGGAGCGGTTGGAATGGTGGTGGGACAAATCGCCAAGCTCAAAGGGTGCCGGGTCGTTGGAATTGCGGGTTCTGATAATAAAATCAATTACTTGCTGAACGAACTAAAATTCGATGCCGCCATCAACTATAAAACAACTACCGATTTGCAAGAAGCACTACAAGCAGCCTGCCCAAACGGGATAGACGTTTATTTTGATAATGTCGGCGGAGAAATTTCCGACGCAGCCTTGTCCCTCCTCAATTTCCAGGCGAGGATCCCCGTATGCGGGCAGATCTCCCTTTACAACCAAGAGGAACCCGATGTAGGGCCGCGTATCCAGTCGCAGATCCTAATCAGCAGCGCGATGATGAAAGGGTTCATTGTCGGAAACTATGCCGAACGATTCCCTGAAGGCGCAGCGGAGCTAGCTCGGTGGGTGAAAGAGGGAAGTATTAAGTACCAAGAAAATATCGTGGAGGGATTCGAAAACACGGTGCAGGCGTTTCTTGGTTTGTTCAAAGGTGAAAATTTGGGCAAACAGCTTGTCAAAGTATCAGACCAGACAAAGTAAGGGGGCAACTGAAAGGTTGCTCTCTTTTTCATGTAGGAAAAGCGTAAAACTCCCGATACTGGTTCAAGTTCTACTATAGCGGCCGCCCAGTTTTTTTATTGTGCATAAACCCCTTCCTGTGCGAAAATGGGTGTTAAAAAGGAGGTGGGACAGGCATGTGGGGATTACTTCTGCAGCTCATTGAAGAAACGGCGATTATCGTGACGATCGCGTTTGTCATGACTCGGTTAAAGATTTTTCGTTTAACTTTTCAGCAGGTACCAGACCAGCGGGCGAAAATCCTGATGATCGCTGTGTTTGGATTTCTTGACTTTCTCAGCAGTTACACCGGGGTTGTTGTCCATCAGGAAAATATCCCGGAAGGTTTTTCCTTAACCCCCAATGACCTGTCCATCGCCAACACACGTCCTACGGGTATAGTGATTGGAGGATTGATGGGCGGGCCTCTCGTTGGACTAACGATTGGATTCATTACTGCGATTCCACGTGTTTTGAATGGGGAGTTTACAAGTATGGCGACCCTTTCCGCCTATCTTCTATCAGGATTTTTGGCGGGGGCGATTGGGCGGCATTTCCGACGCGATGGAAGGATCAGACCTTATCATGCTGTTTTGCTTGGAGCTTTCGTAGAGGTTATCCATATGAGTTTTGTCTTCCTATTTTCTCGGCCACATGCTCTCGCCCATGAAATGATCGAGCTCATCGCCATTCCGCTGATTCTCATCAATGCGTTAGGAAGCTGGGTCTTTACTATGATATTTGAAAATGTATTGGATGAAGAAGAGAAAACACGCGCTTTTCAAATCCGTTCATCCTTTTTAATTGCTGATAAAACATTGCCTTATTTCCGTAAAGGGCTGAACGAGCAGTCGAGTAGGGAGGCGGCCAAAATTATTCAGGAATTTTCGGAGGCAGATGCAATCAGCATTACGGATCAAACCCATGTCATTGCCCATGTTGGTGCAGGGGAGGACCATCATTTTTCTCCGGATCAGCTGATTACTAAAATGACCGAGCAGGTTTTGCAAAAAGGCGAAAGGGTCATCGCCCGCACCCCGCAGGAAATTAGCTGTCACGATCCGCAGTGTCCGCTACAGGCGGCGATCGCTCTTCCTTTGTTTGTGCGGGAAGAGACAGTGGGGTCGTTAATCTTGTATTTTTCCAAGATAAATCGTTTAGGCAGTGTGGATGAGGAGCTGGCAGAAGGAATTTCAAAACTGATTTCCACGCAGCTAGAATTAGGGGAGATCGAAAGACAAGCCAACCTTCTGCGAGATGCTGAAATTAAGGCTCTTCAGGCGCAGGTGAATCCCCATTTTCTATTCAATGCGATCAATACCATCGTGGCCATCTGCCGTACCGATGTGATGCTCGCCCGGCAGCTATTGTTGAATTTAAGCACTTATTTCCGAAGTAATCTGCAAGGGGCAAGACAAATGCTGATCCCCCTGGCAAAGGAAATTGAGCATGTCCATGCATTTATGTCGCTTGAACAGGCGCGGTTTCCAGGGCGTTATACCCTCAAAATGAAACTTGAGCCCGGATTGGAGCGGGTATCCATCCCACCTTTTGTGCTGCAGCCCCTGGTCGAAAATGCCATTGGTCACGGACTCGCCAAACGAAAGGAAGAGGCTTTGGTGGAAATTGATATTAAGCGCCATAGTCGTCATATCGAAATAACCGTAAGAGACAACGGGGGTGGGATCCCCGAGGAAAAACTTCATTTGTTGGGGAAACAAACGATTCCTTCGGTAAAAGGGACAGGCACCGCGCTGCAAAATATCCGTGAAAGGTTGAAGGGGATATACGGACCTGAGGCCTCAATGTCGATTGAAAGTGAGCCTTATCAGGGAACGTTTGTCCAACTAAAAATTCCTATTTCAGTGGAAGGGGAGTCCGTATGATTCGGGTCTATTTGGTGGAAGATGAACCCTTTGCAAGGGATGAATTGAAATACCTGCTTTCTCGGGTGAATCCTGTTCAAATTATCGGGGAGGCCGAGGACATGGAGGAAGCCTTTGCAGAAATTCAACAGCTGGAGCCTGACATTCTCTTCCTCGATATTCATTTGGCAGAGGGAACTGGACTGGATTTGGCGGTGAAAGTGGGTGAACTCGAAAAGCCCCCTTTCATTGTCTTTGCCACAGCTTATGACGAGTACGCCTTACAAGCTTTCGAATTAAATGCTGTCGATTACATTACCAAGCCATTCAGCGAAGAGCGGATTCGACAAACGATCGAAAAAGTAAAACAGTGGTTGGAGGTAAGGCCAAAAGAAGTGGGGAATAAGGCCGTATCGGAAAAATCAAAAAGTAAGTTAGCTATCTCGATTGACGGTCGAATTATTCTGCTGGATATCGGAAAAATTGCCTACATCGGCACCGAAAATCGTCAAGTCATTATTAAGACTTTGGACCACAGCTATACCGTTGATATCCCTCTCTACGAACTGACCCGCAAGTTTGAGGACTATTCCTTTCTGCGGGTGCATAGGGGCTTTATCGTCAACACGGAGTATATTACAGAGGTCGAACCTTGGTTTAACGGGGCTTATCAATTGATCCTCCAAGATGGATCGAAAATTCCTGTTAGCCGCAGCTATGTTAAAGAGGTTCGGGACTTTTTTGGGTTTTAAGCAACCGCGAACTTCCCGGCGGATTCTTTGTTCGCCTGCCCACTTAAGCGGACCGTAGGAGCCTGTCGATTCATTGGAATTAACCGGAGATTTTCCGCTTATTATTCCGATGTTCTGGTTTAAACGGGGAAGTAAGCGGAGCAAATCTCCGACTAACGTCTAGAAAATTGCGTAGAATACTATTCTCTCAAAGATTAACCGGAAACTCCGCTTATATTGGGCGAATTTCCCCTTTCCAACAAATTAGCCGGAGTTTCTCCGTTTATTGAAACCGCCCCCTCACTCAGTCGATCCCATTCCACAAAATATCATAATTAGACACCATTCGACACCAAACGCTCGTTATTCGTCCCCAATTCCAAACCATTCGTTCTGAAAATCATCCTTTTTCCCTTTCATTTATTATTATAGTTTTCATAAGATCCCCATGCACTACAGAAATAAGACCTCACACCTAAACTCTCTACGAGGACAACTAGAAGGAGGAAATGCCCTTGAAGAAAATCTCAAAGCTGTTGGATGGAATGCTCACATATGCCATGTCGGTCGCCTTGGCGTTGATGGCAATTTTAGTTTTTGGAAACGTTGTCTTACGATATGCGTTTAACTCTGGGATTACCTGGTCGGAAGAAATGTCACGCTTTTTGTTTATCTGGATGACCTTCTTGGGCGCCATTGGCGCTTTGAAAGATAACGATCACCTAGGCGTGGATCTCTTGGTGAAAAGGTTGTCAACCGGTGCGAAAAAAGTAGTGTTCACACTAAGTAACCTTCTGATGTTCTACGCGCTATGGCTCGTTTTAGATGGCAGTATCAAAATGACCATTCTTAATGTCAATAGCAAGGCGCCGGCAACTGGGATGTCTCTTTCCTTTATCTCGGGAACGGGAATTGTGATGAGTGCAGCGATGGCGATCATCCTAGTCTATCAATTATACCAGGCGCTATTTGTCAAAGGGGCCATTGATCGGCTAACGAAATCGAAAGAATCTGAGGAAGAAATTCTCGCAGAAGCTGATTACTCAAATCAGCAGAAAGCAATGGGAGGTGGAAGGTAAATGGCATTAGTTGTTTTTGTTGGCTCATTGCTTGGAGTCATGGCTTTAGGGACACCGATTGCATTTGCCCTTCTCATTAGCGGTATTGCCTTAATGATGCACCTGGGTATTTTTGACAGTCAAATTGTATCGCAAAATTTAATCAGTGGTGCCGATAACTTCCCGTTGATGGCGATCCCCTTTTTTATTCTTGCGGGAGAGCTGATGAATCGCGGCGGGATTTCTGATAAGATTATCAATTTTGCCTTGGCACTCGTTGGACATATTCGTGGCGGCTTAGGATATGTGGCGATTATCGGGGCTGTGCTCTTTGCCGGCTTGTCCGGATCTGCGGTAGCCGATACCGCAGCACTTGGTGCGATCCTGATACCGATGATGGTTAATGCAGGATATGATCGCAATCGCTCCACAGGGTTAATTGCCGCCGGTGGAATCATCGCCCCGGTCATTCCGCCAAGCATTCCACTTATCCTATTCGGCGTGACAGGCGGAGTATCAATCACCAAACTGTTTATGGCAGGGATTGTTCCAGGCTTAATGATCGGGATTGGACTTGCTGTCACCTGGTGGTACATTTCACGTAAAGAAACGACGCAATTGTATCCACGAAGATCATTTAAAGAAATTCTTATTGCAATAAAAGACGCTTTCTGGGCCCTCTTACTGCCAGTAATTATTATTGGTGGTCTACGCGGTGGCGTATTTACACCGACAGAAGCAGCTGTGGTCGCTGCTGCTTACGCTTTATTTGTAGGTTTTGTTATTTATCGAAAACTTAAGATTAAAGATTTGCATGCCATTTTCGCTATCTCGGCGAAAACATCCAGTATTGTCATGTTCTTGGCAGCTGCAGCCATGGTTTCCGCATGGTTAATCACAGTGGCAAATATTCCTGAAGTGCTATCAGATTGGTTATCACCGTTTATGGATCATCCTTTGCTTCTGATGATTATGATCAACATTATTGTTCTTATCGTTGGGACCGCCATGGACCTGACGCCAACGGTGTTGATCCTGACCCCTGTTTTGCTGCCCATTGTTATAGAAGCGGGAATTGATCCCGTGTATTTTGGAATCATCTTTATACTCAACAACTGTATTGGCTTGTTAACACCTCCAGTAGGAACAGTGCTCAACGTAGCGTGTGGAGTAGGAAAAATCGGAATGGAAGATATAATGAAAGGGATTTGGCCATTTTTATTGGTGGAAGTGGTCGTACTGATTTTACTCATTTTGTTCCCGCAGTTAGTTCTTGTTCCTCTGGGGTGGTTGACATAGATTAGGAGGGACCTCATTTATGGGTCCCCCGAAAATTATTCTACAATGACCTGATAACGGATTTTTTTTCGCTGTCAGGCCTATTTTTTTAAGACAAGTAGCCATAACGAAAAAAACTCCGTTATTCCTACCGCGTCAACCCCAACTGTTTACCCGCCACAGCTTGCATTCCAGCCTTCGGATCCCTTCTATTCACCAAGTAAATGCTGAAGGCAATCAAACCTAATCCAATAACGAGATAGAGGGTGAAAGGTTCACCCAAAAACAGTGTCCCGCAAAATACAGCAATGACAGGGACGAGAAAAGTGAAAGAAGCCACTTTACTTGTATCCCCATTTTTCATCAGTTTCAAATAGACCACCCAGGACAGAGCCGCTCCAAAAATCGCCCCATACAGCAACCCAGCTGCATAAGGGAAATTCCAGACGATATCCGAAACATTCTCCAGACTCAACCCTGCAATTGTGAGAATCACTCCTCCAAAAATAAACTGAAGGGCTAACAGCCACATAAAATCTACCTTGTAGCCCACTTTTTTCACATAAATAACCCCAAACGCCCAACTCACAGCATTAATCAATGCAAAAAGAATTCCCAAGATCGACTGCTGACCGGAAAGGCTATGAGAGCTGACAACGAGCACCCCGAGAAAACCGAGGAATAAACCGATCACCTTAACAAAAGTTAATTTTTCCTTCAACCAAAGCCAGGCAAAGATTGAAACAATCACCGGTTGCAAAAAGGTGATTACCGATGACAAGCCTGCAGGAAAATAAATCAGTCCAACTGCATTTGCCCCGTTATTAATCCCTGCATTAAAAAGTCCGGAGAGTAGAAAAATATGCCATGTCTCTTTCCACTTGATTCTTTTATAAGTCGCTAAAATAGGGATCGCAAGTAGCAACCCACCAAGCAGGGTGCGCATCCCCGCAAACAAAAGCGGTGGAGAATAAGCTAGAGCAATTTTATAAATCGGCCAAATCCCACCCCAAACCAAAACAAGAAACGAAATCATAAAAAAAGTTTTAAAACGCGAATACCCGCCCACTTCAATATCCCCTTACCATTCAATTAATAAGGTTCATTATATAACGAATTTTTGAAAAGGAAAATCGATTTTACCGCATAGAAAAGTATAAACTCCTTAACAGGAGCACATGATGATTAGGTATTTCCATCTACTTTTGGTACAATAAAACAAATCCATGCAAGTGAAAGGAGTTCTCCCATGAAATGCACCTTATCGGAAGCAGCAGCGGCAAAAATCAGTGAGGTTATCCAAGAACAAGAGGATAAGACCTTAAAACTTCGAGTGTTTATTGCACATTCACACGGCGATCATGCCCATTACGGTTTAGGCCTTGACCATCCCACAGCAAATGATGAAGTCGTGCCAACCGCCGGCATCGAAGTCATTTTGGAAAAGGGAAATGAATTTTTGGACGGAGTCATGATCGATTATGATTCGGAGCGTGATGCCTGGTCCGCCACGAATCCTGAAAAAGGGAATCACGGGGATCATTAAGAGGAAGTATCGGACTTCATTCGTCATATTTCCCGAGAAATAGAGGCAGCATTTGTCGACTTTTGAATCGCTGACCCAATGGGATAGTGGCAATAGGCAATGAAAAGTATTATCCGAACCCACATACCAAAAAAAGGGTGCTAGCCTTAGCACCCTTGTCATGATTACCACCATCGAATTCCGTGGAAAATCATATTTAATACAGAGCCAACAATTCCAAGAACAATCGCCCACCATCCAAGGCCGTTCGCTCTGCTGAATACCGTAATTAAACCGAGGACAATGGCGATACCGCCAAACAATACGGGTGCATAAAAGAAGGAGATAATACCAGCAATCACTCCGATCCACCCCATCCAAAGGGCTGAGGTGTCCCTTCCTTCCACTCGATCCATTGAAAAATCCCTCCTTTTTTATCATCGGCTTAGCTCTATTTTCTCCCTGTACAAAAACTTTATGAATCATTCCAACTGGATCTCAATGGAAGTTATCCAAATCTTTTATTATCTAGCAATAGGAGTTTAGATTCGGTGTTTTTTGCTGTATCTTTCGTAAAATGAACCAATTGAACGATATTTCGATAGGCTTGCTTAGCACCCATGATGAGCAATGGGACACCGATAAAATCTATTTTTAACCAACGTGAGAAAAGCCCTCCGAAAGTCATGGGAAGGGGAACGGTCGGTGAACAATTGGAAAAGATCACTTTTTCATTTAAAACCCCTTCATTTTGCAGCATTTCAATCAGATTATACATACCTGGGATCAATACTTTAGATCGCCCGCGTCCGACGGTATAAACTTTATTTCCCTCCTCATCAATGCCGTGTAAATACAATTTCCCTCTGTCCTTGTACACGAGCTCATTAAAATTATGTGAATTTAAAATTTCCTTTTTCGTTGGCTCTCGCGTCTCGTCTAATCGTTTTAAGTGATAGGCAGCTGCCAGAACCGAAGAATGAGTGCCCCCATAACAGTTATAGATATAGATCATGATCAAATCCCTTTCGTCAGGAGATTTCCATTATTATACCTATCTTGGTGATCATTTATAATTTTATCCAGACTATTTACGAATGATAAATTTTCTCATATAATGAAATAGCAATTATTGATAACGATTCTCATTGTTGTCACTATGGGGGTAGGGGAAATGGTTCTATCTGAAATGAAACAGGGAAGTATCGTTAAAATTTTAAATACAGATCGTGTAAGTGAAATCGTTCGTCGCCGTCTGATTGACTTAGGGATGATGGAAGGAGCGACGATTCGTATTAAACGCATTCTCCCTTTCGGAGGACCGTTTGCAGTAGAGATTTGCGGGCAATGGATTGGTATTCGTCGCTGTGAGGCAAAAAGCATTGAGGTTGAGTGGGCATCATGAATATTGCACTTGCTGGTAACCCAAATACAGGGAAGACCTCCTTGTTTAACATCTTAACTGGCTCCTATGAGTACGTGGGAAACTGGACGGGTGTCACGGTAGAGAAAAAGGTAGGGGTGTTAAAAAACAAGGTCGGACGTTTAATCGATCTTCCAGGGATATACTCCTTAAACCCCTTGTCACGGGATGAAGGAGTAGCTACACAGTTTTTGCTGTCCGAGGATTTTTCGCTCATTCTTAACATTGTCGATGCTGCGCAAATTGAACGAAACCTCTATTTAACCATCCAATTGTTAGAATACGGACGGCCGATGGTGATCGGTTTAAATATGATAGATGTTGCAAAGAGCCGCGGGTTCCAGATTGACGCCAAGAATTTGTCAAAGCGCCTTCTCGGCTCACCGATCGTTCCGATTGTTGCCAGAACCGGGAAGGGTTGTGATCAACTCGCCGCAAATTTTCAGGCGATGAAGGAGCGAAAGGTTGAACCTTTATTTATTGATTATGGTCCAGAACTAGAGCAGGCAGTTGGTACACTGATTGAAAGATTAAACCATGTGGAACTTCCGTCAAAGCGCTGGATGGCCCTACAGTTTTTCGAAGGAAACTCGCTAGTACGGGAATTGTTGCAAAAGCATATCGCTTCTTCTGAACTCACCGCGCTTTTTGAGCAAACAGAACAGCAAGTGATTTCCGGAAAGACCGGGATAAAAAACTTGCAGCAGCATATTCGTTCCGTGCGTGGAGATGTAATTCGGGCGATTTTGTCGGACTGTTTGACTAGGACGAAAGAGGTGGAATACACCTTTTCGGAAACCGTGGACCAAATCGTGACAAATAAATATCTAGGAATTCCGATTTTTCTTTTATTTATGTTTTTGATTTTCAAGTTTACTTTTGATTGGGTAGGGACACCGCTGTCCGATTTGCTTGATGCCTTTTTCTCCGGTCCACTCACGGAATGGCTGACACAGGCATTGGTAGCTGTGGGGGCTTCCGACTTTATCCAGGCCGTTCTGCTCAACGGGATTGTCGCCGGGGTAGGCGGGGTGCTTGTGTTTGTTCCGCAAATTTTTATGCTTTTCTTTTTAATCTCCTTCATCGAGGACTCGGGATATATGGCCCGGGTGGCAATGGTTATGGACAAACTGATGGAAATGATCGGCCTCAATGGAAAAGCGTTTATCCCCATGATTATTGGATTCGGTTGTAATGTGCCGGGGGTCATGGCGGCGCGCACGATTGAACAACCTAAGGAACGGTTATTGACGATCATCTTAACCCCGTTAATGTCTTGTTCAGCTCGCTTGTCAGTGTACAGCCTTTTTGTCGGGGCGTTCTTTACTCAACATCAAGCACTGATCGTCTTGTCGCTTTATTTATTGGGGATCGTCGTCGCCCTTGGGCTGGCCAAAATCTTTTCTTCGACCTTATTGAAGCAATCGTCCTCGATGTTTGTGGTGGAATTGCCGCCCTATCGGTTCCCACAGTGGCGGACGCTGATGCGCAGCACATGGGAAAAGGGGAAAGGCTTTATAAGAAAAGCAGGAACGTTTATCTTCGGCGGTTCCGTTGTGATTTGGTTCCTCAGCTATGCTGGACCGGGTGGGTTAAATGTAGATATGAATAACAGCTATTTGGCCATGATCGGCGGCTTGATTGCTCCTTTATTTGCACCGCTTGGGTTCGGAACCTGGCAGGCGGGGGCTGCCCTGTTGACTGGTTTTTTGGCAAAAGAAGTTGTCGTGTCCACAATGAACATTATCTATGTTGCTCCAGACCTGGCGACCTTGCAAGGAACGATGGCCAATTTCTATAGTCCGCTTTCGGCTTATAGCTTTATGGTGTTTCTGTTGCTTTATGTCCCTTGTTTGGCTACGGTCGCGGTTATTAAGAAGGAAACAGCTTCCGCAAGATGGACCTGGTTTTCCATTGGATATGCGCTGATGATTGCCTATTTGATTGCACTCATGATTTACTGGGGCGGAAAATTCCTCGGATTCCAATAAAGAAGAAGGAAGGATGGCCATGCTGATCAACATTCTGTTGGGAGTTCTGATCTTTGGTTATGCAGGGTGGACCCTGTACCGTTTTGTCAGGAAAAGCAAAGAAGGAAAATGTGCCGGATGTTCAATTAAAAACAGCTGCAAATCGGCATGTGACGCACAGCTTGAAGAACAGAAAGCTCCCTTATAAGGGGGCTTTTATTTTATGACTAAATAAAAACAGTTTTCTAAAATCACTATAAAGTTTATAATTATTGGGATAAAGTGAATAGGAAGGTGACTAACATAAATGGGACGAGAACTCGAAAATAAAATGATGGTTGTGACTGGTGGAAGCCGCGGGATTGGCCGGGCAATTACTGAACGCTTATTAGAAGAAGGAGCTACCGTTGTGATCGGCAGCCGCACCGAAGCGGAAATGAAGCAGACGACCGAAGATCTATCAGCCAAAGGCACTGTCAAAGGTTTTGTACTGGACGTGGCAAGTCGGGAAAGTGTGAAGGACTTTGTTGCCGCAACACTTAAAGAGGTTGGACGAATCGATGGGCTTGTCAACTGTGCAGGTGTTAACAAACGTCTTCCAGCTATTGAGTACCCCGAGCAGGAGTGGGAGCGCGTGATCAATATCAATCTAAATGGGGTTTACCGGATGTGCCAGGAAGTGGGTCAGCATTTGATCGAACAAAAAAGCGGCAAAATTATTAACATTACTTCCTTGATGTCACATACGGTTACGCCGAACCAATCCGCCTATGCGTCAGCTAAGTCAGCACTCGCGCAATATACAAAACTATTGGCTGTTGAGTGGGCCAAATTTAATATCAACGTGAATGCAGTAAGCCCTGGCTATATCTTGACACCGCTTACAGAAGGAGCTTTCGCCCAAGAAGAGTACTATAACAAAATCATCGACCAGACCCCACAGCGCCGCTTAGGCCGCCCCGAAGAAATTGCCGACGCTGTCGCATTCCTTGCATCAGGTCGAGCTAACTTTATAAACGGACAAATTCTCGCAGTGGACGGTGGATTCCTAGCTGGTTTCCCATCGATTTATGCACCAAACGCGTAAAGACAAAAGAGTGTACTCGATGGGTACGCTCTTTTTTGGGTTGGTAGGGAGTGGGACCCCCCATCATATCCCTCAACAAAATGGGGTAATCTAACACAATCAAACCAACCAAAGGAAAGGAGCAGAGACCATGGATCTATCCCCTAATACGCAACTAACTGGTCTGGCAATTCCTGTTGAAGGGATGCATACGAGGGAGGAGCGGTTAAATCCGTTTCCCTGGTTTGAAAAAATGCGTAAAACATCTCCTGTCACATACGATGAACACCGCAGCAGCTGGGATCTGTTTCGATATGACGACATTGTCGCTATACTGAAGGACCCGGTCACTTTTTCATCGGTGCGGCCGACAGCAGGTCCGGTACTTCTTGGCAGTATTATCGGCATGGACCCACCGAAGCACCATCAAATGAGGAACATTGTCAGCAAAGCTTTTACCCCCAAGGCAATCTCGGAACTTGAACCAAGGATCGCGGAGGTTGTCCATGAATTGGTGAACCCCCTAAAAACCAAACAACAAATGGATCTCATTCATGATATCTCCTATCCCTTGCCGGTCATTGTGATTGCTGAGCTCCTCGGGGTGCCGCCCGAAGACCGCCAATTATTTAAGGATTGGTCAGATGTTATAGTGAAGATGCCGGAAGATAGTACGGAAAACGAAGTACAATCCTTCTTCCGGGAAAGACAGAAAACACGCCAAGAACTGGACGATTACTTTATGAAGGTCGTAACAGAGCGGAGAAAAAATCCTCGTGAAGATCTGATTTCCCGATTGGTGCATGCGGAGGTGGATGGGCAGCATTTGACGGATCATGAGATCATGGAGTTTTGTATTCTGCTGCTTGCGGCAGGCAATGAGACAACGACCAATCTAATTTCCAACGCGATTCGCAAGTTTATAGAGGAACCCCATTTGCAGGAACAACTCAGACAGCAACCCGAGCTTATGGAAAAGGCGATCGAGGAAATTCTTCGCTATTATTCACCGGTCCTTGCAACGAATCGCGTGGTCACAAAAGACACAGAAATCGGTGGGAAGCAAATCAAAAAAGGGGATCAAGTCATCGCTTGGATCGCTTCGGCAAATCGGGATGAAAATAAGTTCCCAGTAGCGGATCAATTTAAAGTAGATCGTACGCCAAATCAACATCTAGCTTTTGGAAATGGAGCACATTTCTGCTTGGGGGCACCTTTGGCACGGTTGGAGGCGAGGGTAGCTTTGCCAATTATTTTAAGTAGCTTTCACAATATGGAGTTTCCCGAAGGAACCGAACTGACTCCCATTCCAAGTACCTTTGTCTATGGGGTTAAGGCCTTACCCGTGCAATATAATCCGGCAACAATCCATTAAAATCCTAAGAGGCTTGGTCTCTCAAGGACAAATCACAGGGAAAAGCAGTTAGAAAAGTCCTTGAGGAGCCCGAACCCCACTAATGAATAATCATCCTTTCACCTTTTGTTTTCGAATCACCGCCACCACCAGCAGGAGCAGAGGGAAGAAGAGTCCATAAGTCAGAGAATAGGGTGTCCAGACATATCTTAAAATGTAGTTGAAATAGACGATATTGGGGCTAATAATCTGTGTAAGTGCAATAAGAAGCATCCCCAGTGGGAAAATTAATGGACGATAATCATTTAGTTTAAAGGTTTGGGCAAGGCCTAATGAGGAGGCGTAGAAACATATGGTAATTTTGAAATAAATGGTCAAAAACCAGATCCCCGCCATAATCGCTTCTACCCGTTGTAAAAATCCCCCAATATTGACCTTTTTTGCCAAAACATAACTGGGATACATCTGGGTTGAAGTCAGGGACGATCCCAAAACGTAAACGGTCAACAAGGTTATGACGAGCAAAATAAAACCTCCGATGATTGTCCCCGCGTAAAAGGCTTTCCCGACTTTCTTTGTTTGCTGAATAGCAGGAATAATCATCAAAAATACCACAAGTTCAAGGAACGGTAGGCCAAGCATAGGGACTGTTGCTTGCAGAATGGGTTTTATCCCATTTTCAAAGACCGGTTCGATTCTTACATAATTCACTTGCGGAAGGAGGGAAAAAGTTAAGAATAGGATAAAGAATAAAATCCAAGGAAAGAAAATTTCTGCCGCACGGCTGAAGGTCCCCAAACCATACCGAACCCCCATCACTACAATACTAATAAAAATAATTTGAACCGCTTGAATAGGGGTTTCCGGCATAATTTGCGTAGTCATAAAATCGCCAATTTCTAGCGTTAAAGCAGAAGCCAGAATAAAGAAATAGCTAATAAATAAAAGGGAAACGATTTTTCCTAGCCATTTTCCGAGGATTTGTTCGTTGATTTCTGTCAAAGTCATTCCCGGGAATCGCCTTCCTAACGAATTATAAAGCGAGATAAACAACATCGAAATACCTGTCGCAAGAATGACGACCATCCAGGCATCTTGTTTGGCGATCCGTGCAAGGCCTGCTGGGGTAATCAATATAGAACTTCCTATGGTGAATATAATGACCAATAGGGTAAACTGATGAAGCATAATTTTTTCCTTTGCTTGCATTTCCCTCTGTCCTTTCTACTGTAATAACCGGAATATATAATCATTCAATGGCTTGTAGATGGCAGTAATCGTATCAAATGGATTTGGAAGATTGATATGTAAGGTGACAGCTGCACCCAGACCTACTGCTAAAAGCAAAAGAATAGAGAACATCCAAAGTTCCTTCTTTTGCTTTTGTTTTAGAAGTGTAGGAACCTCTATCACGCCGTTCACCAAGGCAATAATCAGGATTCCTATAACCACTAAGAATGCCATGATAAACACTACTCCTTTATTAGCTTCATAATGGGATATTTCGTTGTTCCGACGCGAAGGATATTCACGTCGACATTCACCTTGACCTCTAGTTTTTCAAATTCCTGATCCCAGTGGTCTTTCACCTTTTTCCAATAGTCTGGATTGGAGCGGTTGATTTCCTCACCAAAGCCAAATATATCAACTTTGTATTTTTGAGCCTCCGCAACAGTTTTCGTAATCATATCTTTCAGCCCTTTTTCTGCGGTTTTCTCAAGGTGCTCGATTGTTTCGGTTTTGGTCAGGTCTATCTCGCAATTGGCTTCGCCAACACTATCCTCTGTCCGAACGTCAATCTCAATTTGTGGTATTCCATTGATGACCTTTCCTTTCAACTTTGATTTGCTGCGAATGACCTCAACAGTAACTTTTCCTCCATTCGTACAAGGAAGATGGCCTACTGTGCTTTTCACATCATTATGAATATAATTGTAGGCCTTACTTTCATTTTCTGTTAACCAGCCTACCAATCGATCGCCTTTAAAAACGGCAAGGGTAGTATAAGTAAGACGTGTCGGGGGATCAATCTTTTGGACATTATCTTTACTTTCACCAACCTTTAACGGCCCTTCTTTCTCGATTCCGGTTAACACGGCTTCTTTCCCCTTGCTGATTAAATCGGCAATGAGCTGGTCCAAGGTAATATGTGCAGAAGGAGCCCAGGCATCAGCCGAAGTTTGCAAAGCCTGATACATCTGGTTTGCAGGGATCTTTTCCAAGATCGTGGTGACCTTTAAAATATCTTCCGCTTTTTGATTCCTTGCTACAGTGACAAAAAAATCGGTTCGATTCTCATGATCTCTGGAGATGAAATCCAAAGCTTCACTGATTCCTTCTTTTGCTAATTCTTCTCCAATCACAAGCATTCGCAAATGCGATGCATAGATCTTTCTTGGGGAGAGCAACGTCATTTTTCGGATGGCTTCGAACAGGGTGGCCCCCTTGGCTTGATAAACGACAACTGGAATGAGATTTCCCCCGGTGGTTTTGCTTGCTACTTCACTCGGAACGACCACTTGAGTGGTTACTAAGTATTGGTCTCCTTCCTTATCGAAACCGTAGGCCATAGCGATTGCCAGCTCGTTTAATTCCCTGCGGTTCCAGCATCCGCTAAGGAGCAAGAGAACAATGGTAAGCATGCAAAAAAACAAAACCCATTTTTTCATGATCCTTCTCCTTTCGGAGGCTTTGGTTTTGCCTTCTGGGGAGGCTGCTGACGAACGAGATTCCTTGGATGCGTGGTCTTCGACCGGGTAAATAAAGCCCAGCGGGGTAAGCGAATAATCGCATCCTTTTGGTCTGACAGGATAAACGGAGCCATTGGTGACAGATAGGGCACGCCAAATGATTTTAGACTGCATAAGTGCAGGACAATAGCGATAAGCCCGACAGTGATTCCGAATAACCCGAACGAAGCGGCTATAAACATCAGCCCAAACCGCAAAAGCCGGATGGAAATCCCGATATTAAACGAAGGAAAGGTAAAATTGGCAATCGCTGTAACGGACACGACGATCACCATCGCTGCGGATACAAGGCCTGCCTCAACCGCAGCTTGCCCAATGACCAAAGCACCTACAATCGATACCGCCTGCCCAACAGGTCGGGGCATTCTCACCCCTGCTTCACGTAATAACTCGAATGTCGTTTCCATGATTAACGCTTCGATAAAAGCGGGGAAGGGCACCCCTTCTCGCTGTGCAGCAAGGCTGATCAGCAGGGTTGTCGGCAACATCTCCTGGTGAAAAGTGGTGATGGCGACATAAAAAGATGGGCCTAAAAGAGCAAGGGCAAGGGCTACATACCGAAGGATCCGGATCAACCCAAAATCGGCCCGCTGATAATAATCCTCGGCCGATTGAAAGAACTGAACAAAGATCGCCGGGACAACGAGCACGAAGGGGGTGCCGTCGACTAGGATCGCAATGCGGCCTTCCAACAGCTCCGAAGCGATGACATCCGGTCGCTCTGAATTGTACACGGTTGGAAAAGGGGAATAGGTGTTATCCTGAATTAGTTCTTCGATATAGCCGCTTTCCAAAATTCCGTCGATATCGATATGATCTAACCTTTGGCGGACTTCTTCAACCACCTTTTCATCTGCGATTCCTTTAAGATACATGACTGAGACTTTGGTTTGCGTCACCCGACCAATCGTACGGGTTTCCATCCACAGATTGGGATCCTTGATGATGCGGCGAACGAGAGAGACGTTCGTGTGGATATTTTCCGTAAAGGCATTCTGCGGGCCTCGAACAACGGTTTGTGTTACGGGCTCAGTAATCGCTCGTTGCTCTCCGCCAACCGTACTTAGCGCTAGGCCCTGTTCACAGCCATCAACTAAGAGAACGGTTTCTCCTGACAGAAGAGAGCTAAAGAAAGTTCCATAATCTCCAATATCCTTAAGGGAACCAACAGAAAGGATTGATTCCTTCAAAAGGGGCAGGGGGTCCCGCGAGATCTTTTCCTCGACTTCCGTTCCCAGGATTTCAGTCAGCAGAGACTTCATAATATCTTTTTGTATCGTCTTGTTGTCAACCAGTCCATCGATATAAAAGATCCCAATTCGATATTTCCTGTTTTTCCCGATTTGAATCTTACGAATCATTAGGTCAGTGCTATTTCCAAGGGTTTCCTTGATTTTTTGAATGTTCTCTTGAAGGGTAGGATGTAAGGGATCAGGCTTCAAATAGTTCTGATTTTGTGCGCTGGCGGATGAAGCACCCGTTAACTTCTTTCTTATCTTTGTAAATAATCCCATAATGCTCCCTCCTTTCAAAAAGTCTTTAGCTCCGTTTAATCCTGCGCAGAAAAGCGAAGAAGTTGGTCGATTCCTTTGGCTTCTGCTCTTCCTTCGACTGTTCTCTTGGTAATTCTTTTAGCTTTTCTTTCGGTTTTTCTGTATTCACAAAGTTCATGCCCGAGGATGTTGGCGGATTAAAAGGTTCAGTGACCAAACGGACTTTCGTTACCTTGCTCGTCCATTCATCCAACGCCACCAAATCTTTGACACCGACATGATGAACCGAGGTCTTTCCCATCGCGCGGACGGCCACCTTTATTTCTTCGATAAAAGAAGTAAAAAAATTAGTCAGATTGGTAGCTGCCTCATCCTCATCAAATTGATCGGTCATACTACCTGGATAATAGACAAGTTGTGTCGGCGGTTCAAAAGGGACTGCTTTCGTCACCTGTTTGTGGGTCATCGCCCAAATGATGGAAGTTCCCATATACACAGCATCTGCTCCTAGGGCCAGGGCCTTGAGACATTCACCGGGTTGGTTAAAGCCGCCGCCAATCAATAGACTAATGTGTTCTTTTACCTGTCGTTTTTTTAGATATTGCACGGCACGGGTTAAGGCGAAGATGGTAGGTAAACCAAAATCATCTTCCAAAATAGGTGCGGCCCCTTTTGTCCCCGCCTGTCCCCCATCGATACTGATAAAATCAACTTGCGACTGGATCGCAATTTCCAAATCTGCCTCTAAATTGGCGCTGGCACAAATCTTAATGCCGATCGGTACGCCCTTTGTGATGGTACGCAGTCGTTGAACGAGTATTTTTAGATCTTTCGGCTTTTGGACGTCCGGATGGAGGGAAGGAATGACAACGGTTTCTCCTTCAGGAACCTGCAAAACATCCCGGGCCTCTCCCTGCATATATTCCGGAGGGATGAAGCTCGCCGAACCAGCAGAGGCTCCTTGCCCGAAATGGATTTCAATCGCATCCGCCTGGTGGAGGATCTCTGGTGATTTCGACCAATGCGCCGAATTGTATTGTAAGATAAAATGTTTGGCAGCTGCCCGGTCTTCCGGCAAAAAACCACCTTCACCCGTATTCGTTGCGGTTCCAACAGCTGTTGTTGCTTTTGCGATGGCTAGTCTGACCTGTTTGGTAATGCCAATCCCATAGCCTAAAGCTCCCACCAGCAACGGAATGTCAAGGATTAATGGTTTTTTTGCGCGCGGGCCAATGATAATTCTCGTCTCCACAGGTGCATCCTCAGGTGCTGGCATCGTGGAGAGTTGTGCTGCGGAAAAGATTAACCCGTCGAAATTGAGAAATTTCCGCGGACTGCCAAAGGGTCTTTCGATAATCTTTCCCGACTCTGCCCGCAGACTGTTCTCGATTACTATTCGGGGATTGGTGCGGGTCATGGCAGAGACCATTTCCCATATGTTTTCCGGATATCGATCCGACATCAATCGTTTCATAAAGCTCCCTGTAATCCATTTAATGAGTGGTCTCATAAAAACGAGGAGCAGAATCCCTGCTAACAAAATAGCCAACAGCGCACCGGTAAAAGAACCAAGTAGAAAGGAATACCATTTCATTTAACTCACCCTTTTTCTGCAGGATGGTGCCCGAACAGTGGAGAACCTTGAGTTGTTCGGTATCAAGGCTGCTTCTCTCCTTAAAAGTGGGATATCAAGGTTAGGTTACCCAAATTTTCCTAGGAAAAACATGGTATATGGGGTTTTTGAATTTTTTTAGAGGGGGTACTTTAACACACAAAAAAACAACCTGTGGTTCCACAGGTTGCTAGGGCAGTACATAAATCAAAATCGTAAAAAAGTGAAAGATCGAACCAGCAAGGACAAACAAATGCCAGATCATATGATGAAAATGGAATTTTCTCCAGACATAAAACAACGTTCCTACTGTATAAAGCACCCCGCCAGTTACAAGCAACGTCATCCCGCCGCCAGCCAGGTGGGCAACCAACGGTTTCCATGCAAATACAATGATCCATCCCATCACAACATAGAGGAGAGTGGAAGTGAACAGGAACCTTTTTGCAAAAAAGCACTTGAAGCAAACCCCAGCTAAGGCAATGCCCCAGACAATCCCGAACAAGGTCCAGCCCAGCTTGCCGCCGATCACATGGAACAAGATCGGTGTATACGTTCCCGCAATGAATAAGTAAATGGCCGAATGGTCGAAAATCTCGAACAGGTCCTTGGCTTTGCCTTCCGGAAAGCTGTGAACCAAGGTTGAAGCAAGATAAAGCAATAACATCGTCGCCCCATAAATTGAAACACTCACTGTATGACTCGCCGATCCCTCACTTGCCGCTTTAATCACAAGCAAGACGATTGCAGCAATGCTTAACGGTACGCCAATCCCGTGAGAGATCGCGTTTGCGATTTCTTCGCGTTTGGTATAAACATGTGTATTGGCCATTGGACCACCTCGTTTTTTTCGATATTTCTATTATAGAGGAACTACGCCGATTAAGAAAGCAAGAGCCTTACGGGAATAAGGGAAGGATTTACACCTATTTGTCTGGACGAAGGACTTTCTCCCCCTAATTGAACCCTCTATTGATGAGTAGTCCTGCGCCCTGTGGCCATTATCCCTTTCGCTCGGGAAGAGACTTGGCTCAAAACCAATTACAGGGGTAGCCCCTAACGCACAAGTTCCCTAGCTGACCCTCCCCAGATCCACCTCACCCTGTGCCAAAGGGATAGTGCCCACAAGCATTGAAGACTCAACCATATAGCTCACACCCTCTCACTGTGATATGCTAAAGTTACAGTGAAAAAGTTCCCAACGGAGGTGTCCCCATCCCATGTGCGGAAGATTTACTTTAGTTGCCAATCCTGAAGATTTAATGGACCGTTTCGGCCTAGATGAGATAACCTTAGACCTACCGCCTAGATACAATATCGCTCCCTCACAACTTGTCCCCGTCATCCTAGAAATCAACGGACAACGAATCCTGCGCGAATTCCGCTGGGGGTTGATCCCCGGCTGGGCGAAGGACAGCAAAGTTGGTTCCCGAATGATCAACGCCCGGGCAGAGACATTACTGCAAAAGCCTGCTTTTGGGCGTTTACTCTTATCGAAAAGGTGTATCATTCCAAGCGACGGCTTTTTCGAGTGGAAGCGGGTAGGGGAGCAGAAGCATCCTAAGCGCATCACCTTAATCGATGAAGCCTTATTTGCCATGGCTGGACTATATGACCTGTGGCGCTCACCAGAGGGGGACATCCACCAAACCTTCACCATCATTACGACCCAGCCAAATGAGCTGATGTCAACGATTCACAACCGCATGCCGGCGATCCTTCATCCTGAAAACGAAGCCGATTGGCTGAACCCTGAAGAGAGCGACCCGGAATTTCTTCAAGCATTGCTGGCCCCTTTTCCATCCGATGCGATGAAAGCTTACAGCGTCCACCCCATGGTAGGAAATCCGCGCAACGACAGCTGGGAATGCATCCAAGAAATCGAGGATCCGGACCGCGGTGAAGAACAACTTTCTTTTTTTAAGAAAAAACTGTAACGAATCGTCCTCCACGCTCGTCATAAATAGTGGAAAATCTACCAGATCTGTGGAGGGGACGAAAATGAAAACGAAAAGATGGAATAAAATTATAGTTTCTCTACTAGCTGCAAGTTTAATGGCGACTACACCTGTTTTGGCCAACGGAAGTGCGGTCCAGCAGGAACAGGCGCAGGTCATGCCGATGGAAATGAAGCAGGAGCTTTCTGCTAAGGCGAAGCAAGGCCTCGATAAACTCTATCAATTGGTACCGGAACTGAAAAACCTCGAGGTGAAATTTCAAAACTTGATGCCTGCCAACGAGTGGTCGCCGGCCGTGTGGTCCATTCAAATGGATAATCTGCCGGAAAATGGCCGACCTGAGGTTGGCGGTCTATTCAGCCACGCCTATATTGAACTGCTTGCCGATTCGGGAGAACTCAGAAGCTTTTCCATGAACGTACCAAGCTGGACTTCGAAGAAGGCACCAACAGAAAGTTTGGCCCGCAAAAAAGCTCAAGAGTTCCTGGAAGGCGTTTGGGGTAAGGAAAGACTGGAAAAATACCAGCAATCTAGCCAATTTTATATGGGACAGCACGGTTCCGCAGATGAAAATGGAAATAAGCTAGAGTGGACAACGGGCGGCGTTCAATACGAGCGTTTGATCAATGACATTCCTTACCTAGGTGAAAATATCACCATCGATATCGATCAGGCCGGACATGTTCATAATTTCTATTCCAACATCCAAGCAAATCTAGATGAAAGCAAGTTTCCAGCCCCGTTAAAAGCGATCAGCAAAGCAGACGCAGAAAAAGCATTCCTTAAAAATTTAAACATGGAGCTCGTTTACAGTGGGCAACAGCCAGTTGGAAAATGGGCAGTAGCATCTAATCAAAAAATGGAGACCAGAACTGTCCTTAAATATGAACCGACTTGGCTTGCGCAAATTGATGCAGTCACTGGAAAAGCAACAGATACCTACTACCATGCACCGAAAAAGCAGACCGTCAACGTGCAAGCAGGAGGACAGAAGCTAAAGGTGCAGTCCCTGGAGGATGCGAAAAAATTCTTTAAAGATACATTTGGAGTGGATCTAAGCAATTTACAGGTAGAGCAAAGCACTGAAGACGATCATCCATATGGAGACTACTCTCTTGTAAATTATCATTTCCATCCGGACTATTCCGTTCCACAAGAGCAGCCAATGCGTTATGCTACGATTACCGTAAACAAGAAAACGAGCGAAGTGGTCTATGCGTATATTCAGGATGAAGCGAGAATGGGGAAAAAAGCGGTCATTTCTGAAGAAGAGGCAATCAAAAAGGGCGTCGATTTCCTACAAACTTATGTTCAATCGGATGTAAAGGAGGCAGACCTACAGGTCTTTGCCCCCCACAAAATGGAAGACAACATTCCAGCCTGGGTAGATAAAAGCAAGTTGGGTGAGCAGCGAATGGATCCAGCACCGGAATACCATTTGACCGTGCGCGAGCATCATAATGGAATCCCAGTTGAAGATCGTTTTTATTCTGTAACCGTTGATGCCGTCACTGGAAAGATCAGCGGAGTCGGATTGCCGCTCGATGCGAAACGAGTGGAATTGCCAGAGGCGAAAAACGTAATCACCTCCGAACAGGCGGCAGATGCATATCTGAAGAAGTTTCCGTTGAAACTCGCCTATATTTGGGAAGATTACATGGGTCAAAAGGCACCCAAACCGCAACTTATCTACATCCCAACCTATCCAGATGGGGCGTATTATATTGATGCTCTCACCGGGAAAGTGGAAGAGTAGAGAAGAGGGGCACCGAAGGGTGCCTCTTTTTAGTATGCGCATCCGCTCGGTTGCTCTCTCCAGGTGCAGGTGGGCCTTGTCGCCGCGATATGTTTTCTTCTCTTCAAGTGCCTTAAGTTGGGGTTGGGGAGGGAAGGGGTGAATCAGAGGAAGGGGGGATTAATGGAAAGAGGAGGCTGTCGGTAGGTCAAAAGGCGTATATAACCCCGATGATGACCGTTTTCACGCTATCAAAGAGATATTTTGGTCATCATAGCCTTGGTGAAGACCGTTTTCACGCTATCAAAGAGATACTTTGGTCATCATAGCCTCGATGAAGACCGTTTTCACGCTACCAAAGAGATATTTTGGTCATCATAGCCTTGATGAAGACCGTTTTCACGCTACTAAAGAGATACTTTGGTTATCATAGCCTCGATGAGGACCATTTTCATGCTACCAAAGAGATATTATTTTGGTCATTAAAAGAATAGTTGTGGGCTTCAACGGTTTTTTAAACCTTTCTAATAGATTATGCCTCTATTGCCTGAGCTTTTTAGGGGAGATAGACCTGGAGCCTATATCAAGGTCATTCACCTCGTCCAACCGGACTGTGCTTCCGTTATCCCATTTTGGATCCTGTTTACAAATTGAATATACCAAAAATGAAAACACGAGAAAACGAGAGGAAAGAGCATTAAATTTAAGATATAGGGGTATGATTGTCGTTTTCATTCCATTTTCATAGCGATGATTGACGCTTTCATGACCGAATACCAGCTTTGTAAATAAAAGGGTTCGCGGCGATAATAAAGGTACAACAAATCAAGGAGGTCATGAAAAATGGTTAAGTTTTTTAAAGCTTTCGTTGAGTTTTTAGAAGATGCACAACGTCTACATGATGAGCAAAGCAAACGTTACCGCATGTACATGTACGAATAAGAGGTGATAAGATGAATTGCCATGATAAACCGGACCCTAATCTTTCCGCAATGGAATGATGAGGGTCATTTTTTTTGCCTGATAGAAAGGGAGAGTGCCCACAAGACCATAAAGAAGAGAGGCACAATGGCGACCCTGACTTTAGTTATAATCAGAAACTCCAGATCTTCCGTTACCCCCAGCAAGTTAAGTTGAAAACAACAGGAAATCAGAGGAAAAGGCATCAAATCTAAGATATAGCATGATGATTGTCGTTTTCATTCCATTTTCATAGTCATGATTGACGCTTACATGGCCGAATACCAACTTTGTAAATAAAAGGGTTTGGCGGGATAATTAGGGTACAATAAATCAAGGGGGTCATGAAAAATGGTTAAGTTTTTTATCGCTTTTATTAATTCTTTGGATGAGGCATTTCGCTTAAAGGCAGAACAAAGCAAGCGGCACCGCCTGAATACATATGAATAAGAGGTGATTAGATGAATTGCCATGATAAACCGGACCCTGATCTTTCCACAATGGAATGATGAGGGTCATTTTTTTTTGCCTGATAGAAAGGGAGAATGCCCACAAGACCACAAAAAAGAGGAGCACTATCGCCCCCTTTATCTTATGCGGAAACTTCTTTTTTCGCCGGGATCACTTTTGCACGACCCCATTTCATGTTAACGACACCAATTCCTGCTGCTACAAAGATGATACCTACGATTGAAATCGGTTTTAGTATTTCATCAAGGAAAAGCCAGCCGCAAAGAGATCCAATAACAGGGACAAACAATAACGAAACCGATGCTTTCATGTGCGCCCCTTTGGAAAGAATGTAAGTCCAAATGAGGAATCCAGTGGCTGAGGCCAAGACCCCGGAATACAGTAAACAAGCCACAGCAGTCAAATTCCACGTAATGGATTGTCCCTGTTCAAATAGGAGCGAATATAATAGCAAACCCATCGTTCCTATGACCATTTGCCAGGCAGTGAACTGAAGCATATCATGTTGTGCCAAATACTTTTTAACGACCGCATTGGCCATAGCCCAAGCCATCGCACCTGATAGAGCTACTAAATTCATGATCAGGGTAATTCCTGTCCAATCCATTTCTAGCAAGTTAATATCCATAACCATAATTAACCCCACAAAACCAATCCCTAAACCAAGTAGCTTGGGCAGAGTGACCCGCTCATCCATCATAAAATGGGCGAGGATCAACAACCAAAATGGCATGGTGAACGCCATAACTGAGGTAATACCGGCACCATTGTATTGCAAAGCAAGTTGATTCGTAACAAAAGGCAAAGTGGTTTGCAGCAGCCCACAGAGGGCATACCATTTCCAATCTTCCTTGCGAGGAAGCGGAATCCGCTTATACCAAACAATCGCCATAAGAACGAAAGATGCCATCACAAAACGTAGCGCCGAAAACATCACTGGAGGAAATAAATCCACGGAAACTTTCATCGCTACCCAGTTCGAACCCCAGATGAAGCAGAGCAATAGAATGATAATATTCATTGTACACACCCATTCTTTTGTTATTCATGTTGATAACCTAAAGCATAAATCAAATACCTACAAAAAAAGAGGGGCACCATCGCCCTCTTTTTAAGCGGAAACCTCTTTTTTCGTCGGTTTCGCTTTTGTTCCGCCCCATTTCATATTAACAATACCAATGCCTGCCGCTACGAAGATGATTCCAACCATTGAGATCGGTTTTAGTGTCTCACCAAGAAAAGCCCAACCGCACAAGGTACCAATAACGGGAACCAAAAGCAGGGAAACCGATGCTTTGACAGCCTCTCCTTTGGACAGGATATAGGTCCATAATAAGAAACCTAAGGCCGAAGCCAAAACTCCAGCATATAGCAAGCAAGCAACAGCGGCCCACCCCCAGGTGATCGGCTGCCCCCACTCAAAGATCAAGGAATAGATCCATAAGGCAGCCGTTCCAATGATCATTTGCCAAGTGGTAAACTGCATCATGTCATTTTGTCTGACGTATTTTTTGATAATTACATTAGCCATTGCCCAGGCGATCGCACCAGATAGCGCCACCAGTTCCATGATTAAGGTAATTCCCGTCCAGTCCATTTCTCCAACACGGATATCCATCACCATCAGCAAGCCTGCAAATCCAATCACTAGACCAATCAGCTTAGGGGCTGTGATCCGCTCGCGAAGCATGAAGTGCCCCATAATCAGCAGCCAAAAAGGCATCGTGAACGTTAAAACAGACGTAATTCCGGCATCCATGTGCTGCAGTGCAAGTTGATTGGCAATAAAAGGGGTGGTCGTCTGCAGCAGCCCGCAGAGGGCATACCATTTCCAGTCCTCCCTACGAGGAAGAGGAATACGCTTATACAACACAATCGCGATTAACACGAGTGACGACAACAAAAATCGAAAGCCCGAAAACATCACAGGAGGAAAGTATCCCACGGACAACTTCATGGCCACCCAATTTGAACCCCAGAAGAAACAGAGCAGTAAAATTAGTAGATTCATCTCTCCCACCTTTTCTCTTTTTTTGTCTCTATGTTACCTTACAGCATAATGCAGGTCAGACAATTCGTAAAATAGATAAAACTGATTCAGTGTATAGGAATTAACTATAGTAAGATGATTATTTCCATTCCGTTAAACCCTCGGCAATACAATCAATGATCACGTCCATGACCCTAGGGAATAATTCCTGACCTATTTTCTCTTTATGCAAACGAAGCATCAGAACAGCCTGAAGTACTCCAACCACAACTTCAGGGTCCTCTGCTTTTAGTACTCCCCGCTGAATTAAAGCCTGAACAAATAGGACTCCTTTTTGTTGGTTATCTTGATTAGAGTCCATAAGTAGATGCTCCGGTACTTTGCGAATCATCCGTTCATACTCACCATCTTCGAATATTTGTTGTAAAAGTGGGTTCTCATCCGCCAACCGAAACGCCTTTTGAAAAAAGGAAACGATCATTTCCTTAGGAGGTAGATCTTCCTGCAGATGTTCGCCAATTAACCGGTTTTGAATTTCTTCCTCCTTTTTTAATACGAGGTAAAACAGTTCTTCTTTAGAAGAGAAAAATTTATAAAAAGAGCCCTTACCGATCCCGCACGCTCCAACAAGATCATCAATACTCGTTTTAGCCAAGCCGTATTGAAGGAAAAGTTCCTTTCCTTTCGTTAACAGACATTGCCTGATTTGCTCTTTTTCAGTTTCAGTAAACTTTGACATCCCTAAGCTCCTTTAATATGATTTGGTGACTAAATATAGACACCGAGTCACGATGTAATTATAATGATCATATCAACGAAGAAGAGGAAAGTAAATGTGCAGGCTGCTAATAGGCAGTCGTTTTATTTCTTTAACAAGTGACTACACGACCTAAACTAGTCACCAATTTTTGAGGAGGTACTTTTAATGAGAATAGGATTAGTACGGCACTTTAAGGTGAAAAAGGGGCTCCCTGAAAAAAGGATCCTCTCTGCAGAGGAATTGACCCAGTGGTTTGCTGAGTACGATGAATCTGAAGTAGAAATAGTCGAGACGGATATGCGGGGAATCGGTTGGGAGCTATGTTATACCAGTGATCTCACAAGAGCGGTCCAGACAGCGGATGAAATCTATGCTGGGGAAATTGTGAAAACAAAGGATTTACGTGAAATTGCTTACCCTGTATTTGGGGAGATCTGGAGAGGCAAGCTGCATTTTTTTCTCTGGGCGATATTGGGACGCATTTCTTGGCATTTTCGCCATAAAGCCTATAAGGAATCGCAGAGGGATGTAGCGCAGCGTTTGAACAGTTTTCTCGATGAGTTGATGGATCAGAAGGAAAAGAACATCCTCCTCGTCGGGCACGCGGCCCTCATGATGGAAATGAGGAAGGAGTTGCTGCGCCGTGGCTTCAAAGGTCCGAAGCTTGGAACCCCGGAAAATGGGAAGCTCTATGTCTTTGAAAAAGGCTGATACGAAAAGGGAGTGATTCCCCTTCAGCATCAGCCGGTTTATCTTAAAAGTTCTGTGTTTGATCCGAAATCTGTGGGCTTCCACCATGCTTTCTACTCAACTTCCTTCGCACCCAAGCCCCAGCATCTTCAATAATCGTGTACATTACAGGGACAAAGAAGAGGGTGAACAGGGTTGACACAGATAACCCAAAGATCGTCACGATCCCGATCGGTTGCTGGGTTTCGCTGCCTTCACCTAATCCTAAGGCCAAGGGGAGCATCCCAAGAACGGTGGTCACGGTTGTCATGAGGATCGGTCTTAGCCGGCGGCTGCCTGCCCGGATAATGGCCTCGTTTCGCTCCATACCACGCTGCTTTAATTGATTGATATAATCCACCAAGATAATCGCGTTGTTGACGACGATCCCGGCGAGAATAATCATCCCGATAAAGGCGGGGAAGCTTAGCGTCAAACCTGTCGTTTTAATCCCAAGGATGACTCCAACAACTGTCGTAGGCAAGGAGAACATCACGATAAAGGGATGGATAAACGATTCGAACTGTACTGCCATCACCGTATAGACGAGGAATATAGCCAAACCAACGGTCAGCAATAGGCTGTTGAGTGATTCATTGAACTCCTGGCGTACCCCGCCTAAAGTTACTTCATATCCGGTAGGGATGGGGAGCTGGGCGATCAACTGGTTGATTTGTCGAGTGACCTCGGCGGCATTTGCCCCTTCGGCAAAGTCGGCTGTCATCGTGTACATCTGACGCTGATTTTCCCTCTGGATGGAAACCGGCCCTTTCGTTTCCTCAATACTAGCCAAAGTGGTCAAGGTGATATGCTGGCCGGATGGTGTTTCCAGCAAAAATCCCTGCAGGTCCGCAAGGCTGTCCGATTCCGCTTCAGGTAAACGAACCACCACATCATATTCCTTTCCATCTTGAACAAGGTTAATGGCAGACAATCCCTTGAAAACAACACTTAATTGATCCATGATTTGGCCTTGTGTCAATCCGTAATGGGCTGCAATCGCATCGTTAACCCGAATCGTAAATTGCGGTTGTCCATTAATGCTAGGAACCTCAACATTTTCAATTTGCGGTAGTCGTGCGAGCTGCAAGTCGAGCTGTTCAAGTAAAGTGTTTAGTACCTCTTGATCTGGACCGGCAAGACTTATCTGTAAAGCTGAACCCGAACCACCCGCTGAGCGGAAAGAACGACCCGCTGTAAAGTTTGCGCCAATAATGTTTTCCTTGAAATCTTTTTGAATCATGGCAGACAAGGAAGCAGGGGACATCTTACTTTCCTTTTCACTCACTAATTGCAGAGAAATGCTAATTTGCGTAGAGCGAATATTTGTCTGCTGCAATTTAATATAATCCTTATATTTGGTAAGGATCTGTTCTGCTTGGTCTGCATAAGCAGTAATCTGTGAAAACTCCGTCCCCTCGTCGAATCGAGCAGAAATGTTTACTCTTTGTTCTTGTGAGCGGGGGAAGGTTTCGACATCCAAAGTGGTAAAGAAGAAACAACTTCCCACGGATGCTAGAATCACAAAAAGGACCACCAGTCCGCGATATTTTAAACCTCGTTTTAATAGACGATCATAAATCCGAATTAAAAACCGAATCCAAGCTGGATCCTCATACAATTTTTCGTTCTTCGCGCTGCTCAGCATTTTTGAGGTGACCATCGGCACAAAGGTGACCGCCACAACCAGGGAAGTGGCTAAGGAGAAAGAAACAACGATCGCAAGCGGAAGAAACAGACTGGTAATATCGCCATTATTGATTAACATCAACGGTAGAAATACAACGAGAGTTGTCGTTGTCGAAGCAATAACCGCAGAAACCAGTTCCGAGCCGCCTTTAATGGCAGCTTCTTTGGGACTAGCACCATCCTGCTTGTACTTTATAATATTTTCTAATATAACAATGGAGCTATCGACCATCATCCCAATCCCCAGGGCGAGTCCAGAAAGGGTGATGACATTTAAGGTTTGCCCAGAAAAGCGAATCAGAATGAAGGTGGCAATGATCGAAACGGGGATCGAAATCCCAATGACCAAAGTCGCCCGTAAATTGCGTAAGAAAAAGAGAAGAACGAAGATGGCAAAGGTTCCACCAATTAATATACTTCGGGTTACACCATCCAGTGCGGTGCGAATAAACGTGGATTGATCGTTCACCACAATCAATTGAAGTCCATCCCCAAGCTCCTGTTTTAAATCTTCCATCGTTTGATAGATTTGGTCGGCGACCTGCACGGTATTGCTGCCCGATTGCTTAGAGATTGAGAATAACACCCCGGGCTTTTGATTAATTCGGGTTATTGAGGTCACTTCGCTCTCCGTATTCGTTATGTCCGCCACATCATCAACAGTAATGGTTTGCCCGCCCTCTAACTGAATGGTGGTGCCAGCAATCTGATCGAGGGAAGTATATTCTCCGTCCACGCGGATTTGAATCTCTTCATCCCCTTTTGGAACGGAGCCGACTGTATTTGCCGTATGTTTGTTGCGGATGGCACTCGCGACATCGCTTGCTGTTAAATGGTATTGCTTTAACAGTAACGGATCAAGAGTGACTCGCAGCTCTGCGGATCTGCCCCCATCAACGGTGACCCCGGCTACCCCAGAGATTCGTTCAAAGTTAGGTGTGATATCATTGGCGAGCTTCTCTAAGCTGGCAACGTCTTTTCCAACCAATCCCAACGTCATGATCGGCATACTATTGATGTCAAACTGTGCCACCGTGGGCGTGTCCATGCCATCTGGCAATGTTCTGCTCATTCGTGACATGCGCTGTTGTAATTCCGAAATTGCCTTGTCAAAATCAACCGAACCGTCAAAGGTCACGCGTATTCGTGCAGACCCTGTGCTTGTGGTTGAGACGATTTCCTTGACACCACTTAAGGAAGCTATCTGACTTTCCAATGGCTTGGTCACCATCCGCTCCATATCCTGAGGGGCGGTATTATCATACGTAGCGAATACGCTGGCGACCGGATTTTCGATTTCGGGATACAAATCAACCGGGATGTCGCGCAAAGTCACAGCACCTACCAGCAAGAGGCAGATGACGAGCATGATGACCCCTACTGGCCGTTGTACCGATGTCTTAATGATGTTCATTACTTGCCACCTCCGGGCGTGGAACCCGACTCATTGGTTTTGGCAGAGGGCCTTTGATCCCCTTGGCCCTGCTGTCCGCGCCTGGACCGGTCCCCCTGATCAGAGGAGGGGGTAGCAGCTGGTTTTTGTCCAGGTAGCAGCACGTTCATGCCATCTGAAAGCAATTTGTGTCCATTGACAACGAGTGCTGCACCTTCTTCAAGTTCCCCTTTGACAGCGGTTTTATCTGTCTGAGAGTTTATAGTTTCTACCTTTTTTTGCACGGCTTTTCCGTCCGTAGCGATATAGACATAAGAGGTATCGCCCTTCTGCAAAATAGCTCGCGTTGGGACAATCAGCTCATTCTTAACAAGGGTTTCGGTAAAGTTCAATTCCACGACTTCCCCGCTGGCTAGTCCCATTTGATTCGCTGTCAACTGAAGATCTACATCAAAAAGCCCATTTTCATTCGCCGCGCCACTTACAAAAACCACCTTCGCAGTGAATGGCTTATCCTGTCTCGTGGATTTGACCTGGACCTCTTTTCCCATAGGCAATAGCCCTTTTTGGTCGGCGGTCACCGCAGTCGTAATCTTCAAGTTTTCATGATCGGAAATGGTTAACAAAGCTTGCTGGCCAGAAACCTCTTCGCCAACGGTATAATTAATCGCAATCACTTCACCCGAAATAGGGGCAGTAATAACACCGTCATCCGCGATGTCCTGAGACTCTTTTAATGTTTCTTGCAGACCAATTTCAGCTTTTTTAATATTAAGCTCGGCTTCATCAATGGAAAGCTGGGCTTTTTCTTTCCCCGTTTTTATCGAGGAGGCCTCTTCTTCATATGATATTCTTGCCTCGGCTTCTGCCTTTTTCGATTGATCGAGCTCATCTAAGGAGACTGCACCGTGTTCATATAACGTTTGATTATTTTGGAGCGTTTTTTTGGCATTATCCCAGTTAAGTTTAAGTTTCTCAAGGGAACTCTGCCTTTGTTCCGTTTCCTTTTTGGCAATGAGCGCACTCTGAAGCTGCTGTTTCGCACCTTCCACCCCGATTCTTGCTGTCAAAATCGCTTCTTGTGTATCCGAGATATCCACAGTGGCTAACTTCTGCCCTTGCTGGACAATATCCCCTTTTTGCACATGTAGTGATAGAAGTTTTCCAGATACGTTAGAAACCACATCACTTTGGTACTCTGCCATGACATTTCCAAAGATCTTTTTCGTAACCGTTAAATCACCCTTCGCCACGGTTTCCACCTCAACCGCAACGGCTTGCTGGGCACTGGCCATTTGCCCTTGCCTTAGTGCACCATTCGGTCCGCCTTGTGAGGGGGCAGATGAGCACCCAGCAACCATTAAAAAGGCCATAGATAGTAGCAATCCTTGTTTACTCTTCATTTATGTATGAATCCCCCTAAAAATATAGATTAGAGTGTTTGTACAATCTGATGCCTCTTTCATTATAAGGAAGAACAATGAAAAATTGGTGAAATTTGTTCCCGACAGCAAAATATATTTTTGTTCATTCATGAGTGCTGTTAGAATTCAACAAAAGGTGGGCTTGTGTCACCAATTTTTCACATTTTATACGTTGATCTGTTTAGGTGTTTGAAGTATGGTTAAGACTGATGAAAGGATGTTTGGTTTTGTGAAAGTGTAACAGAGGGGGTGAAGCAAGGAATGCAGCGAAATGAACGACAGGAGAAGATTATGGAATTAGTTCGGAAGAAACAAACCCTGAAGATCATTGAGCTCAGTCAGTTATTTGGTGTTTCTGAGATGACGATTCATCGCGATGTGAAACCCCTTATTGAGCAGGGGGTGGTGATGAAAACCTTCGGTGGGATCGCCCTTGCAGCAAAAGAAAAGGGAGAGGGTGATGAATGTGTCATCTGTTATCGTAAAATTCAAGATCGGCTTTCCTATCGTCTTATTTTATCGAATAACCAGGTGGAATCCGCTTGTTGTGCCCACTGCGGGTTGATTCGACATGCCCAGCGTGGAAATCAGGTGGTCCAAGCGCTTTGCTATGATTTTCTCACACATACGACGATTAGCTCCCTTCACGCTTGGTTTGTCGTAGACACCTCCTTTGATCTACGCTGCTGTCAGCCGCAGGCTCTCCCTTTTGGATCGCGAAAAGAGGCCGAGCAATTTGTGAAAGGATTTGGAGGGCGTGTCTTATCTTTTGAGGAAGCACTTGAAGCGTTACAAGGGAAAAAAGAAAAGGGGCATAGCTGTCATGAATAAAGGGTGGAGAAAAGGGTGTGGCACGTTGTTCCTGATCTTGATTTTTCTTTTATCCTTTGCACCCGGTGTGTTTGCCCACGCTGTTCTGAACGAGGCCACCCCTCCTTTAAACAGCCAGCTATCCACTGCACCGAAGGAAATTCGCTATGTGTTTAATGAACGGATTGAAAGTAAGCTTTATTATATCCGAATCTATGATGACCAAGGGGAATTGGTCCCGACGGAAGAGGCAAAGCTGAGCAAGGATCAAAAAGAGATTACCTTGCAGCTCCCTCAAATGGCGCAGGGGATCTATACGATTACGTATCATGTCCTTTCCGGGGATGGGCATTCGATCAAACAATCCTCAGTCTTATCGATAGGGACTTACCAGCAGCCAAATACCTGGTATATGGGACAGATCTCGAACAGCAGCCATCATGAAGGGATCTCTGTTGACCGGATTTTCTATTATATTAGCTTTCTCTTTTTAAGCGGTTGGGTTTTTTGGGGAATGTTCCTCCCATTTTCATCGGATCAGGCTAGGAAGATCTATCAAATTTGGTTAAAAAGGTTACTCAACTTTTATTTGCTGATGTTGATTACCACAGGATTCCTGCAGATGAACAGCTCTTTAAGCGGATGGGGGCCGGGAGAAATTTACGAGCTACTGTTCCATTCATTGTTCGGCTGGACCTGGCTAGGCTCGTTGGTGTTAGGCTTGTTGGGCTATCTTGTCTTGCCGCGTTGGAAGTGGCTGGGCGCGCTGTGGATTGTGTTATGGATGATCGCCGAGGGAGTGAGTGGCCACGCAATTACCTTTACTCCGGAGCTACTGAACGTTGTGATCGATGTGGTGCATTTGTTGGCGGCAACTGTTTGGGTCGGTGGACTGTTTGTAGTGATCATCTTTTGGAAGAAGGAAAGGGAAGAGTTGGTTAGCCGGTTCCTCCCTGTGTTTAGTAGGGCGGCATTGGTCAGCATAGTGTTGATGATCCTTACGGGGGTCTTCCTAGCCTCGATGTTTCTGCCGAAGTGGAAGTACCTGTGGGAAACAACATGGGGCATCTTCTTGCTATTGAAGGTTCTGCTTGTGTTGGTAGTGTTGTTTACGGCCAGCTTGATTCGGGCAAAAATGGGGAAAGGCCAAGTTGGAGATGGGCTTTGGACTTCCCTTCGCGTTGATTTTTCGGCAATGCTCGGGATTCTTGCGATTGTCGGGATTATCACCTATGTCAATCCCGTGCCCACCAACGAACCGCTTTACTGGCATGAGATGGGCAATCTGCAGCACGTTACCACCCAGATCACGCCAAAAGCCCCCGGGGACAATCAGTTCTCGGTTAGTGTGGCGATCACGAAGGAAAGGACCACAGTGAAAAGGGTAGAGGTCTTCTTGAAAAGCAGAGATCAAGAAATGGCCCCGATTGAAGTGCCTGTTGAGGAAGTAGCGGAAAATGGGGCTGCCGGGGAAAGTCAATTCATGGTAAAAGGCCCATATCTGCCTTTTGCTGGGGATTGGACCATTGAAGTACGGATTTTAGATTCCAACGATGATGAAAAAGTCTATTCCAAAGACTTTACAGTCTATTAACTTTTGAAAGGAAGGCATATATTCATGAAAAAAAGTTTGAGAGTCATTTTATCAACCGTTGCTGTAGTTTTTCTGTTTGCAAACATCGCCGCAGCACATGTCACGGTCTTGCCGAAACAAACGACGCAGGGAACCTATGAAGTCTTCACCGTGCGCGTACCGTCAGAAGAGGACGTGCCAACGGTGAAAGTGGAAGTAAAGGTACCAGATGGCGTTAATGTCTCGCGTCTGGAGCCAAAGTCAGAATGGAATTATGAGTTGACCAAGGATGACACGGGAAAGATTACGGCGATCACTTGGACCACAACTGGGAAGGGCTTGGGTGCTACCGAGTTCGGTGAATTTAAGATGCAGGGAAAAGTGGCGGATGATGCCACTGAATTAGTCTGGAAAGCCTATCAAACATACGAAGATGGATTGCTCGTCGAGTGGGTTGGTACAGAAGGATCCGATAAACCTGCCTCGGTGACGTTGGTGGCGGCAGGAACGGGTGATGCCCACGGGCACGGTGGTGGCGCTGGCGACACGGCTCAGGGTGAGCCTGCTGGTGAGCAAGCTGACCAAGGCGAGCAGGGGACAGAAGCTGCCGCTTCGTCGTCTGCACCATATGGCATGTCGATTGCGGCCCTTGCGTTAAGCGCGGTTGCATTGGTTATGGCGATGAGAAAAAGGGGAGGCCGTTAGGCCTCTTTTTTTGGGGGAGCGGTGGGAAGGAGGGATAACGGAAAAATGTTCCGCTATTCTTAGGAATTATTCGGGAATCGCCAAAATAACGGAAAACTTTTCCGTTAAGGGTTGCTTTGGGTTGTATGTAAACGATTTCAGGATCAGATAAGGGAAAAGTTTTCCGTTATTTCTCTGAAATCGACTCTGAAAAAAGAAATAGCGGAAAAATCTTCCGCTATTTCAATAAGGTAGACTTAGAGCCCACGAAACCCGGGGAAAGGTGCTAAATCCACTTAAATTGGTAGGGGTTGGCTCCTCACCAAGGGCCCTATCCCTTCTGATCAGGGGAAACATCCCGGCTCCCACCACACTGACTCAATGGGAGAATGGCTATAGGTCTCCACAAGCCACCGCTGACCCTACTTCGCCGGCGATAGCACCACTTGCCCAATCGGCCCTGACACGATCTCCCCATCTTTCATCACAGTATGTCCACGAACGATGGTTCCCACTGGGTAGCCGGTTACTTCCACCCCATCGAAACCGCTATTTTGCGAACGGCTGTGCAAGTTCTCTCTTTTGATTACGACACGCTTACCCATATCGACAATTGTAAAATCAGCATCCGTCCCAACCGCAAGGGAGCCTTTCTGCGGGTATATCCCATACTGCTTGGCTGGATTTTCCGAACATAAGGCAACCACTTGCTGCAGTGTCAATCGACCCTCGGAAACAGCATTCAGCAGCATCGGCACCATCGTTTCCACGCCGACCATCCCAGCAGGGATCTCCCAGAGGTCTCCATTTTTTTCTTCCAAAGTATGTGGTGCGTGATCGGAACAGATAATAGATAGCACGCCATCCTGCAGCCCTTTCCAAATCCGTTCCTGATCCGCGCGGTACTTGATTGGCGGATAAATTTTCATCATGGGACCGATTCGTTCAAAATCTTCGTTAGACAAAAAGAGGTATTGTGGACAGGTTTCCGCTGTAATCGGCAACCCTTCTCTTTGTGCTTGTTCGATCACATCGACAGACCCCCCAGCGCTGACATGAAGGATATGCAGCCTTGCGCCCGTTGCTCGGGCAAAATGAATCCCGGTCGAAACGGTCACGGTTTCTGCTAAAGGAGGACGTCCTTCCAATAATGCCTCATAATCCCGGCGTCCACTCGCCAACACTTTTTCCGTCAACGATTGGATTAAGTCATTGTTCTCCGCATGGATGGCGAAGATCTTTCCTGTTTTCGCCACTTCCTCAAACATCAGGTAAACCTCTCCATCGTGAAGAGGAGGGATTACATCAGGCATCCCTGGGGTATAATTATAGGCCAACTCGTAAGTTTTGCTGTTGATCGCATAGCCCCAAAAAAACTTAAACCCGATCACACCCGCTTCATTTAAGCTTTGCAGCTTGTCCAGGTTGAGCTTCCCAAGGCAGATCGCCCACAAACCAAAGTCTACATGGGCTTTCGCCGACAAATTTTCCACCTGGGCATGGAAGTTTTCCACGTTGTTGATTGTGCGCTTTGTGTTTGGCATTTCGAACACCGTGGTAATCCCGCCAGCCGCCGCAGCCATCGTGGAAGTAGAAAAATCCTCTTTATACGTTGGACCCGGGTCACGGGAGTGGATGTGGGTATCCATTAAACCAGGGAGGACGTAGCGACCTTTTGCATCGGTCACCTCCGCAGCCTCGCCTTCCAAAGGTTCTTTGGAGATCGCCGCAATTTTTCCATCTTTTATGTAGACATCTGCTTCAAACATGTTTTGTGGGGTAACAAGTGTACCGCCGCGTATAATATGATCCCATTTCATTTTATTGGTTTCCGCCTTTCTGGTTATATGATTTTTGTGCGTCGACTATGGCTGTCGAAAATAGGGGGAGTATTGTGCCTGTCGATTGATTGTGATATAACCGGAGAATTTCCGCTTATCTTCAGGGAAGTTGCGTAGAATACGATTTTAATCAGTCTAACCGGAAAAACTCCGCTTATTTTAGTCCGAATTTCGCTTTTAGACCGATTAACCGGAATTTCTCCGCTTATCGAAACAGCCCTTTCCACTTTCCACAAGCAATCGACAGACCTAGGCCTATATACTTTTCAATAAGG
Source organism: Ammoniphilus resinae (assembly GCF_017873965.1). GTDB lineage: Bacteria > Bacillota > Bacilli > Aneurinibacillales > RAOX-1 > Ammoniphilus_A > Ammoniphilus_A resinae. The sequence continues at coordinate 31,381 of NZ_JAGGKT010000005.1, read as the reverse complement.
GGGGCTCCCCCTATTCGTGCGGGAGGCCGATCCCTTTTTAGCCCATTATTCCACCAACTCAGGAGAAAAACAAATCAGCCCTTCTCCTGCAAAACCAACTGCAAGCCCAAGCCAATGTAAATCGCTCCAACCGCCTTATCCTGCCAGCCCATAAACCGCGGGCGAGACGTAAGCCACTTTCCCAAGCTCCCGGCCAACACCGCGAGCAAAGAAGTATAGAGGATACTCATCAAAACGAAGACCAGTCCAAGCGTCACTAGTTGAACGGCAACTGAACCTTGATCAAGCCGGACGAATTGAGGAAGGAAGGCGAGGAAGAAGAGGGCAGTTTTCGGATTCAGCAGTTCGATAACCACCGCTTGGCGAAAAGCCTGAGCCGAAGAAATTGGCCTAACCTCCGGCAGCCCGTGCCCCTCTGATCCCTTCCGACTCCACAACATCCTAACTCCTAAATAAACGAGATAAGCCGCCCCAAGATATTTGATCATTTCAAAGACAAGTGCAGAGGTCATAATCAAGGCCGAGATCCCCAGTGTCAAAGCAATCGTATGCAGCAGATCACCGACCGCGATGCCAACCCCCGTCCAGATCCCAACCCGTCGCCCACCAGAAACACTTCGTGCAACAGTCAGCGTCACCGCAGGACCTGGGATCAGAAACAAAGCCAAGACAACCAATATAAAAGTGAGCACCTCGTCCCGCCTGCCCCTCCCTTTTTTCTCCTATTTTACCATGAAAAAATCACCAACCACCTACAATATTTCTACCGCTCTAACCAAAAAATAATATTCTTAAAACACAAATGATTGTACAAATTTATAAAATGCGTTATGATACTAATATATTAGATATTACTAAACAAGTTAGAAGCATCATGATTGTCACAAAACTAGAGTAAAGGGATGGAAAAGGGTATGATTTCTAACTTCATTTGTCCAACAGAAATCTTTTTAGGCGCTGGCTCGCTTAAGCAGATCAAGGCGATCATTCAGCAAGAGCAATTCCGCAGAGCGATGATTGTCACCGATAAAGGGGTTCTCAATGCTGGGCTGATTCAACCCATTATGGATGAACTTGCAGAAGTGAATTGTGAAGCAAGCGTATTCGATGGGGTGGAGCCCAATCCTACGGACATTGTCGTGAATCAGGCATTTGTCGCTTTGACCAACGAACGGCCAGATCTGTTGATCGCAGTTGGCGGAGGAAGCTCGATGGATACAGCAAAGGCAATCGGGATTCTAGCAACAAATGGTGGAGACATCATTGATTTCAGAGGAGTTGGTAAGGTAAAAGAGCCGATTCTTCCTGTCATAGCGATCCCAACCACAGCTGGAACCGGCAGTGAAGTGACAACGGTTACAGTAATCACAGACACTAAGATGAAGCTGAAATATTCCGTTGGAGGACGGAACGTTGCAGCTCGTTGGGCACTTGTCGATCCTGAATTAACCTTAACGGTGCCGCCGCATGTTACCGCTGCCACAGGTGTGGATGCCTTAACACATGCAATTGAGGCTTTTACATCAAAGATGTCTTACTCTGTGACAGATTCCTTAGCCAAAGAATCGATTCGCATGATCGCAGAAAACCTTCGTACAGCGGTCTATCAAGGAAATAACTTGGAAGCTCGTTCGAAAATGCTGGAAGGCAGCCTGATCGCTGGTCTTGCATTTAACAATGCCAAACTGGGATTATGCCATGCCCTTTGTAATCCGCTAGGAGCCCATTTTAATGTGCCGCACGGTGTGGCCAATGCCATTCTTTTACCACATTCCACCCGATTCAATCTGCCTGCACGGACAGCGAAGTATGCTGAAGTGGCCAAGTTGATGGGAGAATCTACAGAAGGCTTGTCACTAAGCGAAGCCGCAGAAAAAGCAGTCACCGCGATTGAACGTCTGATCAAAGATGTAAACGTTCCCGCGAAGCTTTCTCTGGTAGGCGTTACGGAAGACTTCTTGCCGCGGATGGTGGAGGAGTGCGCAGATAACCCGTTGGTTAGCATCAACCCACGCACAGCAACAAAAGATGATCTACTTCAAATTTATAAAAACGCATTCTAAGGAGGAGTAAATACATGTATATTAACGGAAAATGGATCGAAAAAGGAATTGGCGAAGTTGTTGTAAAGAACCCTGCTACAGGTGAAGTTGTTGGAACTGTTCCAAAACTAGGAAAAGAACAAATCGAAGAAGCGATTAATGCAGCAGATGAAGCATTCAAAACGTGGTCTCAGCTACCTGCGATCCAGCGCAGCAACTATCTTTATCGTGTTGCAGAAATCATGCGTGAAAGAAAAGAAGATTTAGCTCGCATTGGTACCCTTGAAATGGGGAAATCCTTAATCGACATGCGCGGTGAAGTACAGGCTGCGATTGATTATGTACAATGGTATGCAGAAGAAGGTCGTCGCGTATACGGTGAAACGATTCCGTCTAATGCAGCAAACAAGCGCGTATCTGTTTTGAAGCAACCAATTGGTGTTGTGGGTGCGATCACTCCTTGGAACTTCCCTGTTTCCATGATCACTCGTAAAATCGCTCCAGCAATCGCTGTGGGATGTACCGTTGTTGTGAAGCCTGCAAGCCAATCGCCGCTTTCGGCTAAATTGATTTTTGAAATCTTCGAGCAAGCGGAAATCCCTGCAGGGGTTGTCAACTTGATTCAAGGAGATGCAGGGCTTGTATCTCAAACATTGCTGCAAAGTCCAAAAGTGAAAAAGCTTAGCTTCACTGGATCTACCGAAGTAGGGAAGAAGTTAATTGCAGGTTCAGCAGACACCGTTACCAAGCTTTCTTTGGAACTTGGCGGACACGCTCCTTACATCGTATTTGAAGATGCCAATATCGATCTTGCAGTTGACAGCCTTGTTGCTGGTAAATTCCGCTGCGCGGGACAAACTTGCGTATGTATGAACCGTGTCTATGTTCATGAGTCCATCGTGGAAGAATTCAGCAACAAGTTGGTAGAAAAAGTAGCTCAATTAAAAGTTGGAAATGGTTTGGATCCAAACACCAGTGTTGGTCCTTTGGTTGATATGAAAGGCGTACAAAAATCAGAGGAACATGTTCAAGACGCTGTGTCCAAGGGTGCAAAAGTATTAGTCGGTGGAAAGCGCCCAACTGCTCCAGAGCTTGCTAATGGTTCCTTCTATGAGCCAACCGTTCTTGGTGGCGTAAACGAATCGATGTTGATTTCTTATGAAGAAACATTTGGACCAGTGGCTCCAATCATTACTTTTAAATCCGAAGAAGAAGTGGTTGAGAAAGCCAACAACACGCCTTACGGACTTGCTGCTTATTTCTATACCAATGATATATCCCGCAGCCACCGCGTCTCTGAGCAATTGCAATTCGGTATTGTAGGTGTGAACGATTCGCTTCCAATCCATGCAGCAGTTCCGTTCGGCGGTATCAAGGAAAGCGGATATGGAAAAGAAGGCGGACACCACGGAATGAAGGAATATCTCATTGAAAAGTTGGTTTCTGTACGCATTGGTGACTAGTGTTTTTTAGGTTTATTTAGCGGGGGTTCAAACCCCTACTGAATAAACTTAAAGCCCCCGGCGGATGCCACAGATTTTCAAAGGTGGTTTTTCGAGCCAGCTCGAAAAAATCTGGGCGCAAATACGCCTGGGGGTATTTGATCGAGGTGAAGAAATGGCGAAAAAATATAAGGTAATCATCACAGATTATGACTTCGGAAATATCGACGTAGAAACAAACGTATTAAAGGATGCTCTAGGGGATGCGGTCGAGGTTGTCGGTTTGAATGCGAAAAGTGAAGAAGAGCTGATCGGCCCTGCAAAAGATGCAGACGCGCTGATTGTCCAGTATTCACATGTCGGCCGCCGCATCATCGAAGAAATGCAAAAAGGAAAAATCATCGCCCGCTATGGCTCCGGTGTGGATATTGTCGATGTGGAAGCCGCTTCAGAACGCGGGATTATGGTGACCAACGTGCCGGATTATTGCCACCAAGAGGTCGCAGATCACGCTGTCACACTGCTGCTTACCTTGATTAAAAAAATTAAAGTTTATGATAACAGGGTACGGACAGGCGAGTGGAGATGGCAATCAGCGAAACCCATCTATCGGATGCAGGGAAAATCAGTGGGGATTGTTGGTTTCGGACGGATCGGGATGGAAATTGCGAAAAGAGTCCAAGGGTTTGGCATCAAACCCTTGGTCTACACTCCCCGGATGACGCCGGAGAGGGCCAAGGAGTATCAAGTCGAATCCGTATCCTTCGAAACGCTCTTACGGGAGAGTGACTATATCATTCTGCAGGCTCCATTAACCTCGGAAACGTTGCACTTGCTAAGTGATCGTGAATTTGCGATGATGAAGGATCAGGTGATCCTCGTCAATACCGCACGGGGGCCGATGATCGATGAAGCGGCATTGATTCGAGCACTGGAAAGCGGTAAAGTAGCTGGAGCGGGTCTCGATGATATTGAAGAGGAACCAGCCAAACGCCGCGATTGGAAACCGGATTCAAAGCTGTTCAATTTTGAAAATGTGATCGTCACGCCACACGCTGCCTATTATTCCGAGGAATCCATTATCGAATCCCGGCGCAGGGCTGCTGAAGAGGTGGCACGGGTGTTAAAAGGGGAAGCTCCACATCACCTGGTGAATCAAGCGACGATCCATAGCAAGTAGACTTCGGGGAATCTGATTTTTGCGGCTCGGGATGAGAGAGTATAAGTTAGTTAAACGAATAATGAAATTCGGTCCCATAACAAAAGATTTAAACACATAGGCGGTGGAACGAAAAATGGAATCAGGTTTTGACAATTTATGTCTCAACGACCGAGTCTATTTATATCTTCGTGATCAGATTATCCAAAATAAATTAAAGCCGGGAACGCGGATCCATTACGATGATTTCACCCAGAAGCTAGGGGTTAGTCGGACGCCTCTGCGTGATGCCCTAAACCTACTGCAACAGCAGGGGTTAGTGGAGGTCAAACCGCGTTCCGGTTCCTTTGTTGCCACACCAAAAGTCAAGGACATCGAGGACATCTACGATGTACGAAAGCCCTTGGAATGCCAAGCGATTCGGCTTGCAGCGAAACATATTCCAAAGGTGCGTATTCAAGCGCTGCTGTTGGAGGCAGAGGAAGCGGAGAAGGCCCTGAAAAATGGGGACGTTGAACCATTCTTCGAGGCAGACCGGCACCTTCATGATACGATTATTACTTATTCGAATAACAGTCGGTTAATCTCCATCATGGAGACCTTGTCGTCACAGATCAAGTGGTTTGGGGTGCTCAACACGACCAACTTTGATCGCCCATTTCAGGCTAATGAACAGCATAAGGAAATCCTCAAAGCCCTAGAAAAAGGGGATATAGGTGCGGCAGTAGAAAGCATGGGAAGACATATTGAAGAGATTAAGGAATGCATTATTGCGGATTTTTCATAAGGTGGGACCTGGGGTCCTGCCTTTTCCTATGTGATGGTGAGGGTTCTCAAGGACAAATCAACCAAGTTTTTGATGGGAAAAGTTCTTGAGGAGGGTTCTTAAGGATAAATCAACCAAGCCTTTGATGGAAAAAGTCCTTGAGGAACCTTCTCAAGGACTTTTCGCTTTTACTTAACTATTTCACCACTCGACCAAATCCACCTTCAAACATCAATTCCTTCACAGGTCGGCGCTGCGACGGGTTTTCCCTTTCTTGAAGGGCTTCTGGTAGCGCTGCTTTTTCCCCTTGGTAGCCAATAGCAATCAATGCATCGATTGCATAATCCTCAGGTATATTTAAAATTTCCCGAGCCTTCTCAAAATCAAAGCCTGTCATCGGATGGGTGATCAACCCTTTTCTCGCCGCTTCCAGAGCCAGAAAACCCCAAGCCGCACCAGTGTCAAAGGCGTGTGATGGAATTGGACCATTTTCATTGCTTGTTTTTGAGATAATGAGGGCAAGCACAGGTGCCTTTTTGCACCATGCAAGATTAAATTCTGAAATAAACGGATGAAAAATCTCTCGATCTTCCTTTGTCCTTGCAATGATGAATCGCCAAGGCTGGTGATTAAACGCAGAAGGGGCCCACCGTGCCGCTTCAAAAAGGCTAAGCAGAACGTCCTCAGGAACCTCCTTTTCTGAAAAAGATCTAGGTGACCAACGACGTAAATTTACAGGATCAATAGCAAAGTCTGCTTGGCGAGAATTTTCTAAAACAGTACTGCTCATGATGTGTTCCTCCTCTGAAATGATTACCTTTTAATAGTTACTATAAATAGTGTATCAAAGTTTAATTAGTTGATCAACTAATTAACGGTTAGACCCCGCTAACGCCTTCTTATTCTCTTCAAATGTAACTTTTTTACAACGATACTCGTCTAAACCAAATGGAGATACCAAAATTGCCTATGAAAGGAAGCATAATGAAAAGATTGTTATTGTTTTTATTCAGCTGTCTATTTATCACAGCATGCAGTTCAACCACAGTAAGCGATGGTGTCGTAGAGTATAGCGGTGACGGAAAGGATTGGACTGCGAAGTACATTTACGATGCCGATTTATATGAAGAAAAGAAGGTCAACTGGGTGGAACTCGAATATAAGCATCAACAAGAGCCCCTGCCTGAATTAAAGGGAGTCCACATTGAACTAGAAAGTCGGGAAGGAATCCTGGAAGGAAATCTTGCCGACATGGTTGTTGAAACGGAAGGAAACAAAATTCGCTTCCTCGTTGGAACGATCAATCGAACAATGAACAAAGAGGACAAGATTAAACTTAATCTAGAGTTTTCGGATAAAAAAGACAAGATTGTACTTAAACACCGGTGATATTTTTAGAAGCCGGTATATCCGGTATTGCGACCGAATTTGGCGATCCCTGTACGAGAGGAAGACCATTTTCAAAAAGCTGAGCTAAAGGGAGAGTATCCACTAGTGTTTGATGGAGGTTGGCTAGGAAGCTTGAAGGACCGGAGATTAAAATACCGTTGAAGTGGTAGGGAATTCGAGTAAGTCGGACAGAGCAGGGGGATTTTTCTCAAATAGGGCCTCCTCAGTCCGTTCGCCAAATCAAGCGGACCTAATAGCCGCTATTTTTACCAAAACGCCAAAATTCAAGGGGCATCCGGACCCAGAAGCCCTTATTCCGCCGTTAAGCATCTAATATCGAAGGTTCTAAGGCAAATAAGGTCTTCTGGGTCCTCCGCACCTCAAGAAAAGGGGGATTTTACCCAAATTAAGGTCTCCTCGGTCCGTTTGACAAATCAAACGGGCTGTGTCATTCGGGCAGACTCCTGACCCTAGGGTCTTCCATCCTACCGCATCAACAATCCGCCATTGACGTCAATCGTCGTCCCCGTGATGTAATCGGATAGTGGTGAAGCCAAAAAGTATACAGCCTTTGCCACGTCTTCCGCTGTCCCCAGGCGCCCCAACGGCACAGAAGCAGGGTCGTCGCCGCGGCCTCTGGTCATGTCGGTTTCGATTAAGCCAGGGGCAACGTTGTTGACGTTGACACCATAAGCAGCGCCATAGCGGGCAAAGGCTTTCCCCAAACTAATAATTCCGGCCTTGGAGGCTGTATAGTCTGGGCTGACTTTGAGTCCGCCGAGCTGTCCAGCCATCGAGGCGATGTTGACAATTTTTCCCGACTTTTGCTCCACCATTACACGCATCGCTGCTTTGGAACACAAAAAAGTTCCCCGCAAATTAATATCCATCACCCGGTCCCATTGTTCCACAGCCAGGTCAAGCATCGGCTCGGCACTTAGCACCCCCGCGTTATTCACAAGCACATCGATTCTACCATGCTTTTCCTTTACGGTTGCCACCAGCCCTTCCACGGATTCCTCACTCATCATATTGACTTCCATAGCAAAGGCTTGTCTACCCTTATTAACCAAGGCATCTGCAACCTTCTTGGCATTCCCCAAATGAATATCAGCGATCACAACCAATGCTCCTCGCTCGGAAAGAAGATCGGCAGTAGCAGAACCGATCCCTCCGGCACCCCCGGTGATCACTGCAACTTGATTAGTTAGATCCATCGTCATCTCGCCCCCCACATTGTTTTTTTCAGTATACCTTAGATATAGGGGCGGACCCAGTCGAAATTTACCGATTTCAACCAAAAAGGTAATGGACTTGGGTGCGGTCACTCTGGGAGTAATAGTCTACTAATTTGGACCGAGGTTTGACACTGTATAGTAACGAATCGTTCACAGCTTAAAAACGGTTGCATTTGATAAAATAAGGCCAAAGGGGGACATATCCATGACACTTCGCACCCTAAAAATAGCTGCGATTCTTTTTCCGCCGATCTTCATAGGGGGGTTTGAATATTTGCGTCACGAAGTTTTGTCTGAACGTTTATCCATGGAACTAGGGAATTGGATGACGACATTGATTTCGCTGATCCTTTCCTATTTTTTTGCCAGCTTCATGTTTCATGTTATCGAGAAAACTAACCGCCGGCTCAGTGAAGAACAGACGAAAAGGGCGATTTATGAAGAACGGGAAAGGGTCGCGCGGGAACTCCATGATGATTTGGCGCAAATCTTGTTTTTCCTGCAGGTCTCTTTAAAAAAGGGGAAGGTTGAAGAAGCCGGATTTGCGGTTTCTGAGTTGGACAACCACCTTCGGCAAGCGATTTTTAATTTGCGTTCGAAGCCCGAGGATACAATTGTTTTTGAGGATCGGCTGAAAAGGTGGGTGGAAGAGTGGAGCACGATGACCGGGATTAAAATGCAACAGTTGGAGATCACAGTCCAGCCTCAATCCTTTACTTCAAGAGAAGAAATTCAGTTGTTTGCGATTGTTCAGGAAGCCTTCACCAACATCAGGAAGCATTCACAGGCGACAGAGGCCTGTATCAAATTTATTGCCGATCACGAAAAATGGAGCTTAACGATATCCGACAATGGCCGTGGGATTGATCCACAACCCCAAATTCCCCCACAAAAATACGGATTATCGATCATCGGAAATCGAGCCAAGGAACTGGGCGCAACGATGGAGTTCATCAACACCGCCAGCGGTGGCACAGAATTAAAGCTAGTGAAAGGGAGTAAATCATGAAGTACCGTGTTCTTATTGCCGATGATCACCCCATGGCCCGCAGGGCAATTCGCAGTGTAATGGAAGAAGATGACGCTTTTGAACTTATAGCGGAGGCGACAAATGGGGAAGAAGTCCTCTCACTTTGTGAAGAGCATCAACCCGATTTGGTGCTGATGGATATTCGCATGCCAGGGATCAATGGTCTAGAGGCAACAAAACAGATCAAACACCGCTTTCCAACGATCAAAATCGTGATGCTGACTGTTTCCGATGATGTGGCAGATTTGTTCACGGCACTCCAATTTGGTGCCCAGGGATATCTATTGAAGAATATGGACCCTGATGAGTGGCTGGCCTATCTGCATGCCCTGCTTGACGAAGACCCTGAGGTTTCACGGAAAATGGCCGATCGTCTATACCATCAATTTCGCTCAGGTCAACATGCAGTTCAGCCTGACCTTAACATCCTGACTCAGCGGGAACAGGAAATTCTCATCCATGTTGCCAAAGGAGAGACCAATCGGCAGATCGCTGAACAGCTTTCCATTGCGGAGAATACCGTGAAAAATCATCTCAAAAACATGCTGGAAAAACTATCACTCGAAAATCGCATTCAATTAACCGCCTATGCCATCCGGCATGGTTTGCTGCAAAAATGAGAGCCTGCAAAAGGGCTCTTTTTTCATGTCAACAAACTGTCACCAAACGCCCCTCTGAATAGCCCACTTGAGCCATGTGCAGCCTCTGCCCCGGCTTTTATACTGAAATCAAACGGAGGTGTTATTGATGAAGAAAGGTTTAAATATCGCTATTCTGCTGGTATTCCTTGTCTGGGCCGGATACTTCGTTTATGCCAATTTCTTTTATGGAGGGATCGGAAATGGGACGAAGGATCTGACAACCATAGATTCTTTGGAAAATGGGCAGGCAGTGAACCTAAATGATTATCTCGGGAAGAAAAAGTTGATCTTGCAATTTGTTGCGGTTCCTTGTGACTGCTGCAGCTATACGATTCCTTTTATGAAGGAAATCGCCGAGGAACAGGATGAAATCCAGTTAATTACCGTTGTTTTCAGTGGAAAGGAGAACAAGATCGCGGAGAAATTTGCGGAATACGAGATGAATTATCCTTGGGGACTCGACCTCGATCGCAGTATCGCCAACCACTACGGGGCCACCACCTCACCAACCTTTGTCTTCTTTGATGAGAAAGGAAATCTGTTGGGGAGCTACCCCTATGTCGTAGCAAACAAAGAATCCCTGCTGAACAACTATCAAGGCTACTATAATGATTACTACCAAAAAAAGGGCAGTGAAAAGCTATGAATCTCCTAATCGCCTTTACTTCGGGGATTCTCTCCTTTTTATCACCCTGTATCGTTCCTTTAATCCCAAGCCTGCTCGCAATCATCGGGGGCATCTCGGTGGCAGAACTGCAGCAAAATCAATTTTCTAGAAAAACGGTGTTTTACCGCACTCTGATTTTTGTCATTGGGATAATTGTTCCCTTCGTTCTCTTAGGGATGTCTGCCTCGGCATTGGGTAGCATGCTAGCCAGATATCAAACGATCATCTCGCAGTCTTTAGGCTTTGTGGTCATTTTGTTTGGGTTGCATCTACTTGGTATCCTCGAATTTAACTTTATGCAAAAGGAATATCGAATGGACAGCCTGTTTGCTGGTAAGGGTGGAAAAATTGGTGTTTTTCTCATGGGGCTCGCCTTTGGTTTTGCCTGGACGCCTTGTGTGGGGCCGTTCTTAGGGTCGATCTTGGTTCTCGCAAGTAACAGTGCAACCGTGTGGCAGGGTGGATTCTTGCTTTTGATCTATGGCTTAGGACTTGGAATTCCCTTTTTACTCATCGGTCTGGTTAGCACATATGCCCTTAAGCAATTAGGAAAAGCGAAGAAATATATGCGCCCGATTACCATTTTTAGCGGGATTCTCTTGATTGGCATCGGGATCCTGATCGTCACTGGAAAACTCGTCTATCTAAATCCATTAGGATAAAAGGAGAGGGAGAACATGAAAAAATTACTTATGGTTTGCACGATTTTCACATTAGGTTTGATGGTCGGCTGCAGCGGTGGGGATTCAGCGGGTTCGCCTTCTGATCAGGTGGGATCGGCATCTGCTGATGCACCAGTAAAACTAGAGGATATCAAGGTAAGTTTGGAAGCAGCAAAGAATCCAGTGCTGACAGGGGAAATGACGTTGTATACGGTGAAGCTGCAGGATCAAAAGGGTAACCCCGCAGCTGTGGATAGCGTACATGTATATTTGAACATGGACATGATGAACCACCCGACCCAAGGGACGATGAAGGAAGCCGGGGAAGGAGTTTATACGGTGGAGCTTCCAGTGGGGATGGAAGGAGAATGGTATACAATCATTACCCTAAGCAAAGGGGATATGAAAAGAGAGATTAAAGAGTTCAAGGTCCAGGCAAAAGGGGAGAAGCACATGGACCTGATGACTGGGTATAATGCCGATAAGGATGAACAACAACCACCCAACCACTAAACTCTGACTTGAAACCAAGCCCATTTCCTTGTAATCTTGAGTTGGAAAACAACAACAAAGAAATGTGAGGCTTAATTCGATGATTAAAGCAATCTTTTTTGATTTGGACGATACGCTGTTATGGGACCAGAAGAGCGTACAGGAAGCATTCTGTGCTACCTGCGAGGCAGCAAAGCAAAAGTATAATCAGCTTGACCCGGCCGTGTTGGAGGAAGCTGTTCGCAAAGAGGCAAGAGAACTGTATGCCTCCTATGAAACCTACCCATTTACACAAATGATCGGAATCAACCCCTTTGAAGGATTATGGGGGAACTTTCTCGATGACGAGGAAAACTTCCGCAAAATGAAGGAGATCGTACCCAACTACCGCAAGGAATCCTGGACAAGAGGATTAAAAGCCTGTGGGATCGACGATCCCGAATTCGGACATGAACTGGCTGAACGGTTCCCTGCTGAGCGCCGGCAAAAACCGTTTGTTTATGAAGAATCCTTCCAAGTCTTAGACGAACTAAAAGGGAAGTACAAGCTGTTGTTGCTCACCAACGGATCACCCGATTTGCAAAACACCAAACTGACAATTACACCTGAGCTTGTTCCTTACTTTGACCACATCGTGATCTCTGGCGCATTTGGCCGAGGTAAACCTGATCCATCGATTTTCCTCCATGCCTTATCCTTAATGGGATTAGATAAAGAAGAAGTGATCATGGTTGGCGACAACCTGATGACCGATATTCTTGGTGCTACCCGTGCCGGGATTAAGTCGGTCTGGATCAACCGTCACAACAAGGAGCGCAATGAAGTGATCCCAACTTATGAGATCAAGCACCTTGAAGAACTGTACGGGATTCTTGAAAAATTATAAGTCAACGGACAAGGGGGTCAGACCCCTGTCGAAATTTGTTGAATGGATAGTGTAATAATTCCTATACATTTATACAGGAATATCGATTCTACAAATTTCGACAGGGGTCTGACCCCCAATATGCGCAGCTAAATGCGGATTCTCTATTCGGTTACTCATCTCCCGTTTTACTTGGATCTGCCTGTGGACGCGGTTGACGAGTAGGGATCGGCCTGCCGTCTTTAGTCTTCGGAATGATAAACTTCCCTTTACTTTTCTTGCTGACCACTTTCCCCCTTTTCGCGGCCTTTTTAATGCTTTCCCGCTGTTTTTTTAACTTTTTTAACCGTTCTCTTTGCTTTTTATCAGCATCTGTTGCCATTGTTTCCTCCCAGGTAAGGGGGTCGGACCCCGGTCCAAATTTGTCGAATGCGGTGGGTATTCAGAACCCTAAAACGTAAATAGGATTGTTTCTCCAACAAATACCGACAGGGATCTGACCCCGGTTTATACTTTTAGCATGGATCAAATCTTGATAAATTATTAGGATTCACAACCTTTTGGTAGAATGATATGAAAGGTTGTCCAATCCTTATCAGACTCACAATGGATGGTTCCATTATGCTGCTCGATAATTTTTTTGCAAACATATAAACCAATCCCAGTTCCCAGCTTTTTTGTAGAAAAGAAGGGTTCAAAAATCGTCTGAATTTTATCCTGTGGGATCATCGGTCCATTGTTCGCAATGCTTATGTGAATGGAATCCCCATCAATGTATCCTTTAATTCGAATCGATTTTTCATCACATTCACTAAGGGCATCTAGAGAGTTCAGAATGATATTAACCAGCACCTGCCGGAATTCCTCGTGAAAGGCATAGAGTTCGATGGAATGGTCAATATCCTGATCAACCATAGCATCCGTTGCAACCAGGATAGGATATAGAAATTCCAACGTTTCTTGAAAGGTTTGCGCTAGATTAAACTTGATTCTGTCCTTTTCGATGACACCCTTTTTTGATACAAGTAAAAATTGATTGATCCGAAACTTCAACTGATTGAGTTCTGTAGTAAGAACATCGAGATATTCCAGATCAGGATATTTTTCCCGAAGCAACTGGATAAAGCCAATGACAGAAGTCAGAGGATTCCGAAATTCGTGAACAAAACTAGAAGACATCTGCCCCAAAATCGTCAAGCGATCTTTATGGGTTTGATCAATAAAAGAGTTTTTCTCCTGTAAAAGCTGTGCTTTGACCTCTGTATAATTATGAACGGTAAAATATAAGAACTTGTCAAAGCAATAATTAATCTTATTGATCACTTCATGGAGTTCCTCAGCAGACAGGTTCATAAAAGGCAAATGCCCGAGGATCTCACTTCTTCCGAGATTCACGTTGTAGACATATTCCCCAATATTGATGTTTGCTTTGAGCCGTTCCATCGCCACTTTATTTGCAAAAAACTGGATCTTTTCCACATCCGTTTGATTGTTCAGGAATGATATCACCATGGTGAGCATGATTGAACCATTTGTTCTAATCAAATCCTTATACGGATCATTGGGATTGATCATGACTTTTTGCATCCAATTGTCCAAAAGAACGTCCCGGTTCACCTCTAAATAGTCTTGAACACATGTTTTTTGCACAACAATGCCCCCCACACGATTTCACTCTTTATTTTATCTTAGAACGGAAAAAATGGAAATAACTCGCCGAAAATTTGTCCAACTTGTCGAACAAGTTCTGTTCAAACGACTGATTTGGCAAATCAGGAGGATCTGGGAGGATCCTGAACGAACTGGGAGGAAAAAGGGAATATAGGCTCCTGAGTCGTTCTCAGTCAAGAATAGGAAGTTACTTCCAAAATAATCCCTTTATATCAAGGGTGAGCGATTGGTCAAGGTGTGTTAAGATTAATTAGAGAAAAGGTAAAATTCAGCAAATGGGAAATGGTGCTCGTTACGAGTAGAAGCGAGTCCACTAAAAATGGCGAAAACTTCTTAGTTATTTGAATAACTATCACCTAAGCTCATTCCCATTTTCGATTTAAAGGAGGTGAAAACGAATGTCGACAAAGACGCTGAACAAAGTCATTCTGCGCGAACCGCGGATGGAAGACGGCGGACAAATTTGGTCTCTTGTTAAGGATACTGGTGTACTCGATCTGAATTCTTCGTACAGCTACTTAATGCTTTGCGAATTTTTCAAAGAGACCTGTGTCGTGGCTGAGCAGGATGGGGAGGTCGTCGGATTTATATCTGCCTATCTGCTGCCAACTAATCAGGATACCATTTTCGTATGGCAAGTTGGTGTGGCTGCATCGCAGCGTCGGAAAGGATTGGCGGGTCAGATGTTGGAGGAGCTCTTGCAACGCAAAGCCTGTGACAAGGTTCGCTATCTGGCAACGACCATCTCACCATCTAATCGGCCATCGCAATCCTTGTTCCAAGCATTGGCCCGCAACATGAACACGGAGTGTGAAGTGACAGAGGGGTTCCCAAAGGAGCTGTTTCCGGGTGGTGGCCACGAGTCGGAAATGATGTACCAGATTGGTCCGTTTAAACGAAAACGAATATAACTAGGGGGGATTTGATGGCAGTTCAAGAAAAACTGCGTTCACCATTACATGTCTTTGAGCGATTCGAATCGGAGGTTAGAAGCTATTGCCGGAGCTTTCCCACGGTTTTTGATAAGGCCAAAGGATCCAAGCTTTGGGACCGCGAAGGACGCGAATATATCGATTTCTTTGCCGGTGCTGGGGCTTTAAACTATGGCCACAACAACCCACAGATGAAGGCCAAAATCATCGAGTACATGATGGACGACGGGGTCACCCACAGTCTCGATATGGCTACGGTAGCAAAGGAAAAGCTGCTGCAAAAGTTTCAAGAGGTGATTTTACAACCACGAGGGTTCGAATACAAAGTCATGTTTCCCGGACCAACAGGGACCAATTCCGTAGAAAGTGCGCTAAAGCTTGCCCGCAAAGTGACGGGGCGTGAAGTGATCATGAGTTTCACGAATGCTTTTCACGGGATGACGATTGGCTCCTTGGCAGTTACCGGAAACAAATTTAAACGAGACGGGGCGGGCATCGCCTTACCGCATACCCTCTCTATGCCTTATGAAAATTATTTCGGCGAAGACGTTGATACGATTGATTATATGGAGCGTTATTTGGAGGATAACGGAAGCGGGGTGTCTTTGCCTGCTGGGATCATCCTTGAAACCGTTCAAGGAGAAGGCGGAATCAATGTGGCCAGCTTCGAGTGGATGAAAAAGGTGGAGGCCTTCTGCCGGCGTTGGGGGATCTTGCTCATTGTCGACGATGTTCAGGTTGGCTGTGGCCGAACGGGAACCTTCTTTAGTTTCGAGAAAGCGGGAATTCAGCCGGACATCATTTGCTTGTCTAAGTCAATTGGCGGATTCGGGATTCCACTAGCTCTTACGTTGATTAAACCTGAGCACGATGTTTGGGAACCCGGTGAACATAATGGAACCTTCCGTGGACATAATCTCGCTTTTGTCGCAGCGACTGAGGCCCTTTCCTATTGGGAAGACGATCAGTTTAGCCAAGAGATTACGAGAAAGGGTGAGATGGTGGAAGCTTGCCTGCAGGGACTTGCCGAGCGCTATCCGGAGATGGAGGCGAAAGCACGGGGCAGAGGACTAATGCAAGGCATTGAAATTGGGGTCGAAGGGCTGTCTGATGAGATCTGCAAAGCCGCTTTTGAACGCGGACTGATCATGGAAACCTCCGGACCAAATGGGGAAGTAGTAAAGGTGATGCCGCCTTTGACCATTGTTGAAGAAGAGTTGAAACAAGGGCTGCGGATTCTTGAAGAAAGTTTTGCAACTTGTAAACAAAATAAGTAGAAGGGAAGATAACTAGTTATGATCGTAAAACATTTGAATGAAATCATTGGAACAGTAGACGATGTCGATACAGAAACATGGAACAGCCGCCGTTTCCTTTTGAAGAAGGATGGTATGGGCTTTGCACTGAATGATACGGTTATTAAAGCGGGGACAGAAACGTTGATTTGGTACAAAAACCACGTGGAAGCGGTGTACTGTATCGAAGGGGAAGGTGAAATCGAGGTGATCAGTGAAGGGAAGGTTTATCCGATCACCCCCGGAACCATGTATGCCCTCAATGGCAATGAGAAGCATTACTTGCGTGGAGGAAAAACAGATATGCGCGTGGTTTGCGTGTTCAATCCCCCATTGACAGGTCGCGAGGTACATGATGAGGAAGGTACTTATCCATTGGTCGAAGAGGAGCCCGAGTTACAGGGGGGACGGTCATGAATGTAAAGGTGGAAAAGGATCTGTATCTCTCCCGTGAAAGCGGGCATTCGGAGATCGTTCCACGCCTGGACCCCGTTGTGTATTTGGATCAGGCGGCGGGTTTGGCAGATGGCCCTCTTGATTCGGGGCAACTGGGCTTCTATGAGGGCAATGGGTACCTTCACATGGAAGGTTTCTTTTCCGAAGAAGAAGTGCAGGGGCTGCGTGATGAATTAAATCGGCTTTGGGCGGTGAATCAGGACTCGGCGGCTGACGAGGTCATTCGCGAACCTCAAAGCCAGGAGATTCGCTCGATCTTTGCCATCCACGAAAGCAGCAAGGTTTTTGGGGAGCTGTCACAGCATCCACGAATTCAGGGGATTGTTAGGCAGATTCTCGGCAGCGAAGTATATGTTCATCAGTCACGGATTAACTACAAAAAGGGATTCACCGGTAAAGAGTTTTATTGGCACTCAGATTTCGAAACCTGGCATGTCGAGGATGGAATGCCCCGCATGCGGGCGTTGAGCTGTTCGATTTCACTCGAGGACAACTACGAATTTAACGGACCACTGATGGTCATCCCTGGATCACATCGGGATTTTATCAGCTGCGTCGGACGTACGCCAGAGAATCACTATAAAGAATCTTTGCGTAAACAAGAATACGGGGTCCCTGATCAAGAGAGCTTGACCTCGTTAGTGCAAAAGTACGGAATCAAAAGCTGCACAGGTCGAGCTGGCTCCGTCACCTTTTTCGATTGCAACATCATGCACGGCTCAAACGGGAACATCACCCCCCTGCCGCGCAGCAACGTGTTCCTAGTATTTAATAGCGTGGAAAATCGGTTGGTCGAACCCTATTCGGGGCAGAAACCGCGACCGGGATATATTGCGAAACGATAGATTTGTTGGCGGGGCCTTTCGGGGCCCTGTTTTTTATACTGTGGTTCATTGCCGCCACAGTTACTGGCACTTTCCTGTGGTTCATTGCCGCCACAGTTACTGGCACTTTCCTGAGGTTTACTGGCGGATTTAAGATGATTACTGGCAATTTTCGAGGTTTTACTGGCAAAATGGGGATGAACCCGGCCAAAATATGAAGACGGAGGGGGTATCATTATAGTGTGGTTAAAATTAATTTGTATTTATTGAAACCACCAAGCAAATCATCTCCTATTTTAAAATTTACTGGCTCATTAAATAGGTTTACTGGCGTTTTCAGATGGTTTACTGGCATTTTTAGGGTGATTACTGGCAATTCTTTTGAAATGTCTTATTATATACCTTGGGTGGTATATATATTTGTGATCGATCTGTGCATTCAGCAATCACTACAAGGGCAGTAGCTTGTCGATTAGAAAATACGGTCATTTTTATATTGATTACGGTCGTTTTTCAGGCTTTTACGGTCGATTTTCCAATCGATACGATCGAAATGGATAGTTAGCGAGAAAAGAAGGAGGGTATCCAGTAGATGATTTGAATACTATTGAAAAAATATTCATTTTTACTTTAATGAAATAGCAGGTAATCAATATAACCCCGAAAAATTATCTCCTTTCACAACCAAATGGTGTATTTACAGTCATTTTCAAAAGGTTTACGGTCGAATTAATAGGGGTTACGGTCATTTTTTTTGGGGTGTCTTCTGTTATACCTACACAGGTATAATATCCGGCTGTACGGACTATCCCATCTGATCAGAGGGCAACAGGTGGTTGGAGATCAATCCCAAGGCACTAGTAGTCCAAATATCTCCTGACAAAAGGGGAGAGTGTGCCCACAAAGTCTGCAAATACAGCCACCACCCCACTACCCAGAATATTTTCATCCAATTATGAATAAATCTTACGAGGGGGGGACCGAAATGGAAGGAATCCGTTTAAAGTGCTCATTAGATGAAAAGCAGATCGCCGACCGACTCCGGTACAATCCTGAAATACTTGAAATTCAGCTGTTTGCTGAGGACTTGAACCATCCTGAGCGGTTGATCCAAACCACTCGCCAGTTAAAGCAAAAGGGGATCCGTGTCTATCTGCACCATCCGATGATCTACCGCGGTCGATTTCTTGATATAATCAGTTCCGACCGATGGATGCGGGAGTATTATGATTGGTCCTGTCAAACACTCGCCCAAATATGTAAACAAGAAGATATACTCTGTGTCGTCCACCCACACTACTCCGAGTCGGAATGCTCCTTTTTTCATGACAGCAGACTCCGAAAAAAAGTCAGACAGCGAATTGAACAAATCCTGGCAAGGGGAGGAGAGTACTTTCTGTGGGAAAACACGGTGAAAGGGATTTTTTCGCAGCAAAATCCCCATTTTTTCACGGAACTCATCGAGCCGCTCAACCTCCCCATTTGCATGGACATCAGCCACGCCTTTATCGCGCACCAAGGTAGCAACCAAAAGTTGCAGCAAACCCTTGAGCAAGCAGGGCCCTACGCCGTCTATTACCACGTAGTGGACAGCATGGGGGAAACCCATGACTCCTTGCCACTGGGTCAGGGGAGAATCGACTGGCAGATGGTGAAGCCTTATCTACAGGGGCGGGAATACATCTTTGAAATTGGCTTAGCGGATCATCGGGATTGTCGGGCCATGATCGAAAGTGCGGGTTACCTCAAAAAAATCGAAGAAAGGGCCATCAATCTTTGACGGCCCGCCCAAAACAAAAATCCTCATCACGCAGCATCTCTACATGCAGTGCACGGTGATAGGAGTTGCCTTTCAAACTAAAAAAATCATGGTTTTTCGAATCCGTCCGCAGCCCATTCTCGACAATCGGGTTGATCTCTTCATCCGCCCACAAAGCCTCAAAACCAAGGTTCATCAACGCTTTATTGGCATTGTAGCGAACAAACGCCTGCACATCTTCGACCAATCCAATCCCCGAATAAATTTCCTCCGTATAAGCAACTTCAATCACATATAACCGGGCCAACATCTCATCCGCCTCATTACGAACTTCCACTTGCTCCTGAGCCGACAACCCAGCAAATACCTCCTGAGCCAACAGCCCAACGAACACCCCGTGGATGCTTTCGTCGCGCAGGATCAACTGAATAATCTCACCACTCGCCGTCATCTTACCATGCCCACTCAAATAAAGGGGGTAAAAGAATCCACTATAAAATAGAAAAGACTCCAAGAACACACTCGCCACCATCGCCAAATACAGATCCTTCCTAGCTACCTCTGACTTAAACAAACGACGGTAGTACCCCGTGATCAAAGAAGCTTTCTCACTCAATAAAGGATGCTGTTCCACCCAGGAGAAAACCTCCTCAATCTCCGAGCCTGAGCAGAGCGTCGTAAAGATATGACTGTACGATTTTGCGTGGATCTCCTCCATCGCCCCCATGAAGGAAAGTACCGATTTCGCCTGGAGATTGTCCACATGAAGCAGGATCAAA
Source organism: Ammoniphilus resinae (assembly GCF_017873965.1). GTDB lineage: Bacteria > Bacillota > Bacilli > Aneurinibacillales > RAOX-1 > Ammoniphilus_A > Ammoniphilus_A resinae. Next base: position 11,272 of record NZ_JAGGKT010000005.1, on the reverse strand, counting down.
GGCATCCCTTCGCCCCCTTGCTTCGTATCTAAAAGGGTCAGCCCACCGAGCACCTTTTTAAACGTTTCCCGCTCCGCCGTCGCTAATCCCGCCCACGTATTTTTATCCGCAGAAACCGGGATTTCCTCTTCCGTCCAAAACTGCTGAATGTTCTGATTCCAAAACATCCGCGAATAATCATCCTCCGGTTTATTCCAATTGACCGCTTTCATCGCAACAAAACCCCTTCCTACACCGAACAAGCGATGCACTCCTCAATTCCTTTTTTTCTCGTTCTCGTGTAATACAAACTTTTCAGCCCTTTATGGTTCGCGTAGATATAGTACCGAGCAAGCTCCCTTGTAGACACATCGCTGTTCACATACAAAATCGTGGAAATTCCTTGGTCCACATGCTGCTGAATCACCGCGATCAGGTCGATTAGCTTAAACATATCCATGTTGTAGGCGGATTTGTACAGCAAAGCATTTTCCGGCGATAAAAAGGGGGCTGGATAGTAAGTCGTCGAATTTTCATACGTCCTCGTTTCAATCTGCTCGACAATTGGCATCACCGAAGATGTCGCGTTTTGGATATAGGAGATCGAAGCCGTGGGCGCACAGGCCAACCGATAGGCGTGGTACAAGCCATGATCCCGCACTTGCATCTGCAGGCTTGCCCAGTCCATCACACCAGGAATGTAGATCCCCGCAAACAAGTTCTTAACCTTTTCCGTTTTCGGCTCAAAAGACTCCCCCAGATAGCGTTGAAAATAAGCCCCTGTCGCATAATCGGACTCGGCAAATCCCTCAAACGTGACACCCCGTTCCCTGGTGATTTGCATCGATTTTTCCAGGCTGTAAAAGTTCACCATCATAAAAAAGGTATTGGCAAAGTCCTTGGCTTCTTCACTCTCGTAGGGGATCCGATTTTTACTCAAAAATCCATGCAGATTCATCACACCTAGCCCCACAGAGTGCAACTCCCGATTGGCCTTGCGGACACCCGGGGCAACTACGATATCGCTCAGATCCGATACTGCCGTCAACATCTCCATCGCCGTGTGGACCGATTCGCGGAGCAGGCCGCTTTCCATCACGTTGACAATATTCAAAGAGCCCAAATTGCAGCTAATATCCCGCCTGATCCGATCACCTTCGCCGTAATCATGGATCGTTGAAGTCTCCTGCAACTGAAAAATCTCTGTGCACAGGTTGGACATTTTCACTCGTCCGAGCCCTTTTAGAGGATGCTGTCTATTCGCATTGGAGATGAAAATCAGGTAGGGATAGCCGCTTTCCAACTGCAGCATGGCAATCTTTACGAGCATTTCACGAGCACTCATCACCTTCTTTTTCTTAATCTCAGGGTTTCCCAGCAGCTCCTCATACATCAAATCAAGATCCATGTCGTCGAGGTGCTGGGCGTATGCCTTGTAAACGGAGTAGGGAGCAAAAACATATAAATCCTTGTCCTGCGCAGCCAGCTCAAAAAATTTGTCCGGACAGATCAAACCAATGGAGAGGGTCTGCAGGCGTGACTTTTCATCCGCATTAATCTTTTTGCTTTCGAGCAACTCTTCGGCATCCCAATGAAAAATATTGATGTACGCGGCCCCAGCACCTTTTCGCTGTCCCAACTGGTTTACATAGGAGAAAGCATCCTCCAGCATTTTCGCAACCGGCATGATGCCACTCGAGGCGTTCGCAATTCCTTTAATCTCTTCCCCGCGGGACCGCAGCTTTCCAAGATTGAGCGCAATCCCGCCCCCAATCTTGGAGAGCTGCATCGCCGTGGAAAGGTTGTATGTAATACTGTTCAATGAATCATCCAACTCTAGTAAGTAACAAGAGACCATTTCCCCGCGACGCGCTTTTCCCGCATTTAAAAAAGTCGGCGTTGCCGGCTGATAGCGTTGTTCGATCATCGCTTGTACGAAATCACGAGCCTTTTTCGCGTCTCCTTGTGCCAAACAGAGGGCAACAATCACAATGCGATCTTCATAGGTTTCAAGAATCAGCTCTTTATCATTTGTTTTCAAAGCGTAATCCCGGTAAAACTTAGATATCGCCATATACGACTGGAACTCAAATTGATAGCTGTAGACAAACTGCAACAGCTCCGTAATTTGGGCTTTCGTATATTGATTCAAGACATCGTAATAGTAATGGCTGTCGGCAATGAATTCTACTTTTTCTTCAATCGACAGAGGGGAGAGGCCAAGCTCCTTATTAAATTCCCGAACCGCTTCCTGGTCCTTCGCTAGATTAAAAAAACCATCCTCCCGCTGCTGCATAATCTGATTGTTCAACTCAATATGTTTCAAGCTGCTTCACTCTTTCCTGAAAGATTTTAAGATCGTGTTCGGTGCCGCTTAATTCAAATTTACAAACTACTGGAACCTGATATTGTGCTGCAATCGTGTCAGCACTTCGCGCATAAGAGTCGCCCCAATTCTTGTTTCCTGAGGCGGCGACCCCGCGCAAATGGTGGTGATTCTGCTCGAGAAATTCCGTCACGACTGAGGGAACCTGTCCAAAACCTGTAGTGTAAGTAACCAAGACAAAGGGTTCGTCCATAAGCAAGTCCTCTTTAATTCGAATACTTTGTCGATCCAACTTGGCGATAAACCGTTTTACATTTCCAGTTTTTGAGGCGTAGACAATGTTCATCAGTGGATCTCCTTTCTATTAACAACAAAAAAGGGTATTTTTACCTCTCTTGAAGAAAAGGTGAAAATACCCTAGTTATACTCGTAAACTAGTAATCTAGAAGCTGTTAAACTTCCGATCATAACACCACCTATCTCCCGTAGGTCCATTTCCGTGCGTTAGAATAGGCAGGTCTCCTGGCTTAAGAATCCTCATCATAACAGCCTTCCCAGATCGACCAGTGGCTTGCTTGTTATGACTCCTCTTTTACAGTGGCGGGACCGCGTCGGAATTACACCGATCTTCCCTTTTCAACCTTGCGTTAGGGCAAGGTCACCTATTCCCACAATATGTAGTTGTTTATATGAACTATAGAACGAGATCTAGGGGTTGTCAAGAGGATACACTAAAAGATAACAGAACTAATCTAACTAGATGTATTTAATTGACAATTCACGTTATTTAAAATAAAATATATTTAGTATCTTAAACATAATTCAGTATATTGAATAGGGTGGAGGGAATCAAATGTCAAATCACGAGTTGTTTCCAATTATGAAAGAAAAGCTATATACAGGTGTCATCAGCGATACGCTTGATGATCTAGGTTATCGAGACCAGGTAATGCGGGGAAATATTCGCCCAATTAATGAAGATTGGGTGGTAGTAGGAAGCGCCAAAACGGTCCTGGCCGCGGATGTCTACCATATCCACGAAAACCCCTATGATAAAGAAATTAGCGCTCTTGACAGCATCAAGCCTGGGGAAGTCGTGGTAGCTTCCGTTAACAATTCCAAGCAAAACGGTCTGTGGGGAGAGCTGTTGTCCACTGCAGCGAAGATGCGAGGCGGCACCGGGGCGATTATTGGCGGGTTGATTCGTGATACGAAGCGCATTTTGGAGATGGATTTTCCTGTCTTTTGTACCGGCTTCAAACCCGTTGACTCAAAGGGTCGCGGCATCGTTATTGACTATGATTGCCCTGTGGAAGTCGGTGGCGTTTTGGTCAAACCAGGGGATATCGTCTTCGGCGACCGCGATGGAATCATCGTGATTCCCTTGCAAATCTTTGAAAAAACAGTAGAATTGGCGCTGCAAAAGGTAGAAAGCGAAAACAAAACGAGAGACGAATTGTTAGAAGGTAAGCTGCTCCGTGAAGTTTACGAAAAATACGGCGTGCTATAGATAAAGGTGTGGACCTCCAGGATGGGGTCCTTTTTTTGAAGCTGCTGTAATTTGTGAAGATCAAAATGTCCAGTGTAATTGGCGGAAATGAACTTCATAAAATATAAATCGTGAAGCTCTACTTCTCTTCATATCTTCCAAAGGTAATTATCATAAAATACGTACTATTTAATACAATATTCTTATAAAGATCATTTAACATACTGAACGGAATTTACAATACAAGATAAAAGAGGTGACAAATCACCAAGTCTGGAAGATAAGTCATATCAGAAGGACGAATAAATACTGGAGGAGAATATCTATGAATTTGAAGTTAGATAAAAGCAGTAAACTCTATGAAGAAGCAAACCTGTATACGCCAGGGGGTGTCCATACATCGATTCGCAATGTGGAACCGCACTTGGTGTTTAATCGGGCGGAAGGTGCTTACATATATGATGTGGATGGGAATCGCTACATCGATTATCAGGCGGCTTTCGGACCATTTATTTTAGGGCATAACAATCGTTATGTGAATAGCAAGGTCATCGAGAATCTTAGTAGAGAGGATTTATTTGGCACCGGAACGACGGAACTGGAAATCGAATTGTCAAAACTAATTTGTAAACATGTCCCTTCGGCAGAGCAGGTTTTATTTTGTAATTCAGGATCTGAGGCAACTTACCATGCCATTCGCTTATCCCGAGCGATTACGGAACGGACAAAAATAATCAAATTCCAAGGCTGCTATCACGGCTGGCATGATTATGTTGCCCGCAACATGCTGAGTCCCTGGGATAAAATCGGCAAGCGGGACCCGGGATCCGCCGGGATGCTGGATGAAGCAATCGACAATACTCTCATTTGTACCTTTAATGATTTGGAGGATGTAGAGCAAACCTTTAAGCAAAATCAGGGTCAAATAGCTGCCCTCATTGTCGAGCCCATTCCCCATAACATCGGCTGCATCCTGCCGCAGTCGGGTTTTCTTGCTGGGTTAAGAAAATTATGCAGCGAGTACGGTGCCTTACTCATATTTGATGAAGTGATTACAGGTTTTAGACATGATCTTGGCGGATTCCAAAAAATTGCAGGAATCACTCCAGACATAACCACGATGGGAAAAGCGATGGCTAACGGATTTCCCATCGCTGCGATTGCCGGGAAAAAGGAGTATATGTCCCGATTTAATACCCAGCCTGGTGGGGATGTATGGTTTGCCGGAACGTACAATGGGCATGCTGTGGGGACATCAGCGGCACTTGCAACCATGCAGTTGATGGAAACCGCACCAGTTCATAAGCACGTATTCCGGCTAGGGGATAGAGTCCGCGTAGGCATTCGTGACATCCTTGACAGATTAGGAATCGAAGGTTATGTGGCAGGGTTCGGATCCGTGTGGACCACCTATTTTATGAACTTCGAGCCAAAAAATTATATCGATTTGCAACATAACGATGCGGAGTTCTACGTTAGCTTCCGTAAAAAGCTGCTTGAGAAGGGAATCTTTAAACTACCAATGAACCTCAAGCGCAATCATATTAGTTATAGCCATACTGAAGCGGATATCGATTACACGTTGGATGTCATTGAAGCGGTATTGAGGGAAATGAAAAAGTGAATTAGCCAAGGAGGAATTCTGCCCTACGTGGTAAATAAAAACATATGACGAAATTTGTAAAAGGAGTCGGAATGAAAAAGTACAATGTTCCAGCCCTCGATAAAGCATTTTCAATTTTAGACTATCTGGCGGATTCTTCCGGAGGCTATACGATTACCGAAATTCATACCCATTTGCAGATTCCCAAAGCGACCGTTTTTACGATCATGAACGTCTTGGAAGAATTAAATATCGTAAAAAAAGATAGCACCGGAAAATACGATATCGGTCCAAAACTCTATCATTTAGGGATGAAGTATCTTTCCAAAAATAATCTAATGGAAATCTCCCGCCCTCATCTCATCCAGTTGATGGAAACCATCGGTTATACCGTGCACCTAGGCGTTCTCGATGAGGGAAAGGTTCTGTATATTGATAAGTTTGAGCCCAATACGTTTATTCGCTTTTCAACGTTTCCAGGGATGCGCACAGATATCCATATTACTGGACTTGGCAAAGCGATTGCGGCATTTTTGGATGAGGAAACACTTCGTCAGATCTACCCCAAACCGATTCTCCAGGGGTATACTGCTAAGACGATTACCACTTTAGAAGAACTCCGAAAAAGCTTGCAAGTTGTTCGTGAAAAAGGATACGCCATTGAGGATGAAGAGGGAGAAATCGGTGTCCGTTGCATCGGCGCCCCGATTTTTGATGCGCGCGGCGAGGTGATTGCAGGTGTTAGTGTAGCCGCACACATCTCACAGCTGACTCCAGATCTTTTCGTAGGGATAGGGGAGAAGGTTCGAGGAGTGGCGAGACAGATTTCAAAGGATCTTGGGTTCAAGATTACATAATTAAGGTGATTAATCTAATACTAAGAACACCATACAAAAAAAGGAGTGGTGTTCTTTTGCGTAAATTTGCTATGACTTTGGCAGCGAGTATGCTTTTAACTGTAACCATGTGGGGAGGAGCTGGCCTAGTCCAGGCGGAAGAAAGCGTAGTGACCGACTCAACAGGGGTAAAGACGGAGCTCACTGAAAAGCAGAAAAGTGAAATCGCTGCTCTCTACAAGGATATCTTTGCCAAGCGGAAAGAAGTCGTGAACAAATACAAGGAATACGGCGTGATTACTGAGGAAAAGGCGAATAAAATCCTCTCCCGGCTCGATAAGTATCAGGAGAAACTTGAGCAAAATGGATACATCCCGCATTGGGATAAGCACAAGAAAAAGCATTCGCATCATAATCATTAATAGGGGTCACTTAACGCGTGAAAACGTAGAAGAACGCGCTTAGGCACACGGAAATTCCCGTTACAAGATACGAAAACTGGAATTTTTTTAGTTTTTTCACCAGGGTATATTTATGAAGGACAAAACTTTGTCGAAATGTCCTTGATCAGGGTTATAGACAAAACCTTGTCGATACCGGATCGAAATGTTCTTAAGTCCTCGGTTCTCAACCCTCTTCTTTATTTATTAGTTGATTAACTAACTTCCTCCAATGTCAACAGCTCTGCTTTCTTACGCATCTTCATCCATGGTGTCCCCAATTCATAAATTAAGGAGATCCTCAGAGTTTTTCTCTTCTTTCATCCGAACATCAAAATATATAATAGCGTTTACAATAGTTACAAATTCGTGAACTTTGTTGAAATTTGTCGATGGGTATAGTATAGTTTAGATATTCGAAATTGGTTAAAAATTCAACAAGACAGAAGGTGACATACATGAAATTTATCGATCGTAACTGCAGAAATTGCGGAATTACACTTACCGAGTTTGAAGCACAGGAATATGCCTTATGTATAGATTGTCATAGAGAAGAAAACCCAGTCCAAAAGAAAAGCACTATGCAAGTCGTTAGAAAGATGAAAAACAAGAAATTTGTAAGTGTAAATTAACCAGAAAACGTTCCGAAAATGGGACGTTTTTTTTCTGGGAAAATAAAGAGTTTTCGTTAAAAAGTACATATGATAAAATAGGAGAAAGGTTCTTTCTATTGAAACAAAAAATTCTATGATATGGGGTGTTTATGGAAGGACTTACGATGAAAAAATTGATCATTAAATTAGTTCTCTGCATGTTATTTCTGCTGATTTTTGGCTCCCTCCATTCACATACGGGTGAAGTCAATCATCACAACAGTTACTTAGGTGCTATTGAATATAACGAATATGGAAGTGTGGTTACACAGAATAAGCTGAAGGATTTAGGGTTTGAACCTCTTGACATCCCGTTCCTCCTGACGTTTTTGATTGATATTACCGACTTTTCCCTCCCTTTGATACTTTTATATCCATTCATTAGGCTAAAAAAACTGCTTGATAACTTGATCCCATCCTATTTTCAATCGAGGCTCTTTGTTCGTCGACTCCTAAAACTTTCTTAAATTAAGAAATGAAGGGGGAAGATACATGGAGCAAAGCAGTCATCAAATTGAACACAAAAGAGTTCCTGTCTCGAAATTAGTAAGAAGAACGGTCGGGATTTTCATCGGCGCTGTTTTTTTGTCGGTGGGGCTCGAGATTTTTTTAGTTCCGAACAATATTATTGACGGAGGAATCGTTGGGATATCCATTATTTTATCCCATTTGTCAGGTTGGAAAATTGGTCTGTTTTTATTCTTTCTCAATCTTCCATTTTTACTATTAGGTTATAAGCAGATAGGCAAGACATTTGCGCTATCCACTTTATTTGGAGTTACCGTGATGTCGATCGCTACGACGCTTCTTCATCCTGTCCCTGTGTTTACACATGATCCACTGCTTGCCTCAGTGTTTGGCGGAATCATTTTGGGGATTGGGGTCGGTCTTGTTATCCGGTATGGTGGGTCCTTGGACGGAACGGAGATAATAGCCATTCTGTTTAATAAGAAAACGCCGTTTTCCGTTGGGGAGATTGTAATGTTTTTCAATTTGTTCATTTTGGGAAGCGCAGGATTTGTTTTTGGTTGGGACCACGCAATGTATTCCCTGATTGCCTATTATATTGCCTATAAAATGATTGATATCACCATTGAAGGGTTTGATGAATCCAAATCGGTGTGGATTATCAGCGATTATCATCAGGGAATCGGGGACGCTATTTTAGCTCGTTTGGGACGCGGAGTGACCTATTTGGACGGAGAGGGCGGTTATTCTGGGGACGAGAAAAAAGTGATTTTCTGTGTTATCACGCGATTGGAACAAGCCAAGCTAAAGTATTTGGTTGAGGAGATAGATCCCTCCGCTTTTCTTGCGATCGGAAATATTCATGATATTAAGGGCGGGCGCTTTAAAAAGCGCGACATTCATTAGGTGATGATGATGTATCGGAAAAAATGTCCTCATTGCGAAAGAGTCATGTATCGGAGGGAAGACGTTGATGTTTGGAAATGTCTGTTTTGTGACGCTGATTTAACAGATATTGAAGCGGAATTCATTGAAAAAAAGAAACCACCGAAGAAAGGCGGATTCAAGCGATTGAAATAGAGAATGAACTGTCACTCTCTGGTTAATATTCTGAATGTTAATGTTATAATGAAACCATCAGAAAACTAGGAGTGATAGTTATGGATCTCGAACTTAATGGAAAAGTAGCAGTGGTGACAGGTGGGACACGGGGGATTGGAGCGGCTATTTCGCGGCGTCTGCTTGTTGAGGGGGCAACCGTGGTTGTCGGGAGTCGAACAGAGTCGGACATCGAGCAGATCGTTCAAGAACTCTCACCCCTTGGCCGTATTGAGGGTTATGTGCTGGATGTTGCGGATAGCGGCAGTACGTCTTCCTTTGTAGAAAGAGTGATCGAGCGCTTTGAACGTATCGATATTTTGGTAAATAATGCTGGGGTGAACCGAAGACTTCCCGCCCTTGGCTATCCTGAGGAAGAATTTTCGCGGATCCTAAATATAAACCTGACAGGTGTTTACCGTATGTGTCAGGATGTTGGAAAGCATATGACCCGTCACCGCTACGGGAAGATTATCAACATTGCCTCAATCATGAGCCATACTGTCGCACCGTATCAATCCGCCTATGTGGCTGCCAAAGGAGCACTAGCCCAATACACCAAGCTCCTTGCTGTCGAGTGGGGTGGTTACAATATTAATGTGAACGCCGTGAGCCCAGGTTTTATTGAAACGGATTTAACCGCCAAAGCCTTATCTGACGAACAATTCAGAGGGGCGATTCTCGCACAAACCCCAACGAAGAAGCTAGGTCTTCCAGAGAATGTAGCCGATGCCGTCGCCTTTTTAGCATCTGAACGTGCAACCTTTATTCAAGGACACCTGCTCGCAGTGGACGGCGGATTACTGTCAGGCCTACCAACCATTACGCCACCTGCGTTGTAGAGAGATATCAGACCAATATCCTGGATGTTGGTCTGATTTTTTAGTTCTAATAGACTAAATCCCAGTGTGAATATAGTTTTTTGAAACCATTCCAAGTTTCATGCGTACAATTTAGTAAATACTTTTTCTGGAGGCTATGTTTATGAAACGAAAGCTCTTATCTTTATCCCTATCATCATCCCTTTTGGCTGGGGCACTTATGGGCGGAAGTATGGCAGCAGCCGCGACCAATGACTCCGATTCCATTACGCGTGGAGAGTTTATCAAAACGATCGTGGATCAGCTGCAATTTCCTTTATATGACTCTAGCATTACATTGCCGAAAGATGTAAAGAGTGAATCTCCTTATGCCAACGCCATTCGGATTATGCAAGAGCGTAAGGTGATCTACGGGTTTGGTGACGGAACTGTGCGTTTGGAAAATACCCTACATAAAAATGAAGCCTATACCATTATTGCTAGAATACTAGGAATCGATGCCGAGAAAGCGCCTGAAATTCTGGCAAAAGACTACGGAGTTGTTCTCGAAAACGAGGTTTTGTCAGAAGACGAAGCTCGTAAAGCCATTGAACAAGCCCTTACGAGTGATCCGGTTGCCCACGAATGGGTAGTTAAATCCTCAGAGGAGATGGAAAAACAGGATTCCTTCAAAGCTGTGATGCAGCAAAATATGAACATGTCCTTTAATGAGAAAATCCCGGAAAATAATAATCAAGATTCCATGACTTTTTCAATGAACATCGAAATGGCCTACAAAAAGGACAAAGGATTCCATATGGTCTCCACTTCAAAACTGCCGCAAACCCTGCCAAATGGCGGTGCTGAGATGAACATCGAACAGTATTTGGTTCCTGAAGGCATGTTTATGAAGATGGTCAACCCAGAAACCAACGAAGAAGAATGGATTAACATGGGCAACCAAATGCCATTCACCTTCGATCAATTGATGGAAATGCAAAAGGAAAGCGTCTCCTACAATCAACAAATGAACAATAAATATGTTTTCTATCGTGATTTAGGGAGCGAAACCGTTGATGGCAAAACCTTGCACAAAGTTGCCTATCAAGGACGCTTTGCTTCGATGCAAGAAATGATGAATATTACCAAGGACTTGATTTCCACCCCAGAAATGCAACAAAGCCTAATGGCTGGACCTGGCATGGACAACATCTCTATGTCCGGAATCATGTGGATCGATGAAACTACCAAGCTTCCAGTGAAGATGACCGTAAGCATGAACATGGACCTTCAGCCATCCGCAGAACAACCGATTAAGGGAATGAATATGGAAATGTCCGGAACCTATCAAGACTACAATAAAGTAGAGGACATTGTCCTTCCAGAAGCCGCAAAGCAGGCGAAAACGCTAGAATTGCCAAGTGCTGAAGATGTGGAAGCATATAAAGTAACGGAATAAAAGAAGCAGAAAAAAGAGGTAGCCTGATAAACTGGCACCTATGTCAAGGACACTATAAAAAAAGAGATTAAGCCACTAAAAGATGATTCCTGTATTGAATAGGGGTCATCTTTTTTAAGTT
>NZ_JAGGKT010000004.1 GCF_017873965.1 Ammoniphilus resinae | reverse complement strand
GAACTTAAAAAAGATGACCCCTATTCAATACAGGAATCATCTTTTAGTGGCTTAATCTCTTTTTTTATAGTGTCCTTGACATAGGTGCCAGTTTATAGCATGTTTCTTTTTTTATTTAAGTCTTATATACAAACCCTCCTGCATAGGTAATTAATAGTGAAAAATTGTCAACAATACTATTAAGTGTCCTACTATAATCGAGGAGAGGTTCAAATGTTTGGTATGTTTAAGAAAAGAGTTACTCCTGCTGAATTATATCGAAAAGAAAAGAAGAGCCATTCAGGAATATCTCCTGATCGGTTAAAACGTGGAGCAGATCGTCAGTGGAGAAGACTCCATGATCCCGAATTTCAAACGAAGGAAATGATAGAAACCCTTAATCGTGTTGTACCTCCTAAAAATAAGAGATAACACACCTACAATCGTATCATTCGAATTTACCTAATTTCTCTCGTAATTTAATCATCATTTGAACCCAACGATCATTCCATACCTTACTAGGTCGTTCAAAAGGATTTTCACAACTCCAAAAATCATCTAGTCCCAATGGATAAAATGGTCTTGTTGTTCGTTTTAAGTTTTGGCTTTCGAAATTTTGAATAGGTTGCTGAATTTTCCCAAATGGATCCTTATTTAAAACCCATATTTCATGTTCTTTTTCATCACCAGTAGTACATGTCGGATAATGAAGTGCATCGTAATGAATTAGAATTTGATCAAAGGGTACATCCATGGTTAATAATACATTCTTTAAGTAAGAACCGAGCCAATTCTTATCTGCAAATGATAGAATTATATTAGTTTCAAATTCAATTACTGGTTTTTTGTCTAGTATTTGATTAGTTACCTGTGCTTCCTCTTCAATATTTAAACTTCTTTTAATTTTAATTGATGATTGACCAGAATATGTTTTATGTAAATATTGTTGAGTAAATTGATATAGATCTTCCAATTCTTTTTTTGCCTGTTGAAGCCGTGCAGGTGGAAGCGTTGAAAAAGCTTCTCGCATACGGGCATGATATCTATTACGATAAAATTCATCAAAGCCAGAAAAACGGTGAATTGAAAAAAGCTCCTGTGTTAAGTAGGTTAATAGTGCTCTGCCGAGGCTAAATTGATCCTTATTTATGTATCCATTTATATTTCTATCAGCAAGTAATCCACCGAAAATCGCCAAGTTTAATATATCATCAGTTATTGGAATTGACCGTTTATTATTTTCCCCAAGTGTATTCTCCTAACCGCTATATCTGAGTGCTATGCTTTATTAATCGTGTTTTTTCATCTATTTAAAATATTATATCATTATAAGGTTTATTTTGGGAAAAATGTCTCCCTAGATAATCAAACCGATTGACTTAGTACAAATTTCTTTTAACATTTTATTCAACATGGTAAGATAAGGTTATATTGATTTTGACTTCTTTAATATACTCTTGCCCATGCGGACGAGAGGATTAATCCTTTGGAAAAAAAACTCGCTGAGTGACTAATTCTACCTTGGTAGAACATGCCTATTTTAGGTTCTTAGTCATTGGGCGAGTTTTTTTATTTATAAAAACTCCCAATACCAAACCACCAAAAGGAGTGATCATTTTGAAATTAAACGCTGCAGCAATGTTAGAGGTTATCAAACCTGAAACAGAGGAATTCGATCGTATTCTATCTCAATTAGGGTTAAGTCACTTGAAGTATTTATCACAACCAAGCTGGGAGAAATTCATTATGACTTTACCGGATCGGGATATTGATGGTTTTAATCAAAAACTTCAAGCATGGTTGTTTGATTTCGGAAGTGCTGGTCCTATGGAGCTGAAGCTGTATAAGATCCCCGGGAATAACCCACTCAGATGGGCTAGAACCGCTTACGAGGTCATTTCGGATGTTACGTGTTCAGATTCTTCCAACCTTCTCATGCTGGCCATTTCCAATGTATTAGCTCAGTTGGAGGAAAGGTAAGTATGGCAGACGTAAAACTGATTCGAAATATTTCCATGTGGTGCTATGGAGTAAACTAGGAGTTTCCCTCTTTATCATAAGGGAAGACTCCTTTTTTCATTAAGAGGAGGGAAGATCAATGGTAGCTATTCCAGCTATAATGATCGATGAGAAGTTTGAACTAGTGAAAGAAGAAGAGGAATATTATCAATTTAGGGACGTGAATACAAAAATCGCCATTCAGGAACAAATGAAAAAACAGACCAATACCACTCGGAAAATTTGGTCGTACCTTCAAAAGAAGGGATTCCATTTTCATGGTGTGGTAAGGGATTACACAGCGATTTTTTCGAATTCCACGCATTACCTAGTTATTCACCATTTCATAGAGAAAAAACCTAGAAGAGAATTGATGGGGGAACGATCTCCTTATTTGTGGGGGGATGTTTTAATTGAGGATGAGGAATTTCCAATTTGCCTTTTTCTATACGGATTGGAAAGATTCATGGGTTTTCGGTCCTATTTACCAGAGCAGGTGTATTTGGATGCATTTGAACAATCGATGATTCGGAAAGAAGTAGATTGGCACTTGCATTCACCAAAACACAAGCTGCTTGTATGGATGGAATCGGAGGAGGTTACACTTCTTGTAGAGACCTATTTCAACCACCAATCCCTTCCACCCTACGGAGTGAAAGATCCATTAGAATGGCCAAACCTAGAGTTGGAACGTGAATTTGAGCAATACGCCTTGTTCGATTTCCCTTCACCCATTGAAAATGAGCCGCCAACCTCTTTTTCAGGTATCACGGCAGGAGAATTTATGGGGATTGAAGAAGAATTACGTAAAGGTATATTGGAGGAAACGGAAAAAGCTATTGACCGGATTTTCCGTGAGCAAAATAAGGTTGTATGTGCTTGGTCCGGTGGTAAAGACTCAAGTGTAATCTTGCAAATTTGCACAAATTACTTGTTAAATCATCCTGAATATCAAGATAAATTCTATATTATTTCGGCTAATACAACGGTAGAAAATCCGTTAATTTACCGACATATACAGAGTATGAAAAAGGCAGTGGTCGGACATCTCAATGCAGCATTTGAAAAAGGATTTTCGAAGGATCGGTTTATTATTGTTGAGCCAGATCCTGATCAAACCTATGTTGTTAATTTGTTTGGTAAGGCCTACGCTCCACCTTCCGCACAGTTTAAGCACTGTGTTCGTCGTTTAAAGATTGATCCTGCAAGGAAGGTACTATCTTCGTTTGTTCAAAATGGAGAGAACGTATGCCAGATCTTAGGAGTAAGAGAGAGCGAGAGTACCACCCGCGGAAATTCAGTTCGTAACCACTACGGTGAAGATGAGTTTTATGGTCTTCACGATGTACAGGGAATACGGACCGCGGCACCCATTAGACAGTGGACAGCAACGGATGTAGCCACCTATCTGGTTCAAGTTCAACCGATTTGGTGGAAAGAGTATTCCAATTACCAATTAATCAATCTTTACGGCCACGCAGCTGGACAAATGGAGTGTCCCATCGGCGCAATGATTTCTAATGAAAATGATGCAATTAAAGGATGTTCTGGTTCTTCAGCTCGCTTCGGATGTTGGGCTTGTACCGTCATCTCGGAGGACATCTCCCTGAAAAACCTTGTGGCAACTTATGATGAATTGGGTCCATACTACGAAATGAGGCAAATCCTAAAGGAGGCCCAGGATATTCGTTACGGTGGGATGACCGGTTATCAACGGAAGCGAACATTCGGGGTATTCGAGCCCGGAATTGGTGACCTGACCATTGATATTCGGACGATCCTATTAAAGCATTGGAAAAGACTTGAGATACCCATGGCTGAAGAGGATGTCATGATGATTGATACCATGGTTAAAGATCGGGAGATTAAAGAAGGGATTGCTATTTCAAATCGATTCCGTGATGCCCTGTATGCTTTACTCCCTGTTCACCCAGGTGTTATATCTTCTATGAATCATCCCATTTGGGACCCTTGGGGTTGTGGCGTTGACCGTTTTACCCAAGAGGATATCGAGGTTCTTACCAGATTGGGAGTATGGAATAAATAAAGAGTTGAAACGAGCCTGCTTATTAAGTGGGCTTGTTTTCTTTTCAAGAAGGAGTGTATGGAATTGATTATACCACCCGAAGAAGTCATTGAAAACATCAAACAATACGCTTTGCTGCCGCTACTTTTATCGGTGTTTGAAAAGGATAGAAAGTTAATCTATTCATCTGGAATTAAAACGATGGAACCATATGTGAGCCTTATGGAACAGACGATCAAGAGGGTAGAAGAGGATTTGAATGAAACCAAAAGATACTTTTATAAAAATGGGGTTAAGGTTTATGAAGAAGAACGAACTTCCGATGGAATACAATTAAAATACTTGTACCGGGGCTACCAACATACAGCGAACTACCCATTAGAGAATCAAAAAGGGCCTTTTATTTTGTTGATGAAAAAATATCTTGGGGTAGAATAAAAGCTATTTCATCGTATATCGTTTCCATCTTTCTCATATTTACTTATTAGCCACCCGTGTTACGCTTTAATTGGGTGATTAATTTGTTAAATACTCCGATTAAACCAATGCTTCTTCAACCATCCCCTATACCACCATCTGGTGATGATTGGTGGCATTCTGTCAAATTTGATGGATTTCGCTGTACACTCCATTATGTGAGAGGACAAGGGCTAAGACTGTGGACCCGCCACCTTACTCCGTGCCATCTCCAATTCCCCGAAATTCAAGGGATTACTCTCAACGCGGCGAATGCAGTGCTTGATGGAGAAATGATTTGTCTTGATGAAAATAATACCCCATGTTGGGAAGACGTTTGTGCTCGTTTGAATACATCTAAAGCGGATAGTATTAAGCGGTTATCTCAGACAAAACCATGTTTGTTTATGGCTTTTGACGCTCTTCTGGTTGATGGTAGGGATATCACTAGAAAACCGTTAATTGAGAGGATCGAGCATTTGAATAAAGTGGTTGTTCCTTCGGATCACATAGCCGTCGTAGACAATTACTCCGATGGTGAACAGCTATTTCAGGCAACGAAAAAACTCCAATTGGAAGGTATAGTGAGTAAGAAAAAAGGTTCCATCTATACCTGCAATGCCAGGCCGCAGAATACATGGTATAAGATAAAAAATTATACTTACGATATCGTTGAAGTAGCAGGAATAAGGAAGAATTCTTTCGGTTGGCTTTTGACACAGGATTATGGGAACAAATACGTGGGGGTTTGTGAGTTTGTACCCCCTCAAGAGAGGGTTGCTTTTTCGCGTATTTCAAAGCAATTGATCAAAAAAGAAGATAAAAACTATATTTATCTTGATCCATTGATCCGTTGTCAAATTAAATTTCAAGGGCGTACAAAAAACGGACATCCTAGGACACCATCATTTGTTAAATTCGTTTTTGATTAAGGGCGCCATGGCTCCCTTTTACATACTACGTTCCATGTTAGCCCAGTCTAATCATTAAGTTATTAATTGTTTGTAATTAAACGGGAGATCTTTGTTTAGGAGCATTTTACTTGCTCTTTTTTTATGGGATTTAGGGTGCATTGCTTGGGGGAGGAAATAGAAGCGTTCTAGTAGAAAACAACTTATAGAACAAAAATGATACTTATTGGAGATATTATGAGTGACTTTCTTAAAGAAATAAAGCAATGTTATCAATCGCATGACCATTCGGGTTTCATTAAAACACTAGCAAAGTATGATTATCTTCCAGGTACAGTATTACCGTTTAAGGTGTTGGATTTAGCCTTTGGGTACAGGAAACTGGATTGGGCCGACTACATCATGGATACCTACCGTATTGATAACATGAATGACGAGAAGGATCCGATCATCACATCAGCAGCATATTGCGGGAACAAACAACTCTTCGAGAAGCTCATCACATTGGGAGCCAACATTAATGCATTAAACCATGTTAAAAATTCAGCTGTCGGTGTGGCCCTTGCTTTCCAAAATTACAGCGGAATTTATGATTTATTAGAATTAGGTTTTCAGATGAAGTCGTATGCAGGAGGGCAAGCTCTCCGAAGTGCAGCCTGGGAGGGGGAATTTGAATTTGTCCGTTTGTTCGTCGAGCATGGCGCCGACGTGAATTTCAATGGCGCGGATCAAGTATTTCCTTACTGCACAACCCCGGTCCAAATGGCCGCGTCTAAAAATCATGATGAGATTGTCAAATATTTAGTAGATCATGGAGCGGATGTTACTATAAAGGATAAGTATGGGAATCGAGCGTATCTAGAAGCAAAAAGAAATAAGAATAAGGACTTGATGGACTATCTGAAACGATTGGAACCACCAAAATGGCATGAAGCAGACAAGCGTATGGCGGAACTTAAAAAGTGGGGCTTACCAACTGAAATCATGAAATGGTTAGGTATTGAAAATAGAAAGATAGAGCTTCCTGATACTTGTTCGTCTGCGTTCGTTGAATTTGAAACGATTTTTGATTTGAAAAGGATAGAATGGCAGGATAGAGTCTTTATTGATCTTGTTAAAGAAATTGAAGGATACGATAGCACCGGTTTTCTTGTATGGATTAAAGACCAGAAATGTTTGGGGAGCTTAGATGTGGAACATGATAATCTATTCATTTTTGAAGGAACGAAGTGGAATAATTTTATTAAGAAACTCCCGATCGTGGTTAACCATGTTTTAGATGGAACACCTATAGATGAACTGTACAAGTGACTTGGTAGTAATAATAGGGTATGTGCTTTTTTATTTTGATAAAAGCTCAATTTATGAAAAAGTTTAAAAGGTAAATTTACATCTTCATTAGGCCAAAAATCCCGACTCGATCTCCGATCTTCATCCCTATGAAAGTCTTTGTCGGAGAGTATTGGAAAAACTATATGAAATGTTGGGTGATGAACAGCAGCGGCTCACTCAGGGCAAGCCGTTCCCTTTTTACAATTGGCTTGAATATTATAACGAGCAATTAATAAGATTAGTCGATTCAAAAAAATTAACGCGTTAAAATCGATCCTACAGCAAATAAGGAGGGAACGGTCTTTGTACGAAGTTCAATCATTTGAGCCAATCATAGCCAATGAATCAGAAGTTTTAATATTAGGAACTATGCCGGGTGAGCAGTCTTTACAAAAAGGGGAATATTATGCGAACACGCGCAACCAATTTTGGAAGATTATTTATTCCATTTTTGATATTAAACCGGATGTCGAATACAAGGAGAAGATTCTATTTTTAAAATCTAAAAGAATAGCTTTATGGGATGTTGTTGATATGTGCGAGAGACAAGGTAGCCTTGACTCAAATATTAAAAATGAAAAACCAAATAATATAACGAGCATCATTTCTCAATACCCTAACTTAAGATGTGTTATTTTTAACGGTTCAAAGGCCCATGAATTGTTCAAAAAGCATATTGGATTGAAGGTTTTAGAACCACTAGTTTATAAAACATTACCTTCTACTAGTCCAGTACCAGGGAAATATGTTAAATCATTAGATGAAAAAATTGATCAATGGAAAGTAATTAAAGACTATTTGAGTTAATTCAACAGACATGCCTAAAACGCGCATAGTAGGGATCCGCGACAATTTATTAGGAATATTGCATCATTTGAACCATGCTATTTGCCCCTTTCATCTAAGAGTGGAAGTATACTCGTTTTTCCTGACAGTGTGCAATCACAGCTTCGGATAGAGGTTCTTTGGTATGCTCATCAATAAACGATTCTGTTACATAAGGATTGTAATAAGCTACCCGATTGGCAGTAGATGGGATGGGTTCATCAGCGCAAACAAATTCACCAATGACAACCGCATGGACATTTTTTCTTCGGTCTCGCAGAACTCGGTTACGACCAGCTAAGGAGACCTTAAAAATAGGCTTTCGCAAGGTGACGGAAATGGCATATCCAATAACTCGACCTATTTTGGGATCTTTAATTGAGAAGCAGTTTCGATTGAGATTTTTATATACAATAACCTTCTGGCCGATGGCTATCGAATAATCATTCAGGAATACCATGTCTTTCACCCTTCCTCCTTCAATTATTCTAGTTCTATTATCCGGGCAGCCGGATGATGGAGCAAAAAATAGGATAGTAAACTATTAAATATATTGAATTCATTGCCAATATCTACTAGAATAAAGGTATGATTTATCCTGATTTCTTTGATTACTGTCGTCCATGCGGACAAGGCAGGATTGATTAGCTGTTTTGCTAACGTACTATACCTTTTTTACAGGATAGGTCTGATGTTTTATAAACAACGCCCCTTGGGGTGACTGATGATTTGATTGACTTACTGTCAAATCACATGTCACATCCAAGGGGCTTTTTTGCGTTCCCAAAGGAGGTGAAAAGGAAAGGGAACGTTTTTTGAATACTTAACCCAACCATTACTTTATTAAAAGGAGAGATTGTGATGTTTAAAATTCAATCAGGAGTACTTCAAGGTGTTGTTTCTCAGTTGGCAAAAGGGGCAAGAAAAGCCAAGTTAGGAGAACTCCTTATTTTCATCCGTACCCAAGGTGAGCATGTGTCTTTTTATTTCAATGGCGAAGATGTTTCCGTTGAAAAGCGAGTCGCAGTGGACATTCAGGGTTCTTTGGAAGTAGCCACTTCTGTAAGAGAGTTATCGATAAAGGTATCTGCACTCCCTTCGGATGAAGAAATTATTTGTCAGTTAGAAGGGAATTTGTTGAAACTTTGTTGGGGAAGAAATTCCGAGATTTCCGTTGAATTAGTTCCAGAAACGTCACCGTTAATTGAACTCCCTTCCATTGTGGAAGAAGTGAAATGGGGTGCAGGGACGCTTCACGGTATATCCAGATTAATGCCACCGTTTACGGCAAATGGGAATAGCCAGCAAGCAAAAAGTATTCCGTGTGTAACGGGACCTAATTTTTCAAAGGATCCCGATACGGGGGAAGTGTTTGTTAGGGCTACCGATGCTTTTAAAGCAGTTACGGTTCGAGCAGCAAAGATTGATTGGTTTTCTGAACCTTTCTCAATCGAATCTGGCACCTTAGGAGCTATTGCAGATGTTCTACCAGAGGATGCAGAAATTACTGTAGGACTGAATGAAGTGAGAACGATGGTGGTCTTTAAATCGGGTACAACAACGGCAGTTGCTCGGACTTTGATTGGTAATTTTCCAAACATCGATCGTAACTATTTGACCGATGCAAAATCCAAATGGAGATTTGATCGTTTGGATTTGATCGATCTGTGCCGACGTGTTCGTATTCTTTCTCCTACGAGACCTGTCATCGAATTCCGCTTAATGAAGGGCAAGGTTCATGCTATGATTCCTAAGGCCTTAAATCAACAAGTGGGAGTTTGTATTGAAGGAGATCCTATCGAGTTTTCCGTCAATGCTACTTATTTAGAAATGGCCGCTCAGTTATTCCGGTCAGAGGAAATTATTCTTTATGTGAATGCTCATGACAAACCAATCTCGATTTTGCAAGAAGGTTCTATGGATATAAGATCCTTGGTCTTGCCGACTCGATTAGTTTAGAGCAATTTAAAACACAAGAGAGTGAGGTGAATTCCTCCACATGATTGAATCATGTGGAGGTTTTTTATTATGAGATTAAACTACAATAGCGAAGGTTTAACTTTTGAGAGCCAGGATATCCATGAGGCTTTGTTAAAGAGTGAATGTTTTAAAGCAGAATATATTCATGAAAACCATATGACATGGCATAAAATGATTGTTCATGATATGGATATTTCGGAGTTAGAGGCATTGGAAAAACTTCGTATATGGGGAATACCACCCGAAGAAGGAGTAAACCAAGCCCAACATGTTCTTCGCTCCCGACAAAGGCAATATCAGTGGCATATCATGTCCATTGAAGAGGTAAAGGAGACACCTCAATACACTAGGGCATTACAGTTAGTGAAAGATTGTTTTGGTGGACCTTTGTTGGACGGAAGTACACTGTTTCCCTATCAGATGGAAGCAGCAGCGGTCATGATTGCCAAAAAACGCCTTCTACTGGCCCTCGATATGGGGCTTGGTAAAACGCGCACCAGCCTAGTTGGGATGTTAGCGGACCCGTCTAATAAGAAAGTCCTTGTGATTACTATGTCCAGAAATATTAACGATTGGGTTCGAGAGGTTAAAGTTCTTGGATACGAGGATGATTACATCATTTTGAATAGCCCTTCTGATCTTCATTCAGAGAAGAGGGTTCATATTGTTTCTTATGAAAAATGGAGTGCGGATCGAATTAAATTCAGACAAAAACCGCTTCTTGATTGTCCTTCTTGTGGAACAAAGCATCATTCTTTGTGGATCTCCCATTTGGGATACTGCAAAGTGTGTAAGAAATCTCACCCAAGGCTTCAGGAAGATACAAGATGGTCAGAAGATGATCTGCCAAAAAAGTGTCCTGCTTGCCGCGAGGATTGGAAGGGACATTATTCCTGTGAATGTGGTTTTTCCATCATAGAATCACGTAAGAAAGCCCTTCACTCTTATTTTCACCATGGGTATGATGCGGTTTCAGTGGATGAAGCTCATTACATGAAGAATGGACAGTCCAAGCGAAGCCTCTCTATCCAACGTACCAAGACGGATAAACGCTATTTATTGAGCGGAACGCCTGCAGAAAATGGGGCGGAGGACTTGTACTGGTTACTTGGATGGTTAACAGGGTTTACAAGCCGATTTGAGGATCCTATTCTATCTGTTCCCTTTCGTGGTTATGGAAAGGTAGGAGAGGAACATTTTCGGGAGCATTATTCTGGTGGGAAAAAACGCCGAGTTCTGGACATTGACAGCATCGAGGCGCGGGCGAGTCATCATGAGGAGTTATGGAGAATCTTAGACTCATTAATGATCCGCAAAAAGAAGTCGGATGATGATGTTCAGTCTTTGATTGAAGTCCCGCTTCCTCAACATCACCGGGTCCATTTAAATCTCCATGATGCAGAAAGAGAGCTCTATGATCAAATCATGGAAGATTTCAGGACATGGTATGAGTTGGAATTGGCAAAAAAGGAAGCAGCCGAAACGCGCGGTGACACCTACCGAATTAGTACAATAGAGATTTGTACCTGGATGGACAAGCTCAGAAAAGCAGCGAGTAGTCCTTGGCAATTCGAAACCTATGACTATAAGAAATCCAGAGGGACAACAGCGAAGCTGGAGTATGTTCGTAATAAGGCTAAGGATTTACTGCGTCGTGATAAAAAGATTTTGATCTTTAGTGGACATCGTGAAACGGTTGAGCAACTGGCTTTGCTTTTGGAAGGAGTTCTTCCAGGAAAACAGGCTGGATATATCCATGGTGAGGTCAAAATGGCTCATCGTTGGGATCTCATGAATCGTTTTCAAGATCCAAACGATCCGTTAAGTATATTGATTATGTCACATCGTACTGGTGCAGAATCCTATACGTTGACCGAAGGAAAAGCTGTCTTTTTGTTCGATTTGGATTTTAACCCCAAAAAGATAGAGCAATGCTATAGCCGTGCGGTTCGTCTAGGGCAGAAGGATGTCGTGGATATCTATTGGCGTGCGACACGTTCGCTTATAAGCTCTACGCATAGAGCGAAGTTGCGGGTCTCATAGATTATGAGACACAACTGATAGAAGGATATTGGGAAAGAAAGCCGTCATGTTGAGCTGAAACCAATGCCTAATACTCCTACGTGCGCTGCTTTTTGTTAGAAGAGTGGGGTACGAAGCTAGGTGAAGTCGGCTGAAGATAAGCTTCTCAAAACTTGTTTTGAAAGGTTATTGATAGGCCGGGGTGCTATAAAATACCTATGGTGAGAATGACATTAGAAACCCTAGTGTCCGACGAACTTGCGAATGAAAGTGCCTAGAAGATGACTGCATAGAAATATGTAGACCGCGGACGCGGGGTGAGATACCGATGAGTAAAACTGCCAGTTATGAAAATCGGGATAGTCAACAATGAGACTATAAGGCTCACAGGCATAAAGTAAGCACCTAAGGGTATATGTACAGCTACTTCTATCGGAACGTGGAAAGCGGTGAACCTTCATACTAAACGACTAACATCGGAAGGATCGCTATAAGGAAAGCAATTTCTGAAATGCGTTTATCACCGTGATAGTGAGGTCATGTTACCTATGATACGGCTAATCACCGTTGAGGGAAGGACCTTAGTCTACAAAAGTTGTTAATCACTTTACTTTCAACTGCGGTTCATCTTTCGGGTAAGAAGGTGAGTTGGAATCCCTCGAAAGGAGCGATTCTGCACCAATGGACGCAAAGAAAGCAAGACAGAGAGTTTACTATAATTTCAGTCAAACACAAAACGGATTATACCAATCGAGTAAAAACGGCAAAAAGAACTTCAAAAATCTAATGGAACTAATCTTAATGGACGAAAACATCCTCCTTGCCTACAGATCCATAAAAAGCAACTCTGGATCAAAAACAAGGGGATCGGACGACGAAACTATTGTCAACTTGGCAGAAACAGATCAAGTTGATTTCATCTCTAAGATGAAATCAATGGTTTCAGACTACCACCCCAAAGAAGTCAGAAGGGTATGGATACCAAAACCCAACGGAGAAAAAAGACCATTGGGAATACCGTCCATAACCGATAGGATAATCCAACAGATGTTTCTAAACATTCTAGAACCTATCTGTGAAGGGAAATTCTATGAACACTCCTACGGGTTCAGACCATTAAGAAGTACACACCATGCCATATCAAGAGTCCAAACGCTAATGAATAAGAAATGGCATTACACCGTGGACATTGACATAAAAGGTTTCTTTGATAATGTCAACCACAATCTTCTCCTTAAACAACTATGGAATATAGGGATTAAGGATAAGAGGGTAATCGCTGTTATTGGTAAAATGCTAAAAGCAACCATCAAAGGAGAAGGAATCCCTTCTAAAGGAGTTCCGCAAGGTGGTATTCTCTCACCTCTCCTGTCCAACATCGTACTAAACGATCTAGACCAATGGGTTGCTGGCCAATATAGTGATTTTCCAACCAAAAATGCTTATTCATGCAAGGATGCAAGAATAAGAGCTATCAAAACTACGAACCTCAAAGAGGGTTTCATAGTTAGATATGCCGATGATTTCAAGATAATGGCAAAGGATTACGACACAGCCACTAGATGGTTCTATGCTGTCCAAGACTTCCTAAAACATAGGCTTAAACTTGACATATCCCAAGAAAAATCGAAAGTTAAAAACCTTCGCAAGAAGCACACCGATTTCCTTGGGTACAAGCTAAAAGTCTATATAAAGGGTAAGAAACTCGTAGCAAGAACTTCCATGGCAGACAAAAAGGTTGATCAAATAGCCAAGAGCTTGAGAGACCGAATAATAGCCATACAGAAGAATCCTATACGAGAAAATGTCACTCGATACAACGCATTCGTCCTTGGAATACAAAACTACTTTAGATTCACTACTTCAGCATCAGTAGTATTCAGGGACTTGCAATATAAAATCCGTGGAACACTTAGATTCCGTCTTAGGAAAAGAGGAAAATATGGATATCCTACTGGATTAACAGAAAACTCACTATACACGAAGCATTACACCACCAACGTGAAAACATACACCATAGATAAAATACCAATGTTTCCTGTAAGTCAAGTCAAAACTGTTAATATCAGGAATTTCTCACAGGATAAAAACCCTTATGAAACAGAGCTATTTGCATGGGACACAGAGATTTATAAATTGATGATCTCTCGCTTGCCAAATCGATCTGTCGAGTATATGGACAATCGGCTTTCTAGGTACTCCATGCAAAAAGGGAAATGTGCAATAACTGGCATATTCCTATCTGCCGAAAACGTACATTGTCACCATAAAGTCCCTGTTCACCTTGGAGGAACTGACAAGTTTAGCAACCTCATTATTATTCATAAGGAAATCCATACTCTTATCCATGCCAGCTAAAAAGAGACAATTGACAACTATCTAAGTAAACTCGAACTCAATAAGAGTGAAATAAAGCACCTAAACCAACTCAGAAAACTTTGTAAGTTGGATAAAGTGGCTTAACAACCTAGTAGATGGGGAGCCGTGTGCGGGGAAACTTGCACGCACGGTTCTAGCCGGGGGAAAAGGTAGAGATTACCTCAAAACCTTACCTATCGGAATTACTTGGACTAGATACGATTGATATCAATCTTCACGGCTTGGTTTTATCAAAGGCTTCGGGAGTAGATCTTGCCATTGACCGAAAAGAGCTTGATTTTAGTGAAATTGCAAAAGAGTTTGAGGGCGACGGCTCCAGTGGTACAGCTGCACATGCGTTTGACTATGAGCAGTTTGCAACGGATATGTTATCTCGGGGTAATAAACGCTCCGAAATTGCCTAAATAACCAAAGGGAGTGACGAATATGCATCCTCATTATGAGCAGAGCACCAAACATTTAATCATAGATTGGTATGAAAAGAAGAAAGACGGGAGCGGAAAGGTGACGTCCTCCTCTCCTATCCATCACTATTTTTCTGGTATTCCGAGTGCATTGCAACTCCATCCAAAGGACCCTAAAAAGGTGGTTCGGGCGACTTTTACCGGTGATACGCACGGGAAAATGCCTGGATGGATGGAAAAATACGCAAAGGAACATGACTTCCAATGCCAGCAGGTCACTCGGAACGGGGAAGTAGGATGGTGGATTGCGAACTGGCGAATCTATCCAACGGGAAGTAAGCCATTAACCTCTCCTCATCTAGAGGGAGCAATAGCCCAAATGTCGCACTTTATTCCTGAGGTGTGCGAGGATTTAAGGGAGAAATTGTTGGAAAATCGCGAGGTTATCAAAATGAATCTTCGCAACTACCCCGACATTTATAATCCTTTTGGTTTGTATTTTCGTCCGGAGGAGATAAAGGGAGAAGGGGGAAGCCTTTTAATAGAGGAAGATTTTATCCTAAAACGTGAGGATGAAGAGTCAGATCATGATTACCGGTTGCGAATCGAAAAGGATGGCCGTTTAGAAAGGTTGATTTACGAATTAATTACGCCATTACCGGAGCCGGTTTCTGCTCAACCAGAAGTGATCGGAGAAGATATCTTGAATGATGAATGGACCTTTGATTTTGATGAACTAGGCGAAATTGAAGATGAATCACCAGGAATACCAAATGATCAAGTCGATGAAATCCTTGATTTTCAGTTTGAAGATATTGAGGAGGATGAGCTATTCGACCTGGAGGAAATCGTCTTCGAAGATGACCTGTCAGCCAATCAATTAGATGAATTGGTAACGGAAGGAGTCAAAGAATTACCAGAGAAATTGCCAGAAAATGAACTGTTCACAAAGGGTAACGATGATTCCAGTGACCATATTCCTATGGTCGAAGAACTAGAAGAGGAAACAGATCCCGAAAACGTTGTCGAAGTAGAGGAAAAAAGTCTTGGGGATGCAACCGATGTTGGATTGGATTCTGAGGACCCTGGTTCCATTGTCCTCCCAGCACCTACAACCCCAGAGAAACGTTCGAACCTAAGGGTAATGGAAGGGAGAGACAAAAAAAGCGGAGCTTGTGATGGTCAATTCGCTTTATTCTAATGCAAAATAAAGATACAACATTTCGTTGTATCTTTATTTATATTTCTGCAAGGGATTGATGAAACTCTTTTAAAATGTTAATATAAACATATATTTATTTATGATTTCCATTATTTTAGTCCTCCGTCACGCGACATGAGGATTTTGTAAGAAGAGCCACGCGGCCTTTCCATTCATGCTTGTTTTTATGGGAATTGTATGCCCACATGACCTTTGGGTTTTCTATTAATTTTATTTAAAATTCAAACGCCTATTGGCGGAGTTATAGTGATTTTTAAACTATGATCTCCCGCTAATAGGCGTTTTTTATATATATACGCCTAATACTACTAATTTTTAGGGAGAGATGGGGAGTGCACATTTCGAGGGAGTTAACTGAAAACTATTCTATTTATAAGGGGCTTAATGAACTTCAAATTCACTTTTTACAGGAAGAATTGAAAAAAGATCACCGGCGCTCTCAGCTTACACTTCGGAGAATTGCTAAGAAAAGAGCCATCGGACAACGCATTAAATGGATGTTTGAAGAGACTCTTATAATGTTTAGTATTGTCGGCTTTTTTGCTGCGTGTGTTTTATCCATAGTGGTTTGGAACCTTTAAGGGGGAGAACAATGGCTATTCAAATCATTGTCGTTGCCTCGATTGTTCTAACACCATTTGTTATCGGGATAATTGGCGGAATCTTCTCGTGGGGAAGAGATGCAACTCACATGCCGTTGGCATGGAGAAGTCCGGTAGATCCGGTTTTTAATGAGGAGAAAAAAGGCGAGAAACTTGCAATGGATCAAGTGGATGAACTTCTTAAAGAGGCAAGTTCTACTACTCCTTTAGTTGTAGACTATGGAAATAGTACCCCAACACCTGAAATGGATAAAGGGATTGATGATTTATTAAAAGCTGTCTTAAATGATGGTGGAATTGAGGAAATCAAAACTGAGGGGGATGAAGGCTTATCCTTGGACAATCAGGATACGGATTCTTCAAAAGGGGACTCCACTAAGGATTCTCTACATACCTTCAGCTTGGAAAAGACTCAAGAACCCATTGTTTCAGAAACCAAACTGGTTGAAAATGGGGAGGATTGCAACGAAGAACCGAGAAATTCTCCTTCTCAAGGTTCGGAGGAATTGCAAATCACTGATTTGAAAAATAGTAATGTGATTCCGTTTAACTCGTCGGTTTCTCCCAATGTTCAATCTTTAAACACTCAAGAGGATGATCGATTTGTTGAACCGATAGACATGGATTTTCCGATGGATTATGTTCCAATATCCATTCCTATGAAGGACTACCAGGCAATAGCAAAACGGTACGGTACATCTATCGCTTCTCAAGTTACGACAACACCTGGGAATGGAGCGACGGGAACAATGGACGTAATGATTGGTCGGTTAGTAAAGAATGTGGTTGGATATGTTCTTAAGTACGGGGATTATCACATTCCGTTAAAAGGGAAATTCCCTGTCGATCAAGAAGGGAATGTGTTATTGGTCATGGGCCAATTCCAATCTCCTGATCAATTTTACGTTTCGCAATCCATTGATCCAGAATCTCTTATAAATTCGAACCTTCCAGTTTTCGAAATGATTGTTTAGCAAAAGGGACGAAACGGAGGAAACTCTCCTCTGTTTCTTTAGGGCTACTATTGGAAGTTTATAGTAGACCTAAAGAAGTAGAGGAGTTAGTGAGATTAAATGCAAAGTTCAAGAAATAATTGGTGAATTTTGTCGAATAAACCCACTTTTCACAACTCTGTAAAAATATTCTTGTCTAATTTTATATTATGTAGTATGTTGGAACTACCAAATGAACAGTTCATTTTTATGAGCACTTATATGCCATTTTGACATTAATACGTGTACATCTATTGCAAATATATGGCGTTTCCAAAAAAACTCTTGCTGCTTCATCGAAAATATATTGGAGGGTACTGTATGAAGAAGGGAAATGCGGAATTAATTGACCAAATCAAAATGCGAATTATAGATACCTATGCGGATCAGTTGAAACGGAACAAAGAGGATTCGTTGGAATTTTTTATTCGTGAAAATAAGGTTCAAAAGGTTTTTCCCGAAAAGACGGTATACTATGAGCGTGGTATAGAGCAAAAGATCAAGGAACAAGGGATGAATCGTAAGCAACTAAAAAGTTTTTTGGACATGGTTGATGAGGCCATAACACGAATGACAAATCAAGGCTGGGAATTATATTATTGCACCTTAAACATCAATTATGAGATT
This sequence comes from Ammoniphilus resinae, assembly GCF_017873965.1. GTDB lineage: Bacteria > Bacillota > Bacilli > Aneurinibacillales > RAOX-1 > Ammoniphilus_A > Ammoniphilus_A resinae. The sequence goes on along the minus strand of NZ_JAGGKT010000004.1, from coordinate 265,957 downwards.
TATGGTGGAGGAGAAAAGGAAATTAATTTTTATGTAACTTGCCGAGACGAGAAGCACTTCTCCTGGAAATAAAAAGATTGACATCTAAACCCACCAGAAAGATAATAGGATTAAAGATTAATAGATTCATAGAAGAGGGAGCACCTCTTAGTCTAATAGGATAACTATGTCCATTAGTGCTAAGAAGGTGCTCTTTTTGCGTTGGGGGTGATTTTCTTTCCGTGTTTAAGTTAGGACATATGAAAATGGAAAGGGGTATATAGTTTATGATATTGACAGTGACAAAGAGGTTTAAATCCTTCATCCCTATTATTGCATTTATGCTCATTTTGAATGTGTTCGCACCAATGGCTAGTCCTTTTGTTGATTCAGCCTCGGCAAGCACTATAGGGAGCGAAATCTACAATACGGATGGGGACAATATTTTAGCTAAAAAAGTTGAGAAAATCGTAAAGATTGTTGGCGGTGTTGGAGGAGCAGCATTCGTATTAGCTATCTTAATTGTTGCCTTGTTTATTATTTTCGGTTCAATATCTGCTAATCAAATGGGAACCTATTGGAAAGCACTATTTTCGTGTATGGCAGGGGCTTTTATTTTCTTTAGTGCCTATGCGTTTGCTCCAGCCATTGCAAAGTTAGCTCAAGGGTAGTAGGGAGGGGATACCCTCCCTATTTTTGTAGGAGGAATGATGAAATGTACGAGATAATCGTCCCTGTCGATATTACAGGTGAAGAAAAAGATATTCTAGCCATTTTTAGTAGAAGGCAGTTCATGTTGATTTTTCCACCAGGGGTGGTTAGCCTGATCTTTTTATTATGGGGTAACATCCCTTTCATTCCCCCATGGCCAGATTTTTTTATACGTTTATTCCTCTTTGTTGTCATGATGGGAACGATGGTTTGTTTAGCTTATGTAAGGTTGGATAAATACCAACAATATCTCAATGAATTTATTGTTACTCAATGGAAGTATCGAAAAAGCCAGAAGACCTATACCTACTTGTGAGGATGAAACTATGCAAATATTTGACATTTTTATTTACATAATGATTGGGATTTTTGGTGTGATGATGATTTTCCTATTCTACGCGAAGAAAAGGATGGACAATAATGAACCTATTTTCGGATCCCAAAGAAAACAATTTCTTGAAGAACAAGGAGGGCCGCAAGATCCCTCAGCTAAAAAGGATAAAAGAAAAAAGAATCGTAAGGAAAACAACAGAGAATCTTTAAAAGATTTAATTGGAATTAAAGATATCCGCTATGGAATATTTGAGAAGGAAAGAAATGAGTATTGTTTGATCATCGCTACTGACTCTGTAAATTTTGATTTATTAAACGAGACGGCAAGATCTTCTATTATCATGGGATATCAATCTTTATTCCGTGTCGTTCGATTTCCGGTCCAGCTCCTCGGTCAGGCTGTTCGTCAGGATCTTCGTAAGGATGAGCAACGATTCATGAAAAACTTAGAAAAATGCAATCCTCAAACAAGGGACTATTGTATGAGGGTGATCAGTCATATTAAAGAGCGTTCAGAAAAGGAGTTTCGAATTGCTAGGAAAGCCTATTATGTCGTGACATATATTTACCAATCGAGCAGAATTGCTCAGCTAACACCGGAGCAAAAGGAAAAGAAGATTGTTCAAGAGCTATATATGCGTGCAAGAACGGTGGTACAGATGCTTAAACGTGCCCGAATCGAATCAGAAATCCTCGACTCTCTTTCGGCTATGGAAGTGATGAAAAGAGCGTTAAATCGGGATCGTATGTTGAGTAACCCCATTGAAGGGGTGGTAGAGCCGGGAAGAGAAAAATTGTCCGCTTATGTTTCGGCTGATGTGACGACTTTACCAGGTTATGAGGACCTAATTAACGTTAGTGTAGAGGAGGTAAGGGGAATTGTTCAAGAAACTGAGAGAGAGTTTAAAGAAGAAAAAATCAGCTAAGGAACCCATTGAAAAAGAACAAACCGGTGAGATCAATTTAGATGAATTAGATCAAGGAAATAATCGACCTCTCACGTTCCCTACTCTTATAGATAATATGTTGAACGATGGTTTGACCTTTGAAAAAGATCACTTTGTCATACAAACCGGACTGGGGAATATCCGATATGGTCGATCCTTTTTTGTGAAACCTTCCGGATACCCGAGAACGGTGCGAATTGGTTGGTTGGAAGGATTTTTTTCGGGGGATGATTTAGACGTTTCGGTTCATATCGACCCGCTCGATAGAAACTCCGCCATCAAATCATTGCAGGAAAAAATTGATGAGTTAGACACCGTGATATACTCTGCTGCTAAGAGGGACGACCAAGGTAAACTTGAAGATGCCTATCAGAAAAAAGCGGACACCAAGGATCTTCAGCAACAAATAAAAAATAATGTAAATGGACTTTATTACGTGTCTGTACAAGCTACAGTGTATGCCGAGAGCATTGAAGATTTGAATGAGAAATGTGTGGAGCTGGAAGGAATCATGGGTGGGGAATCCATCGAATTGGTTAATGCTTATGGAAGGCAAAAAGAAGGTTTTTTATCTACGTTACCACTCGGTAAAAATTATCTGGAGAAAACGAATCGAAATCTGGATCAGCGAAGTTTAACAGCTATTTTCCCTCACTCCTCAAGTAAACTAAACCACACTGGCGGTATGCCTATTGGCCGTTACGGTCGCGAGTATGTGTATTTCAATCAGTTTGACAAAAGACTGAATAATTACTCAATGGGCATCTTTGGGGAATCTGGAGCGGGTAAGGGAGTTTTTGTAAAGCAGATCATTGGTCGTGGACCAATGGATGGGATTAATCGGCATATCATTCTGGATGTAGAGCCTGAATACCTAGAACTCACCAAGGCTTTAGGAGGAATATGTATTCCCATTCGTGCAGAAAAAGGAGATGCAGCAGTAAATCGTATTAATCCATTTGATATTTACCCTGAGAAAGAAGTGATTAATAAAGGGGAAGCAGATGAGTATATTCTGGAAAGAATTAACCTGAACGAAAAAATAAAAGAGTTGATTGAATTCTTTAGGGTAATGAAAGAAAGTTGTAGCCTTGATTCCAAAGGACTTACTCCTATTGAAATCGGAGTTCTTAACGACATCCTTGAAAAGTTATATCAAGATAAGGGAATTACCGAGGATCCTGAATCAGTCTTTCGTCAAGCTGAAGCCATTAATGATACCGGAAAGATTATATGGCAACGGCATTATATTGAAATGCCTACAATCTCCGATGTCTACAGAGATCTAGAAAAGGAAAGACAGTCTGGTTATGACGAACTGAAAGAATTGTGTATGGTTGTAAAATTATTTACCCGCGATAAAGCGTTCGGGATGTTTGATGGCCAGACCCGCATCCAAACGGAAAGTGGTGCGTCTTTGGATGATGCTCCCATCATTACTTTTGATATTTCCAAGTTAAGTGCCAACGGGATTGAACGTCCTCTTGCACAACACGTGATTATGACTTGGGTGTGGAACCGATTTATTGTCGGCAATCCAAAAGCGAAAAAAAGGGTCATTATTGATGAAGCATGGATGATGTTGAAGTACAATGCCATGATGGAATTTTTAAAGCTCCTTTCCGCACGGGGGAGAAAGTGGAATACTAGTTTGACGTTGGTCAGCCAGAGGTATGAGATGTTTTCACGTAATGAGGCCTCGCGCGATGTCATAGCCCAATTGAATACGGTTTGCTTCCTCAAACAATCGGATGAGGATATAGAACCTATCTTAGATACGTTTAAGTTTTCCTATGAGGTTGGAGAGATGATCCGGACCGCTGAAACGGGTGACGTTGTTATGAAAGCGGGGAAAGAGATCGTTGCTTTTCGTTCTGAACCTACTCCTGATGAATGGGTCTATCTGAATACGAACCAAAACATTGAAATTCCAAACACGAATAAACCAAAAAAATCCAGGGAAGATGAAATTTATTTCCTTGAAACCCCTGTTGAGGTCCCTGAAGAAGAAAAGGTGGTAGCAGGATGAAATCAGGGTCCAAAATCCTCGTTACTTTTTGTTTGATCTTTGTTCTCGGATTACTTCCTGGGAATGTTAATTTCGCTGCTGCGGAAGGGGAAGTGGTAACTCCAGAATTTCAATCCAAGGTCAAGGAACTGAAGGACAATTCGGGAATCTTGGATGGGTTTTTAATTGGGCAGGCGGAGAATCTCTTTTACATTAAAGGTATCAATTCCATTCAGAATCTAATCTTTGGGAACCCTTATCAGGTTTGGATGGATGGGGATGGGAAAACCGAAACTGTTCACTATGGACTTTTCTATGATAAGGAATGGAATGACGTAATTAAGCCTTTAATCAATTTCTTTTCTGCTTCTTATGTAGGGTTTGTTACGTTGTCGATACTTATTGCTTGTCTTAAATTCGGCTTAAAAGCATATTCCCCTCAAGCGAAGGCAGACTTTTGGACAGATATTAATATGTGGGTCTTGAGCGCTTTCTTTATGGGGACTTTTGGATTGATCAGTGAAATCATGTTTGGGTTAAATGAGGGAATCACACAAGGGTTAAAGGAGTTGCTCATCTCTAAGGGAGTGGATGTAGGAGGTTTGTCCATAATCGCCTTTGCGGATGGTTTTACGGTAGGGGATATCTTTGTATTTCTTGCAGAATGGGGTCTAGCTTTATATCTGAACATCGTGTATATCGCTAGAAAGATTATTATCTTACTATTGTTAATCCTTGCTCCTGTGGCTGCAATATCCTTGTTGTATGCGAAAACAAGAAGCTTTTTTGGTAGCTGGATCAAAGAATTGGCAGGAAATGTGTTTTTACAATCCATTCATGCCGTAGTCATAGGAGTATTTGCTGGACTTGCTACATTAGGTGCTGGAACTATATTTAAGCTTGGATGCATCATCATGTTTATTCCAGTGACAGGTCTGGTTAGCAAGTGGTTACAACTTGGAGATTCTTCAACAGCTCTAGGTAGGACAACGACGATGTTAGGGTTGGGCGGTGTCGCTGGTGCTATGATGTTAGCACGATCCGCAGGATCGGTTGTAAAAGGTGGAAAAGCTGGAGGTTCAGCTGTAGGAGGGGGATTTGGTGATCTCTCTTCTGACACATCGGGAACCAATATCTCGGAAGGCGCAACTGGTTCAAATTCGAAAGGATGGCAATTCGCTAAAAAAGCGGTAGGTGTTGCTGGCGGTGTGGCAGGAGCTACGATGGGACTTCCTTTTGGTGCAGGTGGGGTTGCTGCAGGTGGCCTCATTGGAAGTAAAGCTGCTCAATTCGTAACTCAAGGAACACGAAATTTGACATCAGGAGGAATGAATTTCGGCAGGACATTGGCCCGAACCCCTATGGAGTATTCAGGGGCTGATCCGGGCAAAAAGTGGAATTTCTCGGATTACAAGCGAGGCACCCAAGCGATGTGGGGGAACTTAGCGGCACGTAGACAGTTTATGGGGAATTTAGGTGAATCGCTCGGGAGTGTAGTTGGTTCCGGAGAGATGGGGCGATCCATAGGTCAAATGGCATCGGGTGTGAGCCGAAATCGTATCCAAAAGGAGCAGTTTGGTGGAAAAACACTGGACGACTATGCCAAAGAACGCCCTGGTGCAAATGTGGAGTGGAGGCAAACGAATCAAGGTTCAGCTTTCTATATGGACCACGGTAATGGGGAATGGAGGCAAATAAGCGCTTTTGGAGCGGCAGACTCTTCCCTAAAAAGAGGTGAGGTTCGTTCAGTTGGTTATAAATTGAATGACGGAACGCCTTGGGTTCGGCAGGAAAACGGCACGTTTATATCCAAACCGACAAATAATAGTGCAACAAACGGATCAACAACTTCTCAAACCCAAGATAGACAATTAGTGGGATTATCGGGATCAACATCACACCTTGGAAGGACATCGGGGGTTCAAATCGTAGGTGCGGATGGGAAAAGATACGAAGATCCTCGGGTAGAAGCTAAGAACATCAATCCTGACCAGTATTTTTCTCACAACGTAGCAGGAGCAAGCGCGCGCCGTTCAACGACTGATAAAGGGGCGGATCTTGTTCATGGTAGTGCCAAAAGAGCCCAACCCGTTTTAAGCCAGTTTAATTCCTGGAGAACAAACTCTGTGATGAATAAAAAAAATAATCGTCATAGCGGGGTAGTTTAAGATGATGTCTCTTTCTGTTTCTAAGGAGGTGACAGCATGGATCAGAATGCTCAAGATATTGGAAAACAATCCGCAGACCAAATGGCATCAATGGGGAAGTCTGCTGGTGGGCGATTAGCTCGGTTAGCAAAATCTAAAGCTGCTAAATGGATGAAAAAGATACTCCTTGGTTTCTTAAAGGCGATGGTTACCAGTATCGGAAAAATCCTATTAGCAACGATCGGTCCATGGGGGATTGCTATTCTAATTGCTGTTTTATGTTTTCTAGCCGTTTTAGAAAGCATCCCCGGAGCGGATTGGTTTCTTCAAGGAGGAAGTCGATCCGCAGAAATGCTTGGAATTGATGTAGAGTATGAAAATAAATTCAAACAACTAGCTGAAGAAAGTGTCAAAGAGGTTGAATCTTATCGGGCCGATGAAGATTGGCGAAAAGAGTTTAAGGAGCTCATCAAGCCTAGTTGGGGTATTCCGGCTGCATTGGCTCGGTATCAGATCATGAGAGCAGATCCTAGCCCTTCCGTTGGGGGAGCAGGAAGCATTCCGGCATATAGTCCCTCCTTTCCAACGGGTGAGAACCCATTGTCATCTATGATCATGGTTGCCACCGCTTATGGGCCTGACTGCCCGGGGTGTTCAGGAATCACAGCCACAGGGATTAATGCAAAAAGCAAACCTACACCAAGAGTTATTGCTGTGGATCCAAGAGTAATCCCATTACATAGCCGTGTTGAGTTAATTGTAAACGGATCGAGTTTAGGTGTTTTTTCCGCAGAGGATACAGGAGGGGCGATTAAAGGAAATCGAATTGATATTCTTTATCCCTCCCAAGCAGATGCAAGATATTTCGGAAGAAAAACAGTCACTCTAAATGTTCTCCAATGGGGAGGAGCTTTTTCGGGACCTGTCGGAACCTGGACTCCTTCTTTAGGGGTTGGGTTGGAATTACCTGATGTGAATGAAATGTATCAAGAACTTAAACCTAGGTTGACATACAAAACAATAGCGGATGACGTAGAACGATGGAAGACGGTGGTTAGAGTCTGCTCACCAGGAGGCGGTTGTAGCGAATATATTTCTTATCGAACAGAAACCCGCCCGTCCCATCAGGTATTAGATTGGGTTTGGACTCCTTATGGAGATATTACCGTTCCTTCATTAAAAAAATATTGGACAAGTCCACAATTAATTGGAAGGAAGATTGTACATCCGCAAACCAAGGAGGAAATTAAAGGCCCCCATACAGAAGAGGAATGGAGAAATAATAAAGGAAGTACAAATAGTGAATCCTACCTTCATTTATGGACGATATGTTCAGAAGATGGCGATGGAGGGGGTAGTAGTTGCACCTCTGAATACTACCAATTTGAAAACACGGAAGTGGATGATCGGTCCATGCCTCCCTATAGTATCAATACTGATAGATTACATGACATTCTAGTAGCTAGAGGGGTTAAAGAAGTCGATGTTCCTATTGTCTATCAATGGTCTGCTGCTACGGATCCATCGGACAAAGATGCCTTCTTTTATGCCGGTCAATTTAAAGGAGCAAATATTCGATCGCGTTTTACCGATTACACCAATATTTCAACTGCACTTGATTTTGAGTTTTCAGGGGAAATAAAAAATGGATGGGCCTGGCCGATCCAAGGAAATCAAACGATCACCTCCACTTTTGGAGCTCGATGGGGAACGTTTCATTATGGTGTTGATCTTGGTGGACGTGCAGCGAATGGACTTCCTGTTGTGGCAGCTAGAGAAGGTAGAGTAATACGCGCGGAGTATTCATCTTCTTATGGCAATGTTGTTTACATTGCACATGATAATGGGTTACAGACCCGTTATGCCCATATGAATTCTTTATCTGTAACAGCTAATCAAATTGTGACTGCGGGCACGATGATAGGAACTGTAGGATCGACTGGTGACTCCACAGGCCCCCATCTTCATTTTGAAGTTTTGAAGCCAGGAAAAAAATCAGCTTTTTTAAGAGCGCGGGATATGGAAAGAGCTTATGATCCTATGGTATTTTTAGGACCCCTTATGTAAATAAGGATATTCGGAAGGAGGTGATTCGTTTTGGTCAATACCCATGCGGTTCAAACGGTGATAGAACAGGCAATCCGTTTAATTCAACTGGTCGGATTACCTGTGATGGGTGTCCTTTTAATTATTGGCTTAATGATTCTACTCACATCTGGGAAAAATCCACGGCGGAAAAGGGTAGGGTATACCTTTACGATTGGATTTACAATTCTCATACTTTTGGTTGCGTTTATTCCTGCTTTTTTCTTCTTTTATTATGGAGATGGACCTAAAGCGGCTACAGGCAACGAGAGTATTGAAGGAATGGTCAATGATACGGCGGGAATAGGGGGGATTCTTTTTAAGGCTGTACAGTATATTGCCTCACCGCTTACTTTCTTTGTCTTTGTGTTAGGTATTTTGATTGTTCTCTGTGCCGGGAAAAATCCTCAAAGGATACGTTTAGGTTATGGAATGATGTTGTTCTCTCCGATCGTACTAGGGGTGGCATTCGCTATTCCATACCTCATCTCCATCTTGTAAATTTGTGATTTTTCATTCTGGGTGAGAAATATTTCATTTCAGGTGAGAATTTTGTTTCAATTTAATTGATAAAACATGATTACATTCATAAAGATAAATAATTATACAATACCTAGCTGTTCATTAATCAACTTTTCAAACCATGAAATGGATGATTAGTAGTGTTTAATAATGGCTAGGTTTTTTATTAGTTATTGTTTTAGCGAGGAGATCATCAATCGTTCTATCCTGGCTACAGATAATTACACAAATAAGGTAAACTAAGAAAATCTGGTTGACCCGATAATACGACGGAGATCTATAATGTATAGTTGTTATACATGGCAGCCATTTTTTCGTTACCCTACATTTGCAGAATAACTCAAAATATGTGATAAGATGTTGTAGGGAAGTCATGACATAAGGAGGGAATGATCATGTCATTTACATATAGTCTACCGTTCGAAAATGAAAAGTTATTAGATGGGATCCTTTTTGAGCTGAAAAGAAGAAAGGAATATGAGTTATCTCAACTTTTAAGAGGTTCTAGAATATCAATTGAAGAGGGAGGTTATTCATATTACGCTGGTGGAGGAAGACACAATGCCCATGCAGCGTATGTTACTTTATATGTGAATCCAATGAATATCGATATATTAGAGGATGACACAACCAAAAAGCTATTAACCTCTATTTGTGATACTTTAATCCCTGCTGAAGTAGGATTTGATGTGAAATCAGTATCGTTTTCAATTGATCTAACCAAGGACTACGAATTGGAAGACGATCTAATCATTGACTTAGAGAAACAATCTGATCGGATATCCGGAAAAATTTTAGCCAAAATATTACCACAAGATGTAAAAGAAAAAGGCTATTATATGTCAGAAATTTATACTTATCTTTATGCTGTTGAAAACTCATTAAGATTGTTTATTGAGGATGTTTTCAAAACTAAATATGGGGAGGATTACTTTGAAAAAGTCACCGTCCCCTCTGCGCTTAAACGTACATTAGAACAAAGAATAAATGACGCGGAATCGAAAAAGTGGTTAAGTGTAAGAGGAGAATCCAAACTTTTTTATTTAGACTTTAAGGATCTAGGTACCCTAATTAGTAATAATTGGGACGTATTTAAAGATGCTTTTCCAAGCCAAGAATTCATTTTATCCAAAATCAATGAGATGGCGGATTGCAGAAATTTGATAGCACATAATAGTCTTGTTAATGAGACGGAAAGAAACGTTATAAAAACATACTATAACGTGATACTAAAACAAATTTCACAATTTTTGGACAGCTAACTCTCTCCAAGTGTCCTACTGTGGATCTATAAAGTGAGCAGTACTTGGTAGTATGCGTAAAGATGAATAATATAAATTGCTTTTTTTCTCAAAAAATATGAAATAAATTTACGTGTATGGTTTTCTTTTTAATTTTTTCTCAATCAATTTGAAACAAGTGAGATGTGTCTATAGGATTTTTCAATATGTTATTCTCACCTAAGATGAAAAATCACAAAATTTGTGATTTTTCATTCTGGGTGAGATAAATTTCATTTAAGGTGAGAAATTCGTTTCAATTTAACTGATAAAACTCGATTACATTCACAAAGGTGAATAAATTTTAAAGTCCTAGCTGTTCCTTAAACCGATATTTTCCATGCCACGAATGGATGATGATTCGCGTTTAAAGATAGCTAGTTTTTTTATTTTCCCGGATTTAAATTTTCTTTTTCTGAAAATGATTCTACCGAGATTTTTTCTGAACAGTGTGATACCTTTGATAGATTAGTCTTACCAATATAGTGAAAAAATTATTGAATTAAATGAATCCATTGGTAGAATAAAATGGTATTGTCACTTTTTACTAGAAGAGGGAGAGGTTTGGTTGAAAAAGAGAATAGTCTATAAAATATTTAATAACTTGCTTTTAAGTGGTTTGTTAGCTTTGTCTTCATTTTCGTTGAGTGCCCTTGCAGCAACTCCTTTAGCTGATATCAACAACTCTTACGCTAAAGATGCTATCCAGGGGTTAGTAGAGAAAGGTATTTTAAATGGTAAAGGTGATGGAAAGTTCGATCCCACGGGGAAAATTGAAAGACAAGATTTTGCAATTATTTTGGCAAAAGCATTGAACTTTGATGTAACTAGTGCCCCAGCAACTGCAACGTTTTCCGATGTACCTAACACACACTATGCCTTTAAATATGTAGAAGCTGCAGCCAAAGCAGGTTTAATTAAGGGTACTGGGGATGGAACATTTGGAATTGGAGCCACTCTTTCTCGCCAAGATATGGCTGTTCTCTTTGTACGAGCATTAGGCATAGAAGCAACTGGTAAGGGAGCTAACTTAACTTTCTCTGATGCGGGTCAAATTGCTGATTACGCTAAGGATGCCGTTGCAACCGCTGTTGAATTAGGGTTGATTAATGGTATGGGAGATGGTCATTTTAATCCCCAGAATAATGCAGATCGTCAAGCTGTAGCACTCGTTGCGTCAAATTTTTTAAAGGCTCAAGATGAAATTAGTCCGAAAATAGGTACTGTTACACAGATTGACAACAAAACCATAACAGTATCTTTTACAAAAGAACTTCTTGAGTTATCTCCTGAAGACCTAGTTTTTATAGACGAGAACGGAAAAGTTATCACCATACAGAATGTTACTCTTTCTGAAGATAAGAAAAGCGTTACTATTAAAATAGAAAACCTGCCTTCTGAAGGTAAAATCCGCGTAGAGTACAAAAAGAATAAAACTTCTAATGGATCTTTTAAAGAGATTAAAACCGAAAAAATAAATCCTTCATCACCTTCGAGCGGTGGTTCAAGTTCTGGTGGGGGAGGGGGAAGTAACGACAGTAATGACAATGATAATACACCAGTAAATCGTTCTCCTCTAGTGGTTAGCGGATTTACTGATCGGGAACTACTTGTAGGGAGTATAAAGTATGTTGAAATAGACAATCACTTTAGTGATCCTGATGGAGATGTATTATCTTATTCTGTAGTTTCAGATGATGTAAAGATCGTTACAGCAGACGTTTTTTCGGAGAATGGTTTGAACAAGATTAAACTTACACCTCTTAATCAAGGGGAAGCAACCATAACTGTAAAAGCAGATGATAAAAAGAATGGTACGGTATCCGCTACATTCCGTGTTTATGTCGGCTTTTCACAACCAGTTAATCATGATCCTAAATTTATAGGGGATGAAAGCACAGAACCAATATTATTAAGTATCGGTGAAAATTACCTTATAACTGATGATTTAAATTCTCTTTTTTCTGATGAAGATGAAGATGATCTTCGTTATGAGATCATTTCAAGCAATGAAGATGTAGTTAACTTTTATAATGACGGTGGTTTTTTCATTAGAGCTGTAGGTGAAGGGACAGCTTCAGTTAATGTTACAGCTTATGATGGTAACGGAGGGGAAGTAAGTGTTTCATTTAACGTAAGTGTTCAGCAAACACCAAATCAGGCTCCAACAGCAACAGATATAGAAATAAGTGGAACACCGCAACTTGGACAAACATTAAATGGGATCTATACATATTCAGATACTGAAAATGACACACAGGGAATATCAACATTTAAATGGATACGTGCCGATGATTCAACAGGAACAAACAAGGTAGCCATAGATGGGGCGACATCAAGTGAATATACTTTAATAGCAGAGGATGTAGGGAAGTATATCAGCTTTGAAGTGACCCCGCTGGCAAGTACAGGAACTCTACAAGGAACACCCGTAGAAAGTAATCCAGTAGGTCCTATTGAGAATCTTGCTCCGCCAACAGCAACTGTGTCACTTGGTAGCACTTTACCACTCAATGTTTTTTCATCTAAGTCTCCTGGTAGTATCGATTGGGAAAATTGGCGTTTAACAGTAGATGGAGATGTCTTTAAATCTAGCCTTATAAATGAAGAAACTATTGTATTCGGTGGTGATTTTTCCGGATTAACTTTTAATGGATATTCACCTCCTGGTAATCCATTCTTCGAACAAGGTCAAAATGAAATTATTTTAACAAACGTAACTGGAACAATTACTAATTTGCAAGGACAAGGAACGATTACTATAAAGGGAGAATTGTTAAGTCGAGATTCAGATGTAACGATTACTATCACGACGAACCCAGTGGCTCCGGATAATCACGCCCCAACTGTTGAGAGTATGATTTATGAACAAGTTTTAACGCCCGATGTTACCAATTCACGAACATTCGACCTTACACAATTGTTTGGTGATGAGGACGGCGATACATTGGAATTTACTGCTACTTCAGGCTCAGCTGCGTTTGTTAACGTTTTTGTGAATGGCAATGATCTGACGCTCTCGCCGGGCAATGAGGCGGGAAGCACGACGGTTACAGTCACTGCTAATGATGGTAAGGGTGGTGTCACACCTTACACGTTTACCGTACGCACTGCACCACTTATCCCCAATGGGATGATAGTGGTTCGCAGCGGGGATCCGTTATATTATGATCTGTCGTCTTTCTTCCCTGGGCAGACACAGTTCAAGGTGTACATGGGAACTCCAGATAATACATTTAATGGCCCGACAGAATTAAACGGTATGGTACTTTCACTCCACGCAATCCCTATTTATACGTGGGTAGTCGGAGCGGATGGAAAAGCGGCGGTCTTTCAAGTGGTTTACGATTAAATTAAAGAAAATTTCATAATGGGGTCTGAAATATGTGTAAAAATGGGTCACAGCGCGGATTTTATTTCCAGTTTGTGACCCTTTTCCAAATGACTCTCCATTGAATAGTGGATAACGCTCCTCATCCCACTAATAAATTACCCTCCAAATTTTTTCAAGTACTCCACATCAAACCATTCTATTCCTGGGACCTCAATTTGTATTGATTTGGTTTCCGTTACAATTAGTTGCGCGTTATTCATGATCGCTGTTGCTACAAAGACAGCCTGGTCAAAAGTTAATTGATACTTTCTTTGAACATTTGCGGTTTGTTCGGCAGCCTTAAAGTCAAACGGGACAATCGTAAGGTTAGGGAAATGAGATAAGAGCATTAATATTTTTCTTGCCACTTCTTCATTATCATAATGGCCAATAATTTTCGCATAAGACAAAGCGGAAAGATACGCTTGCTCAATCTCTCCTTTCTCAATTCGCTCCAAAATCTTCAATGATCCGTTGCCGTAAGTTTGATCTCGTTCCAAAGCAAAACAAAAAATAGACTCATCCAACATAATTCGATCATATTTCATTATTTCTTGATTCTCCACGTTCATTTTCTCCTCTCTTTTACTTTGTCGTATCCAAACCATCTTTGTTTAGTAGTGATCCCAATTCCCATAAGCTATCAGAAAAACTCTTTGGCTTTTTAATTATTCGAATCTCATCTTGCTCTTTATCATACGACCAAAGTAAAGAATCTCCGATTTCCAGCCCCATCTTTTCTCGTATATCTTGGGGTACTGTTGTTTGATACCTCTGTCGAATATCACTTTCAGATTTTAGATTTTCACTCATTGTCAAACTCCTTCAAATTTCTTCTTACATAAATTCATCATATCACTAAATCTATAATTTGGAATTAACATGTGTAACTTTTGTCCAAGGACAACATAGTGATTTCTTACAATTATTGATAAGCGTTTAGAAAACAATATTTTAGGAAATAATGTATTCATTTTTTTGTCCTTAAAAAGAGACACCAATATGGTTCATTAATTTAAAAGTGACAAAAAAGTGTTTCTATAAATGAGAATATAGATATTAAATCAATGGCGAAAATTCCATTAAAAAGTACGGGAAGGCATGTCCTAGCTCTTGCTTTGTTACAAATGTTTTGTATGGTTTAAATTCCTAAAATTATAATTACTATTCATTTTATGATCTGCATTGCTTGGTGAATTGAGGAATCGCAAAAAATGAGGGGACCTGTATGTTGATACAGCTATACATATTAAGGATAATGATACATTCGAAAATGTTAGTAAAACGTAATTCATACCCTTTCTATTTTGGTCAAACAATCAATAATAAACAATGTAATTATTGAAGTAATGGTATTCAATAGCTGAATAAGCAATTAATGGCTGCTATACAGGCGGCTTATTGTGTGATTGGGATAGCTGAGTAGTTTCAGTGTCTTGTGTTAAAATGTAATTGTAGGTTGTAGAAATGGTTAACTTCAGAGAAAAAGGATTACATTATATCTTTCGGGATTATCCTCATAATTTTGGTTATAAAATATTATTCATCAATAAAACATTGTTGTAATACTTAAAGTTATATTTGCAATTATTATTAGTGCAGTTGTAAGCTTTTTGTTTCGAAAGAATTATTTCTAACTAAATGGATCGTTCGTTCTTTTTTTGCTGTTGAAGTATTGGCCAATATGCATACAAGGAAGTGTAAATATTGAAGAATGTTTTTTTTGTTGTTTTGGTAGCAATATTGATGATTTTTGCAGCTTGTTCTAATTCTATAGATCAGAGTGTTCAGTCATCTATTAATTCATCGACCACAAATAAACAGGAAGATAATACGGCTTTTTATGACTCATTCAATACAGACAATAATAATCATGAAAATATAAACGAATCACAGTCCATAAAAGCGGATGATGAGTCAGAACAAGAAAAAAATCAGAATACAAATTCGATTGAGTCTGATAATAGTGACTTAAATGTAGGTGGTAAGGAAGATAAAGACCCGCTATCCCAGTATTCGAGTAGACAAATTGAATATGCTCGAGTTTGGTTGCAACTGGGGTCCAATCAAGACATAGATAGATTGAATGTTCAACATATTTCAGCTGGCACACCACTGGATACTAAATACTACACGAGTGTTATGTATCCTGAAGATGTTATCCAGTTAACGGGTGATCGCTTATTAGATGGGTCGGTGACCTATAGTGGTAATGGGGATGGTACGATTAATGTATACAACGTTCCATCACGTTGGTACGGAGGTTTTCCCCCTCCTGATAATATAGATAAAAACAAAATTATAGAAGAAATGAAGGATATAATTAAAAATACAAAATTATTATATGTTGACCCAGGAGACGATGAAAAAATAATAAAGTTAATCAAATTGCTACGTTTATTAAGCTAACGACTCAGTGCAAAGGGAACAGGACCCGCATCATTACTTAACTGGCAGGTTTCATCAAAAAGGAGAATTGTCTTTTTTAACTGAAGTATATCATTAATTTGAGGAGATGGTTTTTTGGTTAATCTATTGGAAAACATATTCCAACTTTCGGCAATAATTCTACTCTTATGTTCATTTTATTATTATAGACATTTTAAAAAGGTTAAAAGGGAAAGAAAACTAAATTCACTTGAACTTTCAATTTATATTATAACTCGAGTAGCATTTTTTCTTTGTGCAGGCAGTTATCTACTCCTGTTTTTGGATAGAAATTATTAAACAAAGGGCGCGTTTATTTGCCAAAAAAATTTAAATAACAGGTGTTGATCTCATATAAAAAGTGAAGGAGATGGAGATTCTATCATGGGGTTAGTCATGGCGATTGTACCTGTTGTAATAGTGGGGGTAATTGTAGTATACGTAATTGAAAGGCTGAAACAGAAATATAACCAAGGCAGCCTAGGTAAGAAAAAGTCAAAAACCACTCATATTTATTTAAATAGTTTGATACCAATAGGAATGCTTTTTGGTTGCACCCTCGGTATAATCTTAGGCATATTTTTTTCAGTCTCTCCAGTGGTTACTATTAGTCTAGGAGCTGGAATAGGCTATTTATTTGGATTTTTTGCTTATGAATTTTATTGTAAGGAAGGTAACAATTCTTCATAAATAACTATTATCAGGTGCGGTCGTTGAACGAGAAAGGGTGGTACATATTCGTTATGTATCACCCTTTCTTTTTAAAACCTCTTCCAAAATAGGTCTTAATGAATTTCAAGACAACGATTGATTGTAATATATAGTTTACATATTGTAATGTATGTGTTACTCCTAAAAGGATACGCTATGAAAAATAACGTAAAGCTTGCCCGTGTAAAGCTGAGTTAACCCAACAGGAGCTAGCCAACGAGGTAGACATTACCCGATAGACGGTCAGCCTAATTGAAAAAGGAAAATATAATCCAACATTACAATTGTGCCTGCAAATTTGTTATGTTGTAATGCTATATTGGACGAAATTTTTTGGATCGATAGGGAGGACGTGGAATGAAAAAAATCACAGATGAACGACTGATAGTACGGAATCTACAGCATATAAGAATAGCTTATATAGTACAAACAACAGGAATTCTCTGTATTCTTGGCTATGAGGTATTTAAGGATGGGATAGAGGGAATGACGAATAACCCGCTATGGTTTGTCTTCATGCTAACTACGATTGTCTACGGTTACCTAAACATGAGTGTAAGTGTGGAACAAGAAAAAAAGCCAAAAAAACCGGTAAGGTCGCTTATTATAAGTCTTGTTGTAGTAACAATCATTGCCGTTGCTTTTGCCATCCTTACATCTATTACTCCAAACTTCAACTGGAGCGATGGCATACTGATCGGGGGAATTATATTCATTTGCGGGATTATTCCTGTTTCTTATGTGTATCGTCTCAGAATAAAACAACAAAAAGATTTGGAAGAAGATGAGTAAATTAGTTGGACTGGATGATCTTAATTGTATCTAAATTTGTTTGCTATTAAGTCAGAATGTAATAAAAAGCTTACTCAGTAATCGGACACTTATCTGGAATAGGGATCCTTTTTAGAAAAGGGCCCGATTGCGGTACAAAAGAACTGAACAGAAGGGAATGAGTATTTCTATGTTATGGATTGCTACACAAGACAAACAAAGTTTGATGAATGTGAAAGAAGTTACTATAAACGGGAAAAAAATAGATGGGTTTATCGGCAGTGGATTTTTAGATAGTAAAGTTTTGGGGAAGTATGATTCAAATGAAAGGGCATTAGAAATCCTTAATGAAATCCTTATGAAAATTGAAGAAAGCAATGGATATTCTGTGACATTTACAATGCCTCAAAATTAAGGCATTTTAGGATTAGGCGTACTTATCTGCGGAACAATAGGAATCTTTAATATAAAGTGATCTGTAAAACAAAAATGAGGGTGGACGGATTAAACAAATGGACACGATTATTAAATAACATTATTTTTTCTAAAGGTCTGTTTTGCTAAGGCATTCTTTAGAAAATTTAATACTTTAAGTTACCCCCCATCCAAAACAGGACAGGGGTATGCGTGTTAAAAGTATTTAAACTTAAACAATTTGATTGTAGTCTTGACATTTCCTTATTGTGGTAGGTGACAACTTCGCTGGTATTTACCCCCTATATAAAAAATAACAAATAAAATACTTGATTTAGAAAAGAAAATGATTTCGGATACCCTGGTAAAATTGTTGATCGATGGGAAAGAAGCATTATATTAGTTACCTTTTTATGCACGTTTCCGCTTTTTATTTCAAAGGATAAATGTTCAAAAGTGGTATTGGATACTCTATTTTGTTATAACAATGGCATTTAAATCAATTCTGGAGCGGAAGTATTTGAAGAAGTCAAAACAATATGTCACAACACTTATTTTTCTATTGATAAGCATAGCTATTATACAAACGATTTTTCTTGCTGTAATTATTTAACTTTCTAAGCAACGTAGAGGGCAGCACTTTAAAGATAAGGGGTCTCGAGAAGTTATGCAGAAGACCTAATCAACCGGTAGTGTAAAAACATTTTGACACGCAATAGTTGGATATTTATAATTATGGTGTAAAAACATTTTTACAGGGGGTCACGCTTAAATTCTAATGGAAAATAATATACGTGAATTACGTGAATCAAACGGCTGGTCGCAAGGGGAGTTAGCAGAAAGATGCAATGTCACTCGCCAAACAATAAATGCTATAGAAAATAACAAGTATGATCCTACCTTACAACTAGCATTTCGATTGGCAAAAGCTCTGAAGGTAAAGGTCGATGAGTTATTTTATGTTGATTGAGGAGGAATAAATAAGTGACAAAGAAGCAAAAAAGGTTGGTAAAATTTATTCTTTGGATCTGCATTTTAGCAGTTGGTGGAAAAATTACATTTACATACTTTAACTCTCACACAATAGATTCCTATGGGTTATTTACGATTAGTATTTTCATAGCATCCCTATTGGAACTCCACACCTTTGGAAAGACAAGTTATTTGGGTGGAAATAACGTGGAAGAACAGAAGGATGAATTAGAGGAACATATAGTAAAAGTTAGTAGTAAGATCAGTTATTTTGCTTTGATGGTGGTCGTATTAATCATTTTGGCTGTTTCCGAATATGGAAAGGGTGAAGAAGACAAAACTAATGTTCCTTTGATGTTGGTATTTTGTGCTACCATTGTCACCCTACCATTTGTTCAATTTTTGGTTTCAAAAAAATACAAGTGAACGAGAGAAATATTTTTCCACTTTTGGGATTCGATAGTTTAACAAATCAAAAGCCAGTTATTCTTTGCTAAGATAAGCATAGAATAACTGGCTTTTTAATTTCCAAGAAATGTATTAGCTCACCCCGCGTTTATATTGGATCTAACCAGTAATTTACTGCGAACAAAACTAATCAATATTTTATATTTACAAAAGAGAGTTTGCGAAGTAATGTTATGTTATACGATATATCGCAATACATAATAACCAGAAAAACGAAAGAAGGAATTAAGAAATGGCATATAATGGGGGACCAATGACTGAAGCAATGTATTATGTATTACTAGCATTAATGCATCCTAGCCATGGGTATCAGCTTATGCATGCAATTACAGAAGTTTCGAATGGCAGATTAAAAATGGGCCCGGGGACACTTTACGGAGTGCTCTCACGAATGCAAAAAGACGGCCTTATTTCATTGGCAGAAGATGATGGTAGAAGAAAGACCTATCAAATTACATCAGAAGGAGAACAAGCGCTGCGTACAGAGTATAGTCGATTAAAATCATTGATCCAAGACGGAAGTATTTTAGAGGTAGGTGATAAAAATGAATAAGAAAGTTCGTAAACTACGTCCTAGTGATTATTGGCGAATCGGTGAGCATGAAAGCTGGTTTCAAGATATGGCGGCAAAGGGACTCCATCTAAAAAAGATGGGGATGTATTTTGCTCATTTTGTTAAAGGTAAACCCCAAAAAATGAGATACAGAATAGATGTTTCACTAAAAAAGAAGATGACACCAGAACAGATTGAGATGTATGCGGATAGTGGATGGGATTATGTGACAGGCTATCAACGTTTTCATGTGTTTTCATCACCTGTTGAGCTGGAAGTACCAGAGCTACATACAGACCCCGCTGAGCAATCTTTTACATTAAAGGAACTGGACAAGAAATTGGTCTTTAATGCTGGTATGGTTGCTGTTGCAATTATTTTAATGATCGGTATGTTGTCCGCTATTTGGTTTCTTGATGGAACGCCTACCTTTGTTTTGGTCGAAGGAATGGCTATTCAACAAACTATTATAACCATTTTCATTGGCTATTTGGCCTATATCTCACTACAAGCGGCCATATCAATTCGTGCTTTGCGGAAGGATCTTACAGCAGGAAAACCGATCGATCATCATGCGCCTTGGAAAAGGCACTATCAATTAAATTCTATGATCGCTTTAGTTTTTACAATCGTTGTTGGATCGAGTGCTATACTTCCATTCGCACAACTTGTAAAAGGTGAAACGAAAACATTACCAGAATCAAGTCTTGACTTACCGATTGTCAGGTTAGCAGATATAGAGCAAAATCTTGCCTTGGTTCGAGGGGAATCTTCATATATGAGAGACGGTGTAGATTGGGATAACCGGTATACGTATAATTGGAGCCCGTTGGCACCCATCCAATATGAATCAGATGAAAACGGGGTTGTTCCCGGTAAAATGTGGGGGGACGGGAGTGGCGAATATTCCCCAAGTATTTATACAAGGGTTTATCAGCTCAGTATACCAGCTATGGCGGATAATCTCATTGCTGATTTAATAAAAAGATATAGGTATGAATATAGCGATGATGATTTTGTTGAATCAAAGCATTCAGACCTTGATCTCTTAATAGTTCATGACGAAGATGATTTTAAAGAAGTATTTGCTTCGAAAGGAAAAGCTGTTATATATGTTCGTTATTATGGTTATGCGGATATAAATTCTGTAATAGAAAACATATTAGATAAGATTAAGTTGATTACGGAGTAATACTTGAATATGGTTTGGATTCTAACGTGGGATGAGGATTTGACTGATCTTAAAGAACTTATTCATTATCTTAATAAATAAGAGCAAGCAGTAGATTTTATAAACTGAACAAAATGTGAAATGAAAGTACTATGGTTGAGGTAGCTGTACCAGGTCAAGGGTGAGAAATAGAATGTATGGCAGACGTACAGTAGATATTGATAAGCTAAATGCACAGCATAATGTTCAATTGCTATGGGTGAATGTATTTATACTATAATAATAGATGGAGGGATATTGTGTTTATCGATAATGAACAGCTTCGGGTCATTGTAAAAACCATTTTTCCGATACCCAAGCATTACTTGCTAGAGATGGAAGACAGTATTCCGAAGGGCAATGAGCAAGAACGGTGCTTCATATGGGAGGATCCCGAAAACCGTGACAACAAAATAGAGATAGCACTAGATTTGACGACCGGACTACTTACGAGGTTGGAGATAGATCTTGAATATAAGGATGAGTCCAAGCAGAAACCTAAAGAATTAAACGGAGATGAGGAAGCAAAAAATATTGCTGATGCTTTCGTTGCGAAGCATGCCCCCAATTCTGCTGAGTTTACGTCTGTCATTGTAAAAAAGAGGCCTGATGGAACGGAATTTATATTTCGTCAGGAAGTCGGTGGACTACCACTTCCCCATACTGGCTGTGACTTAATATTGGATAGGGAATTAAACGTTGTCAGGTTCCGGCTGAAAGGGCGTGGAAATCAAAAAACTCAAAAACCTGAATGGCCAGACGCCATCGTAGACGAAAAGACCGTGACATGGTATATACAAAATAATTTACGGATGAAATTAGCAATTGTTTCCTTACATCCTACTTTGTATGAGATGAAAGGAACCGAACATGAATATCGGCTAGTTTACGAGCCGATTCCAGATCGTCCATTTCTTGATGCCGTTACTGGGGTAGATATATTTGGGCCGGAACATTACGTCATGCCACCAAGCCATCCCTTGCCGCCGATTGAGTCTATGCCGAAACCTAGTTATGATAAAGCGCTGTCTTTGGAGCAGCTACTCGACATCGACATTGAGCGTTATGTGCTCGAGAAGTCGGAGGATGATGGTGAGAGAATAAAATCTTTGTATCAGCTTAGGGAACGGGAGGAAAAGAATCCGGAAACCGAAGCATTGACCGCAGATGCATATATGGAGAGGAAGTGGGGAGACAAACTCCGTATTTTTAGGGAATCGGCGATCATGGTACAACTAGAAAAGAAAACTGGACGTCTTGTCGGGTTTCACCGGATGGGTTGGAATAAGGTTGGGATACCATCGCTGAGCCGGGAGCAGTGTTGGCAAAAGGCGGAACATTTCCTCGGCATCGTATTTCCAGACTACGCCCGTTATCTTCAACTTGAAATCGATAATGAGAAATTAGATGGGGAACCGCGTGAACGTGAATTTTTCTATTTGCCAGTCTATATTGATGGAATCCCTGTGAATCATGAACGGATCACAATCAGTATCAATACTTCAACAGGGGACGTCTGCACATATATTGGCGTTTCTTATGAAATGATTCAAGAATTGTCAGATCGAAGTTTCCTTCCGAATATCACACCGGAAGTTGCATTTGATCGCTATATCGAAAATCTGCAACTTCGTCTTAAATGGTTCTTGGACAATGATCAGGAGGTACCATTGTATCGGTTGCTGTATGTTCCGACTACCCTTTCTGCTAATGATCCCGAGGGTGATCGGACTTTGCGGTATATTGATGCTGTCACGGGTGAACATATTTGGAGAAAGTAGAGTTGAAATCGTATTATTCGACGAGGGATCGAGAGTAAAATTACGATCAAAAATAAGCTACCCTTACTGGCAGCCTATCTTATTGAACGAAAGGTTAGTATAAGAAGAAAATATTATTAGAAGAGATTTACTATAATGGTTTAAAAGGTGATTTAATGGAAAAATGTATTCAAAAAGGGTCCTTTTATGGATTTTTAGTTTGCTTAGCTTTAGCATTTTTATTTGTGGATTACAAAGTAATTACTCCTTTTGATGGTGGTTATACAACGGAGTATGTTCCTGTTTACGATTATATCGTTTCTATAATTCGATTTGGTGTATCTGGAGCTTTTATAGGTATGTTTGTGGGTTGGATGATTAGCAAAATAAAGAATGAAGATAACAAATGAAACCTATTTTATGCTGAAAATTTTTATTGGGGTTTTCTTACAAATAATAATTGTATATCGTTCTTTGTTTAATTAACAGGTGTTAATAGTTAATGGGGCCATTCATTTGGCTCTTTTTTTTGTGTGTGAAATGGCCGAACGGGGGACTGAGAAAGCCTACCGTTAGCCAAAGTCAAGGTGTCCTCCGTTAGGCGAAATCTAAAGGAATACGGAGGCAAATGCTCGACTCTGAAGTTCACGAATCCAATTGGAGATCTTTTCTTGAATATGGACGTTACAACACAATTTCTGACATAGTAATGCAGTAAATGGTAAATATAATAAACGTATACATTTTGACAATAAAAGTTTTAAAGGGGCTTTTGTTGTAATGAAATGGTTCCGGTTTATTGCTTTGTTAGTCTGTATCTGCTTTATTGTTCAAACAAATACTTCTGCAAAGATGATAAAGAGAAAGGAAATTGAACCAACCGGGCAGGTTATTTGGGATGTTCCTACCCAGAAAAAATTAATTGCATTAACATTCGACGATGGGCCAAGCCCAATTTATACTCCTCAAGTTCTTACTATTTTAGAGCATTTTGGTGCACATGCCACCTTTTTCCAAATTGGAAATCGAATGGAGCGTTATCCAGAAATCGTTGAACAAGTAGTGGAATCAGGCCATGAATTAGGGAATCATTCGATGACGCATTCTTATGAAAATAAAGTTGGTTTTCAGAAGTTTCGTGACGAGATTACACACGCTGATCAAATCATTCAACGTTACCAGCCGAATCACCCTAAGTTATTTAGGCCACCGGGAGGATATTTAGATAATGCCCTTTTACAGGAAGCAAGAAAGCAAGGATACAAAGTCGTTCTTTGGTCTTATCATCAAGAATTAAAGGATTGGTCTATGCCAGGGGCAATGGTGATGGCTAATCATGTTATTCGCAATGCAAGAAACGGCGATATCATACTCTTGCACGATGGCGGTGGGGACCGGCATCAAACCATTCAAGCCTTAGGCATCTTCCTGCCGGTGCTGAAGAAACGAGGATTTGAATTCGTAAGCGTTTCAGAGCTGCTCTCCCACAAAAAATAAAATAGGTACCAGCCTCCATAACTGCCCACGTTAGTATTGTTTTTTGATGGCAAGTGTACCTTTTATTTTTAATCCTCAATCTGTAAAGGATCTAAAGGGATTTATCAAACGGAATAACCTTAAGAAACTCGAGGCATTAAGAAGAGTAAATCAAGCATGGATTGTGAGATTGGAAAAATTAGATATGAGGATGGCCATTATGATTTATCAAATATTTATTTTATTAGGAAGTAAGTAGTGTAATCACTGTATAATAATAGATTTGAGATTTCAGAAAGGAGATGTTCATTTATCTATTTTAGCAATACCTGTGAAATTAACCTTAATGTATTTTATTTCAACTGGTTCGCCAACATAGAAAATACACTAATTGCCCTCTTATTGAGGCTTTTTTATGTACTTCTTAGCATTTCAATGGTAGTATAATACGACTTTTAGTAAAGTGAAAGAAGCATTTGTTCCACACGTTTGTAAAATGTCAGATTTTCACCAATATCAAGCCATCAAAACCAATAAAGGTAGTTGTCCAAGTATTTAGTTGCCACACCTTGAAAACGCTCCATCCAAGTTTTCAAGAAGTTTCAACGAAGTATCTGGACAGTTATCGCTACTGGTTCCGCTGGCTTGATTTAGGGAAAAGCGAGTCGAGCAAATGCTTGTTTTCTAGTTTTGTCCACAAAAAAACGAACTTATTTAGGAGTTCGCTTAGTAACCCATAAAAGGAAAAATGATACATTTATTTAGTTTCAAGTTTTAATGCATCAACATATTGCTTGGCTTCTAACAATGGAAGTCCAAAGGTTTCCCTGACTTTTTTGACTGCTTTGACATCATTTCCCTCATTAATTAACTTTCGCAATTCATCGTTTATTGGGTGGTTTTCAGGTATATTATTTTCTTTGGTAAATTGGGTTAAAGTATATTTCAAACTTTTAACACGACTATCAAGTTTGCTGACAACAATAAGTAAATAAACACTAATAAACATTGTCAATACCTCAACGAAATTAAATTCCACAAAATTACCTCCTTTCGGCTAAGCGATTTGTTCTTTTTCAAATAGCATAAGATTTTATCGGACAATCCTTTTAAAGTATTCTATTTAGTCATTCATAGTCCGATTCTATCATAAAACTAAATGGTACCGAATAAATTGCAAAAAGCAACAATCTTTTAGAAAACAGCCATTACGAAAAAGGATGGAAAGTATTATGTCTTTATAGAATCAGATGGGGCAAACATGAAAAAGACCTATGATGATGAATCTGAATCAGGAGTTTGGAATGAAAAAGTTGACTTCGGAGCGGTTTGTATAAGGTATCCGATAACAAAATTACGACCACCCTTGCAGGTACTGTATCCCCAAGCATCTTTCCTGTAGAATCGGAAGTCGAATAAGGGGTAGATCTTAAGGTGAAGTACATCTTGTTAAAATTGAATGAGTAAATTCCAACTCATTAAAAAACTGCCAAAAAAATAGTATTTACGGCGCTAACAATGGTTGGTTGCTCCATGTAAAGGATAAGGGACTGTTGAGACTTCAGTCCCTTTTTCTGCGGAAAACTTGATGATTTGGGGTATTAGTGTTATAGATGGGATGGAAGAGTTTTTAGAATTGTTAGGTGGGAATTAATTTAATGATTAAAAAGAGGGGCTTTTTTATACTAGGTGTTCCCTTTTTACTTCTATCCATGCTATTAAACTTTCAATTTCCAGACGTTCAACCATTAGGAGAAAAACTTTTAACCAAAATAGGAATACCAACTCATCAAAATATGGAAACAAAAACAGGACTTCATTATGTAGGTGTGACTTCCATTGCTCTATTACTAGCCAGTTTATTTTTGTTCAACCATTCGCTTGCAAAGTATAACGGTCGAGTTATCTTTTTAGCTTTTTTGACCGCTATTTTCGGTCCCTCACTCATCATCAATAGTTACCAACAAACCTTTGCATCCGGTATTTATGCCATATCATATGAACGGGATGCAAGTGAATGTCGCTTTGAGTTAAATGAAGAGACCAACCTCTTATATGGGGATTGTTCCGTTTACTTAGAAAACAAAAGTTCTAAGGATGTTCAATTTTCACTTGTATTTATAGATGATATTCATTTTAAAGATGATATACCTTTACAAAGCCTCATGAACGAAGCGGGTCCCTATTTTTTAACACTAAAAGGAAGGCAATCCAAGACTTTTAAAATTACTGCTAATATCGATGTTACTTCTTTACCTAAATACCCTGCGGGTGGAAGCTCGAGAGGGTTTAATGTCATTATTACAGATGGTGAAAGGCAAAGATTCTTGTAACTCCCTAAAATAATCTTTAATAAACGATTAGTCAAAAAGCCCTAATTTGGGCTTTTTTTAGTGATCAAGTGGACACAAAGAAAGACCGATGACACAATAGTTAGAGGTCTGGTTTTTAAAGAGGGGGTGTTGAATATTGCTCAAAGGCTTTTTAGGAAAGCAAAGTGAAAAGGATGAGCAATTCCAAAGGATTTTATTTGAGATGTTCTATCAACGGATCTATAGGATCGCTTATTTCATAACCCATGATCAGGATTTAGCGCAGGATGTGGTGCAGGAAACCTTTATCAAAGCATTTAAAAATCTGTATCATCTCGAAGACGGGAATAAGATGGCGGCCTGGCTAGGCACGATTGCAACCAGAACAGCCATTGATTTTTTAAGAAAAGAAAAAAGATGGAACGATTTTACCACAGAAGACGTCTACATTGATAATCAAGTAAAAAACCAAACAATCTCCTCTGTCGAGCGCAAGGTGGAGAACCGGTTTATTAGGGAGTTGCTTCGTGGAGAGATTATGATATTAAAACCTGAATTCAAACAAGTGATCATTCTGAGGTACGAATATGAGATGACGTATGAAGAGATGGCTTCGGCATTAGAAATAACGGTGGGAACAGTTAAAGCCCGTCTTCACCGTGCAAAGCTCAAATTAAAATCTTCCTTAAAACAACATCCAGCGATACAGGATGGTGACATAGTGCGATGAACAATAATCATTTTGATTACTTGATTCAAGATATCGTTATCGAGGAATTGGCAAATAGTCCTTCACCCCGTTTGTCTTCTTCGGAAGCATGGGAAAAAGTACAACAACAATTGGGTCAAAAAAATCATTGGAATCCTGGAAATGGAGAGGCTTTTCAGAGGCTTATCCAAATGTTCCATTCGTTACAGGGAGATACTTCCCCCATGTTTATTAAGGTAGCAGATACACCTTCCAACAGTGAAACAGCCCCCCCTTCTGAGGAGTTTAGCATCGTGCCAGGATCGGAGGCTGTACCGACAGATATGACTTTGGAGGATGCACAGAAAACTACTCCATTCCCAATCATGTTACCGAAGGAAATTCCACATCGATATAAGTTAGAAAACGTAACAGCTATGAAAAATGAGATTGAGGAAAAGAGCAAAGATATTACGTTGAACTACATGGATGGTCAAGATAAATTCTTTCAGATTCATCAGATGACAATAGGTGATCAGTTTGGTGCCGGAGCTACCTATGGCACTAAACATATTGAGGAATTGAGCATCGGAGGACATCAGGCAACCCTGGCGTATTTTCCTGAACACGGGTACAGCACACTCACATGGATAACCCAAAATTATTTTATTAGCATATCGGGGCATCTAACAAAGGAGGAAATTATTATGGTTGCAAAATCAATGAATTAGCTGTGTTGTGGCAACAGATGTGACGAGTTGCTGCATCTTTGATATATTTAACAATTCACCCGAATTAGTCGACAAATCGGGGTTCATATAAAAAGTAGCAATTTTGAAACTTTTACCCAGTTTTTCCGTATAAACAAAATGTAAGGAGTTTCTTTTGGGGGAGGAGTTGGATGCTTGAAATTTATTGGGGATGCCTGATTGTTGGTGTTTTGTTTGCTATAGTATCCGTTGTTTTCGGCGATTTTATTGGTCAATTTCTTGATGGAATGCTCGATTTTCTTTCGCTCGAAGGACCTGATTTTTTCCATCCGATGGTCATCATAGGCGGGATCACTGCGTTTGGCGGCATAGGGATATTGCTGACTGAGTACACCTTTTTCTCATTTTGGATCATCCTTCTATTGTCCTTTCTTATTGCCATTTTTCTATCCATTCTTGTTTATTTTTTCTACGTAAAGCCCATGCAGAATGCGGAAAATTCGACAAGTTATTCTATTCAAGAACTATCAGGAAAAATTGGTGAAGTGACAATTCCGATTCCCCGGGAGGGCTATGGGGAAGTGGTGATAAAAGTCGGGTTGTCCAATACCAATCAGATTGCTGCCAGCTTTGACCGCGAAGAAATTAACTCGGGGACCCGTGTAGTTGTCGTTCAGGTCAAGGAAGACACTCTCTTTGTTTCCCGTTTTGAAAAAATATAGAAAGCCTCATTGAGGCACTGCAATAAACTTCTGAGTTCGATGCTGATTCGAGGAGTTCAGAAGAGCAGATGAAGGAGGAGAAAGCATGTCAGGATTTCTATCAATTCCCATTCTTATTATCTCAGTTATCGTCATATTGGGATTGGCCTTCTGGGCACGGTATAAGACGGTTAGTCCGGATGAGGCAATGATTGTCACTGGATCTTTTTTGGGAACAAAAAATGTACCAACGGATGAATCAGGTCGGAAAATCAAGATTGTACGTGGAGGCGGAGCGTTTATTCTTCCTATATTCCAGAAAGCGGAATTTCTCTCTCTGCTCTCGCATAAACTGGATGTTTCCACACCGGAGGTATACACGGAACAGGGTGTACCGGTTATGGCCGATGGGGTTGCGATTATTAAAATTGGTGGGTCTGTCGAAGATGTGGCAACAGCAGCCGAGCAGTTTATGGGAAAGCCGAAGGAAGATTTGAAGGGGGAAGCACAGGAGGTGCTTGAAGGCCATCTTCGAGCAATCCTTGGCTCCATGACAGTAGAAGAAGTTTACCGCAACCGGGATAAATTTGCGCAGGAGGTACAAGGGGTTGCTGCCAAAGACCTGAAAAAAATGGGGCTAAATATCGTCTCCTTCACCATTAAGGATCTTCGGGATAAGCACGGGTATTTGGATGCACTTGGTAAACCGCGGATTGCCGCAGTGAAGCGCGATGCGGAAATTGCCGAAGCAGAAGCTGTTCGCGACGCGAGGGTGAAGAAGGCTATAGCGGAAGAGGAAGGCCAGAAGGCAGAACTTCTTCGAGATACCAATATTGCCGAAGCGACCAAGGAAAACCAACTGAAAATCGCGTCATTTACACGTGAACAAGATATGGCAAAGGCAGAAGCTGATCAAGCCTATCACATTCAGGAAGCTCGTTCTAAACAAACAGTTGTCGAGGAACAGATGAAGGTAGAATTGGTTCGGAAAGAACGAGAAATTGACCTGGAAGAAAAGGAAATTAGTCGTAGGGAGAAACAGTATGATGCTGAAGTCAAAAAGAAAGCCGATGCCGATCGTTATGCCGTAGAAATGTCTGCGGAGGCTGAGAAAGCCAAGCGAATGCGGGAGGCAGAGGCCCTTCAGTACAGAATAGAAGCAGAAGCAAAAGCAAGCGCTGAGCAAAAACGACTTGAGGGGTTGGCTGTGGCTGATGCGGAGCGGGCAAAAGGGAGTGCTGAAGCGGAAGTTATCAAATTGCGTGGTTTAGCCGAAGCTGAAGCAAAAGAGAAATTAGCTGAAGCTTTTGCCAAATTTGGTGAAGCTGCCGTGCTCGATATTATTGTTAAAATGCTGCCAGAGTTGGCTGGAAAGATTGCTCAACCAATAAGTTCCATTGATAAACTGACCGTTGTTGATACGGGGAATGGCCAGGGCGCAGCAAGGGTCAGCAATTATGTGACGGATCTTATGGCCACTGCACCAGAAATGTTAAAGAGCGTTTCCGGGATTGATGTTGAACAACTGATCAAAGGATTGACACAAAAAACGCAAACACAACCTGTTCCTGCGTCTTCAAAAGGATTAGAAGGGCCTGATCCACAATAGATAAGGAGGAAAGACCGTGTCCATTTTTAAAAGATTGAAAGATCTCACCCTTGCCAATATTTATACGCTGATTGAAAAAGCAGAAGATCCAATAAAGATGACAGATCAATATTTGAGGAATATGCAGGAAGATCTAACTGATGCTGAAAAGGCAGTAGCTGCCCAAATTACCTTGGAGAAAAAGTTTAAACGTCTCTATGAAGAACAGCAGGATCTATTTAACAAGCGGGATGAACAAGCTCATTTGGCGGCACAAGCGAGAAATGTAGAGCTTGCCCGGCGGGCATTGGAGGAGAAAAGAGCAGCTGAGCAAAAAATGAACGCATACAAGGCAAGCTACGAACAAAACAAAGGGCTCGCCGACCAATTACGCGAAAAATTTAACGACATGCGTAAACAGTATACTGAATTAGGGAATAAACGGGAGATGTTGGTAGCCCGTGCGAATGCGGCGAAGGCACAGCAAAATATAAACAGAACTCTGTCCGGATTTGCAGGGGATTCAGCACTGGCGGATATCCGACGAATGGAAGATAAGGTCTTGCATCTGGAAGCCGAAGCTCAAGCTAGTGAAGAATGGCAGAAAAAAGAAAAATCGCTGGATGAGGAGTTTGAAAAACTAAGTAATGACCAAGCAATAGATAAGGAATTAGGCGAATTAATGAAGAAATACGAAATCTAGTCGAAAATACCTTTTTATATGGAAAACCCGAATCCTGTTGGATCGAAAATAGAGAATTTATTTTGGATTTAAATTGTCAAAGGTTATAAAGGTAATCCAGATTCTATACGAAAGAGGCTGCTATGGCGGCTTCTTTTACTTCTTTAATAGGGTGATTTACAGATATATATTTTAGAAACAAAACTAGTCAAATCTTGGTCAATCTCATTGTTGCAGTTGATGATAATAAGAAAGTTGGTTCAATAATAACGGCAGAACTAGAGTATAAATTTGTTTTTAAAACCCCAACAATTGATGTGCAAAATGGAGAAAAAATCCCTTATGATCAGATATTGAAACTCCATTACTAGATAGGTTTAGAACTATAAAAGGCGATGTTTCCTTTAAAACTGGGTCTAGGAGTGAAATAGATATAAAAGAACCTGAAATATTGAATCATCACGTTAGTTATGAATTAGCATGTAAAGGAACAGGAGTTGAAGAAGGAAAATATGAGGAATATCATTTTCCGAATGATGAAGAAATAAAAGAAGTTAAGAAAAGTGCTTTAAAAGATGCCGTACTTGTAATTAAAAAGGATGGAAAGGAAATCAAACGTTATAATTTGTGGGAGTTCAAAAACGTTAAAAACTAAACTAAGGAATATCAAATAGTAATATAAAAGAACGACTTATAGAAAATTGTTTGGAATCGTATTGGGAAGGAGTGAAATAATGAGTAGGAGAAAATCAAGACGATTTATCTTGTGGGGAATCTTGGTTTTATTCCTATTAATGTTTTTTACTGTACCTAGCACGCAATAATATCATGAATGGTTGACAGAAAAATATCGAATCAATTGTGATTCAATTGATTGTATTCATTCAACAATAGACCCTATGACAGAATCGATCGAGCATTTGCCGTTCATAATGATTGGCGAGACATACATTTTTGATGATACTAAAAACTCAATTAAGGCGATTGGAGTTTTCAATGTATTTATAACCATTAGAAATAATTTAAAAAGCAAAGATTAAGTATGCTTACGCTATCAAGATTGAATAGCAAAGTAAAAGGATGGGGGATATTTACAATAAAATACCTAGTTTGATTAAGTAGTCTAAGTAATAGGAGGTGGACAAGTTGATAAATCGCAAAAAAGTTAAATTATTAGGAATAACGATAATGTCAACTGTAATTGTTGCAGGATGCAATTCAAGTGGTACAAGTGAACAAGTAGCAACACGAACCCACAAAGGTGAAGAAAATAAACAAACTGCTAAAACTGAACAAACCAATACAGAAATAAAGACAGTTGATAAGATTGAATTGAAAGTACCAATAAACAAGTCACAACAACATATTATGTCAGGTGATATAGAAGATAAGATACCTAATGAAATACGAACACAATGGGAAGAAGCAAAAAATAAACTTAACGAAACAATAATCTTAAAGCACAATGGTAAATGGTATATTCATCCTAAAAAGGGATACCTTGTGGACAGAATTGAAGTGAATGGACATGAAGGGATTGTTATTTTAGCAAAGGCTTCTTCCTCTAAAGCAGAAGGAACTTTCCCAACTCTGGCAGAAGGTTATGACATTGATTCACTTAAAGTTGGTTTGGAAGAAGAAAGTAATAAATTGCTGAATGAGAAGAACACCAAAGAAAATATAAATATCAAGTAATGTTTTTTTGTTCTTACGACATAAAGCACAAAAGGCTATCTATGACAGGTCTATGTAGAGGGGTGGCTTATTTATTTATAAGAATGATTTCATACATTATACAGATACCACCAATGGGTATCTTTTTTTCATTTTTTAAAAACCAAATCCTATGCTCAATTGTCTAATAAATAAAGGAGTCTGATTTGGAGGTTATATGGAACAAGTAATACTTGCCCAAAATGGTGATGAAGAAGCATTTAGAAAACTAATTGAAGAAAGTAAATCAATGCTCTATTGTACTGCTTTTTTATACAAGAAATGAAGATGATGCATTAGAAATTGTACAAGAAACTGTATACAAAGCATTTATCTCTATTAAACAACTTAAAGAACCTGCCTATTTTAGAACTTGGCTAACACGAGTCCTAATTAACTGTGCAATTAACTACATAAAAAAACAAGAGCGTATCATTCCATTTTCAGAACCTATACCTAACCGTGTAGCTTCTGCAAACACAACTCATGTTGAGGACAAGATGGATTTATCTTCTGCCATTGACCAACTAGAAGAGAAGCTGAAAACAGTGGTTATTTTAAAATACTATCATGATTTGACTATAGTGCAGATCGCTGAAATTTTGGAATGTCCAGTTGGCACAGTAAAAACACGCTTACACAATGCATTGAAAAAACTTCGTGTAGAATTAAAGGAGGTGTGTGTCAATGAGTAGGGATTTAACCAAATGGAAAGATGATCTGAATGATGTAGAAATACCTATGGGGAAGTTAAATATGGCAATTGGCAATGCCATAGAAAAAGGAAAGCAAAAGCAACAACACATGGAACATACAAAAGGTAAACGATTTTGGAGAAAGCCATTGTGGAAAAAAGTTACCTTTTCTGTATGTGGGTCTTTCTTGTTAATGGGGACTGTAATATTAGTTTCTCCTTCTGCCAAAGCATTGGCAACAGATATAATGTCTAAAATTTTCTCTGAATATAAATTTGAAATTAGAAATGGAATTTTCGTTTTAGAAAAGGGAAAGCAAGATGAAACTAATAAAAAGGATGTAATTAAGGGGCTTCCTATAGAATCTGTACAATATAAATCTGTTGAAGATGTAATACAACAAATTGGAATATCATTGACTTTGCCATCTTATTTACCCAATAATACAGAACAAAAATTGATTTCAGGGAGTAAAATCAAAGATATACCATTTGTTACTTTTCATTACGAAACAAATTCAATTGATTGGATATTTTCGATTGATTCAAGTTCCAGTGCTAAGCATGTGACAAGGCAAGGTTTGGCATACAATGAAAAAATCAAAGTAGGAGATACAATAATTTATGTAGGTAAAAATCCAAGAGTTTCTTATGATGAATCCACTCAAAAGCCAAGAGTTGAATATATAAATAAGGTTGATTGGAGTGATAAAAATGGGGTTTTGTATACCATTACAGGACACCTGCCAGTAGATGAAATGAAGAAAGTGGCTTTATCAATAGTACAACAATAATAAAATATAAGGTGTATCTACCTGTATGGGTACACCTTTCTTAAATGAAAGCACGATTTTATTTACTGAATAATCCGTTTACATTCTAATTCATGATAAGATGATATAGAGGAGATAGCGAAATGAATGATTATAAAAAGTTCTCTGAATCAGAAACAGAAGTTAAACCATTCAATGACGTTACTGATCACTATCAAAAGCATGTCGGATTACACAACAAAAGTGTAAATTTGAATACCATGACGAAATGGTTACAAATATTTTGGTACTTTATTATGGGGGTTATGGCAATTGAATTTATTCTTTTGTTGATTTCTTGGATGATAAGAGGATGAAGCTACTCAAACAGGGTGGCTATTTCTATGAATGGAGGTTTTGTAATGGAATTTTTATTGGTGGTAATTATTATACAATTGGCATTTATAAATCATAAATTATCTAACTTAATCCCCCCTAGCACGAACAATTTAAAGAAATCTAAATGGAGTTGGAGGGTTGATAAAAGACCTACCAAAGAAGATGAAGAAAGAGAAATTCATTAAAGGGGGAGGAACGCGAATGAAGAATCTCCACTTTTTTATATTAGAAGTTATCTTTAGCATATTTTTAATTTATTCTGCAATCTTATATCTCTTAAGTGGGGCAGGTTCTTGGGTTGTTGTGGTTTTGGCAGTTACCTATCCAATTAATACTTTAAGATCATATTTCAATATTTCTGAATCAAAGGCTTGGGGAGAAAAATTTTCATTTCTTAGAGGGTATAAATATTGAATTAATTTTCTTTGAATAGTATTTTACGGAACCAAATTATAAAGGAGGGAAATAGCTTGTATCATATCGAATGGGGAACAGCGATATATCAACTATTTATTTTTCTATTGGTTATAGGTGTTCCAATTTTGATAATTGTATTTTTTCTTATGAAAAGAAGTAGCAAAATTAAGGAATTGGAACAAAGGATTGAAAAACTAGAAAATGGCAGAGATTAGCCATCTATTTTTCATTACTAAACATCTTTTGTAATTGGGGATAAGGAACATGTGGTTTCTTTATATATATTTTGTTTTCCCAATAGTTGTCGGAATACTTTGTTTAGTCTTTTTATTTAAATGGTGGCTTACCAATAAAAAGGAAGGGAAGCATTTAACCATTTCAATTACTTGCATCATCTTATTTCTCTTGTACATGCTGTGGCTTGAATTTAATTAAGCAAATTGTATCTTTGATATATTGTTCACTTTGAAACAATACGTTGGGAGGAAATTATGGAAGAGCAAAAATATAAATTTCAATTTCCAGGGGACAAACTTAGATTCACTTTAACAGGGGCAATAGTGTTTCTTGGTATTGCGATACTGTTAGGGTCTTGTCAAATATCTAATGCAATAAAATACCATGCGAATCATTCATCTAATTATCAACAGCAATTAGACCAACTTAATAATAATCTTGAATCGATAATCTTGAATCAATAATAAAATCAAAATAAAAAAGGTATTGAGGGGATTTTTTATGAGAAGATGGTTTTCTTTATATTTGGTTTTCTCTATAATTCTAATGTTCCCTGCTTGTGATTTTAAACGTGGAACAGGTACCCCACCGCCTAGTCCCCCCACTCCCTTTCCGATTGAACTAGAAACGCAGTTGAAAGAATATATTTTTCAAAACAATAGTGGAATTGTAACCCTACAAATGCGGTTTAAGACCAATGAAAAAACAGACAATAGGGTTGTAATATCTTCTGAGTTGTTTCAGGATGAAAATACCCAATGGATAAAGCAAAATCAGCAAAAATTATTAAATGAAAAGATAGAATTTAATGAAGAACGTTTGATTACCTATACACTTCCACCTTTAAAAGAAGGGCGATATCGATTGCTATTAACTGCGGAATATGGATCCTATGGAAAGCAAAATCATATTATATTTTTGATTTCTAGGCAAGGGAAATTAACTTTGGAGAGAGATTTAGAATATAGGAGAAAAAATGAAAAGGACTATAAAGCAATCATTGATTTTTTCATTTGTAGTTAATGTGCTGTATCTTGTATGTACAATTGGTTATGGATTCATTAAAACTATTTACTATGTTCCAGATGTAGTTGATGGTTATCAAGATGTAGAATATCTTCAAAATGAAATTTCATTTGGAGTAATAAGTTCTCCATTAACACCTATTCAATTTGGCATTGTATCATTTTTGATTATGAGCGTTTTGTTTATCTTGATTAAGATTGTCATAGTTAAAATACGATAGAAAAGCTAGGAACTTATTGAAAGAGCAAATTGATTCAAAATATAAGATACTCAAGGTAATGGTATCATCAACATTAAAATTGATTGGAGAAAGGAGAAATAGCTAGTGGAAAGCAAATTTCATCAATTCACACTTGATGAAGTTACATTTGGCGATTTCTTTATACTTGTTGCTGTGGGTATTTTCATAATTACTTTTAATTTGTACAGAAATAAAAAGAAGTAGATGTAAATAAAACATGGAATTTAAACAGACAATGAGAAGTAAAGCGAACTGAATATATTAACAATATAGCCACATTTAAAACAGGGATTATTTGTAAATTTCTGTATAATGATTGAAAGGGGGTTATATTGATGAAGAATTTCTCACTAATTATTTCGTTCTTATTCGTTTTATTTTTAGTGGGTTGCTCAGAACAATCTGTTGAAACCATCACTGATTCTGATACAAAGGAAGAAGTCCCAATAATCAACACGATAACATCTGACATGATTGTTATTCATCCGATGAATGATGCAATGGATAGAGGAAACCATGATTTTTTCAATAGAGATGTTGTAGTTGATACAATGCATTATAAAAAAAATGAATTGAAACGCGGAGATATTATTCATTTCGAATTGCCGAAAAAGGCAGATCAACAACAATCCAATGAAGGCAAAACAGATTCATTAACTAGAGTGATTGCACTTGCTGGCGAAAAAGTAAAAATTAAAAAAGGTCAATTTTATATCAATGGTAAAAAACTCGATACGTTTTATGGCAAAGCCCACCGATTAGGATTGGACTTGGAAGAACTTAAAAAAATGCTAGATGAAGGTAATTATGGGAACCTTCAACACAGGCGAAATGTTGAAAGTAATGTAAGTAGTTTTGAAAGTGCCAATTATAAAGAAGTAACTGTTCCTGAAAATCATGTGTATGTTATTGGTGATGATTGGTTTAGAACAACTTCCATGGGTCTGCTGCCCAAGGAAAACATTAAAGGGAAAGTATTGGGTTTTAAAAAGTGATTCTGAACAACTTTTTTATTTAACAAATGGTATTCGTCACCCCCATATGGCCGCTCTGGCAGCCATTTCATTTGTTTCACTCGTTGGAGGTAATGTTGGCAAAAAATATATTATAAGGGATTTAACACCAATATTTGTGAAACAAATTTCACTTTTTATAAGTGGAAAAATAGGGTAATAGGCAAAAGTGAGTGTAGTTATTTACCGCATAAAGACTACAGCGAAGAATGTTACGGTATTCATTACCTTCGTATGGCTGCTTCGGAAGCTGTTTTGATTTTTTCGCTCTATGGAAGTATTGTGTAATCACAACTTAGATAATGTTAGAAACCTCCGGAAATAATAAATTAAGGAGGTTTTTTGATGGTAAAAATTCTTATTTCAATCAACTTTTTCTTTATAATTGTTTTGAGTAGCTTTATTAATGTCTTTGTTGTTGATGATGCGTTGGCAGCAAGTCAAATTCTTACTTTTAAAGGAACTTCAGAAAATTGGAATGTCAAGTATATCTTTATTTTGAATGATGAAAAGTTTACCAAAACATATGCAATCACTCCTAATGATGCTGCCAATCTTGATCCTTCATCCTCACCCAAGTTTACATTTTCCTATAATAATGGACTTATGGATAATGATATTTCAAGTTTTGAGCAAGCAAGAAGCCAAATTAAATTTGTTAAGGTGGAAATAGAGTGGATTAGCGGAAATGAAAAGAGAAAAGATGTTATTATTGCCAAGTGACGAATGATAGTTTTATGCAACTAAAGGGATTCCATAGTTCAATAACGGTTGCTTGTACCGCAGCCGTTTTTTGTTACTAAACTATTGGGTAGGATACTGAAAACATATCGGTTTTGAAGGAAAATTACTATGAGGTGATTCCCTTGAAATTAGCAAGTTGTTTGATAGTGATGCTTTGTTTAATATTTGAGCCAGCACAAGCCCAAAAAGTGGAAGATTTACGGGCTAATATTTTAAATGTTTATACCGATTTACCCAACATATCAGGATGGTGGACTGCTCCGAAAGGAGTCCATAAGATGACCATTTATGTTGACGCAGAAAATACAGAAACAGTGATTTTTTGGTTGATTCCGACCGGAACTCAAACATGGGGTCAAAGGGAACTCATTGGCTATGATAAAGATGGAAGTGATGGCTGGTCTTTAACTTGGGACTTTGGCAACCGCTCACTCCATGACCATATTCATGTTCAGGCGTTAGGAAGCGATAGTGCCTCCCAATCAAATGCCAGCATAAATATAGCCACAGAAATACCGTAAAGATTATTGTGATAACGAGTATCTATAGTTCAAAAACAGTTGCCTTATACTCATTTAATAGCCTCCACCAAATTGGCATCACATTATTAAAAACCCTTGATGATTTGTTGAAGGGAAGTATAACGAAATAAGGATATAATTTGAAAGGGGGCTAACATTGAAAAAAACTCAAATTTTTATTTGCTTAGTTCTGTTATTTGGGATGGGATTTTCGGTACACGCTGAGGAAGACGATGGAAGTCGATGGTTTATCTATGAGCTTTTGAAATTCTATATACCCGTTGATGTTGAACAACAATACAAAGCAGAAAATCGAATATATTTCGCTTACATAACAGATGGAAAGGATCCAAAGCAATTCATGAAAGTGAGTGATATTTCGCTAGATGAACAAGGAAGACCTTATTTTCTAGTCAGCTTTAAAATAAA
Organism: Ammoniphilus resinae; assembly: GCF_017873965.1. Lineage (GTDB taxonomy): Bacteria > Bacillota > Bacilli > Aneurinibacillales > RAOX-1 > Ammoniphilus_A > Ammoniphilus_A resinae. The sequence continues at coordinate 226,943 of NZ_JAGGKT010000004.1, read as the reverse complement.
ACCAACATGGACAGAAGGAACAGTCATAGACGTTCGTCCTAACTATTACGACCGTGTCACATATCAGGTTTACCCTGCCCTGTTACGACTATATGGAGAAAGTAAAGGTATTAAACGATTTAAATATGAGAAAAAAGTATCAAATTAGTTGCATGTGCAGCAACATTTTGGGGGAGATTACACCATCATATCGTTATCATGTAAAAGGTAAGGGCGGTAAATCAGCAGCGAGCATTCACCCCCAGTAAGTTCAGACCATAATAACAAAAGGGGCTGCCTTGGAGCAGCTTATTCACTATTGAATCCCGGTAGTGAAATATTATAAGATAGCACCTATCTTAATAATGACACCCTTGTAGGGTGTTTTGCAAAATTGCAGGTCCTAACTTATTAGTTTTTGAATTTGAAAGACGAACCTCCACCCGTGTACTAACGGGAAGTCCAAAAGAAATCTCGTCAATTTTCCCTACCCAAGGAGTTCCACCAAACCAGCTTGGATAGTCCTCTTTAACTGGATACATCTTAAATCGCCAACTGATTACACCAGTTACTTGGGCAAATCCTTCATATTGGTCATAGTCTCCAAATGACGAAGGCGCCGGAAGCCAATCAGCATAAACGCCTACAGCCTCCCGTTCCCTTAGAGAACTTGTTGGCGATTCAGTATATGGCTTCTTAACTTTCGTAATTAAAGCAGTACCTTGGGCATTAGGAAAATCCTTCACTGAGATAAGAACCACGCTACATGGATATGACACTTGTGGAGCTTGTACTTGGGCTATTACTGTGTAAGGCAATACAAGCATTAGCAATACTGTGATACTATTCACCATTTTAATCATCAAAACACCCCCATATTTTGAGGATAGTTTAACCATTTATTGCGTCTAGAAAACATATATAAATGCGGAGGATTACCCGATACCAGGGCAACGAAGAAAGGGGCGGGTGCTGATCCCGTCCCTGTACTATCGAATCCCGTCGTATTTAATTAGCTTATACCTTATTCAATAAAGGTTAATAATACTGTTGGATAGATAATCTTAAAAAAGGAGATTAAAAAATATTGAAGAAAACATTATATGCTTTCATACTATCCATTGTTTTCATTATATCACTTCCTATTGAAACAGAAGCAACAATACCAAAGCCAACTAAAGATTCTGAACAACTAAGACTACAAGATATGCTGATGATTATGCTAACCCCTTATATACAGGAAGTGCTAAATAACTATTATAATCCTAAAACATTTTCACCTTATATCGAACTTTGGAAAGTTCAAGTGTTAGAAACTAAAAGAATAAACGGCTTTCGTGGCTTTATATTGGAAATTACATTTGACATAGAACCCACCGAAGGAGGACATCATGTTTCAATAGGCAAAGACCGCTTAACTTATTAGATTTCATACGGACCTTCAGTAAAATTAATAAAACATACTCATTTAATTACATACGATTTGCCTTCTGAGGTTCATAACCCGTAATTATTCGATTAACATTTCCAATTGCGGAAAAGACAAAAAGAGGCTGCACGTAGCAACCGTTCGTGCGGAAATGCCTTCAAGGAAATTATGTAAGAAAACAATTGCTTAGAGCTGTTAATCGAATCCATATTTTTTCCTCCATATATTCGATTTTCGTTTTTTTATCTTTTATCTTAAATCACAAACAAAAAGGTTAAAAAAATCCAAACCAAAAAATAGTATTATAAAACAAGGATAAAAGAGAGTCGCTATATTAGAAAACTGATCCATTACACAGACACAACAAATTGAAGAAATCGCAACCTCCAACCAGAGCTTATTAGGAAATAGGAACAACCCATTTAACTATATTCATCTCGGCAGGGTAATCGTCCGAATGATTTAATGGTTAATAGCCTAAGTTTTAAAAAGGAAATAAATGTAATCATGTCGAAATTATTTTTGTAGTACTATAAATCAATTTGGGAGGTTCTATGTACTCACCAGTAGATATTAAACCCAGCAAATATTTCGGTAATAACTGGTTTGGTGACAGTCCTAAGATGAATCGCCAAGTTTATTTACATAGTGATCTTGAGTATGACCATTGGGTTCTTGTCGAGACCAATCCCAATATTGTAGCATTCTGTGAACAACCTCTACGTATTCAATCAATTGTTAATGAGGACTTGATTGAGTCAGTTTTTGATATGTGGGTTCAATATAAAGATAGCGAAGAACATTTTATAGAAGTAAAGTACTCCCATGAATTAAATCCGAATAATCCCTCCCCTAAGAGTCAGCGAGCTATTCGCCAAACAACAGCCCAAATGCTATGGTGTAAACAACATGGATTTCAATACTCAATTATGACAGAGGATTCAATCAGAGGTAACCCTATTTATCTATCTAATATGAAGGAAATAATTCCTTGCGTAAGAATGATGAAAGCTACTATTGAAACCGATGAATATTTATTGTTGCGCGTACTTAAAGGAAAAAACAGGATGACATTTTCAGAGTTGTTTCACCTACTCCATACAAAAATAACAGCACAACGCTTAAGAAACATTATTTATTGGTGCATTTACCACGGAAAGATTCTATCTAATGCAGATCAAATACCATTTAGCCCTCAAACGGAGGTCTGGACAGATGTCTAAAAGAAGAATTATTGAAACCACCCCACAATTTCAAGACAAGATTAACGTTTCGGAATGGCCCAAAGTTTTAATAGAGAATCTATCCCTTATTGATCAAGAAAAATTTAATCAAAGAAAATTAGCAATAGAAATGTATATCGAGGGAAAAACGCCGATAAATAAAATTACCGAGAAAACTCAGATCAACCGTGTAAACTTGAATAGACTTTTAAAACGATGTTTGGAACATGATGACCAAGGGATCATTTGGGGATACCGTGCTTTGATTCCTCGGAAAAGGATTACCTCATACCAAAGGACAAAAACAGTGCCTTCGCAAATACATGAAACATCCCTACCTGGGGCATTCAGTCAGTTACTCAGAAATTACCCTATTATAAAGGAAAAAATAGATGAAATTTACCTTAAAAGAAATAAAAATGTGATTCACGAACCACGATACAGTACCAAAGTGATTCATAGACAGTTTATTAAATTATGTCGTGAACAGGGTCTCACAATTAATGATTACCCGCTAAACACAAATACTCTTGCTTATAGATCATTATGCAGATATTTGAAAAATCTCCAGGACGAATATCTTTCAGAAGCGGCAAATCAGTATGGTGAAGATGCTAAACGGCTATTAAATACAACCGGTACTGGTAGTCAGAATCATCCAATGATTGTTCGTCCATTGAATCGTGTTCAATTCGACGGACACAGAATAGATGCAAAAATAGCTATTATTTTTCATACTCCTGAAGGAGATGAAATTGTTAGAGTTATGGAGCGGATATGGATACTGACGATTATCGATGTAGCTACCAGGGCTATACTTGGTTATTATATCAGCTTAAACAAAGAGTATTCTGCTGAAGATGTTTTGCAATGTATTAAAAACGCCATTGTCCCTTGGAAACCTAGGACCTTAACAATACCAAGCTTAAACTATCCAGCTTGTGGTGGTTTTCCATCCGGAGTTATTCCCGAAACTCAATGGGGATTATGGGATGAAATCTGGTTTGACAGAGGTAAAGCTAACTTAGCCAATATAGTAAAAGATCGTTTGGAGAAGATCGTTGGATGTAGTGTTAACATAGGACCTGTAAAGACACCCGAACGAAGAGCAATCATTGAACGATTCTTCGGTATATTAGAGGAAAATGGATACCATAGATTAATTAACACAACGGGTAGCAGTCCATTTGATCCACGTAGACAAAATGCAGAAGAAAAGGCTGAAAAGTATAGGATCTCAACTGATCATATTGAAGAAATTACGGAGATATTACTTGCTAACTATAACGGCACTTCACACGAAGGAGTGAATAATTTAACTCCTCTTGAAGTAATGGCTCAAAGAATAGAGAGACAAAAACCTTTACCGATCATTCGCCAGATGCCCGAAGAAGATAAAGTTGAGGTCATGTTTTTTTCTTTACAAGCTTATAGACAAGTGGTAGGCAATGTTAAAAAAGGTAAACGACCTCATATTAACTATGAAGGAGTTCTATATCGAAATGAAGTGCTGGCTCGTACCCCAGAATTAATTGGAACAACACTTACTCTAGTAGTTAACATCGAGGATATACGAACTGTTACAGCTTTTCTTCCTGACGGGAGTGAACTAGGAACACTTACAGCTCATGGAAAATGGGGGATCAGACCCCATTCGCTCAAAACAAGAAAGGAAATTAATAAACTACGAAATAGGAAAATATTACAATTTGCAACGATGGATGATCCTATCGAGGTATATCATCAATATTTATTAACATCAGCAAAAACAAATAAAAATGAACGAAATCGGCTTGCTCAAATGCAAAGAGAGGAAAAAAGGGCCGCCGAACAGAGCCACAATTTTGGGTTTCATGAAGAAAATAAAAGTTCTACACAGTATAAAGAGAATAAGGATAATGAAACCGAAATTTGGAAAAATGTTTCAGATACAAAGCCTTATAATCGAAAATTTAAGAGGACAATAGTATTCTAACCTTGCTGGGGAGGTTAAACATGGACACTAGTACAATACAAAATAATCATATGTCATCTTTAAATGATGTGAGACCCAATGTTCCTAAAGGCACGCACCCAGTTGAAACTGGAGAATACCTATTATCAACGAATGCTATAAATCGGTTGTTCGATGAGATTATAGATTGGCTGGAGAATAGAGTTACTGGTGGAATTGTGTATGGGAGACCCAGGCTTGGGAAAACACGTGCAATTGAATACATCCAAAGGTTTATCCCCGATCATTTTGGACAAGAGATCCCTATTTTTCATATGAGATGTAATGAGTACAAAACGGTTAATGAAAACACTTTTTTTGAAGACTTGTTGAAAGCTACGAAACATGGAATCGTCCATGAAGGTAAGGCGAACGTAAAGCGGGAGCGCTTATTGAAATATTTACATGAACTTGCAGTGGCATCTGGACAAAAAAGATTAGTTATGTTTATAGACGATGCACAACGGTTAACGAAGGTTCAATATAATTGGTTAATGGACATTTATAATGAGCTAGATATAGCAAGAGTTACTATGACTGTAATACTGGTAGGCCAAGAAGAACTGTTACATCAGAGATCGGCTTTTATAACTGCTAAACAAGCTCAAATCATTGGCAGATTTATGGTACATGAATATCCCTTCTCTGGTATAAAGTCGGTAGATGACCTTCAAGCTTGCCTTTCTGGGTATGATATAGATTCTGAATTTCCAATAAATAGTGGCTGGTCTTTTACGCGTTATTATTTTCCGGAAGCTTTTCAAAGAGGATTACGACTTGAGCATTATGCAACGGAACTTTATGAGTTGTATAAAGAAACCAGGCGAGAATATGGGATGAACAAGAATTTTGAGATACCTATGCAATATCTCACCCTAGCAATTGAATATGTTCTACGTAAGTATGGAGTCAATGGTTCTGGAGAAGAAGTGATAACTATGGCCCATTGGAAGCAAGCAATCGTTAAATCTGGTTACTTAACCGCAGAGCGTTATAATGGTCTCTTGGGGGGAGCCCAATGACAAAAATCATCGTTCTTGAACACGAAAGACTTGAAGTTCGTTATACATGGAAAAATCACTGGGTCGCAAAGTATGAGTCTGCGTGGAGTGTTTTGGAGAAGTTCAAGTATGCCAACGAACTTTTAAACAATGTACATTTAAATATACTGTTTGGTAAAGATGAAATTCTTCACAAATACAGTCAAAAGGGTAGACCCCGCAGACTAAAGAATTTAGTCGCATTTCGTGATTTAATTACTCTGGATGGTTTTTCCGATGATAAATTTTTTTCGATACTAGGTGTTCGATTAAAAACAGATTCGCAAAATATTATTAAATATTTCTCCTCCCTAAGTCATGCCAATAAAGGATTCAAAGACTTATTTCGTCCTAACTTAACTTATTGTCCTGAATGCATCAAATTCGGGTACCACAGCATTTTTCATCAGATACATTTAATTCAATGTTGTCCATTTCATGAGTTATCTTTACTTTTCCATTGTCCACTTTGTAATGGTGTTATACCTTATGAATTACCTTCTCGTAGATATATTTCCGCCTCAACGTGTAATTGCTTACATCCCTTTTATGCTAATTTACCAAAATATAATTTCTACAAAGAATGGGGTAACAACTTAGTTGAAATAAAAGACTCTAACCTTCAAAAATTCTTGTCTTTAGATGAACAACAGGTAAATGATTTGAATAAAAACATCGTCTTTTACGACAAAAATGTAACTAACAATTGGCCTAAACTTATTTCATACATCAACAGCCTGTTTTTAGATAATAATGAAAATACGATACATAAAGGACATTATATAATCCGATCAATTCCACATGTCCTAAAACTACAAGATAAGACAATTTCAACTTATCAAAAGCCAGATTGGTTTTATCGCGGAGATATTCCAAATATTGAGATTGAAAAAGCACATCAGCAAATTATGAAAGGAATTTGTTTAAAGGTAACATGGCAGTCATCATTAAAAACGTTTCGATCCATTGCTCGACATATTCGACACAGGATTCTCAGAAAGCATAAGTCCTGTATTAAGAAATTATTTCAATTGGATAAATATCAAGGGAAAGTGTGTCCGTATGCATTTTCCTATATTATGTGGAGAAAAAACATTGAAGGAGTAGATCATTACTCGAAATATCGACAATTGAATGTTCCAAATACGTATTTTTTCAATAAAGTGGCTGTGGCATCAAGTGAAGATTTTGAGCACATACATTCGCTTTTCTTATCACTTGATAAAATGTTTCAACTTTATCCAAATAGACTTGGTACAACACAATGGATTTTAAACCATGTATTTGGTCTGCTATTAATGCATCATTTCAAACAGTGGTTATTATTTTCAGAAGACAGCATAAAGCGAGGAGATTTTGAGAATGTGTCATATTTGAATGACTATCCATTATATATAATAAACCATCCAGAAAACATGAGTAAGCCAATTGAGTTTCATGTGTTTAATGAAAACTACCAAGCTGGTGCCATTTTACATTGCCCATTTAACCATGAAAATTGTAATAACAAAAACACATAGCCATATTTCACATTTAATAGCGCCAATTTATGTTGTACAAGCTTCTATAGGTTTCAGCAGCTAAGTACAATTAAAAGTTACTTATTCAAACCCGTTGATAATCAGTCATCGGGCTATTTAAATTGAGTCAAGCAATTTGTCAGATAATTTCGTACCTTGTTTACAAAAAAATGATTTATGTATTCATTTTGTTGTCACTAATGTATATATTGTGTTGTCCACGGAGTACTTTAAATTATTTTTTCAGAATTCGGCTTCTCATTCTAAAAAAACATGGTACTATTAAATGGTAAGTATATCCGAAAAGAAGAAATTTTCGGATAGATATGTAATAATTATAAATAAGACATCATCAGTTAACATAATGTTTTTTATAGAAATTCCGATGGAAGGGGGAGGAATTTTGGAATTAGAAATCCGAAACAAGAATGATTTATCAAATGTTAATGGAATTGATGAATTTATTTCCTTAGTAAAGAATGGACGTTGGAAAGAAATCGATTTCCTCAGACAAGAGTTATTATCAGAAGGGAAATACCTAACTTTTGAAAACTTGAAAGAGGATATTGTCTTTTTGTCTTTCTTCCTATATAACAACAAACAACGTGAGAAGGATTTAACAAAAGGAAGCGAACGGACCTATTTAAATGATCTGCGTCAATTTCTATCCTTCATTGAAAAGCCCTTGTCTGAAATTGGGTACGTGGAATTGGACGCTTATCAAAGATGGGTAGAGGAGAAGTATGCCAAGTCCACGGCCAAGAAAAAATTAACCCTGGTACGATCCCTACTCAAATTTGGTTTTGAACACCAATTTTTTGACCGCGACATGCGAAACTATATCCGGCTACCTAAAAAGGAACGGGCTCGTGTGGAGCGAAAATTAAACTATGAAGAAGTGCAGCGCATTTTAGATGAGGTAAGAGGTCATCCAGTAAAACATCCCATCATTGCTTTTCTTCTATTAACAGGAGTGCGAGTTTCAGAGCTATGCAAACTCAAGTGGGGAGATGTTCACCCCGGATTAAAGGGGCACTTATATGTTCGGATTATAGGAAAAGGAAACAAGGAACGAAAGGTAAGGCTGAGGCAGGACTTGTACGGAATTATACTGCATCACCGCAATTACTTCCGCTTGTCCTTAACCGTAGGTGATAAACCAGAAGAACCGTTACTCGTAAATTCCCAGGTGAACCCACTAAACGATAGGGTTGTCCGATATATGATTGAGAGAGTGGTTAAAAATGCTGGGATTAAAAAATATAAGGGGAATTTTGAAGAACAGAAGATTTCACCGCACTGGTTTCGGCATTCAGCTGCCACGTTTGCCTTGGATGGGGGAGCCAACATCCACGAAGTCCAGACCATGTTAGGGCATTCGGATATTTCAACCACACAGGTCTATCTTCACGATTTACAGGAAGAGAAGGCGAAGGTTGCTAATGATTATATTGGGGGAATACAAATATAATTGAAATCACTCTCTCCATGATAGCAAAGGGATTTAAATTTCCCTACTAATAAAAATGGCTATTCGCTATATGTGGTGGAGAGACGATAAAAACTCCCTCTTTATGCACGAATAGCAATAAAAATATAGGAGTGATCAATTTGGAGCAATTATCTTTATTTGGCATGAATGAAGAATCAACTAAAAAAGAGGAGAAAGCATTTGCTACAGTTCCTAATAAAATATTATCTTTAAACACTGTTTTTCGTATTGCTGTTGACCGTTATCTTTCAGAAGAAATACAAAGCGCGACCCAAATAGCGGAAAAACTTATAGCAGAAGAAGGGGCTCCTAAAGATCGTTTCATATCCGGTAAGCCTAAAATTTATATAGATGTATGTGAGTATTTAGACAGTCTGAATGATGTACAAATTATTGAAAATAAGATGGATAAGACGGATCGCATCTACCAATTAATTAAATAAGGGTGTTTTCGCAAAGTTTGTTGTTTATTGGTATGAAAGTTTTAAGCCTAATTATAATATGTTAGAATTGTTAAAAAGCAGGAGATAGGTGTTATGATATGGAAGGTTTTACTGTAGCTTCGATAGTTTATTTGGGCATAGTTATTGGTCTTATAGCTTTATTCGTAGTTTCCTTCACGCTTTTTATCCGTAGATTACTTATCAATTCTTCTGTTAAAAGTATTCAAACAGATGAGATTGAAAAGAAACTTGATAAAATCATAAGTTTACTTGAAAGGGATAAAAATTCCTAAAAAACGTAGCAAGACCTTATGGTACATATTACGACTTAACAATTAAGGGAGTGTTATCTCAGAAGCTATGCAATTCCCTCTAATGAAGAACTTGAATTTTTAAAACAATATGCATTACTTCCTTTTGTCATCCAGGTATTTTAACGCGATTTGAAGGTAATTAAGGATTCAACTCTTCCGTATATCCAATTAATAAATCAGGCCGTAAGAGGGATCGAGAAGGACTATATAAATGCCAAAAAATCATTAAAGAGAATTGGTATCAAAATATATGAAGAAACCAGATCCGACACGGGTGTTGAATGGAAATATATTTATCGCAGGTATCATCATACATTTGGCTTTCCGTCTCATGTTCTAAAGACAGAGGTTAAGCGATTGGTAGCTTTTTACCTTGGGTGTTCTTAGCATTTAAGACGCCAGTGACGTTAGAGGACATTCAGAAAATTATTTTGAAAGGTTAAGATTTATGGATAAAAAAGAACAAGTATGCTTAGAAGTATGGAATGACAAAATATCAATAAACATTATTGGGATGGAAAAACTAGCATTTGTAGACTATACTCCTGAAATGTACGATTTAATAAAAAATGCTAGATTTAGAATTCCTGAAACGGAAGAAGCTAAAGAGAAATACAAATATCCGTATTCAAATGAATATAATAAAACATTACATCAGATCTCATTTGATTATTATTTCGGGGAAGAATTTCGGAAAGAAGCATACAAGAAGGATTATATAATTGAGCACCTTGATAATGATGGATTTAATTGCTCAATATCAAACCTTTTTTTATTAAAGAAAATCAAAAACACATATAAAGGTTGGAATTTTGACAAGGTGTCAGAAGAAAGCAAACATATTGCAGCGCTTAAGATATATCACGTTTTGGAGAACAGAACATTTCAAATAACTATTGCGTTCAACGAGGAATACCGAAATGCTCACACCGGAAAGTCACTTGGAGAAGTTCGATTACTTTATCCATATAATTATGAAATTGTTTTACAGGATGCTGAACAGATAATCGAAGCTATATCAAATAGAGAAAACATTAACTTTGAAAGATGGAAAGACATCTACAGGTTTAAAGATATTCGTATTGAGTATGCACTTGAATTAGATTTAACTGAAGAAGAGAAGAAACAACCACCTGGTACTTTGGTTATGAAAGATGGTCGGTTCTATATACTTATTGGACAAACGGACACTTCGATTGGACTCATCACCTCAATTCCATATGATAAGAATTGGAGTATTAAATGAAATTAATATGTTCTGTGTCCTGGAGATCGAATCAAACGTAATGATGCCAGGGATCTCTTCTTAGTTAAGAATCAATAGTTTAAAAAAAATAAAAAGGTGACTACATAATATTTTGGGTAGTCACCTTTTGGATATTTTTACTGATTCACACTTTCCTTTAGGGCTTTTCCTGCTGAAAATGCAGGTAATTTGCTAGCTGCAATCTCAATTTCTTCACCAGTTTGAGGGTTACGGCCTTTACGGGCAGCACGTTCACGAACCTCAAAATTCCCAAATCCGATCAATTGTACTTTTTCCCCTTTTTTGAGCGAACTTTCAATAGCTTCAAAAACGGCATCTACAGCTTTTCCGGAGTCCTTCTTGGTCAATTCTGCTTTTTCAGCCACATATGCAACAAGATCTGTTTTGGTCATTATTAATTCCTCCAAAGATTCAAGTCTACATTAATATACATGAAATCATATACTAAGTTAACTATGTAGTGTATAGGTCTTCTATAGCAATAAAAATTGGCCTAACGTTTATTATATAATTCCTGTAAACTAAGAAGTGAAATCACAACTTTCTATTAGAGGTATTTATGCTAGAAAATGTAGTTAGTACGCTTTTATCTTCTCCTATGTTCAATCTTTCGTTATCTTCAAAGGAATTATTCCATAGTAATTTTTTATCCTGGGTATTTTCCCTTTATAAGGACGAATCGCTACCTTACTTGAGACAATTTATAGCTGATTTTGATCAGCGTTATTCTCTAGTACGTATAAAAAGAGAAAAAAAGAATAAGGACTTGACGCTTTATTTCGAAGACGATAGGGGTCGAAGCAAGGTCCTTTATATTGAGAATAAAGTCAAAAGCATTCCGGTGTTTGCCCAATTGAAGGAATATTCGCAGGGTAGTATGGCTCATGAATACTTTCTTTTGTTAAGTCTTTCTAGGCCCTCATTTTTTAATGAAGGCCAATTAAATATCGGCAATGTAACCTGGAAGTATCTAAGTTACGGAGAGTTAGCTGACAATCTACAGAATTTAAGTTTGGTTATACGAAAAAAAAATCTATACCATGCCAATATTCTAGAGGATTATATTTCTTTTATTGGGTGCCTCCATCAAATTGCTGTTGAAATTGATATCCAAAAGGATACATATAATTTATATACTAAGAATTCGATTCTTCCTCAACTAAAACAGCTAAGGCTGCATGACTTCTATATTAAGCATAAACATGCGATGTTAGCTAATGCATTTTTTCAAGCTATAGGCAATAGGATACCTGATATTAACCTCGTGCCTCCTAAAAAACATTGGGAAGAGGGAAAATACCAAGAAGTATTTGTAGGGACTGGTTACACAAATGGGAAAGGTCTTAGTGAAGTAAAGTATGTTATCGACATGGAAGATAATTATCCAGTAATTTTAGGTATCCAAGTACAAGGGGATCAATTTCGGTTATTTTTAGAAGCGAAAAAAAGAGCCGCTTTTTTAGCCAACGAACTTTTGGACAAAGGATTATGGTTTAATTTTTTGGAGGCAAAGCAAGTTAATACTTTTGGTTCCTTAGAATACCCTACCAATAAGGGGAAAAAGTTCAACACGTATTCAGGAACCTTCATGTATAGAGCTATTAAAATAGGGAATTGTCGATTCGACCATTTAGTTGATTTAATAGTTACGTACATTAGATACATACATAATCACCGAGAGCAGCTAGAAGACTTTATTAAAACTAGGCAGTTGGCCCAGCACTCTTCTTTTTAGAGTCCCAAAAGTTGAACGAAGGAATCCCCTTCAAAGGGATTTATACTTCCTATCAAACGAACCGAAATGATACAATCAAAAGTACATTAACCCCTGCTGTACTTTGCACAAGACGTATCTTTGATCTAGATACGTCTTTTTTATATCCTAGGACTTGCTTCTTTTATCCCCATGATAGGAAATCATCGTTATTGTTATAGGAAGATTTGAACCTCATTATGCACGATAGTCTTACATAAAGGGCACTGAAACCATCCTGCACCGTCACCGTGAAGTCTTACTAATTTAGAATCTGCGTCCCAGCATTTTGAGCAAAAAGGTTCATTAACTCCATTTTTAAAGTACATATTTCCCTTAAAAGTAAGGTTTTCGACAGTTTTCAACTTTTCCTTTAATATTCTGTTTTCTTCTTTAAGTTCATTCAATTGTTCAATAACATTCATAGCTTCATACTGTAAATCGAGAATTTTTCTATAAAGTTCAATGTTATCGGCCTTTTGAACTATTTCTCCAATAGACTTAATATCGCCGATTATACCCATTTATCCCACGTCCTTTTTTTACATTATTATACAATAAATACCCAGGAGTGGTTAAATGGCAATAGTATATTAACCTAATTTTATAAATAGCTCATTTTCCATTTAAAGTATTTGGAAACTTGCAGTTGAAGCAATATGACTCAGATGCAGCCAACCCACAAATTCAATTCGATTAAGTGATCACCGCCTAGAAGTATGGGGGAATATACATATGGTACTCGATGTAATGGAGATATTTTGAAGAAATGGTAATTGACCAAGACAATAAATGGTTTTATAATAGGTTTAATTGACTAAGACAATAAATATGTTTAGGGATGTGATTCGTTGTTTGGGCTGGAATATATTCTTAGCGTATATAACATGCAACATGTTGAACTTGCCGAAAAGCTAGGAATAAAGAAACAGAACATTAATCTTTGGATTAAAGGGAAACAAAACATTCCTAAAAAATATTTACCTATTTTAGAGGAGATTTTTGGTTTAAACCAAGATTATTTTGTTACGGAATTAACTGAGATCGATAAACTAGAAATTCAAAAAGAAAAGCTGAAACGTGATCTTAATCCAGTTATAAAAAAACATGAGATGCAGTTCATGATTGGAGAAATTAACGATCTTGTTGAGGTCCCTGTCTATGATAGAGAAGAAATCAATACATTAGAACGTCAGATTGAAAAGGCAAAGCTCGTTTCTAGATTTAAATCAGCCATAGAAATTGTGGATGCTCATCCATATATAGATACTTTCAAACTTATGGTGGAATTGCTAGAAAAAGCCCAACATGAAGGTATGCTTCATAAAACCATTGAAGCATTAGCCCATTATTTAGAGGTTTTGCCTGACTGGGTATCTTCAGGGCCAGAGCAAGAGGAGTTTGAAAGTGCAATATTTGAGGTCTTCGATGACCATAATTATTGATTTATACAAATAATGGGGGGAAATAAAAATGACAACTACGACAGCTAATGTTGGATTTGAAGAAACGTTATGGAAAGCAGCAGATAAATTGAGAGGCAGTATGGACTCTGCTGAATATAAGCATATTGTACTAGGTCTTATCTTTTTAAAGTACATCTCAGATAAATTTGAAACGAAATATAATGAGCTTTTAGAAGAAGGGGATGGCTTCGAAGAAGACCGTGACGAGTATGAATCTGAAAACATTTTCTGGGTTCCCGCTGAAGCTCGTTGGGAATACATAAAAGACCATGCCAAGGATACAAAGATTGGCCAAATTATTGATGATGCGATGATTTTAATTGAAAAAGAAAACCCTACATTAAAAGGGGTGTTAGACAAACGGTATGCCCGTCCGGAATTAGATAAACGCCGATTAGGAGAGTTAATTGACTTAATCTCTACTATTAAATTACATGCTAACGGTGAAAAAGATTTACTTGGACGAGTTTATGAATATTTCTTGGGCAAATTTGCGAGTGTAGAAGGAAAAGGCGGGGGCGAATTCTATACCCCAACCAGTGTAGTTAAAACTTTAGTAGAAATGATTGAACCCTATGAGGGGCGCATTTATGACCCTTGTTGTGGAAGCGGTGGAATGTTCATTCAAAGTGAAAAATTTGTTGAAGAACATCAAGGGAAAATCGGAAACTTGTCGATCTATGGACAGGAGTTAAACTCAACAACATGGAAACTGTGTCGCATGAACCTAGCCATTCGGGGATTGGATGCCAATTTAGGTACTGAACATGCGGACACTTTTCATAACGATTTACACCGCACATTAAAGGCAGATTATATCTTAGCCAATCCACCATTCAACATTAGTGATTGGGGCGGAAGCCAATTAGCGGATGATGTTCGATGGAAATATGGAACACCTCCAGAAGGGAATGCCAACTATGCCTGGTTACAACACATGGTTTATCATTTATCACCAAATGGCGTAGCAGGGATTGTTCTTGCAAACGGGTCTCTGAGCTCTAATACTTCCAATGAAGGAGAGATCCGGAAAAATTTAATTGAAGCAGATTTAGTGGATTGTATCGTAGCCTTACCTGATAAGTTATTTTACTCCACAGGGATCCCAGTATGTTTATGGATACTCAATCGAAACAAAAAGGAACATGCTACATTCCGCAATCGCGAGCATGAAATCTTATTCATTGATGCTCGGAACTTGGGAACCATGGTGGATCGACGCCACCGAGAATTGAGCAATGAAGAGATTCATAAAATTGCAGACACTTATCACAACTGGCGTAATGTAAATGGAAAATACGAAGATATTCAAGGATTCTGTAAAGCAGCCAAAATTGAACAGGTTCGGGAGCATGAATATGTAATAACTCCCGGCCGTTACGTGGGGATCGAGGAAACTGAGGATGATGGGATTCCATTTGATGAGAAGATGGAGAAATTGACAAGTGAGTTAGGAGAGCTATTTGCTTTGTCACGCCGCCTAGAAGAGGAGATTAGAAAAAATCTAGGGGGGATTGGATATGGGTTTTAAGGATTCATGGAAACAGTTAAAGTGGGGCGATATTGTTACGCTTGAATATGGAAAAGCATTAAGAGGCTATAAAGAGAAGACTAGTGGTTATCCAGTTTATGGAACCAATGGTCAAATAGGATTTCATAATGAGTTTCTTTCTAAGACACCGGGAGTAATAATTGGTAGGAAGGGTGCATATAGAGGAGTTCATTTTTCAAAAAAGCCCTTTTATGTAATTGACACTGCTTTCTATATTAAGCCTAGGAATTTGGACGAGCTAGACTTAAGATGGGCTTATTATGAATTGTTAACAAAGGACATCAATAGTATGGATAGTGGTTCGGCTATCCCATCTACCAGTCGAAATGATTTTTATGCGCTTCCAGTATTCCTCCCACCTCTAGAAGAGCAAAAATCCATAGCAAATATTCTTTCATCCCTCGATGAAAAAATCGAAACCAATAACCAAATTAACATAAAGCTAGAAGAAATTGCACAAGCGATATTCAAACAATGGTTTATTGATTTTGAATTTCCAAATGAAGATGGTAAGCCCTATAAGTCTAGTGGTGGAGAAATGGTCGAAAGTGAACTTGGGATGATACCTAGAGGGTGGAAGGTTGGAAAGTTACTAGAAATCGCTGAAATATTGATGGGACAATCACCTAAATCAGAATTCTACAATACTGAGGAAGATGGGCTACCTTTTCATCAGGGAGTAAGCAATTTTGGTTATCGATATCCAACTCATAGCACATTTTGTACCCAGGCGCTCCGTGTAGCAAAAGAAGGAAGTATCTTAATTAGCGTACGTGCCCCCGTTGGGAGATTAAATATTGCTGATTCTGAATTAATAATAGGTCGCGGTTTGGGAGCAATAAATTCAAAGAACAACTGTAATTCTTATTTATACTATCTATTACAAAAAACCTTTGAAGTGGAAGATAGATTTGGGTCAGGTACTATTTTTAATTCAATTACTAAAAAAGAACTCGAACATATTAAAATTTTAATTCCACGGGCTGAATTAATGGATTCATTTGATAATATCGTAAGAAATCTTGATGAACAAATACTTATTTATACTAAAGAGATTAGAGTTCTATCTAATCTCCGTGACACCCTTCTCCCCAAACTCTTGTCTGGAGAAATCAGAGTACCAGCGGATTAAGAAATTCCAAAACGCGAAAGGAGGCAAGCCAATGAGCCTATACGAAAATTTCACCGAAGACCTTCTAGAAGAGGCTGTTATCGAAATTCTCCAAGAAATGGGCTATGATTATGCGTTTGGCCCAGAAATCGGTCATGATGGAGAGAGACCCGAGCGATTGGATTATCGAGAAGTCATTTTAGAGCAACGGCTTCGTGATGCCCTTTTTAAGCTGAACCGAGAACTGCCCGATGAAGCGATAGAAGAGGCGTACCGAAGAATTATTTCAGCTAATAGTCCATCTTTAATCGAAAACAATCGACAGTTCCAATCCCTTCTGGTTGAAGGGATTGACGTCACTTTTCGCAAGAATGGTGAAATTAAGACGGAAAAGGCAATCATTGTAGATTTTGATCACCCGGAACGAAATGAGTTTCTAGCAGTGAATCAGTTTACGGTAATCGGAAGTGAAGAACGTAGACCCGATGTACTCATCTTTATTAATGGTATTCCATTTGTGGTCATTGAATTGAAATCTGCTTCTGATGAAAATGTCGGGTTAGAGAATGCCTACAATCAGATTCAAACCTATAAAGAGGACATCCCTTCATTATTTCATTACAATGCATTCTGTATATTATCTGATGGGATTAATGCGAAAGCCGGGACAATTACATCCAATGAAGAACGCTACATGAATTGGCGTAGCGTCGACGGGGTAAATATTGAACCACTTGAAATGCCGCAGTATGAAGTAATGATTCGTGGGATGCTAGATCAAAAAAGGTTGTTGGATACCATTCAAAATTTTATCTTATTCCAAGAATCAAATGATCCTGAGGTTGATGAGGAAGGAAAAAAAATCGGAGAAAAGAAAAGCATCATTAAGATTTTAGCAGCCTATCATCAATATTTTGCAGTAAAGAAAGCGGTAGAAAGTACGAAGCAAGCAACCGCTGAACAAGGAGATCGAAAGATCGGGGTGATTTGGCATACCCAAGGATCTGGTAAAAGTTACTCCATGGTCTTTTATACAGCAGCATTAGTAAGAGAATTAAACAATCCGACGATTGTCGTCATTACTGACCGCAACGACTTGGATGATCAACTTTATACCACTTTTGCCAAATCAGAAGATATTTTACGCCAAAAACCAAAACAAGCGCACGTTCGAAAATTAACGGAAGAACAGAAGAAACAACAAACCAAAGATAATGCGAAAGAGTTGAACGGATTGTTCGACCTTTTAAATGATCGTCAATCTGGAGGCATTATTTTCACTACCATCCAGAAGTTTAAACCTGAAGAAGGCGAAATGCCTGTTTTAACAGATCGGAAAAATGTCATTATTATCGCGGATGAAGCTCACCGCAGTCAGTATGGATTAGAAGCGAGAACAGATAGTAAGACAGGCGAGGTGAAGTATGGTTATGCAAAGTACTTACGTGATGCCCTGCCTAATGCTTCCTTTATTGGATTTACTGGGACGCCCATAGAGTTAGAAGACAAATCAACACCTGCTATATTTGGGAATTATATCGATATCTATGATATGACCAGAGCGGTTGAAGATGAAGCCACCGTTAAAATCTATTATGAAAATCGGATTATCAAATTAGAATCGGATGATGAAGAACTTAAGAAAATTGATGATGAATTTGAAGAAATCACAGAAGGTCAAGAAGACAATGATCGTGAAAAGTATAAATCAAAATGGTCTCGCCTAGAAGCCGTCGTAGGTTCCCCAAATCGGGTGAAAATGCTCGCCAAAGATATTGTGGAACACTATGAAGAAAAGTCTAACACTATTTCCGGAAAGGCTATGATTGTTTGTATGAGTCGGAGAATTTGTGTTGATTTGTATGATGAGATCGTTAAGCTTCGACCTGAATGGCATAGCGATGATCTTGATAAAGGCGTAATCAAAGTTGTCATGACGGGAAGTGCTGGTGATACTGACCGGTTACAAAAACATATTGGCGGGAAACAACGACGTGATACATTAGCCAGACGGATGAAAGATAATGGCGATGAACTGAAAATTGTAATCGTTCGAGATATGTGGCTAACAGGATTTGACGTCCCATCCATGCATACCATGTATATCGACAAGCCGATGCAAGGGCATAATTTAATGCAGGCGATTGCCAGGGTAAATCGTGTATTTAAGGATAAAGCGGGCGGTGTAGTTGTTGACTATATTGGTATTTTAGAGAGCTTAAAAAAAGCTTTAAAACAATATACAGATAGCGATAAGAAAAACACGGGGATCGATACCGATTCAGCCATCGCTGTCATGCAAGAAAAATTAGAAGTACTACATGGTATTTTTCATGGATATGACTATTCTGCCTATATGGGAGCTTCACAAGCTGCAAGAATACGAGCCATTACAGGCGGGATGAACTTTGTCCTTGGGTTAAAAGAGAAGCAACAAAAAGAGTTTAAACAATTAACTATTGAATTAGCCAAAGCGCATTCTCTATGTGCTGCAACTAAGGAAGGAAAAGACTCTGCTCTTGAAGTCAGTTATTTCAAAGCAGTGAAAGCGAGTCTTGCTAAACTAGAAAGTAAGAGTCCACAGAAGAAGTCAAAAAAAGAGATCGAAGCTAGAGTTAACCAAATGCTAGAGCGTTCCCTTATCTCTGAAGATGTTATCGATGTTTTCGATACACTCGGATTCAAACAACCTGAAGTCTCTATTCTATCAGAGGAGTTTCTGGAAGAAGTACGTCATCTTCAGCATAAGAACTTAGCAGTAGAAATGTTGAAAAAGCTGCTTGAAGGTAACTTAAAGGTAATGGAGAAAAGAAACCTTGTTAAATCAGAGAAGTTCTCTGAAAAACTAAAAAAGGCATTAAACAAATACCGCAATCAAGCGATTACTAATGCTGAAGTCATTGAAGAACTTATCCGAATGGCTAAAGAAATGAAGAAAATGAAGGATCAAGAAAATGATCTTGGGTTAAACGAAGACGAGATTGCTTTCTATGATGCTTTGACAGCCGATGTTGCCATTAAAGAATTTATGGACGATGAAACTTTAAAGAAAATAGCCCTTGAATTAACCAGTGCCATTAGGGGGAACCTCACCATTGATTGGAGTATTCGAAAGAGTGCTCAAGCAGGGATGAGGAAAATCATTAAGCGGTTGTTAAAGAAATACGACTATCCTCCAAACCAAGCCAAACACGCCCTTGAGGTTGTAATGAGGCAGGCTGAATTAATGTGTGGGAATAATACACCTTTTGATTTAGAATTCTAACATCAAGGTTTGAAGTAATTTGTGCTTTTTAATTCAATATTTACCAGCGTCTTGATTGTTCTGAATTAAATTAATATTGGTAAGGTAGTCTAGGTTCTTTTATCCAGACTTTGTTTTTTGCTAATGAAATGTAGGTGGAAGTGAATGAAAAAAGAATCCTTGATGATGAAAATCAGAATTGTGCTAGTTGGAGTTATTTTCATTAGCCTATTATGGTTGATCATCCAGATATTCATATTGGTTCTTGGGATATTTAATTAATAATTAATATTTTGTCAAAAATTAAGAGGGGAGGAAAGCGAATTGACTAAACGCGAAATTTCAATTCCAAATGTATTTATTTCATACAGTTGGACTACACCAGAACATGAAGAATGGGTTCTAGAATTGGCTTCAAGGCTTATGGAGGAAAATGGTGTATCGGTTACACTGGATAAATGGGATTTGGTAGAGGGACATGACACCTATAAATTCATGGAAAGCATGGTTAACTCTCCAGACATCGATAAGGTATTAATCATTTGCGATCGAGGGTACATGGAGAAGGCCAATGCTGGACGTGGAGGAGTTGGTACAGAGGCCGCTATTATTTCACCAGAAGTATACACTCATAACCAACAAGAAAAGTTTATTCCAATTGTATCGGAGCGGGATTCACAAGGAGGTACTTATATACCGACTTTTATCAAAACGAGGAAGTACATTGATCTTTCCTCTGAAGAAACGTATGAGAAAGGATTTGAGGAACTACTTCGTAATCTTTATAATCGACCGTTGTATCGTAAACCTTCATTAGGTTCAGCGCCTGCGTTCTTATTTGAAGATGCTCCGATTCGTTATAAAACTACCAATGTAATTAAACAATTGCGCGATGCTATCGTTTGAAATAATCCAGCGCGATTTCGCAGTTTAACAAGTGAGTTTATTCATGCGTATTTTGATAGTATGGATCAGCTCCAAATTGATACAATGGAAGACCCATATGATCAACTGATCATGGATAGAATTAATGATACCCTTCCGTTGAGGGATGATTATGTTGAATTTTTGGAGCTTCTTTGTTCAGCCCATGAGTACGTTGATATTGAACCATTGATTAACTTTTTTGAAGATATTCAAAGGTTTACCTATAGTTCTGAAAACCAACAAAACACCCACAGCTATCAATGGGATCACTATAAATTTCTAATTCAAGAGTTATTAATTTATACAATTGCAGTCTTAATCGAAAATGGTCGTTATAAAGAAGCTGGAGAATTCCTTGATACCGAATTTTATATTAAGGACCGGCATGGTCATGCAGAATACAGCAACCTTAAGGTGTTCTATGACTATTTATACTCCCTTGATGAATACAGAAAACGTCGTCTTGACTCTAATTTGTACAGTATTACGGCAGATACTATGGCACATAGATCAACGTTGAGAAAGTATCCGAAACAAAAAATAGTGGATGCTGACTTACTTTTGTATTATACAGCTGTCCTTAAGGGACATGATTGGCCCTGGTTTCCACGTTTATATGTCTATGGTGGAACCAGCAATAGAATCCAAGTGTTGCACAGATTAAAGTCATTACGACATTTCGAAAAGGTCAAATACCTATTCGGTGTAAATTCTGTAGAGGAATTAAAAGCCTTGTTTAAAAACTTCAAACATGAACGACAAGGATACAGTGGTTTGCACTCAATACCTAATTTGCCATGGCAAATAAATCCAGATGAAGTTGGTACATTAAGTTAAAACCCAGCCGAAAAGCTGGGTTTTCTTGTGCTTTTATTTTCTCTATAAGCTGCTTGTCTACAAATTTCATCCGGGTCTTTCAACGTGATTTAAAATAGAGGATTCTGATTTGCATTTTCAAGAACCGTATATCCAATAAATAAATCAGGCTTTTAGAGGGTCGAGAAGGACTATATAAATACCAAAAAATCACTAAAGAAAATTGGTATTAAAATATATGAAGAAACCAGATCCGACACGGGTGTTGAATGGAATTACATTTATTGCGGGTATCATCATACTTTTGCCTATTTGACCCATGTACTAAAAACAGAGGTTAAGCGATTGGTGACTTTTTACCTCGGATGTTCGCTTTAAGTGTCACCAACCCTAATTAGAGGCAAACTCTTACAAACGAAACTTTATTATAATTAGCAGAATATCCTTTCGAAAATTAGGAGGAAGAAGTGAAAACAGTAAACGACATAGAGTCCATTATAGATAGTGGGATGGAGAATTTAGAAATTTTCAAGCTAGACAGAGATACGGCTTTACTAAACTTATTCGAGTATCATGAAAAAACGTGTAAACAATTTGCTAGTGAATTAGCATCGGACGATATAAGAAAGAGACATTCCGCTAGAAAATCTTTACAGAACTTGCCGGCTGTTTTGGAAATTATAACGGAGAAAATACTGCAAAAAAACACATCTAATAAAAAAATAATGAAGATAAATCTATTAATCTTGAAGATTTAATGAGTGATGCCTACATAAAAGCCAGCCAGTATCGGATAGCGGTGGAACTTTTTAAACCGTATCGGCAAGGAATATTTAACGCCCAAGTATTGAATGAAAAACCTAATAAAGAACGCATTAAATTCCAGTATAAAACTGAAAAAATTGCGGTCTTTGAGGCAATTAACGAGTATTTATTGCACGATTATAATAGTATAAAAGAGAAGTTATTTAGCGAAGCTGAAGGTGAATTAGCAAGAAAGTTAAATAAAAATAACGGATCTATTGAAGATCTCTCTAGTGGAATGGCAGAAATAAATATTAATACTTATTTTGATTTACCTAACGAATTGAAAATAGGGAAGTACACTATAGAACAAATAGAAAAATTTTGGATTCAAGTTATGACCGCAGTCTACCGGTGTCGTTTATATAATGATTTTCTGAAGGAAGAATCAGAACCACTTCTTTCAATTGTAGTAATAGATGAACTGCCCTGGAGTAATTCCAATTTAGAAGATGATACTATCCAAGGTTTAATTAATGATTTAACGTATGTTCCCAATGCAAAAGGTAGATTTACAACGTTAAGGACAGAACCATTTGTTCAGTTACAAGACGGGAGAAGAGTTCTCAGCCCTAGCCTAGCTTATACATATAATGCCTGTAGAAATGTTGTATCAGCATTATACAGGAAATACGGTAATCAAAAAGGCGAAGAGGATAATTCATCATTAAAAGAAGACTTTTTTATTTTAGAGTTACAATCCAAAATCAAAAAATATACCAATTTACTTACTTCAGCAAAGGTTCCTTTAAAAGAACCTTTGCCCGATGTTGATTTTGTAATATATGATAAAAAAACAAAATCTCTGGTTGCTCTTGAACTAAAATGGTTTACCGAACCAGCAACCTATATCGAGGTAAAAAATAAGGACTTAGAAATAGAAAAAGGACTAAATCAAATTATTGGATACAAGTCAGGAATACTCTGCAATCAGCAAGAGTTTATGTTGAATGCATTCGGAGAAAAACTGCCGGTTAAAAACTTAAAATGCTTTGTATTAACACGAATTACAGTGGGGAGTGGGCTGATTGATTCGATTTCTCAGGAAGATGAAAGGGTTATAAGTATTAGGATATTTTTAAAAGCCTTAGCCAATGCCCATGGTAACTTAGAATCCGCTGTGAATGCTGTATGTAAATATTTCCCCAAAGAAGGTACTCATTTTAAAATCACAAATGAAAAAAAATCAATCGGAAATTCAACTGTTTATTATCCGGCAATTTCTTTAGGTAAGAGGAAATTTAGTTTAGAATAATTCAGTAATTTATTGGCGACATTGTATCGATAGAGGGGCAATCTTTAAGCCTTCCCCTCTATCCTGATGTCTACAATATCCCCACGCCTAGCCAACAATGATTCTACTATTCCTTTAGAATGATCTACATAATGTACCCTGCCAACTTGATCTATTGGCGCATAATTGCGGCCACATCGCTTCTAAACTTTCTTTCTCTTTCAATCTTCTGCAAATCTAGTTCCAGATAGGCATGATCCAAGTCCCGTAAGTTAAGTTCATGATTGTTGTTATGTTCTGAGGGTTGATCCTGCATCCTGATCTCCACCTTCCTTTCAAATACAAGACACTCAATTTATATTCCACTTTCCATGTGCGATAACCTTCCAATACAGTAGTTCTTAGGTCACATAATTAGTAATTAATGGTAAGATAAAAATACAGAAATTGAAGGAGGGTATTTTTTATGAGCGAGTATAGATTGATAATGATTAAGTGCCCTCAATGTACGCAAAAAAATCGAATGGATATGACGAGAATATCCAAAGCTAAGTGCGGGGAATGCGGATCTTCATTAGTAGGTGGATTCAGTATCGTGACACTTAATTGTAGTAAATGCTCTCGTGAAAACCATCTGTATACGGTGGAAGTCAACCAGAATAGACGCTGCCGCTACTGTAAAGAGCCATTAATATATGATTCAGTACATACTTCCTCTCCGCAGGTTCCTGTAAACAATCCGTCTACCTTCTATGACCAAGGATGTAATTTCTGTGGCAAATCAGTAAATGAAAAATACAGAATAACAAATGATAGTTTGTTTGATTTTCAGTACGAAAAATATAAACCTGATTTTTGCGATGACTGCTTTCTTGAAGGTACTGCCAACAAGTGGATAGAGGAAAGGATATTGCAAGAAAGGAAACCTTTAAACCTACTTGAGAATGCGTTGGGATCTTTGTTCGGTGGGGTTTGGGTTGTAGGTGGAATTGGATTCGCCACTTATCATTTAGGCTTTAAAGATTCTCACCCGGAATACTACCCAATGATTCTAACCACGACTATTTTTCTAATCATCGTCTATTCCGTTATCAGCTTTTTAAAGGAGTTTCGAGTTAAGCCTAATAACGAACCAGCCAAAAACTTCGCGGCTAATGAACTTCGAGCTGCGAATGAAGAGAATTCGAGAGTGATTAAATGGATTCAAGACACGGAAAGAAAGCGGAAGTATCGAGAAAAGGTGGAACGGAGCGGAATAGACAGCATTGACCAAATGAGTGGTTTGGAGTTCGAAGAACGTCTGTATCACCTCTTTATTAGTTTAGGTTACCGCGTAGAAAAGACCCCTGCTTCCGGTGATCAAGGGGCTGACCTCATTATTTCGAAAGGAAATAAAAAAGCCGCTGTCCAAGCCAAGTGTTACTCTTTAAAAAGAAAGGTTTCGAACAAAGCTGTTCAAGAAGCTATTGCAGGTAAACAGTTTTATAAGTGTACAGATGCGTGGGTTGTTACAAACACTTATTTTACAGATCCAGCGATAGATTTAGCCAAAAAAACAGACGTGACTCTAGTAGATCGAAGTAAATTAATTAATTTACTCGATAAACAAGCGATTAAGAGCAGCGACATTCAGGATGAGCAACAAGAAATGGACTTTTCTTAAAAAAATAGAGAAGGGCCAAGATCCAGTAAAAATATAAAAATATATATATGTTGGGTTTAACATCGCGAGCTACTCACGGTAGATAATAAGGTTCTACCATTTTTTTATTTCTCATATTGTATTTTTTGGTAACATAGTATAGAATAATTACAAAATTAGAAACTGAGGTGATGAAGATGTTATCGCCTGAAGATATGCAAAAGATTTATCGTGAGATACATAAAAAACTAACGGAACCGTTTCCTGAAGGAACATTGGAAGCCCAGGAAAGAGATCCCAATAGTAAATATATTCCTGTTCAACCCTACATCCATCGTTTAGAAGAGGCTGCAGGCGTTCATTGGTCTTGGCACCTTACTGGTCCACCGGTGATATATGAAACAGAAGACCTTGTTCAAGTGACGGGAGTGCTGAAGATCCTTGATGCGGAGCGGGAGGGGGTAGGGTTTTCTAACCTCCAAAGATACTCAGATACAAAAAAGATTCGCAATCTAAAAGAAGCGATCCGTTCTGCAGGTTCAGATGCCCTGCGCGATGCAGCTGATAAATTTGAAATGGGTTGGAAAGATCTAGCTCCATTTCGGAAATGGGCAAAAAATCCTGGGGCCGGATTGGTTTCAGCTACACAAAGATCGTCAAGAGAGGAAAAAACTCAACAATGTATGCGATGTAAAGTACCTTTAAATCAAGAGGATATCAGGATGTTGGAAGAATTAAGTATTACCATGTTGTATTGTCAGGAACATATTCCAGCCCATTTAATACGAAATGCAAGAAAATAAGGAGTGAAACGATTATGAAAAGAAGGTTGATATATACTTGTTCGATGTGTTCTCACTACGATTCTAACCGCTCAATTTGCGTCTTAAACAAGCAAAATCGAATCGCGTACTCAACTAACTACGCGAAAAAATGCGTTGAAGAAGGACAGTTCGTTCGGTATATGCATGTATTACCAGATTCATATAATTATTACTCGCTTGACGAGGAAATACCAACAAACTGGGACTATGATTACTCAAAAATCCCCAAAGACAGCGATGGTAATCCTTTAGTTGTTCAAACCAAAAGAGGAATGGAGAAAGCTCTTCCGGCAAACGAATCCGTCCGTTTAGATAAAGGAAATGCAATCTTTGGTGTGCCTCGAATTCTTACTTATCAGGGACAACGTGAGGCGATCTATGAATTGGGAGTTGAGTTAGCACGCCTGGAGGCCGAGAAACAAGGAGTTGAACTAACGGTTCTTCAAGAAGAGGGAGGATCGATAGGGGTGATGGAGGATATTCGGGAATATTATTTAGATAATCCCGACATGAGGCACCATCATAAAGAAGATCGGTCATTCTTAAGTGACAAGCCGATAGGAGGTTGGTAGGATGGACTCTCCATTGCAATACACACGAAAAGAGGAAATTAATGATATCCGATCCAACATTATTGATGTCCTGGTCCGTTTATTCAAAAATTTAGATGACGTTGGTGCAGAAGTTCATATCCCGTATGAGAGGTATTACTTGCATTATGTCCCAAGAAAAGGGATGTGGGTTGATGGTTGTTTAGATCGGGTATTTGTAAAAGATTATAGATATGCTTCTGTTTCGTTAGGGGATAAGATTACAGCCTATGGTCATGTACCCTTCACGTGGTTAAAAAGCTTAGTTAATGGACAGGGCACACCATGAATGGTGGTTTAAAAGCAGCGATCCCGTTTACTATACTTCGATCTTTATGGGAAAGTGTCGAATCCTTTGCTAAAGGTAATGAGCTATCGGTATCCGAGCTGTTTGAGAGGATGGCCGAAGAACTTATTATTGAACCCAAACCTCTGCCCCTGAGACCCGGCCGGAGGGTTACAAGATATGGGAAGGCAGAGGTATATAAGGAAGAATTCCCTCTCATTCGCACATCTTTATGGTTGGACCCTGTGCTGCTGTCACAATTAAGATCGGTGTATGATCCTCTGTGTAAGAATCAATTTGGCGATGAGGCCGTCTTAGATTACACGACTCTGGTCCATACTGTTTGTTATCATATTTGTCAGAAACATGGTATATCGTATAATCAGGATTTTTTTGATGACAGTTACTTCCTTATGAAGTACACCTATCAAGATACGTATGGAGAGACTTTAGAAGCAATTAAAAAATTAGCAGAACTACTTGGGAAATCACCTACGGCAAGAGAATGGAATAAACACCGTCATCTTGTTAGGGGACCGTCTATGACCATTATTTTAAATTTATTTGATTCTTTCAAAGAGGCAAAATCGCTGGCTATGAGGGATTTAGAGGAGAAAAACAAATAATTATAAAAAAATAATTCCTTTTTTTATGCGTTGTTTGGCATAAACATAAAATTCTTATATACTTTAGTCAATGGCATATTTTAAAAAAATCGGGAGTACCGTTATCTAAGTCTTTGTATGGCTTATTAACTGTGCTCCCTTTTTGATAACAAGGAGGCTTTTTATGTTTGAAATTAAGCGTTTTATGGCTGATGAACCTTCTCAATATAGAATTGTTGGATTATTAATGGTTAAGCCGGAAATTGACTCCTTTACCGGTTCTCCAAGTATCTCGATGTTTTGTAAACTAGGCGACTTTACGAATCCAGTTAAATTTATGGATTATTTTATAGAAGCTCAACCAAGTCTGACAACTTCATGTCTAAGAACCAATTGATGTCCTCTGTCATTTTTACCATTGGGATATCTTTTAAGCTAATCGTTTCTTTCTCATAGTGGATGGTTACGTCAAAAACAACTTTGTTATCGGATATTTGCTTTGGCTCAGATAAAGACACTTCGCGTATTGTATTATTTTTAGAAATTAAAAGGGCGTATTCTTCAAGTTTCTTATCAATATCTTCAATTTCGAAGGATGTAAAATCTTCATGTGCAATCATTGGATTGATAAACCCACTTATGTGTTGTGCATTCCCTAGCTGCGCCTGTGCAAAGAAGGACATTAATCTTTCGTTAGGTATAGTGGCTTCCACTTTTTCGAATCGATGTGATTTTTCATCTACATATGGAATCAGGTTGGGATCGGTTAACCAATGAGGAGGTTTGTAATTTCCTTGTTTTGTATCTCCTACGACCCATCTTAGGGGTTCTTCAGCTTCAATATTAAGTACTTCTGGGTTGTTAGATTGGGGTGATTGTTTTAATAATAGATAACCACCAATCATTAACCAGCATCCTATAAAAATGATCAATGTTTTTTTCATATGTTCCTCCTTCCGAAAATAAAAAACACCGAAATAAGCCAAGAAAGGCTCCTTCGGTGCTCCCATTTTGATTGTTATAAAATTATATTTCTATTATATCACGTCTAGCATAACTGATTCTACTGTTTGAAGACTCCCTTTTAAGGGGGTTTTTATTTTTAACAAAAGTTTTTCTGCAGGGTATTTATTCTAACTATTAGAATAAATATGTGTATTACACTCATAACTTGTCTATAATTAAAGTAACGATAAAGTAATGATTGGGATGAACATATGGAAACCTTATTAAATACGAGCCAAGTATTAAAACTTTTATCGAAAGCAGGGATTACATCGAGCCGACAACAAGTTCTTAAGTGGGTTCGAGCAGAGCTAATCAGAGTAGAAAAGCCGTCATCAAAGAAGGAAGGATATTTATTTAAAGCCTCAGAAGTACGCCGTTTTATTATGGAACGAAAACCCCTCATTCCTGATGACTTAATAGAATTAGCAGAAAAGGCCGGAACTGAATACCTTGAAGGAATAGATGAAAGTAAAGATAAGGTAAAGTTAAAGAACAAAGAAATCCGTGATTTAAAAGAGAAGATCCACCAACTAGAACTGGACCTTTCCTCTTTAAGAGAAATAGATGGTAATAGTAAAGCAAGGTTAAAAGAACTTGAAAGCATGATTATAGTACTGAGAGAACAGCTAAACAATAAAGAAGTAGGGAATTTAAAGGAAGTAGAAGACAACTATGAGGAAATGATAAAACAAAAGATAGGTGAAATTGAATCCTTAAATAAGCAGATCGACACATTAATGAAAAATGAAAATAACAATAGGGGAATTATAAAACAAAAACAAGATGAAATTATTTGTCTAAAAAGGGAATTAGAAAGTAAAGATAAAGAAAATAAAAGGTTAATTGAACAAAAAGTTGTTAGCAAAGTTCCTCCTGAATGGGAGAAAAATTTAAGATTGAAAATAGAAGCTGAATATAAAGATCTGATTAAGAATTTGGAAGATGATCTTAAGTACTATAAAGAAGATAATAAAAAGATGCTCCAGCAGCTGTGGTATAAGCCTTTGCCATCTCCAGAAGAATCAGGCGAAATTACTTTTGTCCAATTCCAGCATCTCTGGAACAACCGGATTAAGAAGCGAATAGAAAAAGGTTGGCATGAAAGAAGAGTATTTTGGGATTTCGTGAGCCTTTATAAGAAGCAAGATGATATTCTTTCTTTTGATACCCACCGTTCGAAATTTGTATGCCCTTTTTGCGAAAAGCCATTTGTAAAATTGGTCACGATGCTTACTCATGCTGCCAATGAATATGCGGAATTGAAGGATGATGAGTGGAGTTCGTTAGGGGGGCGACAGGAGGCCAGGTTATTACACCGTGATAAATCAATTGAGGAGTTAACAGAGAAGTACCAACAAGAAATGGCGAAATTGATGGCAAACCCGGAGATAAATTGGAATACTTTTTTATTGCCGGTTATTTGGGCGTTGCGAATGAAAGGTGTGAACCACGCAGTCATTCCGGTCCCTGTGGAATTGATAAAAGAAGCAGAAGAAAAACGCCCCATTAGAATAGATTGGGAACAAGATGGAACGATTGTAGTTACTCCTTGTGTGATCACTGAAATCGTTAGAGACATTTCTTATGAAGATGAAAGGAAAAATGAGCTCGATTTTTTAAAAAGATATCTTTTTTTTGAGTTCTATGATCGGAAAAAAGATACTTACAAACCCCATCCATTCAAGAAAATTAAATTTACGGATTTCCATTATGAATATAACGGGGAAAAAATCCCCTTTGGAAAAGGCCAAGAAGTTCCAGACCCATATGATTTTGTGGAGCGGCTGCGGTTTAGTGAAGGGTATAACGAATATAAGAAAAGGCAGAGGAACAGATCCTGAAGGTATGAGAGGAGGGCAAACGGCACACGGATAGTTGTGGTGGTTTTTAAATTCTTTTGCCATCCAAACACTCCTCGATCGTCGAAATTTGTCGATAAAATGCTATAAAACGGACATTATGAAATTTATTTACATAATTAAAATTATGTTTTTCTCCATAAGAGAAGAGTTTGAATATAACATTGACCCCAAGCGTTATCATAACTACAGTGACCAGTAAAAGAAGGGGGGTCTCCATTAATGAATCCTTCATTGGATAATTCAGGATAATGCTCCAAAATATAATTTGCTGTCCAAATTCTGCAATCAAGTGGTCCCTTGTTTGTTTCACTTCCCGGGAGAAACTCAATAATATTTTTAGAAGGTATTACTTTATAAATCTCATAAAGTCCTTTATCAATTCTCCTAAATTCGAAATGGGGATCTTTAGGTTTTTTAAAATTTGAGAAAGTCCCGTCACCTTTTCTAGACTTGTTAGTTACTTTATGAAGCCCCTCTAAAGTAAGATATTTTATGAATTCATCTACTAAAAAACTAACTAATAGTGAGTGACCTGGTTTAATTGTTTCTAGTAATTTCAGTATTTCTTTCCAAGTGATGATTATCTCATCTGTTATCACATCAAATTTATTGCGGTGATTTTGTATTTGGGATGGCTCAAGTGCACCAGCAATCTTAATTTCAATAAGTACGGTGAAATTATCACCATAAATCCATAAATCTGGACGTGACGTATCCGTTCCTTGGAATGGTTGTTGAGGTATTATGTTTTCCTCGGAAGGGGTAATCCCTATGATAAAATTAAGAGGAACATGTTTATTAGGATTTTTAGCTTGGTCCATTTTAATATTGATTTCTTTATATAAGAGATCTTTTGAAAAATTTCCTATGATACCAGGAAGAAATTTTTCCAGAAGAGATTTATCTAGTGATAAAATGTTCATTAAAATATTAGTTACATGATCTTCCTTTTTGTTTTTGTATAGAAAGAGGTTCATTTCTCTTAACATCCTTATTTTTCTGTCTAGTAGCGCAAATATATAACATTAAGATAGCATAAAATCAATATATTTAGCCACTCTTGTAAGCATGTTTGTGTCATGATAGAAAGATCTAAGGAGTTTTTACCAAGCTTTAGGTGAAACAAATATGTTACTTAAAAAGAATATAGAATTCATAGGTATATAGTTGATGTATTTCTAATGCGATTATTTTAAAATATAATTGATTAAAAATGTATGTTATTTGAGGAGCAGTGTGCAGTCGCTGTTCCTTTTTTATTGAAGTAAGGACAGAACACAATAAAACAACGGACGGGTTTAACTATTCTTTCTTTTTTCTTTAAATATATAGTTTACGATCAGATGTTTGCGTTTTAAACTACAATTAAGAGGAGTTGAAAAATAAATGGGAAGTGTTAAGAAGACTACTGATCAATTCAAGGATGAAGTAAAGTCCCTGGTAGGATCCGAATATACTGTTCTAGGTGAGTATACCTATGCCTTATCAAAAATAAAAATGAAGCACAATCTGTGCGGATTTGAATACTCGGTAACACCTGCTCATTTTCTAACAGGCAACCGCTGTCCAAAATGTGCAGGGAAAATGACACGCACAACTAACCAATATAAAAAGGAAATCTTTGACTTAGTGGGAAACGATTATGCGGTTCTAGGAGAATATGAAAAGGCAGCGAAAAAAATTCTTATATGCCATAATTCCTGCGGGCACATGTTTGATGTGTCACCTAACAGTTTCTTGCGTGGGTCTAGATGTCCAAAGTGCTGGAGACTGCCTAAAAAAACAACTGAAGAATTTAAAAAAGAGATTTTCTCTATTGTTGGTGACGAGTACTCCGTTTTAGGAGAGTATAAAGGAGAATCTAAAAAAGTAAAGATTCAGCACAATGTATGTGGAAGCGTTTATGAAAAAGAACCTTCTGCGTTTATTAACCGCGGGGAACGGTGCAGAAAATGCTTTAGAGCCAGTTCATTAGAGGATTTTAAAAATAAGGTCCGAGAATTGGTTCAAAATGAATATATCGTGCTTTTGGAAGACACTCCATATATCTTTTTAACCAAAAAGGTTGATATGTTTCATACAACCTGTGGACATCACTACAAGGTGACCCCGGCCAATTTTTTAAAAGGTAGCCGTTGCCCTAGATGTGTGTTTAAACCAGATAAAACAACTGAACAATTTAAACAAGAGGTGTTTGACCTTGTTGGAGTTGAATACCAAGTTCTTAGTGATTATGAGGGAGCAGGTAAGAAAATAAAAATTACACATTTCTGTGGATATGAATATGAAATACGTCCTATTGATTTTCTAAAGGGGAGAAGATGTTCGAAATGTCAAAGAAAAGTTGCTGCCGATAAGGCAAGACGAACTCACGAACAATTTTTAGAGGAAGTAAAACAATTAGTTGGAGATGAATATACCGTTATAGGTAAATATTCTTCAGTGAAAGAAAAGGTTTTCATGCAACACAATCAATGCGGGTATAAATATTCTGTAACTCCATCTCACTTTTTAGGGGGGACTCGTTGCCCTAATTGTTTTGGGAAGATCAAAAAATCAACTGAAACTTTTATTGAAGAAGTTTTTAATCTAGTAGGTGATGAATATTCCGTTCTGGGTGAGTATAAGACAGCTCGGAAGAAGATTGAAGTAATGCATAATGATTGTGGCTATAATTACAATGTGGTACCCGATGCTTTTTTAAGAGGCAGTCGTTGTCCCTCTTGTTCTGGAAGAATTTCTAAAACAGATGAAGAATTTAGAAAAGAATTTTATGAAATAGCTGGAGTTGAATACGATCTTCTTAGTACATATGTAAATACTAATACATCCATAAAAATTAAGCACAATGTTTGTGGATATGAGTATGAGGTGAAACCATATAATTTCCTAAATGGATACGGATGTGGTGCTTGTGCTGGTGTTCTAAAAAAAGATACAGATACATTTAAAAAAGAAGTATTTAAGCTTGTTGGTGATGAGTATCAGGTGATAGGCGAATATGTTGGAGCAAGATCAGTCGTAAAAATGAAGCACATGCCATGTGGTTTTGAATATGACGTTATACCTACAAATTTTCTAAGGGGTAAAAGATGCTTTTATGTTCAAGGATGAGTAAACCAGAGAAAGAAATTTACCACCTTTTACTACAAAACAATATCGATTTTGAGATGCAAAAACGGTTTGATGATTTGAAACATGAGGATTATCTAAGATTTGATTTTTGTATTTATTTAGATAAAAAAATGTATCTTATTGAATATGATGGTCAGAATCATTTTAAGCCTGTTTTCTCTGAGGAAAGTTTCCAGATCACACAATTAAGAGATCAACTAAAGAATGAGTATTGCTTAAAAAACAATATTCCATTACTACGGATTCCGTATTATAAAAACCATGTGAAAGCCTTAATAAATTATTTCAATAAACAAGGATATCAACTAAATGATGTTGGAGAAGCCGAATTAATATTTTAGAAAATCGCCAAATTTAACGTAGCTATGGTATATATGGAATTCCGGGTTTCTTATAAAATGTGGAGTTTCTCCCGGTCTAAATGCTGCATAAAATGCTATAAAAAATGGTTGCGAATAAGTGATATGCTCCCAATAAGGTAGACAGATGAAATAATTAAAATCTGTTTGCTTTATTGGGGGTTTTTTCATGGCTAAGAAGAAGGGCTTTTCTGCTGAGGAAAAATATGAACTTATTTTAGCTTTTGATTCTAGAGAGTTTCCTGAACGGGAATTTAAATCTTATTATGGTGTAACTGCTTATGCTGTTCGAAAATGGAAATATCTTTTTGCAAAGTATGGGATGGAAGGTCTTCGAAAATCCAAAGGATGGAAATATTACTCGGAAGAACTTAAGTTAGACGCTGTTCAAGATTATCGATCTGGTAATTACTCGATGATGGAGGTTATCCTTAAATATAAGATTTCGAGTACTCCCTGTTGGAACAATGGTTAAAGATTTATAATGGTCATAGAGAATTAAAAGGAACAAAGAAAAGGACGGAAAACTCTATGACACATCGTAGATCCACCAACCTAGAAGAAAGAATTGAGATCGTTAAGTACTGTCTTAAACATGGAAAAGACTATAATCAGACTGCCCAAGAGTTTGACGTGTCCTACCAACAAGTGTACCAGTGGGTAAAGAAGTATATGGAACATGGACAAGAAGGGCTTGAAGATAAACGTGGTCGTCGCAAGGAAGAAAAAGAACTTACTTCAGAAGAAAAAATCCAACGAGGCATGAGACAGTTAGAACAAGAGAATGAGCGTTAACGTGCGGAGATTGCGTTCTTAAAAAAGTTAGAGTATCTCGAAAGGAGGCGTCAACGCTAAATCAAGTACGATTAACAGAAACTTATACTGCTATTCAAGAACTTCATCAAAAAGAGAATTTCCCCATTTTATTATTATGTGAGATTGCTAGAGTTTCACGATCTGCATACTATAAATGGCTTCACCGCCTTTCTTCTGAAAACGAAAAGTTAAATGAAAAGATTTTGACAGAGATGAAACGACTACATGAGGAATTAAAAGGGATTCTTGGATACCGTCGTATGGCTATGCATATGAGACGGTTATTTGATATGCCCATCAACAGAAAACGTATATATCGACTGATGAAAATGGCCGGTATCGAATCGGTTATTCGACGTAAACGCAAAAAGTATGTACGCTCTTCCCCTCAGCATATAGCTGAAAACCTATTAAATCGTGAATTTAAAGCTGAAAATCCTAACGAGAAATGGGTTACCGATGTTACAGAAATGAAATACGGCACATCTCAGAAGGCTTATTTAAGTGCAATCTTAGATTTATATGATGGTTCCATTATAAGTTATGTGTTAGGAACATCAAACGATAATCCTTTGGTAATGAAAACATTAGATCAAGCAATAGAAAAAGCACATGGGGCAACCCCGTTAATTCATAGTGATCGAGGTTTTCAATATACATCACATGAATTTAGAAGGAAAACGAAGAAAGCGAAGTTGAAACAAAGCATGTCCAGAGTAGGAAAATGCATTGATAATGGTCCAATGGAGTCTTTCTGGGGAACGCTGAAGTGTGAGAAATATTATTTAGACAAGTACGAAACATTTGAGGAACTAAAAAAAGCCATAGAGGATTACATACATTTTTATAATCATGATCGATTACAACTACGACTAAACGGCCTTAGCCCCTTAGAATACAGGGCTGAAGCCGCTTAGATAGTTTTATTTATTTCCACTGTCTACTTGACAGGGGGCAGTTCAAAGTGCGCAACCATTTTGTCTTGTTGAACTACCGATTCCCTTTAATTTAATAAGTTTGTTGGCCGTTCATAAACGGGAATCTCCCAACGATCTGGATCCTCTTCTTCCTCCTATTTAATGGATCCCTGTTTAAAGCCCCTTCGGTTTCGGCATATAGGTTTGAACCCGGTCAGCAATACGTTTCCAAACTAAACAATTCTCTGTCCAGGATTGCTCCACATCTAATTGGAACTCTCCTTTAAACCGATACATTTTCTTCCCCAAATTATCTTTGACACTCGCAAAGACAATACGCTTATGTATGGGACCAAAAATATGCTGTTCCATATGCTTTTTCACTTCAAGAGGGTTCATGCTCTTCTCACGAATAATTAATTCATCTGTCGAAATGGAGTTATCCCAACCATCATTAGGATATAGTTTTGGAAACCATAGGGTAACATCTTCTCTATAAGGATGTTTTGTTCCAGCCTGTTGAAATCCTTTGTATTGGTGACCAAAACAATTACAGGCATCTGCCGTTGTTCGAAAAGCCACATTGTCATTTACCTGTATATAGCCTTTTTGGATATAAGTATTTGGAGACATCTCCTTTTCGATATCCCAAGGGATAAAAGTAGAACCCATCTGCTGAATTTTTTCATGAATACTCAAAACTATTCGATCGATTTGCTGATGAATATGCTGAATGCCTTTCGTGACATCTATGACGATGATTTCGTGATTAGTTACAGAAACAATATCACTTTCTCGTATTTTGTCCTCTTTTTGTTGTTTTTGATGATGAGCCTCATTAATTTCAATATGTAGACCCAATTGGGGGAAATACATATCGGTTAAGGCATATCCATGTTCTCTCCGGATATATTGTTGAGTGACGAACTTCACATTAAGATTATCAATCTTGTTCCAAATACGGGTAACGACGTAGTTCTCATCATTTTTTTTATTGGTTTTAGCAAGTTGAGACTTAATATATTGATACTTGTCCATGATTCCTCCCTGTGTTTCCCGTTTAATTTCATCCGTATCCAAAAAGTGGAGAATTTTTTAGTGGTACTATCTAAGGTAAATGGAAGTATTAATCATTTAGAAAGAAATATCTCTCAATAGTTAGTAGGAGGATTTATGTTAACGGTCCATCTTTCTCAGATTCTCCAGCATCTCCTCATCCGAAATAATATTGTAGATCTCTGTTGTAGAAGATGACTTGTGTCCAAGCTGCCTTTGAAGTGCAAGCACGTTTTGATTCTTTTGATGATAAACGGAAGCAAAAGAATGTCTTAGTTTATGCACAGACATCCGAGGCATATTAAAAGCTTTTGCGTATCGATCAACCATTTTTTGAATGGTGCTTTTATTCATTGGAGTACCAAAGTTTTCTAAATGTAGAGTCAAAAATAAGTGCTTTTCTTTCCCAGCATTATATCGATCAAGGCGTATTTCAAGATATTGTTCCAATGCTATCTTTGCCATATCGCTAAATCGAACAGGAACCTTTTGCTTACGTCCTTTACGAATTACAAGAACTATATTCTCTTTTAGAATAATATCATCGAGAGTTAGGGAGGCAACTTCAGATACTCGAAGACCAGATCCTAAAATAAGGCTAATAATAGCAAGATCCCGTTCCTTGTTCTTTTCATAAGCATTGCGCTGCTTGGTAGTAAGTTTAAGATTACCGTAGTCACTGGCAATGAAATCACGAAATTGATCGTGTTTTTCTTCATCCAACATTACTTTTCCTAAGAGGTCAGCTGCTCTTTCTTCTGGTCCTTTTTTGGTAGACTTAATCCTAACCATAGTAAATACATTGCGGGAGAGTAGAGTAGAACCATTATCTGATTCTTGGTGGTAAAGGTACTTAAATAGGGATTTTAAAGCACTTAATTTCCGGTTCACTGTGACTTCGGAGTTACTTTTAGCTATGATTAAATATTTCCGGTAATTTGAAATGTCCTCAGTCTTCAAATTTTCTAGTACGGATAGAGAGAGTTTTTTAAAACCTGGCCCATCATGAAATCCTTCCATTAGAAGCCATTGGAAAAACGCTTCAAAATCATTTACGTACCCTAAAAGAGAAGCAGGGGACCGATCTAATTCAAATTCATCTATATATTTGAGTACGTACCATGGGTGATAAGGGAGTTTTTCTTGTAATTTCTGTTTCTCATAAGATTGCAATTCAACCATTGTTTATACTCCTTAATTTGATTCTATTAAAAACTTTTTTAGAAGAATAGTTTACATAATATTTTTTTATACTACTTATTATGAACAATCCTAAATAGAGTAGGGGGATAACCTAATTCGGCCAATAAGTTATGAATTGCAATTTTCTGTTTGTCATAAGATGTTGTACTAACTCTGTAGGTTAGATGGGTCTTTGCTGCTTCGTAAGCACTCTTAATGCTCTTATCGCACCTTTGTAGGACAACTTGAACCTCGGGAGTAGAGTTAGGATATGTACGTTCATAATCAAATAAAGCAATCCCCATGCCATGCAACTGAAATGAGTCTAATCCTTCTATATCTTGTACATGCTGAATGATAGCTTTCCTTTGATTTAAGTGATAATCACTGGAGATTCCAAACCGATCTCGGAGAAGTTCAATTACCCATATATGGGAAATTGTATTATTGATCTCTAAAGCAAGATACTGTTCAGGTGTCCTAAATTCATAACTGAATGGATATCGAACTTCAATCAAACCCGAGTATTTCAGCCACATATGTCCCAGTTCATGAGCGATACATTGTTCCTTGACATCATCAAGCAAAGAATTTAAAACAATAATGTTATCATCGCTGTCAATAGCTGCAGGTTGAGTAGGATTAAGGCCGTAATCATTTTCATCACCAACAAATATGATGGACGCTGGTTCGCCACGTAATTGTTCAACCTCATAATGCAAATCATCTAGACTCATACCATACACCTCCATACCAACGCTTTTTCTATATCTTACCAAACATTTGTTTTCATTACAATCATTCCATAAAATCAGTATTTAGTGGAATGATATCACTCAAAAGTATTCCGATTGGCAACTAGAATTTATCCGTTCTTGTCCAATGACAAAATACTGTTATCATTAGTGACAAAAAACAATCATCATTAACTTACTTGACAAGAAAGTGTTATCATAAGTGAGATTATATGATAACACTTTTTTGCCAAATTAACTTTCTTTAGCTGCTTTCATGTTAAATGTTGGATCTAAACATCATGATACGAATGGTCATGCTTTGACTTCACCGATACGACTGATTTTGTTTGGTCTTTAATTCTAGATCTCACCCGTATCACCCTCCAAAATAGCCATACAAAACTATCTATATCATTCAAATCAAATTGAAAAATCCCTCCTGAATTGGAAAATTATCTCCGTTTTCAATCATCACTTGTGCTTCCTCCACCGAGATGAATAAGGACATATCAATTTCACTTTGTTTTTCAGGCTCTCATTCCACCAATGAAATTCAAGCGGTTTGTTTTTATTTTCAGGAATGATCAGGATGTAAAGCGGCAAGTCCTTCAAACCAAATGGTACCACTTTGTATTCTATTCTGTTTTCGGCAGCATCTTGAGAAATGGATAGCCAGTTGTTAAAATGATTCCATATTAAATGTCCTAAAACTCGGTTTAAAATCCAACTTAGTGCTGTGCGGCTTTCTTCAGTAAATTCATCCAATTCAAATTGCCAAGTTTTAAATAAATTTAATAAATATAAATGATCCTGTTTAGATCCAAATTCAATATTATTGGCATCATCCCTATAAGGGTAGGCTCTTCTAACCAACCATATGCTTTCATACCCCAAAATAAATTTCATCCAATGTGCATAAGCGAGTGCATACGGACATATCGGTTCATTGGTCCTGCTTGATTTCAATAGTCTGTTTATGCAAGACTTGTGATCCTTAAGGAGGGTTCCTCTTAAATGGGCTGCAATACTTTGAACCGTTTGTACAGAGGAATGATAAATGGCGTTATAAAATTTATTGACTTTTAAGGGATAGTATAGTTTTCTTTCTTCTTTTTCCTTATCACCAATCAATCGACGAATATAGGGTGATGACTTGACTACACGATGGTTTTCTATATTTGGGGTCGAGTATCTCGGCTGTAACACGGACAGAATGTAGTCCAAAGTGTCATATTCCTCTATTTTAATGTTTAAAGGAAAATAAAAACTTTTTAATCTTGAAATTTGATTTTCATCTAAGTTTAACCACGTAAGAATATTTTTTGATTTGATATCACCTATAGGAATTTGTTTCCATTTAAGGAAATAAGGTCTTTCTTTCTTCATCTCTAAAAATAAATGGCCACACAAACACCGAAAAGGTTCATTTGTAAATTCGTCCGTTAGTGCAAATGGGTGTGGTTTGTCGCAGTTTGGACACCCTTTATGTAGAGGGATTTGATGGTAAGGGCATTTATGTAGCAATTTAAATTGATGAAATAAACTGTGAAAACCAGATTTTATACATTCCGGGCAAAAGAAGAGTTCATTCCTGATAAAAGAATCACGTTTAAAAGGATGATTGGGCATTATACCAAATAGCTGGTCGATATTCTGTGAATTAATTTCAAGTAAGGGACAGCTAAATGCGGATTCCACTAAGTCGTTGTCTAATCCGGATAAACGGACACAATCTCGGTGGGGTCTGCCGATCGTCGATGATTTCAGATTTCTAACATATTCGGTACCAAATAAGTGATAAATGTCTTTTACTGTAGCTCGGTTGGCAAATTTAAATTTCTCGAATATTCCCCATAGGGACTCATAGGGTGAAATCCAAGCATGATTCCAAGTAATATTTCTCTCCTTCTCATTCGAAGGGTAGCTAACGCGTGGCCAATTTCCAGTCATATTAAACCACATCCTGATATGCCTCTGCTTTGATATAGCCGGAATTAATCAACGCCTGTTTCCAATGAGCCCGGTTTAGCCACTCGACATCCTCCCCATTTACTCCAAATCGTCTCATAGCATACTCAACCGTTAACGTAAAATATTGCATAGGGATTTCTGTCGACTTAGTTAGGCCAGCCTCAGCTTTAAGATTAGTTATGACGCTGAAAAGATCCTCCGCACAGCTTTCAATCCTTTGACCCTGTTTGAATGCCTCTGGGAAAAAATAGCGCGTAAAGGACCATCCACTTCCTTCTGGATATTCTGATATATTGTCGTAACCGGATAGGCAAGTTGCCATATCCGAAATGTTTTTAATCCCTATAAATTTGTATTCGTGAACCATGAAACGACCGATGATCTGTGCATTCTTCGACTGGATAAAAGAACTCCGCTGGTGTATAAGTTGTTCCTGCCCGACTAGAAT
Source organism: Ammoniphilus resinae (assembly GCF_017873965.1). GTDB lineage: Bacteria > Bacillota > Bacilli > Aneurinibacillales > RAOX-1 > Ammoniphilus_A > Ammoniphilus_A resinae. The sequence goes on along the minus strand of NZ_JAGGKT010000004.1, from coordinate 185,898 downwards.
AACCGTCATGCTCACGCCGTCATTGTCGAGCTCATTGTAAATGTCCATTAACCAGTCATAATGAATTTCATGTAATCGTTGGGCATCATCAATGAATAGAATAATTCTTTTTTGAGCAGCCCGCTCTGCTCTTTCCAAGAAAAAATTAAACAGCCGATCCCTCTTTAAATTCGCCTTTCCACTATAAGGAAGGGCGTGCCCCACATCATTCAATAAGTCTTCAAAAAAACTGTTTTCGCTCGGTTGCTTATATTTTCGGCAAGACATCTTATATATGGGTAAGTTTTCACCAAATTCAGAAGGAAGATCTAACATTAGATAATTGATTGCTCTTGATTTTCCAATCCGCGGTCTGCCATAGATCATTCCTCCTGGTGTACGGTTGTCAATCCATTGTGTAACCGTATCATGCATTCGAACGATTTCATTAGTTGGGAGCAAATATCTCCCTGTTTCGATCGGATGACTTCCTTTCGGGACGAATGGCCTTTCATCCGTATTCAATGATTTCACCCCCGATTAATATGTAAGTGTTTTGAACCGTTTTCGATTAACCATATTATTACGATCTTTTTCTGTCTCGAAATGTTTAAAATTTGAAATGGTTTCTTGTTGTGCTGTCATATCTCCTTCCTTTGATGGCAAAGTTTCCTTTTTAACAACTGATTTGCGGTTCATCGCTGCTAATCGATTACGGGCGGTTCGATTTGTCTTGGCTTGCTCCTGCAAATATCGGTGATAACATTCTATTGGATCATCCTGGGCTGTAAAATAAAGCAGTTTTAGTTTTCTTAATTTATTAATTTGCTTTCTTACTTGAAGTGAATGCGGAGTCACCCCCCACTGTCCATTTGCAGTCAATGTGCCAAATTCACTGCCGTCAGGTAGGAAAGCACGAATAATCCGAAGGTCATCAATATTTATGAGCAAGTCTAATTGTGTTCCAATTAGCCCTGGACTACGTGCTAGAACTTCATTGCGATATTCCACTCCTTCGTAATAAATATAGGGCCTTCTTCCCTTTTTAATATTTCCTTGGATCACTCTTCGAGCCGACAGGGAAAGGAAGACAACTTCCTGCCTGTTTTCTTCGGGCATTACTCGTGGAAACATACCGCGAGTAATGCGCTGTTCCAAGCACTGAAGGGGAGTCAAATTATTGATCCCTTCATGAGGAGTGCCATTATAATTTGAAATAAGTACATCCGTTATTTGCTCCAAATGCTCTGCACTAATCCTAAACTTCACGGCCGTTTCCTCCGGATTTTTCCGCCGTGGATCTTTGGGGTGGCTCCCGGTTGTATTTGTCATTCGATGATAACCATTCTCCTCAAGAGTTCCAAAAAAACGTTCAATATAACTTCTCCTTGTTGGTAAAGCCACAGGGCCGGCATTAACCGAACACCCCACAATTCGGTTCAAACGATCTTTAACCTGTTTTGCCAAGTTGGCCTTACCATTATCAAATAGGCACTCATCCCACAATGCCCATTCTAAATCTGAAAAACGCTCGGATGGAAAACCTCCATGAGGGTCATATTGTAAACTCGGAATGGTTAAATCCTTCGGTTCTTTCGGCATGATTGCATTCTTTATGCAATGTAATACGTCGCTGGCGGAGTATTCTTTGTTATAGCTAATGTAGTATCCAAGAACTACCCTAGTTGCTACATCAATTAGGGCTAATAACCATAGACGATCCATGATCACCACAATTTCGTCACCCTCAAGGGTTTTAAAAATAATTGCAATTGAGCAATCAATTCGATGTCCATCAAACTGTACTCGTTTCAAAGGTCTAATAATCGTCGGTTCGTTTTGCTCCCCTTTCCCCGTATGCCTTGCTTTTTGAGCAGCTTCCTCGCCATATCGTTTTGATGCTTCACCAAAGTGCTTCTGTTCCAATTCTTTTACATACCGGTATAGAGATCTTCATCCAAGATCATCCGTAATAAAGGGATATTGATGAGGTTTTATTCCTTCGGCAGTACATAATTCCAAGAATTTTTTATGAAGCTCTTTCACCTTTATGATTGGGCTTCTAACCTCTTTTTTGTTCCTGCCTAAAAAGATGTTATCGATGGCCTCTTGGATTGATGGATAATTCTTGAGAAGAAATGAAAAAGAACCAACAAAACTTGGGGAATCGTCGTGCTGTGAAAGTTCTGGAAGGGATTTTCGGTCGTATGCTTTTAAACGTTTTCTTGGGATGAGTGCACGGAACCCCCAAATCCCCCCTTGATTATCTGAAGATAAACATCGTTTCACAAGTTTACGTATAACATTTCGATCCAGGCCAGTAACTTCACTAATAGTATCGATGGACTGGTTATTTTTCATATAAAGCACAACTGCTTTTTTTCTTGTTAAATATACCTCCTTATCCTTCGAATTTAACTTATCCTCATGTACTATTGGCCATGTTGCAATATCCAAATAAATTGGGTCGATATTTTCATTTTCTATCCATCTCTGTTTGGTCATTAAACCACACCTCCGTGGTAGAATTGAACGGATCCTTATCAATATTTGAGCGAATTACACCAGTATAAATCATCCTGCAAATGGTTTCTCGAATCCTTTGCTTCGGGATTTCAGGAAATTGTTGTTCAACATGAAAGATCGTATTTGAGCGATTTTTTATGGCAGCCAGGATCCTATGCCAGTCAGTTTCTATGGGTGTTGCCCTTTGGCGTACATATGGTAATATCAGTTTCAAATTATCTAAATACACAAGATTTCCACGAATTTCTTTGTCCGTTCTTATTTCATATTTGAATCCATTTTGTTCGCACCACTTCCGTTGAGCACTTGTTTGTCTCAATGATCTTGGAGAGAAATTACTGTTTTTAGGGTCGAGTTCAGCAGCATATTTAATTTCGACGAAAATCTCTGCACCGTCTTTTCTTTGAATCCACATATCTAAAATCGATTCAACCATTTCCCCTTCCAGAAGGACATTAATTTTTATGGGTTGCTCGCAAAAGCACAAAATATCTGGATCACCCTCGATAAGCACCCAATGGTCGTACTCCAAATCACTAAACATGCGTATCGTTCGATTCATTTTCACACTCATGGCTTCCCAGTAGTTGTTACCATATCGGCTGCTTCCTTTTATTGAAAGAGGCGTATAGATACAAATCACCCCGCTTATGACAAATATCGATAAATCACCTTATAAAGCTTCTCTTTTCCTCTTGTCGAATCCTTTAGTGAAAAAACTCTAGTTTTGCCGAATTGTTCTTGTTGAGTTTTCAATTCAACAATGTAGAAATACCCAAAATTCTGCAAAAACTGCATAGCCTACTATTACTGGTGAAGATGAATTAATATTTTAGAAAATCGCCAATTTTTACCAATGCTGTTGGGATATAAGTGTTTCCAGGTCTCTAATGTATAAACGAAAATTTTCTGTCGGTCAAAATCCTGCATAAATTGTGCATACAAAATGGTTGCGCAACCATTTCCTTGTTAAACTATAGAATCCCGTCCCTCGGTATTATGGGTGTTTCTCACGTATGCTCGATCATTCGCAGGATTTCATCACTTTAAAATCAGATGAGAGATGGAAAGTAAGTCGGATCAATACGGTGGTGTTGAATATGGGCATATTTAAGCATATTTAAATAGAAGAAACGATGCCAATTCTCCTTTGGAAATCTTTTACTGCACGCATCCTCCACAAATATAACCTTGGAGGTTCACCCTCCCACGGCTCAACGGGTCATTGCCTTTACATTCCTTCGTTACACCTGTCCAAGGTGTGGAGACCGATTAAGGTTTAGCGAACGGGTCTGTGCCCTTCTGGGATTCGAACTCGGTCCTCCGTACTTTTTATGTAAAATCCTGCGAACGAGCCAATCTACGTAAGGTAAAATATCTTGAGATTAGAGGATGTAGCTCCGTAGAGCGAACCTGACCGAAGGGAAGGCGAGCTAGGAGAACATCTTTATTCTAAGCGGACTGATCATAGACAGGAGCAGCTCATTCAAACCTAAGTTTGCATTTTCCTATAATGATGGATTTGAAGAAAATGATATTTCAACTTTCGAGCAAGCAAAAAGTCATATTAAATTTGTTAAAATGGAAGCCGAATGGATTAGCGGAAATGAAACGAAAAAAGACATGATTATTGCTAAGTGATTACTGATACATTTTGTTAATCTATAGGAGATCGTTAGTGAAATAAATAACCCCCAATCTTCTTGAATTAGACCAAGAGATTTGAGTTTTTAGTGGTGTATTTGCTTAGCGTTGTAATTAACGTTTCCTGACGCTACCCCTTCTAGGATGGGCTGTATCTGGGGTTGTTCTCTGGCAAGAACACCACCTCCCAAAGGGGTGGAGTCAAACCGCGCTGATTTGGCATGATCTGTTCACATGGGTGGGAATACCCTATGTTCTATTCCATTCTATTAGCCGCAGCCGATTGACATATAGGAAGAAAAAGTCCGATAAGGGATTAACGACTCAGAACCAGGGAATAGAGAAGAGACTAGCCGTATTACCAGCATTCTTCCTTCCCTAAAACAACCGCTCCTTTCTAGACGATTAGTGATGCAGGATATTGGGATTACTATTTGTATTCTCACTGGGACCCGTTTTTTATCGATGGCTGAAAGGAGCGTTGGATGATGGCGGCTCAGCTGCCGAGGAAATCAGTAAGGATGATGAGAACCGCATGATACCAAATCCTATGCCTCAAACGGCTTCGAATCCTCCCATAGGCGGTGGGGCCCAAGGAAATTTCAGGGTGTATTCAGTGACGCCGATCCCATCGTTTACCTCCGAGGATTGGCAGTTTGAGATCGGTGGTCTCGTAGATGAATCGCGTCAATGGTCTTAGGAGCATTTTTTAAGCATTATCACTCTTGTTTCGCATGATATAGGAACTCCTCGTTTTTCCCTATACTTTTATTAACGCAATAAACGATTAATCGGTTTGATTCTATCCTACCTGAAATAGTTTTTCTATCCCAAATGATAGTCTGAAAAGAATGGACTTGAATTTTGTTGAAGAATAATGAAGACCCTCATCTGATGAGGGCCTTCTTCTCAGGATCATTACTTTTCAATTACAGCATTATGCTGGACCGTATCTTTATTGATCCACTTTACTGCTGTACCAGGTGTAATTTCAAGGGTCTCTGGCGTATAACTGTAGTCTTTTATTTCAACGGTTTGTTCCTCCATCTTTTTACCCTCTTTAACAATGACTGTCATTGTCATATAGGGGTGAGGATCGCAATGAATAGCATATTCCCCAGATTCATCAAATGTATACGCAAAGGTTTCATCCGTTTTTAAAAAAGGGGGATTCACGATAACTGTTTTTGAAGCTCCCTGTTGTGAATCATTTGAAGTTCCATTTGATTCGGAACCCTTTTCTGCTGAATGATGCTTTTCCGTCATCGATGCTTCAGTAAAGTATGCTGTACCACGGCTTCCTACTGTCGCCGTAAAAAATGGAAAGGCATCTGTTTCAATCGTTTGGCTTACTTCATTTGTTGTTGTATCAAGGACAACAAGTTTATTTTCCTCTGTAACGGGTATATAGACTTCTTTATTGTCAGGTGTAATGGCAATACCATGAGGACCTTTCCCCACTTTGATGGATTTCACTACTTCTTTTGATGCTATATCTACGACCGTAACGATATGATCCCCAATGTTTGCAACGTAGGCAAATTTACCATCATTTGTTAAATCTATGACATGATGCCCTTTTCCAACGGGGATGGTTTCAACCATTTTCTCTTTTTCCAAGTCAATAATTCCAATGGCATTCGATTTGGTTAGCGTCACCCACAGTGTTTTTCCATCTGGTGTAATCGTTAAATTATGTGGGAGATCTTTTACGCCTTCAATGGTGTTGATCACAGATTGACTTTCTGTATCAATAACGGATATCGAATTTGATGCTGTATTTGTAACATAAAATTTGCTGCTGTCTGGACTTGAGATTCCGTTATGGGGGAACTTACCAATTTTAACCACATGGCTTTCTTGCATTTTTGCTACATCAATGACCGTTACAGTGCCTTCACCTTCATTGATAACATAGGCCCATTTCCCGTCTGTTGTAAAGTTTACACCTTTTGGTGTTTTGCCAACTGGAACGGTTTTTAACACTTTATTTGATTTTGTGTCAATAATGGAAACATCCTCTGATTTGCTGTTAACCACGTACGCATATTTTCCATCAGGGGTTACTTGAACATATGTAGGTTTTTCTCCTACCTCTACAGTACTGATAACGCTGTAAGTTGTAGGATCAATGACTTGGACTGTATTGGCTTCTCGGTTGTTTACATAAAGCATCGGTTTTTTTACATTTTCTGCATTTGTATTCTCTTTCGTTGAGCCTGTAGTCTTTTCCTTGTTTTCACTTACAGGTTGAGCGTTCTGTTCACTACTGCATGCACTTACAACTAACAGTAGTAATGAAACAATAAGCAGCTTGAAATAAGATGATTTCAAAGAGTGTTGTATCATGAAAAGGTACCTCCTTTTTATTCTTTATCTAAGTAAACGAATAAAAGAAGATATCGGTTTGCTAAATAAATTAAATGAGGCAAAAGTCATGGTAAAGCCCTGATTGGTGAATAGGGAAACTATTTAATGAAGTTTTGAACATACAAAAAAACCAGTGAACTGAGTGTATCTGTGTTCTTTTTTATTGCCAGTAACGCTTATTCCGGTTTTATGTTCCATTGCTACATAGACCCCCATACTGCGAATCTCTTCTCCACCTAATCCACACATGTGATTCAGTGCGCTTGTCCCAATTAAAAACTCGCAATTAGGGACTACTATCCATTACTCTCTGTAAAAAGATTTCTGTTGCCTTCGTAATATACGGATCTTTCCTTAGAATGATTGAAAACTCCCTAGTGAAGGGAACACCCCCAACTTTTAGGCGTACTAATGAGTTATCTTTCAACTCTTTTTGGACCACCCATTTGGATAGACATCCAATTCCCAAACCAGCAGCGACCGCTTCCTTAACACCTTGACTGCTACTAAATACATAGGATTTTTTTACCCTTAATTGGTACTGATCGATGACGTGATTATTATAAGCTCTTGTTCCGGATCCATTTTCTCTTAATATCCATATTTGGTCATGTAAATCATCCATCCGAATCTTTTTTTTAAAAGCTAATGGATGATTAGGTGGTGCTATAAATATCATTTCGTCCTGTAAATAAGATTCCATAACGAATTCATTACTATCTATTTCTCCTTCTACAAAACCGGCGTCCAATTGTCTTAAGCGTACGAAATTGGCAACCTCTTCGGTGTTGTCTATCATCACCTCAATATCAACTTGAGGATATTGAAAAGAGAATTCTGCTAAAATGTTAGGTAAGATGTATTCTCCAATCGTATAGCTAGCCCCTATCTTTAGACTCCCTGAAACAGTGTTTTGTAGCAAATGTATCTCTTGTTTCGCATTTTCGTATAAATCCAAAATTTTTAAAGCGCGATCATACAGAATATGACCTGCTTGTGTCGGTTCGACTTGTTTTGAAGATCGATTTATTAATTTCATCCCGAATTCATTTTCAAGATTCTGGATATGCAGGCTTACTGCAGGTTGTGAAAGATGCAGAATTTCTGCAGCTTTTGTAAAACCTTTCTTCTGTATAACCGTGACAAATATTTTTAACAAATCGACAATCATAAAAACCCTCCACTACCCTTTTTAAATTTAAAGACCGCCTTCAGAAAAAGAGATCTATTAGTTTTTTTTATGCATTCTATTATGAATCGGTATTTCTCCTTTTTATTACCTCTACCGTATAGTAAAGCTAACTTATGATACAAATTCTAGCGAAAGGTGGAATGAAGCATGCAACTTCAGAAGACATACCCTAAGGCTATACATTCGCAAAATAATCATGGACAATGCGACAGATGGTGGAGAGGATTATCTGGTATTCTTTTTACTTTTGTAATGGCTTTGTTAGGTATTGGCTTAGCAAAAATCCCTCTAATTATTCATCTGGGCTCGATGATTACTGCAATCCTTCTGGCCATTATTTATCGACAGGTGTTTGGGTACCCTGAAGCGATTCGAGAAGGGGTTCAATATTCCGGAAAAAAACTATTAAGATATGCAATTATTCTTTTTGGATTTAGATTAAATGTTGACGTTATTCTTCAACAGGGACTAGGCCTTATTATTCAGGATGTGTTGAGTATCACCCTTGCAATTACCGCCACTATGTTAATAGCCAAATGGCTAAAAGCAAGTCAGTCATTGTCCTTATTACTCGCCGTTGGAACTGGTATCTGTGGTGCTGCAGCGATTGCAGCCGTTTCTCCGATCATAAAGGCTAAAGAAGAAGATACGGCAATAGGTGTAGGAATTATTGCTTTAATAGGGACAGTGTTTACCGTTATTTATACCTTATTGTATCCTATTATGCCTTTAACGGATATCCAATACGGAGTTTGGTCAGGTGCCAGTCTTCATGAGATCGCGCACGTGGCTGCTGCTTCCGCACCAGCTGGAGAAGATGCACTAGCCTTCGCACTCTTAGCAAAGTTAGGCAGGGTTTTGCTTCTTATTCCACTCTGTTTTCTTTTGGCTTACTGGATGGGGAAGGATAAAAATAAGGCGGCAAAAGTGGACTTCCCTTGGTTTCTTGTAGGGTTTGTTTTGGCTAGTTTAATTGGAACCTACGCAGCCATTCCAAAAGTATTACTGGACTACATCGCTACATTTAGTTCCTTTTTATTAACAGCGGCAATGGTTGGGCTAGGGCTCAACGTGAGCTCTCAAGCATTAAGAACTAGGGGTTTAAAACCATTGATCTCTATGTTTGTTTCTTCCATTATTCTTTCGATTATCTCTTTTATTTATACTATTGTCTTTTTATAATCCTAATCTATTAAAAAAGATTTCCTTAAATAAACCCTTAAGTAGGCAGTGTATTGTTGGTTTGGTTTAATTTTCCTATCTCCTAAATTCAAACGCCGGTCCATCCTTGTTTTAAGTCAGAATATAAGAGACGTTGAATGTCCCTCATATTCTAACCTACTATTCATATTTATTTCACTATTATCGTTCCAACCATGAAGTTATGCGGTTTGCAATAGATATTATATTCTCCTTCATTTTTGAAGATCATGGAATATGTTTTACCTTTGCCAATGTTGCCGCTGTCAAAAGATCCATCTTTGGCTGTCACCGTATGATCGACATCATCCAAGTTTTTAAAAGTGACTGTGGACCCGACTTCTACCGTCAATGAACCTGGCTTGAATGCGAACGATTCAATGTTAACCGTGTAGGTTTTCTCTGAATTGGTTTGCTTTGCAGTTGTTTTGCCAGTTGATTTCTGAGGTGGTTTGGCTGCTGTTTTAAAATGAACCACCTTCTTGACTACAGGAATAATAGGCTTATGATTGGCCCCCACCAGTTGAACAGTCAAGGTATGATCTCCAGGCTCTACATTTTCGAATGTTACAGGGTCCCCAGTGATTTGCTTATAGGCGAGCTTAGGGTTAGTCACATCCGTATCGAGCCAAAGGTGTAAATGGCCTTCTTCAGCGGTTACGTTACCCTTCTTGCGGAAATCAGAGAGTTTGAACCCGGTCAGTTCGGAGCTTACGGTTACCTTGTCTCCGTAAATGACTTCTCCCTCCTTAGGTCCATTGACTATTAAGGATGGAGTTGCTGCGGTAGTAAATGTGATAACTTGTTTGGCTTCAGGAGAAATTGCCTGATGATTGTTTCCAACCAATTGGACCGTCAAGGTATGTTGGCCGGGTTCAATATTATCAAACACGGCGGGTTCCCCATCGATCATTTTGTAGGCTAGCTTAGGGTTAGATGGATCCGTATCTAGCCAGAGATGGATGTGTCCTTGCCCATCTTTTGGCAACATTTGCTGTCGGAAGTCTGTTAATTCATGATTAAAAGCGGCAACTGACACCTTGACTTGATTGGTATATAGGATCTCGTTTTGGTTAGGAAACAGTACATTAAAAGAAGGAGAATCATTGGTTTTTAGAGCTACTGTGCGCGTTTCTTGGTTATGCTCAACTTCAACACCCATGTTTTCAGAAATAAAACGAATAGGCAAGTAGGGTACTTGGTTGATCAGTGCTGCAGGCGTTTCTAAATGAACAGTGGCTCCGTTAATCGTAACAGCTTTACTGCCGATGGGTAGTATATAAGTATTATGTTCTTTTGTTATCTTTATTGTCTTGCTTACATTATCATAGGTGATCGTTGCCCCCAGTACTTTTGAAAGTGATTCAGAAGGGACCAATAAATGGTTTTGAATAAGAACAGGTTTTTTGACAAAATCGATCAATTTCCCATCAAGAACTACTTCCAAATTAGCGGTGGGAGCACCAACAGATGTAGCGATTTGTGCATTGGAAACCCCTACTCCAATCATTCCATATAATAACAGGCCGGTTACAAAGGTAGACATCGTTTTCTTCATTTACTATTCCTCCTCAAATTGGTTTTGGGAATTCTTGCTTTTACTAAGGCAACGATGGAAAGATACAGTCGGTTTGATAAAAAGAAAAATATTTTTAGATCGAACCGAAAGCGGATTTGCTTCGTTCCTTTTTAAAAGGATGAATATTCCTAAAGGGGGAATCGGATGGAATGGCGTAAATGGCTAACAAAAGGGTTTGGAAAGAAACTGAAGCTGCTCCATGCGTGGAATGCTTGGACAATACTGCTCCTAGCAGTGACAGGGATCGTTTTGTATATCCCGTCCTTGCGCGGAACGATTGCGTTCGCGCGGGTAGTGTTAAAGGAGGTTCATATTGTCCTTGGTATAGGATCTATTCTTTTATTACTCCTGTACTTACCCATGATGGGGAAACATCTTAACCAATTGGCAGGAAAAAAGGCGCAGCATATGAACTTGTGGCTGGTTTTGTTTTTCATTGTCGGATGGACCATTTCCGGGTTGGTTCTTTGGCTTGAGCGACAGCTTCCAAAGGGTTGGAGTCAAACGGCACTATTTTGGCATGATCTGCTGACATGGGTCGGAATTCCCTATGTCTTATTTCATACGATTACCCGAAGTCGGTGGATTTCCAAGGAAAAAATGAGGTTTGAAAAAGAAAAGGACCCATTAGAGGATAATTCAAACAATCCTAGTATCCTATCTTCCTTAAAAAAGCCACTTGTTTCTAGGCGAACGGTGATGCAATGGGTAACCGGATTGATTTTGGTTTTCGCACTAGGTCCGACTTTTCATCGATGGTTAAAAAGAGCTTTGGATGGTGGCGGCTCAACAATCCAAGAAGTGATGAAAACCGATGGGAATCATATGTTCCCTCACCCCATCCCCCAAGCCAATTCGAATCCGCCTATTGGTGGAGGGGCACAAGGGAATTTTCGGGTATACACAGTAACCCCACCTCCATCGTTTACGTCGAATGATTGGAAGTTTGAAATCGGCGGATTAGTAGCCAAGCCACAGCACTGGTCATGGGAGCAATTCTCAAGCTTGCCGAGAAAAGTGCAAGTCAGTGATTTTCATTGTGTTACAGGCTGGTCGGTCTACAAAGTTACCTGGGAAGGGATTCCGCTGTCAGAACTTCTTGAAATGGCGAAAGAGGGTCCGAGTGCGAAATATGTAAAGTTTTACTCAGGTGACAAAGTGTACACAGATTCCCTCAGCCTGGAGCAATCCCGAATGGAGGATGTCATGGTTGCAGTCCTGATGGATGGAAAGCCTATCCCCCAGAAACTTGGCGGGCCTGTGAGATTAATCATTCCGAAGATGTATGCCTATAAGTCAGTGAAATGGCTGCAGGCGATAGAATTAATCGAAGAGGAGCATATCGGGTATTGGGAGGTCCGTGGCTATGATACGAATGCCTGGGTAAACGAAAAGAGGCTGTCTTAATCATTAAGACAGCCCTTTGATTACGTGCCTAACACCTTTTTTCCCCTTGGTTGAGTTCCCTCAGAATCTGGCTCCAAAGTTATACCAATAGCATCAAAGGGCAACTGTTCTTCCTTCATATCGTAGGTTAATATACCGGTTCCATTCTGATCTACGAGGAATACACCAGCACTTCTCCTCTTCCCCTCCTGAATCAGCCATACTTGATAAGCCTCACTTCCTTTAGTAGCTTCTAACCCCTGCAGATGAAAAACGAGTTTTTTTGCATTTCCTTTCTCAAAAAGCCAAACGTTCCCGTTAGCTGATCCCGGGTTTGCTGATTTTAAGGAATATACCTGAAGAATCTGGGCGGGATGCTCGGATTTCGATTCTAAGGCCACTAACTGTTGGCGGACGATCAGGTTGTTCCATACAGATGCAACCAGAGCAACAATCAAAATGGCTGTTACCCAGCCATGAGGTGAGAGTCCCGAGAATGAGAACCGCTTCAGCCATGTCCATTTCCTAACAGACTTAGGCACCTCTTCAGGAGGGAAAATTGCCAGCATAACTTCTTCTTTGAGATCAACGGGTACCTCTGTTTCCTCCAAATCATACGGAATCATATTCCAAGCCTCCCGTAATTCATTCACTTCCCGATGGCAAATGGAACACCTTAAAAGGTGTTTTTCAATGAAGTGTTTTTCTTCCTCTGTTGTGTCTCCAATAACATATGCAACCAATTCATTAGATAGTGAACAATTTCCGTAAGTTCCCATTTTCACTCCTCCATCTCTAATACCAAGTGGTTTCGTAGAATCTTAAGTGTTTGATGAAGACGGCTCTTGATAGTACCGATGGGTTCCTCTCTCATTTGGGCAATTTCACTCAGTGAATATCCTTCCCAATATAAGGATTGAATGAGTTCTACTTGGCTCCTTGACAAATACCGATAAGCCTTCTCAATCTGTTCACGGAGCAACTTCCGTGATACTACGTTCGCAGGATTATTTTCTGGATGGTCCGCAATCTGGTCCCAACGCTCAGGTTCAATGGGAACGAAGGAATGATTCCGTTTTTCTGCCCGGAGATGATCGATCGCCATATTGCGGGTGATGGTCAGGAGCCAATTCACAAACTGGCCCCTCTCCGGATCATAGCCTTTCTCGGTCGTCCATAAGCGGGTAAAGACAGCTTGAACGATGACCCTTGCCTTCTGTTCATCTTTAGTTGATTTTATAGCGAAAGAATAGACCAATTTAATATAGCGATCATATAATTCTTCTAATGCTGGGCGATTCTTTTCCATGACCAGTTGCATTAATTCTGTATCACTCTTGTTTCGCATGATAAAGGCACTCCTCGTATTTTCCTTACTTTATATTAACGCAAAATACTATCCATCGGTTTGATTCTATTCTAACTAAATAAGTTTTTTATTTTGTATTCTTTGGATTTTTCTCTGAAGTTAGCTGGCGGATACCTGCTACCTTCAGGATGTTGTGGGCTAATGCCACAATTCCAAATTCGACATGCACCTTGTCGAGTCCGCGAAGAGAAAATCTGCGGAACGACCGATTGCCCTTGATGTGTCCGAACACACTTTCTACCTCCACTTTGCGCAGAGCGTAGATCGTGGCTTTTTCTTCACATTCAAGGGCTGTTTTTGCCTTCGCTTTCATTTCTTCAAAGACGGTATTCCAGTGAACTTGACGATTTCCTTTTGCCTTCGTGCATTTTGCCCTCAATGGGCAATCTGTACAATCTTCACATTCGTATATTTTAAAGCTTTGCTCATAACCGGACGGATTCTTTTTGTTTTGGTATTTTTTAAACGTCACTTTTCTTCCATTCGGGCAAATAAAATAATCATCCTGCTCATGGTAGGTCCATTTTTTTGCGTTTTTGATGTCCTTTTTGTATTTTCGGGTCTGTTCTTGCAGATAGGATCCATAAGGAATGAGAAAATCAAATCGTGGTTCTTTCCTTAGAAGAAGCGATCAAACAAAAAGATCAAACCGGAGTATTTGCCCATCATGAATTTGGTGAAAGTCTGGACGTGATCCGATCTATCGAAACGAATGCCCATCAAGTGATTGAAGAAGAGTACGAGACCGGGTATCAAGAACATGTCTATTTGGAGCCCCAAGGCATGCTTGGGATTTATAAGGAAGATGAAATCCTTGTAGTAGGTTCGATGCAATGTCTTTATTATGTGAAGGATGCCTTGATTACCGCTTTGGCATGTGCTGATGACGGGGTCAGGGTGATCCAAAGTGCTACAGGCAGAGGATTTGGCGGGAAGGAAGATTTCCCTTCCATGATGGCTTGTCATGTGGCGGATACGGTCCAGCATAATGCTGTAATTGAAAAGTAATGATCATGAGAAGAAGTAGGGGCTGTCCAAAAAGTCAGGGTAACTGACTTTTTTTTCTAGTAAAATGAAAGTTACCACACCACCATTTTAAGAAAGGACGATTTTTTATGTGCAATCCGAAGATTACTACTGAAAATTATAACATGCAAATGGCTCTTCTTCCAGATGTAGATGAAAAGAAGCCCCTAAAAAGACAATTAGCCCCTACTTTCAAGCCGTATGATAACCGCCAAATCCAAGTTATTTTTGACATTGAAGCACTCATTCCAGAACATCACGTCGCACGTGTAGTTGACGAAATGGTGGAGGCAGTACCGGATGAACAATTGTTTTTTCATTATAAAGGTGGAGGACGAAGTTCCTTTCACCCTAAAATGATGCTTAAAATTATTCTGTTTGGTTATTCCCAAAAGGTCTATTCCTGCCGGGGCATCGAAAAACTAATAAGAGAAAACATCCCAGCCATGTGGTTGGCAGCCATGGAACAACCAGATTTTCGTACCAAAACGAGTTCCGTGGGGAACGAATGAAAGTATTGATGGATAAGTTGTTTGAAGCCATGATACTGAAATTGATGGAAGAAAAATACATAACGATGGAAAACTACTTTTTGGATGGCACCAAGATTGAAGCCAATGCCAATAAGTATTCTTTCGTATGGAAAAAGTCAACGGAGAAATTTGAGGCCAAATTAAAAGAAAAAATTCAAGAAACCCTACAGCACATCCATGAATTAACCCAATTGGAAGGAACGGGAGAAATGGAACTCGAGCAGAATGCAGAAATTGCTGAACAGGATCTAGAAACAGTCGCTAGGGAAATCGAAGAAAAGGTAGAAACGCTAACAGAGGAAATTGAAAAAGAAACGGATACAACCCTTCGTAAGGAGAAGCGCCGGGAACGTAGTCAATGGAAGAAACCTTTAAAGCTGATTCGAGAAAATTATATACCCCGACTAGCAAAATACAAGGAACAGAACGAAATCTTTGGAGACCGTAACAGCTATTCGAAAACGGACAAAGATGCAACCTTTATGCGTATGAAGGAAGATCATATGAAAAATGGTCAACTTAAGCCAGGGTATAACGTGCAAATGGGGACAGAGAACCAGTTTATCTTGTTTTATACGATCCATCAACGTCCAACAGATACACGTTGTTTTATACCGCACATGGAAAAACTAGCTTCCACTTCCCTACCCATGCCTGAAACAATCATTTCGGATGCGGGATATGGTAGTGAAGAAAACTATGTCTATGCGGTGGGTGATGATGTATAGATCGCTGGATGTTCTTCGATATCCACTTTCACTTCATCTATTAATTGATAAAGAATGGCTAACTCTGGCCCTACCAACATAAACATCGGTTCACCAATATACTGAACCCACTCATCGGCAAAAATGGGCTGATCCTTATGTAATAACTTTACAAAATTATTCCCAGGGATATGTTCTGCTCCAATCTTTTCATACCCTGCAGGTAATGCCGGCAACTGGATAGACCTTACTTTTCCGTACGCGACAGGCGAACGATACAAGACACCATAAAGCATCGAATTGACCTTCACATCGCTAATATACGCAAGTTGACCCGACACTTTCTCGTCGTGATCTTTTTTCTTCACACAGAGGTACTAATATCCTCAGCAGACACGTGAGCAACACCCCCTTATTTTAATAAAATATATGCTCCTAAATTTTATGTATAACTGAAAGGAGGTGTTTCTAGTATTTAGGGTCTACCGCAAAAAATTAGGACTAACCCTTGACATTAAAAGTGTGATTAAATAATGGAAACAAGGATTCTAGGTTAAGGAGGCTAGCATATTGGCCATTTTGATTATTGGAGAAAAACCCTCCGCCTCAAAAGCCATTGCACAAGCAATTTTAAAACAGACCACTTTCACCCCCACAAAGGAACATCCCAGGGTCGAGGGCAAAGGAATCGACGGAAAGGATTATGTTATTACCTGGTGTTTCGGACATCTGGTTGCTTTAGCCCACCCCGAACATTATGATCCCAAGTACAAGTCATGGAAGCTTGAACATCTCTCCCTATCTTGCCATCCAGAATGAAATTACTTCCCATCCCAGGAAAGCAGGCACAGCTTTCCTATATTAAAAAACTGGCTAAATCTAGCGAATGGATTATTAACGGATGTGATAGCGGAAGAGAAGGAGAAGCCATTTTTCAATTCGTTCTCGAATTTCTTCAGATTCAAAAGCCCGTGAAAAGACTTTGGACATCTAGTTTAACGGTGGAAGCGATTCGTAAGGCCTTCGCTGAAATGAAAGACGGGAGGGATTATTCCTCTCTGTATCAAGCAGCACGCTCTCGAGCTGAAGCAGATTGGATCATTGGCCTGAACGGAACCCGCGTTTTCACTTGCAAGCACCATGACAAGTTTACGGTCGGGAGGGTGCAAACGCCAACACTAGCCATCCTCGCTGATCGCCAACAAGAGATTGATCATTTTGTGGAAGAGGATTTCTATGAAGTAGAGGTTCTTTTCAGCCAGGTTGGACAAGACTTTAAAGGGATTTGGCAAGGCCCACAGATGAAGGATCGTTCCAAGGCAGAGACCATTGTTCAAATGGTATCCGGACAAATAGGTACAATAACTTCCTATGAAAAAAAGGAGGAAAAGAACAATCCGCCTAAACTCTATGATTTGAATTTACTGCAAAAAGAAGCCAATGCTAAATTCGGATTTACTGCGGATAAAACCCTAAAAACAGCCCAAAAATTGTATGAAAGAAAAAACATCAGTTATCCAAGAACCAATAGCAATTATGTGGATCAGACAAACATCCCTTTTATGTACCAGGCCTTCGATCTGCTCAAAAAGACGACCTATGCCCCGCTTACAGCAAAAGGAGATAAAAAATATGTTCATATCAACAATAAACACATCTGTCGTCCAGACAAAATTGAAGATCACCATGCCATCCTGCCAACGGAAAATATCCCCCGAACCTTCGGAACGAAAGACGATGAAAAATTATATGACCTTATCGTCAAACGATTTCTCGCTCACTTTTTTCCTCCAGCGGTGTATAGGGTTCATATTATTCTCGTAGATGTAAAAGGAGAACCCTTTAAGACGACGGTTAAAGCGTTGCTCCAATCGGGCTGGAAGGTGGTTAATGCCGAGGAATCTGATGAAGATCCCCTCGTCGAGAATTTTTCACTTGGTCCAAGCCAGTTTGTCGGGTTACTAAAATTCTAGAAAAAAACGACACCTCCCAAACTGTTTACTGAGGGGACATTGGTGGCAGCCATGCAACTGGCAGGACGGGAAGTCGAGGATGAAGAAGCCCGCGAAGCGATGAAAGAACATGGCATTGGCACGCCTGCGACAAGGGCTGGAATGATTGAAAAACTAAAAGCTACTGAGTACATAACCACGAAAGGGAAATATCTATATGTAACTCCGAAAGGGATGGCTTTAATTGCTCTCATCCGCAAATCAGGCATTGGATATTTAGCAAGTCCTACCCTTACGGACAATGGGAAAAACGGCTGAACGACATTACCAAAGGGGCTACTGTCGAGGGATTCATGAAAAATATCCATAAGTTTGTGATGGCGCTGATTGACTAGACAAAAAACATGGAGGTTCTCCAAAAGCAGGCCATCACGAGGAGGCTTGCGTCTTCGAATGGAAAAAAGGGTGACCTTGATTAGGTCGCCCCCTCCTAACTACCATTCTCCATCCTTTTGGAATTTACTACGCATAGCGGACCTGAATTTTTCACCGCCGCGTTCTATTTCTGCAAGGATCTCTTCTGTTGACTTGCCCGCTGTATTCCAAGCGGATGGGATGACTGTATTCATTTCGTTTTGATCCATAAACTCTGCTGCCTCGAGCAGTCTGCCCTCATCTTCCTGTGGAATGGTGAGAAAGCCATGCTGGTCTGCATGAATCAGCTCCCCGGGTTTAATCTTACAGCCAAACACCTCGACTTCACAATTCCAATCGATTGGCGTGACGTGAGCATGACCAACACATAGTCTTTTTGCAAGTGCCTTCAAACCCGCCTGAGCCATTTCATCTACATCCCGGACGGCCCCATCAACAATAGTGCCCACACATCCTAACGACCGGTGAATGGTCGCATTGACTTCTCCCCAGAAGGAACCCACATGAACTTTGTCCAGGTCTTTCACTACGACAATCTTTGGACCTGGGACACTTGCTATATATTTGCGATATTCTCTCAATCTTTCCACTTTATGCTTTTTATGTTCGATATTGCTAGGTTCAATCACGAGCGTGACCGCATAACCGACCATGGGACCTAACTGGGGCATAAAGTCTTTGACTTCATCAAGATTAAAGTTCCCTTTGGTCACATCTTGTTTCGTAATTTGCTCCCAACCATTGTAGATGGTCGGGCTATTGTATCGTCTTAGCTTTAGCAAAGTGTCTTTTGATAATCTTTCTGTCATGACATTTCACCCTCCTATGTAGTCCTAAAAAAGTACCCCAAGAACATAAGAAGTCCTGGGGTCGCCTTTTTATAGCTTCATCAGATTAGATTTTATGTTTTTCCCATTCCCCAACATAATTATCAAAGGTAGATAAGAAGATGGAGCTCCCTACCCCTACAACATAGCTGTTCCCTTGTTCGATCGCCCGGTTAATGTCTTTTTGAATAGGTGCGATGGTTCCTACAGGGAAATTCATCTTTTTGGCCTGATCGTAAATTTCTTGTATTGTTTTCTGAACATCCGGATGTTTTGAACCTTCCTTTTTATATCCCATATTGACAGATAAATCAGTCGGGCCGATGAATGCGACATCAATTCCAGGGACTTGAATAATTTCCTCGAAATTCCTTGCGGCCTCCGGTGTTTCAATATGAACGATGATCATCGTGTTTTCATCTTCATGATCTAAGAATTGTTCACCTGATATTCTTCCATATTTCGCGGGTCGAATGGAAAATGCCGCACCACGTGTACCGAAAGGCGGATACTTCGCCAATTTAACAATTCTCTCCGCGTCTTCCTTCGTATTGACCATCGGAACTTGAATTCCACGTGCACCGCGGTCCAAGGCTTTCTGAATACTGGAAGGATCATAAGCAATTCGAATAATGGGAACAATGTCCACACATTCAGCTGCACGGATTAGATTTTCCAGCTCACTATCTGAAAATCCGCCATGCTCGTTATCAATAACAATAAAATCAAATCCCGCATACCCCATCAGTTCCACCAAAGCAGGTGAATAAATATTAAGGAAGCACCCTAGAACCTTCTCTCCCTGCTTGATCTTCTCTTTTACCCTATTTTTAACCATCTGTAGAATTCTCCTTTTGTCTTCAATTTTAAGGATTTACTTTTTCTACTGGTTTTTCCATATCTGTTTTAAACTTTTCATATTCTTTCTGTACATTCTCTAAGTAGGTAACAGCATCGGCGGGAGGCATATACTTTGGTGTCACATATAGTTTTTTAAGATCATCTTGATATTCCTTGCTATTGCTTACCTTTTCCATGGCCTGGCTAAACTTCCCTATGATCTCCTTTGGTGTATCCTTTGGGAAGGAAAGGAAGAAGAACTTATCGTAAACTAAATTTACTCCCTGCTCTTTAAAGGTTGGAATATCAGGCAACTCAGGATTTCTCTCCTCACTCATGAAGCCTAATACTCTGAATTCACCTGAATCTACATGTGGTTTAACTAAAGAATAGGTTCCATAGATCAAATCGACACGGTCTGCAAGTAAAGCTGTTTTTTGGTCATTTCCTCCCCCGACATCGATAATATTAAATTCCGTCCCCGTTTCTTTTTGGAATGCCAAAAATGTTAATTGGCTAAAGTTGGCAATCGCTGAGGCTACATTCAGTTCATTCGGTCTTTTCTTAGCTTCGTCGATAAAATCTTGTAAGGTGTGATACTTGGATTTACTGCTCACCGTATAGGTGTTGGTTAGGTCCATCATTGCAATACCGGCACTTTCGAAATCTTTAAAGCTAAGCGGGCTTACCCCTAGGACATTATTCAAAAGCATGGTGTTATGATGGAACAAAACGGTATAGCCATCTGCTTTAGAGTCCTTTACCTTTTGTGTAGCTACAGATCCCCCTGCACCTGTTACATTGGAAACTACAACAGGCTGTCCTAACTCCTTCTCAAGATGTTTGGCCAACACCCGTGCATTCAAGTCAGTATCCCCGCCAGGAGCAAAAGGAATGACTAATTGAATAGGCTTTTTCGGATAATCGACTGGCTTGTCTACTGGTGTTTCCTTTTGCTGATTCTCACCATTCCCGCTAGGGGTTGCAGTTGGCTGTGGTTGTTGGGAACAACCGGTAGCGATTAAGGACACTGCTAATAAAGAACTAAACAACATGGACGTAAATTTTTTCATAGATTGACCCTCCCATTTTTATTTTTATGTTTAAAGGCCATATTGACCTTTATCCAACCCAAGTTCACTGCTTAATTCTAGTAACTCTGCATGTAATTTATCGGGAAGCGGTACACCTTGCTCAAGACGCTCCCTAATAATCTTTTCTTCCATTTGCCCGGGAAGATAAATTCGCTCAACATCCATCGCCTTTTTCGAATTCTCCACCATATGCAATAAATCTTCTAATCGATCTTCGAATATATCCATAGGAAGGAAGCTTTCAATATTTAAGACCATCATGGAATACCCGATTCCAGTCACTTTACTTGTGTCATACAATCGGTTGACATTTTTCCCGTAGTTCGAGCCTGAAAGCACACCTGTCAAGATATCCATGATTAGCGATAGACCATAGCCTTTGTGCCCCCCAATCGGCAACAACACCCCGCCATTTTCAAATCCCTCAAATGGATCTGTGGTCGGTCTGCCTTCCCGATCTAACGCCCATCCAAGAGGAATCGACTCGCCTTTCTTACTTGCCAACACTAATTTTCCGCCCGCAACATTACTGCAGGCCATATCCAAGACAACAGGTGGTTCATTTTTTCTTGGAACAGCAAAGGAAAGCGGGTTATTGCCAAGAACACGCTCCGCACCACCTGTAGGTGCCATTAATGGAGCTGTATTTGTTGTGATGAAACCAATCATCTTTTGTTTTGCCGCCATTTTGGTATAGGAAGCTAAGGCCCCAAAGTGATTTCCATTTTTAACCGTAATAAAACTAATCGTATGCTGCTTGGCTTTCTCTATCGCTTTTTGCATGGCCAAATGTGTAATATAATGTCCCATCCCGTTATCCGCATCAAGGACGGCAGAACTATTTGTTTCATTTGACCACTCCAGGTTCGGGGTTTTATTGATTAAACCTTCTTGAATACGCTTAATATAGATGGGAAGCCGCAAAATCCCATGGGTGTCTACCCCGTGTTGATCAGCAAAAATCAAATGTTGTCCCGTAATTTCGGCTTGTTCTTGGTCCAAACCGGCCGCCATAAAAGAATCAATGATCAATTGCTTTAACTTTTCCGCGTTATATCTTTTCATTTTTTCCTATCACCTTTCCGATCATAGTTTTTATCCAGCCATTGTCTCTTCGGTCATGTTTTTTTGTGCTTTTTTCTTCTTCCTATTTTTGCGAATGGTAAACACAACGGAAAGCACCGTGGCTAATAAGAAAGCTGCCGCGATGGGCTCTGTAACGAAAGGCATGAAACTTCCTTTGGAATACATTAACCCTCTTAATAAATTGGTTTCAGCGATCGGGCAAAGAATAAAACCTAAAATAATCGGAGTAAGCGGGAATTTATACTTTTGGAGGATATAGCCCATCACCCCGAAAAACAACATAGCTACAATATCAAAAACACGATTATTTAGACCGTAAGCCCCTACCGCACAAAGGACGACGATAATAGGAAGCAAAATATATTTGGGGACACTTAGAACACGAACAAACCATCGAATGCCCATATAGTAAAAGACCATCATAAACACATTAGCGATCAGCAATGAAGCAAAGATGGCATACACCACATCCCCACTTTGAGTGAATAAGGTAGGGCCGGGTGTTAATCCATGAAGGATCAATCCCCCGATCAGCAGCGCAGTCACCGTGTCTCCCGGAATCCCAAGGGTAACAAGGGGCACCAATGCACCACCAATGGATGCATTATTGGATGTTTCCGATGCAACGACCCCTGAAGGATCCCCTTTCCCGTAATTTTCTGGATTCTTGGATTGGTTTTTTGCCACAATATACGATATCAGATTGGAAGTCCCTCCACCGATTCCGGGAAGAATACCAATTCCTGTTCCTATCAGACTAGAACGAAGCAGGTTCCATTTTTGTGCGAGTAATTCTTTTAGAGAAAAACCGAAGCCTTTGATTTTAGGACCATCCACGTTTTGACTGTTGATTTGATTCTTTTCTTTTGTTGCGCTAATAATTTCGGATACGGCGAATAATCCGATCAGAAGCGCAAGGAGATTGAAGCCCCCGTCAAGGGATGTTATTCCAAAGGTAAACCGTGTATTGCCATCAATTGGTGATGCCCCGATTACCGCTAATGCCATGCCGAGTAACCCACTAAGTACACCTTTTGGCATGGAATCTCCAGAAAGACTGGAAATCATCGTTAAAGAAAAGATCGCAATGGCAAAGTATTCATAGGGTCCGAACTTCAAGGCAATAGATGCCAAAGGGGGTGAAATAAAGATCAATACCAAAATACTGAATAACCCACCTAGAAAAGAACTGACAATTCCTAGCCCTAAAGCCTTTCCCGCCTCACCCTTCTTGGTCATCGGATATCCATCAAAAGTGGTTGCGATAGAGGCCGGTGTTCCTGGTAAATTCATTAAGATGGCAGGCACCAACCCGCCGGATACCCCACCAATGTATAGACCCATTAACAATGCCATCCCATCAATCGGGGTCATCCCAAATGTCACTGGTAAGCAAAGGGCAATAGCCATCGTTGCCGAAAGACCGGGAATAGCCCCAAAAATCAAGCCCACACCCACACCCAAAGAAATTAATATAATGGATTTAATGTTTAAAATCTCCATAAATCCAGTTAACATCATATCTGTCATAAAAAACCCTCCTATCCTAAAATCCCTTCAGGCAGCATTAAATATAAGATATTTTTAAATAGATAATAGACTAGTAGGGTACATATTATGGATAAACCGGCAATAAGGAACTGGTTCTTCTTAGACGAACTTTTCAAAAGGTTCATTTGAATAAATAAATACAACATCGTCATGGGAACAAAACCTATTTTCTCTAGCAATGTCACATAAATAGTGAGAAGTCCAATCGTTCCATAAAAAGATACTTTCATGCCCTTATCTTCTTGTTGCTTCTCAGTTGCTTGAGCCTGTTTGGCTAATCCTTTTTTCCTTGCATTTTGAATCAGAAGTATAAGACTCATTCCCATAATACCGATCGCAATCAATTTGGGGACAAAATCGGATCCAATCTCAATCCCAAACGAAAGCTGTTTAATTTTATAAGATTCCGTAAACATAAGAACACCGAGTACAAGGAATATTAATGCAGCAAAAAAGTCTTTCGTGAATTTTGTAGTCATTTCGTTCACTCCCTTCTACCGGTTTAAAGGATGATTTACTGGCCATTCCGGTTGTTCCCCGGATAACACCCGATCGATCTCCATGGCGGCGTGGAAGGCCATTTTTCTTCTGCCTTGTTCTGTTAAAGCCGCATTATGGGGGGTTACTAGCACATTTTCTAAAGCAAACAATGGATTGTCATCTAACGGAGGTTCCACTTCAAATACATCAAGGCCGGCCCCTTTGATTTGTCCGCTTCTTAACGCCTCTACCAAATCTTCCTCACGAACGACTTCACCTCGGGAGGCATTAATAAACAAAGCGGACGGTTTCATCCAGGAGAATTCTTGCCATCCCACAATTCCTTTGGTTTCTTTGGAAAGAGGGAGGTGAAGACTGACAATATCAGAGGCCCTAAATAACTGCTCCCAATGGTCCACTTTTTCTACTTCAGATGGAAAGGATGATTTCATATAAGGATCATATCCTATCACCTTCATCCCGAATCCTGCAGAGGCTTTCTTTGCCACCAAGCGGCCAATTCGGCCAAGACCCGCTATACCGAGGATCTTCCCTTCAAGATCCATCCCTATTAATTGATTACGAATTTCAAAGTTTCCTTTTCTCAATTCTTGGTCCGTGGCTCGAAGATTTTTAGAAAGTCCTAGGATTAGCGCCATGACATGCTCTGCTACGGAATTGGCGTTGGCCAAGGGGGCATTTGTAACCGTGATCCCCCTTGCAGTGGCCGCTTGGACATCAATATTGTCCAAACCCACACCATGCTTGGCAATAATCTTCAATTGTTTTGCAGCTGTTATGACTTGTTCACTAATTTCTGCCGTTCTTACCAATATCGCGTCACATTCTTCGGCTTCTGCTATTAATGTAGCCTGATCCATCCCTGTCCCAAATTTCAATAGATAGCCACGTTGGATTAGAAAATCTTTTGCATCATCTATGATATCTTGGGGAATATAAATAACCTTTTTCACGTTACACCTTCTTTCATCCATTCAATCTTGTAAAATGAGCTTTCCATAATATAGATAATCCTTTAGACCGACTTCCTTTACAGTTTAAAAGACACCAATTTTAATTCTGTCATTTCCTCTACGGAATATTTCACACCCTCACGGCCGGTTCCGGAATTTTTCACCCCCCCATATGGCATCTGATCCACTCTAAATGACGGAATATCATTGATAATGACTCCGCCGACCTCAATTTTTCGAATGGCGTCAAAGGCTTGACCGATGGAAGTGGTGTATACCCCCGCTTGAAGGCCATAGTCTGAATCATTCACATATTCAATAGCCTGGTCAAAGGAATCATAAGGAACAATCGACACAATCGGGGCAAAAGCCTCTTTGCAGCTAATAGCCATGGTAGGCTTCACTTCCGTGATAACTGTCGGATGAAGAATTCCACCTTCTCTATTTCCCCCGTAGACAATGTTCGCGGTGGAATTTCGGGCTTCGTTCAACCAATTTTCTACACGCTCCGCTTCGGCAGGCGAGATCATTGCCGATAAATTCGTGCCTTCGTCTTGGGGATCACCGATGACAAGGGATTTTGTCTTCTCTATAAAATGTTCTAAGAAAGAATCATACAATTGGCGATTGACATAGATTCGCTGGACAGAGATACAGACTTGGCCAGAGAAGGCGAAGGATCCCTCCACACAACGCGCGGCTACCTCATCCAAATCATTCACACTGTCAACAATGACGGCTGAATTCGACCCTAACTCCAATGTCACCTTTTTCAGGCCCGCCTTTTCCCTAATCCCCAGTCCAACTTCAACACTTCCGGTGAAAGTAATCATCTTCACACGAGAGTCCCCAATTAATACATCGCCAATTTCGCTGCCTCTTCCGGTGACCACATTTAGTCCCCCTGCAGGAAGGCCTGCTTCCGCAAAAATCTCTGCCGTCATCAAAGCACTTAGCGGAGTTTGATTCGCTGGCTTTAGCACTACGGAATTCCCAACCGCAATGGCAGGCCCCAGTTTATGTGCAACCAGATTAAATGGGAAATTAAACGGGGTTATCGCTGCAATAATACCCAGAGGCTCACGAATCGTGAAGGCAAATCGGTCTTTTCCGTTGATCGCGGCATCCATCGGAATGGTTTCCCCATGAATTCGTTTCGCTTCTTCCGCTGCAAACTTGTAAGTTTCAATGGTTCGACTAATTTCCGTTCGAGCTGTTTTAATTGGCTTGGCATTTTCCTTTGCCAAAATTTGGGCACATTCCTCTAAACGGTCTTGAAAAAGTTGGGAAGCCTTCTCCAAAATCGTCGCCCGCTCGAGGGACGTCATCTGGCGAATCACTTGGAATGCTTTTTCCGCCTGGTCTAGGGCTGCTTTCACCTCACTTGTTGTAGCTAAAGGAATTTGTGCAAGAAGTTCTCCGTTATACGGTGATTTTAAATCATAGTAAGAACTACCCTCTACCCACTCACCGCCAATGAATAATCTCTTTTTCATCGTTACTCTCCTCCTACGTAATTAAAGTTCTCCCCGAAACGCCTTTTGATAAATCTGTAAAATCTTTCTTTCGTTTAAATAATAGGGGGTATTGTTTAAAAGCCGATCAATCTTGGATGCCTGATTTGCAAGAACCGGCAGTGATTGTTCATCTACTTCCAATTGAGCCAAGGAAGAAGGAAGATCTAATTGTTTAAGTAATTGGTAGAAATAGTCAACTACGGCATTTAGCGCTTCACTTGGTTTTTGGTGATAGTCTCCTAATTGCAAGAAAGCAGCTACATCGACCATCTCCTGGATGCAGGTCGTTCCAATAACCTGAAACACATAAGGCATCAAGAGTGCATTGGCGATCCCATGTTCAATATGAAACTTTCCACCCAACGGATAGGCAAGAGCATGTACAGCACCGACACCGGCATTTGCCAGGGTAACCCCAGCTAGCGTACTTACCCAACACATCCCCGTCCTCGCCTCTAGATTCGCGCCATGGTGAACAGCTTTAGTAATATGATGGGGAAACTGCTTCATGGCTTTCTCAGCATAAATTTTGGTTAATGGTGTGGCCCGGACTGAAATATAAGATTCGATCGCATGTGTAAAGGCATCGATCCCGGATGAAGCGGTCACCCGCGGCGGGCAGGATAACGTAAGTTCAGGATCAATAATCGCTAGATCAGGCAAAAGAACAGGACTCACAATCCCGCGCTTCAATTCTTGTTCTTCATCTCCAAAGATAGCATTCATCGTAACTTCAGACCCCGTCCCCGATGTGGTCGGGAGAAGTATACATGGGATCTTTCTGATTTCAATTTTCTCATTTCTTCTTAAATAGGGATCCAAGTCACTCTTATCTAATAAAGAGGCTGTCGTTTTGGCCACATCTAACGCACTGCCCCCGCCAATTCCAATAACCAAATCGCACTGCTCTCTTTTAAAGTGGTTTACAGCCTGCTCGACTAAACGGAAGGTCGGTTCACCTGCTATTTCTGTAAAGGTCACAATGGGGATGGAAAGCGACCCAAGCAATTCCACAACCCGGCCAACAAGCCCCGCCTTCTCCAAGCCCCGATCACTGACCAACCCAATTTTTGTAGCACCCCATTGTTTCACTTCTTCCGGTAATGTGGCCAACGCACCTACACCAAACCGAAGGTTACTGGGCATTCTAAAATCTTGAAATAAAGTCTGCATCCTCTTCTTCTCCCCTAATCTGTGACAGCTTTTGTCTGAAATCGTATTCCGTTGGTGTAATACGTATTCTGCTTTCTTCAAAAAAATATAGTTTAGAAATTCTTCAGTGATAGAACTCTACTAATCTACTAAATTACCAAACCGTCCAACCACCGTCTACGACAATGGTTTGTCCCGTTACCATATCCGATGTGCCAGAGGCAAGGAACAGAATCGCCCCAAATAAATCCTCAGGCTTGGCAAGCCTTCCCATCGGGATTCTGCTTAACACATCTCTTCGAAATTCTTCTTTTTCAAACATATTTTTTGTCATCTGTGTTTCGATGAATGTGGGAGCAATGGCGTTCACATTCACTTGATAGGGTGCCCACTCAATCGCTAAGGCCTTCATCATTTGAGTGAGCCCTCCTTTACTTGAACAGTAAGCAGCCCGATCATAATACCCCACAAAAGCCATCTGTGATGAAATATGGATGATTTTCCCCCGTTTTTGTTTGATCATTTGCCGGCCAACCGCTTGGCTGACGAAGAAAGCGCTTCTTAAATTAAGATCCATCACTCGATCCCAGTCAGATTCCGTTACCTCAACAGCTGGTTTGGGAATGTTAATACCGGCGTTATTGACAAGAATATCGATAGCACCATAATATTGAATTATTTGTTCGACGGCCAATTCAACATCTTCCGTTCGTGTAATGTCTAAGGGGATGATCAACACTCTTCGCCCTTTTTCCTTAATTTCTGCCGCGACCTCCTCAAGCTCTGTCCGATTTCTAGCAATGATCACTACGTCTACTCCAGCATCAGCCAGTAATAAGGAAATTTCTCTTCCGATCCCTTTACTAGCTCCAGTTATGACCGCGACCTTATCGCTAAGATTAAACATAGAATGAATATCCCTGGTGTTCACCGCAAGAACCTCCGATTTACATAATTTGATTACTATCCTTCAGAAAGACTGATTTCACCCCGAGGCGTTTCATAGTGAAACTGCTCATAATTGACCCCCACTGTTTTTCGGATAATCAATTTTGGTTCCAGCGTGATATGGATGGGCTGTTCAGGTATTTCACCTTCATCAATCAGAGCCAGAAGTTTCTCCAAGGCTAATTTAGCCATCTCTTTTTTATTTTGGGAAACCGTCGTTAAATTAATATGTGGGTTTGAAGAGATGTCAATATTATCAAACCCGATCACTGAAAAATCTAACGGAACATTAAAGCCCATTCTAGCTAACGCATCCATGACGTGAATGGCAAGTTGGTCGGTCGCAGCAAAGAATGCCGTTGGTTTCTCATCCTTATTTAATAATTCCTTCAAGTAATCGTTTATACTTTCATAGGAAGGATCCCCATCAAAGACAAACTCCTCAATGTACGGAATGTTGTGTTCCTGTATCGCGTTTTTATAACCCAAATACCTGTGATGAAAAGTCGAAAATTGTAACGGTCCCGAAATGAAGGATATTCTTCGATGACCTAACTGGACCAAGTGATTTACAGCCAATCTTGAGCCTTTCCCGTTATCCAATACAATGTAATTCACTAAGTCGCTATCTGGATGGCGGTTAAATAGTACAAGGGGATACCCTTTCTTATATAAATCAGTTGTAAATGTATCCTTTCGATCGACTGCAGAAATCAAAATTCCGTCCACTCTTCTCGCTAACATATTTTTTACAGCCATTTCCATCAGCTCAGACCGATAATCTGTGTCGCTTAGGATCACATCGATTCCGCTTTTTCTCGCTTCGGCAATAATGACCTTTGCTGTTTCAGAGAAGAATGGATTGGCAATATCACCGACGATAAGACCTATTGTCCCTGTTCTATTCATCACTAGGCTTCTTGCTACAAGATCCGGGACAAACCCAAGTTCTTCCACAGCCTTCAGCACTTTCTTTCTTGTTGATTCCTTTACTTGTGCATAATTATTGAGCACCTTGGAAACAGTTGACTGGGAAACTCCAGCCGTGCGAGCAATATCCTTAACAGTAACCTTCATACTTAACGATTCCTTTCTCACTAAAGTCAGTTGTACGACGCAATAGAAGCCAGATCTTACTCCAATTGATTATATAAAGAAATCTTGAAGATAGCACGTTTATCACTCGCACAGAATATGTTTTCCAGAATACGTTTTCATTTTATTTAATTTTTGAATTACTGTCAATTAATTTTTAGAAAAAATTTAAATGAATTTCTTTTCCTATTGTTCGGTAAAAACAGATGAAAAAGAGTCTCCTTTTCGGGTTCATAGTAATTACAGCGTCTCGAATAAGTTTTTTTTGTCGGAAGAACAAAAAATAGCAGTTGTTTAAAAAATCTGTAAATACAACTGCAGTGAAACAGCGAAATATCTAAATATGAACCGTTCTACTCTGTGTAGGAAAATGAAAGAATATGGACTATAAATTAGCCCTTTTCTAACCCTATTCGTCAAAGCGCAAAAGCGCTATGACGGTTCGATTAGTGCCCTAGTCTACCACAAGATGCGCGAGTGCCTGCTCCATCGCCTCATCAGTCAACTCCTGTCCGAGTCCGGGAAGATCAGGAACGGTTAAATACCCATTTTCAGGAAGATAGCGATATTTACAATAGGTCAGGTTATCCTCATAGGGTTGCATGTAATAAGATTCATGAATGAAGAAGTTCGGAATGGCGGCTTCGAGCTGCATCGCTGCAGCTTCAGCGATCGGTGTCCCAGCAACATGCGCCTGAACTCGGACATCATAGATCATCGCCAGATCACTGATTTTCTTCGCCTCCGAAAGGCCTCCACAATTGCATATATCAGGTTGAATAATAGACACGGCATCAAGCTTGAGCAGCTGCTCAAAGTCCCATCTCGTATGAAGCCTCTCCCCCGCCGATAGCGGTGTCTTGGTGCGTCCCGCTATTACGCGGAACAGATCGAGATTGGGTGTTTTTGCACATCCCCCGAAAAAGGGGAATAAGGAGTGCTTCCCTAAAATTTCTAACAAAGTACTCCTTATATATTGTTTATCCCTATTTCAGATATAAATTTTGAATGAGCCAATTCTTGAATGAGTGCATCCATGTCAACAGACTCTTGTTGTATATTAAACTCGTATCTTCCATAGAAGTTAATATGTTGCCATGCGACTGAAGATATTTGTTTCATAACGTCGGAATCCAGTCCCTTTGTTTCTTGGTAAGCCAACATATTAGATAAAATACTGGCATTGTAAAAAATAATGCAATTGGAGAGTAAGCGACTGCATTCACCCCAGATTTGTTGATCATTTTCATTTTTGAAACGTAATTTTCCAAAATTAGCAAAGGATACTGCTTTGCGTAATTTATGATAACTTTCCCCCCGATTTAATGCCCTTTGCACATTTCGGCGTAAAGGTGGAGAATCAATATAATCCAAAAAATATAGACTCCTTATGATGTTATCGTACTCCCATAAAGCACGTTTGGTTTTGTTCTTCCGTGCATAAGCACTTAGCTTACCAATTATAATGCTTTGTGTGGTTGTTTTAACTGCAAGGGATAGCATAATTCGTTGAATATTTTCCCATTCTTCTATAATGAGATTCGTATTAATCTTTCGAACTGGCTTGATCAGTATATCTCCATATTGGCTTGGATGTTTGAATCCGTAAAGAGATTTGCTAACTTTGTCGTGAATAACCTTGTAGCGAGGCGCAAACTGATAACCAAAAAATTTAAGGATAGCAAAATTCACTTCATTGGTTCCGTGTGTGTCCGTGGAATGCACATCAGGCTGAATATCAGATGTGTTGTTGAATAGAATATCAAACACATAATGACTTTCATGCTCATTAGCCCCAATAATTCGAGCATTAACAGGGATATGGTTGGCTACCATTGTATAGGAAACAATCCCTTTACCAAGACCGAAGTATTTAGGTGAATGACGAGAATTAATGGTATTGATTCGGGTCTCAATTTTCTGCCCGTCACTACTAGAATGAATCGTCTCACCAATGTCATAATGTTTAAAAATTGGGAGTTTGGCTATGGCATTACTGATACAATCATTCGCTTCTTTTAAAGTCTCCAGACGAATAAAATTATCAGATGTGGCAGCCAGTAACGGATAGCTAATATCTGAAATTTCCCCCATCCTACCTAACCCCATGTTGGTTCCCCAAGCGATTAGACAGGCAACAAGAATTCGATTGTCTTTATTCTGTTTGGCATAACGCCCCAGAATGTGCTCAAATGAGTCAAGAAATTGACAGTGTTGTTGAACAAAATGCAAGACACTTCTAATGTCTATTTGCCTTAATGTATCATAGAATGAGTGATTAATGGACTCTGTATCCCGAGTATAAGGTAATGTCCATCGGGTATGTGAACCCCGTTTTTTTATTTGAAGATGTTCATTTTCGCCAGATGCAATGCTTTGGTTAACCTCCGTAATTCGATCTTCTAATCTTCTCTCAAGTTCCACTAAATGACTATGAATGGGTTGGTTAAAAATTGTCAGACCAGTATCGGCTATCAATGTTTCTTTTTGTTGCCATTGATGATCATTGATCAGGTCATCCTCAAAACTGCGAAATCGGATACTATCACGACAAAATATATCCCCTGCTTCCAAACGGTTGCGCAGGATGCGATAGACCAAAAATTCATAACGATCAGCTAAGATTGTTTTTTGTTCATAGATATAACGCTTCGCACCATCGGGTATGAAACCATTTGGCAAATGATCCGAGTGATACTGTCCTAACGCTTTATTCTTATTAAAGGCGGTCTTCATAAAATCGATTGCTTTAATTAATGGATCATTCGGTGAAGGAGCAACGAAATCAACCTGCAAAAATATGGGTCTTAAATAACGTTTAAATCGACGTGTCTGCTGATCAATCTGTTCCCATTGGAAGGCAGTTTCATCATATTTTATATTTGTAGTGATCTGAGTCGCTATGGATTCCAGTTTCTGACGTTCTAGAATCGTAAATGCACGACTTTGAATATCCTTAAAGGGAGTATCGGCAGGGATATGATCATCAGTAAATATTT
The DNA here is from genome assembly GCF_017873965.1 of Ammoniphilus resinae. Taxonomy (GTDB): domain Bacteria; phylum Bacillota; class Bacilli; order Aneurinibacillales; family RAOX-1; genus Ammoniphilus_A; species Ammoniphilus_A resinae. Next base: position 153,437 of record NZ_JAGGKT010000004.1, on the reverse strand, counting down.
TGAGTAGTTCCCCTGCTTTTTTCATGTCTTGATTGCTCTCTGTATAGCACTCGTAAACACGTTCTTTTGCTGTTAATTTTGAATCATCGATATAACCTCTCACGCTATATATGAAAGTGTTAATCAGATTGTCATGCATCCGTTGATAACGATGAAACACGAAACATAATAAATATATATAAACAATCCATTCATTCAGTCGTTTCAGTCTAAAGACTGAGTAATAGCTTATTAAGGAAGCGTAATACTTGATGCTTTCGTTCGAAATATTTAGCTTTGGCAACAATTCTTGGGCCAAATGATACAACTGTTGTATTTGTTTACCCCGTTCCATCTCTCGCTTTATCTCAGTAGCACTGAAATCTTTCGGCTCATGCTTCAGTAATGTAATTTCATACAATCCAGACGAGTCTTCCAGTAACCGATCTAAAGCTTCGATATCCATTTGTTTAAGATGGTTTTGTATCAGTGTGATCAATCGATTTTGTTCATGGGTTATTACCTGTCCTATCATATCTTGCATAAGACTATAAACAGGAACAACAATACGATGCTCAGACAAATAATTCATGATTTCGCGGAAGATATAAATGGGTTTACCGCAAAATGTTGCAGCCTTACGAGCCTTTTCCTCCATGGTATGCCGTTCTGCAATGCCACAACTGCGGTAGTTAAATAAATTAAGAATCAATTGCTGTTGTTTTAAACGAGTAGATTTATCAACGGGACCCCAATCATTAAGGTCACTATTGTTGAAATACTCCTTTAAAACATACTGTAGATCCTCTCCTACCTCATGGAGGTCAAATGTAAAAAATAGTTGTTTGGCTTTGAAGTAACCCAATTGTAGAATGAAATAAGCTTTAGATTTGATGGAACGCAATGTATGTAGCAACTCTTTCTCAGACTGTGAGAGAGAAAAGTAAGAACAACGATCTTCATATGTGAAATTTGGTTTTTCATAAATAGTCTTTATTTCCTCCTCATTAAGAATCCTTAAACGGTTTTGGTTACTTTTGTTCTTTTCAATATCCATATTTATCCCTTCCGAATAGACCATTCAATTCCCACTTTTTTTAACTTTCTTTCTCCCTTTGCATCTTTCTATACAGGGGTTCAGCCGAGATACGTGTAAAAATGGGTCATAGCGTGGATATTATTTCCAGTTTGTGACCCTGTTTGATTTATACCGGAATTTCTCCTTCTATCGGTGGGGGCATATTATCTAAATCAAGTACATATTCACCAAATCGTTTAATATGTCTGGTAAGATAGGGACTGAGCATGAATAGATCTTCTCGTGAGAACGTATATCCTTCGTTTATCAATCCCCACAAGATCATCGTCATATCAACCACATTTTGGAAAATTACCGCGTTAGCTACGAGATCATTGTATTTAATACGCTTTTCCTGTTCTTCCGGGTCATTTTCGGAAATAACGCCATCTCCACCAAAGAAAAACCATTTAGAGAACCCGTTATATGCCTCCACTTTGTTTGTACTTGCGTTTATTTGTTTTCTTAATTTTATGTCAGAGATATATCTGAGCAAAAACACAGTTCTTACCACTCGACCAAGCTCTCTAAATGCTTGATATAAGCGATTTTTCTTACTGTCATTACTCAGTTTCCTAAGTAGAGTGGAAGGGAGGACTTTACCGGCTTTAATCGACAAGACCACCTGCATGAGATCCTGCCAGTGTGTCTCAAGCAGATCCCAGTCAATCACGTCACTAAATAGCGGATCAATATGTTCATAACGAGCATCTTTATGAGGACGAAAGAACTTCAGATCCTTCCAGTTGCGAATCCTAGGCATCAGATTGATTCCAAGGAGATGAGTTAGAGCGAAAACGGGTGTGGATTGACCTTGTGTATCGGCATGTAAGGTGTCTGGTTGTATATCAGATTGATTTTTGAGTAGTCCATCAATAATGTACACGGCTTCCCAAACCCCACAGGGTATGAAGTGGCTAAATAATGCAATGTAATTATCCGAAACATGGTGATATGCAATGCCGCCATAACCACCATAACGAATATGGTATTCAGATAATAAATTTTCTTCGTATAAGGGGTCCCGCCGACAAAACGCGAAAATCGTACGCTAAGACAGTTTTTGGAAGTGTAAAACCCGAAATTCCAACGCTAAGGAAAATCGGGTCTTATTTCTATATTCTAAGAGGACGTAATGAGTCTAACGAATTTAAATGGTTAACTTTAAAAGAGTATTCACCCAAGAAATTAACATGCCCCCATCCAAGCGGTGATAAATGTCCAAGAAATTCTTCTTTATAATCTCCCTCTTCCTTCTTGTATTTTAATGCTTTGGAGAGATAAACCGTGTTCCAAATACTGATGGCATTAATAAGGATATTTAATGCACTCGCTCTTTGTAATTGATCTTGAAGTGCACGTTCCCGAAATTCACCGTGTTTGCCAAAAAAGATAGCTCTAGCTAGAGCGTTCATATGCTCTCCTTTATTCAAACCACGTTGGATTCTCCTTCTTAATGATTCATTCGAAATATAATCTAACAGGAAAATAGTCTTTTCAATACGTCCCATCTCTCGTAGAGCTGTTGCCAAGCTATTTTGTCTAGAATAGGAACCTAATTTCTCCATGATTAAAGATGCCGATACCGTTCCTTCCCGGATAGAATGAGCAAGGCGCAGTACATCATCATAATTTTCTCGAATAACCTTTGAATTGATTTTCCCTCGAAATAACTTTTCGATGTTTGGAAACTCCTTTGCTTTATCAAATACGTACAGTTTAGAATCCGCTAACTCCCTTAATCTCGGTGCAAACCGAAATCCTAGTAAGTGAGTTAGCCCAAAGACTTGATCCGTATAACCAGCCGTGTCCGTGTAATGTTCCTCTATTTTTAAATCTGTCTCGTGATGCAGTAATCCATCTATGACATGAACGGCATCTCTTGCATTGGTGTTTATCACTTTGGTGTAGAAACTTGAGAACTGATCACTAACAAAGCGATAGATGGTAGCTCCTTTTCCCGTTCCGTAATGAGGGTTAGCATCTGCGTGTAAAGATGATACACCGATTTGAACACGCATCCCATCAGAGGATGAGGTAGTTCCATTCCCCCAATAAGACGAGAGTGCTAATTGATGATGGAAGTTAACTAGCACGGCTTGAGCTTTATTCATGGCATCCTCATAAAGTCTCCATTCAACGGCATTCGCCATCTGTCGGTAAGAAATACCCGGAGTTGCATCCGCCATTTTCGTCAGACCAATGTTGGTCCCCATTGCCATAATACTTGCCATAAGAATCGGCTTTTCTTCTTCATTTGGTGGTTTATTAGTAGATGCGTGAATCAATTCTTGATCAAATCCAGTCCAACTAGCTACTTCCATTAAAAGATCGTTTAATTTAATACGAGGTAATAACTGATAGAGCGATAAACTGTACTCTTTGGCATCCTCTGGAACATCCTTCTCTAAGCGACTAACATGAATTTTCCCGTCTTCAAGATCTACACCTTCTAGTTGAGTGATGTTATCAGAAACCCAATGGAGGCGTGTTGACAACGCATCCATTCTTTCCCTTAAATAATCCTCGGCAGATAAACCCACAGAAAGTTTTATTCTGGATTTATCTTGCTTCCATTTCTCTGTAGGTACTAAATATTCTTCAAAATCCTTAAATTGTCTGCTTCCGACAATCGATACATTACCTGAGCGTACTAAATTCCGTAATTCTGTTAAAACTGCCATTTCATAATAATGGCGGTTAATACTACCATCTTCATCATATACATGCTTCTGCCAACGATTAGGAACAAAATCTAATGGAGCACCTTCAGGTACTTTTCTCTTTCCGTTATCATTCATGTCTTTAATGGTATGAATGGCTTTCAATAAGGGGTCGGCTGATCTGGTTGATTTAAATTCCAATGCATTCAATAGGGTCGGAGTATATTTACGTAAATGCGTAAAGCGATTTTCAAGTAAATCCAGATAGTCATAATCAATGGGTCGAGATAACTGTTTGGCTTCTTCAATCGAACTCACTAATTTCTCCCATGACATGACAGACTCTAATGCTTCAAAGGGGTCAATACCTTCTTGCTTTGCCCGGATGAGAGCAGCACCCAAATCTGCAAAATGAACCACTTTTTCATTGAGTGCTTTTCCATTCATTTTTTGCATTTCCTCTTGCGCTTTTCTTCCCTTGGATAACAATAAAAGGATTTGTCGATCATGAATTTCAAAGGCTTGATCAATTAAATCCTGACTTAAATTTAAAAGGTAAAGGGATAGAATGGCATACTTCTTGTCCTGATTAAATCTGCGGAATGATCGTGGTTCGTACTTCGATCCTAAACGAGACAATTGTAAAAGTCGGTTTGGATGAATCCTCTCAAAATCAATTTGTAATTTCATGTCCCGTATATATTCTAGACGTTGAACGACCTTTAAAAATGCCTCTGGGGAAGATTGACCGGGGACTTCCCTCAACCAAGCCAGTGGCGTTTTTTTATATTCATCACTTACATCTAACGTTTCGTCTAACTGCTGACTTTGCACTTCAGAGATGGAAGAAGTAATGCTTTTAAAGATCCTTTCTTCTGCTCTACGACGAGATTCCCATACGAACCTTTCAATGGTTGTCATGGCTGGCAATATAATCTTTTGCTTACGTAGCTCGTTGATAGCTAGATGAATAAGGTAATCAGTTTTTCCATTCTCCATAGCCGCTTCAAGTATAAATTGAGATAAAGCCCGGTATCCGCGAATGCTAAAGTTGCGATACCCATACAACTGGCGGATCTCCTCTAAATGCTCTTTACGAGTTGCCTCACGTTGCGCATAAAGAGTAAATTCTTCCGGGCGCACCTGAATTTGTTTTGCGATGTAGCCAAGCACTTGTTTTGGTACTTCTCTGATGTTAGATAACGACCATCCCGGATAACGAAGGACAGACAGTTGTACGGCTACTCCTAATCGATTATGACCTCGGCGATGTTGCTTTATAAAATCCACATCCGTATCTGTTAGCGTATAGTAGATTCCAATTTCTTTGTCACTAATGTCCGAATGAATAGACATAAGTGCTATCCTTTCTTCTTCTGTAAGCAGTTCTTTTCCCCTCAAGTTGAGTTCCCCCAGATGCATCCAAAATTAAAAACTACCATAATCATATCAATAGAGTATACTCTATTGGAATAACTATTAAATACTGGTAGAATGCTACTTAAGAGTGTCCCATAAGACTTGTTTCAAAAATAGAGGTGAGAATATGCGGAAAATCGGTTATATTCGGGTCAGTTCGTTGGATCAGAACCCAGCTAGACAGCTTCAGCAGCTAAATGAAGTTGGAATGGATGTTATTTTTGAAGAAAAAGAATCTGGAGCAACACAGGATAGACCTGAATTGCAGAAAATGTTAAAGGAGTTACGAGAAGATGACATCATCTATGTATCTGACCTTACTCGCATTACCAGAAGTACAAGAGATTTATTCGAACTGGTCGATTACATAAAGCAGAAAAAAGCCAATCTAAAATCTTTAAAAGACTCGTGGCTTGATCTATCCGAAGAGAATCCTTATAGTCAATTTCTTATGACCGTAATGGGTGGAGTAAATCAACTGGAACGAGATCTCATTCGTATGCGTCAACGTGAGGGAATTGACCTTGCTAAGAAGGAAGGGAAATATCGAGGAAGAGTCAAGAAGTATCACCATAAACATGCCGGGATTAACTATGCAGTAAAGCTTTATCGTGAAGGCAAAATGACTGTAAAGCAAATTTGTGAAATAACGAATGTCTCAAGATCAGCTTTGTATAGGCGATTATCAGAACTGGAAAATAATTAAATTTTATTAAGCTAAATGGCAGTTATCCTCAATAAATGGTGCTTATGATGGGACATAAAATTGGTATTATTTGATACATATCGGAATCATATGATAAATTGTCTTATTTAGTGTACATTCTTTTTAAAATTATTATACTATTAGTATTGTTTGGTCACTATCTTACAAAGAGGTTATTATAAATGATTCGCGAACTATTCATCAATATCACCATTCTTGTTTGTGCGTATTTTGTTATCCATCAACTTTTTAAGGATATAAACCTCTCGATTTATTCCAGCATAAAGGAACGTATCTATTATGGTATTGCAAACGGTATTGTAGGTCTGTTATTACTATAATTTCATTTTCCAATTTCTACTGGGATCTACATAGATTTACGTTATTTACCCATTGTGTTTGCAGTCTTATATGGTGGTTGGGCTTCTGCGTTAATTGCTACTATTATCGTATATCTCGGAAGATTGCTGATATATGATGAATTTCATATACAATTATTACTTGTTCAGTTGACCCTTTTTGTTACTGCTGGATTTTGTGCTTTTATTACAATATTTAAACTCAGAAATTGGATTAAGATGTTGTTGATGTTAACAGTAGTAAGCATAACAAATCTCTATATTGCTTATGTCATCACTATTCAGGACAAGTCCGTCAACATTTTATCCCTGTATAGAGATTATATCCTAGCTATTTGGATAGGCGGAGGAATAGGTTTTTATCTACTATCATATCTTCGTCGAGTAAGCTTATTTGAATCAAAGTATCGTATGATTGCAGAAAACACTTCGGATTTCATACTTGTCCTAAATGAACAAATGAGGGTTACTTATTGTTCACCATCCTGCGAAAAGTACTTAGGATATAGGTTAAATGACCTAAATGGTGAGGGCCAACTAATCAAAACGGTTCATCCGGATAACCAATTAATGGTGGTTGATGCGTTGGAAAGAAAACAAGCTGCCAAAGTCGAATGTCGAGTTCGGAACAAAATAGGAGATTGGGTATATGTAGAGGCAAACATTATGCCAATATATAAAAGAAATTCTTCTATTGAAGGTTTAGTAATTATTAGTCGTGATATTTCAGAACGAAAACAAGAAGAGAAACTTTTGATCAAATCGGAAAAACTATCAATAGTGGGGGAACTTGCGTCAGGAGTTGCCCACGAAATAAGGAATCCATTAACCACGCTAAAAGGTTTCTTGCAGTTTTTGAAGGCTGATTTTCCAAATCCCATGTATGCGGACCTCATGTATTCGGAACTGGAGCGAATCGAGTTGATCACAAACGAGTTTCTTATGTTGGCCAAGCCTCATTTGGTGCATTTTCAACACAATGACCTGAAGTCGCTGCTGGAACAAGTTTTACCACTTATTAATTCTCAAGCTATTATGAACGATATTGAAATCATCACGGAAATCGAGCCTGATTTGCCCTATTGTTTTGTGAAGCAAATCAAATTAAACAAGTATTTATAAACTTGTTAAAAAACGCGATAGAGGCTATGCCGAACGGGGGCATAGTTAGAATTAGTATTTACCGTCAAAATTCTAATGAAATAAATATCTCTATCACGGATCAAGGGGAAGGAATAGAGCCAGAAAGAATTCCTTATCTAGGTCAACCGTTCTATTCTCTAAAAGAAAAGGGTACCGGTTTAGGATTAATGGTTTGTTCTAAAATTGTCAAGGAACATAGGGGAGAAATGGAATTTCATAGTGAGTTAGGAAAGGGGACTAGCGTCGATATCACTTTCCCATTAACTACAGCAGAGTGAAGAAAAGGGCACCCATTTACTCCTATTTAGTTATCTTCAGCCTATACTCATTTCTAGTGTCATTCAAAGGCTTCGTTATTGAAATATATCAGGTCAAATAAAAAGTTGTTCTACGACGGTGAACGATAGTTAAGGAGCCACATGCTTATGACTCCTTTTGGGCAGTTATGCGCAATTAGTGGACTAACTCATCCTATTACTTTTGTCAATGGTTGGATGTCAAGCTCATAAACTACTTTAATCTGCATTTTTTCCCAATGTTGAAACCATTCTTGTTCACTCATTGGTCTTGAAAAAGGGGTAAGGGTTAGTGTCCCAATTTGTAAGGGATCCACTTTCGATTTCTGAAGATTCTTTAACAAGTCCCTCGACTGAGCTTCTAAGTACGATATGATATCTTTCTTGAGATCAGCTAATTGATTGTAATCCAGTATATTTTTTTCTCCGATATATTCCTCAATCCTGCCTTCTAGTTTGACTGTCATCGTAAGGGTGGAATAGTCATGATTCATTGCCATTTCAACCTTTGACCGGACTTTACCCAGAGATACGGATAAGGATGGAATCTCCAGGGTTTTAAGATAGTAGTTGTTACTGATTAACTGGAATATCTCGTCTTTCCTTTTCTGAATGGAACTGATGAGTCGATCATCTTTAAATAATGCTGTACCTTCATAGGAAAAATTATCATGGTTTGCTTTAAATATGGGCAAGACGGGATCAGCGTAGGGAGAGTATAGCTTTTTCATAAATTGATGGAGATTTACGATATTGATATCACCTTGCTTTTCATAGTGCTTGAACATGAGATAAAGAAAGTAATCCAAATCTGGTTGCTTCGTTAGCTGATTATTGATGTAATCATTAACATCTCCAGTCACGATAACCAGATAAAGACGTTGAGAAATAGCAGGGTCTGTCAGCAAGGTGTTGACGAGTTGACGGATGCCTTTTTTGGAAATTTTCTCGTCCAAGAGCAGCATTCGAAGTTGTCCATTTTTCAACTCACGAAAATAATTCAAATTAAATTCCTTACCGCCCTGCTTTAGCAGATGTAGGGGTTCAGCCGAGATACGTGTAAAAATGGGTCACAGCGTGGATATTATTTCCAACCTGTGACCCTCTTCTATTGGTGGGGGTACATTTTCCAAATCAAGTACATATTCACCAAATCGCTTAATATGTCTGGTAAGATAGGGACTGAGCATGACTAGATCTTCTCGTGAGAAGTTATATCCTTCGTTTATCAATTCCCACAAGATCATCGTCATATCAACTACGTTTTGGAAAATCACAGCGTTAGCTACGAGATCATTGTATTTAATACGCTTTTCCTGTTCTTCCGGATCATTTTCAGAAATAACGCCATCTCCACCAAAGAAAAACCATTTGGAGAACCCGTTATAGGCTTCCACTTTGTTTGTACTTGCGGTTATTTGCTCTCTTAATTTAATGTCAGAGATATATCTTAGCAAAAACACGGTTCTGACCACTCGACCCAGCTCTCTAAATGCTTGATATAAGCGATTTTTTTTACTTTCATTACTCAACTTCCTGAGTAGAGTTGAAGGGAGGACTTTACCGGCTTTGATCGATAAGACGACCTGCATCAGATCCTGCCAGTGTGTCTCAAGTAGATCCCAGTCAATCACGTCACTAAATAGCGGATCAATATGTTTATAACGAGCATTTTTATAAGGACGAAAGAACTTCAGGTCCTTCCAGTTGCGAATCCGAGGCATCAGGTTGATTCCAAGGAGATAAGATAGAGCGAAAACAGGTGTTGATTGACCTTGTGTATCGGCATGTAAGGTATCTGGCTGTATATCAGATTGATTTTTGAGTAGTCCATCAATAATGTACACGGCTTCCCAAACCCCACAGGGTATGAAATGACTAAATAATGCAATATAATTATCCGAAACATGGTGATAAGCAATTCCGCCATAACCACCATAACGAATATGGTATTCAGATATTAAATTTTCCTCATATAAGTCATACTTTGTACCGTCAGCGGCAGCAGTGGTACCATCTCCCCAAAGTTTGGGCAGACTGAATTGGTTGTAATGATTTAAAATATCCCGAATAGCTTGATCGATCTTTTGGGCGGAAATATGGCGACGATTAACAAAAGAAATCATATGCGGCGTTACGGCATTCTTCATATGTTTAGAGGTCTGTGCGGGACCCAGGTTGCACCCATATCCAAAAGAAGTAATGACATATCGTTCTGTTGCCTGTTCGAGTTTAGGATCTGATCCCGATAACGGACCAAAGTGCCTTGTCCATCGAGTCCAGTGTTCCACATTACCTAATACGTCGATAATGTTTCGTTCCGGTAACCGTTGAACAATAGTAGACTCTAACTCCTTACTTGATGAAGAAGAATCCCTCCGTACTAGTCGCTTTAGAACTGGTTCCCCAGCTTCGTTAATCAATACCTGTCCGTTATCTGGGTAATTCAAATTCACCGTTTCTGCCGTCTCAGTTAACCAGTGTTTTAGTTGGTGAACAAAATCTGTAGATGATGATGGAAAACCCAGCTCTTCGCAATAATCAATCACCATCGGTTCGCATTCTTTCCATGAAAGTAGTTGATCCCGATAATCTGCATAGTTCTCTGAGCCTTTTACACAAAGATCACCTGTTTTAAATTCGGAAGCAAGATAGGAAAAGATACAGATTTCGAGATGTTTTCGATGGATCAAACCCGTGTCTTTCCCTACATAAACGGTATTTCTCCATTGTTCGTTAACAAAAGAAAGATCCAAATCTGATTGAAAATACTCGATCTTACGGTTTTCATGATCCTGAAGAAACTGTAAAGCAAGGACAAGAGAACGATCTTGAGTGGTAGAATCGATTTCAATCATTTTTACTAAGCGGTACAGAGATTTTCTATGGCTCTTATAAAACTTCCATAATAACGGAAAATAATTATTCCCGTTATAAGTGGAAACAGATTCACAATCGCTCTTCAATGCATCAATACCGCCCTTGGCCATAATTAATTCCTTTACCTTTTTACCAGCTGAAGCATCATCATCATGGATGTTTGTTGCTTCTAGGACTTCGGTTAAAATGGAAATAAGATTTTCAGTCTTTGATCGGTGCTGTTCCCTAATCAGCTCCAATTCTTCTTTACCTTTCTTGTGGATGGTTCTGATCCTTTTAATAAACATCTCTACCAAATTGTCTATGGTAGTGACCTGTGATCGGTGAATCATGCATAATAACAACATGTAACGCTTTGGAGGAGAAAAATCCTTTATTTCTGAAGCATCTAATGCCTTAGCTTCTGAAGAAAAATGTTTGATCTTTGAATTTGGGATATCTTCCAATAAACGCTGCAGGTCTACGATGAAGGACGTTAACCAAGATAATCTGGTTTGAAGGTCTTTCATATGAGAAAGAGATGGGCTTTTGGGCAAATCTTTAAGGTAATGATAATCAGATTTTCGTTTTTGATCAGAGGTTTCCAATAATTCATCCAGTTTATGTTTTTCCTCATTAGATAAACGAGCGAGAACCGTGTGAAATAATTGATAGTTGACGAGTGTTCTCACCCGGCGGGCCAGTCGATCCAGTGTACTAAAGGCCGGCAGTTCATATTGTTCTTTGATCAATTCAGCAATAGCAACGTTAATAAGGTCAGCAGGATTGTCCATTACTTGTGCAGCTTTATAGATCGCGGATGTCGCTATATGCAAAGCCTCTTTGCCGTACGGAGTAACATTTAAATACTCACGTATGGCCTTTTGATGACGATATAGTGTTTTACTCTGAAAATTCGGCTCTATTTCCAAAGGCAAATTTAAGCAGCTACGTATATGGTTAATAACTGCTACCGGAATATCTTTTGGACGAGGAAAGTATCCTAGACGTTGGAAAGACTTCAACAAGACCAAAAGACTAAGTACGGGCACAGATCCACGAGCTACACGATGCGCGAATTGATTCTCACCCGGAGTTACCGAGTAAATATCACGAAGTTCTTTGACGGTTGGATTTCTCTTAAATCTTGGATAGGCTGTTCGTTCAATGGATGCCAATTCAACTGTCTCCTTAGTTTCCTTTCTTTAGGTACTTATAAAGTGTCGACGGTGAAATTCCGGTCATATCCTTAATTTCACGCAGTGTAACTGTTTTCGACTCGTATAGTTTCACAGCCTTTTCAATTTGTTTCGAACCAACTGTGGGACGGCCGCCCTTTCTTCCCCTTGCACGTGCCGAAGCCAATCCAGCTAACGTTCTTTCCCGTATAATATCCGCCTCTAACTCTGCGATAACAGCCAACATTTTAAACATGGCCTTTCCAATTGCCGTACTTGTATCAATGTGGTCCTGTAAGCTGCCCAGCTCTACCTTTCGTTGTTCTAAGGTCTCAGAAATCTCGATTAATTTTTTAGTAGATCTAGCAATTCGATCTAATTTGTAACAAACAAATAGATCACCAGACCTTAAGGTCTTCAGTGCTATTCCCAATTGTGGCCGATCGTCCTTTGTACCGGACACCTTTTCTGTAAAAATCTCCTCACACCCGAATTGTTTCAAAGCGTCAATCTGCATTTCCAAATTCTGTTCATGGGTAGAAACCCGAGCATAACCAATTTTCAAAATCTATCATCCTTACTTACTCGTTTTTATATCAATATCATACTAAAAACGGATGTTTTTTGAATATAGATTTTCATATAAGTTTTCGCATTGAAATTCAACAAAAAAAGACCACAAAATATGTTTGGGATTAGCAATGCGAAAAACGGTTGTTTTTCGTATAATGATTATTTAATTCTCCGGAAGTAATGTGCTATCTTTTAATGATTGCGTTTAGAATCTGATGACGCATATAATAGATACTAGGTGTTCAAAATTTCCTTTTAGTAGGGATATAGTATAGTGGTGGATCATGAAGCTATTAAGTATGTCGTGAACTTAATGTTAAAAGCAGGAGTGGAACAGGAGAAGATTCTAGAAATTACTCGTCAATTGAGTAAATCTATTCGTTCGAGTTCTGAACAACTAGCAAAAGAAATAATTAGAAAATATAAATAAAAGGATTACAATTCATGATTAAATCAACACAGCTTCGTAACTGAAGCTGTTTTTTTAATTTATAAAAATGTCAGGGGAAGTAAAGAATAAAAAAGACTAGGAAAGAAAATTAAAGATTTATTGGGGTGAAACCATTGCAAGTTTCCAAAATCAGCTCTAAAGGACAAATTACCGTACCTAAGCTCATTCGTGATATTTTGAACCTTCAAGAAGGGGACAGTGTAGCGTTTAAAATTGAAAATGGTCATATCCAAGTCTATAAGGTGGATTTAGAAAAGGTGAAACAATGTATCATCTAGATTGGTCTCCATGGGAAAATGTTGATGATGAGTTGTTGATGAAGGTGTATCAAAAGGCAAAAGGGATGGAAGAAAAACATTTAATTAAAATCGTCTTAGCAGAGACAAGAAGAAGACGTTTAATATGGAACAGTGAGGATGAGGAGGTTACCTAGTGTTCAATAAAATTATCATGTGGTCATCCCTCATCCTTCCTTGGCTATCGTTGTTTTTTATGAAAAAGGAATCCATCAAACGGTATATGCCAGTTGCCATTTTTGTTTCTTTGTTACTGACGATTCTTTTCGAAATGGCTTATACGTTCCAATGGTGGATCATGTTAGATAAGATTGCTCCTTGGGGATATATCACCAATGTTGCCTTTGCCTATGGAGCATTTTTAGTTGGAACGATGTGGATTTTCTATTTCACATACCAAAAATTTTGGGTGTATATGGTTACCAATATCGTAATTGACGGGTTATTCATGTTTGGTTTAAGTCATTTCTTCGAAGGAAGGCTTTATAACTTAGTGAATATGGGGAGGTTTGGAGTTTTCTTACTGATGCTTTTCCTCGCGGTAATCATCTATGGGTATCAGGTATGGCAAGAAGGAGTAATTAAAAATCCAGAACGGCAACCCACAGAAAAGGAAAATACTCAACGTCAATGGATACGCAAAAGGGAAAAAGCTAAATAAACCGTAAAAAACTATTCAACTCGGAATTCTATAGTTTAATGTAAAGAATAATAAAGAAAATCAAGGATATGGAGTGAATTCATCTGTATGTAGGGTTTCAAAAATCAGCTCAAAAGGGCAAATCATCATTCCAAAGGTAGTTCGAGAAGTCATAAATCTTCATAAAGGTGACCGAATAGCTTTTAACTTTGAAAATGTCAAATTCGAATCAATAAGGCTGATCTTGAAAAATTTATAAGCTCATAAGAGGTGTTAAAGTGACCATTGATCATCTAGATACAACCAAACAAAAGGAACACGATATAGAACACAATCCGAAACTCACTGCAGCCGAAATGGGAAGTCTTTGGGCTCAATACATGAGCGATAGTATGGGGATATGGCGTTTTAAGCTACTTTCTGGAAAAAACAGAGGACCATGAAACTAAAAATATTGTGGCATATGCGTTGCATTTATGCCAAAAACACATCCAAACCTTAACAGAAATTTTAAATAAAGGGAATTTTCCTATTCCGTATGACTTCACACAAGAGGATGTAAAATTAGATGCTCCTCGTTTATATTCCGATTCCTTCATCCTTCAGTATATAAAGAACATGGCGATCCTTGGGATTGCGGCGACCGGTGTAGCCACAGGACTTACAACACGATCCGATGTAAATGAATTTTTTACAGAATGCATTGCATCTGCTACCGAATTAAACAATCGAGCAAAAAACCTTTTATTGTCGCAAGGGTTATATGTTCGACCTCCCTACATTCCTAATCCGGACCATGTTGATTTTGTGGAAAAACAAAATTTTCTAACCGGTTTTTTTGGCGACCGAAGACCACTAAATGCCGTTGAAATTACCCATCTGTTCAACAATACGCAAACCAACATTATTGGAAGAGCATTATTGATTGGATTTACTCAAGTCGCCCAATCTAAAGAGGTTCGTGAAATCTTGATGAGGGGCGTGGAAATGGCAAAAAAGCATGTAAATATATTCAGTTCCGTTCTGATTGATGAAAATATCCCTGCCGCTATGACTTGGGATTATGGGGCAACGGATACAACGGTTCCTCCTTTTTCCGATAAGCTTATGATGTTTCATACCACCGCTTTAATTGCCGCAGGCATTGGAAATTATGGAACTGCCGTAGCTGCAAGTCCCAGGCGTGATTTAGGAAGCTATTATTATCGACTTTTTATGGAAGTAGCTCAATATGCTGAAGATTGTGCTAATCTTATGATCAAAAATGGGTGGCTAGAACAACCTCCATTGGCTCCCAATTATAAGGCATTGGCAAATCGGGGGCAGTGATACGATGTGCCAAAGTCCAATGCAGTATGTAACGGTCTTTTTATCTCGCAAACAATCATAAACTAAACTCCTTCTTTAAAAGGATGGTTTATGAAACTATCGGGATTCGAGAGTTGAAAAGAAAATTCATCTACACCTATAAACACGGGTCATAACTGGAAGTGAATTCCAGACTATGACCCATTTTTACACGTATCTCGGCTGAACCCCCTTTACTTGTCCAAGGAGTGTTTTGTTATTAAAACCTTTACTATTTCATATCAATCGATAGCGGTGGTTGTTTCATCCCTACTTTTTTTGGGGGTTTCCTATTATTAAATACGCATGTGCAGATCACTTTCAAATTCTTAACCATGCCGAGGGCCGGTTTTTTACGAGGTAACTACTATTTTTCTAGAAGTATTATTCAAAGTTCTTCAACATCCTTAAAACTTGTTTTCATGTCTTTTGAAAAATTCATAGTATGTACGGACATTTTCTAATTCCGTCCAGCGTCTAACCTTAACAGGGTTTTCATCAAGATTATAAATTTTTGCCTCCCCCATGGATAGTAGAAATGGAGAATGTGTTGATATGATAAATTGACAGCCAAAAAACCGGGTAGAGTCTTCAATAAATTTTACCAATTCCAGCTGGCGTTTTGGGGAAAGACTGTTTTCCGGCTCATCCAAAATATAAAGTCCATTTTCACCAATTTTTTCAGTGAAATACAGGAATGCACTTTCCCCATTCGAATATTCCCTCACATTATCCATTAATTCATTTCTCACAAAACGGGACTGTGTTCTACTTCTAGCTGTGTTAACTTTTTTTAACTGCTCGTAATCTACCATAGATTTCATCTGAAAGTGGGAATACTTCGCATCCAAATATTCTTCAAAAAGTTTTTCCCGTTTTTGGTCTATTCCCTCATTGAGATTTCGGATATTCAACATATAATCAAATACATCATCACTAGTAATAATCCTGCTATTTTCAGGAATGTCCGCCTTAAGCTGCATCTCACACATATTGACAAAATTAGGATAGAAATTAGATTTATTATAGATGGAATCACGTTTGATTCCTGTTTTTTCTGCTATCACATTTAATGCTGTAGATTTTCCTGAACCATTTCCGCCATATAAAATCGTCACTGGCTCGAAAACAATCGTTTCAAAGCCATTTCTTGATAAAATTTTAAATGGATAAAACGAGTCATAGCACGTTCTTTTTATGTTCATGAAAAAATCAAATTCCATATCCTCATTTGGAAATGAAAAAGTATGTAAATAAACCATAATTTTCTCCCCTAAACAATATGCTTATCGCCGTAAATGCGGTTTCCCAACGGTACCCCATACATAATATATTTTTTTGATGAATTCTAAAGTTATCTCCGTATACTTGATTTCCATCTCGTTTAGCTTTACTTCGACTTCTCCATTACCTTTGCTGTTCCCTTGAGTACATCCTCCCCTGTTCCCCCACGAACAAACTGCTATTGCTTTTCCAATTTTTATCAAAGATTGCACCGTATCATCTGAACTATGTGTTCGTTATACCTTCCCTTAGAACCGCAGCTAAGCACGAACTTACCAAGATCGTAATTTCAACACAACCTGTTTCTTGGCTCTTTTAACATTAACAATAGCCGATTATTTGATAAAGCTTTGTTAAGATTTCCCGACAAAATTTGACTGCACTGTTTCCTTAAGTCTGAGGGAAAGGATTCAATTCTACTGTTTAAAATCACCTTACTGTGTTTACACCGGGTAGCTTGTTAAAAGAACTTTGCCTTTGTTTTCTTTAGAAGATTCAACAACATCAACAGCCTTTTTTACATCCGATAAGTCATATGTAGAATCGACCTTCATCAAACTTAATTCTTTATCTTCTATTAGTCTTATCAACCGATGAAAGGTTTCTTGCCATTTATTAGCGGTGACATTTTGATTCCAATTCCGTAAATGAAACAGATTAGCATTCACTTTTGCACGGTTTACAATATCCGTCCAATTTACTTGCACCCCAGATAAAAGGCCGATGGTTAAGAAATTTCCTCCAGGATGCACACAAAAAGCCAAGTCGTTCCCAGCTGAACCTCCAACGAGGTCAATAGCAGCATCCGCCCCCATTCCATTTGTTAATTCCATAACCGTTTCATTTAAGGGAGTTTTAGAGGTATCTATAACATAAGAAGCACCAACTTTAAGCAAATCCTCTGTATATTTATTATTTCTAGTTACTGCAATTAACTTAAAACCTAAAATCTTTGATAATTGAGCATAAATATGTCCGATTGAAGAACCGCAGGCATTTACCAACAGTACATCATTCGCTCTTATCTTTAAGATTTCCGTACAAGTCACCCAGGCAGTAATAGGGTTTATATACATTTGAGATGCCGTAAAGTCGTCAATAGTATCCGGAATAGAAACGGCTAATTCCGCTGTTGTTTTAACAAGTTCCTGCCAAGTACCTTCCCCACGCAAGGGTAAGACACGTTTTCCGATAAGATTTTGAGAAACAAAAGGTCCTACATCTTCAACAATTCCAACTCCTTCATAACCAGGAATATGAGGTAGGGAAATACGGTGAGAATAAGAACCTTTTATTGGTATTATGTCAGAAGGATTGATAGGGCGCGCTAACACTCGAACAAGGATTTCATTATCCTTTGGTGGTTCGATGGTTTTAAATTCAACATTTAATACATCCTTCGGGCTACCGAATTGGTAGAGCTTTATACTCTTTTGAATCCACATTTAAGGCTCCTTAATATAAATTAACCTGTGAGACAGATAAAAAGGTTTATTACTAAATGATTAGTCTTACGAAATGGTCTGATTATTCCAAAACCTAAAAGAGATGCTAAATTAACTTACACATGTATACTGATCTAGAGGATCGTCTACCTACGTTCTACAAGTGCAATAAATTCCTATAATCTTCTGTTGTTGTATGTGCTTTATCAAGTGTTAAGTAATATGTTAAGCGATTTTCCTCTATTATATTTACTGGAGGAACCCATCTTAGAAAGGTCTGCGCAGTTCTTTACTCTACATCATCAATTATATCACTTTCTTCGGTACTCTATTTGTATCCTGCAAAATCCTGACCTTTTTTAAATCCTCTTTGCCTACAAAGATTTCAAACAATTATAAGAAATTTAATGTAAGAGATGATGGTGCATTATGTAATCACTATTTTCGCAAGGTTAAAATATAGCGCCTGCGGTAGGGTTCAATGAGCAAACGAATAATCTTTCGGTGAAAGAGGAATGGGGGTGAGGGAATTCCAAAAGATGAAGGTGGAGGTGGGACGCGGTATAGTTGACCCCCACCCCACCCATAACTGGAACTTATATTCAAATGGGTATCTTCACCCAACCACACAAGAAATTACAGAGCAGAATTTTTAATAAGAACTGCTTCCCTCTAATAAGGGTGGATCTATCATATTAGCTACCGCAATATACAGGTTTTCTGGATATTCAGCGATTCGGTGGCATAAATACAAGAACCACTCTTGTCCATAGGTTAAGTAAACTTTACAATTATACCCTTTACCTCTTAAATCCTTCAATAAATCCGGACGTATTCCGTAGAGCATTTCGATCTCTGCATTATGTGTCAAATATTGGCGCTGCCTCATTTCCTGAATAAGAATTTCATCATGCGTCGCAATAGATGTCGGATGGTTCACTTCTATTAGCTGTTCTATAAAATCAAGGTAACGGTTATTTAATTCCTTTGATCTGGACATGGCAATGTCAGAGGATTCCTGGTAAGCACCTTTGACCATCCGTATTTTACCCGGATAATGAATGAGTTCCTGAATATCATGACTGGATCGGTGCAAGTTTGCCTGGATTGTAATCCCAACATTAGGGTAATGCTTGGATGTTTTTTTATAGACATCCAAAATATCATCCGTTTTTGCCGATTCCTCCATACTGATCATCAGAGTTATTCCGTGCTGGTATGCTTTTTGTGCCAATTCAAGCAGATGACTGGAGGCTGTGCCTGGATTGACAGATAATCCAATATGTGAAAGGTCAAGTGATACAGTCTGGTTCATAGATAGCGAACCCATCTTTTCTATAAGACCTAAAAACTGGTCTTTGGCCTTTATACATTCCTTGAGATCGGTTGTGTTTTCCCAAATGTATTCCAGTGAAATAAAATAGCCTTTGGAAATCAATTCATTGGCTATCTTGATCCCATCTATTCTGCTCTCCCCTGTAATAAACCGTTTGGCAGCTTTTAATAATAGTGGATAGAGCTCATTTGATTGCTGAATATAGGATTTTATATGCTGATTTCGTGCAATGGATTTAAGTGCTTCAGAGACCTGGGCTTCAGGTTTTTTCATGATTATTACCTCTCCTCTTCATTATTTAAATCCACTTTATCATGGTAAAATGGTTTATATCAGTACCACCTTTTATGATTTTTGATGGTACCACTTTTATGAAGGAGAAAATGTAACGATGCTTTGGATCCCCATTGATCGCTCGCTAGATGTGCCTTTAAATAGGCAGGTTTATCAGCAAATAAGAGAAAAGATATTAAACGGACAACTAAAAGCAGATGTTAAACTTCCATCCACTCGCGAATTATCTTCTCAATTAAACGTATCCAGAAATGTGATCTTGGATGCCTATGATCAACTGCTAGCTGAGGGTTTTGTTGTGTCACGAGGAGGGTCAGGGACCTACGTTGCCCCCGGGGCTTTCTTGGAACCACATAAAAAGGTGGGTTTATTACGTGCTTTCGATTCAGATGAAAAAAGAAAAAAGGATGATGCCATCATTAACTTTCGTTCAGGGATCCCCGCATTGGATCTATTCCCACGTAAAACTTGGGCCCGGCTGACTTCTACCATTTGGAACGATACGCCGCCTTCTACATTCGGATATGATATTCCTGAAGGGCGCCCAGAGTTAAGGCGGGTTTTATCGCAGTATTTACTAAAAACGAGAGGCGTTGACTGCCATCCAGATCAAATTGTGATTACCTCGGGTGCAACACAGGCGATGACGCTTGTTTCCAAATTACTTTTATCACCGAATGACACAGTGATTATGGAAGATCCGATCACCATTGATATTCAAATAATATTTGAATCGACCGGTGCACAGCTTTATCCTGTACCCGCGGATAAATATGGACTGGATACATCCTTGCTTCCGTTGGAGAAAAGCCCCAAATTCGTCTATGTGACTCCCTCCCACCAGTTTCCGTTGGGAGGGACGCTGCCAATTCAACGGCGTATTCAATTGATTCAGTACTCGAGAAAAACAAATTGTTATCTTATTGAGGATGATTACGACAGTGAATTTCGCTATGAAGGACCGCCTGTCAGTTCATTACAAGGGTTAGAGCCGGAGCGTGTGTTGTATATTGGTTCCTTCAGCAAAATTCTGTCACCAGCTATTAGAATGGGCTATTTAATCCTCCCTACACAACTGATTGAACAAAGCCGGAAGTTAAAATGGTTTACGGATCTCCACACCCCTTCTATAGATCAGCTTGTCCTTGCACAATTTATAGAGGAAGGCCATTTGGAAAGGCATATTGTTAAGATGAGGAAAATTTATAGAAACCGAAGAGATTTCCTGATCTGTTGTTTAAAAAGCACTTTTTCAAATCAAGTTGATATTTTCGGTCATTCCACTGGCTTGCATCTTATAGCAGAATTTAAAGAACAGGAGTTTTCAAAAGAATTACTTGAGAAAACTGATCGGCTTGGAGTTAAAATCTACCCAGTGGAAGACCATACCATGCAAAAAGGAAAACATCCTAACCAAATAATTTTGGGTTATGGACATCTAAACAAGAAGGAAATAGAAGAAGGTATGGCTAGACTACGGCAAGCCATTCTTTCATAAGAAAAAAGTCGATTGGTTCCTAGGGTTAGGGGAATCGACTTTTTTATTTGAGCCGTAGCATATATCTTATTTTTGCCCTAACCTACATGTCAGCAAAGTTCTTTCTTTAAAAGTTTAGGTTATCTCTGTGAGCAGATCCAGTAAAACATTTAATCCTCTGTTTAATTCCTCTATGGAAGCATAGGCATAGGAAAGGCGGATATGATGTAAATCGTTTGTATCATAAATATAACCCGGATTGATCAAGACATTTTGTTTTAATAAATTTAAAAATAACGCCTTATTTACAATAGGTTCATGGAACCTTAGCCAAATATAAAAACCACCCTCAGATTTCTTCCATGAAGCAATTTCCTTAAACTGTCGTTCTAATATATCTTCTACAAATGCAGCCCTTCTTTTTAATTGTTCTCGGAGCTGAATTAAATGCTTCTCATATAGTCCAGAAGAAAACCAATAGGCCACGATCTCTTGAGAAAAAGCGCTTGAACCATAATCTGTTTGCATCTTAATATCGGCCAATCGCTCAATAACAGGTGTAGGCGCTACAACCCAACCAATCCGCAACCCCGGGCTTAACGTTTTGGATACACTGCCGATATAAAGCACTTGCCCGGATTTTTCAAACGTTTTGATGGCAGGTAAAGGGGATTCAAATAACAATTCATGGTACACGTCATCCTCAATGATCGGAATTTGAAGTTCTTTGCAGACATTATACAAGCCAATCCTTTCGTCCAATGACCAATTATCCCCTGTTGGATTGTGCAAGGTTGGCACACAGTAAAACAAGGATTGTCTTTTTCCTTTGAGTTTTCGCAGCTTGTCTGTTAATTCTGCATCCCTTGATACGGAAATCATACGCATTCCTGCAGATTGAAAAGGATGAACAGAGTTTAGATAAGAGGGATACTCTTGAAAGATGATGGATCCCTCTTCTAATAGTCCCATTGCAATTAATTGGAGTGCCTGCAGTGCCCCTGAAACAATTAAAATGTTTTCCGGTGTGGTTTCAATCCCCCGCTTTTTTAAATACTGACATAAAATTTGACGAAGCTTCTCGCTTCCTTGTGGTGATGAATAGCCTATCGCCTTTGATTCAAGCGAAATGGATCTTAACGACAGTTCAATTTGTTTTGTTGGAAGCAATTCCGGTGATAATTCACCTGTTCCAAGTCGTATGATATCATCCAATTGCTCATATTTATTAATCAGTTTAATTGTATGGTAATTTGGTTTATGAATACTTGATTCAATGTGTTGATGCCAATTCGGTTGGGCCCTGTCCAAAAGCATATTCCACGAATTATTGGCTACAAATACCCCTGAACCGACTTTGGATTCAAGCAAACCATCTGCCTTTAATTCATCCAGAGCGAGTTGTATGGTACTCCGGTTCACATCAAATTGTACTGCAAGTTGGCGTTGTGTCGGGAGCTTCGTGCCAACAGACCAATCCCCCTGTCCAATTCGAGTTTTAATCCAGTCTACAATCTGCTCATGAATGGTCAAATGAGAATATCGGTATGGCTTCCACATCTTTCAACCCCTCCTAAAATTGGGTGGATAAAAAATCAACCAATTGGCTGTTTTCTTTTAGTTTTAACATAGTATCATAGGATTGAAAAAGGGGTTGATTTATTTGGAAAGCATTTTACATGGTATTATCCTGGCCTTTGGCCTTATTTTGCCTTTAGGGGTGCAAAATGTATTTGTATTTTCCCAAGGGGCCACGCAGCCCCATTTGTTTCAAGCCCTTCCAGCAACCATAACAGCTTCGCTGTGCGATACGTTGTTGATCCTTCTAGCTGTCTTTGGGGTATCCGCGATCGTTTTACAATTTGAATGGCTGCGGCTTATCCTAATGACGATAGGTATTTTCTTTTTACTTTTTATGGGATACACAATTTGGAAGGCTGAACCAACAAAATCGGAAACGAATAAAGCATTAACCATCCGTCAACAAATTCTTTTTGCTTTATCCGTTTCCTTATTAAATCCTCATGCTATTTTAGATACAGTTGGCGTTATTGGGACAAGTGCATTGAAATATGCAGGAACAGAACAAGTTTTTTTCACAATTGCTTGTATTACGGTATCCTGGATTTGGTTTTTTGGATTAACGCTGGCTGGTATGGGTATGAAAAAGCTGGATGGTAAAGGTGGGGTAATAAACATATTCAACAAATGCTCTGCCCTTTTTATTTGGGGAACTGCTATTCACCTGATGGACGGGTTATTGTAAAAACCGATTTTTAAAGAAAAATCTTCAAAAACACAGTAAATGGTATAACGAATGAAAAATACAAATATGATAGGAGATATAGTAATTAGACCTGCCAAAGTGTATCAATCTTCTAGAAGTATTAAAGAGGCGCTTGAACAATTAAAGATGGGCTGCAATACTCATTTTTCTGCTGAGGTTGTTAATGCATTTCAAAGAGTTCTCCTAAAAGATGAGATACTTTCATCTTGACCGAAGAAAAAATAAAAAGCCCTGTCTATTAAATTTAAGTAATTGATCAGGGTTTTTACTTTTTCTAATATCTTGGCTTAGGAATGATGTGTTTAATCATTTCTAAATCACCGAAATCCATAGCATAATGTTGAAAGATTAAATTACTAGCTTCAACTAATAATGGGTTGTTATTATACTCATCAATTGATAATAAAGCCAATTCGTACATAATCAAGGCTTTCGCAGTGCTTTTGTCATCGCCCAATAATTTATTTGCTTTTTCTAAAAACTCCCTTTGTTTTGGTGCATTTTGATCTCTTTTCTTTTCAAATTGGGCGGCTAAGTAATAAGTTTTATAATTAGTCTTCAAACCGGGATCTTGCCCTTCTAACTCGAAACACTTTTCTAAGAATTTCTCTGCTAAAGAATTATCATTCTCAGAAATAGCGATTTGGATAATTAATTGATACAACTCCAGCTGATCGTTAAGGTTTCTGGCATTTTGGATGTGAATATCATTAGGTATCTCTTTTTCAATGTGATGAATAGCCTTAATATGCTCGGGATGTGAAAAATTTTTAAGGAGATAATATTGAAATTGAAGCGCTTTTATAAAGCCGTTTATATCATGTGCCTTCCTAAAAAGCTCCAGACATTCTATTGTTAAGTCAAGTGCCGCTTCATACTCATTTTTTAATGCAAAAATAATAGACTTCAGCAATACGATTTGATGTTTTAGAATCCCTTCTGATAAACTCAATGCTGTTTGGGCATATTGTAAGCTAGAATCAAAATGACCAAGGCAACAAGAAGATACCGCTAGATTGAAATAAGCAAAAGATTTATCATCGTTATCTAACTTAAATGGTGATTTATTAATAAATTGGATGGCTTTTTCTCCAATTTCCTTAGCTTTATTCATCTTACCTTGTTCAAATGATATATACATTAAAGTGTTTTGAATCTGAAGTTTTACACCATCAATGTCTTTATCCGATTGGTTGTCGTAATTTAAGGCCTGAATTAAACAGCTCTCGGCATCGTTATATTGTTCAATTCCAACATAGTATAATCCCCATACAAAATTAAGATGAAATTCCAGTTCTAAAAACTTCTCTTCTTTTATTTCATTAGTAGTTTCGTCTAAAATCTTTTTAGCTGAGTCAAATAGTTGTAAAAAGATATACGTTTTAGCTCGATAGATATCAAGCCTAAGACTATTCATCTTTTGAACTCTATTCGGGTCCACTACATGTTCAATTGGAATACCAAGAAAATCACATATTGTTTTAATGTCGTTTAAATTAACGGGAACAAGACCATTCTCAATATTACTCAATTTCCCTAGAGAAAAGATATCTTGATTAGCAAGATCTCGTAAGCTTAATTTTTTCTTATTTCGATAATAGCGAATTCGTTCTCCAATTTCTTTTGGATTAAGTTTGCTTTCAAAAAGAATTAAATCAAAGTTTTGCTCCATTACTGAATCTAATGATACATTAAAATAATCGCATATCTTTTCAATGTCATCCACACTAACCGGGTGCTTCCCTTTCTCGATGTTTCTTAGCATTCCAATAGGAATCTTTAGATCGTGGGCTACCTGTCGAGGGGAGGTATTTTTCTCTTTTCGTAACTTTTTTACAAATTGACCAAATTGAGCCCGTTCCACTTTAACCCTCCCACTACTTTAATATTTTTAATTTTACCATATCCTACATGTCCACGCATGGGAATATCAAGTGGCAAAAAAAGGAACCACTCCATATGGTTCCTTTTCAGATTAAGTTTCGCAGGGGAAGGATTCAATTATTGCTAAAATACTGCTGCTTTGGTTAGGGATCCTTTACGGATTTTCGATTTGAAGCTGTTCATATTTGGCTCTCCCAAAAATAGATTTGTGTCTGAAGAGAATCTCTGTTTCGTCATTTGAAAGACCAAGTTCTGTCCAGGCTTGAATTTTAGCAAAGACATGTAAAGATTTTGCGATTTCGTAATAGCAATTAGCTGCAATCTTAGAACGGTTCCTAAGCGAGATGCTATCAGATAATCCAGCCTTAGCCATTAGATGCATTTCCGCCAAAAATTCAGCAACCTCCTCCTTGGAATATCGCAACCAAATAATGCGATCCTCCTTTCCTTTCAATCCGCTATCCTCTACCAACCCCTTAGATATTTGAAATTTACTTAAATCGATGCCAGACATTATTTTTTCCCCTTTCTATTTCAAGTTCCAATAAAGTGGTTCGTGGTAAGTTTATACACTTAGTATGGTGGGTATTGAACTTATTTGCAAAAATTGCACGACTCTTATTGAATCTGATTCAAGTAGAAAGGGATACGGGCTCTTTTACTGTTGACTGTATTTATCCTTCAGATATCTAACTACTCGTTCAATCTCTTGGTCAGAAACATAAGCACTTTGAAGTCTGATTTTCCCGCTGTCTTTTGGCTGGTAAAACATATCTCCTTTACCCAACAATTCTTCAGCTCCCGGCTCATCGAGAATGGTCATGGAGTCCGCGGTGGATGCTACGGAGAATGCTACACGCACAGGAAGATTAGATTTAATGGTTGGTGATAACACCTTCTTTGTAGGTCTTTGCGTTGCAATAACCATATGGATCCCGGCAGCGCGGGCCAATTGAGCTAAACGAAGGATTAGATCTTCTACAATATCACTAGTTGTCATTAACAAATCGGCCAATTCATCAATGACAAGAACAATGTATGGCATTTTTTTATCAGGATGCTTTTGATTATATGAAATGATATTTCGCACCCCACTTTTTTGAAAAATATAGTATCGATTATTCATTTCTTTAACCAGATGTTCTAGTGCCGGCCCCGCTTTCTGCACCTGGGTTACAATCGGACTAAACAAATGAGGTAGGTCTGCATAGACACTTAGTTCTACCTGCTTGGGGTCTATAAACATAAATTTAAGTCGATCTGGAGAAGACCCATATAACAAACTAATGATGAGTGAGTTTAGAAAAACACTCTTTCCGCTACCTGTAGTACCGGCAACTAGTAAGTGAGGCATATCAGCTAGATCCCCGAAGATAGGTACGCCCTGTAAATTCATTCCCAACGGGAAGGAAAGATCTTTTTTCTTTACTAAGTATTCTTGGTTCTCTAATAAACCTCGAATTTGGACCGGATAAGGATTTTTGTTTGGTACCTCGATCCCAATAAGATTCGTACCTGGAATAGGAATGTACATGGACAATTTTTTCGCTTTAAGGGCAGCCATAAAGTTCGCTTTAAAGCGTTTATATCCTGTGATATTAATCCCCCGATTGGGTAGGAGTTCATAGCGTGAAACTCTTGGACCATGCGTAACCCCGATGACACGGGCAGGGTGTTTGAGTGCCTCTGCTTCCTTTTGGATTGAATAAAATTCTCTTTTTGTATCTTCCTCTGAAGGGGAGATGATTTCTAAGGGTTCTAGAAGGTAAAGTGGAACCACTAACCTATTGGTATTTGGGAAACGAAAAGTAAGTTTACCATTCTCCAATCCCAATACTGCACTAAAGGTTTTTTGATCACTTTTTCTAGTAAAACCTTCAATCAGGTTGGTTTCTCCCTTCTCAAGAAGTAATTTGATCTGATCTGGTGGAATCTGGACTCCAAGTATCTGCTTACTAATTGTGAATCCGCACCCATGTACTGAATAGGAGCTGCACCCGTAGAATTTCCCTCGATCAACCATTTCTTTCCCACAGATCTTGCAGGGCCCACCCCCCTCCTTCTGTTCCTTCCTCTCTTCAAAATCGTTATTCTTTATCCTGGTCTGTTCATCAGCATGGGTTTCCGTTCCAATATTATTAGGATCAACATTTCCCTTATCCGATGCATCATGCTCTACACCGGTCTGAGTTGAATCACCCTTGTGAGTCACAATTTTTCGAGTTGATTCCGTGGCTTCTTGTACTAATTTTTGCGTTAGTCGTTTTGCTTGTTCTATGAAACTTCGATGATCCGCTTTTCCTTGACCAATTTCCTGTAACTTTTGCTCCCATTTTCCCGTCAGAACTGCACTTTTTAAAACAGATGTGTCCCCTATTGACTGTATTAAGACTTTTCCTTTGTCAGAAGGATAAACCAAGTTCTTTTTTATGGTAATGTATTCTCTTGTTTTTAAAGTTTCAATAATCGATGCTCGTGTTGCCTCTGTACCAAGCCCTTCAGTAGCTTCGAGAATTTTTTCTATTTCTGCATCTTTATCATCTATCGATTTTCCGGCCCCTTTCATGAGGGCAATAAGATCCCCTTCTGTATACCGTTTCGGTGGAGATGTTTTTCCTTCTCTCATTTCAGTGTTAGTGACTAGGCCGGATTCCCCTATTTTAACGTTGGGGAGGATTGTATTTTCTTCATCGTCTTCTTCCCCGGCAGAAAATAAAACTTTTCTCCAACCTTCAGCCATCATTTGTTTACCTTTGCTTATGAAGGAGAATTTTTCGTCCACGAGTGTAACGATTTTAGTGTAATTAAATATCGCTTCTGGGTAATGTGCAGCAATTAAGGACTTCGCGATAAGATCGTATATGTTCCACTCATCTTGTGTCAGTTCTTCCAGCTTAGGAATTTTCTCCGTTGGAATAATAGCATAGTGATCAGAAACTTTATCCGAGTTAACATATCTCTTATTTCCAATTAGGTTCGAAATGGGAACAGGAATGAATTCACGATAGGGATCCAGAGCACCTAATTGGCCCAAAATTATTGGAAAATCCTTTGCTTCTTCTTCTGTTACATGCTGCGAGTCAGATCGCGGATAGGAGATATGCTCTTTCAAGTATAATTCTTGGCATATCTTCAGGACTGTATCTGGTGACATTTTGTATAAACGATTGGCTGCTAACTGTAACGTAGAAAGGCTATGAAGCTGAGGCGGATGGTATTCTTTCCGGTCGGTTGAAATGTCCGTAATGACGGCCCCCTTACCCTTACAATACTCCTCTAAGGCCCTTGCTTGTTCCTCATTAACCAATCGGTCCATGTCATTCTTAAACCATTTACCTTGAAGAACAGTGCTATTTAAATGGAAATCAGCAAATACCTTCCAAAATGGGCTCGATATAAAAGATTCTATTTCTTCTTCCCGTTTTAGAATTAAAGCAAGCAAAGGTGTTTGGACCCTTCCAGTAGAAAACGTTTCTTTCTCTCCTTTTTGTCGCAATAGAATGGTGTATGCCCTCGATGTATTCATACCCACTAACCAATCAGCATAGGCTCGCGCTTGAGCTTCATAAAATAATGGGCGTTTATCTTTTTCAGGGAGAAGATTTTCAAATGCCTTGGTCACGGCATTGGGTGTCAAAGAGGTTGTCCATAACCTTTTCATCGGCTTTTTTACACCACTCATTTGAATGATGATACGGGCTATTACCTCTCCCTCACGCCCAGGATCAGACCCTATAACGATCTCAGTAATCTGATCTTTTTTCGCTAAATCCCTGATGATGTTAAATTGTTTACCCTTGGTTTTAATTAAAGTATATTTGAATTCTTCCGGCATGATCGGTAGATCTTCAAGTACCCATTTTTTGAATTTAGGATCGTATTCTTCTGGATCAGCCAATGAGAAAAGATGCCCCATCGCCCAGGTAATATATGCCCCTTTTGGGAAAATTGTATTGGGATGGATTTCGATGAAGCCGTTCCCTGGTTTATTCTCAAATGGAGCAGCCAATTTCTCTGCCTGTTGTTTTTTCTCTGCCAAGATGAGTTTCATAACGAACCTCCGTGTGAAGTTATAAAAAAAAGAGAGCACAATAAACCTAAGGTTAGGTTTAAGGTACTCCCTTGTCTGACATTGCATTAAGTTACTTTAATTATACCCTATCTATGATAAGCGGAAAACACTTCTTTTATAATGAATGACCGGGTGGTCGTTTATAAAAAGTTTAAGTAATCATTATTGAATGCTAAAGCAGATACATCGTGAATAGGTAGTACAAAGCCTGCATGTTTTGAGATAAAGTTTGAGAATGAATGTAGATCGTCCAATACGATCATGCCTGTTGTAAGGGGATTGATTAATAGAACGGACTTATTTCTGACAATCCAATCTAAAAGCGGTTTATTTTCCTTGCAAATCTTGATTTTGAATGATCCCTGAAAATTTGTTTTCTGAAATTCATCGAATGAATAATTATATCTGCAGCAAAAATGTGAACCAGTTTCCCCGCTTAATACGAAGATGTCTACCTTGTAATCAACCTCTAATTGGTTCCTCTTTTTCGGTTTGACTAAACGTTTCTGCGGTACTAAATAAAGCATACTAAACGGATCACTATCAAATGGATCCCCTAAAAAGCCCCAAGTTTGGAATTCCTCAAATGCAGATAATAAATGCTCCATTTCTTCATGCCCTACTTCATATTGACTATTACCTCGTTTGGCTGTCGCTTCATTCTTGACCATGATATCCTCTGACCTCCCATTTAAGTGTTTGTACGAGATTCATTTCTTGTATATAGGGTATTAAATGTAGAAGTATCGGTCAAAAAATGAGAGGTTAAAATGATAGCTTCAAACCAGAATAGGTATGTGATTTTCACTTGAAATATGCTCTAGACACAAAATATAGTATTAGATTTTGAAAATATAGTTGAATACTAGAAAATAAAGATTTAGACTTACCTGAGTTTTAAGCAGGATTGTGAGTTAGGGAGCAAATCCTTCATAGATCAAATTTTGATCCGTATGTTGTGGTCGTTCAAAGTGGTAGCCGGAAAAACTTCTCTATAAACGCGCCATTTCCACAATCATTCTATCCATACTTTGCTATCTTTAAATAAATATTAATAGGATTTGAAATTTGGATCGTAGTATTAATTTGAAGGTTGGTTGTATGGACAAAAATATAGAATATTAATTAACTAAGAATAGGATAATGTGCTATGATTTCCATTAGAATAAATCTTATGATAACTATACTTAGGAGGATTCATATGGATAAACTTAAAAAGCCTATAGCTATTGCCTTAATTGCGGTAAGCTTATGGAGTGTAAATGCTATGGACCAACGAGCAGACGCCCATTGGGCTGACGACAACCTTGAATGGGCCAAACAAATGAAAATCATTAAAGGTTACCCTGATGGAACCATCCGCCCTGATAATGAAGTAACTGAAGCCGAGTTTCTTACCATGTATACCAATGCTTTCAATCCTAAAGCTTTAATTTCTGTGGAATACCCAGAACATTGGTCAGATGCTGTTTACAACTACGCTGCACAACAAAATTACCCTACCGTTGGATTTAGGGACATCGATAAACGTAATGTACCTATTAACCGTACTAAAGTAGCAGAAATTGTTGCAGGTTCTACTGGTGTAAACTACACAGGAAATAATGCTATTCATTACTTGTTGGCTCAAGGATTGGCTAATGGTAAAGTTCCAGGCGAAGTAAGTGTTGCTGCTTACAAAGGAAATGACCTTCTTACTCGAGCTGAAGCTGTAACTTTCATTAGGAATGTTATGTCAAAAGGACTACGTGAACTGAAAGATCGTCCTTTTACACCTAGTGATGTTTCCCAATTGCCACCTTTGCCAAAGGCTGAAACACCAAACGCAAATGATAATGACCCTGTTGAAAAAGATGGTCGAATCAAAGTAGACTACTCCAAAGCAATTAATAAACAAGTAGTTGATTCTTTTGACTTTTCTAACGGCAAATTTGCATTTTCATTGCCTGAATTGCCTGAAGGATTCACTTACCGCTTGGCACTTGGCTTAGACTACAAAGATGGTACTTGGGAATATTTAAACTACAACCGAGAATTTGTACCAGGTAAATCTTACAGCATTCCTGTAGATTGGTCCAAAGTGAAGAAAGGTAGCTTTTCAGTGGGTGTAGATAATATCAAAACTAATTCTACACGGGTTATTACTGTAGTAAGCTACCCATCTATGGAAGTAAGAACCGATGTAGGGTATTAATTTTCAATCTAATTATAAAACTGGGCGTGGGAAAAGTAGATTTTAAATATTTAAAACATAGAATAGCTACTATTAGATTTGAACTAAAACTGTTATTTATAATATCTGTTGCTTCAATCCTAGTAATCGATTTATGGCTAATTAATATTCCTGAAAGATTTTCAGGTGGAGCAGCATTAGGGGGAATCTATTATCAATTTTGTTTAGCCTATATAACATCTTTTCTTTTTTATTTCATAAATGTTCACCTGGAATCCGAGAGACAAAAGGTAAAATTGATTAAGTACATAAATAACAAATCCGCAAAAATAAATCGTCTTTGTGATACAGTTATTACCTCTATAAGAGAAGCTGCTGGGATCCCATCTACTATTAAAATAAATAAAGAATATGAAATAAATATAATATGTGATTATGTTGATCCTCGTCGCCCTTTTACTATTGGAGGGTGGTATGGTAGAACATTTCATCATTGGCAAGCCGCTGCTGAATTTATAGCATTTGAAACCAAGGATTATATCAGGGATCTTTTATTTGTTAGAGATTCTCTTGATTCAGATGTTGTTGAAATTCTCTTGGACATAGATGATATATTACATATCATAAATATTAGTCATGGTAGTCCTAGTAGAAATTCGGATATGGAATTTTATTCCCATTCATTAATCGAATATCAGAAACTATGCCAAGATTTAATAAAAATGATTAGAGTAAAATACAAGTTTCATCAAGATGAGTATCGCGAGCTATTTAGGAAAAATAACGGGAATAGATATTAATTCGGTAATTAAAATGTGGTAAGAAAAAAAGCGGCAGACTAGGCCCCTTCCTAGTCCGTCGCTATTCGCAATTTGTGGTGGAATAGAAGATCCCCAACTGTTTTTTAAAAGAAACTTCTAAGTTAACGTTGCGTGAATTGTCGAAAAAATGGTACAATCTGTATGGAAAATACGTTGAAAGGGGATAATTCAATGTCAAACAAGATTAATGCTATTGATAAGATGTGTGATTCCTACAGAATACTCTACGAACTGGAGACGAAACTGCGAACCATGATAGACGATACTCTAACACGAGAGTTTGGATATACATGGCACCTTAGTCAAAAATATATCTCCTTCGATTTCCACACAGCCCATTACTACCAATTGCTTCAAATCATTCGCAAATTCCCCACACTTAAAGAAAAATTCACCCAAAAGCAAATAGAGAAGTTAACCAATTTGAATGCAATTAGAAATAAAATATGCCACATGAGGGATATATCTATTCCAGAGTATAAGAAATTAGTAACTTGCCATAAAATTGTAATTTCAAAAATAGAAAAGCGAAAAGTCTCATAGACCAGTGAAAAAGCATACGAGGACAATTTTAAAGGCGGAGTTTTACCACCACCTGATTTTGGAAATCATAAGTTTTTACTCTATTGTATCAACGAAAAAATGCATCGTAGGCTCTTGCTGCTGATTTCAGAATCTCCGATAAACCTTCTACTTGCTGCTTCGTTAAGGGAGGCGCTTCGGTATCATTGCTTGGTCTATCAATCTGTAACCAAACGGGATAGTCAGGAGGATAGTCCGCGAACTCGCTACCTGAAATAATAAAAGCTAAGTCTTCGGCAAAAACTTCCTCGATATTCTGATTCCATTTGTCCGAGTTCTCAAAGGTACTTCCTAGGTTACGAAAAGTATAGTACTCTTCCTCGAATTTTGTACCTTTAAAATACTTGTACCAGATAAGATGCGAGATCTCATGGTATGTAGTCCCTGAGTAGTAGGAGTCCCTGGAAACGAAAATGTTGCTTAGGCTTAATTTAGGGGCAACGTATGCACTTGCCTTAATACCTTGCACGGGGTCTTCCTTGAATTCGGCAGGAATAAGGAAAACCTTTAATTTTTCGAGTGATAAACCAAAGTTGTCAAGGGAAGTAGCGAGGTCGTCAAAATATTTTTGATGATAGGTTTTTACGTAATCCTTAACTTGATAATCGGAGACGATCGTATCAGGGTCGACAAGATAAAACTTCGGGACGAGTTCGAGGTTGGTAATTTGATAGAGATCCGCTAATTCGTGACTTGCCAATAAAGTAGAATTAGCCTTTAGTTTATCATCATTACCCTCTAGCGGACGAAGAAAGAAGTATGCAATCAATATCGCGACGATTACCCCGAAAAGGCAAGAAACGATAGCTGGTAATACCTTTTTAAGTTGTTTCATCCTACCTATCTCCTTAGCTTAGCTTAATCTTAATTACCGGTTTTTAGTTCGTTGCAAGGTTAGCGAGTACGCAAAAAAAACTTAAAATCTGTAGTTAACGTGTAGATAGACTACGCTTAAATCGCCTTTTGTACGTGTTTTTGTATGTTTTAGTGAACGGGAGAGTCTAAAAATATTACCTTTTGTATTAGGTTTGTATAAGCTAAAACCTACTTTAGGAAATACTAGGACAGGATATTTTTATTGGATAAACCTATAAATTAGTTCGTAGTTGAAAGAAAATAAGGTAGGGTATAACCTACCTTATTTAACTCATTATAAGTGATACTATCTTATGCGTTGATTCACTCGGAAACAGTGATACTATGGTACGTAATGATTCACTCAAATAAAGTGATACTATCATAAGGCTTGATTCACTCACCTTAAGTGTTACTTACATGTATATTGATTCACTCACCTTAAGTGTTACTTACATGTATATTGATTCACTCATTTCAACTGTTACATTCATTGTACTTGATTCACTCGTTTCAACTGTTACTATCCTTGAACGTGATTCACTCGTAGGTTGAACCCATAGGTTCTATGATTTACTTCTCCGCATCAGGAATTTCTAGCATATGAGCGTGGTTTAAGATCGCAATAGCAAATGGCTTAGGTGGGTCGCGATCATAATGATAACGATAATAAACCTCGAAAAAGTGTGATAAAAAATCTTAACGGCATAACGTTTCGATCTTTCGTTAATATGAGCGGGTGGTAGTTTCCCCACGCTATACCATTGATAGGCTTCGGTAGTCTTTCTGATTTTATACTTTTCAAGCTTTTGTCGAGCTTGTTCCGCAAATAAACCTTCCTCGTTTTTTCGGGTTTCAAGTTCCTTTCGTTCTCTGTTTTACGATAAGTTAGTTTTTTACATAAAAAAAGCCAGGGCTCCAGCACGCTTAGAAAGGAATATCCGGCTTTGCTTAATTGCACTCTCGATCCCCGTCAATATCACGACCCTAATGAGGTGTACGTATTTGGATTACAAAAACTTGGCGTAACTCGAACTTTGTTTTCTTTATGCACGCCTATCCCTGCGTTCGGTACTACATGACGGTGATCAATCACATTATTCGACTAAACAAACTAAAAATAAACGACTTCACTTGATGTTTCATCTACAATCCTTTTTATAGCATGTGTTGCTCCACAACCCCAAAATTTAGTAGACGGTATTATTTCATTATATCCTATTTTTCGATAATAATTCATCCATAATTCTTTGGCTTCAGAAGCGCTATATGCCTTTACTACCATGCTATGTTCGTATACATCCGATCCGCATTCTCTATCAAAGTCAGTAGACTCAGTATAATAGATTCTGAAGGTACGTAATTGGAACGCTTCCTGATAAAGCATAAGACCTTTCTTCTTTTCTTCTAATGCTATTTCCATTCGTGCAATCTCTATTCGCATTAGTTCCAGTATTTTTGTGAAATAATCCGTTTCATCATCCTTTATGTACCAAACCCTAAAAACTATTTCCTTTTCATATATACTATGCATTAGCATTGGTCTAGAAATTAAGGGCAAGATGATTCCTAAATTTTTTTTCATAACTTTATTTATTGATGTTTTCACTTCAACACTCTTCACTTCATAGTACTCGGTGGTTTCCCCAGAAATTACATAGGTTATGTAATTTCTTACAATTCCTCGTCCCAACGTTGCCGTGAAGCAAATTAGTTTTTTATCCATTTGTGTTCTCTGCCTTTCCGTTTTGTGAAATTACCCTTACTTATTACGAAAAATTCGTTTCTTTAATTTAAATTATATATCTTATTTCGCACTACCGTTAGATGAATTCAACTGTCTAATGACCGTTTGTGAGTTGATTTTGTTTCACTTGTTCTGGATAGTCGGATTGGTATATTTAGGTTCAAGAATCATTGCAAAAATAAAGTCTCAAACTATTCTTAGATTAAGACTTTTGTGACAAAATTCCCATCCATAATACCCTCAATAATTAATAAATTGTTTCGTATTTCCCCACATGTTTTCGAATTCACTTGTAAATGACTTGGCAACTTCAGGATCACGAATAACCATAATGACTTCATCATTTTTTTGACTGGTCGCTTTCGAGTAGTTAAAGGAACCGTTGGTCACAATCTTTTTATCTACGATGGTCATTTTTAAGTGCATCAGTCCAGAATGACTATTTATCTTAATGGGGATTCCTGCATTCTTTAACATTTTAACGCTTGTTTCTGAGCAACCCCACCCGATTGCTGTTTATCGGATATGATCCGTATGTCCACATTTCGTTTTTTTGCATTTAGGATCGCTTTGACAATATCGGGATGGGTTATACTATAGATCGCGATATCTAAGGTGGATTTCGCTTCTCCAATGGTACCTATGAGGAGTTGCTCGGGTTTTTGACCCGACTTTGTAAACGCCCATTCGAGTTTGGCTGGTGAAGAACTAGAAGAAGGTTCTTTTGATGTCATAGATTCTTTGGCTTTATCAACAACGGTAGTTACTGCTTTGTCTAATGCATTGTCAACGATATCCTTTGCTACATTAGCTGCTGCTACATTACTTCCTACTTCAATAGCCTTATTTAGTAGGTTGGCTGTGTTATCTGTATTTTGGCTTGAACAACCAAGTAATAACAAAAGAGTAAGACAAGAAACGATTGTTATTTTCATTCGAACCTCCTCATTAATTTTTGTTTGTACAGATCACCTTTTCGTTTATTCTTCTTTTTTCATACCAATCTATGATTTTTCTCTCAGCCCTAGTGAGATAACGATCACTAATCGATCTTCCTTTTGTACGGCGTTTTTTTGTTTTTTGTGCAAACATAAGGTCCCTCCACTATGTATTTTGATCTTTTAACTTAAATCATGACGATATATCTGAGAATTTTTATCTTTATAGTATCGAACGAGATAGTAAGTCTCTCTTAATAGGTAAAACGAACATAGGATGGCACTTGGCACCTCTTACTAAGAAAAGGATAAGGAGGAAAAAGAGGATCCCTAAAAAAAATGGAGAAGCA
The DNA here is from genome assembly GCF_017873965.1 of Ammoniphilus resinae. GTDB lineage: Bacteria > Bacillota > Bacilli > Aneurinibacillales > RAOX-1 > Ammoniphilus_A > Ammoniphilus_A resinae. The sequence continues at coordinate 116,905 of NZ_JAGGKT010000004.1, read as the reverse complement.
TATTCCGCGTTTCTTTGACCTGTGAAGTAATCCCATAAAGAGAGTGCTAAAAAACCAGATGCAACCGTTCCGGCCATACCTAAAGGTTTAAAGGCACTGTAACGAATGGATAAAATTATGATCATCCAAACAATAAATTCACCAATTTTATCTGTATGTGGACCGTATTTTACTAACCAATTAAGTAGATTAAATAGAATTACGCCCCAGCCAAAAACAACTGAAAGGTGTAATTTGGCAATTGGAGTTGAGAGTTTTTCAAACATAAAGCACCAACCTCCTGCATAGAATATTTAATAGTAGTTTAGTATAATGACTACATTTCGGCCAAAAACGAAGGGGTTATTTTTTTAGGAACCACTTAAACAAGCTTTTTTTCTTTTTTGAGGCACGTGGATGTAAGATATCAATATCAAGTAGATCTGTATAAAAAAACTCACAACCTTTAGGACAAGTTATATCGTCTGTAAAAAAGGATAATTTATCATTGATAATTAGGGTTTTCTGGGTGACCTTAAACCATTCTCCTTACATTTCGGACATTGATCTTTAAAATAGATAGTTTGGTAGGATTCAGGTACTATATTTTGATCTTTATTAGGTATTACCAGCTCAGCTTTTAATCTTTTCATGGCGACAATGGTTTGTTGACTCATATTTTTACTCTCCCTTATCTTTTCTTTCGATTTCGCGCATATTTTTGTTTGTTTTCCCTTCGGACCTCGATCCTACAACGCGGACAGAGATGTGAGTATCCTTGGCTCGATCGCATACGATGATCTTGAGTATTAGAAAAAAATACTTCCTTACATTTGTCATTTTGACAAGTGATAGAAAAGATAATAGGTTTATGTGGATCTCTTCCACCGGCTTGATTAACGATATCAGCTAGTTGATCTGCTGTGAGATGATGCATCTGCAATATCTTTTTAACGTCCAAGTGTCCCCCTCCAGCTAAACATGGTTTCATTTGACTTTCTAATAGTAACTTTTGTTGACAAAAGAAAAAGCACGCTAAACCTAATGTTTAGGGTGCTTCCCATTTTTGGCGGAACTTCAATTAACACTATTATACAAAAGTGGTTCATAATTTCAAGGGATGCTTCCCAGATGCAGGGTTAGTCCCCATTATTTTCAGGTCTTTACTAGGAAAAAGGTGAATTAAATACGTCCATAAGAAATCTGGAAACCTCCACGGTTTTATTACGATAAATGGAAGGTGAACTAATATATAATTCTTCTTTTGCTCTTGTTACAGCAACATACATTAATCTGCATTCTTCCTCAATGGCAGCAAAGACTTTCTCAGTACCCTTTTTGTCTGATATCATGTCATTCAGTTGATCGGCCTCTAAAGCAGCTGCATGTGGTAAGATCCTCTCGGATGCTCCAATAAGATAGACAACTTCGAATTCCAATCCCTTCGATTTATGAATTGTCATTAAGGATACCGCATCGGCATTTGGATTCTTACGAAGCTCCTCCATTGTTTTGTTTTTCTCGATAATCTCCTCAATAAAAGATAAATAATTTTGTATCGTTGTAAAACGCTTTGCGGAGGATTCCAATTCATCTAATGTTTCGGCCATCATCTCTTTATGAAGAGTGAGATTCTTACGGTTGTCCATCTGAAGATATTTATCATAAAAGTCTATTCTCATCTTTTGGATAGCCTCTTCTGGTGACATCTTGTTCATATTGAGAATAAAGCGGATCCTTTCAACCATCTGTTGTCTTTGATAAGGCTTAATCCCCGGCATGTTTAAAAGATGCAATACCAAATGATCTTTCGGGTTAATGAGGTTTTGATTTTGAATATAATCCAGCGTTTGATCACGATTTAGGTAGAGAGTAGGCAAAATCCCAGCTAGAGCATGAATATCTTTCGGATTTACCGAGAATCGTAAATGATCCAATAACGGCTTAACCAATGATTGTTCATAGAAAGTATCTCCGTTATTGAAACAAACAAAAGGGATGTCTTGTAAGACCAGTTGATCGTAAATACTCCGACTACTATTTCCTGTGCGATGAAGAATGGCAAAATCCCGAAAGTTCCGAACCCCATTTTTAACATCACTCACAATATTTCTAATGACATATTCAGCTTCATCATCCGTCGTATTGGGGCGAATATACAATGGAACTTTATTTCCTGTCACAGTGGCACTGAGTTTTTTGGGATACCGATTCTGATTATGCTTAATGATTTCATTTCCGAGTCCTAGAATAGATGTATTTGAACGGTAATTGGTATCAAGTGTAATATGTTTGGCATTGAACTCTTTTTGAAATCCAAGGATGATGTTTTGATCTGCACCATTGAATGAGTAAATGGTCTGGTCATCATCCCCGACCACTACTAGGTTATTCCGTGGTTGAGCAACCATTTTTATAAGTGCATACTGAAGCAAATTCGTATCTTGGAACTCATCCACCATAATATATTTAAATCGTTCCTGGATCGTTTTTAGCACGGATTCATTCCGTTTAAAAAGTTGATAGGTTTCCATTAGAATGTCATCAAAATCAAGATAATGATTTTGCATTTTCCATTCCTCAAATCGTTGAAATACTCGTTTCAGCTCTTTCTCATTAGGTGTTTTAGCTACCATCTCTTCCAATGGAATAATTTGATTTTTATAAGAAGATAGAAGGGAAAGGATGGTTTCCGGTTCATAGGAATCCTGAAGATCCATATTCTTTAAAATGATTTTGATGACCATTTCTTTTTGTTTATCATTACTTAAAATTTTCTGTTGGTATCCTTGGTCTCTTAAAACTCTTAAAAAAATGGAATGAAATGTACCAGCAGTAATATCTTTTGCCATTCGATTGGACAAACCGGGCAATTGTGCAATTCTTTCTTTCATTTCATCGGCAGCTTTTCTGGTAAATGTAATAAGCAGGATTTCTTTGGGGTCCACTTCTTTTACGGTTACTAGATATCCGGTGCGGGAAACGAGCACTCTTGTCTTCCCGCTTCCAGCCCCTGCAAGGATTAGTAATGAATGATCGACATGTTTAACTGCTTCGATTTGGGGTTCATTTAAAAAAGTTCCTTGTTCCTCCAAGGAACGAAAATAGAAGGCATCATGAAGGTTATCTGGGATTAACTCAGCGCTTGTCTTTGAATCTGCTAGAAAAGATTCAGGAATATGACTGGTTTTGGCACCAACAGGCGTTGGATAAAAAGCTTGATTTCTGGCCATTAATATCAACTCCGATTAATTTCACTCGTTATTTTAAGTTTATTTCATGTTAAAAACCTTTTCAAATTTCATTTACTAGATTATTGTGGGTTTACAATTTATAGATTAAGATGAAAATAAGGATCGACTTTTCGGAAACCTATTATAATTCATCTTATCAATAGTAAGAATAATGCTAGTTTTTACTTAATGACAGGGAAAAGTGATGTTAGGGGTTTGTGTAGCAATGGAACAAAAAACAGGAATAAGCGTTACTGGCAATATGAGTTAAAGTAGCGTAGGGTTGAATGATGAGGAAAACTACCTCATTGGAGAAAACTACATCAGATCGTTTCAAGATTATTATTGATAGTAAAAATAGGGTAGTACAAAAAAATTATGTGATTGTCCATATATCGTTTGTATTACCCCTCTTTTGTAAGTAACAGCACTCTTTTATAACCATTATTTATTTCAAAATTCAAATTCAGTTGTTGGGTAAATTAACGTTTTTAACTGATTAAGATTGAATCCCGATACTACATGTTGTTCTTTATCCTTATGAACAATTGTAAAAGGAGTTCCACGCCCTCCGAGTAATTTAGCTCTTTTAGGTAACTTTCATTCTTACTAATGTCTTTTTCTTTGAAGGGAATTGAATGATTTTCCATCCAATCAATTTGTCTATGACAATGGACACAGTGAGGGTTCGTATAAACAGTTATCTCTAAATTAGGTTCTATTTGCACCTTCTCTCATTTAGAAAAATAGTTTTTCTCCTGGGGAATATTATTTTCATGTGTTCTGATAACATTAAAAAAGAAGTAGTTCCCCTGCGAAAGGTACTACTTCTTTTCTTTGAAGTAAATCCCGATTACTGTCATGATTGATATTATTTTATCTCACCTTTTACCAGTTGGGGGAAAGCCTTAAGACATAAAGGGACTATATAGATATATCCAAATCTCATATCGTTTTATGTTGTCAACTGTCTTCTCAAATTACCAAGGCTCTACGCGTTATCCGAGCTAAAAAAATTAAAAATCCTTTGTAACGACTTGTTCTAGTGTGGGCGAACTTTGCGGACTGCTCGCCGTAAGGATGGGTTCTGCTGTTGTTCTATCTACAGAAAATCCGGGTTGTATGCTTGGTAATCGTTCTTCCCGTAAGGCTTTGCTTAAACTGATGCACATAAAAACCAACACTATAACGAATGGGAAGCCAGAAGCGACGGCAGCCGGTTGTAGTGCACTGAGAGGGTCACTTCCGATAATGGAACCAACGCCCACCAGTACTGCGGCCACGATGCCTATGAGCAGTGCCCAGCTCGTTCTCTGTACCCATCCTGAACTTGGATTGCCACCAGTCATGAGTGTATCGATCACTAGAGACGCTGAGTCCGCAGAAGTGATGAAAAAGATTACCACTACTAAGATCCCAATCCCAGAAGCGAATGCGCTTACAAAAGAAGGTGCTGGTAATTGATGGAGTAGCATGAAGAGAGCTGTGCTGGTATCTCCATTGGCAAGTTCTCCACCGTTACCGTTTAAGATGTAGTAGATTGCTGATCCACCGAAGATGACAAACCACGCCCCTGAGAACCCAACTGGAGCCAACAGTACGCCTGCAATAAACTGACGTAACGTACGCCCATATGATATCCTAGCTATGAACATCCCTACGAATGATGCCCATGAGACCCACCAAGCCCAATAGAACAGTGTCCATCCTGCCTGCCAATCGGCTGCGGCTTTATCCATGGTGAATGTGTTGAAACTGGTTCCTATCAGGTTCTGAAAATAGTATCCGAAGCTACTTATTATCGAATTAAGGATAAAGAGCGTCGGTCCGAATATGATTACGAACAAAGCCAGAGCAACCGCAAGATACATATTGATCAAGGAAGTGTTACGGATTCCTTTGTATAGACCCAGCCGCACAGACACTGTGGTTATCAGAGTGATTGATACTATTAGGAGTATCTGTATGCCCACCGTGCTCGGAATTCCAAAAAGATAGTTGAGCCCAGAGTTGATTTGTTTCGAGCCAAAGCCCAAAGAGGTCGCTAGCCCGAACACAGTGCCGAATATCGCTATAATATCAATTGTGTTTCCTATCCAGCCGTAAATCCTGTCCCCAATCAGAGGATAAAAAGTTGAGGCGGGTCTTAACGGCAATCCTTTCCTAAATGAGAAGTATGCCAACGAGAGTGCAAACACGATGTAGGGAGCCCACCCATGGAGCAACCAGTGGTAGAAAGTATAGTTTATTGCTTCTTGTGCAGCCGCAGGAGTACCACCTTCACCCACTGGTGGGTTAATGAAATGTTGTACTGGCTCGGCCACTCCGAAGTATACGAGCCCAATTCCCATACCTGCTGTAAAGAGCATAGCGAACCACGCTGGTGTGCTGAACTCTGGTTTGGAATCGTCAGGTCCCATCTTGATTAGTCCGTATCGTGTCAATGAGAGCCCCACTACAAAGATTAAAAAAAGGTTAAAAGACAAGATTAAGAACCAGCCAAAATACTTATAAATAAAATTCAATGTTCCTTGTGCAATGATGGCAAAAGATTCAGCAAATACAATGCCGACTATTACAAAGAGCGTGATCACAACCGTGGATCCAATGAATACTGGCGGGTTAGTATTTTCTCTTATATATCGCCACATAAAAAGCTCTCCTTTTTAGCTGATTAAATTTTAATATTATAAATCTTCCAAAAATTTTTAATTTATCCATACCTTTTTTTTATTAATGAGTCTATTATCCAACCTAAGACAGCAATTTTTACTTTTCCAAAGTATTAACAATTAGGCGCTGGAAATGACGCAACAACTGCTCATTGTCTGGCATCAGAAGCCCGTGAGCCAGCATCCCAGAACGTAATCCGACTTGTACTTTCTCGAATACATCCCAGTCCTCACGCATAATTTGCTCAATATGACCAATCGCTTCTTCAACCTCACTGTCGCTGTAGGATTCAGGGAAGAAAAAGTCATTATACTGGATTGTAGTATGGGCATCCACGGGTACATAAGAGTATGTGTAAAAATAGTCATTCCCCCTAGCCGAGAGCATGAAGTTTGGCCACAAGTAATAGAGGTGAAAGTCATTCCAGGGTCCATCATAGTTCTTATCTTTTAAGGGCGATAAATGTGAGAATGATCGATCAAAAGCGAAAACACTATAATTGTCAGCATCGACATGATAGTTTTTGCTGAAGCCTGGATGGACGGTATTGCAATGATAACATTCAGTGTTGTTGTCGAGCGTAACCTTCCAGTTACATTTGATTTCATGCTGGCGAGATGCACGTAAATGGTGACGATACAGATCAAATCCGCGTTCCTTTATTAGCGTGGCAATTCCGCCAAGAGTGTTCGATAACGGAGCAGCATTCAAATCAGGGTTGACAAAGATCAATGGTCCCCAAGTATCCAGCCGCATCGGTCTTAAGCTAATATCACTTGTGTCAAACTTACTTTCACGATCTGACCGTGGTGCTACTCGAAGACTACCATCCAAGTTAAAGGTCCAGCCATGGTAGCGACACTGTAGAACACTGCGGCAACCTGATCCTGTAGCAACTAGGCTTCCCCGATGCGGGCAAACGTTTACATAAGCAGCCAGCTCTCCATCCTGCTGGCGGATTACAACGATTGGTAACTGGCCGACCATCGCCGTAAAATAGGATCCTGGTTTGTCGGACAGCTGCGAGGTATGCCCAACATACTGCCACTCACGTTTGAAGATTCTCTCCTGCTCAAGTTCAAAGATCCGCGCATCCGTATACCATTCCGTCGGAAACGTCCATGCACGCTCCATAGCCTCAGCTGGCTCAACACTCGTGAATTGTTCTGGTAGATTTTTAAGTTTTTTCGGAGACAAATTGCTCATTTACTTCCCCTCCTATTTTAATCCTTCTATAATTGTGATTTCCGAAACTATTTAGTTTCGGAAATCACTCATTTCTATCTCACTCTATCTTTCAATAAAAGCTTTGATAATAGCTTTCATCCAAGGTCCCATATCTGCTGGAACGCGTGATGTGATGAGATTAGAATCAACGACAACTGGTTCATCAAGGAAGTTGACACCAGCGTTCACCATGTCATCACGAATTGCCGATACACTGGTAGCTTTTCGTCCATTGACAATTCCAGCTGAAATTAGTACCCATCCTCCGTGGCAGACTGCTGCAATCGGCTTCTCCTGCTCATTGAACTCACGCACAAGATCGAGAACTCTCCCAGATCTACGCAACAGATCAGGAGCAAATCCGCCAGGGATTACGACACCGTCGAAGGATTCAGAACTAATGTTGTCGACGCTGGCGTCGACTGGAAATGGGTGCATATGATTCTTCCCTGTAAGGGGGCTTTTCCCTGGTGCAGCTACGACAACCTCGGCTTCCTCCTCGCGTAATCGGTAGATAGTGTAGATTACTTCAGACTCTTCAAAGTAGTTATCGGTCAAGACCAGAATTCGCTTGCCATTTAGGTTCATGTTCATATTACTATCTCTTCTCCTTTCATCGTCCAAGCTTTATCCTTATTTTTTGACTTTCAGGAAACTCTTATATTCCCTATAGTAACTTTAGCGTGTGTATTAACCCAAACGTCGTGAAATTGTGAAATGTAATCCGCACGACAAACGATGACTTTTTCAATCGGTATTTTCCTTCTCTAGATATTTGATGTAAGCGATGCCATTTTCGGCCGTTTTTCTCACCATATCAATCAATTCTTTTTTCCTTTTCATATATCGTTCTTTAGGCATTACAATTGAAAAGGATGCTATTGCTTTTTTATTGAAATTGAAAACAGGGGCTGCTATACAACATACTCCATGGCTTTTTTCTTCTTCATCAAGGCAATAGCCTTGATTTCGAATAACCTCAAAATTCAGCTTTAATTCTTCCAAATTCTTGGGCGTTTTTTCAGTAAATTGTTCAAACGAATAATCTTTGAAATGGTCATTAACTTCCTCATCTGTCCAATAAGCCATTATTACTTGGCAGGATGCGCGAGCATGTTCATTGCCAGAGTATCCTTCATGAAGAGCACTAACATGCAAATCATGTCTACTCTCTAAAATTGAATGAACTAAAAGTTTTCTATGGTTTAAACGGACAAATACAGTAGTTTCACCAGATTCCTCATTTAGTTTGTTCATGTGTTTAAGTATGATGTTTTCTAGTGCACTAGACTTTTGAAAAGTGTGATTTAAATAGGGTATTTTAGGGCCTAAAATATAAACTCCTTCACTATTTTTCAACACATATTCCTCATCAAGCAATGTGTTCAGAATGTGATAGCAGGTGCTTATATTCATATTTTTACTGTAGGCAATTTCTTTTACACCATATCCCTTTGGACTTGTAGCTAAAAAGTCAAGAATACTAAGTGCGCGCTGTAGAGATGAAATTCTAGTTAAGGTTGTCAAATAAATAGAATACCCCCCATATTCATTATGTGAAATGCATTTCATTGATTTTATAATAATCTGTTTTTAATTTTCATTCAATAAAAAATATTTCATATTGTGAATTAGGTAATATAGGGTAAACCTTGGCTATCCATTTGATTAGCTGTTGATACCTATTGTCGATAGCACTATGGTAAATGTACGACATCTTCGGTTGTAAGCAGGTTCTAATTCTTTTAATAGATTGCTTTTCCCTTTCTCTTATTGCTTTAAAGATTGTTAATGTATGATGTTTACATTTGTAAATATAAATAGAACAGTGATATTAGCTCATTACTGTTCTTTTTTTTGCCAGTAACACTTATTCCGGTTTTTTGTTCCATTGCTACACAAACCCCTGTTATGTTACTAGGAAATCGAATGGCCCGGGAGTTTATAAAAGATTTAAGCCGGAAGGAACGGGATTTATTACTTGAAATGATGCTTGATCGCATTGATCCGTGTCCTGTTATTCATTATCAGATTGACCATGCTCATTTACTCCATAGGGGGATGTTTAAGAGCTATCCCCAAAATTCTCCTCAAATCCGTGAATGGGGCCAACACTTTCATGAAATAGTGAGTTCATTGACTACAATTCACCTGAAGTATAACGATTCTGAACTTGAAGCTTACCATGAAGAAGAAGAGGAAGACGATGAATTCTTTGATGATGACGAAGAGGATTATGTTGAAGATGACTACGAACTCTTTGGCGATGAGGAAGAGGTAAACGAGATTGCTATGGAAGTGTATCATAAGCTTGTTGAGAAGCACGGGATAGACTTGTTTCCTACAGAAGCACAGCCCCATGGTAATGTTATCGACTTTTCTCAAAAGAAAAAAGAACAACCGAAGAATAAGGTTTTCGAGAAATTGCCGACGACCCTACAAGATAATCCTATACCTTTAAATTTGGTAACAGCTGCGGCAATTGGAGACTTAAGTGCATTGAAGGCTCTCCTCCCAATTGAGGACAAAAACATGCAAGATGAGGATGGAAGACCCCCTTGATCGCCGCTGTTGCAGCCGGTCAATTCGAAACTGCCTTATACCTTATTGAGCAAGAAGTGGATGTCAATGTGACAAGTAAGACTGGCGTAACTGCCCTCCTCTATGCCGTGGGTCACGATAATCAGGAATGCATTGAAAAGTTATTGGAAGCTGGGGCTGATCCCAATATTCACTCCGGCCAAAATGATTCTGCCCTCATGGTTGCGACTCGGAGGGTAACGTACAGGTCGTCCGTTTGCTTCTTGATTATGGAGCTGAACCTTCACCAAAGTATAAGCGAATGACCTCCTTGAAAATCGCACGGGAAAAGAAATACAATGAGATTGAAGAGATTCTTCTTAAAGCCGGTGCCACTCGGTGATCAAGGTTTTCATGGATTAAAATGCCTCTAACCCGCTTTTTTAAAGTGGAGCTAGAGGCTTTATTTTTACAATTAATTTACTATGTTTTAAATACTCTACACTTATAGGAATTCCCCTTTTAAAGTGAAACTGTTTTTTCGAAACAAATACTTCTTTTCTACCAATACTCGGTTCAATAACCACATAGTATAGGGTAACAAATAAGTAGTTGTTTTTGGGTGCTTTATAGCTATCGATAAAAACTCCATTCTTCGTTTTTATTCGTTTTTTTGTAATATCTAAAAGCAATAAAACGAGCTTTTGAGGAACCTTTATAAAAAGATAGCAATATAAAATGGTTAATATAATTAAAAAAAGGAAAGGTAAATTGAACTGAAAATCTGATGCGACTAAATTAAGGGTGATACATGCGATCCCTAAAATGATTATCAAGAAATACTCAGAAATTAATTTAAGCATTTCACTTTTTTTCAATCCACCTTTCTAAGATTTGGGGTCCATCCTATTTTAACTTCGTTCGGAAAACCGCTTTTGGAATGTATTGATCAGTTTATCTAACTCAACCGATTTTCTGATTAAGGCCGGATCTTGAAAATCTCTTTTTACGTGGTACAAATTCAATAGATCTGTTCTCAACTTTTCAATTCTTTGCTTTATATTCCGATCCATGATTCACCTCCACTGACATCTGACTTGGCACTAATGCGATGGCAGCTGAAATTGGGTTTAATCCAGGGATTGCTATTCCACTGTTATTGGTTCGATATAACCCTTTAATTTCTAAAGACAAAAGGGTCCCTTCAGCCCTTGGAAACTTAATTGTTGTTGTTAAGGCCTCATCAGGTTTGAGTATTTTACGAGGGAATAATGCCTGGTAACTGCCAATGTCTGTAGTCAAAATCGCAATTGTGCTATCCATTGTATTTAAGCCGATTGAATCCCCCATGGTATTTTCTAACTTTAAATAAAGGTGTAATCCATCTTCTTTTTTATCCGCAAAAATATCACTGATTTTAATTTCATCCGTTTCATATGGGGGAATCACATTTTTGTCAAAAACGGTTTCTTCTACCAATCCTGTTGTTGGTTTTTGACCCTGCGAACAGCCAACAAGCAAGAAGATTCCTAAACATAGCACCATAACCTTCAGCAACGTAAATCACTCCTTCTCCATTTGATTCCGTAATAGAACTCGAATAGATAATCCTCCAAATACGCTTAGCAATAATAAACACAATAATATGGTGGTGGAGATAATAATGGGGTTTTGAGGATCCATAAAACCACTCCTTAGCTATCTATTTGCTGCACAATCAGTTCAACCTCGATATTCATAGTGTTTAATTTTAAGGTAGGGTCTATTTCGAGTAACTTGTTTTTCAGACCTTGGAAATTATCAACGATATCACTTTTTTCAAGTGAGATAAATTTATAATGAGGTAGTGATGAATAGTATTGTATTTTCCTTAGTTTTTTCTCCAAGTATTCTTCAGTGTAAAAGCCAAAGTATTCCACGATAATGATTGTACCCGTATAAAGAATCCAGTCCGGCACATAAAAATGGTCTTCCCCAGCACAAACAGAGAATAGGTCTTTACCATTATTTATCGTAGGAATATAATGGCGTATCCCTTGATGGTTGAAGTAATTATCAATATGCATCTCTTCGAGAGAGTCCACAAAGTCCCCGTCAATCGCAGATATCTTACCAAACTCGAAGTCTTCCGGTTTATTCACGAAGGCAATAATTTCACGTTTTTCATTAATGGATGGTTTTCCATAAAACATAATGAATCGATTCTTTCGAAAATCCGTTTCATCCAGGGCTAATTTTTGGATCACATCCTTTTTAATAATGATTTTAGGGTTGACGAAGGAACCAGACATTTTTTCACCCTTTAACGTGACTTGGATGGTTCCTGTACCAAATATGCGAACATCAAGAATTCTCCCTACTAAAAACCGGTTCATTTCATGGAGTTTATTGTTAGCATGTAAATCTAAGATGTCGGAGAACTTCGGAAGTAGTTCCTCCCCTTTGATTTTTTTCCCTTTGACAATAAACGTACAATTCAATACTTGATCCCGTTCGTTTGCACGGATGAAATCATAAATGTCGTGGATAAATTTAAAATTAGTTTTTAGCTTAGTTGTTGAAATACTGGATTGCTTCAATCCTTGAATCACGGATGGCAGCACCTCTTGGCCATCCAACTTTGTCTTTACATCGCGTTCCCCTTTAGAATTTTTCTTTATTTTGGTTTCTCCCTCAAATTCTAAATTGAAAATAGGAGAACCATCGCTTCCTCTTCTAAGATCAACGGTATTGCGCGGAAATTGATAGCATAGGCGATTGAGATAATTTGAGAAGTATTGGCAGGTGTGAGTTTTTCTTTCGGCAACCATAAAATGAGGAGTCTTGCCTCTTCTCCACGTCATTTTTCCATCACAAAAGGGACAAATAGCATCGCCATGAACTTCTTTTGAATAATCCGTAGATTTAACTTTGAGCTTGTTTTCTCCATATCTTGCATAAAGCATCATCTCACCTCACCTTTTTATCAGTATTTTTTTGACGAAGAGTTGCCTCTGCAATGGTAGATCTTGCTTTCATGATGGCTTTGAAACGTTTTGGACCGATCCCGGGAACTTCACGTAGAGCTTGAATCCATCCTTTGTGGGCATCATCAGAACCTTTGATGTATCCGAGCTCCTCACCTTCCTGAAGGCCCTTTTGATACATCCTTTCCAACTTTTTTTCCAAACTCATGGTTTACTCTCCCCACTATTTGGTAATTTAGTAATTGGTAATTTAGTAATCTAGCAAAAAAAAGAGCACCACGAATGATGCCATAAGGCATATCGCGGTACTCCCGACAAATAGATGCAAACCTATAAAGTTTCATGCAAAGTAACACTTTATAAACCATTATAATTTGGAATAAGCACCAAGTAAAGACTGATTATTGTTATTGCTCCGCGCATTCCCACACTTCTTTTAAATCATGTTGAGAAAGCTTTTTAAATGGCCTCGGATCGAGACCCTGTTTTAGTATGATTTCATCTTGGATAAAAAATCGATTAAACTTCTTATAAATGACGGAACGATTTGTTTTCACCAGTCGAAATAACTGATTTTTAACAGGCGCCGTTTTGACCAAATGATGATATCCAGCTAAAAGGTAAGAGGCTGCAAAAAAGGAGAAAATACTGGCTATACAATATACTTTCATAAGCTTGCTAGGCAGCAGCTCGCTAGTAAATAGGTTCAAACCGGTATAAATCAAGGAAGCAAAGGATATCCCGAAAAAAGAATAAAGGAAAATCATCCATTTACTAGAGGGTCGTACAAACAGATCCGAAGGATATCTTTCATTATACTTTTTGGATGAATTCAAGGTCTTCTTCCGATAAATTGAGTTTTCTTTCTGCAGATCCAAACGCAACTCCGTCTACATGCTGGTGAATGATTGTATCTAATTGGACCAATTCTTTTCTAGCTATAGTCTTTTGCTCAGGGGTTCCATAATTGATCATCCCTAAGATCATTACGTACTTTTCCATAAGAACAGCAGCTTCCAATTGGTTCAGGCCTGTAAGAGCAGGAGAAAAATTGTTTTCCATCTAAAAACCCTCCTTAAAATATAGAATACATAATCAGTGATTTAAGGATACTCTGAGAGAAGGGCATTGGCAAATTATTCAATAGTGAAAATTAAAAAGACAAGGGTTATGGATATTCAATTATCGAGCAGTGTAACCGTTTTCTATACAGTCTTTTAAGATACTTGGTTCAATTTCACTTGCCGCGACCTCTTTTTCAAATTGATATGTGTAAGTTACGGTATTGTCATCCTTAAGTTGTTGAATTGCATTAAAAATATGCACAGTATTATCATCGTGAAGTACATATGTCTTATAATTGGTTTCCATGTTTATCCCTCCGATTAATGCATCTTCAAAATTTCCTTACTAGGTTCTATTCGCTAAAATATTCATGAGAATGAGTAATTATAGATAGGTGGACATAAAAAAACGACCACGATTTGTAAAAGGTATCCCCTTTTATTTGCGGCCGGTTGCACTACTCGCTCCAAATCACCCAAGTGCCCATATATAGATGATTATTCATAGCATCCTATTAATCTATTTATTATTTTACATGTATTTGAAGATAATTCAAGAGATTTTTTCCTGTTTTTGTAAAACTTTTACTCCCTTTAGAAACCTTTATAATGTAATCCTTAATTAAAGAAGGAACACCAGGACAAATGCCTATGAAGGCAATAGAGGTGTTCCTATCGAATCAAACTTAATATATTATTACATAGAAATGTTAAGTAAAATACTTAGGACAATAGATTAATGACGGATAGGACAAATGACCGAACAGTTCGAGTAGAATGGAGAACGGCAGCCTCGATTTCTGAAAAGATCTCCTGGCCCTTTGGCTCTAACCGGTATAGTCGGTTTGTTCTCCGCTCCCCTTCCCATTCGCCAGATACCCAAAGCTTTTTCTCCATATCCCAAAGAACCTCATAAAAATAAGTTTTGGCCGGTTGCCATCCATATTGGTATAAACTTTGGTCCAAGATTTTGGAAGGAATGATGACATCTTGTCGGATTAACTTTTTTAGCAATATGTACTCAACCAATCTTCGCACATAAATGATTTTACTAAAGAACTTTTGATGTTCAAGGGTCAGCTCAATCACCTTCGGCTTCGTTCCGGTCCGAGTAATATCATGGAGAAAAATATCTGCTAGATGTGCTATGGCAGAAAATTGTTCGAGAAAGCTGTCCCGATACCATTCCCTTTTTTTACGACCTTCTTCCGTAATGGCAAAAACTTTTTTCCGTTTGTCTGCAGAAGGGGCTTCCTGGATCAGCCCTTGCTTGATCATTTCTTCCAGGGTCGCATAAAAGTGCGATCGACTGACACGCTTCCCGTCTAACCCTTCTTGAATCTTCCTGAAGATATTGATCCCATATTCAACTTGTTGATCAAGTATTTGAAGAACAGACAACGTGAAAATTTCTTTATGGCTTAAACCAAGGTGAATGATCTTCGATTCTTTTTCTTCTATCAAAATGAATCCCTCCCATTCAGAATCAATCGAAAAACCCTGGATTTACACTGATCCTAGTTTGTACCCGGTGCCTCTTTTTAACGAACACCGGATAGATGACTAAACCCGCAGCTCCCACAAGATCCCTGCATGGTCATGGAATAGGTTGGATGATTCGGCGTCAATAAGCGTCTTGATATTGCTTCTCCCCCACAAATTGGACAGGAGAAGGAAACTTTCCCAAAAGCGATCCCTGCTTTATCAAATGCATTGAGCTCTGCTTCATAAAAATAGGCAAGCTGCCGCTTCTTATTATGTTCATTGGCCATAACATTGAATTTCTTCACTTCTTGTACGTTCATAAGAATCCCTCTCAATGGATCGATGGGTCAGTGGGTGTAGGGTCCATTTGTCCATTTATAGTATACTACGGACAGTTCGCCAACGGAATACCCTTCCCTTCCCCCATCGGAATCGTTTTCGTTTCTTTTCCTTCTACCCACCTCTGAGATCCGTTTGGTGAAATTAAGTACGGACTTACCTCATCCGGTGCACCGGAATCGTTTAATACGTACCAATATTGACGACGCACGATGGGGTGCTCGTCGCGCGCGTGTGCAGCGGAGGGGGGAGGCGCAGCCGGATAAAACTTTTCCGATGGACCAGATTAGATAAGTACGGTTAGTAAGCAGACGAACGACAAACGCACGGGCGAAAAAAATGAGGATGTCGGCCAGGTATAGGGAGAGAAGGAGAAGCGAGTCCGATGTGATAACAAAAGGGTATTCCGTTAGCGAACTGTACGGGGTTTTGATTATACGGACTATCTAGGTGTTTCTCCCTTGATCTTAAACCTGCACGTTGGAAAATTGCTGCACCCTTTAAAATTCCCATACTTTCCTTTTCGGTCTACTAATAGACTCGAACATTTCGGGCATATGCCGTTAAGAACGGATTGATTTCGTTCTGCAATGCCCTTCTTGATTTGGTGTATATGTAGTTTCCTTGCTTCCGGGTCAAGTATATTGTTATTTTGGATTTGCTCAAAACTCATTCTCATTTGTTGATTAGTCAATTGGATATCTCTGTGAGATTGAATAACCGAAACCAACTTTGTAAAATCTGTTACGAGTGATTGAACCTCAATTTTCAAACTGGAACGGGGGTGAAAGGCGACAATTGAAATGAAGGATGAACTCGGAAGATCCAAATGTTCCTGTAGAGCCTTTATATGCCCTTTATTTTGCAGGATCGGGTTCAGAAATTTCTCTTTTCTTTTGTAGAGCGTTTGGCTCCAATATGGACTTTTCTCTTCCCCAAAGATCCATCCTCTATCATTATCAAGACCTAATTCAAAATAAATTTAGAAAGTTAAAGGTGATCACATGTTAGACATATCTAATATGTGGTTACCTTGTTTTTTATTGTTTTATTCAACTATAGATCTCCGTTAGTGAAATAACTTGTATCAGTATGATAACGTTCAACCTTCTACAATATTTTTGATACGCAGGTTATTGATGGAACAAGCGTTCTCGGGACATTATAAGGGTTAACCAACATTTATTGATGCCCACCAGTTCCTACGCCTTACTAAATTATAAGAGTTTTTGGGAAATGACTGAGAATTCATCGCTTTTTCTCCATAAGTAACGGGAAAAATACTTCCACTAAACATCCTTCTAGTCTTTGCTTTATTTTCTCTAAATGCTATTGGGTACACTTAAGTATAACAAGTAAAATATTAAGGGAGAATATCCAATTATAGGTATCTTTAACAAAGTAGAGGTAAATAACCATGTGGGGTTTATTTAGCAAAAAAAATCAAAATAACAGACCATCGTATCAAGTACAATCCTTACCCGCGATTGAGGTTTCAAATAACATGAATCAAAATATATCGTTGATTCAAGAGTTGTTACATCATACGGAAGATCTTAAAGTGAAAGTATTTCAGTCTGGTCAAAAAGAGTGCAGCTTACTCTACTTAGACTCCATGGTAGATCATGAAACCATGGAATCGAAAGTGATCAATCCATTACTTCAGTCACCAGATGGAAACCCTTTAACTGTCATTAACGTAACTGAATTAGAAATCGTTCACTTATTGAATAAAGCAGTTCTTGGCCTTATTGAAGGAAACGCAATACTTCTACGGGAGCATGATTCCCTCATATATCTCATCATGTGTCCTTTCTCTTCCCCCAGGTCCATCAAAGAACCGATCAGTGAGCAAGTCATACGTGGTTCTCATGAAGGATTCATTGAGGATCTAAATACTAACATTTTCCTTGTTCGAAAACAAATTAAGAATCCAAACCTCACCGTTCAATATATGACAATTGGAGAATCAACCAAAACAAAAGTAGCCATTTTGCATATTGAAAATTTGGCTAACGAGGAGATAGTGAAAGAAGTAAAAAAAAGAATCTCATACATACATAGTGACTATATTCAGGCACCGGGTCATCTTGAAGAATTCATTGAGGATAATCCGTTCTCTCCGTTTCCTCAATTACTTAATACAGAAAGACCTGACCGCGTTGCATCTCAGTTGATGGATGGAAGAGTAGCAGTCCTTGTAGATGGAAGTCCGTCCGTATTAGTCATGCCGGTTAGTTTCTTCTCTTTTTATCAGACACCCGATGACTATAATACCCGTTGGTATATTGGTTCATTTTTTCGTTTTCTTCGATTCATAAGCTTCATCATTACGATCAGTTTACCAGCCGTGTACATTGCAGTGGTTTCATTTCATTACGAGATCATACCGATTGACCTCCTTTTTTCGCTCAAAAGTTCATTGGAGTATGTTCCTTTTCCACCCATCATTGAAGCCATGATGATGCAAGTAACACTGGAATTGTTAAGAGAAGCATCAATCAGATTGCCTAGTCCTATTGCACAGACAATCGGTGTGGTTGGGGGTTTAGTTATCGGCACGGCAGTGGTGGAGGCCAATCTAGTTTCGAATACCATGATTATTGTCGTTGCTGTTACGGCCATTTCTTCCTTTGTCGTGCCGGTTAGTGAGATGGGAACATCGGTGAGGCTGTTGGGTTTTCCCTTGATGATTGCCTCAGCCACATTTGGCTTTATCGGTATTTCTTTCGTCTTTATGGTAATCCTCATCCATCTCTGTAAGTTAGAAACTTTCGGATCACCTTATTTTGCTCCTTTTGCCCCATTGCGGATCAGAGATCTTCAGGATACGATAGTTCGTCTGCCTTTATGGTTAATGAATAAACGATCAAGGGAACCTAAGCCAAAGAAATTACAAAAAGAATATGATTCTAGAGGATGGAAAAAGGATGAAGAGTGAATTTCGATCCATTACACAAAGACAATTTGTATTTCTCATTTTGCAGAGTCAGATTGGAGTTGGAATTCTATCCTTACCTCACGACGTGCAAGCTTATGCAAAAGGGGATGGATGGATATCTACCTTGTTAGCGGGAATCGCTGTTCAACTTCTCTTCTGGGTAATGTGGTTATTAGGTCGGAAATATCCTGATCTAACCTTGTTTGAAATAACAAAAAAGGTGCTTGGAAATTGGGTAGGGTGGACTGTCAATCTCCTATATACTGCTTATTTCCTTCTAGTAGCTGGATTGTCGGCCGTTCTATTCAGTGAATTAATCAATAGCTGGATTTTAACGAATACTCCAAGGTGGGCCATCTTATGTCTCTTTATTGGCACTGCCTATCTACTTGCTCGTGAGAACATACGAATCATGGCTCGATTTTATGTGTTAACTTCTATTTTCATCATTCTTTTAGTGCTTCTGGTGTTGATGGCTTATACAAATGTGGAAATTCGTTATGTTTTTCCGATCGGGCAATCTGGAATCAAGAATATTTTCCTAGGATCTCAGCATGCGATCATAGCCATGATTGGATTTGAAATGATACTCGTCATCTATCCTTTTGTTCAGAATAATACAAAGGGAATGTTACAAAAAACCATCATAGTGAATACATTGGTCACCCTCCTTTATACTTTTTTTGTGTTTACCAGTCTCATTGTATTCAGCCCTGAAGAAATCCCTCTGGTTTCAGAACCAATATTATATATGCTGAAATCATTTAGAGTCACAATTGCAGGAAGACTTGATTTATTATTCATTTCCATTTGGTTAATTCCAATGACAACTTTCTTAGTTAGCTATCTATATTTAGCTAGCAAAGGTGCTGCTTCTTTAACAAACAAGAAACATCAGTCCGTTATCCCTTTTATCGTGATATTGACTTTCATCATTGCCATGATTCCTCAAGATGAGCTCAGTGTTCAGATGTTTAGTGAATGGGTATCAAAAGGAAGTTACTTGTTTATTGCTGTATTTCCCTGTTTATTACTACTTTTTGCGGTGATTTTTAAGGAAAAGGAAGAAATAGTAAAGAGATGAAAAAAAGATCTAGTTTCTCTTGCCTACTTTTATCTTTGATATTAACGGGTTGTTGGGATCAGCAGTTATTAAAAGATAGTCGACTAGTTTATGGTTCGTCTTTCGATGTGACCAAAGAGGGAGAGATTGAAACAACCTCAGCGATACGAGTCATTCAATTGGGCAGTAAGGGTGGGGGGCAACCTGTAGCCGTAAATGAGATTATATCAGGAACGGGTAATACCTTACGTGAGTCCAGACTCGAAATTGATCGGATCCTTTCTGGAGAATATTCACCCAACAAGACTAGGGTTTTTGTGTTAGGAGAGGAATTAGCAAAGAAAGACATTTATCCGATCTTTGATATTCTTTATCGTGACCCGAGAAGTTCATTAGGATCCAAAGTGGTTGTTGTAAAAGGAAAGGGATCTGAGATCATTAAAATGAACCAGATTGGGCAAACCCTTATATCAGAAGATATCGTAGAATTGGTTAAAGATGCTGAAAAGTATACTTTGGTTCCAAATGAAACGGTCCAATCCATATGTACCCTCATGTTCGATCCCGGGAAGGATTTTTATCTTCCTTATATTGAGAAAACGGGAGAAAAGAGTATTAAAGTCATGGGAGTTGCCCTATTTAATGAACAACAATATACTGGAAAAACTTTATCTGTAAAAGATTCACCGATGTTGTTACTCCTCCATGATCGAAAAGCGAAGTTAACTCGGCTCACTCTAATGGTTAACCCAGAAGAAGAGAATCGAATCAAGAAATACATAACCATTGATATTGCTGGTAATAAAAGAGATTTGAAAGTCAGCGTGGATAATAAGAATAAGATTCATGTAAACATTGATCTTCATTTAAAAGTAAATATTCTGGAGTATGCAAAGAATGAACTTAGCCAACCAAAGGAGATTGAGAAATTAACTAAGAAGCTCGCTGAGATCCTGACTAGCAAGTCAACCTATGTTATTGATCAATTACAAGATGCAAATTGCGATGCCTTAGGAATTGGAAGAGAGTTAATGGCCTATTACCCTGAGAGCATCAAGGGAGAAAATTGGGAAAAGATGTATCCAATGATTGATTTTCAAACGAATGTTTATGTAGACATCATTGGAACAGGAATTATTAAATGAGAGGTATTCTATAGATGATACTATGTTTAATAAAGGGAGATTTTTTATCTTATATGGCAATTATAGAAAGCATACCCAAAGGGCGCGATATTTATCTGCGCCCAATTATATTTAATTGCCAATATTGAGCATAACTGCCCAATAGTCAAGTAAAGAAAAAACGGATGCCGAAATATCCGTAAATCGTACTATCGATCCCCATTAGCGGAACAATAACTTTCACTTTTTCTTTAGTAATGTGTGTGTTTTCCGCTTATCTTCCGCAAAATGTTCTGAAAACCAATCATCCGTATGCCATAAACCACCCTTAGAACCTGCAATATAATGCTTGTCATTTTTTTCATCGATAGCAAATAGGGAATTTTCTTCGACTTGACCAGTATAATAATTATCTTTTAGAAAATACTTCTCTCCTGTATCTTCGTTGATAACATCCTTAATACACAGTAAAACCAATTCAATCTTTTTTAAAAGTGATTACCCTCCAGAAACTCAATGAACTAAAGTATATCAAATAGTTACCGCAGCAACGAAGCAAGGGATGGATGCCGTGATCCCGCTCCCCCCCGCTATCGATCTCCTCTACTTCAATAAAGGAACAGAAATCATACATACTGTTCCTTAACAATAGAAATCCATTATTAGTTTAGTAAATACTAATCTTTTTTCTTCTCCTTTAAATAACTCTCCAAAATACTCTTAAACAGCATAATCAAGAACTGGGGTATTAACCAAAGAATTGATTCAATAACTATTAACATATTTGATGAAAATGGTTTGAAATAATAATTGGTACCTTGTAAATATAATAAGTTGAATGTATAGGAACTGAGACAGGAGATGAGATTGAGAAAAAGCATTTGTTTAAATGAGCTATGGAATAATGAAACAATTAAAAGAGTAAGCGTCTAATAAGTCGGTGGATAGAAAAAGAGCAAAATCTCAAGTAAACTGAGGTTTTGCTCTTTTCTCTATTTGCAGGCCTCTTGGACTTCTGGGCTCCATGGAAGGTAATCTTCAAGAAATTCCGGGTACTGGCCAAACTGTACTCCTGGCAATTCACTAAAAATGAAATGAAGATATTTATATGGATTAAGACCATTTACCTTAGCACTTTCGATGATGCTGTAAACGGCAGCACTCGCCGAAGCTCCTTTCGGACTTCCACTAAAAAGCCAGTTTTTGCGTCCGATGGTAAAAGGACGAATGCTATTTTCTGCAAGGTTGTTGGAAATGGAGCAGTTGCCATCCTTAAGATAATTCATAAACTCTTCCTTATGGTTCAATGCATAATTCAAAGCTTCACTTAGTTTGGATTTGGGTAGTATCTTACCTTTGGTAGAATCGATCCATGCCCAAAAGGCCTCTAAAACAGGTTTTTCTTGTTTCAGACGCTCCGATTTACGCTGTTCGCTCGAGAGGTTCTCCAGCGTCTTTTCTATTTCGAAGAGTTTATTGCAGAATGTAATGCCTTGGCTAGGAAGGGTGGCTTCCGGACTATGGATATCTTTCGGAAGAGCATCTACGAATTTTCTTCGAAGATGCGTCCAACATAGACACCTTGTGATCGCTGGAATCTTTTTGTACCCTGCGTAGGCATCTGAATGAAGGTATCCTTTGAACCCTTTTAGGAATTCCTGAGGGTATTTTCCGCTTCTGCCAGGCTGATACTCAAAGATTCGGATGGGGTGTTTGCTATGCTGACCGCTGCTATAAACCCACATGTAGGAATCAGTGGTATTTTTCCGTCCCTCTTCATTCATCACTTGAATGGTCGTTTCGTCTTATGCAGAGTCATATATTATGTAGAGACAATCTTATCAGGATGTAAGTGTTACTATATTCCTGGTAATAGTGTACCTTTTATGGAAATACAACTTTACATAATGTTTTGGTGTTATCCTTATAAGAGGGGTGCATCAAAATGCATAACAAAACTTCAAGGATTCTCCTTAAGTATGAAATCTATTCAAATATTTTGGAAGAATATTTGAATCTAGAAGAATTCAAAAACCTGTCACCATTAACTATTGCATCTAAAAGAGTGACGATTACTTCATTTTTCAATTATCTTGGTGACAACAAAGTGAAAGATTTTCATCACTGCAAGCAAAGTCATGTTACTGGCTATTTATCCTCTCTCGATTTATCTAATTCTACCATTAGTGGGCGTAGATTCATTTTACGCCACTTCTTCAATTACCTAAACAGTAGAAATCTAACACTGTTTTCAGGTAATGAGCTTTTCCCAGTCATCTTCTCTAACAAACGGGAACGAATCCTTTCTTTTTATTCTATCGAGGAGATCAAACGAATCGTCTCCGTTATAGACCGTAGAAATTCTTATGGAATAAGAGACTTCGTCATAGTACTACTAGCTGCAGAACTTGGTATCCGTTCTGGTGATATCATCCGACTCAAAATATCGGACATACATTGGGAACGCAATACTATTGAGTTTGTTCAATACAAGACTAAAATTTTTAATCAATTACCTTTGCTAGAAAATATCAAATATGCAATCATTGACTATCTAAAGAATGCACGTCCGGCAAGTAACTCCGAGTACCTCTTTATAGGTATAAAAAATGGCGGAAAGCCGTTAACAAATACTTCTATACACTACACAATTTCCAAATACTTTAAAAAGGCAGGCATCGACATTTCGGAACGAAAACATGGTCCGCATGCGATGCGTCATTCTCTAGCAAGCAACATGCTCCATAACAACACCCCTATGCATGTGATTAAGGAGGTATTGGGGCATTCGAATATCAATACCACCAGAATGTATCTTAACATTGATGTTGATGCCCTTAGAGAATTGGCTTTGGAGGTGCCGTATGAAACAGTATGACACCTTTAACTTTCCTGAGACTTACCGTGGCATTGCTATGGAGTACGTTGATTATAAACATTCCCTCGGATTTAAGTTTCCCTATGCCGAACAATCAAAAGTAAACAGTATGCTCAATTTTATATACACTAATTCGAAATCAGCTCCAGTACTGGAGCTACAGCCAGAACTGGTTAATGCGTATGCATCTAAAAGGGACAATGAAAGTGCTCGAAGCCTTCATACAAAACAATCTCACATAAGACAGTTTGCTCTTTTCCTAAATTTAAGAGGCATTTCAGCTTATGTTTACCCAGAGGAACTTGTTAAAACTACGGAAGACTTCGTTCCGTATATCTTTACCAAAGATGAGATCAAACGGATTCTTCGAGAAGCTGATGCTATCGGGCCTAACAAGAATAAGTTCGTAAACACCCCTTATATATATCCTGCTATAATCCGTGTTCTGTTTGGGTGCGGATTACGGATAAGCGAAGCTCTTGCCCTTAAATGTGAACATGTCGATCTAGAAAATGGGATCCTTGTCATTATGAATGGTAAAAATAATGTATCTCGTTTGGTTCCAGTATCCGAATCCCTACGCCAGTATTTATCTAACTATGATTCAAAAGTTGAAAGAGCCGAAAATCTATACTTTTTCCCGGCGCTACGCAATGAAAGATATTCCCCAACAACCATCCGGAATCAGTTTATAAAGCTAGAGGAGAAAGCAGGCATATCACGATTAAGTAATGGACGGTATCCGCGTGTGCATGACCTAAGGCATACCTTTAGTGTCCATGCATTGGAGCAAATGATCAGTAAAGGAATGGATCCTTATTGCTCGCTTCCCATCCTTAGTACCTACCTTGGTCACAAAGGTATTGAATCGACTGAAAAATATCTCCGTCTAACAAAACAATACTTCATCGACATTCTGAATTTCAGCCATGAAGATGCTGAAAAGATTTTTCCGGAGGTGTAACCATGCGTAGTAAGGAAATATCTTATTATGTAACCAGCTTCTTTACGCAGTACCTTAATAATGAGGCAGGTTTGTCAATCAACACTATAAAGTCATATCGGGATGCATTCATACTGTTTTATAAATACCTTGAGGAATCAGGTATTTGCAAGATTAGCAAACTTAAAATGGATACGTTGAATATCGACAACGTAACTGGATTTCTAGACTGGCTGGAACAGGTTAGAGACTGTAGCATAAGTTCAAGAAATCAGCGTCTGGCGGCATTAAAAGCATTCTGTGTTTATGTGATTCGTAAAAACCCGGAGGAAAGTGCTCTGTGTCAGGGCATCTTAAAAATCCGTATTAAGAAGGCCCCACAGAAATCGGTTGAATATCTAACTGTAAACGCCATTGAATACCTACACAAAATGCCTGATAAGCATTCTATGCAAGGTATCCGTGAACTTGCAATGATCGCACTAATGTATGAATCTGGTTGTAGGGTTCAGGAACTTATTTATTTGAGGGTGGGTGACATTGCCTTCAGTAGTCCAAACACGCTTACCCTTACCGGAAAAGGGAACAAGGCCAGAGTAATCCCTATAAGCAGCAACGCTGCAGATATTATAAAAGCGTATCTAAACTCTAATGGCATATGTGACATGGCCCATCCAGTATTTGTAAACCGATATGATAAGCCCTTGTCAAGGTCGGGAGTGTCTTATGTTCTTAATAAATATGGGCAATTGGCTCGTAAAGCTAGACCGGATTTATTTCCAACTAAACTACATCCTCATATATTAAGACATTCAAAAGCTATGCATCTGCTTGAAAACGGAGTGAACTTAATATATATCAGGGATTTCCTTGGACATTCATCTGTCACCACAACAGAGATCTACGCAAGGTGCAACCCTGAACTGAAAA
Organism: Ammoniphilus resinae; assembly: GCF_017873965.1. GTDB lineage: Bacteria > Bacillota > Bacilli > Aneurinibacillales > RAOX-1 > Ammoniphilus_A > Ammoniphilus_A resinae. The sequence continues at coordinate 91,540 of NZ_JAGGKT010000004.1, read as the reverse complement.
GGAAGTATATTGAACAGGCAGGCAGTCTGATTACCGAAACCGTTGAGGAATATAGTGAAGGAGAAAAAGAGGCTTTGATTGATTGGCTCAGAAAAAACATCTAATAATTATGTAGAGTAGTTATGCCGCAAATCTTAAGTCTATGCGGCATAATTGCCCACGATTAAACATAATAATTGACTCTGCATAAGACGAATTATGTACAGCTCCACATAATTCATCCGCATGCAAGTGGTTTTCTTGCAAGAGCTTCTGGTGCATGAGTTTTACCAATGGCATCAACCAGTCCCGGGACGCGGCTAGAATCCAGTTAGCCATGGTCGCACGACTAAGGGTTACGCCCAGTGTCTGCCACTCCTTTTCCTGACGGTAAAGGGGAAGGGAGTTGACGAATTTCTGATGCATGACCCATGCCACGGTGGAAGGAGATGCCATGGAGTGCTGAATCACCGGATCAGGCATGGGTGATTTCTCCATATAGGGTTTCCCATTCTTCCGACAGGTGCGGCACTCATAGGTTCTGCGGTAATAATCGATGGCTCTTACTCTGGCAGGAATGAACTCGATTTCGGTTCGGACGAATTCTTCCCCTACCGATACAAGAGTCGTGTTGCATGCTTCGCAAAAGCAGTCTTGTTCATCAAGCGTGCAAAGGCGTTTGTCGTGAGGGATGTCCTTCAAGAGTTCCATCCGTTGACCTTTAAATTTCTTTCGACGGTAACTTTGTACCTCCTTGAGGTCAGGCTCTGGCGCCTTGGGGTCCGCTTCCGTTTCTGCTTCATCAAAAAGAGACATCTGCCCCAAAGAAAGGGACGATGTCTTCTCGGTACTTCTACCGAAGAGCTTGCGCGTCAGATACTCAACCGATTCATGGAGCCGTTTGTTTTCCAACTCCAGTTCACCTATGCGTTTTTCAAGTGCTTTTACCTGATCTGCAGCGCCCATACATACCGTTCCTTTTCGTTTTATACTATGATTTAGTATAGCATAAAAATGTTGAAAAGCCCAGTATTTATGCGGGTTTAAGGGGCTTTTTGCTATTAAATACAGGCGGTAATATTGACCTTTTTGACAGCCTTTGGTTGATCGATGGAGAGACCTTCTAAGAGCCACCTAAATTCTTGATATGTAATGGAGCGAACGGCTTCAGCATTCATGGGCCATTGAAATTTTCCATTTTCCAATCGCTTATAAAGAAGAACAAACCCATCTCCTTCCCAACAAAGTGCTTTCATCCGATCGCGCCGTCGACCACAAAAGAGAAACAGACTATTTTGGAAAGGGTTCAACTGAAAGTTCTGCTGGACTATGGCTACAAGTCCATCAATGGACTTGCGCATGTCAGTATAACCACAGGCGATATAGATTTTTTCTGTTTTCGAAATATCACCGAACATGTTGTAATGCCCTCAGGGTGTTTTCGATCAACGTTGCGGATGCAGTGTTTCGAATTTCCAGATTTACATCCCCAAAACGCAGCACAATATCCGATGATGATTCTCGATCTGAAGAATCCATATTAATCGTATCGTCCGGAATGTTTAGCGGAACAATGGGATTGTTTCCACTAAGTGATGGAAGTGCTTCGCAAGCAGCTTTACGGATCCTTCTTAACCAATAGTAATAACTTGTTTTTTTGATGTTATTCTCGGCACACCACACATCGACAGTCTGACCACTGCTGCGGCATTGACGGACGATCTCAGTCCACTGGTTAAAACGATATTGGCTAGTAATTTCCCTCGTATCCAAAACTCTAAACCCCCTTTAAAGTTTTTCAACTTTACTGTAAAAACTTTAAATACTTTAATTTAGAGGATTGTCCCACAGTTCTAGGGAAGTTTCTATACACTATCTTATTGGACGCTTACTTAAAAGACATACAAATATGTATTTGTAACCAAGTAAACCTTCTCTTCCTTTTAAAGAAAAGTCTACATACATACCTAAAAATGTAAATGGCACTAAAAATAAAAATAATAACAGTAACCATTTAAAGTATGATAAACCTTCACGTCTTCTCATCAACTCCACTCCTTAAATACAATTTCACAGGATATAGCCTTTAATGACAGTTTAACGTTTTAGATAAATTGAAAAAAGTACCAATCAAACTTGGTACTTTACTCAAGAGTTATTACGCATAACTGCCCGTTCGTAACAGAGAAGCGAACTAAAGTCAAACTACCCCGCTAACCCTTTCATTGCTTCTCTAATCTGTGCAAATGCCTGTTCCATAATTTCATCTAGATAGGACTTTGGAAAGTACCAATCACCCGAAAACTTCTTGGCTGTTATGTAATAACCTGTTTCACAACGCTGTAAGATTTCAGCCAGTTCCACACCTTCGATATTGGCGACATACTGAATCGTAATAGCTTGACTTCGTTGCATCAAATCCGACCTGTTCCGCCAAAAGCTACCACTTGAATACTCAATATAGAGTGAGTCAAAATATTTAGCCCATTCCAGCTCCATAACATCGATCTTTAACTCACTGCCTTGGTCAACCAACATATAGAAACCTTCTCTTGATTCCATGTAAGCTTCAAAAGCATCATATTTTTCTAATAGGGACATCCCGATCCCTCCAGAGGACTCTTTTCAAGATTATATCTTTTTATATACATCTGCATAGGCTACTTTTAGTTGCTCACGTAATTGCTTATTTTCATCCTCCAACTTCTTGATTCGACGCTTTAACGATGCAATCACAGCATCCTTGTTGTTTTCATCCATCTCTCGTTTAAGTTGTTTAGGAGTAGGGACTTGTGCTTGCTGCTGACGGAGGGTATCAATTCTTTCTCGAATCTCTGCATTGTTATACAGCGTTGCCTTGCTTACCCCAGATTCACTAGACACACTGTTGAAATTAATGCTCATACGAGCCTTTAGAAGTCGTTTAATGGCCTCATCCACCTTATGGTTCGTAGTAGCTTTTCTTGCTTCATGAAGTTGCCGTAGTTGTTCCCGGCGATCCATTTTACCCATGTAAGACACCCTGCTTTCGCTTTAAACGATCCAGACGACCAAAAATGATGTTCCCTTCACGGATCGTGGTTAGAATATGTTCATATCGCTCTAAATTCTTTTTATTCTTCTCAGCGATATCTACTCGACCACGCTGTTCTAAGGATTCAATGGTTCTTGTTGTAGTTCTCACTAAGAGTTCATACTTTTGGGTGTCCAACTCAGAAAAACCAATGGCTAAGTCCTTACATGGGCTTCCTCCGTTACACGTAAGGCATGGCGGTTCTTCCGCATGAGGACAATTCCCATTGATTCGAGCATGGCAAGTTCCATATGGATTGTCGATGGCATTTAATTTGTGATCTTGCCATAGTGTTTCTAAAATGTCAGGAGGAATATCCTCATTCGGTTTAATTTCTTGGATTTCGCCATTCAGATCAAAGCTGAAAACCCCCTGTTTTATGGCTTCCTCGAATGCTTTGCGTTTCGTATTGTCTAATAATTTCGCATATCGCATCGTCATTTCAGGAGAGGCGTGAGCTAACAATTCTTGAACCGTTAAGATATCAGCTCCTCCGTTTAGCATTTTGACAGCATATGTATGACGGAACTGATGAGTCTTAAAGTGAAATAGTTCTCCATTTTCGTCTTTAATCTTTTTTTCCTTTGATAATTTATTTAAAGTCCTTTGGACCCAACCTTGTACAAATGGATTCCCTTTCCTTGATCCGCGGTATCGAACAAATATATACTTTTCAGGATTATTATCATTGTTACTATTATTTTCAGAATTGTTGATTAAAACAGCAACTATATCTGCTAATTGCTCATCAATAGGAATACGATGACCTTCAACATAAGTTTTTTCTATATCAGTCTCAATATAATACTTACCATTCAGTTTCACTAAGCAGTTTTGTGTTAAACCTAATACATCAGAAATTCGTAAACCCGTTTTAAAAGCTACCCATAAGACTGGTTGCACTTCTTTATGAAGATCATTAATATGAGAAAATAACTGCTCTAATACGTAATCAGGAATGTAATCGATTTGATCAATGGATTTCTTCTTTTCTTTCGGTTTATCTTCCGGAAGAATTAACCGTCTTACAGGGGTTTCGGGAGCAGTATCATAGTCATATCGTTGTATGTCTTCTAAAAATTTACTAACACATTTCAACGAGGTAGAAATATATAGTTCAGGATGTGCATCTTTACGTTTAATATTATTGTGTGCATACTCATGTAACCATTCGATGTATCGTTCTATATGGGAACGTCTTAAAGCCTTTAAATCTCTCCATGTTGGTTCGATTGATAGAATAAAAGAAATAAACATTGGAATATAGAGAATGTAGTGTTTAGCTGCTCCCCATGAAAAGTTATTCCTACTTAGTAGGCGCTGCTTTATATACTTTTTTAATATTTCTCTCATATTTAAGAGGTCAATCTTTCCAAAATCAAGATGGAACTGATCATGACTTTTATTGTATTTTATCCCATATTTCTTATTGAGGATTCGAACATCCCATCGATCTTTGTCCCATTCTTCTCTACTATCAGTTATATTATATAAATAGGAATAGATAGAACGTAAAAAAGTAGCATTGGCTGAGTTTACATTATATGACCTACCATCAGTATTATACTTTCTAGAAGACTTCGTTTTAAACCCATTTTCCTCCAACCATATAATCCATTCTTGATGAACCTTTTCAATATCTAAATCAAGTAAAGAGAAGAGGTCAGTATACTCTTCATTTAGAAATCTAGTTAATTTATTAAGGCTATCATTATAACTGTTAAAAGCAGTGTTAATAGTCCATTTATCTCCAAACAATTTATGATACCAAATATATTTGATTTCTAATTTTATTGATGGGCTTTTCACCCGAAAATTCAACTTGTTATGATCCCCCCTGTGGTTTGAAAATTGTTTTTGAAATTGAAGAATGTTACCAACCTCTTCAAAGTTCCATACATCGTTAACTAAGAAGTAAGGATTCTCTACAATCTTTGTAGTTACAGTCCCATCATCATTAAACATTTTTTCTTGATAACTGGATAACTCTTGCTGTAACCGTTCATGAAAACTCATTTCTTTTGCCTGTATTCGAAGACTATTCAAACCATTCACCCCTCTCATACATGTTTCTTACTCATATCGAAAGCATGTTGAGCTTTCTCCCAATTCTCACGGATTTCTTCATCGGATGGATGAAGGTAAAGATTCATCGTAGTTTGAATTTGGGAATGTCCTAATCGTTCTTGCACTTGTTTTATATCCTTCGTTTGTTTGTAGAACATGGTAGCATGGGTATGTCGTAGGAGGTGAGGATGTACATCAATGTTGGTTTTCTTTCTTAGACGCTTAAATAGGGCTTCAACATCTTGGTAATTCATGGCTTTCCCTATGTTTTCACCACGGAGTTTGACAAACACGAAATTTGAATCCAACTCCAATTCATCAAGTACCTCATATAAGTAGTCATCAAAAAGGTCTATTAAGGTTTGAGAAACGTAGATAGAGCGTTCCCCGGTTTTTAACTTGGCTCCATTCTCTAATTCTCCACGATCCACAAGTTGAATCCGATGTCCATTCCTATGATCCAATTTGAAATCTACAATGTAGAGGGATAGCACTTCACCAATACGCAATCCTGTTTCAAAGAGGGTTTGAATAAGTAGCCGGTCTCGGATATTCGTAGTAGCTTCAAACAACTTCTGAACCTCTTCCTTACTTAACACTTGGATTTTTTTTCGAGGCTCTTTGACCTTTAGGATGTTGCGGTTCGTAGGCTTTCCCTTGTTTACGTGATACAAAAAATCTTTATATCTTCTTCGACCACCCATAAACACTTGCTTCATCAACTTATCGACCATATCATTTTGTAGCTCTTCATTGCGGTATAGGAAATCATAAAAATTCGTTACGGCGGTAATGGTCAGATTTACTGTTGTTTCTCTTTTCTTGGATTTGACAGGATGCAAGGGGGTAACCTTTACGTTCTCAAAGGGGTTTTGTAACCATGCCACAAAATCTACTAATTCTTCTAAACGAATGGTCTCGTAATCTAGTTTTCTCTCTACTAGATAGATAAAGAATTGTTTCAAGGCATAACAATAAGTCTTTTGTGTATTCGGGCTTTTGTTGGTCGTATCAAGAAATTTTAAGTATTTCATAACAGGTATAACGGGTATCCCGTTTTCATCCAGTAAGATATAACGCTTTTGATTTTTCTCAAACAGGACTTCTTGGACTCTCATCTAGTTTGAATCCCCCTCTAGCCAGTTGTAGAATGGGAAAGGTTGTGATTGGTTATTGGATTGGTATCCAAGACGTTCTTCAAGGTTTTGCCTATGTCGATTCACACGCTCTGGTAATGTGCTTGGAGTCCAATTTTCTTTAATAGCTCTCTTGAAGAATCCAAGGGGGTTCTTCACCTTTGTAGGTGATTGCTGCATGACCAAAAGTAATTCTAGTGTGCGTTTTATCCCTATGGAAGTGAATAGTTCTAGAAGTTCATCTGTGGGGGTAGTAAGGGTCACTGCTTGATAGGCAAGTATGATTAGGTCATTATCATCGGAGTGAGATCGTTGCTGAGGGGTGAATAGTGAGGTTTGTTCTGGTTGTGGTGGACTGATGGCTTGTCCATTCAAAAAATCTGATTCAGGAATACGCCATCCTTCCTTATCGCTAACCTTATATGCGTTCGGAAACTTCCCGGATCGCAGCCATCGTTTAATAGTTTCTTCACTTTTAGACATCCGTTCGGCTACATCACGAACCGAAAGATACATCATGTTTCGCCTCCTTATTTACTACGACAACAACACGGAAATTTTTTGGGAGCCCATGTTGTTGTAATAGAGGTCTATGTAGTGGTCTTATATAAGAACGTATGATCTTATATATTTCCATTATATACTAATTATACTTATTTGTGTATCTCTTTTTAATAAATCCTTTATGTTATAAAGAAGAGGATAAATAGGTACATAACGAACTATCTATCCTCTAATAATTATAGTCTATTTAACCATAATTTTTAGTTTCAATTACAAAAATGCCGTACATTGATACAACCACATGATCTATTTGACTGGTCTTTTCGTCGGTTAAACGAAGCATTACATCATGAACAACCATATACTCTGTAGGGTCTAATTGCTCAAGGCGTTTTCTTACCTGTTTTTCTCCAACGTAACCAATGATCTTTGGAAGTTGGCGTTTTAAATAAACTAGAAATGCAAGCGGAATAAGAAAATACCAAATGGATAAGAAGACACCTAACATTGTTTTAAACGATTCAAGAAAAATATCAATGTTCATTCCAGATCCCTTTCCTCTCTGTAAAATATAAAAAGAGGGGAGCACCCTAGTACGCATCACAGCGTTAGGGTGCTCCCCTCTTTTGCAAAGTATATTGGATTTAGTTTATCATGTTTCTAAGAAAAAGGGTATACAGTTCACTTATTACTTCACAACCCAAAACCATATAAAATCTATTTAAGCACCAACTCATGTTTTAACATTTTAGCTATAACCTGCAACAATTCAGTTACAGGATAGCTCATTAATTTCTTATTTTGGTTTATTTCAATCCCTTCGCTTAACATGAGGTCACATAGCTGATCTACTGTTATTTCCTTTTTGTGAACCTTATTGTAGTGCCGAATGACAGCATTTCTCCATTCCTCTCTGGAAGAAATAAAGAAACTCTCGCCATTGATTCGTTTCTTCATAACCTCTTCGCGCATTTCCTTCTTTGTTTTTTCTTCTTTAATTTGTTCTGCCTGAGCCTGGTTGCGTTCTCTTCTGGCTTTCTCTACAACCCATTTCGGTTGGTGTCTATCAGGATTAAGCCCTAGATCGATTAATTCCATTCTATATTTCAAATCACTATCCTGTTCAAATTTTGATCTGATATCTTCAGGGGAGTCCTTTTCTTTTGAGTAGTCAATTACCTCTGCTCTACCCCGATACGGATTAGGGTCCTGATATTGACTTCTGCGTTCATCCTCTTGCTTTCTTCTATCCTCCTCTTGTTTCCTTAGTTCTTCTCGCCTAATTCTTTCTTGTTCAATCTCTACCTTCCTAGTTTTGATAAAATTAAGGAAGTTTCTGTGCATATCCATGATCATTTGTTCTTCGTTAGGGTGTTCAAATACAAAATCGGATTGATCCTCGTTTAATGTAAACATTTTTTCCATTGATAAATGAAGCGTCTCTCCGAGCTGATACCCCCAGGTATCCGTGCCGGTAGTTGTAAACGGGATTACTCTTGTAATTAAAGCTTGGGTATTAGGAACATCTAAATACATAATGCTTCTTACATCGTAAGGTTCTAAGTTACCCCTTAAAAACTCAGGCAAGAAGTGACCGTCCTCTTTAGACCTCCAACTATTTAAATGAGCTTTCCAAACCTCATCAAAAGCTGTCTTCCTCACCATCTTCAACTCACTTTTACAGAGAGATAAAGAGGTCTTTTCTTTCTTAAGCCAGTCTTTACTTATAAAGAAATAAGGCTTGAATCCCTGAGCAACGTAATCGCCTACTCTGGAGTTAACAGAATTCAGGTATGACTCGTTGGCTTTTAATCCAGTAATATAATCGATGCACCATTCCTCACCGTTTGGAAAAGTAAGAATGAAATCAGGTATTTTATTCAGCACCTTTGTGTAGGCGAACCCCTCTTTGACTATTACACCAAAAGGTTTCAACTGACCCTCTAAGTAGGTTCTAATTATTCGTTTCCCCACTATATGATTAGGGAGATCCTCTTTTCCCTCGCCTTTTTGTACCTTATAGCGTTTATAATTCTCGGTACCAGCACAATCCTCGATGTCCTCATGACGGAAATGACAAGTACGATCCTCAGCAAGAACCATGATGACTGGACTATTACAACACTGGCAAATAAAATTTTTCTTATCTGAATTAACACGATACCTATCGTTAAGGTACTTTTTTACGGAATTCCAATTATATCCTGATTCAACAAGTTGTTGACGTTCCTCTTCTAAGTTGACTACTTGATCTAGTAACTTGGCAGAATACATTCAAATCACCAACCTATCATTCTTTATGTATATTGTATCAAATAGCCCATATTATCTGACGATTTATTTGATCCAAAAGTAAAAGCCGACATACCTCGCTGGATATCGGCTTTTAACTATTTACACACTCCGGATTTATTGAAAGACTTCCATATATATTTAGGACAAGGTTTTTGGCCACAACCTCCCTATTACTTCACAAACAAAACCATATAAAACAATAACCCCACCAAGTGAGCTGGATAAAATGACCGATATAGCCAATTGGGTATCCTGAAATCCCTCGGATCTCTGTAATAAACAAGAAAAACGGTAAAAACGATACTATACAGCTGCAACACCCATTGATGACTGATTAAGAAGATAATATTTAAAGCCAGATGATAAAGGAAAAGCTGTTTTCCTTTCGCGTATCTATAAATCAGAATGAGAAGGATCCCGTATATCCCATAGTCCATTGGAATGAAAAATGCTGATAAAATACTAAATAAAATAATAAAGACAGGATAATTTCTTTGCCCTTCCCCCATTCGGTCCATTCCATAGAGAACAAGAAGGCCCAACAACAGGGTGAAAACCACATTGAGGTCAAGAGTTAAAAATAAAATACTATACGGCAGCTGGGAGATCACAGCGATTCCCAATAAACGAGTCATATATCGTTTCACATTTTTTGTCCGATTGTACCCTTCTACCAGCAAAAAACAATAAGTTGGGAAAGCGATTCGGCCAATGACGCGAAAGATTTCATGGTCCTGGTAAAATAATAGCCCTATATGGTCGATGAGCATGGTGATCATTGCAAGAAGTTGTAACATAAATCCCCCGATAAAAAGAAAAAGCACTCTAAAAAAACAATGTTAGGTACTCTGCGTTCATTAATTTATCCTATTATACCATAGCAGAAATGAGTAACTTACAATTTTCTTCCAATCAGCTCATATTGAGATTTAATTCCCTCGACAACGGAATGATAATTTTAAGACAGCATTCCACCGTAACTTTCTAAAAATTGCTCACCCTCAATTGTATCTAAATAATTTTAATAATACGCCAATAAGTTTTTGGCTTTTACAGTATGGTAAAATTTTCATAGGTAAATTAGTCATTTTTTACTAAAACTATTGTTCCAACATAGTAAAATAGTTTTAGAAAATTTAGTTAAGATGGTGAAAAGTTATGAGTTTAATTGATAGGATTTTAAATAAAAATAAAAAGTCAATGATTATTGAATCTGTTCAAGGAAAAATGGTTACTTCTGATTTATTTTATCGGTCATTGTTCCATCATCATCCAGATATTGTATTTTCTCTGGATTTACGTGGAAACCTCCTTGAAGCGAATCATGCTTTTTCTAATATCCTTGGATATTCAAAAGATGAAATATATGGTTCGTTTCACCGATTCTTTCCAACTGAAGAGATCCCTCATGTTGAGAACTTATACAACAAAGCGACCCATGGCGAGGCTCAAAACTATGAAACGTTGTTAATTCACAAAGATGGACATATCATTGAATTTAATATCACGATCATCCCAATGGCTGTGAATGAGCAAATTACAGGGATCTATGGAATCGCGAAGGAAATCGGTGAAGAAAAAAGGTTGAAAAGATTGCTTCAAGAAAGAAAACAACTATATGAGTCTCTTTTTGAACACCATCCAGATGGTGTCAGTTATTTTGATGTCAATGGAATTTTCATTGATTGTAATACGTCCTTTGAAAAGCTATTTGGCTATTCAAAAACCAGGTTAATCCAATCCTCCTTTGACTTTTTAGTACATAAGGATTACTTAAAAGACACATGGAATGGTTTTTTCAAAGCACTTAGAGGGAATCCTCAAAGGTATGAAATCGTTTGTGTTCACTCTCAAGGGCATGAAGTTTGTTTGGATGTAACGAATTTACCCATTATGATTGATGGGCAAATTGCGGGTGTTTTTGCCATTGTAAAAGAAAAAATGAAGGATTTAAATAAACACTTAGCCTACCACGATGCATTAACCAACCTGCCAAACAGACGTCTATTCGAGGAAAGACTAGAACAAGCAATTGTTATAGGGAACACCTTACAACAGAAAATGGCAGTCATGTACTTAGATATGGACCGCTTTAAATATATTAATGATACCCTAGGACATTCCATTGGGGATAAGTTGTTAACCGAGATTGCAAAAAGATTGCAGGAATGTATCAAGGATCATGATGTTCTTGCCCGCATGGGTGGAGATGAATTTACCGTGATCTTGTCAAACATCAAGGATACCAACCAAGTGGTTACGATTGCTAAATCCATGATTACCTCGTTAGAAAAGCCATTCTTGATCGAGGATTATGAGCTATATATTACAACAAGTATCGGAATGAGCCTGTATCCCAATGATGGGGAAGATTCACAAACCTTGATGAAAAATGCAGACTCTGCCCTTCATCGAGCAAAAGAACAGGGTAAGAACACGTATCACATCTATACTCCATCTTTAAATGTGCAAACGTACAAGATCTTTACCTTGGAAAGGGACCTGCGTAAAGCAATTGAAAATAAGGAGTTAGAATTATACTATCAACCTATGGTCCATGCCATATCAGGTGACATTGTTGGTGTGGAGGCTTTGATTCGTTGGAACCATCCCGAATGGGGAATGGTATCCCCTGACGAATTTATCCCGTTAGCGGAAGAAACAGGATTAATTCTTAAACTGAGCAGATGGGTCAAAGAAGCAACTTTTTACCAAAACAAAGCATGGCAAAAGGCAGGATTACCAGCCATTCCTATTTCCATTAATCTTTCTGCCCATCGATTCTTGCATAAAGATATCCTAAAAAACGTGAGTGACTTTCTCAATGAATCGAATCTAGACCCACAATATTTGCAGTTTGAAATTACAGAAACCATTCTGATGGAAAATCAAGAGACTGTTTTGTCTATTTTATCCGAATTAAAAAAGATGGGCGTGAAGATTGCCTTGGATGATTTTGGTACGGGTTATTCCTCTCTCGCTTACTTAAAGCAATTTAAAGAAATAATAGACACCATAAAAATTGATCGTTCCTTTATACATGATCTGCAGGATGAGGATACGCAATATATTCTCAGTTCGATCGTCGATTTAGCCCATCATTTAAACATGTCTGTTGTGGCAGAGGGTGTGGAAAATCAGGAGCAGTTGAATATATCAAGAAAATTCAAATGTGATATCATCCAAGGATTTATTTTTTCCGAAGCGGTCCCAGCCGACCGTTTTGAAACGCTCTTAAAAATGGAAAGATTAGAGCCCATCGAAACTATGAGCGAAAAAACGGATAAGACCTTCGAAAATCAGAGGGAATTTTTCAGAGTTCAGCTTGATTTTCCATTGAGTGCATCCATGACTGTAACCCATGTAAAAGGAAAAAAAGTTGAGCTTGGCAGCACAGAAGTCTTAATTGAAGATATTGGAATAGGCGGGTTGCGTTTTCTCTCCCAAATTAAGCTGGCCGTTCATAAAGACATCATTCTCGAATTTGAAACCAGAATTCTTGATAAATGGATTCAGATGCACGGTGCGATTGTTTGGCAAAGGCAAGCCCAAAGCGATATCTATCAGTACGGACTAGAATTTATGATCTCCGAAAATGAGCGGACAAGTTTAACCCGAACACTAAATGACTTTCCTTGCAACTACGAAAAAGTCCACTTGTCCCGAACTGCAATTTTATTACGGTTGATAAATATAATTACCTAAGGCATAAAGAAGAAATGAATGAGAATAGAATTACAGACTAACGTATTCCCTCATTATTCATATTTGAACCAATTTAAAGTACCAACCTTAATCCTTGTATCTTTGTTCCAAGGTTTAGTTGGTGTTTTTTATTTGAATTCCTACACTCTTTCTTGGCAACCAAGGTAGTTTCCTTTACCACAACTCCTAAAAAAGTGGCATCATACAGACTTAATAATAATAATTTAACAGGATCTAATTGAAGTTCAAGAAAACAATCGGATGAGCCACAGTTAGTCATATCTAATATGTGGCATCTGAAGGTTTTTTAATATTTATTATGTTTGATTCAGGAGGTTTTGTTCCCTACTGCACTGGAATGATTTTACCAGTGCAGCGGGTTACTAGTACTCCTTCTATTACTTCTTTACTCTAGCAAATGAAGACATCAGAACAATTGCCCTTGGCCATTCATATCAAAGAAAATGTCCCTTTGTTCCTCCGATTGTAGTTCATCAAGGGATGTTGGCTGTATCTCCGTTTGTACCTTCACAGGATCCTTATGGACGTTTTCTTCCAGCTCATTTTTCAAGTACCGACGGTAACAGGCGCATAACTTCGAATAATCAGGGTCATTTTCTTGATAAACACAAGGTTTTTTCCCCATCTCACAAATCGCCCAATGCGAGCAGCAATCAAAAGGTTCGGTTGATATGGTCGATAATTTCACACTTGGTTTCCTTACTAACCCATTCATATCTACTACCTCCCTATGCAATTAAAGATCTTTTCTCTAAAAGTGACTGGAATTCAAGTTTTTCAAACCCTTGACGCATGCCTTTTTCGTTAATCGATACCCTAAAATCATCAAGTTCTATATTCTCTAGGTCCAAGACATCTACAATGATGGCTAACTCTTTAGTCAGCAATGCATCTTCTTTACCTTCTTGGAGCTTTTTTACATATCTCTTAAAGTTTGTACTCCCTAGATGTTCCAAGTTCTCAAAAACCCTCTCAAGGGAGCCGAATTGTCGGATAAGAGGTGCTGCAGCTACCTTCCCTACACCTTTACACCCAGGAAGATTATCCCCCTCATCCCCCAGTAATCCTTTCACACACGGCCATTGAGAGGGAAGGATTCCAAAATCCTTTTGAAAATCCATAAGCGAGTATTCCCTTTCACCGGATTTACCCTTGATGAGCTGAACCGTTTGCTCATCTAACAATTGAAGCAGATCCCGATCATTACTGGCTAGCAAACACTTCCCTTTCTTTTCCTTTGACCATTTTCGAGATAGGGTGCCAATAATATCATCTGCTTCATACCCCTCCACTTGAATCTGGGACACATTCATCAATTCCAAAAGTTCCTTCATCGTGGAAAACTGTTCTTTTAAAACCGGATCAGTTTCGGAACGTGTGTTCTTGTATTCTGGGAATATACTGCGGCGGAATGTCGTATCACGGCTTACATCCCAAGCTATCGCTAAATGAGTGGGTCTGTACTGCTTTAGAAAGCGAGATAGCATTTCTACAAACCCATAGACAGCATTGGTGTAAAGTCCTTCACTCGTTTTCATGAGATTCTCTGTCCCATGGTAAGCTGTGGCATAAAAAGCACGATTCAGGATATTACTTCCATCCAAGATTAAGAATCTTTCTTCCTGGTCCTGAGTAACGGTTGGTAAAGTCCTTAATGGTGCCTCTTCCTTTACTCGAATAGTAAACGTCCCTTGTTCTACTTGAACACTTTCAACGGTAGCTTCCTGCTGCCGTTTTTTAATTTGCATCAGGAGCGATTCCACCTCTTTAAAAGTACAAATGGCTTCCGAAATTCCCAATCCATGTTCCATTGTGAACTGGATCGACCTTTTGTTATGGGATACTGAGTGTTTTTCAACTTGACTTAAGGATTGATCTAACAATTTCACTTTGATCCACCCTTTATCAGTCAACTCTACAGTCTCGACACCAAAGGATTCACTTTTCTTTTTTAGTTGATTAATTAAGCTTTTAATACTAATTGCCAAAGGATAAATCCCCTTGCTTTTAGAAAGTAAGACTTTACAGGCCCCTTCTTCTAAATAGGTTCTTTGTGACTCCATTTTCAAAAATCTCCTCCTTCAAAGTTAATTTGGTTATGGGTTTTTAAAGGCAAATAAAAAAACGCCCATAAGGAGTTTGAGTCTAAAAATCAAGACTTCAATCACCTTATCGGCGTTTTTGAGCATAGCAAAAAAACTCATCAATATAGCATGTAACACTTTCGTGCCATTAATCTCATCGTCCGCATGGACAATGATTGGTCTTAGAAATCACTAAATAATAGTCTTATTATACTATATATATTTACTATTTTCACCATACCTTTCCGCGTTTTTGTCAGACGAATGAACACTTTGTATGGCTCTCCATCGAACGGAACAAACACTGGTTGGTTACAGAAAAAAAACGGAAATCCTCTTACCGCATCTGATCATCCTATTCATCATTTTAAAATATGGTCTTCACTACATACATACCTTATCATTATCATTGCACTTATTATAGCGGGATTAATTTCATCTTCACTTAATCTTGTCACCAATTCTCCAGGTTTTTTCATCACTCTAAGAACAAACATTTTTATCGGTTGCCTGTATTTAATACTTGGTTGAACACACGATAAATAAATTTCTTGTAAAATTTTTTCAAAGTTCCGTAATAAAATTCACACTATTTCGTATAGTAGTATTAGAAAAGATAAGAAAAGGAATTAAAAAGAGCGAGAAACCATTAACCTCCGCGGTAATTAAATAAAAAATCAAATGGAGGTTTAATGATGTTAAGATTGGATGAACTGAAATTGGAATTAAAGTCAGCTGATCGGGATTTTAGTGGAAGTTGTAAAGAGCCTGAACACATGGGGGAGTACCTTGATTTACATGAGCGTTCGGTTTTAAACAGGCGGAGGAAATTTAAGTCGGTAAAAATGATGTAATGTAGAAAGGGAAAGTTTCGGTGGAATCGACCTTGATGGTCCGACCACCAATACATAATGCAATCTTTTAATCGGCATCAGAAATTTTGAATCTGGAATCGATTAAAAGATTGGATAAATATAATGATTGAATAATTAAATCCACTTGGTCAAAAAAAGATGGGACAAAATGGGAAAGGAGAGAGGAGCCGTCACCGCTAAAAAAGGACGGAGAAAAGGGGTCCCAAATGATGAACACAAACAATCTAAAGAAACTTATCGAAGATTTCACAACACAATTTGTTTTGGAGATTACAAACTCTATTGGAGCTAATCAAGTTAATTTAAGTCCTCAAGTACAAGATGTGTTAATCGATAAAAACGAAAAGGACTGGAAGGAATTCTTGAACGCAGTTAAAGACCGATACGGCGTCTATGCTGCAGTAAACACTGTGAACCATAAAGCTTATGTTGGAAAAGGATGTATTTACTCTCGGGCAAGTACACACAGGAGTTTACTCAGATATGGAAAGCATCAGAATACGCAATGGCAGAACGATTGGACTCAGTTTGGTGAGGATAAATTCATTTGGATTCCCTTGTTTTTTGCTCGCTATAAAGGGGACTCTACAATGGATATTGTCGAGAATCTCTTCATTGATATTATGCGGCTAACTGATGAGCGTTATGGCTATAACCAAAACCAACAACCTAAAAAACATCGGTTGGGTGATTTTGTTCTAAGAATTACACCTAGCAATTAATCTGAACCCCCTGTTTACTTCAGGGGGTTTTCTCTGTCTTTGTATGGCCCCATCCTTCGGAGCGGAATTTCCATAAAACCCCTCCATTAATGAAATAATTTCCTTCCGAAAAGGTACTCCTATTTATTCAGTACTTTTAATCAATTATTTCTTTAAGGTCATTGCAAACAGATTTTAGCGCTTTTACCCCACTTTCCTTTTCAATGATTATTAATTTGTTTGCCACTCGATCCAAATCGGGATATGTTAGATATGCTTCACTTTCAAGGGCGATATCAGAATATTTTTTGTGAAGTGTTTTTATCTGGTTCCTTATCATCCATACTCTAATTTGGCCTAGTAAATAAGCAACAAAAAATCCAATACCGATATAAATTATTCTTTCTACCATAAACACCAAACCTCTCTAAGATCACTCGGTTTAATAGTAACTATTTTAATGACGATTACCTTTTACTTCCTTAATCATTTTATGTATCAACCACCACATTAAAGGAAAATTGATAAAAAAAGTCATCGCAACAAATGCAGCCATAGCAATAATTTGATTATTAGATTCATTCCCATCTTGGTAGGAACAAAAAACAAAAAATAAGGTGTACAGGGATAAAGTAACTAAAAAAGATAATAACCCGTCAGGCATTGATTCTTTCCCTTCATTAAGTTTAAATTCGAATAGAATCATAAGTAGTATAAAGAAAATGCAAACTAATACTGTAGCAACCAAATTGATGGTTGATTTCATATATAAGACGCGCCCTCATTATGGTTGATTATTTAAACAAACGATTCATCCATTTTGACGTTACTTTCCCGGCTGCTCTCCTGGCGATCCGCTTGCCGATCTTTCCTTTTTGAACCGCGTTTATATCTCCTAAAATCTTTGCAACAAAGTACAGCAGGATTCTAATTTTGTTTATCATCGGACACCCCATCTTCCTTTGTAATTCATTAATTTTTGTAAAACAAACGTACATTTAAGGGCGTACCATCCTATGATAACGGCTAAAACTAAACCGATAAATTCCATGTGTACCCCTTCATTATGGTTGATTTAATCTTTAAACATTCTCGCGACACTTTCTAAGGCTTTCTTCCCTTCAATCAAAGCCATAAAAGATAAGGGTATTAGTAAAATCCAAATTATATTTTCTAGCATAAGACACCCCAACGTTATGTTTGATAGATATTTAAAACCTTTCAGAAAGGTTTGCCGTAACAATAAATAAAGCAATTAACACAAAAAAATTCTACTAAGCGTTCCTTTTTACTCATTCGACACCCCAACAATTAGTTTGATTTGTTTTTCTCTACCTTCTCACACAACCAAATATAGGGTAACAGCATGTGACAAATATGAAAGAAGCACAGACAAAAGCCATCCATTGAATTTGATTACAATTCTTTCCATAGATTGATCTTACTTTTTAGGCTGATCCAAAATCATCCCTATGATAAAGGCTACCCCTGTAAAAGGAATATAGAGAAACGCCATGCCCGTACCGTATTCCGTCACGTCGGATGTCTGGGATAGATAATAAAGATAAGCAAAAAAAAGGACATTGGCACACAATACGATAGTTAAACATACCCAACGTTTCAATAGGATAGGTACCCATATTGGCGAGGCAAAAAAGAGAAAGGCTCCTAAATACCCTGGCAAAACCATTAAAAAATCCATAAAACCCCCAATATAATAAAAACTTAAGGCTTTCTGATATACCAGATAAAACCAATTGGTTAATGTTTTCTTTTAAACATCTCAAAATAATGTATCTGTTCGTATACTAGTAAATCCGTAGAACCACATACTAGACATTGGTTTGGTGGTTCACTTCGCTCAACGGCTCCATCATCCTGCTCATCTTCTATACAATTATTACAAAATATATACCACAGCGCCATTTTTGCACCGTCCGCCTTTCCGTTTTGGATTTCATCTATTCTGATCATTATTTAAAGATCATTTTAGAAAGCCTTAATTTATAGCGTTGGTAAGTGGGTAGGATATTATTGTTATAAGATCCCTTTCTTTCTTTTCGAAGATAAATTAACATGGGTAACCAAATAATAGCGCCTAATACATGAAGGTAAATAAACCCACCAAACGAATTTATAACAATATCCCATTCTTCGTAAACATCATCTAAACCCGTTACCTTCCCCCACATAAACAATAGAAAATTAAATAGGATTCCAGAAAAGAGATAAGTCACGATGATAATAAAAGGTATTTTCCACCAAAACACTATTTTCCTCCCACATAATAATTTTACGCGAAATCCTTCATCTAACTAAAGCGCAAAAAAAGCACACGTCTCCCGTAATTAGGAACGTGTACTTCACGATTTTAATGATAATATAATTAAGTTAAATTAATGCTATCACAGCTTTACCGAGTGAACAAGAATAAGATTTCTCAAGGTCCAGCATCAAAGATGCCTAAATTTTACATTGGATTGAATACAGCAGATATTTTTATTAAGGTTTTTTTAAACTCCTTATAATCTGTAGATACGTTTAATTTTAATGCATTACCCAGATCTTTTATTAATTTTCCATTAATACCGAAGTCATTCGATAATTCTACTTCCATTTCGATGGATTCCATACCGTACCGAAGACGACCCTCTGCGATATTTTTCCACTGTAATTCGTTATGATACCAAACTAACCCTTCCGGTATAGAAGGTTTATGCCTTGGATTATGCCTAGTATGGTAATAGGTACGACTTTGGTGATCACTATGAACCTCCCCATTTCCGGCAGTAAAATCAACCGCACCCCTTGTTCCGTAATTCTCCACCTTTATAGCTGTAATTTCTGTTGCCCCCAATGCTTGTAATAGATTAATAGCTTCAGAAAATTTATGGTCTTCCATTTCCTCGTGAAAAGTAGGGGCTTTGTGGTAAAAAGTGGGATCCATTGGATTAATGACATATATCATATTTTCTATAGGCTTTACGTCTTTAAATTTTATATTTCTTGCTTCTTCAAACGTAATAAGTTTTAACCTTTCATTTAATTTCAAGCTACTTAATATCATATCTAACCCAATACCAGTAGTTGCCGTAGCCAAAGATGCTAATCCAAACCTTTTCATTCCCGAAAAGCCTTTATTTCTAGTGAATAATAACGATGCGCCACCCAATAGACTAGCGCTGATTAAAGCAAGTATACCTTTCCCAGACTGAATATCGTTATCTTGTTTTACTATACGTTCTCTTTCTTCGGCGTTCTTTACAATATATAAATACTGTCTTTCTTCGTATGGGCTATCTAGAATATCTTTGTACTCAGCCATGTCTGCCTCCAGCTTATTTCAAAATTTATCAAAATAATAGCGAATTGATTACGAAATTAATTTTATTTTACCAATTTTTCCAGATTCGGTATAGGAATATACTAGTGACACCTTCAACGGGTGCGGAAAATAGAAAGGGAGCTGCCTATCAAGTTACAAGAGTGGCTTCGAATTACACAAAATGGAATGGTTCAAGGATTTAACAGTCTTGAATTAATAAGAAAAATGAACCAGTCCTTTTTAAGAAACAAAAATTACAAAGTGAGTTAAAAAAATAGGCCCGCAGGGTTAGAGATTCGGCTCAATTTGAGTTCGAACCTTCACCCAGCGGGCTTTTTTATTTTTTCCAATGCGAGGTGAGTTATCTTTATGCCAGGGAGATAATAAAATCGGAGATCGGTGGCAATATTGCTGTTGACTTCGAAGAGATCAAAAAGGTCTTTCAAGATAAAAAATCTTGAGGACGAACTGTTTAAATAGAAATACAGTCCAAGTCTAGGGTTTACGACTTGGGCTGTATTTTTTTTATTCTAGTGTACGATAGCGTGTTTATTTCCCACTAGATCGCTTACTCTTATTTCTAAGGGAAAAGGTTGCGGCGCTGAACTCAATTGAATATTAACCACGTAAACTTCCTCCGTAAGGTTAACAATTTTTTTAATCTCTCCCCAATGATTGCCGGTTATTTTTTTTAGATTTCCGGTAGTGATTAATCGATTGAGAAGCATCTCTACGATACAGAATACACGGAAATTAAATACGTCACTAACTAACGGGGGCAGCGAGAGGCTAACTGAACATCTAGCCTCGTCCATCCCCATACTATCGGCAATATCTTTAAATGTAATCGGTTGTACTTGCATACTCCATCTCTCCTTTATTGGTATGGGTTACACGTCCTTTGAAAAAGACCCACAAAACAACAAAACCCCTAAAAGAGTGGGGAATGAGTCCATAGCAAAATAAGGACTTCAAAACCACCTTTTAGGGGTGTAACGTTCATTCTGCGAATCAATCTTCTCGTCCGCCTGGACAAGAATAGTCTAAAAAATCACATCAAATATATATTCCCATTATATCAGAATTATATATTTCATGCACACACTTCTCTCACTTTATGCAATTTTACTTTTCTTCGTTCCATATTCAAATTGATACTCTGGGTGAATATTATAAAGCAAGTCAATCTTCAAAAATGCCTCCTTCCAATCACGTTGGTCTTGCCCTTTCACCACAAGATATCGATCATAAATTTCTGTTACAATGACCTGAATACGGATATTTTGCTTTTTATTAAAACACGTTATGATGTCGCCTATTTCCAGTTGTAATTTACTCCATTCTCTCAACTCTAAATTACTCCTATCTTTACTCTTGATCCTGTCTGATACCATCCTCATAATCATCCCAAAACGAAACATCCTCACCTGAAAAACTCAATACAAATCTTTCACCGGTATGATTATCCTCCCATAATCCCTTATCATCATTTCCCATCTCCCAGGCATTATAGAGAGAAGGCATTTGAATCGCTTTTTTATTTTCAGGAGTGGACAAATCAATGTCAGAGTCTTTCGTCTGAAAAATTACCCGATACCGATAGTTATGGAAAGGAATAGGATTAAATGTTTCGGACGATAAAATGACTGTAGTCGTGGTGGTAACGGATAGATTGTTCAAGATCCTTAATGCTTCAACTATAATCTCTTGGATCATAGGGTCTGTATGAGCCATTAAAAATTCCTTAGGCGGTTCAATAATCAGTAGCATCTGTTGAGCCTCTTCTAATTCGCAAGTATAAGCCCAGAATGACCAAGCAGCTACAAGGAAAGACAGTGCTTTTTGATACTCTCCTTCACTGTTTAAATAAAACTTTCTTCCGCCATCTTTCGTTTTGTACCAGTAAACATTTTCTAGATCCATGATTTCGTTCATTAACCATGTCTTTTTGTCTTCATCCTCTAGGGTCTGAATAGCTCTTATATAACCACCCATTGGACCTTCTATATGCCCCTGATAGGAGGTTGGTGGGAACAAATCCTTTCTTAAAATCCCCTTCTTTTGTGCGAGAAGGGAAAAAAATGAGGATGAAAAAAATTTTCTATTGGCAATAAAAATATCCCTATCCACGATCTCCTTCGGTGGATCGGGGAATTGTTCAACCCATGGAATTGATTGAATTGGATAAACCTCAGATAGTGATGACTTCGGATCGTCGGTTATCCAAAAAACGGCATTTGAATCGCGCCCGTGAATTAACCCTGCTATCGACTTTATCATCTCTTTTCTTGGAGAAAGTTGGCTATCACCCACTATGGCCAAACGAGCATGATGCTCATGCCACCAAGCCCATGCCATTTCAGCTTGATTATGATTCTTGCCAATAATAATTGGTTTTTCAATGGATAGTTTCAATTGGTCATCTCCTTTTCGAAACGCAAAAAAGGAACAACAATACACAATCAAGACATAGCTGTCCTGTTTGTATCGGTGCTCCCGAAATTTTGAATATTAAACTTCTTTTATTATAAGTTAAGTAGTAATCTTTAACAACAAAGATACACTATTCCATTTTAAAACTTATCACCTTTATTTTTTTATTGGATTATGAACAAGCTTAATCTTTGAATCTTTTGGGACAACCGCGCCATGTTCTTTTAACAATTCGATCATTTCGGTATTCTTATCTTCCATGGCGTGAAGCAAAGGTGTCTGCCCATAATTATTCGCTCGGTTTACGTCTGCTCCCAATTCGATTAATTTTTGAACAATTTCAGGTGAAGGAAAACCATGTAAATATCTCGACACGGCATGCTGGAGAGCGTCGTTCGCATCGTTATCTTGAATATGAATGTTTGCCCCTCCGTTTAACAGGAGGTTAGCAATATCCGCTTTGTTCTCTAAAATAGCAATCATTAATGGAGTAAAGCCATCATGTCTTACAATATCCGGGTTCGCTCCTGCTTCCAATAATGTTTTAACTACCTCAGGCTGATTCCATGATACAGCGTGCGACAACGCAGTTTGATTATACTTATCTGTTGCATGAGGATTCGCATCTCTCTTTAAAGCTTCTTTAACCCTTACCAAATCCCCTTCTTGGGCCATTTTCATGAGATAGGTCGTACCATGAATGTCCAGTGAGTGATTTAACTCCATTTGATCTTCTATCACTTCCTCGCTTTTATTCTGGTCATAGGAAAAATAGGCAATGACAATGAATACAACAATAAAAATTAAAGAAATTATCGTTGAATAACGTTTGGTCAATAAAGACATAACCTCATCTCCTTTCTTAAAACAAAACCATGGGTGAAACACCCATGGCATGACTATTTATAGTACTCCATAAAGTAATCTTGGAAAATATCCCCAACAATGGTGATAGTCTTGTAATCCGTTACACTCTTGGGTGGTCCACTCGGAGATGGCTTAATCGCTTCATACTCAATTGAATAAACCCCATCTGCTGTCGGCAAAGGAATAATTACCCATTCCTCCCACTCATTCGCTTTACTTGTTGTTGGGTATTTTTCTTTTAACGATATGGTTTCGCCTTCATCGTTAAAGTCGCCATCGCGATTCCAGTCTATTCTAGTAACTACCTGTTGTGCTTTACCCTCTGTATTAGCGGTTAATTTAATAGCTTGTCCACTTCGAGCTACCGGAGGTTCAACACCACCAATAATCCTTAATGCATCCTCCACCACGAATGTTTGGACTTGCCAATCCGACCACAATTGAGGCGATCCCAGATTGTTAGGTGCTTGATCTCGGACTCGGTATTCAATTCGATAGGTTCCCACACCATCATTAGGAAAGCTCGACGTTTCAAATATTTGTATAAAACGACTACTCATATCCATCGCTGCACCTGATGGTTTAGAGTAATTATTAGAGAAGAATTGAGAAACTCCACTATCTAGCTGAGTAATTCTCATTTCATAAGCATCCAGATTTTTTCCTTCTGGATCCGTCGATCTATCAATCCAAGTTACCTGTTCATCTGCAGGCGATGGATTAGGTGAAACACTGAGATTGGCCACTGGCTTTTGGTTTTTAGGTGAAATCGTAACGATTCTCTCGAACCAGTTAGACCATAGTGGTGTTAATTGACTTAATGCCGGTTGATCCTTCACCCTTAGTTGAATTTGATAGCTGCCAGGCGCGTAGCCAGACAAATCACTTGGCGGTTCTGAAATGGTTGTCCAATTCGTATCCGTTGTTTTTTTCATGCGCCACTCCCAGGCAACAAGCGGATCAGGTGGAGTATCCTGATCATATGAACGGTCTCTATAAGACATTGGCACATCTTGTGGGATCGAATAGCCCGGCAATAAATCAAATAATGCAATCGGCGGCTTATTCTCTGCAATTACCTTTATTACCTGATAATATGGCTCAGACCATGCCCCTTTGTTATCTTGGACAGTCAATTCAATTCGATATTCGCCTATCTTTCCAAACTTCTTAGGAGCTGTATTAGCAAAGGAAGTGCCTCCTGGACTAATTCCATGATCAGTCCACGCCCCGCCTGCTGCAGGCTGTGATCTCCATCGATATCCCACGATCGGATCACCGTTCGGATCATAACTTAAATCCTCATACGATAAGGATTGGGAAAGCGGCAATGGGTTTGGTTTCGGAGTAAATACCGCAACAGGCGGAATATTACCGCTAGTTGTCACAACCTTTACGTCCGGATCAGACCATACCCCCTCGGGGTCTTTGACCCGAAGATAAATAAGGATCGTTTTTCCCGCATTAAGTGTTGAAGGTGGCATGCCCGCTGTCCAAGTTGTTGCGGTATCTTCTTTCCATTTCCATTCCCTTTGTACAATCCCCTTATTCGCTTCGTATTCATGGTCAATATCATACGAATAATCACGAATGGATAGGCCGTAAGATAGGGGATCAACCCCTTCATAATAAACGCTTAAGTTATCTATATACCCAGCATCGTCCCCAACACTTCCCGACCCATCTTTACGATACGTAAATTGTAAGTTGTAGGTAGTTCCAGGAATTAACGCCTGTTTATAATTCACCCATCCCTGATTACCTGATACGTTTACGATGTTATTTCCATTTAAAGAGATTGTTAAGTAGTCGTAGTTTGTTTCTGAACTAACATACCAATCAAATGAAAGTCTCGCATTTTTTGCTTGGGCCGGAATAGTAAATGTTGTCGATCCTGTTGACGATGAACTATGTCCAGTGCTACCACTTTTATAGGAATAATTACCACCTGATTTTCTTGTTGTATTTCTTCCCCAAGAACCACTGAAGCTGAAATTATAGTTCGTGTCTTCGAAATCTTCCAATATGCTAGTTGGCTTCGTTGATGAACTTGGGCTTAAAACAGGTGAAAAGTTAGCGATTGATTTCCGATGCACAAATAGTTTCAGTGTTTTTTCAGGTTCCCAAGACCACAAACGATAGTTATCGAATCGGTTATCAAATGTTCCATTGTTATATCGAGGTTCATCTTTCGCCTGAAAGGTGATATCAAATTCCCCTACATGAGAAAATTTATTTACCGAATTAGGCAGCCATTGATCATGATAAGGGGCTCTTCCTAAACTGTTCTGAAAGTAATTTGGATTTGTATGGTCGAATTTCCATCTCCTAGCGATTTCTGGATCCCTTTCGACATCTTCATAGAACGTCTCAAAATTAATTTCTTGATCTAACAAAATGTAATTAGATAAACCACTGTTCGCATTAATCTTAGCTATAATATAATCTGCATAGTTGCTTATGGCTTGGTCCATTCTCGTATTATTAATGAATGTACCGTTCCCGTTATTAATACCAATGATCCTTCTAATTTGCGATTGATTAGCATTTGTCCCTAAACCCGAAAAATCAAGCACATTATTTAACATACGGGAATAGATAACAGACTGCTTCTGAGGATCGTTAAACTCAGGAATCTCCACATCACTAATATTCGCAACAAATCGGAAGGCACCGTCTCTCCAAGTTGGCTCCTTTAATACTTCATCGAATGATCTACCAGATATGGTTTCCATCTCAATATTTTTAAACGTAATATAAGACAGTGAGCTACAACCATGTGAAACATAGCTAGCCATAGGTCCGAATCCATTTCCATATTGTTCCGGTAGAGCTTTACCATCGATCAGTTTAACACCGTTATCCCATAGATCTATTTTGTCTGGAGTAACCTCAATTACGAAATCGTGCTGATTGCTTGTCTTGGGATAACTTCCGATTTCCATTCCAGCAGATGCTACCGAATAAACAACACCTTCATGAAACTGGTTAACATTGACAGCA
Organism: Ammoniphilus resinae; assembly: GCF_017873965.1. Taxonomy (GTDB): domain Bacteria; phylum Bacillota; class Bacilli; order Aneurinibacillales; family RAOX-1; genus Ammoniphilus_A; species Ammoniphilus_A resinae. The sequence goes on along the minus strand of NZ_JAGGKT010000004.1, from coordinate 65,472 downwards.
GGTATTTGATAAAGTTTAATCCCTGTTTGCGCAAGAAGGATCGCATAACCACTTAATGTATCCCCTACGATTTGAGTATTAAAGAGATACCCGGCCCCTTCCAATGTATGCCAGTCCGTTTGATTCTCATTAACTTGAAATCGAAACGTCTTTTTAGATTTAACGTTATTCGGCATAAATAAAAAGTCCTTGTATCCAGGCGCATCATACCCATAAAACGTTAGGTCTTTTCCGTTCTTTACAATATGATTTGTCGTTGGAACACCGTTAGATGTGGAACCGCTATAAGCAGAATCCGTATAAGAATGACTGTACTCTACCCATGCAAAATTATTTTCAACAGCCAATTGCGTTGTTTCAATTGAAGTGATCTCTGCATCAATGCCAGTAGATGCAAATTTCGACTTCATGTAAGTCGCGATCATTCCATTCAAATCGGCTACTTTAGATTGTTCTACTTGTCCCACAGTAAAAACAATATCCGCTTTTTTCTTGAAAATGGGGGCAAAAGATACCATTGGGCGAAGATTAATCACTTCCGATTTCTTTTCGCTCATTGGTTTTGCCGTTGTATCCCCTTTTCGTTTGTCCTCTGCGGTTATAAATTGGGGAATAGTCGGCTGGCCGAACTCCTCTTCGACTTCAAGCTCGAATAAATAATTCCCAACTTTGTCCGTATATAGGATTGGGTTCGGATTGTTACCGTTATCAAGTATAATCCAATTTTCATCAAGAAAATCCCCGTCATTATCGGAATCAAATTTATACTTCCATACCCGCTTGGATATGATATCCTGATCATCTGACTGTGTTAGATCAGTTAAGCTGATCGCAGCTTTACGAGTATCCGAATCCCTTATAATTGCCGAGGCAACGTAGAAATCTACATGAGGAGGCGTATCTCTCATAATCTCAATGGACCGTTCATACCAAGGAGATGTGTTGCCTGCCGTATTCGTTACCCTTAGTCGTATTTTATAAATACCAGCTTTTTTAAATAAGGTTTGATGTATACTTAAATCGCCATCATCGACCCATTTTACTTGATCTAAAGATACCCCTGTCGGTGGAACGAATTCCCACTCTGTTTTTGACCAAACAATGGGATAACGCTTAGATGTAGTACTCTGTGTTGCATCTAACTCCATTTTCCGATTTTCTTTCGGGTAACTTCCTGGTGCTATTACATAATAGGCCGTAGGAATAGCAGGTTTTACGGTTATTTTTTCAGTAACTTCATCCGGCTTTCCCCATTCATCTTCCACATATAACTTAAATTCATATTCGCCGGGAGTATCAAAATACACCTTGGTCTTGTCATCATTTAAAGTGGTGACCGGCTGATCCGTAATAGGGTCTTTCATATTTGCATCAGGCGGGATTGTCCACTTAATCACAGTTATTTGATCACCATTAGGGTCATAGGAGCGATTCTCAATGGTAATCTCATCCCCTTGAATAACTGTACTTGGCATATCAATGATCGCCCTTGGAGGTTTATTTTCAACCTCTATTTCTCGTTCGTCAGTATCCGAGTCCTCCCCATCGTCTACTGTTAATTTAATGACATAGGTCCCTTCTTCATTAAAAGTAAGTGTTCCACCTGTATATTCTAAATCCCCATCAAAGCCATTTTTCGGGCTTATTTTCCACGAATAATCTAAAGGACTTGGACCAAAATCCGGGTCATAAGATCCCGAGCCATCAATAGTTACAGGTTTCCCAATATTGACCGAGGATGGCGCTCTGACTTTAGCCACCGGTGGAATGTTTTCGGGTTGTGGTGGAGGTGGAGGGTCCACTGGTGTAGAGCCGATGGTGATTGTCTTAGTTTTTGTCCCTTCATTTCCACAATTATCCTTCGCCCAAAGAGTAACGGTATAGGTTCCGGCACTATAAAAAGACACTTTGTTATTCCATCCGGGCCATGAGCCTGTCGATGGCATAAAACCACTGGATGGAGATACGGTCCACTTGTATTCCTTTATAAGTCCGTTACTATAACCGCACTTGGCAGGTACAGATATTTGCGTAATCGGAATGGTTGTATTTGTTTCTCCGCTAGGTGGCATATCAAAATCTACATATATGTTCCCTGAAGGTACCGGTGGTTTCGTTGGTTCTGGTGCTGGTGGTGGTGGACCATCTTTATACTCAGCTACTATATATGTTCCGCCAATACCTACCGTAAAGTTTCTTGTTTGTACGTTGGGGTCTGTTTTTTCTAGAATAAACTTTTTGTCTTTTGTAAAAGGGTTCTCAATGTAGGTTCGTTGCAACTGCATTCCACTGTATGTTTGTTCAAATGTATGAGAGACTGCCGTGGCTGACTTATATTGCCCTTTGACGAAGCTACTAAGTGTTATAGGCGATGATCCGTTTTCTTTTTTATAAACAACTCTAACGGGATATTGACCACTATTCCAGGATACTGGAATATCGTAAAACTGATCGAAATCACTAGGATTTGCCCAACTTCTAGCACCTACGATGGCAGATTTACTATAATATTTTTGAGGGAGTAATTTCCCATTTTCAATAATTTGAAATATGGAACTAAGATAGATTGTATCCCTATCTTTCGTACTTTCCATTCCAGCATCATTCATGGCTTTTGAAACGACATCTATTAGAATAAGGAAGTCTGTTATAACAGTTCCGCTAGGCCCATCACTTTCCGATACTTGCTGCATGTTTTCCATTTTCCCATGAGCTGTGGATGTGGGGTTGCCATTTGCCCTGGCTTTATGGACTATCCAGCCAGTTGTCCGGTATCTGATCCCAGATGAAGCTTTTTTGGATTGTGTTGAGAAGAAAATTTGACCATTATTTACCTGCACATTAACAGAGGCTGATATAGGTAAAGGGATTATAATCTGTCCCATAAGAAAAATTGCTGTCATGAAAACAGCAATTACTTTTCTTATTTTTATGATTCCTGGCATTTTTTCTACCTCCCCCCCTTTTTATATTAAAAATTAACCCCAACATATTAAACGATCCTCATTTAACGTGATTTTTACCACTAAATGAGAGATCGATAATAACAATTTACAGCCTATTATTTCGGTAAATTACTTTTATTGTTAAGAAACACACTTGCGAGATTACTGATCCTTAATGATTGTCCCCAATCTCCCATCATATGAGCTGATATTTCAATATCTGCATACCCTTTATAAGTAACACCTTTGTTTAGAGTCATCCCGTCAGCAAATGGATCATACAACAGATTTTTATTTTGTTTAAAGGAAACGATTTTAAATTCGAACTCGGATCGAACGTTATAACCACCAAAACTGGAATAAACCATTGTTGGTTCTGGTTTCAGCCATCCTTCAATAACAATTTGGTTTTTCTGTACCCATTCTCTGTACTCTTTCAATTGTTTTTTCAGGTAATCCTCATTAGCTCCTTTATGGATGTACTCATAAGCTTTCTTTTCCCAATTCCCATCAATCGTCCGATAGTCTACATTAAATATGAGATCATAGTATTTTGAGATCCTTTCCATCCAAACATCTACATTCTCATCCGTAAACTCCGGAACATTTTTATATAGTTGTGCTGATGTCATTCGACTAGGAAGACCTCTTTTTGAATAGGGCATCTCATACATTTCATTTGGAATAGAAGCAACAATATAGGGATAATCTTTATAATTTTTTGGTAGATTGGTTGTTCGAATGGTTCTACCAAAGCGATCTTTATCAACGCTTGGTTGCTCCGGTTTAATAGTCCGAACAGGTGGATTCGGTAACTTCTCCAGTGTTCGGATAACCATTACAACAGCTTCTGCACGGGTTGCTGTTTTATTTGGACCAAAAGATCCGTCTGCATACCCTTTTACGATCCCTAAATCATTTGCGATCTTCACGTACCCTCTAAATTGTTCATCTACATTGGTCAAATCCGTCAACTTGGAGAGAATAGAATTCCAAAATCCTTGATCCTCAGCATCTTTCGCCTTATCCAAAGCCCGCACCGTCATTACAGCAATTTCTTGCCTTGTGATTTTTCTTGATGGATCAAACCTCAAATCCTTATACTCATTTGCATGAATCAGTTTGTTTTCGATAGCTGTTTGAATATAGGTTTCAGCCCAATTGTTATCGTCAACAAAGACTGACGGATTGGTAGATAGTTTCAAATTAAGTGCCTGAACAAGTGCAGTAGTAAATTCAGCCCTCGTAATGGGATTGTCGGGTTTGAATGTTCCATCCCCGTAACCTTTAATAAATCCCCATTCTACCGACTGTCTCACATCTGTTTTAGCCCAATGCGTTGAAATATCCGTTATCTGTGAGTTCGCGAACGCTTGATCATTGAATAAAGAAATCAGTAATGCCGACGCTATTAAAAGACTTAATTGTTTTTTCATAAAAATACGTAGTCCTTTCGTAGGTTGTTTAAGATACAAAACAAAATCCTTTCCCCGATTTAATCAGTTTTACCTTCGATACGGCTGGTACTTTTCGACAATCTCGTAAAACTACGGTTTTCCCTTTGTTATTGGTTCCCGAAACGGTATAAAGGTTTCCATCAAACCACACTAAATCCATCGGTTGCAGAGAATACCGTTGTTTTCGTACCACCCGTTTTCCCTTTGATACCTTCTCTCCACGGTAAACTCGTAAATTTTCCAACGTCAATTCTCGATTCCGTACCCTCCTTCCACAAAACACTTCTTGACCTTTGACAACCCGACCAGTACGAATATCTGTAACTTTAGCATCGTAAAATTTCTCCAAACTCCGGTTGTTTCTCCGCACTTGTCGGATAAGAAAGGATTGGATCCGGGATTGGTTGGAACCCCCAGCAATCACAAAGGCATCTGTTGCATGGGATTTTTCTAGACCCTGCAAGATCCGTTTTGACTTCGTAAGAAACCCATAGGTCGGCTTGGCATTTAGTAAAGCGATCAGTTTCCAGCGCACCATTGACATGAAGGTTTCGGGTCGAAATGACTTTTCCTTAGGTTCCCATCCGTATAGAAACCCGGTGGATAAATGATTTTGAGGCGTATGGCACCAATCACACAAAGCAATAAGATTTCTTGGTCGATTCGACCGATCCCCTTTCCAAAAACCTACATGATGAACTTGCAAGATGGGATGAGGATTCTTGTTCCGACATTTAGGATACTGGCATTGGTGGTGATCTCGATGCAAGATGTACTCCCTAAGGTTGAAAAATCCAAATTGCTCACCCATCTGATAAATTATTCCTTCAATTTCGGGGTTTCGGATTGCCTGAATATCAAAATTCGCCACTTCCAAGATGGTTTGATTGATTGGGAGAATTCGTTTTACTTTTTCAACTAAACGTAAATGGGAATCGAGCTTATGTTGAATACTAGGAGCCAACCATCCTCCGGAACGTCTTCGATTGTCAAAACGAGGTTTACGGTATCGCAATCGACTTCTTCGCTGACGACGATACATAGCACGCCCCTTCAATCGTTCACTCATTCCTGTCAGAAGTTTGCACTCCGCGGCAAACACCTCCGTTTTCTCCGACACTACAGAGACCCCCACATTCTCATAGCCACTATCTATACCTAAAGTTAAGGATTGGGTATAGGATGTGGTCGGATAAAGCAATTGAATGGTGAAAGGCTTTCGCCCTTTCACTTTGGCCTTTCCTGATTGGATTAATCGGCGGACCTTTCCATACCGAGTGGTTGGCATCAAAGGTCGTCCATGTTCATTAAGTACATACACCATTTCAAAAACATCTCCTATGCGAAGATAAGCCTGCCAGATGGCAGTTGGTCCACATCGCCCAGTTCGATGGGGTTTTTAACCGCAGCACGTCGCCTACCCATTAGCAATTGTTAACCACGATCCGCAGAGTCCGGAACTTGTGGAGCATCCCGGAGTGCCTATTTCCTCTCCAACATGAGAGATTCCCGTCGAACGTCTCCTAATACAGGGAGCTAATCAATAGGGCCTGAACGATTCTTCCCAGGCCCACCTTTTTTAAAGGCGGGTATTGACTTTCCTACCTCCTGAACTTATTACTTTTATAATAGATTAGTAGAAAGAGATAGGCAAAAATTGACATACTAATCTTTTTATGTATAAATCTTTGGGTGGTTATTTAATTAGTTAAACGGTTAAAATGCATCTTCCAAATTAGTTACTCGTATTATCGGTAAATTATAAGTATCTCCGAACATTTTAAATAGTAATTTAACAGGAACAGTTATTTTCGAATAGACACTTACCTTGTCAATATAAATTCCTTCGGAATTGGTTAAAGGCAAATAAGGTTGTAAGTATACCTCAAATCTTTCTAGTGTAACCGGCCCCGCAATAACGCCATCTGGATTATTCGGTTGGAATGAAGGGGATAAATTCATATTCTCGCAAAGGTATTCACTAAATTTATTTTGGGCCCTTACTACTCCATCTGCTTCCGTTTCACTAGATTTATGAAATTGAATCTCTCGATAAGCCAACCGTTCCTGATCGACAACCGCCCAAACAGAGGCATTGGCAAAGTCTAAATCATTTTTAAATGATTCCGCAATTACATAAAGCCGACCTATCTCAATTAATAGCATAATAAACAACATACTAAGGAAGAGAATGACGACTCCAATAATTGCATTTGCTCCGCCTTTCTTATCTCGAAAAAACCTATTTAAAATACTCACGGCTGACGGAGCTCCTTGTTATACTTATGGTCTCATCTTCGGTATCTTCGTCTAATGAAAACCTATCAAAGTAGTATTGCGTATAGGGAGTAACGTATTCAATTGTTAATTCGAGATTATCCCCCCATTGAATAGGATACCGTGTTGGACTATAAATACTAATTTTACTTTCATCAAAACCAAACACCTTTAAACGATCAACTATATTGGTTTCAATATTTGAAGTTAAGCCGCCTTCTTGTTCCATTTCCATCAAGGCTACTCGATGAACATTTTCCATTATGAATGTTTCAAATACATACTTAATTGGCGCACTTAAATTTATTAACACTAACATTAGCAAAAGGATGGTAGCCGCAAACCCAATATACTCCGCTCCTCCATGTTCATCCCGCAAAAATCGTTTAAGGAGCTTCATTTCTTTATCACCCCTTTATCATTGGATCAATGTGCTGCCAAATGATGCCAACGAATATCGCAACCGCATAAGGAACACTTGGCTTCCACATTCTTTCTTTGATGATATAAATTAAAAACAATGGCAACGCAGCTATTAAACTATAAAAAAACACTCCAAAACTCCAGCCTAATCCGCTAAATACAGCTAGGGCAATAAAAAATTTAAGATCCCCACCACCATAAATACCCAACTTATATAAAAAGAGTGCCGGAATAAAGGAAATACTGAAAGATATGAACAAACCTGACCATGTACCGTAAATCAAATTTACTCCGATGCCAGTTATAAGGAACGAACCAGTTAATCTATTGCTAATGTTTCGTGTTTTAATGTCCGTGATGGCAGCCCACGTTACAAAGAAGTAAACGACACACATCTGCCATATCTCCACGTAGATTCCTCCATTTCAGGAGGCTACTCTTTTATGAAGTGAAAGTGTAGCCTCTTAAACTATATAACCCACTACTTAATTTTTTCTGTTAACGAGGTATTTACCTTATCAAACACGCCACCAATTGCTGATCCCATATTTCCGAGATTTAAGAATATTGCCAATGCTACGAAAGCAATTATGGCGACCGTTTCTATTGAGGGCGAACCTTTGGTATCTTTAAAAAGTCTTTTTAACATTTCTATTCCTCCATAAATTAATATTAAAAAACCGTTACTTAATTTTTTCTGTTAGCGAGGTATTCACCTTATCAAATACGCCACCAATTGCTGATCCCATATTTCCGAGATTTAAGAATATTGCCAATGCTACGAAAGCAATTATGGCGACCGTTTCTATTGAGGGCGAACCCTTGGTATCTTTAAAAAGTCTTTTTAACATTTCTATTCCTCCCTATTCTTTAATCAGATAATGATTTTTTTGTTGATCATTTCATGTGCTTTGAAAGTGTCATCCCCCCTTTGATCCTCAAAAACTCATAGGATCAAAAAAGATGTAAAAATTATCTTATCTAAACAACCCATCAGTTGCGATAAGCAAGAACATGGGAACCGCCACGAGAAGAAAAATACATATGACCATTCCGACAGTTGTTAGCGGTAAGAAGTTGGAGCGATTCTTAGTGCTTTTAAATGCCTTGAAACTCTCTCTTCTTTTTAAAATTTCAGCCTGTTTTTCTAAAATCGCTCTCATTTTTCCTGATTGTTCGGCTTGAATAATGGCCATTGCCATATTATCAACATCTTCCATGCCAATACGCTTACTAAATACAGGTAGGCATCGCGAGAGATTCCCATCGATATTGTAGTGAGCTGATAACCTGCTTACTTCTTCACCCAATGGACCTTGTAACCTTGAGGATAAAACCATCAGAACTTCACGAATAGGCACCCCATTTGCTGTAGATCTTGCAATTTTTGTTATCATATAGGGCAACTCTTTTAAAATTTCTTCTTCTCTTTTTTTCGCTTTCGACCAAATTAAGATGTCTATCGCAAAAAAGCCAAATAGGCTGCTTATGGTCTGCATTAAGGGTGAACTGTTACGTGCCAACCAAATTGTGAAAATAGTAAGTCCTATCTTTACGACTACATATCTTTTAAAAGTTAAGTCATATGGACTCCCTCCCCGGATAATAAAAGATTCAATCTTATCCTTCCTAGGAATTTTTTTGATAATGGGCATTAACAAATCGCCTAAACGATCTAAGATATGTTCATTCTTTCTCAATTCCTTTTGAAATGACTTGAGCCTTTGATACTCGGGGCTTTTTTTTCTTTGGTAAAACGTTACTATCTCATAAATAAGGAAATAGCAACTGCCCCAAAGCATGATTGTTCCGATGGCTAAACTCAATCCGATCCCCCCTTCTAATCATCCTCACTTGCTGTCATTTCCTTCGTGACATATAAAACGAACAAAATAATCGCAATCATAGCGACGACCACAATTTTTCCGACGAAATGGGTAACAAGTAAATGCATGGCTTCGGGCTGCGTCTTGTTCAACATAATCACAAGGAAAATATAAATTCCTAATAGGAAATAGGTAACTAGGGATGCACCAGCAGTTTCACTTTCTCGTTCCAATATTCGTACTTCTTTCTCTGTTGAGTCATTTATATAATTTTGGAGAGTCTGTGAAAAGTTACCACCAAATCGAATTTGCAATTCCAAATCATCAAGAAAATCTCGGAGTAACTTGTTGTCCAATTTTTCTTTGGCTTCTACGATCGTTTCTCGTAAGGTAATATCCCCATTTTGTAGTTGAACGACTAGATATTGCATATCTGTCTTAATCGGTTTTTTTATTCTATCGCCAGTGTCCTTTAAGGCCAAAAGAATATCTTGATGTACTTCATAAAAATTAAGCAAAGTTAAGAAGAAGTTGGGCGTTTGTTTCCGCATTGTTCTCTTACGATGCTTCGCATCCCAGGCTAACAGATGAAAATATAAATATCCCACAATTCCACCTATTAAAATCCCTGCTACTGGATTGTTAAGTTTATTCGATGAAAAAACGAATGCAACAATAGAAGTAACCAACATTACAATAAGAAAAATATATTTATTTAATGGGCGACCACCGATACGAATCCTTGATTTTTTAAGCAGATCATCTGCGTTTTGAATAATGTTATAAGCTTTCTTGTTTTTAGCTGCTACCCATTCGTCCAAATGTTTTTCAACATTTTTTCTCTCAATCCATTTCAGTGCTCTTTGAGTATCTTGTGTATTGGATGTTTGTAATAATTCGTAAATAAACAAAGCTAGGCTACCCGTTAAAGCAAATCCCCATATCATGCTATATCCCATGAGACCGCCTCACTTCCTTAAGGCTCGTCTTAACGCCATTTTCTTCAGCAATTCTGGACTTTCCTCATCTTTCCGATAAAATCCCTCATCTGTTTTCGGATCCACATCGTAATACCAAATCGGCTTAACCATTACCACCTGTTTTTCCGCATCATATCCGGTTACTTCTGCTATCTCTACTACTTTATGACGGACAACGTGTACGACTATATCGACGGTATCTGCTATCATGCTAAGAAGATGCTCATACTTTAAGGGAGTATCCGCATAAAGCATTAAGAACGCCAATTGTTTTAATGCTTCTTTAACCCCGTTTGCATGAATGCTTGTCATTCCACCATCATGTCCTGTTCCAAAAGCACGAACTAATTCCAGGGCTTCTTTATGACGGAGTTCCCCAAGAATAATTCTTCTTGCAGACATCCTCATCCCATTCTTGACCAACAAATCCATCTCGATGGGTTTATCATCCTCCCCCTTCTTTTTCTTGGTCTCCATCGCAACGATATTATTATGATCAATAGATAATTCTTCTTCCTCTTCCAGAACAGCCAGACGTTCCAGATCATCAATAAAGGTGGTAGCTAAGCACCGCATGAATGTTGTTTTACCTGAACCCGTTGGCCCTGAAACAAGGATGTTCATCCACGACCCGACATATTTTCCTAAATCATCGGCCATCTCCTGAGTTAATGTACCCCCGCTAATTAAAGCATTGATATGATTAAACGAGTCAGCTTGATGCTTTCGTATGGTAAAATAGGGAACTTTAACAACTGGTGGTACTGCACCATTTAATCGCAAATGCCTTTCTTGATCCCGTGTATCTACAATTGGGTCCAATTTATCAGCCCTGGCACCGAGCCTACTCAAAATTTTCCTGAAGTATTCTTCCAGATGACCGACACTTTCAAATGATAGATTAAGGGGAATGTCCTTTCCTTTTTGACGAATTAGGATGTCTTTGTGGCTATTGACAAAGATATCTGTTACTGTTGGATCTTCAATATAAGGGTGTAGGAACCCGTACCCAAATAATTCATCCATCGTCAATTTCTTAATCTGCTTTTTTGGAATATCACTATGCACAATTCCCATTGCCAATCGCTCATCAATCTTTTCTTCCAGGACCGATCGAGGGACTTTCCCTTGATATACAGCGTTAATCAATTCAGTTTCGTTCGTATTCAAATCCCTAATCACTTCATTGACAACCTGCTGCTGATTATTGATAAGTTGTTTTTCTTCCAATGAGATCGAGAGTGTGTTCTTTCTTCTTAAAAGATCTAATTGATCATATTGAACTACTGCCAAGGTCTGTTTCACCTCGCTTATCCTTTTTGAAAATCCTGTTTAATAAACTTATTTCACCTTTTGTCGCCTCTTCTTCTTTTGAACGGAAGCCAATATTTTCGACAAAAGAATTAAGTGCTGATACTTTTTCAATCAGGGATTTAGGCAACCTCTCTTGCATTAATTCACCCGATAGAAACAAACCTAATGCGTTAGGAATTTCCGGAATAATATTTATCATTTTTTGGTCCAGGGTTTTTTCAATTTGACTGATTCCCATGGCTATTTCCTCTTTGTAACGATTTATAACAAAGTGAACATTAGGCATATCCGATTCACGATGAGTCTTAATCCAATTTATAAGTTGTATCGAATTGAAGATGGAATTTTGCTCCGGTAGCAGAGTGATCACAATGTCTGTTGCCCTCATTAATGCTACAGAAGCTGTAACTGAAAATGGATAATTGGGCACTTCATAAATCACCACATCATATTTACCCTGTTCGTATTGATCCCAAAGATAAGCAAACTCCTCTACTCCCCATTTCGTTGATTCTAAATAATCGAGATACATTGGAGTTACTGTTAAGTTTTTATCAACTGAAAAATCGTAATCTGTTAAATTAATTGGTAGATCGTTGCGTAACAACTTAATCCCTTTCACGATAGATTCTAACGGTGGTACATTAAAAAAATGGTGAAGAGACGGTGTTTCAAAATTCCAATCCACTAACCGAACCCTATTGTTTCTTGATGCCTTTTTCGCAGCAAAAGAACTTAGAAAGGATTTTCCTGAGCCACCCGCTGGACCAATGAAAACAAAAGATTTTTTTAGTTTTGTCGGTTTCCCAACAAAATGGTATAATCTTTCGTTCGGATCAACTCCATTTATGATAAATGGAATACCCTGCTTCTTTAAAACTTCACAAAACCTTGTTTCATTTGGTGGATGAATGACTGCAAGAATCTCTTTCTGCTGCTTCTTTAAGGTTTGTATCATGGAGTGTATATCGTCTTCGGGAAAGGAATAAAGGATAAATAGGATTTTTTTCTCCTCTATATCGGAATCGTCATTGTAAGTTTTCAATGATAGCCCTGGTAGAACCACTTGTACTAAACTACCGATTGTATCGTTTGCACATAAGATTGCGACGTCCACTTTAATCCTCCTTTCTAATTGGATGAAACCGCGACTTGTCCATCAGAAATCTTGATGTCTTTTCTTAGGAATTCGACGTTTGGCGATTGAACAGATAAATTTTTACTTTTATCATTTCTTAGTACAGCACGTAATTTTACTGTTTCGTTGGATTGGAACGTGTTGAGGATCAATGAATCCTCAACAGTTGCCTTAATCGTCACAGTCGCTGGAACGAAGGCCCCTTTTTGATTTTGTTCCTTTTCTTTTGCCAGTTCTTCCTCATTCATAATTGGTTTTATTTTTTCCCAGTCCTTTGTATTGATTTGCGTGATTAGAGCATTTTGCAATACAAGCTCAGAATGCCCTAACCCCATCCCTTTTTCAGGCGGAGGAAAATAAGCTAAAATATCAACGTAGTTCCCAGCAACCGGCAATCCACCAACTTGACTTAACTCAAGGGCAAGATTTATTTCACGATCTTGAGCAGAGAACTCTACCTGTTTAACCTCAGCTAGACGGTCCTCGCTTAGTTTTTCACCTGCTAACAAATCAACTTTCGATATCTTTCCATTGACTTTCTCTAGGCTATTAACCATCCATGGTTTTACTTCCGTTTTCGGTATTTTTGTCAAAACGATTTTGTCCGTGGTTATCTGACTATTTTTAGGAATGTTAGCTTTGACCTCTACAACGGAAGCTAAATCTTCTTCTGTTATCTCCTTAGGGCTCAAACCTTTATAAATCATTGAAGTAGATAATCCTGCTACAACAAGAGCCAATAGGATTCTTTTGTTTTTTTTATTCAACCTTAGTCCTCCTATCGTTTAAATAAGTGAAATAATCCCTGTTTAGGTTTAAATCCCTTTGTGACCTCGCTGGGTAATAACCGTTCAGCTAAAGTAAAAAATGGTTTTTCTATTAACTCTCCCCCTTTCATCTCCATCAGCCTTTTCCCTGACCACATAGCTGGTATTGTGATTTCTGTTAAATCAGGAATCGTTGTAAACAAATTTAGTCCTGTTCTTTCGTGGATGATTTCAGGCGATAAATACTCGTTTAGTTGATTGCTCCATTTGTTTCCGATAACAATAAGATTTTTATCCGCACCAATTAATTTCAGGAAATTCATTAGCCTTTCCAACCTTAAATTAATCTGTATTGGATCCCCGGATATAACTACCCAAATTTCATCTGACTGCTGCAAGGCTACTTCTGACATTGGATTTCCCAAGTTATCCGAGATATCGACGAACAAAATTGGGATTTGCTTGGTTAAATACAGAAGTTTTAGTGCCTCATCTTTGGAGAACTCATCCACCTCTTCTCCACCAAATGGAATGTAATAAACATTGTTTTCCACCCATTCCGAACCCTTGGAAACAAATCCTTTATCCTTAATTTGCTTTATCCAAGAAACCCATCCTTCAGGTCTTTTGTTATCACCATCCAGTAATTCGTACCAAACAGATTGATGAGAAGGAGGCTCAATTACTCCCACAGGGATTTTTTTTTCAGCCAGATAGAATGTAAAATTGTCTATCAAGAAAGTGGACCCTACCTGCGGGTATAGGCTTACTACTGAAATCGTTTTGGACGGAATAGCTAAATATTTAGAAATAGTGATTTCCACTACTTTTTCTTTCCACTTTTCCTTTTCGATTACAACCGTTTCAATTTTTCTGGATTCCTTGACGACCTCTTTTCCAGATTCATTAACAGCAGTGCCTTTACCATCAATAACGCGGGCTACCGGCGGAACATCTTTCAATTGAGATTCCGCCTGCATGTCTCCCGGTTCTTGATCCTCTCCCCCTCTATGAAGATATACATTTATAGCTGATCCACCTTTATAAAATCTCCTCCACGGAATGGTTGAATCAACATCTCTAAAAATAGAAACCTCAGAGAATGGAATTGGATTTTCCAAAGCGTTTAAAATAGCTGGGAGATCGAGGGTGTTTTTTCCTTGTTCTTTAATAAAAATGTTGTAAATCCCTATATTCAATAATTCTGCTAAAAAAGGATGTCCGGGCCGCTGATTAGATAGAATAGCAAAATGAATATGGCTATATCTTTCACGAATCGTTAAAAGAGTGTCGGATAGAAGCTCTAATCTCTTATCATCGAGCTTTTTCGAAATATCTGTTGAGAGGAAAATGGCATCTATTCTTTTTCCTTCTTCATTTAACATTTCAAGCTGCTCAACTAAGTGTTCGAGAACGACTACCATCTCAACTACTTTGTATTGACCCAGCCTCTCAATATGCTTCTTCACCCCTTCTGCAAACGAAGCATTAGGGATGGCAATAATCATATTTTTCTTGGGAGTTACATCCGACATTGATCCTCCCTCCTTATCCCCCAAATTTCTACCCCAAACAGATTTTCAATCTTCTTTTTAACATCTTCCGCGGGTTCCGTTCCTCGCTCATAGCGACTAACTTGCATTTGGCTGCACTCTAATAACAGCGCCATACCATCTTGTGTTAGGCCTTTCCTTAGACGAAGGATTCTAATAAGTTCATGAGGTTTAAAATGCACCCTCTCACCCCCTTGTAAACAGAAAAAAAAGGAGCACTTCCGAATCTTTTGGACATAGTAATCCTAAAGATTTGGAGGTGCTCCCTCTACTAAAGCGTATTTATTTGGATAATTTAGTAAACGTCTGATCGATTAAGAAAAGCATAAATCATTTACATTTCCATGTCAACGTTCAATTCTAAACAAAATCCCTACTGATGTACCTGAAATTTCCTTCAAATTGCCTTTTAATTCAGACCCAATTTCAAATTAACAACATAAATCAGAAATTAATTCTTATAAATCTAAAACAGTAATTTAAATTAAAAATTAATTCAAATTACATCTGGATTATTCATTATGTATAAATTATTGATTCTCATTAATTTTATCCACTATAAATAATAGTAATTTATTTTCATTCATTGTAAAAATTAAGTTTTGATTCATCTGTAATCTCTTTTTTACAGCTAATCTTAGATTTTAATACATGTTGGTTTTAAATAATTTTAATAAATTTACATGTAATTTATACACGGATCAACATTCGGTTTGAATTGAAATTTGATTTAGCATCTATTTTAATATACTCATGTAAATAAACGAATGATTTTCAATTCTAAAGGAAAAATCTACTTGAATTGTGTTAAAATAGGTTTAAATAAACATAAATAAAAATAACTTTATAATTTAATTCAGAAATGCCAAATCCATGGTGAATTAATTTTTTATTTTCTTATGAAATTAGGTGGTAGAAAATGTCTGATGACATCAAAACATTGAGCGACCAAGTGTTTACGCCATCTCTGCTAAACAAAAGAGAACGGATGAAGGAACTGCTTGTCAGCGAATTTGAAGGGAAATCCATCTTGTATCAAATTATTCAGGATAGGGGAGAACTCCATAATATTTTTACGGAGCCCATCCTCGATATGGATCCCCGAATCTTGTATTCCACACAGGAAGTTGCTGAAATATGCGAAACACCTACGTATAACATCAATAATAAGCGGAAAGAGTTTACTGAATATGTAAACCCACAAATAATCGGTGGCCCAAATTCGCGTAACTGGAAGCATGATTATATAGCTGTCTTTAAGCTGAAAATGATCGACTATTTAACAGGTCAAGACGGTTTATATACACTAAAGCAGATAAAACAATTACTCTACGGGCACTATCAAGATGACACCGAAGCAGCCCCATTAGAAACCATGTACCAAATGATTAATCAACTTGGACAAGCCTTTAATGGATTGTCACCTGAGGAAATACAAAGAGTATTTAAAGTCATGGCAAGTGATCAATTTCAAAACCTTATATCAAATGATAAGGCTAAAAACCCCATCCTGATCCAAAATTATAAGCTTGAAGAATTAGAACAAAGACTCGCCTTAATACCGGGGGAAACAGAATTTGAGAATCGAGTCAAAGCAATCGAAAATCAGTTAAGTGATTTTCAATCAAGGCAAATGGAAGAAATCGATCAAAAATTATCTAGTATTCAGTCTGGAGGAGATTTTAAGGAACGTCTTTTAAAAATTGAAGAGCAAATGGCAAAGACGCAAGTCGATCAGGAACTTGTAATTCAAAAATGTACCAAACTCCTGGATCAGATTAAATCATCGGATCTAACCTTCGATGAGAAAGAAAGACTATTGTCTCAGTTTGATGAAATTGAAACAAATCATAATGATTTTCTGGATATAGTCCGTATTTATAAGGATTCAGCTAACGAACGGTTACGTTTTTTGGCACAGGAGAAACGTGAATTAGACGTGATTGCCATTAAAGAGAAAGCCTTCTCACTTTATGAAAAGACACTTGATGATGAACTTTCTGCTGAGGAACGCGAAACAGCTCTTTCAGAACTAACCCGTCTTAAAGATGAACATCGCGATATTCGAGCGGATATCATGATTTATGTTATGCAAGCAAGAAAGATTAGAAAAATAGAAGATCAAGCTAAAAATCAAAGTGAGAAAAAAGAAGGGTTCTTTGCAAGAATCTTTTCAGGGTTAAAAAGCAAATAAACATAAGAAAAGACCAATAGGGTAGGATAACACCTTATTGGTCTTTTGTATATTATTCTATGTCTATATCAGATAAATCAAGATTATCAATATCGATGTCATCAATTTCCATATCATCTAGATTTTTATCTTCCTCTAATTGAATACCCAAATCTTCCAAGTCAATATCAATGTCCAGGTCGTCATTAGAAGTCGCTGCTATTTGCTGAATGGTTTCAGATTTGTATGAAATAGATCGTTGTTTGGCCTTGAATTCCTCATATTCTTCTACTAATCCCTTTGAAAGCCGGGTAGGGAGAGCTTGGGTTTTAAAGAACGTATAAACAGTGCAATTAAACTTGTTTTTCTCCTCTAAATACCCAGAAAACACTGTACCTTCCAAGGGGAGATTCTCTATGATTTCATCTTTTGCCTGATCCAGGAAAGCACTACCCAATGAGGACAATTTAGGGTCAATTACAGAAAGTAATCCAACATGATGGACCCGAGAATAGGTTACTTCACCTGTTTCATTATCCTTTTCTTCGATTGCAATAGGGTCATGAACTCGACTTGTGGCGATAGATTGCTTAAACATGCTAACCAAGTCGCGATTGTTGGTTATCTGGTTAACATCACGTTCAACCTTTCCAATAACTAAACTTCCAGTTCCCTCCATAATAATTCTTCTAAAGTCACGTGGGTCAAAAGTGACTGATGTTCCACCACCGTTTGTACCAGTGTTTATCTCGTGAAGGATACTACAAATCTCAGCATTTGCAAAATCACGATAGTTCTCAGATCCAGAGTTTGAACCAAGCTTTTTCCACTGATCATAGAAGTATTGGTTATCCGCGAAAATGACAAAGGCAATTCCTTTTGCAGGATTTTTGGCCGTTTCCCAAATTCGTGAAGCGAAGTCGTTCACTTGTCTTAAAACGTCCGGCCCGTCAGAACGAACGGGGAGAGTAACTACTACACCAATTTTAACGAAGCTTTCCTGAGCCTTTTTGAAGGCAGCCACTTTGTATTTCTGCAAATTACTTTTAAAATCTTCAGGAGTAGTATTAGACTGGATTTTCTTTAACTCTTTAGCAATTTTAGGTTTATTATAATGGTCATAGAACTCTTCAATAGATTTAACCAAGGTAGATGTTCCCGTCCCGCCACCTAAGCCAGCAAAAAAGAGCACCAACTCATCTTCTGGTCTTATTCTCTGGGTTATAAATTCCTTTAGTGTTTCTTTTGCCCCTTCATTTTCTTCTAATACAGAAATAGCCTTTTCTGGGTTCTTTCCCAATCCGCCAAGTTTCAAAGATACTTGATTTTCAATAGGGACATACTTTAATTCTCTTAAGTCACCATCATTCGAATTCAAAGCCAGGGTATTATAGACTGCTTTACCTTCTTTATTTGTAATGGCAGCAAAGCGATCTACCATTCTTGTTCCTGCTTGTCCGAAGCCAACCAGCGTCATATTTATTGAAGGGGGGTTATTCGTGAACAACGTTTTGTTCATCTCCTTTGTTTTTGGTTTCTTCAATCCGTTTTTTAATTTCTGCAGTGACTTCTTTCCCACGTGTAGTTAAATTAATAACCTTAGAAGGGGGGATCGAACGATAATAACAAATACTCATCGCTAGTAATTTATCAACAATACGTTCAACATGCTTTCGGTCGATGTTTGTATGTACAGTATTGAATGTGCCGTCTCTATTTTGGACTTTTCGATTGATCTTAACCGTGTCAGCAATTTGTTTGATGGTAATACCAAAACTATCCGTATTTAATGTGTTTTTGCCAATTGTTAAGAACGTTTTTCTAGTTGCTTCATCTGCCATAATCAAATCAGCAAATAAAATTCGTAAATCTACCGGAAGCGAAACTTCCTCATATTTTTTGTGAAGGTCATAATCCATAAGATCACCCCCTTTTAAAAATACATATAGTTACCATAATAGATTCCAGTCCTTGCATTTATTAAGTATCTATATCTATAGTATAATCAAAGGAAAATTTATGCAACAAGAAAAAACGTTATTAAATCAATACTTTTTATAGTTACCACATCGAACACTAAACTTGTGTAAATAGCGGATACTATTGGTTTAAGATCGAGCAATAATCACTATGGATGAGTTTAATAATGAAATAAAAGAATCATTCCCTTACAAAATTACCCAATTCAAGAAGGCTAGACCTAATTGATAAAAAGAATTGATCCGAAAACGATCATTCACTCTGTAATCAACCTTAATGGTTACCCTAATCCTAACCGTATTCGTTTCTAATATAGTAACTATATTTAACCCTTATTTTTCCGATTATTTTTAGTATGTTATTTTATTTTTGATTTATAGTAACTATTCTTGTGAACAGTATAGTTTCTATAAGATTAACCAGAACCGTAGCTTTGGTCGTTCTGACTTTAAGCACAATCGTTTGAATCTGAGACAAGGAAATGTAATGAAATAAATTCAGATTGCTCATATAAGTTGATCTCTAACTTAATCAACTTCACCCCGATTGAAAAGAACATCCTTTCTTCCTCAAATATCAATAATTTCCAATTCCGAACGCAATTTCATCTAACAAAATACTGCTGTTCCAGACACATTAGTTATTACAGATTAATACAGTTTGACTCACGCAATTCATATACGCTTTTTTATACGTCTGTGGTATACGTCTGTAGTATACGCTTAGACGTACATCACAGACGTATACTACAGACGTATAATGAGACGTATACATCAAACGATTCAAACCCTTAAAAATATTGGTTTTATTTTCCTCATGGAGATATAATGAAAATACTAAATTAGTAACCCCGATTTATTTACTCCTTGTTCGGGTTACATTGTAGGAGGTTTCAACAATGTTTAAAAGTGATATTGAAAAAGATTTATCCCCCTTCAAAAAAATGATTTTAGAAGCACTCTACAAATACCGTGGTGTAACAGCTATCCAACTTTTAGAAATCCTATACAAGGATCGATTTAAAGTTAAGCCCGATCCCAAATTTAACAAAAGGTCCATAAATCTAGAAGTCAAAACCGGTGAACGATCTACTGCTCAAAAAAACCTTGCTAAATATCTTAGTGAACTATTTCGTGAAGGGTTTATTTCTAGTGATTTAATAGACCAAAAAAGAAAAGTTTACTACTTAAGCCGTGAAGGGTTCATTTATATTAAAGGCCAGCTACAAATTAAATGGAATCACATCGGAACAGGCTACAATGGTGATATAGGGGATTTCCCATATGAAATTGTAAAACCCCCTCTAAAAAATATTTTCCACCATCTCTTACTAGTAGACTTTTTCGTTAAAGTAATTGATTTCTCCCAACGGTTTTTGCAGCAGAATAATTTTACGATCGATTTCAGAGACAATCGATATTGTGCCGAAGATTTTAAAGTTAATTCTAGGTCTCATAAACATCGTCCTGATGCCGAAATGAGAGTGACTAACACTGACTCTAACTCCCAATTTTTTTATTGGATAGAATTCGATAGATCTACAGAGTATTCAGGTACCATCTTTCAAAAGTTCGAAAAGTATAATCTGTATCTTGACTATCTTGCAAAAACGAACCGCAAATTACCAGAGGCCATTCTCTTTATTACCGATGAAAAAGATCACGATAGAGGAACGAGAATGAGATGGGAAACCATTACCGAAGCTTTTTTTAGTTGTATGTCTAAATGGGCTTCCAAAGTTAATCTCATTTATGGGACACTGACGGAAGTGGAAGATATTCTTAGTAATGAGATTGCACACACGCAAATCTACGAAAAATTCGTAAAGGGAAAACTAAGGTATTATTTTCAAAACCCTGCTTATAAGGGGACTGAGTTTTTCGAATTAGGGGAAAATGAGAATCTAGATTGGGAACTAGCCCTTCTTAGTGTCAGTCACCACGAAAACTACCACCAAGTTTTCTTATACGAAAGAAACCATAGGTTTGAGACAAGGGGATATGCCCGGGCCATTTCATTCGCCAATTTCTTGAAGGAAGCCAAAAAACATATTAAATCACTACAGTATTGTAGAGATGTTATCCCTGTTTTTTATCATTTTGATCCCGATAATAAGATCATACCCGTCCCTTATAAATCGATTGCAGAACCGAAAAAATTTGCAAATCTCCAGCAACCGATTTGGGTTAATGTTCTAAAAGACCCTATTTGGACCGATGCTGAGGGCATTGTAATTAAGAGGAACCCCCTAATCCCAGATCCAACTCTCCATACCAAATAACTTGCCCTGTCCTAACGGGCAGTCTTTTTCTAGACACCTTAACGTGTCTACATCACACATCAGTTAGAGCCCGCCCTCACATCTTTGAATTACAGACACCTTAAGCTGTCTAATCATCTATAAAATCACGAATTTTTTGTTTTAATGTTTTTCCTTGCTCAAAACATTGTTTCAAAATATAAGTAAGAAGCATAGGAAGAGTAACATATTCACCGGGAGTATTGGAATCAACATATCTGCATAACAGGCGTAATTGTTTTAATCGTTGATCATCAAGATCTTTTCGAATGTGATGAGAGAGAAAAGGGAACAGAATTTCTTTAGATGATATTATTGTCTTTATTAGTAGGCCTGTGGCAGGCGCTACATCCATGTCAAGAGCAAAGGCTAAAGAAGAAAGTTTCTCATGTTCTTCAAACCTAAAACGCATATACACCCTCTTTTTTTCACCATCTATTTTTACCCGATAAGGTTTCAATTCTGCGTTTCCCATATATAGGGTATACTCACTCCTAAATTCCCTCTTAAAGTACTGAGAAATTTTATCAATAGTTTCTTTTGATTGGACCCCCTCTAAGACAAGCAGCTCCCCAATTTCCTTTAACGGTACATCTAGGATGTATGCAAGTCTAACAATCATTTCATAGGATTCTAGGTCCAGCCATGTAGCCACCGTTCTTTTTTTATCACTTCTCTCCTTCCTTCTAACCGTCATCTCTATACCTCTTTTCTACTAAAATCTTTGCAACTCAGTTGTTGAGTTGCAGACTTAATTTATCCTATGCAGGTGAGGGGAGAGGTATAACTGCGAATTTTTATGGTAATGATGTGGCTAGGAGGCGATATTATGAAGGTAAAAATTTCACCTAAAGAAGCCCAAGAATTGGGTAGGAAATGTGTTGAAACTGCGAAGGAATATGGAATGAAAGTAAGGAAAAAACCAAACAAATAAAAATAGGCCGTGTTATACACGACCAGGATTAATAGATAACTTGTCCATTTTCTATTTTAGGCTGAACATATAACGGGTCATCGGGGTCCACCAGGTGTTTCCTTTGTATATATTTTACCCACTCAGGATGATTTAAAAAGACTTCCGCAATTTCTAGCAAAGTTTCAGGTGGACTTTTATCGATAGCCTTAGATATACGTTTAAGTTTCTTTAACAATGGTTTTTCAAAATAGGGGCAAACTCTTGTTTTCCTATTATCTCCTAAAGGTTTTTTGTCATGTTTGGTTACCTTCATTCCGTGACCTTCAATTTTCAACTCTTCCACCCCTTCTCATTGATTTATCACTAGATCAACAAATCACTAGATCAACTTATCACTAACATTATGTGCGGTAGCACAATAATATTCTTAAATACTAGTTATCTTTCCTCATAAAACGGCGGAGCTATTTTTTCTTAACCTTGCGGACCATTTTCATCCTAATGTATAATAAAAACCAATTATATATTGGTCCAAAAAGCTGGGAGTACCAGATAAATCCTGTGGGATTCGTCTGTCTGCTCCCAGTTTTTTTTGTTGAAGGGGGATGTTATGAAGAAAAACTCTAATCAAGCCGTTTCATTTCCACTGTTTATCATTGTCATCACTTTACTGACTATCATTTTTATTACGAAAGGACTTTATTAGGAGGGATTTAATGTCTAAACCGAATATAGCGGGATCACCACCTCCAATCAAGGCATTCTACCAAAAGTGGAAGGTAGATAACCGAGAACGAATAGCAGAGTGGTATCGAAGGTATTTCCATACTGGTGCAGTCAGCATATTGATGATTTTCAACTTGATGTTCGCCTATTCTGCTGTAATCATCTACTTTTCCCGATGGAAACATC
Organism: Ammoniphilus resinae; assembly: GCF_017873965.1. Classification (GTDB taxonomy): domain Bacteria; phylum Bacillota; class Bacilli; order Aneurinibacillales; family RAOX-1; genus Ammoniphilus_A; species Ammoniphilus_A resinae. Next base: position 42,512 of record NZ_JAGGKT010000004.1, on the reverse strand, counting down.
AGGCAGGGGATCCCAGGGTTTTTCTATCTTTTTTTATGGATGATCCATCATTCTGGCTCATTTTTGTAACAGATCTATTTTTCTTTAGAATAGATACTTACCATCCCTTTTGGATGTTGGTTATCTTTTTCTTACCCCTTTTCAATTGGTTTTATTCCACAATCACGCAGCCAATAAAAAAAGGCTATAAGACCATAATTAGCTGGACCTCCGAAAAGGGAAGAAAATGGGCGTGTATCTTATCAGCAATCCCATGGATGTTTCTTTTTTGTGCAATTAACGCATGGTACACAGATGTATATCTTTTCTCCTATTTTGATGGCGTAAGGGTTGATAAAGATTTTCTAGTGGTTAAGTCTATGACTAGCCTTGGTTACATTTTGATGTTACTGCCCGTCTTTTTATGCCTCATTGGAGTCTATCAGGTACTACGACAATTCTATATATTTGAGGATCTTCGGAAGCAATTTTACACATGGGAGTTTTCATTACTCGCCAAACAGTCCTTTTCGTTAAAAGATGATAAGTGTGATGTCATCTTAGGTTGGGATAAGAAAACCAATAAACCAATGATTCTTAACGAAAGTTCACGTATGTTGCACGAACTAGTCACTGGCCCGACAGGTTCTGGAAAGACTTCAACAACGATCCTCATTCGTATAGTTCAAGACCTTGTTCGGATTGCTCGCGGGGTAAGAACAGGTGTTTGTCTTTTAGAACCGAAAGGTGATGCTGTAAGGGATGTACTGAAACTAGCTAAAAAATTAGGGATACCCGATGAGAAAATTATCGTTATCGATCCTACTGACTTGGTAAAGTCAACAAAGTTCAATCCATTTGCGGGTCCATTAGAAGCTGCAGCGGAAACCTTTAGAGGCGTTCTGGATGCTTTGACAGGTGACCAAGATGAATTTTTCAAAGGTCAGCAAAATGAAACAGCTGCCGCTTATACCATGCTAGGGAAGTTAAGATATGGAAACCTGTTTAATATCACACACATGCAAAGGATGTATACCGATCCCCGATATTTGGCAACGATGACTGAGGAAGTCCGGAATTGGATTGACACCAACTTGAATAATCCAAATTTAACGCCGGAAGATCGCCAAAATATTGATCGTTACGACAGAGTATGTAAGTATTTTGAAGATGAGGTTCTTGAATACAAAACCTATAAAAATAAAGAAGGAGATACCGTACCCGCCACTTATAGTGAAAATCACCGTTATGCAGGGCAGCAAATTGTAGAGAACAAGAAAGATAAATTCATTACTGGTGCTAAGAAATATTTGAATGATATTGCCATGAATGCCATGCTATCCAATTTGATGGTTGCTAATGATGGTGAAAAAACTCTCAATATTGATCAGTTTCTTGAAGAGGGCGGTCTCCTTCTCGTCAATAGCGCTTTAGGAGAGCTTGAGGAACTCTCGCTCATGCTAGGCCAATTCTTTATTCGTCAATTCCAATCCAGTGTATTTCGTCGTCCTCCGGAGGAAGGTGAATACAAACGGATTCCCATCTTCTTTTACGTAGATGAATATCCGTTATACGGAAATGAATCCTTTGAACGGATGCTTACTCTAGGTCGTTCATACAAGGTTGGCACCTTGATTGCTATTCAATCCCTCGGTCAGCTTACCAAAGTTATGCCAGGTCACGATCAAGTTATCATGTCCAACGCTAGAAATCGGACCGTGTTTGGTGGCGGCGTATATGAGGACAATAAGGCCTTCTCGGACCAATTTGGCGAAGAGTATGAAATTGAGGAAAGTATGAATGAATCAACAACACCTGTCACGATGCCAAATCAGACATGGGGTTATCGTTACAATACTGCTCGCACACTTATGGCCAGATTTTCACCTACCGACATCATGGAACTGCCATTCAAGCATTTTATTGTTCAGCTCGTTAATGAAGATGGAAGTATTAATCCGCCTGTTCTTTGTTATGGTAAATTTGTCAATGAAACCAAGTTCTTAAAAAATTTCTTAAACATTGGGAAGATCACCTTGGAAACTAGAGAATATAAACCCCTAGGAATCCAATCCTACTTAAACTTTTATAAGACCTTGATTAGCAAGTCCTTAGAGGAAAAGGGTATTGAAGCCAAGGTTGAGGACATCAATAAAGCGATTCCAACAAACAATCAAGAAGTAGAAATTCTCCCGCCGGCAAATCCTAACATTGATGCCAATTTGGAACGAACCGATGGTAGTGGGGCCGAAACCTTGGATAACCAGAAAAGATCCCAAAACAACAAGGCATCTTCTACTAAAGAAGATACGATAGTTGACGAGGGTGACTCTCAAGAACCAACCATAAACCCTACCACCAACACAGTTGAGCCTAAGGTTAACAACGGTCTAGAAGAGAAGGAGGATGACCCACTTAATTTTGATGACGCTTTTCTTGGTGATAACGAACCTTCTGATGTCGAAATAGTTGATCCTGTAGAGGTACAGCCAAATCCACATGCGGCAACCAGCACAAAACATGACAAATTACATCTTCTCATGGATTTAGTTGCTACAAACCCAACTATAACGAATATAGAAAATCCATCAGAACCAATTCACCAAATAAAAGAGAATGTTGAGAGCGAGAAGGAAGAGATTCAGGAATCGACGAATGATGAAAAATATACAACTCCAACTAATACTCATTCAATCCCGAACCCTGAAATCGTGGCAAGTGTAGATGAATTAATCAAAACGATTGAGACTGACCAATCCTTAATCTCAACATTGCCAGAAAGGGCTAAAGAAGAATCATCGTCGGATCCCGATCTTCATACTGCGGTGGATGCGAACCCTCTAGAAAATTCATCATTGGACCGGAGTAAAGAAAGTAGCCATAAGCGATATGCGGCGGAAGCGATTAAGAAGTTCAATGAGATCGAAGAGGAAGATATTTAGCTTTATAAGTATGGGGAAAAACGTTGACATTGTTTCCCAATCGTTTTAAGATAATAGTAATTTAAAAGTACGGACACGGGAGCACCGTTAGTTTTAGGGATATCTATGCCTAACTAACGGTGCTTCTTTTATTGTCCGCCAAAAAAATGGGGGTAGTGATTATGGTATTTGATCCAAACCACGACGACAAAGTTGAAGTTTCTCGCGAAATGATTGCTTGGGCTGAGATAAAAGATTCTCAAAAAACCAAAAAGGTATTATATGCTCAGGCTATTGGTGTCGAGACCATTCCTGTAAACGGAAATCCCCAGGAGTGCCTCAAATTGAATTATGACGGTATTTACGGTTATTTACCGAAAAAGCTGATTGATGATTATGATTTCAAAGGAATTCAGCATTTTTTAGGGAAAGTTTTCGAATTTGTTGTTGAACATGTGGATCTTGAAACCCATTTGTTTGTTGCAAACCGAATCCAAGCCCTTGAGATTCTTGCCAAAAAGTTTTGGAAAACTGCGAAAACAGGGCAGGTGTACAACGCTTTTGTCCGTGGTGTTAGCCCATTCAATTTATATCTGATTATCGAAGGTGTGGAAACCACCTTATTCCGGGATGAATTTAGCTACTCGTATATCGATGATCTGAGAGAGGAAATTGAGATTGGGGATGTTCTTGATGTACAAATTACAAAACTAGTGAAACCTGGTCAAAGCTATAAAAAGAAAACCGACAATGGTGAGATCGATGCCATTGCTGGAGAAAACGGCTATTTGGAAGTAAGCCATCGAATTCTTAAAGAAGATCCGTGGAAAAACATTACTAATTACCGGGAAAAGGCAACCTATCTCGGCACTATTCGTAAGGTCCATCTTGATCACGGTCTATTTATTGATCTTGAACCCGGTCTAACCGTTCGTACCAATTTCCCTCCCAATTCGAATGGGATTATGTTCAAAAAGGGTGAACAGGTTAGTGTGAAACTCATCACAATTGACGTACAAAACCGTCGAATCAAAGCCTTGGTGTTCACACCAAAGCAAACGAAAAGAAGCAATCAAAGGCCCGTCCATATGAGAGGATTGGTACGATGAGTCAGAGCAGCTCCATATTGAGCTTTGATCAAGTTGCAAAGGAGATAAAAAGTACTCCAGCTCCACCAACCCATTTTTTAGATGAGTTGGTGGGGCCGGTATCTGCGGAATTGAATCCATATAAGCAAGCTCATCTACCGCCTGATCTTTTGGATCTGCTCCCGCCAGACGGAAGTACCTTTGGACTCTTTTCCGATCCTTATGCCACACTACGTTACATAAACCCTTTTGACACAGGGGCCAGGAATGGAAAGTACTGGTTGGAAGCGCGACTAGAGGACCATAGTTTCTCAACACGAGAAATTAAATTATTGGAGTTTTTATCTCAACATCGGTTAGCCACGCGGTATCAAATTCAACGGATTATTTTTTCCGATGATGCGAGGAAAGATACCATTTCCAAGTTTCTAAAAGTATGCATTCAGCGGGGGATTATCTGTAATTTTAGTTGGGTTAGCCCTTTGGATGACGGAAGAAAGAAGCCACGAGTTTATGCCCTTACCAAGCATGGTGCTAAGGCTGCAGAATCCCTTTTCCATCGAGTGGTACCCGATGAATTCCGCTTTCATCCGGTTGATTTTAGTATTGCGGTTCCACCAAATATGTATAATTTTTTTATTGATCTGTCTGCAAACGAATTGTATACGGAATTACACCGGATCGATCGAGTGATTTCATGGAAACGATCTTCACCTATTCGCTGCGAGGATGGGTCCATGTTTTTCCCAGGTGCAGAATTCACTGTAATTAAGGATGCGAATGAGTTTCGTAATTTCTGGTTAGAAGTTTGCCGTACTGGAAGGGATTGGATCAATAAAACAAAGTCTAGATTTCGTCGTACTCAAGATGCTTATACGAAAATCCCGTTTCATATGCGACCGGTGCGATTAATCATCATAGCAGATGCAGATAGTCGGATTCCGTTATTGGGAGAAATGGCGAACCACTATATGCCAGATATCAACGTTCTTTTCACTACGGATGAACGATTACTTAAAGGTATAGACGATGACACATTTTTAAGTTGGCGTCACGATACCCAATCGATCAAGGTTTCAAGAATTTCCTTTTTGAAAGAAGATTACGAGGGAATGAAGGCATCAGAATATTTTGCTAGTCAGCAGCTTTTAATTGAGGATGATGATGACTTTTATGATGAAGAATAGCGTAGAGGACCCCCACCTATTGTTAGGTAAAGAGTTTTGGGGAATTCTTTTCTTTGAAATGAATCTTCCCTCCTTACACGAGTTTTTACAAGTAAATAAAAAGGGCATAGGACTCAAACGTTTTGGTGATTGGGTTCTATTCCCAGATAAAATCCCGGTAGAGTTTCAAAAGCAGTTTCTCCACCAATTAGAGAATCGGTATCAAAGTTCAGATTATCCATCCATTTATGACCGAAAAATGATTGAAAACGAGGAAAAATTTCATCTTTTAATTCAAGAATTACTCCAAATTAAATACGCCGGTTCCAGCATTTGCCCCCAATCTCTGCCATCAGTTTTGGGGTTATCAACCGATGCCTTCATGGCTATTTTTTTTCAATTTGTTGAAAGGGGTTACCTTACCGCAAATGATGTATTACACCAATGGTACCCGCACTTTAAAAGAGATAGGGAGGTGCCATATTGAATCATGCCGTAAAAGTGGAAGTTAAATTTGATGATAAAAAAATGGATGAAGAGGTTAAGCCGAGTATCGGGGCCACGTTTTACCAAATGTTCCAGGTTGGGCCATCACGCTATGCTGCATTTGAAAGAGAGAATACCATCTATTTACTTAAAATCGTCGAAGTGAACGGAACCGATGAATTTCATGATATTGAGTCCCAACACGAATTTGATTCGATACTTGAGGTATTTAAGGATTTAAATAAAAAGATTTAATTGGCTATCCCTATGTCTTTTGGGCGATTGGTACTTTCCAAAATCCTACCTTGATGAAATTACTGAGCAAACCTTTGCACAGATCAGAGAAGCTATGAAAATGTCCGGCGATTTGATTAACAATAACCAAATCACCATTTATTTCCTAGACAATTAGAGCCCTTGCCTAACTTGAAAAAGGTTATCAAGGGCTTTTCTTATACGTCACTTCATTCTTCATTCGCGGCGTTCCCGCTCACTTCCCTTCTCCCCTCATTTTCAGTTTTTAAAACAAAGAAATATTTAATCCTTTTGATTTGGTGGAGGGAAATTCTTCCTGATATGGAATAAGTAGATTGAACTATATTAGGAGGTGACTATATTTGCAAGTAGATAATATGTACCAGCAGGATTTGCTATATCCCCTTGTTCGTGAGGATGTGGATCAGGAGTTTTACCGTTATATCCAATTACATTCTCAACCCAAAATTAATATCAGCCAAGAACATATCGAAAAGATTGGCCACTTATGGAGCCAAAGCGAAATCGAAGCCGTTGTCCAAGAGATTTATATTTACCTAAAAAAGTACTATGAGAGGAATAAAGAGAACCCTCTCCTTTGGACTTCTTACTACCATGATGTTCTAATAAAATTCCCTGAACTGTATGGAGTAGATGAAGCTAATTCCATAAACCTTTCAAGAAGAGAGTTCAAGCCTAGACATTTGAAAAAGATTCTTTTGTTATGCGAGTCTCTTCATAGAAAAGGAATAGATCGCTCTGCCGATTCCATAACACATTGGTTATCCCTTGACCCGATGTTAGGAATAAACAAGTTTGAAGCATACCTTAGCCATATAACTCAAGAACAAATCTTCAAAGAAAAAGCTCTCCCCGGCCAAGATGAGGAAAAAAAGACGATGTTTAACGAGCTTGAGCTACTATTTTATGAAGTTTTGGAATCCCTTGACCAAGTGACGATCACCCATCGAGAAGAACATAAAAATTGGATACTTGGGTTAGTTGAAAAAATGAAGCACGTATTTTTCAACTCTCCTGACCATGTTCATACTCTATCGGGTTGGTTAAATCGGCTTATCTCACACTTAATAGATAATGGATTCTTTCACGAGGCCTATGATCTGCTCAATAATAACAGTTATGGCTTTCAAACTATGCCGGATGTTTTCCAAAACCTCCTTGCAATTGCCCGACATCCGAATAGCGATTATAAAATGGTGATTGCTGCCCTCAGCAAATATGAAAGCTACGCCTACGGCCAGCGAGATGTTATCAAGTATGCCAAGCCGGACATTATCCTCTTTCTGATGGCAGTAAAAGATTTGATCATCAGAGAAAGAAAAACACTTGTTTCGAGGTTGGGAATTACCTGCATTGATTATTACGAAGAACGACTTCGAGACGAATTTAATATTCCATCAAACCAAGACGTTGCTGAGTTCCTTCACAAAAAGAATCCCCTTTCCAACCAAGATCGAGATCGAGAGCAGCTTGAGTTCTACTTAGAGCAAATTGGAAAGATTACCATAAATGACCAAAATATCTGGTCCAAGATTATTATGGATCATATTAACCTGAAGAACGGAAATCGGTTTTACAACTCACCTGAATATATAGCCAATTATGATGAATTAATCTCTTGGTTGTCTGAAGAACACCAGACGCTGCTCGCCCAATATCGCGATTTTGAAGAGACTATACGCAACAAGCACAATGTCCCATACACAAGCAATCTTAGTGATTTTATTAACGAAAAGGCTGGATTTACCAAAGTTCAGTCCACCATGGCTTTCATGTACCTGTCAGAACGGAAGAAGAATGAAAAAGACCCTCTAAACCCAAAATATCTTTACCTTAAAGGTTTTATAAAATGGCTGGACCATCTGGAGGAAAAAACGACAAAAGAACTGATTCGATCTATCCAATATTTTATACAAATTCAAAAAGCCGCTTCTAAACAAGAGTGGGATCCCATTACTAAAAAAGCCTTGGTATTAGTCCATATGAACGAGAGGAAGGTATGGTTTGATGCTGAAGAAGTGGAAGAATTGAAAAAGGAAATAGAAAAAGACTTAATGGAGAAGATTCTTGTTGAGGGACAGAATCGGGAACATTTGATGGTATTAGATGATAAGAATACAAAAACTAAAGCCATAGCGGAAATGGAAAAACAACTCACATCATCTATTTATAGGGACTTATTAAACTTTGACTCAGCCACTGACGATCATCTTAAACGCACCTATTCTTCCGATAAAATAAAGAAAATCGGAACAATCAATCACTATCTCTATACTGCTGAATACCTATACCAAAAATACTCCAGTATTCTAGGGTATATGGTCGATATCGATTTCACTTTTGTAGTAGCCTGCTATATTAAATCCATAGAATTGTTGTTATGCAAGAAGCTTGGGGTTATCCACACCAATTTCCCAGTTATGAAGGGCAATAGTAAACCAATCTGTACGGGAGATGAAGAATATTACCTGAATACGGATTTTGGTAGCTATACAGACTATCTTTCCTTGTATGGTAAAAATCGGGAAAAACGAATAAATTACCAAGATAAATATGTCACTGATGATTTCCAAATTAATAAAGCCAACCCCTTCTCCCATCATGATCAAGACAGGATTACTAAATTCATTTCTGATTTAAATAAGTACAGAAGAGAAAATAGGAATGGACTATTTCATAAAAGTATGCTGAAAGAATCCAGCCATGTAGAGAACATTAGAAACAAAACCTATAAAATCATAAAAGAAACAGTAATAAATTTAAAGGATACGATTCCTAAGTAAGGAAATCAACCTTCAACCAAAAACGGCATAAAAGTCTTTTATACCAATTGTATTTCTTATGGTTTTAAAAAAGTATTAAGGGTCAGACTTAACTAATCAAAGAATCAACATAAAATTATTCCGCGAGGATCGATAGTTCAACAAAACGATAAAAACAGGGTGACTACATATTAGATATGATTAGGTAGTCACCTTTAATTTAACGAATTTCTTTAAATTAGGTCTTGAAAAGGGTAAGTATTTTCTATTTATCACGGGTGAATTTGTTTTAAATGTCTTTTATCTTATCTTTATTTATGGTATATTTTAACTAACCTTTATTTTGATTTTTTTGTTTCCACCTAGCCATGCGGCCTATGGTGCATTGAGAGATTACTCCATTTCCAACAATGTTTATTTGTTGTTGAATTTATATTGAATACAAACGTCCTTTCGAGGATGCCAAATAATCGGTTACATATTCATCCGATTACATGACCCATTGGCATCTTGGAAAGGGCGTTTTTTTTATGCCCTTTTAACCCAAACCAAAATTAAGCCAAAAGGAGAGATGATTACCATGTTTAAGTTACACCGCTTTGAATCTGTCTGGGATCGTGTTCCGAGTGTTTCGAAACTAGATCTTCCATCACTTCATGAAGGTGTGGAAAAAGCCTTTGTACGTCCCAATCGTTTTGAACCAAGTATTGTCCATACAGATTTCATCGGATTAGAAATGGATGTGTTATCACGGAAATTTCATCAACTGATGATGATGTTAAAGGGTCGATGCAAATCTCTGAAGTTATTCTTCGATACGGACGAAAAAGAGATGGTAGCACACGCTAGACTTAAATCCATAGGATTTAATCAAGAAAATCCAAATGTTTGGGTTTATGATCACCCAGATTTTAATGTATCCGCTCTTTGGTTACAGTCCTATTTCGGTAATGAATGGGTTTTGTTAATCGAAAAGAGAAAAGGAGCTGGACTTCCTTTAACTGCTTGTGATTTGGCCAAGCTTTTTGATACACAACTAAGCCTATCGTTGGATCACGAGGTGATTGCTTCGTGAGAGCCGCGATTCTGGTTGATGAAATTAATGCGATGTCACAATTTCATGGTTTAGGGATTGAAGGAATTCGCCCGTGGAAGGTGTTCTTTCAAGCTCTTCATTCTGTCCTCACAGGCCACTATGGAAATTGTGAAGTATCCTATCACTTCTACGGGGCTATACCACCCAAACACGTAGATAAGGAGAGATTTTATAATCGAACACGATTCTTTTCCGCTTTACAGAAAGATGACATTGCCGTTCATACCGGTTACTGTCATGTTTCGGAAAATGGAGAGATGTTTGAGAAAGGAGTAGACATGGCACTAGGTCTGGATCTTTATGATTTGAGCCTGGATAAACATGATCTACTTTTTATTTTTTCAGGGGACGCTGATCTTGGTCCAGCGATTGAAAGAGCTCAAAAGAGGGGTTCTAAGGTCGTTGCGATTCTAAGTGAAAGGCAGCCTGCAAAACTGATCAAAAAGCTTGTAGATGGTGTCGTGCCATTGGAAGCTGTAATCGATTTGATTGATGCCAACTATATTGTGCATCGTTCAAATACCCAATTTACCAAAAAGGGAGAGATGAGTTATGTCAAATCTTAATGTAGACTTGTTCGATCAACTAAACCTGCCATTCCGTTATGAGGAATATGGTGTGAACTATGAAGGTCAGGTTTATATCGGACAGCAGAGTGTGGCCGATCGCCTCAATCAAATTCTTGGGATTTTCAATTGGGAATTGGATTTATTGGAGATCAACGTCAATATGGAACACTACAGTGTAAGTGTCCTGGGTTGTTTGAGAGTTTTCAACCCCGAAACACAACAATGGATCACAAGGAAGCAGTATGGGAACGACACTATGACTATTCATAGGGATGAGACAGTACCACGTCCACAAGCCATCGAGGATGCCAAGAAAAGTGCGGTCTCCGATGCCTTGAAAAAAACAGCAAGCTGGATTGGTGTGGCAGCGGATGTTTATCAAGGGAAATTAAAGGCGGTCAATGCGAAGGATCGTCGTTACCATTCCATTTTAGCGAAATTCGGGCTTAACGGTCATGAATTTCAATATAAGAACGGAGTGGTCTTTCTTCCTGACTCTTATAGGAGTTATTTTGACGAAAAAGGTTGGAATGGTCTTTTCGAATCTGATTTAGCCAACCTTGATGATAGACAGGGAGGTTCCACAGATCAACCTAACACTACTAGCCAAGGCGGAGGTAACAAAAAACCCCAGGAGTTTAGAGTAAAAACGTTGAGTGCAACCGAAACCAATCAGGATGGCACCAGTCGATTTAAAGCCATGCTTGAATCACGAGTGGAAGTAACCATCCTTGTACCAAGTGAATTGACTCCAGCTGCTTCGAACACTGTTGCACCTAACCTTATTCTAAAAATTAAGGGATGGTACAACGAAAACAAGCATACGGTTACCCTTGCGAAGAACAGCCAAGTCAAAGTTGAATCGTCGCAATCTAAAGCTTCATAATTTGGATATTTTGCGAATGTAAGGTTGCCAAAGAGGATCCCTAAGGGGTCTCTTTGGCTTTTTTAATTTCATGGACCCAATACCAAATCAAGGGAGAGATAATCAATGAGCCAAAAAATTACGTTTAAAAGTCTAAATGTACCGATGATGACCGTAGAAGCATGGAAGGAAAAGATTCCTGCTTACGTCCAACAGGTAGAGAAAAATCCCTCCGGTAATTATAAGATTACATTCCGTAAAACGGATCATCCCGGATATATCATCGCCAAAGATGATAAAGTACGGTTTATTCATTATTGTGAAGCCAATTCCAAGGGACAAAGCTGTGCTCATACAGCTATAGCCCTTGCGACAGCAAGTATTCTTGAATTTAAAATTGACCTAAACGGGTTCCCGACCGCACCAATCACCCTTCCAGAAATGGAAAAGGATCTGGAAGACGTAAGTGAATTAGTTGGTGTCGTTCCACCTGTAAAACCATCCAAGCCTGCTGCTACTTCGTCTGTATCTGGGACTTCAACGACTGCTGCGGCCCCAGCCAAAACATCCACGGCGGTAAGCAAAAGAGATTGGAAAGATGGTTGGAACGAGATTCAAGATTATTTACAGGATCAGGGAGTCACTCCAAGGATGATCTTGGAAATTCGTCAACGTCGCGAACAAATTTGCGATACCGTTGAAATGACAACCATGGCCGTTTTCCCTAAGAAACCGAAAACTCCTTACATAGGTGAAATGTTAGGACGTTCTTTAAGGCACATCTTAATGGGAAAAGATCTATTATTGGTGGGAGACAAAGGTTCTGGTAAGGATACATTAATCGCTACCCTCTCATGGATTTTTTCTTTACCCTTGTATCTGCAAATTGGGAACGGGGATGAAACCAAAGAGAGTGTTGTTGGTGAGAATACATTAGTTCAAGGCGCGCGTGGCATGGAGGTCCAATTTAAGAAATCTCCCTTTGCCACCAGCGTCGAGAAAGGCGGTATTTCAAGTTATCCTGAATTAAACATGCTAAGCGGAGATGTGACTTCTATCTTCCATAGTGTTCTGGATGAAAATCGCCAACTGTCTACGCCTGAAGGTGTCATCGAGCGACATGCAGACCACATCTTTATTGGATCCATTAATGTCGGGGACCAGTATTCGGGGGTGAAAAAATTGAATGGGGCTTTCAAAGACCGTTTATCGATCTTGAAATTGCCTTATGTTCAAGATTTCCGAACCATGTTGATTGAAAAAACCGGCTTAAAGGATGCCCATGCCTTGGACTTTTTGGAAAAGACCAAGAAAGCCATTGATGATCTGGTTGCAACCGAACAGCAAGGGGAGGAAAGCAAAACGATTCGTGGCTATATTGATGCTGCTGTTTATCTCCAAGCCTACGGGATCACCATGGAAACCAAAACGGAGGCACTCGAAGATTTTATCATTCACAAGAGTGAGGATTTCGAGGAGCAAATGGCCCTTCGGGACATGATCAGGCAGAAGGTCTGGTCTGATTTCCCGATGACGATAGAAGAAGAGCAATACATCAACGGGATGAAGTAAGAGGTAGAGAAGGTTGAATAACCTTCTCTTTTTTATTTACCTAATACCAACAATTTGGGAGGAATTTTATATGTCGATCGCAACAGCCTTACAAACGAAAGAGGAGATTATTAAGAACCGTGAAGGAGAGCGTCTAGCGCGGTATCTACGTATTCTTTTTGGTAATCAGAAATTCGGGTTCAAGTGGTCTTATCGGGAAACATCTTACACGGATGGAAAAGATGTGTATATCCTGTATGAGCTCCAGCGTCCGGATTGTCGTACTTTTACCCCCTCTGAACTTCGTGCCTTAAGAAAATGGCATTCGCTCCATGAAAGAGGACACATTGAATACGATATTATCTCGGATTATGCCAATTGGCAAAGAGAATGGGTGTCTAATCATCGAGCGGATTGGGTAGCTAATGAAAAATATCCGCTGCCCTGGCTCCAGTTCTTTGGAAATGTCATGATGGACGGCCGGATGGAAAATTTTACAGCCATTGATCATCCAACTACTAAAGAATACATTGAATTCGGGAATTACGAATGGAGATTTGGGATCCGGGGGGACCATGCTGGCGTAGATCCAATCTATGATTTTCGCGAGTGTTTTATGTCCCGGGCCCTTGCCATGACCGATATCGATTTATGGACCCCCGAAGCTGTAGACCTCGTTGATTCGGTCCAAGATTTAATTGAAAAGGGACGTTTTGATGATTCAACGCAGGCAGTTTTAGAAACCACTACAGAGATCATCAAAAAGGTATGGCCTACTTTAGTGGAATGGATGGATCTCCAGAGTAAAGAACCAGATGATTTTGACTATAGTGACGACCATTCCGATTCTCAATGGGGTGATCCACAGGAGGTAGAAGAGAATATCAAGCGGGTTCTACGTGCACTTCTCAAAGCATCTGCTGCCTCTCAAAGTGGAGGCGATCAGGAAGCGGATGAAAGTTCCACTGGATCTTTTTCCGATCAGCCTAATGAGGAAAGTGAAGCCATTGAACCAAACCAAACTGAGGATCCTGCATCTGATAATCAGCCCTCTAAACCTGATTTTTCTTCGATGCTACGGTTGGAAGAAAAACAGTTAGAAAAAGATGAGGAAGAAGCGGAGAGAGAGTTGGCTCCTTATCGTACAAAGACGGAAGAAGTCACGGTCCATGAGCATAGGAAAGATCGAGCAGCCTATTCAAGCTCGATAACAATAAAACCTTATCCTCAAATGGATAAAGGAGTATACGATCATCTTTATGGTGAGATTAAGAGGCATGTCCTTCCGACCGCTAAGGCTTTATCGGGACTTTTGGAAGGAATACCTGATGAGTCCCGAAAGAATCAGCGCTCAGGGCGTATCCTAGCCAGCAGAGCTTGGAGAGCAGATAAATTAGGAGATGCCAACGTTTTCGAAAAGCGAGCGAAAGGCACCCCAGGTAAGAACGCACGGGTTTTAATTCTCAATGACTGTTCAGGGAGTACGGGAAGCCGTTTTCAAGGTTCCTCTTCTCGCATAATTGATGAAATGAAAAAGGCACAAGTTCTTATGGTCGAGGCCTGTGATAAAGCGAATCTTCCCGTTGCCTCTTACGGATTTACAGAGGACTACCGAGAGGAAAGCATTATCTATCCGCTTAAACCTTACGGCCGATTTTCTTCAACCGAAAAGGGGTTTATCGGGGGAGTGGATGCTATGTACGGGAATCGAGATACCCTTGCACTCCAATGGGCAGTTGATGAACTTGCGAGATATCCTGAAGATGTCCGCGTTTTAATTATGCTATCCGATGGGGAACCGTGTTTTGCTGATCATGAAGATTATGACACGATGAGAAGTATTGTTCTTCAGGCAGAAAAACGAGGGATTGAAGTTCTTTGCCTGTATGTGGGACCTCAAGAACCACGCATCCTTGAAGTAGTCAGGCAAATGTATCCAGGTCGTTCGATTATTGTTTCGAATAACCTTGCCAAATCCCTTACAACCCATGTGAAACGCATTATTCGAAAGAGGAGATAAAAATACGTTTGTCCTAAAAATTTATTATATACATTGGTGAGCGAAGTCTAATTAAGGGCATCGTCTAAACCGTGAAGTTAGAAGAAGGGGAGGTTGGCACATTATGCCGCCTTCTCTTTTTCATTTAAAGGAGGATGTCTATGGACCCCTTTCAAGAAAAAATGATATGCCAGGTTTGTCCTGATAAAAGGAAAACCGTATTGGCAACTGACATTACAGGGATTCTCGAATGGCTAACCGTTCGCAGTCCATTTCTGTTTTGAACAGCCTTCAAGATTGGGCTGTGCCATTAGCCCTCCCATGACAGATCATATAGATTCATGGGCTACGGTACTCTTCGGGGGCATTATTCACAGACCTTTGAGACAAGGAAGCCAATTGCCTTTAGGCATGGGAGGAATTGTCGCCAAAACAAGCCTATCCTTAGATAGGTTATTTGTTTTGGATTCGTTTAAATTTAGGCTTTCTCCCTTCTAAGTTTAATTGAACAAATCATTCAATGCGTTTTAAAATACAGATGAAGGAGGTGATACTAAATGCTGCTAACATCCAAAATTAAATTAATGCCAAATCATGAACAATATCAATCATTAAAAGAAACCATGCATTTGTTTAACATAGCTTGTAACGAAATTAGCGAGGTCGCTTTTCGTGAAAAGTGCTTCGCAAAAGTGAAGCTTCAAAAGGTTTGCTATTATGACATCCGAGAAAAATATGAAAGACTATCTTCTCAATTAGTCATTCGTGCGATTGCGAAAGTCTGTGAAGCATATAAAGTAAACAGGAAGGTTCAATGTCAATTCCGTTTAGATGGCGCGATCATCTACGACCAACGAATTCTTTCTTTCAAAGGTTTAGAGTGTGCTTCAATCTCAACAATTAACGGAAGAATGGATATTCCCATGGTGATTAGTTCCTACCATCAAGCTGTACTGGAAGGCAAACGTGTTCGTGGTCAAGCTGACCTTGTTTTTGTTGACGGAGTGTTCTACCTACTGTTAGTGGTTGAATTCCCAGAAGGTACGCCCATCGAAACAACGGAATGCATTGGCATTGATTTAGGTATCGTCAATATTGCCACGGATAGTACCGGGCAAATCTATAGCGGTGGAAAAATCAATGGCCTACGAAAACGATACGCCCGGATTCGTGCAAAACTGCAAGCTAAGAAAACCAAATCTGCCAAACGTTTACTAAAGAAACGTAGACGAAAAGAACAACGCATGGCAAAAGACATCAATCATTGTATTTCCAAACAAATCGCTGAAAAGGCTTCAAGGCACTGTTCTTCTCTTGTTTTAGAAAATCTATATGGAATGTCTAAAACAAGAGAGAAAAAGAACAGCAAAACGGTCAGTAAGTCGCAACGAGGGAAAATATCCCGATGGGCCTTTTATCAATTGCAACAATTCATTATCTATAAGGCACAACAGTCAGGTATTGAGGTCTTATTTGTTGACCCTAAATATACAAGCCAAACATGTTCTTGTTGTGGTCATGTTGCAAAAGAAAATCGGAAATCCCAATCCAAATTTCAATGTATGTCGTGTGGATACGTTGCCCATGCCGACTACAACGCTTCTCTTAATATTAAAGAGAAGGGCTATCGTCAATTAGCCGAACGTAGGAGTGCGTAAGCACTACTTACAAGCCCATCGGCTTTAGCCGTGGGTAATTGACGTTTATACAGCAAGACGGAATTTTAGTACCGAGGGAGCGGGACGTATTGAGTTGGATCCTGCGGGACAATGAGGCGATCTGCTTTTGTGCTATTATCCAATCAGATGAAGGAGGGCGCGAGATCGATCTAGTTGAAGATTATGACCAGGACAGTACCCATATGGCTGAATGTGGTGTGATGGTACATCGATACATATCGAACGATCATTTTATTTCCATATATGAAGATACTAACACTGGTGGGATCGAGATGTCTTATGAATTAATCAATTGCATCCGCAGGGAATATTAACATTTTCCGCCGGTAATAGTTTAATTGAGTTGGTCGCACAGTCAGTATGACGGCGGCCCTCTTTTCTAAACATTCCCACAAAAGATTCCGATAGAAGTAATATAAATGCAGAAAAATCTATTTGGATTGACAAATTTTTCAATTTTGATCATAATTAAAGATAATAAAATACAATTAGACGCGGGAGAACCGGATAAATCCTTAGGGGAAAGTATGCCTTTTGGATCGTATCCGGTTCTTTTTTTTAAGGAGTTTATAAAAATGGTCACAATCTATAATCCTTCTTTAAAGAAACATGATAAAATAGAATCTAAAGAGGTATTGAAAGATAGGTGGTCCACATTGTCTAAGAAGGTAATAGGGATACTTGAAGGTTCCACAATGGAATCTGAAGAACTTCTTAGTGAAGAAACGTCCAAAAAAAAATTTAACGAGTTACAATTTATAAAAAGAAAGATAGCAAATCAATTAAAAAATGAGAACTCTGCAAATCTAAAGGAGACGCTTCTCTACATAAATGAAGAGCTACTAAAAATGAGCGAGAACATTATGTCTGAGCTCGATTCATCCACTATGCATTCAAGGAAGAAATTATTTCAATTCCGTAAAGAAATAGTCGAGGAAGCTCTAAAGAAAAGACAGGAATCATCTAAAAAAAGAACGGATCCGATTGAGAAAAACTATGGTTTAGCTCCTATTTTCTCCAGTACATCCCCAAATGAGAAAACACTGGTCTCTTTGAGGAACGAACATGGACATATTGTTGAAACTAGGTCAGGTTACCGAACTGTTGAATATTCGGCTAATCACGGGGGTTATCTAACTACATTTGATTTTAAGGTCTTTGTTGGTTTACAAAAGCTCTGGGAGATAAAAGGCAATAAAAAGGAATTTGAATTCCATATTGGTGAACTAAGTGATATTATTGAAGGCCAAAAAGATGGTGGAACCTATGAAATTATTACTACAAGTCTAAACAAATTAGCAACAACATCTATTATTATGCATGATTATAGGTCCGGAGACGTTTCAAAACCTTATCGGACAAGAATCCATAATGTTATTCAATTTGCCGATTTTGATTTGGACGAAAAACGGGTATTTATTACATTTAATGAGTATCTTCACAATGGATTAACAGCTGGAAACATCGCAAGAATTAGTCTCTCAGCCTATCAGGATTTAAGTTCCAAAACATCAAAGTTACTTTATCCCCTCATTGCTAGTATAATTGACGATACAAATCAGCTCAAAATAGATGAACTTATAGCTACATTAAACCTAACAGAATTGCCAAGGCATAAGTCTCTTGATCGAATAAAAAAATCTCTCAACGAACTAGTCGATAATGAAATTATTTCTGGATATGAACTTGTTCGGGAAGGGAGATCATACAAATATATTTTTATTACACCTTCAGATGATATTCTAGAAAATCTAGATGAAAGCAGACAAGAGTATATTCTTAGTTGATAATAGATATTAAAAATAGGAGCGATAGCTCCTATTTTTAATATCCCTCTGTACTCCGTTCAAATATCCCTCTGTACTGCGTTCAAATATCCCTCTGTACTCCGTTCAAATATCCCTCTGTACTCCGTTTAAATATCCTTCTGTACTCCGTTCAAATATCCCTCTGTACTCCGTTCAAATATCCCTCTGTACTCCGTTTAAATATCCTTCTGTACTCCGTTTAAATATCCTTCTGTACTCCGTTTAAATATCCTTCTGTACTCCGTTTAAATATCCTTCTGTACTCCGTTTAAATATCCTTCTGTACTCCGTAGACACCATTATGAATTTTTTGTCGAAAAATATTTATTTTCCAGTTTTAAGTTTTATTAACCCTGTTTTATCCTTCTGTACTCCGTTTAAATATCCCTCTGTACTCCGTTTTTTTCTAAATATCCTTCTGTACTCCGTTAAATATCCTTCTGTACTCCGTTATTTATTGAGTTTTCTGTTTATGCCAACTACTAAAACTTGGAAATTGATTTTATCCCTCTGTACTCCGTCGCTTTTCAAAATATCCTTCTGTACTCCCTTAAATATCCTTCTGTACTCCGTTAAATATCCCTCTGTACTCCGTTTTTTTCTAAATATCCCTCTGTACTCCGTTAAATATCCTTCTGTACTCCGTTTAAATATCCCTCTGTACTCTGTTTGGCGGAATTGGTAAGGTTTGCTATATTATTTCTATCATATTTCGACAAGATGTTTTTAGTAGAGTACAGGCAAAAAAAGGAGGTGAGTGGAATGATCCATCGTGACCTATGTGATCCGAACTATACAAAAAATTATAGTCCCCTTCGTATGCAATTTCATTTTGTTTTATCTCGATTTGTGTGCGTAAATGGACTTGTTCCACTCACCAAAGAAGAACTGGCTCAAGAAATGAAGTGCGATATTCAAACAATCTATAAGTTTATAGACGCAGCTGAAAAAGAAAACATTATTCGTTTGGAATGTAATCAAATTTATTTATTAAAGCATGTGCCATCAAACGATTTTAAAGAAGGTTATGTTCGTCATTATCCTTTCCTAGAATCTAAAAAATTCAGGGATCTAAGCGTGCAAACACAACGCTTTATTCTGTATGCTCTTTGGAGAGGGGTTTATAACCCCGGTATGAAAATGGAAATGGCTATTTCCAGTCTATATCACAAATCCGCCAATGAACGCGATGGAAGATTGAACCTTTATAGTAAAAAGCCTGCTTTAGATGTTCTTGAAGAAGCAAAGGCATTCTTAAAGTTTGAGACTGCAAAGAATGGCCTTGAATGGTTTAAAGTAACCGGTCTGAACGAGGAGTTTGATGTAGACCCACTCCATAATCAAGGAGAAATGAAATGGTTAGATAACCATTTAGTTACTGCCACTTGTGATTTACTTTCCGATGTAACCAAGGGGAAGATTATTGAACTTAAAAAGCGTTATTTCGATAACCTCGGGTCCATTGGACTGGAGTTAGTTCAGTCTGCCTTGGACAAGGTATTGCTTTCCTTCAAACTCTATCAACTGGAGACGAAAAACGAAGTCATTCCCTATCTTCGTGCCGTTTTAAAAGATTTGGAAGAAAAGATCCTTCCTACCATACAAAAAACGATTATAAATACAAAACAAGCCTTACGTACCACCAAAGATTTACTAATTTCTGGTGTTCAAACTTTGGTGGACCGTTTTAGCAACCAATTAGAACAACTGGAAAAGGTTCGAGATTGCTTAATTTTAACCTTAAAAAGAGAAGAAAAATCTCAGGAAGAAAAACAACAGAAAATTACAGAGCCCTTTCCTTTTTATAACTGGTTAGAAGATGACGATAACATCCATTCCCCTAACCAGCAACAAGATCCTTCACTTGAGGGAATTTCTAATGAAGAATCCTATAGAAGACTCCTTTCGAGTTATTCCTTTTCATGATATACCGGCGATCCTATTTTTTTAAAATGAATGGGTGGCCGGCTATTGTCGTGCCCTTTCTTTCTTATTAAGTAGAAGCTACCTAAAAAAGCGAAGTGAAATGAGAGATGCGTCCCATTTCCTTCGCTTTTTTTTATTTTGT
Organism: Ammoniphilus resinae; assembly: GCF_017873965.1. Classification (GTDB taxonomy): domain Bacteria; phylum Bacillota; class Bacilli; order Aneurinibacillales; family RAOX-1; genus Ammoniphilus_A; species Ammoniphilus_A resinae. Next base: position 22,199 of record NZ_JAGGKT010000004.1, on the reverse strand, counting down.
ATTTACCTTTTATTTACTTTTATTTACATTTATTTGCATACAGCATCTTTATTTTCTGTGGATTTTAGATTTTAAATTGAGGATTTTTAAGTGAAAACTGTTGATATTTATAACTGTATTGTGAAATTTATTTTATTCATTGTGGGATTTATTTTTTCCTTTCTTAATTCTATTTGTTCAACTCTCGAAACCCTTGGTATTCCTGCAATAGGGAAGGATTAGAAAGGACCGTAATGGGTATTTAAAAAGAGGTATTTAAAAAGGGGTATTTAAAAAAGTATATTATTGACGTGACTTTATTATTCTAATCATTCTCCATTAATCTAACGCTATTATTATACTATGTTATTGGTTAAATATGAGGGATACTAGGATATAATGAAAAGTAATTTTTTGTTTACTTCGCTAAAGGGCAGAATAACGGAATAAACGGGGATTTGTGTTAATATCAAAGAAGAATTAACTGTTATATGTCGAATGTATTTTATATTGAAGGACAATCTGCTTATGTCTGGGAGGTTTGAAATGAAGGTCAAACGAATCGTCGCCAATATAAATACGAAGGATATCACGGCAGCTAAATGCTTCTACCAGGATGTGCTCGGCCTTGATTTAATGATGGATCATGGTTGGATTAGAACTTATGGTTTAAACGAGGAGATGAACATTCAAATTAGTTTCGCCTCACAGGGTGGCTCAGAAACGCCTACGCCTGATCTATCGATTGAAGTTGATGATGTCGATGCTACATTAGAAGGCATGAAGAGAGCTGGATTTCCGATAGAATATGGGCCTGTTAATGAGCCTTGGGGTGTTCGACGATTCTATGTCCGTGACCCGTTTGGTAAGCTTATCAATATTCTTGCTCATAAACATTGATACACTAACGGCCAATCGTAAAGGGACGCTAGTTTGTTCAACTAACGATGATCGATAGTTTAATAACACATAGGTTAAGGATATATGAATGAGGTGATAACTTGGAGTTCTATAAAGGTAAATGTGAATTTTGGGATGAAGGCGAAAAACCTATATCGGATTTAGAGATTAGTATTGCTGAAGAAAAATTAGGTGTTAAACTTCCTCAATCATATATAGAATTACTGAAAGAACATAACGGTGGTATTTTAAAATATCCAAACATTTTTCTTGAGGAAAACGCTAAGGAACGATTTACAATTCCAGAGATATACGGAATTGATTTTGAAGGCGAACAAAATGGTGTAGGTATCCTTGCTTCGAAGTATTGGATTAATGAGGTTGGTTTACCTGAATCTATAATAATTCTATGGGGTGATTATCATAGTTGGATTACTTTAAACTATGAGGAAAACACTGAAAATCCCTCAGTAGTTTACTTTTACGAGGATTACTTATCAGATAATGAAAAATGGAAACAAATAAAAATAGCAAATGATTTTGATGCTTTTTTAAGAAAACTATCTCGTGGCTCTATTTTAGACCCTAAAAAATTAAAACCAAGTTACGGGAGAAAGAAACAGTGAATGAATTTCATTCAACGAGGAGAGTCGATAGCGGGGGAACAGTATCGAGATCCATCCCCTGCTTGGTTGCTGCGGTAACGGGCAGTTTTGAATAAGAAATTTCATTTGAAAAGGGAGTTAATATGAGATTTTTATATTGGTTGGTTAAATTAAGTTGGTATTTCGTGATGACCGTTATAGCAACAACTTACTGGAAAGGTTTGGGTTGGTGGTTTTTAATCATTTGCTCAATCGTACTGCTTTTAGGTGATGAATTTATAAGAAAATCACTTAAAAAATGACATTCTTATTGAGCTAACGGGATCTTTAGTTCAGTAACTTAATCTGTGCACGAAGTTATAAGAAAAGATTTTGGTTATTAACAAATCTCTTCTTCTTTGCTATAATTACCATAATTATTATGTTGATTTCTTTTTCTGCTCCTGTTCACGCGAACGGAGAGTTTTAAACGGCTTTTGCCTAAGAATACCCATCTATGGGGATTGATCTGTCTATTTTTCAAGACAACATCGATTCCATAGATGGGTATTTTTTTATATCAAAATACTCACATACCAAATAATCTTAAAGGGAGGTACTTCATGCGTATTATTCAACATACCATTGACAGCGTAAAAAGTGTGAGCACATTGGAGTTAGCAACTAGGATGGGCGATAATCCGAAACAGATCGGTTCGTCTTTTCAAGTCTATTGCCCGAATCCAGCACACCACGAAAAAACACCGGATACATACATTCAATCGAACATGAATGGATGGAAGTGTTTTGGCGGAGGAGGGTGCGGAGCTCAAGGTTCTGATGCGATCAAGTATTATGCTTGGAGAGTATTTGGAAGCTGGGATCCAAAACAGCATTTTGTTGATTCGGTGGTAGGAATTGCGAACCTGATGGGTATTTCTATCACAGAAGAAGGGTCAAAACGTAATTCCAGACGAGCTGCAGCTCAATCTCAGAGGGTTCAAACTTCCTTTAAAGCTCACAAATTTGAGGAAGTAGAGGCCAGGGATGCGGATACCTGTGATCGAATTTACCGGAAGTTTTTACAGATGTGTCCAATTTATCGTGACCATGCAGAAGAGTGGCTCGGCCCAAAGCGGCAATACACAAAGGAACATGTGTTAAAACTCGGTTTGCGGTCGGTTCCTGCCACCTCCGATGAAATTTCATCCATCATCCAAAAGTTACAGGAGGATGGTGAATCATTAGAAAGAATCCCTGGGTTTACGCAGCGTCTAAAACAAGATGGCGATCCATCCAATGAAAAAGATTGGTACTGGACCCTAAGTGTAAATAGAGGGTATTTTATCCCAGTCCGAGATGAATTGGGGCGAATTGTTCGTATGCGAGTAGCCACAAATGGAAAACCCAAGTATATTTGGTTTAGCTCTGCGCCGAACATCCAAATGGAAACGGACCCGGAAAGAATGAGAAAAGGTGGAGCTCCATCTGGTGCACCTCTGAATATCGTAGTGCCAGCCCAACAACTAGCTTTATGGACACCCGGCACTGATATTACGGATATTTTCCGTATGGATGTAGTCATCGGCACAGAAGGAGAGCATAAAAGCGCCATTGCAAGCAATCGTCTTCAAATGCCTGTCATTGGTGTTCCAGGGGTTGGTAATTTCAAGGAAGTCATTCCAACCATCCAAAGATGGGGAACTAAAAAATTCATTATTGCCTATGATACCGATAGCCTTTACAAGGAAGAGGAGATAAATGGCAGGAATGAAGAGGTCTTTAAACAGTTAGTTCGCTTTTCCCAAGAACTACTGAAGCTAGGAATCGAGGTAGTCATTTGGACATGGAATGCATCCGATGGTAAGGGTCTTGATGATCTCTTGATACACTCCTCAAAATTACCTGTGGAGATTGATCTTCGGACAGGCCAAAGGCAGCCCGTTGTGCTAAGTGCATAGAATCCTTTTTTAATTGTACCAACGATTTAAATGCTGGTACACCAATACCAAATTATTATATAATTTTAGGGAGAGATGAAAAATGATTAATCGAGTTGTCTTAGTTGGAAGATTAGTAAAAGATCCCGAATTACGGTACACACCGTCTGGGGTGGCTGTTGCAACTTTTACGCTTGCAGTAAATCGTACATTTACCAATGGAGAAGGTGAGCGCGAGGCTGACTTTATAAATATTGTCGCCTGGCGGCAGTTAGCAGAGTTATGCGCTAATTACCTGAAGAAAGGCTCACAGGCCGGTTTGGAAGGACGTTTACAAACTCGCTCTTACGACAATAAAGAGGGAAAACGTGTGTATGTGACTGAAGTCGTGGCAGATAATGTTCAATTTCTTTCACCTACAGGAGAGAGAAGGGAAAATTCATCAGCATCTTCAAATGACCGAGGATATGATTTTGGTTACAATAATCCTCCTCAAAACGATAGAAGAGCAATAGACATCCAAGATGATGATTTACCATTTTAAAGTAGATCTGTAATAATTTTAAGTCAAATAGTGTGAAAAATAAAGTCATTTTCCCCTTTGGGGAGATGACTTTTTTAATTTTAATGTGAGAGGGAGAAATCATTGTGGGGATTCAAAAGAGAAATAAGAACGGTCTTTCTGAATATCGTTTTTTTCATAACAAGAATATGGAAGGAAGCCTTCTAATTGGTTTCAGCAATTACTTTGATATTGATCCTAGCTCTGAATGGGGATTGATCCCTACCATTTATCGTATTGAGGGAACGGTTGTCGCTCAAGAAGAGCTGCTTCGGTATTTGTTTTGGCATGTAAAATCTCCTGTTCTAGCCAAAGTGAAACCATTTGAATGCCAGCAGTTAGAAAAGTTCGGCTTCTCTCCTATTGATCCATCTCATTATGTTTGGGATCCGACTAGAAAGGAGGATGTTGAAAGTGAGTCTTTTAACCATGACAAAACCGGTATATAGTTACAGCCGATTATCCATGTTTAGCGAAACATGTGAACGTCAGTTTTACCATAAGTACATCGAGGGTAGACCTTATCCACCAAATGGACCCATGACTATCGGGAAAATCTTTCATGCAGCAATGGAAATGGTGATTGGACAAGGTTACAGCCCCGAAGAAGCAGCGTTTTTTGCCATCCATGAAGCAAATGGGCTTCCGGAAGGCGAACGAGATTTTTATATTACTTCGATGGTGAAAAAGGCGTATGCTCGGTTAAAAGCGTTTGAGAATGATTACTCTGATATGGTTTCGGAACTTCATCTTACGGTGGAAACAGATGCCGGATTGATTCAACTCTATTTAGATATCGTTATAGATAACCCGATTGAGGATGAAGTGTTAATCTGTGATTTTAAGACCAGCTGGTATCCCTATGAAGCAAAAGATTCTAAACAACTAGCTCTTTACGCCTATCTATTTAAGAAAATGCGTGGAGAGATGGTTGGTAGCCATTTTAAGGGAAGGCTGATATTCCCCCGATGCCCGGAGGATTCTGATACCGAGGTCATCTTCACAGATCATGTTCTAAAGGAAGCAAAGGATTGGGCTTGCAACACCATCCAGGAAATCGAAAGACGAGATCCCTTTAATATAAACGATTGGGCCATGACAACGGATCGAGGAAAATGTGAGCATTGTCCTTATTCAACGTTATGTGCGGGTGGGATGGTGAATGGTTTACCAGGTGATGGTATCGCGAAGAATGACGAAGAAGCTGCCAAAATCGGTGAATTTATTCTCATTCAGGAAAAGGCACTAAAACGAATGAAAGAGGGATTGAAAAAACATGTGAAGAATCATAAAAATCCTATTTCTATTAAGGGTGGTAAATGGGATTTCGTTGCAGGGGATCCTAGTCCCAAAATTTCAATTCCAATTTTAAAGCAATTTGCGGAGGATCACGGGCTTGATGTCAACGATGTTCTTACTCAAGATGGCAAGGCATTGAAAAAGTGGATTGAAGGCGATGAGAGTGGTTTCTTAAAGGCACAAGCCACATGGACGAACCCACGAAACACTTTTAAATTCATAGAGGACCAAAAATGATGATAATAACATTAAAACGATGGACTGCCAGGAAAAACAAAAATTAAGATAGTCGAATGATGAGTTAAAGGATACCCTTAGTAGGGTATCTTTCAACTTAATAACCATTATGTTATAATTAACCATATATTAATTTTGACTTTCTTTTACTCTTAGCCATGCGGCAAATGGAGCATTGATCCTTACGGACATACACCTAAACAAGGGTGCATCAATTCTATCTAATTAAGATAGAACATTCCTTATGATGAGGAACGATTGGTGAACGCTTGTGTGGGTGTATTTTTTTGCCCTCAATACCAAATAACTACCATTTTTTAGAGGAGAGATGACATGAAAAATCAAGACCAAATGCAATTGGAAGTTGAAAGAGAAACCATTAATGGGATTCAAGATGTACATGAAGAGGAAGAGATGAGGATGCAACCTTTAGAGGTGAAACGGCTCCTAGAGAGAGGAATGAAGGATCCTTGCCTCGTCTTAATGGTAATTGATGATGGCCTTCTTCGAAGGGGTGTTGCACGTAAAAATAACCAAGAACTTATGCAAGAATTCCAAACGGTTATTGAAAATTACCTTCAGGAAAATGGAGATGATCACGGTATAACGGAGGATGGTTATGCTGTTGTTTGTCAGGTTGATCCCTTTGGTGACGAAGAAGAGTTTATTTGGACATATCCTTTTGATGGGGATGAGAGTATTAGCGAAGCAATACAGCGTTTGCAGAAGAATTTGTTTCAATAAAAAATCGTTAATTACACAGAAAAAAGGAGAAGGTAATTCGTTACTTTCTCCCTTTTCATTTCCCTCAATTTATAGAAAAAAGGGTTTTTGATTCGCATTAAACATTCCAAATCGGTAATGAGTAAATAAAAATCATTCATTAAACCGTGAAGATCAAAGATTGACTCTCCACGGCTTTTGTCCTAATTGACTAATTTTCCTACTGGAGAGTGTGAGAACATGGACCATTTTGATATTCAGGCTCAGAAAAAAGAACGCTGGTTTTTTAACCGCTTGAAAAAGAGTGTACATGCTGGCAGCCGTTACGAATTTCCCACTGGTAAGGGATGCTTAAATGACATTATTGAAGTGAAATCCGATGCACTTTTCTTCCGGTCCAAAAAAGGAAAGAAAATAAATCCGATTAGTCGGAAGAAGTTAAGGGAAGCGATTCGATTTATCTACCACAAGCGTACTACCACACGGAAGGAATTGGAGCCATATAGCCGTTTTAATAGTGCTTTGATGGGTCTTTTAAGGATCATCTTCTTTGATATCGCTAAGCTCGTAAAAACGGCTTCTGGCCTGCTTAGAATTAGCCTAAAAGGTACGAGATACTTTCCCTCATCGGCAGAGAGGAGTCCTCGGGATTTAGAACTAGCCAAAGAACAGGGATTTAATGTTGTTCTGATGAGTTATTTTTCCATGAGAGACGATCCGAATGAAAATTGGAAGTATCATTGTAGAAGGTTAGGTTTACAAGTACTGGTAGATAGTGGCGCCTTTAGTGCATGGAGAGCAGCTGAAGAAGGAAAAGACGTGGAGCCGATTGAAGTAGAGGCTTATGCACAATTCCTTCTTAAGCATCAAGACGACATCTTATTCGGGTATTTCACCTTAGATGTGGTGGGGGATCCCGATGCTACAAAGGAAAATACAGACTATCTAAAATCCATGGGGTTAAAACCCATCGAAATTTGGCATGTTCAAAGTCCTTGGGAGTTGCTCGATCTAGATGATAACGGAACAAGATCATCCAGTCATCGGGATCGGCGGCAGCGTCAACCTTTCCGAAGAAAAAAGGTATGAGATCTTTAAAGAACTCTTTTCCCGTCATTCACTAACAAACTTCCACTTCTTAGGGGGGAGTTCGAGACTGCTTTATCAGTTTCCTTGGTTTTCGAGTGATTCTAAAGCCTGGGCTTTTTGTGGAAGGATGGGGGAACTTATTACACCGGCTGGCCACATGAAAGCACCAGATCACTGGTCTGCAGAAGAGTGTATTTCATTTAACGCTAGGGGACTAAGGGATCTTGAAGAAAACTATGATCGAGTATTTCAAATCCCTATGTTGATCCCTCCGTTAATAACCAAACAGCAATTGGCGTTATTTTAAATTATTCTGAAAGGGAGAGGAAAAGATGGATTTTTCGAATCTTGATTTCACATATATCTTTATCGCAATCGGATTGATTGGAGTATGGTTTTTGGTTAAGAAGGTCAAGAAGATCATTCGTAAAATAGTAGCTTTGGCATTTGGGTTATTATCATTGTATAAGATGGTTACCTGGTTTTCTTTGCTAAATTAACCTAAATCACCTTTATCAAAAGGGAGAGATTACATTAGAACAGAAAAAAGTCCTGATAGGAGGTGCGTTCCATCCTTCAGGACTTTTTCTTGTTGCTGGTTTACCAGGCCAGCAACGTCTTAACCCAATACCAAATAATACTTTAAAGGAGAGATGTGAAGGGTCACATCCCTTATTGTTATAGTAAATCCATTTAAATATCGTGTCAAATGCTATCTACTTTGTTTTCCTCTTCTTTTCAAAGGGGACAATTCTTCCTTTGGATTTATAGATCGCTTTTTGTGCTAGATCATGCTTTTCTTCTCGCCAACGATCAATCTCTTGATAAATATATTCCTCCATTTCCCCGGCCCATTCTGGAATAGACTGCGATGGAAACGGATAAGGAGCTAAAGATGGACAATCCATAATTAATTCATTGTTGGCTGGAAGAGGGCGACACTGGAATTCATAGTAATTTCTTTGTTGTCTTTCACTCGCGGCGCTCCATGCCTTCAGTATAATTTCCCCATAATGTCGATCAGGAAAAGCATCTCTCCATGAAATTCGTGGCTCTACTTGCTGAAAGCATTCAAACAAGGCTTGTTCTACCAACTTTCCTTTTCCAATTACCATGATGGCATAAAGCTGTTGGCCGATCCATGAACCAAGCAGAACAAGTAGCGGGATCGCGAATCGTTCCCACCCTAAAAACCATTCATTCATAGGTTTTGTTTGAAAGAGTTGGTAGAAAAAAGTCAAAATGAGAAGCCCACCTAAGAGTGGAGGTATCCATTTGGATAGTCCTACGACCTTCAACCAATGGGATTTATGTTGAGGATCTGCATCTGTAAATCCTAAATCCATATAAGCACGATTTCGGAAACTATTCACTACAGTTTTATAAAAGGTATTGGTTACTGAATCACGAAGATATGGTGAATACGAAACAGGCGGAGCCATCAGATAATACAACATAAGAGGAGGGATATACGGAGTACGTTCCCACCGTTGTACCTCTTGAATGAAACGACGCATTCGGATTTCTTCTGCTACCTTATAGTAGGTGGATAAGGAAGTTGCAAACTTATAGGACAACAAGACGATAATAAACCAATCTCCCCATACCAATATGTAATTCTCCCATAAGAAACCTAGAAACTCCATATATGTACTAAACGGTTTTATATGATCTGGAGTTAACCATTGGACGATAGCGAGTATAGGTACAGCAAGTATAGATAATCCAATCAATTTAATAAGGGACGAAAATAGAGGCTGGAACACATTTTTCATCTGATCACCTCAACCATACGTATTATACTTATTTTAAACTATGTCACCAAAATAAACAAAAATCAGAAGGTTCAAAAACGTAGAAGGATCTTCCAGGTTATGCTATAATTAGCATATATTTTTATTGATGATTTTTCTATCCTATTTCGAACCATGCGGATCGAAAGTTTAAGTTGTCTCTATCAGACACCATTTCATATTGACTCAAAGAATCGCGTTCTACTGGAACGACCAGAATCTATCCTTTTTAAACGGGATAGTCATGTCTTTTTGGTCTTTGCAGTAGGAGGCGATTTTTTTGCGTTTCCAATACCAAATACCAATTTAAGAAAAGAAGGAGAGATGTATGATGTTAGACCTAATGCAGCAAAGGACTGAAGTGGAAACGATTATGGAGAAAGTGGAGTCTTATCTCCGCGAGCATTACCTGGATGAGGATGTCGATTCCTCTAACGGAGTGTGGGGGGAATTTAATTCGGTGCATGTTACCCATCTGTCTACCTTTTTTGATGATTTGAAAGGGGAAGGGATTTTGCCGAATAATTCTTTATTCGTCCATTACACGGCAAGTGACGATGAAAATACTTTTGACTGTATGGCTACACGTTTCGTTTTATTTGACGGGACCCTTCCTCTTTTCTCTATTGCCTTTGATGAGGTCATCGGAAGTCGTGGAAGACGTTTAGAAGGATTATTAAAAGAAGGGTTCCAACAAATCATTGAAGCTGTAGTCGGGTATACCTATCAACCAGCGAAGAGTTTGGTTGTTGACTACACGATTATTGCTGGAGAAACCCAAGTCACCAAAACTCATCTCTTAGAGTCCGATGATAACTGTATCGATCCTAAAGAGTTAATTCAAGCATATTTTAGTGATTTTTGGGGAGAGAACACGGACTGTAAGGTTCATGCTAGCTCCTTTAACCGTAAGGACGGATGCGAGGCAGTTAAGATTAACAGCTATCGTGAGGTATCTGCAATGGAAGCAAATGTGCTGAGAAAGTATATCTAAAACTGTTAAACAGCTTTTGGAAAATAACCTAAAAATATGAGGGAGAGAAGTTCGATAATGATTCATTATTGAACTTCTCTTTTTTTATTAAGGAGAGTGTAAACCATGGAAAATTTACAAAATAGCGGGTTTGAGAAAGCAGTTCATATCGGGACGATAGAACTTGATTTTCCGCAAGAGATTTTTGAATTTGGAAATGAACTAGAGAGAAAACGTATGGCGAAAAGATGGGGTGAGATTGACATCATTCTTTTCGAAAATGAAAAGGTAGTAAATATCAATCAACTACGTCAACTTCACTCAAAAAATCGTCAACGTAGTGTGTAAGGTCCATTAAGGGAGGATAAAAAATTGAAAGATGCCATTGAGTTACGTATACGTGGAATTAAATGTGACAGCTGTGATTACAACAATATGAAATATACCGCTGAAATAGCTCCATTATACCGTTATCAATTTGTCTACGATCTATGTGAAAAGATCGATAAGACGGCTGAAACGAATGTGTCTGACTGCGAAATGTTTAAAATTACTTTGCTTTCGGCAATGTGTAATATATACGGAGGTAACACAGGAGATCAAGGTTCGAAGGTATATCTGGATGCGATCCAAAGCGTCAGAGAAGATACTATTGCCAAATCCCCAAATCCGGAGTTGTTAATCGGTTATTATCCTTTCGTATAAAGGAGGACCCAAAATGGGAATCCATGCGGTTGATTTTATGCCATATCATGAAAAAATGATGTGCATAATGGAAAATGAGATCCTTTCCTTGGATCGAGAGGAAAGAACATTATTAGAGCGATTAGCCCAAGTTCGGGAAGAAAAATATGTAAAGCAACAAACACTTCAGGATATGAAAATTTTTTTCACGAAATGAAGCGTTTCTGAGTGGAATAGAGGGACTCCGAGTCTCTCTATTTGTTTATCACATTACTTGAGAAAAGGTGATTTGATGAGTAAATTGTTGGGATCCGTTTATATCGATACTGCGAGAGTGGCAATTCTAAGAGAATCCAGCCAAAAATTATGGACAGCTGGAAGTGGTAAACCTTTGGGTTTAAAAATATGGGGACGCAATGCAAAAAAAGCAATGCAGATGGTAGCTGAAGCCTATAAACTAAAATTTCGCCCCTCCCATCATCAATTCTCAGCCTTCGTTAAACAGGATGTGGTGGAAATCGATGCTTTTTTGGAAAGTATCCGAAATGAGAATTGTTGGTTTATGTGGTCTATAATCCAGGATAACTCTTATGATCGCTTAGGGTGGACAAATGAGAGAAAGTTTCAGATCGATACCAAAGAACCGGATGTTGCTTATATCGTCTCCACTTGGGGCGCCGATGGCATGTACCCCGTTTTTCGGTTAAATGACGGTGGGATCATGATTTTTTTTGGAGAAAAAATCAATCTAACCGATCTGAAAATGGAAGTGTTGGATACCTTTACCTTGGTTGAGAAGACGGATTGGATAGCAGCAGATCCTTGCTATATACAGGATGATACGTTAGGTGTCCATTTCACATTGAAACCGGGTAATTATCGAGTGGAGCATATGTTAGTAGATAACGAATCCCTTGGGATACGTATAGTCATTGATAAATAAAAATCAATTTGAGTGATTCGGAGGCAGCTAGCTGCCTCTTTTTTACTTCATACAGAATGGGAGAGAATGACATGGGAAGAAAAGAGCGGAAGAGGATTACACAAAACGAACAGGTAAGAGAATTACTTGAGAAAGAATCGTTAACGGATGAAGAAATCCAATTTATTAAACAATCTTACAGTGGTATTGGAGGCCTGGTGAGAACCGGCTGGGACAATGGACAGTTCTTTACCCCGGAAAATGTAACCGAGTTTGTTATCAAAATGTTAGGCATTGAGGGAGGACGTATTTTAGAACCCAGTTGCGGGTCTGGTGGATTTTTTGAACATCTCCCTTCAACGTGTGATGTTGTTGGAATTGAAATTATGTCTGAGGCTTCAAAAGTCGCCCAGATCTGTTATCCTAAGGCTAACATCCTGCAGGAGGATGCATTACAGGTTACCTTTGACGAACCATTTGATTACTGCATTGGCAATCCTCCGTTCGGATTAAAAGTTGATTTTGACTTTGCTAGTGGAGGGAAATTTAAGAGTGAAGTGGCCTTTGTTGAATACGGGTTACGTAATCTCAAGGATGGCGGGATTCTTGGCATGGTGGTCCCTGACAGCATGTTAGCCAATAAAAAGGAAACCCCCTTCCGCAAATGGGCTATAGAAAACAATCGTTTATTAGGAGTCATAGGATTTCCTACTCAGACTTTTTTTCATAGTGGAACGTCGGTGAAAACGTCGCTTCTCATGATTCAGAAAGGGAGAGAAAATCCGAATGAAGATTATGATGTTTTTTTCGCGGTAGCCGAAAAAATTGGGTGGTGTACACGTGGAAATCCAACGGATAGTGACTTGGATGCGATTTATCACGAATATGCATCCTGGCCACAAAGTCATCTAAATCGAAGGAAAAGAGGAGTTGATCCTATTGTTGTTCCGTTCCAAAATCCTCTCGATATCATAGAAATGCCAGAAGGTCAGTACGCTTTGGCTTTATAATATTTCTAGGGAGTGATATTGTAGGGAAAAATCCTTGTACTATATGGACCTCTGTCTATATTACCAAAAATACAAGGTCCATAGATAGGAGAATAAACAATGAGAATTGGATTTTCTCTTTTTTTGGTGTATAATGGGAGATAATAAATAGCAAAATAAAAGCCGGAAGATGCTGCTAACATCTACCGGCAGGCATAATAGTTCACCTCACGGTGATCAGCTCAAAATAGTCTAAAATGAAATAGACCTTCCACCTAGCTTGCGGCTCAAGGGGAGGTCTATTTTCTTTTGTCTCGGTTATTGTTTGCGATCGCTAATGTAATCATTGCCACTAGTGAGCCAAAACTAATCATCAAACTTATTCCTTCGTAAACCGACACTATATCTCACCCCCTTTCATATCGGGGTGAGCTGACCTTCCCTTGAGGAGCTGCTATTATCCTTGTTTATATTATACCATGATTTGCTAGATTTGCTGAAATTACCAGGTATTTTGTTTTCATTTCAAAGATGCCATGGTAAAATAATAATATATTTCAGATGATTTCCTTCATTCCCCACTCCCAATCACGCGATTAGGAGGCTTAATCCTTTAAGGACATACGCTCTTGCAGAGTGACTGACGCTACTTTATTTGTAGTGCATTCCGTATGGAATTGAATCGGTTGCTGTGCAAGGGCGTTTTTTTCTTTTCGCCCCATACCAAATACCAATCAAACTTAAAAGGAGAGATGTACAAATGGCTGATACTTCAGAGGAGAGAATTGAAAAGTAGAGGAGGCATTTACGATGAGCGTATCGTCTTATCTAGAGTTAAAAGAACATGTAGGCCATCAGATTGAATGTGTGATGTACGGTGGAGTTAATGTATCTGTCGTATGTGATACCTGCCATGTTGTTCTTTTGGACTTTGATGATGAATCAGAGCAGTAAGTTGGAGATGAAGAGATCCCGGATTATTATCGGATCTCTTCTTTTCTTTTTAAGAACCAGATAAGGGGAGAGAAAGATGAGTTATAGCATTGAGTATAATCGTGCCATCTATAAAGATGATGAGGGTTTCATGATGTTGTTTATTAAGCAAGGCGATAACAACGTATGGGAATCAGATAATAAGCAGCGGGCAAGGGATTGGTCCCTCGTGGAACATGGCTCTGAAAAAGAACTATGGAAGTACTTGGGTTCACGCGCCGGTTATACCATGGGTGGTGGCTTACAACGAGCAGCTGGTTGGACGGATACTAAATCCATGGAAATTGAAGAGTATATCAAAATTTACCGTTCGAAGATTAAAAATGCGAAACCACTAGAACGAGTGTTAGAGGATTTTTCCATAAGCCTGGTTATTTATAAGAGGGATGTAATCGCTGACTCGGAGTTAGAGACCAAGATCCTGACTGTTATAGATCATTACGGTCTAACCAGCTATGGGAGTCATTATTACGACCGGGAGAAAAAGAAGTACAGATACAGTATTTCTTCAGTGGGAGAATTACGTAACCTTTTACAGCAACTTCCACCCTCCTGGACCGATGATGCAACGGTGAGATATGAAATATCCGCACGGAAATCAAGGATTTAACGGAGAGAGGGGAACAGAGATGGTGAATGGATTCATGAGCACTCATTTACAACTTATCCAATGGGAAGGGGTGCAGTAATTTGATGATAGGAATGCCGATCATTGAACATAACCGCCGGATTTATGCTTTTGATAAGAATCAATACGGGAGTCAGGATCTTCTTCTCTTAGTTCAGCAAGGGGTGGAAGGGCATCCTGATCCGAACTGGACTCCTCTCAGCTTAGGTTGGGAGTATCAACTCTGGTCCATAATTGGTGAGCGTGGTGGCCTGGCAGAAGCCCAAGAACTTCAATTATTAAACGGAGAACTAACGATAGAAGAGTATGTCCAGCTTTATCGAGAGGAATTAAAAAACATTCATCCCATACAGGAAATTTTTGATGCTTTCGAGTTGCTAATTCGGTTTTCCTTAAATGAAAAGGAAACATGTGAGTATTCGCTTCAAAAGTATCAAACCCTCATTAAGGAAAATGACTTTGTATTGGTGGATGCCGATCAAAGGATCTATGAGAAGGTCTTAATGTCTGGAGAGGTGGAAATTTTGAAAAGGGTTGGTTATGAAGAGATGATTTTCTTGCCTAGAAAAACGATCGTCGTACCTAATCCTGGTAAAGAACTGGAGCAATTAAGCCTTTTCTGATGGAAGGAAAAACAGCCATAGGTGAGTGTGAAGGCATCTTAGACTGCCTTTTTTTATTTTCCTTTTAAAAAGGAGTGAAACGAAATGGTCAATGAACCCCCTAGAAAAGGGCTTGTAATACTTGCGGAAGAGAGTGTTCCTACCAAAATGACTTTGCGTTGATTTCCGTTAAAGGTGATGCAGTATGGTATTGCCTTTGCCGATATTGTAGAGCAGCTGACACCAAACGGCGCAAAAGATATCGTTGGGTAAAATCAGCTGTCTCATTTTAAGTTCTGATAGAGGATATATCAATGTGGCTTAAAGCCAAAGTGATGAGAAGGGGATACTCCTTCTCTTTTTTACTTTTAAAGGAGAGATGAATCATGAGTCAATTGATGTTTACTTTTGAAGAGGCGGCCGAGGAGGTCATTGTTGAACAAAAGGAGCATAAGGGAACACCCGTAGATCTTTTGCCTTTAGAGGATTACGACCACATTTTAATTAGTGAAAGTGCGGGAAAGGACAGTATGGCTTGCCTTTTTCACCTACAAGACATAGGAGTGGATATGAGGAAAGTGGAACTTTATCACCAGTCTGTCGATGGTGGACCTGACGACCCCATTTTTATGGATTGGCCGTGTACGGAGAGTTATTTAGAAGCTGTCGGTCAATTTTTTGGCATCCCTGTACGCTATCAATGGAGAGATCGAGGATTTAAAGGGGAGCTCTTGAGGAAAGATTCAATCACAGGTGACGTTTATTATTATGATGACAGTGGGAATAAAATATGGTTACCAAGCCAAGACAAAGAGAAATATCGAAATACAAGATTAAAATGGCCAGCTTTAAGTTCGGACTTACGTACCCGATGGTGTTCGGCTGCTATCAAGATTGATGTATTTCGTCGTGTATTAAGTAATCATCCCAAATTCAAAGGGACGAAAGAAAATCCGAAGAAGGTTCTAGTTGTTACAGGGGAAAGGCGCGAGGAGAGTTTTCAAAGATCACGCTACCTAGAATGTGAACTGCACTCATCTAATTGCCAAACCCGTCTCGTACACGCATGGAGACCGGTCATCGATTGGAAGGAAAGGGATGTTTGGGATGCCTACGAGAAACGAAGATTCCTACCTCTTGTCAGTTACCAATTAGGTTGGAATCGAACCTCATGTTTCTCATGTATCTTTTCTACCCCTGATTTATGGGCCATGCTTAGAGAAATTGCTCCTGAACGATTTCAGATGTTAGTGGAGGTAGAAAAAGAAATAGGTCATACCATTGATCCTAAAATGTCTCTTACAGAAAAGGCCAATTTAGGCTCGATCGATCGATTGCCTAAAGGTGAAGAATTCAATCTATATATCGAAAGGGCATTTCATCGATCTTATAGAGTAGAAGACTTGATCATGGAGAAATGGCATTTACCTGCGGGGGCTTTTAGGCGTGGTGGAGGACCAAATTAGAATATCGAAATGGAGTGTAGAGGAAAGGTGCGTACTGCCCTTTTCTCTTTTTTTACTTTCTTATAAGAAAAGGAGATCATGTTATGTTAAAAAAACGTCCTGCTAAAGTATCCCACCGAGGAATCTATCTGAAGGATAAGGAGTTAGTCGATACGGATTTTAAAATAGGATCTCATTTCAAATATATATGGGATGTAAAAGAAAAGCGGTTGGTTATTGTACCCACTGAAGAAAAGACGCGTAATACGGTTTCTCATCTTGCTGATGGTGTTACGCCGGTCATTGATATTCGTACCAAGGAGGCAAGAGAGGCATTCCAAGGGTGTGACCTACTGGAAGTGGAGATTTATCAGAACCAAATCGTGGTGATAGGGTCAGTCAAATCTTCTGATTTCGCGGAAGGAGCATCCTTAACGTCCCTTTTGTCTTCCAAACAAAAAAAGGGACAGCTAATTGAGCTTACCAGCTACCTCAAAGCCAAGCCTAAAGCAGTAGCTATTCTTTCTCAGGAGGAATTGAAGCAAGCTGTAGGTGGATATCCCACTCATATTACCATCGAGGAAGAATCGACCACTTCTAGCAACTCGCTCTTCGACCTATTATCCTGGCTCAAGATCCCATTAGCGGCAGCATCAATTTTTTCAGGTGCTGGCCTAATGGACATAGGGTTTATACAGGCTAAATTCGATGTAATCTTTGCTTTGGAAATGGACCCACAAGCCGTGAAAACCTATCGGCATAACATCGGGGATCATATTGTGGAGGCGAATATTTGTGATTACATGAAATCGCTAATCCCGAAAGTTCCTTTGCTCTTTGGTGGCAGCCCTTGTAAGGGGTTTAGTAATGCGAATCGTCACTCGAATTTTTTGGATAATCCCAATAATTTACTTGTTCGGGAGTATATAGATACCGTCCAGACGGTTCAACCTCTTGTTTTTTGTCTGGAGAATGTTCCTCAGCTTCTTTCTTGCGGAGGAGGAAAGTTTAAAAAGGAAATTGAACACGCCCTATCCGATTACGAAATTACATCGGGGGTGGTTTCCGCTACATCGGTGGGTGGAGCACCTCAAGTTCGGGATCGCGCCATTTTTATTGGCTCAAAAATTGGGAGGATCTCTTTACCAGAGCCCACGTTAAAATCGGAGGAATATCCAACAGTTCGAGATGCCTTTGAAGGACTGCATGATGGAATCGCTAATCAAAAAGATATTAGTGTTTCTTCTTCTCTTACGAAAGAACGGATACACGCCGTACCTCCTGGAGGAAATGTTCATGATATTCCTACTGAAATTCGTCCCAAGGGCGTTCATTCCAACCAATATAAACGGTTGAAGTGGGATGAACCAAGTGTGACCGTAGTGAATCCACGGAAGGCCATGCTGCTGCATCCCTCGGAAGATCGTATTTTAAGTGTTCGAGAGTGTGCTAGATTGCAACAAGTCCCAGATGACTTTGAATTTTTGGGAACGCTCGATGCTCTTCAGCAACAAGTCGCCAATGCAGTTCCAGTCGGGCTTGCTTATCGAGTAGCGATGAAGATTAAGGAGGCTTTTTTGCAATTTGGACTGAGAAATCGACCAGCAACAGCTTGGTAGGTGAGATTTTTAAAATTCCCATTTTATTCAAATTAAAGGAGGAAAAATAATGTATATTGGTATCGATGGATACAAGGTATCACTAATCAAGAAGGTCAATGAGGATTTGTATTACAATCTTAGTGAAAAAGCATTTACTAACGACAAAAACAATTGCTCACATATAAGTGGTGATGAATGTGCAGAAATGATAATTGAACAATTAGGATTATTAGACTGTATTCCTTGTGAAATTGAATTATCTTTTGATAAATACACAGGAAAATATTCTGCAAAATAATCCTTTAAAAAGGAAAAATAAAGCCGCCTAGACCACCTGGTATTAGGAAGTGAGTTTTACATTTGATTAAATGAAGAGGAACCTTTTCTGCGATTAGAAGAAGGGTTCCTTTTCTCGTTAATTTACTACTATCTCTTTCCAATTATTTTTGATAATGGTAGAATAATATTATATTTATATTGATTTCTCGATTCCACTCTTGTTCAAGCGAACTTGAGGCTAAATCCAAAACGGACATGTCTTTTTAATCATGCGATTAAAGAATAATCTTTTTATGAAACACTGATTTCAGTGACCAATCTCTGTCATGTAGGCAGAACATTCTTCCTAGGGAGTAGTGTGTATTGGTCCATGAAATGAGTGTTTTTTTTTGCATAAAAACATCTCAACCCAATACCATTTCAATTTAAAGGAGTGATCGTGTATGAATTTTTATCATTGATGGAAAATCGAAGTAAATAAAAACAGCGATACAAGCTGGAGAGTGAAGGAATAGGCTAAGAATTGCCTATTCCTTTTTTATTTTCTTGAAGGAGACATGGAGATGAGACTAAACCTTCATACTTTTATGGAAAAAGTAGATCAATCATGCGTGTCTGGACACGATGTTGAGGAATGTGAAATGACTATGCAGCTAATCGAATTAGTCTGCTATAGCCCGAAAACTCATTTTGGAGAAGTGAATTTTAATTCCTTCCCTCTTGAAGCTGCAAAAAGAGCCTTCGAAGAGTTAGTGGCTTATTGCCCTGATGATTGCGGGGGAGAGGAAAACGAAAATAGCGGAAATCTTCTGTTGGAAGTTAATCGAATTGCCCATTTCAAGCAAAGTGTTCTTAAATTGAGACCACCGAGAAAAAGGCGATTTTTTTGAGGAGGAATCCATGAGCAAAAGTCTTTTTGTCCCTCATCAAACGTTATCGGAATATCAGATGACGATGGACAATATGGTGATGGCTAAGTTATTACACGACAATCAAATCCCTGTCCCAGACATTCCTTTTGCATGCAATTACAGGGAAGATAGCTTTTTTTATCAGGCGATGTCTTTGTTATTTCAGACAGTGCTCTGTCATGAAGAAGAGCATGATTATGGTCAAACGGTGGTTTTTAGCCTCCGTTCATCCCTTATTGAGGAATGGATGGATTTGGCGCACACGTTTCCTGACGAAGAATGGAAACAAAGGTTGGAGAGTGTCTTCGATCCGGTTCAGGAATATTTGGATGACTATTTTGAACTGTGTACCAGGACCGAAATTACCTCTTTCGGGTTGCGTATTACGATATCAGGTTCTTTTGGTTTTTTTCATCCGATCCTTGAATCGTTTATTGAGTGTAAACAATGCCTAGAGCAGGAGCTAGAGGAAATGAAGGCCCAAAAAGGAGAGGACAAAGATGATCGAAACATTGATCACGATGCGAGAGGAAACGGAATTCGTCCATATCGCACAGCGGTCTAATGGACTTATTGTACAAGAGAGAAAAATTCAAGTCGATCAATTACTGGCTGCCATGATGGAAACCATGGAACCAATTGATCTGTTAAACCTTTTGCTGGATAACGATGAAATGATCAACGAAGCATTGGGTGAATGGATGGAAGAACAAGAAGCGGAAAAGTTGAATAAGTTCTTCACGTTACTTTTGAGCCGAGTCGAGGTTGATTATGAATTCAAGCAACTGGTGGAACTATTCCAAGAGATTTCCAAACGCTTTGATTTGTCTCAACTAGATGAAGGAAGCCTTAACAACCTATTAAAACTTCTATTGGACCGGACAAAAAAGTTAGAGAATGCAGAGGTGTTTAATGCGTTATTTATTACCCTTTTGCAAAAACTTTCTATTTCTGATCCAACATCCCAAGGAAGATTTATTACCAAGATTTTAGAGGAAACACTCTCTCGGGTAAAAAAGGAAGAGGATATTCCTTTAATCGAAGCGATGTTTTTTGAATTAGCCAAGAAATCTCGCAAAGATTGGGTTCGAAAAGTATTAGCCCCTTATACCCGAAAGAAAAAAGTGTATCAAACACCGATTCTTCCCAAAAATTGTGTTCTCTTTCAAGAGGAATTGGACGAAAAAAAAATCGTGGTGATTGAGGTAGAAAGACAGCAAATTAACGTGGATTATCATCGTTCGTCCTTTGAAAACGTTGGACATCCCAAATTGTGGTTTGAATTTGAAGTCATGTCAGACAGGATTGTTAGCTGTCGAGTGTTTGCTTTGAAAGATCCAGTGGTCAAGCCAACATCTAAGATTTATCATTATCCTTTTTCGAATGTTTTTCAGGATTTTAGAACCTGTTGGCCTGAGTTAGGGAGTTTAGAGATTCAAGATATCTATCAATTAAGTACGTTGCCTATGCTATTTCTTCGTAGTCCCTCTAATGATCATCTGTTCCGAGGGAAGAATTTGCGCGAGCTTTTTGCAAGTCTTCAAAATCGGGATTTTGATGATTCATTATTAGAAGACTCAGGGAAAACGGTAGCTACTATTTTTGGATTGAAATAATCAAAAACCAAATTAGTTGGTGAGAGGAGAAAGTAAGATGGGAAATAATTCAAAAGAGAATGTTATTCATATGTTTTTTGGTGAAGAAGAAACCAAGGATCAAGTCATGGAAAACAAGAGCACTGCTTGTGATAAATGCGGCGAAGAAAAGGTTACGACGAATGGACGTTGCGACGACTGTTTCGAGAAGTATGGGGATTCTCTTGAGGAGAAGGAAGTAGAATCCTCCGCAACTGTACCGACAGCCGCGGAACCTGTGATGCAAAATGATGGTCAATTTTCCCTATTTGATTTCGGTGCAGTAGTGGAGGAATCCAAAAAAGAGGAAACGACCAAGCCTTCAAGCTGCGATGAAGATAAACCATCCAAAAAGGCAACGAGTGCAAAGGAATCAAAAAAGACAGCTCCTCAGCCAAAATCTAGTCCAACATCATCCGTTAAAAAGCAGGATATAGAGGTGGAAGGGGATTTTACCATACATTACGCTACTCAGCATTTTCTTGTCAGCGACTTTTTTGAAGAAATGCCTGAGTCTGGAAAAGTGACTCTGGAAGAACTTCGTTCTGCTATGGCGCAAGAGTTTTTCGAAATGACGAAGCAAAGGGTTAAATGGGATTACGATCTAGAACAGAAAAGATTATACCCAGATGTCATCGGAACCTCTAAGGGGGGATTCTAATGGCAATAAAAGGGTTCTTTTGGAGGGTTAAGGAGTTTTTACAAACTCCTAACCCAAAATCCATCAACATTATAGCCGGCCAGGATGGACGGTTATACGAGATCCGTGATCATTTGTTAGGACGATTGGTGGTCCAAAAGGATTTTGTGCGTGAACTAGATCCGATTCAACCAGGATTTCAGTTTCAATTATCAAAAATTCCTGGGACGTTGCTCCAAACGGCTCTCTCTTTTTTTCGTGCCTATTGTAACGAGTGGGTCCAGAATGAAGTAATGGTTCAAATCTATTATGACCGGCTAACTAAGGAGTATTTTATGGAATGTCCTTATCAAACGGTGAGTAAAGCTCGAATTGATGCGAAAATTGATCATGTACTGCTGCATAACCAACAATATGTTCAAGTTATGCACTTACACTCCCATAATACCATGTCTGCGTTTTTCTCCGAGACGGATAATAACGATGAGAAAGGGTTTATGCTTTATGGAGTTATAGGAAGGCTCGATTTTCATGAACCCGATATGCGATTAAGGGTTGGATGTAACGGTCATTTTTTTAAATTGCCGATCGATTATATTTTCGATCATCCAGTCCTTACACCCACTTCTATTGGTTATCCTAAAGAATGGGATGAACGGGTTCTTATCCAGGGTTCATAAAAAGGGAAGGAGTTTTCTAAACTGGCACCTATGTCAAGGACACTATAAAAAAAGAGATTAAGCCACTAAAAGATGATTCCTGTATTGAATAGGGGTCATCTTTTTTAAGTTC
>NZ_JAGGKT010000003.1 GCF_017873965.1 Ammoniphilus resinae | reverse complement strand
TCTCCAGTTTCTCCGTGTTGTATCTGCTTATTATACAAAAAAGTACCCCATAGGTAGACTTTTTTTAATGTGTCTACTCTATAGGGTACATTTTATTTAGTGAGTCACCCCTTTTAACATTTTCTATCACTTACTACCCCTAGTTTCTTTAACTTGCCATTCTTTTTTAGATCCTTCTTATTCTACTATTTTCCGCAAAGGGAAATGCTGTTTACCTGGATGCTGAATTTTCCATAATCGAATCGAAAGAAATACAGCTCCAAATGCTAGTCCCGAAATCAATCCAATCCAGTACCCGTAGGCGGCAATAGAGGTGAATTTCGCTAGGAATAGCCCGATTGGCAGCCCTAGCACCCAATAAGATATAAACGCCATGACAAAGGTAGCATTCACATCTTTATACCCCCGCAGTGCCCCTTGAATAGGAGCAGCAATCCCGTCAGATAATTGAAAAAAGATTGCATACATTAAAAAATGCTTGGTTAACGCTAAAACTGTCGGATCAGTCGTATACATTCCTGCAATCTGTTCATGAAACACCAGTAAACCAATTGCGGAAAAGATAGACATCAAGGTTGAAAAACTGATTCCAATTCGGCTGTATTGCCTGGCGTCCTGTAAACGCTCTGCCCCTACCTCAAACCCAACTGCAATCGTTAAAGCCAAGGAGATGCTCATCGGCATCATATAGACGAGCGATGCAAAATTAATCGCTGCCTGATGCGCAGCAACCGTCTCTGTTGTATAGTTGCTCATAAGTAAAGTAACGGCTGCAAAAATGCTTGTTTCAAAGAAGATTGAAAAACCAATGGGAATTCCGATGACCAGTTGCTCTTTCCAGGTCCGAAAGGAAAGTGGAAAGGCTTGATGGAATACATGATAACTACGAAATGGCTTTTTCCGCCATACGACAAATACAGCAATCAAAAGAATGCACCAGTAAGTAATGGCTGAAGCAATTCCAGCGCCTACCCCGCCATAGGTTGGAAAGCCTAATTTGCCGAAGATCAGGACATAATTTAAAGCCACATTGATTGGTAAAGAAAGTAAGGAGATGACCATCGTTGATACGGTTTGCCCAAGTGCATCCATAAAACATCGGAGTGCGGTATAAATGAAAAGAGGGACAATCCCCCATGCAAGTGAAAGTAAATAATGATAGGCAATTCGTTTTACTTCGGGGTCAACCCCCATCCCACCAAGGATCGGGTCGAGCAAACAGGCACCAATGATAATAATGCTGATCGCGATCGCAACAGCAAGGTAAATGCCTTGGATGACCTGGTAGGACACCTTCTCTTTTTGGTCGGCACCAACAAGTTGGGAAATGATCGGGGTTAAAGCCATAATGATCCCACACAATCCCGTAAAGATCGGGCTCCAGATACTTGCACCAATGGCTACACCGGCCAAATCCCTGGCACTAACATGCCCCGACATCACCGTGTCAAAAAAATTCATACCAAAAAGAGAAACCTGTGTAACCAATATAGGAAAAAGAATATAAAAAAGCTGTTTTATTTTCTGTTTTGCGGAATGCGTCTGTTTCATCTTTGGCTGTCCTTCCTAAATTACATCATTACATTAGGTTCATTCAAAATCCTTATCTAATATTAAACTACATGTTTTAAAAGGTCACGAAACTTTACTTGTTACTTAACTTAATTTACAATATAAACTAGGTAATAATAGTTATAATTAAGGAGGAATGGCTCATGTACGATGTTATTGTAATTGGCGGAGGACCAGCTGGTGGCAGTGTCGCATTATTTACAAGCAAAGCAGGTAAAAAAACACTAGTCATTGATAATAATCAAAGTGTTACCAAAAGAGCCTGGCTTGATAACCACTATGGTGTAAACGGGATTAGTGGTCCAGATTTAATAGCTGTCGGTAGGGAACAAGCCGAGAAGTTCGGTACAGAATGGCTCGAGGATGCGGTCGTCGATATCCAAATGGAAAATGGGCAGAAAACAGTCGTAACGGAAGGTGGCCAATCTTTGCAAGCGCAGCATATCGTAGTAGCTACTGGAATGTCTGTTGCCCTAGCAGAAAAAGTGGGATTAACCGTTATCCCTGGCACAGAGCCTCGAATCAAAAATATTCTTCAAGTTGACAACCAAGGCAAAACCAATATCGAAGGGATTTGGGCCGCAGGAACTGTAGCCGGTGTTTCGATGCATACGATCATTACTGCTGGAGACGGTGCAAAGGTTGCTATTAATATCATAAGTGAGATGAATGGAACACGTTATGTAGATCATGACGTTCTGAAATCCTAAACATACTACTAAAAAAAGGAAAAACTCCTGTTTGTGAAGGAGTTTTTCCTTTTATATGGCCACAAAGGCTGCCGAACAGCCAGAGTTTAACGTCCTAACCAACCGCCATCTACAGCAAGAACAAATCCATGAACATAATTTGCTGCTTCAGATGCGAGGTAGACGGCTGCTCCTTTGAAATCTTCAGGAGTACCCCAACGTCCTGCAGGGATCCTCTCCAAAATTTGTCTATTCCGAGTTTCATTCTCAATGAGTGCAGTATTCATATCCGTTGCGATATACCCTGGGGCAATGGCATTCACATTCACATTGTGCTGCGCCCACTCATTTGAAAGCGCCTTTGTTAATTGAGCTACGCCACCTTTTGCAGCCGCATAAGCCGGCACAGTAATTCCCCCTTGGAAGGATAACAGGGATGCCGTATTAATAATCTTTCCGCTTTTTTGTGGAACCATATAACGGCCTGCTTGTTGTGCAAGCAACCAAACCGTTTTCAAATTCACTTTAATCACGTCATCCCAATCTTCTTCTGAAAAATCCACAGAAGGGGAACGGCGTTGGATTCCAGCATTGTTTACCAATACATCAATCTTATCATAGTGATCGATAACAGTTGGAATAGCTGCTCTCACTTGGTCCAAATCTTCCATATCACACGGGACGATGATACACTTTCTACCAAGGCTCTCAATTTCCTCTTTTAAAGCAGTTTGTTCCGGTGAACGCTGAAGAAGGGCAATGTCTGCCCCAGCCTCTGCTAATCCCAATGCCATTGCACGACCAATTCCACGTGTGGCCCCTGAAACCGCTGCCACCTTTCCATTTAAACGAAATGCATCAAGTATCATCAGATAATTCTCCTCTCTATGGCTTAATTAATATTTTTAAAGCTTCTTCTGGATTTTCCATGTACTTAAATCCGTCAGCAAGCTGATCAAGCTCGAGTTCATGTGAAATCAATGGTGATACATCTACTTTTCCGCTAGCCATAAATTCAATCGCCGTTTGGAAATCCTTGCGGCTATAACAACGGGTTGTAGTTAAAGACAACTCTCTGAAATGCATGGAAGCTAAGTTAATCGTTGGTGATTGCTTATACATACTAACGACACAAATTTGCCCTTGGGTTTTAATAGCTTCTACCATTTGTTGTGCAGTAATTTGTGTTCCTGCCACTTCAAATACCACATCTGCCCCCACACCATTCGTCATTTTGGCAACGACATCGGTGATATTATCTACTTTTGCATCGACCGCTGTAAATCCAAGATCTTTTGCCTTTTGCAATCTAAACGGACTGATATCAGATACGACAATCTTAGAAGCTCCAGCTTCTCTGGCAATCAACCCAACAAGCAGGCCAATAGGACCTCCACCCAGGATGACCACCAGGTCACCAACCTTCACCCCAGAACGGCGAACGGTATGAACCGCTACAGCCAAAGGCTCAGTTAACGCGGCATGGGCGTTGGATAACTCCTCTGAAATCCGATGCAAGCGATGGTAAGGTACGGCTACAAATTCTGCAAATCCACCATTGCAATCGATTCCAATTAAACGTAAGGTCCTGCAGACATGATATTGTCCCGCTGTACAAGCATCACATGTCCCACAGCTAAGCGTCGGTTCGACAACAACACGTTCCCCCACTTGGAACGGGATATCTCCATTCACCTCTTCAATCACACCGCAAAATTCATGTCCCATGGCCAAAGGTGCTTTTGCACGTGGATGTTTTCCATAGTATATCATCATATCAGATCCGCAAATCCCTGCATGGGATACGCGCAGCAATACTTCGCCTTCCTTTGGAACTGGGCGATCAATTAACTGAACATCTACATGCTTTTCCCCTAGAAACAATCCCGCTCTCATTTGTTCCATCGTATCTCTCCTCCTTTTTCTTGCAAAAAGACATATTCTAAACTTGTCGACAACTTAAAGTATAGTTGATGATGTTATGTCTGTAAACAAAATTTTAAGACTTAAAATAGGCTGCTGTAACCGTTCTCCAATTATCCTTTGAATGATTATCCAAGGTTTCTTGCAATCGGTAAGGGTCACCAGTACGGAGAGCTTCGACTAGTATTCTGTGGTTATTTAATAAGGATTGAATCTCTTCTTTATTCTCAGTAAACCGTTTCTCTGTTGCCACCAACAAAAACGTTAATAAAATTTGTCGGATACTTTTCCATAAATGAAGAATTCTGCTATGCTCCGCAGCCTTAATAATCGTATCGTGGAACTGGATATCATAATAGGAAAATTCCATGTAATCCTCGTGTTTTGCGGTCAGTTCCATTTTCTCTATTAATTGTTCGAGTAGAACGATTTGGCTCTTGTCAAAATGGGTGGCTATCCGCTGCATAGCAAATCCCTCCAGAAGATAACGAACATCGTACAGTTCTTCAATATCTTTCGTCGTTAACCCAAGAACAGCCGCTCCCATTCTCTCCAATCGGATTAATCCTTCGTTCGCCAAGACGCGAAAAGCTTCACGCACGGGTGACCGGCTCGTCCCAAAATCCGCTGCAATTTGATTTTCCGATAGGACTGTACCGATTGGGATGATTCCTTTAATAATTTGAAATCTTAGTTCAAAGCAAATCTTCTCCCCTAGTGACACCCCCTGCATCCATCTGACAGGAATATTCATAAATTTCTCCTTTGTTGTTGGTTTCACAATTAGAAGATTTCTCTCCTTCGTTTATTTTACCATAAAAAAAAATAGGGGAGCGAATCCCCTTTTCTATGGAAATAGCAAATTTTTTTCGTTTTTGACAAGAGACTGTTACTCGCTAGGAATTAACGGTGTCGGTTCTCCTGTAAAATAAAGGAACAGATGGTGTAGAGCACGTGTACACGCAGTATACAATAGTTTTCTTTCAGTTGATCGATGGTAAACCTTTTCTCCTACGTTATATATGATCACACTATCAAACTCCAGCCCCTTTGCCAGATACGCAGGGATGACTACGAGGCCCCCTTTAAAAACAAAGGTTTCCTTGGTTATAAGATGAATCTCCTGATCCATTTTATTTTTTAGGGTTTCAAAGGCCACTCGTGTTTCCGATTCCGTTTTACAGATGATGGCTATGGACTTCGAGCCCTTCTGCCAAAGTTCATGGACTCCCTTTCCAATCTCTGTGGCCAACAGATCTTCCGATGGTACGGCTACCATTTTCGGTTTATCCCCGCTTCGGCCCACTGTTTCAATGGGTTCTGGATCTTGTAGTATCCCCTTGGTAAATTCGATTATTTCATGCGTTGAACGATAGCTTTTAGTCATTTGAAAAAGAGCGGTTGGCGTCTGTCCAAACAACTCCTCCAAATGAGTATAGCTCTGCACGTTCGCATGATGGATCCCCTGATTCAAATCACCTAGTAATGTAAAACGCGCCCGTGGAAAGAGCCGGCGGATGTAGCGAAGCTGAAACGGAGAATAATCCTGCGCTTCGTCTACGATGACTTGTTTCATCTGATTGATGGTCGGCCATCCGATCAGAACTGCCTTTAAATATAAGATTGGTGTAGCATCTTCATAAGGGATTCCTTCTTGAATGGGGCTGCTTTCATTCAAGAAATTATGATACATGCCAATGATATCGAGAAACTCCAGCTGTTTTGCGGTACGCCGCAAAGGACCAAAAGCCTTTCGGGCAGTTTTGCGGCTCTCTGCCTTCATTTCTTCATCCGTTCCCAGATATTTTGGATTTCGCAGCATTTTTTTAAATAAATTTTTAAACAATCGTTCTTGTAAGGTTTCCAGCTCTTCAAGAGCTCTTTCCTTCATTTTCTCCATTCGCGCGGGAAGTGGTGCATCTGCTGGTGTTTGATGATAAAACCATTCCGTTAATGTTTCCTTACTGATTAACACTTTTGCACGAACCCGAAAATCGTGAAATTGTATCCCTGTTTCTTTCAATTGCTCAATATACCGATCCATTTGTTCCATAAAAAGAAGTGAAGTTTTCCGTTCGATCGTTTGAACCCGCTTTAGATAGGCCGGATCTTCCTCAGAGGCAGATAGAAGATATTCCAATTGCTCATAAGCATCCTCCACCTTATATTTTTTCCCAATACTTCGCTGCAGATGTTCTTGAAATGTGGTCTGCAACATGTTGGCCTCCCCAAGTTCGGGAAGCACATTGGAGACATAATCATTAAACAAGGAGTTTGGTGAAAATAAAACCATCTGTTCAGCCGTTAACGAATTCCTATGTTTATACAAAAGATAGGCAACCCTTTGCAATGCCACTGAGGTTTTCCCGCTTCCCGCAGCACCCTGTACAATCAGGATTTCATGTTGGTCATCCCTGATAATCTGATTTTGTTCGCGTTGGATCGTAGTGACAATGTGGCTCATTTTACCTTCTGTGTTTCTGGCTAACAAAACTTGCAGCATGGTA
Organism: Ammoniphilus resinae; assembly: GCF_017873965.1. GTDB lineage: Bacteria > Bacillota > Bacilli > Aneurinibacillales > RAOX-1 > Ammoniphilus_A > Ammoniphilus_A resinae. The sequence goes on along the minus strand of NZ_JAGGKT010000003.1, from coordinate 278,348 downwards.
TCTCCAATGCTAATTCCCGTATCGAACATATTTTCAAGTATTCCGTTTTTAATTATGTATTGCCGTTTTAATGTCATCTCACCTTGAATCCAGCCGACAGGGGTTTGATACCCAGCAGGCCCCGGTGTATAGTCGTAGAACAAGCTGGAGATAGGGGCACGCCAGTCGTATATCAATAGCTCATGGGTATCCTCATCTACTAAAGAACTAAGTCCGATATAAATTTTCTCTGCTTCTTCCCCTTTTTCAATAAAATCAATACGGGCAAAATAAGGATTGTGATGAAGTCTTTTTAATTTACGAAGATTTTTCAGCGCATGACGGTGGCTGCGCTCCTCCTGACTCAAAACCGCTTGCTGCTGCGTGATACTAGCCGCTGTTTCCGCCAAATCGTAGTAATCTGATGTATTTACAGTTACTTCATCCCAAAAGTTCCGACGAATATCCAATACTTCCGAACCCCGATAGTGGACAATTTCTTCTAACCGCCCCATTTCCGTCTGGATTCGAATCTGGATTTCTTTTAATCGATCAACTTCTTGGTCCAGTTCCCTTTGTGAAATAGACATCGCCATTTCCCCCCTGCTTCCACTTGTGACCCCATTATTTAAGGGAGCACCTTATCGTTTCTGATTGCTTTTCTTTTTCAATTTTCTAGGAATTTTTTCCTGCTTATCCTGAATTTCCACTACAATACCCGACTTTAGATAGACTTGCATGCGATGGAAAAAGAATAGACATTCTTCTGGACCAACCCATTGAATGTCTCCTCTAATAATACACTGGTATACCCTGTCCTTTTGTTTGGAATCCAGGGTAAGAGCAGATGAAAAAACTAAGCTTCGGCCCATTGCACGGATACTCTTGCAGGAAATACCATATCTCTTTAGGTACAAGAGCTTCCGAGCAAAAGGCACATCGGCCAAATGGTTTTTTAAATGGTTACATTTATGACAAGAAATATCGATGTTCGGCGCATCAGAAGGATTAAAGGTTATCATCCATTTGGCCTTAAATTTAGGATTACGAAGGAGAGTTTTCGGTATTAAATGTTCCTTCGTGATTTCCTCACTTCGTAAAGGCCTGTTTTTCCCGACACAGACAGGTGAAATTTCACGATATCTGCAGTAAATGATAACCACCTCCTGCACTATTTTATCTCATAGCGAAGTATTCTTCTTCTTCGAATCCACTTTAATACAGTTTTTACCATTCCCTAAGCCTTAAGTGTTAACTGATTCTTTTTAAATAATTCCTCTACGTAAGCTTTGGTCATTTCAAATGCTTCTTCCGGCGTATTTGCTACTTCTGCAATATATGCTTCATCTGGATCCTGATCGTCCACCCCAGGAATTTTGACTCGATCACCATAGCTGTTAATCGCCCCATATTCACGCATATGATCAATACATTTAAAAAATGGCTCCCAATATTCGGGATGAACAAAAATAGCCTTTGTTCGATGTCTGCGCAAATGGTTGGTTTGAATTTTGGATAGAGTCTCATACACTTCCCAAGCCGTTCCATAGCCACCTGGCCAAAACAAAATAACATGCGAATAATTAATTAAAACCCCTTCCCTGATGGAGAAATTATTCATTCGCAATCTTTGGTTCGAGTATACTGAATAACTGTCTTTTAAATTAAAAAAGTTATCCACCCCAAACTGACAATCAATCCCGATAATGTGCGCGTTCTGGTCTCTTGCCCCTTGCGCAGCCGCGCGCATAATCCCCGGTCCGCCACCGGTACAAATTGGAACATAGCAGCCTTCAAGGGCTTTTTCTTGTTCATGTGCGGCATACCTCCCCCACAACTCCCCAAACCTATAGGCCGAGTCCCAATATTTCGAGCTTTTTTCAATGATTCTTTTTTGTCGCGCCTTCCTTCGCTCTATTCGATCAATTCTATCTTGCAAAAGCTGTTTGCAAAAGGAATCTTTCTCCTTTTCCATTCTTTCCTTTAAGTGCCCTGCCTCAATTTGCAGGGATTTATACTTTTCTTCAGCTATTTCCTTACAGGAAATACTCCCAGATCCCATCAAGGTAATCACACCGTATTTCGCTTCATAGCTAAATAGCAGCTCTGCTGCATGAATATCTGCCACACTTTCATCAACACCTAAAGCCCGATCATTCGGAACAAAACAGACCTTCGTCCCAAACACTTGAAAAGAGGCAATACAGGTCTCCTCGGAATAATCCTTCCAGGTAATGACAAATCCATCCTCATCCACGTTATAGGTGTCTACATCGCCGTTTTCATTAATATTGCTTATCGATAGACTGTAACTATCGTTTTTAAATGGTTGACGTTTGTCAAACGTAATGGGTTCCTCAAAGGTAATCCTGGCCAGATTTCCATCCGTTTTTTCTATATACCATCCGGTCCCAGATCCTGTCCACTCATTGGTAGAAGGCTCGTAAAAAAGAGTTCCATGTAGTTCAATTTCATTCATTTATTTCCCAACCTCTCTTATGATGAAATTTGACTTACTGTCTAGTGTGATTTGGAACATCTTTTTTATACATTTGAACCAGCTATCTCCTCGGGTTCCCCATCCTTCCAACCTCTAAATACTCTCTCCTACACCCCAGAGGTTGACCTGGATGTTTTGGAAAAACTAGAATAGAACTATAGACAAATGAAAATTCGGAGGAAAAAGATATGAAATTATCTGTACTCGACCTTTGCCCTGTTATAGAAGGTGGAACGCCTGCTGACTCTTTCCGCAATACCCTTGATCTTGCACAGCATGCAGAAAGATGGGGGTACAATCGCTACTGGTTAGCCGAACATCACAATATGCCAGGGATCGCCAGTTCCGCAACCTCTGTTGTCATTGGTTATGTAGCTGCAGGAACATCCAAGATCCGGGTGGGATCTGGCGGGATTATGCTGCCCAATCATGCCCCCTTGGTCATCGCAGAACAATTTGGAACACTTGAATCGATGTTTCCAGGGCGAATCGATCTTGGTTTAGGACGGGCCCCGGGGTCTGACCAACAAACTGCAAGGGCTTTACGCCGTGATTTGCGGGGAGGGCTTGAGTTCCCAGAGCTTCTCGAAGAATTGCGCTCTTTTCTAAATCCAGTTGAAAGAAAGGCAGTTCGTGCATTTCCAGGGGAAGGCCTTACCATTCCGATCTGGCTTCTTGGCTCAAGTGACTTTAGTGCACGCTTGGCAGGACAATTGGGTCTTCCTTTTGCTTTTGCCAGCCATTTTTCTCCAGATTTTACACTTCCGGCCCTTGCTTTGTATCGCAGCAGTTTTGAGCCTTCTGAATGGCTTGAAGAACCATATACCATGGTTGGCGTGAATGTGGTTGCGGCAGATGATGGGGATGAAGCTCGTTTCCATTCAACCTCCATGCAGCAACAATTTTTAAGCCTTGTCCGCGGACGCCCCGGCCTCCTGCAACCACCGGTGAAAAATATGGATGAACTATGGAGTGAATACGAAAGAAGAGCCATAGAACCGAAGCTTCAAGCTTCCATCGTGGGCAGTCCAAACGAGGTTAAGAGTAAATTAGAAGCATTCCAAAAGGTAACAAAGGCAGATGAAATGATGGTCAATGCTCAGATCTTTGATCATCAAGCCCGTATAAGATCCTATGAGATCGTGTCCGAACTTTTTCCTCAAGAAAATGATTAAGCTATCTCCTCTGTAAATATGGGAGATCCCCCCTTAATGCGTAACATGTAAAAATAACGTATAATGTAATAGCATTCTGTTTTAAAAAGGGGGATAAAAAATTTATGGTCAAGCATCTGTGGGATTGGACGAAATCCATCGTGATTGCCATCATCCTGTCTGTCCTTATTACTGCTTTTCTTCTTCAGCCATTTAGAGTTTCCGGGCATTCTATGGACCCAAGCCTACAGGACGAACAACGCATCTTTGTTTCAAAAATCAATCACACCCTAAGAAACTATGATTCCTACAACTATGGTGATATTGTCATTATTGACAGCCGGGTCAACGAGCCCCGAGGTTTTTGGAATGAGATAGAAGAAAACCCTATTCTGTTATGGGTGGAGTCCAAGTTTTTTGATCGTCAAGGTGGGCATGACCTGTGGGTCAAACGCATAATCGGGAAACCCGGTGACAAATTGGAATTTATGGACGGCATCCTTTATCGAAACGGCACAAAAATTGATGAGCCTTATATCAAAGAAAAAATGATGATCAATATCCCCAGTGAGCCAATAGAGGTTCCTGAAGACCACCTTTTCGTCATGGGAGACAATCGTAATAACAGCAGAGATAGTCGAATGATTGGCAGTATTCCCATCGACCATGTGTTAGGGGTTAAACTTTTTTAAAGAAAAAAACCGGTGATTTCACCGGTTTTTCCTATTAGCGGACCTCCTTGGTCCGCCCATCCCTCAAGTCCCCTTAGAGCATCCCTTTCGACAAAAGCGCTTCCGTAATCCCCATGAAGTATTCAGATTCTCTCCGGATATGATCTACCACGGTTTTTGCTGTTGGATTAGTTTTTATTGCATTGCTTTCTGCCTCGAGTTGGTTCAGCAGTTTTACAAATTGTTCGCTTTGATGCAAGGCAAACTCCACCAATGATTTAATCTCCCTTAGAAGTGAGGGACTAACATGTTTTCCTGACCTGGCTACTGCTTCAATATAACGGACAAACAAACCCTGGGTCTTTTTTAACGCCAACTCCCATTTTTCCAGGCTTGTTACAAATGCAGGTTCGAGGTTTTTTACCAATTGTCTAATTACGACTGTATGTTCAGACTCCTGATGCTTCCAGAATTCACCTTCATCCAAAATCCGTAAAGGCATCTTCTCATCATAATAAAATTGCATTTTTCCCCATTCCCCTCCTAGGTACTTCCTTTGCATTTTATGCAAAAAAATAGGAGAAGTGCCTATTCTATAGATTGGAAAAGAAAAGAGGCCACCCTAGACTTCCACCAGGACGACCTTCCTTCCTTCTTTCAATCTTAATACTTTCTAATGTTAGCAAATACTCCGGTGACTGCGAGAAGGGCAATACAGCTTAATGCTTCTACCATTTTCCCACCTCAATACTTGGTTTAGGAACATTCCTGTCGAATCATCGAAATCTGTTCGGCATCAGCACTGATTAACAGGATGTCCCCCCATTTAATTTGTGTATCTCCATGGGGAATTATCATATTATTTTCACGGAAAATCCGGATAACAAGAGCATCTCCTAAGAAGGAAAGCTCTTTTATTAAACGATTATGAAGGTTTTCATTTTCGATTTGTACCTCTTGCATATTCTGTTCCATATGCAAGAATTTAAAGAGAGCGGGATATTCAATTAAAGCCTGCAACAAGATTCGACTTGAGAGGAAAGGTGAAAAGGTTTGAACACCTTCCTCTAAGTCCTTGGCCCTTTCCTCCGTATCCAAACGGCAGATGACATTCTCCACCCCTTCCTGCTTTGCCCAATTGGCCAACTGAACATTTAATTCATCATCCGTTGTGAAGGCCACGAGATAATCACTATCTGTTGCATGATATTTCGCCAACTCTTCCGGGTTCATCTGCTGCAAACTGATCGTCTCAAAATCGTAGGAGCGCCCCTGTGTGAACAGAGTTTGGTCCGACGTATACATTATGACATCGTAACCATCCTGATAGAGTTGCTTAGCCAAAGCTAGATTAACTGTGTTTGCACCAACAAGGGAAACCTTCTTTCTAACAAGGTCTTTTTGATCTTCAGGGGCAATCCTTTGAAAAAGAATGGGCGAGAAAATGGATGAGATCACCGCGCTTAGTATTAAAGCAGCCTGTAACGTAGGGGTAATAATTTTTAGCTCAAGACCAATCTCTGTTCCTGCAATCACTAAACTTAAAGTCGACGGCAAGAGGACGCCTGCCCCAAGGGTTTGGCTCCAGCTAAACCATTTTCTCCATAATAAAACGGGCAAAAATTTAGAAGCGAAGAAGCTGATTAGAATAAAGGGAATCATCGCTAATGCAGGCATGTCATGTATCAGTTCGCGAAGCTCCAAATTGGCCCCAACCATAAAAAAGAAGATTGGGATTAAAAATCCGAAGCCGAAGGAAGTCAGCTGGTGTACGAATTCCTTCTTAGGAGATAGGAGAGAAATAATCACCCCAGCCAAAAACGCCCCCAAAATACTTTCCGCACCAACCTGTTCCGACAGCACAACAAAAAACAAGATAAGAGCAAAGACGCCACGTGTCCCTATCTGGACAGATTCGCGTGATATTCGTTCCATAATTTTACCCTTTTTAAAACGAATCCCCATACGATAAAAGAAAAACATTACCACAAATAAGATGAGCAACAGCAATGGTTTCATCGCATTTGACGATTGGAAGGCAACATAGACAGAAAGAAGAATCATCGTGGCAAAATCTGAAATTACCGCTGTGACAAGTATACTTTGTCCGTAAGGGGTGTTTGTAATCCCTTTGTCCTTTAAAACTGGGACAACAACGCTTAAAGAAATGGTGGAGATAATCAAAGTCATAAAGATCGCATCACCTACAAAACCGAAGCTCTGAAAACCATACCCAAAAGCCGCAGAAATAACCAGAATTAGCAGAAAGGTAAGGGATGCAATCCAAATTGGATTTATTTTTGCCGCTGTTTTTTTCTTTGTCTGGAATGATTCGAAATCAATTTCTAGTCCGCTTAAAAACATTAAAAATATAAACCCTAAAGAAGAAAGGATCGTTAGCCATTCATTTGGTTGAATGAATCCTAACCCACTTTTCCCAAGAATGATTCCTGCCATAATTTCAACGACAACAACAGGCAGGAAATTCCACCTCAACCTTTCTAATACTATGGGAATGATAAAAATCAATCCTACAACAATCATTAAAGAAAGCATCGTTTTCCTCCCAAATAAAACATAAGAAGTCAGACTCGGATCGAAACTTATCAGATATAAAAAATTTACCACCTTTGGTCCTATTCAAAAGGTAAACTTATAGGAAGTTCTCCCTTTGAATGAATCTGACAAATTTCGACTGTGGTCTGACCCCATTTTTATTCTATTTTAACCGGCATGTACGGACAGTAAAACCCCCACTCAAAACTTTTCGAAACGAAAGTAGTTTAAGTGGGGGATCTATTCCCATATCGATATCCTATTGAAATTTATTTTACTTCCCGTTTTACAACCGTATCTACTTTTTTCTCCAATGGGATGATAATTGATGACATATCCAGGTCACCGAGCCCCTGTTCCTGCGCATATGCCAAAACTTGTTCAGCCCGCTCACCCAATGTATCTTCCAGACCAGTCCCCTGCATAATCTTGTTTCCTAATCGAATGTCTTTGAGAAGATATTTTAATGCACCGCCCGGTGCAAAATTACGGTCTAGGACGAAATTTTCCATATGTCGGCGCAGCATCCGGCTTTCCCCATAACTTGTCTTTAAAATATCATAAAGTTGTTCCGGGTTCAGCCCATAGGATGCACCACAAACCATGACCTCAGATGCTGCGAGAGAATGGACACCAACCAAAATTTGATTCAACAGCTTGGCTACACTCCCATTCCCCGATTCCCCAAGGTATTGTACATTTCCACCTAATTTATTAAGAATTGGCAGTACCTTTACAAAACTTCCCTTATCCCCACCAACCATAATCGTTAGTGTGCCCTGCTCAACACCTTCCGGTCCACCGCTTACTGGTGCATCCAGATATTCATGGCCTTTTATTTTGGCTGCCTCGGCAAGTTTAACGCTTGTTTCCCTTCCAACAGTGGTTAAATCAATAAAAAGGGTTGGTTTTTCAGCTCGTTCAAATAAACCTTCTTGCCCAAGATATACTTGCTCCACGTCAGAAGGCATGGATAAGCAGCTGCAAACCACATCAGACTGGTTGACGAGGCTAGAAAGATCCTTGGCAGGGTTCGCCCCTTTTTCAAGGATCCCCCGTAATTTCTCTGGTGACCGATTATATACGGTAACTGTGTAACCAGCATCTAGTAAACGCATTGCCATCCGTGAACCCATGACTCCAAGACCAATATACCCTATCTTCATTTCCATGCTCCCTTCATCTGTTAATAGTAACGTTCTACAATCTTCCTTTGTTTTCCTCCTAATGTATTAGATAAAAAAGACAATCTTGAACTGATCGCTTTCAGACCGTTCAAGATTGCCTTTTCTACAATCCCGTCTCCCGCTATGAAGAAGTAGCGATATCGATAACGCCAACAATAGCCCACATTGCCGCAGCAATTTGTAAGGAGAGTTTCATTCTTCCGACTTTTTTATTAGCAAAATAGAGATTGATGGTAATGGCCAGTCCGTATAGCAGCAACTTTGCTAGCATGAATGTTCCTCCGTTAAATATTATTTCAAAGGGATCGGACCCCAGCCGAAATTTGTCTGATTTCAACTATAAAAGTCTCTTCAAACTAGAATTCAACAAATTCCGATTGGGGTCAGACCCCTCTTACCAAATGGTATCATATCGTATCCTCATAACGTACAACCTCTTTTTCATATAATTGTTTAAACTTTTGTTTCGCTCGGTATAAAAGAACTTTTGTGGATTGGGGGGTTTTTCCTAAAATACGCGAAATCTCCTCATGTGTCAGACCTTCTATCTCTTTAAAAATAAGGACATCGCGGTAATCATCCGGAAGTTTTTGAAAAATGCTGCGGATTTCGTTTTTTGATTGATTGTGCAAGGAAATACGAAGGGGATTATGCGTATCGTCACCATGCATTTCGATGTCTTCAGAGACCGAAAATAGTTTTTGATCTCTCGCCCATGAACGTACATTATTGCGGTACACATTCCTTGCAATTTGTAATAGCCATGTTTTTAGGGAAGATTGTTGTTTAAATTGATGAACAGATTTTACTGCCTGATAGAAGGTTTCTTGTGTCAATTCTTCGCTCTCTTCCTGAGAACCCGTCACTTTCAAAAAATAAGCATAAACCATTCGATTATTTTTCTGGTAAAAATCATTTATATCGTCAAGTAACGTATTCCGTTTCCGATCCCCTTTCCAAAATGTATCTAAAAGTTTCAAGAGCACGTCCTCCTGTACCCGGTTCCTAAAAAAACGCAAAAAGGAGCCTTGTGTGACAGGCTCCTCCAAATTTCATTAAAAGATATTAAATTTTAATTTATTTAATTATATCATTTTTCTTAAGCAAATTAAAGAACATTTTTTACCGTTTTATTTGTACAGTTGCTTTAAATAAATCCCCGTCGACCTCTAAATCTAGAATTCCTCCATGTAAATCAATGATTGATTTGGCAATCGCCAAACCGAGTCCGGATCCTTCTGTATGCCGCGACGTGTCACCGCGCTTAAATCGTTCAAACATTTCGTCAATGTTATCACCAAGTTCATATTTAGTCACATTTTTAAAAGTGATTACAATCCTATCCATATCCTCAATGAGAGAAATATAGACTCTTGTATTCTCTAGTGCATATTTAAGAATGTTACCAATTAGGTTTTCAAAAACACGCCACATCTTCTGACCATCGACAACTGCGTATACGGGGAAATCTGGGGTCGCGACACGAAATTGCAGGCTCGATTGTTGGATTTGTTCATTGTATTCGGCAAGTGCCTGTTGTAAAAGCTGAACAAGGTCAACTTTTTCCGGGGCAAGGTCAATATTTCCACTCGCCATTTTGGACGCCTCAAATAAATCCTCGATCAATACCTTTAAACGTTTGGACTTGCGGTCAATGATTTGGACATAGCTATTTCGTTCTTCCTCGGTAAGATCCTGCTTTTTCAACAGTTCAGTGTAGGAAATGATGGAAGTCAATGGTGTACGCAAATCATGACTGACATTCGTAATCAGTTCTGTTTTCAATCGTTCGCTTTTTGCCTGTTCACGTTGGGAGGATTTTACTCCTTGTTTTAAAGCATTAATGTGTCCAGCAAGTGTTGCAAACAAGGATTTTCCCACAACGGGTAGATCAATTACGTTTTTTCCCTGTACTAACTCCCCCGTGTTCATTACAATACGATTAAAGTATCCTGCCCGTTTTATCATGATGACCAAAACAGGGATGCCAATGAAAAGAGTAATAGGGCCATAAAGCAAAATAAATACAGGTTGTATCAACGTGATGATCATCCCAGCGCCAAGTGCAAAGGCAATCCCTAGAAGGAGCACGACCTGTGTACCAATGTGCCGATGAAGAAACGCTTCCTTTAGCATTTCATTGGCTCTATAAACAAGGCTATTTACCCATTCAACCTTTAGGGATTCTTTATTCGACATTCTTTTTATCAGGAATTGTCCTTGACTAAATAAGAGCGCAACGAACAAGGATGTAATTATTGTATTTTTTACTACCCTCAAAGTGAGCTCATAAGAATATTCCAACAGGTAAAGCGGATAATTTTTCATGAGCAGGAAAAGAGTAATAAGTCCACAGAAGGCGAAGATCGCGGCTGCCAGGTCAATAGGGACTCGATTATATTTCAATTGCCAGCTTTCAGGTGCCAAGGGTGAAAGAACCGGCATCTTTTTCAAAGCGTATAAGCTGAGCAAAAAGGCAATGAGTCCACTTATAACAAGGATGTAAAAGGTTCGTTGCCTCTTTTCAAACTGATAATAATCTGGCAAAACAGATTTTACTAAAACAGAATCCTTTGAAATGGCAACTTGCCCTTCATAAATACCTCCATTTCTCGTAGAAAGTAGCTGATTTAATTCATCACTCATCCCATCCGTCCTTAGGTAATCGCTTGATGGTGAAGGATATTGGCGGATAAACAGCATATCTTTCAGGTCAATTTTTTCCGTATCTTTAGTGACATTTGTAAATGTCTGTCCCGTTTCTGTGTTTGTTAAGCGATATTGAAAAACACTTTTTGATTTGACAAATTCTGCCCGGTCTTGCTCTATTTGATGATAGTATTCCTCTAGTTTTTGTTCTTTCTCTTTGATGATCTTCTTCCGTACGTGTTCATCACTTTTGAAGTTTTGCGTGATATCTTCTATTTTGCGATCGCGTTCAGAAATAATCGCATCCCTTACTTCCTTTTGCTCTGCTTCATGGATCTTCAACTCATATTGCCCATTGATATTAGCAATTTGTTCGGGCAAATCCCCATAACGGTAACGATGTTCCTCAATTTCTTCTTGGCTGACGGTGATCAACTTTTTAGCCTCTTCCAAACTGACACGATCCAATTCAAAGCGGCTTAATTGGTCAATAAATTGATCCAGTTGAGAAGTAAACTGGTTTGTTTGAAAATAATTTTTATTTATATATTCGCTTCCGTGTAATACTCCCGTCATTATGCTACTTAGTCCGTATGTGAACAACAGAAGCCACGCTAGGATGATTAATTTATTTTTCCATTTTGTAGCCAATTCCCCAAACCACCTTTAAATATCTAGGATTTTTCGGATCTATTTCTATCTTTTCGCGAATTTTCCGGATATGTACGGCAACCGTATTTTCTGCATTATAACCCGGTTCTTTCCAAACTCGCTCATAGATCTCGTGTATGGAAAATACACGTCCGGCATTCTTCATCAATAATTCCACAATTTTATATTCAATCGGAGTCAGTTTAACTGCCTCGCCATGTACAGTAACTTCTTTAGCTGATTCATTCAACGTAAGGCCATTCAATTGAATGACCCTCTCTACTCCGTCATACGTTCCTAAAGAGACATACCTTCTTAACAGTGATTTTACACGGGCAATTAATTCCAAAGGATTAAAAGGCTTGGTAATATAATCGTCCGCCCCAACCTGCAATCCTAAAATCTTATCTGTGTCTTCGCTCTTGGCACTAAGGATCAAGATAGGTATGTTTTTATTTTCACGAATCTTGAACGTTGTGGAGATTCCATCCAAGCGCGGCATCATAATATCTAGAATAATTAAATGGATATCATGTTCATGTAGTTTTTCAATGGCTTCAATTCCGTCCTTCGCTTGAACGATAGAAAGCCCTTCATTTTTTAAGTAGATTTCTATCGCATCTCTTATTTCCTTATCATCATCAACAACTAAAACACAGTATGGATTCATCTTCTCAACCCCCTTTCCCTAGTATAGCATGTGGTTTCTTTATCCTTGGGATTATTATAGAGTTCATTTCTTAAGATCCCACAAGGATAATCCTTAAGAATTTCTTAAGTTTAGTAGCATTTATTCTTAAAAATTCCCCCTTTCAACTTCAAAAAGATTCTGTGTACAAAACGAAAAAACAGCCAATCCATTGGCTGTCTCTAAGCATCCATTTTAGATGGACTCAAAGTCCACTTCTAAATCAATCATTGCAGATTATTTTCTCGCTTTTCCGTAAAACAATCCATACAATGTTCTTCTTTTTCTTCTATTTCAAATTCGGTTAACTTGACACCACAGCTTCTGCACTTCCGTTCGGTTAATTCAAAAAACATATGCATTCCCCTTTCCTATACTATAACAGCTCTTCGAAAGGACTCTATTTCTTCCCTCCTTATGGTGTACGCCAATCAGAACAATAAAGTTTCAGTCATACATATAAGTTCACATAATGTTCAAAAAGTTACATCTGTAGTGTGGGAATAGGGAAAAGGGGTGATAAAAGACAAAATAAAAAAACGTACTCGCGGAATCACCCATTCCACTTGTACGCTTCCCATTAGTTTGATTCAGCCACTCGACCAACGATTTCCATGACTTCTCCTCTGCTTAACTTGCTTGCTCCCGATTCTAAAGCTTTTAGGGTTCCATGGGCCAAAGCCAATGGAATCTTGCAGAAATTGAGGATCGGACCTGGTTGAATTTGTTCACAATAGGCATCTGCTAAGGCCAAGTTACGCCTTGCATATAAAAACATGTCATTCATTTCCCACCCATCTGGGAAATAGTCTACTCCTCCTCGTGCCAAATCTTCTTCACGATTCCGAATAATATTAACCGCCTGTAGACCTCTTCCAAAGCCAACAGCCAACTCCCGATCGGTCTCCGTACCGTCATACCATACCCACAAGTTAGAAAGTAGTACCCCCACTAGTCCTGCTACGTAGTATGTATAATCGTCAAGATCAGCCTCGGTTTGAATTCTCCAATCTTTTTCCACCCAATTCGCCATCCCCTGGGACATGGCTGCAGTCGCGTTCATAATCGTTGGGGTAACAGCCGATGGAGCGAGTTTAATCCAATCCCCAATCTGGAGGCTTACCTCTGGAAGCTTCTCTTGGTATGGTTCGGCTATTTTTCTCCATTCCGTTTCATCAAACGGTTTTTGTAGATTTTGACTCATAGAACGCAAAAGATGTATTTTTGCTTCAGATTGCAATTGGGGGTGATCCTCTATTTCATCGATTGCTCTCATGCATAAATAGGCGGATGCAACAGCTTCCTTAAGCCCTGGTGTGAGAATACTAATTGGAATAAAGAATGTTCGGCTTGTCGCAAGCAACATGTCCATCGCCTTTTTCTGTAAATCAATTTGTTCACTCATCTAGGAATACCCCCCTTCTCTTCGACAACTTCACTTGATTTTCTTGAATTATAGCATAAAAATGGCATACACCAAAGAATAAGAATTTTGTACGAAAGTTGTGTTATTTTTATTCCCGGGGAAAGCGCATAATCTGACAATAAATGTAATCCCCATCACTTGGGGATAAATGGTATTATTTGTATAATGTGAATGAAAAAACGTCTTTGAAAGGAAATAAATGTTATGCCTTATTATATTTGGATCAGCTTAAATTCACTGTTTGTTTTCGCTTCAGCCCTCTATATTTGGCTTTTTGCCGAACATGACTCCACCCTCATTGTTACTGGGCAACTTTTTGCCCAGCTTGGGATCCTCTTGTTTATTATTAATATTAATATGTATTTTATTTTTTTAGTGATTCGTCACTCCCCCCAGCGAAACATAAAAATTATGTTGGCTAAATGGTCGAGAAAATTGATGAAGCTGCATATACCAATTGCTGTAACTGGTACTGCCGTCATACTTTTACATGCTGGAATCATGCTGCAAAATATTTCTTTGGACCTTACACACCCAAAAATGATTAGTGGAATGATTGGTATCGGCTTCCTTTGTTTTACCTTGTTTGCAGGTTATCTGCGGAGAAGAAGAGCATCCGGTTTCCGCAGAAAGTTTCACCTTACCATGGCATTAACCTTTGGTGTGGCTTTTTGTGTCCATTTGTTTTTTCCGATCTATTAAGGAAAAACTCATTTTTCGACATAACTTGCAAATATTTGTTTTAATTTTCTAACACGAGGGGAATAGTAGGTAATGTAAAAGTTATAAAATGACATTAAAGGAGTGGTAGAATGGAAGCGGACATGAGTGTAGATCAGGTGTTAACGGAGATTAGAAAAATTCAGGAAAACGGTGAGTCCTTGAGTAAAAAGAAAATTAAATCTGCATACCCCCAACTGATGAGAAACGCCCTTTTCTACTTTCCAAGTTGGGAGCATGCCTTACAGAATACCGATGCAATGCAAGATACAATTGGGTAGCATCAGTGTCTACCAAGTATGCACCAAATTCTCCCCTGTTATACATGGCAGGCCGACCTTATTTTCAATAAGGTCGGCCTTTCCTTTCATTAGAAGGACTTAGTCAAATGTGGTAGATAACGAATTAATTCTTCTACTCCCTTATTTTTATAGACGGCCTCATGGGCTTCTTTTGATGCTTCTTCAATCCAGTGAAAAGCCCAATAGTCTCGTGGAACATCAGGAAAATGCTGCTTCACTATCATCTCTCCGTCTTCGAGAGGACCTCTAAAAAAAGCAGTATCAAATAACTTAGCAGCATCTGCACGCACGATTGGGCGGTCCAAATCATCCATTCCTCCTATTTCCTTAATCCACTTTAATGCCTTAGCTGTATTCAAATTTTCTTTCGCCCAATGTCCCTTCCCATAAGGAAGTTCTTTAACTCCTCTTAACCGAAGCAAAATGGTCACAACCTCAGCTTTCGATATACGTTCACTTGGATGGAAGCTGCCATCACTAAAACCTTTCATAAAACCAGCTCGTGTCACCTGATGAATGTAATCAAAACCCCAATGGTCCTTTGGAACATCTGTGTAGTGTACAGTGGCTTTCCCATGGTTTAAGTTTTTCACTCGGGCGATGATTGCAGCAGCTTCCGCTCTTGTAAGGTATGCCTCAGGATAGAAATGGCCGTCTGGAAATCCTGTGAAAAACGGTTGATCTATTTGCGTAGCGATCTTAACCCTTACTGCTGGGATTTCTCCCACTACAACCCCATTGCTTTCCAATAAACAACCTAGTTCATGAACAGATCCTTTCTGCACTCCCTGTTTAACCTTAAGATTAAAATGAATAACATTATTGTTCTTATTTTCGTTATTCACTAATTGCCACTTGATTACTCGATTTTTTTCATCCCAGTTTCCACCTTGTATATCTTCCTTCATTACTTCCAGCCCTTTTGGAACTTTTACCTTGATCCAAGAATGAGTATTGTTTTTATTTTCTACACGATGATAAAGAATGTGGTAATTGATAACCCCTTCCTCACCCACAGCTTCTTGATCCGCAATACACTGAACAGCATATGCTGATCCCTTCTCTGCCCACGCATCCGGGGTAGGAATCACAACAAAGGATCCCACCAAAAAAATAACCAACAGCCAATAAAAGAGGGGAAGTTTGGTTAGCTTCAATTTTCTGCCTCCTATTTGGTATTTTTTTCCACATAAAAAGGATTCGTTGAAGAATTGAAATATATGGCGGGTGAAACGATTTTCTCATGTAACAATTTATGTTAAGCTAATACATGGTTTATTTCACTTGATGGAGGATATGTATGGAACAATTTTGGATTGCAATTATTATGGGGATTGTTGAGGGGCTGACGGAGTTTCTGCCTGTTTCGTCTACAGGACACATGATTCTCACGGGACATTTACTCGGATTTACTGATGAACGGGCAAAAACGTTCGAGGTTGTCATTCAATTAGGTTCCATTAGTGCCGTAGCCATTCTGTTCTGGAGACGAATCCTATCGATGCTTAACTGGCGAAAAGATAGCACGGGGAGACCACAGATGAATTTGCTACATATTATTTTGGGCATGATCCCTGCTGTGGTTGTTGGATTAGCCACACGTGACCTGATTAAAGCCTACTTATTTGGTCCATACACGGTTGTGCTATCGTTGATCGTTGGCGGTATTTTCATGATTTTCGCAGAGAAATTCCATTCCCAAACGGTATCACCGACCATAGATGACATTAGCTATAAACAAGCCTTCGGTATCGGACTATTTCAATGTCTTGCTTTGTGGCCTGGATTTTCGCGTTCTGGTGCTACCATCGCTGGCGGACTTTTACTAGGGACAAGCCATAAAGCGGCTGCCGAATTCACTTTTATCATGGCTATTCCTATTATGGCTGCTGCTAGTGCGCTTGACTTATATAAAAGCAGGGATTTTCTTACCATCGATGATCTTTCCCTCTTTTTAACCGGTTTTATCGCGGCTTTAATTGTGGCTATGTTTGCCATTAAGATCTTCTTGAAAATCTTGGAGAAAGTCAAATTAACGCCTTTTGCTTACTATCGGTTTATCTTAGCTATTATTTTCTATTTGGTTTTTCTTCGTTAGATAAAAAGATTCATGGGGGAGGTTGAATCACAGTGCTCATAAAAGATATGGCAGATCGCTGTGAATTTCTTGGATTTTATTTAATTAAGAACGCTACAGTAAAACAGACAGCAGATAATAAAAATTACCTAGATATGGTGATCTCCGATACAACAGGGGAAATCCCGCTTAAGTTCTGGGATATTTCTGACATGGATAAAGAAACGTACTTTGCTGGATTAGTGGTGAAGATTAAAGGAACTGTTTCCCTCTATCGTGAAAAACTTCAGGCTAAAGTTTCAAAGATTCGCTTAGCAACTGATGAAGATGGGGTTCAAGTTTCTGACCTTGTGAAAACTGCACCGGTTCCACCTGTCGATTTATTAGCGATCATCGATAATACCATAGCAAGCATTGGCCATGCAAAAATGAAACAGATTGTTGAGTTTTGCGTTTCAAGGGTAAAGGAGCAGCTCTTGTCATATCCTGCTGGAAAAAGTGTTCACCATGCATACTACGGTGGCCTTGCCTACCATATGGTAAGAATGTTGGAGCTTGCAGATTTCGTATGCAAACAACGTCCTTTTTTAAATCAAGATTTGTTAAAATCAGGAATTCTCTTGCACGATCTCTGCAAGGTAGAGGAATTTGAAGGCGGTGAACAGGGGATTGTTACAGAGTATACAATGCGCGGAAACCTTCTCGGACATATTTCAATCATCAGCAATTGGATCCATGAAGCAGCCCTTCGATTCCACATTCAACCACAAGACGACGTCGTTACCGCTTTACAGCATCTCGTTTTAACACACCACGGCAAACTGGAATATGGAAGTCCAGTCTTGCCCCAATTACCTGAAGCATTGGCCTTATCGCAAATTGATATGCTGGATTCACGCATGCAGGCAGTTGAAGATATGATTTCTGCAAGCAATGAAACCTGTGTAACATCGATTCGAGCAATCGATGGCGGAAGGATGTACAAGTTAAACTTAGAATAAAAAAATCGGCCCAATGCCGATTTTTTTTTCATAATTGCTACCTTTTCATGGAAATTCGGGCATACTAGGCACAATCTTAATCCCTGTTCATATGATGTTTGCACGATGTGAAATAGGAGGGAGATTATGACCAAGACATTCTGCTACACGAAAAGGGAAGAATTCCTTAATGCACTTACACATGGGATCGGGGCATTACTTAGTATGATCGCCTCCTTTTTCCTTATCATCCATGCGTACGAAAAAGGGTCCGCGATCCAGATTATCTGCTTAACAACATATGCAATAACCATGTTTTGTTTGTTTTCTGCTTCGACATTGGTTCACAGTTTTCCTGAAGGAAAACTGAAGGATTTATTCGAAGCACTTGATCATGCGGCGATTTATTTGTTCATCGCAGGAACCTACACCCCTTTTTTATTTATTGTCATCAAAGGAAGTATCGGGTCCAAGCTGTTCTATACAATCTGGAGTATTGCTGTCGCGGGGGCAATCTTTAAAATCATTTTCACCAAAAGATTTGTCTACTTCTCCACCTTTATTTACATTGTAATGGGATGGCTGATGATTATTGCTTGGGATCCACTAATTACAAGCCTTTCAAAAGATGGAATACGACTATTGGTAGCTGGTGGAATCTTCTATACTTTTGGCACTGTTTTTTATTTATGGCGGGGCTTTCCCTTCCACCATGCAGTATGGCATCTATTCGTTTTAGCAGGGACAGCCTTTCATTTTTTCACGATATTTCTCTATGTGCTTCCCTTGCTTTAAGACAGGAGTTCCCTTTGTAAAGCCTTTATTACTCCGTCTCTAAGAATCCCTTTCAGATACTTAAATACAATTTGCGATAAATCGGGAATGGTATTCAAATCTAGGCCCCAAAAAGTATGTTGGGCAAATATATAACTTATCAGGTCCTGCAGTGATCTATCAGACCCATCATAGCACAGCCAAGCTTGCTTCAAGAAGTTCACCGTTATTAGGTCGTCACGCAGGACATAACTCTCCCTTTCACGTTCAAACACAATCGAACCGTTTTCATCTAAATGGACATTTTGATAATAAGCTATTAGAGATGCCAATGAAAAAGCCACTGCTGCAGGAAGTTTATGTTGCACACTGACTGTTTCGAGTAGCGTAGGCAAAAGGCGAACTTTAAACTTCGATACAGAATGGAGAGCAATATCTAAAAGACGGTGCTGATTAAATGGATTTGAGAGTCTCTCCATCACAGAATCTGCAAAAGCTTTCTTTTGATCCATCCCGACTTCCAAACAAGGCAGGACCTCACGGTAAATTCCCTGTAATAAATAGGACCTCAGTATATCATCTTGCATCGCTTCGACTACTGTATTTTTCCCTGCTAATAAAGCGGCAGAAAAGAACATCGTATGGGCCCCGTTTAGAATACGCACTTTCAAATGATGAAAAGGACGAATATCTCCCCAGTGAACATTCAAGCCAATTTGTAAGAAGGGCAATGCATCAGCAGTTTCCGGAGGAGCTTCTATGGCAAATAGGTGATAAGGTTCACCGACTGTGAGCAGTTCATCGTCATAACCCAATTTTATGCGAAGGTAGTCCATCTCTTCTGCAGGATATCCAGTTATAATACGGTCCACTAATGTATTGCAGAATTGTACATGCTTTTCCACCCATTCCAGAAAACGAAGCTCTAACCCCCACTCTTCAGAATGCCGTAAAACAAGTTTGCGAAGAAGATGGCCATTCCCTTCTACCAATTCGCATGGAAGGATGGTTAATCCCGCATCCGGGCTGCCCTCAAACGTTTGAAAACGATGATATAAGAAAGCCGTAAGCTTTCCTGGAAAAGAAATGGGGCATTTTTGCGGTTCAAAGGTTTCCTTCAAATAGACAAGTCCGGCTTCTGTCGTATTGGAAAAAACAAAATCGATTTCTGGATTGCAGGCGACTTCTAGGACTTTCGGCCAATCCTTATAAGGATCAATACCCCGGCTCACCGAAGAGATAATCTCAACCTTTTCTACAATTCGGCCATTCTCCAACCCTCTAAGAATTAATGTATATAGTCCGTCCTGTGCATTAAGCTTTGGGACGACTTTTCCGTGTGGGGTGGGCTGGACAGCAACAATTCTTCCATTAAACAGTCCCTGTTTATTGAGTTGGTGCACCATCCAATCAATAAAACCACGCAAGAAATTCCCCTCACCGAATTGAATGATCCGATCTGGTAGTGCCTCCTCAATAATATCCGGAAAAAGTTCTTTGCTTAATCGGTTCATCATTCATCATCCCCGCTTTGCACTTAAATTATATATATAATTCCCAATTATCATATCATTTGGGTTGGATTTTGTCATCTCTAGAAAAGGACACGGCTCGTTTCAAAAAGTTAGTAAAGAAAAAAAGGACCATTATCACCTTGATCAGGCGTGATGAGTCCTTTTTCAAATAATACAGGTTAGAACGAAATAACATTGAATCCAATAAGTAAAACAAGCAGGAGTAATACAACAAACAAAATCCAGAAGGTCTTCCCCTCTTCTCCACGCTTTACCCGGCCAAGTAGCATCTCCATGATCCCTATTAAGGCTACAGCTAAAACTCCTTTAATGACATAAATTAGCGGGAAGGAAAAGCCAATTAGCATGCCTATTCCACTGATTAACATGATCAGCATAAACAAGCGGAAAAGCATTTGCGTAATACGTCCTGCTCCCACTTTTCCTTTACTTAAAAGGATATAGCTGATTACAAAAAAGAGAATCAAAAAGAACCAAGATCCGGCGTGTGACTGATAAAAAATATTTATTAGTTTCTCAGACATGTGACCTCCTAATTTCTTTCATTAACCTCATCTTCATAGTGTTTTCCATAATGATTATAAATAAACTTCTGTGGAAAATGGGAGAGAGATACTTAGTTTTTGTGACTGATTTGTGAATTTTTACTAAAATGATCGCATTCTTCTTGGTTTGATTCTTTTAAAAGCAACAATTTCTGTTCCCTTAGAAGATGTTTTAATCTTAAACTCATCCATCAATCGCTTAGAACCTGCTAGTCCGAGTCCAAGACCTGTTTTCGATTTATAAGAGCCATTCAAAATTTCATCCAAATCCCGAATGCCTGACCCGAAATCACGTACGGTAATGCGCACCCCATTATCAACAATATCGCAGGTGAAAACCCCTTTACTCCCCGCATGGATTAAGATATTTCTGGTAAGCTCCATAATTGTGACAAAAATAGCCTGCTTATCAGAATCAGAGAACGGAAGATCTTTAATCAGATAACGAGTCCG
The DNA here is from genome assembly GCF_017873965.1 of Ammoniphilus resinae. Lineage (GTDB taxonomy): Bacteria > Bacillota > Bacilli > Aneurinibacillales > RAOX-1 > Ammoniphilus_A > Ammoniphilus_A resinae. The sequence continues at coordinate 257,501 of NZ_JAGGKT010000003.1, read as the reverse complement.
GCTCAAGGCTACATAGATATCATTCTCTGAAAAGATATTCTCGACTAACATACTTTCTCCTTCATCCAAAAGTGACATAACCAAACACAAGTATATCATTTTGTAGGTAAAAATGAGAATGAGATAGCACCTGATTAATTATAGGAAAAAACTATCATTCGTATCGATTCAATATATTGGAAAAATACTCCACAACTTCTTATGATAAGTGTAAACTAAATGTCATAGAAGGAGGTACCGGAATTGTTATTTCTTACCATCCTGGAACAAATTATTTTGCCAATTTTAATCCTAATTGGAATAGGAATGATTGTTAACCGTTTTTTCCAGTTAGATATGAAGACCCTTTCCAAACTTCTCATGTATATTTTTATTCCTGCAATTGCGTTTATTAAAATATATGAGACGAAAATTTCCTTAGTCCTATTGGCTAGTATTATGGGTTTTCTCATTTTGCAATTAATTATTGTTTCTTTGATTGGAATGGGTGTCTCTCGACTGATGCATTTTGGAAAATCTATGAAGGCTAGCTTCCAAAACAGCATTATTCTAAGCAACAACGGAAATATTGGATTGCCGCTCAATGACCTGGTTTTTCGCCACGATCCGTATGCTATGTCCATCCAAATTGTCGTTGTTGTTTTCGAAATATTAGTTACTTTCACGCTTGGGCTTTTTAATGCTGGTGCGGCAAAAGAAGGATTGAAGAATTCCTTGCTAACATTAGTAAAAATGCCGATCTTGTATACGCTATTTCTTGCCTTCTGTCTAAACTTTGGAGAAATAAAGATTCCAGATTCCATCATGGTTCCAATCCGCACAACAGCAAACGGAATGATTTCGATTGCTTTGATCACCATTGGGGCTCAGGTTGCAGTCACAGTTTTCAATAAAAATTCCTTAGCCGTATTCGTAAGCACCTTCATTCGCCTGTTGATTGCACCCGTAATCGCCTTTTTTTTAATCTTGCTTTTCGGTTTGGAAGGGATCACCGCACAAGCCCTGCTAATCGCCAGTGCGATGCCTACTTCCCGCAACAGTGCATCCCTCGCTTTGGAGTTTGATAATGAACCAGAATTCGCAGCACAGGCCGTCTTACTATCAACTCTCTTAAGTGCGGTGACGATGACTTTAGTCATTTATTTATCCAAGCTTTTATTTTAATTAGACAGTATGCCGTTTTAATGAAAGGAGGTGAACAAGATGGATGAGATGATCATTTGCCGCTGTGAGGAAATTCCGCTTAAAACCATCCGCAAAACAGTTCAAGAAGGGGCCTGTACGATTCGTGAGGTTAAACTTCAGACACGTGCGGGGATGGGGATTTGCCAAGGGCGAACATGTAGACCATTAGTAGAGAAACTGCTTCCGTCGGAAAAAGAACAAGCCGCGGTCTATCAGATTTCAGGTTATCGCCTGCCTGTGCGTCCCCTACTACTGCAAGATTTTTTTAAAGAATAAAGGAGCTGACGGAATGCGTATTTTAAGTCATCCCATCTTAGGACCTATGGCAGAGCGTCAAACGGTTTCGATCACCTTCAATGGACAAACCTATCAAGCAATGGAAGGTGAATCGATTGCCGCTGCTCTGCTTGCAAATGGAGTCAGAACATTAAGATGGACAGAACAGGAACAACACCCCCGTGGGCTTTACTGTGGGATTGGACACTGCTTTGAATGTAGAGTAACAGTTAATGGTGTGCGAAGCCAACGGGCATGCATTACCCCCGTTGAACATCATATGGTCATCACTTCTGGGGGGGAGAACTGGGATGCAGAATGATTTAATCATCATTGGGGCAGGACCCGCGGGCTTAAGTGCCGCAATTCAAGCCGCTTCCTATGGGGCCAAGGTAACAGTAGTAGATGAAACACCCTATCCGGGAGGAAAACTTCTTGGTCAGCTATATGAAGAACCAAAAAAGGGTATGTGGATCGGAGGAGAAATAGCCAAAAAGCTGTACAGCCAAGCTGTCGATCTAGGGGTTACCTTCCTTTTCGAACGAGAGGTATGGTCGATCTTTCCTACTTGGAAGGTTTCATTAAACAATCATCAGGATCTTCGCGCACCGAATGTCCTGTTAGCTACTGGTGCCGCAGAACGCCCGATACCGATCCCAGGATGGACAATCCCAGGTGTCATGGCTGTTGGAGCAGCTCAAGTCTTGTGCAACCTGCAGCGTGTTCGACCAGGTAAACGCGTCCTGATTGTTGGCGTTGATATCCTTTCGTTGACTATTGCTAGAGAACTGCAATGGGCAGGTGTCGACGTCGTTGGCATGGTCCTGCCTCCGCCAAGTCCATTTAGCGGACAGAAAGCGGATCCGAGATTTCACCTTGCTGCTTTGAGTAATATGTCTCATTTGGCCCCTAGTCCAATTCTCCGGATGGCGGGAAATTTAGCCAAAGCCGTTCCTGTAAATCAAGCGGCGCGCTTCTACCCTAGAAAAGGCGTGAAAATTTGGGATATCCCGCTCATGTTGCGTAAAGCAGCGATTGAAATTCAAGGTAGAGATGAAGTAGAACGTGTCATCTTGGCTGATGTTACAGTCGAAGGGGAAATCTTAAATCACCAGACACAATCTATTGAAGTGGATTGTGTCTGTATATCCGGGGGGCTTTATCCGCTAGCCGAACTCGCTGCATTAGCGGGCTGTCCTTTTGTAAATTTGCCAGAACTGGGTGGACAAATTCCACTTCACAGTGCGCAACTTGAAACTCTTCTTCCTGGACTTTATGTTGCAGGGAATATCACCGGAATTGAAGGTGCAAAAGTGGCTATGGCCCAAGGTGAACTAGCGGCGTTATCAATTATTGGAAGACTGCAAAATAATCTTGAGAAAATGGCACCACTAATCGAAGAGGCCATGCAAAAGGTCAAGCGGGTTCGAGAAGAAGCCAGCATCTCCTTTCATCCCGAGATCGTGCTCGGAAGAAGGAAAATGCAAGCTCTTTGGGAGGAAACTTTGACAAGCCAATCAGCTCAATAGTCCCTAACTTCCGGTACAAAAGGAACATCTGGTGTAACTAAAGGAGGAACCTATGAAAACGGCAGACGCAGTCGTCATCGGTGGCGGAGTCATCGGCACATCTATCGCATTTCGACTAGCAAGAAAAGGTCTTAAAACAATCCTCATAGAGAAAGGAGCAATCGGTGGCGCAACATCTGGTTCCTGTGACAAGGCCATTTTCTTACAATCAAAGAAACCGGGTGTCCATTTGGAATTAGCCAAAGCAAGCTTAGCAGTATATAAGCAACTGGAACATGAATTGGGAGAATCAATCGAATTTGAACAATGTGGCGGAATGATCGCTATTGAGTCTGAGGAACAACTCAGTACAATGAAGGAATTCGTCCAGAAACAACAGCAAGCCGGAATTCCAATCCGACTACTGGATGTCTATGAAGCAAGACAAATTCAACCGGTACTTGCTGATCATATGCGCGGTGCCACCTGGAGCGAGCTTGATGCAGAAGTTAATCCATTATTGCTATCGCAAGCTTTTGCAAAGGCAGCCAGGCGGAATGGCACAGAAATACTCACCCATACAGAAGTACAAGGAATCGAATGCATTCAAGGGAGGGTAGCCAAAATCAAAACCAATCTAGGAGAAATTGCAACGGAGACCGTGATTAATGCAGCGGGTCCATTTGCTCCCGCCATCGGCAAACTGGTTGGTTTATCGATCCCAATTGTTCCACGGCGTGGTGTCATCTTTATCTCGGAAAAAGTTCCTCCTATATTAAGAGGAAACCTGCTTTGCGCACAATATATTGTTTCCAAGCATCTCGCTCATTTATCGGAGAATTATAACCCTTATGGAATTGGTTTATCTCTAGGTCAAACCAAGTCTGGCAATCTCTTGCTTGGGGGTAGCAGAGAATTTGTTGGCTTTCAAAAAGACGTTCCACCAGAAATCTATGCATCCATTGCTGAACATGCATGTCGGATTATTCCCTCACTTCGAGGGATTCGAATGATAAGGACAATGGTTGGGTTCCGCCCTTCGACAGGCGATGGACTGCCAATTCTGCAGGAATCACCAGATGTAGAGGGATTTTATATTGCGGCAGGGCATGAAGGGGATGGGATTGCCCTCGCCCCAATAACAGGGCAAATTGTCGCAAGCCTGGTGAGTAAAGACAATCAGTTTGCTCATTTTACACAGCATTTAACATTAAACCGATTTGCAGCCTTGCTATAAAAAATTAGGAGGTTTTCCGTTTGACTTTAACCCAATTAACGTGGATAGTTACCATTATTTTATGCTTGGTTTTTCTTATTATATCTATTAGAACAAAGGATTCAGCTAGCACTAGCTTTTTACATTATGCCATTGCCGGTGGTACACTTCCCTTTTTTATGATCCTATTTACGGATATTTCGTCGATTATGGGCGTCGGAAATTTTATCGGCCATGGGGCGAAAGGATATGAAATCGGCTATGCCAATATTCCCTTTGTCGTCGGAGAACAGGGATCCAAGATTATCTTTGCTCTGCTTTTCGCTGGTTTTGCAGGCCGCTTTACTTATATAACAATCGCTGAACTAATGGATGACCTTTTATTTCGCGACAAGGTCTCCCGCGCGATCATTGGTATATTGACCGCATCAATTATGATTTCCTGGATCGCGGGCCAAGGAAAAGGTCTTGGTGAAATTTTCGCTGCCTTTACCGGAGCGGATCCGCTACCCATCATTCTGTTCTTCTCAGCTATATTTATTATCTATACCTGCTTAGGAGGAATTTATTCCGTCGTATGGACAGACCTTATCCAGGGTGTTCTCGTGGTTATTTTAGGGGTAGCATTTTACTATATGGCCTTTGCTCCCGTCAACTGGAGTCTTACTGAATTGAAATTGCAGCTTACTTCCGTTGGAGCTGGCGAACTAGCTTCAATGAATCTATCCTTTGGCGAAGTAATCACGAAGTTTATTACCGGGTGCTTCGGTATTCTTGCCGCACAAATGTACTGGCAGCGCTGCTTCGCCGCACGCGACGGAAAAACAGCAACTAGAGGGATGTTATATAGTGGAATCATCGTTATTGTTTTCACAATTCTCACCACCTTAGTTGGGATGGTAGCGAAAGCTCTTAATCCCAATTTGGAAGCCAATCATGCAATGGCCTGGATGATAATGGAACAGATGCCTTTGTTTGCAACGGTACTTATTTTCACCTTAATCTTGGTGGCAGCAATGTCTAGTGCAGACTCATTACTGCATTCTGCGGCGGTTATCGTAGTAAACGACTTAATTCGCCCCTTTGCTCCGAACAAGACGGATCAAGACCTTGTTAAACTAACCCGATGGTGTGTCTTAATTGTAGGGATCTTTGCTGTCGTAACAGCTATATGGGCGGATTCCATAATCGGACTCTTTTCTCTGGCATATACAATGGCTGGTGGTGGTGTAGTTCCCGTTCTGTTAGTAGGTTTATTGTGGAAGCGCCTTCGTGCGACACCGTTTACCATGGGAATGCAGAACAGTAAACTCTCTCCGTGGGGCGCACGTGTAGGTCTTATCACAGGTTCAATCTTCTCCTTGTGGTTGGGGATTTTATACGGGATTACGATTTCCTTTTTATTAACAATTATCGTTTCCCTATTGACGCCTCTCTCCCATCAAAAAACAGAAGATAATAAAATGGATCATACAGTTTAGAAGTGAACCCGGTGGTTGCCGGGTTCTTTCTTTAGAATAAAGAAACTTTATTCCGTTCCCCCCATTTTTTCTTTATATTTAATAGCCATGGGAAGGTTTACCCATACCCCACTCAAAAGATACAACTATTCCGTGACATTTCTTTGTTAAATATTGCATTTCCACATAAGGCTCGTTAAAGTAATAGTTAAATAAATTTAATAGAAAGGGGCTTATCATGTCTATACGCAAGAAAATGGGTCTCCTCGCAGTGCTAATTGCTATGCTGCTAACAGCTTGCGGAAGCAAACAAATAGAGAACCCAGTGAACTGGCCTGTTCAGGATTTTACCGCAACAAATCAGGATGGACAGCCTTTTAGCACCCAAGACCTGAAGGGGAAAATTTGGCTTGCTGATTTCATCTTCACTAACTGTACAACAGTATGCACACCTATGACAGCCCGCCTAGCTTCAATTCAGGATATGTTAAAAGAAAAAGGTTTTGATGTTTCGATTGTATCTTTTAGTGTGGATCCTACTCGAGACACACCAGAAGTTTTAAAAGAATTTGCGCAAAGGTTTGACGCTGATCTATCCACATGGAATTTTCTAACCGGGTACACGCCAGAGGAAATTAAAAAATACTCTGTTGATACTTTTAAATCAGCGGTTACTGAAGACCCAGCTACAGGTGAATTCGGACATGGGACTTCCTTTTTTCTGGTTGATCAAAGTGGTACCATTGTCAAACTTTATGGATCCTTAGATCAAGACACAGAGCAAAAGCTATTGCAGGATATTGAAATTTTAGCTGATTAGAAAAAAGGAATGTCCCGATTACATGGACATTCCTTTTCGCTTATTTCAGAAATTGCTTAAGGATGTTGGTTGCCAAAACCACATACTCCTCCGGCAGGTTTTCAAATTCATCTACTGTTTTACGAAGTTCATCCATTTTTTTTGAAGAAATTGGTGGCGTGTGTTGTTGCAGATTTATCCCTTGTTCGTTTGGCACAGCCTGCCGGATTGTTTTCTGATAGATTTCCCAATCTTTTAGTTTCATTATCCTATCCCCTCTAATCTTAACCATATCTATGACCTACTATAAGGGTGGATTTTGCTTTAATCAAGGGAAATTTCTAATAGGTATTATACACATCACTACAGGTAGCTCCTGACGGCTGATAAAAACAGTGGGCTTTAAAACGAGCAACAAACGGCTGCCCCCACCATTCATTAGGACAGTTACCCTCCGGTCTAAAATACCATAGACTATAGGTTGCAGGGTGTATTCTTTCTCCATTAATCACTCGTTTTGCCAAACGTTTTTCCTTCTCACGCGCCCTCTGATAAAAATAAGGTTTTTGAACGGCCTCAAATCCTCCCGGACTTTGAAAAATCATCTGTCTGATTGTTCGAACATTTTTGAAATCTGAACAATCTACTCGTACTCGGTTGACACCAACATTGCCAACCATTAACATTCCTTGCTCCCCTTCACCTTCTGCCTCTGCACGAAGCAACCTTGCCAACATGGCTACATCATCTGCTGTTGACTTGACTACAGCCATAATTCCACCTCATTTATTTAGGATTCTACCCATAGGATATTTCACTACACCCCTGCGGGTGACGGTCATCTACTAGTCCCTGGGATTCCAACCGACGTAGGCAAGCCTATTTTTAAATGTACGGAAATTGACACAAACTAAACCGTTTTCAATCATTGCTTTATTGAATGGATTTAGCCACAATAGGGGTGTATTAAATAATAAAAGCTGGTGATCATGATGTATTCATTTATCCCCATTGTCGGAGAGATTTTGGAACAAAATCAGATTGTTCATATTGGCATGCAGGATGTTGAACATATAACGATAAATTCTGATGAAGTAATGTTTGATCCAGGATTCGGTGCAGACAACAAAATTCTGGACATCTATGTGGATGAAGAGCACCATATTTTGTTTATTGGTTTGCTTCGCCTACCTAAACAACACCGCGGTCAAAGTGTAGGAACACAAATTGTTGATCAGATTAAGGATTGGGCTGATCAACACGGTTATACTGTTTTTCTAGATAGCTGCGGTGACAGCTTGAACTTCTGGAACAAATGCGGATTTCGGCATATCGACCATCAATACGGATTCGACATCATGGGTTTTGGTTGTAATCAAACGATGCTGAAGGAAAAGTGGAAAGATGGAAAAAGAATCTTTGCAGAAACACACTAATTGGTAGCAAAAAGGGAACACACCTAGATCAATCCAACCATTTTCCGAATAAGATACAAAGACAAAGAAAAAACCTCTACGATTTCTGATGGTTGGCTGGGAGAGGTGAGTTATGAGGAGACAATTCACTACCATTCTAGTTCTTTATATTTTGCTTGTTATTGTAGGCAGAGCGGGTAATTAGTCCGGTCTGTCTTTTTATTTTCAAAAAAAAACTCGCCCCTTGAAGGACGATTAAACTATTTTTTAGTCATCAATGAATAAAGCAAATAGTACGAACAAAGCAATAATCCACCATAACCATTCATTTCGTTCACCAAATCCATTAAACCCCACGACCATCCCTCCGTTTAAGTCCAGTTGCAGAGATTTCCTTCCCATGATGGGCAAAAACCCCAAAATGGGGTTTTTCGCTTAAGAAAGTTCACGTTCACTAAAGTGTTAAAGTGAACAAAACTCTTCTTACTACCTGAAAACTTTGGCAAGAATTTTTAATTTTGGGAGTCAAAATGCCAGGCGTTAGCATTAGGATAAGCATTCATCATGTGGCCGTAATCACAGCTGTCCTTACACTTTGGCTTACAGTGGTTATGGTGCAGGGTGTAGTAATGGTGGTGTTTGTAATGCTTATAGTGAGTGTGTGTAGAGCATCCCATTTTGTGAGAACTCTTGCATCCACAATGAGGTTTTTTACAGCACTTCTTACGTTTTTTCCATCCCATATTCGGCTCCCCCTTTAAAAAGGTTTTTCATTTCCCTTTTACAATATGTGCTAATGCGGTTTGGGGAAGTGCGAATATCACGGTTTCTAGTAAAAAAGGCTGATGTCTATTAAACTAGGCGTCTTAGTCCATAAACGGAATTTCATTAGGGTTCGAACTTTCGATTGGTCTTTTCTTTAATTCGATAAGCCCCCCGTCATAAGCTTTTTTAATAAAAGCAACAGCCTCTGCTCTTGTCAAAGGGTCTTCTCCTGCGAATGATGGAACGGTTGCAGCGCCCGCAACCTTTCCTGAGATCCATTCTTTGGCTAGCAAATATTGAACAGCTTGTTCACCTGTATAATTTTTTCCGTTTGCACCACAGAGAATTTCAGCTACCGTTTGCCGCAAAATTGGAGTGTCACGATTACTCAGACTAGTAATATAGTTATATTCGGCAGCAAAAAAATAATAATCATCAGCCCAATGGGTCTTTATTTTAGTTGGTTCAATATCTTTGGCATAAAATTTGATCAGCATAGCTAGGAATTCTGCTTCACTTACCTGTTTATTTGGTTGAAAGGTACCATCTGGGTATCCATTAATCATATTCATCTCTGCTGCCCATTGGATTGTGTCAGCCGCCCAATAGGTCGAAGATACATCCTTAAAATTTTGAGCCGCGAATGCCGGTCCTGTGCTTAAAAAACTTGTAAGTAAAACTGATAATAAGAATTTTTTCTTCCAAGATCCCATCTCTCTTATCCCCTTTGGTTTTCCTTAACTCTTTTAAACTAACATATTCCCCGAAAAGTTTCAAAGAGAGTAGCAAGATATCAGATGGGAAACTGTGGAAGTTAATGAACAACGGTTTCTAAGGCGATTTCTATCATCTCGTTAAATGTATTTTGTCTTTCCGCTGCTGATGTTTCTTCTCCAGTTACAATGTGATCGCTGACAGTAAGAATAGACAAGGCCTGAACCTTTGCTTTTGCAGCAATGGTATATAAAGCAGAGGTCTCCATCTCAATTGCTAAAATTCGGTAATCATTCAGCAGCTTAATCCGGTCAGGGTCATCATTATAAAATGTATCACTAGTAAATACACCGCCAACATGTACATCCATGCCCTTTTTGGCTGCCTCGCTATAGGCTTTTTGTAAAAGTTCAAAGCTCCCAGCCGGCGCATAATCCATTCCCTTGAATCCCAGCCGATTAACTGAAGAATCGGTCGAAGCAGTCATAGCCAATATCACATCCCGGATCTTAATATTCTGTTGCACGCCGCCACATGACCCCACACGGATCAATTGCTTTACTCCATATTGGTGAATTAATTCATGGGTGTAGATGGATATCGATGGAATCCCCATCCCTGTCCCTTGCACCGATACCCGCTTTCCTTTATATGTGCCAGTGTATCCATACATACCACGTACTTCATTATATAGCATGGCACCTTCTAAGAAATTTTCTGCAATATACTTTGCACGAAGAGGATCACCAGGCAATAATATGCTTTCAGCAATTTCTGTTTCTTTTGCACCAATATGTACGCTCACTAGATCTTTCTCCCTTCACATTTTAACTACACCTCAAAATAAGCCGCCCTAATCTTGCTTACAGGCAGCTTATTTGCTTATTCTTCTTTGTAAGAAAAGCTTTTATTGAAGCCCATTCGAAGAAGAGGTATCCCTCTTTAGAGGAAGCTTTCCATGCCGATAGTAAAGTTTGTTCACTTTAATTTATTGAACTAAAACTTTTCTAAGCGGTAAAAACGTTCTCCCGTCTTGGGGTTATAGTAAACTCTATGAGTTTTCCCGGTAACTGGGTCAATATTCACTTCCTCCGTTTTTTGGAAACCTGGGGGAATACTTTCTCCATGACGCTTCGAAAATCGTTTATCCCAAATTAGCCAAGAGCCTAATAGTAATATGATAAATAAAAGAATTTGCAGACCAACGTACCCAACTACCCAGCCCATTCGCTATTCCTTTTCTACGATAACGGCTGTGCCGTAGGCAAGTATTTCACTCATGTTTTGACCAATTTCACCGGAATCAAATCTCATCATAATGATCGCATTTGCTCCCATGGCTTGAGCATTCTTTACCATTCGATCAATAGCCTGTTTACGAGAATCCTCCAACATTGCTGTATATTCATGAATTTCCCCGCCAACCAAGCCGCGTAAAGCAGCTTTAATATCTCCGCCGATTCCCCTGCTGCGTACTATTAATCCAAAAACCGGTCCTTTTACTTCCGTTACTTTGTATCCTGGAATTTTTTCAGTTGTTACCGTTATCATAAGATCCTCCATCTTTCACATGGTTTGGGTCATTTAATTATTGAAATTATTTTTTTATCCTGTGGATCTCCTTAAGATCTTATTATCCTTCGCCAAAAGAATCTTTGTCAACTCTTTCCAGTCTAAAACACGAATAAAATCCTGCAAATGCCGATTCCAAGGATGGTCAAAGATGATCTTAAGTTTTGCCGGGGATTTTATAATATTATGTGGTCCATCATCCACCAAGACATCCCCCAGGACAAGGTCCTTTCGGTGTGTCAACACTAGATTAGGTTTTCCTAAAGAAGGGAGGTTTTCCTCTAGCCATAAATATTTATCACGATAAGCGTAATGCTCACCAGCACTGACAAAGACGATATCATAATAAAGCGATAATTGCTGAATACCTTCAATAGCTCCATCTTTTGCCGGAAGCTGTCGAAAAAAGCCTGGTTCCCGATTGATTTCTTCAAAGATCATTTGTGCTACTTCCCTTGGCAATACAGTGGTAAGGTCCCATTTCGTTAAACTTTCCCGATGATAAAGAACACCCGTCTTTTCATATAAACGTTTAATCCACGTAAATGTTTGGTCCACAATGACATCATCCATATCCAATAATAATACCTTTTTTGATTGAAAACTGGTCATGCCGATCTCCTTCCTGAAGTCCCTTGACAGTGAACCTTTTTCATTTCTTTAACTCTGTATGTTAAAGATATGATGTAATTGCAAAAAGATGAATTAAATGTTGTTAATGATCGAAATTCTTAAATTCACATCGAAACTTGGGGAACATTTACGTGCAAACTGGAAAACCCAGTAATGTGACCTCAGAATTTTAGATGCTTTTTTTAGTGTCCATAGATTTAAAAACCTTTTTTGCGTTATGCATAGTTTTTTTAACTTTGCTAAATAATACCAACAGGTTCCATTAGTATCATTATCTTTCTAAGGAGGGGTTAGGATGTTTCAACAAGGTTTCGCAGGTACAAATGCACAGCAAGTAAGGCAAGATATTGCACAAGATGGCGGATTCCGCGCTCAAGGTGGGACACCAGGGTTTGGCATGCAAAGCTTTTCAGGTTACCAAGCTTCTCCACAGTCCATGATGAACCCTGGGTTCGCTGGGACTAACGCGCAGCAGGTTCGCCAAGACATAGCCCGCGAAGGTGGATATGTCGGACAAGGTTTTGGCATGCAATCTGACATGATGGGTGGCGCTGGTTCCATGATGAGCCCCGGTTTCGCTCGGACTAATGCACAGCAAGTTCAACAAGACATAGCCCGCGAAAGTGGATATATCGGACAAGGTTTTGGCATGCAATCTGGCATGATGGGTGGCGCTGGTTCCATGATGAGCCCCGGTTTCGCTGGGACTAATGCACAGCAAGTTCAACAAGACATCGCCCGCGAAAGTGGATATCTTGCTCAAGGAATGGGTATGAATCCTGGCATGATGGGCGGTTCTGGTTCCATGATGAGCCCCGGTTTCGCTGGGACCAATGCACAGCAGGTTCAGCAAGACATCGCTCGCGAAGGCGGATATATCGGACAAGGTTTTGGCATGCAATCTGGCATGATGGGTGGCGCTGGTTCCATGATGAGCCCCGGTTTCGCTGGGACTAATGCACAGCAAGTTCAACAAGACATCGCCCGCGAAAGTGGATATCTTGCTCAAGGAATGGGTATGAATCCTGGCATGATGGGCGGTTCTGGTTCTATGATGGGACCCGGTTTCGCTGGGACCAATGCACAGCAAGTTCAGCAAGACATCGCTCGCGAAGGTGGATATCTTGCTCAAGGAATGGGTATGAATCCTGGCATGATGGGCGGTTCTGGTTCCATGATGAGCCCCGGTTTCGCTGGGACCAATGCACAGCAAGTTCGCCAAGACATTGCTCGTGAAGGTGGGTATCTTGCTCAGGGAATGGGTATGAATCCTGGCATGATGGGCGGTTTCGGTTCTATGATGGGCCCCGGTTTCGCTGGGACTAATGCACAGCAAGTTCGCCAAGACATTGCTCGTGAAGGTGGATACATCGGACAAGGTTTAGGCATGCAATCTGGCATGATGGGCGGTTCCGGTTCTATGATGGGCCCCGGTTTCGCTGGAACTAATCCACAGCAAGTTCAACAAGACATCGCCCGCGAAAGTGGATATCTTGCTCAGGGAATGGGTATGAATGCTGGCACGATGGGCGGTTCCGGCTCCATGATGAGTCCTGGTTTCGCTGGAACTAATCCACAGCAAGTTCGTCAGGATATAGCTCGTGAAGCCGGATATCTTGCTCAAGGAATGGGTATGAATGCTGGCATGATGGGCGGTTCCGGCTCCATGATGAGCCCTGGTTTCGCAGGAACCAACGCACAGCAGGTTCGTCAGGATATTGCTCGTGAAGGTGGGTATAGCCACTAAGTAGTAGTGAAAAAGTCCGGTGTGAAAAGCACACCGGACTTTTTTTTGTGATAGGTTGGAACACCGAGGCACTTTCTCATCTCATCCATTCTGCCTTCTCTAGAATCCGAGTGATATTTGAAGCTGTGCTTTTAGGGTGCCCGGAACCAGAATGTAGATCAATTTTTACCTTTTCCATTAAGTGGATCGTCGTTTGGTCTTTCACGACCATTGTCCTAACCCCGCTACCCAACAATTGATTAACATGCTGTTTAGCCTTCACTAGATCCGTAGGGCCATTTGCAGTTCCTTTATGCTGACCTAGAACAACGGTGTCACCCAAGACCAAAACTTCTATTCCGTGAAGATTTCCAGCATTTATTGTACTTTCAATCCTCGAAGAGATGCTGCTGGAATTTTTCACCCCAAACAAATTGCTTGTTCCGAATTTCCCTACCCTTGCCTCTCTTTCTGCATCTTGATCATGTTCATTTGGATCACTATAGGAAATATAAGAACGTGGATTGGGTTCTCCGTATCCACACGCAGTCATAACCGCGGCTGCAACGAGCGCCATGAGAGTTGCTTTTAACCATTTCCCAGTCATACAGAACCTCCTCAAAATGAATGATATTCTCTTTAACTAGGATTTCCTTCTTTTTAGGAGTAATGACCAATGTCTTACGGTAAAAGATGGAATACTGAATCATCTTTAAAGTTAGAAGGGATAATAAAGCATAATTATTTGGGAAGGAAATAGATAAGTATGAGAATCCATTTGTTATTTTCCTTGCTTCTGAGTATTACTCCCCTCCATTTCCCCTTGCTTATCCCAATGGAGGTAACTGCTGAAGAACCCTCTTACGCAAAATGGGGGCGGCTGGCGATGGTGGAAACGAAAAAAAAGCATCCACGGGCAGAGATTATCGATTATCAGCATGTCGGGAGGACGCCAGTAACGGGGAGTGTTTCGCAGGAAGTGTTTAAACTTTGGTTAAGGGAAGGTCACCGGGAATGGGGGGTTCTTGTTACAATACAATTTGAATCCCAATCTGGCAAATTCAGAACCATTCACTTCCAGGAAACTTCATAGATATTCTCCAAAATACAGTTGCCCTCTACCCGAAAATATAAATAAGGATTATAATACACAGAAAAAGGTATAACTGGAAATTAGTTGGAGGAACGGGGAAAACAATGAATTTATTACTTCGATATTTTATGTTCTTTTTTGGACTTATTTTATTTGGATTAGGACTCGCAATTGCTGTTCAGGTCAAACACCTTGGATTGCATCCATGGGATGTGCTAAATGTGGCCTTATACGACCACTTCGGGTTATCAATTGGAACTTGGAATGTTATCACAGGATTGTCACTAATCTGTATAACCTTGATCTTGGATCGCCAATACATTAGCCTTGGAACCTTTTTCAATGGATTATTAGTCGGGCCAATTATGGACTTCTTTCTTTGGCTTAGTATTCTTCCGGGAGCAACACATACGTGGATAGATTACCCCTATCTCCTTCTTGGCATTATTGTTGTCGGAATCGGAGGAGGCATGTATGTAGCAGCGGGTTTGGGAGCAGGACCCCGAGATGGCTTTATGCTGTCTATTTCCGATAAAACCGGGATGTCAGTAAGTCGAGCGAGAATTATTGTGGAAAGTATCATTCTGGTCGTTGGACTGTTGCTTGGTGGACCCATTTTTATTGTTACGTTTATTTATACATTTATTCTAAGCCCGATCTTCCAGCGCTCCCTAATCTTCCATCGAAAATTTTTGGACCGAGTCACAAAGGTAAGAACCGCGCCCCAGCAAAAAGAACCGATCTCGCATGTGTAGGTCGGTTCTTTTTACCTTTACCAAAAATCATGGCCGCGGTGCTCATAACATTCTGTTAATTCATCCAATTCCAAGCCCTTCACAAATTCTTCTTCTCGCTTGACTTCAATTTTAGTAATTGCGGTTAATGGAAAGATCACTTCCCTATCTTCCAACAACATCTTCACCAAATTGTGCTTAGCATCATAGTGGCTCATCGTACCTTTATGTGAACATAATTTTGTTCCATCCGAATAATAGATCGACACCTTTTGATTTAAGTAATGACTTAACACTCCCCCTCCTCCTTCCAATGCTGGTTTGCGAACTTCGTCGAGTATTCACCACCTTCGCAAACCATATAGTTGTCCTTTAGGGCTTCCAATGCTGGTTTGCAAACTTCGTCGAACCCTCACACCTTCGCAAACCATTTAATTATCCTTTAAAACTTCCGGCAACTTTATTATATGTTTTGCAATAGGCAGATAAACGGAGTAAGCCCAATTTCCTCCAACTGTGAACCCCTATCAGCATTAGTCCATATGATCTAATTATGAACTACAGATAGAGAGGGACGATTATGGATTTAGGTCTGGTGTTGATTGGTGCTTTCGTCGGATTACTGGTGGGCCTGACGGGGGTTGGAGGAGCTGCCCTGCTCACACCTATATTAATTATGTTTGGGATCCAACCCATTATTGCGGTAGGAACTGATCTTGTCTATAACTCCATTACAAAGGTATTTGGGACCTTACAGCATTGGCGACAAAAATCAATTCAGTGGTCCATCGTATTTTATTTTGCCTTAGGAAGCGTCCCAAGTGCAATTATTGCTGTACATCTACTGCATTGGATAGAACAAACATTTGGAAACGCGGATCAAGTAATTAAAGAAGCCTTGGGTTTTGCGCTTATTCTCATTCCTATCGCTACCATTATAAAAAACGTTAAGGATCGAAAAAGAAAACAGCCAAATAGGTGGCAGCAGATGGAGAACAGTTCTAAAAGAAAACTTACCGTTCTAATTGGAATCGTCCTTGGTTTTATCGTTGGGCTCACATCGATCGGAAGTGGTTCCTTGTTTGCACTTGCCCTTATGTATTTCTTTCAGCTTAGCGGGAAGGAAATTGTTGGGACGGATATAGCCCATGCGCTTTTTCTTGTTAGTGCCGCGGGATTAACCCATATGGGCTACGGCAATGTCCATTATGCTATCGTATTCCAACTTTTGATCGGGTCCATTCCAGGTGTACTTACGGGAAGCATTCTATCTACTCGGTTGCCAACCACGGTATTGCGTTATACCATACTTACTTTAATTTTATTAAGCGGAATCAAATTAATCTGAAGAAAAGAGATAGGAATCATTCCTATCTCTTTAATCTTCTACGGGGTGAAGGTTTTCCTTCCCAGTTAACTGAAGGATCATATCTGTAAGCAAGTCGATCTCCTGATCTATATCCTTAAAGCTTGCCGTTTCCACTGGAGAATGCATATAACGAAGAGGCAAAGAGACAAGGGCAATGGGGACTCCTAGTCCCGTCAAGCGAATTTGATCAGCATCTGTTCCTGTTCTTCGGGGGGTGAGCTCGTACTGAATATCCATCTGCAAACGCTTGGCGCTTTCTTCCAACCAACGATTGATTTTCCAGTTAATTGGTGCCCCTTTGGCTAATACAGGCCCATGATCAAGCTTTACATCCCCATGCTTACGGTCAACTCCCGGGTAATCCGTGGCAAATGTTACATCACAGGCAATGGCCATATTGGGCTTAATCCCCGCTCCCGCAAAATAAGCACCACCCATATTGGTTTCCTCATTTACTGTACTGACAGCATAAACACCTACACGCGGTTTCGTATGAGACAGTCTTTTGAGCACCTCGGCGACAATGAATGCACCCGTCCGATTATCCAGCCCCCTGCCGCTTAGTCTCTCATTCTGCAAAATTTCAGCCTCTCGCTTATATACAGCAAAATCCCCCACCTGTACAAGCTTGGAGATTTCCTCCCTGTTTCTTGCTCCACAGTCAATGAATAGATCAGAGAATTCAAACCCGTCCTTCACCCCGCCATGGTGTTCTGCATTAGCCCCAATCACACCGGTAATAGTCCCATTTGCACCCAATACCTCGACTTTCATGCCAATAGCTGGCTTATGACTAATCCCACCTACCTTATCGACATATACAAACCCCTGATCATTTATATGGCTGACAATCATTCCAATTTCATCACAGTGACCAGCAAGCATGATCCTGAAAGGGGCATGCGGATTTATAATGCCGATCACGTTTCCTGCTGAATCTGTGCGTACTTCATCAGCAAATTCTTTCACGTAGTTCATCCATTTTTTTTGAATTTTCATCTCCATGCCTGATGGCGATGGGGTCCTAAGCAACTCCATAAGAAAAGCTTTTGATTCCTTCTCCATAATCATTCTCCTTTGCTTAAGTAAGAATTAATCCATTATATACCATTCCCAGTTCATCCTCTTCAAATCATATATCCCTAGCAATTTGTTTTTCACCAAACTAATCGAACAAGTACTAGTTTTGTCGAAAACCTCACAAATCCATTATTTTCCGTTATAATAAATTTGTAGTCACTCCGCTGAATAAAGGAAGGTGCGTACATCATGACTTACAAAAGTGATGAGGATTCTCGCTTACCCATTAATTTGGAAGAATTTATAACCAGAATGCAGTCAGAAAATGGTTTGGGGAACTTTGCGAGTAAGCTTGTAGAAGAATATTTCAACCGTATTTATCAAAACGACAAAGAATAAAAAAAGGCGCTTCACGACGCCCTTTTCACCTAATTGTATTGGGAGATAACAAGGGGGGCTATTCTTTAATCGAAATCACATGGTTTTCCATGCGAATCAGGCCTTCCCTCTTCAATTGCCCCAAAATTCGACTTGCCGTTTCCCTTGTCGTTCCTACCATATCCGCGATATCCTGATGCGTCAATTCGAGATCCACCTGGTATCCACTATCCGTTTGCGTCCCTTTGCTTCTTGCCAAGGACAGAAGAACACTGAGAATTTTTTCGCGCATATCTTTATTTAGAACATTGGATAATCTGGCCTGGATTTCCCGAATTTTCCCATCCATCTCTTGTAATAATTTGATGGAGATGCTTGGGTTATGTGAGATAAAAGTCGTAAATGGCTTTACGTATAGAAAGTACACTTCCGTATCATCCAAAGCCTCCGCAGTCGCCGGATATGCACTATCCCCAAACAATCCTACATGTGGCAGCATGTCCCCGGCCGTTAAAATATTAACAATCTGCTCACGCCCGTCCTCAGTTGTTTTATAAACCTTGACCTGTCCCTTTTTCACAAAGTAGATAATATCACAAGGTTCCCCTTCATAAAAAAGCGCATCTTTTCGCTCCACTTTCTTGAATAACAATAAGTTAGCCAGCTGCTCGAGTTCATCCTGGGTGCAACTTTTAAACATTGGAAATTGACCTAGCCAGGTGGAAATACTTTTGTTGTCCATTGTAATCTACCCCCTCCTAATGATTTATTTCCTTAAGCGAATAACTCCCCCGTTAAAACGTCCGATATTTAGCAGTGCCTAACACGTTATACTATGTACGAAACCAAGAGCCCGACAAAAGGATCTGGCTTCGATTGAAGCATTTTTTATTTTTTCATACCACTTAATTGATAGATTTTCTTTCGATTCCGTCGGTTCAGTTGTCTGTTTTCAGCCGACTGATTTAACTCCTGTTCCCACTCGGTTTCTGGGATCACGGGGGGGACTGGAACTGGCTTTCCATCCTTATCCACTGCGACAAAGGTCAAAAAGGATGTAGTTGTGAGTTGTCTGTCACCTGTAAGTAGATTTTCTGATTCTGCTCTCACGAATATTTCCATTGATGTTCGACCTGTCCATGTAACAAATGCTTCAATATGAATCGCATACCCTTCCTTAACAGGATTTAAAAAGTCAACTGAATCAATTGATGCTGTCACGACAGATTGTTGACAGTGACGCATGGCCGATATAGCTGCAACTTCATCGATATAAGAAAGCACCTTTCCGCCAAAAATCGTCCCATGATTGTTGGTGTCAAGGGGCATAACAAGAGAAGTTCTAGTCGTTCTTGATTGATGTGTAGGTATACCTTTCATGATCTATCATCCTATTTTCTTTTTTTGCGATTAATTTCATCATAACATGACTCGAATGAGAAATCTCTCTTTTTAGGATATTTTTCCCGCAGAATACTCCCTTCAAACCCTTTTAATGAAAAGATATATTTAGGAGCATTTTTCCAGACTTTCTTCATAAAATGATAGAAAACAAACACTTGAAGGTGACCAAAATGAATAGATTCTACGAACTAAACTTCTCACATCTCTTAATCGTGACTTCCCTTATCTGTACACTGTTTATTCTACCTATCGTATGGCTCGTAGGGCATTCCTTTGCAAACACTTCACCCACTATGAGACAAGCCGTATCGCAGATCTCCCAAAAGGTAATCGTTGAAGCACTGGAAACAGAAATTCCCTATTTGCGTTTTAAAACCTTTAATTCAGAAGATCCACCCATGCCTTTATCGCTTTATCTTTTCGAAACATTGACAAGCCTTAACCCGATGGATTTAACCACGTTCTTTTCCAGTCAGATTCCGGGGCTATCGACATACAATGGTAAACAAATTCAGTCATCCACCCTGGCATACGAACAAAACTATATTGTTGAATCACCAGCACCCACGATCGCTTTAAACGAACAAGAAGCTGGAATAAAGGAAAGCGAAACAAAAGAAAAGACGGAAAAGGATGATCCTAAAATGGTTGCGGCCCCGGAAAAAGAACGGATGGTGTTTATCTATAACACGCATAATACGGAATCTTGGACATTTGCCGCAAATAACCCACCCTTTATAACAGATGACAAAGTGAATGTAATGATGGTCAGCAAACAGTTGGAAGAAGAACTAAAAAAACGTGGAATAAAAGCAAGTTTTGATGCTACAGACCACCAAAAACGACTTGAGAAAGCAGGATTGTCCTACACCTTGTCCTATGCAGAATCACTAAAAACGGTAAAAGCTGCGGTTAAACAGAATAAAGACATTGGTTATATTATTGATATTCACCGGGATTCCGCAACTCGAAAATCCACTACCGTGACAATAGACGGAAAAACCTATGCCCGCATTGCCTTTGTTATCGGAAAGGGGAACGCTCACTGGAAGAAAAACCAACAGCTTGCGGAAACCTTTGATAAACGATTAAATGAAAAGTATCCTGACATTTCAAGGGGCATACATGCAAAAAGCAGTGCAGAAGGGAATGGGGAGTATAACCAATCCATCTCACCCAACAGCCTCCTGATTGAGATTGGCGGAATTGAAAATACATTAGAAGAATCCATGCGAACAACTTCAGCCTTGGCTGATATTATCGCCGATCTCTATTTTGAGGATGCCAAAAAGGTAGATGCGCCTGCTACTCCCACTCAGAAACAAATGTAACGATGAAGAAAAATAAAGAGTCACTCATTTGGCTTCTTTTCACCTTTTTCTCTACATTACTGTCGTTTTCAGCCTTTGATTGGAAAATTACTATTTCCTGCTTTATCAGTGGATTGGTGGTTTCTTTCATGCTTTTAATCCGAGAACAAAAATAAAATATCCATCAAAAAAAGAGCCAGAAAAATGGCTCGCAGGACCTTTGGGTAATCTATTTTATGCTTAAAATGTAAGAGTGGTTTGGACGAAGTTTGTCGTTTTAGATATAAATGAATACTTGGGAGCCAATCTGTGCCACAAGTAAATGATCCCATACAACTTGATGATTCGGTCCGAGGACAAAATGGACTTGTTGCCTATTTCCATAGGAGGATAAGTATTGAAAGTCTGGCCTGAGAACCTCCCCTACCAAATAAGCGGATTCCACGGCATTAGGGACACGATGGCGGTTTAATTCTGCGATCATGTTCTGTACAGCCCCAATCCCTATGCCGTGTCCGTAATAACTCCCCTCACCTAAAACAACAAGGTTTTCTCCCTGCCATTCCATTTCGTCAGGATCTACCTGGGGATTCTTGATGTATCGAACATCTCCCGGCAGCTCATCGAATTCATAGGATTTATTTAGCCCTAGATCTTTATCATAATTTCCATTCCAAAGGTAGAGGCCAGCAAATAGCGAATCAAATATATCGCTCCCCAGTGCATCTAGCACTGCTTTATACAAGACAATCACAATTGCAGTTGTGCATTCGAAAGCATATCGTTCACCATCTTGAAAGATATCTAGAATACCTAAAGATGGAGCGACTTCATTTCTAATTCGAAATCCCCCCTCTTCTGTCAATCGCCAAAACGATGGATTGCAGCGGGCATTCTTAAAATTTGCAAATCCCGCATCACTTTTTTCTAGCGCTTGAGCAGCTTCAACTATGTACCCTCTCACACGCAATTCAAACATTAAATGTTGAATGGACGCATACCGATAAGTGATATGACTTGCTGCCATTTTCCGAACGATTTGGTTCTGAAACCGATTTAATGGCCATTGATTTAGAAGTGAATGAATGTCTATGGTTGATTCCGCAATTTGAATCATGTAGACACAAGCCTCCTTCATCTTTCGGTTTGTGAACTCCGTTTCATAATCAACCCTTCATCGTTGTCCTTTAGGGCCATTTGCTTGATCTTGGCTCTATCGTCCCTCCTTCTTACTATATGTGTTCCAGGTTTTGTACTACTACTGAATAGGCTATTTCATATGTACGTTCCCTGTTGCTATAAGCTGTGCTGTTAGTTCTTCCGCGGGAACAGGCGGACTAATCAAATAACCCTGGATTTCAAAGCACTGATTCTCCTTTAAAAATTCCAGCTGTTCTACAGTCTCTACACCCTCTGCCAAAACTGTTAGATTCATCTTGTGTGCCATCATGATAATGGTTTGAAGGATAGCCTCCCCATTAGCCTGTTGCTTAATATTCCGAACAAAAAACTGATCAATTTTGATTTTATCCAAAGGGAAACGCTGCAAATAACTAAAAGAACTATACCCAATTCCAAAATCATCCAAATTAATACATATATTTAATTCCTTGAGCTTCTTTATCTTCTCTAGGGCAAATTCCACATTTACAGTCATACTTTCCGTGATCTCGAGATTTAAATACTTCGGCTCAAGACCGCTATCCTTTAGAACCTGAGCTACAGTTTGCACTAAATTCTCCTGGATGAACTGTTTCATCGAGAGATTCACGGATATAGGAATAGCTGGCAAACCAGCCTCTTGCCAAGCTTTATTTTGCTTGCAAGCTGTCTCCAACACCCATTTTCCAATGGGAACGATAAGCCCTGTTTCTTCTGCCATGGGAATGAAATCCTTGGGCGGAACAATTCCCCTTTCTGGATGCTTCCAGCGGACAAGCGCCTCGATCCCTACCCACTCCCCTGTCAGCGAATTAATTTGGGGTTGATAATTTAAAATAAAGGAGTTTTCGCTGACTGCTTTGCTAAGTTCACCCTCAAGCTTTAATCTCTGCTGCAAAATTTTCTTCATCCCCGGACGATAGCGCCGAATTTTTTCGTTTGCCCGCTCTGTTTCATGCAAAGTGATTTCTGCCAGTTGTAAGAGGGATTCTGATTCCGCTGCATCATCAGGAGAAATTGCCATCCCTATATGTATAGGAAAATAAACAAGATAATCTTTTAGTTTAAAAGGTTGTTCAAACTGGTCCTGAAGACGGACCATCCATTGTTCTAATTCACTAACATTTGCATCCGTTACAATTGTTCCAAATTCGTCCTCTTGAAGTCTGTAGAGGGGGTGTGAAGATGTATCTTTTTGCAACAGCTGGGTGACTATCTGCAGTAAACAATCCCCATCCTTGCGACCGAGCGCATCGTTCACTTGATTATAACGAAGCAATTTCATCAGTAAGACCGCTAGTTTCGAATTCCCATGGGTAGACAGCATTCGTCTTAAATCTTCACGAAACACGCGGCTGTTTGGAAGTCCTGTAGCTTGGTCAATGCGTGAAAGGTCGGCTATTCTTAATTCTTCGTGCCTTTGCCTACTGACATCCATCAATACCCCATCTAAACGAATTATCCCCCCATGCTCATCAAAAACAGGGATAGTCCGATCATAGATCCATATCGTTGATCCATTTGGATGTAGAAAACGGTAGTGACATTCTACAGGGAATCCATGCAACAGCTGTTCAAAACCACGCTGAACCTCTTTCAGATCTTCAGGATGCACTCTCCGCTTAAATAAGCCTTGATCCCTTCTGAAATCATCAGCTGTATACCCCAAAACCTGTTCACAGGTGAGGGAAAACTGTGGCCCATCCTTAGAGGTAATACTAATCGACCACACAACAAGGGGGAAGCTGTCGAAAATATTTTGTAAATACCTTTGAGAAGATGGTGTGACTTTATTGAAGATTACTCTCTTCGCTTTCCTTTTCTTTTTCGCCGCAACCGTGGAAGAAATAGTCATCTTGCCCCCTTTTCATGCTGATGGAAATCCCGCATTCGGGATGTGAGCTATGAGAATATACCACACTTCAATAGATCAAAGGTTTGATTTAACTCTTCTTGCACATAGCAGTCCCATTCTTCCTTCGTCATCTGCTTCATCCCCTCAGTATCAAGAAAAATCTTTTGTTTCAAACCTTCTATCACCCATGTCATCAATAACAAAATTCTTTCAAGAGAAACGCCTTCTTTTAAACGTTTTTTAGCTAGCAATTGAATTAATCGTTGCATTACTAAACTTGTCTTTTCGCGGTCCCGATCAATCACCTTTCTGTATACCGGGTGCCCAGGATGCTTAGCCATGTGCTGGAAAAGATAAAAAAGTTCTGGTCTTTCCGTCGATAAGGTGATTTCACAGAAGGCAATTCTCTTGATCGCCTGGATAAAATCATTCGGCAAATCATCGAGCTGTTCTTCGTAACTATAGGCAATTTCCTCTGCACATTGCTCACAAAGATATAAAAACAAGGTTTCTTTATTGGAAAAGTATTTAAATAAGGTTCCCTTAGCAATACCAGCCCTCTCAACAATCCGATTTGTTGAGGCCATATCATAACCATACTGCACAAACTCTTCCAGTGAGGCGTTCAAAATATCACGTTGTTTCTCATCTGAAAGCCGCCTGAAATGGGCAAACGCCATGTCCCCCACCTCCTAAAAATGAATCCGAATCCGTCAGCAGTACTTTATTTAGGTATGAACAGGCAGAATCCCCCCTTTAAAACTTTACGAAATAAAGTAAGTTAGCTGGGGATAAACTGCCCACAAAAGCCAAGGTATGTGCAACTAACCATCAATGTGGATATTGGAATCACACTCTCTTGATGGAAGTTTTCATTATAGGTAAAGTCTAGCATAAGTTTCCAGCGCCGTCACTTACTCCAGTTAAGTTTGTCATAACAAACTAAAAAGAAAGTTTTTTGTCGAATACAAAAGACCTCCCAAGATTGGAGGCCTTTTGATGGTTGCTTTTATTCCTTTAAAGGAGAGGAGAGAGCAATACCCTTTATGGATACAAGTTTTAAGAAGCTTGCTCTACAACCTTTGTTTGATTTTTTTTCTTCCCCAGGATAAGAACACCTGCTATTAATACAATACTAAAAGTCCATTTAAGAATGGGATTTCCTGCGAAGACACCAGCGACAATCGGTTCTTCAACGATCATCTTGGACGCAGTCCAAACTAATACACCAGCCCCAATATAGATAATAGCTGGAAAGCGATCCACCCATTTTAAGATGATCGTACTTCCCCAGACCACAATCGGAACACTAATCAAAAGTCCTAATACGACCAGCAGGAAACTGCCATGTGCAGCCCCGGCAACAGCAAGGACGTTATCCAATCCCATCACTGTATCAGCGACAATTATTGTTTTAATTGCGCTAGCCATGGTCGCACCAGCCTTCATATCTTCATGTCCCTTTTCTTCTACTAACAGTTTATAAGCAATCCAAACAAGCAACAAGCCTCCTGCGAGCAACAGTCCTGGAATCTGCAAAAGCCAGACGACAGCTAAGGTTAATAATGAACGAACGATAATGGCCCCAACTGTTCCCCATACAATGACCTTCTTTTGCTGTGCCTTCGGCAAAGCTCGGGCTGCAAGACCAATGACAATGGCATTATCTCCCGCCAATACTAAATCAATAACGACGATTGCTAATAACGCTGATAAAAAATCTGTTGACAAAAATTCCATTTATTATCCCCCTTTAAAAATAAAAATGGCCTTTACCTGTTTGGTAAAGGCCATAAAAATAATAAAGACCTTTACCCATATGGTAAAGGTCTCGCAAACAACATCAAGGTTGCCAACAAAGCCGAGGATCATGATCCCGAAATGACGACTTTGCTGTCCTAGCTACTCCCCTTTAAAGGAACTCTTATTTAACTTAATTTAATCATAAACACTTTCGCACTTACCGTCAAGCCTTTTCTTTCTCTGATAAAAATAATTTCATCATAGGAGGTGTCACAATGGTCGTCACCAAAATAACGACAACAACAACAGCAAAAAGTTCTTGAGTGAGTAAACTGCTTTCTAAGCCAATCGCAGCAATTATAAGAGCAACCTCACCACGTGAAACCATGGCTGATCCAATCCCTAATGAGCTTTTCCACTGAAAACCCGCCAATTTCGCTCCAATTGCAGAACCCAAAAGCTTCGTCAAAATCGCTAAAAGACTAAGAAAACCAATTAACCCCAAATGCTCAAAAACCCCTGTAAATTCTGCTGCAACGCCAATGGATGTAAAGAATACGGGTACAAATAAAGAATAACTTATAGTTTCCACCCTTTCAAATACTTGCTCTTTATAATTAGTCAAACTGATGGATACCCCTGCAATATAAGAGCCTATGATAGCTGCCACGCCTGCATATTCTGCAAGATATGCGAAGAAAAAGCAAAGGATCAATCCGGCAGAAACGATTGACTCTGTTACACGCAATGGCGCAAATAATTTTAATAACCAAGGGACTGCCTTCCATCCAAGTAAGAGTGCCACTGCAAAAAAGATCACTTTTTTTAGCACAATAGTTCCTAGGTTCACATCCCCACCTGCAAGGCTCATCACAAAAGCAAGGGCGATAATCACCAAGATATCGTCAATTACAGCAGCACCAAGGATCGTCGTTCCTTCCCTTGATTTTAACTTCCCTAATTCTTTAAGTGCTTGAACAGAGATGCTAACACTAGTCGCGGAAAGTAACAACCCTAAAAATAAGGACTCCAAGTGAGACAAGCTCATCATTTCCCCGGCTAAATAACCAACTATCAAGGGGACGATAATTCCTGCCACACCTACATATGTCGAAGCTTTCCCGGTCCGTTTAAATTCCTCTACATCTGTTTCCAGTCCAGCAATAAACATGAGTAAAATAACCCCAACCTGACTGATCTCACTTAGAATTTCTGTATCATTAACCAATCCTAATACAGAAGGTCCTAGTACAATTCCAATCAACAGTTTGCCTAAAACAGAAGGTTGTCCTAACTTAACGCTTAGCTCCCCTGCCAATTTGGAAGCTAACAAAATAATAGCTAATTCAAAAATCAACATAGCTCCAACTCCTCTTCTATATTGTGTCACTCCTTGTTTCTCTTATAAGTAAAGCTTGTGGCCTTCCAAAAAAAAAATAAAAAGGAGCCCTAAACCTCAGGACTCCTAAAAAAAGACAGAGAAGTCTCCAGGTGACAGACTCCTCCAAGTAAATCAATATGAAATGACAATTGCTAATAATACACTACTCAAAACCTTGAGTAAAGAAATATTTTAAGTGTTTGGTAACGGTGTTGGGGTAGATTTTATACCGTTCCCTCCATATTTTTTATCAATATTCTCACGTATAGTTTTAAGGTCTGACCCCTTTTCAAATTCCTGTTTCGCCTCACGGGCGATGTCTACACAAATTCCTCAGCCAAGTCCCATATTATCTAAAACCGCAACATTATCCTCTACCTTGTCAACGAAGCAATGCGTATTGCTCGTGTGTCCGTCTGATTCATAACAACCGCAATAGCAAGGCATATAATCCAAAACTTCTGGGTGATCAACGGCAAATTGATAAGCCTCCAAAACATTTTCGCCCGGTGAAAATGCGTTCAAAGCCGTCCAGTCGCTGCTTCCTACTTCATATTTTAACACAGGCATGGATACTAATTGCTCAGGTTCACTAGACCCGCTGCATCCCGTAGCAAGCAATAAGGCCGCAAACGATAGCAGAAAAAATTTCTTCATTTGGGATGCCTCCCTTCTTTGGCGTAAAATTCATAAAATCTATTCTACCATAATTTCAACTTCTATCTTCACTTTTAACAAAAACGACAAACAATTATACCTGATCACACTTCACGCCTTTATTTAATGGATTCTCTTTTCATTTCCAACTGTTCTATATAAGGTTCAATATGAATATGCACATTGGACACCGCGTGTTTTTCTCTCATTATCTTTTCAATTTTATCGCAAATAAGATGCCCTTGAATAATACTAATATCGGGATCAATATGAATGACTACATCAACAAATATTTCAGACCCTTGGTTACGGGCTCTCATACTTTCTACTACCCTAACCCCTTTTATTTGCATGACGGTCTTTGTGTATTGCAACAATTCCTCCTCATCAAACCCATCTGTTAATACATGGGTTGAATCCCAAAAAATGGTCCATGCTGTTTTACAAATTAAAATCCCGACAACTAAGGCTGCTAACGGATCTAACCAGATTAAACCGAACTGAGCACCAATAATCCCAATCATCACTCCAATACTGACCCATGCATCTGAAAGATTATCTTTTGCAGCAGAAAGTAAAGCAGAGCTTTTGGTTTGCAAAGCTAATCGATAATTATAGCGGTAAACGAAATACATGACGATTGCGCAAATAACAGCTGTCCAAGCAGCAAACGTATCCGGGATAGTAATCTCTGAACCTAAAAAAATCTGTCGAAAAGATTTCAGCATAATATTAAACCCGACACTCACCATGATAAAAGAGGCAACCAAAGATGCTATCGATTCAGCTTTGGTATGCCCATACGTATGGTTTGCATCCGGCGGTTTCCTAGATATTCGGATTCCGATCAAGATCGCGACAGAAAGGAAAATATCCGTAGAATTATTCAATCCATCAGCTGTTAATGCTTTTGATTCGGTAAGATATCCGATGATTAATTTGAAAATCGATAAGGAAATATAGGCAGCTATACTCAGCCAGGCGCCAAATTCCACATTCTCGACATTTTTCAAAAGAATCACCCCTTCCCCTACAATGAACATTATTGTATCAATCAAGGGTCATGTGGGTCTAGAGAAACGTTTTTTCATAGACTAAACCTTTTAATCAACAGTCAATTAAGTTGGAGAATGGAAACTTAAATACCAAAAAAAGGGGATAAGCAATTCGCTCTCCCCTTTGCATCTTAGTCTTCCATTGTGGATAGATCCCCTGTTGGCAATCCTAATTCCCATGCTTTCAACACTCGTCTCATAATTTTCCCGCTTCTCGTTTTCGGCAACTTATCTTTTACTTCAATTTCACGAGGTGCTGCATGGGCTGACAATCCTTTTTTTACAAATTGCTTGATATCATTCAACAATTCGTCTGATACCTGGTACCCTTCTCTTAACGAAATAAATGCCTTAATAATTTCCCCACGCAGCGGATCGGGTTTGCCAATAACCCCCGCTTCAGCGACAGCAGGATGTTCAACTAGCTTACTTTCTACTTCAAAGGGGCCCACTCTTTCTCCAGATGTATTGATGACATCATCAACACGCCCTTGGAACCAAAAGTACCCTTCTTCGTCCATGAATGCGGAATCTCCTGATGTATACCATCCATCCAATCTGAAATATTCATCGTATTTTGCAGGGTTCTTCCAAATTTTCCTCATCATCGAAGGCCAGTCTACCTTAATCGCTAAATTCCCCATCCGGTTCGGTGGAAGAATATTTCCTTCGTCATCTATAATTGCTGCAACAACGCCAGGAATTGGTTTTCCCATTGAGCCTGGTTTGATATCCATCGAAGGGTAATTACAGATTAACTGTGCACCCGTTTCGGTCATCCACCAAGTATCATGAATTCTGTGTTCGAATACCTTCATCCCCCAAAGAACCACTTCCGGATTTAACGGCTCTCCTACACTAAGAACATGACGTAAGGAACTCAAATTATATTTTTTTACGATTTCATCCCCGGCCCCCATTAACATGCGGAAAGCTGTTGGAGCACTGTACCAGACAGTAACGTTATATTTTTCAAGTGTAGAATACCAATCATCTGGTGTAAAACGTCCACCGCGTATCACATTCGTTACCCCATGGAGCCAAGGACCAAAGATTCCATAAGAAGTACCAGTCACCCACCCCGGATCAGCTGTGCACCAGTAGACATCATTTTCCTGCAAGTCCAATACCCATTTTGCCGTTTGATAATGCTGGATCATTGCGTTGTGGACATGTAGAACACCCTTTGGTTTTCCTGTAGATCCAGAAGTATAGTGAAGCAACATGCCGTCTTCACGGTCCACCCATACTGGTTCAAATTCCTCAGATGCATGATCCATAAGAGATTGAAAATGTAACTGATTGTCTTCCAATTGAGATTCATCCCCAAATACAATTACATGCTTTAGATGTGACAATTCCTTTGTCGGAATACGCTTAGCCAAATCAGGGGTTGTAACAATGGCTACCGCCTCGCTGTCCGCTAGACGATCCCTTACTGCCCCTTCCATAAAGGCTTCAAACAACGGACCAATAATCGCTCCAACCTTGACAATTCCCAAGAAGCTGGCATATAACTCTGGTGATCTTGGCATGAAAATAAATACACGATCCCCTTTCACAATCCCAAGATCAGTTAGTATGTTCGCAAATCGATTGGACAATCGCTTTAAATCCAGAAATGAATAGGATTCTTCCCGCCTGCTATCATAATAATGTAAAGCTATTTTTTCCGCTCTTCCCAACTCACAATGACGATCAATTGCTTCGTAAGCAGCATTCACTTTTCCCGTGCGATGCCAGGTAAATTCCTTCTCCACATCTTTCCAAGCAAAACTTTGATAGGTCTCTTCATAATTTCTGAGGTTAAATTGGCCTGTTGTAGCAGGAATTCGAACATTGCTTAGCATTTGGTTCATGGTAATAGCCTCCTTTGTAGTTGGACTTGGGGGGACCTTATAGATTCCACCCCGAGTTTTTTTAGTCAATACAGAGAACAGTGGCTGGTACAAAAAGTCCCCGGCTATCTTCTACACTTGTTACACAAACTTTTTTATAGAATAAAATACATAATGGATAAATTAAATTTAATAATCAGAATAAAAACGATAAACGATAAGATAACAACATATATTGTATGAAACATTCATACAAACGGTCGAATTTAATTGATCTGTAAACGGTTACAATTTAATAATAATGAATGTGGCGGCTTTGTGTCAATGATTTTTTTTACCATCTAATTAGCAAAACCCTTTATTTCCGAGGATTTTTTAGGGCTTTCCCTGAGTGGACTTATTGTAAATTTTTTCACATTACAATAGGAAATTTAACCATAAAAAAAAATAGCGGAAAAAACTTCCGCTATTAGCCCTAGATCATCGAATATCAGCTTTAATACGTTAACAGAAAATATTTCCGTTAACGCAGCAAGGACAAATCGAACTTTGGCACAAGACCTTCCTCCGCCGAACGACCAAGTAATGCCTTAATCGCGGCATACCCTTTTTCGCCAAGATCTGCAGTAAACTCATTTACATAAAGGTTGATATGTGCCTGTGCTACTTCCGGTGACAATTCCTGGGCATGACTCATAACGTATTCTCTTGATACTTCCGGGGTTGCCCAGGCGTACTCCACTGAGGAACGGATCCAGCTGGCGATCGCGTCCAAATCCAAGGAACGGCGAGCAATAATCGCCCCGAGCGGGATGGGTAAGTTCGTATCCTCTTCCCACCATTCCCCCATGTCTGCCAGAAGGGATAATCCATAAGAGGGATATGTAAATCGCGCTTCATGAATCACTAGTCCAGCATCAACTTGTCCATCCCGAACCGCTGGCATAATGTGATCAAAAGGCAATATAACAATTTCCCCTACACCTCCAGGAACCTTCTGGGCCGCCCAAAGTCTGAATAGAAGATAAGCAGTTGACCGCTCACTTGGAATGGCTACCCGTAGTTTAGACAATTCCCGGGGGTCTGTCTCACCCTTTGTCAGAAGTAGCGGACCACATCCTCTTCCGAGAGCTCCCCCGCACGGAAGCAGGGCATATTCGGACAGCACCCATGGCAGCGCAGCATAAGATATTTTAAGAATATCCATACTGTCTGATTGGGTTGCAAGGTAATTGGTAATATCTATATCGGCATAGGTTACATCAAGTGCCGGAGCATCTGGAATCAGTCCATGCGCCCAAGCGTGAAAAACAAACGTATCATTAGGACAGGGTGAAAAGGCAATACTCATCTTACTCATGAAAACACCTCCGCTAATACTTGGCTTGCAACTTCAAGCGCGGTCAACGCTTCTTTGATCCGCCAAGCAGATCGGTCTCGTGGACCCACCAAATTACTGATCGCCCGCACTTCCATCACTGGTAATCCATATTCCTTCGCAGCGACCGCTACGCCGTATCCTTCCATTGCTTCAGCAACAGCCCCTGGAACACGTTCTACCATTTCTTTTGCCGTCAGATCTGACCCTGTAACAGTAGAAACTGTTACGATAGGGCCGATATGAACAGAAAGACCAGCTGCTGTTAACACTTGACTCAATTGATCAACCTGCTCCATTTCACATGGAACAGTAGTAGAAGCCCCAAATCCTAGCTGGTCTAAACTTAAGAACCCTTCCGGACCCTCGGCACCCAAGTCTGCAGAAACGATCTTGTTGGCGACGACCAGGGAACCAATCTCAGCCATCTCCTTAAATCCTCCAGCAATTCCGGCGGAAACCACCAGATCGTAATCTTTTTTCGCTAAGATCCTTGCCGTACTTGCTGCTGCTTTGACGGGGCCGACCCCCGTAAGGATGACATCAATATTCTGCTTCCCATTTATGCCTCGAAGAACTGCCTCTCTTTCCTCTGAAACGGCAGTCATAATGAGAATGCGCCTACGTCCAGAATCCATTTCTATAATTTACCCCTTTCTCAGCAATAAGCAGAATCCAGGCCAATTATACTATAAAAGTTGATTTAATTCCTTCTCCTTCTTACAACACATCTCCTAGTCTACTTCAACAGATGGTATTTAAACGAGCTCAACTTTCCAAAACGTAAAAAAGAGGGCGACCACTATTGGGACACCCTCCTTGCTGTTCTATTTCATAAAAGTGTGGTTTCCAATGGAAACTAGTTGTGGCCTGGTCCATATCCAACTGGAAGTTGCTGTCTTCGGGTTAAAATAATACAATGCCCCATTCGTAGGGTCCCATCCTCTTACTGCATCCATAGCCGCCCGATAGGCAGTTGCATTTGGAGCATTATTCCAATATTGCCCATCATCAATCGCACTGAAGGCAAATCGTTGGAAAAGAACGTCTTGCATGGTATTCGGGAACAGTGGTGATTTCAAACGATTCATAATAACAGCACCTACTGCCACTTGTCCGGTGTATAATTCTCCACGCGCTTCCGCGTGTATCATCCGGGCTAACATATCTAGTTCATTTTGGTTAACAGATACTTTTTTTAATACATTCATCGTTTGCGCACCAACAGTGCCATCAATCTTTATTCCATAATCTGATTGGAAGTTTCGAACTGCTTGCCAGGTCTGCCATCCGTAAACTCCATCAACGGTACTATCATAATATCCAAGAACTTTCAAACGAT
The DNA here is from genome assembly GCF_017873965.1 of Ammoniphilus resinae. Taxonomy (GTDB): domain Bacteria; phylum Bacillota; class Bacilli; order Aneurinibacillales; family RAOX-1; genus Ammoniphilus_A; species Ammoniphilus_A resinae. The sequence continues at coordinate 224,514 of NZ_JAGGKT010000003.1, read as the reverse complement.
ATTGCAAATCCCAAACATCGCCATTATTGTTCCCCATCTGGATGGTTGATGATGCTGCATAGGTGTGGTTTCCTGTAGTGACCATCATGGCACCGAAAACGGTCATGGCTAATATGAAAAAGTAAAGTTTTTTCATCTTTGTCATTCCCCTTTCTGTATGCCATTATATAGGGCACTCCGAAAGGTCTCAATCCAAACAATTTGGAACAATAGGCAGTTTGTAACACTTAAGCCCTTATTCTACAGTTAGACTCTTTGCCAAATTACGGGGTCGATCCACGTCATGTCCCCGTACTGTTCCGGAATAGTAGGCCAACAGTTGTAAAGGAATGGCAGCCAAAATCGGCATCAAGAACGGATGGGAATTAGGTATATATAAAACCTGATCAACGACTTCTGAAAGCAGTTCGTCTCCGATGGTTGTAATCCCAACCACAAAAGCATCCCTTGCCTTTACTTCCTTAATGTTACTAATTAATTTATCCATTACCTGGTTTTGCGTGGCTAGTGCAATAACAGGAACGCCTGGGGTAATCAAGGCCATTGTCCCATGCTTTAATTCCCCCGCTGCATAAGCATCAGCGTGAATATAGGCCACTTCCTGCAGTTTCAATGCTCCCTCAAGTGCCAAAACATAATCTAAACCGCGGCCGATTAAAAATAAATGCTCCTGATCATAAGTAACTTGGGCAAACTGATCGATAGCGTCTTGTGTCATAATAAGCGTTGAATCTACATATTCAGGGAGCCGTTTTAATTCTGTCATTAATTCTGGCAAGGGGTGAAGATCCCTGCTTCCAAGCTTCTCTGCCAACCAAATTGCTAGCATAATTAATACGGTAATTTGGCATGTATAAGACTTAGTCGTTGCCACCGCCAATTCTGGACCAGCTTTTGTATAGACCGTACTGTCTGCTTTTCGGGAAACCGTACTCCCAGGCGTATTGGTTATGGCAATAATCGGACTTTGGAAACGCTTAGCTTCTCGTAATGCGGACAAGGTATCTGCCGTTTCTCCCGACTGACTAAGAACAATAATCAAGGTCTGCTCATCTAACGGCGGATGGTCGTATTGAAATTCGGAAGAATAGGACGTTTCGACTGGGATGTTTAACAGCTGATCCATCACTTTTTTCCCGATACTTCCAGAATGATAAGACGTCCCGCTGGCAATGATATGAACCCGTGTAATCTTACTTAGACTGCCAGCCAGCAAAAGTGGGTCCAATTCAGGGAGAACAATTCCCTTTTCCGAGATTCGTCCCGCTAAAGTATCTTCCACAGATTTTGTCTGTTCGGTAATTTCTTTTAGCATGTAATGTTCAAATTCTTGAAGGCTGACATCCTGCACATTCCATTCAACGATTGTTCGCTTTGGTTCCCGCACCTCACCAGCAGTGGATTTAATGGTTACCTTTTCTGGTTCTAGTATCGCTATTTCACCATTTTTTATTGGGTATGTTTCCCTTGTATAAGGTAACAAAGCGGTTATATCAGAGGTTAAAAAGGATTCACTTTTTCCAAAGCCAACAACCAATGGATTGTCCTGTGATACCCCAACAATCACCTGGGGCTGGGCTTTGGACATAATCGCCAAGGCAAAAGATCCCCTTAACAGCGGAAGAATCTCACGGATGGTTTGTTCCAAATCCCCGGTATCATACTTCTCAAGTAAATGTGGGATCACTTCGGTGTCAGTATCCGTTGAAAAAATATGACCCTCTTGCAAGAGGGTTCTTCTTAACTGAGGAAAATTTTCAATAATTCCGTTATGGGCTACGATAAACTGTTCCCCACATCCAGTCAAAGGATGACAGTTGGTGATTGATGGCACTCCGTGTGTCGCCCACCTGGTATGACCAATGCCCGAGTTCCCCGGTTTCACAGGCTCGTGCAACAGAAAATTGCGAAGCTGGTTAATCCTTCCCACAGCTTTTCGAATTTGCAGTTCCTTCTCCTCAGAAAAAACAGCAATTCCCGCCGAGTCATATCCTCGATAGCTCAACTGCTCTAAGCCTTCTAATAAAATAGGGATAGCATTTCTTTTTCCCATATAGCCTAGTATTCCACTCATCGTACCACCTCTTCTCACATATACAAGCCTATTATAGCCAAATCTTACGGGTACGGCTAATTTTGGCCCTCAGCTTGCCACTGTTTTAGTTTTTGATCAGAAGGTAAAAATAATGTAACGAATCCTAATAATGGCAGTAAACTACAGAAAACCATCGTAAAATATAAACCAAGATCATCTGCCATCTTTCCTAAAAAAACAGATCCAATGGCACCCAGGCCGAAGCCAAGCCCAACGATTAGTCCTGAAACCATACCTATATTCCCTGGCATTAACTCCTGTGCATAAACGACACTAACGGAAAAGCTAGATAAAAGAATAAATCCCATAACTAGAAAAATTGGATATACCCAGATCAAATCTACGTGTGGAAGCAAGAGCGCCAATGGTGCCGAGCCAAGCATGGAAAACAAGATCAAATTTCTTCTGCCAAAGCGATCTGCCAATGGACCACCAAAGAATGTTCCAGCAACCCCCGCCAATAAAAAGGCAAAGATATAGTACTGTGCGCCTTCAATCGACAACCCATAATGTTCAATTAGATAAAATTGATAGTAATTAGAAATACCTGTAGCAAACCAAGAGCGGCCAAATACAATAAGGACGAGAAGGACAATGGCTGTGGTAACCTGTTTCTTTCTTGCTGGATCTATTTTTCTTTCCTTAACATTTTTAGTTTTTCGTGGAAAATAAACGAGTCTTTGGCTATACCAAGAAGAAACAAACAGTAACACGATCACGGCCAAACCCGCCACTGCAGTAAACCAAATGACGCCAAATTGTCCTAAAGGAACAAAAATCAATGCTGTCATGATTGGGGCTAGTGATTGCCCAGTGTTGCCGCCAACCTGATAAATCGATTGGGCCAAGCCTCTACGGTTTCCTGCCGCCATATAAGATACACGGGACCCCTCGGGGTGGAACGCTGCAGAACCTAGCCCAATAAAAACGACACACAAAATGACATAAGCAAGATTATTCGCGAAGGCCAAGCCTAGCATCCCTACCAGTGACAAGGTCATGCCTAGTGGAAGCATGTACGGCGAACTCCGTTTATCGGTATACCATCCAACTACCGGCTGCATAACAGACGAAGTCATATTTAAAGTAAAATAAATCCATCCAAGCTCTACAAAAGACAAGTTCATCGATTTTTCCAATATGGGAAAAATAGCCGGAATCACAGATTGCATCGCATCATTTAATAAATGTACAAAACTAATCGCAAATAAGATCCGGTAAACCGTAGGCCTGGTAACCGGTTTTGAAGCAACAGCCACCTGCATGAACTTCCCCTCCACACCTGTATGAAAAATGTTTATTTCTGTAAAATCATTATATCATACAGATGGCAAATGAAGAGAAAAAAGGAAGGGCAGTTTAATAGTAAACTGCCTTTTGGGAAATTATTTCTGGTGCTATTTCCTGATGAATCGTCTATAATACTAATTAGCTAAAGGAATTCAATCGTTTAGCGTTGAGAGTTTAGACCCAGTAGGGTCTTTTTTTTTTTCCGCATAGGAATGTGAAACCTCCTCGAATTTACTCCCCTATCGGCATGAAAAGCTTCCACTAGTGATGGATACATCTTCTTCGAAAGGCTTCAACAAAAGCTTTTCTTACCTCGAACGTATTTCCTGCCTCATAAAATAAGCATAAGAGATGCCAAAACAGACTAATGTCGCAGCAATCATTCCGGTTACCTGCGGCCAGATCAATAACATACTCTGACCAAGCGGCAATGGACTTGGAATCGCCCCATATACCTGCTCCAACGTAAGGGGCCCAAGGCTTCTCACAGTTGGAGTCAATAATGTTGTCGTCGCCTCGCTAAACAGTTGACTGGGGGAAAGACTCATGATGACCTGTATGAACTGTTGGTGCTGCAAAATATCATTTGGATTTGTGGCATTGACAGGTGCTGTAGCATTGGCTATGAGTTGAATAAGCATCGTAAAGAACACACTGAAAAAAAGCCAAATGGATAGACTAGAAAGAGCTGACGTCGCCGACTGACGAAATTTAATTGAGAATAAGATCGCCAAACTTAACCAGAACCCTACATATATAATACTGAGCAGCAAAAACAGCAGCATCCTCAAAAATTCCTCAGCACTTGGCGGAATCCCTATAGCCAGGAGCCCTAGCCCCATGACCAAAAATCCCAGGGATAAAAACATCATACTAATGAGAATCAAGGCCCCCACAAATTTAGCTCCAATTAAAAAATCGCGGTGAATAGGCTGTGCCATTACGCGGCTTAAGGTCCCCTTATTCCTCTCGGAATTAACGGCATCAAACCCTAATGAAATCCCTAGTAGCGGTCCTAAAAAGCCAATAAAAGTGATAAACGGTGGAAGGGTACCATCTGAAACGGTAAACAGCTTTAGAAAAAGAAAAGCGTTTAGTGTCTGGTCCTTCGGTACCGCCTCGCGGATGCTCATCATCGCTGTGTAAAGGGACCCGAGACAAGTGAGCCCAATTAACAAAAGCATGAGATTATAACGCCAACTGCGCATGTGGTCTGCCATCTCCTTGCGCACCATAACCCAGAATGGGCTTATTAATTTCGCTTTCACTTAACCTCCCCCCTTTCAAAATAACGATGATAAATTTCATCCAGGCCATATTGTTTTTGATTTAAATAAGTTAAGCGGGCACCACTTCTTACAATCGTTTCCGCAATTTCTCCAGTTAGATCCCGGGAGCAGCTAATAAACAGCAATTCGTTATTCTGCTTTACACTTGTAACATCATCTATTTGCATAAGCTGTTCAATTAAATCAGGCGACAGCTGTTTCACACCTACTTCAAGAATAAAGAGGTCCTCTGCAAAAAGCTGTCTAGAAAGGGCCGAAACATCACCTACGGCAAGCAATCTTCCCTGGACAAAAATCCCTACACGATCACAAATCTGCTGAACCTGATGCAAATGGTGGGAAGATAATAACACGGTTATCCCCTCGTCCCTGCTTAATCGCTGGATGAGCTGCAGCAATTCCTTAACTCCCGCAGGATCGATCCCTAGTGTTGGTTCATCCAGAATGATCACTTCAGGTTGCTTAATTAACACATCAGCTAGCCCAAGCCTTTGCCTCATACCCCGAGAATAGGCCCCCGCTTTTTTATCCGCTGCATCTGACAATCCAACCCTTGCCAGAAGTTCTTTGGCCCGGCGGATTGCCTCTTCCTTAGAGAGCCGATTCAATTCTGCCGTATAAATTAAATTTTCATATCCGGTAAGATCCTCATAGAACCCCACATCATCTGGTAGATATCCTACCTTTTGTTTTACTAAAATGGGTTCTCTTGTTGAATTAATGCCACAAACCCGAACACTTCCCGACGTCGGTTCACTTAGCCCAAGCATCATCAGGATCGTTGTGGACTTCCCAGCTCCGTTCGGTCCAAGCAAGCCGAATACTTCGCCCTTTTGGATCGATAGAGAAAGCCTGTTAACAGCAATAAACTGATCATATTTTTTGGTTAAATCCTGAAGCTCGATGATTGGATCCAGCATGTTTTATCTCCTTCCGTACTTTTTAAATAAATAGTACATGCCGCCGATCACACCCAATATAATCAGGATCCCGACCCATCCCCAAAGTAAAGATGTTTTCACAGCGACCCGAAACCCTGCATCTGAACTAGCTTCAGCCGTTTCAGCAGTCATATTCACGACGTAGTCACCTGCAATCGCCTTTTGATCAGCTTTAATCGTCGCTGTCACTTCTGCTGATTTTCCCGCTTCTATAGCATCAATTTTTTTCGGTTCAAAAGTGACCTCCCAATTAACTGGTGCCTCTGATTTCAATTCAATATCACGCAAATTTGCGGAGCCCGTATTGGTTACTTCCACTTGCAGTTTTCTTTCATCCCCGGCCGTCACATCGGTGCTTAGTAAACCGCTTGGTGTACTTAACTTCAGATCATATGTGCCAGTGATAACAACTTCTAGTTCCGTCTGGGCTGAGGTGGAATTGGTAGCTGCTTTCAAGGGAATTTTATAAGATCCTGCCTTTACGTTTTCAGGTGGAACGATTTCAACATCCACATCCTTGGTGGAATTTGCTTCCACATTCACAGAGGTGACACGCTTACTGTCTACTTTGAACTGGATGTCCCAACCCTTCGGGGCATCCGCTGTTAACGAATAAAGCTGATTCTCCACTGTCCGATTACGTAGGGTAGTTTCAAAATTAAACGCCCCGGTGGATGGCCCCTCCATATTGGGCTGTTCACTTGTAAACTCTGTTTTAAATGTTCCCTCTTCTGTGATGTGTACCGTAAACGGTAAAGATGTTTTCCCTGGTGCAATCAGATGAAAATTATAGGTTCCTTTTTCCACCTCCAAGGGCACATCCACATCCAAAGAAACCGTCTGTGAATCATCTGGCTTCACGGCGATTCGTTGGATCTTCCAACCGCCTGCCGTCAATTCATGCTTCCATTGATTAGAAAGGCCCTCAACTGCCAACTCAAGGTCCTGAACAGAACCGCTGTTATTGATTACATCAATCGAGTAATGAATAGATTCACCAGGTGTCACCGAAATATCGGTATATGGCGAAAACAGTATAACCCCCTCCGCCGCCTTCGTTGTTGGCATGATAAAAAGTCCCAGAAGAAGAAAAGTAATAAGAAAATGAATGGACTTAGATCGAATGATTGACATGAATAAACCCCTTTCTTTTTTAATGGCTTACTTCAGGTACGAAAGAGATCTTCATTTGGATTTACGCCTTTTTAAAATTTTTTCGGTTTTTAGAAAAGGGTTTTCAACTGATTTAAAATTTGATAAAAGTATATATAAGATTTCACCCTTTTGGAGGTGAGTAACATGCCAAGGCTACCTAATGAGGTGGAGGAGATTCTTCAAGGACTCAAGCAAGGATCTGCTACTGCTTTTGATCAATTCTACGAAAGATACGTCCCGCTCATTTATCATATTGCTTTGAAAATGATGGGAGATCGGTTGGAGGCAGAAGATATCAGTCACGATGTGGTCCTAGAGGCCTTAAAAAAAATCGACCAATTTGATTCGGGGCGTGGAAGCATAGAATCTTGGTTAGCAGTTCGTACAAGGAGTCGCTGTTTGGATCGGATCCGAAAAAGTTCTAGGAATGCATGGGACACGGTGGATGTAACTGGGCTTTCACAGGAAACATATCGTTCCACTCCTTCCACGGAGGAAAAGGTCCTTGCCAATATCGAAAGTGAAGTACTGAGGAAGGCGATGAAGCAAATCCCTGAGGATCAACAATCTGCACTAATCGGAGCTTACTATGAAGCACAGACGCAGAAAGAACTTTCGGAAACGATGAATCGCCCGCTCGGAACAGTAAAATCGCTCATTCGATATGGTTTGAATAATCTACGAAAACAGTTAAATCATTTGGGATGGATTGAATCCAAGGGGGTGCAAAAGCATGAATAATACGCCCTGCCCTATAGGGGAACAAAAAATCATAGATTATTTACTAGGTTATATCGAGGGGCAGGATAGGGAAACACTGCATCAACACTTTTCTACTTGCTTATCTTGTCAAGATAGAATCTCGGAGTGGAAGCAAACTTTACCATCAAGATCGAATGAATCGTTTCACGCCATGCCTCCACTTGCGCTAAAAAGAAAACTGAAAATGAAATTCCTGCTACGATCAAGGCTCTTCTCCTTCCGCTCTAAAAAACTAGCGTTCACGGCAGCAGCCCTATGTCTTTTACTGATATCCGGATTAGTGCTGAAAGGCCTGTTTATGTCCCCCAAGGAGGAAATGAAGAAGGAAATGGCTTTTGTGATGGATCCCAAAACGGTTCAATACCAGGTAAAGCCCAAAGAACACCGGAATGTAAAGGGTTATGTATGGGTCAATCCGGAATCAAATGAGCTGTTGCTTTTAGTTAATGGAATTCAGCCCATTTCTGAAAAGGATTATCAAGTGTGGATTATCTACAATCGGGAGAGGTCCAATGGGGGGCTGATCCAATGGAGAAACGGAATGGGCTTGCTTTATGTGCAACCACCTAATGTCACCCAAATCGAAAACATTGCCGTCACTGTCGAGCCAAAAGGGGGAAGCAACCTGCCTACTGCACCTGACGCGATGCTCGTCGATCTAAAGGAAGAACCGGTGAATCGGATCTATTGACATATTGCCCAAATGTATGAATATATTGTCTTAAGTTTGCCTATGCATAATAAGGGATTGATTCGATGCAATTTATTTTAGAGACCCTCGCCTGGGTGGGCATTATTTTTGCCATTCTTCTATTAGCGATGTTGAAAACGATCAAGGAACATAACCGAAATCGGAAAAGATGAGAGGGCTTTTCAAATAAAAATAGCGGGAGTATTTTCCGCTAACCCTCATTTTTAATCTGAAAATAAAAGAATAACGGAAAACTCTTCCGTTATTCAGCGGTTGTAGCGTCTAAAATGGGGTATACAGGCTTAATAACGGAAATATTTTCCTCTATTAAGCCTAATTTTATTGGATTTTCAAAAATAACGGAAAACCTTTCCGTTATTTCCCTTCCCCTTATTCAACATCCCATTTCAGGGTGGGGAGCGAGCTGGCTTCTTCAATGGCCTCCGCAATCCGATACAGATTAGCCTCGCTGAAATGCTTTCCAATCAATTGCATCCCAATAGGCAATCCTGACTTCGAGAATCCACAAGGAATAGAAATACTGGGCAGTCCGGAAAAGTTTGCAGGACCATTTAACCTTAATAAAGCAGAATAGACGTGTTCCTTAAGTCCGTTCAACTCCACTTCTCTTTGCCCGATTTTCGGAGGAAGCACGGCTATGGTTGGTGCAATCAAGGCCTCTACCTTTTCAAATACCTTGTTTATGGACTGAATAATCTGCCGGCGCACCTCTTGTGCTTTTATATATTCCCATCCCATCGTTTCCTTGCTAGCTTCCAATCTCATTCGTACATCAGGGTGAAGTTGATCCGCTTTTCCCCTCATGTGCTCAGCATGGACGGCATATGCTTCACTGCGAATTGTCATCAACTGTCCCCAGGCTAACTGGGATAAGTCAATATCCACTTCACGAATTTCCGCTCCCATTTCCTTAAACTTTTGAATTGCCTTATCCACCTGCTGTCTGACCTCGTCATCTAGACTATCATAGAAGAGCGTTGTTGGGACTCCTAAAACCTTTCCTTGAACCCCCTTCCCTAATTTACGAGTGAAATCCTCTCCACCCCGTTCCGCCGAATAGGGATCAGACGAATCATATCCTGCCAATGCTGTAAGCATCATTGCATTATCGCGGACTGTACGAGTCATTGGACCGACAGTGTCCAAGCTATAAGCTAAAGGAAAAACCCCATACTTGCTTACCCGACCAAAAGTCGTTTTCATTCCAACGATACCACATGCCGAAGAAGGAATCCGAACGGAACCCCCTGTATCTGTTCCAAGGGCCCCAAAACAGAGTCCAGCAGCAACCGCCGCGCCCGATCCGCTACTTGACCCACCAGTCATCCGTTCTAGATCATATGGATTATGAACAGGTCCGAAACAGGAGATATCTCCAGTTGGTCCATAGGCAAATTCATGAGTATTTAGTTTTCCAATGATAATAGCCCCATTCTGCTCGAGTTTCTCCACCACCGTTGCATTATAATCAGGGATAAAATCCTTGTAAATTTCTGAACCCATCGTTGTGCGAACGCCAGCTGTATAAATTAAATCCTTTAATCCGATTGGAACCCCATGCAGCGGACCCTGCCAATTTCCCTTACGGATCTCCTCCCCTGCGAGCTTCGCCTTTTCCATAGCCTCATCTTCCATCAAGGTTACAAAAGCGTTGAGTTTCGGATTCATTTCATGAATTCTTGTCAGAAGTGCCTGCGTTACCTCAACAGGTGTTACTTGCTTTTGCCGATAAGCCCTTGCAAGGGACATGATATCCATTCCTAAGAGATCCTTTTGTGCCACGAGTAAACTCCCCTTTCCCCCTGTTTCATACCTACTTCTATAACCTGTCAGAAAGTTCCTTCTTTATGTCCCTGTACGCTGAACCTGTTGTTGGGGTGAAGGATTTTCCTTATCCCGACTCGTTGAAAAAAACTCTTGTTTTATATAAAGATATCTCTCGAATTCATTGATTACATAGAACAAAGCCGCCCTTGCCTCAAATTTTTCATACGTTTCTGGAAGCTCGACCTTTCTTAATTCTCCGCGCAGGTGCTCCAATTCCTCCAAAAAGATATGGGCCGTATTCCCCGAATGGATATGATTACTCAGGTTTTCAACAAAATCGGCCATCTGCTTCGCGTGCGGGGTATCCTGGTTCATAGAAGATATTTTCGGAAGCATACTTTCTAGTAAATAAAACTGCTTTTCTCTCATTTCAAAATAGATATAGTCATCGTCATTAGACCGCAGCAGCAAATTCTCCCCTTTTTGCATCGCCATATTTTTGGCCTGCTTTAGCAAATCCTCCGTTTCAATCCATTCTTTTCCATCCCAGGTGCTTTCCCCGTTGCGAAGGTATATCGCAAACTCCTTTAATATTTTTGAAAAGTTCTGTTCAATCTTTTGGTGCTGCTCTTTCAACTTTTTATCGATATTCGGCATGTACAAATTCATTATCAAACCAACGCCAAGCCCGACCCCCATCAATTGCAGCTCATTAATAATAAAGGGAAGGGAGATGGCTTTAACAAGATATAAGTGGAGAATGATGACAACCCCTGTGACAAATCCATCCTGGATCTTCAGACGGACAAGGATAGGAATATAAATGAGCAGCAATACGGCCATCGAATATGCAGCATATCCAATCCATTCAAATAAGCAATAGCCGATAAGCAAACCGATAAAGCAAGAAAAAAGGCGGTCTAAAGCGCTTTTAATGGATTTTTTTCGTGTTGCCTGAATACTTAGGATCGTCAATATCCCTGCCGATACAAAATATTCAAGATTTAACGTCTGGGCAATAAAAATCGCGGCCGGGGCACCTAAAGCAGTTTTGAATATTCGATAACCGATTTTCAAATAAATTCCCCTTCCATTTGTGATTTCCCCACATTCTGGTAATATAGGGTTTATAATAGGTTAAAACAATATACCAAGTAAGGGAAGTGGAAAAGTGGATTGTCTATTTTGTAAAATCATAAAAGGAGAGATACCCTCCAAAAAAGTGTATGAAGATGACCATGTCTATGCTTTTCATGATATTAATCCAGTGGCACCTGTACACGTGCTAACAATCCCCAAAAAGCACATCACCTCTTTACTCGACATTCAGGAAGAGGACAAGGAATTGATCGGACACTTGCACCTGGCCCTGCAAAAGATTGCCAAGCAAATGGGTGTCGATGAGTCCGGTTTTCGCGTCATCACCAACACTGGCAAAGAAGGACAACAAACTGTTTTCCATCTGCATTATCACCTGGTTGGGGGGCGCCAACTGGATTGGAAAATGTAAGAAAAGCTTCGTTTCCTTTAACATCTTCAATAAACTTAAACTTCCCTAAGCGGTAAACCGGGCTATGCCCGGTTTTTAAACTTCTGCCCCCTGTTTCATCAGCATAGACTCAAGATGTTCTGCTGAAAGAGGGCGATTAAAATAATAGCCTTGAGCTTGGTCACATCTTTGCTCTTTTAAAAAGCTTAACTGTCTTTCCGTTTCCACTCCTTCAGCAACAACCTTCAGATCGAGGCTGTGTGCCATCGCAAGAATCGCCTTGACAATCGCTGCATCATCTGTGTCGCTATGGATATCATGGACAAAAGATTGATCAATTTTCAACGAATCTATCGGAAATCTTTTTAAATAATTTAAAGATGAATACCCTGTACCAAAATCATCGATAGATATGCTGACCCCTAACCGCTTCAATTTTTGCAAGATCTCTGTAGTCATATCCACATCAAACATACTCATGTTCTCGGTTATTTCCAAATCCAAATATTGGGGATCCAATCCAGTCTCCTTTAAGACCCTCGCAACTAATACGTCAATATCGGCTTGCCTGAATTGTCTTGCAGAAAGGTTGACAGACATCCGCATCGGGTTAAAACCTGCGTCTTGCCAAGCTTTATTCTGCAGACAAGCTGTGTAAAGGACCCACTCTCCAATAGGAACAATTAATCCCGTTTCTTCCGCCAGAGGTATAAATTCCGCGGGAGAAATAAAGCCAGTCTCTGGATGATTCCAACGAATCAAGGCTTCCACACCAATAACTTCGTGATTACGAATATCGACTTGCGGCTGATAATAAAGCACAAATTCTTTACGGGCAAGAGCTTTCCGTAAATCATTTTCCAACTTAAGCCGCTTGGTATACTGTGCTTCCATATCCTTTTCATAAAACTGATAATTGTTTTTTCCTTGGTCTTTTGCTTGGTACATAGCTCTATCCGCATTGCGAATCAATGTATCCGGATTGGTTCCATCAATAGGATAAAGACTAATCCCAATGCTTGGAGAAATCGTAACCTCATGATTGTTAAGGACAAACGGATAGGCCAGTTCACTGATCATCCGTTCGGCAACAATTTTTGCTGATTCTTGGGAGCAATCATAGAGGATCACGGTGAACTCGTCCCCTCCTTGTCTAGCAATCGTATCATATTCCCTAAGACATCCTTGCAGACGATGACTCACACTCTTCAGCAGCAAATCACCAAAGGCATGTCCGAGGGAATCATTAATCACCTTAAAACGGTCTAGATCTATAAATAATACAGCGACATTCGCTTCATTTCGCTCCGCATTGGCCAATGCTTGCTTCAGGCGTTCATTAAATAGATTTCGGTTTGGAAGTTGTGTTAAGGAATCATGATATGCCATATATTTAATCATTTCTTCGGCCTGTTTTCGTTCGGTGATATCTGTAAAGATCCCCATCCCCCCATTAATATCCCCTTTAGAGTCGTAGAGCAATGTGATCGACAGGCTGATATCGATGAACGATCCGTCTTTCCTTCGCCGACGAAGTTCGACATCAGTCAACGCCCTCCCTTGCAGCATTAATCCTAGGATATTATAAAACTCGTCATCTTTTTCTTCCATGAAGATAGGGATCGGATACCCAATTGCTTCACTCTCATCCCAGCCAAAAATCCGTTCTGCTGCTTTATTCCAAGTCTTCACAATGCCATCATGGTCAAATGATACAATCGCCAAGGGTGATGCCTGGATTAAGGCAGTAAGAGTCTGGTTGCTCTGCCAAAGCTCTTCTTCAGCCCGTTTCCGTTCAGAAATTAAGGCATGAATCTGTTTCGGATCTATATGACCAAATTCAGGTTTCAACTTGTATGTTTTGCGACGAAATTTATTTCTTTTATGGATTATACGCATGTGTTATGCCTTCTTTGTCATAGGTTTTAAAAAATAGAGTGAAACGAAACAGAAGAAAAATAATACTATCAATGATATCATTATTCATAATATCAGGTTGAAATTCAACCATATTTATCTATTATTCATGACAAATTTGGGGTGAGCGAATGGGGAAGACAAAACACACCGGACCAATTCCATTGAATATGATGCCCGATCCTTCTCTATGGGTTAGTACAATGCCGATGGGTTTAGGAAAAGTAAAGCCGCATCATATCCGCGATACTATGAAAGTAATCTATGAAAATCGAGACAATTTACCTTATGCCTGGCGAATTTTAAGCCAAGGGGTGTGTGACGGATGTGCTCTAGGAGTTTCCGGCTTGACCGATCAAACTCTTAAAGGACCTCATCTTTGCACCACACGACTGAACGTATTACGGCTTAATACGATGCCCGCGATCGATCCCATTTGGCTGGAGGATATAGACGAACTGCGTAAACTAGATTCTTCCCAGCTAAGAAAACTTGGGAGAATTCCTTATCCACTATCCCGAAAACCAGGAGAAAAGAAATTCACGCGACTTAGTTGGGAAGAGGCATTGGAGCGGATTGCGGGTAAAATCCGTAAGATTGATCCTAAACAGTTGTCCTTTTATTTAACAGCACGCGGAATAACCAACGAGGTTTATTATACAGCTGCAAAGGTTGCGCGTTTTCTTGGAACTAATAACATTGACAATGCTTCTCGAATTTGCCATTCTCCAAGTAAAACGGCATTAAAACGATCGTTAGGGATTGGCGCCTCCAGCTGTAATTATAAAGATTGGATCGGCACAGATGTACTTGTCTTCTGGGGGTCTGTTGTCGCGAATAATCAACCGGTTTCAACAAAGTACTTATATGCTGCTAAAAAGGCAGGAACAAAAATTATTATGATTAACCCTTACCGAGAACCAGCGATGGAAAATTACTGGGTCCCTTCCATTCCTGATAGCGCCTTGTTTGGCACCAAATTAGTCGACGACGTCTACCAGGTGAATATCGGTGGAGATATCGCCTTCATAAACGGAGTCATCAAGCACTGGCTTGCGATGGAAGAAACGGCTCCAGGATCAGCGATTGATTGGAAGTTTGTCAAAGAACACGCTAATGGGTTGGCTAAGCTTAAGGCACACATTGAGAAACAACAGTGGAATTTGCTAGAGAGCTCTTCCGGAGTCAAACGGGAAAGAATCTGTGAATTTGCAGAAATGCTAGCGGCCGCAAAGGCTGGGGTTTTTGTTTGGAGCATGGGGCTTACTCAACATCGATTTGGAACAGATAACGTGTCACAAGTTGCCAACCTAGCCATCCTGCGCGGTTTTATCGGCCGTGCGCATTGTGGTGTGATGCCGATTCGCGGTCATTCAGGGGTGCAAGGTTCTGGTGAAATGGGTGCAGATCCATTCAGTTTACCTGGCGGGGACATTACTCCTGACCATATCAACCGAATTGAGAAGGTGTGGAATTTCGAGCTTCCCAAGTGGCAGGGCGATATTATTGGGGTAACCTTGGAAAATTCGTTACTTCCCGAGGGCCATGAACGTAAAACAAAGGTGCTCTACACTTCCGGTGGAAACTTCGTAGAGACGATGCCAGACCCTGCTTTTGTGCAAACCTGCCTGGAAAATGTGGAACTACGTGTTCACCAGGATATCATCTTCAATACCTCAACACTTCTCGACGCGAAGGAAGAGGTCATCATCCTCCCGGCAATGACGCGTTATGAACAACCAGGCGGCGGAACTTCCACGAGTACGGAACGGATGGTTTACTTCAGCCCGGAAATTAAAGGCCCACGGATTGAGGAAGCACGTGCCGAATGGGAGATCCTGACAGACCTGGCTTCCAAAGTTTATCCTGAGAAGAAGCGCCTCATCCAATTTGCCGATGCAGCGGAAATCCGTCAGGAAATTGCACAGGCCGCTCCCAATTATGACGGAATACAGCATTTAAAAAATAGAGGGGATGTTTTCCAATGGGGAAATGCCTGGCTTTGTGAGGATGGAAGCTGCCCTACAGCAGACGGGAAGGCGAATTTAATTCCGGTTGAAATTCCCGAGCTTCGGAAACCGGAAGGCCATTTTTACGTTACGACACGCCGCGGCAAACAGTTCAATTCGATGATTTACGACAGCAAGGACCCATTTAATAATGCAGATCGCAATGATGTACTGATTCATCCTGAAGATGCTGCTGCCTTAGAAATCAAAAACGGTGATGCAATCGTCGTCTATAACCAGTATGGCACCTTCCACGGCCGGGCTAAGTGGGAAAATATCCGCCCCGGAAATGTTGAATTGTACTGGCCTGAAGGAAATGTGGTTATTCCTAAAGGGGTGTATGAGAAATATGCAGGGATTCCTGAGTACAATACAGCAGTGGTCGTAGAAAAAGCCGAAACCTACTTTGCACATAAAGATACGAAATATGTAGAAAAACGGGTAGAAGAGCTGGAAACAGCTGTGGAATAAGGAAAAAGGGGCACCCTCGGGTACCCCTTTCTACATTAAATCAATAAATTAAACAAATTTTTATCCTTATTAATTTCCGTATGAGGAAAGCCCTTTTTTTTCATCCGTTCAATTAGAGGCTCGTAATCCTCCGGATTTTTTAATTCAATTCCTACTAAGGCTGGTCCATCATCCTTGTTGTTTTTCTTCGTATATTCAAAGCGAGTAATATCATCGGTGGGACCTAGAACCCCATCAAGGAATTCACGTAAGGCACCCGCACGTTGGGGGAAGTTAATAATGAAGTAATGCTTAAGCCCTTCATAAATCAAAGAACGCTCTTTAATCTCCTGCATCCTGCCAATATCATTATTTCCGCCACTTACCACACATACGACATTTTTCCCTCTAATTTCTTCTCTGTAAAAATCGAGGGCAGCAATTGATAATGCACCTGCTGGTTCTACAACAATAGCACTTTCATTGTAAAGCTCAAGAATAGTTGTACAAACCTTTCCTTCGGGAACAACCATGATATCATCCAATATCTCTTTACAAATTTCTAGGGTAAGTGCCCCAACTTGTTGAACGGCAGCACCATCGACGAACTTGTCAATTTCTTGTAGCGTGAATACATCGTTCATTTCCATTGATTTCTTCATTCCAGCAGCACCTTCAGGTTCCACCCCTACCATCCGGGTTGTTGGGCTAATACTCTTGATATAAGTTCCAACACCAGCTGCCAGACCGCCACCGCCAATAGTTGCAAAAACAAAATCTGGACTAACTTCTGTTTCATTCATAATTTCTAAGCCAACAGTCCCTTGCCCGGCAATTGTCCTAGGGTCGTCAAAGGGATGAATAAATACCATATCCTGTTCCATACAATAGGCCATAGCTGCATGGAAGGAATCATCAAAGGTGTCGCCCGTCAACATAACCTCGACAAAAGGACCGCCAAAAAAACGAACCTGAGAAATTTTTTGTCTAGGTGTAGTGGAAGGCATGAATATCTTCCCTTGAATACCTAAAGCATTACAAGAATAAGCAACACCCTGGGCATGGTTACCTGCACTGGCACAAACCACACCCCTTTGTTGCTCTTCTACCGTAAGACTATGAATCGTATTATATGCCCCTCTAATCTTAAACGACCGAACAATTTGAAGGTCTTCACGTTTAAGATAGACGTTGCAATCATATCGTTTGGACAAAACCTCATTTTTCTGCAAAGGGGTTTTCGTCACTACATCCTTAAGCACTAAATTGGCACGAATAATATCTTCGATCTGGATTCTCCCCATTACCTAGTATTCCTTCTTTCTTTCTGTCTATTTATCTACTTTGCTTCCATTCCCTTAAGAAAAGCTTATATCGAAGTCCATTCGAAGAAGAGGCATCCTTCTTTAGAAGAAGCTTTTCATGCCGATAGGGTTGTTGAATCGAGGAAGCTACGCATTCCTATGCGGTAAAAACATAACATTTCTATTATAGAATTTAATCCTCCATTAATCAATGAATGGTTCGAACCTATTCCCTACGTCGCCTTTCTTTTCTTCAACAAACTGTATCCCAAATATATCACCAGGATGATAACAGCAATTGCAATAATGGGCTGAATATACGGTTTGGCGATATCATTGAACTTTTCCCAATTGTTCCCTAGTTGATGACCGATATAGATAAAGAAAATGGACCAAGGAAGTACAGCAAGTGTTGTATAAACAGTAAATTTCAGGAAGGACATTCTGGCAATTCCGGCTGGAATTGAAATGGCATGTCTAACAATTGGAACAAAACGGGCTGTAAAAATAACGCCTGGTCCATATTTATTAAACCACAGTTCAGATAAATCGATTTGCTTTTTCTTAATCAAGAGGAATCTCCCGTACTTCTCTAAAAATGGTCTTCCACCGTAATACCCTAACCAATAAAGAAACAATTGAGCAATCGTTCCTCCAACTGTCCCAGCAATCACGGCCCCTATGAAGGTAATCTTTCCTTGGGAAATCATGTAACCTCCATAAGCTAGTACAATTTCACTGGGAATCACCTCGATCATCAATCCAAGAGCAATCCCAAAATAGCCCAAATCCGTCAACCAAAGAAGAATACTATGGATAATTTCTGTCATCATGAACTCCTACTCGTATTTTTAGTCAACTTCTAAATTATGTATTTTTCTTATTGTAATAATATGATAAGCTTTTACTATCAAGTACTCCCTTTATTGTATCGTTTTAGTCACATTTGGCAACTTTTTATTGGTTGATTCCCACCAATGAAAGGGAAAAATAACACCAATTATTCATTGATTAGACTTCCTGGATATGATATATAATTAAAGATCAGGATTCATTTATAAAGTTTCCAAACCTAATTAGGGAGGTTTTTATCCTTGGAAACACATTTTACTGAAAAGGCATTTACACAGCTTATACCAGATGAAATAAAAGAACAATTACATTCAATCTCAACATCTCAACATTATCCCAAAGACACGATTCTCTATATGGATGGAGAACCAGCCAAAAATCTATACTTCATACACTCTGGCAAGGTAAAGATCAGCAAGACAACCGCTGAAGGAAAGGAGTTGACACTATATATCTGTCAAGCCAATGAATTGATTGGCGAATTGGCCCTTTTTCAACCAGAAACCACCTATACAACCACTGGCGAGATGATTGAAGAAGGAACGGTTGGTGTGATTTCACGGACAGCTCTTGAAGATCTGTTAAAAGTAAATGGCAAACTTGCCTTGGAATTCATGAAATGGATTGGAGCCGCTTATCGTCGAAACCAATCTAAATTTCGTGATTTAATCCTTCATGGGAAACATGGTGCATTATACTCTACCTTAATTCGGATGACAAACAGTTATGGAAAAGAAGTGCCTAACGGAATTCTAATCGATTTATTCTTAACAAATCAAGAGCTTGCCAAGTTTATTGGCACACCACGGGAAAGTGTCAATCGAATGCTAAGTGAACTTCGTAAAATCGATGTGATTAGTGTAGACAACGGCTATATTACCATTCATGATCTTGATTATTTGAAGAAAGCCATAGATTGCGATGACTGCTCAGATGACATTTGCAGGATTTAATTACAAAACCAAGGTAGAAAGACATAACCTTGGTTTTTTTTGTTCCAAAAAGGGTTTTCATTTGGAAATAGAGAAATAAGCTTATATATTCTAAAAAGAAAGCGGGTGTTTTCATTGGCACAACATAGTTTTCATCTAAAAGCCAATTGGACTGGAGGACGTCTTGGAAATGGTTCGATTGAGATTGGTAACCTAAATTCAACGATTTCAGTACCAACCGAATTAGGCGGCCCAGGGGTCGGAACAAACCCCGAAGATATGCTGATTGGCGCAGCTTCAACCTGTTACCTAATTACGTTGGCATCGGTCCTAGCCAACCGAAAACTAAACATTTTCAGTTTGAGCCTCACATCCGAAGGAATTGTATCTGAAGAGGGTGGCCTTCACTTTGAAAGAATCACTCATCGCCCGACCATTGTTCTACAAAAAGGGGCAACCGATCAAGAAATAGATACAGCACAAAAAGCCGCTGAACGTGCTGAACATGCCTGCATGATTTCCAAAGCTCTACGAGGAAACGTCGAGGTTAGCGTAGAAGCATCTGTCACTGTGGAAGAGGTTTAGGCTAGCAGGATAAAGTGGTTTCCCCTTCAACCTCCCCCGTGGGGAGGAACCAACTGATTTCAGTCCGAATCCTGGGCTTATTCGGACTGAAACAGGGGAAATCAGCACAATAAGGTCCAATTCGAAGGCTTTGTATAAAATTCTTCCCTGTCAATGGCCTGTTCCCTCTTTCAACATTTCCAGTAAGTTTCTCTTTAATCGAATAAAATCCGAATTTGTTGACATCACACTAGTCCGTGGCCGAGGCAAGTTCACTTCAACTTCACCCAAAACCCGCCCAGGGCGAGCTGATAAAACATATATTCGATCGCATAATAAAATCGCTTCCTCAACGTCATGTGTTACAAACAACACTGCATGTTGGAACTTCTGCCACATATCAAGTAGCCACTCTTGCATCTGCATTCGGGTTAGCGCATCGAGCTTGCCAAATGGTTCATCCAACAACATCATATCCTTTTTACACAGAAAAGTCCGGAGGAAAGATGCCCTTTGGCGCATTCCTCCAGATAACATTTTTGGATAACTTTCTGCAAAGCTTTCTAAACCAAATGTAGGCAATAAACCCATTGCCTCCTTACGTGCTTCCTTACGGGGAATTCCTGCTACTTCCATAGGAATCGTCACATTATCCAAGATCGTGCGCCATGGGAACAAAACATCGCTTTGCGGCATGTAACTGACCTCACCCTTCCTTCCAAGCAGGGATTTGCCGTCCATCAAAATCTCTCCTGTATCAGGTAAAGATAATCCAGCAAGGATGTCTAAAAGGCTACTTTTCCCGGATCCACTCGGACCAATCAACCCAACAAACTCATTTTTACCAACGCTCATCGATACCCGGTCTAGAGCCAATACCTGGTTTTGGTTCCCCTCCCCAAAGGATTTTCGCAATTGACTGATTTGCAGCTTCACAGGCATATGTTACCCCTTCTTAGGCAGAAATTCATTAGTAAACGCTTTTTCGGATTCGATCATTTGGGGGATCAGCTCTCGATCATGCATCCACTTCGCGTAACGTTCCCAAACCTCTTTTTTCTGCAAACCCCATTGCGCCGCATCTTCTTGGTATTTTTGACTAACCCATTCCTGGCTTGCCTTGACAAGCTCCGGATTCAATTCCGGTGCATTATGCAATAGGATATCTGCGGCTTCCTGATGATTTTGGATAGCAAATTCATAGCCTTTAGCCGTAGCGGACATAAATTTTTCAACAAGCTCTTTTTGGTCTGTTAGATGTTTTTCATTTGTCACTAATACAGGTGTATAATAATCGAGTGCAGGATCTAGATCCTTTAACATTTGTAAATTCAAGTCCATTCCCCGGCGTTTTGCCTCGACACCGTCCCAGCCGTAATAAATCCATTCAAAATCAGCGTCACGGCCGATTGATGCAAAGAAATCTGTGGCACCCAACGTAATATTTTCTACCTTGGAAAAGTCCGCACCAGCCTTATCCATTACCGCTTTTAAAACAGCTTCCTCGACAGGTGATCCCCAACCACCGTATCGTTTCCCTTCATAATCTTTAGGAGATTGAATGTTTGCCTCAGACTTGGAGGCAAAAGCAGATGTATTATGTTGAATAACAGCTGCAATGGACACCAATGGAATCTCCGTAGCTCTGGCCTGGGTAACAGCCTCCTGATAGCTTACACCAAAATCGGCCTTCCCTGCTGCTACTAGTTGGTCTGCTGTACTCCCCTCACCAGGTTGAATGATTTCCACGGCAAGTCCTTGCTCCTCGTAATATCCCTTATCCTTTGCAACATAAAGCCCCGTATGATTAGTATTTGGCATCCAATCCAACATTACGGTTACCTTCTGTAGATCTTTTGCCTCTGCAGAAGATCCTTGTTCCTTTCCTTCTTGCCCAGAGGAACACGCAGTTAAAACCAATGCAACTGAAAGAAAGCCAGTCCAGAAAAACATAAATTTTGTTTTTAGCATATAAAAAGACTCCTTTACTTGAAATCTGAACGACGATGCCACGGCATAAGCCACCTTGCCATTCCTTCAATCAACCCAAATATAATTAAACTTAAAAATACAATGACAAGTATTGATGCAAAAACACGATCTGTTAAAAAGGATTGCGAGGAACGAGTCATAAATATTCCCAATCCGCGGCTAGCCCCAAGCCATTCACCGATTACAGCACCCATGACACTATATGTTCCTGCAATTCTCATTCCAGAAAAAAAGAAGGGTAACGCAGCCGGGAGCTTAACCATTCGAAACATCTGCCCTTTTGAAGCACCCATTGAAGCTAGCAAACGAATCATTTCTTGATCAACCAGTCGAAAACCGTCTGCCAAATTAACAGCAATTGGAAAAAAGCAAACGAGGGCAACAACCAGAATTTTTGTGGTCATTCCATAGCCAAACCAAATCATTAAAAGGGGTGCAACGGCGATAATCGGAATCGTTTGAGAAACCACAAGCAACGGATAAACCGCCTGACGGATGCGCGTTGATAAATCAATCATAATGGCTATTAATACACCAACCAAAACCGCGATTACTAGTCCCAGTAAAGCTTCATACAGCGTCTGCAAACTATGATGCAAAATGAGGTCTTTCGTTTCCCACAATGATTTCAGAATCAATGACGGGCTGGGAAGAAGCCACTTTTCGATCCCTGAAAGGTGGACTGCCATCTCCCAGATGATCAGTAATGCAATCAGTAAAGATCCAGGTAAAGCAAGGGAAAGCCAACCTTTTGCGCCTTTTCCTGATAGCCTGGATTTATCTATATTTGGCCAGTTTTTCATCCATAGTAACTCCTTCTGGCCTGTAATGAATTTTCATATGTGTCATCACTTCACTTGCCCCAGCCTGAAGACAAGCCTCTTGAGCTTTTTTTACAATTTCCAAAAGCTGATCTAATTCCCCTTCCATTACCGTTTCCATCGCTCCTACTTCATACCGTACACCTGAGTTCATCACGACCTCAATGGCTTTGTCGACGACTTGATATGTATTGCCATCAGCTACCTTAGGCAAAACTTGAAACGCAACATTTACACTTGCCATTTAACCTACCTCCTCAAAAAAATTAAAGAGCTGCCCAAACGGGCAGCCCTATTGTCACGAAAGGTCGAAAGGAATATCCATTCATATTCACTCGTCCCTACGCTGGAATTACCCAGATCAGGTGGAAGGGTCGGTACAACAAATAGTACCCTCTCAGCCAGGTTTACCCAGCTCCCCACGTGTGAATTATATCAAGCCAATTTTATTTTATCAACTTTTAAGATGATTTGACGGTTTCCATAACACGCCCGATTCGGTCCAAACCTTCATGTATATTTTCCAGTGATGTCGCAAAGGAGAAGCGAACATATTCCTCGGAATCTCCTTCATTACGGCTGCCAAAAGAGGTATGTGGAAGTACGGCTACATTTCCTTCCAATAACAGCTTCTGTTGAAGCTCCCTAGACGAAGGAAGCCCCAGCATTTGACATGCCTTGGTAACATTGGCATAAACATAAAATGCCCCCTTTGGAGTCAGGCAGGAAAATCCAGGAATTTGATTGATTCTATTCACAATAACATCCCTTCTCTGCTTTAACTCCTGTACCATTTCCTGAACCGCTGTTTGCGGTCCTGTTAAGGCTTCCACTGCAGCCATTTGGGTAAAAGTCGCCACACAGGAATCACTATTGGTGACCAATCGAGCCATTAATTCAGCCAAGGGCTGACACATCACACCATATCCTATGCGCCACCCGGTCATTGCATAGGTCTTGGAGAAGCCATTTAGGATGATTGTCCGCTCTTTCATACCTGGGAAGGATGAAATGCTTTTGAATTCCCCTTCATAAATCAATTCCGAGTAGATTTCATCGGATAACACCCATAAATCATGCTTTACAGCAAGCTCTGCAATTTTTTGCAGATCCTGTTCTGCGATGATCCCCCCTGTTGGATTTTGCGGGGAGTTGATAATTAATAGTTTTGTCTTCTCCGTAATTTTCGACTCTAGTTCTTCTGGGTCTAAAGAAAACCCGCGTTGCTCGCGAAGAGCGACAGGGACTGCTTTTCCCCCGACAAAGCGGACAACAGATTCATAGATTGGAAAGCCTGGATTGGGATAAATCACTTCATCTCCCGGATTAACCAATGATAGAATCGTGTGGAAAATGATCGGTTTTGCTCCCGGAGTGATTACGACATTTTCTGGGCCTACAGTAATCCCGTTCATCTTGGAAACATGATTTGCCACGGCTTCGCGCAATTCCATAATTCCAGCTGATGGCGCATAATGAGTATAGTTTTGATCGATTGCGCTTTGTCCCTTGACTTTGATATTTTCAGGGGTATCAAAATCTGGTTCGCCAATGGCAAAGCTGACAATCTGTCTGCCCTCGGCCTCCAATTTTTTTACTTGTGCTAACACTTCAAAAGCATTCTCAGTTCCTAATAGTGACATTCGGTCTGCAAATTTCATATGTATTTCTCCCTTTCATAATTTTATATTATTATACCCCCCAACTATTGTTGAGGGGTAGAAAAATTTATCAAATAGTTATTTAAATAAATGTGGCAGCCACATGGTTACCTGAGGAATGTAACTAATAATCATTAAGTCAACAATCAGAACAAGGATGAATGGCAAGATCGCCTTGGTTATATCCTCCAGTGTAATCTCAGCGATCTGACAGGATATAAAGAGGTTGACCCCGACTGGTGGCGTACACATTCCCATGGCCAAGTTCACGATCATGATCATCCCGAAATGAACCGGATCGATGCCAAATTGTGCAGCTACTGGTGTGAGCAATGGTGCCAGAATAATAATTGATGCACCCGTCTCAAAGAACATACCTACGAAAAGCAATAATACGTTAATCACTAGCAGGAATACAAAGGCATTACTTGAGATGTCCGTGAAAAAGGCTGCTATTTTTTGCGGGACCCCTTCACGGCTCAAAATCCAGCCAAACAATCCAGCATTGGCAATGATAAACATAATAATTGATGAAGTAACCGCGGATTGACCTAGTAAGGAGAGAACATCCTTCCACTTGATCTCCTTATATACGAACACACCGATGATAAAAGCATAGGCAACCGCAACTCCCGCAGCTTCCGTTGGAGTAAAGATCCCGCCGTAAATTCCACCAAGGATAATTACTGGCATGAATAAGGCAAAAAGCGCATCTTTAAAGGCTTGCCAACGACCTGCCCAGCTTACTCGCTCTTCACTTTGGTAGCCGCGTTTTTTAGCAATGAAATAAACCGTAATCATTAAGGAGAGTCCGATTAACAACCCCGGTATAACCCCAGCCATAAACATGTCGCCAATGGAGGTTTCTGTGGTGACCCCATAGAGGATCATCGGAATACTTGGCGGAATAATAACTCCTAATTCACCAGATACAGCCTGAATAGCTCCCCCGAAATTACGATGATATCCTCTTTTTACCATGGCAGGAATAAGAATGGAACCTAAGGCAGCAACCGTAGCGGCACTAGATCCGGAGATCGCGGCGAAAAACATCGAAGTAACAACCGCAACAAGACCAAGTCCCCCGGTAATGTGACCAGTAAGCGCGTTGGCAAAGTTGACTAATCGTCTAGAAATACCCCCCGTTTCCATCAGGGTTCCCGCCAGGATGAAAAACGGAATTGCCATCAAAGGAAAGGAATCAATGGAAGTAAATTCACGCTGGGCCATAATAATGAGAGGAATTCCTCCGCCCCACCAAACAGCAAGGGCCGAAGCCAATCCCATAGCTATGGCAATCGGTACACCGAGGATAAGGAAGCCGCCCAAGGAAAGAAATAATATGGTACTCACGCAGCTTCACCTTCTTTCACTGCTTCTTTGGAGAGTAACAATTCGATGATGACGGCAATCGCATTGATTGTTAATAGCACAGCGCCAATGGGTATACTTGCGTATGGAATGGACATGGGGATTTGCATTGCGGCAGAGAGCTGCGTGCTAACCTTTTCCATCATTTCGATCCCCTTTATAAAGAGGATAGCAAAAAGGATAATGCCAGTAAGGTTTATTACTATTTTCAACACCCTTCTAGGGTTGAAAGAGAGACGCTCAGAAATAAATTCAACCGCGATTAACTGTTGTTTACGAAGGGCCAAGGCTGCCCCAACAAATATGCTATATGCCATTAAATAGCGTGCAAGTTCTTCCGACCAGGGAAGAGGAATTCCTAAAATATAACGGGATAGTACTTGAAAGATAATTACGACAGACATAACTCCTAAAACAACACCTAGGAGTATCGTTAACCATTTATTAAAAGAATCAATTACACGTAATAGTCCGGCCATTTTCTCTCCCCTTTCCTTATTGAATGTTAAGAGGGTAGAATGGATCCTCTACCCTCTTAGGGTACTTCTATTACTTCGTGTCCAAAATTTTCTTTACAAATTCGCCATACTCTGCTTCATATTTCTTATACACCGGCTCAGATGCCTTGCGGAATGCCTCTTGATCATATTCAGACGCGGTAAGAACTTCCATTCCGTTATCCTTTGCAGTCTGGATATATTTCTCCTCTAAATTTGCAATAAATTCACGCTCGTAATCACGTGCAGCCTTTGCTGCATCCTCAACAATTTTTTGCAGTTCTGGTGAGAATCCATCAAATTTAGACTTGCTAAACAAGAATGGTGCCGGACTATAGAAGTGACCGGATAATGTCATATATTTTTGTACTTCATAAAATTTGTTTGGTACGATAACAGACAATGGGTTCTCCTGCCCATCAACAACCCCTTGTTGCATAGAAGTAAATAGCTCAGTAAAGGCCATTGGTGTCGGAGCAGCACCATATTCCTTGAAGGAATCCAAATGGATCTTGTTTTCCATGGTACGAATTTTAATCCCTTTTAAGTCTTCAGGCTTTATGATTGGGTGCTTGCTGTTAGTCATATTACGGAAACCGTTTTCCGCCCAAGCAAGGTTTTTAATGCCTACACTCTCTAATTGTTTGTTTACTTCATCACCCAACTCACCGTCAAGCACCTTGTATGCATGTGGCTTATCTCTAAATAGGAAAGGAAAATCAAAGGCGTTGGAAAGCGGTGCAAAGTTTCCAACCGGACCGCTGGAAGTAATCGTAGCATCTAGAGTACCTAATTGCACAGCTTCGATCATTTCGCGTTCTCCACCAAGCTCACCGTTCGGATGAATTTCTACTTTTACTTTTCCATCTGTATTCTTCTCTACCAATTCTTTAAATTTCGCTGCATAAGCTTGGTAATGAGAAGTTTCAGAGTCTGATGTTGCATGCCCAACAGCAATGGTTGTTTCTTCAATATTTCCTGCGCCACCTGACTTTTCTCCGCCAGATGAGCTGTTTGACGGTGCAGGTTGGCTAGACCCACCTGAGTTGGATTGCTCTGCAGGTTTGCTTCCGCAACCTACTAAACTACCTGCTGCCAACATTCCTACTAGAACTAAAGATATTCCCTTTTTCATGTTTTACCCCCCACTTATTTTTTAATTTAAAGGTGTTTCTTCCATTCAAAAAGTGTTTTCTCACCCCCTTAAACCCCTCACAGAGGGACATTAAATTCCTTGGCCGCCATCTACCGATCCCGTAATCAAAGGTGCTTCCTCTGAAGCTAAATAAGCGGCCATATTGGCAATGTCTTCAGGCCTGCACATTCTGCCTAAAGGCACGGAATCTTCGAAAACCTTACGTCCTTCCTGCTCGTCCATATGGGCGATAAATGTCGGCAGCATAGTGTTTCGGCTGAGCCTGGATTAATAGCAACAACGCGAATTCCTTCTTTACCAGTTTAAGGAGTAATATTGCACCTTTTGAAGCACAGTAGGCATTAAGCCCTGGTCGTGCTCTTTTAGAAGCAATGAAGCGATGTTGTGTGGTATTTACGTAACCGTTTACATTTAGTTATTCTTTCAGATAACCTACACTGAATATCGACCATTTGATACGAATCGACCGGATTCTACCAAAATCTGAATCCTCACACCATATTGTCGATTTATTTACTACTTTCTGTCTAAATTATATATTTCACAAATTACCCGGTCAATAGAATCTTTGGAAAATTAATTAAGAAATTTTGTTTTCAGTTTATTTGTGTCCATATAGATGTGATTTCCTGTGTCTATGCACTCCCTCCATGACGTGGATAAGAATATTCATCGCTAAAGAATGTTTATCTAAAAACAAATTAACAAAAAGAAAAAGGCATAATAGGAGAAAAGCCTCCTTTTATGCCTTTTTACCCAATCATAATTACAAAAATTTGCTACACCCTAAAAACGGGTTTACTGTACTCTACAATGACGTCTTTATTTACATCCACACCAATTCCAGGCTGGGTAGGAATTTTGACCTTTCCATTTTCCATTCCGATGGCATGATAAATAAGGTCTTCGCGGAATGGATGAGCGGATTGATCATATTCCAACATCGGTTCATCGGGATTAAGAGCTAAGGGTGTCGGGGGTAAACTTGCGATAAACTGCAACGAAGCTGCTAACCCGATTCCTGAACCCCATACATGTGGAACTAGCATTGTCCCCCATGCTTGAGCCATGGCAGCAATTTTTTTACATTCCGTAAATCCTCCTGAAGAAGCCAAATCCGGCTGCAAAATATCTAGAGCCCCACCAGCAATCCACCCTCGATAGCCAATTTTCCCAAATACGTTCTCCCCTGAGGCGATATATGTGCTGGTTAGTCCTTTTAGCTCCCGATACCCCTCCATGTTTTCTGGAGCCAATGGCTCTTCAAAGAAATGAAGCTTTGCTTTCTCACACTCCAGCAGAATTCGCCGCGCAGCTGCAGTATGATAAGCGCAATTGGCATCCATCATAATCCGGATATCCGGTCCAACAGCTTCCCGGACACTATATACATATTTGATATCTTCCTCAACCCCAAAGCCGGTTTTTAATTTAAACGCTTTAAATCCTTTTGACAAATGGCGTTTTGCCTCAAGGACTGCCTCCTCCGGATAGGATTTTCCGCGCACACGATAAAACCCTGTTGCATAAGGAGTTACCTCTGTTCGAAAAGCTCCGCCAAGCAGCTTATGAACTGGCTTACCAAGCTTCCTTCCGATCGCATCCCACAGGGCAATGTCGACTCCGCTGATGGCATTCACTGCCGCACCACCCTGACCAAACGGTCTACTCCTGTTATACATCTCTTCCCATAAAACTTCTACATCAAAAGGGTCGCGCCCGATCAGCAGTGGTTTAAAACAAAACTGTACAAAGGACGCTGCGATCTCCGGTGGCTGCAATCCGTGACACAAGGATTCACCCCATCCGGTGATCCCTTCATCTGTCACGATTTCCACAATCATTGTGCTCCTTTTTTCTACCCATCCCTGTGAAAAAGCAAACGGCTCTGACAGCTCCGTAGTTAAGACATGTGGAATAACATCGATGATTTTCAAGGTTAATTCTCCCCTATTCCTTGATAGCTAGTATACGAATTCGTTTGTAATCTGCGATCCATTGATTTCCATGAAATAGCTGTGGGCGCACCAGATCCTTCACCTGGGTGAAAATCAGATCCTTTTGCCCTTCGGAAAACCCTTTAAAAAAGCTGTCACCAAACATGTTCAGCCAATGATCGAGGCCGTTTTCACCGTCTTTAAGCGGGGTTGGCCGATCAAAATGAGCAGCATAAGTCAACCGAAATCCTTGGTTTTCAAGAATCTGCGCATATTCTCCAATACTAGGAAAATACCATGGATTCCTTTCCCCTGGATCAACGCCCTGCTTCTCTAATACAGTAGAAATTGCTTTGACAATGGTCTGAACGTTTCCTTTACCACCAAATTCAGCTGTAAAACGCCCTCCTTGGCGCAAAGCACCCCTTACAGATTCAATGACTTTTTCCGGCTTTTTCATCCAATGCAAGGCTGCATTTGAGAACACCGCATCAAAATTCTGTTCCAGCTGAAAACTCTCTCCATCCCCTTGAAGAAATCGGAGATTAGGGTATTTTTGCTGTGCCTTAAAGATCATCTCGGTGGACATATCAAGACCAACAGGCACAGCTCCACAAGCTGCTATTTCCGCAGTTAAGTCCCCCGTGCCGCAACCGAGATCCAAAATCTTTTCACCAGTCTGTGGTTCCAAAAGGGAAAGGAGACCCTTTCCAAATTCAGCCACAAACCCCAATTTTCCATCATATAGATTGGCATCCCAGTTCTGTTTCATGTTTGATCCGCTCATTACCGTTCCACCAGTTCTAATTTTTCCCCGTTAGGACCTTTAAAGAAGGCAATTTTAACATCCCCCAAAATAAGTCGCGATTCGGTATCCACCATCTCTACACCCATTTTAGTAAGGCGTTCAATTTCTTCTGAAATATTATCCACACGGAAAGCTAGGTGATTGACCAACCCCTCCACTTCATCCATATTTCGGCCGGCAACCAGTTCGATCTCCATATCCGCTTGCTCTGGAAAATGTAGAAAGGCTAATTCTACGGTTTCATTCAAAAATTGTCTTCTTCTTAGCACAAGACCAAAAGCCTTTTGATAGAATTGAATCGATAGATCCAGATCCTTAACCATAATGCCAACGTGTTCCAATCTTTTCAAAAACCTCGCCACCTTTTTTCTGGATTAAAATTGTTCAAGATTTCCGTGGTAAGCTCGTTCAATAATCGCCTGAATATCTGCAGCCCTTGTCAACCTTGGATTAATTAAAACATTTCCGCTGCGCATCGAATCCTCAACCAGTTTTGGAAGTTGCTCTAAATCTACTCCCAAGTCGCGAATATTCAAAGGAATCTTCATCGCTTGATTCATCTCAATCACTGCCTCGATCGCTTTTTCCCCTGCCTCAAGAACTGACAAACCATCTACGTTTTTCCCAAGTGCTATGGCAATATCACGATATTGTGCTGCACATGCAGGAAGATTAAACTTCATGACAAATGGTAAAAGGGCTGCGTTGGCGATTCCATGAGGAATATTAAACACCCCGCCGAAAGTATGGGAGATCGCATGAACGTTTCCTAATCGTGACTGGGCGAAAGCAGCACCAGCAATTAAAGAGGCAACAAGCATATTTTCTCTAGCTTTTAAGTCCGTTCCCACAAAATAGGAGTTTAGCAGATTTTCTCCGATCATCTTTACGGCGTGAAGGGCAAAAGCTTGACTGACTGGGTTAGCTGCCTTTGAGGTATATGACTCAATAGCATGTGTCAAAGCATCCATACCTGTTGCTGCAGTAATTCCTTGTGGAAGACCTACGGTTAACTCTGGATCCAAAATGGCCAATACTGGATAAAGGCTAGGGCTAATAACAGCTGCTTTAAAGTGGGTTTCCCTATTTGTTATAACTGTCGAAGCTGTTGCCTCACTACCAGTTCCAGCAGTAGTAGGAACAGCAATAATCGGCAGTGGATCAGCTTTAAGCTTTCCTACACCTTCGTAATCTAAAATATTTCCGGGGTTTGTAGCCATTGCTGCAATCCCTTTCGCTGTGTCAATACTGCTCCCTCCACCGATCGCAAGGACCGCATCGGCGTTTCCAAGCTTTAGCAAATCAAGGCCTTTGTGTACCGTCTCTGCGGATGGATTGGGCTCAACCTCATCAAAGACAGCATAATCCAATTGCGCTGCATGGATGGATTCCACCAGGCCGGATAATAAACCTGCATCTTTTACCCCTTTATCGGTGACGATCAAAACTTTGGAAAGTCCCAATTCCTTAATAAACTGTCCTGCTTTTTGAATCATTCCATTTCCGCACTCTACTCTTGTTGGCATTAAATAACGAAAAGACATTCTACATTACTCCTTTTTATATAAATATTTTTCCTGGGTTCATAATTCCATTGGGGTCAACAGCTGCTTTGAAAGCTTTCATTACATCAAGCGCATCACCATGTTCACGACGCTGGTACTTTGCTTTCCCAATTCCTACCCCGTGTTCCCCTGTACAAGATCCCCCACGGGTTATAGCATAATCAACGATATGCTTGTTCAGACTCTCAGCTTTTAACATTTCTTCTGGATTATCCAAGTCTATCATCAAGATAATGTGATAGTTTCCATCCCCGACATGACCTAAGATAGCACCGTCAATTCCTGCGTCATCCATCGCTTTTCTAGCATCTTTAATCGACCCGGCAAGTTCGGAAATCGGCAAAACGACATCTGTCACCATCATTTTCTTCCCAGGGGAGCGATGAATGAAGGCATAGGCTAAATTGTGGCGCGCCTCCCATAACTGTGCCCGTTCCTTGGAATTCGTTTCAAAAATAAACTGTTCACAATGGTTTTCATCGGCTAATTTTTTAGCAAAATCGACCTCATAATTTAGACCCTGTTCATTTCCGTGAAACTCAATAAAAAGCGTTGGTTTTTCAGGGTAGTTCGTTTGACTATATAGATTCACCTGCTGGATGGAACGAGCATCGACTAGTTCAATACGAGCTACGCCGATCCCTGCAGATAGAATATCTACGACAGTTGAAACCGCTTCCTCAACAGTCGGAAAAACAGCACGGGCCGCTAGAATGACCTCAGGAATCCCGTAAACCTTAAGCGTCAATTCAGTAAAGGCGCCTAACGTTCCTTCAGACCCTACAAACAGACCCGTCGTATGATAGCCTGACGAAGATTTTGCAGTCATGCTTCCCGTATGGATTACACGTCCATCTGCAAGAACAACCTCCAGATCCCTTACCTGATCACGCATAATTCCGTAACGTACAGAGGTTGTCCCACTTGCATTGGTGGCCGCCATCCCCCCTAAGGTAGCATCTGCACCAGGATCAACAGTGAAAAACAACCCGTACTTTTTCAATTCTTTATTCAGTTGTCCTCTTGTTACACCCGGCTGTACCTTGACCAAAAAGTCCTGCGGGCGAACTTCAAGAATTTGATTCATCAGCTGGAAATCGATAGAGATCCCACCTTGGTAAGGGATCACATGGCCCTCTAAACTGGTTCCCAACCCGTAAGGAACTATAGGGATTCGGTGTTCATTGGCAAAATGCAAAACTTTACTTACTTCCTCTGTATTTTTCGGAAAAACAACAACATCTGGTAAATGAGGTGTATGGTATGACTCATCATGGCTGTGATGTTCCAATACGGTAGGATTAGTACTTACACTCTCTTCACCGATCAATCCCCTTAATTCCTGCACAAAGTCCAATCTGTTTCCCTCACTTCCTAACATGGATTCATTAGATATCTAGGTATCTTCTAAATTATTAGATATATTCAGATTCACTTTCCTGAACCTGGATTTAAATCTACTTTTATATTACCACTCTATTATTTATAGGTACAATGGTTGATTAATTGAAGATGAAAAAGCATCCCTTGAAAGGAATGCTTCTTTACCTTTTTTGGTATTTTATAATCCGCTTATACATGGATTTATCCTTTAATCTTAAGAATAAAGAAGTTGCTGGCGCAAAATTTGTTTCAATAATCCATACCTTCTTTTTCTTATCTACAGCCATATCCAAACCAATAACCCGCAGTCCCCGGTAATGACGGCTTAAACATTTCGTTGCACGTAAAGCTATTTTGTTTAACTTTTTTCTTACCGCAGATGATTTTACTGCTCGTTTTAGAGGAATAACTTTTCCTTTGCTTCTTGCCGTATTGGTGATAATATATCCTGGCCCTGCAACCTTAACAAGTCGTCCGGTAACCTTCCAGGGCTTCCGCTTTCTACGTTGGACCATAATGCGAATATCAAATGGGCGATGATTATATTTAGCAAGATGGATTCTTTGCTGGACGATGTAACTGTTCTTACCTATTTTCTTCCTTAGGTATCTTATCAACTTCCTTTTACTATGAAATTTACGTTTTTTCACCTCGCGATGAACGCTAAACTTCTTCCTTCCAGACGCAATCACACGAATGACTCCTGCCCCGCCTGATCCATTTGTCGGTTTGACAATGACATCTCGGTGTTCTTTTAACAATTCCCAAAATTTTTTGTCATTATATGAGCGTGTTTTAGGCAAAGCCCTTTTCAACCTGGAATCTTTCCGTAAAATTAAATATTTTTGCCATTTTCCCTTATTCACCGGTCATCTTTCCTAGCTTGAGATCAATCTCTTTGACCTCGGTAATTTGATTATTCCCGTCGACAAAAACTATTTTTGGCATCAATTCGTTAATTTCCTCTGAAGTAAATAATCCAAGACTTAAAATAATAACGACATCCCCAGGTTGGAATAAATGGGCGGGCGGGCCGTTCAAACAAATCTCACCAGAATTGTTTGTCCCAGGCAGGGCATACGTTTTCCACCTGACTGCATTTCGCAAACTGGTTACTTGCACCATTTCATAAGGTAAAATATTGGCGGCTTTCATTAACTTTGAATCAATTGTGATGCTTCCTACATAATCCAAATTCGCCTCGGTAACTGTTGCCCGGTGAATTTTCCCTTTACACATCATCCGCTGCATGGCAGGACCTCCATTACATTGTACAGTCATCGACATTCTAATGTATGTGAGAGTCCTGTTCGATGCGTGTAGGCCATCCCATCATTTTAAATAGATCATGGGCAAACTCGCGCAGTTGATCTTTTGCTGTCTCCGTTAAGGCATATCCTTCTTTCATCACAGCCGGATCCCCGGTCTGAAATCCTTCAATTTCTGTCTGGATTCCTTTACGCAGATCCATCAGCAAGTTTTCATATTGCCCCTTGCTCTGGGTCAATACCGGATGTTCTGGAACAATTCCATTGTGCAGCTGGTTCCATATAAAAAGAATTTTTTCATTAGTTTGTTCCATAATCGATTCTGCTTCTGTCGATTCGTCATGTTCCTGTGCTTCTGCAAGATGCACTTCAAGTTCAGAAAGAACTTTTAATGTGCTAGTGATCAATTCTCTAAAACTTTCTAGGTATTTTGAATCAATAGACGTGAACTCCCCCTGATCAACAGCTATATCAAAAGCATTGCCATACAGGACAGATTCATTGATTTGCAGCTTTTGCTCGCTTTGTGGATTACAGCCTGCAGCCATTCCTATAATCAAGCAGATGAACAATAGTCTTATCAGAATCTTCCCCACTCCCTCATCTCCCGAATCGTATTTCTCTTATCATTATCAAGATATGAGCTTGTCCGATGGGTTATGCAGAAACGTTATTACTATACTTAGCTTAATAATTGTTCATAATTTGTTCATCGGTATTAGTGATTTAAATCACACCCTCACCAAATACCGCAACCCTATAATTTGGTTATCAAATAAAAACAAAAAGGAAGTGACAACCATGGCACAACTGCCTCATCAACCAAATCGCCGCCCTGTAGCTAACAAAAAAATAAATCCAGAGGAGAACCAAAACCTAAAAGGTACATTGGTTGCCGTATTTACCGTTGGTTTCATCATCATTGCAATGTGGGTGAGTGTTTACTCCCTATTTTTATCAAGAGTGTAGGAAAGGGGTCAGAAAAAATGCATTTTCATCGGTACGAGAAATATTGGTTAATATTTGGTTTATGTACACTTGTTGTCTTCCTAACGATTGTTGGAGTCAACGCATTCTCCGGGGGACATCAGCCTCCAACTGGAATGATGACGCTTGACCCGACGAAGGTAGACCAAACGCCTCCGTTTGATCAGCCTGGACTGAAGAAGGTCGACGATAACACTTACGAGGCTAATCTTATTGCGATGGCTTTCGGTTACAATCCTTCCAAAATTGAGGTGCCAGTTGGTGCAAAGGTTATATTTAATGTAACAAGTAAAGATGTAGTTCATAGCTTTACGATTCCCGGCACAAACGTCAATATGATGATTACACCCGGGCATGTCAACACATCAGAATTTTCCTTTGACAAGCCAGGTTCTTATCTCGTTCTATGTAATGAATATTGTGGCTCTGGTCACCACATGATGCAAATGACAATCGAGGTGAAATAAGATGAATTCAGTAGTAAAAAGCCCTAAAGACTCTAAACTAAGTATGTCTTACCTAACCGTTGGTTTCATCGCTGTGTTTATCGGGGCGATCTGCGGATTATTACAAGGCTTAGTTCGGGGTGGAGTCATTGAACTCCCATCCTTTATCAACTATTATCAACTCCTAACAGCACACGGTGTTTTACTTGCACTTGTATTTACCACTTATTTTATTTACGGACTTTTGTTTGCCGGCGTTTCAAAAACAATGGGGGCATTAAGTGATAAAGCACGTTCCATCGGATGGATTGGTTTTTGGGTCATGACGATCGGAACCATATGTTCAACAATCATGATTATTTTAGGTGAAGCAAGTGTATTATACACTTTCTACGCACCATTAAAGGCCCATCCATTATATTATATTGGCTTAGCTTTAGTCGTTGTTGGATCATGGATTGGCGGAGCAGCTATGCTTATGCATTATTCTGGTTGGAGAAAGAAAAATTCCGGAAAATTGAGCCCGCTATTTGGCTATATGACGACCGCAACGATTATTTTATGGATTGTATGTACCATTGGTGTCGCAATCTCCGTTCTATTCCAGTTCATTCCATGGTCTTTCGGATGGGCTGATCGTATTAATGTCTTATTGAGTCGAACTCTATTCTGGTATTTTGGTCACCCTCTCGTCTATTTCTGGTTACTTCCAGCCTACATTATTTGGTACGTATGTATTCCAAAGATCATCGGCGGGAAAGTTTTCAGTGATTCGCTAGCACGTTTATCTTTTGTCTTATTTATATTGTTCTCCATTCCGGTTGGATTTCACCATCAGTTGACGGAGTCAGGGATTCCAGAAGGTTGGAAGTTTCTCCAGGTCGTATTAACCTTTATGGTTATTACTCCATCTCTTATGACCGCCTTCTCTCTATTTGCAACATTCGAAACAACTGGTCGTGAGAAAGGTGCAAGAGGCTTGTTTGGTTGGCTGAAGAAGTTGCCTTATAACGATGTACGTTTCTTTGCTCCTTTCATGGGTATGCTTTTCTTCATCCCCGGAGGTGCTGGTGGGATCGTAAACGCAAGTCACCAAATGAACACCGTGATTCACAATACACTATGGGTAGTTGGACACTTCCATATAACCGTTGGAACACCTGTCGTTCTTACTTTCTTCGGTGTTACCTATTGGCTTGTACCATATCTAACTGGTAGAAAATTAACCCCTGCTTTAAACAGAGCAGGTATGATTCAGACCATTCTTTGGTCCGTCGGAATGTTCTTTATGTCAACAGCCATGCATATCTTGGGATTGTTTGGAGCGCCTAGAAGAACCGCTTACAGCACTTATCAAGATAATCCAACTGCGTTAGAGTGGTTCCACGGATTTTTCGCTCACTACACCACCGTTGCCTTGGGTGGAACGATTCTTTTCATTGCAGCGATGATGATGGTTTACTTGTTCTTCCACCTTGCATTTTTCGCACCTAAAGCTGAGAATGATATTGAAGCAACTGAATTCCCAATCGGAGAAGTAGCAGAACATGCATACACTACTCCGCGGATTCTAGAAAATTGGAAAGTATGGATCGGGATTGTTGTCGTGTTAATTCTGATTGCCTATACGATCCCGGTTACAGATATGATCACACATGCACCAGCAGGCTCTCCACCAATACGGACATGGTAATTGATGAACTGTAATTTAATTATAGGGGCTATCCATCGTAGGATAGCCCCTTTTCATTTTGTTCACCTTTGTAAAAATTTGTCGTTAGTTTTAATTTTCAGAAACAACATAATCCGGGATTTTTCATGATAATATTTTATTAAGCGCTTTCACTATTTTAGGGGGGATTTTTAAAATGACTTTGGAAGATTTGGTTGAAAAATTTGTCCTTGCCAAAAACGATAAACCCTCAGATGTGAACGAATTACTGGATTTCTTACAAAAAGACTACGTCAATGGTAATCTTCCTATTCAACTTTATCGCAAACTGTTTCGGGAGCTAGATTCACAAGGAGCTGTAAAACCCTTTTATAGCCAGGAAGAAATCTTATATGGGTAAGACCCATTTATCCTCAAAACAGACCAAATGGTAGTTTACCACTTGGTCTGTTTTTTGTTTACATATTCCTCTAGTGTGATGCCAAGGTGTTGTATCTGGACCGCAACCTTTGGACCAACATAACGAATATGCCATGGTTCATAAGCATATCCCGTAATTTTCTCCATCCCTTTGGGATAGCGAATAATAAAACCAAAATCTGCAGCATGTGCGGCAAGCCATTTCCCTTCCTTGGTTTCCCCGAAGGGCTCCTCAAGGGTATAATTAACTACTGCACTGGAAACATCTATGGCTAGTCCCGTCTGATGTTCACTGTGCCCGGGAACAGCGCTATATTGATTCGCTTCTTCTTCTCCCTGTGTCTTTAAATTATAATGATAAATGGAGTTTTGGGTTTGATAAGATCGGTATCCCGAGACACCCGCAAATTCTATTTGATCCTCTTGCGCCTTGGCAAACAGCCTTTCTAATGCCTCTGCAGCTTCTTTACGGAGAAGTCTTTTTTCACTATCCCCGGAGAATGAAAAAGGAATTTGCGGTTCAACCAAGTCCTGCGGAACATAATTATCTGGAAGTTTCCACTTCTTATTAACCAAGACCATATCATAGTTTAAGTTTGCTACATCAATGACCCCACCCTTTGGATTATCCTGTGTTTGACTTTTTGGTGGTGTGACCTTTTGATGTGGGGGGGTCGGATTGGGAGCTGGCGGCTCCTCTACCCTTCCATTCTCTTTATAATGATCGGCATATTCGGGTGATTGGTGGCTTAGAACTTCCGATAACGGTAAGATTTGCGGCGTGAATCCTAAAACCAACGTAGCTCCAATTATTTTCCAAGCTATATTCATTGCGACGAACCTCCATCACTCTTTAATTCGTTGCAAATTCGACAAATCCTGCAGTGATTTTTATTTTGTCTGTAGCACATTTATCCATCTGACCTAAAAATTACAAATAGACCGCAAGGGAGAGATGAAGCGGTCTATCTATATCCTTCTTGCTATTTTTTCAATAAGGATTGGATTGCTGGGCTGTTAAAGATCCCCATCAACTCACTAAAGCCCGGGGAAGAAGATCCTATTGCCTTCTTGGCTTTTTGACCACCTTTCCCCCCTTTTGGAATTAACATCGATTGAATTAACGGGTTTTGTAAAAGCCCTGTAATTTGTCCCAGATCCATTCCTTTTCCATCGGTTAACATGTTTTTTCCTAGCATCGATTTAACTAGCGGATTTTCAAGCAAATCGGTTATTTGGTTGATTTTTTGCTCTTGTGGCTGCTTTTTCTTTTTAGTAAATAAAGATATTTTCTTCTTTTTTGTGTTCTTCTTAATTTCATCCAAGTCCATCCTCACTTGATCTAAGTATTCCATTTGTTTTTTGGCTTGATTCATATAGGCTTCGATATCCCTCAGACTGGACTCAATACGCGCTAATCTTTCGTGTGTGGACTGAACATTACGCATCGTCCTTTTCGTCGACAATCCCCGCACCTCCTAGGCTAGCATACGATCGTTTTTCGCCTGCATTATAGGGTATGAAGCACCGGTTGGTTTCGTATAGACAGAAGACTATAAAGGATGTGAGTAAACAGCCTAATTATTATTCTTTCCAGATGATCCGTGATTGTTACCCAAAACCCCTTGGAGCAGGATTTCATACTCTATTATAGGAAATCGAGGTATCTTACCCATGTAAAAACAGGAGTGTGATCTCATTGGCTAAATCTCTTAAAGGCAAGTCACGGCAACATCGGGATTATAAAAAATGGTTAAAGGCAAATGAGGAATGGTTTAAATCGAACCCTTCCGCATTTAGAAGAATGGTGAATGACCCGGACATTCTTCTCTCGCTAAACCAACATATGACGGGAAAAAAGGGGAAATTAATGAAGCGAATTGAAAGAATAGAACAACGGAAATCTGACGTTCCAACACCCGAAAAAAAGAAAAGGACATTCCGCCTTCCTAGAATCTCCTTGTCCACAGCAAGCCAAAACCTGGGTAGGGTCTCTGAACTGATTAATAATATCAACTATATCGGGAGTCTATTTAAATAACGTTGATGAAGTAAAGAAAAAGGGCACCAATGACGGTACCCTTTTTCTTTCACGTTAACTCAATACAAATCCTACTAATCCACCGGCAACAATGCCTAGGACCACAGTAAAAGACATCAATACCCATTCAGAAAAAGTAATCTTCCCCATTTATCTCCCTCTCCTCTCTTTTTTTATTTAAAGAGAAGGAAAGAGTTTGCATAAACCGATCCCGTTTGTTTCACCAAATTTGAAAATAACAAACCCCTCGGGGCATAGATTTGGTAAATTTCCGTTTCAGCCTTTCTATTAATTAGAATAATTTGCACGAGACGAACTCTATATCGAATGAAACCTGTTTTTATACGTGAGCGCCATCTCCTGAAACCCGTTATAATCTGTGAACCTATTTGCTTTGATTCATAACCTCCCCATCCTTTGTGCAAAGGGAGCGCTTCCTGAAAGGTTGGTGTTTCGGGATGCATCGACAAGATGCAAGTAAGAATGATAAAAAGTATATGAATGAATGAAAGAATTCGAATCTGCTTCATTCCTCTATTATACACCAAAAAAGTGTTTTAAACAGCGGTAAATATACCGCTGTTTAGTGGTCCCCGTGGTTCCCTTTGCTAGGATTTGTCACGACAAACCCTTCATTTGGTATATAAAGATAATCAATTTTTATTCCATCCAATAACTCTTGATCTTTCTGTAATAAAACATCTATTTCTTTATCTGTATGTACAATTTCATCGTTTTCTTTCGCTGTATCAAGGTCCAATCCGTAATGGGCATGATCGCCATGTGCATGGGTTACCATAACCCGCAGCATTTTACCTTGTGCATCGTCTTCAGCAAGAATTTGTTTAATTTTTTTGGCTGCATTTCGTGTTATTTTACAATTCATTGTAATCCTCCTTATATCTACAAATGCCTTTAGGAAAGTTTAGTTAACATTTTAACTTAACTTTCTAAAGCGGTCAAAAAACAAGATGTAAAAGCGAAAACAAAAATATTTTGATTCTAATTCGCACAAATTTTACAGGTTTATCCACCAAAGGTTCGAGAAGGCTTTATGCGTTTTTTTTGATATAACATCCTTATCCCAAAAGGCAAATATAAGAGAAAGAACATAATCAATGCTACCCCTTCGAGTGACAAGATATACCATGGCCAAGGACCAAGATAATCCATCAAAGAAGGATTCGCTGGCTTATGGGAAATAAATAGATAGTTTCCGCCTGTCCATTGATTAATAAATCCAATAAAAACAGCATAAAGGTTTAGCCAGATCATTGTATTTCTTATCGATCTTAATTGCGGTTTATAGGACTCGACAAAGACCATAAAAAAGACAGCGACCACAATTCCACCATGTGCAATAAAAAATTGCACAGCTACAAAATGAGGATATCCATAAATCCCAATATCAGGGGTAAAGATTGCTTGTAGTGCTCCAGCAAGTCCTGCCAAATAAACAAATTCAAACGTAAGATAATTTTTCCTAAGAAGCATCACGATAGAAAGAAAGAGGGTAAGACTGCATAAATGCAATGGTAAGGAATTGGATAATGTCCAATGGTCAACCGCAACGTACCAAACAGTCAAAGCTGACTCTGAAACTAGCAGTAATCCACTTAGCCCCCAGCGAAAATACACATTCCATTTTTTAAGTCTCAGATTTTCGCGGAATAGAAAAATTGTCATAACAAAGAGGAAAATCCCCAAGATGGACAAGCAATGGGCTATAGAGAAGAAGTAAAATGCTCCACCGGAATAATCAAAACGAAAATATTGTTCCATCCTACCTCCATAACAGAAGAGAATTTAGCTAAACACTTCTATTCTATTATACAGAGCCGAAGGAGAAATTCCCATATTTAAACATTTTCTAAAATTAGAATTGATGACTCTTCTCCCTCATAGATTGAAATAAGGGGGGACGGACATGATTTCCAAAAAAATAATAATCTCAAATTTAATTGCCTTGTTTCTATTATATTTTAACATCGTTCTTACCTTCTCTTGGATCTTTATGTTTCTTGATTATTACGGATGGGGGCCCATTATCGACCACTATTCCACTCATTTTCATCAGGATCAATGGTTAGACCGTTTTTCCCGTTCTTTCTATTTCAGTGCAATTACGATGTTATCCGTAGGATATGGGGACGTGACTCCTTTTGGTATTTCCAAAGCTGTTGCCATTCTAGAAGCAATGATTGGTTACATCCTCCCTGTTGTGTTAATGATTAAATATATCCTGTTCCCTGCTCCGGCTTTCAAGAAAATGCAAACAAATAAAAGATCTTCCGAACCTTATTAGATTCACTTCCTGATAAAGACATATAGGAAAAACATTGCATTCTTTCCTCAATTCCACGAGCAAAAATTGGAAATTGGTTATAATAATCTTGAGGTGAACCTGTGTATGCGCTACGTCGGTGAAATTAGACTATCCAAGAGCGATCATTTACTTTATTATTTCGAAGATGGACCTTATAAAGATGTTTTAGGCTTTTTACGAGAACTAACCAATAATGAACCGAAGTATATTCGTTCTGTACGGGCCTGGAGTGTACCGCTGCCTAAGTTGTCAAAAAAGGCATTAAGTGAAAAACTTGAAGAAAAAGGGTGGTTGTGCGATATTTCTTAATAGGGTGGTCAGACCCCCTTAAAAATCAAGCAGGGAGAAGCTTTTCTATATGGATAGACAAAAATTGTATCGAATACTACTCTATTATAAATTTGTTCCAATTGAAGATCCGGAGACTTTTGCAAAGGAACATCTGAAATTATGCCAACAATTAGATTTAAAGGGGCGCATTCTTGTTTCCCACGAAGGGATCAACGGCACTGTTTCCGGAACAGTGGAACAGACTCAAGCCTATATGGATGTCATGCACCAGAATCCTCTATTTAAAGACCTATGGTTTAAGATTGATGAGTCAGAAGGACATGCCTTCAAGAAGATGCATGTGCGTCCGCGGGAAGAACTGGTTACTTTTCGTGTTGATGAGGATCTTGATCCAAACCGCAAAACAGGAAAATATTTAACCCCAAAGGAATTTTTTGAGACTATGCAACAGGAAGATGCCATCATTATTGATGGTCGAAATGACTATGAATATGATATTGGTCATTTTCGTGGAGCTATTCGCCCAGAAGTTCAGTCTTTTCGTGAATTTCCGGATTGGATCCGGGAAAATTTAAGCGAACATAAGGACAAGAAAATATTGACTTATTGTACCGGAGGAATTCGCTGTGAAAAATTGACCGCATGGATGCTGGAGGAAGGATTCCAAGATGTCGCCCAGCTCCATGGAGGCATCGTCACCTATGGTCAAGATGAGGAAGTCAAAGGAAGATTATGGGATGGAAAATGTTATGTATTTGATGAACGAATTGCTGTGCCCATTAATCGAACAAGTGAAGATATTGTCATAGGGAAATGCTACCACTGCGGAAACCCAGCGGACCATTATATAAATTGTCTAAACGAGACTTGCGATCGTCGGCACATCGTCTGCCCAGAATGCATGGAGTTACATAGAGGTTATTGTTCTGCTTTATGCAAGGAAGAGCATACGAGTAAATAGTTTTGGGGTCAGACCCCAGTCAAAATTTATCGGATTAACCTGAAGAGGGATGGTAACTTCTTTTTGAATTCGACAAATTTAGACTGGGGTCTGGCCTTGTTTTAAGGTATGATGAAGGAAAGTAAAGGAAAGAGGTGAATGTCATCATGTTTACAATTATTCACAAAATTCCAGACCAAGTCCCAAAAATCCTGCAAATTGAGAACTTGGAGGCGATCGAAGCCTTAATTGAAGATGAATTTGAGGCTGCGTATGATGATCACCTGGAAGGAATTGTTTTTTTTATTAGTGAGGCTGCGAGAGGGATTAAAGCAAACAATTTTACGATGAAGACAGAGGGTTTTTATGATTGGGTTTATGGTCCATGTGTCATTGCCAAATTACAGGAAGACAGTATCGGTTCATTAAATAAGGATGAAATCCAATTGGTGATGGACTACTTTACTTCAAGAAAAGGATAGATTAGAAACCGCTTTGCAAAGGAGTTTTTTATGGCACAGAAGACAAACGTCGCACGAATTCTCGATCAAAAGAGAATCCCCTACGAATTAAAGGAATACTCTGTGGACGTAGCAGATTTATCTGCCCCAACCGTTGCTGACAAGATTGGTATGCCAATTGCGCAAGTTTATAAGACACTAGTTGTCAGAGGGGACAAAACGGGTGTTTTATTAGTCTGTATTCCCGGAAATTTGGAGTTGGATTTGAAATCCCTAGCCGCTTTGAGTGAAAACAAAAAGGTGGAGGTTGTTCCCTTAAAGGAGGTACAAGCCCTTACAGGCTATATTCGTGGGGGTGTCTCACCTATTGGAACAAAGAAAAACTATCCGGTTTTTATTGATGAAAATGTTAAGCAATGGGAGAAGATTTCCATCAGTGCCGGTGTTCGTGGTTGCCAAATCTTGTTGCATCCGGATGATTTATTGCAGATCACACAGGCACGGTGCGGTTCCTTCTCCCGTTGATTTTAAAACTTTTTATGCTGGCTGATTAATTCCATTCGAACATTCCACACTTGTTCACTTAAATTCACATAATAACGCTGTGGATTTAGCTTCCGGAGGTGACTCTCCCAAAATAAGGAAAGCTGTTGCTGGTGGTAGTCCCGGATCGTAGGAAGGCCAAGCAAATCATATACTTGCTTCCCTTCTAGAAAAATAGGTTTTAAAAGCTCTATTGCCGTGAAGTTGCTGACAACTTTTTGCTTAAAGGTATGGATCGGGTCGAATAACTTTAACTGTTTTTGGGATTCTACATCTTCACCAACAAAAGAAACATAATCCCCTTCGGCCTTTCCACTTTCCTTATTCACGATTCGGTATACAGTCTTGAAACCAGGGGTCGTAATCTTTTCCGGATTAGAAGAGATTTTGATGGTAGGCACATATTCGTTATGTTCCTTCTTTGCCACAAGCTTATAGACACCACCTAACGCCGGCTGATCTGCAGCTGTAATTAATTGTGTGCCTATCCCCCACCCGTCAATTTTAGCCCCTTGTGCCTTTAGATCAGAAATTAAGTGCTCATCCAAATCGTTTGAGGCAATAATCTGTACATAGGACAACCCCGCTTGA
Source organism: Ammoniphilus resinae (assembly GCF_017873965.1). GTDB lineage: Bacteria > Bacillota > Bacilli > Aneurinibacillales > RAOX-1 > Ammoniphilus_A > Ammoniphilus_A resinae. The sequence goes on along the minus strand of NZ_JAGGKT010000003.1, from coordinate 179,809 downwards.
TCCAACATTTTTCTGGCTTCGATCGAAAGATAGGCAAGATCCCCACTGTCCAAACGAATTCCTTTCAGACGATGACCCCGTTGTTCCATTTCTTTTGCTACCTGTATTGCGTGAGGGACACCGCTTTTTAGCGTATCATAGGTATCAACCAGCAGCACGGAATGATTTGGGAATACATCAGTGAAGGAACGAAAAGCCTCAAGCTCTGATGCGCTATCCTGGACCCAAGCATGTGCATGTGTGCCAATTGTGGGAATCCCAAACCATTTCCCCGCCAGCATATTGGATGTCCCATTGAACCCAGCTATATAGGCAGCTCTAGAACCCCATATGGCTGCATCGGCTTCCTGTGCTCTTCGCGAACCAAACTCAAACAGAACATCATCCGGGGCGACCCGCTTAATCCGGGCTGCTTTTGTTGCAATGAGTGTCTGGTAATTCATAAAGTTTAGGATGGCCGTCTCAATCAGATGCGCCTGAAAAATCGGTGCCTCTACACGCAAGATGGGTTCATTAGGAAAAACCAATGTTCCTTCCGGCACCGCGTGAAGGTTTCCGGTAAATTTGAAATTCTTTAACTCCTCTAAAAATAATTCATCAAAACCTTCTGGCTGTTCCCGTAGATAAGCAATATCCTCATCGGTAAACTGCAAATGATTTAAATAATCTACGATCCTCTGCAGACCCGCAAAAACGGCAAACCCATTTCCAAAAGGAAGCTCCCTGAAGTAGGCATCAAAAACACGAACACGATCTTTCGTTCCCTGTTTCCAATGGGCATACATCATTGTTAACTGGTATTTATCGGTATGCAAAATTTGATTGATCATATCAATGGCTCCTTTTAAATTTTTAGGGTTTCGCCGAACATTAAAATTTGCAGCCGCTCTTTTTCTAGATTTCGGCGTTTCCATTCATTTTGTAATCTATAAAGAGCTTCTAGAGGTGTATCATCCGCCAACCGAAAGGTACTATAATGCATTGGGATAAACTTCTTTGCCCGTAGATCTAAAAATGCTTGAACAGCTTCTTCCGGTGATACATGCTGTGGACCCATGAACCATTCTGGGTCATATGCACCGATCGGCATCAATACATAATCAATCTCAAAGCTATTCCCTATTTCTTGAAATCCAGAAAAGTAGCCACTGTCTCCTACGAAGTGAATTTTCTGATCTTCCCTTAATGAGGAAATTATCCAACCTCCCCAATGGGAGCGATTGGTATCCCATGGCGTTCTTTTCGACCAATGCTGTGCGGGTACAAATGAAAACAACACATCTTTTAGCTTTTTTTCACCCCACCAGTGAAATTCCTCTACCTTACTGAACCCCCTTGTTAAAAACTTATTTCCTAGTCCTACAGGAACTAAAAACAAGGGGTTTCCTTTTAATCGGCGAATCGAATAAAAATGTAGATGATCATAATGGCTGTGGGAGATTAGTACTACATCAATTCTCGGCAACTGGGAAATGGTTAATCCCGGCGGCGCTAAACGCGGATGAAGCCCCATCCGGTTCGCCCAAACTGGGTCTGTTACAATATTCAGTCCCCCCATTTGGATTAAAAAGGTGGCATGCCCGATCCATGTAACAGAAGTCTGTGTACTATTTGTTTTGAGGAATTCTAAATCAACATTGGTTTCCTTCGGGATAACAAAGGAGTAATCCTTACCTCGGGTGCGTCGAGCCTTTTGCCAACGGACAAAGTGATCCCATGACTTCATATTCTGCACGTCATCTAAATTGGTATACCGTTTTCGACGCATGACTGCTGTTACCTCCATCTCGGAATAAACCAATTTATAACATATTTTACTACAACAATGAGCGAAAGCTAACCCAAATATGAGTTAGCTGTCCATTATCCATTTAAATATATATAGTGTAGGCAGATGATCCACTTTTTATGGGCTTTCAAACAATAAGAAAAAGATTTTCAAACAATCACGGTTCGTAGATCATTTTTTTCGTCATTCCGCCATCCACGGTCAAATTTTCACCCGTAATAAAATCGTTTTCTTCCGCGGTCAGAAAAAAACAGGCCTTTGCAATATCCCGAGGATACCCTACCCGACCAACAGGATGCTGCTCATGGTCAACATTCCGTAGACTCTCATAATCCCTTGTCTCAATCCAGCCTGGGCTGATGGAATTGACGCGAATCCTGTCCTCCCCAAGGGAAATAGCCAATGCATGGGTTAGGGCAATAATTCCCCCTTTCGAAGCTGCATACGCTTCGGTATTCGGCTCAGACATGAAGGCGCGGGTAGAGGCAATGTTGACAATCGCACCACCTTCTTTTTGCTGCTTCATGATTTTGGCAACCTCCCGCGCACATAAAAAGGAACCACGAAGGTTAATCTGAATCACATCATCCCACTCCTCGACAGTTAAGTCATAGGGTGATTTTCTTCGTGAAACCCCGGCATTATTAATTAATATGTCTATCCGGCCAAAAGCCTCGTTCGCCCTTTTCATCATACTAATAATGTCATTCGGGTTCCTAACATCTGTTACCTGCCCAATGGTTTGTGGACTATATTTCTTTATTTCTGCAACGGTTTCCTCTAATTGGAATTCCTGGATATCAGCAAGGACAACATTGGCCCCCACTTTGGCATATTCAGCTGCAATAGTCTTACCAATCCCCGAAGCAGCGCCTGTTACTATCACTGTTTTCCCAGTAAACTTCATTTTTTCACTCTCCAGACAAGTTTATTAGTCATTATATTATAGCTTGCCTTGGAAAAAAATTCAGTCAAGTGGAATAAACAGTTCATATTCCCGTCCCCCATCTTTTAAACTTTCTTCAAAAAGAATTAAAGTTAGGGATGTATTTTCGTCCTGTTTCTTTACATTAAACTTAAAGGAAAATGCTCCCCACTCCGGAGCACCCTTCTCTGTTGAAGCATGGCCTTTGACAAGCTCGTTATGTCCATCTTCAACGACATAACCAAATACCGCTTCAAAGATCTGAGCTTCACCCGATACTGTGTAGGTGTCTGCATTCTTTTCCACTTTAACCAATCGGAAACGTTCATTTTCAAACACCTCGGCTTCATTTCTAATTACAGTTTCCAGGTCCACATGTATTTGGTCTCTCGAGACAGTTACACGTTTTTCACTCACATTCCAGCTAACAGTTGCACCTATTCCCTCGCTTACGAATCTCAATGGAATGTAAGTGCGTTGATCTTGAATAAAGGCATTAGCATCTAATGTGAACGGATTTTCATTAACCCAGGCAGTTCTCGACCCAATGGGTATTTGGATCGTTAAATCTTTCGATTTCACGATAGCTTGTCTTGTTTCCGCCTGCCAAATCACTTCCGCGCCCAATGATTCACTCACAAACCTCAGTGGCACAAATGTTCGGTTGCTGTTTATATCTAAGTAAGCTGTATGGGGTTCAGGGGATTCAAGTGCACTGGTCTGGCTCGAAAAAACAATAGAAAAAAGGGATAAGAGTAGCACCCATTTCATTCTCATAAGAAAGCCCCCTCCTAATTCCACAGAATTAATTTTCACTATTATTTAATCTATTCTCGTTTGGAAGGAATTATGTTTATGGATAGGGGGCATGTCCTTTAGAGGGAGTCTCAAGGACATTTCACCTCGAAAGAGTAGGGGAATTGTCCTTGAGACTGGGTTAAGGTTAATAAATATCACAAGCTCTTCAAAAGAAGTTTCTTTAGCAAAGGGGTAAACTGTTCTGGCAGCTCGGTTATCGATGGAATTAGAACATGTTCTTTATCATAAATATTTTGCATGGTCTTTTGGTCTTCCTCAGCGATTGTCCCATTGGATAGGAACATCCCAACCACTTCAATTCCCTTTTTTCGCGCTTCAACCACTGCCTCCTTGGTATCGATTATGCCGTTTTGATCATAGTTTGCTGCGGCTGGTTCTCCGTCTGAAAAGATAAGTAGGAATCGATTTTTTTCATTTCGCCTCATTAATTCTTGCGTAGCCATCCGAATACTAAAACCATCCCGATTATCTTCCTGTGGCTGCAACTGAAGGATCTCTGCCCCACTTTTACTATAGACTGAATGGGAAAAGTCTTTGATACGATGAAAATAATTTGGCTGGTATCCATCCTTTACTGCATTTGCATCTTCCCAAAAACCAATAATCGAATGGGGAATGACTAATCTTTTGAGAACCTCATGAAATAAAATGATTCCCTTTTTAGTTTCTTCCATTTTATCTACCATCGAGGCCGAACAGTCGACTAACAAAGTAAAGACAGCATCAATTTCTTTGGAACGGTTATTTTTCTTATAAAAAATTCGCGGAAAAGGTTCTAAAACGAGCGGAATCAGTCTTTTTGACAATCTTCCAGCGTGCAAATCAACCCTTGGCATAATTTTTTTATGTTCTAATGTTTTTTCAATCGTTCGAGATAGCTTACGGATATGGCTTTCCACATCTACAACGTAAGATTGATACAACATCAAATCATCAGTACCTGGAGGTTCTGCCTGCTTATTCAACAAAACTGCATCCCGGTTTTCTTCACCGTAAAAACCACGTCCAGCTTTCGCATTCTCCGTTTTATTTTCCAGTTCTTCAGTTTTACCGTAATCCTTATTTTTACTGGACCTTGATTTCCCCTGAACCGAACCTAAAGCCTGATCACCGTCTTCCGTTTCTCTTGAAGTATCCCCTAATAATTTTGTTTTCGTGCCACTTTCCAGTTCAAAGCGTAAAAATGCTTTTTGTTCCTCGCTTTTGGAAACACCATGCCAGGTTGGCATTTTTTTCTCTTTAGCCTCTTCATTTTCATGTACAGAAGAGTCCTTATCCTCATTTTTCAGTTTGCTTTTTCTTCTCAGGTCGTCAAGAGTTAATCCATTCTCGAAAGAAGAAGTATAAAACACGGGTAAAATAAAATATTCATTCAAACTATCCTCTTGATGAACATTCTCTAAAAGCGCGATGATCTGCACCACTATCTGTACTACATCTTTTGTCTGCTGCGCTTCGAAGGCTGTATACAAAACAGGCTTTAATTTTTCCAACGACTGTAATTGTTTTTCATTGGCGTCAGTAAAAAATGGATCCGGCGTATTAGTCAATAAAGTTAAAAAGCATAAACAGAACAATTCATCTAGTTCATACCCGCGGTCTGCATTGACTTTTAATTGGCTGGTAAAATATTTCTGATATTCTCTCTGGCGAATTTGAAAAATCCGAGCTGTACCTGGTCGTTCTCTCTTACATAACTCCTCTAACCTCAGATCTTCAAGTAAAGTAAAGAGCTGTGAGGCAAACTTCTTGAGAGGGATATCCTCAAGTCTTTGCATATAGTCCATCAGAACTGCTTCCTCTGTATATTGTAATGTTCCGATTGCGCGAAGAAAAACATCTGTCTTATACCCTGCTTCGCGAATTTCGGGAGAGAAATTATCCCAGAAATGACTAGCCGTTATTACCTTTCGCCTGAGATCAAAAGAATGGCCGTAGTGAAATTCAAATTTCAAATTAGATATTCTCGTTAAGACACAGGCCAGATCTTGAAGCTGTAAAAATAAACTAGTATCCACCTTTTGATTGTTAAAAACAATGAATTTCATCATTGGATCCTGGCCTTTCCTAAAAAAGCGTTTCTGCTAAATTTCTGATGAAATCACGCTCTTTTTCTTCGTCCATCTTGTCAATGATGGCTCGTTTAATTGCCCTTAAAGGTGGCAGGGCTGTGCTAAGATCACAGGCATCAAGAAGTGCACGAATCGAGGCAGCTTCTTCCGAGAGTCTTCCTTGGTTCGCAGCAAGAACCAAATCTCCCGACAGCTTAACAAATCGCTCGATCAATACGGAATCTTTTAGACTTGTGGAATCTTGAATTAAGTGATTTAACTGCTCCCCCTGCAAATACGGAACATCAATGACAATAAAGCGGTTTTTCAAGGCTTCATTCAACGGTACGGTTCCAATATATCCTTCATTAATCGCTGCAATCACACCAAACCCGTCTGCAGCCATCACGACCTCCCCTGTGAAAGGATTCGTAATCATTTTCCGATAATCCAAGACACCATTAATTAAAGGGAGCGTCTCCGGTTTAGCCATATTAATTTCGTCAATATACAGGAAATGGCCGTTCTTCATCGCCTTTATAACGGGTCCTGGAGCAAACTCAATGACCTGCTTGTTATCCTTGTAATCCAGATACCTGGCACCAACCAAACTCTCGGCGTCCAAATCAACCGAGCAGTTAATCATATGAAGTGGGCGTTTAAACAAAAAGGACAGAGTTTCAGCAAATTTTGTTTTTCCTGCCCCAGTCGGCCCTTTTAACAAAATATTTTTTCCCATGGCAAGAGCTGTGATTGCATCGGTCAACAAATCAGGATCTGGTGGAATATAGCCTCCCTTACCAATTAAATACTCGTTACCCGAATGAGAAGATCCTTGGCTCTTTTTCAGTAATTCTCTTGTTTGCTCAGATATTAACGTATCGATATTCATCATAGTAAACCTCACGACCACCCTTCTAATCCACATTATAAGGTATTTTATCATTCCCCTCTCTGCTCACACAAAAAAAAATAGACCCCCTTCCGAAATGGAAGAGAAGTCTTAGGCGTAAACAAAGATTGCATTGTGGTGGGTTCCTTGGTTACACTACATCATTCGAATATGGTGTTATCTTTGTGAGGGGCATCATTCTTATTGTTCAATAAAAATTCAACCGCTTTTGCAACACCGTGCCTTCGAAAATCTGCGGTAACCCAATTGGCAATCTGTTTCAGCTCTAGACAGGCGTTTCCCATGGCAATACCAAGACCAGCCCAGCGTATCATGGATACGTCGTTTAATCCATCGCCGATCCCAACTACCTCGCTAGGTCGAATCTGTAGATGTTTACATACAGCTTGCAATCCACTTGCCTTGCTTACACCTAATGGATTAACCTCCAGATTGCTAGGATCTGAACTAGTAACCTCCAACCCATATTCAGTCAATTGACTCCTAATTATCTCCAGAATTTTCATATCCATACTTTGAAACCCAAACTTTAACCATTGATAATCCTGAGCATTGTCTGGAAATGTTCCCGGTCGAAAAAGATGATCAACGACAGAACTCCAAAAACGCGTTTCATATCGAACAGCCAACTGATGCATAAATTCAACATCTTCAGTATTCAAAGTATGCCGTTCTAAAATATCTCCGTCAGTCGTCCAAACTTCACTTCCATTAGCGGCCACATAAGGCACTTGAATATTTAACTCAGTAAGAAACTTACGAAAATGCTGAACAGGGCGCCCCGTTGCAATCGTAATTTCTATTCCAGCCTGTTTCGCTCGATTTAGCCACTCTTTGTTCTCATTCGAAATCGTACCTTCTTCACTGAGGACGGTCCCATCTAAATCAAGTGCAATCAAGCGCCAATGCTCCATACCCTCACCTCTTTAACCGCCATTTCCAATAATATATTCGAAATATAGTAAAGTTACCCTGCCGTTATCCTTAACTAGGCGAACCTCTTGGTTTTTATTATAATATAGATGACTACAAATTAGAGGGTGAAATTCGGAATGGAAAACGCAGCCTTTCCATCATTGCTTCAAGAATTATATAAATCTTTCCCCATTGATGCGTCTATTGCCATCGCAGATTCTTCTCAGTTCATCTATTACGAACCAAGTCAAAGTATTGATCTCAAAATTAAACCCGGTGACTTTCTGAAAGAAGGCACAGCAACCCTTAAGGCCGTCCAAGCTAGACAAAAAGTAACGCAAATTGTTGATCGTGATCTGTATGGTATCCCCTATTATGGGTTAAGCATTCCCATTATCAGTAATGAGGCCATACTGTATTGCTTTACAGCTATTTTTCCACTGCCGTTTTCTGTAACCAAACCTAGTCTTCAGTCACATTCATTTTTAATTGGTAAAGTGGATGACAGATGGATCCCCATCCCGCACGAAAAAATTGTTTATATTCATTCAAAGGACGGAAAGACATGGCTTCATACAAAAGACGGGCAGTATCTGAATAAGTTTAATTTGACAGAGTTGGAGGGGGTTCTTCCCAACAATCAATTTATCCGCTGTCACCGTGCATATATGGTAAATATAGGAAAAATCGAAGAAATCCAACCCCATTTTCATTCTACATTCTTACTCGTGATGAAAAGTTTTGAGAAAATTCAAGTACCGGTTAGTCAAAAATATGCCAGCCATTTCCGCGAATACATGGGGTTTTGAAAACAAGGATCGTCACCCGGATCCTTGTTTTTTTGTACCTTAACATTCATCCTGCTTTTTTCTACTTTATCGTTAAATTATCTACTTCACCAAAAACCCAATGCCGTCTTATCCGCTCCATGCTATGGTAGAAAGAAACACAGTAAAATTGGAGGAACTCATGATTAACAGTCGTATTCGAAAACAAGAATTTACCTCCCGGATCGTTTCGGCTGAAGAAGCCTCAACTTGGATTAAAAATGGCATGACACTTGGATTGAGCGGATTCACCAGAGCAGGTGATGCCAAGGCTGTTCCCATGGCATTGGTAGAACGTGTTAAACAAAGCCATGATGCTTTTAAAGTAAATGTTTATACAGGAGCATCACTAGGTAGCGATATCGATACCATGATGGCGGAAGCCGGAATTATTCATAAACGTCTTCCGTTTCAAGCTGATAAAGTGATGCGGAATAAAATTAACACAGGCGAACTTCTTTTTGTTGACCAGCATTTGTCCCACACTGCTGAATTAGTGCGCGCAGATGTATTGCCATCCATTGATATAGCAATTGTGGAAGCGGTTGCAATCAATGAAGAAGGATGGATTATTCCTGCTACCTCTGTTGGAAATTCAAATATTTTTATTGAAAAAGCAAAAGAAGTCATTGTTGAATTAAACCTCGCACAACCTTTAAGCCTGGAAGGAATTCACGATATCTATCAGATAGGGCCGCAAGGTGAACGGAAACCTATACCACTTACCTCTCCTGAACAGCGGATAGGGACCTCGGGAATTCAAGTAGCCCCCGATAAAATCAAGGGGATTGTGGTTACCAACTTGCCCGATTCGCCATCAACGATTGTTCCTCCTGATGGGGACACCATTCGTATTGCTGAAAATCTTTTAGAATTTCTAGAACAACAAGTTGCAGACGGGAAACTGCCAGCAAATTTGGCCCCATTGCAATCAGGGATTGGATCTGTGGCAAATGCTGTTTTCCACGGTTTCCTAACCTCAGATTTTCATTCTTTGGATGTTTATTCTGAGGTTCTGCAAGACGCCGTGTTTGATTTACTTGATGCAGGAAAAATCCGCTTTGCTTCTGGTTGTTCGATCACCCTATCTCCAAAGAAAATGGAACAAGTGTTGCAGAACTTTGATAAGTACAAGGAAAAAATTCTTTTGCGCCCGCAAGAAATCACTAATCACCCAGAAATTATCCGCAGGTTAGGGCTAATTGCTATTAACACAGCATTAGAAGTGGATATATATGGGAACGTCAATTCTACTCATGTGTCAGGAACCCGCATGATGAATGGCATCGGAGGATCGGGTGACTTTGCCCGTAACTCCAGACTAGCGATTTTTGTTACCAAATCCATTGCAAAAAACGGGGCTATCTCTAGCATTGTTCCTTTTGTAACACATGTCGATCATACCGAACATGATGTCGACATTATCGTCACGGAACAAGGACTGGCCGATCTCCGTGGGCTTGCCCCAAGAGAACGGGCAATTCTTATGATTGAGAAATGCGCACATCCTGATTACAGACCGCAGCTTTATGACTATTTTAAAGAGGCTCTTGCCAAAGGTGGCCAGACTCCACATTTATTACAGAAAGCTTTTAGCTGGCATATTAATTATGAGGAAAAAGGTACTATGCTGTTGTAAAATAAAGGGTGACCCGAAACGAATCGGGTCACCCTTTTCTCTTTAGGTACGATAATGTGCATTAATTTTCACATAATCATAAGTTAAGTCACAACCCCAAGCGATCGCTTGATACTCCCCTTCATTCAGGTGAATACCTATCTTCACCGTATCCCCCTGTAGATAGGCATATGCTTCTTCCTCTGAAAATGGGATAGGAAAACTCGCTTCAACGACTTGGATCGAACCAAGGAATACGTCTAGTTTGTCAGCTTGAATAGGTGCACTGCTGTAACCCACAGCACATAATATTCTTCCCCAGTTCGCATCGGCACCAAAAACTGCAGTTTTAACTAGGCTTGAACCAATCACCGATTTGGCCACCTGGCGTGCAGCTTCTACGGATGGAGCACCAGTGACCTCAACCTCAATCAATTTTGTTGCTCCCTCTCCATCGCGGGCAATTTTCTTTGCTAACTCCTGCATGACATACAGAAGGGCTTGATAAAATTCCTTTTCTTCTGGATGCTGCTCGTTTAATTCATTGTTTTCAGCCATCCCATTTGCCATTAGGACCACCATGTCGTTAGTACTTGTATCACCATCCACAGTAATCATGTTAAAGGTTGTATCCGTGGCTTTTCTAAGCAGTTTCTGCAGATAGCTTTGTTCTATCTTTACGTCCGTCGTAATAAATCCAAGCATCGTTGCCATATTGGGTTCAATCATTCCCGACCCTTTTGCTGTTCCTGCAATGGTTACCTTTTTCCCATCAATGGGCAATTCAACACACACTGTCTTTTCAATTAGGTCAGTCGTCATAATCGATTGTGAAAAAAGAGGTGCACTTTCATTGTTAAGTGCTTTAGGCAACTGGAGAATTCCTTCTTCAATGCAGTCCATTGGAAGAAATTGACCAATTACTCCTGTAGAAGCGACAGCAACATAATCTTTTGGCACACCGAAAGATTGCGACACAAGATGCTGCATCATCTTGGCATCATCAACCCCTTTACTCCCAGTACACGCATTAGCATTACCACTGTTAACGACAACAGCTTGCAATTTTCCTTCCTTTTCCAGGCTTTCGCGCGTCACATGACACGGGGGTGCCTGAAAAAGATTCGTTGTATATACTGCCGCTGAAGCAGCAGGAACTTCACTTAGAATTAAACCGAGATCTAATTTCTCCACCTTTTTTATGCCAGAGTATATCCCTGTGGCCTGATAACCCTGCGGTTTGGCTATATGCCCTTCTATGACCTGATATGCGCACATTGTCTATTCCTCCCCACGATTTAGCACGTGTTACATATATAGTAGCAGATAAATGCTAATCTAAAGCTATTATAATGAATAAATATACTATACGGTTAATCTTAATACAAATATTATTTTTTCACTCTTTACGTCAGTTAATAGGACACTATGCATTTTCACATGAAATTTGGTATGATGTATAAATCTTAGGTATGGCAACAATATAAAATACAAATAAAAAAGGATAGGTGGAGCTTTTATATGGACGTTCAAAAACCATATAGAATATTACTTTATTACAAATTTGTGCCAATTGAAAATCCTGAAGAATTTACTCAGGAACACTTGGACTTCTGCAAAGATTTAGGTTTAAAAGGCCGAATTTTAATTTCTAAAGAAGGTATCAACGGGACGGTTTCCGGAACAATAGAGCAAACAAATACCTATATGGAAACGATGCATAGGGATCCCCGGTTTAGTGACCTATGGTTTAAAATAGATGAGGCAGATGGACATACCTTCAAAAAAATGCATGTTAGACATCGTCCGGAGCTTGTCACGTTCCGCGTTGATAAAGATCTAGATCCGAATCGAAAAACTGGAAATTACTTAGAACCTAAGGAATTTTATGCGGCATTACAAGATGAAGATGTTATCGTCCTTGACGGGAGAAACGATTATGAGTATGATATTGGCCATTTCCGTCGGGCTATTCGCCCCGAGGTCGAATCCTTTAAAGAATTTCCGGAATGGATCCGTGAGAATCTAGGTGATTATAAAGATAAAAAGATTATTACCTACTGTACAGGTGGTATCCGTTGTGAAAAATTAACGGCCTTTATGCTTGAAGAGGGGTTTAAAGATGTAGCCCAATTACATGGAGGAATCGTCACCTACGGAAATGACCCAGAAGTCAAAGGTCGACTTTGGGATGGGAAGTGTTATGTATTTGATGAGCGGATTGCGGTCCCCATTAACCATACGGAAGAAGATGTCGTGATTGGCAAATGCTACCACTGCGGAAAACCAGAAGATCGCTACATCAACTGTAAATACGATCTTTGCCACCGCCAGCATGTGGTCTGCCCTGAATGTGAAGAAAAATACCATGGCTACTGCTCACCAGATTGTGAACAAAAAGACTTGGAATTGGTTAAGGATTAAGAACATGGTAACCCCCTCACAAGAGGGGGCATCTCTATTTTTTATTGGATTTCTTTTCGTTATGACGCCGAATCGCCAGCATAACAAGGAACACAATCCCCATATATCCGAAAGCAGGATAAAGATAGGTCAGCAGTGAGCTAAACCCAACTAGGCTAATAAGATAACTAATGATAAGAATAATAATAATTAGGACCTGTTCAGAGATTCGGGAAGCGGAATGAATTTGTCTGGCAAGTCCAAATACATTTCCGATAAGCGTCGTAAAAATCTCTCCATAAATGACGAATAAAAATAGTAGATGAACAACTAGGCCATACTCTTTGATATAGACCCCCATCGGTATTTCATATGCTAATACCTCTGGGAGATTGACAAGGGCTAGATGGGATACTAGCAGCATAAAGCAAAGCCCAATCCCGCCAAATATTCCTCCCCACTTCAATACCTTTTCATCATCAATTTCTTTTCCCAGTGGTACAAGCACAGCTTGGGCCATTGCGAGGTTCAAAGAAACATAAATGAGCGGGCTCATCATCCAACCGCTTCCCGTTCCTCTTGTCAGCGACGCCCCGGTAAATAGAGATGACCAATCGTCTAATTTCAGTATAAATTCGACCCCAATCAGTATGCTAAACCCAAGAATCATCGGTACAACTAACGAATTCACGACCATTACACCCTGCAATCCTTTAATCATGACTAAATAAGACAAGACTAAGGTAATTACTACGCCTGCTTGATAGGGTAATCCCAACTGCTCCTGGAAGATCGCTCCGGTTCCGGAAAGCATGACCGAAGTCACTCCAAGCAGGATCATTAGGACAACTATATTGAACCACCTGGCAATTTTCTTACCGAAAAGATACTCTGTTAATTCCTGATAAGAATAGGCACCAATCCGATTTGCTATAATCATGACTTTAGTTCCTAACCAGATAAAAAGAATAGAACTAATGAGTACTCCAACTAGTCCTTTACTCCCGTATTGGGTAAAAAACTCTACGACCTCTTTACCTGTTGCAAAACCCGCACCTACAACTGTCCCGATATAAGTCGCCGCAATCAAGAAAATCATTTTTATCTGCTTTCCCATCGCCCTTCTCCTTTCTAATAAACCCAAACCTTGTACCATTCTATGTCCCTTCTTTTTTAGCTAGTATACAAAGTTGCACGCTTTAATCAGATTGCGCTTTAAAGCATTTAAGCATATAATAGAATTAAAAGAAAGAACGTGGAATTATTTGAGAGAGAGGAGCACCATAAATGGAAGAAATAAAAGAAGAGAAACCAGAAGCTGGGGATATCTATGAAAGCTATAAAGGAAATTTATATATGATTATGGGTCGGGCCATTCATACTGAAACCCATGAAGAAATGGTTATATACAAAAGTGATGGAGAAGTTGTCTTTGTAAGACCTTTAATAAAATTTCTCGATTCGGTCCAAGTAGATCAACTTGAGATCCCGCGTTTCAAGAAGGTATGGGATAAAAACAAACGATTTCAATTTATTTAGCGATAAAACCCACCGTAAGGTATGTCCATCCCTACAGTGGGTTTTATCCTTTTTTCTGCCTTTTTTTAAAGAATACTCGCCAGAACAGCAAGAATATATTTTCTTTGGTCTGTTCCTTTCTTTTGGCCTGTCTTGGTGGCAGACCCACATTAGATGTCTCAGGAATAGCAATAGCCGCCGCTTGTTGGCGCGAACCTTCAAGCTCTAATATCCCTTTCTCCTTTGAAACTGCTGTGAGTTCACTAGTTTTCTTAAGATGCTGATACAGTGCTTGTTGTTTATTCCGGATTGTTTCATTCTCTCTTCCGCCAATTTGTTGGATGAAAGAAGGAAACAGATCACAGGACAAAACTAGGGATCGATGCCCAACGATCCGCACGGGCCCCCATTTAGAAGGGAGTACGTAACATTCAAAAACAGGTAAGGAAGGCAGCCCAAGTTCATTCTGAACAGCATTGATTTGCTTTTCTCCGGCCCCTCTCTTCCAAGCTAAGAATTTGTCCTCCCTTTGAGCCTCTAGTAATTTTCCGGTAATCGATAGATTTCGTACGTCGCTTGGTATTACAAAAAACAAATATATAGCTGCAGATGTCAATAAGATTGCCTCAAATTGCAACTCATTTAGTTCAGTACGAAGTAGCAACAGGTGATGTGGAGACCTGTTCACTTCATTTTCTAAAGCATCAAAAAAAATTAATTGATCTGTCATAACTCCACTTCCATCTGCTTTCCTGTTTAAAAACATTATAGGCCTTGTTTAATTTTAAGAAGTTCCATATCAACACTTAGTTGTCCTAAAGTTCCGGTTACCTGCTTAGACAACTCACTGATTGTCGCTCGTTCCTGGTCAATCAATTTAATGGTTTGCTCAAGACTCTCAGCTAGACGATCTCCAGTCATCTTTTCCCCGCTATATTGTTCAATAATGGCAAAGATATTCGGCAGCTCATATTGTGTCCAAACATCCCTGTTTACTTCAATCGAAGCCAGGCTGCAAGCTGATAATTGTTTATACTTCCGATATAGCTCTCCGAGTCTCTGCTCAATTAATATTTTCACCGGCTGTTTGATCCGATTGGTTAAAAAATCGATCCCCGATAATAATAAGTCTCGAATATAGCGAATTTCATCGTAGGCATAGTTTATTTCGTGTTCAATATACAAAAGAGTGCTTAAACTTTCCTTTGCATTTTCATAGAAATGCTCCATGTCTGTTACTGATGCAGGCTTTATGGTTCCTTTAAATTCAGAAGCAAATTCTTCAACCAGCTGTTTACTAAAGATATAGCTGGAACCAAGTTTTACCCCACCCAATTTAGGGTACAAATCGATGACTTCTTGTTCTGTACAATGGAGCATCGAAGCGGCCGTACTTAAGTCAATCGGATCAAATGACTGACAGGATTGCCCTGATTGAATAAACCGACAGATGAACCCCAGATTGGTGCCATACCATGTTTCTGAAACACTGTATTCTTGACGATTTAAGGGTTTCCACAAAATGGGCAGCAAGACGCGAACCGCTTCCATTGCTTCACGTGTTACTCGTCCTTGCTGTCGGGCAACCTCAACAATAGCATTGGCATATTCCCCTAACTTTGTTTGAGTCAATACCACATTATCCTTAGATGGTATTTCAAAACCAAAAATTTCTTGCATCCGGCTTTGGTAATATTCATACACTCTTTCCAAAGTTTCGTTTACTTCTTCCTGAAGTCCTTTTAAAGAAATTTGATGGAAATTTTCAACTGGCCCCTCATCTTCTTCAATCACCAACATTTCAAGGGGGAAATGGACTGAATCTGCTGCTCCCGCTTGGATCCCTCCCTGTTCATTGCTGACATCAGGAGAAGATAATATGAAATCTGGTTCAGTCCCCGCCACTTCTGTTTCCACTGTTGTTACAGCAATTTCTTCTATAGCAGAATGTTCTATCTTGTCCTTCTCATCTAGACTGGGGGCAGCGGGTTGCAATCCAAGCTCCTGGGGAGCCTGTAACACGGGTTTTTCCGCTTCAATTTGTGGGGAAATTGAATGTTTTGTGGCTTCATATATTTCCTCTATCTCTCTTTGCTGCTCTTCCCAGTTGATGTCACTTGATTCAAGAGGTTCGTTTTCTGTTTCCTCCTCTTTGCCAGATCTGCTCACATCAAGGTTTCGCTGATGGTCCTCGACTGCCTGCTGCCACAATTCCTTAATCGAAGAGTTGAAAATTTGTTCATCCTCTGGGGCCAACGGAGTAGCAGAAGATTCTCTTGTTGCTTCTCCACTATCTTCTTGCTCCTGTTTAGATTGTAAAATTTTATTCCTTAAACGATCAAATTCGTTAGAAAATACCAAAGATACCACTCCTAAGAATTAAAAATCTTTCCGAAGTCAAATTCCGCCTCTATCAGCTCATCATTTGAACGATCTATTTCAAACAGGTCTGAAAACATCATCTGAGCTTCCCCAATGAGACAGTGTTCACATAATAAAGTTAGGGTTTGTCCCTCTTGGGGTGAAATTTCAAGTTCAATATTAAAGTACTGGCAATCAAAATTGGTACATTTTTTCGTTATTCGCATTAGCGATCCTCCAATCTGATCACTGTTATCATCCTAAAAAGGTATTCCACATAAACCGAAAAAAACCTGCAATAAAAATACAAAATCCTACACATTTTATCATCGCTAGACAAAACATGCAGGATTCAGAAACGAAACTGTTTTTAGAAGGTTGCCAGCAATTCCCTTAGTTCATCAACAATCCATTGTTGATAGTCGGTACCAGATCCACTGTTGTATCTTTTCATCATTTCCGAATAAGTTAGTCGCAGATTCTCCTCATATTCGAGTGCATTCCGGTCCGGATTCGCCCCCTTAAATTGGATCATAACTTCCTGAACAACATTCGGTCTCGGGCCCCACTTCCCCAATACCTTCCCATTAAGGTCTGTGAAAATAACAATGGGAATGGACCTTCCGCCCATTGTTAAAAATTGCTCCATTACATCAGTATTCTGCTCCATAATTAGGACTTCAGTGGGAATTCCCGCGCTCTCCAATACTTTAAATACAACGGGAACATTTCGAACCACATCGCCACACCAATCAGCAGCCAGAATAAAGCAGTGCCATTGATGCTTATCCTTTAGGGATCCAAAGAAAGCAGCATCCTCCTGATTTTCCAAAGAAAACTTCTCATACCAATCTAAAAACTTCTCTTTATTTTGCGTCATCCCCTGGATAAATTCTTTTGGCTCTATACCTGTTCCAAAGCGATGTTGAAAATCAAAACTCATCTTCCTCATTCCCTTCTATATAAAAATTGGGGATTACTTCCACTCCTTTCTATCATACCATATTCTGTATATCAAGTAGGACAACAAACTAACCTATTCTATGACCATTGTGATGGTTTCTCGAAATGAAATTACTATAGATTGGGTAATCGTAGAACTGCAAAAAGATCTTAGTCTCAAAGATGGTAGCCAGTAACAGAGTTCCAGCTGCCATGTGAACAAGTGCCCATCTTAAATCGATAAAAGATAAAATCGTCATCACACCGATTGCAAGCTGGAGCAACATCATGAAAGACACTAATTTTAGTCTTATACATATATTCTTAGATATCCCATTCGTATATCCCCAAAAAACCAGAACAAGAGTATACATAGCTGACCCTAAGGCAAACACACGGTGCAACGTTTGTAGCAATTGTCCCCAATTAGTTGGCAACAATGACTCTCCGCAGGCAACCCACTCACATGCCAATCCATAGTGATTGTGTTTTATATAGGCTCCAAGAGCAATAGTGACAACAAGCAGCCCGATAAGAATATCTATATGGACCATCATATTCCTGAATATTTGATCACTTCTATAATGAGGGCGACCGGTTCTGGAATCACTATTAAGCGCAGCTCTCCAGATAAAAATTACACAATACAAATAAGCCATGGCAACGATTAAATGTGCTGCGATCATAAAAGTAGGTAAATCTAACCAAACAACAATAGCACCGAAAAGTACCTGAACGGCAAGGGTGCTGATCATCCAATAGGCAGCTAAGCGAATCTTTCTCCCGTTGGTTGAACGCAATACTTGAAAAAATAGCCATAATGACAAGATAACAAGCACGGCTCCAATCACACGGTGTGTGAACTCAATCAGGGTTTCCCCCTGTAGAGAAGGAATAATCTCCCCGTTACAAAACGGCCATTCAGGGCCACATCCCATCCCTGATTCAGATGAGGCCACATATCCTCCAAACACAATTAAAAAATAGGAAACAATCATTGTAACCA
The DNA here is from genome assembly GCF_017873965.1 of Ammoniphilus resinae. Lineage (GTDB taxonomy): Bacteria > Bacillota > Bacilli > Aneurinibacillales > RAOX-1 > Ammoniphilus_A > Ammoniphilus_A resinae. The sequence continues at coordinate 161,722 of NZ_JAGGKT010000003.1, read as the reverse complement.
ACGCTATCCGTCTAATTGTCAAAAATCTCACCTCTTCTTAAATACTAGGGCCCTAGTTAAGATTCTTGACAGTAAGATAAGATTTTAAGCATTGTTTTCTGTTAATTAAGAATATTTTATTTTACATGTTATTTAACATGTAAATAGGTGAAATGATTGGCGGATATTTATTGAAAGCTTGCGAAAGAGAGATTTGGAGGTCTTATGAATTTATTGGATAGAGTAGTTTTTTTTCGAGGATCGGATTATAATTAAATGTGTTATACATTTGATGTTTTTTAAAATAGAGATAGAGAGGATGAATCAAGCATGGGTGTACTCATAAGTTCCATTGGTGCTTTTGTAATGGCGTTAGTCGTGATTTATGTACGAAACAAAAAATCCAAAGAACCAACATCTATCAAAAAGATTCTTCTACCACCTGTATTTATGAGCACAGGTTCTATTATGTTTCTATATCCACCGATGCAGGTCCATGTCCTTTACGCTATTGAATCACTGATCGTGGGAATGATCTTCTCAATCCCCTTGATTCTAACCTCTAATTTTGAGGTCAAAGGGAAAAACATCTTCTTGAAACGATCTAAATCATTTATATTTATTTTGCTCGGTTTATTGATTCTACGTACGATTATCAAGTTTTTCGTTGGTGATGTCATGTCCGTTTATGAAACGGGGGGCTTATTCTATATCCTTGCAATTGGGATGATCTTCCCATGGAGAATTGCCATGCTCTTTCGTTTTAAACAAACACAAAAAGTTCTTCACTTAACTAACGAATCCCATTGAAAAACCACCGATTAAAAACCGGTGGTTTTGTTATGTGTCTCTAATCGTCTCCATGGTCATGCTTTTTGTGACCGGGTGCGTTTTCGTTATAATTCTCATGCTTCAGTTGCCCCAGATGCTTTCCTTTATCACCCGATTTTTTATCATTCGACTTGGTTTCCCATTTTCCGCTTTTACCATCCTTTTTCCATTCAAATGAATAAGTAAAAGGCTCGTCGCTGTCCATTTTGACAATACGGATCAGGTCCATAAGCATTTCTTTTTGTTGGTTGCTGTTATTATCCCACTTTCCTACCCATTTCTGTAAAACAGAATATGCTTCTTTTCCGTCTAGTTTCTTTTTATCATCTTCAGTTTCCAAGGTAATTTTTGCTGTTTTTCCGTCCCATTTAATTTCCAACTTATTTTTATCCTGTTTAAGTTGGATTTTAAGTTCCTCATATCTTGTCAAAGCACTGGACGTATCTTCCTCCGCCATGCTAACCTTTTCTACTGCTGGTTTGCTTGCCTCTTTTGTCTCTTGGTTTAGTGCTGGTGTTACATCCACCTGCTGATGCACCAAAAGATAACGAACTACATTCTCTGAATTGGAAACGACTTTCAACTCGTCACCTAGTTGAATATTTTCAAATGCGGATTCTTGATCATTAATCATGATCTTTGTTTCCGGTTGAACGGTAACATGCTGCTTGCCCTGTCCGTCAAAAATAATTAAGCTTCTCTTTTCTTTATTTAAATAAGATACAGTCCCTTCTTTTGGACGTACTGTTTCGTTTATTGTTTCCTCGGCAGCAGTGTTTTGATCAATGGTTTCTTTTGGTATTTGACTGTTGTCAGCCCAACTGATCCAAGTAAAAGAAACAATGAAAGTAAAAACCATGCCAATCCCTATGTATGCCATTTTTTTCATATTTTCCCCTCCTAACAGAACTATTCGTAAAAATAGCGATGTTTTATGAGGGTACCAACAAAAAAGAGCGATCAAACGATCCGCCCTTAGTATATTTATGCATCTAATGTTGTTAGCAGTTTCTTCAACTTTCCCAGTTTTTCTTTTGACTGGGCAAGAACCTTATATTCAGCACTCCACATGAGGGAGTTGACCATATACTCAATCGTTTCTGTTGCCTCGATTAGTGATTGTCGCAACATCTGTACCTCTTCTTGTTGTGGTAATTGTTCAACATGTTCAATTTGAGCCTTCACGAAAATCCCCTCATTCCTGCTTATCATTGTTTTAATTATACAAAACAATTTATAAAAATTCAACCCCTTCAGAAGATCTATTTTTCCCTGTCCATTTTTTTAATATCTATGGTAAAATTTCCAAATAAACATCTTTTAAAGGAGGAGTTTCCTTGTTTACACAACATCTTATTCCTCGTTTTGCGGAAACAGACGCACTCGGACACATCAACAATAACGTTATCCCAAACTGGTTTGAATCGGCACGTATTGACGTATTCCGCCTGTTCAATGAAGACCTAGATCTGAAAAATTGGAATTTAATTATCGCAAGTCTCTCTGTAGACTTTATAAAGCAGATTTATTATGGATTAGATGTCACTATTCGAACCTCCATTGAACGGATTGGGAACTCCAGCTTTGTTATTTTTCAGGAGGTTGTCCAACAGAATGAGGTATGCGCAAGCGGAAGGATCACGATGGTTTACTTTAATTTCAAGACCCAAAGGGCTGAATCGATCCCTTCCGCTATTAGAGAACAATTAGAGAAACATCTTAAAGCATAATGGGAAAGTTAAGGATCCCCTAATAGCCAGGCTAGCCAAGCTGGCTTTATTTTTTCTGGCTCAACGGTTTCCACAATAATATTTCCTTGTGTATCTATCGTACAAACAATGGGGTACTTGCCAGGCCATTTGTTTAGATATTCTGGTATAAGTGCTTTTTTGACATCATCCGTATACATTGTCTCGTTTGGTATTCCATTATGCATTAAGTACCACTTTGCTGCATCAACAACTATAGACTCCGCCCGCTTTTGAATTTTATTATCATCCACCTGAAGAAGATTTTCCAGTAAAAGTGGGATACATAAACCTGTTAGAATGGCAAAAGTTGTAATAAACAACAATAACCGAAGAAACGTTCCGCCTTGCATTTTCATCACCTAAAATGGGTATTTGTTTAGGTTATGAAATTACGGTTGAATTGGTGAAATGTTCTACCAGCTTCCTCGCAAGTGACACCTCTCGTTCGGTTAAACTATCGATGGAGGGGGTGGGAAAATGGCATTAAAAGAGCAAGCCAATATGAAAAAGACACCTCGCAATAGAAATGGATTGATGAGAGACGGAGTACCACTTGAACGCGGTGTGTTCCATTTGGATAAAAAAAAGAAATAACACAAAAAGGGACTGGATTTTCTAATCTTCAGTCCCTTTTTCATATTAAACAAAATAAAAGGCTGTTCCTATAAGTAAATAAACGACAAACAAAAGAATTCCTTCAAACCAGTTGGTCATCCCATCCCTGGAAATGGAAATGGCAATAAATACGGCAACCCCAATGGCTACAAGTTCTTCCATGGTAAACAAAATATCCATCGGCTGTCCAAAGAACAGGCTGATAAAAACAAGTAAGGGCCCAACAAGTAGGGCAATCTGCAAACTGCTTCCTACCGCAATTTCCATAGCTCCACCAATTTTGTTCTTCAACGCCATAAAAACCGCAGCACTATGTTCAGCTGCGTTTCCTACAATTGCAACTACGAAAGCCCCAACGAATAATTCAGACCATCCTAGAGCAAGTGCAACTTCTTGAATGCTATGGACTAACCACTCACTTTGAATGGCAACGAAAACGGTTGCGACAACCAAAATGAGAATGGCTGTGCCCTTTCCCCATAAAGGTTCTTCTTCTTGTTCGTGATTTCCCAGAGGATCATCCGAGAGTTCTGTTTTATGCGTTATCATAGAGAAAATCAGCCATAAGAAGTACGCCACGATCAGAGCCCCGGCAACGACCAAACTAAAGGTGTCCATATGGTTTTTTGATAAATCTCGTGCAAATGCGGCAGGTATAAACAATGCTATCACGCCTAGAAGCATTAAGGATGCATTGTGCCCAGCCAACAAAGGGTTAAATTTCTGTTGCTTAAACTTTAAACCGCCAGCAAATATACTTAGTCCAAGAACGAGTAGAAGATTACCGATAATCGAACCTGTAATCGACGCTTTAACCATGTCAAACAGTCCTTCTCGAACAAGAAAGATAGCAATAATTAATTCTGCAGCATTACCAAAGGTTGCGTTTAAAAAGCCTCCCAAACGCTCCCCCGCAAAATGGGCAACAGTTTCCGTTGCCTTCCCCAACAGACCGGCTAAGAAAATAATCGCCAAAGACGTAGAAAAAAACTGTAAACCGCTTGAACTAGTGAAAAAATGGGCATATGTGCTAAAAAGAACGGTGAATATAACGATGGTGTAAAGTAATTTTGGCTTCATTGCCATCCCCTTTACGAATCTAGGTTGATTTCTCCGTTCGTTACTTCTTTTCTACAGCATGTCCGCCAAATTCATTCCGAAGGGCTGCTACTACTTTTCCAGTGAAGGTGTCCGTTTCTGTAGATCTATAACGCATCAATAAAGACATTGCAATGACCGGTGTTGCGCATTGTAGATCAAGAGCTGTCTCAACCGTCCATTTTCCTTCCCCAGAAGAGTGCATGACCCCTTTAATTTCATCTAATTTATGATCCTTGGAAAAGGCCCTTTCAGTTAAATCCATTAGCCAACCGCGAATAACCGAGCCATGGCTCCACACACGGGCGACTTTTTCATAATCATAGTCAAATTCACTTTTCTCTAAAACCTCAAATCCTTCACCAATGGCTGCCATCATTCCATATTCAATTCCGTTATGTACCATTTTCAGAAAATGTCCGCTGCCTGCTTTACCGGCATAAAAATAGCCTTTTTCCACGGCGGTATCACGAAAAATCGGTTCTACCACTTTCCACGCTTCCTCATCACCGCCGATCATGTAGCAAGCTCCATGGCGCGCCCCTTCCATCCCTCCGGACGTCCCAACATCCATAAAATGGACTCCTGAGCTATGTAATCTCTCATAGCGACGAAGGGATTCCTTATAGTGTGAATTTCCGGCTTCAATTACAATATCTCCTTTTGATAGCAAGGGCGTCATTTCATCAATAACCGAATCAACGACACCATGTGGAACCATTAACCAAATAATCCTTGGTCCTTGCAAGGTCTGAATTAGCTGCTGATAACTCCCTACGCCTTCAGCACCGACTTTTTTCACTTCTTCAACGGCCTCAGGATTCACATCGAAGGCTACAACCTCGTGACCATGTTCCACCATATTTTGGCATAAGTTAAAACCCATTTTTCCTAAGCCGATTAAACCAACTTGCATCTTCTTATAACCCCTTTCACTCTCTCCAAATTCAAATTACAATGTACCATAAACTGGAGAAAACTGCTAATCCCAACTTTTAAGCTCCTGTTATATAATCTTCTCTGAATGACAAAAAAATATGGTAAACTAAAGAAAAAATTCTAGGAGTTTACAGATGTTTACATTGAAAAAAGAAAAATTCTACTCCCATCTCCATTTTAGGCAAAAAAAAGGGAACCCAATTGACCTCCCATTCGTTCAAGATTTCTTTGAACAACTGAACTCCATTGATGAGGAGACAAGAATCTTGGTTATTGAAGGTGCACCTCATTTCTCTGTTGGGATGAATCTTCATGCCCTTCGAATGATGAATGTATCAGAAGTGGAGACGTTGTTTTCGATCTATGAGCAGTTGCTTAGTAAAATCGAGACAGCCCCCTTTATCACCATAGCCAAGATGACAGGATATGCCATGGGGGCAGGAGCAGAACTTGCACTAGCTTGTGACTTCCGACTAATGGAACAAAAGGCCAAACTTGGTTTTCCTGGCACTGATGTCGGTTTTGCTTATAATACAAAGCGTATCCAGAACTTCGTACCAAGGCAAACTGCTAAACGCCTTATTTTGACTGGTGCAGTTCTAACAGCATCTGAAGCACTTGACCATGGCATTGTCGATCATGTCACATCAAAGAATCACCTCGCAGAATATTTAGAAGAATTCACAGAGTTCTTTCAAGATAAATCACCTATTGCCATTCAATATGCTAAAGCAGCTTTCTTGGATATGGATCCCGCAAGAGCAATGACCCTTTCTATTCAGTCTAAACATTATAAAGAAGGGGCTGCTGCTTTTATTGAAGAACGGAAGCCAAACTGGAGGAAAATTTAGTTGAGATTTAGTATACTAAAGGAAATAGTGGAAGGATGGGCACCATGAACAAACCAAACTCAAATCGAAAACGACCCGATACTTCCAAGAATGGGAAAATGAGAAAACAGGTTTCTCCTGAACAAGATAAGAAAAGACAAGAGCGCATGCAACAAATTATCTCTCGTTTTAAATCAGAAGCAAAAGAAAAGTAACTTATGCACAATCATAGAAAGGGGTATTTATGATTCCGGTTTCTGAATCAAGATTGCATTGGGTTTCTTTCAAGGACGAATACCTGCCCCTCATTTTACATCATCAAAAAGAACTGTACTCTTTAAACTTTCACAATATGGTTTTCGATCAGATGTTTTACGCGAATATTTCAGGATGGTATATCGAAGGGATTGCAAGTCAAAATTGTTATAGTAATCTTTTATTTACATCAAAGCAGAAATTAGTTGGGTTTTACCTTTATCAACACAATCTAACAACCACTTACTTGATGCAAATGTTTGTTGAAAAATCATTTCGCAAAAAAGGATATGGACAATATATGCTCCGTCACTTTGAACAGAAAAGTAAAGAGCTCGATGCACGTTCTTCTTTTTTACATGCCAGCAAAATGAATCAACAAGCCGTATCTTTTTATTTGCAGAACGGATACGTTATTTTAGATGAGGAAATGGACGAACCAGATTATCCGCGTTACTTCATGTTCAAAAATCTTGAGCGGTGAGATAGCCATTCGTTGGTATTTCGTCTGGAATTCTCGTCAAAAGGGGAAGCGTTCAGTATGACTGACAAATATGTATATCTTTTTTCGGAAGGGAATGCTCGGATGAATGATCTCCTCGGGAGAAAAGGTGCCAATCTGGCGGAAATGTTTAGCTTGGGCCTTCCTGTTCCCTTCGGTTTTACGGTAACAACAAATGCTTGCCGTCTCTATTATGAAGATAGCAAGAAAATAAATTCAAAGATCGAAAAACAAATCGATTACGCATTATTAAGGTTAGAACAAAAGACAGGGAAAGAGTTTGGAAATACGAGAAATCCACTTTTTGTTTCTGTTCGTTCAGGTTCACCTGTCTCTATGCCTGGAATGATGGATACAATCCTTAATCTTGGTTTAAATGATTTGACAGTGAAGGGGTTAGCGCAAAACACAGGAAACCCGCGTTTTGCTTATGACTCCTATCGCAGATTTATCCAGATGTTTAGCGATATTGTTTTACAGATTGACCATTATCAGTTTGAACGAGAACTAGATCAAATAAAGCGAAAAGCTGGCGTTGAGAAAGACTCCGAGTTGCATATTGAACACCTATTAGAGTTAATTAAAGCCTATAAAAAACTAGTAAAAAAGGAATCAAAGGAAGAGTTTCCACAAGATCCAAAAGTTCAGCTGATGATGGCCGTAGGTGCCGTCTTCGAATCCTGGAACAATCAAAGGGCCACCCTCTATAGGCGGATAAATAAAATAGAACAAACGTTAGGAACTGCTGTTACAGTGCAAGAAATGGTCTTTGGTAATATGGGGGAAGATTCCGGGACAGGCGTAGCCTTTACAAGGAATCCGGCACTAGGAGACCCAGAACTTTATGGTGAATTTCTTTGGAACGCCCAAGGGGAAGATGTTGTTTCCGGAAGTCGAACACCTGGTAGTTTGAATGAGCTCAAAACAAAAATGCCGGAAACCTACGAGGACTTTAAAAAAATTGCGCAATCCCTAGAAAAGCATTATTGCTCCGTACAGGATATTGAGTTTACCATTGAACAAAAAAAATTATATCTGCTGCAGACTCGTTCAGCAAAGTTGACCCCTAAAGCATCTATTAAGATTGCTGTACATATGGCTCAAGAGGGTTTGATCAGCAGGGATGAAGCTTTGCTGCGCATCGACCCGGATACCTTAAAAGGGCTATTGCACGAAACACTCGATCCAAAGACAGACGTCAATGTGATAGCTAAAGGCCTTCCAGCCAGCCCAGGGGCAGCAACAGGGATGATCGTTTTCGATTCCGAAGAGGCGGAAAGATTACAGCGAACTGGTCATGAGGTAATCCTCGTGCGCCGTGACACAAACCCAGATGACATCCACGGAATGGTAGCAAGTGTCGGCATTCTCACTAGTCAAGGAGGCATGACTAGTCACGCGGCTGTTGTTGCACGGGACATGAGCAAACCTTGTGTTGTCGGCTGCTCAGCGATAAATTTGGATGAAGCAAAGCAGGAGGTCACAATTGGCGAAAAAAGACTAAAGGCTGGCGATATCATCACATTGGATGGTTCCACTGGAAGGGTAATCATTGGCCAGGTCCCTCTTATTGCCCCAACCCTTAGCGATGAATTTATGACACTTCTAGGATGGGCAAAGGACCGGAAAAAAATGGCCGTTTTGGGAAGTGTTAATACACCCAAGGAAGCAATGCAGGCAAGATTCTTGGGTGCTGAGGGTATTGGCTTGTGCCGTACAGAACAAATGTTTATGGATCCCGTTCGAGTTCCGCTCGTTCAAGAAATGATCCTTTCGCAAAATAAATGGGAACGCAAGAAGGCCTTAGACAACCTGCTTCCCATGCAGAAAAGTGATTTTCTAGAAATGTTTCGCATCATGGAGGGAAAAGATGTCATTATTCGCTTGTTAGATCCACCACTCCATGAATTTTTGCCAAGTGCCGAGACATTGTCCATTGAAATAGAACGTGCCAAGTTGGCTCGTGATTTTGAAGATGTACAGGAAAAAGAAAAGCTCTTTTGGAGAGTAAAGGGACTCCATGAATTGAACCCTTCCTTCGGGCATCGAGGTTGCCGAATTGGAATCACCTACCCGGAAATTTATGATATGCAAGTGACAGCTATTGCAGAGGCTGCCCTTGAGTTAAAATGCAAAGGAATCGAAGTACATCCGCAAATCATCGTTCCACTGGTCAGCCATGCTAATGAGATGAAAATGGTTCGGGAACAAGTATTGGAATCTTTAAGTCATGTATTTTCCCGCTATCAAGACCAGATTGAAATTCCTATTGGAACCTTTATCGAATTGCCGAGAGCCTGCATTACAACGAGGCAAATTGTGCAATATGCTGATTTTATTATTTTTGGCTGCAATGATTTAACCCAAGCAACCTTTGGTTACAGTCGGGATGACGCAGAAGGGAAATATCTCGCTTATTATATCGATTACAAGGTTTTGCCTGAAAACCCTTTTGTTTCACTCGATGAGGAAGGTGTAGGAGAATTAATTCGTATGGGTACGGTCTCTGGGAGGGAAAGCAATCCTCGATTAAAGGTCGGAACCTGTGGTGTTCAAAGTAGCGAGAAAAAATCTGTTCGTTTCTTCCAGCGCCTTGGGTTGGATTATTTATCATCGGTCCCCCATTTAATTCCCATCGGGATCCTGTCTGCTGCTCAGGCGGTTATTTTGGAAGAAAAGAATTAGCATGAAGTAAAGCTTCAAAATAAAAAATTCCGGTCCTTGAACCGGAATTTTTTATTTTATGCATCTATCGGTTTTAATTCATATCCTTCTTCCCATATATCCTTATATTTTATATCTGGAAACGCGTATTTTTTATGTGTATAAAAAACAGTATCTATTACGATTTTGCCCTCTTCGGGATACCCCAATACCTCTAGATAGGGTTTAGCTTCCTTCAATCGTTTTTGAATTTCTGTCCATGATTCAAATTGCCAGCATACTTCCAATTTATCTCCAAAAACACTAAAATGGATCCCCGTCTCAGTTAAAAAAGGAAGAACCTTGCTATGCATAACATCCCCGTTCCAAACAATCATATCCCCATTTTTCAAGAGGATTCCGCGGGCATATTTTTCGCTTCGAAAAATATTCTTTACATCCCTGCGGGTTGGATTTGTACAAATAAATAAATCATCTAGATTACTCAACCATCTCCCCCCTTTCTCTATTTAGTCTTCCTCTTCCTCTCCATCCACGTCGGTAACATAAATGATCTTCACGCCTAATTCTTGCAGCAGTCGAAGAACCTCCTCATTTAGTTGCTCATCGTAAAGCAAACCAAGAGATTCAACCAGTTCCAATTCCGCTAAATCCCCTGTTTCGGCATCCTCAATCAATTCAATAATTTCATCAAAATTATTTTCTTTCAAAATGGTAAGAAGCTCATCTTTCGTCATTCAAACAAACCTGCCTTTCCATACCAAATATGTATGTTCTTATTATACCTCAAATTGAACTTTGGAAAGCATTAGGTAAAATGGTACAATAATATTAGAAGGTTTAACACCTTTTTCCTCTTATCCAAGGTTGCTAAATCAAAAGGAGGCGTTGTTATTGAGTCCACATGAACGCATGGTAACCCGCATCAAATCCATCTACCTTTACCTAAAAAATAAAGGGAAGGCCGTCCATTCCACGGAATTGGCGGAGGAATTTGGCTATGCTTCGCGAACCATTCAAAGGGACTTGAAAACGTTGGAATACAATAATTTAGTAAAGAGTACAGGAAAGGGAAAATGGGTTGTAACTTAATTATTTAAGTCAAAGGTAAACAGTCTAGGTATATAAACAAACACACCTGTCATCTGACACATAACCTATAAGAAAACCAGGGTCAGACCCCTTTGGGGAAAGGAGTGCAAGTTTATGTCCCACCGACAATTCAAGAGATACCTTAGACAAAATCCTGACTTAAGGAAATGGCTTCGTACTAACGGCCAATGGTTTGAATCCAACCCGCAAGTAATCAGGAGCATGCTAGAGAATCCTTCTTTTTTAAGCGCGTTCAATGAAGCTTTGTTACGTAAAAAGAATCGATTGACACGCAGAATCAAGAAGCTTGAGGCAAAACGGGTCACCCATCCGAAAAGAAAAACCGGTAATTTCCGTTTTAGATTGCCCACCCTTGCGGAATTAAATCAGCATCTAGCGCAAACCTCAGAGATTGTGGAAGGCATTAACTCTATCATGAAAAAAGACAAATAAACACACCCGCATTATTATGAGCGGGTGTGCTCTTTCTTCCAGTTTTCTTCAAATTTTTGTTTTTCTATTCGTTCATTCTTGCCAGCTTTACGTTCTATTTTGAACGATCCACAATCCTCGGAATAATCACTTGCATGATAACAAAGTTTCTTTTCCTTCAGCATGCAAACATTCTCTGTCTTGACCAGATAAAAGCAATTTCTACAAGAATTAACAGCTCGTACAATCGGGATTTTTTTCTCTGCAATCTCCATTTTCCCATTACAGAAAGGACAGTCCATGACATCGAGATTTTTTGACCATCCTTTACACCCCTCTTTTAAGCAAACACGTACAGTGGTAGATTCTTCTCCTGCTACTACATTCGTTTTGAATTGAATATCAGGACTTTCAGACATAAGAAAGACTTGGTTCATTTCTTCACGTCCCCATTCTTTTTGGATTGAAGAGGTCCTTTTGCTGATTCTAACACAATTAAATGCAAATTTCTTTAGTAATATATGGGTCCAACCCAAGTGGAAAAGCCACCTAAAAAGGTGGCTAATAACATTCTACTTTTTCACTAATTCATTTTCCATGTCAGGCGTCATAACTTCCATTTCCCCAACACCGCGAATTAATTTACGAGAATAAGTTTTTTCTGGTTTAAGCATTTTTACCATATACCCAATGGCAATCTCAGGATCAACGGTTTCACCACATGTGTAACAGTCAAGGGCAGCAAACCCTTTCTCCGGGTAGGTATGGATAGAAAGGTGGCTTTCAGATAATAGAACCAGAACTGTAGCCCCTTGTGGTTCAAATTGTTTAGCCTGAACACTCAACACAGTAGCCCCACAAGCTTCGGCTGCCTCTACCATATGATGCTTGAGAAGCTCCGCATTGTTCAATAAGTCAAAGTCTACACCCCAAGTATCCATTGCAACATGTCTTCCGAAAGTAGAGTATTCCATCTTCCGGTCCCCCCTCCTAGCATATTGGTTACTAAAATCGATATCGCTAGGACCTACGCCATTCACTAACTAGAGGAGAAGTTCCTTGAGTGAATCCTGGTTCCTATTTAGTATCACAATGACTAAAATAACACGGATTCCGCGAACGTGCAATACCTTTTGGGGAATTGGCCATTGTTCCCAGATTAGGCAGACTGAAAAATAGCATAAATGTGAAAATGCAGCCCTATGGGCTGCATTTTTTATAGGATTAAGCTTCTAGGCTGATTAATTCACGTGATAATGTTCCTAATTGCTGATCAATATTAGCAATCGTTTTCATGTTTTCAGTCTTCTTTCGTTGGTCAAGCAATAAGTCAATTTGCAGTCTAATCCAGGCAATCTGATCTTCCACTCCCTGTTTGGCAAACAAACGTGTAAGCTTACCAACCGTATCTTCGTATTCATAAATAACGGTTTGATCTTCCTTCTTGCATTCAACAATTTTCATGACAATTCCGTGTTCATAATGATATTCCATAGAATATCCGTTGTAAAGACGATTTACAATGGCGTTCCCCTTAAAATCACGTATTGCTTTACGCATGGTGTGTGCCAGTTGTATATCAGTAATGATATAGGAACCTTTAAATTCAAAGAACAGCCCCATGTTGCGAAAGGCTAGAGGAATCTCATTCCCATTGTCAGACAGGATAAATTCGGTATCCCCATTCTCATACACTCGAATTTCAGACGAAAAATTATTCATCTTAAATAAGTTAATAAATCCTTGCAACTGTTGACTGCTTAATTCCAGTACAATTTGTTTGTATTCTGTGGCTAACCTCTGAGCCATAAATATCTCTCCCATTTTCAGGTTCATAATCATTATACCATAAAAACAGGCCCATTTTTCATCATGAAATCAGCCAAAATCAGTAACATTCGAAGAAAAAACTGTATAATTAATCAATTTATCCAACTCAACCCTTGTATCTAACCCAATTTGCTGAGTTTTTCGCTGATTTTCTCCCATTCTTAAAAAAATTTTTAAGGCACATGCCAGAACTAATCGGTGGAAATAAATGCTTCTTTTACCCTGTTCCAGAATGGAAAAGTCCGACAGCGATAAAATTGAATTTTTTCTTTTGCCACATTGCAGCGAACTTCCTGTATTGTATCTGTAAAATAAGATTCATGGTCTACGGTATAAATATACGAATCTCTTTCTGGCATTAGTTTTAATACGTGATGCTTGGGAATAACAAGTGATGACCCGATGGTGCGATAGACTCGATTGTTAATCGAAGCCATTTCACTTAGTTGAATCATCTCCAAGGACGGATGGACAATCGCCCCACCAAGACTTTTATTGTACCCTGTACTCCCAGAGGGTGAAGAAACACACAAGCCATCTCCTTTAAATGATTCAAATAGATGCTGATTTAAACAAACATTGATTTGAACCGAACCTTTTACACCCTTGATAGTAAAATCGTTTAAGGCGAGAAAAGAGGTTTGTCCCTCATGACTATGTACATGAACTTCAACTAATGGATAAGATACTGTAATAAGATGCCCTTCAATGATTGCCTGCAGCAAAGCATCTAGATCATCCCAGTCAGAATAGAAACCTAAATGACCAGTATTATATGCGATAAATCCAGACAATTCCAATCGGTGTTTATAGGTATGAAAAGCCTGCAGAACGGTCCCATCTCCGCCAATTGCAAGGATGATTTCCGGTTCCTCTGCTTGATAGACAAACCCCGCTCTTTCTAACGTTCGGATGGCTAATTCTCTTTTTACTTCAGAAATGGGGTCTCCTCTGCTTATTACCGCAAAACAACGTGTTTCCGTATTCAAACCAATTCCCTTCTTTCTAAGACAAGCTTTCTTTATTATTCGCAAAAATGCGCTGAAAATGAAAACGACTATACTTGGAAGCATAGTCGAAAAAAGATTATCGCAGGAAGATGGTTACCATGGGTCACCCAATACATTATAACCCACTTCCTCCAAGTATTTTTCTTTATTAATTCGATCTAAAAAATTAACTTCCGAAAGTTCCTTTTCTAAATCATACAGCTGTTTCCTTGATCCGTCTAAAATCCAAAGAAATAAAAATGATAAGAGTGTAATACTAATCATAAATTGAAGAAGCATGGTGATCCTCTCCTTCAGTACAAGCGTTTTTTATATATTATTCTAACGATCCCTACTTTAGACTTGCGACCAAAGAAGCTGCACCTGAACGTAAAAATGCAATATCCATACTAATAGTAAAATATTGAACACCTTGCTCAGCCCAATATTTTGCCTCTTCTTCTGTTGACACATGAATTCCTACGGCAATTCCACGCTTACGGATTGACTGGATCATGGCAAGAATGGTTTCTTGTACCTTTGGATGCGTTACTTGACCTGTATACCCTAAAGCTTGAGAAAGATCGAATGGACCGATATATAAAACGTCAATTCCCGGTACATCCAGAATTTCCTCCATATTATCCAGACCCTTTTGCGATTCAATCTGTACAATAACAATGGTCTCTTCTTCCGCTTCTTTTAGATGTTCCTCCAGAGAGATAGCGCCCCAGCGATTCGCTCGAACAGCTCCGCCAAGTCCTCTTACCCCGGCAGGTGCATAACGAATTCCCGAAAGCAAATGGGAACATTGCTCTGCCGTTTCAATCCGCGGGAGCATTAGGGAAGTGATGCCTATATCCTGGATTCGATACATATCTGCGGGATTCTGCGAAGCGGTTCGAACAGCTAAGGGAATCCCTTGGCTGTATCCAGCCAACACCATGGAATCTAACATCGGTAAATCAATGGAACTATGTTCAAGATCAATATGTAAAAAGTCTAATCCAGCACTGCCAAGCACTTCAACAGTCACGGGTGCAGGAATTCTCACCCATGTTCCATATACACATTCTCCATCCTGCAATTTCTTTTTGAGTACCTTTGCAGTCATTATATTTCCTCCACATTTCATCTATTTAAATATCCTTTGTCTTTGTCTATTTAAACTTTTTCCAATCTAGATTGCTTTCCTGAAGCAATTCTTCAAAGGATTTGTTTTTCTCTCTCTGCTGAGCCTCAAAAATTCTTCTAGCGGTTTCCTCTTCTTGCTTTTGACGATATTCTTGTTCCTTGTCCTTTTTCAATTTCTTTAGTTGATCTGTAACTTGATCATTCAAAAGGTCTGCCAGGCTAGCCCCTTTTTCCTGGCTTGGTCTTTTTGAAGCCTCCGTAAGAGGCTTCGTTTTCTTTTTTTTCATTTACACGCCACAACCTTCCATTGTTCATTATTTAATGGCGTCTAGGCAATACCCCGGTCCGATGGTACTCTTCTGCTAAGGCATCAATTTCTTTCTTTAACTCTTCTACCAAATTCTCTTCCGGGATTTTCCGCACTATCTCCCCGTGTCGGAAGAGCAGCCCTTCTCCCCTTGCACCGGCAATTCCGATATCGGCTTCCCTTGCCTCCCCAGGTCCATTTACTGCACATCCTAACACAGCTACTTTAATAGGCGCCTTCAACCCTGCAATATAATCTTCTATTTCATTGGCAACGGAAAATAGGTCTATTTCTATCCGTCCACATGTCGGGCAGGAAATTAAGGTTGCCGCATTAGAAACAAGCCCAAATGTCTTTAGCAATTCGCGGCATACTTTAATTTCTTCTACCGGATCCGCACTTAAAGAAATTCGGATAGTAGATCCAATGCCTTGGGCTAAGAGTGCCCCAAGTCCTGCTGCACTCTTAATGGTTCCTGAGAATAGGGTACCCGCTTCAGTAATCCCAAGGTGAAGAGGATAAGCAAAAGCTGAAGCCGCCTTCATATAAGCTGAAATAGCCAAGGGCACGTCAGATGCCTTCAAGGATACGATAATATCGTGGAAATCCAAATCCTCTAAAATTTGAATATGGTGGAGCGCACTTTCCACCATCGCATCTGCAGTTGGGTAACCATATTTTTCTAGTAGATGCTTTTCCAGAGAACCGGCATTGACCCCAATCCGGATGGGAACTCCCCGTTCCTTACAGGCTTTAACCACCTCTTGGACCTTTTCTCTTTTGCCGATATTACCCGGATTTATTCTAACTTTGTCAATCCCATTTTCAATCGCTTTTATTGCCAATTTATAATCAAAATGAATATCCGATACAAGTGGGATCTGGATCTGTTTTTTGATCTCTTTGATCGCTTCCGCGGCCTCCATGTTGTTCACTGTAACCCGTACAATTTGACAGCCTGCTTCTTCCAGTCTATGAATCTGTTCTACAGTTGCCTTCACATCTGCCGTTTTCGTCGTTGTCATGCTTTGAATAACGATTTCATCACTGCCACCAATTGTCACATTTCCAACCTTTACAGGTCTGGTTTGTTTTCTATGATACATAGTCCGACTCCTTTATACTTAGAAACAATCATTTCCTTCGTTTTTGGAGATATAACATCCACTATTTATTTTATATCATCTAGCCCAGTTGTCGAGCCCTTTATCTTTTGGTGCTAAAAGCAAATTTTTCTGTCAATTTGTATCTATACCTGCATATATTAATATAACTCATAACCTTTGTTTTTTCTCCTCCTTCGAGGAGATTTTCTTGTGATCAAGAAAAAAGAGAGCAACGCTTATTGCCCTCTAGATGAAACGGAAGCTTCGATTGCGATACGGATCCGATCAGCTAGGTGACCCAGCTGTGAAACTTTTCCGGAATCCCAAATTTCTTTAAAACTCTGATAGAATCGGTCAGCTTCTGTAACATTCCCATATGAATACAGTTTTTGAATCCCTCTTAAGATATTTGTTACCAATTGTGACTTCGTCTCAAATTCCTGCTGTGCTTCCATCACTTCCTCCCGAATCAGGGACATCTCCTGATCCAGTTCATAGGCAGCCTCGGCAGCTTTGGCTAGGCGTTCCCTAATCCGCGGGGGTATATTTTGTGCATATTTATAGTTTAATGAATGCTCAATCGTTGCCCAAAAATTCATCGCTAACGTCCGAATCTGGATTTCAGCAAGGATCACTCTTTGCCCAATCGAAGTTTGAACCGGATATTTAATAATAATATGATGACTGCGATAACCGCTTTCCTTTTTATGATTTACATAATCCTTTTCATAAACAATGGTCATGTCCTTTTGATCTCTTTGCAATATCAAATCCCTAACCTTGTAGATATCATCTACAAACTGGCACATGATTCGAATCCCTGCAATATCCTCGATTCCCGTATCGATTTCCTCCATGGAAACATTAAGGCGTTTCGCCTTATCGAAGATACTCGATATTCTCTTGACCCTTCCTGTAACAAATTCAATGGGCGAATATTCTTCTCTCTTCTTAAATTCCTTTCGTATCCCTTTAAACTTGATTTTTAGTTCTTCCACAGCCTGTTCGTATGGGATTAAAAAGGTATCCCAATTTCTGTTGTCCACTGCAATTCCTCCTGCCAGAGACATCCATTCCAAATTATATTGTACAGGATTTAAAAAAGATTTGAAAGTAACCGGCTGAAATAAGGCCTCTCCTATTAGAGAGGCCTTATGCCAAGCTCGCTATACGAGCACCGTTTTTTCAGTTTTGTTTAGCATGCCCTCGAGATCTTTCACCGATTGCTCTAATTCCTTAATGTCCTCTTCCAGCATTTCCCGCAAATGGATTTTATCCTTCAATAGTTTCCTCGTTTGCTCTAGTCTGTTTCTGAGGTCAAATACACCTACATACATGAGAAATCCCTCCATATACCTCATCCTTGTTCTGACCTTTATATCTATATGCAGAGGATGACAAAAACTTTCCTCTTTTTACGTTTAAGAAACCCATTTTCCCACAATTGGGTAACTATATTGACTGTCCTGAGCAGCATATACGATTCCTTTGATCGGATACCAAACGGCAACCACACCAAAGAACACTAACAAGGGAAGACCAATAAGTACAAATGACAAGACGAAAGAAATAAAGAAACAGAATCCAAGAATCAGATGGAATAATAGAGCTTGAATCGCATTGCTTTTCACGTCAGGATCTTTCGTTATAAACATGAAAATGATGGGGACTAGGATAGGGGCGAAAAAAGCACTCGCATGAACGACAATAAGGGAAGCCTTCCGATCCAAATGTATCAATTCCTTTCTAATTTTGCTACTTCCTATTTTACTATACGATTTTTCCAAAAAATAGTTTCATACAAAGATAAAAAGGGCATTGAAGAGGGAATAATAATTGATAATTGAGGAAAACCGATACTGAAAGGAGGCTTAATGATGATAACATGCAACGATTGCGGAAAATTACATGAGGGAAAAGAGATTGGTACGTATTGGATTTGTGAGGACTGTAATTTTTTACCAGAACAGGAAGATGACAACGAAGGGCTTCAGCGGAAATAAGAGGAAAAATTTGCTGCAATTTTTGACATCTCAATAATAAATAGGGGAAATCCCGCTTAAAGACCATTCTCCCAACTCCTGAGAGGTAGTTTGGTCTTCATCGAGGTTATGAAGACCATTTTCGTAATTTTCAAAGGTCATTTTGGTCTTCATACCCCCGATGAAGACCATTTTCACATTTCCCAAAGGTCATTTTGGTCTTGGTAAGCTAGATAAGGCCTATTCCCAATCTTATGCCCTACTACCGAAATAATTTTAACGCATCGATCCGCGCAACCGCTTCTTCCAACCGTTGTTCCGTCGTCAATAAACCAACTCTAACATACCCTTCACCGTGATCCCCAAACCCAACGCCTGGAGCGACCACGAGATGAGCGTGTTCTAAAAGGTAGTCAGCTAGACTGACAGAAGTGAAACCTTCGGGAACGGGTAGCCAGCCAAAGAAAGATCCTTGAGAGGGCTCGGCGTGCCAACCGATCTGCCGCAAACCATCAAAAAACACGTTTCTTCTCTTTTCATAGATTCCGACCAATTCCCGGACACAGTCCTGTGATGCAGTAAGGGCATGTGCCGAGGCCATTTGAACGGCTCCAAACAAGCTGACAAAAAGATGGTCTTGCAATAAATTAATAAGTCGTACTACCTCTTCATTACCAATCACAAATCCTACTCGCCAGCCCGCCATATTATATGTTTTTGAAAGGGTATATACCTCTACACCTACCTCTTTAGCTCCTTCCGCCTGGAGAAAGCTCGCTGGTTTTTGACCGTCAAAGCCGATCTTTCCATAAGCGAAATCATGGCAAATAACGATGTTATTCTCCTTGGCAAAGCGAACGGTATTCTCAAAAAAAGATAGAGGGGCCGTTGTTGCTGTGGGGTTATTCGGGTAGTTCAAAAACATTAATTTTGCTTTCCCCAGTTCCTTAGAAGGAATCTTCGAAAAATCCGGCAAGAATTGATTTTCTTTAAGCAGTGGCATAAAGGACATACGTCCCCCGGCCATCGCTACCCCTGACCAGTAGTCTGGATAACCAGGATCAGGAACAAGACAAATGTCCCCTGGATTTAAAAGACACTGACTGACCTCAATTAAACCAGTCTTGCCACCGAAAACAATGGCCACTTCACGTCCCGGGTCCAACGTAACCTGAAATTCGTTTTTATACCATTCTGCTACGGCTTCCTTTAGCTCAATCCTCCCCTGGAAAGGAGGATATTTATGGTGCAAAGGATCTGCCACAGCCTTTTGTGCTGCTTCCACGATATGGGCGGGGGTTGGTTGATCTGGATTCCCTTGACCTAAATTAATAATGTCATGACCTGCTTCTGCAACCTTCCCCACTTTCCGCACCAAGGTCGAAAAAAATTGCGTAGGAAGCCCTTTAATAACATCAGCTGCTTCGATTTTCATATTACATCCCTCTTCTATTGTTTTCTCAACCGTTTAGCAACAAAATTCCCAAGAGATTGCACCCCTTGCACAATAATAACTAAAATAATGACAGTTCCAGCCATCACATCAAGCTGCCAACGTTGATATCCATATCGGATGGCTAGGTCCCCTAGACCACCTGCACCGATTACCCCTGCCATGGCGGTTGCACCAATCAGACCGATGGTAGCAATGGTCAATCCTAAGGAAATAGCAGGGCGAGCTTCCTTCAACATGACTTGAAACACAATTTGCCTTCGTGTTGCACCCATCGCTTGAAAGGCCTCAATAATTCCAGCATCCACTTCAAGCAAGGCAGACTCCATTAGGCGGGCAATGTATGGAGCAGTATAGACAACTAAAGGAACGATCGCCCCCTTAATCCCTATTGCTGTACCAACAATGCTTTTCGTGAAAGGGATAATGGCAACCATTAAAATGATAAAGGGAATAGAACGCAAAATATTAATCACTACATTTAGAATAGTATAAAAGAGGCGATTTTCATAGATATGATTTGGACGTGTAACAACTAAAAGCACCCCTAAAGGCAACCCAATAACTGTAGCGATCACCAAAGAATAAGCAACCATCCACCAGGTTTCAACAATAGCAACCCAGTATAAATCAAAATTTTCCACAAAACTATTCAACATCCTCAAGCACCTCCACACGCAAGCCTTGTTCCTTCAAATATTGCAATCCTTGCTGAATCGTTACAGAATCTCCTGTTAATTGAAGAATAAGGCTGCCAAACGTTGTTTCTTTAATTTGTGTTATATTTCCAAAAAGAATATTTGGGCGCAATGGAAACCGTGTGGTTAATTCCGCGAAAATGGGTTCGGAAGTAGCCTCTCCAACAAAAGACACCCGAATGATTTCTCCACCAGGCTGTTGCTGTCTGAATTTCCGTTGCAAATTCTCCGGTAATTGAATATCAAAAACATTTTTAATGAAGTTTTTGGTAGTCTGGGTTTGCGGATTGGAGAATATATCTAAAACAGTTCCCTGCTCTACAACCCGCCCATTTTCCATCACCGCAACCCGATCACAAATTTTTTTGATGACGTGCATTTCATGTGTAATCAACATAATTGTAATTTGGAATCGTTTATTAATATCTAACAAAAGTTCTAGAATTGAATCTGTAGTTTGCGGGTCCAAGGCTGAAGTCGCTTCATCACAGAGCAGTATTTCCGGTTCATTCGCTAAAGCACGTGCAATAGCTACACGCTGCTTCTGTCCACCAGATAACTGTGACGGATAAAATCCGCCTTTATCTGCTAGTCCCACTAACCCCAACAATTCGTCTACCCGTTTTTTTATTTGTTCTTTCGAAATTCCGACCAAGCGAAGGGGAGCTGCTACGTTATCAAACACTGTACTTGATGTCAATAAATTAAAATGTTGGAAAATCATTCCTATTTTTCGGCGTGCCTGGCGCAATTCAGGATCTGTAAGCTCAGTCATTTCAACCCCATTTATTTTGACGGATCCACTGGTTGGGGTTTCAAGCAAGTTTACACAGCGGATGAGAGTGCTTTTTCCAGCGCCGCTAAAACCAATCACACCAAATATTTCTCCCTTTCCTATTTCAATGTGGACGTCTTTTACAGCTTCAACCTTTCGACCCCCTTGATCATAGGTTTTATATAAATTTTTGATTGAAATCATCCATACCTTCCTCCATCCTATCGGTCATATCCGAAAAGAAAAGGCCTCCAACAAAAGGAGACCCCCTTCCTTTATTCCATTTCCATTTTGGCACTTTTATGATCAAGCTTTTTTCTCAAAGGATTTCCAAATCCTTAATAAACCATACAAGGGTCTACCAGGAAGCTACAATGGATCCCTTAAACCGCTCATCAATAAACTTTTTCACTTCATCAGAATGGTAAGCATTCACAAGCCTTTTGAATTCTTCCCGATCCTTTTCTTCCGTGCGGACAGCAATCAGGTTGACCCAAGGTGAATCCTTCGGCTCGGTGAAAATAGCATCTTCCGTAGGAATGAGCCCTTGCTCCACGGCATAGTTCCCGTTGATGGCTGCCGCTGACAAATCATCTAGCGCTTGCGGAATAAAGGCAGCCTCAAGCTCTTTGAATTGAAGGTTTTTAGGATTTTCGACAATATCACGAACAGTTGCCTTCACCCCAACCCCATCTTTAAGCTTTATGAGTCCAGCCAATTCGAATAACTGCAAGGCTCGCGCTCCATTCGTCGGATCATTCGGTAAGCCAAGGACATCGCCTTCCTTCAAATCCTTCACATCTTTAATTTTAGTCGAATAGATGCCCATTGTTAAATTAATTGTATTGGCAATCCCTACTAAATCCAATTGATGATCTTCTTTAAACTGGTCAAGAAACGGTTGGTGTTGAAAGCTGTTGGCGTCCAATTCTCCTTCTGCCAAGGATTTGTTTGGTTGAATATAATCATTGAAGGGAACAATTTCTATATTAAGTCCATCTTTCGCAGCTACTTCCTTTACCTTTTCCATAACTTCTTCATGTGGACCTGATGTAACACCCACTTTAAGAGTTGCTGTTGCGCCTTCCTCTTGTCCACTGCCACTTGCTTCCGTTGTTTTATCCCCGGCACTGCCACATGCTGTTAGTAAAGAAATTGCTAATATCGATGTTGCAAATACATTAAACCACTTTTTCATCTTCATCCTCTCCCTCAAGGCTAGTTTGTTAATTAAACTTTCTGTTTTAATGTTTTCATTTTTGTGAGAGCATGTGTCAATTTAACCAGGGCCCTTGGCTAAATAAAAACACCCTCTTTTTCACAGAAAAAGAGGGCATGACAATATCTATCGTCAGACTGCTCTCTTATCTGCCAGGAAAATTCATTCCTGTTGGAATTGGCACAGTATCTTTGCAAACAAAGATCCGCTGCCGGGTTTCATCGGGCCAGTCCCTCCACCTCTCTAGATAAGAAACAAATCCTATAAATTAAATTGGATTTTTAAGATGTTATAAATTTACTACGGAGGCGATACATTGTCAAATACTTTTTTTCAAAATGGTAAAAGGGACTAGTTGAATAACAAAGTATATTAAAGAGTATAAATGAAAAAAAGAACATGTCAAGATTAGTGGATTAGGGGAAAAGAGTGGGGGAAAAGAGTAGAAAAGCCGGAGAAAAACCCCTCCGGCTAAAAAGATATATTGGCTTATTCATTGTCAGGCATTAGGGAAACAGGACGCTGTGGAAGAAAAGTAGAAATCGCATGCTTATAAACAAGTTGCTGCTTGCCTTCGCTGTCAATAACGATCGTGAAATTATCGAAAGCCTTAATTAATCCTCGTAATTGAAATCCGTTTACAAGGTAAATCGTAACAGGAACATTATCCTTTCTTAAGTGGTTGAGAAATGTATCCTGAATATTGATGGAATTTGCCATGGTGGGTTGTACCTCCTCTATTTATATCTTATAAATTTTATTCGCCATGAGGCATAAGCATTCCTTCTGCAAAACTTCTAATATTTTCGACAAGTTCTGCTCCATTAGAACTAGCTGCTACTTCAAACCAATGAATCTCCTTCATCGAGCGAAACCATGTGAGTTGCCTTTTGGCAAAATGACGACTATTCTTCTTCAGCAATTCAATGGATTCCTCTTTAGATAGGTTACCTTCCAAATAAGCTATAATCTCTTTGTAACCAATCGCCTGCATGGAGCTGTATGACAAATTGTAACCACGTTTTAGCAACGATTGCACTTCTTCAATCAACCCTTGTTCAATCATCAGGTCCACTCTATGGTTAATCCGTTCATAGAGCTGACTGCGCTCCATCGTTAAACCAATTAAACATAATTGATAAGGTGAAACGCTTGATCTTTGCTGATATTCAGCCATGCTTGTCCCTGTTTGCTGATAAATTTCGATCGCCCGCACAATTCTTTTAACATCGTTTGGGTGAAGACGACTGGCTGTCACTGGATCAATCTCCGCTAAGCGCTTGTGCAGTGCCTCCTTACCCTCACACGCTGCAAAGGCTTCCAATTGATCGCGCAGCTCTTGGTTTTGACTTGCCTTTGAAAACTGGTAATCATAGATAACAGATTGGATATAAAGTCCTGTGCCGCCAACAATCATCGGCAGTTTTCCACGCTGATTAATCTCCGTGATTAACCGTCTCGAATGTTTCTGAAATTCATTGACGGAAAAAGTTTCATCTGGCTCAAGAATGTCAATCAAATGGTGGACAATCCCGTCCATCTCTTCTACAGTGATCTTAGCTGTCCCAATATCCATCCCCTTGTAAACCTGAATAGAGTCACCTGATATCACCTCTCCATCCAAGGAATGGGCTAACTTAACACTAAGCGCGGTCTTCCCAACAGCAGTTGGGCCTACCAATACCAGCAGTTTTTCTTTCATAGGTTGCCCCCCTTATTTCTCTATCACTCCGTAGGCAACATCCATATGTTCCCGAACAATAATGGAAAAGCCCAATCGATCGAACTCCCCACTATCCTTTTTTTCCTTAAGAACCACTCTTCTTTTAGCCACTCTTTTTGCCTCATCAATTGCTGCCATTGTTAAAGGGGCCCAATTGGCGAATTGACGCAATGACTGAAGTGATGAAGATTGCTGGGTCCCGTGGCGAAACATTGGGTCAAAATAGACAACATCAAAACTGTTATCACGCATCTGAGAAAGCTGTAGTAGATGATCTCCGGAAGATACAGAAATTCTTCTAGCTGCCTGGTCCAATTCCGGAAACAACTGAATTTCTTTTAACCCTTCCGCGACAAGATAGGCAATCATCGGCTCAGACTCCAAACCGACCACTTTCCCTTTTTCCCCAACAATAAAGGAAGCAACAATGGAATCTGCTGCCAGTCCCAGTGTACAATCTAAAAAGGAATTTCCTGGCATCAATTGGCATGTCTGGATCATTATATCATTATCGCCGCGCAATAAGCGCTTTATACGGACTACAGATAATCCAGGATGGAAAAATAAAGGTTGATTGGCACCTTTTATATGCCATTTGATTCCCCCTGAAGAAACGACCAAAACCCGCTCTTCATTCCAGATCCGATAGAGTGACTCAATGGATCTTCCATCGCGCTCTACGAAGGGTACGGAAAGCTCAACTGCAATGTTTTTTGCTTTTGTAAGCAACATATCATTAACCTTCTGCGAGGTAGTGACAATCATTTGTTTTTCTCCAAGACTTATGTTTTATCTACTATTTTAATAAAAAAATTTCAGAAGGCAAAATCTACATCACACGTTTAAACATCTTTTCAATATCATAAGTTGAAAAATGAATAATGATTGGCCTTCCATGTGGACAAGTATAAGGCGAAGTCGTTTCTCTTAATTTGTTAAGTAGGGCTTCCATTTCCAAATGATTAAGATGACGGTTTGCTTTAATAGCCGCTTTACAGGACATCATAATGGCGGCTTTTTCCCGGATTTTGACGGTGTCTATTTTTTGCTCTCCCCGAATGACCATGTCAACCATTTCGTGAATAATCGCTTCCTCTTCTCCTGCCACAAACCATCTCGGATGCGAACGGATCCTAAATGTATGCAGCCCAAAAGGTTCCAGTTCCAATCCAATCTGTTGAAATAAAGAAAGTTTATCCTGAATTTGTTTTGTTTCCTGCACAGGTAACTCAATCGATATCGGAATAAGGAGCTCCTGAAGTTCGATCGTTTCATCACTTAACTTACCTAAAAAATATTCATAAAAGATCCGTTCCTGGGCCGCATGCTGGTCGATAATGAATAGCCCATCCTCACTCTGGGCTAGGATGTATGTCCCATGCAATTGTGCCAGTGGATAGAAAAGAGGGACCTGGTTTTCGGAGGTCTTCGATTTCGTCTCTTCGTGGGCGTTGACGGGCTGGTCTTGTTCCACACCCTCATTTGCATCAGGTGGAATGGGCGCCTCCATTTCCTTCACTTCTTTGTAATCCACTTGCGGAATAGATATATCTTCCCTTTCCCTGACTTCCCAATTTGTTGTTAAAACATTGGAATTCGTTGGTGTAAAGGGCTGTTGGGTGGGACGAGAATACCCCCATTCCATCCTTGTCTGGACCGTGTTGACCTTTGGTTGTGGCCGGGCCGGTTCCGGAATTAATCGTTGCTGACGAAGCCGATCCCGCACTGCCGTTTCTACCAATTGAAGCAATTCTTGTTCCTTGCTGAATTTCACCTCTAGCTTAGCAGGATGAACGTTAACATCCAGCAGAGATGGCTCCATCTCGAACTGCAAAACAACGATTGGATAACGATTGATGGGCAGAAGTGTGTGGTATCCTCTAAGGACCGCTCCGTTCAATGAATGGCTTTTGACATAACGACCGTTTATCAGAGTAGAAAGGTACCCACGGTTTGCCCTTGTGATTTGCGGATTCCCTATGTATCCATATACTTTAAAATCAAGATCCTCTGCTTCTAGTAAAAGCATCTCCTTGGCTATCGATGTTCCATAAACCGAAGCAATGACGTGCAGCAGCTGACCATCACCATAAGTTTTAAGCAGGGTCTTCCCCTCGGAGGTAAAAAGGAATGAAATATCAGGATAGCTTAAAGCAAGACGATTCATATAATCAGCAACATGTCCAACCTCTGTATTCATACTCTTCAAGTACTTTAAGCGAGCTGGGGTATTAAAGAATAAATCCTTCACATGGATTTCTGTTCCTTTCGGAAGGGCCACTGTTTGCTTATCTAGTTTTTTTCCACCATCAAAACTCATTTTTAATCCTGGAATCCCATTTCCTGTACAGCTGCTCAAGTCAACCTTGGACACAGAGGCAATACTTGGCAGCGCTTCGCCGCGAAACCCCAGTGTGCGAATTTGAAACAAGTCACGATCTTGTCGTATTTTACTCGTTGCATGTCTTTCAAATGCCATTTCACAGTCGTCGGCAGTCATCCCGATCCCATTGTCTACTACCCGTATTAGCCGTAATCCGCCTTCTTCAATATGGACTTCTATTTGGCTACTACCGGCATCTATTGCGTTTTCAACCAACTCTTTCACGACCGATGCCGGCCTTTCAACTACTTCTCCAGCAGCAATTAAATTGGCAAGCCTGTCATCAAGAATTTGGATGATCCCCATTTGTTTTCCCCTCCCATTCCACTTCCCTAACCATTACAGCTTTTGCAGTTTCTGTTTTAGTTCAAATAAATAATTCATTGCTGCAAGGGGAGTCATATTAATAAGATCTATACTTTTAACTTCCTGGGTGATCTTCTCTAGCTTTTTAACCGTTGTATCTATTGTTTTCTCCTTTTCCTTCGAACTGGTTGCAAATAAATCTAGCTGGATCGGCTCTTGAACAAAGGAATTAACTAGGCCAGACGACTGTTCTACGGGACCCTTTTCTTTATATCCTTTCAGCAGTTCACCGGAGCGGTTAATAATCTTTTCTGGCAGCCCTGCTAACTGCGCACAGTATATCCCATAACTTTCACTCGTTGAACCCTGTTTTAATTTACGCAGAAAAACGATATTATCCTTTTGTTCCTGAACAGCCATGTGAAAGTTCTTCAGACCTTGCAGCATATCTTCTAGCACCGCAAGCTCGTGGTAGTGGGTAGACACAATGGATTTACAGCCTACTTCATCATGTAGAAATTCAATAACTGCCTGGGCAATCGACATCCCGTCATGTGTCGATGTCCCTCTTCCAATTTCATCAATAATCACCAAACTTTGTTTGCTGGCCTGTGTCGTCATCGTTTCAATATCTTTCATCTCTACCATGAAAGTGCTTTGTCCACCGACTAGATCGTCAGCCGCACCTATACGGGTGAAAATTCGATCTGTCAGGGAAATGGTTGCCGATTCTGCGGGTACAAAACTGCCTATTTGTGCCATAATCACAATTAAAGCAACTTGCCTCATATATGTACTTTTCCCCGCCATATTCGGACCGGTAAGCAGAACAATTCTCTGTGTGTCACAGTCTAAGTGAGTATCGTTAGCGATAAATGGTTGATCGACTAAAACCTTTTCCACAACCGGATGCCGACCTTCTCGGATATATAGCACACCATCATCTTGCAGTGTAGGACGAACCAGACCGCACTCCTGGGCCACTTGTGCCAATGAAGCCAATGCGTCAAAGGTAGCGATCTGTTTTGCAGCCCTTTGCAGTCTCGTCACAAAACGTGCTATCTGCTGACGTAGTTCAGAGAATATTTGATACTCAAGCTCTGTCAACTTCTCTTCTGCTTCCAGAATTAATGCTTCCTGCTCCTTTAACTCCGGGGTGATAAATCGTTCCGCATTGGCAAGGGTTTGTTTTCTCTCATATTTACCTTCCGGTAAAGAACCGAGGTTTGCCTTTGTTACTTCTATATAATAACCAAATACACGATTGTATCCGACCTTAAGCGATTTAATTCCTGTCTCTTCCCGTTCCTTCTTTTCCAGGGCAGAAATCCACTGCTTGCCATCCCGGCTTACTGTTTTCAGCTTATCTAAGTAACCATCATAGCCTTCCTTGATTAATCCACCTTCTTTAACAGATAATGGCGGATCATTAACAATCGCTTGTTCGATTAATTCGACTAGATCTTGGCAGCCATCCATGGTTTCAGCCATTTGCTTAAGCAAACCAGGTGCCTCAGTTTCTGCCTTCAAGATCAACTTTTTAAGAAGGGGAATGACCTCCAAAGAACGTTTTAAATTGACCAGATCTTTCGCATTAGCGTTACCGAACGAAATTCTTCCTGCCAATCGCTCAATATCATAAACTGATTTTAGAAGTTCACGCAACTCCTCACGAACCATCCATTGATCCTTTAAAAATCCAACGGCAATTAGCCTATTTTGAATTTCCTCTTTGCCCAGTAGAGGCTTGTCTACCCAACTCCGAATCATTCTCGCCCCAAGCGCCGTTACCGTTTGATCCAAATACCAAAGAAGCGAGCCCTTTTTCGATTTGTCAATCAAGGTTTCCATTAATTCCAAATTCTTCTTGGTAAAAGGATCTAGGACCATATATTGTTCAGTTAGATAAACCTCTAACGGCTGAAGATGATCCAAATTTCTCTTCTGAGTATCCTTAAGATAATCTAACAGCATTTGACTCGCCATTTTCAGTGATGCGGAAAGATCACCATCGATCAACTGAGATGACAACCCAGCAGTAGGCCGCTGCTCATCAGTGATCACTTGAATATTAGAGGACCCCATAGCCACGCAACGTTCTTGTAATGTAATTGATCCAGTTCCTTGCTTCAGCAAAATTTCCTTCGGGTTGTACGACATAATTTCTGCAGCAAGCTGCTCTATCGTTTGAAATACGGCCCCGTAAAATTGCCCGGTAGAGATATCACATGCCGCTAGGGAAAAGCCATCTTCTTCAGCAATACCAGCAACAAGGAAATTGTTTTCTCGATCTGAGAGCATATTGCCCTCCATCACTGTTCCTGGCGTTAAAACACGGATGACTTCTCTGCGGACAACTCCTTTCGCTGTTTTTGGATCTTCAACCTGCTCACAGATAGCAATTTTATACCCTTTTGCAAGCAATGTGTGAAAATAGGTATCCACTGAATGATAAGGAACGCCACACATTGGAATTCGTTCCTCTGTCCCTGCTTCCCGTCCCGTTAAGGTGATCTCTAGCTCACGTGCAGCAAGTACTGCATCTTCAAAGAAGAGTTCATAGAAATCTCCTAATCTAAAAAAAAGAAAGGCATCCGGATACTCTGCCTTTATTGATAAATATTGTTCCATCATTGGAGTATATTTCGCCATTCATGTCCTCTCCTGCTTAGGTTGACCAATCATTGCATAGGATAACTTGTTTGGATTGGCTTCAACTATTAATAGCATTTATTATATCATATCGTTGTCACTTTTTTAGCGCCAAAGGGTGGAATCCGCCAAGCTTGTCGAATATCCTGGAATTCATCCCATTCCTCCGCTTTAAGCACTATATCGCGGAATGGATTTAAAAATTGACGATGATTTTCATATTCCTTTAATTGTTCCAGGTTGCTCCATAAGTTTTTTACAATACTTAATATTTTTCTTTTATCGCCATTGTAAAAGGCCTCTTGGATCGAAGAACTTAAGGTTGGAAAATAGGATAGCTCTGAATAAGACAGGGCAATTAATTTAGCCAAGGCAAAAACTCCTTTAGTAACGCGAGGAGAAACGATCCAGCTGGGTAAAGACCGGTATTCAAATCCGCCGTGGAATTGCCTGCGAAAATCTCCGAGAAAGCCATACTTGGGCCTCCTGCTTAATGAATGGTCACTTTCCAATAGCATGACAGGGAGCGCCAGATAGTTGTCTAGGGCTCGAAGAAACCTTGTATTGAGCGTAGTTTGACTAAAATGAATATGTCCTCCAATGGGATACCCTTTCATCGGCATCCCTCCAGCTAGCCATTCGATGCCTGTATGACTAATTTTTCTTTCTGCCATCAACATCGTCTTATACAGATTAAAAGTGAGTTGGCGAGGGTCCCTGGATGGAAGTGGCCTTAATTCGGCCAGTGGAAGCTGTGTCCTCGTTTGGTCACTGCGAATCCAAATTTGATCACAACCAACTCTCCCTTTCTTACCAAAGAACTGAGAGGCTAACACCATTTTCCCCGTTGTTTTATTTCGCAAAACAAACTCCGGATCGGCACCAAGCATGACCGTTTGAGAGGGCCGCTTTTGCACTTCACTTATATAGGATTCAAAGGCCCCGGAAAATTTCGCAGCGAGAGCCTCTGTCAACTTGGGCGTGGGAGTGATATCAATGACTTTAAGTGCTCCATTAATGCCAACGCCAATAAGTACCCCTCCGAAATCCAACCCAACGGTATATATGCTTCTTACCGCATATTGCAATACCCGGCGAATCTCGCGGATTGCACGATTCATTTCAATTTCCTCGTAGGTGTCATCGGTATTAACCGACAATTGATCATTCATCCAAACTTTTTTCCCTCTCGCCCGAAAAAGAGCCAGTTCCTCCTGCTGGAATACAGCGACAAAATATCTTCGAATGGTAGACACTTTAGGAGTAGATTCTATCGTCGGAATGCCATTCCACTTGATCATATCCATCATTGTTCGTCTTGATGAAACATTATGAAGTCCCTCTTCCCCATTTAAAACATGTGTGGAAGGGTCCTGCGAAGAGAAATAGTTTGCTCCCCATTGAATGACTACTTGAGCGCCTTCTCGCGGTGGAACAGTCCCTCGCGGCATTTTTAATAAGGGCAATAAAGATGTCGGTGTGCTTGACTTAGAATACAACAAGAATGATGACATAGAACTCTTCCTTTCTCATAGACGAAAGATAGAAAAGAAAAAGGGGGTTATTCCCCCCATTCATCTATTAATCAAGGTCGTCAATGATATTGTCATCAAGGTCATCAAAATCATCGAAATCTTCTAGATCTTCGAAATCTACGTCTTTTTCATCATCGTGGCAGCTATCACAAATTACAACACAAAGCTTTGTTTCTCCAACAACCTCAACTGCAAATTCGCTCTCCACTTTTACTAAGATGGAATCTCCAGTTCCCGAAATCTTCGCTTCAAGACAATTCGGTTGTTGTAATGCCTGAGCGTGCACTTCCAGCTTTCCTCGGCAGTTGTTATCGAAGAAAGACAATGGCACATTCTCCACAAATGAAACATTTTCCTTAATGACTGCAGTGTCCGTATTCTTATTGAAGGACACCCATATTTGAACGTCGTAAGATCCCGCAACCTCGATCACATCACCTACCTTGTTTGCATCGAAGGAGTGATTGATGATCCAGCATCCAAGGATATTGGATGGCTTTTGCTTAGGTGTAATCGTATGCGTTCTAAGGGATACTTTACGACCTTTTCCGCAGACCGCTTTTGTTATAATTTCACGGCACTGCATTTCTGTATCTGTACTCGGCATAATTTTACCTCCTCCATACTGCTATTCAGTACATTTGTATGCAGGTCATTCGTCTAGGGTGCATTCGCATTCTTCCCTCTTCAAATGTCAAAACACAAACGTACTCCTCAAACAAAGAATCTTATCTATGTTTACTTATAGCCTATGCAGGTCATTCGTCTAGGGTGAAAATGCCAAACAAAAAAAGCTGAAGATCACAAAATACTATCATGACCTACAGCTTTGGATTAAACCTATTCAATTTTTGATCTATTAGTGACCACAGCAATCAGAGCCATTGTTTGTCCGATTCTTCGGATAACCGGTCTCTCCAGTAAGTGGGTCGCCCCCTGTAGATACAATGATTTTTTCCGAAACGGTATTAGCAATCACGTTTGTAACCATTTGTAGCAAATCATTAATATCCAACTGTGTTTGCTTAAATTCTGCAACAATTGGAATTTCATCAAGCTGATCATGGAGAGCATCAATCTCGGCTTCGACTTTCTTAATCAGATTCTGCCTTCCCAAATGTTCAAGCTGCACGGCTTCCTTTTGCTTTAGCTTGATCTTCTCAATTATTTCCTGAACTGTTGCATGAGCTGAAATTTGTTTTTCGGCTTTCTTATAGAAATCTACTTCTGCAGATTCAGCAATCATAGTTGCTAATTCCTTAGCTTTATCTATAATCACATTTTGATCAATTACCTGTTCTTTTTCTCCCATCCCCATTAAACCTCCACAAGTGCCAAATATTCCCCTTTTAGGGTCCATGTTTGCGGCTCTGTAATTCTAACATGAACAAACTTACCAATACAATCCTTTGGACCAACAAAATTGACAAGTTTGTTTCCTCTTGTTCTACCGGAAAGGACATCTGGATTTGTTTTGGACTCTCCCTCCACCAATAACTCTACAATTTGTCCGCGCATTTCCTCGTTTTTCTCACGGGCAATCCGATTTACAACTTCAATCAACCGCTGCAATCTTTCCTTTTTGACTTCCTCAGGAATATCGTCCTCCATGCCCGCCGCTGGGGTACCATGGCGCGGAGAATAAATAAAGGTATAGGCTGAATCATAGCGAACTTCTTCAACAATCGAGAGGGTATCCTGGAATTGTTCCTCCGTCTCCCCAGGGAACCCGACAATAATGTCTGTTGTTAGAACAGCACCTGGAATCGCCTGTTTGATCTTCCTTACCAATTCCAAATACTGTTCACGGCTATATTTTCTTGCCATCTTCTTGAGAACTTCTGTACTCCCAGATTGAACTGGAAGATGAATATGTTCAACAAGATTTCCACCCTTTGCTATAACCTCAATCAGGTGGTCATCAAAATCGCGTGGGTGGCTCGTAGTAAAACGTACCCGCGGGATGTCAATTTTTCGGATATCGTCCATTAGGTCACCAAATAGATATTCACGATCCGTTAGATCCTTCCCATAAGCATTTACATTTTGGCCTAATAGGGTAATTTCCTTATACCCTTGTCTAGCCAGGTCCCTCACCTCAGCAATGACATCTTCAGGAAGCCGGCTGCGTTCTTTCCCTCTTGTGTAAGGTACAATACAATAGGTACAGAATTTATCACAACCATACATGATATTGACCCAAGCTTTTAATCCACCTTCGCGAACCTTGGGCATGTTTTCAATGACGTCGCCTTCCTTTGCCCAAACCTCAACCACCATTTCTTTACTGTATAAGGCATCACGAAGAAGAATGGGCAGACGGTGAATATTGTGAGTACCAAAGATCAAATCAACATGTTGGTATTTTTGCAAAATGCGGTTAACAACCGATTCATCCTGGGACATACATCCACAAACCCCAAGAATCATATCTGGCCTTTCCATTTTCACCGCTTTTAAGGCACCAAGGTGACCGAATACTTTGTCTTCCGCATTTTCCCGAACAGCACAAGTATTGTAAAGCACAATGTCGGCAGATTTTTCATCTTCTGTTGAAGTGTACCCCATATTTTCCAAAATTCCAGCAATCGTTTCACTATCATGTTCATTCATCTGGCAGCCAAAAGTGACTAAACAGTAGGTTTTTCCGTTACCGAGAGCTTTCAATTCATCGGGAATGGGGTCAAAATTAACCACCATAATCTCTTCTTTTCCACGCCTTTTGGCTTCCTTCTGGGAGTACCCAACGTCTTCTGCAGACTTTGGTTTTTTCTTCTTTTCATCAGGTTTATAAGTAGTTTGGAAGTATTTGCTATAATCCTTTTCCGACATCGATCTCTCACTCCTTTGATTGTTGCCATGCAGATGGCAACAGTCCTCCCGATGGGACGAAGGGACTCTATTATCATTATATCCATTATACCAATTACGTTGGTTAAATGCGAAACGCAGCCACCAAATACGGTGACTGCATGAAAGGCTATCCTTCTTTAACCTCTACGATCCTTTTTAATCCGTTTTTATCACTAAGGTCTTTTTCAGCCCGCTTTCTTGCCTCATCCGAATTATTTGCAAGCATTTGACCCGTAATCGTTTTTCCTTCTGTTGTCTCAAATAATATCTGATATAACCCCATTATGTATCACCTTTTATCTCCTTATGATTTTCCGTGTATAATTGTAAATGGAAAACCAATTGTCGTCCACCCTTTTCTTTGAATGTTTTACGAATTTGTCCCTAGGGTTCTTCAATAAAAGGCGGGTTTCCCCAAAAACGGGTATATACTTCGGTGCCCGATTCAATCTTCTCATCAAACAGTTCCCAAACATCAAGCACCTTTTCATAAACCCATCTTGTTTTTTTTCCATTTGTTTCTAGAATTTCATCTTCGTATTCTTTTCCCCATTGTCCAGCTAAAAGCAGCGCTTGATCCTCTGAAGCTGCCTGAAAGAGGACAATAGATTCACAATAACAGGGAAGCTGGTCTAGGGTTTCAACGCGAAAAAGAATAGATGCTGAAAACCACACAGGATCGTCTCCTCTCCATATTTTCTTTCCTCACCCTTTAGTTATTTACGTAGTGGCTTTTCTTAGTCTGTCCAGGTTTTACAAGACAATTTTTCAAATAGATAAGGGGATAATATTCTTACTCTGCTTAGGAGGTGCCTTTATGCCAAAGGATATTTTTCGCAATAAGCGCGATTTTGCAAGGGCTGAATTTGCAACAGAATTTTACAAACCAGAGGGACGCCCCCGACCACGTGAAGCCAAATCACAGCAAAATCAATACGCCCCCGAACATTATGAGGGAATCAAAGGAAAAAAGGTCCCAATGCAAAAAAAGTTAACCTAACCTAGGCAGTTTCTATATAAAGGGAGAGCTTTATCTCCCTTTTCTTTTTTCAATGGCAAAAATAAACGGTGGGTTATTTCCAATATTTACATACTCATATTTTAATACTATGTATTGTGGATAGGGAATTGTTGTAGTAAATTTTTCAAGTTCCTCCTTCTCTATCCTACCCGAATCATGACCTGGATAGACAACAACAATAATGATTCCCTCTTCCGAAATTAATTCAAGCGCTCTCTTAATGGCTGGAATCGTTGTTTTTGCAATGGTTGTCACTTTTTTATCTGATCCTGGCAAATAACCTAAATTAAATATAATCAATGAAGGGGCTTTGATTGATTGTTCCAATTTGTCATGAGAACATAGCTTTAATTCCACACAATGATGCAGTTTTTTTTGTATAAGAAGCTCCCGAGTTTTTTCTAGTGCTTGTTCCTGAATATCGTAGGCAATGACCTTCCCTTTCTCCCCAACAAGATGTGCCAAGAATAGAGTATCGTGACCATTGCCCATGGTTGCATCAATACATGTATCCCCTTCTTTTACTCTTTCCTTCATTAATTGATGCACATACTCTGTAATCCGCGGAAACATTAAACCCTCACCTCTAAGCCCATCTCGGCAAGAAAAAGATTTCCTTGGTAAAAATCCCGTGCCTCTTTCATCATTTCCTTCCGGTCATATTCAGGGTATAAATGGGTAATTAAACAGCATTTTGCCTGCAATCTTGTTGCCAGTTGTGCAGCTTCTCGAATGCTTAGATGACCTCTTTTTTCTTTTGGGGAGTCCTTATGTAGATAGGTACCTTCAATAACCAACAAATCCATTCCTTCTCCAAAAAATGACCAGTCCATCTCTAAACCTGTATCTGCTGTGTAACATATCGTCTTATCACCAAAAGTGAATTTCATTGCATGGCAATCAATCGGGTGATCTGTTTTTTGGAACTGTACCATTAAATTTTTTGTTAGAGGAAGTGTAGGTTGATGATCATAATACATTACTTTTGTAAATTCTTCATCATGTAGTTGCTCCGCACGGGTAGAGGGAATCGAAGGACTATAAACAGGCATCCGCTCCGTCCGTTTTCCTGTTCGTTTAGCCATTAATAAGGCGTAATGAAGGATGGGTATGTCAACGATATGATCATTATGTAGATGGGATAAAATAACACCGTCTATTTTCCAAGGATGAATGTATTTTCCTAACTGGCTAATTACACCGCTGCCACAATCAATTAACCATATGCCCTCAGGAGTTTCCAGAAGATATCCTGGAGTCCCTCCACCCGGTCCTGGATAAGGAGATTGAAAGCCTAGGACGATCCATTTCATAGTATAACCTCCAAGACTGGCTTGAAAAATATAGATAAAACCACCGATAAATAATCGGTGGTTTTTTATAGCTAATTGTCCTTACATAAATTCAGCGCATAATTTTTCAAACTGTGCAGGATCTAATGTAAGATCTTGTTTTGCTAAAGCTTCTTGTTTGAAACCAGGAACTAGGTCTTCATAAGCCTTTTGGTTTTCATTTTGGTAAATAATACCACTAACTAGATCTTCATTTTCCATTAACACACGCATTGCTTGAATTTTATTAGTTGGATCATAGTTTTCAATTTCGCTTAGGCTTTTCACATGTTCTTTAAACCAATCGTAAGTATTAATCTTATTAAAAGTTACGCATGGACTAAATACGTTAACAAAAGAGAATCCTTTGTGATTGATCGCTTTTTCAATGATCTCAGTCATCCCCTTAAGATCACTAGACATCGTCTGAGCAACAAATGTCGCGCCAGAGGATATGGCTAACTGCATAGGAGAAATAGCAGACTCTATAGAACCTTTAGGAGTGCTCTTTGTCACAAATCCCGCACTGCTTCGTGGGGAAGTCTGACCTTTGGTTAATCCGTAGATCTGATTATCCATAACAATGTAGGTAATATCGATATTCCTACGCATAGCATGAATTGTGTGAGACATTCCGATGGCAAAACCATCACCATCTCCACCAGATGCGATTACTGTTAATTCACGGTTTGCCATTTTAACCCCTTGAGCGATTGGAAGGGATCTTCCATGCACACCGTGGAATCCATAGGAATGAATATATCCTGCAATCCGTCCAGAACAACCAATACCAGCAATCACAGCAAGGTTCTCAGGCTCTAAACCTACGTTAGCAGCAGCACGCTGAATAGAAGCTTGCACAGTGAAATCCCCACAACCCGGGCACCAGTTTGGTTTTACATTATTACGAAATTCTTTAAAAGTTGCCATACTATAACAGCTCCTTACATTCTTTGTAAACAATGGAAGGTAAGAATGGATTTCCATCATATTTTAATACGGATTTAATTTTGTCGTGCATCCCAACATGCATCTTAATTTGGTTTGCTAACTGAGCCGTTGCGTTGTTTTCAACAACAATGACGGTTTTAGCATTTTCAACGTATGGCTTAATTTCCTCTACAGGGAACGGCCATAGCAAACGAACATGTAATTGATTAACTTTCAACCCGTCATTTTCAAGGCGTTCGATGGCTTCTTCGATCGTCCCGCGGTTAGATCCCATACCCACAATAAGTACATCAGGTGTGTTGTGTTTAGCATTAATGATAACTGGGTTAGCTGTCTTGAGATTATTCATCTTGTTTAGACGCTTATCCATCATGTTTATACGGTTCTTTGAATCTTCAGAAGGTCTTCCAACCTCATTGTGTTCCACACCAGTTACATGGTGGATTCCATTTTTCATTCCAGGAATTACGCGAGGTGAAACGCCGTCTTCTGTTAATTCATAGCGTTTAAACAATCCTGATTCGGTTTCTGGAAGTTCCTTGTCCACCAATTTTCCGCGACGGATTTCAATCTTATTGTAATCAAGTGTTTCAACAGTTTGTTTACCTAGTGCCAATTGCAAATCACTTAGCAAAATAACTGGTACTTGATATTCTTCAGCAAGATTGAATGCTTCGATTGTATCGTAGAACGCTTCTTCCGCTGTGCTTGGAGCTAAGATAATCTTCGGAATTTCACCGTGTGTTCCATAAATCATCGAATTCAAGTCACTTTGCTCCTGTTTCGTAGGAAGTCCTGTTGAAGGACCGCCACGCTGAGTATCAACGATAACCACTGGAGTTTCTGTCATTCCTGCCAACCCGATGGCTTCCATCATTAATGCCAATCCAGGCCCTGCGGATGCTGTTAGAGTCCGAACACCGGCAAAGTTTCCACCGATCGCCATGGTAATCGCAGCGATTTCATCTTCTGTTTGAATTACAGTTCCACCTACTTGTGGAAGCTTCTTGATTAAGTATTCCATGATCTCAGATGCAGGTGAAATTGGATATGCTGGCATGAAACGTGCCCCAGCAGCAACAGCACCTAATGCTACAGCATCATTACCGATCATAAACATACGCTTCTGACCATCTGCTGGCTCCAACTGGAACTCAGGAAGATTCCCACCGGCTTCCGTATTAATAAATTCGGCACCCTTAGCAATGGCCTCCATGTTTTTATCTACAACTTTTTGGCCTTTTCTGCCGAATAGTTCTGTTACAACTTCTGTGAAGGAATCAACTGGTAAACCTAACACAGCGATTGATGCACCAACGGCAACCATGTTTTTCATCAAAGATGTTCCAAGTTCCTCAGCCAAGCTAGTGAAAGGAACGTTAAATAAACGGGCATCTTTTCCTTCTGGAAGAGTTGGATTAAATTTGCTGTCTGCAATCACGATTCCGCCTTTACGCAGCTCGTGTACATTCACATCGATTGTTTCTTGGTCAAACGCAACTAAAATATCCAAGTCGTCAGAAATGGCATGAACTGGCTTGGTGCTAACACGAATCTTATTATTAGTATGTCCACCTTTAATCCTGGAAGAGAAGTGTCTGTATCCATACAGATAGTACCCTTTGCGATTTAATGCGATTGCAAAAATCTCGCCGGTACTGTCAATCCCTTCTCCTTGCTGTCCTCCAACTTTCCAAGAAAGTTGACTTATCATGAACTCCACCCCTTCGAACGTTACATCGTTTCTATCTCGACACACTATCAAGTTTAGCATTTCTTGTGAGTACAAGAAAGAATAATTATATAAGAAAAGCTTCTATATCGGAGCCCTTTCGAAGAATAAACATCCATCTTTAGAAGAAGCTTTTCACGCCGTTAGAAAAATTCCGTTCAATTTACACTTTTAATGAACTTAAACTTTCCTAAACGATATGGAACTGCTCTAGCACTTATGTCGAAATGTGAACGAATTGTTACCTCAAACGTCTACAATTGTAGTCCTATCTAAAGAAAAATGCAAGCAAATTTAATTAATCGGCGGGTATTCGCCTCTATTCCATTTTAACCCAAAATTTTCTGAAATACTCTCTGCCAGTTTCCATGCAGCCATTTTTCAACTTGCGCTTCTTTATAGGTCTGTAAAAGCGTGTTGACTAAACGATGATATTGCTTTGCATTTGATAAATCACTCATAGTTCTCGTGATTCCATCAAAGTCAGAACCGAATGCCACATGGTCCTCCCCGCCAAGGACTAGGATGTGCTCAAGATGCATTAATAAATCAGGTATAAAGACGTTCTCGTTTCCAGAGATAAAGGAAGGAACAAAGGTTAAACCAATAACACCGTTCAACTTGAAGATGGCATGCAATTGATCATCGCTCAAATTTCGTCGATGTAAATGGACCACTTGGCAATTTGAATGAGAGGCGATGATTGGAGACGCCGTCAGCTCGATAACATCCCAAAATCCTGGTTCAGAAAGGTGGGAAACATCCAAAACCATCCCTAAACGATTCGCTTCCTTTAATAACTCCCGGCCAAATTTGGACAGACCACCCGGTTTGGGCTCTTCTACGCCATCTGCCGCCTCGTTACGATAGTTCCAGGTGAAACCTAACCCCCGAACACCTAGTTGGTAAAGAGTCCTTAAATAGATCATCTTGCCCTGTAGAGCATCAACGCCTTCAAGTGTTAATATTCCACCTCTTAAATTTGTTTCATTGTGTAAAATTTTCCTTAGATCGTTTGAAGTAAGAATGGGGGAAATATGTTTTTTGTTTAAGATCTGTTCATGATAGATGTCAATCATTTTTAATACATAGTCGAATTTTAGCTGTGAAGGGATGGTTGGGGGAACAAAAAGGGCAAATGCCTGTACACCGATATTT
Organism: Ammoniphilus resinae; assembly: GCF_017873965.1. Lineage (GTDB taxonomy): Bacteria > Bacillota > Bacilli > Aneurinibacillales > RAOX-1 > Ammoniphilus_A > Ammoniphilus_A resinae. The sequence continues at coordinate 121,596 of NZ_JAGGKT010000003.1, read as the reverse complement.
GATTCTTTCATAGCCTCATAATTTAATTGAAGTAAGTCATTCGAATCATAAAAAGAAAGCTGCTGATTCTCAGCCATTTTCCATAAAACATCGCAATGGGCATCAAAGATTTTCATTACTCTTACCCCTTCCGTATACAAAACACAATTCAACCTTCTTCCTTTGGAAAAACAAAATGAAAGCCCGTTCATTCAGTGGAATAAACAGGCAAGGGTTATATTCTATCATAATAATTTAACGCGGTTCGATGATTAGCTTGATTGCCGTTCTTTCTTCTCCATCGATTAATATATCTGTAAAAGCTGGAATGCAAATCAAGTCAACACCACTGGGAGCTACGAATCCTCTTGCAATGGCTACTGCTTTCACAGCTTGATTCAGTGCCCCTGCGCCAATTGCCTGAATTTCAGCAGCACCTCGTTCTCGAAGAACGCCGGCAAGTGCACCTGCTACAGAATTAGGATTGGACTTTGCTGAAACTTTTAATACTTCCATGGTCGGTACCTCCTCGAATGATTGTATGATTATTACCATTGCTACTATATTCAGCTGATTGATAAAAAATGCCTATGCCCGTGATTTTCATATAAAAACACCCTTTCCTATTCCAGGAAAGGGTGTTCATCATCAATACGGAACGTTTTAATTCGTTCTGCCACTCCAGATGTTGGATTAATATCAATAATTACCCCATTTAATTGCATTCTTCCGCTCGCCACTTCAAAACGTACAGGAAGTTGGGTTATAAATTTTTTCAAGACAGCTTCTGTTTCCATCCCTAAAATGGAATCATAAGGTCCAACCATGCCCACATCGGTTAAGTAAGCGGTCCCTTTCGGGAGGATTCTTGCATCGCCTGTTTGCACATGGGTATGGGTTCCAACAACCGCTGAAACCCTTCCATCAAGAAACCATCCCATCGCTTGCTTCTCTGAAGTGGCTTCAGCATGAAAATCTACAAATATGTATGGCGTCCTTTTGCGAATCTTATCAAGTAACTGATCAACTGTCCGGAAAGGACAATCCGTTGCAGGAAGAAAGGTTCTCCCCATCAAGTTGATGACAGCAAGTTCATGTTGATTGGAACGAATGAACGTGTATCCCAATCCTGGTGTTCCAGGAGGATAATTAGCCGGTCTTATAATTTTATTTTCGTGGTCTATAAACTCGAATATTTCTTTATTATCCCAGGTATGGTTTCCCATCGTAATCACGCCAGCCCCGAGCTCAAAAAAGGACTTCGCGATTTTTTCCGTAATGCCTCTTCCTCCCGCCGCATTCTCTCCATTAACGATGGTAAAAGTGGGCTGGTATTTTCGCTTCAACCGAGGAAGATAGGTTTGCAAGGTCTCCCTACCGCCTGAGCCTACAATATCACCAATAAATAATACCCTCATAACTTCACCTCATCTTTATACTTTCCTATATCCAAAAAAATAAAGTGGCTACTAGGCCACTTTATTTTGCATATTCAACCGCTCTTGTTTCACGGATTACAGTCACCTTAATATGTCCGGGATAATCTAGTTCACTCTCAATTTGTTTCGTAATATCCCGTGCCAATCGATGAGCTTCTAGATCATCGACCACTTCCGGCTTGACCATAATTCTTATCTCACGACCCGCCTGAATAGCAAATGACTTTTCTACACCATCAAACGATTCAGAGATCTCTTCCAATCTTTCTAGACGCTTAATATAGGTTTCCAAAGTTTCTCTTCGAGCGCCAGGTCGAGCAGCTGATAAAGCATCAGCAGCAGCTACGAGCATGGCAATGATATTATCCGCTTCAACATCCCCGTGATGGGAAGCAATCGCATTAATAACATGCGGATGTTCGCTGTATTTTTTCGCGAGTTCAACCCCAATTTCAACGTGGGAGCCTTCTACTTCATGGTCAATAGCTTTACCAATATCATGCAATAAACCTGCGCGTTTCGCGAGTGTAACATCTTCACCTAACTCAGCAGCCATAAGCCCGCATAAATGTGCCACTTCCATGGAATGTTTCAACACATTTTGCCCATAACTTGTGCGATATCTCAATCGTCCAAGAATCTTAATTAAATCAGGGTGCAATCCATGAACTCCAGTCTCAAATGTTGCTTGTTCCCCATACTCGCGGATCCGCTCATCCACTTCCCTGCGTGATTTTTCCACCATTTCTTCGATTCTTGCAGGGTGAATACGACCATCTGCAACAAGTTTTTCCAATGCAGTTTTGGCAATTTCACGACGAATCGGATCGAATCCGGAAAGAATAACAGCTTCAGGTGTATCATCAATAATTAGGTCGATTCCAGTCAACGTCTCAAGGGCACGAATATTTCTTCCTTCTCGGCCGATAATTCGCCCTTTCATTTCATCGTTCGGTAATGTAACCACTGATACAGTGGTCTCTGCCACATGATCTGCTGCACACCGCTGGATCGCCGTTGTAATGATTTCCCTTGCCTTTTTATCCGCTTCTTCCTTAGCTTTCTGTTCTATCTCCTTAATTAGGATCGCCGATTCATGACGAACCTCATTTTCGACTTGAGAAAGAATAATTGCCTTCGCTTCTTCTCTTGTTAAGCCAGAAATTCGTTCCAACTCAACTTGTTGACTCTTGTATAGTTCATCCACTTTGCTTTGTAGGTCGGAAATAGAACGTTCTTTACGTTCTAGCTCAACTTCTTTTCTTTCAAAGTTTTCCAACTTGCGGTCTAGAGTTTCTTCCTTTTGCAGGATACGTTTTTCTAAACGCTGAATCTCATTACGTCTTTCCCGATTCTCTTTTTCTGCTTCGGTGCGTAATCGATGCACCTCGTCCTTCGCTTCAAGAATCTTTTCCTTCTTAAGCGCCTCTGCTTCCTTACCAGCTTGGTCAACAATCTGCTTCGCAGCTTCCTCAGCACTGGAAATTTTCGCTTCAGCAATGGACTTGCGTACTAGATAACCGATACCGACTCCGACCGCTGTGCATGCAAGCAGAATGGTCAAACCACCAAGACTTAGCAGTTCCATCTTTGTCACCTCCTTGCATCTGCAGGTCTTAAAGTACCGTAAATTTTTAAATATCTCATACTCATTACATTTGAATCATCAAGTCATGCCTTACTTAGCACTTGCCTTCAGATTCTTTAAAATATCATCTTTTTCCTGAATAAAAATGAAGGAAATATCAGTTACTAGAAGTAAAGATGAATATCCACTTATATTGTACTGACATTAAGTTAAGATTGTCAAGAAATAGGTTGTTTTTAACGAATTTTGCATGAAAATTGGAGATTAGAGGCCATATTCTTTCTTTATTTTACTAATTGCAGAGAGCGAATGATTAAGTGAAAATCCTTTGCGTTGCAGAAATGGAATGATCTTTTTCTTCATCTCCCACTCCGATTCAAAAGTATGACCGCGAAATTTTTTTTGAATTAGCTGTTCAATCATTGCTATCTCATCTTCCTGATTCAAAATTTGACTAAGTTTTTGCTCTACAATCCCTTCATCAATTCCTCTGCTTGTCAACTCCTGAAAAAGTAGATAACGCCCCCTTGGCCTCAAACGCATTCTTTCTTCAATCCATTGTTCTGCAAAAGCTTCATCATTAATATAGCCTTTATCAATTAATTTCTTGACAGTAGTATCCGACTGCGCTGTCTGAAAACCTTTTGCAATTATGTACTCAAACATCTCTTTTGCCGTCCTTGGACGATGACTCAAATAGCGTAAGGCATATTGTTCAGCCCGGTTCAATTCCTCCGCAGCGAGAATCTCTCGCATCTCCTCTGGATTCAATTCTTTGCCTTTTAGTAACTGATATTTCACTAAAATATCTTCGTGGACAGCAAAGGCATACTCACCATTGACGTATATGTTATATCTTTTTGTGTTGTTTTTTTGCACGGTTATGGATGTAATTTTACTTCCCTCTTCATGCTCTAGATCTGGCAAATCCTCTTCACCCCCATCAACCAATATAGAAATAGTCTTACTTTCTTTCCGCAAAGGAATAGATAGCAAGACTATTTCTCAAGGTATTTATTCAAAATCTAATTCAAATTCCTCTGATTCCTCATCTTCTTCTACTGCTTTGACAGGTACCGTTGTACTATTTAATAAGAAATGTTCGCGTATTTGCTTCTCGATTTCATCTGTAATGGCTGGATTTTCTTTAAGGAATTGTTTTGCATTTTCCCTTCCTTGCCCTAGTCGTTCTCCATTATAGGAATACCATGCGCCACTCTTTGAAACAATATCCACGTCCGAGCCGATATCGAGGATACTTCCTTCATGAGAAATTCCTTCCCCATACATGATATCTACTTCACTGCTCTTGAATGGTGGGGCCACTTTGTTTTTTACTACCTTAATCTTTGTACGATTTCCCACCATATCATTGCCTTGTTTAATCGTTTCTGCACGACGCACATCTAGACGTACGCTAGAGTAAAACTTCAAAGCCCGACCGCCGGGAGTGGTTTCGGGATTTCCAAACATAACTCCCACCTTTTCCCGAAGTTGATTGATAAAGATGGCGATCGTTTTTGATTTGTTGATAGCACCAGCCAATTTACGCAATGCCTGAGACATAAGGCGGGCCTGTAAACCCACATGGGAATCTCCCATTTCCCCTTCGATTTCCGCTTTAGGTACTAGTGCGGCAACTGAGTCAACAACAACAATATCGACTGCACCGCTACGGACAAGTGCCTCTGCGATCTCGAGTGCCTGCTCCCCTGTATCGGGCTGGGATAATAACAATTCATCTATGTTAACCCCTAGTTTGCTGGCATAGACTGGGTCAAGCGCATGCTCAGCATCTATAAATGCTGCCTGTCCGCCATTTTTCTGAACGGAAGCAATGGCATGTAAGGCAACGGTTGTTTTACCGCTTGATTCCGGACCATAGATTTCAATAATTCTTCCCTTTGGGTAACCTCCAATTCCAAGAGCGATATCCAAGGCAATTGAACCGCTGGAAACAACCGAAACAGTATTGGTTGCTGCCACTTCCCCCAACTTCATAATGGATCCTTTTCCAAACTGCTTTTCTATTTGACGCAATGCCGATTCTAAGGCCGCTTTTCGATCTGACAAATAAAATCCCCCTCCCATAATAGAAAGCCAGACTAGCTTTTCTCCTTAATGATACCTAATTTCAATCTGTTTGCCAACAAGAAAATACAAACGAATGTTCTTGCAGGAGAAATTTGGCTTTCGGACTGAAAAACATTTAAATTAAAAAGAACCACCCCAACGAGGCAGTCCTTTCCTCCATCACTATTCTCTTTTTCCACGCGGTTTAGCAGGTTCTACGTTCACCCTCGCTCCGAGTACTCGGGAATGGCGAAGGGCTTCGTAAACAAACGGAGCTGCATCTTCGGTAATTTCAAAGAAGGTAAATTTATCAAAGATATCGATCTTACCCACTGACTTTCCAGATATCCCGACAGTTTCCGAAATCTCTTTTACTAAATCCTGCGGTTTCATTTCAATGTTACGTCCCACGTTCATGAAGAAGCGGACCATTCCTTTAGAAGCGCCTGTATCGCCAAAATTATAAACTTCCTCTTCCTCAGTTTGAAAGGTGGAAGAGAAGGCTACATGCAGTGCTGCTGCTGCAATCCGTTCCAATGAATATTCCTGTTTCATATCATCCACTACAGATGAAAACAAAGATAGATCCACATCGTCCGAAGTTATAACGGAAATCACTTGTTCTTTCCACTGCATTTGTTGCTTTTCTGCTACTTCTGCTAAGGTTGGAACACTTCGAGGTTGAAGATTGGATTTAGTTACCTTTTCAATCGTTAAAAGCTGCCTCATTTCCCTTGGGGTCACTAGTGTCAAGGCAATTCCCTTACGTCCAGCACGCCCTGTACGACCAATGCGGTGAACATAGCTTTCTGGATCCTGCGGTATATCATAGTTTATAACATGGGTAATATTCCCAACATCAATCCCTCTAGCGGCCACATCTGTAGCAACTAACAGTTCAATACTCGAATCCCTAAAGCCTTTCATGACACGATCTCGCTGTGCCTGGCTCAAATCTCCATGAAGACCGTCAGCAAGATATCCACGTTCCTGAAGGGCATCAGCCAACTCATCGACTCCGCGCTTTGTCCGGCAAAACACGATCCCTAGTCCAACTTCCTCACTGTCAAGAATACGGCATAGGCTATCCAGCTTATTTCGTTCTAAAACTTTATAGTATACTTGATCAATCAATGGTGCAGTAACTTCTTTTCTATTTATCGCAACAGTTTGCGGGTTATTCATATAACGCCGGGAAAGATCTAAAATTTCATTCGGCATGGTGGCCGAGAAAAGCAGAGTTTGTCGCTCTTCAGGGGTATAGGAAAGAATTTCCTTAATATCATCGATAAAACCCATGTCGAGCATTTCGTCGGCTTCATCAAGAACAACCATCTTCACATCCTCAAGACGTAATGTTTTTCTGCGCAAATGGTCTAAGATCCGTCCTGGAGTTCCAATCACAACCTGAACACCCTGTTTAAGTGTCCGGATCTGGTGTCCTATCGATTGACCGCCATAGATCGGGAGGGTTCTGGTTCTTTTGTATTTGGAAATTTTCCTTAATTCTCCTGACACTTGTATCGCTAATTCACGTGTCGGGGTTAGGACAATGGCTTGTACCCTGCCTTCATTGCTCACCCGTTCAATTAAAGGAATCCCAAAAGCAGCTGTCTTCCCTGTACCTGTTTGGGCCTGGCCAATTACATCATGCCCTTCCAAGATGAGTGGAATAGCAGTTGCCTGGATTGGAGAGGGCTCTTCAAAGCCCATGTCATTTACAGCTCTTTGTAAGTTTCGATGCAAAGCAAAATCTGAAAAAGTTAACATCAAATTACCACCTTATTCAAATCAAGTTTTTTGCGTTAGTTTCTTTCATTCACAAGTTCTTTCAGCAGGTAATACATCCCGTATTTCGCGGCACGGAGCTGAATTCCCTCTCTAGTTCCTGATAACTTCAAGGAGTATACCTTTTCCCCAGTTGCTGTCGCAACACCAATGAATATCTGTCCAACCGGCTTTCCTTCCACCGTTCCAGGTCCAGCCACTCCAGTAACGGATAAAGCAATGTCAGCTGACATATTCGTTTTCGCTTGTACAGCCATCGCTGAAGCAACCTCTTCAGATACAGTTCCATACTTTTGGGTTAATGCGGGATCCACTCCCAAGGCCTGAACCTTGGCTTTTTCCGTATAGCTGACATACCCCCCGGCATAAACCTCAGATGATCCAGGAATATTCGTGATTAAATGACTGATCAAGCCTCCTGTGCAGCTTTCCGCTAACGACAAGGTTAATCCGTTTTCCTTAAGTTTCCCAACTAAGACACTATGTAAAGAATCCTGGTTATATCCATAGATAAACTCCCCAACCCTGCGCTCAATTTCTTTCTCAACCTCAGAAATCATTTCATCAGCTTTTTGAGTAGTATCTGTTTTTGCCGTAATTCGGATGGTCACCTCTGCTTCATTGGCGAGCGGTGCAATGGTCGGATTACTTTGCCCATCAATTAAATCGATCAATTTTTCTTCCAACAGGGATTCACCGATTCCATAGAAGCGGAGTACCTTTGAATGTACAACTTGGGAATCAGAGGAAAGGGAAAGCAAGTAAGGAAGTGCATAATTTTCAAACATCGGATTAAGTTCCTTAGGTGGGCCCGGGAATAATAAATAGCGGATTCCTGATGATTCAACAGCCATCCCCGGAGCCATACCATGATCATTAGGAAACACCGTACTCCCTTCAATGACCAAAGCCTGTTTACGATTATTCTCGGTCATTGGTGTTCCTCTGCGGGCAAAGAAAGCCAATATTTGCTCCATTGCCTCAGAATTTTCAACAAGCGTTTTCCCCATACAGCGAGCAATCGTTTCCTTTGTTAAATCATCCTTGGTAGGCCCTAGACCACCTGTAAAAATAATGATGTCTGAACGTTGCTGGGCTGTTTCTACCAACCCTGCCAATCTTGCTGCATTATCCCCAACGACCGAATGATAAAGAACGTCGATGCCCACTTCCGCAAGTTTCTTGGAAATAAATTGAGCATTGGTATTAGCAATTTGTCCTAAGAGCAATTCAGTACCCACAGCAATAATTTCAGCCTTCATATCCAGTGGCTCCCCTCGCCTAAAAGTTTATAACATGTTTATTCTTTGCGAAATAGTCATACCCAGAAAACAGTGTAATGATTACCGCTGCCCAAACAGCAAACGTTGAAAATGGAAGTCCAATAAAGTAAAAAGGGAAGTTATTTATCATCAGAGAACACACAGCAATAATTTGGATCACGGTTTTCAATTTCCCCCACTTACTGGCGGCAATGACCTGACCTTCAGCTACCGCCACCATCCGCAATCCTGTCACTGCAAATTCTCTGCTAATAATGAGAATGGCAACCCAAGCATCCAGGCGCTGCATTTCTACCAACGAAATAAGCACCGCTGAGATCAATAACTTATCAGCCAAAGGATCCAAGAATTTTCCCAGGTTTGTAATTAATTTTCTTTTCCTGGCAATATATCCATCTAAACCGTCCGTACTGGCAGCCAAAATAAATATAAGGGTAGCAATGATTTCACTATATGTAATTTTAAAGGTGCCAATGACAAGAACTCCAAAATCAAAGCGTACCAGTAGGAAAAGCATCACTACTGGTACGAGAAAAATGCGTGCCAAGGTAATCTTATTAGGCAGATTCACCTAGACAACCTCCCCCGAAAGATCATAATCGTATGAATGGGTAATTTTCACCTTTGCAATTTCGCCCAATTCGCCTTGATAGCCGGTAACAAAAACTTCACCATCAACCTCTAATGCGTCAAATTGAGTACGTCCGATATAGATATTATTTTTTCCATCATATCTTTCAATCAGGACATCAAGAGTTTGTCCGACAAACTGTCCGTTGCGTTCACCTGCAATCTCTCTTTGTACTTCCATCAAAATATTTGCGCGTCGTTCTTTGGTTTCCTGATCAATTTGGTCTTTTAAGCGATAAGCAGGTGTGTCTTCTTCCTGAGAATAGGTAAAGACACCTAACCGGTCAAATTTCATTTCCTTTACAAATTCTACAAGATTCCCAAAATCCTCTTCAGTTTCCCCAGGAAAACCTACAATAATAGATGTCCGAATAGCAACTTGCCCGATGCGATCACGAATCTTGGCTACCAATTCTCGTGTATCACGTTGACGTCCTGGCCTGCGCATTCTTTTCAAAACAGAGTCTTCACTATGTTGTAAGGGCATATCTATATAATTGCAAACCTTTGGATTTTTTGCAATCACATCAATCAACTCATCTGTGAAATATCCTGGATATGCATAATGAATTCGTATCCACTCAATCCCCTCTACCTTGGAGACCTCCGTCAACAATTGGGGCAAGCGGTGTTCACCATATAAATCCATTCCATAATTCGTAAGGTCCTGAGCAATAAGGCTAATTTCCTTAATCCCCTGTTGCGAGAGTTCCTCAGCTTCACGGACAACCGATTCAATCGTTCTTGATCGGAAGGCCCCCCTCAGCGTTGGGATAATACAAAACGTACAAGCATTGTCACAGCCTTCTGCAACTTTAATATACGCTGTAAACGTACCCTTTTCAATTTTTCGACGGGAAACATTTTCGTAGGAAAACGCGGGATTTCCAACCATTACGGCCTTCTCACCAATTAATGTTTTTTCAATAATATCGGTGATTTTATCGAAGTCACCCGTTCCAACAATCCCATCAATCTCTGGCATTTCTTCCATCAGTACTTCCTTGTATCGTTGTGTCAAGCAACCCGCTACAATTAACGATTTCAACTTGGAAGTCTTTTTTAAATCAGCCATATCAAGGATCATATTAACTGATTCTTCCTTGGCTGCGTCAATAAAACTACATGTATTCACAACAACTACTGTTGCTTCCTCTGGGTTTTCAACCACTTCATATCCACGTTTATCTACCAATTCTGACATAATGTCTGAATCCACTAGGTTTTTTTCGCACCCAAGGGTGACGATCGCCACCTTTTCCTTGGTGTTGGTATTCACTGTCATTTTTTTGCCTCACATTCTATATTTAAGCTCCGATTTATGCTTTTTCACCTTAACAAGTATAATATATGAAGAAATGGCTGTCAAAAAAATAGCCCTGGACTAATTCTCAGGGCTATTTCAAAACTACGGATATAATTTGTAATGCTCGCGGCATCTTCGAAGTATCTAAGGGTTGTCCATTCACTAGAATTTCTACATCTGGAGCACTTCCTAAACGAATGGTTACTTCCTTGGCCTCGGCAAGATTCCACTCTTTCGAATTCCCTTTAGACATGGTAAACGAATCAATTTGTTCGCCGTTCCCCCCCCCTTTTAGGACACTAAACCAACAAGCACTATTTGCGGAAATCTTTACAGTGAGGGAGGATACCCCGGTCATTTCATATTGATAAAGGTTTCCTTTCTGACTGATAAAATTTAATGTAGGTTTGGGCTGTTGTTCCTCTTTAGGCGGTTGATTAGGCGGGATCCCATTGCCTTGACCTGATTGATTTGGCTGATTTGGCGTAGACATATGATTATCTACAATAGGGGGATTGGCTGTATCCGTTGGCTGTCCTATTTCCGAATTAACGTCTGGGACTTCATCAAGCTTGGCCCAAGCTATGTAAATGACAAACAGGATGAGCACAGCAAATAAATACAGTAATACTCTGGACAGCCATCTTCCTGCTTGTACTGGGGGCTTAGCAGGACGGTGACGTCTTAAGGATTTTACTTGTTCTTCCACAAGCGGCCCTATTTCCGGCTGGATATGCTCTAAGATCGTATCCGGATCAATACCAACAACCTCAGCGTAGCTTTTTACGAAAGCCCTTGCGTAAAAATGTCCAGGCAGTGCGTCTAGATTTCCAGCTTCTATTGCTTCTAAATATCTACTTTGAATTTTCGTTTCTTGATGAATATCATCAATTGTAAGTCCTTTTTTTATTCGAGCTTGTTTTAGTGTTTCGCCTAATTCGGTCACTCTCCCACCTCCCATTTATATGTTAACTTAAATTAAAATCAGAAAATGTATCATTTACTGCCTCATAAGTAATTTCTTCTTCTGGGTGGTTGCGCAACTCAATAATATAATCGAAATCATCCAAGGAAAATTCTGTTTCACGAATAAAAATATCGGGATGTTCAATCACCTTGGTTGCCGGAAAACGCAAAACTTCACGCATTAACGCGTGATGTTTCTCTGTGGAACGCATGGTGGATACAATACCATCGATAAAATAAACATTGTCAGACACCATCTCATCGTTTGCCAGTTGATTTCGTACGGTTTGTCTTAAAAGCGTTGATGAAATAAAAATCCACCGCTTATTGGCTGAAACACTTGCCGCAACCATAGATTCCGTTTTCCCAACGCGAGGCATCCCTCTGACACCTACAAGTTGGTGCCCCTCATGTTTAAAGACTTCGGCCATAAAATCAACAAGAAGTCCAATTTCATCTCGTGTAAAACGAAATGTTTTTTTATCTTTCATATCTCGTTCAATATATCTTCCGTGACGAACAGCCAGCGTATCCATCATTGTAGGCGGACGGAGGGCCGTTATGGTTATATTCTCTACTTTCCTTAATATATTTCCCAGTAATTCAATCTTTTTTTCATCATCCGTTTGTAAAAGCATTCCTCTTCGCCAAACATCAACACCATTAATCGTAATGATATTAATGGAAAGCATTCCTAAAATAGAGGCAATGTCTCCCAAAAGCCCAGGTCGATTTTTATGAATTTCCCATTCTAGGTACCAATCACTCTTCTGCATGTGTGGATCCCTCTCGAATTAAAAATGATTCTTCTCCTTGGAAAGTATACCATATTTTACTCGCTAGGTAAGGAATTTTCCTAAAAAACTGTATAAGAAAAGCTTCTTATTGAAGTTCATTTGAAGAAGATGTATCCATCTTTAGAAGAAGCATTCCCCTTTTCGAGGACTACAATCCCTTCAAAATTTAAGTTCAGAAGGAGACGGATGCTGTCATGCCAGTAGAAATGTAAATTGGAGGAAGCTTACTCATTCCTATGCGGAATGGAAAAAAGCCTCCAATAATATGGAGGCAAAATCCTTACTAATGTTTTTGAACGTAATTGATCATGACTTCAGCAAGCGCTTTTTGCTGTTGGTCATCGGCAGAATCCCATAGTTCCTTTAATAAACGCTCTTCAACATTTTTTGGATCAACCTTATCTGAAAGGTAGTCACCAAGTTGTGATGCTACATTTGCCATCGTGCTTTTGTCCATTCCCATTTTTTCTGCTTGTCCAACGCGTTCAGCTAAAAAGGATTTCCATTCACCGAAGTTTTCTAATACTGACATTAGAATCCCTCCTTTAAATGTTTCAGAAGGTTCCCCTCCTGTACATATATAATATGACTTGTTTAAGATTCAATTATTCCCCGGGTTGAGGTCCAACTTTAGGGAAATCCCTTTAGGTATACCACCCGCCGTTGGGGCTTATGACTTGTCCAGTAATATACTTTGCATCTGGCTGCAATAGGTATGCAACAAGCGAAGCTATTTCTTCCGGTTCCCCAAGCCGTCCCATGGGAATTTCCGATGCAATGAGTTTAAGTTCTTCGTCATTAAATTGGTTGCGAAGTAACTTTCCTTCAATGGCCCCTGGCACCACTGCATTTACGGTAACTTGTGATGGCGCCAATTCCTTTGCTAATGCCTTGGTAAAAGAAAGAAGAGCCCCTTTGGTCATTGAATAAAGGACCTCACAAGATGCCCCTGTTACCCCCCAAATGGATGAAATGTTAATAATTCTCCCGTATTGCTGCCGAATCATATAAGGGGCACAACCTTGTGCTAAAAGAAAGGGTGCTCGTACATTGACCCGGTATAAACGCTCCAAATCGATGATTGGCGTTTCTGTAAACAGGCCATAATGAGTAATTCCAGCATTATTAATCAGGACATCGGGTTTCCGCGAAAGTGAAGAAATCAGTCCTCCGATTTCTTCTACAATTTCCAAATCAGCCTTTATGGGGACTGCAGCCGCTCCATATTCCCTACAGGCCTCTGCCAACTTCTGAATCTCAACTTCCCCCCGCCAATAGTGAAGATACAAATGATAACCCGCTTCTGCCAGCTTTAAACTAATGGCCGAACCGATTCCTCCGCTAGCGCCTGTCACTAATGCCCATTTTTCCTTTTCCATTCTAAAATTGCATTCCTCTCCGGTAAGTTTATCGGCAGAAAAAATAGGGATAGCTAATCCATCCCCATCCTCCTCCATTATTTCAGCTTTTCAAGACGTTACTATACAGGTTTAATCGTGGAAACACTTCTTTGCTCCATTTGGAAGTGATCCTTAAGCCGTTCGTTAACCTGTTCAACAGTGATGTTCTCAAGCGTAGGAACAATTTCAAACAAATCTGTGCCATTGAATTTATATTTTGTAAAGGAATTGGCGATAAACTCAATGGAATTGAGGGAACGTAAAAAAGCTCCGATTTTTTTCTTCTTACTTAACTCAAAATCCTTTTGACTAATGCCTGTTTGTTTTGCTTTTTCTAATCCTTCCGTAACCTGTTTCACTAATTCCTCCGGATTTGGTGTGTCGCCGCCAATCACAGAAAAAGCATATTGTGCTTCACAACTGTAATCCGTCCCGAAGGTATCATTGATTAGTCCTTGCTCATACAATTTTTGATAAAGATCTGAACTTGGACCAAGCAAAATATCGAGAACAAGCTGTGTAGTCAATTCCTGCTGGAGTAAATTCTTCCCTTGCAAACCAGCTTTTTTTTCTTTAAAACCAAACATTACCTTGGGCATTGCCACTGACATCTCACGAATTGAAACGGGATTGGCCACTTCCGCAGGTTCTTCTTCAAAAAAACGTTCAATTTCTGGTTGTAATCCATACTCCTTTTGTCCCTGATTCTCACGGACTAAACGAAAAATCTCTTCAGGCTTTACGGCCCCAACAACAAAGAGCAACATGTTACTCGGATGATAGAAGGTTTCATAGCAGGTATACAGTGTATCCTTAGTGATTTGCGAAATGGAATCAATCGTCCCTGCAATATCAATTTTCACCGGATGGTTATGATACATATTTTCAATTAAACCGAAGTAAACGCGCCAGTCTGCATTATCATCATACATCTTTATCTCCTGCCCAATGATCCCTTTCTCCTTCTCCACATTTTCTTCCGTAAAATATGGAGCCTGGACAAAGTTAAGCAGAATGGTTAAATTCTCCACCACATGCCCTGTGCTGGAAAACAAATAGGCTGTTCTTTCAAAGCTAGTGAACGCATTGGCTGAAGCCCCATTATTGGCAAATTCATTAAATACATCGCCATCTTCTTGTTCAAACATTTTATGCTCTAAAAAATGGGCAATTCCGTCTGGAACCTTGACAGGATCTTTTCCAGGTACTTGGAAATGGTTATCGATAGAACCATATTTTGTTGTAAATGTCGCATAGGATTTACTGAATCCATGTTTTGGTAGCACATAAACATCCAAACCATTTTCCATTTTCTCGTAATAAATGGTTTCATTTAGTTGATCATGACGTATTTGTTCCATTTATTTGCCCTCCTCGTCCCGTAAAAAGTAAATTGTATCCACTTCAATTTTTTGGGCGATCTTAACCACATCGGCAATGGTTGTTGATTTAATCTTTTCAATCATACCTTCCACTGTTTTCTTATTTCCAGTAAGCTGATTGTTATATGAAAAATCGATGATTGTTCGAGCATTGTCTTTTGTTTCTAATAATTGATTTACTAAAGTTGCCTTTGTTTGTGCCATTTCTTGATCTGAAATCGTGCCTTCCTTCATCATCTGTAATTGTTTTTTCATGATTTCTACGGCTTGCTCGAATTTGTCAATTTCAATTCCTGACATCATCATTAAAATTCCTTTATGACTCTCCAATCTGGAAACAGCATAATAGGCTAAGCTGGCCTTTTCCCGAACATTAACAAAAAGTTTGGAATGCGGAAACCCGCCTAAAATCCCATTATAGACTAATAAGGCTTCGTAATCGTCATCAACGAGTGTTGTATGAGTGCGACAACCAATATTCAATTTTCCTTGTCCGACCTTCAATTTCTCTACAATTAGATTTTCTTCGACGACCTTCTTTTGCGTTGGAGCAAAAGGAAGATCCCGAATTTGATTGCGTTTCACTCTGAAAAATTTTGCAATGCCATCTTTCACTTCTTGCGGAACAACATCCCCCACTACATAGATATCAATCGGATTCTCAGCAAGCAATTGTTGATAATAGCCATAAAGCTGTATTGGATCCACTGCGGCCAGTTCTTCTGCTTTTCCATATGAAAGAAGACGGTAAGGCTCTTCTTTGCACATTTCTTCTGTTACCCTTTGATTGGCATAGCGGATTTTATCATCGATGAGACCGGAGATTTTATTTTGCAGGACATCAGCTTCAGATCGAACATAGTTTTTGGAAAAACCATTGTCTTGAATGAGAGGATTCGTCATGATTTCTCCTAGAAACTCAATCCCTTTTAGCAGTAGTGGGCTCGTATCTGACAAATATTTTTCATTAGCAATTTCCAGCTGAAGCTGAATAATTTGTTTTTCTCCCTTTTTAATGACATCAGTATAGAAAACTGCACCAAATAAGCTGTCCAAGAATTGACGCAGCTCTTTCGTGGTAGGATACTTCGCACTTCCCCGCTTTAATATAAATGGAAGGAGCGCTGTAGGGGTAACTGTTTCTTCTTTTAACTGTTGCTCAATTTGGACGACAATCGTTGTTGTTTTGAATTTATCTGTGGGTAGAACATGCAGGTTCATTTGATCTATGGTAGCCGTTTCAAAAGCAGGTTGATTCAAAATTTTCCTCTCCTTTGTAGGGAAGTGTGTTATTTCCATTATAGTCCATTCTTTGTTTTTTTATGAGGGGCCATCCTCAAGGCCTTGGACAGAATCCGCTACTTAAAGGAATGGGTTCGCCCCTTATTTGCTAAGAAATATTGGATTCACTTTTTTTCACCAACACTTCACGTGGCTTACTTCCTTCAAAAGGCCCAACAATTTGATTTGCTTCCATCATATCGACTAGTCTTGCTGCTCTAGCATAACCTATCCGGAATTTTCTTTGCAGTAAGGAAGCGGATGCTGTTTGTGCTTCTATGACCAGTTTGACTGCATCATCATAAAGGTCATCCTCTGGCTTGGTTTCCACGTTTGGTTCCACTTCGGCGGGAATCATTTCTGTGTGGTAGTTTGCTGTTTGCTGTTCTTTTACAAAGTGTACAACAGTTTCAACTTCTGCTTCAGAAACAAATGCACCTTGAACTCGAACAGGTTTCGATGCCCCCATTGGAAGGTACAACATGTCCCCACGGCCCAGCAATTTTTCAGCTCCACCAGCATCAAGAATGGTACGGGAATCAACCGTGGAGGAAACTCCAAAGGCAATTCGCGATGGAATATTTGCTTTGATCACTCCAGTAATAACATCTACAGATGGACGCTGCGTGGCAATAATAAGATGAATGCCTGCCGCACGGGCCATTTGCGCTAACCTGCAAATCGCGTCCTCCACATCCCCTGCAGCAACCATCATCAAATCTGCAAGCTCGTCCACAATGACAACGATATAGGGAAGCGCACTGCCAGTACCACTTTGCAGTACCATTTGATTATAGAGATCGATATTTCTTGTACCGCTTTTGGCAAACAGTTCGTATCTTTTTTCCATCTCGACAACAACTTTTTTTAATGCCATAGATGCCCTTCTTGGATCCGTAACGACCGGTGCTAGGAGATGGGGGATTCCATTGTAGACATTTAATTCAACCATCTTCGGATCGATCATCATCAACTTTACCTCATGGGGCTTGGCCTTAAACAAAAGACTGGTGATAATCCCGTTTATACAAACACTCTTCCCGCTACCTGTGGCACCGGCTACTAATAGATGCGGCATCTTCGCCAAATTGGCAATAATGGGTTCACCAGAAATATCACGACCTAACCCTACTGTTAATTTCCCCTCACTATCTTGATAAGAGGATGTTTCTAATACCTCGCGAAGGCTAACCACAGCGACTTCGGAATTGGGGACTTCAATTCCTATTGCAGATTTCCCCGGAATCGGGGCTTCAATCCGGATATCTTTAGCTGCGAGCGCCAAGGCAATGTCATCTGCCAAATTGACAACCTTGCTCACCTTAACGCCAATTGCCGGCTGAACTTCATAGCGGGTAACAGCTGGCCCTCTATGTATTTGCATCACTCTAGCATTAACACCGAAGCTTTCCAACGTTTGTTCCAGCTTCTTTGCATTGGATTGCATATCCCTATATTCTTTCCCATGTTGCTTGGATTGCCGAGGCTTATCCAAAAGTGGAAGACTGGGAAGGGTATAATTAAGATCAGGTTCTTCCTGAATAACCCCAAGTTGATCGTCACTTTTACTAAAATCGATTTCTAGAACCTCAGCCGATTTTTGTGCTGATACTTGCTGTTTTTCATTTGCTAAATGGGCCTCCTCAAACCCTAAATCTAGTTCTTCTTGTTGATAAGCTACTTCTGAAAAATCGTGAATAATTGGTTCAGCAACATCATCTTTTTCTTCAGAGGAAACATGAGGAAATAGATCAATTGGTGAATCTATATTCTCCTCCTGTGATTTCTTCATCGGTTTTGATGATTCATTGCTCCCTTCCTTCTTTTCCAACATTAATTGAACGGCCTCTACACTCTTTTCATAAACCGTCGTCCACCCGGCAGTAAGTATTTGCTTCAATTTTGTTAGAAGGGTAACATAAGATAGCTGGAATAAAAGCATCGCACCAATTAAAAAGGAAAAGATGGCAATGATCAATGTACCTGTTCTAGCAAACAAATAATAGTTAATAGATAAACCAATTGCCCCAATCATTCCTCCACCTACATCTATGGTTGACGCCAGTCCGTTTTCCAGTTGTGCCTTTTCTTTAAGAATGGCGTCCCAGGTGACTCTTAAGATACTTTGATCTGTAAATTTCCCCTGTGCAGACAGTTGGTCAAATAGAGAAAGATGATTGAATAATAATATTGAAAAGAGGAAGACAAATAACCCTATCCACCTTGGTGTTAACAAATTCGGCCATTTTCTTTGAACCATGATTAACCCGGCGCAATACATTCCGATTAAAGGGATTATAAAATCCCATGTCCCTGCGATGACACGCAGAACCCAGGCAAAGGTTTCCCCAAACCAACCGTATCTTGACAAGGATATTAGTGAAACGGCCAGTAGGATTAATCCATAAAGTTCAAAAACGAGGTCATTTTTAAGAGAGAACTTTTTTCTTGTAGCTGATTGATAGGATTTTTTCGTTTTCTTTGCCGCCATAGGCACTCCCCCTTTTTGTCCTTTTAGGAAAGTTTAAGTTCACTAAAATTTAAAGTGTACCTAAACTTTCCGTGGGCATGAAAAGCTTCCGCTTAAGATGGACTCGACTACCTCTTCGAAATGGCTTCGATAGAAGCTTTTCTTAAAGTTAGAGGTAAGAAAAGTTTGATTGGAACCAAAACAGTATAAGGGCAGTTGGAAGACTGCCCTCTTTAGGTTAGTAATATAAACTTGCGAATTGTTCAGCCATCAACGGCAAGGATAATCTTCCAACTTTTTGCTTTTAACCTCTGTCCAAATTATACCATATTGAAGGCATGGATCATAGTTTTGCTTATGCATTTGGCCGAAAATAAATCGTTGTACCTGGTGCAAATCGAGGGTTTAAATAATCCTGTGGATTCCAGCTTAGCAAACGAACAATTTTCGCTTCAGAAGTCTGTGGGGTTCGTTCCACAACCATTTTCACCCCGTCGATCTCCGTTTCTTCATATTGGATTTCTGACATAGCCTCCATATTTTCCATTATCAATTCCATAGGCATGACAGAATAAATAATCACTTTTCCCCCTCCTTTTTACTGTAATAAATTTTCCTTCTGTTTATTTTCCTGGATCAGTTGGTTTAATTTATGCATAGCTTGCGCAATTCCGCCCACTTCATCTATTAACCCATATTCAACAGCCTTTGTACCAACAACGTTGGTCCCTACATCCCGGGTAAGTTCTCCGACCTTCAGCATCAACTCCCGGAACACTTTTTCTTCAATTTTAGAATGGCTTGTTACAAAGTTGACCACGCGGTCCTGCATTTTTTCCAGATATTCAAAGGACTCCACCACATTAATAACCAACCCGGTTAAACGAACAGGATGAATCGTCATTGTAGCTGTGGGAGCAATAAAAGAATAATCAGAGGAAACCGCTATAGGAACCCCAATACTATGTCCCCCCCCTAAAACAAGGCTTACCTTCGGTTTAGAAAGAGAAGCAATCATTTCTGCGATGGCTAGGCCAGCTTCCACATCTCCGCCAACTGTATTCAGAATGACAAGCAATCCCTCAATTTTTGGATTTTGTTCGATCGCGACGAGTTGCGGAATCAGATGCTCATACTTTGTCGTTTTATTTTGCGGCGGCATTGCCATATGTCCTTCAATCTGACCAATGATGCTTAAACAATGGATATTGCTGTCAGGGCTTGAGGCAATGGATGTCTGGCCTAATTGTTGAATACTTTCCACAAGCGCACTTTTTTTAGCATCCCCTTGTGGCTCTTGTTGCGGAGGATCCCCCTGAGGTGCTTGTTCCTCGCGGGGAGTCGGTGCTAAGCCCGGATTCACCGGTGGGCGAAGATCTGGTCGATTTTGCAATGGTGGTATCTGCGTCCGCTTTACCCCAAACTGCTGAATATCAAATGGCATATAATTCCCTCCATTTATTATAAAAATGAACTAAAACTTTCAATGATTCCTTAAGTTAGTATGGACTGATTTGGAAAGAAAATACGGTGTGGAAGTGGGGGGGCACGGAGAAATGACCTTTTCATAAGGAAAACCAGGCATAGCTGGTCCCTTTTATTTGCTGACAGCCGTGATTTTTGTATTTTTATCGGAAATAAGTTCTCCCCCAGACCGATCGCAAAATAAAGCGGACCGCAGAGCCCCTATTTCTTATCAAATGCCAAAATTTGAGGGGGATCCGGACCCAAAAGCCCTTATTCCACTGTTAAGCATCAAATACCCTTGGGTTTAAAGTAAATAAGGTCTTCTGAGTCCACTACACCCCCAAAAAAGGAGATTTTTAGCCAAATAAGGTCTCCTCAGTCCGATCGCAAAATAAAGAGAGAAGGGTTGGAGGAATTCCGTGCATGAGGGGATTAAAAAGTTTAACGAAAATGGGAAGGTAGTATGGTAAGTTGGAAAAGGTCCTTAATAGAACAGTTCATGGTGAATTGCGAGGTGTACTGTCCCGATTCCCCTAAAGCCCCGATGAAGACGTTTATCGCCAAAATCCACCCAAAAAACAAAAATAGCGGAAATATTTTCCGCTATTTCTTCCTTGAAGCTCTATGCTTCCATAATGATTGGTAAAATCATGGGCTTCCGCTTTGTCTTTTCGTAGAGGAATCGGCCTAATCCTTCACGAACATTTGTTTTTAGTGAAGACCAATCATTTACCTTCTCATCCATGCATTTATTTAATATTTGTGTCACTAATTTACTAGCCTCATCGAGCAATTCCTCGGATTCACGAACATAGACAAATCCTCTGGAAATGATATCTGGGCCCGACAGAATGACACCAGTTTGCCTGCTTAAGGTAACCACAACCACAAGTATTCCATCTTGGGAAAGCAGTTTTCGATCGCGAAGGACGATATTTCCAACGTCACCAACGCCAAGTCCATCGATAAGAATTTGTCCAGTGGAAACTCTTCCCGCTAACCTGGCTTGTCCGTTAGAAATCTCAACGGTATCCCCATTGTCAAGAAGGAAGATATTTTCTTTCTCGACACCAACTTGTTCTGCAAGTCCAGCATGGCTATGAAGCATTCGAAATTCCCCGTGGATCGGAATAAAAAATTTCGGTTTCATAAGGTTAAGCATTAATTTCAATTCTTCTTGGCATCCGTGACCGGATACATGAATCTGTGAACCATAGATAACGTCTGCACCAATCCGATAAAGCTGATCAACAATTCTTCCAACTTGGCGTTCATTACCAGGAATAGGCGTGGCGGCAATCATAACGGTATCACCTGGCAAGATATCCACCTTACGATGGGATGTTCGGGCCATCCTTGTCAAGGCTGACATAGGTTCCCCTTGGCTACCTGTAGTCAGAATGACTACTTGGTCAGCAGGAAGACTTTGGATAGTATCTGTTTCAACGAACGTACCGTCGGGTACATGCAAATAGCCCAAATTAATAGCAATTCGAACCACATTCTGCATACTGCGTCCGATCACCGTTACTTTTCTTCCATAATGCACAGCTGCATCTACAACCTGCTGGACACGATGAACGTTGGATGCAAAGGTGGCAACGATAATTCTACCATTAGCCCGAAAGAATACCTCATCAATTGCTTTACCCACAAGCCTTTCTGATCCAGTATAGCCTGGTTTATCGGCATTGGTACTGTCTGATAACAGGGCTAGAACCCCTTGTTGTCCAATTTCACTCATTTTGGCCAGGTCTGCAGCTTCATCATTAACTGGAGTTTGGTCAAACTTAAAATCACCAGTGTGGACAACTTTTCCTTCTGGAGTATCGATGCAAACCCCTACAGAATCAGGGATGCTGTGATTTGTTTTGAAAAATGAAGCCTGAAGTGTTCCCAGTTCGATTTGTGAGTCATTATCAATGATTTTCAAGCTAACATCCGCCAAAATTCCAGCTTCTCTTAACTTCTCTGTTACTAGTCCAATGGTCAGTTTCGTCCCATAGACTGGAACCTTCAGATGCCTTAAAACGTAGACTAGTCCCCCAATATGATCTTCATGACCATGTGTGAGAAGAATAGCACGGACCTTCTCCTTGTTTTCCGTAAGGTAAGAAATATCTGGAATGACCATATCGATCCCCAGCATATCCTCCTCAGGGAATTTCAATCCTGCGTCAATCACGACAATGTCTTGGTCGTATTGAACTACATACATGTTTTTGCCTATTTCACCAACGCCGCCCAAGGCAAAAATAGACAACGCTTTATTGCTTTGCTTTGCCAAGTATATTCCTCCTATGATTGACTCCTTATTTAGTTGTATATGAGCATAAAACTAACAAACACCGAACGAGCCACTTACAATTATTATACATGAACGATAAGGTAAAAGAAAGGCACCTAAAAATTTTAGAAGGGGGGATTTTTCCCGGAAGAAAAGAGCCCTTACCACTTTGTGATAAGGGCTCTTAAATGTTACTTGAACAGCGAATCGATAAACTTTGCTTCCTGTGGGGTCACAGGCACCAATGGTAGGCGTACTGAACCAACTTGAACTCCCATTTGCTGAAGGGCATATTTTATTGGTACTGGATTGGAAGTAACAAATATCCCTTCAAATATAGGCAAGTACTTACGATGAAGGCTAGAGGCGACAGAAACATTTCCATCAACATATGCCTGAACCATTTCCTTGATTTCTTGACCAATGACATGGCTGGCGACACTAACGATACCGTGCCCACCGACACTCATGATCGGCAGCGTCAATTTATCGTCACCAGAGTATACCCTAAATCCTTCAGGTGCCTTATCAACAATAAAAGCAGCTGCAGATAGATCACCGCTTGCTTCCTTTACAGAAGTAATGTTCGGGACCTCAGCCAGTCTTAGAATTGTCTCTACAGACATGTTGATTGCCGATCTGCCGGGAATATTGTATAGCATAACTGGGAGGCTGGTAGATTCAGCGATGGCTTTAAAATGCTGATAAAGTCCTTCTTGAGAAGGTTTATTGTAGTACGGTACAACAAGCATGATTCCATCGACACCAACTTCTTCTGCTGCTCGGGTCAACTCAATAGACGCCTGGGTATTGTTGCTGCCTGTTCCAGCGATCACCTTGACTCTCCCTTTGGCTTCCTTCACAACGTATCGGAAAAGGGCAATTTTTTCATCTTTACTTAACGTTGGTGATTCCCCAGTGGTTCCCCCTACTACTAATGTTTCTGTTCCAGTTTGAATTAAATGATCAATTAGTTTTGTAGCTGCTTCGAAATCCACTTCCAATTGATCATTAAATGGTGTAACCATCGCTGTTAATAATCTTCCAAAATCCACCAAGAAAAACTCCTCCCTAACCTAATTCACTAGTTGATTGATGTAAATTGAATTTACGATGGAGTGCTCGAACTGCTTTAACCATATCTTCTTCCTTGACAAGCACCCAAATCGTTGTATGGGAATCCGCACATTGTAAAATTTGAATATCTTCATGATTCAAAGCTTCTGCAACTTGTGCCATAACTCCTGGAACTCCCGCCATCGCAGCTCCTATGACAGAGACCTTGGCACAATGTGGGGTATGGACCGGTTCATACCCCATATCCCGCAAGATTCGACAAGCCTTTTCGGCGACTTCATCGCGGACTGTATAGGCTACACCGATTGGGTTTACATTGATAAAATCAACACTAATCCCATTTTCAGCCATTGACTTAAACACTTTAAGCTGCAGATCATATTGCCCCTCTAATGCAGTAACCTTGATTTGTGTAACATTCGAAATGCTGGCAATACCGGTAATTAATCGTTCGGGGATACCTGATCGACTTGTAACTAAGGTTCCGAAATCCTTGGTAAACGTTGAACGAACCCGTATCGGCACCTTCCCATTCATTGCCATCTCTACCGCGCGTGGATGAATCACCTTCGCCCCTTGGTAAGCCATATTGGCAATTTCAGTATAAGTCACCGTTTCCAATTGCTGAGCATCCTCCACAATCCTTGGATCGGCAGTCATTACGCCACTTACATCCGTAAAAATATCAACCATCTCAGCATTTAGGGAAACACCTAATGCCGTAGCAGAAGTATCACTTCCGCCACGCCCAAGGGTCGTAATTTCCCCTTCTTCTGTCCTGCCCTGAAACCCTGTCACAATGACAACCTTACCCTTTGCAAATTCGTCTAAAATTCTTTTGCTTTCCAGCCTGATAATTTGGGCGTTATTATAATCTTTGTTTGTGATGATCCCTGCCTGCCCGCCAGTAAGAACAACGGATGGAACGTTTCTACTGTTCAGCATACTGCATAGAGTGACAGCAGAAATAATTTCGCCGCAATGAAGAAGTAAATCCAATTCCCTCTTTTCCAGTGCATCTCCGTTTTCCTGTATCAAACGGATGAGAGAATCTGTTGCGTAGGGTTGCCCCATTCTCCCCATGGCTGAAACAACAACACAAACGGAATAACCTTCATTTCGAGCTGATAGAATATGAGAAAGTGCCTCTTCCCTTTCTTTCGGTAAAGAAAGGGAAGACCCACCGAATTTCTGAACTAAAATCTTCATGTGTTTAAGCCCCCTTGTTCGGGGAATAATTTTAAAAAATACGCTTAGCGAGTTAAGTTTTCTGCGATCTGGACTGCATTCCAAGCAGCGCCCTTGAGCAGATTATCACTGACGATCCACAGGTGTAAACCTCGAGCCACCGCAACATCTCTGCGAACCCGCCCAACAAATACTTCAAGCTTTCCAACTGCATCTGTCGCCAGCGGATAAACCTGTTCGCTTGGATTATCGACAAGCACGACACCAGGAGCTTTCGCCAGTAATTCCTTAACTTCTTCCAGGTCAAAATCTTCCTTGGTTTCAATGTATACTGATTCAGAGTGACCACTAACAACAGGGATACGAACACAAGTTGCCGAAACGGCAATCTCATTATCATCAAATATTTTCTTAGTTTCTCTGATCATCTTCATCTCTTCAAGAGTGAATCCATTTTCTCCAAAGACATCAATCTGTGGAATCGCGTTAAAAGCCATTTGGTGTTTCTTCGGGAGAGAACCAACAGGAAGAATTTCCCCTTTTACTTCTTTTCCTTCCAAGGCAGCTTTTGTTTGATTGAGTAAATCGTTGATCGCACGGCTTCCTGCACCGGAGACTGCTTGATAGGTTGAAACAATCAACCGGTCAATACCAAAGCGATCCTTGAGTGGTTTTAGTGCTGCTACCATCTGAATGGTAGAGCAGTTCGGATTAGCAATGATTCCTTTGTTTTCTTTTGCTTTATTCATATTTACTTCAGGCACTACAAGAGGCACCTCAGGATCCATCCGGTAAGCATTGGTGTTGTCAATAACCAAAGCTCCTCTTTCTACCGCTGCAGGAGCTAACTGCTTACTTACACTTCCTCCGGCACTGAACCAGGCAATGTCGATCCCCTCAAAACTTTCTGGTTTCGCTTCTTCCACTGTAATCTCCTGGCCTTTAAACACTACCTTGGTGCCTGCAGATCTTGCTGAGGAGAGACATTTTAGTTGATTGATGGGGAAATTACGTTCTTCAATAAGACGTAATATTTGTGTTCCAACTGCTCCTGTTGCACCAACGACTGCTACATTATAAGATGATTTGATTTGCATGTTCTCTCTCCTAACCTATTTTTCTCAATTCATATATTTAAATTTTTCAATGATAACGGGTTGAAGTTGTTTTCCTTCAAGTGCTAACTCACATGTTTCCTTGATCAATTCCATCCGAGCTACTAAAGATTTTGGCTTCTTCTCAGGATTATCCTGACCAAATGGAACAAAATAAATATCTTTCGCTGCCATTAATTTCGCAATATTCGCCATGTTCAATCCCAATCCATCATTTGTCGATATAGCGACAACAACAGGACGGTGATTGCGCATGGTGGCTTTGGCAGCCATCAGTACAGGACTATCTGTTAAGGCATTTGCAAACTTACTCGTTGATGCTCCTGTCATCGGTGCAATAACCATAATATCCAAGGGGCGCTTGGGTCCAAGCGGTTCAGCATCTACAATTGTAGAGATGATTTCATTCCCTGTGATATCTTGCAATAGTTTCTTCCAGTCTGCGGACTTTCCAAAGTAGGTGTCCGTCGTGGCTACGGTATGGGTAATAATCGGAATTACATTAGCCCCTTCATCCACCAATGTCTTGATTTGCGGCATAATTTCCTCTAGGGTACAATGAGATCCCGTAACCCCGTAACCAATTGTTTTTCCTGCTAGCTTCATACTGATCCCTCCCGATTAACCATTTGATCAGAGACAAGCCTAGAAAGTGTATTAGCAATGATTTGGCCTGCTGTTTTTGGCGCAACGATTCCAGGCAAACCAGGTGCCAATAAGGCTTTAATACCTCTCTTTTCGGCGTATCGGAAGTCTATCCCCCCAGGTTTTGAAGCTAAATCAATAATCAATGTATGCAACGGCATATGAGCAATAATCTGAGGAGTGACAATTAATTTGGGAATAGTATTATATAGAATATCTACATTCCTAACCTGTTCGGGTAAGTCCTTTAATTCAAAGGGAATGAGGCCCATTTCATGGATTCTTGCCAAATGTTCCGGTTTTCTTGCACCCACACGAACAGAGGCTCCTAATGCATGGAGAGCTCTGGCCATGGACATTCCAACCCGACCTAAACCAAGTACGATACAATTAGAGCCATGAATAGTGATGTCCGTATTCTGTATCGCCATCATCAAGGCACCCTCAACCGTTGGAATGGAGTTATAGATGGCTACATCATCCCGATCAAGAATTTCAACAAGCTGAATATTGTACTTTTGCGATAGATTATGCAAATAATCTTTCGCCATTCCCGTGTAAATCACAATCTTCGGATTTAATGATTCGAAGTGCTCTTCGGTTAACTGAAGCGGTCTTGAGCAGAAAATGCTCTCCACATATCCTTCATCATCCGTCCCCACAATAGGCAGGATTAGCACATCCGTTTCTCTTAAGATATCAACAGTTAAGTCTTTTTTCGTAGCTCCAGTAAAATTACTTTCTAAATTATCAAATCCGATGAGGGTTACCGCTGCATCCAATTCTATAAATTTCTTAATTACCTCAAGTTGGCGAGCATCTCCTCCGATGAAGGTAGTCTGAATTCCTGTGAGCATACTCTGATAACCCCTTTCAAACATTTTACAACAATAAAGTGGACATTAAAAGTAGAAAGTTCACCTGAGTTTTTTTGGTTTTCTGGAATTCGTTGCGTTTCTACCCTCATCGTATGTAAGAGCCCATAAATGGGTTACTAAAACCTCGCTCTTCCCCGTTCCTTTAGCTCCACAATAATCATTTCCGGCCCAACTTTCCGGATTGTGTTCCAAGGAATTATAACCTCATCACGTTTTTTTCCCCAAGCCAAGAAGGAATGACTGGGCAAAATAATCGAATCAATATCCCCGGTTTCCGGATGAATCACTAAATCAGCCTGCCCCAATACACCCATCCGTTCCCCATTGTCTAAGTCAATCATTTCTTTGTTGCAGAACTCACTGAATCTCATCACAACCACCCTTTCAATTAGTCCCTTTGCTGTGATGAATATGCTCCATAAAAAAGAAAAAGTACTTCATCACCGAAGTACTTTTTACCTTACGATATTAGATCCCTGTATGTCCGAACCCGCCGGCACCCCGCTCTGTATCCGGGAGTATATCGACAGTCTCCCATTCCACCTCTGGCACATGCTGAATCACCATCTGAGCAATCCGTTCACCACGTTGAATGATGAAAGTATCCTCACCATGATTAATCAGGATAACCCCAACTTCCCCTCGGTAATCCGCATCAATTGTCCCGGGAGAATTGATACAAGTAATTCCTTTTTTTAAAGCAAGGCCGCTACGCGGACGAATTTGTGCTTCATAGTGAATGGGTAGAGCGATGGAAAATCCAGTAGGAACGAGAACTCTTTTGCCAGGTGCAAGTTCGATCGGCTGCCGGTTAGCTGCATACAAATCGAATCCAGCTGCCAAATCCGACATTTTCGTTGGAAGTGAAATATCTTCATTACCCGACAATTTACAGATTTGAACTTTGAGTTTATTCTTCTCTTCCATTAATTTGGCTCCTTATCCTATAGCAGCGCATCCTGGCTGAAGCTGACTGGTAATGCTTCCAACGGGCTTACAAGTGCAACAGACATTTTATTGTTGAAAATTGTATTAATTGTGTTTTGTACATTGTCCAGTGTAACTTGATTGACCCGTTCGATGATTTCGTCTAATGTCAAGTGTTTGCCGAGCATCAGTTCATTTTTGCCAAGTCTGCTCATTCGGCTGTTGGTGCTCTCAAGACTGAGCATTAAACTTCCCTTCAATTGTTCTTTGCCCTTTTTTAATTCTTCCTGACTGATCCCCTTCGCTTTGAGCTTTGCCAAAGTATCCGTGATCACCTGAGTTACTTCTTCCAGCTGTTTTGGTGCGGTCCCTGCATAAATCGTGAACAGACCGCTATCCCGATAAGAAGAATGATAGGAAAAGACAGAATAGGCCAAGCCACGTTCTTCCCGAACTTCCTGGAAAAGGCGGGAACTCATACTCCCTCCCAAAATATTATTCATCAATATTAGTGGATAAACATCTGGATGACCTACTTCATAGCCAGGAAAGGAGATACATAAATGAGCCTGTTCCGTATCTTTTTTTCTCACCTTTAGTTCAGGATGAAATTCCGGTGGCGTAAGAATCCCTGCAGATTTTTGCCGGTCCATTCGCGAAAACTTCGTTTTAATCATCTCTAAAAGTTTTTCACTGATATTTCCAGCAACGGACAAAACGATCCGGTCAGGCGTATATCTTTGGGAGACATACTCAAGCATCTTCTCCTGGTTCAGGTTATTAAGCACCTCTTCTGTGCCTAAAATACTGTACCCAAGCGGATGAGTTTGATAGCTCGCCTTGGAGATCAAATCATGGACAAGATCGTCAGGTGTGTCATCGTACATTTTTATTTCTTCAATAACAACCTTTCTCTCCTTATGTAATTCATCCTCATCAAATTTGGAATGAAAAAACATATCCGATAAAATATCTAAGGCAATAGGAGCATGTTCATCTAATACACGCGCATAATAGCAGGTATATTCCTTAGAAGTAAAAGCATTTACATGTCCGCCAATTTGATCAAAAGACTCAGCAATTTCCTTCGCTGACCTTGCATGCGTTCCCTTGAACAGCATATGTTCCGTGAAATGCGAAATCCCGTTGTTTTCTGGGGTCTCGTAGCGCGAGCCTGTTCCAACCCAGATCCCTAATGCAACGGAACGAACAGTAGGGATTTTTTCAATTACAACACGTACCCCATTATCTAGGGTGTATTTTTCAATCACTAAGAAAGCCTCCTTATCGATGCACCCGCATCTCACTTCCAGTTTAGCCAGCTTTTGAATAGGCCCACAAAAGCAATAGGGATAGGCTTTGGAATTTCTAACTTTTGGGGTGATTTAAAACCAGTATTAATAACTATAACAAATAACGCAATTCTACTCAATAGATTGAACACGTTTTGAAGAAATCAGATCGCTTACTGTGCCCATTTGCAACCCTTTTAACTTGGCCGCTTTGATCAATTCCGGCAAAGCAGCTGCAGATGATGCGGTTGGATGCATCAAGATTGTTGCTCCATTGGCCAATTGTGGGGTTAGCCGTTGGATGATGGTGCTTGGTGCGGGTTTTTTCCAATCGATTGTATCTAAAGTCCATAAAATTGTAAACATACCTTCCTGGGCAGCCAATTCTACAGTTCTTTGATCAAAGGATCCCGACGGCGGAGCAAAAAGCTTAGGCCTTACACCTATTTCCTTTTCAATGACTTGATTAGTTTTTTCAATCTCAAGACGAATTCTGTTCATCGATAATTTTTTCATATCCGGATGAGAATAAGCATGGTTTCCAATTTCGTGTCCCGCATCTATAATTTTTTTTGCTTCTTCTGGAAACTTGCTCACCCAGGACCCATCCAGAAAAAAGGTGGATTTAATCTTATATTTCTTCAACGTATTTAATATTTCAGGTAAATATTCATTCCCCCAAGCAACGTTGACCATAAAGGAAATCATCGGCTTTTGGGGATTCCCGCGATAAATGGGCGAAGGCTGCAAATCTTTAAGACCTATTTCAGGTTCCACTTCATCATAAACTATTTTCTGATCATCCCATTCCCCATTTTCTAACATCCTTTTTATCGTTTCCTCCCGGTTTACCTTCAATCCATTATATCCCGGTATTGCCTTCCAAACTTGGTCAATTCGCGCATTGATCGCAGGAACCTGTTTTTGTTCCAAAATCCCATCTATTTTTCGAAGCAAATCCCCTTCAACTGTTGCTGTCACAGGCTGTCCCTTTACAAATGATACATACTGATTAATGGCCGGAGAATTTAAGATATAGATAAAACACACAAGAAAAAGCCCACCCACTAGTAGCCGTGACTGTGCTTTCCATTTCTCCATCATCACCCACCCCCATCTTAAACACTCAATGGTACAAGGTATGAAATGTCTTTAGTAAAGATGACAAAAAGCTTCTTTAAATAAGAAGCTTCTTTCGATGTTAATTATGATTTTGTTGTTTGGTTTTCCTTTTCCTTCTGTTCCTTCAATAGCACTTTGCGAGATAAATTAACTCTGCCTTGATTATCGATTTCCGTGACTTTGACCATGATTTGATCGCCCACGGAGACGACATCCTCTACCTTGGCTACTCGTTCTTCAGCTAACTGTGAAATATGAACAAGTCCTTCTTTGCCGGGGAAGATCTCTACGAATGCCCCAAATTTCTCAACCCGTTTGACGGTTCCCAAATAAGTTTGTCCAACAGCTACCTCACGAACAAGATCCTCAATGATTTCTTTCGCGCGTTGGTTCATCACCTGATCCACAGAAGCAATAAATACCCGACCATCCTGTTCGATATCAATTTTTACTCCTGTTTCTTCAATGATTTTGTTTATTTGTTTTCCACCAGGTCCAATGACATCGCGAATTTTATCTGGATGGATTTTCATAGTCAGGATTTTCGGTGCATACTGAGACAGGACTTCTTTTGGTTTGTCTATTGCTTCAAGCATCTTGGACAAAATAAACATCCGTCCTTCTTTTGCCTGCCGCAAAGCTTGTTCCAAAATTGTACGGTCAATTCCTTCAATTTTGATATCCATCTGTAAAGCCGTGACACCCTCAGCTGTTCCAGCTACTTTAAAGTCCATATCACCTAAGTGATCTTCCATCCCTTGAATATCTGACAGAACCGTAACATGCTCGCCATCCTTCACCAATCCCATGGCAATACCTGCTACTGGAGCCTTGATTGGCACACCCGCATCCATCATAGCCAAGGTACTTGCACAAATACTAGCCTGGGAGGTCGATCCATTGGATTCCAATACTTCTGAAACGAGGCGGATGGTGTATGGGAAAACTTCTTCAGATGGAATAACTGGCTCTAGCGCCCGTTCGCCCAATGCTCCGTGGCCAATCTCCCGGCGTCCGGGTGGCCGAAGTGGTCTAGCTTCCCCTACACTAAAGGGTGGGAAATTGTAATGGTGCATAAATCTTTTTGTTTCCTCAATCCCCAATCCATCTAGGATCTGCACATCCCCTAAAGCACCTAATGTACAAATACTTAAAGCCTGTGTTTGGCCCCGCGTAAACAGCCCTGATCCGTGCGTTCTTGGCAACAAGTCAACTTCTGTGGTTATCGGTCGAATTTCCGTTATCGCCCGTCCATCTGGGCGAACCTTGTCATGGGTAATTAAACGACGAACCTCTTCTTTAACGATGTTGTATAGAACTTCTGAAACAATAGCTTGTCCCTCGGGATAGGTTTCTTCGAAATGGGCAAGCGCTTCCTCGTTAATTGCATCAATTGCTTCTTGACGCGCTTGCTTTTCCTCAATTCGAACCGCTTCAACCAAACGCCCTTTGGCAAATTCCCGTACAGCCATATCTATTTCAGGATCGACCTGATGCAGTTTGACTTCCATTTTAGGCTTGCCGACTTTCTTCTGGATTTCCTCAACAAATTGTACAATAGAACGAATATGATCGTGGCCAAACATGATTGCTTCAAGCATCACTTCCTCTGGGACCTCATTGGCACCGGCCTCCACCATATTTATTGCATCTTTTGTTCCAGCGACAACCAGATGAATATCACTCGCCGCTTGCTGTGTTACCGTTGGATTGAGAATAAATTCCCCATCGATCCTCCCAACAACAACACCACCTATCGGACCATTAAAAGGAATATCTGAAATGGATAGGGCTATGGACGTCCCCACCATGGCAGCAATTTCCGATGAACAGTCCTGATCAACCGACATGACAATATTGACCACTTGCACTTCGTTTCTGAAACCATCTGGAAACAAAGGGCGAATAGGGCGGTCAATTAAACGGCTGGCAAGGATCGCCTTTTCACTTGGCCTTCCTTCCCTCTTAATGAAACCACCGGGAATTTTCCCAACGGCATATAATCTTTCTTCATAATTTACTGTTAACGGAAAGAAGTCTAATTTGGATGGTTCATTCGATGCGGTGACTGTTGAAAGTACAACTGTATCGCCATATCTAACCATCACTGATGCATTGGCTTGTTTAGCTACTTTTCCATACTCGACGGTTAAAGTTCTACCGCCTAAATCATATGTAAAAACTTCCATAAATATTTATTCCTCCTTTCGTGATAGTTAATTCGTCATTGTCTTATTATTTCCTTCCGCAGAAAAAATAAAAGGAAATATCCCTGGATTCTCATTGCATTTTCTATAATTTTCCAACCAAAAATATAACAGAAAAAGCGGGGAATCCCCGCTTTTTTCTATCTACGTAGACCAAGTTTGTTAATAAGGTCGCGATAACGAGTGATATCACTATTCTTAAGATAGTTCAACAAGTTACGGCGTTGTCCAACCATTTTCAAAAGTCCACGACGAGAATGGTGGTCCTTCTTGTGTTCACGCAAATGTCCATTCAGATAATTAATCTTCTCTGTAAGGATAGCGATCTGAACTTCAGGGGAACCTGTGTCAGATTCATGAACACGGTACTCTTCGATCAATTGTTGTTTACGCTCTTGAGTTAATGCCATCCTTTTCACCTCCTTTTTAAAATCCCCTATAGCCTAGTGTATCGCCGGTGATTCGATCAACCACGCTATGGTTTACTTTCCAATGACAGTAATGACCAAACGGCCATGAGTGATGTCCTTAGCCACTATATCGAATAATCTTCCGCTTCCGGCTAGGAAGCCTCGAAAACGAGTTGCAACAGGCACAGTTCCAGGAATCGATTTCGCTCCGCGAATGATATCTTGGACCGTTATTCCATGCTGCCGATTTTCGCGTAAACGTTGCTTGACATGTGAGGTTACTATCACATGCATCTTCTAAGGATAAGGAAGGTCTTCCCTAGCCTCAGAATGAAAATGCTCGAGAAACATGGAAAATAGTGAATCCTGAAAAGCCATTCTCTTAGCATCACTCAGCCCGTTTTTACGGTAGATTTTCGAAATTTCTTTATGCAGCTTTTTAAATTCTGAGCTGCAACAAATCGTGGCTACATCTTGACAGAGCTCACTTAAACGTCGATCATTCACTTCCATTTGGGGTAACTTCACGCACGTCCTCTCCTTTCATTCACTGAACGGAGTTCGCACCTTCAACCCTAGAATAAAAGCAGGCATAAGTAAATGAAATTACCAATGAGAAGTATAACATAGATGGAAGGGCGAGTAAATGTAAATTTAGAGTTCATTAAAAGAATATGTTGGGATAGAAAAATTATAACTGTTCCTTCTAGCTTCTTATGCTCTCTATTCTACTTCTTGCCGTTTCCACATCTTGTTTGATTTGCTGTACAAGTTGTTCAACGCCAGCAAACTTTTGTTCTTCACGAATAAAGAAGAGAAACTCGACAGTCAGTTCCTTATCATACAGGTTTTCATTAAAATCAAAAATATATACCTCTAAGCTCTTTTCTTTTTTCACTTGATCAAAAGTCGGTTTGATCCCAACGTTCATAACACCAAAGTGAATTGTCCCCTCAAAATCGACACGAACACCATAAACGCCTGTTCGGGGTACCAAGTAGGGCTCGTCTAAATTCAGGTTTGCTGTTGGAAACCCTAACAGACGCCCTCTTTTTTCCCCATGAACGACCATGCCTTTAATGGCATATGGTCTCCCAAGAAACTCATTCGCTTGTTCAATCTTACCGCCATATAAATATTCGCGAATGATTGTACTGCTTATTTTTTCCCCATATCTGGTGATTGGAGAGACAACATCCACTTGATAACGGTCTTTGCTCTGTTCTTTCAAGGTATAGGCAGTTCCTTGTCCGCGGTATCCAAAGGTGTAATCAAACCCAACAATGATGTGTTTCGCCTGTAAAGGAATCAGGAATTCATCTATAAAATCTTCAGGATAAATGGAGGAAAAAGGGATATCAAATTGTACTACAAATACCGTATCCACTCCCATTTTACGGAAAACTTCTAATTTATCCTGTAAAGGGGTTAAATAATGTGTATACCCACTTCTTCCTAACACTTCTCTTGGGTGGGGGTGAAAAGTCATTACTGCGGCCTGGAGATTTTTCTTATTGGAAAGATCGATAGCACGCTGAATGACTCTTCGATGACCGACATGTACCCCGTCAAAATACCCGATAGCCATAACATAGGATTGAATGTCATTGTCTAATTCCAAGGGATACCGCAAATAGTTAATGTTCATGCTTCATTTCCCCTTCTTCATGGAACACCTTCTCCGGCTTTGCGAAGAATTCCCCCTCGTCTCTAACAACTTTATATAAGGCTAAAAATTGTTGCTCCACACTGTAAACACGGATTAACTGACCTTCAGCAAACTCACTTGGGATCTTAAGCCTCTTTCCATTCCAAACATCCTTCTTTTTTTCCATTGGCACTTCAATCTTAGGATAGTGAACAAGGGCTGTATCAAGCGGCCTAAGCAATAGATCTATTTGATCCTCCCTAACTGCTTGTTCAATTTCCTCAAAGTGATAGCAATCCTCCAACTTAAAAGGACCACTGGCAGTTCGTTGCAAATAACTCATATGCGCCGGGTAGCCAAGAGCAAGTCCAATGTCTACACAGAGCGTCCTCACATAGGTGCCCTTGGAACAAACGACACGAAAAGAAATTTCCGGAAATGGCTGATCAAGCATTGTTTTTAAAAGCTCAATGGAATAAATTTCTACTTCCCTGGGCTTCCGTTCAACTTCCATGCCCTTCCTGGCAAGTTCGTGAAGTCGAACACCATTTATTTTAATTGCGGAAAACATCGGCGGGGTCTGCATGATTTTACCTGTAAAGTTATTTAAAACCTGGTGAATCTGTGTGATCTGTAAAGGAGGAAAAACCTCTTGGCATGCAACAAGTTCGCCGTCTGCATCTTCTGTTGTCGTTGATTTTCCAATGGTAACAGTACCCACATATTCTTTGGAGAGTTCTTGTACGTATTCGACCACTCGAGTTGCCTGCCCCACGCAAATAGGCAAAACCCCGGAAACGGAAGGATCGAGAGTTCCTGTATGGCCAATTCTTTTTGTTTTGAGTATCTTTCTCAACTTATTTACACAATCATGTGATGTGAACCCAACGGGTTTCATGAGCGGAATGATCCCCTTAATTGCTGTGCTCATCATGTTCCCCCATTGCTTGTTTAAGGATCTCGTAAATCATTTGTTTTGCTTCCTTTAGGCTAGCGTTAATCGTACATCCAGCTGCTCTCACATGCCCGCCACCGCCAAGTTCTTTCGCTATTTTGCCCACATCTACCTGGTGCTTGGAGCGCAGACTTACCTTGATCGTGTTTTCATCCTTTTCTTTAAAGAGGATTCCAACCTCTACACCTTCAATATTTCTAGCGTAATTTACAAGCCCATCCAGATCATCTGAATCTGCATCAACTTCTTTTATCGTATCTAGTGTAGCGCTAAGGGTCGCCACTTTGCCGGAAAAACTGACATCAATTGTTTCTAAAACAAGTCGCAACAGCTGAACGTAAGTCTTTGAGATCGTTTCCAGGCATCGTTCTGCCATATCCGAAGGGGAAACACCACAACTTAACAACTCTGCAGCTTTCGACATCACTTCAGCTGTCGTATTGGAATAACGAAACCCTCCGGTATCGGTTAGAAAACCCATGTACAAAGGTTTCGCAAGTTCTTCTGTTAAGGGAATATCCATTTGCTTTACTAAGTCAAAAAGGATTTCGGCAGTTGAACACGCTTCAGTCTGAACGATATTCACTGTCCCAAAAAAATCATTCGTCGGATGGTGATCAATATTTAAGATTTGCGCATTCTCCATAATGAACCGCGAAGCGTCTCCAATCCGCTTAAAATCTCCACAGTCTAAAGCGATTACGGTGGAGAAAGGCGGTAATTCCTGTGTAGAAAGATCCAGGATCGACTCACTTAACGGTAAGAATAATAATTTCCTCGGGGTTTGTCCTTCATTAGCAAGCGTAAAAGTCTTCCCCAGCGTTTGCAGCAAGTGTCCCATTGCCAAAAGAGATCCGGTCGCATCCCCATCGGGACTTACATGGTTTAGAACGAGAAAATGGTCGTTCTCCGTGAGGAAACGACCGGCAATCGATAATTGTTCTTTATAGCTCATTGTCCTTTTTTATATCTCCCAAGATAGTTTCAATTTTACTGCCATACTCAATGGACTTGTCAATCTTAAATAATAGTTCAGGTGTGTGACGAAGCTGAATTCTTCGACCCACTTCCGTTCGAATAAATCCTTTTGCTTTCTGTAACGCTGCCAAAGAATTCTCAGTTTGTTCCTCATTGCCCATCACACTGACATAAACTTTGGCTTGTTGTAAATCACCAGTTACCTCCACAGCAGTAACAGTTACAAATCCGATACGCGGATCTTTAATTTCTCGTTGGATAATCTGGCTTAATTCCTTCTTCATCTGTTCGCCGATTCGGCTTACACGAACCTTACTCACGGGATCACCTCGAGTAGTAGATATCTGCTGCTTCTTGCATGTTGCAGAAAGCAGCAGATTGACCCTTTATGTTAGTTTAAACAAAATGTCTTGTGCTACTCATTTTCAGCCCAAGCATTAGCCATAAAACATTAGGTTGCTGGGATTTCTTCCATAATAAAGGCCTCAATAATATCGCCTTCTTTGATATCATTGTAACGCTCAACTGTAATCCCGCATTCGTATCCTTGCGCCACTTCCTTAGCGTCATCCTTGAAGCGTTTCAAAGTATCTAACTTCCCTTCAAAAATGACAACCCCGTCACGGATCACTCGAACACCGGAATCACGAGTAATTTTCCCTTCCGTTACATAGCATCCAGCGATATTTCCAACCTTAGAAACCTTAAATACCTGTCGAATCTCAGCCTGGCCAATGACCTTTTCCTGATAAACGGGCTCAAGCATTCCTTTCATCGCCGCTTCGATTTCTTCCATAACCTTATAGATTATGCGATGTAAACGGATATCAACACCTTGCGATTCAGCTGTTGATTTGGCATTTACGTCAGGTCTTACGTTAAACCCAATAATAATCGCGTTGGACGCAGAAGCTAAAATAACATCGGATTCTGTGATTGCTCCAACCCCAGTATGAATGATCCGAACCCTTGCACCTTCCACGTCAATTTTCTCTAAAGAGCCGCGCAAGGCTTCAACAGATCCTTGGACATCCCCTTTAATTATTACGGAAACTTCTTTAATATTGCCTTCTTTTATTTGGTTAAACAGGTCATCAAGAGAAACGCGTGCGGAAGCCCTCAATTCAACTTCACGCTTCATAGCAGCTCGCTTTTCACCAATTGAACGTGCTTTCTTCTCATCCTCGAATACCATGAATTGATCGCCAGCTTGTGGCACATCATTTAATCCGGTAATCTCGACAGGTGTCGACGGCCCAGCTTCCTTAATCCGGCGGCCCTTATCGTTAACCATTGCCCTTACACGTCCAAAAGAACTTCCAACAACAATCGGATCTCCAACGTGAAGTGTTCCATTCTGGACAAGTACAGTAGCCACTGTTCCACGTCCGCGATCAAGCTCAGCTTCAATCACAGTTCCTCTTGCCCGTTTATTTGGATTAGCTTTTAATTCCTGCACCTCGGCAACAAGCAACACCATTTCCAATAGGTCTTCTAACCCCTGTTTTTGAAGTGCAGACACTTGAACAAAGATCGTTTCCCCACCCCATGCTTCAGCGACTAAGCCGTGTTCCGTCAACTCATTCATTACACGATCGGGATTTGCTGCTGGTTTATCCATTTTATTAACCGCTACAATAATCGGTACTTTTGCCGCTTTCGCATGGTTAATGGCTTCTATCGTTTGCGGCATGACTCCGTCATCTGCGGCCACTACAAGAATAGTAAGGTCCGTTACTTGGGCGCCCCTAGCTCTCATCGTGGTGAAAGCTGCGTGTCCCGGTGTATCAAGGAAAGTAATCTTCTTATTGTTGATTTCCACTTGGTAGGCCCCGATATGTTGGGTAATTCCGCCCGCTTCCGTGGAAACTACGCTGGCTTGACGAATCGCATCAAGCAACGTCGTTTTCCCATGGTCAACGTGACCCATAATGGTAACGACAGGAGGGCGTTCTTGTAGATTAGCCGGATCATCATTCTCCTCTATGGTTTCAAATTCCAGTTCATTGATGAGAATTTTTTCTTCTACCTCAACACCGTATTCCCCAGCGATTAAAGTAATCGTATCGCCGTCCAATTCCTTATTAATGTTTGCCATGATACCCAGGAAGAGCAGTTTTTTAATGATTTCTGAAGGCTCTTTACCCAACTTTTTGGCTAGTTCTCCTACCGACATACTTTCTGTGAACACAATTTTCTCGGGCAGAGGTTTCGGTGCTCTCGGCTCTTGTTGGGGAACTTTCTTATGCTTTAGCTTATTTGAAAAATCAACTGAGTTTTTATTATCATCAAATCGCTTTGAATTCCCCTTTGATTTGACCTTCGTTTTTCCACGGGTTTCATAGTTTTCATCTTTCACAGTTTTCACTGTTTGATTTTGTGTATTTCTACTTTCCACCGAATTCCCTCTCTTTTCCTTCTCACTAGGAGATGGTCTGTTGTTAGCCCCTTGTTGATGAGATACTTTTTTACCATGTTGTTCATTTGTTCGATTGGTGTGGCCTTGATTCGTATGGTTTTGCTTTGTTTGGTTTTGATTGCGTTGGTCAGCAGACGGCTTTTGGTTTTGATTTTTATTATATGGCTGATGCTGATTTTCTCGTTTACCGGATTGCTGGTTTCCATTGGATTTTGGCCTTGGTCTTTGATTGTTTGCATGTCCTGTGGAAGGGTTCCGATCCTGTTGACCTTCCCTTTGCTGATTGGACGTTTCCCCATTTTTTTGCGGTTCAGATTTTGTCTGTGGTTTAAGGTTGTTTAAATATTGTTCAACCCTTTTCCCCACATTCGCATCTAACATACTCATGTGGTTGGCAACCTCGACATCCATCTTCTTTAACACATTGATCAATTCTTTACTAGAAATATTTATTTGTTTTGCTAATTCATATACCCTGATTTTACTCATTTGTTACCCCCTATACGTTATCCAAATGCTTTAGCAGTTCACGGGCAAACCCACCATCCTTCACCCCAACGACAACCCTCTGTTCCTTCCCTATGCAGTGACCAAGGCGATTTCTATCTGCATATAGGCGAAAAGGAATGTCATATGTTGTACATTTGTCTTGCAGCTTTTTCCTTGTATTTGCGGATGCGTCCCCGGACAAAATCACCAAAGCAACCTGTCTGTTGGCAATCGATTTGACAACTAATTCTTCACCAGTTACCAGTTTCTTCGCACGCATAGCCAACCCAAGAAATTGTTCAACTTTATTCACTTTTATCCATTCCTATCCAGTCTATTTCAAGACGATCGTAGATCTCTTCGGGAATAGACACTTCAAGAGATTTATCCAATGCTCTTCGCTTTTTCGCGAGGCTGAAACACTCTGCCTTCCTACAGATATAAGCTCCACGTCCCGAGGATTTTCCAGATGGATCAACTTTCACTTCTCCCTCAGGACTTCTCACAATCCGAATAAGTTCTTTTTTGGGGGTCATCTCTTGACAAGCCACGCATTTGCGCATTGGTACCTTTCTAGGTTTCATTCGATTCCCCGCCTTCCCTAAACATTCGTTTCATCTTGTGAAAGCTCATCCGCATCCGTATCTAACAACGAATCCTCAGGCAATTCAAGCCCTTCCTTCTTCGCTTGGGATTCACTCTTAATGTCAATTTTCCAACCTGTTAATTTCGCCGCCAGTCGGGCATTTTGACCCCTTTTCCCGATGGCGAGAGACAGTTGGAAATCTGGAACAACCACACGTGTCGCCTTTTCACTTTCGGATACATCTACCGTTAAGACCTTTGAAGGACTTAGTGCATTAGCCACATAAATTTTGGGGTCTTCAGACCATTTAACGATATCAATTTTTTCGCCTCTTAATTCATTGACAATCGTTTGCACTCGACTCCCCTTGGGCCCAACACAGGCTCCTACAGGATCTACATTTGGATCAACAGAATGAACCGCTATTTTAGAACGGTCCCCAGCTTCCCGGGCGACGGATTTAATTTCCACTACACCATCAAAGATTTCTGGCACTTCAAGTTCAAACAATCTTTTCAGTAGCCCTGGGTGGGTACGGGAAACAAAGATTTGCGGGCCTTTTGTTGTTTTTTCAACCTTAGTAATATATGCCTTGATGCGTCCACCTTGTTCAAACGTCTCCCCAGGCATTTTCTCGTTTAATGGCATAATCGCTTCGACTTTCCCGAGATCTATATAGTAATTTCTTGCATCCTGTCTTTGCACAATCCCGGTAATTATGTCATCTTCTCGATCGATAAATTCACTGAAGATAATGCCTCTTTCAGCTTCTCGAATCCGCTGAGTTACAACCTGCTTAGCAGTTTGCGCTGCAATTCTCCCGAAGTCCCTTGGGGTAACCTCAATTTCTACGATGTCTTCAAGATGAAAGTTCGGATCAATTTCTTGTGCTGCCTCTAAGGAAATTTCCAATCGTGAATCAAGCACATCTTCAACAACGGTTTTTCTTGCATAAACTTTCACTTGACCCGTTTCCCTGTTGACATCTACTCGGACATTTTGAGCCGAATTAAAATTCCGCTTATATCCGGAAATCAGGGCAGCCTCGATCGCATCAATCAAGACTTCCTTATTTATGCCTTTCTCTTTCTCTATATCATTTAAGGCTTCAATAAAATCTACGTTCATTATGCTCCTCCTTATCTGCAACTTCTCTGTGTTAAAAAACAACAGACAATCGGGCTGATTCAATTTTCTCAATTGGAATATCCAATGTTTGGCTTTCTTCTTTCACAGTAATCTGCTCTCCGTCAAAAGCCATCAAATCACCTTCAAATAAAACTGCTCCAACGATCGCTTCCTTTGTTTTCAACGAAATTCGTTTGCCTACTGCCCATTCAAAGTCCTTTGGCTTTTTCAAGGGACGTTCGATTCCTGGTGAAGATACCTCTAAAAAGTAAGCGGTTGGAATGGGATCAATTTCATCAAGCTTCTTGCTTAATTTTTCACTGACCATACCGCAATCGTCGATATCCACACCACCCTCTTTATCAATAAAAACCCGGAGGAACCAATTGCTGCCTTCCTTTATGTATTCAATATCGACCAATTCCAGTTGAACGCTATCCACAATAGGTAAAACAAGCTGTTCAACAGTATTAATCACATCTTTTGCCAATAGAACCTCCTCCTTTCTTTCGCATTCTGCCACTCAATCCACTTATCGTTTATCCAAATCATCTGATTTAGTTTTAAAGTAAAACGAAAGAGTGGGTTTCCCCACTCTGAATAGTCAAGTATCCTCAGTATTTCCAAAAAAATTATACCATAATCCTATTAAGCTAGCAACCGAACCTTCATGATTGCAAAAATCCGATGACATTAACTTAAAACAAGGAAAGTTGATTCGATTGAGGCAGCCCTTCCAGGCATCCTTGTTCCTTAAGGTAATCGAGAACCGTTTTAGAAACTTTCGACCGCTGCTGCATATCTTCAATCGATAAGAACTCACCTTGCTCTCTTGCCTCAGAAATATTGATCGCCGCGTTCGTCCCTACCCCTGGAAGGGCATTAAATGGAGGGATCAAGCCATTTCCGTCGACAAGAAATTTTGTCGCATCGGAACGGTAAAGGTCAATATTCTTAAAATGAAACCCTCGTTCACACATTTCCAAGGCTAATTCCAATACGGTGAGCAAGCTTTTTTCCTTCGGTGTCGCGTCATTACCCTTCCGCTCAATTTCTTCAATTTTGTCGGCAATCGCTGTGCTTCCTTTGACCATCAGTGGAATATCAAAATCATCAGCCCGAACGGTAAAGTATGTCGCATAATATTGGATCGGATAATGCACTTTAAAATAAGCAATTCTTACAGCCATTAATACGTAGGCTGTTGCATGCGCCTTCGGGAACATATACTTGATTTGTTTACAAGACCAAATATACCAATCCGGGACTTGGTTTTTTTTCATATCCTCTTCCATTTCTGGAGTAAGTCCTTTTCCTTTTCGCACGCTTTCCATAATTTTAAATGCTAAACTTGGCTCTAGGCCTTTATACATCAAATAAACCATGATGTCGTCACGACATCCAATAACATCTTTCAATGTACAAGTACCTTGACGAATAAGTTCTTGAGCGTTATTTAACCAAACGTCTGTACCGTGTGACAGCCCAGAAATCTGGACCAATTCGGCAAAGGTCGTCGGTTTTGTATCTTCCAGCATTTGCCGTACAAATTTGGTTCCGAACTCGGGAATTCCCAAAGTTCCTGTATTGGTCCGAATTTGTTCCGTGGTAACCCCTAAGGTCGCGGGACTGCTAAAAATCCCCATCACCAAGGGGTCATCTGTGGGAATTTCCTTCGGGTCAAGTCCAGTCAAATCCTCCAACATACGAATCACGGTCGGATCGTCATGTCCCAGGATATCCAGTTTTAAAAGATTATCATGAATGGAATGGAAGTCAAAATGCGTTGTTTTCCACTCCGAAGTTTTATCATCGGCTGGAAATTGGATCGGGCAAAAATCGTAAATATCCGTATAATTAGGGACTACAATAATCCCTCCGGGATGCTGTCCGGTTGTCCGTTTTACACCTGTGCAACCCGATGCAAGGCGAAGAATTTCTGTATTTTTTAACTGCAGTC
This sequence comes from Ammoniphilus resinae, assembly GCF_017873965.1. Classification (GTDB taxonomy): domain Bacteria; phylum Bacillota; class Bacilli; order Aneurinibacillales; family RAOX-1; genus Ammoniphilus_A; species Ammoniphilus_A resinae. The sequence continues at coordinate 78,436 of NZ_JAGGKT010000003.1, read as the reverse complement.
CTTTTTCTTCCTCATACTTTTTAACATATCCATAGGCTGTTTTATCGGCAACAGTACCTATGGTTCCCGCTCGGTAAACATAGTCCTCACCAAAAAGCACTTTTGTATAATTGTGTGCACGCGGCTGGTATTCACCGGAAAAATTCAAGTCAATATCAGGAACCTTATCCCCCTTGAATCCCAAGAAAGTTTCAAAAGGAATGTCATGCCCATCCTTTTTATAAGCTTCGCCGCAATGCGGACAATTTTTATCGGGTAGATCGTAACCGCATGCTACAGAACCATCCTCGATAAATTCAGAGTGCTTGCAATGTGGGCAAATATAATGCGGGGGCAGCGGATTAACTTCAGTAATCTCCATCATGGTGGCAACAAGGGAAGAACCAACGGAACCCCGCGATCCGACTAGATATCCATCCTGCAATGATTTTTTTACCAACTGATGTGAAATATAGTAGATTACGGCAAAACCGTGCCCAATAATGCTCGCCAGTTCCTTTTCGAGACGTTTTTGCACAATATCCGGCAAGGGGCTTCCGTAAATACTTCCTGCCATCTCATAGCTCATTTCTTCCGTTTTCTCATTTACCCCGTCAATCACGGGTGTATAGAGTTTGTCTGGGATTGGTTTCACTTCTTCAATCCATTCATTCACCTGACGCGGTCCGTAAATCACAACCTCTTTTGCTACTTCCTCACCTAGATAGCTGAATTCCTGCAAAAACTCATTGGTTGTAGGAAAATGGGCATCAGGCAGTTTGTCTGGGTTCATCATACTAGCTCCGCCCAGACCCTGAATCAAAATCTGCCGATAAATTTTTTCATGTGGTTCAAGATAATGAACATTCCCGGTCGCAACCACTGGTTTGTTCAATCGACGTCCTAGCTCAACGATCTTTTGATTTATCTCTTGCAAGGCCTGTTCGTCTTTTACCAATTCCTTCTCTATTAGATGCTGGTTATAGTAGGCTGGCTGGATCTCCAAATAATCATAAAACTTCGCTACTTCTTCCGCTTCATCAAGAGACTTCTGCATCACAGTAGAAAACAGCTCGCCGCGTTCACAGCCGGAACCTATCAAAATGCCTTCCCTGTACTTCTGCAGTTCACTGCGAGGAATACGAGGGACACGATGATAGTAATTTATATGTGCCTTCGAGACCAGGATATATAGATTTCGCAATCCCTTCTGGTTCTTTGCCAGCAAAATCACGTGAAAAGGTCGCTGCCTCATCCAGTCGCCCTTCCCAATATGGTCGTTAATTCGAACTAAATCAAGAATCTCTCGTTCTTCCAAACGTAATATTAACTTCCATAACATATGTCCTGTCGCTTCCGCATCATAGACAGCCCTGTGGTGACTGACCAATTCAACTCCAAGCTTATCACAGAGTGTATTTAAACGGTGATTCTTCAATTCTGGCATAAGAAATCTGGCTAACTCCAATGTGTCGAGTACAGGGTTATCCATTTCGGGTTCACCTATTTTTTTATATCCGGCATTCAAGAACCCGATATCAAATCTTGCATTATGTGCAACCAATACGCTGTCCCCAGCAAATTCACGAAAATCTCTCAAGACCTGATCAATTTCCGGTGCGTCGACAAGCATATCATCCGTGATTCCTGTTAGGTCACGGATCGTCTTGGACAGACGCTCATGCGGGTTGGCAAATCTTTCAAAGCGGTCTATAACTTCACCATTGCACATTTTCACTGCCGCAAGTTCAATGATGGTATTATAGACAACAGACAATCCTGTCGTCTCAACGTCGAATACAACGTATGTAGCCTCTTTTAGATTTCTTTCCTGCGGCTGATAAACGATTGGAACGCCATCATCAACGATATTGGCTTCTACTCCATAGATAACCTTTATCCCAGCCTTCTGTCCGGCACTAAACGCTTCCGGAAAACTCTGTACTCCACCATGATCTGTGATTGCAATCGCCGGATGCCCCCATTTTGCAGCTTGTGCAACCAATTTTTTCACTGGGGTAATCGCATCCATGGTACTCATTGGAGTGTGCAGATGTAATTCGATTCTTTTCTCTTCGGCTGTATCTTCTCTCATCCGGGGTTTTACTTCGTTCACATCGTTGGCACTCAGCACCAATTCCCTTGAGAAGGTGTCAAACTGGACACCGCCCCGGACTTTCACCCACATTCCTTCTTTCACGGCTGACAGCATCGGAACGTCCTCTTTGTCACGTGAAAAAATCTTCACACTGATTGAATCCGTATAATCCGTCATCCGAAATGTAAGCAAGGAACGTCCACTTCGCAGTTCCCTAATTTCCGCAGCAAAGACCTGACCTTGGACAGTGATTCTCTTTTCTTCTTCTGTAATCTGCCGAAGGGGGACAGGCTCATCCTGTATTTTATAACCAATCAAAAATTCCAATTTTGCATCTGATAGCGAAGTAGCCTTGTCGTCCTTTGGTTTTTCTCTCTCGACGATCATGGCATCCATCGCCCTGGTCCGGTCCTCTTGTTCACGCTGTTCAAGGAAAGCAAGCAATTCGGCTTCATTTTCCTCGATTTTAAATTGAATTGGCAGAGACTCTCCTGTCAACTTGAAGGTTACTCCGGAAAGAAGCTTATCAATTTCTTTTTTCCTCATCATCGTCAATTCGATTTCATTGGAAACGGCAATCGTTGCCTTTCCGTTCTCGATGTATGGAGCTTTTCCTTGTAACGGAAATGTTCCTGTCTGTTGTTCATCCAACATGCTGTCAACCAGGTAGTTCCAATACTCTCCCAAAAACAGTTCCCAATTAATTTTCTGGGTATAAGAAATATAGCAATCTACTGCAGCAATATGGGCGAAGGTAGATTGTAATCTTTGAATAAAAGCGCGATAAACTAATCCAGGAAGGAGCTTCTCAAGCTGAATGATAAAAGTCCATTTCTTATTTTGTCTGCTCAGTTCCAGTCTTTCAATTCTTCCCTCTGCGAAATATTGACTTCTATACTCCTCAGGTATGTCGGTCTGTCGCAAAAGAAGTTGAAAGCGTTCCTTCTGTTCCAACCATTCCTCCATGCCCCGTCCCCATTTCTTTTTATTCTGAAAAACAACGATGAGTTCCGAATTTCCCGGAACTCACCAAAAGGTCAATCTTATTATAACTTGTTCAACATCTCTTTCAAATAGGAAACCACTTGATCAGCAGAAATTTCCACTGTTTCACCTGTTTTCCTTACTTTGCATTCCACCTTATTTTCCCCAGCCTTGGCCCCAACGATCACACGAAGCGGAATACCAATTAGATCTGCATCTTTAAACTTCACTCCTGCACGTTCTGCACGATCGTCAATGAGTACCTCAAGTCCTGCCTCTTGCAAAGAGGCATAGACTTCCTCTGCTAGTTGCCGCTGCTCATCATTTTTCACATTGACAGGAATGACATGTACATCAAACGGGGCAATGGTTTTAGGCCAGATGATCCCATGTTCATCATGGCATTGTTCAATGACTGCGGCAATGGTACGGGAAATCCCTATTCCGTAGCACCCCATGATCATCGGTTTTTCCTTTCCCTGTTCATCAAGGAAGGTCGCTTTCATCTTTTCACTATACCGAGTCCCCAATTTAAATACGTGCCCCACTTCGATTCCTCGAGCGAAATGAATCTCTCCTCCACATTGAGGACAAGCATCTCCCTCTTGTATATTTCTTAGATCGCCATACTCAGATATTTGAAAGTCGGTGCCCGCAGTCACATTGATCAGGTGGTAATCTTTCTCCCCGGCACCTACAACCGCATTAACCATATCCCTTATTGCGTGATCTGCTACCACTGTTATTTTTGCTTCAACCCCAACAGGACCAATAAATCCTACTGGAGCACCTATCACGTCCAGTACCTCTTGTTCCGTAGCAAAACGAAGGGTATTTGCATCAAACATATTTTTCAGTTTCACATCATTTAATTCATGATCCCCACGCACCAAAGCCAAAACGAATCGTTCATCAAGCTTAAACATAAGCGATTTAATCAGCTTGTCCGGATTAATGCGGAGAAAACTGACTAGTTGTTCAATGCTTTTCATATCTGGAGTGTGCACCTTCTCCATAGTGAGTGGGACTTCTGAAGAGGGTTCTCCGTTGTAATGCACAACCGCCTGTTCAAGATTTGCTGCATAATGACAGGAATCACAATAGGCAATAGTATCTTCGCCAATCTCGGAAAGAGCCATAAATTCATGAGTCCCCTTTCCCCCAATGGCCCCTGCATCTGCTTCCACTGCGCGGAAGTTCAAGCCGCAACGGGTAAAAATCTGTGTATAAGCATCATACATAGACTGATAACTTCTATCCAGCCCTTCACGATCAATATCAAAGGAGTATGCATCTTTCATCACGAATTCACGTGCACGAACAACACCAAAACGCGGTCTTACCTCATCGCGATATTTAGTCTGAATTTGAAACAAGTTCACTGGTAGTTTCTTATAGGAATTAATTCCATCTCTCGCAATGCTTGTCACTACTTCCTCATGTGTTGGGCCTAAAACAAAACTGCGCTCATGTCGATCTTTTAGTCTCATTAATTCAGGACCATAAGCTTCCCATCTGCCAGTTTCTTGCCAAAGCTCTGCTGGTTGGATAGCAGGCATGGAAATTTCCTGTGCTCCGGCACGTTCCATTTCTTCCCTTACAATATTGGTCACTTTGCGAAGTACTCTATGCCCTAAAGGCAAATAAGAATATACCCCGGAGACCAGCTGACGAATAAACCCTGCTCTTAACATTAATTGATGACTGACAATTTCCGCTTCGGAAGGTACTTCGCGAAGTGTTGGAACAAATAAATTTAACTGCCGCAAAAAACTCTCCTCCTATCAACAAGGACTGTAAACTGATTGGGTTATGAAAAGAAAAACCGTTGTATATCATTCCAAGTTATAACAAGGATTAACAACATTAAAAAGGCAAAACCAAGAAAATGGACCATCCCTTCTTTTTGCGGGTCAACGGGTCTCCCGCGGAGAGCTTCCAAAAAGAGAAAAACTAATCTTCCACCATCAAGTGCAGGAAGTGGCAACAGGTTCATAATACCCAGGTTTACACTTAGAATAGCGGACCATTTCAACAGCATGGCCACCCCTTTTTCCGCAGCTTCATAGGTATAATTAAAGATCCCAACCGGACCCGATAATTCCTCCATGGAAACTTTTCCAGTTACTAACATCCCAAGACCCTTAAAGATTAATGTTGAGAACTGCCAGGTGGTATCGGCCCCGTATTTAAGAGACAGCATAAAATCTTTGCTTAGAGGTTGATAAACCCCTACTTTCCCAACATTGTCAACGGTTTCTGTAACAAATGAAATTTCCATCGGCTTACCATTCCGCTCAAGGGAGAACGTGACTTTTTCACCAGGTGACTTGCTGACAATTGCAACAATATCCTCCCAGGTATTCACTGTCTTATTGTTAACCCTAATAATTTTATCCCCCTGCTGTAGCCCTGCCTTTTCAGCCGGTCCTCCAGGACTAATTTGTCCAAGAATCGGCTGATTGACCGGTGTGCCATAGGAAAGTGCCATGGCCGTTAAAAGAATAAAGGCAAGTATGAAATTAGCCGCAGGTCCGGCAAAAATGGCAGCCGCCCGTTGTCCAATGGTTTTACTTCCAAATTGACGATTCCATGGGGCGATTTGAACTTCTTGCCCCTGATGTACCATAATCGCCTGTGGGTGCACTTTCCACCGCTTTAATTCGCCATCCACATAGGCTTCAATAAACATTTTTTGATCGAGATCAATATTTTCAACGGAAATGATTTCCGCTTGTGGGTAATTTTTTAGGCGATCTGTATAGATCTTGGTGATCTGACCACCCTCCAGTTGGATCCCCACCTCTTGACCTGGATTCACCTTGACAACCTCCGGATCTTCCCCGGCCATCCTGACAAATCCGCCAATCGGTAAGAGGCGAAGTGTATAAGTGGTTTCGCCCCTTTTAAATGAGGAGAGCTTAGGTCCCATGCCCAAGGCAAATTCGCGGCAGAGTATGCCTGCCCGCTTTGCGAATACTAAATGCCCCAATTCGTGAAAAAATACCAAGGCACCAAATACAAGGATAATGGAAATGACCTCAAACATGACAACACACCTTTCGATTGCGATTTGAAGGTTTGGCTATGGAACAGCAAGTTTCTTTATTTATTGGGAATTTCAGCCGCCATGTGTCTTGCCCATTGATCAGCGGCCCAGATTTCCTCCAGGTTTGGATCCGGAATTGATTCATGCTTGGACAGTATGCTTTCGATAGCGGGCTCAATTTCCAAGAATGGAAACTCTCCTTTAAGAAAACGACCGACAATTATTTCATTAGCCGCATTCAGAACAGTCGGCATGGTCCCGCCACTTGTGCCGCATTGATAAGCAAGCTTTAGTGCTGGATAGCGTTCAAAATCAACAGGTGCAAAGTGCAATTCAGCCAATTTCCCCCAATCTAATGGAGGGGTATTTAAGGGGATTCTTTCCGGATAAGTCATAGCGTATTGAATCGGTACCCGCATATCAGGAGTACCTAATTGAGCCTTTAAGGCACGATCAGAAAACTCAACCATGGAATGAACAATACTTTCCCGATGGAGGATGCAATCAATTTTGGTGAATGATAACTGAAACAGCCAATGGGCCTCTATCACTTCCAGTCCTTTATTCATCATTGTAGCAGAATCAATCGTAATTTTTGCTCCCATCTGCCAATTTGGATGCTGCAATGCTGCTTCAACTGTAACATCCCGTAGTTCCTCCCGTTTTTTGTCCCGAAAAGCCCCACCAGATGCCGTAAGAATGAGGCGTTCCACGGAAGCTGAATTCTCCCCTTGAAGGCACTGAAATATTGCGGAATGTTCACTGTCAATAGGGAGAATCGGTACCCCATATTGCTTTGCCTTGCTCATTACAATATGGCCTGCAGTAACCAGTGTTTCCTTGTTGGCTAGGCCAATCGTCTTTCTTGCCTCAATCGCCTGCAATGTCGGAGCAAGACCAGCACTTCCAACAATCGCCGAAACGACAAATTGTGCCTTATCTATAGTTGCAACTTCAGTTAGTCCTTCTTCCCCGTATAAAACTTGCACACATTTCGTCGTATGCAGCTTTACCTTGGCGGCAATTTCTTCTGTGGCAACTGCAACGATCTGTGGCTGAAACTGTTCAATTTGCTGTAAGATAAGCTCCCAGTTGTATCCAGCCGCTAGCCCCACTACAGCAAATCGATCAGGATTTTCTGAAATGACATCCAAGGTTTGTTGGCCGATTGAACCGGTAGAGCCGAGAATCGATATATATAGCAAAAAAGGGCCACACCTTTCTTTTTCAAATTAAGGATAGCAAATGCAAGAGTATAAATACAAACAACAAACTGTCAAAGCGATCTAATACTCCACCATGTCCAGGCAGGATTTGACCGGAATCCTTCACATCAAATGTCCTTTTGACAGCAGATTCCACCAAATCCCCGATCTGTCCGCCGATGGAAATTGCTAATGCTAGCAGAAGCGCGAAGGGGACCGTGATTTGCGCAGAAAACATTGCAAATAGGACGACTGTTAAGACCGCAAAAACAATCGCCCCTACCGACCCCTCCACCGTTTTGTTCGGACTGATTGCAGGCCACAGCTTATGTTTACCAAACGCTTTTCCTACAAAATAAGCGGCTGTATCTGTTGTCCACACGGCAATTAGAATCACCAAAGTGAGCGTTAATCCATTCTCCATAAGTCGTGCTTCATTCATATAATGAAGGGCAACGCCTAAATAAATAGACCCCAAATACACGTAGGAAATTTCCTGGATGTTCGCCTTATTCTTGCTTAACACCACAATAACCAATAAAACAATTAATTCGACAAGCAAACTTTTACTCGTCCATCCTCCAGTCACATATACCGGTAGAAGATAGTAGATTGTAAAGATTAAACCGACAATTCCCTGTTTACTTCCTATATGTATGCGACCCATTTTTAACCATTCATAAAAACCGAACAAGCCAATGAAAAAAAGGAGGATTCCAAATGCTATTCCCCCCGCGTACACAAGTGAAAGAAATACGGCTCCTCCTATGGCACCCGTTACAATTCTTGTTTTCAAGATCCTCACTCCACCCATTATACCGCGCCATATCGGCGGTTGCGGTGCTGATAATTGTAAATGGCCTTCCATAATTCTCGCTTCGAAAAATCTGGCCAGTACACTTCACTGAAATACATTTCTGCGTAAGCCAGCTGCCAAAGCATAAAATTACTGAGTCGAACTTCACCGCTTGTTCTAATTAACAAATCAGGATCAGGTAGCCCATTCGTATATAAATAACGATTAAAAATCTCCTCAGAGATTTCTTCGATATCCACTTGCCCACACTTTACATCTCCAGCAAGTTGTTGAATCGCCTGAACGATTTCGTCGCGGCTTCCATAATTCAAAGCAAAATTGAGGATAAGTCCTGTATTGAGCTTTGTTCGCTCCTTTGCCTCTAAAACCGCTTCAACCGTAAAGGAGGGCAACTGCTCAGGATTCCCCAGCATTCTCACTTGAACATTCTGCTCAATCAATTCATCTAGTTCTGTTAAAATATATTCTTGGGGAAGTTTCATTAAGTAATCTACTTCGTCCTTCGGACGTTTCCAATTTTCCGTTGAGAATGCATACAATGTCAGCACTTTAATACCAAGATCATTGGCAGCTCGAGTGACTTCCTTAACAGCTTTCATCCCTGCTCGGTGACCGGCAACACGCGGCAGTCCTCTCTTTTTCGCCCAACGACCATTACCGTCCATAATAATTGCAACATGCTCCGGGATTAAATTGGGATCGAGTTCGAGTTCATCTTTCCCAGCCGTCAATTCTTTGCTCTGCATCCATTTGGCAATCTTACCCAACATAAGTTTTCCCCCAAAAAAAGCCAATATACACAAACCCCCATTTAACCTGGGGGATTTTTAGCAAATTTAGACTTCCATAATTTCCTTTTCTTTATCTTGTACAGTCCTATCTACTTGAGAGGTAAAGTTATCTGTTGACTTCTGCATAACATCTTGATTTCTTTTTAGATCATCTTCAGAAATCATACCATCTTTTTGCAGTTTCTTAAAGGCATCATTTGCATCCCGTCGAATATTGCGGATCGCAATCTTTGCCTCCTCACCTTCTTTTTTTACTAATTTGACGAGCTCCGCTCTTCTTTCCTCTGTCAGTGCAGGGATCATTAAGCGAATCACATTCCCATCGTTTGTTGGCGTTAATCCTAGATCAGACTTCATAATCGCCTTTTCAATAGGACCTAATTGTGTTTTATCCCAAGGCTGGATAATGATCAAACGAGGTTCTGGAACACTCACATTCGCCATTTGATTGATAGGTGTTGGTGATCCATAATAATCAACGTTTACTTTGTCCAATAAGGCTGGATTGGCTCTCCCGGCGCGAAGTGTTGACAGGTTCTTTTTCAGTGCAGAAATTGCTTTTGACATACGGTCTTCGGCATCTTTAATTACTGTTTGTGGCATTGAATTTAGCCTCCCTTCACTATTGTCCCTATTTTATCACCCATAATGGCTCTTTTAATATTACCAGACTCCATAATAGAGAAGACAACCAATGGAATATCATTATCCATACAGAGTGAAGATGCAGTTGAATCCATCACCCCAAGACCCTGATTGAGTACATCTAAGAAAGTTAAACGATCGTACTTCTTTGCATTCGGGTCAACAGATGGATCTGCGTTATAAACACCATCCACCTTATTCTTTGCCATTAAAATGACTTCTGCTTCAATTTCCGCTGCTCGCAAAGCGGCTGTCGTATCCGTAGAGAAATAAGGGTTCCCAGTACCTGCAGCAAAAATCACGACACGGTTCTTTTCTAGGTGACGGATGGCCTTCCTGCGAATATAAGGTTCCGCAACTTGTCTCATTTCGATTGAAGTCTGGACCCGTGTTGGAACACCTGCCTTCTCCAATCCATCCTGCAAGGCCATGGCATTCATCACAGTCGCAAGCATTCCCATATAATCCGCGGTCGCACGATCAATTCCTTTCGCACTGCCAGCGATGCCGCGCCAAATATTCCCCCCGCCAACTACGATGGCTACTTGCACACCAAGTTCAACGATTTCCTTAATCTGATCAGAAATAGAAGTGATCACGGTGGCATCAATTCCATATCCAAGATCACCAGCTAATGCTTCACCGCTTAACTTTAAAACGACCCTTTTAAACGCGGGTAAAGGCATAAGTTACCCTCCATCCTTAAAAATCATCTGACTTTCCATCCATTTAAAAACAATCTTCAAAAATAGGGAACACTCTGTGTTCCCTTCTTTGTACTTCTTAGCAAGTTGAAATTCTAACTACTTTTTCGTTTGAGCCATAACTTCTTCAGCAAAATTTTCTTGTCGCTTTTCCAGACCTTCTCCTACTTCATAACGAACAAAGCCAGTTACTGAAGCACCTTTTTCGCTTAACAGCTTTCCAACTTTTTTGTCGGAATCCTTAACAAAGGCTTGGTCATTCAAGCAGATTTCTTCAAAGAACTTACCAAGACGACCTTCTACCATCTTTTCTACAATGTTAGCCGGTTTCCCTTCATTAAGGGCTTGTGCCTTCAAAATTTCTTTTTCTTTTTCAATTTCATCCTGGGACACTTGATCGCGGGACACATATTTAGGGTTTACAGCAGCAATGTGCATGGCAACATCCTTAGCCAAGGACTCATCTGTTGAACCGTCCAACTGAACGATAACCCCAATTTTTCCGCCCATATGTAAATAAGATCCTAACGTACCGTTGGCTGGCTTCTCAAGCACACCAAAACGACGTAACGATAGGCGCTCACCAATGGTAGAAATTTTTTCGTTTAGATAAGTTTCCAGGGTTTTCCCATCCGTTAACTCTCCAGAAATTGCAGCTTCTACATCACTTGGACGCTTAGCAGCAATATACTCTGCAATCTCTTTCGTTAAGTTTTGGAAATCCTCATTTTTCGCAACAAAGTCAGTTTCACAGTTTACTTCAACGATTGCAGCAACCTGATCATTAATCGAAACGGTTGATAAACCTTCTGCAGCAACACGATCGGATTTTTTCGCAGCCTTGGAAATTCCTTTTTCACGAAGAATTTCAGCAGCACGTTCCATATCACCACTTGCTTCTTCAAGCGCCTTCTTACAATCCATCATTCCAGCAGAGGTTTTTTCACGAAGTTCTTTAACCATAGCAGCAGTAATAGCCATCTTAATTTCCTCCTTTATGTAATATCTCTTATCAAGAAAAAAGGGTGGCAAGGGTTTTCACACCCTCAGGCCACCCCTTTTTAGACATTAAGCAGTTGTTTGTTCACCTTGATTAGCTTCTACAATTCCGTCAGCCATCTTACCAGTTAACAACTTAACGGCACGGATTGCATCGTCATTCCCTGGGATGACGTAATCAATTTCATCTGGATCACAATTAGTATCTACAATCCCAACGATTGGGATACCTAATTTACGCGCTTCAGCAACAGCAATGCGCTCTTTGCGAGGATCAACTACGAACATAACATCCGGAAGATCGTTCATATTTTTAATTCCGCCTAAGAACTTTTCAAGACGATCTTTCTCTTTGCGAAGAAGGATAACTTCTTTCTTAGGAAGAACCTCAAAAGTACCGTCGGATTCCATAGCTTCAAGTTTATGAAGACGTTGAATTCGTTTTTGAATGGTTGAGAAGTTGGTTAATGTACCACCTAACCAACGTTGGTTAATAAAGAACATTCCGCAACGTTCTGCTTCTTCTTTCACAGAATCTTGGGCTTGTTTCTTAGTTCCGACAAAAAGAACTTTACCACCGTTAGCAGAAACTTCACGAATGAAGTTGTAAGCTTCTTCTACCTTCTTAACTGTCTTTTGTAGATCGATGATATAAATTCCGTTTCTTTCGGTGAAGATGTACTTGGCCATTTTCGGGTTCCAGCGACGAGTTTGATGTCCGAAATGAACACCAGCTTCGAGCAACTGTTTCATAGAGATTACTGCCATCTTCACAACACCTCCTCTTGGTTTTTGTTTTCCTCCGCACACCTCATCTTCAAGTCAAGACTATGCTTGGCATAGCACCCTTGGTTGAATTGATATGCGTGTGTATTTTTACACCGTTGATAACTATACCATATGTGTTTTTTAAAAGCAATAAAGAAAACTTCCATCAGAAAGGGATCTTCATCCCCCACTGATGGCTAGTTGCACTTATCCAGCATTTACGGGCAGTTGTCCCTTTATTTCAAATAGTTTTGAAGGGGCTTACTGCCCGTTAATGCAGGGCAAGCTTCATTCACAGTCATTAGAATTCTTTAACCCCGTTATTTACCGAACGAACTTGCAGTACTCCTGTGGAACAATCCATTTCAATAGTTCTTCCCCAATTCCCACCTGTATCTTCACAATTCAAATGAATCCTAGCATGTCGTAAGGCTTCCTTACACGCTTCTACATTTCGGGGCCCGATTCGCATGATTTCACTAGCCGAGGAGAAAGAAAACATTTGCGCTCCGCCTGCAATCTTCGCAATAATCCTTCGCGAATCCGCACCTTTCTTTACCATATCATCAATTAATTTAGGAATGGCCGTATCGGCATATTTTGCTACATTAAGTACTCCCTTATTCAGTGTAGATGAGGGAAGCATAATATGGGCAAGTCCTCCGATTTTTGTGATTTTGTCGTAGAGTGCAACCCCTACACATGACCCTAACCCAACAGTGCGAATCCTGTCGGGGGATGAGGCAATATTCAAATCCGCCATCCCAACTTTAATGACATTCATCTAAAGGTACTCCTAAGGCACGAAATATTTTGTTTAAAGATTCAGGATCCGGCAGAAAGAAAAAGTGTCCTTCTACTTCCTTGCTCCCATCTAAAAAGCTTGTATCTATGACCATTGCATAGTCCCCCACCTGACTTAATTCAATAAGCCCGTAACTTACAATAGCCCCTGCCATGTCAATTGCAAGAGAAGGGACAGAGTGATACATATTTAACTGAGTAAAATCTATCAAAGAGGTAAGATATGAGCCGATTAATATATTCCCAATTTCCTGTAATGCGGAAAATTCCAAATCCGTAAAATTAGGAGTCTGATCATTAGTAGGAAGCAGTTCTTTAACCAGCTCCTTAGCAGAAGCTTCATTAAGGATAAAGAACATACTCCCCTGCACATCGCCATTAATATGTAATAATATAGCAACAACTACAGCATCTGGTCCCCCAACCAACTCGGTGATCTGATCAAAATGAACAATGCGCGCGTGGGGAACTTTCATATCGATATCCCTTGAAATCAATTTGGAAAGCGCAGTAGCAGCATTACCCGCACCGATGTTGCCAACTTCTTTTAAGACATCGAGATGAATTTCCCCCATCCCGTTCCATTTAATCGTCATGGTTATAATCCTTCCACCTTGGAAAGTTGGTCCATTTCTTCTAGGTTTAAAACCTTATTGAAGTTTAATAGCACAAGTAGTCGTTGATCCAATTTGGCAATGCCCTCTAGGAATTCAAACCTGACACCTTGAAAAACGTTAGGGGCTGGTTCAATAGATTGAAGAGGAATATCCAAAACGTCATTGGCAGAATCAACAATGAAACCTGCTTCCAATCCATCCAATTCAACGATGATGACACGGGATTCTTCGGTTAATTCAGCCTGCGGAAGTCCTAGACGTTCCTTAAGATCAATGATGGGGGTAACAATCCCACGAAGATTAATGACCCCTTTAACAAACTTAGGCGTACGCGGCACTTTCGTCACAGATTCCAAACGTTCAATCGATTTTACGTACTTTAACTCTACTCCATATTCCTGATCCAATAATCTAAAAACAATAATTTTCTTTTCATCTGACACCTTACATTCCCCCCTTATCCATACCATAACATTTCATCATTTTATCAGCTGGTTACAGTCCACTATGAGTGCTACTTTTCCGTTCCCAAGGATTGTTGCCCCTGATACGGCAAAAACATTCCCAAGATATCTCCCCAACGACTTCAAAACAATTTCTTGTTGACCAATAAATGAGTCGACAACAAGACCTGCCATCTTATCCCCTTTTCGAATAATCAGCACAGAGATCTGTTCTTTATGGGCAGTAAATTCCTCAGATATTTGGAAAATCCGGTCCAAGTACACCAAAGGTACAACTTTTCCGCGGAAATCGATGACATCCTGCTGATGAGCCCTCATAATTTGACCTTTGTCGAATACAGCTGTTTCAATGATAGAACTGAGCGGAACAGCAAAGATTTCACTGCCCACATCTACTAGCATGGAAGAAATAATTGACAAAGTCAGTGGGAGTTGGATCAAAAACGTTGTCCCTTTTCCCGGAACAGAGTCGACACTAACCGCTCCGCCTAACACTTCTATTTTTGTCTTTACAACATCTAAACCGACGCCTCTACCGGATATATCTGATAATTTTTCTGCGGTACTAAACCCTGCAGAGAATAAGAGATCATACACTTGTTTATCTGTTAAAGAAGAACTTTGTTGCTCGCTAACAATTCCTTTTTCTATAGCTTTCTTTAGAACTTTAGCACGATTAATTCCTCTTCCGTCATCCTTTACTTCAATAAAAACATGGTTTCCACTATGAAAGGCCTTAAGCAGGATCGTACCCATTTCTGGTTTTCCAGCTTTTTTACGTTCCTCTGGACTTTCCACTCCGTGGTCGATAGAATTTCGTAAAAGATGGACTAAAGGATCACCAATTTCATCAATTAAGGTACGGTCTAATTCTGTCTCCGCCCCTTCAATTTGTAACGTGAGGTTCTTTTGAAGTTCTCTGCTTAAATCACGGACCATTCGCGGAAAACGGTTAAAGACCTGTTCAACAGGAATCATTCTCATGTTTAAAATGATATTTTGCAGATCACCAGTAATTCGGTTCATATGTTCAACGGTTTCGCTTAAAGGACCATTAAGTAGTTCTTTTGCTAATTGATCGAGTCTCCCACGATCGATGACAAGTTCACTAAATAAATTCATTAAGACATCCAAACGTTCAATATCAACACGGATTGTCTTGCTTGTGGTATGTTTTTTCTGCCCATTGGTGCTATCACCAGTCACCGGCAGATTTCCATTAGCCGAAGATTGGTCTGAAGCTTTGGGAGATTGTAGACTTTGTTCGTGTTCCTCTTTCTTATTCTCTTTTGCTTCTGATTTTAGATCAATGGTTCGTATTTCTGCTGAATCAATCTCAGAAACATTCAACACAATTTTTTTCAGTTCCTCTTCACTTTTGTGGGTAAGGATCACAAGATCAAAAGACTTGTCGAATTTTTCTTCTTCTAATTCCTCTACAGAAGGGATACACTTAATAATTTCTCCAACGGACTCCAGGCTGTTGTAAACCATGTAAGCCCGCGCCGCCTTAAGAACACAATCGTTGCGTACTGTTGTTTTGATCCATAAAGCGGAGTAACCACTCTCAATAGATTGCTTCAGAACTGTCATTTCATATTCATCGAATGGAATTTCCTCCTGAGCGATAGGGTCTTCATTCTGTGCGGAATCTCCAATGGCCTGTGTCGAAGCTGTCTCCCCCTTCAGGATTCTTCTCAATCCATTTACCGCTTCTGATACATCAAACCGACCGTCTCCGTTTTCCGAGATCGAATATACCATCCCTTCTAATATATCAACGCACTGGAATATGATGTCCATGATATCTGGACGAATGGCCATCTTCCCACTTTTCACTTGATCCAATACGTTCTCCATTTCATGGGTTAATTTAGCCATATCTTCAAAGCCCATCGTTGCCGCCATTCCTTTAAGGGTGTGAGCGGAACGGAAGATTTCATTCACCTCATCCATGCTGGATGGCTTATTCTCTAGCACAAGCAAGTGATCATTAATGGACTGTAAATGTTCTTTGGACTCTTCCAGAAACATATCAAGATATTGATTCATTTCCATCATTCTTCCCCTCCTTTCTATAGTTTGCCGTAATTATTTGTTATTTTTGTGAGATAAGAACCTATCTGAAAGAGCGGTAAAACTGTATCTATATTTCCAGAGGAGATGGCTGCCCTTGGCATACCAAAGACAACACAAGTACTTGCGTCTTCAGCAATTGCTTCTTTACACCCTGTTTCTTTTAGGTTTTTTAAACCGTTTGTTCCGTCACTTCCCATTCCAGTCAAGATCACAGCAAATTTGCTTACATGTTGGACCTTGGCAAGGGAGTCAAACAATACATCAACAGAAGGTCTATGTCCACTCTTGGGTTCCCTTTGGTTTAAGGTAATAACTAATTCACCGTCCCGGCCATCTTTAACCTCCATATGATAGCTTCCAGGAGCAATATAGGCGTACCCCGCCTTTGCGATCATACCATCTTCAGCTTCAACCACTTGAATTTCACATAATGAATTTAACCTCTCAGAAAGAGATTTAGTAAAACCGGGAGGCATATGCTGTACAATAAATATAGCTGCATTGAGTTGTTTTGGGAGATTCTTCAAAACCTGCTGCAATGCATTCGGCCCACCAGTAGAAGAACCAATAGCAATTAAATGGGGGATCCCAGATGGAGATCTTTGTTCCCTTATATGATTTGGGCTTGATTTCTTACTTAACAACGGCTCCATCTTTACGGGTGGTGCAGCAGGAGTTACGTTCCCATGTGAAAATTTCGTCTGTTTCCCAAGAATCCTTGCTTTTGATGCTGCGATAACTTTCCCGATGATCTGCTCTTGTACCTTATGTATATCGAGAGAAATAGGTCCTGATGGTTTTGGGATAAAATCCACTGCCCCAAGCTCAAGGGCTTCAAAAGTAGCTGTGGCGCCTTCTTGAGTTAAACTACTAATCATAATTACGGGGAGTGGTTGTGTCTTCATGACCATTTTTAGTGTTTCGATTCCATTCATTACAGGCATCTCTATATCAAGTGTCATAACATCGGGTCGAAGATCCTGGATTTTTTGGATCGCTTCCATACCATTCCTTGCTGTTCCTATTATTTCTATTTCTATATTGGATGAAAGAATGTCGGAAATAACCTTTCTCATGAAAGCAGAATCGTCAACGACCAAAACCCTTATTTTCTCCATCCATACATCTCCAATCTGCGAGATCTCCTTTAGCCAATAACTTTATTAATAGCCTCTAAAACACGATCTGCTTGGAAGGGTTTAACAATAAAATCCTTTGCACCTGCCTGGATGGCGTCAATTACCATGGCCTGTTGCCCCATAGCCGAACACATTATGATCTTTGCATTTGAATCTATCTTCTTTATCTCTTTCACCGCCGAAATGCCGTCCATTTCCGGCATCGTAATATCCATCGTCACCAAATCGGGATTAAGCTCTTTAAATTTTTCTACAGCTTGTACACCGTCACTAGCTTCTCCAACTACACTGAATCCATTCTTCGTTAAAATATCCTTGATCATCATTCTCATAAAAGCTGCGTCATCAACGATAAGAATTCTGTTAGCCATACTTTCCCTCCAGGAGTTATTTATCAATGATAGGAATAGTCCTTACTGTTATCTTTGATATAATCATAAAGTATCATTTTATTAATTAAATAATAGAGGAATAACTAGGAAAAAACAATAAACATCTGTCAAATATTCACAAAAATTGACGAAACATGAGAAAAAGACCAGACAAAAAACGTCTAAGTCTTTTCTCATCCTTTTTATTTAAGTACCTGCTGTTTTTTTTGCAATTTTCATTGCTTGTGCCCATGTTTCTTTTAACTCTACAGCCATTTCCTCTATCTCCAACAATTTCTCAAGATCCTTTTGAAGATTAGCTTGGACTAAACCATTTTTCATATAGTCATACAGGGGCATTAATTGCTTAGAGATCTCGTAATCCATGTTTAAAGTAAGCATAAGTTCGGAAAGGATATCCTGTGCACGAATGACATAATTATTAGCTTGTTCAATTTGTTTGTTTTCGATTTCTTTTTTTCCTTGTTTAATGAATTTAACTAACCCATTGTACAACATAAAAGTCAATTCTTCGGGCGAAGCTGTTTGTACCTGGTTTCTTTGATATTCAAGTGCTCTATTCGTTACCATATTGCTCCTCCTGTTCGGGCTAGACAGTCAACCACGTTTATAAGACATATCATTTTCTTTTGTCATAAAAGATTCCATCTGCCACTTGATACTCTTGTTGATACTGATTCCGAAGCATACGACCGTTATTTAAGGAACGAATTCTCCCCATCATTTCCTGTTTATGTAACTCCATTCTTGCTATCCATTTTTTATCAAGCGCTTGAATTTTCTCAATATAGGAGCGAATGGTCGAATTGAGCATAATCTCCCCTGCTGATTCATCAAGTGCGCTAATCCTCATAATCAGCTGTTCACGTTCATTTAAAAAACTTTCGAACTGCTCAGGGTCATCTTTTTCAACGGCCTCAAGGGTTAATTCATAATATTGTTTAAACCATTCTTCTTTTTGGTTTAACATTGTCTCCCACCTACATTCCGCCGCCGAACTGCTGCATCATCCATCCACTCTGTGAGTTTGCCTTCTGAATCGCTTTCTCCATGGCAGTGAATTGTCTCCAATAGCGATTTTCAACTTCAATCAAACGGTTTTGGAAAGCATCTATTCGATCGTCTATTTCACCAATGGCTTTCCCCATTAAACTAGTCGTTTCTGTAGCTCCAGCGAGCCCCGCCTTGTCTGTAATGTCTTTAATCGAGGCATTCAGTTGATCATAGAATCTCCAGGCAACTCCGCTGTTTTGGTATTTTGTGGAGTTATTAACGGTTGTGTCGGATTTATCACCCGTATCATAGGTTTTGGTGAAAAATTCTTTTACACTTTCAATATTATTGGTGATTGCTTCTTTTAATTTGTCCTCATTAATGACGAGTTTCCCATTATCGCGCCATTCGTCGCTGGGTTTAATTCCGATTTCACTTAACGTATCGAACTTGTCATTAGCCGCTCCGGATACCACATTATAAAGACTACTTCTTAATTTCACCAGGGCATTCGAGATGATATTATCATTTCGCAGCAAACCGCTCTTTGCTTTTTCTTCCCAAAGTTCAATTTCTTTGTCTTTCATGCTCTCTTTTTGATCTTCTAAAAGAGGCTGGTAATTCCGGTATCTCTTTTCATCAAGCTTGCCGTTTAACGTCTCAATCAATTCATTATATTTATCAACAAAGGTTTTAATATCGTTATAGATGGCTTCGGTATCGGTTTCTTTGTTGATAGTGACGGAGCCGGTGCCGCTTACCATTTCGGCCTTCAAGGTGAATTTTAATCCGTCGTAAACAAAGCTGTTTCCAGTTGTAGAAACGGTGGTTCCGTTGATGACGACGGTGCCGGGTTCTAGATCTTTTCCAATTACAACAGCATTAGCATCAGATGTCCCATCCTGTTTTAAAACATCAAATTTTGTAATGGTTGTCCCAGTACTATCTGAAAGGGATTCTTTAATCGATCCCTTTACAATTTTCAGAGGATTGTTACCATCTGCTGTTGTTACAGCAAAGTCGGCTGAGGCTCCAGTTGCAGTCGAAGTAAAAATAAGTCTCTTGTCACCTTCCGAATAACTAGCTGTAACACCTGTTTTATCAGAAAGACTGTTAATTCTGGAAATCACACTATTAACTGTATCAACATCTGCATCAACTTTTATTTCAGACTCCGTCCCGTCGGTATTTAACAATTTAAATGTGAAGTCTGTTCCACCATTTTTATTTATTAAATCATCTGGACTTAGACCTGTTGAGGCAAATTTCACAGAAGAAGGCTGCGCAGGCTTTGCAAATGACGCACTTGAAATAGTGTAACTATCTAGGCTTGGCTTGCCTACTTTGGTCACATCTACTTTTGACGTGTCCGAAGAACTCACCTTCGTTTGTGTAAAGGAAGATTGCAAACGAAGCTTCTCCATGGAACTTCGCAAGTCCATCAAGAGTGTATTGGTTTCGCGGTAGGCATCACGCTGCCAGTCTTTCCATTGCCTATCTTGCTTTAGTTTATTTAGTGGGATCCGTTCAGCATCCATTAACTTTTTTACAATCGACTCTGTGTCCATCCCGGAAGCAAGCCCACTAAAACGAAGTTCATTTATCATTCGGTTCCCCCCTAAACTCTAGTATCGATTAAAATCCCAATAGATTCCCGAATATGTGCTACTAGATCTAGAATCTTTTTAGAAGGAATTTCTCGAATCACTTCATTTTCCTGATCATCAATCACTTGAACATAGTACTCTCCAAGTTTTTCATGGTAATTAAATTTAATATGAGTGTTGCTCAACTCAAACATCCGATTTAACCCATCTACGGCTTTTTTAACTTCCTTTTCTGACGGATTCTTCTTCTGTTCCATTTCATCATTCATTTTTTCTTCTTGTTTTGGTTTACTTGAGTACTGGGAAGACTGTTTCATCTGATTCAAGTTTTTTGCTGCAGGTTGTATTCTTCCAACTTCCATTTCGACCCTCCCAAGCGAAATATTCCCTACTTTTTATATCGGCATATCATCTAACTTTCTTTAGTTTCAATCAGAGGGTAGATCAGGAGAAATATCCCCTCCCCCCACCAAACTAAGAGCACCAACCATCTAGAACACAAATAAAAAACCCTCAAATATGAGGGCTACAAAACTAGGATTATTGCAAGTTCTTCATCCGGTCTTGTTGGGATGTGATCTCCGTTAATCTCACGGCAAAGCTCTCGTCTACGACTACAACTTCACCTTTAGCTATGATTTTATCATTAACTAAAATATTCACTGGCTCCCCTGCCAATTTGTCTAACTCTACAACTGAACCGTCCGTTAGTTCAAGAATGTCTTTGATTTTCTTTGTCGCCCGACCCAACTCGACAGATACTTGCAAAGGTATATCCATTAATATATTTAAATTAAGCTCATTAAATTTTGCCGCAAGAGGGCTCTCTGGAATAGACGGAAATGAATAGGCCTGGGCATGGCTATTTGATGAAACAGCCGATTCAGCAACAGGTGCTTGAACCTTTTCTTGTTTCGGTGTTGGAATCTGTTCAGAAACAGGGGGCTGCGAGGCTTGTGCGGGTGGCACTTCCAAGACCGGTTCCTGCGGTTCTCCTAACAAAATCCCCACCATCCCTTTAGCAAACGACAAAGGGATCAACTGCATGATGTTAGAATCGATCAGTGTCCCAATTTTAAGTTGAAAGGACACATTGACTATAATCTGTTCCTCAATATAAAGATCATCCCCAGCGGAAAAATCTAATACCTGGATTCCTGGTGGGGAAATATTCACCATGCGATTGAACAAGGTTGACATGGAAGTGGCAGCTGAACCCATCATTTGATTCATCGCCTCTTGCACCGCACTTATATGCAGTTCAGACAGCTCCCCTTGTTCAGCTGTTCCACCTCCTCCCATCATTAGATCAGCAATAATTTTCGCATCTTCCTCTTTTAACACCAATAGATTCATGCCCTGGAATCCGTCCGTATAATTCACATTAATGCTAACATGGGGTCTTGGAAATTTATCAGCTAAATCCCGTTGCAGAAGCACTTCAATCGTTGGAGTCGTAATATCAACATCTTGTCCAAGCAGTATTGAAAGACTTGTTGCCGCATTTCCTAGGGATATATTGCCTATCTCACCTAACGCGTCTTGTTCCAACGATGTTAAATAATCATTTACTTCAACTTTCTTCTCTTCTTCCTTTATCTCTTCCAATTCTTCCCCGAAATTGCCACTAAGCAAAGCATTAATTTCTTCTTGGGAAAGTATCTTGTTATCACTCATTGTCTTCGACTCCTTCGTCTAGAACCTTTTCAATCCGTACAGCAATATGTCCTTTTTTCGTTCCGGGACGTCCGAGAAATTTGACATTTGGACCGATCCGAACATTTAGGCTGGCATCAATGGGTTGATTAAGCTGAATAATATCTCCGGCTTCTAGACATAAAAATTCCTCGATGGTAATCGAAGCCCTTCCCAACTCAACAATTAGAGGAAGGTCGATCCGTTTAACAGATCCTTTTAACAGTGCCACATCTTCACTGGAATCCGTTTTTCTTTGTTGTGACATCCACTGATGTGCGGTTAATTTTGGAATAATTGGTTCTAATGCGATATAAGGTAAACATAAATTCATAATTCCAGTTGATTCCCCAATTCTCACACTAAACGAGACAACGATAACCGTTTCATTAGGCGGAACAATCTGCATAAATTGAGGATTGGTTTCCAATTCCAAAAGCATTGGATCTATTTCAATAAGATCTTTCCACGCATCGTGGAAGACGTGTAAAAACCGTGTAAAGATTCTTTCCAAAACAACGGTTTCGATCTCTGTAAGTCCTGTTTTTCGTTCAACATAATTCAGTGCAACGGTTCCTCCAAAATAACGATTGAGCATCGCAAAAGTAATTTGTGGGTTCATTTCCAGCAACATTCGACCATTCAAGGTAGACCCCTCAAAACTTGCTAGAATTGTCATTTCTGGAATTGAACGCATAAATTCCTCATACGGAAGTTGGTCAACGGAGGCCACGTGAACATGAACCGAGGTCCGTAATTGGGCAGATAGAAAGGTAGTTAACAGGCGGGAAAAGCTTTCATGGATTCGAAATAAACTACGGATCTGATCTTTTGAAAAGCGTAATGCTCTTTTAAAGTCATAAACCTTGACTCTCTTCTGCTCTTCCTCTACAGGTTTTGCTTGTATTCCACCGGAAGACATGGCTGCCAATAGGGCATCAATTTCGTTTTGAGATAATACTTCGGCCAATTTCGTTCACCTCCCGCTGCACATCTATTGAAGAAGCTTCTTCGTTGTATAAACTTTTATGACCTGGCCCTCACTCATCAGCTGATTCAATTTATCCTGAATATTTTTTTCTAAATGGTTAATGCCTTCTTCCCCCCTTAAATCCTCGGCATTTTTCGAAGCTAATGTTTGTAGCATAATATGCCGGATCTGGAACATACGTTGACTAAGTTCCTCTTTTGCAGGGACAGAATCTGCCTGTAATTGAAATTTAACCTGGATAAACCCGCCAGATTTCAAATTGGTGGTCATATCCTGCGTTTCAATGACACTTTCCAGCAGTTTTTCCGCACTTAACGGCTTCTGTTTAGGTTCTTCTTCAGGCTTGACAAACCAATACCAGATGATAAAAGTTACAGTGGCCAGCAGCAGTATTGCTGATAATAGGAGTAATACATGTTTCCGCATTGTTTGAATAAACCACCTTAATGTGTCAGAAATCCAAAAACAAGGAAGAAAGAGGGAAATCCCTCTCCTTCCCCACCACCTATCGCTTCAAATTGACGATTTCTTCTAGAATTGAATCCGATGTTGTGATCGTCCTGGCATTAGCCTGGAAACCTCTCTGCGCAACAATCATTTCAGAGAATTCCTCAGTCAATTCAACATTTGACATTTCCAGTTGTCCTGAAATAATCGCACCAGCGTTATTTTCGGTCACTGGCAAGATCTCGAATTCTCCGTCCGGATTGGCATTTGGCGTCACCTCATAGAGGGAGCCCCCCACCTTCTTCAATCCGCCCGGATTATTAATCGTGGTTGTCCCAATCACTGCATACTCGGGTTCTGTTACACCTTCTGCATCCGTTACAACCACATTCCCATTCACATCAACGGAAAAGGAAGTATATTCTTCGCGAGGAATATTAATAATTCCCCCATCAGCGGATAAAACAAAATATCCTTGGGATGTTACCAAATTTCCATTGGCATCCCGAGTAAAATTACCTGCACGTGTTAAGTATTGCGGACCATCCTCTGTTGGCGCAACAACAAAATAGCCATCACCATCAATACTTAAGTCCGTGGTTAAATTCGTTGTTAAGGGGCTACCTGCGCTATGCACGACATCGATTGCTGCTGTCCGAACTCCCAGGCCGATTTGCCGTGGATTGATTCCGCCTGTTTCATCTCCAGGTGCAGTAGCACCTGCTACTGTTTGGCTTAAAATATCTTGAAACATGACTCGGCTTTTTTTGAACCCTACAGTATTTACATTTGCAATGTTATTCCCAATAACATCCAGTTTGGTCTGGAACCCTCTCATCCCGGATATTCCCGAATATAATGATGTAATCATGTATAATAGTCCTCCCTATGCTTCTGGTGTGCGGATCTGATAAGCTTTTTCTACTGGTACCTTTTGATTATCAACGATATAATAAAACGCACCGTCTTTTGCCGTTACCCCACTAACTATCCCTTTTTCGGATGTTTGCGTCTCCTCGTCCATCCAAGAAATCTCCTTGCCAATGGCGGCGGCATATGTATTTAAATTTTGTGTTTTAGTAAAATCAGTTAAAGTTTTATTTAAATTTATCATCTGTTCAAGAGAACTGAACTGTGTCATTTGTGCGATAAATTCACGATCCTGCATAGGTTGCATGGGATCTTGGTGTTGTATTTGTGCTACCAAAATTTTAAGGAAGTCTTCCTTCCCCATTTGATTCTTTTCTTCTTGGGTTCGAACGCCTTGATAATACCCAGTTTGGGTTGCACCGTTTACCGTTGGCACCCTAATCACTTCCTTTTAGGCGGTAAAATCTATGTTATTGTCTACTTGATCTCGCGTTGAATCTGCTCCATAAGCTGAAAGGTCCAAGCCAGCATCCGCGATTTCCTCATCGATTCGGATCTCTGAGTTAGACCCGGATTGTTGGTATTGCTTGTTTTCCCCCGATTTTTGCTGAGGTTGTCCCTGCTGATTCAAGAAACTCGAATCGTTTGATTGATACACCTCAAGCTTATCGACTTGGATGCCTTGTTGTTGCAGAGATGCTCTTAAGGAAGCTAATTGGGATTCTACCAAATCTCTTCCTGTTGCAGTATCCGTAATAAATTGGGCGATCATTTGTCCTTGCTGTATAGATATCTTGATATCTAATTGTCCAAGGTGTTCAGGATAGAGGGTCACTCTTGCTTCAGAACCTCCGGTTAAATGGGTGATTTTCATCTTGGAAATCAAAAAATCCATTGTATCCTGTACAAAATTTTCTCTATGTATCATTTCTTGGCCTGCTGTAGGTTGAATCTGGGCCATCCGTAAAAATCCAGCAGTACTTAATGGAACAGTGGGTATTGGATGATTCATTTTTGAACGATCCGGATTCATCTCTTCTAGTGATGTCTCGGCAGCAGTAGTAGATATCACCTGTTCGGATGCATTTGCAATAGAAGTTCGAAAGGGATTTAATACGGCCGCAGTCTTAGGTTCGATCACTCCATCTCTTCGCCCATGGAGCGAACCTTCTCCTGGTTTTGTCAAGAGATTCGTATTGAACGGATCATCCGTGGGCTTCCCATTAGATTGTACCTTTTGTTGATCGGGTGTAACCATTTCCTTACCCAACTGACTCCCAATCATCTCCGTCTGTCCATTCGATAGCTGTGCCATTTGCGGGTATGACTGAACCATCTCTTCCCATTGCTGGATATTTTGCATGACATTTTGCGGTAAACTTATCCCCTTCTGCTGAAGATCACGGAGCAAGTTTGTAAATTGTGTAAAGAAGGTTTGGAACTCCTTCTTCATCCAACCACTATCCTCCATTCCTTCTTGGACGCCGAGCAATGAAGAAAGATTATCCTCCATTAAAGCTGCATTTGCTTTAATGGTTGGATCTGGAATCACTGGAACTAATCCCGTTAAAACCTGAAGCATTGAATCCATTAAGTTCTCTATATCCTCTTCATCCATTTCTGGCAAGTTTAATAATTCAATAGAGCCTTCCTGTATACCTTCGGGAAGCGGTAAGTCCAATGCTTCATTACTGTTCATTAGCATGGACGATTGTTGCATTTGGGTAAGCAAAGCAGAAAAGGATAGATTGCCATCTGCTTGATTACTATTCCCTTTTCCCATTTGAGCATCTATTCCCATTGGCGAAACTCGCATTTCAATGGCTGCCAACAGTTCCACCTCCCCTTCATTCGACGGTCTTTGACAATATTATATATCAGACAGATCTAGCAATCTATCGAAACCTTAAATCTTATCCATCCAAATTGTTGAAAGAAAATCATCGTAAAAAATCAACCAATGTAGGCTGAATAATCCTTGAACCAGCAGATAAAGCTGCACGATGAACATTCTCCTGTGCCGTAAGTTCTGTAATCACTTGGGCTACATCAACATCCTCTGTGTCCGATAAGAGCTTCGTGGTTGTGACTTCTGTTTTATCTAAACGGGAAATCATCATTTCCATGCGACTCATATTTGCCCCAACCACCGCTCGTTCTTTTAATAAATTGTCCATTTGTTGGTCCAACCCATCCAAGCGTTGGTTTGGATTTACCCCGCTTTGCAAATCGGTGACAATCTGATCGATTTTCGTGAAAATATCAGGAAAAATATCTACACCGTTCACATTGACTTTCATTAAGTTACCTTGACCCACTTCCCATTTAATCTCATCGGTATTTTGATTGACAAAATTAGTACCGTCAAAAGGTTTACTTTGGGTTTTGGTATCTGTTCCTGCAAATATGAAACGATCTCCAATCATCGTATTGGCAATTTCCCCAATATGTTCTTTTAATTGTTTTACTTCTTGAGCAATTGCATCATATGACGTCTGCACATAGGTTTCGTTACTACCCTGGACGATCAGTTCGCGGACCCGATGTAATGCGTTGGTCACTTGATTGAGCGCTTCATCCGTAACATCAATCCACCCCAACCCATCTTCAGCATTCCGTTTATACTGTTCGATTTCGTTTAAACTTGAACGATACAGCATCCCTCTAGAGGCAACAACAGGGTCATCAGAAGGTCTGTTAATTTTCTTCCCGCTAGACAACTGATCCTGATATTTATCCATTGATCTATAACTTCGGTTTAAATTGTGAAGCATATTATTGCTCAACATACTCTGCGTGATCCGAACACTCATTCTCTCTCACCCACTTTTATCAGGCTATAACCCAACACGTCCCATGCCATTCACTACTTTGTCGATAGTTTCATCAATTGCGGTTACGAATCTGGCAGCTGCATTATAAGCTTGTTGGAATTTAATCATGTTAGTCATCTCTTCATCCAGCGAAACCCCTGACACGGATTGTCTTCGACTTTCAATCTGATTTACCAAGACCTCACTATTGTCTGCCATTCTTCCCGCTTCTTGGGACCTGATCCCTAACCCGGCAATCGTTGATCGATAAAAATCATCAATGGTGGAGGATTGCCCTCCTATATCTGCAATCGTTTTTGTTTTCAGGGAAGCTATTGCCTGGGCATTGCTTCCATCACCAACAGAGGGTACACCGTCGTCAGATGGCTTTGCTGCAGCAATCCGGTCCAATGATTCGGAAATTAGCGGATTCACGATCATCCGGCTCGCATCCTGCGGCGGCATCGTTGGATCATCCTTATCCACAAAAAACAGGATATTTGCAGGTGTGTTACGAGGGGGATTCGCCTGAATATCTTCTAAATTCAATCCCCCTTGATGAATCGCGTTCATTTCATTCGCTAGTGTGGTCGCATGGACGTTTAATTGCCCCCGAATAGAGGGAAGAATGTCTTCCATCCCTTCCTTTAGAGCAAGCAGCTCACCAGAAACTAGCTTCAATTCGCCCGCACCAAGATTTAGCTTTCCCCCGTTCGGGTCATAGGCAACTTGCTGGGCAGTGGTTCCGGCAACTAGTGTCTGGCCACCTGCTGTTATATTAACGATCCCGTTATCCCCTGGCTGAACCTTTACATCCACTAATTTGGACAATTCATCAATTAGCACATCCCTCTGGTCATAAAGATCATTAGGAGTATAGCCGTGTGGAACAAGCCTTTCGATTTGTCCGTTTAAATCTCTGATTTGATTGGCAATCGAATTGACCTGGTTAATCTTCGCTTCCATAATGGTAGACAAATCTGTTTCCAATTGATTAAGAGAGGTCGCCATTTGCCCATATGCATCTGCCACAGCAACTCCTCTTTCGCGGACAACAGCCCTAGCCGCTGAGCTTTCTGGATTCTTCGCAAGATCCTGCCATCCTTGCCAAAACTGATCCATCAATTTTTGCAATCCCGTATCGGACGGCTCATTCAAAACCTCTTCAATCTTGCTATAAATATCACTCGTTGTCTGCCAATAACCTAAAGATTGATTCTCCCCACGAATTTGATCATCAAGAAAACCTTCGCGGATCCGAGTAATCTCCGTTGTGTCTACCCCCGTGCCAAGTTGACGAGGGGATCGATCATTATTCATCCCTGGATAGGAAAGCGCCCTCGAAGCGACAAGTTCTACCCTCTGCCGGGTATATCCTTTGGTATTGGCATTGGCAATATTATGTCCCGTTGTACTTAAAGCAGATTGTTGAGCATACAAAGATCTCTTTCCGACCTCAAGCCCATGAAATGTGGACGCCATATTGTTTCTCTCCTTTATGCTTTCGTATCGAAAAAGCCCTGCTGGCGTCCATTGGGCTGCACGGCAGGTTCATCACCCTGAAAATACGTTGTAAAATGATCAGGTGTCTCTGTAAACAATTGCAGAGTAAAATCAATCCAAGATAAAGACTGTTCAATCAATTGTTGGCTTAAATGATTTTCCTGCCGCAGTTGTTCAATTCGAGAAGAAAGAAGCTGGCTAACTTTCCTTAAATCTTCCTTTTCCCGCATATTAGTTGCCAATTTTATTAAATCAGAAAGCCGGCACTGGTCGCTTTGAAACCCGTTCCTCTGCAGAAAGTTCTTGATGCAGTATTGTCTTTGCTGTTCTAATTCTTGAATTCTCTTTAAGTGTTTAGATTGTTCATAAAGACTCTTCATTAATTGCTCTGTCGAATCTTCCATAATTGCCTTTTGCTTCTCTTTCTCAAGAATAAAAAGAGCATCATGGGCAGCTACCAATTCCTCTAATACATGAATGATCTCTTGCATACGTACCCTCTATCCCTTCGTATGATTTTTCCATATGGAGAGTAATTTCTCCGCAATTTTTTCACTAGGAATATTATAAGTCCCCGCTGCAAGTTGATCTTTAAGGTCTTGTATGTGCGTTCTAGTATCGGTTTGATTCATTTCACCGAGCTTTAACCTTTCCTGAGCGTCAGCCGAAATCTCTAACTGATCTCCCTCTAAGCGTGCAGCGCTCTTTTTGTCGGGCAGCTTCTGCACCGATTTTTGATAAGATTGGAGCATGCCTAAACGATTCGCATCCTGTATTCTCATATCGGTCCTCCATTCGATAACGCCGTGCTTCTGCTTTACATTTATTATCGGTAGAAAGACGTGAAGCGTTTAATTCCAAATTTTTGTTCAGGTAGATGGATAGGAACTTCGATCCAAGGGATTAAACTTTGTATTTTGTTTGGTTAATATAAAATCCACCAGCCCTTTTTTCTTTTTCCGATTCTTGGTCATGTTCGCTTGTTTCCATTTCCTCTAATTCTTTTTTCCAATCGGAAGTACAACTTTCACAAAGACGCCCGCTGCGAATCATCGTTCCACAACCTTCGCAGGGGAAACTGAGATTGGGGATCTGGTCAATAAGAAGCCTTTTCTCACGAATAAATTCGGTAATCTGATCAACGGAAACTCCCGTTTTCTCACTCATTTCATTAATGGTAGCTTGACGATTTTCCTTGTTGCGCAAGTAGCGCACACAAACCTCAAAATCCTCCTCAACCTTCTTTAAACATCGCGGACAAACATCCTTGTATCGGTACACAAACAGTTCCCCACAACGTGAACAATTGCATAGTTCGTTTAAAGACATGGTTTCTTTCCTCCCCTATTGTCAGCTCATTATTATCCAATCTGATCAAGGTTGCCCCCGACAAAATCAATAGCAAGGCTTTCTTTTTGTTTCAAATACATTTCTACCTTCCCCGGTGAATATTCATGGATCGGTTTATGTGTTTGGGGCTCCATGAACGCTCCACCTTGCTCCCAATTAATGCTTATTTCAGCAGGTATAAAATTAAACGAGACGCTTCCGTATCCAGGCATAACCCCAAAGTTATACGGGATCGGACCTGGCGTTGTATTTTCTTTCGCAATCTGAGCTACCGGATTCCCGCCTTGTTCAATGGCAGCAAGGCGTTTTCCTTCCTGCACCCTGCGTGCAATGCCTTCCAGGGCTTGTCCTCGAGCCTGGGCGGAATTTTCTTCATTTAATGTAAATGGGTCCTTCAGATTTTGGTCATGCCAAGCCTGTCTTTGATCAATTTCCATCATCCCAGGCGTGCGTTCAATTGTTAATCTTGCAGGTTCTTGATGAAGATTCATCACTGCTTTAGGTTGTTCGATTTCCTGAGAAGGTTTGATTTGATTTAAGCCAATCTGTGCCCAGGTCTGTGTCAATCGAATTTGTGGGAATCTCATATTCTAGCTCCTTAATAAAATCGTAAATTTCCATTTTCATCAAGGCGTGCATGAATCTGGTTCGTGGGTTTATAGAAGGTATGTTTTCGATTTCCCACTTGAATTATCGTATCTTCCAACACCTTTTGGATTTTAACGGATTGATCTGATGGGACACAAATCAAAGTCGGCGACCCGCTTTTCGTTCCTGTTTCCTCGATGTCAGCTCCCATTGAAGCATAGATCTCCCCACCGCGTACAGAACCCTTCACCTCAACTCTGCCCCCTGCACGAATCACTGTTTGGTAACACCCCTGATCCGTAATTTTAACATCCCCACTGCAATAAATTTTGCTGTTTAGTGCATAAGGAATGAGAACCTCAGAGGTATGTTCGACCGAGATCTGGTTTAAGGTGATAAGCTCTTGAACGCGATGTCCCAGCCTCTTAAGATCTTGCACATTTTCCAGATGGCCAACATGTGCATAGACAATATCACGAACAAGACAAGTTGCTACATCCGTCCAGTCTGTCTCTAGTTTTTCTTTCTCTTTATTCACCTTGTCAGCCATAGCTTTAATGGAGGGAATGAGAGTTGAAAACTTCTTGTCTAAAATAATTCTTATCACTTCACTGAATTTCTTTGAGGCAAAACCAGACTCTTGAAAACCAGGGGAATGGATCAACTGCTCCAAAGATTGGGTCAGTCGGTTAAGATGTTCCATAATCTTCTCAAGCTGTTCCCCTAATTCGGTAATTAAAATATTCCCTTTTCCTGCATTCAGTGTACTGCTAATTACATTTTGAAATATTTCAATCGATTGTCCAGCAACAATTTCCGCCCTACTCACCGTACCACGGATTAGAATGGCTCCTTCCGCCTCGACCATCATTTCCTCGACCACATTTCCTGTGACTTCAACATCACCAATAAAGCGAATATTTCCAGAAGAAAGGTCTACGTCCTGTGCATGGGTCAATTTTGGGATGACCGAAACTTTCACAGTTAATCCTTTCCCTTCAATTTGTGGTCTGCCATATTCTGTAGCGATCACTTGTCCTTCTTCCTCCAACCATTGCGCCCCTTTCCCTGCGTGAACAGTGAGCGGATGGGCAGGGGCTGGAATAATCATTTCTCCCGTGATGGACAGGCCTGTTCGTCCCGGTTCAGGTAGATGAACCTTAGCGATTACTTCTCCATGATGGACGGATGGAATATATTGTAATTCCCGGTAATCAATTTTCCCATTTTCCCGTTCTTTTGGACCGCCCTTCTTCTTATCAACATCAACGAGGATCTCCAGCCATCCATGTTTCCCTTCGACCGCTGGCTCTCCCTTGGCAATGAGAAAAGATCCTTTTTCTTTAGCATTACATGCTTGCACCATTTCATGTTGGCGAAGTCCCGTCTTAATCCCTAGTTCTTGAAGTTTATTCATGATTTCCGGTAACTCCAAATCATTCGATGGGGTTTTATTGTCTTTTAGCTTCACTCTTAGAAATTTAGCAGGTGGTTGATCCTCAACAACGGGCACATTCTTAAAACCGGGCTGAATGTTCAGATAGGCCTCTGTTTTCTGTTGATCCAATGTAACGTCCCATACTGTTTCTTCCTCTTTCTCTTCTACTATGGTCTCTAACACATCATTGTCCCTGATTGGACTGGCATCGTGGATTTGCTGACCGTTTTTGAAAAGGATCATACCTGGACTTGGGCATATGGTTGGATAGTGACCTAGCGAACAGGAGAATTCTATCTGCCCGTTTGTGATCCAAACCAGCCCATCTTGTTCGCTATTTGCTGGCGCCATCGAATCAGAAGATTCAATATGGGAGGGATTTAATTGGGTAGGAGGGGTCTCCACGAATGTAGTTGGATCTATGTGGTTCTGATCTGGATTTTCATTTAGTATGGTTAATCGAACAACTGCGGGTTTCGCTCCCCATCCAAGTATACTTTTCTTTCCTTCCTCAAGGACTACTATACTTACCTCCTCTCTTGCAGCATTCAATAAGCTCAGGCCTATTTCGATTGCTTCATTTACGGTTTTGCCTTCTGACACCACATTTCGCTGCATGTTTTTCCACCCTTCAATAATAGCGGTACTAGAGCTAGTCTTCTGAAAACATTCCCAAAACTATTTTAAAACAAAAACCCCCTTTTCAATAGAGAGGGTTTATGAAAAGAAAGGCAAATTTAAGAATTGGTTCTATGTACCTACACGCTTCACCCTTTCAGGTCAATGTTCTGACCTGCATAAGGATGGGGAGCGGGTTTAATCGACTGCTGTTCCACAACGCGCTGTGTTTGCCCGAAATCATCCAACATGGTTATCGCCTGTGCTGTTGCTGTAGCCTGTGCCGATTTGAATAGGTTAAGAGAGAGAGTCTGTTTTATCTCTGTGAGCTGTGATGCCATTAGATCACTGGGTCTCATTATGTTCACCACCTTTTTCATAGATTTCTAAATACTATTATATCAATAAAAGGATTGTTAAAACATCAACTATTTCGACTGCTTTTTAATCCATTTATCTACTCTATGCTTTAGACTATTCTCGTCCACTTTGCCGGGCTTGGTCAAGTCTTCACCTGTTAACAATTCAATCGCCTCATACAAATTTTCTTTGGCATCCATCTCATTATCGCGGACATCATCTAGATCATCCTCATCAGAAGATCGAATCCAATCCTCCATGGCCTCAAGTGCATCATCCTTGTCCCCCAATGCATCGTCAATGCGTTCAACAACTTCTTTCATCATTCTTCGTTCGCGTGAGCCCAGTTGATCTCCCAATTCTCTAGATAAAGCATACATTCTAGAACTTAGAATCCTGATCGGTTCACTTCTATAATAGTAGTTTTGCTTCAGCATGGTAATGTTAGGTTCCTGGTTTAAGTTTAACTTCATATAGATGGCATTTTCCATTCTTTCATTGGTTTCCAATAATCCTTTTAGGAGGGAATAAATATTCACGATATCTTGCTTCATCATCCCTGAATGGTAACGATTAGCCTCATAAGCAATTCCATCCATGAGCTTGCTAGCAACTTCCTCTCTGCTCATCAATTTCATAGAATCTGGCATATTCTCATACCAGTTCAAATTCGTTTCTCCACCGAAAAATAAGTAAAGACTATTCTGTGTTCCATCAAGGTAGTATGCTAGTTTATTTTGATTAAATAAAGGGTTGACGGGAACATAAATTTCTCCGTCGATCAATACAGCTTTTTCCTTTACCAACTCACGATCAATAGAAAGGTCAATCGGTGTGATCGAAGTGACCTTTTTTTCTGGCGCAGATGGCTGCGCACCTGCTGTTCCAACTCCTAATATAGTGATCATCATCGCGATCCCTAGTAATCTATACCTTCTCATGTTATCCTCCCTTTGAAAAAACAGCCTTCTTCCATGGGGAAGAAGGCTGTTCCCTTCATACTTTATTTCCCTTCATATACGGGTGGAATGAGCTTCAAGTGTGTCATAACTCGGGTCATCAGAATGGCTGCATCCCCCCTAAGCATGGTTGCCTTCGGTTCAAAGACTGAACCAGATTTCGGGTTATTCGGATCCACAGGGGATCCTTCGATTAATTTCGCCTTCGCGACAGCCAATACAGCAGGCATAGCATAATTACTAATTAAGTTATAATCCTTAAACAATTTAGTTAAGCTCTTTTTTGCTGCAACATTGGATGTAACTAACTTAAATTCCAAGGCACGTGCTAAAATAATAGCCGCTTCTTCGCGTGTAATTTTACCGCTCGGATTAAAGATACGCGGTTCGGTTCCCTTCACAATCCCTAAACGCGCTGCCGTTTCGATGTGCCGGTAATCATACAAGGAGGTCGGTGACAAATCTGTCAACACATCATCAAAGCTAGAAGGAACATTTTCAACTAAAGGAATTTGCAAAGCGCGTACCACCATGGCGGCAAATTCACCGCGGGTCGTTGGATAATCTGGTCCAAAGGAAGTAAAGTTCCTTGGCAGAATAACCCCTTTTGCATAGGCTGTTTCCATATTGTTTCGGGCATACGGATGACGAATCACGTCACTGAATGAATCATTTAACTTGGCAACAACATAATAACCAAATTTATCGAAAGGAACTTCAATTGTATTTCTTGAAGTGTTCACCTTTCCACCTACATTTTCCCAGAATCCTTCCGGGTTATAACGCATCACAGAAATGGAATGATTCGCACTTAACACAGCATTTTCATCATAGGCGATTTCCAATGTCCCCCGTTTTGTAGGGACTAATTGCCGATTGGAAGGAACATCATTATAATTGTAACGTTTGGGATCCATCTCCCTTGGATTTGGCATGATCGGCAAGTTACCAAACGGATACGAATCATACTCTGAAGTATTTGGGTCATCAGCCAACCCGCCATCAATCCAATACACCGGACTGATTTTCACAAAATGCGAGTCAAATGTATTGCGAAATTGGCTAGCTAACGAGGCAACCGTATCATCAAAATTCGCAGGTCTTTGCTTATTGGGTAGATAATCAAAGCGATCTACAACCCCGTCCTCACTATTCGCTATCGAATATAAAATTTGATGTTCCTCAAACACTTGTCCTCTTAGGTTCTGTGGTACATTATAGTCCGATCTGACCAAATAGGTCTGCGAAGGGAATTTCAAACTCAACTTTTTGTCAAAGATTTTGACTCCCTTGTTCATTGGGCTTAAGTACTGGGCTCCTGGAATCGTTGCTGGCGCATAAAAGACTTCGAACGAATCAGAGACAACATCAGTTCCTTTTGTAATTGTAAATTGGATTTCATTCGCTTTGTTTGGTTTTAAATCGGTAATAATCGCTCGCCAAGCATCATGCGAATCTGTAGCGTCATTGGTATCTCCATCCATGTCATTGTCAAAACTGACTTTTTCGGCAGGAATCTTATTAATCACAACACTATCGGCGTTTCTAGATTCAATGACAACTTCTAAATAGTTTTGATTAATTGTCTGTTGTAAGGCATCTCCTGTGACAATTGGCCGTAAAATTCGGTAGTTCATTCCAGGTGCACTAACCTCTAATCGGTAACTTGCCTTTGAACCACCATTTTCCCCGTTATTATAAACGGTAAATGTATAGACTAATTTAGAACCATCTGTAGGAACATTTCTATTTTTTATATCAAAAATGAAATATTGATGATCAAGGTCATAATAGACACTTAAATCTTTCACGTCATCCCCATCATTCGATAAAGCCCTGTTATCAGCAATATCCAATAATTCATCTTCTTTTAAATTCCATTTCGCCTTAAAACCATCTGAGCCTTCAACAACGAATAAATATTTTTCACCTGTAGGAAGGTCTCTAACAGCATCCACTACATCGCTTCTCTTTTTCCCAAGGTCAATAAAATCGAATGTCCCGGTAATATCCATTTCCGTTTCTTTCGTAGTGTAGATCCCATCGCTGCCATTGAATCGAGCATCAGGTTTTCTTTCCGTACCTGCGTACGGGAATACCCCATTAGTATTTGCTGCCGGAATTTCTGGAAAACTGATGGAATAGAGATTCAAAATAAATTTCTTTTCATAGGTGATATTCCCTTTTTCATAGCGAAATAAAAGGGTATTCTGTCCATCATGAAAATACGAGGACAATTTTCGACGATCAATCTGGCTAAGATCGGCCTTAAATTGATTAGCACTACTTCCACTTACAACCAAATCAACAGGATAGTTATTGATTTTAAATGTGGCCGCCCCATTAGCATAATCCCCTGCCGTCACGATAACATTTTCAATCTTCCCAGCAAAATCCTTTAGAACATCTTCGATCAGAGTGACTTTCTTTAGGTTACCATTCTCATCTGCTTCGCGAGCCGTATATCCATCAGCTCCGTTAGAAAGATTCGGATCATACTTGAAGATCATCTCATCAGATAGTCCCTCAAATGATAAAACAGGACCCGCTGCCGCATTAATTCGAACTTCTTGATAGATATCTGGGTATAAACTTTTATTAATGTAGATACGCAAGGTTTGTGTGCCATCAAACGGTAAGGAATTGACAACGATATCAAATTCATTGTCACTACCAACCGTTGGTTCTGCGGTAATGTCGGCCACCCCTTTACTTCCAAAATCATTAGTAACTTCGATGGAAGGTGCAAGAGTTGGAGAATGGGTTACTCCTACGCGAATGGTGAACGGTCTCTCGTTTATGATACTGTTATCAATCAAATCCCGAACATTATTTAAATCAACGTAATACTTAAGATAAGTCATCACAGGTGTATTTAAATCTAAGAATTTATAACTTAGAGTTTTAGGTGATTGGTCATCATAATCATTAATATTCGGGTTAAAACTTTCAAATCGGGGGAAAACCTCCGTCCCCATTGGGAAGGCACTGTCAGAAAGTTCGTTCCCATCATATGTAAACTTAAATACATAATATTCATTCGTTGTTTTTAGATTAGTGAAGATCACATTGGCTGGTGAACCAAGAATTGTCCCATCTGATTTTTCATGTGATATCCTTACAATTCGGTTAGGTAAGGGATTATTGGATGTGCCTTTTGGGATAATGACATATCCTTCAAATTTAGAAGCGGATCGAAGTTCAGAATTTGTTTTTGTGCTATCCACCTTTTTAATTAGGGGATTTGCAGATAAATCCTGAAAATCACTAACGTATGGCGTTGCTTCACTGTAGCTCATCTTCACATCATAGTAGGTCCCTGTTCCATCAAAATATACAACATCTCTTTTCACCTCAACCGTCTGGTTCGCATTCTTCAAATAAAAGGTTAAAGTGTTAAGACCTTTCGTCAATTTCACGCGTCCAACAATGAAGTAAGCTTCAATATCTTGGTTGACAGTTGCAGACACCGAATAATCTCCGTTCCGCACAATAACTTGATCAACATTCGGTGCGTTTCCTTCAATCGTGAAATACTCTCCACTGGTGGTGAAACTGTTCGTAACAATTGTCCGGTCAGAAGCATCTAGAGGAAGTTTCTTACCGCCCCCTGTAAATTGCAGGTTATACAATAAAGGGGTGCTAATATAGGTGATTTCGTATATATTTGTAATTTCGGTAGATCCTTGTTTCCCGTAAAAAGTGATCACATTATTCCCATCAAATAATTCCACATTAGCCACTGTAATGTGAACACCATCATCTGCAACAGTGACTCCGCGATTCATTCTTGCTGTTTCTTTCCCAGAAGAAACATTCTTGACAGAGTATGAGATTTCGTTTGGTGAAACTTGATTTAGTGTTCCGGTAAAATTAACGTACTTGTAATTTACTTTCGGCACAATATCCGGGAAAATAAAGTTGGTTTGCTTGCTATTATTAGCTCCGTTGTTAAATGTAGCAGCACCAACTTCTGGTGGATACAGGGGCAACAGACTCACCATGAGTGCTAGTACCACAAGAATGGACAAATATCTTTTCATCTTTTCCCCTCCATAAACAATTAGTTCTATCGATCTATCCCCCTTTTTCTATCTAATGGAAGTTTGGTAGACCGATCCCTCGAGATTCGACATTCTAATCATTATATCGACAAGAACCCGGAAACTTTTTACCATTATACTAAAATTAGGAGGATAGAACTATTATTTCCTTTAAGATTCCTTTCCGGGAACTTGAATCACATACCCTACCCACCCATAGCGGTTGCGACTAACTAAAACTTTCATATATTCACCTTTCATTTGCGGGAAAAGATCCCCTTGACCGAATAAGACAAAGTATCTTCCATTATGTTTAACAAGTAAGTGATCGGGACCGATACTTTTTAGCACCATGGCTTCTGCTCGATATACATAGAAATCCCCAATGATGTCCCCTTTCCAGGTTTGTATCCCACCATAAAGAAGCATTCCGCCAAGAAGGATCGGAATAATCCATATCCTGATTCGCTGCCATAGTGTCTTCCCGCGAATGACAAAATCCAAAACATTATATGCGAGCGGAGGACTCCCCTCCCCTTTCCAGATCCATTGATTATTTTCTTGGACATAGCCAATCACCTTTAAGAGTTTCAGAATGGTTTTACTTTGCAGGTCCAACTCTGTACTGATTTTCTCTAAAGACTCTCCCCGATTCAGCTTTTGGACCAACTCACCAATGGGCATTCCCAGCACCCTTATAATATAGTCCTCCACATTCCCATCCAATGGTTCTTTACGTCTATGTTTCCAGACAAATTTCTTATTTTCATATGAATATCCGAGGGCGATTAAAACCTTGGATAGGTTGATCGGATGCAAATGAGGATTTTGATTGATGTGCTGGATATCTCCACCATTAAATGCTTGTACAAGCTCTCCGATTTTCATGATGCAGCTGTGTTCCTTTCAATTGGAAAATAGGTACAAAAGAAAAAGGCGAGAAAGCGCCCCTTCAAGGTTCTTCCTCACTTTATATTTTTATAGATATAATTTTTTCCGCAACTCTACCTGTCGCTTAAAACAGTAACGAATAATTTTATCTCGATTACGTTCTTGAATTTCAGTGATCTTGATGGCAATCACTTGAACCAATCGCTCTTCGGTGGGAGGAATAACGCGAATAACCGTTGCATTGAATTCTAACAACTCATTTTCCCCTCGATCACGAGGTACTTCTATAACGCAATCTAATTCATTTCCTTTTGCAAAGCTAAGACTTTTATCAGCAGTGAAGGCGATTCCCCCACCACTTACATCAACCGTGGTTACTTGAACGGATTGATTACTTTCTACCGTTTTTAGTTTCAAAACTAAATTAGCGGGCACCCTTAGGTAGTCCCTCTGTTGAATCTTTATTATTTTATCTGGTTGCGGCATGGTAATTAAGAGTAAAGGAATATTCTCGTTCATTCTCTCAACCACTTTACTTTCGAAACCATACCTTGATCCTCCTTCTACTATAAAAGAAACTGCAACTTCCGAATCCTGTGCAAAGCTTTTCATTTTCCCATCTTCTTCAGAGATCGGAACTTCAATGGCTATTAAATCTCCTTTGAAATCTGCTATTCTTGATTTATGGTGCTTTGTTAGATTATCTTGATCGTTTATCATCTGAATAGATAACAACAAACCAACTTTCAGATGGTTTTCTATAATTTTCATACCCATATTATTGTTCATTTTTTTCAATGCCCCTCTCCAAAATTGTCCTATTACTATTAAGTACGTCTTGGGCGTGTTTTTACACTATGGAATTTAATACAACACAATACAATCGACCTAGCATTCTACCTTATAATATAACATAAAATAGGACTTTTTTCCTTTTTTCTGGGTGTTTAGTTAATGAATTTGTCGATATTCCTCGTTTTTGCTAGTGACTGAATCTAATTTACGGATTATACTTGGATTTAATGATTTCTCAAGGGCAAACTTATCGAAAGATAAGGACGCAAAGCCATCGGGTCTAAGGCAGAGGGTGCTATGACGGCTGGGTTGCAAAACATCACTAGACTGTCATAACATCACTTGCCCATTCTAAGCAATAGTGGGTGTGAGAAATGAACAATCATAAGGGATTGACTACAGGACAGCAAATTTTACGTTTTGTTAAACTATCACAAATAAATTCATCTCTACCTGTTTGGGGTGAAATATTTCATGTTCTTTATAAAATTAAAAGAAGCGCAGAAACTAGAAATCGTAATCTAATAGCCTATAAAGTTCAAGGGAATCATAACATGGAATACCATGTTGAGAATAAACGATTTGTTCTAACAGTGGACGAAATAACCTTGAACCTGAAAATTAATGAATTGACAACATCGATATTAAAAGGAAGATTCTTGCCTGTAGAAGAGGACAGCTGATCAAAACGATCAGCTGTTTTTATTTGTTTGGACCCTTAAATAATGAAATTTTTTTAAAATCTCCGCAGGAATATCTTATTGAGTATAGAATTGTTCTTTAATAAGAACAATTTGTTCATGAAGACTTTATTTATACCGTTTTTAATCTTTGAAGTACTTACAAAACATTTCCCCACATACCTTTTAAGTAATCTGTTTAAAAATCTCCGATCATGTTCAAAATAGTTTTAAAAAGGAGCGTTGAAAATGTCCAAGATCCTCTTGCCTAGTACAACTCGTTTGAAAATGATAGATCAATTGCTAGACACCTACAATCAATACATGGCTCTCTATCAATCCCTTCGGGATGAGCATTTTAAACGGGAAGCCGATCATGCCATCCAACTCATCCGCAGATTATTATAAAGGAGTGATACATATGGGATTCTTTTGGTTTGCGATTGGCAGCATTTTACTTTTTTCTCTCCTTTCTTTTCTATTGCATTCAAGGAAGCAGCCCGAAAAAAATCAACCAACAACGAATCGACTCATCTTCACAGCTCCTGTTGAGCAAAAAGACGGAGTTTACATCCGCAATCTTCGAACAAACGTAAGTGTTTTTATTCCCGCTCAAACTCAAGAAAAACAACCCGTTTCTGCTGCATGGATTGCCTCTGTGATTGGCGCAAGTATTGGGCTTGGTTGTTTGAGCGGTTATGGTTTATATAAGATATGGGAGTTGTTTTAACTTTTTAAACAAACTCCCCTCCCCACTCTACCCTCCTTCACCATTTTGCACACATCCCTGTTTATTTAGATAGCTAATAAAAATTCAATCCACCTTTACTTTTTAAAGTGTGGTAATATTTTCGAATGATTTATCCCCTCTTTTTATTGTATAATCTTAGTAAAATGTTTCGGTTATTATGATGGAAGGTGAAAAATGGATGGGTTTTTTGGAGAAGATTTTAAGTAATAAAAAGTCTATGATTTTTGAGTCGAGTCAAGGAAAAATGGTTACTTCTGATCTATTTTATCGATCATTGTTTGATTACCATCCAGATATCGTATTTTCTCTGGATTTACAAGGAAACCTTCTTGAAGCAAACCAAGCCTTTACGGATATCCTTGGGTATGCAGAGGATGAAATTTATGGTTCATTTCAGCGTTTTATCACAACGGAAGAAACCCCTCGTGTTCAGGATATATATAATCAAGCTACTCGAGGAGTGGCGCAAAATTACGATACGTTATTAATTCACAAAGATGGGGATACCATTGAATTTAATATCACTGTGATCCCTTTGGCTGTAAACGATCAAATCACCGGTATTTACGGAATTGCGAAGGAGGTCGGCGAAGAGAAAAAATTAAAAAATTTGCTCCAAGAAAGAAAACAACTCTACAAATCTCTTTTTGAGCACCATCCGGATGGAATTTCTTATTTTGATATTGATGGGAATTTTATTGATTGTAATCCGTCCTTGGAAAAGCTATTGGGCTTCGCGAAAAGTGAATTGATTAAGTCCCACTTTGATTTTTTAATACATAAGGATTTTTTAAAGGATACATGGAATGGGTTTTTTAAAGCTATGAAAGGCGAGCCGCAGAGATATGAAATCATTTGTGTTCACAAGCAAGGTCATGAAGTTTTTGTGGACGTAACCAATCTGCCCATTGTTGTTGACAGGAAAATCGTGGGGGTATTTGGAATTGCAAAAGACATCACAAATAAAAAGCATGAAGACATTACCCGTAAAAAAGCAGAGGAATTGAATAAATATCTTGCCTATCATGACGCTTTAACCAATCTGCCAAATAGACGTTTGTTCGAAGAAAAACTAGAACAAGCCATCCTCATCAGCAACACCTTACAACAAAAAATAGCAATCATGTATTTAGATATGGATCGCTTTAAATATATTAATGATACCTTAGGCCACTCTGTTGGAGACAAGTTATTAACAGAGATTTCTAAACGATTGCAGGAAAGTGTTAAAGATCATAGTGTACTTGCCCGAATGGGTGGGGATGAATTTATGGTGATCCTATCAAACATTACAGATACCAACCAAGTGGTTACGATTGCAAAATTCATGATTAATTTGTTAGAAAAGCCATTTTTGATCGATAATTATGAGTTGTATATTACAACAAGTATCGGAATAAGCCTGTATCCTAATGATGGAGAAGATTCACAAACATTAATGAAAAATGCCGATTCAGCCCTTCACCGAGCGAAAGAACAAGGGAAGAATACCTACCATATCTATACTCCGTCTTTGAATGTACAAACGTACAAGATCTTCACCTTGGAAAGAGACCTGCGTAAAGCCATTGAAAATGATCAATTGGAATTATACTATCAACCCATGGTCCACGCCGTCTCAAGTGAAATAGTAGGTGTTGAGGCTTTAATCCGTTGGAACCATCCTGAATGGGGACTTGTATCCCCAAACGAATTTATTCCGTTAGCGGAAGAAACTGGATTAATTCTTAAACTGAGCAAATGGGTTAAACAAGCAGCTTGTTCTCAAAACAAAGCATGGCAAAACACAGGTCTACCAACCATTCCCATTTCTATTAATCTTTCTGCCCATCGATTCCTACATAAAGATCTCTTAAAAAACGTGAGTGATTTCCTCAATGAATCGAATCTAGACCCGCAATACTTAGAAATTGAAATTACAGAAACCATTCTTATGGAAAACCGAGAGACTGTTTTAAATACGTTAAGCGAATTGAAAAAAATGGGTATAAAGATTGCTTTGGATGACTTTGGTACAGGTTATTCCTCGCTTGCCTATCTAAAACAATTTAAGGATAAAATAGACACCATTAAAATTGATCGTTCCTTTATTAAGGATTTAGAGGATAAGGATACCCAATTTATTCTTAGCTCGATTGTTGAATTAGCCCATCATTTAAACATGACAGTTGTGGCAGAGGGGGTGGAAAAACAAGAACAATTGAACTTAACAAGAAGATTCAAATGTGATATCATCCAGGGATTTATCTTTTCTGAAGCGGTACCAGCCGACCGTTTTACTAAGCTCTTAAAAATGAAACGATTAGATCCCATTGATCCCACGGGCGAAACAAGCGAAAAGATCTTCGAAAATCAGCGGAAATTTTTCAGAATTCAGCTTGATTTTCCATTGAGTGCTTCTATGACCATTACCCAGGTGAAAGGAAAAGAAGTTGAGCTTGGCAGCACAGAGGTCTTAATCGAAGATATCGGAATAGGTGGGT
This sequence comes from Ammoniphilus resinae, assembly GCF_017873965.1. Taxonomy (GTDB): domain Bacteria; phylum Bacillota; class Bacilli; order Aneurinibacillales; family RAOX-1; genus Ammoniphilus_A; species Ammoniphilus_A resinae. The sequence continues at coordinate 35,027 of NZ_JAGGKT010000003.1, read as the reverse complement.
TGCGTTTTCTCTCCCAAATCAAGTTGGCTGTTCTTAAAGACATCATTCTTGAATTTAAAACCAGAATTCTTGATACATGGATTCAGGTGCAAGGTGCTATTGTTTGGCAGAGACAAGCCCAAGATGATATCTACCAATATGGATTAGAACTTATAATCCCCGAAAATGAGCGGACAAGTTTAACTCGTCTACTAAATGATTTTTCCTTGCAACTTCGAAAAAGCCCACTCGTTCCAAACTGCGATTTTGTTATGGTGGATAAATATAATTACCTTAAGATGAAATAAGTGAACGGACTATCACAGATTAGCTTATTGTTCCTTGTTCATATTAAAATTTTAAAAACACCTAATCCTTGTTGACTTTTTGACCCAGGGAGGCGGTGTTTTTCCCTTTATTTCGCTTCATAAAAAACGAGAGAGCTTTTCACTCGTGTTAAAAAATGACGAATTTTGATGAAAAGTATTGAAATTGGTAAAAAAATCCCTCATTATACATATATAAGACTTAGGACCTAGATTGATAGAGCGATCGCGAAAGGATGATATGTTTGTTATCAATTGCACAGCACAAAGTGAATACCGTTACCCATTTACTGAATGGAACCGTTTCTTCTCTACAAAAAACAATCCCATTAAATCTAGACATAGAAAAACCGCGTTTATTAGAAACACCATTAAAAATGATTTTTGGCGTGTTGGTTGGAATTACAGGTGATTTTAAAGGGAAGCTTGTATTATCTGGGGAGCCTGGTGTATTCAGCATAATTGGGGAAGCCATGTTTGGCATGCCACTTGATGGAGACATGTTGCCTTCTTTTAGCGGGGAGTTAGGAAACATGATTGCGGGAAGACTGTCAACGAGTATTTATGAAGATGGAATCAAAACAGATATTACCTCTCCAACCATTATGCAGGGCGATACTACGATTTCAGGATTCAAAAGTGCCGTTCATCTATCTGCCAGCTTCGAATCTGCAGGGAAAATGGAAATTCATTTATTACTAGATTGATAGGAACCAAGGATTAAATGAAAAACAGGAAGGGGTTGATCCCTTCCTTAACCTAGCACCTTTGGCCGACAGATTTAGCGGAAAATTTTTCCGCTAATCATGATTTCAAGTCAGATTTTAAACAAATAACGGAAATATTTTCCGTTAACTATGTCTGAAGACACTTAAAATCGGTCATTTGGTCCAATAGCGGAAAGTTTTTCTGTTATTTTGCTGATTTTCTTCCGATTCTCAAGGATAACGGAAAAATTTTCCGCTATTTCCACTTCAGCCGTCTTCTAAGCATAGATGTTCACCAACATCCCTTTGATTTCTCCCACTAGATCGAGAATGCGAAGACCCTTTTCTTCCTTTTTTAATACGGCGTCTGTTAGCTCCAGCAATTTTTTATCAACTTCCGTAATGATTTTATAAATTTTCGTCCGTCCCCGACGATTGAAACCCTGCCGTTCTTCTAGAGCCACCCCATTTTTCACGGTATCATCCAAAAGTTCTTTAACCAGGCCTTTATATTTCCGAAGTTCCTCAACTGTGCAGGTTTCAGCCAAAACCTTCCCTTGATCATCAATATCTTGAATTAATTTATGGAACTTCTCCATCGTGGCTTCATTGCGCTTCTTTTGCATCAATTCGGAGAAGGAAATACTTTCCCCCGGGACATCTTGTTTCCCTTTTATTTTTTCAAGCCCCGCTCGTCCAATTTTGCTGACTTCCATGGCTGCACAACCTTTCGGATCATTTCTACATCTTAATTTATCACATTGGTAGGGATTCTACATCTACAACCACTATGTACAAAACGAATTCATCCAAGGGTGAACAAAAAAGAGGGTTAAGCCATGTGACTTAGCCCTCTATCAATTGACCCTAATAGACGATCCCTTATTTAAGCAGTTGAAGAATCCCCTGTGGCAATTGATTTGCCTGAGCTAACATAGCTGTGGCAGCTTGATTAATGATATTGTTTTTCGTGAACTCCGCCATTTCCATTGCCATATCTGCATCACGAATACGTGACTCCGAAGCTGTTAAGTTTTCGTTTGTTGTACCAAGGTTACTAATGGTATGTTCTAAGCGATTTTGCACAGCCCCCAGATTGGCACGTTGCGTCGTAATAACCGTAATTGAGTTATCAATTACTGAGATCGCTTTTTCTGCTGCATCGTGGGTGGAAATATCAAGGACATACTCAGTAACCCCATTATTGGTTATGGTATTGGTTGAAGAATATTCCACATCAATTGTGCTTCCGTCATGGCCGGTAAAAGCCATCGTTGACGAAACCGTATGAGTCAGTCCAAGCGCAAATGCACGAGCATCATCGATGGATATCGCCAATTGGTCTCCTTTGTTAGATCCTATTTGCATCTGAAGGGCGTTATCTGAGCCGTCCTCTCCCATATCAGAAGAATTTGTGATCCCATCCCCAATGAAACCTAATGCGTTAGCTGCTGCCTTGTTTTCTATTGTGGCTGCTGTTCCATTGGTAATTTCAATTGTACTTAATTTCCCGTCTTTTGTATCTTCGATCGTTAGGTTTCCATTGGAGTGCGTAACATTCACAGTTGCAGACGACCCAGCTGCCGCCAAAGCCGTATTCACTGCATCTTGAACAGCGGTTGCTAAGACATCTAGATCAGTATAGGTTGCATCTGGAATAATAGCTGTGACTTCGGTACCTTCTACATTGATTTTTAATTCATTATTTTGATCTTTCCCATTTACAATTGTTGCTCCAACCAGACCAAGATCCGTTGCGGCATCCCCTCCAATGTTCGTAACAGAACTAGTTGCTCCAGAGGAGTTGCTTGCAGCTACAATTGCGTTCCCATTCAGTGAGAAGGTAACTGCAATGCCTGGAGCAGGAGTAGTTGCTAGCGTATTTAACTCATTAATTAGGTCAGTTGGTGTACTGTAGGTTCCTTGTGAAAGCGTAATGGTTTGTGGGACCCCGTCCAGTTCAAAAGTTAATTCGTCATTTTTCGCCCCACTAGTAGAGGTGATGGGGGATCCAAATAAAGTTGCTGCAGCATTTCCCCCGTCAATGGTAACTATACTATTTGCACCTGTGGTGGTATTGTCTGTGATTTGCAAAAAGCCATTTGAGTCAACTGCTGCTGTCGCCTGCCCCGAGCCGAAAGCTGCATCTAGTTCGGCTTTAATATCATTAATTAGTGCAGCTAAATCTGTTGGAGCTGTTCCATTATAAGTTACACCATCAGTCAGTACAATTGTTTTTTGTACTCCACCAACTGTTAGCGTTAATTCATTATTTGAACTATTAATAGTTATGGGGGTACCGGTTAAATCAGTATCATTAACTTTGATATTTCCTGTTGCAAACCCATTTGTATCCCCATGAATTTCAACGGGATTGTTAACAGCAGTCCCTGTCGCGGTTCCTTTGGTTGAAGCTGGGATAATTTCCACACTAGCGCCCAAGTCTTCACCTACAATTCTAGCAGGTGTGGCAACATTGGCTGATACATCCCCATTCAAAAGTTTCCTCGTATTAAAGTTCGTTGTATTTCCAATCCGGTTGATTTCATCGGTTAATGCATTGACTTCCTTTTGAATATTGACCCGATCCTCATCCGTCATCGTGTCATTCGCGGCTTGTACGGCTAGTTCTCGCATACGCTGTAAGATTGCGTTGGTTTCATTAAGTGCACCCTCTGCCGTTTGAATAAGGGAAATTCCATCCAATGCATTTCTTTCAGCCATGGCAAGCCCCTTAATCTGAGAACGCATTTTTTCGGAAATAGCTAGTCCAGCAGCATCATCTGCTGCCCGGTTAATTCTCAAGCCAGAAGATAGTCTTTCCAAATGCTTGGATATGGTTCCCTGGTTTTGTGATAATTGACGATATGTATTTAATGCCTGAATATTATGATTGATACGCATTTGTTATCTTCCCCTTATTCTTTTCTATCGATAGCTCCATAATTGTCATGAAAATCTTGATCGTAGGCTAATACCTTTTTTCGCATCAAGCGATTGGTGTTGTCTACCCCTTTCATCATTGCTTGGCTCCAAGCTTCTTGAACAATGTGAAGGATTTGAAGGACTTCTTCAAGTTTGGAAATATCCTTTTTAATGTTTGCCTCAATCAACGCATTAGCCATGTAATCATATAATGCTTCAAGTTGATCAGCAACAATTCCAGCTTCATAGTTTATGCCCGCCCCTAACCGATACAATAAATCATTACCTTTCTGGAGTAGACGGTTCGCCTCTATGTAATCCTTCTTTTTCATTAACACAATGGCCTTTTCTATTTTTTCTTTACAGGCCTGGTAGAGAAGGTTGGTAATTTCCTGGGGTGTTTTTTTATAGACTATTTCTTCTGTTAGCTGTGATAGTTTCTCTTCCATATTACCCCCACCATTTCGAGTTGAGTTATATATTATATCGACACGTTAGAATCATTTATTAAGCATTCTTCGTGATTTCCTCGATCATTAAAAAAATTTCAGCCATCACTGAATAAAGTTGTGGTGGAACCGAATCCCCCAGATCCATGTCTAGAAGATTTCCGATGAATTGGGAGTCTTCTTGTAAAGGGATGTTTTGCTCTTTTGCAAGTTGAATGATTTTATTGGCTAAGTTTCCCTTTGCCTGCGCAACAATCATTGGGGCTTGATCAAATCCTTCATTGTAACGAATAATAGCGGCTGATTGATCCTGTATTGCCCTTTTTCTATCGAAATGAAATGTTTTATGGATCATATTGTGAAATCAAACCCTTTCGGTGTTGCTGGAGCAAGGGGTTTCGTGGGTTCACTTATTTTTTTCTCGATTGGTTCCGTTGTCAACTTAGTAAATTGAAGTGAAGCAATATTGTATCCGATCTCCTCAAGCTTTCCTTTGCACCGATTAGCGATCGTCTCCATTTTTTCTTTAAAACCCGGATGGTCGTTTTTCAAGGTAATAGATAAATTCCGATTATTGGCATTCAATAAGATCCCCAATTCTCCAATTTTCTTCGTATCCATTAGAAAATATAAATTACAATTCTCCCAATCTATTTTCTGCCCCTCTTTTTTTCCGTTCACATAAAGCTTAACCGTTTCTGTTTTTGCTCCCATCATGAACGGTAAGGAGAAAAACATCGTTTGTAAAGAGCCTGTATCACTTTTACTTAATAGCTGCTGCCCCGTTATATGTTGCACGAATTCCTTAGCCTGCTGATCCACCTTAGAATCTAATGGCACATTTCCATCTGTATGAAGAAGTTTCATCATGACAGCCTTCATATTTTTTTGTAGGTGCTCCTCATTCCCCCCACTTTGTGGGGATACGAGGGATTGTGCTGCTTCGCTGTCATAGTTCAGACCAAGGGAGCGAAAAAGTTCAAAAGTATTTCTTGCGGAACCGTCCAATTTTTCCGAGCCAAGAAAGGGATCAACATGGTGTTTTACGACCTCTTTGACAGGATTCGTTTCATTGGGAAACTGATCAACCATATGTCTAATCTTCACATCAGCAGGACGCCAATTCAGCTTTTCTAACTTTGTTTTAATCTCTTGGAGGATTGTTGCCGCTTGTGCATTCTCTCCATTCGCTACTAACTTTTTAGCGGTAGCTAAATCCATGCTCATACCCAACATCTTTTTTTCCGTTTCCATATCCGCAAACATGATAAAATCACTTTTCAAAATAGCTTTGTCAATGATATCAATGGTTGATTGGATCATTTCCTTTACTTGCGGATAGACATTGTGTTTCATTCCGTCTGTAAATCTGAGCAGGATATCTAAATTTCGTGCCGCTTCCCTTTTAAGCTCTTTAAATTCAACCGTAGCTTGTGCCATCCGCTTGGTTATATGTGTGATGGCAATATCCCGAGCGCCCGTTGGAATTCCAGCAACCAGCTCTTCTCCTAGTTGGAAAGAGGTAAGACGCTCATCCATTGAATCGGTCCCGATCCGTTTGTCTGTATCGCCTTGTTGTAAAGATGCTGTTTGGGAATCGATCTGTGTTGTACTAGCAGGTACTTCGCTGCTCTTCATCTCCACTAATTGAATGGCTTGATTCACTCGTACCTGGGCCGAACCTTCCCTTCCCAGTTGGAGTAGCTGTTGGGCTTCGCTAAGAGCTCTTTCCAACTTGATTGTTAGTTCCCGATCAAGATGTGGAACGTTGGCTAAATGTTCACGAACTAGTTTGAGAGCTTTTTCTAGGTTGGGTTCCTGCTGTACTATCTCCTTGATTTGTTTGAGTATTTCTGGAACAGTCGACTTTGCTTCGAATGGAGAAGACGTTGGATCCAGGCCTAAGCTTGTAACTATGTCCATCAATTGCTGACCGATTGGTTTTCCATTCAAAGCCTCATGAACGGAATTAAGATGCAGCGGCGTGATCTCCACCCCCTTATTGATGATCATCTTCACTGTCTCCAGTTTTTGCTTGATTTCTCCCGGATACTTTTCCAAAAAGGCTGTTAAATTTGTGACAGCGGCTTTATCCAAAGGAAATCCTTGGTCTAGTGCGTATTTAAGTGCCACTCTTAATTCAGGTGTGGGAGAAACTCCAAGACTTCTTAAAATTTTTGCGAGATCTGCATCAACGCTTTGCCCTTTCCCCCCATCAGTCACAGCTTTTACCTTCGGGAGATCCCCATCAGACTTTACAACTTGTACTGTTACTTTATCTCCGGAAGGAACACTACCTTCGAATTTCACTTGAACATCTTTGCCCCGAATCTGGAGAATGGCTTCATTATTAGGAAGCCTTTCTTTAATCGTTGAAGTAACGATCTCTCCCTCTTTCATTTCCACAGAACTGTCCGTACGAATCCCCTGCGTAGGTTGAGTGGATACCTGTCCAACTTTCATTTTGTTTCCCTCCGCTTCCTATAATTTTTTCTCCAATTCCTCAATCATTATAAGGATCTCGGCAATAACCGAATAAAGTTGTGGAGGGATATTTTCACCCAAATCCATATCTATTAATTGACTTACGACAACAGGATCCTCCTGTATGGGAATCCCATGCTCCTTTGCCTTCTCAATAATTTGTAGAGCTATAGCGCCCTTACCCGATGCGACAACAGTTGGAACATTGTCCTTTTCTTGATCGAATCGAATGACAGCAGCCGCTGGCCCGTTTACTTCTTTTTTTCTTATTTGGTTAAACCATTTTTGGATCATCCAATCCAATCCTTTCAAACGTATCCGAATTCACTCTATTGTTTTTATCGGCAAAAAAGAAGAGTTTGTTAAGGGGAGAGGTGGGGGGAGGCTGCAAACATAGGATAAAAGATAGAATTTGATCTACTTTGCAATCATGATGACCACTTTAGCATTTTAAAATGGGTATTTTGGTCTTCATAGGCCCGATGATGACCGTTTTCTCACTTCCAAATGAGCAATTTGGTCTTCATAGGCCCGATGATGACCATTTTCCCAATTCCAAATGAGCATTTTGGTCTTCATGAGCCTGATGATGACCATTTTCCCAATTCTAAATGAGCATTTTGGTCTTCATAGGCCCGATGATGACCGTTTTCCCAATTCCAAATGGGTATTTTGGTCTTCATGGGCCCGATGATGACCATTTTCTCATTTTCAAATGGACACTTTGGTCTTCATGGGCCTTTTGTTTGATCAGCTTAATTACCCTAAATTATTAAACAGATTTCCATCGGGGTTTGTTTGGAAATAACCTCCTCCTTGTTCAACAGTGAGGTCATGGTCTGTGTTGCCGTCTCCATCCCTCCAGTAGCCATCAACATGAACACCATCTGCCCGGTCATACCCGTGCACATAGTGTGGATCAACAAAATGTTGATGTGGGTTGATACTGGACTCAGACACAAAGGTTTCTGTTGAAGATGTGAAGGGGCTTGTCTGGGATAAACCCTGATTGCTACCGCCTCCGTCAAGCGATGAAAATGGGTCAGATTGACCCAATTCTTGGGATTTCAATGGATTTTGGAACATATTTTACCTCCTTATTGATTAAACTAGCAAATTCAGCACCGACCTGCAGAGAACCCTCGATTTGATCGATTAAGTTTTCCTTTTTCATCATTTCCGATTGATCAACAGGTAATTGCTTAAACGTATAGTACTGAGAAATTCTCTTAAACAAACCTTCTTTAATCTCCGGATTCGAAAGTGCCTTTTGGTAGATGGGAGCTAATGAATGGAAGGTCTGAAAGGCAGCTCTATTCACTTCCGCTACATGATAAGGCACAAGGGTTTGCATCATATGATCAAAAACATCTAGTGCCTTGGTCATATAAAAATCCAACCGATTATACTCATTTTCTATTCGCATCCGCTCTAATCTTTCAGCGTCCCTGCTCGAAAAATAATTATTCAGCCCCATGAAGGCCCCTGGCAAGAGGAAGGCGTATCCGATTCCACCTGTTAAAGCACCTAGTAGAATCCCAGTTCCTGTTACTGCTATCGAAGTATCATACCCTCTTTTCTCTTTTTCCTCGATAAACTTTTGCATATCCGCCTTTGGAATAATAATAGAAGAAACAGCTGAAAGCGCACTTTCTATTTCATGTAAAGATCCCTTAATTTGTGAAGTAATCCCCATTAGGTTTCGTTGAAGCCCCCGATATGAATCCTCTTGGAGCTCAGATCCTAGCAATTCCTGACCATCCCGATGTAATGATGCCGGAAAATAAATGGCGACCGCATCCAAGCGTTTCTTTTGTTCCTGGATGGCGTAGTACATATAATTGATGAGATCCGCATTTCGATCATTTTGGTTTTTCACCTGATTGCGGATTTCTTCTATCCCTTTCTGCAAAAGAAACAACTGGCCAAAGAAATAATAAAGCAGGTGATCATTGGCTAGCCTTGTCCAACTAAGATAGAGTTGATCTTCAGAAACCTTCCCAACAATGGGTGCTTTTGTATAAAAATAAGTTTGGTGAATCAGAAGTGGAACTAGCGCTGTGGGAAGATGAATATCCTGGGTTTGATTTCCATAGACCATACGAACTGTACTAAAATCCCCTTGAGTACCAGTGACTGAAAAATCCTTAACCTCTTGGTTGGCAATCGAAAAGAGTTCCTTATTCTTGGCCTGTTTAAATACTAAACGGTTCATATCCTGTTCTAAATAAAAAGGTTGATGATCTGATGTATATCCGATGGAAAGGTTCTTTTCTCTTCGTACTTTCTCTTGGATGCCCTGCTGAATCGGATCCTGCGGGGATACAAGCAGTAGACCAATTTCTCGATCTAATAAATGAAGAAGAAAGATCTTATTCTCATTTTGGACAGTCGTTAATTCCTGAAGAGAAATCTTCATTAGGGTTAAAGTATTGGCAAATAAAAATAATAAATCGCTATGATGTAATAGAAGATAGATGGGCTCCCTAGGAAAGTCCGCCCCCTTCAGGCGGCCGCCGATTTGGTACGTGCCATAAAACTTTAGATCCTTTTTCACCAATTGATCATCATATCGTTTCTTTGCACTCGAAGTTTCAAATTCCAGCACATAGGGGATTTCATTCTTCATTACTACCGCCATCGTGTGATTCGAATGAAAATACCACTCATCATGTTTAATCGAAAAGGATTGTAAAACCTTATGTGAAGCTTCATCAACAAGAAAGACCTGATCCCCTCGAAAAACCATGGTGATCTCCGAAGAGCGAATTTTGCCTCCAGCCTTATATTGCAATCGTACCGGACACAGGGTAGTATCTTTTCCAACTAGATCATAGAGTTTCGGCGTTCTCTTCCATTGATCCTGGATCTTTTTCAATTCATCTATTTTTGGATTGAAAATATAAAGCGTAGCATATTCATCTCCTTTAAAATGACCCTTGATCGTCATTTTCCCGTGTTCATCAAAGGATAAGGAATCTACCCGACGAAAAGGAACAGATTGGCCATTGAACTGGAATTCATTCTCAAGGAAGATTAAATCCGCAAGAGTATAAGTTGTTCCCTGCCATTGGATATAACTGGAGGTGGTGTTAACAAAAGTAAACTTGTTCTTCGGAATGGAAGAGAACAAGTTGATAAATTCCTCCACACCCATCATGAAATCAAAGGTTAATTTCCCATAACTGACACTGCTAAGCTGAATTAAATGATTAAGAAAGGTTACATTGATTGATAAACTATAATCAATTACCTGTTCCGATCCGAATATTCCCCCTGTGTCATGGGCAATCACCCGACCATAGTTGGTTATACACAACGTATGTGTTCCAACCATTGACTTATCCCCGAAATCAAAACCTCCCGACCGATCATAGACGGAGTATTCTCCTGATTTTAGCTCAGCACTCATCTTACTATTAATCACTGGTACATCCTCCTCTGATAAATCTAGTTGTCTACCCCTAATTCCTTTGTCCTATTACAGTATAGGAAATTTTAGGTAGCTAGACAAGAAAGAGTTGGATACTAGTCCAATCTTTTCCTACCTTTGCAAATATTTGAACACAAATGAATCTTACTTCTTTCATTCTAAATATTTACAAATCCGGTGTTTTTATCTATCATTTTGAAGGTCATGTAACTTTTGTCCTATGTGGAATATATAGAGGAGATGAACAGCTTGAGTCTACTAAAAAATCGAAGGAAGAGGTTTCAGTTTTCCCTACGAGATCGCCTTCTCATGTCCTTTGCTTTGATTTTAATCATTCCGAGTATTGCTATAGGTGCGATGTCTTATGATGCAGCTAAGAGTAAAGTGGAAGAGCAAATGATAAAAGCATCGGAAACGAATATTAACCTTCTAAATGAAATTATTAGCAAATTTATTCAAGGAAAAATGCAGGAGGTCGATCTGCTCTCACAAGATCTAAAAGGTGCTGAGGTTCAAATTGAGGCGGCAGGGGCCAATCGCGGGGTAAGTCCTTCAATTAGAAAGGAATTAGAAACTTATAAAAACATCCATCCCGAGGCTGAACTTGCATTTGTGGGGACAGAAAAAGGGGTCTATATTAATGTGCCTGATCTCAAAAATCCTCCGGACTATGATCCACGAAAAAGGGTTTGGTACCAGCTTGCGATGGAACATAAAGGGGAAGTCATCATCACAAGCCCGTACCCCTCTGCCTCGACAGGCAATTTAGTTTTGACTGTCGCCAAGGTGATGAAAGACGGCCAGGGTGTGGTTGCCGTTAATGTACAATTAAAAGAACTTCAAAAAATTACGAAGGAAGTATCAATTGGTAAAGAAGGATATGTTTACGTTCTGGATTCGGATCGCAAATATGTTTACCATCCAGAACAAGAGGCAGGAAGTGAAGCACCTAAAAATGAGCAAAATGAAAAGCTCTATAAAAGTACCTCCGGATCCTTCGAATACTTACAGAATGGTACGGAAGCAAAAAGACTGAGCTTCACAACCAACGAATTAACAGGTTGGAAATTGGCAGGGACGATGTACACCAATGAAGTGGACCGTGAGGCCTCTACTATTTTAAACACGATGTTTTGGGTCATCGCGATTGCTATTATTATCGGGGCTCTTGTTGCTCTATATATCGTAAGGTCTGTCACTCGTCCGATTGGACAAATCGTATCGGCTACAGATCGTATTGGCCAAGGGGATTTAACAGAAAAAGTAACCGTTAATCGAAATGATGAATTAGGAAAATTAGCCGAACGGTTTAATGACATGGTCGATTCCTTGCGCACTGTCTTGCTTCATGTTGATGAAAGCTCCAATCAATTGGCAGCTTCCTCAGAAGAACTCTTGGCTAGTTCCGAACAAACGACAAGCGCAACCCAACAAATAGCCAGCTTAGTGCAGGAAATGGCAGAAGGTGCAGATAAACAAGTTCAAAGCGTAGATAGTAGTTCTGAAACCGTTCAACAAATGTCAGCAGGGATTCAACAAATTGCCACCAGTGCTCATGATGTTTCCGTATCTGCTCAAGATACCACGACCCGATCCGAAGAAGGAAGTCGATCCGTTCAAACTTCAATTGAGCAGATGAACTCTATTCGAGAGTCAGTCAGCGGGCTGGGTGTGGTCATCCAGCAATTAAATGAGCGTTCGAACGAAATTGGAAAAATTATTGAGGTCATTCAAGGGATTGCCAACCAAACGAACCTATTAGCTCTCAATGCAGCAATCGAAGCAGCTAGAGCCGGTGAACACGGAAGAGGATTTTCCGTTGTTGCCGATGAGGTGCGGAAATTAGCTGAAGAATCTTCCCATTCGACAAAGCAAATTGAATCATTAATTGATGCCATTCAAAACGACATGGGCCAAGCCATCTATTCCATGAATGATACAACACGTGATGTAGAAAATGGGATGGAGGGGATTCAGAAAACCGGACAGTTATTTGATACCATTCTCCAATCAGTCAATCAAGTAGCTGAACAAATCCAAGAAGTATCGGCATCTGCACAACAAATGTCAACTGGGACGAAACAAATGAGCCTTTCTATGGACGAAATTGCAGCTGTGACAGAAAACACAGCATCTGGAACTCAAAGTGTTTCTGCCGCAACCGAACAAACACTAGCATCCATGGAAGAAATCACTTCTTCTTCCAGTGCTTTGTCAAAATTGGCTGAAGAGCTACAAGAACGAATCCGACAATTTAAACTGAGGTAGAAAAAAAAGACACCATCCAAATCTTTGGTTTTTCCAAAGGTTAGATGGTGTTTTTTTGAGATGAGAAGACTATTTTACTGCTCTTCGGGTACAACTGAAAATCCGTACGTTGTTCCAATGGCTTTAAAAACATACTTTTTACCATTTTTAACTATAGATTTCTCTCCGTTTTGGGTATGTTGCAGAGCTGTAATAATCTCGTCCTTTGCTTGATTATCTCTTTCTAGTACAGTCAGAATTCCTATGATCCCCTTCATGTATTCCTTAAAATCGTCCTTTGTGTAAGTCGTTCCGTTTAGTATTAGTCCTTTTATGTTACCATCACTGTTGACGACACAAGCCATATTGATATTTTGGGTTAAGTCTATCCTGAACATGTCAAGAGGGACGGAATCATCCTTGGGTATATGTCTGTACGGATAATTACTTTTCAAGTTTTGGTTAAACTGAAGAATGAAATCATCTATTCTTATTTCCAGGGAAGGTTCTGGCTTAGCCTTTACCATTGCCTCTTTTGTAATTTCTAGGAAACGATTATTTACGAATTCTCCATTTATTTCAGAAGCAAACTTACCATCAATCACTTCTTGCGCGATTTCCTTCATTGCCGAGTATGCTAGAGTGATATCGGGGTCTTGAAATTCGGCAATTGTATTTTCTAATGAAGGGATGTAATTGGATCTATAAAAGCCGGAATATCTTGGACCACCAACATTGATCAACTTTTCTTGTTTCAGGTCAAATTGAAAAATGTCGATCCAATAGGGTTTAAACGCTTCCGGAAAATCAAAATCTGATATAATCGGAACTTGATCTAAAATTTCCGCGGTGCCATCCCCATCTAAATCCTCAAACGTCGTGGATTTCCCGTCAAAAGTCGCTTCCTTTTTCTCCCCATCTTTTGTAAATTGAATAACTATCTCTCCATAGTCCCCCGAGCCACCTCCGCTCTCGAAGGAATAATCTAGAATGGTATCCTTCAATTCTTTCTGTGTTAAAGTTTTTCTGTCCACACTGGAATCATCCATATTAGGCTTCAAAGATTCTGCAGCAACAGCTAAATTTTCCTTAGCCTCCTTACTATCTGGGTCCTGCTCTAATGCCTTTTGGTAATGATATTTGGCTAATTCAAAGTTTTCCTTCGAATATTCTAATTGGCCTTGTTCCATCTCATATTGAAATGTGTCTAAACTATTATTACAACTAGTTAAAATGAAAAGAATACTAAAACCTAAAATTATTTTCCTCATCTTCATCCCTACCATGAATAGTTTTTCCAGGTAAATAAAACCCTGGCCCTGGATAAAATCCTCTTATAGATATAATGACGCATCAATTTACAAACTTCAACAATATTTGCAAAGGAAAACTGTATCTTTTAGATGAAGAATAAATTAAAACCAATCATATAGAAAAAGGGGTGATTGCCGAATTAGTCTTCGCACAATCATCCCCCTAAATTGCGGAACGTTACTACAATTTAAATTTTGTTACAATACTTTGAAGGTCTTCGGCCATTTTAGATAATGTAATGGAAGCGGATGAAATTTCCTCCATGGCTGCATGTTGTTCCTCTGCAGAGGCGGCAACATTTTGTGCATGAGCTTCTGTTTCTTTAACAATTTCCTCAGTATCTTTGGATGATTGGAATAACGTTGCCATTTTAGTATTTATTTGTTGGATGGCTATAGAGATCCTTTGGATTTGATTGCTTACATCGTCCACTTCAATCGTTATTTCTTCAAACGCCTTTCCTGCTTGGTTGGCTAAGGTAATGCCTTTTTCAATAGCTTGGTTATTTTCCCCCATTGCTTCTACAGTTTTTCTAATTTCTTGTTGAATATCCTTGATTAATTCATTAACCTTTCCACCTGACTGGCTAGACTCTTCTGCCAGCTTCCTAACTTCTTCCGCGACTACTGCAAATCCCCTTCCATGTTCCCCTGCTCTGGCTGCTTCAATAGCAGCATTTAACGCTAATAAATTAGTTTGCTCTGCAATAGTAGTGATTATTGAGATTACATTTCCAATTTGTTCAGATTTTTGTCCTAATACCTGAATTATTTCTTTCATCGCATTACTTGATGTATCAATGTAATTCATTTGTTCTACGGATTGGGATACAATCTCGTTTCCTAATGTTGCCGAGTTTTCTGCAGATAAGGAAGATTGGCTTACCTCTTGTACACTATTAGAAATTTGCTCAATGCCTGTAGAAATGTCAGAGTTTCTTTAAATATTCAGATCTGAAGTAGATTAATCTCGTTTTTAGGTAAAGAGGTAACGCACATAAACAGCCACCCCAGTCATGATTCGGACGGAGTGGGAGTAAATCACTGATTTTAGTCCGAATCCAAGGCTTATTCGGACTAAGCTGGAGCGAAATACTGAATCTGAGTCCGAATTCAGAGCTGATTCAGACTCAGCCAGTGTGAAACACAGTTTTTCAGTCCGAATCCGAGGTCTATCCGAGAGAATCCAGGTCCAAACCGTATGAGGAGGAAGCTTCCCAAGGCCTCCCCATTAAACTTTAAATTTCCCAATCAGCATCTGTAATTCCTCGGCAATTTCCAATAGAGGCTAGTCAAAAAGTAGCAAATTATATTCTCATTATGGTAACTAAGGTATATAATCTTATATGTTATACATTACCATTATAGAGAATTAGTAGGGAAAAGATGAGATGCAAAACATTATTGCAAAGCAAAAAAATGTTACAGATGGAGTTCGATAAAAGAAAAAAAATGACAATGTGGTAAACAATTAGGTGTCCTTAATGCCTAGCTTTTAGGACCACCCTCTTTCTGCACATAAAAAGATATTTTAATATGTAAACAAAATCAACCAGGCGTAACAACAGAGGAGTTGGATTCATGTTAAACAACAGAAAATTTATTAGTACTGCCATCGTATCTACGATGTTAGTAACCACCTTATTTCAAGCAGGACAAGCTACAGCTCAACAGCAATTTTCTGATGTTCCTTCAAACCATTGGGCCGCATCGGAAATTCAATATTTGGTGAAATCAGGATGGATTAATGGGTATGAGGATGGAACCTTTAAACCTGACCGTTACATGACTGAAGAGGAATTCCTGGCTTTGGCAGTGAATATGCTTTTTGGGAAACCGAAGGACACAACACCGAAGGACCCTTATGAAAAGATCAGCTGGGCGGACTGGGCCTATGATTTCGTAGAGCAAAAAGGGATTAACTCGATTGGGGAATATGGTGAAAGAAGGAATGCCGAAATTACACGTGCAG
Organism: Ammoniphilus resinae; assembly: GCF_017873965.1. Taxonomy (GTDB): domain Bacteria; phylum Bacillota; class Bacilli; order Aneurinibacillales; family RAOX-1; genus Ammoniphilus_A; species Ammoniphilus_A resinae. Next base: position 19,192 of record NZ_JAGGKT010000003.1, on the reverse strand, counting down.
AAGTGGCTCGCATTATCTATAAGTTACTGAATGGCAACATAGAGAATCTTCAAACGAAAAAAGCTGTTCGATATCTCTATCAAAAAAACCTCACATCCGGAACCTATAATAATAAGGCAGATTACTTTGAGAATTACGGTCCAACAGACCGGCTCACCCGTGCACAAGCAGCTGTCTTCTTAAAAAAAGTGAGAGATTATAAGTCCGGAAAGCTGAAGGCAACGAAAAACACCATCCCGTTAACCGACTCCCTTGTCAACCGTGTAGCTGCTACTGCAAAAAAATACGGGGTGAAAGTTTCCGCCACAAACAATCCGGAACGATACGAAACAGAAATCACTGGAAATGGCATTCGGTTAGTTTACCAATTTGAAGACCATATTTATGGAGATATCAGTGAAAATTGGCATATGACGATTGTCGAACTCGATCAAAGTAAAATTCCTTTTATGGCATCGCTCTTAGTGAAACTCGGGCTGCCGATGAGTGAAACAGAAACACAGACATTGCTCAAAGATCTCTTTAAACTGCAGTATGGTGCAAGTGGAGAAACCTATAAAAAGGGAAATACCAAAATCTATACTTCCTATTACTATGGCTACCATATTCAATGGGGAGAAGAAAAAAAAGATCACCCCACCGCATCGGATAATACGGAACCCTTTGCCCTTTTCGTCAATGGAGAAGAAAAAAGAGGCCCAGGGTTTAACACCTTTTTAGAGCAAATTTTCTCGCGGGGTGAAGAAATCTATATTCCCATTGATTCCTTGTATGGTTTGGGTATTACCGGGGACTTAAGCGATGATTATAACTCCAGTGTGGTGGATATGGGGAACGGTGAGTATTGGAACTTTCAATGGGATGGCGTTCCCAAAAGAAATGGCTCAACATATCCCGGGAAGCAAATAGGAAATAGCCAAGGACCATCTATTAACGGAATTATGAAGGGTGGTTCACTCGCCTTGCCCCTATCATTTATTGATGACTACTATCCTGTTAGTATGAAAAAAGAGAATAAAACAACGATCATATTCATCGGGACCGTCCCAGAAAACCCAACTACCAATTATTTTGGAACAAAGGGACAATATCCTTCAACATTTGACTTTAACCCATTAGACCCGAATGTCAACTATCCCGGCGGATGGAAAGCTCCACAGCTTAAATCGACCTGGTCACCCGATCAACACAAGAATTACCAGGCATTTAAAAATGAGCTTGGATTTAAAGATGGCGGACAGTCATTTGGTATTACCGGAGCCTATAAAGCAATCACCCTATTTGACAGCAGCCCTAACGATGATGTTGAGGTAACGATCAGATATACAGGATGGGGAACACCTCCTGGAAAAAAAGAACCTGTCATATCTGAATCCTTTAAGATTCCCGTTGTCTCTGCACAGCTCTTTAAATTTTATTTCGAAGACAAATGGAAATCGGTATGGAACTACTGCAACCAGAACGATATCCCGGATGAATTTATTTTAAATGGAAGAAAAGTAAAGGTTGCCTATTATCCGGTTGACGGCACTTTACATTTCAATATTGGATATAAGACTAAGTAAATTGCCATCGACGATGAAAGGGGCGGATGTAGATCCCGCCCCTTTACTATCTTTTCTGTTGTTAACACCCCATTATATTAGCCTAATTTAAAAAAGACAGTAAAATTATACCAATATATGGTTTAAACATAAAGTAAATGATTATCTTCAATGGTACCATCGTTACCTGTCATGCCATTTTTTAAGAAGGTCTAACAAACCTTCAGCAGATATTCCGGAACGTCCAGCATTGATACGATACACCTCTAAGTTTTCCCTTGTGTTGATTCCTTCCTTAGTAGTCATAACCAGATCAAACCCTAATTCTTTTGCTATCATTAACGAATCTTTATTATAGGAACCAAATGGGAATGCTAACACTTTTACCTCGCGTTCACCTAATTCTTGTTCTAAACGTTCTTCAGCAAAGATAAGGTCACTCTTCACTCTTTTTATGTACTCTTCCTCCGTCTCAAGACGGTCAAACTTTTCCAAATAGATACGATTTGATAAAGCAGGCTTTTTAATTCCTTGTGCATTTACCAGTTCTTTAGAATGAAGATTATAGGTGTGATTATGAAAACTCATTTGATTATTTTTCATTTCTTTTATTTCTTCCCAAGTCAGATGCGGAAATCGTTCTGCAGAATACCGATCTGTAGAATTTACAATGATAAAGTTTGTTGCGGGAAAATGATATTGTTTTAGTGTAGGATATGCTTGGTAGTAAAAACTCTCATATCCATCATCAAAAGTTATAACAACGGCATTTGGTGGGATTTCCGCCCCTTCTTTCACATAATTCACATACTGATCTATACTAATTACATTGTACGAATGTTCGTGTAAGGCTTTCATTTGTTCCTCAAAATCACTTTTTAAGATAGTATAAGGAGTTACCGATGAGGGATCTGTAACTACATCATGATACAGAAGAACGATCACTTTATCTCGATAGTAAATGGGTTGATTGGTTCTAGCAAAATTTTCTTTCATCGGACTTTGCGCATCAACTTTTGGTGAAGAAGATTCCAAACCGACATGAAATACGGCTAAATAAATCATGACTCCCATTGTAAAAAGTGACACACATATACCTATTAATAAATCTCTCAATGGAAAAACCTCCTAAAAACGGCTTGCAGGGGGATTACAGCTTTTTTTGAGAATATGAACCTGCAAGTGGGGGAAAGTAACCCAAGAAATCTACCCTATTTAAAACTAATCATAAATCTTTAAAAAGTAAATTGAAAGTTTTCCCCAGTACTAAAAAGATAAGCCAAAGTATGGTTTTATTTGAAGGATTAGGCAAAAGGGCCTATACTTATATTAATAGATTAAAAAAGTATTTTTGGGGTGTGGAAGTTGAGAATAAACCATAACTTATTTGCCATTAACACTTATAACAAAATGCAAAATACTAATAATGCTATCACGAATTCGGCGCAAAAGCTTTCAACTGGATTAAGAATAAATCAGGCGGCTGATGATCAGCAGGTTTAGGTATTTCAGAAGCAATGAGAGCCCAAATTCGTGGGTTGGAGCAAGCAGAGAGAAATGTTCAGGATGGAATCTCTTTAATCCAAACTGCTGAAGGTGGCTTATCTATTATTGAGAATCCGCTTTTACAAAGGATGCGAGAATTAGCAGTCCAAGCTTCGAATGGAACATTAACACCAGAGGATCGACAGATTATTCAAAAGGAAATGGATCATATCAAAGAAGCAATTAATGATATCGCCAATGATAGTGAATTTAATGAGATTAAATTGTTACGTCCACCTGTCATCCAAGGGAATGAGGGATCTATAAGCGATCCTAAAGCAGATATTATTTTCTTAATTGACGACTCTGGCTCCATGCAAGGAGGAATAGATGAAGTAACCAAGGGAATTTCCAGCTTTGTTAACGATCTGTCTACATACGGAAATGTTAGAGTCGGTACCGTTAGTACTGTTCATCCCGGTAGAAACCTTCCCTTAACAGATGATATTTCAATTATCAAGAATCATTTATCGACTGTGCACATTGCAACGAGTGGAACCTCTACACCATACCAACACATGATTGACTATGCCCCGAGCGGCTCTATGGGATCCACTTTAGGTTATGATTCAAATTCTAAAAAGATCTTTGTTTTATTAACCGATACATATAATGAATCAGGGTCTGTTTCGGAAACAGATGTTAAGTCTACATTAGATACGAATAATATTTTTTCCTATGTATTTGGTATTCATATTATAGGTTCGAAGAATTACTTCTCCTATTCCGAAAGCTATGATGAATTTGCAAATAAAATATTTATCCCTTCAACGCCTGATGAAATTGCGTCGAATATCTCCCCAGGCTTAGCCGAACAAATTATTACAGATTCCGGCTTTGGACAGGAAAAGATCTTTGAACCTGTTATTCTTCATGTTGGGGCAAATTCATGGGACACCTTTACCATCCATCTTTTAGATGCACGTACACCAAATCTTGGGATTGATGACGTTGTAGTTGATACAATTTCTGAAGCACAAGATGCAATAGGGAAAATTGATGAAGCCATACAAACGGTTTCTTCGGAACGCACTAAATTTGGTGCTTATCAAAATACCCTAGAACACATTAATAACAACGTAGCGAATTATAAAATAAACCTAACAAAAGCTGAGTCACTTATCCGAGATGCCGACTTGCCGAAAGAATTTTCAAATTTGACCAATAAAAAAATTTTACTAGAATCATCCCAGGCCATGCTGGCCCAAGCTAACCAACAATCTGTATTGCAGTTTTTAAAATAAGACGAAGCTAAGCTTCAAGTGAAAAGAGGTATTTTTTTGTTACGTAAACTAATTCTCTGTTTTCTGTTCCTCCTATCTATGAGTTCACCCATCTACGCGAAAACGGAACAAGTTATTTCATTAGGGAAGCCAGATCAACCATGGGACTGGCCACAAGGTCTAGCTGCTGAAAACGGCGTTATTTACGTCTTAGATGGGGATTCAATAAAGGAAATTAAGGATGACCAGCAAAGGATCTTCTATGATTTGTACCATTTAAAGACATTATTGCCTGGTTACCTACAATCGGATGCTGTCATTCGCTCCTTTCGTTTAGCCACCATAGATTATTACAACGATGAACTATACCTATCAGGTCTCATCTTCCGAAATCGGCAAGATGAGGGACTGACTGCCACTGATGGTGACCCGATTCTAGGAGGAACCTATAACCTTCTTTTTAAAATTCACAAGGGGAAAGCAACCCTATTACATCTTAGCAAAGCTGAAACAAACGAGGGCTTTCAACCTGATGCGTTTTTTGAAACCAAATCAGGTGGTCCAGAAAATTTATATCAATGGGGACATTACACACTTTATGATTATGCCAAATACATTACCTTTCCCCGGTTTTCTATTGCGAAAGACGGAACCATCGTGTACGTACGCCAACAGGATGAGAATCGAATGGGGATTGATGTCAATGACCCCTATAAAGCCGCGGGTTATCTACATCAATATGTGGCTCTAAAGGACGGAAAAGAGAAAATCCTGTACAAATGGCATGGGCCACTAGCTGTAAAAATACAAGGCCGATATGAATTAGGAAATCTTTATCATTTTGTTTTGCCTGTCTTAAATGGTGACCAGTTGGATGTCTATGATGGAACTGTTTATATTCACCATATAGATCTTGCATCAGGAGAAAGAAAGACGACGGAGTTGTCTAGTGACGATCTCATTGAGCGTCCCATCTATCGAAACGGATCCATTTATTTTTTGAATGATCAAGGAGTATTTACTGTTCAAAAAACATCACAGCAAGGACGAGCCCTATGGGATTACCACTGGCTGCTTGATGATGTGAAGAGCACCGGGATTAACGATGTATCAGGGTATGAATTTGATGGAAAATATTTGTATGTAATTGACTATGACAAAAGGCAAATTCAAAAAATAGCAACAAGCGGAGTAGATTTCAAGGAACATGGTATTGAGTTAATAGTCAACGGATCGACTATATCATTCGTTGATGCCAAGCCGTACATGGATACAACAGCAGGCAGAATTTTTGTGCCTCTTCGCTTTGTTAGTGAAACCTTGGCTGCCGAGGTGAATTGGGATCAGAATACCCAGATCGTTGATTTAAAGAAAGACGGTAAAAATATTGCGCTTAGGATTGGAGATAACAACGCCCTGGTAAACCAAAGGACCCTATATTTAGATGCGCCGGCACTTTTGAAAGGCGGCAGGTCCTACGTCCCCTTACGTTTTATTAGCGAAGCCCTTGGCGCCGAAGTTAATTGGGATCCATCGACAAGCACGGTTTCCATCCAGTCAAATTGATTTCAACATTTAAGGTGATAAGAGACTAATCCCTTGTTCACATCTGATCTAGACCTGATCCGTACACTTGAATGACCAAGTCAAAAAATCGAAATGAGTAACCTTCCTGTACTATTTGGGGAAAGGGCGGTTACTCATTAGACTTCTCCACACTGATGCTTTATCTGGTGATGGAGTCAGACCGTGTTAAAACGAAGAGTGATTAGCGTCTTCAGCTACTTTCCAATTGCTTTGCGGGATGCATTATGTGCGGCACGGTAAAAAGGGTTACATCTTTTTTCTTCATTTGTCATATTGCTTATCTCGAAGGGAAGCGTAAGTACTGCAAGTTGTTTTTGAATATCATTTATCGCTTCTTGATATTCTTCCCTTAGATGATCCCATTGGATTTCAATATCTGTAAATAATTTCAAGTACTCTGGACAAACTTCTTTGGTATCCCGGAGAAACGAGGGAACCTGTTGAATGGTGAAAGCAACTGCGTAATATTCCCCCAAAGTGGATTTGTTCACATAGCGTGAATAGATTTTCTTTGAATAGGTACGAGTCGTGCCACCACAGACAAACATTGCACCCAATCCATAAATACCATGATGGAGTATCTGTGAACAATCAGAATACATAGTGAGCCTCTTTTGATTCCACAGAATCTGTTGAATCTCTTTTTGTTTTTCTCGAGGTGGGATTTTATAGGAAACAATTTGTTGCTCCGTGGAATGTGAACGATGTTGAATTCTCTTTCTCATTGGGAACACTTCCTTTTAGACATTACCTTTATTCCATTTAAACCAAAATAATGATGATAAACTTCACTAAGATAACGCCTTAATATAGTAAAGCAAAGCACAGCAATACTTCGCGGTGTGCGTTCATTTTTATTAGGGGGGTAATCCTTATATGGAAATAAAGCTCTTAGTGAGGGTGAGATGAGGCAAGATGTAATTAAGGTGGCGATGTTTCAGATGAAAGAATCTCTTAGTTTTTTAGTTAAACAATCATTAAGTTCCTTAAGTCAATACAAAACTTCCCTTCCAGTAAAATATCGAGACCAATCAAACCATTAATTTTAAGTTCAGGGGCAAAATACCCAAAATCAAAAGGTATCGAGGTAAATACTTCTCCTGCAAATTCAACTTTATCTATCCTTTTTACAAAGGAATTTTGAACTCCACCCATTCCGATAGAATCAATTATTTCGTCATCTGGACTCCAATATACACCTATATCGTCAACTTCATCTGAAGAGATAATAGAATAAGCTGCACCTGTGTCAATAACTACATTATCTATACTCTTTCTCTTCCCGTTAAATTCCATAGTAATAGAAGTATGTAAAAGCCCTTGTATTAACTCTACTTTCATTGGAGCCCCCTTATCCTTAGTCCATTAGTTGGACGAATTTCTATTTCAATCTTTTCTTTCGATGTATGATATACAAACCTATCCCCCGAACTCCGAACTAATTCCCTTGTAGCATCTCTAGCTGAATCAATAGTCTTAATCACCGCTACTTCGTCTACGACTTTCTTATTATCTTTTATATGAAAAGACAACGCCTGAAGAACAACATATTGATCCGGATATACTTCCCTTACTTCCGACCATAGCATGTCAAACACCTCCTATTTCTATTTTAACACATGAAACGCCTCCTTGTATAATCAACCTTCGGAAAGTTCAGATAATACCAAGGGAATCCATATTTAAATTCGCCAGGCTAACGCTTTAGTTCAGCCAAGGGGTCCAGGCCCCTTTGGGGAGGTGAAGCGCGTCAGCGCTTCGTCGTCTTCGATCACTACAAAAACTCCTGAACTACAACAAATTTACAGCCTCTTGCTTTTGTTTGCGACTACTGGAAATATAAAAATGGCTAGTTGTCAGGATGGATTGATGCCCTGCCAAACGACTCACCGTTGTGAGGTCTACTCCTTTGTGAATTAATCGGGTACAGAAGGTGTGACGTAACTGGTGGGGATAGATTTTGAATTCCAAGTCTGCTCCTATTTCTTCCAGAAGTGTGTTAATCGTATCCCTTGCCATCTTTTCGTTTCGCTGACTGACTAACAAGTACTTACTTTCAGCAAATTTGCTTTGACTTCGCTCTCCCTTGAGGTACTCCCGAATTTTTGCTATCAAATCATTTCGTAACGGCACTTCTCTGTGCTTTCCTCCTTTTCCGTAAATGGATAATTCACTGGTGAAGAAGTCAATGTCCTGAATCTTGATCTGGCAAAGCTCACTTACTCGTACTCCTGTGTAGAGGAGCAACAAAACGACTAGTTCATTTCGTTGGGAGGTGTTTTGGTGATCCTGTATGTAGAACAACAAACGATTGACTTGCTCATCAGTCAGTACGTTCACATTTTGTCTTCCCGATGCTATCTTCACTTGATCTTTTCTTAGGAATACAACCTGTTCAGTTGCCATCCCCTTCGATATTAAATAGAAGTTGTACGCTTGCAAGGAATTGATCTTCTTGTTAATGGTAGCTATGGCGTACCCTTTGTCCAGTAGCCATTGTTTGTAGTTGACAATGTAAAACCGCTTGAGGGTGCTAATCTCCTTTACAATCTATCCTCTTTCCTTGGTATTACTTGGTATGACATCTTCATGCTTAGCATGATTTAGTTTTGTCGTCAGTTCCTTCTTTGTTTTGTCGTTAGCTAGCCCAAGACTTTACTCCACACTCTAACGCCATTTTCCAACCAAATGATATATTGAAATCCTGTCTTGTCCTCTTCCTCTATCAGAGCCAAAATGATTTCGGTATCTTCGGTCTCTTCAATAGTCACCATCCAGATCGTTAACGGATCTCCGTGAATAAGTTCTTCAAGATCGTATATAGGAATTAGATCAGGATCGATCTCCTCCTTGTACAATGTCACACTCTCCCAACTCAGGGTTTCGGGATCGCAATCAAGGTTTAAAATTTCCTTTGCATAATTTCGAACAATTTCACGAGCTAGACTAAGCACTTTGGTCCCTCCTTTTCTCCTCTTCCCTTCTCTAACTGCTCCCACAAGTCGAGTGTATAGGGGAGGACTACTTGAATGATCAGCATCGCTGTAATCTCTTTCGGTGATCTGTTTAGGTACATTTTGAACGAATAGTCGAGGTTCTTCGTAATCGAGCAATTCATTAGTACTACTTGATCTGAAGCAACCTTCACTTTTACCTCTTGGCATTCGGGAATGATTTCCCTGATCATATCCAGCAACAATGTTGTTTGATCGGAATAATCTTGCCTTGCAATCTGCTTCAATTCCCCCTTTCTTTCTCGCACAAAATCTTCTAATCGACCAATCTTGGCTTCAGCTAACGCTTTGATGAAATGCGTCTTACTACCGCTTTCCCCAATCATCTTCATCTTTCATTCCCCTTTATAGGTATCCTTTTTCTTTTAGCGAAATGAACCGTTCATTTCCTACGATTAGATGATCAAGAACGTCAATCCCAATGATTTCTCCAGCTTTCATGAGTCGCTTAGTAACTTCAATGTCCTCCTTTGATGGGGTAGGATCAGATGATGGATGGTTGTGTGCCACTAAGATGGAGGCACTATTGGATAGGATGGCAGCCTTCATCACCTCCCTCGGATGCACTATACTGCTGTTCAGGCTTCCAACATGGCAAATATTAATTGCTGTTGGCTGGTTTTTGGTATCCAGACAAGTAACCACAAAGACTTCCCGATCGGCATCGGCTAGAAATTCCTTTACTAGTTTGTAAGCATCCTCTGGGGATCTAACGCTTCTTTCTTTGTACAGGATACTCGACTCCCTTACCATCTTTAGGCTCACAATGTTCACCCGCTTGGCTTGTTTGTTGCCTGCTATTTTGAAATCAGTATTTTCGATGTACATTTCTTTTCCTCCCTCTAAATAAAAATAACCCCAATCTCCTTGTGAGATCGGGGCATTTATCTTTCATTCAATTCAGCGTACTTTTCTAAGAATTTCTCTGCGTTTTCATCTAGCATACCGACTATGGAATAGTACAGCTTGCCGTAGTCCTCCCCTTCCATCACGTACATGCGATAGATCTCCACATCATCTAGGGAAATCCTCTCCACGTATTCTGGAAAGATGGTTTTACCTATTGCCTTTGGGTAGGCTGTCACCTGACTCCAACACTATCTGCACCCCGTACATCTCCAGGGTGAATTCTTCTAGTGGCTCACCATTTGAATAGGCTTCGTACAGTTTCATCCACTCCGTTTCAAGGAACTCAAGAAATGTCCAAGGGAATGATTGTTCCTCTTTCAACAGCACATGGTCAACAAATCCTTTGATGATTTTCATACCTTTCCTCCTCACTTTTCAATCACAGCAAAAAGGACTTCTCCGAAAAGAAGTCCCCATGCGTTCTATTACTTTGAGTATATATTCCAATTTATAATATATGTACGAATATTCTTTCATTCCAGTTTACAATGGTTCTATTTCGGACCATGGTAGTAGCAAGTGGGCTTTCGGGGCACACTCCACTTTCCCCAATTGCCCCAAAAAAGAAAAAAGGAGCAGCCCATTGGCTACTCATTCTCCCCAGATCGGTCTCTAAACTTTTTATGCTAAGATCCGAGCTTCTGTTCTAGCTTGTGTAATTATTTCATCTAGGTTAACCCTAGCATCAGAAGAAATTGTCACTTTTCCAACTTTGAACTCTTTCTCATTGCCGCAACCTGAGCATCTAAGAGTTGAAGTTGTATCATAGCCACTATCAACTTGCAGACTGTTACATTCACCACAAAAAATAACGCCAAAGTCACTCATGTCAATATACCCTCCTCAAATTACTCAAGGAAGACCCTATCTTAAAATTAATCTTGGGACTTCCTTGATTTCAGCAATCAGCTAAAGCCTAACATCAAGCTGTGAACCTAGATGTGGCTGCATAGCCTGCTCCACAGCCTTAGTCTGACCTAACATATCCGTTAAATTGGCTGCATTCGTTTTAGCCGTATCCATCGCCATCTTCATGACGGATGTACTAGCTTCTTGCATGATCTTTGCTTGACTTAACGAGATCGATAAAGCAGCAATGTCCATCGTCTTTCACCTCCTTCTACCAAGGTTTCTCTATGAGATTAGGTATGGATGAAAGACTTTTTCCACCTCAACCTTCCACTTCTTGTAGGCTGGTAAAAGCGTGAATTGGAAGATCTCCTTCACTTTTCCAGCTTGTCCTTGTTCGTAAGCCGTTACGGCATTTTCAAATGCGTTTATAAGGGAATGCGTCAGAGGTTGAATTTCATTGGAAGGCAATGTATGGAAAATAGGTTGAATGGAGCTTTCCATCTTGGAGAAGGCTGTGACTACGTCATTCATTAGTTGGATGGTTTCTTCAAATCGACCTTCATTTAACTTCACTTTAATATGCTCCAAACCTTCTAAGCAGGTTACGGACAACTCTATCGTTCTTTTCATCACATCTATGTACTTTTCCATGCTGTTTCCCCTCATTTCCATGATGTTAGTAAAAAGGGAACCCTAGTGACTCTAGAGTTCCCGTGTATTAAGTTAAGATTAACGAAGTAACTGAAGTACCCCTTGAGGTTGTTGGTTAGCCTGTGCAAGCATTGCTTGGGCGGCTTGAGCAAGGATAGAGTTCTTAGTCTGCTCCATCATTTCCTTAGCCATGTCTACGTCACGGATACGAGATTCCGCTGCAGTTAAGTTTTCAGATGATGTTCCTAAGTTATTTATTGTATGCTCCAAACGATTTTGTGATGCTCCAAGTTTAGAACGCTCTGCGGAAACAGACTTTATTGCATCATCAATTACCGTAATTGCATTTGATGCATTTGTAGTTGTAGTGACATCCAATGCTTTTTCAACATTAGCATTATTAGTTCCATCAGTTACATTGTTTGATGAAGAAAACCCTGTTCCGGTTCCAGTGATTCCAAGTGCAGAAGCACGCATATCAGAAAAACTTAATGACATTGACTGGTTTTGATTTGCACCAATTTGGAAAGTTGCTGATTCATCTGTACCATTTTCAACAACAGTTTGTTCAACATCAAAAGTGTGAGTACCCGCAGCTAGAACAGCACTACTATCTAATTCAATACCAGCTAATCCAGTAAAATCAGTAACTTCTGAAGTTGATACGCCATCATAAGTAGAAGTCAGTGTTTGAGCAGCCCCACCATCTAACGATGCTTGAACAGTATACGTATCTTCAGTCAAATCTAATTCTATTACATTTCCATCCGTAGTACCAAGATTCGAAAGATTAAAATTGATACCATGATCATTAAAAGTTCCTGTTCCAGTAACAGTATCATTAATTACAGTGTTTCCATCTTTATCTTCTAAAAGAACATTATAATTACCTGCTGAACCATTAACAGTAATAGTTAGTTTACCACCAGCATATTGAGAGATTTCATTAGTGCCATCATCAGTAAGAGTAATATCACCAATTACTGCATCCTGTGAATTAACCGTTGTCCAACCAGTTTGCTCAGTTCCAATCGTGTCAGCACCAGCAGTTGTTGCGAATACTAAGGTTTCTCCATCACCAATCGTTCCAGCATCAGTAATCTTAAAGGAGACACCATGTGCATCGTATTGTTCCCCTACTTTTACTGTATCAGAAAAAGTACCAGCAGCATTTGTAACAGTAAATGCATCATCTGCTGCAACGTATGTTAACGTCCAATTTTCTGCTGCAGTAGTATTATCTGCTGTAATTTGGTTTCCATCAAATGTTACACCTTTTCCATTACCAGTACTTGATGCATCAAAATCATTGAAAGTAGCTGTTAACACTTGAGGATCTCTTGTATTACGAGTAGAAGTTATTTCCAGTGTATGTTCCCCAGCTTCTAATGCATTTGTACCACTTAATAATGTTACATCAAGCCCGGTTGAAGAAACATTTGTGCTTGTAGCGGTACCACCAACAAAGTTCATACCTGTTACTTCTGATGTAAAAGTATTTTCAAGATCACCATTTAATAATTTCTTTGTATTAAAATCTGTAGTGTTACCAATTCGGTTAATTTCAGAAGTTAATTGGTTAATTTCCTTTTGGATTTCCTCTCGGTCAGAAAGTGTATTCGTATCAGTCGATGATTGAACTGCTAATTCACGCATACGTTGTAAAATAGAGTGAGTTTCATTCAATGCACCTTCAGCAGTTTGAATCATTGAAATCGCATCTTGAGAGTTTCTAGTTGCTTGATCCAATCCTCGAATCTGCCCTCTCATCTTTTCAGAGATTGCTAGACCAGCCGCATCATCTCCAGCACGGTTAATACGAAGTCCAGAAGATAACTTTTCGATAGACTTTCCTTGTGCAGCGTTGTTGGTAGTCAACTGACGATACGTGTTTAACGCAGCAATGTTGTGATTAATTCTCATTTTAAATTCCTCCTTGAAATATTCCCCACATCCATGTGGTTAGTTTTAGGTAAAAACAATAAGAACATCGTCGCGCGACCGAATTCCTATTGATTTTCCTTACACTTCATATATCGGAAGATATATGCAATTTGTTTATAGCTTCTCTATTATTTTTTTATTTTATTTTAGAAGTACAAAAAATAAGCCCTCCCCACCGGAAAGGCCCTATCCCTCATCCTACTTATTCACTTCCGCCCAACTGCCCCATAATCCTCTTCAAATCCACCCTCGCCACATCGCTCACCGCTTCCCGATTCGCCTCTTCAATCGCCAAATACACTTCCTTGCGATGAATCTCCACGTGTTTGGGTGCATTAATTCCTAGTTTCACTTGATCCCCTTCGACCGCGGCAATCGTGATCTCAATATCATCGCCAATCATAATCGATTGATGTTTTCTGCGTGTTAATACAAGCATCGTTCGGTCCCCCCTATCCCTGTAACGCCACTGGCGTTGGCATGAAAATAGGTTGGCGGATCTGGTATTGGTTTAATACCAATTGTTTTCCCTTACGGGACCCTGTATTCACGATCACAGGTGCTTGCATGTTGACGGTGGAATCGGCTAGGTTCTCTTTTAACGATAGGATCGACCAAGTGGCCACGGTCTCAGGCCCATCAATCCCTAGCATTTCAATCACTGGATCAGGGATGTCAAACTCATAGTCCTTGAAATACTCAAAGGGGTTGATCACAAAAAAGTGGACTTCGCTGGAAACAGATTGCATGCTGGTGAATGGGGTGTCTGGTATGGGTAAAAAGACAAATTGATTTTCTTTTGGGAATCCGGGGATGCCCGAAGGAAAATCTATGATTTGCTCTTTGTTTATTTCGATCTCTCCGAACAGTAATGTGGATATTTTCATCTTCGTTGATCCCTTCATCCCTTGATTTCCGTTATTTGATTACCCTCTGAAAATCCCATTGGCAATTCCCATCATCTGATCTGCATAGGAGATCGCTCGAGAGTTCAATTGAAAGCCTTTCTGGGCAATCATCATTTCGGTCATTTCTTTCGCTAAGTCGACGTTCGAGGTTTCTAGAGCACCCTGGCGGATTTTCGGACTGCCTTCTGCGCTAAGATCCATAGTTTGCACCAGATCATTCACGGTGACGCCTTGACCCAAAAGATCTTCCCGCAGCACATATTGATTGCCGCCAACGTTTTGCAACAGTTGCGGGTTGGCAATATCAACGACCCCGATTTGTGTATAGTTTGTATAGAAATCGTCAGGATTGTTTTGATTGTAAAAATAAATTTCACCGTTCCCGCTAATTTTCACATCATAACCCGTTGGAACTTCAATACGATCCCCGAAATCATCCAACAAATAGTCTCCTTGACTGTTGACCAGGTAGTTGGTGTCCCCCCAGAAAGATGGGGTCAGCTTGAATGATCCGTCACGGGTATAACGAATTTCGCTTGGTCCGTCCTTATCCGGTCCAGACGGATGGCTCACTTGAAAGAATCCTCTTCCTTCAATCATAAAATCAAAAGGATTATCCGTTTCCTGGACATTGCCTTGCTGCATATTGATCGCCGTTTGGCCGAGATGGACACCAAATCCGGTGCGGATGCCATTAGGGGTTAAGCGACCGATCTCCTTCTCATCTTCGAATTGATTCTTTATCTCAGTGGCCAGATTTTCGGAGAAAACAGCATCTCGTTTCTTATAGCCGACCGTATTGGCATTCGCTACATTCTGCGCCCCGGTATCTAATTTTTGTTGGTAACTATGCAATGCACTACGAGATATGTACATGGATAGATTCACTTCTATTCACCTCCTATCCGAGTTTACCGATCGTATTCAATTGCTCCAGTGTACGGTCATAAGCCTGGATCACCTTTTGACCCGCTTCAAAGGAACGCATCGTCATCATCATTTCCGTCATCGTTTTCGCAGGATCCACGTTAGACCCTTCAATAAAACCTTGCTGTAAGGAAAACCCGGTTAGATCAGCAGGTGCTGACAGCTGGGGTTGATTCGCTCCTGTATAGCGATAGGTGTTGTTTCCTTCACGTACCAACTGATGCGGGTTGTCCACCTGGACCAAGCCAAGGTCAGTCAGCGGGAGCTTTCCTGTTTCATCCATCTCAATCGGTAAGCCCAGCGAGTCGAGCACCAGCAGACCATCTGAGGTTGTCAACTGTCCAGATGCATCCACGGTAAACTTGCCGTTGCGTGTGTAGCGGACTTCTCCCTGCTCATTTTGCACGGCAAAAAAGATGGCTGGTTTAACAGCTTGTCCATCTACAGTGATAGGGGGGAGATCTTGGTCCGCAATCGCCACATCATATTCATTCCCAGTTTCTATGAGTGTCCCTAACGAAAAGTCAGGAATTAACTCCTGCGTATAAACACCATTTTGAAGAACGCCGAGGTATTGCTGTTGACCCGGAATCGATGGGGCATTCATTACCTGTGGCAGATCCTGGTGATCCCGAATGCGTGCTAACAGCATATCCGGGAAAGCCCGCATGACGGCTTGGTCATTCTTGTAACCTGGTGTATTCAGATTTGCCAAATTTTGCGTAAGGGCATCCTGTTTTCGTTGTTGCGCGACCATACCCGATACAGCTGATTGAATTCCACGGAGCATATGTATCACCTTTTTTCTTTTTATTTTAACGTTGGCGCGTAATTTCTTCAATGATCAATTCTTCGTTGACCTTTCCTTCAAAGGTGTAGGCCCCTGTTCGAACCCGCCGAGTAAGATCTTTTTCTTTCATCAGCCGAATAAATTGGTTCTGCTGCGGGAGCAAGCCGGCCCCTACTAACATCCTCTCGATTCCTTCCACATTCGACCCGGGCTGGATGTATATTGTAATCGTTGACTTCGGAGGGTTCGCTTCCAATTCTTTTCGTTTTTTTTCATATTCGTTCCATTGCTTTTGCTTCATGACCACGTACCCATGCTCGCTCATCCACTTCTCCCCTTGCTCGACCGTCAATGGAGCTGACTTAGGCGGCGGAGAAACAGAGGGATCAGTCGCGGGTCCAAACAAAGGTGGAATATAGTGTAGCACTACGGCGGACAGGATCATCCCTAAACCAGCACCAAGTAAGAGCGATTGTTTATCCATCATTGGTTTCCTCCCCCTTCATCGTTGCCCTGGGGATACTGAAGATACAGCATGCAACTGGAGTATGAGTTCAACCTCTCCAACCCCCATATCCAATTGTTTGGCAATCGTCTCCATGGATTTCCCTTGTTGCTTGAGGGCGAATATTTCAGCATAGCGGTGATCAAGCCGCATGGCCCCCTGACCATCGACCGTTGATCCATTCTTTGTATCCAGGCGAGATTGGATTTCTGTCAGTTCTTTTCGCAGCTCTTGTACCGAATAGGAGATTTCTGCATTCCTCCGCTCCATTTCCTTTTTGAGTTCAGACATGAAATGCAGATACTCACGATACTGCGGGTCATTAATCTGCTGCCGGGGGGTGGCGTTCAAATCTGGTTTATTTCTTCCGGATCGAAGGAACGACACCCCAACGAGAATGAGACCTAATACGATAAGGTAAAAAAAGAGATCATCTTGCATGAATGGAATTCACCTACTTCAATCAGTATCAGATCCTATTGGATCACACGATCTGTGGTATAGACTTTGACGATCTGATCACCGTCGCCTCCGAGCATTTGATTTAATTTCTTTTGAATGGAATTCTCCACCAATGCCAAGCCCTCTGCGCCTGCCAACTTATCCTTGGAAAGTTGTGACAGGGTCTTAATGATCAAACTTTCCGTCTGAAACATCGTTTTCTCTACATGTTCCTTGGTTTCTGGAGAGTCTGTCTGAATCGCAAATTTCGTCTTAATCCAGCCTTCATCATACAGATTGGTCGTAATCACGGCCGTCTCTACAGTCCGCTCCACCAGCTCTGCGGCGGAAACTTCCGACTGATTTTCCCCTTTTGCGGCAGGCTCTGCAGTCCACGATTCCCATAAGGCAAATGCTCCGATAATAAGGACAGAAATGCCAATTAAAATGATAAATGATTTCAGATATAATTTCATTCTCCACACCCCTTTTCATGAATTTCTAATCGACTGTTTATGGTTTGACTTTCAATCGCTATCCATTTTCATCATTCTCCTCGAAAAACACTAAACAGAACCTCGATCTCTACCGATATATACAACTATAGGCCTAAAGATGGATTCTCTGGTGTATTCTAACATATTAGACTACAAAATTAAAAGAATCATTCCCTTGGTTACGGAATTAAAAAGGAAGGTGTCGCCGTGGATTTAGCTACTACCATAGGAATTGCGCTAGGATTACTTTCATTAATAGGTGGATTCCTCCTAGAAGGCGGGGAAGTCAGTGCCCTCCTACAAATTGGCGCAGCGATCATTGTATTTGGAGGTACCTTTGGTGCTGTCATTGCAAGTTTTGGAATCGAGCAAATAAAATCTGTCATTCCCCTAGTCAAAATTGCCTTTGTACAGAAAAAGCAGAACCATATTGAGACAATCAGAGTCATGACAAAGATGGCTACGGTTTCACGTCGTGAAGGATTATTAGCCTTAGAAGAGTATATCGACCAGTTGAAAGACAACCTTTTTTTACAAAAAGGACTACAGTTGGTCATTGACAGTGCTGAACCGGAAATGATCCGTGATATCTTGCAGTTGGAGATTGCCAATATTGAAGAACGTCATAAATTAGGGGCCAAAGTTTTCGAAGCAGCTGGCGGTTTTGCGCCAACCATGGGAATCATTGGAACCGTGATGGGGTTGGTACATGTGCTTAGTAACCTAAGCCAACCCGACACACTGGGTCACTCGATTGCGCTTGCCTTTATCGCTACGCTCTATGGTGTCATGAGTGCCAACGTGGTCTATTTACCGATTGCCAACAAGTTAAAGCTGCGCAGTCGGGATGAAATCATTATCAGGGAAATGGAAACCGAAGGTCTGCTTTCCATTCAATCTGGTGAAAATCCGAATATTGTTAAGGAAAAGCTAATGGCCTTCCTACCAAATCAAGCGCGCCAAGAATTTTTGCTGGAAGAACAAAACGGGGGACAAGGTGGATCAAATGAGAAGAAGGCGTCGTGAGGAACAGCATGATGAGGGCAGCGAGCGTTGGTTGATCACCTATGCAGATATGATCACCTTACTAATGGTGTTTTTCATCGTGCTGTATTCGATGAGTAATATCGAAAAGGAGAAAGCAGATTCGCTAATTGAATCTATGTATAATGCGTTTAATCATGTTTCTGTTTTCGATACGACAAGCGGTGGCAAGGAGCCGACAACGGAGAAAATGTCGATGGAGGCTCCTGTCCCCTCTACCATGCCTACCAAGCCCTCTCCTAGCGAGGCTGCCTTACAGGGATTAAAGCAAAAACTGCAAGAATATGTGAATGAACATGATCTGAATCTCGTGATCGATTTAACAGAAAATCCAAAAGGCGTGCAGCTAACGCTTAAAGACGTGATTTTATTCGATCTCGGTCAAGCCAATCTTAAACCAGACTTTCTACACACTCTGGATGATATTATTGGCTTGTTAAGTGTCGTGGACAATCCTATTAATATTGAAGGACATACAGACAATCGGCCCATTCGTTCCGGCCAATTTCCTTCCAACTGGGAATTGTCTTCGGCAAGAGCTCTTGCGGTTCTTCACCACTTCGAGAAAAAAGGAATTTCTCCTGAACGACTGCAGTTTACCGGCTATGGGGAATATCACCCGGTATACCCCAACGATACGGCTGAGCACAGACAAGCGAACCGCCGCGTGAACATTGTTATTCTAAGAAAGTAAAAGCAAAGAGGCTCCCTTGGGACAATGTCATTAAGTTAGGCTCAAAGAAGGACTGGGAATAAAAATGGAATGCAAAACGGCATGGAAAAAAACCTATGCCGTTTGTTTTTTTGTGTA
>NZ_JAGGKT010000002.1 GCF_017873965.1 Ammoniphilus resinae | reverse complement strand
TCGTAAGAAATATGTAGTGTCAAAGCCGTGTGCGTAGGTCCGCATGCACGGTTTATTGAGAGGGGTGGGTCAGTAATGACCACCCCTACTCTCTTTGGAAAGGCAGGATAATGAATGGAAACGCAGAAACCTTTTTGGAAGAAATGGTGGTTTTGGGCTATTGTCATTTTGTTCATCCTCATTAATTTATGGGTCAATCAGGGTAAACAAGATATGCCACAGCAACTGCCCTCCAATGATGAACGAATTGGAACCCACTAATAGAGGAAATAATTTCCTTTATAAGTTGATCCTTTTATTTGCAAACGATTTCAGCTATAGCGGATAACTTTTCCCTTCTTTACATTTTATCTGACATAAATAAAAATAACTGAAATAATTTCTGCTAACTACGGCTGGACGAAGTGTTCCGCTTACTCGTAAGCTTTTAACATTCAAATTTTTAGTGTATTCT
The DNA here is from genome assembly GCF_017873965.1 of Ammoniphilus resinae. Taxonomy (GTDB): domain Bacteria; phylum Bacillota; class Bacilli; order Aneurinibacillales; family RAOX-1; genus Ammoniphilus_A; species Ammoniphilus_A resinae. The sequence continues at coordinate 618,931 of NZ_JAGGKT010000002.1, read as the reverse complement.
TGACTTGTGGCAATATTTTCATATCGAGATAGGAGAAGGAGGAAAGAGGAATGCCCAATTTATTTACACCATATCAGTTTAAAAGTTTGGAGTTGAAAAACCGCATTGTGATGCCCCCGATGTGTCAATATTCGGTTACTGCCAAGGACGGAAAACCAAATGATTGGCATTTTGTCCATTATACATCAAGAGCAATAGGTGGAACTGGTCTTATTATTGTGGAAATGACAGATGTAGAACCCGATGGAAGGATCACAGATTTTGACCTTGGGATCTGGTCTGATGATCATATCCCGGCTTTTTCAAGGATTATTGAAGGCTGTCATCAGTACGGCGCAAAAGTCGGCATTCAAATTGCCCATGCCGGTCGTAAGGCTCAGGATGCACCTGTACCTGTTTCTTCTACGAGCAAACCGTTTGATTCAACATTTAAACAACCGAAAGCCCTAACAACTGATGAAGTAAAAGAAATGGTTGAGAAGTTTAGGAATGCAGCAAGGCGTGCAGTTAAGGCCGGGGTTGATACCATTGAGTTGCATGGAGCACACGGATATTTAATCCATCAGTTCCATTCTCCTTTCATCAACGACAGAACAGATGAATATGGGGAAGATCGGGCCAAATTTGGTGTGGAAGTCATTCAGGCAGTGAAAAGTGAGATGCCAAGTGAGATGCCTTTAATTATCCGCGTTTCAGCAAGAGAATACGTAAAAGGTGGATATGATGTTCCTTATATCTTAGATGTTTGTAAGCGATATCAGCAGGCAGGAGTTGATATTTTCCATGTCAGCTCAGGTGGGGAAGCCTCTTTAAAAGAAGCCGGAATGGGACCGCATGGTCGCCCTGGTACACATGCTGGTTACCAGCTTCCGTTTGCCAGAGAAATAAAAGAAAATCTTCAAGTACCTGTCATTGCCGTAGGAAAGCTGGAAGATTACCAGTTAGCCAATTCCGTGGTCGGAAATGAAGAGGCTGACATGGTTGCGGTTGGACGCGGGATGCTCGCTGATCCATACTGGGCGATTCACGCAGCGGTTCAATTAGAACAAAAACTGGAAGTACCTACACAATATCTGCGGGCATTCTAATTCTAATAAATAGGGGTCAGACCTCGGTTGGAACTTATCGATAAAAAATTATCCCTTTAATAGAATGGAAGTTTCCAACCCATTTCGTGGTTTATTCGATAAATGTCGACTGAGTTCTGACCCCATTTAGAGAGGAGAAGATAGATGAATGGAGATTTCGGAAACCTCTAAACGTGACGGCCCGCTTTCCCATATTCGCGTATTAGATTTCAGTCAGACTTTGGCAGGTCCATTTGCATCTACGATACTAAGTGACCTTGGGGCCGAAATCATCAAAGTGGAGAAGCCAGGGTTCGGCGATCAAACGCGTCATTTTGCGCCATTCCAAGAAGGGGAAAGCCATTACTTTTTAAGTATTAATCGTAATAAAAAGAGTATTGCTATCGACGTGAAAAGTGAAGCGGGCAAGCAAGTTATTTTCGATTTAATCAAAAAATGCGATGTACTATTGGAAAACTTTCGCCCTGGTGTGATGGATAAATTGGGATTTGGATCGGAAGTCATAGAGGAATTGAATCCAGGAATGATTCAGTGTTCGATCTCAGCCTTTGGAAAAACGGGTCCATACGGGGAGAGAGCCGGCTACGATATTATGGTACAGGCCATGAGCGGGGTAATGAGCCTGACGGGAGAACCCGATTCACCAATGAGGTGCGGACTGCCGATTGGTGATCTGGTCGGTGGTTTATATGGAGCGATTTCCATTTTGGGAGCGATCGTAGAAAAACAAAAGACGGGTAAAGGGCTACGTGCAGACATTAGCTTGCTAGACAACCTTGTTTCCTTGTTAGGGTATTATGCCGGAAAATACTATATTACAGGGAAGTCTGATCAACCCATTGGGTCTCATCATCCATTCATCGTTCCCTATGGAACCTACCAGGCAAAAGATGGATTTATGGTACTTGCGGTTTATACGGAGGATTTCTGGAAGAAATTCACCCTAGCGGTTGACAAACCGGAATGGCTAATCGATCCGCGTTTTGCCAACAATCAGCAAAGGGTAAAGAATAGGGATCTATTAATTGATCTGGTGCAACAGATTTTAATAGAAAAGGAAATTTCTTATTGGACCCGCGTATTCGAGGAACAAGATATCCCTCATTCGCCAATTTTGAATGTTGAACAGATTCTTGGTCACCCACAGATCATGGCAAGGGAACTCGTAAAAAAAGTTGAACATCCTGCCTATGGATCTTTTCAAGTTATAGACTCACCGATCAAGTACACGAATATGGATAGGGGAAATCCGACACCGCCACCTGTGCTAGGGGAACATACCGAGGATGTCCTGAAAGATCTGCTGGGATACTCCCAGGATAGAATTGAAAAAATAACAAATAAATAGCTAAAGGGCCTGCTGCTAACCATGTAGTAGGCTTTTTTGATATTGACAATTTCTGAACCCTCCTTTAACTTTAAAGTGAGTAATCACTCATTTTTAGGGTGGGGGGGAAGTTATGAAGAAATTTGGATTAACCTTATTCTTGTTCAGCTTTGTCTTACTTCTTACTGGCTGTGGAAATAAAGAGGAGAACAGTAGTGTTTATCAAGGCTTTGTTGAAGGAACAGAAATTCCTATTTTGACAGAAATCGGAGGCACATTGGAACAGGTTCCAGTGGAGGAAGGTTCAAAGATAAAAAAGGGGGATCTTCTTGCCCGTTTGGATCAACGGGTTTTAGAGCAGCAAGTAAAGGAGGCACAAGCTTCTTTGGCATATGCCCAGTCTTCTCTTGAAGAACTTGAGGCAGGTGCACGTGACCAAGAGCTTCAGAAGGCAATTTCTCTGATTGAACAAAATCAAGCTCAAATTAATCAGCTTGAGGCACAACAAACACAATTACATGAACTCGAACAACAGCGTCTGGCCCAATGGGAGCAAGTACAAGCTGGGCTTCAAGGGGCTGAATCGACCGTGAAGTATGAACAGGACAAGCTAACGAAGTTAGTGGCATTGCTTGCTAAGGGTGTGGAGAGTAAAGAAAAAGTAGACGCGCAAAAGGAGGTAGTCGATCAAGCTTCTGCAAAGGCCAGTCAATTACAGGCACAGATTAAGTCGCAACAAGCACAATTGCAAATGACAAAAGGTGACAAGGAAGCGATCCAGGCTCAAATCCAGGCAGCGAAATCGCAAAAATCAGCAGCAGAAGCCCAATTCGACTTATTAAAGGAAGGCGCCACAGCAAATAAGATTAAGCAGTTGATCGCACAAAGAGATCAGGCCGAAGCGAGACTTGAGCAGGTTAAGATTCAAAAATCAACGGCTGTAATAGTAAGTCCCGCAAATGGGACGGTGATACGAAAAAACGTATCACTCGGTGAAGTGGTCAAACCCTCCTATCAATTGATGTCTTTGCTTGAAGAAAAGAAGCTGGAAGTGAAGATTTATGTACCGGAGGCGAAGCTGGGGGATGTAGTGGTCAATCAGCAGGCTGTGATTTCCGTTGATGCATTTCCTGAAAGAAGTTTCAAGGGAGTAATCCAACATATTAGCGAACAGGCCGAATTTACTCCTAAGAATGTACAGACTCCGGATGAACGGACGAAGATGGTATTTGCTGTGACCATTAAACTACAAGAAGGCTGGGATCAGCTTCGTCCAGGAATGCCAGCAGATGTATCCATAGCAGGGAGTGAACAGTGATGATGAATACGCAAATAGCTATTACATGCAGCCATCTGACCAAAAAATTCGGTTCTCTTTGCGCCGTGGATGATATAAGCATTACCATTCCAAAAGGATGTATATATGGTTTTCTTGGTCCAAATGGTTCAGGAAAATCAACAACCATTCGTATGTTGTGTGGGTTGATGACACCAACTAAGGGAGAGGGTACGGTTCTCGGTTACAATGTCATTCAAGATGCGGAGATTATAAAGCATCACATTGGCTATATGTCACAAAAGTTTAGTTTATATGAAGAGTTAACAGTTGAAGAAAATCTTGATTTTTACGCAGGAATATACGGGATTACGGGAAAAAAGGCAAAGGACCGGAAGGCAGAATTGATTAAACTGGCCGGATTAACTGGACGAGAGAGACAACTGGCAAGATCCTTATCAGGGGGTTGGAAGCAGCGCCTGGCTTTATCCTGCGCGCTTGTCCATGAACCGGAAATTTTGATTTTAGATGAGCCGACAGCGGGGGTAGATCCACTTTCTCGAAGAGTCTTTTGGGATGTCATCCATTCTTTGTCCAAAAAAGGGATCTCTATTTTGGTTAGTACACATTATATGGACGAAGCAGAAACCTGTGATAAGATCGGCTTTATCTTCTTCGGTAAGTTACTGGTTGAAGGGACTCCACAGGAGCTGAAAGAAAGATTTGATCTTCCAAACCTGGAGGAAATCTTTATTCATCTCGTGGAACATGAACAGGAACCAGGGAGAAGGGTGGATGAGATATGAAAGGACGCGAACGGATGGGATATAGCTTCATACGATTTAAATCAATCATTCGCAAGGAGCTATTGCAGATTCGTCGTGATCCGCCTTCTCTAGCCATTGCTATTGTGATGCCCATCTTGATGATTTTTCTTTTCGGTTATGCTGTGAATACAGATGTCAATCATCTCCCGATGGGCGTTTGGGATCAAGACAAATCAAGCCAAAGCCGAGAGCTTGTACAGCAGTTTGTCAATACGGAATACTATGATTACCTGTACCAGATCGAAGGGTACGAGGAATTGCAACAATCGATCGATGAGGGCAAAGTAAAAGTAGCACTGGTTATTCCTGCTAATTATAGCACCCTGCTAGACACTGGTAAGGAAGCTAAGCTACAGCTGCTTATAGACGGTGCCGATCCAAACACGGCACGAACAGCGTTGGCTAATGCTCAGCTTCTCATCCAGAACAAATCGACTTCCATTCAACTACAAAAACTGGAGAAACAAGGACTTGGTCCGGTCGAGATGCCAATTACTCTGCAATCGCGAGTCCTATATAATCCCAATATGGAAAGTCTGGTGTTTAATATTCCTGCTCTTATTGGTTTAATTATGCAAAATGTCACCGCGATCCTTACCGCGTTTACATTGGTAAGGGAGAAAGAACGGGGAACGATGGAGCAATTGGTCGTTACACCCGTACGCCCTCTTGAATTAATCGTAGGGAAGTTAGTCCCTTATATTGGAATTGGCATGTTTTCTTTTTGTCTGGTATTACTTACAGGAATTTCCTGGTTTGGCGTTCCAGTGAAGGGAAGCATTATTTTACTTGTTGTATTAAGCCTGTTATTTTTGATTACGACTTTAGCCATTGGTATTCTTATCTCTACTGTATCGAAAACACAGCTTCAGGCCATGCAGATGTCTTTCGCCTTTATACTGCCAAGCGTATTATTGTCGGGTTTCATTTTCCCCCGCGAATCTATGCCAATGGTTGTTCAGTGGCTGGGAGGGGCGATCCCTTTGACTTATTTTTTAGAGATTCTTCGAGGGATTTTTCTAAAAGGGGTTAGTTTGCATTCATTATGGGATGAAACGCTGATTCTATCTAGTTTTACCGTACTGATTTGTCTCGTAGCTATATTAAAATTTAGAAAGAGGATCGATTAAGATGCATGATATGCAGAAAGAGCTTTCGACGGATGAACTAATGGGTAGGTTCCTTAATCAATTAAAGGATGAGGACCAACTAACGGAGAAGCAGAAAAGAATTATGGAAGCGGCGGTTAAGCTTTTTTCAGAAAAGGGGTTTCATGCGGCCTCCACAAGTGAAATAGCTAAGGAAGCAGGGGTGGCAGAAGGGACCATCTTCCGCCATTTCAAAACCAAAAAAGATATTTTGATCAGTTTGGTTGCACCCATCATGCTGCGATTTGCTTCACCTCTTCTGTTGAAGGATGTAAGGAAGTTGATGGGTTCCGACCTACCCTTGGATGATCTGCTAAAACAGCTTTACCAAAACCGTCTACAAATCATTGAGAAAAATTGGAGTCAGATCCGGCTCATTATCCAGGAAATGCAATTTCATGAAGAGTTAAGAGGAGCTGTTGTGGAAAATTTGTTCGGTGTGGGTAGAAAATTGGCAGAGGCGTTTGTTAGTTCCAAAATTCAAAGCGGAGAAATACGAAACTTCCCCCCTTTAACAGTAACCCGCGCACTCGTTTCCATGATGGTTGGCTATGTCTTTTTTAAATTCGTCATTTTCCCTGATGAAGGAATGAATTTAGATGATGAACAAGAAATTGAGATTATGGTAGATATCATTCTCAATGGAATTCGGAATAAAGAGTAATATACAAGATAAAAGGAACTTAAATAGAAACCCAGTGGTTGATCCACTGGGCTTTCTATTACAATTAAGCATGATAATATGTGGTATCGAGGAAAATCCAATCGGTATTTTCACCCTTAACTAGCTGTTCTTAATTATAAGAGGATTAAAAGATGAGAATAACTTGTTGAACTGCAGCTTTCTCTTCTTTTTTTTGCTATCTTCCGCTTTACAAATTCCTAAGGGCACTTTGGTATCGTTCACAAGGATATAACCTGATTCAAAGATTTTCTCCGCTGACATATCATGTTGATGAATCTTATTACAGGTGAGACAGTAGTACATCAGCCTTTTATAACTCCTTTTTAATAGGATAAAAACACACAAGTTAAATTGTATGACAAGATGCCACACTTTTCTAGTAATTCATATCGACAAAAAGTGACAAGTACCGGGGGAGGGAGAGTAAATAAGGATAGAGTGTTTCGTTGTTGACATTGAGAATGATATTGGATATCATTTACATAGTTAATTATGATAATCGTTATCAATAAGGAGGCGTTATGGAACATCAAACTTCATCTATTTGGGGAGCAGGGCAAAGTTTGCACACAAATTTTTTTATTGATTTATACTGGGAATAATAATTATTATCAACATTTGTGCTAAAAATATATACGTTAAGAGGACTGCATAAATGAAATTGTGGATACTAATCATTGCAACTATAGCGCTCTCATGTGTGTCGTTATTTGTAGGCGCGATTGATATCAAGGTAAGTGACTTGTTCGACTGGGGCTCGGATAAGACGCAAATCTTCTTAATCAGTCGTCTGCCTCGTTTAATGGCGATTATATTGGCGGGAGCAGGAATGAGTATTGCTGGATTGATCATGCAATCTTTAAGCCGAAATAAATTTGTATCGCCAACGACTGCTGGAACGCTAGACTCAGCAAAATTGGGGATTTTAATCTCCATGCTATTTTTTACAAAAGCAGGATATATGCAGCAAGTCCTATTTAGCTTTGTGTTTGCCTTGGTTGGAACATTCATTTTCATGCAAATATTAGATCGCATTAAATTTAAAGATGTCATTTTCGTTCCGTTAATCGGGATTATGTACGGAAATATTTTATCATCGATTACGACATTTTTTGCCTATGAAGCAGATCTTATTCAAAATATTTCATCTTGGTTAATGGGGAGTTTCACATTAATAATTTCAGGCCGCTATGAGCTGTTATATGTGAGTGTTCCAGCCGTTATTTTAGCGTATCTTTATGCGAATAAATTTACTGTCGCAGGTATGGGAGAGGATTTTGCGAAGAACTTGGGCTTAAGTTATAAGTTTGTTTTAAATATAGGCCTGATTCTTGTTGCGATTATATCTACCACGGTCGTACTGACTGTTGGGGTTATTCCATTCTTAGGTTTAATAGTGCCTAATATTGTCTCTCTTTATTTGGGTGATAATTTACGAAAAACCATTCCACATACAGCAGTATTGGGGATTGCTTTTCTATTAGTTTGTGATATTACTGGACGTATTGTTATTCACCCCTATGAGATTCCAGTTAACGTAACTGTGGCAGTAATCGGTAGTGTGATCTTCTTAATTATGTTGTTTAGGGGAAGAGCATATGCGAAAAAATAGTACGAAGTTAATTTTTTTAGGAGTATTAGCCATAATAAGTATTTTGTTCTTTGCATTTTATGATATAAAAGGTGGTTTTGATTATGCGTTTCCAAGACGTATGATTCGTGTTGCAGCAATGATTGTAACAGGGGCTGCGATTGCGTATGCAACAGTCGTATTTCAGACCATTACACATAACCGTCTTTTAACACCTTCAATGATCGGTCTTGACTCGATGTACGAAGTTGTGCAAACGGTCATTTACTTCTTTGCAGGGTCAATGTCAATTTGGGTATTAAATAAATATCTGAATTTTAGTGTAGCGATTATCGCAATGGTATTATTTGCACTGATTTTATATCGTTTCTTATTTCGGGCGGATAAATATCCTGTTTATTTACTTCTTCTGATTGGAATGGTTTTAGGAACACTATTAGGAAGTCTAGTGACATTTTTACAAGTCATGATTGATCCAGTGGAATATTTAAGTCTGCAAACCCGCTTATTTGCAAGCTTTACAAGTGTAAAGGCTGATCTATTATATATTGCTGGTACTATTTTATTCATTGCATTTATTTATGGTTATATCATTATGGATACACTTGATGTTATGTCACTAGGGCGTGAGAATGCCATTAACCTTGGCGTCAACTATGATCGTATGGTCATGAATATTTTAATACTATCATCGTTTTTAATTGCGACATCTACAGCTCTAGTTGGTCCAATTACGTTCTTCGGGTTAATCGTGGCGAACCTTGCCTATCAATATTTTGATACTTATAAGCACTCTGTTTTAATTTTAGGTGCCAGTTTAATTAGTATTATTGCATTAGTCGGTGGCCAGTTCCTAGCTGAACATATTTTTGAATTGCGTACAACATTAAGTGTCATTATTAATTTTATCGGTGGCATCTACTTCATTTACCTATTATTAAAAGAAAGTAGGTCAGCAGGATGATTGAAATTAAGGGATTAACGAAGCGATTTGGGAAAAAGCCTGTTGTAGAAGACGTATCTGTAAAAATTGAACCGGGGACAATTACATCGTTTATCGGGCCGAATGGTGCGGGTAAATCTACACTTCTTTCCATGGTAAGTAGTTTATTAGATGCAGATACAGGAGAAGTATTACTTGATCAACAGGATGTGAGGAAATGGAAGTCGACTGAATTTGCGAAATGCGTTTCGATATTAAAGCAAGCGAACTATATTAATGTTCGATTAACGGTACGTGAGCTTGTTTCATTTGGTCGCTATCCCTATTCGAAAGGACGCCTTAAAGCAGAGGATGAAAAAATTGTTAATCAAGCACTTGATTATATGAATTTAACCCAAATGCAAGATCAGTTTTTAGATGAATTATCTGGCGGTCAAAAACAACGTGCGTTTATTGCGATGGTTATTGCGCAGGACACAGACTACATATTACTAGATGAGCCTTTAAATAACTTGGATATGAAGCACTCTGTTCAAATCATGAAAATCTTACGGAGGCTTGTTGATGAACTAGGCAAAACAGTTGTCATTGTATTACACGATATTAATTTTGCGTCTGTTTATTCTGATCGCATTGTCGCAATGAAAAATGGAAGGCTTGTGAAAAATGGGCCAACGCATGAGATTATTAATTCTGAGTCACTGCGCGATATATACGATATGGATATTCCCATTCAGGAACAAAATGGATGTCGCATCTGTGTATATTTCAATTCACATACGTAAGATTGTTGTTGATTCTAAAAATAGAAATAATTTTCCAAAATCATATTGACGATACTTAATCTCTCGGTAATTATGATAATCATTATCAATGATAATGATTATCATAATTATTATTATTGTGTAAGAAGTATAAAATGAAAAATAAAAGGAGAGAAAGACAGAATGAAAAAATGGAAATTAGTTAGTTCAATTTTAGCTACGGCTGCAATGTTAATGCTTAGTGCTTGTGGGTCTAACGAGGACTCTACAACAGCAAAAGCAAATGAAAATACCGCAGCTGAAAAACAAGCTACAAACGATGCAGCAGCCACAGATGAGCAAGGCTCATATCCAATGAACGTATCTCCAACCATTTTTTCAACAGAAAATGAAGAAAAAGGCACGATTAGCTTTGAAAAAGTTACATTCAATAAGATGCCAGAAAAAATTGTAGTATTTGACTATGGTTTCTTAGATACACTAGATGCATTTGGAGTAGAAGGGATAGTTGGGGTTCCTCAAGATTCTGCTCTACCAGCTCAGCTTCAAGACTATTCAAGTGATAAATATACAAACATTGGTACGTTAAAAGAACCACTATTTGAAGATATCGCAGAGATTGGTCCGGATGTTATTTTTATTTCTGGTCGTCAAGCCCCATACTATGAAGAATTAAAACAAATCGCTCCTGTTGTATTCATTGGTACTTCGCAAGATGATTATTGGAACACATTTTTAGCTTCTGTTGATGTGGCAGCAAAAATGTTCGATAAAGAAGCGGAAGCTAAAGAATATCTTGCAAATTTCGATTCAGCTTTAGAAGAAATTAAGGCATTAGCCGGCAACTATGAAACTTCATTAGTAACGATGTATAACGAAGGTAAATTATCTGGTTTCGCAACAAACTCTCGTTACGGTTACATATATGACAAATACGGCTTTAAACCTGTAACAAAGGATATCCAATCTTCTTCACACGGTTCAAACTTCGGTTTCGAAGCCATATTAGAATTTGATCCACAAGTATTATTTGTAATCGATCGCACAGCGGCTGTTGGCGGTGAATCTAACATCAAAGCTGATATGGAAAATGAAATTATTAAGAAAACGCAAGCCTACAAAAACAATAGAATCGTGTATTTAGATGGTCCGCTTTGGTACTTAAGTGGAGGAGGAATAGAATCTGAACTGGCAAAAATCGAAGAAGTATTAGCAGAATTAAAATAGGTTCAGAGTTTGTATAAAGGGGCTATCCAGAAAGTCATTAAAAACTGAACTTTCATGGGCAGCCCCGTTATAGTTAACCAGTAATGAAAGCATAAAAATAATCCCCCCTATACACTAGATGGGGATTTGAGCTGTTATTTACTTATCCAAGTCTTGCAACCGTAGATTCTTATATTCAAGAAAACGTTCTGGATGTGTATAAACATTGCACGATTCATTTCGAATAAAACCAACGGTAGTGATTCCCAAGTCTTCCGCCAATTCTAGCGTCAAACTGGTTGGAGCGGATTTGGAGAGGATGACTTCACACCTCATTTTCGCCACCTTAAGCAAAATCTCAGAAGAAATTCTTCCGCTAAACACGATGATTTTATCTGTCATAGGAATTTGGTGTTTTATACAGTAGCCATAGATTTTATCCAGTGCATTGTGCCGTCCGATATCCATCCGCGAAAGCAGGACCTGGTTTCGGTCACAGAGGGCCGCATTGTGTACTCCGCCAGTTTGAGAGAAGGTAGTTGCCTCTTCCTGCATTTGATTCATCAAACGAAAGCAATCCTCAAAGGATAAATTGACATCTGTAGTTTGAATCCGCTTGGCAGTCCTAACGTCATTAAAAAAAACAAATCCTTGGCGGCTTTTCCCACAACAAGAAGCAATATAGCGCTTACTGCTTAAGTATTGGAAGTTCGGATCAAGTGCATCTATTTTAATATGGATGAATCCCTCTTTTTCCTGTACCCAAATGTCCTTTATGTCATTGTAATTTGAAATGACACCCTCTGAGGCCAGAAATCCGATTGCCATGTCTTCCATATACTCCGGTGTACATACAAGGGTGGCAAATTCCACTCCGTTAATTTTCAGTGTGACTGGATGTTCAGTGACGATCAGATCTTCTTTTAAGGTCATCTTTCCTTGGGTGTATTGAAGGATGTTGTTTTTGTCTGTAGTTACACGTAACAATTTCACCCCTCCTAGGAAAACAGTTTTTTCAAGCTCGATAGCCAAGCCCATTTTCTCTGTTTTCGCCGCATATATTTAGGAAGACCTCGATATATTTCTCCAGCCTCAACAAAGGCTGCCTTTGCTTCCGATCGCTGCCCCATGGTTATATATAGATTTCCTAACCGATAATATGTTTCTACAGAGGAGGAGTGGATCGCTCGAATCTGCTGTAAGTAATAAAATGCTTTCTCTGTATTTCTCTTACTGAAAACATCCACCAATTCCAAATACGGTTCCCCGTATTTTACGTGTGGATTTCCACGCAAGGCGTCGAGAATCATCTTTTCCCCTTTTTCGATTTCCCCTGTTTTAAGATGACAGAGTCCAAGCTCATAGAGAATTTCCGGTGCATCCTCCATTTTCTCATAGACTTCTTGTAAATAGGATAGTGCTTCCTGGTATTGGCGCTTTTCAAGATAGATTCTCGCTAATTCTAATTTATTTCCGGTGTGATGGGGGTTTAAACGAAGTTCTTCTTTTAATCTTGCCATTCTCCTCGCTCTTTGGATCGGACGCGTAATACTAGGGAAAATTCCAACATACCGGCGATCGATCAAATAAAAAATAATCAGCAGCAGCAGAATGGCCAAAAAGGGACTTCCTGTAATCCACCATAGGAGTGAAAAAAGAATAAATTTGCTCAAAAGGATTCACCTTCCTTTCCTCAGATTTTATCATACTTTACCGAATAGGAAAGTATAGACTTCTTCGAATGGGCTTCGATTGAAGCTTTCCTTAATAAAGGTAACTGCACAAGTAGGCTATACTTATGCTTAACAGCATAAAGAACAAGGTGAATAATAGATTCCAGTAGCCGATCCGGTAAGAATTCACTTTTAATAAGTCTGACATAATCGATACCGATAAATTATAAGGGCTGTACATTGCAGTCGCCAGGCTGCTTGTAATCAGGACAACCGTAAGTGGAATGACTTGAACATGCGGCAGAACGGGCTGTAGCAATTCCCCAATTAAGGTCAACGTAACAAGCGGGTGAAAGCCTAAGAAGGCGGAAAGGAGAAAGTATCCCCCGATCAATAAATAAAACAAGAATGTTTTCTCCGATGCTAAAGTAAAAACAGGTTCCAGATAGGTTAATAACTCCGATTTGGAGAGCATCTGTACAAAGAATCCTGCACTAGTAAACATAAAAAAATAATTGGACAACCCTTTAGTTCCCTTTTTCCAATACGGCAGTGTGACATCTGTATACCTCTTGCTTTTGCCAATCAATACGGCCCATATAACGGATACGGGGATGATTAATAAAACGACCGAAAAAAGATACCCTTTTCCTAAAGTTTGTTCAGTCCAGGTAACCAGTAAAACCAGCACCAGAAGCATACTGATTAACTGGATAATTTTTTTATATACTGTTTTATAGGAAATCCTTTTTCCAGGTTTATCTGGCAATTCAATCCCCTTAAAACGGAACGAGGACATTGCCCAATCACAAAGTACAGCGGTGATCACAATGAAAAGTATAATTGGGATGACTAAATAGTATTTGGATTTCGTAATATCGAGCGTTGTGCCTACAAGAACTTCCATCGGACTCCACATAAGAGCAAGCGTGTAACCACGTAATATACTTTGTACACAAAATTTGTTAAATCGATCGCCTGGTAGTTCCTTCAATGTGACATTTAACGAGTTCTTAATTAAAGGCAGTGTTGCAATTAACAACAAAGGGCTTAGGATATGTGTAACGAAAAAGCTGCGGCGATAAAACTTTCCTAAACTTGTGACTTTATCCTGTAATAGTATACTCAGGTTTTTATCGTAATGTCCGACCCGAATAATGGAATTAATGAAAGGCAGCACAAAAAATAAGGAGAGCAATCCTAGCATCTGATCAAAATACAAGATTAGGCTGGATAAGGGCAATTGATTATACCCAAATAACCCCCCACCGGCTACCAGGAAAAGGATCCCGGAGGTGAGATAGAGCCCTTTTGCATACGAGAGGGAAAGCAACAACGCTAAAAGGGTCGTGATTCCTATAACAGCGCGAAGGTATGGAATCTCCGCAAATTGAGAAATGACGTACAAAAGAATGGGTGCTGTATAAACGTAAAGAAGTAAAGATGAATCTTTTCCCATCCATTTTTTTAATCTCAGCTTATTCATGTTGGTTTTATTCTCCACTCTTTTATAATGTAAATCTTTTTCTTTTGTTATATTATTCTCTTTTTTGCAAAGTTCTGCAAGGGATGAATCTATTCATCTAAATACAGAATTTACATATGCTTTATAAGCGAAATCGAATCGATAATCGCTACCGAAAGAAGGAAATATTAATTTTATGCAGAATAATAGACCAAATTGAAAGAAAGCTTCTGGGAGGAACCTCTAGTGAATGAAATAGAAACAAAGCAAAAAAGTAGTTCGATTTATTGGATCATTGTTGCAATAACATTTCTCACTTTACTTATTTCAGCAGGTGTAAGGTCAACACCAGGGATCTTAATTGTTCCCTTGGAGGAATCCCTTGGATGGGAGCGTTCAGCGGTTACTTTTCCTTTGGCTATTAATTTGATTTTATATGGATTATGCGGTCCTTTTGCTGCTGCACTGATGGAGCGGTATGGGGTCAAGCCGATTATGGTCTTCGCCTTGTTGCTCTTGTCGATAGGTACAGGTGTGTCGTCTTTCATGACGGCAGAATGGCATATGACCCTTTTGTGGGGACTGGTAGTAGGATTAGGGGCAGGGCTAACTTCTTCTGTTTTAGGAGCTGTCATTGCCAACAAGTGGTTTAAGGAGCGAAGAGGATTTATTGTTGGCATCTTTACTGCTAGTGGAGCAACTGGACAGCTTATTTTCCTGCCGCTTTTTGCCAAAATTGTATCCGAGTATCAGTGGCAGGCCGTGGTTTGGGTTACTTCCATTGCCTCCCTTGTGTTGGTTCTCCTTGTGTTTGGATTTATGCGAAACAAACCAAGTGATGTGGGGCGACTGCCGTATGGTGCGGATGAAACAGTGGGAATAGAAGACAGTCCAGCACCGGCTAACAGCGGAATTTTCACCGTAGCTTGGGCTGGTTTAAAATTAGGCGTACGTTCCAAAGAATTTTGGCTGCTAGCGATTAGTTTTTTTGTTTGCGGACTGTCCACAAACGGACTGATTGGCACACATTTTATTCCAGCCTGTATCGACGTAGGAATTCCTGAGGTGAGAGCTGCAGGGATGCTAGCTGTGATGGGGATCTTTGATATTGCAGGAACCTTGGCTTCTGGTTGGTTTACGGATCGTTGGGATAGCAGGTGGTTATTATTCTGGTATTATGGTTTACGAGGCCTCTCGCTGATGCTGTTTCCATTTGCCTTAGGGGATTCTAACTTT
This sequence comes from Ammoniphilus resinae, assembly GCF_017873965.1. GTDB lineage: Bacteria > Bacillota > Bacilli > Aneurinibacillales > RAOX-1 > Ammoniphilus_A > Ammoniphilus_A resinae. The sequence goes on along the minus strand of NZ_JAGGKT010000002.1, from coordinate 603,702 downwards.
TATTTTATTCTTTTTATAGTGTTCTATGGGTTGGATTGGGTGGCTACCGTACCACCAACCGTTCGTTTATGCAACGATAAATTTGGCAAACAAAGCGGCGTCGTCTTCGGATGGATCTGGGCTTCCCATCAACTTGGAGCAGCAACTGCAGCTTATGGCGGAGGGTTACTGTACTCTCTTTTCGGAGATTATGAGCTAGCATTCCTTTTAGCTGGTATTTCGTGTTTGGTAGCTTCTGGACTGGTCATTAATATTCGTAAAAGAACAAACAGTGTTGTGGTCCACCAAGCATAGCTTGGTGGTTTATTTCATAGAAACCTTCATTTCAAAAAGAAATTTATGATAGAATAAATATCGATAGATATGTCTGAAAATACAAAAGGAAATATCTATATCCTATATTAAAATATATATGAAAATGGATGGTGATAAGGATGGACGTAATCGAATCATTAGTCAAACAAGTTCCCATTCCTAAAATGGTGAAAATTAGACAAAACTTTCATGCACCGGAAATTCAAAACGTAGTTGACGCTGTGCACCAAACCATACAAGAGACGGGGGTCTTGTCACGGATTTCTAAGGGGGATCGCGTCGCCATTGCCGTTGGCAGCAGGGGAATTGCTGATATTCCTGTCCTTGCAAGAGAAGTCGTGAATGCGGTTAAATCAGTAGAGGGCAGTCCTTTTATCGTACCCGCCATGGGAAGCCATGGAGGTGCGACAGCAGAGGGACAGTTGGATGTGCTAGAAAAGTTAGGGGTAACAGAGGAGTTTGTTGGTGCCCCGATCATTTCCAGTATGGATGTTGTGGAAGTGGGAAGATTGCCAAAGGGACTCCCTGTTTTTATGGATAAAAATGCTTACGAAGCTGACAAGATCATCGTGATAGGCAGGATTAAACCGCATACAGCATTCCGTGGACCCTATGAAAGTGGACTTTTAAAGATGATCACTATCGGTTTAGGGAAACAAAAGGGTGCAAATGAAGCGCATGGGTACGGCTTTAAGTATATGGGGGAACATGTGCCGGAGATGGCACGAATATCCTTACAAAAGTCGCCAATTATATTTGGCCTGGGGATCCTAGAAAATGCATATGACCGTCCTGCAAAAATCATTGCCGTGCCAGCGGAAAAGATGTTTGAAGTGGAACCTGATTTGCTCCTTGAAGCAAAATCTCTGATGCCCAGAATTATGTTTGATCCAATTGATGTGTTAGTTGTCAATGAACTGGGCAAAGACATTTCTGGAAGCGGTATGGACCCTAATATAACGGGAAGATTCGGGACACCATATGCTAGTGGCGGCCCACAAGTCACACGGATTGCTGTCTTAGGTTTAACTGAAAAAACCCATGGAAATGCTAACGGAATGGGGCTCGCAGATGTGACCACGCGCAGGCTGTTTGAGCAAATCGAGTGGGAAAAAGGGTATGCAAATGCGATTACCAGTACAGTGACTACCGTAGCAAAGCTTCCCATGTTTCTACCAACGGCTGAATTGGCTGTACAAGCTGCGATTAAAACCTCTAATGTCTTCGATATGAGCAAAGTCCGTTTGGTTCGAATCCATACCACCCTCCATCTGAAGGAAATTTGGATTTCGGAAAGTTTATTGGAGGAAGCAAAGCAAAATGATAAGATAGAGATCCTAAGTGAACCGGAATATATGGCATGGTAATGTAAAGTTATCAAAAAACCTCCCCTGATCTTTCGGAGGGGAGGTTGGTTTTGTTACTTTCCCCTTTTATTGTGCCAAATTAGGGCATGGAGTTGGGGGAGTACTCGTACTTCATTCATCTCAGGGTCATCAATGACCTTTTGAAATAGCCATTCTAACCCTTTCAGTAAGCGTCCGGAAATATCCCCTTCTTCTGTAACATCTTCGTTTCCTACCTGAACATAAAAGGGGATTTTCGGATATTTTTGGTGGACTTGTTTAGCGTAAAGAAAATCTTCATCATTAAAAACGACCACCTTCAGTGAAATAAGGGGGTCTTTGCTATGTGCAAGAATATGTTCCAGTTTTCCCCAATCGGTATCCATCCCGGAACTTGGAGGTTTAGGGCTGATTGTTAGGATATTCACCTTGTTAAACCAATTTTGCCAGCGGGTCCCCTGGGTTTCTACAGCAATATTGACCTGACGATCACGGAGAAGATCGATCAACTTTTCCATTGGCTCCGAAATCAGGGCAGGATTTCCCCCGGAAATCGTCACCATGCTGTAATTGTTCGCAGCAAGAGAGTCTAACTCAAGGACAATTTCCTGCGGTGTTAACATTCGGATTTGGTCTTTCGCAGATCCATCCCAGGTAAAAGCTGAATCGCACCAAGAGCACGAATAATCACAGCCGGCTGTGCGAACAAACATCGTTTTCATGCCAATTGCTGCACCTTCACCTTGAATCGTTGGTCCAAAAATTTCCAACACAGGCACTCTACTCATAATCACATCCCCCATTCACCCGGTAAAAAGGGCCCTTTTCAGGGATATCCGATGCCATAACTTGTGCCCATGCTGTTGGGGTTTCCCACAGTTTCACAGAATAAATAGGAAGTCCAGCTTCTTTCAATAGATAGCAAATATAAGCCGATAGATTTTCAACTGTTGTACGAAATCCCATAAGGGCAATTTTAGAGTTAGTTTCCTTCAATGTTTCAATGATCGGTTCATTTCCTTTGGCCAAAAATGCATGGTCTAACCGATCTAATACCATCTCTTTGACAATCTTTTTGAGCTCAGCGAAATCAATCACAAAACCTTCCTCAGATGGATAATCAGGCCCAACAACCGGTCCTTTCAAAAAGATTTCTAATTTATACGTATGTCCGTGCAGGTTTGCACATTTTCCATTGTGACCAATCAGTTGATGGGCCGCGTCAAAGGTAAAAATTTTACATATGGTTACATCATTTAACATTTTTCATCCTCACTTCTTTCTAGCAAATAGGCCTGTAATCCCCGGTTTCTCAATTCACAAGCCGGACATTCCCCGCATCCGCTGCCAATTACCCCGTTGTAACAAGTAAGGGTATGTTCTCGGACAAAATCAAAAACATGAAGCTTGTCGGCCAGCTTCCACGTTTCCTTTTTGTCTAGCCACATGAGTGGAGTATGGATAACAAAAGAGTGGTCCATCGATAAATTTAAGGTAACGTTTAGGGATTTAATAAAGATATCCCGGCAGTCGGGATATCCGCTGAAATCAGTTTCACAAACACCTGTGACGATATGTCTGGCCCCAATCTGCTTGGCTAAAATGGCAGCGAAGGATAAAAACAATAAATTTCTCCCATCGACAAAGGTATTCGGAGGTTCGCCCTCATTTCCTTTTTGAATTTCGATCTCACTTCGAGTGAGCGCATTTGGTGCTAACTGATTAAGCAGTCCCATATCTAATATATGATGCTTTACATTAAAAAAAGCAGCGATTTCCTTCGCACACTCAATTTCTTGTTTATGTCTTTGATTATAATTAAAAGTGACAGTTTCCACTTCTTTAAATTGATCTAAGGCCCAAGCAAGACATGTTGTGCTATCTTGGCCGCCGCTAAAAACCACAAGGGCCTTTTCCTGTTCTAACATGGTCAAAACTCCCCTACATATAAATCATGCAAAAAACACTGTAATACGAATTATACATGTTAATACCTTTTAATTGAAGGCATAATCATAAAAACTGGTTTTATTCCATTAAAAGGTTTTAAATAGATTGCGTTTCTATTATTTAAAATATTCCATGTTATAATTGAGCTGACATAGTTTGAGAGGGGAAGGAAGAATGAAGAAGGTTCTGGATCTATGTGGTCGTAAGCTATCTTATCAAGAGCAGGGTGATGGGAACCCTATTGTCCTACTGCATGGCTTTTGTTGTAGTTCGGATTCGTGGAAAGAAGTCATTCCGTTACTATCTCAAAAATATCGAGTGATTGCTCCGGATTTAAGAGGTTATGGTGTGTCACAACATACTTCGGTACATGCAGCCATTAGTATGGAGGAAATGGCAGAGGATATTCAAAATTTACTAGATGCTTTAGAGATTGATAAGGTAGACATCTTTGGCCATTCTATGGGTGGTTATGTTTCTTTAGCCTTTGCTGAGAAATATCCTGACAGATTAAAAAGTCTATCACTCATCCATTCTACAGCGCTCTCCGATACTGATAAAGGAAAGGAAGCTAGACTTCAAAGTATAAATACCATTGAAGAAAAGGGGATGGGGACTTTTCTTGAAGGATTTATTGCTAAATTTTTTGCCCCGGACCGGCTAGAAAACCGCGATGTGATGACGAAGTGGGCTTTTGAAATTGGCATAAAGACAAGTCCCAGTACAGCTATAGGGTGCCTGCTTGGAATGAGGGAAAGACCCGATCGTAATCATGTTCTTGGTTCACTTCAAATTCCGGTACTACTGCTTGCAGGCAGTCAGGATCTTATTATCCCGAAAGAAAGGACCTTTTCGGTTCATGATGAACATATCAAGCAAGTAGAAATGAGCGGTTGCGGTCATACGAGTATGTTTGAAGCACCGAGGGAGCTTGTAGAGATTATGATCAATTTTCTTGTAAATAATTAACATAGCTTTGGGATCATTTCTTGACTTGAGAAGGGGAGAGTGGTCCTTTAGTTTTGCGGACCACAGATCCCTTATCTTCGGAAACGGGTGCACAGTACCCGTTTCATTAGAGGTTTCTTCCACTTATACAGCCGTCCATCCACCATCTACCATAATCGTTTGCCCTGTAACGAGGTCTGAGGCTGGACTAGCCAAATAGATCGTTGTCCCAATCAGATCTTCTGGAGTGCCAAATCTTTTGATCGGCTGGCGATCTAGATATTGCTTTTTAAAGGTTTCATTTTCAAAAAGGGTGGTTGTCAGTGGCGTTAGCAAATAGGTAGGACCAATTGCATTTACGTTAATCCCGAATTCAGCCCATTCCGCCGCTAATGTCCTCGTTAAATTGACAACCCCAGCCTTGCTTGCGGTATAGGAGGCTCTCTCCGGTGATCCGATGACCCCATTAATAGAGGACATATTAATGATCTTACCGCTTTTTTGTTGGATCATGACTTTTGCTACAGTTTGACTGGTAAAAAATACTCCCTTTAAATTGATATCAAGCACGCGATCCCAGTCCTGTTCTGAAACCTCGGTAGCTTTCTTACGGATGATAATCCCAGCATTGTTTACGAGAATATCAATTTTTCCAAATTCCCTTTGGGTTGTTTCTACCATCTGTTCGATGCTTTGCAAATTTGTTACATCCAGCGGGACAACAAGGGCTTGTCTTCCCAGTTTCTTTATTTCTCTTGCTGTTTCTTCAGCGGCCTCAAGGCGATTAGGGAGTTCGGTTACCACAATGTGTGCCCCGGCATGAGCTAAACTTAAGGCCAGCGTCCTCCCAATTCCCGAACCACTTCCTGTAATAATGGCCACTTTATCATCAATTCTAAAACTTGGAATCATCCTCCATCGACCCTTTCATGTAGTTTAGTTTAAGTATACAAAAAATTGGATTTAATAGAAACAATTGAGATGAATAGAGTACACATTTTGGATAAAAGATCCTGAAATATCAAATCCTAACAGGAAAAGGAATTCAGGTGATGTAGTTGATAAACATAAGAGGCATCATTATTCTGTTTTTTTGTTTGCTAATGGTGGGCTGCGGGCAGCAACCCGATCCATTTCGACTTTCATCAATAAATACAAAATCGGCAGAGAAAAAAGTCATTCTGGTTATCGTCGATTCTTTATTGATAGAGCCTTTAGAAACATTAATGAAGCAAAACAAGGTTCCAGCTTTCTCCTTTTTAAAGGAATATGGATTTTACACGAATCAGATGGTCAGTTCCTTTCCAACCATGTCCGTTTCGATTGACAGTACTGTACTTACAGGAACATACCCTGATCAGCATCATATTCCCGCACTACGTTGGTACAATAAGGGCGAAAATCGTTTAATTCATTATGGAGACGGGGTTCCGGCTATTGTAAAGAGTGGTGTAAAGCAGGTAATGGAAGATGGATTATTTCACCTAAATAACACACATCTAAGCAAAAATGTGAAAACCATTCATGAAGAATTAGAAGATCAGGGCATCGCAACGGCATCTATAAATAATCTTGTCTATCGTGGACGGCAAAAACAAACCTTGCAAATTCCGGGTCCCTTTAAGAATATGGAAACCAACGCGACCACATATTTTGTATTAGGAACGTTTCATCACTATCAAAACAGTTCCATTAACAACCAGTATTTCAAATACTATGGTTTTAATAACGAAGTCTCTACGAAACACCTTGTGAACCTGATTCAACAACAAAGGTTACCCGCTCTTACCATTGTCTACATGCCGGATCTTGATCATGAAGCACATAAATACGGTAAAAATCTGGTGAATTCTGTTGTTCAAGTTGACATGCAATTACAAGCCGTGTTAAATGCCTTTGGGAGTTGGGAACAGGCGATTCGAAACCATACTATCATCATCATGGGGGATAGTGGTGTAACACCCATCATTGGGGATGAAAAGGAAGCCATTATAGATCTGGAAAAATTATTTGCCGGATACCGTATTGTAGATTTAGAGGGTATTCGTTCCAATGATGAGTTGGCATTGGCTGTCAACGAAAGAATGTCTTACATTTATTCGCTAAAGCCCAACATAAAAGTACAGGAATTGGCAGATCTTCTTTCCACCGATGCCAGACTGGATACCATCAGTTGGAAGAATGGACCTTGGATTGAGGTTAGGCGTGGAGGTTCTTCAGACGTAATGCGTGTTCGGAAGGGGACGAGTTACACGGATGGATATGGGCAAAAATGGGATATACAAGGAAATAAAAATGTGTTGAATGTTCGAATTGCTGAACAAGGAAAGCATCTTGATTACGGTGCCTATCCCGATGCTTTTATGCGAATTTATGCCGCTCTACACTCCCATCAAGGGGATTATTTGGTGGTAACGAGTAAACCGGGCTATGAAATGAAAGGGACGGATTCTCCCACACATGTAGGAGGAGGCGCACACGGTTCGTTTCATGAAATAGATTCCTATGTCCCCTTCTTTCTTACAGGCACGCCCGAAAGGCCCAAGGATCTAAGAATTGTTCAACTGAAGCCACTCATTTTGCAGATTCTTGAAAAGTAGACTATCTATTAATTGGGACAGGCCCTAGTCGGAATTGGTCGAATCCATTTAAAATGAACGGTATGTAGCAAGGTAGCCTCATTTTATATTCGACCAATTTGGGCTGGGGTCTGACCGCTTTTCGGGGGTACCAAAAAAAGTTGGTACTTTTGTAATTGATGGAAATCTGTAGAATGAAAGGTAAGATCAATTCGTTAAACGAAAAGGTAAAGGTGGGATCACAATGTCACAGAAATGGCTTCGGCGAGAAGGCCTAGAATGGGTTGACAAGGAAATAATTACCCACGAACAATACGAGAAAATTTTACAATTATATCCTGAACAACATCGTATGATTTCTTTTTTGCCGATTTTTGCATCAATCTTGGTAGGACTAAGTTTACTGACCTTTGTGGCATCCAATTGGGATGGGATGTCGCAAATCACAAGATTCGTTATTCTTTTAATCACGATGCTCGGCTTTTATTCAGCAGGGTTTACCTTATACCGCAAAGGTCATCCCTGGGTTGGGCAAGGATTGTTAGGATTAGGGGTTGTCACCTTCGGTGCCAGCATGATTCTCATTGGACAAATGTTTCATTTGATTGCCTATGATGCTCGGGTGTTTGCCATTTGGGCTTTAGCGGGCTTGGGGATGTTGTACTTATATCGCAGAAATTTTTTTTACTTTATCACCGCCGTGATTTTATTCACCGGTCAGGTTTATGCGATGGTTTCCTTTGGGGAAGCAAGTTGGTTGATCTTGGTACTTACTTTATTTGGATTAGGTATCTACGCATGGTCAACCTTACATTCCTTGGTTGGTTGGTTATTATCTTTTCTGCTAGGTATTCAGATAGTATTTTTGATCTTTAGCAATGATATCGCATGGTCCTGGTTGAGTATTATACCCATCGGTTTTTACGCTGTAGGGCTCTTATTGGAGAAAAGGTCCGTGGCCGGGGGATTTCTTTTCTGGTCCCATACGTTTGGAGTGATCTTTGCATCGGTTATGGTGTTCGCACAAAGCGATGTGCGTGATCATACCGATTTCTTAGCTAATCCGATTGCCTATATGATTTTATTTTTAGGACTATTGATTCTTGCTGTATACAAAAGTGGTTGGGAAAAAGGCAAGCTTGTCCCAGTGGTCTTGTTCTTACCGATGTTTTATCTTCCCTTTGGGGATCTTTTATACCTTTTGATTTTATTCGTCTTTTCTCTTCTTTTGATCTATTACGGCGATCAAGAAGAGCATCGCTGGAAGTCGAAAATGGGCGTCATTTTGTTTATGTATAGCTGTTTCTTAGGATATATTCAACTGGCCTGGGACTTCCTGGATAAATCGTTGTTCTTTCTTCTTGGCGGCATAATGCTGTTTGTCATCCACTGGCTTTTACGCAGGAGAGACCGTTGGATGACGAAAGGGGGGGAATAGACATGCTGAGGAAATTTATTGCGATCATCTTCCTTCAAGTGTTGGTATTGCTTGGGATGGCTATTTCACACTATGCAGTGGAATGGTATGGGGAAGAAGTTCATTTAAAAACAGCCCCCGTGGACCCGCGAGACCTGTTTTATGGGGATTATGTAACGCTTAACTATGAGATTAGTGAAATTCACCTTTCGCAATTTAAAGGGAAGCGTCCTCCGAAAGAAGGGGATACAGTCTATGTTTTACTTAAAAAAGAAGGAGATTATCATCAGCTAGTGTCTGCCTCTTTAGAAAAACCATCAGTAATGGAGGAAGACGAACAAGTGGTGAAAGGAAGAGTCAATTTTGTCACCCGTCAATGGGATCCACAGCTACAAGAAGATTCACCCCTTCAATCGTTTCACGTTCTTTATGGGTTTGAACGATATTATGTGCCAGAGGGTACAGGGAAGGAGTTGGAGAATAAGCGGGGACAATTTGACGTCATCGTTAAGGTAGCCTCCTGGGGTCAAAATTTATCCAGTTTAACCTTTATTGCCAACGATGTGATGACGGAGTGGGAGGCGCGAGATCGTGTCTTTGAATTTTATAAAGAAAAAGGGATTGCCGTAGAGGTCAATTTTACCCAACTGACCAATCGGTACGAAAACCAGGAACGCCCAGTTTGGCTCCTGGAAGTGGTGAAGTTTGAAAAAGGTTCGCCATCAAAAATGGGAGAAGCGGTTCAAGTGGCTATAGATGCCAAAACAGGAGAGATCATCGCCGAAAGGAAATAAAGATGCAATAGAGCAGGCATTCTAGCCTGCTCTATCTTATGGAAGTGATGTAGCCGTACCATGATTTTTTGCAATCCCCTGTTCCTCAACAAATTGCTGAATCGTTTGTAAAAAGATTTCCCCATACTGCTCATATTTCTTTTCTCCGACCCCAGAGATATTTAGCATTTCCCAAGGGTGTGCAGGAAGAACCTGAGCCATTTGCTTTAAGCTGACATCGGAGAAAATAAGATAAGGTGGAAGATTCTTTTTCGTTGCGATTTGTTTTCGCAGTCCGCGTAATATATCGAATAATTCCTCGTTATGACTCGCATCTTTTGCGGCTTCGTTAGCTTTTACTTTCACCCAAACCTCCGCTTTCCCGGTTAATACATCGTAGGCCAACGGTGTCAGTTTCAAGGTTGGAAACTTAGCATCCTGAATCGAAAGATATCCATCCGCCACAAGATAATTGATCCGATTGGTAATGTCCTTCTCTGTCAGGTGGGGGAGCAAATTGTAGGTGCTTAGATTTTGGAACCCAAACTCCAATACTTTTTGGTTTTTGGAACCCTTTAATACCTTTGCCGTAAGGGAAACCCCGAACCGTTCGCCCATTCGTTTCACACAGGACAGGATCATTTGGGCTTCTTTGGTGAGATCTTTTAATTCCCCCTCTTGACAGCAATTGCTGCAGCGGCCGCAATTTTCTTCACCCTTTTCATCACCAAAATAATCAAGGATATAACGTTGAAGGCAGCGACGGGTGTAGGCGTAATTCGCCATATCCTGTAATTTGGCATACTCCCTTTCTTTTTTCTCCTCGTTCATTTGGGATTGTTCAATAAGAAATTTCTGCAGTTGGATATCTTGGGCAGAAAACAGCAAGTAGCAATCACTTGGTTCACCATCGCGTCCGGCACGTCCCGCCTCCTGGTAATAGGCTTCAATATTCATTGGCAGGGAGTAATGTATCACATAACGAACGTTGGATTTATCGATCCCCATACCAAAGGCGTTGGTTGCTACCATTAACGGGGCTTCATCGCGAATAAACAGTTCTTGTGCAAGCTGTCGTTCACTCTCAGCTAAACCAGCATGATAACGAGCAGTTTGAATTCCCTTATCAACAAATAATTGGTAGATTCGGTCCGTTATTTTTCGTGTTGGAGCATAAATGATCCCAGATTCCTTAGGATGTGAACGGACATAATTTAATAAGAAATCTTCTTTATTTACCCCTTTTTCCAGGTGGAAGTGTAGGTTCTCCCTGGCGAATCCGGTATTAACTAGATGTTTCGGGTGAATGTGCAAGAGTTCCTGAATGTCAGCAATGACCTCTCCGGTGGCCGTAGCGGTAAGCGCAACCTTAACAGGTTGTTGCCGAAGCTTTCTTAGATTGGGAACGATGGATCGATAACTTGGACGAAAGTCATGGCCCCATTGGGAAATACAGTGTGCTTCGTCAAAGGCAATTAACGAAATTTTGATCGCTTGCAGGGCTTCGATAAATTCATAGGACTCGAAGCGCTCGGGTGCTACATAGACAAATTTAAAGGCGCCCGCTTTTAATTGTTTTAATCGTTCTATTTGCTCTTTCGATTCGAGCGAGCTATTTATGTATGTTGCAGAAATACCGAGTGTGAGTAAGCTATCCACTTGATCCTTCATAAGGGATATTAAAGGGGAAATGATTAATGCTGTGCCGTCTAAAACCAGTCCGGGAATTTGATAACAGAGCGATTTCCCTCCGCCAGTTGGCATGGTAGCAAGGGTATGGTGGCCATGCAAGAGATTCTCAATCACTGTTTTTTGACCTGCACGAAATGAAGAATATCCAAAAAATTGTTCGAGTATTTTCTGAGCTTTGTTAAGCATGGGATTCATCCTTTATTTGTACTTCTTTATCTATCGTAACATTTTAACAGGAATTTTTCCCCCTTGTTTTATGCTAAGATACTTTTTAAGAGGATTCCAAAATGAGGGGGAAATGGGTGTATAGCCATGACGGATGAGCGGAAAGAGGAAGAATATAGTGAGCCAGACTGGGATTTGGTAGATCAGGAAGAGCATGAATGGGAAGAAATGCGGGTAAAAAGGTCGCGGTGGAAGAAACGGATAACCCGAGGGGTGACGGTTCTTGTAGTGATAGCCCTATTCTTAAATATATTAACTTTTTGGCCGGCGATGATCCAGTGGAATGCGGTGGAATTCCTTCGTACTTCCTACCACCTCTATCAAAATGAGGAGATTAGTAAAAAGAAACAGGCTGTCGTATCGGTCGTTGGTTTGGACCGCAAAGGAACTGGATTTACCATTGATTCTACTGGTATTGTGGTTACGAATTATCATGTGATTGAAAATGCAGAAGGCCTTTACCTTCATTTTGCCGATGGGTCTACACAGATTCCCAAGGTGCAAACTGCAATCCCTGAATTAGATTTAGCGGTCCTTAAGGTGGACGGTGAAGGATTTGCCACACTGACACCAAATTATGATTATTCTTGGAAAAAGGGAGAAAAAGTCTACTTTATTGGGAATCCACTTGGTTTTCCTTTAATCGCTAATGAGGGCGAGATCTTGGGAATGGTTGATGTGCAAGGAATTGCCAAACCTGTTTTGATGATCAAAACGCCAATTTATAAAGGAAACAGCGGAAGCCCCGTATTTAATCAGGCGGGCGAGGTGATCGCTGTCGTTTTTGCTACTGTCGAGCAACCTGGGCAAGAGGGAATAGTGGGGCTAGCCGTACCTATTAAGTATCTGAAAGAAGATAGCTTGCTTTGACAAACAGGAGGGATAATAACCTTCTTTTTTTGTATACACCTCTTCTAAATTGAATAAAAATTCACAGTTAGCAGGGACTTATATAAGATTTTAATAATTGGCTATTGAAAACCCTATCTGTCTTTTGCTATAATTAAATCAATCGGTTGGATGGTCTTACCAGCTAACCACCTGACCATAAGGGGGGACTGATATGGATTATGCACCGATTAAGAAGCAAAGGGTTTCAGATATTATCGTGGAGCGAATTAAGGATTCCATTGAAAACGGTATCATTAAACCAGGCGACAAGCTCCCTTCGGAAAGGGAGTTAGCAAGTTCGCTAAATGTTTCTAGAGGAACGGTGAGAGAAGCGCTTAGTATTCTTGAAGCTAAGGGAGTAGTGGAAGTTCAGTCTGGTAAAGGCGTCTTTCTGTTGCAGAATTCTCAAGCAGAACTTTTCCGCCTTTTAAACGCAACCTTTCGCGAGGAAAGAACAGATCTGTTGGAATTGTTGGAACTTCGTCAAAGTCTTGAGGGACAAGCTAGCTTCTTTGCTGCTGAAAGAAGAAATGAACAGGACCTGGAAAATATAAAACAAGCGCTTGAACGGTTGGAGAATTCTGTCTGTACGAATCAAGTCGCCGCTCAGGAAGACTATGATTTTCATATGGCCATTGTGGAGGCAAGCCATAATTCAATGATGGTTACCACACTTCGCATGATTTCGGAAGCTTGTATAGATGGACTTCAAGCCGCACGATCAGAGGCCATGCTTATTCCTGGGAAACCGAAAGTTGTACTACAGGAACACATAGAAATCTTTCAAGCGATAAATGAGGCAAATCCTGAAAAAGCAAGGCAACTACTCATCCACCATCTAGAAAACGTAAAAAGACAAGTTATCGATTTCGTCTAAGGTTACAAGTGATTCAAAACATATAAGAGAAAAAAGGGGAGAGTCATATGAAAAAATTAACAGCAGGTGTTTTAGGTCTTGCTTTGTCCAGTTCCATGTTACTAGCGGGGTGTGCCTCTAGTACATCAGAAGGAAGTGCAGAGGGTTCCGATTCTGCACCAAAAGTGGAAACCAAAACGATCAAGGTTGCGAACTGGTATGCTGATGATCATGGGGTTAATATTGCCCTGAATGAAAAGTTTAAAACTTTAGTTGAGAAAAATTCAAATGGTACATTAAAGGTAGACATCTATTCCAACAGTAAGTTGGGTGGAGAGGAACAAATGTATGACAGTGTTCGTGCCGGAACCCTGGAAGTTGCCATTATCTCCGCTATTATCGAGCCTGAAGTACCGAAGGTATCGACTTTAAGCCTTCCCTTCCTGTTTAGGGATCTTGATCATGCGCAAACTGTTTTAAAAGGCGAAATTGGACAAGAGATTGCTGCGCAAATTGAAGAAAATACGGGTGTGAAATTGCTGGGATATGGAATCAATGGATTCCGAGTCTTCTCTAGCAACAAACCGCTTGAAAAAATAGAGGATTTCAAAGGATATAGGGTGAGAATGCCAAACGTTCCACAAATGATTGCAGTAGGTCAAGAACTTGGTGCAACGGTAACGCCGATGCCAATTTCCGAAGTCTTCAGCGCTTTAGAACAACATGTTGTTGATGGACAAGATAACCCATATGCTACGTTGCGGGCTAATGCTTGGTATGAGGTTCAAAGCCATGTGTTAGAATCCAATCACATCTTTTTACCACATAACATTATTATGAACAAGAAATTCTGGGATGGGTTAACACCTGAGCAACAGAAAGTAGTTCAGGATGCCATGACGGAGTCTGCTGCATATGAGTGGCAATTATATAGGGATAATGAAGCCAAAGATAAAGAATTCTTAAAAGAAAAGGGCTTGGAGATTATTGTTCCAGATGAAAACTTTAAGAATCAAATGATTGATGCGACCAAAGGTATCTATGATGAATTCTACAAGAAAAATTCCTTTGGCGAAGAGATCGTTAATAAGATTAGAAACTCATAAAAAACTAAAAGGACGGGCTCTATACGGAGCTTGTCCTTTCCAAATCAATGTTAGGAGTGATTTCTATGTATTATGAAATGAGGACATATACCATTCAAGTAGGATACTTAAATGAATATCTTAAGCACTTTGAGGAAGTTGGCTACCCTATTATTTCTAAGTACCAAAAATTAATAGGATTCTTTTATACTGAGATTGGTGAATTAAATCAAATCGTCCATATTTGGGAATGGGAAAGCCTTGATGAACGCGCAAAGCAGAGAAAGGCTCTTTACAGTGATCCAGAATGGCTTGAAAACTTTATTCCGAAGGCGTTTCCAATGCTATTGAAGCAGGAATCAAAATTAATGAATGCAGCAAACTTTTCACCGATTAAATAAAACGCAGATAAAAAAAGGACGGGAAACCATGCAAAAGATAAATTTACAAGGAAAAGTGGCGTTGGTTACTGGAGGAAGTGCGGGAATCGGTTTTTCTATTGCGGAAGCCTACTGTAATTCCGGATGTTCGGTGGCAATTACAGCGCGCAGAGAAGAGGCATTAAGAGATGCGGAAGCAAAACTAAAGGAATCCTATCCTGATGTCGAGGTATTTACCGTGGTTTCAGATGCCTCCAATGTCTCTGATATTCGGAATATGGTTAGCAAAGTTATAGAGCGTTTTGGAAGAATAGATATACTTGTTAACAATGCAGGAACAAATGTCCTGAATTATGCTTTGGATGTAACCGAAGAAGAATGGGATCGCGTCATGAACTTGAACCAGAAAGGCCTTTTCTTCTGCTGTCAAGAAGTAGGCAAACACATGGTCAAGCAAGGCAACGGGAAAATTATCAACATTGCATCACAGATGGGGCTTGTTGGTTTATATAAGCGGGCAGCTTATTGTACAAGTAAAGGTGGAGTGGTGCAATTAACAAAAGTTTTGGGAATCGAATGGGCTCCTTATAATATCCAGGTGAATTCCATTGCTCCTACTTTTGTTGAAACTCCATTAACGAAACCCATTTTAGCGGATAAAGAATTCTACGACGATGTGATTCGCCGAATCCCTATGGGAAAAGTGGCACAACCAGAGGATGTTGCTGGTGCAGCGCTTTACTTAGCATCGGATATGTCTAACTTTGTGACTGGACATACTTTACCAGTTGATGGTGGTTGGGTCGCTTGGTAAGACGGATCAGAACTATCGGTCCATCTAAGCGGAGAACTTCCGCTTAATTTCAAACATGTAACTACTTTTAAGAAAATAAGCGGAGTTTTTCCGTCTAATCTTGAAATAATCTCGATTTTAGATGCTTTCAAGGGGAATAGGCGGAAATACTCCGCTTATTTTTTATTGTATGAATTTTTGGGTGCAGTGTTTTTAATGAGACAGGGGATACTTACTCCGTTACTGTTAAACGGAATAATCGATTTTAACATCGGCTAAGATGTTCATTTTTCCCGTTTCATGATTGTACTCCACTAAACCATCTTTAGAATAATACCATGATTTTTGTACAGGTTGCCCCTCGGTAACCACGAAGATATTCAGTTCGTGGCGATTTTGTAAAATGTTCGTTATCATCGCTTTATCCGATATATCTATAATAAACTTCCATATTCCATCAGCCTGTTGGAGTTCATAATCCAAGTTGTCTCTTATAGAGTCCAGAAGAAGTCTACCTCCAACGGTATGTCTAATATATAAATGATTCACAAAATCACCTACTTACGGTTTAGATACTTGACAAAAGTAAGTATAACACATCAATATACATGTATGAAGTGTGAAAATGCTTTTATTTCTAAAAAGGCAGGTGGGTATTTGTGATAAAGATCTATCCAGCAGAAGAAAGATACTCGGGAAATCATGGGTGGTTGCAGTGTAACTTCAGTTTTTCCTTTGCAGATTATTATGACCCTTCTAACCTCCAATTTGGTCCACTTCGCGTATTTAACGATGATTATATACAACCGCAAAAGGGGTTTGGGACTCATCCGCATCGTGATATGGAAATTGTTACTTTTATTTTAAAAGGTCAATTAAAGCATGAAGATAATACAGGCGGTAGCGAGATTCTGAAGCCAGGTGAGGTTCAGCGAATGAGCGCTGGAACAGGCATTTTACACTCAGAGATAAATTCATCGTCTGATGAGGTAACCAATAGCTTACAACTTTGGTTCCAACCTTTGGAAAAGGGAATTACTCCTTCTTACGAGCAAAAAAAATATGACCAAATGGCGACAAAGAATAGATTATTGCCAGTCGTTTCCCATCGTATGAAGTCAGAGAATATAGCCTATATACATCAGGATTTGACTATTTATATGTCTGATTTGGGTGCTGATAAAAAAGTGGTATTTAATCAAGAACATGGAAGGAAAATTTATGTGTTTGTGATTGAAGGGAACCTGTCTTTAAATGAGGGATATCAACTTAAGCGGCGAGATGCTGCTAGAATCACTGATCTGACACACTTGGATTTAACGTCTTCACAAGGTGCTTCCTTCATGTTGATTGATTTACCTTAGGGAAAGAAGGGGTAAGAATGTTTGACGTGGTGGCAATCGGGGAACTACTTATAGATTTTACTCCCCATGGTAATACGGAGCAAGGCAATACCCTTTATGAATCAAACCCCGGGGGGGCACCAGCTAATGTCCTTACAGTACTCGCGAAACTTGGCAGAAAGACAGCTTTTATTGGTAAGGTGGGAGAGGACATAGGTTATCGCTTTTGAAATCAGGCAGAACATATAATTTTCTTAATGTTTTTTCGCAAAACAAGAAGCAGAATAAGATGTGATAGAAGATTGCCAAAATTCCTGGAGGGGATTGCATGAAAAAAGCGTTGGTGTTGGGTGCAACGGGTGGCATAGGGAGTGCCCTTGTTAAAGAATTGGCGGATAGAGGAACTCAAGTCGTAGCTTTTGCACGGAATAAAGGAAAATTGGAGCAGTTGGCACAAGGAAACAATTTGATCCAGGTTTTTAAAGGGGATGTTTTTGAAAAGGAGGACCTTCTGACAGCTGCTGCCGATGTGGATCATATCTACCATTCGGTGAATATTCCCTATCCAGAATGGGAGCAAAAACAACCGCTGTTAATGAATAACATTTTAGAAACTGCTAAACAACGTCAGTTGAAATTAGCTATAGTTGATAATATTTATGCCTATGGCAGAGCGAATGGAGCACCAATCGACGAAGAACATCCTAAACAACCACATACAAAGAAGGGGAAAATTCGTCTCCAACTGGAAACGATGGCAAAGCAATCAGGTGTACCTGTGCTGATTGCACATTTTCCGGATTTTTATGGTCCCGATGCGGGAAATACACTTCTTAACTACCTGTTTGATGCAGTTTTAAAAAATAAAAAAGCGATGTATGTGGGCGATCAAAAGATTGCCAGAGAATATCTTTATACACCTGATGGGGCGAAGGCTTTAGTGGATTTATCACTTCATGATCAAGCATACGGTCAAAACTGGAATATTCCAGGAGCAGGAACGATTACAGGAGAAGAAATAGCCAAGCTGGTAAAAGAATATACAGGTTACAATAGAAAGATCACAACGGTCACAAAAAATATGATTCGATTCGTTGGTTTATTTGACCGTTTTATGCGCGAGTATTTGGAAATGTATTATTTAAACGAAGAACCCGTCATCTTAAAGGGTGATAAATATGAGCAATACATAGGGAAGCTGCCACGGACTCCGTATCAAGAGGGGATTAAAGAGACATTGAAGGAGATGGAAGATAGCGAACGATAAAGGAGCCAAATTCTTGGTTCCTTTTTTTATAGGAATTTTTATTTTAAACAGTGTATTGAAAATGCAAAATTAATATAATATTATTAATATTATAAAACAGTGGTATCACCAGTATTTCCAAAAGTGATCGGTGAGAGGAGCTGGACGATTGGAATTAGGGAGAAATTTGCTCTATATTGATATTTCTACGGATATAGAACGCAAAATCCTAGCAGGATTGTTTAAGGAGGGTGAGAAGCTTCCCTCCGAAAGACAATTAACAACAGAGTATCGGGTGAGCCGAAATGTGATCAGACAGGCCATTACGATTCTTCGGCAAAAGGGTTTTTTAGATGTCAAACCGGGGAAGGGTGCTTATGTAACCCGCCTAAAGGAAAATATTGTTGGGGATTCCTTCCAAAGATTAATTCAAAAATACGATGCGTCTTTGGAGGATATTTTGGATGTTAGGGAGGACTTAGAGGTTTCTATTATTCGAAGAGCTGTTCGAATGGCTGGCCCTGAGCATATAAACAAATTAAATCAAATCGTTACTCATTTGGAATCAAGAAAAGAATTTGTTCTGGAGTTTATTGAAGGGGATTTAAATTTTCACCTTGCATTAGCGGAGTCTACTCGCAATCAGATCTATTCAGTACTCGTCCGATCCTTTTTTGAAATGACCGAGAAATCCTCTTTTACACTAACCAGTTATACAAATAATTTCATTGATGTGGTGAATACAGCACAGTCACAGCATTGGAGAATGATTCAGGCAATCATAGATAGGAATGAAGAACAGGCTGTGGACTTGATGTATAAACATATGAATTTATTTCGAGAAGAAATCAATGTTGTGAAGAATCAGGTGCTATCGAGACCAACCGTTAACCCTAGTGGTATTACCAGATCAGCTGGTATTCCATAAATAATGTCTAAATTTAAAAGGGGAGTTCAAAGAATGCAAAATCTATTCAATGGGGGAATGTGTATGAGAAAAGGAAACAAAAAGTGGTTTTCCGCAATACTTGCTCTATCTTTATCAGCCGTTACTGCACTAGGGTGTTCAAGTGGTAATACCAGTGAGCCCGCAAGCAGTCCCCCGGCTAATTCATCTGCTCCATCAAGCCAACCATCTGCTTCGAACGATAAAAAAATTGAAATTAAGATTGCCCACGTACTGGCCGAAGATGTAACACAACATAAGATGTTTTTAAAATTAAAGGAATTATTGGAAGAGAGATCGAGTGGAAGATTTGCTGTTGAGATTTTCCCCAACGCACAAATGGGTGGAGAACGTGAAATTACTGAAAGTGTGCAGATGGGGAGTATCACTATTTCGGCTCCATCTGTCGGTCAGTTATCCAATTTCTCCGAAGCACTTAAGGTGTTTGATCTTCCTTTTATTTTTAAAGATAAGGAAACCGCATACAAGGTTTTGGATGGAGAAGTGGGCACAGAATTGCTTAAAGGTTTAGAATCTAGTGGCTTTATTGGGCTCGGTTTTGGAGAAAATGGGTGGAGGCAATTGACCACGAAGAACGGTCCAATCACATCCCCTGACCAAATTCAAGGAATTAAACTGCGAACGATGGAAGTTCCACTACATATGGCCTTTTGGAAAGAAATCGGAGCCAGTCCAACCCCATTGGCATTCACCGAAGTATTTTCGGCACTATCCCAAGGGGTTGTGGACGGAGAAGAGAATCCTCTCCAGTTGATTTATAGTATGAAATTCCATGAACCAAACAAGTACATTACGATGACATCCCATATTTATGATACGGAACCACTTGTTATTAACAAAGGATTTATGGAATCTCTATCTGCTGAGGATCAACAAATTATAAGGGATAGTGCGAAAGAAGCGATTGGGTACCTTAGAGACTTAAATAAAGAAGTAGATGATATGTACCGTGAAAAGTTAACAAGCGAAGGAGCAGTCATTACGGACCTAACTCCAGAGCAGCAGCAGGTTTGGGTTGAAAAGGTGAAGCCAATTTATAGTAAATATGCTGATGAAGTTGGAAGAGAAACGTTAATCAAGGTTTTAGAAGCGGCCGAAAACACCGTTGCCTTGGATTCCCTGAAGTAGGAATAAATATTTAGGGCTTGTTAAAATTGAAAACAACAAGCCCTAAGAAAGGGGAGGTATGCTTGAAGTCAGCATTACAGTATTTAGATGACCATGTAGAAACTTATTTATCGGCAATTTTCTTAACGATCTTTTCGATCCTTACGATCATTCAAGTAGTTATGCGCTACGTCTTTGACAATCCCTTGGCCTGGTCAGAGGAATTATCCCGATATGCCTTCATTTGGTTTGTCTATATGAGTGCTAGTTATGCCGTGAAATACCAGCGACACGTTCGCTTTAGTTTTTTTGTTAACCTATTACCTAAAACGGCCAAGTTCATCATTCAGTTTATCGCACTATTATGTTGGCTTGGTTTTCTCATCTTTCTAGATATCTATAGTTATCAGGTAATGAGTCACTTGTATACGTCAATGCAAACTTCACCAGCCAATAAAATACCTATGTTTTTAGTTTATTTATCTGTGCCGATTGGATCACTGTTAATGACAGTAAGAGTTTTACAGCATATTTGTAGAAGTTTTACAGGCTATGCCAAGCAAACCAATAGTTCAATCCAGGGTGAGGTGTAAAACATTGGCGATCTTGATGTTATTTGGCAGTTTTATTCTACTTATGCTAATCAATGTTCCTATCGCCTTCGCCCTAGGAATATCATCGATTTTAACCTTATGGGCTACTCAAAAAATGCCGTTGGTTATTATTGCCCAAGGCATGTTCTCTACGATTGATACGTATGCACTTTTGGCAGTTCCTCTGTTTATATTTGCAGGCGTTTTAATGGAGTTTGGGGGAATGTCCCGTAGGCTAATTAATGTTGCTAAAAGTTTAGTCGGTCACTACACGGGAGGATTAGCTGCAGTTTCCATATTAGCCTGTACATTTTTCGCAGCACTAAGTGGATCAGGTCCTGCAACAGTGGCGGCAATCGGTGGGATTATGATTCCCGCGATGGTAAAAGAAAAATATGATGCTGGATATAGTTCGGCTGTTGTCGCATCGGCTGGAACATTAGGTATTATTATCCCGCCAAGTATACCGTTGGTTATCTATGGGGTTATCACTAGTACCTCTATTGAATCTCTTTTCATGGCAGGTGTTATACCAGGTCTTCTTCTTGCTATAGTTTTATGGGGATTAAGCTATGTGATGGCGAAAAAGAGAGGTTATACAGGATCAAATCAAAAAATAGACTGGAAAGAGGTCCGGCAATTCCTCTCTGAAGCAAAGTTAACGTTATTTATGCCTGTTGTGGTGCTTGGAGGAATCTATGGAGGAATCTTCACTCCCACGGAAGCAGCTGGTGTTGCCGTGGCTTACAGTGCCCTTCTAGGATTCTTTGTATACAAGGAAATCAAAATGAAAGATCTGTTAGAACTATTCAAACGAGCGACATTAATCTCGGGAACTATATTGATCATTATCGGTACTGCTTCAACCTATGGCAGAATTCTGGTTTTAGAGAAAGTACCCGTGACGATTGCCGAATTTCTTACAACTTTAACAGACCAAAGATGGATTATCTTAACCCTTATCCTACTTTTTCTCGTATTTGTAGGAATGTTTATGGAAACATTATCCGCTATTATTTTGCTGGCACCCATTTTACTTCCAGTTGCTACCCATTTTGGGATTGATCCCGTTCATTTTGGAATTATCATGATTTTGGCTTCAGAAATTGGATTTCTTACACCACCTGTTGGAGATAGTCTGAACGTGGCTTGTGCGATTAGTGGACTCAGTTTTGAAGAGGTAACGGTAGCAACGTTGCCATTTACAATCGCAATGATTGGGATGCTTTTTATCATAGCCTTTTTCCCAACTTTGTCGCTCATTGTTCCAAACTTACTTAAGTGACGTTTTCAAAAAAATATAATATATGAAGAGGAGCGATTTTCATGACCATTTCTGAGGAGTATATTAAGTATTTAAGAGAGTTAGATAAGAAGCATTACTTGCATCCTACATCTTCCATCCGTCAACAACAGGAAAATGGGCCAGCCTTTATTTTCACCGATGGAGAAGGAGTATATCTTAAGGATATCAGCGGCAAGACATTAATTGATGGAATGTCTTCCTTGTGGAATGTAAATGTAGGCCATGGACGAGAGGAATTAGGTCAAGTTGCTTTGGAGCAGATGAAAAAACTTGGATATAGCTCTTCCTTTGCAACTTTCAGCCATGAACCCGCGATTCTATTAGCTGCAAAAATTGCCGAGATGACCCCTGGAGATTTGAACGCAATCTTTTATACATCCGGAGGTTCCGAATCCAACGATACGGCTTTTAAAATTGTCCGCCACTATTGGAATCTAAAAGGACAACCGGAAAAGAAAAAGATTATCTCAAGAAAACGTGGATACCATGGTGTCGCGATGGGGGCAACAAGTGCAACAGGGATTCCGGTTTTTCACGCGATGTCAGGTGGTCTTCTGCCAGATTTCCTTCATGTTGATGCGTTTTCAACGCAATCCTTGCGCGATATGATTGAGGCTGAAGGTGCAGATACAATTGCTGCCTTTATTGCTGAACCTATTCAAGGTGCCGGTGGGGTGCATATTCCACAGGACCCTCATTATTTTCAAAGGGTAAGAGAAATCTGTGATGAATATAATATTCTTTTTATCGCAGACGAAGTAATTACCGGATTTGGACGTACTGGAAAGATGTTCGCCATGGAACATTGGGGCGTAGTGCCTGACCTTATGTCGATCGCGAAAGGGATTACGAGTGGGTATGCACAGCTTGGAGGAGTGGTCATTTCTGAAAAAATTCATTCTGAGTTAATCAATCTCTCGAAAGATACGTTCTTCCATGGATTTACTTATAGTGGGCATCCCGTTGCGTGTGCAGTTGCTCTGAGAAATATCGAAATCATTGAAAGTGAAAATCTGGTGGAGAATTCCAGGGTGATGGGGCAAGAAATGTTAAAAGGTTTCCAGTGGTTACAACAGGAAATTGATATAGTCGGTGAAGTGAGAGGCTTAGGTCTGGTTGGAGCAATAGAAATTGTTAAAGACAAAGCCACTGGCGAACGATTTGAATCACCGCTTTCCCCGAAAATAGTGGCGGAGGCTGCGAATCGAGGATTAATCTGTCGTTGTGTTACTTTCGAAGGATCTGATACACTCGTTTTTGCTCCACCACTAGTTATCAACAAAGAGGAAATTAACAAGATGATTCATATCCTTCATGAGACGTTTGTTGCGACACAAGTAAAGAACTAAATTAAATACTAAAGGTGTGGAAGAATGAATCAAAGCTATCTTGTCGAAACAGGCTCGATCCCCGCATATGCCTGTCTGTACGACCAACGGTTTTCTTATTATACGTATATACCGAAGTGCTATGGGGAGGATCCTAATCGGGTTCATCCTCTGGCTGTTATTATTCATGGGAATGAGCGGGCTGCACAAAGCTATCGTAGTGCTTTTAAGGACTACGCTGAAGACACGGGCACAATTATTTTGGCCCCTCTATTTCCGGCAGGGATTATTGAGCCACATGACAAAGAAAATTATAAGTTTATCAAGTTTCATGATCTCCGCTTTGATCGTATTCTCCTGTCAATGATAGATGAATTGGCCAAGAGGTACAAAATTTCAACAGAGAAATTCTTACTCCATGGATTTTCGGGCGGCGGGCAATTTGTCCATCGATTTCTATACTTGCATCCAGATCGTCTGCAGGGTGTTTCCATTGGTGCCCCTGGTCGGTTTACTTTCCTGGATGAAAATTTGAACTGGCCTTTTGGGATTGGTAATACAGAAGAAGTATTGGAATTAACTGTTCAGCTGGAGTTGATCCAACAAGTCCCCGTTCAACTTGTTGTAGGGAAGGAAGATTTGGCTTTGCCAGTATTTAATCCGAAATTTGATCGCCCTATTGAAGGTGCTGGGAATACTCGGATTGACCGGGTGCGGATGTTTCGCGACCATTTGGTTAGCAAGGGAATTAGTGTGAGGTATGATGAGGTGGCAGAGGTGGCACATGAAGGAATGAAAATTCTCCCTGTTGTAAAGGAATTTTTCAAAAGGGCTTAAAGGATAAATAAAAAGAGGTGGTTTAGAACCACCTCTAAATTGCAGCCGTTAAATGTTCGTTACATCTTCTTACGCATAGGAATGATGAAAACGGACTTCTTTTCTTTAATTGATGGCAATGCTCTGTACTTCGCCAACTCTTCTTCACTCAACTGATAGTTGACCACTTGACCATTCGCTTCAACGTAATGAAGTTCCTCGCGTGGAACTACCGTATGTTTAGACGCAATATTCATTCGTCCTATTGTCATTGCTAGCACATCCTTCTTCTAAAACAAGATTCGGAAGCAGCAAGGGTGAAACTGAGTGTCATTCCAGAGCCTACCTTTGAAGATTTTGACCTTTAGCAGTAGGTAAAACAAGTATACCTTATTTATGTTTCAAAAGCTACTTTTAACGAGAGTTTCATATCGTTTGGTGTGAATTACCACTCTGCAATCGTACCATCTTTGTGACGCCAAATAGGATTTCTCCAATTGTGTCCCTGTTCAGCCATTTTCCGTACATGATCTTCGTTGATTGTAATCCCTAGTCCAGGAGCCTGAGGGATGTTCACATAACCGTCTTTGTATTCAAATACACTGCGGTCCACAAGGTAATCTAACAGATCACTGCCTTGGTTGTAATGGATGCCGAGACTTTGCTCCTGAATAAAGGCATTATAGGAGGTGGCATCTAAATGTAAACAGGAAGCGAGAGCAATCGGGCCAAGTGGGCAGTGAGGTGCCAAGGCCACGTCATAAGCTTCAGCCATAGAGGCGATTTTTTTGCATTCGGTAATTCCGCCAGCATGGGATAGGTCAGGCTGAATAATGTCGGCATATCCATCTTCAAAGAGCTTTTTAAAATCCCATCTAGAAAACATTCTTTCACCTGTAGCAATCGGAATATGTGTCGCATTTGCGATATCACGTAGGGCTTCATTGTTTTCAGGAAGCACAGGCTCTTCAATAAACATCGGACGGAAGGATTCTAACTCTTTCACTAAAATCTTAGCCATTGGTTTATGTACACGTCCGTGGAAATCAACCCCAACTCCGACATTATAACCAACGGCTTCACGAATCGCTGCAATCCGGGAAACAGCTTGGTCCACTTTTTCATAGGAATCAATAATTTGCAACTCTTCTGTTGCGTTCATCTTAACAGCTGTAAATCCAGCTTCGACCGCTTTTTTCGCTGCTTCACCAACATCGCTTGGACGGTCCCCGCCAATCCAGGAATATACCCGAATCGAATCCCGGCAAGCGCCGCCTAATAATTGATAAACCGGAGTATTGTAATATTTCCCTTTGATGTCCCACAAAGCCTGGTCGATCCCGGAAATGGCGCTCATAAGAATCGGGCCTCCACGGTAGAATCCACCCCGATACATCACTTGCCAGTGATCTTCAATGCGAAGAGGATCTTTTCCGATTAGGTATTCGCTAAGTTCTTGAACAGCAGTCTCGACCGTTGCTGCACGTCCTTCTATGACAGGTTCGCCCCAACCAACAATCCCTTCATCGGTTTCAATTTTTAAAAACAACCAGCGAGGAGGGACGATAAAAGTTTCTAATTTTGTGATCTTCATTTTTGTCATCATCCTTTAGATTAATGTTATTTATGTGGATATCCCATCAAGTGGGATAATTCACTGGCATATTGTTTAACAAGTTGAATGAAGGATTCCTGTTGTTCCAGCATTCGTTCGGTAAAACCGGTTATACTTAATGCCGCAATACAGATTCCTTGATGATCGAGAACAGGGGCAGAGATACCGGTTGAATACTCAATATGTTCCCCGCGATCAATAGCAAAGCCCTTTTCTCGAACGTCAGCAAGCTCCAACATTAAATCCTCTTTCTTCGTTATCGTGTTAGAGGTATAGCTGATTAATGTAATGTTTTGCAGATAATCCTCGAGATCTCTATGTGAGAGGTGGGAGAGGAACACTTTTCCAGCAGCCGTACAATAAGAAGGATTGCTCGAGCCGACGGATGTTTTGATGTGGATGGAAGAAGGGCCTTCTATCTTGGCGATGTAAACGACGTCCATCCTACTTTTATCTAAAATACATAGATGACTGATCTCATTGGTTTCCTGGGCCATTTTCGCCATGATTGGCTCGGCTTGAATTTTCACATTCAAATTGTTATACATAGCTAGGCCAAGGCGAAGGATCAAATGCCCTAATTGGTATTTGCCTGTTTCATCCTTTTCAATACTCCCTGAAGACTCCATTCTTGAAAGCAGGCTCCAGGCTGTGCTCTTAGGCAGTTGAAGACGCTTTTGAATTTCTGTAAAGCTATGTGGACCGCTACCTAACAATTCAAGAATTTTAAAGACTTTCTCAACGGTTGACATGCTGCACCATTCCTTCAAAGGTATGAAAAGAAAATTTTGGAAAGGGTTGTTCATATTTATGAAACTGGTTCATATATAGGAACAAAAATAAATGAGATATTGATACTACTATATCTATTTCTTAAAATATCAAATCTTATCCAAGAAAGCAATGAATGGATTTTTAGAAAATACAAAGACGGAATTTATTTAGAAGCTGTTTTAGTGAGATGTTATATCAGTAACAGTGATCGGACCGGGGTATTACTTCGGGCGCTACTACAGAGCTGCACATACATGGATATGTAATTATATTTTTATCTTTTCATTTCTTTTTTTATATGTTAACTTATTTACATATAAAAGTTAACAATTGGGAGGAGAATGTATTTGCAACAGGGAAGATCAAGACTTAGAATGCTGATTCTTAGTGGCATGTTTGCGGCGATTACTGCCGTACTTGCGCAAATAGAGATACCTTTGCCGCTTGTACCGATTAGTGGGCAAACTTTGGCGGTAGGGCTAACGGCGACGATCCTTGGAAGTCGCTTTGGGATGGTAGCGATGCTTTGCTACATAGCGCTGGGGGCTGTCGGACTACCTGTTTTTGCTGAGGCGAAAAGTGGGGTACATGTATTGCTTGGACCAACAGGTGGATATATTTTCGGATTTATTATTGCGGCTTATATCACGGGATATATTCTTGAACGAACGAAATTTAATTTAACAATGGCTTTGGTCGCCAATATTGTAGGAATGGTTATCACATTGGCTATTGGTGCGACGCAATTAAAATTTGTCCTTGGTTTGTCTTGGCCAGAAGCAATGGCTGGAGGAGTATACCCGTTTATAGTCGTTGGATTGATCAAAGCATTCCTGGCCAGCTGGATCGGTATTAAGGTACGGAATCGTTTGATTCAAGCCAACTTGTTGGAAAATAAAATACAAAAGGCAGCAGTCTAACCCGAAAAAATCCTGTACCAATCTTGTATTGTACAGGATTTTTTTGTTTATTTTCCTATATAATGAAGGTACATAAGGCTGGAGTAAAGGGAGAAGGCCATGACTGAAAATCTGTTTCATGATCCGGAAACGGTTGACCTGGATGATTTAGTTGAGATGATTAGCGAAAAGTTAAAAAATCCGATCACAATTGAGGATGCGAAACATCGGTTGATCGCATACAGCACACACGGGAACTGGACTGACGAGGCCAGAAGAGAGACGATTATGGGCAGGCGAGTTCCTGAACCTGTCTTAAACCGTTTATGGCAGGATGGCGTGATTCAGGATTTAATGACTTGTGATGATCCTATACGTATTCAGGCAAAAAACGAGGTGGGATTAGGCACAAGAGTGGCCATTTCCGTTCGTAAGGGGCAAAGTGTCTTAGGTTATATCTGGGTTCAGGAAGTAAACGAGCCTTTGGGTCAGGAGCAGTTTAAGATCCTGCGCATGGCTTCTAGGGCGGCTATGCCACGGCTTCATCAGCGACAGGTGCGAAGGCGAATCCAAGAAGAAAAAGGAAAAGAGTTCTTTTGGGAGATGCTGCTTGGAACGGTCCAATCCCATTACGAAATTTTAACGCGGGCAGAGGATATCGGAATTAAACTTCCCAAGATTTTTTCTATCTTTGTATTTGAATGTGATACGGCTAAGTACCAATCATTAGAAAAGGAAATTTCCTATCTTTTGACAAATCTTAGAGATACATTTTCGCTTCATTCTTTTCCGCTTTGGGTAACCAGTCAAAATAGATTCATACTAATGGCAGGGGACCGCGAAGCGACGAGCGATTTTCATCAGGCAGCGTGTTACTTTGTACAGGAAATGAAAATGAAGATTCGCGAGCGTTTCGGTAATGTGGTGATGGCTGGATCCTTTGGGAATGCCTATCAATCCTTTGCAAGTGTGGAACAAAGTTATCAGCAAGCGATGGCTGTATTGCGTATGAAGAAATTATTGCCAAAGGAAACAGAAGGGATATCGGGGTATCCCGAATTGGGTTTATATCGGTTTATACCACTGGTTCTAGAAAAAAATCTCATCGAACAGCACCAAAATTATCGTTTGGAGAAGCTATTGCAATACGATAAAGAAAATCAATCGGATCTTCTACACACATTGGAAGTATATTTCGATTGTGCGGGGAAAGTTAATGCTGCAGCCAATGTCCTGCATATCCATCCCAATACGCTGGCATACCGGTTGAAGCGTATTGCGGAGGTTGCGCAGTTAAATCTTGATGATCCGAATCAACGATTTTCCATGTTTCTTGACATAAAGCTTTTAAAATTAGGAAAATCTCTATGAGAGAAGGATATCTTTTTGTGAAAATCCACGAAATAGAGCTTCTCTTTTTTTATTTTTTCATAAATAAAGCGATTTCATTTATATCTTATAATACTAGTAGAAGCAGAACATGGCTAAAATCTCGAACCGGGAGTTGAGTTTGGATGATCATTGGCGTTCCAAAGGAAATAAAAAATAATGAAAACCGCGTTGGAATTACCCCTGCAGGTGTAGCTGCATTTATTCAAAATGGACATGAAGTTTGGATTGAATCCAAAGCAGGATTAGGAAGCGGGTTTTCCGATGAAGAGTATGCAGCAGCAGGTGCAAAAATTAAGGAAACAGGCAGAGAAGTATGGGCTGCTGATATGGTTATTAAGGTAAAAGAGCCACTTGCGGAGGAGTATGCCTATTTTCGGGAAGGGTTAATTCTTTATACGTATCTGCATCTTGCGGCGGAGTTAGAACTGACCAAAGCTCTTGTGGATAAAAACGTAGTAGCCATCGCTTATGAAACGATTCAGTTAGAGAATCGATCTCTTCCGCTTTTGATGCCGATGAGTGAGGTTGCCGGTCGCATGTCGATCCAAATTGGTGCCCAGTTCCTTGAAAAGTCAAAGGGGGGGAAAGGGGTTTTACTTGGCGGAGTGCCAGGAGTAGCACCAGCAGAAGTGGTGATTGTAGGTGGTGGTATCGTTGGTACGAATGCAGCCAAGATGGCAATTGGCTTAGGGGCAAGTGTCACCTTGCTGGATATTAACGCAGACCGTTTGCGGCAGTTAGATGATCAATTTCAAGGCCGCCTGAAAACTCTAATGTCTAATCCGTATAATATTGCTAAAGCAGTAAAAAGAGCTGACCTGCTTGTAGGTGCTGTGCTGATTCCCGGAGCCAGAGCCCCCCGTTTGGTCACGGAGGAGATGGTTAAGCAGATGGAGGATGGGTCCGTCATCGTTGATGTGGCCATCGATCAAGGTGGATCTATTGAAACAGTAGACCGCATCACAACACATAGCAATCCAACGTATGTTAAGCATGGCGTTCTCCATTATGCGGTGGCGAACATGCCTGGTGCCGTGCCACGGACTTCCACCATTGCTTTAACAAATGTAACCATTCCCTATGGAGTACAGATCGCAAATAAAGGGCATAAGCAGGCAGTTTTGGATGATAAGGCACTTGCCAAAGGAGTAAATGTGATCGATGGAAGAGTAACCTATAAAGCTGTAGCGGATGCACATGATTACACCTATGTTCCGCTTGAAACCGTGCTTCAAGAGCAAAAGGTAGGGATAAAGTGAATAGAAACCGCCTTTCATAAAGGTGGTTTTTTATGTTGAACGATTGATTTAGATCAAGTGAAAATCTAAAGAAAATAAGTATGATTAAATTAAAAAAATAGGGATTTCATTTGTTAGGCTACTCGTTATAAAATTGAGGTGATAAGAAATGGGGAATGAATTGATCTTTTTTATAATTAGTTTTGTGATTATTGTCCATACGGTAATTCTTTATAGACTTTTAAAAGATTACCCAGGAGAGTGCAGTTTTTGCAAAGATCTCCCTAAAAGTTCGTAATCCAATATAATGAAAGCAGGTGGATTATCTTGAAAAAGGACTGGTCGATTGACCTTGAACATGGAGAATATGAAAATAATGTGGAATTAATTATTCAAGATGGTATTGATGCGATAGAAAAAACAGAGGTCGGATGTTTTGTAAACCTAGTTACCCCCGGTGGACTAGGTGATCCAACGGAATATCTGTCCGAGGTGTTGACACTCCATTTTAAAGATCATATCCATTTTAGAATGATTGATCAGTGTGGGTGCGGCGGATATGTTTTGCGTGTTTGGAAGGATGCGTAGAGATTACGAAATTTAAATCCGATAATAAATGATAGCGGGGTATTTCTGCTATCATTTTTATATAATGTTGAAAGAAAAGCGTTCCGCCAACTAAATCTTCTTTAAACATTAATTCACAAAAATAACAAAATATTTAGATTATATATAATGGTATGTTAAAATAATTATAATAGTTTTTTCTAAGGAGGAAAGGATGGTGGAAAGGTCCGTTTTGTTCGCGTTGCAGGAGGACGTTAAGTTAGTTGCAGAAGCCATTAAATCTGTCCTTAACCTTGAAGTAATTATATATGATAAAAACAAAACTGTTGTAGCCTCAACGGGTGGAGGCAGCCATGCTAGGGTAGGGGAAACAGTAAGAGGTTTTATTGTTTCTGGTGTTCTATCATCCAAAAAAGCTATTTATAACTTTGAACCAGGATTCCATGAACTATGTCGGCCTTGCTCATTATGGGGGGATTGCCCTGAAAAATTTGATCTTTCATTCCCTTTGATGCACCAAGGGGAAGCTGTTGGAGTTATTAGCTTAACTGCATTTAATGATGTTCAGAAGGAAGAATTAAGAGAAAAACATGAAATTTTATCCAATTACATAGGGAAAATGGCTGATTTAATTAGTAGTAAAATAGCAGCAAAGTCATTACTCGAGGAATATCTATCATTGTCTCAAATGCTAAACGTAACTATACAGTCGATGTATGAAGGGGTTTTAGCTGTAGATAAGGATGGACATGTAATAGAACTAAATCGATCTGGTGAAAAAATTTTCAGTTTGAAAAGAGAACAGGTTATAGGAGAAAAATTAGAGTTTTTTTTGCCTAACCATCCTATTAATAGCGTCCTTTTATCTGGAAGGGGTTTTAATGACGAAGAATATTCTTGCGAAATTAATGGGAAAAAGGTAAGAGTTGTAGGAAGTGCAACCCCTTTAAGTAATGACGGGAACATAATTGGTGCGGTTACATCATTTAAAGATTTGGGTACAGTCCAACAATATATCTTTAATATGTTATCTGAAAATGACACATCTACTTTTGACTGTATTCTAGGTAACAGTCCGGCCTTGACCGAGGTAAAAGTTAAGGCTAAGAAAATCGCCTATAGCAATGCAACAGTTATTATACTTGGCGAGAGTGGTACAGGTAAAGAGCTTTTTGCCCGTTCGATTCATGCAGAAAGTCAACGTAGAAATAAATCCTTTCGCGCAATTAACTGTGCCGCCATACCAGAACATTTACTAGAAAGTGAATTGTTTGGTTATACAGAAGGCGCTTTTACAGGTGCAAAGAAAAGCGGTAAACCTGGAAAATTTGAAATGGCAAACGGAGGGACTATTTTTTTAGATGAAATTGGAGATATGCCTCTTCATTTGCAGGTGAAAATCTTGCGTGTACTGGAAGAGCGAAAAGTGGAACGGATAGGTGGAAATGAAGCGATTGAAATTGATGTCCGGATTATAGCTGCAACCAATAAAAATTTGGAGAAAATGGTTAGCAAAGGGGAATTTAGAGAGGATCTATTTTATCGATTAAATGTTATTCCTCTGAATCTTCCTCCAGTAAGAGAGCGACATGAGGATATTCCCTTGCTCCTGCAATATTTTGTTGAGCATTATGCAAATATCACGGGAAAGCAAGTGAGAGGGTTTACTAAAGAAGCAGAAAGAAGTCTGATGGAATATCAGTGGCCGGGTAATGTAAGAGAATTACAAAATGCGGTAGAATATGCTGTACATATGGCAAATCACCATTGGATTAAAATAGAGGATATTCCGGAGAGAATACGTAACTTTGTGAATGCCACTGAAATCCAATCGGATACGGTTATGTCTTTAGCGGTTATGGAAACAAACATGATATATAAGGCTTTAGAGAAATTTGGTTCAGATTTAGAAGGAAAGAAAAAAGCTGCTGATGCATTAGGGATTAATTTGGCTACTTTATATAGAAAACTAAATAAAATTACAAAATGACGATTTGCAAAATGCAAAAATGCATTCGCATTATGCAAAGCCGTTTATTACCTGAATTTATGAGCCTATTAGTTAAAAGCATATAATAACTATTTTGCAAAATGCGATTTAAAAAATTAAATAAGCAAATTTTAAGGCGTTGAAAAAGGGTGACAAATTCTTGTCATCCTTTTTGTGTACAGGTTTAAAAGACTTTTTTCTGATAATTAAGATATTGGCATGGACTTTGCTTTAGATATAGATGACTGAATATTAAACATTAAAGCTGCTTTGAAAAAAAGGGAGTGATTAAAGCGTGATAGCATTAAAAAATATTCGAGTTATCGATTTAACTCAAGTGATGGCGGGACCCTATTGCAGCATGCTGTTGGCCGACATGGGTGCAGATGTGATCAAGGTAGAGCCCCCGGGGAAAGGGGAAAACACACGACAAATGGGTCCTCCCTTTGTTAACGGAGAGAGTGGTGCTTTCTTATCCGTGAACCGCAACAAACGCGGAATGACTATTAATTTAAAAACAGAAGAGGGGAAAAAATTATTTCATAAATTAGCTACTACCGCTGATGTGGTCGTAGAAAACTACCGACCTGGTGTGGTTAGACGCCTCGGGATAGATTATGAAACCCTAAGCGGAATTAATCCTCGTATCGTGTATTGTTCCATTTCAGGCTTCGGGCAAACCGGACCTTATTCGAATCGGGGAGGTTATGATTTAATTGCCCAAGGGATGACAGGTATTATGAGTGTCACTGGTGAGAGAGGTGGCAATCCAGTGAAATGCGGTTTGCCAATTACCGATTTAGGAGCAGGTATGTTTGCTTGTTATGGGATTTTGACTGCTTTATTAGCTCGTGAGCATACAGGAAAAGGGCAGTATGTTGATACATCTCTTTTCGAAGCGGGTATAGCGATGTCTGTATGGGAGAGTACGGAGTATTGGTATTCTGGTCAAATTCCCCAACCAACGGGCAGTGGTCATCGGATTTCAACCCCTTATCAGGCTTTTAAGGCTAGTGACGGGTATTTTACGGTAGGAGCAGATGCTCCGCATCATTGGCCTAAATTTTGTGAGATTATCCGATTACCAAACTTGCCATATGATGAACGATTTATTGATGGAACGGTTCGATTGAAAAACCTATCAGAGTTGATTCTTCTTGTGGAGGAGCAGACGAAGAACCAGACACGTTCTTATTGGATGGAGAAATTTGAAGATGCAGGTATTCCGGCTGGTCCTATTCAAACGTATGCTGAGTCTTTATGTGATGAACATACATTGTCTAGAAAAATGGTTACCAATCTAGAGCATCCCATTGCAGGATCCATAAAAGCGCTTGGAATTCCAGTCAAGTTATCCGAAACACCAGGGGAAATTAAAAGCCCTGCTCCATTACTAGGGGAACACACTGAGGAAATTTTACAAGAAATAGGATTTGAAAATGAGGAAATTAAGCGGATGCGTCAAAATGGGATTGCGTGAGAGGGGAATTTAAAAGTGAATCATCTGATTAAAACTGAAACCCAAGGACTTATTTGTACCATTACAATCACCAACCCTCCCATGAATATTCTCACGAAGGAATTTCGTGAGGAATTTATACCCTTTATGGAACAACTAAAAACTTCGGATATTCGCGTCATTATTTTAACGGGAGATGGGGACCGAGCATTTTGTGCGGGTGCAGATCTAAATGAAGAAGGGGAACTAACAAATGAAACAGTGCGTAAGTTCCTCCAAGAAGATTGTCGTGTTTACGATATTATAAATGAAATGCCACAGGCAGTTATTGCAGCAGTCAACGGTTATGCTTTCGGGGGAGGGTTTGAATTAGTTCTTGCCTCGGATATTCGGATTATGTCAGAGCGGGCAAAATTATGTGCTGCGGGAGTAAAAGTTGGCTTAGTAGTAAGTACTAACCGGTTGGTTCGCTTGTTAGGAGAAGCTCGTGCAAAGGACATTATACTCACGGGACGGACTGTTACAGCAGAAGAAGCATACCGGATGGGCTTGGCCAATACCGTTGTACCACACGACCAACTACTAAAACAATCGATGGAATGGGCACAGTTAATTGCTTCTAGGGCACCAATAGCCGTACGAAAAGCAAAGGATGCAATCCAAAAGACTTTGGATATGACATGGGGTGAGGCTATGTCAATGGAATTAGACCGCTTTATTGAGTGTCAGGCAACATGGGATCATAAACATGCTATCGAATCTTTCTTCCAAAAACAACAACCCCAATTTAAAGGGAAGTAAGAGGTGAATCTTTATACAAGAATTGAATGGGGGGTATTGTGATGGGAAAACTCTTTAAAAACCTAGAAGAAGTTTTATGTGTAGTCGTTCTCTCTTTAATTGTAATTGTTACATCATTACAAGTCTTTACACGTTACTTCTTAGATTCCCCTTTAAGTTGGGCTGAAGAATTGGCACGTTTTCTAATGATATGGTTAGTATTTTTTGGGGCAAGCGCTGGAATAAAAAGAAAGGCGCATATAAAAGTTGATTTTTTTCTAGATAGGATGCCGCCCTCCCTAAAAAAAATGTTTTCTACTTTAGGAGGAGTTTTGGTAGTAGGGATGTTACTAATCCTAATTTACCAAGGGACTATGTTATCACTAAAAATGGCTACGGTTTCAGCTATTTCATTACCTATAACATGGGGTTACGTGTACTCGGCAGTTCCCATAGGGTGTTTGTTTATTTTGCTTCGTTTAATTCAATACCGCCAATATTAAATATTGATAAAAGGTGAGTGTAGTTTATGTTATTAGTTTTTCTATTATTCGGTTTGACACTCGTTATGGGGATTCCAATTGTCTTTGTGCTTGCGTCGACAGGGATAACACTATTTCTCTTAGGAGATAATGATTTAATTATTTTTCCACAGCGGCTAATAGCAGGGACTAATTCATTTCCCCTTATGGCAATTCCCTTGTTTATTTTAGCAGGAGAATTGATGAATATCGGGGGAATTACGAATCGAATTTTTGATTTTGCTAAAGCACTCGTAGGACATATTCGTGGGGGATTAGGTCACGCTAACGTAGTTGCTAGCATGGTATTTGCTGGAATGTCTGGTGCTGCTGTTGCTGATACAGCGGGTTTAGGGACAGTCGAAATTAAAGCAATGAAAGATCAAAAATATGATCCAGAATTTGCTGCCGCTGTCACAGTAGCTTCTTCAACAATAGGGCCAATCATTCCGCCAAGTATTAACTTTATTCTTTATGGCTCATTGGCTTCTGTCTCCACAGGTGCACTATTCCTTGGAGGAATAATTCCTGGGATATTGATGGGACTAAGTATGATGATTTTAGTTTATGTTTTAGCTGTTCGACGGAATTATCCTAGAGAAGAAAGAGCTAGTTCCCAATTACTTTGGATTACTTTTAAAAGAGCGTTCTTTCCTTTATTAACCCCTGCAATTATTTTGGGTGGAATTTTTTTAGGTATCGCTACACCTACTGAAGCTTCGGTAATGGCTGTATTATATGCGTTAATTCTTGGAACGGTAGTATACAAGCAAATAAAGTGGAAAGACTTCTATGAAATCTTTCTCCGGACTTCTATTATTACTGGATCTATTCTACTAATTATTGGGGTAGCTTCTCCTTTTGGTTTTATGCTCGCAAAAATGCAGATCCCACAGCTTATGGCACAAGCATTTTTCGGCTTAACCGATAACCCTTTGATTATATGGATTATGTTATTGGCCCTTTTATTATTATTAGGTTGTTTTATGGATGCCACAGCCATCATGATTGTTTTAGTTCCTATTCTTTTGCCGACATTAAATGCTTTTCAAATTGATTTAGTTCAATTTGGAGTTGTCATGTCATTAGCACTTGCCATAGGTCTAATTACACCGCCAGTAGGCTTGTGCCTATTTTTAGGAAGCCAAATTGCTGAAGTACCACTAGATAGGGTCATCAGGGCAACGATTCCGTTTTTTATTCCTTTAGTCGGTGTGTTGATCTTAATTACGTTCATACCACAAATTGTAACCTTTATACCAAGACTATTCTTATCCTAACAATGTGTTTTCTTAAATTTTAAATAATAGAGAGGTAGGGATTTTATCATGAAACAAGTTTTAATGTCTCAAACGGCAACAGCATTAGTAAAGGTATTAGCAGGAGTGAAAGAGGGAGAAAAGGTTCTCATTCTAACCGATTTTTCAACTCAGGAAGATATAGCACCTGCTTTGGCATCGGTCGCTTATTCTCTGAAGGCAGAACCAATCATTATGTCAATGGTCACACGTGATACTCACGGGGCAGCTTTACCTGAAGCGGTAGCCGCTGCAATGAAGAATGTGAATGTCGTCATCGCACCAACTAGGTACAATATTGCCCATACACGTGCTCGTTTTGAAGCACAGGAAGCTGGAGCCCGTGTTTTGATCCTTCCCGAAGCACACGAAAATATATTGTTGAGCAAGGGATTAACCGCCGATTTTGTTGGATTGAGACCAAAAGCTGAGAGATTACAAGAACTGTTAACTAATGGAAAGTTGGTTCGTGTTACTACTGAAAAGGGTACAGATTTTACGGTTTCCATTGAGGGGCGAAATGGCCGAGCTTTAACAGGCTTTGCTAATACCAAAGATATTTCGGCAGCACATTGTATTGAATCAAGTATTGCTCCTTTAGAGGGAACAGGTAGAGGAACACTTATTATAGATGGTAGTATTCCCGGTGTCGGTCTGATTGAGACTACCCCGGTAATTGTAACAATAGAAGAAGGAAGGGCAGTATCGATTGAAGGTGGAAAGGAAGCGGAGAAGTTTAAGGGAATTTTACAAAAAAGAGATGATGAACTCGGAAATATTTACAAGGTAGGAGAATTTGGCATTGGGTTGAATCCGGAGTGTGAGTTAGAAAATAGTATGCTAAGTGACGAAGGAGTATTTGGAACCGTTCATATTGCATTAGGGACCAATGCTTACATTGGCGGCGTGGTTGAAGCCAAAGGACATTACGATATGGTAATGAAAAATGCGACGGTTGAAATTGATGGGAAGATAGTACTGAAAAATAAAGAATTATTCATCTGAGAGGGGTGACCAATTAATGAAAAAGTGTCTTGCTGGTTTGTTAGCGTTCTCTTTGGTTATGGTAGCTGGTTGCGGACAAAGTACAGTTAGCCAAGGCAATGACTCCAATACGGGTCAACCGACTGAAAAGGTAGTTTTAAAGCTAGGGCACGCTTTGCCAGTGGACCACACAGTCGATCTAGCTTCAAAAAAATTTGCTGAAATCGTCGCAGAGAAATCAAATGGTACGATAGAAGTTCAGGTTTTTCCCTCCTCACAACTTGGTAATGAAAAAGATATGCTTGAGCAAATATCATTGGGATCACAGGATATGGGAGTAATCGTGGCTGGTGCATATGGAACAATTTTCCCGAAATTACAAATTAGCTCACTTGTTTATGTATATAGAGATATGGATCATGCTTTAAAGGTCATGAATGGGGAAATTGGTAAAGAATTGACGGATGAGTTGTTAAAGGAGAGGCAGATTAGAGTACTAGATCCATTTTGGTATTATGGAACACGTCACTTAACGGCTAATAAACCAGTTAAAACACCTGATGATTTAAATGGGATGAAAATAAGAGTTCCGGAAGTTGCTATACAAAAAGACGGATTATCAGCTATGGGGGCTGCAGCAACTCCCGTTGATTTTAACGAATTATACACTGCTCTTTCAACAGGTGTTGTAGATGGTGAAGAAAACCCTGTTACTACGATCGATTCATCCGCCTTTTACGAGGTGCAAGATTATTTAATGTTAACGGGCCATATTATTGCAAACTTTATGATATCAATTAGTGATTCTGTTTATCAGAAACTAACACCTGAGCAACAACAAATTTTGATGGATGCTGCTAAAGAGGCCGGTAAGTATAACAATGAGATTACAATCGCTGCCGAGGAAAAGGTTGTAAATGAGTTGAAAGAAAAAGGGATGACTATAATTGAACCGGAGAAAGAAAAGTTCATGCCTGCTGGGGCTGCTGTAGCCAAGAAATATGAAGATATTTGGGGAGATCTATACGATCGAATTCAGTCTGTTAAATAGCATAGGATCACAGTAACAAATATGGAGGACTGGGATGACTAACCATAAGGATGAGATACTAGTAAAGGATCGAAAATTTGTATGGCATCATATGACCCCTTACAGAGAAACCAAAGATCCAATGGTAATTGTAGAATCTGAAGGTGCATGGATTACCGATATTCATGGTAACAGATATTTAGATGGTATGTCAGGACTTTGGTGTGTAAATGTAGGGTATGGACGTACCGAATTAGCCGAAGTAGCATACGAACAGTTAAAGACAATGCCGTATTACCCTTTAACCCAAAGCCATTTACCCGCTATCGCATTAGCGGAAAAATTAAATGAATGGTTGCGAGGGGATTATGTGATCTTTTTCTCGAACAGTGGGTCAGAAGCAAACGAGGTAGCTTTTAAAATTACTCGTCAATATTTTCAGGAAAAGAAAGAATATAACCGTTATAAATTTATTGCACGTTATAGGGGATATCATGGAAATACCATGGGGGCATTGGCTGCAACAGGTCAATCGCCAAGAAAGTATAAATATGAGCCATTGGTCCCTGGTTTTTTACATGTACGACCCCCGGACAGCTATCGTCGTCCAGCAGGTCAGACCATAGAGGAATTTAACCTCCATTGTGCCGAAGCCATTGAAGAAATGATTATTTGGGAAGGAAAGGAAACAGTAGCTGGTATAATTATGGAACCAATTATT
Organism: Ammoniphilus resinae; assembly: GCF_017873965.1. Classification (GTDB taxonomy): domain Bacteria; phylum Bacillota; class Bacilli; order Aneurinibacillales; family RAOX-1; genus Ammoniphilus_A; species Ammoniphilus_A resinae. The sequence continues at coordinate 564,478 of NZ_JAGGKT010000002.1, read as the reverse complement.
ACTGGCGGAGGAGTTATTGTACCACACCCCGTGTATATGGAAAAGGTGCAGCAGATCTGTGATCAATATGGTGTACTTTTGATAATGGATGAAGTCATTTGTGGGTTTGGACGTACTGGGAAACCCTTTGGTCATATGAATTTTCCTGTAAAACCGGCTATTGTAACAATGGCCAAAGGAATTACAAGCGGTTATTTACCCCTTTCTGCGACCGCTGTACGTAAGGATATTTATGAGGTCTTTAAGAATTCAGAGGAATTTGGTTATTTGCGGCATGTAAATACATTTGGTGGGAATCCTGCTGCTTGTGCTTTGGCGTTGAAAAATTTGGAGATTTATGAAAAGGAAAACCTTGTTGAACGTTCACGTATTTTAGGAGAGCGGTTACGGGAGGAAATGAAAGAGATAGCTGTGCATCCCAATGTGGGAGATATTCGCGGAATGGGCTTATTATTGGGAATTGAGTTGGTCGAGGATAAGGATACTAGGGAGCCAGCAAACCCGGATCGATTAGCTAGGATAATTGCTGACTGTAAAGAAAATGGTTTAATCATTGGGAAAAATGGAGATACCGTAGTAGGATTTAGCAATATTCTGGCCTTATCACCGCCGCTTTCGATAACTGAAGAGGATTTCCAATTTATTGTAACAACCTTAAAAAGAGCCATTAATAAATCTGCTTAAATTAAAAAGGAGGGCTATTCAATTGAATAGCCCTTAACTTTATCCTAAACGTCGAGCTGCAATTCCTCCACCTTTTTCCTCGAAGCGGATCTATGGTAAACCGCGTAATAGACAAGGGCTGTAACAGCAACAAGCACCGCAGAAATCAGGTACATTTCCTGATAATTCGTTACAGAGGCAATCGTCCCAAGGATGGAAGCACCAACACCGATTCCAATGTCATAAAACAAGAAGAATGTCCCGGTTGCCAGTCCGCTGCGAGCTGGCGGTGTAGCCATGATGGCAATGGTTTGAACGCAAGGGAACAAGGTACCAAAGCCTAAACCAATGATGGCCCCAGAGAATAAAAACCAGAATGGAGTTGTTGCCTGGCTTAAGGCGATTAATCCGATAGCATATAAAATGATGCACGGATAAACGAGGACATGCTCGCCAAATCGGTCAAACATTCTACCTGTAAAAGGTCTTGTGACCAGCATCATAACGGCATAGACAAGATAGAACATGCCAGCATAAGAACTTAAATCAAGTTCAAGGGCATAGACCGGAATAAATGTTAATAGACCGCTATAGGCAAAAGATAAAAGGAGACTAACCAGGGAAATAGGGACAGCATTCGGTTCTATGAAGGTTTTCCAATGGAGAGATTTTTTCTCTTTTTTGCTTTCGGCAATTATAGGTGTTTTAACCATACTTCCGACTAAAAAGGAAACAATGGAAAAGATTGAAATAACGACTAAATACACCGAAAAGCTAAAGGTTTGGACAAGTGTAAGTCCAAGAAAAGGTCCAAACACCATGGCTGTATTCATAGAAAGAGCATAATAACCAATGCCTTCCCCTTTTCGTTTTGCTGGGATTAAATCAGCAGCAACTGAGCCGGTAGCAGTTGTTGCGACGCCAAAACCCAGACCATGCAAAAAACGCAGCGCGAGCAAAATAAAAAAGCCTTTCACTGCCAGATAGCCAACGGTTGAGGCTAGCAATAAGGCTAGGGAGGCGATTAAAATTTTCTTCCGACCAAACTGATCGAGCCATCTTCCAGCAAGTGGACGAGATAGGACAGCTGCGAGGAGGAAGGAGGTCATAACTGGTCCAATTTGCTCTTTTCCTTCTTTTAAAATATCAATTACAAAAATGGGTAGTGTAGCTACAAGGGAATAAAAGGTCATGAAAGTTAAAAAATTGCTCAGCCAAATACCAATAAAATCACGATTCCATATCGTTTCTTGTTTCAATTTAATTCGCTCCGTTCTGGATGTGGAAATTTGCCTTATCAGTGATGTGAATCAAAGTTCTTGCTAATTCCTTAACCTGACTCTTCGTAAGTCCCTCTAACACGGAATTTACAACTTGGTTTTCAATAGGAATGAGCGTTTCGTTTAATTTTCTTCCCTTTTCTGTCACAAAAGTTAAAAAGGAACGTCTGTCTTGGGTATTGGTTTCTCTATCTACTAATCCTTTCCGTTCCAGTTGATTTAAAATTCTTGTAACGTTTGTCTGATCTTTTTCCACACGCTTCGCTAAGTCTTTCTGACTGATCCCATCTTCTTCAATCAACCGATTTAATAAAGTCCACTGTTCTGTTGTAATGTCATAGGGTTGAAAACGAAGGGAAAGCAGCTGACTTACCTTCCGCCCGGCATTGTTTAAAATAAATCCTAATGAATCATCCAGAATCAAGCAATTCCCTCCTTTTTAAAATTAGATGCTATAGCAATAATAAATGTAGCAATTAATTTCGTCAATGTTTGCACTGTGATCATATATAAAAAAAGAACCAAATCCGGGAGGGTTGGTTCTTTTTCGATGAAAGAGGTGAAGGCATAACGAAAAAAACTCCGCTAGTTTTGATTATTTTTCCCTTACTCTGCTAAACACCACTGGCCCAACTTGAATGAGCAACTCGAAGATTGGGATGTTTGGAGCCAATCGTTTTAACGTGGACAGCATAAATCCCACTGACCGCAGTAAAAACATATATTTCGCTTGGAGTTGAAGATCGTTATTTCGAAGCAATGACGCGAGTCCTATGGTAGCATCACTTGGATGATCTACGTCCGAAAAGCGATCAAGCATATGCCGAATAACGGATCGGACAGCCTCTTGGTTTGCCTGTTGGGTAACAAAGCCCAGCTGCTTAAGTGTGGACATTATCACATTCAGATCCCCTAAAAGGATACTTTGGAACAGCCGGCGAAATAAGGTCACTTCTTCTGAATCTAGCTCATCGACCATGCCAAAATCTAGAAAGCAGATCTGATGATTTGAAAGGATAAGTAAATTTCCTGGATGAGGATCTACATGGATGAAGCCGTAAACAAAAAGTTGCAAAAAGTAAGCTTCAAGCAATGTTTTTGCGATTGCTGTGGCATCGACTTCTAAAGAATGAAGTTTAGGAAGTTCAGTAACCCGGGTTCCTTCAATGAATTCCATAACAAGTATCCGCTCTGTTGTATATTCCACATAAGCATAAGGAATTTTTATTCTCAAGTCATTTGCAAACATGGCTGCAAATCTTTGCAAATGGATTAGTTCCTGGCGACAATCTAATTCACGCAGGATGGTTTCCGAAAATTCCTGGTGTAGCTGGACGAAGTTCATCTTTCTCCGCAAGGAAGGGAATAGTTTCGTTATTTTAGCCATTAGACCAAGTGAATCCAAATCAGCCTTTGCGATTTTCTCTATATTCGGTCGGATTACTTTGACAGCAACTACAGAACCATCTTTTAATATGGCTTTATGAACTTGCGCAAGCGAAGCAGAAGCGACCGGATTTTCCTCGAATCGACCAAAAATAAAATCTAAACGGTGATTCGATTGCTTTTCTATATATGGTTTCATTTTCGAAAAGGGGACAGGTGGCATGGTATCCTGAAGATCGGTTAATTGCTCTGTGAATGCCTTGGGTAAGAGATCCTCCCTCGTGCTTAAAAACTGCCCTACTTTAACAATAATCCCTTCTAGACGAAAGGCCGTATTGCGCATCCGTTTGCCGGCATTGGCGGAAACACGGCTTACGGCCTCTTCCAACTGATCCCCTTCTAGTCGTTTTTTCAAAAAAACAATTCTCCAATAATCGAAAATAAAAGACAGGGCTAAACGAATGATAAAAAATCGCCGGATCAATTTGATTTTCATGAATAAACCCTCTATCATTGAATTTCGCAGTGGTATGATATTCCTTTTCTTTTCTATATTATAGATGATCTTTTCACTAGAAATCTATGATAGTTCTATTTTATGTCCGACGAAAGAGTCTCCTGACCAATTTAAAAATGAGATAAAGAACCAGAACATCAATGATCAAGCCAAGGAAGGAAAAGTGACCCAAGCCACCGCCGAAAAAAGGGCTAAACAGCATGCTCCCTAGAAATGCACCTGCAAAAAACGATCCTAATCCCCCAAAAAATCCAGTTCTTCTTGGTGGAGTTTGATAATTTGGAGTAGTTCGTGTCGGGGCCCTGTAACCTGGAGCTGGTGTTGGGGTCGGTGTGGGCCGAAAGCTGCGACGACCAGATCGGTAGCGATAGGTTTCTGTTCCTTTCTTTTGGTTATCTACTGTTGGCGTATCCTGTGCTGCAGTTGCAAAGGGCTGAGGAAAAGGAATACAATTCCAGGAAAATGGGCTGAAAATAAAGATGTTTACGAGCAAAAATCGAATTATCCACAGTCTCATGAGGACCTCCCGGACTTTAAATTAGTTTCCAAACTTTATTATCTGACAGGCACCATGCTTTTATTTCCTCCCCACAAATAACTTTATAGAAATTTAATATTTTTTAACACAAATATTTCTTGACGCGAACTATTAGGCAAAGTATGATGTTACCTTGTAGGAAGTATATTTTCTCGGGGATTTATTTAAAAGGAGTTTAGAAATTTATGGAGATCATGGAGAACATACCCAGGTTATTAATGGAAAATAACAAAGCTTTTATATCCATCGTTACCCATGAATTGTCAAAGTGTGGAATTACCGTTCCACAGGCAATTGTTCTCGATGTAATTCGGAACACCCCAAAGACGATTGGAGAAATTAGTAAAGCGATAGACTTATCGAATAGTACTGTTTCCGGGATTGTCGACCGATTAGAGCGAAATGGCTTGGTGGAACGGCAGCGCGATCAACAGGACAGGCGGGTGGTTTGGGTTGCTCTAACCAAAGACAAAGAAAAATTAGAGCAATATCCTGTGATTCAAGAAAAATATTTTGGAGAATTGTTCTCCGATTTATTCAGACAATTATCTAATGAAGAACTCATTCAATTAAATGATTCTCTTCAGATTTTGCAAAAGCTTTTTGAAATGAAACAAAATATACATACGCAGGAAGGAAGTGACTAGTAATGAATATTTCCCATTTCTCCATTAGGAGGCCAGTAACCGTCTGGATGGTTATCATTGCTATGGTTATCTTTGGCTCCATTTCCATCCCGAAGATGGCCGTGGATCTCTATCCGGAATTAAACCTTCCGGTAGCAGTGGTTGTTACCAGTGTTGATGGAGGAAACCCTTCTGAGGTAGAAAATTTGGTAACCAAACCAATTGAAGAAGCCTTGGGTTCAGTTGAGGGCGTAGATAAAATCTCCTCTAACTCCGTAGAAGGCGCATCACAGGTTATTGTACAGTTTAATTGGGGAACTGACCTTGATCAGGCGACCTTGAGCATGAGAGATAAAGTGGATCAAATTCGTGGGATGTTGCCAGATACTGCTAAAGCCCCAAGGATTCTAAAACTTGATCCAAACAGTCAGCCGATCATTATTGTGGCTTTAACTGGTGATCAGGATTTAACAGTCCTGAAGAATTTTGCTGAGGATAATATTAAATCACGGATTGAGCGGATTGATGGGGTTGCATCGCTTTCCATTATGGGCGGACTAAACCGTGAAATTAATGTGCACCTGGATCCTAATAAGCTGCAGACTTATGGAATTACCTTGGACCAGGTTCGGGGAGCTATTCAGGCTACGAACCTATCAGGATCAGCGGGTTCTGTAAAAGAAGGGAATTCAGACCTGAATATTAGGGTTCAAGGGGAATTTGAGAAAGTAAAAGACTTTGGCTTAACTCCTATTACGGTAGCTGGTGGCAGTATTTTATTGAAGGATATTGCAGAAATCGAGGACGGCTATGGTGAAATTACCCAGACCGGGTATTTTAATGGGGAGCCGACCTTGGGATTATCGATTACCAAGGCATCAGGAGGAAATACGGTTAAGATTGCTGACAATGTTCTGAAGGAAATCGATCAACTAAAAGAAGAATTGCCGAAAGGTATGGAATTAACCGTTGCGATGGATAATTCCAAATACATCAACGATTCGATTTTCGGTGTTGCAGAACACGGGGTGCTTGGTTTACTATTCGCTGTTCTGATCCTTTTCCTATTCCTTAACAGTGTGCGTTCAACGCTTGTAGTTTCCATTGTTATTCCTGTATCGGTCATTGCAACTTTTTCAATGATGTATTTTACAGGCCAAACCATTAACCTTATATCACTAAGTGGGTTAATGTTGGGCTTAGGATCACTCGTAGACTTTGCAGTCGTTATCCTGGAAAACATCTTCCGATTCCGTCAGGAAGGAAAAAGTATGTTGACTGCAGCGAAAGAAGGATCGAAGCAAGTGGGGAATGCTGTCATGGCTTCAGCATTAGCCCAGATTGTAGTATTCTTGCCCATTATCTTTGTTGAAGGATTGGCGGCTGAGCTATTTGGGCCGTTAGCCTTAACGGTTATCTTTTCACACATTGCAGCCTTGCTTGTTTCCTTAATGCTTGTACCTATGATGAGTGCCAGACTGCTAAAGAAAGTTCCTGATGAGACTTTGTACCGGTCTGGAAATTATCGTGGAATCAATCCGGCCGTTTGGTTCAACATTGGGTTTGAGAAAATGGTAAGTGCCTACCGCAGAATCTTGGAATGGGCCTTAGGACACCGCAAATCGGTACTTGCTTTGACACTTTCCCTTTTTGTTGGGGCAATTGCTCTTTTCCCGATGGTAGGTATGGAGTTTATTCCGAAAATGGACCAAGGGGTTTTCACCGTAAGTGTGGAAATGCCATCAGGAACGGTCTTTTCCGAAACTGAAAAAGTGGCCTCGCAAGTGGAAAAGGTCATTATGGAAACTCCAGAATTTGATATGCTTTATGACTCGGTTGGTGGTGGAGCATCAGGTCCTATTGGCGGTGCGGCCTCCAGCAATAAAATTGAAATGTATGGCTTTTTGGTCGATTTAGAACAGCGAACCCGTTCAACGGAACAGGTCGTTGCTGAATTGCAAAGCAAATTGAATTTTATTCCTGATGCTGAAATTGTTGTCAAGGAGATGTCTGGTGGAGGGATGGAAGGAGCCGCTGTGCAAGTTAGTTTGCGCGGTGACAACCTCAATGTTCTTCAGGACATCAGTCAAGTAATTGCGGGTGAGGTACGAAAAGTAGAGGGAACCGTTAACGTTGAAACTTCATTGGATGCACAGCAAAAAGAATTCCAAGTGGTGGTTGATCCCCAAAGGGCCAGTTTATACGGGCTAAATACTTCACAGGTTTTAAACGTGGCACGCACTGCTTTCCAAGGTCAAAAAGTGACCACGTATCGGACAGGTGAAGATGAAATTGACGTGAAAATTACGTTGCCTAAGGAATATCAAGAGGATATTGGATATCTCCAACGTCTCCGTATTACGACAGCAAGTGGAGCGAATGTACCTCTATCATCCGTTGCCGATATTGTCAAGAAAGATGTTCCACAAACGATCAAACGTGCTAATCAGACGAAAGAAGTACAAATTACAAGCGATATCCAAGGGCGTGATTTAGGAACGATTAGTAAGGAGATTGGGGAGCGTTTAGACAAAATCAATCTTCCAGAAGGTTATTATATTGAATTTGGCGGACAGAGTGAGGATATGGCCGAATCCTTTATGAGCTTAGGGTTAGCAATGTTACTCTCGATAGTCCTTGTTTATATGGTTATGGCAGGACAATTTGAATCCTTATTTAGTCCATTTATCATCATGTTCTCGATTCCTCCTACGTTTATTGGGGTCGTTGTGGGACTTTTAGTGACTGGAAAATCGTTAAGTGTCATGGCTTTAATTGGTTATATCTTGCTGATTGGGATTGTGGTAAATAATGCGATCGTCTTAATTGACTATGTGAACACCTTGCGCAAAGAAGGGGTTCCTCGTAACGAAGCCTTGCTTAAGGCAGGTCCAATCCGTTTGCGCCCAATTATTATGACGACACTTGCTACGATATTGGCTATTCTTCCTTTAGCATTTGGCGGTGGTTCAGGAAATGAAGGTCAGGCACCAATGGCTATTGTCGTTGCCTTTGGTCTCAGCTTTTCAACTCTGATTACCCTGATTCTTGTTCCAGTGGTCTATTCTTGGTTTGATGACCTTGGATTGAAATTCCGTCAACGCAGAAGCAGAAGAAAAAACAAAGGAAAAGGTAAAGGTAAAGAAACGCCCGAGACGAATCTTAATATATAGGAAGTGGAGGAGAAACGATGAGAAAGTGGATGATGTTTACACTAGCGCTTTCCCTAGTTATAGCTTCGGGTTGCGCTAAGACAGATCCGGCGGCAAACACCCAGGCTGAACAGGAAGAGGCGGTTCCTGTTCAGGTTACCGCTGTGCAAAAGGGGAATGTTGCCGATGAAGCGGGGATTTCCGGCAAGCTAAGTCCTAATTTAGAGGTGAAGGTGGCCCCTAAAGTTGCCGGGAAGATAATGACTTTACCCGTGCAAATGGGCCAACAAGTTAGTAAAGGGCAAGTCTTGTACACCCTTGATCAAACCGATTTAAAAAATGCGGTGGAACAAGCTGAAGCAGCCTATCAATCGGCAGTTGCGGGATTAAATCAAAGTACAACAACTGTTCAGCAGAGCATTGAGCAATCCCATAACAGCTTGACACAGGCAGAGCAGGCCTTGAAGGATGCAAAGACGAATGAACAGCGTATGTCTGAACTATTCCAAGCTGGGGCGGTTGCCTCCAAACAACTGGAAGAAGCTCAAACCGCTTTGAAAAATGCGCAAGTGACCTATGATAATGCACAGCTAAATTTGACGAATGCAGAGAAAAAGACATCTATTCAAGTCTCCCAAGCTTCAGTCAATCAAGCGAAGGTGGCTCTACAAACCGCACGGGAAAATTTGGGGAATTCAACGGTTACATCACCGATATCTGGGATTGTAGCAGCGGTTGATGCGCAAATCGGAGAAATGGCCTCTCCGCAGATGGCGGTTGTAACGGTTGTTGATATTGGAACCTTGATAGCCAAAGTGAATCTTGCAGAAAACGAGATTACCAAAGTCAAAGTCGGAGATACCGTTGACATTGAGATTCCCACCATGGGAAAAAACATCAAGGCATCTGTACGTTCAATTAGCCCAGTAATGAACCAACAAGTGAAGGCTTATCCGGTGGAAATTGAGATTTCGAATGACAAACACGAGCTAAAGGCAGACTTGGTTATTAACGTAAGACTTGAGGGAGCAAAAGAGCAAAAGGAAGCTCTCATTGTACCGCGGAAATCAGTCATAGAAGAGCAAGGAAAGAAATTTATTTACAAAATTGAAGGCGATACCGCCAAGAAAGTAGAAATTACAACCGGAAATGAAACCAGTGACAAAATTGAAATCAAGACTGGCTTGAATGAGGGAGACAAGATTGTAGAAGCGGGACAGACGCTTTTATCAGATGGGGCAAAGGTGACCATTCAATAAAATTTAGCTTAGTTAAAGGGGAATTGTGGGTCGGATGTTTCCGATGATCACGATTCCTCTTTTTTAAAAAAGTTTATAGTAGCGGACTAGTCTCAAGGTCATTATCCATCCAAAATACAATTCCACACCTATGAGTATATTTCAAAAGTTTCTTGACAAAAGTAAGTGAATTAAAGTATTATACTTACATAAAGTTAGTTTTATTAATTCAATGAATGGTAAATGCTATCTCTAGCTTTGTTGAATACATACTCAATAGGAGGAATGAACAATGTCTATTAAATTAGCGGTTATTTACTACAGTTCAACAGGAACCAACTATCAGTTAGCACAGTGGGCGGCTGAAGCAGCAAAAGAAGCAGGTGCAGAAGTTAAGATCTTGAAAGTACAGGAACTTGCACCACAGGCTGCGATTGAAGGGAATCCTGCTTGGAAGGCACACGTTGATGCAACAAAGGATATTCCAGTAGCGACACCAGATGATATTGTAGAAGCTGATGCGATCATCTTCAGTACCCCAACCAGATTTGGAAATATGGCTTCGCAGATGAAACAATTCTTAGATACAACGGGTGGGATTTGGTTTAACGGAAAAACGGTTAATAAGGTTGTTAGTGCAATGTCCTCTGCACAGAACGCTCATGGCGGTCAGGAAGCGACAATCTTGTCATTATATACTACCATGTATCATTGGGGAGCTCTTGTTGTAACTCCTGGCTACACCGATCCATCCATTTTTGCCGCAGGTGGTAACCCTTATGGAACAAGTGTCACAGTTGACCAAAATGGGAATTTGGTAGAAGATGTACAGGCAGCCGTAGCACATCAAGCCAAGAGAGTTGTCTCTGTTGCGGAAATGGTAAAGAAGGGTCAACAATAATTAAAAGCCTATATCCAATGTGATTTGGATATAGGCTTTTTTCCTATTTCGCAACCAAAGTAGGAGCACTTTCTTCTTTTACATGAATCCATTCGCTTATTTTACCGACTAAATATACACCGATGGCGCTTGTTGCGGTTAAAATTATAGAAAACATCGTTTCTCTTGCCCCAATAACAAAGACGCTAAGAGGAAAAACCGAGGAATCCACGATAAAAATAGAGGCACTAAGGGAAAAACCATATCTTTGATGGAGCATCTTCCCGGCTAGTGACCCTCCGCCCAAACTGGCGTTTAACTTTGCTAGAATCCCTAAGGCGATTCCCATCCAAAAACCACCAACAATACTTCCGATCCACATATTATGGATTCCATAAGGGATAAGGTAGTCTTGTAAAATTCCGACAACTAAGGAAAGAATAATCATACTGACAATTGATTTGTAAAATAATTCCCGAAAATAAAAAAAGGCAATAAGAAAAAGTGGAAGATTAAATAGGAATAAATTCAGACCAATATTGGTATGAAATATATAATAGGTCATGAGGCTTAATCCGGTCATTCCCCCATTCATGATGTGATTTGGGACGGCAAATAGGAGATTACCTACAGCAAAAAATACAATTCCAAAAAACAGCAGCAACATGCGCATGAAGAAACACCTTCCAGTCTTTATTTACGTTAAACATATTGTATCATGGCAGAGCTTAGCGAAGGAATGATTATTTGTGCTATAATTAATTGATCATTCAAATTTTAGGAGTGTGAATGGATGGAAGAAATACAACCCAATCTTCAGCACCGAAAACTTGCCAAAACTAAACTCTTAAAAAGAGCCATTGGAATTCTTATTGGCGCCACTTTTGTCTCAGTTGGGCTTGAAATTTTCCTTGTGCCAAACAATATTATAGACGGTGGAATAGTCGGTATTTCGATTATTTTATCTCACTTGACTGGATTTACACTCGGAATCTTCCTCTTGTTCCTTAATTTACCTTTTCTTATGTTAGGCTATAAACAAATTGGGAAAACCTTTGCACTTTCCACATTGCTTGGTGTTATTCTGATGTCTATCGGGACGTCATTATTACACTCTGTCCCTGTTCTCACGGAGGATCTTCTCCTCGCATCCGTTTTTGGCGGAATCATTCTTGGAATAGGTGTGGGATTGGTCATACGGTACGGGGGTTCATTAGATGGTACGGAAATTATAGCGATCCTTTTTAATAAAAAGACACCTTTTAGCGTAGGCGAAGTGGTGATGTTTTTTAATCTATTTATCCTAGGAAGTGCTGGATTTGTATTTGGATGGGATCGAGCAATGTATTCCCTTATAGCATATTATATTGCTTACAAGATGATCGATATTACGATTGAAGGCTTTGACGAATCAAAAGCGGTCTGGATTATTAGTGATTCCTCCCAGGAAATCGGCGATGCGCTATCTGCCCGTTTGGGTCGAGGTGTAACCTATTTAAATGGGGAAGGCGGGTATAGCGGTGATGATAAAAAGGTGATTTTTTGCGTCATTACACGTTTAGAACAGGCCAAATTAAAGTCGATTGTAGAAGATATTGATGCCTCTGCCTTCCTGGCGATTGGAAATATTCATGACATTAAAGGCGGAAGATTTAAAAAGAAGGATATTCATTAAGGCGGTTGTTGTATAATCGCCTTTTTTTCATTCAAATGCTTTGTTTTTTTGTATAATAGTAGCAAACGGGTTGTTATTTCAGGGGAGGGGAGACCCAAATGTCAAGTTATCTACAACAAAAAGACGGTGTATTTCCATCAGTCTGTTCGTTGGATTGTCCGGATACCTGCGGACTGCTGGTTCATAAAAAAGATGGAAAAATAATAAAAGTTGCAGGGAACCCTGACCATCCGGTTACAAAGGGGGCAATCTGTAACAAAGTTCGAAACTTGCCTACACGTCTCTATGACCCTTCTCGTTTAAAATATCCGCTGAAAAGAACGGGTCCAAAAGGGTCTGGGGAGTTTATTAGGATTGATTGGGATGAAGCGATACAGCTGATTACAGATCAATGGAAAACTTTACTTGCAGAGCATGGGGCAGAATGTATCCTACCTTATTCTTTCGCCGGGAATATGGGACGGATTAATATGCTTGGTGCCGGGCAACGATTCTTCCACCGCTTGGGAGCCAGCCGAATGGAGCGGACGATTTGCAATGTGGCTGGCAATACAGGATTTTCTTTTACGATGGGAGGAAGTTTCGGGGTTGACCCAGAGGATACCGTTCATTCCAAATTGGTGATCATCTGGGGATGTAATGCAGTAAGCACCAATATGCACCAGGTCGTATTTGCTGAACAGGCGAGGAAAAAAGGAGCACAGATTGTCGTTATAGATGTCCATAAAAATCAGACGGGACGGTGGGCGGACTGGTTTATCCCAATTATGCCCGGAACGGACGCTGCACTTGCTTTGGGAATGATGCATATCCTATTTGCCGAAGGACTTGTGGATGAGGGATTTCTATCTGAATATACAGTAGGGGCAGAAGAATTGGTGGAACATGTTAAGCAATATGACCCGGAGTCCGTTTCTGCTATAACCAAGGTTCCTGTGGAGGATATTTATAAGCTTGCCCGACTATATGCTCGCACAACCCCTTCCTATATTCGGATTGGAAATGGACCACAACATCATGACAACGGTGGAATGTTTGCCCGCACATTAGCTTGTCTTCCAGCATTGACTGGACAATGGAAATATCGCGGGGGCGGGGCAACAAGAGAGAATGGTGGATTTTCTGCTTTAAACAATCAAGTACTCACCAGACCAGATTTACAGGAAAAACCAACACGGTTGATAAACATGAACTTGATCGGGGAAGCCTTGACAGAGCTAGATCCTCCAGTTTATTCGTTATATGTTTATAACAGTAATCCGTTGGTGGTAGCACCTGATGGAAACAAGGTTCGAAAAGGATTTGAAAGGGAAGATCTGTTTACCGTTGTTCATGATTTGTTTCTGACAGAAACCGCCCGGTATGCCGATCTTATCCTGCCGGCCACTTCATCTTATGAAAACATGGATCTTTATACATCCTATTGGCATCATTATCTTCATTTGCAGCACCCCGTGATTGAGTCTTATGGGGAGAGTAAGTCTAATTTGCAAGTCTTTCGTTTACTAGCTGAGGCGATGGGATTTGAGGATGAAGTGTTGAAAGAGAGCGAAGAGAAGATTATTACTGATCTTCTTAATTATCCAGAGAACCCGTATCTTACGAGTATAACTTTGGAAGAGCTTCAAGAACATCATTTTGTGAAATTGGATCGGCAGGCAAGACCGTTACTGCCTAACGGATTTACTACCCCGAGTGGAAAAATTGAACTGTATTCAGAGCAAATGAAAGAAATGGGGTATCCCGCCTTACCGACTTACATCCCGATTCAAGAACCGGATACTTATCCACTGCTTTTAGTAACGGCACCAAATCATAATTTTTTAAATACAACCTTTTCGCTACAGGAAAAGCATGTGTCGATGGAAAAAGGTCCTTATCTCTATCTTCATCCAGAGGATGCACAGAAGAGAGGCATTACTCATCAGGAGAAGGTTCGAGTTTACAATGATCGTGGAGAGTGTGAACTCGTAGCATGGGTATCTGAAACCGTCCTTCCGGGTGCCGCAGTTACCCAAGGCCTATGGTCGGATCAAGCGGGTACAAAGCGTTTGGTTAATACGCTCACACCGGGTCGTTTGGCCGACATGGGTGGTGGTGCCGTGTTTTTTTCTAATCGGGTAGAGGTGGAGAAAATTGTGGTTTAGACTGAGGGTTTGAATAGAGGAAAATTATTCCGCTATTTATCGTTTTTTGGTTATAAATCGGCGGATAACGGAAAAAAAATCCGTTATTGAAAGGTAGTCGTCCTAAAATTAAGTTGAAAAAGACTAATAGCGGAAAGATTTTCCGCTATTAGTCCATTATCTTAAGGATTTACAACAATAACGGAAAAGTTTTCCGTTAATATCCCAATCCCATCTATTTATATGAATCCGAGGAAATCGGCTTACTTACCTTATACGGTTTATCACCATAGATCAAATATTTCTTCCGAAGTTTCTTGAATTGTTCAAGCCCCAGCTTGTATTTCGCTTCAATTTCTTGTGGGGTGAGCCCTTTCTCCAGGTATTCTCCCATTTTGCTCGTTCCCATGATTTTGTCAAACATGACGACGGTTTTTCCACTTTTCGGTACATCAAAATTGGTTAGCATGCGGGCATAGGCTAAGGCGTAAATTCCGGTTTTGGCCGGGTTAAATTTGTAAGGATCGGTGATCTCGAGGGTTGCTCCGCCAGCAGTGCCTTTGACCTCTGCCTTGAAGATGACCCCCGGCAAATTGGCTCCATTCAAGAGGTTGGCAAACTTCTCCGCACCTGTTGCATCGAGTGCTTTACTTCCAATCCAAGTGAAATTCGATTGAAAGACGCCAGTTCCCTCGCCAAGACCCGTTGCCATGTAGCCAAAGACAGATTCCAACGTAGGCAGCATCGGTGAGGTAGGTATCCAATTCAGCCCGGTATCTTGGAAGAGCATAGAACGCTTATAACCTTCCATCGGGATGACGGTGACGTCTGCGTCAATTTTTCGGTTGAAGAATAAAGCAAGTTCCCCTGCTGTCATGCCGTGGGACATTGGGAGATTATCTACCCCGACAAAAGTAAGGAAGGGGTCTTCTGCCACAGGCCCTTCAACGATCGTTGCCCCCACTGGATTTGGGCGGTCGAGGACGATTACCGGTATATCATATTTCTTGGCCGCCACCATACAATAATTTAAAGTAGACATGTAAGTGTACCATCTCGCCCCAACGTCCTGTACATCAAATAGCAATACATCGATATTTTTCAACATTTCTTCAGTTGGCGTGCGGGTTTCTCCGTATAGGCTATATACCGGGATATGATATTCCGGATGTTCGTAAGATTTTACATAGGCACCGGCACGGGCTTTCCCGTCTATTCCATGTTCGGGTCCATATAGGGCAGTTAATTGGATCTCGGACTCCTTCCATAAGCTTTCCATCGTACTGATTCCTTGACTGTTTACACCGGTTTGATTGGTCACCAAGCCTACCTTTTTCCCTTTGATGAGTTCATAGAAATGATTAAACAGCACATCACTGCCTAATTGAACAGTTGAATCACTAATGGGAGATTCATCAGGCAATTCAGCTGACGGTGAATTTGGCACGGTCGGTGACGCGACGGAACGCTCTGAAATTTGCACGATCTTCTCCTGTCCATCCCAATCCACTTGATAGTTTAGGGCTTCTGCAATAAATCGCAGGGGAACCATGGTTCGTTCCTGTATTACCATGGCGGGTGCATCCAATTCAATTTTTTCACCATTTCGATCGGCAATGGGTTGTCCAATTTGCAAGGAAACTTGATCGATATTTCTTGAAAAGTGGACCATCTGTGTGGCTGGATCCCAATCTATGAGAAACCCTAGCGATTCAGCAATAGGCCGTATTGGAACGAGTGTGTGTTCATTACGAAGAATAGGTTCTTGATCTGGGAAAAGGATTTCTAATTGATCATATTTCACCTGAATTTTTGTAGGAACTTCAGCAGCAGCTAAACCTGCCGTTGCCGATAGCGATAATGACAAAAGAAGGGCTGCTGTTTTTCTTATCAACATTCTGCGGATCAACTCCAATTCTAGTAGTCTATTTAAATCTTACCCTCCATTTTCCTAGATTTCAATTTTTTTCAAAGAGTCCTTTGAACCAAATTTCATTTCCGTAAGGTATAATTCTTCCATATAATAGATTCGTAGGTTTTATCGTAACGCCCTAAATGAAGTTGAAATGTTTGTGATCGCATGCCCATTCAACGTCGTGCGCAAACAATTGATTAAGGAGCAAAACAAAAATGTACACGATGCACTTCGATTTCCATCGTCAACCCATTGAATTTAGTGAGCCGATCCATATCGTTTCCGTGGTTTCAATAGATGAAGTCATTCCTGCACTGCAAAAGGTTCAACAATGGGTACAAAAAGGCTATTATGCAGCTGGATATTTATCTTACGAGGCAGCACCTGCCTTTGATCCTTCCTATGTGGTAAACCAGGTTGAAAGCGATCTACCTCTGGTATTCTTTGGTATATATACGAAGCCTCAGATTAGCCAAATCGCAGCCAGATCCGCAGACTTCGAAGTATCTGACTGGGGGCCGGCAACCGATCCTCAGAGATATCAACAAAGCATACAGGCTATCCATGAAGCTATATCTCGCGGGGAGACCTATCAGGTGAATTACACCCTGCGGATGCATGCGCGGATCACCGGGGATGCAACTGGCCTGTACCAAAAGATGAATGAAAATCAACAAGCAGAGTATGGAGCATATCTTCAGATAGGTCCTTATCAAATTTTATCTGCTTCACCTGAGCTGTTTTTTCATAAGAAAGGCGACCAGATTATCACAAAACCAATGAAAGGGACGGCTGCAAGAGGTCGATACCTTACAGAGGATGAAAAACAAGCTGCTGGGCTTTATGAATCAGAGAAAGATCGTGCAGAAAATCTTATGATTGTAGACTTGCTGCGAAATGATTTGGGGAAAATTTGCTTACCTGGATCAGTTGAGGTGACTCGTCTGTTTGAGATTGAAAAATATCCCACCGTTTTTCAAATGACATCAACCATTGAAGGAAAACTATGTCCTGAAATTCAATTAGAAGACATCTTTACTGCTTTATTCCCTTGTGGGTCGATAACCGGGGCGCCGAAAATTGAAACCATGAAACATATCAAAAGACTGGAGGATAGCCCAAGAGGTGTCTATTGTGGAAGCATTGGTTTTATCGAGCCTAATGGCAATGCTTTATTTAATGTAGCCATTCGCACGGTTTTGGTTGATTCCAGGAAAAACAAAGCGGAATTTGGTGTTGGTGGGGGGATTACTTGGGATTCCACCGTCAAAGGAGAATACGAGGAAGTGATTAATAAGACTAAGTTGCTCACAAAAACAACTTCAGATTTTGAACTGCTTGAAACAATCTTGCTGGAGAAAGGGGAGTATTTTCTTCTACAGCAGCACCTCGATCGAATGGAGAAGTCGGCAGTTTATTTCGGGATTTCCTATGATCGAGTCGCGGTGCGAACAGAATTGGAAAAATATAAACAAGAGGATTACAAGCAACCCTATCGCGTTCGTCTGCTCGTTAACAAATTTGGAAAGATAAGCGTCGAAGGTAACCCCTTTCAGCAAGACCATACGAAGGAATTACTCGTCCGACTCGCAGAACAGCCTGTCCAGAGTAAATACCTATTTCTTTTTCATAAAACAACGCAACGGTCGGTTTATAACGAGCGGAGAATGGAGGATCCAGCCCTTTTCGATACACTATTGTGGAATGAATCCGGGGAAATTACAGAGTTTACATTGGGCAACGTGATCGTGCAAATAGACGGTGTAAATTATACGCCCCCCCTCACATCAGGCCTTTTGCCAGGAACCTATCGCGAAGAATTACTTCGAAAAGGCGAACTTCATGAAAGGGTGCTTCTGCATACTGATTTGGAAAAGGCAGAAGGCATTTGGTTTATCAATAGTGTTCGCAAAAAGCTGAAAGTAAGACTGATTTAGCCTAAATTGCCCCTCTTTTTAAAAAAATAATAGGACCTTGTTACTATTTTAAGGTGTATTTCGTCTAATATACAAAAGAGACGTTGTTAGAAAAAGGGGCCAAAAAATGCGACACAAAATAATAGAGCAAATGGAGTGGGATCTATTTACCCTCTTCCTCTTTATCGTTGTTTTTAACAGTCTGATGTTTCTAAGCAGTCAGGAGCTACGGATTCTCGATTCCTTTTTAGCAGGCTTGATTACAGTGGGAATCTTGAAAGCGATCGAAAAGGAATAATGGCCTATAAGAAAAAAGAGGGGGGCTTCCCCTCTTTTTCCATTGATCTAATAGTTGATGGTTTCTTTGTTTATGAGTAAAATACATAGTTATGAAGAAATACTTCATTACAAAAAAGCGTTTAAACAGAAATGCTTCGGTGTGATAAATGTTACACATCGATGTGGCAGGGATATCAGGGGGTTCATTATGAATAAAGAAGGTGTACAGGTAAAGCCCATTGAGGCTTGGTTCATTGTGGCTTTGATCCTTTTGGGAATGAGTACGATGATTACCAAAATGGAACTAGTTCCACACATTCCAATCATCACATGCATTCTTTTTTTACTGCTTTATGGATTAGCCAAACGGCATTCGATCCAAAACCTTGAAATAGCCATGGTTGAAGGGGCGAGAGCCGGACTTCAAGCGGTTTATATTTTCTTTTTTATTGGGATGCTTATTAGCAGCTGGATGGCAAGTGGGACAATTCCAACCTTTTTATTTTTAGGTTTACAATTAGTATCTGAGCACTTTTTCCTCGCTGTTGTGTTTGCTGTAACTGCAGTGGTTGGAATGGGCATTGGAAGTTCTTTAACGACTGCTGCTACTGTAGGGGTTGCCTTTCTCGGGATTGGCACGGCTGCTGGAATCAATCCTGCCTGGATGGCGGGGGCTATTGTTTCGGGTGCTTTTTTCGGTGATAAGATGTCACCCTTATCGGATACAACAAACTTGGCATCGGGGATCGTTCATGTGGATTTGTTTGAACATATTAAAAATATGCTGTGGACAACGATTCCTGCGTTTGTTTTATCATTTGGATTGTACATGGTTTTGTCGCCTACAATTTCAAAAAGTCAAATTGCCAAGCTTTCCATGTTTCAGCGGGATATTGTGGGTACAGGACTTGTCTCGTGGGTTTCCTTGTTACCGATCCTTATCTTAGTTTTGCTTGTTTTAAAAAAAATGTCAGCAATCATTACCTTGTCCTCTAGTATAAGTTTAGCATTACTCATCTCTTTCATTGTTCAAGATAACTGGACCATGACCAAAGCATTTCAATTGTTGTTCTCCGGTTATAAATCGGGAACAGGGATTTCCGACCTGGACACCCTTCTCACAAGAGGGGGGATGGAAAGTATGATGTTTTCTATCTCCCTTGTTATTTTAGCACTCAGTATGGGGGGGCTTCTTCAGTATTTAGGTATTATTAATGCCATCATGCAAGGGGCAAAGCATCTTACCCGTACGGTTTCTCTCATCAGTGCAACTGCTGCAACGGCAATCGGAATTAATTTATTATTAGGGGAACAATATTTATCTATTCTATTGACAGGTAAAGCATTCCAGGATAACTACAGGAAATCGGGATTGAAACCGAAAAATTTGTCAAGGGTGCTGGAAGACGCTGGTACAGTCGTAAATCCCCTTGTACCTTGGAGCGTTTGCGGAGTGTTTTTAACAAGCACGTTAAGTGTACCAACTATAGCCTATATGCCTTTTGCCTTCTTCTGTTTGTTAAGCCCACTGATTACGTTGTTGTTTGGGTTAACCGGTATCTCAATCTCAAGAGAAGGGGATTTCCGGTAAGTAAATGACTACCGAGGATGGTACTAAGGAAATGAAAGGGTGTCTAGGTTTGTATTTATAAATAATATAATGTATAATATAAAAATATATATAATATAAAGAAAAATATAGGAACAGTAGGAACTGGAGATGGATAAAATGCTTAGAGATAATTGCAAGGAGTGTGGAATCACACTTAGCAACTTTGAAAAAGAAGAGTATAAAGAACTTTGTCTGGATTGTTATCGTGAACAAAATAATGATGATCCTAAAGGGAAAAGGATGACAGTCAAGGTACGTTTAAAAAATAAAAAGTACTATTCTCGTGTAATTCAAAATTAATAAGATGATGTGAACGGTAAAAAGACACATGGAACATAGATTCATGTGTCTTTTCTACTTATCATTAGGTTGCGATCTCTCCTAAGTTAACCTAATATAGATAAAATAGACTTCCATGAGAAAAAAGAGGGTGTACGTATATATGAATTTCATTGAACAAGAGGTCGAAATTCAGGGGGAATATCGGTTGGCAGGAACACTTTCGATCCCTCAAGGTGAGCAGGCTCCTTATCCGGTTGTTGTCTTGCTTCACGCAAGCGGTGACGTCGATCGGGATGGGAATACAGAGACCATGCCGATGAATGCATTTAAAGAGCTAAGTGAATTACTGGCTGAAGAAGGCTTTGCGGTTCTTCGATACGATAAACGGGGGGTTGGAAAAAGCGAAGGGGAGTATCTGGCTGCCGGCTTTTTTGACTTGGTGGAGGATACCAAAGCTATGATCGAATTCGTAAAAGAACACCCCCAGTTGGACCCCCACCAGCTGATTTTGCTTGGTCATAATGAAGGTTGCTTAATCGCACCTGTGATCAATCAAACACATCCGGTACAAGGAATGATTCTTTTGTCCCCATCAACAGAGCCACTTGCCAAGACAATAGCATGGCAGCGGGGGAAAATGATAGAAGACATACGGAATACAAAAGGGATGCAGGGAATTATGCTGCGTATATTAAAGGTCGAAAAGAAATTTCGAAAAGTAAACCAACAGCTGGTACATCAAATTAACAATTCTAAAGGATCCGTCATCGATTTTAAAGGTAAGGATATTAACGCGAAGTGGTACCGTGAACACACGGAGTTTAATGTGCGTGAATACCTTTCAGAAGTTAACTGCCCAGTACTAGCGGTAACGGGGACGAAAGACGTACAGGTAAAAATCGATCAAACAAAGGAAATCTGTGAACTGGTTAAAGGGAAATGTGAGGCGCATCTTGTACAAGATATGACCTATGTTTTACGAAAGACAGATCTTGAACCACGCATTCAAGCGATTTTAAATGACTATAAAAATCAGGTGAAAAAACCTGTCGATCCCGAGTTGAAACAGTTGATCAAGGACTGGTTGAAGAAGTGGAAAACTGAATAAGTCTACTTGATGAAGGAGTCAGACCTCTGTCGGGGATTTGTCGAATCAAAAACTCTTATAATTTTATGAGTTAGAGCCTATTCGATAAATTATGGCAGAGGTCTGACTTCAAATCTACAAGTTTTCTAAATTGCCCAATTTCCTTTTCGGAATAACGCCTCTCTTTTCCCGTCTGCAGTTTCCCCGTCAATATTTAATTCCGCAGAACCAATCATGAAATCTACATGCGTTATACTTGCGTTTAAACCATTTTCCGCAAGTTCATCTTTAGACATGCTTTTTCCACCCTCGAGGCAAAATGCATAGGCATTCCCGATTGCCAAATGGCAGGAGGCATTTTCATCAAACAATGTATTAAAGAAAATAAGATTCGTGTTTGAGATTGGCGATTGGTGTGGGACCAAAGCTACCTCACCTAGATATTGCGAGCCTTCATCGGTTTCGACCAGCCGTTTTAGGGTCTCGTAGCCACTTTCAGCGGTGTAGTCGACAATTTTTCCATTTTCAAAGGTAAGCGAAAAATTCTCAATCAAATTTCCTCCATAATTCAAAGGCTTGGTGCTTGATACGACCCCGTTGACTCCACCGCGCAGAGGCGTTGTAAATACCTCTTCCGTCGGCATATTCGCGACAAAAGTGGTTCCTTTTTCATTTACACTGCCGCCACTTACCCATAAATGTTTCGCGGGAAGCTCAATGGATAGTTTTGTTCCTGGTGCTTCATAGTGTAAATACCGATATCTCTTATCGTTTAAGAACTTTGCTTTATCATCCAAGGTGGAGGTATGATCTTTCCAGGCCCCAACTGGATCATCTAGATCCGTTCTGGTTGCCTTAAAAATCGCTTCCCAGAGAGCTTCAACTGCCTTCGTTTCATCCAAATCAGGGAACACCTTGGCAGCCCAAGCTGGTGAAGGGACGGCGATCACAGACCAGCTTATTTTATCTGCCATGGCGTAACTTCGAAATCCTTGCATAGCTTGTCCAGATGCTTTGTTCGCATTGGAAATCCGCTCGGGATCCACCCCTTTTAATAAGTCTGGATTGGAGGCAATTATCGAAAGGAAAGCAGCGCCATTTTCCGCCATTTCTTCAAACCCTTTGGCTCGCCACGCTGGAAACTCTTTAAAGGCCTCATTTGGAGCCATGTCGTATTTGATTCTTGTTAATTCATCATCGTTCCATTCAAAATGTACATTTTTAGCACCCGCTTCATAGGCTTTTCGAGCAACCATTCGAACGAAATCGACCGAAGTCAAGGGGGCCGTTACAACTAAAGTTTGACCTGGTTGAACATTCACTCCCACACGGACTGCTAATTCAGCATAGCGATCTAATTGCTTGATAAATGGGGTCATAGGAATCCTCCTCAATGGTATCGTTTTCTGCAGTATAATTTTACCATATGGGCAGGAAGATTTTAAAATGAAAGAGTAATTCTTTTCCACACCGGAAAAACTATCCCTGAAAATATCACAAGGGGTGTTTCCGATTGAATATAACCGATATGCTTAATAAACAAGTGGCAAATTGGAGTGTCATGTACATCAAACTGCATAATTTTCACTGGTATGTGACAGGTGAGCAATTTTTCACACTCCATGCTAAATTCGAGGAATTCTATAATGAAGCGGCACAGCATATTGACGAATTGGCAGAACGGTTACTATCACTGGGCGGAAAACCGATTGCTACGATGAAAGGGTGCATGGAGCTTGCTTCCATTCAGGAGGCTACAGGGAATGAATCACCAACGGAAATGGTACAAGCTACTGTTAATGACTTCACAAAGATGATTTCGGAATTAAAAGCGGGGATGGAACTTGCAGCGTCTTCGAATGACGAAACGACTGGGGATATGTTTTTGGCTATCCATTCAAGCTTAGAAAAGCATGTTTGGATGTTGAATTCTTTTCTTGGGAAATAGGAAGTGGGGCTGATCTATGAAAGGTTGGAAAACCACCTTTAGTAAATCAGCCTTTTTCAATCCATTGTATTAAGCGTTTGGATGCCAGTTCGTGAATCGAGTAGGGAAATAAATGCCCCTGCTCCTCATAAGTATGCAAGTCTACCTTCTTTCCCAGCTCTTTCAACTTTTGATACATATGAAGTCCGTGGCTATAATCAACCTGCTGGTCTTTCGTCCCGTGAATGATGAGCACCGGACAAGGAATGTCTTCAGCCAGCCGAATGGGGGAGCGCTGTTGGTATGCTTGTGGATTCCTAGCAGGTGTCCCGTGAAGCACGCGCTTTAGCATTCTTCTTAAATCCTTTCGTTCCTCATATGTTTGCGACAAGTCGGAAACGCCACTCCACAGAATTAATTTATGAAGCAGTGGGAGCTGAACGGAAGCTTGTACAGCGTTAATGGCCCCTCTAGAAAAACCCATCATGGAGATATGCTCTGGATTGACAAAGGGTAGATTCTGTAAAAGATGATAGGCACTTAGAACATCCTCGGTATCAGCTCCACCAAATTCATCTCGTCCTTCCCCCCCTTCGTTCCCTCGGTAAGAGGGAGCCAAGACAACGTATCCCATCGAACAAAAAGTCTCAATCCAATGGGTTTTCACACGTCCAAAGCTGCCCATTCCTCCTCGACAGTATAAAATAGCTGGAAATTCTGCCCAACTAAGTTGCTCTTGTTCCTGTATAATAGATTGTGTAAACACTGTAATGGGAAACTGCAATTGCGGTATTTCTTCTAATTTTTTAATGGGAAGGTTAAAGTTATTTGGGATTCCCAAATAACCTTTTACACTTAGCCCGTTAGAAATATAGGTTATATGGTAGATCATCGTTTTCTATTCCTGTCCTAAATTTTTACTGTACTATACCTTTTTTACAATCATAAGGTCAAGCAGTTGATATTAATCAAATAAAAAAGGGTGATTAGGTTGATGAAACTAGCGTTAATCCATGCCATGACTGCCTCGGTTACGCCAATAGAAGAAGCATTTCGCGAGGTTGCACCTGAGGTTACACTGCTGCACTTCATGGATACTGGACTGCTTCCTATGGTTCAAGAGCAAGGAAAATTAACTGTACCGATTATTCAGCGTTTTTCCAAGCTGTTGCAGATGGCAACGGAGTCAAAGGTAGATGCCATCCAACTAACCTGTTCAGCGTTTAATGATGTAACAAAAATATTGCAGCCGCTGCATGAAGAGAAACTGTTTCGTTCAGATGAGGCGATGCTGGATGAGGCTTTAGCCTATCAAAAAATAGGACTGATCTCTACGGTTAAGGAGACGCCTGTTGTTTTGAAAAATTATTTAGTAGAGAAAAATCCGCACCTTCAGATTGAATCGATTGTAAATTCGGATGCTGTGCGTCTGCTCTTCGAGGGGAGAATGGAAGAACATGATGCGTTGATTCGCGAAATGATCGTGGAATTGGATGGAAAAGTCGAAGCGATCGTCCTATCGCAATATAGCATGGCCCATGTTGCCAAACAAATTCAGTCCTCTGTGCCAATTCTAACAGGTCCAATGACAACAGCCAGGCGCTGTCTGGATCATTTACAGAATCTGAAGGGTTAACCCTTTTTGGCTAAGAGACTTCCTTTGTAGTTGTTGTCAAGGTCTAGGCATATACTAGGATCATACAACTCTAGAAAGGATGTATGGGATGTATAGCGTATTTATCACCAGGTCATTACCAGATCCCATTGTAGAAAAAATCGAACAGGTTGCCAAGGTCTCCATGTGGGAGGAAGAAGAGGTTCCTGTGCCACAGGAAAGATTAGAAAAAGAACTTGAGCAAGCTGATGGAATTTTATGCTTGTTAACAGAAACAATAGAAGAAAAGCTCCTGCTGGGGGCCGATCGATTGAAAATTATTAGCAATATGGCTGTAGGCTACAATAACATTGATGTGGCAGCAGCTTCTAAGAAGGGAATCATGGTGACGAATACCCCAGGTGTTTTAACGGAAACGACAGCGGATCTTACTTTTGCGTTATTAATGGCAACAGCGAGAAGGATCGTGGAATCGTCCACTTATTTAAAAAATGGAAAATGGCAAACATGGTCGCCCTTTCAGCTTACGGGTCAGGATGTTTATGGGACTACACTTGGAATCATCGGTATGGGGCGAATTGGCGAGGCGGTTGCAAGAAGGGCTGTTGGATTTGGGATGAATATTCTCTACAATAACCGGAGCAGAAACATGGAAGCCGAGAAGCAGCTTGGGGTGATCTATACGGATTTTGAAACCTTGCTGCGCCAATCCGATTTTGTTTGTGTACTAACCCCTTATACACCAGAAACAAGAAACTTAATTGATCGAGAGCAGCTTTCATGGATGAAAAAAACAGCGACCCTCATCAATACCTCGCGGGGCGGTGTGGTAAATGAGGATGCTTTATATGAGGCATTGGTTGGCCATAAGATCTGGGCTGCCGGTTTGGATGTATTTGAAGAGGAACCAGTTCCCTTGAACCATCCTCTATTATCGCTACCACAAGTGGTGGCTCTTCCACACATTGGCAGCGCCAGCATCCAAACGAGAATGAGGATGGCTGAGCTGGCCGCGGCGAACCTCATCGATGGGTTGCAGGGGAAAAAACCTAAACATTTGGTGAATCCTGCCCCTTCTAATATAGAATAAGGATTCCTCCCAAAATTACAAGCAAGGAGCCACAGGCAATCAGCGCAATGACCTTTAGAATATTGCTTTCCTCCTTATGAACACCTGTAACAGAAACCCCTAGTAGAACACGGGAAGGGGAGGCCATTGTCATATGGGAGGCACTCGCGTTTTGGGCATAAGCAAATAAGTCTGGTGGGAGGCCCAATTGCCCGGCAGTCTGGGCCTGAAGTTTTATGAACATCGCGTTCGATCCCGTATTGCTCCCTGTTAAAAAGCCTCCGGTTCCCCCAATGAGGGGAGACAACACCAGAAAAGCCGATCCAAACGTTGCGGCCGAGGTGTTAGCCAACATAGTGATCATTCCGGCATTGGACATAATTTCGGAAATAGCCACGAATCCAATGGTTGAAAGAGTAACAGGAATCCATTGTTTCATCGTAAGAATACCGGCTTTTTTCATAACCTGCTTGGGAATTTTATAGAACAAGACCGTGAAAACACAGGTTAGCAGGATTGAGAATCCTGGTGAATACATCAACGAAAGTTGAAACGAGTAATTCGGTAAATCGATCACGAATGTCGATAGCAAATATTCCTCAACAGGTGGGATCAACCGAGATACTAACAGAACGATGATTAAAAACAGATAAGGGAATATGGCCCTCGCAATGGATTGTTGGTCACCCAAAGCAGCAGACGATTGGGAGTGTGATTCTGTGTGCTTAATCTTTCTATTGGAAAATTGAATCCACAGAATCTGCACGGCCATTGCTGCCGAAGCACCTAGCACACCGGCTAATTCCACACTAACTTCGGCACTAAACCACCAGATGCCCAGAGCAAGAGTTCCGCACACCAGAAATAATTCGCATCCTTTCCTTTTTACCTCTCCCCAGCCTCCTGCGATAGAAACGACAAGTATGGCAAAGTAGAAAAAGGTAGGCGCTGTCAATATGGCTGTTCCCATGCCTAATTGCTGCAACGGTATCCCAATAAGGGATGCTCCAACGACACTCCCAGTTGCTAATGCCCCCCAAGGTACCGCGCTTAATCCAAGTAAAGACAATATCGTTGCCTTTTTGGGAGACCATCCTAACTCAATCAGTATAGGTGCCACCACAATAATCGCAATGCCAAATCCACTAACCGATTCAACAAACGGGGAAAAAGCAATCACTAAAAGGATAACTTGCTGGATAGGGTCAGGAGTAATTTGCGAGATGAAGGAGGCAATCGCCTTGATCGATCCCATTTCGTTCATCAAATGAAAGAGGAGAATCCCAAAGAGAAGTACATAGGCAACAATAGCGGAAATGAGGGTTCCTTTGATGATGGATGATCCCATCTGTGCTAAATCCAGATGGAATGATGAGACGAAAGAAGTAATTAGCACGACAAATAAAAGCCCCCATAAACTTGCCCGTACCGAGGATTGTTTAAGAACGAAAAGGAGAATAAAAATGAGTAAAACAGGTGATAAAGCGATCCAGATTTCCAAGGGAATCCCTCCTGACGTAATATTTTACATAGTAATTCTGAAAATAGAACTAGTCAAGAAATCACATACAATTAAGTAAATAAAAACATTTACATATTATATAATTTCAATTATACTGATTGTTGTCGACAAGTATACGAATCTTGTGACGGGACTGAATTTAAATAAATATATATCTTTGGGGGAAAAGGGAACATGTTAAAAAAGGGTAGAAAACTTGCTTCGTTCTTGGTTATTTCTAGTTTGCTAGTTACTGCTGTCGGCTGCGGAGGCGGACAAGACGACAAAACTTCAGCACAACCAGCATCGGGCAATGATACAGCGAGTGGGATCCAAGACCGTAAAATTAAATTGGGAATTGGACTAAACGAAGATCACCCAGAAGCGTTTGGTGCTAGAAAGTTCAAAGAAATTGTCGAAGAAAAAACAGCCGGAAAAATTAAGGTAGACCTATTCTATAGTAATACCCTTGGTGATGATCAAAAGATGGCAGAAGCACTCAAAGGTGGGTTACAGGAGCTGACTGTCATATCTACTTCACCACTCGCGCCGACAGTAAAAGAATTTGGAATTTTTGACTTTCCGTTCGTTTTTAATACGGGAGAAGAAGCAGATGCTGTTTTGGATGGTCCGGTTGGGCAAGCGGTCCTCGATAAACTGCCAGAACAGGGATGGATTGGTCTCGCTTATTGGGAAAATGGATTCCGTAACTTGACCAATAGTAAGCATCCTGTGGCCAAGCTTGAGGATTTTGAAGGGTTGAAAATTCGAACGATGCAAAACCAGGTCCATTTGGATGTATTTAAGCAATTAGGTGCCAACCCAACACCGATGGCGTTCTCTGAAGTATTTACAGCAATGGAAAGCAAGGCGATTGATGGACAGGAAAACCCGTTTCCAACGATTGAATCTAATAAATTTAATGAGGTTCAGACCTATTTAAGCGTGACAAACCACGTCTATACGCCATTTATTTTCTTGGCTGGAAAGCCATTCTGGGATAAGCTTTCTGACGAGGAAAAGCAAATTTTGCAAGATGCTGCAAAGGAAGCGGGAAAAGTTGAGCGTCAGTTGAATCGTGAACAAAATGTTAAATCATTGGAGAATCTGAAGGCAGCCGGGATGCAGGTTAACGAAGTATCCCCTGAAGAAAAAGCAAGAATTCAAGAGGCAATTAAGCCTGTTATTGATAAGTATTCCAAAGAACTTGGCGAAGATTTAGTGAAACAAATGTTTGAGGAAGTAGAAAAGTTACGTTAATAAGGAAAAAAAGATTGGCCAGTTCTAGAATCTAGATAAGGCTGGTCTTTTTTTGTTTTCTACAGTGATTCACTATGTTATAATAGGAATAAATGTTCGTGTGCTATAAATTCGTACTAGGAGGGGCCAATGAAATTTATTCATGCAGCCGATATCCATTTGGACAGTCCACTTCGGGGGCTGGAACGCTATGAGGGGGCACCGGTAGAAACGATTCGCGGTGCTTCACGTCAAGCATTTGTTCGTTTGGTTGACTTGTGTTTAGAGGAAGAAGTCGATTTCCTTCTGATTGCAGGGGATTTGTATGATGGAAACTGGCCTGATTTTAATACCGGCCTATTCTTTGCAAAACAAATGTCAAGGCTTCGCGAAGCTTCCATCCCTGTATATCTTATTCGTGGCAATCACGATGCAGCCAGCCGAATCACGAAGCAAATCCCGTTGCCAGAGAATGTCCATGTATTTTCATTTGAATCGGCACAAACGTATTTTATCGAGCCATTGAAGGTTGCGATCCATGGTCAGAGCTTTGCGATGCAATCAGTCACGGAGAATCTAGTCTATCAATATCCAATGCCTTGTGAAGGTTATTTTAATATTGGCTTATTACATACTAGTTTAAACGGTCGTGAAGGACATGAATCATATGCCCCTTGTACAGTAGGAGACCTGATCGATAAGGGGTATGACTATTGGGCCTTAGGTCATATTCATAAGCGGGAATTAATCAGTGAAAATCCATGGATCCTTTTTCCAGGGAATATACAAGGAAGGCACATAAAGGAAACAGGGGATAAAGGGTGTTCACTGATCCGCGTAGAGGAAGAACTCAGTATAGAACATCGATCCTTAGATGTTTTGCGTTGGGACCTTTGCGAAGTGGACATTACGGATGCCAGTGAACTATCTGAAGTCTATGACCAGGTGAACCAAGCCGTAAGAGAACGAATCCAGGCTGCAGAACAACGCTTGTTAGCCTTGCGAATTGTGCTCACTGGGTCCACCCCTGTGCACCAGGATTTAAATGAAGATATCGAACAAACGGTAAATAGTATTCGGGCGATAGCAACCGATTCGAGCTTAGGTCATCTTTGGGTAGAAAAAATCAAAATTCAAACAAAACCAGTAGAAAATTTGGATGATTTGCTAGAGGGAAACACGCCACTAGCACATCTTTTAACCTATATTGAATCGTTACGGGAACAGGATGTCCTTCTGGAAGAATTGGTAGAGGAACTTAAACCATTAAGAGCAAAGCTTCCACCTGAGTTTTTTGAAGAAGAAAACGAAGAGATTAAGGATACGGGCTTCATTAAAAATCAATTGAAGGATATTGAGCAGCTCATTATTTCCCAGATTTTAAAATAGAAGGGGGTAACCCATGAGAATCGAGGAAATCCATCTGGAGGCTTTCGGATGTTATACGGATTACCGCATTTCCTTTGGAGATACCAATCGAACGTTTCATCTTCTTTATGGAAGCAATGAAGCTGGGAAGAGTACCCTGCTTCGAGGATTAACCAACCTGTTTTATGAGATTCCTGCCAATACAATGGATGCATTTTTTCATATGCCAAACAAGTTAAGAATCGGCGGGACGATTCAATGTTCTGATGGAAGACGCTGTTCCTTCTATCGACGAAAAGGGAATAAAAATACATTAATGTTTGCTGACAAGCAGCCGATGGAGGATTCGGCTTTACAATCCTTTCTTGGGGGAGTTTCCAAAGAGGCGTTTACTTCGATGTTTGCATTAAATCACGAAACGTTGCGCATGGGTGGTGAAAGTCTTCTAAGAGGGGGAGGGAACCTAGGAGAAAGCCTTTTTGAAGCAGCAGCCGGAATTCATCATCTGAACCAAGTGCTGATAAAACTTGATAAAGCGACAGGCAATCTGTTCAGCCCAAAGGCTTCCAAACCCATCATTAACCAGCTCCTTAGTGAACATAAAAAGCTAAAAGAGAAGACCAAAGCCGCATCATTAAGTGCAAATAAATGGTTAGAGTTGAAAAAACAACTTTCTATGAAAGAAAAAGAACTTCTTTCTCTTAAGCAGGAAATCCGTGCGGAGGAGAAAGAACAGACAAAACTGGAGAGGATCCTCTGGTCTTTGCCGTTCATTGCAAAAAGGAAAACCTTGCTTGAAGGATTGAATGCACTCGGACAAGTGGTCGTTCTTCCTGCAGAATTTACTGTTCAGCGCATGGATCTTTCTAGCAAGCTGGCTTTAGAACGGGATCAAAAAGAGCGTTTGCTAAAAGAAATCGTAGAATTAGAGCAACAGATTTTAGAACATGATATTCCGCAGGAACTCATCTTACATGCCGATCTCATTGTGGATCTGCACCAGCAATTGTCAAACTACCGAACCGATCGAGCCGGTGTTCCCCAATTAGAGGCGGAAAACCGTCTGCTTGAGGACGAGATGAAGGACAAACTGTTACAGCTTCAATACCATGGTCCACGGGAACAACTGGAGAAATTGCGGATACAACTGTTTGATAAAGAAAGAATGCGCCAGCTGGCCTCGCAATATTATGTGCTTGAACAACAGTTGAGTAATTCAGAAAAGCAGCTTCGTGAGCGCTCCGAGGAACTTGAAGAGCTGGCGCATAAACGCGGGAGCATTGGGGAAGTGGTTGATATACAGCCACTCGAACGGGAAGTGGCAGATATCCGCAAACTAGGAGATCCGGAAGCCAATTTAGAAAAGGAGCAGAAGGCTAAAGGTTCCCTTGAACGAGAAATCGAACTGGAAATTGAGAAGGATCCACTCTGGTCTGGCACTGTGGAAGAAGCTGAGAGGATCTCTATTCCATTGTCAGAGACTCTGGATGGTTTTCAGGAACAGCAACAACAGCTATTGTCGGAAAAGAATACGTTAAATCAGAAGATTAAAGAACTAGCTTGTGTCCAAAAAGAAATTCAAGATGAATTAGAGGATATGTCCAGGCAAGGACAGGTCCCGACCGAGCAGGAGCTACTCCAATCACGTGAAGTACGGGAGCAGGGATGGGAGCTCATTCGTCGGTCTTGGTTGGATAGGCAGCCGGATATAAAAGGGGAACAAGCCTATTCCTCTGAGAAATTAGATATTGCTTATCAGCATGCCGTGGAAAAAGCGGATGAAGTGTCAGATCTTCTGCGCATTGAGGCGGAGAGGGTTGCACGGTATGAACACCTGATTGAGATGAAGAAACAAAAGGAACAAGCCTTGAACAGTCTTTATGAGGCACTTGAAGCTAGGGAAAAGGATATTGCAGGTTGGAATGAGCAGTGGCAGGAATTATGGAGGAAAACGGGGATTCAACCATTAAGCCCGAAAGAAATGAAGGGTTGGTGTTATAAGCACGCGGAGCGCCTGCTGTTGATTAAACAATGGCGGGAACTTGTACACTCTGTTGAAGAGAGCCAACTTAAATTAGAGGACAATCGTGCTTTATTCGTTTCTCTTTTATCTGAACACGAGTCAAATCTGTCAGTACAGGGAGCTTCTTTATCCGCCCTTCTTAGGCAAGGTGAAAGGATCCTTGCGGAAAATGAAAAACGCCGAAACGATCTAGAGCATCTCAATCGAAGGGTTGAAGAAGTTTCCCAAAAACTGAGAAGATCGAGGGAGGATTACGACCTGGCGCAGGAAAAGATCAAAGGGTGGAGCAAGAGTTGGACAGGGGCCATCAGTAAGACAAGTATGCCTGAGACCTTGACCGTTGAGATGGCCGCTCAATATATCCAAATTCACGATGAACTATTTGCCCGGGTGGATCACCAAAAGAAAAATCAATGGGTGTTGGAACAGAAACGGATGGCTGTTCAACAATTCGAAGATCAGGCGAGGGAGTTTTTGGCTAAAATAGAATGGAACGGACAAGATTTTCATTCTGTCGAGCATCTTGTTACAGAGCTGTATGCTGCATTGCAGAAAGCTCAGCGGGACGTGGAAAGAAAACAACATAGGATTGACCAACTAACACAGAAGAAGCAGGAGTTTGAGCAGCTTGAGAAAAATCTGCTTGCTCTGGAAAGCAAAATGCATCTGTTGGTAACCCAGGCCAGTTGTGAGCAGGAGGAACAACTGCAGGTGGCAGAAGAGCGATCACAAGCTTATTGTCAAATACAACAGCAATTAACATTACTAGAACAGCAATTATTAGAAAATGGCGCCGGTTTAACGATTCAGGAGCTGATTGAGGAAACGGACCACGTGGATCGGGACCTTCTTCCACAACTCGTAAAAGAGAGGGAAGATCTTCTAAGAAGTAAAAACGAAGAAAAATCACGCTTAGATCAAGAATATGGCGTTATCAAATACGAATTTGAAAAGCTAAATGGGGAATCCCAGGAAGCATTAATTGCTGCCGAAGAAGGAGAAACGGTGATCGCGAGTCTGCGTCAAGAATCGGGTCGATACATTCGTTACCAATTAGCCGCATCCATTCTAAGAAAAGCGATTGATGATTTTCGGGAGAAAAATCAGCACCCTATTCTTCAACGTGCTAGTTATTTATTCAACCGTTTAACGCTCGGGTCATTTGCTGGACTAAGTATTGGGTTTGACAGCAAGGATACTCCTGTTATCGTGGGAATTCGGGAAAACGGTGAACAGGTTGGGGTGGAAGGAATGAGTGATGGGACACAAGATCAACTCTATCTTGCCTTGCGTATCGCCAATGTGGAAAAATATGCCACGGAAAACGAACCGATGCCTTTGATTTTGGATGATATCCTGGTTCACTTCGATGATCAACGGAGCAAGGAAACTCTCCGGATCTTAGCGGAAATTTCCTCCAAAGTGCAAGTGATTTATTTTACCCATCATGCACATCTTGTCGGATTAGCAAAGGAAGTCGTGGATCAGAATATGTTGGATATTCATCGCATTCACCATCGGCAGGTATATACGGAAATAATTGACATGAGCGAAGACAAGAAAAGTGATATAATGATATAGTTTTTCACTATGTTATTGTAAGGAAGGGAACAGGAATGTCGTATTCAAAAGAACAGGTGCTGGAGTTTTTAAATACCGTGGAAATTGCTGCGATTGGGACATCTAATATGGGTTCGCCGCGGATCCGGATGATGCACTTTGCGGTAGATGAAGATTTCAATATATATGTCTCTTCCATGAAAGGGGATCCGAAGATCATCCAATGGGTGAATATCCCGGAAACTGCTATTCTTATGAAAAGTGATGGGACCCCTTTTGTGGAGACAACAGAATGTGAAATCATTGGCCGGGCTGAAATAGTTAAAACAGAAGAAGAACGTGCCAAGGCGATTGAACTAGTAAAGGTCAAATCACCGATTGTTGCAAATTTCGATCAGGTAGGGGCTTTGGATCGCCTTGACTTTATCAAAATTGTTCCAAGCTTGGTGAAATATCGTTATGTACCAGATATTTTAAATGGTCATCCACCGACGATTTTCACCTCTGAGGAAAAACAAGAAACTAAGGCATGGGCCGATGTTAAGGCACGGGCTCGTGCCTGGAAGGAAGCTGTAAGGCCGCTAAGCCTTACGGCATCCAGCGTTCCGGTGATCCTTGGTGGTGCAATGGCTTATGCTTTGGATGCGCAGTTCAATTTCCTATTATTCGTCTTAACGTTCATTGGCGCCGTGATGATCCAGGCGGGGACAAACATCATCAATGACTGGAAAGACGCCGAACGGGATGCCCAGAACATCGAGGGAATTCGTCCTTTTACAGGGGGTTCGCGGGTTATCCAAATGGGGTTAATTTCCAAGGCGGAAATGGGTTTTGTGGGAATTTTATTATCTACCTTGGCCGCTCTGATTGGGATCTATTTGGTGTTTGCTAGCGGTTGGGGGTTAATCCCTCTGGTTATTTTTGGGTTAGCTGCTGGTGTATTTTACACCGGTGGGAAAGGGAAATTCAGCTTTATTAACATGGGGCCGGGAATTGCTGAAGGATTAATCGCCACAGCCTACGGCATATTGATTGTGCTAGGGACCTATTATGTCCAAACACATCATTATTCGTTGGAAGTATTTCTGGTTTCGTTACCCTTATCTTTATTTATTGTTAACGTCCTGCTTATTAATCAATTCCAGGATGCGAATTCAGATATTAAGTCTGATAAAAAAACACTGGTTGTGAGAATAGGAAGAAAATCAGCGAAAAATGTACTGATTGCCCTTTTCATCATTGGTTACCTTCTGATTGCTATTCTGCCGACGTTTTCAGATGTGCCAAACACTATTTACCTGGGATTTTTATCTTTGCCATTTACCTGGAAGGCAATCAAATATGCTAACCTATATTACGATAAACAAATGACAGATCTTGTACCATCGAATGCTCATACTGCAATCACCCACTTATTTAACGGATTATTGCTGGCTCTTGCTTATCTTTGGGTTTCCACCAACATGGTTGTTATTGGTCTTTATATCATAGCGACTGTCTACTTGGTTCTCTGGGTCTGGAGATATATTGAGCGTCAACGAAGGGTAATGAATAGTGTAAGGGAAGCTTTTAATCTTAAATAGTGCAGTTGGGGCTCGAATCACCGCCTTGGTGTGGTGGTTTCGGGTCTTTTTTTGGTGAAAGCCTTGTGACGTGATGTGGTTGAACACCACACGGGGGTGAAGTTACCTCGTGATAACGGAAAATTTTTCCGTTATCACAGCTTTTTGGACCAATACCAACCAAATAACGGAAATCTTTTCCGCTATGCCAAATTGCAATCGTTTACAAGAAGGCCTCCAACCCAAATAACGGAAAAAAATTCCGCTAATCCTCATTTTAGAAGCTAACTATCGCAGATAGCGGAAAAATTTTCCGTTATTATGAACTACTCCGATTTCGTGCCTGTTCAAGTGTGTCAAACCGATCAACATAGCCTCGATTTATCGCCTCCCAAAGGTAGAAAGAAGCAGCTGAGTAATATGGATTCCAGTGAACAGACATTTCCTTCATACATTTTCGGCCATCCAAGTTCCGGTCCAAGTTATACAACCATTTCACTGCGCGCTGCAAACCCGCATCTGCAACAGAAAGCACATCCATCCGTCCTAAGCTAAATATCAGAAACATCTCCGCTGTCCAATTACCAATTCCCTTTGTTTTGGTTAGCAATTTAATAATCTCTTCATTATTAAGCTGGGGGAAGACAGAGAAGTTGATGTCATTGGAAAGGACATTCTCAGCCAGGCTTTTCATATAGGTTATTTTGGATTTTGAAACCCCAGCCTGTCTCAGTTCCTCTTCCGAAAGATCATAGATTGATTGTGGTGTCAGTTCATCGACAAGTTGCAAAACTCGGGTGAAAATTGTCTGCGCCGCTTTCACAGAAATTTGCTGTCCTACAATCGATTTTATAAGAGATAAAAATGGATCTTCGCGTAAAGGAATATAGACGGTTCCAAGGAAAGTAATTAATTGACCTAATCTTTGATCCGACTGGATCAACTTTGCTACATGTTCGTTTTCAGGATTTAAAATGATTCTTTCCATTGGGGTCACCTTTGGTTTTTGGACTTTTGAATTCAAATCTATATTAAAAAACCAGGATAGATTTTTCAAGTGTAGCTGTGGTTCCAGGGGTATAGATTTTCGCTTAAACTGCACGAAGGCGTACTTAGGACTTATTTTGCTGAATCCTCTTATGGGATTGGAATGTAAAACATGGTAAAATAGATTAAATAATTCAATAAATTCTTAATAGAGGTGATAAAGAATGAGTAATGTTGGCTTTAGAGTTTTTTCAAATTTCAAAAGGTTAGAAAGGGAATTAATTGAACAATTTCGGGAGATTCCTACATCA
The DNA here is from genome assembly GCF_017873965.1 of Ammoniphilus resinae. Taxonomy (GTDB): domain Bacteria; phylum Bacillota; class Bacilli; order Aneurinibacillales; family RAOX-1; genus Ammoniphilus_A; species Ammoniphilus_A resinae. The sequence continues at coordinate 528,144 of NZ_JAGGKT010000002.1, read as the reverse complement.
AATACTGCAGATGTGATGGGGCGCTCCGCTTCCATTGGGGGGGAGATGAAGGCGTATCACAGACCGGGATTAACCATGGCGGGTTCCGCCTTTACCGTGCGAGTTTCCCCGGCTGATAATTTAATGATGCATAAGGCACTAGAAATGGCCAAGCCTGGTGATGTAATCGTGGTTGACGCCGGCGGTGACCTGACAAACGCCATCACTGGCGAACTTATGGCTACATACGCAAAATCGAAGGGTTACGAAGGCTTTGTTATTAATGGTGCTGTGCGAGATCGTGCGGGACTTTGGGAACTAAGATTCCCAGTCTATGCAAAAGGCCTGCAACCGCGTGGTCCTTATAAAGATGGCCCTGGCGAGATTAATGTACCAGTCAGTTGTAATGGTGTAGTGGTTAATCCCGGAGATATAGTTATTGGCGATGATGATGGTCTTGTTGTCATTCCAGCCCAAGATGCGGAGAATATACTAAAAAAGGCATTAGAGAAAGTAGAGCTCGAGCGAGTGATGATGGAAAGTATCCGTAATGGTACCTTAGATCAGTCATGGGTAGATGAAACGCTAAAACAAAAGGGATGTGAGTTTAATTAATCATTTGAAATAATACTATCTGGGAATAGGAAGACTAGGCCAACCCTAACGTCTTCCTATTTTTTTCATGAATGGCGTTTTCTTTTAAAGATCAGATTTGTATGTCATTGTATATTTGGGTTTACCGTATGACCGACAGCCTAGCACGCACGAGCTATCGAAAAAAAGGGTATATTTTGATCAAAGTGATACGCCTGAACTCGTTTGTTTTTTTTCCACCTTTGATCGCTTTTGTTCGATGAAAAAAAGCACCACTATACACGCTAAAATAAAGATGATCATTCCCTGATAGGTCAGCCCACTAAATTCTTTAACCTGTGCAATGAGCAATAACATGATGATTCTGCCGATATTTAGAATTACTTCTCTTCCAATTATAACCTTTGTTAAAGTGGTCGATTTGAATTGTCTCATATAGTTAAATTGATTTGAATTCCAATTTGTAATCAAAAAGAAATATCCGATTGCTGAAAAAACATTCAACAATACCAGGTTCAATGGTTCGGGATATATGGCTAGTAGGTAAGCCATTCCCATTAGAACTACACCCCATTGTAATTGACGGGTATGTGGAATGTGTGCTTTACGTGCAAAAAAATAAGCGCCAATCGTTAAAATGGTATATAGCACATTTAACCCAGCGATGATAATTTTGTTTTCGGAAATATGAAAGGTATACAATTGAGTAAATAATAGCTGAAATTGCAACAAAAACCCCATGAAAAAGCAGGAAGAAAGGAAGGATCTTAATTTTTGCATTTGCATCCAAGGGTTTTGCACACGGAAAAAAGGCTTTTCTTTGTCTTCCTTCGATAGAGTAACATTGGGAATATAAAAAGTTAAGATAAAGAGGATACATACAACGGAAAACACAATGATAAAAGACGTAGCATAACCGAACAATTTAATAATTATTGCAAAAACGATGGGATTTAAAATCGATAAAAATTGTTGAGCGATTGTGTATAAATAAAAATAGGTATTTAACTCTTCTCCTTTCCCATAAAAGGAGATAAAAATATTTTGTGACATAAAATAGGTACCACACATAAATCCTACCGAAGCTCCAATACTTAGGTTCCATAAGAAGGGTGAGGCATTAGGGAAAGCCAACAAAAAGTAAAATGCGGTGAGCGCCATTAACGAGGCAATTCTCATCGTTACCTGCAAAGAGTAGACAGTAAAAATTTTCCCCGCTATGGTAAAAGCTACTCCCCAAAAAATGAGCATCGTGATATTAAACCATGCTACCTGGGAAATTTGATGATACTTCTCCCAAATGTAAAGATTGATAAAAATGGTAACATAAGAATTGATAATAGAGAAAATAACGGTCGTGAGGAGTAAAAATCGTAGTTCTTTTCCGAGACCCATTTATATGTTACCTCCACTCAATTCAATGTAATTTATTGTTGTAACATTTTGAATGTTTTGTTATCTACATCACACTAATCATATCAGTTTCTCCACCGTAAATCATCGGTTTTTTTAGCATGTATAAAACCAACATAGCAATTCATTTCTTAATCGAAAAGAAAGCCATTTTGGAAATTCATTGAATAGAGGATAAATGAAAAGTTTAGGTTTAATTATTTAATTATTCGTAATATAATATAAAATAAAATGGTGATAAAGCTTTTATACCATAGAAAGGTGGCAAATAGATTGCAACCCTATTTCAAACAGATCTCTTTTTTGGAAGAGGAAGGGATTCTTGCTGCAAATGAGAATCTGGAGCTAACATTAATTCCAAGCTGGGGAAGTAATCTTATATCCCTAAGGGATAAAAAAGTCAATCTGGAATTATTACGAATTCCTCAAACTAGAGTGGCCTTCCTGCATAATCCGGGACTCTATGGAATACCCATTTTATTTCCACCAAATAGAATTGCAGATGGAACTTTTTCTTTCGGAAAACAAACCTATCATTTTGAAATTAATGAAAGGGATAAAAACAATTATATCCATGGATTTGTACATTCACTTAACTGGGAGCTTAAAGAAACAAAGGTTCAGGATGGGAAGATAGTTATTCTAACTGAATTAGATTCTAATCGGTATCCTCATATTCAAGAGCAATTTCCTCATCATTTTATTATTCAGATGTCCTACATTCTGGATCAAAACACTATATATAAGGAAGCAACAATCATTAACAAAAGTAATCAACCATTTCCTTGGGGGTTAGGGTACCATACCACCTTTCGTTTTCCAATCGCACGAAATGCCACCCTTGACGATATTACCTTCTCCCTATCTGTGGAGAAACAATGGCAGCTAAACAATCGCTTACTTCCTACAGGTGAATTGTTTACTTCTGATTTTCACGAGGATCTTCGGAGAGGTGTGGTGTTGAAGGGAAAACCGCTAGATGATGTTTTTTTATCTGGTCAACCTAATCATGCTGTGATTTTTGATAGGAAAACTAATTTAGAAATTACGTATCAGGGGGATGAGAATTTTAAACATTGGGTTGTATACAATGGTGATGGATACCAAGACTTTATTTGCCCAGAACCTTATACTTGGGTTACAAATGCACCGAATTTAAAATTACCTCCAAAATTAACCGGATTGCAGGTATTAGAGCCTGGTGAACAAAAAACCGTAAAAAGTAATATATCTATCAGACATCGAGATAAAAATTGAACTAGGGAAGGTGTTAACAGTGCTTTTACGAAGATTAACTGGCATTTGGAGAACTTCAGAGGAAACAGGGGAAAAAGTAAGAAATCCCAGTCTGCAAACAAGATATTATAGAATAAGAATGACACAGTTAATAGAAAAAATAGAATATATCGTTCAGCATAAGTTGAGAAACTGGAAGGTAGTTCATATCAACCGTGAACGCGGGGAGATTATTTTAGAAAAAAAACACCTTATAAGAACAAGTGACGTAGTCATTACGGTTTATGATATGCCTGCATTTCGTTCCGCAGTTGATATTACCTCGGCAATCAAAGGTCCATTTGGAGATTTAGGTTTGAGTTGTGACAATATTTTTGAGTTTTTCGGAGTTTTAGGGAAGGAACTTGAACCTGGTCAGGATTTGTCGAAAATTGGGTAGGGAGCTTAATGGTGATGGAGGATACTTCAGAGAATCAATGGGGCGCAAGAAAATATTATTCCTTGCGCCTTTTTGGTTAATGATAAAATTGGACTTGCTTATATCTAATTCTAATTATCTTGATGTCCTACAGAGAGATTGCCAGAACCGATATGTTTGGCTTCACCTACTAAAGCAGGGGGCTGCCATCCAACAGCAGGCTGTGGAAAACGGTAGGTCCCACCTAAAGGTTGAGGGATATCCTTCCACGTTTTGCCCTCCCCATTAAACTGTGGCATCCAAGGAGCCAGTGCTTCAAACATCTCGTCGCACATTTTCCAAACTTCCTCCGTGTTACAAACGGCAGCTGTCAGTGGATCATGGAGAACCGCCAACTTTACTAATTCTTTATTCCCTGTTAGTGCAGCCTCTACAGCCATTTCCTGTACGCTAATGCTGGCTCTACAAGTTGCCGCGCACTGTGGTGGTAGCTCACCTATCCATGTAGGCTGAATCCCGTTACGATCAACATAACAAGGAATTTCAATCGTGCTGGCGTTAGGGAGGTTAGTAATTAATCCGCGGTTTTCAATGTTGAAATGACCACGATAGGTCCGTCCTGTTTCTAGCGCTTCAATTATATAGGAACCATGTTCGTCAGATCGCTCACCCAACTTGATATATTCGGCTTCACCGCTCATCCACTTGGGGTACATTACCTTGTACTCATCCGTTTTTTCAACACAATGGTGTAAATATCCAGCCGTCCTCCCATTAATCCAACGGGTTTGACTGATCCACCGATCAATCTCCTCTCTACGTTTACGGTACCAAGGTAGATATTCACTTAAATGTCCGTTCGACTCAGTGGAGTAGTAGCCAAATCGACGAAGGACATCTATACGAACTTTTTCGTCTCGTGAGAGCTCAGGGTGATTTTCGAAGCACTCGAGGAGATAAGGCAACATATCCTTTCCTTTATGAGTTACTTGAATATACCAGGTTTGATGGTTAATACCTGCACAGATAAAGTCAACCTCCTCAGGTGGTAGTCCAAGAGCCGTTGCAATTTGCTTGTGCCCCCCTTGAACGCCATGACAAAGTCCCACTATGGGTACTCCTCCAGCGCGTCGAACTGCCCATGTGTTCATAGCCATCGGATTGGTATAGTTGAGTAAAAGGGCACCAGGTTTAGCAAACTTTCTCATATCCTCGGCAATACCTAATAGTACGGGAATGGCTCTCATAGCAAAAAAAACGCCACCTGGACCTAATGTGTCCCCAACACACTGATCTATTCTATATTTCAAGGGGATCTCAACATCGTGTTTGAATGCTTCCAATCCGCCTACTCGAGCAAAACAAAAGACATAATCGGCATCTGTTACAGCCTCTATGCGGTTGGTTGTTGGATGGATTGTTGCATTAAGCCCATTATCTTGAATCATTTTCCTACATAAATTAGTAACCATTGATAGGTTTTCCTGATTAATATCCATAAAGCGGAATTCTGTATCTCGGAATTCTTCTACAGCTAAGATATCCATCATTAATCTACGCGTGAATCCAACGCTTCCAGCACCAATCATAGCTATTTTCAACATCGCCACACCTCCTTGTTAATAGGCAAATAATTTTTAATTATGTAAAATATTGCTCCTATTAAGTATAATAAAATCGAGATGAATGAACATCAATGATAAAATTATTCATATGGAGGGTAAAATCTTGTTTAAGAAAATGAGGGGACAACAGCATTCCTATGGTTTTCGTTTTATTGAAGGAGTGTCGGACATGCCTGTTCAGCTCCGATCTGTAGGATGGGAAATTCAGACCTATCAAGGATACAACTGGGATGGTCGGAATAGAAAAGACCCAGATAGTTGCCTATTTCAATACACTCTTTCAGGTGCAGGTAGACTGGAGATTGATGGGGTGGTTCATAAAATTAGCCCTGGGGAAGCTTTTTTGGTCAATATACCAGGGGATCATCATTACTATTATTCGGATAATGATACTCATTGGGAATTTATTTATCTTACTTTTTTTGAAAACAATTTAATGCCAAAGTGGAGGGAACTGCAAAAACAGTGCGGTCATATACTCAAAATAAATACGGATTCACCAGTAATAAAGAAACTTAATCAGATCTATGAAGGTGCTGTAAAAGAAACCATCACAGATAAGTTTATTGCTTCTTCCTTGGTTTATGCCTTCGTGATGGAATGTTATCGAACGGTGAATGCCTCTTTATATGCTCCGCCCGAACAAAAGCCTGCACCCATAGTGACTGCCATTCGCTATATTGAGAAGTATTTTAGTGAGGATATAAGGCTTGAAGACTTGGCTTGTGAAGTCCGTTTATCAAAATATCATTTTGCTCGGTTATTTTCAAAATCTGTGGGGCTCTCACCAGCTCAGTATATTCGGAAAGTCCGGATTGAAAAAGCTGTACAACTTCTCAATCAGACAGAACATTCCGTTGAACAAATTGGGCGAAGTGTAGGTTTTTCGAATGGAAATTATTTTTGCAAAGTATTTCGGAAAATGGTCGGCACATCTCCGGAAAGATTTCGTGAAGGAAAAGACATCTACTCTGTGGGTGAATTGAAGTTAAGATAAAAAGCAAGATATTACCATATATTAACTGATAATTATCATTGTTTTGAATAATATTTGCATTTATTATAAGAAATAATAAGCAATATTTTCCTATGAAGGGGGATAAAGAATGAAACTCAAAAGAAGATACTCTCTACTGGTCGGTTTTTTCTTAACTAGTTCTCTTTTGCTATCTGCCTGTGGATCTAGTGGGCCAAGCTCTTCCGAGACGAATAAGAGTGGAACGAATAACACCAAGGAAAACTCAGTAGAGAAACAAGAAAAAGTAGTTTTAGATCTCTGGTGGTCAATGTCTGCGAATAATGAGGAGCATAAAAATCATTATGCAGCCATTGAAAAGTTTAATCAGGAGCATCCGAATATTGAAGTTAAGCCACAATCCATTCCACTCGAGCAAGCAAAAGATAAGATTATTACCTCAGCAAATGCAGGGAATCCACCGGATGTGGCAGACGTTTTAAACGAATGGTTAGTATCCTACCATCGCATGGGAATTTTACCGGATTTAACAGAGGATATTAATAAATGGGAGGAAAAGGAGAAGATCCCACAAAACATTTGGGATACCTTATCCGTAGATGGAAAAATTGTAGCTGTACCATCAGAATTAGGGATTAGAGCTTTTCTGTATCATGAAGATATACTTAAGGCTGCAGGAGTAACTGAACCACCAAAAACATGGGATGAATTGCTCGAGCTTTCCGCCAAACTAAAAGAGCAAGGAGTCGCTCCTTTTGGGATCTCTGGACAATCGGCCCGTGCCCCACAAGAATTAATTGTATACTTCTGGCAGAGTGGGACTGATATCGCTCATCAAATGCCGGACGGAAAATACCGTAATCTTTGGGCCGAAAACCCAGAAGAGCTTCAAAAGGCAGTAGAAGTATATAAACTGTACAAAACAATGTTAAAAGATGGTGTGATTAATAAGGATTCTGCTAGTTGGGGTTACCGTGAACTAGATACAAATTTCGCCCAGGGAAGGGTGGCAACGACTGTGAATGGTCCCTGGATAAAAAATTATGAGGCAGAACAACCCGAGAGCATGAAAGATGTTCAGATTGCCGCCCCGCCGTATAACACTGTACCGGCTACATTTATGGAAGTAGGTTCTTTTGCAACATTTGAGGGATCAGAACATAAAAAAGAAGCGATTACCTTTATGACATGGTGGTTAAGCGAGGAGACACAGAAATTGGTTAATCCAGGAAGATCACCAAATACGGGCGTTGTACAAGATGGAAAATGGGGTGAAGGGTTCAATAAACTCCTCGATCAAGGTCGCTCGTTCCCCGGTATTTCGATGGGGGGGATTATTCAACCGATGATTGACTCAATCCAAAAATCTTTATTAACGGAAGAAAGCCCTGAAGAAATTGCTCTATGGCTTGGTGAACAAATTAACAATTCGTTAAAGGAAAATGGAGAATTAAGTGAAAGCCCAGCCAAATAAAAAATATCTATCTAATAAACATACAAGATGTGGGCCGCGAGGCTCACATCTTGTAACTCCATAAAGATTGTTCAAGGAGGGTAAGAATGCAACCGAGACTGGAAGAAGAATCAAGGTTAAACTTATCATATCGTCCAAAAAAATACATAAAAAAACATGGTGTTGCCTATTTATTTATGCTTCCAGCTATCTTTTTTCTGATCATTCTATTTGTTCTTCCGTTCATTGAAGTGTTTAAGATGAGTTTTTATAGTGTCAATTTATTAAATCCGGAAGCAGAAGCTTTTATATTTCTTGATAACTTCATTTCTGCTCTATCAGATCCTACTTTCTACCAATACCTTTACCAAGGTTTAATTTGGACTTTTGGTTCTGTGATTGGAGAATATATTGTTGGAATTGTAACCGCCATTCTATTAAACCAAAACATTCGTGGAAAGACGTTTTTTCGTGCAATAATTTTTATCCCGTGGTTAGTTCCCATTGTTGTAGCGGCAATGACATGGCGTTGGATTTTAAATCCCGACTTTGGAATTTTTAATGTAATGCTGGTAAAGGTTGGGATTCTAGATGAATCCATTAACTGGTTAGGTACCGCAGGAACAGCCATGCTTGCAGTTATCTTTGTTAATGTTTGGAGAACATTTCCCTTCTACACAGTCACATTATTAGCCGGTTTACAATCCATACCGAAGGAAATTCTTGAGGCAGCTGAAATCGATGGTGCAGGTATCTGGCAACGTTTTTGGTATATTATTTTACCTTCTCTTAAAGGGGTATCAGCTGTTATTATTATTCTCCATGTGATCTGGACTTTTAATAATTTTGACTTTATTTGGTTGTTAACTGAAGGTGGTCCACTTCACGCTACTGAAACTCTTGCTATTACAACTTATTTAGAAGCTTTTGAAAAGTACCATTTTGGACAGGCGTCTGCATTGTCTTCTATCATGATTTTGATCCTAATTGGTATTATCATCGCTTATTTTAAGGTTGAGAAGAAACAGAATAATGGATAACGGGGGAGGTTGGAGTTCGATTGTTTAAATCTAGAAAAAGGCAGAAGTTAATCCTAAAAATTATAACTTACATTATGCTTATCTTTTTTTCAATCTATGCCATTTTTCCGGTACTATGGATGTTTTCCACGTCCATTAAGCCTGATTCTGAAGTTAGAACAGAAGACCCAACATTCATAACTATGAATCCTACAGTTGAGCACTATCAATCCGTCTTAATAGAATCAGAGTTCGGCACCTATCTAAAGAACAGTGCTTATGTCTCAACAATGACAACACTAATATCTATGTTTATCGCACTTCTTGCTGCCTATACACTAAGTAGAATGAGTAAAACTCCTGGTATTCGAGCCATTGGTATTGGAATGCTAATTGCTCAAATGACGCCTGTGGTTATGTTGATTATCCCCTTATACGTATTCATGATGAAGGCTAATCTATTAGATACTTATGCATCGATGATTATCACTTACACAACCTTTACCATTCCTGTTGTAACGTGGATGCTTAAGTCATTTTTTGATAGTATTCCAATTGATATGGAGGAATCAGCCTTCATTGATGGATGTACACGTTTTGGTGTAATTTTTCGGATAATCCTGCCTATATCACTTCCTGCCCTTGTTGCTACAGGATTGTATGCCTTTGTTCATGCATGGAGTGAATTTGTTTTGGGTTATACGTTTATATCAGATGATTCACTTCGTACATTAACTCCTGGATTGTCCTTATTAATGGGTCTATGGACCGTAGATTGGGGACGATTAATGGCAGCTTCAGTTGTTATTGTAGTTCCTGTTGCTATTGGTTTTGTTTATTTACAAAAGCTTATTATTGAGGGATTGACCGCTGGCTCGACAAAAGGATAGAATTTGATGAATAACAGACTCGTTTTCCAGGAAGGTTAGTTTATTTTTCTTTCAGTGAAGTGATAGAGATTTTTTCTGGAAACCGATGATCCCGAGGAGAATAGATTTAGTTAGTTAGATCATCAGATGCCTCCATGGGAGGTTCTTCCATCAGTAGGCTTGGTTTTAAACACTATATTTTAGAGAAATAAATAGGAATTAAGTAACTTTATATAGAAATATCAGAATAGTATGACCTTATTTATAAATCTAAATACAGGGAGGCAAATTATGAAACAGTCTTATCTTGGCAAAACAGGAATAAGGGTAAGTGAATTATGCTTGGGCACGATGACTTTTGGTAGAGAAACTAATGAGAATGATAGCCACAAGATCTTGGATCGATTTGCTACAACTGGTGGGAATTTTATTGATACTGCAGACGTTTATACTCGAGGGGCATCTGAGGAGGTCGTAGGACGTTGGTTAAAAACAAAAAATCGGGACGATTTTATTGTTGCTACAAAAGTTCGGTTTGCGATGGGAGAAGGTTCTAATGACGTAGGAACAAGTCGAAAACATATTCTTTCTGGTATCGAAGCAAGCTTGAAAAGACTAGGTACGGACTATATTGATCTGTATCAGGTCCATGCTTGGGACCCAAAGACACCTTTAGAAGAGACGCTTAGTACACTAAACGATTTAGTTCGTAAAGGGCTTGTGCGCTACATTGGTGTTAGCAACTTTAGGGGCTGGCAACTGCAGAAGGCAGTTGACCTTAGTCGCAGTAGAGGATGGGAAACTTTTTGTTGTCTCCAACCACAATACAATCTCTTATCGAGGGCAACAGAGTGGGAGCTTTTTCCGGTATGTGAAAACGAGGGGATTGGTGTGATACCGTGGAGTCCCTTGAAAGGCGGTTGGTTAAGCGGGAAATTTAAGAGAGGAATGGAAAAGCCGCCTCAAGGAACAAGGGTAGAGATTGCGGAAGAAAAAGGATGGGGTGAGTCGTGGAATAGGTATAATAATGAACACACATGGAAGGTGCTTGATGTACTTCATGATGTGGCAAGGGAAGCGGAAAAGACCCCAGCACAGATTGCTTTAAAGTGGGTGATGCAAAACCCCGTGGTTACTTCACCGATTATTGGAGTAAGGACGATGGAACAATTAGAAAATAACTTGGGTGCAGTTGGCTGGAGTTTGACCGATCAGCAGATGAACCGCTTGAATCAAGCTAGTGAATTAGAAGTATCCTATCCGTATGATCTGGCAGCAGAAGATCAGCAGAGAAGAGGAAGGTAAATCTGCAATGTTTCCAGAATAGAATAAATGAAAAAAATCGCTTGTTTGTAACAAGCGATTTTTTTCATTTTAATAGTTGCCTAATTTTGTACACTTTTACTTTGGTTAATTACTAAACTATCTCTGTACTGTTTGGCCCAATATATAGAGAAACCAAGAGCGATAAGCCCTGAAATACCAGCGACCTGAAATCCACTATTTAATCCGAAATGCTCGATCAACCAACCTGCTAAAAAAGGTCCCATAAACATGCCAAGTGAATAAACCGCTTGATAAAAACCCATTGCTGTCGCTCTTTTTTCAGATTCAATAGATTCAATGGCCATACTTAAGAATAAGGGAAAGATAATTCCCTGGAAAAACCCATTGAAAGCTTGGGATAAGCATAACCATCCTAAGGAAGGCATTATGGGAATTAGTGACGAAAAGATGGAACTGCCTAGAAACCCTAGTATTAATGTTCCCCATTTTCCTAAGTGAGCCACAAAAACCCTTCCAGCAAGTAAAGCGGCAATCGCATGTGGTGCCATAAAGGACAAGATAAGAAGACTAAGATCCTGTTCGCTTGCTCCGATAGTAAGGGCATACGAGGGTGTAAAGCCAAACGTGGTTACGAAAAGAATTCCATGGGCTAGAATAGACAATATAGATACTTTTATTAGCGTGGAATCTTTTAAGACTAAAGCCAATTCCTTAAGTTGTATTGGAGGTCTGCTGACACCTTCGGCAGGCTCCTTGATAAAAAATGTAAGGAGAAGACCTATCAAGGCAACGATTCCGCCAAGCCAAAATGGAGCATGCCATCCCATTTTACTGACTAAATAGCCGCTTAACCCCATACTTATTAGTTGGGTAACAACCGTCACAAACTGGATGTTTGCCATAGCTTTGGCGGTCTGTTGTGCGTAATAGCTGGAATAAAGAACGGTAAATGCAACCCATGTAGAGGCTGTAATACCAGAGATGGCTCGGGATAAAAGGGCCCATTCGGCTTGTTGCAAAACAACAAATCCAAAACAACTTATTGCACTTGTTATAAATCCGAGTGCAATAAATGGGCGGCGTACTTTTAAGTAATCTGAGTATATCCCTAGTGGTAACCGGATAAGCATTTGTATGATTCCGTAACTGGCGAGTACTATGCCAATATAGGTATAGCTGGATCCCATCCACTCTAGATAGGGTGTTAGTATAGGTACATAAATATAAAGCGAAAACCAGTATAAAAATGTAATCAAGATAAATACACCATGGTCAACTTTTCGCAACGTTGATTCCTCCCAGTTTTTTAAAGATTTCCTATCCTATTTATAAATTTTATTCCACGGATACAGTCATCTTGGAGAAGAAATGGTTAATGGCCAAAGAGGAGGCCCCTAGAGCACCCGATTTTATGCCGAGTGTAGAGAATTTAATGGTGACTCTTTTTTTACTAAAAGGTAAGGCTCTACTCTCAATAGTGCGTAGCAGTGGATTCGTGATCCAATTCTCAGCTATTGTGAATTGATTGCCCAGGATTATAAGCTCAGGATTAAATAAGTTAATTATATTTGTAACTCCAAGTCCCAAATATTCCCCAATTTGGCTAAACGAATGAATAATTTCGTGATTCCCACCATTGGCAAGATAAACTAATTGGTCAATATCAATTTCCCTCTCTTTCAATCCAAAAGGATAGCTTGGAAGTGACTTAACAAGCTGAAATAGTGCGTTTTCTGAGGCATACAACTCCCAACACCCGCGATTCCCACACCTACATTTTCTTCCATTCACTTCAATAATGGAATGACCAACCTCACCAGAAAATCCCGATAAGCCTCGGTATAATTCGTTATTAATGATAATTCCGGCACCAATCCCCATCCCTACACTAATATAAATTAAATTGGAGGTTTGTTTTCCAGCACCGAATAGTTTTTCACCCAAGGCTCCAGCATTTGCTTCATTATCAATTAAAAAGGGGATATTGAATTCCTCTGCTAATATCATTTTTAAATCAACATTTTCCCAGCCTAAATTTGGAGCGAGAAGAATAAAACCTTCAGCGTCTACAATCCCAGGAACACCAATCCCTATTCCAACAACACCATAATGAGAGGGTGGGGCTTCTTGGATTAAAGTACGGATTAAATCCTTTAAAGAAGACGTAATGTTTATATAGTTGTCGTTTTGAATGCCTATTTTTTTTTGTTGAACGATATTTCCTTGTAAATCTGTAAGGATCGCAATAATATAGTTAACCCCAAGGTCTATGCCAATCGTAAAACCAGCATCTTTATTAAAAAGAAGCATAACCGGTTTTCGACCACCACTTGATTTGCCTGGTCCAATCTCAAAAGTAAGATTCTCTTCAATAAGTTCATTAACTAAAGAAGAAACCGTACCTTTATTTAATCCGGTAAATTCGGATATCTGTGTCCTGGATAAGGGGGATCTTCTGCGAATGGTTTCTAAAACAATTGATTTATTTATTCTTTTTACGAGATGTTGATCTCCAGTTACTTGCACAAATAAAACCTCCAGACTGAATTTACCTATATTTTACCATTACTTTGTTTAAAAGATATAAAAAGTTTGGGGAAATTCAGTAAACAGCGGACTATAAAATAATTTGTTTATCCTCTGGACAAAGTATCGTTCAAGTGTTAGATTAAAATTATAAAATACTAAATAATTAACATTATCAGAAATATTAATATCGTATGTTTTTTAAAATTTTATTTGGCGTAAATCATAGAGGAGGCGAAATTTATTGTTGGAAAAAGGGATGCTCGTTAATAAAGTGGCGCTTGTCACAGGAAGTTCAAAAGGAATAGGCGCGGGGATTGCTTTGGAGTTAGCAAAAGCTGGAGCTGATGTCTGTATTAACTACAGTAATTCTAGAGGTGATGCGGAACAACTAGTAAATCAAATTAAATCTTTAGGTAGGCGTGCCATTGCAGTTCGCGCCAATGTAGCAGAGCGTGCTCAAGTCATAGAAATGGTGGAAGCCTGTGAATCCAATTTGGGTCCCATTGATATTCTCGTTACCAATGCAGTTGCCAGTGTGCGCAATTCAATTCTTGAAACGAAATTTGAAGACCTACAAAAGACTGTTGAAATTGGGATCTTTGGAGTATTTCACACCCTTCAAGTGGTTGCAAGACGGATGGTGGATCAGGGAAAACAGGGGACTATTATCCATGTTTCATCCCCACATGCACGCACTCCTTTTAAAGAAGCGATTGATTATAATGTCGCAAAAGCAGGATCACACCATCTTGTTATGACAGTTGCCAATGAACTTATGTGGCATAAAATCCGGGTTAACATCCTTGAACCGGGATGGACAGACACGCCTGGAGAACGGGCTTGGTATAGCGATGAACAAATGAAAACGATGGGTGAACGTATGCCTCTAGGACGTATGGGATTACCTGAGGATTTAGGGAAAGCAGCAGTATTCTTGGCCACAAAAGCCGCAGAATACATAGTCGGGGCGGTTATAAAGGTGGATGGTGGTCAGTTTATTGAGGGGGGGCCGAGCTGGGAAAGCACTAGTAGGCATCAATAATTGGAAGGGGTTTAGCAGGAGCATTTCAAAATCAGTTTTTATTGAAAAGAAAAAAGCCACTGGAAGTAACCAGTTGGCAAAAAATCTTATCGTTTAACATCTGAGATCTAACCATTTCATTTCATCCTCTGACAATTCAACTTCTATTGCTTTTAAGCTCGATTCCAGTTCTGAGGTTTTCTCTGGCCCAATTAAAGCGCAGGTTGGAAAGGGGTGATTTAAAACATAGGCTAGTGCGATGTGGTTGGCTGTAATTCCGTTTCCTTTCTGATAAGCTAGTTCGTTAGCTCGTCTTAGTCGCTCCCAATTATCAGAATTATAATAGACCCGAACCATGTCAGGGTGTTCCTTATTATCTGGTGAATATTTTCCTGTAAAAAATCCACCTGCCTGGGAGGACCAAGAGAACAGCGGAAGCTGGGTTCTTTTATGCCAATCTATATACCCCTGGTTAACCGAGATACACCCAGGCCATCTTGGTTCATTTGGTTTTGCAAGACTTAGATTCGGACTATTGACAACGAAGCCTGGATAGCCTTTGCGAATGGCATAGTTATTGGCTTCCTCAATCCGTTGATAGGTCCAGTTCGAAGTGCCTATTGTGCGAATTAATCCCGATTGTTGATGTTCATATAGAGAGTCCATAATTTCATCAACAGGAACATGCGGATTATCTCTGTGCAGCATATAGATATCTATATAATCAATGTTTAACCGATCTAAGCTTGTCATTAAATCATAGGTAATTGCTTCTGGTGTTACCCGAGGTCCATTCGCATCATGATGTGCACCTTTGGTAAGTATGATCACCTCGTGACGGATTTGTCTGCAACTCAGCCACATACCAACGGTTTTTTCGCTTTGTCCTTTACCATAAACGTGGGCCGTATCAATCGTATTTCCACCCTGCTCAAAATAGGAGTCCAATATGTCAAAGGCGATTTGCGAATTTTTTAAGGAGAAAAAAACTGTACCTAGAACTAACTGGGAGCATTCTTTTTTTAAACCTTTTACTGATGTCATTTTCATAGGAAATATCACCCTTTAATAGTTAAAGTGTAACGCGCAATCTTTCTTTGGCTGATTTCAAGCAAGCCTCAAGAACATGCATGTTTCGAACAGAATCGGATGTTGGAATAAGAGGAGGCTCTTCTGTTAGAATCACTAGAGCAAATTGATCAACCTGTAGAGTATATTGATTTACGAAGGGGAGAAGTATTTCTTTTTGTTTTTCTCCTTTGGATAATACTAGCAACCTCGAATCTTCGTGTGATCGACAAATAAAGGCTGATGGAATCTCAATTCTTCCTTCTGTCCCTAGAATTTGTAAGGTGTTTCGACGATCAGCCCACATGCCACAATCAAAGGTAAGACTTATTCCATTGGGAAATTCTAATAATCCAGAAGCCATCATATCGACGTGATCATGCTGAGGTGAGAAGAAGGCATGAACGGTAACCGCTTCTGGTTCTGTTTCTAAAAGAAATCGGGCAGCGTGAATTGGATAGCAACCCACATCATAGAGAGCGCCTCCACCCATTTGTGATTGAAAGCGAACATTATTGACATCGGATGCGTTGTTAAAGGTGAATGTACCATGGATTCCACGAATTTCCCCGATATCTCCGGAGTTTATGATTTCCTTGATTTTAGTATAGCGGGGATGATAGGCATACATGAAAGCCTCCGCAAGGTACACCCGATTTTGCTGACTAGCAATAAGCATCTCTTTCGCTTCTTTTAGATTTAATGAGAGAGGTTTTTCACACAAGACATGTTTTTTATATTGTGCAGCTTTTATCGTCCATTCGTAGTGAAGATGATTAGGCAATGGGATGTAGACTGCATCAATTTCCGGGTCTTGTAATAACGCTTGGTAATCAGAGTAGACTCTTTCAATTTGGAAATGATCGGCTGTTTCCTGAGCTTTTTCTAGGTTTCTACTAGCAATTCCTAGAACATAGCCGGTCTCTGATTGTTGGATCGCTGGAATAACTGACTTTATTGCAATATTGGCACAACCCAAAACACCCCATCTAAGCTTTTTATAAATTGGTTTATGGTCCTGTACAAGCATATAATGCCTCCTTAGCTTACTAGTATAAGACTATGATAAGTTATTAATTAAATGTTAACAAAACGCAAAATGTATTTATCTTTAAAAAAACTGACGCATAGTTTAATCGAAGAATAAAGTTGGTGTAATGGTTTACATTATTCTAAAATAGTGATATATTCTGATTATAGATTAATTTTTAATGTTCAAAAAATAGCATGTGAAAGGTATTGTAAGATGGCAACGATTAATGATGTTGCAAGGCTAGCAAATGTTTCCGTTGCAACAGTTTCAAGGGTTATAGGGAATACGAATCGTGTTAAACCTGAAACTAGGTCAAGGGTAATAGAAGCCATAAAAACCCTGAACTACCAGCCGAACATTCTGGCAAGACAACTTCGTAGAAAGGAAACAAAATCCATTATTGTTGTCGTTCCTGGTATTACGAATTCATTCTTTTCAAATGTCTTACTAGGTATTGAAACAATTGCTAGTAAGTATGAATATCAGGTGCTTCTTGGAGACACCCAAAATGATCAATCGAAGGGGTATGCGTATCTCGATCTTCTAAAACAAAAGCAAGTAGACGGGGTGATTTCACTAACAGCAAGAATGAAACGGGAATATCTTGAGGAAATTTCCAATCAATACCCTGTTGTATTAGCTTGTGAATATTTAGAAGGATCGAATGTTCCCACTGTTGCCATTGATAATATCAGATGTGCTGAAAAATTGACCCAACACCTGATTAACTTAAGGCATAAGCGTATTGCATTCCTATCTGGTCCAATGGAAATCATTTTAAACCGGGACAGACTTAAAGGATTCTATAATTCCATGATAATCCATGGGATGGAGGTAGATTCTTCATTAGTAGCCGAGGGTGATTTCACGATGGAGTCGGGGTATCAACTAACGAAAAAACTACTGACCTTAGAAAGACCACCAACTGCAATATTTGCTGCAAATGATGAAATGGCTATTGGATCGATTAAAGCGATTAAATGCATCGGTTGGAAGGTACCCAAGGATGTGGCAGTAGTAGGGTTTGATGATATAAAAATGGCCTCAATTTTTGAACCTAGTTTGACAACGATTGCACAGCCTGCGTCTCTTATCGGAATACGAGCAATGGAGACGTTGCTAGATCTAATGAATCAAGAAAGCTATGTTAGGCGATCTACTATTCTTAAGGGTGATCTTGTAATTAGAGAGTCTTGTGGAGCAACTATGATTTAGAAAAACTTTGTTTATTCGATGACCTAATAAAGGAGTGTGCGTTATGAAATTAGGAGTATTCACTGTTTTATTTGCACAAAAAACCTTGGAAGAAATGCTAGATCATGTGGCTGCTAGTGGTCTGCAGGCAGTAGAAATTGGAACGGGGGGGTATCCAGGAAAACCTCACTGTGATCCGGTCGCACTACTGGAAGACGAATTGAAACTTCAGCAGTTTAAACATGCAGTTGAAAGTCGTGGATTGGAAATAAGTGCTTTAAGCTGCCATGGGAATCCGCTTCATCCGAATAAAGAAATTGCACGCCAACATCACTTGGATTTCCAGAATTCAGTTCGATTAGCTTCTAAATTAGGTGTGAAAACGGTAATCACATTCTCAGGTTGCCCCGGTGAATCAGAACATTCTTTAAATCCTTCCTGGGTAACATGCCCATGGCCTGAGGACTTTTTGAAGGTAATAGAATGGCAATGGAAGGAAAAAGTTATTCCTTACTGGAAAGAACAGGACGCATTCATAAAGGAGCACGGTGTGCGAGTAGCGATAGAACCACATCCAGGATTTGTGGTTTACAATACAGAGACGATGTTACGGCTTCGCAAGGAGTGTGGTGACAGTATTGGAGTCAACTTCGATCCCAGTCATTTGTTCTGGCAAAATATGGATCCTATTGTTGGAATTAAAGAACTAGCGAAAGCTGGAGCACTCTATCATTTCCACGCTAAGGATACTGGTATTGATAACCAAAATACAGCATCTAACGGGGTTCTTGATACGAAGAGCTATCGGGATGAGATCAATCGGTCTTGGGTTTTCCGTACTATAGGGTATGGACACGGAGAAGAAACTTGGAAACAAATTATAAGTGCTCTTCAGCTAGTGGGTTACGAAGGTGTAATTAGTATTGAACATGAAGATAGCTTGATGTCAGTTGATGAGGGGTTCATGAAAGCATCTACATTCCTCAAAAATTTGATTATTAAAGAAAGGATTGGTGAAATCTGGTGGGCGTAGCAAAAAAAATACGAGTAGGGATGGTCGGTTATCGATTTATGGGGAAAGCTCATAGCCATGCCTACCGTGACTTACCCTTCTACTTTGATACGGAGGTCGAGCCGGTTTTACAGGCTGTTGCTGGTAGAAATGAAGTGGAAGTAAAGGTAGCAGCGGACAAAATGGGATGGGCTTCATATGAAACAGACTGGAAGCGCTTAATTGAGCGCAAGGATATAGACTTAATCGATATTGTAACTCCAAACAATACGCATGCTGAGATCGCCATTGCTGCTGCTGAAGCAGGGAAACATGTGATCTGTGAAAAACCTTTAGCGATGAATCTAGAGCAAGCCCAGCGGATGCTTCATGCAGTTAGAAAAAATAATGTAGTACATATGATTTGCCACAATTATCGTTTTGCTCCTGCTGTACAATTTGCCAAGAAATTAATTCAGGAAGGCCGTTTAGGGAAAATCTACCACATTCGGGCGACATATCTGCAAGATTGGATTATGGATCCAAACTTTCCACTCGTTTGGAGATTGAGAAAGGAAGTAACCGGTTCTGGCACCCACGGAGATATTGCGGCACACATTCTAGATTTGGCACGCTTTTTAGTAGGTGAATTTGATGAAGTAGTCGGGATGATGGAAACGTTTATTAAGGAGCGTCCAATTGGAGAAATGACTGGGGGGTTGAATGCAAAGCTTGAGGCTGGATCTAAGGGTAAAGTTGATGTGGATGATACATCAGCCTTCTTAGCCCGATTTAAAAGTGGTGCTTTAGGTGTGTTTGAGGCCACAAGATTTGCTGGGGGAAACCGCAATGGCAATCGATTTGAAATCAATGGGGAAAAAGGTTCAATCCGCTGGGACTTGGAAAATATGAATAATTTGCAAGTTTACTTGGCTGACGATGAGCCAGGATTGCAAGGGTTCCGTACGATTAACTGCACGGAAGAACATCACCCTTTTGCGGGTGCCTATTGGCCTGCTGGTCATATTATTGGCTATGAGCATACGTTTATTAATTTAATGAAGGAATTGATGAATGGAATCAGCAGAGGGTATAGCCCTAACCCAAATTTCGAGGATGGAGTAAGGAATCAAGCTGTCCTTGAGGCTGTTGAAAAATCGGTTGAAACGAGAAGTTGGGTAAAGTTGGAACAAATGAGTTTGGCGAAAAACTATTAATTTTTTAAAAAGGGGTCCTATTAATGTCAAAAATGAAAGTTTCTAGTCATTTAATTACTTGGCGTGATGATTTTTTGTTAGGTCTTAAGGAGGCTTCTAATTTAGGCTATCAGGCTTGTGAAACCTTTACACATATTGCCCTTCAGTATGAAGATCGGTTGGATGAATTCAGAGACCTGCTAGGTCATCATGGCTTTACATTATCCGCTTTATACGGTGGCGGTAGATTTTCCGATAAAGCTCTACAACAGGAGGTTATAGAGTACAATACCCGGGTTGCAAAATTTCTTGTAGCGAATGGAAGTGATCGGATCGTATTTGGGCCAAAAGGACCAAGAACGGAAGGAGGTACCACCTTAGATGAGTTGAAAGTAGCCGCCCAAACTATAAACGAGGCCGCAAAGAGATGCTACGACCTGGGTGTAAAAGCTTGTGTGCATCCACACTTGGGAACAGAAATCCAAAATGAAAATGAATTGGACGCGATTATGGAAATGACGGATCCGAAATATGTTTTCTTCTGTCCGGATACAGCTCATTTATATAAAGCAGGAATGGATCCTGTCGAGATTATGCGTAGATATAAGGACAGAATTGCTTACGTGCATTTAAAGGATGTAACGCCTGAAGAGGTAGACATCGAGAAATTTCCCATTCTATCTGGTACGGAAGCTCTACCAATCTTTTGTGAATTAGGACTGGGTCCTGTGGATTTCCCTAAGGTCGTTCAATTTTTGCAAGAAATCGATTATGAAGGCTGGTTAACGGTAGAAATTGATAAATCAACAAGTACTCCGCTTCAAAGTTTGACCATATGCAGGGATTACGTCGAGCAAAAGCTAGGTATCCCCATTCGCTTTAAATCCTAATTTTGAAATTATAGGGGGTGAAACCATTGAAAAATAAAGTGAAGGTTGGAGTAATTGGGTGCGGAACAATTAGCGGAATTTATTTCAAAGCGGGACAAACTTTTGACATTTTGGACATTGCTGCTTGTGCGGATTTGGATGTTTCACGTGCCAAGGCGAAAGCGGCAGAATTCAATATTCCAAAGGCCTGCTCACCAGAGGAGTTGCTGGCCGATCCAGAAATTGAAATTGTTATTAATCTTACTATCCCGAAAGCCCACGCTGAAGTTTGTTTAGCAGCGCTAGAAGCCGGAAAGCACGTTTATGTGGAAAAGCCATTGGCTGTAAGTCGTGAAGATGGCAAAAAAATTATTAAACTAGCAAAGGAAAGAGGATTATTAATAGGGGGTGCACCTGACACCTTCCTTGGTGGAGGGATTCAAACCTGCCGTAAGTTAATTGATGACGGTTGGATTGGTGAACCGGTTGCTGCCACGGCATTTATGATGAACCATGGACACGAAAGATGGCATCCGGATCCCGACTTCTATTATAAGGTCGGGGGAGGTCCCATGTTTGATATGGGGCCTTATTACCTAACGGCATTGATCAATTTGATTGGTCCTATTCGCCGAGTAACTGGGTCGGCGAGAATTACCTTCCCAGAACGTACCATTACAAGTCAACCTAAATTTGGACAAAAAATACAAGTCGAAACACCAACGCATATAGCGGGAATCTTTGATTTTGCCATTGGTGCAATTGGAACCATCATTACGAGCTTTGACGTTTGGGGATCTCAAGTACCACGGATTGAAGTTTACGGAAGCCAAGGGACATTGATTGTTCCGGATCCAAATACCTTTGGTGGACCTGTATTCATTCGCAGGCAAGGAAGTACAGAATGGTCTGAAGTACCATTAACACATGGTTTTACTGAGAACAGTCGAGGTCTAGGGGTTGCAGATATGGCACACGCGATGATAAGCGGGAGACCTCACCGGGCGAATGGTGATTTAACCTATCATGTATTGGACGTTATGCATGCTTTTCTTGACTCTTCAAGGTCTGGTAACCATGTGTTGGTGGAAAGCAGTTGCGAGAAGCCAGCTCCTTTTCCATTAGATTTGCCGGGACACGCTTTGGATAATTAAATTTATAAAGGAATGAGGGTCATTAATGAAGCAAATACCTGTTGCCGTGCAAATGTATACCCTTAGAACTGAATGTTCCGATAATTTTATTCAGACACTTGAGCAAGTGGCTGCACTGGGCTACAACGGGGTCGAATTTGCAGGTTATTGGGGAGTGGAACCTTATGAATTGCGTAAAGTGATTGATCGATTAGGGTTGCGTGCTGCTGGAAGTCATATTGCTTTAGCCCAATTGGAAAGTAACTTGGATGAATGGATAGAGGCCCAGCAAATCCTAGGAAGTCAGCACATCATTTGTCCTTCATTGTCGCCAGAAAGACGGGGACGTAAAGAAGAATATCAACATTTAGCCGAGCAACTTAATGAAATGGGCCAAAAGTGTGAAGAAGTAGGGATAACATTTAGTTATCATAATCACGATTTTGATCTAGTGCCATTTGGTGAAACTACGGGATTGGAAATTATTCTACAAGAAACAAATCCGAATTGGGTCAAAGCGGAATTGGATGTATATTGGTTAACTCGTTCTGGACATGATCCGGTAGCATGGATGCAAAGATACGCTGGACGTACTCCACTTATACATTTGAAAGATATGACCACAGATGACGAAAGGTTTTTTGCCGAATTAGGCACAGGTGGGGTAGATTTATCCTCTATCATAGCTCAGGGGCAGGAACTTCAAGTAGAGTGGTGGGTTGTGGAACAAGATCGGACTAAGAGATCTGCCATACAGAGTATTTCAATAAGTATTGATTATCTTAAACAAAACCATTCCATCGGTATCAAGTAAATCTTGATATATAAACGAATAAAGGGGGAATAAGGATGAAGAAGTTACTAACATCACTGACAGCTTTATCGATGTTGGCACTCGCCGCATGTGGCGGTGGTGCTTCACAGCAAGCATCTCAACCTGCAGC
The DNA here is from genome assembly GCF_017873965.1 of Ammoniphilus resinae. Taxonomy (GTDB): domain Bacteria; phylum Bacillota; class Bacilli; order Aneurinibacillales; family RAOX-1; genus Ammoniphilus_A; species Ammoniphilus_A resinae. Next base: position 505,297 of record NZ_JAGGKT010000002.1, on the reverse strand, counting down.
AGGTAAACCAACCAAACAAGAGGCTCCAGCGACACAACCTGCTGGAAGTGGAGAGAAAAAAGTGCTGGAATTTTGGTACAAAGATCCGGGTGAAATGGAAAAGATATTCCTTGAAACAGTTGATAAGTTCGAAGAAAAACATCCAGATGTTGAATTAAAAGCACTTCGTATCCCAAATGATGCCTACAAGCAGAAACTGGCAGTGTCGATGTCCGGAGGAAACCCACCAGATATTTTTGTCTCTTGGGGTGGCGGATGGTTGAAGGCATTTGCCGAAGCAGGAAATGTTTTGGATATTACGGGTAAGTTTGACGAAAGCAGGTTCAACAAATTAGCCCTTAATAACACAATATTTAATGACAAAGTTTATGGTTTGCCGCTTGCAATAAGTTTAACGCATTTTTATTATAACAAAGAGATTTTCGCCAAATATAATTTGACACCACCTAAAACATGGGATGAGCTTGTCAATGCAATTGAAACGTTAAAAAAGAACAATGTTATACCCATTGCTTTAGCTAACAAAACGAAGTGGCCTGGAGCTTATTATTTAATGTATTTTGCAGATCGTATCGGAAGTGAAAAATTGTTCCTTGATGCATTCCATCGTAACGGCAGAGGATTTGATGACCCTGAATATGTGAAAGCTGGCGAATATATTCAAAAATTAGTGGATATGGAAGCCTTCAACCCTGGATTTAATGGTGTTCCATGGGATGCTGGACAAGGACGTCAACTAATGTATTCTGGACAAGCTGCGATGTTATTGATTTCAAACTCTTTCATCAACAATATTAGGGATGAGAACCCTGAATATGAGAAGAAAGTAGATTTCTTCCCATTCCCATCCATTCCTGGAGGCAAGGGTGACCCGACTAACCTAGGAGTTAATACATCTCCGGTTTGGTCAGTTTCATCCACTTCCAAATATCCAGATTTAGCCGTTGAATTTATTAACGATTTGACAAGTGTGGAAACTGCACAAGCCTTTGCTGATAGAACTGGTTATGTAACAACCATTAATGGAGTTAATTATTCAGACCCAATTGTTAAGAAGCTAGCTGAACAACTAGAAAAAGCTAACGCTGTCCACTTCCCGTATGATCAAACCATTCCACCAGAGTTGGCCGAATTGCATAAGGATACAACCCAAGCAATCTTTGGTAAATCGATGACACCGGAAGAAGCTGCGAAGCAGATGGAGGCTAAGGCTAAAACAATATTGGATAAATAATCTTAAGGGGAGATACTCTCCCCTTACTTTCTATCAACAGCCAAGAAAAGGAGGAGAGCATGTGCAGAAAGAGTTGCAAATAGATGCAAAGCCACAAGTAAAGGTCGGCACATCTGTCAAAGTAAAGAGAAATCAATGGAATAAGCTATTAACCATCAGCCTATTTGTTGCTCCAGCTTTTATTATCTATGCGATTTATGTCATTTATCCAATCTTTGCTACTTTTAACTATAGTCTTCATGAATGGAATTCAATGCAATCCGAAAAGACATTTATTGGGTTTGCTAACTATGTGGAACTTTTTAATGATCAGATCTTCTGGACTGCGTTAAAAAATAATTTTCTAGTCGTTTTTATTTCAGTCTTTGTTCAGATTCCGCTGGGGCTAGTGATGGCATTAATGTTATTTGCACCGATAAGAGGGATCAAACTTTTTAATACAATCTATTTTATGCCTTTCCTCATGTCAACTGTGGCGATTGGTTTATTGTGGGTATTTATGTTCGATCCCATTAATGGAACGATGAATCAATTACTTCGAATGTTAGGAGTTGAAAAGTGGCAAGTAGCTTGGTTAAGTGAAGAATCAACAGCCATGTGGTCTGTGCTTCTTGTCATTGTCTGGCAATTCGCTCCGTTTTATATGATTCTATTTAAAGCTGGTATTGTTGGAATTCCAGAGGAACTTTATGAGGCTGCACAGATTGATGGAGCTAACAAATGGAAGCAATTTACTCATATTACATTCCCACTTTTGATGCCAACGATTGTCTCCTCATCCATTCTAGCAATTGTTGGTTCTCTTAAGACATTTGACTTGTTCTACATCATGACTGGCGGTGGGCCGAATAACGCTACGGAATTGATGGGGACCTATATGTTTAAGCAAGCGTTCCAAATATTTGACATGGGATACGCAAGTACAATTGCCTTTATGATGTTTTTTATTGCTTTTATCGTCGTGGCTATTATCCAGGTTATGGAAACCCAGAGGAGGAAGAAAGGTGGTTACCTATGATTTTTTTAGCAAAAAAATTCCCTCTGTACGTCTTAGCATTATTTCTTCTTGTATTTACAGGCTATCCGTTTTTATATATGGTTGCTACATCACTAAAGACACAGGAAGAATTTTTTAAAGCTCCATTTTCTATTATTACTTCCATTAGCTTCGATAACTATTTTTCAGTGCTTGAGATGGGATTAACTCAATATTTCGTAAACAGTATTTTAGTTAGTGTCATTTCCGTAGTAACGGTAGTGTTTATATCAGCATTAGCTAGTTATCCATTAAGCAGAATGCGGTTTCGTCTTAATCGAACTTTGTTTTTGATATTTATTGCGGGTATGATGCTTCCGATACACTCTACCTTAATTCCAACCTTTATGCTTACTCAAAAAATGGAAATTTATGATACAATGCTTGCCTTAATTGGACCTTATATAGCATTTAGTATACCGATTTCAATTTTTATCCTGACCCAATTCATGCAAGAAATTCCTCAAGCGCTTGAGGATGCGGCTAAAATCGATGGTTGTACCCATTTTGGCGTATTTTGGCGTGTCATACTACCTATGATGGGCCCTGCCCTTTCAACAGTATTTATTTACAATTTAATCCACCTTTGGACGGAATTTATCTTCGCGCTTGTATTAATAACTAGTCCCGAAAAAATGACACTACCTCTTGGCCTACAAAACTTCTATGGTGAATTTTCCGTAAATGTTCCAGGACTAATGGCTGCACTTACTCTCGCAAGTCTTCCAGTTCTTCTTGTCTATTTTATTTCTCAAGAAAAAGTTGTCAAAGGATTGGCTGGAGGTGCTGTGAAAGAATAAGGTATTGATTGGGATAAGTAAGGAATGGGGGAATGAGTATGAATAATGTAAAAGTAGGGATTATCGGCTGTGGGATGATTAGTGGCATCTATTTAAAAAATATAACCGAAACTTTTAAAAACATGAAAGTCATTGCTCTGGCAGATATTGATCTGGAACGTGCCAAGGCTCGGGCTATGGATTTTAATATTCCCTTGGCTTGCAGTCCAGAAGAACTGATAGCAAATCCTGAAATCGAAATGGTAATTAACCTAACCATACCACGGGCTCATGCACCTATAAGTTTGCAAGCTCTTGAGGCGGGTAAGCATGTTTTCGTTGAAAAGCCATTGGCAGTTACTCGTGATGAGGGACAAAAGGTTTTACACATGGCAAAAAGCAATGGATTATACATCGGTTCAGCACCTGATACCTTCCTTGGAGGGGGGATTCAAACATGCAGGAAAGTAATCGATGAAGGGTGGATTGGGGAACCTATTGCAGCTAACGCGTTTTTGTTGAAGAGAGGACCGGAAATATTCCATCCTAATCCAGACTTCTTCTATGAAGAAGGAGGGGGGCCTATGTTTGATATGGGTCCGTATTACTTGACTGCTTTGATCAATTTAATAGGACCTATTCGTCGCGTAACAAGTTCAGCGAAAGCGTCATTTCCAGAAAGAACAATTATGAGTGGACCAAGAAAGGGTGAAAAAGTACCTGTTCACATACCAACTCATATAGCAGGGATAATGGAATTTGATAATGGAGCCATTGGATCGATCATTACAAGTTTTGATGTGTGGGGAACACAACTTCCCCGGATTGAAATTTATGGAACAGCAGGGACTTTGATCGTTCCAGATCCAAATACCTTCGGGGGACCTATTTTTATAAAGCGTCAAGGAGAAACAGAGTGGTCTGAAATCCCTTTAGTGTTTGGAATGACCGAAAACAGTCGAGGAATAGGCGCTTCCGATATGGCGAACGCCATTCGAGAGGGCCGCTCACACCGAGCCAATGGGGAGCTCGCTTACCATGTTCTTGATGTCATGCATTCTTTTTTAGACGCTTCAAGTAAAGGGATACATGTCGAAATTGGAAGCTACTGCAGCCGTCCGGAACCGTTTTCGATTAACCTATAGAAGGGATAGGGATGTAGAATGGAAAAACTCGAGTTAATCTTGGATGCTAAAGCAACTTTAGGGGAAGGTCCTTGCTGGGATGCCAAAAAGAGAGTCTTATATTGGGTGGATGTTATTGAACAGAAGGTACATATTTTTGATCCGAAAACAGGAAAAGATGAAAGTATTGACGTAGGTCAACAAGTTGGAGCAGTAGTTCCCCGTAAATCAGGCGGTTTAATTTTGGCTTTGAGAAATGGATTCTATGCACTAGACTTAGTAACGAAAGAGTTGACAGCAATCGTTGATCCAGAAGCCGATCTTCCAGGCAATCGTTTTAATGATGGAAAATGTGATGCGGCTGGAAGGTTCTGGGCGGGGACGATGGAGGATGCGGAGGAAAACGTTACAGGTTCTTTGTACCGACTTGATTCCGATTTTTCCGTTACAAAGGTATTAGATGGGGTTGCCATTTCGAATGGAATGGCTTGGGAGAAGGATAATCAAACGATGTATTTTATTGATTCGCCAACGAAACAAGTCGTTGCTTTTGATTTCGATTTAGAAACCGGGGAGCTGGATAATAAGCGTACAGTTGTAACAATTCCTGACGGTGAGGGAATCCCTGATGGAATGACCATTGATTCGGAAGGAATGCTGTGGGTTGCACATTTTGGTGGATACCAAGTTTCCCGCTGGAATCCTATAACTGGCGAAAGAATTGGTTCAGTCCGCCTCCCTGTTGGACAGGTAACGTCCTGTGTATTTGGTGGGGAGAAATTGGATGAATTGTATATTACGACTGCAAATCGCGGCCTTGACGAGGCTCAGTTGAAAGAACAACCGCATGCAGGCGGCTTGTTCCGAGTAAAAACTGGGATAACTGGTACAATAACTTATAAGTTCGCAGGAGAATGCAATGAACAAGGACAGAGTGTTTAAGCTCTGTCCTTTATTTTTTATCGTCCTTCAATAAAATAGTTAAATTAATAGTAGGTAGACCTGTTTTTTCTTTCCTAGTTGTAAGGCTATTATGTCATTTAGAACGCACTTTTAGTTAATTAATTCTGAAACTTGAAAATAATAGAAATGAAGGTAAAATTAAATGTGAATTATGAGAGTAAAGCTATTTCAAAGGAGGATCCCAATGACCGAAACTTGTTTTATCGTTGATGATGAACCGATAGAAGTATTGGCGTTAGAAAAGATCCTTCACGAGCGTTTTCCTGACTTAAAGATTTATACTGCAACTGGGGGATCACAGTTATTTAAGCTTCTAGATCAGTACAAACCGGATATTATGTTAATTGACATCCGGATGCCCGGAATAAATGGTTTGGACTTGGTCAAGGAAGTGAAAGAAATGTATCCAAAGGTCCAGGTGACAATTATTTCTGCCCATGAGTATTTTGAATACGCACAAAAAGCGATTGAACTGGGGGTGAAAAAATATTTGGTTAAACCAGCTAGCCGTAGTGAGGTGATTGATTCTGTAAATGAAATGATCAAGGAAGTCCAAAAACAAAAAAACTTACGAAATGAGAAGATACATAATAAAGAAAGGGTTGGTTTAACGGATTACTACTTAAAAAGGGATTTAGTTTTGGGGGTAGCTAGAAGATCACTGGATCAGAATGATTTTGATATTCTTATTCAACTATTTAAGGTCGACCAAGATGAAGCAATAATAGTCCTATTAAAATATGAGGATCGGATGGTTGAGAAAAGGTTAAACGAGTTAAGGGATTTATGGGATTTGACGTTTTCACTCGTTTTGGATGAAGTTTATCAAAATTATCATGTTTTCCTTCTTTTCCATAAGCAATCCAATTCACAAAGAGAAGAATTAAAAGATTATCTGAATGAAAACCTGATGTTATTCAAAGAAAAATATAACGAAGAAATTGCTTGGGTAATCAGTGCGCCAGCAAGGAATAGAGAACAATTTTATTATGCATTTGAGAAAGCGCATTCTGAAATTGAAGGTTCCCATACTTTACAAGAAAAGGTAGTGAACTATATACATTCGAATTATCATAGGGATCTAAAATTAGATGAGGTAGCAGATATTGCTAATTTTTCCAGTTATTATTTTAGTAAATGGTTTAAGAAGAATTTCCATAAAAATTTCTCCGAATATATTCAAGAATTACGTGTTAATAGGGCGCAAAAACTATTAAAACAAACGGATTTAAGCGTGAAGGAGGTCTCCTATCGAACGGGCTTTAATGACCCGAATTATTTTAGTAGAATTTTTAAAAAAATAACGGGCAGGAATCCAACAGATCGATCTTTGTAGGAGTGGGGTAATGAACTTTATAAAATTCATTTATATCAATATCTTAATTTTTTTGTTGGTTAGCATGGTTCTGTTGGGAAACTCGTATTATCAATCTTGGAAATTGGCTGTTGAAGCAAGAAATGAACTGACCGAGAATGATAAGCCATTGTCTAAAAAACAAGTGGTTTTGATAACTGAACGGGCGGGGCATCCTTATTGGGAGGTAGTTACGAGAGGGGCCAAGGCTGCTGCTGACGATGATATTTGGATCGATGTTCAAGGGCCGGATAAAGCAAGTATTGCTGAACATATTCGAATTATAGAACGTGCTGTTGCTTCAGGTGTTGATGGGATTATTACACAAGGACTTGATCAGGAGTTTGTCCCGGTTATTAATAAGGCAATAGATGCGGGGATTCCTGTAATTACTATTGATACGGATGTGCCTGAAAGCAAGCGAATAGGTTTTATCGGAACATACAACTATGAAGCGGGTTTTCAAGCAGGATTATATGTGAAACAACATTTTTCAGGTTCTCTTAATATTGGGATTATCTCAGGAAATGCTTATGGCGCCCATATGACCCAAAGAATACAAGGATTTAAAGATGCATTGATAAATCAGCCGGATATTAAAATAGTTTCTATTGTAAATTCGCAAATTAATAAAATAGAAGCGATGAACCAGACATTTGAAATGCTTAATCGATATCCACAAATCAATCTCATGTTTGGAGTCAGTGCACTGGATGGACCAGGTATAGCGGAGGCCATAGGACAATATTTTCCAGAGAGGAAGATTCCGATTATTGCATTCGATGATATGCCTGAAACATTAGAGCTGCTTGAACAAGGGAAAATTACAGCAGTCATTGCACAAAGATCCTTTATTATTGGGTATAGGGCGATTGATCTAATGAGGTCTGTATTAAATGGAGAAACCATTCCTTCTCTTAACCACACCGCAATAGACATCGTTGAAAGATCCAACTTAAAAGAGTATTTGAAAAAGAAGCAAAGCGAAGAAGGAGGGATATCTGATTAAGATTCATAGCAAATTGCTTCTGTGTTTTTTAGCGTTAGCTTTTATATTCAACACACTTATTTACATTATTAACTACACAGTTGGTCAACATTTGAAAAACTATGAAATAGTTGTCCAAAGCTTTATGCGTGTCAATGATTTAGCTATAAGTGCAGAAAAAATTGTAAATACATTGAACCAATATTTGGATCGGGGGTACAAGGTTCAGGAGGAAGAATTACTAAGGCAGCTGCAAGATCTTGAAAGAAGTAGGCGTCTATTAGATACGGAATTTCATATATCTGCACGTAGTCATTACCGCGTGGAGAATCTGAAAAATTTATTAGCTGAGTTTATTCGGCAAGTGAATGCAACCCTGTATTTTTATCAAAATCAAAAGGTAAATGAATACACACCACATTATATCGAGGCTACGAAGATTTCTCATTTCATTGTGGAATATACGCAAAACCTCATCAGCTTTGAACTTACTTCCTATCGGGAACAAATCGTTAAGATTACCAATAGCCGGAAACTTATTGAAACGATGGGTAAAACTACTTTTTTAGTTTCCATCCTTTTAAGCATCTTTTTCTCAATATTTATTTACAGTGGTATTTCCCAACCAATTAAGCAATTAGTTGACCGTTCAAGGAAAATATCTTCAGGTGATTTTGATGTGAGCGATCTTCAGACGGTTCGTAAAGATGAAATTGGACTACTAATGAACGCCTATAAGGTGATGGGAGAAAATATCACAAAATTGTTGCAGGAGGTGAAAAGTCAGGAAGAATATAAACGCCTTCTGCAGGAAATGGAATTAAAGACTTTACAAAGTCAGATTAACCCGCATTTCCTATTTAACACATTAAACATCATATCTCGAATGGCCTATTTTGAGAAAGCTGAAAAAACAGAGGAACTAATGCATGCACTTTCCAGGTTGCTTAGGTACAACCTGAGGAAAATTGAAAGTGATGTCACGTTAAAGGAAGAAGTGAATGCCCTTAATCAGTATCTGCAAATCCAAAAGACAAGGTTTCAAGACCAGATTCAAATTCTCACGGATATTGATGAAAATTGTTTAGATATCAGAATCCCAAGTTTTACGTTACAACCTCTTGTGGAAAATATTTTCGTTCATGCTATCAAGTCTTATGAATCTTGTGCAATGATTTCCATCCGAATATTTGAATCAATAGAGTTTATTCAGGTTGAAATTGTCGACAACGGAATTGGTATGGACGAAGATACGGTCTGTCAAATTATGAGGAATACCTATCAAGAAACAAAGCAATCGGATACAACTGGATTAGGTATTAGGAACGTTATTAGACGCTTACAAATCTTCTACCGCATGGAGCAAGTCATGTGGATTGAAAGTGAACCCTTAAAGGGGACATGTATTCAGTTATTTTTACCAAAATCAGAAAGAGTCGCACAAGGTCTGATTGCTCAAGCAAAGTAAAATGTTAATTTTACTTTGCTTTTTTATGTAGATTATGGATTTTTATGTCAAAAAAAAACAGATTACACAGCAAAAAAATTAAGATTACTAGACTAATTAAAACAGAAAAAGGGCAAATCATTCTAGCGTTACTTTGGATACAAACTGTTAAGATGCTATTAGAATAAATATTCAGAATTTGGGAGGGGGAAAGATGTTTTAAAGAGCCTTGTAATATTTAATATGGAAAAAAGGGGAGAGAAAGATGTTCAGAAGAAATGTAAGCCTTTTCATAGTAAGTATGTTAGTTTTTCTTTTAGCTGCATGTGGTTCCTCGCCTCAGCAGGGAAGCACTGAAACTAGTCAGGCTCCGAATAATAATACTAGCCAGCCTGCTCAGCCTGCTGCTGATAAGAAGGAAGAAAAGAAGTTTGTCATTGGTACCTCTGTTCCTTCATTAGAATTTACCTTTTTCGTAGCAGCACAAAAGGCTTGGGAAGAGGCGGCCAAGGAATTAGATGTAGGGGCGCCTTTTTACAATGGGGAAAACAATCAAGCAAAACAGAACAAGGATATTGAGGATATGGTCGTAAAGAAAGTTGATGCGATCGTTGTGATCCCTATCACGACTGAAGGGGTTATACCGGCGATAAGATATGCCAATGAAAACGGAATTCCGGTATTTACTGTCGACCGGAGCATCACTTCAGGAGAAGCTGAAATTGTAGCACATATAGGGACGAATCATGAAGAGATGGGAGAAAATGCAGCAAAGCTTTTCCTTAGAGGATTAGAAGAAAAATATCCAGATGTGAAAGAATATAAAATTGCCGAATTGTTAGGAACGCCGGGGTCATCTGCAGCGATTGAAAGAGGAAAAGGAATTCATAATATTTTAGAGAAAGACCCGAGAATTAAATTCGTGGCAAGTTTAAATGGTGAATTCCAATCAACCCTTGCAACTACTGTAACAGAAAACATTCTTACCGCAAATCCGGAGCTTCATGGAATTATTGCGCATAACGATATGATGATCGAAGGAGCGTTACAAGCAGCTACTACAGCAGGAAGGAATAAGGATTTAATCATGGTTGGGATGGACGGACAAATTTCAACTGCTGAAAAGATTAAATCCGGAGAAATTTATGGAACCTTCCTGCAATTACCGAGTATGCTTGGCGATGGAATGAAAGCTGCTATAAAACATTTGAACGGGGAAAAGGTTGATGAAAATGTATGGGTACCAACTGAATTAATTGATAAGGCTAACGTCGAAGACATGATTTCGCAGCAGAAAGTCTGGTAAATAATAAAGAAGGAAGCTCTATCAATCAATCTTGATAGAGCTTCCTGATTAACTTCAAGACGAACTTTAAAGATAGTTGAATAGCATAAGAAGGATTATTCGCGTAGTGCGTGACCGAACAGCTGAAGGAGGTTAACATGAAGCAAAGTTCCCCGAACGAGTATTTGCTGTATACCGAAAACCTGGGAAAACAATTTAATGGAATTACTGTCCTTGAGAATATTAATTTAACGATAAAAAAAGGCGAAATTCACGCCATCTTAGGTGCGAACGGTGCTGGGAAAAGTACCCTGATTAAAATTATCGATGGAATACATACAGATTATATTGGCGATATCTATGTCAAGAACCAAAAGGTGAAACCTGCCAATACGGAAGAAGCTAGATTGCTAGGAATTGGCATGGTTCATCAGGAGCTCAGCTTGGTTTCAGAATTAAATGTAGCGGAAAATATTTATCTGGGAAGACTTCCTAGAACTACATGGGGCATGGTTCATTATAAAAAGCTTCACCAAGATAGTGCGAAAATTCTACAGGAACTAAACATGTCTGTTAAAACGAAGGAGATTGTATCAAATCTGAGTATTGCAGACCGTCAAATGATCGAAATTGCGAAAATGCTTTCAATGAATACAGATATTATTTTGCTGGATGAACCAACCTCCGCATTAACGGAAAATGAAGTTAAGCGGCTTTTTTATACGATGGAAAACTTAAAGAAACAAGGAAAAGGGATCATATTTATTACTCATAAATTAGACGAAATATACGCAACCTCGGATCGTGTCACCATTCTTCGCGATGGAAACCAAATCAATACGATTAATTTGGACAAAAATGATCCGGATTTGGAAACAAAATTAATCTCTCTTATGACAGGAACTGAACAAGGGGAAATCGGAGAAATATATCCCGCGAAGAAAAATAGGATAGGGCCACCTATAATGGAGGTTTCTAATTTCAGTAGTAAAGGAAAGTTTGAAAATATACATCTTCAAATACGCCGTGGCGAAATCCTAGGGATATCTGGTTTGAAAGGGGCGGGTCGAACGGAGCTGGCGCGGGCAATATATGGGGCAGACCCCAAGGATACTGGAATATTAGAATTAAACGGCGAGATAGTCGAGATTCGGCAACCGATTGATGCCATTCATCATGGGATTGGGATGGTTACGGAGGATCGGAAAAAGGAAGGATTTGTTGGATTACTAGGCGTCAAGGAAAATATTAGTTTGACAACCATCAAGGACGTTTTAGTTAATGGATTTTTGAGTAGAAAACTTGAAAGGGAAAAGACGCAAACATACGTATCAAAACTAAATATTCGAATGGCTTCAGAAGACGCTCGAGTAAAGAACCTAAGCGGGGGAAATCAGCAAAAGGTTGTTATAGCAAAATGGCTTTGCACAGATTGTAAGGTGTTAATTTTGGATGAACCAACACGCGGCATTGATGTTAAGGCTAAATCGGAAATTTACAAAATTATGAGCGATCTGGCGGAACAAGGTCTGGCGATCCTATTTATTTCCTCTGAACTTCCAGAGTTAATTGCGATGTCTGATCGGGTATTGGTCATGAGTCGAGGGAGAATAGTTTCCGAGCTTTCGGGTACACAAATTACGAAGGAAAATATAATGAAAAGCACATTCCAGGAATCTGCTGTACAGAAGGAGGTTGGGTAGTATATGCAATTTTCAACAGACCCAAAGACCCTATCGAATGATTTGCAGGTGGAAGAAAGTTCATTCCGCAGGGCATTAAAAAAAATAGATTATACGACCGCGGGCCCCATTACCGGTTTAGTTTTTATCATCATCCTTTTTAGTATTTTATCCCCCCATTTTTTATCGGTAAATAATATTGTCAATATCTTGCGGCAAGTATCTATTATTGGAATTATGGCCATTGGGGTTACCTATGTCATCATTATGGCTGAAATTGATTTAAGTATTGCAAGCATTATGCCTTTAAGTGGAATCATCGCGGGCGCCGTTGCTACGGGTGGTTATCTTATGCCGTTTGCTTTACCTGTTTGGGTAGCGATACTCTGCGGATTGCTTACAGGTGCCCTTTTTGGATTCATGTCTGGTTTTGCCACGGCTAAGCTAAAAATCCCTTCTTTTATGGCAACGCTTTCCATGATGTTTATCATAGAGGGGGTTATGCTGTGGTTTTCGGGGGCCCAACCGTTATATGGAATTCCCGACAGTATGCAATGGTTTGGTGCAGGTAAAGTATTCGGAATCCCCGTTATTGTTGTTATATTCATTCTTGTTTTTGTTGCAAGTGATTTTGTTCTTCGAAAGACCGTGTTTGGCAGAAATATTTACGCTATTGGTGGTAATGAAGAAGCAGCAAGGATGTCTGGAATTAACGTCGATAAATATAAAATTTGGGTTTTAACGATATGCGGTATTTTATGCGCGTTTGCTGGTTTGCTTATGCTAGGTCGGATCGGCAGTGCTCAAGTGACAGCAGGGGTTGGTTTACAGCTTCCTCCCATTGCCGCAGTAATTCTTGGTGGAACTTCTTTGTTCGGTGGAATAGGAAGTATGCGAAGAACATTAGTAGGTGTTCTTCTGATGGGAGTTCTAGTTAATGGATTAAACCTACTCGGCGTTGGGGCTGACGGGCAAAAACTCGCTACAGGTATTGTTCTCATTATTGCCGTTGCAACCAACGTGATGGGAACTTTGAAAAAATAACGGGGGAGGAATCAAGATGTATGGTGTAGGGTTTATAGGTGTAGGGGCTATCTCAGAACTTCATCAGTTGGCAATTTCCGAATTACCGCAAGTTGAACTTCGTGGGATTGTGGATGTGAATTCGGATTTGGTGCAGCGAAGATCCAAGGAATGGAATGTGAAAGCTTATCTAGATATCGACGCGCTTCTTCAGTCAGAGGATATCGATATAGTCTATGTATTATCCCCTGTTGAACACCACTACGAGCATGTTATAAAGGCATTACAGGCAGGGAAACATGTCCTGATTGAAAAACCAGTAGCAATGACAGTAGGACAAATTAAAGAAATGGAGCGAGTAGCGCAGGAGGCCAATCGAATTTGCTTCCCAGCTCATAATTATATTTACCACCCAGAAGTAATTAAGATGAAAAAGTATTTGAATGAAGGGGCCTTTGGGAAAATTTGCAGCGCCTGGATGACATTTAACATTTATCATAGTGAGGAACTAGCATCCCATTATCCTGGGGTGATTCGCCAAATTATGACACACCATTTATATACCACTTTATTTTTACTAGGGATTCCAAAAAAACTTAGCTGTTTAACATCTAATTTGCATTATGAACAGCTCGATCGTGAAGACCAGGCGGTTATTACATTAGAAATGCAAAACGGTGCACATGCTGTGTTGTTCTCAAGTTTTGCGTGTGATGATGACTCCTCGAATCCTTTTACTTATATGGTAAAAATACTGGGGACAGAGGGATCCGCAACACATTCTTGGCGAGACATTCAATACAATAGGGCTATTGGGACTCTAAGCAAAGCTTATCCGAAATATGAAGAACTATTTTATTATGAATCGAAATACTTTATAGAAGAATGCATCATGAATGGTAAACAGCCCTTATCAACGATTTCCGATGCGGTGATTGTTCAGGGATTAGTAGAGATGGCAGATAAGAACCAAAACAGTACAATCGTTTCGTATCAGGAATAAATCAGAAAATGAGGTGATTGATATGCAAGCACTTCAAACGATGCAAGCTGCATTCATTGAAGGGCCAAGGAAAGTCCAGGTTGGGGAGGTTAACATCCCTAAATTTGGGGCACAGGAGGTCTTAATTCGAGTCTACTGTGTAGGTGTTTGCGCAACGGATCTGGAAATTTATGAAGGTTCTATGGTTTATTTCAAAACAGGCCAGGCTTCGTTTCCTATTATTCCAGGGCATGAATGGGCTGGTGAGGTAGTACAAATAGGAAGTGATGTTAAAGGATTTACTATTGGAGACCGGGTTGTAGGGGAAACGACTATCGCCTGCGGAAGATGTGACTATTGCATTAAGGGAAGGTACAATCTTTGCCCTGATCGAGTTGAAAATGGTGTCATGGGAAAGGACGGGGCATGCGCTGAGTATATGGTTTACCCTGCACACGCATTACATAAGTTTGACCCATCGATTTCCTTTGAGGAGGCAGCACTCATTGAAACCTCTGCTGTTGCTTATCGGGGGGTGGAGAAACTTAAATTAACACCAAATGACCACGTTTTAGTGATTGGTGCAGGACCGGTCGGTCTATTATCCGTGCAAATGGCAAAAGCATTTGGGGCCCATAAGGTAACTTTGCTCGATTTGCGGGAAAATAGGCTTCAGATGGGGCAGCAATTAGGTGCTGACGAAATGATAAACCTAGGCATCCTTAAAGATAACGAACCCATCGAATCTTTTACGGCCATCGTTGAAGCAACGGGAAATCCAGCCGCTGTGGAGAGTGTTTTTTCATATGCCGTACCGGGTGCACGTGTTTGTTTAATGGGATTGTGTGGGGGAAAACATGCACACATCAATGTCGATAAGTTGGTTACCTATGATATGGAGATACATGGTTCCCTTGGCAGCCCTGGGGTTTGGGAAGCGGTGATTAAACTATATGAATCGGGCAAGGTGAAAGCAAAAGAATTAATAACCCATCGTCTTTCCTTCTATGAGATTGAGAAGGCCTTTGAAATTATGGAGCAAAGAGACCCATCAGTAATCAAGATCTTGCTAAGTAATAAAGTTTAATAGAGTAGAAGGAGGAGAAACAAATGGAACTGGAATTAATTTTTGATGCAAAAGCCACGTTAGGGGAAGGCCCCAGTTGGGACGCGAAAAAACAAGTATTGTATTGGGTTGATATTGTCGAGCAAAAAGTCCATATTTTTGATCCGAAAACGGGCAAAGACGAGGCGATTGATGTGGGAATTGAGGCTGGTGCGGTCGTTCCATGTAAATCTGGCGGTCTTATGTTAGCAACGAGAAACGGATTTTATGCATTAAATCTCGAAAAAAAGGAATTAACGGCTATTGTTGATCCAGAAGCTGATTTTCCAGGCAATCGTTTTAATGACGGGAAATGTGATGCGGCTGGAAGGTTCTGGGCGGGGACGATGGAGGATGCAGAGGTAAATATTACAGGTTCTTTGTATCGCCTGGATAGGGATCTGTCTGTTACCAAGGTATTAGATGGGGTTGCTATTTCGAATGGAATTGCCTGGGAAAAGGATAATCAGACGATGTATTTTATTGATTCGCCAACGAAACAGGTCGTTGCTTTTGATTTCGATTTGGAGACGGGTGCACTTTCTAATAAGCGTATTGCCGTGACGATTCCTGATGGGGAGGGAATTCCTGATGGGATGACGATTGATTCTGAAGGAATGTTGTGGGTTGCGCAGTGGGGCGGCTATCAAGTATCCCGCTGGAATCCAGATACAGGAGAGCGGATTGGCTCTATCAAACTTCCAGTCGGGCAGGTCACTTCCTGTGTATTTGGAGGGGAAAAGCTGGATGAATTGTATATTACAACAGCAAGCCGCGGGCTAGACGAAGCCTCCTTGAAAGAACAACCATCAGCGGGCGGGCTGTTTCGGGTGAAAACGGGGATTACCGGATCCGTCACATATGAATTTGCTGATTAATCCATTCCATAATTACCTTTAAGGAGGAGTTTCACATGCAGATGATCATTAATGGGGAAAAAAGAGATTCGGCAAACGGCAAAGTCATTGAAGTCAGGAACATGGCTACACAAGAACTGATTGATACAGTTCCAGCAGCTACGGTAGAAGATGCACAGGAGGCAATCGAAGCTGCCCAATTGGGAGCAAAAATTTGGTCGCAAACACCCGTATACCAACGTGTGGAGATTTTAAATCGGTTCAGTCAAATGTTAAGGGATAATAAGGGTGAATTGGCCCGTCTCTTAAGTACCGAGAACGGGAAACTTTTAGTCCAAGCAGAAGGGGAAATTGAAACAGCCGCGGCTATTTTTGATGGATTTGCTGCAGAATCGAAGCGTCTTTTCGGCCAAACGATCCCTTTAGAAATCCAACCTGGTTTGGAAAAGGATTTAATGATCACGAAGAGGGAACCTCTTGGAGTAGTGGTGGGGATCATCCCTTTTAACTTTCCAGCTGAGTTATTTTCTTTTAAGGCGGGAGCAGCATTGGCATCGGGAAATGCCTTTATCGTTAAGCCACCAGAAGATGACCCGCTTACCGTTATTCGTATGGTAGAACTTTTACATGAAGCAGGGGTACCGAAAAATGTGCTGCAAGTGGTTACAGGTTATGGGGAAGAGGTGGGTGACTATCTGGCAAAAAGCCCATCCATCCAAGCGGTGAGTTTCACAGGAAGTACAGAAGTAGGTACAATGATTGCGCAAAATGGAGCGAAAAACCTTTCTAGGGTATTCCTTGAATTAGGGGCTAATGATGCGACGATCGTTTGTGAGGATGGGGATCTGGATGCAGCGGTCGACTTCGCCATCGCAGGACGGCTACTTGCCTCAGGTCAAGTTTGTTGTTCTAACAAGCGTATTCTAGTAGAAAAATCAATCTATGAAGATTTTAAAGCTAAGCTAGTCGATATCCTTTCTACTAAGCGAATAGGCAACCAGCTAGAACAAGGGACAGATGTCGGGCCGTTGATCAATGAAGGGGCGGCGATCAAAGTCGAAGAGCAAATTCAGCATACGATTGGGCAAGGGGCAAAGTTAATCCTTGGAGGTAGACGAGTGAACGAGGCTTTTATCGAGCCAACGGTTCTCGAAGTGACAAAAGATATGGATATTGCGAAGGATATGGAAATGTTTGGACCGGTGTTTGCACTGATGCCTTTTGAAACTCAAGAAGAAGCGATCGAAATTGTCAATCAGTCCAATTTTGGTTTAAATTCATCGATTTTTACAAGAGACATTACTAAGGCGATGGACGCAGGCAATAAAATTCAGGCAGGTGTTGTCTCAATCAATGGAGGCACGGTTTATCGACCGATCTGCTGTGCATTCGGCGGCTATAAAAAGAGTGGTATAGGGCGCGAAGGAATCCTGTACACTTTGGAGGAATTCACACAGATCAAGAGTATCGTGTTACGAGGAGTTATGTAATTCAGGCTTGGATAGAATAGGGCTCGGGCGTAAAATATGAGTTCACGCTCGTCCCTTTTTTTGTACATATTACTCGAAATATATATCACAAATTTCTTAATATTCTGTTGACTATCGGTGGTCTATTTATTATTATTTAGTTAGAAAGGAAACTTTACAAACTAACGCAGGAGGTATAGTCCATGCGATTACAAGGAAAATCGGCTATTGTGACAGGGGGCGGGAGAGGTATTGGAAAAGCAATTGCCAAGAAATTTCTCCAGGAAGGGGCACAGGTCGTTATTTGTGATGTGGAGCCGAAGCGCTTGGAACAGGCTCAAGAGGAATTAACAAGCTTTGGGGAAATACATAGTGTTGTAACCGATGTGACCAAAAGGGATAAGGTCATGACATTGGTTGAATTTACAAAAGGGAAATTTGGGAAAATCGATATCTTAGCAAATAATGCAGGAATAGCGAGATTTGAACCCTTTTTAGAAATTGCCGACGAAAATTGGCAGGCGACATTAAATATTAATCTTTCGGGTGTTTTTCTCTGCTCACAAATCGTCGCTAGAGAGATGAAGGAGCAAAAGTCCGGTGCCATTGTGAACATGGGATCAACCAATGGAATCCTTGGAGAACCTGGTTTAGCTCATTACAATGCGACGAAAGCAGGGGTAATTTTGTTAGGAAAATCCATGGCGATAGAACTAGCCCCCTATAACATCCGAGTGAATTCTGTTTGTCCTGGATTTATCTTGACCGAACTAGCCTTGGAAGGTGGCATGTCTGAGGAAACCGTGCGTGAATATACCAGCAAGATCCCGCTCAATCGGTATGGAAAAGTAGACGAAGTCGCCAACGCGTTTGCCTTTTTGGCCTCTGACGAAGCCTCTTTTATTACGGGAACAGAGCTGGTTGTAGACGGAGGACAAATTTGCCAAGAGTAGGGAAGATAGGGGGAGGCTTGTATGTATTTGGATATTTGCCGTTGGGTTGATGAGCATAGAGACTATATTTTGGAATTTAATCGTGGTTTAGTTTCTATTCCCAGTCAGAATCGATATCCAAACGGGGATGAACTAGCAGTGCAGGAACATATCTACCAATTTTTAAGCGGACTAGGGTGTGAGTTGGATCGGTTTTTACCGACCGAGGTGGAGGAGCTACTTACCCATCCGGCTTATTTAGGGGAAAGAAACTATGAAAATCGACCGAATGTGGTAGCTAGAATGAGGGGAAAAGGTTCAGGCAGATCGCTCCTATTCTCTGGTCATGTGGATACTGTGCCACAAGGAGATGACCCTTGGACGCAAGACCCTTATAGCGGAGCTGTAATGGATGGCAAGCAGTATGGGTTAGGGATTTTTGACATGAAAGGCGGGATGGCAGCAGCGATGATGGCTTTGCAGCTGATCAAAGAACTGCAAATCCCCTTGGCGGGTGACGTTCTCATTGAGACGGTGGTAGATGAAGAATACGGTGGAGCAAATGGGACACTAGCCTGTCGTTTACGGGGGTATGAAGCTGATTTAGCGATTGTTCCTGAACCGTCTAATTTGGCAATTTGTCCGGAGAATCAGGGGGGGAGCATGTTTCGCATCACCTTTAAGGGGAGAGCTGGCCGTTCCTTTAGCGGAGAAGCGCTTGCCAACCCAGTCTTTGCAGCCGCGAAATTCTTGGATATATTTCACCAATATGAAGCTTACCACGCAGCAAAGCGATCCACCTCTAAATGGTTTGCAAAGGATCCAGGACTACCTGCATACGTACAAGGCGTGAAGGCTGGACCAGCAAATCTGCCACTATGTGACCGGGTGCCACTATGTGACCGGGTGCCAAGCACCTGCACGATCGAAGTATGGATACAGTGCTACCCTGGGACAACGGAAGAGGAATTGTTTCAGGATTTTGTAGGTTTTTATCAGGAGAAGGCGATAGACGAACCACTACTACAGCAAATGCCAGCGAGGATTGAAAAACTAATTCGTTTTCTTCCCGCAACAGGGATCCCTGAAAATCACCCTTCGATTGAAGTGCTTTCGCAAATATCATCAAGGGTATATCCGGACGGACTGCCTGTGCAGGGTGCGCCTTTTGCCTGTGACTCCTTCATGTTTAATCTGCATAGCCAAACGCCTGCTGTGATCTGGGGACCAAAAGGAGGCAATGCCCACGCCCCCGATGAATACATCGATGTGGAGGACTTCTTTAATCTTGTGAAACTATATGCCCTGACCATGGTTGAATGGTGTGGTTTGGTCAAATAAACGCCAAATAAGGAGGATGAAATAATGAAAAAAGAGCTTAAAACAACCTTAGCACCGGTACCTGCTGGTCCTTATTCCCAAGGGATTCAATTTGACAACCTGATTTTTACGGCAGGCCAGGGTCCGATTGACCCGGAAACAGGAAAGGTGGTCGGTGAAACAGTCGAGGAACAAACGGTAAAGGTATTGGAAAACATCAAACATATTTTAGAAGAGGCTGGTGCAAGCATGAGCGATGTGGTAAAAAGCACCGTCCATCTTAGTGATTTGGCAGACTTTCATGCATTTAACGAAGTGTATAAGAAATATTTTCAGGAACCGTATCCAGTTAGAACGACGGTAGGGAGTCAGCTTCTCGGCATAAAAGTAGAGATTGATGTTATCGCTGTCAAGAAATAGAAGGTTAGAGGGGGTTACTCCTCTAACTCTGCCATCCGTAAGTCGGAAAAACGGGGGGGAACTATGAATCTAGAAAAAATCGAAGCAGGTACTAAGCTAGCCTTAACAAACAAAAAGAAGGTTCCAAAACAACGGAAGAGCCAATTGATCGTACCTTATCTTTGGTTGCTGCCAAGTCTCATCTTAATCGTAGTGGTCATTATATTTCCGATCTACGAATTGTTTTCTATTTCGTTTTCGAAGATTAGTCTTTCTGGTTTGAAAAAAGGCTTTATTGGATGGGGGAACTTTTCCAATGTTTTAAATGATCCTACGTTTCCACTAGTACTTAAGAACACCCTCGTCTGGACAGTTGGTGTTGTAGGGATTAGCACGCTGCTATCTTTAGGAATTGCGTCATTACTGAATCAGGAGTTTCCCGGCCGTCGATTGGTACGATCGGCTTTGATCATTCCCTGGGCTGTTTCTTTAATCATCACATCCGTCATATGGAAATATATTTTGGATTACAACTATGGTGTTTTCAACTTGATCTTGATGAAGCTACATATTATCGACGAAAATATTTATTGGTTAGCTGACCCTTCCATTTCCTTTCCGGTAATGATCGGCGTGGGGATTTTTGTTACCATCCCCTTTACCAGTTTTGTCATTCTATCCGGTCTACAAGCGATACCAGCAGACTTGTATGAATCCGCTAGTGTAGACGGAGCAAATAGATGGAGCAAATTTGTGCATATAACACTTCCTCTTCTTAGACAACCGCTGACAATTAGTACCGTTTTAAATACGATCTATGTGTTCAACTCCTTCCCAATTATCTGGTCGATGACCAAAGGGGACCCCGTCAACCAGACTGACACGATCATTACCTATTTATACAAGCTTGCTTTCATGTCACAAAAAATGGGCGAAGCAGCAGCTGTTTCTGTGATCAGCTTTCTTCTCCTCCTCGTCTTTTCCATTCTGTATGTGACGATTGCCTTGAGGAGGGAACAGTAAATGCAGAAAACAGGCAAATTCCAAAAAATAATTAACCCGGTTTTAGCCTATCTACTATTTGTGGTATTGTTATTCCCCTATGTAATTATGATTCTTACATCCTTGAAGAGTAAAGAAGAGGTCTATTCGATCCCACCAACCATTCTTCCCCAGCATTGGGTGTTCACCAACTTTCTAGACATTTGGGAGAAGGTGCCTCTCTCTGATTATTTGCTCAATACCCTTATCGTCGCCGGGGGAGCGACGGTGCTAACCCTGATTTGTGCGATTCCAGCTGCGTATGCCATGGCCAGAATGAAATTTGCTGGAAAGAAGTTTTACATGTACTTAATTATGATCACGCAAATGTTTTCTCCGATCGTCCTGCTGGTGGGTTTATTCCGTGAGATTCAATGGTTTGGATTAATGGATTCTGTATGGGGATTAGTACTGACGAATGCTGCATTTAATCAAGCTTTCGCGGTTTGGATTCTAAGCGGCTATTTTTCTACGATTCCTTATGAATTAGAGCAGGCAGCTTGGCTTGATGGATGCACCAAAGCACAAGCCCTTCGCAAAATCATTCTTCCGTTGGCACTACCGGGGATAATCACCACCGTGATCTTCGTTTTCATCGCGGCATGGAATGAATTTGCAGTGGCCCTTACATTTATTTCAACAGAAGAGATGAAGCCTTTAACGGTGGGGATTTATGCCTTTTTCGGGATGTATGATGTGCAATGGCAGTATGTGTTTGCCACCTCACTCGTTGCCATCGTTCCGGTTGTGATTCTATTCCTCTTGATTGAAAAATACCTGATCAGTGGACTTACTGCGGGTGGGGTTAAGGACTAACACGAAGGGAGAGATCAAAAATGATCGAGCATATTGATACACCGGCATTGGTTGTCGATCTAGAAAAGATGGAAAGAAATATCGAGAACATGGCCAACAAGGCACGGGAGGCTGGGGTCCGTTTACGCCCTCACGTCAAAACCCATAAGAGCCCACACATTGCCCTAAAGCAGATGGAAATGGGAGCCTCCGGGATTACGGTTGCCAAACTGGGTGAAGCTGAAGTGATGCGTAAGTATGGAATTACTAATATTTTGATTGCTTATCCAATCGTGGGGGAACAGAAATTAAAAAGGTTAGAGAAGCTTGCTCAGGATACCGATGTGATTCTGTCCCTTGATAGTTTCGAGGTAGCCGCCGGAATCTCCATTGTAGGTGAACGCTTAGGCAGGGCCTTACCCATTTATATTGATGTCAATACAGGACTGAACCGCTGCGGAAGGGAACCAGGAAATGAAACGGTAGCTTTGATCGAGTCAATTCTTAAGCTTCCCTATATCAAGATCCAAGGGCTTATGACACATGGTGGACATTCGTATAAGGCGAAGTCTAAAGTAGAACAAATCGAGGTAAGCAAACAAGAAGGTTCACTCTTAGTACAAACGAAAAGGCAAGCTTTGGAAAAGTTGGGAATCGATATTCCGGAAATTAGTGTAGGATCATCTCCGACGTCATTTTACTGCGATGAAGTTGAGGGAATTACAGAAATCCGTCCTGGGACCTATGTTTTTCACGATGCTACGATGGTAGCTTTGGGCTTAGTTTCTCCAGAGGATTGTGCTTTGACTATCTACGCAACGGTTGTTAGCAGACCCTCCTTGGAACGGGCAATTGTCGATGCAGGCTCGAAGACTCTTTCATCGGATAAGAGCCTCTATACCGAGGGGCATGGGCTGGTGAAGACGATCCCGGGGTTAACGGTTAGTTGGCTTTCTGAAGAACACGGCGTTATTCTGACACCACCTGAACTCCAATTAAACATTGGGGACCGAGTCGAAATCATCCCAAACCATGTCTGCCCGACCGTGAACTTGGCTGATGAATTGGTTGCTATTCGTCAAGGGGAAATCGAGGAAATCATTCCAATTGAAGCTAGAGGCATGAATAAATGATTGGGCTGAACACGGATCGGCATTATGGCTGCCGAATCGCTCCCCAGACCACCTACAAGGGAATTCGTACTCTGGTGATGCAGAATGAGTACATCCGGATATCCCTTTTTTTGGATAAAGGAACGGATATTTTTGAACTGCTCTATAAACCTAAAGATGTCGATTTCCTTTGGAGATCCCCAATCGGTATAAGCCATCCTAATCACACGCCATCGATCTCGAATCCGCAAGGGGTATTTATGGATCAATACCATGGGGGATGGCAAGAGATTTTTCCTTCGGCCAGCGGACCTTCGTTTTATCGAGGGGCCCATTTAGGACAGCATGGGGAGGTGGCCTCAAGCGCTTGGGAGGCGAGAGTACTCTTCGATGAACCCGAGGTTGTGGAGGTGCTATTCACGGTCCAAACTTTACGAACCCCTTTTATTCTGGAAAAAAGAATTCGTTTAGAAAGCGGGAAGCCAATTCTGTTCATCCGTGAAACCATCCTGAATATTGGGAAAACAGGCATGCATTACATGTGGGGTCATCATCCGAGCTTTGGGGCGCCTTTTCTTGGGGAAGAATGTATCCTGGACTTACCGCCTTGCGAGATTTTAACTTCGGAAATGCCTAATGAAAGGAACCGGATGCCATCCGGGAAACGGTTTGTTTGGCCCTTTGCAACGGATCAAGAGAACCGGCCCATCGATCTTCGTCAGATTCCCAGTCCGACAACCTCATCTACAGATATGTTTTACGCTACCTCTTTTACATCAGGATGGTTTGCCCTGACAAACCGGCGCCTCGGGGTGGGAATCGGGATGGTCTGGCCAGTAACCGATTTTTCACATCTTTGGGTTTGGCAAGAATTCAGCGGAACCATAGGCTATCCTTGGTACGGAAATGCTTACACCATGGCCGTTGAACCCTTTACTAGCCGTCCGGACAAGGGAGAAGACGGTCTCAATGAAGCGATTCGAAACCAATCAGCGGAGTGGGTCGAAGCAGGGGGGGAAGTTTGCAAGGAATTAAAGGTCGTGATGTATGAGGCGAGACATGGAGTGGATCACATCCATCTATCCGGGGAGGTCGTCACTAGATGAGGGCAGCTTGCTGTCGAGTGGATATTACACCTGTGGTTGGAACACCACTAGGAGGGAATGTACGGGAAGATAACCGTTCAAGGGGTGTTCATGATCCTCTATATGCGAATTTTCTTTATTTAAAGGAAAAAGAAAGCGAACTATTATTTATTGGGTTGGATATCGTGGGAGTTTTTGGTCCTTTTGTACAAACAATAAAAGCGAAGATTCATCAACGGACGGGGGTTCTCCCGCAGCAGATCGTGCTTTTTGCGACACACACGCATTCGGGTCCTGATGTCATGGAATCCTTTAAAAATGATTACGATCCACTTGTTGTCCACTATCTTGAAGAGTTGGAGAAAAAGCTAGTCGGTGGTGCCGTTGCTTGTTTGGCAAGTACGTGGGAAGCAAGGCTTGGCGTAGGGAAAGGAAACGAGGACTCGCTTAGCTTTAACCGACGGATCTGGATGAAGGACGGAACCCTGAGAATGAATTGGGAAGGATTAGATCCGATAGAAGTCGATTGTCCGGCAGGGCCAATTGATCCCGACTTGTTTGTCATTTCCATACAGGATGTGCAACAGAGAATTCGCTGTCTAGTTGTGAACTTTACGCTTCACTCTGCTATTTTAGTAGGGAAAGATTGGCTCATTTCCAGGGATTACATCGATGGGTTGACGCGGGCTCTTCAACAGCAGTTTGGAGAGGATGTGGTGGTTCTTTTTGCGAACGGAGCAGAGGGGAATATCAATCACATCAATGTGCGGGATCCCTATCAAGGAAGAGGATTTGAGGAAGCGGAGAGAATTGGATCACGACTAGCCACAGGGGTTTGTGAGGTCATCGCAGGAATAGAGTACCAAACAGATGTCGAGCTTCAAGCTATCACGAAGCCCATCAAGCTGCCTCGACGGACGATTACTCATGAACAGGTGGAACAGGCTGCTGCCTTACTTGAAAGGGTGAATGGGAAGATCCCTTCCCTCCTTGATGGGGTGCCGGAAGAGGCGTATGCCAAGGAAATCATTGCCCTTTCTAAAATATCGGAACCGTTCGTTCAAACTGAATTACAGGTAGTTCAATTAGGAAATCTAGCCATGGTTAGTTTACCTGGTGAGTTTTTCGTCGAGTTCGGATTAGAAATCAAGATGCAGTCCCCCTTTTCCCATACGATGATCATTGGGTTGGCCAATGACTATATCGGTTACGTACCAACAGAGTGTGCGTTTAAAGAGGGCGGTTATGAAATTAAGACGGCAAGGACGAGTCAACTCCTTCCTGAAGCAGGGGGATTGGTCGAAGAAAAGGTAATGCAGTTGCTCACACAGCTTAAAGGGGGTGATTGCCTGTAGCGGTTGTACGAGAAAAAGCCTGCAAATCGGTATTCCAAACGAATTCGAATGAGGGGGAATCGAGAATGAAGAAGATGAGGCCGTTCAGATGGATGGGGGTAATCGTATCGCTATTTATGCTAATGTCCACCCTACTTATGGCTTGTTCCAGCAGTGAACCCAAAGAAGAGGCAAAACCAACAAACAGTACGCCCTCTTCAAGCAGTGGAGAAAAGAAGGAAATCACCTTTGTTGCTGCCCAATATAGTAATGAAACAGGACCGTTTCTGCAAAAGGTAGTAGAAGACTTCGAAAAAGAGAATAGCGACATTAAGGTAAACCTGCAAATCGTAGGATGGGATGTTCTAGAACAAAAGGTGAATACCATGGTCAGCACAAACCAAACGCCTGATATTCTTAACTTGAATCATTATGCCGCTTATGCTGGTGACGATCTGCTTCTTCCTTTGGATGAAGTCATTTCACCAGAATTAAAAGCCAAATTCTATGAATCTTTCTACCAAGCAGGAGAGTTAGACGGTACAGCCTATGGACTTCCACTTCTCGCATCTATTCGTGGTTTATACTATAATAAAGAGCTTTTTGAACAAGCAGGCATTTCTGAGCCGCCCAAAACATGGGAAGAGCTTCGTCAAACTGCGAAAACGATTAAAGAAAAGACAGGTGTAGACGGGTTTGGAGTACCAATGACAACCTTTGAAGGTCAAGCCTATTTCTCCTATTTTATCTGGGGGAATGGCGGGGACTGGAAAAGGGATGGCAAGTGGGTCTTGAACACACCTGAAAATGTGGAAGGTCTCCAGTTCTTAGCCGACTTAGTTCAAAAGGATAAAGTAACGAACCCTCAGCCTACAGCGATTAATCGGGATGAATTGCAAAAGGTATTTGGCGCAGGAAAGGTTGGTATGATGATCACTGCCAATTTCTTGCCTACGATCTTGAAAAAGGATGCCCCCAATTTACAGTATGGGGTAGCTCCGATTCCTACAAATGAAGGGAAAGAACCTTTTAACCTAGGGGTAGAAGATTTTCTAATGGTATTTAAGAGTACCAAGCATCCCGATGCGGTTGGAAAATTCCTTGATTTCCTATATGACGATAAACGATATGAAGAGTTTATGAAAACTGAAGGCATGCTTCCAGCCACGAAGGCTGCAGGAGAAAGCATGTCCAACCAGGATCCTTTGACTGCGCAATTCATCTCACAGCTTCCAATTGCAAAGTTTTATCCATTAACGGATCCAAAATTTACGGAAATGCGTCTGGAAACGATCAAAGCGGTCCAAGAGGCCCTTCTTGGTCAAAAAACACCACAAGAGGCCTTAGATCAGCTGCAACAAAAAGCTGAACAGTAGAAGTAGATCAAGGGGGACTAAAGTAATGGGGTCAGACCTCTGTCGAAATTTATCGAACCAAAGATTTTCTATTACAAAGAGTAGATAGCTGATTCAGTAAATTTCGACAGAGGTCTGACCCCAATTTTCAAAGGTCCCCCTTCTTAACGTAAAGATTGGAGTGCAAACATCATGCTAATCATCTCAAGGAAGACAGATGTTAAACAAATTAACAAACTTGGCATTCTAAAATTGATCCGAAATCTTGAGGAAACAACACAGCCGGAGATCTCAAAGGAATTAGGACTAAGTCGTCCTACCGTTTCTTCCTTGGTTGATGAATTAATAGGGGAAGGTTTCATTAAAGTAAGCGGGATTGGAACATCCACCGATCAGGGAGGAAAACGTCCAAAGCTGATTGCCTTTAATTCCAAAGGCGGGGCCATTATTTCCTTGCATCTTGGTTTTCGTTTCATAGAGGCAGCACTAATCGATTTGTCAGCCAATACCCTGTGGAAGATCAATAAGCCAACAACGAAAAAGGAATCAAAATCAAGCATTCTAGCCAAAATTTATGAAATGGTAGAAGAACTAAACGAGAAGGCAAATACGTTGGAAATTCTGGTTCGCGGCATTGGTGTTGGTTGTCCTGGATTGGTAGAAACACAAACAGGAAAAATCATCACCGCCACGAACTTTGAGAACTTACATGATTTTAGTCTTGGAGAAAGTTTATTTGAGAAGTTCCAAACCCCTGTTTGGGTAGATAATGAGTGCCGAAATCTAGTTTTAGCCGAAAAAATGTTTGGAGATGGAAAAGATATTCAAACCTTTGTCAGTCTTGAAACAGATGTTGGCATCGGGGCTGGGATTATCATCAATCAGCAAATTGTCCGTGGAATCGATAATAGCTTTGGAGAGATTGGGCATACCACGATTCAAATGGATGGACCAGCTTGTCAATGCGGCAACGAGGGTTGTTGGGAAGTATTTGCCTCATCTAACGCATTACAAGTAAAGGTGGCTAAGAATCTATCAAGAACATTGAAATTAAAAGAAATGGTAGAATCTCCAGATGACCTCTCCATTCAGCTTATTGCTGAGGCAATCGAACAAGGCGATACAGTTGTTGAGCAAATGGCCATCTACGATCTGGGGAAATACCTTGGGGTTGGTATTGCTAATCTTGCTAACACACTTAACCCAGAGTTAGTCATCATCCATGGAGAAATGAGTCTGTTAGGTGACCGGTTAATTGAACAAATTGAGCGGCACGTTAGGCTTCGAGCACTTCCTGTTCCCAAACAGCGGATGCGGGTTAAATTTTCACAACTAGGGGAGATGGCCAATTTGATTGGTTCCGGAGCCCTCGTTTTAAAAGAACTGTTCGATAATCCAGACTATCTTTTTACTAATTGAATTTTTGAAGGTTATACCAGTTTAGTGGAAGAATTATATGGCGATGGAAAGGATGCGACACAATGAAAACTCCTCACCCTTTGGAGAAACGAAGGTTAGGTCACACACACATGGAGACAACCCTTATGGGTTTAGGGGGGGCCGGTCTTGGTGGAATTTTCGGGGCCGTTTCAGATGCAGAAGGAGTGGCTGCCGTTGAAAAAGGATTAGAACTTGGGATGAATTGGCTTGATACCTCCCCTTATTATTTTGAAGCGGAAAGACGGATGGGATTAGCGCTGCGTGGCGTACCAAGAGATCGTTTCTATCTTTCTAGCAAGGTGGGAACACATCGGGAACGTTACCAGGATTATTCTGCCGATGCTGCCTATTGGAGCATCGAGAACAGTTTGAAGGTGCTTGGGGTTGATTACTTAGACATTGCGTTGATTCATGATCCGTTGCCTCCACATCTCAATTTGGCCTTGGCTAGTGGGGGAGCCCTTGAAGCGTTGGTAGACTTGAAACGTCAGGGCGTAATCCGAGCGATTGGCATCGGTGTGCAGAGTCATGAATTGATTCGTCAGGCGATTGATTCAACGCAGTTAGATATGGTACTTTCTGTCAATGATTATACGCTGCTTCGTCAAAGTGCCATTAGGGGAGTATGTTCCTATGCTCGGCAAAAAGGAGTGGGTGTTGTTAATGGGGCTGTATTAGCAATGGGTCTCTTATCAGGACGTGATCCGCTGGGAATTGGCACACCACGTTGGACACCGCCTCAGGCTGAAGTGGCTGCTGCGCTCAAGGTGCATGAATGGTGTCGACATCGGAAGGTTGACGTACTAAGCTTGGCCCTGCAATTCAGTCTTCGCCAGCCTGAATTTGCCTGCACGCTGATTGGCGCTTCATCTGCGGAAGAGGTTGAAGGGTGCTTTCGAGCTGCTTGTGAACCAATTTCTGACGAAATTTGGGATGAATTGCCCTTATTTTTGGAGGGAATTCAGGTGGGAGATTAAGGATTAAGGGAGATTTTTTGATTGAGGTTAAGAGAGGGTGGGTGGTTCCTGTCCGAATCCAAGTCTATCTGGGATAATCACCAATAACAGCAATAAAAGACCGGGCTATGCCCGGTTTTTAAATAAATCACAATTTGACTTTATCGTATAGCCACCTCACTCTTTGCATCGAAGAAGTGGCATTTATTCATGTCGAATGCCAATTTTACATTTTGGCCTCTTTTTAATTCCGATCTTCCTTTTACCCTTGCGGTAATATTGTTTTCACCTGTGTTTAGGTATAAATACAACTCAGAACCCATATTCTCGGCGACATCAATAGTAGAGGTAAACGTGGCTTTTGGAGCTGATTCTAAGAAGATCAATTCATCATGGATATCTTCTGGGCGAATTCCAAAAATCACTTCTTGCCCTACATAGTTTTGTGCTCGAAGGATCTTAGCCTTACCTTCTGGAATCTGGATAGATATAGAGTCGTTTTTAAAGTAAAGACTTTGGTTATCCTCGATTAAAGATCCATTGAGAAAATTCATTGCAGGAGATCCGATAAATCCGGCAACAAAACGGTTCGCGGGATAGTTGTAGATTTCTTGGGGAGTTGCCACCTGTTGAACGATGCCGTCGTACATAACGACGATCCGGTCACCCATGGTCATTGCCTCGGTCTGATCGTGTGTAACATAGACAATGGTGGTTTCCAATCGTTTATGTAACTTACTTATTTCAGTTCTCATCTGCACACGGAGTTTTGCGTCTAAGTTGGATAAAGGCTCATCCATTAGGAATACCTGCGGTTCACGGACAATCGCCCGTCCTAGAGCAACACGCTGTCTTTGACCACCTGAAAGCGCTTTCGGCTTACGGTCTAGTAAATGATCAATATCTAGGATTTTTGCTGCTTCTTTTACACGCTTGTTTATTTCGGTTTTAGAAAATTTACGAAGCTTTAAACCAAAGGCCATGTTGTCGTATACATTCATATGCGGATATAACGCATAGTTTTGGAAAACCATGGCAATATCTCGATCCTTTGGGGCTACATCATTAACCATACGATCCCCAATGAAAAGTTCACCCTCAGATATTTCTTCCAATCCAGCAATCATTCGAAGTGTTGTTGATTTCCCACAACCAGACGGACCAACAAGTACCAAAAATTCTTTATCTGGAACATCTAAATGGAAATCCTTCACAGTTAAAGCGTTATTTCCGTACGATTTTTTGATGTGATTAAATTTAATACCAGCCATTCTTAACCTCCTCTTTTATGTGATTTCCTTATATATTATTGTAAAGCCTTAATTAGTAGTTTTCTATTGACAGATTATACAAACTTTTCTTGTTATATTTAGTCACTTTGCTGTAGCCCTTTTTCGAGAAGTAGAGCTAAATATACCAAAAAGGCTTCATTTCCATTACGGATATCCCGCCCCGTTTCAGCAGTGAATTTTTCCAGGCGATAGATTAAGGTATTACGATGGATAAAGAGCTTTCTTGCGGTTTCACTAATATTTAAGTTTTCTTGAAGGAAAACTTTTAAAGTTCGATACATTTCGGAATCAAAGGTATCATTTTCTTTCGCTCCTAAAACGTATTGAATAAAAGAACGTCTGTCTTCTTTTGGCAAGTTAAATAGCATTACCTCTAATGGAGTATTCCATGTGAAGAAGATTCTCTCTTCTGGGTGGAAAAATTGGCCAGCTCTCATGATTGTCTCGGCTTGCCCGAAGGATGATTTCCAATCCTTGATAGTGTTGACGGGCTCTGTAAAGGATAATGTCATCTTATCAAATCCCTCTTCACGTAAAATCTCCACTAATCCAATACCTAGTTCTTCTATAGCCTTCTTATCTTCAAGGTCTATAGAAAATTCCTTCAATGAAATAAGGTAATAGCCGGTGCCATTTGTAATGGCACTTATAAATTGTTTTGCAAAATAATCGTCCACAATTGCTCGCCATTCTTGCTCAGGATCGTCAAAGTTTATTAGTAGTGGCAAGTAAGTAAGATCTGTTGAATACCCCAGAATTTCCAATTCCGCTTTTAATCCTGGGGTGTAAGGTTCATTAATTGCCTTTAAAAGGAAAGATTCATGTTTCGAATGTTGATCAGTAGCTTTTTCATTCATGGTGATAAGCAGGGAAATGAATTGAGCAATCGGCCCGGAAACGGACTCCACAGGATAAGCAAGACAAGTCTGATGATTGAGTGCGAAAGTGATCATACTCTTCGGACCCACGATTGATGTACCAGGCTCTAAAGAATGATGATTTGAACTCAGTTCCCCCTGTTGATGAAGGATTTCATTGATTTTCTGGACAAGTAGTTCAAAGTCGTTGCTCATGGTTACCTCCATTTCATTCATTTGAAGTTTACCGAAATGAAAATTCACTTCACAGCCCATAGCGCTGTTTCTTTCGTGTAAGGGTAGACAAATAAATCTTCAATAAATCTGCACACTGTGTCATCGTATTCTTTGATAAATAGTCTATTAAAATTTTTTCTCGTAATCAGAAACTAGAAGTGACCAGACATTCTAAGCCGCTTGAATATTTAATAAATCTAGTCACTACTTTTCTGTAGTGAATGGCCTCCTTAACAGTCGAGGTTTCTTGAAAGCCTTTTCCGACGAGTTGGTAGCTAATATAGCCATCTATTTGTTGTGAAGTTAACCCGGACAAGCGATGAAATGCTTTATTATACCAGATGATTTTCCTGTTTTCATCAGCAATTGTAATTCCATCATGAGAACTATCTATCAAATTTTTTAGTAGAAGGTTAGTTTCGTTAATCACTGGATTTTGATTCGACATCTTCTTCATCCAATCCCTTTACAACTTATATCATACAAAAAAATCTGAAAAATTGCATATTAATATCCCGAAAGTAGAAAATCCTGCTTAAATAATGGGGTATTTCTTTGATATTCAACTTGCCAAACAATTTCCGTTGACGAGAACGAGGAAAGTTCTTTAGGCGAGTCCTTAGCAGACCGGATGTCGAGAATACGATCGGATCATGGAAAT
This sequence comes from Ammoniphilus resinae, assembly GCF_017873965.1. Taxonomy (GTDB): domain Bacteria; phylum Bacillota; class Bacilli; order Aneurinibacillales; family RAOX-1; genus Ammoniphilus_A; species Ammoniphilus_A resinae. Next base: position 473,153 of record NZ_JAGGKT010000002.1, on the reverse strand, counting down.
TCCAATAGGATTCGCCCATCATTTTCTGGTCAATGGGAGACAGATCGTGGTTTGTATAGCTACGGAGGAATCCTCGGTCGTTGCCGAGGCCAGTCATGGGGCACAACGGAATCACTGATGTTCACTCAAATTCAACTATTAGATTGTTGCGATCCTTTTGTAACCAAGATGCGTGATATTGAGAATAAAGAGGAGTGCGATAGAAGCGGGAGCAATAGTAGGAGCCGTTCTCTCCTTATTCTCTTTTAGAAAATCCTAAAATATTTTTAGCTTTATAAATATTTTTGTTATAATCTAATTAAAATAAATAGTGGGAACTTTAACTGTAGTGTAAAAATTATGGGTAAATCAATGACAGCTAGGAGTGGTGCTACATTCAAGGAAAGGGGAATTCATCTGGAGCAGATCCATTTGGCTCAATTTTTAATGCGGAGAGATTGCCGTCCTGAATCAAGAAAAATATTGAAGACCAATGACCTACATAGTCCTAACCTGATGATTTCTCCCATCGTGTAGATGATCGAGAGTATCCGGCGAAAATAACAGCTTGTGCGGCAACGCCAAAGGAATTCTGGAAGCGCTTTGAAGATCGGTTTGGTGTCAAAATTGTGGAAGGGTTAGAGGAATTGGTCGGTATGCCTAAAAAGACAACTATATTGTTTGCCGAACGGAGGCAACATGACGTAGTTCGCAAACGACAGCGGCAGGAGGAATGTCCATGTTCCAAAAAATCTTGATAGCAAACCGGGGGGAAATCGCAGCTCGGATTATAAGGACTTGCCAGTTGATGGGAATTAAAACCGTCGCCATCTACTCGGAAGCAGATATGGAAGCGCCACATGTCAAGATGGCGGAAGAGGCGTACCTGGTGGGAGGGCCGCGCGTAGCAGAAAGCTATCTAAAATTGGATAAGATTCTTGAGATTGCCAAAGCGACCGGTGTCGAAGCGATTCATCCTGGATACGGACTTTTATCAGAAAATGCGATATTTGCACGCAGATGTGTGGAGTCAGGAATTGTCTTTATTGGCCCATCCCCAGATGTCATCGCCAAAATGGGAAGTAAGATCGAAGCACGGCGTGCCATGGAGGTGGCAGGTGTTCCTGTTGTCCCAGGTATTTTCCACCCGCTTTTGGATGTGGAAGAAGCCGTTCAGGCAGCCCATGCAATCGGTTATCCAGTCATGCTGAAAGCTTCTGCTGGCGGTGGAGGAATTGGGATGCAAATCGTTCGAAGTGATGAAGAGATCCGTAAGGCTTTCGCAGGCAACCAAAAACGGGCAAATGATTTTTTTGGTGATGGGGCTATGTATCTTGAGAAATTCATAGTGAATCCCAGGCATATTGAAATTCAGATTTTTGCGGATAACCAGGGCAATACGGTTTATCTTGGGGAACGAGAATGTTCGATTCAACGCCGCCATCAAAAGGTTCTAGAAGAAGCGCCGTCTACGTTTTTAGATCCTGTGACACGTCAGAAAATGGGTGAAACCGCTGTAAAGGCAGCCCAAACGATTGGATATAGCAATGCGGGGACAGTTGAATTTCTAGTCGATGAAAACAAGCAATTTTACTTTTTAGAAATGAACACTCGACTGCAGGTTGAGCATCCGGTTACGGAGGAAATTACCGGATTAGATTTAGTCGAATGGCAATTTCGGATTGCCTCGGGGGAATCGTTACGGCTTAGTCAAAAGGATATAAAGTTTGAGGGTCACGCGATTGAGGTAAGGATCTATGCAGAAGATCCAAGAACCTTTTTTCCTTCCCCTGGAAAGATCACCAAATGGGTAACCCCTCAAGGACTGGGAGTTCGCAACGAAGTAGCCGTGCGTGAAGAATCGGTGGTAACACCATTTTATGACCCGATGATCGCGAAGCTGGTGGTCAAAGGGGAAAACCGGGGGGAAGCAATCGAACGACTCAAACAGGCGTTACATGATTACCAGGTAGAGGGAATTAAGACCAATATTCCGCTACTACGTGAGATTGCGAAAAGTGAGGCTTTTCGCGCTGGAGATACAACCACTGATTTCATAACGAAGTATCTATAAGAGGTAAAACAGGAATAAGGAACTCATTGTAATAGGCAGCAGAAGTGGAAGGGATCTAAATAAGGGAGGGAGACAAATGGGTCAGATCGTAGCCAATATGGCTGGAAACGTTTGGAAAGTACTAGTTAAGCCGGGGGATCAAGTTGAAGAAGAGCAGGATGTAGTGATTTTGGAGTCGATGAAGATGGAAATTCCCATTGCCGCGGAGGTTGCTGGCCGTGTCAAGGAAATCAAGACGAATGAAGGGGATTTTGTTAATGAAGGAGATGTCCTTATCATCCTGGAATAACCTTAAATAGGCCCTTTCCAGGCAAGTGGATAGAATTTATAGCCAAAAAACCCGGAGGAGTATGGAATGAGCGATAAATTCAAAACAGTAGAGTCAACGCTGCAGGATCGAGTAAATCGTATAAAGCAAGGTGGACCACAGAAATATCATGAAAGCAATGCCAAGAAGAATAAATTATTTGTCCGTGACCGACTAAACCTCTTGTTTGACCCTGGTTTTGAATTAGAAGATGCTCTGTTCGCCAATTGCTTGGATGGAGGTCTTCCTACTGATGGCGTAGTTACGGCCATCGGTAAAATAAATGGTCAAACTGTTTGTGTCATGGCCAATGACTCCACAGTAAAAGCGGGTTCTTGGGGTTCTCGAACGGTAGAGAAGATTCTAAGGATCCAGGAAACTGCCGAGAAGATGAGAGTTCCATTGATCTATTTGGTAGATTCAGCGGGGGCTCGTATAACTGATCAGATTGAAATGTTTCCCGGTAGACGCGGGGCTGGACGGATCTTTTATAATCAGGTGAAGCTGTCTGGTAAAATTCCACAGATTTGCCTGTTATTTGGACCATCCGCGGCGGGAGGTGCTTATATACCAGCATTCTGTGACATTGTGATCATGGTTGATGGCAATGCATCCATGTATCTCGGTTCACCACGGATGGCGGAGATGGTTATTGGTGAGAAGGTGTCTCTAGAAGAAATGGGTGGAGCTAAAATGCATTGCTCAATATCGGGTTGCGGAGATGTTCTGGTAAAAAGTGAAGAAGAGGCGATATCCTGTGCAAGAGACTATCTTTCTTATTTTCCAGCAAACTTTTCCGAACAGCCTCCTGTTCGCCAAGCACTGGACTCGAAGAAGTTCGACAAGACGGTAGAAGAGATTATCCCGACCAATCAAAACGCACCTTTTAATATGTACGAGCTAATTGAGAGAATTATAGACGAAGGTTCTTTTTTTGAAATGAAGAAACTATTCGCCGGCGAACTCATCACCGGTTTGGCTCGTATGAATGGAAAGGCAGTGGGGATTATTGCCAATCAGCCACGGGTAAAAGGGGGGGTATTGTTTCATGATACGGCAGATAAAGCGGCAAAGTTTATCACACTCTGTGACGCATTTAATATACCTCTCTTGTTCCTCGTCGATGTACCAGGATTTATGATTGGCACAAAAGTAGAACGAGCCGGTATCATTCGTCATGGTGCGAAAATGATTTCGGCGATGGCCGAGGCTACGGTTCCGAAAATTTCTGTCATCGTTCGTAAAGCATATGGTGCAGGTTTGTATGCAATGGCCGGTCCTGCTTTTGAACCGGATTGTTGTTTAGCTCTGCCAACAGCCCAGATTGCTGTAATGGGACCGGAAGCAGCAGTCAATGCAGTGTATGCGAATAAAATCGCAGAACTACCTGAAGATGAGCGGAAACCTTTTATCGAGGAAAAAAGGGAGGAATATCGGCAAGATATTGACATCTATCGTCTAGCTTCGGAAATGGTGGTTGATGGCATTATATCTCCAAACTCCATGCGTGAAGAACTCGTCAAGCGATTTGAGGCGTATCATTCTAAAAAACTTGTATTCTCAGAACGAAAACACCCGGTCTATCCGGTCTAAAAAATGGCAATGGTTATGGAGGAGTATTCATGCAAACAAAGGCAGTCTGGTTCCCAAGCAAGGAATTGATAGAATCCACTCGACTTTATCAGTGGATGCAAAAGCTTGGTTATGATGATTATGATCGTTTTTTCGAAGCATCTGTTCATGATATCGCCTGGTTTTGGGATAAAGCAGTTAAAGAACTGGGCATTGAATGGTTTCAACCTTACACAGCGACGCTCGATTTATCCCGAGGAATGGAGTGGCCCAAATGGTTCACGGACGGAAAGATCAATGTTGTACATAATGCCTTGGATAAATGGTCTCACGATCCTGGTACGTCCGAGCAATGTGCCCTCGTTTGGGAGGGGGATGACGGAAGTGTCAAAAAATATACCTTTAAACAATTAAGTGATTGGGTAGCTTGTGTTGCCCAAGGGTTAAAGCAGGAAGGAATAAAAAAAGGGGATTGTATCTCTATTTACATGCCGATGATTCCTGAAACCGTTGTCATCATGTTAGCTGCTGCAAAAATCGGAGCAGTATTTAGTCCCGCCTTTTCCGGATATGGGGCAGAAGCTGTTGCGACCCGATTAAATGCCTCGTCGGCAAAGGTTCTTGTCACGGCCGATGGATTTTTACGCCGAGGAAAAGTTGTAAAGATGAAGGAAGAGGCCGATCGTGCTGCTGCGCTAGCCCCTTCCGTAGAAAAGATGATCGTCGTTCGTCGTTTGGGATTAGAGATTTCTTGGCAAGCAGAAAGGGACGTCAAATGGGAGGAACTTGAAAGTTCTGAGCCTATTGACTATACGGAAGTTATGTCTTCTGAGGATCCTTTGATGCTGCTCTACACCTCAGGTACGACTGGAAAACCCAAAGGTACCGTCCATACACATGCTGGTTTTCCTTTGAAAGCTGCGTTTGATGCAGGAATGGGCATGAATGTTAAACAGGGAGATACTTTGTTCTGGGTTACGGATATGGGATGGATGATGGGGCCGTTTTTGGTTTTTGGTGCCTTGGTCAATGGAGCCACCGCTATGTTGTATGAAGGAACGCCAGAGTATCCAGAGCCCGATCGCCTTTGGAAGCTGATAGCTGAACATGGGGTAAGTCATTTGGGTATATCCCCTACCTTGATTCGCTCGCTAATGAAATATGATGTGTCATGGGTGCAAAAGCATGACATAAGCTGTCTTCAGGTCATTGGGTCAACAGGAGAACCTTGGAATCCAGAGCCTTGGAAATGGTTATTTGAAAAGATTGGAAATAAGAGGGTGCCGATTTTCAATTATTCGGGAGGGACGGAAATATCAGGAGGAATTCTTGGGAATGTCTTATTGAAGCCGATTGCCCCAACAACGTTTAACTCGCCATTGCCTGGGATGGCTGTTTCTGTTTATGACGAATCAGGGAAGCATGTAATTAACCAGGTGGGAGAGTTGGTTATCAAACAGCCATGGGTGGGCATGACAAATGGTTTTTGGGAAGATCCGGAGCGTTACAAAGAGGCCTATTGGAACCGATGGCCGGATACCTGGGTGCATGGAGATTGGGTGATCTTGGATGATGAGGGATTCTGGACGATTACAGGGCGTTCTGATGATACGCTGAATGTGGCTGGAAAAAGAGTTGGACCAGCTGAAATCGAGTCGGCCTTGGTAAATCATAATGCTGTTTTGGAAGCTGGGGCGATTGGAGTTCCGGATGACTTAAAAGGTGAAGCTGCTGTTTGTTTTGTCGTATTAAAACCAGACAAGACTCCTACCCCTCAATTAAAAAAGGAACTTCTGAATATAGTTGCGGTCAGTCTAGGAAAGGCGTTGCGGCCGAAGGAGGTTTATTTTGTTCCCGATCTGCCCAAAACGAGAAATGCAAAAGTGATGCGCCGGGCCATCCGTGCAGCTTTCTTGAATAAAGAAACGGGGGACTTGTCCTCTCTAGAAAATGCGAATGCAGTCGATATGATTCGTGAAATCGGTAGAGTGGCAGAAGGTGAAAAACAAATCCGGCAAGAATAGGCACAATTTCTTGGAGGGAAATAAATGGCAAAACTATTGGAAAATAAAGTTGCGCTAATCACCGGGGCCGCTAGTGGAATCGGTTTGGACATCGCCCGTACCTTTGCTCAGGAAGGGGCAAAGGTCGTTCTTTGTGATTTAAATCAGCTTGAACTTGGAAAAGCAGCAGAACAACTTCGATGCGAAGGCTTTATAAGTCTAGGGTTGACTTGTGATGTTACGGATGAAGAACAGATTCACAAAACCATAGATTCAACGATGAAAGAATTTGGTAGAGTGGATATTCTTGTCAATAATGCGGGGCTGCAATTTGTAGCTCCTCTCTCCGATTTTCCCACAGAGAAGTTCGAGTGGTTGTTGAAGGTTATGTTAACGGCTCCATTTATGGCAATGAAGAGAGTCTTTCCTATCATGAAGGAACAAGGATTTGGAAGAATAATTAATATGGCTTCAATTAATGGTTTGGTAGGTTTTGCTGGGAAAGCTGCCTATAATAGCGCCAAACATGGTGTCATTGGGTTAACGAAGGTGGCGGCACTGGAAGGTGCAACCTATGGAATCACGGTGAATGCCCTTTGCCCCGGTTATGTTTCTACTCCTCTAGTATCTAATCAATTGAAAGATTTGGCCGAAACAAGAAAAGTTCCATTGGAGAAAGTATTGGAAGAAGTCATTTATCCTCTCGTTCCGCAAAAAAGACTACTCTCTACTCAAGAAATTGCGGATTATGCGGCTTATCTTGCAAGCGACAAGGCAAAAGGAATTACCGGGCAAGCAGTTGTTATTGATGGCGGGTATACAGCTCAATAAGAAGGGGTTAACCTTCAAATCGGGAGGGTAGAATTCATGTTTAATAGATACTTTGACCAATACGAGATCGGTGAAATATGGACCTCAAGGGGACGGACCATAACGGAAACGGATCTTGTTTTGTTTTCTGCATTTAGCGGAGACTGGTACCCACTTCATACAAATAAAGAGTATGCGGCTAATACACCATTCCAGCAGAGAATAGCCCATGGAATGCTTGTTCTTTCCGTTGCAACCGGTTTAATTCAATTTGAACCGGATATTATTGCAGCTTTTTATGGTATGGAAAGGGTCCGTTTTACCAATCCAACTTTTATAGGAGATACGATCCAAGTTGAGTTACGGGTTATCGATCTGCTTGAACGGAATTCTCGTGGCGGGATTGTCACCGTGATTCAAGAAGTCAAAAAACAGACAAGTGAAATTGTGACAGTGGCGGAAATGAAACTGTTGGTTAATCGAAAAATAATCGAAGCATAAATAGAATAACTACGGAGGTAAAAATGATTCTAATAGTTGGAGCAGGTGCAATGGGAGGAATGCTAGCCGTACGGTTAGCTAAAACGGGAGAAGAAGTTCAACTTATTGATACGTCTGAACCACTTGTAACCCAAATTAATAACGAGGGGTTATTACTAGAAAGGAAAGGAGAAATTGAAAAAGTTTATGTGCCGGCTACAAGCATCCCAGATCAGCTTGGAGAAGTGGATACCGTCTTCATCTATGTGAAAGGCCAAGATACACTTGAAGCTGCCAAGTTGATTCAGCAATTGGTCACACGAAGCACGACGGTGGTTACCTTACAGAACGGATGGGGGAATGGAGAACGATTGGCGGAGATCTTTCATCCGGAACAAATTGTTGTCGGGTTAAGTTATGACAGCGTAAAGACCGTTGAGTTAGGTCATTTAACTCATACAGTTATAGGTCAGACATATATTGGACCCTATTCGGACGAAGGAGAAATGGAGCGTGCTGATAAAATAGGGGTACTATTAAATCGTGCGGGACTCCAAACAGAGGTAACAGCCGGGATTAAAACTGAGATTTGGAAAAAGCTCATCTTAAATGCGGCTGTTCTGCCGATTGCGGCACTTACCAGATTAACAACGGGCAAGCTAATTTATCAGAAGGAATTCTTGCATCAGGTGGCAGAAGAAGCCGTGAGAGTAGCCCAAGCCAAGGGATATTCGATAGAGCTAGATGAGAGATTAAATCGAATTGATACGTTATTAAAGAACGGTGGTCAAAGCAAGCCCTCTATGCTCCAGGATGCAGAAGCAAAACGACGGACTGAAATCGACTTTATTAATGGGGCTGTGGTTCGTGCTGGGAGGGAAGTAGGTGTTCCCGTACCTCGCAATGAGGCTTTACTTGCCTTAGTTAAAGGACTAGAAAGAGGTTGGGAACCATAGATGAAATGGTTCAGAGGATAATTTTTCATGTAGAGTATTTTAAAGACTAACTAATTAACTTTAAACGCAAAAAGTTTCAAATAAAAATTCCAAAAATTTATAATTTGTATTATATTATAATTATAGTAATAAATTAGAATAAAACGAAAGGGGGATGTGTGGACGTATGTCCAAGAAACAACAGGGCCCTCTCGCTGGGGTGCGTGTATTGGATATTGCTACGGTCTTTGCTGCGCCATTTGCTGCTTCCCTTCTTGGGGACTATGGCGCGGAGGTGCTCAAGGTGGAACTCCCAGGGATTGGCGATGCTTTACGAGGCATGCAGCCGACAGAAGCGTCCGAATCCATGGCATGGGTTGCATTGGCCCGTAATAAACGATCCATTACGCTAGATTTGCGAAAAGAAAAAGGACAAGACTTATTTTTAAAGCTATTAAAAGATTATGATGTTTTACTAGAAAATTTTCGGCCTGGGACACTTGAAAAATGGGGAATTAGCATCGAACGGATGAGGGAAGCGAATCCCAACCTCATCATTACTAGTGTAAGTGGCTATGGGAAAACCGGTCCATACAGTTCGAGAGCTGGTTTTGGCACTTCGGCAACGGCATTTAGCGGCTATACCTATATGAATGGTTTTCCTGACAGACCGCCGCTGTCACCACCTATGCCACTAGCTGATTATGTCACTGGACTTTTTGCCGCATTAGGAACGTTGGCTGCTATTTACCACCGTGATGCAAAAGGCGGGGAAGCGCAGGAGGTGGATGCCTCTTTATTTGAATCGATGTTCAGGATTCTGGAAGCTAACGTAACCGCTTACGACCGGTTAGGAATTATTAAGGAACGTGCCGGAAATGAATTTAGCAATTCTGCACCGGTAGGAACTTTTCAAACATCCGATGGGAAGTGGCTTGCCCTGACGACCAGTACGGACCGGACATTCCATCGGTTAGCAGAAGTGATTGGCCGGCCAGAAATGAAAACAGATCCAAATTTTGCAACGAATCAAGCACGTGTTGCCCGTCGTGAGGAGGTTAATTCAATCGTCGCGAAATGGTTCAGTGAACACACAGCGAAATCCATTCAACATCTTTGTGATGAAAATGGGGTCCCTGTGTCACAGATCTACAGCATGGAGGATATCTTCCAAGATCCTCAGTATGTTGCTCGTGATGCGATTGTTGAAGTGGATCATCCTACATTAGGAAAGGTCAAGGTGCCAGGTGTCGCTCCTAAATTTACCAAAACCCCAGGTTCAGTCCGAAGAGCGGGTCCCATCCTTGGTGAGCATAATCACGAAGTGTATCAAAATTTGGGACTTACTAGTGCAGAAATAGAGCAGTTGGAGAAGGAGGGGATTATTTAATGGGACTATGGGATCAATTGGTAGATGAGGTGGAAGTGAAAGAGGTTGGAACACGGGACGGATTTCAAATGGAAACGGAGTTTATTCCGACAGACATCAAGGTGGAGCTGATTAATAAGCTATCACAAACCGGCATTAAAGCGATTCAAGTGACCTCCGCAGTACATCCGAAGGCTGTTCCACAGCTTCGTGATGCAGAAGAGGTGATGGCCCGTATTGATCGTCAGCCGGGAGTGTCTTACAGTGTTTTGGTACCGAACTTGCGCGGAGCGGAGAGGGCCGTTGAAATGAAAGCAGATGAATGGGAGCTTATGCAATCCGTTACCGAATCTCACAGCCGTTCGAATGCCAATCACAGTGTAGACGAAACTTTGCAGGGGCATGAGCCGGTTGTTCAATTGGCGAAGCAGCATGGGGTCAACGTACGAGGTGGAATGGCAACAGCGCTTGGTTGTCCGTTCGAAGGGAATGTCCCATTTGAGCGGGTGCTCTATGTAGCTGAGGCGTACTATTCAATGGGAATTCGCACGATTAGTGTGGCTGATACGGTTGGCGTAGCAGCTCCGCGTTTGGTTTATGAAACAATGTCTAAACTTAAATCTCGCTTTCCAGATGTGAAGTTTAATCTTCATGTCCATAATACGCGCGGGATGGCGTTGGCTAACATTCTGGCCGGAATGCAGGCCGGTGTCCGTTCTTTTGATGCGGCGATTGGGGGGCTTGGCGGTTGTTTATATGCCCCGGATGCAACAGGGAATGTGGCAACGGAGGACCTGGTACATATGCTTCATTTAATGGGAATCAAAACGGGTGTGGATTTTGATGCCTTAATGGCCGTGACACCTGAGGTAGAACGGATTGTGAACCATTCTTTAGAAAGCGCTGTCTATAAAGCAGGTCCATCAAGCCGTTTATATCCTGCACCATCAAAACAAGTAAAGAAAGTTCAATAAAGGTAACCAAAAAGGGGGATTTTGTCGTGAGGAAGTTGTCTATGAGGAAATTTCTGCTTTATCCATTGGTGTTTGTACTGATGCTCGCAATGACAGCATGTGGCGGCAGTTCCAGCGCGCCAAGTAGCGCACCTGCACCGGAAACGAAGGCACCAGAAGCACCAGCGAAAACTGAAGAGCCTAAAAAGGAAGAGAAAAAAGAGGAAGGAATTTATTCGAAAAAGAAACCCGTGACCATCGTCGCTCCTAGTACACCGGGAAGTGGATGGGATTTAACAGCGAGATCCTTGGCAGAAACATTTGAAAAGGAAAAGTTGGTCGATTTCCCGATTCCTGTAGTCAATGAAAATGGAGCAACAGGTGCTGTTTCTCTTGCACAATTAGTGACACAAAGTAAAGGGGATGCATTTAAGATCAGTGTAACCTCACTACCAATCATGTCAAACTATTTACGGGGGGATTCAGAATATAGCTTCAAAGATGTAACGATGATTTCTCGGTTAATGACCGAATATTTCATGGTTGCCGTTGGTAAGGATTCTGAATATCAAACCATAAAAGATTTGTTGGATGCTGTAGTGAAAGATCCTGCTTCTGTTCCAATTGGAGCTTCTGGGGATGACCGTCTACCGTTTGCCCTTTTGGTTGATAAAGCTGGTGGAGACCCAAGTCAAATCAACTTTGTGGCTTATGAAGGCGGTGGCGAGATCTCCAATGCCGTCTTAAACGGAGATATTAAAGCGGCAATATCTGGTGTGAGTGAATTCCGCGGTTTGCTGGAATCCGGTACTTTCCGTGGACTGGTTGTCATGAGTGAAAACAGATTAGCCGGTCCGGTGAAAGATGTACCGACTGCCATCGAAGCAGGATATGATGTATCCCTTGGGAACTGGCGCGGTGTTATGGGTCCTCCAGATATGCCTGAGGAAGCTGTAAAGTTCTGGCAGGATACAATTGAAAAAGCAATGACAACTCCAACCTGGAAGGAAATTGCTGAGAAGAATCAGTGGGAAATTACCTTCATGAAGGGCGAAGAGTTTGCCAAGTACCTTGAAAAGACACAAGAAGAGATTAAACAAGGCTTAATTAAAACAAAACAAATTCAGCAATAATTTTCAACCTAGTTTCACCAAAGCCCCCTCCCTTCAAAAGGGAGGGCTGGCTAAAAAGTTTGTCTCAAGAAAGGAGTTGTACCTTGAACCGTAATAGCGTTTCTGGTGGACTTTTTTTGGTCTTTTCCTTACTTTTTATTTACTTTGGGACACAGATCCCTCCCTCCTCTTTTAAACAGGCTGTGATCGGACCCAAGGTATTTCCAATAACTATAGGGATTTTACTGGCGTTGGCTTCAGCTGCTCTAATGATTAAGGGGATTATTGAAGCAAGACAAAAGCCTCTCGAAGAAAAAAAGAACATCTTAAGAGAGGCTGAGGAAGAAGAGGAGGAAGCACCACAGGATATAGTTAGGCTAGGTGTAATTTTGGTCATGCTTCTTGCCTATTTTGTTCTGTTTTCTCCACTCGGGTACGTTCTTTCTACGGCTCTATTTATCTTTTGCTTATCCATGTATTTGGACAAGAAACATTGGAAACGTAATTTAACCTATGCCGTTGTGTTTCCCCTGATTGTGTTTTTATTATTTAATGAAGTTTTGGCTGTTTATCTGCCAACTGGACCATTTAGTTAGGAGGTGATGAAGCTTGGCTGATCTATTATCGAATCTATCATCTGGCTTTGGCCAGATTCTAAACCTTCAAACCTTGGCCTACTCCTTTCTAGGTGTGTTCATTGGAACATTAACTGGAGTGCTTCCAGGGATTGGCCCCATTACAGCGATAGCCCTTCTCATTCCACTCTCGTTTGGTTTGGATCCGATCAGCGGGTTGATTATGCTAATAGGGATTTACTACGGCTCGATGTATGGGGGATCAACGACAGCGATTTTGGTGCGAACCCCAGGTGAATTAGCTTCAGTTGTTACAACGCTTGACGGATATGAGATGGCTAAACAAGGACGGGCAGGCCCGGCCTTATCTACGGCGGCAATAGGTTCTTTCGTGGCAGGAACATTTTCCACATTGGCTTTGATGCTTCTTGCCCCCTTGCTGGCTATGGTTGCATACCATGTCGGTTCACCAGAATACTTTCTTTTGATAGTACTGGCATTGTCCATGGTTTCTAATTTGACAACAGGTTCAATTTTGAAAGGCATTATTGCGACATTATTTGGACTTGCCATTGCCATGGTTGGGCTGGATATGCAGTCAGGAGTCCCGCGGTATACTTTCGGGATCCCAAATATATCCGATGGAATTGACTTTATTCTTGTGGCGATAGCCCTTTTTGCTTTACCAGAGGCTTTTATCAATTTAGCTAAGCCTAAGGGGGCGAAAACAGAGCAAATTCAAAAAATTAAGGGTTCTCTTTGGATGACCCGGGATGACTGGCGTAGGTCAGCAGGTGCCTATGGACGTGGGTCTGTAATGGGATTTTTAATAGGGGTGTTGCCTGGAATTGGTCCTTCCCTTGCTTCTTTTGTTTCCTATGTAACCGAAAAGCGGTTATCTAAAAATCCTGAGCGGTTTGGGAAAGGGGCCATTGAAGGGGTAGCAGGTCCCGAAACGGCAAACAATGCGGCGGTTGGTGGAGCGCTCGTTCCTTTATTTACACTTGGTATTCCCGGTTCGGCTACGACCGCTTTGCTACTGTTTATCTTTATGATGTATGGACTGCAGCCTGGTCCTCAGATGTTTCAAACCAATCCCGACTTGCTATGGGCTATTATTGCCAGCATGTATGTTGGAAACGTTATGCTGTTATTATTGAATTTACCGTTAGTCGGGGTATTCGCATCTTTATTAAAAATCCCACCCGTTCCACTGTACATAGGGGTAGTTGCCTTTTCTGTTTTAGGGGTCTATGGAATAAACTATAATGTATTTGATTTAAGTCTACTTTTCATTTTTGGGATTATTGGGTACTTAATGCAGCGATATGGTTTTCCATTGGCACCTACTGTGATGGCTTTAGTCCTAGCGCCGCTGCTTGAACAAAATTTCCGCAGGGCAATGAGTATTTCCAATGGGGATTTGTTGATGTTTGTAAAACGTCCCGTATCGCTTGGGATCTTAATTTTTATTGTTCTCGTTGTGATACTTCCACAAATTCTGGCTTTTCGAAAGTACCTTAAAAACCGTCAGGCATCAGCATCTTCGGAAGTGGAAAAGAATATTTCAAATAACTAATTAAGTTGGAGGGATATGCCTAGTGAGTAGCATGGAAGAGATACGAATTTTTTATCCGGATATTTATAAATGGGTGGTTGAGCTTTTTACCGCTACGGGAATGAGTGAAGAGGATGCAACAATTACCACTGACAATCTGCTCTCTTCAGATCTTCGCGGAATCTATTCACATGGGTTGATTCGACTTCCAATTTACATTAAAAGGCTTTTGCTAAAAGGAGTAAATCCATTGGCAAAACCTGAGGTGGTAAGGGAATTCGGAGCTACGGCTTTAATGGATGGAAACAATGGCATGGGTCAGGTCGTTGGCGTTCACGCAATGAAACTTGCCATTGAAAAGGCTCGACAATTTGGTACAGGCTATGTTTCCGTAAGGGGGAGCAATCATTACGGCGCGGCAGCACATTTTGCAAGAATGGCATTAGAAGAAGATATGATTGGAATCACGACGACGGCAGGTAGTAATGTTATGGCGCCATGGGGGGGGACCCAAAGCCTTCTTAGCAATAATCCAGTTGCAGTAGCCATTCCAGCTGATCGTCATGAGTCCTTGGTGCTGGATATGGCACATAGTGTAGTCGCGCGGGGGAAAATTCTCGTAGCGGCAAAGAAGAAGCAAGCCATTCCTGAAACCTGGGGCCTTGCGCCTGATGGAAGTCCAACGACAGACCCAGAGGAGGCGCTGCGCGGGACTCTTCGTCCAGTTGGCGATTACAAAGGATATGGGATGGCCCTTGTTATTGGGCTCCTCTCGGGTATTTTACCTGGCGGCTCATTTGGGCTTGAAATAAAGGATATTTATCAGGATTTTACCAATGCTCAAAATACCGGGCATACGATGCAGGCTGTACGGATCGACTGTTTTATGGATCCGAGTGAATTTAAGAAACGGGTTGATGACGCGATCGATCTCATGCATCAATCACCAAAAGCAATTGGATTTGAGGAAATCCTTGTTCCAGGAGAACCTGAATCCCGCATGGAAAAGATTAACCGTGAGCAGGGAATTCCATATTCTGTTGCCTTACTTAAAGATCTTACAACGGTAAGTACGGATCTAGGGGTATCTGTTCCAACTCAAGTTTTAGCTAGCCAATAACTATTGATAGAAAGCCGTTAAGGATGGATTCCTTACGGCTTTTCTACTAATATACATAAGGACGGTGGGAAGGTTGAAAGTAAAGGTCGCTGCCGTACAGATGGCTTCCATCATTGGCGAGGTGGAGCAAAATAGGATGAAAGCAAAGTCTCTTGTCTACGAAGCTATTAGCCAGGGAGCAAAATTAATATGCTTACCGGAAATGTTTAATACCGGTTATTTTTCACACACCTCCCATTGTGATCCAGCCTATTTTGAGTTAGGAGAGTCAATAGAGGGAACTACAATCGATGGCTTTCGTCAGCTGGCAAGAAAGCACAAGGTCTATATTAGTGTCCCATTTTTTGAATTGGATAGTCCAGGAATCTACTATAATTCATCCTGTCTAATAGATGATGAAGGGAATATCACTGGTTTATACAGGAAGACGCATGTGGCATGGTCGATGACAGGGTGGGAAAAGTTTTACATGCGGCAGGGCTATCATTATCCCGTTTTCCAGACTCCATATGGAAAAATTGGAATCATGATCTGTTATGATCGAGATTTTCCAGAGGTCGCTCGAACCTTGGGATTGAATGGGGCGGATATTATATTAGTGCCCAATGGTTCGTCTATCCAATTGACAGAAATATGGAAGAGTATAATCCAGGTGAGGGCCTATGAAAATCAATTGTATATTTTAGGGGCATGTCTCACAGGACGTGTGGATGAAGAACACCATCACTTTACTGGGCACTCTATTCTGGCTAACCCATTTGGGGAGGTCGAAGGGATTCTTGGTAGAGAAGAAGGGGTTCTTGTTGCCGAAATAGATTTAAACCAAATTCATAATGCACGCAAGAAGCGTTTTCTTTACCGAGATCGCAGGCCGGAA
Organism: Ammoniphilus resinae; assembly: GCF_017873965.1. Taxonomy (GTDB): domain Bacteria; phylum Bacillota; class Bacilli; order Aneurinibacillales; family RAOX-1; genus Ammoniphilus_A; species Ammoniphilus_A resinae. Next base: position 457,429 of record NZ_JAGGKT010000002.1, on the reverse strand, counting down.
ATATATGGGAAACTGGTTGAATACTAATAGCGATCCCCGCTCGGCTAAGAGTTTAACGGAAAAAATTTCCGCTATCCTTGAACATTTGATAAAAAATGCTAGAATAGTGGAAAATATTTCCGTTAAAGGAGTAACTAAGGAGTTTGTAAACGATTACACAATTGGATAGCAGAAAAAAATTCCGTTATTGCATCGTGATCAGATCTAAAATAATCAATAGCGGAAAATACTTCCGCTAAATAGTTAAACCGGGCTATGCCCGGTTTTAATCTTTAGAAACAAAAGCAATCGCCCTGATCGGTGAACCAGACCCATCCTTTATCTTCAATGGGAAGCCCATGAAATAAGAATATGTAGGAAGCCGATCTAAATTGTTCAGATTCTCCATAATTAGCACGCCGTTTCCTAATAGGGTATGATGGGTGGGATTTTCTTTTGATTCAAAGACATCAATGGCAATCGCATCGGTCCCGACCATCTTCACCTTTTTATCCACGAAATATTGTGCTGCATCTTGAGCGACCCCTGGCCAATTATTCATAAATTGTTGATCATCAGGTCTTTTCTTCCAAAATTGATCCCACCCAAAGCGAATCAGAACAATATCCCCTTCTTCGATTGGACCATGCTCCTTTTCCCAATCTAACATGTGCTGCTTGGTAAACAATCCATTTTCCCCAATCTCGGTTGCAGATACACGGATAGCTCGACCCGTAAAAGTAGTTAAAGGTACGGCATCCATCCCATAATGATAAGGCCCTTCTGAAATAAAATGTAAGGGTGAATCTACATGTGTACCGGAATGTTCACTCATAACTAACTGATAGTGGCAGCTGCGATGTCCATATTTGTAGGAATGAACTAGGTTATGGAAAAATCTCGCGTGCGTAGGTACGGCAGGGATGTCATTTTCCAAAGTTTGGCTAAGATCAATAATTTCCATCTCATCTAAAGTTGATTTGAGTTGGTATACTTTCGAGTCCATAGGTTGTCCCCCAATTTCTAATAATGTAAATATTAATATTATATATTAATTTAGATGTAAATGGGAAAATTTCTATTAAATATCCTTCGCCATTTCTGCTGTCATATCTGTAAATAGAATATCTTCAAAAAATCTTTCGTTTTTTCGGCAAACAAGATAATACTCGATGGTATCATATTCAATATTTAATGGTAAATGGATTAATTCCCCGCGTGTCTTTTCCTGTCTAATAGTAAAGGGTGGCAAAAGGCCAATCCCGCTCCCCTGTGTAATTAATTGCTTAACCACTCCAATTTGGTTTGTCAACAATTTCCCATTTTTAATAAAATTGATAAGTTCATAGGATTTGAAGATCTCACTATAGGGTTCATAGATAATGAAGTTTTCATTGTCAAGATCTGTTAATTCAAGGGGGCGTTCAAGATGTGCTAGGGGATGTTGTGGAGAAAGAATGACCTGGATATTCTCTTTTCCGATACGATGACATTCAATCCCTCTTTGGAAAATAGGTTCAATAACAAAGGCTGTATCAATTTCTTCTGAGGTTAATTTGTCAAGGATCACGGATTGATCGACATTTAATAAAACAATTTCTAAATTTTTGTATGTCGAGCTTAGCTTTTGGATTTTCTTTAGGATTAAAGGATAGGTAAATGGAATCGTGCTTCCAATACGTATTTTGTTTTCTTCGTGGGAAGGCTTCAAAACGCTCATCGCCGTATTTATCACATTAATCACTTGTTGTGCATAAGGCAAGAATGTTTCACCCTCTTCGGTTAGAGTAACCCCTCTTTTTCCGCGTATGAAAAGTTTGACGCCGAGTTCTTGTTCCAAGTATTGAATCCGATTGGAAACGGTAGGTTGTGGGACAAAAAGGATCTTAGCTGCTTCAGAAAAGTTGTAACAATTACAAACAACTAAAAACGTATGTAGTTGTTCTGTATTCATTTGTTATCCCCCCTTTTTGATCCATAAAACTATTATATCAAACAAAGAAGAAGGTGTTCAACATATAATATAGAATATTCAGGTATAAGAATTTTTTAAATAATAATAAAATTTTCGGTATTTTACTTACACCCTCACCAATTGTAAGATTAGGTAAATGAATATTCAGAATGTAATGATTACTATTCTAGGGGGGATGTATATGAAAAAATTGATGAAGTCAGGGCTAATTAGTTTGCTTTTGTTGGCGTTTACCGCTTGTTCATCACAGGTAAGCGAGAAAACAGCTCAAGAACAAAAGTCCGAGTCAGGCAAAACAAGGGTATCGATGGCAACCGGAGGTCAGGCTGGAAGTTGGTTTGCGGTGGGGGCTGGAATGGCTAATCTTGTGAACAAAGAATCTAGTCTGCTTGAAATGACGGCTGCCGTAACAAATGGGGGATTGGAAAATGTTCGCCTGGTAGGGGGCGGGAAAAATGAATTTAGCTTTGCCAGTAATGATGCTGCCTACTATGGTTTTAACGGTGTGGAAGCTTTTGAGAAGGAAGGTAACCAGGACATAGTAGGTATGTTCACTATTATGGACAGTAGCAGAATGGGGATTTTCGTCCTAGCAGATTCCGGAATAAAGTCAATTAGTGATATCAAAGGGAAAAAAGTAGTTGTTGGGCCTCCCTCTACATCCTCCTTACTTATGGGATTAGCTCTTTTAGATGCAGCAGGAATAGATGCAAAAAAGGACATAGAGCCCCTGTACCTAAGTTATGCCGAGGGTTCCGAAGCACTTCGCGACGGCAACGCTGATGTTCTTTTTGCGATGACCGGTCACCCTGTACCCTCTGTTGTAGAAATGTCTACTTCTAAGGATGTGAAAGTCATTCCAGTTGATGAAGACATTAGGAAAAAGATGCTGGAAGCAACAAGCTTTTACACGGATAGTGTGATTAAAGCCGGAACCTATGATGGCCAAACAGAGGATATACCTTCCATTGGATTGCCTTCGGGAATCATTGCCAATAAAAATGTACCGGAAGAAGTTGCCTATGAATTTACGAAAGCAGTATTTGAAAATTTAGAAGATGTTAAGTCCTATCATGCGGCTGCCCGTTCCGCCTCCCTAGAGCTGGCTGCAAAAATGCCAATCCCAATGCATCCCGGTGCGAAGAAATACTTTGAAGAAAAAGGTATTAAAGTGGATTAATCAAAGCTTGAAGTGTGGAATTATCCTTATTATTTTTTGCACCGCGATGTAGACTCTCAGGATTTAGGGGGAATAAGGTCAAGAAATCATCTAGGAGACCCTGAGAGTCTATGAATATATAAAGGAGGAAGTGGACGGATGAGTATTCCGCAACTCTTTAAACGAAAGACATTTTTTATCGTATGTATAGCAACAATCCTAGGATTATTTCATCTTTATACCGCCTATTTTGGATCCTTGCCCGGTCTGCTTCAACGATCTGTTCATTGGCTTCTGGTCAGCATTCTAGTTTTTATTTGTACATTCGGAAGTAAAAACAAAAAGACATCCCAAAAAATCATCGATGTTTTCTTGATCGTGGGTGCAATAGGGACAGGTGGGTATATACTTCTATATTACGATGACATTCTTATGAATTATGGAAGTATTAATCAAGTTGAAGTGTTATTAGGAATTATTGCGGTTATCTTGATCCTGGAAACAACGAGACGTATTTTGGGCTGGGCGTTGCCGATTATTACCATCGTATTTATTTTTTATGCTTTTTTGGGGCCATGGATCCCAGGTTTGTTAGGGCATAACGGTGTTGAATTTGACCGTTTTTTCACCTATATGTACACAAGTTCTGACGGGATTTATGGGTTAGCATTAGGAACTTCGGCAACCATTATCTTCTTATACATCCTATTTGGTGCTTTTTTAAACCAAACAGGATCAGGGGATTTTTTTATTAAGCTCGCTTATTCAATCACTGGTAGAGTTACCGGGGGCCCTGCATTAACGGCTGTCACATCCAGTGCAATGATGGGCTCGATATCCGGAAGCTCAGTGGCAAACGTCACGACAACAGGGGTGTTTACCATCCCGATGATGATCAAGAACGGGTATACCCCACAATTTGCAGCTTCTGTAGAAGCAGTTGCTTCTACCGGGGGACAAATTTTACCGCCAGTTATGGGAGCTGCCGCATTTTTGATGGCAGATGTCCTAGGAATCAAATATCAAACAATTATCATTGCTGCCTTAATTCCAGCACTATTATATTTTATAACCGTTGGGATTGCTGTGTTTTTTCAAGCAAAAGCTAATGGGCTAAAACCATTGAAAAAAGATCAGGTCCCAAGCTTAAGAAAAACATTTATCAAAGGGTACTTGTATCTCTTTCCACTAATTATTTTGGTGGTTTTACTCTTTCAAGGTTTTTCTGCAAACAAGGCAGCTTTCTATGCGATTCTGGCCATTATAGTAACTGGGCTGCTAAAAAAAGATGTTAACTTCAATTTTAAATCTGTTCTGAACGCAATGGAAGAATCGGGTAGGGCAATCATGGCCGTAGCAACGGCATGTGCTTGTGCAGGTATTATTATGGGGATTATCGGATTGACTGGGATTGGTGTAAAATTGGCCGTCCTGATTGATTTGTTCTCTGGCGGAAATCTTTTTATTGCCTTGATTTTAACGATGATTGTTTCCATTATTTTAGGGATGGGGCTTCCTTCATCGGCTGCTTATCTGGTGCTTGCAGTCATGGCAGGTCCTGCATTGGTAAAAATGGGTCTTGACCCATTAGCTGCGCATCTTTTCGTCCTCTATTACGGACTTATGTCGGCTGTTACACCTCCAGTCGCCTTAACAGCGTTTGCGGCCGCGGGGATTTCAGGATCGGATCCGATGAAAACGGGTTTAACCTCCATGCGGCTGGCGATTGTAGCATTTGTTATTCCTTATATCTTTGTTTATAACCCAGTTTTCTTAATGGAAGGGACCCTATTCAATATTATTCTTCATGTATCCATTGCAATTATTGGATGTACAGTTTTGGCAGGTGCCCTGTGTGGTTGGTTATATGGCCATGTGAACATGGTGAACCGGATAATCTTATCTATCGCTTCCGTTCTAATCATGATTCCTGATATGTTCAACACTTTGATTGGATTCGCAATCACGGTAGTGATATTGTTCATCAATAAAGCTAAGAAGTATAAAGCGCAAGATGTTCAGATTAATGAACAAAGGTACTAAACGATGAAACAACAGAAAGTGAGGTATCGAACTATGCGTTCCATAGAGAACCTGGAAAGGATGTTGTCTGATCAATCTTCATTGTGTGAAAGAAAAAAGTGGAAACGCTGGCAAATTCATCGGTCAAACGTAATTGAGCGATTTGAATATTCGAGAGAAGAGGCGATTAGATTGGCTCGGGGGATACTCACTAGCGATCCTCCGTTTGAAGCTGAACTTATTCAACAGCTCTTCAAATTTAAAGACCCGATGGAAAGATATGAAAGTCTAGATACCAAAATGGAAAAGGGAAAAATAGACGTCTTAATTGTTGCCTCACCCATTCTTGTCCAGGAAATCGCGGGAATCCCAGCATTAAAACAGGGGCAGCAGTCCATTGTTATTTATCAAAGAGATTCTGAGAAAATCATTGTACTTGAACAAATCAAGCAAGGCGGAGATTATCTCGAAGATTTAACTAAAGGACTTTTAAACGGTACGATTGCGATTGAAGACCGAGTTGAAGATCTAGTTAAGACAATCAAACCATTAAATTTGGGATCTATTCGCTATTGGTCAGATGAGCTATACGCCTGGCAAGCGGAATTAAGTTCATTAGAGGTTCCATATACGGTACTGGCTTCCAAAATCACAGCAGGGGCTATTGATAAGACGCTTCGATGGGTTAACCAAGCATTGCAAGAGTTTAGAGTAATTAGTATAGAAAATATGAAACATCTCTTGTACAAACATTATGGTGAAATTGTTGATTTATTATCCATAAGCGAGATATTTAGAATCATTCCTTTTATTGAACGAATAGAAGCGAAATTTTCTCTGCCGAATCGTTTAGTTTTAAGTATTGAATCTGGGATTAGGCTTGTTGAGGACGATGAGATAGTCCGTACCGGGACGAAAGTTTCGAGAACACTAGTTATAAATCCTGAAGGGCAGGACCTATATGCGCTCTTAAAAGAGAGTGTATCTGAACATATGGCATTCAGCTGTTTTACCAATGCACGCGGCCGCGATGTGTATATGGCGGCGATTGAAAAGTCAACCCGGTTTCAACCGTTTATTGAACAAGAGAAGTATGATCTATCGTTTTTAATTGGTAAAGATCATTGGGGAAATGAAACTTTCAGCAAGACTTCCACTTATATGTTGGATTCGGGCACGAGCGGAAGCATAGAGATGTGCCGCTGTACAAGGTATGGAGATTTGATTTATGGGGAGATGTTTTTGGCACATCCACACAAGGGGCTAAATCTGACAAAGTATCATCCTTTTTAGTGTCTATCATAAAATTTTTGAGGTTTAAGTATAAACAAAAGGTATTTTATTTTATAAATTCTGATTAGTATAATTAGTTTAAATAATAGAGGAGATGTTAAGGAGGCGAAAAAATGTTATCAAGGGAACAAAACGTAATGTTGACTAAATCTGGACCAGGTACACCAATGGGGGAACTGCTTCGATTATATTGGTTCCCGGCTCTCCTGTCCTCGGAACTCCCAGAACCAGGTGGTCCACCTGTTCGTGTCAAATTACTAAATGAAGATTTGGTTGCGTTCCGAGATGAAAAAGGTGTGGTTGGAATTATTGATGAACGTTGTCCTCATCGAGGGGTGTCCCTTTATTTTGGTGTTAATCAAGGTTGTGGTTTGCAATGTGCCTATCATGGCTGGACGTTTGACACGCAGGGAAATTGCACAGATATGCCTTCGGAACCGCCTGAAAGCAATTTCAAGAGTAAGGTGAAAATTAAGTCCTACTCAACAATTGAACGCGGTGGCGTGATCTGGACTTATATGGGACCGGAAGACCAAGAACCCCCTTTTCCAAATTTAATATGGAATACAGTGGATGAAAGTCAGGTTTTTGTTACGAAACGGATCCAACAGTCAAACTTCTTCCAAGCTCTGGAAGGTGGGCTTGATTCTAGTCATATCTCTATCCTGCATAAAGGGGCATTTGATTATAATGTCTCGGGAGCAAGTGATATCAAGAAGTTTATCACCAACAGTGCAGCACCCAAATATGTCGTACTTGAAACCGATTTTGGTGCTTTAATGGGGGCTGGACGTGATGCAGGTGAATATGGAACCTATTGGAGAACGACAGCGTTTTTAATGCCATTCTTCCAGATGGTGTGCCCTTATTCAGATGAACCGAGAAATGGCCATGTATGGGTACCGATAGATGACGAAACTTGCATGAACTGGTGTCTAAACTGGCATCCAACAAGAGCACTAACTGAACAGGAAATCGAAAATTTTAAAAAGGGACTTGGCATTCATACTGATCTTATCCCAGGAACATTTTATCCTGTTCAGAATAAAGAAAATGACTACTTGATTGATCGTGGGTTGCAAACCAGTGGAAAGCTTTTTTCTGGAATTAAAGGTGTAGGTACACAGGATGCTGCCATGCAGGAAAGCCAAGGAGCCATCTTTGACCGTACGAATGAACGTCTGGGGTTAAGCGATGCAGCCATTATCGCATTACGGAGGATGCTGCTGCGTGCAATGGCAGACCTGGAGAAAGGAACTTATCCTGCATCTCTTCAATCCAATTATCACATCGTAGATGCTCCGGCAATGGTTCTTCCAAAGAATGAGACATTCAGGACAAAAATATTTGAGGAGCTCAAATACGGAGTACCTGTTAAAAATCAATAATCTATCACTTACCACATAAAGGAGGAATAGAAAATGGCATTAAATTATTCAAAAGAGGAATTAGAGGTAATCTTGGATAAACATATTGCAACGTTTGCAACGAGAAAACCAGATTGGTTCGCATTTGAAGATACGAAAATTGAAGGTTTCAGAAGAGCGCAGCATCGGTTTATCGGCGCTGGAGCGTCAGCGAACTCTGACGTAAATGCGATTCCAGCAGGGGCATTTACCCTTAGTATTATGTATGTTCCCCCAGGGCAAGGGGCAGCAGCACATACACATGAAGTAGAGGAAGTGTTTTTTATGCTTCAGGGCCATTGCACCTTCTTCATGGAGAATGAACAAGGGGAAAGAGTGGAAAAAAAACTAGGACCCTGGGATTGCATTTGGTGTCCGCCAGATGTTTTACATGGATTTGTCAATGACAGTGTAGAACCTTGTTATTTTCAAACAATGTTAGGTAAAGGACGTCCGAAAGCATACGTTGCAGGACAATAGTTATGGCGAGATTGCTCAGTCGTCTACCTAACCGAACACAATATAGACCCATGGCGATTGGAAATAATGGGATGGTTGCATCTGCTTCGCCATTAGCTGCGACGGTAGGATTGGAAATTTTGAAAGAAGGCGGAAATGCATTTGATGCTGCAATAGCTGTCGCGTTTATGGAAAATGTAACTCTTCCTGCAATGACTACGGTGGGTGGAGACGCTTATGGAATACTATACCAAGCATCAACGAACCAGGTTTATGCCCTTAATGGAAGTGGAGCAGCTCCAGAAAAGGCTAGTATTGAATGGTTTCGGGAGCAAGGGTACAAAAAATTGCCTTATAGAGGAGTATTATCAAGCTCTATACCCGGAGAAGTTCATGCGCTGATGACAATCCATCAGCGCATGGGGTCACTCCCCTTAGAAAAATTGATGAAACCTGCCATTGATGCAGCAGAAAATGGGTTTCGAGTAAGTGAACTTTTACAATTTCGGATTAGAAAAGTAGAACACCTGTTGAGGAATTCGAAAGCTATGTCTTCCATATTTCTACCCAATGGAAAGGTTCCTGAAGTAGGATCTCTTCTAATTCAAAAGGATTTGGCAAAGACCTTACGGACTCTATGTAAAAATGGATTACATGATTTTTACCGAGGTGAAATTGCTGGGAAAATAACCAACCATATGAAAAAGAATGGAGGGTTAATAGAATATAAAGATCTTCAACAACATGAGTCAGAGTTAAGCACTCCTATTAGCACCAACTACCGCGGGTATGACATTTTTCAAACTGCACCACCTTCACAAGGACTTATTGTCCTTCAATCGTTAAATTTGCTAGAGGCTTATGATGTGGCCTCAATGAGAATGGACTCTCCAGAATTAATTCATTTAATGGTAGAGATTAAGAAATTAGCCTTCTCAGACCGGCTGAAATATTGCGGTGATCCAAGGTTTGTTCCTTTTGATTATAATCTTCTGATCTCCAAGGACTATGCCAATAAGCAAAGAAATTTAATCAATCGAAATGCAGCCATGGAACATTACAACGGATTTGTGGAACACGAAAATGGAGACACCACGTATCTGGCAATCACTGATAAAGATGGGAATTGCGTTTCCTATATTCATAGTTTATCCGGAGTAGAATTTGGAAGCTGTGAAATGATAGAAGAAACTGGAATTATATTGAATCAAAGGTTAGGCCGGGGATTCACCCTGGATAAGAGACATCCCAATGCACTGGCACCGAACAAACGTACTATGCATACTCTGAATGCCTATATGATTTTTAAGGATAATGACCCTTGCTTCGTAGGGGGAACTCCTGGTGGGGATCAGCAGCCGCAGTGGAATTTCCAAGTGATTGTGAATTTACTAGATTATAAACTCAATGTGCAAGAGGCGGCTGAATACCCAAGATGGTATAGTTACCCTGGTACAGATCCGGTGCATTTGCAAAACCCATTTGAACTTCGGATGGAGGTTCGATTTGATCCATTTTTATATAGAGAATTGGAGGCGAAGGGTCACCGTATCAATTACCTTCCACCATATGATAATGGTGGTGTTCAGTTGATTGAAGTGAACAGGCAGTTGGGTACGTATTTCGGTGGTACGGATCCTCGTATTGGTGGAATGGCATTGGGTTATTAACCACATTTAAAAGGAGGGGGAATATGGTTGAAAAAGTACTGGCAGCGGTCTCTTTTGAAGGTTTAATGACAGAGATCAGGGAATTTGAGATGCCGAAAGTTTCCGCAGATGATGGAATATTGCGAGTTGAGGCAGTCGGGGTTTGTGGAACTGACTGGCCTCTATATCAAAATACAAAAAATCCTCGCATTTTGGGGCACCATGTAATCGGGCACGTTGAAAAAATCGGGAAGAATGCAGCGAAACGTTGGGGGGTAAAAGAAGGCGACCGTGTTACCCTGGAAGAGTATATTCCATGCGGGGCTTGTCACTTCTGCCGAATGGGTGAGTTTCGTATGTGTCCCGAAACGGATTTATGGCGTGGATCCTATCGATATGGGTGTTCACCAATTTCGACCGCACCTGCCCTTTATGGTGGCTATAGCCAATATATGTATTTGCATCCCAATACAGTTCTCCATAAACAACCAACGTATGTTCCTGCCGATCAGGCAGCTTTAGCCCTTCCCGTTAGTAATGGTTTTGAATGGGCGTGCATTGACGGAGGAGCGGGGGTTGGAAAAACAGTGGTTATCCAAGGGCCAGGGCAACTAGGATTATCCTGTGCAATGGCAGCCAAAGCAGCAGGAGCAGATCAGGTAATTATTAGTGGTTTGTCCGCTGATAAGGATCGTTTGGATGTTGCAAAAAAAATAGGGGCAGACCATACGGTTGACGTGCAAGAGGTCGATTTAGTAGAGCGGGTACATGAAATTACCGGAGGAAAGATGGCGGATCTTGTCATTGACTGTTCTGCAGGCGGTGCCTCCGTGATTCTTTCGTCAATCAATGTGGTGAAACATAAAGGAACTATTCTATTAGGCGGATATAAGCATAAACCGATCCCCGAGTTTTACAGCGATGAACTAATTAAGAAGTGTATTACTATGAAGGGTGTGCGGGGGCACGGTTATCAATCCGTGGAAATGGCTATTGAGGTCATTGCTTCTGGAAAATACCCTCTAAATGAATTATGTACTCATACTTTTAGTCTCTCGGAAGTTGACTATGCTATGAAAACGGTTGCTGGAAAAGGGGCAAAAGGCGCGATTAGCAGTACTGTATTGCCTTGGGGATAGATGAGTCTTAGGTTGGATTCGTTCCAGCCAAGGCTCATCTTTCTTCTCAGACCCATTTTGTCATAACAAACAAATTAACCAGCATAAGAATTAGGTACTTTACAACCCAAAAATCCGCTATAAAATCGTGTGAAGGAGGAGTTGAAAGATGAAAATTGGATTAATTGGATGCGGCAATATTGGCAAATTCGTCCTCCAAAGTGTAAACATAAATGGACTTCTTCCAGGTAGCCGAATTGAAGGAGTGTACTCTAGACATTATGATCACGCAAATCAAATTGCCTCTGAATTTGTAACGAATGCCTATTCGTCCGTAAGTGATTTGTTGCAATCCGATATTGACTTGGTCATTGAAGCCGCGAATATTTATGTCGTAAAAGATTATGCTCCTGTCATTTTGGAAAGTGGAAAGGATCTCCTGATTATAAGTGTGGGTGCACTTGCTGAACTTGCCTTCTATGAGCAATTAAGACAGCTATGTCAAGACAAGAAGACAAAAATCTACTTGCCCTCAGGTGCCATCGGAGGATTAGATGTCTTAAAAGCGGCGATGTCAGTCGGACAATTAGACTCAGTTTCAATCACCACAAGAAAACCACCGCAAGCACTTCCAGGTGCCCCTTTGGACTCCGAAAGCATATTATTTGAGGGCTCCGCATCAAAGGCTATCGCTTTGTTTCCACAAAATATAAATGTGTCAATCATCCTGTCACTAGTGGGGTTGGGGGCAGATAAAACCAATGTAAAAATTATTTCAGATCCCGGTGTCGCAAAAAATAGCCATTGTATTGAAGCAGCCGGATCATTTGGAAGGTTGAAACTTCAAGTTGAAAATGATCCGATGCCAAATAATCCAAAAACTAGCTTTTTAGCAGCCTTAAGCGTTCTGTCAACCTTAAAAAGTAGAAATGAATTCATTCAGGTTGGGTAAGAGGAAATGCAATCTTTTACAAGCAAAGGAGTGATGGGATGTCATTTAAAGATTTGTTCGTTAGTTTTTTCAGAACGGGGATCCTTGGCTATGGAGGTGGGCCTTCTGTCATTCCTTTGATACGGTATGAAACTATTGATAAATATAATTGGATGGATGATAAGGAATTTACCGATGTATTTGCCTTAGCCAATGCGCTTCCTGGACCGATTGCAACCAAAATGGCAACCTACATTGGCTACCGGGTGGGAGGCGCGATAGGTGCGATGGTTGCCTTATTAGCCCATATCATGCCGACTGCGTTTCTCTTAATTTTCATCTTGGGCGGGCTTTATGCTTTTAACCAATCCTCGATTGTAATGGGGATGATTATCGCTGTAAGTCCGGTGATCGGGATGATGTTGGGATTGATGGCCTATGAGTTTTTGAAAAAATCCTGGAAGGGATTAGGGAAGACATTGAGTATCGTGATGATTCTCATTTCGCTCGGTCTGCTTCAACTTTTAGGGGTACATCCAGCCATTGTGATTACACTATTCATTCTTTCGGCTTGTACTAAAATATTTTATCAAAATAGAAAATATCGCAAGGCAAGCCAACATCCTACAATGAATCGGAGTGTTGGAAAATGAGTTTTTTACATCTTGTGTGGGCCTTTTTTATTTCAAATTTATTAGGCTATGGCGGGGGACCGGCATCTATTCCCCTCTATCAGGCGGAGGTTGTTGATCATTACAAGTGGCTGAACCTTAAGGAATTCGGGGATATCCTGGCGATCGCCAATGCCCTTCCTGGCCCGATCTCAACCAAATTGGGTGCATACGTCGGCTATGAAGTGGCCGGTATTGGAGGGGTGGCTCTCGCATTGTTTGCCACCGTCCTACCCTCCTCCTTAGCAATGATCTTATTGTATAAATTCCTTAACCATTTAAAAGATAACCCCTATATTAAAGAGATTAGTAAATTTGTATTACCGGCTATTGGAATCATGTTAGGAATGTTGGCGGTTCAATTCACTGTAGTCGCTTTTGAAGGTTCAGGTATATGGCACACCCTCTTTTTACTTGTTGCAAGTTACCTAGCGTTACAATGGAAAAAGGTACATCCAGCATTTGTGATTGCTGGGACGTTGGGATATGGGGGGATATTTTTAGGCTAAAATCTATCACAGATGCTTGGTTAACTTGGGATTTTGGTCATCATAACCCCGGTGATGACCATTTTGACATCTTCTAAAGTGTATTTTGGTCAACATAACCCCGGTGATGACCATTTTCACATATTCTAAAGTGTATTTTGGTCATCATAACCCCAGTGATGACCATTTTCATATATTCTAAAGTGTATTTTGGTCATCATAACCCCAGTGATGACCATTTTCACATATTCTAAAGGGTATTTTTGTCATCATAACCTCAAGGATAGAAGGGGATAGGATAGTCTTTCTGTTTCGAAATAAGTTCCTCGGTGGATCTAAGATCTACCTTTGGAGTAGCACAGATGGAGGATATATTAATTAAAATGCGATTTAAGTATTTATAAAATACAAACAAGATTGACAATTATATAATAACCAACTTATAATTACTTATGTATACCACATGACGGATTGTATACAGTTATAAAAATTGTATGCGACTAGATAGCGGAAGGAGGCGAAACAATGCAAACAGGGCTCGAACCTAAGAAAAGAAACCTCTACGAACAAGTATATCTTTCTATTAAAAATGCGATTGTAAACGGAGAATTTTTGCCCGGACAAAAGTTAGCAGAAGCGAAAATAGCGGATCAATTGGAAACAAGCAGGACGCCGGTTCGCGAAGCGTTAAGAAGACTAGAAAGGGAAGGATTGGTCACGTTTATTCCTTCACAGGGGGCGGAGGTGACACCGCTTAGTAAAGGAACAATGGCTGGCTTATTTGAATGTCGAGCGGCTCTAGAAGGGTTAGCAGCCCGAAAAGCAGTGGCACATATATCCAAAGAAGAACTGTCTGGTATCGAAGAAAGCTTGCTTCTCGCCAGTCATTTTCTTGAAATGGGAGACTTAAAAAAGGTAATTGAGAAGAACACCTATTTTCATGATGTAATCATCCTAAGTAGTAAAAATCCACCCTTACAACAAATGATGGAACAGATTCGAACACAAATTTTAAGATATCGGAGAATTAATAGCAAAATCGGGTTTCGTTCCTACTTTCTAGCAGAACATAAGGAGATTTTTCAAGCCATTGTGAACCGGGATGCAGACAAGGCAGAAGAATTAATGAAAAACCATGTTCTATCAGATTTAAATCATCTTTTAACAGGTCTTTCATTTTTGGACTAAGTAGTTAGATGTTGCTTCAAAAGATTTCCAGGAAAATAATAGGGAGGTAGTGTTATGAATTTGCCAAAAAAAGTGAGAATTACTGAGGTAGGTCCAAGAGACGGACTGCAAAATGAGCCTATTAATTTACCTACAGCAGAAAAAATTAACTTAATTAAAAATCTCGTCCAGGCAGGTGTGAAGGAAATTGAAGCTACTTCCTTTGTTCATCCCAAATGGACCCCAAATCTAGCGGATGCGGAAGAGGTACTAGAAGCGGTTAAAGATTTGCCTGCAACTCTTTTCGCACTTGTTCCAAATGCTAGGGGGTACGAACGAGCAATAAAAAGCGGGGTTCATGGTGTAACTTTTGTTTTATCTGCAACTGATTCGCATAGCCGGAAAAATTTGAATCGCACAACACAGGACTCCATAACGGAATTAAAGGATTTAGTCGCTCGCGCTAAATCTGATGGGTTTAAAATAAGGGCTTCATTATCTACGGTCTTCGGTTGTCCGTTTGAAGGAAATCCGGGTTTGGATCGAATTCTTCAGGTCGTTGATCAGTTAGTGAATAACGGATTCGAACGCATTGGCTTATGTGACACAATTGGTATTGCGGGTCCAGCACAGGTGTATGACTGGGTAACAAAGATTAGGAAGGAATTCACGGGAATTGATTTTGAACTTCATTTCCATGATACATATGGTCGCGGATTGGCCAACGTGATCGCGGGTCTTCATGCAGGCATCGTTGCCTTTGACAGCAGTGTTGGAGGATTAGGTGGTTGTCCATATGCCCCTGGCGCTACAGGGAATATTTCATCAGAAGACCTTGTGGATATGCTTCATAACATGGGAATTGAAACAGGTATTCAAATAGACGGATTAATTAGAGCGTCAGATGCATTAAGTAGGGAATTTCAAAAACCGATGGACAGTCAAATATGGAAGGTTCGGAAGTCTGGCAGCGCAGTGAAATAAATCTTATCATTGGTGGTGATGAATCAGTGGAGAAAAAAAAGTTACCTTTAGCTGGTGTTCGAGTGTTAGAAATGGGCTCCTTAATTGCCGGTCCTTTTGCCTCTAGAATATTGGCGGAATTTGGTGCTGAAGTGATCAAGGTTGAATTACCGAAGAACGGAGATGCGATACGAAACTGGAGGGTATTGCATAACGGTACATCTCTTTGGTGGTATGTCCAATCCCGTAACAAAAAATGTATTACCGTAGATATGAGAACCGAGGAAGGGATGGACATCATTAAACGTCTTTTGGAAGAGACAGATGTGCTGATCGAGAATTTCCGCCCAGGAACGATTGCGAAATGGGGGCTTGATGTACAGACTTTAGATGTGATTAATCCTCGTTTGATCACCTGCCATATTTCTGGATTTGGCCAGGATGGCCCTTATAGTGACCGTGCGGGGTATGGCGCCATTGGAGAAGCGATGGGCGGATTACGCTACCTTACAGGCTATCCTGACCGTGCTCCAACGAGAGTCGGGATAAGCATCGGGGATTCCGTGGCCTCTCTGTACTCTGTAATTGGGATCATGATGGCTCTGTATCACCGTGACGCACAGGGCGGAGGAACGGGACAGGAAATTGATGTCGCTTTATACGAGGCGATTTACAGTTTGATGGAGAGTATGATTCCGGAATATGACAAGAAAGGTGTCATTCGGGAAAGAACGGGATCCGTATTGCCTGGAATTGTCCCGTCAAATATATATCAAACAAAGGATGAAAAGTATATTGTGCTTGCGGCAAACGGCGATAATATATTTCAGAGACTGTTGAAAGTGATGGATCGCTCGGATTTGGTTGGTGACGAACGATTTTTAACCAACGATCGCCGGAGCCAACATGTGGATATGATTGATTCAATGATTTCTCAGTGGGTGAACCAATATAACCTTTCCGATTGTCTAGATGTCTTAAATAACAATGGGATTCCTGCGGGACCGATTTATAATGCAGAAGACATGATGAAGGATCCTCATTTCCAAGCTCGGGAAATGATACTTGAAGTGAGTCATCCGGATGTAGGCAGTATGAAGGTGCCAGGAATTGTACCAAAGCTTAGCAAAACACCAGGGGAGGTCAAGTGGTTAGGTCCCCAAATGGGTGAACATAATATTGAAGTTTTAAAAGAAATTGGTTTGACGGAAGAGCAGATTCGTTTGATGGGTGAAAAAGGGATCATTTAAATAGAGTTGATAGAGCGTTAATTCTTATGGGAATTGACGCTCTTTTTCGTGTACAATGATTATTATTAAATTTGCATATTTATGATGACACCGGAGGCTCAGTCATGATCTTTTTATCTAGTTATACGTTTCTCTTTTATGCTTCAATGGCCTGTATAGCTCCTTTTATCCCCTTATATTTCCAAGATAAGGGATTATCCCCGACCGAGATTGGCTTGGTTCTTACCGCTGGGCCGTTTATCTCAATTTTCGCCCAACCTCTGTGGGGTTACGTCAGTGACAGGCGTCAAACCGTGAAAAAGGTTCTTCTTCTTATTATGGTGTTGGCATTGCTTGCGAGTATCGGTATTTTTTCAGCAGATTCTTTTTATCCTATTTGGTTTTTTATGCTATTATTTATGTTTTTTATGACGCCGATCCAACCTCTAAGTGATAGCCTTATCATTGCCTATGCACAAAAGAGGGGGTTAAATTACGGGTCCATTCGATTATGGGGTTCTGTTGGGTTTTCCCTGACTGCCTTGGCTCTAGGGATGGCCTTAGGAAACTGCGGAATTGGCTATTTAGGTTTGATATATGCGGTACTTCTTACTTTGACGATCATGACTAGCTTGGGGTTAGAAGATAGTAGTAACCGTCAAGCAAAGATTAGCAGACGAGAGTTATCCAGGCTTTTTGGAAACACGAGCCTCCTATGGTTTTTATTTTTAACCTTAATTGTTTCCATTCCCGCACGAATCAATGAAAGTATGTTTTCTATTTTTATGAACAGTTTAGGTGCCACGAAAATGGAAATAGGAGCAGCCTCTTTAGTTTCGGCGATGAGCGAAGTTCCAGTTTTTTTATGTATGTCCCTGATTTTTCGCCGATTCAGTGAATTATCGATGTTCGTCCTGGCTGCTTTACTTTACACATGTAGATGGTTGCTATTTAGTATCGTAGATCATCCCACAACACTCATCTTTCTGCAAATGTCGCAAAGCCTTACATTTACTTTATTTTTTGCCGCTTCGTTACGTTATGTGACAAGAATTGTTCCACAAGAGCTGCAGTCAACAGGAACCGCAGTTTTGACGGCTACTTTTTTAGGTTTGGCGGGGATCATAGGAAATTCTCTGGGGGGTTATCTGATTGATCAGTTTGGTCCGAGATTCACTTATCAATTAAATGCTTCCATTACATTTATAGGGACTGTTCTAGCTCTTTTTACTTACATGCATTTACGCAAAGGACACTCAACTTCCCAGAAAACAGAATCATTTATTAGTTAAAATGGTATAATCTAACTATGGTCGTGAAGTCCAATATTTAAAAGAAAGTTGGGAGTTAGATCATGGATACGAATGGGTTTCGCCTAGAGAAGGATTTTCTAGGAGAGAAGGAAATTCCGAATGAGGCTTATTATGGAATTCAAACCTTAAGAGCAGTAGAAAACTTTCCAATTACAGGGTACAGACTGCACGAATCTTTAATTGTTGCAATGGCAATGGTGAAAAAAGCAGCAGCCTTGGCAAATATGGAAACACATCGGCTAAACAAGCGATTTGGAGAAGCCATTGTGAAAGCAGCCGATGAAATCATTCAAGGGAAATGGCATGATCAATTTATTGTTGATCCCATCCAGGGCGGTGCGGGAACTTCAATTAATATGAACACCAACGAAGTGATTGGCAACCGGGCCCTTGAGTTGATTGGAGATCGAAAAGGGAACTATGCAGAAATCAGTCCGAATACACATGTAAACATGTCCCAATCGACAAATGATGCTTTTCCCACAGCGATTCATATTGCAACATTAAACATGTTGGAAAAACTGCTTGAAACAATGATGAGCATGCATGATATGTTTAAGAAAAAGGCCGAGCAATTTGATCATGTGATTAAGATGGGGCGTACCCATCTTCAAGATGCGGTGCCGATCCGTCTGGGGCAGGAGTTTGAAGCCTATCGTCGGGTGCTTGCAAGAGATATGAAACGGATTGAGCAGTCAAGGCAGCATCTGTACGAGGTCAATATGGGAGCAACAGCTGTAGGAACTGGACTTAATGCGGACCCCAATTACATTAAGAGTGTTGTACAGCATCTTGCTAGCATCAGCGGACTTTCTTTGACAGGTGCAGAGCATCTGGTCGATGCAACGCAGAATACAGATTCTTATACGGAGGTATCGGCAGCTTTAAAAGTTTGTATGATGAACATGTCAAAAGTTGCCAATGATCTACGGTTTATGGCCTCAGGTCCACGTGCTGGCTTAAATGAAATTAATTTGCCTGCTCGTCAGCCTGGTTCTTCTATCATGCCTGGAAAAGTGAACCCAGTAATGGCAGAAGTAGTCAATCAGGTAGCTTTTCAGGTGATTGGCAATGACCATACGATCTGCTTGGCCTCTGAAGCAGGGCAGCTGGAACTAAATGTCATGGAGCCTGTACTCGTATTTAATCTAATTCAATCGATTAGCATTATGAATAATGTGTTCCGGGTCTTTACTGATTACTGTCTGGCTGGAATAGAAGCCAATGAAGAACGCTTAAAGGAATATGTAGAAAAGAGTGTAGGTGTCATCACTGCAGTAAACCCTCACCTCGGTTATGAAGCGGCAGCGCGGATTGCGAGAGAGGCGATTCTTACCGGAAAATCAGTCCGTGAACTGTGCCTGCTCCACAATGTGTTGACGGAAGAAGAACTCGATGTTATTTTAGACCCTTATGAAATGACTCATCCAGGGATCGCAGGTGCTGATTTACTGCAGGATCCAACCAGATAGAACAATTGAAGGAAATAAGCAGCAATTTTATTTTGCTGCTTATTTTTTTGTAGGTGTATAAGAGGAGCGATTGGTTATATGTGCATGTGAAACTTTGTAATCACTTCGTATTATATTTTTTGATTGAGGTATCTTAAAATAGGAAGGGTGGTTAAAAGATGGAGTTTCTACAAAAAATTGTAACAATAAGCAATGATATTCTCTGGTCTTATATTTTAATAGCTGCCCTAATTTTGGTAGGTACCTTTTTCACGCTTAAGACAAGATTCCTCCAGTTTAAAATGGTGGGAGAAATGGTCCGACTCCTTGGTGAAGGTGCTGGGGACGCGACCAAAAAGGAAAAAGGAGTATCTTCATTTGGTGCCTTCTGCATTAGTACCGCATCGCGAGTTGGGACAGGAAATTTAGCAGGCGTAGCGATCGCTATTGCTGCGGGTGGACCTGGTGCTGTCTTTTGGATGTGGTTAATAGCTTTAATTGGATCCGCCTCTGCGTTTATTGAGGCAACACTTGCCCAAATATATAAAATTGAGGATAAAACTGGGTTTCGCGGAGGTCCGGCGTATTATATGGAAAAGGGTCTTAATAAGCGCTGGATGGGTGTTTTATTTGCCGTATTGATTACCATTTCCTTTGGTCTTGTCTTTAACTCTGTTCAAGCCAATACAATTTCCTTAGCTTTAGAAAATGCTTATGACATAAATCGATTCGTTTTAGGTCTAATACTTGCTGCTTTGACAGGTTTTATCATTTTTGGTGGGATAAGACGGGTTGTTAAGGCCACTGAATTCATGGTTCCAATCATGGCTGGCGGCTATGTTCTTCTTGCTATTTATATCATGATTACCCATGTGACTGAACTACCAGCAGCGTTTTTGTTAATATTTAAAAGTGCTTTCGGCATTACACAAGTTGCCGGAGGCGGGATGGGTGCTGCAGTAATGATGGGGATTAAAAGAGGGCTTTTCTCCAATGAGGCAGGGATGGGGAGCGCCCCAAATGCTGCAGCTGCTGCGGATGTTAGCCACCCTGTTAAACAAGGTCTAATCCAAGCGCTTGGCGTATTCGTGGATACCCTTCTAATATGTAGTGCAACAGCTTTTATCGTTCTCTTATCAGATGCTTACAGCACGGAAGGGCTGACCGGCATCGAATTAGTACAAGCGTCCTTAAGCACACATATTGGTTCTTGGGCGGGGGGATTTGCTGCGGTTGCTGTCTTCTTGTTAGCCTTTAGTTCTGTTATCGGTAATTATTACTATGGTGAAACAAACATTGAATTTATTAAAAATAGCAGAGGTTGGCTGTTCATCTATCGTCTTGCGGTGATTGGCATGGTGCTTTTCGGTTCGGTCGCAAAAGTAGGCATTGTTTGGGACCTTGCTGACTTATTTATGGCACTTATGGCCTTAACAAACCTAGCGGCAATCGTTATGCTCGGAAAGGTTGCTATAATGGTCCTGCAGGATTATCTTGGGCAAAAGAAATTGGGAAAAGATCCACAGTTTCATGTGACAAATATCAAGGGATTAAACCATGTTGAATGTTGGGGTGATCCGGAAGGATCAAGGCAATAAATTAAAAACAGTAAAATAAAAAGCCGGGCTTAGCCCGGTTTTTTATTTCACCACTTATTCGTCAAAACAATTTTGCCAGATGCCTTATTGGATTCAAGGTAGGCATGTGCCTCTGCAGCTTGTTCAAACGTAAAGCTCTTCGGATCAATTAAAGGCACTAGCTTGCCTTCTTCAATGATCTTGTTCATTTGTTTTAAAATCTGTCCGTGATGCTGACGAAGTTCAGGTTGAAGGATCTTTAACAGCATAAACACGACATGAAGGGAAAGACCTTTAGAATGAACGGGTGTTAAATCGTGTGTAGAACGGGCAGCGATGCACAAAACTTGTCCGTTAAGTGCTGCCGCTTCAAAGGAACGATCCAAGTTTTCCCCACCGACAGTATCAAAGACGATGTCAAACCCTTTGCCTGCTGTATATTTTTGAACATAATCAGCGACACTTTCTTCCCGGTAATTGATCGTATAATCAGCCCCTAAGCGTTTTCCGATCTCCAGTTTTTCTTTGGAAGAAGCTGTTGTATATACCGTTGCACCTGCTGCCTTTGCAAGCTGAATGGCAGCATGACCTACACCGCCAGCTGCAGCATGGATCAAGACATGTTGTCCGGTTTTTAGTTGGCCCTTATCAAATAGGGCTTCCCAAGCAGTAATCCCAACTAGTGGTAGAGCAGCAGCTTGCTCCATCGTTAAGTTCTTTGGTTTATGGCCAAGCAAACGGACATCGGCCAACATATACTCCGCTAAGGCGCCACCTGTCCCTTTAAAACCACCTGCACAGCCATAAACTTCATCACCCGGTTTAAACTCGTTTACACCTTCACCGACCCCGACGACAACGCCTGCCATATCTCCATGCAAAACGGCTGGAAAATCGGGTGCAAAAGCTTTGATGAAACCTCCTCGAATTTTTGTATCCACTGGGTTGACGCTTGATGCTTTCACATGTATTAGAACGTGCCCTGGTGTGACTTCCGGTTGTGGCAGTTCTGTTAGTTGAAATACAGATGGCTCTCCAAACTTTTCAATAACCATTGCTTTCATATTTATCCCTCCTATTCTCCCTATATTGTACAAAACATGAGAGAAAAAGGAAAAGAATAAAATCTATTTGTACATTTCGTGAGATTTTAGCAAAAAGTCTATGGAATAACCTATTAATCTGATATGATCCAAGTAGGAAGTAACAATATATAGGGAGGGAAGGCAGATGGCAAATCTGTTGGTTCCGGTGGATGGTTCAGAACATGCAAAAAGAGCATTAGAATACGCAATACCTATTGCTAAAGCGATGGGTGATGAAATTATTCTTCTTAATGTCCAACCCAATATTGAAACAGTGAACGTAAAAATCTTTTTCAGTAAAAAGGATGTAGAAGAATATCAACAGCAGCTTGCCAACGAAATTCTTGATCCAGTCGCAAAATTGCTAGAGGGGACAGGCATTTCGTATCGAACGAAAATTCGAGTAGGGCTTCCAAAAGTTGAAATCTGTGAGGAAGCGCGCAAAGAAAATGTCCGAGGAATCGTTATGGGATCTCGTGGAGTAGGGCCTGTTTTCGGGAAGATATTGGGAAGTGTTAGTTATGGTGTTGTCCATGAAGCTCATTGCCCAGTAACTATTGTTCCGTAAAGTTATTTTCTAAACCCTTGAATGATATCACGTATATCGATGGACTTTATTGTTTCAAAAAAGATCTTTTGCATTTCTGGACTTTTCATCACTGTTTTCATAGTTTCCTGCATTTCCGGTGTGCGCATGGCTTCGAGAACCACCTGTTTCATTTCCGGACTTGATAAAAGCGCTACCATTTGCTCCCGCATTTCGGGAGAGGACATAACATCGACCATGGCTTGTTTTACCTCGGGGGTTTTGATCAGTTCTGCTACCTTATCGGGAGTGATACCGCCGATCAAACCAATGGAAGAATCAGAACCAAAGGCACTGCATCCTGTTATGACCATCCAAATTATGAAAACAGTAATCAAACGAAACATGATTGATCCTCCTTGTTTAGCTCTCGGTTTATTTTCCAGCTAAGCAAGGTTTTAGCCGAAATGACAGAAAAGGAGGGATAAGTCATCCCTCCTTTTCTCATGCTTGCCTCTGTATAGGCTTTTTATTAGTACTGCGATCCGCATCAATGCGCGACCAAAACCAGGCAATTCCTGCAGTAACCAAGATGGCGGTGAAAAGACGAATAAGGAGTAATGGTAAAACTGGAATCCCCAAGGGAATAAAAATAAGTGTGTCCTCGATTACTGCGTGACAAGCCACTAAGAAAATGGATACAAGATAAAGATCTTTTTTGGTGAGTCGCTCCTCTTTTGCTGCTTGGATAATGACTCCTGCACCAAATGCTATTCCAAAGATTAACCCTGCCATTAGAGGAACACCGGTTTTTTCAGACACCCCAAGAATGCGGGTGAAAGGTGTCATTTTTTTAGCTAAGATGGGAAGGACCTGCAGGTCCTTTAGAAACTGAATGCCGATCATGATTGGAATGACGATGATAGCGATCTGAAAGATGCCTATCAATGAGCTTTCAATGGCGTGTGTAGTGATAGAAAACCAACCTTCTAGCTGCTGTTGTACAGGAATCATTCCATATTCCGCTATTTCTTGTCCCCCACGCCAGAGCAGATCAATAATCCAAGCGACAACAAATCCTAAGGATAACCGAACAACAACCATGTGCCACGCTTTCACACCAATTTTCGCGGCAATTGCGGATTCCACAAATAGTGAGTGAGAAAAACTCAACATCACAGCAAGGATAAACACTTGTTTTACAGTAAGGGTTAAGGTGAGAATCGCTCCAATTGCGGCGTAGATACTTACTAGGTTGCCAAGGGCAAGCACAATTGCGGCATCTCCGGGTAGGCCAAACAAATTCATAATAGGGGAAAAGATCGCGGTGATCCATCCCATTACTGGCGTATGCTGAAGTAAAGCAACTAGGACTGAGATAGGAAAGATAATTTTCCCTAATTGCCAAGTGGTAAATAATCCCTCTTTCATACCCATTTGGAAAGTCTTTTTCATGTTCTAATCACCCCTCGGTAAGACTAATCTAATTGAATAGCCCCTTACCGAATTGTCCTGAGATAGTTTTGCGCGAATCAACAATGTTCTCCCACTCTCCGGTAAAAAAATTATTTTTAATTTTCCCTTAATCATAGTACAGTAATGTTAAATAGTAAAGCAGGATAAATCATACAATAGGTAGTACTTTTATTACAAAAGGGGAAATCTTGTGAAAGGGAAATTGTTTCATAAAAAAGAAAGTGAGCCGAAGGATGAATAGGAGAGAAGCTACCTCAGGATCTTGGAAGAAGAATTTATGGATTTTGTGGTTTGGAGTTTTATTATCGAGTGCAAGTTATACCATGGTCGTCCCCTTTTTGCCTTTGTTTCTTCTGGATATAGGGGTCACGAAGGAATCGGTCAAGCTTTGGACCGGGGTTATTTTTTCCTCTGCTTTTCTTGTGGGTGCAATCATGGCACCGATCTGGGGAGCACGAGCTGATAAGTCTGGCAAACGAAAGATGGTCATTCGGGCAGGGATCAGCTTGGGTGTTGTCTATCTTTTAACTTCGCTAGTGCGAAACCCATGGGAACTATTAGCTGTTCGTTTATTACAAGGATTTGCCAGTGGTTTTGTTCCTGCATCGATGGCGATTGTGGCAACGACTATCCCGGAGAATAAAATGGGGTGGGGACTAGGAATTATGCAAACCTCTGGAGCAACAGGAACAATTCTTGGACCATTACTCGGTGGGGTCCTTGCTGAGCTGTTCGGAATGCGGATGTCGTTTGTGATTTCTTCATTGGTTATATTAATCGCTACCCTGACTGTTTGGCTTTTTGTTTTTGAGGAAAAATCTTTGTCAAATCATCAACCCACTCATGTCTGGGAAGATATGAAAATGGCCTGGCACAATAAAATCATATTCCGGATGCTGATCTTTTTATTCTTGATTCAAGTCGTCAATATGGCCTTACAACCATTGATTACCCTTTATGTTGCCGAACTTCAGGGAAAACTGGAGGGGGCGGTATTGTCCTCAGGGATCGTATTTTCCCTTACTGGCATTGCGGGAATCCTGGCTGCCCCATACTGGGGAAAAAAGGGCCAGCAGAAAGGGTTTTTTATCATTTTAAGCATATCATTATTGGTCTCGGGGATGGTCAATATGACCCAATATTTTACAACAAATATATGGCAATTTAGCATCATCCAGTTTATCTTTGGTCTATTTATCGCGGGTGCCTTGCCGTCAATCAATGCCATCGTTGTTGAAAATACGGATCCTGATTTTCGAGGGCGTGCCTTTGGTCTAACAACCAGCGCAAACCAGTTAGGAGGGATGATTGGCCCGCTACTTGGTGGGCTGGTCGGTTCTTTTGTCGGAATTGGGTTCGTGTTTGTTGTTACGGGAGTGACCCTCGTTATTTGTGGAGGCTACGTAGCAGGATTAGCTAGAAGGAAGAGAGAAGTTAGAGAAGCAGGCTAATATATTTCACATAGATAAATATCTTTTCACAAAGTGGAGGGGAAATAAGGTTGTTAGAGTCAAGACGAAGTGCTTACCTTTTTGCAACATTTGTCACGATTGCTATGGGACACAATATGGTCTTAATCAAATCGCTCCTTTTTCAGGTGGAACCGCTCGTTTTGACCTATCTTAGGATGGCTTTTTGCGCGATTACTCTAGTTTTATTATCGATCGGCTATGGGTTTACCGTTCCAAAAGGGAAACAACAATGGTTGTATCTGTTTATCGCTAGTTTTTTCGGAATCTTCCTTCATCAAATTACGTTAGCATTGGGATTGGAGCTTTCGCAAGCGGCGAATGGAGCTTTGATTTTAGGATTGAATCCGCTGACGACAACCCTTTTTGCGGCACTATTGTTAAAAGAGCCATTAAGTAAGGGCCATTATATCGGTATTTTCTTAGGATTTGTAGGGATCTTTTCCATTGTTTTCAAAGGTTTTTCCACCTTTTCATTTTCCTTAGGTGATATATGGCTACTGATTTCCATGGCCACACAAGCTTTCAGTTTTATCTACTTCCGCAAGTTGGCTGATACAATGCATGTTGTACAAGTAAATATGTATACGTATTTATTGGGAGCGTTGCTGCTTTCAATTATTCCGTTAACTCAGGATATGAGTTCCGTTTTGACATTTAATGGGTTCATCTGGTTTAAAATCTTTTTGGCTTCGGCTGTCTTGACAGCGCTTGGATTTATCGGTTGGAATATGTGTTTGCATCGGTTGGGAGCAGGAGGCGCCTCTATTTTCTTAAATGTGATTACCATAACAGCAGTTTTTGGCTCTATCGTTTATCTTGGAGAGCCGTTATTAACCCAGCATATTGTTGGTTTCTTATTCATTAGTGCGGGGATCTGGATTTCTACTAGACAAAAACGCTTGAAAGAAACGGAAAGCGTAGAGTTAATCATAAATGAAAGGAATAGCCATTCTAGTTAAAAAAGGCGGCAGCGTGCCGCCTTTTTTGTCTTTTAAAATAAGCAATTGGATAGGAGCGCCTGTTGTTAATGATTTTACAAAAGCCATCTATCCAAATTCCAATAAATATTATAAAATATATAATACCGACCCGAATACTATGGAATTAATCAGGAGGTTTATTGGAAATGGAAAGTCATAACTTTAATGAATTGTTTGATCAATGGGCAAAGGAGTACGATCAGACTGTCTATGATCAACACGGAGAATATAACGAGGTTTTTGAAGATTACGAGGTCATTCTGCAACAAGTGATTGACGGGCTTCCTGCAGCACCTGCGACGATTCTGGAATTTGGTGTAGGGACTGGCAATCTGTCTACTAAATTGATTCAAGCGGGGTATAAAGTAATTGGTGTAGAGCCATCAGAAGAAATGCGTAAAAAGGTCGAGGAAAAAGGATTGCAGCTTGACCTACGCGACGGCACATTTTTGAATATTCCACTTGCTGCGCAAGAGCGGGTAGATGGGATTGTCAGTACTTATGCTTTTCATCATTTAACGCTGCCTGAAAAAGAACAAGCAATCACCTTAATGAAAAGTTTTCTGAATCCCAGAGGACGAATTGTTTTTGCTGATACGGCTTATGAGAATGCCGAGGCGAAAGAAGCTCTGTTTAAAAGAGTGGAAATGCAGGGGAAAATGAATTTAATGTATGATTTAAACAGCGAATACTATGAATTGATTACAGATCTTAAAGAGATCTACGAAAAAAATGGCTTTGTGGTAGATTTCGTTCCATTAAATCGATATGTTTGGCTAAGTTCTGCAAAAATTTAAATGTATTAAAGGAAGAGGCTATGATAAAAAGCCTCTTTTTCTTTTCAAAGATTGATCTAAATCAATTACAAATCACCAAAATCCGCTTAATATAAAGATGTATATAAGCTTCTTGTCAGGGAGGGGGATATGATGAAAGGGATATCGGAACAAAGATCTATTATCGAATTTCCCATGCAGCAAATTCGCTATGAAAAATTAAAAACATATGCTCCTTATTTCCTTGTGGTCTCCATTCTTGCTGCTTTTTCACCGATTGTCTATCTTTATGTTGTCGCCTTCCTTTATTACGAAGTCAACCAATACACCCACCTACTTGGATCTTTTTTGGTGATTACCATTATTTCTTATTTCATCGTGTTCCTTTGCATGTCCTATTTTATCTACCTGACACTACTTAAACGGAGGCTAGACAAGAATCCAAGAAGACGAAATCAACAAAATTACCTCCCATTCAATAACACTTTACCAAGGAGAAAATGTACAAAACCAAAAAGGTTCCAATAACGTAAATATCGTGATACCCATCACAGCCAACTTTGACTAATTTAATTACCATTATAACTATTAAAACTGTATAAAAGGAGTTTGGTACAATGTTATATTATGGTATTGCAGTAGTCGTTTTGGCCATCTTGATCTTAGCGCTAGTTTCAGTTGGAATACTCTCTGGAATGAATGAATTTTATAAATCGGAACAACAAGCGGAGCTAGAACAAGACCTTAAAATAAGGGTTTAATTAAAAAAGAGGATGGAAAAATCAAATCCATCCTCTTTTTTGCTAGACTTTTATATGCGTAGCCTTTATTTTGTATTCATCCCGATGAAATTGAATTAGCTCCATGATGACTAAACCAATACTTGTAGTGGCGCCTTGAACAAAAATAAATCCTAGGACAGTATCCATTTCTTTAAAAAGGTAGGTGAATGGTACGGCAGTTAAAAAGGTGATAAATGCTGAACCCATTGCAATACTGGTAGCCGTATACATTTTTTTTTCTAAAGAAAGCTCATGAAAAGATTGACTAATAAACGGAGCGAAGATAGAAATTAAAGTGATTGCAAATGGATTTAAAAATAGATCTGAATACAAAAAATAATGAAAAACAAAAATACTTAAGACGCCAAGAAATGCAGCGGGATATCCCACATATAAACAACCAAGGATTAATGGGACTTGCCGCAGATCAAATGAAAATTCGAAGGGAAACTCAAAAGAATTTTTCATCAGAAAAAAGGTGGTCAGGGAAGAAAGGGCAATCCATAACCATTTCCTTGTTGTTTTGTTCATGATCCATCACCTGTTTCAATTTATTATCTAAATGATAGCCTGGATTGAGGAACAATGCGTGTGAGGTTCATCACCAATAATGATGACAAAACCGTGACTTTTCCTTTAGGCAGAGGCTGCATCAGGGATGTGATGGGAAATAGCGAGAAATTTTTGCTGTTATCATTAAGAAAGCAAAAACCCGGTGAATTTCTGCACCGGGTTTTTCCTAACTTATTCTCCACGCCATACAGGAGGGCGCTTTTCTACGTATGCTGCAACACCTTCTGCGAAGTCATGGCTTCCATATACCTTTTCAATGATATCCCCGAATGCAGGTAACTGGGACTCATCATGCTGGTCTAGTCTGATCAGGGCTTCTTTTGTTGCACCGATGGTAAGTGGGGCATTCTGGCTAATCTTATCTGCAATCTCTAGAACCTTGGTAAAGAAGCCTTCTTCTTCGTAAATAGCGGTCAGGAATCCGATGTTGGATGCCTCTTCGGCTGATACTAAACGGCCAGTGTAGAGCATTTCTTTGGTACGCATCGCTCCAAATTCCTTTACAAGGCGCTGGTAGTTGGTCATACTAAGGCAATTACCGAGCGTGCGGGACATCGGTGCACCGAATCGTGCTTTTGGAGCTGCGTAGCGCAAATCACATCCCACAGAGATCATCATCCCGCCGCCAACGGCATAGCCTTGTACCGCTGCAATGGTCGGCTTAGGGAATTTAAATAACAAATCCATAATTTTGTCGATTCGCTTTTCGTAGTTAATGCCATCTTGTCCTGTAAAACCCTTGAATTGGCTAATATCTGTTCCAGCTGCTAAAGCCTTTTCACCTTCCCCGCGAATGACCAGAACGCGAACATTTGGATCTTCAGCAAGGTTTTTTAAATGTTCCTCTAATTGTTGGTACATTTCCCATGTCATTGCATTTAATGCACTAGCCCGTGACAAAGTCAACTGAGCCACTTTTTCAAATCGGTCCAAAACAATGGTTCCTGCATCACGTGTATTCGTTTCCGACAAGTCTATCCCTCCGATAATTGAAATTAAATTAACCTGTTTCTTTTATTAAAAGAGAGGCATTAATTTAATCATAAGATAATTCCTAAAATTAATCAATTAAGGAATATTTACACGAGAAAAAAGGGGTACCGTGAAGGTACCCCTTTATCATCAACTACCTAATAGAAGTAGACCGCTTAACAACGGTGTAGTGATCATGGCAAAACGAAGCACGAAGGTAGGTGCGATATTGGTAAACTTTGCTCCAATATAGGAACCGATCATTGTTCCGCATACCACCTTAATTAGTAAAGGGATATCCAAATATCCCGCTTGATTGTATCCAATCGCACCAAAAAGGGCAATTGGCAATATAATCATCATTGTTGTCCCCGAAACCTTTTGTAAAGAACTACCCATAAATAAGAGAAGTGCCAATTGAATAAATGGAGTAGAGCCAATGCCAAAGGTTCCAGACATTAAACCAGTGACTATTCCTATTCCTACTGCTTTGATGAGAAACAATGGTACAGGCGTCGAGTTTTCAACTGAAATTTGCTTGGAAAAGCGCGCTGAACGGGTACGAAGCCATATTAAACAAGAAGACAAGACAAGCATAGAGGCTGTCAGCCAAATTAATTGTGAGGCTGGGATAAGATGTGCGATCCCTGTTCCGACATAAGCGCCCAATGCACCGAACAGACCGGTTGTAAGCCCAACTCGAAGGTCAACATTTCCTTCCCGGTAGTGACTGATTGTTCCAGAAATCATCGTCAAAAACATGGCTGCCATGGCAGTAGCCAGAGCTGTGTGAACAGGAATGTGAAAAAAGGTAATTAAAATGGCAATAATAAATCCCGATCCACCAGCTCCCACAAAGCCGAGAATCGTTCCCATCGCAAACATAACTGTAAAAATGGACATTACATTTTTCCACTTCCCTAATCCTATCTATAAATCTATTTTATTTATAAATTAAAGCTAATACGATGATCCATATTTGTCAAGGAATGGAGCAAACCAAATCCATAAAGAAAGGTGGTTATCCATAAGGATGACCACCTCCATAAGATCTAATAACCAAACTCTCTACGTACAACCCCTTGCAAAGGTTTTCCTTCCACATATTTTTGCAGATTTTGGACAAAGAATTGACCGACACCTTCTGGTGTGCTTGGCCCCGATAAATGTGGGGTGACCAGCACATTCGGCATCGTCCAAAAAGGATGCTGTATGGGGAGGGGTTCTTTTTCAAATACATCTAAAACCACTGCCTTTAGATGTCCTTCTTGCAGGATTTCAATTAGATCGGATTCTTTCACGAGTGCCCCACGCCCCACATTGATGAGGGTAGCATCAGGTTTCATGGAAAGAAGCACTTCTCGATTGACAGACCAACGAGTTTGTTCAGTTAATGGCAAAGTAAGAACCAAGTAGTCCAACTCCTGAACAAAGGATTTCCATTGATCAGGGCCAAAGTGATGATCCACGCGGTCTGCTTTTGCCCCTGACATACTAAGTCCAAAAACTTCCATATCGAATGCTCGGGCTTTTCGTACGATTTCGAGACCAACACTGCCTAAACCAGCCACTCCGATTTTCTTCCCAGATAATAATTGAGCATGAAAAGGTGTCCATTGACGTTTGGCTTGTTCTTCGCGTGTTCTGGCGATGTCATTTGCCAGGTACAGCATATATCCAAATACAAATTCAGAAATGGGTGTTCCAAATTGATCGACAATGCGTGTAATTTGAATGTCATTGGGAATGGAAGGATGTTTGACAAGATCATCAACACCTGCACCCATGGATTGAATCCATTTTACCGAGGAAGCCTCAGGAGTTTCCAATAACTCTAAAGGGAACTGCCAGCACAAAATCACTTCTGTGGTAGGAAGTTGGCTTTTGGCTTCTTCTAACGTAGAGGCGGTGTAAATATTTGTAATACCCTGTTTTTCAATAATTTCCTTATAATATTCCACTTCGTCAGGCCGATAGACTAAGATCTTTGGACTATGCATGTTACATGCCCCTTTCCTATCCTATGTATTCCTGACCATTTTAAATGAGTTTTGAAGTTTGGACAATTGCAAAGTTTCATAATCACACATTTGGGAAATCCATCTTTATTTGCATTTTATCTCTAAAAATGGTATTCTTATCGTTATTCGATTCTGTCCGGGAGAAAACAAGGGGAATTCCGAAGTGGAATAAACCCCCTTTTTTTGTGGACTCTAAAGATAAAGATAAAAATGAAATAGTAAATAAGGAGTTGGAAATTTTGACCACCTTTTCTGAATTTGGCCTCCATCATCAGATTGTACGTGCATTGGGTGATATGGGCTTTGAAGAAGCTTCGCCAATCCAAGACCAAACCATTCCCATCGCTTTAAAAGGTAAGGACCTTATCGGGCAAGCACAGACAGGTACAGGGAAAACAGCAGCATTTGGGATTCCCTTATTAGAGCGTGTAGACGTAGAAGAAGAACATATACAAGCTGTTGTACTTGCTCCCACAAGGGAATTGGCAGTACAAGTTGCCGAGGAAATCAATAGGATCGCACAATATCTAGATGTGCGAGCCCTTCCTATATATGGCGGACAAGATATCGATCGGCAGATTAGAGCATTAAAGAAAAGACCGCAAATAATTGTGGCTACTCCAGGGCGTTTTATGGATCATATGCGCCGCAAAACAATTCGTTTGCAACACATCAAAATGGTTGTGCTGGATGAAGCAGATGAAATGCTGAATATGGGTTTTATTGATGATATTAAGATGATTTTGCAGGAGATCCCAGATGAGCGGCAAACTCTATTGTTTTCTGCGACAATGCCAAAGCCAATTAAAGAAATTGCACAGAAATTTATGAAGGAACCAGCGATTGTTTCCATTAAGCCAAAGGAAGTTACAGTCCCTAATATTGCGCAGCAATATATGGAAATGCCGGAGAAACAAAAGTTTGATGTGCTTTGTCGTTTGTTAGATATTCATTCACCAGAGCTTGCCATTATTTTTGGAAGAACCAAGCGTCGCGTTGACGAATTATCGGAAGCACTTAATAAACGCGGGTATGCAGCGGAAGGTTTGCATGGGGACTTGAATCAAGCTAAAAGAGATACAGTATTGCGCCGCTTTAAGGAGGGAACCATCGAAGTTTTAGTGGCAACTGATGTAGCAGCCAGAGGGCTTGATATAAGTGGCGTCACACATGTCTATAATTTTGACATTCCACAGGATTCGGAAAGCTATGTTCATCGCATCGGTCGAACAGGGCGTGCCGGGAAGACCGGGATGGCGATTACTTTCGTCACGCCAAGAGAAATTGATCATTTGAAGATGATCGAAAAGGTAACCAACCGAAAGATGGAGCGTAAACCGATTCCAACGCGTTCTGAGGCTTTAGAGGGCCAACAGCGCATCACAATAGATAAGATCATGGGAATAATCGAAGATGGCCAATATCATACCTATAAAACATTGGCAGAACAACTGCTTGATGAAACAGATTCGGTAACATTACTTTCTGCTGCCTTAAAATTGTTGACGAAGGAACCTGATTCGACCCCTGTCAAATTAACGGAAGAAGCCCCATTGCGTATGAAAAAGAGAAAGATCGAGGTTGACCGCAAAGGGGATCGTGGCTATTCTAACCGTGGTTCGAAAGGGGATCAGCGGAATAGAAGGAAACCGGCTGGATCAGGAGGAATGCGCTCCAATCGGAAAAAGGAATCCTCCCACACTGGAAACAGATATACCTAAAATTGCTTTATTTTATATAGAGGCTATCCCAATGGGATGGCCTTTTTGTGATGTATCTCACCGATCGTTTTCACATAGCCTTACTATAATAGAATGGAAGAAATGAACTTTCATAGGGGAGTAGGTTGTGATGAAATTCACTTGGGAGGGAAAGTAAGGTTGCAGGAACGTTAAAAGGAGGAAGATAACGTGGGTTTAACTCTTCGGTCAAAGGAAATGTCCCGTTTTTTGGAGCAATCAGATATTATTAATTTTTATCATCCTATAATCAAACAAAAAATCGATGAAATTGTGGGGATCGCGGCTGCTGATGAGGAAAGGGCAAGACTTGCTTTTCAATTTGTGAGGGATGTGATTCAACATTCGTTTGATTTAAAAAGTAAAACTGTGACTATTACAGCTTCTGAAACGTTGGAGAAGGGGGAAGGGATTTGTTTTGCTAAAGCACATCTTCTTGCTGCACTTCTTAGAGGTATGGGAATTCCTGCAGGATTTTGCTACCAGAGAGTTACTCGTCTTGGAACACCAGATTCCGGCTATGCTTTGCATGGGTTAAATGCCGTATATCTGGCGGGGCGGGACAATTGGTTCAGGGTTGACCCGCGGGGAAACAAACCCGGTGTAAAATCTGAATTTAGTATTGAAACAGAGCAATTGGCGTACCCAATTCGTGGTGAGTTGGGGGAAGTAGATTATCTTGAGGTGTATCCGACACCACTTGACCCTGTAATCAAGACGATGAAGGAAGCTAGGGATTGTGATGAACTTTTTTATATGAGACCAGAAAAAATATGACATCAATCACTACTTTTTCCTTGGAAAAGTGCTATCCTTAAGGTAAATGACATAACTGGAGGGTTTGAATGAGACCGAAATTAGATATGGACGTCATCAATGCCAAGATGGAAGATTTATGTCGGGAGGTTATAAACCAGCCCGCTTTTGCCGAATTCAAGCAAATGATCGAGGAGTTCCTAATGAACGACCAGGCACTTGAACAGTACAATAGTTTGGTAGACAGACAGCGAATGCTGCATCAAAAACAACATCAAGGACTTCGTCTAACACAGCAGGAAATCGATGATTTCGAAGAAGAACGTTTCCAGCTTTATGAAAATCCGATCACTAGGGATTTTATGTACGCTCAACAGGAATTAGGTACAATCCAAAAGACCTTAACAAAATATGTGACAAAAACAATTGAATTAGGACGCCTTCCTGAGGAAAGTGATTTAGATGAGGGAGGTTGCGGTTGCGGCGGTGGCGGCTGTGGCTGTGGAGGACATTAAGGAAAAGCTGACCGATGAGGTCAGCTTTTTACTTGCTCACAATGCTCATGATAAAGTGCCGTGATCATCCCGTAAAAAGCAAAATAAAATTCCTCGGGTGCAATGAGTCGAAAATGTCCTACTTCCTCGCAATCGAATTGAAGAGCAGTTTCAAGTAGCTTATATGTGGAATACGCATAGAAACAAAAGTATTTATAATCAAATTTAGGCATCTTCTCAAAAATGACGGCAATTTCATCTTTATACATGTCAATGTTTTTCACGGCTTCTTTAGTGATGACATGTAGGTCGTCTAATGTTGCTTCGAGGATTAATTCATTTTTTTCAATGCGTGCAGTAGCCATCTGGACCATCCCACCTTTTCCAAGTTTATATTTCAAATTATAGTGATAATCAATCTCAACATCTGTGATGTTCATCACGCTTTGAATCTAAATCCACAAGAGAGAAGGAATATCCATAAACCTTATCGAAAACTTAAAGTAGTACAAATTGCAAGACTACACCACAGGAGGTTCTTAGATGAAAATTACTGATATTCGCACTACCCTTGTTTCTGTCCCATTCCCGAAACCGATCGCGGTTTCAACGTTTACTTTACGAAACAGGGATGTAGTCATTGTGGAAGTGGATACGGATGAAGGGATTACGGGAACGGGATATATGTTAACACTAGGCAGGGGGATCCATGCCCTTAAAGCGGTAGTTGATCACGAGATTAAAGATTTGGTGATTGGCGAAGATCCGATTTACCGACAAAAGATTTGGAAGAAGCTGTGGTGGGGGTTAAATTTTATTGGGAGAAAAGGCGCTGCGGTTTATGCGATATCTGCCATAGATGAAGCCCTTTGGGACATCGCAGGAAAGGCAACCGGTCAATCGATCCAGCAGATGCTTGGAGCCTATACCGATCGGGTGGAGGCTTATGGAGGAGGAGGATGGCTCTCCTATTCTGTAGAGGAGATTTTGCAAGAAGCTCATAATTATTTGGAACAAGGATTCTCCGCTTATAAAATGAGGGTGGGTCTGCCGAATTGGCGTGAGGATGTCAAAAGGGTAAAGGCTGTTCGTGATACCTTCGGCGATCGGCTAGAGGTCATGGTGGATGCGAATCAAGGGTTGGATGTAGCAACAGCGGTTATCTTGGGACGAGAATTGGAGCAACAGGGCGTATTTTGGTATGAAGAGCCAGTGCATGCCGATGATATCAGTGGATTGGCGCAAATTGCCAAAACTTTAGATATGAGAGTGACTACGGGGGAAACAGAATACGGCCGCTTTGGGTTTAAGGACTTGATTCTGCAGCAGGCAGCCGATGTGTTGCAAATTGATGTGCAACGGGTTGGTGGGATTACGGAATGGATGCGTGTAGCAAACACTGCAGACACTTGGGGAATTAAGGTCACGCCACATTTGTTCTGGGAATTGTCCGTGCAAATGTGCTGTGCTGTCCCGAATGCAATCTATATCGAATATATGAACTGGCTGGATGATTTCTTTGAAGAACTTCCTGTCTTAAAAAATGGACAGGTTCATGTATGGGACAAACCTGGACACGGACTTGTATTTAGAGAGGACATCAAAAAACACTATAAAAAATTCTAAACAAAGAAAAGAGGGCTGGATTCCCAGTCCTCTTCAATAAACTAACGAACTTGTTTCTGCTCTGACCATTCTTCAACGTTCCACACTTTTGTTACCCAGTCCTGATAAAATTCTGGCTCGTGGCAAACAAGTAAAACAGTGCCCTTATATTCTTTTAATGCACGTTTTAGTTCCTCTTTAGCCACTACATCAAGGTGGTTGGTGGGTTCATCGAATAAAAGCCAATTACTTTCTCGCATCAATAGTTTGCATAAGCGGACTTTAGCCTGCTCTCCTCCGCTTAATTGATTCAAGGGACGATTAATATGTTCGTTCTTTAGCCCACAGCGGGCCAAGGCACCTCGTACCTGATGTTGGTCCAAATGGCGATACTCATTCCATACATCGTCCAAAGGAGTAATTCCACCGACCTTTACTTCCTGTTCAAAATACGCCGGAAAAAGGAAATCTCCCAAATACGTTGTTCCACTCCAAGGTTTAACCTTGCCAAGAATTGTTTTTAATAGGGTGGATTTCCCTACGCCGTTGCAACCAACGATGGCAATTTTGTCCCCGCGTTCGATGCTAATATTCATCTTAGGCAACAGGGAAGAGGTGTAGCCAATTTCCATTTCCTCTGCCTCAAAGACGATCTTTCCACTAGAACGCGCCTCTAAAAATTGGAAGGTAGGCTTCGCAGCAGTTTCCGGTCGATCCATTCGATCCATTCGATCGAGTTGTTTTTGACGACTTTTCGCTCTTCCAGAGGTGGAATAGCGAGCCTTATTTCGTTGAATAAAATCCTCTTGTTTTTTGATAAACTCCTGTTGCTTTTCGTAGGCGTCAATATGCTGCTGTTTGTTAATATCTGCCATTTCTAGGAACTTCTCATAATTAGCCTTATAACGTGTCAACTTGGAAAACTCCAAGTGGTAAATGACATCGACAACCTGATTCATAAATTCTGTA
Source organism: Ammoniphilus resinae (assembly GCF_017873965.1). Lineage (GTDB taxonomy): Bacteria > Bacillota > Bacilli > Aneurinibacillales > RAOX-1 > Ammoniphilus_A > Ammoniphilus_A resinae. The sequence goes on along the minus strand of NZ_JAGGKT010000002.1, from coordinate 420,353 downwards.
TCGTGTGAGATCAGAAGAAAGGCATAGGGATATTCTTTCAAATAATTTGTTAGCCAGCCAATATGCTCAACATCTAGATAGTTGGTTGGTTCGTCTAAAAGCAGGACTTGTGGTTTCTCCAACAATAGTTTGGCGAGTAATACCTTGGTTCGCTGTCCACCGCTAAGTGCGGCAACATCACGATCCAGTCCAATGGCGTCCAAGCCAAGTCCGTTCGCCATCTCTTCAACTTTTACATCCAGCATATAGAATCCGCTGGCATCTAGACGTTCTTGGATGTCGCCCATTTCCTCAAGCAGAACTTCAAGTTGGTCCGGATCAGCGTCTGCCATTTTCTCCGAGATGACCATTAATTCTTTTTCCGATTCAAACAGCGGTAAAAAGGCATCTCGCAAAATATCACGGATGGTTTTTCCGGGAGTTAATTTCGTGTGTTGATCCAAGTAACCATATTGGACACGTGGAGTCCATTCGACCTTACCGCTATCGCGCACAATTTGTCCTGTAATGATATTCATTAGCGTAGATTTCCCCACGCCATTGGCACCTACCAATCCAACATGCTCTCCCGCCAGCAGGCGAAAAGATACATTTTTAAACAGAACTCGATCACCAAAACTGTGACTGAGGTCTTCGACAGTTAAAAGACTCATGTTTTGCTCGTTCCTCCTGTGGATCTGCTTTTCATATAAATATCATCATACCTGATCATCAAGAGCTTCGTAAAGTTCTCATTTGAAACAATGGCTATATAAAATTTCCAAAAGGATATATAAAAAATAATGGGAAGTGACTATAATTAGAATCGAGGGAAAAATAGAATAATTTATATCGAGGGGGAAAAAAATTGGTATCGTTTAAATCAAAGCGGCTAGAGCAAATCCCACCCTATTTGTTTGCACAAATAAATAAAAAGAAAGCAGAATTAATCAAATCTGGGATAAATGTGATTGACTTGGGGATCGGCGATCCAGACTTGCCGACTCCTAAACACATTGTTGAAAAGCTTGTGGAAGAAATGAATAATCCGGCAAACTTTCGTTATCCGGATTACTCCGGATGTCGGGAATTCAGGGAGGCTGTGGCCGATTTTTATAGAAGACAATATCAAGTGGAATTGGATCCAGAGACAGAAGTCCTTGCTTTAATTGGATCAAAGGAAGGGATCGCCCATCTTATTCCAGCAATGATTGATCCAGAGGATTTCGTGCTTATTCCAGATCCCTCTTATTCTGTTTATCGAATGGCTACTTTATTGGCCAATGGGAAGCCACATATGATGCCTTTAAAGGAAGAAAATAATTTTCAGCCGGTTTTTGACGATATTCCGGAAGATGTACTTAAACGGGCTAAATTGATGTTTTTAAATTACCCAGGGAATCCAACTGCAGCAACTGTTGATCTCCCATTTTTTCAGCAAGCCGTTACTTTTGCCCGAGAACATCAGGTGCCCATTGCCCATGATTCTGCTTATAACATGGTAACATTTGACGGGTATAAGGCCCCGAGCATTCTTCAGGTTAAAGGTGCTAAGGATATAGCAGTTGAATTTGGGTCTCTTTCGAAAACATACAATATGACGGGATGGAGAATCGGGTATGTAGTCGGAAACAGGGAGATGTTAAAATCTTTATCGATTGTTAAAGGAAATACAGATACGGGTCAATTTATACCTATTCAGAAAGCTGCTGCTTTCGCTTTGCAGAGCAATCAAACTTGTATTGCCACGCATAACTTGATTTATCAGGAGCGGATGGAAGCCGTACTAAGAGCCTTGCAGACCATCGGTATTGTTGCAAATCAACCAAAAGCCAGTTTCTTTATCTGGGCATCTGTCCCCAAAGGATTCACTTCCGCTGATTTTGTCAATCGGATTTTAGAACAAACCGGAGTCATTGTTACGCCTGGAACAGCCTTCGGACCGAACGGCGAGGGCTATTTCCGAATTTCATTATCTGTTCCCACGCAGCAATTAAACGAGGCGATCGATCGGATTAAGGAAAAAATAAAGTTGTAGTGATCTTGTTTCCCCCTGCCATATTTCAGATTATTGCGAATGAATTGGATTTACGCACAGAGGCTGGAAAAAAAAGATTAGATGATTTACAATGCAATAGAATACTTCTTTCCTAGGGGGAAATATGAATACAGTTGATTTGTCCCAATTGAGTGGGGGATTATTTATTCTCAGCTCGCTGTTCTTTTTGGAGATTGGGGGACTTGTCAGTTATGCCGTTCTTCAATTTGTTAAGCACCGTAAACATAAGGCGATCATATCACTTGTATTAGCCATAATAAGTATGATTGCATTTATTTACATTTTAAACACTTGGTATCTTTAAGCTCTATCTGTGATCAAAAACACAGATGTCTTTTTGTGACCCTGATAGAGTTAAAAGTGTAGAGGAGAAGGGGGAAATAACATGAAGAAAATAGAAACGAATTTGGTAGGAATGGAATTTGATTTTGAAGATTTGGAAGAAATTTTGTTAAACAACGGTTTTAACCGCGGGGCGATGTGGGATTGGCATTATGCAGCTTATGACTTTCCGATCAACTCCTCGAAATTGGACTATTATACCTATCTTCGAATTAGCGTGAATTCTGTTTCAGGTAGAATCGAAGAATCAGGCAGCAGAGTAAAAATTGCCGATGTGATCATTACTGAAGCGAAATATCATAGCGGTTTACATTTAGACAAGGAAGTACTTCAAAAAGACATGAAAACAGCCTTGAATACCATGGATAAGGTCGCAAAAGACCTACAGGTATCTGTAGAGTTTAATGCACGTCAAGCGAAAGACGATGAAAAAGCACAATATGTTGGTACAAGAAAGAAACACTAGAAATAAAAGGTGACCGAAAGGTCACCTTTTCATTAACTCAGGATATTTTTGAAAACTTCTCTTCTGGCAAAAATCCCGCTTTCCCCAAGTTCTTCTTCGATCCGCAGCAACTCATTATATTTTGCCAGACGCTCGCTTCGAGCAATGGATCCTACTTTAATTTGGCCTGCATTTGTCGCTAGACATAAATCAACCATCGTGGTATCCTCAGTTTCCCCTGACCGGGCGGACACAACTGGCAGATATCCGGCTTTTTTCGTTTCCTCGATGGCGTCAAGGGTTTCTGTCAAGGTTCCGATCTGATTCATTTTAATTAGAACAGAGTTACAAACACCGAGTTCAACACCTTTTTGAATTCGCTGAATGTTAGTCGTAAACAGGTCATCCCCGATTAGTTGGATACGTTGGCCCAACCGATTGCTGACAAGCTCCCAACCGCTCCAATCGTCTTCTGCACAGCAATCTTCCATAGAAATAATGGGATATTTATCTACCCAGCTTTCAAGAATATCGACAAACTCTTCGGTTGTCATTTCTTTATTTTCGGCAGCAAAGTGATATTTTTGGTCTTTGTAGAAATGGGAAGACGCCACATCAAGGGCAATGGCTACATCCTGACCGGGGATGTAGTTTGCGTACTGGATACCTTGGGTTAGAATCTGCATCGCTTGTTCATTCGATGAAAACCTTGGCCAGAACCCTCCTTCGTCAGAGACAGAGATATCTAAGTTATGTTCGTGATACACTTTTTTCGTTGCATTATACACATTATAGGTCATTTCCATGGCCTGACTAAAAGACCCTGCTCCGACCGGTATCACCAAGAAATCCTGCAGGTCGATTACGGAGTCGGCATGTAGTCCTCCTCCGATGATTTGAATCATCGGCATGGGGAGAAGATGTGCCTGTGCCCCGCCTAGATACCGGTATAATGGCATTTTCAATTGATTAGCACATGCTTTAGCAGCAGCCATTGAGATCCCCAATATTGCGTTTGCTCCTAATCGGCTTTTATTTTCCGTTCCATCCAATAGAATCATTCGATTATCCAATGCTCTTTGATCACTAGCGTCCATACCGATCAATTGTGGGGCCAAAATATCCTTTACATTGGTTACCGCCTGAAATACGGATTTTCCCATATAGCGGGAAGGGTCCTGATCACGTAGTTCTAATGCTTCGTAAATACCCGTAGAAGCACCTGAGGGAACAATAGCACGCCCCATAGCACCTGATTGAAGAATGACATCTACTTCGACAGTAGGATTACTTCTTGAATCAAAAACTTGTCTCGCTCGTATTTCTGCTATTTTCATTGGTTTACACTCCTTGTTTTTTGTTCGTATAATTGGCTAAGCTCGTGTAACGTCTTAATGTTACTTTCTAGCACTTCGTAACTAAATTTACGAATCCATATCCGATCTGCCTCCGAAGTAATATATTCAGCAGGTGATTTTCCATCGACTCGGGCCAAGAATAATAAAGCCAATTGGCGAATGGTGGATTCTTCAAGGTCCTTCCTGGAGAAGTTGGGGGTGTGGCGGAAATATTCTTCTAATACCAAAACCATCATATTTAGGTAGCTTTCTTTGTATCTTTTGTTTTTTACACTTTTCAGCAACAAATGGTTTAAAAGAAAACCGATATCAAAGGACGGATCCCCAAAATGGGCCACCTCAAAATCTAATAGAGTGATTCTTGGCCCATCGACTAGAATGTTTTTGGGGCTGAAATCGCCTGAAACTAAGCATTGACTCGTTGCTAAACACTGTTCTGACACGTCATCAATAATTCGATTTAGCATGGGATGTTTTCCCTTTAAATGTCGATAGTAAGGATTGATGCGTAATTGGGTAAAGATCTCCTTATTGGAAAAGCGGTCTCGAATATTGGGCTCATTTGCAGATAGAGAATGGATGGCAGCAAGCGACTTGGCCACAGCCTCGGCAACCCTGAAGTCCAAAAGCCCGTCCAATAGATGGTTCTTCCAAGTTCCTGGTGCGGAAATAAACTCCATGATATAAATCAAATTTTTCTCATCTTCATGGATCAATTGAGGCACATGTCCAGGAACGAGATGATTTAACCATTTTAAGCAATCTTTTTCTGTGATAATTCTTCTGACATCCGCAAACCAATCCTCTTTAACGTTAAGTCTAGGCAGGGCTTGTTTAAGCACATAAGATTCCCGCTCTGTACCAATCTTTAATACCGTATTGGAAACGCCTCCTCGAAGGAATTCAATAACACAGCTGGACCCTTCGTCAACGATAGCGTTACCCACTAGGTATTCCCTTATCTCGTTATAATTTTGGACATTAAGCATGAAGTTCCTCCACGGCAGTCAGAGTATTAATAATTTACTAGTATTATAAAATAATAAATAAACAATTTCTATGAAAAGCAAAATATTTCTATTTTTTCCTCTGCCTAATAAAGACAGAATGAAATAGAATAAGGTATACTTATACTATAGTTTCAAATATTTGGTATTTTTGAAGGAAGGAGGAAGATTCCATGTTTCATCGTCTTTCTCTTCGTTTCGTGATTATTTCTTTTGTCACCATTGTTATGGTCTGCATGACTCTCATTCATATGATAGTTGGCTATCAAGTGACCCGAAAATCTATCATACAGAACACATTACATATGAACGAGGCCTATGCTGCGAAGTTAGCCCTTGTTACGGATTCGCTGTTGCGTTCATCACAGCATACCTTGCTAATCACTGCAAGACAACTTGCCGAACATATGGACGATAAATTTTTTCTCGATAGTGAATTAAAAAACCTAATTCGGATGAACAACACCTTTCACAGTTTGCTTGTAGCGGATACGAACGGTCGCATCCTGCGGACGGTTCCCTATGCTGGAATGAAAGGGGAGCAATCTCTCGCTAAGGAAATGAACTCTGTTCTGCAGGAAGAAGAGCCCTATATATCGCAGCCTTTTCAATCTATTCAAGGGAAGATGTTCATTTTTATTTCTATACCAATAACCGATCTCAATGGAAAGAGGGTTGGAGTGGTAGGCGGGACGATCAATTTACAAGAACCCAATTTTCTATACCAGGTTTTAGGCCAGCATTTTTATAAAGACGGTTCTTTTGTCTATGTTGTCGACAACCAGGGGCATTTGATCTACCACCCAAAGGTAGAAATTTTAGGGGAAGATGTCTCATCAAACACAGCTGTGAAGAAAATTCTGAAAGGAGAAAGCGGCTCTCAACGGGTGATCCATAATGGTGGGATCGATGTGTTAACGGGATATGCGACAGTACCTGTAAATGGATGGGGAGTCATATCACAAACACCAACAGAAATAGCGCTAAAGCCCACCTGGACATTATTAAAAGAAATGATCTTAACCCAACTTCCTTTTTTCGTCTGCCTTCTCTTGTTGTCATGGTGGATTTCTAATCAGATTTATCGTCCTCTACGTAGACTTAGTGTGTATGCTTCGCATTTACTTAATGGAAATTCAGCTACCCGTATCCCGGAAGTTCCCTATTTTTATAAGGAATTAAAGGAATTGCATGATATTATGACACACCATCTTCGCAGACGGGTGGACCACTTAATCTATGAGGCACAGACCGATCAATTGACAGGCTTAATTAATCGGCGAACGATGCACAAACAAATGGAATTATGGGTGGAGCAAGGAATTTCGTTTTCACTTGTTTTACTTGATATTGATTTCTTCAAAAAAATCAATGATACATACGGACATCAAATGGGGGACCATGTCCTTCAATTTTTAGCACACCTTATGAAGGAGGAGGTTCGAGCGGGTGATTTATGTTGCAGATTAGGGGGAGAAGAATTCATCATTCTTCTCCCTAAAACGGATTTAGTAGGGGCTAGAAACTTTGCAGAACGTTTGCGTGATCGGTTGGAAAATTCTCCTTCGCCCACGGGGGTTCCTATTACTGTATCAATCGGGTTAGCCGCTTATCCGCAGTCGGCAGCATCCATCGATCTATTATTAGTTGCTGCTGATGAGGCACTTTATCGGGCGAAAAATCAGGGGAGAAACCAGACTGTGATGTAACATAATTTTTATTATGTAAACAAAAAGTCTGGAAATTGGATATAACGGAGAATGACTAGCTTAAATCGCACCGCCATAGTCGATAATAGGTCTGAATTGGCATTGATCAGCAGCATACGGCGACAATAAGGGGCCCACCCGCACTCGGAGAGAACAGGTGAGCGGGGCGGGCTAAAAAGCCTTCCTAATAATAGCCTTCTTTAATTAAACAACTTCCGTATGAAAACAGGTTTTCATATGTTCCAGGAATAATTCTTGTTGTTCAGTAAAGGTAGCCACACCTTGGCGATGAATAACTGTCTGAAAACCGCAAGCATCCGCACCCGCGATCGTCAAAAAGTCACAGATATCGGTGCAAACGCCAACTACGTGAACCTTTTGAATACCTCGAGAACAAAGCTGTTCCTCCAAATCCGTGCGGAAAAAAGCATTATAATTTTCTTTAGGAATATAGAGGACGTTCTGTTCGTCTTGGTGGCGTTCAAACCAATCCTGCAATTCCCCATAAAGCTTCGAGCCCCAAGTTCCCACAACATTATGCACGGGCCACCGGGTAAAATGGAGGTCATCCGGTTGATGGGCGTCCATACAAACCGCGACAACACCACCATTCTGCAAAAAACGATTGGCTTGTTCCAAAATGTAAGAGGCTATACTCTGGGCTGGTTTCCCTACGCTAAGTCCACCTTGATCATCTACAAAGTCATTGCTCATGTCCACAATCAGTAGTGCCTCCTGCTTCACGCCTCATCCCTCCAATCTAGTTATCCATTTCATCTTTTAAATAATCTTTTAAAATCTCCATAACCTTCAGCCTCAAGATCCTCCTTATGAATAAAACGCAGTGCTGCAGAGTTAATGCAATAGCGCAATCCCGCAGGTTTAGGACCATCGTTAAATACATGTCCTAGGTGGGAATCTCCCTCTTTACTTCGCACCTCTGTACGGACCATGTTGTGGGTTAAATCCACATTTTCTTTAACACTTGCAGAAAAAATTGGTTTGGTGAAACTGGGCCATCCGCAATGGGAATCAAATTTATCCAAAGAGCTAAACAAAGGCTCACCAGAAACAATATCGACGTAAATTCCTTCTTCTTTATGGTCCCAGTATTCGTTTCGGAAAGGCGGTTCGGTTCCGTTTTCCTGTGTAACGTAGTACTGCATTTCTGTCAGATGGTCGCGAAGATGGGAGCGATCCATCGGCCAATGATTTTTAATAAATGCGTCACGACCAGATCCTTGACGATAGAGGGCATACCGGAAAGCATTCTTCTTATGGTAATCCTGATGATATTCTTCAGCCGGGTAAAAGGTTGATGCTGGCAAGATTTCCGTGACGATCGGTTTATCGAATCTCTCGCTTTCTTCAAGGGCTTTCTTTGAAGCGACGGCCAATTTCTTTTGTTCCTCCGTATGATAGAAGATGGCTGTACGATAAGAGGTTCCACGATCATGGAATTGACCTTCTGGATCTGTAGGGTCAATTTGTTGCCAAAAAGTATCTAACAATCGTTGGTAAGAAAAGACCGAATTGTCAAAGGTAATTTGCACTGCCTCATAATGTCCCGTGGTGTCCGAGCATACTTCCTTGTATGTGGGATTTTCCGTTCTTCCACCGGTATAACCGGATACTACCTTAATAATTCCTGGTTGTTCTTCAAAGGGGCTGACCATGCACCAAAAGCATCCTCCAGCAAATGTGGCAAGTTCCATACTCAAGTAAATCACTCCTTGTCCTTTTCAATTACATATACCACTATTATATGAGATCATACTAATTTTCTCCAATCAGCGCTCTCGTCTGATGTGCCGTAAAAAATTGAAAAAGGAAGGAAATGATGTATAGTGAAAAAGGGAGGTCGATGAAATGAATAAAAAAAGTTTTGCGAGTGACAACTATGCGGGAATTCATCCGGAAGTATTACAAGCCATCATTGAAGCCAATACTGGACATGTTGGCTCTTATGGAAAGGACTCATATACTGAACAGGCGATTGAAAAATTTAAAGAGCATTTCGGTGAACAAAGTGAGGTTTATTTTGTATTTAATGGAACGGCAGCGAATGTGTTAAGCCTTCAGGCCTTGACCCGTTCATATCATGCGGTACTCTGCGCAGAAACTGCCCATATTTATACAGATGAATGTGGTGCGCCAGAGAAGTTTACAGGCAGCAAACTCATTCCTATTCCTTCGGGTAATGGTAAATTAAATGTTGAACAGCTGGGAGATTACTTGGAGGCTACTGGTGAACAGCATCATTCTCAGCCAAAGGTCATCTCCATTTCACAAACAACGGAAATGGGGACGTTGTATACCCCTCAGGAAGTGATGGCAATTGCTGAGTTTGCTCATCAACACGGGTTATACCTACATATGGATGGTTCGCGTTTAGCGAATGCTGCGGCCAGCCTTGGCTGCAAGCTGCGGGACATCACCACAGATGTTGGGGTCGATGTGCTCTCCTTTGGGGGGACGAAAAATGGGATGATGATTGGCGAGGCTGTCGTTTTCCTAAGAAACGGCCTATCGGAGGAATTTAAGTATATCCGCAAGCAAGGGATGCAGCTTGGATCGAAAATGCGTTTTATATCCGCTCAATTTCTGGCCATGCTGAAAAATGATTTGTGGAGGAGAAATGCACAACAGGCAAACGAAATGGCTTCATTATTAGCCAAGCGAATGCAAAAGATCCCACAAATTCAAATTACCCAAGAAGTTCAAGCTAACGCCATTTTTGCCATGATCCCTTCGGAATATATCCCAGTACTGCAGGAAAGCCATTTTTTTTATGTATGGTCGGAGCAAGAATCGGTGGTTCGGATTATGACATCCTTTGATACGACATCAGAGAACATCCATCGTTTTGCTGAAGAGATGGAGAAGGTATGTGGGCTTCAATAAAAGAAAGGGAATCCCTAGGCTACGGGGACTCCCTTTCTTTGTTTTTGATTTAGCCTTTTTGCACGATTGAGTTCAAACCAACCACTTCCAAGGAAAACCCCTATCACAATAAACACAAATCCGAAAACATGGGCTAAACGAATGGTTTCCCCGAGAAAAACAGCAGCTCCCAATAAGCCGTAAAAAGGTGTCATATTGATGAAGATCGCGGCCTGCCCCGGTCCTAATTCTTGAATCCCGCGGTTCCAAATCATCCCTCCCAGCGCAGTGGAAAGAAGGCCTGACGCGATGATTAATAACCACATGCCTAAGGATATTTGACTAGCAATGCCAATAATGGTCGTTCCACCATCAAAGATAGGCCCTACAATAGCTAAGGATACACCGCCAAGAAATAACGTGTAGGCCGTTATTTGATTGACAGGAACACTAATTGCCACCTGTCTGACTGCAAGAAAGCTTAGGGATTGTGTCAGCATGGCCAAAAAAACGTAAAAATCACCGAGATGAACTGTTGGAATCAGAGAGTCCGAGCCTTGGAGAATAGTAATGGAAACTCCGATAAAACCAGATATAATCCCTATACTTCTTAAGCGGGTTAATTTTTCTTTTAAAAATAAAAAAGACAAGAGAACCGTTGTTAAGGGGTTCAGCGCTAGAATGAGAGAACCATTCGTGGCAGCAGTCTGCGTTAGTCCGAAGGCTAAAAGAAACTGATGCAAACTGACTCCCAAAGCAGTTGCAACAAGTAAATAGAACCACTCATGCGCCGTTAAGCGTCTGAATGGTTCGGATCTCCAGGATAAAAGATAAACAAAGAACCCAGCCAGCATTAAACGAATGGCTGTGACGCCAGCGGGTGGGAAGGAGTTGACCATAATTTTTACGGGAACAATATTTATTCCCCACAACAACATGCCGAACGTCAAGGCTAGATAGATCTTTCTCGTAGTCAATGTGATGCCTTCTTTCTCTTAGATGATGAAATGAAGCAGGTAAACTGTACAAATAACCGATAACGAAACGGCGCAGACAAACCGCACATTCCAGCTTACCAATTGCCGCCAGGATAGCCTAAATAACTGGGTGGATAAGATATTTAAAGCTGAGATCGGTGCCATTAAACTTGACATTCCCCAGCCAGTAGCCAATACAAGCGCTAATAACACCGGCTGTAAGCCAATACCTTCAGCAAAAAAAGGACTGGCAAAAATTGTGATAGGAAGGATTTGATGAACACCAAGGACAGATAGTCCTAGAATCAAAGCAAGCATTAGAACTAGCGTTAGAACCAAGGAAAAATGATTGATTAGAGCAAATCCTTCCCCTAAATAATCTGGAAACGGAGTCAATCGAACCATCTGGGCAAAAAAGGATGCCGAAACAATCATGACCGATTCATTGTGTACATTTGGAATAACCTGTTTGCGATAATTATTTAATTGATCAGGTAATTGTCTTTGTTTTTTGATGAGTATTGTCCATAAAAATGGAAAGGTAAAAGCGATTAAGCTAATGATGATGACCAGATTAATCTGCAAAAAATGATCTACTAAAATAATGGTCATAAATAGGGCTATAAAAGCAATGAGTAATTGCCCGCCTATTCGAAGGTCCGCTTTTCCCTCAACCGTATCTGTTTTCGAATGTATTTCTTCTGAATTACGCGTATCCATATAGGTTAAGATAATGGATACAGCTACGCCTAGTAAAATCAGAATGATCCCCAATAGCAAAAATGATATGATCGGTACTTCAAGCAAATAAAGAACAATGGCAACCCCTGCAATATAAGGTGAAAACATGGCTGATAAGGAAAAACCCTGCATCACGGCTTTTACAAAACGATCCTGATTATGCTGAAAGCTTTTGCCAAACAGATCATCCATAATTCGAATGGAACCCAGATTCATAAAACAGGATAGTAGGAACGAACATAAGGAAGCCACACCATGCATAAAGACTGGCCGCTCTTTAAAGCGATGCATCAAGGTAACAATAAATTCGATGTACCCACCCACCCGAAGGGGAATCGAAAGCAATGGAACCGAAACGAACAAAGCTACAAAAGGTAAACTTTGAAAAAGAGCATCCTGCCAATACTGAAAATCTCCGCCATAGATAAAAAATAAAACATGCCCTAGGGTTAGCATGATGATCGTTAATAATCTCGGTAATTTAGACATAAAGGGCAGGGAAATAATAAACGTCATCCAGGTTAATGTGATGACTAAAGAAGCCGGAATCTTTTCTGTGATGACAAAACAAACATAAAGCAAAGCTAAGGAAAAAAGAAAATACCCTCGTAAATGAATCAATCTTGATTTCATAGAGAGGGGTGGCAGGTTTGGTTGACTAATCGGTTGTGGTTTCATCTGAACATCTCCCAAGTATTACATTATCTATCTAAAAAACACGGTATGTTTAGTTAGAACCATAGTAGCATCATGTGACAAAATTGTGAAGGAGTTTTTGCAATTGAAATGCGTTTCTGCCTTATTTTAGGTTTCAAAAGATGGGGAAATTTCTTCGAATAGAGAAGTGAGTCGTCTAAGCAAACCGGGAAAAGATTGGTGTAAAATGGAGTGAAAAAGATTTTATGGATGGAGAAGAAGTATGAGGAAAAGTGGACGAAAGAAGATTTCGCAAATGATAAGGATTGTAAGGATTTTGCAAACAGTGAAGAAGCCACTGCATTTATGGAAGCCTCAGTCCGTGCGGGTTATGGGGACCACCGATTGGATGGGAATCACGACGGGGTGGCCTGTGAATAATAATAATTGGTGAAATCTTGTGTTCAAAATAAGATAGAGAGGGAGAAAAAATGAACTTAACCATCTTCTTTGACTATAACTGACCATTTTGCTATACGGAGACGGTGTCTCTAAAACCGTTGGCAAAAGAAGGGGGAATATTGGATTGGAGAGCCTGGGAGATGCCTGCAGATGCACATCCACCTGCAAAGCCCGAGGGATACGGGGAAAATGCGAAAAAGTTTCTTCAAACACTCTTGGATCAGCTAGGATTGCAAATACAACCTCCCAATAAAAAGGCTAAAACATTTTTGGCGCATGTTGGCGGGAAGTATGCGAAAGAACAAGGAGTATATGAAGCTTATCAGCAAGCCATTTTTGAGGCGATTTGGCAAAATAGCGAGTCTGTTGAGGATAAAAAGATTTTATCTCAGATTGCAAAAAAAGTAGGACTAAGTCCAGCTGCATTTGAGGGAGCACTTGAGAATCCGTCGTATATAAAGCAAGTTATGGCGGACTTTCAATTGGCTGTGGATCAAAAGATTTGGACGATCCCTTCTTACCAGGGAGAAAACGGAACCATTCAGGTTAACCATTTTAAAGACCTCCCTACAATTAAAGAGTTGGAAAAACTTATTCGTTAAGAAAATTTCGGTTCATTACAGTCAATCTTGCAGCTATTGGGTTAAATAGTTGCTTTTTTTATGCCTATTACATTTGTTTTATAAAATTATTAATATATTCTAAAAATTATGCTAAAATGAGTAGGAACTACATAACAGACTTGGATCAGGAAGGGGAGGAACGATGACATTTTCACGCAGATTTTCAGAATATGTGATTTCGCATCGATATGAACAAATGTCTGCAGATGCCATTATGGCAACAAAACTGGCCATTCTCGATTGGTTAGGCTCGGCCATTGCAGGGGGGCTGGAAAAACCCGCTAAGATCCTTTCGGAAACATTAAATACTTTTGGAGGGTTGCCCCAATCAACTAATTTTGTCACTTTTGAGAAGACATCGGTCCACTACGCATCTCTTATTAACGGGGGAGCATCCCATATTCTTGAATTGGATGATGTACACAAGGCTTCTATTCTCCATGCTGGCGCGTCAATTATTCCAGCAGCTTTTGCTGTGGCTGAATGGAAACAGGCGACCGGACGGGAGTTAATAGAAGCAGTGGCACTTGGTTTTGAAGTCGCTATTCGGATTGGGGAAGCAGTCAGCCCTTCCCACTATGAAATCTTCCATACCACGGGTACGGTAGGGACGTTTGGGGCGACCGTAGCCGTTGGAAAACTATTGGGTCTATCTGTGGATGAGATGGTCCATGCATTGGGGAGCGCCGGTACGCAAGCTGCGGGATTGTGGGAATTTATTGAAGATGGGGCGATGAGCAAACAGCTTCATCCTGCGAAGGCTTGCAGTAACGGTCTGCTCGCTGCTGCTCTGGCCAAACAACAGTTTACCGCTGCAAGCCAGATCTTGGAGGGACGCCGCGGTTTTTTTGCGGGATTGGTTAAAGAGGTGAAGGAGGAACTTTTATTTCATCGGCTTGGAGAAGGATATAAGATTATGGAAAACACTTATAAAATCCATTCTTGCTGTAGGCATATCCATCCTACCCTTGACTGTGTGCAGGAGATATTCCGGGAGAACGGTTCAAAAATAGAGGAAGTAGAGCGAGTGGTGGTAGAAACCTATCAAGTCGCTTTGAATATTACGGATAAGCCAGACCCACGCTCGGTGTTTGAATCGAAATTCAGTTTGCCTTATGCGGCTGCTTTGATGCTTGTAAAAGGGAAAACAGGTCTGGATGAATTTACGGAAGAAAACCTTTTTAATCCAAAGATTCGTCGCCTGACGGAAAAAGTGAATTTACGAGTAGACCCTGCGCTTGATGCTCTTTACCCCAATTTATGGCCTTCGCGGGTTACCGTGCATTATGCTGATGGGACGAAATTGACGAAAGAAACTCATGCGCCCAAAGGGGATCCAGAAAATCCAGCGGGTGAGCTAGAATTAAGAGGAAAATTCCTAGGGCTTGCGGGGAAGGTCATATCTGAGAAACAGGCGAAAGACATTGCAGACACGATAATGAATCTTGAAGATGTGGAAAATGTATCGACAGTGTTTTCGTGATGTTTACTTTAGTTATTCTGAGGAGGTATCATGTCAGATCCATACACAAACATCTCTGAATTAAATGAGGATGTCCAATTAAAATTGAGTAATAGCTTGGAAATCAGAGCTGCGGATCCCCATATGAAACAAATAATTAATACGTATTTGTCTGAAGTCAAATGGGTGGATGGAATGCGGGTTTTGGATGTGGGGTGCGGGACTGGGGCAATTACACGTGAGCTTGCTAAACAACGAGATAGAATAGAGGTCATTGGAATTGATCCGTCCCCTATTTTTGTAGAGAAAGCGAAGTCTTTAACTCAAAATGAAAATATAACTTATCTAGTCGGCGACGGGAAATCACTTCCTTTCCCGGGTGAGAGTTTTGATGCTGTTGTCTTTCACACCGTTTTATGCCATGTTTCTTCCCCGGAGCTGTTTTTACGCGAAGCCTATCGCGTCCTGAAAAAAGGTGGCCAACTGGTCATCTTTGATGGAGACTACAGCCTTAGATCTGTAGCGATTGGGGAGCATGATCCACTCCAAGCCTGTATTGAAATTATGAAGAAATATAATTGCTATGACATCTGGTTGGTACGCAGGCTTCCTGCACTTATCTCGTCGATGGGCTTTGATAATTTGGTTGTTCAAAGCTACGGTTACTTAGCAACAAAACCCGATTATATGGTTAATTTTCTCGAACGGGGGATCGAACGGCTTGTTGAATTTGGTCAAATCAGTGAGGAAACTGCCAAGGCACTGAAAGCGGAAGCTTCACAAAGAGTTGAAGATGGAAGGTTTTTTGGGTTTATTCCTTTTTTAAGTTTTATCGCTAGAAAAAAATAGAGGAGAAAAGTCCAGAGGGAAGGATTGAACTTCATAGGCTGGATGAATATCAATCAAAGGCAAAGAGAAGGAAGGATTGAACTCCAAAGGCGCGATGAAGATCAATCATGGGAAAAAATAGGGAAGGATTGAACATCATAGGAGCGATGAAGATCATTGACAGGAAAAAATAGGGAAGGATTGAACTTCATAGGCTGGATGAATATCAATCAAGGGCAAAGAGAAGGAAGGATTGAACTTCAAAGGCGCGATGAAGATCAATCACAGGAAAAAATAGGGATGAAAGATCTTCAAGTTGCTAGATGCTTGCTGCTCGGGTTTACCAACAAGTGAGTGGGATAAAAAGAAAAACCCTTGATATACAAGGGTTGGATTTATGTAACATATCAACGTAGATGGTGCCCTAAAGGACAACGATTGCAAACCAGCGAGATGAATACTCGACGTAGTAGGATTGCTTTCAGATGGTGCCCTCTTCGAGGACTACTGATGTTATTCTAGCAAGGTGAAAATTCGACGTAGTCAGAATAACTACTAATGGTGCACCCTTCGGGTACAACGATCTCGTTCCAGCAAGGAGATGAATCGACGTTGGAGGAACGAATATAAATGGTGCTGGTGAGAGGACTCGAACCTCCGACCCCTTCATTACGAGTGAAGTGCGCTACCAACTGTGCCACACCAGCATTTTTAATGGGGCGATCGATGGGAATCGAACCCACGAGTGTCGGAGCCACAATCCGATGCGTTAACCACTTCGCCACGACCGCCATGATAAAATATAAACCCCGCCTATGCCGTAACACCAATTTGTTTCATGAACCCGCTCTCGCAGGTGGGTTTCTGCACAATCTGCTCCACTAACCCCATGGTAGGGCACAGTGTCCTAGACTAAATATTAGAATCCCGTTATACATCTAAGGTTCGAAACAATAAAGATGCCACGCACATCGCAGGAGCGATATGTATGTTATTGGCGCGCTCGGAGGGATTCGAACCCCCGGCAGACGTGGTACCGGAAACCACCGCTCTATCCAGCTGAGCTACGAGCGCAAATTAAAAGCATGTTTATCTTACGATATTTTTCCCCGTCCTGTCAAGAAACATGTTGCCTAAACACTGAAGCAAGAGGACGACTATTAATTTATCATAACAAGAATAACTTGTCACTGGTAGGTTGTGGAAAAACTACGTTTCTTTTTTAAGACCACCTAGTTCATCGTATACAACTTTTTTCTAATATGATAGACTCAAGGTAATCATCAGATGACCTGAATTGTAGAAAGTTGGGGTGTACATATTGGAAAACATACAGAGTGAAGTGAAGAAGGAAACGTTAATTACGCCTGAATTGAAGCAGCAATTTATTTCGATTGTTGGGGAAAAATGGTATTTGGATAGTCCGAATGAATTATATGCCTATTCTTATGATGCAACCCCAATCTTTCAATCGATGCCAGATGCGGTAATTATACCGCAAACAACGCAGGAAGTGGCGGAAATTCTTAAGCTCGCAAACGAACATCTCATCCCGATTGTTCCTCGCGGTTCGGGAACGAATCTTGCCGCTAGTACCATTCCTGTTCATGGTGGAATAGTGCTTAACATGAATCGGTTTAATCAAATTTATGAAATTGACCAACAAAATTTAACCGCTACCATTGGTCCAGGCGTAGTGACAGCAGATTTACATGGTGCAGTAGAGGCTGTTGGTTTATTTTATCCACCGGATCCAGGCAGCATGCGGATTTCGACTGTTGGTGGCAATATGGCACAATGTGCTGGCGGAATGCGCGGGTTAAAATACGGGGTAACAAAGGACTATATCATGGGGCTGGAATATGTTCTTCCAACCGGTGAAATTATGCGTTGTGGTGGTAAAAATGTGAAAGACGTAGCGGGATATGATATGACCCGCTTACTTGTTGGATCCGAAGGAACCTTGGCCGTTGTCACGGAAATTACCTTGAAGCTTGTTCCACTGCCCGAGACCAAGCGGACTTTAGTTGCTTATTACGCAAACCTTGTCGATGCCGCTAAAACGGTTGAAAAAATCATTGCCAATAAAATTGTACCTGCTACTATGGAATTTTTGGACCAAGGGACGATGAAAGTGGTCGATGATTTTGCCAAGCTTAATTTGCCTTTAGATATGAAATCCATGCTTTTAATCGAGCAAGATGGACCTGAAGATGTCGTTGTAAGGGACATAGAGAAAATCGCCGAGATTGCCAAGCAAGAAGGGGCAGTCGAAGTGAAAGTGGCAGATACATTAGAAGAAGGGGCAAAACTGTTGGCTGCCCGTAGAGCTGCTTTGTCTGCATTGTCCCGCTTGCGCCCAACCACCATTCTTGAAGATGCCACTGTTCCCCGTTCTAGATTGGCAGAAATCGTTCAGGAAGTAGAACGCATTGCGGAGAAATACCAGGTTGATATTTGTACTTTCGGCCACGCAGGGGATGGGAATCTACATCCTACTTGTATGACAGATGAGCGGAATCAAGAAGAAATTCATCGTGTTGAGCAGGCGTTTGCAGAGATATTCGAAGCAGCCTTACGGCTTGGCGGTACGATTACGGGAGAACATGGGGTTGGTGCTGCAAAAATGAATTATCTCCACCTAAAAGTTGGAGAAGGTGGAATTGAATTAATGAAGCGGATAAAAGAGGCTTTCGATCCGAATAACATTATGAACCCTGGAAAGATGTTCCCAAGCAGCACTCGCCGAAGATTGGTGGTGAAAAAATGAGTGCAGAAATGAAACTGGAAGATTTCAAGCCAGCATGTGAATCGAATGCAACAAAAAACGGTCTGTTATCTAAGTTTAACATGGATGAAATCTTAAACTGTATGCATTGCGGATTCTGCCTTCCGGCCTGTCCGACCTATCGACAGACTGGTTTGGAGTCTTATAGTCCTCGTGGACGTATTGCTTTGATGAAAGGTGTCGCCAAAGAACAGCTGCCCATTGATGCGGAGTTCGAGAAAAATATGTTTGCCTGTTTAGGGTGCCGCGCCTGCGAAACTGCTTGTCCAGCAGGTGTACCATACGGAAGTCTGATTGAAACGGCACGGGAAGTCGTCGTGGAAAATGAAAAACAAACTAATCCTAAACATGTCTTCGTTAAAAATTTGGTCTTTAAACAGTTGTTTCCACATCCGAAACGAATGAAGCTACTGGGAACGGCCTTATGGGCCGCGCAGGCTAGTGGACTACAATCTTTGGCAGCAAAAACGGGGTTAATGCGTATTCTGCCCCGGGAGATGGCTGAAATGCAACAAGCGGTGGACCAAATTGCCTCCCCACGGGAAAGAAAATCCCGACAAACAAGAATGAATCCTGAAGGGAACAAAGCATATACGGTTGGGATGTTTACTGGTTGTATCATGGATGTCATGTTTTATGAAACAAACCAGGCAACAGCTAAACTACTTAGTAAAGCAGGATGTGAAATCTATTTTGTAGAGGAGCAGGCCTGTTGTGGAGCGCTACATGCCCATTCAGGAGAGATGCCAGGTGCAGTGGAATTGGCCAAGCGGAACATCGAGGCATTTGAAAAGGCAAACGTGGATTACATTGTGAACAATGCCGGGGGTTGTGGAGCAGCTTTGAAAGAATACCATCATTGGTTCCATGATGATCCGGAATGGATGGAAAGGGCACTTCGTTTTGTTTCCAAGGTAAGGGATGCGAATGAACTGTTGGCAGAACTTCCTCCGCTTACCTTTAACAAGCCATTGAATGCCCGTATCACGTATCAGGATTCATGTCACTTGGCTCACGGTCAAGGTGTGCGAAACCAACCGCGTAGTCTACTCCGCAGTATTCCAGGAGTTGAATTTGTTGAGTTGAAAAATGCTGACAGTTGTTGTGGATCTGCAGGAATCTATAATTTAACCAACTTTGACATGTCGATGGATATTCTGGATGACAAAATGGAGCATGTAAAAAATACCAAAGCCCATTATATCGTCACATCAAATCCAGGTTGTTTATTGCAAATGAAACAGGGGATTCACCGCGCAGGATTGGATGGTCAGATGGAGGCTGTTCACATTATGGATCTTTTATCCAGGGCATTGTAGAGTTAAAAAACACCGATTAGGATTATCCTATACGGTGTTTTTTCTTTTTTATGTTGGATATGCCGTGATATGCTCGCACTTGCAGAATATAATAAAAAAGAGAGAAAAATGAAAGGGGATTATTTCCCTTATACCGATCAACGAAATGGGAAGATTATAGGTACAGTCATAAGGATTCATCCAAAAGAAGTGAGGAAGAAGGAAACGAAAAATAGCAACATGAATGTAGGTGATAAAAAGATGAAGCAGGCAAAACCTTTTATCATTCATGACTTCAGTTTTCAGAACACCTCAGAGAAAAGCATGACCCTGGAAGAAGTCTTTCAGCGGGTATTAAGGTTCATGAGTATAGATCCACATGGGGAATTTCGCTTTATGATTGGAACTGATTCCCAAGTGTACCGAAATCACACCACCTTTGTCACGGGGATTGTGATTCAGCGCATGGGAAAAGGGGTTTGGGCTTGTTATCGAAAAGTTAAGGATCGAAAGATGGAATTGAAAGAAAAAATTACGACAGAAACCAATCTAACTGGGCATATTGCTTCCTATTTTGATGATGACAAAGAACAGCAAATGATGGAAATCATTGCGAACTATCCCGGGGCATCGTTAACGAAAGAATGCCATCTCGATATTGGCCAAGGGTCGAAAAATAAAACAAGTATCTATGTCAGTGAAATGATGAATGTCATTCATTCCATTGGCTACCAGCCAAAGATTAAGCCTTATTCTTTTGTTGCTTCCCATTATGCCAACTACTATACGAAGCTTGGATAAAGAAAAAGCCCGATTAAGGGCTTTTTGCTTAGATTATTTTTTTCATGGCCATTAAGATCCCTGCATGGATCCCTTCGTGGTATAAGGAAAAATGAAGCATTTCTTCAACCGTGTTATATGTAATTCCAGTGGCACTTGTAAAGGGGTGTACCATTGGCTGCTGCAATTTTTCAGTAAATGTTTGCTTGATCCGCTTAGGTTGCTCCTTAAGTAATTGAAGAATGACTTCTCCCTCCGGCAATCCTTCTTGACTCTCCCATGTTGAAGGATCTGTTCCCCCTGCAAAATATTCGCTAAACCCTTCTGGAATCGAGGAGGCCTCTTCGTTCAAAAGAAAAAGCATCTTTTCTTGGCTAACTAAAATGTGACCGAGATGCCAGCGTACATGGTTGCGAAATCCGGGAGGAATGACATTCCATTTTGACTCTGGTATATCTTGCACTATTTTTAAGGTTCGCCCTCGAATATCAGATAATGCTTCAAAAAGAACTTCTGCCTTCATTTTCAAAACTCCTCACTTCTAAATTTACTTTATTATACCATTTTTCAACATATTGGGACAGTAGAATCTAATTAAGGTGTGTATTAATCTATACCGTTTTGGAATCTTCGCATATCATAAAGTGGGGGGAATGGTCCATGGATGGGCTTTTCATTATATGGCTTTTAAGCTCCATAGGCATTGGGATGATCGTATGCCAATTAATCAAAGAGATCAGACGATCTTAGAAGGCCTTCTGTCATTAATGTGGGAGGTCTTCTATTTTATTAGGCTGTGAATTTTATCACAGTCAAATAGACTCATCATTAGGTATTGTAAAGTGTACGACTTAATCTTAAGTAGAAGGTTGATGAGGCGAATGACAAATAAAACCGAACTAGTTGTCAGTGCGGGATCTGTTGAAGAAGTACAAAGATTGTTTCAGGCTGGGGCAGACGCGGTTGAAATTGGACAAGCCCGTTATTCCTTAAGGATGCCTGGCAGCTTTGATTCTTCCATGATTAAAGAGACGATGCAGATCGCACGCCATTTTGATAAAAAGGTCTATGTGTCTGTAAATACACTATTTCACCCAGATTTGGTGGAAGAGCTCGCATCGTATCTTGGACAACTGCAAGAGCTCTCCGTACATGCCATTATTTTTGGAGATCCGGCGGTGCTTATGGCAGCCCGCGAAAACGCTCCAACGATTCCTTTGCATTGGAGTACGGAAACGACTTCAACTAGTTATCGAACAGTAAACTATTGGGGAAAAAAAGGGGCTTCACGGGCTATACTGGCGAGAGAGTTATCTTTTGAAGAGGTCATTGGTGTAAAGCAAAATACAACGCATGAAGTGCAGGTCCAAATCCATGGCATGACTTGTATCTTTCATTCAAAAAGAAGTCTAGTGTCCAATTATATGGATCATCGAAAGGATGGAAGAGAGTTGGATCTTCCACTATATATTAAAGAAGATAACCGGGATGATGCCAATTATCCCATTTTTCAAGATGAACAAGGGACACATGTGATGAGTGCAGAGGACATCTGTATGATAGAGCAACTTCCGACATTTATACAGCATGGCTTTGATGCCTTAAAGATAGATGGAATCTTAAAGTCAGCGGAGTACAACGAAACCGTTGTTTCTGTTTATCGCCGGGCTATTGACGATCTTATGGAAGATCCGAACCGTGGTGTAGATTCAGCATGGATGGAAGAAATAAAAAGGATTCAACCAGAGACACGTCCGCTTGGAACAGGATTTTATTTTAAGGAACAAGTCTATTAAGTCAGGAGGAAAAGAATTGGTTACGGCAGTTCAAACACGTAAGAAACCTGAATTATTGGCCCCAGCTGGAGATTTGGATAAATTAAAGTTTGCTGTGATGTATGGTGCGGATGCCGTCTATATTGGCGGTGAAAAATTTGGCCTGCGTTCAAAGGCTGGAAATTTCAGTTATGAGAAAATAAAAGAGGGCGTTGAATTTGCCCATCGTCATGGCGCCAAAGTGTTTGTCGCGGCAAATATTATTGCCCATAATGAGGATTTTACGGGGATGGAAGAATATTTCCAGACCCTTTATAAGATCGGGGTAGATGCCGTGATTATTGCGGATCCTGCGATTATTGAAATCTGTGCAATGGCAGCGCCTGAGTTAGAAATTCATTTGAGTACCCAGGCCTCTACAACTAATTGGCAAACACTAAAGTTTTGGGCTGAAGAAGGGGTAAAAAGGGTAGTGTTAGCCCGGGAGTGCACCATGGATGAGATTCACAAGATTAAAGAAAATGTCAATATTGAGGTAGAATCCTTTATCCATGGGGCCATGTGTATCTCCTATTCGGGGCGCTGTGTGCTTTCCAACCATATGACGAATCGTGATTCTAATCGCGGGGGATGTGCGCAATCCTGCCGTTGGAAATATGATTTGTTTGAGGATGGAGAAGACGGGATGGAGCCCATCTCCCCGGACGATGATTCGTATACGATGGGTTCAAAGGATCTATGCATGATCGAATATATCCCAGATCTAATCAAGGCTGGGGTGGATAGTTTTAAGATTGAAGGGCGAATGAAAACCATCCATTACGTGGCAACGGTTGTGAATGCCTATCGGAGGGCAATTGACGCTTATTATGAAGAGCCCGAAAACTACCGATTTAACGAGGAATGGATGGAAGAAATTTTAAAAGCAGCAAATCGTCCGATTACAACAGGTTTTTACTATCATACTCCAACAGATGTGGACCAGATTTTCGGCACTCCGCCAAAGGTGGCCCAGTTCGATTTTGCTGGTATTGTCCTGGATTATGAGGAGAACACAGGGATCGCAACGATTGAACAGCGGAATCGTTTTGCAATTGGTCAGGAAATTGAAATGATTGGGCCTAAACGGGATCGTTTTGAACAAAAAATTACGCAGATATGGGACGAAGATGGAAATGAAATCAGCGTGGCTAATACGCCATTGCAAAGAGTTCGATTCAAAGTTGATCGGCCTGTAAATGCGTATGATATTATGAGAAAAAGAAAATAAAAAGCACTAGTGGCTGACACGAAATCTTGAACTTTTCGTGTCGGCCTTTTTCTGTTTGGGATTTAAATGTTGAGCAGCTTGCTGTAAACTATTTTAAAGGGGTTAAAACCCGTATAGAAAGTAGTGTAAGAGGGAGGATCCTTGTGAAAAAAAGGTTAGTCAGTTTCATTTTTGCAACTTTTCTTTGTAATCTTCCAGTTCAAGCAGAATCCTTGGATACACTCATTGATATGAAAAATCACTGGGCCAAGGAAACGATAGAGTGGGCTCTATCTTCCGAGATTGTTAAAGGATATGCGGATCATCGGTTTAGACCTGACCAAACGGTAACAGAATCGGAATTTGCTGTGATGCTGCTTCGTAGTTTTCCAGAGGCTGGAATGATCGAGGGACAGGATCCAAATGGGGATTGGTTTACTCCCTACTATCAGTTGGCTACTCAGTTTCGTTTACCTCTTCAGGGGAATGTAAAAGACCCCATCATGCGCAAAGAGGTTGCGCAACTTATTACAGCAACCCAAGGATTCAATTACGATACGGATGGCTCGATCGTGTTTCTATTGGAAAGTGGAATTTCCAAAGGACGATCCGATCGTTCTATTCAGGGATTTGATCCAGATGGGAGACTAACAAGAGCAGAGGCTATTCAATTTATACGGAATCTAGCAGATCATAGGATGAATGGGGAACTCAAGAAAAGACCAACACAGCAGCAAATTAATAAAGATACTTGGAAATATCAGGATTTGATACGGATTACAGCTATGGGGGATTCCTTGACTTTTGGTTTATTTTTAAATGAAAAACCGCTAGAACCCTCGAAAATAGCCTTTCCCTATTTGATGAGTGATCATGCGAGAGTAGAAAATTTTGGGGTGACCGGATCGACTTCTAAGGATTTGCTAGATGCTATCCAAACCATGCAGTATCAAACAGCCATTAAGCATTCTAATCTTATTACGATCACCATCGGCAGCAATGATCTAATAGACGCATCCAGCCAATTAATTAAAGGCTTTCAAAAAGATCCATCCTATCAACCTAGTCAGGATGAACTCGAAGAATTATTGAAAGAGGCAAGAAAACGCGCAGAAGGAATCAAGGGCAATTTGCAAGCAGCGATCAAGGAGATTCGCAAGCATTCTAATTCCCCGATTGTCCTGTTTAATCTGTATAACCCCTTCCCTAATGTTTCAGCTTTGCAGTATTTACATAATCTAAATGAAAAGGTCATTATGCCAGCAAATGAAGCCATAAAAACATTGGAAGACCCGCTTTCCGGAATTTTTGTGGCCGATGCACATGGAGAGTTTGAAGGGAAGCAGCTTTCTTTTGTGCGAGTATGGAGCTATGATTTCCATCCGACAGAAGATGGGCAAAAAGCCTTGGCTAAGTCAGCTTTAGAGGTATTAGGTGCGGACCTTGAGCCACTTGGCAAAAGTAAGGGTTCATAAAATCTCCACATTTATTCCGGTCGAATCAGTTTATAATAAGAGCATCAGAAAAGACTAACTAATCCAAAAGGTGGACGGAATGATTCTTTTTGATATTCTATTACTAGTTGGGACGATCATAGCAATCGAATACATATTGAAAGGGTTATTTTCATATTTTAAGTTTGATGAACCTTTGCATCAAAGGTTTCTGTATTTTTTACTGATGGGTGTCTGTTTTCTCGTGATCGTTTCGCTTGAGCGGCAGCGTGGAATATTCACTCCGATTCCGATTTCATGGGACCTAGGGGATCTTGCGATTGCTACGATTTTAAGTATAACTGGATTGGTTGTCTTGTTAATCGTTTTTCGTATTGTATACAACTCAATTCCGAGAGAGACACAGCGAACAAGTTTTTACATGGAAGAGACAAACTATTATGCATCCATTCCTAAATGGTACGGAATTATCTTGTTAGCATTCAGCTCGGGATTTTTTGAGGAATTGATTTTCCGTTACTATATTATTGATCGAGTAGGCATGATCACTGCACACCTCGATTGGGCGGTAGGGCTTTCTTCTTTACTTTATGGTCTGATCTACCTCCCACGCGGATGGATGAACGCTTGTTTTGCTGGAATTATAGGTTTTTTGCTAGCGGTCTTGTTCATCCTCACAGAAAACATCTTGTTTGTTATCCTAATTCACATTGTTTGGAAATTAATTTCTTTAACCATGCTGCAAAATCGAGGGAATCATCTTATTCATCGGTTCCCGATTTCATAAATAAAAGACACTCTATCCGCTAGAGTGTCTTTTATTTGGTTTAAAATTGAATTTTTGATTCGATAAAGGCTTTCAGTTCACTAATCGGCATTCTTGTCTGTTCCATTGTGTCACGGTCACGTACCGTTACCTGTTGATCCTGCTCAGATTCAAAATCATAGGTTATGCACAAAGGTGTTCCGATTTCATCATGGCGGCGATATCTTTTTCCGATGGAGCCGGACTCGTCGTAGTCAACCATGAAATGCTTGGCTAGATCTTGGAATACGTTTTGTGCCCCCTCGGATAATTTTTTCGATAAAGGAAAAATTGCTGCTTTGAAAGGTGCAATTGCAGGATGCAAATGCATGACGGTACGGCTGTCGCCGCCATCCAACTGTTGTTCTTCGTAGGCATCAATGAAGAAGGCCAATGTTACCCGATCTGCACCCAGTGATGGCTCGATACAATATGGAACATATTTTTCATTTGTTTCTTGATCAATATAATGGAAATCTTCGCCGGAATGCTCCATATGCTGTTTAAGATCATAATCTGTCCGATCAGCGACTCCCCACAGTTCGCCCCAGCCAAATGGGAATTTAAATTCAATATCCGTTGTTGCATTACTGTAATGAGAAAGTTCATCTTCGGAATGGTCACGAAGACGGATGCTTTCCTCTTTTAGCCCAAGGGAACGCAGCCATTGATGACAGAAATTACGCCAGTATTCAAACCATTTTAGGTCTTCTCCTGGTTTACAGAAGAATTCGAGTTCCATTTGCTCGAATTCCCGAGTCCGGAAGGTGAAGTTCCCAGGAGTAATTTCATTTCGGAAGCTCTTTCCAATTTGTCCAATTCCGAATGGCAGCTTTTTCCTCATGGTTCGTTGGGCGTTCTTAAAGTTTACGAAAATCCCCTGTGCTGTTTCTGGACGAAGATAAATTTCGTTGGCCGAGCTTTCTGTTACACCTTGGAAGGTTTTGAACATTAGATTGAATTGACGAATGTCGGTAAATTGATGGGCACCGCAGTCTGGACAAGCAACGTTGTGTTCTTTGATTAATTCGGCCATTTGTTCGAAAGAAAGCCCATCAACAACCATTTCGATACCTTTTTCAGCCAACACATTTTCAATTAATTTGTCGGCACGGTGGCGTGCTTTACATTCTTTACAGTCGATCATTGGATCGTTGAAGTTTCCCACATGTCCTGACGCCACCCATGCTTTTGGGTTCATTAAAATTGCTGCATCAAGACCAACGTTATAAGGGGATTCCTGGATAAATTTCTTCCACCAAGCACGCTTAATATTGTTCTTTAGTTCTACGCCAAGTGGGCCATAATCCCATGTATTAGCCAGCCCACCATATATTTCGGAGCCTTGAAAAATAAAGCCGCGATGTTTTGCTAAAGCCACAATTTGATCCATAGTTACACTCATGTTTCTGTCCTACTCCTTTATTTTTTAATGAAAATAGAAAAGCCCTCATCCCAAAGGCATAATGATGCCTAGGGACGAGAGCTGTTGCACCCGCGGTTCCACCCTAGTTGACAGGCAATGTTTGCTTGTCCACCTTGATTTGTCTACAGCTCCGGTTTGCCGTTTCCCTGTGTCTTTTCCCGGGCTTCCACCATCCCCAGGTCGCTTTCTGAAAAGAGAATACAGGTACTATTGAACCATCTTTGCCGCGATTATACTTTTATGGACCTATTTTACTGATGAAAAGGGGAAATGTCAATCTGTGAAAAGTGATAATGCTTGCTTCTAGACAAATACATAAAAAGTGGTAATCATTGGGACAGTATATAAAGAGATTTCCTATTTGAAGGGAGCCATTGATGTGGAAAATAAAAAAATTGCAACAAACGATAAGTTGGCAGCTAAAAATTATGAGGTAACTGATTACCAATCTGGTTCGGAGCTTGAAAACGGGTTGGCCGTGACACATGAACAGGTGTCTGACGTCTATATGGAAGGAACCGTTGATGCGACCATAGAAAATTATCAGGGTACTGGAGAAGATGTCAAGATCCCCGAGGAGGGCTTTGAGCAAGGTTGAGGTGCTACTATGGGGACAGCGTTCAGACCGGACTCAGGAGACGCTATTTCTGAAAAAAAGATCATCTTTTATGGGGTTCCGGACAGAGGAGACGCTATATCGAGATTTTAGGGTCAATTATGGAGATTTTTATGCAAATAACGGCTTCTGAGTCCGCCAAGACAGGAACCGATGCACACCTCACTTATAATAGTCAAAAAAGAAGGAAATTAGGAGTTTTCCATGCAACTACAACCCATTATTCCATTTGAGCCGATAACTACAGAAGAACTGCCTGACGGTGATCAATGGATTGCACAGGTAAAGTGGGATGGTGTACGTGTTCTTACATATTACGATGGTCAGAAGGTTCGGCTTTTTAACCGGAAAGCCAATGAGCGCACACTCCATTATCCTGAAATAGCAGATGTAAAGTCATTTTGTACGGCGAACTCTGTTATTCTGGACGGGGAAATCATTGCACTAGGTCAGGATGGGAAACCCTCCTTCCACGAGGTGATGCGACGTGATGGGATTCGGAGGATGGAGCAGGTAAAACTTGCGCAAAGGGCCGTGAAAATTACTTATATGATTTTTGATGTGATTTTTTATAACGGTCAGTGGATTAATCAGAGGCCCTTGAAAGAAAGAATCGATGTGCTTTCAAAAATTATTATGCCGAAGGATTATGCACAACTGGTCATGACCTATTCCGATGCCGATGCTTTATTTGAAGTGATTAGACAAAATGGTATGGAAGGCATTGTTATCAAAGACCTTGCAAGTCATTATGCGATTGCTGGCAAAGATAAACGATGGCAGAAGAAAAAGGTAATTAAGGATCTTTATGCGGTAGTTGGTGGAGTGACTTATCGCGCGGGTATGGTCAACGCCCTTTTACTTGGACTCTACGATGAGAAGGGACAACTTTGGTACATTGGGCATGCGGGGACGGGAAAATTGACACAAGAGGATTGGAAAAATATCACTCAGATTGTTGAGAAACTAAAGATCGAAGCAAAACCTTTTACTAATATTCCTGAAAGAAGCAAGGAGGTTACTTGGATTAATCCCGTCATAACAGTGAAAGTAAACTATTTAGAATGGACTACTAAAGGGTCTTTACGGCAGCCTAGTATTCAATCTTTAGGAAATGCTGATAAGGCCAATTGCACATTTAATCAGATTTAGGCTTGCATCAAAACCACGTAAATATTAAAAAAGAAACGCATAATTAGTCAATTTCGCCGCATAAAAAGAAATTATTGTGGCGTTCCACCTTGCTGAGAGCAGAATTTGCAATTTCTTAAAGGTTAAGGTATAATAAGATATTGACTTCACTTCATTCTCCAAGTTAACAAAAACCCCATATAAATCACATGATGTAATTCACATAGTTATTTTTCCTGGCTGACTTAGTATTATTTATGGATATAGTATTCCCCTGGATCGGTCTTCGGAGCCGTAAGGATGAAAGAGAGGTAGGGCTTTCATTTCTAGGAACTGCAGGGGTTTTGGTTAATGTTAAAACTCTCGTTAGATATGAAGCAATGGGACGAGCCTAAAAGGCTGGTCCCTTTTTTGCCTAAATTTTTCTGGATTTAGACAGCTATACAAGCATAATCATCAGGGGCTCATAAAATAAAAGTACATTCATGGGGAAAGGGGGAGAGGGAATGAGCCTATTTGCAGGTGGTCTTTTTAACGACGAAGAGTTTTTAATTGTTCTTGTTTTGTTTATCCTGTTAGTGATTATTGCTGCAGGAGCCTAAGGAATAAAGGGAATACCTCCTCAAATAAATTGATCGGATCTGGACAGGAAGAAATCTCCCTGTCTTTTTTTATTTTAGTAACAAATACTATCCCTGAGGTGATTTTCTTGTTAAGAACTTGCATTATCCTTTTAACCCTCGTTTTTATTCTACAACTTTTTGGACAAGTCGCTGAAGCCTCGGAAATTGAAGTGTTTGATGTTAGTCGGGGCAAGGTTGTTAAACACATCGTCAATACCCCTCAAGTACAACAAGAGATAAAAAATATGGTGTATACTATCACCGGCATGGTATCTGATTTGAAGATTGAACCTAACGATGGGTACTTAGTAAAGATCCCCATGGAACCACCTGTCATGATTAAAAATCAATGGATGGACCTTTATGCAGAGGAACTAATTTTGTTCCTCAGTCCCACATCTGAACCTAAATTACTGATATTTAGTGATGAGAATCGGCCATACTTTGTGCATTTTAATTACGACATTAGTTTCCTCTTGTTAGACACTATCTAATTTTTGTAACATAACTGTAACAGCTTGGTTACTTAGCTTTAATAAAACTATGGTACATTTAAATTAATTCAATTGATACCCCCTTTCATTTAAATAATCGGACCACCCCATAGAGGGTGGTCATTTTTTTTGTTTAATTGCAGATAATAATCTGGGAGGGATGATATTGGATAAAGCATTGCTGGAGTTGTTTTGGGAAGTTCCGGTGATTTTTTTAAGCCTGCTTTTATTGACTAGGCTTCAGGGGAAAAAGCAAATTTCACACATTACCTATTTTGATTACATAACCGGAATAATTATAGGTGATGTCGCCGCAGGTGTGTTGGCTGACCCTCACATTTCCTTGGGTAGATCCATGCTTGCTTTAGGACTTTTAAGCGGATTAACGATTTTGGCTTCTTATATAGCGGAGAAATCAAGGAAAGTCAGAAAGTTGACGGAAGGAGAGCCAAAAATCGTAATCAAAAACGGAAAGATCCTAGAAAATAATCTAAAAAAGCTTCGGCTTGATTTGGATAATTTACGAATGTTGCTAAGAAAGAAAGATGCTTTCTCTCTTGCCGAAATTGAATATGCGGTAATGGAAACAGATGGCAGCCTTTCGATTTTGAAAAAAGCAGAACATATCCCGGTAACCCCTCAGGATCTAAACTTGAAACCTACGAAATCTACACCTTCCATTGAGTTAATTATTGATGGGGAAATCGATGAGGAAAAACTCAAAGAGTACGGTAAATCGAAAGAATGGTTAATGGGCACCTTAAAGGATAAAGGGATTGAGTCTGTTGAAGATGTTTCTTATATGGAGGTAAATCAACAGGGCGATGTTTTTATAGATGAAACAAACGACAGAACAACAACTTAGAGGTGGTGTAAAGATGAAGTCGTTAGCTTATACCTCATTACTATGTGCATCGTTAATTTTTAGCGGGTGTGGGTATCAAGGAAATAATGCAAAGATGAATGTGGAAAGTAATCATGCCAAAGCAGAACATAAAATAAATGTGGAATCCACCAAGTCTCTTCATGGTAATGGCGTTTCGACTCAGCTTGAAAGCTATATCAATCACGGTGGGTCAAGGAAAACAAAGGCTTTAATTCTTGGGAATACAGTGATTATCGGAAAAAACCGTGGGGAATTGGGAACTAAAAATAAAATTGCGAACAGTATTGATGGGGTTAAAGGAACGAACTTTCAGGACAATCCCAGTACGATTCAAAATTTGGTAGGAAAAAATACTCGTGTTCTTGTGGTGACAGATCCAAAGGCTTTACAAGCAATGGACCGGGTAAAAACGAACTTGAACAGCGATGCGCAATCGACTACTTTAAATGCAGATTTAGAGATCATTCTAAAAAATGCGAAATAGCATCATTTTATAAACACCCAGTCATAAAGAGACTGGGTGTTTATTTGTGCCCTATTTACAAAAAATGTGCCACTTTGTTACATTTAAGAAGTAAATTTATTTGCGGAAATTTTTGGCGCGAGTATTTGGGGAAAATTAGCATTTTGGGTTGGGATGAAATGGAGGGTGCTATGAAGGAAAAGGAATTAAAAGAAAAAGACACGTTGGTTCGCTTCGGGGTTTCCATGCCCGACGAGTTGATGAAACAGTTTGATGAGAAAATAACAAAACAGGGTTATACTAACCGTTCGGAGGCGATTCGTGACCTTGTCAGAAAGTCTCTGTTGGATACAGATTGGACGAAACTAGATCAGGTTGTAGCTGGAACCATTGTGATGGTTTATGACCACCACATTAGTCATTTACCTCTTTATCTAATGGAACTGCAGCATGATTTCCATCACGAGATCATCTCCACGATGCACGTGCACCTCAATCACGATCAATGTCTTGAAATCCTTGTAGTAAAAGGTCCTTTACAGCAGCTGCGCAAATTGCATCAGATGATCCAAATTCAAAAAGGTGTGGCCTATGCTGAATTGTCAGTGACCCATTTGGATGGGGTTGAACGCGATTAGTTGGCAAATCTGCACTTAACATCGATTCTGGAGCACATGGTTAGGGACAGAGGATCCTTTTGGAATCCACTGTCCGCTTCCCAAAACCAAAATTGAACTTAGCTCCTGACTTCCAATTCCTCACGCAACTTGACCCATGCTCGTCCCAGATTCCACTCAACTTCCAGGGGAAGTCCCAGTCCATCGGAAAGGATGGTATCGGTAATCACCTTGTCCTTTGTGCCTGCAGCTACAACTTGGCCTTCTTTCATAATTAGGGCATGTGTAAAGATTGGACAGACCTCTTCAATATGATGGGTAACATAAATCATTGTCGGCCCATTGGGCTGTTTCCCTAGTGCATCAATGGCAAGCAGTAAATTTTCGCGGGAGTATATATCTAAACCAGTACATGGTTCATCCAAAATTAATAGTTTGGGGTTGGCCATTAAGGCCCGGGAAATCATGATTTTTTGTTTTTCCCCTTGAGAACATACCCCGAAGCGACGCTCTGCAGTATGTTTTGCACCAAGTTTGGTTAGAATGACCATAGCCTTCTCTTTGTCCTGATTGGCTACGGAATCGTAGAGACCGAAGGTGGCAAATTTCCCACTCATGACAACATCAATCACGGTATGAGAGGGAGAAATGGAATCTGTCAAAGACGTACTGACCCATCCAATAGACTTGCGCAGTTCGCGTAAATCAACAGAGCCAAAACGTTTTCCTAACACTTCAATCGTAGCACCGGTACCTGCTACAGGCCACATATAGCCGTTGATCATTTTTAATAGGGTGGTCTTTCCGGCACCATTCAGACCGATCATGGCCCAGTGCTCCCCAGTATTTACATCCCAATGGATATCCGATAAAATCATTCGTTCATCACGTTTGAAAAAAACATTTTCTACATGAATTATATTCCCCATGATCCTTCTCCTTCTCATTCTTCTGTCTGAAATATACGAATTACATACATTTTGCCATTTTGGTAACGATTTGAAAAGAGTTTTGCTGAAAATAAAAGAAAAGCAGCCCATAAATGGACCGCTTATGACTCTAATTTTAATTCATCCTCATGGACCCAGTAAGTTTCTAATTCAGAAAATCCTACTTCAACCTGGCTAGATGCCGGAGAGTGCTCAGTGACTGTTCCTTCACCAAGGGTTTTATGTTCTACTCTTTGACCTGTTTGAAACACACGCTTCATGGGGAACCTCCCTTTCTATAAATAGGAATCATAGCTCCTTCAGGTCTTAGTGTTGGATATTTTGATCCTAAACATGTGTGCTAGCCTCATGAGATCTCACATAACCCATTGTGGTACGATTTGCATCCCATTCCAATAATCACTATATTCAAAGCTTCCAAAGTACGTCTGTTGTCGATGAAAGGAAGCTCTGGAAGCATTGGACCACATAGCAAAAGGGATTTGCAAAGCACCGACCTGCAATTTTCCAATCTTTTGCTCTTCCTTTAACTGGCGACCCGGCAGCAAGGTGCCATCAATGGCCCATTGTACAGCTGGGAATCCTTGACCGAACGGCTCCAATTTAGCTAATACTTCAAAAAAACGATCCACTGGCAGACTATTCATGTCTAGTTTCGTATCAAAGCGATGTACCCGTTGCCAAACTTCCTCCGGATAGCTGGCTAGTTCGGCATCTAATGCGTGGAAGAAGTCATCGACTGTACTTTCATCATCAAAGGTAAGTCCGGCCGCTGTGGCATGTCCGCCCCATTTGCTGCCAATGAAATGTTGATATTTCTCCATCAATTGGAATAAATGGACACCCTCGATGGAACGGGCAGATCCTTTAATTTTTCCCTCGTGACGCGCAAGACAAAAGGTTGGTTTATAGAATCGTTCCACGATTTTGGAGGCAGCAATACCTACCACTCCTTCATGAAAGGAGTCATCGATGATTGCGAGTACGTGCTGATAAGGGGAGCTCTCCGCTTGCTGCATGCCAATTTCCACAACATGCTCCTGTGCTGCTTTGCGTTCATTGTTTCGCTTTTCTAGTTCTTCTAGGATACTATTGCAGTATGTAGGATTTTGGGAAAGCAGTAAATGGACAACGGGATCTGCATCTTTCATTCTCCCAGCCGCATTTATTCTGGGACCAATCGAAAAACCCAAAGTTTTCGTGTTTATTTGTTTCCATCCCAGTTTTTGTTTCATAAGTTGAAATGCTAGTCTTTGTCCCTGTTTTATTTTTTCTAGACCGAGGCGAACGTATATCCGATTATCACCTCTCAGTGGCATAATATCGCAGACGGTACCCACAGCGACTAAATCAAGTAAATCCTCTGTAACCCATTTTGGTGGGTTTTTTCCTTGGCATTCCCAGATTGCCTTCATCAGTTGATAGGCGACTGTACAACCACAAATTCCATGATCCGGGTAATCTGTTACCATCGGGTGAACAACGGCATATGCGTGTTGGGGGAAGGTTTGCTTTGGTTCATGGTGGTCTGTCACAATTGTATCTATGCCGACTGCTTTTAATTCGGCTATTTGCTTATCGCTGGAAACACCACAGTCGACTGTAATCACAAGATTGGGATTCATCGCTAGTAGTCTTGGCAGGTTTGCATCATTCAGACCATAGCCCTCAGAGAAGCGATCAGGAATTAGATATTCTACTTCGAAACCATAGTGGTTTTTTAAAGCGGAAAGTACAGTCATTACAACGGTGGCCGCAGTTGTTCCATCCGCATCGTAATCGCCAACAATAACGATTCGTTCTTTTTGATAAAAGGCTGATTTTAAGCGGTCTACAGCTTGATAAATTGGCGCTCCAAAGGCCGTACTGGGTGTTGTATCGGCAAGCGTGCCGTGAAAGAAGTGGTGAAGATGATCAACGCTATCAACGCCACGCCGAAGCAAAATCGGTCCAAAGATTAATGGGATGTTATTGTCTGCAAGCCAATTCTTGATTTCTCCTGGAACAGGAGCAGGATCAAAGGCCTTCCATAACATGGTTTCCCCTCCTGTATGTCTGTCTATGAATCTTCCAAAGTTCATAGTAACTATCTTAACAAACAGGAGGGAAATTGAATAGGGAACGTTTTTTTATTAGGTCTGCTACGGGGATTCAGGTGCAGGGCCTTTACTCACCCAGAAAGAAATGGTGTCTCCTTCTTGAAAAGTTTCTCCAGCATTTAAATTTTGTTTATATACATGGCCTTCTGGGTAATTGGCATACTCCAGAAAATATTGATAATGTAATCCATGAGCAAGTGCTGTTTGTTCCGCCTCTTCTTTTTTCATTTTTTTTAGGTTTGGCACGATCATTGCTGGACTGGTATAGGCAGCACCTTGTTGGATGATTACAGGATTTTCTAGTTCATAAGGGGGGGCTTGTTCCTGTTCCTCCGCATTATACTGCGTTTCTTGCGGTGATGAAGGGGCTGCTTCCAACGCTTGAGATTTTGTAGGATCAGGATCTTCTGCTAGCAGAGACCAGGTATAACCGGCTAATCCGAATAAAGCAAGGGTTACTGCGATTCCTCCAACGAGTCGAATTCTTTTCCCAGCCCGTTCCTTTGGGTGAAGGTGAAGATGTTCCTTTTCTTGACGCACCGGATCATCCATTTGAGTAGGGGAAGGAGGACGGTTATCATTTTCCTTTAGGGACAATAACTCCCCAAATTTTTGGATGACTGTAGCCAAAGGATGGTCCACAGAAAGGGATGAATGACAAACCTGAAGAATTCTTTCCCGCACGGCCGGCGATTCATTTTCAAGCGATTCGGAAATATGGTGAAGTATATCCTGTGACTGGAGAGGGATTTCCAGAGAATCGGTTTGTAATTGATAGAAGAGTGAAACTAGTCCGTTTTTCCCTCTGCCTTGTACATCCCCTTCTGACCAATAATTAATAATTGCCGGTTCCCCTTCAGATATCCAAATGTTTTCTGCGGTTACGGAAAAGCCACGGATCCGAAGTTCTTGGGAGCGCTGTATAATTTTTCCGATTTCATAGACCAATTTAATCTTTTTCCAAAGGGACCATTTTTCAGTAGGAATCTTGGCTAGTGGATGACCTGAGCGTGCTTCTAGCACTACAAATACCGATTGATTTAATGGACTTATATCAAGAATATGCAGTAACCCTTCATCGGAAACCCCCGATACATCGGCAATTCTTCGTACATATTCCTCGGGAATCATCCCTTTTCGCCCCGAGATTTGATAAAGGAAAATAGTCCGCTGCAAAGATAGATCTTTTCCAATGTGGAGAGATCCGCTCGATGACGCTAAGAGCTTTTTATCTACCTGATATCTTGCTGCGTGAGAATGTCCCACATCAATTCCTCCTCGTAAAGGCATATTATATATTCCTTCGTATATTTTTTTGTTTTATGACGGTTTGAAAGGCGATTTTTAGGCGGTATGCCGTTCAATGGGGGATCTATTAAAGTATAACCATTTTGAGGTATAATAGAATGAGATTTCAATTTTTGGTTTAAAATAGAAAGGAGAGAATCTAATTGAAAAAAATTGGGTTTGTAGGATTGGGTACAATGGGGGCGCCAATGGCATCCCATTTATTAAAGGCAGACTATGAAATCATTGTTTATAACCGTACAAAGGAAAAGGCAGACGAATTAATTGCAAAAGGCGCGGTATTTGCGAATTCTCCAGCAGATGTCGCTCGTCAAAGCGAAGTTGTTTTCACCATGCTGACAGCTGATTCTGCTGTAGAACAGGTTGTTTTGGGAGCAAATGGAATCCTTGAGGGAGCAAATGAAGGACTGATTGTTGTAGACAGCAGTACGATTTCTCCGAAGACAAGCAAGAAACTTGCGGCTGAATTAGCGAAAAAAGGGGTAGAAATGTTAGACGCCCCTGTTACTGGAAGTGAACCACAAGCGATTGAGGGAGTTCTTACCTTCATGGTAGGTGGGAAGAGTGAAGTTTACGAAAAATGTGCTCCATTATTTGAAATTATGGGGAAAGCCTCATTCCATATGGGGGAGAACGGTGCAGGCTCCTATATGAAACTCGCAAATAACACCCTTGCAGCCATCAATTTGTTGTCATTATCGGAAAGTTTGATTATGGCTACCAAGTCAGGGATTGACCCAGAGCTATTTGTAAAGGTTGTAAGCGGTGGCGGTGCACGAAGCGGAATGGTAGATAATAAAACTGGAAAAATTATTAGCCGTGATTTCCGTCCACATTTTGCAACAGCTCTCATGCATAAGGATCTAACATTGGCTACAGATCTTGCGGCCGAATTGAAGCTGCCTGTTCCTGTTTTATCGCTAGTTAGACAAATGCTGCAAATGGCGATTAGCAACGGGTTTGGTAATGAAGATATGTGTTCCGTGATTAAGTGCTATGAAGAGTGGGCAGAAATAGAAGTAACAAGTAAATAGGAACGTTGTTTTAAATAGAGGAGAGAGTGACATTGCGAAAAGCTACGACGATCATTCTCACTGTTGCAGTCGTTTTGACAGTGATCTTGTACATGAATCGTGCATCGGAAAATAATGAAACGACACAGGCTCCAGAGACAGAGCAAGGTCAAGGCTTTGCACAGCAGGTAGGAAAACAAGCCCCTGGATTTGAGTTGAAAGGTTTAGACGGAAAAACTTATACCTTAGAAAATTTACAAAAACCTGTGGTACTTAACTTCTGGGCATCCTGGTGCGGGCCGTGTAGAATAGAGGGTCCAGAACTTGTTCGATTGTACGAGGAATACAAGGACGATTTGGAAATCTACGCTGTAAACCTTACTGAAAATGACTCCGTTGAAAAGGCGAAGGCGTTTAGTGATGAAATGGGATTTACTTTTCCAGTCCTGCTAGATGAGAAAGGACAGGCATCTAAGCTATATCAAATTCAAGCGGTTCCCACAAGTTTTTTCATTTCCAAAGATGGAGTGATTACAGATCAAATCATTGGATTTGGAAATCCTGAAGAATTAGCCAAGCGATTTAAAAAATTGGTAGAAGAAGCAAAATAAAACGAGGGTTTTTAGATCCTCGTTTTTTCCATTCTTTGCTCACCGATTTTGGCCATACTAGATGCTCGAACTTTATTAATAAACCATTTTAAAAAGGGTGGAACAAGAAAAAGAATGAAAAGAACTCTAAAAATTTGGTATGCTGCGACCATTGATAAATTAGCATTTACCTCATGAGCAGTAACTCCCATTTCGGCAATGCCCCCAGGTGTCGTGGCGAGAACCGCAGTGTAAAGCGACATCGAATAAAATAAGGTAATTAGCCAGCCCAACAACAAGGAAAAGCCTACAAGAGCAAAACAGGAAAAAATTGTATAGGGAGCAAATCTCCTCCAGTTGGAGAGGCTTGAGAAATTCATCATTAACCCGATATATGCACCTACCAAAATTTGAGCGGACAAAATAATGAAAGAAGGCAATGGGGGCGCCTGTATCCCAGCAAGAACAAATCCGGCAGTTAGCAACAGCGGCCCCAGTAAGGGTGCGGTAGGTAAGCCGATTTTCTTTCCCAATCGGGCTCCGATCCAAACAATAAATAAATAAATTGGATATGCATACCATGATAAAAGAAAAGACGATTTAACTTCGGTTGGAGTGACCTCAGTCCGCAGTCCAATTTCCCCTAACCATCCGTGACCAAGAATGAAGGGCACTGTGAAGATGACAATCATTAGGCGAAAGGTCTGCATGAAGGTTACAATTGTAGTATCGACCCCTTTTAATTCCTCTCCCAGAATGACCATTTGTGACAAACCGCCTGGTACTGATCCGATGATTCCACTAACGAAGTCGACCCTAGCCCCTTTGACAACTAAATAGCCCATGAAGAAGCTAAAGCCGATGGTTAATATCGTGACAATTAGCATGGATGGCAATTGGTAGGTAATTTGTGTAAGCGTTCCCCAAGTAAAAGAGGATCCTAGCATATAACCTAAAACCATCATTCCGAGATCACGAAATTTTGATGGCCAGCATAACTTTCTTTTGGTCAATAGCTTCCAAAGCATCGTAGCGGTCAAAGGTCCCAACAGCCAAGCTAATGGGATGGTTAAGAAATAAAAGATCAATCCACCCAGTAGGGAAACAAGAAACGTTTCAAAGAGGGAATAAGGTAATTTCAAAGATGAACACAACCCTTCTTTCTGGAATACTCATCCTTTATTAAACTCCCGATTAAAAATTTTGTAAATAGTTCCAAAAATAAAAGACAGATCTCCGTGGTATCTTAGAGAGATCTGTCTAGGCAACTGTTTAGGAAATTACCTTGCCAGTCGTTTGGCAAATAGAAAGCGGGTCTGCCAATATCCATGGACAGGTGAGATGGTAACGCCGGGTTTTCCATAGGTGTGGATCATTTTTCCTCTTCCAATATACATCCCGACATGTCCGACAATTTTGTTGCTTTTGAAACGTCCAGGGGTATAAAAGAAGAGGAGGTCACCCTTTTGCAGATCTTTCATACTCACACGAATACCTTTTCGTGCTTGGGCCCGGGCGGTTCTTGGTAAATGAACGCCAAAGTCCCTGTATAAATACCGGACAAAGGACGAACAGTCGAAGCGCCTGGATTTAGGATACGGATCTGCACCGCGAAGATAGGGTACGCCCTTATAGTTTAAAGATTTCGTTACGATCTTGTCTTCATTGATTTGTGGAAGCCCCAATACTTCCATTCCTTCATCTGTTAAACGATTATCGTCAATGGGTTGCACAGCTAGGTTATGATTGGAATCCCATGTAACAGAGGTCCCCATGATAGCAGCCAAGCTGTCAGGTGTCATAAAAGCCTGTCCGTTAATGACACGTGGTGCCTGCGGAAGTTCAACCAAGGAATCCTCAGCGACCGCCTGACTACGCTCAGGATAAATGGCATAGAGGACATCCGAATCACCGATTTTCAACACCTTCTGGTTCTCATCCCATGCGGATCGAAAATCCAAAGTTTTAAAAAAATCTTCTACAGAAATCAAACGGTCATTACCTGATTGAATGGTTCGGATGGACGGCTCTGAAACATCCTCGCCAATCTTCATACTAGTCAAATTTACTTGATCAGCTTTTTGAACTTCTTGAACCGATAATTTTTCCTGGGGGTGGTTCACAGAACAAGCTGTTAAAAAAATGGTGAAACTAAGAAAACCAGTGAAAATTTTTCCGAATTGCGTCTTCATCCCCATGCACTTTCACCTCAAAAAGTTGTTTAATATTTCTTTAGGGTGCAATGAACTGTAGGGAAATATTCAAAGGATGTAATTTTCCGCATAAGAAAGTGTCGGTGAATTTATTGAAACAATGAATGGATAATCTTCGTAAATAATTGTATAAAGACTCGAATGGAGGGAAACCATGAAAAAGTTATCAATGGCTTTAGCTTTGGCCTTGGTCGGCAGTTTAAGCCTTGTTGGATGCTCGATGAATGGGCAAGAAGTGCTATCAGATAAAGATGTCGAGATCTTAAAGGATGCCGGCAAAGAAATTGGACAATTAGCGAGTAATGTGGCACAAAAC
The DNA here is from genome assembly GCF_017873965.1 of Ammoniphilus resinae. Taxonomy (GTDB): domain Bacteria; phylum Bacillota; class Bacilli; order Aneurinibacillales; family RAOX-1; genus Ammoniphilus_A; species Ammoniphilus_A resinae. The sequence continues at coordinate 379,948 of NZ_JAGGKT010000002.1, read as the reverse complement.
GTTATGAACGATCAGGAGCTACAAAACGCCTTGATGGAATCCGCAAAAGTAAGTGCGAAGGTTGCAGTCAATTTCGTGCAACAAGTCATGCAGGACCCTCAAGTTCAGGAAGCGGCAGAAAAATTGGGAGATCAAGCAGTTGAAGAGGTCATTCAACAGGTTGTGCAGGAGCAGGGTGGTTTAAATGGTGAGGTTATGCAACTGATTATTAATGAGCTTCAGAATAGGGTGAATCAATAAACTTATCAATTCCTTTAACGAGTTATAAAGGATAAATTCAAATAGGAATAGTCCTTCATAGAAATTATGAAGGACTATTTTCAACGCTATGAGAAAACACTTTTCTAATATCTAATCGCTCCACCCTGGTTTCTTTTACTAAGAAAGTGGTAAAAGGCGACAGCTGCTTCCGCACGGGTAACTTTTTCATCTGGCTTGAAGGCTTTGCTTGCAGTATCCATAATTCCCAATTTTGTAACCAAAGTCGCGGCCGCAGGGTTTTCCATCGAAGCGGTGTCGGTTAGATCATTGTTAAACAGGTTAGGCACTTCCAATAAGTTGCTGTACCCTAATGCTTTAATGATTAAGTTGGCCAGTTCTTCGCGGTCAATTTTTTCATTTGGTTTGAATTCTGTTTTCGTACCATCGATCAGATTTTGCTGTACGGCATTTTCAATGTAACCAAAGTAGTCAGACTCCTTGGAAACATCGCTAAAGGTTGCTGCGCGATTAGGGTCATACCAGATTGGATAACCGTTGTTTTGTACGAGCATGAGCATTTTAATCATTTCACCACGCGAAATTTGTTCTTCCGGGGCTATTTTGCCATCTGTTATGTCGAATATATTATAGTGAAGAAGCAATCGTAGTTCTTTCTCGTATTTATGGCCTTTAATATCGGAGATGGTCTCCGCAGTGCTCACCGGTTTTTTGGTTTCCCGATTGGTCCATAAGCCTGTTTTGGCATCAAGGAAAGTGGGTTCTCCGCTATTTTTCATTCGCGCTTCATACACCAGCATAGCCTCCGTATTGGATTTACCTGGTTTATTGTAGATGCTCGGTTTCTCTTGCGGTAATATATAGGTTAATTTCAATTCAACCATATCCATATAGGTTTTCTTTGCTTGTTCCTTATTAACAACCACAGGGGCTTCCTTAGGCAGTTTTAAATTGTAGGGGTCAAACCAATAGTTGGCAATTTTTCCTGTTTGTGAATCAACACTAACCCCTATGCTTTGATTTTCCAGGGTTACACCGTGCTGTAGGACGGCAAAGGAAAAATAGAAAATTCCCGGATTTGCCTCTTGATAAGGATTTGGAGGCATTTTCACAAAATAAATTTGATTTGCTATATCTGGATTTAATTTTTTAACTAGTTCAGTTGCTTGTTTTTGTGCTTCTTCTCTAGAAATTTTCGGAGACGTCTTTTCATTTGCAGGGATTTTGCCTTCTTCCTTTGCATAATAAACTTGATCTGAATTATTATAGTTCAGGACTCTTCCTGTTACCGCATCAATCGAAGCGGAGGACCAGCCTCGAGTAATTCCATTTACATTTTGCTCCCAATTAAAGTCCCATACCGAAACAGGATTATCGATATTTTCTTCACGGTAGCTTGCGTTGATGATCTTTGAGTCCTCTGGCAGGGAAAAATGTTTTCTTAAAGCAGCAAGTGCCTGTTCCTGAGTCAGGGTTTTACCAGCGGGCATATCCCCTAATTTTTTGTCGGAGATCTGCTCGAGTCCTAATTGTGTCTGGGGAATCATATCACCCCAAGGGGTTACAAGTGCCCCGTCTGTTGCCCGAAAATATTGTTGTCCATAATAGCCAGTACCATCGAATGTTTGCGGAACATAAGCGATGGGATCTGTATCATTTTTTTGTCTCGGACCCCAATAGCGTATTAACCGAAGGGATAGGTCTAACTGATCCTCATAAAGTTTGGTGATAGATTCCTCACTCATCACATTCTTTGCAGCAGGAAATTGAATATCGTCACTCCAACGATAACTGAACCCGGTGACTTCACCGTTCCCGTTAATATTCACGCGAATTTCGTTATTATCGAAGAGAATACCATTCACTTTTCGCTTATACGTAACGGGATAGATAACACTCCCTTGTAATGGTGGTTTAGTCGGTTCAAATCGATTATCATAAACGATTTCATCCTTCTTATCCGGGAATTGTTTCATAATAAATTCCATGGCCAAATCTTTTGCTTTGCCGAGATCAACCTTGGGCGGATAGGTAGCATTCGGGTCATATTCATTTTTGTACATATCGATATTTAAGATGCTACTGCTATTGGCATCCACTACGACTTGGATACTGCCGTAATCGGGGCCTTGGTGATCCCAGTAAAATACCCAGGCGGGAGAATTACTGCCCCACCATTTTGATTGAAATTCAACGTTTCGTTGTGTATAGTCAGCAGGAATATCAATGCCTTTTTTGGCAATTTGCAGTGCCTTATCTTTGGACACCTTAGCATTTTCCATAGCTTGGTTATCCTGTGCCGAAACCTTTGGATTAGCAGGAAGTGTAGCAGGTTCTGCAGCGTAGGCAGGCAGGGATGTTAAAATTAAGGAACTGGCAAGAAGAAGCTTAATAGGATGATTACGAAAAACTCCCATGTGAATCATTTCCTTTCCTGGCAATTTATTCGAACTTATCTTAATAGACGAGTCGATTTCAAAAAGGTTTCAAGGAAGATGTGAATGAATTTTAAAATTTTTTCTGTGCAATAAATATTGAATATTTACAATTGGAAAAATGGTGTTATATTGTAGGAAATGACTTAAAGAAGGTCGGGAATAGCATGATGGATAAGTGGAAACATCCTGTGGTGACCGTTTCCCTCATAACTGCTTTTTGCCTTTTGGGAGATTCGATGTTATACATTGTGCTTCCTATTTATTGGAAAGAGGCGGGATTGCAGTCCCTAATTGAGGTTGGGATTTTATTGTCTGTGAATCGCTTCGTGAGGCTGCCGATGAATCCACTGGTTGGGTGGCTCTATCACAGACTCTCGCTTCGCAAAGGCCTTTTGATTGCCATCGTTCTTTCGGTCACAGCAACGGTTGGGTATGGTTTAGCGAACAGCTTTTGGATTTGGTTTATTCTCCGTTGTATTTGGGGGATGGCCTGGTCATTATTAAAGCTCGGGGGATATTTTACTGTCATTCTTTGTGCTGAGGACAGTAATAGAGGAAAATGGATGGGAACGTATAATGGGCTGTATCGCTTGGGAAGTTTATTCGGCATGCTTCTTGGGGGCTTCCTTGCAAGTACCTGGGGGATTACGGGTGTCACATTCCTATTCGGTTTTACGCCGTTTTTGGCAATCCCATTTCTTTTTATTTCGTTTGAAGATTCCCATGTTACCAATCAATCGAGGAAAAAATTGCATTGGAATCAGGAAACCAAGACCTGGCTTTTCTCCCGCCAAGTCATGCAGGCTGTAGTTAGCGGTTTGTTGATTGCCATGCTTTTTCAGGGGATTCTTACTTCCACCTTAAGCTATGTAATTGAATATCATCATTTTGAGCTTGCTATGCTAGGGTTCGTTGTTGCTGGGTCAGCCTTGTCAGGTCTTCTCCAAGCCTTTCGATGGACATGGGAACCTTTCTTGGCAACGAATATAGGCAAATGGTCAGACGGAGAAAAGGGGAGAAAGCCTTATTTAGTCATTTTTCTTTTCATCGCAGGAATCACATATTCTCTCATTCCCCTTGAAGTCCCATTGCTAATTTGGCTCCCAATCGTGATCGTGCTACTCATATCCGCCACAGCGCTCACTACCTTGATCGATGCAATTGCTTCAGATGCAGCCAAGGAAGGAAATACAGTCGTTTTCATGACCATTTATTCTATGATGATCGATATGGGGGCAGCACTGGGACCACTTCTTGGCTATGCCGTGATCCGTTTGCAGAATGGTCTATGGCTTACATATGGAGGTGCTGCGTTAATCCTTATTGGAGTAGGGATATTGTGGACTATTCGGACAAGAGAGAGTGGAAACTGAGGTTTTGTATTTCTAAATATGATATATTAAAAGATACATAAAATTAATTTTTAGGGAGAAGAACATGAAAAGTTTTGCGAAAAGTCGTGAAAGAATTCCTATGAATAGTATTCGGGAAATTATGAATATGGCGGAAGGGATGTCAGATGTCATTCAGCTCCAGATCGGCGAGCCCGCTGCGGAAACCCCGGTACATATAAGGCAGGCAGCCATTCGTGCGATGGAAGAGGGGTATACTCATTATACTTCGAATGCAGGATTGCTTTCATTGAGAGAAGCCATCTCTCGACGAATGGAACGAGACTATCAGGTTCAGGTTGGTACAGAACGGATTATCATCACGGCGGGGGCCGTCGCAGCGTTAAATCTTGCTTTACTGTCCCTGGTTGAAGTGGGCGAGGAAGTACTGATTCCAGATCCGACGTACCCCAATTATGAAAGTCTAGTTCGTATGCAAGGTGCGATTCCGGTTTATTACCCAACAAACGCAGCAGATGGATACCTTCCTGATCTACAAGCGTTGGAGGATAGAATTACCCCGTATACAAAAGCCATGATTATTAATTCGCCTAGTAATCCAACAGGTGCCGTCTTTACTAAAGAAGTTTGGCTAGGCGTCCTTGAGCTAGCTAAAAAACATGATATCTATCTTATTTCCGATGAAATTTACGATGAATTAATCTATGAGGGCGAACATATTTGTCCATTGTCCTTGGCACCTGAGCTGGAAGACCGAATCATTAGTATCTTTGGCTTTTCCAAGGCTTATGCGATGACGGGTTGGCGCCTTGCCTATGCGCTTGTTCCGGAAAATCTTTTCAATCTCATGTGTAAATTGCAGGAACCCGTCACAACCTGCGCATCTTCTATCTCTCAAAAAGCTGGTGAGGCTGCGCTAGATGGGTCAAGTGAATTTGTGACAACCATGCGGAAGGAATACCGTGAAAAACGCGATGCCGCCTGTGACATCCTAGACAGGTATGAAATTGACTATAATAAGCCAAAAGGTGCGTTTTATATTCTGATCGATATTTCGAAAACTGGGGTAACAGCTCGCGATTTTGCCATACAGCTACTAAAGCAAGAGAAGGTGGCTGTTGCACCTTGCGGTGTTTTCGGCCCTTCAGGGAAACATTTAATCCGTGTCTGCTTTGCTGGTGATCGCTCATTGTTGGAGGAAGGCATACACCGGATCGGACAGTTTTATCAGGGGTTCTTTGAAAAGTAAAAGATAAAGGGGGAATAAGGATGAAAGAAGAAAAACTAACCATATTGGGTTCAGGAACAATGGGACATTCCATCGCCCTGACTGCGGCTCTCTCTGGACTAGCTGTTAAAGTTTGGGGAAACACCGAACAGGATATTGCAAACGGAGAGCGTGGGGTTAGGGACAAGCTCGAGATATTGCTGCAAAATCAGGCTATTACCGAGGGGGAGAAGGTCGAAACGAGAGAACGAATTCAATTTACGGTTCATTGGGAAGAAGCACTGGAAGGGGCAACCTTTATTATTGAAGCTATTCCAGAGATATTGCAGTTAAAACAGGATTTCTTCCAAAAGCTCGATCAGCAATGTTCGTCAGATGTTATTCTTGCTAGCAATACCTCGGGATTAAGCCCAACAGCTATTGCTATCAATACCCAAGAACCAGGAAGAACGATTGTGACTCATTTTTGGAATCCCGCCCATTTAATTCCGCTTGTGGAAGTAGTCAAAGGAGAAAAAACCACAGATCAAACCGTCGATCGAGCGATGGCGATGATTAAGAAAATGAATAAAAAACCAATTTTGGTAAAAAAGGACATCCTTGGTTCGATTGGAAACCGCCTGCAATATGCTTTGTTTAGGGAGGCTCAGTATATCCTAGAACAAGGTGTAGCAAGCATGGAGGATATAGATGATGCTGTTCGATACAGCCTAGGTCGCCGATTACCTGTTACAGGACCATTCATGACAGCTGATATGGGTGGATTGGACGTTTTTCACGCGATTTCCAGTTATCTGTTCCCAGACCTTTGCAAAGAGGATGGTTCTCTTGCAAGCATGCGTCAATTGGTTGATCAAGGAAAATATGGTCAGAAGAATGGGGCAGGGTTTTATCAATGGACGCCTGAATTTTCGGCGAAGATGAGTGAGGCACGGGAAAAAGAACTAATCGAGTGGTTGAAAAAAGATCGTGCCTCTGAAGGTTGGTAGGGTTTATTAAACCTAGGAAAGTTAGAACATGCTGGAATACGACGGATTTGCTGAGATATTGTAGTCCCGGTAAGGGAAAGCTTGGAAAGGGCTTCGATAGTAGCTTTACATATAGCGGAAAACTTTTCCGTAATTTGGGATAGTTCCAGAAAAAAAGGTTAAATAGCGGAAAACTTCTCCGCTATTTAACTAAAGTAATCACTTAAATAACCCTTAAACCGGAATAACGGAAAATACTTCAGTTATTTAACCGTTATTAGGTCCAAAATCATGAATAACGGAAAGTTTTTCTTCTATTTTCTTAGTTCTTCATCAATTTCTAGGTCTTCGGTTCCTAACCCACCCACAGCAGACATAATATTTGCCTCATCTAACTCTGCCTCATAGGCTTCGTGTATAATATTGTTGGAGACACCGATATAATTTCCGTACATGTCAGCCATGGCAAAACCTTCAATCGGTTCCACGTACCCGACCGGTTCATCGGATTCGATATACATTTCATCATAATCAAATCTTCCGTGATTTTGGAAATCCGAAGGGCTTTCAGATGTTCCGTATCTGGCTACCTCCTGCCAAGCGTCTTCCGAATCATACATAGATACATCAGTTTCATCGTACTTAAACTTGCCAAATGGTGGGGTTAATACTTCTTCTTCGACCGGACGATCATCGGATGTCACCTTATTTGGTGTGTGTTCAATGCAACGGGTTGTTGTCGGTAATGCCATAAGCCGCTCTACAGGGATGTCCTTGCCACAGACCTGGCATTTGCCATACTTACCTTTATCCATAGCTTCAAGGGCCATAATGGTATCCTGCAGCTGTTCTTCTGCATGTTCATTTAGCGCGATATCTTTTTCCCTTTCGAACAGTTCACTTCCATGGTCAGCTGGATGGTTATCATAACTTGATAATTCATCCAAAGATTCTTTGATTAGAGCGAATTCAGTATCAAAATGCTGATTTGCATCAAGTCTTTGGTGCAAATCTTCCTTTTCTGCAAGCAATATGGAACGCAACTTTGACAATTGATCTGGCGTAAGCAAAGGCAATTCCTCCTCTAACAAGCCTTGAATTTATTGTGCCTTAAATACCTGAAAAATTGTTGTTGGATTACTGGAAGTATCTAATTTACATAATTTATATTATGTAAACTAAATGCAGATGCGTTGGTTTTAAATCATGTTATAATAAAGAAAAGTCCTTAGGAGTGGAGAAATGAAATCGAAATATCAGCTGATTGCCCTTGATATAGATGGTACTTTATTAAATGATCATTATGAATGTGATGGGGAAACAAGGGCGTTGTTACAAAGTTTGGAAGAGGCGGGGCTAGAAATTGTTTTATGTACAGGTCGTGCACTTGAACCCACCAAGAAAGTTGCGGAAATGGTTGGGGTGGGTTCCTATCTTATAACGGATAATGGTTCTGTCACCTACCATACACCCACAAGGGATGCTGTTTCGATCAAGGCTATTGATCCAGATTACCTTGAAAATATTCTGGAAATATTAAACAATAAACATGTACATATTGACGTTACAGCAATGGAGAAGATGTATACCATTCCGCATCATGCAGAGATTGCAGATATGTATAAGAAATATATGGTGAATCCGGTAATATTGGAGCAACTTGAAGAATTGCCTGAACCTATTTTGAAGGCAACTTTATATGGTTCTGAAAAGGAAATTGATCAAATATACGAAGAGCTACCACAGCAATTAATTCCCTATCAGGTTCAATGTTTTCGTAGCGGGCCTTATTTTATTGACGTTATGAACAAACAAGCAACAAAAGGGACTGCTTTAGCGTCATTGACAAAAAGATTAAATATTAGTTCAAATACCGTCATTGCGATTGGGAATTATTACAATGATATTGACATGATCCGTTTCGCCGGGATGGGTGTAGCAATGGAGAATGCACCGGAGAAAGTCAAGATTGCCGCAGATCTTATAACGGAATCAAACAATCAGCAAGGGGTTAAGCGAGCTTTAGAATCACTCATTGGTTAATTTTCTGAAGAAAACTTTTCCAGTTTTTGTGTCTTTTCCAGTATCTAAATTCATGATAGACTTCCATAAGCCGAAACTTTACCCAAAAATAAGTACGGGGGATTCTGTACGTCTTAGACGTTTGGGGTGAATCGCTCATTTGCGTAGGGTTACTCCTTAACCCGAATCCGACAACTAACCTCGTAGGCAAAAAAGGAGTCGATCATAAAAATGAATAAATGGAAAAAGCGGGTGATTTCCATTGGTGTCACCATATCTTTATTTGCTATGGCTACACCAACCTTTGCCGCTTCTTACACGGTAAAAGAAAAGGATACCCTGTGGGAAATCTCTAAAACCCACCAGATCTCATTGGCAAAACTCCAACAGGAAAATCCGACCGTGGATGCATTGAATTTACAACCGGGGCAAACCATTAACCTCCCGGAAAAAAATGAAAAACAACAGAATAAAACAGCAAAAATCACAATGGCAAGTAAAAAGTCCTTACCTGAATACTCAAAAGTGATTACTGCTATTTCAACAGCTTACACTTCAGCACCATCTGAGAATGGGAAATGGGGTGCTGTTGATTATTTTGGGAATCCTCTTAAATTAGGGACAATCGCCGTTGACCCTAAAGTTATTCCATTAGGAACAAAAGTTTTTATCGAAGGGTATTCCTCTGATGTGTTACCTTCTGGTGGAATGTACGCTGTTGCCTCTGATGTAGGTGGGAAGGTAAAAGGCAATCGGATTGACATCTTCCTCCCAACAACCTCGAAAAAAGCCTGGACATTTGGCAAGCAGAATGTAAAGGTTTATCTTTTGGGGGAATAGCCTGTAGAAGGTTTGACCGACACAGACTGTCGATTTATTAAACAGAAAAATTCCCGTTATTAAACGGGAATTTTTTGTTGTTGCCGAAAGGACTCTCCGTTAATTTACCATGCAGCAACTACTCCGTCTGCTCGAGGTTCTGTACCTCCAATTAGGACACCTGTTTGCGGGTCTCGCCAGATCAACTGTCCACGTCCAAATGGCATGACATTCAATGCTTTGACAATGTGATGTCCCTTCCGTATTAATGCTTGGGCAATGTGATCAGGGAAATGGGGTTCAACTTCAACCACATTGTTTTCGATCCAACGCCAACGCGGACTGTCCAAAGCAGCCTGTGGGTTGAGCCCATAGTCAATTGTGTTCATGATCACCTGAACATGCCCTTGTGGTTGCATATAAGCACCCATTACTCCAAAAGGACCAATTGGGACATTATCCTTCGTTAAAAACCCAGGAATATTGGTGTGGAAGGACTTCTTATTAGGCTGTAACGCATTGGCGTGAGAGGGGTCCATCGAAAAATCCTTCCCACGGTTATGCAGGCTAATCCCAGTCCCTGGAATGACGATCCCTGACCCGAAGCCATTATAGTTGCTCTGGATAAAGGAGACCATGTTTCCTTCTCCATCTGCTGTGGCCAAATAGACTGTTCCACCCGCAGGAGGACGTCCAGCCTCAGGTAATCTTGCTGTGTCAGAAATTAATCTGCGCCTTTCCTCGGTATAACTTTCGGACATCAATGCTTCTACTGATGTTCCCATATACCTCGGATCGGTAATATATCGTAAACCATCAGCAAACGCCAATTTCATAGCTTCAATTTGCTTGTGATAGCTATCGATGGAATCCTTTTCTTGGAATTCAAAGCCTTTTAAAATATTCAAAGCTAATAGAGCAACAAGGCCTTGTCCATTTGGCGGGATCTCCCAAACATCATACCCTCTGTAATTAACCTTTATCGGATCCACCCACTCTGGCTTATAGGCTGCTAAATCTTCTTTGCTTAGAAACCCGCCATGCTTTTGCATAAAGGAATCAATTTGTTCCGCTAGATAACCTCGATAAAAGGCCTCCCCTTTAGTCTCTGCAATGGATTGGAGCGTCTCTGCGTGGCCTGGAGACTTCCATATCTCTCCAATTTGAGGAGCTCTGCCTTCCGGTGCGAATACCTCAAACCAAGGCTGGAACACTTCCCCTTTTAGTTTAGAAAACATCTCAAAAGACGATTTCCAGAGGGAATGAACATGAGGAGATACGGGAAACCCCTTTTCTGCGTAAACAACAGCTGGCTGTAGAACTTGTGTCAGCGGGAGTTTCCCGAACCTTTCAGATAATGCCACCCACGCAGATGGAATACCGGGAACGTTGACAGGAATTACTCCATGTTTGGGAACCTCTTTAAGGCCAGCTTTTGTTAATTTTTCGATTGAAATAGATCCGGGTGAAGGACCAGTTGCATTCAATCCATGCAGTTTACCTTCGGTCCACACGATAGCAAAGGCGTCACCGCCGATCCCGTTGGAAGTAGGTTCAACTACGGTTAAACATGCAGCCGTAGCAATGGCAGCATCAATAGCATTGCCACCGCTTCGGAGAATATCGAGCCCAGCTTGGGCAGCAAGGGATTGCGAAGTGGCAACCATCCCATTGCGGGCAAAGACAGCATGTCTTCGGGAGGGATATGGATAGTATAAAGAATCGTAATTCATCACGTAAGATTTCCCACCTTTCTTTTTAAACATTATAATCAAATACAACCCAATAATCCATATTATCAATTAAATTTAAAGTTTCAGAAATAATAAGTTTACATTCCTCGGCTTAAATGATAGAATTTTATTAATAGTTTAATTAATAGAACGTTGTTCTGTAATATGGAACAAGATGAAAATTTAAAAGGATGGTGTCCTTAACAATGGCATTGAAAGAGGAAGCATTGGAACTTCACCGCACTTTTCAAGGCAAGCTTAGTATTGATTCAAAAGTATCTGTACAGAGTGCAAGAGATCTTAGTTTAGCCTATTCACCAGGTGTTGCAGAACCTTGCCGGGAAATTTTCAAGCAGAGGGACCTCGTTTATGACTATACGATCAAAGGGAATTTGGTAGCTGTGGTCAGTGACGGAACCTCAGTGCTGGGACTAGGAAATATTGGTCCTGAGGCAGCCATGCCTGTAATGGAAGGGAAGGCAGTTTTGTTCAAACGATTTGCTGGCGTTGATGCTTTTCCTATTTGCCTGAATACAACTGATCCGGAAAAACTTATTGAGACGATCAAATTGCTTGAACCTACTTTTGGCGGGATCAATTTAGAAGATATTGCAGCACCAGCATGCTTTGAAATCGAGCGACGTCTAAAAGAAGAAATGAATATCCCGGTTTTCCACGATGATCAGCATGGAACAGCAATCGTTACGGCAGCTGGTCTAATAAATGCATTGAAACTTGCTGGTAAGAATTTGCACGAAGTAAAGGTGGTTGTTAATGGCGGTGGAGCTGCTGGGATAGCGGTTGTCAAATTGCTTCACTCAATGGGGTTACAGCAAATTATTATGTGTGATACCAAGGGCGCGATATACGAAGGCAGAGAAGAAGGAATGAATGAAACGAAGATTGAGATTTCGGAGATGACAAACAAACAAAAATTAAAAGGTCAACTAAAAGAAGTAATCGTTGGGGCAGATGTATTTATTGGTGTCTCTGCAGCTGGTATTTTGTCCAAGGAAATGGTTCTCTCTATGAATCCCCAACCAATTATTTTTGCCATGGCTAACCCTGATCCTGAAATTCTTCCCGAGGATGCAATCGCTGCGGGTGCTAGAGTTATTGGAACGGGGCGTTCTGACTATCCTAATCAGGTTAATAATGTTCTGGCTTTCCCAGGTATCTTTCGCGGTGCGCTAGATGTTCAAGCATCCTGCATAAATGAGGAAATGAAGGTTGCAGCTGTTTATGCCATTGCAAATTTAGTTTCAGAGGCAGAGCTTACCGAGGAAAACGTAATTCCAAACAGTTTAGATCCACGCGTTGCGCCAAATGTAGCTTTAGCCGTTGCAAAAGCTGCCTTGGAAACCGGTGTAGCAAGGTTACAGATGAACATAACAGATCTGGCAGCCAAGTACAAGAATCTTACGGTTTGTTAAGAAACCCTTTCCAGCACTCTTAAGGGGGGAGAAGATGGAAGAAGGTGTTAAATCCCTGGAGCGAGCCTTTCAAATTGTTGAACAGGTGAGTGTGGAAAAGAACGGCATTGGGATTACAGAATTGTCAGTGAAGCTCGGGATGTATAAAAGCACGGTCCATCGAGTCCTAAATACCCTTGTTCATCTTGGTTATGTGGAACAGGATCGTAACACTGAAAAATATAAACTAGGTTATAGATGGCTAGCGGTATCATCTCGGTTGTTAAACAATCTTGATATCCGCAAGGTTGCCTATCCCTACCTGCAGGATCTTGCTGATCATACCGGGGAAGTGATCCACCTTGTAGTCCTCGATGGGCATGAAGTGGTTTACATTGAAAAAGTGGAAGGCAATCAGACCATTCGCATGCATAGTCAAATCGGTAAGCGTGTGCCTGTTCATTGTACAGGTGTCGGGAAAGCAATTCTTGCTTTTCTACCACCTGCGGCTCTGACAAAGGTTCTCAGTGGATGTGAATGGCATGCGCATACACCATACACTTTAAAGACTGAAAATGAGCTTCTTAGACATTTGGAAAAAGTAAGAAAACAGGGTTATGCTTTTGACTTAGAGGAAAATGAACTTGGCATCTCCTGTGCTGCAGCACCCATTTGGGATTATACAGGAAAGGTAGCCGCTTCAATTTCCGTGTCTGGCCCGACTACCCGCATGAATAAGGAAAGGCTTGAAGATACGGCGAAACTAGTCCGCGAGTATGGCCGAAAAATTTCTGTTACCCTCGGTTATTCTAACGAATTTCAAACCATCGAGAACTAAAAATGAAAGGGCACCATTCGGTGCCCTTTTTATTTTGTAGTTTTAATATTTACTGTCTGGGTCGTGGACAATTCCTAAGAAATTCTCAATTCTTGTTGTTAGCTCTTGTGCTGTACTTGCCAGATCATAATTTGCAATCGCAATATCGCACTCCCCTTGATAATTCATAACGTTATCATAATGGCGAAGATGTCGCTCAATCGTTTGTTTGTCGTCACCACGCAGTTGTTGTCGTTCGGTAACTGTATCACGATCGGCGTATACAAAAATGGTCACGACATTTGGGAATAATTTCTTGAAAATTTCACACCCTGCAGGGCTTAAAACAGCATAGAAGCCCCCTTGCTCACGCAAAAAGCGCTCACAGTCTTCCTTCTTAATGCCGTAGTAATAGCCATCAGAACGAACGGCTTCAATAAAGTTTCCTGCTTGTTCCTTCTCTGTGAATTCCTTTTCCGTGACGAAAATGTAATCTCTCCCTGGTGTTTCATATTGCCTTTTCGGCCTAGTGGTATAAGAGACGACTCGAGGAATGTGGAAAGTAATTCCCATTGCATTGGCAAGTGTATTTCGTCCAGAACCGTCAGGACCTACAAATAAAAAGACTCTTCCTTGCAATCTAATCGCCTCCCCATTCAAAATAATTGATTATTAAACCTATACTTATTATATCACAAAAAACTTATAGCCGGATGGAATGTTGTGAATATTTTGTTACAAAGACAAAAACTGTTTCTTTATTAAAATACAAAAATAGACAAATTTCGCAGAAGGAAATACACCTATGATAAGGCGAATATAGTTTATTAGGGAAAAATTAGTTGGACCAAACTGAAAGGTGGAAGAAAGGACTTCTTATGCTGTATTTCTTTTTGATCTTTTTGCTTCTCTTGTCTTGGATCTTTCTATGGACACTTTTCAAAAGGGTCGTTGAGACCAAAGATAAGCTTCATTCGATTGTCGAATTAAATTCCGCACTTATTTGTGAAATTGATCTTAAGGGTTTTATTTTACATGCAAATCCGTTAATAGAGGATATAACGGGCTATACAACTCATGAAGTTAAAGGAAAACCTTTTTCCTCTTTTATAAGTGAAGAGGACAAGGAAATAACTGGCGAGTACTTGGAAATTATTAAACAAGATACTGTTTCTCACTTTGAAGCTACAGTCATCCACTGCAATGGCAAACACGTACAGATTGGTGTGAAATGTATTCCTATTCGTATTAAGAAAAAGGTAATGGGCTATTACTTAATTGCCAAGGATATCACCCGAAGGAAAACCATGGAGAAGGCGCTCAGTGAAAGCGAGGAAAAATACCGTTTGATCACGGAAAACACATCGGATTTTATTGCTTTGGCAGATCCCCAAGGGAAGATACTGTATGCAACACAATCGCACCAATGTATTGCCGGATTTCAGGAAAATAACCTAAGCTATTTTTCCGTCCATCCTGAAGACTGGGAGAGGGTAAAACAGGTTTTTAAAGATATTGTAGTAGATAAGACGCCTGGCCAAGCGGAATACCGTGTGCCGCATGTGAATGGTGGGTGGATTACCTTCGAATCACGTGGCATGCCAATTCTAAATGACCGCGGTAGGGTAGAAAAGATTGTCATTGTATCGAGGGATATAACGGAAAGAAAGAAAACTGATGAACTGCTGATTAAATCGGAAAAACTATCAGTGGCAGGTCAGTTAGCTGCTGGAGTTGCCCATGAAATTCGCAACCCGTTAACCACCTTGCGCGGCTTCGTCCAACTTTTACAAAGCTCAGACAAAGGAAATCAAAAGTATTATGATATCATGTTATCTGAATTAGATCGCATTAATTTAATTGTTAGTGAATTTTTAATTCTATCGAAACCGCATTTACGCCATTTTGACCGAAAGGATGTCGCAAACATTTTGGAAAGCACCGTTGCGTTGCTGGATCCTCAGGCTAATATGCAGAATATAAGGATAGAGATGAATAATGATAGCAATTCTTCCTTTGTTAATTGTGAAGAGAATCATTTAAAACAGGTGTTTATTAACTTAATTAAAAATGGAATGGAAGCTATGCCTAATGGCGGAAATTTAAAAATAACGGTTCGCAATGTGGATGCTCAACAACTTCATATTGAAATTGTTGATGAAGGGGTCGGGGTTTCCAGTGAACAATTAAAAAGGTTAGGAGAACCTTTTTTTACCACTAAATCGACCGGTACTGGTCTAGGGCTAATGATCTGTTATAAAATTATCACTGATCACAATGGGAAAATAGCAATTACTAGTGAAATAGGGGAAGGGACGACAGTTAATATTTTTCTACCCCTATATCAAGAAGTAAAACAAGAAGCGGAAGAAAAACTTCACTATGTGGAATAATAGCGGAGAAGAGCAGACTTTTCGCAGTCTGCTCTTCTCTGTTTTTCGATGTTTTTTGCAAATTTTTTTAGCTGTTTTTATCATTCCATGGTAAAATAACTTTTATCGTTTATTATGTGGTCTCTAAATTGGACAGCAATAAAGAGGAATGACAGAATTACCATTCATTTTCTATACTCAAGGCTGAAAAAGAGGTAAAAACTATGATTGTAGACAAAATGACGTTTTTTTATAAATTTTTAAAATCACCTAAGCGCGTAGGCAGTGTCACTCCTAGTTCTATTTTTCTGGCTAACGCAATGCTAAAAAATGTTGATTGGGAAAACACGCAGAGTATCGTTGAATTGGGTGCAGGAACGGGAGCTTTCACCCGCCTTATTCAGCAAAATAAAAAGTCCTCCACTAATGGAATTATTTATGAGCAGGATACGGAGATGCGTCTTAGGTTAGAGAGATTATTTCCAGAGATGTCTTTTCATTCCTCCGCTGAAAATCTGTTCGAAGATATTCGTGATTTAGGGTTGGAACAGGTGGATTGTATTCTTTCCGGTTTACCTTTTGCGAATTTCAGTCAAACCCTCCGTGATCGTATAATAGATGCGGTTGTTCAATCCCTTAGACCTGGGGGAACCTTTATTGCTTTTCAATATTCTCGCCAAATGCTTCCTCAACTGGAGAAACACTTTTCTGATATTGACGTTTCTTTTGTGCCATTAAATATTCCTCCAGCCTTTGTTTATCTGTGTACAAAGTGAGTAAAGAATCGAGAAAGGAGGAAAAGACATGGATGCTTCCACGCTTATTGAGCTAGTTCATCAGTACGGATATCCTGCCTTATTTTTCTGTCTCTGGCTTGGAATTGTGGGGATGCCAATCCCTGATGAAGTAATTGTCATGACTGGGGGATTTGTCACCACTCTGGGGCTTTTAAAACCAATCCCGTCATTTCTTGTTACCTATGCAGGTGTAGCCTCCGGGCTGTCGATTGGTTATTTTCTCGGTCGCTGGCTTGGAGCACCTATTCTCGATAGGGTAATTAAAAGAAAAAACAATAAATATTTACTTAAATCGCAGTTGCTTATTGAGAAATATGGTTCACTTTCACTATTTATCAGTTATTTTTTTCCTGTCGTAAGACATATTATTCCCTATTTAGTTGGAATTAATAAAATGACTTTTCGGAGATACGCAGTTATTTCCTATTCAACTGGATTTCTATGGACCCTTTTGTTATTTATGACGGGCCGCTTGTTTGGAAATTATATCGAAGAAATTGGGACGGTCCTTCATCGGTATGGCATCTATTTTGTGCTTGTATTTCTGGTTATTTGTCTGATTGGATTTTTCTTGCGAAAGCAGTTATTTACATCTGCAAAATATGTTAAACAAGATGATAACATCTATTAGGGAATAAACATTGACAGTTAAAATGTTCTCCCATAGAATAGTCAGGGTGAATAAAAATGACAAGAAACTTTATAATTAATCAAGAAAATGGTGATTTTTAGGATGCAGTCAACAGTAGGACCAGCTAGCTATATTCGCCAACGCGATGTCATTGAGACAATAGGTCAGCATGCAAAAAAGTTTGGACAAAAAGCGTTAATTATTGGCGGGAAGACAGCCTTGTCCACTATTTCAGAAAAAATGTTGAGAAGTCTTGAGGAAAATGGGATCGTAAGCAATACCGAATGGTATGGTGGTGAATCCTCTTGGACAGAAATTAATAGATTAATTCAACTTGTTGAATCAGTAGGCCCACAGTTTTTAATTGCTGCTGGGGGTGGGAAAGCACTAGATACCGTGAAGGCTGTAGCTTACGCTACTAATCTTCCGTTAATTGCTGTTCCAACGATTGCAGCAACTTGTGCAGCTGCTACTCAAATTTCAATCATTTATAATGATGAGGGTATTTTTACAGAGATTAGTCGACGTTCTAAAGCACCTGATTTGGTTTTAGTTGACACAACAATTATCTCTCATGCGCCTGTTCGATTTCTCATTGCTGGAATTGGTGATACTCTGGCGAAATGGTTCGAATCCCGTGCATCATCTCAAAAATCAGTACCGACCGCACTTGTTCGAACTGCTGTAAAAATAGCGAATGAACTCTATTTAATTCTACTAGAATTTGGTAAAAGCGCCATAGAATCTGCTCGAAATCGTCAGGTAACCTCTGCTTTGAATGATGTCATTGACGCCATTATTTTAATCAGCGGCAGTGTGAGTGGGTATGGTGGTGATGCTTGCCGGACCGCTGCGGCACACGCCATCTATTCCGGGTTAACGATCTTTCCAGAAGTCCATGAGACTTATCATGGCGAAATTGTTGCCTTTGGAATCCTGTCCCAACTTGTATTAGAAGGCAAGGAAGATTCTGAAATCAGAGAATTAATTTCTTTCTACCGACAGATTCAGCTACCAACCACCTTGAAGGATATGGGGATTGTTTCTTTAACCGAAGAACAGCTTCAACAATTCGGAAGCGTTGCTGTAGAGATTGAAGATATGGCAAACATGCCTTTTACCGTTACCCCGGAGATGGTTATTCAGGCAGTTATCCAGGCAGACAGTCTAGGAACCGAATGCAAATAAAACATGAGGAGAAAGAAGGAAATCAATTTGCAACTACAGAAACTTGTCAGAAACGTTTATCCAAACCTTACTCCTTATACTTGTCAACTTGCAGACTTGCCAATTGAAGATTTAAAGAAAGTTTTAAATAAGGATAAGGTGTACAAGCTTTCGTTTAATGAGAGTCCGTTAGGGCCTTCCTCAAAAGTTATCGAAGCAATGCAAAAATCCCTATTGGAATTGAACCTATATCCAGATTCAACCGGGGAGGAACTCAAAGAAGAAATCTCTCGCATGGAGGGGATTGATAAATCTCAATTGCTCTTATCCAATGGGGCAGATGATTTGATAGTTCTTCTTGCGCAGACTTTTTTGGAACTTGAGGATGAGGTCATCATTCCACAAATTACCTTTGTCCAATACTTAGCTTCAACTCATTTAATGGGTGCAAAACCAGTTTTTGCCCCGATGAAGCCTGATTTGTCGATTGATTTAAAGGCTATCCTGGAGCGGATTACAGAAAAAACTAAATTAATTTTTTTGTGTAATCCTAACAATCCAACGGGTACGATAATTCCAGACAGCGAAATAGAAGCATTTCTTCAAGAAGTTCCGTCTAACGTATTGGTTATCATCGATGAAGCCTATCATGAATACGCAGACTCCGAAGAATATTCATCATCCGTAAAATATGTTGATAAAGGTTTTCCTGTTTTTGTTGTGCGAACCTTTTCGAAGATCTACTCTTTGGCCGCCGTACGAATCGGCTACGGTATAGGGGATGCAAGAGTTGTGGATGCCATCCACCATGTTCGGCCACCATTCAATGTTAATGCCGTGGCCCAAGCTGGCGCGCTGGCTGCCTTGAGAGATCAAGAACATGTGGAACAAGCAATAGCATTGAATCAAAAAGGGAAAACACAGTTGTATGAGCTGTTTACCGAAGTTGGATGGAAGTACATCAATACAAACGGAAATTTCATTTTCGTTGATATGGGCAGGGATAGTCAAGAAATATTCGATTCCCTTGCTGAACGTGGAATTATCGTAAGAACACTAACGGGTTATGGGCTGGAACATTCCTTGCGCGTTTCTATTGGGGATGAAGAAGGCATTCATGCTTTTATACAAGCAATAAAAGAAATTATATAAAAATGGGGGAGTCCAAAAATGAAAAAATGGATGCATGTCTTATTATCTGCAACACTATTGCTAGGTGTAACCGCTTGTGGCGGGGGAGGAAATGAAGATTCTTCTGCGGCAAGCAATGGGTCGCAGCAAGAACAACAAACAAAAGAGCCTTTGAAAGTAACCTTACCTACATGGACAGGGTATGGACCTTTATTTATTGCAAAAGAAAAAGGTTTCTTTGAGAAACATGGAGTAGATGTCGAATTATCTATTATCGAGGGGTTGGCTGAACGTAAACAAGCTCTTGCAGGTGGAAAGCTTGATGGTATGGCTACTGCTTTGGATGTTCAAACTACTCTCGCTTCTTCCGGTGTTCCGATGGAAGTTGTATGGATCCTTGATGACTCTTATGGTGGAGACGGAATTCTTGTGAAAAATGACATAAATTCTGCCGCTGACTTAAAAGGGAAGCAAGTGGCTTTTGAATTTGGATCGACTAGTCATTTGTTATTACTTAGTGCCCTTAAACAAGCTGGTTTAACAGATAAAGATGTAGAAATGGTTCAAATGTCTGCTGGTGATGCAGGGGCTGCTTTTACCGCAGGAAAAGTAGATGCTGCAGTAACTTGGGAGCCATGGTTATCCAAAGGTGCTAATGCAAATGGTAAGGTATTGCTAACCACAAAGGATCTGCCTGGAATTATTGTGGATACAGTTGGCTTTAGAAAAGAAATTGTAGATCAACGCCCAGATGAAATTAAAGCTTTCGTTGCCGCAATGGCTGATGCAATGAATTACTGGAAAGAAAATGAACAAGACGCTGTTTCTATTATGGCTAAAGGTTTAAACATAGATGAAAAAGAATTCACAGGTACTGCCTCAGGCTTAAAATTCTTCAATTTGGATGAGAACAAAAAATCGTTTGGTACAGCTGATAACAAAGGACCTATTTATCAATCAACACAAAATGATATCGATTTTTATTTAGAACAAAAAATTATCGATAGTGCACCAAGCGCGGAAGAAATTATTAACCCAACATTTGTGCAAGGACTTTAATAGGGAGGGCCCTGCGAAGGGCCCATCTTTTTTTCAATACTAATGAATAGTGAAAACAGTGAGAGGAGGAAGACGGTGTTTAGTAAATTGTTTACGCCGAACAAGGAGATCCCAAGAAGCATTTATATTGCGGCAGGAATTGCTTCTTTTGTTGCTTTCATTGGGTTCTGGTCAGTGCTTAGCTATGGCGGGTTAGTTAATCCATTGTTTTTGCCTGCACCTGATATTATATGGAAAACCGCAATCAACCAGTTTATAGATGGAGAGATTCTATCCGACATTGGAATTAGTTTTAGCCGGGTTGCTTTAGGATTTTTCTTTGCTGCTTTAGTCGGTGTACCGCTTGGTATGCTAATGGGTTCATTAAGGATTATGGAAGGTGCTTTTGAACCGATCATTGGATTTATTCGTTATATGCCAGCATCTGCATTTATTCCGTTATTTATTTTATGGATTGGTTTAGGGGAAGCTGAAAAAATGGCCGTTATCTTCTTCGGAACCTTTTTTCAACTGACACTTATGGTCATGGACGTAACGAAAAATATTCAAAACGACCTAATTGAGGTTTCTTATACTTTGGGTGCCTCTAAAGGCCAAATCTTTAGGAAGGTTATCCTGCCTGCATCATTACCAGGAATCGTTGATACTTTAAGAATTACTTTTGGATGGGCTTGGACCTACCTCGTTGTGGCAGAAATCGTCGGGGCTACCAGCGGACTAGGTTTCATGATCATGCAAGCTTCCCGCTTTTTAAAACCCGAAAAGATCATTGTGGGCATTATCATTATCGGTTTGTTAGGTATGATTATCGACTTGTTATTTAAGGTTTTATACCGTGCATCATTCTCTTGGATGAGAAAGGAGGGGTAGAGGATGGATAATGCAAAACTAATCATTGATCAAGTGGGAAAGGTTTTTCCAACGAAAGCCGGTGAAATGGTTGCATTGGACCAAACCTCTTTCTCCATAAAAGATGGGGAGTTTGTTACGATTCTTGGACCATCCGGGTGTGGGAAATCAACGATTTTACGAATTGTTGCAGGACTTGAACAACCCTCTTCGGGACGAGTTCTCCTTGATGGGAAAGAAGTGAAAGAACCCGGACCCGATCGCGGCATGGTTTTCCAATCTTATACCCTATATCCCTGGCTGACTGTTGAGGATAATATTTCTTTCGGTTTGGAATTAAAGGGTGTTCCTAAAAAGCAAAGACTTGAAACAGCCCAACATTATTTAAACCTAATTGGGTTAAAAGGCTTTGAAAAGCATTATCCTGTTCAACTATCTGGGGGAATGAAACAAAGGGTGGCGATTGCCCGCGCCCTTGCTAATGATCCGAAAATTTTGCTGATGGACGAACCGTTTGGCGCCTTAGATGCACAAACTCGTACGATCATGCAGGAAATTCTCTTAAAAGTATGGGAAGAATCCAGGAAGACAATTCTATTTATTACCCATGATGTGGAAGAGGCTATTTTTCTTGGTGATTCTGTTTATGTAATGACAGCTAGACCCGGAAGGCTGAAAAAGAATATCAAGGTTCCCCTTGATCGCCCAAGAGAATTTAGTGTTAAACAATCTCCAGAGTTTCTTGATTTAAAAAATGAACTGTTAGGTTTGATTCGGGAAGAAACCCTAAAAGTTGTATAATCAAAAAGGGATATCCTCAATTGTTTTGAGGTATCCCTTTTGATTTATCTTTCTTAACCAAAGGTGTTATCTGGCATCGCTTGATTACCTAGCATTCCCATGCTTTCAATATGTTCTTTTGCCTCGGGTGTGCCTACCCTATGGATAAAACGATAAGTTTGGATTAAAGCGTCACTATAATCATCATTTGGTTTATCGTCATGATACGGGACATATGGTGTGATCAAAGGGACAAAGGTGTCTCCATCCTTTTCCTGCATTTTATTAAACAATTCCTGGAGAATAGTTACCTCATTTTCTGTTGCTTCGATTTCGTATTCCCACTCATCGATGGTTGGATCTGAAAATATTTCTTTTGACTGAACAGATATATAATATTTTTGTTTATCCATGATTTCACCTCCCTAAAATGGGGCATTATGATACATTTTAAACACCCATATTAATAGAAAAAAAAGGGCAGCGCCAAAGATATAGGCCCATACAATGGGGTTTTTTGCCATAGGATTCCTTTTAATGCTTGGGTCTACACCGTGATCGTGTACTTTCTGTCTGTTTCCGTATCGTATAGAGAGAATCAGTCCAACAAGCAATACGGCAGCTATGATAATCATTAGAGTCGTGTAAAGTGTCGTCAATCGTTTTCTCTCCCTTGTCTTAGACTTGTTATTATCCTTTGAAGAAAAAAGAAAATCATACAGATTTATGCTTCCAGTATTTAGTAGTATAATGAAGGTAAATAGACAAACCTGTTTAGTAAATGGGGGATATTACGTGTCAATTGAACTAGTATACATACTAATCATTCTTTTTATAGGCAGCTTCATTCAGGGATCAAGTGGTTTTGGATTTGGACTTTTCTCAATGGGTTTGCTTTCTCTTATATTAACTGTCAAGGATAGCATTCTTCTCATTCTGGGATTGACGATTCTGATTTCCATCCGCATTCTTATTAAATACTATCGCTTTATATGTTGGAAGGAATTAATTCCTATCCTGTGCGCGGCACTTGTAGGAAGGATTTTTGCTTTTTTCTTTATCGGCCAGTTTGGCACATCAGAAATGATGAAACAGTGGCTAGGGTTTGTCTTGCTAGGACTTGTTGGTTATTTATTTTTAAGACCTAAAAAGGAACTAAGCCGTTTGCCGTTTTCCGATCATTTGCTGTTTCCGGTCCTCGTTGGGCTTGCGGGAGGATTTGTCGGTGGGGCTTTTGCGGTTGGTGGACCTTTTTTTGTCGTGTATTTTCTTATGTTCTATCAGGATAAACGCAATTATAATGCCAATCTTCAGGTGACCTTCTTCCTCAGCAATCTATTTACGTTAATTATGCATGGGCTGAACGGTGATGTAACACCGAAACTTTCTCTATATATCCTGCTGGGCTCCTTGGCAGTTCTTTTTGGCGTATCCATTGGCTTAAAGTGGTTTGAACGATTGCCGAAAGAATTTATTCAACGGCTTGCTTACAGCATAGTGCTTGTGGCTGGGATCAATTTACTAATATTTTCATAGGGGAACAGACCACAGTGTGGTTCTTCTGCTTAATTTTTGAGAAAAAGAATACACTAAAGTACATAAAGATCTTGATTTTTATTTGTAATTATTATAAACTAGTATTAGTTAGTAATAGATAAACGTATTTAAGGAGTGAAGGATTATGGCTAAAGCAATCGTATATAGTAGTACTGGATGTCCTTACTGCGAAAAAATAAAAAATGAATTGAAATCCTGGAATATTGAATATGAAGAAAGAAATGTAACGGAAAACCCCGAGTATTTTAATGACCTACATGAAAAAGGGATGTTTTCTACACCCGTTACGTTTATTGACGGAGAAGCTTTTATTGGTTATCGACCAAACAAAATGAAAGCCTACCTGGGAATTACTGATGAGCCTAAAGCAGAGCAAAAAGAAGAACAACCTAATCAAGATCAGATTTTCTCTCCAATGGACCAAAAAATTCTTAATGAAACATGGGACCTTGTATGTATCGGAGGGGGACCTGCTGGTTCTTCAGCTGCTGTTTATGCATCCCGAGGAAAACTGAAAACTCTCGTTATCGATAAATCGCCAGCATCCGGAACCTTGGCTATCACCCATAAGATTGCCAACTATCCAGGAATCAGAGGGGAAGTGACAGGGTTAGAGTTATTACAGATGATGCAGGCACAAGCTAAAGATTTTGGCACTACCTTTGTACGATCCAATGTACTTAGTGTTGATTTTTCTGATGATGAAATTAAAAAACTTGAAGTTCCTGAAGGAACGATTAAGACGAAAAGTGTCTTTATTGGTGTAGGGGCCAAAGCACCGTTAAATAAAATTAAAGGGGAAGAAGAATATACTGGACGCGGCGTCAGCTATTGTTCAACTTGTGATGCTGCCTTCTTCCAAGATCGTGTTGTTGCCGTTGTAGGTGACACTGAAGAAGCAGTGCATGAAGCAGAAGCCCTTTCAAAATTCTGTAAAGAGGTGAGGGTTGTAGTTCCAACCAGCCAATTTAAAGGGGAAGTAGACTACTCTGATCTAGAACGGAAATCCAATGTGAAAATCTACTTTAAACACCGTGTAAAAGAAATTGCCGGAAGCAATAAAGTTGAGAAATTATTTATTTTGGATGACCAAAAACAAGAACATACCTGGGATGTCGACGGCGTCTTCCTTTACTTGGCAGGCCTAAAACCTGGAACAGATTTCCTAAAAGACTCAGTTAGCCGAGATTCAGAAGGTTACGTCAATGTGGACGAATATTTGCGTAGCAGTGTTGATGGAGTGTTCGCTGGTGGGGATGCGCGTAGGACCCCGATAAAACAGGCAGTCATTTCTGCTGCAGATGGAGCGATTGCAGCTCTGGGTGCGGATCAACACGTTAACAAGCGTTCGAAGATGAGACCACAGTACAGCTAATAAAAAAAGAGGTCCTTCAAGCTTTTGTGCTTTTAGGACCTCTTTTTTTGCTGATGGTATAGGAGGGCTTATTTTTTTCCTAAGTTTTTCATGACCTTATTCTTCACATCGGCCAATTTTTCATCGGAAATTTTAATTCCAGCAGCTTTGGCGACATCCTCAATTAAACTATCAATGTTTTTCCCCTTGTTTAAATCCTTTTTTGAATATCCTTTGGCTATAGACTTTACTTTATCCATACTCCAAGGCTTCTTGCTTTTTTCATTAATTTTCTTCAACATGTTTTTGAAATTCATTCCACTTCATCCTCTCTCATGATGATCTAATATAGAGCTCGCTTCAAACCAAGCTTTAGCTCAATTATTATATGGAACAAGAAAAGGACTGGTTTGGGTAAACAACATAATCTTAGGAAAAATAGGCAAAAAATTTTTAAATGACGCAAAATATGACAACATTTTCATGTCGGATCGATTATAGTGAAATTTAAGAATAAATAGGACAAGCTATTAGGAGGAATCAAACGTGTTCAGAATGGAGTTTTTAGACACTGTTTGGAATTTGGGAATCGTTGAAGCGGAAGAGCTTGCTGCCTTATTAAATACGACAACAGAACTCATCTTGAGCGAGGCCGAACATTGTGCTGGAAATGGTTTGATTAAAATTCGCGATACTTTGATTCTAGCTACTGCTTCAACCCAATTACATCGGGCCGAGGAAGCCGTCTAGCTAAATAACGGAATTTTCCGTTATAATTGTATTTCACCGTATGCAAGCGTTTCCAATAAGGGTGACGGAACATTCTTCCGTTATTTGGTTGAAGCTACCATCAAAACCATGAATAACGGAAAGATCTTCCTTTATTTCTAAATGCCTCATGTCTGTGATTGTTTTCTTTGTCTAACCTTTGTTAAGATGAAAGAAAAGAAGAACAGGGGTGAGAATCTATGAAAATATTAATTGCTATTCTAATTATCATACCCACCATGGAAATTTGGGGGCTGATCACTGCTGGAAAAGCGTTTGGTTGGTTACCCACTTTATTCATGATCATCTTCACAGGTATGCTAGGTGCCTGGTTAGCTAAGAGACAAGGTTTGCAAGTCTGGCAACGTACCATTAGAGAACTGCAGCACGGAGGTATTCCAGGTGATGCCTTGCTGGACGGGGTTGTGATATTAGCTGGTGGGTTACTGTTGCTTACTCCTGGATTCTTCACAGATCTAATTGGCTTTTTGTGCTTAATCCCTACAACAAGGGGAATATTTAAGCTTCTTTTGATTAAGTGGTTATGGAAAAATTTCCAAAATGGACGTTTTGTAATACATGGAGGGAACTGGTGGAGAAGGTAGTAGTGAGACCATTGTAAAAAATACTATATTGGCTACGCACACAAACCCCTCTTAGCATGAGGGGTTCTTTTCATGCTGTTGACCGAATTGCTCAAAAAATATCCCTCAGGTACAATAAGATTATCGTTAGAAGAAAAGAGGAGTGGAATGGGACATCCAGTTTTGCAAGTTCAGGAGATAACCGGTGGTTATATGAAAGGAAAACCTGTCCTGCACCGGGTCTCGATCGATATTCAGTCACATGAAATGGTAGGGCTGATTGGCCTGAATGGAGCGGGGAAGAGTACTACGATTAAGCATATATTGGGACTGTTGGATCCCTTTGAAGGCACGATTTTACTGGGAGGAATGAAACGAAAGGATTCCCCTGCGGAATATGCCTCAAGGATGTCCTATATCCCTGAAACTCCATTGTTTTATGAGCATTTAACCTTATGGGAACATCTTGAATTAACGGCGATGGCCTATCAGCTTAATCAGTCTGATTTTGAAAAACGGGCAAAGGAGCTTTTACAGGAGTTTCGCATGGAAAGGATGGTGAACTGGTTTCCTTCCACCTTTTCGAAAGGGATGAAGCAGAAACTGATGATTATCAATGCTTTTTTAACTGATCCCGCATTGTATATTGTCGATGAACCTTTCGTTGGTCTTGATCCCAGGGGGATTCAGTCGCTCCTGCAAATGCTCGAAAAGAAAAAAAGAGAAGGGGCCAGCATTTTGATGTCCACCCATATTTTAGCTACAGCAGAGCAGTACTGTGATCGGCTGATCCTTTTACATGAAGGAAGGGTCGTACTTCGGGGGACGCTCGCTGATTTACGTCAACAAACAGGTATGGAAAGGGCTTCTTTAGAGGATATCTTCCTAACGGTGACAGAGGTGCAAAGAAATGGCTGATTTAAATCAATTGTGGAAAAAGCGCCTATGGGGCTTCTGGGAAGATGCAATGCGCTACCTGCGGATCATTGTCATGGGGTATGTTTACTTTCCAATTCTGTTGCTCATCGGATTGGCTTTTTTATACCAGTATTTAACAAGACAGTTGCCTAGCAGCTTCCCGCTAGGTTGGATTCTCTCGTTTTTTCTTGCCTGGTTACTCGCACGCAGTCGGCCACGGACATTTCTTGAAGAAGCAGACCTAATCTTCTTGCGCCCTGTTCACCACCAAATGGGAACCTATTTTCGCAAGGCCGTGATCTACAGTTTCTTCATTTATTCCATTCAATTGCTTGCCTTCCTAGCACTGCTTTCACCACTTTTAGGGATCTACCTAGCTGGTAGCGGGCAAATCCTGCCTTTTTTGATCCCACTTTTGGTTCTCTTGTTGTGGAATTTAATCCTTGCAAGGCAGGAAATGAGGGCTCAGCAGCCATTATTACTGTTTGGATATAAAATGATCCGTTTTCTTTTGAATCTTATCGTTTGTTTGCAAATCTTTCAGGTGATTCCACTTTATTGGGTTGTGGATCTGACTGTCCTCTTCATCATTGCTTTTCTTTCTTGGAGGAAAGGAAAAGAAGAGAACTATAACTGGACTTTCTTGCTCCAAGTGGAAAGGAAGAAAAAAACATCATTTTACTCCTACATACACTGGTTCATGGAAACACCAGAGCAACAAACGACAATGGCGCATAGAAGAAATCTCCGCTTTCAGTTTCTTCGATTGCCATATCAACCGAGATCTACCTATTTTTACTTCTATCTAAAATCGTTAGTCCGGGAAAAAGAGGTATTCTATCCTTATATCAGACTCACCATGATTAGCACAGCTTTGATGTTTTGGCATGTTCCGCTTTATATTTCATTGCTTATATCTGTCCTAGCTCTTTTGCTTAATGGATTTCAGCTTTATCAAGTATGGCCACGATTGGATTCTTTCTGGTTCCATCTCTACCCTCTTCCATTGAGAAGTAGAGAAGATGGTTTTTTAAGAACGCTGTTTGTTTTATTAACAATACACATAACAGCGATGTCGATTGTGACTTTATGGTCTCAAGGGTTTGGGAAAGGAGGTCTACTATGGTTAGTTGGCATGTTCTTTCTCGCGGGGTGGGTATACGTTGGGATTAGAAAAAAAATAAGAATTCATCTATGAGGTGACCAGGATAAGAATCATTTCGACGTCCTGGTTCTTATTATATAGGGGAGGGGATTTAATGTTCTTTTGGTTGTTTCTCATCTTACTCGGTTTTGTGATTTACCGAAAAGTAAAACGGGCGGTTGGGATGCAGATTTATCGACCGGTCACAATCTGCATGCGCTTGGTTTTGTTACTGTTCACGATGTTAGTTCTCGTTATCATTCGTCCATTTGATCAAAAGTTTCTTTTTTTTGCTGGATTGGGATGCCTTATAGGGTTAGCATTTCTTACCTTATCGGTTAAACATACACGGTTTTATGTGAAAAATGATGGGCTTTATTATAAGAATAGTCCGTATATCAGTTTTATTATTCTTGTTATTGTTTTGGTTCGTGCAGTGATGAAAATTCCAACGATCCAAAGTCTTACCCACTTGCTGGAATATCAGAAAGGTCAAACTCCCAATCCAGATCTCTTGCCAACAATAATGATTGACCCAATTTCCGGATTGTTTATCTTTATGATGATCACCTATTTTATTGGTTACAATATATTTATTTATAAAAAGGGGCGGCAAGAATTGGTATAATGCGGAGCAATTAAGTATTATGCCAACGGTTCCTCATGACTAGGGTGATTAGCTTGTCCAACTTTTGACTAAGGTCAATCACTTGCGGGTGTTGAAAATTATAGTTATTTTCTTTAGCAGTCAATTCAAGCTGTTCTTTTAATCTTTGTATTTCACATTCTATGTTAAGTTCTGATATCACTGTAACGCCTTCTTCCTTTACTGTAATAAACATCATACTAGTTTATAGTAACGGAAAATCCACCTATTTTCGACCTTTTTCACTCGTCATTTCGTGACGAATATCGACACATTACCCTTTTATTTCTATCTGCAACTTTTCCAAAACCTCTGTCAATGTTCGCAACCCCTCATAAAATCGGCAATCAGGGGTAATCAATTCATAGCAATGATTAGTCTGTTCCCCTTTAAGCAGAATGAAGATCTGATTCCCGAATGGTATCTCCACCCCGATATCTAAAATCTCACGGTTATAGTCTGCTTTCAATTTCACTTGTGGAAGCACTTCTTTAATTTGACGAAATTCCTTTTCTTCACTGGCTGATTGAAAGTGTTTGATTTCCATAAGAAACCACCTTTTCAGGAATTTTCCTTATAAGGATTATATTATATCTCTATTCGACTTGTTTGTCCATTTCCTCAAGCGATATTTGATCGGGCAGGAGCCCATTTTACACAGGTATGGGGCAAACGCCCACCCACACAAGAGGGGTAATACATATGTATATCTTGTAAGAAAAAAACTCAAAGGGAGTGTTTCACTATGAGTAGCTTTTCTGGACTATTTAATGATGAAGGTTTCTTGATCATTCTGGTTCTTTTCATCCTGCTTGTAATTGTCGGTGCTGGTGAAGATTAATTCATTCATATGAACATGGTAAAAACAATTTAAAGGAGTGTTAATCTATCTATGAGCAGCTTTTCAGGGGTTTTTGATAATGATTTCTTCGTCATCGTTTTGGTTCTGTTTATTCTTCTTGTGATTATCGGAGCAGGGGAAGATTAAGCGAGATAAGGACTTCCGGAGGCAATTGCCTTCAGAAGTCCTTTTTTGTTACTAAGGAATTTGCATTTATCTATTTTCAGTTGAAACCCCTTTGGGCTTAAATACGTCAAAAGAGTTAAACGGGTTTGAAAGGAGGGGAGAAGTTGAAAATATGGATGGGGATTTTCATCTCCTTTTTTATCTGGGCAAACCAAGCCGTGGCATGTGGTGTTTTGGTCTCTGATTCTGAGACAAATGTAAGATCAGAGCATATGTTGGCAGCCCTTTATTGGGATCAATCCAATCGATCAGAAATACTTGCTGTGAAGATGAGCTACCAAGTCAATGAGGGGAAGGTTAATTCTTTTGGTTGGGTCATGCCTTTTCCATCACCCCCTAAGATTGAAGAGGCATCTTGGGCGCTTTTTGAATCGCTCGGAAGAGTGACCGAATATAAAAAGAATTTGAAGGAAAAGGCTTCATTGCCTCGTTTTCCTGGGACTACAGGGAATAAAGAGGGTAGTCCTGCCGGGTCCGGGGTATCGGTTATCCAAGAAAAGCAAGTGGGTATTTATCGCACAGTCACCATACAGGCAAAGGATACGCAATCGTTGAAGGTTTGGGCAAAAGAAAACAAGTTCACACTTCCTTGGGTGGACAGCCTTGTTATAGAGAACTATATCCAAAAAGGGTGGTATTTTGTCCTCATGGATGTTGAGAATGTAGGGGAACAAAAAGAAGAAGGGGAGATTAAGCCTGTAGAATTTACTTTTAAAACTGAGAAGCCGGTTTACCCCATTCAGATTGCTGCATTTAACCGCGAGGGTGGGTTGAGTCCCCAAAAAACAATTCCCTTAACTCTTTACTTGATTGGGAAAGAAAGATTGGCGCCTGATTCCACATTTCGCACCCTTTTAACCCAGCGATACGGTGGAGAGTTAATAAAACAAGAAACAGTAAATAGAACTCTAGCTGGAGGGAAAAGTGATATTTATGTCAGCAAATGGGATGGAATTCTTCAGGCTGATCAAATCCAAGATGACTTAATGGTTGTTGAGGATTCCAATCTGAAGGATGTAGGCAGTGGGAAAATGACTGTGATGGATTATCTATCACTCTTAGGAACGTTGCTTTTCGGCGGTACAATGTTTCTGTTTTTGATTCCACAGTTCATGCTGGCTGCTTTGTTCGAAAACCCTTGGCTTGGAAAATTACTGCCGGTCATGATCAGTTTGCTAGGTTTCATTTGGATTACAGCCAAATTCTCTTTTATCCGTGCCGTCCAAACTTTTCTTGTTTTGCATGCCGTGGGGGCTTTTTTGCTAATGCTCTACTATAAGGATGAATCATTGCTTATGATTAGCCAGTTTGTGATCGTCGGGGGAATTTTTGGTGGGTTTATCTTTGAATGGTATAGGCGGGGAAATTTGAATAACGGAAAATAGTTCCGTTAAAGGTAATAATCTAAGGAAATTGGATGCAATAGCGGAAAAAATTTCCGTTAAAACGGTTAAATTAGACTGTTTTGAGGGGAATTTTCCATAAGTACGGAAAAATTTTCCGCTATTTGCCCATATTTAAGATTAGAAATATGAATAAGGGAAAATTTTTTCCGTTATTTGACAGCCCAAGAAGGTACGTGGACAGGAAATCTATGATCTGCGATAAAAAGGCCAGTTTGTGGGTTGTCCTTTTAATCCTTCTCTTTAGTAAGCGGTAAAGTGATTCCAACACTTGTTCCTTTTTCGGAAGTACCTGTAATAGAAATAGTTCCTCCATACATATCCAGAATTCTTTTGCAAACGACAAGTCCGAGGCCTGTTCCATTTTTTTTCGAAGTAAAGAATGGGTCAAAAATCCTTTCCATTACTTCAGGAGGAATCCCGTTCCCTGTATCCGAGATTTCGACTTTTGCGTGATCCTTCTGCAGCCCAGAGGTGATTGTCAAGCAACCTCCGTTTGGCATTGCCTCCAAAGCATTTTTTGAGATATTTAAAAGGACTTGTTTGATGTGATCCTTCGAACAGGTAATCGGTAATGGCTCTTCCACCATTTGGATATGAAGCTCAACATTATATAAATTGGCTTCCGATTCAATAATTGGCGTTATCTCCGAAAGGATGCTATGTAAATCATAATTTTCCACCGTTTGAATGGTGGGTTTTCCAAGTACGAGAAGTTCAGAGACGATGGCATTGATCCGATTGATTTCTTGCTGAATGATTGAAAAATAAAATTGGTCTTTTTCGTCGTCATATTTTTCACTCAATAAGGTTGTTAGTCCTTTAATCCCTGTTAAAGGATTCCGAATTTCATGGGCAGTACTCGCCGCCAAGCTTCCAATCAACTCCAGCTTTTGCGCATCGTTTTGCAATTTCTCCAGTTTAAGTTGCCTTTTCAACCATTGGTATTTCATTAATGTATAGAGTATATGGATTAAAATTAAGGTAACAAAGAAATAAAACAGGTAACTTTGGATATACCATTCTCTTGACAGATCAGGAATTCCCGCCCTGACAATCCAGGAGACTCGCTGTGTGTTGACCTCCGCGTTAATAGTGGGGATATCCGCTGCTGTGTCTGAGTTCATAATTAACCATTGTCCATTTTCATCCCGAACTTGAATGGTTTCTTCTCCGGCAAACTGTTTTAAGTAGCGTTCAATGGCATCTAAACGAAGGCTCCCAACTAAAACCCCTGTTATTTCATTTTCCGATACGATAGGAGTGGCGATCGATACGATAATTCGCCCTGTTACCCTTCCTACATGCGGCTTCGAGACATAAGTGGAACCGGTTTCTAGGACCTTTTGGAAATAATTGCGGTCCAGAAGATTTACTTCTTTGTTCATTGGATTTGAACTAATAAGGATTTCTCCTGATGGTTGAACCCAATAAAACCCCGAAAAACGAGGATCTTGGTGATGGACTTTAGTGATAATCCCCATGATCTGGTCCATTTCCCCGTTTTGCGATGTGATAAGGAGGGCTAAGGACTCCATCCTACCAATTGTTTCACTAATAAAACTTTGCAAATACATGGCATGTAAACTAGCTGCACGATGGGCTTCTTCATATAGTTCAGTCTTTGCCCTCTCCTTATCCCAAAAAACCAGGGCCTGGGTAAGTAATAGGGAAGGCAAGATAACCAATGTTATATATATGATCAAACGATGATTTGTTATCTTTTTCTTTATCTTCAACAAAATCCCCTTCAAATCCATTTTTTTATCTATTATCCCTTCATTATACATAAATTAACGAAATGGAAAAGAGGAATTGGTCACATATCCTTGCACGTCCAAATATTTCTCGTTTGATTTTTTTCAATATGTTAAAATATAGTACACAGACTCATTAAAGAAGGAGGAATCAGGGTGAGAGAACTCGTTGGGACTTGTAAGGATTGCGGACGTGAGGTTTATTGTACCGATGGATTTTTTAATGGAGTGGTTGAGCCTGAGGGAGTCACCTGTTTTTCATGTAGGGATCATGAAGAGCCTACGGATTAAGAAAAAATTATTACGTAATGTAAAGCGCCTTCACAGGCGCTTTCATTGTGATATAATTTGATTTGTAAATTTGGGCAATCTATAATATGGAAATTTTACAATTTGGACTGAAAGAGGTTATAAAATGCAAGTACATAAAGGTGTGAAATCATTAATTGGGAATACTCCTATCATTGAATTGACCCAATTTCCTCTTCCGGATGGAGTTCGGCTGTTTGCCAAGCTGGAGTTTTACAATCCGGGCGGAAGTGTTAAAGATCGATTGGGTGTAGAATTAATTCGTGACGCGGAAGAAAAAGGATTGTTGAAACCGGGCGGAACGATCGTCGAACCAACAGCTGGGAATACAGGGATCGGAGTTGCGTTGGCAGCTGTTGGGACAGGATATCGCGTTATTTTCGTTGTTCCTGAGAAATTCTCTCAGGAAAAGCAGGAATTAATGCGTGCCCTTGGAGCTGAAGTGGTGAACACCCCGACCGAAAAAGGGATTAAAGGGGCGATTGAAAAGGCGAAGGAATTGGAAAAGGAACTCGGCGCCTACTGCCCGCAGCAATTTGCTAACCCGGCAAATCCGATGGCCCATTATAAAACGACAGGACCGGAAATTTGGCAACAAATGGATGGCAATGTGGACGTGTTCGTAGCAGGGGCAGGATCTGGTGGAACCTTCATGGGGGTAGCGAAATATTTGAAGGAACAGAACCCTCAATTAAAAACAGTAATTGTCGAGCCGGAGGGATCTATTCTCGCAGGTGGAGAACCTGGACCACATAAAACCGAAGGAATTGGGGTGGAATTCCTTTCACCGTTTATGGAAACGGAGTATTTTCATGAGATTTATACCGTTTCTGACAAAGATGCCTTTGATCTAGTAGCGGAGCTTGCTAAGAAGGAAGGATTGCTTGTTGGAAGTTCCTCCGGATCAGCGCTTTATGCATCTCTGCAAGAAGCGCAAAAAGCGAAGCCTGGAACGAATATTGTAACCATATTCCCAGATAGCAGTGAGCGTTATTTGAGTAAAAAGATTTATCAAGGAGGGATCTAACATGAGAATGAAAACAAAGCTAATCCACGGTGGCGTGGATGGAGATCCGCAAACAGGAGCTGTTGTATTTCCAATCTATCAAGTAAGCACATATAAACAAGAAACAATCGGTAAACACAAAGGGTATGAGTATTCACGCACAGGCAACCCGACTAGGAATGCCGTGGAACAATATATTGCTGATATTGAAGGCGGTGTTCGTGGATTTGCTTTTAGCTCTGGTATGGCAGCCCTTTCGTCCATCATTATGCTGTTTAATCAAGGCGACCATATCGTCTGCGGCGATGATGTTTATGGTGGAACCTACCGCGTACTAAGCAAGGTGTTTGCCCGTTTAGGAATTCAGGTGACCTTTGTGGATACTACGGATGTGGCAAAAGTCGAGACAGCCATTCAGGATAATACCAAGGCAGTGATGCTGGAAACACCAAGTAATCCACTCATGAATGTGACCGACATTGGGGCGATTAGCGAAGTATGCCAGGCAAAGGGGTTGAAGTTGATTGTTGACAATACGTTCATGACCCCTTATTGGCAAAACCCGCTTAGCCTCGGTGCAGACATTGTCTATCACAGTGCGACCAAATATTTGGGTGGACACAGTGATGTTGTATCCGGTTTAGTGGTTGTCAAGGACGAGCAATTAGGGCAAGATCTGCACTTCATTCAAAATTCCGTAGGTGGGGTTCTTGGTCCACAGGATTCATTTATTTTGCTTCGTGGAATGAAAACACTTGGTGTACGGATGGAAGAACACGAACAAAACGCGAGAAGGATTTCCCAGTGGCTGAGTGAACGCTCGGATATCGTAAAAGTCTACTATCCAGGATTACCTGGGCATCCCGGGCATGATATCCAAAAGCAACAGGCAAGAGGATTCGGCGGAACTTTCTCTTTTGATGTAGGCAGTGCTGAAAGAGCAGAAAGATTACTGGATCGAGTCAACATTTTCACTTTGGCAGAGAGCTTGGGGGCTGTTGAGAGCCTGATCTCGGTACCAGCTAGAATGACCCACGCTTCGATTCCGGCAGAAAGACGAGCCCAGCTTGGCATTACAGATGGATTGGTGCGAGTGTCGATTGGAATCGAAGATGTGGAAGATTTGCTAGAGGATTTAGAACAAGGATTGAAATAGCGTCGGGGAAAAAACCGATGATTGCTCTATCATCGGTTTTTGCTTAGCCCTATCGCAACTAAGCTAAAAGTGTGCCAACTAACCAAGCGCCAATAATGCCGAGGATAACGGTCGCCAACATGATCAGCCACTCGGTGGATCTAATTTTGGTTTTTTCCATTATTATATTACACCCCTTTTGTAAGTTGTAAAACAGAACGATTTAATCTTAATTTTTGTCAAATGTTAATTTTTAATCCAAACTATTTCCTGTTTGGTGTATACAATGTTAAGATAAATACCATAAGCCATTAGAAATAATAGGAGTGAGAGAGATGCCACAAACCCTACATCGTGCACATAACTTTAATGCAGGTCCATCCGCGTTGCCGCTATCTGTTCTCGAAAAAGCTCAGGCTGAATTGCTTGACTTTAGGGGAACTGGAATGTCTGTGATGGAATTAAGCCATCGCAGTGCAGCATATGACGCTGTGCATAATGAAGCAATCGCTTTATTGAAGGAGCTTATGGGAATTCCGGATGGCTATGAAGTACTTTTCCTTCAGGGAGGTGCAAGCCTTCAATTTTCCATGATACCCATGAACTTTTTACAACAAGGACAGAAAGCCGCTTATGTCATGACTGGATCCTGGTCAGAAAAAGCGCTCAAAGAAGCGAAAATACTAGGTGTTGGTGAGGCCTACGAGGCAGCAAGCACGAAGGAAGAAAATTATCGCCGTATTCCGTCGATTGATGAACTGAAGTATCAACCTTCAGATGCCTATATTCATTTGACTTCCAACAATACGATTTTCGGTACGGAGTGGAAGGAATATCCTAATACTGGGGACGTGCCATTAATTGGGGATATGTCCAGTGATATTTTGTCAACACCAGTAGATGTCAGCAAATTTTCCATGATTTATGCTGGTGCTCAGAAAAATCTTGGACCATCGGGTGTGACCGTAGCCATTATTCGTAAGGATTTGTTGGAAAAGGCAAACAACAATATTCCAACCATGTTACGTTATGAGACCCATGCGAAAAATAATTCGCTGTATAATACTCCTCCAACTTTTGGTATTTATATGCTAGGACAAGTATTATCCTGGGTGAAAGAGTCCGGTGGGGTAGAGGCTATTACCAAACAAAATGTAGAGAAAGCAAATCTGATTTACGATGTAATTGATCAAAGTGGTGGGTTCTATATCGGTCACGCTGAGTCAGGAAGCCGTTCACTAATGAATATTACCTTCCGTGTAAAAGGTGAAGAATTGGAGAAACAATTCCTTGTCGAAGCAAAACAGGAAGGATTCATTGGTGTAAACGGACACCGATCAGTTGGAGGTTGCCGAGCTTCCGCCTATAATGCGGTACCATATGAAAGCTGTCTGGCTTTCAGTGACTTTATGAAAAAATTCATGGCACAACATGGATAAGCAGTGAGGATAGCGGATGCTATCCTTTCTTTTTTTGGGTAAAGCGGCTACCAATCTCATGTAATAGCGTATGGGATAGCGTATGGGGTGTTTCCTAGGGGACGATCTAAATTGTTTTTGTTTATTGTGTTCACTATCCCTTTTCATCAGGGAGGAAGATAGAGCTGGTGGATATGTTAATTTGCTCGCCTTTGTTCATTATCCCTTTCAATCAGGAAGATCTCTTTGATTGGTAGGTTGTTGATTTTGTCGTATATGGGGAGTCTGTTATTTAACGCCTCTTTTTTGATCTTCTTATTTCTTTTTCTTATGGTCGATGAGAATTAATTTTGAGTTACACATTGCATGAGGTTGGACTTTTTGTTTTTCCTCCTTCTTCCTGTGATCTTCCAGTAGTTTGCCTTTTTTGTTGTAGCACATAGCTGAATAAGACCTTGGAATATAGGTGCTTGTTCCAGTGCCTGATTGATCCGATAGCAAAACTCGTCCAAATAAGCCTGCAAATGGCGAACGCCGATCCCATGAAAGGTGTCGTTTATCCACTGGGAAGCCCTTTTGAAATAAGGATATCCCATCTTGAGTCTGCGCGGCTTGAGTCGCTGCGTAATATATTCCACTTCAGAGTTCTCTGCCTCGATATACCTCTCTGCAAACGACTTTTTTTCTGCCGTCGGAATAAATTTTTCTCTTGGTGATTCCATCAGGAGCTTCATTTTGATATAGGTGGGTTGTTTTTGTTCATTCAGGGATGTACCAACGAGGAGAAAATGCTCTTTGGGATGGGTCTGGTGATATATGTTGTAGGGGTGGCCGTAGCAGGCATCATGGACTTGTACCATGCCGGACAATAGATGGGAAGCATCGGACGTACTCATGGCCCGACGGATCTTATGAAGGATTAACCAGGATGTTTTGTAGGTGACTTGGATGATCTCTTTCAGTTGTACCGCATTGATCCCAGGAGCAGGGCGGGAGGACAGAAAGATGGCAGTAAACCACTTTTGTAAGGTGGTCCTACTTCCTTCCATAATCGTGTCCACGGTTAAAGACGCTTGATGGTGGCATTCAGCACATTCATAGAGGGGAAGACGGCGGGTAGTGATTCGATAAAAATGCCGATGGCTGCATTTGGGGCAAACAAACCCATTTGGCCACTTCATTTGAAATAAGTAGTCGGCACAGACTTCCTCCGAATGAAAACGATCTTGAAATTGGTCTAGGCTGAGCTGATCCATTAAAAACCCCTCCTTAGATAAGAACGTATATTCTATTTAAACAATAACAAACAAACGTTCTTGTGTAAAGGAGATTTTTTCGACAAAGTCGTTTTGACAGAACCTGTAGGAGTGGGATAGTGGTTAAAGGGAACGGGAAGAAGGTATGGTCAAACGGTGGTACTCGACAAGAATCCCCACGGCAGATCTGACAGAAAGGGATAGTGGGTAAAGAGAAGCGATAAGGTATAGGCAACCAGGGGGCACGAAACGAAAGACCACGGAAGTTTATTCCACTAGGGTTTCCGCACCAATATAGACTGTAGTCCGGTGCCGGGGTCTTGTTCAAAGAAGAGAATTTCCCATTCTCCAAACCGCTCCTGCAATTCATTTGGCAGCAGCTTATATTCATCCCGCATAGCAGTTGAATGATAGAAAGTTTCCATAAAAAATAGTCCGTCTGGTTTAATCACTGATTTAATAATAGGGAACAGACGGCGGTCTAAAAACTTCGTTATGACCACTAGGTCATACTGCTCTAAATCAGGACTCCAATGGTCTAGATCCATAACTTCAGCGGTAATAGAAAAGTTTTTAGCCTGCGCTCTAATAAAATCTATAACTACAGGGGAGACATCATAAGCTGTTACCCGATAACCTTTCCGTGCTAAGTAAAAGCTGTTTTCCCCCATTCCGCAAGCAAGTTCCAAGGCACTGCCTCCCGCAAGATATGATGATAATTGTTTCAGCCGCGGACATGGTTCAGATACGGCGATTCCCTTCAGTAGTTTATCCCTATACTTGCTGTCCCATTTTAAACGATCCATTTCAGACATATTGAGTACCTCCAGTAATTGCTTTTCATCAATATAACATAAGAAAGAGCTGAAGCTTAAGGGGGTATACTAATTTTGATTTATTCTTATCAAAAGTTGGAGGTTTCTCATGACTGAAAAACTGGTTGCCGTTAAAAAGGAGAATGGTTTCATTACCCATTTTCTTACCGATGAGCATAGGATGATTACGTTGGAAGAGGCACAACAAATGGCTCGAGGAGGTGAACTCGACTCATTGACAGATCTTCATGCTGATGGGCGATGGGAGATTCATGATGGGGAAGTTCATAAGGAAGGAAACAATTTGGCTGATTTGCCGGAATTTTAGTTGCTGGATCAATGATCCGGTAGCTCTCTTTTTTGACTTGAAAAAATAGAAAAAATTAGGTATATTTACGTTATCATATATGAACAGATGCTCATGTATAAATGAGAGAGGGAGGGGAGAATTTGTTATGGATGCGAATAAGCATGAATTTCTAAGTCAAGAAACGATTGAGGAAGTTGCTCTTACCTTTAAGGCTCTTTCAGATCCGACTCGAATAAAAATATTGTACCTCCTCTCACAGGAGGAATGCTCTGTAGGTCATATTGCAGAGGTGCTGCATTTATCCCAATCGGCTGTGTCCCACCAATTATCCTTTTTACGAAACTTGCGATTGGTGAAAAACCGTAGGGAAGCGCAGACTTTTTACTATACCTATGATGACGAGCATGTAATTACAGTCTTAAAACAAATGATTCATCACGCTACACACGATTAGGGGGAGAGGAAGAATGCATTCTCATCATGATCATAACGATCATCATGATCACAATCACGCACATGATCACGGGCACCATCACCATCATGGGCATGCTCATGACCATATTAGGGAAGGGAATAAGAAGGGGCTAGTTATTGCATTAATTATTACGACAGGTATTATGCTCTTGGAATTTTTTGGGGGATTATTTACAAACAGCCTTGCCTTGTTATCTGATTCGGGACATATGCTAAGCGACGCGAGCTCACTTGCCTTAAGCCTGTTTGCTTTCTGGTTCGCCACACGTCCTGCTTCTCCGAACAAAACATACGGATTTTATCGTTTTGAAATTTTAGCAGCATTGTTCAACGGGGTGACTCTATTTGTCATTGCTGGATTCATTATTTGGGAGGCTTATGGGCGTTTTCTCGAGCCACCAACTGTAGCCAGTGGGTCAATGATGGTGATTGCTGCTGTGGGATTACTAGCTAACCTGATAAGCGCTTGGGCCTTGATGCGAAAAGGCGATGTAAAGAACAACGTGAATTTACGAAGCGCGTATCTTCATATTTTAGGAGATGCGCTGGGGTCCATCGGGGCGATTTTGGCTGGTCTAGTGATGCTGCTTTTTGGCTGGTATGTAGCTGATCCAATTATCAGTGTGCTCGTTTCGCTATTAATCTTAAGAGGGGCCTGGGGAATCATAACTCATTCCGTCCACATTCTTATGGAAGGGACACCGATCACCATTGATCAGGAAGAGGTTAAGAAAACATTGGAAGAAATTGAAGGGGTTCGTGATGTTCATGATCTTCATATATGGACGATTACCTCGGGGCTGGACTCCCTTACCTGCCATCTCTTAATTGAAGATGACAAGGACGCACAGGTGATACTCCAGCAAGCTATTCGTAGAATCGAGGAAAAATTTAAGATTATGCATACCACCATTCAGGTAGAAACTGCACAACTGCAACATGCAGAAATGAAGGTGTAAAAGATTAAAAGGATAAGGGATCAATCAAGATCCCTTTTAATATTGAAGAAAAACAGAGATAATCGTTGGATTTTATTAAAAACAGGTGAAAAACACGTTAATGATAAAGAATTTATTCTATTATTGAATTAGCAATTTAGCGTAATAAAGGATAGAATCTAGGAGGTTATTAAATAGATAAGATCAGGGGGAAACATCAGTGAAAAGGTTTAGTATGCTTTGTTTAGTATTTGGGATTATTCTTTCCGTATTTGCCGGATGTTCTAGCTCCAATTCAAACTCTAGTGCAAATACTGATCAACCAGATGCAAGTGCTAGCAGTGAAAGTAAACAGTTGACGATTGGAATTGACGATAAGTTTGCTCCAATGGGATTCCGCGATGAGAAAAACGAAATTGTTGGTTTCGATATTGATTATGCGAGAGCAGCTGCTGAACAAATGGGTTATGAAGCTGTTTTCCAACCGATTGACTGGAAGACAAAAGAATCAGAGTTAAATAGCGGTCGGATTGATTTAATTTGGAACGGGTACACCATAACAGATGAAAGAAAAGAGAAAGTTCTTTTCACAAAGCCTTATCTTAAAAATTCGCAAGTTGTTGTTACACTAGCCGATTCAGAAATTGCGAAGCTTGCTGATTTAGCTGGTAAAGTAGTTGGGCTACAATCTTTATCCTCTGCAGCTGATGCATTGGATGCCAATGAAATCAAATCACAAATTAAATCTGTAACCGAATATGCAGACAACGTCATGGCATTAAGCGATTTAAAAATTGGACGTACTGATGCGGTTGTCATCGACGAAGTTGTGGCTAGATACTATATGTCCAAAGAAGAAGGAACATTTAAGATTTTAGATGAGTCACTTGCACCTGAAGAGTATGGGATTGGTGTAAAAAAAGGGAATGAAGCTTTATTGAATGAGCTACAAGCTGCTCTTGATAAAATGAACGAAGATGGGACGGCGGCAAAGATTTCGGAAAAATGGTTTGGCGAAGATAAGGTTTTAAAGTAAAATAAATAGGATAATATGTAAAACAAAAACGGATCTCTATTTGATCCGCTTTTGTTTTTAGTAAACCTTAGGAGCATAAGATGATGAGCATGGACTACTTGTTTACCATCACGATCCCAATGTTGGAAGGGGCAAAGATGACGATCTTGCTTTTTTTGATCGCTGTTATTGCTTCCATTCCCTTAGGATTTGTAATCACTTTAATGGTCAAAAGCGCCATTAAGCCGGTTGCCTGGCTAGCCAATTTTTATATTTATATCATGCGGGGAACCCCGCTCTTACTGCAGCTCCTCTTATTCTGTTTTGGGCTGCCAATGCTTCCGCTGATTGGGGAGTACCTTGTCTTAGATCGTTTTGTAGCAGCCTGTTTAGCGTTTATTTTAAACTACGCAGCTTATTTTGCGGAAATCTTTCGTGGGGGGCTATTAGCCATCGATAAAGGTCAATATGAGGCTGCACAAGTGTTAGGATTCAGTCGCTGGCAAACGATGAGGAAAATCATTATCCCACAAATGTTTCGCGTGGCTTTGCCGGCCGTTTCCAACGAATCGATAACACTTGTGAAAGATACCGCACTGCTTTACGCTGTTGCTGTCCCGGAATTACTCCACTTTGCCCAAACGGCCGTTAATCGCGATTTTACCATTATTCCTTTTTTCGTTGCTGGGATTATTTATTTGTTGATGACTCTCATCTTGACATGGGTTTTCAAACAGCTGGAAAGAAGATTGAAATTCGAATAAAGGAGTGGGGAAATTGTCGATTGTTCAAGTGTCCAATCTAAGAAAATCTTTTGGGGATCTTGATGTTCTTAAAAATATTACCTTTGAGATAGAGAAAAATCAGGTCGTAGCAGTCATTGGCCCCTCTGGTTCAGGGAAGAGTACGATGCTTAGGAGCCTGATCCATCTTGAACAAATTGATGGTGGCAGTGTTTCTGTAGGCGGTCAGGACCTAGTTAAAGAGGGTGTGTACGCTAATCATCAAGAATTAAAGCGTATTACTTCAAAGATGGGAATGGTTTTTCAGCACTTTAATCTTTTCCCCCATCTTACGGTTAAAGAAAATTTGGAGCTTGCC
This sequence comes from Ammoniphilus resinae, assembly GCF_017873965.1. Taxonomy (GTDB): domain Bacteria; phylum Bacillota; class Bacilli; order Aneurinibacillales; family RAOX-1; genus Ammoniphilus_A; species Ammoniphilus_A resinae. The sequence goes on along the minus strand of NZ_JAGGKT010000002.1, from coordinate 337,219 downwards.
CCGAAATATGTGAAGGGGGAACAGGGTGACCAAATTGCACAAAGAAGTACAGAACTCCTGAAAAAAGTCGGTCTGTCAGATAAGGCGAATGTATATCCCAGTAAGCTGTCAGGCGGCCAAAAGCAGCGAGTTGCCATTGCCAGGGCGCTCATGATGAACCCGGAGATTATGCTGTTTGACGAACCCACTTCTGCGCTTGATCCCGAACTGACAGGCGAGGTTTTACAAGTCATTAAACAACTTGCAGCAGAACAGATTACGATGATCATCGTAACCCATGAGATGGGGTTTGCCAAAGAAGTGGCAGATAAAATTCTGTTCATGGACCAGGGAGAAATTACCGAGTCCGGCACACCGGAAGAGATCTTCATGAACCCGAAATCAGAACGTACCAAGGCTTTTATCAATTATGTATTAAAATAAATACCCCGCATGGGGTATTTTTGTTTGAACTTTTGATCTTTGCTACAATAGAAAGGGAACGGAAGGAAGGGTGAGTAGGATGTTGAAAATAGGATCTCATGTATCATTTTCTAAAACAGGATTGTTAAATGCCACGGAAGAGGCTCTAAGTTATGGATCTACTAGCTTCATGGTGTATACGGGGGCTCCGCAAAATACGAGAAGAAAGCCGATGGAGGATCTGTTTATTCCTGAAGGCAGAGAATTGATGGGGAAAAATGGGATCACAGAGATTGTGGTTCATGCACCATACATTATTAACCTTGGTTCATATAAAGATGATACGTTTGAACTTGCAGTTAATTTTTTGCGCCAAGAAATCAAGCGAACAGAATATATGGGCGTGAAAAACATTGTCCTTCATCCAGGGGCGTATACAGATAAAGATCCGGAATACGGCATCCAGCGTATTGCGGAAGGATTGAATGAAGTACTGGAAGTTGACCAGAATGTTCATATCGCCTTGGAAACAATGGCTGGAAAGGGAACGGAAATTGGTAGAAGTTTTGAAGAACTGGCTTCAATTATTGATAAGGTAAAATATAATGATAAGCTAAGCATCTGCTTTGATACCTGTCATACACATGATGCTGGCTATGATATTGTCCACCATTTTGACGAGGTGATAGATGAGTTCGACCGAATCATTGGGATTGATCGCATCGCTGTTTTCCATATCAATGATAGTAAAAATTTCCGCGGAGCAGCAAAAGATCGCCATGCCCCGGTGGGCTCTGGATTGATCGGGTTCGAGGCTTTAAAATATATCGTGCACCATGAAGCTGCAAAAGACAAGCCGGTGATCTTGGAAACACCGTGGATCGGGAAGGAAAAAAATCGTGAGCGTCCAATGTATGAAGTGGAAATCGCGTTACTAGCGGATCGTTTGGAAGACCGTTTTGGTGGCGAATTCCTTGAAGATGTAGAACGGTTGGCCCACTTTTTTAAGAAGCAAGACATCCATGCTTTGGATAGTGTCCGTGAAATATGGGAGATCCTGCAGGATAAAAAGAAAAAGAAAGAGGACAAGCGAGAACCTTTGGAAAGATTATATGATTTGGTTGAAGAAAATCGGGTTTTTCCAGAGTTGACGGAAGAACAAAGGAATCATCGTTTGGTAGCGTGGCTTGCAAGGGGGTAGGAAGCCTATGGGCCTTGCCGCCAATTTAAGTGGAAAATTTTCCGTTATTCATTTTTTCAGCATGATTTAGAGGGAATAACGGAATTTTTTCCGCTATCATCAATTGTAATCGTTTACAAAATATTGGATATGAAAAATAGCGGAAATAATTTCCGCTATTGAGTCTTTTATAATCAGATTTTTCAAAATATAATAAAATTTATCCTCTGTTTATGTACTACGTAAAAGAACTTAACACCTTTGGCACAAAATTCCGGGTTTCTTTCGGTAAACGTTGAGATACGGTATCCCAGTCAGATGTGCCGGCTTTTGTAATCGCGCGGTCAACGCGGCCAGGGCCTGCATTGTAGGCAGCTAATGCTAGTTTGATGTCGCCGTTGTATTTATCAAGCTTGCCTTTAATGTATTTTGCACCGCCTAAAGCGTTCTGGTAGGAATCATAGGGATTTACGCCTAAACTCCGTGCGGTGCTCGGCATCAGTTGAAAAAGACCAATGGCGCCAACCCTGCTCCGGGCATTTTCTTGAAAGCCAGATTCCTGCTTGGCGAGGGCTGCCAATAAATGCAAATCCACATCCACTTCCTCAGCAACCTTCTGCAGGTAGCCTTTAATTCGTTCCGGAACGGATTCCCAAATCTTCGGCACAGGCAACTCCTTTGGTTTCACCTGAGCGGGTGCTTGCTGTGGAACTTCATTTCGACTTGTTAAAGCAGCTGCTGGAAATGAGAGTGATTCGTAGGCTGCACCCACTTTTGCCATCCATTGCTTATAATCTGAACGAACGTTATTTCCTTCTTTCGTATAATCATAAACCGCAGCATCCTGAATGGAATGCTTCGATACAAAACGGTCTGTTAAGTCAATCTGAGGGTTGAAAAGTTCTTTATTCACCCCTAAATATTGCAGGGCTGCCCGCTGTTTTTCCGCCCAATTATGCGCTCCTTGGGCGAGATCCATACGTCCTTGTTGCTTGTACTGGGCAAATGCCACTTGTGAACGGGCAATTTCATCCAAATGCTTGTCCACTAACTCCTGAAACGGGGAGGTGGTACCATTGGGTTCAGGAACGGTGGACATATTTTCCGACTTTCGTAAGGGGAAAACATCCTTGCCCTGGACTCCAGATAACTCCGTAGACATTCGAATCACTCCTTATCTACCTGTAAGATTATCATGAAAATCAGGACATTGTCTCCTAAAAAAATTTAAAAGATAACAGTTTTGTTTCCATAGACTAAAATACGATCATCGATATGCCAGGAAACTGCGCGGGCTAAAGCAATTCGTTCAGCTTGGCGGCCGGTAATTTTTAATTCATCAGCAGAATAACGATGGTTTACGCGCAATACATCCTGTTCAATAATCGGTCCTTCATCAAGATCATCCGTGACATAATGGGCAGTTGCCCCAATCAACTTCACTCCGCGTTCAAAGGCACGTTTATACGGGTTGGCGCCAATAAAAGCAGGGAGGAAGGAATGGTGAATATTGATAATCTGGTTAGGATAATGTGTTACAAATTCGGATGACAAAATCTGCATATAACGAGCTAGGACGATGAAATCAACTTTTCCTTCTAATAGCTCAAGGATCTTCTGCTCGGATTCCTTCTTTGTTTCACGGGTGACAGGCACATGGTAGAAAGGGATCCCGTAGGCCTCAACGGCTGCCCTTGTGTCTTCATGATTACTGATAACCATGGGGATATCGACGGGTATTTCTCCTGCACGTTGCCTCCAAAGCAACTCCATCAAACAGTGATCTTCTTTGGAAACAAGAATGGCCATTCTTTTTCGTTTATTTGGATTAGCGAGCTTCCAGTCCATATCAAAGTCGCGTGCCACGCTGGAAAAGTCTTTTTCAATTAGAGGGTATGTAGAATCGAAATCCTGCAAGTCAAATTCGACTCGCATAAAGAATATTCCCCCTTCGGGGTCTGTAGTGTATTGGTCAGATTGAACAATATTAGCTTTGTGCTCCAACAAAAAACGAGATACCGCTGAAACGATACCTGGCCTATCATTACATGAAATTAAAAGTTTCGCGCGATTGGGTTTTATTGTATACATCCGGTACATCCTCCATCTTAAATCTACTAAACCTTTCATCTAAATTACAATTATAGACGATTCGGGGAAATTTACAAATGCTAATATTTTATCATCAAAACATTTTTGTGAAAGGAGCAGGCGAGGTCTAATTATTCCCGGTCGACTTTTTGAATCTCCACCTTTTTTACACGATGCGCTTCAACGTCCAGAATCGTTACCTCGACTTCATCATCGTGAAATTTTGTCCCTTCCTTCAATTCTGGGGCATGTGTATAGACCCAACCGCCGATGGTATCCACTTCACTGTCGTCAAGGTCACTATGCAGCAGATGATTAATATCATCAACGAGAACCTTTCCGTCTACAATAAACCGCTGATCTTCCAATTTTTTTATTAAAGGTTCTTCTTCTTGATCAAATTCATCTCGAATTTCCCCAACGATCTCTTCGAGAATATCCTCCACCGTAACGAGTCCGGCGGTTCCTCCATATTCATCGATAAGAATGCACATATGGTTGCCGTGCTTTTGCATTTTTTTTAATAAATCCCGAATCGGAATGGTCTCTGGCGCGGTTAAGGCCGGATGGACAAAAGGATCAATTGAATCCAGCTTAGCATCGATAAACGCGTGGAAAAGCTCCTTTGTGTTGACCAAACCGATAATATGGTCACGGTCCCCATGCAGGGCGACAGGAAAGCGGGTGTATTTTTCATCTCTGATCGTTACAATATGCTCGTCCATGCTGGAGTCTGTATCGAGGATTGCTATTTCTGTCCGCGGTACCATGACCTCTTTCGCCAGTCTGTCATCAAATTGAAAAATATTATTCATATAACGCAGTTCTTCTTTATTAATTTCGCCGCTGGAATAACTTTGATTTAGGATTGTGCGTATTTCTTCCTGGGTATGGGCGATGTCATGTTCACTGGCTGGCTTTAACCCAAAAAGCGAAGTGAACTGTCGAGCGGCACCGTTTAAGAGCCAAATAATTGGGTATAGCCCCTTATAAAACCAAATTAATGGTTGGGCTGTCCATAGACTGACTAATTCAGCTTTATGAATTGCGAGGGTTTTTGGTGACAATTCCCCAATAACAACATGGAGAAAAGTGATTAAGCTAAAGGAAATGATAAATGAAATCAACACAGATAGCTGCGGTGACATGCCCAAACGGACAAAAAGTGGGTCTAAAATTCGTTGGATGGTCGGTTCACCGACCCATCCAAGTCCTAAAGCTGTAATCGTTATACCTAATTGGCATGCGGATAAATAGCCGTCTAAATTGCTAATCACTTTCATTGCGGCTAAACCTTGTTTGTTTCCTTCTTCAGCCAATTGCTGTATACGGGTTGATCTTACCCTAACGATGGAGAATTCAGCAGCCACAAAAAATGCCGTCGTTAGAATTAAGAAACCAATCAATAAAATATTGATAATTGCCATATTGAATACTACCTCCTCAAGAGATGGCTCTTGTGGTTCCTGAAGTTAGTATCTCCTGTTAAGGATGGAAGATACTAAGGTGAAGGTCCTATAACCTGCCTTAAGGCACAATTGAAGGAGTGAAAAAGATGAAAGCACTGACCTATCAAGGAATAAAGGATGTCAAGATAAAAGAAGTAGCTGACCCTGCCATCGAAAAAAGAGACGACATCATTGTCCGCATCACGAGTACCGCAATTTGCGGTTCTGATCTGCATTTGATTCATGGAAATGTCCCCAATATGCCGGAAAACTTTATTATTGGCCATGAGCCCATGGGGATCGTGGAGGAGGTTGGGCCAGATGTCACTCGCCTAAAAAAGGGTGACCGGGTGGTCATACCTTTTACGATCGCATGTGGTCAATGCTTCTATTGTCAACATCAGTTGGAAAGCCAATGCGATAATTCGAATCCACATGGAGATGCTGGCGCTTATTTTGGTTATTCTGAAACCTTTGGCGGCTACGCAGGAGGACAAGCTGAATTTTTACGTGTTCCGTATGGGAATTTCACTCCGTTTCGTGTGCCTGAGGATTGTGAACTGGAAGACGAACAGCTGTTATTTTTGTCCGATATTATCCCCACCGCCTATTGGGGAGTGGATTATGGCGGGGTAAAGCCAGGGGATACCGTGATTGTTCTTGGGTGTGGTCCGGTTGGACTACTTGCCCAAAAGTTTGCCTGGTTAAAAGGGGCCAAAAGGGTAATCGCTGTCGACTATATCGGGTACCGGATGGAACATGCCAAAGAAGTGAATCAAGTGGAGATTGTTGATTTTACATCAGAAAAGAACATTGGGAATCATCTTAAAGAAATGACCCAGGGAGGGGCAGACATTGTCATTGACTGCGTAGGAATGGATGGGAAAATGTCTCCGTTGGAGCTAGTAGAAACCGCGCTGAAACTTCAGGGTGGAACCATGGGGGCGATCAAAATTGCCTCTCAGGCAGTAAGAAAGGGAGGAACGATTCAACTCGTAGGGGTGTATGGTTCCCGTTATAATGGATTTCCCTTGGGGGATCTGTTTGCGAGAAACATTACATTGAAAATGGGTCAGGCACCCGTCATCCATTACATACCTGAGTTGTATCGGATGATTAAGGATAATACATTTGATCCAACCGACATTATTACACATAGGCTGCCGTTAGAAAAGGCAGAATTTGCTTATGAAATTTTTGATGAAAAGAAAGACGATTGTATAAAAGTCGTTCTTAAACCTTAATAAACCAGCACCATTCAATAGGCGCTGGTTTATAACCGCTTTGATTAGCGAGGTCTTATCGGACGAGGAGCGGAACCAAAGGGGTATTCGTAATTTAAGGGTTCGTCAAACTCGGCGTAATCAAAGTTAACCATTAATAACAAGTAGCGTTTTCCGGTGGATGGTTCGCTGAGGATGATATGATCTCTTCCAGCCGCCTCTACTACTCCTTTGTAAACTTTGGCGTTCCATTCATTGTTGTTTTCATAAGTAAAATAAAAAGTACCAGATTTTCCTTTATTCAAGCGTAAAATGTTTTCGATATAGGATTGTTCAATAGGCAACATACCAGGCACCTGAACACCTTGCGAAGCTCCAGGTGTTCCTGGAATATATGCTCCACTCGGCTGTGGCGGGAAAACCTGTTGCGGCTGTTGCTGCGGCTGTTGCTGTTGCATAGGCGGATAGGCAGGCATCCCATACGGATATTGAGGCGTTGCAGACGCTCCATACATTCCATATGGGGAAGTTGGGGTTTGACGGCTCCCTGTGAAAGAATAATCAGGGGTAAATTCATTCATGTGGTCCACTCCTTAAAAACTTAATCATGTTGACGGGGTGATCGTTGTTAAGATCATCCTGTTGTTTGACGTCACATTATAAGATATTTGGGCGGAACAAAATGGTGACTCGCCTAGCACATTTTTATCCTAAATAATTAAAATTTGTTGAAACTCTTCCTGCTCTTTTTCGTAAATATTTTTAGAACAAGTTTAAAATAAAGGAACGAAAAACGATAAAGGAGGATTTTGAATGTTTTTTACCCCGTTTACTATTCTTATACTAGCTGCGTTTGGATTAAGCCTGTGGGCATCCTTTCGTGTAAAGGGGACTTTTAAAAAATATGATCAGGTGCCAACGTCTTCGGGAATGTCTGGCGCCGAGGCAGCCAGAAGAATGCTTGATGCGAACGGGCTGTCACATATCCCGGTTTATCATGTTCCGGGGAACTTGACAGACCATTACAATCCGTTAACGAAATCTGTACATTTATCAGATCCTGTGTATTTTGGCAATTCAATCGCCGCCCTGTCTGTTGCCTGCCATGAAGTCGGACATGCGATTCAGCATAAGGTAAGCTATCCGATGCTGGTTGCAAGACATAGAATTTTTCCGGCCGTGAACTTTTCCTCTGGGATTGCCCCCCTGCTATTGATTGGAGGGTTCTTATTTAAAATACAGGGATTGTTAATGCTAGGGATCATTTTGTTTAGTGTTGCGGTTTTATTTCAGGTCATTACCCTTCCTGTAGAATTTAATGCAAGTAGCCGTGCCAAAGGAATCATGGTCAAATTGGGCTTTATCCGCAACAATGAAGAACGCGGAGCCAGCCGTGTCCTTGGAGCAGCAGCTCTGACTTATGTGGCCGCTGCCTTAATGAGTGTCCTTCAGCTTGCAGAATACTTGTGGATTTTCAATAATCAAAATGAAGATTAATAAAAAGTTTTATAAACGTTAGAAATGAAGAAAGCCCCTTAACTCGCAGTTGCGACGGTAAGGGGCTTTCAGTTTAGATTTTAAGTTTTAGATGTTTTTCATAGGGAGTAAAGTCTATTTGTTTTTCTTGCAAATGAGCAACCAACCATTTATGGTCTCTTGCAGGGGTGGCTAGAATATAGCCCTTAATCACAAGATCTTGAGTTATTTCTGGAGCGTTTTCTTCAATGGCTAGTTTTCCAATTTTCCCGGCGATGCTGCGACGTGCCACATCACGGAATAGCTCGGGAACGGGTTGGACTAATTCTTCTAAAAGCTCTTTCGTATCATCAGTCCATAGATGCTGCGAATTTTCAATATAATAATCCTGCCAGTCCAAGTCTGATTTCCCATCTTGTTTTGGCATCGATTTAAGAAATTTGCGGAACATAAAATACCCCCCGATGGCTACAAGGGAGATTAAAATAATCATCCAAAAAACGATAAAAAATGCAAACCAATTCGACATCTCAATACCACCTTTTTCTTACGTCATATATGTATATTTTCTTCTATACAAAGAATGACCCCATCCGGGGATGGGGTAACTTCTTCTCACCAAGTCCGAAGAAGGACGTTATTTGACTATACCTTCTCCTTCTTCCGAATCCGCAGAAGAGCATTCTTCACATACATTAATTTCAACACGGTTGGCATCGCCTTGCTTTAACTTACCGCATACAAGGCAGTAATAGGTTAGCAAGCTATATCCACTCCTTTGTGCTTATTTCTCTATTATACCACAAAAAAGAGCATAAATAGTCATAAAGCACGAAAAAATTGGCCTACTTTACGGCGCTTGCCTCAAAAACAATTCCAATTTTCTCAGGATAGAACAAAGCATACCGAATTCCGTTTTGCGTAACCCGTTTGTCTTCCCGTTCTACTGAGGTGTTTGAAACACCTAGTTTTTTGATGATTTGGGTTCGCTGCTCTGTAGATAACTCTGGCTGCGTTACGGCAATAACCTGTTCAATGGCTAGGGGGAGCTCGCTTTCACCTTGGCCTAATAACATTAGTTTCTGGATAGTTTCATCTGTCTCAAGAATACCGGAAATCTTTAAACTAGGTGTAATGAAATAGGTGAAAGATTGGCTTTCTTGATCAGAGACAATATTTACATTGGTCATTTTAAAATGACTGCCAACCTGCTCAGCCGACTGATTCCATCTTTGCTGAAACTGTGTGGGCGTAAAGCCGAGGGAAAGACCATCTCGATCTTCGTCATTTTGCATCGCAAAATAACCATAAGCACCACCCAAAACTACGACGATTAGGGATAAAATAAGAAGGAGTCTTCCTCTATTTTTTGTGGGCTTATTTTGTTTTTGTTGTTTTGTGGTTGTTGAAGAAGGTCGGTCAAATCGCGGATCATGCACCTTAAGCGCGATATAATATTTAACAAGTTTCAGAAAGGATTCGGTATCGTAAGGGACATGGCGAATCTCGACCTTCCCCTTGGCAAAAAGCAGATGAATAGTATCTAGCGTTTTTCCGTCATTGAATTTAGTTACCGAGGATGTGATTGATTCAATACGTTGATAAGGGAAGTGTGTCCATGAATTTAGAGTTAAGTGAATGAGGCGGAATTCAGTGGCAACCAACACTCCATCCGTGTTTTTAAAAATGCCAGTAACAATTCCGCGGATCGTTTCATTTTCCTGAAGGATATGTGGTAAAGAATCTATTTCTACTCTTGTAAGCAACTCTCTTCCGAAAACTGGTTCGATTTTTAAAATACTTGATTTAATATTTTCAAGGGTATGCATAACCCGAATCTCCTCTCAATTTATCTTTGTTTATTCTAACAAAGAATTAGGAGCAATGCCTATTCTCTAGAACACTTTTCCCGGGAAAGCGCAGAAGATGACAAAATCCCACACCCTCCATGTCCTTTCGTATAAAAACAAGAAATTCTGTCGATAAAAGTACTATTCTAGGAAAACAATATTGACATTTCTACATAAAAAACCATAAAATGTAGCTATTAGTTTTTATCCAAATTTTGCGCAAATGTGATGAAGAGGATTAGTAAATGAATCGGATGGATCCAGAGAGTTGACGGATGGTGCAAGTCAACCCAGCCCGGCATCGAACTCACCTTGGAGCTGCAGAAATCGAACTGAATGATTCTGCCGTTAGTCCGCGTTAAGGATTTGAAAGTGAGTACTTTAGTACTAATTAGGGTGGTACCGCGGGAGTTAACGACAACCTCTCGTCCCTTGCTGTGTTTAGCCGGGGATGGGTGGTTTTTTTATTTAGAATTATTAAAAATAATGGAGGATTCTTCATGCGTTCGGAACATGCTTCGATCAAACATTATGATCATCAAGCCATTGAAAAGAAGTGGCAAAACTACTGGGAAGAGGAAAAAACATTTAAACTTGTGGAAAATCCACAAAAACCCAAATTTTATGCGTTGGATATGTTTCCTTATCCATCTGGCGCAGGTCTTCACGTAGGCCATCCTGAGGGATATACAGCTACAGATATTGTTTCCCGCTATAAAAGGATGAAAGGGTATCAAGTTCTTCATCCGATGGGATGGGACGCCTTTGGACTGCCTGCGGAGCAGCATGCCCTAGATACAGGGGAACACCCAAGGGATATCACCATTCGCAACATTAATAATTTCCGTCGTCAAATCAAATCTTTAGGATTTTCATACGATTGGGACCGGGAAATTTCCACAACAGACCCTTCGTATTATAAGTGGACCCAGTGGATCTTTTTACAGCTATACAAGATGGGACTAGCTTATGTTGATGAAGTTCCTGTAAATTGGTGCCCAGCCCTTGGAACGGTATTAGCGAATGAAGAAGTCATTGATGGGAAAAGTGAACGCGGAGGACACCCCGTTATACGCAAACCAATGAGACAGTGGGTTCTAAAGATCACAGCTTACTCCGAAAGATTGTTAGAGGATCTTGAGGAATTAGATTGGCCAGAAAGCATCAAGGAAATGCAGCGTAACTGGATTGGAAAATCGGAAGGTGCGGAACTTGATTTTCCTATCGAAGGTCAGCCTGATCAAGCTTTAACGGTGTTTACAACACGCCCAGACACCTTGTTTGGCGCTTCCTATTGTGTCTTGGCACCAGAACATAAGTTGGTTGAAAAAATTACGACAGATGGACAGCGGGCAGCAGTTAAAGATTATATCGACATGTCTGCTCGAAAGAGCGACCTGGAAAGAACAGACCTTGCCAAAGATAAAACAGGGGTATTTACAGGCGCATATGCCATAAACCCTGTGAATGGCCATAAGGTGCCAATCTGGATTGCAGATTATGTGTTAGTTAGTTACGGAACAGGAGCAATCATGGCAGTACCAGGACATGACCAACGTGACTGGGAGTTTGCCAAGAAATTTGACCTGCCAATCGTCGAGGTTGTAGCTGGCGGAAACGTGGAAGAAGAAGCATTTACCGGTGATGGACCACATGTGAATTCCGATTTCCTAAACGGATTAGGGAACAAAGAAGCGATCAGCAAAATGATTTCCTGGTTGGAAGAAACGAAGAAGGGAAAAAAGAAAATAACCTATCGTTTACGGGACTGGCTATTCAGTAGACAGCGTTACTGGGGTGAACCTATTCCGATACTTCATTTAGAAGATGGTACGATGAAGCCAGTGTCTGAGGATCAATTACCTCTCCTGCTTCCAGAAACAGATGCAATTCGCCCATCCGGAACAGGAGAATCTCCATTAGCGAATATCGAAGAATGGATCAATACCATTGATCCGGAAACAGGAATGAAGGCGAAACGAGAAACCAATACGATGCCGCAATGGGCCGGAAGCTGCTGGTATTATATTCGGTATATTGACCCGCATAACGATCAGGAGCTCTGTTCCAAGGAAAAGGCTAAAGCCTGGTTGCCCGTAGACCTTTATATTGGGGGCGCTGAGCATGCCGTATTGCACTTGCTGTATGCTCGATTCTGGCACAAAGTTCTCTATGATCTGGGGATCGTAGAAACAAAGGAACCGTTCCAGAAACTTGTCAACCAGGGAATGATCCTTGGGGCAAACAATGAGAAAATGAGCAAATCTCGGGGGAACGTTGTTAATCCTGATGATATTGTGGAAAAATATGGTGCAGATACGTTACGGATCTATGAAATGTTTATGGGACCACTTGAAGCATCCAAGCCTTGGAATGATAATGGGGTGGAAGGGGCGCATCGCTTTCTAAGCCGTGTATGGCGGATGTTTATGCAAGAGGATGGCAGTTTAAATACAAAGATTGGAAACCACCGAGGAAGTGAATCCTTTAATCGTGTTCTTCACAAAACAATCAAGGCGGTTACCCATGATATGGAGAACCTTCGATTTAATACAGCGATTAGTGCATTAATGGTCATGATGAATGAAGCGAATAAAGAAGACCAATTGCCAAAACAAGCGATGGAATCCTTTGTTAAGATGCTTTCCCCGTTAGCTCCTCATATTGCAGAAGAGGTATGGGGCCGTTTAGGTCATCAGGATACCTTGGCTTATGAACCATGGCCAACCTATGATGAGGCGATGACTGTTGATAATGAGGTCGAAATCGTCATTCAGGTAAACGGGAAAATCAAGGATCGCTTGTTGATTCCAAAAGGTTTGGACCAAGAAAGCATGAAAGAGAAGGCTATGCAGATTGCTAGTGTCCAAGAAGCATTGGAAGGAAAACAGATACGCAAGCTTATCGTTGTTCCAGACCGCTTGGTAAACCTTGTGATTGGTTAAAGTGAAGAGATTGCTAATCCCTAAAATTACCTTACTTGTTTCTGTCTTTTCTCCATAAACTAGAGAAGATCAGGTCACGTGACAAGGGGGATGTCTAATGGATAGATGTTCATGCTGTGGCACACTTTCTGAATTGTCCGGCGGAGTTTGTGATCTCTGTTTTCAGGGTGATGATCCAGAAGATTATCTGAATTATACGTTCCTACGTCCACATGATTATGAAGATGACGAGTAAGGTTAAACCAACAAAGGGGCCGTCCATATGGGATAGCCTCTTTGTTTTTTTTTACCAATCCTTTAATATAAAGGGGAGTGCGCTTTAATGAGGGGTGTCGGGATGAAGATTGCAATTCTTGGAGGTTCTGGTTTTATTGGAACGGCATTACGTGAAAAATGCAGGCATGTGGGTCATGAGGTGGTCATTTTATCACGGGATCTGAAGTATATGACGAGGACAGGGACGCTCGAACCTCTAGATCCTTCATGCCCCTTGATCGTTGATGGGGTTGTGAACTTAGCTGGAGAAACCATCAACCAAAGGTGGACAAATCAGGCTAAAAAGAGAATTCAACAAAGTCGAATCCAAACAACACGTAGCCTAGCTGAAATGATTGCCAATGGCGCAATTCAAACCCCAACGGTCATTAACGGATCTGCTGTTGGGTTTTATGGTCATTCAGACAAGCAAATTTTTTCAGAGGAATCATCTGGTTCAAAAGATGTGCAGGATTTTCTTGCACAAGTTGTTGCGACTTGGGAAGCAGAGGCAGATCAGATGGCAGTCAATGGCGTTCGTGTTGTTAAAGCGCGATTTGGGATAGTTCTTGGCTTAAAAGGCGGGGCCCTGCCGAAAATGCTTAATCCTTATCGCTTTTACATAGGTGGGCCGATTGGCAAGGGAAATCAGTGGCTTTCCTGGATCCACATAGACGATGCGGTTAATCTTTTGTTGTTTTGCATGGAACAAGAGAAAATATTTGGGGCCGTCAATTTTACCGCTCCAACCCCTGTCACTATGAATGAATTTGGGGAACAACTTTCTCAAATATTGAAGCGTCCACATTGGCTCCGGACACCGGCACTGGCATTAAGGATGGCATTGGGGGAAATGGCTGATTTGCTTTTGAAGGGACAGAAAGTGTTTCCCAAGAAAGCAGTAGGTAACGGTTTTACTTTTCAATACTCTCATTTACCTGAGGCTCTGTCCAATTTGATCGAAAATAGAAAGGAACATGGATATGTCTGAATGGTATGAACGGTCTTTTCAAGAGGATTATCTTAGAATCTATGCGCACCGTGATGAGAGAAAAGCGACGCAGGAACTGGAAAAGTTAATTTCTTTTGTTCCCGTTTCAAAAGGTCAAAAAGTCCTAGATCTATGCTGTGGGCAAGGACGCCATAGCCGTTGGCTGGCATCCCTTGGTTTACAAGTGGTTGGCGTAGATTTATCAGCCGTATTATTGGCCGAAGCGATCAAACAATCTTTGAACATGAATATCCTATATATGAGGGCGGATGTTCGTGAAGTCCATTTTAACGAAGAGATGGATCACGTCGTTAATCTATTTACCAGTTTTGGATATTTCTCCGAGGACGAGGAAAATGAGAAGGTATTTAGAAATGCAAGTAGAGCTCTTAAACCCGGAGGGTATTTCGTCTTCGATTACCTAAATCCTGGTTATTTGCGTCAGCATATTAACCCCTACTCGGAAACGGAGCAAGGAGACTTAATGATTAAGCAATATCGCTCGATCAACGAACAGTTTGTGGAGAAAAAGATCATTATCCAGGAAATGGGGGAGAATTCCAGACAATATGAAGAAAAAGTGAAGTTGTATGGAATAGACCAACTTAAACATATGCTTCAACGGAATGGGCTAGAAATCGTGCAGCTTTTTGGAGATTATGATGCAAGTAACTATCAATTAGAGGAATCACCAAGAATCATTTATATATGTCGGAAAGCAGGGAATTAATAAAAAAGTCTTGGTGCATACCCTGAGTATGCACCAAGACTTTAGAAATGCCCGCCGGTTTGAAGAAATTTCCCCTCAAGACGAAGGTACAACACGTTTAACTCACTAATTTTCCCTGAAAGCTCATTTAAATCATCCATAATCTCAAAGAAGCGTTCTGGATCAATTTCCAGTGCATCATATTTTTTCATGTATCGTTTATCAAATTCCAGAATTTTCGCTGGGATTTGAGCGGTAATGGACATAGCCTGCTCATTAAAGTGTGCCATTTCTTCAGAGGTCCATTCCTCCATTGGTTCATGGATGACAGGCATATCCATTTCTATTCTCGGGTCATAAACAAAAGAGTATTTCATGGTTTCCCCTCCAATATCCGATTATAACGAAAACCTAAGATCTTTTCTAGGGGGTTATGTTCAATGGGAACATATTTTTAGGTTTATTTTTGGTATATATTTAATAAAATTGGGCAATAATGGGGTCATTACTATTGGGGCGGGAGGAATAATGATGGCCAATTGTCCTCTATATCATGAACATACTAAATTTTTTATGACGCAAATCCATTGTGACGCAACGAGTGAGGATCTCAAACAGGAACCGGAATTGTTGGAACAATTCTGCCAAGGGGACTATAAAAGGTGCGTTCGTTTTCGGACCTATCAAGATTTGAAGATTGAGTATCTTGTTCGGAGAAAATTACAGGCTGATTACGGGGCTTAATTAACCAATCAATAACAATCATAAATTTCTAATGGCCACACATTCTATAAATGCACTCCAAAAACGTTTTCCACAGTGGTTGGAGTAGCCATGAACGGAAGGTGGCTTGTCAGCCTTGAAGATGCCCAAACATCGTACCTGTTTAGGGAAACTGATGCCTTTGGCTATAGTGGGCTGTCTTTCCATAGGAGTTTTGGCAGGTTGTGGAACGGCGAATCGGAATTTTGATGTAAACCAATACAATGGCCGGTATCACTTGAATCAATATAATGGTCATGTAAATGATTTAACACCCAATGATGATTCACTATACCGTTATAACTACTATTACGATTACGATGGAGTGAGCCGGCTGGGCAACAACCTGAATAACAATCAGCTTAGAACTGATTGGATGGACCGGAACAGAGCTGGAACTGGACCAATGTCAGGCAGGTAACGACTGTCCTTAATACTCTTTTGAAGGAGTGGGTGGGTCTAATGAAAGACAATCCAAGCAACCGTGTAGATTCCCTTCAGGAACTAGAAGCAATTGGTACGCATGCCTCGGCTGCCACTAACCTGCATCAGACCCGGACGATCAAACGAACAGCAGTTCAGCCTCCGGTAATAAAAAATCCTGGCCCATACGATACAAGAACAGGAAATTATGAATAACAAATGCAAAACGTGGCGACCATGGGAACATGGTCGTCTCTTTTTCGCAGGTCTTAAATTTACCAAAACTGTCACAGTTAGGTGTGGTAAAGGCTTGTTAAATGATACTAAAAACGGCATAATGGGGAAGGACAAAAATAGACAGAAAAGAGGCTCGTTCGGAATGTCTTTTAATGATACGTTTATTCGAGCATGTTTAAAGCAGGAAATTGAACATGTGCCGGTTTGGTACATGCGACAAGCAGGTCGCTACCAGGCGGAATACAGAGAAATTCGAAAAAAGCATACCTTATTGGAAATTTGTCGGATCCCCGAGTTATGTGCAGAGGTCACCATTCTGCCTGTTCAACAACTTGGTGTGGATGCGGCGATTCTATTTTCAGATATAATGGTTCCGCTAGGGCCGATGGGTGTAAAATATGACATCATTGAAAAGAGAGGTCCTATATTAGAAACCCCTTTTCGGAATGCGGACGATATCGCAAGTCTTCGTAACATTGAACCTGAGGAGGATCTTTCCTATGTTTTGGAAACGATACAGATCCTCGCCAGAGAATTAAAAGTACCATTGATTGGTTTCACAGGTGCTCCATTTACGTTAGCTAGCTATATGGTGGAAGGGGGTCCTTCTCGAAATTATATTCGTACAAAGCAGATGATGTATGGACAACCTGAACTTTGGAACCGGCTGATGGAGAAGCTTGGTTCGATGATTGTCACCTATTTAAAAGCACAGATATCTGCTGGTGCGGGTGCTGTACAAATATTTGATAGCTGGGCAGGAGCATTAGCTCCTGAAGATTATAAACAATATGTATATCCAACGATGAAAAGAATTTTTCAGGAACTAAAAGAGGTACCTGTTCCAAAAATTTATTTTGGAGGCGTCAGTTCTGGGGAACTTCTCCCTTTGTGGAATGATTTGGACGCCGACGTTATGGGTATAGACTGGCGGGTTTCGATCCGTGAAGGACGAAAGCGGATTGGAAATAACCATGCAATTCAAGGTAACCTCGATCCAACGATGTTGCTTGCCCCTTGGTCGAAACTCGAGAGCAAAGCCAAGGAGATTATTGACCAAGGGCTCGAAGCACCTGGCTTTGTCTTTAACCTGGGACATGGGATTTTCCCCGAGGTACCAGGTGATATGTTAAAACGATTGACAGACTATGTTCATGAATACAGCCATTCCGTTTTAAATAAACAATAAGAGAGGAGGATCTTACAATGGCGAAGGAAAAGATCGGGGTATTGGTCATGGCCTATGGAACGCCAGCCAGTTTAGACGATGTAGAAGCCTATTATACACACATTCGTCGGGGTAATCCTCCCACTCCGGAAAGATTGCAGGAATTAGTGGATCGTTATCAAGCCATTGGCGGGTTGTCCCCTTTATTGGAAATTACTAGAGCACAGGTTGACAACTTGGAAAAAAGGCTGAATGAAAAATCTCCCCATGAATTTGTTGCCTATATGGGAATGAAACATGCAGCACCTTTTATAGAAGACGCGATCAAGCGAATGGCAGAAGATGGTATAAAACAGGCGATTGGAATCGTTCTGGCCCCACATTATTCGATGATGAGTGTAGGAACGTATCATAAGACAGCAAAAGAAGCTGCGGAAACTTATGGTATAGAGTTGCTGTCACTAGTCAAAGATTATCATCTTGACCCTGATTTCATACAAGCATTGGTTAACCGTGTGGAAGAGGTTCTACAGAGATTTCCAGGTAAGGCTAAGGAGCAAGTGAAGGTCTTGTTTACTGCACATAGTTTGCCGGAGAAAATTCTCGAAATGAAAGATCCATATCCACAGCAGTTAAGAGAAACTGCGGAGGTTATTGCGCAAAGAGTAGGTTTGAAACACTGGGAAACAGGTTGGCAAAGTGCTGGCCAAACCGCTGTACCATGGCTTGGACCCGATATTTTAGAACGTATGGTATCCTTGCAAAAAGAAGGGGTCAAACAGGTTCTGATTTGTCCAATCGGTTTTGTGAGCGACCATCTTGAAGTTTTGTATGATATCGATATTGAATGCCAGAAGCTGGCGAAGGAATTAGAGATTCATCTGGAAAGAACGGCTTCCTTAAACGCAGATCCGCTTTACATAGAATGCTTGTCAAACGTCATTTTGCAGGAATTGGCGAAGACTTAAATAAAGAAGGATAGATCATATGTCGCTGAACCAGAAATGGATTGTAATAGCTGGTGGTGGAATTACTGGTTTAACTGCTGCATTTTATTTGCAAAAAAAAATCAAAGAAGAAAAGTTGCCATTCCGCTTAATTTTGTTGGAGAAGGGCGAAAGATTAGGCGGGAAAATCGAGACAGATCATGTTGATGGATTTGTGATCGAGAAAGGGCCCGATTCCTTTCTTGCCAGAAAAACGGCGATCATGGATTTAACGCGGGAACTTGGATTGGAATCCGAGCTGGTGGGGACTAATCCTGCAGCTCGTAAAAATTACATCATGCATCATAATAAATTGCATTTAATGCCCCCAGGATTGGTTCTCGGGATTCCTACCAAGTTAGGTCCCTTTGTGAAAACGGGTCTAATTTCTCCGTTGGGGAAATTACGAGCAGCCATGGATTTGGTGATTCCTCCGCGGAAGGAGGAGGGCGATGAATCGCTTGGTGGCTTTTTGCAACGGCGATTGGGGAAAGAAGTTGCGGAAAATATCGCGGAACCTCTTTTATCTGGTATATACGCTGGAGACACACAAAATCTCAGCCTTGAAGCTACTTTTCCTCAATTTAAAGAAATTGAAAGAAAATATCATAGTATCATTAAGGGAATGCTTCTCAGTCGAAAGGCTGGCCCCAGGAAGCCTGTAGCTGAAAAACCATCCACACTTCCGGCGAAGGCTAGAAACAGTATGTTCTTAACCTATCAAAATGGATTGGAGACCTTGGTGGACCGCCTTGTTGAGGTTATGGACGAGGTGGATGTTCGTCTGCATCAGGAAATCCTTGAAGTCGTATGCAAGGGGAAACAATATGAAATCAAGACAGCGGATGGGGTGCTTGCTGCTGATGCAGTAATTGTAGCAACACCTGCATTCGCTGCACGAAAAATGCTAAGCGGGGTAAAAGAAAAAGATCTGCTTTCCCATATCCCCTATGTATCTGTAGCTAACGTAGCATTGGCCTATAAACAAGAGGATATTGAATATCCCCTTGATGCAGGATCCGGGTTTGTCATTCCCCGTAATGAGGGGCGGAAGATTACAGCTTGTACCTGGACTTCTTCCAAGTGGCCGCAAACTACCCCAAAGGATCGGGTTTTACTGCGTTGTTATATTGGACATTCCAAGGAACAGGATCAGGTATATTCTTCAGATGAGGCCCTCGTATCCTATGCTCGAGAAGAAGTAAAAAGAATTATGGGAATTACCGCTGACCCGATTTTTACCCGGGTAAATCGTTGGGAAAAGGCCATGCCGCAATATGAAGTAAATCATCTGCAACGCTTAGAACTACTCCACCAGCAGATGAAAGAAGCGTATCCTGGCGTTTACCTGGCAGGTGCCGGATACAGGGGAGTGGGGATCCCAGATTGCATCCAGCAGGGGAAAGAGGCGGCCCAACAATTATTGGAGTTTTTGCAGGCTTAGCAGATCCAAAGCCTGTCCATTTTTGGGTGCTTAGGCGGAGAATTCCGCCTATTGCCTTTGAACCTACTAGAAAAATCTCCTTCCCAGTGCAATTCCGGTTAAGAAGGCTAAAGGAAGAGCGATTCTTCTGAAGCGGCGACGGGGGTAATAAGGGTAAGGGGGGTAGGGGTAGTAACCACCGTAATAAGGTGACTCAGGATAATAAGAGGGATAACCGTAACCATATCCATAATCATAAAATTGACGTTGATCTTTTTTACTCTTCTCCGGACTTTCCCTCATCCAATCATCACGCGGAACCAATAGATAAACGTGATCGTGATCAACATCATCGATAACCCCGGTGTAGACCCGCCCATCTCTCATTCTCATCGTACACCAATAGTTCTTGTACCTGCGGCAAATGGCATGTGCCTCGTGTTTTTTCACGGCAATCCTCCCTTTCTGGTTTCATCCCTATAGTATTCAGGGGGAGGACAAATGTTTTAGGCATAGGTTAGGAGTTTCGTATTTTGGTTAATTGTCTAGCAAAAAACGCCCTGTTAGAACAAACAGAGCGTTTTTATCTTTCCATAGGTGAGTTCCGGTTTAAATGCGTAGCCATATCAAGACCCAGGTGAATGGATGCATGTGGTTGCCCAATGGGCTGTTCAAGCAAAGAATCATAGACCACAAACTGGCTTTCTTTATAAGGAATCAGAACAAATCGATCCCTTGGATGGTATGTCGATTCTATCATTTGTAAGCCACCTCACACCATTTAAATTAATCAATACTAGTCTGGTCCAAAAAATGGAAAAATATACTCAAAAAGAAGAAGCTAGGCTACCTTCTTAGGCAGTCTAGCTGGATAATGGTAAATGATTAAGATTGGACTTTCAATAAAAAAATAAGCAAATTTACATCCCAGAGGTTTAACATATTAGGGTATAATAAAATAGAATGGAGAAACACGATGATAGGAGGATAAAATTCATGAAACCTTTACAAATTTCTCCGGAGACCGCCATCAAACTATCTGAACAATTGAAGGTTCCGATTGAACAATTGATGCATATGCCACAGCATATTTTGATGAAAAAGATGATGGAGTTAGCCCAAAAAGAACAAGCAGAAAAAGAGAACGAAGAGAAATGATGGATAATGGAGCGTGCATTTGGTGATTCAGATTGCTTTACCCCGTTTAAATGGTTTAGTACCATCAGTAGAATCTACTTTTCGAAAGTTAGTTGAAGAACAGGGAGAGCTTAGTGAAGCGATCCTACTTTGGAGAGAACAGCAGGGTACCCCATTCGCCCGTAACGCGCTGCATGAAGTCGCAGCAGAATTGATTGACGTGGCGCAGACCTGCATCTCTCTTACTTTTGTATTAGAAAGTGCAGTTGCTTTAGATTTGCAAAATTTGCTGGATGATCATCTAGAAAAATTGCGACGAAAAAATTATTTAAATGAAGAGATTCGACGAGAACAAGTCATTTTTCATGTGACGGAAGACGGGTATCGGGTGATGAGTCTACCACGTGTGGTGATTCCAGGCGTTACATTGGACAGTACGGTGCTGAATATTTCCATGGCTGTTGGACGTTTTGCCCAATGGATAGGAAAATTTAGCGGAGCAAGCGGGGAGAAGGTGCAAAATAGCCAGCACGAAATTGACCTTGGTTGTGGATTGAATCTTTTACATATTGCACAATGCTGCTTTACAATGCTATATATCTTGCAGGAAACCTACCTGATGGACACCGATCAATTAGTTGAGAACCATCTTAAGAAATTAAAGCAAAGAGGGTACATTAAATAACCGGAGGTTAGCGGAAAAAATTCCGCTATGACAAATGCCCCAGTTTTAACGATTTAGACGATTTACCGATTCGCGCTTGGCGGTCTGTGATAGATGATTATATACGCCAGTCGTTTCGATACTTTCATGGCCCAATATTTCTGACAAAATTGGCAGGTTCTGATTCCGTTCGAAATGTTCCGTTGCAAAGGAGTGACGCAGCTTATGAACGGAAAGCAAGGGTTTTCCAAATGCCTTGGCATATTTTTTAATAATCTGCTGGACAGCTCTTGTGGTCATTCTATTTGAAACCCCAACAGGGCCAATCGGGTAGGATAGGAAGAGGGCCTTTTCCGATTTGTCTACTTTATATTTTTCTTTACGAACGGCGATATAACTTAACAGGTCCTGCAAAGCGACATTGTCAAACGGAACAGAGTCCTCCTTGTTGCCTTTGCGCATGACCCTTGCCGTGCAAGAGCTCTGATCAATGTCCTCAAGATCCAGTCCGACAATTTCAGATACCCGCATCCCACTGCCAAGGATCAGACTGATCATTGCAACATCACGCTCTTTGTTCTTTTCGTGAAAAGAAACCAATTTTTTATTTTCCGCAACTGCTTTTGGGTAATCAAGAGAAACAAATTGCAGAAATTGATTCATTTCTTCGCCCCGCAAGATTTTTCCTTCAATTTTTTTTGCTTTGGCTGCCGGCGTCATCTTTTCCCCTGTCATTTCAACTTTTGCCATTACATTTCTTCTAAGATAAGGATTAAACTGATCATCTTCGGCAATCTGTGATAAATAATGAAATAGACTTTTTAAAGAGGATAGTTTGCGATTAATAGTTGCGCTTGAAATGCTTTTACTTGAGCCGGATTTCTTCCGGTTGAGCATTAGAAAGCGTTGGAAATTGTCGATATCTTGTAATTTCAGCTTGGCCAGAACCTCTAAGGAAATTTTTTCCCTTGGTCCAGGGTGAAACCCTTCTATGACCAGCCAGTCAAAAAAGATTATGTAATCATGGACGTAATTGAGTAGGGAAGCAGGGGACATTTTTAGTTGCTTATGATGGATAAATTCCATGACGTACCACGGCAGAGAATCCAATTTTGACTCCAAACGCTCCGTGATCTGTTCTCTAAATTCGCGAGCCATGGCCAACCTCCTTCTTCTTCTGTGGTTTTTGTATTTGCTGAATGGGCTTTACTAGTCCCAAACTATATTTTACCAGAAAAGGCGGATTGGAAGAAGGAGGCTGAGACATTTCGCTTAATGAAGTTGCTCGGGAACCTCGTAATCATGTGATCCTTGATTTACTTCGGTAAAAATGTTATCTTTCGCTGTTTCACTAGGTATAATGGCTTGAGGAAAATTGGCTTTAAGAATTTTCTCCAAGTCTCCTCTTGTCACGGGCCTTGCATGTGGCATCAATTCATAACCGAGCTCTCCATTATCTTCAATCGTTCCTGATTTGACATCCTCAATACGTGATATTCCGGCCATCCGTAGACGTTTTTCCAAATCATCAACAGACATACGCAGGGCTTTTAGGTTGCTGACAACCAGATTTCCATTGATGATTACTGGGATGGCTTTTCCCTTGATCAATCCTTCTGCTCGGTTAGAGCGCAAAGATATCCATTCGGCAAGGGCAAGAAAACCGATAAACGTGGCCGATGCCAATATGGTTTTCGCTAATCCTTTGCCTGCCACTTCTGATCCTAAAATGGTCCCTAGCCCCAGCAATACGGCAAGCTGGGCGGTGGTCATTTGGGAAACCGATTTTCGTCCACCCAAGCGAACTAGGATTGTGCCAACGAAAGCAAGTAATAGCGCTTGCCAAAAAATAGTCCACATTTAGTACACTCTCCTTTGCATAACTTTAAGTTATTTTTTCCGTGACGAGTGGGAATTATCACTAAGATTGATGAAACGAGGAGATTTCTGTTATATAATATTGTAATCAGTTGAGAACGAATGGAGGTGGTCAATATGGCAAACCAGATAAACATGCCAGAGACTGCAGCGACTCATGCAAAGCCTAGTATTGGAGGCGATCCTTTGCATGGGGTGAAACAATAATCTTTAAAATCGCCCAATCAAGCAGATCTTATTTCTGATATGATGGCTTTGCACCTTATTTTCTTTTAATTAAAAAATAAGGGGCTGGCTGAAATGAAATATGTGAAAGCAACTGCAATCCTGCCTGAGAAATTGATACTTGAAATTCAAAAGTATGTGCAGGGAGAAACGATCTATATTCCCAAACCGGAATCCTCTCACGAAAAATGGGGCACACGTTCTGGTGGGAGAAAGTCAATTGATGAGAGAAATCATGCAATAAAATTGGCCTTTCAAGATGGCTGCTCGATTCCTGAATTGGCTGATGAGTATTTTCTATCGGTGGAGACAATCAAAAAAATTGTGTATACGAAAATCAAAGCATAAGGGATGGTGCACTGGTGATCTTGGGATAAGATTGTCAGTGCATTTTGCGTTGATATGGCGAATTTGTTTCTTAGTTATTTTCTGCATTTTAAAAAGGTGGCTTTTATCCTAAAATAAAAGCGAGCGGTTAGGAGGGAAAGCTATGTTAGAACCATTTATTATGAATCATCAATATAATATGATTAAAAAACAAGCAGGAATCCTGCAGCATACCATCAAGACTGTCGGCGATCCCCAAGTGGTCGAAGCGGTTCGAGGCAGCGCGGAATCGAAAGTAATGGAAATGTTCTCGGATGCAACTGAAAAGCAAATGAAAATACTCGAGAGATTCTCTTCTTTGAAACTAGCAGAGGACTTTCAGCAGTATCTCGCTTCTTTAGCCCCTTATCTTATTGAATTTCCACAGTTGACGGAAAAACAGATTAGAAAGCAGTTTTCCAAAAATAAAAAGCTTAAGGTACCTGATTTAACGACGATTGATTACCATTCGCTAACCTATTACAGCTGGCTTGATATCTCTATGAATAAATTATTTATAGTATATCCTTATCATGGTGAGATTGTTGGTATCGAAGGCAAGCTTACTCCTGCAAATAAGAAGGATGTATGTTGTCTCTGTAACGGGTTTGGGGAGGTTGCCCTTGTTTCTGCTGTTAGCAAAGCCCGGATAGGGAATTCTCCGGATTACTATAAAGCCGTCGGGAATTATATGTGTTTAAGTAGTGAGGAATGTAATAAGAGAATAACGAGTGTTGCTAACTTAGAACGGTTTATTGAGAAGATCATTGGGTGATTTCTAAAATAACCGGAGTAAGCAGCTTGGTTTGATAGACGGAGAATTTCCGGAGCTTGACCGAAAATTCTTCGTCTAATTTAGCTCGTTCTCTATAATATCTGCTGTTTCAGCTGGTCAATAATATAGTCAGCACTCCTAGCGGCTAAAGCCATCACCGTGTTCGTTGGATTTCCGCCTCCCGATGTGACAAAAACACTCGCACTGCAAATAAATAGATTGGGAATATCATGGGTTTGCCCAAAGCTGTTTGTGACTGACGTGTTTGGGTCATTGCCCATGCGGCATCCCCCCATCATATGTGCGGTATCATCGGTAACAAATTCCGGATTGCCTCCTGCGGCCTCTATAATTTCTTTCATCTTGCCTACGGCATGTGTAATCAACTGATTGTCATTGTCTCCGTAAGAGAAGGAAACATGGGCCCGGGCCATGCCATATTCGTCTTTTTCCTCTGAAAGAATCACCCGATTGAGCGGATTAGGAAGTACTTCGCCGACGAGTGTAACCCTTCCATAGAAATTGTAATCGAGCATCGCTTTTCGCAAGCTCTGTCCCCATAAAGTAGCTGCCTTGGAAATCCCCTTGGCCATCTCGACGGGCCGTGATCCATGGGCATGCAACGTGTATCCCCTAGCAAATCCTCTGTCTGGGTCTGTTTCATAAAAGTCCTGTGTTGTTGCCAATACAGGAGTGCCTTTGTATAAGCGAATTTCCTCCGGAAACTTTCCATAAACATCGTTACTGCTGTGGACCATGATTGATTTTCCGACCCACCCGCTGGAATTCGCCAACCCGTTTGGAAAAGCTGCATTCGCCGAGTTAAGCAATAAGCGCGGGGTTTCTATCACAAAATTAGCTAAAATAACAACCCGTGCTTTCTGTTCATAAGCCTGCCCATCGTGGATAAAGGTTACGCCTGTTACTCGTCCTTCTTTATTGGCCGAAATTTGCGTGACCATGCTATCGGTTATGACTTCCGCACCCTCTTGAATGGCCTTTGGAATATGGAAGACCAGGGTGCTAAACTTTGCATTTGGCATACATCCCTGATTACAAAATCCCCGGTTTATACATGGGGGACGACCGTCAAAGGGTGCCGAATTAATCGCTAGGGGTGCGACGACACTGCGGATTCCAAGCTTTTCACAGCCGATACGAAAAATTTCTGCATTGGCGCTAAGCGGTTCGCGTTCCGGATATGGGTAGGGACCGTGAAAGGATCCCCACGGAAAATGCTTGGGCCCGGAGACGGCTATTTCTTTTTCGATTTTGTCGTAGTAGGGTTCAAGATCGTGATAGGTAAGAGGCCAGTCCTCTCCAACCCCATCTTCGGTTTTGGTGCGGAAATCACTTTCATGAAAACGCAGGAATACCCCTGTAAAGTGGGTTGTCCCTCCGCCAATCCCTCTTCCGGAATTGTTGTGGCCAAGCTGCAACGGTTGCCCCCCGCTGACGATCCGTGTGTCTTGCCAACCGAGATGGGTCATCGCCAATTCATCACTGGCAAAATCTGTTTGTGGATTCCAATAGGGCCCGGCTTCAATCACAACGACCTTCAGCCCAGATTTGCTCAACTCATAGGCGAGAACCCCTCCAGCTGCACCAGCCCCAACGATGCATACATCTGCATCATCTTTATATTTCCGCTGATTCAGGTCACTATAGCGATGGTCCTGGTAGTGGTCAATATGATGTGTGACAGGATCGTTGCTATTCGACATTTCTTCTCGCCTCCCATGGATCAGTTAATCCCAACTCCGAGCGAACATAACCGCGAGGATAAGCCGGCCCGGCGTACCCGATTTCCGACCAGATCGTGGGATGAGAATAATAAGCGGCCACGGAGACACTTAAAATTTTATCTGCAAAATCCTTTGCAGGTACACTTTGCGCGTTGGAAGGCACAGATAAATTCCCTTGCATGAGTTCGCCCACAACCTGTATTTTAAGATTTTCGTCAATCGTATGGAAAGCTCCACCATAACGTTCATTGCAGACTTGATTAAGCAAGGTCAGCCCACCGCGAATCAGGACAGATTGTTCAGGGACACCAATTTTCCGTTGTGATTCACCGATACTGGCCTTTAAGGTGGAGTCAAAATGGTGAACAACAAAGGCAATAACCGGTTTTCGCTGATCATCTAACAATACCGAACACAGGTGGAATAAGGTTTCGATTTCTTGTTCTGTTAAGAACTGAGGTGGGAAAAACGTTTGGGTTTCTAAACGTTTATCAACAATCTCTCGAGTATGGGGATCCCAATGTTCTTCCGCATTCAGCACATTAAAGTCGGGATAATGTAATTTATGCTCTGACATCTTTCTTATCCCCCCCAGTACAACGCAATAAGCCCTAACAAGCTGGTGGCCGTGATCATGGAGGGCAGTGCGATCGGCGGACCAACTAGGACATTGCGCATTTCATAGCCGCCTACACGTTGTCCGATGCCATGGACGTGCATGTAGGAGCCGTAACCACCTGCCAAAATCCCAACAGACAACAAGACAGTCAACAAAAAATGCAACCATGTTACATTGTAAAAAGAAAAGAGAACCATACAAAGGCCAAATACCGGTGTGGCTGTGACTGGAATCCACATCGACCAATGGCGGAAATTTTGGCGATAATGAAACAAGGTGACTTGTACAAAAATCACAAGAAACATTAACCCCAATGCGAAAATAAATACGCGATCCAGGGGCCATCCATTCCAACCCAAAACTGATCACCTTCCCTAGTTAGTTTACGTCTCCATTATTCCAAAAGTTGGACAATTTATGCGGGCATAAAGGAAAACCTTGGAACTCATACTATCTTCATAAAATGGAAAGAAGGGGGGAGAATTTTTGAAAATCGTTTCAGTAGAGACATTCCCTTTATTTTATCGGTTGTCACAGCCATACGGGGATGCTAATGGTTATAAAGAATATCGTACGGTGTTTTTATTTCGAATCACAACTGAGTCGGGGATCTCCGGTTGGGGGGAATGTACTGACTGGCTGCCTTCTTTGAAACTGGGCTTTGAGAAAAGGATCATTCCCTATTTGATGGGGAAAGAGGCAACAGATCGGAGGAAAATTGTTCAATACATAAAAAAATGGCACCAAAGGATAGCTGGAGGCGTGGACATGGCCTTGTCGGAAATCACGGCAAAGTATGCGGGTCTTTCTATATGTGATCTCTGGGGTGGAAAATGGAGAGAGACAGTGCCAGTGTATGCATCTTTTCAATCTTACACTGAGCAGAAGGACTGGATCCAGCATTCTGCGAATCTCGTGGACCAGGCTATAGGCCAAGGATTTGGTCAGCTAAAGGTAAAAGTGGGAGGGCGACCGTTTCAGCAGGATCTGGAACATATTATGCATATTCAGGACATGCTTCAAGGCCAATGCAAACTGATTTTGGATGCAAATCAAAGCTATGATTTGGCCACTGCTCGAAGATGGGAACGAACGTTTTCTAGTTGGTCAAACTTTCTCTGGTTTGAAGAACCGCTTCCGATGAACGAGGTTATTGAGTACGCGCAACTGCGTTCTAGCCTATCTGTTGCTGTAGCTGGTGGAGAGAATCTGAAAAGTACTGCCGAATTTCTTCCACTTCTGCGTGCTGGGGCGATGGATATTATTCAACCGGATATCGCTCATGAAGATGGGATTGATGGGTTTAGGCATACCTTACAATTATCCCGTGATTTCGGGCTTCGAACCTCCCCACACACGTTTGACGGGGCATTGTCGCGACTGTACACCTTATTTTCGCATGCATGCTTACCACCCTGGAGCAAGATGGATGGGGAAGATATTGAACCAGTAGAATGGGATGTTATGGACAACCCTTTTACGCATCTTGTACCGCTCACACCTGTGAAAGGACATGTTGCAATTCCTAGAGGAGTGGGAATTGGCGTGGAGTTGGATGAAGAAATTATGAAAAAGTATCTGTGGGATGGATCATTGTACCGGTAAAAGCGTATTTAGGAGTATTTGATTCAAACAGGGTCTTTAACGGAAAAATTTCCCGCTAATTTAGGCTGCTACCTATGCGTAAGGAAAATAAAATGGTATTTTTATAGTAGCATAAAATGAGTAGGTGGATTGATGAGGATGGAAAAGCACATTGAATTTGATAATAGCAATTTACATGAACGTGTCTATCTTTATTTGAGGGATAAAATTATGCAAAACCAATTGCCTCCCGGATCTAGGATAAGCTACGAAAGGTTGCGGGAGGAGCTTGGTGTGAGCAAGACACCGTTGCGGGATGCCATTAATCGTTTGCAGCAAGATGGGCTCGTAGAAGTCAGACCGCGCTCCGGAACCTATGTCAATACGCCGAAAGTGCATGATATCATCGAAATCTATGATGTTCGCAAATCCCTGGAGAGAACAGCTGTGCAATTGGCTGCACCGATGATCCCTAAAGAAGTGCTAGAATCGTTGTTAGATGAAGCTGAGGAAGCCGAAGAGGAGATACAAAAGGGAAATCGCGAGCGATTTTTCATTGCGGATCGAAATTTACATCAAACAATAATTAAGTACTCGGGGAATAAACGCTTGATTACATTTATGGATACGTTAGAAGTCCAAATTAGATGGTTTGGAATCATTATCGCCAAAAATTTCGATCGTCCTACACAGGCCAATGATATGCATAAAAAGATATTGCAGGCCATGTATCAACTAGACATCCCACAAGCCCAAAGACTTATGGAGGAGCATATCGAAGAGATTAAACTGTATACAGTTGCCGACTATTCGTAAATATTCTATAAATTCAATCAAGGCAAATTAGTTTTTATTGACTGTCCAGTTTGATTTAATTATAATTTAGTGTATTAGAGAGTAATTTTATTTTATTAAAACTGATGTATCAGATACCAGATGCACAGTTTGGTGTAAAACGAAGACGAATTGGGGGGCTACAAATGAAGACTGCTGCGTTATTTGGGTTGACGGGTCAAGGAATTGAAACAGCGGGAGAAATTCTTTCTAATATCATGCGATCCCAAGGGTATACCCATCGGGCATGGAGAGATTTTTCGACGATTATTCGAGGAGGTCACACCGCATTTGAGATTTATATTTCTGAAAAAGGGGAGGAAGCTCCACCTCCAAGAATCGAAACGATCGACATTGCTGTGGTTTGGGATGACGAAGGAGCAAAACGGTACTTACCAAGAATGGCTGATTCAGCCATGCTGTTTGGTTCAATGAACACTACAATGGTACCTGAGGAGAACCGCGGGGAAACACCTAAACTAGGATTTAACGTCTGGAGTCTCGGGGTGATTGCCGGGTACCTCGGGATCCCATTCCCCCTCCTTGAGGATTCGATCAACCAGCACTTTGCAGGTGAATTAAATCAAAACTTGGCACATCGCGGATATATTTTAGGCCAGTTCAAGAATAAGGGGAACACTGTAACCAACAAACTATCCGATCTTGTGACGATTTCCGGAAACGATGCCTTATCACTGGGAGCGATTGCTGGAGATGTACGCCATTATTTTGGATACCCAATCACACCGGCTTCTGAAATCTTGGAAAACCTTACAAAATGGCTCCCGCCGCTCGGTGGTAAAACGGTGCAGGTAGAGGACGAAATGGCTGCCATTTATGCAGCGGCTGGTGCTAGTTATGCTGGTGAGAGGACTTTCGTTGCGAGTAGCGGTCCAGGAATTGCTTTAATGACAGAGGCACTTAGTTACCTTGGCGCAACTGAGATTCCCCTAGTAATCATTGATAATCAACGTGGAGGTCCATCTACGGGGATGCCGACGAAAACGGAACAAAGTGATCTGCAGCATTTACGTTATGCTGGCCACGGGGAGTTTGCCCGGATCATCCTCACACCCACCGATGTTCTAGACTGTATCGCTGTGATTCAAGAGGCTTTAAATCTAGCAGATTATTATCAATGTCCGGTCATTCTTGCGCTTGACCTCGATCTTGCTGTACGCAGAGTTTCCCTTCCATGGGTTGCTGTTGAGCAGGCGATTCGCAGTGTCACCGTGGACCGCGGACCAACACTATTAGAATCATTGCCAATTGAGGATTATGCAAGATTCCATTCAGTAGATGGGGCACCTCCTGTAAGAACTGTTCCAGGGATCAAAGGCGGCGGTTATGTGGCTAGCGGGGATGAGCATGATGAAAAGGGATTTATGGAGCCGGATTTTAAGGTAGTGCGTGAGACCCACCACTTAAGACGACTGCACAAGGCAGATCAAATCGAGTATCAACGACCGTTATCGATTATTGGAAACATGGATGCACCCGTCGCGATTATTGGAACCGGTTCCATGAGTGAACTGATTGAAAATCTTGTAAAACGTCAACCAGAACAGTATAAAGGGGTTCTGCTCCGTCAACTCCACCCGGTTCCTGTAGAAAGTATTGTGAATGCACTTTCCGAGGCAAAAACCGTGATTGTTGCAGAATATAATGCGACTGGACAAATTCGTTCGATGATTGAATCTGCCCTAGTTGATAGACAGATTCATTCTCTTCTTCGCTATAATGGAGAGCATTATACATTGGAAGAATTCCAGGATTCGGTAACTAGTATTTTGTCTGCTCAAAAAGAATTAACGAGGGGGTAATGGAAATGGCAGATACAGTAGTCACTGCAAAGGATTATATGAATGGCAACCCTATCACTTGGTGTCCGGGATGTGGTGATTTTTCAGTATTAAAGTGCATGCATAGGGCTCTTGCGTCCCTGAATATTCAACCGGAGGATACGGTTTTAGTTTCCGGGATTGGCTGCAGCGGAAAGATTGGTCATTACCATGGGGGATATGCCATCCATGGAACACATGGCAGGTCCTTACCAATCGCCCAAGGGGTTAAAGCTTCCCGTCCGGATCTTACAGTCATTGCAGCCGGCGGGGATGGAGATGGATACGGAATTGGTGTAGGGCATCTGGTTCATGCAGCGCGGAGGAACTTAAATATTACCTATGTCGTCATGGATAATGGTGTCTATGGAAATACCAAAGGGCAGACTTCCCCTACAAGCCCGCTAGGGTATCAGTCTTCCACGACACCTTTCGGGAATGCTGACTTGCCAATTAATCCGTTATTGTTGGCATGGGCTTCGGGTGCCTCTTTTGTTGCTCAGGGATTTTCCGGGGATGCCAAGCATCTTGAAAACTTAATTGCCCAGGGAGTCCAACACGAGGGATTTTCTTTGATCAATATCTTCAGTCCATGTGTTGTTTTCAACAAAGCGCAAGGTTATGACTTCTATCGTCAAAAGATTAACTATATTGAAACACCTGCATCTAATGCACAGGATTATGTCGGGGTAATTACTCCGCCTTCCATGCCTGTTGGCGTCCTGTGGAAATCGTATCAAAAAGATTCTTTGCCTGCTAAAGAACCGAGACAAAGCAAAGCGGAAGGGACGGATATTGCTAGTTATCTCCGTTCGAAACTTGCGTAAAAGGAGTGGTGTAATGAACTTTCAGCTGGATTTTTCAGATAAGGTGGTTATCGTAACCGGTGCAAGCAGGGGGATTGGGAAAAGTATCGCACTTGGCTTCGGATCGCTTGGGGCAAATGTCGTTTTGGTGAGCCGGAACAAGGAACAATTAGAAGAAACGGCTGTTTTGGTTCGTGACCGGGGAGGGAAGGCATTGGTTATTCCTGCCGATCTTTCTGACCTGGGGCAAATTCAAAAGGTCGTGGACACCGTTAAACAAAACTTTGCAAAGATCGATGTGTTGGTTAACAACTCCGGTGTTACACGCAGAAAGCCGGCAGAAGAGGTAACGGAAGAAGACTGGAATCTAATCATGGACCTCAATCAGAAATCCTATTTCTTCATGTGCCAAGCAGTAGGGAAGGAAATGATCAAGCAAGGCCATGGGAAAATCGTCAACATGGCTTCTATTGGCGGATTTGTGGCCATCACCAATTCCTCTCCTTATACATCGAGTAAAGGCGCAGTGGTTCAGATGACCAAAGTCTTGGCTTGTGAGTGGGCGAAATATAATATCCAGGTTAATGCGATTGGACCAGGATATATTGCTACGGAGTTGATCGCGAATGCCGTGAAAAATGAAGAATTTTTAAACCGGATTGTGACCAGAACACCTAGCAAACGGTTGGGGAATCCAGATGAAATCGTGGGTGGGGTGCTTTATCTCTCATCTGATTTGGCCAATTATGTGACGGGACATACCTTAATGATCGACGGGGGATTGACTGCATTAGGAGTCTAAACTGATTGGGAGGCGAAAGATGGCAAGTTGGAATTTTTCAGATCAAGTAGTCGTTATCACTGGCGGTGCAGGCGGCCTTGGAAAAAGCTTAATCGCACAATTTCTAAAGGCTGGCGCTATTGTTTTTGCCTCAGATTATCAGCAGGAATCTATTCAACAATTAAATCTGATTTATAGGGATGAACCCAACTTTCACGCAAAAGTTGTGGATATTACCCAGTTAAACCAGGTAGAGACATGGGTCAAAAAGATTGCCACGGAAGCCAAGCGGATTGATATTGTTATTAACGCGGCAGGGATTTGTCCCTATGATTCGATTGAAGAGGTAACGGAAGAACTGTGGGATCGGGTATTGGATATCAATTTAAAAGGGGCCTTCTTCGTTTCACAGGCAGTCATGCATCTGATGAAAGAACAGCATTATGGACGAATTGTCCATATCAGTTCAATAGCTGGACACACAGGCGGGGCTGCCGTGTCTGCACCATATGCGGCCTCCAAGGCAGGGATCATCTCTTTAGCCAAATCGTTTGCCAAAGCATTAGCTCCATATGGAGTGACGGTTAACGCGGTGGCACCGGGACCGTTTGATACCCCGATGATTGCTGATTTCCCCAAGGACATTTTAGATAAAATGGCGTCAACAGCGGCGATGGGGAGAGTAGGAAAAAATGAAGACGTGGTAAACGCCGTAATGTTTTTATGTGACTCTGCCACCTCCTACATTACGGGCGCAACCATTGATATAAATGGTGGAATTTATATGAGATAGGAGCGAAGAAAATGTTCGATTTTAGTCCATCCAGAGAGCAACAAGAAATGATTGAGAAGGCAACGGCTTTTATGGACGAATATGTTTATCCGAATGAAAAATATATGGTACCCCATCGCGGTTTGCCAAATGATATCTTAAAGCCTTTGCAGCAAAAGATAAAAGATTTGGGATTATGGGCAGGCCATTTGCCCAAAGAAGTCGGCGGAATGGGCATGGGGTTTGTTTCTCTTGGCCTGCTTTCGGAGATTATCGGGCGGAGTCCGATTGCTCCCTATATATTCGGTTCAATGGCGCCTAACGCCGGGAATTCAGAAATCCTGTGGCAGGTGGCAACGGAGGAACAAAAGCAAAAGTATTTAATCCCGTTGGCAAACGGGGAGGTTAGTTCTTGCTTTGCGATGACGGAACCGGAAGTCTCGGGTTCAGATCCGACCATGCTTCAAGCTACGGCTGTGCAGGATGGCGACGAATGGGTAATCAACGCCCATAAATGGTTTACGACCGGTGCCATAGGATCCTCTTTTTCAATTGTCATGGTCAGAACCGATCCAGACGCGCCAAAACACGAGCAGTACAGCATGTTCCTGGTGGATGCAGACAATCCCGGTTTTGAAATTGTCCGTGAAGTCCCAGTGATGGGCGATCATTTTGCCGGGGGGCACTGTGAGGTCCGCTATACCGATTGTCGTGTACCTGCGAAAAATATGCTAGGCAACCGCGGCGAAGGGTTTAAATTAGCTCAATATCGGCTTGGACCAGGCCGGATCACGCATGCTATGCGTTGGATAGGCGTAGCCAAACGCAGCCTGGATTTAATGGTTGATTATGCGCTAAAAAGGGAGACTCGCGGGAAAAAGTTGGCCGATTTCCAAACCATCCAGAACTTTATTGCTGACTCTGCTGCCGAAATTGATGCTGCTCGTCTGTTGACCTTGCATGCGGCATGGAAGATGGACCAAGGTGATCAAGCTCGTAAAGAAATCTCCATTATTAAATTTTACGGAGCAAAAGTGCTACATGATGTCATTGACAGGGCCATTCAGGTACATGGGGCACTTGGCATTACAGCGGATACACCACTGGAAGGATTCTACCGGGAGGCTCGAGCTGCCCGGATTTATGATGGGGCGGATGAAGTTCATCGGATGGTGGTTGCGAGACAAGTGATTAAGGCTTATCAAGCAGGGAGGTAGGCAGCATGGGTCACGAAGAGCCCGTATCCATTCATGCAGGAAACGGAATCAACTGGGAGATGGTCGAACGTTTTCTTCGCTTCCATATCAATGGGCTAAGTAATGATCCATTGCAAGTGCATCCATTTTCAGCCGGGTATTCGAACTTGACCTATAAGGTACAGATCGGCTCGTGGGAGGCTGTTCTGAGGCGTCCTCCCTTCGGCCAAGTCCCACCGAAAGCCCATGATATGGAACGGGAATATCGAATTCTAAAAAAACTTCACCCTGTTTACCCTTTAGCTCCACAGCCTTATCTATATGGTGATGATCCACAGGTGATGGAGAAGCATTTTTATATTATGGAAATAAAAAAGGGGCTTGTATTAGATGATACTCTCCCCCCGCAATTTAATCAGCCTGAAACCTGTCGTGTGATCTCGGAAGCAGTGGTAGACACCCTTGTTATGCTGCATGACGTTGACATACAAAAAGCACGGTTAGAAGAGATTGGCCGTCCGGCAGGCTTTTTGGAAAGGCAGGTCAATGGTTGGATCAAACGCTACCAAGCAGCAAAATCTGAGGAACTCTCTGGTGTAGAGATGATTGAAAAATGGTTGGTGGATAACATCCCGACCTCACCACCTGCTACGATGATTCATAACGATTTCAAATTAAATAATATGATGTTATCTCCACACGACCCAAGCAAAGTTGTCGCTGTTTTTGATTGGGAGATGTGTACAGTTGGCGATCCACTAATGGATTTGGGAGTAGCCCTTGCTTATTGGACGGAAACTGGTGAGGCGGAAACCGGACTCACCTCGATTACAAAAAATCCCGGTTTTATCAGCCGACGAGAATTTATTGAGTTGTATGCTCAAAAGAGCAGGAGAGATCTGATTCATATAGACTACTATCTTACGTTTGCTTTTTACAAAGTTGCTGCTGTCTTACAGCAAATTTATGCCCGATGGAGGAGAGGCGAGATTCATGATGAGAGATTCGCAAAATTGGGCGTGGGTGTTCAAAATTTGATGGAGCAAAGCTATAAAGCTATGAAAAAGGAATTGGTATAGAAGAGAAGGTTACCTTGGGGGAGGTTGATCTTCTTTTCTCACGGGAGGGGGAATTTCAATGGAAGAGTTGTTACTATCTGATGAGTTAAAAATGTTACGTAAAACAGTGCGATCGTTTACGAGAGAGTATGTTGTTCCTTTTGAACAGGATGCTGGAAGTACAATCGAGCAATTGCCCACGCCAGTTGTGAACGAGCTGCAAATGAAGGCAAAGGAAAGAGGGTTATGGCTGTTTGGTACTCGAAGCGAATGGGGCGGGGCGGGATTATCCTATTTTCAACAGGTTGTGGTCCTGGAAGAGGTCGTGCAGCATCGATTCGGGTTACAACAACCAGGTGCAGGGGCATTTGGAGAAGACTTGCCCTGTTTTTTAAGAGAATGCATGCCAGAACTATTTGAAAAGTATGTGAAACCATCCATTCAATCAGGCAATGGCTGCTATATCGCCCTTTGGGAGCCAGAGGAAAGCAATAACCTTGATAACTTAACCTGTTACGCGGAGAAAAAGAACGGGAAGTGGTTTGTTCGGGGGAAAAAGTCGTATGTCTCGAATGTGGAGCATGCGGATTTTGGTATCCTGTTGGTTCAAAGTATAACGGAAACTGGAGAGCGCAAACCGACTCTATTCCTTTTAGATCGCAAAGATCCAATCGGGAAAAGAGAACAGGTTTTACTGGATGTTCAGTTAAGTCACGAATTATTCTTTGAACAGTTGGAATTGGAGGACACAAGACGGATTGGAGGGGTAGGGGATGGAGTCCAGTTGCTTGAAGAATGGCTGACGAGTTCCCAGGTGCTGATGTCTGCCCGTTATTTAGGGATTGCCCAAAAGGCTTTGGAAATTGGTATTGACTATGCCTCCTTGCGCATCACAAGAGGAAAACCTTTGTCTGAATATCCAACGATTCGCACAATGTTTGCTGTATCTGAAGCAGAATTGCAAGCAGCCCGATTTTCCGTGTGGAATGCTGCCTTAAAAATGGACCAAAAAAGAAAGGACCGTGATCACGCTGCTAAAATTGCTAAGCTAAATGCCAGCGAAACAGCAGCAAAAGTAGTGGATCGAGTCCTGCAAATCCATGGGGGGGCAGGTTTTACCAGAGATGTTCCACTCGAACGCTGGTACAAAGAACTACGGATTTCCCGTCTACACTTCCAAAGCTCAGAAACCTTACACGAATCTATTGTGCAATATCTTTTGGAAAAGTAAAAGTAAGGAAATTTGAGGGGGTTGTATGCGAAAGATCCAAGTTTTAACACGAAAAGAAGAAATAGATCCCTCCAAACTTACTCATTGTACGGCTGTTGTTATCGATGTGCTACTAGCAACATCAACTATTGCTGCAGCGCTGCACCATGGAATAAAAGAGGTCTTTCCCGTGATCAATGGGGAAGAGGCATTAGCGGTTTACGAAAGCTTTGGTCACGAATGTATAGTAGCGGGGGAACTCGCTGGTTACCCCTTGGAAGGTTTTATCAATCCCGACCCGCTTGAGTTGATCCAAGCAGATTTTGCTGGGAAATCCCTTATCTTATCAACAACGAATGGAACCGTGGCAATTAAAAAAGCTAGTACAGCAAAACGTGTCTATACTTCATCCATTGTTAATGGTGCTGAGGTTGCCAAACAAATAAGAAATGATCCGGATGACAGCTCACTAGTCATCATTTGCGCCGGTTCCATGGGGAATTTCTCGATTGAAGATTTCCTTGGGGCCGGGTACTTAATATCTGAGTTAGTTAAGGCGGACCTAGAGAATTGGACGTTGTCTGATTCAGCACGCACAGCGTATCTGTTCTATCAAAGCCAGAATGATAACATACTCCCTTCGTTTCAAAAATCTGCGACAGCCAGTCTACTTAAGGAACTAGGTTATAGTAAGGCCATCTGTTATGCCGCTCAACCAGGAATTTTACCAGTAGTACCAAGGCTTGTGGATTCCCGGCTTATTGTGGATTAAAAGAAAGCTTCCCCTTTCAAGATTAAAAAAAGGACTTGTCAGCCTTTATGGGACATATCCATATCTTGAAAGGGGTTGATTTTTATAATGGAGCAAAAAGCTGAATGGGGCCTGCTATTCGTAAGAGTAGTACTAGCTGTGATCATGCTCGCTCACGGTGTACAAAAGCTCTTTACCATGGATCAAGTGGTGGAGACCTTTACACAGCATTTAGGACTGCCCGCTGTAATTGCCTACGGTACTGCAATGATCGAAGCCCTTGCCGGATTATCCCTCCTTCTCGGTTTCTTTGTCAGAATCTCCGCTTTTCTGTTTGGCCTCATCATGCTTGGAGCCATCTTCATGGTCAAGCTCGATGTTGGCTTTTTTGGGAATGCGCAAATGCGGGGGTATGAGTTTGACTTAGCGCTACTTTCAATTTGCGTATTGCTAATGCTTACAGGTAGCAGAAAATGGTCTTTGGGGGGAGAAAATATTAAGGGGCGAAGCTAGTAGTCCATGCAAAGGAAATAGCGGAAACATCAACTGAAGTAGAGGGAAAAGTTTTCGCTATGACCGCCGCCCGTTGGATAATCATTCCGAACTTAACATAAAATAGGACAAGATCTCATCGACGGGTTGGTTTATATGGTAGCCATTATAGTGGTTCTTGTTTGTCTGAATGTTTTAGCTCTGTTTTCCATTTTTTTATTAAGAAAATATACCTCTATCTTTGAAATAACGGGAAATATCTTTTTTATTTCTACGGTTTTTCACATTGGTTTTAGTATACTAACCCTAAACACGAAACGGATCGTCCTAAGCGAGACACCTACTGTGTTTTGGATTCTTGAATTAAACAGGATTATTTTTATTCCTTGCCTTCTTATTTGGGTTTTGGTATTCATATTCCATCCCAAATTTCGAGCCATTCAAAAACTCATCATTTTTATTTGGTGGTTTGTTTTGATGGTTGGATTGGAGAAGATTTATCGATTTCTTCATTTTATCGAATTTCGAAATTGGAACGAGGGATATTCTTTAATAAAAATTGGAGTGATTTTTGCGCTCTGTCTAATTTTTATGCGATGGTTTCGCGGACTGATAAAGAAAGAAGAAATGAGGTAGCGTATGACTGTTCTTTTTCAGTTAGATAAGGGAGAATGGTTGATCATTTGGATTTCCTTATGTATTTTAACGATCGCAGCATCTCTTCCTCTACGCTTTAATGTACCGCAAATTTTTTATATTTTTGTCTTCAATCTATTTTTAGGGGTTGTAGTGGACCAATTGCTATCTGTGCCGCCATACGATCTATATGATGTATTATCTCCAAAATTCACGTTTGGTGATGCCTTCATTTATTTGTTTTTATATCCTCCAACCGTTTATATTTTTTTATTTCTCGCCGACATTATTGGATTTAGAAAAAGATTATTACTGTTTAATTTATTGATTGGATGGTCTTTGCTTACACTTTTTTTTGAATGGTTTTTAAGTAAATACGGGGTTTATAAATATAAGGGGTGGACGTATTTCTTATCGGGCGTTTCCTATCCCATCCTTTACAGCTTAAATTTACTTGTTTTATATCTCATAAAGTACAAGAATCAATCGCGTAATACCAAGAGAAACCACTTGTAGGCTTAAAATAATTCCTCCCAATAGGAAGTTGTTTAGAAACCGATTGATTTGAACCAAAATCGGTTTATTTGACGTTTTATGACCTTTTGAAGAATGAATTGAAATCCTGTAAAATAAAGATATATAATTATAATCTTACCTTTAAAGGAGGTGTACTATTTACCCAGCAATTCGGGTAAATAGAAATTATTTGGACCCTGACCCGTTGTTGTTTAATCTATTTCTTGTGATTCTTCTTGTGTTATTGAATGGATTCTTTGTGGCCGCAGAATTTGCGATGGTGAAGGTAAGAAGCAGCCGACTGGAAAGTTTAGTTCTTGAAGGGAATCAAAAGGCAAAATATGCACAAAAACTGACAAGTAATCTTGACGCTTATTTATCAGCTTGCCAATTGGGAATTACCCTTGCTTCTCTTGGACTAGGTTGGGTGGGAGAACCCGCGATTGCGAAAGCAATTGAACCGGTGATGCAGAATTTTGGATTTTCAGATGTAGTGATTCACACCGTTTCTTTTATCATTGCTTTTTCGATTATTACTTTCCTTCATATTGTGCTAGGTGAGTTGGCTCCGAAGTCTATGGCGATTCAAAAATCTGAAGGCGTAACCATGTGGACGGCACCGCTATTGATTGTCTTCCATAAAATAATGTATCCGTTTATCTGGTTTTTAAATGGAACAGCAAACTGGTTCCTTCGATTAATTGGCATCCAGCCGGCCACTGAACACGAAGCAGCACATACGGAAGAAGAAATTCGAATTTTAATGGAGGAAAGTCACAAGAGTGGATATATCGACAATACAGAACTTGCTCTAGTCGATAACATCTTTGATTTTTCTGAACGGAATGCTAGGGAAGTGATGATTCCGCGTACAGATATGGTCTGTTTGTATGCTGAACATTCATTTGAAGATAATTTAGAAATTGCTTTAAAAGAGCAGATGACCCGCTATCCAGTATGTAATCCCGATAAAGATAATATTATCGGCTTTATCCATATTAAAGATTTATTTGCTGCCATCACCAAAGGGAAAAAGAACTTTAAAGAATTAATTCGGCCTGTAATCCGTGTTCCCGAATCGATGCAGATCAGCGCATTATTAAAGCAAATGCAAAAGAAAAAGGCACAATTGGCCATCGTCATCGATGAATATGGCGGAACAGCTGGTCTTTTAACGATTGAGGACATCATCGAAGAGATCGTGGGGGAAATCCAGGATGAATTTGATGAAGAACGTCAGTCCATTGAGACTTTAGGCAATAATTCGTATTCCGTCGATGGTCGACTGATTTTGGAAGAGGCCAATGATTTCTTCGGGTTTAAAATTGGAAATGAAGATGTCGACACCATTGGCGGATGGGTATATTCGCAGGTAGAGACACCTCCAAAGGTTAATCAAAGAGTGGAGTTTGACGGTTTCGAATTTATTATTTCCGAAGTTGATAACTTCCGAATCAATCGTATTTTGATAAAAAGATTAAAGACCTCTGAAAGTACGCAAGGGAATTATATAGAGTCGGCTCCTGCAATACATTAAACGGTGATTTAGTTCACCGTTTTTTTCTATGAAGAGATTCCTATTTTATTCACCACTTCTTCATAATTTCTTCACACCTCACGGATAGTATAAAACGTAAAATAAAGGAGTGATGAAATTAGGGAAATGAGATTTTGGTTACATTTAAATGAAACTTTAACGGGAAAGTGTTATTATACCCAAATATTGGACAAGGTGGTGAATCCTAAATGAAATTAAAAATCTATGCTATCACTTTATTGGCTGCCGTTGCCTTGACAGCTTGTAGTGGTGGAAATACAAATCAAGAAAGTTCCGCAAAAATCCTTGAAACGAAAAATGTTAAAGAACTAGTGAATGATTACAGTGTTGGTAACAAGAAAGCCGAGAATGCCTCAGTCACATCCGCGCAACTCACTGTCACAGACACGGACGGAAGTCAGTTAGTCTATGCATTGCCTGAAGACGAGTTTTTTGTTTCTATTGCACCTTACGTCAGCCAAACCCATGACTGAACGAATCATAGCTTGACAGGTTGTCAAGGAGAATTTAAGAGTGAAGAGTTCACCGTTTACATTGAAGACACAGAAGGCAACGTGATTATAAATGAAACTCTGAAATCACAACCTAACGGATTTATCGATGTATGGCTACCCAGAGATAAAGAATTCCGAACAAAAATTGAGCACGGTGGGAAAACGGTAGAGGCAGAGCTTTCTACTTTTAAGAATGATCCAACGTGTATTACAACTATGCAGTTGATGTAGAACTAGGGCTTCAAAAATTTAATATATAGACCCTTTTATGCGGAAGAAAAGCCTGTATCTTATTTACTAATCTAAGATATAGGCTATTTTTCTTTCCTGTGGACATTAATAAAGTGGGATTTTCACATATTGCTTCCTAATGTGGATTGACCGTTTTAATATTTGGTAAAATATGCTTACTGTTCTCCATATTTTCTCCACAACTTGCTGGTACATTAAAAAAGAAATTCATAATAGATGGAGGTAAGCAAATGAATAGATTGGTTTTATCTGGATTTTTAGCAGCTTCGTTACTTAGTACAAGTGGAATGGCCAGTGCAGAAATGGGTCATAATGGCCAGGCTCAACAAATGGGCTCCATGGATATGGGGACTTCCACAATGCTTCAAAGTATGCAGCATCATCAAGGTCAAAAAGAAATGATGGCTGATTGGAAAAACATTCAATTGGTATTGAACAATGAGAAGGTGCATAGTGAAATAGATTCACTCTGGAATAACCAAGAAAATATGGCAATCGTTCCCTTACGAGTAGTTGCAGAAAGATTAGGTGCCCAAGTATCCTGGGACCACAAAGAGAAAATGGTATCTATAGATAAAGAAGGGCTCGCGATTCCAG
Source organism: Ammoniphilus resinae (assembly GCF_017873965.1). Lineage (GTDB taxonomy): Bacteria > Bacillota > Bacilli > Aneurinibacillales > RAOX-1 > Ammoniphilus_A > Ammoniphilus_A resinae. Next base: position 294,863 of record NZ_JAGGKT010000002.1, on the reverse strand, counting down.
TTCCCATGATGAATCTTGAAGAAAGCATGGCAATTAAAATAAATGGAACAATGGTCAAACTCCCTTTCCAAATGATAAAAGATCGTATGATGGTTCCAGCACCCATCATTTCCCAACTATTTGGTTTAGATAATAGATTTAATCCTGTAGCGAATACCATTTCATTTTCTAATAGGGAAGATGTTCCAAGCTTTTTCACCGCCAACGAAGGTGGAAGCATCTCAAGGGTGGATGCGGTAACAAATAAGGTAATGGATACGATAAAGGAAAATGGAGTTGTCCATAATGTACAAGTTTCCCCTGATGGAAAGGTATTGGGAGCTACATTAATCCCAAGCATGGGGAATATGGACCATGGTCATTCAAACGAGCAAGCCATGGAAATGAAGGGATTTGCCTTATTTTTTGACATAAGTACTAACCAACTAATTAGTAGGGTAGAGGTTGGCAATCACCCGGCACATATCGTCTTTACTCAAGATGGGAAATACGCATTGGTAGCAAACAATGAAGACAACACCGTATCGGTTATCGACGCAGAGAAATACCAAGTGGTAAAAACCATTCCAACTGGAAAAAACCCACACGGATTTAGAATCTCTAATGACAGTAAATTTGCTTACATTGCCAATATGGGTGAAGATTCAATAAGTGTGATCGATCTATTCACATTACATGAGAGTAAGAAAATAACAGTAGGTAAAGCACCTGTAACGACTGGGATTACGACCGATGGTAATACATTAGTAGCTACGTTAAATGCTGAAAACGCTATGGCTATCGTAGATCTTTCAACAAATAAAATGGTAAAAATCCCTGTTGGAGCAGGGCCTGCTCAAGTATATATAGAACCAGATAATAAGTTTGCCTTTGTTGCAAACCAAGGAACAGAAAAAGAACCATCCCACTCTGTAACCAAAATTGATTTAACCACAAAGACAGTAGTGGCCACCATTGAAACGGGAAAGGGTTCCCATGGTGTAACTACTAGTGAAGATAACAAATTTGTATATGTTACGAATATGTTTGATGACACGGTAAGTGTCATTGACAACCAAACCAATAAGGTTGTTTCTACCATTCCTGTTGGCCACGTTCCAAATGGAATAAGCTTTAAAAAATAATACGCTTAATAGAAGGGAATTATCAGCACACCAGTGTCAGCGGCTTGCAGGTTGTTGATCTATTGGAATCTGATTAGAAAAAATGAAAAATGGAGATTAGCTGGTGAACAGTCATCCTAGATAAAAGATTTAAGTTAGGTGGTTCCTTGTTAGACGTGTAGGAACCACCCAATGTTGAAAAACCAGCGGAATATACTGCTTTTTCGTACCCTTTAATAACCATGCCTACAATCTACCAAAAACATTCCGATACCACATGCAGTAAAACCGATTAATCCCATGATCATGGCTGATTTCATTTCCGAATACCTCCTTCTTCAGATATGCTTGCTCACCATAGAATATCAATCAAGAGAAGGGGACCTTTCCATTTATATATATAAGAAAACTCCCTTATAAAAAGGGAGCGATTTAATGCTGACTTTGATCCATCGTACTACCATGGTCCATATTCCCATGATTCATTGGAACTTGTTGATTTGGTGGCATCTCGGTTGAAGCTCCACTATGTCCACCGTGCCCTCCATGACCCTCACCACTAGCTGATTCAATTTCAATCAGATGATCTAAATTCCCTTGCTGGTCATTAGAAATCGAATCGTTTCCACCTACGATATATAGGTGATTATATGGTCCATCCGTTGGTTCCTTCTGGAATAATGGCTTTAATTCCTTTAGATAAGTCAATAGTGGTTTTGGAGCTGCGTCTGTGTCCGAAAGGAGCATTGGTGCATGTTTTCCACGATGAGAAAAGGCTACCGCGGGAATAGAATTTTTTAATTGATCCTTATTCGTGAGTAATAAACCATGTCCAGGTTGTGTAATCCCCCAGCCAAACCCTGTATTCGGGTCTTTGAATTTGGCAAAAGCAATAGCATTGGTATAGGGATCATCGCCTGCAATCCGGGTGACTTTCCCGTATTTGCCTAAATCGTTTTCTACATTCTTGCTTATGGCAGATTCAGGACCAAGTAAATAAATATTAGCTTTTCCATTTCGTTTGGTTAAAGCTTGATTAGTTTCCGCTGGAATCTGACCTTTCGTTACATACAAAAGCGGTTCAGGCATGTGCGCAATCCAGTTACCGGCAGGTGCTGCAAATTCGATTTGTTCAGACGTTGAGACGATCACTGACTCGGGAAGTGCTCCACTAACCGAAGCATAATAGTCATCAATTTGAGTAGCGATTTGATCCGGGTTGTCCCCTTTAATTTCCTTCACACTAAACTTTGCTTCGGAAAGTTGTTTAATCGCTGCCACATCCATTCCAACCGCAATCACTTGGGTTCCGTCTTGGGCTCCTTTTGGATTTAGACGTTTCAGTTCATTCATCACCGTTTCTGATATAGAAGATGGGTTGGTCACGAGAAGAGGACCATCACTTGGATGATGAATCAAATCCACAGAAACCAACTGGATTTGCCAGTTGTCTTGTGGAGCTACAATAACAACATTTGGTTTCGTTCCCGCCGTGGTAGCTGGCCAAATTATATTAGATGTCGAAATAGAGATTTCTTCAGCATTGGTTCCTAGAACCCTAGACGTATTTTTCGTTACCACGTTAACATCTGTTGCCTCAGACAATGCTGCTGTTGCCTGTTGTTGGGGCGCAGGTGGTGCAGTGTTGGAATTCGTACAGGCAACTAATGTTGCTGATAAAGCTCCAACGGATAAAACTTTAATCCAGGATTTCATTTGCATCATTTCACTCTCCATTGAACATTTTTAGAAAGAGAACGGTTACCTATAATATTTCACTCTAGCACTTAAAATAATAAAAGTGGGATCCCGAGTAGAAAGATAACCCTGTGTTCATGTTTAAAACCTTGAAAAGATAATAAAACAAATTTGTGAAGAAATTATGGAGAAAGATTTAAAAATAATATTCAGTAAAATTGTTTGTAATAATATCATTTCGACTCCCTAAAATTTGTTCATATCAACATAATTTCTCCACATTTTTTTTGTAAGATAAAGGAGTGATAGAATGGATAAAAACGAGGACTGAGCACAGACAAATAAAATTCATGTAAGGGAACTTACGAGGAGGATTATTTATGATGCATATGGGCTTTACTGGGATTCCAATGTTCCTTTGGATGTTTTTGCAATGGGGATTACTGCTTTTAGGAATCTATATGATGATCAGGTGGATAAATTCAGACAAGCCTCCTAAGCAATCACAGGAAGATGAGGCGATCCGTATTCTCCGTGAACGTTACGCCAAAGGGGAATTGAATGACGAGGAATTTGAACGAATGCTCGATCGCTTAATGAAAGGGTAAGTTCTAATGATAATGAAATTATTTCAATTTATCCGTACTCACGTTGCTGTAAAGTTAGGTCTACTGCTCTTATCCGTCTTTCTGTTGGTCATGTTAGCGTTGGGGAACATCCTATACTCCCTCTTTCTTACTTTTTATCTATCACATACGACAGAAGAGCTCGTGCAACGGGCACATAGCCATGCAGCCGTACTTAGCGATCACTTTGATCGCTTAACCATTGACCATGTTGTTCGCATGGAACAAGGATCTTTGTTTATGGTTGTGATCCTGGATGAGAAGGGAGAAGTATTAGGAAGTTCAGATACCATTACTCCACTACACCGTCCATATCTAAAAGAAGCGGCTCAAAGAAATCTACAAGAGGAATATGCTCTAGAACAAGATTGGAGGACAAAGCCCTTTTTGGTATCACGATCAGCTATATTAGGTGATGGTAAGGAGATTGGAACGGTGGTCTTATTTAGTCCTACAGCCCCCATTCGAGAGGCAATTGGTATTTTACAAGGCATGCTATTGGGGATTGGGGGGATTACGGTCATTATCGTAACGGGGATTCTATTTATTCTTTCTCGAATGGTGGTTCGCCCCCTTTTAGAAATGAAAAAGGTAACAGGAGAAATTGCAAAAGGAAGGTACCAATCGAGGATCCTTGTTACGGGTGAAGATGAAGTGTCTCAATTAGCAGCTTCCATCAATCACATGTCAAAGGAAATTCAGTTTTATCAGAAGCAGAGAAATGAGTTTCTGGCAGATATTGGGCACGAATTAAGAACACCGCTTACCTATCTTAAGGGGTATTCTGAAATTGTCCTACAAACCCAACTTTCCAAGGAAGAGCAAAAAGAATATATCGGGATTATTCATGAACAGAGCAAACGGCTACAGCGACTCGTTCAGGACTTGTTTGAACTAGCCCGAATGGAACAGGGGGATTTTTCGTTTCGAAAAGAACGATTATCCCTTGAAGAGGTAATAACGAATGTCCTCACCTTTGTTGAATCCTCCATGGATGAAAAGGGAATTGCACTTGAATATCAGTCGCCCAAAACGAAACCCATTGTCGAAGGGGACCCACAGCGATTAGAACAATTGTTTATCAATATTTTGGAGAATGCCAGAAGATACACGCCACGAAACGGAATCATCGAGGTAAGATATGGGGGAGACGTAGACCATATTACAGTACAAATTCGGGACTCGGGACCGGGCATTCCTAAAGATGAACTGCCCTTCATCATGGAAAGACTGTATCGAGTGGAAAAATCACGTTCCCTAGAAACCGGTGGAACCGGGCTTGGTTTAGCGATTTGCAAAAAAATCGTAGAGATGCATAAGGGAGAGATCTGGGTAGAAAGTATAGAAGGAAAAGGGACGACTTTTTTTGTCCGTCTTCCATTAATTAACTGGGTCTAAGAGAGAATTGTATTTTTACAGGATCCCCAGTTTGTTCATATTTTCTGCACACATTCTCTATAGGAGGTGTTGCAATGTATCAAGCTATATGTTGGCTTTGGATTGGATCGAGTTTCGATCAAGACTGCGAAAAAATGGGGGAAACGAATCCAACAGGGAGTTGGCATTTTTCTAATATTGTGGGGGATCAGCGATAGCTATACATATTGGAGCATATAAGGCTAGGTGAGCTTTCAATTACTTTTCTGTTCTTGCTAACTGTCATAGTCACAATTCTGTCACTATTTTTTCATTTTCTCCTCATATATCTTATTTACAATAAATGTGTGAAAAAGGAAGATTAAAGACTATGACAAGGAGGAATTGGTGATGTCAAAGATGAAAAGGTTTGCTGAATATAAACATTGTCCTGCTTGCAGGTTCCGTCTAAAAACTAATTATATTCCTGCTATTAAACATTGGTACTGTGTAAATTGCGATACGGAGTTTGATGGTAATAACTATATTTATGTTTATAATGAGATGGGTGACCTAGTTGAAGTTATATAGATGGTGATCTATAGGCAAAATGAAGTTCAATAAAATCTTTTAACACCAAAAAACTTTCTACACAAATATTTATTACCATAAGGATAGGAAAGAAAGCTCGTCATATCTTCAACTTATAAAAAGAGCAAAGTTTTCAATCATCCACTGATGGTACTAAAGGAACGATTTGCTGATGAAGAGATAGAAGAAGTATTTTAAAGCAGAAAAGGAATTGGTAAAAAATATGGAGGGAAGGAAGACTGCTAAAAGGGATTTTAGAACCCCCCTTAATTAATTATTAGGGGGATTTCCTTATGTTTATAAGGGTTAATTAAACTGCTACTAAACCAGCCATCTTACGGCATGCTTCTGCGCATTCACGACAAAAACGTGCACATTCTTGGCAGTGTGCATCTTTGAACTTTTCACAATCAACAGCGCATGCCTCACAAATAGCAGCACAAAGTTCACAGTGCTGTTTAGCAAAGGTACTATTTCGTGCCATCATAGAAACTGCTTGGAAGCAGATATCAGCACAATCATTTAGCATTTTTAGCATACTAGTTCTTGCTTGTACATCAGTTTCGTTTAAACAAGCGTTGAAACATTCTTCGCATGCCTGAGCACATCTAATACAAGCCTCAATACAGTTAGCAAATTCGGTAGGGGTTTTTGTGTTTGTTAAAACTGGCATGGTTAACCTCCGTATATAATGTTTGGTACCTAGTTGGTACCCAGTTATTTTTCGCTGAGGTAACTTGAATTATGTTAAAGTATTAGCTTTACAAAATCCCCTCGAATAGTAATTAGAAAAAAAAAGGACAACCCTTAAGCGATCGGATTGTCCTTTTTTAATGGTTAACCTTGGCGTTGCTTGTGTTTAGGGTTTTCACAAATAATCATGACATTTCGGTTTCTTCTAATCGTTTTACATTTTTCACAAATAGGTTTAACAGACGGTCTTACCTTCATGATTTTACCCCCTAGAAATAATTTACCAACTGGCTTTTTTAACTCCTGGAATCCAACCTTTATACGCAAAATTTCTAAAGCAAATACGACAAAGTTTGAATTTCTGAATAACACTATGTGGACGCCCGCAGTGTTCGCAACGGGTATAAGCTCTAACTGGGAATTTTGGTTCACGTTTTGACTTAATAATAAGAGATGTCTTAGCCACTTCAAACTCATCTCCTTGAGAGTGTATTTATATTAACCTTAGGATGAAATTAATAGGAAATCTACTTATTCATAATATAGTAAGAACCATTGATAATCAATTGATAATCATTGGAAAGTCTATTTGAAAGATTGGAATACAATAAGCATGCCAAGATGAGTGAAGTTTAGTGAATCAACCTGTTGAAATTTCTGATTCATTGATGTCGATTTGGTTCCATTAATTGAAGCATCGCCTGTATATGATTTAACATCTTCTCGCATGGAAGACACTTCCTGAACCCAACAAGATGCACTTCAAATCGAAGTGTACCAAGTGATGACCAAGAACGGGGCCGCGTACCAATCACCACAGAAAAAATTATCATTGCTCTTAATAGGTATATAACTCATTCCAATGTGGAATAAAATGGATGTCAGAGACTTGTGAGGTGAATTCAATGGGTGATGGAATGCTCTCGAAAGAATACATAATTGTAATCGTTACCGCGACCATTGTAGGAACGTTAGCTAGATTATTTTCATTAAAGGCAGATTTACGTCAGTATCCTTCCTATCCAAATGGTTACCTGATTAATCTTTTTGTTGGTTTTATTGCCGCAGCGGTGGGGGCCGTTGCGTTACCTGCGCTTTTAACGAAGAATTTTACAGCAATCACCTTCTTAACTGTGGCAATACAACAGTTTCGTGATGTTCGAAAGGCAGAGCGAGACAGTTTAAAAGATCTGGAAAACACAGAGTTCACAAAAAGAGGGGATGCCTATATCGACGGAATAGCCAAAACGTTTGAAGCAAGGAATTATATTTCCCTTATTGTCTCTTTCATGACCGCCATTACGATGTTGTTGGTGAAAACCAAAATGGTTACGCTAGAAATTTTGATTGGGGCCATTGTAGGTTTTATTGTATTTTATTTAATTAAACGGTACTCGAAAGGGAAATCCATTGGAGATATTGCAGATGTTCGTGAAGGGAAAATTGAAGTGAGGGATTCAGAACTATTTGTAGATGATCTCTATGTTACCAATCTTTTGGGAACTGAAAATGGACAAAACCTATTTCAGAAGGAAGGAATAGCTGTAGTCATTTACCCTCGTGAAAGACATTTTAGTATTGCGTTGGATAACTTTGGACAAAGACAAGCTATTCTTTTTGATGCTGCTCGTGCTCTAGGAGTTAAAAGATATAGTTTCACCCGGAAAGAGTATGCAGAAGGGCGTATTATTATTACATTTGTCCCTATTATTCATGACGTCAACAAACTCATTGAATCGGTGAAAAATACACCCTTACTTGAAAGTGTCAAAAAGAGCCATTCGGTCATGCAGACGAATCTCGTCGGAAAGGAATAAAAAATGCAGGATCCCTCAAAAGGAGGAGCTATGAGTAAAAATATCGAAATCATTGCCTTTGTGACCTTGCAAAAAGAAAAGGTGTTAGGTGGGAATCCTTTACTTCTCTTGGCTGCTAATGAAGAAGATCAGAAGCAGATGACTCAAGATATCGCTAAAGCTTTGAAAGCAGATGTTGTAAAAATGAAGAATGGAGATTATTTAGTGATCAGTCATCCTAGATAAAGGTACAGAGAAACACAATTTGTTCATATCTTCTGCACACATTCTCCACATTTTTATTTTAATATGAAGTTGTAAGCAAAGATACTTTGTGGGGAGGGAATGAAAATGAAAAAGTTTTTGTTCGGTGGGATTGTAGCTTCATTACTGTTAATGGGTGGCATTGGAGCAGCTTGGGCGGCAGAGAATGTAACTCCGAATGTTCCAGACCAAAACTTTTTTGAAGAGATGCTTCCATTTATGAAACAAATGCATCCGGGAATGTCTGAAGAATCTTATAAAGAAATGTATAACTACTGTCATTCGAATGGCGGCCCCGCAGGGATGATGGGAAATGGTGTTCAATGGAACAAGATGAAAGACCTATAGTAAAATAAAAAGGGCAATTGGATCTTTAATCCCAGTTGCCCTTTTTACCGCAATAGAACTTCACTTAAAGGAGTGATAATGTGGAGGGATCCTTTCGAATCCTTGTGGTAGATGATGAAGCGCCCATGCGTCAGCTGCTGAAATTGTACCTGACAAAAGACCGGTATGAGGTTCAAACCGCAGCAAATGGGGAGGAGGCACTGTCTTTATTTAAACAAGGTGGCTTTGATATGGTTATTTTAGATATTATGATGCCCGGGATTGATGGATGGGAGGTCTGCCAAAGAATCCGATCGTTTAGTCAAATTCCGATCCTCATGCTAACTGCGCGTGATCAAACAATGGAAAAGGTAAAAGGGCTAAAAATGGGGGCAGATGATTATCTGACTAAGCCATTTGAAGAAGCAGAACTCTCAGCTCGAATGGAAGCTTTGTTACGGAGAGTGAGTAAACCGGAACATTCAAGAATCGATCCTCATGGGATTACAGTAAACCCGGAAACCCATAAAGTCATTTATCAAGGGCAACCCATTGAGTTGACACCCAAGGAATTTGAGCTCCTACATACATTTATGAATAACGTAGGAAGAGTATATAGCCGTGAATTGCTGTTAGAAATGATATGGGGCCCAGACTATATGGGAGATACTCGTACGGTCGATTCACATGTCAAGAATCTTCGGGAGAAGCTCCGAAAGCATGGGGTGGATGTAGATTCAGTCATTAAAACGGTTTGGGGTGTAGGGTACAAAGGGGTTTGAATATAAGTCATAACGAATCAAAAAGTGTGAGAAACGCCAAATGGAATCACTTTTATCCGATAGTAGACAATAATAGGGTAATCCACAAAGAGTGGAAAACCTTTATTTTTTCTTTACATAGTATAGGGGGGTATAGTAAAATGAATTTAAAGAAAGATAATAAGAATTAAGGAGGTGGTCTATGTGGAAAAATATCTTGATGAATCTGGTAAAGACCATCAGGATATGACAGCAGATCATGATCATTGCTGTTCTATTGAAGGAGATAGGCAAAGTCATCATTCAGATAAAGTAAAATCGAATTTAACCACTCGGTTAAACCGGATTGAGGGTCAAATCCGCGGGGTAAAGGGTATGATTGAGAAGGATATTTATTGCGATGATATCCTGAACCAAATCGCAGCGATCCAATCGGCCTTAAATGGCGTAGGAAAATTGTTATTGCAAAGCCATATGAAAAGCTGTGTCATTGAACGAATTCAAGCTGGTGATCATGAAGTGATTGATGAATTACTAAAAACGATGAATAAATTAATGAAATAGGGAGTGTTGGAAGATGAAACAAATCACATTACATGTAGAAGGAATGTCCTGTAACCATTGTGTAAACGCTATTGAAGGAACTCTTAAGAAATTAGGAGCGGTAGGAAAGGTTGATTTAGCTGGAAAAGCAGTTTCCATTTCCTATGATGAAAGCAAATTATCACTGGATGCGATTAAAGAGGCAATCGAAGATCAAGGATATGATGTTGCTTAACGAAGACCCCCATCTTGGATGGGGGTTTTCTATAAGTAAAGAGGAAAGTTAATAAAAAAAACATTAAAAAATATTTAAAAACATAGTTGACAATATAGGGTAGGGGGGTATACTATAATTACATAAGATGTGATCGACCGAAATGAGGAGATGAAGGATCATGAAAACAAATGAAACCACCTTGCAAATTACAGGGATGACTTGTGCAGCTTGTGCGATACGGATTGAAAAAGGATTAAACAAAGTCGACGGGGTAACAGAAGCGAATGTCAATTTAGCTTTGGAACGTGCATCCATTCAATATGATGCAGACAAAGTAAGCATTGCTGACCTGGAACAAAGAATTGAACAGCTAGGGTATGGCACAGTAAAGGAAACAGTAGAATTCCAAATTACAGGCATGACTTGTGCAGCCTGTGCCAATCGAATTGAAAAAGGATTAAATAAGGTAAAAGGGGTTCATAAGGCCAATGTCAATCTTGCCCTAGAAACCGCCTATGTGGAGTATTCTCCAGCAGAGGTTGGTGTTCAAGATCTGATACAAAAAGTTGAACAGATTGGCTACAAAGCCGAGCTAAAAGAAGACAGCAGTAATCAAGGGGATCACCGCGAAAAGGAGATAGCCAAACAAAAAAGGAAATTCATTGTCTCTGCTATTCTATCACTTCCTTTATTATGGACGATGGTCGCACATTTTTCCTGGACCTCATTCATTTGGGTGCCGGACATCTTGATGAACCCATGGGTTCAATTTGCTCTTGCCACACCAGTGCAATTCATTATTGGAGCTCAGTTTTACAAGGGAGCCTATAAAGCATTACGAAACGGTAGTGCGAACATGGATGTTCTCGTGGCTCTTGGTACTTCTGCTGCTTACTTTTACAGCTTATACCTTACCATTCAAACGATCGGCAACCCGCACGGACATGGTGGTGTAGGACTGTATTATGAAACCAGTGCTATCTTAATTACTTTAATCCTGTTAGGGAAATTGTTTGAAGCTTTAGCTAAGGGACGCACATCAGAAGCGATTAAAACCCTGATGGGATTGCAGGCAAAAACTGCAGTAGTGATTAGAAATAACGTAGAAACCGTAGTGCCTGTTGAAGAAGTGATCTTAGGCGATATTGTGGTAGTTAAACCAGGTGAAAAAGTTCCCGTCGATGGAGAAGTAATGGAGGGTCAGTCTACGGTTGATGAATCGATGTTGACTGGAGAAAGTATTCCGATTGATAAACAGCCGGGAGACAGTGTGTTCGGAGCAACCATCAACAAGAACGGCAGCTTGAAAATCAAAGCAACCAAGGTTGGTAAAGAAACCGCTCTTGCACAAATTATTAAAGTAGTCGAAGAAGCCCAGGGCTCGAAAGCCCCCATTCAACGTGTAGCCGATAAGATTTCTGGGATTTTTGTTCCAATTGTTGTAGCTATTGCCGTTGTCGTATTTTTAATTTGGTATATTTGGGTGACTCCTAGTGATTTTGCCAATGCATTAGAAAAATTGATTGCCGTTCTTGTGATTGCATGTCCTTGTGCACTTGGTTTAGCAACCCCTACTTCAATCATGGCGGGTTCTGGACGTGCGGCGGAATTAGGTATCCTGTTTAAGGGTGGAGAGCACTTGGAAGGTACACAACAGATTGATACCATGATCTTAGATAAAACCGGAACGGTGACCAAAGGTAAACCTGAATTAACGGATGTGTTTGTAGAAAACATGGAGCAAGATACCTTCTTACGTCTTGTCGGAAGTGCCGAGAAGAACTCTGAACACCCTTTAGCAGAAGCTATTGTGGAAGGAATCAAAGCAAAAGGAATTGGGTTTCCCGATGTCGAGGAGTTTGAGGCCATTCCGGGATTTGGGGTTCGCGCTGTCGTGGAACAAAATGAACTGTTAATTGGAACCCGTAAATTGATGGCAAAATACAACGTAGATGCTACACATGCCTATGCCAAAATGGATGAGTTGGAAACGTCTGGGAAAACATCGATGTTGGTGGCAATTAACGGAAAATATGCGGGTTTGGTGGCCGTAGCAGATACCATTAAAGAAACTTCTAAAGAAGCGGTTGAACGATTAAAGAAATTGGGCATTCAGGTCATTATGGTTACCGGTGATAATGAACGTACGGCTAAGGCGATTGCCGAAGAAGTCGGCATTGATCATGTGAGAGCCGAGGTACTACCGGAAGGTAAGGCAGAAGTCGTTAAACAATTACAAGCAGAAGGAAGAAGAGTAGCCATGGTGGGCGATGGAATTAATGATGCACCTGCATTGGCTACCGCTGATATCGGCATTGCGATGGGTACAGGTACCGATGTAGCAATGGAAGCAGCTGACATTACGATCATGCGAGGCGATTTAATCAGTATCCCTGACGCGATTTCTATGAGTAAAAAGACCATGGGCAATATCAAGCAAAACCTATTTTGGGCATTGGCCTATAATTCTTTAGGTATTCCAATTGCAGCGATTGGGTTGCTAGCACCATGGGTAGCTGGCGCAGCCATGGCACTGAGTTCGGTTTCCGTTGTCTTAAATGCATTACGATTGCAGAAAGTAAAAGTATAGAGTTTGTCAAAAGGACAGATTAAAGCGGTAATCACCCGCTCTAGTCTGTCCTTGTTTTTGTGGACCCTTTTTAAAATTCAGATAAGCTTAGGATAACACACATCTCATAATTCGAAAAATTAAGACATATATTGAATAGGGTGAAGGATACGATGCACGAAATTAGCCTAATGCACAGCATATTGTCAATCATTGAAAAATCAGCAAGGGAAAATAGGATGGAGACGGTTTCCAAGATTAAGCTGGTTCTCGGGACAGAGAGTCTTGTAATGGCAGGTGCCTTGCATTTTGCGTTCGAGCAGCTTAAACAAAAGACTCTAGCGCAAGAGGCCGTACTCGAAACGGAGGAAAGAGAAGGCAGAGATTTTTTTATTGATTATTTTGAAGGAGAATAGGATGAAGCAGATTACCCTAAAACAACAAGTCTTGCAAGGAAATAAAATCATCGCGGACAAGAACCGTCAGATCTTGCGTGAACACTCGGTTTTTATGATTAATTTGATGAGTTCGCCAGGTGCAGGTAAGACGACTTTGCTTGAATCCTCCCTTCCATATATCAAAAAACATGTAAGAATAGGTGTCATCGAAGGAGATGTAGCTACTACCCTTGATGCAGAGCGGATCGCAGCATTTGGTGTTAATGTAGCCCAGATAAATACGCATGGGGCGTGCCATCTGGATGCACAAATGATTTCTCGTGCACTTGCAAGCTTAGATTTAAACAACTTGGATCTCCTGGTTATCGAAAATGTAGGAAATTTGGTCTGTCCTTCTGAATTTGATTTAGGGGAAAACCTTCGTGTTTCCTTGTTGAGTATCACGGAGGGTGCAGACAAAGTGATGAAATATCCTAGCGTTTTTGCATACTCTGATGCTGTTATCCTTAACAAATTGGATTTGCTTCCATATGTGAATTTTGATATGGACCAGTTTTTGAGTACATTTCAAAAATGCAATCCAAGTGCACCCATTTTCAAAGTGTCAGCTTCCAACGGAGAGGGGATGGAATCGTGGATCCGTTGGCTTCTACAAAGGAAAGAAGACAGCTGCTTGTAAGTGGAACCGTTCAAGGGGTTGGCTTTCGTCCCCTCGTATATCGGGTTGCGAATAAACATCAAATCACAGGTTCTGTCTGTAATCAGTTAGGAATCGTCTCGATTGAAGTAGAAGGAACTGTAGAACAAATCAATCGTTTCATTCGTGATTTGGAGGTGCAAACAAAGGAACCTGCAAAGATTGAAAGCATAGAACAGAGTTTGTTACCTTTAGCTAACGACAATTGTTTCCGAATTAAAGAAAGTAAAGCAGAAGGTATTTCAGGCTATTCCTTTCCACCCGATTTGGCCGTATGTTCCGAATGTATATCAGACCTCACACACCCTTCTCAACGATACTACAACTATCCCTTCACAAGCTGTAGCAACTGCGGCCCTCGATACAGTATCATTCAAGGAATTCCATATGATCGGCCGGTCACCACAATGAAAGATTTTTCTCTATGTGAACCGTGTAGAAAAGAGTATGAAGATCCAAGTAACCGCCGTTTTCATGCACAAACAATTGCCTGCCCTACGTGTGGTCCCATTGTAGAATTAAGAAATAACAAGAATGTCTTGGTGTCAGGAGACTGGAAGAGGAATGTGGAAAAGGCTCTACTTACAGGCAAAATCCTTGCCGTTAAGGGAATTGGCGGATTTCATTTGATATGCGATGCAGCGAGTCGTAAAGTGGTAGAAAAACTCAGGAATCGGAAGCGAAGAGCGCGTAAACCATTTGCCCTTATAGTGCGCGACTTGCAGACGGTAGAAGAAAATTTTGAATTAACACAGGCCGAGCAAGAATTACTTGCCAGCAGAAGAGCACCGATTGTTTTACTTAGACCCAAGCCCTTTCTTAAAGAATGGCTTCCCCTAGAGAGTTTAGCTCCAGGTTATCAACGCCTAGGGGTTATGCTGCCCTATACACCAATGCACGCTCTATTATTTACTGATTCTTTATCCTTTCTTGTTGCAACGAGTGGAAATCAAAGTGGGCTACCCATTGCCAGAACAAATGAAGAAGCCCTACAACAATTGGATGGAATCGCAGATTATTTCCTGCTACATAACAGAGAGATTGGGGTTCGTGTTGAAGATTCGGTCTGTCAGGTGGTTGATGAACAGATCAGCTTCATTCGCCGCTCTCGTGGATATGTCCCTGAATCCATTCCGTTTCCGTTACCTCCCTTTGGAGTTAAGGAAATTCCAACCGTATTAGCGGTAGGCGCCGAGATGAAAAATACGGCTTGTATTTTGCATGGCGACCGCGCGATTCTTAGTCAACATTTGGGAGAGATAGAGCATGAGGAACAATTGACCTGCTGGAGAGAAGGTGTACAGCACATTCAAGAGCTTCTTAGAGTCGAACCCGAAATCATTGCCTATGATCCACATCCGGGTTATATCGTTACTCAGCAGGCGCTTGATCAATTTCAGGATTACCCCCTTTTTCCCATTTATCATCATCATGCGCATATGGCAGCATGTATGGCAGAGCACGGACTTATATCACCTGTTATCGGTTGTATTCTAGATGGTACGGGTTATGGGAGGGACGGTAATCTATGGGGCTTTGAGATCTTGACAGGCGATTACCTGAAATTTGAGCGTGCGTGCCACCTCGAACCACTAGCACTTCCTGGTGGGGAAGCGGCCATTCGCTACCCATGGATGATGGCAATGTCCTTACTTTATCAACTTGAACAAGACATGTTTTTTACTAAACATTGGGCGCTTCAACTTTTCCCAGATGTAAAAGAGCAGCTTCCGTTTCTCTTGGCCCAATTAGACGGACGAATTCCTTGCCCAAGGGTAAGCAGTGCGGGAAGACTATTTGATGCGGTGGCAGCCCTCTTAGGAATTTGTGTAGAGAGTACATACGATGGGGAAGCAGCTGTCCTTTTGGGTGAAAGGGCAGAAATGAGTTCAACAGGTTGCTTAGGGAAGGGGAATTATTCTTTTGCGTATTCCGCAGGCCAGTGGAGAGTAGGTCAACTTATTAAGGATATTTTGGGAGATCTTATGTTATCGGTTCCCATCGAAGAAATAGCCAAGAAATTCCATCATACGGTTGTTGAGATGGTTATTTTCGGTGTACTTGAGGCCTATAAAAAAACGGAAATTCGGTCCGTGGTCTTAAGTGGTGGGGTTTGGAACAACCGTTATCTGCTTTCCTGTGCGAAAAAACGTCTAAAGGAGGTAGGCTTTACGGTATATACCCACCAGAAAATACCGGCTGGAGATGGCGGAATTGCCCTTGGGCAAGCCGTTTCGGCCTTGTGGAGGTGGCATCATCATGTGTTTGTCCGTTCCAGCGAAGATCATTGAAATCGGTTCATCCGGGTGGCAGGCAAAAGTTGACTATTTAGGAAGTCATATTGATGTTGGAATCTCATTATTAGATCGCGTGGAGGTTGGCCAGTATGTACTCGTCCATGTGGGAGAAGCCATCCAAGTTGTTGATGAGGAACTTGCGAAGGAAAGTATTGAAATATGGAAGGGGTGGCTAGACGAAGCATGATGGGGATGGCTTATCGGGATAAGGACATATTTGCTAGCTTGTGCCAAAAGATGCTACCTGTGCTTGAAGAAAAAAAACAGCGTTTAGGAAGAAAGCTTCGATTTATGGAGGTGTGCGGGACGCACACGGTTTCCTTCTCCAAGACAGGGGTTCGTGAAGTCTTAGCGGATTACGTAGATTTAGTAAGTGGTCCAGGATGCCCAGTCTGTGTAACAGACCAATCCGATATGGACCAAATGATTGCTTTTGCAAAACGAAGCGACACGATTGTTGCGACTTTTGGGGATATGATGAAGGTTCCAGGATCGTACTCCAATCTTTATAAGGAAAAGGCCGATGGTGCAGAGGTAAGAATTGTTTATTCCCCTTCACAAGCTGTCGAGATTGCGAGACAAAACCCGCAAAAGCAGGTCGTCTTCTTAGGGGTAGGATTTGAAACCACCGTGCCCAGCATTGCATTAAGTATTAGAAAAGCAGAGAGGGAAAAGGTTAGAAATTATTTCGTTTATTCCGCCCATAAATTAACGCCTCCCGCTTTGCAACCGTTGATCCAGGACCCAACGCATCAGTTGGATGGTTTTCTTTTACCCGGGCATGTTTCCGTAATCATTGGGAGAAAAGGGTGGAATCTCCTAGAATCTTTGAACGAACCAGCAGTGATTGGAGGATTTGAACCAATAGATTTACTGACCTCTATTTATTTGCTGACTCTCGAGATGAACAAGGAGAGACGTTCTGTCGTGAATAATTATTCACGAATGGTCCGCGAGAATGGGAATGAAAAAGCACAGGAACTGCTTAAGGAAATATTTGAGGTAGACTCTGTGAAGTGGAGAGGGTTTGGAATCCTGCCAAACAGTGGTCTGAGAATGAATGCGGCGTACCAATCCTATGATGCTTTAACTAATCTTCCTGTAGATAGGCCTGTAACGAAAGGGATCAAAGGCTGCCGCTGCGGTGAAATTGTAAAAGGTAAAGAAACTCCATTTGGGTGTCCACTTTTTGCGAAAGCCTGTACACCCGAAAACCCAATTGGACCTTGCATGGTTTCCTCAGAAGGAACCTGTTCTACCTATTATCAGTTTGAGCGAGGAAAAGAAAAGATAACGTATTAGCGGAGGGAAGAATGAAGATACTCTTATCCCATGGTGATGGAGGCAGCCTAACCAATCAACTAGTAAAAGATGTTTTTAGAACCGCTTTCCAAGACGAGTTCCTGGAAGAGGAAGGAGATGCCTCAATCCTTCCAAACATGTCAGGGAGAGTTGCGGTTAGTACCGATACGTTTGTAATCGATCCGCTGGAATTTCCGGGTGGGGACATTGGAAAATTGGCCATTGCTGGAACAGTGAATGATCTCGCCGTTAGTGGTGCAATCCCGCAGTATTTGACTGCTGGTTTTATATTGGAAGAAGGATTATCCATCGAACGGCTGAAGAAAATCGTTCAATCCATGGCACATACAGCTCGGGATGCAGGTGTTCGGATTGTTGCTGGGGATACTAAAGTCGTTGAAAGAGGAAAAGGGGATGGAATCTATATTAATACAACAGGGATTGGTTATTATCCCATAGAGAGAAGGCTTGGCTTTGATCAGATCCAGCCTGGGGATTGTATCCTTATTAATGGGGGGATTGCGGAACATGCTGTTGCTGTTTTAAGTGAAAGAGCAGGGATTGGCTTCTCGGAAGTTTTACAAAGCGACTGTCGGCCCTTGAACAAAATGATATACGCTTTGTTAAAGCGTTTTCATAGTGTTCGGTTTATGCGGGACCCAACCCGTGGAGGGATTGCCACAACACTAAAGGAAATCGCCCTTCAAACGAAGATGGATATGATGATCCAAGAAGAATTTCTACCGGTTCGTCCGCGTGTGAGAGGAGCTTTGGAGCTTCTTGGGATGGAGCCTTATTATATGGCCAATGAAGGCAAGGTTTTAATCATTGCTGCTTCAGAAGAGGCCGATGAGATTGTTAGCTTTCTCCGCCAATTTCCAGATCAAGAGATAGCCGGTAGGATTGGGACTGTTCAGACTGGAAGCGGGAATGTATGGCTTAAGACACCATTTGGAGGGACGCGTAATCTGGGAATGCTTTCAGGCACACCGCTACCACGAATCTGTTAGGAAGGAGTGATGATGAAGGTGTGTAAAGAAAATCTGCATTTCACTGAAGCTGGTCTTGCGATGCAACAACTTCAGATTATATTGGAGTCTATTGAGCGTTCCATCACACAATGGGGGGAATATGTGCAGAAATTGGGAGTAACGAACTGTATGCTTGACTTTGAACAAACATTAATGGATGCAGCAGATCTAAGACGATCGATCCAGCAAATTGAATCAAAACTAGTCGATGCGAATCATCAACACAGTCCGGCCATTACCATCACAACTTTTAAGTAAAACACTCATGATCCTTCTTCCGAATAAGATAGCCCATAAGAAAATCGACACCCAATTGGAGGAATGGAAAATATGAATGAAAACGAACTAGAGTTGGTTAGAAGGCAGATTCAACTTACATTTGATGAGATTCAATACTTAATTCGGATGTTGTATTCAACAAAAGACTATCATACAAAAAATCTAACGCTAAACCAATTATGGAATAAAGTTTCCCTTCTTCACTTTCTAACCAACATGTTGGATCAGCAGCAAATCTCTTCGACGGTTACGCCTACTTTACCACAACCCAGCCAACCAGCGCCTCCTTCTCATATGAATCAAACAACGCCTCAAACAGTGCCGCAAAATCTTCCTACCATCACACGTGAACAATTAGCAAACGCAACAGGGAGGAATGGGAATCCCGCTTACGTAGCGGTAGGTGGGATCGTTTATGATGTCACGAATAATAAGGCATGGTCAGCGGCATCGCATTTTGGACTGCCGGCAGGTAAAGACTTAACTGCTGAATTTGCGTCGTGTCATGCTGGTCAGCAGTGGATTCTTTCAACCTTAAAGCCAGTAGGGAGGTTAGTCTAATGATTGATCCGCATCATGTACTGCCACCCGAGGACATGAGCAATGAGGCAATCGTTCGCAGATTAACTGAGCAAGCCAATGTGCGTATCCAAAATGGTCAATTAAAGAAGAAAAAACTAGTTTGGTTAGAGCTAACCGGCTGTTCCGGAAATATCATTTCCCTGATGAATGGATTCAACCCAAATCTGGAATATATGCTCACTTTAATGGTCGATCTTGTTTATAGCAACAGCTTGATGGCAGCTGAAGGGGAGGAGGCTATTGAACGATTGATGAGCGTCCTGGACGAGGAGTTTATTCTTGCGGTCGAAGGGGCTGTTGCCACCAAAAACAACGGCCTCTACAATGTTATAGGCCGATGGAGGGGAAAGCCATTTACGGCCTTACAGGCAGCGAAAATGCTTGGCGAAAAAGCATCCCACGTGATAGCGGTTGGCGCTTGTGCGGTCGATGGAGGACCATCCGCAGCTAAACCAAACCTTGCAGAATGTGTGGGGCTTTCCGATATCGTGAAACGTCCCATGATTAAGCTTCCAGGATGTCCTTGCCACCCTGATTGGTTTTTGGGCACGCTGGCACATTTATTGATGAATGGCGTCCCGGAGTTAGATAATATGGATCGCCCCTTATTGTTTTATAGTACGCTTATCCATGATCGCTGCCCGAGAAGGCCTTTTTTTGACAAAGGAATATTCGCCAAAACATTAGGGGAACCCACCTGCTTATTTAAACTTGGTTGCCGGGGACCTGTGACTCGGGTCGATTGTCCTACGCGTAAGTGGGATGGATATGTGAATTGGCCGATTGGAGCAAGTACCTGTATTGGCTGTTCACAATTTGGTTTCCCCGATAAAATGGGACCATTTATCTCCTACGACATAACAAGGGAGTAGAGCATGAAAAAACGAGTTGTAATTAATCCATTGACACGGATTAGTGGTTTTATGGAGATTGATGTTATGCTTGAACAAAATAAAATTATTGAAGTGAAAACAACGGGAAGTATCTTTCGCGGATTTGAGCAAATGATGGTTGGACGTAGCCCTTTTGATGCGATTTATCTTACCCAGCGAATATGTGGAATCTGTTCGACGGCCCATTCGGTTGCGTCATCGCTTGCCTTGGAGGACGCACTCGGTGTGCAGGTGACGGCACTCGGCCGATATTTAAGAGATGCCCTTCATTGTTGTGAGTTTCTGCAGAATCATATTCGGCATACTTATCAATACACGATCCCAGATTATGTCAAGCTGCCTGATGTAAGCTCGATTTTTAAAGTGGATCATGGGGATTTTCGCTTACCGCAGAAAGTTAATGAACAGTTGGCTAATCATTACTTTGAGTCACTGCGAATGAGCCGATTAGCTCATCAAATGTTGGCCGTAATTGGAGGAAAAGCACCTCATAACCATGGGGTGTTTGTAGGAGGCATAAGCACACCGCCAAACGCGGACCAGATCGTACGCATGAAGTCTATTTTGCAAACGATAACTGCTTTTATCGAAGAAAAAATGGTACCGGACGTTTATCTCATCGCAAAGTATTATGATGATTATTTTCATATGGGAAAAGGTCCCGGCAATCTCATGAGCTATGGTGCATTTGACCGCTACAAGGACCTTGGTACGCTTTATGTAGACCCGCTTGTTTAATTGAATAAGCAAGTTCATCCTTTTAATAGAGATCACATTAAAGAAGAAATCGATTATTCTTGGTATGAATTCCTATAAGCCGCTTGAAACGATGTCGACTCCGAATATGGATAAGAAAGGTGCCTATTCCTGGGTTAAAGCCCCAAGGTATAATAATCTCCCATTTGAAGTGGGCCCACTAGCGCGGTTGTGGTTGAGCGGTGAGTATCGCCGAGGGATTTCTGCGATGGATCGGACGATTGCAAGAGCATTAGAGGCCAAGGAAATTGCCGGAATACTAAGTATATTGTTGGATCAGATTACCCCAGGGGTCCGGTGCAACAGGTATGGAAGCTTCCAGACCATGCTGAAGGTACTGGATTAGTGGATACAACTAGAGGGGCATTAGGACATTGGCTTAAGATCGAAAACAAATTGATATCTTTTTATCAAATTATCACCCCGTCAGCTTGGGATTTCTCCACGCGAGATGTCCGCGGCATACCGGGTACCGCAGAGCAAGCGCTGCTGGGTACAACCATTCAAAATTCGGAAAACCCTGTTGAAATAGGAAGAATTCTTCGGTCTTTTGATCCCTGTATGTCTTGTGCCACACATGTCTATCAGCCAGGAAAAGAACCGATAACCATTCAGGTATTGGGATGAAGCCCATTGTCGTAATAGGAATTGGCAGCCGGTTGATGATGGACGACGGGATTGGAATTAATGTTGTGGAAGCACTTGCTAAACAAATGTCAAAGGATCAATGGGTGGATTACGAAGTTGGTGAAACGGATTTGGAATACTGCCTTGAGCGTATGATCGGTGCAGAGTTTCTTATTGTAGTTGATGCAGCTTTTACTGGTAAGAAGACTGGGGAAGTCAGTGTTATACCGCTAAGTGAGATTGTAACGATTCATCCAGGCATTTCACAGCATAATCTACATGTTTTAGAGATCCTTAGGACCCTTGATGAAGAAAAAAAGGGAGTTATGATCGGGATCGAGCCATTTCAGATTGATTTTCATTTAGGGTTAAGCAGTGAATTAAACGAGATCTTTGATCAGGTTGTTTGTGAAGTGAAAGATACGATTGAAGTGATAAAAACTTCAATTATAGAAAATATTAAAATCTAGTTGAATATCCGAAAGATCACCATAGACATATTACAAAATCGCAACTACATATATTGTTGAGGAAAAAGTCAGGTTTATTGGCTTTTTATTTTTATCACTACTATAATTTCATCAAATTCGTATTTTACGAAATTATGTCGAGACCCTCTTTTCGAGGTGATTTCAGCATTTTTACTGTGGAATTTCGCGCCTGGTATAACGGAAAAATTTTCTGCTATTTAATTTTTAATGTTGATCTCGTTTAAATAACGGAAACTTTTTCCGTTATTTAACAAAACCACATCATCGTAAACGATTACAACCAATCATAACGGAAAATTTTTCCGTTATTTGACCAATTTAAATTAACTTATCACAATTAGCGGGAAAAATTTCCGTTAATTCACTTCAAACCGCCGCTGGCCGCCCATGTCATCAAATATTCTTTTTCCGCCGTTTGATCGTCCACCAATTCGTCTTTTATAAAAAAACCGTTGTTCAAATAAAAGCGAACTGCATTCTTATTCTGTTGGTATACTTTTAATTGGATGGTTTGATTTATGCTTTTTACGTATTCTAATAAATATTTCCCGTAGCCATTGTTTTGTTCGCTCAGATCTATGAATAAAGCAGCTAAATAATCATCCATCATCGAAACGAAGCCTATAAGTCTATCATCCCTTTCTAAAACATAGGTTAAAGACATCGGGAGATAGATTTGTGCCATATCATCAATTTTTGAATGCCAGTAGTTTGGATCGATAAAATGGTGCGCAACAATGGACCCGTTCAGCCAGATTTCTACGATTGATTCGATATCTTTAGTAGTACTGTGTCGGATTTGCATTGGCGGATCATCCTTCCGGATTGGTATATATTAATCAATACACCAAACTTCTCCATCTGACAACACAAAAAAACGAGAAGAAACACTTTTAGTTTCTTCTCGTTCCCTTCTCCACTATCTTACCTGAACTGCTTCTGCTTGTTCCTCCAATTCCCCTGCTGGGCCGAAGAATTCGAAATGGATGTGCTCCTTCTCTACTCCCCATTGTTTTAGGCCGTTATACATAGCTTTCATAAAAGGGGTTGGTCCGCAGAAATAGAAATCCATCTGATTGGATTTAAGAATGGATTGTAGCCAATCGATGGTGATAAACCCTTCTTTATCAAAGCTTTGGAAGCGGCGGTCATTGTCTGTAGGTCTTTCGTAAACGAAATAATTTTTAAGCTGCTTATTCTTTGATGCTAGCTCTGTCATATGCTGTGCAAAGGCATGGAAATTGCCGTTAATTGCGGCATGAATATAAGTTACAGGGCGCTTAGGGTATTTCTCTACTAAAGTGTTTACCATACTGGTTAAAGGGGTTAGCCCTACACCGCCACTTAGTAGAACGACCGGTCGATCGTTGTGTTCATCAAGTGTAAATACCCCAGCAGGTGCGCTGATTTCAAGGATATCGCCTTCTTTAATCTGCTGGTGTAGATAAGTTGATACCATTCCATCGGGCTTTATATCATTCCCGCTTTCTTGTTTAACAGAGATACGGTAGTAATCCTTGCTAGGTGCATCCGAAAGACTGTATTGACGGATGTGGGAATTTTCCACTCCAGTTATTTGCACTTTCACACTAATGTATTGGCCAGGAAGAAATGAAGCAAGTGCTCCCCCATCTTGCGGTTTTAGATAGAAGGAAGTAATGACTTCACTCTCTTTTACTTTCTTATCTACCACAAATTTGCGGAAATCACTCCAACCACCTTCGACTTCTTGAGCTTGCTGGTATAGTCCCTTTTCGAACGAAATAAAGGCATTTGCAATGACCTGATAAGCGTCTTTCCAGGCGTTCAATACCTCGTCAGTCGCTGCATCCCCTAAAACATCTTTAATGGCAGCGAGCAGGTTTTTCCCTACGATCGGATATTGTTCAGGTTTAATTCCGAGACTGCGGTGTTTGTGGGCAATCAACTTCACATCTTCGATGATTTCTTCTAAATGATCAATATGTGCTGCAGCGGCATAAACGGCGTTTGCCAATGCGGTTTGCTGTCTTCCTTGCTTTTGGTTGGCATGATTGAAGACATTCAGCAATTCGGGGTTATTTTGAAAAAGTAGTTGATAAAAGCGAGTAGTAATTTTCTCACCATGGACTTCAAGTACAGGAACTGTTGATTTGATAATGTCGATTGTTTTTTGTGTAAGCAATGGTAATCCTCCATTCTCCTGTTTCTTCTATGTCTCTTAAAAAATGTTTATGTTTCAACAGTTTTTATGATAATAAAGGTGTTAAATAAAAAATGTGATAACGATCACTGACAGCCATAAATAGATCTAATTGACTAGATTTTGCCACAATTTCTGTCACAGAAAAGACAAAAAAGAGGATCGCTGAAGCTAATCCTCCTTTTTTTACTTATTTATTTGTAACATTTCCTGAAGCATCACGGTCTACTTTCATGACCGAAACAGGAATATATCCAGCCTGCGGCACCACTTCCTGTTGGAATTTGTCGCTAAGAACATAGTCTAGGAAGGTCTTTACATCTCCAGTTGGTTCTCCTTTGGTGTACATATGTTCATAGGCCCATACGGGATATTTGTTGGTTGTGATATTCTCGACCGTTGGTTCAACCCCATCCAGCTTAATCGCCTTGATTGTTGTATTATCGATATAGGAAAGAGCGGCATAACCGATAGCTCCCGGTGTTTCTGAGACAATCTTGCGGACCGTTCCCGAGGAGTCTTCTGTAATTCCTTGTGCTTCCTGATTTTTATCTAAAGCATAGGAAAAGAAAGTCGTACGGGTTCCTGAACTTGCGGGGCGGTTTACTAAGGTGATTTTTTGGTCATCTCCGCCTACTTCTTTCCAATTTGTAATTTTACCTGTAAAGATATCGATTAATTGTTGTTTGCTCAATTGGTCTACTTTGGCATTTTTACTAACAATGGCTGCCATACCAACCACTGCGACCTTATGGTCAACGAGTGCATTCACATCAATTTCTTTTTTTTCTTCGGCGAAGATATCCGAATTACCGATCGTTGCTCCACCTGAGACTACCTGTGATAGCCCTGTTCCACTTCCGCCACCTTGAACCTGGATAGAGATTCCGGGATTTTCATTCATGAAATTCTTCCCAGCTTGTTCTACTAAAGGCTGTAAGGCTGTAGAGCCGACCGCTGTGATCGAATTCGAACTGCCCGTTGAGGAATTCCCGCCACCGCAAGCCGTTAGCGCAAGGCTGAGAGCCGAAAAAACTGCTATAGATATGTACTTAAACCTTTTCAATGTGATTCCCCCTGTTTTTATTTGGGATAGCTAATAGATGACATACTAAGGTTGTATTATAAGGACTGGATATTGAGCAATCGTTAAGTGAATGTAAATTAAATGTAAAAAAATTGTAAGCGTATTCTTTGTGGCGCATTAAAAAAAGACCTGATACTCCTAACGAGGATTCAGGTCTTGGTATTTCTAGGAAAGAAAACGCGGAAACGGGATCCCTTCCCTTCCTCGCTTTCCACAATGATTCTTCCATGATGGGCATCGACTAAATGTTTGACGATCGCAAGCCCTAATCCCGTACCTCCAGATTCACGGGATCGGCCTTTATCTACCCGGTAAAAGCGCTCAAAAATTCGCTCCCGATCCCTTAGTGGAATGCCGATACCTGTATCAGCTACTGATATTTCGACCTCGTTTCCATGGTCTACCACATCTACTGAAACAGTGCCATCCTCCGAAGTATAAGAGATCGCATTGTCGATTAGGTTAACTAATATTTGATGAAGACGGTCTTTGTCACCTTCTACTGTTATATCGTGTTGGCTAGGGAAGTGAAATTCAATCTTTTTTCGGTTGACTTTTTCTTGAAGATGCTGATAAATATCGTAAATGAGCTCATAGATACGAACCTGTTCTTTTCTAAGAGGGACTTTTCTTTGTTCAATCTTGGAAAGATCCAAAAGATCATTTACAAGCCTATGCAATCTTTCGCTTTCGGTATAGATGATTTCCAGAAAGTTTCGACGCACTTGCGGATCATCCATTGCTCCGTCCAGTAAGGTCTCTGCAAATCCTTTAATCGAGGTAATTGGTGTTTTCAATTCGTGTGAAACATTGGCGACAAATTCACTTCGAATTTTCTCCAAACGACGGATCGCGGTGATATCGTGCAGGACTGTAACCACTCCTTTCACTTCTCCGTGTTCTGAAGTATAGGGGGCTAAATTACAGTCGACAATGCGTTCCTCGGGATAATAGATATGGACTTCTTCGCGGATTCTCTCCCCTGTTTTAAAACAGCGATCAATGATTTCGCTCAACCCATAATTTAATCCAGCCTCAATATGAAGTTTACCGATCAAAGTTCTTTCCGAGTGTCCCAATAGCTCCTGTGCTGCCGCATTGGCAAGCAAAATTCTACGGGATTCACTAATTAGGATCACTCCGCTGAACATGTTTTTTAATATGCCAGAAAGCTTCTCCTCATTCACCTTGATCTCATACATTTGTGATTGCAGACTGGATGCCATAAAATTAATCGCTTTGGCCAGCTGATCGATTCCACCCACCTTTTTGCCTACGACTCTTGTTTCGTATTTTCGTTCCGTGATTTTTCTGGCCACTTCCGTGATCTCTTGAAGAGGCCTTGTGATATGACGAGAGACAAACAGACTGACAAAGATATTGATGATCAAGGCAGCAGCCATCCCAAGTGTCAGACTGACCCATAATTGATGGATAAATCCATTAATTCTTGAAACGGAAAGGGCAACACGAACAACCCCTCGTTGACCTCCGGGGTTGTCAAAAGCATGTGCTACATAAACCATCCTCTGGCCTAATGTTGAACTAAAACGAACGGCAGTTCCTTCTGCGTTATGCAAGGCCTCTGAAATTTCAGGGCGGTTTGAGTGGTTCTCCATTGTTCTAGGATCCACTTCTGAATCGGCCAGTACGGTTCCATCCCTCGATACAATCGTAATGCGCGAATCCTCGGCTTTTGCAAAACGAATCACCATGGGCTGCAGCTCAGCAGAATCCAAAGGATGATGGTTATCAATAAAGGTAGAAATCAAGGCTGCTTCTTGGGCTAAACGAGTGGAAACAGTCTCGAAGTATACCTTCTCAAGCAAATTTCCCACATAAATACCCAGTCCGAGCAATGTCCCGACCATGATGGAGATGATGACGGTATTTAATCGGAAACTAAAGCTCTGCATGATCTGCCTCGAATTTATATCCTAGACCGCGCACGGTTTTAATGTATTTTGGCTGCTTCGTGTCCGCCTCGATCTTTTCCCTTAAATGCGAAATATGGACATCGACGATCCTCGAATCTCCTAGAAAATCATAATTCCATACGGCATTAAGCAATTGTTCTCTAGTCAAGACGCGATTTTGATTTCTGGCAAGATAAAGCAACAGCTCGAATTCTTTTGGTGTTAACTCTAATTTTGCTGAATGAAAGAGTGCCTCATACTTTTCAGGATGGATCTCTAGTGGTCCAATTTGAATCACTGTATCTTCAGTTGAATCGTTTTCTGCAGGGACGGTCATATGCTTGGTTCGGCGCAAGATGGCTTTTACCCTTGCCACCACTTCTCTTGGGCTAAATGGTTTCGTTAAATAATCATCTGCCCCTAATTCTAAGCCTAGAATTTTATCTAACTCCTCATCTTTCGCTGTAAGCATCAGGATCGGCGTATTATTTTTTGCCATCCTCAGCTGCTTGCAAACTTCCATCCCATCCATCTGCGGCAGCATGAGATCCAAAAGGATTAAATCGGGTTTTTCACTATAAACCAGGTCATGTCCTGTTTTCCCATCCATGGCTGTTACAACGGTATATCCCGATTTCTCCAAATTAAATTTTAATAAGGTAGAGATCGATACTTCGTCTTCAATTACGAGGATTTTCTCCATGGATTGATTACCCCTGTTTTTAAATTGATTTAGTCATTTAATTCTTCTAATTTCCCTGTTACCAAGTAAATGACCCATTCCGCAAGATTTGTCGCATGATCGCCAATTCGTTCCAAATAGTGGGCGACAAAAAGAAATTGGGTTCCTTGATTTACCGTTTCTGGCTTCTCTTGCATGATGCCTATCAATTC
This sequence comes from Ammoniphilus resinae, assembly GCF_017873965.1. GTDB lineage: Bacteria > Bacillota > Bacilli > Aneurinibacillales > RAOX-1 > Ammoniphilus_A > Ammoniphilus_A resinae. Next base: position 266,887 of record NZ_JAGGKT010000002.1, on the reverse strand, counting down.
ATTATATATTTCCTTGTACAGAGCGTCCACTTGATGATCTTCTTTTCCGATTTGATAACATTTAGGAAGATCCTGATCGATGTATGCTTTAAGTGCATCGCGTACCATCGATTGGGCCAGTCCGGCCATTTTCGGAATATCAATCAGTGGTTTCACATACTGTTCGTTTTTTAAACGAACAGTGGCCTTTGCAATACTTACTGCGTGGTCTGCCATTCGCTCTAGGTCCGTGACAACTTTGAGTACCGTAGCAATTCGCCGAAGGTCACCAGCCATCGGCTGCTGCAAAGCGATTAAACGGAAACATTCCTTTTCGAGATCAAGGTATAGCCCATCAATCTCGTCATCATGATGAATAACCTGTAAGGCCAGATCTTCGTTTCGCTCTGCTAGTGACTTAACAGATAAATGAATCGCCTCTTCTACCATCGTTCCCATTTTTAACAAGTTTTGATGAAGTTTTTCTAATTCCTCATGAAAAGATAATCGTGCGCTCATTTTCGCTTCCTCCCTTTATCCAAATCGACCTGTAATATAATCTTCCGTACGCTTATTCTTAGGTGATGTGAATAGCAGATCTGTTGCACCATATTCCACTACCTCTCCATTCAGGAAAAAGGCGGTGTAGTCCGAGGCACGTGCTGCCTGCTGCATGTTATGGGTAACGATGATCACGGTATAATTCTGCTTTAATTCCTGGATTAATTCTTCTACACTTGCCGTTGAAATGGGATCAAGCGCAGAAGTTGGTTCATCCATGAGGATAATCTCTGGCTCGACGGCAAGGACACGCGCGATCACGAGACGCTGTTGCTGACCACCTGAAAGCCCTTTTGCCGGGGTGTGGAGTCGGTCCTTTACCTCATTCCATAAAGCCGCTTTTTGTAGACTCTGTTCAACAATTTGATCGATTTTTTTGCGGTCCTTCAATCCGTGGATGCGCAATCCGTATGCCACATTATCGTAAATCGACATAGGGAAAGGATTGGGACGTTGAAATACCATTCCCACGTTTTTTCGTAGGTGAACGATATCTGTATTCGAATGATATATATTATTCCCATTGACTTGAATATCCCCTTGGATTTGCACCCCTGGAATCAAATCATTCATTCGGTTCAGGGTGCGAAGGAAAGTAGACTTCCCGCAACCGGAAGGTCCGATCAGTGCGGTTGCTTTATTTCTTTCAAAGGAAAGATTTATATTAAATAGCGCTTGGGTTAAACCATAGTATAGATTGAGATTTTTTACTTCTACCACTGGTGTAGACTGCATCGTATGACCCCCTTACCCAAATCGTCCGGTGATATAGTCTTCTGTCTTTTTTTGTTTCGGGTTGGTAAAAAGCCGCTTCGTTTGATCTACCTCAATCAACTCACCCAACAGGAAGAAGGCAGTCTGATCAGAGATCCTTGCCGCTTGTTGCATGTTATGGGTCACCATAATAATCGTATAATCCTTTTTAAGATCAAACATTAATTCTTCAATTTTTGCCGTAGAAATCGGATCAAGTGCTGATGTTGGTTCGTCTAACAATAACACCGAAGGTCCTAATGCCAACGTCCGTGCAATACACAATCTCTGTTGTTGACCACCGGAAAGCGCAAGGGCTGAATCCTTTAACCGATCTTTCACTTCATCCCACAGCGCAGCTTTCCGCAAGCAGCTCTCCACAATTTCATCGAGGTTTTTCATCCCATGATAACGCGGCGCAAAGGCCACATTCTCATAGACTGATTTAAAAAATGGATTGGGTTTTTGCCAGACCATCCCAATCCGGCGGCGCAACTGTTGAAGATCCTCTCCTTGGTCATTGATGTCATGTCCTTCAAACCAGATCTTTCCGGTCACCCGGGTCCCTTCCACCAAATCATTCATCCGATTTAAGGAGCGCAGATAAGTCGACTTCCCACATCCGGAGGGGCCAATCAGCGCACTGACCGTATGCTTAGGGAAAGTTAAATTAATGTCTTTAACGGCATGGTTTGTTCCGTAATACACATTGAGTTCTTCCGTTATTAATCCGTTCTTTTGTAAAGAATCCATACTTTCCCTCCTTAAGAAGCTGTTAATCGCTTATAAATCCAGCGACCAAACCAACGGGCAAACAGGTTGAAGAATAAAACGGTCAAGACAAGAATGGCTGAAGCCCCATCGGCCACCGCTCTGGCATCCGGAATGAGCCCTTCACTGTTGACCTTCCAGATATGGACTGCCAACGTTTCCGCAGGTCGGAAAGGATTGAGCGGTGAAACTGGTGTGGTGAAGCTCCAATCAGAGAAATTGAGATCAGGTGAAGACATCCCGGCGGTAAAAAGAAGAGCAGCCGCTTCTCCAAAGATCCTTCCAGATGCGAGAATCGTCCCTGTAATAATGCCTGGCAAGGCAACGGGCAATAATACTTTGCGAATGGTTGTCCAGTGGGAAATTCCCATCGCAAGACTGGCTTCTTTTTGTTCTCTAGGTACACTGCGAAGGGATTCTTCCACGACCCTAACGAGCAACGGCAGGTTGAAAACAGTCAAAGCGCAAGCACCAGAAAGAATCGAAAATCCCCAGCCCATGACGTTTACGAACACCATCAGCCCAAACAGTCCAACCACAATGGAAGGAAGGGATGATAGGACTTCGATACTTAGACGGATGGCATCCGTCACTTTGTTTTTTGGAGCGTATTCAGCAAGATAAATTCCTCCACCGAGTCCTAGTGGGATCGTGATGATTAGGGTCAGAACGAGTAAATAAAGAGAATTGAATAGTTGTGGTCCGATCCCTCCCCCTGCTTTCATCGTCTCAGGTGGACTGGTAATAAACTGTAGATCTATCCGTTGAAACCCGTGGTAAAGGATATAAGCAAGTAATCCGAATAAAACGGAAACAATGAGAAAGGCTATAGTATATAAAACAAATGTCGCGATGCGATCGGTTGTTTTTGGATTCATATTACATCTGTCCCTTTCGTCCAACATAGCGGATCAATAAAATAAATACGAACGTCATTAAAAGTAATAGCAATCCCATCGACCATAGTGCATTGTTATAGGCTGATCCGGCAATGGTATTCCCCATGTTTAGTGTAATCGCACTGGTTAAGGTATTAGCCGGTTCCAGCAGTGATTTCGGGACCAATGGGGTGTTACCGATGACCATTTGCACCGCCAATGCCTCCCCAAACGCTCTGGCCATACCCATAATAATGGCCATTAACAGTCCAGGCAGGGATGAACGTAGGATGATAATTTTCCAGATGGTCTGCCATCTCGTGGCGCCTAAAGCGAGAGAAGCTTCTTTTAAATCACGTGGAACCCTCCGTATGGCATCTGTAGAAAGGCTTGTCACAGTCGGCAAAATCATGACGGTTAAAACCAAGATTCCAGCCAAGAGACTAAATCCTAGTCCGCCCACATTATTTCTTAGGAATGGCACAATCACACTTAAACCAACAAATCCATAGACAACAGATGGGATTCCAACCAGTAGCTCAACGACAGGTTGCAAAATCTTCTGCCCCCACCCCGGCTGAATCTCGACCATAAAAATGGCCGCCCCAATTCCCAGTGGCGCTGCTAACAGCGCTGCACCTACTGTTACAAGAAAGGAACCCATAATAAAAGGCAAAGCCCCAAATTTCCCAGGATCCGCATCCGGGTTCCAGGTGGTGCCTGTCAAAAATTCAGTTAAACTTACTCCGTTAAGGAAAAACGTAGATAAGCCTTTGGAGGCAATAAAATAGACAATGGATAGCGTAATCAGTATTAAGATGGCCGCGCAGAACAAGGTAATCCCTCGTCCAAAACCTTCCGTTCTCCAATTTCTTTGTCTCAATGGAATAACCCCTTCTTTATTTGTTTGTCTTTTGAGTGGTGTAAAGCTTACGTACAATACTATACATGCCGTATGTAAATGAATTGTTGAGCTTATGTTAAGAAAATGTAAAGATATGTTGAATGTGTTTACTATCTAGGACAAGTTGCCAATAACAAAAAATTTCCCGTTATCTCTCTCATGGCTTCCATGTTTCCCGATATGGTATGATAAGGTAAGAAAAGGATAACTGTGAGGTTAAAAAATGGACAAACTGGCTTTGGAAACGATTGAGCTTGAACTAGCAATCCTCATTCGACGGGTGACGTCGATTTCCACACAAAAAAAAATCGGTAAACTGGACCGTTCCGCTTATCTCCTATTACATCAAATCACATCACATGGATCATCTGGGGTGAAAGCTTTGGCAGATGAATTTCATTTGGATATTTCTACTGTGAGCAGACAAGCCGCTGCCCTCGAACAAAAAGGTTATGTGGAGCGTATTCCTAATCCGATGGACGGAAGAGCCTATGCCCTGCAAATCACAGAACTAGGATTAAGGGAATTTAAAGCATATAAGCAGGCTCGCTTTGAAAGAATATCGGAGCTTTTAAAAGAGTGGCCGGAGGAAGAACGAAAAATCTTTGGGGAGCTTTTGAAAAAATTCAACCGCACGTTTGTATAATAGGTGCAGATCGACGTATGAAGGACATTTCGTATGGCTTCAGGCTCGATAATTGTCCTTCATAACATGGTCCAGACTTAAAAGTCATTTTTTCCGTTTCATACTGCGGATTATTTTTTTTGTTTCCTCGTCCACGCGATAGGACTCTGTTATTTTTTGCAAAGCTTTGTTATAGGTGAAATCATCCAGTGTATTGCTTGTTAAGTAGGCCATCGTAGGTTTCGGTAACTTCACGTAACAGATGGATATAGCCCATGCGACCGCCATTTTTACGTAATATCCCTCATGTCTGGCGGTGTCTAGGCATTTTAAAACTTGGTCTATGTAATCTTCGTTAATGTAATAGTCAAGAAGCATGACAACTCCAAAACGCTGCTCATATTCCTTCTCAGAAGTCAGATAAGGCTGCAAGAATTCCCATACGCGTTCCATGTTCAATTTAGTGAATTTTAGCCCTGTACAAAAGCTATCACAAACCGACCAATTATCAATTTTCGGGATAAACTCTGCTACATAATGAAGGATTTCTTCAACATCTGTTTTCACATACCCGATGACTAACCCCTGCAGCATAACCTCCTCAAAATACTGACATTCGGCCTGTTCAAGATAAGCTCGCCAGTCACCTTTAGCTATTCCCTTGGCACATTTGCGAAGTTGCGGCATTCGAACACCTATAATATTGTCTATATTTGGCACCAATGCTGCGGAAAATTTTTGATAGTCTTGATCTGCCCAATCGAATAATTGCTCCCTAATCGTTTTCTCCATGTTACTTCTCCAGTTTTAATAGGATTTAGGAAAGATAAATATAAATTCCGTGCCCTTCCCTATTTTGCTTTTAATATCGATCTTCCCGTTCATCTTCTTAATTATAACGAATGAGAGCATGGTACCAAGACCTGTCCCCTTCTCTTTCGTTGAGTAATAGGGTGTTCCAAGTCTCTTGACTTGCTCCGGACTCATTCCGACTCCCGTATCGCTAATACTTAGGACAACGTTCCTGTTTACCTGATTTGCCTTGATTTCCAACATTCCCCCATTCTGCATCGCTTCAATAGCATTTTTGCCGATATTGATTAAGGCCTGGCGAAATTTATAACGATCACCCATGATGTGCAGGTCGGGATCCACCGAAAATACCAAATGCATTTTAATATTATAATAGTTGGCATAGGTCTGAAGCACACTGGATAAGTAACTTATTTCCTCGTTCACATTAATATTTTCAATCACTTCTGGGTCCGGTTTTGCAATGGAGAGATAATCAGTGATGATGAGTTCTGCGCGATTTAGCTCTTCGAGGCATATTTTCTGATAATATTCCCTTTTTTCCTTGTCTATATCTGGCTCCCCTAATAATTGAATAAATCCTTTCACGGTTGTGAGCGGGTTTCTGATTTCGTGAGCAACAGAAGCGGCCATTTCACTCACCGTTTTAATTCGTTCGCTTTTATATACTTCGTCTTGCAGATGAAAATATTTATTTAAAGTTTCCATGAAGTACACAAATACACCAATAATGATCGCCTGAGTAACATAGGTTTGCAGTGACCCTGTTAAGCTTTCCGCAAGGATTTCAAGGTTCTGAATCATGATAAAATAGAATGTGAATGTCATTAATTTCATCATTGTACATAGTACTACAGATACGATTGTTTTTTGGTATAACCGTAAGGTACTATACTTTTTCGATGTATAAAGAACCATAAATAAACTAGGCAGGACCGCAAGGATATAGAATAGGTTGTTAGGATTTCCTAAAATAAAACGATATAAACCGAGGGTTATAAACAATAGAACCGAAACGGTTGCTCCGCCGTACAGGGAACCAATAATAATCGGGATGGAACGAAAATCATAGATTAACCCGTTCAGGTTTAAAGGAAATAACATGGTTGTAAATAAGGCCAACGAGAAAAGGATGTATACGAGAATTTGAAACAATGGTCTGTTGTTTTTCGCTCTGTACACATAAGGATAAAACACTAATGGGGAAAAGATCATAAAAATGTTGACCAAAAAGTCCTTGAAATTGACTAACATAGATTTCCTCCATGTCTATATCATGTTTCAATTAAATTTCGACAGATTTCCATTTTTTCCTGCAATATGAATTGAAAAGACGAAAGACAGACCGACTAAAATAGCCGGTCTGTGGATACATCAAGTTGACAGAAATACCAGTACAAGTCCCCCTACCAAAAAACAATAATATGAAAAATATTTCAGATTCCCAGTTGCCATGATGTTCATAAACCATTTCAACGATACATAGGTGGCTATGATCGAGGCTAAGAGGGCCAATAAATAGCCGAGCCAAATTTCTGAAAGGTTCTTTTCCATTAGTGTGTCTACCGAGAGAATCATCGTTCCTAAGCTAATAGGAATATAAAGCAAAAAGGAAAAACGTAAGGCGGTTTCCTGTTTCATGCCAAGCAGCATCGCTGCGACAATCGTTGCTCCCGATCGGCTAATGCCTGGGATCAACGCAACCGCTTGGGCAAGACCTACGATGACAGCATCCTTAACAGTAAGTTGGCCGTCATTTTTACTCCCACGCCGATTGCGAATGATCCAAAGAGCGATCCCGGTGATGATTAAAGTCACCCCAATCATCCAGATTTGGTCCAGTTTTTCATCGATAAAATCCGCAAACAAAAGACCAAGGACACCAGCAGGGATCGTTCCAATTAATAGATAAAGGATGAAGTCAAAATCCTCCTTTAGCCCCTCTTCCTTCTTGAAAAGATAACCGAGCCCATTTCGAATGAATCGTAGAATATCCTCACGATAAATAATCAGTACAGCGATTAAAGAACCGAAATTGACTAGGATCAAAAAATCCAAACCAATACTCAAATCTATGAACTTTTGCAGAATGACCAGGTGCCCGCTTGATGAAACAGGGATGGGCTCAGTAAAACCCTGGAATAAACCTAAGAATATGTATTTTAGAAGATTCCCTAATTCTTGCATGACATAAACTCCCCCATATTTTGGTTATTATTTGATTTTAGTATAAAGGTAAGTAAAAATACATAAAAAATAACCCTCGAATCTTCGAGGGTGTCATTCTATTACGCCGGTACGAACGAGCGTCATCTCTACTTTCAAGTTAAGCTTGGCATCTCGGTACATTTCATACCATTTATCACGGGTGAGGTTGGAATGTCTGACAGAGGATCGGTAGATCTCGCCAAAACCGATGGGGTCTGTCTCCAGTTTTTGCAATTTGGCAATCACTTTGTTGCCCTCATTCATCATGGCTTGGCTGATCGCCTTTTCAATTTTATGGATGATCTCTGGTTTGCTTAAATCGACAACTTCGGAAACTTCCTGTAGTCTTCCAGTGATTTTTATCTCTGTATTGATTTGCGGTCTGTTTTTATCAACTAGCTTGAATGTTGAGCTGCTGGATAATGTATCAAGGACAAGAAAAATGGGATCGTTTCCCCTTTTTTTCTGGCTTACCTTCATGTATTTTCCCAGGACTTCACGTGGAATGGAAATTTCAATACTTCCCGCCTGGAATCGATCTCGTAGAAGCTTGACATAGAAAACTTCCTTGGTGGGAATCACGCCGACCATTCGATCCTGTTGGAATAAAGCTGCCCCACTTATCACTAATTCATTTCCTTCTTTTCCCCGCTGCTCCAGATATGGAAGAATAGTATCGCGTCCGACGCTGGAATAATCATGCATGAAATCGTGCAGAGTTGGAGAAATCATCGATTCTCCTTCAATATTTTGGCTGATCGTTTGGTACATATAGGTTCCTATATTGCCAAATTCCGGGTACCGATGTTTTAAAATATCATGCGCTCTTCCCTTGCTTATGGCCAAAAACACCCTCGCCCCAATGGTCGGGTCACGGGCCAATGTATCTACTAAATTAATAATCCCTTCTTTGGCAAGCTGTTCACTGTATAAAGTGACCCGGAGCTGTCCGGATACTGCCTTTTTTGCCATTTCCAAGTTGCTTTTGTCCCGTGTTCCTTTACTGGTGTAAGCTGTGCTCGCAACGATCTGAACACTTTCCGAAGCCATAGGATCAAATTGATGCAATACATTGGTTCCGAGGAGCCGATCCTTATCAACGCGGTCATACCCGATAACAACAGACAGCCCCATTTTGTCTAAAATCTTTTGCTGTGCGCAGCCTGTTATCACCAGGGTCGCGGAAATAAATAGACTAAGCCCCGCGGCACCGATCCTTCTTTTCATTTATTTCACCTCTTTCCTCTGCTTGCGGGTTCGAATCAGAACGATGAAGTAGAGAATTACTGGATAGACAAAGACTAAATATAAGGATAGCTGCCCCGCCCATTCCCCTAAGAATTTAATCTGCAGGTTTGTTTTCAACAGGAGGCAAATGGCAAGGACGAGAGCTGCTGATAGATAAACGGACCTTCTTTGGTTCCAGTGGAAAACCTTTTTCATTCCCCGTGTAGCTGCCCATAAATATAGTAGTAGATTTGGGACGATGACCAACAACCACAGAGAGACAGTTACGTATTCAAATCGTTCTAAAAAAGGAATTTGAACGATTTTAAACAAAGATAGGCTCGGCCAGACCGTTTTCTTGATCTGCCCTTCGCTAAAGAAGGCAATGGAAAGGACCAATACCAGACAATAAATAAGGGTGGTATACAGTACTCCCATTTGTGTATAACGTCCTGCCTTTTTCTTTTCCTTGAGGTATGGATAGACAAAGTAAATGATTTCAAAGCCAACGACGGTAAATGCCATTTGTTTGGCCCCTATGATCAATTCCTGGAAGTTTGCTTCCATTACTGGAGATAAGGATCGCCAATCGGCATAAGGTAAGTTATAGGCAAGAAAAAACAACAGTGCAATTGAAAAAAGATAACTCAGGATGCAAACACCAACGATGATCCGAATTCCCCCAAGTACCCCATACACGGTCAGGAGCAAAACGGAACTAGATAATAACCAGGTGGGTATTTCTGGAAAAAGCCAGGTTTGGACCACTTCAATATAGGACCGAAGGACCAAGGTCCCTAGCAGGAGTAGGTATGCCATGTAAAGAATGCTTAATAAGTTCCCGATCCATTTCCCTAGAGCATGTTGATGGATTTCGTATAAATCAGCCGATTCGTACTTGGCCAATGTACGAATCATAAACCAGACCACAACATGGATAACCCCCCCTGTGATCAGAACGGAAATCCAGGCATCATGATGGGCAACCTGAACTACTTTTCTCTGAAATTGAAGAATTCCCATTCCAATCTGTGATTCGATGATTACCCAAAAAAGAAAAAAGGTACTAAAAACTTGGTGTTCACCTGGTTTCCCTATGCTCTTCACCTCCTTCCCCCCCTTTTTAAATTTTACGTTTGAGCCATTTGCGGAACCAGGCAATGATAAAGAGAATAAATGGATACACGTAGACAATATAAAAAGAAAATTTACCGCTAAAGTCATTTAGTGCATTGATTTTTAACCTGGTGTTCAAGAATATGGAGACACCAAAGAGGACGATGGTAAAAAGATAAAGGGCGTGCTTTTGCTTCCACTGAAAAATTCGTTTCATCCCCCGTGTGGCTGCCCAGGTGTACAAAAGCAGGTTGGGCATGATGGCTAAGATCCATAAAGAGATCCCAACGAATTCAAACCGTTCTAGGAAGGGGAGCTGAATGACATTGAACATCATAAAGGTTGTCCAGATCGCTTGCAGGATTTGATCCTCACTGTAGTAGATCGTAGATACAATCATAATTAACAGATAACAGCAGGTAGTTAGGAGTAACCCTAAATGGGTATAACGGCCTGCCTTCTCTTTTTCCTTAAGGAAGGGGAAGATAAAATAAAGGATTTCAAATCCGACAATAGTCAGAGTCATTTCTTTTGCGCCTTTTAACAGTTGAATCATGCTAGCTTCCATTACCGGGCTAAGATAGATCCATTCAGCGTATTGATAAGGATATATCAGCAGAAGAAGCATCCAAATGGTAAAGAACAAACTGAGAAAACAGAAGCCGACAATCACCCGAATGCCTCCCGATACTCCATAAACCATTAAAAAGAGCAGGAGGACAGCGAACAGCCAGGCAGGCGCATCTGGAAACATCCAAGTCTGCACCACTTCAATGTAATTGCGCAAGACAATTAGTGCACCCATCAACAAAAAGGCAATATAAAGAGAACTGAAAATTCGTCCTAGCCACTTCCCGTAAACGTCTTCGTGTATCCCATAGAGATCGGTTGATCCATAGAGATCTAACGTCTTCAGCATCACCCAGGCGACCAAATGAGTGGAAATTCCAGCGATGATCACGGAGATCCAGGAGTCATGTCCCGCCTCCCTAAAGATGATCCGTTGAAAACCCATGACCCCTATCCCCACCTGGTTTCCAACAATCACAAAAAGTAAAAGATAGCTGCTAAATAATAGATTTGCCTTAGGTTTTACGGTGATCTCCATAATGTGCGCTCCTGATTGGTTTCCAGCCTATTCGTCTATATCTTTTTTCTGCTTTGCCCTTTTTGCATTGAATTTCCCTTTATCCTCTGCCCGAGTAAGAACCATTCGCTTAGAAAAAAAGGGGAATGGCATGCGGACCACACTATTTTGTAAATCGCGCAAGCGGATGGGATAAAACGGTTCCAAATAAGGGCTTCCAAGACTGGATTGTCTTAGCAGGTGGATTAAAAGAAAACAAAATCCGAACATAATCCCAAATCCACCCCAAATCCCAGCAAGGAGAATCATCGGAAATCGAATGATACGGATCGTAGTCCCCATCATATAACTTGGTGTGGTAAATGAGGATAACGCTCCAAGGGCTACAATAATAATCAAGATATTGCTCGTAAACCCGGCTTGCACGGCTGCTTGCCCAATAACAATACCGCCTACGATACCCATCGTTTGTCCTACTTTGGTAGGAAGCCGTGCTCCTGCTTCACGCAAAAATTCGATGATCAATTCCAGTAATAATGCCTCGAATAACGGCGGAAAAGGTACTTTCGCTCGCGACTGGGCAAGCGGAACGAGCAGGGCACTGGGAATGACTTCATAGTGGAAGGTCAAGGACGCCACATAAACTGGTGTAAAAAAAATGGATAAGAACATCGCGATCATCCGCAGCATACGGACAAAGGTTGCCATATTCCAACGTACATAATAGTCTTCTGATGTCTGAAAAAATTCGATGAAAGTGCTTGGACAGACAATTGCATAAGGGCTTCCGTCTACAAGGACAGCCAATTTCCCTTCCAACAAAAAGGCACTGACCCGATCAGGCCGTTCTGTTAACATCATTTGGGGAAAAACACTCATTGAATTATCCTCAATGAGTTGGACCAACATTGAACTGTCGATTAATTGGTCGAGTTCTAATTCAGTAATCCGCTGTCTTAAGGTATTTACATTTTGTTCTGAGGCCACTCCTTCTATATACAGCATGGAGACCTTTGTTCGAGTGATTTTCCCAACTTCTAAATTTTCATTATGGAGTTTCGGACTAGCGATATATTTTCGGATCAATCCGGTATTCGTTGCCAATGATTCATTAAAGGAGACTTGTGGACCGAATACATGGGATTCGTTCTCGGGTGTAGTTAAACCCCTTTCCTTCATCCCAAAGGTATTGATTAAAAGAGCGTTCGTCTTCCCCTCAATATGAAGTAATGTCCACCCATTGTGCAAAGTTTGAATGACCTGATCCAAGCTTTCAGTTACCTGTACTTCCCCTATGGGAAGGCTCGCTTCTATTTCCTCCAGGCTTGGAGATGGGGCCTGTAAATTTTGTAAGACAGACAATATAGATTTTTGTATAATTTTGCGATCTGTTAAGGTTGAGAAATAAAAAAGGGTAAGTTCTTTCCCAGGGTGTTGCAGGGATTTAATCACCAGGTCTGTATCATCTTGCAGTACGGATTTAATCACCATTTCCATTTCTTTTTTCGATGAGGGAATGTATTTTAGATCCGGGGATGATTCGCTGGATTGCTTGTTTTGGGAGACTCCCCGCTTTTTACGAAAGAAGAACATGTAGAAACACCCCTCGATTGGATTACAGGTTTTTCTTTACGGTTCCCAATTTCATGGTATAACTTGCATGTTTATCCAAGGATTGATACGGGGAGGGTTGGACTTCCGTTGGAATTCCTGTATCAAAAAATGAATAGCGGAGACCATTCCGCTATTCATCAGTGCTCGGCAAAAATTTTACACAAACAGGGTCTGGTACGGAAACGTCTGAATGAAGTCTGGTTAATTTCCCTGTTTCTGAATCCCTTGCAAAAAGGACGAGGTTGTTGGAGTTCTGATTGGAGGCGACAATAAATTTTTCTGAAGGATCAAGGGCAAAATCTCTCGGCCAATCTCCTTCCGTTGAAACGTGTTCGAGCCATTGTAATTCCCCCGTTTCTGGGTGAACACGAAAAACGGCGATGCTGTTATGTCCACGGTTTGCAGTGTATAGAAATTGGCCGTCTTTTGACATATGAATCGCACTTGCCTGGTTGTTTTCCTGAAAATCATCGGGAATGGCTGAGAGTATTTGAAACGGAACGAACTTTCCGTCCTCTGCTTTATAGTGTAACGCGATGATCTCTGAACTTAATTCCGTAAGGAGATAGGCATATTTTTCATTCGGATGGAAAGCCAAATGCCGCGGCCCACTGCCGGGACGAACAGCTAAACGATGCACGCTGGTTAATTTTCCGTCTTCGCCAACCTGATAGGTATTTAATTGGTCACTTCCTAATTCTGCAACCACAAGAAATTTTTCATCTGGAGTCAGGGCAGCAAAATGGGTATGTGGCTTCTCTTGTCGAGGGTCTGGACCTGACCCTTCGTGGTGTGCAACGTCAGCACGCGGCTGGATCTGCCCGTCTTTAATCAAATAAGATTCCACGGTACCCTTATGATAATTCGCGCTGAATAAAAATTGATTTTGGACATCTGCACTCAGATGACAAGGCGGCGAACCGGGGGTTACCTGGCGATTCAATGGTGTCAGTTCTCCGGATTTTCGGTCCACGGAAAAAGAAGCTACACCCCCGCTCTCTCCTTCTTTCACCACGGAATATAGATTATTCTGGCCAACATGAAGGTAGGTAGGGTTGTCTAATGTTGCTGCAACTTTTAGCTCAGAGATAATTGCCTTTTTCGTATCAAGCGTAAAAGAGTAAATTCCTTCACTCTCCCCTTTTGTATAAGTCCCGACATAGCCAATATATTTCATAAACTGATGCTCCTTTTTAGATCCTGTTATGCTTCTTGAATCCGTATTATATACAAAAAAAGTCCCATCGGCAAAGCCGAATGGAACCTCTTAAATCACATTGAGCACGTCCAAAAAAACGATGATAATCGCGATCGGTGTAATATAGCGAAGAAGCAAGAGCCACAAAGCAAAGAAGCGTCTTCCGTTTTTTGACCCAGCGGTGATTTCTTCAAGCAGTACTTCCCGTTTCATCTTTAGTGGAACAAAGATCGCAATGAGCAGTGCGCCAAGCGGGAGGAGGATGTTACTAACTAAGTAATCTGCAACATCAAAAATAATCTTTCCAAAAATCGTGGCATCACTCCAAATTCCATAGGACAGGGCTGATGGAATCCCCAAAAGGAAAATGAACATCCCGGTAAGCCAAGTGATTTTCTTTCTTTTTGCTCGATCCCCTTTTGTTAGAGAGGCGACCGTAATTTCCACTAAGGAAAAAGACGAAGTTAGTGTCGCAAAAAGGAAGAGCACCAGGAAAACAGTGAGAAAGACACCACCCAGTGGGAGTTTGGCAAATACAGATGGCAACACGATAAACAACAGCCCTGGTCCTGCTGCGGGTTCCAATCCAAGTGAAAAGACAGCCGGGAAGATAGCAAGCCCCGCCAATAGTGAAATCAGCAGATTCAAACCGACGATCGTCAACGCAGAACGCGGCAAGCTTTCGCTTTTGGCAAGATATGAACTGTATGTCACCATAACAGACACACCTACGCTTAAGGAAAAGAAAGATTGTCCCATCGCATATAAGATGGATTCCGAAGTTAGTTTCCCAAAGTCAGGATACAGGAAAAAGGTGACGCCTTTCATTGCCCCCTCTAATGTTAGGGATCGAAAAATTAAGATCACAAATAAAATGAATAGAGCTGGCATCATGTATTTATTGGCTTTTTCAATTCCTTCCTGAACCCCGCGCGCTACAACGAGAATCGTTAACAAAAGAAAAATAAATTGTGCGCCAACAGCCATCCAGGGATCGGAAATCATCTGTTGAAACAACTGATCATATTGGGTACCTTGTACTAGTAAACCGCCCAAACTATGCAATAGGTAGAGAACGATCCACCCTCCTACTACACTATAGAAGGAAAGCAATATACAGCTTGTAGCAATACCAAGATATCCTAGCCAATGCCAGTGTGAATGAGGGGCGATTGTTTTATATGCGGTGATGGCATTCTGCTGAGTACTTCGCCCGATTACGAATTCAGCCAGTAATAGCGGTAACCCAACCAATAGGGTGAATACCAAAAATATAATAAAAAAGGCTCCCCCGCCGCTTGTGCCTGCTACATAGGGGAATTTCCAGATGGCCCCGAGCCCAATCGCTGAACCAGCAGCGGCGAGAATAAAGCCTAGTTTTGAAGTCCATTGTTCTGTTTGATTCATCTTGTTGCTCCTCATGTTGAAAGTTTACAGAAATTGATTATATCACATCATTGCTCATAGACTGAAATCATAATCATAACAAACCTGGTAAAGTTGAACGATTTCTTCCTGCGAGGGAATCCGTGGGTTATTCCCAGGACTACCGCTGGCGAGAGCGTCGGCGGCCATCTTGTTTATAACCTGTAGGAAATTTTCCTTGTCAATTCCCCAGGTCTTCATATTTGGTATATGTAAATCCTGGCAAAGGTTCTTCACTTCCAAAATCACGATATCCGCCAGCTCTTGATTGGATAGTTTTTTCCATTCTGGTTTAATTAGACTGCCGATCTCTGCCAGTTTCTCTACTGCGGACTCCTTGGTATATTCGAGAACAGCGGGCAGAAGCATCGCATTCGATACACCGTGTGGAACATGGAAAAGCGCACCAACTGGGCGAGACATCCCGTGAACGAGTGTTACCGAGGCATTAGAGAATGCAGCCCCTGCAAGCATGGAAGCCAATGACATATGACCTCGGGCATCGAGATCGTCAGGTTGGTTATAAGCAAAACGTAAATTTCCCATGATCAATTCAATTGATTTTAAGGCCAGTGTGTCCGTTACAGGTTGTGATCGTCTGGAAATGTAAGCCTCGATCGCGTGGCATAATGCATCTACTCCCGTTGCCGCAGTCACCGAGGGCGGGCAGGAAATGGTGAGCAGTGGATCAACGATCGCTACACGTGGCAGTAATTCTGGTTGGGAAATCATCATTTTAACTTCCGTTATCGTATCGGTAATGACTGTTACTTTTGTCGCTTCAGAGCCTGTCCCTGCTGTAGTGGGTACGGCAATCAGTGGGAGTGGTTTTTCCGTGAACAATTTTTTGTTTCCGACGTAATCATTGAGCTTGCCTTCGTTCGTCATCATCACCGCTACGGCTTTCCCCGTGTCGATGCAACTCCCTCCGCCTACTGCAACTATTACATCACATGCTTCCTTCTGGCATAGTGTCAAGGCTTCCTCAACATGAAGATCCGTTGGTTCAGTGTCCACGCCTAGATATTTCGCATAGGAAATACCCTCTTTCTGTAGAAGTGCCTCGGTTTGTGCGACATTCCCTATTTTATCCATGATCGGATCGCTGATCAGCAGTACCTTTTTTCCTAACAAGCTTGCTTGTTTGCCTAGTTCTTGAAAAGAGCCATCCCCATATAGAATTTGGTTTGGTACTAATAGTTGGTAAAATGACATTGGGTCCCCTCCGTTTGAAGATTCTTCCTTTTCATTTTACCATATTATTTTAAAAATTTTATCAGGACGCCTTTTGATTGGATTCTCTATTTTTACCCTGTATGAGATGATAGCTGTATACGAGCAGATAAATGACCATTAAGACCACCGAAATGCGGTACATCATCGCGTAACTGGTATATCTGGCGACAATTCCTAAAAGCATCGCACCGACCCCGATTCCGAGATCAAATCCGGAGAAAAAGGTCCCATTGGCTACACCCCGCCGCTGCGGAGATACACGGTTAATGGTCCAGGCTTGTAAAGAAGGCTGAATGGCGCCAAACCCGATGCCATAAAAAACAGAGGCAGCGATAAGTGTACCAACGGTTGTGGTATAAGAAAGCAGAATCAATCCAGTGATGGTAAAAAAGGCCCCAGGATATAACACCCACTTATGCCCTCTACGGTCAAACAGTTTCCCAGCTACCGGTCGAACAATCATTACCATTAAGGCATTAAATAAAAAGAACCAACCTACGTTTTTGATTCCTACATCTGCTCCGAACAAGGTAATAAAACTGACAATCCCGCCATAGGTGACACCTAAGAGCAAGACCAGAAGAGAGGGAAACAGTGCTTTTTGATCAACAAGCCCTTCCCAAAATGAGGATTTGACTACTTGTTCATTTTTAATTGGCGGCTCTTGGTATGGGACCCATAAGAAAATGATAATCGACAGCAAACCGAAAATAGTGGCAATCAAAAATAGGACGCCAAAACCAAATTCATTCATGACCCAGATTCCCACCATGGGGGCAAGTGCCATAGCAAGGGTGCTGGATAAACCGTAATACCCCATTCCTTCCCCACGCCGTTCTGCGGGGATAATATCAGAAATCATCGTTCCAAGCGTCGTCGTTGCCATTCCCCATCCGATTCCATGGATAAATCGCACAGCAAGAATTAGAAAAACGGTGGCAAACCAATAATATCCTGCAACCGAGAGCACAAAAATGATCATCCCGATGGTCAGGATTTTCCTGCGGCCGATCGTGTCCAACCCTTTTCCCGCAAAAGGACGAGTTAATAAGGCAGATATTGTAAAGATGCCAATGACCAGACCAATAGCTAATTCATCGCCCCCATTCTCCTCCACATAAACCGGCAGCGTAGGAATCAACATCTGGAAGCTCAAAAATAAAAATAAATTGGAAATTGTGATCCCAATGAATTCTTTGGTCCATAACGAAACATGAGCTGATTTGCTAGTCATAAAATGATCCCCCTTCCTTCACTCAGAATACGGGAGTAAGCATAGATGGTCAAGGTGGTAGTTATGTTCAGTGAAAAGCTAACATAATGTTTGTTTTGTTAACTGTAATTTGTATAGGGGCAGAAATTTACAGCGCTTCCTTCTAACCCATGGACTGATTTTAGCGGAAAAATTTTCCGTTAACTTTTAAGTTTAGGGTTTGAAAGTTAAGATAACGGAAAAAATTTCCGCTATTAAATTTTGAAGTCGTTTGCAATAACTAAAGGATTCCCTATAACGGAAAAAAACTCCGTTATTTGTCCCATTTCGATCCAATCACCTAGAATAACGGAAACTTTTTCCGCTAAACAAAAAAGGAGCCAAAATGTGGCCCCTTCCTTTTATTTATTCGCTTCTAGCAGTTTGTTAACCAGATCTTCACCAAACGTGGGTGCGTACTTTTTGTAGATTGGCTGCAGTTTTTCAACAAACTTTTGTTTTTCTTCCGAACTAAGCTCGGTAACAACCATGCCTTCTTTTTTCAGGAAGTCTATGGCTTCCACACTTTCTTTCTGGTTTAATTCACGTTGATATGTTTGCGCTTCAGCAGCCGCCTTCTTCACGATTTCTTTTTCTTCATCCGTCAAAGTGTCCCAGAATTTCTTGCTTAGCATGAATACACTGGCATTATAAACGTGACCAGTTGTTGTTAAGTATTTTTGCACTTCGTAAAATTTAGCGGTAGTTACGTTTCCTGCCGGGTTTTCCTGTCCATCAACAACGCGTTGCTCCAGTGCTGTGAAAAGTTCAGTATATGGAATAGGTGTCGGTGTTGCACCTAATTCCTTCCACATATCGATGTGAAGATTATTTTCTAGGGTTCGAATCTTCAATCCCGAGATATCATCTACGCTTTTCACTTCTCTTGTGTTATTGGTCAAGTGTCTGAATCCATTCTCCCAGTAGTTCAAACCAATAACCCCAACGGCTGGTAATTGATCTAATAATTCTTGTCCAATTGGACCATCGAGAACTTTATAAGCAGTTACTTCATCTTTAAATAAGAATGGAAGATCAAATACGTTAAAGCTTTCCACCGTTGTGGCAATTGGTCCTGTGGACATCGTGGAGCCTTGGATCGTACCGATTTTCAAGGCGTCGAATACAGCGAGGTCCCCACCGAGCTGTCCGTCCGGATAGACTTCGGCTTTGATTGCCCCGTTGGTTTCTTTTTCAACGATTTCTCCAAATTTAACAAGTCCCTGTGTGAGGGAGCGATCTTTAGAGGTTACAACAGAGAGCTTCATTACCTTAACATCTGTTGGTGCTGCAGCAGCTTCTGGGTTCTCCTTCGTGTCAGATGGTTCCTCCGCCTTTGGTGCTGGAGTAGTGGAATTCGATGAACAGCCAACAAGTGCAAGCAAACAGCCAGTAACGAGTACATTAACAATCTTTTTCATTTCTTTATCCCCTATTTATATATTTATTTATTGAAATCAAATAGTATTTTTCCGTAGTTTCCTGAGAGAGCCATGTCATATGCCGCCTGGTATTTAGCTAATGGCAGGATTTTAGAAACTATCGGTCCTACGTTAAAGGAAGGATCTCGTAAATATTCGATAGTTTGCTCGAAATCTGCAGGAAAATTATAAATAATCGTCCCGTGCAATGTGAGTTCCCCTCGCACCACGCGCATGACG
Source organism: Ammoniphilus resinae (assembly GCF_017873965.1). Classification (GTDB taxonomy): domain Bacteria; phylum Bacillota; class Bacilli; order Aneurinibacillales; family RAOX-1; genus Ammoniphilus_A; species Ammoniphilus_A resinae. The sequence continues at coordinate 247,579 of NZ_JAGGKT010000002.1, read as the reverse complement.
GGTAAATTGGCTTCAGGAGCGAAACCAATAAGAATCATATCGCCACCGGCTTTCACCAGTTCGATCCCTTGTTCGACTGTGATTTTTGTCCCAGCGGCTTCAATCACCACATCAAAACACTCACCTTGAACCTCATCAGGTTGTAACGCCCGAATGTCCCCTAAGCTTTTGACAAGCTCCAATTTCGCTGGGTTAATATCAATTGCTGTAACTTTGGCACCCATATGATGGGTCAATGCTGCTGCGAGCATTCCTTCATTCCCGCAACCGAATATCGCAACGGTCGTGTCTTTTTCAATCTTGACCTTTTTCAAGGCATGGACCACCACAGCAAAGGGCTCAATTAACACGGCACGTTCAAACGGAAGGTCTTCTGGAATGGGCAATACATATTTGGACGATATCACCATTTGCTCCGAAAAACCGCCATTGATATTGACTCCCAATGATTGCTTATGCTGGCAAATGTTTGTTTTTCCTTTGAGACACCATTCACATTCACCACAGTAGGTGTTGGGCAGTATAACAACCCTCGTTCCAACCGTATAGGAAGCTGTTTCACCAGCTTCAATAATGGTTCCTACTAATTCATGACCCGGCCGAAGTGGATAGGCAGCATGTGCAAGTTTTCCTTGATAGACTCGTAGATCCGATCCGCAAATACCGCCATAACGAAACTGGATTTTTACTTCATCGCCTGTTGGCGTCGTCAAATCCTCAACATCTCGTAATTCCATTTCGTTTGGACGATTTAAATACAATTCCAACATGAAAACCACCGCCTCTGTTATTCTTAGAAGTCTTTATCCCAATCTATCTCATGTCACTAGTTTAAACATCCTTTATTTATTTTACAAGAAAAACTTTAGTCGTTTAAAGGAAAGCAACATCAACGCGTTAGGGATTTGAGCCAAAAAAGTAATGACCCTTATGGAGCAAGTCCAAATTCGAGTCATTACTGTTAGCAATTTTAGTTATTTTTTTTAACTGGATAAATCGTCATGTCTTTTTTGAATACCGTCCAATTATCGTCTTGATCCATTACCTTGACCTCCACATCCCATGTCCCAGAGATAGAAAGAAATGGACCAACACTTGAATAAGAATATCTGTCTGAATCTGCTTTACTTTGTGCCAAATGTTTCAAGGGGACGGAAATCGGAGCGATGTTTTGATCGCCACGATGAATTAGATGTAGTTCGATATTTTTGACTGACTTTCCTTTTAGTGTCGTTACCGAAATGTTAAATGTATTATTAACCCCTGGGTTATTTGGCGTAATCTCCATGTCCATCGCTACCGCCTGTCTTTCTCTCCATATAAGTGGGTCATTCGATGGGATGGGGCTGGCATCTGTCAAAACAGCGACAAGAAAAATGATTATCGTTAGGATTCGGTAATCCCATTTCAGCCAACCATTAAGTTTTCCTTCCTCTTTCGATGACATTCCTTTGCGAATGTTCGCTGCGACGAAAATAACCAGAAGAACCAATATGCTTTTTGCAAGAATTAAAATTCCCCAGTTCGTATGCAGTAAAAAGGAAGGGGTTGGAATAAAGATAAAGGTCATGATTAGACCACTGACAATCAGAGTGACGATACTCCAAAATGCCAGTCTAGACAGTTGTTGTAAATAAGCCGCCCGTTCTTTTCCAAGTTCCTTGCCCCAGAAAAGAAGATACAGCAATCCACCAACCCAGATGGAAGCGGCACCTATATGGACGATATCGAAAATGACAGAAAGCCATATTGGCTCGAAAGTGACAGCGTGTCCGCTAATTCCCTCCGCAATCAATAAAAGAGTCGCAAAGGTTAAGTCAAACCCCTTATTCTTCCCTAAGAGAAAACTTGCCAAGATCAATAAAATAAAAGCCCCTAACCAGGCAAGACCAAAGGCCGTTTGAAAAAAGGCCAGCAAGGCTTCATCCCCAAACTCCTCTAACACATTTGAGAATTGAATGAAACCAATTAGAATTAAGAAGGAGAAATAGGTTCTCCTGGTATACTTGAGCCACTTATCAAAGTGATCTAGGCTTTCCTTGTCGCGGATAGGATAAAAGTATTTCCACCAAATAAAACCGCATAAAGCTAGGAATGAAAGATAGTAAAACACCTTAAAAACAGCCAATAAAGGCCCGGCGTGTTTCGTTGAATCGATATAGCGATAAGAGTCATATTGATCCCCCACGCTACCTACTGATAAAAGATATGCTTCACTAATCGGATGTCCGTCCGCAGAAATAACCTGATAAGAAACGGTATAACCGCCGTCCTTTAATGACGGGAGACCAAGACTAATTTCTGTTTGATCCTGATTCATTTTCGTTTCCTGATCCGTCACAGGTTTGCCTTGCCCATCAAACACATGAATGTAATATAGCCCCTTTTCTAGCCGCTCATTAAATTTTAAGCGAATTTCTGAAGGAGACTGATCGGTATGGCTATTTTTAGACGGATAGGATTCAAGTAAGGCGGAATGTGCAAACGTAACACTGGGCTGAACTAATAGGAAAAAAAGGACCATCATGCTCAAAGGCAAGGTCCATCTTATAAGGTTTCTCATCATAAACACCCTCTAAAGCTTTTTTTCTAGTGTAAAGGGTGCTGGACGAATGTGCAGTGATAGTTTTCACAGGGGCTGTTTGGTTGGCTTCTAAAATAACTGAAAAGAATTCCGCTATTCCTTCCGGTTGTTGGTATCAAGGGACCGCTCAAAAGGGAAAAATCCCCAACATACGACATTATAACATAAAGGTTGCCAAACCCAGCTCGTGTATCCGTCTTCCCTGCCGCCGGCAGGTCCTAATCATTAATCTCAGCCATAATCTGTGCCTATTTTTACTAGGGTTTCAGGCTGGCGAGGGGTTGGAGGAACAAATGATTTGAAGAGGTTTTCCACCCGAAACAGATATTTTTGCGTAAAAGCTCGGATATACTCATTTGCCCAACGTTGTCCAACGATATCCACTAAAGCGGGATGAAGCTCAGAAGCAAAATTTAAGATATGATCTTTTAGTTCTTCGGTCCTGTCAGACATCCGCCAACGTTCCCAATCTGGAAACAATTCTTCCTCAACTCGATACAAGCGTGCTTCCAAGAGTTCCAATTTACGGGAAAAAAATTGTTCTTCTGAGCGCCATTTCCACATGAGATCCAGCAAGCTTAAAAAGTTTCCGGAGAGACTCCCAGATACGGCATATCTACGATCAAACCAAGTTGATTTGTACGGCAATCCCTTTTCAAAGCGTTTGAGCCATTTTGGAAAATCATGATTGGTTCCACCAAGGAAAACCTGATCAAAGCGTTGATTAAAATCGTCCTTTTGGATCCCCTTAGTATTCCAAAAATGCTCTCCAGCAGCTAAGGCCCCATACCATCCTAAGTCAAACGGTTCAATAAGTGGTTTTAAGGTGCCATATCTTCCCCACGAGGTTGCGATGACACCCGGGAGCGCAAGACGATTTGCAGTAAAACCCCAATCCTTTACATTTCGGTATCTTTGTTTGAAGTTTGGACAAGATGAATCCATCCCGGAGGCCCCACGCATAGCCGCTCCCCCTATGACCTGAAATCCTAGCGATTGCAGGTACCGAATCCAATCCGTATTTAAGGGATTTCCACAGGTTTGATAATCCCAATAATGAATGATGCAGGATCGGTCAAGTCGCTCGATCTCTTCTCGATTTTCCATGCGACGCAGGACATCATCCCAAATGATTGGTCGTTTTCCGGTATCCTTTACCAGTTGTACTACTTTATTCATATGATCAATGTAAAGCCGAGCTGCCCCATGTTTTGCTGCGATATCCGCACAATCTGTGCAACCCCCAAGATACCACGCTTCATCTCCGCCGATGTGGATCCATGGGCTGTTGGGGTGTGCCTCTGCTACCTCCTCAATCAACTCACCGATAAGTTGAAAAACGTACTCTTGACTTGAACAAAACTGTGTAATTTCCCCGTTTTCTCGAAGAAGAGCATAATGGGGATTTTGCAGGATATACTCCACATGTCCGATTGACTGAACCAATGGGATTATAGTTATAAAATGATCCCTTGCAAGCTGTTGAAGTTCCTCTATTTCGTGAGTTGTATAGGCATCAGGCCCCACAATTTCGGGCTGCCGTATATAAGGAAAGGTAGCTTCATACTCGAATAAAACCAAGTTGATTTTATAATGACTCCATTCTTTGATAGTCTTTTTTAGTCCTTCATATCCGGGACGCTCTCCTTTTGAATCCACATGGACTCCCCGCCATAGAAGATCAGACCAGTCTATTATTTTTTGTTCATACCATTTATTTTGTATGATTATTTGCTTCAAGGTTTGTAGTGCATAGAATAATCCAGCCAACGAAGCTGAGTAGGCAAAGATCCCTTCCCTTTGAACATGTAGAAAATAGGCATCTTGTTTGTCGTATGGAATCTGGTTATCCTCTCTCGTTTGTTGCATGCCAATCGGATCTTCAAGGGTACCAAGCCAAAATGTATAGATTTGATCATCTGACCCTCGATTTTTTTTGATAAATGAAGTGTCCCACTTTTCCTTAGCCAATTGCAGCACTTCATTTACCGCGGTGGTTAGTTCCTTTGGGAATTGAATATATCGCCACAGATGTGGCACAAATTCATCTCCTGTTTTGTTGACCGATTTTGGTGCTGGTAAAAGCCAATTCATTTTCTCCTCCAGGTTGTATAAGAATCCCTTAATTGAATGATCAATATTTGTTATATATCATAACATAGCCTATACTTAAGAAGGAGAGGTTTTGGAAGGAAAGGAATGGTTTCGATGGCAGAGTGGAAAGAGATTCATACGCTTGATGAATGGTCGGAAGTGATTAAGACATCAGATCAAGACCCTGTTTTACTTTTGAAGCATAGTACTACCTGTCCGATCAGTGCAAATGCTTGGCAAGAATGTCAAAGATTTGTGGCCGATGATGCTGTGCCCAATGTCAATTATGTAATTGTAAAAGTCATTGAGTCGCGGCCGGTATCGAATCAAATTGCTGATGAATTGGCAGTGAAACATGAATCACCCCAGCTCATTTTAATAAATCATCGAAAAGCAGTTTGGAACACTTCCCATTGGTCCATCACAGGCGATAATATAGGGACTGCGTTATCAAATATTAAGTAAATTTAGCGAGATACGAAAAATAGCGGAAAGAATTTCCGCTATTCACTCTTTACATGCCGCTCGCTTCTGTTCCGAAAATAGGACTAGGGAAATGATAGATTAACGTAAAAAAGCCCCAGGTTTTAAGCCTGAGACTTTTCAAATGAATTACACCATAATCTTGCAAATATCATTGGTGAAATCAACGGGATCCTCGATCGGTAATCCTTCGATAAGAAGAGCCTGGTTATACAAAAGATTGGTGTATAAATTTAATTTATCTTTATCCTTTTCAAAAGTTGCCTTGAGGGATTGGAATACTCCGTGGTCGGTGTTGATTTCTAGAATCTTATTCGCTTTAACATCCTGATTTCCAGGCATGGATTTGAGGATTTTTTCCATTTCGATCGTTACTTCTCCTTCGGTTGATAAACAAACGGGATGGGTTTTTAACCGATTGGAGACCCTCACATCCGTTACCTTGCCGGATAAAATATTTTTCATATACTCGAAAAGGTCTTTGTTTTCATTCTGCTCAGCTTCGGTCTTCGCTTTATTTTCGTCAGCATCAATCCCGAGGTCACCGCTTGAAACTGATTTGAACTCCTTTTCTTTATAGTTCATCAACATTTTGATCGCGAACTCATCGATATCTTCGGTGAAATATAAAATTTCATACCCTTTTTCGGCAACAAGTTCGGTCTGCGGCATTTTATCAATTCTTTCGATCGATTCCCCTGAGGCATAATAAATGTACTTTTGTTCTTCCGGCATGCTAGAAACATATTCGTCAAGGGTAACCAATTTCTTCTCTTTCGAGGAGTAGAACATCAAGAGGTCCTGCAAACCATCCTTGTTGCTGCCATAATCACTGTAGACCCCATATTTTAATTGTCGGCCAAAGGATTTATAGAAGGTTTCATACTTTTCACGTTCATCCTTTAACATGCTTTGCAATTGGCTGGTGATTTTGTTTTTAATGTTTTTGGCGATCTGTTTTAATTGGCGATCCTGCTGCAAGATCTCTCTAGAAATGTTGAGCGATAAATCTTCCGAGTCTACCATCCCTTTGACAAAACTATAGTAATCAGGAACCAAGTCAGCACACTTGTTCATGATTAATACGCCATTTGAGTAAAGCTCTAAGCCTTTTTCAAATTCTTTTGTGTAGTAATCGAATGGAATATTCTCCGGAATATATAAAATCGCGTTGTACCTTACAGCCCCATCCACACTGATATGGATATGCTTGAGTGGTTTGTCGAAACCATAATGTTTTTCTGCATAAAAGTTTTCGTAGTCTTCAGTCGTCAGTTCGCTCTTGTTTTTTCTCCAAATCGGAACCATGCTGTTAATGACTTGTTCTTCCTTGTAATCCTCAAATTCATTGTCACTTCCCTCTTTTAAGCGATGGTTGGTAACATCCATCTTAATTGGGTAGCGAATGAAGTCTGAATACTTTTTAATAATCGCTTTTAAACGGTATTCGTCAAGGTATTCATCATAGTTTTCTTCTTCGGTGTTCTCTTTGATTTTGAGGATAATTTCAGTGCCGATCGAATCCTTATCGTACGGTTCAATGGTGTAACCATCGGTTCCAGTGGATTCCCATTTGTAGGCCTGATCATTGCCTAAAGCCTTGGTAATCACAGTGACCACATCTGCCACCATAAAAGCGGAATAAAACCCTACCCCGAATTGACCGATAATATCATGACCATCCTTCGCTTCATTTTCTTTTTTAAAGGCCAGAGATCCACTCTTGGCTATCACACCAAGGTTATTCTCAAGCTCGTCCTGGGTCATTCCAATTCCGGTATCCAGTATTTTTAGCGTTCTGTTTTCTTTGTCAGCGATCACCTTTATGTAGTAGCTGTCTTTATCAAAAGTTAATGAATCGTCCGTTAAGGCCTTGTAATAAATTTTATCGATGGCATCACTCGCGTTTGATATCAGTTCTCTTAAAAAGATCTCTTTCTGCGAGTAGATGGAGTTAATCATCATTTCCAGTAGTCTTTTTGATTCTGCTTGAAATTGCTTCTTTTCCATGAAAATGCTCCTTTCCATATGGCTGATAAAAGAGTTCTATTAGGTAATGGTGTTGGCACTCATCGTGTGTGAGTGCTAACATCTATTTTAATATAGATTGTTGCTGATTAAAAGTCTGTTCCTTAATTTTTGAGACTGCCTTTTGCTTGTTAGATAAAAAGGAGCGGTAAAGATTTCTGGTGTAAATACCATATACCCGTTCCTCCTTTTTTGATTTTCCTTGTTGACTTTGTTGAAGGCCTATACTAAAATTACGATCAATATATAATGAGCTATGAGAAGGACATGAATCATTCTTGTTTTCTTGTTCAGAGAACAGGGTCATTGGCTGCGAACCCTGAGGAAAACGGAATGATTTACCACCTTTGAGCTATTATGGGGAAATGTTGAAACAAATTATCCATGATCGGTCAATCCGTTATCTTGCCAAGCATAAAACTTTTGTTTTATGGAATTAGGGTGGTACCACGACCGCACTCGTCCCTTATTTTGGGATGTGTGCGGTTTTTTGTATATGGAGAATTGATTCAGCAGATTATCTATAATCGGTCAATCCGTTATCTTGTCGAGCACAAAACGATTGTTTTGTTGAATTAGGGTGGTACCACGACCGCACTCGTCCCTTCTATTGGGATGTGTGCGGTTTTTTTTTTAGAAAACAAGGAGGCAGAATCAGAATGGAAGCAGAAAAATTTAGTCACTGCAAATTAGGTCAGGAATTGGAGTTGTTTATTTCAATGGAGGAGGCGCCGGGGATGCCGTTCTTCTTGCCCAATGGGATGGTCATTCGCAATGAGCTTGAGAGTCTCTGGAGACGTAAACACCTGGAAGCAGGTTATTCGGAGATCAAAACTCCGATTATGATGAAGCAAGATCTATGGGAAAAATCGGGTCACTGGGATCATTATCATGAGAATATGTATTTTTCCCACGTGGATGATCAGAATTATGCAATTAAACCGATGAATTGTCCTGGGGCGATCCTAATATTTAATAGCAAACGCAGAAGTTACCGGGAATTACCGATCCGCTTTGCCGAACTGGGGTTGGTTCACCGTCATGAACTCTCTGGGTCACTGAATGGATTGTTAAGAGTTCGTTCTTTTACACAGGATGATGCGCATTTATTCGTTCGTCCGGAGCAAATTGAATCGGAGATTGAAAAGATCCTAGATTTAATTGATGATCTGTATTCACATTTTGGCTTTCGATATAAAGTGGAACTTTCTACTCGGCCGGAAAAGTATATGGGATCTTTGCAAATATGGGAACAGGCTGAGGCGTCGCTAGAGTCAGTCTTAAAGACCAAAGGGTTAGACTACCAAATCAATCCTGGTGACGGAGCCTTTTATGGACCGAAAATAGACTTTCATATTTTGGATTCTCTTGGACGAAGCTGGCAGTGCGGAACAGTTCAACTAGACTTTCAAATGCTGGAAAAGTTTAATTGTTCGTATGTGGGCGAAGATGACCAGCCGCATCAACCGGTCATGATTCATCGGGCTATCTTTGGTTCCGTAGAGCGGTTTATGGCGATCTTAATCGAACATTATGGCGGGGAATTTCCCTTATGGCTATCCCCTGTTCAAGCTAAAATCCTCCCGATCGCCGATTCCCATACTGCTTATGCAAATCAGGTAAGAGCTCGATTACAATCAGCGGGAATACGGGTTGAAGCCGATAACAGGGCGGAAAAGGTCGGCCTGAAAATAAGAGACGCAGAAAAGCAGAAGATCCCTTATATGCTTGTGATTGGAGATAAGGAGATGGAAAATCAGAGCTTGGCGGTAAGAAAACGGAAAGAGGGAAACCAAGGTGTGATGAAGGTTGAGAAAGTGGTTGCTGGGCTCCATGAAGAGATAGCCAAGGGCAGAAAGTCATAGCATAGCTTGGGGGCGCGGACAGGATCGAGACAGGTCCCTGTGTTTTTCTGTTCACCCTGTCTCAAATACGCCTGATTTGAGACAGGTCCCTTTATTTTTTCGCTCACCCTGTCCCTAATCCCCCGATTCGTAAAACACATGTTTTACGTCCTCTCGGTTCGAATCAAATCGGAGCCCTACCTCCAATAACCACCTACCAGCTGGATCCTACTAAGACTGCAGCGGGAGGGATGTATAAATTCAAAAAAAATGGATAACGGAAAATTCTTCCGTTATCCATTTTCATCATTCAAAAAATCACTTACTTAGTCAAAAACAGCGAAATCTCTGGGAATATCACAACGAGCACCAAAGCTAAAATCATAAGTGCGAAGAAAGGAAGCACTCCTCGGACAACAGCACCGACTTTTTCCTTTGAGATACCACTGACGACGAACAGATTGAGGCCCACGGGGGGCGTGATCATCGCTAATTCCATGTTAATCGTCATGATAATCGCAAAATGAATCACATTGATATCAAACATGGTAAGTACTGGCAGAAGAATCGGCAGTGTAATTAAAATAATAGCGATCGCCTCGAGGAACATCCCGAGGATAAAGAACATTAGGTTGATGGCAATGATGAAAATCCATTTATTGGCTGCATGGGATTCAACCCACGCGGTAAAATCTTGTGGAATCTGTTCCGTTGTAAGAAACATCCCAAATATCATAGCGGAAGCAATAATTAAGAAAATCATGGCTGTAATATTAATCGATTCCTTGGTTACCTCAATGAACTTTTTCCAATTCATTTCCCTGTAGATAAAGACAGATACGATCACACCGTAAAAACTGGCTACGAAGGCAGCCTCGGTAGGTGTCACGATCCCTGTATAGATCCCGCCGAGGATTAAAACTGGTAGCGCAAATCCCCAGATTGCTTTCCCAGACTTCTTCCATCGCTGCTCCATTGTTTCTTTTGGAAGACGGCCATAGTTGTTGATTCTAGCATGAATAATCGCTGAAATTAATAAAACGCCACCCAACAACAAACCAGGAAGAATCCCGGCTGTAAACAATTTACCAATCGACACTTCGGCGACGGAACCATAAATGATTAGTGGAATCGATGGTGGTATGAGGATTCCCAGGGTTCCAGAGGCGGCTACTAATCCCATGGCATACTTTTTACTGTACCCAGCTTTCACCATTCCCGGGATCATGATGCTACCAATAGCTGCAGCGGTAGCTGGGCTTGATCCGGAAATCGCGGCAAAAATCATACAGGCAAGGATTGTTACAACGGCTAAACCACCGCGAATATGGCCTACCCACGATTTAAGGGATTCGATTAGATAATAAGAGATTCCCCCTTTTGACATGATGATCCCGGCAAAAACAAATCCTGGAATCGCCATCAAAGTTGCTGAATTAAGGGAACTAAACATCTTTTGGATCACGGGATAGAGTGTAAAATCAATCAACGTTAGGGCGATAATGCTAGATAAACCTAAACTAATTGCAATTGGTACTCGGATCAAACATAGAATGGCAAATGTAAAAAAAAGAACGAAAGTGGGGTTCATTAAAGATGCAGTCCTCCCTTGGCTTTGTCATCCAATATTCCGTCCGGGGCTATGTCGTGTCCTAAATGACCGATAATCTCCGTTCGATCCCCTTTGATTGCATAGATTCCTTTTAAGATAAAATAGAGGGCCAACAAGGCCATGCCAACGGGCATAATCAGATATGTAACCCAAATCGGGATTCCTACATCAATTGTTACAATCTGTTGCTCATGTGCAAGCGCTATCATTTTTATCCCTGTGACAGTCATAAATATGCAATATGCTGCACCGATGAAATTGCTTACAACACAGACAGCTCTTTTTACCGCATACGGAAGTTTATCATAAACCAGATCAATGACAATATGGTGATTTTCCCGTAGGGCGATCCCAAAGCCAATAAAGATTGACCAGACCATTAATAATTCGAAAATTTCCAGTGACCAAGCAGGTGGAAGATTTAATACATAACGCATAAATACGGAATACAGACTTACAATGACCCCCCCTAAAAAGAGGATCCCAGCTGAATACTCTTCAACCTTATGAAGCCACCTAAACCCCATCCTCTTTACCCCTTTCCCTTGATTTTTAGACAACCGAATGATCGTATTACCAATATACTAAATTCTCACAAATAAATAAATAGAAATTTTGGTTGATTATATTTATTATTTATATTCACATTATATTAAATATTTGGTATATTTAAGTTGGATTTTTGATTTGTGACTCTCATTGGAGGTGGAGGATGTTTTGGAAATAGGAAAATTCGATTATATTGTCACAGAAATGAAAGGGGAATTACATAACTATGGGTAAGACGATTGGTTTCATCGGACTAGGGAATATGGGATTTCCGATGGCCAAACGCTTGTTAGAGCATGGGTACAAGATCCGTTGTTACGATAAAAATGAAAACGCTTCCTCCTCTTTACAGGAGTTTGGAGCGATTGCCTCTACCCTCTCAGATATTGTCGACCAATCGAACACCATCATCTTGATGCTGCCACATTCTCAAATTGTTAATGAAGTAATTAAACAGCTTACAACGATTTATTCTTCATACCGCTATCGGAAGGAAGTTTTAACGATTATCGACATGAGCAGCTCCTTTCCCTTGGATACGAGAAACAATGCCGAAGAACTTGCTGTACTCGGAATCCAACTCTTGGATGCACCTGTCAGCGGTGGCGTGAAAAAAGCCATAAATGGTCAGTTAACCATTATGGTAGGAGGGCCAGATACAGTTTTCACCGATCATTATGATCTTTTAAGAACTATGGGGGAAAAGATTTTTTATACCGGCTCCAGCGGCTCGGGCCATTTGATTAAAGCGTTAAATAATTATCTATCTGCTGCCCACATGCTGGCTACCTGTGAAGCCGTACATATTCTTTCACAGTTTGGCGTGGATCCAAAAATTGGGGTTGATGTCTTCAATCACAGTTCCGGGAAGAGCATTTCTACAGATTATAAGTTCCCGCAATTCATCCTTAACGGACAATTTAATTCCGGGTTTAGCCTCGAACTGCACAAGAAGGACATCGGTATTGCCAAAGAGTTGTTGGACCATATGGGTGATTCAACACCACTCATGAAGCTGCTTTACGACACGTATACACAAGCGAAAGATGACTTAGGCGGACAGCCGGATCATACAGAAATCTTTCGTTTTGTATCAACTTATACCACATTTAATAAGGGGGATTCAAAATGAAAAAGAGAAGAATGTTTTCCATGTTATTTATGTCTGCTGCATTAGCTGCCAGTTTAACAGCCTGCGGTGGCAGCAGCGAGCCAGCGTCAAATGGCGGTGGGTCTTCTTCCCCACCGGCAAATTCGGGTGGTTCTACCCCTGAACCCGCGAAGGAACCCGCGAAGGAACCTGCCAAAGAGGCGGGCGCGGATATCCAAGAAATGACAATTAAAATCTCCCACGTGGTAGCAGAAAATACGCCTAAGCATCAAGGAGCCCTAGCGATGAAAAAAGCGATCGAAGAGGCTTCAGGGGGCAAGATCAAAGTACAGGTATTCCCTAACAGTTCTCTCTTTGGTGACAAGGATGAATATCAAAATCTCGTAGCCAATAACGCCCAATTTATTATTCCTGACATGGCAAAATTGGTTGGTAACGATCCCGGCTTCAATATTCCTTCAATGCCGTTCCTCTTTTCCAGTGATGAAGCGGCGAATGCTTTCTGGGATGGACCCAAAGGGCAAGAAATCTTTAAACGTTTGGAAAAAGATGGAGCCCTTGGAATGGGAATGTGGCCGAATGGTCCAAAGCATATTACCAATAACAAAAAGCCGATTAAGGCACCTGAGGACTTTAACGGCTTAAAGTTTAGAACGCAAGGAGGTCAGGTGTTAGAGAAGCTCTACTCTACTCTTAGTGCAGGTTCTGTTTCCATTCCATTCAATGAATTATATACAGCACTTCAGCAAGGGACAGTAGATGGCCAGGAAAATACATTTAGTAACATCGAGTCGAAAAAATTTGATGAAGTGCAGAAGTATATGACCATCATGGGTCATACCCGTGTTGACTATGCTTTACTGACTAATACAAAATTTTGGAACAGCATGAACGATGCGACTAGAAAGATTGTAGAAGAAGGAGTAAAGGTAGGGACTGATTTTGCCCGTAGTCAAGCTGCGGAGTTGAATGCAGCTGCCCTGAAGAAACTTCAAGAACGTGGTCAAATAGAAATTAATGAACTATCTAAAGAGGATATCCAAAAGTTTAGAGACTTCCTAAAGCCCGTGTATGACGAATACAATCCGATCATTGGTGAGGATGTCATAAAGGATGCGATGAGCCGTTAAAAAATAGGGCTGCACTTCATGTGCAGCCCATTTTCTTTAATATGAAGGGGTGGCTTTCCTTGTATCATAGACATCTTTCTGAATCCTCTACTCTCCTACAGGACAACTTCTTTATGCCCGCTTGCCTGGAAATTGATATTGACTGCAGCTAGAAGCCCGCAATATATCTCCTTTATGGCATAAATCCAATCCATTTCCACCAAGTTGCAGCAACAATCACCGTGATTAGGCTAGAAGCCACTGTTGCCCATATTCCAGGAACAATAAATTCTTTCTGGGTAATATAACCGCTTCCTTGCGAGATGATATTTGGCATTGTTTCTATGACTAGAATGAACCCATGTAGACAGGTAATGGACGCCGCAAAGACAATGTATACGGGATCTACTCCAATTTGTGTAGCGATGCCAATCAATACCGGCAACAATGTGACGATCGCTGTCGAGACGTTAGACACACCTAAATGGTAAATTTGCGTGATTATAACGACCAAAATGACCGCTAGTAGAGAGTGACGCATACTATCAACTAGCCATTGAGCCTGCAAGAATCCCCCAAGAAATTGAATCGCACCGGTTTCATTCAGAATGGTCCCTAACGAAAGGGTAGCACCCAAAACAAAGACCGTATCCAAATTGATTTTGATCACATTCTCCCATGTTGTTACCCCGATTTTCGGCAAGCTTAAGACAACTGCAGCAAAAATAGCTGGAATAGCTGGATGCATATGATGAAAGGATTCAGTCATCCATAATAAAACAGTAATCCCTAAGATAATCAAACAACGGATTTCTCTTACGTTAATTTTTCCCAACCCTTGCAATTGCTCCTTCATTTCCTTTCTAATCCCTTGAATTTCTTGGCTCTCTGCTGGATAGACCCTCCGGATGATGTACCAGATGGTTGGGATCAGTAGAATCCAAATAGGTAAAGCGTACAATAGCCAACCAAAATAAGAGATCGACGTTCCGAGATAGATATTTAAAATCTCTACGGCTAGGACGTTCCCAATTGCAGCAGGCAAAATTGCCGTTCCACTTATGTTTCCACCATATGCAACGCCCAGCATGAACTGTCTGCGAATATTCGGATTTAACTGATGGTCAAAAGTTTTGAGCAGCGAAATGACAACAGGCAGCAATAATGTTGCTCGAACTGCAGTCGCCGGAATAAAAAATGCTTGCACCTGGGAAATGAGGATGATTCCGGCCAACACCCGCGATGTTGTGCTGCCAAACTTCTGTAGGACGTAATAAGTCATCCTTTGTGTTAAGGGAGTGTCATTGACGGCTTTGGCAATCATCATTCCCCCGATAATGAGGAAGATCGCGCCTGAAGAAAAACCGCTTAAGGCAGTATCGATGGAAACAATCTGAGTAAAACACGTGAATAGAATAATCAACAATGAGATTTGCCCATATGAAAATGCCTCGGTAATAAACAAAACAATCGCCGAAACGGTCATGGCAATGGCCAGCTTCGCTTCACGGTGGAGTTCTTTAGGCAACATAAAAACAAGAAGTAAAAATATAACGACTGATAAAATGACCCCTACCCACTTCACTGCCTGCGTTTTTTGCTCAATGCTTTTCTGTTTATCAAGCTTGTTTAAAGGTTTGACATTCCCAATCATGCGATCACTTCCTACAATCAATCGACTTAGGTTAGTTCATCCATTTATTCTTTAGCTTTAAAATATCACACTCTTATTGTATGTTCAATTCTAAGAATTCTACACAATGGAACTATTATTCTCTTTTATAATTGGGATTTAAATAGAAAAAACCCCTGATTCACTAGGGGAATCAGGGGTTTAAGATTACTATTTTAATAGGCGAATAAATTCTCTCATAAATCCAGGAAGATCTGGCCAAGCATGCCCGGAAACGAGATTTTCATGGACGTGCAAGGTGTTCGTTTGATAGATTGCACCACATGCTTCCACATCTGGGCGGCATGCCTGGTAGGCTGTCATTTCTCTTCCTTTGATCTGGTCGCCAATAAGTGCCAGAACCTGGGAACCGTGGCAAATCGATGCAACCGGCTTCCCTGCTGTAAAGAAGTGACTCACAATTGGCTTCAAATGCTCATTCAAACGAATATATTCTGGTGCTCTTCCCCCAGGGATGATTAATCCGTCAAATTCCTCCGGCTTCACATCGGCAAAGGCCATATGGGAATCAAGAAGATACGCCGGTTTTTCCGTATATGTTTCACTTTCTGGTACAAAATCATGGCAAACAGTATGTAGGGTCTTCTTCGTTGGTGAAGCGATGACCGTTTCGAATCCTTCCTCTAAACAACGATAGTAAGGATAATAAATCTCAAGTGCTTCAACCGCATCTCCAGTGACAATCAGAACTTTTTTGCTCACTTTTAACACCCCTTTTAAAGACAATTGAACTACAACTCTATTATAGAATTGGATGGTTATAGGGTCAAATTATGGAATTGTGAACGTTTATTCTGAAGGATGTTAATAAGTATCAAATATCCGTTGAATTTCCACTGGATCCTTTGTTACTTTTAGCGCCAGCATGAGCAATATTCTTGCTTTTTGCGGCAACAAATTATCTCCCGAGACAAAACCATATGGTTCATACTGCTCTTCGGGAATTACGCGGCCATTGCCGACACGGCTGCTTCGCACCACGGCTATCCCCTGTTTTTTCGCTTCAACGAGGGCTTCCAGTTCTTTGGAAGAAAACCTTCCTGTCCCCGTTCCAGCGATGACGATCCCTTTCACCCCGGTTGGAATCAAACAACGGATCAGATTGCCATCGGCACCGGCATAAGAATAGACGATTTCCACTGGATCCAATTCCTGTGTGTCAAGTTCATTAAACTGGGATTGTGCCGTATGTATACGTGTGGGTTGTCTATAAAAGAAAACCCCATCATTATCTACATACCCAAGAAAGCCAAGTTGTCCCGATTGAAAAGTTTCTAAACGGACGGTGTTGGTTTTGGTGACTTCTCTAGCGCTATTAATTTCGTCGTTCATCATTACCAATACGCCTTTTCCGACCGCATCCTCACTCGCCGCCAGTTTTACTGCGTTGTATACATTTAAGTGGGCGTCTGAACTTAGGCCCGTAAGCGGACGCTGGGAGCCAACGATGACAATAGGCTTGCTGACATTGCAGGTGAGATGTAAAAAATAGGCCGTTTCCTCAATCGTATTTGTTCCATGTGTAATGACCACACCATCAAAATCCAACTCATTTAAGTAATGGAGGGCCTTCTCCCGTAAAATCGTCCATTCCTTCGCGGTCATTTCCATACTGCTAAAATTGGTGGTCTGCTCTATGTGGACGTCGGCAATTTCGCGTAGTTCCGGGATTTGATTTATAATTTCATCTCCTGTAAACGTACCCGATTTATAATTGATTAATTCCGTTCTGCTATCTGCAGCACTAGAAATTGTACCCCCTGTTGCCAAAATCGCGACCTTTTTCACTTACTTCACGCCCTTCCTAAATTTGTCATCACTTTTTTCATTATACCCTAACTAGCAAAAAAAGATGGCTGCTGCAACTTTGCAACCACCTAATCCTCTCAATCCAAAAAAGCCCCCTCGGGCTTTTAATTTTGATCAACAAGTGTGCTATTTTTTCTGCCTAATAATTTTCCAACGACGACCACCAGAATTGCCAGACCAATTGGAAGTATGTAATGCCCTATTGGGAACGCCGTTTCGATGAAATGCCCGACGGCCTTATCTGTCAATGCCATCTCACCTGCTGTGTACCCTAATAGCGCGGCACCCAATAATACGATGATGGGAAAGCGGCTCATGAGCGCCATCAATAGCTGGCTGCCCCATATGATCAAAGGAATACTGATCGCCAATCCGAGGATAATTAACAGATAGTTCCCGCCGGCTGCACCAGCTACGGCCAATACGTTGTCAAGACTCATAACGAAATCGGCAACAATAATGGTTTTGATCGCTGCAGCCATACTTGTCCCAGCCTTAAGATGTTCCTCTTCACCATCGCCCTTTAATAATTTAATTGCGATCCAGATCAATAAAAGCCCGCCGGCAACTTGCAGAAAAGGAATTTGCAATAGCCAAACCGCAATAAAAGTCAAAACAATCCTTAGCCCAATTGCCCCGAAGCTCCCCCAAAGAATGGCCTTTTTTTGTTGATGGGCTGGCAAATTACGGCAGGCTAAGGCGATAACCACGGCATTGTCACCGCTTAAAACAATATTAATAAGGATCAACTTTAAAAGTCCAACAATAAAATCGCCTTCCAACTTCTAACACCTCCTTTTAGATTTGAAACAGTACTATCATAACAAAATGCAGGCAAATTGCGTGCTTAAAAATTAAGGATCGATAAAATTTCTTCTTACTCATTAAATTGATTGATAAATGTTTTCTTTGCGTTAAAAAAGGAGGGTGCGTGACCGCTACCCTCCTAACGATGTTTCCAAACTTCCATCGGGCCTCTTGCCCTTCCGTCAAGGGCATTTGAATCATGGTGAGGGTTCGTGCTGTTTATTTTTTGTAGTATAGAACATTCGGGATTTTCCTAATCCAGCCTCAACGGCTTTCCATAGCTAGGTTTCCTCCGTTTTCTCTGCTTGGACCGTAGTAGAAAAGAAGGTGGCTCCTCCACCCATATCGGCTACTCGGGTGGAGGTCAAATGGTTGACACGGTTTTGAAGTTCCCCGCCCCACCATAGTCCTTGGCTAATCAGTGTGCCCGGCAGCATATCTTCACATACTTTTGCCGGTAAAACACAGTAGCCGCGATCATTGAAAATTCGAACGAGATCACCGTCAATAATTCCCCTTTTGGCAGCATCTACCCGATGAATTTGCAGTAGTGGTTGTTTCTCCAGATATTGATGTTTTTTTACGTTGGCAAAAGTTGAATTCAGAAACTGATGGTTTGGCGGCGTGACAAACATCAGGGGATAACGTTCATCCTTTCTAACATCTGACTCCGTATCAAACCCTTCTTCTAGTGGCACATATGTTGGTAAGGGAGGCATTCCCTTTTTTTTCATCGATTCTGAATATAGCTCGATTTTTCCGCTTGTTGTTGGCAGTTTCTTTAGGAAGGGTTTTCCTGCTTCCATATGTAGTTTGACCCAACCCTTTTCTTTCAATGCTCGCAATGTCACACCCTGCAAATAGGGATTGGATGGAAAATCCAGGGCCTGTTCAATCAGGTCCTCTTCTGTATCATCGAATGCTTCTTCATCAAAGCCAAACGCCTTGGCTAAGCTTTTGAATAGTTGAAAGTTCGAGACACTTTCCCCTTGCTGCGGGATGATGGGCTCCTGCAATTGCATATAGTGATGCCAGTAGGATTTATATAAATCGGTGTTCTCGAAAGTGGAAGTCGCTGGTAGCACTAGATCGGCGTATTTAGCTGTATCCGTAATAAACAGATCATGAACCACGGTGAATAGATCTTCTCGCATTAAGCCTTGTTGGACTTTGGTTGTGTTTGGCGCGACTACCGCCGGATTGCTGTTATAGACGAATAGGGCATGAATGGAGGGATTCAGGTCCAATAGGGCGTCAGCAATCTGGTTCATATTGATTGTTCTTGCCTGTTTATTTGATCTTAATTCAGGTCTTTGCAAGGCGGAAAAGTTCACCTGCCCGTACCAGCCATTGCTTTTCACTGCTCCTCCACCTTCAAGGGCCCATTGTCCGGTTAGGGCAGGCAGACAAGCAATGGTACGAACGTTCATCCCGCCGTTGTCATGGTGTTGGAGTCCGTTTCCAATCCGAATAAAAGAAGGAGAGATCTCCCCATACATTTTGGCCAGTTTGATGATGTCTTCCTCGGGTACGCCGGTGATGCGGGATACCCGTTCAGGTGGATATTCTTTTACGTGCTCTCGCAATTCCTTCCATCCAAACGTATATTGCTCCATGAATGCTTCGTCAACCAAATGTTCAGCAAACAGGAGGTGCATCATCCCGAGCGCTAAAGCAGCATCGGTTCCTGGATGGATAGGAATAAACCAGTCTGCCCACTTTCCCGTTTGGTTCCTGTGAACATCGATGACAACGATTTTCGCGCCGTTTTTCCTGGCTTGTTCGGCTAGGACGACCTGATGCATATTTGTGCTGACCAGATTTCCGCCCCAAACGATGATTAACTTCGATTTGACCGTTTCTTCAGGACTGATTCCACCTGTTACCCCCATGGTATAGCTGTAGCCAACGTTTCCAGCAATACTACAGATCGTTTGGTCAAGCTGGCTTGATCCCAAGCGGTGGAAAAATCTACGATCCATCCCATCGGCGTTCACAAACCCCATATTTCCATAATAGCTGTAAGGAAGGATTGCTTCTGGACCATGTTCTTGTATAATGCTTCGATAGCGATTTTCAATCTCAGTGATCGCTTGCTCCCACGAAATCCGCTGAAATTCCCCTTTTCCTTTTGGCCCTACTCGTTTCAAAGGGTGAAGGACACGTTCAGGATGATAGATTCGGTCTGCCATATGCCGCACCTTATGGCAGATGGTGCCTTTTGTAATCGGATGATCGGGATTTCCTGAGACCTTGACGATTTTTCCGTCCTTCTTCGTAACATGGAGGGCACAAGCGTCCGGGCAGTCCAACGGACAGACCGAGTGGAATACCCCATTTTCTTGATCAGTATATGGAGGCACGTGCTGCACTTCCCTTCAATTTTATCGATAAGGACTAATTTCGCGAGGAATATAGGTTTCTCCTTTATTTATATGACACCAGGAAGAGGACATGGCACTATATCCCGCTTATTCTTTCCGTTCGGCAATAATCCCGGAGACAACAAAAGCCAAATCCTCATTGCCAAACATCGAAAGAACATTGAGAAGGGTTTGATCAGGAATTTCCCCGGCCTCTTCCTTTGGTACGGTAAGTTCATTCATTTGGCTTAACAGTTGATTTTTCCCTTGTGTTGGGTATGCTTTGAGGTATATCTCCTGAGGATTCAACCCATGATTCACACACCACTGGGCAAAGACAAGGATCATCATGCCTTCATCCCGTTGATAATTTTGGATAATCGTATTTTCCAGTTCCTTTTTCATTCCGAATTGCTCCCTCTACTTTTTTACCTGCTTTTTATTTTAGGAGAGAGCTAGTATCTTGGCAACTAGATTATGAATACCTTCTCATTGCTCTCTAATAACGAAAAAATTTTCCTTTATTTGGTTAGAATCTGTCCGGAAATCAAAAATAGCGGAAAAATTTCCGCTATTGTCTGATGGATAGAAGGTAATTAGCACCCTCACTATTATGTTGTTGCAAAAACACCACGCTGGCGCATGAGCTCCCGGAATAACTCAGGATTCTTCTCAAATGGCGCCCTTCCATGCATCCAGAAATGATTGTTGAGAACAATCAAGTCACCAATCGGCAGCGGCATGGCTTTGGTTGCCGGACTGTTTTCAAGTGACCCAGACATTTCACTTAAATAAACGGCCTGCTCCATGGTTTCTGGGTGAGCGAATTGATCAATAAAACACATACAAGGCTTGTTGTTTCGTGTATAGAACGTCTGGCGTTGGATCACTTGCTCGACATTTTTACTTGGTGGTGATTTATAGGTCATTTTATAAGTTGCCAGTGGGTGGCGGGAGAACTTCTCTAGGTCCTCCCAATCATCAAGATGAAGGATGCGAGATTCCCCACCTTTTGCATGCTGTTCCTGCATTTTCATCATTAATAGCCAATCGGTGGGTTCATCAACAAACGTTCCATCGGTGTGTAGAGTAAAAAGACGGTATGCTTGCCGTAGATAGGAATCACTGCTGTCTGTATCCTTCACCGTAAATCTTGCATAAAAGGTGCCCGTCATGGCATCCAGGTTGGGAATTCCTATCAAATGAGAGATGGCTGTTCCGAAGCGGACAAAATCATCCGGATTGCTTGTCTGATTTTGCACCCCAATGGTAAATCCACCGCTTTCCCGGTCATTAACAATCCCCCGAAGCGCTTCGGCAAAACCCTCACCTGCTATTTCATTGAGTTTATGGGACATCAATAATCTTGCATAGGGCACATACTGCAATCTTTGCGGCATGGCATCGGTTGTCGCCTGGAAAAATTCAGCAACTACAGCATCATCCAATTGGATGTGGTACAAACGATCATGTTCCGGATGGGTAGATATCTTAAATCCTGGTTGATTTTGTATGAAAGGTCGTTTTTTCTCCAAAATTAGTGTACTCATCTTTTTTACCTCCAATATTCTTGTGGAAATTTAAAAAGCCAGTCATAACACTCCCTATGATGAATAGGAGTGATATAACTGGCTTCAAATACTTGTAACCTCTGAGCGCCCAGAGTTTCGCATTTTTCTCAGTTTTTCTTTTAAATTCTACATTTTAAATCGGTAACCAAGCTTTATACGGGTTCGTAAAGGGGCTTCCTTTTTAGACGTATTTTGCAAGGTTAATACCTTGTTTATATCATATAGTATTTTTTGTTTTTAGGCAATACCTTCGCTTGGAAAAATTCAAAGTAATGAAAATCAGTCCTGGTTTGTATAATCTACTATAACCTTATATAAAGGGGTTCGAGGATGTGGTCAGAGCACATGTATTTCCTTTTGAAATGGAAATATTTTTACAAATGGTAATGGGTATGGGTTGGATTCTTACCTACTTGGTCTTGATTTATAAAGGGTTTAAAGATAAAAGCTGTGGTATGCCTTTTGCTGCCCTTTGCGGGAACGCGACATGGGAGTTTATCTATTCCTTTTTGTTTCCCCTCGACTACGGACAGGTTTATATTAATTCTATTTGGTTTGGATTGGATTTGATTATTTTTTATCAATTTATCAAGTACTCAAAGAGTGAACTGCCTAAACCGCTCTCGGAGCAACTATTTGTCCCAACCGCGGTGGTCACCTTGGTTCTATCATTTGGCATACATTATACGATGAAACTGGAGTTTTCTGAATTTGGGACTGCCATTTCTGCCTATGGCTTAAATCTTATGATGTCAATCTTGTTTATCTTGATGCTCTTTAGAAGAAACCACCTAAAGGGGCAATCCATCTATATTGCCATTTTTAAACTAGTCGGAACGATCGGGGCGTCCTTTTTGTGCTATTCTCTCTACCCCACTTCTACCTTGTTGATGTTTTTCTATATCAGTACGTTTTTCTTTGATGTCGTCTATCTGATCTTGCTTGATCAAAAAAGAAAGGATTTGCGAGTCTTTGTTCGATAGGCATATCTTGTCTGAAAATGGGAATTTTATCTTTTAAAACTCCAAAAAGAGGTCATAGCTTGATAAGGACATTAGCAATAAGTACTAATGGCCAGTTGGCCACTGATATGCCAGTTGAAAAATTAACAAATCCCGACATTCTTTGGTATTGGGTGGATTTCCATTTTCCTACAGATGTGGAAACGAAAATTTTGCACACCTATTTTAAATTTCATCCACTGGCTATTGAGGATTGTTTTCAATTTCTGCAACGCCCCAAATTGGACTATTATGAAGGGTACCGGTTTTTTGTGGTGGACGGACTCAACCCGATTACCCTTCGCCCAGAGGAAGTGGATGTATTTCTTGCGGAGAATTATCTCGTAACCTTTCATATAAAAACATCTGCAGAATTGGAAACAACCTGGGAGCGGGTGCTTAATGGGGAAAACCTTGAAAACATGAAACCGGTGAATGTCTTTCATTTGTTGTTGGATAAAATAGTCGATAATTACTTCCCCATTCTATATAAAATCGAGGATCGACTAGACGAGATCCAGCAGCTGGAGCAAAAGTCGAATCGGGCTTTGATGAATGAAGTGTTTGATATCAGAAGAGATCTGCATCGGCTAAGGAAAAGTGTTTTTCCAATGAGAGACCTTCTCTATCGAATCTTAAATTCGGAAAGGATTGAGATACCGAAAGAACAAAAGATGTATTTCGCCGACATCTACGACCATTTATTAAAGCTGGCGGAGATGGTTGAATCGAATCGCGATGTGACGTCAGATATTCGGGACAGTTATATATCGCTGAATTCCAATCGGATGAACAACATTATGATGACCTTGACGATCATCTCGGCCATTTTCATTCCTTTAACATTTATTGCTGGCGTATATGGGATGAACTTTGTGAATATGCCCGAGTTGTCCTGGCACTATGGATACTATCTCGTGCTCGCATTCATGGCGCTTATCGGGATAAGCATGTTTTGGTGGTTTAAGAAAAAAGGCTGGCTAGGGGATGATTGAAATAACGGAAATATTTTCCGCTATTTCAATCATCCCGTTTCTTCATACATCACCACCTGGTTTCGTCCTCTATTTTTGGCAAGGTAAAGGGCCTGGTCGGCTTTTACAATCAGATCCTCAATTGAGTCAGCCGATTCGGCATGACAAACACCAAGGCTGATCGTTACAAACTCACTCACGTCGGAAGCTGAATGTGGGATACGCAGTGATTCGACCTGATCTCGCAGTTTTTCGGCAACATGCAATACACCCGCTTTGCTTGAATTTTGAAGAATGACGGCAAACTCTTCCCCTCCGTACCTTGCCACCAAATCCGCGGATCGTTGGACTGAACTCACCAATGCCTCCGCGACTTGTTTCAAACACTCATCCCCTTGCAGGTGTCCATAGGTATCGTTGTATTTTTTAAATTGATCAATATCCACCATGATTAAAGAAAGTTGCTTGCATCCCTGCCAACTATGAAGGATAAACTGATCGAAAGCCCGGCGATTATAAATTCCGGTTAATCCATCTAGTGATGAGATTTTTTTCAATTTTTTATTTAGATGAACGAGTTCATTTTCATAGATGACTTGGTCTGTTATATCGTGAATGATGGAAAAAAGAAGCTTTTTATCCATACCGAGAATAGTGCTGGAATAGACTTGAACATCCCGTATCTCCCCGTTGGCAAGGCGATGTTTGAAGCGGAATTCTTTCTTTTGATTTTCTTTTGCCTCTTGCAAGCTGTGAGTTATTTGTGAAATAGGCAGGACATTAATCTCACTGATTTTCATTTGTTTCAGTTGATCAATGGAGTAACCATAAAACTGTGAAGCAGCGGGGTTTGCATCAACAATGGTTCCTTCTGCTTCGGGGTCGACGAGCAGCATAATCGCACTATGTTGGTTAAAGATATTGGTCCAAAGCAGATCTTTTAATTTCAATTGATCCTGAAGGTGCTTCTGCTCCGTTATATCAAAACAAGTAGCAAACCCGATGTATTCGTTATTTAGTAAGATGGTTGTAGCGACTAAATGAATCCATCGGGTATCTTTTGACTTAGTATAAAGTTTAAACTGGTACTCTGCTTTAGGCATCTGGTTTAAAGCACGATTCTTTATCGCCTCTTGAATGATTTCTCTCGATTCCTCTTCTATGAAATCCCATAAATCGATTTTATAGATTTCGTTTTCGGGGTACCCAGTCAATTCGATAAAGGCAGGATTGGCGTATAAAATTTTCTCTTTATAAAGCAACATTGGTACGGGTGCGGATTGAAAGATTGTGCTTTTCATAGGGGCCCTTCCCCTTTACTATTGTTTATTAGCAGTATAAAGGAGGAGCCTCACTTCTTATGTGATGAAATTCACATCATTTACCAATCTATCTTTATGTAACAAATATTTCATAATCACATTGTAATCACGATTTTTCGCTGCTCCTTGATCCAGTCGACCTTTGCTCCAAGCGATTCACTAATGAAGCGAAGTGGCAAATAAGAAATTCCCTGTATAATAAAGGGATCATTAGCAAGCATGATCGGGTGGTCGTTTACGAGGGTTTTCCCAGTCGTGTAATTGACGACGATCCGAATTGGCGGTGTTCCATTCTTTTTCTGTTCGATTGTGACCGTCCGATTCGCTGCATTCCACGTTGGAATTGCCCCTAATTGTTCAAAGACGGATCGAAGCGGGATAAAGGCCTGGCCGTTACGAATAATTACGCCATTGGTTAAAGAAACGGACTTTTCGTTGAGCACAATCGTCACAGGAGGCTGCATGGGTACTGGCTTATTGTACATAAATTCGTAATCGCCAAATCCTAACTGTGCATTTTTATTCACTCCCCAACCCCATAAGGTGCCGTCCGACTTTCGTAGGATCAAATGTCGTGTACTGGGTTGAAGTTCTGTCACGCCAGAGGTAAGCTGCTCAAACTTAGCATTGGCAGGCATCTTTTCGCGGTTGATGGAAGCAGCATACAGTTGATCATCATTCGTCAAAGCAATCAGTGTGCGTTCGATAAAATACACTTCAGCAACGTTGCGAATACCGGTTAGCCGCACGGGTTTTGATTGAAAATGCACTTGGGTACCATCCGAAGAACCTGTTAGCGTGGCACCCCAAAACCAAAGCTTCCCCTCCCGATCGATCGCCGCATTACTTCTTTCATCTGTTGCAATTTTTTGGATGGTTGGCAGACCTTCGACTTTCACAGGGTCATTGGAGGAAATGGGTCTTAAGGGAAAAGACCAAACGGTTCCATCCTCTTTTAACGCAAGATTTTCTTCAATTTCAATGATGCCTGATAACGAGCGGACCTGCTCAAATCCTTCTAACCCCGACGTATTTCTCCACAAGGTGCCGTCCTTTTTCAGGAAAATCCAGCGCATGGTGTGATTGTAATGATCATCTACCTCGTAAAAGCTGAAGATTTCTTTTACCTGATCGATCCCTTCTACTTGAGTTACGTTACCGATTGTCGACGCAATTGGACGTCCACCTGAGTAGGGAATGACAAACACCCGTCCTTCTTGATCAGTCGCTAGAAGTTCATTCCAACTGGCATGGACAGAAGTTATATTACTGAGTCCTGGAACGGGATGTACGGTGATGTCCGATGGCAAATACAGGTCCCGCTCGACGAATACGATCGACCCATCTTCTTTTTTAACCAGTTGGCTCTCGAACGATTCTACGGCATCATCGATCCCGTGTACTTGTGTCGGGACAGATTGTTGCCCGCCCCACACCCAGTAAGACCCATCGGACGTGATCAGGCTGTTTGCTTCAAAATGGGAAATCGTCGTCACAGGATCCGTCACAGCAGATGCCGGCAGACCTGACGTACACAAACTTGTGATTACAGTGAAGGCTAGAATTGCCTTTTTCATGGATTGATACCCCTCTCCTAATATATAAGGTAGACGTTTAACAGGGGCTGTAGGTTACATTAATTTAATGGCGAATATTGCCAGACCCCATCCTTTTGATCTTTTTGAATCCTGCCATTTGCCTCCAAATAATCGAGATGACCGATGATTTCTGACATGACTAAGGAAAATTCACTTTCATATTTTCCCTTGTACAAGGTTTGAGCAAGCTGATTGGCAGTGGAAAGTCCACTTGCAAGCAACTCCAGCATCTTTTCTGCTTTTTGATCCATTCGGGTTAACCGCCGATGAATCAGTTCTTGGTGATTGCGGATCAGTTCGCCATGACCGGGAAAGATGATCTCTGCATCGATGGTTAGGCATTTTTGCAGGGATTCTTTGTATTGAATTAACGTAAGGATCCGTTGTCCTTGTTGGTCAGGTTCAACGATGGCATTGCTGGATATATGCTGGATAAGATGGTCCCCGACAAAAAGCCACTTTTTCTTTGGATCAAAGAAGGAAACATGGTCAGGAGCATGCCCAGGTGTTTCGATGATTTGGAAATCACCAATTGAATCGGATCCAGTGAATGGGAGGATGTCAGTTCGAATCATCTGATGCTGATTGTTATGAACAGCTTCCTTTAACTTCTCAATCTGCTTTTCTCCCATGGGACCACATCCCATTTCACGATAAAGCTGTTCGAAGAACTTAATCCTCATCGTAAGAAACTTTGGATCCCGCTTCATCCTTGGAATTGCTTCGGCGTGAGCATAGACTGGGACCGCCTGCTGGGCACAAATTCGATTAATTAATCCGATATGGTCATGATGGTTATGTGTAACGAGGATTTGCTTTAGGTCTGAAAACGCAAATCCGTGTTTTGTTAAGGTTTGCCTTAGAAGTTCCCAAGCATCTACGGTATCTACCCCAGCATCGATTAAGCTCAGTGAACCGGCTTCCTCAACCAGATAAAAATTAAAGCTTTTTAAGTTGTATGGTGTAGGTACGATAATCGGATATACGGTACAATGTTTTGCAATCATATGAAACCACCTTTTCAAAACGAGTTATCTTTTTATTTTACCAGAGTAGCGGAATAATTTTCCTTTAGATGAGAATGCACCCCTGCAGCTAGGATGAATTTGTTTATAATAGTTATAGAAAGGTGGTCAGAAAGTCATGAAAAATATCGATTATTTTGTGCGGAATGAAAAGGAAGCAGCACTTGTCGCTATGGTTGAACGATTAGCCGAAGTATTTGCCGGCAGGGCAGCGAAACATGATCTGGAAGGGTCCTTCCCTTTTGATAATATTGCGGGGCTGAAGGAAGCAGGTTATCTTAAGTTGACGGTTCCGAAAAAATATGGCGGTGATGAGATTTCCTTGTACGAAATGGTCCTCGCACAAGAACGGTTGGCGCGCGGAGATGGCTCTACTGCCCTTGCGGTTGGTTGGCATATTGGGCTGGTTCACCACTATCGCTACACCAGGGATTGGCCAGAAGAGCTGTTTGAACGCTTTTGTCGGGATGTTGTCGCGGAGGGGGCGATGATTAACCATTTTTCCAGTGAACCGAAAACAGGAAGCCCCACACGGGGCGGTAGGCCAGAAACGGTTGTAGAAGAGACGGAGGGAGGATGGCTGATTACGGGTCGGAAGAGTTTTAGTACCTTAAGTCCTGCACTTGATCAATTTATCGTTTCAGCTTATATGGCGGACGAAGATGAAGTCGGCCTCTTCTTTGTACGCAAACAGGACGGGGTAAGCATCGAGGAGACCTGGAACACGATTGGAATGAGGGCCACTGGCAGCCATGATGTGCTGCTTGATCATGTCTTTGTACCAAGTGACGCGCTTCTTCGGAAAAAGTCAGAAACCAAAAGCGACGGAGATGGGTGGTTGCTCCATATCCCCGCCTGTTACCTAGGAATAGCTTACGCCGCACGTGATTTTGCTGTGAACTACGCGCAGAATTATCGCCCGAACAGTCTTCCTGGTCCAATCGCTGAACTTCCGCATATTGAGAGTCAAATCGGAATCATGGAAGAGAAATTGATTACCGCGCGAACGCTACTCTATTCCGTCGCTGACAGGTGGGACAAACATCCGGACCAACGCATCGCGCTGCAACCGGAGCGCGCGTTAGCGAAAAAAGTTGCCACCAACACCGCGCTTGAGATCGTTGACGCGGCCATGCGCATCGTCGGAGGGGCAAGCTTGTCGCGTTCCCTCCCATTGGAAAGATGGTACCGCGATGTAAGGGCTGGGCTGCACAATCCGCCGATGGACGATTCTGTACTCAAATTGTTAGCGAAAAGGGCTTTGCTGGAGAGTTAAGGACCGATTGCTCCCGCTACGTCGTATAAGTTGAGGTCGATTTCTGTGGGGGCCCCGAGGGCAAGTTTGGCCAGTTCGGACCCCAGATACGGCCCCATGGTCAGCCCAGATGCACCCAACCCGTTAGCTAGGAGGAGCCCTTCATATCCTGGCAAAGCTCCAATAACCGGAAGAAATCCAGGGGTAAACGGACGAAAACCCACTCTTGTTTCCAGCACCGTGGCGCTCGCCAATCCCGGGGCAACCTCTAGTGCCTTTTGAAAAACCTCATGGATTCCGCCAGCGGTTACCCGGCAATCAAAACCTGTGTCATTTTCATGTGTTGCTCCTACTACGACACGCCCGTGTTCAAAAGCCAAAAGATATTGATCAGTGGGCGGGATTACAACAGGCCATGCTTTTGTATCCGCACGAGGCATTCGAAGATGGACAATCTGTCCTTTTTGAAAATGGACAAAGGGCGGGATTCCAAGTGGTTGGAGCAAGTCATTGGTCCAGGCTCCTGTGGTGATAATGGTTTGGTCGGATTCCAGAACCTCCCCCTCAAGCTGCACGCCAATGACCCGACTGCCTTCGCAAACCAAGGTAGCATCCCCGCGAAGGAAATTAGCCCCGTGTTTTTTAGCTGCATTCACTAAAGCCTGACGGATCGCTCCGCCGTTGACTCGAGCGGCTCCACTCACATGGACGGAACTGAATTTTTCCGCAAGTGGGGGGAATAATTTTTTTGTCTCACTTGTGGTTAGCCGTGTAATCTCTCCAATTTCCGGTGCGTCTTGACGCCGCTGATAGGCCCTTTCTTCCAGCTTGTCTAGTTTAGCTTGATCTGTATGCAAACTGATCGCCCCTACCTGCTTATACCCGGTATCCATTTCGCCGATCACGTGCAGATCATTCATGAGAGTTTGATAGTATCGTGCTCCATTTTTTGCGAGTTGGTACCAGGCCTTGTTGCGGCGCTGCGAAAGCCATGGGCAAATAATTCCCGCAGCGGCATTCGTCGCTTGTCCCTCATCCTGGCGATCCACCAAGGTCACCTGTGCACCCGCTTTTGCCAGGTGATAAGCAGTGGAGGCACCGAGAATCCCCGCCCCCACAACAATATAGGTTTGCAATGAAAACACCTTTTTCCTTTTAATCTAGTAACATCTGTATCGCTTTGTTCTTCGCTTCTTCATCAAGGCCGCTGTGCCACTTGGTCTGGACTAGAAAGGGCATGAGCTCTCCCATGTCATCATGATCATCGATGATGACAAACTTTTCTACCGTTAAGGATGGGTCCAGCTGTGATTCATCGATATACTGTTGGATTTCCCTGCCCCGTGAGTGGTAGGCGAGGACGGGCGTCTGACCGATGAGTCCTTCCGTGATCCCATTTGCCTCAAACATCTTTTTTAAATAGGAAAACCCCGCTTTTCGATAGGTAGATGTAACGACTATGAAGGCGCCCGTTTGGTCGATTATCTGCTTCAGGTGCTCGACACTTGTGGGTGTGAACACATATCCATCATATTCGCTGCTAAGTTTCTGATTAGATCCTGTAATCATGACTCCGTCAAGGTCAAGAAAAATGACTTTCATTGGTTTGGTCTCCTCTTTTATTGAAAAAAAGGGATCTAATCCCTTTTTAAACAGTTTGTTTTATCTAATCTGATGGGATAGTTGTCCCA
This sequence comes from Ammoniphilus resinae, assembly GCF_017873965.1. GTDB lineage: Bacteria > Bacillota > Bacilli > Aneurinibacillales > RAOX-1 > Ammoniphilus_A > Ammoniphilus_A resinae. Next base: position 217,056 of record NZ_JAGGKT010000002.1, on the reverse strand, counting down.
TTTTGTAGGTTTAATTAATTGTATAGCGGAAAAATTTTCCGTTATTAATCATTTTCAGTTGAAAAATAGGAGGATAACGGCAAAAATTTCCGCTATTGTAGGTTTACTAGGCTCCAAACGGTAGAATAAACAAACATAACGGAACATCTTTCCGCTAATCGCTCAGATTTGCTTTGTTTTCCCATGATAACGGAATATTTTTCCGTTATCAACTAAAACAAAGGTAGATTGTCCAGGTTATTCTCCTTGATTCCATCTGGTTCCGAACGAAGGATATCTCGACCATATTTATGAAACACGTCTACATGGGCAAGCTTTCCCGCTTTTGCCTCAGCAAGTGCCTGATCATATTGCAAGATGCGCTGTTGGTCTGTCATGACGGCGATAATGTTTCCGTTCTCATTTTTCCGCACAGCGATGATTTGCTCCTGATAGGTGGGATAGGCCATCTGCTGTTGCTGCCCATAGGATGGCGAAAAGTTTTGTGATGATTCAAGAATCTGTACACGCCTCTCTAATTCACTTAATCGATTAAGGATCATTTGTAATTCAAGCATGAAAGAACACCTCCACCCTTAGATTGACCAGAACAAGTTGGGAGGATACTATTAGACTATAGATAGAAGATTCTAGATATGTGAGGTTAGTTCGATGGGAGAAATAATTCCTTTTCCATACCAGGAGCAGATCCATTGGGAGGGTCGCCCTTTGACGCATGAAGAGGTAAAGTATGTTCGTGAATTTTTGCTGTCTGTGTCTAGACGCTTGAAAATAAAAAGAATCGGTTTTTCCGGGATAGATTTGTACGGGAATGATATCAAGACGATTATTGATCAACTCTTCGAGAAAAAAGTTATTATCCCCGAGGAAAAAGATCGCATCTATAAAAAATTAGGGGGGTAACCCCCCGCTAGCTACCCCACTGACAGCCCCTCTTCATACATCTGACGAATAATTGAGTCAATTTCCGGTTCTTCAAGGGAGAGGTCTTGGATATCGGCCTGAATAGACACCTGCTGGATCAGTTGTGCCGCTGTTATTTCCTCACGATTAAAGCGCAGCCACTTGCGGTTCCCCTCACTTCGGATCAATTCCGCTCCCTGCACCTGCAACTGCGTATCCTTTTCCAAATCGACGATCAGAATTCTGCTTTTCCCGAAACGATCGCGAATTTTGGACAACCCGCCATCATACATGACCCGCCCTTGATCAATCAGGATCATTCGCTTGCACAGCCTTTCAATATCAGCCATATCGTGCGTAGTCAAGATCACGGTAATCCCCCGTTCTTGATTCATCTCTTGAATAAAGGTCCGCATCCTTTCTTTTGCCACTACATCCAAGCCGATCGTTGGCTCGTCCAAAAAGAGAATAGCTGGATCATGCAATAAGGATGCGGCAATATCGGCACGCATCCGCTGCCCAAGGGAAAGCTGACGCACAGGTGTTTGATAAAATTCATCCAAACGTAGGATTTCTGTGAAAGTATCCATGTTTTTTCGATATTGTTGATCAGAAATCGCATAAACCTGTTTCAGCAGTTCAAATGATTCAATCGTAGGCAAATCCCACCATAATTGGCTCCGTTGGCCGAAAACGACTCCAATCTGGCGGGCGTTTTTTTGCCGTTCCCGATACGGGACGAGGCCACCCACAGTCACATCACCAGCAGAAGGAACTAGAATCCCAGTGAGCATCTTAATCGTTGTTGACTTTCCGGCCCCATTTGGTCCGATATAACCAACCATTTCCCCCGCTTCAATGGAAAATGATACATCTTCAACGGCCGTTTTCGTTATGTATTCACGATGAAAGAGGCTACGCACTGCCCCCCACATCCCCTCTTGACGCTTGGCAATGAAGTATTGCTTTGATAAATGGTTTACATCAATAATCCCCACGATTCAAAGACTCCTTTCAACATTACGACCCTGCACTCTTGTATCGGTTCAGGCCCATCATCCAGATCTGGTAGCAAATCGAAAAAAAGACCAATCCCACCGCGAAGCTAAATGCCCCCCAATAGGAAGAAAAGGAAGGATGAGGTTTATCCAGTAATAGCAAGGCCGGTAGGTAGTTCACAAAGGCAAACGGAAGAATAAATGTAACCACCCACTGTATCGCGCGAGGATAAAGGGAAAGCGGATAGTTCATCATGCTTTTGGCGGGGAACATCACAACCCAGTAAAAACGTTCCGACCGTGTTGTCCAAAAAGCAATAGCTGATATGAGCACCAGAATGCCTCCCTGAATAAGTGTCCCGCCAATCACCGCCGAAGTAAAAACACCCCATTTCCAAAATGGCCAATCGAGACCGAGCTGAATGTAAGCAAGTGTAACTGCAGCAATGCTAAATAGAAGCTGTCCAAATGCTCCCACATCAAACTTCATCGCCATGAAATGAAAGAAAGGGTGAATCGGTCGAACTAGGAACCGGTCAAAGGTGCCGTTCAAAATATATTGATCAAGACTGCGAAAATGGAAGAAAAAGATCACACAAACTCCCCAGGAAAGGACGGCTAAGGCAAACAGAAAGATCAATTGCCAAAAACTCCATCCTTCAAGGGATTGAAAGGAATAGAGCATCACCCACATCGTAACAGCTGTCCCTGCATAGCTCATTGCCCATCCTAAGATGTTCATGAAAAAGCCGTACCGGTATTGCATTTGCGCACGGATGCTGGCAGCTACCATATGAAAATAAAGCCGGGTTCCGCGAACCCAGGACGAAAATGACATAAATTTATCCTCCTTGGACGACAATTTTCAGGGCTGCTCTTGACCAAACCCAGCGTAAAATCACATAGGAAACCACAAGCCAGATCCCCTGCATCAGCATAGCCTCGATCAACGCCTGTCCTGTCAGCTGTCCAACGAAAATGGAATTTGGAACAAAAAAGATACCTTGAAACGGAAGAAAATAGGCCAATGTCTCCAGCCAGTCAGGAAAAAACCATAGAGGAATCACTGAACCAGAAAATAGGGAAATGGAAAAATAGAAAATATCTTCGACCCCACCCGTTTCCATTAGCCAAAACGTCAATAATCCAAAGGTCAACTCTACACTGTAGCGGATCAAATAGCCCAATACGGCTGATAGAAGGAAAAGGATCCACTGGGACATAGAAGTTGGTATTTGTAGATCAAACAGAGCGAATAAAACGACGTACAACGGCAACACTGCCGTAAGAAAGTGAAAAGCAATATTGCCAAAATCTGAAAACAGGCTTCTTGTTGGGTAATCGTAAGGGCGCATCATCTCCATCGCGATATCTCCGGTTCGCACCCGCTCCTGAATTTCCCACAACGGAGTGCCGGCACCATGAACCCCTTGCAGCATCTGACTGACCACAATATAGCTCAACATCGATTCAAAGCTGACGCCCTCGACATCCCCTTTTCCACTATATAATGCAAACCAAATGAAGCCCCACATAAATAGAAAAATGACATTGGAAAACAGGCGTGTCCACGCATCAAATCGATATGCGGCTGAACGTTGAAACGCTTTCCTTGAAAACTCCAGATACAAACGAAGCTGCCTCATGTTTAGTCTCCCTCCACCTCAAACGTACCATATTCTTCCTGTAAAGAAAAGTAGAAGGATTTCTCGAAGGGGAGGTGGAAATGGTATCCTTTGTTGATAATATTTTTCATGGGGGATGTAATATGCCACAAATCGTCTTAATCACGGGAGCCAGCAGTGGAATTGGTGAAGAATTGGCAAAACTGTTTGCCAGAGATGGCTACCGACTTGTTCTGGTTGCTAGGCGGAAGAATAGGTTGCTTGATCTCGCGGTCCAATTAAAAAAGGAATATGAAGCGGAGATTATGGTGTTGCCACTGGATTTATCAGTACTTGACGGTGTAGATCAGCTATGCCGTTGGCTTGCAGAAAATGGTATTGAAATTGATATACTCGTCAATAATGCTGGGTTTGGGGTGTTTGGTCTTTTTCTCTCAACCTCTTGGGAAGAGGAAGCACAGATGATACAGCTTAATATCGTGGGCCTCACCGCCCTTACGAAACGCCTGTTGCCTGTGATGGTTAAGAAAGGCAATGGCCGCATTCTATTTGTTGCCTCCACCGGATCGTTTCAGCCTGGCGGCCCCTATTTGTCTGTTTATTATGCTACCAAAGCCTATGTCCTCTCTTTTTCAGAGGCTTTATCCAGTGAACTGGAGGGAACGGGTGTGAGTGTTACCGCATTATGTCCAGGCCCTACCTCTACCGAGTTTGAAAAGCGCGCCGGATTTCGTCAGACTAAAGCTTTTCAACGAGTATTGATGAATCCGGGACAGGTCGCTAGGCTTGCTTACGAGGGTCTTCTTTCAGGAAAATCGCTAATCATTCCCGGCTTGCAAAATAAATTGAGCACCTTCGGTGTCCGTTTTCTCCCGCGCAAATGGACGACACGGATGATTCGGAAGCTGCAGAGTCAGCGGCTGAAGGATGAGGAGTGAGATGGGGCGTTTTGATCTTCATAATTCGGATGAAGATCAATGACCTGGATTCTAAGAGGCGTATTGATCTTCATAACCCGGATGAAGATCAATCACCTGGATTCTAAGAGGCGTATTGATCTTCATAACCTGGATGAAGATCAATCACTTGGATTCTAAGATGCTTTTTGATCTTCATAACCCGGATGAAGATCAATCACTTGGATTCTAAGAGGCGTTATGATCTTCATCGACAGTCTAAACTCTCCCCTATTTACCCGTTGTGGACCCGTCCCTTTTCTCCTCTAAACGATCTTAAACTCAACAATCCCTAACGAGCCGAAATCAGCCTCAATATGATCATGTAAAGCTAGATCAATCGCTCTGGTCATCCCGCCGGAAATAATAAAGTCCCCTGCTTGGATTTTACGCCCATGTTCACTCAGGTAGTTAGCCAACCACACAATGGCATCGGCTGGATGTCCCATAACATCCGTGCCCGAACCGGTTTGGACCACGCTCCCATTTTGCTTAAGGACCACTTTTGCTTCCGGCAGATTCACGTCACGAACCTGGAATTTGCTTTGAGAGGCAATTACTCTGGCCCCCGAATTGTTGTCAGCGATAACGTCAACCATTTTAAATTTATAATTCAAATAACGGCTGTCGACCACTTCTAATATAGGTGTCACGTAATCCGTAGCTTCAAGAACATCCTCGCGGGTAACCCCTGGACCTTGCAAATCTTTCTTCATCACAAAGGCGATCTCTGCTTCTAATTTTGGGTGAATAAGTTGTTCAAATACTAAATCCTCGCCATTTTTCATCATCATGTAATCAAATAGCAGTCCATAAATAGGATCATCAACTCCCATTTGCTCCTGCATCGCCTTACTTGTATAACCGAGCTTGTAACCTACCACCTTCTGCCCGACATCTTCCTTTCTAGCAATCAATGCTTCCATTACCGTATAAGCGTCTGCAACATCCATAGATGGATGCTCAAGAGAAACCCGCTCCACTTCACGGCGCTGCCGTTCAGCCTCAAATAATACCTCGGCAGCTTGGGTGATTTGTTGTTTATCCATAAATAAATACCACCTTTCTCGTAAACAAGATTATGATATTTCAATATTATCATTTTGCTAGGAAGATTGATAGAAGTTCAAAAAAAATACCCACTTTTAGGAATGTGGGTATTGGTATTTCTTGTTAACATTTTCTTTTTCTTCTACGATGGCCTCTAATTCGTCTTGATCGCCTTTTGCGTTTATAACCTCTAACACCTGTGTAAGATCCGCTGTTTGCTTTTTATCTTCCATGGAATTCTCCTTTGAGAGATTTACAGCTATTATTCCTAAACGACGGCTATCGTATACACCAACGCCTTAAACTCCCATCGCCTTATCCTCTACAGGGATTTTTACATTTCTGCCCGCCCCAAGCCCTGTAATCAGCTGTAATATAGCTGCGAAGACGAGGATGAGGATGGATCCTGTCCAGCTATGTGTCAAATCGTGCAAAAATCCAAATAGGACGGGTCCGGTAGATGCTAATAGATACCCGATAGATTGGGCCATTCCGGATAATTCGGCAGCTTGCTGGTGTGTGGAGGTACGAAGTCCGAACATAGTAAGTGCCAGACTAATACCCGCTCCCTGGGCGAAGCCCATTAGTGTAATCGACAGAAGCAACCAGGATGTTCCGCCGCTAAGAATCCCCCCATAGCCAATAAGCAGGAAAAGGACGATTAGGACAACAAGTAATCGTTGATTTGTAAACCTTGCCGCGAGGATAGGAAAAATAAAAGATGCAGGAAGGCTGACGATTTGCATAAAAGAAAGCAACCAGCCCGCATAGGCTATATCCATCCCTCGTTCGTGAAGGATCTCCGAAAGCCAAGAGACCATGGAGAAAAAGCCAATGGACTGCAGACCCATAAAAAGTGTGACTTGCCAAGCAAGACTTGATTTCCACAGGCGTCCGGTCTGTGATCTCGTTGGGATCGATACGGTGTGTCGAAAGCGGGTCTGCGGGAAGAAAACGATAACAGCGATGGCCGAAAGAAGGGCCCAACACATGAGGGCAGCTCGCCAACCTAGACCTGTTCCCTCTGCCAAGGGGATGCTTACTCCTGATGCAATCGCTGCCCAACCATTCATACATAAGGTATAGATTCCTGTCATCAGTCCAATCTTATAAGGAAAGTCACGTTTGATCAGGCTAGGTAGCAGTACATTGCCGGTTGCAATGGCTAGCCCTAGAATGGCGGTTCCCAAAAACAGGGCAACCATGGAATCCAGAGAACGGATAACAATCCCTAGTGTCAGAATGACAAGGCCCATCAACAATGTCGATTCGATCCCATAGCGATGAGCGATTTTTGGAGCAAGCAAGGAAAGTCCAGCAAAGGCTAGCAGTGGCAGAGTCGTAAGCAGGCCTACCAGTGCATTGGATAAGTTCGTGTCGGCCACAATGGCCCCAACCAAGGGACCAACAGCGGTAATTGGCGCACGTAAACTTGAAGCAATAAGAATGATCCCCGAAACAAGCAGAATAATACTGACCCGAGACTGTTCAGGAATTTGCTGTTGTAATTCTACTTTCGCCATTTACTCCTCCTCTAATTCTAACCGTTTCATAAATTCCTCTGCGGCACTGTATCCCTGTTGCTGCAGGTACCAGTTGTTAGCTGCAGCTTCTATTAAGCCGGCGACATCACGGCCGGGCTGAAGCTGGATCTGAATATGTGGGACCCGAACGTCCATGTATTCGGTATATTTGGGTTCTAATTCCAGTTCGTTATAGAGAGAATCTTTCTCCCATTTGACCAATTCAATGTCGAGGGCAATACGGCTTTCATCTTGAAAGGCCTTAATCCCATAGAGCCTTACCACATTTAATAAGCCTACACTGCGAAGGGCAAGGAACTCTTTATTTTTCTCATTATGTGTGCCGAGCAAGGTTTGGCGGCTGAGCTTCTTTAACACAACAATATCATCAGCTACCAATCGATGACCCCGGCGAACGAGAGTATGAGCAGTTTCGCTTTTGCCGACACCCGATTTCCCACGCAGTAAAATGCCAATTCCAGAGACGTTGACACAAACGCCGTGGATGGCAATTTCCGGGGCCAAAGCCGTGACCATGTAGGCATCGAGTTTTGCAATAAATACAGAAGTCGCTTCGGTTGTACGTAACAATGGAATGCCTTCCTGAATGCAATATTGTTTTAAGTAAGTCAATCCTTCTTGCTCCGCGGTCACAATAAAGCATGGTGGGTGGTATTTAACAATATTGCCAATGCGCAATTTTCGTTCTTCAACGGTTAACTTATGTAAATAATTAATCTCTTTTTTTCCTAGCACCTGGACTCGTTCCGTTGGGAAAAAATCAAAATGCCCGACAAATTCCAACCCGGGACGATGTGCTTTCGATTTTGTAATCTCCCGTTGCAAATGATTCTCCCCTGCTAAAACTTCTAATGAAAACTTTTTCGCTAACTTTCCGACTGTAATAGATTTCAAATTGATCTCACTCTCCGTCACTATTCATTCTATATTAAATTTAAAAAGGATGACTTGTTTATCGTGTCCTATATAGATTTATAGTTCCATTTTACATGTTTAGGCAAGATAACGCTTTCAATATAGTTGGCACATCCTCGTAATTCTTTCGACTCTTCCCAACTGATTTCGCCAAAATTAAACAACAGATGTATTTCTGCCCGCTCAATCCCCGTTCATTTAAGCCACAAATACTCTGTTTCCTCTTCCCTCTGCTCGTTATATCTTACCGTTGGTGGTTTAATCGGTCAATCATTCTTTTGTCTTGGAAATGAAATCGGAATCATCCCAAAATAAAAAGCCCGGTCTGGGCTTTTATTCTTACCTTTTAGGAATCATGCCATTAAAGTGATCACTTAAATTTTCGATCGGTCTTCCTTCCGACTCAATGGTATCGTGATACAGCCTTTTCACCTTTTCGTAACCAGTGCGGTCAGAAACAAAGTGAAGATAGTATGTTGGCATATCCTTTTTTAATTTTTTCTGCGCGTCTTTTTCAATCTTTTTTGGATTTCCTTTGGAATGATAAGCGATAATCGCATCTTTTCCGTGAACTACAACAATCGGGTCATCGAGGCCGGGTACTTCCTGTAATTGGTCTTTTATTTTAATCGAAGCAGCATGGTTGAAAACTAGACGGTCTTTCTCCTTATTTGCTGTGACACGCGCTCCATTAACCGTTTGTTTTTCAGTCTTTTTAGCCTCCCCTTTTGCCTTTTCTTGATCATCATTACAGCCCAATAAGGATAAGGAAAGGAGGAAGGTGAGGGAAATTGCGGCGATTTTTTTCATGTCGATCGCTCCTTCAAAACCGATTTTTATTTAATTTAACCAAAGGAAGAAATCACATTCTGGATACCTGTTCCCCCAAAGGGAATTCTAAATATAAAAAAGGAGGCAACCATGACAAATCGCAATCGCTTGCTTGTTCCTGGCGCTCGAGAAGCACTTGATCAATGGAAAACTGCTGTAATGAAAAAGGATGGCATTGATGTAGATCAGCCTAGTGAAGTGAAATATGAAGTGGCGAAGGAAATGGGTATTCCTTTACAAAAAGGATACAACGGACATCTTGAGGCCAAAGACGCGGGGAAAATTGGCGGGAAAATTGGGGGCAATATGGTCAAAGAGATGGTTCGACTTGCCCAGGAAAATCTAAAAAAATAGGCCGCCGGTCATTTCGGCAGCCTATTATTCAACCAAATCATGCTTAAATGCGTAAATGGCAGCTTGGGTCCGGTCGTTTACACCAAGCTTTCCTAAAATATTGCTGACATGGACTTTCACGGTTTTTAGAGCAATAAATAATTGGTCTGCGATTTCCTGATTATTTTTACCCTCAGCGATCAATAAAAGGATTTCCTGCTCTCGCTCAGTTAAATGGGTATGTGGTTCATTCCCCTTTTTTTGACGCATCCTGTTCATGATTTTCCCGGTAACTTCTGGTTCTAAAACGGTTTGGCCTTGGTGTGTCGCGCGGATCGCTTTGGCAATTTCATCAGCTTTGGAGGTTTTTAAAATATAGCTCGTTGCCCCTGCTTCTAATGCTGGATAGACCTTTTCATCATCAAGGAAGCTGGTGACGATAATGATTTTTGCCTGCGGGTTTACTTCCATAATTTGTTTAGTCGCCTCAATCCCATCCATTCTTTTCATTACCAGATCCATCAAAATGATATCCGGTTTTAACTGGAGGGCCTGCTCGACAGCTTGGTCACCGTCATCGGCCTCTGCGATGACCTCAATATCCGGTTGTGCGGACAAGTAGGCAGACACCCCGATCCGAACCATTTCGTGGTCGTCGGCAACTAATACCTTAATCATGTGTTTGCTAACCTCCTTTAATTTCGGTTTTGGTTTTCATCACAGGCACTTTTACCTCGATCCGTGTCCCTTGATTTTCCAAGCTGACAATCTTGAATTGACCGCCAATTTCGAGGGCGCGTTCCTGCATATTTTGCAATCCGTATGAACTTGGTTTATTTGCTTTATTCACATCAAAACCAATCCCGTCATCAATTAGGCGCATAATAATGTACCCGTCGCGTTCAATTAACAACAAGTGCAGTGCATTCGCTTTTGCGTGGCGTAACGTGTTAGAAACAGCCTCTTGCAAAATCCGAAACAGGTGGTCTTCAATCCCTTTCTCCAGGTGAATGGGTTCCATCTTCCATTCCACTTCCATCGAAACCTTTTGCACAAGCTCCTTTAGCAATTCCTGAATTCCTTCTTGCAGCGTTCGCCCCTTTAGAGCCGCGGGACGAAGGTGTAAGAGTAAAGCCCGCATTTCCAGTTGGGATTGGTGAATCATCTTTTCTATCATCACCAGCTGTTTGTTGATCCTTGGTTCCCCAAGCTGGGTTGTTTCATTCATTGCCGAGATCATCATCGAAGCAGCAAATAACTGTTGACTGACAGAATCGTGGAGTTCCCTTGCTAACCGGTTTCGTTCTTGCACGACGACTTCTTGCAGGCTTTTCTCTCGTTCTTCCGCCCGTTTGGTTGCTAGCTGCTGGGATAATTCCGCTTGCTTCATTTGTTTTTCATCTATTTGGTGTATTAAGTTGTGGATTGATTTAAGTTCTGTGATCGGTTCCGTTTGTTCTGGATCGAGTCGCTGCCCTTTCAGCAGACTATCTAATTGATGGTTGATCATGCGGATCTTTCCTGACCAAAACAGTCCATAAAATATGCCGAAAAACATCCCGACTCCCGCGACAGACAGCAAAGTCAGAGCAATGTAGGGGAAATCGAATAGATTCTTCTCCCATAAATCAGACCAATTTTCCAAAGGGAAAGTCACAAAGGTGGTCAAAAGGATAATGAGACTTGTAAAAAAGGCGACCAAAATTCCAATCAGTATGTGCCTGAGAAAAATGGTCATATCCTTTTCACCTCAAGATCGCCTGACAATATCGAAGTAATAATTTTTACTCGCGGTTTGTTTTGGTGAAATTGTTCGGTTTGATATAAAAAAGATTGATTAAAAACCTTAATTTGTTGATGACCAAAGATTTGTGCACGGCCCATCAATGAACTGTGAAGAATACTGACCTCCACTTCATATGGGACATAAATCTCAACGTTTCCGACAAAGTGCCGAATCGAAATAATCGCTTCATCCGGAAGTACGGTATTGCTTAAATCGATAATTCGATTTCCATAGCCCCCATGGATATTGATATCCTGCCATGAATAAACAGACTCCGTTGTTTTTTGATCACCGAAAAAAGGCCAGCGAAACAGCGGTTTCATCTTGAATAACGGTTCGGAATCAGCGGTATTCATCTCCTGGAATTGCGGCGTGATCCGTTCGGGATTTTTTCTTAAACGGTAATAGTTCATTAAAAAAAGAATGATAGCTGCCACCAAGATAAACCGTACGGCCATCATATTGAGAATCGTTATGACAAGGCCGATAATTCCTATCCAGAAGATAATCTTTGCCCAAAAACGGTGGTATTTTTTCCATCCGAAATAAGTGATCAAACCTAAGAAAAAGAGGGAAAAAATTAATCCTCCGTGGAAAAAGGCAATTTCTATAATAAGAAGGATAACCCCGATGATTAGAATCATATTTACCAGTTCGGTTGATAGACGATTAAACATTGTGAGCTCCTCCTTCCGATCTTGCTTAATAGCCCTTTAAGGATTTCTTTTCGCTAGAAAAAGGCGCAAAACCTGCGCCTTTTTCTAGAATATCATAAATCTATTCCTGAACAGTAACCTTTTCTTGGTTTTTCATTTCTTTTTCCAGCTGTGCGATTTTGCTGTCAAAGGTACTACGATAGTAAGCGCTGTTTACTTTGAACTCGATGTCTTCGATGTATCGATCAAGCTCGGCGAATCGCGAATAGGATTTATCCGCTGTGTCTTCCATCACCTTGCTGATTTGATGTTCAGCACGGGCAATGTTTTCCCGACCCATCAACTCCATCCGCTTCAATCGCATATCCTTCAGACGATGCTTCATTTCTTCATATTTCTGTTCTAGCAATTCAAGTTGTTGGGCGGCTTCGTCACAGAGGCTCTTCATCCGGTTAGCGCGGTTTTGATATTCTTCAAATTCCTTCATGGCAAATTGGTACATGCTCTCTTCTCCCGCTTTTTGAGCAATTTCCGCTTGCTTAAAGCGTTTCTCAGCCATCCCTTTTGCTGCCTGATACTCTCGGTTAAATTCCTCACGAAGGCGGTATTGACGTTCTACCAGTTTACGAACCTTCTCAGTCTCTTGTTCACTCTGGCGCAAATATTGGTTTAAAGCAGCAAGTGGATTCTTTCGTTCTTTTTCTTCGACTAATTCATGCAAATCAGCAGAAATCACATCTTTTATTCTGGTAAATAGGTTTGCCATGTAAAACACTCCTTTAAAATTATAATTTGTTCAATTCAGCCCACTGTTTTTCAAAATTGGTAAAGGGATCATCCGAAAACTCTCTTTCTTTCGGTTCTCTTTTCCACTCTTTATAAATCATGTAAAGAACATAAGCAGCGGCGACTCCAATTACTGCATAGATGTTGGAGAGGGTGATGCAAACTACGATTAACCCGATGACCACAAGACCAATCTTTTTGAGAGTAGACTCTGTTTTCAGGAACTTCTTAAAGACTACGTAGAGCAACCACCCCCCTACTGCTAACAAAACCATCGGTCCCAGGTTGGCCAGCAAAACCGCCAAAGCCACTAAACCTAGAACGAATAACAGGAATTTTTTCATCATATTTTTTGCTCCTTTCGGCTTCATGCTTTTATCTTACCGGGAAATGCCATCCACCATAATTGAGCTTGAGGTATATTTTGACTAAGACTTGAGGCTTAGTCGGAGTCAAAATAAAAACAGCGACCTTTTTTTAGGGCGCTGTTTACATGGATTAAATACCTTTTTGGGACATTTAATGTTTCACTAAATCTAAAATATCTTGCCCAATTTTCGATGCATACTTTTCATGAACAGACTTAGTCGCTTCTCTAAAAGCCACCTTATCCACATCATCAATGACGGTCATTCCTTTTGCCTTCAGATCTGCGACATATTGGTCGGACTGATCGGTTACAACCTGTCTTTGGTAATCTCTGGCTTCAATCGATGCTTCATCGATAATCTTTTGCAAATCTTCAGGCAGATTATTATAAAACTTCTGGCTTATAATTAGGGCAGCCGGGCCATAGAAATGCTCGGTTAACGAGACATATTTTTGCACTTCGTAGAAAGCAGAGGTGAAAATCTGTGCCACTGGGTTTTCTTGGCCATCTACAATCCCCTGTTCCATCGCTGAGAACAATTCAGCAAAGGGAATGGTTACGGCATTCGCCCCCAATGTATTAAAGGTATCGATATACGTTTCGATTTCTGGTACGCGGATTTTTAATCCCTGCAAATCTTCAGGTTTTCGCACGGGTTTATCCGTCGTGGTTACATTTCGATATCCTTGTTCCCACCAAGCCAATCCTTTAATCCCTTTATCATCGAGCAGGGAGAACAATTTTGTTCCTAATTCACCGTCTAGATTTTTTCGAGCGACTTCAGCATTTTCGTAAACAAAAGGCAGGTCATTGATCAAAAAGGCAGGTTCCAGCATCCCAAGGGTAGATCCAATCAGAGCCGCCTGAACAGTGTTGGCTTGTACTCCTTCTTGCAATTGGCGCTCTCCCCCCAACTGGGAAGAATGATAGAGTTCTACTTTGATCTTGCCGTTCGATTTTTCTTCAATTAATTCCTTCCATTTCTCTGCACCAATTTGGTAGGGATGTGTTTCCGCCAAAACATGCCCTAACTTAATAGTATATGTTTTGTCTGGCGCGCTTGGGGTAGCTGCGGAACCGGCTTGGGCTGGTTGCTGCTGGGCAGCTAGCTTGGTGTCGCTGCTGCATCCGAGAACCGTTCCTAAAAGAGAAATGGCTACTGATCCTAAAAGAAATTTTTTCATAAAATTAGTTCCTCCTAAATTGAAATAGATGGGTATCTTTCAACTCTTGAGGGACGAGATCTTAGTCATGAGGAGGGATCTTGCTGGGCAAGGACTTGACCAAGTCTCTTAGCAGCGGATTCGAGATGAATATGCATCGCTTCCCGTGCCCCCTGTACATTCCCGGAGCAGATTTCATCATAAATTTTTTCGTGTTCTAGTAAAGTGAAATCTTTTGTATCGGCAATCTTATAGACGGAAGGGTACCATAATCGCACAAGGGATTGAATGGTCCCGACCAGATTGACATAAATCAGGTTTTTGCTAGCTTCGGCAATCCGCTTATGGTAGAGGTTATCGGCTTCCATAAAACGGACGTCATCTGCTTTATCAGAGATCACGTTTTGGTGTGCAGCATGCAGTGCTGCCAGATCCTGCTCATTGCGTCTTGCCGCAGCCAGTCCAGCACATTCTACCTCGACATGGATTCGAACCTCGGTCAGATCATGTAAATTGCGTGGGCTTAATAGTAATCCCCAGTGAAAAGCGCCAGAAAGAAGTTCCGAGTTTGGTTCTTGGATATAAGAACGTCCACCAGGTCGAGTTTCGAGTATTCCGATAACCACTAAGCATTGCAAAGCCTCCCGAATGGTGGACCGCCCCACTCCAAAGCTTGTTGCCAGCTCTTTTTCCGAAGGGATCTGTTCCCCAGCTTTCCAAGCCCCTTTTAAAATTAACTCAGCGAGCTGGCTCACGACTTCCCTAGCAAGTGTTGTCCGTCCAATTCTTTTGATCATTTTCTCCGGGCCGGCGATAAACAATCCCCCCTTTTAGAGTCCCGCATCTTGTAGCTGGCGTAAATGGTATAACATTGAATCGGTCTTCAGATCGACCATATCGTAGGTGATGACTTGGTCCTTTTTGACGTTACAACGTAATTTCGCTCCTGGAAGAAGGCCAAATGGAACTAATCTTTCCTCTTTGGCGATATGGTAATGATCATTCAAAGCGTATAATGTTGATCCACCCTGCCCATCGATGGTCTCCCCGGCCTTCATATCGCGTTTCGCGGCAGCGATAACTTCTGTCAACAGTCCTTTCTCAGGAACAATGGTTGGATGTTGGAATAATGCTGCCGAAGCAATGGAAAGTGGAATTTCATTCGTTACCAGATGGTAAGGGGTGTGCATGATGTAATATCCATCTTTTCCTATGACATCGAAATATTTAAAATCCTCCTGGATTTGTGGATGATCCGTATGTAAAACCAAAAATACTCCAGGCGTTACACTTCTCAGGAAATCAATCTGTCCATCCTCAGTCTTAAGTGGTCTGGCATAATCGATGACACCGCGGCGATTAAGGATCCCCCCTTCACTTTTTAACCGGAACAACTCGGGTATTTCATAGATCCCTGCTACTGGGCCGTGCATTCCCCGCACATCAGGAACAAGTCCGGTGTAATTCGAGATACTCGCCATCTCGATCATCGTTTTCGTAGCATCGCGGAAAGTTACAAGAAAGTGTGGATTGACACCTAATTCCTGGGCCTCCTCAGCGAGACTTTCCGGTGTTGCGTAGCGATCAAAGGTACCTAGACTTGTAGGTGTCTTCCCCACAGCAACGACCTCAAAGCCAAGCCCTGTATAGCGATCAAAGTATTCAGCGATGAGGCCAGGCTCATCCCCTGAGGAAACCGTGTAGACGACACCTGCATTCTTTGCCATCTTATGTAAAAGCGGGCCAACCACGACATCGCCTTCCACATTCAGCATAACAATATGTTTGCGTGCTTGAATCGACTTGAATGCGATCCGCGCCCCAAGTTCCGGGCTCCCTGTCGCATCCACGATTACTTCCACCTCTAATTGGGGGAGCAAATCCGCATCTTGGGTAACCACAGGCTTACCTTTTCGTATCGCATCTGCTGCTTCCAATAAGCGATTGGTGACAACCACATCATCGGCTTTATATCCGCAAAGCTCATAAGCGCGCACTGCTCGTTCTGCGTTAAGGTCGGCAATAATACTTGTCCGCATTCCTTTCATTAGGCCAATCTGAACAATCGCCCCCGTCCCCATCCGTCCGGAACCTACAAACCCAACCTGAATCGGTTTACCTGCTGCTTCACGCGCCTCAAGTGCCTGTTTAATCATGAAAATACCTCCATTTCGTTGATCTTCTGCAACGATGAATGTCAGGGTGTCTGACAGGTTATGTATAATTTAACTCTACTAATATCTATAAATTCTGTATATAAATATAATTTACTATTTTCAGTAAAACGTTGTAGGTATTTATTCATAGAAAAACAAAAAGCCGGTACCCATTGCAGTGGTACCAGCTTTCTCCTATATTATTTTTTCAATATAAAAGTTCTGTTGGAGTCTTTGACGTAGTGTGCATATAGGTCATTTCCCCGAATCATGGTCCTTTTACTTTTGCAGATAGGTTTTTCCGCCTTTCATTACCCAGTCAATGGAACGGAGGGCGGCGGGATTTTCTTGTAGATTTCCTTTAATGGCAACGAGGTCTGCTTTTTTACCAGGACTGATAGAACCAATTTGATCTTCACGTTCACAAAGTTCTGCTGCATGAATGGTAATGCCCTGCAGTGCACGAGAAATCTTTTCACCAATTTCTACAAGGAAAATCACGTCTTCATGAAGTTCCCCGTGGGTTGCGTCGGTTCCCACCGCATACTTCATTCCAGATCGAATGATTGCTTGATGGCGCTCTAGTACTTCTTCTCTGTTCCGGTAAAAGCCTTCCGCAACGGCTTGAGGAACCGTAGTCCAACGATTGTCATTAAAGAAAATGCTTGGTGTTAAAACAACCCAAGAATTTTTCTTGAGCATTAAATCTATTTGTTGGTCACTAGCAAAATAGGCATGCTCAATGACATCGACCCCCTGCTCTACACAATGCGTCAGACCATCACCACCAATTGCATGAACCGCTACCTTTTTCCCCACGCGGTGCGCTTCTTCAACAGCCACCCTAATTTCTTCGACGCTCATATAATAAGGGAAATATTCGGATGTTCGAATGGTATCGGTGATAAAAAGTTTGATAAAATCGGCACCACGCAGTAAATTTTCACGTACTGCTTGGCGGATATTTTCGACCCCATTAAAAACTGTTCCAACAGAACCATGTGCATGGGAGGCTTTAATCCCCCTTGTGCAGGTAATGATTCGCGGCCCATCGACAATTCCCTGTTCAACAGCATCACGAAGATAGATATCGATGAAATTTTTATCCCCTAAACACCTGGAAGTTGTAATCCCTTTGGACAGATCGTATTTCATATTCTGGATCCCTCTTAACATTAAAAGAGGATCAGGATCATTCATCAACTTTGGATGGTTTTCTAGTTGCGGAGACAAGGATAAATGGTCATGGGCATCAATAAATCCAGGTAGGAGGGTGCACCCTGTCAAGTCAACCTGTTCATAATCGCTAAACTCTGGTTCAGTTCCGAAACTCACCTTTTCAATTTGATCCCCATTGACCCAAACCATTGGATCAGGCTTGAATGCACCTTCTATACTGTCGAACAAATAATCCGCTTTAATTAATTTTAGCATGCTGAACCTCCTTTTTCTCTAATTCCTGTTTCATCCACTTTGCTAAGTTTGAGCCGACGAGCCCGAATCCGCCAGTTACCAATATCATCTGTTTCTCCTCCTGTTCTTCTGGGGAAAGAAAGAGCCTGTAAAAGGTAGATCACAGGTTTTACTTTCTATTAAAAGATGGTTTGTTCTTTCAAAAACGAATTACTTCTTTAGTCCAAGGTCTTGAACCAGTTTGTTGAAGTAGGCATCGTCGCTTTTCAGTTTCTCACTAAACTTTTCAGCATCTTTGACTACCCTTTCTAATCCTCCAGCTTCCATGAAATCCTTAAATTCATCGGATTCCGCTGCCTTCAGGAAAGCGTCTGAGAGGAATTTCACAGCGTCATCTGGTGTATTCTTTGGTACGGCGATCCCTTTCCAGGAACCCAATGGAGTGGCTTCTATACCGGATTCCTTAAACGTTGGCAAATCTGGGAACGCACTAATGTGTTCGTCCGATAATACGGCCAATGGTTTTAATTTCCCGGCTTTCACCTGTTCTAATACTTCTCCAGCACTGACTGTAACAGCGTCTATATGACCGCCGAGCAAGGCAGTTACTGCTGGATTGCCACCGTCAAATGGGACATGATTAAACTTTACTCCTGCCGCTTGCTCAATGGACGCTGCTGCCAGGTGCCAAATCCCACCGGCTCCCCCGTTTCCGACTTTTACCTTGCCTGGATTTTCTTTGGCATAGTTAAGAAAATCCGTGATCGTTTCGAATGGGGAATCGGCAGCGACTGTCACAACAGATGGGTCAAAACTTACCTGGGCAATCGGGACAAAATCTTCATACGAAAATTGAGCCAAACCAAGGTGTGGAAGAATCGTAGATTCAACCGTGATCATCGTAACGGTATAGCCATCGGGCTTGGCCAAGGAGCCTTCTGTCATCCCCACGGCTCCACCACCGCCAGGTTTATTCATGACTGCAATCGATTGACCCATAATTGGCTCAGCTGCCTTTGCCAGCGATCTTGTAATCAAATCAGTTCCTCCACCCGCTGCATAGGGGACTATAAACGACATCGATTTTTCTGGGAACCCGGGTTTCTTTTCTTCACTCGGCTTTGTTTCATCTGTTTTTTGTTCTGCAGGTTGTTGCTTTTCTGGTGTGGGTGGCGTGTTGCTTGTCTGTGTTGTCGATGGCTGGCCACCGCATGCAATTAAAGGAATGAGCAGCATCAAAGTTAAAACCGTGGAAAACCACTTTTTCATTTCCAATCCTCCTAGTTTCTCTACAATTCTTATGGACACAGATCAAACGCATATTCTGCCGTTTCTAGATGGAGGTAATGGCATCTTTTAACTATTCTCCGCTCGCAAGAGCTCGTGATCAAACCCCCTTTCAAGCTGTTTAATTGTTAACTATGTAGGCAGACCACTTTGGCGTTAAATCATTTGATTAAATATTTCCCTGGTTCGTTCAACATCACCGCGGAGATGGTATTCCACGGCTTTCATCGCTTTCTCCAAGTTTTTTTGCTTCACTGCTTCAAAAATGACGCGGTGTTCTTCGACAATTAGATGATTCAGGTCGGAAAATACCAAGGTTCTTGCTCGATATAAAAGTAAAAATGATCGGATCTGTTCCAACATGTGAGTTAATCGTCGGTTAGGGACGGCGCAATCCAAAATAGCATGGAACTCACTGAAAAATTCAAGTGCTTCTAAATGATTCCCCTTATTTAAAGCCTCCTCCGATCGCTCAATGGATACTTCTAACCTTCTTACATCCTCCTCTGAAATGCAGTGAATGGCTATTTGAATGGCTTCTCTCTCCAGGATTAGTCGACAGGTACTGAGTTCCTCGAAATCATCCAAGCTCAGCTCCATAACCCAAGTATTAAAATGATCAACAATTAAAAGACCTTCGGTTTGTAAAAGGCGGAACGCTTCCCGAATGGGAGTTCTGCTAATTTGTAGTTGATCTGCCAGAATCGTTTCTGCTATTTTTTCTCCAGGTTTTATTCTTCCTGTTAAGATGGCATGCTTAATTTCTTTATAGGCTTGTTGGTATAAGGGAGTCGCCTTTTTAATCGGGTTTGTTAGTTTCAATTTGTTGTACCACCTATTCTTTTTCAAATTGAGATTAATAGATTCTTCTTTACGTGGTGTATACACCATACAGCCAAAATAGCAATTATTATATAAATACACCAATTTTTATTAATAGTCAATAAATTTTATTAATTTTAAAAAGACATTCTTTTAAAAATAAAGAATGTCCTCTATATTGTTCTGTATTCAACTATTCCAGCCTCTGTTGTACCAACCTTGCCGCACCAAGCCAACCTGCCTGATTTCCAAGTTCAGCCGTAACAATTTCTGTTGATTCTCCAATCTTTTTAATAGCGAAATGGATAAAATGAGTACGCACCCTATCCAAAAGGAAATGGCCAGCCTTTGAGACGCCACCGCCGATGATAATTTTCTGCGGATTTAGCACATTTGCCAACTGTGCCAGACTAAGTCCCAAATAATAGCTTACCTGATCAAGGATTTGAATAGAAGCTGGATCTCCTTGTTTAGCTAGCTCAATCACATCCTTGGCGGTGATCGTCCCCATTTTATCCGATAGTTCCTTTAACCGTCCTGGTTTAGTAGCTGCTTCTTTTGCATAGTAAACCATCGCTGAGGCTGATGTTTCGGTTTCTAGACACCCATGCCCCCCACAATTACAAGGACGTCCACCAACGGGACGAACAGGTAGGTGACCGATTTCCCCAGCCATACCGATAGCCCCGTGATAAATATGTCCATTTAAAATTAAACCGCCGCCGATCCCTGTTCCAATTGTGAGACAGATCAGTTCGTTGGAACCGCGACCGGCACCCAACCACATTTCTCCCAATGCTGCAGTGTTCGCATCGTTATCAACATAACAAGGGAGTTGGAAAAGTTTTTCAAGTTCTTCTTTTAAAGAGACGTTCTTCCAGCCTAGATTGACAATCTCGTAGACAAACCCTTTTTTAACATCCAAAAAAGCAGGTACACCTACCCCTATTCCAGTGAGTTGATTTTTTGTCAGACCTAGCCCCTGCAACAGTTCGTCCACCATGGTCCGGAAAGTCTTCAAAACATCTACATACGATCCTTTCGGTGTTGGTCGCTCCAGCTCTCCAAGGATCTGACCGTCAATGGTGCAGATTCCCATTTTGATCGCGGTTCCACCAAGGTCAATGCCAACTAGGTATCGGTCGCCCACTTCCTCCGCTCCTCTCACTTGTGGTGCATCTCAACAAAATTTCCAATAAAGAAGGCCTCCTCTATTTACCAGATACGATAACCTTATTTTGGAGCCTATAGCTGAATATTTCAATCTATGAAACAAAAGCCATTACCAACATATTGGTATCGTATTCCAGGTTAGTGCAAGAAGATATTCCGTATTATTAAGTTGGATTTGATCTAAATCAATGTGAAAGATCTTGATTTATTAGATGATAGAGCCAAGGAGGGATACAAAATGAACAATACGAACACTACAAAATGTGGTTGTGATATGGGCATAGAGCGGATGGTGAATGAGGGTGGTTTAGGAGCTGAATTAAGTTATCCGCAATTACAAAGTCAGAGTATGGGAAAAAGGAACGGAACTACATCTAAAAATAAGGAGGCGTAAAACGATGCTATCTACTCAACTCATTTTGACCTTTGCGATTCTTACCTTTGCCGTTGCGATTTTTTTAACAGATGGAAAGCTCTTTTTGGCGCAATTGATTCTTTCCCTTGGTTACATCTTTACAACTAATTTACTGATCGGTGTATTACAGATTGTATTTTTAGTTTTTGTACTTTATAGATGTAAGAAAGCAATTGATTACGATTTTCACTTGGTCCTTGAAAAAACTCATCAAATCCCTAAAAATCTAACAAAGGATGGAAGGATCGGTGGAGATTTTTCACTTTTTAGAAAGCAGTACTGACTGAAGCGAAGGGACAGAAAAAGGAAAAGGAAAAAACTGTCCCCTCGCTTCTTTATTTTCTGTTGGTAAATGAGGAAATGGTGACCCCGGCATCCGCCAATTTCGACCGTAAAAGTTTGATCAATTCCATTTGGGCTGGGGTATCGCCATGGACACAAATGGTTTCCCCTTGTAAGGGTATTTCCTCCCCTGTAATCGAGGTGACCTTTCCTTCTGTGACGATTTTTACAGCTTGCTCGGCAACAGTATGGGGATCCGTTATTACTGCCCCCGGGATTTTTCGCGAAACAAGGGTCAAGTCATTGTTGTACGCTCGATCCGCATAGACTTCGAGGACAAAAGGCAGTCCCTTTTCCTCGGCGACACGATGCAAATCTGAATTTGGCTTTACATAAATGGGCAGATCCGGCTTCACTTCAAGCACGGCATCGACAATATGTGTGGCCATTTCTTTATTATGATCACACATATTGTTCATGTTTCCATGCGGCTTGATGTGTTGGAGCGGTACACCATGTTTTTGACAGAAGATGTTTAGAGCACCGATTTGATAAATGATCATGTTCATTAAATCTTTTTTCGTAATATCCATATCTCGTCGGCCAAAACCAATGAGATCGGGAAATCCTGGGTGAACGCCCACGCCAACCCCATATTCTTTTGCTCTCCGCACGGTTTCGTCCATTACATTAGGATCCCCCGCATGAAAACCACAGGCAATGTTTGCCGAAGAGATCAGTTTGATGACTTCTTCATCCATGCCCAGTTTGTATACGCCAAAGCTTTCCCCCATGTCACAGTTTAAGTCAATGTATTTTCTGGACACTGTTTCGTTCCTCCTCTTAAAGAACTTTCTTTAGATCCTCTAGGATGACGTCCATTTCCTTGGCATCGATCCCGCTGTATCGTTTGATCACCTTTCCTTCCGGATTAACCAGGAAAAAGCTGGTGCCATGCGTGACCTGATCGGAGCCTTGTGGCGGTGCATCCAATAACGAGGCAAAGGACTTCACGGACAACTCTTTAATTGTTTCAAAATCATAGCCGGTCAAAAAACTCCAATTGCTGAAATTAGCGTCATATCTTTCACCGTAGGCCTTCAAAATCTCGGGTGTATCGAACGAAGGATCTACACTAAAAGATATGAACTCCACAGGCAAATTTTGTTTGCTCGCTTCGTCCTGAAGCTTGGCCATGTTCGCCGTCATCGGAAGGCAGACCGTTTTACAATTAGTAAATATGAAATCGGCAATCCACCATTTTCCTTTTAGGTCTTGCGATGATCTTGTGGTCCCATCCTGCGCAGTAAACGAAAAGTCGTTGACCTCTCTAGACATATTGGGCTCTATCCCTTGCCCGCAGGCAACAAGGAAAAGGGTCAAGAATAGGACTAAGGCACGTTTCATACTAAATCCGCAGCTTTCGCATTCGACTCCACCTGGGCGACATTTTTGCAACCGGGGATGACCGAGGTAACAACAGGATTTTTTAGACACCAAGCCAATGCCCACTGTGCCATGTCAACCCCTTCCGGCACCTCGTTAAGCTTGATCTCTTCCGCCTCTTTTAACTGCTTTGCTAAGATATCCTGACGTTCCACCCTAGAACGCTGATCGTTCGCCCCGAACACAGTCCCTGGCTTATACTTGCCCGACAAAATGCCGCTTGCCAACGGAACGCGCGCCAACACACCCAAATTCTGCTTTTCACAGGATGGCAAAACCTCTCGTTCCGGCGCCCGATCCAAACGGTTATAAACCACTTGAATGACCTCCGAATTGAACTTCGAAGCAGCATCTGTCTGGTGGATGTTATCGTTTTTACCAATGGAAATTCCGAGATGTCTAATCTTTCCCGCTTGAACCTGTTTGTCCAGCATTGTCCAAAGATCATCCTGGTCAAACGACTCATTGCTCCCTGAATGAAACTGGTAGAGGTCGATATAATCTGTTTGCAAGGCACGTAAGGAATCTTCCAATTGTTTCAGGACCTCCTGTGCACCCCAATGATTGGTACGATTCTGGTACCCATGAAAATGATGACCAAATTTACTGGCAATAATCCAGTCCTGACGATCCTTTTTTGTTGCCTGTCCGATAAATTTCTCCGCCAGGTGATCCCCGTAACATTCCGCAGTATCGATGAGGTTGATTCCTAGTTCCTTCCCCCGTCCGAGGATAGCATCTACCTCAGTCTGGTTGAAATCCTTTCCCCATTCACCCCCGAATTGCCAAGTCCCAATTCCCACGACGGACACCTTCAGGTTTGTTTTACCAAGGATTCGATATTTCATATTAATCACTCCCGAATTTTTTTCTATCGTGTCCATTTTACCATAATTTTTTCCAGGTCTAACTTTGTGATGTTGGTGTGTAGAATAAGGTGGGGAATTTTCTCATATTGATTCCCCACCCACCCTTTCCATATGATAATGTTAAAGTAAAACCTCTTTCGGAGGCCCTTATGCACAAGTACAGTCTATTGGAAAACGTCCTTTTTCCACCAACCTATTTGAATAAAGATAAGCTCTCCAGCAAACTTAAAGGAAAGGCGGTTCTCATTACGGGGGCAAGCTCTGGGATTGGGGAACAATTGGTCTATCTATTGGCAGAGTGTGAGGTACATCTAATTCTAGTTGCGAGAAGAGAAAAGAAACTTCTTACTATAAAAGAAGAAATAGAAAATAAGGGCGCAAAGGTGAGCGTGTTTGCTGCAGATCTAAGGAGTCAACAAGAAATGGAGCGACTCCTCCATTTTCTTCTGCAGCTACCTCATGGTTTGGATATCGTCGTAAGCAATGCGGGGAAATCGATTCGCAGACCGATCAAAGATTCCCTTGACCGTTACCATGACATTACGCGAACAATGGCGATCAATTATTTTGCACCTGTTCAATTGCTATTGTCCATCATCCCTCAACTTCAAAAAAATCAAGGGCAAATCATTAACATTTCCACAGTCAACGTGATGCTACCCCCTTTTCCTTATTGGGCAGCATACCAGGCGTCTAAATCTGCTTTTGATACTTGGCTCCGCTCTGCTGCCCCAGAGTTAAATGAGATGGGAATCACCACGGCATCTATCTATTTGCCCTTGGTTAAGACGCCAATGATTTTCCCAACTGCCGCCTATCAAAGCTTTCCCGCTATGACGCCTGAACATGTCGCAAAAATCATCGGCAAGTCAATGTACACCAAAAGCAGAAGCTATAAACCATGGTGGCTGATTTTTGGCCAGTGGGCATCGATTTTATTTCGGGGAATTTTAGAGAGATCGCTTCCACAGATTTTAAAGAAGAAAGGAAAATAACCTTGATAAGATTGATTTCTCCTCTCTCTTTGTTACGGTTGCTGTTGGCCCTTTATAAATGCGGAATCAACTTAATGGCCTTGCTCTATTTTGCCTTTAAATCGTATCCGGAACACATTGCCCTAGTAGACGATCAAGAAGAGCTTACCTATAAACAACTATGGGTTCAATCAGAAAAGCTGGCTATAGCCTTAAAAGAAAACTATCAAATCCAACAGGGGCAAAAAGTAGGTTTGCTGTGTCGAAACCATGCTTCGTTAATCAAGGCGATTTTCGCTGTTTCCCGGTTAGGGGCGGATCTTTATTTTTTGAATGTTGAAATGAGTAAAGAACAGTTAAGCGTTTTAATGGATCGCCATCGATTTGATTTTATTGTGTATGATACCGAGTGTGGTCGCTTCAATGGATTAAGTTCTCAGGACATCAACGACTTGCCGCAAACCAATATTATTGAAAAACTACCTAGAACCTCCCAAAGGAAACTCGTCTTGTTTACTGGCGGGACGACGGGATCTCCTAAAACAGCTGTGCATCAACCATCCGTCTTCAGTTATCTACATCCTTTTTTTGCACTAGTCTCTAAACTTAAACTCATACACTACCAAACAGCCTATATCGCTACACCAATCTATCATGGGTATGGGTTTGCGGTATTGTTACTGTTTATCGCTTTGGGGAAAAAGGTGGTAATAACTCGCCGATTTGATCCTGCCAAAGCCTGTTCGTTGATATGCGAACATCAGGTTGAAGTGATGACAGTAGTCCCCCTCATGGTTCATAAATTATTAAAACAGGATGTCGTGGATCTACGCTCACTGAAATGCATCGCCTCCGGTGGTGCTGAGCTCAATCCGAAACTGGTGGAGGAAGTCTTCAACGAGTTGGGAGACGTCCTATATAACCTCTACGGTACATCCGAAGCGGGGTTAAACATGATCGCCACGCCACAGGATCTAAGGTATGCGGCGAGCACCATTGGAAAAAGAATAAAAGGGGTCCGCGTGAAAATCGTGGATTCTACGGGGAATGTAGTCGACGTAGGGCAAGTAGGCCAATTTTACATCCAGAATCAATGGTTAATGAAAAATCGAGAACATTCCACAATCAAAACCGGGGATTTGGGGTACCGGGATGAAAAAGGGCATTATTTTTGGTGCGGTCGTGTCGACGACATGGTTGTCTCTGCGGGGGAAAATGTCTATCCGAAAGAAGTCGAGCAAGTGCTCATTACCCACCCACAGGTGGAAGATGCGGCAGTGATTGGAGTCCCGGATGACCTGTTTGGTCAAAGACTCCGGGCCTATGTTGTTCTAGAAAAAAATGCTGATCTTACAAAAGACGAGCTTTTACAATGGTTGCGGGCTAGAGTGGCTAGATACCAAATCCCAAAAGAGATTAGCTTTCTTGATCAACTGCCTTACACTCCTTTGGGGAAAAGGGATAAAAAGAGGCTAATGGAAAAATAATCGAAGAATTTCCGTTTATAATTGATTAGTTGTTAAAATAGCGATAAATAAGCGGAGACCTAATGCTAAGACTTTTTTATTGAGGAATGGACAAGATATTCCAAAAAATAATAGAATTTTATGAAATATAAGGTATAAGCAATACCTATAGCCCCCATAGCATAAATGTCTTATTATTTCGGAACTACACGTATTATAATATTTTTAAAAATATATACATTTTTGCATTTTGATGGGTGGTTAAATAAGATGAAACTTGCGGGCAAATGGTATTTTGGATGGAATATTGTTGTGATCACGGCGTTGATAACCCTATTAACAGTAGGCACACGACTTGGGGCAAGTCCCTTTTTTAAGCCGATGCTGGAGGATTTGGGGGTCAGTCGAACCGTACTTTCTTCTATTATTTCCGTAGGGATGCTAGTGTACGGGATCGGGATGCCACTAGCTGGGTATTTAGTCGGAAAATATGGAACAAGGTTTGTCCTCTTGGTCGGAGTGGCGTTGATCACTGGCTCGATTGTCTGGACCATTTCTACCACGAGTCTGATTAACTTCACACTTGGTTATGGTATTTTCCTTTCATTGGGGCTGGCTTTTACAAGTCCGATCGCTGTGACTCCCGTTGTTAGCAGATGGTTTACCAGGCAAAGGGGAAAGGCTCTTTTTTGCTTGGCCACCGGTTCTATGGGTGGGATTGCGATTATGACCCCGGCTTTTACGTTTCTCATTGATTGGGTAGGCTGGCAAAACACCTTGTTGCTGCTTGCGATCGTATTTGTGGTGCTGATTGTTCCCTCTGCCTTATTTGTTATTCGGGATGAGGCTCCGCCGAATACCGATCTGCTTCCCGGACAAATAATCGAAAACAATAAAAAGCCGCAAGCGGAAATGATTAAACTGGAGAAATGGACCGATGGCCTATTCACCCGTCCATATTGGCAGATTTCTTTGGGACTTTTTGTCTGCGGTTTTAGTATGAATCTCCTCGGTTCGCACGGGGTAACCATGTTGACCGACCACGGATTCCATGAACAATCTGCTTCCTTTGGTATTGGATTAATCGGACTGGTTGCCGTGGGAAGTACACTAGTATTGGGTGAACTA
This sequence comes from Ammoniphilus resinae, assembly GCF_017873965.1. GTDB lineage: Bacteria > Bacillota > Bacilli > Aneurinibacillales > RAOX-1 > Ammoniphilus_A > Ammoniphilus_A resinae. The sequence goes on along the minus strand of NZ_JAGGKT010000002.1, from coordinate 189,709 downwards.
TCTGACCGTATTCCGAAACATTACATGCTTTCCCTTATTTATGGATTCCGTGGACTTGGCTTCCTATCCCTTGTACTTGTCATGTCATCCTGGCAATTATATGCCGTCTCTATTGTTGGAGGTCTTGTTTGGGCGGGAAGCAATGCTCTTTCTTCGGCAATTCTCGGAAATATTTACGGATTGCGGCATTTGGGTGTGTTATATGGTTGGAGTTATTTTATTCACCAGATCGGCGGAGCCGTAGGGGTCTTTGTTGCTGGATGGGGCTTTGAGGTTTATGGGACCCATATGTTAGCGTTTGGCGGCGCAGCGGGTTTATTAATTCTAGCCAGTATCGTTTGTCTGCGACTGCCGGATTTCAAACCGCTTGAGGTGATGGGGAAAAAGGAAGTGAGTGTATAGCGGGGAAATTTCCGCTATGCAGCACTTTTAGTATAAACTTCGGGCCTTAGCGGAAAAAAGTTCCGTTATCGTACAGTTGAAACGTATATTACAGTTAAAGAGATCAAATAAGGGGGAATTTCCCGTTATTTGATCTTTTTTTCTCAAATTCTCTTTATAGCGGAAAATTCTTCTTTCATTCCTGTATTCCTGCCAACTCCACTTTTCCCCCAACCACTAACGCCGAGAAGTTAAAATATGAAACGTTACACCGAACTTGTCCTTCACAACGCCATAGGCAGAACTGTAGTGAGTTCTATTTAACGGAATCATCACTTGACCTCCTTGTTGTAAGGCTTCGAAAAACTGTTTTGCTTTCTCGGCATCAGAGGTTGTAACACAGATCGTTGTTTTCGATCCTTCTAGTTCAGAAGCCTGATCAGGTATCATATCAGCGACAAAAAGTTGAGAATCTCCCACCCGCAACACGGCATGTGCAATCCGTTCCTTAAAATCAGCTGGGAGTTTTTGTTTTTCAGGATCTGGGGATTTCGCAAATGTTTCTTTGAAGACAATTTTAGCCTCTAAAGTTTTTTCATAAAATTTTAGCGCCTCCTTTGCTTCTCCGTCCATCCAAATAAAAGGTGTTAATTGTGATGTCATCATTACCCGCTCCTTGGATTTTAGTTTTATTATATACAATTTAACCCTTTCTTCCTATTTCTGGTTAGCAAGTCGCTTTGCATGGAAATACCGATAAAGTCCCATGACGATTAAGATTGAAAATGTCAAAACATAAAGATTGTTTACCGGGGTGCCTGCTTTTGCACTAAACAAAAGACCATGGCCTAAAGAAAGAGCAAATCCTAGAAAGGAAAGCGAATGGATTGAACGCCACCATTTCTTTCCGATCTTTTTCATGAGATCCGTTGACAGGATGAGGATGAGCATGAGATAAAAACCCAAAATCCCGGCGGTCATGGCCCAGGTTTCATACTTGCTATAAAATGGGATGAACAGATCCTGCAATGTAAAACCGACGTAACTGTCATAAATCAAAACCCAGGCATGTGCTAAGGTGAAAATCCAAGCGAACCAGCTTGCGCTTTGATGGGTAACATGGAGAGCAGCTCGGTATTTGGGCAACAAACCTTTCATACTTTGCATCATGCCAGTCGCCATGGATAGAAAAAAGAGCAGATAGGCGCTTAAACCAAGGGCTCGGCTTGTGGTCCAGACGGAAAGAATTTCACTCATTTTTGTCTTCTCCTTTCACTATCGCATAATCATGGATGTTATCACTAACAAAAACCTCTTTATTTTGATCAACGGTGACAAATGCAAGATGGGGTTTATTCTTTTTCATCAAGGGGACTCCTTTTTCCAGACCAAGCAAAAGGAACGTCTTGGCATAAACTTCTGCCGTGCACACATCAGGGGCAACCATCGTCACTTGTACAAGATCTGACTGTGAGGGACGCCCTGTCATCGGATCAAGTAGGTGGTGTAGTTTTTCACCGCGCGAATTTACCCAACTCCGTTTGATCGTACTGCTCGTTGCGATTCCGAATGTCCTTTTCATTTGTAATTGAACGAGATCACGTTCTATATGATAGGGATCAGCAACACCGATTGTCCAAGTCCCTTCCTCCCCCCATCCTGCGATATCCCCTCCACCGTCAATTAAGCCGCTTGCTAGACCTTCTTTTTGCAGCCATTGTTGGGCTTTCCCTACACTCCATCCCTTGGCAATTCCCCCAAGATCAACAGAGATCCCTGGAGCTAGTGAAATGGATCTCATATCAGGATGCAAGGTGAGATAATTGCCTGGAATGGGTGGCACCAGTTCATTCCGATCTTCCGCCACTGTCAGATGCTCAAAACTCCGATCATAACCGATCCATTCCAGGTTTTTTCCGAGAAAGGGATGAAAGAGATGGTTGGTTTCCTTATAGTAACGAGCAGCTTGTTCCACCACCTCATACAACAGCGTTGAAGCTAGAAATCGTTTCCCTTGACTTTGATTGAGCGCGGATAGCTCGCTATCTGGTTTGAACCGGCTAAGTCTATTTTCTACATAGCAAAACCAGTTTTTAATCCGCTTTGCCTGATTTTTTTCCAACCCAGCCAATTGAAAAGTGGTATTCATCGCATGGAATTTCATGATGCCCTCGTTCTTCCACTTGTTTGACTTTGTGCGAACACTCGCTTTTGGCGATCATAGTTTTTCTTTTCATGATGATTATCTTCATATTCATCATAGTCATCATCTTCGTAGTATTCGTCTTCATCGCCGTTATGGTCATCATCCTCGTAGTTCCAATCGTTCATCCATTCCTCTTGAACCGGGTCACTGTCATAGGTCTGATCGAAAGCTTGGTTTGCATTTGCAGCAGGAGCAAGCATCACTCCATTTTCCTGATTTAAAGCACCTACAAATGCACCAAAAGATGTTACACCTGCCAAACCCACAGCCCATTTGATCCATGTTTTATTTGCCATATCGTGAACCTCCTCGTTTTGTCTTAACTAGAATCTACCCCCCTTTTCTGAAAAAAAGGTGAAAAAATGTTATGAAACATTCATTCTTTTTTCAGAATTGGAGGCTAAACTAGAATTATAGAAAGAAGGTGAATAGGTTATGCACATCCTATTAGCTGAAGATGATCGGCGTTTAGGTACTTTGATCTCCCATATGCTGAAAAAGGAGCACCATACCGTAGAGTGGGTAACTAACGGAAAAGATGCCTATGATTATGCCAGTTTGACAACCTATGATTTGTTGATTCTCGATTGGATGATGCCGGAGCTAGATGGAATAGATGTCTGTCTTCAACTTAGAAAAGAAAGTTATAATGGTGCAATCTTGATGCTAACCGCAAGGGATGCGTTGGATGACAGGGTAAAGGGGCTTGATGCAGGTGCGGATGATTACTTGTTGAAACCTTTTGCTTTCGAGGAGCTTTTTGCCCGGATCCGTGCCCTTACTCGAAGGAGCGGCCAGTCCATCCAAAAAGATGTGATTGAAGTGCGAGGTTTAATCCTTGATTGTACGGAACATACAGTGATGTTGAACGGGGAAAAGATTCATCTTACGCCAAGAGAGTTTCAACTGTTGGAATTAATGATGCGAAATGCGGGACAAGTACTGACGAGGGAGATTATTCTTGACCGGGTTTGGGGTTTTGACAATGAGGTAAACACCAACACGGTTGATGCTTATATCAAGTTGCTCCGCAAAAAGCTAGAAAATCCTGGTGATCCACCTTTCATTCAAAATGTTCGGGGTGTCGGTTATAAATTGGAGGTGTGAACATTGTTTAAAAGCACGAAGAAACGCCTAACCATAATTTATACGGCGCTGATGACCCTTTTCCTGTTCACCTTTACAGCACTCAGTTATTTCATCCTCTCGCAATTCCTTTATCACGATAGTAAAGAAAAGGTGCTTCAGCTAGCCCACGAGGAGGCAGAGGATCACGCGAAAGATTTTTTGAAATGGGAGGAGCGCAAAAAACCAAAGATCGAGGATCATGATTCATTTGATGAATCGGAGTTTTCCCGTTCGTTTTATTTCCTCGTATCCAGGGATGGTGAACTAGTAAAAGCGGATGCTCCCTCCTTTTTGCTCGAACCGTCCCGGTTATATACGTTGGTGCAAGAAGCAACGCAGGTCGAGGATGTTCAATTTGTTCATTTGAAAGCCGGTGATCGGACCATCCATCTCGTGCTGGCAGGCAAGCCGGTTTTTGATAACGGAGATTTTCTTGGCACGGCCTTTGCGGGTACAGACATTTCCGAGCAGAAACATATTATGGATCGTTTGCTTTGGATATTATTTGGCTTGTCCATCCTCTTTCTTGGACTGTCTTCATTAATTAGTTATTTCATGGCGGGAAAAGCAATGAACCCGATCATGCAAGCATTCCGCAGGCAGCAAGAGTTTGTTGCCGACGCTTCGCACGAGCTGCGGACACCCTTGAGTGTGGTCCACTCTTCCCTTGAGGTGCTGGCAGCTGAGGAAAAGAAACAGATGTCCGATTTCTCTCAACAGGTTCTCGATGATTTGCAAGATGAAGTGGAACGGATGGAAAAGCTGCTTACGGATTTACTCACCTTGGCCCGTGTCGATTCCGGTGTAATTGAGATTGTCGTTGAACCTGTAGAAACTCGTCCACTGCTTGAATCACTGATGAGATCTTTTCAACACTTGGCAGCAAAGAAAAATATTCGATTGAATCTGAATCTGGAACGGGATTTTACGATGTATGCGGACTCGGAACGAATGCGGCAATTATTTTACATTCTGTTGGATAATGCCCTTCGTTACACTCCAACAGAGGGAGAGATTTCTATTCAAGTTGAGAAAGCCAGTGAAAATGCATTGCGCATCGCGGTCACAGACACGGGAATCGGAATTGCACCGGATCAACAGAAACGGATCTTTGATCGTTTTTATCGGGCCGATAAAGCACGTTCCCGTGAACATGGCGGAACTGGCCTGGGATTATCGATCGCCCAGTGGATTGTTCAGGCACATGGCGGCACCATCACTGTAGAAAGTACGGTGGGACAGGGTACGACCTTTGTTATGCACCTGCCCGTTTTGAGATAGCGGAAGATTTTTCCGTTATTCGGGAACTTGAGGTTTAAGTTATGGTTTTAGCGGAAATATTTTCCGTTATTTGGCTGGTGACTATGGTAAAATTCCCATTTGCGGCCTCATAACGGAAATATTTTCCGTTATTGATCATCTTTTTCTCAGATTCTAGACAATAAAGGAAAAAAATTCCGTTATTGGCCCACCTCTCTAAATACCACACCATATTGGGGGTTACCCTACCCTATTATGTAAATTTCGGACAGTCTTCTTGTGTACCAGACCAAACTGGACTAAATTTGTAGTTAGTATCATCCCTCCGAACACAATTAATCCACCGATCACCTGCGAGACCGCCAGTTGTCCACCAAGGAAAATCGTTAGAATTCCTGTGTAAACGGGAACCAGGTTCATGGAGATGCTGGATTTGCTCGCACCTAGCTCACAGACTGAAATATTCCATAAAACAAAGGCGCCTACAGTGGCAAAGATGCCAATGTATAGGATCCCCACCCAGCCCATTGTCGTGACTTGAACAAGATCTACCGGAGAAAATGGGAGAAACGGCAGCATAAACAGGACTGCAAAGCAAGAGGAAATCGTGGTCGCTGTTAAGGGTGTCACGTGAGAAAGTTTTTTTGCTAAGATAGAATAGATCGCCCAACATAAACCAACCACAAGCATCAACAAATCGCCTAAATTATATTGGGTTTGAAAAACCTGATAAGGTGCCCCGCCTGTCAAGATGAAAACCACTCCAAAAAAGGAGAGAGCCAAACCGAGTATTTGAGTTATCCCAACCTTTTCATGAAGAAACAAAACAGAAAAAATCATAATAAAAGCGGGCATCAAGGCACTAATCAAGGCAACATTGGTTGGTGACGTGTACGTAATCGCTATGTAAGTTAAGCCATTAAAAAGAATGCCTCCAAAGATCCCCATCAAAGCTAATGGCCTCCAATGCTTTCGCAAGATGCCCATCCAATTCGGCCGCTCTAGCAACTGGGTGATCGGAACAAGAATAAGAATTGCGATAAACCAACGCAGAAAGGTGATCCATAGTGGTGTTAATTCAGACGTAACTAATTTTCCGAAAATAATGTTCCCCGCCCATAGTAAATTACATAACAATAGAAAAAGATAAGCTCGATGCAAAAGGTTCCCTCCTTTTTCCTAATTCCTATCTTTCACTCTATGCCCTTTTTAATCATTGATCAAATTGTAATATTTTATTAAAATGATAGATATCATCTATCATTTTAAGGGGTTGTAAGCGTGGAGATCAGGCAACTTGAATATTTTATCGCTGTGTGTAAGGAGTTGCACTTTACTCGAGCAGCGGAAACCTTAAATATTACGCAACCTACTTTAAGCCAACAAATTCGTCAATTGGAAGATGCGCTTGGACTTCCCCTATTTGATCGGGTGGGAAAAAAAGTGATGATGACCGAAGCGGGACGTGTGCTTTTGAAGTATGCAACACAGGTTGTCGATACCATCGAACAGGCAAAAGCAGCAATAGGAGAACTGAAAGGACTGCAGCAAGGCGAAATTACCATTGGGTGCTCGTTGAACCATCTTCTTACCTCGGCGGTTATTCTTTTTCACAAACAGTATCCCAATATCAAAATAACCATCAGCCAACTCTCAACAGAGGAGACCAAACGGAGACTTTTGCAGAACGAATTAGACCTTGGTGTTGTTTTTTTACCTTTGGAGGATGGACAATTAGAACGGATCCCGTTGTTTACAGAGGAGCTATCCTTAGCCGTTTCAGTTGACCATCAACTCGCGGGCCATTCGACTGTGGAATTAAGGGATTTAGAGACCATCCCCATGGTGCTGCTGCCTCCTAGATTCTTGGTCAGGCAGCTTATTGATGAAGCCTCGAGAAAAGCCGGCTTCTTATTCCGCCCCATTTTTGAAATGACAACCTTAGATGCGTTAGTAGACATCGTGTTGGGCAACGTCGCGGCGACGATCCTACCGAAATCATATTTAACCAATCTTGATAAAAGTCAAATACGGATCATCCCTATTCACGAGCCTACCCCGCAAAAAGAAATCGGGATCGTTTATCGAAAAGAAAAATTTATGAGCGCCGCAACCCGTGAGTTTATAAAAAATCTAACTGGAATCATGGAAAAGACCACCAGCAATTCGAACTGATGGTCTTTTCCTTACTGCACATACTTTCCGTAATCCGGGATGGCGATCCGATCAAACTCCTTTACCAGTTTTTCCAAACTATTGGATAAGACCTCCCCGGAAATAGGCATCCCATGTCCAACAACAGCAACCGTTGGATTTAGGGCCTGCAGATTCTTTACCGAATTCCAAGCGGCCTGCCAATCGGTGGTCAGGTATCTAGGTGGTCCATTTATCTCAAAATCTTGTGTTAGCACTTTATAGAGGGAATCCTGTTTCACCGTAACAAATGCGTCTCCAACGATTAGCAAGCGATCCTCTTCTCTAAATAAAGAGATGTGCCCCGGCGAGTGTCCTGGCGTGTGAATCCAGCGAAAGCCTAACAGCTCAGGAACACTTCCGTCAGATGGAAGGGGTCTAACGTGATCTCCTAAGTTGATGGGTTCAATTGGGAAAATCGGTGACATCTTTGCCACCATCCCTCCTTCTACTGTTGGGTCTGGTTCGGGGTAGCTCTCTCTTCCTGTTAAATAAGGCATCTCCAGCTCATGGGCATAGACAGGAACATTCCACTCCTTGACCAAATCAACAACAGCCCCAACATGATCAAAATGACCATGTGTTAAAACAATCGCTTTGGGACGGCTTTGCGAACCAAAACGCCCTTCGACTACAGAGATGATCTCATCTACAGATTTTGGCATTCCTGTATCGATCAAGACAAAGTCCTCTGTTTTTGGATCGCCAACCAAACAGATATTCACAATCTGAATGGTATGACAATAAATATCAGGTCTTACCTCTACTCCAAGCCCACTTCGTATGGAAGTAACCGGTAAATATTTGTAATCACTGCCATAGGACAAATCTTTTTCCACGTCCATTTCCCCTTTTAAATGATTAGGAATCATTTCCTAATTTGTCCAAAGGGTTAGACAAAAATTAGTTAAATTAAAAAGGTGTCACACGGACACCTTGGACTTACACCGTTCACTCATCTGCACAGCTTTCAACGTTTTGACTGTTATCGGAATGGTTTGTGTTTACTAGCTTTTCAACTTTTTCACCAGTCTCTTTCCTCAGATCAACCTCCTGCCCCGTAATGATCGGCACAATGCTTTGCACCGCTTCGTAGGCTCGTTCACGGATTTGCTCCTGCGTTAAGGTTGATAACGGATGTGTAATCTCTACCGTAACAAAATCTGGCATCCTCAGAATGTTTGCAGAGTTCTTCGCTTCTTTGGAAAAAACGGTGGTGGCAATTGCAGCAACTGGTACACCAAGTTCTTCAAGTCCAACCCCATCGTGTATACAACACGAAGTGCAGGACCCTCAGTCACCAATTGCTGACACAACAAAATCGCATTTCTTAGCTATTTCCTCACGCATATCCCGATTCGCTGGCGCGGAGAAATTGGGCTTTTTCCATTTGATCACATCTTTGATGTTGTAGTTTTTGATCAGGATATCTTGCACTTCATTTAAAAGTTTTTTCGAATTCCATTTTCCGTTGTCTAGTAGCCCGAGGACCTTTCCGTCCAGTGTATCTAAACGGGGGGATGGAAATTTTAATTTCGTTTCCGCAAGTCCTGTAGGAATGTAAACCTCAAACATGCTTTCCACCTTCCTTTTTAGTTATTTTCGAATCAATTTGGTAACAGCCTGCCCGCCCATTCTTCCCCAACCAGGAACCACAATAGAAAATCGGCCAGCAGGTCCGCCAGCATAGAGGATATGGATGTTTTCTGGTTTAGGAACAACGGGAACCCTCTCCTCAGGATTATCTCGATCAATCCATTTTGGCCAGTTTTTATTCCATGTTTTGCCGTATCTTCCGTAAAACCTTAATTTTTCAATATTGTTTCTTGCGTTTTGATAGAGATAGTAGCGAATATCCTCTTTTGTCCAACCGCTTTGCTTAATCGTCTCCGCATGTTCCGGACCAATCACAACCACGATTTCACCTGACACCAATTGATTGTTATTCCCAAGAGTTGCCATGGTGTCGGCGATGGTCATACAGATCCCATACGGATCATTGCTTACATGGTTGGAACAGCTGTGAGGGGCCTCTCCTCCAAACAGTGTCACTGTGCTATCCTCAGCGTTATAACCCTTTTCTACATGATAGGACTCCCAGGGACTCTCCTCTTCGTTTTCCGCGATACAATAGGAGAACTTCCCCGGGTGTCCAAAACAGGACTGATCCGTCTCTCCGGGAATCCCGCCGCCTAAATTCATTAATACTAGGCGAAACGCTCTCCCAATCGTTGCATTCGCTCTAAAACCTTGACCAAACACATTGTATTTAGAATTAATAGATAGTTCGTTTCGGATTGGGCCATTTACGATCATTAAAGGACTCACAACATGCGTTGTCGCCTGGATTCCATTTAAATTAAACCGTTCATCACAAGCCGCTTCCACACTTGCTATGACAACTGGCAAATACTCCGGCTTACAGCCAGCCATCACCGCATTAATCGCGACATCACGAACCGTTGCACCGACCCATCTGGGGGGAACTATGGCAACAATCTCATCCGGATCTCTCGTCGTGTGGGATAACATGGCTTCCACAAGTTCTTTCGTCGGAGGAACAATCGGCAACCCATCTGTCCATCCCTTTTCAAAGAAATACTCCATGGTATTTGCCCAATTATCAAGTTTAATTGTTGATTCCATTAGGTTAGTACCTCCTTTTCGTAAATCAATGGTTTTTTAAAGGAATAAAAGCCCAATAGCAATCGGAATGAATCCCCAAATCAAAGTCATCACACAAAATCCAATAATATCTTTTACCTTGAGTCCAGCAATAGCTAGCATCGGTAAGGTCCAGAACGGCTGAATCATGTTCGTCCAGGCGTCACCCCAGGCAATGGCCATTGCCGTTTTTGCTGTGTCAACACCAAGCTCCATCGCTGCAGGGATCATGATCGGTCCTTGCACTGCCCACTGACCGCCACCGGATGGAACAAATAAGTTAACAAAGCCGGCACTGATAAAGGTAAATAAGGGGAAAGTAACTTCATTGGAAATATCGACAAACCACATGGAAATGAGTGCTGATAACCCTGAAGCACCCATCATCCCCATGATTCCCGCATAAAAAGGAAACTGAATGATGATTCCGCCGGCATTTTTTACACCCTCTGTGACGCTGTTTAAGAAGCGGCGAGGGGTTTTGTGAAACAGAATCCCCAAAAATAAGAAGATAAAATTGACAATATTGATATTCAGGTCTAGTCCTTTCGTAACAAAATGATAGACGATAAAGCTTAGACCTAATAGACCAATGATCATGGAAATGAGCTTACTGTTTTCTAAACGATCAGCAGGAGATAATGGTTCACCCGTAATCATTTCTCTTGCAGGCTCCGTTGGCGGCTCAATCGCTGCAGCCATTTCTTTTTCAGATAACAGTTCTGCCATTCTGTCTTGATCATCTGTATTTTTCATTAAAAGCCAATTTAATAAAGGAAGGGTAACCAGCAAAACGACTACGATAAAAATATTGTAGCTTGTAAAAATCGTCTCGGTGATCGGGATGATGCCTACTTTATCTTCTAGAAAATGTTTGGGAGTTGCTAGAGTCAACGGAATGGAACCCGATAGACCCCCATGCCAAACCAAATAGCCGCTGTAAGCACTCGCAACTAACAGTCGATAATTGACTTTCGGTACGGCGCGGATTAAATGTCTTGCAAATAAGGCGCCGATTACTAAACCGAATCCATAGTTAATCAAACAAGCAACAGCGGTTACAAAAGTAACCATAAGAATTGCGTGGCCTGGTGTTTTCGCAAGATTCGCTAACTTTGCCAATGAGGACTCGAAGAAAGGACTGTTCGCCAAAACATAGCCTGTTACAACGATGAGTGACATCTGCATAGCAAAAGCAAGCAGATTCCAGAACCCATCACCCCAATACTTTACCATGTCTAATGGAGTGCTTTCGGTAAAGCCAATTCCTAATACAAATACTACTAAAGTTAATAGAATTGCAAATAAAAAAGCATCTGGCAGGTAACGTTGTACGGCTCTGTCAAAAAACAAGGTCATTGACTTAAACATTGAGTTCAACCCTTTCACATATTATAAAAAATCTATAGAGCCAGCTTTGGTCTTTGCTTGCCATATCCTGTTGCTTGTTCAAAGGCATAGCCTATTCTCAACACTTCAAAGTCACCGCGGTGTGGCCCGACAATTTGCAAACCTAAAGGCAATCCATCCTCTGTAAAACCGCTTGGAACAGACAACGCAGGATTTCCGGTGGCAGATATGTAGTAACAAGAACGCATCCAATCAATGTAGGTTGTAAGGGAGTTGCCATTGATTTCTGTTGGATATTCGAAATTCGCGTCAAATGGTGGAACTTGGCTAACAGGAAGGATAAACGCGTCATACTGCGAGAAAAATTCGCGTAACCGATGGTAAAGCTGACTGCGCAGTCTCTCTGCCCGCCCGATATCGACACCGTTTAATACACGCCCTTTTTGCACATTCCAGACAAAACTTGGTTTCATCAGGTTTTGGTACTGATCAAATAGTTCGCTGTATGTCATTTCCATTTCCCAGGCACGCCAAATTTGAAAGATTGCATCTGCATCCGAGAAATCTGGACAGACTTCTTCCACTTTGCACCCTAAATCGTTAAAGATTTGGATCTGCTCTGCGAAATTTTTCCTAACCGCGGCATCGACTGGAATCAAACCACCCAGATCGACAGAGTATGCAACACGAAGTCCTTTGATGTCCGCTTCCAAGGGTTCAAGAAATTTCTTCCCTGGTTCTTCAATGGAAAGCGGAGATCTCGCGTCAGGCCCGGCTAGGACGGACATCATAAACAAAGCATCGGAAACATTTCGCGTAATAGGTCCTTGGACAGAAAGCGGAGAGTATAAAGCCGCTTTTGGATATGTCGGTACTCGTCCAGGTGAAGTTCTCAATCCAACGACATTGTTAAAAGCTGCCGGGTAACGGCAAGAACCACCCATATCACTGCCATCGGCAAAAGGGATCATTCCGCAAGTTACTGCCACCGCTGCTCCGCCGCTGCTTCCCCCTGCAGTGCGCAAAGGATGATACGGATTGCGCGTCACTCCAAACACTTCGTTAAAAGTATGCGAACCAGCGGCAAATTCCGGGACATTCGTTTTCCCTATCACTATTGCCCCTGCTCCGCGTAATCTTTCGACAATCAGGTCGTCCTTTGTAGCCATGTTGTCGCGCAATGCCTTAGAACCACAGGTGGTGAGAAAACCAGCAGCATTGTGTGTGTCCTTGATGGCAATGGGTAAACCGTGAAAAGCCCCTACGCTTTCCCCACGCATTAGTCTCTCGTCTGCTTGAATGGCTGCTTGCATAGCCTTCTCTTCATCTAATGATACAATGGCGTTCACTTGTGGATTGACCCGTTTCACCTGGGATAAATGAGCTTCCATCACCTCACGCGCTGATAGTTTGCGGTCTTGTATTGCATGTGCAAGATCCCTGGCTGTTGCAAAACAAATCTCCTGTTCCACTTTTTCAACTCCTATCATCATATCGGTATATTATTAATATTCCTATAATTCGTGCGAAATCCTTCTATTAATGAATGTTAAACATAAAAAATTTTTTACACCAAATAAATATCCTCTATTTGGGCACCTTATAGATTAGGAATGAACAGATTGGAGGGATTATCCATGGAAAGAAATGAGCTCAATCAAGATCCTGAAGTACAAGTTGCTGATATACCGGAAGATAGGCTAGATACATCGAATCCTATGATCGAACAGGTCATACAAACCGATGTGGATCAGGAGATTTATCGGAAATATCGTTATTTATACTATGAGTAATTGATAATCTAGGAGGGATTAGATGAAACCACATCTTATGCCGAGGGCTGAATTTTTTGGCAGTAAAGGAATCGTTGCCCAAAGTAACTTAGGGGCTTATATTGTCCGCGATGGCAATGTATATGAGGCCGGCGTGGAAATTGATGTCGATACGATTGCCGTAGTCGATCAAACGACAGACAATAATAAAATCAAAATGATGCTCGATAACGTGGTCTACGATATTGACCGGATTCGGGAAGAATTTAGGTAAAGTCGGATTTTTAATCCGACTTTTGTTTTTCGCGAGTCTGTTCTTAATCCCGGTCTTTAATCAAACTATTGAGGAGCGCATTGACCACCGACGTCACGATCGCTCCCAAGAATGCTCCCCAAAAACTATAGATCTCAAAACCCGGAACGAACAATGAAGCAATCCAGTAGGTAATTGCATTGATGACTAGTAAAAATAGTCCAAGGCTTAAAACGGTGATCGGGAAGGTGAAGAAGATTAAGATGGGTTTGATAAAAAAATTAACCAACCCTAAGATAATCGCAGCTAATACGGCTGTGCCAAATCCCCGCAAGCTGATACTGTCGATTAGCAAGTCAGCAATCCACAGAGAGAGTCCACTAAATAATATCCGGAGGAGAAACCTCATTTTTATCACCTCTTAAAGAAATGAAGGGCTTGCCAGTTTTGCTGGTTCGCCCTTTGAACTATTGTTGTTGCTCCAACTTTTTCAGCATGTCTTCTCTAATCGGAGAAAACACATCAAGGATTAGGGAATCTTCGAGAAATACCAATGAATGTTCTTTGCCTGATGGGATGTGTACAATTTCACCTGGACCGAGCACCTGCTCCTCCTCTTCTAATTGAAACCGTAACGAACCCGAAATAACATAAAGCATCTGCTCATGTGGATGGGAGTGCTTTTCAACAATGGCTCCTTTGGGAGCCTCCCCTCTTACTACCATCATTTGGTCCCCTGTGAATGGACGCTGTATTACATCTCCAAGAGAAAAGCCTTTTAAGGTTTCAGTTTGAGATACTTTCATATAAACGTGACACCTCCCACGAATTTTACTTACTGTCTAAATAATAAGTTAAATCCGTAAATCTGTCACGTTTATAAATTTAATTGTTCCTGGACTTAACTATTTTTCATTTAGTCATTAAAAAAATCCTCCTTTCTTTTCTCTTAAGGAGGATTATCTATAGCTAATAACCTGGCTTATAAGCTTTTTTCATATAAGGATTGGGGTAATTGCTATTCCGATAGGTGATTCTCCGACCTCAATCGGGCCGTTGATTAATGTGTTTGTTGCTGTGTTAATAACAGAGACATTGCTAGTTCCTTGATTTGCTGTGTATGCTCGAGTTCCGTCAGGTGTGATGGCAATGTCTTGGGGGATTGTTCCGGCTGGAGCAAGTGAAACTGTATTTATGACCTCATTCAAACCCAAGTGGATTGTGCTCACCGAGGAGGTATTTTCATTTGCTGTATAGGCCCGGGTTCCGTCAGGTGTGATAGCAATGGCACGAGGAGTGTTGGCGACAAGGGGAATATTAACGACGACCACATTTGGTGTCACGGTGATATCAATGACGGTCACCGTATTGTTGCCAACATTTGCGGTATAAGCACGGGTACCATCTGGTCTGATGGCAATGCCAGCGGGAAATACCCCACCAGGAGAAATATCAAGGTTTTGTATGAGGACATTGGGTGTAACAGTAATGTCAATCACAGATACGATACTATTGCCTGTATTAGCAACATAGGCACGGGAACCATCGGGGGTAATTGCTATTCCGTTAGGAGATAATGCAGGAGGGGCAACAGCTGTAAGATCAATGACCTGTATGACTGTATTGGGTGTCGCGGTGATGTCGATGACGGACACCGTGTTGTTGTTTTGATTTGCTGTATAGGCCCGGGTTCCGTCAGGCGTAATCGCAATACCTCTAGGAATGGCGGCAGGATCCAATTCAATGGTATCGATCACTTCGTTTAAGGCCGTGTCAATCACGGATACCGTACTGCTGTTCCGATTTGTCACATAGGCACGGGATCCGTCAGGTGTAATGGCAATTTTGAAAGGGGTGTCCCCAACAGGAATCAAAGAGAACACCGTATTGGTTGCGGTATTTATTACGGAGACGGTATCATCTGCACTATTTGCTACATAAGCAAAAGGACCGTGATCGATAGAACTGATCGTACAGATTGGAATAATTCGTAAACCGAATAACCCAACGAGTATAATTTTTCCTTCATCAACCCGAAACAGCTTTCCTTGTAGAGTTTCAAAACTGCCTGAAAGCGCAACTGAAATAAATCTTCCTTCCAAATCTTGCAACATTTCCTTAAGATCTTGAAAACACGTTTCATCAGGACAAGCTTTTCTCGGTCTAATTCCCAAATAGCTCACCTCATTTTTTGGATTTGGCACTAATATCATATGATAATGTCATTTTAAAGTAATAGATTTTCCCCCTATTTTCGACGGTTAGGTGACATCAAACCAAAAAATCTTTTGTTGGAGTGGCAGTTGAACCCTATTCTGCTTCCCCCACAACGGAAAAACGCTCGTTGATGTGATGGGGATCCTCGATTTCGTCTAGAACGGCGATGGCATAATCCGCATAGCTGATGTAGCTCTCCCCTTTTAAGTTGAGGGTAAGGAAGTCTCCCCCTTTTTGATAGCTGCCTGTCCGTTTTCCTTCGGGGTTAAAGAAACCTGCAGGACTAATAAAAGTCCATTGAAAACCAGTCGACTTTTGTAATTCCGACAGGTTTTTGCTTTGGTTCTCAGCTGTTTTTAGATAGGCCTCAGGAAATTCAGGGGTTTCCATGACGCGAATGGTTTTCTGTTCATCCACATAGAGACTTCCAGCCCCTCCAACGACAACTAATCTTGTCAGGGGTGCCCCTTTAAGTGCACGAATCAACACTCTACCGGCTTCCACGTGTTGATTTTCTTGCCCCATAGGTGCACCGAAGGCATTTACAATAACATCAAACTGGCTAAGATCCTCTGATGTCAGATCGAAGATATTTTTTTCAAAAACTGCAATTTTTGTGTTTTGAACTTTGGATGCATCACGAACAATGGCAGTCACTTCATGTCCTCTGTCAATTGCCTCTTTTAGAATCAGCCTTCCTGCCTTCCCGCTTGCACCAATGATTCCTATTTTCATGGTTCGTCCTCCGATATATTTTCTAATATTATCCCAATATTTCCGGGAATCATATGGGGTTTTAACGATAACGGAAGAAATTTCCGTTATCAGGGAGATCACACCAAAAATAGTTCAGATAGCGGAAATATTTTCCTTTAAAGGAATGGCCAACCTGCCTGAAATAGCTTACAAACAAAAATAGCGGAAAATCTTTCCGTTATCCCGCCATCATCTAACGAAATAAAAAAGATAACGGAAATATTTTCCGTTATCCCACTCAATCCTGATCCGTCAAAATCACGGGACCGTCCTTTGTAATGGCAATCGTATGCTCATATTGGGCAGACAACGAGCCATCACGCGTACGTGCAGTCCAGCCGTCTTCGTCGACCTTGGAATGGTATTTACCTGTATTGATCATAGGTTCTATAGTGATGACCATGCCTTCTTTTAACCGGGGGCCGCGACCTGCAGGTCCATAGTGCGGAACAGCGGGGTCTTCATGCATCACTTTGCCGATGCCGTGTCCAGTAAAATCTCGTACCACGGAATAACCCAATGGCTCGACAAAGGATTGAATGGCATAGGAAATATCGCCAATTCGATTTCCGATCACCGCTTTTTCAATTCCTTTATACAAAGATTCTTTAGTAACGTCCAACAGCTTTTGCGCTTTTTCAGAAATTTCCCCAACAGCATAGGACCAAGCTGAGTCCGCCAACCACCCATTCAAATTCACAACCATATCGATGGTCACGATGTCACCATCTTTCAATGGTTCTTTGGAAGGGAAACCGTGACAAATCACATCATTGACAGAAGCGCAGGTTGCAAAAGGGTATCCGTGATAGCCTTTTTGTTCCGGGGTTGCTCCGTGTTTTTGCAGAAGTTTCTCCACAAATTGATCGATTTCAAGGCTTGTGATCCCTGGACGAATCAAATTCGCGATTTCTTTGTGACAAGCGGCCAGGATTTTTCCTGCTTCTTTCATTTTCTGAATTTCTTCTTCAGTTTTAATGGTAATCATGTATGCCTCCAAAACAATTATTCGCATCTTCTATTGTATCAAATATTATCCCTCAATAAATGATTTTATTCTGTGTACTTTCCCAAGCTTGAAAAGGCAAGCTGCTTGTTTCCGGGTAAATCTTTTTCATCTCTACCGATCTTTCAGCAAAAGGAAGGGCAAGTTGTTGATAAATAAAATGGTCATCAAACCCGATTCTTGCAGCGTCTTCTTTCGAACAGGCATAATAGACAGCTTTCGGCCGCGACCAATAGATCGCGCCAATACACATCGGGCAGGGTTCACAGCTGGTGTAGATTTCACAGCCGGCCAATTGAAAATCTCCCAAATGACTGCAGGCCTCGCGGATCGCCTGGATCTCAGCATGTGCCGTGGGGTCGTTATTTGCGGTTACTTCATTTCGCCCGACCCCGATCACTTTTCCGTCCTTGACAACTACCGCACCAAATGGTCCGCCATGTCCCTTAGTCACATTATCTAGCGCCAGTTGTATGGCCATTTCCATCCACTTTTCCCTTTCCATATCGGCATTCTCCTTTACAATGTCCTGATGTCAGCGGGGCTAATCATTTCATCATATGAAGAGAGAATGGGTTTCATGCGCTAGCGAGAATCTGCTTAAAAACTGATTTTTCATAATGAGAATTGCATATGTAGGGCGAATATATTAAATAAGAATTATACGGAAATTGGGGTTGGTCTTGCTAAGGGAGGCTCCTATGAACCTACTGGGTGCAGGAATTCATCAGACCGTAAAGTAAATAGGCAGGTTGAACCTGCCTTTCTTTAGGTAAATTTTTGATTCAGCATTCGGATCCCCTCTTTGCAAACCCCGTATCTTAACCAGGAGCATCCTTCACAGATATCATTCAGATCTTCAGTTCTGATCTTCCGGGCTGTCAAGCGGATTAATGCATTTTTATCCAAAATCTCACCATGTGTAATCCCAAGGTGCTCCATGGCCCTTGAATCCATATTCCGCACGTGATCATCGGAATCCTCCCCCGCATTACAAAACCCATCTCCCCGATTCGGACAGCTAAAGCAGGCCTCGTCAAGATCTTGGACAACTCTGACAGGGAAAGTCATTTGTTCATTCCGCATATCCTCTACAATTTCGGTCATTTTATCGATGAATTCCGAACTGTAGCCCATCCCCTGAAAGCCGTGGATACATAATACATGATGCCCTCTTAAGATTTTCATTGGTAGTCTCCTTTCTCATTCATTTTAGAATAAGATGACTCTTTTTGGCATACCGTTTTTGAACTTAGCGAAAAAAAAGAGGGATCCCTCAGCCTAAAAATCTAGACTATCGGGATACCCTTCAATGAATTTACTTATTAAATGGTTTATCCTGAACCTTGATTGAATCCGTTGGACATCCATTGGCTGCGTCTTCCATGTCATCCCATAAGATTTCAGGAATTTCTACAATCCCATGGTTGTCATCCAAGGTGACATAGGCTAATCCTTCGTCATCATAGTCATAGATGTCTGGCGCTGTTGCCCCACACGCCCCGCAAGCAATGCATGTTTCCTTGTCTACCCATGTGTATTTCGCCATTAGGATCCTCTCCCAACTAGAGATTTTGTTTCGCACCTTTATCTTAATCTCTTGGGGCATTAAATAACTTGATACAGATCAAAATCTATAAGTTAAAGTCTTGTTGTTGGGACCGCGATTTATGAAGGACATTTCCCATGATGTACAAGCAAGATTTGTCCTTCATCGTTCAATTATCCCTTAAATATTAACTTGAGTAAAAAATTCAAAAATACTTCACACTTCATACACTGTAGCTGCCTCCAATGGTGTTATATTGAAGGTAGAAAGGGAGTGATTCACATGATGTATGGCATGATGGGTTATGGAATGGGTGTTGGACTTTGGTGTCTTATTCCTATGGCCTTGGTCATCGGAGGTATTTACCTGGCTGTTCGTTATGGTGTTAAGCACGGAATGAAACACTAACTTTCCGCCCCCTTTTGGGGGCGTTTTCTTTCTTATAGCTTCGACGAAAACTTCTGTAGGAGAGCCGCTCGCTGGTTCTTTTTTCTTTGTTCGTATTCGATCTCTGCGTTATCCGCAAGTTTATTAGGAAGACCTTGGTTAATCAACTCCTGCTTCATTTGGGAAAGCACGGAGTAAAACTGTGCATCCGCCTCACTTTCCATTTGCTGTGCGCGCTTTAAGTACTCGGTAGCTAGAGACATGGTGGAGGTTTCAAGTTCCCCTTTTTTCATCGCGACATAATCTGCCTTGGCTTGTCCAATTAATCCCATCAACTTTCCTTGATAGGTACGCTCCAGCTTTTTAAATTGAACGGTGTATTTGCTTTTGATTTCTGCAATGGGATTCGCTTTCTTCACAGGTGTAGCAGAAGGTTGTCCAGAATCAATATTTTGTTTAGGAGCTCGCTTCGGTGAAGAAGTTTGCTCTTTTACAGTGTTTTCGGTTACCACAACGTCTGATGGTGATTCAACCACAGGTTGGTTTTTTGGTACTGTATCTGTATTCTCCACGAGGGCAGGATCCTCTAGCCAATCAAGGCTTGTTCCATCGTCTTGGAAGAACCTCTCCTCCTGGGGAATAGTGATGGCTTGCGGTTTTACATTTATAAATTGTTCATACCCGTAGTAAAGTCCACCGGCTAGAACGATGCCCAATGATGTTAAGATCCATCCTATTTTTTTCAAAAAAGCTGTACCCCTTTCACATTCACTTTCCATTATTATACCATTGACATACACTTACAAAAAAGGTGGAGTCTGTCCAGATTAAAGGCTATTATAGAAGAAGAGCTAGGTTTATGTCTGAGGAGGAATTGTCATGTCCCTAAAACCGCATGTAATAGAAAACTTACGTCTTATACCCTCAACCGAAATGACGCCTGAGGAAATGATCGCATCCCGTGATATCGAACATACGCTTGTTCCACCGGTCGAACAACGGCCACAGGTTGCATCTGTTCAGGATCACCAGATTCCCGGCCCTGCCGGACACATCCCGATTCGCATTTATACCCCTGAAGGGGAAGGACCTTTTCCGATAATCGTCTATTTTCATGGAGGAGGATTTGTCTTACTTAGTGTGGAAACGCATGATGTCGTCTGCCGGTTACTCGCTAGGGAAACAGGTTGCAAAGTGGTGTCCGTCGATTATCGATTGGCACCAGAACACCCTTTTCCAGCTGCGCCTGAAGATTGTTTTGCAGCCACAAAATGGGTGGATGATCATCGCGAAGAATTAAACGCGGAAGGAACTCCGCTTTATGTAGCGGGAGACAGTGCCGGAGGAAACCTGGCGACTGTCGTCTGTCTCATGGCTAGGGAACAAGGTGGCCCAACTATTTCAAAACAAGTGCTGCTGTACCCTGTCACTGATTTTCACCATCATGGCTCACCATCCCCCTATCCGTCCTATCAGGAGAATGCGGTAGGTTTTGGGCTTTCCAATTTGAAAATGAGCCATTTCTGGAATTTTTATCTAGAAAAAGAAGAGCATCGCACACACCCCTATGCCTCACCGATTAAAGCAGATCTCAACGGGTTACCCCCGGCACTGATCCTGACGATCGAAAAGGATGTTCTCCGCGATGAGGGCGAAGAATATGGCAAACGCCTGCAAGAGGCAGGAGTCCCCGTTACGATGACACGCTTTGAAGGGACGATTCACGGCTTCTTACGAACGTTTCCGGATTCGGAGGAAAGTCGCGAGGCACATCGACTCGTGGCCCAGTTTATAAAGGAATAAGATACGCGTTGCTTTACCCAAACGAAAAACCCCCGAGCCTCTATCGGGGGTTTTTCGTTTGATACTTCATCGCCACTGCTGCGTATGTTTTCGCGCCAATCAACAACGCCTGCTCATCGATATCAAATTTCGGATGATGGTAAGGATAGATCAATCCCTTTTCCTCATTGGCCGAACCGATGAAAAAGTAGGATCCAGGTACCTTCTCAAGAAAATAAGAGAAGTCCTCGCCGCCCATATTCGGTGGAATCGCTACAATGTCCTCCGGCGAAACGACATCTGCCACAGCCTCCACTAAAAGCTGGGTTTCTGCCAGGTGGTTTTTGGTTGCCGGATAGCCCCACTCATAATGGAATTCATATTTTGCCCCTGCCGCCTGACAGGTATGGGAAGTGATGCGTTCCAGCTCTTTTTGCATCAGGACTCTTACCTCTCGATCAAACGTACGAACCGTCCCTTTCAAAACCGCTCGATCGGGGATCACATTATGGGCCTTTCCGGAGTGAAAGGAGCCCACCGACAAAACCGCAGAATGCAAAGGATCTACTCGTCGGCTGACGATTTGCTGTAAATTGCAAACTAACTGAGACGCGATAATGATCGGATCTATGGTATCGTGCGGAAAGGCACCATGTCCTCCACGACCGATCACTTCAATCTCAAATTCATCGGAAGCCGCTAAAATATAATCATTGCTATAAATCACTTTTCCAATCGGAAAATAATTTTCCATATGCAGCGCATAGATGCAATCGACGCCCTCAAGGCAACCATCTTCAATCATCGCCTTTGCCCCGCCGGGATTTAATTCCTCCGCATGCTGGTGAATGAACACCACGTTTCCTTCAAGCTGATCCTTCATTCCTACCAAGGCTTTGGACAGTCCTAAAGCAATCGCCGTGTGTGCATCGTGCCCACAAGCATGCATCACACCTGGAACCTTCGAGCGATAAGGAACATCGTTCGCTTCTTCGATCGGAAGCGCGTCAAAATCGGCACGGAAGGCAATCGTTTTTCCGGGCTTTCCGCCAGCTAGTTTCGCTACCACACCGTTTCCACCTACGCCTGTCTTAACTTCGAGGCCTAACTCGCGCTGGTATGCAGCAATAAATGCAGGTGTTTTCTCTTCTTGAAAAGACAGTTCAGGATTCATATGCAGTTCTCTGCGAATGCGGACCATCTCCGGAAAAATTTCTTCTAAACGCTCAAATAGATTTTCTAACATCAACGTTCTCCTCTCCTTTCAACGCTAAAGGGTCGGACCTTCTCAGGTCTGACCCTTCTTTCTTTAGGCTGTCAATCTTTTTAATCTCTTCTCCAGCATACCGAGGAGAAAATCCGCGAGGATGGCTAACAATGCAGCTGGAATTGCCCCCGCATAGATTTCAATTTCTGACCGACCATTGATACCGGCAACGATTTCTCTTCCCAAGCCATCGCCTCCGATATAGGGTGCAATGGTTGCCACACCAATAGCAATTACCGCCGCCACGCGAAAACCGGCCATCAAAAACGGTAAAGATAAAGGGATTTGTACTTTGGTTAAGAGCTGCAAGGGGGTCATGCCCATCCCTTTTCCTGCTTCTAACAGATGGGGATCCACTTCTTTTAGTCCCACATAGGTATTGCGAATAATCGGGAGCAAGGAATAGAGGAACAATCCAAAGACAACCGTGGTAAAGCCAAGCCCAAAGTAAAGCATTAGAATTGACAACAAAGCCAAACTCGGGATAATTTGAATGATATTCGCCGTGGATAAAATGACCGGGGCAAATCGTTCATTCTTCGCGCAAATCACTCCTAGGGGAACCCCCACAGCTAATGCCATTAAGATTCCATAAACAACCATGAGAAGATGATCGAGCGTTAATTCCAATAAATGATCCCAATGGTTCGCCATATAACTTAGCAATTCTGTCATAAATTCCATGGTCTCACACCTTATTTTGTTAGATTTACTTCAATAACCCTTGTTCCTTCAAGTATTCCAAGGCAACTTCTTTTTCATCTCGCTTGTTAATGTCAACTTCGTAGATTAATTTCGTCATGGTTTCTTCATCAATTGTATCCGTTAGAGATTCTATAATCTTCTTCACATCTGGATATTCTTCCAACATGTCATTTCTCGCGACAAGGCTGGCACTGAATGGTGGGAAAAAGGCTTTATCATCTTCTAGCATTTTTAGATCCAATTGAATGATTTGAGGATCAACGGAATACGCAGTGACGACATCCAACTCGTTGTTTTCAACCCCTGTGTACATTAACTGAACTTCCATCCCTTTGGGATCCTTAAACTCAAATCCATAATGCTTGGAAAAGGCTCGGTATCCATCGTTTGGACGCTCCAACCATGTGCTGTCCGTTCCTAAACGAAGTTGATCAGCAAAGGGTGCAAGGTCTGACATCTTGGTAATGTTGTTCTTTTCAGCGAAATCGCGTTTGATGGCAATCGTATATTTATTTTGGAATCCTAAAGAATCAAACCAGGTAAAGTCATATTTTTCATTAAACAATTTCTGGGCTTGTTCTAAGGTTTTCTGTGGATCTGTTGTAAATTCAACCTCATCTTTGCCAAAATGGTTATTGTAAACTTCCCCTGAGTATAAAGTAGCAATCTGTATTTCTCCCTGTTCCATCGCCGAGATAATTTGCGGACTTGCGGAAATATCCTTGATAATTTTCACCTCATGGTCCGTTTGTTCCTCTACCAATGCTTCCACCATATGGGCTATGATTTTTGGGTCTGTATAAGTTTGAGCACCAATCGTTATTTCATCAGAACCACCCCCGCCACAGGCGCTGGTTACTAACATTGCCGCTGATAAAATGGAACCTAATATTAATTTCTTCTTCATATTTGAAACACTCCTCTATTTATGTGCAATCTTTTATTTGTAAGATAATCTTTTTTCAACTCTTCCAATCAGATGATCAGCAAGGACGGCAATCACGATCGCCATGATTGTCCCAGTAAAAATTAGTGGTTTGCTATTAAAGCCAAGCCCGGACAAAATCAATCCGCCTAATCCACCTGCCCCAATCACGGCGGCAAGCGTTGTCCAGCTAATAATATAAACCGTAGTGACGCGAATTCCGGAGATTATATAAGGGAAAGCCAGTGGTAATTCTACTCGGAATAGTTGCTGCAATGAGTTATAACCCATCCCTCGTGCAGCCTCGATGATTTTCGGATCAACGGACTTAATCCCTGTGTACGTGTTCCGGAGAAGGGGTAGCAACGAATATAAAAACAAGGCAGTCATTGCTGGTTTCAACCCAATCCCCAGGAACGGTATCATAATCGCAAGCAAGGCGATGGTCGGAATCGTTTGAAATACATTGACTATAGTAAATGCAAAACTATTTACTAGCTTCTTCTCTGTTTTCGATAAGTAGATTCCCAGTGGAATCGCGATCACAATTCCTAAAACCACAGAACCTATCGACATAAGAAGATGTTCTACCGTATATTTCAAAATGTCAGGATAGCGCTCTGCGAGGAACTGGAAGTAGTCTGTTATCCATTCCATCTACGCTCCCTCTTTTCTTGGCATCGAATAGATCCTGGCCATTCCCTCAATCATTCGATTTTTTGTGATTAGCCCAAGGCAACCAAGCTTCTTGTCGATGACCGGCAAAGCATGGACGTCGTGCTGGCTCATGAGAGTTAGTGCATCTTCGAGCGGTGTCCCGGTTTGAACTCGATATTTCACAGGTTTCATCACATCGACAACGAGCTTATTTGCATCATTGTTATTAAACATTTGAAAAATAGATAGTTGACCTTTGACTTGTCTGTAGCCATCCACTACGATCATAGTGTCTAGATGATGCTCCTCCATCTGCTTCATTGCTTTTGGCAGGGGCATATCAGGAGATACGATGGCAGATCTCTTCTCCATAAATTCTTCTACCGTGGGCATCGAACGGTATTTCTGCAAGCGCTCCTTTCCAATAAACTCTTCGACAAATTCATTGGCCGGATTTTGCAAGATTTGAACCGGTGTGCCCTGCTGGACAACTTCCCCATCTTTCATAAGAATAATCTGATCGGCAATCTTAATCGCCTCATCCATGTCATGTGTCACAAAGATAATCGTCTTCTGGATCTCTTTCTGCAGCCGGACTAGTTCATCTTGAAGCTGTTCTCGACTAATCGGATCGAGCGCACTAAATGGCTCATCCATTAAAATAATGGACGGTTCAGCTGCCAAAGCACGAATGACTCCAACGCGTTGCTGTTGACCACCACTTAATTCAGAGGGTCGGCGGTCTTTGTATGTGTCAGGATCTAGACCGACCATATTAAGCAACTCAGTTACCCGTTTTTCGATGCGTTCAGTATCCCATTTCAACAGTTTTGGGACCGCTGCCACATTTTCTTTAATAGACATATGTGGGAATAGCCCTATGTGCTGAATGACATAGCCGATGCTTCGACGCAGATCAATCGGATCAATCGTACTGATATCCTTCCCATCGATCAAAACCTTTCCCTCTGTGTGTTCAATCAGCCGATTTAACAACTTCATCGTGGTTGTTTTCCCACATCCGCTGGGACCAATCAACACACTAATTTCACCCCTTTTAAATTCAATGTTAATGTTTTTTAGTGCCTTAAACCCGTCTTCATAGACCTTTTGCACTCCTTCTAAACGAATCATTAGTCACTTCCCGCCTTTTCTTATAATAGGAAAATTAGATATTGTTTCGTTTTTCGAATGAATTAAAAATAACATAATTAATTATACTGGTTTTCGTTTCCATCCGACAAACGTCATATAAACGTTATACACTTTATAAATTACGTAAACTTAAAAGTTTACAACGTTTACATAGCGGATGCTTATAAATCCTCTTGAATCCTCCCAAATCCTTATCTAAACTTTTTTTGCATTTATAATAAGTCATGATAAAGTGTATATATGACTTTTTAAGTTGGAGGAGTTGCTACGAAATTGACTAACCAGGAGCGATTGGAAAATATCCATCATCGCATTATTGAGCAAATTGCCACGAATATGAGACTTTATGGCGTCCCGGAAACGGTAGGAAGACTGATGGGAGCGATGTACTATCACCGAAAACCGATGACCTTGGATGATATGAGCGAAACGGTGGGCATGAGCAAAACAAGAATGAGTCAAGCTGTTCGGGAGTTAATGGATCACAAACTCGCCGAAAAAGTATATGAAAAAGGCTTGCGGAAAGATCTATATGATGTGGAACAGGATTATTATCAAACCTTTATTAGCTTATTCAGTTCCAATTGGCACAAAGGGATCAGCATGAATCGTGTGTTCCTGCAAAAGGTTCGCAAGGAGTTAAAAGAAATCATGGATGACGCCCAGTCCGATGAACAAACAAGAGAAAAAGCCAAGGAGTATTTTGACGACAGCACCCATTCATTAAACTTCTATAATTGGCTGAGCCGCTTGGTTGAGTACTTTGAATCCCAAGAGGTTTTTAACCATGTGCCGAAAACAGAGGATATGGAAGTCGTAGCAGTCTCGGCAAATCAAAGGGTAGAAAAATAAGCGGAGATTTCCGCTTATTTTTAAAATGAGCCTTATTTAAGGTGAAATAAGCGGAAATTTTCCGGTTAATCAAAGAAAACTCCTACTTTTAGACTGTTTTTTGATTAATAGACGGAAAATGTCCGCTTATTCAAGTGTTTTTCTATTGATTTTCGGAATTAGTCGGAAATAGTCCGTCTATTTTTCCGGTAAACCTTAGTGCAGCCATTGACCAGATATTGCTTCTTCGATCTTCTCTTCCCCAGCCTTTACCCATCTGCTTTTATCCCTTATATGCCCGTCTCGATCTAAAGGATCTTGAAACTGGCTAAGCCCAATCGCAGTCATTAAGGAACTCCCATCCGTGTCCAATCCAGTATTTACGACATGCTTAATTACATAAGGAGTTTTAAACTCGATCATGGTGTCGGCTTCATCCAAAGCCCCATCTATCACATTAAAAGGGACTCTTAAATAGATGGTTTCCCCGGCTTCTCGCCATAAAATAGAGTCAAAGCTGCCTTCATCATAATCAAAGCTGTCACTGAATTCGCACCCGGCAGAATAGAATTTTTCACGAGCAAGACCAAAGTTGGTCTTTTTCCCTTGAATTTCTGAGTCGAATTGTATCATCCTTGCTCACCCTTATAAAATGTTTTATAGTACTGTACTATTATTAACAAAAAATGGGGTGAATACCCGATAAAACTAAGGATCAGAGGAGGATAACGAAAAAGATTTCGTTATTCGACCGAAATCCACTCTAAACAAGTGAAATAGCGGATTGTTTTCCGCTATTTCTTTTTCTTCTCTTTTTCTTTTTTCTTTTTCTTTTGTTCCTTTATCTGCTCCTTCTGTTCCTTCTTCTTCTCCACCTCCGGTTTCTTCTTCTCAGCAGCTGCCGGTGGGACGATGGGTTTCGAACGGTCTACTTCGGTTGGTACATACTTGGCATTAAAGATCTCTTTGACTGCGGTCCCTTCCTTCCGGCATACATTAGACGCTAGTTTCCCAGATTTGCTGCATATCTCAACGGTTACAATTCCGGGTGGAACAGTGAACTTTGAGTCTTTTGGAAATTTCCCGGAATCGATGGCATAAAGCTGATTCATCAACTTACCCCAAATTTGAATGGGTCTTGCTGGTTTTGCTTTAGTCAGAGTATGCGGGATATCGTAGCCGATCCAAACTCCTAAGGAGATCTCTGGGGTGTATCCGACAAACCAGGAATCGTAATCATAATTCGTTGTTCCTGTTTTTCCCGCTACATCCGCGTTTCCAATGTAATTTTTAAGTCCGGTAGCTGTTCCACTTTTCACCACGGTTCTCATCATATCGTTCATGAGATAAGCTGTTTGCTCCGAGAAAACTTTTTTCGGAGATAACGTATGTTCATATATCGTTTCCTTAGCTGAATTGGTGATTTTTTGGATCATAAAACTATCCAAGAACACCCCTTGGTTAGCAAAAACAGAGTAGGCATTGGTGATCTCTTCCACGGTTACCCCTTGGGTTAACCCACCGATCACAGCGGTTTTCGACTGGTAATCATTGCGCCGCGCATTATCCTCAGGCTCGACAATCGTACGAATTCCCATCTGTTTCACAAACCCAAGCGCCTGGGGAATGCCAACTTGCAAATAGGCTTTTATCGCTGGAATGTTGTAGGATTTCTCCAACGCCGTCCGCGCCGACATCAAACCATGGAACCGGTTGTCATAGTTGGATGGATAAAAAGGCGGATTTCCCGGCCCATTCTCCAAGGCAATCCGCGAATCTTCAATCACAGAACCCGGCTGCAGCAGTCCCATTTCAAAAGCAGGCGCATAGGCTGCCAAAGGCTTCATCGCGGACCCAGGTTGTCTTGGCGCTGCGGTATGATTCAACTGTGAAAGGTGGAAATCCCTTCCACCAATGAACCCGAGTACCGCACCGGTTTTATTATCAAGGAGCGTTGCCCCTATTTGCTCTGGTGCATTTTCGATTTTCCTTCCATCAACGGTATAGGATTGATTAGGAGCAAAGTTCTTTGGATCTTCCGCGATACCCGTCATCATCTCATAGATCTTTTGGTCTATCGTTGTGTAGATGTGATACCCACCGGTCAAAACTTCTTTTCGCTTAAAATCGAGGAGTTCCTGATATTCTTCAGGTGTGACGTTTTTTCGCGTTCGCAGTTCTTGCTCCACTAGAATTTGCGCCGCTTGATTTTCGATCTCCATCATTAGATAGGGATATTTATTGTAAGCACGGACTTTGTCTGCTGCTTTGAGATGCTCCTGGATGTTATAAGCCTTATTTTCCTCGTATTGATCGGCTGTGATAAAGCCGTTTTCGAGCATGCGATCAAGCACCGTCTGTTGCCTGATCTTTCCTGCCTTTAACCCTTCTGGATTAAACGGAATATAGCGTGAAGGAGCCTGCAGCATACCGGCAATATAAGCTGCTTGGGCAATATTCAGGTCCTTGGCAGAAACCCCGAAGATTCCCTTTGCCGCCGCCTGCACTCCGTAAATGTTTGCACCATTCGCGTTTTTACCAAAGTACATTTTATTGATATAGGCCTGCAGAATTTGATCTTTGGAAAACATGCGTTCCATCCGCAGGGCTAGGAAAATTTCTTTGGCCTTCCGCTCGAGGGAAACTTCCGGTGTGAGAATCGTCTGTTTCACTAACTGTTGGGTCAGTGAACTCCCCCCAGTTTGTACAGGGCTTCCTGTCAAAGTTTCCATCACCGCTCTGGAAAGCCCCTTCACATTTACACCTGGATGTTCATAAAAATAGCGATCCTCCGTCGCGATAATAGCATGGATCAAATCGGGTGATACATCCCCTATTTGAACCAGCCGACGGTCTTCCTCCGTTCTTAAGGGACCAATCAAATTCTGCCGGTTAAAGTATGCAAAACTGGTTTGTGAATTGGAAAAGATCTTGTTTTGCGTCTCCTCTTGGGAAAGCAAAGGTTGATCTTTCACCAGCGAGGCAATAAACCCCATGGCCGCACCTCCGCCAAACATCAGACACATACAGAGGATCAGCAAGGAGTATTTCAGCACTGCTAGGATAATTTTCCCATAAGGGAATTTTGCTTTAGGTTTGTTCGTATTTAAAGGTACATCTGTCATGTCTCATAACCCCGTTCTCATTCAAATACTATAGTCCTTCGAATGAAAAGGGAAATTTATGGGGAGATTGGACTATAAAAATTACTGACGAAGTGAAGAAATATCAATCTCAAAGGTATATTATAGGATTCCACGGTCGAGAGGAAAAAAGTCACAATTGGCCAGGAACATGGATTGATTACTCTGATGTATCGATTTGATACGAATAATATATTGGAAGTAATGGAACGAGAGGCGTATGATAAAGAAGAACAAAAGATAACCTGTAGGAACAGAAGCAGGATATTTATAGAGGGGATTGTACTATCATGAGTTATATCGAACGTGGTACCAAAGAATTTCGTTTGGCAAATCTGGCATTGTTCGCAGGTGGATTTGTCACATTTGCTATATTATGGAGCATTCAGCCGCTGCTGCCGGAGATCGCTAAGCAGTACCATGTCTCGCCCGCCGTGTCGAGTTTAACCTTGTCCTCCACAACGGTTGCGCTGGCCATTAGTATGTTAGTGGCGGGGTCTTTATCGGAAGTGTATGGCCGCAAACCAGTGATGGCGGTTTCTTTATTGGCCTCGTCAATCCTTGCCATTTTGGTAGCTTTTAGCCCTAATTTTCATGTGTTGCTCTTACTGCGTATCGTACAAGGGATTGCATTAGGTGGACTACCGGCAATTGCAATGGCCTATTTAGGAGAAGAAATCAAACCGTCAAGTCTTGGCATGGCGATGGGGTTATATATTAGCGGGAACACCATTGGGGGGATGAGCGGCCGGATCATTACCGGGGCTTTGACCGATTATTTTGATTGGCGAGTGGCTGTTGTCGGGATCGGGATTATTAGTCTATTTGCTAGTCTATTGTTTTGGTTGACACTGCCGAGATCCACTCATTTTGAACCACGGAAACTGGAGTTTGGGAAATTAGGGATGTCCTTGCTTAGCCAGTTCAAAGAACCGGGATTTGTTTACTTATTCGGTGTAGGATTTTTATTAATGGGAGGCTTCTCCTCTCTCTACAATTACATCGGTTTTCAACTGATGGCCCCTCCCTACTTGTTAAGCCAAACCTTGGTAGGATTTATCTTTGTCGTTTATCTCGTCGGAACTTTTAGTTCGACATGGATGGGGATACTGGCAGATCAACATGGGAGAAAAAAGATCATACAAGTTTCAATGGGCATCTATTTACTTGGCGCATGTTTAACACTGTATGGGAACCTTTGGATAAAAATCATCGGGATTGCCGTCTTTACCTTCGGATTTTTCGCCGGGCATTCAATTGCCAGTAGTTGGGTGGGGAAACTCGCCACCCATGATAAAGCACAGGTATCGGCATTATACCTATTCTTCTATTATGTTGGATCAAGTATTGGTGGAACCGCTGGTGGAACGTTTTACGGATCGTTTGGCTGGATCGGAGTGGTTGGCATGATCATCGTATTTACCTTTATCGCCTTCGGTTTATCCACGAAAATTGGAAAGAAAAAGGTTCAGGTTACTTCAAAACAGGTTTCACTTAAAATGTAAGGGGCGACACCTGAAATTTGTCCTTCAGACTATGTGCAAACGGGAATAACGGAATCATTTTCCGCTATTCCCGTTTTTTTTTCGCTTGTTGTCGCGTGAATAACGGAAGATTTTCCCGTTATTTCATCAATCGCCAGTTTTTATAATCATGAACAGCGAATCCCCCAAAGCTTGAATAGCGAGAAAGCTCTATTGCTGCTAATTTTAATTCGATCTTCATCTCTTCCACATCTCTTGAATAAAAGGTGGTATGGTCGCCTTCCTTGCTTTGAGCGCTATCAACAGCCACGATGACTTGCTTGCCAAGTTTTACTGCTTCCTCCAAGATCGGGCGCGCATTCTCAACGATCCCGTTCCTTCCAAGGGCAAAATTTCGATAATCCATAATTACAAGTTGATCTGCTCTTTCTAATAACCACGCACTTAAAGAGGAACCATCACCTGGTAGGTCATACTGGTAGATCCAAAAAGGAACATCATAGGCTACCTTCAGCCCCATCCCTCGGGTTTCCTTCTCAATTAGACGAATAGTGTCCACCCACTTTTGTAGGACATTTTCCCTCTTTGTTCCCCAATCATCCAAAAGATAAGGTTCAATATCAAAGTGCAGCCCGGCAAATTTTTCGTTGGATCTTGCTGAAGTGTTGTAGGTATTCACCCACTCTAGATGTTTCATGATTTCATGCTGATTCTCTTTTTTGACCCAACGAGGGGCGCCACCTAACGCTTCGACCTCCATACCTTGATCGGTTGCTCTGGAGATGAACATGCGATAGAATGATTCATCCACATCTCGGTCTGCTTGAAGATAGATGGAATCTAAATGGTTATTTCTAGCAAATTCTAATACTTGATTAGGATCTGTTTTAATAATTTTCGCTTCCCATACCCAAGTGCTTCGTGGTAAAGCCTTTTGAGTGGTGACATGAACCTGGTTGCTTTCAGCGATCCAGTTAACATCAACCCCAAATCCTTCGCTGATGAATCGGAGTGGGATCATGGTACGCTGATTTTTAATCACAGCTGGTGAATCCAGAGCCATCTTATTTCCGTTAACATAAGCATATTTTTCTTTAATGGGTACGATTATTTCTTTGTTCTCAGCCCTAAACACCACCTGGTTTTGTGCCTCCTTCCACTGAACACTGATCCCGAGTCTCTCCGCAATGAAGCGAACGGGGACCATGGTACGCCCCGTTTGTTGATCAAGATAAGGCGACACATTTAGGAATTGCACGGGTTGACCATCCACCACAACTTGTAAAGAGGTTGCGGAAAATGCAGGGATGAGGACGAAGAAACTAATCAATAATGTCAAGATGAAGAACTTCATTTAAAACCTATCCCACGGCTTGAACAAATTCTTCATGAATCACCTCAACTATACTTTCCATACAATGCAAAAGCTCAGGTTCATTTGAGCCTTCAGCCATTACTCTTACCAGAGGCTCCGTTCCTGAAGGGCGAACGAGGATTCGACCGTATTCTCCTAGCCTTTTTTCAACTGAATGGATCACCTCTTTAATTCGTTGATTTGTGTCAAATTCGTCCTTATTTTTAATAGGGACATTAATTAAAAACTGAGGATATTTGGGCATGGCAGCAACGAGCTGGGATAAAGGTTGTTTCTCTTCTTTTATTGCTTGAAGGAGGTGGAGTGCAGATAAAATTCCATCTCCAGTCGTATTGTAATCCAACAGGATAATATGACCTGATTGTTCTCCACCCAGGTTATATCCACCATTCCTCATCTGCTCAATCACATAGCGATCACCTACTTTAGTTTGTTTACTTCTTATTCCGTTCTTTTCCAAAGCCTTATAAAACCCTAAATTACTCATCAAGGTAGAAACGACTGTGTTTTCTCTTAATCGCCCCTTCTTCAACAGAACGCGAGCGAGGACAAAAAGGATTTGATCCCCATCGATGATATTCCCCTTTTCATCGATGGCGATCAAACGATCTGCATCTCCATCGAAAGCAAGGCCGGCATCTGCCTGGTGCTCGATTACCGCTTCCTGAATACGCTCTGGTGACGTAGATCCGCAACCCTGATTTATATTGAAGCCATTCGGCTCATTCCCTAGAACTATAGTTTCTGCGCCAAGTTGGACGAACAATTGCGGAGCAACGGATCCTGCAGCGCCATGGGCACAATCTAGAACGATCTTCATCCCGTCAAACGGTTGACTAACAGTGGATTTCAGATATGCCATATATTTTTGTTTCCCTTCAAGATCATCGGTCACCGTTCCGATTTCTGCCCCAACAGGTCTTGGAAGTGGATCTTCGTTGAGATCCAAGAGGGCTTCGATCGCTCCTTCCATCGAATCAGATAGCTTAAATCCATCGCTCCCAAAGAATTTGATCCCGTTATCGTCAAATGGATTATGGGAAGCCGAAATCATCACCCCCGCATTGGCTTCAAGTGTTCGCGTTAAATAGGCTACACCTGGTGTAGAGATCACTCCTAAACGGACCACATCGACCCCAATCGAAAGCAACCCGGCAATCATAGCGCCTTCCAGAAGCTGACCAGAAACACGGGTATCCCGACCAATCACCACCTTAGGACGAGCATCTATTCGATCTTTAGTGAGAATATATCCCCCGCATCTTCCTAGTTTAAATGCGAATTCGGGGGTTAGACTATCATTTGCCACACCTCTTACTCCATCTGTGCCAAAATATTTACCCATGTGACTCATCCCCTCGCTTTATACAAAACTTTCATTCTATCTTGCAATACATTTTCAGCTTCCTGTAGCTGATCTGGATTGTTTATCCCCATGACTTCTTTAGGGTCTTCCAATAATACGGACTCAAATCTTCTATGTTTAATCTTCTCTATGTTGTTCATAGCTTCTATAATGTCTGTTAAGTAAAACTCTTGCTGGACATTTTGATTTTTAATGAATGGCAGCGCTTGAAATAGGCATTGATTATCGAAACAAAAGATACCCGTGTTGACTTCTTGGATCTTTTTTTGCTCTGAAGTAGCGTCTCTCTCTTCAACAATCCCGTAGATCTTCTGGGTTTGTTTGTCACGAAGAATCCTTCCATAGCCTGGTGGGTTTTGTTGAAGGGTCGTCAGAACAACCCCCGCACTTTGGGTTTCGTGCTGCACCTTGATGAGATTTTCTATGGTGCCTGTCTTGATCAATGGGGTGTCCCCCGTGAGCACTAAGGTTGCTCCTTGTCGATCTTGCAGTAAACTTCTTGCTTGTTCCACGGCATGCGCGGTGCCCAGTTGTTCCCTTTGCACTACATAGGAAACACGAGGACCTAGGCTTTGTTGAATGAGCTCGCCTTTATAGCCGATTACAACGATGATTTCATCGATATCCATAGTTTCTAGTTTGCTTACCAAGTGCTCCACCATGGGGATTCCACCGATCGGGTGCAGTACTTTCGGAAGCTCTGATTTCATCCGCGTGCCTTTTCCAGCAGCCAAGATTATAGCAAATGTTTTCACGGTGATTTCCCTCCTTCTTTCTGATAGGATGAGATCCAGGATGGAAAACCATGAATCGCAATCCCCTTGAAGCTGCTATAGGATTTGAGGTGTTGCCGAGTAATGTCCAGTTCCTTTTCCATTGCTTCAACCCCTTCTTCGAAAAAAGTGACTTTGTCACCTTCCCCACTTTCGGCCATTTCAACGCCTACGATAACGGATTTATTCAATGAGAGAGCCTCGCGTAATTCATCTAAAGCATTGACAATGATTCCGTCATTACCTTGTGCAGTGTCGCGGTAATTCATCAGAACAATCGTATTGAACCGCTTTAACATCCAGCTGCTAAGAGAATAGTCCTTATATCCCGGGATCATCACTTGATCAGACCAATAAGGCAAATCAACCGATACTTTGATATCATGTGAGGCTACCCGCTCCATGTTCTCCAACCATTCTTTAAGCACCCGATCATGACCGTTCCCCCAATCGGGTAAGAGATACGGCTCAATATCAAAGTGGATCCCGGAAAATCGCTCTTCCTTCTGAACGTTGAGATTATAGCTCTCCACCCATTGGACAAATTCCAGGACATCTTTCAAATTTTCCTTCGTACCCCATGAGGGGTCACCACCGAGTGCCTCTACCTGGATTTGCTGTTTTCGGGCAGCTTTAATAAAAAGGGCATAGTCTCTCGGTTCCACCTTTTGCTGATCAATATAGAGATAGATGTCGGTAACCCCATTTTGTTTGCAGAAGGCCAAGATGTTTTCCCTGTCTGTCACAATCTTTGAAGTTTCCCAGATCCAGGTTCCTTTATGTTCCCCTGAGCTCTCCGCGAGAAAGGCTAAGAACGACCAAGTAAGCAAAGCAATTGTAAGAATTCCTAATAGAAACTTCCAGAACCGGGGTTGAAGGTGTTGTTGTTTTTTGATAGGATCTCCCCCCTGTTCCTTTGTTTACTCCACCGTTACACTTTTGGCCAAGTTTCTTGGTTTATCGATATCGTTTCCTAAAGCTAAAGAGGTATAATAAGAGATTAACTGTAAGGGAACGACGGACAAAATAGGTGTGAACAGGGCGTTAGTTTTCGGGATAAAGCAGACTTCATCGACTACATTGAATAAATCCACGTTTACTTCCAAAGTAATCCCCATCACATCGGCTCCGCGTGCCTTAACCTCTTTTATATTGCTTACTGTTTTTTCATAAAGATCCTGTTGGGTGATCAGCGCAATAATGGGAGTCCCTTCCTCTACCAAGGCCAAACTTCCATGCTTCAATTCACCTGCTGCATATGCTTCCGAGTGAATATAGGAGATTTCCTTCAATTTCAGTGAGCCCTCTAGCGCGACAGCAAAATCCAAGCCACGACCAATGAAGAACAAATTCTTTTTATTCTTGATGGATTGGGCGAACAATTTAAGTTCGTAGGCATCATCTAAAATGTTCTCCACTTGCATAGGGAGTTCTTTCAAGGCCTGAACTAACGACACTCGGTACAAGTCGTCCAGCGTCCCTTTTTCTTGCGCCAAATAAATCCCCAGCAAATAAAAGGTAATAAGCTGTGCAGTATAGGCCTTCGTTGATGCAACAGCAATTTCCGGACCTGCCATGGTCGGAACGACATAATCTGCATCTCGGGCAATCGTACTGCTGGGAACATTGGTAATCGCTAGAACCTTGGCTCCACGTCGGTGACTTTCCTGCAGCGCGGCTAGCGTGTCCGCTGTTTCACCAGACTGGCTGACCACAATCACTAAGCTCTTGTCGTTAACGATCGGGTCACGGTAACGAAACTCCGAGGCAATATCCACTTCCACGGGAATACGCGTTAATTTTTCAATCACATTTTTGCCGATCAATCCAGCATGATAAGCGGTACCACAGCCGATAATATAGATCTTATCAAAATCTGCAGGCGTCAGATCCAATCCTTCGAATACGACATCGTTTTCTTTGTTGATCCGATCTAGCATTGTTTTTCGTAAAGTCAAAGGCTGTTCATGAATTTCTTTTAGCATAAAATGCTCGAAACCACCTTTTTCCACTTGATCAACATCCCAATCTACGCGCATGATTGCCCGCCGTACAGACTCTCCAGTGTCCGCTTTCATTATCGTCACTTTATCTTTCATCAATACAGCCAGATCCCCATCTTGCAGCACATAGACATCCTTGGTATGCTGGATCACGGCAGAAATATCAGAGGCAATGAAATGTTCTCCTTTTCCCACTCCAATCACTAAGGGACTGGCATGCCGTACAGCAATCAACTTATTCGGTTCATATTCGGTGATGACCCCTAAGGAATAGGCGCCATCTAGTTTGGCAATGACGGATTGAACCGTAGATACTATATCGCCGTTATAAAGTTCAGCAATTAAATGGACGATCACTTCAGTATCTGTCTCAGACGAGAACACAGCGCCTTTTTCCATTAACTCTTCTTTTAATTCCATATAGTTCTCAATAATCCCATTATGCACTATGGAAAATTTCCCTGTTTGATCGGTATGTGGATGCGAATTCGCATCAGAAGGCTCTCCATGTGTTGCCCAACGTGTATGTCCAATACCGATTGTTCCTTGCAATGGACGTTGCTCCAATTTTCCTTTGAGATTTTTCAAGCGCCCTTCCGCTTTTTCGATCGTTAGCTGATCCTCTTCCATCACCGCGATGCCAGCTGAATCATATCCACGATATTCAAGCTTGCTTAACCCATTTACGAGGATCTGCTGCACATCTCGTTCTCCAATATATCCTACAATTCCACACATATTTATGCCTCCTTCTAATTGTTTCTATTAAACGCCTACGGCTACCTTGACTTCGTTTTGCTTGATTCCTGAACCTAACTTATAAATATGATCTGCCTGAATTTCCGCAAAAGCATTACGGGTATCAATGATCGGCACACCCAATTCAGCCAATTCATGATAGCTGAAGCTGCGGTGATTGGTGATTAGTACCATACAGTCATACTGGGCAAAGGCCTTGGCATCATAGGAAACCGATGGGACAACCATTCCTTCTTCATCGCGGAAAGAGGTTGCGTAGGGATCATAGTACTCCACTTTTGCCCCATTTTCCTTAAATAATTGATAGATTTCCAAACCTGGCGATTCACGCAGATCATCGACATCCGGCTTGTATGCCATGCCTAAAATCAGGACTTTTGAGTTGCGAATCGATTTAGCGTATATATTAAGCACATGCGAGGTTTGATTTAATACATATTCCGGCATGTTATCGTTAATCGATTGGGCTAGGTCGATAAATTTGCTGTAAAAGCGAAACTCCTTTGCCTTCCAGGACAAATACATCGGATCGAGGGGAATGCAATGTCCACCGATTCCCGGACCTGGATAAAAAGCCATGAATCCAAAAGGTTTGGTGGAGGCTGCTCGAATAACCTCCCACACATCGATATTCATCCGATCACACATCATCGCCAATTCATTGACGAACGCGATATTGATACTGCGAAATGTGTTTTCCAGCAGTTTAGACATCTCGGCAATCTTCGGCGAAGAAACCGGAACGACTTTTCTTACCACATTACTATACAGAAGGACCCCTAGTTCGATACAGGCTTCTGTAGTCCCTCCTATG
The DNA here is from genome assembly GCF_017873965.1 of Ammoniphilus resinae. Taxonomy (GTDB): domain Bacteria; phylum Bacillota; class Bacilli; order Aneurinibacillales; family RAOX-1; genus Ammoniphilus_A; species Ammoniphilus_A resinae. The sequence goes on along the minus strand of NZ_JAGGKT010000002.1, from coordinate 151,548 downwards.
ACCTTAGGCGTGTTATATGTGTTGTAGTTTCGGTTCCCCGGGTCGACTCGCTCTGGAGAGAAACAAAGGAAGAAATCCAGTCCAACGGTTAATCCCTTCTTTTCTAGCTCAAATTGAATTAGTTCCTCCGTTGTTCCCGGGTAGGTTGTACTTTCCAGGACAATCAACGTCCCTTTTTTCATATATTTTTTCAGTTCTTGGACGACATTTTTTATAAAAGAAGTATCAGGATCTTGATTCTCACTTAATGGCGTGGGAACACAAATACTAATCGTGTCCAATTCCCGGATCGCCCTAAAATCCGCTGTTGGGAAAAACTTCTGCCCTGTCACCGCATCCTCAACAACTGTACTGGGAACATCCTGTATGTAAGACTTCTTATTAACTAGGGAATCTATCTTGCGTTGATCCAAGTCAATTCCGTAGACGGTAAAACCACCCTTCACCATCTCCATGGCTAGCGGCAATCCCACATAACCCAATCCAATAACGCCGACTTTTGCAGTCTTATTTTGTAACTTTTCCTTTAATCCATGGTATAATAGCATGTTTCGTCCACCTTTCTCTTCTCTTGGTTTCTGTAAAAATTGAATAGATATTTAAGCATTGAGTTTTTTGATTCGCCAGGTCAGCTCGGAAATCGAAAAAGGTTTCGTGATATAATCGGCGGCACCTAATTCAAAAGCCCGGTTCATATGGCTGGATAAATGCTTGTCTGTCAAAACAATAACCTTTCCAGATTTGGAGTCCCTTTTATTAATTTGGTTCATCAGTTGGTAACCATCAAGAATTGGTAGATTGAGCTCAGTTATGATCAAATCAGGGCTCATTAGCGAGTACTTTTCCAAGGCTTCATGTCCGTCTTTGGCTTCGCTAACTGCATACCCTTGCAATTCCAGGCGAAGCCGTACAAACTCTCGCACCACTTCATCTGTATCCACAACGAGGATCGACTGAATCTCTTCTCCTGTACTTTGATCGGTAAAGATTCGAATCTCCTTGCTTTCTTTTTTCGGGTGGGTCACACACCCCACCAATTGGCTCAGATTGAAGGATGAAGGTTCCCCACTTTCTGGAAAGCTGGCTATCACTATCGAACCTTCCAAAAAGTGGTGGTCTTGGAGAAAATCTTTCAAAATTAAGGATGTATAATGCGTGGCCGATAATTTCCAGTTATCCAGAAGGATAGATAGGACTTGATTATGATCGTCGTATACATATTGAGCCGAAAGCTCAGGTTGATGTTTACTCATATAGTTTTTTAAGGAATCCAACACTTTCTGGTTTAGGTTTGCACATCGCGCCAAGATAACCCCACAAGCCAACCCATTTACACATTTAAAGCTGACAAAATTGAAAAGATCTTGGTTTAAATCGACCACCTGGTCACGCATGAAAACAGCCATTTCTCTCACTCCTTTTATTTATTAAAATTGGTTCTTACCATCGTTCCCCAAGTATTGTTATTGCGGAAGAAATCAATATGTCCCATTAATCTCCACAGCACACCGATTTGACGGTAGCCGATAAACATCAGAAAGGAATAAAAAAGCATTTTGTTTAGATCGCTCAGTTTTGGATATCGGCTAAAAGCTGTTTCTTCAATGTACAAGGCGCCTAGACTAAGGATGAAACATGATAAAAAGTTGACCAAACCAAAGACCACGATGGTTTTCCATTCCGTCATATTCAGCATCCAATAAGCTAAGATGGCCAACATGCCAGAGATTCGAAAATAGGGATTTAAGGTTTCAAATAAAATATTGTATGGGAGTGTCAACATGCCAAATACTTTATAGCGCGGCCGAAAGACCATCGCAAAACCCTCTTCAACCATATTTTTTAAGTTTCCACGACCCCACCGTTTCCGTTGGCTGCTCAAGATTCTGTAACTATCCGGTGCTTGAGTCCAGCATACTGCATCCGGACAAAACGCCACACGATAAGGAATCTTGTTTTCCAAACAATAGCGATGAAGCTTGATTACAATGTTCATGTCTTCCCCAGGATAACCGCCGCGGTATCCACCTACCGCGATCACCTTTTCCTTTTGGAATACCCCAAAGGCACCCGATACGATGATCAGACCATTCACCGCACTCCAACCAATTCTTCCACCTAAAAACGCTTTGATATATTCGACATTTTGCAAGGCTGGAAGCAATTTTTTCGGAAAAGTGACATGCTTCACAATCCCGTCCTCTACCGTACAACTGTTCACAATGCGTACATTTCCTCCAACAGCAACGGTATCTTTCGGATTCTCCATATAGACTCTGGCGATTCGTGTCAAGGCATCTTTCTCCAAGAGGGAATCCGCATCAATGGTCGAGATGAGCGGATAATGGGAAAGGTTAATCCCTGCATTTAAGGCGTCCGCCTTCCCTCCATTTTCTTTATCGATAAAATAGAGCTGTGGATATTCTGGGTTATGATAGATTCCACGTACCTTCGAGGTTTGAATGGCATCTGAGACGATGGAGGAAACTTTTTTTAGTTGGAACTCTTTTACCATCACCTGAAAAGTATCATCCTGCGAACCATCGTTGACTACAATCACCTCGTACTCTGGATAGTTCAGAGCAAGCAGGGAGCGCACATTTTCCTTAATTGTCAACTCCTCGTTGTACGCTGGAACGAGAAGCGATACAGGCGGTACATGTTCCGAGCCTGATAGTTTTTTAATGGAGTTATATTGAAATCCCCTTTTCAACGGTAAGGTATGGCGAATCGACAGACCAAAGATCAAAAAATAGATCACCGTGACGGCCATGACATAAAACATAGCTAGATAGCCATAGCCTAATAGGAACTCCCGCAGGAGATTCAGCCAAGAGTCCTGCTGCAAGTAATACTCAATGATCCTCATTCTTCTTTAATCCCCCTAAAACTACACAATTCGATAGATTCGTTTATTTTCATCAAAAGTCTTTTCATAGGTGTACAAGATTGCGTTATAGCGGGCTAGGTGTTCCACGTCATGAAGCTTGGTTGATAGATTTTTAATCTCATCCTCAATGATTCCTTGAATGGCTTCTCCCCGCCCGGCACCCTTCATTTCTAGAGCAGACCCACAAAGTACCACTACACCTTCTTGTCCAAGTTCCATCAACCCTACCGCACTGGCATACATCACCCGTCGATCCGGATCCATTAAGGCCTCTTTCATTTCGTTTAGATACGTATGATGTTTCCATTCAGTTAAAGCCTGGATGGTTAATAAACGAATTTCTACACGCTCATGACGAATGAGCTTATTCACCACATTCCTAGGCAAGAAATGTGCGGATTTGAGATAAATACGAACAGCCAACCGTTGTATCTCTGTATCTTGAGCGTCGAGCAAACCATAGACCACAGAGGAGACCTTAGGATCATGGTATTCTTTCACCCCGGCTAACCCGAGCCGAACGAGGGCCGGATCGTTAGCTTGAAGATATTCGCCGAATAGAGCCGCGTGATCCACAGTTGCTTCTTTAATAATGTCGGCCAACAGGTCACTGAACTCCTTTTTATGCATCATTAAAATCGATACCATAGCTCGGACATCCAATTCATCTCGCGCACAGCGTGAGATGGATCGAGCAATCACAAACAGAGTTGAATTGTATTTGTGTGTTTCTAAAAATTGCAACAGAGCAGGGACTGCTTCCTTTACTCGCATACAGCCTAAATGATAGGCAGCATCAACTTTGTTCCGGTAGGAACGACTTTGTAAACGATCTAGATGATAGTGAACAAACCCCAAATCCTCACAAAGGTCGAGAAGTTTCTGGCTTGCCCCCCCTGTAAAAGAATCAATCATCTCGTTTAACCGTTCCTGCAAAGCAACTTGCTCGACCCTATTCATTTTGAACGGAGGAACATGGAGTCGTTCTTTTCCTTCCAAATTCACATGAAGATAGGTTAGATAATCTTGAAACCTCTGCTGGAAATAATCGATTATTTTTTGCTTTTTAATATTTCTCATCTTGATGATATAAATGGCTGCGATTAAGACCACATTCACTAAGGCGAGAATATATAGAAAGTAAATCGCTAGATTCAGATTGGTAAACATCGTATACTCCTCCCCAAAAAGAAGGTTTGACTCCATTACTTTTTGGCTGGTTGATTGATTTCTTTCATCACTTGTTGCATCCGATCATAGCTTTGCTTTGGTCGCTCTACATACTTGACATCCACGTCCTGCCATTTCTCCCAGTTATAGAGAGGAAGCTGTGAAACAGGATACGGTTTGGTAGAATCTTCCCAGCTGATGACCTGCTGTGTTCCCTTGTCCACGATCCATGGTATGATGCGAATACCCTCTACCTCCTTATATTCAAAGGATGATTTTCCTGTATCCTGATAGCTGATCACCTTTCGCGAACTCGGATCACCAAACCCGAGAAGCATCCAAGGAATACGGATTTCTAGGATATTTCCTTTGGCCTGCCACATTGCTTTCGAGTTGTAATCTGGGTCTGCTGAATCACTGTTTCCTCTTAGTAATTCACCGACTTCCACATCGCTGAATGGATGTTCAAAGCGGGAATCCGGTGGCTCTAATTTATAATTCACCACCAGCCTCCATGTGTTGAAGATCCCTGTATTGTCCTGGAAGTCCTGCGGATTGACGGGAAACATCCCATAGGCCTTTCCATAGAGTCGACTATGGAAATCATAATTGGAAGCGATCTTGATCCTTCCCTTCTCGGGTTCTGATAGCTCGACGAGGGTTTCCAACCCTTCGTCCAAGGTCTTCCCATGCAACTGTGGTGCATGGCGGTTCCCTCCTTTCAGCGTATCGGTTCCAAAATATACCTCCTGATTTTGGGGATCAAAAGGTTTCGACAGTTTTGCCATCAGATATAAATACCCTTCATCATGGGAGGCCCAAATTTCTTTGAACCCTTTCATTTTTATCGGCAGTTTTTTCTTTTCCTCGTTTGCCAGCTTGTCCCAATCCGACGCGTCCCCATCAATGAGAAGATCCTTATCCTTACTCGGAAACATCCCCAGCACCCCAAAGAAAGATTCATTGGTTAATGCGTTATACCAATAAGCCCGACGATCGGGAATGTCATAGCGCATAGTGTTCCACGTTTTTTTGAACCATTCGTCCTGCCACGTAAAAAGGATCGCACCGGAATACCCTGCTTGGTGAATTTGCCTAAACATTTCGGCATCGATATCTCCTTGAGATTTCTCATCGTGACCACCTTGATGACGACCTAACATCCCTTTGTGGGCTATCCCCTGTGAGGCGGGTACGCCAAATTCTGAGATCATCACCGGGATATTTTTGTGATAGTCTTTTAATTGGTGTAGATAGGTTTTATAGCTGTCCATTTCCCCTTGATCGTTTTTCATCTTTTGAAATGATTTATCGAAAGTGAAAAAATCAGGATAATAGGGATAGACATGGTAGGAAGCAAAATAACCAGCCTTCCAATCCACAGGTTCTAAATGGGTGGGATCCACACTGACCAAATCCTCTTCGAGAAGTGGTTCACCCGGATGTTCTAGAGGGTCTGTTGTCACCCAATTGGAAAAGGCAATCGGATGCTGCCAACCGTATTTCGTCTCCGTTTTGGCGGTAAGATCGACCATTTCGGCTAACCACTTTTCAAAAGGATTTGCCTCTGGCTTACTGTGAAAATGAGTTCCATGGTAATCTGGAACATCTGGGTGTTGATCATTGGTGTTTTTCACCATACGGGCATCCCACTCCGTACCAATGATCCAGCCCATGAGGTAAGGTCCCGCATTAAATAGGTAAGTACCGCTGGCTTTTCCTGAATGTGGATCTGCCTCCAATTCGGCTTTTCCATAAACCGCATCAACGGCATTTACAATCTCCTGTTGAAAACTTTGTTTAATCTTTGGATCATAGGCATCTTGAGATGTGTTTAACTTCTCTTCCGGACTCCATACCCCTTGAATAAAGAACAACGGATTTTCCTGATGCTTCGCATTGTATCTCACTAAGGCTTCATAAAATTCCGGCTGTAAAATGGTATAGATCCGAATGACATTGCCACCCATCTCTTGAATCATGGCAAACCATCTTTCATAATCCTCTTTCGTAATTGCCAACTCCCCTGGGAAATGGCCAGGAATCGTCGCACCCATATTCACCCCTTTGGCAAAATAAGGCTGCCATAACTGATTAGCGAACTGTTCGATTTGCGTTCCGTTTGCTCTATATTTAATCTGTATTCCTGCCCCAATTTCGGCACTTTCTACTTCTGCTGTCGGCGGCCACAACCAGTAAACCACCGCTCCTGCTGCAATAAATGCTGTAAGCCCCAGCTTGGCTAGGCTGCTTTTCCAAAATCTCTTCATCCTAACCATCCTTTGCATCGCTTAAGTCTTGACCATTAGAATTATAGAGAATGAATATGAGGAGCCTATGTTCAGAGTTTTATAAATTCGTGACCAAATATGATGAAAGTATGAACATATTGTCGAATTTGGTGGGTGGTGGATGAGGGAAGGTAAAAAATCGGTTGTGTGACCCTGTTTCGATGGTCTCCTAACAATAAAGGGAAATATTAGCGGAATAAATTTCCGTTATTTTTTAAAATCGGTTCATACCAATAAGAATAGCGGAAAGTTTTTCCGCTAATGCTTCATTTAACTCACTTGTAAACGTTTGCAATCTGTAATAGCGGAAATAAATTCCGTTATTGACTCAAAAACAATCGGAGAATCATAAATAGCGGAAAGTTTTTCCGCTAATATCAACGGACAGAGCTAAACTGCTCTGTCCTGAGTGAACAATGCAAAAAATTGGGCTGAATTCGCCCACTAGTTATACGCAAGATGACTATAATCTCTGAAAATGTGTATCTTTAAAATGGGTCGTGTATTTCAGGCCGTAACCTAATAATCGATCCATCCCAATATGTGCGGTCCAAATAAGGCCTACCATGATACTCCAATCACTCTTCGTAACAATCCCCCATACTAAAGGTAAAATCGAAACGAGGTAGGTATGAAATAGATTGTAGGCTGCAGCACCAACTCTTACATTCATTATATATCCTAACATCGATAGATCAGGCAGAAGCAGAAAAAGCAAGAAGATTCCCCAGCTGAAGCCATAAGTGGAATAGAAATAGAGGCATAAAATAAGAACGGCTAATCCTTCTAGTTTTAGAATAATTTTGTTCAACGTTACAACACGCACCTTATGGATATTATAAGATTTGATTTTGATTATACGCTCAGATACCGTCCGGAAATTAAAAATAAGGGGAATCATTTCCCCTATTTCGGTCATCAGACCAACGATTCCCTATAACCAAGCACTTTCCAAGGGTTGGATTATACAAGACCGTGATATATTTTACCATATTTCCACTTTTTCAAAAATAAAAATTTCATCTCGCTAATACTTCAATGCTAGCCACATGACTAGGATTGATTATGAGTCCTTCACTCACTCGAACGAATTCATTTAAGATATTCCCCATTGTATCTTTCATTCTATTGATAAAGTCATCAACAGGCATAACCACGATGTAATCTTTTCCGCTATCCATCGTCACTTTAATCTGCATCGTTTTAACCTCCATGTTAATTAATGGTTGTATACTATTCTATGAATCACACACTCTATTAATTCATGAAAATAGCGGTAGAAACGAAAGCAGAAGAATGGTGTGGTTGGATAAAACGGCCCGAGCAAGTTTGGCTCTCACCTGGGCCACACCCTACCAGCCAAGAAAATCTTTCTATTATAGCATCAAGTACTATATCGGCTAGCTTCTTAAGTTTACTTCATATACCTTACCCTTGATCCCCTTCTTGTTCCATTTCCTCGATCACTTGTTTAGCCACCCGGAAACTGTCAATCGCTGCCGGAACTCCACAGTATATAGCAGTCTGTAACAGCACTTCTTGAATTTCTTCTTTTGTTAAACCATTGTTGATTGCTCCCCGAACGTGTAGTTTTAACTCGTGTGGACGGTTCAGTGCAGTAAGCATCGCAAGGTTAACAATACTGCGCGTTTTTCTAGACAGACCAGGCCTTGTCCAGATTTCTCCCCAACAATATTCCGTTACTAACTCCTGCATTGGACGATTAAAATCTGTGGCAGTTCGAATCGAATTCTCAACATATTCTGCCCCTAACACGGCTTTTCGTACTTCTAATCCCTCATCAAATCTCTTCTGATCCATATGTACAGTCCTCCATTCTAATAATCATTCTAATAATAATTCTATTAAGAATTCTATGAAAAACAAAATTAATCCTTCAAATTTCATACATTTGTCTTCCCTATATAAAAACCCTGATTCTCAAAGAATCAGGGTTCTATCTTTACATCTCAACATCTTGCGCAAAAGCGCCTTTTTTGTTCTTAATCCCTGCCACAACACTGATAACGATAATCACAATGGAAAGCACCAACAAGGTTCCAGAAATCGGTCTTGTGAATAAGGCGAAGAAATCACCATGGTAAATCGTTAGGGATTGCAGCAAGGCTCCTTCCATCAAATCCCCAAGGACAAACGTCAGTACGATCGGGGCAAGCGGGATATCTACCTTTTTCAGAAGGTAACCGACGATCCCAAACCCAATCATGACAGCGATATCGAACATGTTGTTATTTACACTGTATGCACCAACCGTTGCAACAGCAAGAATGATGGGAAACAACAGTTTGAAGGGGATCATCGTAATTCTGGCCCAGATCCCTGCTAACGGCAGATTCATAATAAGCAGCATGAAATTTCCAATAAACATACTGGCGATGACTGCCCAAACAAAGTCAGGGTTCTTCTGGAACAGCTGTGGGCCCGGGGTCAACCCGTGCATAATAAAAGCCCCTAGCAAAACGGCAATCGTAGGGGAGCTTGGAATCCCTAAGGTAAATAAAGGAATAAGCGCTCCACCACAGTAGGAATTATTCGCTGTTTCCGGTCCTGCTACACCTTCCACTGCACCCTTCCCAAAACGGGATGGATCTTTGGAAACTTTCTTTTCAAGGGAATAAGACATGATTGCTGGGATTACAGAGTTGGTACCTGGCAAGAGTCCAACGATAAACCCTAACCCTGTCCCACGCATAATCGCTGCAAACGTCGTTCGCCATTCCCCTCTTCTCGGCAATAACCCTTGAATTTTCGGTGGCTTTTCTGCCTTTAGCTTACTCTCCGCACTGGACAATATTTCTGAAATACCGAACAGTCCCATCGCAAGCGGTACAAAATCAAAACCATTCATCAATTCCATTTTGCCAAAATCAAAGCGAATGGCTCCCGTTATAGGATCGAGGCCGAATAAGGCCAGGTTCAACCCGATGACAGCCGCAATGACACCACGAAGCAAGGATTTCCCCATTAAACCAACAACCATCGTCATTCCTAGCACCATCAAGGCAAAGAACTCAGGTGGACCAAATTTTAGAGCAAGCCTGGCAATAGGAGGACCAACGATGGCAAGTCCAATAATCGAGATGGTTCCGCCAATGAAGGAACCAATTGCTGCCACCCCTAATGCGGTACCTGCTCTCCCCTGTTTTGCCAAGGGATAACCGTCTAGACAAGTAATAACGGAGGCTGCTTCCCCTGGTGTATTAATTAAGACTGAGGTAATCGTTCCGCCATACATCGCTCCATAATAAATACCAGATAACATAATAATGGCTGAGATTGGTTCCATTCCAAAAGTCAGGGGCAATAAAACAGCTGTCCCTGAAGTAGGACCGAGTCCCGGAAGGACGCCTACGAGCATTCCCGCTGTCACACCGATAAGGCAATATAATAAGTTCCACCAAGTAAATGCGGTTTCAAATCCTGCTAGTAATTCCAAATGAGCTCCCTCCCTTTATAGTCCGAATGAGTTTACAGGTAGCGGAACATTTAACACGGAATAGAAGGTATAAAACAAAACTACCGTAACAACTACCGAAATTCCTAAACCCCAGTACCACTTGTATTCTTTTATAAATAGAATCATTAACATAATAATGCCGGCCACGCTATAACCTGTAAAGGGAGCGAGAATGTAAAAAACGACTAATGAAACCATGATCAGAATAATTTTTCTAAGTCCCGCGCCTTTTGGTAAAATATCCTTTAATTGAATAATATTTTTCCGATAGCAATCAATAATATAGGCAATTGAAAGCAGTATTAACAAACCGCTCAGCCAAAGAGGAAACAATCCAGGACCTGGACCGTAATCACTGTAATAATCGAAGGATAAGGCTTGGAAGAAGAGCGTCCCAGCAAAAATTAAGATAAGGAACCCGACCAAAGCTCCCGCATTTTTCATTTATTCACACGTCCTTTCCTTTAAAGTCGGACTCATTTAGAGGAGAATTTGTGGCCGGACAGAATTGTCCGGCCATCAAGATGATTACCATCCTAGTAACTCGCTTAATTCTAGTACTGCTTGTTCATCATCTTTTAACAATTTTACGTAATCTTCGCCATCCTTGTAATCAACTTGTAGTCCGGTTTCACTCTGCTTCTTCATTTGTTCTTCATTTTTAATTCCTTTTTCAAAGGCTGCACGGAGAATTTCCAACTTTTCTGGATCAAGTCCGGCAGGAGCACCAATTCCTCTTGCAGAAGCAGATAACACACCATCAAATCCACTTTCCTTCAACGTTGGTACATCTGGAAGGAATGGGGAACGTTCTTCAGACATGACACCAATAATTTTGATTTCACCGCTCTCATGAAGTTTGGTTAACTCTCCGACGTTAGCAAACAATACGTCTACATGGCCTCCCATGACAGCAGCCTGACTTTCTGCAGAACCCTTGTTGTGTACAGCAGTAAATTTCGTACCAAATTTATGATTCAACTTTAAGGATGCAAAATGGTCATCACTACCTACACCAGTGGATGTCGCCGTAAGATCATTGTTTTTCGCATACTCAAGCATTGATTTGATATCGGTAAACCGCGTTTCATCTGGGCGAATAGCAATTGCACCTGCATCTGTAATGTGGTTGGCGATTGGCGTAAAGCTTTCTAGATTTTCTTTACGATTTTGTTTAGGATCTAAATAACCAGTCATTAGGTTAGGTGTATTCAGATAACCAATGGTATAACCATCAGGTTTTGCATGGGCAAGTTCTGTCCAACCAACCCATCCACCTCCGCCGGGCTTGTTAATAATATTAATCGAAACGCCAAGTTCCTTTTCAACATAAGGCGTTAACATCCGTGCCCCAACGTCTGTACCACCGCCTGCAGCGTAGGATATAATAAGATTAATAGGCTTATCCGGCCACTTTTCTTTTGACTCTTTCGGTTCTTCTTTTTTCTCCTCTTGTTGCGCTGGTGCTGGTGTCGACGGTTGTTCTTTAGCTGTTTGTGTTGCCCCTCCACCGCATGCTGTTAAGGCCAGTGCTAGAATTGTTGCCATAGAAAAACTAAAAAACTTTTTCAATTTTTTCTTCCCCCTCTCAAAAAGTCAAAGATAGCGTTTTCATAAAACAACATATTTTTATTTGAATTGCTTTCGAATCTCACTCCTCTCACTAAATTATGGTGGTCTGACCTTTGACAAAACTTTAAATAGTATAAAAATAATCACTATAGGGAAATTATATTTAAATTTAATTTTCAAGTCAATCTATTCTTTAGAAATAGTTATAAAATTTAGTAACATCTATTTATGCCCAAATAACTTTAATATGAATGGGGTTTTAATGAAAAACTGAGACAGAATGGAGGCATGACAAATTGGTATATATTAGGCAGTCGTAATATGCACCTAGTCCCCTTTCTTTAGTTTGTCTAGAAAAAAATCTTATCGAATCGTGAATATCTTTGGGGATATTCATTAGAATAGAAAGCAAGAACGTTTGAAAGGGGGCTTTATTGTGGAAGAAAAACAGTTTACACCATTGTCTACAGAGTATGACCAAAGTCATACCATTTTCCCTGAAGAATTTGCAGAAGGTCCCTATGGAAGTCCAATGAATTTTGATATGTCGAGAGATTTTTGGAGGGATGATATGTATCCCGCTCCAAGATTCACTTATGAAGCAAGAGGGTTTCATGAGGGGACGCCAAGACAAGACCCAGGCGCACACAAGACCCATGATGAACAAGGCACCAATGTTGAGGGCCCATTTGGCCCAGGTGTTGGCGAAGCCGGTAGTGAGTAAGAGGGGGAATCTCCCCTCTTTATTTTTGCTGGAATAAAGATGAGGAAAAACGCAAAAAATAGTTGGTGAAAACAACTAAGCCATAAACCGATACCCTGATCCCCAGACGGTCCCAATATATTGCGGCTTTGACGGGTTCTCTTCAATTTTCTCTCGGATCCGGGCGATGTGGACAGTGACTGTGGAGGCGTCACCAAGTGCATCCATTCCCCAGATTCGCTCAAATAGTTCATCTTTACTAAAAACACGGTTGGCATGCTCCAAAAGGAACAAGAGCAACTCGAATTCCTTTTGCGCCATCATGACTTCGTTTCCGCCAATAAATACTCTTCTTGCGTCTTTCTGCACTTCCAGTCCTCGAACTAGAATTTTCCCATCATTGTTCTTTTTTTCAAACCGCTCCTTCATCCGTTCGAACTTGCCCAGGTGGGCCTGCACACGGGCGACCAGTTCAGCAGAACTAAATGGTTTCGTAATATAATCATCGGCACCTAGACCAAGGCCCTTTATTTTATAGATCTCCTCTGCTCTTGCTGATACCAAAAGGACAGGAATATCTTCTTTTTCACGTATAATTTTTAACAGTTCAAATCCGTCCATCCCCGGCAACATGATATCGAGAATAACAAGATGGAAGTTCTCCTTCACAAGAGCCTTCAGCCCGTCTGTTCCACTATGAACGATTTTCACGGAAAAACCACTAAGTTCTAAATAATCTTTTTGAAGATTGGCGATACTGGGATCGTCTTCAACAATTAGAATGTTTTTCATAATAACCCTCCACCGAAGTAAACTAGGCAAATTTCTTCAGAGAAATCATCATCCGAGTTCCTTCCCCAATGACACTTGTGACCCATATTTTCCCTTCATGACCTTCAACAATCTGTTTCGCTATAGCAAGCCCAAGTCCGCTGCCATCTGCCTGTTGTCTCGATAGATCAGCACGATAAAAACGTTCAAAAATATGAGGAAGATCCTCTTCAGGAATCCCTTTTCCATTATCCCGGATTTCGATGATCGCAGAGGTCCTAGTTTCTCTTAAAGTGATATCTACCAGACCGTTTTCTTTCACCGTAAACTTCCGAGCATTATCGAGTATGTTTTGAATGACCCTTTTCAAACGTTCCCGATCAATAGAGACAAAAACCGGCTCCTCCAACTCAACCTTTAGGGATAACTTAATATTCGCCTTCTCAAATTCATAGGAATAGTCAGCTACACAGTCAGCGAAGTAATCTGCCAAGTCTGTCTTCACAAAATGGTAAGGAATTTGATTCAAATCCAGCTTGGAATATAAAAGCAAATCATCAATCATCGCATCCACGAGAATCGCTTTTGCTCTAGCCGTTTCCAAATATTGCTCCACCTTCACCGGGGTGCCTGCCACCCCATCGATAATTCCCTCTATATACCCTCTAATTGAAGTGACTGGGGTCTTTAGATCATGTGAAATACTCGAGATCAAAAAGGCCCGATTCTCATCATACCTTCGTTGCAAATAAATCGATTCTTTCAATTTAATCCGCATCAATTCCAGCGAGCGACACAGCTCCCTGACTTCTCCTTCGCCTTCTTCCGTGATGCCATCGCTCAAGTCTCCTTCACGAATCCTGACCGCCGCATCTTTCAACCTGGCAACAGGTGAAATGATTCCTCTGGAGAAACGATAAGAAACCCAAAAATTACTCAGTAAAAAAGAAAGGATAAAAATGCTAACGGTAAAAACAACTAAAAACAGATAAAATCCAGAATTCAGCTTCATCGGTGCCAGCACTAATAGAATGCCTTTATCCCCTGTAGAAAGGGGATAGTCTGCTCTGACAAAAAGGAAGTTCTCTCCTTCCAGTTCGAGTGTATCTAATTCAGAAGATTGGTCGGATAGCATGATACTTCTCTCCATATCAATTCCTGTAAAAGTTCTCGTGGAATACAATATCTCCCGGTTTTTCAAGATCACCACGTCTGCCCCTAACAGACCCGCTTGATTGGACAGCTTTTGCTGATAAGATGGCTCAAGCCATTGTTCAAATCCCAAGCCCATCGCTTCCCTCTTGATCTCACCAAGCCCTGACCGTACCTCATAGAATCTCTTTAAATCGTTGACACCTGGAGCTGAACCGCCCACCTTTTCATAGGCAGCGAAAAATAGAATGACAGCCAAAACGGTTAAAGCAATAGTAGCCAATACTGCCACCATGTTCATCATAAAAAATCGCTTGGTTAACTGCATGTGGAATTACCTTTCTAAATATCCTTTCGGTCAAATAAATAATAGCCTGCCGTAAAAAACATTATACCACTTCCAAGCATAATCAAGAGCTGACGCATGATTTTAAAAGCGTTGATCTTCTCCGAAATCCAAAGCGTATACCAGTCAAACATGGAAGTGATGAAGAAACTGGAATAATGAGAAAGAACTATGTCTAAAAACGTAAACCCAACAAAAACCAAAATCGAAAGAAAGAATACGGCTAGTCCTCCCCGCAATAGATTACAAAGCCAGACAACTAGTAACGCAAATACAAAAACAGGAAGAAACGAGGAAGAATAGGATAATACAATCCTAAGCATTCCCAGCATACTAGCAGAAGACGGATTAAACATTAATCCAGCCAGGAGTGATAGACCCATCACAAAAAATAGATTGGCTGCAATAAACAGAGCTATGGTTAATACCTTGGCACTATAAACTCCGAACCGAGTAACCGGTCTGGTAAGGGTGATTTTCATCGTATTCGCCGAGAATTCACCGTTAAACATATCAATCGCAACAAATGTGGCGAAAAGCGGCAGGATCGTATAAACAAAGATTGAAAGCACTACCAAAGGAAACTCGGTGCTCCCCACAACCCTCAAACCAAAGCCATGCTTAATCGCGGTTACGGCAACTTGCCCAACCACAACAGCAAGAACGGACAAAATAGCGGCAGCCAGGATCTTTTTCTTTTTCATCAGTTTGGTGGTCTCATTTAAAAATGCAGCTCTAAACCCTACCATTACGATCCACCTCACTGACAAAATAGTTTTCCAGTGACGCATAGTCTGACAGAATATTTTTTGTATATTCGACATTGACCAGCTTCCCTCCATAGACTACACCAATTCTAGTGCAGGTTAGTTCTACATCATGAATGAGATGGCTGGAAATAAAGAAAGTTGTCCCATCCTCCTGGGCCAAACGTTTGATCAGAGCCCGCATATCCAACATTCCTTCAACATCGAGCCCATTCAACGGTTCATCCAAAATCAACAGTTTCGGCTTAGATAGAATCGCCGCTGCTACCCCTAATCTCTGCTTCATCCCTAAGGAGAACTTTTCCGACTTTTCATTTTTATATTTGATTAAACCAGTGATTTCCAAACATTCATCAATTCTATTCTGGTCCACGCCTGGGTAAAAGCGGGCGTATAACTTTAGATTTTCATTGGCTGTTAAATAGGGATAAGATTCCGCCGTCTCAATAATACAGCCCACGTCCTTCATCGCCACCACGTAATTGTCTAATACACTAGCCCCAAAGATCTTGACATCCCCGCAATCCGGTTTAATGAGTCCGGCCATCATTTTCATTGCGGTTGTTTTCCCCGCCCCATTCGGACCCAAAAAACCAAAGATATCCCCTTGATCGACATCTAAATTTAAATCGCTGATTCCCCGGCCGTTTTTATAAATCTTGGTTAATCCGGCGATTTTAATTGCTTTCTCCATTTCTCACATTCTCCCTTATGCGTAGGCATCCCCCAAGGAAAATTCTCTTGGGGGTAAGCCATCTTTAGTCTTCAAATACTCGGTTAAATTCTTGATCCCAATTTGCACGGCTATTGGAACGATATGAATTCTCATCAATAACTTCGATTTGCAAATCGACATAAATCTTACCAGGATTGCTTGGATGAAGCTGTCCTTGTTCCTGATCGCCATCTGAATTGATATAAGTAAATCTTGAATTATAGTCCTTTTGCTTGTATTCGAATTCAAAGTCATACGGGTCTGGGTAATCTGCTTCAAATCCAGGTTTCACTGTTTCAACAAACTTTCCTGCTATTTTTCCATTTTCCACGCTTACAATTTCCAGCCTTCTCTCTCCAATCTTCACAAATTCCCCGTCTTTTTCAATGATAATATTATTTTTGTAGGTACCCACATACTTACTGGTGATCCCGCCATAATAACTAACCTTCTCAACATTTGCCCCACCAAGATTCGGTTTGGTAACCTTTGTACTTCCGATATCGGAAAGCTTAAAGACAATGTTAAGTGCCAGATCGTGCTCGACTCCCTTTTTGTCTTTTCCCGAAAGGATGATATCACCTGTCACATTTTCCAGAATCCCAGCTTTATTTTCGATCGCCGTACCAGTGACCTTTTTCACATAAATGTCGCTCTCGATCTCCGTCATTTTGAAGTCCCCTTCCGCGCGGGCTTGATCGCGGATCGCCTGCTTAATGCCAAAGGAAGAAACCGCATTGACAAGCGCTGGTACTTGTGTTGCTGATAGCGTCCCAGAATAGATTTTCCCACCATCAGAACGTTCTTCCGCCTGTACATTTTCCTTTAAATTACCGACCAGTGCATCCACAACCTTTTCCATTTCTGGTGCACCCTGCTCGTTAAATGGGTTGGTAAAGCTTTTTCCTCTTTCCCTGTTCGAATCCTCTGGGATCTCCGTCACATAATACTTGTCATCCATCCCATTTTTCCATATGTCAAACTTTTGATCATTGTATCCGTATGAAGTAGTCGTCTTGCCATTCGAATACTGGCTAGTTGTCGAGTGCTCCTTGGCCTGTTTGATGTTATCAACCATCGAATAAGTCGATGTCTGGAACACCTTTTGATTGTTATCCTTTAACGTAATCAGCGTTTCAAACGTGTAGTTTTCCAATCCATTTTCCATCTGGGCAGCAGTTGTTTTAATTGAGCTCTTAAAACTATCATATCCTGATCCTAGCAGCACATCGGCAAAGGCCGTAGAAACAAAGACACAGGCACCGATGGTAAATGAAAGAACAGTCATTTTCTTTTTACTAAGTTTCATTTCAAATGCTCCTTCAAATTATATTAGCGGAAACGTTTCCTTGTTTCTCATTATAATCGGAGCCTATTGAATCTATCTAAATAAAATATTAACAAAATATTAACTCCATGAGTTCCCTAGGTGGTTAAATGAAAAGGGGGATTAGATCAAATAAGGGATCCTCTACCCGGCCCTCCCTGTAAAAGTTTATTGTTTCAGCGGTTCAGTTCTTTCCGAAATTCAGAAGGTGTCTTACGGATGCATAATGGCTAAGGATTTAATAACTAATGAATTTAGTGTATAGTTAATGTATGTTTACCATTTTTACCTGTTGCAATGGACAAAATTTAGGATGTGGAATGATGAGTCAAATCGTTAAGCAAGATCCGCTTCATATTCAGGCCTATAAAATTATTCGAAGATTTATTTTAGAAGGTGAATTTGAGCCTGGTGAACGGGTCATCGAAGTGAAATTAGCAGAGCAGCTTGGCATCAGCCGGGCCCCCATCCGTGAAGCATTTCGAATGCTGATCCATGATGGACTGCTTATACAGGATGAAGGGCCGATTCTACTATACAAACCATCTCGAGATGATATCATCGATGTATTTCAATGTCGAGAATATCTCGAAGCCTTGGCCGTTCGGCTTGCTGCGGACAATATAACAGAGGATTTAATAGATGAACTTTCCGTTAACATACAGCATCTCAAAGAAGCCATTCACAAAAGATCGAAAAGTGAGATCAGTTCATATGACCAACGATTTCACGAACTTATTATTGAGGCTTCCGGAAATAAACAATTAATTGACCTAATCTCGCGAATCCGGGTGAAAATTACGTATATCCGCAATACCATCTTTTGCAACTACGAAACCAACATTGATTTTGCAGATGAACATGCGCGGATTCTCCAAGCTTTAATGAATAAGGACAAGGATCAAGCAGAACAAGAGATGAAGTTGCATATCAAGAGCAATTTGGACTACATTATTACAACAAATAAGATATAAAAAAACCGGTGTATTAAAATTCACACCGGTTCCTTTTTTTGTGAAGAATAGTTAGAAAGGTCGTACAAGATCCCCTATCATCTAAAAATCGAGAACCCGTTGGATCGCCTCCACCACCTTCGAAGGACTAGGCAGCCAATGATCCTCAATCATAGCAAAAGGATACACGGTATCTGGCGGTGCTACTCGGAGCACGGGTGCCTCTAAATGTAGAAGTGCTTTTTCATTGATTTGTGCAATGACTTCTGCTGCAACTCCCGAGGTCTTTTGGGCTTCCTGCACCACGATTGCACGGTTGGTTTTTTGGATAGATGCAAGAATGGTATCGATGTCGATCGGACTAATCGTTCGTAAATCGATTACCTCGGCTTTCACACCTTTCTTTTTCTCTATCTCCTCAGCTGCTTTTAAGGAAGTATGAACCATCGCACCGTAAGTAATAATCGTCACATCCTGGCCTTCCCGAACGATGTTCGCCTTTCCAATCGGGACTGTGTATTCACCTTCCGGCACCTCTCCCCGAAATGAACGGTATAGCTTCATATGTTCCAAGAAAATGACGGGATCATTGTCACGAATGGCTGAAATCAGTAAACCTTTTGCATCATAAGGGTTGGAAGGTATGACAACCTTTAGACCCGGGGTTTGCATCATCAAGCCTTCTAAACTTTCCGCGTGTAATTCTGGAGTTTTTACCCCTCCCCCAAAGGGAGCCCGGAATGTGATTGGACTATGATATCTTCCTCCTGACCGATAACGCATCCTTGAAGCTTGAGCCGCAATAGAGTCAATCACCTCGAAAACGAAACCAAAAAACTGAACTTCCGCAACAGGTCGGAAATCTTGCAGTCCCAAACCAATGGCTAAACCGCCAATTCCAGATTCAGCAAGTGGGGTATCAAATACACGGTCTTCCCCAAATCTTTTCTGTAAGCCTTCCGTAGCACGGAACACACCGCCGTTGTGACCGACGTCCTCTCCGAAAACGAGTACGTTTTCATCATTTTCTAATTCAATCGCTAGGGCATCGTTGATGGCTTGAATCATGGTCATTTGCGGCATGCTTATTGATCCTCCGTGTGCAAAAATTCTCTTTTTTGTTCTTCTAAATGTTCCGGAGTGGTTTCAAACATGCTATCGATCAGATTTGGAATGGTCATTTGCGCTGTTTCATCCGCCTTTTTGATGCCTTCTGCAATCGTCAATTTGGCTTCTTCCACGACCTGATACTCTTCTGCTTCACTCCAGAGCCCCTTTTCAGTCAAAAATTTTCGAAAACGAATGAGCGGGTCTTTTGCTTTCCATTCTTCCTCTTCTTTACTGTTGCGGTACCTTGAAGGGTCATCCCCGGCCATCGTGTGCGGGCCATAACGATACGTGATAGCCTCAATTAAAGTGGGTCCTTCTCCGTTTCTCGCCTGTTCAGCTGCATTGGAAACAGCTTTATATACGGCTAATACATCCATTCCATCCACTTGAATTCCCTTAATTCCTGCTGCCGATGCTTTTTGAGCCAAGGTATCGGCTGCGGTTTGCTTTTTAATCGGTACCGAGATCGCATACTGATTGTTTTGAACAAAGAAGATGGCCGGAGCATGATAAGCCCCTGCAAAATTTATCCCTTCATAAAAATCACCCTGGGAGGTACCTCCATCCCCGATATAGGCAATGGCCACATTTCTTTTTTTTCTCAACTTGAATCCTAACGCTACACCAGCCGCTTGAATGATCTGGGCCCCGATGATAATTTGCGGCATCAAGACATGAACGTCTTTTGGGATCTGCCCCCCATGCTGGTGTCCACGGGAATAGAGAAAGGATTGATAAAGCGGGAGCCCATGCCAAACAATCTGGGGAATATCGCGGTAACTACCAAGGATAAAATCCTCTTTAAGCAATGCTGCTTCACTGCCAATCATACAAGCTTCCTGGCCAGAAACCGGTGCCCATAATCCGAGGCGACCTTGCCGATTTAAACTGATGGCCCGTTGATCCCATATTCGCGTAAAAACCATTTTCTTCATCAGATCTCTAAGTTGTTCCTGTTTAAGCTTCGGCATTAAGTCGGGATTGATGACCTTTCCTTCCTGATTTAATACCGAAAGCATGTTGAACTGATCTGAAGTCGTTCGGTCTATGATTTGACTCACCATGCCTGACCTCCTCAAGGGATTAGTGGTTGTAGAATTATAAACAAATTTAATAATCCGTATTTTATATACAATAATATCATTGTGGACTGTCGACGGTCAACCAACATAATGAAGAACTATTTGAAAAGGATTCATTATTTGTACATTTTATTCATGCAACCCTCTTCTCTTTCTTGACATTTCCGCCAGGGAAAAAAAGAAAAAAGCACCCTTCATTGAAGGGCACTTTTTAAACTAGGATATCTTTTATAGAATCAAGCCCTAATGGCAATGAACAAGCTGTCCTCAAGAACATTACTTTCAAGGCAATTTTGTTAATTGTTAGATGTACGATCACTATACTTTAATAATTGAGTGTATGATTGTTGATAGGCTTTTGCCTCTTTTTTCAAACCCTGCTCCCCATATATTTTACTAAGCCAATGAACTGGAGTTGTGTTTGTAGGATTAAGTTCCATCTCCCATGAAAAACAGCCAACAGCCTTTTTATATTGACCATACTTATAAAACAATTCCCCCAATTCCATCTGTCGATCCGGATCATCTGAAAGCATCGCCATTCTATCTATTTCACCAATCACTGGTAATAGGGATTGACATTGGCTTAAAGGTTTAAGCCAGTCTTTTACTTCATTGATTTCATATATACTGAGAAGATGTGTTATAAATCGCCGAACAATACGTTCCTTTTTTTCGGAATCACTGATGAACAGTGGCTCAAGGAACTCACTCAGTTTAGTTGGATCCACTAACGCTTTCGGGTCAAGGTTCTCCATTATGATTTCAAGGGTTTCGAATTGTTCTATGTCGAGAGGGGCTTCCTGGTTTTGGATCACCCACAGTGCTTGGTAATAATATTGCTGCTCCATGAGTGATTCAAGCAGGTCTTTGCGTAACAGTTGGAAAGATGGTACCTCACTATACAAATCCATTTGAATAGTAGTTAAATCCCCTTTTGTCATATTTTTTTGCACAAGTTCAAGGAGTTCCTGATAAACGCTGAAGTCCTTGTATTTTTTCAGATGATCTAAGTAAAGAGCAATACAATCTATCCATCGCAATTGACTCTTCAGTAACATTTGAAGCTTGGTTTCATGGTTCTTGTTGTCGCGATTGTGATAAGCATGTAGTTCCACAAATAACGGGTCCTGTTTGATAAGTGATTCTGAATCCTGCTCGTACATCGTTTTATATTTTTGAAACTGCATGTGATTAAACGCTTCTTGAACCCATTTTACCCGTGGAATAAAACTTCTTAATATCCACAGAATCTGATAAGCGTGAAATAGTTGACCATTTCGCCTGAAGTGATAAAAGATTTCACGCATGATCTCTGCAATTTGATCTTTTTCAAGAATATGATCCATCGTAGTGGCCACATAAGCTACTTCCTGAAGAGTAATATGCTGCTGCAACTTGTTAAATAGTCCCTTTAGTTTGGGTATGGTAATGATTTCTTTCGTCTGGAGGAAAGCGGAAATGAGCGGATGAGGGGAATGTATGACTATGCCTTGCTGGAAAGCCCGATCCAAGAAGGATCCCTTCGGAAAATCGTTAAGTTCTTTATAAGATATTACCTGATCCATATAGAAAACCAGGTAACATGTTAATTCATCGGAAACCTCTACCTCTAAAACCTTACATCGAAGATAAACAGCCATTCGAGTAACAGTACCCTCCACCATTTCTTTGGACAGTCTGATGGTCACCCGTCTATGCTCCATGCTTCTCCCTCCCATGCCGTTTGGTAATTTTTCATCATTTATGTGATTCATCCAATTCTCCTTTATTTCAGAGATTTTTAGTTTCTATAATGGCAGTGGATCGAACCTTATAATTACATTATACCATACCTGCATTAGATTTCATTTTGTAGTATATGAGGTTCTCTACATCCTCCAGGCACTAAAAAAAGAAAAGACTGCCATTGATTGCCACAGCCAATCTTTCAAAAACTGTTGAAACGTACAGACGGTTTTACTGCTTCATGAATAAAATAGAGTATCCACTTCCAAAGGAAGGAAGGTGATACGATGTATGTAGTTGGATTTTATTCTCCACGGCAAAAAAGTGGAGTTACTGAGATGGCGCTGTCAGTAACCCGTTATCTAAGGGAAGAAAAAAAGTTATCGGTTGCTTTTGTTTCAAATGGAATTCTTCAGAATGAACCTTTGTCAGATGGAACAATCGACCGTTTTGCTACCTTGCCTACTAGAAGGCAAAAACAAATGTTAAAAAAGTTAAAGCGCGTGCATGATATGGTCATTTATGATGTTTCGACCCCGGATTTTTCCGATCAGATATTGGAACTACTGCCGTTGGCAGACCGGGTTTTTGTACTCAAAGACGATGACACGAAGTTTCAAGAACTTCTATACTCAATTCTAGCATTTAATAAACAATTTCATCCCAAAACCAAGGATATGGTCAAGTATATTCATAATGATGGCTATTATTTGTTGCCAAAGGAAGACCGCATCGGGTTTACGAGTCCTTCAGACAGAAATGTGAAAATGACAGGGGAAATTATTTTTCAACACTATCAAATTTATAAACTGCATGTCTATTACGTAACGCGCTTCAACGAGATCAAAAAGAAACTGCTAAACCCTCCCCCAGAGCTTTCCCTTTCCCAATTAGCGTATGAAAATGGATTAGATTTTCCAAAGGCGCTCCTGCTTGAACTTTATGTCTCCTTAAGAAAAATCAATGGGCAGCCATATCCCGATATTATCGATGATTTATTTCCACTATTTATTCAAGGGAATTTTTCCTCGCTTTTAGAACAATTTGAGCAGGAACGTGCTCTTACAGGGTTACGCGTGAGTCTGAATAGCAATGAATAACCCCTTTTTAGCCATCATCAGGCTAAAAAAGGGTCACACAACCTTGTTTTAT
The DNA here is from genome assembly GCF_017873965.1 of Ammoniphilus resinae. Lineage (GTDB taxonomy): Bacteria > Bacillota > Bacilli > Aneurinibacillales > RAOX-1 > Ammoniphilus_A > Ammoniphilus_A resinae. Next base: position 128,341 of record NZ_JAGGKT010000002.1, on the reverse strand, counting down.
GAAAGTGGAGCTCCTGGTTCAGGATCATTATCCCCTTCATAGGGTTGACCGGGAATCGTTTCCGTTTGAGTTTGATTTAAAGCTTGATGCTCCAACCCTTGGCTTAAATTCATCAGCTCTACTTGCAGCTGATTAAGTTGTTCTGTTAGCTGTTCTGTTCCTTGTTGACCTTCTAGATTTTGAATCGATCCCTGAAGAGAGGCTTGAATTTTCGCCAAGTTCTCCCTCATTTGGTCAACTGATCCATTTGTCGCTTGGGTTGATAGTTGATCTATAGCCTGTGAAATTCCCTGCAGATTAGGATCTTGCTGATTTTGGTTGAGTTGCTTTAATTGATTGTTTAATGCTGTCATGTTTTCCATGTCTGTTCAACTCCTTTTGGCTTAGTTTGCCTCCTTTTTGTTCAAAGCATTCCAGGATTATCCATTCGGAGTTGAGCAGTTGGAATTCACGCATAAAGCAAAAAAGAGAATGGCACTCTACGGCCATCCTCTATTTCTTAGCAAATTTCTCCAGTATATATCATTTAACCCTTGTGGCAATCTCATTACTTATTAGCCTTGCTCACTTTCAGCTTCTTTCCTTTGATTGTTGTATTTTCCATGGCTTGTAGGACGATCGAGCCTTTACCATTTAGGATATCAACATAGGATAAATTATCCTGTACAGTTATAATTCCAATATCATCAGCTGTAACACCTGGAATCTTCGCAATCGTTCCAACAAAATCCACAGCCCGGAGCTTTTTCTTTTTTCCGCCGCTGAAGTAGAGTTTCATGATATCTTTATTAACCCGTGCCGTTTTATTATTTTTAACAATTCTGCGGCCACTGAGCTTTTCATTGAAAGCGGATTGTCCATTAGCGACTTCTTGAGGTGTTGGTGCCTCCACTTTAGGGATCTCAAAGCCAATGTATCTTTCGATAGCTTTCACGTATTTTTCTTCTGAAGGTGTTGCAAACATTATCGCTTTTCCTTGTTTTCCAGCACGACCTGTTCTTCCTGTTCGGTGGACATAGCTCTCTTTTTCCATAGGAACATCATAGTTAATGATAAGTGAAACATTATCAATATCAATTCCTCTTGCAGCTACATCTGTAGCCACAAGATAACGAAAATGCCCCATTTTGAAGCCATCCATCACCTCAAAGCGGTATTCTTGTTCTAACCCTCCGTGGAGTCTTCCACAGGGGTAATTCGATCGTTTTAATTCAGTGTACACGGTATCAACATGTTCTTTGGTTCTGCAAAAAATGATGCAGCTATCTGGGTTTTCCACGACCGTCACGTCTTTAAGCAGTGAAATCTTATCTCCCTCTTTCACCTCGATTAAACGGTGTTCAATCGTACTCGTCGTGATTTCTGAAGAGCCAATCTCAATATGGACAGGATTTGTCATGTATTGATGGCAGAGATTTTCAACGTCTTTGGGTAATGTAGCAGAAAACACCATCGTAACTTTGTTTGAAGGCAGTTCATTGATGATTGCCTCCACTTTGTTGATAAAACCCATATTCAGCATTTCGTCTGCTTCATCGATGACTAAATACTTGATGTCGTCTAAGACTAGAGTCCCTCTTTCGATATGATCCATCACACGTCCAGGTGTACCAACGACTACATGTGTCTTTTGTTTTAATTCATCCCTTTGTTTTGAAAAAGGTTCTTTACCATAAACGGCGATCGCCTTAATCCGTTTAAATCGCCCAATATTGGCTATATCCTCTCGAACTTGAACAGCAAGCTCACGCGTTGGGGTAAGAACTAATACCTGTGGATTTTTCTCCTCCCATGCAATCATTTCGCAAATAGGGATCCCAAAGGAAGCCGTCTTCCCACTGCCTGTTTGAGATCTGACGACCAAGTCCCGATTTTCGAATGCTCTGGGTATAACTTCAGCCTGAACCTCAGTGGGAGTGCCGTATCTTAACGCATCAAGTGCCTTTCTAATTTCATCACTTAAATGATAATCCTCAAAATTTTTTTCACTCATATAAAACCTCGTTATTTTGTATTATTCTACCTATACATAGGATTTCTTCCAAGGAATTATCATATGCAAAAAATGGAATAAGTTCATTATACAAGAAACACTAGATAAAAAGCCACTTGGTGGTCACTGTAATTGACATAATATTTTTTCTGTTACCTGCCTCATTTCTTAATAAACATCGCCATCCACTCATCGATATGAATACACGAGATCGTTCCATCTTTCATGACCAACCCACAGTACTCCTGTAATCTTTGATCAGCCTCCAATATATGGCGTTCCACTTGCTTCACCTGATCTTCCGAACGGGTGGTGCGGCGAACCCAAGTGGGAAAATCGAATGTCTTCTTTCTCAGACGAGATTTCTCCAAGCTTAGACGGGCTTCCATGGCCCATTTAGTAAACTCTTCAATGCTGCAGCAACGACCATGGCTTTCATCGCGCAGCTTTTCTAGCTTATTAACAAATTTAGCAAGCACTTCATCCGCAGGAACCACATTATCGATCAGAATCAACTTCCCACCAGGATTGAGCACACGAGCGGCTTCCTGAATAAACAAGTGGGGTTGGGGAAAATGATGGGCAGCAATGCGGCACGTGATGGCATCGAATGTGTCATCCAAAAAAGGCAAATTCTCGGCATCTGCAACCATGAACCAAACATTTTGGCAGGTGGGCTGAACATGTTTTTTCGCTGCTTCCAGCATGCCCCGCGTCAAATCGGTAGCAATCACTCGGGAAACATGGGGAGACAGCTTTTTGGTGACATGGCCGCCTCCTGTAGCGATATCGAGGACTGTCCAGTTTTCCTTGGGTTCCATCCATTCTACCAGTAGGTCCAAGTCATTCCCTTTAGCATGGGTCGGGCTTGTTACATATTTTTCTGCGTTTCTAGCAAACTGTTCTTTCACGGTTTCCTTCAGGTTTTCTTGATCTGCCATCCTTCTATCCCCTTTTCCCTATTTCTCAATCCATCGTATCATCTTTTGTAATCATCGGAAAATAGAAATGATTTAATGACTGTCCATCCATTTTTCAGTGGCTATAATTATTTTTACTCTTTTTCCACTATTTAGAAAAGAGGTGGCTATAATAGAAATATAGTGAGAGATTTCATTTCTAAGAGGAGGAATCCCATGTCGGACATCATCAGTCAATTTAAAAAGATCCCTACCACATGTATCTCAGATGCGATGCAGGGCCTAAACAATCTTCATCCCGCGATCAAACCGCTGAAAGAGCAATATACCATTTCTGGAAGAGCCCTTACCGTGAAAATGCCGGTTGGTGACAATACCGCTGTTCTACAAGCCATCAGGGATGCCAAACACGGAGATATTCTCGTGATTGATGCCAAGGGTGATACCTACCGAGCTATTGCCGGTGATTTTGTCGTTGGAATGGCGCAAACGCTCGGCATCGGCGGGATCGTCGTGGATGGGGTAATTCGCGATATTGCTGGAATTAAGGAATTAAATTTTCCGGTGTTCTCTCGGGGAACGACAGTAAGTGCCAGTGCAAAAGCCGGTGCTGGTGAAATTAACGTACCAATCTCCTGTGGTGGAACAGCTATCAACCCAGGCGATATCATTGTCGGTGATGTAGACGGTGTGGTGGTCATCCCCCAGGCACTCGAACAGGATATCTTAGAAAGTGCATTAGACAAAATGGAAAAAGACCAGCAAAGATCAGACGAGATCTCGGGGAATCGCAAGGCTGCGATCGAATATTTAGACAAGATTCTATCCAAAGCGAAAAAATAATACTATTGCCCCGTCCCAGTACTAGGGCGGGGCTTCACCAATACCTGGCTACATCGACTCTGTGATATCCACTTTCTTGCCCTTCCACTTCAGCACAAGGGGTATCACCAACCACAACAGGCTGGCAATTAGAAATACCGCGGAAACCGGCTTTTGCAGGAAGATCATGTAATCACCATTTGATGCAGTGAGTGCTCTGCGCATGTTGTTTTCAATCATTGGTCCCAATACGAGTCCCAATACGAGGGGGGGCAGTGGAAAATCATTGCTAGCCAGGAAATAGCCAACCACCCCACAGGCCAACAGCAGCACCAGGTCAAAAGTCGTAACCTGCACGGCGTAAACGCCGAAAACGGAAAATGCAACGATTAACGGGATTAGATATTTGGGGGGTGTCGCGATAATTTGGGCAAAGATCCGTACCAGCGGCAAATTCAAAATCAAAAGCATGACATTACCGACAAACATACTTGCAATTAACCCCCATGCCACCTGTGGGTGCTCCTCAAACAGCAAAGGTCCCGGCTGGATGTTGAACATAATGAAAGCTCCCATCAGAATAGCGGTGGTCCCCGATCCCGGGATTCCTAAAGTTAATAGCGGGATCATCGCACCACCTGCCGCCGCATTGTTGGCTGTTTCTGGCGAAGCTACACCTTCAATGGCTCCTTTACCAAACTTCTCCGGATTTTTGCTAATTTTCTTTTCCATGACATAAGAGAAAAAAGAGGCCAAAGTTGCCCCAGCTCCAGGCAAAACTCCAAGAAAAAAGCCAAGAAGCGATCCGCGTGCGATCGGTCCTGCACTATCTTTCATATCCTGCTTTGTGGGGATGATACGCGTAATTTTGGCAATTGTGCCTTCATTTGCTTCCTTATGCAATATCGTCTTAAACACTTCTCCAAGAGCAAACAAGCCTACAGAGACCGTTAAAAACTCCAGGCCATTGTATAAAACAGGAATATCATAAGTAAACCGAGCCACACCGGATACATTATCCATGCCAATGGTAGCCAGCAGCAGCCCAAAGACCGTCATGATTAACGCTTTGGTCATCGATTTTCCTGCCAACCCACTTACAGCAGCAAGGCCAAGGAGCATCAGGGAAAAATATTCTGGCGGACCGAAGCGCAGAGCAATCTCTGATAAAGGCTGTGCCAGCAGGATTAAACCAACGAGGGAGAACAATCCCGCAATGAAAGATCCGATGGCTGAGATCGCAAGGGCTGCCCCGGCCCTTCCCTGTTTTGCCATCTGGTATCCATCAAGAGTTGTCATCACTGACGAGGATTCACCCGGTGTATTGAGGAGAATCGAAGTTGTCGAACCCCCATACATCGCCCCATAATAGACTCCAGCTAGCAAAATAATGGAACTGACAGCCGCATCTTCTGCACCCAATCCGCCTGTTAGTGTGGAAGATATGGGAATTAGCAAGGCGACCCCACTCATCGGACCTATTCCTGGTAAGACGCCGACAGCCGTCCCAATTAATACACCAAAAAAAGCAAAAAGCAAATTATGCCATTGCAGGGCAACAGAAAAGCCGTTTATTAAAAAATCCAGGGTACCCATGATAACCTCCTTTCCTTATGATAGACCCAGCCATGTGGGAAGCCCCGGCAGTGAGCCTTTCAACACCTCCACAAAAAGATAATAGACGCCAAATGAAAATCCTCCGGAAATCAAAATCGACGACCAGATTTTTCCTTGCTGCATGGTTTGAAAACCAATCAATAGGAACAAAAAGGTGGACAAGACATAACCAATGTCTTCAAGAAAGTAGCAATATACAAATGCAGCGACAAAAATAATGCCAAATCTTTTGTAATCGAGGCTGCTCCTCCTCTTTTCTGTTTGTTGGTACTTAAAGGTTTCATACAATAAGCGGAGGCTGAGGACAACCAAGACCAACCCCAATCCTAGAGGGAAAATATTGGGTCCCACTTCACTACCATACGCGCTAGCTGTAATCTTTCGGCTCTCGATAATAAACAGAATCCCGATGGCAAGGAAGGCGATGCTTGCGTACCGGTCAAACGTTTTATTCACTCTATACCTCCTCATTTGATTCAGGAGAAAAGGAAGGAAAAGCCCTCCTTCCTTTCCCCAGTTTTACTTTCCTACTACTTCAGCATCTCAAGAGACTCGAGGATCTTTTTAAACATCGTCTCTTGTTCTTCCAGGAACGCTTTGAACTCTTCAGCACCAAGGTGTCCCGGAACCCATCCACTTGTCTCCCCAACCTTTTTCCATTCTTCTGATCCAGACAAGGACTTCAGCGTTTCATCCCAATACTTAACAACCTCCGGTGACATATCTTTGACCCCAAATACCCCGCGCCAGTTGTAGTATTCCACGTCAAATCCCTGTTCCTTATAAGTTGGGATGTCCTTGAACTCACCATCCAAACGTTCCGGTGCCGATACGCCGAGGACTCTTACCTTTCCAGCTTTCACGAAATCCCCAAGGCCAGCCGTATCCGATGTAAGCACGTCTCCATTATCGCCAAGCAGAGCGGTCATCGCTTCACCGCCACCGTCATAGGAAATGTATTTGATGGACTTCGGTTCTATGCCGACTGCATCCGCAAGAAACATCACGTTTAAGTGATCTTGCGACCCGGGACCTGATCCGCCCACAACTGTTACCTTATCTGGATTTGCTTCGATGTCATCCATTAATGATTTCAAATCCTGATATTTGGATTCGGATTTAACTGCAATTACTTCATAATCGCTATAGAGTCGGGCAAGAGGAGTCATATCCCTAAAGGAGTGTGGGCTGTTGCCTTCTTTTCTTAGATTGTTAATAATCAATGGTGGTGACATGACGTTTAGCTTATGTTCATTCTTTGGATCTTTTGTGACAAATTCAGCGAGTCCAACCGCCTGGCCTCCCCCAGGCTTATTTTCAACGGACATCGATTGCTTCACAAGACCGGTATCAGCCAACGCCTTGATCATGGTTCTTGAAGCGATGTCCAATCCCCCGCCAGCGCCTGATGGGGCAATCACCGTAATTGGTTTCTCCGGATATGTCGAAGTTGGCGCCGGTGCAGGTGCTGGCTTCGCTTCTTCTTTTGGAGCACTCGCCTTATTTTCCGCGGGTTTCGGATCTGAGGTCGCAGGAGCAGTTCCTCCGCCACCTCCACAAGCCGTCAAGCTCAACGACAATATCCCTGTTAACAGAACCATTGCCCAACTCTTCTTTTTAAGCATCATCATGACCCTCCTCCAAATTTGATAACGCTTTTTATTTCAGGCAAATCTAGTTGATTTTACGTTATATTAGTCTGTTTATTCCGACATCTAGCCATAATAATATTTACTTTTTGACTCCGTTCGAAGCTTGGATAAGGTGGATTTCATACTGTTCCGCACATGCTGGCGAGCCGCCTCTTCTGCTCGACTCGCATCCCCATGGGCAATGGCATCATAGATCTGTCGATGATCTTGCAGATTGGTGATCAATCGGTCTTGAAAGGAAAGAGAAGTCGAACGCATCAAGCTTATCTTCGAACGTAATCCTTGATAGGCATGCAACAAATAAGGATTTTCCGAACCTTCAAGAATCATCAAATGAAAATGCCCATTGATTACCGCTTGCCATTTTCCGTCGTTCTCTTTCGCAGCCTTTTCCGCTTGCTCAATATTTTTTCTCAACTCACTTACCGCTTGCTCATTCTTCTTTTCTGCCAGCAAACGTGCAGCTAACCCTTCGAGGTATTCTCTAACATCGTATAGCTTGACGATTTCCTCAGTGGAGAAAGAAGGAATTGTCACCCCCTTTTTCGGTTCATAAAGCACAATGCCATCCTTCTCCATTTTGCGAAAAGCCTCACGGACAGGGGTACGGCTAACACCAAACCTTTCGGCAATTTCCCTCTCACTCAGGCTCTCACCTGGGCGGAAATAGCCATTGACGATCATCTCATGCAGCCGTTCAAATACAAACTCCTTTTTAATCTGCTGGTTTTCCACTGCAACCTCCTTTGTCTTTCAATTTTTCTCAAGACTAGCACAAATGGCTTCGGTCATTTCTCTCGTCATTGCCTTCCCACCCATATCCGGAGTCACTGTTCCTAATTCGATCACGGTGGACACCGCTTCATCAATCCTCTGTGCCGCCATCATGAGGGAGGAATCATTGTATTTAATCCCCAGCCACTCAATCAGCATCTTCCCAGACATGATCATCGCATATGGATTGGCCAGCTGTTTACCGGCAATATCCGGTGCGGAACCGTGCGTGGCTTGCGCCATCGAATACTTCGGTCCGATGCATAGCCCAGGGGCCATCCCCAATCCACCAACTAAGCCTGATGTGAGATCGCTTAAGATGTCACCAAACATATTCGTGGTAACCAGGACGTCAAACTTCTGCGGATTCATGACTAAAAGAGCTGCGGCCGTATCGACATGAATTTCTTCATATTCCACTTCTGGAAATTTTTCACCGATATTGCGACAGCTTTCTACAAACAAACCACAGCCTAGCTTAAAGACAGTGTTTTTATGTAATACCGATACTTTCTTCTTTCTCTTCTGTGCTAAACGGAAAGCAGTTTCGGCTACCGCCTCGGAATTTCTCCGCGAGATCACTCGAACAGACATGGCTAAATCGGGATTTGGCATAAATTCTCCACTTCCAGCAAAAAGATTGCGGTCAGGCTGAAAGCCTTCATTATTCTCACGAACAAGAATCAAATCAACGTTTTTATGGATAGAGGTCACACTGGGGTAAGATCGACTAGGGCGGATATTGCTATGAAGATCGAATACTCTGCGGATGATCGGATGTGGGTTAATAGCCTTCGGATCATTTTTTGGATAGGCGGCGTGACCGATCGGGCCCAAGATCCAGCCGTCCATACTTTTCAGTGCCTCCATCGTATGCTGTGGCAGTGTTTCTCCATTTTGTAAGTAGGAGGGGTAGCCGACAGGGAGATCCGCCCATTTCACTTGAACATCCGGAAATCCTTGCAACGCTGCTTGAAGCACTTGTACCGCTGCGGGAACGACCTCGAGTCCAATGTCATCTCCTTTTAAGATACCAAGTTGGTACATGGATAAAACAAACCCCCTTTTCATGAGTTTAATGGTATACCGAGGTGGTATACCGCTTAACCCAAATATAAATTCTAGGGCTTCATTTGTCAACGGAATTTTCAGTATTTTTTGTAAATTAAAAGAGACTGATTACTCAGCCCCCTTGTCCCGGATATTTCCTATAAACAACCCCATCCGCGTAAAACCGTTCAATCTCCTCCTCAGAAAATTTCATTCCTTTTAAAACCTCTGTTGTGTGTTGACCAAGCCAGGGAGCAGCTGACCGTATGGCCATCGGTGTTTTTGATAACTTCACCGGGACTCCAATCGTTTTGATATCCCCCATAATCGGATGTTTTAAGTCAACAACCATCTCTCTTGCGAGGAGGTGTGGATCACTTAACGTTTGATCATAAGTGTAAACAGGTCCTCCCGGAATTCCCGCAGCATCTAGTTTTTTAACCCAGTAAGCAGTGCTATCCTTCGTTAAAACTTCCTCAATGTCTCTTTCCAGTTCATCAATGTTTTCCATTCGATTTTTCAAATCGGCATATCTAACATCCTGTATCCATTCCGGCTTAACAACCACATCTTGACAAAAACGCTCCCACAGCCTTTGCGTCCCTGCCCCAACGGTGACATAACCATCGCTAGTCCGGTAGGCCTGATAAGGCGTGGATCGTCGATGCCTGGTACCTGTTGCAGTTGGAACTTCACCCGAGCCGAAATAAGCTCCCTGTTCCCAAACCGTCCATGCCAATCCGGCCTCTACCAAAGAGGTATCGATATACTGCCCCTCGCCCGTTTGCAGCTTATGAATATAGGCTGCTAAGATCGAATAAAGCGCGGCAGACCCGGCAGCAATATCGTTAATCGCAATCCCCACTTTGGCCGGCCTGCTGTCTGGATGCCCCGTCATCGTCATAAAACCGGTGATCCCCTGGGCGATAATATCAAAGCCACCTTTCTTACTATAGGGTCCTGTTTGTCCAAAGCCCGAAATTGAACAATAAATAATCCCCGGGTTGAACTGATGAATAGCATCATAGTCAATGCCTAACTTTTTTGTTACACCTGGGCGGAAGTTTTCAGTTATGATGTCTGCCTCTTTGGCAAGCTTTAAAAATATTTCCTTCCCTTTTTCACTCTTCAAGTCTATAGCAAGACTCTTTTTATTTCGATTTGGCATCGCTGACGGCATACTTTCATTGTTAATATACGGCCTCGTCCTCCGCGAGTCATCCCCATCTGGAAACTTTTCAATCTTAATGACCTCCGCTCCAAAATCCGCCAAAACCATCGTACAATACGGCCCAGCGAGAAATTGCGTCAAGTCTAAAATTTTAACTCCTTTCAACGCTATCATTTCAACACTCCTTCTTTAATGATTTGAGAGTAAGGGCTTGTGATACTAAAGCATACGTGGATAGGGTTGGAATATTCATTAGAAAAAGCGCAGGGAGGCAGCAGTTATTTCTGGAGTTGGATGAGTTTAACGGAAAACTTTTCCGTTAATCTAAATAATCGCTTTAAAAAATGTGGAATAGCGGAAAGAATTTCCGTTATGAGTGATCTCTTATTATTTGAAAACGATTACAACCTTAGATAGAGGAAAATTCTTCCGTTATCTGGACATCTTTAATAAGGTAAAGACAAATAACGGAAAACTTTTCCCCAATGGGAAGACCCCGATTTTTTTTTTCAAAGAATCAGGGTCACTCTACCACACTATATTGATCTTCTCACAATCTCTTTTAAATCTTCGGGACCAGCCTTCCTTGGATTGACGAGAATGTTCCCGCTTTCCATTCCTTCCTCGGCAATTTCATCCAAATCATCTTCACTCACTCCATACTCTCTTAATCCAGCAGGAATTCCAATATCTTGGTTCAATTGACGAATTGCTTTAATGGATAATGCTGCTGCTTCACGGAGAGATAACCCTTCGGTGTTTTCTCCAAAGATCTCGGCAATCTCCTTGAAAGCTTCTAAATTACTGATTAAGTTATATTCCATCACTTGTGGTAATACAATCGCATTGACCATCCCGTGCGGGATATTATATTTTCCTCCTAATGGCATGGCAAGGGCATGTGCTAAGCCCAACCGGGTCGGATTAAATGCCATTGCGGCCATCGTACTGGCAATCATCATATCTGAACGAGCTTCCAAATGATCCCCTTGGGTCACCGCAGTTCTTAAACTCTTGGCGATCAGTCGCATGCTTTCCCTGGCAAGAGCCATGGAAATGGGTTGGGTTATTTTATTAACATAACATTCCAAGGCATGTGTTAATGCGTCAAGACCTGTGGCAGCGGTTATCGAAGCAGGCAAAGTTAGTGTGAGTGCAGGATCACAGACAGCAAGGGTTGGTGCTAGTACTTTTCCGCCTATCGGATGTTTTCGATGGTTTGCTTTATCAGAGATGACGCACCAAATCGTCACTTCACTTCCCGTACCGGATGTTGTAGGAATACAGATTAAGGGAATACCTGCGTTCGGAATTTGATTAAGGCCAGCATATTGGGTAACCACCCCTTCATTTTTAACCATAACAGCAATGGCTTTTGCAGCATCTAGCGAACTCCCTCCACCAACCCCAATCACCAGATCCGCTTGAACGAGTTTGGCTTGCTCCGTTGCCCGAATAATGGTGTGCACATCAGGTTCACGATCAACCTCAGAGAAAACCTCATAGGAAATCTCCTGTTCCCCTAAAATACTTGTTACCTTGTCCAAAATTCCTGCTTGCACCACTCCTGGATCAGTCACGATAAAAACCTTCGATCCTTTTAAGGCCTTGATATGAATCGGTAGTTGCTCTACGGTATTGACACCAAATACAATGTCTGTTGGGAGTTCATAGCGAAAGCTTCGGTTTAATAGATTCAATGGATTTTCCCCTTTCATTAGATTCAAATAAAATTAAAACAAGTAAAGTAGTTGGAGACCATCTCTATGAACCTTCCAATGGAGGATAAGAATTTGCTCTCTTGTCTACTTTAGAATTATATTTAAAGAATATCGGAATTATGAAAAAAGGAATGGTGAAAAATAAGAGATTATAAGAATGCGGAAGTACCCGATCGGTTCATTCTACCTAACTAGATGGGGGATCTTTTGCTATATCCACAGTCCGGTCGAAGACCTAAAAAGGGGGATTTCAAAAGGCCCTAGCAGTTGGACCGTTAACGGTTAAAACATGAATTGAAATCCCCCACTTAATAAAAAATTAATATTTATTAGGTTTTAAATAACCAAGTAAACAACACAAGCTATCAAACAAATAATAACTTCCCCAAATTAATTCGTTGTCCGTGGCAACACCTAATTTTTTATTAAAACATCCTCCTAGCAGCATGCCTGGTCTTCTTTGATCCTGTTCATGTTCGGGGACTAAATAATTGGAAACGAGATGATTAATCGATTTAACTGCCGTTGATCTATATACTGCACTTTTTTCTTTGTCATTTATCAATGAACTTAACTTTAATAGAGCGGACGCACCTATAGCCGTTGCAGAAGTATCACGATTAGTATTGGGGATAGCAGGATCATCAAAATCCCAAAAAGCTACACCATCTTCAGGTAAGTGATTGACCCACCAATCGGATACATGTATCGCTGTTTCTAACAATTGTCTTTCTTCTTTTGCCCATAGGTATCCCACCGTATAGTGCATCATAGCCCAAGCCTGTGCACGTCCCCAGGTACTCTCGTCGGAGAAGCCCTTGTGTGTGTACCTTTTGACCAAGTTGCCTGATGGATCAAAGGAGGCCGATTGACAAACAGAGCCATCTTCCCGAATACTTAAATCCCTATTTTTCAGAGCATGGCGAATGGCAATGTTCGCGAGTGTTGCATCCCCTGTTTCCTTTGCTGCCCATAGCAATAATGGGGTTGCACTAACTCCATCAATATTCGTTTCCGCAATCCCAACATTCCCCGCCTCTTCTGCCTCCATACCAAGAGGAATGAGGCCCGCATTTGGATTAAAGGATTTAGCGATAGATTTTGCCGAAAGAACAGCAATTTCCCTTCCTTGATGATCTTCTAGCAGAATACTTCCCAATGCCGCGCCATAATAGAATAAAAATCCTCGAAAAACAGTTTGGGAGTCTATTCGACATTTAAGTAGTTCCGTCCATTTATGTGCCCATTCTACGTATTGGGGATCTTTCGTAGTGGCAGCAGCTAGCCACAACATGCCATTCCAATACCCTCCTGTCCAATCCCCTGCCGGTGAGCAAGTCCACTTTCCTGTATCTCCGTTCGCATAATGCGGAAATTCATTTCCTATATCAGCAGCTGTCATTTTTATCCCTTCAAGAATTTGCTGATATGCTTTTCTATACCTTTCGTTTTGCATTCAAACAACTCCTTATTTTTTTCGATTGAGGAAGTTTGTGAATCCGACTTTACGATGTTCCATGCTGAAATTAACAGCGTATGCTTGCGCTTCATAATTAAACCCATTCGCCAAATCCAATTCGTCCGCACGGTTGATACAATCTTTTGCGAAAGTTAAACAGTAAGATTCTTTTGATGCCATGGCTTGCGCAATACGCATCGTTTCTTCAAATAAATTTTCTGGTGAAACAATCTGGTTAATAAAGCCAAAATCGGAGCATTCCTTTGCCGAATAATAATGACCGGTCAGGATGAATTCTTTAGCTCGATTCAATCCCATCTTTTTGACAGCCATTTGTGTCCCTCCCCATCCTGGGAAGGTATTTAAACTGATTTCCGGGAACCCAAATTTTGCCTTCTCTGATGCCATGATTAAATCACAGGCCAATGCTAGTTCAAACCCTCCACCTAGGGCATAGCCATTTACCATAGCAATAATCGGTTTTGGAAATTCGTGGATTCGAAGATTCATCTTATGCCCTAGCTGCATTCTTTCATAGGCTTCGACAGGTTCCAAATCTGCTAATTCGCGAACATCGCTCCCGGCACAAAATGCCTTCTCCCCAGCACCAGTAATAACTAGTACTTTTATTTGATTGTTGTTTTTCAACGCAGTTAATACCACATTCATTTCTTCAAAACATTCACCTGTTAGGATATTTAGTTTCTCTGGTTGACTTAGTGAAATAACGGCTATTTGTTCGATGTTTTCAACCTTTAGAGTTTTTAAATGAACGAAATTCATGGTTTATCCCACCTTATCAACCTTTCTTTGCTTCTTGTATGGCATCAAATAGCTTCTGTCCGTCTGGAATTTCTTTGATCAATTCATCATGAACTTTTTCGGAGGCATCTTTCAGTGATTCTGTATCGGTTTCAACAACTGTGACCCCTGCTTCCTCCATTTTTTCAATTCCCTCATCATATTGCTTCTTATATTCTTTCACTCCAAATTCCGATGCTTCATCCATGGATTCTTGCAATATTTTCTGTTGTTCTGGTGTTAAGTTGTCCCAAACTTTTTTAGAGGCTAAAGCAACGGTTGGAAGATAATGGACATGAGTAAGATTAAAATATTTTGCTACTTCTATAAATTTATCCATGATAAACTGATCGGGAGAAGTATCTGCTCCATCTACAACTCCTTGTTGTAAGGATAGGTACACTTCAGAATAGGCCATTGGTGTAGGTTGCGCTCCCAGAGCTTCATATGCCTTTACATACCCTGGCGCCTGCATAATACGGATCTTAAAACCACTCATATCATCAACTTTTTCAATCGGTTTATTTGAAAATACATCCCGCTCCATCGTAGCCGTCCAGCCAAGCCCAACTAAATCGTATTTGGGAAGCATATCTAAAAAGAGATCCCCGGCTTCTCCTCTTAACACTTGATTTGCTTGATCAATGTCGTCAAATAGATAAGGTAAATCAAAAATACTATATTCCGGTACCGTATTTGCTAAAGTGGCCTGTGCAGTGAACACCAGTGCTTGCGTTCCCGTCCGCAAAGCCTGGATCATCTTCACTTCCCCGCCAAGTTGTGACTGAGGGAAAACGTTAACTATCATCGATCCATTGGATTTGGCCTCAACTAGTTCTTTTAATTTAAGGGCCGTCAGGTTCCAATGACTTTCCGGAGAAAGGGTGTGACCAATATTCAATTCTACGACTTTTTCTGGTGTACTATTGGACTTTGTACCTTTTGAAGAACTAGTTGTATTTGAATTTGTTGCTTCGGATTGGTTTCCGCAACCCGAGAGGATCGTCCCCATGGCTAGTGTGGGGACCAGTACAAAAGCTGATAACATTTTTTTCATGATATTTCCCCCTATTTTTACATTGGAATCCAAGCATCCCAATTGACTAAATGCCTCACTTACATTCATTTGCTTCAACTATCACTTTATTCTTGATACGCACGTACTACATTTGTATGAAGAAGTTCTTCCACTTCTTTTTCCGAATATCCATATTCTAATAGGATTTGTTTCGTATGCTCTCCAAGCTCAGGTGGAGCTTTTTTAATTTCCGGTGTTTGTCCATCGTAGCGTAAAGGATGACTAAGTAAACGCAAGTCACCAATTCGAGGATGCTGAATCGTGCTGATCATATTGTTCCACTGTACTTGCGGATCTGTTTGGACATCTTCATAGCTATTCACCGGAGCGTGCCAAATGCCAGCTTCTTGGAATATTTTAAACCAATCCTCTGTCTTTCTCTTTTTGACTTCTTCTACCATAATCCGATTAATTTCTTCCCTTTTTAGGCTTTGATCCTCAATCGAATAATTCTCTAACCCGCTATTCTCAAATACTTGAAGTAATCGAGGTATAGGATTCAAGGAAATTCCGATCCATCCATCCAAGGTTTGATAGATCCCATAAGGGGCTTCGTGGTGTGTATTCAAACCATTTTCCCCGCGATCCCATAAATGTCCCATATTTAAAAAGTAATTGAGGGGTTCAATTTGAATATCTAAAGCGGCATTTAATAAGCTCGCATCTACTTTATGCCCTTGACCGGTTTTTTCGCGATCCAACAGAGCAGCAAGGATTCCAAATGCACTAAGCGCTGCTGAATGTTGGTCAACCGTGGCATACCCAACAGGTGTGGGGGGATCTGTTTTTCTACCATTCATTCGGGTAATCCCGCTTAAAGCTTGAATCAGCAGGTCTTGTCCCGGACGATCCCTGTAAGGCCCATCGGAGCCGTAACCTGTGCAGGAACAGTATACAAGGCGAGGATTGATCTCTTTCAAAGTTTCATAACCCAAACCTAATCGATCCATGACGCCTGGTCTAAAGTTTTCAACAATCACATCTGTTTCTTTTACTAGACGATAAATAATTTCCTTTCCTTGTTCGGAGCGGAGATCGACCGATAGACTGCGCTGGTTTCGGTTACCTAATAAGAAGAAAACACTTACATCATCAATAAATGCGTTCAAACCTGACCAATTCCGCTCAAAGGCCCCATTTAATGACTCTACCTTAATGACGTCCGCACCCAAATCTGCCAACATCTGCACGGCCGACGGTCCTTGCAAAAAATGTGTGAAGCTTAGTACTTTATAATTTTTAAGT
This sequence comes from Ammoniphilus resinae, assembly GCF_017873965.1. Taxonomy (GTDB): domain Bacteria; phylum Bacillota; class Bacilli; order Aneurinibacillales; family RAOX-1; genus Ammoniphilus_A; species Ammoniphilus_A resinae. The sequence continues at coordinate 112,038 of NZ_JAGGKT010000002.1, read as the reverse complement.
AACATATCATGTCTCCTTGTACTTTAATCACTAGGGGTCAAATGTAGTTCCTAAAATCTTCTTAAATGATAGTGACTATAATCCTCAACTCCCATGTTTTAATGAATACGTATACATTTTTGCGCTTACTTAAACAAATTAATGTTATGACTATTATGTTATTTTAATATATACATAATGTCAATAATAATAAAACGAATATAAATATTAAAAATATTAATTCGATATGTAATTACCATGAAAAAAGCGAGCACCATACGATGCCCACCTTCATGTGACTTTCTATTAAACTTCTTCCCCAATTTGTTCCATAATTTTATCATATGCACTCGTACAAAGATCCGGGTTGGGATCCTCACCTTGCACTTTGGGTACGTCAAAGTCAGTTAGCACGAAATGATGCTTGGGAACTACATCATGTCTTGCTAAACAACTTTTACTACAGGCTAGATAACATCCATCGATGGCAATGATGTCGCGGCCGGATTTTGCGGTTTTGACTAGGGGTTTGACATCACCACCCACTCCGGCAATACAGGACATCTCAGCAATTTTCGCGCGGTCCATACGGATCGCGATCGTGTTGGCTGTTTGCGCAGCGGAAGAACATCCTGAACAGGAATAAACAAGTGGCAAATCTTTTTCATTCATCTTTGAACACCTTCTATTGGGTTATTTGAAAATGTAATTATTATTTTAACCCTGGCTTTCAGATTTGACCGTGATCAACTTCACGTTTTTATCAAAAAATTGCCACAGTCTTGCCACATTCCATTTGACTAATGCATCACATCACTAAACCTTTAACGGGGCGGAAATTTGAGGAGAGATCCACTTTCTAACTAAATCACGCGCATCGATTATTTCCTGTGAATTTCGAATGAAGCATTCAAGAGTTACAAATCCATCGTAGCCGACCGTTTGTAGTGTGCGAAACAGTTCAGGGAAATCGACATGGCCATATCCCGGCACGAGTCGGTTGGAGTCAGCCAAATGGACATATCCAATCAAAGAATCGTACTGTTTAATAGTTCTTTTAATCGAGTCTTCTTCTATATTCATATGAAAACTATCGATCAAAATGGAGAGGTAAGGAGAAGAAACCATGTTACAAACCTCAGCAACCTCTTTTACCTGGTTGAAGCAAAAGCTTTCATAGCGGTTAATCGGTTCTAGGAAAAGCCTAACGTGGTTTTTTTCTGCTTCTTCAGAAAGCTCGCTAAGGGTTTCAGCAAAGGAAATTACTTCTTCTCGCTGAAGTTGATAGGGCGTCCCTAAAACACCTAAAGCATTTGATGTCCCGAAAGATGGAACAAGTATGATCCCGGGTGCGCCAATTTCCGCTGCCATCCAAATAAGCTGCTTGACTCCGATCATCGCTGTGTTCCTTGATTCACTATGCAGGTCCATTAAATTCCCATCATAACCCCCACATAGGGCACTAATTTGAACCGCTTTATATTGGGAAAAGGCTTCTTTAATCGAGGGAATTCTACTTTTTAAATCAAAGGCCCACAACTCGATTCCATCAAATTGGTTTTGTTTCAACCAATGTAATTTTGACTTTAATGTATCTCCTGGAACAAGGTGTTCCTGGCAAGACAGCTTCATTTTGTTCATCTCTCCTATTATTCTGTCAAGTCCGATGTGATTCCCACATGCGCGGATATACCGCCATCGATCGTATAGGAAGCCCCATTGATATAACCGCCGTGTTCCCCAACCAAATGCCCAATTAAGGCCGCAATTTCTAAAGGTTCAGCTACCCGTTTAACAGGGGATTTATCCATCACACGTCTGTAATAATCAGAAATATCTTCTTGTCGAACGCCCAGTTTTGTATTCACATACCCCGGACAAATAGCATTGCATGTAATTCCATATTTCCCCCATTCTGCTGCAATCGTTTTAGTATATCCTATCATTGCATGTTTACTTGCTACGTATGTAGAAGAATATGAGGAACCTAAGAGTCCCTGAATGGAGGCCACATTGATGATCCGACCATAACCGGCCTGTTTCATTTTAGGAAGGAGATTTCTGGTGAATAGGAATACACTTTTTACATTGGTATTCATAATCCACTCCCATTCTTCATCATCTACTTCATCGACGCGATGAAAAGGTCCACCTACACCGGCATTATTAACGAGGATCAAAGGGGTTCCCCATTTTCTCTCGGTAATCGCAATCGCTTGCTCCACATCCTCTCTTTTTCCGACATCACAACCAAATGCAAAAGCCTGCCCGCCTTCCCATTCGATCTGACTGGCTACTTCCATCGCATTTTCCTCATGAAGATCAAGCACAGCTACAGCCATATTCTTTTTTGCTAAGAGTTTAGCAGTTTCCGCACCAATTCCTCGACCAGCTCCAGTTACAATGGCAATCTTTTCCATAGATGTCTAACCCCTTTTTATAAAATACCTCTGGAAGGTAATAATTTCACTTCATCAATCCGTACATGCAAAGGCCGTTTGGCTATATCAAGGATCGTTTCCGCGACATCTTCCGGCCTCAGCATGTCACCCTGTTGAAAGCCTGGTCTTTCTTTACTCATGTCCGTAAACACGGCGCCAGGACTGACAATCGATACACGAATGTTCCAAGGTTTTCCTTCTTCATTTAAAATCTCTGAAAAACCTCTGACCGCATATTTGGAAGTACCGTAGGCGCCATTCTCAGGGATTGGGAGATATCCGGCAACGGAGGAAAGATTGATAATTCTTCCCCCACCTTGTTCTTTCATAAAAAAGAAAGCTTCTCTGGAACATAGGAAAACGCCCGTAACATTGGTTTGTATTACCTCGTTCCATTCCTCCAACGAAGTGTCGACCACAGGCTTAAATACACCGATTCCTGCATTGTTGATTAATACATCGATTCGTTGGTGGAGGGAGATGATCAGTTGAAACACATTCCGAACTTGTCTTTCATTTGTGACGTCCAACTGGATTACCACGATTTGACCTGGTTTCACGCACTCCGTTGGCAATGGGTGTTGCGTTCCTCTCGTTGTCACCCATACGGCCGCCCCTTCCTTAGCAAGAAGCTCCGCCATCGATTTTCCGATTCCGCGCTTCCCGCCTGTAATGATAACCACTTTTCCATTCATCGAATTGCCCAATCCCCGTTCCCCCTTCAAATTGATAGGATGACTAGATTTTAATTTGGGATAAATATGGGATAAAGTTTCTCTCTATAACTACAATTGTCAAACGAATATACTAATTCTTCTATTATATAATATATCAATAGACGCTGTCATTCCCACTAAGTACCTGGAATTAAACAGAAACCGCAACAAAAAAAACGACCGTTTGGTCGGTTTTGGATTGCCTATTGTGAGATGTTTACTCGAAATTCCGCATTTCAAGGGAAACACCTTCAAGGGTGACCCCGATCATCTTAACTCAAATCATCCGAATGGTCCGTTCCGCATTAATATAGCCGGCACCATAGATATCTTTATCAAATTCTTCCCCTGTCCACAAATCAGGGCCTGCCATCAATTTCTGCTTTACGACGTCGGGACGTAGGTTCGGATCTCGGTGCAGCATTAAGGCAACGACACCAGCACAAATAGGGGTTGCCATGGAGGTCCCGGACAACATGCAATAATCTTCATCAACTCGGGCCGATTTTTGCAATTTATCTAAATAGGAGTTTGGCGAACGTAAGGAAACAATATTTACGCCTGGCGCTAAGATATCTGGCTTTGCCACTCCAGCTGATCTTTGGCCTCTACTCGAAAACTCCGCTACATCATCATCTAGGCGGGGGTCTCTGTTTATACCATCCGAGGTGCTGCCCGTATCACGGTCATCAAGCGCTCCAACGGTAATGACCTTATCACTAATCCCAGGACTAGCGACGGTTCCTTTATTCGGTCCCTCATTTCCTGCGGCAACCACAACAACAATACCTGCATCCCAAGCTGCTTCCACGATTTGAACCATGGGGTCGTCCTTCTGGTCATCATATGTTGCCGTACTTCCCAAGGACATGCTGATGATATCGATTTTATCCGCGTTCTCTGGGTTAGCGTTGTAATCGATACACCACTGAACACCTTGCATAACCGTGTCAAGAGAGCCAGAGCCTAGCTTATCCAACACTTTTATCCCAACTAAATCCGCTTTTGGAGCAGGTCCCACGTACTTGAATGAAGACGCAAAACCGTTGCCAGCAGCATCTCCCGCACAGTGCGTTCCGTGACCATTGTCATCATAGGGTTCAGTTCGACCATTAACAAGGTCTATAAACTCTCGTATTCTACCTAAAAGATCGGGATGGGGATAGATTCCTGTATCGATAACTGCAATGGTTACTCCTTCACCCGTTAATTCCGTATTGTCGATGAAAATATTTTTCGCGTGGGCTGAAGGAACCGCCACATCCAGAAGAGCCCGTACCTCTCTATTTATATAAACCTTTTTAATATGTCTACACCCAGAAAGCATTTCTTCTAAACCATTTGGCGTAATCTCCGCGCTACAACAAGAAACAACTGAAAAGTGAGTCTTCAATCTATTATTGATGTGCCGACTCATAATCTTGTTGACTTCTTTACAGCCGATATCGTAGCAGTCATTTTCAAACTCAATGATCACCGAAAATTTCTTTATCTTCTTAATGCTTCCCTCGAAAAACCGATGCAGAAAACAAGGTGTCCACTTAAAAGGTTGATAAAGGTTTAAAATTTGTTCTCTTAATGGACGCTCCAACTTATGTGCATGGGTTCGCACCATTTGAACCATTGAGTAACCGAACAACACAATTCATCTCCTTTCAAATCTTTTAAAATAAATTATGAAAGATTGATAGAATTGGTAACGGTATATACCCTTTTGTTTGAAATGAGGCGAGTGAACGACATTAAAAAACCCCTTTTTCAGGGGAAATGTGGACTAATATTCTAGAAATGAAATATTACGGATTTTCTTATCCAATTTTTGAATCCAGCGCTTTTTAAACTTGGCACGATCATGATGTTTTTTCCACTGCTTCGGATGTGCTAACGCATCCATCATATGGCCAATTTCAAAGGAAGTTTTATTTAACTGCTTCGTTAAAGCAACACAGAGGATTCTCCCGGGGACACTGGCTCCTACAAGGGCAATATCCCATTTGTCCTTATTCTTTTTAAGCACACTATAGGCTTCGCGGAGGTGATCATAATGGTTTAGGTCAACAATTAGTTCGATGTGGAGGTTTTGTTTCTTCAGTTTTTTGGCTGCAGCCTTTGCCGATCGTCCAACAAGAGCTACCCTGTGATCACGAATGAGGGCATGGAGGTAGCCGCGGTCGTACATCAGGTCATTGATAAACGAGTCGGTTATATACGTCGGATTCCATTTCCTTTTCTTCATAAATTTTACTAACTGCCTGGCTCTTCTGGGAAAATAGGTCACTCCAACCACATCGGCGAGGCGTACAGAACGGTCAAGATCTGAAAGTAGATTTGCCCCGGGAGGATAAGGTATACCCAAGAAGGGAGCAACCTTTTTTAACGTGGACAAATCCCTTTTTGATAATAATTTTGCCATCACGTCTCCTAGACGAATGACAGAGATTGCTTTGTTTTTAAGAGATTGATTTATTAAGCCATATACTTGTTCAGGTCCAAGCACGGATCGTCGGTACAGCCTTTCCATCAAAATCCGCCGTTTTTTTGCTCCCAGAATCATCGTTTTCCACCACCAGAAAGATCTTCATAAAAACATTTCATATACCATTCTATTTTTTGAAATGTAGAAGGTTAACCCAATTTCAGATGATATTTATTGTGGATAAAAGGGCGTATGAGCTATTTCAATACCCTATACCTTTGCATAGTGTATTGAATATAGTAATAATGTCATTCTTCACATGGCAAGGTTCAAGGAGGATAGTATGGCTATCACAGATATCTATCAATTGCAATCAAGTCCATCTATCACAGTGAATGGTCACGAGGAGGAAGTAACAAATATTCACTTGGAAGGGATTCCTCAAAGAGAAACTGGGGTTATAAACGGGGCCGTTCAGTTTCCCGACGGTAAACCCGCAGCAGGTGTGGTTGTGCAAATAATTGATGCCAACAATCAAGTGATTGAACATAATATTACAAATCCGGCGGGGAAATTTGAGTTTACAAATGTACCTCTTGGACCCTATTCCTTAGTTGCAGGTGGCAGTGGATATCTCACATCAGAACGTATGCCCGTCACGGTATCCAAAAGACCAATTACAGGCATCAGTATCACCATCCTACCAAACCATAAAATTGACAACAATGTTATATATGGAACCATACAAAATTCTGCACATGAACCGGTTGCAAATGTGACCGTGGAATTAATCAGACGAGAAAATGCAACAAATACAATTGTTGCTGTCACAAAGAGCAATCAGCTAGGAAACTTTCTATTTGGTGACCTAGATGATGGTGTGTATTTCATCCGCGCGGCAAAACTTGGTTTCTTAGTGGTCGATAGTTCTTCTGTCGGCATCGCTGGTAAGGAGTTCGTTCCAATTAACGTAAATTTGCCTGTGAATCCTACTGAGAATACAGGAACCGTCAGCGGAATGATTTCAGATAAATCATCCGGTCACCCTATACCAGGTGCGACCGTTGCCCTCTTTCGAATAAACAATGGAACGGAAAAAATGATTGATATTACACGAACGAATAACCATGGCTATTACCTATTCGGCTCAGTTGAAGCAGGAACTTACATTGTTCGTGCGACGGTGCAGGTGTCCAATCCATGAATCCGTATTATAGACCGGAAACAAGTTCTTTTTTTTCAGTTGAAAATGGGGAAAACGTTGCAATCGACTTAGCTTTGAAACGAGAAGATCAGATGAAGATTCCACCCATATTGAATTTTCGTCTCAAATTTACCATTCACATGAAGACAAGGTATGGTACCTTTCGAAAAAGGTTCACACTAGAACACCCTCTTAAAATTGGACAAAAACTATCAATCACAGAGAAATCTAAACGATACGTAAAGGAAAAATCTCCTAAAAAGCGAAAAACAAAACGAAAGAAAAAGCATTTGATGTATGGAAAAATGAAGGTAAAGATAAAATTAACCTAGATATAAAAAAGAGGCCACCAGCAACAACCGGCAGCCCTAAATTCCACTCTCAAAACCTAAACAACCGTTTAGATTTACTATTACTATACACCATTTGATCAACATTTTCTATCACGAAATTTTCTACATGCGAAGAAATATTTTCCAATACTTTCATAATGAATAATTTGGAAAACATGGTATACTCAAGATATAAATCCTCATTGTTGAGTTCCTTTTCATGATCGGATTCATGAACCGCCCTTTTAGGGCGCTTTTTTTATGTCTAATAAGATAGATATTGGTCCATATTGATAAGGTGTCAGTCCAATGTCTAAATCATGGAGGGTTGCCTAATGAAGGGTCAAATGTGGGATCAATTTAAAAGTGAGACTGCTTCTGAATTAGGAATACCAAACTATGATGAGATAGACAAAGGTCTTTTGCCGTCTCGAGTCAACGGAATGGTTGGCGGTATGATGGTGAGAAAGATGATTAATCTAGCAGAACAGGTGTTGGCAAATCAAGGACTGGACCAATCCATGAGGAATGATCAGTCGGTAACTGCTAATGATCAAAATCGTGTGGCGCAGACCCTGCAGCAACAGGCTCAGGTCCTTCCTGCTTACCAGATTCCGCAGGAGTCCTTTAACCAATTTAACCAAAATCAACTGCATTAATCTGCTGACGCAAAAAGGAGCCTGAGGGCTCCTTTTTCTTACCTTAATCCTCATCTTTTATGTCCGGATCTTCCGGAATGGGTTCGTTGGCCAACTCCTCGACTAACCTTTTATATTTCTCCAATTGCTCTAAATGGGTATTAAACTGATCCTTGTATATCAAGACTTCTCCTTCTCCGTCATGCAACACTCGTATCTTTCCCTGTAAGATTAAACTTTCCACGTATGGTACCGAAACCGATAAATATTCAGCTGTTTCCTCTATGGTTAAATACACTTTTTCCGTCACCCCTACATCGATCTTAATCTATCTTAGTTTAATTGAAAAAACATAATCTCGCTTAAAAAATTCGTCCTCGCTGTTCAAATATTTGGAATAAGTGAGAGATATTAGACTAAATATGAATTGAACCTACTATTCCAATAAGGAGGAAGATCACTTGTGTCACAAAATGTAAATCATACCAACACAGCGGTGGAACAAGATCCATACCATCTAACTTCTGATGGGATCAAGGATCCCCCCAAAGGTTGGGGCCCAAGCTTTCGTTATCTTGGACCAGGCCTTATTCTCAGCGCTGGGATTGTCGGCTCTGGAGAACTGATTGCAACCACGACCCTCGGCGCCCAAGCAGGTTTTGTGCTCTTATGGTTAGTCATTTTCAGTACCTTCGTGAAGGTCGCCGTGCAGGTCGAGCTCGCTCGCTGGACCCTCGTGACCGGCCAACCGGCCCTTGAGGGCTTCAACAAAGTTCCACCGAAGTTTGGCCGGGTGGGGTGGATCAATATGCTATGGGTTGTATTGATGCTCGCAAAATATCTGCAACTAGGTGGCATTGTGGGTGGAACAGCGATCGCGTTCAGTATCATGATGCCGATCGGCGGTGATCCGTTAGGATTCACATCTACCGCGATTTGGGTTGGCATTGTTGTCGCAGCTACGATACTTCTACTTTATTCTAGCCAATACAATCGGATTGAGCGCGGGGCTTTTGTAAGCGTCGTCATATTCTCCTTTGTAACGATTTTGATTGCTCTAGGGTTGCCGTTTACACCATTCGCTTACGATATGAATGACATTGCAAGCGGTCTTTCTCTTTCTTTACCTTTAGGAGTTATCGGTGCGGCCATTGCAATGTTCGGAATTACCGGTGTGGGTGCAGATGAAATGACCTATTACACCTATTGGTGTTTAGAAAAAGGATATGGACGCTGGGTAGGTCCGAACGATGGCACCGAAGCATGGAAAGAACGGGCGCGTGGCTGGATCAAGGTAATGTATAAGGACGCATTTCTCTCTTGGATTATCTACACCTTTGCTACATTGGCCTTCTTCATCATGGGTGCAGCCGTGCTCAATCCCCAGGGACTAGTCCCACAAGGGAATGAAATGATTACCACACTCTCACGGATGTATACCGATATCCTTGGCGGGTGGGCGAGTTTTGTGTTTTTGCTCGGGGCCATCGCGGCGCTTGGTTCAACTTTGTGGGCTACAACCGCCAGTTTTGCCAGAATGTACACGAACTTTTTGTCAATTATAGGGATTTTCAATTGGTCAGATGCGGCTGCTCGGATGCGTTGGTTTAAGATCTTCACGGTGGTAAATCCCATTTTGTGGGGGATTGTTTACCTCTTCATCCAATCCCCGGTCATAATGGTTCAAATTGGTGGTGTCATGACCGGGATTTTCTTACTCGCCGTAGTTGCAGCTGTTTGGCATCTTCGTAAAACCGAAGTCGATCCGGAATTGTACGGCGGAAGCTGGTTCAACGCTTTACTTATTGTAAGTAGTATCTCTATTGTATTGCTTGGAGTTTATACTCTCCTAAATGTTTTAGGGCTCATGCCTAAATTTTAGAAGAAAAAAGGCGGCAGGGTTCATCCCTGTCGCCTTTTCATCTATCATTAGAAAATATCCGGTTCCCCGATCGGAGCCCCAAACCCTTTTTGGAGGAAATCAAAATCACAGCCTTCATCGGCTTGCAAGATATGATTGGAATACATCCAGCCAAACCCGCGTTCGAAGCGTGCAGGCGGTTGCACCCATGCAGCTTTTCTGCGTTCCATCTCTTCGTCAGAGATCTCTAGATGGATTTTACGTGCTTCGACATCTACGGTAACCATGTCGCCAGTCTGCACAAATGCTAATGGTCCACCTACATAGGATTCCGGGGAGACATGAAGAACACAAGCGCCATAGCTTGTTCCACTCATTCTGGCATCGGAAATTCGAAGCATATCCCTAACTCCTTGCTTAACCAGTTTGGTTGGAATTGGTACCATCCCCCACTCCGGCATTCCTGGCCCACCTTTCGGACCCATATTTCTCACGATCAGGATATGATCTTCGGTTACTTCTAAGTCATCCGAATCCATGACAGCCTTATAAGCAGGATAATCATCAAACACAAGCGCGGGTCCGGTATGTTTGAGGAATTTTTCACTGCTTGCACTTGCCTTAATCACACTGCCATTCGGTGCCAAGTTGCCCTTAAGGACAGCCAGCGCCCCTTCTTTATAAATGGGATTGTCTAATGGACGGATGACATCGTCATTATACACTTCTCCACCTTCAATAATCTCACCAATTGTTTTCCCTGAAACCGTGATCTGGTCCAGATGCAGGAATGGCTTCAAGCGATTCATCAGCCCAAGAATACCACCGGCATAGTAGAAATCTTCCATTAAGTATTCCTTCCCGCTCGGACGAATATTGGCAATGACGGGGACTTCGCGGCTGATTCTTTCGAAATCATCCAACCCAATATCACAACCAGCACGCCTAGCCATCGCAATCAAATGGATGATCGCATTGGTGGAGCAACCCATTGACATCGCAACCACAATCGCATTTTCATAGGCTTTCCGTTGTTGAATCTTATCAGGGGTCAAATCCTCCCAGACCATCTCTACAATCCGTCTACCCGCATCAGAACACATCCGACTGTGGTTCGTATCTACAGCTGGTATGGAAGATGCCCCAGGAAGCGACATCCCAATGGCTTCAACGATCGCTGTCATCGTACTCGCCGTACCCATTGTCATACAGGTACCTGGACTACGTCCGATTCCCCCGGCTACTTTTTCTAAGTCACAAGCTGAACAGTCCCCTGCCCGGTAATCATCCCAATATTTAAAGGCATCCGTTCCGGACCCAAGTGTCTTACCTTGATATCTCCCTGTGAGCATTGGCCCTGCAGGGATGAAAATCGATGGAATGTTGAGACTGGTTGCACCTAGAAGCAGCGCAGGTGTTGTTTTATCACAACCACCCATGAGAATAGCCCCGTCAATGGGATAACATCTTAGCAGTTCTTCCACTTCCATGGACAGGAAGTTTCGGTAGAGCAGTGCGGATGGCTTGACCATTGCTTCAAAAAGAGACATAGCAGGAATTTCAATCGGCAATCCTCCTGCTTGGTTGATCCCCCGTTTCACATCATCCACACGATACTTGAAATGGTGATGGCACGGATTAATTTCCGCATAGGTGTTGATAATCGCAATGATGGGACGCCCATCCCATTCTTCTTGAGAGAACCCCATCTGCATCATCCGTGAACGGTGATTAAAGCTGCGGAAATCGTTGTTCTTTAACCATCGTTTGCTCCGCAGCGTATCAGGCGACTTTTTAATTTTTAATTGATCTGTCATTATTTGAAAAATCCCCTCTCATCAAACTATATGTACCATTCCCAATGTACAGAAAACTTTAAAACAATCATACCATATGTTGTTTGACTCGCAAAGCATTTTCACATTATTCACACTAACGTAATGGAATTTGGGATGAGGGGGGTGGGGCAATATCTAAAGTACCTTAAAGCTTGCCCCATCGATTACTTCAAAATGAGAAACCTTTTTGACATCTTCCATGAGTTGAAATAAAGCTTCATCTTTTTTCTTCGCTTCTATCATGCAATCCAGTTGAGGAACACTCCCTTTGATCGTTTCGAGGAAGTGAAAGAAAATTTCAGGATTAATCAAGTCAGCATGTGCTCTAAAATCCTTTTCACTTTTTGGACTGGAGATGTGCATTTTGATTGGGAGCGGAGAATGGCTCCACGTATCGATGACCCGCTGCCATTCATTTTCCCATTGTTCATCCTCTGCATGGTTGGCCATTTGATGATGGAGATCAAAAACGACGGGTACCCCTAATTTTTCTCCCAAGTAAAGTGTATCTCCGAGGGAAAATGACTTGTCGTCATTTTCCAGCATGATCATGCTTTGAATATCCTTGGGAACTAAACTCCAATTTGAAATAAAACGCTCTAATGCAGCGCTTTTATCATTATATAATCCGCCAACATGCAGCACTAAGCGATGAGTATTATCCATGCCCAGCCCATGAACTAACTTTTGATGATACCGAAGACCTTTTATGGTATCTTTAAATACTTTTTCGTTGGGTGTATTAATCACATTAAAGTGGTCCGGATGGAAATCAAGTCGCATAGTATGTTTATTGGCAAACCTCCCCAACTCTTCCAATGTTTCTGAAACAGCTGCCAAGTAGTCCCAATCTGCAACCTCTTCGTGTGTTGCCAATGGAATCAATCGGGAACTTAAACGGAAAAATTGAATATCGTGGGCAAGGTTGTGTTTGAGAAGTCGTAAGCAATTTTCGATATTGGAACGTGCAATCCGTTCCAATTTAGCAATTGCCGCTTCCCGTGAATCAATCTTAGAAAATTGAGAAAAAGTCATCGTTTGAGAAGGTGAACAGTTTTTGACATGCACGCTCATCGCTACATAGCCAAGCCTTACAATGGTCATATTTTCACAGCCTTCGATAATTTATGATCCAATTTATTCTTCCTATGTATTATGCTAAAAAATCGCATGATTATTTGGGAAGCGTGGAGATTCTAGGAAAAAAATACCCCCCGATTCCACTCCTTGGGATCGGGGGGTGATTTAATTTCTATCCTCCAACGACCGGAATCATTAGAAGAACTTGATCGTTGTCTTGCAGGATTTGAGATTCATGAGCGATTTGGTTATTAAGGAACACAAGTGCCTCAACGTCCCACTCGATACCGATTTGCTCACAAAATGTGCGAATCGTGGTATTATCCTCTACCTGAATGACTGGTGGATAATCGGATTTCCACGGGATATGGCTTTGGATTCTGATATTAATGAGCGGCTGTGACACCAATTTTATCTAACTCCTCGTCTTTCACGTCAAATCTCGTATCTGCCGCTTCATTCGTTTCTAGGTACATATATTCTGGAAGTCGATCTTGGGCCTTAGTAAAGCCAGCATCCCGGTTAAATGCGTGTTCGGTCTGCAAGCATTTTCGGGCCATCGCTCGGATATCCTCTTCAGAAACGTCTTGACCAATATACCCGGATACCAAATTGGCAATATGCTTGATATTGTCTTTGGTAAAGATTGGACCAGAGGCCATAAAACAGACACCAAGGCTATCAACCACGATGGCAACATGTTGGGCATTGTAGGAAATTTCCACTTGTCCCTCTGGGGAACGATGATCCACCTGGGCTCGAATGGTCTGACCGGCTGTATGATCTGCCCCTTGCGGTGTGGTCGCAAAGGTCACGCCCAACCCTTTAATACCACGGGGTTCATAAGCAGGCATTGCCTGGCCTTTAACAGCAGGCACACGGCGTTCCCCGTAGATTTTTCCGACCAACGTCGCTCCACCCCCGATAATGCGACCCAAAGGATTTCCTTTTTCCAAATCCAACAACATGTTTTTTGCCGCTTCAAAATCGCCAAACTCCGCAATGCCCGCCTGCATGGCCACACCGAGAGCTGCTCCTGTTTCGATAGTGTCTATGCAAAGTTCATTACAAAGACGATTCAATTCAACTACCTGATCCAAGTCCCCAATGCCCAAATTGGAACCGAGCAACCCAATATTTTCATATTCAATCGGTGTAGTTACGGTTTTTCCTTCTTCATCCGGGTAGATATTTGAACAGCGAATTGCACAACCTGGCATACAGGCATGTGTAGTGCTTCCTTCCCCGCCGCGCTCCAAAATGGTCTCGCGCATCTTCTCGCCACTGATCGACTCATAGTGTTCAAAGCTTCCTGTAGAAAAATTTCTCGTCGGCAATGCCCCTAGATGGTTAGTTGTCCTCACCATAGCAGCGGTACCAAGCTCAGGGTATACTTTTGAGGTACCTGGATGTTCACGCAGCGCCAGAGCATAATTTTTCATCCCATCCATAAACCGTTCACGATTCCTCGGTTTGTTGCGCTCCGCTCCCGTATCATCTATAATCACGGCTTTGATCCCTTTGGAACCCCACACAGCGCCCATCCCTCCACGTCCATAAAAACGGGTTGGCGAGCCATCCTTATCCAGATTCGTTACTGCTGCTGTGTTCATTTTCATTTCCCCAGAAACGCCGATCAGATTAATGCTGACCTGGTCACCAAATCTGGCCATCAGCTTTTGCGCCGCTTCGCTAGCCCTTAAGCCCAGAATTTCATCAGCCGGCTCAAAGCGCACACTATCTTTATCAATAATCACAATTTGAAAATCGTCACGCAATCCTTCAAAAATAATCGCCCGATAGCCGAGCCGTCCCATTTTTAATCCGGCAATTCCGCCAGCATTGCTTTCTTTAATTCCACCGGTAAGCGGACTCTTTGCACCAATCGAAGTTCTTTCCGCACTAGAGGCCAAAGAGCCAGTCAGTACCCCATTGGCAAGAACAATTTTATTTAGGGGTCCCAGCGGATGACAGGTTGCTGGAACCTCCTCGTAGATGAGCTGCGAAGTTAAGGCCCTACCACCAAGCAATAGACGATCTGTTGGAACATCGTCTTCCTTATAATGTAAATGGCTCATATTGATTCGTAGATATTTCATTGCCCTTCACTCCCCTATATGTAAAATGTTATCCTATCTCCCGAGAAACGAACCAAAGGAATGCATAATCAAATTTGTTTTCTGAAAATATTATATAATAGGTAGCACTTGAGGAACAGACCTTTCTTTTAAAAGTTATTTTACTTTAAGCATTTTCAAAAAAGAAGGTGCCCCCTGTATCGCTATCCGACCTTATGGGACACTTGGGACGGTCTAGCAACCTAGTATAGGTATATTTTTAGTTTGTTTTAATATTCTGTTTTTGGTGTTTTATTTTCGAAAGCTAAGCCTTTGATAATAAAAAAACACCCCCAATTCTTAAAGATGAATGGGGGGTTGATTTCGTTATTTAATTCTTCTTAGATAAGGAACTGGGGACGTATGAATCACCGTTTCGTCTTCATATTTTCCTAACATCTTCAAACCTTTTGACATGATAAATACATTTATTAGAGATGCTGCAAATATGCCCAATGAGGCTCCGAGGTTATTGCCTATTAGCATGAACACAGACATCGATGTTGCACTAAAAACAAATAACATAAACAACACAAACAGAACGTACCTTCTCATCATCACACATCCCTCCACTCAATATTTTGAAAAGTAGACGCAAAACTTTATATAATTACACACAACACTGATACCTGCCACCAAAAATAGCTTATAAACTTTATGTAATGTTAATATGTTATTTATATATTAACACGGTATTCATGTTTTTAAAATATAAAATGTATAGGGCATCTATCGTGATCTAAACAATACAAAGTTTAATACTCTTATGATAAATAATAATGGTTATCATTTTCGCATACATTGATTTAAATCAATTTGCAGACCGAATAATTCCAAAGAAAAGGAAAAACCCCCCAAACGAATTGTTTTGGGAGGTTTTCATTATCACTTCGCTATTCTTTTTTATTCGCCCTGTTCGAATAACCCCAGAATCAGACTGAACTACTCGATTTCTACCTAATTCAGTCCGTATAACATGAAATTGCCGTTCACCTCAACCGTCAAGCCCATCACACAAACAGCTTTAACGTATTGATAGAGACCTCTTGTTCAAAAGCATAACCAAAACGGTATACATTCGCTTCATCAAAAGCCCTTCCTATCAACTGCATTCCAATGGGCAATCCTGTACTAGAGAAGCCACAAGGTATCGACAATGATGGTAATCCTAACAAATTGGTTGGGCCTGCAAAGCGGTTGATGGTCCAACGGACACTTGTGTTAGATTCATCGAATCCACTCGGGATGATGTCTGGTGCTACAAGGGGGAGTGTCGGTGTTAGCAGAATATCAACATCCCCAAGAACCCTATTAAACTCTTCTATCCCCTGAAGTTTGGTTTGCTGGGCTTGAATATATTGAACCGCTGTTATATTCTTTCCGGTGAGGAGGCGCTCACGTACTTCTTCATCATATTCCTCTGGTTGTTCCATGACCAATCTTTCATGGACAGCATATGCTTCACTTCTGATCGTGACCTGATGGGCCATAGCAATTTCTTTCATATGGGGTAAATCAACATCCTTAATTTTTGCTCCTAAACTCTGAAATACCCGCATGGCTTCCTCGACTCTCTCAATAACTTCGCTTTCGGCATTCTCGTAATAATATCCTCTAGGGATCCCAATGGTAGTTCCTTTGATCCCTTGCTCAAGGCGTCGTGTGAAGTCTTCTGTTTCCGTCTTTGAACTATAGGGGTCTTTTGGGTCATAACCTATCAAGGCGTTAAGCACGATGGCATTATCTCGGATCGTTCTGGTCATCGGACCGACATGATCTAGTGTTTGGGAAAGTGGAAATACCCCTTGCTTACTGACCCTTCCAAAGGTCGGCTTCATCCCGACAATCCCACAGAACGATGAAGGGTGTCGTATGGAACCACCCGTATCGGTACCAAGTGCCGCATAACAAAGGCCGGATGAAACTGCAGCAGCCGAGCCGCTGCTTGATCCTCCCGGTACCTTCATGAGGTTGTGGGGGTTTCTCGTTGCGCCAAAATAAGATCGGTCCCCTGTAGCCCCATAAGCAAATTCATGGGTATTTACCTTTCCGAGGAGGATGGTTCCGGCTTCCTTTAGCTTTTCAACGACTGTAGCATCTTGGTTGGGTATAAAGTCTTTATATATACTAGAACCCATCGTAGTGCGGACTCCTGCTGTATAAATGATATCTTTTAATCCTATCGGAATGCCATGTAGCGGCCCTTTGACATGTCCGCTCTGGATCTCTTTTTCCGCTTGTACCGCCGAAGCGATCGCTTCCTCTTCTAGTAAGGTGACGAACGCATTTACTTTTGGATTCACTTTTTCAATTCGATCAAGCAAACAACGAGTTACTTCTAACGGAGAAAGTTGCTTTTCCACATAGGCCTTGGACAAGCCTGCGATATCCAGCTTTAAAATATCCAGATCCTCCTCTATTGCCATTGATTACACCTCCAAATTTAACGTTTCACTAGAATTTTATTACAATTCCAAATAATATACAAATCAATTCAGAATCATTTCATCAAGATTTAGGTTGAGAATCTTAATTTCAGGTTATATTAACAGGTAGTAAACTACAGAGGTGAAAATCATGCCAGATTACAGCAATAAATCTGTGGAAGAGCTTGAACAGTTAAGTGCTCATTACGCCAACGAAAACTTTGAAATTATGCGAGAGCTGGTCCGCCGCGGGGTGGGCAACAATTTGCCGGATACGCTTGAACATCCAAGTATGACCCCCACTGAGGAAGATTTTTGATTAGGTGGCCAGTAATGGTTGCCTTTTTTTAGCCTTCCTTTCCCGCAGCCAGAATACTAGCAATGCCCGCTGTGTTAAATTCCATCACGAAGCTCCTGAATGAAACTTCTCCAACATACCTAGCCTTTCCAGTACTTCACGGTTGACGATATTCTCCGTGATCTTCCCCCTTTTAACGAATTGGCAGTTGCACGAGCGCTGACCATAATCATGATGGCATGATAATCTTTCTATATGTACACCTCTCTTCATATATAGTTGTCGTTGGATTTTTCGAATTCTACTCAGATTTCCACAACTACATGTTTATCAGCATTTTCATAGGTCAAAAAGACTAACTTAAACTTTCCTAAGCGGTCATAAATTAAATTTGCTAAATTAATTCTATAATCAGACGCCAAATTTTAAAAAATGGGAACTCTAATGCTTCACAATCCGTCTAAAAAGTAAACAGTATTCGAAAGGGGGTAAGATTTTCATGAGAACGATATGGATCCTGTGCTTCATCGCCATTATTTCGGCTTGCAGTGGGGCTTATGAACCCCCACCCGTACCGATTGATTCGCCAAAACCCGTTGAACAATCCAAGGAAATTCCTGGGATGACGAAAGAAAACGCCATTAAGTTATTGAATGCTTATAAAGCTTCCTTCCTTTCCCTGATTAAAGAAACGGAAGATAATCAGAAAGTGTATTCTTATGCCACTAAGCAAGAAATTCAACAATACTTCCAACAGACGATGTCTGAGGAATTGGCCGTACAGATGATAGATTCCTTTTTTACCGAAAAAGAAGATGGAGTTTATGTCATCGCTCGGGGCGGTCCAACGTGGCTAGAAGAAAATCAACACTTTGAGTTTGAAGAACTGTCTAAACAGCACATCAAAATCCTGCAGGAACGGGATAATGTCTACCTAGGTCATGTGATGATGGTTTATCATTTAAGACTTGAGGACGATCGTTGGGTCGTGGCTAAAGTTGAAATGAATAATATCAATGATGAACCAAGGGATGTTGCTCTGACGATTCTTGATTTGATTGCAACCGAAGATATGGAGGGTCTCGCCGGATATGTTCACTCGGAAAAAGGTGTCCTTTTCTTCCCCTATGTTTCTGTTGATGAAATAGATCTCGTATTTCAGCAAGGTCAAATAGGAGACTTTCTCAAAGATGGGCAGGTGTACACTTGGGGAGTGTACGATGGCCAAGGCACCCCGATTGAGCTGACGCCACGGGAATATTACCAGAAATTTATTTATGACCGGGATTTCGTGAGGGCAGATCAAATTCTGATCAACCAATTCGTGCAAAGAGGGAACATGATCAATAACATCAAAGAGATTTTCCCAAAAGCGACGATAGCAGAGTTTTATATTGAAGGTTCCCAGAAATACGATGGGATGGATTGGGCGAGTCTCAACCTAGTGCTTGAGCAAAATGAACAAGGTAAATGGAAATTAGTCGCGATTATCCATGATCAATGGACGATATAGTGGAAGGGACCCAGGGGGCTTGTGTCCTGATGGGATCCTTTTTTTGTGGGCGCCAAACCATATTTTGACGCATATATTGAAAAAGCGACGCAAGAGTCACTCAAAGTGACACGCAAATATCGCCTATAATTTTAATTGGACAACCTTACTACCATGGAAAAATAGGTGTTTCGTTAGGTCACTTGTCCAATCAAAGTTCAGATAGATTTCATAGAATAATGTAGCTTCAATAGAAAGGAGGGAATCCTGTTGCCTAGATTTTATGCCTTTGTTGGAGGGTTGTTAGGAAGCCTTGCCTTGGCCCATGCTTCATTTACTGGAACATTGTCCGAAGTAGAGCCCTTCTTTGACGTTGTAGCTTTGATCTCTCTGATCGTGTTCTCCGGTGCCCTGTTATGGGATGGGTTTAAAACCCTATTTAATCGATAAAATAAAATAATATAATATACTATAAAAACTCCCAGTTTCTTGGGAGTTTTTTTGAATTTAAAGCGCCTTAGTTTCAATCTCAAAACCGAGATCTTCAATCATTCCCCAATCCTCAGTCGGTTCCAGTCCTTCGGTTGTGAGGTAATCCCCGACAAAAATGGAATTCGCTGCATAAAGTCCCATGACTTGCAAAGATCTTAAGTTGACTTCCCGGCCCCCAGAGATACGGATTTCTTTTCTCGGATTGACAAATCTCATCATTGCAAGAAGCCTTAAACAATGGCGTGGATTGAGTTCCTTACGGCCTTGCAGTGGGGTCCCTGGAATCGCATTAAGAAAATTGCAAGGGATGGAATCTGCATCTAGTTCTCGTAAGGAAAACGCCATATCGACTGCCTCCCTGTCGCTTTCGCCCATCCCAAAAATCACTCCGGAACAGGGTGAAATCCCCGCTTCTTTGGCTTGTTGAACGGTATCGACACGATCTTCGTAGGTATGGGTGGTAGTAATGTTCTCGTAATTGCCCTTACTCGTATTTAGGTTATGATTATATCGATGGACGCCTGCCTCGGCTAATTTGCTAGCATGATCCGGATTCAAAAAGCCCAAACAGCAGCAAATTTTTAGTTCGGTGGTGGCGCGAATTTCTTTTACGGCACTAATCACATGATCAATTTCTTTGTCTGATGGCCTTCGTCCAGAGGCTACGATACAATAAGTTCCAGCCTTTCGTTTCAACGCCTCCTGTGCCCCTTCAACAATCTTTTCTTTTGTCAACCAAGCATATTTGTCGATGGATGCTTCGGAAACTATGGATTGTGAACAATACCCACAATCCTCCGGGCATAACCCTGATTTCGTATTAATAATCATATTAAGCTTAACCTTTTTTCCAAAATAAGTACGTCGAATGACAAAGGCGGCTTGCAACACTTCCAGCAACTCATCATCAGAGGTATGAAGGATGGATAATGCTTCTTCCTTCGTGATCGGCCGTCCCTCAATAATCTCCTTTGCCAATTGATTCCAATCTATCACAAGTATTTGTTTTTCCATTGTCTCTATCCCCTTTTGTTAACGTATGTATTATTTTAAGTTAACATTACAAGTGAATTTTAGCATAATATATTCATAGTTGACAATAATTGCCTCATAAATGTAAACTAGTTTCATATTTTAAGTTAACAAAAAGGAAGATGAACATGCAAAAAAACAAAACGAAAATGATGGTTCTCTCCGCACTTTTTGCTGCTGTAACAGCTGTTTGTGCACAAATTACAGTGCCCGTTGGCCCTGTACCCTTTACCTTACAGGTCTTAGCTATTAATCTAACAGGGATGATTTTAGGAAGTCGATGGGGGGCTGTCTCTGCTATGGTCTATCTGGCACTCGGAGCAGTAGGAGCTCCAGTTTTTGCTGGATTTAACGGAGGAATGCAAGCACTCATTGGAAAAACGGGAGGGTATATCATTTCATTTATTCCGGCTGCCTTTGTAATCGGATGGATCATGGAGCGAGGGAAAGTAACCGTTGGAAAAGCATTTCTGGCGAATCTATTAGGGTTACTAATCATCTATGCCATGGGGACAGCCCAGTTAAAGTTCGTCTTAAACCTGCCATGGGAACAAGCCTTTCAATTCGGAGTGATTCCCTTTTTGATTCCGGATTTGATCAAATTGGCCATGGCTTCCACCTTGGGTGTCGTTATTCTAAAACGATTAACGCTTGCAGGACTTCGGACAAGGGAAACGAGCAGTCCCATGTAGGGCTGCTCGTTCCAAGTATTATTTCTGATCTCGGGCTGCTCGAAGTGCAGCGGATTCTTCCTCGTTCGGACCGTAGACCCCTGGCGGAACCACACCGGCTTGACGCATCAAAATCGTCATTTGACCGCGGTGATGGATTTGATGTTTGACAACCATACTTAATAGACCGCTATAAGTTGTATCGATAAAGCCAAACAATGAAAGGCTCTCCGCTAACTTCCCATCAGTCCATTGTTCCTTAAGCGCTGTCATGGCAACCTCGCTCATGCGGCGGTAACTGTCAGCGATTTCGGCCGCATTGGTTGGCGTAGGTGTCTCATAGTTGGGCGCATCGATTTGTAATCCCCCAGCCCCAAGCAGCACAGGAATTGCGCCCACCAAGTGCCAAGCCAAATCCCCCAGCGTCCTCTGTTGGGCCTCGGAAACCGTTTGCTTTAAAGATTCATCCGTTAATGCTCCCAGCACCTTTAAGGTAAGGCCACCCTCAAGGTTCCAATCCTTTTGAAAATCTTCAATAGTTCGATAATTCACTGCGATCCCTCCCCTTTCTTTTGTACAAGACAGGAAAATTATACCATTCCGTAATCTGATCATCTACATAACGGAAAAATTTTCCTTTATCCTCAAAATTGAAGTGGAGAACATGAAAATAGCGGAAAGTTCTTCCGCTATCTGGTCCACTTCTCCGCTTTTTAACGATTACCCACTTCATTTAGGGAAACCTTTTCCGTTACTTGGTTCAAATCAATCCGTAAATTTTAGATAGCGGAAAGTTTTTCCTTTATCATATTAATCTTCTCTCCCTTTTCTTATCTGCAGCTTTATATCTGAGAGTGTGTGTTGGATGGTGTCCAGCTCCTCCTGAAATTCCAACACTCGCTGATCTACTGTAGGATCATTACCTAACTCACTTAGCATTTGCTTTACATCAAACTGCCTTGCCTCAGTCAGTGACAATAAATATTGCAAGCTTTTCATCCTCATTGTATGAATCCCCCCAAATGCAAATTAATCCTTCATATTATAACCTAAAAAATGGAATAGCGGTGACACTGTTCCGTTTACATACCAAAAGTTGCTTTTTGTACATAATCTTAGCGGGGATAACCCAAAGAAGAAGAGGCCCCACCATCGAGGTTCATGGCATCTGTCAAGCCAAGTTTCAAAGCAATATCTGCCAGTTCATTGATCGTCACCCCAGATACCGTCCCCATGATCATCGTTTGATCGGCCTTTTTCCCGATAAAGCTTCTTTGACCTGCATTTTTTGTGATTTTATCTTCCGTAAATCCTTGCAAATTGACATCCTTTTTTCAATTACTCACTAACTTTGGTCCTACACCGATCAGATGGTTCTGTGATTGAAGTTTCTCTGGGAATTGAACCTCGTAATTTACCGTATCTCCCACATGAAATCGGGAGAGTTCCTTCTGGTTTTCCGCGCCATACGCAATGATAAAACCATCTGACGGAATCATTGCTTTATTCTGTGAGATCCCTGTCACCTTTCCCCCACATACTACCACATAAGTATAATCGGGAAATGAGACATTCTTCGTTTTAAAATCACAAGTAAAAACAATAATCGCTTGCTTGTTCGTCGGTGCATGATTGATAGACCAAGCATACCAGTTGAAAGGCCATTTCATCGAGCCATTGATGCCCCCGCGCACACTAATTTCTGTTACACTACCAAAGGTCAAGCATTTTTCTGTGATCCCCATTGCCACAGGACCCCCGCCAAAATGCTTCATCGTTCCGTCAATCATAATAGCGCCATAGGGCATTAGATCATTTTTGTCATAAGCATTAAAATAAGTACCATTAAAATAAGTACCATTAATAGCCGCTATAGCCCGATTCTCCTTCGCCATGGCACTAAGCTCCTGGTCAAAACCAACCTTTCCATTGGCTAGTACTGGTTTGATGGTTGGAAAGAAACATAGGTTACATGCTTTATCCCGCTGCTTAATGTGATTGAAGTTCCTTTTGATTCTATGGCGTGTGCAGATTGAGAGAATAATAGTAAAGAGCCAGTAAGTATAGTAACAATCAATTTTCGCATGATATAAAACCCTCGCATTCCAAATTTACCCAGGTTAACCATATCATAGGAAGGAGGGTATTGTCTGTTGAAATAATAGGGTAGCGTGATTTGAGGTCTATAAATATTGAAAAGGTCATCATAACCTCGATGATGACCGTTTTCACGTTTTTCAAACGGCATTTTGGCCATCATGGCCACGGCCATTATTTCTCCATCACAATCGATGCTCTGGTAATCTCCCTAGAAGCTGAACGATCGAGCGCCTCGCTGATTTCTTCTAACGCAAAGTCCGCATCAAGCATCTCACCAAATGGGTACTTCTCAATCTTGCTGGATAAGAACTGAAGGGCCTTGTTTAGATACCAAGGGTAATATCGAACAAGGGAGATGATGTTGATTGCTTTCCTGGTCATCAAACCCGGATCGAAAGGCGTCATCTGTCCGGGGGAGATATTTCCGATACTTACATATCTTCCGGCAGGACGCAAGAGATGAATACCTTCATTGAAAGCAGCAGGAACACCCGTGAGTTCCATGGCAACATCTGCTCCGGCTCCCCCGGTTAACTCTTTCACTAGGTGGACTCGCTTTTCAAGTGTATCGTACTCGTTCATATCAATCACATGGTCTGCTCCGAATTGCCGAGCTTTTTCCAACCGACTAGTGACCCCATCGACAATAATCACTTTGGCACCAATTTCTTTTGCAATAGCCGCTGCATTCAAACCTAGTCCGCCTGCCCCCTGAATCAGGACTGTTTCGCCAGACTGAAGCTGCGCTTTTTCAATTCCAAAGTATACTTGGGACAAGGCGCAGTTTGCACTGGCAGCAGCGGAATCTGGCACATTATCTGGGACTTTATAAAAGTATTGATCCGGATGAATGTAATAATGGGTACTAAACGATCCATGGAAATGTGGTGCTTCTTCTGCGTTCTTATTCCAATATTTGTAAGCATTCTCACAAAGATTAAAATTCCCTTGCTGACAAGGTTTACATTTGCGGCAAGTCAAGAAATATGTAGCAGCAATGCGATCTCCTACTGCAATGGGATTCCCTGCAAAATCAGTGACTACCCCTTCACCTAGTGCAGCGATTTTCCCCACCATTTCATGGCCCAAAACCCCTGTTTTTTTCGTTGGATGATGACCTTTCCAAATATGTAACTCAGAACCACAGACATTCGTTCTTACCACCTCCACCAAAACCGCTCCAGGCCCAACGGGCGGTAACTCATATTCAGCAAATGCTAATTTCATAGGTTCTGTCATTATTGCTACTTTCCCTTTCATCCTATCAACACTCCTTTTTAATAAGTTACAATATATATTTATTCTATAAAGGAACTAATTCTTCCTACTGTTCTAATAATTTTGTAATCAGTTTATCCAAGCAAGACAATGAATTCTAGCATAATTATAGTAAGTAAAAGGGGGAAAAACCATGGTTTTCAAGGTAAAAAGGGCTAAGAATCAAGAATGTAGGAAGATTCAAGAAGTGTTGCAAAAGGCACATAAAGAAAATATTAAACTTGGTTTTGTTTTTCCAATCTCAAAGAGTACAATAAAAAATCTACGATCAAAGATGAAAAGGGATCGATATTACGTTTTAAAATATAAGGAAAAAATCATAGGAGTCGTTGCACTAAAAAAAAGAAAAAAATACTGGGAAATTGGTTCGTTAGCAGTAAAACCAAAATATAGAAGGAAAGGGCTGGGCAGCAAATTACTTCGGTTTGCCGAAAAGAAGGCAGTGTCCTTAGGAGCAAAGAGAGTCCTGTTGACCACTATGAGAAAGCACCCTACTCTGCCTTTTTATTATATGAAACATGGCTATCGACCCATTCGAAAACAAAAGAAGTGGATCCATTTTCAGAAGAAATTGTAAAGGATCCAGTTTAACTCCCTGTTAAACAATCTCCGCCTCATCTAAAACGAATCAAGAGACTTCCACACCCCACTCTCTAAGGAATTAGAACGGTTTTAATTGGCCTTTCACCTTTGAACTCATAAGCTGCCGTTCGGATTGCCTTTTCCGCTTCTGTTATGCGGAATTTATGTGTCACTAGTTTCTCTAATGGATATTTTTTCTCTTTCCATAATTTATTAGCTAGCTCTAAAGCAGGTTGAATCGTATACGGATGTGAAATACTGCCTAAAAAGTTAATTTCCTTAAACAATATTTTTTGAGTAACTAAGGGGATTTCTTTTCCACCGGTCAGTGCAACATGATTAATCGTTCCGCCAGGCCGGACTATTTCAATAGATAGCTGTACGGTTTCAGCTGCACCCGCCGATTCGATAACTACGTCAGAAAGTTGATCATTTGTTACCTCTTTTAGTCTTTGAATAATATCCTCCACATCCGATACTAAAGTAATATCAGCCCCGAATTGTCTAGCCATACTCAGCCTTTCACTATCTTTGGACAGACCGATTACAATCACCTTACTAGCACCACTTTCTTTTGCAACTAAAGAACACATTAGCCCTTGGGGTCCCGGGCCGATGATGGTGACGATATCCCCTTTCTTCACACCAGCTCTTTGTACCCATCTAACCGCATTAGCTAATACAGAAATACCTACAATCGCTATTTCCGGTGGCAGTTGTTCCGGAACTTTATGGACAAAGGCGTTTTTGGGAGCATACACATGGGTGGAATACGTTCCCCATAAAGCAGGGGGTTTATCGCAACTAATCCAGCCATAAGCGTGATTCTTCCAGCCTTTCTCACACAAATAATATTGACCCCGCAAACAATGACTGCATTCATCGCATGAAGAATGTGACTCTATAGTAACTAAATCACCTTCGCAAATCCCTCGCTGTGAAGATGCATTTTTCCCTATTTTCGTTACTCTTCCAATGACCTCATCCCCCATTATTAAAGGAGCGATTTCATTAAATTCCTCCAGTTCCCCGTTAAACATATGAACTTCTGATCCATCTACACCAGCCATTACGGTTTCTATCAGTAGATCATCATCTCCTATTTCGGGTATCTCTAATTCTCTAATAGACAGTTTCTTCGGACCTTCAAAAACAGCTGCAGAAGCTTTCATGATTAACCACCTTTTTAATAATTAGTCATTATTTTCAGATAAGTGTTTAAACTATAATACAGAAACCTTACTCATGTCAATTACACGGAACCAACGAAAAAAACAAACCAGGAGAGGCTCTATCACCCCTCCTGGTTCACCCAACCCACCTTCAACAGACCATCCACTACGTCGACGGTTAACACTGCTCCGACTGCCGCCTGTCCGCTAACCAACGTGCGGGCGATGGGGGTTTCCACCTGCCGCTGCATATAACGTCTGAGCGGCCTCGCTCCATAGATGGGGTCAGAGCCTTCGCGGGCGATAAAGGCCTTCGCGTGATCCGTCATCTGTAGAGTTACATGCTGATCTTCCAGCCGCTTTTGCAAATCTAGCAATAGCAGATCGACAATTTGAATCATTTCCTTTTCTCCCAGTGGCTTAAAGAGCACGATGTCATCAATGCGATTTAAAAACTCGGGGCGAAAATGGCCTTTCAACTCGCGCAGGACCTCTTCCCTAGCCTGTTCCGTCAAATCCCCTTGCTCATGAAGGGAATCGAGCAGAATCCCGGAGCCGATATTAGATGTCATAATGATGATGGTATTTTTGAAATCAACCATCCTGCCTTGTGAATCGGTGACACGACCGTCATCGAGGATTTGCAGCAGGATATTGAATACGTCGTAATGGGCTTTTTCGATTTCATCAAACAGAAGAACGCTATAGGGTGATCTACGAATGGCCTCAGTCAGCTGTCCGCCTTCCTCGTATCCCACATACCCTGGTGGGGCACCGATCAGGCGGGAAACAGTGTGTTTTTCCATGTATTCGCTCATGTCAAAGCGAATGAGGTGATCCTCGGAATCGAGGAGGGCTTCCGCCAAGGTTTTGGCTAGCTCGGTTTTCCCGACTCCGGTTGGTCCCAAGAACAAAAAGGAACCGATCGGTTTACGTGGATCCTTGATGCCCGCCCTCGCGCGAATGATCGCATCGGTCACGCCCTGCACTGCCTCTTCCTGTCCAATCACACGCTGGTGCAGAATCTGGTCCAGCTTGAGCAGTTTTTCCCGTTCACTTTCTGCCAATTTCGCTACCGGAATTCCTGTCCATCTAGAAATGATGCGAGTAATTTCTTCTTCTGTCACTTCTTCACGAAGAAGCGATGGCTTCCCCCTTTTCTTATTAACCTTTTCCTCTTCCTCACGCAGCTTATTCTCTAAAGCGGGCAGTGATCCATATTTGATTTCCGCTACTTTGTTCAAATCATATTCCCGTTCAGCCTGTGCCATTTCCCGTTGGAGCTGTTCGAGATCCTCCCGCAGCTTACGGACCGATTGAAGGGCCTGTTTTTCCGTGTCCCACTGCGCCTTCAGACGATGCAGCACCTCTTTTTGCTCCGCTAGCTCTCCTTGCAGCTTCGTCAACCGTTCTTGACTTGCCCGATCAGTCTCCCGCTTAAGCGCGGCTTCTTCCACCTCAAGCTTCATGACTGTTCTCGATACTTCATCGAGCTCCGCCGGCATGGAGTCCATCTCCGTTCGTATCAAGGCGCAAGCTTCATCGATTAGATCAATCCCCTTATCTGGAAGAAAGCGGTCTGTAATATAGCGATTGGACAAGACGGCTGATGCCACGAGCGCGTTATCATGGATTTTGACCCCGTGGAATATTTCGAATCGCTCCTTCAATCCCCGAAGGATGGAGATGGTGTCTTCCACCGACGGTTCCTGCACAATGACCGGCTGGAATCTGCGTTCCAGCGCGGCGTCCTTTTCGATGTATTTACGGTATTCATCAAGGGTCGTGGCCCCAATGCAATGCAGTTCACCCCTGGCCAGCATCGGCTTCAGCAAGTTGCCTGCATCCATTGCACCTTCGGTCTTGCCCGCGCCGACAATGGTATGAATTTCATCGATAAACAAAATGATTTGCCCTTCGCTTTTTTTCACTTCCTGGAGCACAGCCTTGAGCCGTTCCTCAAATTCTCCACGGAATTTCGCGCCGGCAAGCAGGGAACCCATATCGAGGGAGAAGACTTTTTTATCGCGCAGCCCCTCCGGCACATCCCCGCGAACAATTCGGTGGGCCAACCCTTCGGCAATCGCTGTTTTTCCCACTCCGGGCTCGCCGATCAGCACCGGATTATTCTTCGTTTTACGCGACAAAATCTGGATGATCCGCCGGATTTCCGCGTCCCGTCCAATCACAGGATCAAGTTTATTGCGGCGGACTGCTTCTACCAAATCTTGCCCGTATTTTTCCAACGCTTCATAAGATGCTTCCGGATGATTGCTAGTCACTCGCTGATTCCCCCTCACATCGAGTAGTGATTTTAAAAAGCGGTCGCGTGTGATTCCCACTTTTTTCAATAGGTCATTTAAGGAAGACCTTTCCGCTTGGGTCAAAATCCCAAAGAATAGATGTTCAACGGAAATGTAATCATCATTCATCTTTTTGGCCTCTTCTTGCGCATGAAGTAAAGCCTGGTTTACTCGACCGCTTATGTACACCTTCCCCATTTCCCGACCCGAACCGGAAACCCGCGGCCACCGCTCCAGAATTTGCTCCACTTCCTGCAAAAGGGTTGCCGATGACACACCCATTTTTTCTAACAAATGCGGAATCAAGCCATCCTGCTGATCTAGTAAGGCACACAGTAGATGCTCCACATCGAGCTCCGCATGCCCATAACGGTTCGCTTTGATCTCTGCTTGTTGGATCGCCTCCAAAGATTTGACAGTCAAATGATTCATATCCATCGACATTCCTCCTATCGGCTGAATGGTAAAGTTTGCTATTTTACTTTATTTTACCTCATTCTTCAACTTCTTATTGTGTCAGCTCTAAGAACAAAATGAGTACCATCAACATTAAAAAGCCGGATTCTGCACGATAAGTGGATCCGGCGGTTTCTGCAAAACAAAGAAAAAGAGTTTTATTTCTTCACCCGGTTTGCAAGTGCTTTATAATCAGGTGCTAATGGAGGCTGTTCCATCCACCCCTTCTTAATCATCAGATTTGCACAATCTTCGGCGTATTGAATAACCTCTAAGAAAAGACCCCCATAATGTGTACCTAAATCACGTCTAGGGCTCGCAGCTATGGCTGCCTGCCCCATAGTTTCCAATACCAGCGGCAATCAAAGCGGTGGCATGAAACAACATCAGTTTGTCTGAAAAAGGAGCAACAGTGGAATTCCAAAAAGTAATTTAGTACGCGTATAGCCATGCTATCGCTCATGTATTGTGACCAGAGGCTTCCCATTTCTGCAGATGTTAGTTTCGGAGTGTGTTCTATCTCGTGTAAAATATTTTTTTCTGGTGTGTGTTTTGTTTCCATAGGTACCTCTGATTTTAATTGGGTTACATTTAAAATAGTATTTCCCACCAGAAAAGGAACTATTTCCCAAAAAGGAGCCCACCCAAAAGGGTGAGCCAAGCCATCTTGGAAACAAAAACACAAGTTTATCATTAACCATCAAGTCTATATCCATTCATACGTTAAAAAGATTGTGATTCCGAGCGTGTCTTGAATCAAGGATCCCAATCATACTTAGCAGTTTATTAAAAATCTTCCCAGCTCTTCCTTCTCCTCAATGGACAAGATTTGCTCTGCTAAGGGAAACAGCATCTTTTCTTCTTTTGCAAAGTGTTGGGTCAAGGTTGTATAAGCTTGTACAGCGTATACCGCAACCGCCCGCGCATGATCTTCATCGATGGTTGATCCCGCTTTCCTGGTCTCCATAAGAAAATCCTGCAGATGCTGCTCCGCCTTTTCATGTTCGAATTCCATCGAATCGATGGTTCGATCCTTTTCTCCGAGTCGACGGGCCATCACCGGAAATAACCCTTTTTCCTCTCGTTCGGAATGGGCTTTCAATGACTCCATAAAAACCGAAATCCGTTCCGATAACTCAGTAAACAGCCGAATCACAGCAGGTCCTGAATCATATTCGATCTCTTCCGTTATTTCGTAGAAAAGTTCCATTTCCGCCCTTAAGGTTACATGCTCGTCCTTTAACTGCTGAAGCGGGGGACATAGTGTTACGTCAGAAGTATCCATCTTAATCCTCCTTCCCCTTCTCTCCACACAATAAAACAGTGTTCCCATTGATTCAGTGATTTCCATCACGGAGGAGATTATGGTGAATTAGCTAAATGAGCAATCTATCGTAAACACTATTGGGTCCTAATAATAAGAGAAAAATTTTCCTCTATTTATAAAAAACGAGACTGTTAAAAGGAAATAGCGGAAGTTTTTTCCGTTATGGAACATACCAAACCAATTGAAAACGATTACAATGTTTCATAACGGAAAAATATTCCGTTATCCAGCCATGTTCAGTTAGAATAACTGGGATAACGGAAAATCTTTCCGCTATCTCTGATTCTCACTTTACTAATTATTAATATACTGGTCAAACACAAAGCCGAAGTCCTTCACACTATATTCTTTCTTCGTTTCCATCAGCCACGCAAAAGCGATTTGGTTTAATTCCTTAAATTCCTCCGCTAGAGAGCCTTTCGTGCTATCGCTTCTATTCAATGTAGAGGAAGCAAGCTGAAGACTTTGCTGTGCAAACTCCAGGGCCTTGTTGTTGTCACGGGTAATTTCGGAAATTTTGACGAGTGCTTTATATAAGTCTTTCAATTCTTCAATATGCTTCTTATTGACATCAATCGAATATTGCTGGCCGCCCATTTGGAATTTAATTTCTACGTCCAAATCAATGGTTCCTGCGGTCTCTAAGAATACATTGGAAATTTTATTGGTTTCATATTCAAAACGGCGAAGCATTCTTTTTTTACTGACCGCACTTGTTCCATCCAAGTGAATCAGGGCTTTGTTCGTGAAGCAGTACTCATCCGTTTTGGACTTGATTAGAAAGTAGATCTTCTCCTGGTCCTCGTGCATTACATAATCATCAGAATCTACTTTGTTATAATCTGCAGGTTTAATAACACTCCCAATATCGCTTAGTCCAAGTGCATCTGCAGCTATTTTTTTAAACATAGTTCCCCAGCCTTTCTATGTAAATTTACAAGACACTATACACCTTATACGATATGACCGAGAAATATGTTGCATTTTTACTAAGGTGTCACCGTCTCAAGTTTAAATCCTTCCACAACCACATCTTCATCGATTTCTAGCAATAAGCACCGCTTACCTTGATACATAATATATTTCACATGTCTTAGATCTTTTGGACCGATCGACAAATCGGCTACTTTCGTTTTGATTTTGATCGATTTCGGCACTAAATTGCTCGCTTTCAATTCATGTTTTTCGTTGCTGACCACAGCTTTGAAGGCGTGCTCCACTTTATCTGTGTCGACATTCTCCACTCCGCTTGCCGTTAAGATCCGTCCGACGTCCTGATAATCCAACATAGGGGGTTCGCTTTCTTCATTTTCCACATTCTCCTGCACCATCTTATCGATTTCCTCGTAGACATTGGCAATGACCATGGAATCTACTTTTTCTCCCACCACATTGTTTAAGATCAATTCAAAGCTATCCTTATCCTCCATGGCAGTTCTAATCTCTTCACAGTTGAGCACCTCTTCGATAAAAGAATCATCCGGTTGATTGGCTTTCGAAGCATAATAAAGAAGATGATTCACATCTGCAGCATTGTCATTAAAGGCAGGGAAGAGAAAGCCCGACAATGGGGCAGCGAGATTAATAATGGGATCTATGTTATTATTCGATTTGAATTCTTTCTCGACATAATCAAAGAGCAGGGTCTTTTTCGGCTGATCGGTTTTGTTCAGGCTGCAAAGGATGAACGGGCTGGAATAGACTTCATCATCTCCGCCTTCCTCGGATTCCTGATCCCGTTTACGTGTCGGTTTCCGATACTCCCCGCGAATAAAGGTCACGACCGTATCAAATTCATAAGCGGCATTCGCGAACATTTTCCCGACAATATGCAGCATATTTTCTTTCCAATCTTCCGTGGACCCTGCCTGTAATCCCTCGTAAAGGATGGTTTGTGTGCTGTCTTCCACGTCCCGTCTAAATTTCAACTCAAACAACTTGGCATCCAGATCCCCAGTCAAAACCTTTTTAAAGTTTCCCAGAAACAATTCTTGTGCTTCTTGCTCCAAAAAATGAAACGGCTGACTGACATGATGGTAAATCTCTCCTGATTCTTTCTTTACATACACATTGAAGATTTCCCTTATTTGTAGAAGGTGATTATCTAATTTAAATTGCTTTCTGATCGCAGCGATGTCTTTTTTGTTCATCTGTTTCAACTCCCATCCCTGATTATACTGTTCGGTCGGGAAAATAGAAATAGTAGATTCCGCCTGCTAAATCCTGCCATGCAAGAGAAACTAGATACCTATACAATCAAGGGAATACTCTGATTCATAGAATGCAAGTAGAAGTGACACAGGCTTGATAATACCACTTGGAGGTGTGTGCAGTTGTTCGAGAATGTCTCTTTTCTGTTTCCCTACAAGCCCGATCGAGGGATTAGGGATACCAATTTTAAATGGATCAAGAAGTTTTATAAAAAGACCTATCCCAAGGCTGAAATTTGTGTCGGAATAAATAATGAAAAGCTTTTTAATCGCTCCCAAGCTATTAACCTTGCTGCCAAACAAGCCACGCGCGAAATATTCGTAATCGTGGATGCCGACATTTTCTGTGATCCGAGCGTCCTAAAGGAGTCCATCAAACTTCTGAAGAAAGCCCCTTGGGTGATTCCCTATCGCTATATCATCCGAATAGCTGAAGAAAATTCAAGAAAACTGCTGAAAACTGCTCCCGGTTGGCCGTTGGAAATTACGGATTTTGAAAAGATTGATACAACAAAATACACTTTTGACTGGGTGGGACATATAAACATCATTCCCCGCAAATATTTTATGGCTGTTGGAGGTTTTGATGAGAGGTTCTGCGGCTGGGGAGGAGAAGACGATGCCTTCAGTTGTGCGGTAAATACCCTATGCGGCCCATACAAAAGGCTGGAGCATAGCATACACCATTTATGGCATCCGGTCGTTGGGTATGAAAACAACCCGAACGGCGATACCAACAAGAAACTGCGGGAGTTTTATTACCAAGCGAACAACGACAAGGTAAAGATGAAGCGGGTCATCAAGCACGCAGCAAGTATATTTAACCAGAGAAAGAAAAAGAGATAAGCCAGTCAGTTATATCTCAACAAGGGTATCAAAAACCTTTATCAAATGAGGATATTTTCCAGTAGAAACAATGAAATAACGTTCCTTTAGAAGACGATAAACCCATTTAAAATCGGAACGGATTCCTGTTTTTTCAAGAAGATCGGTCGTCGGCCAAGCATTTTGGGAGACTAATCTGGGCATCGTTTGCAACATTTTAAGCATCGAATCCTTGAACAAGTTAAACCTGCCCGGATACTCTTCGGAAAGACGGTAGTACTCTCGAACAGCAGAATTTAAAAAACTTGCATCATTTTGATCAACATATTGCAAAGATTTAATACAGACATCCATTACAGGATGTTTTTTTTGAAAGTATACCATGTTTCTGGCTTCTTCACGCTTTAAACTTGGCTGTATAGGATGTTCCTGATGGAAAATATGAAGATTTTCATCGGCGATATAGCATGCTCCTGCTTTAGTTAGCCGATACCCAAATTCATAATCTTCTGATCCCCACCCCTTGAAATATTCATCATATCCGCCAACCTCTTGTATAAAGCTCATTTTTATCGAGTGATTCAGTCCGATACAGTAAAGCCAAGATACGGGACATTGCTCAAGTTTCGTTCCAAGTTTATTAATCAATTCTCTTTCATAGATTCTAGGTTCGCTTAGCTCGCGTAGGGCATAAATATTCTTAATATCTTCGTTTTCGATCAATTTTACTGGTTTGGTAAGTGACCGGATCACATGAGGAAATTCGGAGTCCGACAGCTGTTTCTGCAGCTTTTTTTGAACTCGTTTTTTAAAGGCATCATTCCGCATCATGAAATCTTCAATGCTTTTTCGTTGCCAGATTTTAAAACCAGGGAGTAGATAACTGTAAATCTTATAAAAGGAACCTCCCGTCACGACGGCCCTCTTGTATTTTCGGTGATATTCATAATGTCGTTCAATACAATTCGGTTCGACGATCGCCTCCGCATCGAGAAACATAATCACCTTGCCTCGAGCCATCTTAATCCCGACATTTCTGGAACGAGCCCGGCCTAGATTACGCGAATTACGGACATAACGAAAGGAAAAAGGATAATGATCTTTTCTCAAAGTCGGCGTACGATCTGTCGAAGCATCATCAACAAGAATCACTTCAAATCTCGATTGATCAAAATTTTGTGTTTTAAGAGAGAATAGCGTATTTTTATTGAGCGGAAAACGGTTATACGAAACGATCACAACACTAACCTCTATTCCCATTCTGATGCCCCCTTCTATTTTACGGTTTTATCCCTATCCCACCCGGATAACTGCAAATATTTAAGATAATCCTCTCGGTAGCGAATTTCAGTATTCCATGGCTTGTGCCATCCACAAAAATGAATAATCTTTGGATTAACGTTGGGAACTGAATCCCAATGGTAAGTGGTATAATTCCACTTGCAGTGAATCCGAAGCCAATACCTATGCAGAACAACGTTCATTGCATCTTGATCCATATATCGTAAATTTGGATGAGCTTTTAAAAAGTTGACAAGACGTTTTGATACATTCATTTCTCTCCATTTTTTAATATTCAGTAGTAAAACACCTGCATTAAAATAAAGAGATTCCTTCGCCAGCCCTAACTCCGATAGTAAGCGATCTTTCTCCCACGAACCATACCAATACGTTTCGTTGACGGCTGCTAAAGCATATCCTTTCAAGTTTATCTCCCATAACCTCGTGAGATCTCCTTTTACAATGAGGTCACAGTCCAGGTACAGAACCTTATGAATATTTTTGTCCAGTAAGATAGGCAGCCCGATTCTATAATAGGTATCTCTCGTAATGTAGCCAATCGTCGATTCGGCTGGAAACTTCCTAAATAGTTTATGATCGGGAGTAAGAAATGTAATTTCTTTTTTATACCGAGCAACCACTTGGCGAAGCCTCTTTTTATTAACCCTTGATAGATCTCCATCAATAATGAAGATTTTAATACGTTCTCTATTTTTACTGTTTTCAAGTAGCGAGGTCAGCATAACTCCCAGGTGTTTAGCATATTGATCGTTTGTCGTACTGACAATAATCAATGAATATCACCTCCCGATATAATAATAGTATGTCATCTAATAGGATGATGATAGTGCTCTTGTCTAAGCGATTGTAACGTTTCTGCCCAACTAGGTGTTTCACCTATCATAAAGTACTTGATTTGCTATGTTATTTTAGTTTATTAATATATAAGGCAATAATAGATTACGCACAATCTAATACAGATCATTTCGTGCGATTGTAACAGGTTGTTCCCCTCCACTATAACAGCTCGAACCATCCTTGCATAAATATGCAGTCGTGAATTCCAGTTATCCACAGACAATTCTGTTTATCAACAATTCAAATTATTCACATAAAAAGAAGGTTATCCACAGCTGAAACATACCCTTGCCTGTATTAAGTAGCGAGTATTATAGTTTACATAATATATATTATTTCTCA
This sequence comes from Ammoniphilus resinae, assembly GCF_017873965.1. Classification (GTDB taxonomy): domain Bacteria; phylum Bacillota; class Bacilli; order Aneurinibacillales; family RAOX-1; genus Ammoniphilus_A; species Ammoniphilus_A resinae. The sequence continues at coordinate 76,271 of NZ_JAGGKT010000002.1, read as the reverse complement.
TTTATTGCTTGGGCACATAGCCTTTGGTCTCATTTGTACACTCTACCGTCTGCTCAGAAAACGTAATTAGAACTCTTAAGCAATCGAAAAAGGCCGGGGTCCTAACCATGAAAAAAGGCCTAATCTCCCTCAAAACAAAGGAGTTTAGAACCTTGTAAATGCTCACTGATTCTTAGGATAATAGATTTTGAAGTATTGACAAAGGAAATAGCAGCTTGTAATCGTTATCCATCGACGGTTACCCCCTTATAAGCTGTTTTTATTTTGCTTATTTATTTGATGGATTGGAGATGTGTGAGATGGTTTTCTGGCTTCCCTTTCTGATCGGTATACTTACGATCGTGATTCCTCTAGCCCAGATTGATGTGGATCAATTGTCTCAAGTTACTATCCTCTTTTATAGGGCGTGGATTCTGCTTTGGTGTGGTTGGATGATCGTGGCCGTTGTGGTGACATTGGTCCGCAAGATTAGAAAAGCATCGAATCGAAGAAAATACGCTAAATATAATAAAAAGAAGCGTTCAAAAGGTCGCTATGCGTCCAGCAGTGCGGATGGCGGCGGCGGAAGCTTTTTTGACTGGGGAGGTGACTCTGATTCATCCTCCGGCGGGGGCGATGGCGGAGGCGGTGTGGATTGAATAAACGGAGAAAGTCCGGTTAATTGATTGGATATCGTCAATTTATTAAAAATAGGCGGAGTTTTACCGGTTAATGTTGGGAAAAGTAATATTCTACGCAACTTCCCAAGCGATAATCGGAAATTCTCCGCCTATTTTGCACATTCTAATAGATTCTAAAAAAATAAGCGGAATTTCTCCGCCTATCTGTCTAGCAAAAGGTCAATGACCTCCTGCTGTACACGCTCCGCTTCTTTGTTCAAATCTTCAATCGATGCATTGGTAATCGGATGAAATACTTCGACGATGGGGTATTCCGCAAACCCATGAACATAGGCCGTGTTTCTGCCCTGTTCCATGAAAACTTCCGTACAAATGACCGCTGCTGGTATCCTTCTTTTTTCCATAATCAACCCATCAAGCACACTGCTTGAGCTGCAGGACCCTCAGTCCCCTACCCCGGCGATCACGGCATGGCTGGATTGCAGTTGTTCTAACATCACATCGGTTACGGGCAAAGAGGGATTTTTCTTATCGATCCAAATGACATCCTTCAAATTGTAGCGCTGTTTAATCTGTGCAAGTAAAGTTTGCAAGATAACGTCCGAATTTCGTTTTCCGTTATTTACTACCGCTAAAACCTTGTCATCCAAGGTCGTTAAACGATTTGCCGCTTTTTCGGACGATACGATTGATTCCTGTGCAGGATTCAACACGATGAATGGTTCCGCCATCAACAACAACATCCTTTCACTAAGTGATAGATAAAAGATCACACGGATCTTATGATTAGGTACTTCAAGTATCCCCGCAGGCAGCTGCTGTCGTAATCGGCTTGGTTATCGCGACACTTTGATCCATACTCGCCCACCCAGGAATATAAGAAGAGAAACTGCCCGCAGGCCCACCGCCCGCAACAAGCAAAATATCTTCCGGTGATGGCGCAACGGTTATCCAGTCTTTATCCCCTAAAGCTGATTCCACTGGGAAACCAAACTTTTCTAGGTCCGCTCGCGGACGTCTTGCTTGTTCAAACAAAAACTGCTGAACACGCGTTTTATCCCACCCATATCTCTGGATAGTTGCTAAATGCTCTGGACACACCACCACAACACACTGGGTGTTTCGCTGCATATTAAATGTTGAAAAAGGGGTCATGCGGTCAGCAAAAGACAGCAAAAGCTGCTCTGGATTTGTGGCGACATGATTATAGATCTGGTTCGGCCCCTCCGACGCAAACACCGTGACCGCGCTGTCCGTACGCTGAAATCCTCTTTGAACATGCAGTGGTTCCCAATCTTCTTGTTCTGCTTCAGCAATGCAAAAACTGATTTTTCCCGGATGGCCAATCGTGGTTTGATCGAACTTCGCCCCTGCCCCGGCGATCTGCAGAACAAGCCTTACGGCACGTCCGATCGTCAGGTTCGCCCGGTGCCCGGTACCCATCAAATTTTTTCCCGAGTTGAGGCCAATCTGTTGAATGATCGGACCATTGACAATCACCAACATGGCCGCTCCCCCAGTACTAACAGTCGGTCCGTGTACACCAAAAGCTGGATCGAGCACCGCCTGCACAGCTGCCATCACAACCGGCATGTATGCTGGCAAACATCCCGCCATCACCGCGTTAATCGCCACCTTTTCCGCTGTGATGACACTATTACGTTCAGCGATTCTGCCGATGACTTCACTTCCCGTAAGTCCTGCCTCATTTAGCATGGCCTCCACTTTTTCGGGCGTCGGAGGAACAACCGGCAACCCGTCCGTCCAACCCATCATAAAAAAATGCTCCATCGCCTCCAATGGATCTTTTAACGCGATTTGTTCGGACACCCATTCTCCCAATAGACTCACCGCTTTTCTATTATATTTTTATCTTCAGAAATATTTGTTTAATTATACCATAATTTGATAACGGGGGCACCCCGTATCGGGGTTGGGAATTTATTTTGGCGACGCTCAATACAATCTAGGTGTTAATTAAAAGCCCGAACGTATTGTTCAGACACATCTGGCTTGACCTTCAGCTCCAGTGCTGCATGGTGTGCCCAATAAGGATCTCTAAGGATCCCTCTCCCGATCGCTACCAACTCTGCATCCCCATTACCAATAATTGAATTGGCCATAACAGGCTGATGAAGCAACCCTACCGTGATGACAGGTACGTCTAGTGCCTGTTTAATGGCTCGAGCCAAGGGCACCTGATAACCTTCATATATATTTGGACGTGCAAAAGAAGGAATGGGACCTTCGCCGCCAGAAGAAACATGGAAAATATCAACACCCGCTTCACGGTAACGCCGACAAACCTCAATCATATATTCCAGGTCATAACCGCCTGGAGTATATTCAACACCCGAAACCCTTATGCAGAGTGGCATAGAATCCGGAATGACTTCTTTTACCGCTTCAATGACTTCCACGCCGAATTTGGTCCGATCCATTCCGTACTCGTCAGATCGCTTGTTCGTTAACGGTGATACAAACTGATGAATTAAATACCCATGCGCCCCATGAATTTCAATGACATCCACCCCAGCGGCCACTGCCCGTTCGGCTGCTTCTTTATATTTCCGGACCATTCCCTTTACTTCTTCTGTCGTTAATTCCCTAGGTGTTTTGTATCCTTCCATGGCGATCGGAGAGGGAGCGACTGGGATCGCTGCACATTGTGATTTTCTGCCTGCATGGGCGATCTGAATGCCAATCTTGGCTTGGTGCTTGTGAACACCTTGGATCACCCGGGCAAAAGAATCAATGTGGTCATCACTCCAAAGTCCCAAATCCTGATCTGTAATTCGGCCGTCCGGTTCAATATCGGTCATTTCCATAATGATCAGTCCTGTGCCCCCAACGGCTCTACTAACATAATGAACATAATGCCAATCATTCGGTTTCCCATCCTTAGCCTCTACCGAATACTGACACATGGGAGGCATCACGATCCGATTTTTCAAATGTAAACCTTTTAAAGTAAATGGACTGAATAACATAGGGAAGTGCACTCCTTTTAGAATAATATTTATTGCAGAGACATCTTTCATTGATTCCTCTCCATAGTTGGAACAACCTCTGTTTATTTAGTTCTCTGTCATGCAGCTTTTACCTGTTCATTGTCTTGATCTTTTCTTTCCAGCATAATACTCCAACCGGTTAGCAAAACAGCTCCCAGAACCATGATTGCACCAATCCATGGTGTATGAATGAGTCCGATGGAATCTGTAATGATTCCGCCAAAGTAGGATCCTATTGCAATACCAGCGTTAAACGCCGCGATATTGATCGCCGAAGCCACATCAACTCCTGTTGGTACAAAACGTTCTGCTAACATCACTACATATATTTGCAATCCAGGAACGTTCATAAAAGCTAATAGCCCCATGAAAAAGATCGTAATCAATCCAGCCACCTTGAATGGTGCGGTAAATGATAAAACCAACAACACAATCGCTTGCAAAATAAACATATAAAATAAGGCGACCAAAGGCTTACGATTCGCTGCCCTCCCACCAAGGACATTTCCAATTGCTATGGCAACGCCGTAAACAAGCAAAATAACAGCAACCATCTCTTCGTTAAACCCTGTTATCTTTTGAAGTAATGGAGATAAATAAGTAAAAACAACGAAAGTTCCTCCATACCCCAAAGATGTGATTAAAAATAAAAGAATCAAACGGCCATTCGTAATCACTTTTAGTTGATCGTGGAAGGTAATGCGCGATCCTTTTCGCAAGTCAGATGGAACAAGAATACTGTTAGCGATGAAAGCTATGACACCGACTACAGTAATGGCTATGAAGGCCAATCTCCAACCAAATTGTTGCCCAATAAATGTACCCAACGGGACACCTGTAACGGTTGCCACTGTCAGCCCTGAAAACATAATGGATATCGCACTCGCTCTACGATCTTCCAATACCAAATCAGCCGCAATCGTAGAGCCAATCGACATGAATACACCATGTGAAAAGGCAGAAACAATACGACCAATTAATAGGACACTAATACTGCCAGCACAAGCAGCCACCGTATTCCCGACAATAAAAATAATCATCACCCAAAGTAACAAGGATTTTCGTGACATCCTCGATGTCATCGCCGTAAGAATCGGTGCTCCGAAGGTTACTCCTAATGCATATAAAGAAACGGTTAATCCGGCTGTTGTCATGGATGCATGTAGATCCTCTGCCACAAGCGGCAAAAGGCCAACACTGATGAATTCCGTTGTCCCAATAGCAAAGGCACTAATAGCGAGTGCTAGCAATGCGAAAATACTTCTATTTCTATCTGTGGGCATTTCTCTCCTCCTCAAAATGATCTATATTTCCATAGAAGATCCATGTTTGATATGACCTTCTGTTAAATGTATTATGTAGTGTATAAATCAAAAGGAAAAGTACGCACTTTATTGTGCTATAGATACCGAAAAGTAGTATAGGCACTAAAAAGTGCCTATCAGAAGGAGGGGGAAAAGGATGGTCAAGAAAAAGTATAATATTTCAGTAGAGGCCACATTGGAAGTGATCGGTGGGAAATGGAAATGTGTGATCCTATGTCACTTAACCCATGGGAAAAAGAGGACAAGTGAATTGAAACGCCTGATGCCTGCGATTACACAAAAAATGTTAACACAACAACTTCGGGAATTAGAAGAAGATGGGATCATTAATCGAATCAGTTATAATGAAGTACCTCCCAGAGTGGAATATGAACTCAGTGAATATGGCTGGAGTTTGCAGAGTATTTTAGACTCCCTTTGTCATTGGGGGAAAAATCATATTATCAAAGTACATGGTGATACATCGTCTGTCTTAGAGGATAATGTTTTAAATAAGTAAGGTGAAAATGATGTGTCCAGCCAATTGAGTTAACCGGACAATTTCCGCTTATTTTTCCCATCCTATTATTTTAGGGGTAAATAAGCGGAGAATTTCCGACTATCATCAGATAGATTTGCGTAGAATGCCTATTTTCTTAAGTTTAACCGGAAAAGCTCCGCCTATTTTAGGCTGAATTTCCTTTTTAGACCGATTAACCGGAGATCCGGTTATTAAAACTGCCTACAAGGCAGACGCTTTTACATCCCTTCGATATTGACTACCTGGATGATCCTCGGGTAACACACTCCCTACCTTTCCAAACAACTTCTCTCGAAAAGTCCCTTCTTTATACTCCTTTTTATAGATCCCTCGTCTTTGCAGCTCAGGAACCACCAGGTCAACGAAGTCCTCTAAACTCCCGGGTGTTACTAGGTGTGCTAAGTTAAAACCGTCGACGCCTGATGCCTCAAATTGGGATTGGATCGCGTCCGCCACCTCTATCGGGTTGCCTACAATGACACTCCCTCGTTGTAATGACTCAAACTGTTGAAGCACTTCCTGAACGGTAAGAATCCTCGGTGCATCTTTGGTCACGGATTTAGCCCTGGATTGACCATGCTCCGTGTGCTTATATTCAAAGGGTTGATCCAAATCGCAATATTGAGACAAGTCATAGCCGCTCGATCCGCCAAACTGGGCTTTTGCCGCTTCCCCGCTCCAATATACAGCTGCTTCCAGAAACTTGGACTCCGCCTCCTCACTCGTTTCCGCCACTACCACATTCAAAAAGGTAAAAGCCTTGATATGCTCAGGATTTCGCCCATACCTTTCTGCCCGACTACGAATGTCTTCGACCGCGGCTTTAATTTTCTCAGGAGTCCCCCCCACAAACACACACTCCGCGTGTTTTGCGGCAAAATCCTTACCCTTTTCCGAAGTGCCCGCCTGAAACATCACCGGTGTTCGCTGTAGAGAAGGTTCCGTTAAATGGGGTCCCTCGACAGAATAATACTCGCCCCGATGATGAATCTCATGGACTTTCGCCGGGTCCACTAACACCCCGTTTTTCACATCTTCGATCACTGCGCCGTCCTCCCAGCTTCCTTCCCATAGCTTATAGCAAACTTCCAGGAACTCATCAGCCACCTCATAGCGTTTGTCGTGTTGAATCATATCTGATAAACCAAAGTTTCGAGCGGCATTTGGGAGATACGAGGTCACAATATTCCAAGCGACCCGCCCCTTTGTCAAATGATCCAAAGTGGACAACCGTCTCGCATGACCAAATGGCTGCTCATAAGTCGTACTCACAGTGACAGCAAAAGAAAGATGCTTGGTCACACTGGCCATCGCTGGAATCACAAAAGCTGGGTCATTCAATGGAACCTGGACTCCGTCGCGAATGGAAGGGGCTTTGCTAGCCCCGTAAACATCATAAACCCCTAACACGTCAGCCAAAAAGATTGCATCAAACTTCCCACGTTCCAAAAGTTTAGCCATTTCGATCCAGTAGTCCAAGTCCTTATAGCGCCGGTGTCGCCTATTTTCCGGGTGTTTCCACAATCCGTGTGAATTGTGCATGGCCCCTGTCATATCAAAGGCATTTAAAAGAATCTGTTTGTTCATTTTTGTTTCACTCCTTCAAATTCCTTTTTAACCTCAGCCAACAACGACTCATCTGAAAGCAATCGGAAGCCAGTCAAAGCAAGCGCCTTCGCCCCTGTAACAAGCGCGTCATCACCTCTCGGAGACCTTGCCGCTTCCCGAAATTCATTCGTATGTCCAATCAATTCTACCGATCCGATTTTGATATGCGGATGCGCCGTCGGAACCACCTGACTCACATTCCCCGCATCTGTCGAGCCAAGCCCTTTCTTTGGTTCCCGATTCACAATCTCGCCCAACGACTCCAGTTCCTCGGCCAGTACTTCATCCAGCGCTGCGTTTCGCAAGAGCTCACGAACTTCATTTTGGAATCGTTCAATCCGAACCGTAGCCCCTGTGGCAAGTGCGGCTCCCTGTGCGATCCCCCGAATCTTCGCGACCGTTTCCTCTACTTGATCCCAGGTCACCCCGCGAATAAAAAATCTGGCGGAGGCGTAGTCCGGGATGATATTGGGAGCATCGCCACCATGAGTGATGATCCCATGCACTCGAATTTCCGATGAAAGCTGCTGACGCAAGGCGTTGATTCCAGTAAACAATTGGATCACCGCATCGAGTGCATTAATCCCCTTCTCTGGAGATCCAGAGGCATGGGCGGCTTTTCCGTAGAAATGAAAATCAAGTGGATCCACGGCCAAGGATGAACCCGTTAAACTTGTTTTGGCTGATGGATGAATCATCAGGGCTACGTCAATATCCTGAAAAAGTCCGGCTTTGACAAAACTCGCCTTTGCGCTGCCGTTGGGTCCGCCTTCTTCTGCAGGTGTCCCAAATACATACACAGATCCACCAATTTCATCTATTACTTGTGATAAAGCAATAGCAGCGGCTACACTTGTCGTCCCAATGATATTATGACCGCAAGCATGACCAAGCCCAGGAAGTGCATCATACTCAGCTAAAAAGCTGATCGCAGGACCAGGCCTCGCAGAAGACTTTCGCGCTACAAAACCCGTTTCATGACTTGCTACATTCTGCGTGACCTCAAAACCATCCGCACGCAAGATATCTATTAACCATCCCGAAGCTAAAAATTCTTGGTTACCAATCTCAGGATTTTCATGAATCAGATGGCTCGTTTGGATATATAAATCTCTTTGTCTATCAATATGATGGATAACCTCTTCACGGATATTTGCTAGTTTCGTACGCATCGATTACTCCCCCTTTTTAATACTTTCTTCTAATTGATCAAGTGTCGCTTGCAAATCTTCAACTGGAATATCGACCACAATACTTCCCCCATTGGTATCTGCGATCACCGCTTCTTTCACATCCGATTCCTGATAGAGTTTAGCAATCGTTTTGTAGGTTTCGTTGTCTTTTTCCTCCTCACGAACAGCGAATACATTAATATAGGGGCGTGCTTGTTCACTATTTGGGTCATCATAGAGCAAAGCATCTTTAAAATTGAGGCCGGCTTGACCTGCGATCCCATTGTTAATAACAGAGGCAGCCACATCGGGAAGCGCACGTGCCGTCTGTTGGGATACCACAGGAATGATTTCTAGGTTTTTAGGGTTTTTCGCGATATCGTCCAAAGTCCCATAAATCCCTGCTCCCTCTTTTAGTTCAATGAGTCCTGCTGCTTCAAGTAAGAGTAAGCCTCGCCCTAAATTAGCAGGGTCATTGGATATGGAAATTTTCGCGCCATCCGGGATGTTTGCGAGATCCTTATATTTCTCCGAGTAGATCCCCGTTGGGTTAATCGTTGTGGATGCAATCGGAACGATATCGAATCCATTTTCTACATTCGCTGGCCCGAGAAAAGCTAGGTGTTGGAATGAATTCATATCGATCTCACCATTGGCTAATGCACTATTTGGCTGGATATAATCGGAAAACTCAACGAGTTCAATGTCGATTCCTTTTGCCTTTGCTTTTTCTTCAATTAGTGTCCAATACGGTCCGTCCGCTGCTGTCACGCCGATTTTCACCACCTCACTGGAAGCTTTCCCAGAAGAAATGCTGCAGGCGGTAAGTTGCGAAACAACTAAAATGGTTGATAAGAAAGCAAGTAATGGTTTTTTCATTTTTGAAACCTCTCCTTTTTTATGTGAATATACTTACCTACGTAAGAAAACTCGCGATAAAAAGTTGCCAACAAACTGAGCGATCTGCACTAGCAGAATTAAAATCACCACCGTCACAATCATCACAGATGTATCAAATCGCTGATATCCGTAAGACATGGCCAGATCACCTAAGCCCCCACCCCCAACCGTTCCGGCCATCGCGGAGAAATCCACAAGTCCGACCGTAACAAATGTAAGACCGAGAATCAGCGGACCTAACGCTTCCGGTATGAGCACACCAAAGATGATTCGTAACGGACTTGCCCCCATCGCCTGCGCTGCTTCAATAATTCCGGGGTCAATCGAAACTAGATTATTCTCGACAATCCGTGCTACGGCAAAGCAAGCCGCGATCGTCATGGGGAATACCGCTGCTGCGGTTCCGATCGTTGTCCCCATGACTGCTCGGGTGAGTGGGCTAAGCGCAACAAGCAAAATGATAAACGGAATCGGCCGAACAATATTCACCAGGATGTTGAGGAATGAAAAGATGAATTTGTTCTCCAGGATGTTTCCTTTCCGCGTAACGAAAAATAACAGCCCCATGGCAATCCCGATCATACTAGAAAACACTAAGGTAAATATCACCATCGTGATCGTTTCCCCTGTCGCCTCCAAAATCCGCGGCCAAAACGTTACCCAATCAACTCTCATGTTCCGTCACCTCCCTTACTTCCACCATCGTTTTCAGTTCTTCGACGACTCGGTCCACCTCTACATCCGATCCTCGAAACTCCACAATCAGATTGCCAAACAGTCGATCCTGAAATTCATGAATGCTGCCGTACAAAATACTGAAAACAATTTGATATTTTTGGGCTACCAGCGACAAAATCGGCTCACTCGAATTATCTCTGGTAAAAATCACCCGATAGATCCGCCCCGAATGATCTCTGCGTATTCTCTCCAGCAACTTGGGCGACAACTTGTCGTTCAACAAAGAGCTGACAAAGTTTTTCGCTGTTTTCGATTTCGGGTTGGTAAAAATTTCATATACACTTCCTTGTTCAATGACTTGGCCCTTCTCCATCACCGCCATCCGATCACAAATCCGCCGAACAACGTTCATCTCATGTGTGATCAATAAAATCGTAATGTTATATTCCTCATTGACTTTTTTCAGGAGGTGGAGGATCTCCTCGGTTGTCTCCGGGTCCAAAGCAGAGGTGGCTTCATCACAAATCAGAATCTCTGGTGATGTAGCAAGGGCTCTGGCAATCCCTACCCTCTGTTTCTGTCCACCCGACAACTGCTCCGGATATTGACCTGCTTTATCTTCTAATCCGACAAAACGCAGCAGCTCCTTAACGCGATCATCCACTTCCTTCTTTGATTTCTTAGCCAGTTTTAACGGATAGGCCACATTTCCATAAACAGTACGGGAATTAAACAGATTAAACGATTGAAAAATCATCCCGATCCGCCTTCTTAATTTCCGAAGCTCCTGTTGGGAAATCGATGAAATTTCCAGACCGTTAACAATGACCTTTCCAGATGTGGGCCGCTCTAATTGGTTGACAAGCCGCAAAAGCGTACTCTTTCCCGCCCCACTAAATCCGACAATCCCAAAAATCTCACCTTGATGAATCGTCAGGGAAACATCCTTAACAGCATGAACCTCCCTTCCTTCGAAACCGAAAACTTTATTAACACGATCAAATGTGATCAAGGCAACCCCTCCCTTTTCTAAGCATGAAAAAAGGCATCTTACACCCGATAAATGCTTATCGAAATGCAAGATGCCTTTAGTCGTCTAATCGGCATTCACTTATTTTTTTGTTTGTTGATTTTTCGTTAAGGAAAACCGCTTTTTCTCGGTTGTGTCGATCTGGGTAATTTCCCCGTCATGAACCGTAATGACGACGGACCCAAATTCTAAAGCTTTTAACGTAGCGACAATATGGTTAATTTGCGGATCATCAATTTTCCCCATATAAGTTCCCCCATCGGATTAATAGGTTATTAAGACATACTAGGCTAGGCTAAATGCCAATACCATCCCCCCTCGTTGAATGATCAAGGCCTTTGGTCGACCAATTAGCCATCTTTAAAAACTAAAAACCCTCTTCCATGAAGAAGAGGGTTAAAGTAATCAGTATACTGTATACTTCACTCTTCTTATCTTTCAAGCAATGCTTGTTGGAATTGGCACAGTACTCTACGAGTCTGTTGCCGAGGCTTCACAGGGCCAAATCCCTCCACCTCTCTGGATAAGAAATTTCATTTAATTGTTACTAATAATTTACATGGGATTTAATCATCTGTCAATGAGTATTTTAAAATTATTTCATATTTTTACATCAGAGCAAGGACATCTTCACTTCATTGACCCCAAAGTGCTGCAGTGTTTTTTGTAAGCACAAATGCATCATTTCTACTGTCTGTTCATTGACCTTCTGCTTCACCTTGAGGTCGATCTGTCCTTGACCGTCTTTAAATTGAACCAATTCTAGTTCGGTTCCGAATGGAAAAGGATTTTCATATCCTTCTTTTTGATACTGAAGAAGACAACGAATCGCCGTAATGCGAGGGGCTTTAATAGATGTTAGATTCCGATACAGGATTTGAACCGGCACCGTAGCATTTTCTTTCCATAGGTAAACGGTATATTCTTCAATCGATTCCCTATTCTCATCCAGTATCGGACTTCCAACCCATTGCACAGATTCAATTCCTTCTATGATCTGTAGAATCTCTTCGGTTTCCTTAAATCCTTCAAAACGATACAACTCTTCCCCCATTGGATTTAAGAACACCGTGGTGGGGTTGGTTTTCACTTTATATCGATTGGCCATATCGGTCTGAATTTCCACATAGACTCTTTCGATTTCAAACTCCGGGTATTGATCGCCGATTTCGGTAAGGACTGTTCCGATTGATCGGCCCATCGGACACGCGGATAATGTAAATAGTAAAATTTTTCTAAGCTCTTTCATCTCTCGTTTCTCCTCTATTCAGTAATTGGTAGGGTAAACCAAAAAGAATGGTGATCATGCTTCGTTCGCAAACCAACATGGCCCCCATGCTGTTCAATGATTTCTTTGACAATCGCCAAGCCTAAACCGGAACCCCCTGTTTCTCGATTGCGGGATGGGTCCAGCCGATAAAATCGTTCAAAAACTTGCTCCGATAAGGATGCCGGAATGGGTTGACCTTGGTTCGTCACAACGACTTCATAAGCATGCCCGATAGTTCGTGCATGAATCTTGATCCATCCGCCAACATCATATTTGACCGCATTACGAAGAAGATTGTACATCACTTGCTTGATCCCATCTTCATCGACTTTCATCAGACAACTCTCAAGCTCACCATCAAGCTGAATGCCATGATTCTCAAATTCCAATTGAAATTGGGCCACACAATTTCGTATCAACTCATCCAAACGAATCGTTTTCGTTTCAAATTTTTTCTTGGATTGCCAACGGTGTAATTGATGGATCTGATCCACCAAGCGGCTGATGTGCTGTGATTCTTCAAGTAAGGAGGCGAACAATTCCGGGTTGCCCTGCATCACACCTGAACTTAATCCTTCTAAGTAACCATTGATATTGGTTAAAGGTGTACGCAATTCATGCGAAATATCCATGATCATTTTGTTTCTGTTTTCTTCCATTTCCTTCAGTTTCTGTACCAAAAAATTGAAATCCGATGTAAGCGAACCAATCTCGTCCTTGGAAGAAATGGGTAACGGTTTCGGGAAACTGCCTTTTGCCATACTTCGAGCTGATTGTGCCAATTGTTTTAAAGGACGAATTAGCTTTCGGACAAAGAAATAATGAAGGAAGCCAGTAACCAGGATCGCCGCAATGCTGGCTTTTAAAAGGTAGACTTGCAACGTCTGATTAAATAAAGCGCCTTTTTCGTCTCCTATCATTTGGTATCGTTCCACTAATAAACACGCAAATTCCTTCACGGAAAAACCTGCAAACCAAATCGTGAGGAGAATGACAGCACTGTTAATCAACATTAACTTCCACAACAGACTGTTACTTCTAAAAAGCCACAAATCGATACCCCATTCCTCTCACCGTTTCGATCAATGGATGTTCGCCATCTGCCTGAACCTTCTCTCTCAGTTTTCCAACATGCACGTCAATCGTGCGTTCACTGACAATCTTCTCTTGATTTGGATACAATTCATCGACAATCTGCTCTCTCGTTAAAATCTGATTGGGATGCCTCATCATGAAATAGAGAAGTTTGAATTCGTGCTGTGTTAAAGGGATCGTCTCTCCACGATAATGGGCCTCCCCACGTACGGGCTTCACGGTCACCCCCCGATAGGTAATCTTACTGCAACGATTCGCCGTTCTCCGCAGGACAGACTCCACCCTAGCGACAAGTTCACCGGGACTAAAGGGTTTCGTTACATAATCATCGGCACCCATTCGCAGACCTTTTATCCGATCTTCTTCATCTACCTTCGCGGAAACCATCAAGATCGGAACTTCCCCTTTCTTCTCAATGCGGATCCATTCGCAAACCTCTTCCCCACTGACCACAGGAAGCATCAGATCGAGAATGATAAAGCAAGGGTCGTAATGATTAAACTTCTCTTTCGCCTCTTCACCATCCTTTGCTTCAAACACTTCATAACCTTCTTTTTCTAAGTAAAGCTTGATAAGTTGTCGAATTTTTGGATCATCTTCAACGATTAAAATCGATTTACCTTTTGTATTCATCTCACACCTCTGCGTTCTTCATTATAAAAGGCTTTTATTAAGATTTGATAAAGTTTTCCTTTTATAATGAAAAAGCACCCCATGAACGAAGGTGCTTTTTCACTTATTTTTTTAATTTCCCCTGATAGGACATAATCCCTCCCTGTAGGTTTACCAAGTCGGAGAATCCTGCTTTGGATAAGATTTTACCTGCCTGTTTGCTGCGCATCCCACTGCGACAATACAAAAACACGGCCTTATCCTTTGGGATTTCTACGATTCGATTCTTTAATTGGGATAAAGGTATATTAATCGAACCTGGAATGGATCCACTTCGAAATTCACCGGGTTCTCTTACATCAATAAGAACCTGATTTGAATTTTTCTTCAGCTCACCTGAAAAGGATTCTGCATTTAGATTTTTCAGTCCCTTTGTTGGAGCAAATCGGGAGTAGAAAAACCACGCTATAGCCAATACTGCTAAAATATTTATAATTGTTGACGAATCCATTTTTCCCCTTCTTTCTATCCTACTTTCCTGTTTTTATTTCCCCCGTCCACTGCAGCATTCCACCTGCCATATTCGTCACACGAATTCCTTTTTCGGATAAAAAGCTGCAAGCTTTTGCGCTGCGATTGCCGCTTCGACATACCATGATCGTTTCTTTCTCTTTGTTTAGTTCATGGAAACGTTCAGGTAGTTCTCCCAACGGAATGTGTTTCGCCTGAGGAATATGACCAGCTTCCCACTCTTCAGGCTCGCGAACGTCAATAATTTCAATATCATCTTTTCTTCTAATCCGTTCCATGACCTCTTCTGGGATGTATTCTTTAAATGTAACTGCCATGATGGATCCTCCTCATCGTTATAGTATTGACATCCAAATTTTAATTGCCGTCATCGAAATCAAGAACACTAAAGCATATCTAAGATAGCGTACATTCACGATCTTCGAAACCTTAGAACCAATAGGAGCCCCAATAAGACTTCCTATGACAGTAAAGAGCGTAGGAAGAATTGGGATATGACCAGCCCCTAGTTTTCCAATCACACCTCCAATTGCGGAGATCAAAACGATCGCTAAAGAAGAAGCAATCGTAACTCGAGTTGGAATCTTTAACACGGTTAACATAATAGGAATTAAGATAAAAGCTCCACCAGCTCCGACGATTCCAGACACAATCCCTACTAAAAATGCAGACACCATCGCGATCGTTTGATTATAAGAGATATCCTCCAAAGATATATTTTCTTTATTTCCCTTTCTCGGAATGAGCATTAAGATGACAGCAATAATGGCTAAAACTCCATATACAACGTTAATAGTTTCTCCTGATAAAAATCTTGAACTCAATCCACCCAATAAGCTTCCGATCATAATACTAATTCCCATTTGGATGACAAGTCCTTTATGAATGACGCTCACGTCCGAACCTTTACTCTGCTTGCGAAAAGCGAGTACCCCCGATAAGGAGGCAAATAGTACCTGAAACATACTGATGGATGATACTTCTTGCGCCGTAAACTGGCCGGCACCAAATAATGGCGGGATATACAAGATTAGGGGGTAATTGATAATCGCCCCGCCAATCCCGAGCAGCCCAGAAAAAAACGATCCAAACAAACCTAAGCCGAACATGATGATATAAAGCAAGATGTCCATTCGTTTTCCCCATTCCTATGTCTGGAAAGAGGGTAACGAGTCGTTACCCTTTCTTGATCCAGAATTTTAACGCCCCGTCTTCTTCCCGATCTTCTAACAGCTCATGTCCAGATGATTTCGCCCATGCCGCTAGGTCATTTTTTGCTCCTTTATCTGTGGCATGAACTTCCAAGATCTGACCTGATCCGAGTTCATCCATGGCTTTCTTGGTTTTGACAATGGGCATCGGGCAGGCGAGCCCTTTTGCATCTATGACTTTATCTGCTTGCATTTTTTAACTCCTCCTTTTATTTATCATGAACAGCACAACGATTTGGACCGATTTCCATTTCCTGTTGTTCATCTTCTGTTGGTTTCATTTTCCCCATATTGGTTTGTCGAATTTCTTGATAGGCATTAGGCTGTGGTGGCAGGTTTTCTGTTACCGTTCTTCTAAATTCCTGTTCATCATGAATTTGCAATCCAGGATTTTGCTTGAATAGATCGCCTAATCGGGCAGATACTTTTCCTTGCTCCCCTAATTCACTTACTTTTCCAAAATGCGCAGGAAGGACTTCAAGGTCCATGGAAAGCTTGGCAAAACGATCATATAAAGTTTGTCGTAAATCACCCACCCAATCTTCCGCTTTTCCAGCTAAATCAGGTCGCCCAATGGACTCTACAAATAGAATATCACCCGTCAAGAGGTAGCGATCATCAACAATGAAGGATGTACTGCCAATCGTATGACCAGGAGAGTAGATCGGATGGATTTTCACCGTGGTATTCCCAACCGTGATGTCCTGACCTTCTTCCAGTTTATTGTATAAAAAGGTAACTTCCTCCGCATCCTTGGGCGGTAACCAGTACGTAGCCCCTACACGGTCAGCTAACTGTTTTCCCCCCGAGATATGATCGGCGTGAAGATGCGTATCCATGGTGTGTTTGATTTTTGCTTGATGTGATTTCGCAAAATCATCAAATACACTGGTCATCCTCACGGTATCAATAACCGCAGCCTCCCCATTGGAGATAATCATATAAGATAGACAACCCTTCCCAATCCGAACAAATTGGTAAAGTTCTCCTCCAGCTTTTAAATCTCCCACTTTGACTGGTTCCAGATGTTCACTCCAGGTTTTCATGCCGCCTTGGAGATAAAACACATTTGCTCTTCCGGCTTCAACAATTTGTTCCCCCACAAACTTGGATGAGCCTTCTTTCGCACAGACAACAAGTACTTTTTTACTTTCAGGGATTTTCGATAGTGCCGGGTCCACTCCATCTAATAGATCGAAGTAAGGAATATTAATAATCTCAATACTCTCGCCTTCAATTTTCCAATCATTAAAATCACTTTCATTACGAACGTCTAAAATAAACAGTTCTTCATTATTCATGACCATTTTTGCTACATCTTGGGCAGTCATGACTTGTAAACCTTGAGCGGTTGCCGTGTTCATGTTTCCATCCCCCTCTAACTTAAAATTTAGAACGTAAGCGTGACGTTTGCATCTTTTGCAAAGTCAAGGAACGTAACAGCCCCACCTACATCAATCCCATCGATGAAATCTTCTTTTTTCAGATTCATCACATCCATGGTCATTTGGCAGGCGATAATTTTCACTCCCAATTCCACTGCCATCCCCACTAATTCAGGAATCGCTGGCACATTCGCAGCTTTAAATCCTTCGGCAAAATGTTCTCTCCCAGCAGGCATAGGAAGTTGTTGATAAGCCTGTTTGTGGATCAAGTTTAATCCTTCAAAGGTAAAGAAGATTGATACCTCTGCATCCGTAGCCGCTGCCGCGGTGGCAATGTTAAATACTTTATAGGCATCAAATAATCCACCATTGCTTGCAATAATCGCTACTTTTGTACTCATTTCTTTTTCCTCCCTAGAATTATTAGTTCTTCTCGATCTGACCTAACCAATCTTTCATGCCTGGCAGGATGTTTTTCAATCTTTTAAAACCTTTTTCATCTAGTAACTGGCAAGCCCGGTCACTGCGATTTCCCGACCTGCATACCACATGAATCACATCCTCCGGATTCAATTCACTGATCCGTTCTTCCAACTCCCCCATCGGGATTGAGATGGCACCCGGAATTCGACCAAAGGCATATTCCGCAGGTTCGCGAACATCCAAAATTTTCATATTTTCTTTCGCATTAATCTTTTCGATCAGTTCTTCGTGAGAAACAGTGTGAGGATATCTTGTTTCTTCCTTCACTTCATCCGCATTCGCTTTTCGTAAATAATGCTTGAATACTTCGCCTTCTTCTATGGTGCCAATATATTGATGGCCCGTATTCTTCGCCCACCCTTGAATATCGGCAACAGACCCTTTATCTGTAGCAAGAACCTCAATGACTTGGCCAGCTTGAAGCTCTTCCATCCCTTTTTTGGTTTTGACGATTGGCATTGGACAAGCAAGACCTTTGCAGTCAAGTACTTTATCTACGGTAATGTTCATTTTCTTTTCCTCCCATAAAATGAAGCTAAAAGTATTAATTCCTTACACATAATTAAAATTTTAATTATCGTTTTGTTCAACTACCATTACCCCTATAGGTATATTACAATATCAGAATTTATATTGCAACCCTGCTTTTAATTTTAATTTCACCCTTGAGCATCCTAAGGATAATTGGATTCGATCATCAACCAACCCATTTGCATAAACTGTGTCATTTCTCAACATTCGACCTTTTAAATTTTAAAAAAAGAAAACCCTCCCCCGTGGGTTAAAGCTTCTGCGCACTTATAATTTCATTCATTTATCCTTTATTCCATACTAAACACAAGCTCTTCCATCATTTCTTTGTTCATAGGTCCAACTAATTTCTGTTGAATAACACCCCTGGAATCAATGATATAGCTCGTAGGAATAGACACGACCTGATAATGATCGGCTACACTATTTTTTTCATCTAGAACGACAGGGAACGTGATGCCGAACTCTTCGATGAATTTGGCAATATTTTCAGGTTGCTGTTCTGAAGCTGTTAAATTGACACCGAGGATCTCAATCCCCTTGTTCTTATTTTCCTCATAAAATTTCTGCATATCCGGCATTTCCGCCCGACACGGTGGACACCAAGTAGCCCATAGATTGACAATCAATCTTTTTCCTCGAAAGTCAGAAAGCTTCATGGTTTCTCCATCCATTGTCTTCAGTTCAAAATCTGGTGCCAAGTTTCCTTTCTGAATCCCAACAGGTGCATAGACCACTTCCCCAGTCTTTTCCTCTGCTTCGATCGGTTTGGAATCCATCATACCGCTGTCTTTTCCAGAATCGTAAATCCCCCAAAGGACTAATCCGATCAAAGCGATCACCGCAATAATATTTTTCTTCATAAGTCTTTTCCTCCTTCTTCTAGCGGTTTGCGAACTTCGTCAACCATTCACATTCTCGCAAACCAGTTGCCTTTTAGAGTTTAGTAAACAAAAGGTGTAAATGTAGCTAACCATGCACTAATTTTTTGTAGTTGCCCGGTGAATAAGAGTAACCCCATAAAGATGAGAATCCACCCATTAATTAAAGATAATTTCGGCAAAAATTTATTTACTTTCCTTACCACTGTTAGAGAATAAGTAATTAACCAAGAGATAATAAGAAAAGGGATCCCTAAACCAAGGGAATAGACCATTAGCATAAACAGACCACTATACATGGTATCTGCTGAACCTGCGAGCAGTAGAATGGAGGATAGGGCCAATCCTACGCAGGGTGTCCATCCCGTACCAAAGGCAAGCCCAAGCACAAAAGAACTCCAATTGCTTTTATTGCTCGGTGTTTTCGATTGGAACCTCTTTTCAAGCATCAGAAATCGCAGACTTAAAATCCCAGCCATTTGCAATCCAAATACGATAATTAAGAAACCACTCACCTTCTCAAGGAGACCTCGATATTGAGAAAAAAGCTGCCCTAGTGCACTTGCAGAAGCCCCCATAAGCATGAAGATGACACTAAACCCGAGAATAAAGTACAGTGATCTAGACATAAGCAGCCATTTAGAAACGATTACTTTCTCCGATTGAATATGAGAACCTGTCAAGTTTGCCACATAAGCAGGGATCAACGGAAAGATACAGGGTGAAAAAAAAGACAAGATTCCTGCAGTAAAGGCAAAAACGATGGTAATGTTCTCCAATTGAATACAAACCTCCTTTAGTAATCAGTGTAAACCTCATTTGTTAAGTTTCTTTAAAGTTCACCCATTTTGATAAGCCCAAAAATCCGATGAAAGAAACTACCAAAAAAATAAGTTGCTCTTTGGAAAGCCCCGCCAATACCTCTACACGTACATCCATAAAGAAATACATAAAAATTTGTCCAATTCCAAACCAGATCACAGCTTGAAAAACCTGATTTGCAGCATGATTTTTATAAAACCATCCCGTAAAAATGACAGATAAGAGGACTTCACCAAAATGAAAAAGCTGGTCAGCTCCTCCCAAGAGAGAGGGAATAAAATGGTAAATCGCAGTCGCAGAAGAAAAACCTAAACCATAGACTTGCATATAGGTAGAAATCGGAATGTTGTGCTTCTTGGCTTGGATAAATAAATAGATAAAAATGGAGATTACAGCCAAGATCCATCCTTTATAGCCACCAGAAAAATAAAGCAATACCATTGGATTGTTCAATACAGAGACAGGCTCGAAAAGAATCAGACTGAGTTTCCATATCACAAAACTTAGGAAGATCGAGTTTCCAACAGAATCAAGTATTTCATTTCCCCATTCTTCCTTCGTCCCTTTTAGGTGATTTTTTACTATCAAATACCCAAC
Organism: Ammoniphilus resinae; assembly: GCF_017873965.1. Classification (GTDB taxonomy): domain Bacteria; phylum Bacillota; class Bacilli; order Aneurinibacillales; family RAOX-1; genus Ammoniphilus_A; species Ammoniphilus_A resinae. The sequence continues at coordinate 55,989 of NZ_JAGGKT010000002.1, read as the reverse complement.
AAAACCTGAGATGCCTAATATGACCCAACTCCACTTCACTATAAAAGGACCCATACTTATCACATCTTGCATGAACTTCCTCCCTCCTTTTATTTCTTATTAAGATAATACACTTCGTATATTAAGAAACGATGAAGAACGTAAAAAATAAACCCTAACAGGTTTGGAACGTTACCCCCTTGTAAATTAAAAGCAGGAGACTTTCTTTGCGGAATCCCCCTAAATACATTTATTCCGTGTTAAACAGATACACTAGGTTACTTTCCATTCTCGTCCACCAAGGATCTCCTCCCACTGACTCCCCTGTGGATTCGGACTCAAACCGTGGGATCATCCCTATTCAGTCCGAAATCCAGCACGTTTTGGAATCCACCCATAAAAAAACACCATCCTAATGATGATGGTGTTGTCACATTTTATTTCTCCACAATCAATAGATAATGTTGATCCGTAGGAAAACTACGGGATATCACTTTAAAACCCTGTTGCTTCATGCTCTCTTCCATATCAGAAGAATGAATGCGATGATTTAATGGAGGTCCCTGTTCCATTTGTTTCTTCTCCCATTCCAAACAAAAACACTTGCCCCCTGGTTTTAGCGTCCGATAAATTTCCTGCAGTCCTTTGGATAATGGCTCTACTTCATGAAGAACAAAGGACGCGATCACATAATCTGCGATTTCATCAGCCAAAGGAATCTCTTCAATAACCCCGTTAACATAATGTACATTTTGTAACCCTTCCTGTTCCACGCGCTCCTTAAGTACAGAAAGCATTTGCGGCTCAACGTCTAACGCATAGACGGTACCTTGGGTTAGCTTGGCAGCTGGAATGGTGAAGTACCCGGTCCCGGCTCCTAAATCTAAAACCGTTTGGTCTTCCCGAATATTCAATTCGGACAAAAGCTTCTCTGGTGGCAACGCCTTTCGTCTGTCCGGATTGTCCAATTTGGCCATTTTTGATGGATCAAACCTGCGTTCGTTCATCGTCAGCCCCCCCTTTACTTGCTTTGTTCTAAAACATTGATTAGGGTCGCTTCAATTTCTTGTGCAATCGATTGAAGTTCCTGATCATCTAACAAATTAATCATCGCTGATGGCTTAGGAAGTCCGATTTTCGTTTGACCATCCTTGCTTTGATAAACTGTAATTTTGCAAGGTAAGAAATACCCTACAAGTTCATTTTGATTTAGTACTCTTGCTGCTTCTTTTGGGTTGCATACTTCTAGGATATGATAAGGACTTGTATAGCTGGTTACCCCTTTTTCCTGCAATTTTGCAGGCAGATCCAATTGCCAAAGGATACCAAATTTATTTTCCTTTAACTTTTGTTCTAGTGATTGAATCGCCTCATTAATTGATTTATCCGTTGTTACGGTATAATGGAAATCCATATTTTTCTTCTCCTTTCTTACTTCACATTTGGTTATAAAGTTTGACTCCAATCCTGAACAGCGTTGCCCTCAAGATATTTTTCACAATCCAGAGCTGCCATACACCCTGACCCTGCAGCTGTGATGGCTTGGCGATAACGATGGTCTTGCACATCACCGCAGGCAAATACTCCTGGAATGTTGGTTAGAGTGGTTCCAGCTTCGACAACAATATATCCTGTATCATCCGTTTTTACTTGCCCAGCTAAAAAGGCAGTATTCGGTTTATGCCCGATTGCCACAAAGATCCCATCTGTTTCAAAAATTTCCTCTTGATTGGTTTCATTATTTCTCACTTTAAGTCCTATTACTCGGTTATTTTCTGCAACCACTTCAAGAGGCGTTGAATTTAACCCCCACTTGATTTTCGGATTATTTCTTGCCCGATCTTGCATAATTTTTGAAGCACGTAGTTCATTTCTCCGATGGACGATCTGTACCTCGGAGGCAAACTTGGTGAGGAAATTCGCCTCTTCCATAGCGGAATCTCCACCCCCAATGATGATCACCTTCCTATTGCGGAAGAAAAAACCGTCACAGGTAGCACAAGTACTTACTCCCCGTCCGATGTTTTCCTTCTCCCCTGGAATGTTCAGCAGTTTAGCAGATGCACCAGTGGAAATAATCAGGCTTTTTGTTTCTAGTTCTCCTATTCCATCAACCAAGAGTTTAAAAGGAGGAGCGTTTAAATCAACCTTTGTTACCCAACCTCGTTTAAACTCAGCACCAAAACGTTCTGCCTGTTTTCTCATGTTGTCCATTAATTCCGGACCCATGATGCCATCCGGAAATCCAGGGAAATTCTCCACCTCTGTCGTTAGGGTCAGTTGTCCGCCAGGCTCCGGCCCTTCAATGACCAACGGTTTCATATTTGCACGCGCCAAATAGATCGCAGCGGTTAATCCTGAAGGTCCCGTACCTAAAACAATACAATTATACATCCTGCTACCTCCTTCAAATGACAATCCTTGATTCTATTATGCACATCTTATCAAAACATTTTGTACATATACCTCTATATGTATACTAACATTGAGTAAGATCTTAGGTCAATTGAATTGTTTAACTTAAATCACCTACAGTTTTCTACCAGGCATATAGTCACCCTAGGAATACTGGATTGTCTTTCACCTTTGAAGGACGTCGCTATGGAAATTATGAGAAAAAAAGACCGAAACCCAATTAAATTGGATCCAGTCATATTTTCTTTAAACATTGAATCAAGGTAGCGTTGAGAAACAAGTTACTCTATTGTAATATAGCGAGATAAACCTATCCCCAAATCTCTTTAGAAATATCTACAATATATTTGAGCTTAGCCCATTGCTCTTCCTCGGTTAAAATATTTCCATGATGAGTAGAAGCAAATCCGCATTGAGGACTGATACATAATTGCTCGAATGGTACGTATTTTGAAGCCTCCTCCACACGTGCTTTAATCGTTTCCTTATTTTCTAATTTTCCATGTTTCGATGTGAAAACACCTAACACTACTTGTGGGTCACCATTTGGTATATAATCCAATGGTCCAAAATCTCCAGAACGATCATCATCATATTCCAAGAAAAATCCGTTTACTTTTTCTTTGGCAAATAATGTTGGCGCAATTTTCGCGTAACTGCCTTCAAATGCCCATTTAGAACGGTAGTTCCCACGGCAAAGGTGAGTGGTTACAATGAGGTCTTCTGGTTTGTCTTCTAATACTCCATTCACGACACGCAGAGCTAAGTCGATTAATTCTTCACGGGAATAACCACTATCATTAAATGGAATTTCCGGTGCATTTAGACCCGCAATGTATACATCATCTAGTTGCAAGTAACGGCAGCCAGCATCATAAAAAGCTTGGATGGCATCACGGTATGCTTGAATGACATCATTCGTATATTCTTCAATATCTGGATAAATTTCGAGGTTACGAATCCCCGCGTTAAATAATTGGTTCGGACTTGGGATGGTCTGTTTGGCAACAGCACGGTCTCCAACTATTTCTTTAAATTCGATAAACTCGCGGATATGTGGATGATCTGGGTTAAACGAGATTTTCCCGATCACACGAACATCGTATCTTTCCGTTTCCTCCCCCTTGAATGCAAATCCATGATCTGGTACATAGCCCTCTACACCGTTTAAATGTTCGAGAAAATCTGTATGCCAAAATCTACGACGAAATTCGCCATCTGTCACAGCCTGTAGTCCGACTTCGATTTGCTTGTCAACCACCTTTTTAATTTCTCCTGTTTCAATGCCGTGTAGTTCTTGTGCAGAAATATGGCCTTCCTGGAAATCTCTTCTAGCCTTATGGACTCTCTCTGGTCGTAATAAACTTCCCACATGATCTGCTCGAAATGGAGCTTTCACTCGTGTTTGTATCATAAATGATCTCCCTCTTTCTTTTAAAACTCTTCTTTTGATGTAAGGAAAGTGTAGCATAGGGAAATCATTATCACGTAACATAACTATTCTATGTCTTGTTATAGCTTCAAACTATAACTGACATAATTCATCTTCAATGCTTTCTTTTAAATACTGAATGTAAATATTGGCCAACGTACTGGTTGTAACGGTTTTGTGCGTAATATACCCCACATTGATTCGTTCTTCTACCTTTAATGGAACGGCAACAATGTCTTTACTATTTAATTGATGACTAATCACACCTGTTGAAATGGTGTAGCCATTTAATCCAATCAGTAAGTTGAATAAAGTAGCCCGATCAGTCACCCGAATATTTTTCGGTCTGGAAAGCGTGCTCAGAATCTCCTCGGAAAAATAAAAAGAATTGAAATCCCCTTGTTCAAATGAGAGATATGGATACGGAAGCAAATCCGTTAGGGTCACAATTTCCTGTTTTACAAGCGGATTTTTCGAGCTAATAAAAACATGGGGCTTTGCCTCAAACAACTCATGAAAGAGCAAATTTCCTTCTCTTAAAAACTTTTCAATCACCTTTTTGTTAAAATCATTCACATATATAATTCCGATTTCACTTCGTAGATTTTTTACATCATCAATGATTTCGTATGTTTTTGTTTCTCGTAAAGTGAACTCGTATTCCTCCCGGTCATATCCTTTCAACAATCGTACAAAGGCACTAACTGCAAATGCATAGTGTTGGGTGGATACAGAGAAATGTTGCTGCGGTGATCGTGTATGGGTATAACGATTTTCCAGAAGTTCCGCCTGTTCAACTACCTGCCTTGCGTAACCTAAAAACTCCGTTCCTTCAGGAGTAATCAAAATCCCCTTATTGGATCGCAAAAAAATGGTAATCCCTACTTCGTCCTCCAGCTCTTTTAGTGCGTTTGAAAGGCTTGGTTGACTAATAAAAAGCCTCTGTGCTGCTTTGTTAATCGAACGACTTCTTGCTACTTCAATCACATATTTCAACTGTTGTAACGTCATTTATAGTCCCTTTTCTTTACATTATAGGTAGCCACGTATTCGTTAATTGGTCATATTATAAAATATTTAGGAATAAAAGAACAAGGACTTCATCCATATCGTAAACAACTATCTCAAAGTGGCAGTAAAACAAAAAAGAAAAGCCGATTCGGTACGCGAATCGACGCTCGAAAAAGTTGTGAATGGTAATATTACACACTGTAATAGCACCCACTAAGCACAACCTAACACCCTTTCAAGAATGAAACAGTGTACGCAGGATTTGCAAGTCAATCCATTTGTAGGGAACAGACAAATCTACTCCACGAAGCATCGCGCGACGAGTTTCTGCACTAAATAGATTTTGTTTTGCCATGTGTTACTCTCTCCTTTTCTTTCAACATAGATTATGAAATAATCGCCAGGATATCGTTATTATTGGGATAAATCCAGGGTATCACGACCCAATTGGCCCTTTCAGCTGGTGAATACGGTCTTGATTGGAGTCATAGCTTCAACTTATTTCAGACTGAGGCTCTCTAAAAAGTCATGCCCAAATAATGTATAGTAAACTATAAGAGGTATTCGCAGCGGTTGAAAATGTGACGAATAAACCAAAAGTATTCAATAAATCTTTTGTTAAGTATAAAGAATAGGAGAATCAAACATGTATCCTCTAATCCAAGAAAAAGCAACAAATCATCAAAGATTCCTAGAAAGAATCGAGATGTTTTCCTTTCAATTAGAATTTGAAGGCGTTAAATATCATTATGTGTTATATAAACGTTTTGGAAAACCAGCAGGAATTCTAATCATAGACCAATATGGAGAAGTTATTCCTCGCGAGGAGGCAAAACCAATTGTGGCTACTTTCAATTACTATAACAACATTGCAACTGGTGCCACGACAGATCTCGTCCGTGATATGAACAAAGATATTACACCGATGCTCGATTTGGATCGCTTACTTAACGAAAATGCAGCCGAGCTTCTTCATTTAAACGAATACCAAGATGTGAGGAAGATGCTCCGTACAATCATAGAGGGGCAAGATCAGTTAAAAGTCATTTTCGAGCAATTAAAAGCGATCGATATCGCAGGAAGAGAAAATAGAAAACTAGTAACGATGGATGATGTAAAAACATTCATGACATGGAATGACCAATATCAATCCATCTTGTATCGAAATGGTCGGATTCAACAAGAAAACAAAGAGGCAATCGAGCGATTATTGCAGTATGTAAAAGGAAATAAGGCAACTTTTTGCGGAAGTGACCGAATGATCGATGTATTAGAAGCTTTTCTAGCCCCACATGTAGCCCGGACGTTGGAACAGTCTCTTGAAACGTTTGAAAAAGGGATCGATGGAAAAAGAGTCCGGTTTGCTCCTGACCATGAAGGCATCCAGCAAATGCTTGTGCTTTACAAACAGAACACGCAAAAAGAAACAGAAAACATTCTTTATAAGCTGCTACGGAACCCATAGAAGGAAATAAATCTTTTATTTCCTAGGCAAGCGCAAGATATGACTGAATTCACCATATAAAGAAGAGAAATATCAAGAAATAGCACGTAAAGCATCAGTTTTTCATATAAATTGCGCTTGGTTTTCCGACTTTCTGGATAGAACCCCCCCTTCTCTAGGGTCATCAGCAACTCATTTCCTGCTGGCTTTTACAAGCCTGTAGGAGTTGTTTTATAGTTAGTTAATCAACTAATTAAAATATGTGGATCGTTTAAACGTACCCTCCCATTTAAGTCCGGTATAGGGGGAATTTCTGCTAGAATGGATGCACTTTATATGTGAACACCCGGATTCAGACAGGCGCAACATCTTTCCCGCCTCTACCTGTCCGAATAACCTTCAGACTCGATTGCTTTAGGAATTGCTTGTCCCCAAGTCCACCGTCTAATAGATTTCCACCGGTCTGTGTTCTTCGGCGCTCTGATAGGTTGCAAATACCATTTTTAAAGTCACCAGGTTCTGTTCCCCGTCCGTTTGAAACGGCTCCCCTGTGTTCAAGCAATGAATAAAATGCGATTGCAGACGGAAATGGCTCTCAGGCGTATCTGCCAGGGTAGATGGAACGAGAACTTGCTCTACACCGGTTAAATCAGTAAAGGTAATCCTTCCTTCCTTGAACTTTCCAGTGCCATGCAAGGTCACTGTACCTCTGTCACCATCAATAACCATTTGCTCGACCCACTCGTTGCGGATCTCTTCTGCAAGTAGACCTTCGACCTCTTCTCCAGTCGCCCAACTCATATCCATATGACCGTAGAAGTCTTCGTGACTTAGCATCACCACTCCCGTGTCCTCACCAACAATATACGGACTGATCCTCCCAAGCTCTGCATACAACCTCTTCGGTGTTCCGAACAGAAAACGCCAAGTATCAAACCAGTGCGGCCCCATCTCATAAAAAAGCAACTGTGGCATCGTTCGGAAAAAAGGCTGTGGAAGTTCGACATCTGGGGACATTCGCGGCGTATATAAAGATTTGTGATGAAAGCGGACCGCGCGGACCTTTCCCATAACGCCCTTGTCCAACACATTCTTCAACGCTTGATAAGGTTGCAGCCAACGCCAATTTTCGGTAACCATGAGGCGGACACCATGCTCGCGAACCACCCGCACAATCGCACTCGCCTCAGACAATGAAGGGGCAAAGGGCTTTTGGCACATAATATGCTTCCCAGCCTTTGCCGCGATGGTAATTAAACGGAGATGTGTTTCAGGTCCAGTGACGATGTCAACGATATCAATATCCGTTTTCTCCAGCATTTCTTCTAGACTGGTGAAAAGTCTATCCTCAACTATTCCAAATTGCTTCGCTTTATCCACTAGCTTTTCAGGAATCCGATCACATAAGGCGGTAATCTCCACACTTGGAATCCGGCTCCAGGCTTGCAAATGATTGCTCGACCAGAAGCCGGTTCCGACCAAACCTACTTTCCAATTTTTCCTCATCGTTGACTCGTAACCCTGTTCAAAAAGGCCAGCGAACGGGCAAAGGCATCCCGAGAGGCGTTCACATCATATGTAGGATTCGTATCATTAAAGAACGCATGGTTTGCATTCGGATAGACTACAGCCTCTAACGATTTGCCATGCTTTTTCATTTCCTCTTGAAAATCTGGCAGCAGATTCGTAATATTGGGGTCTTGTTCCCCATAAAAGCCAAGGGATCTCACACGGGATATCTTCTATGCCTCTTTGCGGCGGACGTCCGTAAAAAACAATGGAGCCTGCATGCTCAGGGTCCTTCGTGGCCAATAAAGCTGAAAGCAGCCCACCCATGCAAAAACCAACGGATGTCACGGGCATCCCTTTGGTTTCTTCCAGGGAGTGACGAGCATAGGTTGCTGTGTCGGTTAGGATATCAATAAAGCGGGATGATTGAGCCGGACTTAACATTCCAAACAACGCGTTTAATGTTTCCCGAAGGATGTCTTGTTGTTCGGAAGGCTCTTTTAAGATCGCTGCTTCTCTTTCTTGTGGGTTAAACCAGGCTGAATGCGGAAGCGAATGAAGAAAAGTCTTTGCTACTTGAAGGCGGGCTTGATTGAGTTCCTCCGGCCGGACCCCGTTAACGGCAAAGAGATCTGGAGCGATGGCCACATACCCAGCTTCAGCAAACCGCCGAGTGACATCCTCAATATGCTCCTCAACCCCCCAGATCTCCTGAATAATGATCACAATCGGCCGCGGTTCTTGAACAGCTTCCATAGAAGCTATGTAAACACGACAAGTGCCTATCGTTCCAGAAAAGGTTTTCCATTCCGTCTGTACTGGCATAACCACACCTCAATTTATAAGATTTAAACTCGACCATATTTTACCATATTTTTCTTTTCTGGAACTAGAAAACATTCATCGTTTAGAAAATTACCGACCCGAGTACGTCTTTGGCTGTTTTCAGATGCTTTTGCAAAACAAGAACGGCCGCTTCAGGATTTCCCTGTTTTAAATAGTCGACAATTTGTTTATGCTCCTTTTCCGATTTTTCTGCCCAATTTCGATTTGTCAACGAATAATGACGAAAGCGAACAATGGTATCTTGAAGCGAGTCAAGAAACTGCATCATTTTTTGATTTTGCAAAGCCATTATGATGGTGAGATGAAACTCCGAGTTCATCTTTTGAAGCTCAAGTAGATTATTCATTTCGATATGGGTTTGCGCCTGGTGCACGCAGTTCTCTAACTTCTGGATAATATCAACATGCTCTGGTGTGATTCTGCGAAGGGCTTCGGTTTCAACGATTAAACGAATGTCATAGATATCCGCAATTTCCCGGAGTGAAGGGACGGATACGATGACCTTTCGACCGGAAACAATAGAGACTAGATTTTCATTCTCCAGGCTTCTGATCGCTTCACGAACCGGAGTACGACTCATGGATAATTGATTGGCAATCATATTTTCACTCAACATTTGCCCCGGTTTTAGCTCACCATTTAAGATTGCTTTCTTTAAAGTCTGGTAAACGACCTCTCTCAACGGCGTATAGGATGGGAAATCACGAATTGCTTCCAACCTAATTTCATCTTGTATAGCCATGCCTATTCATTCCTTTATGGAGTGTATGTCTGGGGATTCAAACTGTTCTGACTGCGGTTCCCCAAGTAGACACCCTGTTCTTCTAGATTTTTTTGTAGCTTTTGAATGTCCAAATTCGTAATGGAGAGGTTTTCATTGGCTGCCATAGCTGCTGCCACACCCGCACTCTGTCCCATGACGAGACAAGGGGCCATATTACGGGTTGCTCCATGGGCAAACGAAGTGGCTGAGACACATCTCCCTGCAACCAAGATATTGTGAAGACCTTTTGGAACTAACGAACGAAACGGAATATCGAAGGCTCCATCTGCCCCAATTTGATAAAACGCCGCTTGCCCCGTATCGGGATCATGAATATCAACAGGGAAACAAATCTGTCCAATGGTATCTTCGAACTTCCTCCCTTGTTTCACATCATCATCGGTAATTTCATAAAGTCCTTCGATCCTTCTCGTTTCCCGCACACCAGCAAACGCCGAAGGCATGAAATAAGCATTTTGAAAGCCAGGTACATTTTCTTTCAAAAATTGACCGATTCGATAGATTTGCTTGGTTAGATCAACGGCAGCTCGGGATAATGCCAGGGGATCCGTCCCATCAATACCAACCACAGCGGAAGTATTGACATTGATGTTATTTGGCCAAACCGTGTTAAAAAACACCTTATGATCTTTATTGGGGAAGATCTTATTTTTTAGCACAATATCATTCCATTTACTAAACGAACCATTGAAATAAACAGGAATTGGATTCGGATAATCAGCCCGCTTCGCCATGGCAGGTTTGGTGACCGCGATCGCATCGACAATCTCCTGATTATTTGTGCCAAAGCAACGCAAGATCATGGATACGGGCTGCATCTTTCCCGTTTTCCGGTCCCCCTTTATATAGCTTGCGCCTGCAGAAACGGCCACATCGGCATCTCCACTGGCATCGATATAGGTTTTGGCTGTAATGGTTCGGATGCCTCCTTTTAAAGCGACCTGAACACCTGTTATATTTTCTCCTCCCGCATCTACATCCGCTCCAATCACATTCACCCCGAGTATAGTGGTGACTCCAGCTTCATTCAGCATCTCGGTAGAAAGCGTTTTGAACAACTCCCCATCAACCGGCGTGACCGAATGAACAAAACTTCCATAAGGAATATGGCCAACAGCCCCTCCCATTTCAATTAAACGATCCACCATTTCCTGCGCCAATCCAAAGACCACCTGACGACCATAACGAGTGATAAAATTGTGCAAACAAAGACCCGTCGTCGCATTTCCACCCACGAACGGCTTTGATTCAAGTAAAATCGTTTTCGCCCCATTCCGCGCTGCTGCCGTGGCAGCCGCAATCCCAGTCACACCCCCACCAATAACGAGGACATCACAATTCATACTTTTCATTCCCACACCCTCCTTTAATCCATTGGAAAATATACCTGTATACATGTATGGTATTTTTGGTTGTGAGTATTATGAATACTTTTCCGAAAAATAAAATCTAGCTTTACCCTAACTGAAATGTAAGCTATTCTGAAAATATATATGAAGACAGTTAGAAAAGAATAGGACACAAGGAGTGAATAACATGAATCAAGCCTCGAGCTCAAATTTGACGAAGCCTACACCTTTTCAACTAGGCAACACAAAGCTCGGGAAAAATTTACCCGGTATTATTTTTGTCATCTTAATTGCCTATATTGCCAATTCGATGGGGAAAGAATTACCACTCATTGGATCTACTGTCATAGCCATCGCTCTCGGTGTATTGATCAAAAATTACCTTTCGATTCCCGTACAATTTGAACCAGGAATTTCTTACGCGCTAAAGAAAGGGCTAAAATATGCCATCATCTTATTAGGAAGCAGTCTAAGTCTTTTACAAGTTGTGCAAATCGGCAAAGATTCCATGCTCGTTATAGTGGTTGTTGTAACCTTGGGAATTATCCTGACACATTACATCGGGCGCATGCTCGGGCTAAGCGGGAAACTTCCCTTGCTCCTAGGGGTGGGTACTGCAATTTGTGGAGCGACGGCCATTGCGACAGTCTCTCCTATTATGGATTCAAAGGATGAAGAGACAGCCTTTGCCATTACTACGATCTTTATCTTTAATGTTATCGCTGTTATTGCTTATCCTTTGTTGGGACTAGCCTTTGGCATGAGCAATGAAGCATTTGGAATATGGGCAGGTACAGCCATTCAGGATACCTCCTCTGTTGTGGCAGCGGGGTATGCATACAGTGATGAGGCCGGTGGAATTGCCACTGTTGTCAAATTGACTAGAACATTATTTCTTATTCCATTAGCAGTATTGATCGGCGTAATGTACAGCATGAAAAATAAAAAAGAAGCAGAGTCAAAGGGTGGAAAAGTAAATCTGGTAAAGATCTTCCCCTTCTTTATTCTCGGCTTTCTAGCAATGGCTGTATTAAATACGCTAGGCTTTTTTTCAGAACAAGTCGTTACGTTTCTCACTTCCATCTCCAAATTTATGATTTTGATGGCCATGGCTGGGGTTGGCCTGGGTGCAGACTTCAAAAAAATGAAAGTCATTGGAATGCGCCCCATCTATTGCGGGCTTCTTGCTTCGATTATCGTAGGGGTCATCAGTATTTCTCTTATTTATCTAGTGGTATAGATTACTAGCTAATAAATAGGTGAAAAAAGTTCTCTTAACATTTTCCTGCTATTGTTTTGCTTATCCAAAGGATCGAAGAAAAAGGTGATCTTAAGGCTCCGAAGTTGACCTCTTAGGATCACCTCTTTTACCTTCCTCACAATTAGCTCCCTCTGAAGCCCTCGGACTGCTTTCAAACTCGCCACTTCTGTGAGACCCATCACAAAATGGTTTATTATTAAAAAAGCTCAACAGTTCTTGAAGGAGAAATATTTAACTTATTTCCTAGGCAAGCGCAAGACACGACCGGTTTCGTCATGAAAGCGGAAAAGCTGCAAGTTTTAACGTGTCAGTTGCATAGTTACTAAGTCCGCGGAGTTAGTTAATCAACTAATTAAAAAATCACCTTAAATAGGATATAATTACTCATAAAATGTTGTTCTTAGTCTGCTTGACTCTATTTTGAAAATAATAATATATAAAACAGCTCACGGAGGTACTCGTGCAAAATTTCAACGAGATCATAGCAAAACAGCGCCGTTTCTTTCTGCAGGGGAAAACCAAAGAAGTTTTCTTCCGCATCAAGGCACTCCACTCTCTGGACCAAATGATCAGATCACACGAAAAAGAACTGACGGCTGCGCTGAAAAAAGATTTAAACAAAAGCGAGTTTGAATCATACATGACAGAGATCGGGTCACTATTAGAGGAAATCCGTTTTATGCGAAAGCATATCAAAAAATGGGCCAAACCAAGGAAGGTCAAATCGACAATCTTTTTAATCGGATCCAAAAGCTATATTTACCCTGAGCCCTATGGAGTGGCTCTGATTATCTCCCCCTGGAACTACCCCTTTCAGCTATCGATCGCGCCGTTGATTGGAGCGATTGCTGCGGGCAATTGTGCAGTGCTAAAGCCTTCCGAGTTCACTCCCGAAACCTCGCAACTGCTGGCAGAACTGATTGCGAAAACTTTTCCGGAAGAATATATCACGGTTGTTCAAGGTGAAGGGGAAACCAGCCAAGCACTCTTGGAGGAAAAATGGGACTATCTCTTTTTTACAGGCAGCGTGTCCGTCGGGAAAAAGATCATGGAAGCAGCGGCCAAACACCTGACTCCTGTTACCCTTGAACTGGGCGGGAAAAGTCCTTGCATTATCCACCATGATGCCAACTTAAAACTAGCAGCCAAACGCATCGCTTGGGGAAAGTTTCTCAATGCAGGACAAACTTGCGTTGCACCTGATTATTTATATGTTCATCATACGGTTATGGATAAGTTTCTTCATTTATTAACGGAAGCGATAAAAGAACTCTATACAGATCATGTATTGGAAAGCGGCACTTTCACAAAAATCGTGAGTGAGCGACACTTTCAGCGGTTAGTGAAATTTCTAGCGGATGGGATCGTCGCTTATGGTGGAAAACATGACCGGCAATCTCTAATCGTCGAACCAACGATTTTAAACAACGTCACATGGGAAGACAGTGTGATGCAGGAAGAAATTTTCGGTCCAATACTCCCTGTATTGACCTACGATCACGACCACCTGGTCATAGAGGAGATCAACAAACACCCGAAGCCCTTGGCCCTTTACATTTTTTCTGAAAACCAAGCATTCCAAGATACCATTATCCAGCAGGTCTCTTTTGGTGGAGGATGTATTAACGATACGATTTTCCACCTCAGCTCCCCTTATCTTCCCTTTGGTGGCGTGGGAGAAAGCGGGATGGGGGCTTATCACGGAAAAGGAAGTTTTGATGTGTTTTCTCATGTGAAGAGCATTCTTAAACAAACGACAGCATTTGATCTGCCTTTCCGATATCCCCATAAAAAAAATGCTTTGCAGCACATCAAACGGTTTCTCAAGTAAAGCCGGTTCTTTTGCTTGCCCATTGACTATCACTCGTGGAGGGATTTTTTGGAGGGGAACTTTTATAAGTTAAAAGAATTGCAGGGTGGATAGATTTATAATCATCCACCCTTTTCATCTCGAATGGTTCTTAACACAGCTCTCACTGGACTGCCATCCGCCTCTGCCAAAGCCAATGGGAGGGCAATGAGCTCATAGGCTCCAGGCTGTACGTGCTCAAGGACGATCCCCTCTAAAATGGCAATGCCATAAGCAGATAATTGGTGATGTGCCGATAATTCCTTGCTGTCCAACGGGTCAACAGATGGAAGGTCTACTCCAACTAAACGGATCCCCCTATCCGCCAAGTAACCAGCAAGTTGTGGTTCCAAGAAAGGGATTTCACTGGGGAAAACCCTTCGATCTGTCCATGCGTCCGTACGAATTAACAGTCGAGTAATGCCCTGTAAGTCAATTCCGTCCAACTCTTTGGGACCGATGCTATTCGTTTTGGGCAGATGGATGACAAGCGCGTCCCCTACATAGACATCTAAATCAAGTTGGATAACCCTTTGGCCTTCGTCATTAAAGTGAAAAGGTGCATCAATATGGGTTCCCGTATGGGTACTCATTTGGATTTGTCCAACATTCACCGAACCACTATCTTGGGTCGTCCAGGTTAAATCGTATGAAAAAGGGGTATCCCCCGGCCAAACCACCGTTCTATGATCAAGCGGCTGTGAAATATCAATGATTTTTTTCAATGGAAATCCCCCTCTCTTTTTATTTTAATCATAATTGCGTTCGTAAACTCCATAACTCAGGGAAAAATCGCTGATCCAATACTCGCTTTAAATAAGGAACCCCTGATGAGCCGCCCGTTCCCGGTTTGTGGCCGATAATCCGTTCCACTGTATTCATGTGGTTAAAACGCCATTGTTGGTGGTTACTAGCAATATCTACTAGTTTTTCCGCCAACTCATATAAATCCCAGTACTGATTCACATCCCGATAAACCTCAAGCCATGCTGCCTCAACACTTTTCTGGGGCTGATAATTCTCCGACCAATCGCGCTGCAGCGATGGCTGATCGATGGCCAGCCCACGTTTCGCCATCGCCTGAATGGCTAGATCATAGATACTCGGTTCGTTTAATGCCTGCTTCAGTTTTTGAGAAAGCTCAGGTTTATGTTTGTAAACAGAGAGAACGTCTGCATTTTTAGCGCCCATCGCAAATTCAATTAATCGGTTTTGATAGGATTGAAATCCGGAGGAATGCCCCAATTTATCTCGGAATTGAACATATTCAGCCGGAGTAAGCGTAGATAACACATCCCAAGACTGGATTAATTGCTGCTGGATTCTACTGACTCTAGACAACATTTTGAATGCCGGCTCCAAGTCATTCTGACGAATGCTGTCCATTGCCGCTTGAAGCTCGTGGAGAATCAGTTTCATCCATAATTCACTGACTTGATGGATAATAATAAATAGCATTTCATCATGATGGTTAGAGACCCTCGTTTGACTGGATAAGATCGCCTGCAGCTGCAGATAATCCCCGTACGACATTTCCTTTTCAAAATTGGTATGTATTCGATTCTCTTGATCCGGGGAGTTCCGATTGCTATCATTCATCTTCCCTTTCCCCCTTTTCGTTAGGCTACGACATCGCGATCTTTGGAAAACTTCTCATACTGCTTTTCCACCATAATCGTTTTCAAAATCTGCACGACCTGCCAAATGTCCGAATAGGAGTTATATAGCGCTACAGGAGCAAGACGGATTATATTGGGGGAACGAAAATCCGGAATGACACGGTTAACTTTTAATGCTTTCGTTATCCGAACAGCTTCATCATGCTCTAGACAGACATGACCTCCCCGGCAATGGTCTTCCAGCGGATTCCCGATCGTAAAGCTGTACTCTCCCAATTCATGATGGATCAAATCCATCAAGTACTGGGTTAATTGCAAGGATTTTTTGCGGATATTCTCAATTCCAGCCTCCATAAACATGTCGAGGGAGCCAATCAAGGGAGCCAAACTTAAGATATGGGGTGTTCCGATTTGGTAGGCCCCTGCAGAATCCGCTGGATGGAACAAGAACTCCATGTCGAATTGCTTCTCCTTTTTTGATCCAAACCAACCGGCGAGACCGGGGCGATTCCCCAGGTGTTTTCGATTGACATACAACCCAGCTACACAGCCGGGGCCCCCGTTTAAATATTTATAGTTGCACCAGAAAGCAAAGTCAACATTCCATTTACTAAATTCATGTGCAACCGCGCCTACGGAATGACATGCGTCGAACCCGATGAGGATCCCCCTTTTATGCGCCTCTGTTGTCAGTTTTTCTATATCGAGCAATTGCCCGCTGCGGTAAAGAACGGTTGGCAAAATAATAAGGGCGACCTCCTCACTCATCGCTGCAACGAGATCATCCTCCGCTAACATCCTCCCATCCCTGCTTTGGACTTGCATCAAGTGTTCCTCTAGCGAAAGCCCGCGAAGGGATAATTGGCTCTGTAAAGCGTAGATATCGGAGGGAAAGGTAAGGGCATCTGCTAAAATTTTGGTGCGTTTTCCCTCGGGCTTATAAAAGGTGGAAACTAACTGGTGTAAATTGACCGTTGTAGAGCCTGTTAGAATCACTTCCTGTGGCTCAGCACCAATAAAGAGTGCTAGCTTTTCTCCTAATTGCTCCGATAGATAGAACCAAGGATGGCGCCCATGAGTCCACCCGTCAATCCCCCATTCTTTCCAGTCCTCCAGGCACGCCAGCAAGGACTTTTCCGCTCGCTTAGATAAGAGGCCTAACGAATTTCCATCCAGATAAATAGTATTCGGCCGAAGATAAAACTCCATGCGGTATCGACGAAGCGGGTCGCGCCCATCAAGATCCTCCGCATAATCCTTCGTCCACTGAACCGAACCTGACATCCTAAGCCCCCTTTTCTATTTTAGCATCTCAATAGAAGATATGCCCTTGGACACCACCCCATACATCTGATGGTATAGATCCTGCTAAGTAAACATTTGATTATTGACCGATGGGATGAATGGGAGTATCCTAATCAAGTTACTATTTTAAAGAAAGAAGGGTCTTGTCAGGCATGAAATGGTTTTTGAGAATGGCTGCACTCATCTTAATTTGGAGTTTATCCTGGTCCATTTACAAAGTCACCTTAAACTATACTCCTCCCCTCCTTTTTTCAGCCATGCGTTGTTTAATTGGCGGGGTATTTCTAACGCTGTTTATTTGGAAGACTCGAAACCGGATTAAATGGCGAAAAAACTGGATCATCTATCTGAATGCCGGCATATTAAATATGGCTTTATTTTTTGGTTTTCAGACTGCAGGGTTAAATCTCGTACCATCTGGACTTTTTTCCGTTATCGTTTATTTTCAGCCGATTTTAGTGGGATTCTTTTCCTGGTTATGGATTGGTGAAATCATGACCATAAGCAAAGTGGTTGGTCTAATCCTTGGTTTTATTGGGGTGATCTCGGTAAGTGCAGAAGGATTCTCCGGTAACATTTCCGTCTTCGGTGTGATACTCGGACTATTATCCGCCTTATCCTGGGCGCTGGGAACCATTTACGTGAAGAAGAACGCAAATCAAGTGGATTCCTTATGGATGGTTGCCCTTCAATGTTTGATTGGAGGAATTTTCCTATCCGGAGCGAGCTTATTCACTGAGAGTTGGACAAGCATTACCTGGAATGGCACCTATTTATTTGGACTTGCCTTCGGTTCGATATTTGGGATCACGATCTCTTGGATCCTCTACGTGTGGTTGGTTAAAACAGGAGATCCAAGTGTTGTGGCCACTTATACCTTTTCAGTGCCGTTGCTTGCGGTCATGATTGGAACCCTCATTTTGGGCGAACCCTTCACGATCTATTTATTATTAGGCATTGTCTTGATCGTGGCAAGTATCTACTTAGTCAACAAGAAACCAGTACCCATTCGCGAAAACGAGTCCACCGAATATCAAAGTGCATAACATTAGTATTAAATGAAAGAAGAACCCTTCGATAGTCGTCGTTGGGTTCTTTCTTTTTATGACTCCGTGGTCACAATTAATCAGAATATATACATTAAAATTCCAGCGTCTTCATCATCTTGAAATTATTTAATTGTACACCCCTGCGTTCCACAGTCTGAGAATGAATTGTACGATACCCGTGACGTTCAAAAAATGGTTTGGCTGTTATACTAGCATCAGTATAAATTTCTAAAATCCTAAGCTTTCTTGCTTCAGACTCAAGGATATTTAACAAATTTGAAGCTATTCCTTGGCCCTGAAAATCTTTGTGGATAAAAAGACGATCAAGGTACCCATCATAAGTCATATCACTGAAACCGACAATAACACCCTTTATTTCAGCGACATAGGCGATGTTGTTATTCATAGAATCTTTCCAACTTACCATTTTAATCCGTTTTTCATCTGTTGGTGCCCAAGCATGGAGCTGCTCTTGCGTGTAATCTTGGGCGTTTATAGAATGGACCGTTTCATAGAACAGCGATACAATCTGACCAATATCCGAATCAATGAATCTTCGAACCTCCAAGAGTCTTTGACCTCCTACGATTTTATCTCATCGGGGTTATGATGACCAAAGTCCCCTTTGAATATTGCCGAAAACGGTCATCATCGGGGCTATGATGACCAAAGTTCCCTTTGGATATTGCGAGAATGGTCATCATTGGGGTTATGATGACCAAAGTTCCCTTTGAATATTGCGAGAATGGTCATCATCGGGGTTATGATGACCAAAGTTCCCTTTGGATATTGCGAGAATGGTCATCATCGGGGTTATGATGACCAAAGTTTTCTTTGGATATTGTGAGAATGGTCATCATCGGGGCTATGATGACCAAAGTTCCCTTTGGATATTGTGAGAATGGTCATCATCGGGGCTATGACTCTAAAGCCCCTATCATACCCCCTTCAGTTTGTATTAACGTTTGTTTACTCTTTTTATACTCCCCACATGCGAAAAGATACAAGTGGATAATTCCCATAACGAATAGAGACTTCGCGTTCGAATAATGTCATACGCTCGATCGTCCGATTGTTTTTGAGTTTTCCTCCATCAATCACACGGAATGAGATTCCGGAGAGCATTTCCATGACTTTGTTTTTCACTTCTTCATCATCACTTGTGATATAGACATCACTCTGTAGGCCATCATGAACAGGTTGATCAAACACTTTAAAATGCACTACAATTTTAGCTTAGGCAATACTTTCTGTAACTCTACTGCAGCAGACGTTCCCCAATCCAAAGTAAAATCATTAAAGTCAAGAGTAATGGGATTGACGATATCAACCAGTACTTTTCCTTTTAATTTGTTTCTATTTTCTTCTGCCCAAGGAATAAGATCGCGGAACCAAAACGTATGAATAATCACATCGGCATCCAGACCGAGCTCATAATCTACTGGTATTACGTCAACTTTAAGTTCATCTACAAGATCTATCACTTTTTCCCGATTGCGGGAAACCCACTTGATCCCTTGATGAAGTGGAGAAAGTGTTTTAATCAATCCCCTCCCCATGCTTCCTGTCCCTAATATAGTAATATTCATCCTAATCACCTCATGGTTGAATTGTAACAGCGATATCCGTGACAGGGAATTTACGTTTGCTTTTATGGGTATAAGTCTTGCTTATATCTTCCAAGAAAAAAAGCTTTCCATAGTCACCCTTTCGGGCGATTATAAAAAGCTAATCTGATTAGAAACAATCCATCGCATTCGCTTAAAATTTCTCTGTGAACTGTTTGATAATACCATCTTTTTTTCACATTCATCTGCTCCTCTGTACGTTTGGAATAGTCCAGGCTGTTTTTATCGTGAGTAGAATATCCAATTTTATACAGGGGGTATTATCGTGTAGCGATATAGAGACGAGGTTTCTCTGTTTCCTGAAAACAGTACTCCCTTTACATCCAAAAAGGACCAGGCAACTGAACCATCAATTGAGAAAACATGAGTTGGATCCCACCACTAATAACAAGTCCACTGACAATCCGGACCCACCACGGCTTTTTCTTGGGCTGAATAAATGTTTCAAAACCAATTGTAAAAAGAAACATAGCTCCAAAGAATCCAATAATCTCCATAAGCGTTAAAGTAATGAGTAATATTACAAAAAACGTACTAACCTTTTTGACATTGTTGAAGATACTCTTTGACCCGTTATAAGTTTCTTTGAAGTTATTCCATAAAATAATAAGAGCCAATACAAATATAACTATACCTAATGACATAGGAAAAAATCCTGGCCCAATTTCACCATATTGTCCTTTAATCCCAACACCGACACTAGAAATGGCAGCGATTAGACCGATCAAACCGATTAGTAATGTAACAATGATATTACTCATTTTAATACGCGTCTGCTTGTTCCCATATTGGGACATCGTTATCACCTCGTATCAAATTCTAGAATAGAGCTTGAGTTTTCCTGTATAACAAAAACCCAAGCTCAAAATTTTACATTCTACTTTTTCGTTGCTGCCAAAACTTCTTTAACTAAATCATAGTCCTCTTTCACTTTATTCTTTACTTCGTCCCCTTCCAAATAATCAATTGTCATATTCAACTTTTTGGCCATAGAAATAAATGACTCGTCCTCTATTGTTTGTTTCAACGCACTTATCAGCTTATCTTTTATTTCCTTCGGGGTTCCTTTCGGTACAGCAATAGCAATATTATTGTTTAACGCCGCTTCGATTCCTTGTTCCTTTAAAGTTAGAACATCTGGAACATTGGGGTCTCTTGTATCCGCATTCACAGCAAGAATTTTTAATTGTCCACTATCGAGTGCGGGTTTACCACTTACAACAGAAGACACAAACCCATCCACATGTCCACCAACTGCGGCAATTTGGGCTTCTCCACCAGAATTAAAGGGCATAGGTACGATCTCTACCCCTTCCGCTCTATTGATTGACCGAATAATGAATTCATCAATTCCACCGGTTCCTGATGTGCCTAGTTGAACTTTTCCAGGATTGGCCCTTGCATGTTCAATCAGTTCTTCCATGGTATTCCATTCTTTTTGGCTGTTTACAAACACGGCATCGCGACTATTTGTAATTCGAACAAGAAACTCAAAATCAGTAAATGGATCATACTTCACTTGACGTACGTTTGGAACAACGGTTGAAGGGCTGTTTCCACTAATGATCATGTTATATCCATCCGGTTTTTCTTTTAAAAAGTCGGTATGGGCTACTTCCCCCGATGCCCCAGGCTTATTCACAACAATCACTGCTTGACCTAAATACTTAGGTACCGTCGCAGCTATAGCACGGGCGGCAAGATCCGCACTTCCACCCGGACCAAATGGTACGATTAAATTGACGGGTCCATTGGGAAACGTGTCCTTCGGAGCGGTTTCCACTGGTGCTGGAGCTTCCTTTGGAGGAGTAGCTGCTGTTGTTGTGCTTTGGTTGGAAGTGTTCTGCGTTGAACAACCCACAATGGCCATCATTGAAGCGAGTACGAGAGACATGACAAACCCTGCTTTTTTGTGTTTTCTCATCACAAATCCTCCTTAAATTTTAATATAGTTAATAGGAATCCCCATCTAACTATCAAACTCGCTCAAATATAGAGACATCTTAGGTAATAGTCCTTTTCCTCATTTTCTTGTAAACACGAGGAGCAAAAACCATAATTACGGCAGTAGCTAAAAAGAATGCCGAAATAGGATGCGTTAAGAAAATAGTGAAATCTCCTTGCGACATAATCAACCCTTGCCTAAAACTCATCTCCCCAATACTGCCTAATACAATCCCCAGAATTAGAGGGACTAAAGGATAATTTTGGATCTCCAAGACGTATCCGACGATAGCGAAAACCAACATAAGCCAAACATCAACCATGGAGTTTTGAAGAGTATATACGCCTGCCACACTTAAGGTAACGACAATAGGAGCAATAAATGGCTGACATCGATTGACTACCCATACAAAGAAAGGAATGGTTACGGTATTTAAAACTAGCAACATGACATTTCCAAGAAACATGCTGGCAATAAGAGTCCAGGCCACTTCTGGGTGGCGTTCAAACAACAAAGGGCCTGGCTGGAGTCCGTACATCAAGAAACCCGCCATAAGAACGGCTGTTGTTGTCGAACCCGGGATACCTAAGCTCATCAAGGGAACCATGGACCCGGCTGTACTGCTGTTATTTGCTGATTCCGCCCCTACCAAACCATCCATGGCGCCATTGCCAAACTTTTCCGGATGCTTGGAGAATCTCTTCTCAGTTGCATAAGCCAAAAAACTCGAGATCGTGGCCCCTACACCTGGAAGAATGCCGCAAAAGAATCCAATGATCGTACCTCTGGTTGTTGGCATGGCTGCATCTTTCAGGTCCTTTGCTTTGGGTACGATAGAACCTATTTTAGTAGGGAAATCCATAGTGTCCGAAAGTTGGTCTAATTCGGTGACTAAATTTGCGATAGCAAAAAATCCGATAATTACCGGCAGAAATTCAATCCCTGCAATGAGGAGCCTGGAATCAAACGTTAATCTCATCACTCCCTCAATAGGGTCTTGACCTATGGTTGAAATCAATAATCCAAGAGCTATCATAATTAAACTTTTCGGAATTGAAGATCCTCCTAGCCCAGAAACCAGTGACATTGAAAGAAGGATTAAAGAAAACATCTCAACAGGTCCAAGCACTGCCGCCATTTTTGCAAGCGTGGGAGCAAAAATGGTCAATGCCACTACACCTACCGTTCCTGCAACAAAGGACCCAATCGCTGCAAGACTTAGAGCTAAACCACCTTTTCCCTGTTGATACAGCGGATAACCTTCAATCGAAGTCATAATTGAAGCTGTTTCACCAGGTGTTCTCAACAAGACCGAAGTAATGGTTCCTCCATACATAGACCCATAAAAAATTCCTGCCAGCATAACCAACCCATCACCTGCTGACCCTATACTAAAAGCAACTGGAAGGAGGATGGCAGTTGCTGCCGATGCGCCTACTCCTGGCAGTGCCCCGATTAGGGTCCCTACAGTTACGCCAATCAGTATAAAAAGTATGGTACTGGGATTCATAAGGTGTACAAACCCGTCAAGTAGACCACTCATGATTCCTTCGATCATCTATCTTCCTCCTTTCTTCTGGATCTCGCTGCACATGTTAGGCTTTTCTATTTGCCGCTAACAATCGATCAATGTATTGCTGAGCTGATTCTCGACTTGTTAAAATTCGTTCTTCTCGTTCCATATCTTGTTTTAATTTTTCCTGTGCCTTTTTCAGTACGTCTTCTTCCAAACCACGCGGGATGACCACGACACCATCTGCATCTCCATGGATGATATCTCCCGGTTGAATGACGGTTGCTCCACAAGAAATCGGAACGTTAATTTCACCAGCCCCATACTTTTTGCTGGCTGCTGTACAGACGCCCCTAGCAAAAACAGGATAGTTCATTTCTTTCATTGCTAACACATCGCGAACTACCCCATCGATTACAACACCAGCGAGGCCCAATTTTTGTGCCAACTTCAGGTTAAAGTCACCACAAGAGGCGCTGTCCATATAACTCTTAGCGTCGATGACCAAAACATCTCCTGGGTTGGCTTCCCTCATCGCTTTCAGCACTAACAGATTATCTCCCGGCGAGATTTTGACAGTTACAGCTCTACCAACTACCTTCAATTGTTCATCCAAAGGTTTAATAGTAGAATCCAAACTATTCTGACCATTTAGTGCGTCAGATACACAGGTCGTTGGAATCTCCTTCAATTGATCGATGATATTCATTTTTTCCTCCTTTTAATGACTAATGGAGTAGAGATTTTGGCAGGTCTATATTGTATTTCTGACAAACCTGAACGAGGCTATCGACTACGTTGATCGGAAAATCGAAGGGTTGGTGAAGTTCATTCAGCTTGTTCTTCCATTCTTTTTCCCCCGGTAATAGTACCTCAATGTCTGGATCAATCCTTGGTGCTGTTTTGATCGACTCGATTAATTCATCCATTCTCGACTTAAACTGGTCAATATTCATGAAGTTGCCCACATTTATCGAAATAAATAATTGGCCAATATTCCTTTTTTCGCCTGTTTCATGATCGGGCACCTTCTCCCCAAAGTCAGCTCCACTTAAGACACCGGCAAGAATATCAACCATAAGCGTTATGCCATAGCCTTTATACCCGCCAATCGGAAGAATCACACCTTTCAAAGCTTCCTTCGGGTCATTCGTAGGCCTACCAAGATTGTCTAAAGCCCAACCAAATGGGATTGACTCCTCTTTTAATGCAGCCATGCGAATCTTTCCCTTTGCGACCATACTATTGGCCATATCTAAGGTCACAGGGTAATTCATGTTGGTTGGAACTGCAATTGCCCATGGATTATTCCCCAAGACTGGCTTTAGACTGCCAGTAGGTGCGATCATCGGAGAGGTATTCGACATGGCAATCCCGATTTGATTCTCATAAGTAGCTAATTCGGCATAATATGCAGCCATCCCAAAATGGCTGCCATTCTTTACAGACACCACTCCGATCCCGTTTTGCGAACTCAATTCGATCGCTGCCTTCATGGCGGTGGAAGCTACAACAGCCCCTAATCCATGGTCGCCGTCCATTAATTCAATCACAGGCCCCCGCCGTAATCTTTGGATATTGGGATCCTTGTTTATTCCCCCATTGATGATCTGTTTAATATAAGTGGGCAGCCTAAATAGACCATGGGTATGAACTTTTCGCTGATCCGCATCGAGCAAGGAAGAAATCTGCACTCCGGCGTGGTTTTGAGGAATCCCAATTTGTGTCAGAATATGGGTTCCCAGCTCCAAATACTGCTCTTGAGATAATCTCCTTGTCTGTCCCATTCTCTTACCCCCAATCACGTAGTTAAATAATTTCCAACAAACAGTCTACCGCATAGGGGATGAGGCCAACCCTTGGCTCACTTTGACATCTAACTTTGGCATTGGTATATGCATCGTTGATAGTTCTTGAAGGAATGAAAAACATCTTCTTTAGATCGGCAAGATCGATTTGATCCGTGATGACATAGATGGTATGAGTTTGAAGAGCTCTAGCAAACATGAATGCTTTTGATGCTTGGTTCTCTCCCTTAAATCCTTCACGTTTAAAGCATTCAATGACCTCTTGGGGATCTCGCGAATTCATCATTAACTGAGCATACTTTCCAATCCCATCCGCGCATTCTGCGACAAGGATGATCGACCCACCCCTTTTCGTAACCATCTCACCTAGGGCCAAAGCTTTCTGAGCTTGATGCAAATCAAAGTCCTTCGGAAAGCCACCAGGAGAAACAATTGTAATATCAAATTGTCCTTGAACCTGCATGGCCCAAACCTTCTTGCAATCCTGAATCCCTTTTTCATGGGCTTCAACTAAGTCCCCGGCGACAACTGAAGCAATCCTGCCATCACTGTACTTCACTACATTCACGATAAAATCCACTCCAACTTTACGAGCCGCTTCTAAAGATCCTTCGTGGAAAGGATTATTTTCATAGATACCCATTACAGGATACTCGGCACGATGTGGCAAGGAATGGTGCTGTTCAATACTCCTTATCCCTGCTACCCCTGGAAGCATACTCTTGCGTCCTCCGCTAAATCCAGCAGATTGATGTGGTGTGATGATCCCGGTTAGTATAGTTAGATCCGACTCTACAACGAGCCGATTTACTGTAATATCCAGCCCTCTAGTCGTATATCCTACATGAATTAACTGTTCTTCATCATAGGCGTTATGGTTGATAATAGAAAACCGTGAGTAGACCTTCTCGCCTAGCATCTTAATCAACTCTTGTTCTGTACAAGGACGATGATTTCCGGTGGCAACTAATAAAGTAATTCCTGAATCATCGATTCCTGCCTTGTTTAGTTCACCACTGATCGCCTCTACGAGCAATTGAGAAGGGGATGGACGTGTCACATCGTTAATGACAATCACAGCACTCTTCTTTCCTTGCGCAATCTCACTTAATTTAGGTGAGCCAATTGGATTTTGTAGAGCTTCTTTGACAAGCTGGTTAGGATCTGGAACATCACGAGATTTATCGATTTCTAATTTTTCTACGGGAACTTCCAGTTCAAATTCTAGAAATCCTTGACCGTAAGGAACTTGGTAAATCATGTACCGTTATCACCTCAATTGGATCAATTTTTAAGAACGAAGGATTCTTTGCACCACTGCTTCGGTGAATTGTATAGTCGAAGCGTCTCCGCCCAAATCCTGCGTACGAACCCCATCAAATAGCGCCTTTAAGATTGATGTCTTAACCAATTGCCCCAAATGATGAAGGCTTTGATCCTGATGACGTGTGCCCAACCAATCTATGAGCATGACAGCTGACAACATTTCACCAACAGGATTAGCTACATTTTTGCCTGCGATATCAGGAGCGGAGCCATGAACAGCCTGCGCCATCGCTTGGTTTTCGCTAGCGTTGATCGAATATGCCAAGCCTAATCCTCCTACTAATTCGGCTGCTAAATCTGATAGAATATCGCCAAACATGTTTTCCGTCACGATCACGTCAAAGTCACCGGCACGTCTCACCAATTGGGCTGCAAATGCATCGACATGATAATCATCCACTTTAACCTGAGGATACTGTTCTGCCACCTCTCGACAGGTCTTAATAAACAAACCAAAACCTAGTTTGATCACGTTAGCTTTATGAACGATTGTGACATGTTGTCGACGTTCCATAGCAAAACGAAAAGCAGCATGAGCGATCCGCTCAATGGCTGGTTTTGTAAAGACCCCCACACTTAGTGCAGTTTCCGGGGTCACCATAAACTCTCCATTCCCCACATACATGTTTTTATCTGTATAAAAACCCTCTGTATTCTCACGGACAATAACCAGGTCGGCCTCTCCAACAACATTGCGAATCCCAGGTAAGGTTTTACTTGGACGAATATTTGCATATAGGTCATAAGAATGTCGGAGCTCTCCGCTAGGCGTCCGTTTTCCTTGGTGCTCTTTTGCATACGCCGCTCCGTCATTGGGTCCCAGAATCCAGCCATCACAGTTTTTTAGCGCTTTCTTCGTGATGTCTGGGAAAGCTTCTCCATACTTCTCAATAGCTGATAAGCCCATCGGCAATTCAACCCAGTTGAATTTTACAGTACCCAGCCGTTCTGCGGCCGTTGTGAGTACTTCTACTGCAGCCTGTACAACCTCCGGACCAATCCCATCACCATACATCACTCCAAGTCGGTAGGTAGCCAATCTTTCACAATCCTTTCTCAAAAAAATCGGTTCTACTCATTCCTCTCTCTTTTAACCTCTTGCAATGCAATCAGGGCCTCCCACCAATCCTTTGGAGCTCCGCCGGGAAATCTATCCTTTAATTGGTAGCGAGACAGAGACAATAGTTTATCCCGAACAGCTTCCGACATTAAACAATCAATCTCTAAGTCTTTTAGAATCCCAATGGAGCCTTCAAGTTCAACAGCTCTTCTCTGGGCATGGATGCAAGCCCCCGTGACCAATCGGTTCAATACCTTCTCAAAATCCCAACTTTCCATGGTTTCTCTAATTGAACTTAATACCAATTCTTCCACTTTTAAGGCTTGAGCGGCTTCTAGCAATTCAATAAATAATACAGAAATCCCTTTCATATAAATACTGCGGATCAATTTAATCGCCGATGCGTCTCCGGGGTCTTCGCCCACCTTTTTAATGTTCATTCCGTAAACTTTCATCAAGTGGACCAACAGGTCTGTACCCGAACCGCTAGCGACGATAGGTACCTTATGTTTATAAAGCAATAACGGTCCCATCATTTGAGCATCCACAAAGAGAACATCCTTCGATTGGATATTACCCCAAATTGCTTTTTTCACATTTGGACTGGATGCAGAAACATCAATATAGAGTTGTCCCCTTTTTAAATGCCGCATTAAGGTTTCACTAGCTTCAAGTGCCTTATCCGCTGGGACAGACACAATGATGACATTCGCACGTTCTAAAACATCCTTTGCTGAATCCAACAACTCAACTTGTGCTTCCTTCGCTCTGCTCTGAACCAATGCATGGTTCGAGTGATTATAAGCGATCATATTATCCAAGCCTTCTTGTTTTAGCCCACAGGACATTTCATAGGCTGCCTCTCCATATCCTATAAAACCAAGTCGCATCCAATCACCTCAGTCTGTCTTCTCCTCTATAGTCCAAATTCTGTTGATTTATCTTTGACCCATTGTGGAGCAAGCTCTCCGGGATCCATACCTTGTTTACGTTTTTTTTCATATTCCGCAATCGTGATTTTTCTTTTTTCCTCATAGTCGAGTTTTTTCTCGGAAGCTTCAATTACCGCCTCAATACGATCACGAGGAACCACGACCACTCCATCAGCATCACCAACAATTAGATCTCCTGGATGAACAGTCACACCACCACAAGAAATTGCCGTATTGATTTCACCCGGTTCTTTTTTGATCGGTCCCCTTGGCATAAATCCCTTCGCGAAGACAGGGAGCCCTAACTCGATCAATGCCTGTTTATCCCTTACTAAGCCATCCAAGACAATGCCTTTTAGCCCTACTGCTTTCGTAGCTGATGTCATTAACTCTCCCAAATAAGGATGATCAGCATGTCCCTTTCCATCAATGATAAGAACATAACCCTCTTTCCCCGAATAGATCGCTAAATGAATAGGAAGGTTGTCCCCCGATGCCGTACTGACTGTATATGCTGTACCCACAATTCTCATGGAATCATGAACAGGAGAGATCTGAGCATCCATACATCCCTCGAACGGAATGCCCATCCCAATCATCCCATCGGCTAATAATGCTGCCCCTAAACGTTCCGCGCGTTGTATCATCTCATCAGGTATTAATGGAGCAAAAGGTCTATAATTGGGCTTTTCCAATTCAACCACTTCCTTTTGTTTAAATAGATGGAATAGCATTTCAATGTGTGAAGATTACTTTAATATCACAGTATGTTCGTCCAAGTTCAAATAGAATGAGTACCCAAAAATTCATCGAAGAATGGTGGAACAGAAAGAACATTGATAAATAAAATCCATCTTTTGGCGGAATTTCTAATTTAACGTCCTAATTTTTTATATTTAAGATGATCTTTGGGATTTAGAGAGATTTTTAGATTTCAAGAAGTTGGATAGTTTAGTGTAGTCGATTGTACCTAAGAGGGTTATACCAACCATACGGATGTTAAAACGGGGAATCTAGCAGGGTGTAAGCAAATAATTTGAGAAAAAGTGGTTCACAAGATACATATAGGGGTATTTATTTGTAATGATTACTCCAATGTGAGCAGGAGTCCATTTCCCGTGACCAAAACGCTATTTCCTGTGACCTGGAACTTCAATTTTGGGACCTGGATCGCCCGTTTTGTGACCTGGACAAAAGTTCCTCCCGATTTTGGGGGCATGCAGAGACTTTTAATACAAAATAGGGGCCTGATACCCCGTAGTTCTCTAGGCAAAACACCAAATTTTGCACGAACCAACAATGTTCACAAAAAAAGCACCCCTTTTATTCCAAATCTTGAAAAAAAGGGGTGTCTGATTGTCGGGGGTATTATCAAACTTCCTGTTTGGTAAACCCAGTAGCGATGACGGTTACGATGATTTCATCTCTTAAGTCATCATTGATCACAGATCCGAAGATCATATGTAAATCCTCATGCGTGGTCGATGAAATAATATTGGCTGCTTCCTGTACTTCAAACAGGCTTATATTGCGACTGCCCGTGATATTCATGATCACACCGCGCGCTCCGCTGATCGATGTTTCCAGTAATGGACTGCTTATTGCTTTTTGCGCGGCGTCCACAGCACGGCCTTCGCCTTTTGACACACCAATGCCCATGATGGCTGTTCCTTTATAGGACATGACCGTTTTTATGTCTGCAAAATCAAGATTAATTAAACCAGGGACAGCAATTAAATCGGATATGCCTTGGACACCCCTGCGAAGGACGTTATCTGCTTCCCGAAAGGCTTCGAGTATAGGTGTTTTTTTATCTACGATCTGCAGCAAGCGTTCATTTGGAATAATAATTAACGTATCAACGGCTTCTCTCATCGCATCAATACCACTTTCCGCATTTCTGGCTCGCTTTGGTCCTTCAAATTTAAATGGTCTTGTAACAACCCCAATGGTTAAAGCACCTAGTTGTTTGGCAATTTCAGCAATTGCAGGTGCTGCTCCTGTTCCTGTTCCACCGCCCATTCCAGCCGTGACAAATACCATATCAGCCCCTTCTAACACTTCCGCAATCTGATATTTACTTTCTTCTACCGCTCTCTTCCCGATCTCAGGATTTGCCCCTGCTCCCAATCCTCTGGTCAGTGTTGCACCAATTTGGATGATTGTAGGTGCTTTTGATTGATGAAGAGCTTGTCCATCTGTATTCACTGCGATAAATTCTACACCTTGCACGCCGGCCTCAATCATTCGATTGACCGCATTATTTCCTCCGCCACCCACACCGACAACTTTTATTCTAGCAAACTGATCTAAGTCAGTATCAAATTCAAACAAAATATCTCCTCCTCACTTACCCAACTCAAAAACGAACCCAAAGTTGATTCTATACTATTCGAAGGCAGTCTCTTTTTTCTGTATCAGGAAAAATTAACTATTTTTGAAAACCAAATGCGAGTCTATCACAATGATCGTCCTTCTATCATTTACTATAGTATATAGATAGAAAGGAGGTTTAGTCAGATGAGCAAAATAAATTGGTACAATGGCCATAGGTCAACGAGTCGAATCTATGTCACGAATGATTTTCTCCCCCAATTTATCGATGCAAACACAGCAACTGTTCCGGTCACGATCAACTTAAACAGCGCAAAAGAAGCAGAGGGGATTT
The DNA here is from genome assembly GCF_017873965.1 of Ammoniphilus resinae. GTDB lineage: Bacteria > Bacillota > Bacilli > Aneurinibacillales > RAOX-1 > Ammoniphilus_A > Ammoniphilus_A resinae. Next base: position 25,257 of record NZ_JAGGKT010000002.1, on the reverse strand, counting down.
ATTTTAATCCACAAACAGATAGAGTCACTATTAAAAATAGAGGTGTCTATCAATGCCAATTCAGTATTCAATTATCAAATGTCGCATTCCCGCCTCCTGCAAATCCAAACCCTCTTCTTAAATTTGAGCTTCAAAAGAATGGCGGAACCATTATTGACACACAAACAAGCTTTAACGCCAATAGCCTTGATACCGTCTATGTTACTTCTACACTTTTGCTTCAAACCTTTAACAGAAACGATAGAATTAAACTTGTATTATCCGCCCCAAACCCTCTACCCAATGGGACTGTCCTTCGTGTCGATTTTGCTAGCCTAACCATTGTCCAAATTGCCTAAACATCCCCTCCACATATATGGCAGACTCCCTGATCAAACTTCGATAAAGTGAAGTTCAGAGGGGTCTTTTTTATTTCCTCCAAGCCTTCATAAACTCATTTAAACCAAATATTTCTGCTTAAACTATGAAAATTACTGTTCTATAACAATTCAGTAGTTTCATACGGTCAGGGTAGTATACTGTACATGTCACAAAGATTTAACAATTGGGAGGCAGTAAAAAGTGGAAATGGAAAGAAAGTATCGAGATTGTAAAATATGTGGAGAGCATATAGCTGAAATTACAACGGATAAGAGAAATTCCCATTCCAAGTTAACTTATTTTCGTAATGCCGATGTACTCACAATAGCCCGAAGTGATATCTATTATTGTAAGAATTGTGCGAATTCACCAGGAAGCCAGTCCGTAAATCTTAAATAGATGTAAAGCCCAATTTGTATAAGAAAATTGGGCTTCTTCCCCTCATACAATTCCTTTTTCTCTTAAAATTGCTAGGTCACTTGAAGTGAGTTGAAGCATCTTTCCATATATTTCATCATTATGTGCTCCAAGGGCTGGGCCCGCATGGTACTGTGGTTGAAAAGTAGAAAGTTTGATGGGTTGACCGAGCATTTTGAGTTGTTCAAAATGGGGATGTTCGACATCGACAATCATCTCCCTTTCCTTGATCAGCGGTTCCTGCAATGCTTGTTCGACACTGTTGACTGGTGCAACCGGTACCTTTCCGCGCAATCGTTCGAGCCATGTAGCGGTATCCTCGTTTTGAAATAGGGCGATCAACTGCGGAATCAACAGCTCTTTATTATGGAATCTGGCAGTAAAATCCTTAAACAACTCATCTGCCGCCAGTTCGGGTGCACCTAGCAGCTCACACAGAATGGGGAAAAACTTTTCCTTATTGCACATGACAATCAGGTGCCCGTCCTTGGTCGGGAAAAGCTGGGATGGAACGAGCGCAGGATGGGCAGAATTCGCCGTTCGCGGCGGTTCGTATCCCTTTGTTAGATGCCACGTGGCCAAATAAGTAAGTTCCCAAGCTGCCGTATCAAACATACTAATATCCACATCACATCCCAACCCATGGATCCTAGATTGAAAGATTCCGATCATCAAAGCAAGCGCTCCCATCATCCCGGTAGAAAAATCAATGATCGAGATGCCATACTTTGTCGGAGGTCCACCTGGCTCTCCGGTAAGGGACATATGGCCAAGCATGGCTTGCAACAGATAATCATACGCAGGATCGGCCTTCCTTGACCCACTAGTCCCAAATCCAGAAAGGGTGCATGTCACGATTTTCGGGTTCACGTCTTTGAGCGCCTGGTATGTTATACCCAACTTTTCCGGCACGTCCCCACGGAGATTATTGAACACAGCATCGGCATGCTTGGTGAGTTCCCTGAACATTTCTATTCCTTCCGATGATTTCAGGTTTAAGGTAATGCTCTTTTTATTTCGGTTGAAGGTTTGAAAAAACAGGCTATCGCCATGTTCGGCATAAGGAACAACCGACCGCGATACCTCCCCACCTGTGCTTGGATCCTCAATCTTAATCACCTCAGCACCCAAGTCAGCCAGATGAAGCGTCGCAAATGGACCAGCACCATATTGTTCGATCGATAAGATCTTGACCCCTTCTAAAGGTTTCATCGCTTTGTTATCCCCCCTATGGATGCCCATGTGTATAAGGACGCGCAGCAAATTCCCGTTTCGGAACCAACAATTTTCTGCGGTAACTCATGACATCTTCTTCCCGCTGGTTACTGATCAATGTTTCGACATATACGATCCCGCGATCCTGTTTGCTTTTGGATTCCCACTTGTCCAGGATGTTCGTTCTGGCATAAATCGTATCGTCATGAAACGTGGGTTTCAGATGCTTCACATTTTCATATTCGAGCATCGCTATGGCAGCGCCACTGATATCGTTTACCGTCATTCCAACCCCAATCGCAAAAACAAGAGTACCGTTCACCAAATTTTTTCCAAATTGCGTGGATGCCGCATAATGTGCGTCAATGTGCAGAGGGTGCTGATTCAAGGAAAGCAAACTAAAAATCGCATCATCCGCCGCGGTGATCGTTCTTCCGGGCCAGTGTTTTATGACGTCTCCTACATGAAAATCTTCATAACATCTCCCGAACGGAGTATGAATTTCCGCCATCTTTTGTTATCCTCCTCTTGATTAGAGCTTATATTTGTTGACCAGTCCTTTGCTAATGATGATCTTTTGCATTTCATTGGTTCCTTCACCAATGATCATGAGGGGGGCATCGCGGTAGTAACGTTCTACATTAAATTCTTTTGTGTACCCATACCCACCGTGAATACGCATCGCTTCATGGGATATCTCGAAACCTGCTTCAGAGGCAAACAGCTTGGCCATTCCCGCCTCCAGATCACACCGTTCCCCTTTTTGCAGCTTGGTGGCAGCGTTCAAGGTCAAGAGACGTGCCGCTTCCAGCTTTGTTCCCATCTCCCCCAATTTCAACTGGATCGCTTGATGCTCGCAAATGGGTTTTCCAAAGGTCTTCCTCTCTTGGGCATAACGGATGGAATCTTCAAACGCTGCCCTTGCCAGCCCAACTCCTCGCGCAGCAACATTGATTCTTCCTAATTCAAGCCCTCCCAATACTTGTTTAAACCCTCTGCCTTCTACACCGCCCACTAATTGATTGACTGGAACCTCAACATCTTCAAAAACAATTTCACACGTTTTGATCCCTTTATAACCTAATTTATCTAGATCCCTCTGAACCTGAAATCCGGGATGGCCTTTCTGCACGATAAAAAGACTTATTCCTTTATATTTAGGCTCCGCTTGTGGATCCGTTTTAGCAGCTACAATGAATGTGTTCCCGTGTCTTGCATTGGTAATGAACATTTTGCTGCCGTTTAGGATGTAATGATTTTTGACCCGCACCGCCCTGGATGAGAGATTCTGCACGTCAGTACCTGCTTCTGCTTCTGTTAAAGCAAGACCGCCGCGAAATTCTCCCGATGCAAGGCCAGGCAAAAACTTCTCCTTTTGTTCGGTGGTTGCAAACTTTTCGATGATATAGGCCATGATTAGATGACTGTTTAAAATCCCGCCCACACTCATCCAATGTCTAGTTATTTCTTCAATAGCCAAAGCATAGGTGACATAGTCGAGGCCGATCCCCCCGTACTCTTCGGGAATCGTAAATCCAAAGAATCCCAACTCCTTCATTTTGGCAACAATCTCATGCGGATACTCATCGTTATGCTCCAGTTCTCGGGCAACAGGCGCAATTTCCTGTTTGCAGAAATCCCGGACCATCTCTAGTACTTGTTTTTGCCCCTCATCCAGTTCAAATAATGACATCTTAAGCCCCCTTTAACTTTGTGACTGAATTTAATGATTATTCTGTATTTATATTGTAATAATTTTTACCGTTCACTGCAAAACAATTTTGTTTTCACATTTGGTAAAAGCTTGCGGACTAACTTTAGACTCAAAACATCTTTATTTTCATGTCCTCTACGGCGAACCCTTACGTTAAACGTAATTGCCTTGCTTTCTGAGGGACGGGTACGTTCACGCTTGCCCCAAAGCTTCTTTTTTTATTATGCAGTATGTCCCTCTACTTCTGCTCTCAATTGTTCAAACCACTCTAAGTTAACCAAGTGATGGGAACGGGAATTTTCGTTCATGCGGCGGTAGTAATCAATTGTGCCGGGAAGTTCTTGTGTGGTGAACAGGTATTCATCAAGAAGGGCGATTCGCGTTTTAGTCTGGTCTATTTGCGATTGGATCAGTTCCAGCAATTTGTTTTTGTCGTATTCATCGGCAAAGAGTAGCGCCCCATAAAATTGCAGGTTCACATATTCCGATTTGGTGCCGTATATGACCATTAATTTTTCGAATTCAGCCATTCCCGTTCCGGTGACTTTATAGTTCCGAATTTCGCGCCCACTAGTTGAAGGATTCTGCTGAATCTGTTCAATCCAACCTTTTTCTTCAAGTTGTTGCAGATTGTAATAAAACGAGCCTTTTGTGAAGTTTACAATGTATTTGTAATGGCGTTTTTCCATTAGAGCCAGTAGTTCATAGCCGTGAGCGCCAGGGTTTTGGATGAGCAAGCCCAGGATGAGTAAGGGGATCAAGGCTGCATCACCTTCACTATCTGCGCCTCGAATTCTGCGTACGTGATTTTACCCGAAGCCAAATCCATGCTATGAAGGTATATCTGTTCTGTTTTCGAATAGTCACGCTCCACTTTCAGCGACTGCTCCTCCCCAGGGATCGGTTCCATGACATGACACTTTTTCGAAAAAGCCTCGAAATAGCGGTAGCCGAATTTGCGTTGCGAAACCGCGTCTAAATGAATGCCATCAGGATTCGCGGTCAAATCTGCCGCTGTTACAAAATAACAATTTTGCTGTTCGTTAGCGAAGTGCTGCAATTGTTCATTGACCTGTCGATATTCTGTCGCGTGCTGTCCAAAACCGGTCTTTCCAAGGAAATCACCAAGTCCGCCAATGATCAACGGCACCTCATTAAGATTCAATTCGTTTCTTAGGGTCTCGATGATAAGGGTGAATTTCTCGTAATAAGTTTCATATAGCGAACGATAGCTGTCGCTCTCACCCTGGTGCCAAAGGATTCCGCAGATTTGACTGGACCGCAGGGCGAAGCGGGCTTCGGACAAAGCATGCTGAAAAAGGATGCCTTCCGGATGCCAGTCATCCAAGGAGCTGCCTCCTTCCGCACAAGGAATCAAACCAATTTCTTCATCGGGATTGGCTTTCGACCAGGCATCCGCAAAAGACGCCGCCAGGCTTACACCGGAAACCGGACGGTCGTAATTAATCGGCTCTGTCATCATCTGCCACTGTCCATTGCGCAGCATTTTTATTTTTTCATTATAGATAGGATCGACTTCATACAAAAATCCACGGCCCGCCATATTAGACTGACCCAACATTAAAAATGACTTTATCATTTAGTCTTCACTCCTTTACCTCACCATTATAGTCTAATTAGACTAAAAAATATCATACTATCCCTAAAAAAGAGCTAGTTCCATCGTCAGGTCGATGAAAACTAGCTCCCTTATTCTTTTCAAAGCCGCATCCAACGATTTCATTTCAAATGATGGAATCGCCACCCGCTTCTCCCTCCTGATTTGTACAACCTCTCGAGAGGATCTGTAGCCTCCTATTCATCCTGGGAATAATAAGATGACTGCCATGCGGTCCAACAGCCCCCGAACAATACGGGAGAAGCTCAGCCATTCGATTTTTAACGACAATAAATATGTGATCTCCATGTTCTTTCATTAATCTTTGGATGAGGAATGTTCCGTAGGCGATGTGTCTTCCTTCATCGCGGGCAATATTTCTGAATCCTTCCGCCAACCCAGGCATTTTTCCTTTATTTCCAAACACCTGCCCGAAAAACCAGAACCCGATTTCGCCCACAATATCTTCTACCAGTAAATGATAGGTCGTTGAGGCGACGGCAATGGCTTCCGGAGACTGGTCTGTTAGCAGTCTCTGCATTGCGGTTGGCAGCTCCTTGTAAAAAATCTGCTGATACCCTTTCGAATGATATTGTTGCAAATTCAAAGGAGTACCAACCACTTCCGCAAGAAATCTTGAAAAAAATTCTAAATGCTTCACCTCCTCAAATAAAAAGGTGGCTAAATACATGGTCTCTTCAGTCCGGCCCTCTTTATCCACGGCATAAATCAAGGGCAGAAGTTCATCTGTTACCGATTGTTCCCCAAAGTAAAACATGGAAACAAGCTCAAGGACTTGCTGGCGTTCCGTTTGGGTCAGCGTCGCCCAATCCGCACGGTCTTTACTGAAATCAATGGTTTCGGGATCCCACAATCCATGCTGTTTTGACTTTTGATACAATCGGAAAGGTAAGGAGGTTGTATCCAGACCGAAGGGTTTTTTTTGATCTTCCATCACGCAAACACCCCAGTCTTTAAAATTATTGAAAACCGTTCATAGCGGAAAGGATATAATCAATCTCATCGAAGCTTAATTCGGGGAAAAGCGGGAGGGTAACCAATTCCTTCCAAACTCGATAGGCAATGGGCGTATCCGATTGATAACGAAGAAACAAGGGATGAAGCGTTAAGGGCATGTAATGTACACCTGTTGCAATTCCGTTTTCCTTCATCTCGATAATAAAACGATTCCGTTCTTTGACGCGTACCATAAACGCCCAATATGAGGAATCCCGCAGCACATATGGAACGGCAGCCTTGACGGCCCCCTCCTTCCTCATTCCCGAAAGATAGCGATGAAGCAGTGCTTCCCGCCGGCGATTCATTTTTTCTAATTTCTGCAATTGAACCAAGCCTATGGAGGCCATCAGATCATTCATGTTGTATTTGTAGCCAAGCTCCGAAATTTCATAATACCAATGATTGGCCTCCAGGTTGCCCACACCATTATCCATGTGCCGTTCCCACGTATCTTTGTTTATGCCAACCCAACGGGCATGTCGCAATGGCTTCAGCAGCTCCTGATCATCGGAGGAAATCATCCCGCCATCGCCCGTTGTCATACATTTTTTCTCTTCAAAGCTAAAACAGCCGATGTCTCCCCATGTGCCTAGCGATTTTCCCTTGTATTTTCCTCCGGCAGTATGTGCACAGTCCTCAATTACTTTTACATGGCGCGCCTTCGCCCATGCCATTAATTGATCCATCTGTACCGGGTGTCCGGCAAAGTGAACCGGCATGACCGCCACGCATTCCTTGGTGTATTTCTGATCCAGATCCTTAAGGGAGATGCCAAGCGTATGCTCATCCACATCGACAAACACCGGTTCCAGCTGATTGTAAAGAATAGCCATGGCCGTCGAGGCAAACGTCATGACAGGAACTAAAACCTTTTTACCTTTAGGAAACCGATAGGCAGATAGAGCCAAATGAAGGGCCGCTGTACATGAATTAACACCGACAGAAGCCCCACTTCCGATGAACTCGCTCCATTTCTGCTCAAATTCCAGCACTTTTGGCCCCAATCCCAACCAAGCTCGATCAAAGGCCGATTGGATGCTTTGCAGTTCCTCCTTACCGACGGAAGGCTTAAAAAGCCTAATCTCTTTCATTTCTTCACCTCCCTTGTTTATAGAGATTCTCAAAAATCTTTCTTTCAATTACCATCGTTACTAAGTGTCGTTCCGTTGCAACCGTCGCTGGATCTGTCGCAGGCACCCAACGAACGACTTTCCCTTCTACCCGTTTCACTAAAGGGGTTCTTTTCACTTCTTGAAACCCCAGCTTTTGATAGATATGAATTGCCCGAAAGTTATTTGCCAGCACTTGAAGGTATCCCTGTTGTATATCGAGCACCTTGATACTCCAAAGGCCGAGCGCAATCAATGCTGGAATGATCAGATTAGCAAACTGTCCCTTTTCTCCTCGGAGCAAATTGTCAAATTCACATTCTTTCTTTTGTTCATCATAATGACACAACCCGACTTGACCAATTGGCGTAAGGGACGGATCATCAACGAAGAAAAGTATTCGATCCTGCGCATGTAGGACCTGTTCTCTAATCCACTCTCTCGTCCCTACTTCGCTGACAGAAAACTGGGTGGTGAACCACTCCGCCGAAGCGCGGCGCCACTCGGCAAGCTTTCGCATTTCCTCTTCATTCTGAAGGCTTTCAAAAGTGACAGGACGCAGCCTGCCAATCACCTCCCCGTTAAACTGGATAGGAATGCAAAACCGATCTATGTGGTCACTCGTGGCCCTTTTGTAGCTTTCTAGGATTTCCATCATGACGACTTCCCTTTCTTCCTTTTTTTCTTACTCTTTTCTTTGAGGAAGCCTTTTGCCTTCGCATAGTCTAGAATATTTGGCGCATCCAAGATCGATAAGATTTTGGCTCCAGCACTTTGTGACAGCTGATCCGGATGGTAGCGCAGATAGCTTAAGGTTTTCGTCACATAGACGGCGTTCCCTTTCGATAAGAGATTCAGCCAACTGACAAAATCCACAGCGAACAACGCTTGCCTTCCATTCATCATGCCAAGGGGCTCATCCAGATCTTTTTTTCGAAACAAAACCGTGGTAGGCTCTCCAATATAATTGGTATTATCACGCAACATCCGGTTTCCAAGTTCCTTTCCCTCTACAATCGTGTCTCTGGGGTAGAGGATCTTGAAGGTTTTATATTTTTTGGGAACATTGAGTAACTTGCCATTGACATCAATGACTCTTCTACGGGAAGTGACGAGGGTGATTCCTTTATACTTCAGGTAATAATTCATCATCCTCGCGATTTTCTCCGGGTGAAACACATCGTCATCCATGAGATAGTTGATATATTGCCCCTTTGCGAGACGAAAGCACTTGTGCTGATTGGCGATCGGTCCGATATTCTCCTTGTTTCTTACATACCTGATCTTTGAACCGCCACGTCCTGCCTGATATTTTTTCACAATGTTCTCCGTCTTGTCGTTATCGCTGTTATCGCAAATGATGATTTCCGTATTCTGATAGGTTTGGTTGAGCGCGCTCTTTAAGGCTTTTTCAAAAAATACCGGCCTGTTACAGGTCGGTATGAGGATACTAACCAATGGCTTCATCATACAGCCCCCTTCTTTATTCACAAAGTAATTCCTTCATACCTCTTGATAAACTCCTTTAGGGATAAAGCTTTCTCATCCTTCCTTGAAAGAACCGGGAAGGTGTGCGGCCAAACGATGCCAAGATCCGGATCATTCCAAAGGATCCCTCCCTCGTGTGAGGGTGAATAATAGTTATCCACCTTATAAATCACTTCACAGTGATCGGTTAGGGTACAAAACCCATGGGCAAAACCTTTAGGGATATAGAGCATCTTGTCAATGTCCTCCTGCAAAAGGCAGGCGCCCCACTGGGCAAAAGTCGATGAACCTTTTCGCAAATCTACAAATACATCCCAGATGGCTCCTTTGGATACCCGGACCATTTTCGTTTCGGCAAAAGGAGGAAACTGTAAGTGAAGTCCGCGGATCGTCCCCTTCTTCTGGGTGTATGAACGATTTTCTTGAACCCAGTGGCTTTGTAAGCCGTGCTTCTCGAACATTTCCTGATCGTAGATTCTGGTAAAACTGCCGCGGTGATCTTGATGTGAAGTGAAGGAGATTTCATAGATTCCTGGTAAGCAACCGGCTTCTATCTTCATTGAATCCTTCCACCTTTAACAAAATCTTCAATCTGTTTCAGACAGATCATTCTCAAATCCTCTTTATTCTGATAGGCCATTACCCATTCCACTACTTTGGTTAAAGCTGTATCCAAATTCCACTTCGGTTGCCACCCTAATCTCTGTTTAGCTTTGGAAGAGTCAAGCTTGAGAGAACGCGCTTCGAGCGGTTGATTCTCTTCCTCCATCTCATAACTTGCTTTTCTCCCCCACTTTTCACACAAGCCTTTTACAACCTGCTCCACTGTCCACACATCCTGTTCCTCCGGTCCGAAATTCCAGGCCTCAGCAAATGAAGGACCCTCATCAGCTAATTTTTGCGCTAACAACAAGTACCCATGCAATGGCTCGAGGACGTGCTGCCAAGGGCGAACAGCCTTTGGATAACGGATTTTTAGAGGTGTTTCTTCGAGGGTCGAGCGGATAAGATCTGGAATGAGTCGGTCCTTGGCCCAATCCCCGCCACCAATCACATTTCCTGCTCTGACAGTTGCAAGCGTGACCGGATGGTCACTCCCCTCAAAAAAAGCTTCACGATAGCAGGCGGTGACTAGTTCCGCACAAGCTTTGCTATTGGAATAGGGATCCTTTCCCCCTAGGGGATCTGTTTCCCGGTACCCCCAAACCCACTCCTGATTTTCATAGCATTTATCGGAGGTCACGTTAATGACAGCTTTGATGGGGTTGCCCTTTTGTGTGGCCCTCCGAACAGCTTCCAACAGATGAACGGTGCCCATGATATTCGTTTCATAACTCTCAAGCGGATCTCGGTAGGATTGCCGCACAAGCGGTTGTGCAGCTAAATGAAAGACAAGATCAGGTGCTGCCGCTTGAAGAACGGTTGATAGTCTATCGAAGTTTCGAATATCCGCCAAATGAGAGCTTACCAATTCATCCAATCGGCATAATTGGTAGAGATTGGGTTCGGTGGGAGCGCCCAGGGAATACCCGGTAACAGAAGCGCCCAAGGCATGCAGCCAAAGGCAAAGCCAAGAGCCTTTAAACCCCGTATGACCAGTCACAAGCACCTTTTTTCCTTTCCAAAATTCCGGGTCTATCATCGTTTTTCCCATACTTTCCAAGGTGCTTTCCCTAAACTCCATAATTCTTCCAAGTAATTCTTGTCACGCAAAGTGTCCATGGCATACCAGAAACCATGATGCTGAAAGGCCTGCAATTGACCCTCATCAGCCAGTTTTTCCAATGACTCTTTCTCCAACACACAGGTGTCCCCTTGCAGATAATCAAAAATCTCTGGTTCGAAGACAAAAAAACCGCCGTTGACCCAACCGCCGTCCCCTTTCGGTTTTTCATTAAATCGCAGTACAGCGTGATTCGTTCCTATGGTTAGTGCTCCGAATCTTCCACTTGGCTGCACAGCGGTTAATGTGGCGATCTTTCCATGTTTTTGATGGTAGTTCACTAATTCTAATAGGTTCGCATCAATCACCCCATCCCCATAGGTTAGTAAGAATGATTGATTTCCCACGTATTTTTGGATTCGCTTAATTCTTCCCCCCGTCATTGTTTCCTTTCCTGTATCGACGAGAGTGATTTTCCAAGGCTCTTTAGGCTCTTGGAGGATATTGATTTTCTTCCTTCTATAATTAAAGGTAACGTCAGATTCATAGAGAGGAAAATCAGCAAAAAATCGTTTGATTACATCTCCTTTATATCCCAAGCAAATAATGAAATCGTTAAAGCCATAATGCGAATAGATTTTCATAATATGCCAAAGCATCGGCCTGTCGCCAATTTCGATCATCGGTTTGGGTCTCAAATGGGATTCTTCGCTGATTCTCGTGCCAAATCCACCAGCCAGAATAACTACTTTCACTTTTGATCCCTCCTCTATTGATTCCCATAAATCTATTACAAAATATAGTATGTTCTGCAATAGAGATTCGAAACTGTCATTTGACCATTCCTCTCTATTAGACAAAGCTTCTATTGAAGCAAATTCGTAGAAGATGCATCCCTCTTATGAGGAAGCTTTTTATGCCGATAGGGAAGATAATTCGAGGTAGTTTATACTTTCCTATGCGGAAAAAAATGATAGATTTGTCTATGCTTCCTGTCCAATCAACTTCTTTTCGATAGACATAACATAAATAAGAAAGGAGGGAAACAATATGAACAGCAAAAAACTTGAAAGAAGAATTAGGAGATTCATAGAAGGGGAACTCAGCGCTCTCGGTCTAAACAGCCAAAGAATCAACAACATCCAAAGAGCCGTGAACCAAATGAATTCCGTTCAATCCAACGGTCAGTTCCTATCCAATATCCAAAGAAACCTGACGCAAGTAGAAAACAACCTACGCTCGATGAATTTGGATAGCCAAACGCAAGCGGATATCCAGAATCTACTAAACAGAGTAAGGACAATGCTCCAATCTACTGATCCAGCAACGATTTCCAGGGTTGTTGAAGAATTTAGAAGCAATCGATTCGGAGGACAAAATCGCAGCCAATGGGTTGACTCTATCAGATCCCACATGAAGAAGCTTTAAACAATAGATTCAAGAAAATTGGGGGTTTCCATACATTGGCCAGCCCCCCTTTCCTATTTTTATAGAAAGGAGTTTGTGTCATGCTCCCCAAAGTCAGTATACTAATCCCTACTCGTAACCGCCCCATCTGGTTTGAACAAGCCTTAAATAGCGTTTTAAATCAGACCTATAAGAACATTGAAATTATCATCTGTGATAATAGTGATGACGATCGAACGAGGGAAATTGTTGAAAGATCAAAGAAAAACCACCCCTTCCAGATAAAATATATAAAAAATGCTAAAAATATTGGACCTATTGCCAACCAACAAAAATGCTTGGAACTAGCAACAGGCGAGTATATTAATTACCTGATGGATGATGATCTCTTCGCTCCAACCAAAATAGAAAAGATGATAGATTGTTTTCTTCATAACAAAGACATCGTCCTTGTTACTTCTTCCAGACAGATCTTAGATAAGAACGAACAACCCAGAGAGATTTATCGATCCTTCCACGAGAACAAGCTCATTGATGGAATAAAACTTGGAAATCAGATTCTTCGCCGAGGTCAAAATTTCATCGGGGAACCTTCCACTGTATTGTTTAGAAAAAAAGCTTTAAAGGAACCCTTCGGCGTTTTTAAGGGGGTCCGGGCTGAATACAGTGTGGATTTAGCCACCTGGTTGAATTTGTTATCCAGAGGAAAAGCCGTCTATCTTGTAGAAACCCTCAGCTATTTTCGTAAACACTCCAGCCAACTTTCGAAACATCCTCTAGGCAAAATTTTTCGCACCATTGATTGGTTGAACCTTATTAAACATGCTTCGCAAAAGGGATTTTTAAAAGGAACCAAAGGGAGGATGCAGGATCAGAAAAAGGAGAAATTATCAAAATTACAGCTAGATCTAAGCCAGTACCAACTGAATCGAATCCTTCATAATCAGTCGATGAAGCATACTTTTCGAAGACTTGGTGAACTTCAAGATGCATTACCACCACCCCATAGCAGACGAATGAATCGTAAAGCACGGGAGAACCTCTGGAGACTGCAAGCCAAATTAGGTTTAGAAAAGCAAAACATCTCCCAGGTTAGGGGGATTCTCAGAAGACTTGAGTCACATTTCAAATCCATCCTTCAGACACAAGCTCAATCGTTAGGCAAAGATGAACGGAAAAAGGTCCGTAAACTTTTGGAAAATAAGCGCCAAGTTAACCTAGAACAAATGTTTAAAATGTTAAGGAAAATGAACCGCTCTTAAAATTGAATCAGTTCAACAAAAATAGACCGCAATAGTTAATAACTTAAGCGCGGTCTATTCTTAGGTCTATGAAATTTATTTCTTTTTCGATTTTCTTTTTTTCGATAAGACGTTATTTCTACAAGCTAGACAATCACGAAAACAACGCTGACTACCCCCAAATACCTCATTACAAATATTAGCGCAGAATCTCCGGCAACTTGGGAAAATTTGTTTTGTCTTGGCTGTGTTTTTATATTTCAAGATATAAGCACCTCCTTGCAAATGACTTACATTACTATATTAAAAGGAGGTATAAAATGGCACGGCGAATCTATTAAATCAGATGTCCAACCCTAAGATCAGCTTTCTTTTTTATTTTTAAAAATGCAATAAACAGAATAAAATAGAACACCAAATCCTAAAATCATAGATAGACTAAACAATACCCATATAATATTCACCTGCAAGTCACTAGGACCGTTTCCGATTGGACCCACTTTGGGGGCAAAAAAATGATGAAGCTTCCAAAAAGAATAAATAATAAATAAGATGGATGCTGCTAAATTGACATAGTGCTTCTTCATACTTTTAATCTCCGTTATTTGGTAATCAACGGGAAATAGCTACGTTGACCACGGCATATTTTTCCTTATTATACCATAAGGTTATCCGTATGACTTTTTGGGAATGATTTCCGTTTCGATGGGGAAATTAGAATAGGAGGTGTTTGTTATGCTGCAAGACGATCAAAAACCGAAACTAAGCCCCGTACAAGTACTGCGATGTACCAGTCCTGGGTGCAAGGCGTGGGTTCGCGAAGAAATGGCTTCCGGGAAAGATATGAGCTGTCCCCTTTGTAATGGGGCCATGATCAGAAGCTTCAAACACTTGCCTGAACTCATTACCAAGATCAAAAGACAGAAAAAGAAGGACAACGGTAATGAATCTGTAACACACTAATGTCGTTTACTTTGGGGGCCGGTCCATGGGATCTGCCTCATTTTCTCAAAGGGTGACGCTGGCATGCTTATACCCCCATTTGTTAGGTGTAGTTTTTACACCTATTCCCAAAAAGAAGCATAAATGGACAAAATAGAGGTAGAAATTCCACCTAACCCAAATTGTGAGTGCCTTCTTATGGTGTTTTATTGAAATAAGAGATTTTTCTCCCCCTATTTCACCCATTATGTGGTGATTGTTTAAAATAGGTGGAGATTCTCCCTTTATCACTTAGGAGGACTTCCCAGTAACGGAAAGTTTTTCCGTTATTTCTGATCGTAATCCATATTGGAATCAAATAACGGAAAAAATTTCCGTTACCCACACCTGCAAACGTTTGCAACATACTGAAAAGATTCCTTAACGGAAAAGTTTTCCGCTATTTCACCTGTTTTATCAAGATTTTTGGTAATAGCGGAAAGTTTTTCCGTTATGCACCAAGAAGCTTAATTAGATCCTGCTTTTTCTAGTACTGAACCCTCTTGCTCCTCCGATTCTTCCCATCCTTTGCAAACATCTACCCATTCCTTCGCAAATGAATACTGAAACAATTCATCGTTGGTCAATTCTATGGCTGAATTGATACTTCCGCAGGCAGGAAAAAGGGTCTCAAATCGTTTCATGGAAACGTCCAAATAGGTAGAGAGTTGATTTTCTAAGCCAAATGGACACACCCCTCCGATCGCATGGCCGGTTTGCTCTAATACCTCTTCTGGTGACAGCATCCGTGCTTTGAATCCAAAGGTTTGCCGAAACTTCTTATTATCAATCTTGGCATCGCCCGCTGCGACGATTAATATCGCCTTTCCATCTTCACTTCTGAAAGATAAGGTCTTTGCAATTCGCGCGGGAATAACCCCAATCGTTTCTGCAGCCTCAGCCACTGTAGCGCTTGACGTGGCAAATTCCATAATATCCTTTTCGCGATCCCATTGTTTGAAATGGGCCTTCACACTTTCTAGTGACATCTCATTCATCCCTTCTATTTTTATCAATAAATGTAACATAATTTCCATGATCTTTCATCTCTGGTAAGATAACGTTAGTAAGGTAAACTAAGCAAAAAGAGGTGAACCTGCCGTGAAAGTAGTGAGCGCTTGTTTAATGGGGTGCCAATGCCGTTATGACAAAAAGGGTAATTACATTCAGGAAATTGAAGGTCTTGTGCGCAATGGAAAGGCGATTCCTGTTTGCCCTGAACAGTTAGGCGGCCTGTCCACACCCCGAAATCCAGCAGAAATTGTGGGCGGGAATGGATTCGACGTGTTAGATGGGAAAGCAAAAGTGATCGACAATCAGGGAAATGATGTCACGAAGCAATTTATCGATGGCGCCCACCAGGCTCTGAAAATCGCCCAAACCGTTGGAGCAACGGAGGCCATTTTAAAAGAAAGAAGCCCCTCTTGCGGCAGCCACATGATTTATGATGGCACCTACTCCAAAAGCAAAAAGGAAGGGGTTGGTGTAACCGCCGCCTTGTTCATCCGAAATGGGATCTCCGTTACTTCTGAGGAGCAGATTGAGGCCTAATTTCTCCCATGCCTGTCAGAATTATGCTTGGTTTCTAATAGGTTCTGCGCCGTTTCAGACTCGCGAATTTTTGGTACTTAGCTAAAATAGGGTATAGGGTCCGCTCTATTTTGTGATGGACCCAGGAGACCTTATGTGGTTTAAACGCCCTTTCGAGCCCGCGCCTGTCCCCTATCAGTTCACAAACTTTTATATATTGCAATCAAATGATGCTTCACGCAGGGTTAAAGATAGTGAAGAAAGGTATCGTCGTTTAGTGATCCTATCCCCTGACCCTATTGTGATTCTTCCAATTTTCTGGTTCCGAACCACAGGAGCTTATTGGAAGTGCCGATAAAGCACTATATTTAGCGAAACAAAAAGGAAGACATAAATATGAGGTTTTTAGAAACAAGGGGTCTAACGGAGCTGACCCCTTGTTTCTATTACATGTCAGCAAAAAAGAGGCTAGCTCATCATACAGGCCCAACCTCTTTGGTGAAGAAAATTTATTAAATATATAACAAAGTAATCACGAGCAACTCATATAAAACCAATGTCAGGATAAGATCCTCATCCCATTGCCTTCCATATCCTTGCATGGCAGGAACCGTTAAGTAAACGTGCCTCCTGTCTACATTGACCACGACTCCTTCATAAATCTGCCCATCAACCGTTTGAATTCTTACACGCTGGTTAATCACGCCCCTGCTAGCGTTGTATGCTTGCTCTCTAATTGTTTTCAAAGCGTTAACCATTGACGGATTCACTTGATAAACAACTCGTGTTTGAACTGGCATAGTGGGTTTTCATCCACCTCTCCTTGGGAATTGGAATATACCATTTCAATATACGTACCTATTTCCCAAAAGATTGGATATATAACCACATCTAAAATTTTTGGGCATAGCTCCTATTCGAGCTTCTTCCTCCCCCGAAACCCTTCATGCACGCCATGGTAATATTCAATCTGATCCTCCCCTTGTTTCCAGCAAAGCAGAACTTCTTCGCCATTGATCAAAGCGGGAAAATCGACTAAACCCTGATCAATATCCTTCAATTGAACACCGTGGGCATATAAATTATTCACATGCATGTTCGCCTGTATCTCAAGGAATTCCATCTGACTTTCCAATTCAAAAGCCCCTTCTCTATCGTACATTGTACGCAGTTCCACATATTTTTCCTGAAACTCATTTTGCAGCTGTTGCAGATGATCAAGCTCTTCTTTAACCATGGGAAGAAGCGCCTCCGCTTCGGCAAGCGTAAAGTATTTTTCCGACAAAAGATTAACCCCCAGACAGTAAGAGAATATCTTATTCCATTATGAAGAAAGCCTTCCCGGAATACAATTGCCAAGCTCTAAAAAAACCGCTCCTGTCAGGAACGGCTACTTCTCAAGCTTTTTATCATGATTCTCGCTCAACAATTTAGCATCAATTTCACTAGAAAACTCAACGTCTAAGTTGGTTTGATCTGGTTCACTGTTGTTCTCTATATGATTGCGGACAAAGGTTTCGAAGTTACGATGGGTGTGATCAGCTTTTGAGGTTCGGCTCATGGAAAATCCTCCTTAGGTTTATTCTTCAACCAGTTATAAGGTAGAAATATCGATCACAAATCGGTAGCGCACATCACTACGAAGAACACGCTCGTACGCTTCGTTGACTTGGTCAGCAACCTTTCTTGTTAAAACGAATAATTCATCTGCACATTTGTAGATTTTCCCATTTCGTTATGCGTATTCTTATGGATTGTAAAGTTTTCCACAAATGGCGCAAGGATCAACATTTTTGCGACCAATCTCTAAGCTTCAATCCCTCGAACCATCTCGATTAAGGATTCAGCCAGGGTCGGGTGCACCGGTATAATTTCTAGAAAGTCGTCTACGGTTAGCTTCCCTTTCATCGCAACCGTTACCAGATGAATTAATTCATCTGCATCCTGCCCAACAAAATGCGCACCGACCAATTGCCTGGTTTTCTTATCAACGATCACTTTCATTTGCCCTTCTGTTTCCCCCAGGAGGATGGCCGTGCCTGAGAGTGCATAAGGGAGTTTTCCAACCGCCACATCCAACCCTTCATTTCGGGCCTCTTCTTCAGTTAACCCTACGCTTCCAATCGGGGGATGTGTAAACACTGCCCGTGTCATATAACGATAGTCCGGTTTCACACGATTTCCCTTTAGTGCGTTGCGAACAGCAACTTTTGCTTGATGTGCCGCGATCGGGGTAAACATATAGCCTCCAATCGAATCACCCGCTGCATAAATCCGTTCCGCTGTGGTCTGCAGGTAATCATTCACTTGGATTCCACGTGGAGAGTACTCAACCCCTGCAGCTGATAAATTTAACCCCTCTACCGCAGGCTTCCGGCCTGTGGCAATCAGGACAACCTCTGCCTCAATCTGCGATTCACCTTCTGGCCCGTTGATATGCACGGTTCGGAGTTGACCCTGCTTTTCGATTTTGGTTACATGACAGCGAAATTTCATGTCGATGCCCATTTTTTGAGAGATGTCTTCTATTACACGAGACGTTTCGTGATCCTCGCCTTTTAGTACCCGTTCCCCTCTTTGCAGCAAGGTCACTTTCGTTCCGGCACTTGCAAAAATATGCGCGAACTCCATCCCAATGATTCCTCCCCCAATGACGACCATACTTTTAGGGAGTTGTTCCATAAACAATAATTCCTTACTTGTAATACCGTGTTCGACCCCTTCAAAAGGTGGAAGGATCGACTCGGATCCCACGCCAATCAAAAATCGATTGGCTTCATACGTTTCCTCGCCTACACGAATCGCCTGCGGGGAAACAAACTCGGCCTGTCCCATCGCAAGGTCCACACCCATTTTTTGGAGGTAGGGGCCTTTCCCTCCAACGAATTTACCAATGATGTTATTTTTTCGTTGGACCACTTCTGACCAATTTAACTGTGGTGATTGGACGAGTATGCCAAAGTCAGAAACCCTTTTAATGCTGTTCCAAATATTCATAGACCTTACCAAGGCCTTTTTGGGCATTCATCCCCAGTTTAAACAGGTCCCTCCTACCTTTTCTTTTTCCACCAAAAGCACACTAGCACCCAAACTACGCGCTTCCCTCAAGCCATCGAAACCAACCGTTCCTGCCCCGATAATAATCATGTCGTAGTGTTTCTTCATACATTCACTTCCTCCTTTATTTCCACAGTTATCTTCTACCTAGTTTTTTGCTTTTCTCCTAAGAAAAGAAGGGGCCTTTCGCTCCTTAAATTCTGGTTGGGGTTCCGGTGGTTTCGTCCGCTCGATTCGTTCAGCCTTAAACGATCTCAGCAGCGCAAAGGTCATCATGATGAGGATAATTCCCAAGGGGAAGGCACTGACAATGATCGCTGCTTGAAATCCCTGTAACCCACCGGATAACATTAATATCACAGCAGAGGCGGATAAAATTAATCCTAAAATGTACTTCACGTAATTAGGAGGATTTAAACTTCCGTGTGTCGCCTGCATTCCTAAGACAAAAGTGGCGGAGTCGGCGGAAGTAATAAAAAAGGTACTAATCAAAAAGAGTGTAATAATCGCTAATCCGATACTAAACGGGAGATGCTGATAGACATAAAACAAGGCCGTTTCTAATGTTTGACCGGAAACATTTAAACCTAAGTTGTACTCCATAAAAATCCCCGTTCCGCCAAATACGGTAAACCATAGGGCACAAACAACGCTGGGAACGATGAGAACAGCCAAGATAAACTCCCGTACTGTCCTCCCTTTGGAGACGCGGGCAATGAAAGTTCCAACGAATGGTGCCCAGGCAATCCACCAAGCCCAGTAAAATATCGTCCAGTTTTGGAACCAGTTTGCCGCCTCTGAATTAAAGGGAGCTAACCTTAAGCCCAAAACAAATAAATTTTGCACATATTCTCCAAAGGTCGTAGTGAACAAATTCAACAAAAAGATAGTTGGACCTAAAAATAGTAAGAGGATAAATAATCCAACCGCTAAAACCATATTAGCATTGCTTAGGTATTTAATCCCCCGTTTGACTCCTGTTCCAGCAGATAAAAGGAACAGAACGGTTACTACAGCAATAATGATTAACTGTACGGTGAAATTATTAGGAATTCCTGTCAGATAGCTCAAGCCACTATTGATTTGTGAAGCACCTAGTCCTAATGATGCCGCCACACCAAAAATAGTTGCGATCACAGCAATCAGGTCGATGACCGTGCCAACTGGCCCTTTCGTTTTTTCCCCTAATAGAGGATATAGCGTTGCACTCATTAAACCCGGGTACCCTTTGCGAAACTTAAAATAGGCAAGTGCCAACGCAATAATCGAATAAATAGCCCAAGCATGCAAGCCCCAATGTAGAAAGGTGTATCTCATAGCTAACTTTGCTGCTTCACTGGTTCCCCCCGTCCCAAAAGGTGGATTGGCAAAATGGGAAATCGGTTCCGATACTCCGAAAAATAGCAATCCAATCCCCATCCCGGCACTGAAAAGCATGGCAAACCAAGTCGGACGACTAAAATCTGGCTTGTCCTCATCTTTACCGAGTTTAATTCTTCCATAACGACTAAAAATGAGAAAGATCGCAAAAAAGAGGAAAAAAGTGGCCGTAAGCTGATAAAACCATCCAAAACGCTGCAAGAAAAACGCCTGAATCCCACTCATGACAGAGATTAATTGATCTGGTGCCATGGCTCCCCATAAAACAAAGATTGCAGATATGATGATGGAGATCCAAAAGACTGCTGAAACGTTTTTCATTCACACATCCCCCTTTTTAATACAGTGTTTGTATTTTGTGGAGGAGTATGTATTCCTTAGCAAAGTTTGCTGATCTTAGGAAAGGATTTATCAAGGGGGAGTTTTTTACTGATCTCCCCCAAATCAAATTCTATTCATCCCTAAGAACCAAATATCGCGACATTCTGATTAACTAAAGTAAACCGATTATTTCTCCAACCTAAAGTATTTAACACATAACCTAGTGCATCTGCATTGTACCTTCCCGCTATTTTTTGATAAGCCAACAGCTCAAATACGCCATTCGAATCAAAATCCACCGGATATAAACCACTTAAAGGATTCACAAACCCTTGGATCGGATTCTTCAGTTTGCCATTTGGATCATAGATTTCATTTAGATAGTCAGCACCCCTATTGGAAATGTCGATAATATACTTCTGATTGTTAAGTAAACTTGTCACTTCCACTTTGTAGTTGTCTAAATAAGTAACCTGGTACTGGTATTGCCCGTTATACACATTAAAATCAAAAAGTAACCGGGGGGTATTGTTCAAATAGGAATAAATGTAATGATACATGATCCCCCCACTACCGCCTGACGTGATGCTGATTAAAATATCTTCAACACCATCTCCGGTAAAATCCCCCAAAAATAAAGTAGGGTTGTAACCTGCATTTTCCTGAAGTGGGGTACTCATATATCTCCCCGTTCTTCCATCCTGAACAACAAGGGTAATATTTTGTGTAAATGGACTGTCTGGTGTCTTGGTTCCCGTTAAAAAGACATGGTCCGGTATTCGATCCCCATTGACATCTCCCGTTGCAGAGGCAACAATACTCGGTTGCTGTCGGTTAGCCCTGAAATCATAAGAATAATAATACATAAAGTGCTCCTTTTCGTGATCATTTTTGCTATTATCCTATGGGCTAATTGGAATATTGCTACACATCATGCTTGATCGGTATCCTGGTTCATTCCTAACTTTTTTCCCTAGTACAATGGTTCAGAACCTCACTAAGCAAATGCCCAGTGCATACGATGAAGTATTAAGTTCAACAAAAGAAGGGAGTCTTTTTCGCAAATGCCTGAAAAGAAACACTTCACTGTTCAAGAAGTCCCCCCACAATGTCCTCTGCCCTATTGTGCAACACGTGACGACATTGCCCCATTATTTGAGACAGATGGATATTATAATGGAGAAAGCAAAACGTTCAACCTTTCAAATTATAGTGGAAAATGGGTCATTTTATTTTTCTATTCTAGCGATTTCACTTTCGTTTGACCTACCGAATTAGCGGCGGTCGCTGCTATTTATCCGGAGTTTCAAAAACTTGGCGTCGAAATTTTAGCTATTAGCACCGATAGTATATATTCCCACAAAGTATTTAAGGACGTATCCCCTTCTGCCAGAACCATTCCTTACCCACTGCTTTCAGATCGAAATTTACAAATATCTAAAGCATACCGGGTTCTCGATCAAAAAGCCGGGGCTGCCTTTCGTGCGACGATCTTTATTGACCCTGAAGGAATAATTGCATCTAAATTAATTTATCCAAAAGAAGTCGGCCGGAATGCGTACGAGATCTTGCGGTTAATGCAAGGAATCCTGTTCGGAAGAAGTACAGGTCTTGGTGTGCCAGCGAATTGGGTTCCTGGCATGCCTGGATTAAAAAGGGATATCAAACAGGCAGGAACGATCTAACACGCGTTCGTCCCATGGATTAAGTGAAGATTTTTTCCTTATTTTTAAAAACAGCAGTTAAAAAGGAAAAATAAGTGGAGCATTTCCGCTTATTTCCATTTAAAGGTGCTGTTTTTGTTTATGTTGAAGTACTGGGATTGCTTCACCAGACGTTTGGTTGCAACCCCCAAAGACGCTTCCTTTACGTTCCTGGTAAAAGAATAGAGAATTCTGTCCCGATACCCTTTTCGCTGTGTACGCGAACTTTTCCTTTTAATGATTGGATAATTTGGAAACTAACCATCATCCCCAATCCTGTCCCGCTTTCTTTTAATGAATAATATGGAGACCCAAGACTGTCCACCTGCTCTTTTGTCATACCAATTCCTTCATCTTTAATCTTAATCTCAACAAATCCGTCTTCCGTCTTTCTACAAGTGATCCAAACAGTGCCACCCTCTGGCATCGATTCGATGGCATTTTTTAAGATGTTAATCATACACTGTTTTAATTTTTGCGGATTCGCATCGATCCAACAGTTATCACTTAGATTCGCTTCTATTATAACGTTTTGGTGCATCGAATAAGCTTTAATAATATTAATCACTCGGCGTACTTCCGTGCACACCTCTACTTTTTTATGATCGCTGGTTGATGGTTTGCCAAATGACAATAAATCATTAATGACGTCATTGGCGCGATCTAATTCTTCAATGGAGATCTGGATATAATCCTTCTTTTTATCCCATGAACCAGGCTCTTTTAGAAGCTGCAAAAAACCGCGCGTAACCTGCATCGGATTTCTTATTTCATGAGCAAATACACTTGTTAGTTCACTAATCAGCCGTGATTTTTCGGCATCTTCAATTTCTAATCGCAATTGATAGATCTCCCGAATATTTTCATTAAGAGTAGTAAATAACCAGGTGGAAAATAAAACGAACAGAAAATGAATGGTTTGTATTTGAATATTCATGGATGCAAATCCCCTAAGAATACAAAGCCAGAAAACGCCTACCAAACAGTAATAAAAGGAAAGAAAAATGGCTATTTTAACCCTTTTGTTTCTTTTGGCAAGCTCAAAAGATTTTTGGAAATACAGGATAACAGGGATGGCAACCAACAAAGTAAGGAACGTATTTAAAAATCCTAAATCCAGTCCGGAATAGAGTCGATAAAGGATCACGATAAAGGAAAGAAAGATCCCTGTTTTCCATCCACAGTACAATGTCCCCAGCAATAAAGGGATGATTCGGATGTCTAAACGGTACTCACCGCCAACATCCAATGGAAAGGACATACATAATAGAATAGAAAATCCCCAAAATGCTGATTTTACCAAGAGATCGTGGTTCTTATTTTTTAAATGCCCCTTAAAAAAAAGATGGTAAGAAAACATAGGAACTGCTATAAGAGAAAGTTGTAATAGAAAGTCCTTAATTTCATTCATCTTTCTGCCCTTCCATATTCATTGTTTAAAAAATTGTAAATTATTAACGTTTAGAAAACATCTTTATTATACCAATTGTGTGTTCGTTAATTAAAGCACCTATCTGCTAAAAGTGTTTACTTGAATGTTCGTTTTCAATCCCTTAAAAAAGAGCCTGTATGTAACAGACTCCAACGTTTTTCTCCACCTATTCCTTATCACCTTTTTCCATTTTTCCTCATCATCCACGATCGAACATCATCATCTTTTACCGGATGAACGAATAGATACTTCCCTTCCTTGTAGGCTTCTTTTAAATCTTTTATAGTTAGTTTTGGCCGCCAACGATTATATTTCGCAAAGGATCGAGGGTATTCTTTCATTTTTGCGCCGAGCTTATGTGCGAAGGTAGGGAAAATCATCTCCCCTAAACATTCGACCGGACTTGATGAAAATAGATTTTCCATTTCGCTATCATTTATATTATCGAGTATTTTTTCCACCATTGATTTTCTATAGCCTTGAAAGGGATTGGATGTCCGGCAGAAATAGTTTGTTCCAAAGAAGGGTTGCCATCTCTCCCAATCTTTAATCATCAAGATCGATGCAGGAGCGTCGGGTTTATCTTTGCGTGGATTGAATTTGCTCCAACTCTGTCCGATGAAGTCGCTGCCCCTCATTACATTTTTCAGAAATGGAGTAAATCCGGGGTTGAGAAACATCGTATCTGCTTCCAAGTAGACCAAAAAATCATATTTTATTTTTTCTTCTTTAAGCCATCTGGTAACATCATATAGTACCCGCCCGGTTTTTCTACTTTCTAAAGGACGGCTATAAGGGCATAACTTTACATTCCTATATTTCAGGCTAGCTTTCTTGCCGAACTCAGGATCTTTGCCGCCATTGTATAAAATAATTAAAGAATTCTTCACCATTTGGTTAATATTTTTTATTTGATCATGTACAGCTTTTTCATTTTCATGGGCCACCAATGAAAAACAGATCATAGTCATCACCACCTCTATCTATTGGACTTTAACAGACCTGCTGGCCATTCAATCTTAAACCTCCCAAACTTAATCACACTTTCTTTTCTTTTATTTCGTTAAATAAAGTAAGAGCACGTGCTACCGCCTGATCCATGTTGTAGTATTTGTAATCTGCCAGTCGCCCAGCAAAAAGAACACGACTCTTGATTTGCTCAGCTTCTTGTAGATAGAGTTGGTAGTGTTGGCGATTTTCTGCGCGGGGTATCGGGTAATAGGGGTCCGTTTTTCCGTGAATATACGGTTGGGGATAGACGTAAGTAATCGTGGTATGTTGTTACTGACGCGCTATAATGCCCGTAAATTGACGGTTTTAAATGACCTTAATTTGACGGGCATCTTGACCAGAAGGGAGGTGGGAAATCCACCTCCCTTCTAAAGCTCTATTTCAACCTTGTACGTTTCTTTTCGATGCAAATGGAATCTTAAATCTTTCATTACCACATACCACTGACGATCCCATTCTACCCGACAAAGGACACTGCTTGCTCCGAAACAGAGGGTAAGCGTCAAACTGGACGCACATCCAAAATCTAAATAATATCTGTCATAATAATTCCCAGGAGGTGCTATTATGGCAGAAGTTACTAGAAAATT
>NZ_JAGGKT010000001.1 GCF_017873965.1 Ammoniphilus resinae | reverse complement strand
TTTTTTTTTTTCGTGCAAAAAAAAGAGCGGGTTATCTATTCGATAACCTGCTCTTTACTAGATTTTTGATCTTGCATCTTAACTTAATGACATTGTCCCTTGGGAACCTCTTTTTCTCAATTAATTCAATAGACTCGCATATTGTTGACGCAAGCGACCCATCGCTTTCGAATGGAGCTGGGAAATCCGTCCCGTCGTAAGCCCCATTACTTCCGCTGTTTCCGAAAAGGTTAATTCTTCATAATAAATCATCGAAACGACTAGTTTTTCTTTCTCTGGTAATTGATCAATACATTGGGCCAAGAATCGCTTTTCTTCTTCCTCCTCGATAAGTTGCTGCTGATTTAGAGCCTGTTCATCCACTACTTTGGCCAGTAAATTTTGCTGTTCTTCATCTTGCGAAGCTGGCTGATCCAAGGATACGATCTGACTGGCGTGCAATTGAGAAGAGAATTGAACGATTTCTTTGCTGGAAAGACCTAAGTAATGGCCAATTTCCTTTTGGTTTGGCGGACGTTGCTGTTGTTGTTCTATGTCGCGGTAGGCACTCTCCCATTTTTTAATTTTCTCCCGAACAGAACGTGGAACCCAGTCCACATCACGCATCCCATCGATCATCGCGCCGCGAATCCGCGTCGTGGCATAGGTTTCAAAGGCTAAACCGCGTGCGTGCTCATACTTGTTTAGCGCATCTAATAACCCTAGTGATCCCCAACTCACCAGGTCATCCTTGTCTATCATCTGCGGAAGATTCATCTTCAAGTTCTGAGCGGTTCGATAGACCAACGGCAGATACCGTTCAACCAATTGTTCCCGAGCGTTGGGATCTTTCCATTCCTGCCAGGCCTGCCATAGAGAATCTAGTCGTATTTTCATTTCTCTTTTTTGATCGTTCACACCCATCCCCACCCTTTTTTAAGACGTTTTATGACTCGTTCGTCCATTGTCGAATGACTTGGCTCGCCTTATTGATGTCTGTAGCATTCATGGGTTGAAATTCATCCGCTGGATTTTCTTCTTCTACCCTCTTTTCTTCAATCATTGGTTCCTCTATTTCAGGTTCCTGCGGTGAACCGAACCGGGCGAACAAAAATCGTGGAAGGTATCCTAGCAGGAAAAAGAAAATAAAGGAGTAGCAGGAGCGCATAACAGAAACAAAATACGTATTGTGTTCAAGAGAAAAGAAGAAAGATAGGATGAAGGCGAGGGCCCCTAATCCGGTATTCCATTTCCAACTGCCAATCATCTTCATCACCCCTTCCCTCTACTGTTTAACCATGCGAACCAATCTCTGGATGAAGCCTTTCATCCCTTTGTCGTCGGACTGGACCGCTTCTGCACCCGATAAGTAGCTCTGCGCGATTTCCTTTATTCCTTTAGAAGCTGCACTGTTCGGATAAGCCACATAAAAAGGGGTTTGATTTTTTACTGCCTGCATCACTTGGCTGTCCTCCATTAAGTACCCCAGTGTTCCGATCTCTAATTGAAGGAATTTTTTTGATACGAGTTGGATTTTCTCGGCAACGGTTCTTCCTTCCTGATAGGATTGAACCCTGTTCACCATCAGACGAATTTGAACGGATGGATTTCTTCCATGGAGGATCTTCACCATGGAATAAGCATCTGTAATCGCGGTGGGCTCGGGTGTCGTCACCAACAACACCTCATCTGCCGCCAGGATAAATCGTAAGGACTCTTGTGAAATTCCTGCCCCTGTATCCAACAAAATAAAGTCGGCATACCCTTGCAGCCGTTCTAACTGTTGAAAAAATTGGTTCATTCCTTGTTCTTCTAGCTTCAGAACATCCTGAAAGCCTGATCCGCCTGCGATATATTCCAGACCAAAGGGACCTTTTTCAATCACATTCCAGATCGAGTAATTCCGATGAATGATATCTAGTAAGTTTGACTTAGGGGACAAGCCCATCAGAATATCAATGTTCGCCATGCCGATATCCAGGTCGATAATCACGACTTTTTGTCCCTGGGCCATCAGTGTCAACGCAAGGTTCACACTAAAATTAGATTTCCCTACTCCGCCTTTTCCACTAGTTACCGCAATCACTCGAGTTGGCTTGGGTTGTTTTTTCTGCTGCAAAAATTCTCTCAGACGCTCAGCTTGATCCATGGTTGTCTGCAACTCCTAACATCATTCTCGCTATTTTCTCAGACTCTATCTTGCTGATGTCTTCAGGCACATTTTGGCCTGTCGTTACATAAGCCAATGGATAAGGATAATGAAAGGCTAGATTTAATACCGCCCCGTAAGATAAAGTCTCATCCAGTTTGGTCAGGATTAACTTGTCGATTGGAAATGTTGCAAAATGATCAACGATGGTTTTCATGTCGCTGTATTTAGAGGTTAGGCTTAAAACCAAATAGTTTTCCTGGACAACCTGCTCGGCCAAGTATTTTCCAATCTGCTGCACATATTGCTCATCCTGATAATTCCTGCCGGTTGTATCCATAAAGATCAGATCACAATTTTGCATATTCTTCATCGCCTTATTCAATCCATCCGGTGAGAATACCGTTTCTATAGGGACATTGAGAATATTGGCATAGGTTTTTAATTGCTCGACAGCGGCAATCCGGTACGTATCCGTCGTGATCATACCGACACGACGGTCATGATGAAGCATCTGATGTGCCGCCATTTTGGCAATCGTCGTCGTTTTCCCTACTCCTGTTGGTCCCACAAAACTGACCATATTGACAGACTTCTCAATTTTAGGCTCTAGCAAGATGCCTTCCTTCATGATCTTTTCGATTTGGGTAAGCAGATTGTCACGAATCGCATCTGGTTCCGCCTGTTCAATCGATGGGAATGACCGTAATGTCTGTTCCACCAGATAGTCAATGACCTTCTGGTCAACTTCTTGCTCTTTTAATCGCTGCATCCATTTGCCTAGTGGTTTAGGAACCTTTTCTTGGCCACCACTGCCAGATGCTATCCCGATTAGCAGTTCTTTCATTCCCTGAATTTCTTTCAAGACTTCTGGTTGTGGTTCTACCCGCGACAAAACAGGAGATTTTTTCTCCGGTACAAGAGAAGGCTTCTCGGGCACTGCTTTAGGTTGAGAAGCTTGTTCCGCGGGGACCGCTGCGATCACTTCAATTTGCCTCTTGCCAAAGATCCCTAAAAATCCACTCTTCCGAATTTCCTTTGTATTCAAGATGACTGCTTGGTCCCCCAGCTCCACCCGTATTTTCTGTAAAGCGGAAGGCATGGAATCAACGACATATCTTTTTACCTTCACAGATTCACCACTCCAATGTTTTGAACTTCTACATCAGGCTCGAGTTCGTTATAGGATAAAACAGGGACATCCGGCATAATTCTTTCTACTAATTGGCGAATATGCATACGGATAGCCGGTGTCGTCAGGAGGATCGGCTGGGCGCCTAACTGCAGGCTTCGTTGAAACTGTTCACTTAGTGCTTCATGGATTCGATGCACACTTTCCGGATCCAAGGTTAAATATTGTCCCTGTTCCGTTTGTTGCAGTCCGTCAGTAATCCGTTTCTCCAAACTTGAACCTGCCGTTAACACCTGAATCGGCTCACCCGGCTTTGCATATTGCTGTGTAATCTGTCTCGATAGAGCTTGTCTCACATACTCCGTTAAAACTTGGATGTTCTTGGTATAACTTGCATAATCGGCCAAGGTTTCAAAGATCGTAATCAAATCACGGATGGAGATTTTTTCTCTTAACAAGTTCTGTAGCACGCGCTGAACGTCTCCAACGGATAACATCGATGGGATGAGTTCGTCCACCAGCGCAGGATGCGTTTCCTTCAAGTGATCGATGAGTTGTTTGGTTAATTGACGGCTTAATACCTCATGCGCATATTTTTTAATGACTTCTGTCAGATGTGTGGCAACCGCAGATGGCGGATCCACCACGGTATACCCGTATAATTCCGCTCTTTCCTTCATTTCCTCATTCACCCAGAGGGCCGGCATCCCAAAGGCGGGTTCAATGGTTTCAATCCCCACGATCTCCTCATCATCCATCCCATGGCTCATCGCCAAGTAATGATCCAAGAGAATTTCCCCTTTGGCCACTTGGTTGCCTTTCAGTTTAATGACATATTCATTTGGTTTGAGCTGGATATTGTCACGAATTCGGATGACCGGAACGAGAAAACCCATTTCCAAGGCAAATTGTCTGCGGATCATGACCACCCGGTCCAGTAGATCCCCGCCCTGCTTGGCATCTGCCAAGGGAATCAAGCCATAGCCAAATTCGAATTCAATAGGATCCACTTGCAGCAAGCTCATCACGTTTTCCGTTCGGCTTAGACCCTCTGTTTCTTCCCCTTCTGTCTCTACAACCGCTTCTTCTTGGTTCTTCTGCTGTGCCCGCTGCATCTGATATCCGCCAAAGGCAATTATCGCGGCCAAAGGCCATGAAGTAAAAATTCCAATCGGTGTAAACAATCCCAGCAAACCGATAGTTCCCGCAACGATATACAATAGTTTGGGGTAGGAGAAGATCTGGCTGGTAATGTCCTCGCCTAGATTCCCATCAGAAGCCGCTCTTGTTACGACAATACCTGTGGCAGTAGAGATTAGTAGTGCAGGTATTTGGCTGACCAACCCGTCACCGACAGATAGAAGAGTAAAGGTACTGGCGGATTCCGCAAAGCCCATATCGTGGATCGTCGTTCCAATTACGAAGCCGCCTAAAACGTTAATAATAAAGATAATAATCCCGGCAATCGCATCACCCTTGA
Source organism: Ammoniphilus resinae (assembly GCF_017873965.1). GTDB lineage: Bacteria > Bacillota > Bacilli > Aneurinibacillales > RAOX-1 > Ammoniphilus_A > Ammoniphilus_A resinae. The sequence continues at coordinate 790,904 of NZ_JAGGKT010000001.1, read as the reverse complement.
CGAATTTGCTGGCTCCGTCCATCGCTCCGTAGAAATCAGCTTCACGTTCCACATTTCTTCTGCGCTCTCTTGCCTCTTGATCACTGATCATCCCTGTATTCAAGTCCGCATCAATACTCATCTGTTTTCCTGGCATCGCATCGAGGGTGAAGCGTGCTGCAACCTCCGCTACGCGTTCAGACCCTTTGGTAATCACAACGAATTGGATGATAATAAGAATGAGGAAGACGACAAATCCAACAACATAATTCCCTCCGACCACGAATGAACCGAAGGCCTCGATGACCTTTCCTCCATCGGCACTCGAAAGAATAGATCGGGTAGTAGACACGTTCAAGGCCAAGCGAAACAAGGTCGTTAATAACAGTAAGGAAGGAAAAATGGAAAATTCCAACGGTTCCTTCGTATTCATGGCGACTAATAGAATCGTTAGGGACAATGACAGATTGATGATTAAAAGAAAATCCAACAGCATCGTCGGCAATGGGATGACCATCATGACCACGATCATAATCACGGCTGCCAAGACGGCAAAATCTTTTAACTTCATTACCTCACCCCCTCCTTCATCACACGATTCCTTTCAAGCGATAGACGTAAGCTAACACTTCCGCGACCGCTTTAAATAGGTCTTCTGGGATCTGTTCCCCCATTTCGGCATTGGCATACAATGCGCGAGCCAACGGTTTATTTTCCATCATAATAACCTGATGTTCCTTCGCTATTTCTTTAATCTTCAAGGCAACGAAATCCTTCCCTTTGGCTACCACCATGGGCGCCTGCATTTCCTCTGCCCGGTAGGCAATCGCTACGGCAAAGTGGGTCGGGTTGGTAATGACCACGTCCGCGTTTGGGATCTCACTCATCATTCGGCTCATCGCCATCTGACGCTGTTTCTCCTTAATCTTTCCCTTGATCAGCGGGTCCCCTTCCGTCTTTTTATATTCATCTTTAATGTCCTGTTTAGACATCCGAAGTTGCTTTCCATGATCATATTTCTGATACATATAGTCGAATATGGCCAACACTACTAGCAAGAGGGCAATCACCACCCCGAGTTTCATGGCCGTCGTATTGATGAACTGGGCCGCTTGACCAATTCCCTTATCATAGAGCTGAACCAATTCTCCTTTTGCCCCCCATAAAAGATAGAAAGCAACCGAAGAAGTTAATAGAATCTTTAAAATCGATTTGAACAACTCGACGAGTGAACGCATGGAAACAATCCGCTTGGCTCCTTCGATCGGGTTCAATTTTTCTAGTTTCATCTTCAGCGGCTCACCCGTGAAGAGAAACCCAATTTGCACGTAATTAGCAAGAATCCCGGCAACGAATGTAATCGCAAAGATGGGTGCGATCATCTTCACTGCTTCCCATGATAATTGTTTAAAAAGAATATCTGCCGTGTCCGCGGTCACATCCCATAGAAGATATTCCGAAAAGCTGCGCAGAAAAATTCCGCGGAAATGTGTCCCGAGATATCCTCCAAGAAGCCAAATTAAAAGGAAGACGAACAGTAAAATAAAGGCGGATGGCAGTTCAGCGCTTTTCGCTACCTGCCCTTTTTTCCTTGCATCTTGTAATTTTCGCGGGGTTGCTTTTTCCGTTTTTTCTCCGGAAAAGAACTGGAGTTGAAGTTGAACGTAATTACGCTCCATATCGATCCTAGGCTCCTAAAATGTGAATGATGGCTTGCATGGATTCCATCATGTCCTTGAATAACTTCTGCAGAATGAGAAAGAATCCGGGCAACACCAAAAGAAAGATGATGAAGTTGACCATCACTTTTAACGGCATCCCGACAACAAAAACATTCATCTGCGGGACCGTTTTAGCCACAATGCCCAGAGCAACATCCACCAAGAATAAGGCACCCGCTACGGGTATAGCCATTAGAAAGGCCACTTCAAACATGCGGCTGAACGATTCAACAAGATAGGTAGAAACCCTGCCATCGCTTAGGGCTGGAGTCCACTGATTCACCGCGATCCAATCAAAACTGTAAAAAATCCCTTTGATCAGTAAGTGGTGTCCGTTCAAAGCCAGTAAGAAAAGCGTTGCTAACACATAATTCAGCCGTCCCGTTAAAGGTGTCTGAATGCCGGTTTGTGGATCAAAAATATTCGCCATCGCAAAGCCGATTTGCGTATCGATGAAGATCCCGGCCACCTGGACAGCATAAAACAGCACGGAAGCAACAAAACCGATCACAATGCCGACGAGAGCTTCTTTGATGATCAACGTCCAATAGAAACTATCCAACACCAATTGTTCCTGGCTATTTACTTGTGGGAATACCAGAATGGTCAAGAAAAATGAAAGTCCGATTTTGTAGTGAATGGGAATACTACGGCTTATAAAAATAGGAGCCGTCATAAAAAATGAGCTAATGCGAATGAAAATCAATAAAAATAGCGGCAAATCATTCAACCAGTTCATATCACTATCCTATATACCGGTGTAATTGATTGAAATAACTGGTAGCAAAATCGATTAAATGGTTCAGCATCCAGGGACCAAAAAATAGGATTGCCAAAAACGTTGCAATGATCTTTGGGATAAAAGCCAACGTTTGTTCCTGAATTTGGGTAGTCGCCTGAAAAATACTAACCAATAACCCAACGATAAGGGCTATCGCAAGTACGGGAGTACATAGAATGAGAATCATATAAACGGTATTTTCTGCGATACGAACCACGACGTCCGGACTCATTGCTAATGTACCTCCTTTAGAAGCTTAGCAGCAAAGATTTGACTACGAGATACCATCCATCTACTAAAACAAATAATAGAATTTTGAAAGGTAATGAGATCATCACTGGGGGAAGCATCATCATCCCCATTGCCATTAAAATACTAGCTACGACCATATCAATGACCAAGAATGGAAGAAACAGAAGGAATCCCATCTGAAATCCTGTTTTTAATTCACTGATCGCATAAGCAGGAACAAGCGTTGTTAGCGGGATCTCCTGGATACTGCTGTACCTCTTCTTTTCATCATATTGGGCAAAGAGGGCAAGGTCCTTCTCCCGAGTATGTTTGGCCATAAATTCCTTGATCGGAATCGTTGCTTTGTCATAAGCTTCTTGTTGCGAAAGCTCCCCCTTCACATACGGTTGAAAAGCCGTTTCATTGATCTGTGAAATGGTGGGGCCCATAATAAACAACGTCATGAAAAAGGCTAGTCCGATTAACACCTGATTGGGCGGCATCTGCTGGGTTGCCAAGGCATTCCGTAAAAAGGAAAGAACGATAATAATTCGCGTAAAACAAGTCATCATGATCAGGATGGCTGGTGCAATCGATAAGACCGTCAGGAGCAGCAAGATGCGAATCGTCAAAGCAACATCCTGGGGTTCACCGGATGCTCCGATATTCAAATTCATCCCTGGGATGATCACCTGATCCGGTGCAGCATAAGCCGTGCTGCCAGTTAAAACGAAGACAAACAAAACGGTAAACAGGAGGACTCTATTCATGTTTCTTAGGCCCCTCTTCCGTTTGCTTTTCCCATCGCTGAAGATTGGACGCTCCACCCGAACCCATTTCCCTTAATTGGTCTTGCAAAAGATCTTCCCAGCTTTTCTGTGCTGGTTCGCCCTTGCTAAACCATCGTTTTGTATTCAACAAGGAAGGGGTTTCTGCCATTGATTCAAAACTATCCAAAATGAGATTGTATTCCTCTCCCTTTTCAATCGTACGAAGAAGTTGGACATTCTCCCCAATGCCTAAAATATAGATGGTCTGTCCAATAAGCACTGCCTGAATCGAGCGATTTGCACCGACCACACATCCCCCCAAAACATGGAAGGGTCCCCGTGATTGCATTTGCCTTGTTTTGGTTCCCCAGAATTTAAATAACAGAAAAATAAGAGCGATAATAAAAACAAGGGAAAAGACCAATTTTACAAGGAATGGGAAGAGGGATAATGATGTATCTTCCTCTGTAAGCGTTGTTTGTTCCTTCTGATTTGATGGTTGTTCTGTGATGTTCCCTTTTCCACTTTCGATGGCATCATATACTGAAGTAGGTTGTGCAGCCTCCATCGTCCCCGGAAAGCTAATCGATAAGAACAAAAACAAAGGAATTAGGATGCGTATTAACATAGCAATTCGTGACCTTCTTATCTATTTTAATTGATTTAACCGGGTCTTCTGATTCACGATATCCATAATTCGGACACCAAAATTTTCGTCAAGAACGACCACTTCCCCCATCGCCATGCGATGATTGTTGATGATCACATCTACCCGTTCCCCCGCCAGTTTATTAATTACAAAAACAGATCCCGGCTCCAAAGCTAGAATATCCTCAACCCGCATCATGGTACGGCCTAATTCCACTTTCAACTCCAACGGAATATCCAATAATAATTCTAATGGATTTTTCTTCCTTTCCGGTTGATTCCCGTCAGGAAATGGGGAGAACTGGACGGCTTGAATCTTATTTGGATTATCATTCATCACCCTGGTTTCCTTTCTGAAAAGATATCGCTGTTCGAAGGGTTGTATCCTTATAAAATTGTTTTGATTTGCCAACCACTTCATCTACCCGTTCTTTCACGGCTATTTTTTTTCCATTAGCTAAAGTAATAATTGTATCCGGGGTTTCTTCCATCTGTTCAATATGCCACGCATTGAGAATGAAGGACTTTCCGTTTAATTTCGTTAGTTTAATCATGATTGACCCCACTAAGGTGTTTTAAGCAGTTCGGATGTGATCTTTGCTGCCAAATCCGGTTCCATCTTGGCTAGAATTTCACCACGCTGATCCTGCTTCATCCCTTTCATTAAGGATGCGGCCTGTTCCAACGGCATTTCTGCGATGATTGGTGCGGCTTTCCCCGCAGACATGGAGGCATAGACTCCAGATGTTTCACGCTGCGCTTTCTGTTTCTGTTCGGTCTGTTGCTCTGTGGTCTTCTGTTGCAGCTGCGCTACTTGCTGTTGCAGTTCTTTAATTTTTTGATCTTTTTCCGCAACCTCTTCTTTCAAAGAAGCCTGTTTATTCATTTCCTCTTGCAGTTTTTGCTTCATCTCCTGCAGCTGCTTACTGGTTTCCTCAGCTTTTGCTGTTCCTGAAGATTGCTCCACCTGTTTTATCTCACTTGGAGGAGGGTCGCCCGGTATGGCCTTTTCCACATAAGGGATGGTATTTCCCCATTCGAAAAGTTTCCCCTTGAGATCATAGCCCAGAAACTGAAGAAGGATCCCCGTGAGAATGGCGGTGAAAAGAAGCGGAAGAAGAATCATGTAAAAAAACCATTCCAATCGGGTATGGTATTTTTCTTCTGTATTCTCCACAAACATTCTCCTTACCTATTGCATTTTTTGCTGTCGAAAATACCGGGTGGTCGCCAATTCATCCAGCATTTCTTGCTCTTGCTTCAGTTGCTGTTGCCGAAATTCTACAAATTGATTTTGCTTCCATTGCTGCCAGACTTTTTCATCTTTCGATTTCTCCATCAAAACCGTCTGTCTTTTCTCTACTTCCTTTGAACTAAGATGCAGCCGTCTTTGCAAACGAAGAATCTGCTGTTCAAGAAATTCCATATATCTTTGATGTTCATGCAGTTCCGCCACCTTAAATTCCTTCCGCTCTTGGTGGTTTTGTTGGACAGCTTCCCGCTTCTGCAACCAACCGTTTATTTCTAACTCAATGTCTTGCTGTTTCTTCAGGCTCAACCCTAATTCTTGCTGGGCTTGCTGCTTTTCTTTCTCCTTCAGGTCCAATACTTTTTGCAAGGGAAACCGATACGTCAATTTGCCATCACCCCAAACTGTTCAATTAATGCATCTATCGTCTCGTGAAAAGGGGCCGATTCCCGAACATCTTGCTTTAAGAACTGATCAATCACACCTTTATACTGAATCGATCGATCGATATCTTGATTGCTCCCTCTTTTGTAAGCACCTATATTAATTAAATCTTCTGCATCCTGATAGATCGCGGCCAGCCTTTTAAGTTGCTCTGCTGCCTGCTGATGTTCCCGCGGAACAATATCCTTCATCACCCGGCTGACACTGCTTAGAACATTAATCGCGGGGAAAAGTCCTTTATGAGCGATTTTTCGATCGAGCACGATATGTCCATCTAAAATCCCGCGCACCGCATCGGCAATCGGTTCATTCATGTCGTCCCCATCAACAAGTACGGTATAAAAGGCCGTGATGGACCCTCTTGGACCTGTGCCTGTTCTTTCCAAAAGCTTAGGCAGCATGGCAAAAACAGAAGGTGTATATCCTTTTGTTGTAGGTGGTTCGCCAATCGCCAACCCAATTTCCCGCTGTGCCATGGCAAACCGTGTTACAGAATCCATCATGAGATTCACATTTAATCCAGAATCACGGAAGTATTCAGCAATCGCGGTCGCAATCATTGCCCCTTTGATTCGAATCAATGCCGGTTGATCTGACGTAGCCACGATGACAACTGACTTGGCCAAACCATCCTCTCCAAGGTCCCGCTCGATGAAATCGAGCACTTCCCTTCCTCGTTCCCCAATTAAGGCAATCACATTGACATCTGCATCCGAATTGCGAGCAATCATCCCAAGCAGCGTACTCTTCCCTACACCGCTTCCTGCGAAAATTCCAATCCGCTGTCCTTTTCCAATCGTCAGCAAGCCGTCGATTGAGCGAACCCCAACCCCCATTGGTTCAGCAATTCGTGGACGGGTAAGCGGATTAGGCGGGGCATTATCCGTAGGAACTTCAATCAGTCCATAAGGAAGTTTAGTGCCATCCAATGGCTTTCCTAACCCATCCAACACCTTGCCAAGTAATTCCATTCCTGCTCGAACCATCAAAGGCTTTCGCGTGGCGATGACATCACAGCCCGGTCCAATCGCCCCTACTTCTCCCAAGGGCATGAGAAGTACGTTTTCCCCTCGGAAGCCAACGACCTCAGCCTCAATCGGTGGGCGGGAGGCGGCAGGTGAAATGAAACAAAGATCCCCAAGCTTTACATCCGGACCTCGGGATTCGATCGTTAATCCGATCATCTGTGTTACTTTCCCATTCGTTCGGATCGGATCAATCAAAGAGAGCTGATGAATATATTTCTCAACGGTGAATCTTTCCATTTCTATTCATCCCCCGTTAAGCGAATCAGCGCCTCGCGAATCTCAGAAAGTTGCGTTTCGATACGTGCATCAAGGCTTCCCTGGGAAGTTCGAATAATGCATCCGCTTGTGGTCACTGTTGGATCCGGCACAATTTTCAATTCTGCTCGTTCATCAACAATGGCGCGTAATTGCTGACGCTGATCCTGTACATAGGCAAACTGTTCAGGATTCACATGCACCGAAATCTGTTCTCTTTCCTTTGTCCGGGTAATCATTTGCCTTACCATTTCGACAATGGTCTCGGGGTGTGTTTGCAGTTCCTGGCCAATGACTTTCCGTGCAATTTCCATGCTCAACCGCAGTAAAAAGGGCTCCGCTTCCTCGATAATTTGCTCTTTTTGTTCAAACGCCTGTTCTAGCAATCCTGTGATTTGCGTAAGCTTTCCTTGATATTCCTGTTCAGCAGCGGTATATCCCTCTTGCTTGCCTTCTTCAAATCCTATTTTGTATCCTTGTCTTTGCGCTTCATCCTCGATTTTCTGAACTTCTTGCTGTTTTTCATTCCACCATCGGGCGATTTCTTCTTCTGCCTTTTTCTTTTCAAAATGTGTCTCAGCTTTCGCTTTTTCAATCAGGTCTCGGGCGATCTCCTCTGCGTCAGAAATAATACGATCCGCCAGACCTCTTACCTGCTGCAATTCATCTACCGCAGTTTCAACTGGATCATCCGTCCCAAGGGAATCCGATAAATGAGGAATTTGGTAAACCCTTAACTCGCTTATGGGTGGAACCGCTCCCGATTTATATACCCTAGACAATGATGTCATCTCCTCCACTGCGTGAAATAATAATCTCGCCATTCTCCTCTAATCGACGAATCGTCGCGACGATGCGGCCTTGTGCTTCTTCCACATCACGCAAACGCACAGGTCCCATATATTCCATTTCCTCCCGGAAGGTTTCCGCCATCCGATTGGACATATTGCGGAAGATAGCCGCTTTTACATCTTCGCTTGATGCCTTCAAGGCTAACTGCAAATCCTGATTTTCCACATCGCGGATCACGCGCTGAATCGAACGATTGTCAAGGCCAACGATGTCTTCAAAGACAAACATTCGTTTCTTAATCTCTTCAGCCAATTCTGCATCTTGAATTTCTAATGTATCGAGGATCGTTTTTTCTGTTCCACGGTCCACACCATTCAAAATTTTTACAATTGATTCTACTCCACCCGTCGAAGTGTAATCATCGGTGACAGTGCTTGATAACTTCTGCTCCAACACTCGTTCTACTTGGGTAATCACTTCCGGCGAAGTCTGATCCATCAAGGCGATTCTTCTTGCCACATCCGTTTGCCGCTCAGCAGGAAGTGAGGATAGAATTAATGAAGCCTTGTCGGGATCTAAATAAGATAGAACAAGGGCGATCATCTGCGAATTTTCATTTTGGATAAAGTTAAGAATTTGACTTGGATCTGCCTTACGCGCGAAATCAAATGGACGTAGATGTAAGGTAGATGTTAAACGTCCGATCACATCTGCTGCCTTTTGTTTTCCTAAAGCTTTTTCCAACACTTCCCTAGCATAGAGGAGTCCGCCTTGACTGATATAATCATTCGCCAAAGCCATTTGATGAAACTCCTCCATCACTATTTCCTTATCCTCAGGACTAACTCTCCTTACCCGGGCTAATTCAAGCGTCAACTTTTCCACTTCATCTTCACGAAGATGTTTAAATACCTGGGCTGATACCTCAGGCCCCAGGGCAATCAGGAGCATGGCCGCTTTTTGCTTTCCCGTCATTCCCACTTGCTTCTCACTCCCGTTCCTCGATCATCCACGTCCGAAGTAATTGAACAAATTCTTCAGGTTTTTGTTTCGCCATATTTTCCAAATTTTTCCGGAGGATGTCCTCTTGCGATGGTTCCATCTGCACTGGTGGCGGAACAAAGTCCTGAGCTTCGATTCTCATCTCTTCTGCCCGTTTTTTCTCTTTTCGCGAACGAAGGACAATAAACAATACCGCTGCGACGCCTAACAAGATCGCTCCGGCAATCGCCCCATAGATCCATAGCGGGGTCGGTTCCGAAGGTTCAGCAACGGGTTCTTTGCCAGCGAAGGCACGCGGGAATACGGAAATTCGATTATTGATATCCTGGTCTGTTAGCCCTGGTCGATTACCCAATGCTGTTCGCACTACGTTCGTCAAGATGTTTTTAATATTGTTCTGTGTTTCTGGTGTCAATGAAGCAGGATCGTTCGCATTTGGCGGCTCCACGCCGACATTAATGGTAAGGTCCTCAATTTTATAGGGACTTTGGGTTATATCTCGGGAAATCCGATTGACTTCATAATTGACACGGTTTTGTAGTTCTTCATATTCGCTTTGTCCATCGGTCGTCGCAACGTTTTGAACAACATCCGCTTCGCCTGTTCCATCAATCCCCCCGGGGCCTTTCCCATCCCCTTTAAACGTCTTGGAAATCTTCTCCACACTAATCGCGATTCCGTCCTCGTTTTCCGGATTGACCGGTTCAACCAGATTTTCCTGTGATTTGATCTGGTCAAAATTCAGCGAAACGAATGTATGCACAAGAACCTTATCCTGTCCCATAATCGTGCCTAGCAACTGCTGCAGTTGACGTTGAATATCTCGTTCAACATTCTGCTTAATCTTTCGCTGTTGCTCAAATTCCGCCAATTGTTGGGTCCCATTATTGGTATCCCCCAGTTCAAGCAGTTCACTATATTGATCCATGATCACGATATTTTCAATGGGCAGGTTTGGCACACTGCGTGAAACAAGATAATAAAGAGCACGAATCTGCTGCTGATTCAGATCTTGTCCAGGTTCTGTCTCGACAACGATCGAAGCGGTCGCTGCTTCTTTATCCCCTTCTTGTATGAAGATGCTCTCTTGGGGAAGGGTGATCATCACTTCTGCATTCTTAATCCCCGACACTCGTTTGATCAATCCCGCCAGTTCATTTTGCATCGCGTCCCGCTCGATTACATCTAACTGACGGTCTGTTGCCCCGAAGGTCATATTTTGACTAAATACCTCATAGCTGATCGACCCATTCTTCGGTAAGCCCTGGGAAGCTAAAAAAACCAACATGTCCGGCGCATCCTTTTGGGGAACCAGAAGTTGGGTGCCCGTGGGTGACAACTTGTAATCGGTATACCCTTTCCCATCTAACGCAGCCTTGATATCCCCGACTTCTCTCTGACTTAATTCACTAGAGTAAAGAGGGATATAATGTGGCCTGGAAACAAAAAAGATAAAGACTGATAAGGTTATAAGTACAAAAAGAAAAGTACCAATGATAATCCATTTATTTTTGCGGCCTAACTCCCGCCAGTAATTAATGAATTTATCTTTTGTTTCCTGCAAATTTAATAATATCTGGTTCATCCTCTACCCCGTCACTTTCCTGTCTCATGATGTTGAAGACTAAACCTGCATCCGCATAATCTCTTGATATGCTTCAAGCGCCTTATCTCTCACTTGAACAGTTAACTGCAAAGCTATCGAGGCCTTCTGAGCAGCAATCGTCACTTCATGAAGATTGTTGACTTCTCCCGTTGCCAGTTTGGCAGTAAGATTTTCCGATTCTAGCATTTGCTTATTGGCATCGTTTAAATATTGACTTAATACTTCCGAGAACGATTCTTTCGTTTGCGGAGTTGGAGTTTTATGTATAGCACTGCCCGAATTCGTGATCGGAAACTCAAGTCCAATTCGATTCAAATTCATTTAAAAACCCACCTCTTACCTTCCTATTTCCAATGCTTTTAAATCCATATTTTTTCCTGCGTTAAACGCCGTAACATTTGCCTCATAGGCTCTTGTGGTGCTTAATAGATCTACCATTTCTTTCGTCATGTCGACGTTCGGCAGCATAACGTACCCATCTTGATTCGCATCCGGGTGTTCCGGATCATAGACCTGCTTAAAAGGGGTTTGATCCTCGACAATTCGCGTAACTCGGACACCTCGGCTTTCATTTCCCTGCTGCATAGCAGTCTGCAGGAAGTTCGCGAATGGACCGCCTCTTGGTTCAACTTCTACCATTTTTCGACGGTAGGGAACCCATTCTCCGTTCACCATCTGGCCTCTCGTCGTTGTGGCATTGGCAATATTGGAGGAAATAATGTCCATCTTTAGTCGCTGTGTAGTTAACGCTGATCCACTAATGTTTAGCTGTTGAAACAAAGACATCTTTGATTATCCCCTTCCCTTAATCGCCGTTTTCAAAAGATTGAATTCGTGGTTTATCTGTTGGGCCATGGCGTTATACCATAAGGAATTTTTCGAAAGAGAAGCCATTTCATAATCGACATCTACGCCATTACCGTCATTGTTCATTACAATATCCTCAGTTTTTAGAGTCGGTGTCGGTAGCACGGACGATTTCCCAATCGGGATATGTCGTGTATCTGTACGGCGTCCAACAAAATCTGAAGAGTTTTGATCAAGTGCCATCTTAAGTTGCTCTTCAAAGGCCACTCTCTGCGGTTGATAGTCAGGTGTTCCGGAATTTGCAAGATTATTAGAAATCGCCCTTTGACGCATTGAAGAGGCATCCAACGATCGTTCCAAAATATTTAGCAAAGGTATACTCATTCTGTTCCCACTCACTCCTTGATCCCATAAATGTCATTTAACACATAGATGTTCCATAATGGATTATAACAGAGAAATGACATTTATCGACAGTTTATTGCAAAATTTACGTAAAAAAATCCATTTATAGAACTTTAGTAATAAATTGTACCAAAAGTATAACAAAGGTCCTACCCGAGTGGATAGGACCTTGTTTTTCCATCTATTCAACTTAAGATGACTTCAATTTTGCAAGCTCTGGCAAAAGCTTATCATTTAATACTTTAATGTAGGTACCTTTCATCCCTAGTGAACGGGATTCGATTACACCGGCACTTTCCAATTTCCGCAGAGCATTAACAATTACAGAACGGGTAATTCCTACACGATCGGCAATCTTGCTGGCAACCAACAATCCTTCCTTGCCGTCCAATTCCTCAAAAATATGTTCTACTGCTTCTAGTTCACTATAGGATAGGGAACCAACAGCCATTTGTACAACAGCCTTGCTTCTAGCTTCCTGCTCAATTTCCTCAGCACGTTCGCGGAGAATTTCCATCCCTACAACCGTTGCTCCAACTTCTGCAAGAATTAAATCATCATCATTGAAGGTACCATTGACACGTGCCAATACAAGGGTTCCAAGGCGATCCCCACCACCGATAACTGGAACAAGTGTAGTTAAACCATTGCTGAACATATCTTTCATTTCTACTGGAAAAGCTGTGTATGGACTATTGATATCCAAGTTTGCAGAAGTTTCTTCTACCTTAAGCAATTGATTGCTGTAGTCACCAGGAAATCTTCTTTCTTGAAGCATTTCTTCCAGGCGGTCATTATGAATCTCTTGAACATTGGCGTAGCCCAAGATTTTCCCTTTTCTGCTTAATACAAAAATGTTTGCTTCGATCACTGTGCTTAATACCTCTGCCATTTCCATAAAATTAACAGGGTGTCCAGCCGTTTTCTGAAGCAACCGGTTGATTCTGCGAATTTTTGCTAATAAATCCATTTCATTTCCTCCTAATTCATTTCTTTTTTCATTTTATAAGATGTATTGAGACAAATCCTTATTTTTTACAATTCCCTGCAGTCTTTCTTCAACATATTGCGGAGTGATGAGAATTTTCTCCATCGTAATATCCGATGCATTAAATGAAAGATCTTCGAGTAATTTTTCTAGGATCGTATGTAAACGTCTTGCCCCAATATTATCTGTTGAATCATTGACTTCTTTTGCCATTTCTGCGATTTCCTTAATAGCTTCGTCAGAAAATTCGATTTTTATTCCTTCGGTTTCTAAAAGTGCTGCATATTGTTTTAATAACGCATTTTTTGGCTCTGTTAAAATACGTATAAAATCATCTGCCGTAAGACTTTTCAATTCCACGCGAATCGGAAATCTCCCTTGAAGCTCTGGAATTAAATCAGAAGGCTTAGAAATATGAAAAGCACCTGCAGCGATAAACAGGACATGGTCAGTTTTGACCGGCCCATATTTTGTATTCACTGTAGATCCTTCCACAATCGGGAGAATATCCCGTTGTACGCCTTCCCTTGAAACATCGGGAGAACCGCTTTCCTTGCCAGCAATTTTATCGATCTCATCAATAAAGATAATCCCGGTTTCCTCGGCGCGATGCACAGCTTCCTGGTGGACCTCATCCATATCAATTAGTTTCTGAGCTTCTTCCTGTGTAAGATACTTCCGGGCTTCCTTAACCGTCAGCTTCCGCTTTTTGGTCTTTTTCGGCAAAATATTCCCCAGCATTTCCTGCATATTCATTCCCATTTGCTCTGTACCTGGAGCCTGGAAGAAATCAAACATGGCAGGCATGGAATCTTCTACTTCTACCTCTACCATATGATCTTCCAGTTCACCTAACGCTAACTTGTGGGCAACCTGACGACGTTTTTGGTCCAGTTCCTTGTCATCCAAGGCAGCCGAAGAATTTCCGTTGGTACTATCCGTCTGTTGGTTCTGGTTCTGAAAGAACATTTCAAAAGGATTTTTAAAAGACTTGCTATTTTTGGGTGACGGCACGAGAAGGTGGACCAATCTTTCTTCAGCTTGTTTCTCTGCTCGGTCCTGGACCTTTTCGATCTTCTCCTGTTTGACAATGCGGACCGCGGTTTCTAATAAATCGCGTACCATCGATTCCACATCTCTGCCAACATACCCTACTTCTGTGAATTTTGTTGCCTCAACCTTGATAAACGGGGCGCCAACTACCTTTGCCATTCTGCGTGCGATCTCTGTTTTCCCGACACCTGTAGGTCCAATCATGAGAATGTTTTTGGGTACAATCTCTTCTCGTAGTTCCTCAGGGAGAAGACTGCGTCGATAGCGATTTCGCAAAGCGATGGCAACGGATTTTTTGGCTTCTGATTGACCGACAATATAACGATCTAGCAAATCAACTATTTGTCTTGGAGTATAACTGTCCGTCTTGTTCATCCCTTCCACCCCTTCTTATTCAAGTTCTTCGACAACCAAATTGTGATTCGTATACACACAAATATCTGCTGCGATATGGAGGGCGGCTTCGGCCATCTCCTTCGCGTTCATCGTCTCTGCAGCGAAGCTTTTCAGTGCACGACCAGCAGACAAGGCATAGTTGCCACCTGATCCAATGGCTAATAGGCCGTCATCTGGCTCAATGATTTCTCCATTGCCAGAGAGCAAAAGCAAGTGTTCCTTATTCATCACAATCATCATTGCTTCTAGTCTGCGTAATACCCGGTCTGATCTCCATTCCTTGGCTAATTCAACGGAGGCACGCGGAAGGTTCCCATGGAATTCTTCCAATTTTCCTTCGAATTTTTCAAATAAGGTAATGGCATCGGCAACAGAACCGGCAAAACCAGCAAGCACTTGACCACGGTATAATCGTCGAACCTTTTTGGCTTTACTCTTCATCACTACACTATTCCCAAATGTCACTTGGCCATCTCCAGCCATTGCAGCTTGGCCTTTATGATGAACAGCAAAAATCGTTGTAGCATGAAATGTCATATCCAACCTTCGACAAGCCCCTTTCTATTAGAGGTGAGAAGTGAAAGGTGAGCTGAGCCTGCACTTTCCCAGAATGCCAATGGGAGCTGCCTTTCACAGCTCCCATCAAGCATATTAAATATTAACACAATAGGGACATCATTGGCAACTTAATTGTGGAGGTTTCCGGTAAAATTCTGAATAATCGTCAATGCCCGGTCTGCCATCGCCTTAATTCGCTCCTGCTTGTTCTTTATCCTCTTTTCCAAAGGAGGCAATAAGCCAAAATTAGCATTCATTGGCTGAAAGTTGCTCGCACTGGTGGATGTAATATAGTGAGCCATACTTCCAATTACAGTTTCTACAGGGAAGACGAATGAATCCTCACCTCTCACCAAACGAGAAGCATTGATCCCGGCAATTAAGCCTGCCGCCGCTGATTCGACATACCCCTCAACACCAGTCATTTGACCGGCAAAAAACAAATTGTCTCTGCCCTGATACTGATAAGTTGCCCTCAATAGTTTAGGACTGTTGATAAAAGTATTCCGATGCATCACGCCATAACGAACAATTTCTGCATTCTCCAAACCAGGAATCATTCGAAATACCCGTTTTTGATCTGGCCATTTTAAATGGGTTTGAAAACCAACAATGTTAAACAATGTACCCGCGCTGTTGTCCTGCCTTAATTGGATCACGGCATAGGGTTGTTTTCCTGTTCGCGGATCGACAAGACCGACGGGTTTCATCGGGCCAAATAAAAGAGTTTGCTTCCCGCGCCGGGCGATTTCTTCGATCGGCATACACCCTTCAAAAAAGATCTCTTTTTCAAATTCTTTTAGAGGAGCAACTTCGGCTGTAATTAATGCCTGGTAGAATTGTTCGAATTCATCCTCATTCAAAGGACAATTAAGGTATGCTGCATCTCCTTTGTCGTAACGGGAGGCAAGAAACACCTTGTCCATATTAATCGATTCCTTTTCAATAATCGGTGCTGCAGCATCATAAAAATACAGATACTCTTCACCTGTTAAGCTTTTTAATTGACTGGATAGCGCTTCAGATGTAAGCGGTCCAGTTGCAATGACGCAAATCCCATCGGGGATTTGCTCGATTTCTTCGTTGACCACGGTAATATTCGGATGGTTGCGCAGGGCGTCCGTTACAGCCGCTGCAAACTCATGCCGGTCAACCGCCAAGGCTCCGCCTGCCGGAACAGAACAAAAGTCTGCTGATTTGATGATGACGGAATTTAAATGGCGCATTTCTTCTTTCAAAATCCCTACGGCATTGGTTAAAGAGTTGGCTCGCAGGGAATTGCTGCAAACCAACTCAGCAAATTTATCGGTATGGTGCGCAGGGGTTTGCTTGACCGGACGCATTTCATAAAGTCTTACCTTGACCCCATTCTCGGCGATTTGCCACGCTGCCTCACTTCCAGCCAACCCTGCCCCGACAACCGTTACCCAATCATTCATTTAATCGCTGACCTCCATATAATCACAAGCTATACACTGCACGTTGGCCTGTTTCTTCTTACCCTTCTTTTCAACCAGCATGGATGAGCATTTTGGGCATTTTCGCTCAATTGGTTTATCCCAGGAAACAAAATCACACGCTGGATAATGACTGCATCCATAAAAGATCCGTTTCTTTTGGCTCCTTCGTTCAACAATCATTCCTTCACATTTCGGACAATGGACACCGGTTTCTTTCAAAATCGCTTTTGTATTGCGACATTCCGGAAATCCTGAACAAGCTAAGAACTTTCCAAACCGCCCCATCTTATAAACCATGGGTTTGCCGCATTTTTCACAGACTTCATCGGAAACTTCGTCTTCGATTTCTATTTCCTGCATGTGTTGTTCAGCAACTTCTAACCGCTTTTCAAATCCTTCGTAAAACCTTTCCAACACTTTGACCCAATCAATTTGACCTTCTTCAACAAAGTCCAAATCCTCTTCCATCTTCGCAGTAAATTTCGGGTTCAGTATTTCCGGAAAGAATTCAACCATAAGTTCTGTGACAATCTCACCGAGCTCCGTTGGGACAAATCTTTTCTCCTCCAAAGCCACATAGCCACGCTTTTGGATGGTTTCTAACGTTGGCGCATAGGTACTGGGTCTGCCTATCCCTAATTCCTCAAGCGTTCTAACTAATCTGGCTTCAGAATATCTTGGAGGCGGCTGTGTAAAATGCTGCTTCGGGTCGATTTTATTCAAGGAAAGGATTTGGCCTTCCTCAAGAGGTGGCAGAATATTATCCTTCTCTTCTTTTCCGTCATCGTTTCCTTCTACATACACCTTCATAAACCCAGGAAAGTTTACTTTCGAACCATTGGCACGGAAGGTCGCTTCTCCAACTGCAATCGTTACCGTCATCGTATCGAGAATCGCCGATGCCATTTGACTGGCAACTAAGCGTTCCCAGATCAAACGATAAAGCCTGAGCTGATCCCTTGATAAATACTCCTTTACCGAATCAGGTGTACGATAAATGGAGGTTGGTCTGATCGCCTCATGTGCATCTTGCGCATTTTCTTTTTGTGCATGGGTTCGCGCCTCTTCTAGCGAATATTGTTTCCCAAATGTTTCCGTTATAAAGCTTTTAGCCTCATCAATAGCTGTTTGGCTAATCCGTGTTGAATCCGTTCTCATATAAGTAATTAAACCAACGGAACCCTCTTTCCCCAATTCGATCCCTTCATACAATTGCTGGGCGACCATCATCGTTTTAGCGGCACGGAAGTTTAATTTTCTTGCCGCTTCCTGCTGTAAAGTACTCGTTATAAAAGGAGGAGCGGGATTGCGTTTGCGTTCACGTTTTTTAATTTCCTTAACGACAAAGGGAGCATTCCCCATTCTTTTCAATAAATCTTGAACATCTTGTTCATTTTTTAGCTCTGCCTTTTTCTCTTCAAATCCATAAAATTTAGATTCAAAAATTTCTTTACTATCTCCTTCTAAAAATGCCGTGACGGACCAATATTCTTCCGGAACAAATGCTTTAATCTCATTCTCCCGATCGATAATTAATTTAACGGCAACCGATTGAACCCGTCCTGCACTCAAACCCTTCTTGACTTTCTTCCAAAGTAATGGACTAATCTTATATCCAACCATCCGGTCTAAAATTCTTCGTGCCTGCTGGGCATTCACAAGATCCATGTTGATTTGACGCGGCTGTTTGAAAGCCTCTTTCACAGCCTGTTTCGTGATCTCATTAAACACAACCCGGCAAGGTTCACTCTGGTCCATGTTTAAGCTGTGCGACAAATGCCAAGCAATAGCTTCCCCTTCACGATCAGGGTCAGCTGCAAGATATATTTTCTTTACTTTTTTTGCAGCATCCCGCAATTCTTTGAGTACATCTCCCTTTCCCCGAATGGTTATGTATTTCGGTGAAAAATGGTCCTTGAAATCCACACCCATTTGGCTTTTAGGGAGATCACGAACATGCCCCATCGATGCTTTAACAATATATTTTTTTCCAAGATATTTTCCAATTGTTTTTGCTTTTGCGGGAGACTCCACAATAACTAGGGCTTCGGCCAATTTGTCCTCCCCCTTTCCCACGGATTAAAAATCTTCCATACATTTCTCTGTTCATGGTTAATCTTCCCTATTATTAATGATGCACTTCGCATTTGTCAAACCTTCTTTTTGCACCTGCATAAAGAAACCTCCTGGCAATTGCTTAACTTTACCTCTTAACTGGAGCCTAAGAATAGCGTCCGCGACCTCTCTGGCGGGTAGTCCAGATGCATTGGCCAGTTGATGAAAAGTTGACTGTGTATTCTCTATAATATCCAATAATTTACTTTCATTACCAGTTATTTCTGAATCATTTTTTAACCCGTCCCTTTTAGATAGAGCGTGAAGGGGGTATTCATCAATTACATCTTTTATTTGTGTAATCAATTTTGCACCATCTTTAATTAATTTGTTCGTCCCCATGCTTTGTGGAGACAGAATGGAACCAGGAACGGCGAACACATCACGCCCTTGTTCCAGGGCACTATCCACCGTGAGAGAAGAACCACTTCGTGCCGACGCTTCAACAACAATAACTCCTAAAGAGAAGCCACTGACAATTCGATTTCGTTCAGGGAAATAAATTTTTTGTGGTTTCGTTCCGGGAGAATACTCAGAGACAATCAGCCCATGTACTGCGATTTCTTTGTATAACCAGCTGTGTTCGGCCGGATATACAACATCTATTCCGCAGCCTAAAACGGCCAGTGTCCCACCACAGGTTTGCAGTGCACCTTTATGTGCTTCAGCGTCAATTCCCTTGGCCATGCCGGAGACAATGCAAAAGCCTTCATTGCCAAGTTCCCTGCCAAAGTGAAAGGTAATTTGTTTGCCATAATTGGTTGGGATTCTTGTCCCCACGATGGAGAGCATCGGTTTTCTCAACAGTTGTAAATTTCCAAGGGTATAAAGGACTAATGGGGGGTCTGGTATGTTGCGCAGATTTTTGGGGTAGATGGGATCAAAAATACTGATGGCTCCAATTCCTTTTTCTTTTAACATTTCCTTTACCGATATGACTTGTTGTCGATTCAACTGTAATAATTGTTGTCTTTTGTTTCGGGAAATCTCGACTTCTTCAGGGAGGTTCTGTCTCAAGGAGGTTAGGTCTGGGGGAATAGCTTGGATATTGGGCAAAATTTTCCGCAAGGTTTGCCGGCCTATCCCTTTCATTTGGCTTGCCGCAATCAACCAATCAGTTGGTTTTAATTCTCTGCTCATTCAATCATCCTTTCTTTTATAAGGTAAAAAGGGGCCAAATCTTTGACCCCTTTCTGTTCATTTATTTTACTGTCTTACAGATTTCTAGTAAACCTCTTTCTTCAAGAACACTGATTAAGGTTTGTCCCATTTCGGCTGGGGATTTCGCTACCTTAATTCCGCAGCTTTCCATTGTCTTAATTTTTTCTGCAGCTGTTCCCTTACCGCCAGAAATAATCGCACCAGCATGTCCCATTCTCTTTCCGGGAGGTGCCGTTTGACCACCAATGAAGCCTACTACTGGCTTTTTCATGTTGGCTTTTACCCATTCTGCCGCTTCTTCTTCTGCAGTTCCACCAATTTCACCGATCATGATAACAGCCTCAGTATCTGGGTCCTCATTAAACATCTTTAAGACGTCAATAAAGTTGGTACCATTCACTGGGTCGCCACCAATCCCTACTGCTGTAGATTGTCCGATTCCATTTGTTGTTAATTGATGTACTGCTTCATAGGTTAAGGTTCCACTACGGGAAACAATTCCAACTTTACCAGGGGCATGAATATACCCAGGCATAATCCCAATTTTACATTCTCCTGGCGTAATGACACCTGGACAATTTGGTCCAATCAGGCGAGTTTTCTTGCCTTCCATATAGCGCTGTACCTTCACCATGTCAAGGACTGGAATTCCTTCAGTAATACAAATGACAAGATCAAGTTCAGCATCTACCGCTTCCATAATTGCATCAGCAGCAAATGGTGGTGCAACATAGATAACTGATGCATTCGCACCTGTTGCCTTGACAGCTTCTTCTACTGTATCGTAAACTGGGAATCCTTCGATTTCTGTGCCACCCTTACCTGGTGTTACACCGCCAACCATTTGTGTCCCGTACTCGGCACAGCCTTTGGCATGGAACAGACCAGTTGCTCCTGTGATACCCTGTGTAATAACCTTCGTATCTTTATTTACAAGTATACTCATGTCGCTCAAGCCCCCCTTATTTCACCAAAGAAACGATTTTATCTGCGCCGTCTGCCATCGACCCAGCCGCAACGATATTCAGACCAGATTCTTTTAAAATTTTCTTTCCTAGATCTACGTTAGTTCCTTCCAAACGAACGACAAGCGGGATGTTTAATTGTACTTGCTTTGCTGCTTCAACTACCCCAGAAGCAATAACATCACACTTCATAATACCGCCGAAAATATTGATAAAGACGCCCTTCACATTCTTGTCGGATAAAATCAGCTTAAATGCTTCAGTAACGCGCTCTGCTGTAGCACCGCCCCCAACATCCAAGAAGTTTGCGGGCTCACCGCCATGAAACTTAATAATGTCCATGGTTGCCATTGCAAGTCCAGCCCCATTAACCATACATCCAATATTTCCGTCTAATGCCACGTAGTTCAAATCAAACTTAGACGCTTGAATTTCTTTTGGATCTTCTTCATCCAAATCGCGTAAAGCTACGACATCTTTATGTCTGAATAGAGCATTGGAGTCAAAGTTCAACTTTGCATCTAAGGCCATAACATCGCCGCCACCTGTTACAACAAGCGGATTGATTTCTGCAATGGAACAATCCTTATCAATAAACACTTGGTATAAGCCCATCATGAACTTAACCGCTTTGTTCACAAGCTCTTTTGGAATATTAATATTAAGCGCTAATCTACGAGCTTGGAAAACCTGTAAGCCAACAGCCGGGTCAACAACTTCCTTGAAAATCTTTTCAGGAGTCTTTTCGGCTACTTCTTCGATTTCCGTACCGCCTTCTTCAGAAGCCATTAGGGTGACACGTCCGGTTTTACGGTCAATAACAACCCCAACATAGTATTCTTTCTTAATATCGCATCCTTCTTCAATTAAAAGACGCTTCACTTCTTTTCCTTCTGGTCCAGTTTGGTGTGTCACCAACACTTTTCCTAATAATTCGTTCGCATATGTACGGACTTCATCAAGGCTCTTCGCAATTTTTACACCGCCGGCTTTTCCTCTTCCACCTGCGTGAATTTGCGCCTTAACAACATAAACCTTTGAGTTTAATGTTTTTGCAGCCTCAACTGCTTCCTCTGCAGTAAAAGCTACCTTCCCATATGATACAGCTACACCATACTGTCTTAGTATCTCTTTACCTTGATACTCATGGATATTCATTCTCCATCCTCCTATCAGCGGTCACTTTCATAAAATTACCTTATGAAGCTATTCTGCAAATACAAATATACACTATTCGACAATCGTACGCAAAACTCTTTTTTCCTTTTTTTGCAGAAAAACTCTCTGCACTGTCGGAAAAACGGAAGGATGGATACCTTATTTTTTATGGTTTCTTCTGGAATATCCCTTCGTTTCCCAACATTTGATTAATCCCATTTATAACGTTCGACTTTTTGTAAAACTGCCCTTGGTAAATAAATCCATCCTCATATACATCAATAAGGATCTTTTCTTTTTCAACTGCAAATACCAACTTGTAAACAGGTGAATTCGGCTTCGAAGAAACAGCTCTTTCTCCGCCCTTCAAGGTACGAACCACTTGATGGATCGTAGATTGAACCTCTAGCTCGGTCATCTCTTCCAATTTCAAATCATAAACTTGAGCTATCTCTCTGGTATAATCATGAACCTGTAAAGCAGTTGCTTTGAAAAGATGGTTGAAACTGTGTTCAGAGTAATTCGTTATTGGCATCTCGGTCATTAAAGGAGTATACAATGAATCTACCGTTTGATAGTACATTTTTTCATTCCCCTGCCCAACGGATATCAAAGTAGGTGAAAGTACTTCAACCTGAATGATGTCCTTGCCAGCCATGTCCATTTCCAAAACATAATAAGGAAAAAGGGGATAGGGAATTCTCGGTCCGCCTTTTAAATACTGTGCTTGTTGCAGCATACTAAACAGTTCCTCAATTCCTTGGTCTGAGAACTGTTTGGTTTGATCCAGATCTTTGGAAATCACCGTGATTCGATTTGCATTTACCTGTTTAAAAAATTCTTTTGCAACATTTACTTCAATATAATCGGAAAACTTCGTCGCCCCATCACCTCGGTAAAATATATTTTCCCATTTCACCCCTTGTTTTGTGAGCGACACCACAGCAGGTTCATCTGTTTGTGACCAAAACAGGACCATATAATCATAAGCATATTGATCCTCCTTAGCTTCTTCCACAAAGGGCAGTTGATGAAATTTCTCTAGAAACTCCTGCTTGTCTAAATTAATTTCCGTTCCTTCCTTCGTAATGACAGAAATATTTTTCAAATCACCTAATAAGGTATTCCATTTTTCTTGAGGGGTAGGGTCTGTCTGCGTTGCTGTATAGGTTTGATGTTCATTTCCCTTGTTTGTTATGTGCTGTTCTGGCTGCAATTCCTTACTACAGCCTGCAATAAGAATGATGAGAAGGGATATGAACAACATCCTCCAATAAGAAAGGGCCAAGAAATCTCCTCCTTAGGACCGATATTTCCCACAACACAAAATAGGACTTTATTACTTCGTTTTCTCCATACTTACGACAGATTCCTTTTTTTCATGTAAAAAAATACAAAATTTCATCACTTTTGAAGAGAAAAATTAATTTTTAATTTGTTGAAGGGATTTTAATAGATAAAGAGAATTATATTTTTGTATTAAGAAAAGCTACTTTTGAGGAAGATTTATACATTCCTATGTGGATAAAATTAGGAGGTGGTCGATTCTTGTTTTACAAAACTTATAGTGCTGGAATCATAGGAATTGATGGATTTATTGTCGAGGTTGAAACAGACCTAACGAAAGGGCTCCCTCAATATTCCCTTGTTGGGCTCCCGGATTCTGCAGTGAAGGAATCAAAAGAAAGAGTTCGCTCTGCCATTCGGAATAGCGGCTTTGCCTTCCCACTTGGACGAATCACGATTAATTTAGCCCCTGCCAGTTTGAAGAAAATTGGTGCGGCATATGATCTGGCTGTTGCAGTTGGAATCCTAAGCGCCTCGCGGCAAGCACCTATTCAATTAGACGATAGAACACTATTGATTGGCGAATTATCTTTAGACGGTCAGATTAAACCGATTCGCGGCATTCTTCCCATGGCCCTTACAGCAAAGAAAAGAGGGTTTACAAGAATTATCGTCCCCCTAGAAAATGCTCCTGAAGCTAGCCTCTCCGGACTTCTCACATATCCCTTGGAATATCTTAAAGATCTACCAGTTGTTTTTAAACATCCCCCGTATTCAGCAAGAAAACTACCTTTCCATTCGCATTCACATTCATTCAATACAAACGATTACTCGGCAATCATTGGACAGCAACAAGCAAAAAGAGCATTGGAAATTGCAGCTTCCGGCTCTCATCATATTTTAATGGTTGGTCCCCCAGGAAGCGGAAAGACTCTTCTTGCTTCTTCTTTACCATCAATCCTTCCGCCATTAACCGTCGAACAAATGATAGAGGTTATGAAGATCTATAGTGCCTATGGAAAAACAAATCATCCTATGGTCAATGTACGTCCCTTTCGTGCACCACATCATTCAATTACATCTGTTGGGCTAATCGGGGGCGGCGCCTTGTTAAAACCTGGTGAAATTACTCTTGCCCATCATGGGGTCCTGTATTTGGACGAGATCTGCGAGTTCCCTCGACAGGTCTTGAATCTTCTGCGGCAGCCTCTGGAGGAGCGGAGGATAGAATTGCATCGCAATCGACAAATTGTAAGCTTTCCTGCTAATTTTATGCTTATCGGAAACATGAACCCTTGTCCATGCGGGTATTTTGGTTTTCCAGATGGCATCCATCAATGTCGCTGTGGCAGCCCTGCAATTGAAAGATACCAAAACCGAATTTCCGGGCCTTTGTTAGATCGCTTCGATATCCGCGTGGAAGTGCCCAGGCAAGAAATTGACCCCTTTCATACACAAGTTGAAGAAAACCCGCTTCAAGCCATACAAAAACGGGTTCTATCTGCAATCAAATGGCAAGAAGATAGATTTAGTTCAGGTAAACGCAATAGTGAGATGGATTTGGCCGAGATCAAACGATTTTGCATTATGTCCCCCAAGGCCAAATCGATGCTCCGCCAGGTCTATCAACATTTTTGCCTTTCCCACCGTGGACTCCACCGGATTCTAAAGTTAGCTCGAACCATCGCTGATCTAGATTCAAGCGAAACTATTATCGAACAGCATATTGCAGAAGCCGTACAGTTCCGTACCCAAGAAAAAAATATTTTTTCCATTTAAATGGTTGTGGATAACTTGAACTCACATTATCCTAGTTGTTCTCATGCGGATTCGACAAGTTTCTCCACATGCCATCCCCAAACTATCCACAGTTTCTTGTGGATATCGGAACGCTTGTTCCATTTTATGGAGGATGATATACTATGGTTAATTATATGAAAACGAGGTGAAAATATGAAACTTTTAACTGATGAAGCTCTTATTGACGCCTATCGTAAATCTCTGAACCTCGAACTTGAACAAGATTTTATCAACTTGCTTTTAGAAGAAATTTATCAGCGAAATATTGATCTAGAACTTATATAATCCAGCTTCTTGCTGGATTTTTATTTTTTTGGGGGATTCTTTGAATACTTTAATCCGCGCAGATGGTAGGTTAGATATTTTAGAAGCGATCTCAGGACTTTTTGGGAGTTTCTGTGGAAACTTTCCTCGTTTCCTGACTACTAGCTAAGGTTTCACCCCAATCGTGTCAGGAATAGCGTTGTTTCCTGACTACTAGCTAAGGTTTCACCCCAATCGTGTCAGGAATAGCGTTGTTTCCTGACTACTAGCTAAGGTTTCACCCCAATCGTGTCAGGAATAGCGTTGTTTCCTGACTACTAGCTAAGGTTTCACCTCAATCGTGTCAGGAATAGCGTTGTTTCCTGACTGCTTGCATGGTTTTCACCTCAATCGTGTCAGGAATAGCGTTGTTTCCTGACTGCTTGCTTGGTTTTCACCCCAATCGTGTCAGGAATAGCGTTGTTTACTGACTACTAGCTAAGGTTTCACCCCAATCGTGTCAGGAATAGCGTTGTTTCCTGACTACTAGCTAAGGTTTCACCTCAATCGTGTCAGGAATAGCGTTGTTTCCTGACACTTGCATACAATCTTATCACTTAACACCCTTTACCCTGCTCTCCACTGACTTTTCCCTTTTATGTCCCTGGTCCCTCCTTCCCTCCACCCATAAGGCCAATAAAGAGAAACAAGGATATCGCGGCTACAAGGCCCATCTGCACCTGGAGAGGACACAGCCGAGCACCGAACACATATAAGTTGAGCAAAATCCCCCTTGCCTTTATAGTTACAAATAAACTTAACCTCTGTACCCAAAAAACAAAACTTATGTATTCTTATCCTCAATAAAAAAAAGACCAACCTATACATTTAGGTCAGCCTTTAATGGAGGAGTCTTTCGCGTCGAGTACACTATACTATACGTCATATGGAACATAATTGAAGTGAGGCAAATCCCCATTTTTAAGCCTATTTTTTCTAGAAAGCATTTTTAAAGTGGAGAATATTTGCCGGACTCTCCCCCATTGAATTATATCCAACCGAGATCACATCAAACCGAACCTCCAACAGGGGTAACCGCGATTGCATGAGATAGAGAGTGGCTGCCTTGCGAATTCTAGCTTGCTTAGCATGATTAACAGACTCGTACCCCTTGGCAAATTCCTCCTTGGTTCTAGTCTTTACTTCTACAAAAACAATAGTATCCTCTTTCATCACAATCAAATCAATCTCGTAGCGTTTCATACGCACATTTTTCCCTAAGATCCGATACCCTCTTAATCTTAAGAATCGTTCTGCCTCTTCTTCCCCTAGTTTACCGAGTTCCAATTTGCTAAATTGGCTCAGGTTGATCCCTCCGATTTCTTCTCCATTTTATAGACCATAGCTAAAATTTCTGCTACCACTTGATACAGCTCAGGTGGAATCTGGGTATTCAAATCTATAGCAGCCAACACTTCAACTAAGCTTTGATCCTCTTGGACTGGTACCCCATGTTCTCTTGCCTTCTCTAAAATCCGCTCAGCAACCGCCCCTGCTCCCTTTGCGGTAACCGTTGGTGCATCATATAAATCAGGGTTGTAACTAATGGCAACTGCTTTTTTTCGTTTTTCGCCGCTCATATTCGGAAGTCCACCCCTTTATAAGGTTGGAGAAACCCCTTTGCTTCCACCCCTTTACTAACCCCTACTTTTCTAACTCTTGCGGACAAAAGCTGGTATCCTGTTTCCTTTAAGGCTTTCGATAAATCATTCCGAAAGAATTCGATCAATGGCTGCAAGCTTGGATCTTCCCCGGTAAAATCAACCGAAACCATCCGCTCCCTTATTTGTACATCAATCAGTAATTCTCCCATTTTCGCTAACTGAAGAAAAAATAAAAGCCGACAATGGTTGGGGTCAACTTGGCCCAATGGATCCCTTCTCGATTCAATCTGCACAAAAGAGGACTCAAACAGAGGGATGGAAAGCAACAGCTGCTGCAGTGGAAATTGTCCTGGGGTAAGAAAAAGTTGTTGACCTGTGATATAGCGAATTACTTGATCCGTGACCTCAGCAAGGGGAGACAACGAAGGGGTGTCTGCTAAATTCCCTCTTATCTGAAGAAGCAATGGTTTTAATTGCTCAACGTAAGCATCGATGTCATTTGACCCGACAAGTCTCTTTTCCCACCCAAGGCCAAGATCCAGCAGAAAATCCCTTAACATTTCAGCACTTGCGGGGGATCCCTGCCTAAGCCTGGCAAGAAGCGAAAGCACCTTATCACCCCATGGGAAGGACCATTTATCGCCATCGATACTCCTATATTCTTTCTCCCATAACGCCAACAACTCACCTAAATGTGGTCCACTGACAAATTGGTCAACCGATTTCACCGTCTCCTCTGTCACCGGATACCCTCTTTTTAATGACAGAACAATGGCGTCAGAGAGGTCCCGCTCACCGGTCTTGTTAATCGCAAAAATATTATTTAACATCGATTGTGGAACAGGAATTTGCTCACTTACCAGTTTTGATAAAAGTCCTTTACTCTCTTCATCTTCAAAACCTAGCGCGGAAGCCAGATCATTGATCCTCCCTCCCACTGCCCTCGGCTTTCCCGTTTGCTTATCAAATTGCTTAATCACTTGCAGCATGACAGGCTGCCCTGTTGACTGCACCTGCAGCCATACACGTTCACCGGCATTAAGATTCACTTCCATTTTGCCAATGATTTGTCTTCCGTCAACGGACAGCAAAGACTGGCTATTAGGCAGATTTCGCAAGACCGTGCCTTTGACTATTTGTCCGGCAGTAAACTCAAGCTTTGGTCCAGAATATACAGGCAAACTTCTAATTAGATTTTGCAATAGTGTTCCCGTGACCACATGAATCCCCCTTCAACAGCGCTAACCAATCCATTCCTTCACACCAGCAAACGTTTTTCTATGTAATGGACAAGGACTATGTTCTGCAATCGCCTGCAAATGCTCAGGTGTACCATAGCCGGCATGCCGTTCAAAGCCGTATTCTGGATAGGTATTCGCTGCTTCTGTCATCCAGCGATCCCTGGTTACTTTGGCGATAATTGAGGCTGCTGCGATGGTTACACTTAGATGGTCTCCCCCTACAATCGCCAACTGTTCCGTGCTAAGTCCGGAAACTTTAAGTCCATCAATTAGACAGATCTCTGGTTGAATATCGAGTTGCCTAACAGACTCTCGCATAACTTGTAATGTAGCTTGATAGATATTTATCTGATCAATTACGTCTTGATCAGCAAAGGCAACCGAGTAAGCTATTGCTTCATTTACAATAACCTGGTAGAATTCTGCCCTCATCTGTGGGGATAATTTTTTGGAGTCATCCAATCCTGGTAAATAAAAATCATCAGGTAAGATGACGGCTGCAGCTACGACAGGACCGGCAATGGGTCCTCTGCCGACCTCATCTGCCCCGGCTATTTTCTTATATCCCTGCTGCCTTAATTGATTCTCATAGGCATTCATGCGGGTCCACTGTTCTTCCTTTTGCCGCTGCTTTTCACGAATCCTTTCGTATTGCCTAAGCAGCAGTTGCACCCCAGATCGTTTATCCTGTTTCAGAGCTTGAACCATTTGATCATCCAAGGTGTGATCATGTAACAATTCCTTTATTTCTCGAATTTTCAATTTGTCTAATTCAACCATTCGTTAATTCCCCTTGAAAAAAAATGAACGCACAGGCCCTCGCCTGTACGTTCATTGTATCACACTGAAAAGTTTGTGGTTAGCTTTCGGAAAACTGCGGTTGAAGGATTTCCATCGTAAATTGATCGTTTGGTCTCTCAAGAGAAATCGCGCCAATTTTTCCTGAACGGAGCTCTCGTAAAAGAAGCTCTGCTACTTTATCGTAATCAATCATTCCTCTGCCCATCAAACAGCCTCTTTTTTTCCCGATCTCTTCTAATAAAACAATCCGATCATCTGGTAGTTCCTCTAGCTTAAAGCGTTCCATCAGCAACGCAGGGTAATACATCTTCAGGTATTCTACAACAAAAAGGGCAACTTCCCCGAAGTCCAGGATTTCATCTTTAATTGCGCCGCTTGCAGCTAACCTTAAACCGACTAACGGATCTTCAAACTTGGGCCAAAGGATTCCTGGTGTATCTAATAAATCAAGTTCTCCCATTTTAACCCATTGCTGTGACTTGGTAACCGCAGGCCGATCACCTGTTTGCGCTACCTTTTTTCCGGATAACCGGTTAATTAGAGACGATTTCCCCACGTTTGGTATCCCTAGAATCATCGTGCGTACAGCCCGCTCATTCATTCCCCTTGCTCTGCGTTTTTCCATAATAGGCTCAACTAGTTTTCGGCAATTCTCTGCAATTTTATGAACCCCTCTGCCTGATAAGGCATCAATGGGCAATGCAGTTATCTCCCGCTCACGGAAATAGCGAATCCAATGTTCAGTCACTTCTTGATCCGCCAAATCAATTTTATTTAATAAAACGAGTCGCGGTTTATCTTTCACAATTTCATCGATCATTGGATTTTGGCTGGCCATCGGAAGTCTGGCATCCAATAATTCAATCACGACGTCAATCAATTTCAGTTTTTCCGTCACTTGTCTGCGTGCTTTGGCCATATGGCCCGGAAACCACTGAATCGTCATCTTTCTTCACCTGCTTATTTTACTGTTTTGTTTGGGAAGCGAAATTCATCCAAAGGCCAGAATACGACATCCGCTCTTCCTACAACGCGATCTAAGGAGATAGTCCCAATAGCACGACTGTCCTTGCTGTTCCGCCGGTTATCCCCCATCACGAATAATTCACCCTTTGGCACGTTAATTGGACCAAAATCTGCCGTTAAGGGAACACCTTCGGCATGGGCCTTCTCTTTATATTGTGCTAAATAAGGTTCTTCAACCGGCTTATCATTAATGTACAATTGGTCATCACGAACCTCAACCTTGTCGCCGCCCACACCAATGACACGTTTGATATAATCTCGGTCTTCGGTTGCATGAAAAACAATAATTTCTTCCCTTGTTGGCTGTTCAAAGAAGTAAATCAACTTGGTTACAATTAGTCTTTCACGATCGTGCAAATTCGGCATCATCGATGTACCATCTACAACAAAGGGGGCAAAAAGGAAGGAGCGTATGACAAAGGCTAGGATGATCGCAATCGCTAATGCTTTTAGCCATTCCCAGAGCTCGTTTTTTTTCTTTGGATTCCTTTCTTCCTCTTCCTGGACAGGTTCATGATTTTCCATAGCCCACTCCTCCTCACACCATCTCTCATTCATTATATGTACAAAAAAGGGACTACATAAGAAATTCTCTTCAAAACCACATATTTCCTTGTAACGCCAAAAAAGGAGCTTGTTCCCAAGCTCCTTTTTTTGCAACTATCTGCGGATTTCTTTAATACGAGCTGCCTTACCAACACGGCTGCGTAGGTAGTACAACTTAGCACGACGTACCTTACCATAACGAACTACTTCGATCTTGTCGATCTTTGGTGAGTTCAATGGCAATGTCCGTTCAACACCAACCCCGTAAGAGATCTTACGTACGGTGAATGTTTCACTGACTCCAGAACCGCGGCGCTTAATAACTACACCTTCAAAAACCTGAATTCTTTCGCGTTGTCCCTCGATAACCTTCAAGTGAACCTTCACAGTATCACCAGGGCGAAATGCAGGAATATCAGCTTTAAGATGTTCTTTTGTAATTTCACGAATGATCTGATTCATATCATTCCCTCCTTCCATGACAGTGTTCGTATTGCGAGGCCGAGTTAGAGTTTGGAGGTTTGTCTAACATCTATTTCTCATCCTCAGACAAAAGAGGACCACCGAAATCACTGGGTTTAAAAATCCCACAAGAAATAGTTTAACATAGGAAAAATATGAATTCAACTTAAATCTTGTCCAATCTTTATTTTTTCTAGCAGCTTTATGATCTGAGGATTATCTTTAAATTGATTTAGTAATTCCGGTCTTCTTGTCAGTGTTCGGCGTAAGGACTCCATCTTTCTCCATTCCTCAATTTTACCATGATGTCCAGACAGCAAAACATCGGGAACCTTCCACCCGCGATATTCCGCTGGCCGTGTATAGTGAGGGTGTTCAAGCAGTCCAGTGCTGAAGGAATCCGTCATGGCTGATGTTTCATTCCCCAGTGCCCCTGGAAGCAATCGAACAACGCTGTCAATTAGAGTCATAGCCGGAAGTTCCCCACCAGTCAGAACAAAATCGCCGATCGAGATCTCATCTGTGACGAGATGCTGTCTAATTCTCTCATCATAGCCTTCATAATGACCACAAAGTAAGATAAGATGTTCTTGCTTTGCCAGTTCTTCTGCCTTTTTCTGGCTATAGCGTTCCCCTTGGGGACAAAGCAAAATGATCCTCGGTTTTTGTTCCTCAGGATTAGACCCATCAAGCAAACTTTCCACAGCCTCAAAAAGCGGTTCAGGCCGCAAAATCATTCCCGCACCGCCGCCATAAGGATAATCGTCTACCTGCCCGTGCTTATTGACTGCATAGTCGCGAAAATTAACGACCCGAAAGGAAACTAATCCTTTTTCCTGGGATTTTCCAATGATACTACTCTCCAAGACACCCGGAAACATTTCCGGGAATAATGTTAATACATCGATTTTCATGGAATTAATCCTTCCATAATATGTGCCGTGATCCTCTTTTGATCAAGATCAACCGCTAAAATACAATCGTCTATATAAGGCAACAAAATTTCTTTTTCCCCGTCTACAACCCAAACGTCATTGGCGCCAGTGGTAAGAATTTCTTTGATTACACCCAATTTCTCACCTTGGTCCGACCATACTTCACAGCCTATAATATCTTGATAATAGAATTCATCTTCTTCCAGTTCGACACGGTCTTCCTCACGAATTTGCAATTTACCACCTTTATATTTCTCAACATCATTAATTGAGGAAAATTCTTCAAAGCTGACTATGTATGTATTTTTATGTTCTCGTGCCGATTCAATGGTTACTGTAATAGGCTCTTTCAGAGATGGGTGGGATAGATATAATTTACTGCCCTTTTTGTACCTTTTCTCTGGAAAATCGGTTACAGAAATAATCTTTAATTCTCCTCGGATCCCGTGTGTATTAACAATTTTCCCTACGTCATACAGCTTTTCAATCATCTTCTTTCACCTTCATTCCTTATTTCCACAATGATGCCGTCCTTCACGACAATTTCAGCACTTCCGATTAGTTTATCCCAATCATCACCTACATTAACCTCCACTTCTCCTTCCAACTGGGCGTATTCAATTTCACTCCCGTCAGGTACCAAAGCCAGTTGAGATATCAAATCTTTATACTCAACGATTTTTTCCTTTCGCACTCTCTCTTCTTTCGTTAGTCTATCCTGAACTAAGCGTTGCGCCTCTACTCCCTTTCTTGAAGCTTCTTGGAGCAGCTTTTTGCTTTGAAATTGAAGCTGTTCGAGCTCCATCTCATATTTTCTGATCGTTTGCTTATACTCCTTTTCTAACTGCAAACGCACTTGTCCCGTTAAAACCATCTTTACGATAATTGGTCTTTTGATTTTCACCATGTCATCCTCTCCTTTGAAGGAAAAAAGCCGGGATTGCCGTTGTGGCAATTCCCAGCTTATTGGACAATATCAATAGCGATACGTTTATTCTCCTTGATTGCTGCTGCGTTGACTACAGTCCTTAAGGCTTTGGCAATCCGCCCTTGCTTGCCGATAATTTTACCCATATCACTAGCATGAACAGATATCTCATAAACTGTCAGTCGATCTTTCTCAATTTCACGAATATGAAGCTCTTCTGGATGATCTACTAATGCTTTAGCAATGCCTTCAATTAACGGTTTCATTGCAAGCTATGCCACCCTTCGTTTTTTCGTTTCTTAATTATTTCTGGTTTTTAGCTTCGTGAACTTTTTGCAGAATACCAGCTTTGCTAAATAGGTTACGAACAGTATCTGTAGGTTGAGCACCTGTTAGCATCCATTTTGCTGCCTTTTCTTCATCAATTTTTACTTCAGCAGGATTTGATACTGGATTGTAATATCCGATCTCTTCGATGAAACGGCCATCTCTTGGAGAACGAGAATCAGCTACTACTACACGGTAGAACGGAGATTTCTTTGCACCCATACGCTTTAAACGAATTTTTACTGCCATCTTAATATTCCTCCTAAAAGTTTAGATTTATTGTTGTAATATATATAATAAGGTCTTCTATCTTCACACTTTAATGAACTTCCATATTCCTAAAAGATGAAAGACTCCTATCAACCTGATTTACTGCATAAAAGGAAACTTACCAAACAACCCTTTTCCTTTTTTCTTTTTCGCCTGGTCTGTCATTTTTGTAAATTGCTTCATCATTTTGCGCATTTCTTCAAATTGTTTAATGAAACGATTGACTTCCTGAATACTCGTCCCGCTCCCGTGGGCAATCCTCCGCTTGCGGCTGGTTGTTTTTAATAACTCAGGATTTTGCTTTTCTTCCTTCGTCATCGACTTCACAATCGCTTCTACGCGATTTAATGCTTTTTCGTCGACTTTCAGATCTTTCATCCCTTTAACCTTATTCATTCCAGGAAGCATACCAAGCAGGTCATCTAATGGGCCGAGTTTTCGCACTTGGGCCATCTGTTCCAAGAAGTCCTCAAACGTAAATTCTGCTTTGCGCATTTTACGTTCTAATTCTTTGGCTTTATCTTGGTCAACATTTGCTTGGGCTTTCTCAATGAGAGTCAGCACATCCCCCATCCCTAGGATTCGGGATGCCATGCGTTCCGGATGGAAAGGTTCAAGTGCATCCATTTTTTCACCCATCCCCGCAAACTTGATGGGTTTACCCGTTACAGCTTTTACTGATAAGGCGGCACCACCGCGGGTATCCCCGTCCAGCTTAGTCAGTACAACCCCTGATAGTTCCAGCTGCTGATTAAAACTCTCCGCAACGTTTACGGCATCCTGCCCTGTCATTGCATCGACAACGAGTAAAATTTCATGTGGATTCACGGTAGCACGAATATCTTTCAATTCATCCATTAATTTTTCATCAATATGCAGCCTACCCGCTGTATCGATTAACACATAATCATTATGTTCTGCTTTAGCTTGTTCAATTGCCTGATTGGCTATTTCCACTGGACTTACTTGATCGCCAAGTGAAAAGACAGGGACTTTCAATTGTTCACCGAGCACTTGCAACTGCTTTATTGCTGCAGGCCGATAAATATCACAAGCTACCAAAAGTGGTCTACGGTTTTGTTTTTGCAAGTATTTCGCAAGTTTTCCAGTTGTCGTCGTTTTTCCGGCACCCTGCAACCCCACCATCATTACGACCGTAGGAGCCTTACTGGCAAGAGCAATTTTGCTTTGTTCGCCACCCATAAGTTGGGTTAATTCATCATTGACGACTTTAATTACCTGTTGACCAGGTGTTAAGCTCTTTAGGACTTCCTGTCCAATTGCTCTTTCCTTTACCTTGGCGATAAACTCTTTAACGACTTTAAAATTGACATCAGCCTCTAGTAACGCGAGACGAACCTCCCGCATCATTTCGTTGACATCATCCTCTGTTACTTTTCCCTTGCCACGCAACCGATCGAAGGTTGCCTGCAAGCGATTGGCTAAACTTTCAAAGGCCATGCTTATGCCTCCTCACCCTTGTTCCAACTCAAATCTGGCTAACTCCTTCACTAGAGCCTTGATCCTGTCTTGATTATATTCATCTGTCTGTTCTACAGCAGCCAAGAGCTCTGATAACCGACGCTTACGCTCTTGGTACCGTGCTAATAAATGCAGCCCTTCTTCATACTGCTCTAAAACAGCTTCCGTACGTTTCAATTGATCAAATACAGCCTGTCGGCTGACATCCGTTATCTCTGCGATTTCACTCAAAGAAAGGTCCTCGCGATAATACATCTCCAAGAACTGTACCTGCCTTTCTTTAAGTAAAGGAGCATAAAAATCGAATAGCAGGTTTATTCGGTTCGTTTTCTCCAGCATTGGTTTCCCCTAAAGAATGAGATTGGTTTAGCCAGTTAGTATAGTCAAGAAAAAATCTTTACAGGAAATTATAATACGGATTTTTCTATGGATTGTCAAGCGAATTCCCTTCGTCGTATTCTTCCATTAACCCGGCAAACAGAGCGTGCACGAATTGTTCAGGGTCAAAGGGTTGCAAATCATCCATTTTTTCGCCCAAACCGACGTATTTCACTGGAGTATTCAGTTCACCCGCAATAGCGATGACAATCCCACCTTTGGCTGTTCCATCCAGTTTTGTTAATACAATGCCAGAGACCTTCGTGACCTCACCGAATGCCTTCGCTTGACTCATTGCATTTTGCCCGGTGGTCGCATCCAATACCAGCAAGGTTTCATGGGGAGCGTCTGGCACTTCACGGGAAATGACCCGGTAGACCTTATTCAGCTCTTCCATTAAGTTAACTTTATTCTGTAGCCTTCCTGCTGTATCACAAAGTAAAATATCTGCGCCCCTGGAACGAGCTGCAGAAATGGCATCGTATATCACAGCCGCAGGGTCTGCACCCGCTTGGTGCTTAATCACTTCAACGCCTACCCGCTGGCCCCAAACCTCCAATTGTTCAATAGCCCCCGCGCGGAATGTATCGCCTGCAGCCAGAACAACTTTTTTGCCTTGTTGTTTTAACATATGAGCCATTTTTCCAATGGTCGTAGTTTTTCCTACTCCGTTTACACCTACAAACATAATTACATTTAAACGGCCTTCTTCTATATTTAAGCCACTTTGTAATTGTTGGTTATGAAAAAGTCCTACCAATTTTTCGGAGAGCAGCGGTTTTAATTGCTGCGGGTCTTCGATTTTTTGTTTTTTAACCTCAGAACGCAAACCATCAACCAATTCCATGACTGTACTCACACCAACATCGGCGGAGATTAAAATTTCTTCCAGTTCCTCAAAAAAAGACTCGTCAATTTTCTTGTACCGATGAAGGAGATCATCAACCCTGCCAACGAAGACATCTCTCGTTTTGGTTAATCCATCTTTAAACTTGGCGGTAACTGCATCTGTTTTTTGGGAGATTTTCTCTTTCAGCTTCTTAAAAAAACTCATGTCATCCTCCATTCTCTATCCGAAACATCTGAACTTTATGCCAGTGCCGGCAGTGCTGCTTTATCCTCCAGTTTTACCGAAACTAAATTGGACACCCCTTGTTCCTGCATGGTTACCCCATAGAGTACATCTGCGCCTTCCATGGTACCTTTTCGATGTGTCACACAAATAAATTGCGTTTGACCGCTGAATTCACGCAAATACTCGGCAAAACGGTAAACATTTGCATCATCGAGCGCTGCCTCAACCTCGTCAAGGACACAGAAAGGAACAGGTCTTACACGCAATATGGCAAATAGCAAAGCAATGGCTGTCAGTGCCTTCTCGCCGCCCGATAACAAGGCAAGGTTCTGCAATTTTTTCCCTGGGGGTTGGGCAACAATATCTATCCCTGTTTGAAATATATTTTCCGGATCCGATAACAACAGATCGGCACGGCCACCTACAAACAAATGGGAAAATACTTCCTGAAACTGCTTGCGAATCAGCTCAAAGGTCTCCAAAAAACGCCTGGACATCTCTTCTTCGATTTCCTGAATAACTTGAAGAAGGGTGCGTTTGGCTTCTTCAAGATCTCTGCTTTGAGATAGCAAGAAATCCAATCGTTCGGATTGTCGCTCATATTCTTCTATTGCCGCAACGTTAATTGAACCTAATTCAAGTATACGCTTTTTCAGACTGCTTACTTCTTCCTCTGTCTGTTTTGGATTTTCCGGTTTATCAAATCCTTCTTTAGCAACATCATAGGAAAGTTCATATTCCTCGCGTAATTTGTGAAGTTGGTTATCCAATTCCAATTCAAAACGATTGGCTTTTAGCTCTTCCTGATGTAGTTTATCCTCTAATTCCTTTACTTTTTTTCTGGCTAACCTAGAATCTCCTTCAAGCCCCTCTATTTTCTCCATCGTCTGCAAACGAGCCTGTTTAATCGACTCCATTCCCTGCAGTGTTTTATCTTTATCTTTACGAAGCTGAATGATGCGGCTTTCGATCTCATCCTCATTCTCGACATTGCCCTCCATCAATTCAAACAGTGTTTGCAGATACGTTTGAACAGATTCCCACTCAGTCTGAACGGTAGATAAGTCTTCATTAACCCGGGCAATGATCGATAGAACTGCCTCCTTTTGTTTGGCAATCTCAGCGGCTCTTACCCGAAGTTCCGTAATCTCATTCGTATAAATCTCTTTATTCCCTAGCAACTCATTTCGATAAGCTTCAAAGTTCGAGATTCTTTGTTTTAATTTACTCTCTTCTGCTTCCCATTGTTGAAGGAGTGCCAAATAATGATTCTTTTTATCTTCATTTTTTTTCCATTCCTCTTCAGTAGAAGCTAACTCTTGCTCTAGAATCCGATAGCGATCTAGATAATTATTAAATTCTGTTTGCGATTGATTTAAACGCCCTTTTATTTCCTGTTCCTTTACACGCAGTTCTTCCCCTTTAAGACGCAATCGGTCTTGTTCAATGAGAATTTCTTCTACTTCCTTTTCAAGTAATTTCCATTGTTGAACTGCTTCATCCTGTTTTTCTTTTGCTAACTGGATTTGTTCTTCCAATTGTTCAATTTGACGTGATCGACCTAGTAAATTTGTATTTTTTTGTTGGACAGACCCCCCAGTCATCGAACCTCCAGGGTTGACTACGTCGCCATCGCGCGTCACAAAACGATAACGATACCCTGTTTTTCCCGCGGCACGATTGGCTTGTTCCAAAGAGTCCATCACTACTACTGATCCCAACAGGTTTTCAATAATCTTTTGATACTTTGTTTCCGTTTTGACCAGATCGGAGGCAATTCCAACGAAACCTTCAACTTGCTGCAAGGTCTCCTCATCCCGAGTTCCTATCTTTCTAGAACGGATGACATCGAGCGGGAGAAAAGTTGCCCGACCGTATTTATTTACCTTTAACCATTGGATCGCTTTGCGTGCAGAACTTTCCTGATCCACAACGACATGCTGCATAGCACCACCCAAGGCAACCTCGATCGCTGTTTCCAATTCCGACGGGGCTTCGATGAGTTCTGCAACCGCCCCTTGGATCTCAGTAAACCCCTTATCCCTGGCCTTTAAAATTTCTTTAACACCTTGCATGAATCCAGTAAACTCATGTTGCATTTCCACAAGTAGCTCTTTACGAGAAACGAGCGATTCCGCCCGCTGTTCTAATTTACGGACAATCCCGGTTAATTCGTCTTTACGCTGAGTTTTCTCCCGACTATTTGTTGCGAGTTCTTTATAAGCTTCAACACACTGGTTCAAATCCTGTGTAATCTGATTTAACTCCTGCTGGATCTGGGTGCGATGCCGATCGATATTCTCTTTTGATTCTGTTTGCTGTGCTAACTGTTTGGACAGTTGTTGTTTTTTCAATAATGCGGTTTCCATCGCCGCAGTACAATAACGGAGGTCGTTTTTAGCTGAAGAAATTTGGTTCAGCAAATCAATATACTCACTTTTTAACTGTTCACCATCCGTGGCAAGTCCAATGCTAACTTGCCCTAACAGTTGTTCTTGCTGTTTTAGTTGCTTCTTCACAACGGCCAATTCGTGATCATACTTGGCCCCTTTTGTTTCTTCAAGATCAAGCTGAGCTTGCAAATCCTTGATACGCGCCTCTAGCTGACTCTTTTTTTCCAATGTTTGGAGGTGATTTTCGTGGGCATTTTTCTTTCGTTCGCGGAGAACTTCTCGCTTTCCCTCTGCCTTTTCTACATCTTCGCTCACCCGAAGCAGTTTTATTTGAAAGTTTTCTAGTTCCTGGTCTTGCTCGCTTAACTTCCAACGCCAACTGGATAAGTTCGCATCGATTGCACTCAATTCAGAAGTCTGTGAGACATGTTGGCTTTTGTACTGAAACAACTGCTCTTTGGATAGATTCCAAGCTGTATGGAGCCGTTCGATATGATAAAGGAACAAACCTACTTCCTGTTGTTTTAAATCCTCTTTCAACACCAGGTATAGGCTTGCCTTCTCTGCCTGTTCTTGGAGGGGTTTTAGTTGTCCGGTAATCTCTGAAATGATATCAGCGATTCTCACTAAATTGGCTTCGGTTTCATCAATTTTCTTTTCTGCCTCTTTTTTCCTTGCCTTATACTTAACAATTCCAGACGCCTCTTCAAATATTCCTCTTCGATCATCCGATTTTGTACTGAGAATTTCTTCAATTCGTCCTTGGCCAATGATCGAATAGGCTTCTTTCCCAACCCCAGTATCCATAAATAATTCAATGATATCTCGCAGTCGACAAGTTCGTTTGTTAATAAAATATTCACTTTCCCCTGAACGATACACTCTTCTGGCAATGGTCACTTCGGTATAATCGATTTTTAATGTATGGTCAGAGTTATCTAGCGTTAAGGCCACTTCGCAGTAATTTACGGGCTTGCGCGTATCACTTCCGGCAAAAATAATATCTTCCATCTTGCTTCCCCGCAGTGTTTTTGCACTTTGTTCCCCCAGAACCCAGCGAATGGAATCGGAGATATTGCTTTTTCCGCTGCCATTTGGTCCAACCACTGCGGTCACCCCCGGAACAAACTCTAATTCCGTACGGTTGGCAAACGATTTAAAGCCCATTAATTCCAGTCGCTTTAAGTACATTTTCCTTCCTCCTTATGTGTGAAAAGCTTCAATCATAACCCATTCGAAGAAAAAAAAATCCAGCCGTTCAACTGGATTCCAATTCTGCCAAGGCATGTTTATGAACAGCTCCGTCACTTGTCATGAGCCATAATTGATGTCGCGGAATCTCACGATTAAAAAGCAATTTGGGCTGTGCAGGTCCACATGCCTGTTGAAAGGCACGCCAATGCCCGCCTTGGATACCCCGCAGGGAGGTTTCATCTGCCGGGTGAATTTGCAGAAATTCCACTCCGTTTGCAGCGTACAACCGGACCAATTTCTGCAAAAGTTTTTGGTAAAGATGCATTTCAACAAGTTGTCGGAATGAAGGGTGAAAAGGTCCAGCTACAATCGTCCCTTGTGCACGTAAATCATCGGAAGAATGCAGCCCTAGACGAATCACTGGGATTCCAGCGCGCATAAATTCTCTCCACATCTCCGCACATAATCCAACCGCTTCATCTAATGATAACGGGATATACTGTTTGGTTCGATACATCCATTCTAATTCTGTCCCCGCAATAACTAAAGCCGGATAGATACGTACAAAATCAGGTTTCATCTGGATCGCCTGGCGGACGGTTTCCATTACCAACTCCCGACTGTCTCCGGGTAATCCCGGCAGCAGCTGCAGTCCAACCTGAATCGACGGATACTCACGGATAATTTGCACTGCCTGGTGTACTTGGGCAGCAGTATGCCCCCGTTGAGACAAGCGCAATACGTTATCATCCAACGATTGCGTTCCCAACTCTATGGCTGTTACCCCATAGGAGATAAGGAACTCCATGATCGGTTTGGTAATATAATCAGGGCGAGTGGAAAAACGAATTCCCTGAACAGCCCCAAGATCTACATATTCTTTAGCAATTTCGAGTAACATTTTCTGATAAGATCTTGGCAAGCCCGTAAAACTCCCGCCAAAAAAAGCAATCTCAACATAAACATCCTTCTCCAAAGTTTGCAGGTGCTCTTCTATTGTCCGGCGAACTTGCTCAGGAGTTAAACGTTCTTCTCTACTCTTACCTGTAATTCTAGATTGGTCACAGAAAACACAGTCCTTCGGGCAGCCCTGATGGGGGACAAACAAAGCAATTCTACGATGTTTTTGATTTTTCAAGCCGATTACCCTCTTTTTGGTCCAAGCTGTTGCAGCGCAACAGCAGCTGCCAGTTGCTCCGCTTCTTTCTTAGATCTTCCCCTGCCCGTTCCCATCGGCTTGCCTCCAAGGAGTACTTCGGAAACAAATTCACGATTATGTGCAGGTCCTTTCTCCTCAATTACTCTATATATAATTTCACCCAAATTGTCATGTTGGACATGTTCCTGAAGTTGACTTTTGTAATCCGTTAACCTTGTATATTCTCCATTATTGATGTAAGGAAATACAAATTTCTCCATAAATTCCAACACGGTAGGCAGCCCCTTGTCCAAATATAAGGCCCCAATAAAGGCTTCAAATACATCAGCTAATAATGCTGGTCTTTGTCTTCCGCCTGTCAGTTCTTCCCCTTTCCCTAATAAAACCATTTTCCCAAACTTTAGGGATTCAGCAAAACGAACCAGGGAGGGTTCACAGACGACAGCTGCCCGTAGCTTGGTCATTTCCCCTTCCGACATTCTGGGAAAATGAGTAAAGAGAAATTGGGAAACCGTTAACTCCAACACGGCGTCGCCCAAAAATTCCAATCGTTCGTTGTCCTGGAATGGTCTCCCCCGATGTTCATTGACATACGAAGAATGGGTGAATGCTTGCCGTAAGAGTTTCTCATTCGTAAATTTGACTCCAATTTCATTCTGCAGTTGTTGAAAATCCACCGTGTTTTCACCGCCATAAACCTTTAATCAATTAAGCCTCGAATTTTTTAATAATAATCGTAGCGTTATGACCACCAAATCCCAAAGAATTTGACAGTGCAACATCTATTTTCGCTTCCCGAGCCTCGTTAGGAACATAATCTAAATCACAATCAGGATCAGGTGTCTCGTAATTAATTGTTGGGGGAATAACCTGATCTCGAATTGCCAATGCACATGCAACTGCCTCGACTGCACCTGCTGCCCCCAATAAATGGCCTGTCATCGATTTGGTTGAGCTGACTGGCACTTCATAAGCATGCTTACCTAAAGATGTTTTTATCGCCATCGTCTCATATCGATCATTATAATTTGTAGATGTTCCGTGTGCATTAATGTAATCAATATCTTCTGGAGATATACCAGCGTCACGAATGGCCATCTTCATGCAGCGAGCTGCCCCTTCGCCTTCAGGCGCAGGCTGTGTCATATGATAGGCATCACCACTCATGCCATAACCAATGATTTCAGCATAGATCTTTGCTCCACGTTTTTGTGCATGTTCTAGTGATTCTAATACTAGAACGCCAGCTCCTTCACCCATCACAAACCCGTCGCGATCTTTGTCAAAAGGACGGCTAGCTTTTTGCGGTTCATCATTTCGGGTAGATAGTGCTTTCGCCGAACAAAATCCAGCAAGCCCAGTCGGACGGATCGTTGCTTCAGCCCCTCCCGCAAACATAACATCAGCGTCACCGCGCTGGATGATTTTAAAGGCATCTCCGATGGAATTAGTTCCGGATGCACATGCTGTTACTGCAAGACTATTGGGTCCTTTTGCCCCCAATGCAATAGAGACCTGTCCAGCGCCCATATTGGCAATCATCATTGGAATAAAAAACGGACTCACACGACGAGCACCTTTTTCCAAAAGCAATTTGTGCTGATCTTCAAATGTTCCAAGTCCACCAATCCCAGAACCAATATAGACACCGATCCGTTCACGATCTTCTTCATCCATGTTAAGCCCAGAATGTTCGAGCGCTTCTTTCGCTGCACCCAGGGCAAATTGAACGAAACGATCCGTACGTTTCACTTCTTTTTTATCCATATAATCTTCTGGGTTAAAGTCCTTAACCTCTGCTGCAATTTTTGTTGGATAATCCGAAACATCAAATGCCGTAATATAATCAACGCCGGACTTTCCGGCAAGTAAATTTCTCCAAAATTCTTCTACTTTATTTCCCAGTGGAGTAACGACTCCCATTCCGGTAATGACAACGCGATTTTTCATAATTTCACCTCTACAAACGATTCTTGGATACTGTTATTTATGGAAGAGACTGAGAAGTAGTACTGGGTGTATTTAATACCCACCTAAGAGTGGAATGAAGTCCCGTTGCAAACGGGACTCCATGATTATTTGCGGGATTTTATGTATTCCACTACATCGCCCACAGTTGTGATCTTTTCAGCATCTTCATCAGAGATTTCCATATCGAACTCGTCCTCAAGTTCCATAACCAATTCCACTACGTCCAAGGAATCAGCTCCTAAATCCTCTTTAAAAGAAGCGGTTTCTACGATCGCTGCTTCATCAACCCCTAGGCGGTCAATAATAATCTTTTTTACTCTTTCCAAGATGTCGTCTGCCATTACCTTCACCTCCTCTCAGGTATTATACTGAAACTTACGGCGGAAAACTAGTCCATGGCTGGAAAAAGTCCGAAACAATTGGGGATTACCCCATGTACATTCCACCATCTACATGCATGGTTTGCCCGGTAATATAGGCAGCTTGGTCTGAAGCTAGAAAACGAACCATATAGGCAATATCTTCGGGTTTCCCTAAACGCTGCAGTGGTATTTGTGCCTGCAGATTGCTTTGAATTTCCTCGGAAAGCTGGGCGGTCATATCCGTATCGATAAAACCTGGAGCAACCGCATTAACCGTAATTCCTCTGCTTGCCATTTCTTTGGCAACGGATTTAGTAAGGCCGATCACCCCTGCTTTGGCAGCAACATAATTGGCTTGCCCTGGATTGCCAATCGCACCGACGATTGAAGTGATATTAATAATTCTGCCAGCGCGTTGCTTCATCATCGGTCTTGTCACCGCTTTGATACAGTTGTACACCCCTTTTAGGTTTGTAGCAATGACCTGGTCCCATTCATCTTCTTTCATTCTCATCAATAAGTTATCTCGGGTAATCCCCGCATTATTGACAAGAATGTCGACCTTACCGAACGTGTCTAAAGTTTGCTGAACCATTTGACCTACTTGTTCTGCATTGGACACATCTGCCTTAATGATTAGCGCTTTTCGTCCTCGTTTTTCGATTTCTTCAGCTACTTCTCTTGCCGCCGTTTCATTCCCGGCATAGTTGACAACAATGTCTGCACCGGCTTCAGCCATTGCTAAGGCAATCGCTCGGCCAATCCCTCTAGAAGCACCTGTAACCACTGCTACTTTATTTGTTAACAAATAATCCACCTCCTATATCCACTCTGCTTTAAACTTTTCAAGTGTTGACATATCCTGAATGGAATACACCTTCGCACTTCTCTCAATTTTCTTAATTAGACCGGCAAGTACGTTGCCGGGGCCAATCTCGATAAAGGTGTCTACGCCCTGTGATAACATATAACGAATGGAATCTTCCCATAAAACAGAGGAATATACCTGCTCTACTAGTGAACGGAAAATATCTTCTGCATCGCTAATTGGTTCTGCTGTCACATTGGTTACTACCGGCACCTCGGCATGACCAATTGATAATGTCTTTAATTTTTCAGCTAACTTATCTGCTGCAGGTTTTAGCAGGCTGGAGTGAAACGGTCCGCTCACATTTAATGGAATAACCCGTTTTGCACCTGCTTCCTTAGCAAGTTGACCCGCTTCTGTGACTCCCTCTGCTGATCCGGAAATAACTATTTGTCCAGGACTGTTTAGGTTTGCCAGTTGTACAGGTTTTCCGCTTTCTGTAACGGCCGCGCAAATGTCAGCAAGAGGCCCTCGTTCCATCCCGAGAATTGCGGACATTCCACCTTGTCCAGCTGGTACCTCTTGTTCCATAAACAACCCTCTTGCCCGTACAGCAACAACAGCGTCCTTAAAGGACATAGCTCCCGCAGAAACAAGTGCAGAATATTCCCCGAGACTATGTCCCGCCACAAAAGCTGGGGTGAGATCCATCTCCCCACGCAGCGTTTCCAGCACAGCAATGCTCGTCGTCAAAATGGCCGGCTGCGCATTGGCAGTAAGTCGTAATTCATCCTCTGGACCTTCAA
This sequence comes from Ammoniphilus resinae, assembly GCF_017873965.1. GTDB lineage: Bacteria > Bacillota > Bacilli > Aneurinibacillales > RAOX-1 > Ammoniphilus_A > Ammoniphilus_A resinae. The sequence goes on along the minus strand of NZ_JAGGKT010000001.1, from coordinate 746,174 downwards.
AACAAAGCCCCGACAAAGAATAGCCTAAAGCCTCGTTTGCTTGTGAAAAAATTTCCGCAGCTTTGGCATTTTGATCATTTAATTCTTTTCCCATCCCTACATATTGCGAACCTTGTCCCGGAAAGACAAAAGCAATCTTACTCATGAGATTCTCTCCTCTCCTTTGCAGCCCATTTCATAACAGTAGCCCCCCACGTCAAACCACCGCCAAATCCTACAAGCACTAAATGATCTCCTTTGTTGACCCGGCCAGTCCGGACCGCTTCATCCAAAGCAATAGGAATCGAAGCTGAAGACATATTTCCATAGCGATCTAAATTGACGACTACTTTATCCATCGAAAGCCCGAATCTTTTTACAGCGGCATCAATAATTCTCATGTTGGCCTGATGTGGTACAAGCAGGTCAATGTCCTCTTTTGATAGCCCTGCTTTTTGAATTGCAGCCTCTGCTGAATTCCCCATCACGCGTACAGCGAACTTAAACACTTCAGAACCCGCCATTGACACATAGTGAAGATCATTTGCGATCGTGTGCTCTGTTGCTGGTAGCCTGGAACCGCCAGCTGGGACTTTCAATAAATCTCCGCCAGAACCATCGGAACCCAAGTCAAATGAAAGGAATCCGTATCCCTCTTCCACTTGTCCTAGAACGGCTGCGCCCGCACCATCACCAAACAAAACACAGGTATTCCGGTCACTCCAATTCACAACTTTCGACAAGCATTCAGCGCCAATAACCAATACATATCGGTACAACCCATTTTGGATAAACTGAGTTGCCGTTGCCAGTCCATACAAAAATCCAGTACAAGCTGCAGCTAAATCAAAAGCAGCTGCCTTCTTTGCCCCTAGACGATCCTGCAAGATATTTGCTGTGGAAGGAAAGGATGTGTCAGGCGTTACCGTTGCGACAATAATCAAATCCAACTGATCAGCTGTGATCCCTGCTGCCTCTAATGCTTTCTGGGCAGCTTGATAAGCCAAATCAGATGTCGCTTCTTCATCTGTTGTTATTCTTCTTTCGCGAATTCCTGTACGGGATACAATCCACTCGTCCGATGTATCTACAATTTTTTCCAAATCAAAATTTGTTAGAACCTTATTAGGCACACATGCCCCGGTCCCGAGAATCCCCACCGCTTTACTCATTATCGTTCCCTCTTTTCTGTTCTAAGACTTCTTTAGAAATTTGACCTATTACATCGCTTTGCACAAAACGCAAGGCTTGACCAATAGCATTCTTGATCGCATAGGCATTGGAAGAACCGTGGGCCTTGATACATGGACTTTGAAGCCCCAATAAAGGGGTACCTCCGTATTCTGCATAGTCCATTTTTTGCTTTAGACGCCGAAAGCCCGGTTTTAAAAGCAAAGCACCAAATTTTGTAGTAACGGAACTCGTGAATTCTTGTTTTAGGACTTGAAAGATAGCAGCCGCCATTCCTTCATAAGATTTCAACAAAATATTACCGGAAAAGCCATCACAGACCACAACATCACAAACACTAAAAGGGATGTCCCTTGCTTCTACATTCCCGATAAAATTCGGGAGCTTGTCTTCAAGGAGTACAAAGGCTTCCTTTGTTAGTTCATTGCCTTTCTTTTCCTCTGTTCCAACGTTTAACAACCCTACCCGTGGGGATTCTACCCCCATCACCTTACGGGCATAAACGGTTCCCATCATCGCATATTGTAAAAGGTTTTCCGGCTTGGCATCCATGTTTGCTCCAACGTCAAGGACAAGCGTCCCTTTCCCCGCAATAGACGGAATGATAGGCGACAGAGCAGGGCGCTCAATCCCTTCAATTCTTTTCGTAATAAAGACGCCCCCAGCCATAAAGGCTCCCGTGTTTCCTGCAGAAATCACCGCATCCGCCTTCTGTTCGTGAACTAGTTCAAGCGCGATTACCATCGATGAATCCCGTTTACGGCGAATTGCCTTGGCAGGCTCCTTCTCATCTGATTCAATCACTTCTGTAGTATGTATGATTTCAATATTATCTGGGCAATCGCCAACAATATGATGGCGAATTTGTTTTTCGTCTCCAACTAAAATCAGATGTACATCTGCAAAAGCCCCAGCAGCTTGCAATGCACCTTCAACAATGGCCCCAGGGGCATGGTCCCCCCCCATTGCATCAACAGCAATTTTCAAGGTCTTCCCCCCTCTGCTTTATGCAGGTTCGATGCCTTAAACACGCGAAATATCCCGCTGAAAACCAATTCTCCAGCAACCCTTGTTTCGACTTTCACTTTTGTTTGGTCTTTATCCCTTGACCTAACCACTGCCTTGGCTACCAACTTCTCCCCAAGCATTACTGGCTTTACATAGCGAACCCTTGCAGCACCGGTTAATACCACCTCAGCATCAACCACAGCGACTGCCAGAGAGTTTGCCTGGGCAAAGATATAATGACCCCTAGCGACGTGCGTCCGGGAAAAAACATGCTCTTCTTTTACTTCAAAAATGGAAGTCGCGTTCTCATTTAATTGTAAATCAACCAATTCACCAATAACCTCATCGGCAGATAGCGACTTGAGTGGATCCAACTTCTCTTCAGCTACCGTCTTAATGCGTTCCCTTAATTCGGGTATACCAAGTTCCATTCGATCGAGGCGAATCGTCTGGATACTGACAAAAAATACCTGTGCCAAATCTTCATCTGTTAGAAAGGGGTTGGACTGCAAGGCAGTCATTAACTCCTTCTGTCTTATTTTCTTTTTTAGACGTGGTATCATGCCCACCACCAGTGACAAATTTCTACAAAATTAATACCTGGTACTAATATCAGTATATAGAAAATCAAAAAGTCCCGCAAGCATTTATATGAATAACGACAAAAAAGCAAAGCACAATCGGCTTTGCTTTTTAACCAGCTTATTTATTTACTACTTCTTCTCCCTTATAAGAGCCGCAAGCTTTGCAAACTCGATGTGCTAATTTATATTCACCGCAGTTTGGGCACTTAACCATTCCTGGTACTTCAAGCTTGAAGTGAGTACGACGCATTCTTTTGCGAGTTTTGGAAGTTCTTCTTTGAGGTACTGCCATTTCTTCCACCCCCTTCGGTTTAGTTGATAATGATTGTATAAGTCCTCTTACCGATTACCAACCTTGGGTTGTTCCAGTAGAAGCTATATTATTTACTGATGTTACCACCAAGATGATCAGCATCAGAAAATAACCTTACTTATTATCACTTTTGTTTTTTTCAAAAAACAAGGCAAGATCTGCTAGACGCGGATCAATCCGCTCATTTTTGCACTCGCATTGTTTTTCATTTCGATTCGTTCCACACGTCGGACATAGTCCAAGGCAATCTTCTTTACACACATACACATATGGTAATTCCAATACTATAGCCTCTACTAAGTACGGGGAAAGATCAATCATGCCTGAATGAAAGAAATGAATATCACTTTCTTCATCAACTGGTGCTTCGGAGAACTTCTCGTCAAACAAAACATTTAGCGAATACTCAGTTGGCGTAAGACACTTTGCACATTTCGCCTGGATAATACCAGTGATGGTACCTGTTACTATGACAAGATCAGCCTCTTTGTGGCATTCTCCAGAAAAACGCACATCTGTCAAAGTCTCCGTCCCATCAAGGCGAACTGATTTCACATCAACGAACCCTTCTAAAGGTAATGCTTGTCCTTTAGCCTTCTCCAGCTCGTGAAGCAATATTTTCATCATTCCATCACTCCTAAGACAACAAAAATTATTATATAGATCCGTTTTTCGTTTGTCAATATAACAAAGCTTTGATTATAATTAATTTGCCCTATTAAAGCAGAAGGAGACCTTATTAGATATGAACGTTGTTGGACTTGTCGTAGAATACAATCCACTGCATAACGGCCATCTATACCACTTCCAACAGGCAAAAAAGGCCAGCGGTTCTGACGCTACTGTTGCTGTAATGAGCGGCAATTTTTTGCAGCGGGGAGAACCGGCTGTAGTCGATAAGAGGGCTCGGGCCGAAATGGCTCTTTCCATCGGAATCGATCTGGTCATAGAGCTGCCAACAGCTTACTGTACACAAAATGCGGAGATGTTTGCTTTCGGTGCTATTTCCACCCTACATTCCTTTGGAGTTGTCGATTGTGTCTGTTTCGGAAGTGAAAGCGGTGACATTCACTGGATTGATCTTTTGGCGGAAAGATTGATTGATGAACCTGCCGATTTCAAGAAACGGCTGCGAGGCTTGTTGGACAAAGGACTACCTTATCCTAGGGCTTATGCAGCAGCCGCTTCAGCCTTAGTTGGGGTCCCCCCCGAATTGTTGGAGCAGCCCAATAATATTCTGGGATTAAATTATGTGTTGGCTTTAAAACGGTTGGGGAGTCGCATACAGCCCGTTACCATTCAACGAATTAAAGCGGGTTATCATCAAGAGGATATTTCCGACGTTTCGATTGCAAGTGCTACAGCAATCCGGAAACGGATATTTGAACAGAGTGATGTTCAGGATATTGCACCATTTGTACCGAATTCAACAGCGACTATTATTTCCCGCGAAAAAAACAATGACAGGTTTCCAGTAAGTTGGAATCAATTCTTTCCTTTTGTCCTTCATAGCCTTCTTACTAAAAAGCCAGAAGAGCTTGGTCAAATCCATGAAATGGGAGAAGGAATAGAGAACAGGTTGCAGAAATTCGCAATGCTCTATTCATCCTATGATCTGTTCATGGAAAATTTGAAAACTAAACGCTACACTTGGAACCGATTGCAACGGCTACTGCTTTATCTTCTGTTGAATCTAAAGAAAAGTGAGATGCAATCTTTTTCTTTGTCTGAGGGGGTTCCTTACATACGTGTTCTAGGATTTAACGAAAAAGGAAAACAGTTAATAAAGAAGGCCAAAGAAGTCTGTCCCTTGCCAATCATCACCAAGATCCCGCGGGACCCGCATCCGATGCTTGCGCTGGATATTCGTGCCACCTCTGTTTATGAGCTGGGGCTGCGTGGTGGGCGGGCTAGAGCTGAGTACGAGTATGTACCGGTGATAAAATAAGTAAATTATTTTCAAATGATAACCAATTCCATTGGAGTCGGCTCGGGAAAATGGTCTTCTTCAGCCTCATGAAGACCATTTCCGTTGGAGTCGGCTCAGGAAATGTCCTTCATCGGCTGAAAGATTCAGTTAAGCCCCTTACAACGGTTTCAATTTTCCCAAAAAACGCAAAGCGTCATCCACGGTTTCCACCGGGACAATTTGCATTTTCAAATCCAAGTCCTTAGCCCGCTCCACAGCTTCATCATAGTTTGACTTTTCTCCTGGCTCTGTCGTCAATGAAGGGGCAAAAAAGTATTTCATCCCTTCGCGCTCTGCTGCAACCACTTTATGTTCAATTCCGCCAATGGGCCCGACAGATCCATCTTCCTGAATCGTTCCTGTCCCCGCGATGGGATACCCTTTTGTGATATCATCTGGACTTAACTGGTTGATCATTTCTAAAGTAAACATTAAACCTGCAGATGGTCCACCGATTTCTTCCGATTTAATGGTGACCTCCTTTGGAAGGGTAAAAGTGCGACTAGTGATCGGTGAAGCAATTCCAATTCCGGCTTTTTTCTTCCCGTCTTCGGTTGCAACCGGCAATGGCTTTAATTCCAGGTTCACTGTTTGTTCTTTCCCGTCCCGTAAATATGTAATCTTAACTAGGTCCCCATTTTCTTTTCCTTTCAACGCTTCAATCAAACCGGTAGCTGTGTCCACCTTGGCTTCGTTCACCCCGATGATTACATCGCCAATCTGCAGCACGTTTTCCGCAGCAAATCCGGGCAAGAGCTGCATCACGATGGCCCCGCTGTTTTTAATTTTCACATCATAACCAGCTCTCTGAAAGGCAACAATTTTTGCCGTGTCTTGGGAGAACTTCATAATCTCCAATTGTCTCTGCGAATACTGCTCATCCGTTTCATGCGGGCTATGGATCATCCCTACATTTACAACATCGGCATAAGGGCTTACTAGGGCATAAAGGTACCCGCCAATATTTGTCGGGCCCATCCTTACCGTTGTTAGACTAAGACTACCTTTTTTATCGTGAAACCCGTCCTGCACCTGGACCATCGGTTCCAATGGAATGGCAGATCCGGGTTTTTCTATATAATAAGGAATTGGTATATTAATGGCAAAGAAAGTAATAAAAAATATAGCAATATAGCCCCATAATCGTTTGTTAAGTTTCATTTGATCCTCCAGCTTGAATCGCTTCTTTAATAGTATCTAGCATTTGTTTTGCTGCCTGTTCACCTGCTTCGATTAATTCTTCAATTTGCGTGAACGCCGTTGCGCTGTATTGATCAACGACCGGCCGAATCATTATATCCGCGTCCACCACCCGATGCCTAAAAATTTCCCGTTCCATAATATCAATCGAGCGTGATATCACATCAAAAATTGTGGTCGGCTTTTCGTCAGAGGACATCCCCCCTACATCAACACCAATCACAATATCCGCCCCCATATCTCTTGCCACACGGATTGGAACTCGATCAATGACCCCACCGTCTACAAGAATCCGTCCATCTACTTCTTGAGGCACAAAAATTCCTGGGATGGAAATACTTGCCCGTACAGCATCATAAACCGGACCCTTATTAAAAATAACGCGCTCACCCTTCAATAAATCAGTGGCAACAATAGACAATGGAATATTTAATTGTTCAATATCTTTTCCATGTGTGAGGATTTTTACCATTTCCTTAATTTTATCACCTGAAACAAAACCCATTTTAGGAACAGTTAAATCCATCCAGTATTTCCTTTTTAAATTGATAGCCAATTTAACCAACATTTCTGTCCCGATTCCCGAGGCATATAGCGCACCAACGAGGCTTCCCATGCTGCTTCCAGCTATATAATCTACGAATATTCCTTCTTCTTCAAGCATTTTGATAACCCCAACATGGGCTATTCCCCGTGCTCCGCCAGAACCTAGGGCTAAACCAATTTTCGGTGATTTCAAGCCCATCTCCCCCCTCAAACCCTTGAACCTCTATATTCCTTTTGCCGGTTGCTACTTTATTTATATGCTTGAAATCCCGGATTCGGTTTATGGCAATTCGTTCCTGTCATCAAAAAATACTAAAGTTCTTGTAAACTACCAACCTTCAACCACAGTATGCTTGGTCTAAACTATCCAACCTTCGCGTAGATTTTAATTGTATAAGCCTAGATCATTGCGATAACATTGGAGGATTCTATGCGACTAAAACCTTATTTTTTGACCATCCTTTTCGCGCTGGTTACCCTATTCATGGTAGTCTCCATGATCCGGTATCCTCAAGCCGCATTTGACTCCGCACTGCGGGGATTAAAAATATGGTGGGATGTATTATTCCCTTCCCTGCTGCCCTTTCTCGTTCTCTCCGAGTTGATGATTGGATTTGGTGTTGTTCATTTTATGGGGGTTTTATTGGAACCGTTCATGCGACCATTTTTTAATGTTCCAGGAACCGGCGGGTTTGTCATGGCCATGGGGCTGTCTTCCGGGTATCCTGTAGGACCAAAGCTTGCCACCAAATTACGGGAGCAAAAATTGGTAACGCGTGCCGAAGGGGAAAGGCTGGTTTGTTTTTCAAGCACCTCTGATCCTTTATTCATTTTTGGTGCAGTCGCTGTTGGTTTTTTTCATGACGCGACCCTTGGTATTTTCATTGCTTCAGCTAATTACTTAGGGGCCATTATCCTAGGCATTCTCATTCGTTTTCACGATCGAAAAGCACCAGCTACCACTTATAAAAGGGACAAAGACCTCTCTATTTTACTGCGGGCTTTTCGAGCGATGCACAGGGCAAGAGTTCAGGATAAACGTCCTTTAGGAAAGCTCATGGGAGATGCTGTTCTCAGTTCTTTCCAAACGATGTTTGTGATTGGGGGCTTTGTTATCCTATTTTCTGTGATGATGACTTTTTTTACCATGGGCGTTTTCGCTGACGTGCTTACTGTTCCGCTTGCCCTTTTCTTATCCTTCTTTCAACTTCCCGCAGAGTTGTCACAGGCTTTCATCATCGGTTTTTTTGAAGTCACACAAAGCATGAAAAGTATAGGTGAGATGACTGGCTGGACGGACCTGCAAATGAAGTTGACCATTGCTTCTGCATTTGTGGCCTGGGGCGGAATTTCAGTACACGCGCAAGTTGCCAGTATTATTGGTTCAACAGATATTAGATACAAGCCCTATTTTTTCTATAAACTGCTACATGCCTTTTTAGCCGGCGCAATTACTTTTGTTCTTTGGAAACCACTAAACAAACTTGTATTCCATGAGGAAACGATCCCAACTTTTCTTCGCACGGTACCAAATGGGAATTTAGAATACACTATACAAGCCATTCCAACTCTTGGCTTCTATACTTTAATTATTTTATGCATCCTATTTGTTTGTTCCGCTTTGTTTATTACGATGAAAAAATTCTCCCCCTTTTTCAGGGGATAGAAAGGGGAGGTTGGACGGGCACTCCGACCAACCTCCTATCTATTTTGCGGCAAATTTGCGTTGCAAAGCCTCTTCCACGATAGGAGGGACCAAACTGCTGACATCTGCCTGATATTTCGCAATTTCTTTGACAATACTTGAACTCAAAAATGAATATTGATTATTTGTCATCATAAAAAAGGTTTCGATTTCTTCATCTAATAAACGGTTAATCGAAGCCATTTGCATCTCGTATTCAAAATCTGAAACAGCCCGTAGACCTTTTATGATCGCATTAGCCTTGTTTACTTTCATATAATCCACAAGCAGCCCATTGAAGGCATCAACCTCAACATTTGGCAAATGGTTTGTCACTTGTTTTAACAGATCTATTCTTTCTTCCGTTGTAAACAGCGGTTGTTTTGTGTGATTGATCAAGACCGCGACAATTACTTTATCAAAAACTTTGGCACCTCTTGTAATAATATCTAAATGCCCTTTGGTAACAGGGTCAAAACTTCCCGGACAGACAGCAATACTCATAATTCTTCAGCACCTTCTTCCCACTCATCCCTCATCTGGTATACCGTAATCTTGGTATTACCATATTCTGTTTCTTTTACCTTCTCTATCCGACCTACTCTTTCCACCAACTCCACGGATGCATCTGTTTCTACAACGATGGAAGCATTGGGGTTTAGCAATTGGTAATCATAAAGCACGGCGAGTTCTGTTTCGACCTTCTGCTCAGCATAAGGAGGATCAAGGAAAATAAAATCGAACTTCAAACCTCTTTTAATCAAAGCTTTTAATGCCCGGTGAGAGTCATTTTTGTAGACTTCCGCTTTATCACCGAACCCCGTCGATTGAAGATTTTGCTTAATAATATCGATCGCCTTGCGGTTTATATCAACAAAAATCACCTTATCGATGCCTCTGCTCAACGCCTCAATCCCTAAGCCTCCCGTTCCAGCATAAAGATCAAGGGCAGTCCCCCCCTCAAAATAAGGACCGATCATATTAAAGATGGATTCTTTCACTTTATCCACTGTAGGCCGGGTTCCTTTTCCAGGAACGGCCAACAAAGGCCTTCCCTTACACGTACCTGAGATGACTCGCATTTTCTCTGCCCACCTGCCATTCATTCCAAGCTTTCCCAACATTGATAACTATACCAGTTTAGCATAAAGCGATAGAAGGGGTAAATGTTTGCTTATCTTAAGGATGCAACAAAAAGTTTAATTTAAGTATGTATAGTTCTTCTTCACGATGTCCATAATATGGTTAGTAACATCTTGTGTGTTACTGACAACCGCGGAGAAGACTTACGTTTCCCCATAAGCTCTTCCTCCGGTTTCTCCTCTCCCATTGACTAAATACACGTAAGTGTGTTTAGTCTTTTTTTGTGTATTCTCCTGGACTATCCCTACTCACTTTTGACAACAACACCAATAAGGCATGGTTAAAAGCTTTTTTTATATTTTTCTCCATTCCTGTATGAATGCCCGAAAACAAGAAAACCTAATTATGATTTGGAAACTCATTTTAGGCAATTACATTTTTATACTATTGAGGTGAATTTGTTGAATACTAGTCTTTTTGTCCAAGAGGAGGCTATTCAGACGTTCCACGTATTAGATCAGGATGGTTCTTTATTGGCCCCTGAATTGATGCCCTCCCTTTCAGATGGCCAGTTAAAAGAATTAATGGAAAAAATGGTCTATACGAGAATTTGGGACCAACGCGCCATCAGCTTGAACCGCCAAGGCCGCCTAGGTTTCTACGCACCTGTTGCTGGACAGGAGGCCTCGATGATTGGGAGTCAATCTGCACTTAACAAGGAAGATTTCATTCTTCCCAGCTATCGTGATATCCCACAAATGGTATGGCATGGGTTACCACTTTATCAGGCCTTTTTATATTCCCGAGGGCATCAGCAAGGGGGCAGGATTCCCGAGGATGTACATGTTCTCATGCCGCAAATTATCATTGCCGCGCAAATTATTCAATGTTCAGGCGTCGCCATGGGGATGAAATTAAATAAGAAAAAAAATATTGCTCTCACTTATATCGGGGATGGCGGAACTTCGCAGGGGGATTTCTATGAAGGAATCAATTATGCGGGTGCTTTTAAATTGCCTGCAGTTTTTGTTGTCCAAAACAACCGCTATGCGATCTCCGTCCCAGTTGCCAAACAAACAGCCGCCACTACATTAGCCCACAAAGCAGTGGCAGCTGGTATTAAAGGAATTCAAGTCGACGGGATGGATGTTCTCGCTGTCTATAAGGCCGTACAGGATGCCCGTCAACGGGCAATCGAAGGCCAAGGTCCAACCTTGATCGAAACGCTTACCTACCGTTATGGGCCACATACAATGGCCGGGGATGATCCAACACGCTATCGAACCAGTGACGAAACATCAGATTGGGAGAAAAAAGATCCGTTAGTGCGTTTTCGAAATTTTTTACAGAGTAAAAAGCTATGGTCTCAAGAAGAAGAAGAAAAGTTGATTGAGCGTGCCAAGCAGGAAATCGCTGAAGCGATTAAAAAAGCCGATGAAACAGAAAAAATGACAATACCTTCGCTGATTGACAGCATGTTTGAAACCCTCCCAAAAGATTTACAAGAACAAAAGGAATTTTACCTTAGGGAAGGAGGAAAATAACATGGCACAGATGACCATGATTCAGGCCATTACCGACGCAATGAGAGTAGAACTGAAACGTGACCCTTCTGTCCTTGTTTTTGGGGAAGACGTCGGGAAAAATGGAGGGGTATTTCGAGCAACGGAAGGTCTGCAAAAGGAATTTGGCGAAGAGCGCGTATTTGATACGCCGTTGGCAGAATCCGGGATTGGTGGACTGGCTATCGGGCTTGGTTTGCAAGGTTTCCGCCCTGTAGCGGAAATTCAATTTTTCGGTTTTGTTTTCGAAGTTTTTGATTCTGTAGCTGCCCAATCCTCCAGGATGAGATATCGGTCTGGCGGAAGATATCATAGTCCGATTGTTTTCCGATCTCCTTTCGGCGGCGGAGTAAAAACACCGGAACTGCATGCTGACAGCCTGGAAGGATTGATGATGCAGATACCCGGCTTAAAGGTAGTTATCCCTTCTAATCCGTATGATGCAAAGGGACTCTTGATCTCAGCGATCCGTGATAATGATCCGGTAGTGTTCCTAGAACATATGAAGCTTTACCGCTCTTTCCGTGGGGAAGTTCCTGAGGGAGAATACACAATTCCATTAGGACAAGCCAATGTGGTAAGAGAGGGCACAGATGTGACGGTTATTGCTTACGGAGCGATGGTACATACCTCCTTGAAGGCTGCAGACGAATTAGAAAAAACGAAAGGAATCAAGGCTGAAGTGATTGACTTGCGTACGATCAGTCCATTGGATATTGATACGATCATCACTTCCGTAAAAAAGACAAACCGGGCAGTAGTCGTTCAGGAGGCGCAAAAAACGGCAGGCGCTGCCGCAGAAATCATTGCCCAAATCAATGAAAAGGCCATTCTTCACTTAGAAGCACCCGTTGCTCGCGTGACGTCACCAGACACCGTTTTCCCTTTTGCCATGATCGAAGATACCTGGTTACCAAACCCCAAAAGGGTCCAAGACGGAATTGAATATGTATTAAATTTCTAAACAAGTGGGGTGAATAAAAATGGGTTTGTTTACTTTTACCCTGCCGGATATCGGAGAGGGTATTCATGAAGGAGAAATCGTCAAATGGCATATTAAGCCAGGGGATCAGGTAGAGGAAGACCAAACCATCGTTGAAGTACAGAACGATAAAGCGGTTGTAGAGATCCCTTCCCCAGTCAATGGGGTTGTGAAGGAAATCTCGGTTACCGAAGGAACGGTTGCCATAGTTGGTGACCTGCTCGTCACATTTGAAGTTGCAGGTGAAGGGAACCAATCAACCGTAAGCCCAGCAGAAAAAGTGGAAGAAATGGGCGGCATCAGCACGGATGAAAAACATGGTGTGACTGCGCCTGCAAAAGAGGCACCTGCACCCAAATCCGCCTCTGAGACTCGGCAGGAGCCTATGGATAAGACCCTTGTATTGGCTACACCAAGTATCCGCCGGCTTGCTCGTGAGCAAGGCGTAGATTTGACACGGATTGAAGGAACTGGGCCGAATGGCCGAATCACGAGAGAAGATGTTCTGAACTACAACCAAACACAGGTTGAACAAACAGTTGCTCCAACCGTCACGGAAGCTGCTACAAATCAACCTGTACAACCACTAACCCCACCTGCTGTCGTTACTGATTATGGTCAGGGAAGCGTGGAAATAGTGCCTTTAAAAGGAATTCGTAAGGTAATTGCTGAAGCCATGGTTCGCTCCAAATATACGGCACCACATGTCACTTTAATCGATGAGGTCGATGTCACCAAATTAGTAGATTTCCGCAAACGGGTTAAACCAATGATGGAACAAAAGCAGATAAAAGTAACCTACTTGCCGTTTATTGTCAAAGCAGTTGTAGGTGCATTACGTCAATTTCCTGTTCTTAACGCGTCGATCGACGATGCAAAAGGTGAAATTCTTTATAAGAAATTTTACAATATCGGAATAGCCACGGACACAGATCAAGGCCTAATGGTTCCTGTCATTGCTGATGCCGATCGCAAGAGCATCTGGCGCATTGCCAGTGAAATTAATGAACTTGCAGTGAAAGCAAGGGATGGAAAATTAAGCCCAGGAGAAATGAAAAATGGAACCTTTACGATCACCAATATCGGATCCGCAGGAGGGCAATACTTTACACCTGTTATTAATTATCCAGAAGTAGCTATTCTTGGCACGGGAAGAATTACCGAAAAACCCGTTGTCAAAAACGGGTTAGTCCAAGCGGCACCAGTGATGGGCTTATCGTTAAGTTTTGATCATCGCTTAATCGATGGCGCATCTGCACAGCATTTTATCAACTATCTTAAAGAGGTCCTCTCAGAGCCGGATTTCTTGCTGATGGAGGTGTAAACAAGTGGTTGTAGGTGAATTTACGACTGAGGTCGACGTTCTTGTCATTGGAGCAGGGCCTGGCGGTTATGTTGCTGCAATTCGCGCAGCCCAACTAGGTAAAACTGTGACTATTGTCGATAAAGATGAAGTTGGAGGAGTCTGTCTCAACCGTGGATGTATTCCTTCCAAAGCGTTGATCTCTGCATCCCATCGATATGAGGAAATAGAGGCTTCCGGAGAAATGGGAATTACGGCTGGTGAAGCAAAAATTGATTTTCCGAAAACCCAAGAATGGAAAGAAAGCGTCGTAAAAAAGTTGACCGGCGGTGTACAGTCCCTATTAAAAGGGAATAAGGTGGAGATTTTATCAGGGGAAGCCCTTTTTGTAGAGCCCGACCAAGTAAGGGTAATCAGTGGCTATGATGTCAATCGGTACAAGTTCAATCACTGTATCATCGCCACAGGTTCACGCCCAATCGAGTTGCCCGCGTTTCCTTTTGGCAATCGAATCCTTTCTTCCACCGAAGCGTTAAATCTAAAGGAAATTCCCAAGCGGCTGATTGTGATTGGCGGGGGATATATTGGTGTCGAACTGGGACAGACCTATGCAAAATTCGGTTCCCAGGTGACGATCATTGAAGGGGCTGGACAAATTCTCCCTGGTTTTGAAAAATCAACTGCCCAACTAGTGGTCAGGAATTTAAAGAAGAATAATGTAGAAATTTTCACCAAAGCCATGGCCCAAAAAGCTGAGCAAACGGAGCAAGAAGTCACTGTAACGTTCCAGGTTGGCGAGGAAACGAAAACTGTCACTGGAGACTATTTGTTGGTTACGGTGGGCCGCAAACCGAATACAGAAGAATTAGGGTTAGAGGGAATTGGCTTAGCTAAAGATCAACGTGGATATATTCAAATTGATAATCAATGCCGGACCAACATCCCTAACGTCTATGCCATTGGCGACATCGTGCCTGGCCCAGCCCTTGCCCATAAGGCTTCCTATGAAGGAAAGGTAGCTGCAGAAGTAATTGCTGGCCAAAACAGTGCGATCGATTATAAAGCGATCCCTGCCGTTGTCTTTTCTGACCCAGAAATTGCCAGTGTTGGTTTAAGTGAGGCGGAAGCTAAGGAAAAAGGAATAGAGGTTGTGACCGGAAGATTCTCCTATGGTGCAAATGGTCGAGCTCTTGGAGCGAATAAGACGGAAGGGGTCGTAAAAATTATCGCCGAAAAAGACAGCGGGATCATCCTTGGCGGCCAAATCGCCGGCTATGAAGCCTCTAATCTCATTGCCGAGGTGGCATTGGCCATTGAAATGGGAGCAACCTTAGAAGATATTTCGTTGACCATCCACGCCCATCCAACTTTAGCGGAAATGGTGATGGAGGCTGCGGAAGCTGCAGCTGGGCACGGGATACATTCGTTGAATAAGTAGGCGAAACCGGGCATAGCCCGGTTTTTTCATATCTCAAGGACTAATCCTCCCAACATTCTTTGTCGAAACGTCCTTGAATTTTGCTAACTGCCTGTTAATCGAGCACACCTACTTCAAATACCCCTTGTTGTTCCAAATACTGACGAAAGAAGGCAAACTCTGGGCTCTGCCAAAAGTCCTCGTGTTTTAAAAGAGCAACAGCCTCCTGTCGGGCTTGCTCTAAGCTTTGAAAATCCTGAGAGATATCGGCGATCCGAAATTCAGGAAGCCCGCTTTGCTTTGTGCCAAAGAAATCCCCTGGTCCACGAAGTTGCAGATCTCGGCGTGCTACTTCAAAACCATCATTTGTTTCTTTCATGGTGCGCATGCGTTCGCGCCCGGTATCTGTTTTGGGATCGGCAATTAAAACACAGTAGGATTGTTCCGCACCTCTTCCGACCCTTCCTCTTAGCTGGTGCAATTGCGCCAATCCAAATCTTTCCGCGTCATAGACTGCCATAACCGTGGCATTTGGAACGTTGACCCCTACCTCAACAACCGTAGTAGAAACTAGAACTTGAATCTTGTTTTCACTAAATGCCTGCATAACTTCGTCTTTTTCCTTTGGACTTAATCGTCCGTGCATTAGCCCAACGGAAAATTCCCCTTGAAAATAGTCTGCTAGCTGTTGATATAAATCAACTGCATTTTGTACATCCAGCTTCTCAGACTCCTCAATTAAGGGGCAAATAACGTAGGCCTGATGTCCCTCCAGTAGTTCTTTACGAATAAACGCTAACACACGTTCCAGCTTTTCCCCTTTCACCCAATAGGTTTCAATCGGTTTTCTTCCCGCGGGAAGTTCGTCAATCGTAGAGACATCCATATCTCCAAAAACGGATATTGCCAATGTCCGCGGGATTGGGGTTGCAGTCATAAACAACACATTAGGCTGAAGCCCTTTTTCTCTTAATATCTTTCGCTGTTCCACCCCAAAGCGATGCTGCTCGTCAGTAATGACCAGTCCCAACCGTCCAAAATACACATCATCCTGGATCAAGGCATGTGTCCCAACCACGACATCAACCATTCCCATTTGCAGACCCGCTAATAGATCCCTCCGGGCCTTGACTCCTAAACTACCAGTCAATAGTGCTACTTGAATTCCATATGGAGACAAAAGCTCTTCAAGAGATTTGAGATGCTGATCGGCAAGAATTTCCGTTGGGACCATCAGTGCCCCCTGATAACCCGCTCTTACGGCTGCAAAGAGAGCGATCGCGGCCACAATGGTTTTCCCTGACCCAACATCCCCTTGTAGAAGTCTATTCATCGCATATGGGCTTTGTAAGTCATCAAGGATCTCCTTTAACACCAGCTTCTGGGCCTTTGTTAAGGTAAAAGGCAGGGAGCGAATAAATTGTCGAACTTCTTCGAGAGGGATAGGAATCCCTTTGCCTTTTGTTTGTTTTTTCTGTACAAGCTGTAAGGCTTGCATTTTAAGTTGGTAGAAAAACAACTCTTCGAAGGCAAGGCGTTTCCTAGCCTGTCCTCCTTCCTTCGTGGAACTGGGGAAATGAATCGCCCGAATCGCTTCTTTCCGAGAGATAAACTCGTGTTTTCTCAGAATTTCTTGCGGTAGGATCTCCTTGATTTCTTGCTGAAATTGCTTTAATGCCTGTTCCATCCATTTTCTCAGCTGTTTGACTGTAATTGCCGCTGTTACGGAATAAATGGGTTGAATTAGCTGTTCTGAAGAAAGTTCTTGTTTTTTCCCAGAGAACTGCAGCTTGGTTTCACTGACCGTAATCTGCAAACGGCTTCTCTCCCATTTTCCAGTGATCTGAATTTCCTTTCCCGGAACGAGCTTGTTTTTCAAGAAATGTTGATTAAACCACACAGCAGAAATGACGATCCCTTCACATACCATTTTTACTGTCATTCTCGATTTCGTACGCCCGTAAAATCGCACAGAAGGCTCTCCATATACTGTTCCTCTGACAGTAATCCGTTCCCCTTCACCTACTTCACTTATATCCCGAATCGAGTAATCCTCATACCTTGTGGGAAAATACATCAATAAATCATGGACCGAAAAGATACCCAAGTCTGCCAAGTCCTTCGCAGTTTCTTGTCCTATTCCTTTGACAACAGTGACCGGTGACAGTAGTGGCTCCATCGTTGACTCCCCTCCCAAAATAGAAAGAAGGAAGGATATAATAACTCCCTTCCCTCCGCTTATTTTTTCATCATTGAGACGGCAATGGCCTGTGGGCCCGCATGTGCACCTATCACTGGACCAAGCACGACCAGATGAATCTCATTGACATTAAATTGCCCGGAAATCTTCTCCGCCAATTCCTTCGCTTCATCGTGATTTTTTCCATAAAGAACGGAACATAAAACCTCTTCATCCCCCGCATACTCATGAAAATACTCAAGCATTTTGGAGATGGCTTTTTTCTTTCCTCTTACCTTATCCAGGGGATAAACCTCACCTTCCTCATTAAGAGATAAAATGGGTTTAACACTAAGCAGGTTGCCCAATAAAGCTTGTGCTTTTCCGATTCGCCCCCCTTTTTGCAAGTAGGTCAGATCATCAATCATAAACAGGTCACGTTGCCCATCAATCATTCGCTTGATTAATGCTAAGCAGTCTTCCTTGGATTTCCCCGATTTGGCTGCTTTCGCTGCTTCTACAACGATCTGTCCAAGGAAAAATGCTGCTTTTTTCGAATCGATTACGCTAACATCTATTTTTCCATCCAAAAAAGATCTCGCCAAGTTTGCAGACTGATAGGTACCGCTTAACGCACTGGATAGATGAATGGATAGGATTTGAACATCTTCACCGTAGACCCCTGCAAGTTCTCTATATTTTTTTTCAAAATGAGTGGGTGAGGGCTGCGAGGTTGTCGGGAAGTTATTGGCCTTCACCAATTTCTCAAAAAACTCGAGTGGAGTTATTGTCACCCCGTCCAAAAAGGTTTCATGATCGATATGAACATGTAGAGGGACCACATGAATATCCCACTGTTCCGCTACTTCCTTCGGAATATCCGCGGTACTATCTGTTACAACACAAATCCTTGGCACCATGCTCACCAGCCTATTCTACAGAAAATATATAGGGGTAAATTGGCTGTCCACCAAAATGGACATCAATCTCCAATTGCGGGTAGGCTTCTTCAACTTGATTGGCAAGTTCATCCGCCTGTTCCTTCTCAACATCTTGGCCAAACAAAATCGTCAACACCTCATCATCCTCACCGATCAGCGATGCTAGCAGACGAAGCGCCGTTTGCGGAAGTCCTTGTCCATTGACCACGATATCCCCTTCAAGCATTCCTAAGAAATCCCCTTCATGGATATCCAGTTCATCCCATTTTGAATCTCTTACCGCCTTCGTCACCTGACCAGATTTTACATGGGAAAGGGCCTCTGTCATATGCTGCAGATTTTGTACAATGGCTGTATCCGCATGATAGGCGAGCATAGCGGCAATTCCTTGTGGAATCGTACGACTAGGAATCACAAATGCGGGTGTATCCAACATGGATGCAGCCTGTTCAGCTGCCATCACAATGTTTTTATTGTTCGGTAAAAAAATAATGTTTTCAGCAGAGATGCGCTGGGCAGCTTTCAACAAATCCTCTGTACTTGGGTTCATCGATTGCCCTCCACTAACGACCTCCTGCACACCTAGCCCTTTTAAAATACGTGAAATTCCTTCTCCCGCGGAAACAGCAACGATTCCAAACGGTTGTTTTTTCTGGGAAGCAATCGTTGGAGCGGAGGAGAGAATCTGAGCATGTTGCTGCCTCATATTTTCAATTTTAATCCCTTTTAACTCCCCAAATTTTTGGCCAAAATTCAGGATATCTCCAGGTTTTTCCGTATGTATATGAATTTTCACCAACTCATCGTCCGCAACCGCTACAATGGAATCTCCCCACTTTTGCAACTGACCTCTTACCACAGCTAAATCAAAGTTAGACTCTTGTTCAAGATGAATTAAAAATTCAGTGCAATAACCAAAAGTAATATCGTCAGTTTTTAAATGAAGCTGTGCCGGGTCCAAATGGAGCTCATTAGAAATGGTTGGAACCAGCTCTTCAACTACAGCATTTCCCTGCAACGCCTGGAGAAAGCCAATGTATATGTACACAAGTCCTTGTCCACCGGAGTCGACAACACCCACTTCCTTAAGAATAGGAAGCAAATCAGGGGTCTTTGCTAGAGATTTTTCTGCACTGTCAATAGTCGCTTTCATGACTTCCAATAGATCATCGTTTATTTCGGCTGATTTTTGTGCACCTAGGGCAGCATCTTTGGCAACCGTTAAAATCGTACCTTCCACAGGTTTAATCACTGCCGAATAAGCAGCAGATACACCCTGAGAGAGGGCAGTTGCCAATGACACTGCATTTAATTCATCAGCGTCTGCCAATGCTTTTGAAAACCCGCGGAACAATTGAGATAAAATAACGCCTGAATTACCCCTGGCTCCCATCAATAGGCCCTTGGAAAACGCTTGGGCGGTTTTTCCGACGTGCGAGAAAGACTGCTTCGATAGCTCATTTACTCCAGATGACATGGTAAGATTCATATTCGTGCCTGTATCGCCATCCGGAACTGGGAACACGTTTAAGGCGTTAACCTTTTCTATATGCCTTGTAAGGTTTGCTGCCCCAGCTTTCAGCATGTCTTTAAATTGCTCCCCGTTTAACTGCCTAATCCCCACTATGAATGTCCTCCTTGCTAGGACTCAGTCACCCTGACTCCTTGAACATAAACGTTTATAGCTCCAACTTGCAGCCCTAAACTTTGCTCTAATGTATATTTCACCGTTGATTGAACATTGTGGGCTACCTCAGAGATCTTCACCCCATAGTTCACAATCACATACAAATCTATTTCCACTAGCTCACCATTCTCACGAACGGTTACCCCTCTGCCAAGGTTTTCTTTACCGAGAAGCTCTGCGACCCCATCTTTCAATGAATTCCGTGAAGCCATTCCGACCAAACCATAACAGTCCTCTGCAGCTCCTCCAGCAATCATCGCGATCACTTCATTTTCTACATCAATCTTCCCTAGAGGTGTTTTCAATTCTACTGACATCGCAGTACCTCCTCCTTCTGTTGCTTCTTGACTACGTCGATGACGCACACGATGTGCGAGAAGCTATTTCCCATCAATTTTACTATACATCCCCATTATTTGAAAGTTTTTCGCTAAATAGAGAGGATGAAGGCATCGATAGGAGCTTTTCTAATTATCTTATTGCAGAGCTTTACCCAATATGTTATTATATCTTAGTATCTGTAATGTGCAAGGCTGTATCAGGGAGGTGGAAATATGGCTCGCGTATGTTTTGTAACTGGTAAGAAAGCCGGTTCTGGAAATAAAAGAAGTCACTCCATGCGTGCTTCTAAGCGCTCTTGGGGAGTTAACGTTCAAAAAGTACGGATCTTGGTTGATGGAAAGCCAAAGCGTGTTTATGTAAGTGCAAAGGCTCTTAAATCCGGAAAAGTAACTCGTGTATAATGTGTAGATGTAAAAAGAAGGGGGATTGTTCCCCCTTGATGAAACCCGGTCATATTGACCGGGTTTTTAAAATAACGGAAAATTATTCCGCCAACTATAGAAACACAAAAAAAAGCACCTTTCACTAAGGTGTTTTTTCTTTCTCCTCGGGTTCAGACTGAAGAGCCATCAAGTCTTACCCCGAAGGATTTTTAAGAAACAAGATGGAGTAAGACTGAACTGATTTTTTATTTTTTTCTAAAGGCTCCCAAGACAGCCTTCACCATCCCACCGATAAATCTTGGTAGCTTAATTGTATAAAATTTCATGTCTGCCCCTCCTTACCCCATTTTTGTCGCCGTTTTTTAACTCATCGCTAAACCACAGGATTATATGTACCCGGGTAGATGACCAACTCGCATTTAGTAAAGTATATTCACCTTCCACCTAGAAATGTTCCTAAAAATTTTGATTTAGGTTTTTCACCAGAATGCCCTTGAAAAAGTTCTAGTTCGAGAGCTTGTTTCATATGCTTTAATAACCAACGGCTTGTTTATATCAAGCAAAAGTAATCTATTAGAAGGAGGCATACACTATGGGACAAGCGGCATTATTTACCCCACCAACAATTCATAAATCTAACGTTGTTCTATTTCCAAACTATTTAACGCGAAGCAGGCTAAAGGGGTTCGCCAAAACCTTGAAGGGAAGTTATACCACAAACAGTGAAGGACTTGTGACGATCGTCAATGATCTCATTGAATTTCATTATAAAAGCTACAACAAGCATATCGAACTAGTAGATTTGACAGCCACCCCGGCTGCTATTCCAGATGCCGTTCGTTGTCTCGAGTTCTTGCGCTATGAATCCTATCTTTTACAGAAGCCGATTTTCTGCCACCTTCAGGACCCTTCGCTCCTCCCCTTATTGCGTGAACAGGGTTTTCGGATTATCGATGATGAAGAAGAACAATCTGAGGTATACAGTAATTTCTGGGATTACGAGCTGCAAAAAGTTTAGGAAAAGCTTCCATGGTATGGAAACCTATTAAAAGGGGTCAGACCTCAGTCGAAAATTTGCCGAATCGACTGGGGTCTGACCCCTTGATTATAAGCCTTTCTTTATGGCCCGAATCGCAGCTCCACGGTCCGCCTCGCCATATACTGCACTTCCTGCAACCAACACGCTCGCACCTGCTTCCACTACCTGAGGTGCTGTCTCTGCATTGATCCCACCGTCGACTTCGATTTCGATTTGCTGCATTCCTCGTTCATCAAGCATCTTTCGCAGAGCCCGAATCTTGGGCAGAACCGAGGAAATAAAACTCTGACCGCCGAAGCCTGGGTTTACCGTCATCAATAATACCATATCCAAATCAGACAAAATGGGCTCGAGCATCTGAATCGGTGTTGCTGGATTCAGTGCAACAGATGCTTTTGCCCCAAGGTCCTTAATTAAAGAAATGGTTCGGTGTAGGTGAATACAAGCTTCCTGATGAACAGAAATAATGTCAGCCCCTTGTTTAATAAAATCTGGTATGTATTGGTCTGGATTATCGATCATCAAGTGAACATCTAGTGGAAGCTCGGTGTAGGGTCGTATCGCCTTCACAATTAAAGGTCCAATGGTGATATTGGGAACAAAATGTCCATCCATCACATCCACATGGATTAATTCCGCGCCCCCTTGTTCGACATCCTTTATTTCCTCTCCAAGTTTGGCAAAATCTGCGGAAAGAATAGAAGGGGCAACTTTCGTTTGGTGTCTCATACCGTTAATACCTCCGCTTTTTCTCTTTCATCTCTTTTAAAAATTGCAAATAATGATTATACCTCGATTCGGCAATTTCCCCTCTCTGCAATGCGGAAACGATCGCACATTGAGGTTCAGAAACATGCAAGCATCCGCGATATTTGCAATCCGGAAGATACTGCCGGAGCTCTACGAAGTAATGGCTAAGATGTTCTGGTTCAATATCAAAAAAATCCAATTGGCTGAAGCCTGGTGTATCTGCAACAAACCCCCCTTGATAAGGTATTAACTCAACGTGGCGGGTCGTATGCTTCCCCCGGCCAAGGCGTTCACTGATGTTTCCAGTTAGGAGGTTAGCCCCGGGAATAATAGAGTTGAGCAAAGTAGATTTCCCAACCCCTGATTGACCGGCAAAAACCGAAATATGTCCCGGCAATAACTGGCGAATCTGCGCAGATGGATCTGTCTTCAACTGATGGGTAACCAAAACATCGTATCCCAACTTTTCATATAAAGAAACAATCGGCTGGAACTTCTCGGTGGACACCAAATCAGATTTCGATAGACATATAATCGATTTCACACCAGCCGATTCTGTGTGTACAAGAAATTTATCCAACAAAAGAAGGCTGATTTGTGGCTCTGCTAAGGAAAAAACAAGCACAGCTTGGTCTACATTGGCAATCGGTGGTCTAACTAGCTCTGTGTTTCGCTCAAAGATCTGTTGAATAAACCCTTCCTGGTTGCGTTCCTGATCATACTCCACAAGGTCGCCAACCAGTGGGGATATCTTTTTCTTTTTAAATACCCCTCTTGCCCTGCATTGCCAGACTGTCTCGCCATCCAGCACGTAATAGTAGCCACTCAATGCCTTAATGATCCTACCTTCAGGCATGATCTTCCTCCTTTGTTTACTGCTTAAATATTTAAGGAATGGTAGAATAACGGATATTCCTCTTTTCCATTATTTTTCCGTTATTATAAATGGTGATCGTAGCATCTTGAGAAGGTGACAAGACCACCTTGACGTCAAAGGTTTCGGATTGCGTGATAGTTTTGTTCACAATCTCTCGGTCTTTCCCTCTTGCATCAGTAACCATGATGGCAATGTTGGCAGATTCCTGATCGCCCAGCAGAACCAAAACTGGTTCCGTTATTTCTTTTGCATCCTTTGGATAGCCGCTGCTAATCATCAATTCAATTTCAGTTCCGGATGGAGCCCTGCTACCAGCCTGAAAAGGATATTGACGAAAAACCGTCCCCTTAGGGGAATAACTAGGTTCATTTTTAACCGTACCCTTTTTCAACCCATTCTTCAAAAGAACAGATTCAGCTTCTTCTACAGTAAGTCCAATCAGGTTCGGCATGACAACAGTCTGTCTTCCCATACTAACTGTCACTACCACCTTATCTTTGGATGGCGTAACCAACGTTCCAGCCGCAGGGGTTTGTCCCATTACTGTTCCACTTGCATATTCATCGCTTGGCTTGCGTTCAATTTCGTAATTCAATTTCGCCAACTGAACCTCAACTAGCCTTTCGGGAAGCCCCACTAAGTCTGGCACTTCAATCTGCTCTTCACCTTTGCTGACATATACAGTTACTTCGCTGTTTTCCTTCACCCGCATTCCCGGAGAAGGCTCCTGCTTAATAATCATATTCTGCGGCACTTCATCGCTAAATCGTTCTTTAATGAGTACCTTTAAATCTTTTTCTGCCAAAGCTTTTTGAGCTTCTTGCAACGTCATATTCTCCACCCGAGGGGTGTTCACCTCAGGGACATAAAAAATACTCAGGATAAAATTAAACCCGTAAAGAGCAACAACAAAGAACAAACTAAGAAAGACAAGCCATGCAATCCCCTTCAGCCATACTTTGGACTTCCCTTGTGGCGGTTGATACTCCTGCCTGTTCCCTGTAGCCGTATTCTGTCCATTCAGCCTTTCCATCAATTCGGGAGTAATCGCGGGAATCACCCTTGTCGATTCCTCATCATCAATTTTCGGCATAAATTTCGGTTCATTCAGCCGCTCCGTGTCGAGACAGGTCTTCAGATCCCGCTGCATTTCCTTGACTGATTGGTAACGATAGAGCGGGTCCTTGACCAACGATTTTAGAATAACATTCTCTACACTTTGCGGAAGTTTAGGATTAATTTCCTTAGGTGGGACAATTTCCTCCTGTAGATGCTTCAGCGCAACACTGATTGGAGAGTCACCAGAAAAAGGAACATTCCCTGTAACCATCTCATAAAGAACAATCCCTAAAGAATAGATATCTGATTTTTCACCGCTAATTCCTCCCCGTGCCTGTTCAGGAGAAAAGTAATGAACAGAACCAATCACAGAACCCGTGTGCGTAATTGTAGCAGAGGTCACGGCTCGAGCGATACCAAAATCCGTAACTTTAACCCTTCCACCTTTACCGATCAATATGTTATGTGGCTTAATATCTCGATGAATAATATGATTGTGGTGGGCATGATCCAAGGCATCACAAATTTCCATGGCAATCGGAACGGCCTCTTCTACCTCGATCAACCCTTTTTTCGTAATCAATTCTTTCAGGGTTGAACCTTCAACATACTCCATGACAATATATTGTATGTCATCTTCTTCTCCAACATCGTAGACATTCACAATATTAGGATGGGATAAACTGGCTGCAGCCTGTGCTTCCCTGCGAAAACGAACAATAAAATCGTCATCATGTCCAAACTGCGACCGAAGAATTTTTAGTGCAACGGTTCGATTTAAAAGATTGTCGTGGGCTTTATATACAATCGCCATTCCCCCGCCGCCAATTCGCTGCTCGACTTCGTAACGCCCTCCTAGGCTCTTGCCAATCATTCGGGCACCCCGCTTCCAGAATCCTCCTTAGAGGATGGGGTATTGATTACAACAGCGGTAATATTGTCTTCCCCTCCGGCGTCTAGGGCCAACTTGATGAGAGCAGTAACAGCCATATCAGGCGTTGGGGATGAAGCCAGCGTGTACTGGATCTGCTGCGAAGAAATTTTATTGGATAATCCGTCCGTGCAAATCAGAAATTGGTCCTGCGGCTCCCATTCAAAAACCTTTAAATCCACTTCGACATCCAAGTCCGTTCCCAAAGCACGGGTCAGCACATTTTTTTGCGGGTGTTTCTTGGCCTCTTCTTCTGATATCTGACCATTCTTCAGGAGCTCATTAACCAAAGAATGATCATCTGTGAGCTGTGTTAGTTTCCCCATGGATAAACGATAAATCCGGCTATCGCCAATATGACCAGTAACTATCCAATCATTAGATAGAATACAGACAGCAATGGTCGTTCCCATCCCCTTACAATCATCATGGCCCATCGCATAACGATAGATCTCATCATTCGCTTTGAGAATCGCTTGATCAAGGAGATCAATGGCCTCATCAGGCTTGAGATCATCCGGTAAGGTGGAAATATTCATTCTTATAATATCAACCGCCATTAAGCTGGCAACATCCCCTGCTTGATGGCCTCCCATTCCGTCAGCGACGATCGCTATTAAATAACCATTTTCCAGCTGTACAACCGCTCCCGTATCCTCGTTAAACGCTCTCACACAGCCAATATGTGTTTGGTAGGCTGCCTCCATGATTTCGTCACCTCGCAGCTTCTTTAGCATGTTGCGCCCTTAGCTGACCGCAGGCGGCGGCAATATCGCTTCCATGCTCACGACGAATCGTAGCATTGATCCCTCTTTTTTGTAAAGTCCTGTGAAATTCAAAAATATCTTCTCTTGGCGTACGGACATAATCTCGTTCTGGAACATAGTTAACAGGGATTAAATTCACATGGCAATTGATATCCCCAATTAAATCAGCTAATTCATTGGCGTGTGCTACACTGTCATTCACTCCGCCAAACAAGCCGTACTCAAAGGTAATTCTTCGCCCCGTTTTGTTTACGTAATAACGGCAAGCCTCCAGTAGATCTTTAAGCGGGAATCCCCGGTTGATCGGCATTAAACGAGACCGAAGCTCCGTATTAGGGGCGTGAAGGGAAATAGCCAAATTAAACTGATTCATATCATCTGCCCATTGATAAATTTTTGGCACGATCCCACTAGTGGAAACCGTAATATGCCGTTGTCCGATATTTAAGCCTTTATCATTATTAATAATATATAAGAAATCAAGCAGAGCCTCAAAGTTTTCAAAAGGTTCCCCGATCCCCATCACCACCACGTGGCTGACTCGCTCATCATCTTCATCCAAAGCCTTTTGAGCCATTAGAACCTGAGAAACGATTTCCCCGGCTGTTAAATTTCTTTTCAGGCCCCCAAGCGTAGAAGCGCAAAACGTACAGCCAATTCTGCAACCTACCTGAGTCGTAACACAAACACTGTTTCCATAATTATGGCGCATAATCACAGTTTCGATCGCATGTCCATCGTGTAGAGAGAATAGAAACTTAATCGTACCATCTGCGGAGACCTGTTTCGTGATCAGATCCAATCCACGGATTTCAAAACTAGCCGCCAATTTTTCTCGGAAGGCCTTCGATAAATTGCTCATCTCCTCGAAGCTGCTAACCCGTTTTACATACAGCCAATCATAAATTTGACCAGCACGGAACGATTTTTCTCCGTTTTCTTCCAACCACTTTTTTAATGCTTCTAAGCGTATATCATAAATTAATGGTTTCAATTTTATCACCATTACTTTCCTAATTTATTGAGTTCTTACCAGACGGGAAATAAAGAATCCATCACTCCCAAAGTAATGGGGAAGGATTTGCACATAACTTCCCGAACGGTGGAAATAGCTGTGTAGTACTTCCGGCATGTCCTCTTGCAACGTATCATCCAATTTGACAAAGGGATGTTCTTTCACAAATCTTTGCACAAGCTTGCTGTTCTCCTCTGGATCAACCGTACAGGTGCTGTAAACCAACCTTCCTCCCGGTTTAAGACACTGCACCGCTTGTTCTAAAATTTGGTACTGGATCTCTGCAATCTCCTGGATATCCTTGTCGCTCTTTTGCCATTTTAGATCCGGTTTTCGTCGGATTACCCCAAATCCGGAACAAGGGGCGTCAACAAGGATACGATCAAATTTTCCAGATTTCATATCATCTGGCAATGCTGTTGCATCTGCTAATCGTGTTTCGATGATGGTCGTACCAAGGCGGTTAGCGTTTTGGCGGATCAGATCTAATTTATGAGGATGAATGTCCAATGCCACAATTCTTCCTTCATTAGCCATTCGTTCTGCCAGATGTGTGGTTTTTCCCCCGGGTGCAGCACAGGTATCCAAAACAGCCATACCTGGCTGAGGGTTGAGCGCGTAAGCCACGAGCATCGAACTTTCATCCTGAATCGTGCAATATCCGTCGGTGAAAATCGATGAGTGGACTACTTGTCCTCCATGGGAAAGCAAGATTCCATCCGGTGCAAGCTTTGATCTCTCCCACTCAGCTTCCGGCAGCTGTTGTTCGATCATCTTAATCAATTGTTCACGATCTGTTTTTAAAAGATTGGTACGGATGCTCATCATCGGCGCTGTATTGTTAATTTCACACATTGAAACTGTATCCTGTTCCCCAAAAAAGCTGAGCCAACGTTTGACCATCCATTCTGGATGGGAACTGCCAAGGGCAATCCGTTTAAACTTGGGGCCCTGTTTTGGAATTTGCAGTTGTTCTTTGCTGCGCCCAACATTTCGTAATACGCCGTTTATAAAACCAGCAATTTTTTCATTTCCCCGTTTTTTCGCCTCTTCTACCGCCTCATGAACCACTGCCCGATCCGGAATCCGCTCTAAGTATTGCAGCTGATAAATAGAAACCCTCAGCAAATTTCTTACCCACGGCTCTAGGGTATGTATCGGTTTTTTTAATAGTTGATTAGCCATCCAATCTAATGTATTGAGCCGAGAGATGGTCCCATAAACCAGCTCAGTGACTAATCCAGATTCCCTACGATCTAACGACAGCTTGTTTAATGCGGCATTTAACTCTAGATTGCTATATGCCTGTTTCAGTTCAACCTGAAGCAAAATTTGCAAGGCAACGGAACGTGCAGATGGCGTGAGAGCCATGCTTTTTCCTCCTCCGTTTTACGCTTAAGAAAAGTGCATTCCACTGGTCAGCCCGGCACCAGCTCCGCGGACAAAATCAGAAGCAGACAGCTTTTTTTTTCCTGCGGGCTGAACCTCTAGCAAACGCAAAATCCCTTTTCCACAGGCCACTTCAATTCCGTCCGAGGAAACTTCAAGAATCGTCCCCGGACGATCCTCTGACTTTTTTTCAAGATCTATGATATCGGCCCACCATACTTTGAAAACATCTTCATTCAAAAGAGTGTAAGCCACTGGCCATGGATTTAATCCGCGAATTTGGTTATAGATTTCCCAAGCAGGTTTGTTCCAATTAATTTTTTCATCTTCCCGCTTAATATTCCAGGCAAAACTGACTTTTGTCTCATCCTGCTTGATCGGGTTTAGTTCCCCTTTAATCAGCCTCGGAATGGTTTCCAGTAGTAAGCCTGAACCGACCTCAGCCAATTTATCATGAACAGTTCCCACCGTATCAGTAGATTCTATCGGTACTTTCACTTGGGTGAGGATATCGCCTGCATCCAGTTTCTCCACCATGTACATGATAGTTACACCTGTTTCTGTTTCACCATCTATAATTGACTTATGTATGGGGGCTCCTCCACGATATTTAGGAAGAAGGGAAGCATGTACATTTATACAACCATATTTCGGAAGCTGAATAATTTCCTTCGGCAGGATTTGTCCATATGCCGCTGTTACTATAAGATCTGGTTTCAACGATAGGATATGTTCAACCGCTTCCTGATCCCGCAGTTTTTCTGGTTGAAAGACCGGAATTTGATACTTGAGGGCTGCCACCTTCACCGGGGGCGGGGTCATCTCTTTTTTTCTTCCTTTTGGCCGATCAGGTTGAGTAACAACCTCTGTGACCGAGTACCCATTCGATATTAATTGCTCCAAACAGGGAACCGCAAAATCAGGCGTTCCCATAAACACAATTTGCATCTATTACAGCTCCTTTGAACAATTCGGGTTAGACTAGAAGAAACTGGCTTTAAGGCCAGTTTCTGTATCAGCTATCTTGAGGCTTGCGTTTCATAGCGGAAAAATTTCCCGCTATGAATCATTTTTAGCATAATATTGCTCCAATAACGGAAAAAATTTCAACTATCATAGGAAAATACCATTAATACGAGGTTAATTATATTCAATAACGTGAACTTTTTCCGCTATTGAACCATTTTTTCTCTGATTCTTAATAATAACGGAAAATAATTCCGCTATCTCTATCCCTCTGCTTGATCAGGATCCTTTTCATACATTTTTTCCGCAAGATCAATAAATAAAACACCATTCAGGTGGTCAATCTCATGTTGGATACATCTTGCTAGTAATTCTTCACCCTCAACAATAATCGGTTTGCCAAAACGGTCTTGGCCTTTGGCTTTTACCTTCATCGCCCGACGAACATCGCCCATCAATCCGGGGATACTTAAACAACCTTCGGGACCGAATTGCTCGCCTTCTCTTTCAATAATTTCTGGATTAATCATTTCGATTAGCCCATCCCCACAATCCATTACAATGACTCGTTTTAAGATGCCGACTTGTGGAGCTGCTAAACCGACCCCGTCTGCCTCATACATTGTTTCCGCCATATCATCTAATAACTTATGAAGATTGGCATTAAAATTTTTCACTTGAACAGCCTTATCCCTTAACACAGGATCGGGATTTTTTACGATCATACGGATTCCCATGGCAACTCCTCCTTATTTACATTAAAACCTGTGGATTCACATCAACCGCTAATTCTACCTCGTCTTTCTTATTCTGGCTGACAAAGGCATCCGACAGCTTTTTGACAATTGGTAGAACTTCTTTTTCATTCCTATATTTTAACACGCATTGAAATCGATATCTATCTTTCACTCGTGGGATCGGTGAAGCAATCGGTCCCAAGATAAATACGCTGCTAGGTAACGTTTGCCGCAGCTTTTTTGCCCAATCATTGGCCTTTTTAATCGCCAAGGGTACCTGTGGTGAAGAGAAGGTAAAGAGAATAAGCCTTGAAAAAGGGGGATAGCCTTTTTCAAACCGATGCTTTGCTTCCATTGAAAAAAAACCTTGATAATCGTGTGTTTTGGCATATTGAATACTGTAATGCTCCGGGTTATACGTCTGAATAATTGTTTCTCCCGGTAGCTCATGACGTCCGGCTCTCCCGGCAACTTGTGTCAGTAACTGAAAGGTCTTTTCTGCCGCCCGAAAGTCTGGCATCCCAAGGATGGTATCAGCCGCAATTACACCAACCAAGGTGACCTTAGGAAAATCCAGCCCTTTGGCAATCATTTGGGTGCCGAGCAGCACATCGCCCTGATGTTCCCTGAACTGCTGCAGTAGCTTCTCGTGTGATCCCTTCTTGGTTGTGGTATCGATATCCATCCGAATAACACGAATACCTGGGAAATACTTGCTTAACTCTTCCTCTACCTTTTGCGTACCCGTACCAAAAAAGCGGATATGATTACTTCCACATGACGGACAGCTGTCAGGCTCTACCTCGGCATGGCCGCAGTAGTGGCAGCGAACCGTTCGATTATTCCGATGGTAAGTTAGAGAAATGTCACAGTGCGGACATTGCAATGAATGGCCGCATGAACGGCACATGACAAAAGTAGAAAAGCCTCGACGATTAAGGAAGATGACGATCTGCTCTTTTCTTTGCAAACGTTCTTGAATCGCTTGAGAAAGCTGCCTGCTAAACATCGTACGGTTACCCTCTCTTAACTCTTCCCTCATGTCCACAATCGCGGTCGAAGGCAGGGGTCTTTCACCAACCCGTTTTACCATCGTGAGAAGTCCGAGTTTCCCTCGCTGGGCCAGATCATACGACTCCATGGCAGGTGTAGCACTTCCAAGCACGACCACGCCCTTGTGATATTGGGCTCGTTTCATTGCTATATCGCGCGCATGATAGCGGGGCGTCTCTTCTTGCTTATAAGAGCTTTCATGTTCTTCATCAATAATGATCAATCCAAGGTTTGTAAAAGGAGCAAAGATGGCCGAACGTGCCCCGACGACTACACTAACTTTACCATCTCGAATCATCCGCCACTCATCGTATCTTTCTCCTTGGGAAAGCCTGCTGTGCATCACAGCTACTCGGTCCCCAAACCGGGCTTTAAAGCGATTTACCATCTGAGGTGTGAGGGAAATTTCTGGTACCAATACGATCGCTTCACGCCCCTGCGCAAGACAATGGGAAATAGTCTCTAAATACACCTCCGTCTTTCCGCTTCCTGTTACGCCATGAAGCAAGAAACCAGCGTGTTCTCCTGCATTTAATGCTGTATCAATCTCGAGAATGACCTCTTGCTGTTCAGGAGTATATTCGACTTGTTGATCCTTTTCCAATTTTTTGTTAGCATAAGGATCCCTTCTCTCTTCAACCTCTACAAGCTCCAACCAATCTTTTGCAACCAGGCTCTTGACCGCGGATGAGGAAATTCCTAGTTCAGAAAGAAGGTCCCTCAGAGCGAGCGGATGCTCATGATCCTGCAGATACAGCATAACTTCCTTTTGTCGTTCTGCTTGTTTCGACAGCTGTTCAACAAGTCCTGGAATCTGCTCATCTTTCACCTTCTTTTTGACATACAAAAGCGTTTTACGGGTAATCTTGTCCTTAACAACCTGGGAGGTTTCCACCCATCCTTCCCGTTCCGCTTTCAATAGAAAGGCCGTTTGTTCCGGAAATTTGCGCACCAACAGATCTAGTTCAACACCATCCGGATGTACCCCAAGGTAATTAAATATTTCACGTTCTCCGGGTAGTAAGAGGGGTTGATTTTGTCCTTCAGATGTCACTCTGACTTTTTTCTTATACTGCGAACGCAGCGATGCAGGCAACATGACCTGCATCGCTGAATACAGCCGACATATATAAGTATTGCTTAACCAATGCCCTAATGCCACCAATTCCCCAGTAAGCGGTGGGGTGATATCCAGAATCTCTTTGATATCCTTTACCTTTGCGAGCTCGGTCTGTTCTTTGAATTGCACAACATAGCCTTGCAGCAGGCGATTTCCGAAAGGAACTGAAACTCGGCTGCCAATTTGAATCCAGGGTGCAAGTTCGTCTGGAACTATATAATCAAACGCCCTATCTGTATCCACATGCGGGACATCGACAACTATTCCAGCGTACACGTTTGCTTTTCCCTCCATTTTTTCGCAGCTTCTGTTAATATGCGATCTGCAACTTCCCGTTTGCTAAGCATAGGCAGAGCCGCAAGAACCCCTTTTTGCTCAATCAAGGTGACAATATTGGTATCTGTGCCAAAGCCAGCGCCTTCCATAGACACATTATTTGCTACGATGAGATCCAAATTTTTTTCTCTAATCTTCTTCATCGCATTGCTCTCCACCGATTCTGTTTCTGCTGCAAAGCCAACCAACACTTGCTGTGGTCGCTTATGTTCACCAAGATACCTAAGAATATCTTTTGTTCGTACAAATTCAAGCGTTAAGTTGCCGTCCAGTTTTTTCATCTTTTGTTCATGAACCTGTGCCGGACGATAATCGGCAACAGCCGCCGCCTTGATAATCACATCCGCTTCATTACTCTTGCTTGCAACAGCCTGAAACATTTCCTCAGCGGATTCAATTGGGATGACATTGACCCCATTAGGAATCGGGAGCTGTGCCGGACCGCTTACGAGAGTCACCGTTGCTCCTCGTGCAATCGCTGCTTCAGCAACAGCATAACCCATTTTCCCTGTGGAGCGATTCGTAAAAAACCTTACGGGATCGACCTTTTCCCTTGTTGCACCGGCAGTAACGAGAATGTTGATTCCTTGCAGGTCCTGTCTTGGGGTGTGATAGCTTTCGACCCGTTCGATTATTTGTTCTGGCTCAGCCAACCGCCCTTTTCCCGTATAGCCGCAGGCAAGAAAACCCTCGTCTGAATCAATAAAGTGATACCCACGGCTTTGTAAAATCGAAATGTTTTGCTGGACAGCTGGGTGATGATACATATGCACGTTCATTGCAGGACAGATAAAAATCGGAGCTTGTGTCGCAAGAAGGGTCGTTGTCAGCATATCATCAGCAATCCCATATGCTGCCTTCGCCAAAAAGTTGGCTGTCGCAGGTGCAACGATAATCAAGTCCGCCCGGTCAGCTAATTCGATATGGGCAATCACGCTAGGATCCTTTTCTTCAAAGGTATCTACGACCACATGGTTTCTCGATAGAGCCTGAAAAGTAAGCGGCTGTATAAAATTTAAGGCCGATTTGCTCAGAATGACCCTCACATCCGCCCCCTTCTGAACGAGCCCGCTGCAAATACTTGCCGCCTTGAAGGCCGCAATTCCCCCCGTTACTCCCAGCACAATCGTCTTTCCTGTTAACATCGGGAGTTCCTCCTCTACAAAAATGGAAAAAACAACCTATAATAAGGTTGTCAGATTTGACTACTCTACAACTTTTTTGGGTCTTTCAAACTGAAGTTTGCCCTCCGCAATTTCCTCTAGAGCCCTTCCTACCGGCTTCTTTGAAATCGGTTTAACAATCTTTGAAGATTCTTCATCTTCACGAAGCTGGCGTGCTCTTTTTGCCGCTAGCGAAACAAGGATGTACTTACTTTCTACCTTTTTAACCAATGTATCTATCGAAGGATAAATCACGATTAAACCTCCCTTAACCATTTTCGATATTTAGCAATTTGTCGTTCCTTCTTTAAATGCTCTGCGGTTACAATAGCCCGGATCGATTCGCAAGCGTGTGCCACTTGATCATTGACAACAACGTAATTATAATTGTCCATCAATTCAATCTCTTCCTTGGCTACATCCATTCTATTATTAATGGTTTCTTCCGTCTCTGTACCGCGGCCAACAATTCGATTGCGTAACTCCTCAAGATCCGGCGGTGCAAGGAAGATAAAAATACCATGAGGGAATTTCTGCTTCACTTGCAGTGCCCCCTGAACCTCAATCTCAAGAATAATATCTTTTCCTTGATCAATGGTCGCCTCAACAAATCCCCTTGGGGTCCCATAGTAATTATCCACATATTCTGCCCATTCCAAGAGTTGATCTTGCTCGATCATCTGTTCAAATTCATCCTTGGTTTTAAAGAAGTAATTTATACCTTCCCGTTCACCTTCTCGTTTGTTTCTTGTGGTGGCGGAAACAGAATAGACCAACTCAGGCATGAAATTTCTCAGCGCAGCGCAGACGGTACCTTTTCCAACTCCGGAAGGTCCAGAAAGTACAATTAATAATCCCTTGTCAAACTCCAACATAATCTCTCCTATTCATCCGTCTCTTCATCCTTTGTCGATAAACGTTGGGCGACTGTTTCGGGCTGTACGGCAGACAGAATAACGTGATCACTATCCGTGATAATCACCGCCCTTGTCCTTCTTCCATAGGTTGCATCGATCAGCATTCCACGATCCCTTGCCTCCTGGATAATCCGTTTAATCGGTGCAGATTCAGGACTGACAATGGATATGATTCGATTCGCAGAAACAATATTGCCAAAACCGATATTAATTAATTTTATAGCCACGGACAGTACCCCCATTATTCAATATTTTGAATTTGTTCTCTGATCTTTTCCAATTCC
Source organism: Ammoniphilus resinae (assembly GCF_017873965.1). Lineage (GTDB taxonomy): Bacteria > Bacillota > Bacilli > Aneurinibacillales > RAOX-1 > Ammoniphilus_A > Ammoniphilus_A resinae. The sequence continues at coordinate 711,418 of NZ_JAGGKT010000001.1, read as the reverse complement.
GCTTTTATTTCTACGACACGTTGGCTAATTTCCACATCATTAGCCTTGGCGCCGATGGTATTGATCTCCCGGTTCATCTCCTGGACGAGAAAATCCAATTTCCGCCCTACAGGTTCAGTTAATTGAAGAATGCCCATAAATTGCCCACAATGGCTAGCCATTCGAACCAATTCTTCGTCAATATTTGCACGGTCTGCAAACAGGGCTGCTTCAGTCAGAATTCTGGTTTCTTCTATTTCTCCTGTAATAAATTCGGCCATTCGCTGAGACAGTCTCTCTCGATAATTCCGAACAACATTCGGTGCTCTTGCCTTAATTTCAAGGACGAGCTTGTCCAACTTTGCTAATCGCAAAGATAGGTCCTCCGTTAAAGTCTTTCCTTCCAATTTTCTCATATGTACAAGCTGATGACAAGCCGATTCCACTGTATTTAACAAGGGATTTACGAAGTCCTGTGAGAAATTTCCGGGTTCCTCCAACTCCACCACTTCCGGCATAGCCAATAAGTCCCCTAGCTTCACCTGATTTTGTACGGAAAACCGCTCATTTAAAGTATTGTAGGCCCCAATATATTGTTCTAGCAAATCCCAGTTAACCTTCAACACCTTTTTGGGTCCACCCTTCCTTTCCAAATTAATAAACAGGTCGACCCTTCCTCGTTTCATAAACTCGCCAACTTTTTTCTTGATCAATTCTTCGGCTGCCAAGTATTCACGCGGCATGCGCAAAGAAACATCCAAGAAACGATGGTTCACAGATTTCATTTCAACGGAGATTTTATAGTCGTCCGTTTCTGTAAAAGCTTGTCCATAACCTGTCATGCTTTGCACCATAATTCACTCACCACCCTCCGTGTCGTGGATTTGACGTCCAAATTTTGTTTGGAAAATAAGCAACGGCAATTAGCCGTTGCTTATCATAAAAATTTATCTGGTTTTTGCTCTTAAAGCATCATAGAATAGACGCATTACGCCAACTAATAACGTTGGAATCGCAGCTAATGTTAATACCAAGATCCATTGATTCATATCAAGTGGGACAGTCCGGAAAATTGGTTGAAGCGGCTCATAGTAGATGACCCCCAACAGTAAAAGAACCGAAACAATGACAGCGACTACCAAATATTTATTTTGAAACGGGTTTCTGTGGAAGATGGAATATTCACTGCGGCAATCAAAAACATGGATCAATTGAGCCATCACAAGCGTAGAGAAAGCAATCGTCTGGGCCTCTATTAAGTGGTTCGGATTCTCCTGCAAGGCAAGCCAGAACGCCGCTAGCGTACAGACGCCAATTAACACTCCACGGCTAATGATTTTCCAACCTAGGCCCCGTGAGAAAATACTTTCCTTGCTAGGCCGTGGCGGTCTGTTCATGGTATCTGCTTCCGCTTGATCAACCCCTAAAGCCATAGCTGGCAATCCATCAGTCACAAGATTGACCCAAAGAATTTGAATTGGAACCAGTGGCAGCGGCATTCCTGCCATCATCGCAAGGAACATTACCAAAATTTCACCTACGTTAGAGGCTAATAAGTAGCGAATAAACTTGCGGATGTTATCATAAATTGTACGTCCTTCTTCTATCGCAGCTTCAATCGTGGCAAAGTTGTCGTCAGCTAGCACGAGAGAAGATGCCTCTTTCGATACATCTGTCCCCGTAATTCCCATGGCAATTCCTATATTGGCCGCCTTGATTGCTGGTGCGTCATTGACCCCATCACCTGTCATGGCAACAACATGACCCTTTGCCTGCAGGGTTTGTACAATTTTTAATTTATGTTCCGGGGAAACCCTCGCATAAACGTAAATATCTTCGATTTTTCTTTCAAATTCTTCGTTGGACATATTATAAAGATCCTGTCCATTTATTGTCAACCCACCTTTTGGCAAGATTCCTAGTTTATGGGCAATGGCTTGTGCCGTGATCTGATGATCCCCGGTTATCATAACCGTCTTAATCCCAGCCATCCGGCATTCCTTTATTGCCTGCTTCACTCCATCGCGCGGTGGATCGATCATACCGCTCAATCCAACAAAGATTAAATCCCTTTCAGCTTGGTTCTCATCAATGACTCGCTCACCTGACTTCGGTTCCCGATAAGCAACTGCAAGGACACGCAAAGCCTGTTCGGCCATCTCCATATTTTGCTGGAGAATTTGCTTTTTTAAGGCGGGCGTCAATGGGCTGATACTGCCATTCCAATACACCTTACTGCAGCGGTTTAAAAGAATATCTGGCGCCCCTTTGACAGATATCATTTGTGCACCATGCGCATCCCTGACAAGGACGGACATCATCTTCCGACTTGAATCAAACGGAAATTCCTTGACTCTCTGCCACGTCTTCGCATGCGCCGGGATTCCAGCCTTTTCTGAACAAACGAGCAAGGCCCCTTCCGTCGGGTCACCAATGATTTCCCATTGCTTTTTCTCTTTCCGAAGTAGAGATTTTTTCTCTATCTTTTCTTCGACGAGCTTCGCATTATTACATAAATAATTGAGTAGAAGTAGCCTTGATAGGGCACTGTTTCGAGTGGGATGGATTTCTCCGCCCTGTAATCTGAATTTCCCTTCGGGTACATAGCCGGTACCTGATACCTCTACGTTCTTGCCTTCCACCCAAATTTGCGTGACGGTCATTTTATTTTGCGTTAGGGTTCCTGTCTTATCTGAACAGATCACGGTTGCACAACCAAGCGTTTCTACAGATGGAAGCTTCCGCACAATCGCTTTTCGCTTAATCATCCGCTGGACTCCTAAGGCGAGGGCAATGGTCACAATCGCTGGCAATCCCTCTGGAATTGCTGCAACAGCTAAACTAACACCGGCCAAAAACATTTGATAAGGATCATGCTGGTGCATAATTCCTGCCACTACCACCATCGCTGTTAAAGCTAGAGCTACTACAATTAAAATTTTACCCAGCTGTTCTAATCTTTGCTGCAAAGGGGTTTGCAAGGTTTCAGTAGACTGAATCAATGCGGCAATTTTTCCGATTTCGGTTTGCATCCCGGTTCCAACCACAATTCCTTGACCTGTCCCTCTTGTCACTAAAGTTCCCTTAAAGGCCATATTCGTTTGGTCTCCGAGTGGCATATCCGTTTGCGTAATGACACCCTCTTGTTTTAGAACGGGCATGGATTCTCCGGTTAAAGCTGATTCTTCAACATGCAGTCCACTACTAGCTATGATCCGTACATCTGCCGGGATTCGATCTCCCCCTTCAAAGTAAACCAGATCACCCGGTACAACATCTTTTGCTGGGATTTGTTGCAATTCTCCGTCGCGGATGACATGTGCAGTTGGTGCTGTTAATTCCTTTAAGGCCCCAAGAGACTTTTCCGCACGGTACTCCTGAACAAATCCGAGGATCCCATTAATTAAAACGATCGCAATAATCGTCAAGGCATCCATATATTCTCCTAGCAAACCGGATATTAAGGTTGCCGCAAGCAGGACAAGAACCATAAAATCCTTAAATTGCCCTAATAAAATCACCCAGGGGGAGATTTTCTGTTTTTCTTCTAAAATATTTTCTCCTACCTGCTCCAATCTCTCTTTTGCACTTTTTGCGGAAAGTCCCTTTTCCACATGGGTTTGCATCATTTCCACACATTCACTTGTAGATGAGTTGTACCATTGATTTCTACTCACGTTTTCTGTCCCTCCTAGTCCATAAAGTACATATGGGCTTATCCTCCTTTCCAAGATATTCAGACAAGCGTTAAAAAATGATTTGATTTTACCTCTGTTGGCGTTTTGGTTTATACTTACCTCATAACGGGGTCAGACCCTAGTCGAAATTTGTCGGATTCACCCTAACTCTATGATGATTCAAAGTGTAGATACCTTACTTATTACTTCGACAAATTTCGACTAGGGTCTGACCCCCCTTCGCGGAATGGAAATGGAGTGGGAAATATGGCATTTGATGGATTTGTAACAAAAGCAATAGTAGATGAATGTGATTCCTTACTGAAAACAGGGAGGATATCGAAAATCTATCAGTCAACTGATTCAGATATCCTCATGCAAATCCGGGCAAATGGGGAAAATAGACGGCTTCTAATCTCGGCAAATTTTTCCTTTCCTCGCTTCCATCTCACGGACTATCAATGGGAAAACCCTTTGGAACCTCCCATGTTTTGTATGCTTCTTCGCAAGCATTGTGAAGGGGCGATCATCGAGAAGATCAGTCAAGTCGGAATGGAACGGATCATTCATGTAGATATGAGAATCCGGGATGAACTGGGAGATTTCAATTTGCGTCGCCTTGTCGTAGAGATCATGGGAAGGCACAGCAATATTTTATTAATCGATCCTGAGAAAAATATGATCCTCGATGGGATTCATCATGTTACGCCAGGCGTCAGTCGTCACCGAATCGTTCTTCCCGGAAGAACATATGTCGCACCACCTGAACAAAATAAAAAAAATCCCTTACTAGTTAATAAGGAAGAGTTTATACACAGTCTTGATTTTAATCGCGGCAAAATTGATAAACAGCTGGTTGAACAGTTTACTGGATTGAGTCCTTTAATTGCGAGAGAAATTGTCCATCGTGCGGGGTTAGGTGGACGTGATCCGTTATGGTCGTCTTTCGAACAGATTATGGAACAGATTCGCAATGGTGAATACCATCCCCAAATCGTCAAAGGCGATGAGAAGAATGTTTTTTCCGTAGTTGATCTTACTCATGTTTCAGGGGAGACTGCTGCTTTTTCTATGATTAGTGAATGTATTGATCGCTTTTATTCAGGGAAAGCAGAGCGCGATGCGGTAAGGCAAAAAGCCCTTGATCTAATCCGCTTCACGACCAATGAAATCGATAAAAATAAAAATAAAATTCAAAAGCTAAAAGATGAAAGATCCGCTGCACTTGAGGCTGATCGTTATCGTTTATTTGGCGAGTTGTTGACTGCTTACATGCATCAATTGAAAAAAGGGGATACGGTTGCTATTGTTCAGAATTATTATGATGAGGAATCTCAGTTGATGGAAATTCCTATGGACCCAGCAAAGTCCCCTTCAGAAAACGCCCAACAGTATTACAAAAGGTATAATAAAGCTCGTACTAGTCTAGAGTTTATTGAACAGCAGATTGGATTGGCAAACGAGGAGATCAAGTATTTTGAGACGATTGCTCAACAGTTGGAGTCTGCCTCGTTATCTGATTTAGAAGAAATCCGGGAGGAACTTGTTGAAGGGGGGTATCTCCGTCAGCGCGGAAGAAAGAACCTGAAGAAGAAGAAAAATGTGAAGCCAGTGCTTGACCGATACGTATCCTCCGAAGGAATCGATCTATTGGTCGGCAAAAACAACACCCAGAACGAATATTTAACAAACCGACTTGCTACTTCCACAGATACCTGGCTGCATACGAAGGATATTCCTGGATCGCATGTCGTCATTCGGGCGCGAGAGTTTAGTGAGCAAACTCTACGGGAGGCCGCCTCGTTAGCTGCCTACTTTAGTAAAGCGCGTGGCTCCAACCAAATTCCGGTGGACTACACTTTAGTTAAGCACGTACGAAAACCAGCTGGGGCAAAACCAGGGTTTGTAATCTATGATCACCAGAAAACCATTTTTGTGAATAGTGATGAAGGGATTTCGCAGGCGTTGGGGAGGAAGTAGGTTCCCACTAAGATCGATTAGGGCTGGATTCGGACTGTATTCATCGGGTTGCGCCCCACTGAGTCTGAATCAGGCTTGGATTCGGACTCAAATCATCAGGGGGCTCTCCACTGAGTCCGAATCACGGCTAGATTCGGACTCAAATCATCAGGGGGTGCCCCACTGGGTCCGAATAAGAGCTGAATTCGGACTCAAATCATCGAGGGGCGCTCCGTTGAGTCCGAATAAGGCTTGGATTCGGACTCAAATCATTAGGTGGTGCCACACTGAGTCCGAATAAGGCCTGGATTCGGACTCAAATCATCGGGTGGTGCCACACTGAGTCCGAATAAGGCCTGGATTCGGACTCAAATCATCGGGGGGCGCTCCACTGTGTCCGAATCACGGCTAGATTCGGACTCAAATCATCGGGAGGCGCTCCACCGAGTCCGAATCAGGCTTGGATTCGGACTCAAATCATTAGGTGGTGCCACACTGAGTCCGAATAAGGCCTGGATTCGGACTCAAATCATCAGGTGGTGCCCGACTGAGTCCGAATCAGTGTAGCAGGCCCCCCTTTACATCGTAAACATATAAAAAGCATAATCCGTTGCCACACCGGGATGACCAGACTGGCGGAGCATGGCTGTTAGGTTGCCACGATGATATGTTCCATGATTCACGACGTGCTGTATGACTCCAGACAATGGAGTATTGACCGAACCATACTGGGGATGCGCAAGGGTAAGTATCTTTTCTGGATGACACTCAGACAAAAAATCCTGATATTCTTTCGCTGCTTTCTCAAATCTCTTTTCCATATTTTCCAGACTTTCCGTTTTCGTTTCCTCGAGCAGTTGCATCAACAACGCCCTCACCTCATGAAACGGACGTTCCTGCAAGACGCCGAGCCACATCAGATCCATAGAATAAATATGAGACATCAACGAGCACACAGAAGGAAACACGGTAGTCAACTCCTTGTCCCATACATCCTCTGGCAGCTTTCGCAAATGCTCAAAAACAAGTCGATTAGCCCATACATGATACTCAAATAGTTGCATTACATCATTTTCCACAGACATTCCTCCAATTTTTGAAATTCCTGTTCCCTACCCAATAGTTAGACGCCAATTGTTACAAAGTGGTTGCATCTCCATATTAACAAGGTCCTAGTTAATTAAAGTCCATTTTACTTTATTCATAAAGTTTCCCGGGAAATCAACAAAAAATCTATCATTTACAACTTGTATATTTATATCAATTTAATCTCTATTCTATTTGTTTAAATAAATGTTATAATTTGATTAAAAACAACCTAGGAGGTTATTTAATGGCAAAATTCCGTGTGGGCCTAACCCGAGATTTTCTAAATGAAAATGGAGAGATCAATGTAATAGGCTTTGAATTACTAGATCAGATCGAGGACCTAGAATACGAATTCTTGAGTGAATATACCGATGTCGTTCAACCTGACCAAATTAAAGATTTTGATGCCGTTATTTCGTTATTGCCTAAATTCACGAAAGAAAGCTTTGTCGGGGTTGAACGACTAGCAGCGATTGGGCGTTGGGGTGTAGGTTATGAGATGATTGACCTGGAAGCATGCACAGAGGCTAATATTGCTCTTTACATAGCACCCGACGGGGTTCGTAGACCGATGGCACAAGCGATTATGACAATGCTTTATGCTCTAAGTGGACAACTGCTCATTAAGGATCGGTTGACCCGCGAGGGCCGCTGGGACGATAAATATAATCATCCGGGAATAGGGCTCCAGGGAAAGGTTTTGGGTTCCATTGGAATGGGCAATATTGCCAAAGAAATGTTTAAGTTGGCGAGTCCTATCGGAATGATTCAGTTAGCATTTGATCCTTATGCTTCCGAAAAAGATGCGGAGGATTTGGGAGTTCGGTTAGTTGACTTCGATACATTACTTGAACAAGCTGACTTTTTAGCGGTGAATTGCCCTTTAACACCTCAGACAAGGCACTTTATCAGTGAGAAAGAACTAAAAAAGATGAAACCAACTGCTTACCTCATTAATACGGCACGCGGTCCAATTGTCGATCAAAAGGCACTTACCGAAGCCTTAATTAATAAAGAAATTGCCGGAGCTGGCTTAGATGTATTTACAGTCGAACCTGTTGATCCTCAGGATCCATTGCTTCAAATGGAAAATGTGATTGTCAGCCCGCATGGATTAGGATTCACAGATGAACTTTATCGCGGACTTGGTGAGTCTGATGTGAGGGGAGTATTGAAATTAATCCAGGGAGATATTCCAGATCACGTGGTAAACAAAGAGGTTCTGGAAAAGCCAGAATTCCAACGCAAACTGAATCAATTTAAAGAACAATCTCAAAAGGAGAAATGTTAATGGGCGCCTTAGAAACCAAAAAACGAATCATGGAAAAGGAAACCGTTCTCGGTACCTTTTTAATTGAGATTGACACCCCAGGAATTGCTCAAATCTTAAAAAGTGCCGGCTTAGATTTTGCTGTATTAGATATGGAGCATAGTGGCTTTGGGATTGACACGATCAAGCGACTAGCCCGTTATTGTGATGGAGCAGACCTGTTTTCAATCGTACGCGTTCCCGTTGGACAATACCAGTATGTCGCCCGGGTGTTGGATGCTGGTGCTAAAGGGGTTATGATCCCGATGGTAGAATCGGCAGAACAAATCGCGGAAATTGTCCAATTTGCCAAATACCACCCAGAAGGAAAAAGAGGAACGGCATTTGGAATTGCCCATGATAATTACAAAGTGACAGACATGTCCGAAGCGATGAAGAAGGCCAATGCACAAACTTTAATCGTTTCCCAGGCAGAAACGGCCAAAGGGGTAGAAAATTTAGAGGAGATTATCCAAGTCGAACATGTAGATATGGTTTGGATCGGACAATTTGATTTATCCCAATCTTTAGGCGTCCCAGGAAAATTTGAACATCCTATCTTTGTGGATGCGATGGATCATGTAATTAACATGTGTAACAAATACAATAAACCCTGCGCAATGATTGTGCCTAATGTTGAACAGGCGATCTATTGGAGAGATAAGGGAATTAACTGTTTATCCTACGGAACGGATATTTCGATCATATCCCAAACGATTCAGCAGGCTGTTACGCAAATTATGAAATAGGGAAAGGCTGCCATCAAGTGGCAGCCTTTATTTTGCTAATAAACATCCCGCTTTGTAAACACCAGAAACGAGGTCAATAACCCCGCAAGCCCCCACACGCTCAACACAGAAAGCGAAAAACCTAAAGTCATTCCCTCTACTGGCGGAGCCATTCCCGCAAGGTAGTCTGTCAACTGAAGGTTCAACATAAATAGGTATTTTGCCGATTCCCATGATGAAGCCATATTAGTCAGGATGGCTCCAGCTATCAGGGTGGCAAGCATCACACCCATCCCCGCTGCTGTACTGCGAAGCAAAATCGAAAGCATAAAAGACAAGGTACCGATCACCAAACAGACAAACCAAACGAGACCCAGTTCCATCAATAAATATTCCCATTGTGGAAGCAAGGATACCTGTGATGTAACCAACTCCCCACCCTCGACTGTAAACCCAGTTATAACGGGCATTGTCCACCCGCCATAGCCAAAAACAAGTCCGGAAATCACACTCGATAAAACACTAACGACAAGCAGCATGAAGGAAACAGCAAAGATCATTGTAATGTATTTACTCAATAGGATCTTCCACCTATTGATAGGCCTTGTCAGTAACAGTTTGATGGTCCCTCCGCTAAATTCAGAAGATACCAAATCCGCTGCAATGACCATCACCATTAGCGGAAGAAACAGGGTGATTGCCTGATCGAGGAAGCTTCGAGTAAAAGAAGGTGCCCCAGGAACTGCCGGGTTAATATCATGATCCAGATAGTATTGTTGCTGTGCAAGGCGAATTTCAATTTGTTTACGCCATTCATCGGATATTCTGCTACTTGACAACCGGTTCTGTGTATCGATAATTTGCTGTTGCAAGGTAGCTCGCCAATCTGTGGTTCCTAGTTTTTCCTCCACAGTTTGAGCCACTTTATATTGGGCATAGGTAAACAGCGGAATCAGCGCCGCAACAATGAGAATAATAACAAGAATCCTTTTTTTGCGGACAAGTTTTAACATCTCATTATAAATCAATTTAATCAATGGATTGCCCTCCTGTCCATTCCATAAACATATCCTCTAAAGTTGGAAGCCGTCTATGCATTTCTAAGATTTCTACCCCTCCCTCAATTAGTACTCGATTCCACAAAGAGACTTTTTCTTCCTCATAGGGTGTGATAATCAACCCGTCAGAAGATTCCCCTTTTATCTCGGTATACCCTTGAAGAATCTGCAAGGCTAAATGGGCAGGTCTCACCCTCCAAATCAATCTTTCCTGCTCAGAAAGCAATTGCTCTACAGAAGCAACGTGAAGAAGCTCACCTTTGGAAATAATCCCTACCCGATCACATAACAGCTGAACTTCGCTTAATAAATGACTGGACACCAGAACGCTCAAGCCATTTGTCTTCGCTAACTGCCGGATAAATTCTCTCATTTCACGTATTCCTGCCGGATCGAGCCCATTTGTCGGTTCGTCTAAAATTAGCAGCTTGGGATTTCCCAACAAGGCCTGCGCGATCCCCAAACGCTGCCTCATTCCAAGTGAGTAGGTCTTGACCAAGTCATGAACTCGATTCTCTAATCCAACCATCTCTACCACTTCCAAGATTCTTTCTTTCGTCACATGATCAAGCATCCGCGCAAAATGCTGCAAATTCTCCATTCCGCTTAAATAGGGATACAGCTCTGGGTTCTCAACAATACAGCCTAGACAGTTCAGCGCTTCCTTAAAATGAGTGGCTAAATTATAGCCACAGATCTTGATCGATCCGGAGGTAGGTTTAATTAACCCAACCAACATACGAATCGTGGTTGTCTTTCCCGCCCCATTTGGTCCAAGAAAGCCGAATACCTCTCCTGCACGAAGGGAAAAGCTTAGTTCTTTGACAATTTCTTTCCTCTTTATGGTCTTACTTAAATTTTCAACGACTAAAATTTCCTCACTCAAGCTGATTCCCCCGCTTTCACCAGTTAATTAATGAAGCTACGCGTTCAGCAATTAGCCGGTATCCTTCTCCATTTGGATGAAACTTATCAGAGTACAAGTAGTCCTCTGCTTTTAATTGAAACAAGTCAAAGGTCGGTACATAGACAATCAAAGGGAATTCGGCACAAACCTCAGAACTTTGATAGTTCCACTCCCGGACAATCTGTGAAGTATGCAGCGTATCATCTAGATAGCTAAATGGATTATACAAGCCAATCATAAAAATTGTCGCATCTTTGTTCAACGTTCGAAGCTGTTGCAAAATTTCTCGCAAATTTTTGAGATAAGCTTTTTGCAATGGTTCAATCATCGTAGGACTTGGATCAACCAAGGTCTGTCCTTGCTGGAATAAATCATTTCCGCCGATCGTTAACAAAATATAGTCAGCTTCAGCCATTTGCCGCTGTATTTCTTTCTCCTTAATCTGGGATAATAGCTGTGCAGAAGTTTGTCCTTTGATTCCCATATTGGATAAAGTGATTTTCTCTTTTGATTTGCTTTGCAGCTCATCAATTAATTGTCCAATATATCCCTTACCGGTTGGATCCCCCGTGCCACGTGTTAAGGAATCACCTAGTGCGAGAATAAACTTCCCCTCTTTTTGGGTATTCTTCTCGCCTGGTTGTTCCTCCACCAGTTGCTTTGGCAGTTCAACCACCTTTTGCGATTCAAAAAGATAACTCTTTAGCGCCCAACTAAGGCCACCCAAAAGGACCAAAGTAAATAGAATAGAAATACTTAATAGGATGGAAATCCCTTTATCTTTCACAGCTTCTCTCCCCGGAACATTTTTTGACATTAAAAGAGTGGAAGGAGAAAAATAGTTTCCTTTCACATAGGATAATGGTACCCTTTTATAAGAGTGTTAAATTTAGGATGTGGTCATCATTTTCAAAAAAATATCCATACTCGTTATCGTTCTCGTTGTTGCCTTCCTATTATATCATTCAAAGGTAGGCCAACTTCTCCTCAGTGGAGATGTCGATCTAATTGCCAGGCACGTGGAATCCTATGGTTGGAAGGCCATAATCCTCATGTTTTTGGCCATTTTTATACAAGCTTTCTTTCCTTATTTGCCATTTATTATTCTTGCTGGAGTGAGCGTTCTCCTCTTTGGCTTTTATTTTGGTTTTATCATTAGCTGGATCGCAACCAGTTTAGGGGCCATTGCCGCGTTCTTAACGGCGAGATATATAGCCCGGGAATGGGCTGAAAACAAGGTAGGGGCCTCTCCCTATTTTAAAAAGTTTAACACATTTACATCCAATCATGGCTTTAAAACGATTCTAGTTTCACGAATTATTGCCGTTGTGCCTTCTAGTCTAATTAATCTTGCAGCTGGTATTTCCCGTTTAAAAGGGAGATCCTTTATTTTAGCTACGTGGATTGGTAATCTTTGGGTCGCTTTTATCGAATCGCTTCTTGGTCATTATTTGATCCATTTCGAAAAACACAGTGGCAAACTGCTGATTATCCTTGTCATCTTGCTTGCCATTTATTTATTTGTGAAAAGAAAGGGGATTTTTGGTAAAAATGGAGATTAGGCCTTAAGAAAGGATGGTTCATTAATGAATTTAAAATCTTATTTTACTGAACATCGTTCAGAACATTTAAAGCAGCTGCAAGAGTTTCTGTCAATTCCAAGTATCAGTGCCTTGTCCGAACATAAAACCGATATCCAAAAAGCGGCAGAGTGGCTGGCGGATCAACTTAAATCATTCGGCATGAAGCGCGTCGAGTTATTACCAACGAAAGGTAATCCAGTAGTGTACGGGGAATGGTTGCATGCTCCCGGAAAACCCACAGTGTTAATTTACGGTCATTATGATGTACAGCCGGTCGATCCCCTTCATCTTTGGGATTCACCGCCTTTCGAGCCAGCCATTCGCGATGAGAAAATTTATGCCAGAGGGGCCACGGACGACAAAGGTCAGGTCTTTATGCATTTAAAATCTGCTGAGGCCTTTATGAAAAGTGAGGGGAAACTACCTGTAAACATAAAGTTTTGCCTCGAAGGGGAAGAGGAAGTCGGCAGTCCAAACCTGGATGAATTCGTCGAACAGCATAAAGAGTTGTTGGCTGCAGATATGCTCGTTATTTCCGACACGACTATGCTTGGAAAAGGAAAACCTGCAATCTGCTACGGACTTCGCGGACTCTGCGGGCTGCAAATCAACCTAAAAGGCCCCAAAGGAGACCTTCATTCCGGTTTATATGGCGGGGCTGTGCAAAACCCCATTCATGCCTTGGCAGAACTACTTGCATCAATGCATGATGACTCAGGGAAAGTAACGGTAGACGGCTTTTATGACCAGGTGGTCCCGCTCTCTATAGAAGAAAGGGAAGCTTTCACGGCGTTGGGCCAAACGGATAAAGATCTGCAAAAAGAATTAGGAGTGCCTGCCTTATTCGGTGAACAAGGGTACACTGCCCTTGAACGAAGCTGGGCAAGACCGACCTTAGAGGTTAATGGGATTTGGGGAGGCTTCCAGGGAGAAGGGACAAAGACCATTATCCCCTCCGAGGCCCATGCCAAAATCACCTGCCGCCTCGTGCCTGATCAGGATCCTGAACAAATTCTTGATTTGATTGAAAAGCATGTACATAACCACTTGCCTGCGGGTGTGACGGCAGAAGTAATTCGCTTTGATAAAGGAAAACCGTTCGTGACCCCTTTTGACGATGAAGCCATCCAAGCCGCCGCTCGAGCTTATGAACAGGCTTACGGTGTTGCCCCAGCATTTACCCGGATGGGAGGATCGATTCCCATTGTGGAAACATTCGGGCGCTTGCTAGAGCTTCCAGTTGTCATGATGGGCTTTGGCTTGCCTGAAGAAAACTTCCACGCACCGAATGAACATTTTCATCTGGAGAACTTTGATACGGGGCTTCTCACAATCAGTTACTTTTTGCAGGAAATTGAGAAATTAGGAGAAAAAAAATAATAAGAGGGGGACGTTGGTTTTGGCGTCCCCCTTGCCCCTTAATCTACGCGGTATTTAGATACGATCTCATCATTTATATCTATTCCCAAACCGGGCTTGTCCGGCAGTGTGATGATAGCATTTTGTTCCGGCAGCAACGAATCATTGATCAGAAGATCTCTCAAAGGATTCGGATTCCGATCGAGTTCTACTAAACTTCCATTTGGAATGGATGCAATAAAATGTAAATTTGCCGCTAAACAAACCCCAGAGGAAAAGACATGAGGGATACAAGGCAGATGGTTCACAGCTGCTAATGCGGCGATCTTTTTGCTTTCCGTTATTCCACCGGACCAAATCACATCGGGCTGAACAATATGTACCGCTTTTTGCTCAATGAGGGTTTTAAACCCGTACCGGGTGACCTCTTGTTCATAACCGGCAATAGGGATGATCGTGTTTCTTGCTACCTCCGCAGAACCTCCCACATCATCCGGAAGAACAGGCTCCTCGATCCATTTAATATTTAATTCTTCCAAGCGTCTACTCATCCATTTTGCTGTAGGAACATCCCAATTGCTGTTTGCGTCAACCGCGAGATCAATATCCTCCCCAATATTTTTCCGAACATCAATTACTCTTTGCAGGTCTTCCTTAGGACTCATTCCCCCGACTTTCATTTTTATCGTCTTAAATCCAGATTCAACATAGCTCTCCATGTCTTCGCATAGTTTGGCATTCGTTCTTCCCTCACTGTAAAAACCTGAACTAGCATACGCTTGCACCTGATCGCGATACCCGCCCAGTAATTTATACAAAGGTTGATTCGCTGCTTTCCCGATGATATCCCAAAGAGCAATGTCGATGCCACTTAATGCTGCGATGACAATTCCTTTTCTTCCATGCTGAATCGTCCCATGAAACACCTGGTCCCATAGGAGTTCCACCCGAAAAGGATCCTTTCCCACAAAATAAGGTTTTAGCTCCTCTTCAATCATCGTTTTCGTCGTTATCATTGGGCCGCCAAAACTTGCGGCCTCACCATATCCAATAATTCCCTCATCGGTATATACTTTAACTAGCAGCGTCTGCCTAAACGGGATAAAATGCTGCGCATCCCAGATCGGATTATCCATCGTGTATCTTAAGGGGATTGCTTCGATATCTAGAATTTTCACGACTCCACCTCCACTATTATCAAAGATATTACTATTCTTTTAAATTTTAGTCAATTATTAACATTAGGCGTTTTAAGAGTGGACGCGAAATAGCGAAGAATAACATGAACAGCCTTTTTGTCACACATAACGGAACTGGTGAGCCTGTCGATTTATTGTGAATGAACCGGAGTTTCTCCACTTATTGAAACCGTCCCATTCACTTTCCACAATAAATTGACAGGCTCCTAGTGTCCGTCAAGACTACCAAGTAGAGCCGATCATCCTTTAACCGCATCAATCAGTGCGTCCTTTAACTGCACCAATAAATCCTTGGTCACAAGATCCGTCAGATTTCCTTCCTCATCAAACTTGGTGCGGCTATTTCCAACATGCACGATGGGGCGACCCAGGACTTTCATATTTAAGGCGAACATCACATCACGCAGGTGGCTTTGTGAGACATTGACACTTATCGCTGCTGCTCCGATAAGAGCCACAGGCTTCCCTGCCAGTTTTGCTTGCAAGGTCCGGCGAGATAACCATTCTAATGCATTTTTAAGGAAACCAGGATATGAAAGGTTATACTCAGGTGTGCTGATGATCAAGGCATCGGCAGAATTGACTAGCTCTTTTAGTTTTAACACGGCGTCTGGATAGGGATTTTCTTGGTCTTGATTAAAAAATGGAATCTCCGAAAGATCCGCCAGTGTAAACTTCACATGATCAGGCAGTTCCTGCTCAAAAGCGCGCAATAATCCACGGTTTTGGGAATTTTTCCGCAGACTCCCACATATTCCAACAATATGAATTTTTGACATTGTCATTCCCCTTTGTAAATTAGTCTTTTAAAAAAAATCCAGAACTCAACGTTGTCCCGCAAAAATTATTTTATAAAAATTCTCCTGATAACAAAACCCTACTAAACATTTATATTTTAGTAGGGTCTCTTTAACATGTGGGTTACTTTTTCTCCTCGGGCACCTCGACCTCGATGTTTGCAGCACCTTCAACGACATCTATTGCGCCTTCAATCGTATTTTTCTCTAGGTCTGTCACTTGAGACATATCTTCGTACGAACCCTTGGTTTTAACTTTCTTTTGCTCCAACTTGACCCATCCTTTCGCTTAAATTCCTTATTAATCTATCCAGCAAGAAAGGAATTTATTTGAATTTAAAAGGTAAATGGGGTCTTGTGCGATACATCGATATCGAAATCTGCACTAATTCCTGCTGCGGAAGCAGATGGAATATCGCCACTAAATTGCACGATGGTGTCCACCTCCAATTTTTTGGAACCTTCCACAAGCAGCTTTGGCTCTCCTTCCACTGGAAAAGTTAGGCTTAATTGATTTTCACCTTGGTTCTTACTAGCTAAATCCACGGAAACGGAGTGGATGAGACTGGCCTCGCGGCGACAAACATCATATAGTACGTCCCCGTTTTTTCGTGCGGTAAATTCCCCTGCAAAATAAGGTTCTTTCATAACGAGAAGCCAATCTATCTCACCTGCTGGATAAAGCAAATAGGCAAGTAACTTCGCTTCTAAGTCGGGATTTTGAATTTTATCCTGAACAAGCTCCTCTTTCGTCAGACAAGGTGTCAATCCGGTTGCCAAACAATCAGCCAATTCAAAATTGATCTCATTCCAAAAGTCTAGGAGCTCGAGCTCTACTCTTTGTTTCATTTCCTCTTCGTACTTTTCTTTTAAAACTTGAACCGCTGCAAGGGCTGCACTGTCTGCGACATTTTGTGATTGCCGTTTGACGACATAGCCATGGAAAAAGTGTGAAATAAGGAAGGTTGCCGCAACCACGAGGAGTACAGTGTATATGGCAAGGATTGAGATGCTGCCGTTTTCATCGCGTAGTTTTGTCATTCCAATTCCCCTTCACTAATTCGATGTTTCGGTAATCCAAAGTGCCGCTTCTGCCCGGGTGACTTCCCCCTGTGGGTTGATAATCGGTGTATTCCCAAAAACCTCATCAAAATAGGGGTAATACGCTCCAACAGCATATTGAAAATACTCATCCACCTGGTCGCCATCCTTTGCATAGTTTAAGGGATTTTTGACAAATTCAGCATGGTCAATAACTGCTTGGTGCTGCTTATAGATCCCCCACAAGAGGGCCAGTTCTTCCCTTGTCAGAGTCTTATCCAGTTGAAGCGTACCATCCGGCTGCCCTATGATTCGATTTTTCGCGATCAATCCCTCAACCACCTCATAAAGCGGGTCACTTATGGAAACATCAGGAAACGAAGATTGACTAGGGTTAACTTGTTCGATACCTTTAGGGTCATGTTCATACATCCACTCAATAAATTCACGTCGAGTAATCATATCGTCAGGATGAACGTGTTGATCATTTTCTACCTTAATAACTCCTGCTTCAATGAGGGAAACAATCTGTTTTTGCACAGGATGATTAGCCAAATCAACCACTTCCACCACCTGTGCATTTTCCAAACTTTCATTTTCATTTAAGGGCTCTTCCTGAATCTGATTCAACTTCGTTACATTTTCCGGAGCTTGAACAATCCAACTGGCTGCTTGCGCCCTTGTAACCTCTTTTTGCGGTTCAAATTGAGTCAGCTTGCCGAAAATTTCCTGATATACATTGAGGTAGCTAGCCACAGCGTAAATAAACTCTTCCCCAATTTCATCCTTGTCTGCAAATCGAACGAGCATTTTCGTATTTTCGATTGGATTTAGGACATTCCCATGCAATTGATATCTACCCCAGATTTGCCCGATTTCCTGCCTGGTCAACATCCGATCCAGTCCAATAGTTCCATCCGGATAACCCATAACAATTCCGGCTGCTGTAATCCCCTCTACAATCGGGTAAAAGGGATGATCCTTGTTCAAATCTGAATAGCTGCTTCGCTTAGGAATATGGGGTTTAATCCTTTTGGAATCATACCCGTACATCCAGGAAATAAACTCTCCTCTAGTAATCGGTTCATCCGGCTTGAACTGCCCAATCTCTTTCAACTTCACGGCACCCGATTGAAGCAGAACCTGAATGTTTCCTTCAGCGGGATGTCCGGAAATATCTTTTGCTTCCACAGGTCCCTCTTCTATTTGAGATGGGGGAAAGATAACTTTAATCTTGACAGCAGTCGTTTCATCCTCGGAATCCACCGGTTTCATAGTTGTTGTAGAAGGAGATGGAATGGAGGCATCAGGCACTAGTTTATCTGGGTCACTTGAACATCCTGACATTAACAAAACCAATAATAGAAAAAGAATTAATCCCTGCCTTACCATGCGCATCTCCACTCCTTGTCTAAGACAACCAAATCTTTATCATCCAAAAAACAGACGTCAAGGCTAATCCAATTAGAACTGTTCTTCTCTGTTCACGGTCCATCACAATTACCCAAGGAACCCCTGATAAGAGCATGATTACGGTCAAAATCCCAACAATATTCCAGTACATCTCAGATGAAATTTGGCCCAGGTCACCGCCTAGATAGCTGAGTACAGCAACCAAAAAAATATATATCCCCAGTGTCCACAAGTAGATTTTTTTCGCCAACTTTTCCTTTTGCACATTGATCACCTTTTCATCTAAGACTTACTTCCCAGTCGTTCCCGTCTTTTTCAACGTTTCTTCTGGCGAATTTACGTCCAGCCAATCTTTCACCTGTTGATCTACCCTATCTGTTCCATTGTCAATCCATTCATTGATTTGGGTATCAGCCTGGTTTAGGATTTGACCTGCCTGTTCCTTCAGTTCGGCAGCTTGCTGTAACCCCTGCTCAATACCCGGCTTAATCGCATGTTTGCTAAGTTCGTATTTTGCTGCTTTTTCCCCAAGTCCAAAGATCTCTTTTCGTTGTAGCAGTTGTTCTTGGGCCTTTGTATTTTTCAGCAATTGGTCATATTGCCTTTGGGAAATCTGTCCTTTTAACCGATCTGTCAGCTGTTTGGCTTGATCCCCTTCCAGCTTCCACAGTTGGTTTAGTTTCTTGTTGGTTAATGTCTTTTTGCCGACCTCCACCTTAATTCCTTTTTGGCTTAATTCTGTTAAGGTAGTGCCAATTTGTTTCTTTTCTCGTAATTTCTTAAAATAGTTGGATACCGGCTTCGGCAGAAAAGCTCCCACCAAACCAGATAGGTAACCAGCAGCAGTGTGCGGATAGCCCTTTAAGGTGTTAGTAAAGACGGATTCAATCATTCCGACTCCACCTTCGCTCAAGCGCTTCGTAAACCAGCTCTTTCGCTTCGCTGAAGCAAAGGTAGCCAACTTTCCGAAAACAACTGCAGATAACGCACTGCTAGCTACAATCCCACCGAATTCTTTTAATCCTGGGGGACTGCCTTTTCTCATAAAATGATCAGCCATATTCCAAGCGAAAGATGCACCGAAATTGAGATAAACACCTGTGTTAAAAATATGCCCTTTTAAAAAAGTCAATGGTGCCTGTTTAAACAGCTGAAATCCATTTCTCACCGCGCTAAAACCGGCGCGTGCGACTCCGCCAAGCGCTCCGATCTTTGCCAAGCCCATCCCGGCCAAGGCTCCAATCCCACCGATGGCGACCCCTTTGAAAAAGCTAAAATCATCCCCAGAGGCAAAGGAATACACAACACCTGCTGCCACGCCAACGACTAACCCGGCGATAATCACCGGAGCAGCAACGGTCACACCGATCAGCGCCGCTACACCAACGACTGCCCCCACAACCAGGGCAGCACCTAAACCACCCGAGGCAACGCCGCGAACGACTTTTTTCCCTACATCTTTTACGGTATCCCAAGCATCGGCTGCCTTACTTTTAATCCCCTCAAGGAGTCTATCTTTCCATGATTTCTTTTCATCATTATTGCTATCGTTTTTCCCATCGGGTGAATCCCCGTTTACCTTCCCGGCATCGATCTCGTTTTCTCCGCGATTTCCGGAATCTATCTTTCCACCATTGGGGTTCTCTCCATCTACATTACCCGGGTCAAGGCTCCCATCGTTAATCTTTCCTGGATTACGGGGATCTCCATGGTCCCCGTTTTCGCTATTAATTCCACCAGGGCGATGAGGATCATCAGCGTTGATCCCACCTGGATGATTAGGATCATCAGGATGAATCCCATCTGGATTTGACGGATCCGGGTTATGGCTATCTCTTCCCGTAGGAGATCCATCTCCTGGATTTCGCACCGGGGCATCTTCGATCACAATAGGTGCTTGACTTTCCTGCTGTACAACATGAGGTTGAAGTAAGACCTTCATTTCTTCCTCTTCTGCGGAAACTATGCCAGTTCCACCAGCAAACAAGAGGAAGGCCATCACTAAAGTAAACCACCTTCGATTCATCGACAACTCTCCTAATTAAAAGTAGGGGGGCTGCCCCCAATTTTATAACGGAAAAGTTTTCCGCTATCTCTCCTTTTCTCCCAGATTTTATTTGAATAGCGGAATTTTCCGTTAAGGTAGCTAAAATACGGTTCCACCTATATAAAAACAATCAATAGCGGAAAAATTTTCCGCTATTGAGCCAAGTTATCTCAAAATTCTAGGTATAAAAGAAAATTTTTCCGCTATTTAACTCTCTTTTCTTAGCGTTACTTCAGAGGATACCGGAAGGGAAAGTCCTGTTGTGCGAAAAAAACCGTGATTAATGAGTGGAACTTGAAGTTGAACGCGTACCTTAACGTAATTTCCCATATCTGATTTTGATACCTGGACTCCTTGGTATCCGCTCGCCACATTTGTCGCTGCACTCACATAATCCCCATCCACAATGGCCATCCTCGCCCCATCCATCGCTGCTGCCTCAACTGTCATTTTGGCGCCAGCAGCGATGGTAAACTGCCATACGATTGCAATCATGAGGAAGAATAAAGGAAGCACAGCAACAAATTCAATCGCTTGGGACCCTCTTTCATTCTTTAACCAACGCATCTATTACCACCTGCTGACGAAGTTTTGAAGCTTGCTAATCACTGTTTGCGCGATCGATTGGTCTTGACCTACAAGACTAATAATCGTCCCAAGCAATGCAACAACCAATGCCGCAACAGCTACATATTCAATAGCCTGTGCCCCCCGCTCATTGCGAACGTACCCATATACCTTCCAAAATTTATTCATCACCGTTCACCCCCTTTCAATATTCGCTTAAATCTTAAAATGGCCAGCCGGTGATTCCCATTCCTTCGTGATTATAAATAAAGTTCAAGATAAGCAATCCCATAATGCACAGGATGACGCCTGGCAGGATACAAAACGACGTAATCAAGGTGATTTTTGGACCTGCTTTTCCAGCCTTTTCCTTGATTTTTCCTATTCTTGATTCCCTCATATCCTGCGCCATCACCTGAAAGGTTTTGGCAATCGGAACACCCAGCTTACTTCCTTGCAAGAGCGACAGTACAAGGGTTTCTAACTCTGGA
Source organism: Ammoniphilus resinae (assembly GCF_017873965.1). Lineage (GTDB taxonomy): Bacteria > Bacillota > Bacilli > Aneurinibacillales > RAOX-1 > Ammoniphilus_A > Ammoniphilus_A resinae. Next base: position 690,215 of record NZ_JAGGKT010000001.1, on the reverse strand, counting down.
CAATCGTTACGCCTCATCAAGCGTTGATAAGCTTCATCCCTCGGCACACCAAAATCCAGCTCCTGTTCAAACCGCATTAGTTCTTCATACAATGGCCCTTCCATTTGGGAAGTAATTTGCTTAATCGATGCATCCAAGGGTGCGCCGGCTGCCAATGTTACGCTCATCGTATCCAAAAAATCGGGGAGTTCAAGACCGATTTGCTCCTGTCTTCTCTTCGCCAGAAGGCGGATCCATAAGTTGGGGCCGAACAAACCTGCGGCGATGAGAATTAGTAGTACAATCCCTCCGAAGCCAAGCCAGGTGAAAACATTCCCTATCAATAAAGCGGCCAACAGACTTACAAAACGTAGTCCAAGAAAAGCAGAAACGGTTAATCCTTCTGGAAATCCCGCCAACAGCAGTTGTCTTTCTAACTCTTGTTCATTAACGAACAGACTCAGTCGACGCCCTACCGGTGAAAATCGATCCGCAGACTTCAAGAGATAATGTTTTAATTCTGCAGACCATTTCTGCTTTTTTTTCTTTGCAGAAATTAAAGATAAATTTTTCAGTAATCTAATTCGCTGCAGGTGATATCGCAAGAAAAAATACATGGCAATCCCCCAACAGAGGACAGAAAGCCAAACCCACATGTAAACCCATTCCATCATTCCATCACACCTTTATATTCGCCACTTGCCGGATTAGAAGAAGACCGATCCCAATGAGGAGAATGACAACCCCAAATAAAATCATCCCGGGAAGTGTAAATAAGGGCATTAAAAACCCTTCAAAAACCATGTTGAAGATCATAATGATAAAGACCGGCATCAGACTTAATGTGAGTGCTATATACCTGGACTCCGTGGTGTTATTCTTTAGCTCCTGATTAATCCGTTCGCGTTCTTCAAGCGTCTTTGCCAGATGGTCAAGCGCTTGGCTGAGCTGTCCGCCTGCCCGTTGTTGAATTAAAATTGTATGATTCATCAAATGAACATCCTTACTGTTCACTCGTTCATTCATCCTCTCAAGTACGATGCTTAGAGGAGTTCCGATCTTTAACTCACTTGACATCGTCTTGTACAGATCGCCAGCTGGCTTTTTCATTTCTTTCGCAATCATCTCAATGCTTTGTTGAATGCTTAACCCCGCCCGAATACTGCTTCCAAATAATCGGCAAACTTCTGGGAGTTGATGGTTCACGGATTGAGCAAGTTTACTTTGCCTTGCTTTCAACCATTGTTTAAGCGAAAATTTTAGCACACCGTAGGCAATAAGAAATTGGTAAGGGAACTTTAGTCCTAGCAATTGAAGAGCCAAGTAGCTTAACACTAGCCATGCCAAAATATAAAGCAGCATCCAATGGAAAGGGGAAATATTTAAATTTGATGCCTTTAATGTATTTTCCAATTCCTTCCCATAGTCTGATTTATTAAATCGCTCACCAAGGCGACCGACCAATCCCTTTTGTTTGTCAGAATCATCTCGGTATAAGGGTTTCATCTGTTTATTTAATTGCTTTAAAAATTTCCTTGTAGCAAATGCTTCAAAAACCCCAAGCAGTCCAAATAGGACGGTTAAAAACAAAAGTACTAATAACGACCATTCCAATGTTGTCATACTTCCTCCCTCTCCTCCCGGAAGAATTCATCGGACAAGTCATGGCCAAAAGCACGGATTTTTGAAGTGCATTGCGGCGGAACACGGGTTAGCTTAAATTGCCCAACCACCGTACCATCCTCCCGAACTCCAGAGCGATCATAGCGAAAAATGTCTTCTAAAACGAGATCTGTTCCTTTTTCCCTTAGTTCAGAAATGGAAACTACCTTTCTTGTACCGTCAGAAAGTCGAGTGGTTTGCACGATTAAATCGACTGCGGCGGATATATAGGGCTTTAGCACATCCACCGTCAACGCCGGGTTGCTCATGATAATCATCGCTTCCAAACGGGATAAAGCATCTTGTGCTGAGTTGGCGTGAACGGTAGTAAGCGAACCTTCATGCCCGGTATTCATCGCCTGTAGCATATCCAACGCTTCCCCGCCTCGAACTTCCCCTACGATGATCCGGTCCGGGCGCATCCGCAAGGCATTTCGCACCAATTGGCGGATGGTAATTTCACCGCTTCCCTCCATATTCATCGGACGTGCCTCAAGGGCGACCACATTCCTCCGATTCAGTCGAAGCTCAGCCATGTCCTCAATCGTGATCACCCGTTCTCCCCCTGGAATCGCCGCCGATAGAACATTCAAAAGGGTCGTTTTCCCGCTTCCCGTTCCTCCAGAAATAATCATGTTCAACTTAGAAGCCACTGCCATTTGCAAAAACCTAGCCATCTTCTCCGACATACTGCCAAATTGAATAAGATCTTCAATGGAATATGGATCTTTCTTAAATTTCCGAATCGTAATCACCGGACTATTCAAGGATACCGGTGGGATGGCAGCATTCACCCTGCTGCCATCCTCGAGCCTCCCATCTACCAATGGGGAGCTTTCATCAATCCGTCTGCCAATTGGGGCAATAATGCGGTCAATGATGTTACGAATATGCTCCTGGCTTTTAAAGCTAACATTGGTAAGTGAAATCTTTCCGTTTTTTTCGATATACACTTCTGTTGGGGAGTTCACCATGATTTCTGTAATCTCTTCATCATGGAGGAGCGGCTCAAGCGGTCCATAACCGACGGAATCATCCAAAATCATTTGTAGCAGGCGATCCTTTTCTTCCTGCGGAATGATTACTTTCTCCTCATCGATCATGGCATGAATAATCTTGTCAATCGTTTTTCGCTTTTGATAGTCCGGAAGGCCGATCAGTTGGTCAAGATTGGATTCTTTAAGAAGCCTCTCTTTAAAATGTTTAAATAGCTGATCCAATGGATCTGTCGAGATTTTTTCGGTGATGGCTGGGTCCGCCAACCTGGAATGAAGTTTATTAAAAATGGACATCCTACACCCCACCTATTAGGGTCTGCAAAGAACCCTCCAAATCAAGCAAGTCTTTTACAGGTCCCTTTTTGATTTTTAGCTTCGGATCGGTATACCACGGAATCCCAAGATTTATGTAGGGCTGAATCGTCTGATAATCATCCACAATAGTACCGAGAACCGGGATGCGGATCATGCGTTTCAGTTCCTGGAGGGTAATGTCATTCTTTTTGCTGAACTTATTGACGATAAGAAAAACATTGTTATCGCGAACCAGGTGATACCGCTCCAATAGGTCTAAAACACTTTGCATATTGACGATTGCAGGTCGTTCGGCCTCAACGACGTATAAAATATAGTCTGATTGCCCCAGTGCTGTGATGGAGATTTCATTTAACTCTTTTGGAATATCCAACACGACCACATCAAAATGAAGTCTGCTCGCGGCAATTAGCATCTCGATATCTTCTGTTGTAAATTGTTCCGCCTCCTCCGGACTATTCGGAGAGAGCAGAACATGCAACCCTGATTCCATACGGAAGACAACATTCATCAATTGAGACGCGGTAAGCTCACGAATAACCGGTTTCAAATCCCCCAAATTGCGGTTATGTTCAATATTAAAGAGTGACTGAACAACCCCAAATTGAAGATTTAAATCAATTAAGAGAATTTTCTTCTCTGGATTCATGCCCATCACATGGGCCAGATTAGCTCCAAGCAAACTCGTTCCCGTTCCGCCTTTCCCACTGTAGAGAGAGATTACTGAACCGGTTCCAGACTGTTGGTTTACCTTTTCCTGTTCTGCCAGGTGAAGCTTTTTCTTAATCTCCTCTTGCGCTTTTTCCAAGGATTTTTCTAATTCATCTAATTCATCCGGAACTTGCAATAGATCAAAAATACCGGCCCGAAACTTCCCTCTTACCTTGTACAGATCTTCCGATTTATTCAAGAAAATAAGTACCGACTTTTCATTAACCTTCTTAATCTGCCGGATAATTTGCTCCACAGCAAGGTCTTCTGCTGGTTCCACAAAAACGACAATTCGTGGTTCAGTTGTATTGATTTTCAGGTAAGCCTCCCTTGGTTTCTCCACCACTTCCCCAAGCCGAATTTCGAGGGAATCAATGACTTGCACCACCTTTTGCGTTAATCTCTGGTCATCACTAATGATGGCTACCTTCATTGTCCTTCTCCCTTTCCACCCTGTTCTATTGAGCTGTTGCTTTTTACAACACGCAATTCCTTGCCATAATTCAGAATCCAAATAATTCGTTTTGCCTGTTCCGGTTTCAGCGCAACACCAATCGAGATGATTTTGCTATCCTGCTTGCTTACCTGAAGAACCTCGACATTTTTCAGCGTTAACTCAGTAATTCGTCTGTCTTTAGGCTGCTTCGGATTATTGTCCGCTTCTGTTTCATAGGAAGAAAAGAGATCGACTCGATCTAATGGATTGATTTGGTCATCAAAAACCGCCAGCGGTGCACGAAGTTGAACCATCCGATGATCGGTTGGAACATTAGAAATATCCCGCAGCATTGCCACTGTAAGGACTTCGCCCTTTGGGATGGGAACAAGGGAAATTTTGTCTTTGTACTGTTCGGCACTTTTAATGAATGATTCTGAAGCATATTTGATCGGCATTTCAATCGTTGACAAAAATTCAGAAGTAATCGGACTGCCCGCAGGAATATCTTTTTCGGCCACATGAATGGAGACCATATTACCCAAACTTTGCTTCGTTTGTTTGATATAGTTAGAAAAAAGAAACGCCGCGGCCATCGCAAAAGCGATGGATAGTATAGTAAAAATAAAAACTCGTTTTCTAGATTCAAACAAATATTTCACCGTCCTATGAAGCTGTTATTCTTTTTGAGAGGAGATGTTCATCCTGCTAACTATGGGCGATTATTCCTATCAGATAAATGATTATGTGTAGGTTCTCACCGTCTTGTTAGTGCTAATTACATTGTATAGAGCCCACCAAAATATGGGTATAGGACCGCACACCCTTAATTTTAGCTACTCTAGTACACCCTAGTTCCTAAAATTGGGTGTCGGATGCACTCTTTGGGTATAGGGGCATAGGACATTTGGAACAAATTGCGTTAAAGCTTCTGATTTGAATGGGGAGAGTGAATTGTTGAGGAAATTTGGGGGCTTACTCCAAAGAAAAAAGATGGCATTTGCCATCCTTTTCATCATCTATTCTTTATTCCAACGCAAGGTATATGCTTCGGGATCCACTCGCCATTGTGACAGTTCTTCCATTTGCTCCTCTCGAACAGTCCCTTGCCCAAGCGCTAGTTCAAGTAGGACGGAGTAATTACTTAATGTCTCCACCGGGAATCCTGCATCACTAAATGCCTTTTCCGCTTTTTCAAACTGGTAGCTGAAAATAGCGGCAACGCCAAGCACTTCGCCCCCTGCTTCCTCTACCGCCTGCGCTGCCTTGATCGAACTTCCTCCAGTGGAGATCAAATCCTCAATAACTACGACCTTTTGCCCTTTCCGCAATTCGCCTTCGATTTGATTTTCGCGTCCGTGACCTTTGGCTTTATCGCGGATATAGATCATCGGTAAATTCAACAGATCTGCGACCCAAGCGGCGTGAGGGATGCCCGCTGTTGCGGTGCCGGCTACAACCTCGGCCCCCGGATACGAATCTCGAATCAATTCCGCAAAAGACTGGGCAATCAGTCGACGGACCTCCGGGTAGGACATGGTCATCCGATTATCACAATAGATCGGAGAACGAAGTCCCGAGGTCCAGCGAAAGGGATTTTCCGGCTTCAGATGAACTGCCCCAATGGCCAGAAGCTTTTCCGCGATTTCCTTTGCCCGTTGTTGTCTATCCATTCTCCACACTCCCTATTAATTCTTCTAAGGCTGCGGCAGGGTTCGCTGCACCTGTAACCGGTCTGCCGACAACGATATAGTCCGTTCCTAAGTCAAAAGCCATTTTCGGAGTTGTCACGCGTTTTTGATCACCAACCGCACTCCCCGCCGGGCGAATTCCTGGCGTTACTGTGAAGAAGTCAGCTCCAGCAGCTTCCTTGATTAATCCCACTTCCAGCGGTGAAGCCACTACACCATCCAATCCAGCTTCCCGAGCTAACAAGGCATAATTCCGTACACAGTCTTCGATTGACCCATGAATACCGATCTCCCGATTCATCACATCCAGAGTGGTACTTGTCAATTGAGTAACAGCAATTAAAAGCGGTTCCCGGCCAGAAGCCATAGTCCCCTTCTGTAACCCTTCCTTTGCTGCGATCATCATTTCCTTCCCGCCAGCTGCGTGTACATTGACCATATCTGCACCCAAGGAAGCTAAGCTTTCCATCGCACCTTTAGCCGTATTCGGGATATCATGAACTTTCAGATCGACAAAAACCTTAAACCCCTGCTCCTTAAACGCAGCAACAATCTGCGGGCCAGCAGCATAATACAGCTGCATTCCAACCTTTAAATATCTGGCGGTTCCCTTAAGCTTCCTCGCACATTCCAGGGCACTCTCCGCCGAGGCAAAATCCATCGCAATAATCGTTCTTTCCCGTACACTCATGATTTCCACCCCGCACCGATCAACTCCGAAATATGGTTCACACCCATTTTATCAAGCCATGATTCCAGATCATCAATAATCGTTGGACAAATGTAGGGATCTACGAAGTTCGCTGTTCCAACCGCTACCGCAGAAGCTCCTGCGAGGAAAAACTCAATCACATCTTCCGCACTTTGAATACCACCCATGCCGATAATCGGGATATTCACCTGCTGGCTAACCTGCCAGATCATCCGAATCGCGACTGGCTTGACAGCTGGTCCAGATAATCCCCCAACTTGGTTGGCCAAGATCGGCTTTCTTGTCTTCAGATCAATCCGCATACCAAGCAATGTATTAATCATGCTTAAACCGTCTGCCCCAGCTTCTTCAACTGCCTTGGCAATCGAAACAATATCCGTAACATTAGGGGAAAGCTTAACAAACACAGGCACCTTACTCACTTTTTTAATCTCTTTGGTAAGCTCCGCAGCAACGATAGGATCTGTCCCAAAGGTGATTCCGCCGCATTTCACATTTGGGCAGGAAATATTTAATTCGAGAGCTGAAACATTCGGAGCCGCTGAGACTTGTCTGGCTACTTCCACATAATCTTCTGTAGTAGTACCCGCAATATTAACAATTACAGGCAAATCACGAAATTGCTTTAACCAGACCAATTCCTCTGACATGACCTTTTCTACACCTGGGTTTTGCAGTCCGATGGCATTCAACATTCCCCCGGGGGTTTCGGCAACCCGCGGTGTCGGATTCCCCATACGCACTTCTAAAGTCGTTGCTTTTACTGCAATCGCACCAAGTCGATTTAAATCATAAAATTGGGAATATTCTCTACCAAAACCAAAACATCCCGATGCCGGCATTACTGGATTTTTCAACTGCAGGCCAGCCAAATTTACCGCTAAACGAGAAGCAGTCATTATAACACCACCTCTCTTAATGGAAATACAGGCCCATCAGAACAGATTTTATAATAGGATTTTTCAGAGCCCTCAGCTGCTGAGCAGACGCACGCCAAACATGCCCCTACCCCACATCCCATACGCTGTTCAAGCGATAGATAGGCCTCTTTATCCGTTTCCTGAAACTTTACCTGCAAGGCCTTTAACATCGGGAGTGGACCGCAGGAATATAACACATCCCATTCAGACGGAGAAAGACCAAACTGTTCATTTAAAATATCGGTAACAACACCTTGAATCCCTTTGCTTCCATCGATCGTAGCCACATGAACTTTCCCATACTGCCCGAGTTCCTTCTCCAAAAACACCTGGTTTGCTGTACCAAAGCCGATGACGCTTGTTACCTTGACCCCTTTATCCACCAACTGCTTGGCTAGATAAAGCAGTGGCGGCACGCCGACTCCACCACCGACGAGAACTGCATGATCCCCGGTTTTTCTTCCCTCTACAGGAAATCCCTGACCGAGGGGACCTAATACATCCACAAGGGCACCTGGGACAGCCTCACTTAAAATCTTTGTCCCCGATCCTTCCGCCCGATAAATCATATCGAGAATACCTTCCTCCAGGTTTACATCACTAATACTGATCGGGCGTCGCAGCAACGGATCAATTCCCGGGCCGCATTTCACATGCACAAACTGCCCTGGGTTTTCCATTTGCTGAACCAAGTCACCTTGTAGGCGGATGCGAAAAACGCGATCCGCCACAGGTTCATTTTCCAGCACCTTCAAATGGCCTTTATCCATGAAGCAAAACCTCCCGCTTCGGCGTGATAAATTGAGGCATCGCCTCTGTTCCGAAGGTGATTGTTTCAATAACGCGAAGTAGTGCTTTTGCAGTATCTAGAGATGTGAGACAAGGAACTCCGTTTTCAACCGCTTCACGGCGAATTCGGAAACCGTCACGTTCCGGTGTTTTCCCTTTTGTTAGGGTATTAATGACAATACTTGCTTCTCCATTTCGGATCATATCCAGCAAATTCGGTGAACCTTCCGTTACTTTATTAACCACGTTCACGCTCATTCCATTTTCCTGCAGCATTTTTGCTGTTCCAGCTGTGGCGAGCAAACGGAAGCCCAAATCATAGAATCCGCGAATGATATCAAGCGCTTCTTCTTTGTCTTTATCGGCAACAGTGACTAAAACAGAACCATATACAGGGATCTTCATGCCGGAAGCCACAAGCCCTTTATAAATTGCCTTGGAAAGGTTTTTATCCCGTCCCATGACTTCACCTGTTGATTTCATTTCTGGTCCAAGTGTAATGTCTACACGGCGCAGCTTTGCAAAAGAGAACACAGGCACCTTCACAGAGATATGGTCTGCTTCGGGGTGATAGCCTGGCGTAAATCCTTCTTCCTTGATCGTGTGACCAAGAATCACTTTAGTAGCTAAGTTTGCCATCGGAATTCCAGTTACCTTGCTTAAGAAAGGAACGGTCCGTGAAGATCTTGGGTTTACCTCGATAACATATACCTTGTTGTCATGGATAACAAATTGAATATTGAGCAAGCCTTTGACGTGCAAACCTTTGGCAATCTTCGTTGTAATTCTGATAATTTCTTCCTTTAATTCCTCGCTGACGCTTTGTGGTGGATAGACTGCAATCGAGTCCCCGGAGTGAACACCCGCACGTTCAATGTGTTCCATAATCCCTGGAATTAACACATCTTCCCCATCGCAAATTGCATCCACTTCCACTTCCCGGCCCAACATGTAACGATCAATTAAAACAGGGTGCTGCGGGTTGATCTTCACCGCTTGTTCCATATAGCCAAGAAGTTCTTTTTCGTTATAGACGATTTCCATCGCTCTACCACCTAGTACATAGGAAGGCCTTACCAAGACTGGGTAACCCAGCTTTTGGGCTGTTTCTACAGCCGCCGCCACATTTGTTACTGTTTTTCCTAGTGGTTGGGCAATCGAGAGGTCACGAAGCAGCTTTTCAAACTTTTCTCTGTCTTCGGCTGTATCGATGCTCTCTAAATCAGAACCAAGGATTTGAACACCGTTCTCTACTAGGCTATCTGCCAAGTTAATGGCTGTTTGACCGCCAAACTGAACGATTACACCCTCCGGTTTTTCTGCCTGAATTATGTTCAACACATCTTCAAAAAAGAGGGGTTCGAAGTATAAACGATCCGATGTGCTAAAGTCTGTCGATACGGTTTCTGGATTGTTATTAATAATCACAGCCTCATAGCCTGCCTCTTTAATGGCCCAAACAGCATGAACGGTTGCATAGTCGAACTCAATCCCTTGACCTATACGGATAGGACCAGAACCTAAAACGATAATTTTCTTTTTCTCGGTTTCTTCTCGTTCATCCTCATCCTCGTACGTAGAGTAGTAGTACGGCGTTTCCGCTTCAAATTCGGCTGCACAAGTATCTACCATTTTATAAACAGGAGTTAATCCTTGAGACGTTCTAAGCTTACGGATCTCCATTTCGGTTTTTCCTGTCAATTCGCCGATCTTGCGATCTGTAAAACCTAAACGCTTCACTTCACGGAGTAATTCATCCGTTGCCCCATCTGTTTGCAATTTCTTTTCATAGCTTATTATCCGTTCTAGTTTGACTAAGAAGAACAAGTCAATTTTCGTCAATTCATGAATCTCATCAATGGTTATTCCTCTGCGTAAGGCTTCCATAAGTAGGAAGATACGCTCATCGTCAGCCAAGACCAATCGTTTCTCTAATTCCTCTTTGGAAAGGTCTGCAGCCTCTTTTAATTCAATATGATAAGTCCCGATCTCCAGCGAACGGACGGCCTTTAACATCGATTCTTCGAAGGTTCTTCCGATCGCCATGACCTCACCGGTTGCCTTCATTTGCGTACCAAGCTTTCGGTTGGCGGAAACAAATTTATCGAATGGCCATCTTGGGATTTTTGTAACTATATAGTCTAATGCAGGTTCAAAACTTGCATAGGTTCTCTTCGTAACCGGATTTTCAAGCTCATCCAGATTATATCCAACGGCAATCTTAGCTGCCATTTTGGCAATCGGATATCCTGTTGCTTTGGAAGCTAGGGCACTGGAACGGCTAACCCTTGGATTTACTTCAATGACATAGTAGTCAAAGCTGTAAGGATCCAAAGCAAGCTGAACGTTACAGCCCCCTTTAATGTTTAGCGCATTAATAATCTTTAGAGAAGCTGAGCGAAGCATCTGATATTCCCGATCAGATAGTGTTTGGCTAGGTGCGACAACAATGCTGTCACCTGTATGGATGCCCACAGGATCAATGTTCTCCATATTACAAACCACGATGGAATTGCCAAGATTGTCTCGCATCACTTCGTATTCTATTTCCTTAAAGCCGGCAATACTCTTTTCCACCAAACATTGCGTAATCGGACTGTATTTTAATCCACTAGCAACTACCTCACGCAGGTTTTCTTCGTCCTGCACAATTCCTCCGCCGGTTCCCCCAAGTGTGTAAGCAGGGCGGACAATAATAGGGTAGCCGATCCGATCGGCGAAAGCGATCGCTTCTTCCACCGTATGGATAATATCACTTTCTGGAACAGGCTCGTTAATTTCATACATTAACCCGCGGAAAAGATCCCGGTCCTCTGCCTTTTGGATCGCTTCTAAATCCGTTCCGAGCAAGGTGACCCCTTCTTCTTTAAGTACACCCGATTCATCAAGATCCTTCGCTAAGTTCAGTCCCGTCTGTCCGCCTAATGTAGCCAACAAGCCGTCTGGTTTTTCTTGACGAATAATGCGAGAAACAAATTCAACAGTCAGCGGTTCAATATACACCTTGTCGGCGATATTGGTATCCGTCATAATCGTAGCTGGATTACTGTTGATGAGTACAACTTCTAAACCTTCTTCTTTCAGTGCTTGACAAGCCTGTGTGCCTGCATAATCAAACTCAGCAGCTTGTCCGATGATAATGGGTCCAGATCCGATAACTAAAACTTTCTTTAAATTAGCGAGTAATGGCATAGGGATTAACCTCCTTCTTGTGTTCAGCAACCATATCTAGAAAACGATCAAATAAATATCCGGAATCGTAAGGCCCAGGTGCTGCCTCTGGATGGTATTGTACAGAGAATGCATCGAACTTTTTATGTCTTAGTCCTTCAATTGTCCCATCATTCACAGCTGAGTGCGAAACTTCCAAATCCGTTTCTGTAAGCGATTCTTCCTTTACGGCAAATCCGTGGTTTTGCGAAGTAATAAAGGTGCGATTTGTTGCCCATTCTTTTACTGGATGGTTACCTCCACGGTGACCAAATTTCATCTTTTCTGTGTCCGCCCCGCAGGCTAAAGCAAATAATTGGTGTCCCATACAAATCCCAAATAATGGGAAGCGCCCTAAGATCCCTTGAATCATTTCGATGGCTTCAGGGACATCCTTTGGATCCCCAGGTCCATTGGATAGGACAATTCCATCTGGACGAAGCCGAAGGATTTCTGCGGCAGTAGTATTGTAAGGAACGACGATCACATCACAGTGCCGATTGGCTAATTCGCGAAGAATTCCATGTTTCGAGCCGAAATCAACGAGAACAATTCTTGGTCCACGGCCTGGGGAGCTAAACACACTTTTCGTTGAAACCAAGGAAATTTGGTTGGTCATATTTGGCGTGCTTTTTAATTGCTCTAAAAAGCTTTCTACCGATTCGGAAGATGTGGTAATCATCCCTTTCATCGTTCCAAACTGGCGAATTTTTCGGGTTAGTTTTCTTGTATCTACATCGTAAATCCCAGGAATTTCATATTCCTTCAATAGAGAATCGAGGGTTTGCTGATTTCGAAAGTTACTCGGCACCTCGCAATGTTCCCGAACCACAAAACCATGGACAAAAGGGCGAATGGATTCAAAGTCGTCACGGTTAACGCCATAGTTACCGATCAGTGGATAGGTCATAGTGACGATTTGACCGCAGTAAGAAGGATCGGATAATACCTCTTGATACCCCGTCATACTTGTATTAAAAACAACTTCCCCAAAGGAATGTTTAGCCGCCCCAAAAGATTTTCCTTCGAATACTGTTCCATCTTCCAAGATTAATCTAGCTTGCACAGATTCCACCTTCTTTTCTGATTTTCTACATTTTATTTTGCCCTGATTGTACCAAAAGCGGTACGCAAAAAAAGGCTTCCTGAAATTGACAGGAAGCCTTTTGATATAGCATACGTATTAGGCGCAACGATATACACCCTATATCCGTATACAGAGCTACATAATCCGACAACCTTATCAACCTCGCGGGATTGAATTTAAAGGTTTTACTTATGAAATTATCCAAAGTATGACATGAATCTACCTATCTGTCAATGCTCACAAGATATGACGCAATTGTTGAACAACTTGCTCCATATCGTTTGGCAGGGGTGCGGAGAATTCCATGTATTCCCCAGTGCTAGGATGCGAGAATCCCAGCACAGCAGCATGAAGTGCCTGTCCATCAAGATGAGCCGGTCCCTTGGGCTTGGTTGGTCCATATTTAGGATCCCCTACTAACGGATGACCGATGTACTTCATATGCACCCTTATTTGATGGGTTCTCCCTGTCTCCAGCTTTAATTCCACCAAGGAATATTCAGCAAATCGTTCCACGACAACAAAGTGTGTGACTGCATGCTTTCCCGTTGCGGGAACGATCGCCATTTGCTGTCGATTCTTTGGGTCACGACCAATTGCCGCTTCAATCGTTCCCGTTTGATGGGAAATAACCCCATGGACCAAAGCCATGTATTTGCGTGTAACGGAATGATTCTTCAACTGTTCAGCTAATGAAAGGTGGGCTTTGTCATTTTTGGCGGCCATAATTAGTCCAGACGTGTCTTTGTCAATCCGATGGACAATCCCTGGACGCATAACCCCATTAATTCCAGAAAGAGAATCTTTACAATGATAGAGAAGTCCATTCACAAGTGTTGCCGTATAATGCCCGGCTCCCGGATGAACAACCAAGCCCCTCGGTTTATTGATTACAATGACATCTCCGTCTTCATAAGCAATATCCAAATCCATGGGTTCAGGGGAGACATTTAATTCCTTTGGAGGGGGAATTTTAAGACTGATCTCATCATCTGCTGTCAGGCGATAATTCCCCTTCACAATTTGACCGTTGGCCTCTACATGACCGTCCTTAATCCATTTTTGCACCTGTGACCGCGACCAATCGGCGCTTGCCTCAGCCAGAAACTTGTCAATCCGTTCACCTTCTAGTTCGGGTTCAATGACCCAGTCGAAAAGCTCAAAAGCGGACATATTACCCCTTTCTCTCTGCCATCATTTCTTTCAGTGTGTCAAAGATATATAATCCAACACCGACTACAATCGCAGAGTCTGCTACATTAAAAATTGGATAGTGAATCAAGGTGAAATCTAAAAAATCCACGACTTCTCCCATTAATAGGCGATCGATAAAATTGCCAATCGCCCCACCTAAGATAAGGGCTAAAGAGAATGAAACCAAAGGTTTGTTCTTTCCTACCTTGCGCATGTAAAAGATAATCCCTGCAACAACCGCAACAGTAATTAGGATAAAAAACCATCTTTGATTCTGTAGAATCCCAAATGCAGCCCCACGGTTTCGATGGGAGGTAAAATGAAAAACACCTTCAATTATGGGTATAGACTGCCCTAGTTCCATATATTTAACAACAAGCCATTTTGTTAATTGGTCCAAGGCGAAAACAAGTAATGCAATAAAATAATAAAACATAAGTCCCTCCACTTTTTTCCTAGAAAATCGAATAATTGAATTGTAGCATAGCCCACTGATAAAGAAAACTTCCATAAGAAAAGCTTCTATTGAAGCCCATTCGAAGAAGAGGTATCCCTCTTTAGAGGAAGCTTCTCATGCCGTTAGAAAAGTTTCGTTCACTTTAACACTTTAGCGAACTTAAACTTTCCTAAGCGGTCAGAAAGGGATTTTCTGTAATCCCCCTCTGATGGTTAGTTGCACTTATCGGCATTTACGGGCAGCTACCCCACTTATCCTATTTCATTTCGAAGAGTTTGGAAATGGGGGTCTTACTGCCCGTTAATGCCGGATAAACAGAAATACCCCCACTTTCCTACTCCATTCATTGAAGGTAGGCAGCAGGGGGTCTCTTTAGTTACGGGCGGTTAATTGATTATATTTCTCTATATACTTTAAGACCGTTAAGACAAAGGTCGAGTGGGACCAGGTCAACGGGGCGACGGAGAGCGGCTTGCCCGTATAAGGGTCGAATTGTTCTGGCAAGACGCCACTTTCCAGGGTCAATCGTTCCACCCACTCTAGAGTTTTAATCGTTTCCTTCAATTCTTCCAACGTTTTTGCCTTTGCAATTTTCCATTCGGCCACCCACAGAGTGCAGATAACCCAAGGGTTGCCAGGAACATTGGAGATATCCTGTGATTTTTGAAAATAGTAATCGTTTTGGTAACGACTGATGCCCCCAACATCGGTCCTAACTGCCAATCCAGTTTCTACAGCCTCCATCGTTCGAACCACCCGTTCATCCGATGGATCAAAAACATGAAAAGCAAATAACCCGTATAAGCTGCTCTCTATCGTTAGATCTTTCGTAATCGAACCATCCTCATCAAGGTAGATCCCGCGAATGAATCGACCGATTTCTTCGTCATATAAGTGAGTCTCAATCCCCTGTTTAATCCGCTTTGCAGTATCCTCATACCTTCGGCATCTACGATCATCACCAAACAATCTGGCAAAGTTCGCTGCGGCCATAAGTCCGCCATAGACAGTGCAGGCTGTAAAGGTGAAAATCCCTCTTCTTTCTTCCCAGAGATCGTAACTGGCCTTGGGCAGGTCCACTGTTTCTTCTACATAGGTTATAAGGAATTTGGCCGCTGGTCGGATTAGTGTCTCATACAGATTTTGTGAAAACTCAATATGTTTGTGCTGACTGTAATGTTCCCACAGGGCAAATAATACAAGAGCCGTTTCGTCCTCCTGTATCGGCAATTGAGGCTTACCATTTTGTATGAACGGATGCCAGCTTGATCCAACCGAGCCGTCAGGATTGTATTTATGGGACAAATAGCCATCTTCGGAAAGCACCTTTGCACAAAATTCAAAGAATGGACTGACCATCCCCTCGTATCCAGCCTTTGTCATTGCGTAAGCGACCAGCGCCCCATCGCGGGGCCACATGTAACTATAATGGTCCCTGTTATACTGGAGAATATCGGAGTCATTGGCTGCAAGGATGGCCCCGTGCTGATCAGTTTGCGTACGAACAATTAATAAGCTCTTTTTATATAAGTGAATAATGTTCTCTGGCAAATTTTTAAAATCCAAATTAGACTTGTTAACCCATCTTTGCCAGTATACCTTCACACGTCCTAACAGCAGTTCTGGCTCGCCTTCTAAGACGTAGTGATGCAGTTTCTTCACTTCACTTAATTTGGTTCCTACTGCGATCCAATACCAAATTCTTTTCCCCTTTTTCCCATCGATGTGCAGCCGGAAACTAATTGTACTATCGACTGAACCTTGTGCGATGGGATTGCCGGACAAATTTCCATCCTCCGCGTCCCGCCAAGTTCCTTCAGCATGATTAAACCGTTTAACCCCCGTGCTATACTCGAAAATCCCTTCTTGTTCCGTTTTTCCATTCATTAAAAGATAAACGTTTTGTTTATAGTGATAGACAGATCGGGTGATCGGCTCAAAAACAGCGGTATCTCCTACTTCGGTTTCATTGATGCTGAAGTCATGATTAAAAAAGACACGAATTTCCCTTGGCTTTTCGCTCAGATTTTCTACATTCACCTTTTTAAGGTAGATC
Source organism: Ammoniphilus resinae (assembly GCF_017873965.1). GTDB lineage: Bacteria > Bacillota > Bacilli > Aneurinibacillales > RAOX-1 > Ammoniphilus_A > Ammoniphilus_A resinae. The sequence goes on along the minus strand of NZ_JAGGKT010000001.1, from coordinate 673,998 downwards.
GTCTCTCTCTGGTGTACAGCATCGTTGATTCTAAGCCGCAATTGCAATCCCTGATGTTCCAATTGAATATCCGTGACCAGACTTTCTGGAAAATAACCTAATCGAATGTCCCAACCGGATTCATGGCACCAGCTGAACTTGCCATCCACCCACACGCCAAGCCGAGAAAAGTACCCACCTATGTGGTTTCGTTGACCAACAAAGGGATAGTAGAGATCTCTCATGTTTAGAGATTGGTCAAAGTTAATTAGAAGCTTTCCATTTCCTATGACCAGCGGTCGGGGCATTCTCTCACATCCTAAACCATTTGGTATTTTTGAATCTTCTCCACATAATTTTGCGCCAACAAGGATGCAATTTCTTTTGAAGCACCTTGTGTAATCACACGAAAATGTGGCAATTCGATATCTGGCATAATTAAAACCCAACCATCCTGATCATACACCTTGATTCCATCCAGCAATTCCACTTGTTTTCCTTTTGTTTCTTCCATCATCATTCGCATAACTTTGCCCTTGTTTTTCCAGTCACAAAAGACAGCCTGCCTAGCCATGTGGAAAGAGGGCAGCCCTCGAAGGGTTTGTGATAAAACTAGACCGTTTTCTGCTAGAAAACCAATTACCTTGACCATACTGTACAATCCATCAAATAGAGGCTGGAATTTCTGCTCTCTTGCCACTTCCATCATTTCCCTCGGACTTTCTTTTGTGCGAATCACTTTTGTACTTAATTTTTGTGCTAAAAACTCAATTTCCTTTGGTGCACTGACAGGAATCCCTAACTGAAAGGGAACCGTTTTAGATGATCGGCTATGAATAAGCAAATGTAAAGCAATAGTTAGGTCATTGCTGATTACTTTTCCTTCATCAGTGACAAATGTGTAATTTCTAGCATCTTTATCTAGTCTGATCCCAAGGTCTGCTCGATTTTTCTTAACAGTTTCGATCAATTCCGAAAAATCTCCTTGATCCGTTGATCTAATTTGAATAATCTTGCAACCCAAGCTAGAAAGAAGCGACATGGCCGTGGTCCCCAAAACCATTGAATTATAATCCAAAACAAGTGTGAACCTACTGGACGATACCTTATCGACAATGATTTCCCGTTTTAGTGCAGCAATATAATCTTCGGCAACCGTTGGGTTAAAGCGATTATTGCCCAGTTTATTCACAGTTTCACGTACAAAGTCCTCTTGCCAGTATGAATTTTCAATCTTTCTTTCCACCGATTTACTAATAGGAATTCCCAGATGATCCAAAACCTCAATGGTCGCAAAGCCATCTTTTCCTTCATCAGTGGATATATGAATGCCCCCATCCGCCTGATTGACACGAACTCCAAAACGCGTTGCTGCGGAAATTGTTGTTCCAAAATCAATCGTATGAACGCCTGATGCCTGCAACCCCGTCATCATGGCCAGTTTGATTAACTGGGAAAAAGGGTGTGAGCAAGCACTTAAACCTACCGTTCCTCCCGTTTTAAAAACGGTAGCCATTGCTGAAGCAAGACGTGTAGCAAAGTCAGGGGTAATATCAATATTGGGAATTCCCTTAATACTGTGTGCTCCAAACAAACTCTTGGCAGCGCGGGCACCCCAAATAAGGGAAGTATGGACCGTTGAATTGGCGTCAACGTCCTTATCAGGCCAAATTTTAACCCCCGGTTTAATATGCGAATTAGCTCCAATCCGACAATCATCCCCCATAATGACCCCTTCGAAAAGCTGAGAACCTTCCTCGATGAAAGACCTCCGGCATACAGTTACCCCATTGAACTCGGATTTCAGTCCAAGATAATTATGATCCCAGAAAATGGAGCGACATAGAATGGCACCTTCTTTCACCATATTATGTCTGCCTAAAATCGTATAACCACCCAATTGTGAACCCTTTTCTACATACGTTCCACGACCAATAAAAGTAGGGGGTTGAATCGAACTAAGATCCTCAATCTTTACATCTTCTTCTACAAAGAGACCGGGAGTGAGCTGATGGGCCTTGATATCAATCTCTACCTTTCCATCCAGCATATCAAATTGGGTCTGCCGATAAACTTCCAAACTGCCGATATCGGACCAATAGCCTTCAGCAATATACCCCGCCATTTTGCTTCCTTCCGAAAGCAGCATAGGGAAGAGATCTTTGCTAAAATCAAACTCAACATTTCTTTCAAACTTGGTTAGAACAGAAGGCTCTAGAATGTAGATTCCCGTGTTCACCGTATCACTAAAAACCTCGCTCCATGTAGGCTTTTCTAAAAAGCGGACAATTCTCCCATTCTCATCTGTCATGACGACCCCATATTCCAAGGGGTTCTCCACCTGGTGTAAAACAATGGTTGAAGAAGCTTTACTTATTTCATGAAAGTCCATGGCCCTTTGCAGATTAAAATCGGTCAAGGCATCTCCGCTTATCACGATAAACCGTTCATCCAAGAATTCCTCACAGTTTTTTACACTTCCAGCTGTGCCAAGAGGGGTCGTTTCATCGAAATATACGATATTCACCCCAAATTCTGACCCATCCCCAAAATAGTTTTTAATAGCCTTGGGCAAATATTGTAAAGTTACAGCGATTTCGGTAATCCCATGTTTCTTCAATAAATCAATGATATATTCCATACATGGGCGCCCGAGCAACGGCACCATGGGTTTGGGTAAATTAGATGTTAAAGGACGCAGTCTTGTTCCTTTTCCACCTGCCATAATTACTGCTTTCATCCGACTTTTCCCCCTTAGATCGTTTCCTTGGTGAACGGCAGATTCATCGTTAAAGAATCATAGGCAGCCCTGGTAATTGAGGCCAAATCTTGCCAATTATATTGGGTAGCAATCATTTCCGATGCCCTTTGGACCATCGAGTCTAAATGTTCTGGATGGTTTAGTGCATATATCAATTGATCCCTAAGGGAAGAAACATTCCCGCTATAAATGCTTAAACCATTCTCTCCATGTTGAACAATTTCTCCAAGACCTCCCGTATCAGAAACGATCACAGGGGTTTGTGCGGCCATCGCCTCTAATGCAACTATGCCAAAAGGCTCATATAAACTTGGATATGCAGCTAAAGTCGCATGCTGTAGAAGACCATTTCGCGTTTGATCTTCAATAAAACCTGTAAATAAAACCTTTTGTCCTAGGCCTAATTCATTTGCCAACTTTTGTAGGATTGTATCCATTGGCCCCTTTCCAGCAATGATTAATTTTGCTTCAGGATGGAAAGCCAAAACTTCAGGAAATGCCTCCAAAAGAAGTTGTGCACCTTTTTCTGGAACTAACCTTCCTACGAAAAGAATGATCTTTTCATTCGTCAGCGCATATTGTGAACGATCAAACCATGGTGTCGGCTGTTTCACCTTTTGCGGATCGACACCATTTGGAATGACCCATACCTTTTCCCTTGGAAGTTCAAAGAGTCGACTGATTTCCTTCGCCATGTAATGGCTGCAGGAAATGACAAGCCCTGCCTCTCTGGTTAATAAACCTTCTTCCGCATGTATTCTTTTTTGCAGCTCTGTAAAAATCCCTTGATTTCTTCCGAATTCCGTTGCATGAATCGTTGCAATAAGTGGAAGATGGTATCTTTCCTTAAGTCTTCTTGCCGCTAATGAAACTAACCAATCGTGAGCGTGGACTACATTCACGTGAAATCCCTGCTTAACAAGTGAGTCATAATAATTAAGCAAAGTAAGGTTAAATTGGAACACCCAATCCATGAAATTCTCATGATCGATGTCACGGTAACAAGAGATCCGATGAACATAGACTCCTTCCATCTGTTCAAACGCTGGATATCCTTCCACATGACTCGTGAAAACATGAACCTCCTCGCCTTGCCTTGCTAAAGCCCTTGACAAATCATATACAGCTCTGGATAGTCCACCGATTACCCTAGGCGGATATTCCCATGACAACATAAGAATTTTTCGTTTTGACCCGGTGTTATCCTGTTCCAAAGTTACTGCTACTGTATGCTCATCGGCAGGTAAATAGACTCGATAGGATATAGTGGGAAATATCGGATAATTCAGTTCCAACGAATCGATCCACTCTGCTTCAAGGCATTCTTTCATCAGCTTTTCGTAGAGTTGATGGAAGATCCCCGCATGTTCTTTAAAACGCCGAACGGCATAATCTGTCATCGTTTTGTTGTCCATAATAAAGGACCAATCACTGCTTTGCGCAAGCAATAATTGTTTAGCTGCCATGTTTAGCGCCCTTTCTTCCAAGGCTGTAGGGGCATCAAACTTTTTGGCTAATTCTGCCATTCTCTCCTCAGCCTTATGAAGATGACGATAAATCCATGCATTGTCTTCATTAATCCATACTTCGCTGTAGCCATTCCGTCCCCAACTGGAAAGTGGAAGCTCTGCAGTTGGGTGATTATTATTTTCCTCTAGATACTGGGACGGGGTCGTCAGTTTCATGGACGGATAATCAAAATGGATTTTTCTGCAAAGAAAATCAATAAATTGTGGTCCCTCATACCACCAATGTCCGAACAATTCTGCGTCAAAAGGAGCAACGATCAGGGGCTTATTAGCCCTGTGAATTCCTGCATCTTCCTCGATCCGTTGTCCGCATCTGTCAAGGAAGTGGCCTGCATGAACGGCAGCCTTGTCGATAGCAGTCTTAATGTCATAAGTCTCCTTATGATCGGTTGGACCTGTGACTCGGTAATATTTTAATCCCGTATGGACGCGAATTCCTGCGGGATGAATGTAAGATTGAATGTAGGATAAAGGTAGATCAAAGCCGATATCACGATAATATTCCCGATAGTCATAATCTCCGGGATAACCTACCTTCGAGCTCCATACTTGAGATGCTGCCTCCTGATCCCGGGCAAAGGCATTGACACCGTATCTCGTTGTCACAGGGCTATAACTTAATCCCCTGGGAGTTTCGCCGGCGGGTATGACTGCATGGCTATCACAAAAGAAATAACTAATTCCATATTCCCTTAGAATCCGATCCACCCCAGGTGTATAGCCGCATTCAGGGACCCATACCCCCTTTGGTTTTGCATTAAAATGCTGTTCAAATAGTTGAAGCCCTGTATCCCATTGGGCACGTATCGCTTCTTCTGTTTCCATGGCAGGCATATAACCGTGGGTTGCTGCCGTAGTGATCAGTTCCAGATATCCGTGCTCGGCTAGCGTCTTAAACTGGGGAATCAGTTTATAGCCTATTCCTTGCATATAACTTCGAATATTCAGGAATTTTTTGAAGTACATGACCGCCAGTCGATTCATTTTGGGGTCCCTTCGCGTTCTTGCTGTTTCTTTCCCCGCTAATTCTATTAACTTGTCCAAATGATCTGCATATCTTTTTAGGATCAATTCATCATCTAGCATCGATAAAAGAGTTGGGGACAAGGAAAACGTTAAACAGAATTCAACACCTTCTAATGATAGCTGTTCAAACGTTTGTAGTAATGGGATGTATGATTCATTGATGGCCTCAAACAGCCAACGTTCTTCCAGTAGATCTTTTTCAAGATGCCGAACATAAGGAAGATGCGCATGGAGAACGAGTGCCAGATATCCTAATTCATCCTTTTGAGCGGGCAAATCTATCAACCTCACAATCAGTAAATGGTGTATGCCGAAAAATTTTCAAATCCTCTAGGTTTAATCCGGTTTTCTTCTTGATCAATTAAATGCTGCACAAGCTCTTTGCTATGATTCGCGATTTCAGTAAACGGCGTGGATATTGCTTTGGAACGAAGGAGCGGGATCATTCTCCCCTCATATTGAATGCCAAAATCTACAATATAAGTTCGCCCCGGTATTAAATCATGAATAAACTGATTATCCTTCATCGGTTGAACGAGGACATCCCGATGCCAATGGGCATTCACTCCGTTAAACCAGATATCTGTCACATCAAAAATGCGTAAAAGCTTATTCAAGTCTTCATAAGGGGTATTCAGATATTCAGCTAGAATTCTCATTAGCGGCCATGTTACTTCCCAATATATAAAGACGGAAGTAGGTCCTTGGACCATGATCCTCAGCTCATTTTCACCGTAATAAAGAGGGATGGCTAGGGATATGTCGTTTATAGATTTCGTTGTCTGTTCTCCGGTCTCAGATGCCGTCACCATTTTCATTGATTCCTCTTCGTCTGATCTGCTCTTTTCTGCAGATTTTTTGTAAAGGCGATAACGAACTTGGCCCGTAGTAATCCCTAGTTCATCTGCGATTTGTTCAATCGTATACTTCTTTTCCCGAAGCTCTTTAATTTTAGTCTCGACCAAGTATCTCCCTCCAATGTTTTTCTAATAAAGAAACCTTTTCATTAAAAGGGGCAGAGGCATTCTACTTCTCTCCTGACAGGAAGTTGCCCTTTTTGGCTCTTTTACGGGCAGTTGCCCCTTTTAATATCCAAATTTCTGAAAGTATTGATGTTAAAGGTTTACTGCCCCTTGTTGCCTGATAAAATAATTCCCAATCATTTAGTATTATAGTTTTAAACAATTGGGAAAGTCTGTCAAATCCTCGGGTCTTTTTTACACTAGTTTTGTCGAAATAAAAAAGGTGGCTATAGAAGACTGCGATAATCGCAATCCTCTATGCCACCCTTTTCAAATTATAGGTTTACCACAACTGAGGCGCAACGTGGACAAATGGTTGGATGTTCTGGGGCCACACCTACTTCTGGAGTGACGATCCAGCACCGTTCACACTTCTCACCAGTTGCTGGGCTTACTTTTACTGCAACATGTTCAAAGGCAAGTGCATCTGCAGGGGCATCTCCCTGTTTTACTGCAACCTGGGAAACGATAAATATTTCTTTCAGGTTATCAAACTTCTCAAGCAACTTTACTGTTTCCTCTGTTGGATAGAGTTCAAGGGAAGCCGCCAAGGATTGTCCTATAACCTTCTCCTTACGAGCTTCTTCGAGGGCCTTCAAAACTTCATCGCGGACAACGAGAAGCTGATCCCATTTTTCTTCCAGTTCAACATTGAGAAGGTTTTGGTTGGCAGAAGGCATGTCTGTCATTTGTACACTGACGGTATCAACGCCTGGTACATACTGCCAAACTTCATCTGCTGTATGTGGAAGAATTGGAGTCATAATCTTTACTAAACTAACTAACACATCATACATAACCGTTTGAGCTGCGCGGCGTGCTTTCGAATCTGGTGCTTCGGTGTACAAACGATCCTTGGAAACATCCAGGTAGAACTGACTTAGGTCGATCGTACAGAAATTATGCACCGCATGGAACACGGTATGGAATTGGAAAGAATCATACCCTTTATGAGCTTTTTCCAATACTCTTTGCAATTTGATCATAACATACTGATCCAGTTCAGGCAGGTCTTCAAAAGCCACCCGTTCTTTCAAATCAAAACCATCAAGGTTTCCAAGCAGAAAACGGAAGGTGTTGCGAATTTTACGATAGACTTCAGCGATTTGCGTCATGATCTTATCAGAAATCCGAACGTCTGCTGTATAGTCGACTGAGGCAACCCACAAACGAAGGATATCCGCACCTAATTTTTTCATCACGTCAGCTGGAACTACCGTGTTGCCTAGGGATTTTGACATCTTTCTGCCTTCCCCGTCCAAAACGAAACCATGACTTAATACATTTCGGTACGGTGCCTGTCCAAATACAGCAACAGATGTTGAGAGCGATGAGTTAAACCAACCACGGTATTGGTCAGATCCTTCCAGATAAAGATCGGCTGGCCAAGACAATGCATCACGTTCTTGAAGAACTGCCGCATGGCTGGATCCAGAATCAAACCAAACATCCATGATATCTGTTTCCTTGCGGAAATCATGTCCACCGCACTTTGGACAGACCGTCCCTTCTGGCATTAATTCAGCAATGTCTTTTGTAAACCAGGCTTGTGATCCCTCTTCGCGGAAGAGATTTGCGATATGATCAATCGTCTCATCGTTAATAATCTCAGTATTACAGTCACGACAGAAGAAAATTGGGATCGGCACACCCCATACTCGCTGTCTAGAAATGCACCAATCATTTCGGTCAGCAATCATATTATGAAGGCGTTGTTCACCCCACTCAGGAGTCCATTTCACCTCTTTAATTGCCTTTAACATATCTTCCCGGAACCCATCAATGGAAGCAAACCATTGTTCAGTTGCCCGGTAAATAACGGGTTGCTTACTGCGCCAATCATGTGGATATTGATGGCTGATGAAGTTCATATGAAGTAAGGCACCGACTTCTTTTAATTTTTCAGTGACCAGTTTGTTTCCATCATCATAAAAAACACCTTCAAATCCTGGAGCTTCCTTCGTAAACTTTCCTTTGTCATCGACCGGACAAAGAATGGGGAGGCCGTATTTTTGACCAAGATTAAAGTCTTCTTCCCCATGTCCAGGGGCTGTATGTACACAACCAGTACCTGCATCAAGAGTGACATGATCCCCTAATAGTAGCGTAGAGTTTCGTTCATAGAATGGGTGCTTACAGACTATCCCTTCTAGCTCTTCGCCTTGGAAGGTTTGTAGTACTTCAAATTGATCAAATCCGACAGTAGAAGAAACGGACTGAATGAGTCCAGATGCCATCAATAATTTTTCATCGTTAACCTTAACAAGGGAATACTCCAATTCAGGATTTACAGCAATGGCAAGGTTTGCTGGGATTGTCCAAGGGGTAGTCGTCCAAATAAGTACCTTGGCATCGGAATCGAGCTTCCCTTTCCCATCGATTACATTAAATTTCACGTAGATGGAAGCAGATCTTTTATCCTTATACTCTATTTCAGCTTCTGCTAGGGCTGTTTCCGATGATGGAGACCAATAAACGGCTTTTAAACCTTTATAAATATATCCCTTTTTGGCCATCTCTCCAAACACACGAATCTGTCTAGCTTCATACTCGGGCTTTAAGGTGATATAGGGATTCTCCCAGTCTCCTCTTACTCCTAGACGTTTAAACTGCTGACGTTGGCGGTCTACGTACGAATAGGCATACTCCGTGCAACGCTCTCTAAATTCAGCTGCTCCAACTTTATGGCGGTCAATCTTTTCATTCTTAATAATTGCGTGTTCAATTGGCAAACCGTGGGTATCCCAGCCAGGAACATAAGGTGCATCATAACCGCTCATCGACTTGTAACGAACGATCATATCTTTAAGTACTTTGTTTAAAGCGTGTCCAATATGAATATCTCCATTAGCATAAGGAGGGCCATCATGCAAAATATATTTGGGACGGCCTGATGTACGCTCCTGCACCTTTTTGTAGATGTCCATCTCTTCCCACTGTTTCTGCATTTCGGGTTCTCTTTGAGGCAGATTTCCTCGCATGGGGAAATCTGTCTTGGGCAAGTTCAATGTTTTACTATAATCCATGAAAATTCACTCCCAGACCTTTTTTGAACAAAGAAATATAATATAACAATAAAAGCCTTCCCAGTTCCGCTTCGAACGAGAAGGCTCCTGTTTTACCAGGAGAAATGATTAAGAAATTATACCGCTAAAATCCTTGTAGATCAAGCCATTAGTCATGCTTGGCCAATTCTTCTTCCAGACGTTCCATCTCATCCCAATCCCCATTACTCAGCATTTCCAATTGCGCTTCCAATAAACTACGGAACCGAACCCGATAAACCGATGCTCTCTTCTTCAATTCTTCAATTTCTAAAGCGATTTTTCTAGATTTAGACAGGGATTCATTAATAATACGGTCGGCATTTTTTTCCGCTTCTTTTAAGATGAGTTGTGCTTCCTTCCGTGCATTGTTTTTCACTTCTTCTGCCGTCTCTTGAGCAACCAGGATTGATTTGCTTAGCGTTTCTTCAATTGCGGAAAAGTGGTTTAGGCGTTCTGACATCCCTGCAAGCTTTTCTTCTAATTCTCTTTTTTCTTTAATTAGAATTTCCATATCTTTAATAATTTGGTCTAAAAACTCGTTTACTTCATCCTCGTTATATCCTCGAAATGCCTTACTAAATTCTTTATTGTGAATATCCAAAGGGGTTAAAGCCATAACACGCACCTCCAAAGTTATCTAATGAATTTTATGATTGAAGTACTCCTATATCTAAGCGGATATTACCTTTCTTGGTTATACCATCTTCCTTAAACACTTTAAATCGACCGTAGCCCCGCAGCGAAACCATATCGCCTTCGCGAATAGAAAAGGAGGGAGAGTCTACAGGCATCCAATTAATTTTTAAGTGTCCTGCCTTAATTGGAATCAAGGCTTTTGCCCTAGAAAGCCGAAAAACATCGCCAACGACAACATCGGCCCGTGACGAAGGAACGGTAATGGTAACACGTTTCCAATCTTCGCGGATAGGTACAATTTGCGATAATGGAATTTCTTCAGGAATAACTTGAACTCGATGAATTTGCCCAAAATGAATGCGCATATAATCAGCAATTTCTTTTGCTAGAATAATTTGTCCAGACTCCTGATGAACAAGGATATCGCCAAACTTGCTTCTTTTTAAGCCAGCACCAAGCAGTGCCCCAAGATAATCTTTATGTTTTAATTTTTGAAATTGAGCCTGAGGGCTTGTTACTTGAATAACTGATAAGGCGAAATCATCTGGTTCAGGAATATAGTAAGACTGATGCAAGATCACCCGGCATCTTTCAGCCTCTTCATACCCTCCGAACACGGAACAAGACAGATGAGGATTCTTTGCAATCAGTGAATTTAATATATAAACTTGTCTAGGATCAAGAAAATCGGTTAGTCGTTCCCGATGTGTCTGGTCGACCTGGCTGATCCATTCCAAGGCTCTCTCTATAAATGGGTATTCTTCTTGTCTAAAATGTTGATATAAGCTCATAATCATTCCTCAGAAAATTAAATAAATTAAATAAATAAGTCCTTCTTCCGCATAATACAGTGTCAAAAGCGCAACAATCGGCGATATGTCAAGGATTCCAATAGAAGGAATAACCTGCCTAAATGGTTTAAGAAAAGGCTCAACTATCCTTCCCAGAAATTCACCAATCGCTGAATATTGAAGCTGTGGAATCCAAGACATGATAATATAGCCAAATATTATAAAAGTATAGATTTGCAAAGCGAAACGTACGATCGTTTCAATCGTAGCCCCCATTTACTTCACCCCTCTGCTTTTATTCTTGAGTGAGTAAATCAGAAATCGTCCCCTGAATATCCACATTATCTGGAGCACACATAAAGATACTTGTCCCCACCTTGTGAATATCCCCATTAAGGGCATACACGGTTCCACTGATAAAATCAATAATCCGTTTAGCCTGATCCTGGTTTACACGTTGCAAATTGATAATTACAGCCCTTCGGGAACGCAGGTGATCTGCAATATCCTGAACCTCCTCATAAGATCGGGGCTCAACCAAGACCACTTTCACATTTTCTTTGGCATGCTGAAGACTAACTACATTATTTCTATGCTTTTTGTTTACAGCGGCCGATTCTTGCTCCATTTCCTGCTTTCCGTATGTATCCTCTAGATCTTCATAATCATCCTCGAGCATCTCCTCACCGGAGAGCCCTAAGTACCCCATGATTTTCCGCATAACTCCCACGTCTTCTCTCCCCCTTCATCTATTGGCTTTTTCACTACGTCGATTTACTTCTTGCTAAAAAGCCATAAGTCATAAGTCATAGGTCATTTGTTGATTTTAGTGTGTTGGTTTCAATTCCTGTCCAACTAAAATCGTTCCCAGCCGAATAAAAGTAGCCCCTTCCTCAATTGCCACTTCAAAATCATTGGACATGCCCATCGATAAATCTTGTGCAGGTGCATGTGGCAGTTGCAGAGACTTCACCTCTTCTTGGAGTTCTCTCAGTTTTTGAAAGATTGGTCGAGTATCTTCAGGATTTGATTCAAAGGGAGCCATTGTCATTAGCCCACATATTGTTATATATTCCATCTTACTTGTTTCTTTGACAAATTCCAACACTTCTTTAGGTTTTAGGCCAAATTTTGACTCTTCTCCAGAAACATTCACCTGCACGAAACAATTCGTTTTGACTTCTTTCTTTTTCCCCCACTTTTCAATTTCTTTAGCAAGAGAAATACGATCCAAAGAATGGATATAACGGAAATGTCCCACCACATCTTTCACTTTATTTGTCTGCAAATGCCCAATAAAATGCCATATTCCCCGATCACCCAACATATTCAACTTTGGAATAACATCTTGAACCTTGCTTTCTCCAATATGAATGAGCCCCTCATCTAGAACTGCTTTTGTGGTTTCTAGTGTAGAGTATTTTGTAACTGCTACAATTTTTATTTCGGAAGGGTTTCGATTAGAACGTAAAGATGCCTGTTCAATTCTTTTTTGAATTTCTGCGATGGATTCTCTAATTTTCTGTTGCATGAATAGCCCTCCTCCTTAGTAGTTTATCTCCATCCAATAAATGCCGTCATCCGACCGGTTTTTCCATCTTCCTTACGATGGGAATAGAACAAATCTGTGTGACAACTTGTACACCATTGACTTACCAGAATATTTTCCGATGGGATACCGCTCTTCATGAGTAAATATCGATTGGCTTCTTTTAAATCGAGTTGATATTTGCCCGCATTTATTCCGTTGGGGGTGATCCAGTCGGGAAGCTCTGTCGCGCTCCATATTTTTAGAAATGGACCTACCACTCTTTCATCCACTTCATAGCAACATCTTCCGATCGAAGGCCCAATCGCCACTTTCACCGAGTCTATTTTTATTTGATACTCCGATGTTAGGGTATGTAGCATTTTCTGGGAAATGTTAGCCGCCGTTCCCTTCCACCCAGCATGTGCTATCCCAATAATCTGCTCCTCTGGTGCAAGAAAAAACAAGGGAACACAATCCGCATAAAAAGCAGTAAGTAAAATATTTTTCTCAGCAGTGATAAGACCGTCTGTTTTGTTTATACAGTCCACCATGGAAGTGTTGCCACTCCCTCTTTGGTGCCTTGTGACAATTTCTACCTGATTCCCATGCACCTGGTCAGCACAAGTCCATGCTTCAAATGGAAAGCCTACCTTTTCACAGATTGATTTCCGATTCTGTATGACCTTTTCATCCAGATCCCCTACATGTAACCCACAATTAAGGCCTTCATAGTGTGCTTCACTTTGACCACCAATTCGTGTCGTAAAGCCCGCTGTAAGACCCTCCACCGCATTCTCCCATGAAATCAAATGTAGAATAGAAGCATCTTCTCCCTTAACAAACGGTTCCAACTGTTAAATCCTCCATTATAAAAATTTTTTATCATCATACCATATTCTAGAACTTACCGACAATTTACAAGTGCTGGTGTGAGGTCAACCACCTTAATTCAGACCTGTTTTCGCCTATTCCTCTATCTCAGTCCGAATAACACCCAACATGCGGTAAAATAAAAAGACTGTCCCTCAGTATTCGTTCATACTGGCGGGCAGCCATTCATCAGTAGGGACGATAATCATCTTGACTATCCTCACTTTTCGCTTCTCTATAGAGTTGTTCCTCCAAACGGACCAAAACAACATCTTTTCCAATCTTTACAATGTTTCTCCATGGAATGACCAAGTCATTTTCCTTCCCAAAAAAACCAAGGAATTTTCCTTGCCCAGGTACTACGATTGCATCAATTTGACCTAGTTTTAAATTGATCTCCAAATCGGATACTTGACCTAAGCGACTTCCATCCAATACATTTACAACATCTTTGGTTTGGAATTCTGAAATCTTCATCATTTTTTCTCACCCTTAGCTCATTGCCATCTGTATATTCCATATATATGTTGAATTAGGGCAAAGATGTGCTATTTTGGTGGTTGGAAGTTAGAAAGGAAGTCCTAATTCGGACTGGGCAGGTGGAAACGGCGGTCCCCTGGCCGATTAAAAGTCCACAAAAAAAGAAGAGCTTCTTCATCATGTTCATAGCTGGAAGAAGCTCTTCTTTTCGGCTAAGCATAGCCTGTCTATACTACTATTCTATTGTACATGCTTTTGCATTTGGGCAATGGCTGCTTTCTCCAACCTTGATACCTGTGCTTGCGATATGCCGATTTCTTCGGCAACCTCCATTTGGGTTTTTCCTTCAAAAAAACGCATGGACAAAATCAATTTTTCCCGATCATTTAAGCGATACATCGCTTCACGTAGGGCAATTTCTTCGACCCATTGAATATCCTTATTTCGCTCATCGCTAATTTGGTCCATTACATAAATAGGATCCCCGCCATCCTGATAGATCGGCTCAAACAAGGAAACAGGGTCCTGAATCGCATCTAGCGCAAAGACAACATCCTCTTTTGGAACGTTAAGCGCTTCTGATATTTCATAGATGGTCGGTTCCCGGGAGTTTTTGTTTGTTAAGGAATCTCTGATCTGTAAAGCTTTATAAGCAATGTCCCGCAATGATCTTGATACTCGTATCGGGTTGTTGTCCCGTAAATACCTTCTAATTTCTCCGATAATCATGGGAACGGCATATGTAGAAAATTTAACATTCTGTCCTAGGTCAAAATTATCAATGGCTTTCATCAGCCCTATACATCCTACTTGGAACAGATCGTCTACATACTCTCCACGATTGTTAAAACGCTGAATCACACTCAATACCAACCGCAAATTGCCGTTAACCAACTTTTCGCGAGCTGAGTAATCTCCGGATTGCAGTTGTACAAAAAACTCCCGCATCTCCTTGTTGGTCAATACAGGTAATTTCGAAGTATCTACGCCACAAATTTCAACTTTGTTTCGTGTCACCTTTCTCCCTCCTAGGAGCAGCGTTAAAGTTAATTATCTCCTAAGGGGGGAAATTTATGCATAAAGAAAAAAGGGGAGGTTCCCCCTTTTTTACACCATCTTGTTGAACTCCTTCCTCAGCCGCTTTATTATCCTTTTCTCCAGACGTGAGATGTAGGACTGAGAAATTCCTAGCATATCAGCTACATCCTTTTGTGTCTTTTCTTCTTGGCCATTCAAACCAAAACGCAACTCCATAATGGTTTTTTCTCGATCCGATAATTTATCGAGTGCCTTATACAACAACTTGCGATCCACTTGATCTTCCAGGTCGCGATAAATTGTGTCATTTTCCGTTCCAAGAACATCGGATAATAAAAGCTCGTTTCCATCCCAATCAATATTCAGTGGTTCATCAAATGAAACCTCTGATTTAATTTTGCTGTTCCTTCTTAGAAACATCAAAATCTCATTTTCGATACATCGGGAAGCATATGTAGCCAATTTAATCTTCTTTTCCGGATCAAAGGTATTGACTGCTTTAATCAGTCCAATAGTTCCAATACTGACAAGATCCTCTATGTTAATTCCTGTGTTTTCAAATTTCCTCGCAATGTACACTACAAGCCGTAAATTCCTCTCGATTAACATTGCTTTTACCGCTGCGTCACCTTTTGGCAACTTGCCTAATAAATATTCTTCCTCTTCCCTGCTTAATGGCGGGGGTAAAGCTTCACTTCCACCAATATAATAGATCTCCTCAGCCTTCATTCCAAGCAACATAAGTAAACGGTACCAAAACAACTGGCTCACTAGCCTCATTCTTGTAAACATGGGGAACCTCCTTTAGGGCTTCATCTGTCGATTCATATGCTATATAGCTTTTTTATTGGCATTCGTATCAAGTTGAACTTCTTCGTTTTCAATTAAAACAGGATGAACAATGGCTTGATAACTTCCGTCAGAGGATAAAGCAACTGGATTCAGTCCTATGAGCACCTTAGTCGTCTCCATCGTTTGACCCTGGGATTGAATTCTAACCAGATCAGGGCGCACAGCCAGTAACAAATCCATCCCTCTAGACACACTACGAAATGGAATTAAGCGGACCCTTGGCAGCCATTTGTCATCCAATTCTAGAAAAGAGGAATCTGTACTGAAGTCTGTTTTCTCTTTTATCGCTTGAAAAAGCCTGTTTGGCAAGCACTGTTCAAAAAGATTCAGGTCAGCAATCATGACTGGTGTTCTGGTGATAGGCTCATATAACTGATTCCCGGTATCGACCAATCCATTACAGGTTATAACCACTTGCTCCATTAGTAGAATTTCCACTTTTACGCGAAGGGCCAACTTTCTGTTATTTTCTTTCATATGTCGGATTCCTTTACCCGAAAGCCACCAGATTAGAGGGAACCCTATACAAATAAATAACCACGTTATCGGTGTTCCGAACCCGCCTGAATTGGTCATGACGATTCCGGATATAATTTGGCTTTCTGTGCGGAGCAGATAGTGTAGTCCGAGCAACCCCCCACCCATTACAAATGAAACTAAATAAAAGATTAATAGACGCTGCAGAAAGACACGTATACGGTGATAGCCAAAGGTTGAAAAAACCATCACAGCCGCCAATAATAATTTCGATAAAAAGGTATACAAGGCAGATAAGGACGGAAAAAAAAGAACGATTGTATACAAAGCACCTATCCCTGACCCAATGGTCAAACGGTACCATTTAACACGGTGCTTAAGGACAAAGGTCGTGGACCATAAAAGAATCCAATCAATTAAAAAGTTATATAAAAAGATGATATCTATATACACTGTCACAACATTTTCAGACCCCCTTTTGAAAGAAATGAGGCCAAACAATTTATTCTAACCGCTAGTGATAACTAGTATAGTATAAAGCCTATTCAAAGTCTGTCTAAACTTGCCACCCATGTGACACTATTTTCGTCGAAAAATATGGAAAACGAGCATATAAAAAAACCGCATGGTTTCAGCACCATACGGTTTGGTTTATTTTTACTTTACTTTACTTTTTTAAGTTATTGCGATTACGGCGATTACGGAGGAAAGTTGGAACATCCAAGTTATTACTGTTAAAGTTGGCGAAAGGGCGAGCTTCCGAACGTTCTTCTTCCTTCGTGCTGGCTACCTGATGCCTTGCAGATGAAATGGCACTTTGCGGCCGCTTATCTATTCCATTTGCCTTTTGCGGGGTTTCTTCGAAACCAGTGGCAATTACAGTAACAATAATTTCATCCTTTAGATTCTCATTTATTACCGCACCGAAAATCATGTTTACATCTTGATCTGATGCAGATGCAACGATATCTGCGGCCTCATTGACCTCATAAAGGCTAAGGTTAGAGCCACCTGTAATATTTAATAGAACACCGCGCGCTCCATCAATAGAGGTTTCAAGCAACGGGCTCATAATTGCACTCTTCGCCGCTTCGGCCGCTCTGTTTTCACCGGTTGCAACCCCAATTCCCATTAATGCGGACCCACGCTCTGTCATGATTGTCTTCACATCCGCGAAATCGAGGTTAATTAATCCGGGAACCGCAATTAAGTCAGAGATCCCTTGAACCCCTTGACGAAGAACATTATCCGCTTCACGGAAGGCTTCTAACATCGGCGTATTCTTATCTACAATCTCCAACAGTCGGTCATTTGGGATCACAATCAGTGTGTCTACCTTTTCTTTCAACGCGGCTACACCTGCAGAGGCTTGTCCGGAGCGCTTTCTTCCTTCAAATGAAAATGGCTTGGTTACAACTCCAACTGTTAATGCTCCCAATTGCTTGGCAATATCGGCAATTACAGGTGCAGCACCAGTTCCCGTGCCACCGCCCATTCCTGCGGTTACAAAAACAAGATCCGCGCCACGCAAAGCGTTCTCGATCTGCTCGCGGCTTTCTTCTGCAGCCTTGCGTCCAATGTCCGGATTTGCACCTGCTCCTAATCCTCTTGTTAACTTTTCACCAATTTTTAACTTTTGCTCAGCACGAGATAATTGAAGAGCTTGAGAATCCGTATTCACAGCAATAAACTCCACACCTTGAACACCCATCTCAATCATACGGTTTACTGCGTTACTTCCGCCGCCGCCCACACCAATTACTTTTATTTGAGCAAGTTGGTCCTGGTCTAAATCAAATTCCAACATTCTTGGTAGTCCCCCTCACTTGTTCCTAAAGCTAGTTTTAAAGGCATCGATTAGATAAATTCACTAAACCAGTTTTTCATCTTGTCGATCATGCCGTCCTTGTCTTTTCCTTTTGGTGGCTTTTTCGCGGCTTTCACTGGTATATGTACCTTCTCTTTTTCAACCATTTGGGTACGGGAATGAGCATGTTTTGATGCATACTTGATTAATCCAACTCCAATGGTAAAAGACGGATCTCGTACACCGATGTAATCTGGCATCGCCACTCGAACTGGTACCTGCAAATCTTCTCTTGCCAATTCGACAACTCCCGGCATTCCTGCAACTCCACCAGTTAAGACATACCCTGCGGGAATTTCACTATCATATCCCATATTGCACACTTCTTCTTCAACAAGTCCCATAATTTCTGCTATACGGGGTTCTATGACATGTGCCAGATCTAGCTGCGTACATTCCATGTCGGCATTACTGCCGATTCTCTTTACTTTTATCATTTCATTTGGCGATGCATCTGAAATCAAAGCACAGCCGTGTTTTACCTGCAATCTTTTAGCTTCTTCAGTCGTTGTTCGCAGGGCATACGCAATGTCGCTTGTGATGTAATCCCCACCTATAGGGATCGTCGATATAGCGGCAAGGGTGCCTTGTTCAAAAATGGTAATCGACGTGGAGCCAGCTCCCATATCAACCAATACAACACCTAGATTTTTCTCATCTTTAGACAATGCAATGTCACTTGCAGCTAATGATTGAAGATAAAATCCAGCAATTCTTAAACCGGCTTTTTCTACGCAACGATATAAATTATGGATGATTGTTTTTGACCCCGTAATGATTGTTCCTTCCATTTCCAAGCGAATCCCAATCATTCCAAAAGGATCACTCACACCGGATAAACCATCGATCGTATATTCGATAGGGACAACATCAATAATTT
This sequence comes from Ammoniphilus resinae, assembly GCF_017873965.1. GTDB lineage: Bacteria > Bacillota > Bacilli > Aneurinibacillales > RAOX-1 > Ammoniphilus_A > Ammoniphilus_A resinae. The sequence continues at coordinate 655,212 of NZ_JAGGKT010000001.1, read as the reverse complement.
CCTTTTCTGGGGGAATTGATATAACCTTCGCAGCGTCGATTACCCGTCGCTTATCTTCTTCGCCAATTTCCTTATTTTCACTTGAAACAGCTACAACGCCATGACTCATAACCAGTTCGATATGGTTACCAGATATTCCGACAAAAACGTCTTTGATGGACACATCTACCATCCGTTCTGCCTGATCCGCGGCTTCACGAATAGCGAGAACCGTCTGGTCTATGTCTACGATGGCTCCCTTTTTTATTCCTTGGGATTCAGCCGTACCCACCCCTATAATATTAATGGATCCATTATTGACTTCACCAATGATGACTCTCACTTTGGATGTACCGATGTCTAAGCTTACGTATAAATCATGGTTGTTCAATCCTTGGCACCTCCCCTGCATGAACTTCATCTACTAGAAAACTATAAATACTTTGCACCAATTTTGGGTTGATCCAACAAAAAGTATTTAGCCTATTAACATAATTCAACATCTATTATGGATTCCCTTTTTTTTTATGGTTTTTTTTCTCAAAAATGTCATAGCAATAACTAACAAATTTGGCAAGTATTGGACACCATCTGACAGACATTTTTTCCAAAATCGCCTTTTTTTACTTACGATAAGTATCGTCGTTAAACCAACGTCCAATCATAATTCTTCGAATAACGGCGAGATTGTTAAAAAGCCTTACGCCAAAGGCAAAGATAGCTGCCAAATACAAGTCGATTCCCATATAGACCCCCAAAAAGGCTAGGCCTGCGGCAAGTAATGTGTTAAAGAAGAATCCTGACATAAAGACCTTGATATCAAATACATTTTCTAAGTAAGAGCGAATACCACCAAATATTGTATCAAGGGCCGCCAAAACAGCAATCGATAAATAGCTTCGATATTCAACAGGGACTGTAATTTCAGAGGAAAACCCTAAAAATACTCCAATAATTAGTCCGATGATAGGCAACCACATAGTTTATGATCCTTCCTTTACCGGTTTCATATAGCGGATCATACCTTTTCCATCATAGGCAGGAATCACTATTTTGTCTAGTTTTTTCATAATAATTTTTTTATTGACAATCGCAAAATATTCTTCGAATCCTCGTAGCTTCATTGCAGATTCTAGCACATTGGGATCACCAACCACTTTAATCTCATAAGGAAGTCGGATTATTTTTGTATCCATTTGAATTTCATCACCAACATTACGGATCGCAGTAGTTGGGGTAACTCTATTTCCATTAATAGAAATACCATGTGCCCCTGCCCCAAATAGTTCATTCACGACATAACGAAGATCGTCATCAAAAATGGTGCTTAAATAACCTCCATCTTCCTCATCCACCGGGGTATTCTGGATGGTAATAATCAATCCCGATCCTTCCATCTCAGCTAATCCTCCAAGTGCTTTAATTCGGCTTAGTTCTTCTTTCATTACCTTCAACGAGTCAGAATGGTTGAGGGGATTTTCATACTCATAAAGGAGTTGATCGTATTTGGAAATATCCGTAAGGATTCTCCGATGCCTCTCCATTTCCTTCTGAAGATCTTGACGAATTTGAGAGATATCCTTAGAGTCCGTTTTTGCGTGGGCATTATAGGACTTAAATTGAACAGCTAACATAAAGCCAATAATGACACTAATTGCGATGATAATTAAAGGGATTTGTTTTTTTGATTTCATCTATAAATCCTCTTTCACAACTAATTTCTGTGTATCCCCTGTGTAAGCCGGAAGGTTTAACTTATCCTTTTTCTCCAATTTAATTTCAATATTGGTAAAATCCTTTAAGTTTTGCAGCACACCCTGCGGCATACTCAATGCCGTTGAGAGAGTATCCGGATTTCCGATGGCTGAAATTTCGAAAGGTGGTACAACTTTCACTTCATTGACAAGAACTGTTGGTCCGACACATCGGATGGAGGAAATGGTGGTCAAACGCTGCCCATTAATGCTAATTGCTTCCGCGCCGGAAGCAAATAATTCATTAACTACCTGGCGAATATTTTCTTCGTGTACGATAAAGTCGTTCACATTCCCTAGATCGGGAACTTCCTTGCTGTCATTGAGTATCACCATAACCCCTGAACCTGTTACAGGTACCAATCCGACCCACATTCTGACTTCTTCAAGTTCGCTAAGTAATTCTTTCCCTTCAGCCTGTCTTTCCCCCATCTTTTCCTCAAATTCAGAGACCTTATGTTTGATGCTTTGCAGTTGATTTTCAAGTTCTTGAATTTGTGCCTGTTCTTCAATAAGCTTCTCCTGTAGTTCCTGTTTTTTCTCCCATTGATCATCTGAATAGGGAAGGGTACCTGACGTGGTTTGCTTCGTAAATTGAACACTGTACGAAACAATAAATCCAAATGAAAGAAGGACCAGTGCAAGATAAATATGGATCCTATGAATTTTCATTTACCTTTTCTTCATCCTCTCCAACTGAATTTTCATACGGAATAAACCATTTGCCATCAAACAACATGATCACTCCTTTAGGGTTCCCCTCCTGCATTAAATTTGCTACAAATGCAGGATACCAATTCATATTTTTAGCAAAGTTACGAATCGAAGTTTGTACTTCATAGCCGTCCTTCATAAAAAGGACAAGGCGAAGAGGATCTTCAATGGAAGCAGGCTTTATTTCTGAAATGAGACTTAATACAGACGGGTCTACCTTTTTCAATTCAAGGGCCAACTTTGTCAGCATTGATTCATCTTCCCACTCACGGATGAGCGGCTTATCTATAAATCTATCATTCCAACTCCTATTTTCCAACTGTGTACCGTTTTCCAAAACTGGTGTGATATTTCCTTCCGGTCCAATCATGTAAGCAATTCGTTTATTTTCTTCAATTTTAATGGATATTTTCCCTGGGAAATGTGATTCAACTGTGGCGATTTTTATTTCTGGCAGGGAGACTAAGGCTGCCTCGATCTTTTTGTGGTGTACTGTGAAAAAAGAGTTGCCCTTGCTTAGTTCTGAAACTTGAATGATCTGAGAAGTAGTTACCATATCATTTCCCTTGACTTCAATGGAATCAATTTTACTTAAAGGGGATCGAAAAAACAGGACTGCACATAAGCCTACCAAGAAGATCCAGCCGAGCCAAAGAATAAAACGATTGACTTTCTTCTTCCTCTGTTTCTTTGTAAGTGCCGGTACACGTTCCATATCTTGCATAAAGTTTGTCCCCTTTTTTCGATCGAAAAGCGGCATATTAATATATGCCGCTTTTTACCATCTGAAAATTATAAGTTTGCTAGGATGCAGCTGCAGAAACTTCAACCTACACTTTCCGGATCTATCCTGGGATTCGGCAAATCTGTGCACCGATAGACCGGAGTTGTTCATCTATACGATCATAGCCTCTATCAATATGATGAATTTGATTAATATAGGTCGTTCCTTCGCAAGCCAAGCCAGCTAAAATAAGCGCCGCGCCTGCACGTAAATCTGTGGCCTTCACCTCAGATCCGACAAGCCTAGTACCGCCAATGATTCTTGCCTCATTCTGTTTAATTTCAATCCGTGCGCCCATTTTACGGAGTTCTGCCGCATGCTTGAAACGATTTTCAAATACATTCTCACGGATTATACTTGTTCCGTTCACAGCTGTAAGAAAGACCATCAATTGGGCTTGCATATCCGTTGGAAAACCCGGATAGGGACCTGTTTCAATTAGTTGCACAGGTTTCAGATGGCTCCCTGAAGATACTTTTATTATATCATGTGCCATCTCTATTTCAACACCGCATTGTCTTAGAACACTTACAAGTGATTCCATATGTTCATCATAAATATTTTCAATCGTTACATCTCCCTCTGTCATACAGCCAGCAAGGAGCATCGTTCCGGCAACAATGCGGTCTGGAATAACCTTGTACTTTACAGCTTCAAGTTGGTCAGTCCCCTCAATCACAATGATTGGTGTCCCGGCTCCCCGAATTTTGGCTCCCATCTTATTTAAAAAGTTTTGCAGATCCGTGATCTCTGGTTCTCTTGCCGCGTTCCGAATGATTGTTTTCCCCTTGGCTCTAGTTGCCGCCATCATAATATTTTCTGTCGCTCCGACACTCGGATAGTCAAGAAAGAGGTCAGCTCCAATGAGGCGACTTGCTGTACAATGAATATAATCATTATATTCCTCTATACTTGCTCCTAAAGCCTGAAGCCCTTTTAAATGAAGATCAATTTTTCTTTCTCCGATTGCACAGCCCCCTGGGGGATAGACAATCACTTCACCAAAGCGAGCCAATAAAGGACCCATAAGGAAGATAGAGGATCTCATGAGGCCCATTAAATCCCTTGGAATATGTGGAACTATCAATGAACCAGTGTCAATCAAAACGTTGGATTCCTTATGCTTTGTCTTTGCTCCCAATGCAGTTAAAATATCTAACATAACCGAAATATCGGATAGGTGGGGAACATCCTGAATAGAATACTGGCCTTCCGCCAACACCGTGGCAGCCAGAATCGGGAGGGCGGCATTTTTTGCGCCGTGAATGCGAAGGTTTCCATGTAGCTGTCTTCCACCTTCGACAGCTATTTTTCCCATTGTTTCACCTCCGAATTACCCTTCACCCACCACCTCAACTTCTGGAATTAATTGAACTTGATACCTTTCAGCTATTTCCTTTTGTATATGTTGGATCAGCGCGAGGACATCTGCTGCAGTAGCCTTGCCACGATTCACAATAAAATTTGCGTGCTTCTCCGATACTTGCGCATCACCGATTCGATACCCCTTCAACCCAGACTCTTCAATTAATCGACCGGAGTGGTCATGGGGAGGGTTTCGAAATACACTGCCACAGCACGGTAGCTGCAACGGTTGTGTCAATCTTCGGCGATCCTTATACTTGGCCATTGCATCAGCTATTTCTTTACGATTGCCATGTGCAAGTTGGAAAACGGCAGCAAGCACAATTCCACCTTTATCCTGCAAAATCGAATGACGATAGCGATATTGCATGTCGTGATTCGTGTAGGTTTTTATTTCACCGGCTTCTGACAAAACTTCCGCTGATTTTAAAATTCGTGATATATCAGACCCATGGGCACCTGCATTCATATATACTGCGCCCCCGACGGAACCGGGAATTCCGCCTGCAAACTCCAATCCCGTAAGCCCTTCTTTTCCTGCCATTACGGCAAGCCGGATAAATGAATATCCCGCTCCGACATGCACCACATCATCCTTAAATTCCAGATGATCCAATCCATCAGCCAACTTAAACACAACACCACGGATTCCTTTGTCCCGTACAAGTAAATTGGATCCCTTGCCAATTACCCGCCAGGGCAGTTGATGTTTATGAACGATTCTCATTGCTTTAACCAACCCACTTAGATCCTTTGGCTGAATAAAAACATCCGCCGGTCCACCTATTTTCCAAGTCGTATGGTTGGCTAGGGGTTCATCTTTTAGTACGATCCCTACTTTTTCTAAGCTTAGTTCCTCGATTAATTTATTCATAGCCTTCCCCCCCCAATGAAGATGCCCTTGGGATCTTTTTTATCACGTCTTTATACTGTAATTTATGCCAATGGCATCTTTATTGTGACAATAGCCTATTTGTTTATTAGGGCTTGCATCTCATTGTATACTTTTTCTGCAGCCAATGGTTCACCTAGCTTCTTTGCCGCTTCTTTCATCTGCATCCAACTTTGATTATCACCTATCAGCGTATCAATCGCACGCAATAGCGTATTTTCATCCAATTCATGCTCTAGCAATACGCAAGCAGCACCATTCTGTTCCAACCAACGAGCATTTTTTTCCTGATGATTGTTAGTGACATAAGGTGACGGAATCAAGATTGAAGGAATACCAAGGGATGTGATTTCTGCCAGGAAAGAGGCACCCGCCCGATTAATAATTAAGTCCGTTGTAGCCAGCACCTCGGGCATGTTGTATAAGAATGGATATACTGAAAGGTTGTCTGGTATAGTCTCTAGTTCTTTCAACCTCTCGGTCACTGTTTTATAATGAACATCCCCAGTAACATAAACAAAATGCAGTTGTTTTCGTTCCTCCAAATAAGGAACGGCATTGAGAAAAGCTTGGTTAATCGCTTTTGCTCCACGACTGCCACCTACTACCAGAACAATCTTTCGGCCTGGAAAGACTTTTAATGAAGCACGACCTCGGATTCCGTCAGCATTATAAACCTCTGTTGCTCTTGGATTTCCTGTTACAACAACCTTTCTTTTCGGAAAGTATCCGGCAGATCCCGTGAAAGAAACCGCTATACGAGTTGCATAGCGGGATAGAAACTTATTAGTTAATCCAGGAATGACATTTTGCTCGTGAATTAAAGTAGGGATTTTCATCTTATGGGCAGCATAAACAACAGGACCACAGACATATCCGCCTGTACCAACCACAATATCTGCCTGAAACTCTGAAATCAATCTTTTGGAACGTGATACCGCTTTAAGGAAGCGGTAAATGGTTTTCACATTATCAAATGAAATTTTCCGTCTAAACCCGGATATTTCAATCGCCTGAAATTCGATCCCTGCTTTTTGAACAATATCTGCTTCTAAACCGTTTTTACTTCCGATGTAAAGAATCTGCGACGCAGGATTATGTTCTTTAATTTGTTTCGCAAGGGCTAAAGCGGGATAGATGTGTCCACCTGTCCCGCCACCAGTTAATATTACTCGCATGTTATCACCACTAGACGCTTTTTTCTTTATCTTGCAAATCGAGAAATATTCAACAGCACCCCAACACCGGTCAGCATCAAGGTTAGTGACGAACCACCATAGCTTAGAAAAGGAAGGGTAATCCCAGTAACTGGAAACATCCCAGTAACAACCCCGACATTAATAATCACCTGAATGGCAATCATCCCGACAATTCCTGTAGCAAGCAAACTCCCAAATTGATCTGGGGCGGAAATAGCAACACGCATTCCCCTCCATAAGATCAATAGGAAGAGCAGTAAAACCATGGTGCCCCCAATAAAACCAAGTTCTTCAGCTAATATGGAAAAAATAAAGTCGTTATAAGGTTCGGGAAGGTAATTGAATTTTTGGCGGCTCATTCCGAGGCCAAGACCCATAACACCTCCCGGGCCAATTGCATATAACGACTGAATTAATTGATATCCTGAACCTAGGGGATCTTGCCAAGGATCAATGAAACCTGTGATTCGCTTGATCCGGTAAGGCGCTGCCAAAATTAGTCCGGCAAATCCAATAACTCCAAGCATCCCCAAACCAATCAGATGCTTGATCTGGCAACCGGAAACAAAGATTAATAATACCGCTGTTCCCATTAAAACAGCTCCCGTACCAAGGTCAGGCTGAAGCATAATAAGTCCAAATGCGGCACCTGAAATCCCGAGGGTCGGCACAAGCCCTTTGGTAAAGGATACTATATTTTTCTGGTTTTCCGAAAGCCATTTGGCTAAAAAAACGACCATGCCAAGCTTGGTAAATTCCGCCGGCTGAATCCCAAAGGCTCCAACACCCAACCAGCTTTTGGCACCATTAACTTCTTTACCAATGATCAGGACAACTACCAAGAGAACAAAACAAGTAACCAATCCAACTTTTGCCCATTTTTTCCATACCCAATAATCAATATTCATCATGAAAAACATCGCAGCAATGCCTAACAGCGCAAAAATCAGCTGTCTTTTTGTAAAAAAGAATGGATCTCCTTTAGCAATCGCTACAACCGCACTCGAACTGTAAACCATGATTACACCAACTGTAAGCAGCAGTATAGTTGAAAGAATAATGATGAAATCAGGTGTTGATCTTGCTTTTGTCACAGCCGCCCCACCCCAATATCGCCTAAAAATTTGCCCCAATGGAGGTGAAGACTAATGCAGGATCACCTCTATTTGTTAGGGCTTGTTTTAAGCATATGCACGGACTCTTTAAAAATGCTTCCTCTCTCTTCGAATGAAGCATGCATATCCCAGCTTGCACAGGCGGGTGACAACAATACGATATCTCCAGCGTTAGCTACTTTTCTGGCTTCTAGTACGGCTTGCTCTACAGTATCCACGATTACAAGATACTTTAACCCTGCTAGTTCACCAATATGACGAAACCTTTCCTTAGTTTGGCCATACGCCACTAAGCCTTTGACACGTTCTTTCAGCATCGGGATCAGTTCCATAAAATCATACCCTCGATCCAATCCACCCGCAATCAGCACGATCGGGTTTTGAAAAGATTGGAGAGCCTTCATCGTCGCTGAGGAATTTGTAGCTTTAGAATCGTTATAATATTTCACCATGTCAATTTCTGAAACAAATTCCAGACGATGCTCTACCCCTTGAAAAGAAGCTAGCACTTCTGCAATGATTTTCCCTTCCACGCCAAGTGACTTACAGATCGCGGTAGCAGCCAGTGCATTTTCTAGATTATGGGTTCCTGGAATAGCAATCTGGCTAATAGCTATGATCTCTTCCTTCCCTTGTTCCGACCGAAAGACAATAGCCTCATTCTCCACATAGGCGCCAAAATCAACGGACTGAAGTCTACTAAACCACATTACCTGACAAGGTGCAGTGGATGCCACGTCTCGTGCTCCTTCATTGTCCGCATTGAATACACCAATCTGATCGGCGGTCATATTGGAAAATAATTTACCTTTAGATGTTATGTAATCCTCCCACGTTTTGTGATAGTCCAGGTGAGCAGGAATAACATTCAACAAACAAGCAACCTGTGGCTGAAATAGAAGAGTGCCCTTTAATTGAAAACTACTCAGCTCAGCTACAAGAACTTGATCCTCTTTCACAGTTTCCGCCTGCTCGCATAAGACTGTTCCAATATTTCCGGCAACGATGGGCGCTCTATTTGCTTTTGCGAGGATCTCCCCGACCAAGGTGGTCGTTGTTGTTTTACCGTTTGAACCTGTTATGCCAACAATAGGTGACTTGGAAATCCAATAAGCTAATTCCACTTCTGTAATAATTGGGATCTCTGTTTTAATCCCTTCTTGAACAGGACCTGCCGTATATGGAATCCCTGGATTTTTCACAATCAAATCGATTCCTTTATGGATTAAACCTTCGGGATGTCCACCAAGGATTACTTTAACTCCAAGCGCCTTAAGTTCAGAAAGATGATTTTCCGGATGTTCCTCTTTTTGATCATTCACCGTAACATGAGCTCCTAAACGAATCAAAAGCTTGGACACAGCCAAGCCACTTTTAGCTAATCCGAGAACTAGCACATTCTTGTTTTTTATCCATTCCCGTCCGTATTCCATCAATTCAACACCTCTATATAAACAGCTAATCCTGCGAAAATCAAACCTAAAAGCCAAAAAGTCACCACGACCCGCCATTCCGACCATCCACCCAGTTCAAAGTGGTGGTGCAATGGACTCATTCGAAAAATTCTTTTCCCCCGCAATTTAAATGAAGCTACTTGGATCATGACAGACAAGGCCTCTAAAACAAAGACTCCACCAATCAAAGCCAAAAGAATTTCAGTTTTGGTTAAAATCGATACAGCGGCAAGGGCACCACCTAGTGCTAGAGATCCAGTATCCCCCATAAAAACCTTTGCAGGGTGCGCATTAAAAACTAAAAATCCTAAAACAGCTCCCACCACTGCAGCACAAAAAATCGCAACATTCATTTGACTGGACATCCAGGCAATAATCGCATACGCACTAAATGCAATAGCGCTGCATCCCGCAAGTAGCCCATCTAATCCATCTGTTAAATTTACAGCATTGGAAGAACCGACTGTAATAAAGATAAGAAAGGGTAAATACAGCCAATGAAGTTCAATCCCAGTCGCAAGTCCTGGAATGTATAGCGAGGTATCAAAATCATATTGTACAAGAACATAATACAGGATCAATGCTATCGCTAACTGGCCAAAAAGCTTTTGTTTAGCAGTGAGTCCCAAATTTCTTTTTAATGAAATTTTTATAAAGTCATCTAAAAACCCTAGCAATCCATAACCTAAAGTTAAAAACATCAAAAGAAAAAGCTCCATCGATGAATTGGCAAATTTAAGAACCGTAAAAGATAAGGCCAAAATAATTATGATTCCACCCATTGTAGGGGTTCCAGCTTTTTTTTGATGTGATTTAGGTCCTTCCTCCCGAATACTCTGCCCAAACTTTAGTCTTCGCAGGAAAGGGATAAAGAGGGGGCCAAGCAAAACGGCAATTAAAAAAGCTGCTGCTATAGCAAATAATAGTACTCGGATTGGCATCCCCAGCCTCAGCCTCCTTTACAATTTTGACAGACGTTGTGTTGTTTCACGGCCAACGGTTCTATGTTACTTTATTCTATTTTGTATGGCAACAGAAGCAACTTCTTTATCATCAAAGGTGAAAACTTGGTCTTTCACAATTTGATAGGTTTCATGGCCTTTCCCGGCAATTAGGATACAATCGCCTTTCTGTGCCCTGGCAATGGCATACTCAATTGCCTCCCTACGATTTGGGATCACCGTGAATTGATCCTTTGCATTCGGGACACCTGATACCATATCATCAAGAATCGCTTGAGGATCCTCAAACCTAGGATTATCAGATGTGAAGATTGCATGATCTGAATGTTCGACGGCGATAGCTGCCATCAGCGGACGCTTAGTCTTATCACGATTCCCACCACAGCCGACAATACAATATAGTTTCCCTATGGTAAATTCTTCTGCTGTCTTAAGGACATTTTCAAGGCTGTCAGGAGTATGCGCGTAATCAACAATGACCGAGTAATCCTGACCGACATCTACCCGCTCAAATCTCCCCCTTACTCCTTCAATAGACTCCAGACTGGAAATAATAGAACACAGGTCGATCCCCTCTGCCAAACAAGCCGCTGCTGCAGCAAGAGCATTATAAACACTGAAAAGCCCTACTAATTTCATTTGGACAGGAGAATCCCCTTTATAAGTTCTCAACATGAAGGATGTCCCTAAACTGCTAATCGATATATCAGTTGCCCGGACATCTGCATCAGTATGGATCCCATAACGAATAACTTGAGCGGAGGTTACCCTCTTAAAGTGATCAGACGCCGGGTCATCGGCATTAAGAATAGCAAATTTCTGATCTTTATGATTATAAGTATTCCCAAGCTGGGAAAAAAGAAGGGCTTTAGCATCCCGATATTTTTCCATTGTTTGATGATAATCAAGATGATCTTGGGTTAAATTCGTAAAGATCGCGGTTCGGAAATTACAGCCCCACACCCGACCTAATTCCAGCGCATGACTTGAGACTTCGATACAGGCATGTGTCGCACCTTTATCCGCCATGTAAGCAATCAATCTTTGTAATTCCAGTGATTCTGGGGTCGTATTTTTGACTTCCTGGATCTCCTCCCCGAAGCGCATCTGGATTGTCCCAATAATCCCTGCCCGAGATCCAGCATCTTGCAAAATCTTCTCTACGATATGAGTGATTGTCGTTTTCCCATTTGTTCCGGTGACACCCATAAGTTTTAGACGGTGTGTAGGATAATTGTAAAAGCGATCGGCTAAAATGGCGAGTGCTTTCTTCGTATCAGGAACTCGAATACAGGTTTCAGATAGAGTATCTTCCGATTCTACAAGTACTGCACAAGCCCCGTTGTCCAGGGCTTTCGATATGTACTGATGCCCATCTACGGTGAAACCTTTTAAAGCAACAAACAGGTATCCTGGCTTAATTTTTCTAGAATCGGTCTCGATCCCTGCGATTTCAATATCCGGGTTTCCTCTAGTAAGTTCGTATAAATGAAGAGAGGAAAGTAAATCACGTAATATCATCAGGCTGATCCCTCCATCCTAATCGTGTAACGTTTATCATTTTAATCATCTTTCTTCGTTTTGTCACCAAGATAAATTCGTACAACACTTCCTTCTTCGATATGACTTCCTGGTTTCGGCGATTGGTAAGTAACAATATCGCCGTTCCCCTCAACCTCCAAAGGTATCGAATAATACTGCAGATGCAATTTATCTTTTTCTAGACCAAGCAGATTGGGGACTTCCAACAATTTCTTATCCGGATACATATATTCTTTCGGCATCTGATCCTTTCTTTTGTCTACGTTTAGATATCTTAAAGAAGAATCAAGAACATTTCGTACAATCGGGGCAGCGATCGTTCCTCCGAATTGCCGCACTCCCTTCGGGTTATCTACAGCTGCATAGACAACAATCTGCGGATTATCCATCGGCGCTATACCAATAAAGGAGACGATATGCTTGCTTTTGGAGTAGACCCCATTTTCTACTTTTTGCGCTGTCCCGGTTTTCCCTCCTACACGGTAGCCGTCAATATAAGCATTGCGGCCCGTTCCGTTGGCAACGACAGACTCCAAGGCATATCTAACCTTCTTTGAAGTTTCTGGGGAAATAACAGTATCTACGATCTCCGGTTCCACTGTTGAAATGATATCTTCAGTAATTGGATGGTGCCACTCTTTTGCCAGATGCGGTTTCATCAATTTCCCCCCGTTAACGGCAGCAGAAACAGCGGCAATCTGTTGAATTGGGGTTACCGACACCCCTTGACCAAATGCGGTTGTAGCCAATTCCACCGGACCAACCCGATCCATTTTAAACATGACTCCGTTTTCTTCCCCGATTAAATCAATTCCTGTTTTCTTCCCAAAACCAAATTTTTTGATGTAAGCAAAAAGGCTTTCTTTTCCCAAGCGTTGACCCAGGGCAACAAATCCCGGGTTACAGGAATTCTCTACTACCTGCAAAAAAGTCTGATTCCCGTGCCCCCCTGCTTTCCAACAGCGGAGACGTGCTCCTGCTACATTTACAAAGCCTGGATCATTAAAATGTTCCTTGTCTAAATCCACCTTCCCCTCCTCTAATGCGGCCGCAAGAGTAATAATTTTAAAGGTAGAACCTGGCTCGTAGGTTTTCCAGATGGGAAGATTTCGATTGTAAATTTCCGATGGATAATCGCGAAAACTTTCCGGATCATAATTCGGTCTGCTTGCCATTCCCAGAATCTCCCCCGTTTTCGGGTCCATAGCTACCACCATGGCATCATCTGGGTCATACATGGCAAATGCCTGGTCCAGTTCTCTTTCAATGATTGCCTGAACATTGCTGTCGATAGTCAGGTATAGGTTAAGACCATCTTTGGGAGGAATAAATTTTTCCACTTCACCAGGAATCTCATTTCCCTTGGCATCCGAATAGAAGGAAATATGCCCCCTCTTTCCCTGTAGCATATCATCATAAACTTTCTCAATGCCCGAGAGTCCCTGATTGTCAATTCCCGTGAATCCTAGGATGTGGGAAGCAAACGCCCCCATCGGATAGTAGCGCTTGCTGTCTTCCGCAATTTGAACCCCAGGGATTTCCAATTCACGAATCTTGCGCGCCAATTCCTCAGGTATTTTCCTTCCGCCGGGAACACGGACAATCATTTCCCTTTGTGATATGGCACGAAAAATGTTTTTCTCATCTGCCTTTAATAAACTGGAAAGCTGCTTGGCGACTGCTGGTTTATCTTTAATCTGAATGGGGATTGCCCAGACAGATGGGACACTAATATTATATGCTAGGACTTCGCCATTCCGGTCATAAATCATTCCCCTTTTTGCTTCAAAAGGGATATCTCTACTCCACAAATTTTCCGCACGATCTAATAGTTCAGGACCTTGAATCACTTGAACATATCCTAGTCTTGCTATTAAAAGGGAATATAAAAACACACCGATCAATAATGCAATAAATATTCTGCGACGGACAGTTACGTTTGAAACTCTCACCCTCATCCCCCTCTTTTGCTGAAAGCCAGGCTGAAAAGTGTCCAGGCTTACCTTGTCTTACCTAAACCCTATTCAAAAATAAAGGGAGATAGAACGTTTAAGGCGTTCTATCTCCCGATTTTGTCCGACGTTTATTCTTGGATTTCTTCTTGCAAATCTTGCTCTTCCACATTCAATTCATCAACATCCGATTTCGTGTGCAGGGTAATGGTTAATTTTTCCCCTTTGGTAATAATGGTTCCTGCCGGTATACTTTGTCCCACGACGAACCCTTCTCCGAGAACATTGACTTTCACTCCTAACAAGGTACAAAATTCCATTACTTCCCTCAAGGTTTTCCCTGTAAAATCAGGTAAAGGCGCTTCTAAATGTTCCGATGTAATCAGATAAACCACACTATCCTTGGACAATGAGGTGCCGCTTGTTGGATATTGTTGAATGACACTTGTCCCATCCCCAAGCACTTTTCCTTGCAAGTTAGCTTTGCCTGACAGTTCCACAGCAACAGATGGTGGCTTACCTAGTAAATCAGGAACTTGAATTGACTCTGGCTTAGCGATCTTCATATTATCCACTTTCAGATCGGGACTTATTTTTAGGTACTGTAAACTATTCTGCATAACATGCTTGAAGATCGGTGAAACCACATCACGACCGCCAAAATTGGAATCAGGCACGTCAGGCTGGTCTACGACTACGGATACAAGCAATTCAGGTTTATCCTTGGGTGCAAAACCAATAAACGAATAGATGTATTTATTTGCTTTGTAACCCCCATCCATGGCAGCTACCTGGGCCGTTCCTGTTTTCCCTGCTACATGGTATCCGGGAATATTATAATATCTTCCCGTCCCCTCAGTAACAACAGTTTCAAGGATATCTCTAACCATTGTCGAGGTTTTTTCCGAAACAACTCTTCTTACCGTTTCCTTTTCGGTCCGTTGCAGAATTTCCCCGGTTTGTGAAGCACGGATTTCTTTAACAATATGCGGTTTTAACAGCTCACCGCCATTTGCCACGGCAGAAACAGCTGCCACTTGCTGAATTGCTGTTACAGCAACCCCCTGTCCAAAGGTCATGGAGGCAACATCACGAGGATACAACAGCCCCTTCGGTTTTAAACTTGCAGCTACTTCCCCAGGCAAACCAATGCCCGTCATTTGGCCAAAGCCGAATTTCTCCAGATAGTCATAAAACTTATCCTTGCCTAATCGTTCATAACCAAGGATGGCAAATAGTACATTACTTGACTCTTGAACTCCGCGAAGATAGGAAATCGTTCCCCAACCTTGCCCGCCATTATGGTCTTTAATTGGTGGTGTAACTTTGCGGTAGGTTCCGGAATGATAGGTTTCGTCATTGCTGTATACACCTTCTTCGATTGCGGCAGCCAAGGTCACAATTTTAAATGTTGAACCTGGCTCAAACGTACTTGAAATCGAAAAGTTCGTCCAGTTGCTGATATTCCGATAGGAATTCGGATTAAAATGAGGTCTGTTTGCCATGGCCAAAATATCGCCTGTATTCGGGTCAGCCACTATAACCGAAATCCCTTTTGTGTTAAATTCTTTGGTAATCGTATTTAGGGCATCTTCTACATAATTTTGAATCTGATAATCGATGGTTAAATAAATATCTTTACCATCTTTTGCCGGCTTGAAGGTTTCAATTCCGTCAGGGAGCTTGAATCCCTTCCGATCCTTCAACAGCTTATATTCCCCTATTTCCCCGCTTAATTCTTCATCAAATATTTTCTCTATTCCCATCACGGGATTTCCGTCAAGGTCGACGTATCCTAGAATATGCGATAAAAAAGAATCATTTGGGTAGTAACGTTTCTTTTCTTCATACAGGAATATGCCTGGCAGTTTCAAATCAACTACCCTTTGTGCAGTATCCTCATTGATCTTCCAGCCTCCCGGACGAAGTTCAACCTGTGTTCTGCTTGCATCGCGACCATTTTCAATTAGTCTAGCAATTCGTTCAGCTGGCATCCCCAAGACCGGAGCAAGTTTTTGGGCAGTGTCAAAGGCATTTTCTACATAGGATGTATCTGCCTTATCCCATGGTTTTAATTTTGCAATAACCGTATAGGCTTTGGCTGTATAAGCCAACACTTCTCCATTGCGGTCATAAATCGTACCACGCTTGGGTTGAATCGTCTCGTTTCTCTCCCATTGGGCCTGAGCATCACGTTTCAGCCATTCAGCACTGACCGTCTGAATCCAAAACAGACGGAATGCTAATAAAAAAAAGAGGAAGGTAAAAACTCCCCCTAGAAACCATGTACGAATTCTGATTCTCTTATTCATCGGTTTCTCCTCCACGTATGTTTTCGCTAGTGGGAAAGAACACGAACGGTACTGTTCTTCATTGTCATACCTAGTTCCCGCTGTGCGATATCTAAGATGCGCTCCCGTTTGCTTAGTTCATCAATCTTTAGTCTTAAACTTGAATTTTCTTCATGGGTTGTATTAATGACTTCCTTGGTATTTTCAATATCATAATTAAATTGTGAGATTAGGGCATACCTTGACAAAATAAATCCGGAAATACATACAACCATAATAACACTCAATAAATAAAGGAGTTTTTCTTCCACAGGTATACCGTATTTGACAGTAACCTTTTCAACTTTTGATTTCCTCTTTGCCCCAGAAGCATGTTCCTGCTTTAGTTGAACAGCTAAATTTCCATATTGATTCCCTCTCAAACTTTTCTTCCTCCTCCCGACGGACCCCTCTTTAAAGTTTTTCTGCAATTCTCAATTTAGCAGAGCGTGCGCGGTTATTCTCATCTAATTCCACATCGCTTGGTAAAATTGGCTTGCGATTAACAATCCGAATGACCGCCTGATTCGAACACACACATTGTGGAAAATCCGGCGGACAAGTACATCCACCTACGTACTTTTGAAAGACTTGCTTACAAATACGATCCTCTAAAGAATGAAAAGTAATAACACTGACTCTGCCACCTGGTTTTAGCACCTGGATTGCATCTTCTAAAGCCTCCCGAAAAGCGTTTAACTCATCATTCACAGCAATTCGTATGGCTTGAAAGGTTCGCTTCGCCGGATGTCCTCCCGTTCTTCTTGCCGGTGCAGGGATTCCCTTTTTTATCAGTTCAACCAACTCACCGGTTGTTTCAATTGGCTTTACTTCCCTTGCGTGTACGATTTCACGAGCTATTTGCCGAGAAAATTTTTCTTCCCCGTATCGATAGATCACATCAGCAAGTTCTTTCTCACTCCAATCATTGATTACATCCTTTGCGGTAAGCGGTCCGCTTGTATCCATTCGCATATCCAAGGGTGCGTCCTCATGATAGCTAAAGCCTCTTTCTCCTTCATCCAACTGGGGGGAGGAAACACCAAGGTCAAAAAGGACACCATCCACTTTTGGAAACCCTTTTTGTTCAATTAATTCCTGTAGATTTCGAAAATTACCTTTTACGAGAATCACGCGATCCTCATATTGTTTAAGTTTCTCTGTGGCATTGTTTAATGCCCAATCATCTTGGTCTATCGCGATTAATCGGCCTTCTGAAGAAAGCTCTGAGGCAATCACTAGACTATGCCCAGCTCCTCCTAGGGTACAATCCACATAAATCCCATCAGGTTGTACCATTAATCCATCGACAGCCTCTTTCTTCATTACGGTAATATGATGGAACACGTTTCCCTTCACCTCGCTGCATCATTCGGAGTCTTCCATCGACAATTTTATAGATCAAAGTCCACAATTTTTTCGGCAATTTCATTAAACGAATTCTCCGACTCCTCAAAATAGGATTCCCAATGCTGCATGCTCCAAATCTCGACCCGACTGGATACACCTATAACCACGCAATCTTTGTCTAGATTGGCATGCTGCCGTAGTGGACCTGGTATATTTACCCTGCCCTGTTTATCCAATTCACATTCGGTTGCACCGGAGAAGAAAAATCGGGTAAAGGCCCTGGCATCTGAACGAGTAAAAGGTAATGTTTTCAGCTTTGCTTCCAGCTGTTTCCATTCCTCCATTGGGTAGACGAAAAGGCATCGATCAAGTCCACGGGTGACAACAAACTTTTCTCCCAGTTCTTCACGAAACTTTGCAGGGACAGTAATTCTTCCCTTTTCGTCAATCGTGTGCTGGTATTCCCCCATGAACATGTATCCTACACCCCACTTTCACCCACTTTTCACCCACTTTATACCACTTTAACCCACTAACGTTTATTATTCGTGAACATAAAAAAAAATCCTGCCTACCGACAGGATTTTTAGTAATTTTTTTATCGGACATTAACGGGCAGTAACCTCCCACTTCAAAAATTTTCGGAAAGTAGAAATTGAGTTAGGGGATAACTGCCCGTAAATGTCGGATAAGTGCAACTAACCATCAGAGGGGGGAATGAAGCCCCTCTTTCTGATGGAAGTTTTCTTTATTCCGTCCAACTATCTAGGTATTCGCGCTGTTCTTCCGTTAAATGATCGATCTTGATCCCCAGAGCCTCAAGCTTAAAACGTGCAACCTGCTCATCCAATTCATAAGGAACATTGACCACTTTGTTCCCCAATTCCTTGTACTTCTCGTTCACATAGGCCAAGGATACCGCTTGAAGGGCAAAGGTCATATCCATAATTTCAGCTGGATGACCATCTCCTGCTGCAAGGTTTACTAACCGACCCTCTGCAAGCAAGTAAATTTTTCTGCCATCCTTTAGTTGATATTCCTCTATATCTTTACGAACGGTGCGCTTAGAAGTCGATAATTCAGCCAACTCAACCTTATTCACTTCCACATCGAAGTGTCCGGCATTGGAAAGAATGGCTCCGTCTTTCATCACAGCCATATGCTCCCCACGAATCACATCCTTGTTTCCAGTCACAGTTACAAAGTAGTCTCCTACCTTCGCTGCTTCTTCCATCGACATGACTTCAAATCCATCCATATAAGCCTCTACACCTTTGATAGCATCGATTTCAGTGACAACAACTTTCGCCCCTAATCCCTTGGCCCTCATCGCTACACCTTTTCCACACCAACCATAGCCCACTACAACAACGGTTTTACCAGCTACGACCAAATTCGTTGTGCGATTGATCCCATCCCAGACAGATTGACCTGTTCCGTAACGGTTATCAAAAAGGTATTTACAGAAGGCATCATTTACTGCTACCATCGGGAACTTCAGATTACCGGACTTCTCTAAAGCCTTCAGGCGCAAAATCCCTGTTGTCGTTTCTTCAGCACCACCGCGTACCTGCTCTAATAAATCCTGTCTTTCACTGTGCAGAATAGATACCAAATCACCACCATCGTCAATAATGAGATCTGGTCTGGTTTCTAACGTTTTAATGAAATGGGACTTGTATTCTGCCGGGTCTGGGTTATATTTGGCAAAAACCTGTATCCCATCTTCCACTAGCGCCGCACAAACGTCGTCCTGTGTAGATAAAGGATTGCTTCCTGTAATCGTTACCTGTGCTCCACCTGCTTGAACTACCTTTGCCAAATAGGCAGTTTTCGCCTCCAAGTGAAGGGAAATAGACACTTTCAACCCTGCAAACGGTTTTTCCTGCTCGAATTTTTCTCGGATTCGGTTTAGCACAGGCATATGTTCTTTTACCCAATCTATTTTCAGATGCCCTGATGGGGCCAGTGACATATCTTTTACAATACTTTCCCTTGTTGTATTCATCTTTTTCCTCCTATTATATGTATAAAAGTTTATGATTTGCGGTTAGCGGTATCCTCATCTCTACCAATTCGTCAATAAAACTTGTCCCGTATGTATTAAGATAACCAAAAACATTATAAACCCTCTCCTGCGGTTTTTCCAATGGAAAGAGAGAATTCCTTACTTTTTCCCATTGAATAAGGGCTGCCCTATGCCGTTGCACGGTCGCGTCCCAAGTCTTCTTTTCCAAAAAGTCGAGATGGGAGAGGATCCGACTCAGATTATCTTCCCCTAATTTTTCGACCCCCGGCTCTATTTGCACTAATTTTTCAAGAAAAGGAAGATATAGCGTCTTAACCTGACTTTTCAAAGACCGGAATTCCGATTCAAGGGGCAAAGGATTTTGTTGGTTAAGCCATTCTTTTTGAAGTTGCTCCCATCGATCGTGGACATCGAAAAAGGAGATCCCAAAACGCTTCATATATTTTTCGATACTTCTTTCCACAATGGTAAAAGTCATGCGCGGATAAACGATCGGCATTTGCATCGAAAACATTTCAAAAATCCCTTTCAATTGTGCCCAATAGGCTACCTCTCCAGGCCCTCCAACAAACGCAAGCACTGGAAATAAATGCTCCTGCATAATGGGGCGGGTAACGACATTTGCGCTAAAGGAAGAAGGGTTCTCTTCAAGCAATTGCTCAAGTTCATTTTGACTGAATGCATACCTGCCAGTCTTTGAAACAAATCCTCCCTCTTTTCTTACCATCAGCTCACGTTCCCCATTGCAATAAACAAAAAAGTGAGCATTTTCCGGCTCGACCTCTAACTGGGAGGGATAACCAATTTCCTGCAACTCCTTTTGGGTCGAAAGAAGTCTGGATGAGGGATCACTTTTCATTAACTGAGAAAAAACGTGTTTTTCTAGTTCCCTAATCTTCGGATCTGCCGAATCCACCAAGACTAATCCATGTTTTTCAAACAGCCATGCCATAATCCTAGCAAAGAAATCCGGAAGCCCCTTGCTTTGCTGTGAGAAATCCAGCAATGTTGCTAGAAGGTCTGGTTGATGTTGAGAGTCCGGAAGGTATGAGAAACATTGTTGTATCACATGGGCAAATTCTGCTGAATTAATTTCCAAATCACTAAGGGATTTTTTTTGCACCACTTTCTTGTGCAACTGAATTTTTTTAGGATTCTGTTCCTGTCCTGTTTCAACATAAGTATGATTAACTTCATCATAATCATGATCCTCACTAGCAATCCAAAAAACCGGCACTACTTTAATCCCTTTCCTTTGTTCAACGTCCCGGCAAAGTTGAAGGATCGTTACCGCTTTGTGAATGACATGTAATGGCCCTGTCAAAACACCGGCCTGCTGCCCTCCGATGATGACAAAAACATCCTCGTTTTTTAGCTTTTCAATATTACCGAGCGCACCATTATTTCCAACGCCTTGATTGTATTGCAAGAGTGCCTCTGTTAGTTGATCCCGATGCTTGATATTCGACGCAGCAAGCCAGTCTGCCCGCCCTTTCCAACTATTTCCTTCATAAGGATTATAGGTGAAAAAACGATCTATTCGTTCAAAATCCTGGCTATAATCCTTGGCCAGTTGATTACTTTTCAATGGTGAAACCTCTTCAATCCTCACCATAACCCTTCCTTCCCTTTGAAACTTCTCCCTTTTCCACCATTTTATCATAATTTATCTTAGGAAATAGAATTGGACAACTAGTTGATCTCAATAGACAAAAAGAAGCCCTCCTGACCGAAGTAATCCGATCATATTAGGAGGACCTCTTTTTTATATATGAGACGGTGTAAAGATAATATCAAATGTTGCTTTATCATTCGTTTGATTAGTGAATAGATATGAGTACTGACAATCAAAGAACAGGCTATCCCCCGCTGTCACGGAATAATGCTCTTCACCTATCTCAACATCCAATTGCCCATATTTGACGAGTATGCAAACTTCACCCTCTATCGGCAAATCGTTGTGGACCACCTTTTCCCCAGGGTGCAGCAGGATTTCCATCGCCCTCAAGCGCGCATTGCTGCTCTGTCCGAGCCACTCGCAGGAGCCTAGAATCCCCGGCATGATAATCTTTTTACGTTCACTCTCGCGAATTATTCGCACCCGCTGATCTGTCAAGTCATCAAAAAAATGTACGATCGGTGTGTCTAAAGCTATTGTTATTTTCCAAAGAGTTTCTAATGACGGCTGTGAGACACCGCGTTCCACCTGGCTTAACAGCCCTTTTGATAGTCCTGTGCTGTGCGATAAAGCCTCTAAGGTCTGTCCCTGCCTTTTGCGAACAGCCCTAATCTTTCCCCCAATCCTTTCTAAAGGTAATTCCATATACCCCAACTCCCCTAAACATTTAAATTCTCCCCACTAGTCATTTTCAACAAGGAAAAGTTTATCCCTGCTTAACAATGTGAACAAACTAAGAACAAAACGGAGTTATTATATGGAATTATTTTGATGGTGAAAAAGGGGATACGGCTAAAAGAATTATACTACGAAAAAACAGATTAAGTATGCTGAAGAAAGTAACTCACCCCGGAGAAGAGTAATACCACATAAGCAAGTGTGAAGAATACAAAGGCAAGCCTCCAGGATGCCCGTAAGATCTTTGGTAAATCCATTTGCCCACGGACTTTTATTTGCAGAAAAGCAAGGCCCCCTCCAATAATGAGGAAAAATACCAGTACCCACCAAAAAGCAGAGGCTGACCCTTCCTCTTTAATTATTCCATACATCATGATGACAGCAGTAATGAGAAAAAAGGTTGTAATATTTACAGCCATTGTTACTGCATCCCGCTTCGTTTTTCGCTTCCACCCCGAATAAAAATAAACCAAAATAAAGACCACAAAGGGTACGAAAATGGGTACTGTCATGATGCCGGCAAGAATTCGAGCAATTGCCTCCACTTCTCAACCTCCTTCTACTACTGTTTGTGACTACGTCAAATTAGCCCTCTTTCACAAACCATTAAGTTGTCCTATAGGGCCTTAGAATTTTTCCATTTGTTGGCGAGCTTGCACAAGTTGAATCATCATTGTATGGTATGGGACATTTATCCTATGTTTTTCGGCGATTTTTTTAATTGCACCATTAATATAATCAATTTCTGTACTCCTGCCAGCTTCTAGGTCTTGAAGCATAGATGATTTGTTATGGTAAGTATTTCTACAAACCATGACAATTTCCTGCAAAAATCTTCTTTCAATTTCTATTCCTTCTTTTTCCGCTACCTTCGCTGCTTCTTCGAACAAAGACTCCATTACATTTAGGGTATATTGAGATTCCAGCAACCAACCATTTTTCACCCGTAGAATTCCCGTTAAGGGATTAATGCAACTGTTAATGATTAGCTTCTTCCAGATCCGTTCTGCGATCTGATCCTCCAACCGAACGTCGAGTTGGCTGCCCGTAAATAAGTCGACCAATGGATAACTTTCTTTCCATTTTTCACCTTTCATTGATTTAGACGGACCAATCCATGTGGTACCATTCCCGGTATGTCTAATTCGGTCCAACTGTTCACGGTATGCTCCCTCTGTTGTCACCGCTAAAAATAGGGGGTTTTGTGAGAACCCCTGTTGTAAGAATTCCTCATGACCTAGACCATTTTGGAAGGCAATAAAGCAGGTATTGGCTTGTACGGGCAATTCTTTAAGCACGGGGAGGGCATCTGCCAAATGATGCTGTTTTACTGTAATGAAAAGATAATCTAGCGGCAAGTGACACTGTTGAGCGGTCACAGCATTGATTATCAACTTTTCTTCCGTACCATCTAACTGTGTGTAAGAGAGCCCGTTTTGTCGTAATAGATCTGCCTGTTTGGAAGTCCGACAAATTACTGTTGGGTTTTTCCCTGTAAGCAAAAGTTGTGCAGCTAAATGCAAACCAATCGATCCAGCACCAAAAATTCCAATGTTGTTCATCTTCATGTTCCTTTCTGCTTAACCATCGAAAAGATAACCCTTGATCCTTTCATCAAGGGTTTGAAATCCATCCATTCGAATGGAATTTACTAGGGTTTTCGCACATGTTGTATCTTCCTGATATTCCTTTCGCTTCAGATGAGAAATTTCCTGCCTCCTTTGTTAATCTTAAATCAACCCCCGATTAACAGGAACATATATTCGTTATATACACAAAAAAATCTTGCCGAAAAGCTCTTGAGAGCCTTACCAGCAAGATTGTTCTCAGGTATCAACCCGTTCCAGGTTTCCATTTGCATCCATTTTAAATCTTGGTTTCATTACTACTTCTTCATTTTCTGTTAAAAGAGCCATTTTTCGTGCTCGATCCATGATTTGGATGAGGGTTCGATAGTCTTCGTTGACAACCTGATAGTCGGTTTGTACATGGTTTAACTGTTTGCTCATTCTTTCATTCTCCAACCTGAGCCTGTTCAGTTCTTCTTCCTTTTCTTCCAATTCTTTTTCTACTTGTTTCAACTTTCTACCTAAATCCTTTTGATTCTTCAAAAAGCGAACAACAGCATCCAGTGAAATCTCATCATCAGCATTGTTCATACCAGCTGATACCGTTGGAACTGGGGATTCAGCTGTAGACGAAGCCATCGCACTTTCCTCATAACTTACATTTACAGGGATATTTGGTTTTACTCTCTGTGACTGTTTACGCTGCTTTCGTTGTGCCTTTGCGATTTGAATAGCTGCCTCGTATTTTTTACGAACAAAACTATTCCAACGAAATCCACAAGCTGCCGCCGTTCTTCCTAGCTTTTCTCCAACTTCCTCAAAGGCGGCTAATTGGGTACCCCCTTCACGAATATGTCTCAGGGTAACCTCCGCCAATAATAGGTCATCATCAGGAGTCCAAGCATCTTGTCTCGCTGCTGTCATAAGAATCCCTCCGTTTAAATTGGTGGTATTTTATTCTATGCAGGTAATAGAGTTCATAGAATGATTTTCTAGTAGAAAAGTATCCCCAAAATGGGCCTGATTTAAACCTCTCGATTCCTTTTAGGTTTATCCCACACTTTTTTACTTTAAAAAAGTTGTACTTTCCTGTAAGGTAAGAAGGACTAAGAAGACTGTACATTCCTAAGCGGTTAAAAAGACGCGTGGATTTAGAAAGGGGTTTTATGATGAAAAACAAAGAGACAAGCAAACTCTTAATCGTCGATAGTATGGCTTTGTTGTTCAGAGGCTTTTTTGCCACTTCCCAGTTTGGGAGTATCATGCAAACCAAGGACGGCCTCTATACTAATGCACTGTACCAATACACAAAATATTTGATGGACGCTATTAAAACTTTTTCACCTTCACATATTGTCTGTGCCATTGATATGGGGAAAGAGACTTTTCGAAATGGTCTTTACCCGGCATATAAAGCAAATCGTGGGGAACCCCCAATGGAACTGGTACCGCAATTCGATGTACTGCAGGAGCTAATTGCTGCCTTTGATATTCCGGTAATTGGGGTCCCAGGATATGAAGCAGATGATGTCATTGGAACATTGGCAAAAAAATACGCCAGCGATGACGTTCATGTCTACATCTTAACTGGTGATGGTGATACGCTACAGCTTTTAGACCGCTATATTTCAGTCATTATGATGAAAAAAGGGTTTGGAAATTATCAGACGATTAAACTTGAGGATCTGCCAACTGTCAAAGGAGTAGAATCACCTGAACAAATTATTGAATTAAAAGGTCTAATGGGAGATTCTTCCGATAACATCCCTGGTTGCCCAAGCGTCGGTCCGAAAACTGCACTGAAGCTGCTAGGCAGTCACAAAACAATTGACGGGGTTTATGACAATATCAATGAAGTTGCCGGTAAACTGAAACAAACCCTATTAGAATACAAACACCAAGTTTACCTCTCCAGGCAACTTGCAACGATCAATCTTTCTGTTCCAGTTGAATGCAATCTTGAAGAATGTAAATATCAGTTCAACGTCCAAAAGATTCATAGCATGTTCGATAAGTTGGAGTTTCAAAGTTTAAAAAAGTTGTTCGCATAAAAAAAGTAACGGGAATCTTTCCCGTTACCTCCACCAAATATTCCTCAGGCTAGCAAATCTTCCATAGCCACCCGATTATATCCAATAATCAGCTTTTCATCATCGATTAGGATAGGCCTTCTTAAAAGCCTTGGCTCTTCACTCAGCATCTCTAGAAGTTGAAAGACCGTCAACTCCTCAATTTGAACATCCAATTCCTTAAAGGTTCGGCTTCTGGTAGATAAAATATCGTCCAGACCGTTATCCGTCCTCTTAATAATATCCAATAGCTCCTCTTTCGTTGGTGGATCTCGAAACAGGTGCCTTTCTTCAAATTCAATCCCATTTTGCCTTAAAAATGACTTTGCTTTCCGACACGAAGTGCAGCTCGGGTATGTATAAAAACGAAGGTTAGACTTCACTCCTGATCCCACCTCTTCACATATTGAAAACAATTACCATTCTATTTCTAGATTGCTTTACTTAAAAAAGTATATTACTTAATTTATTACTATGTCAATAGTGTTAATAATCTTCCCGTTTTCCTTCCTAAAAAGGAAAAAAACATTGACAAAGTCATGAATTTTCGAAGGGAATCCCATATTTCTGTTAACAATATGTTAATATAGTGAATAATAAAATGAGGGGGTAGTCTGGCTCATGGAAAACGAAACCTTAAAAATAACAAGTGTTTTGTCAGATCCAACACGCTTTTCCATTTATCAATATATCATGAATGGCCACCGTCAAGTTACTGTACAGGAAATTGCAGATGAATTTGATATACACCCCAACGTTGCCCGACTCCATCTGACAAAATTGGAGGATGTCAATTTATTAACTAGCTGCTCTGAAAAAACCGGTAAAGGCGGAAGGCCAAGCAGACTCTATTCCATCTCTGAACAAATGGTCAATTTGCAATTCCCGCCTCGCGATTATCAGTTACTTTCCGAAATTGCTATTGATACCCTTTTATCTTTTGGTGAAACAGGACAAAAAGCTCTTCGCGATATGGGGAGACGATTTGGCAGGGAAGCAGCAAAAAGGGCAATCGAAGCAGAACGGATTAACTTACAGGCCATAGACAGGGACAGCAAATTGGATTACATTCGCAAAATCCTTTACGCCCAGGGCTTGAATCCGGAAATTGAGGTCATTGACGAACAAACTGTAAAGTTTCGGATCTTTAACTGCACTTTTAAAGAAACCGCAAAGAAAAGACCAGAAGCGATATGTCAAATGCATCAAACTTTCCTAAAGGGAATTTTTGAAACCTTCTTTGGGGATATTAACCTAATAGAAGATAACTCCATTATGGGTGGTTGTCACTCTTGTGACTATACCCTATTAAAGCTTGTTGAACTTTAGAATGGAAAGTTCAACGGACAAAATTTAGACAAAAATACCAGCTAAACCTTTACATTTACATCCATTCTTTTCTACATTATAATTGTAAAGGGATTAACATGGATTTGTTACAAAAGGAGGGAGTAGAATGGCTCGTATGTACCGCGTATTAGGGTTTTGGACCCTTATGATCGCACTTATGGCTGCGTGGGGTGGATTGACCAATATGGCACTAATCTTCTTCGCTGAAACAGCTATCTTCGTAGCGCTTAGCTATATTAACCTTTCTGAAAGAACATACATGTTGCTATTTGCAGCTTATATGGTATTTTCTTTCGTTGGCTTCTTCTATTATGCATTCTTTATCATGCCGTTGGGCGGAGAACAGCACGAAGCACTTGCAGCGCTTCTAACGCTCTAGATGACCTAAGCCTAATACATAGAAGGGCCACACCTTTTTTGGAAGTTAGAAGCTGGACTTTCGGTATTTGGCTCAGAGCCATTATACATTCTTATAAGAAAAGCCTCTATCGAAGACCATTCGAAGAAGATGTATCCATCTATAGAGGAAGCTTTCCCCCTACGGGGACAACAATCCCTTCTGAGCAAGAAGAAAATTCGACGTAGTTCAGAAGGAATCAGATGTTGTCATGCCGTTAGGAAATGAAAAAGAAGCTCATACATTGTACGAGCTTCTTTTTCATTTAAACCATCCTCTTGGCTGAAGCTTTTGCAATTTATTGCTAACTTTCCCTTTCATTTGCACCAATACTTTAAAGGTATCTCCCATCCCCCCAGGGAAAATCAATTGCCGAATGGCACGGTTTCGCCGACTGACTGCTGAAAATGGATTGGGGTCCTGATGATCGGCTAGTTTATCAAGAATGCCTGCATTGATCAGAAATTGACTTTGTGAAAACAGTCCTAGATTTTTCAATCCAAGTTTTTCACCTTCTGCAATGAGGGTGGAAAAATTGATATGTGTGGTCATATCCATTTCGCCCGGTTGTTCTAATGGATTTTCCAAAGCTAGATGCTCCTTATAGCACATTAAGGTTCCTCTCTGCCTTTCTGGCATATACAATTCTTCGTGGGCATAACCATAATCGATCGTAATCAAATACCCTTCTGCAAGCCCTAGTGACAATTTATTGATCAACTGAACCGCATCCAGATTCACTTCCACTCGGTATTGTTGGATATTTGGCAAGTTCAACTTTTGTTCTTCCAAAAAGTTGATAACCTCCTGATTCTTTAATTCCTGCTTGAATTCCGTTAAACATTCTCCTGCATCGTCCCAAGAAATCCGAACCTCTTTCCAGTCGTCCTTGACCCTTTCAATCATGTAGACAGGGAAGGCATCAAAAAGTTCATTCGAATACACAATCCCTTTAACATTCCCTTCAATCCGAACAAATTCTTCCCAATCCTCATACCACACCACTGGGTAATCTGCTAGCTTTTCTTTTTGGACGGAACGGTGATAAGAGCTTTTCTCGATCATAACAAGAGATATTTTCTTATCGAAATTCGGAAAAGTGGTTTTCCATTCTTCCAAAATTTGTTTCATTAATTCACCTGTACCCCCACCCATTTCCACTACAGTTACTCGTTTTAAATGAGAAAATTCCTTTGCCATTTCTGCGATAACAGCAGCTAGGGTCTCCCCAAATATGCTACCTACTGAGGAATTGGTGTAAAAATCACCCTGTTTTCCGACCTTTTTCTTTTCTTTGCTGTAATATCCCCACTCAGGGTGATATAAAGCAAGGGCCATAAAGTCGTAAAAGGAGATCGAATGTCTCTCTGAACTTTTAATTTTTTCCTTGATAATCGTAAATAATGAACTCAATCTACTCCACTCCAAAATCATAGTTATGTTTATTAACACTATTGACACGCTAAAAATATTCAGATAAGATAAAAGAGAATCATTCCTCATTACCATGGTAACGAGGAAGGGGAATTCCCCCCACCCTAATTTATATTTTGGAATTAAACCTCCCCCAAACACAGCCTTCTACCCCGAAGGCTGTGTTTATTTTGTGCAGAGGGATCGGACTAATTTAACCAAGAATAGTTATCTTAAAATTCCTGTGATATAAGGATTCGCCATCTTCTCTCTGCCAATCGTCGTTTTGGGTCCGTGACCTGGGTAACAAGTTGTCTCATCAGGCAAATCCATCAATTGGTCTTGAATGCTTTCAATCAGTTGTTCATAATTTCCTCCAGGAAGGTCCGTTCTGCCAATAGACCCAGCAAATAAGGCGTCTCCGCAAAATAAATTTCCATTGTCAAATATAAAGGAAACACCTCCGGGAGAGTGGCCAGGTGTATATAGCACTTGAATTTGAAATCCTGCTAAAGTTAATTCCTGCTGGTCTTGAAGCTCAAAATCCGCTTTTTCGCAGATAACCTGTCCTACATTTGGCCAACGGATGGAGCCATTTAAAGCCGGATCCGACAACCAACTCTGTTCAAATGGATGGATATAAACTGGCGCATTTGTCGCTTTTCTAATTTCGTTTAATCCTGAAATATGATCAAAATGAGCATGTGTTAATAAGATGGCTTTTATCTTATAATTTTCTGCAACCTTCAATAGTTCATAGGGCTCGGAACTCGCATCGATGATAATGGCTTCTTTTGTTTCTTCGTTACAGATTAGGTATGTATTGGTTTGTACTAATCCCAAAGGATACATGTAAATCTTCATCAAACCCCTCCTTTTCTTTCTATTATTGTATATGAATTGCAGCCATTTTCCTAGTTGGGATAGCCGATAAGCTAATTAGCAAAAATTTTTCCCGTTATGACATTGAAGCACCCAAATGTTATTGTTATCACCTCTGCTCAGGAGGACACTGCCTATCCTCATCCATGTTGGAGGTTTGAGGTTGAACTGGAAGCCACCACGGTTTTTGAAAACAAAAAAATTGAAATCGGCTATTTCTGCCCTCTCCGAGGACTACAATCGCTTGGAAAAGTAAGCGATTCAGCGTAGTACCCAAGCGGGATGCCGATTTCCTCCATTGCAACCTCTAACATCCAACAAACTTATAAAATATCGGCCGCCAACTGGGCTAAAGTAGAACGTTCTCCTTTCTCCAATCGAACATGACCGGCTAATTTTTGATCTTTGAAGCTTTCCACCACATAGGTCAAACCGTTATTTGATTCATCTAAATAAGGATGATCAATTTGCTGAGGGTCGCCCATTAAAACAATTTTACTTCCTTCTCCTACCCTTGTGAGAATTGTCTTGACCTCGTGTTTCGTTAGATTTTGCGCTTCATCGATGATAATATATTGTTCAGGGATGCTCCTTCCGCGAATATAGGTGAGGGCTTCCACTTGAATACTGCCCATTCCTGCCAATATTTTATCTAAATCCCCTGATTTCTTCGTATTAAACAAGTACTCCAGATTATCAAAGATCGGTTGCATCCAGGGTCTAAGTTTTTCTTCCTTTTCCCCGGGAAGAAATCCGATGTCCTTTCCTAACGGAACAATCGGCCGAGCCACCAATAGCTTTTTGTAAACTCTTTCATCCTCAATTAAATGAAGTCCGGCTGCCAACGATAATAATGTTTTTCCAGTTCCAGCCTTTCCTGTCAGGGTAACTAACGGAATCTGGTTATTTAGCAAGAGCTCCATAGCCATTCGTTGTTGGGCATTTCTTGCTTTGATTCCCCATACCTGATCCTCGTCCCTACGCAGAGTTTCAAGCCATTTCCCATCTGCACTAACCTTCCCGATGGCGGACCCAGATCCCCCTAACTCGTCTCGCATGATGACAAATTGGTGAGGATAAAATCCCGTTTTTGGAAACCCTTTTGTTAACTCCAGCCTTCCATTCTCATAAAACGCTTGAATATAAGCACTTGCAACAGGCAGCTTTAGATGACCAGAGTACAGATTTGTATATTCATGAACCACTCGATCGGATAGAAAATCTTCCGCATGGAGTCCGAGTGCATCTGCTTTCACTCTTACTAAGGCATCCTTGCTTACTAAAATTACGGGTCTTCCATTCCCCATCTCCTGTTGTTCTGTTTGAATATTTAAAGCGACTGCCAGGATGCGATTATCATTTGTGGCTTCACCAAAATGTTCTTGCATTTTTACAAATGATTTATGATTTAATTCAACTTTTAAAGTTCCCCCAGTTTCTAATACGACCCCCTGGTGCAATTTGCTTTTTAGCCTGAAACTGTCTAAAAACCTTGACACCTGACGGGCATTCCTTCCGATTTCATCCATATTTCTTTTTTTCGAATCAATCTCTTCCAGCACAACCGCCGGAATGATGATTTCATTGTCTTGAAAAGCATAGATTGCATTTGGATCTTGAAGTAAAACATTTGTATCCAAGACGTAGATTTTGCTCAATATCTCGCCTCCTAAAATTCTTCTCGACACATTCGTAAAGATTTTACAGCTTTTCAGGCTTATTAATATTTTATGCAGATAAGGAAAAGAATGGTCTGAAATTAGGGGAGTTTGCTTTTAGTTTATGATGCAAAAATCAATATAGACGAGTTAATTTGTTGAAAGAGTGGAAAATATATATGCATGATTCCCCTCAACATTCGAGAGAATAAAACTATAAAGGCCAAGAAAGGGGTTATTACGTGAAACATCTTCTTTACACTGCACTAGTATTATCTCTGGCCCTTGCAGGTTGTCAAATGGGAAAGAATCAACAAGCCGAACCGAATACAAAAAATGGCGCAACCGTTCAAAAAACAGAACGAGTTCCGCAAACGGCTAAACCACAGTCAAAAGACCAAAGCCCTGATGCCACTGCAAAAAGATTAGTAAAGGTTGCAACTGATGTGCCTAATGTTAATGGAGCAACGGCGATTGTCTTTTCCAAAATTGCAATTGTTGGTATTGATGTGAATGCCAAATTAGATCGCCCACGGGTTGGTACGATAAAGTACACAGTTGCAGAAGCATTAAAAAAAGACCCACAAGGGGCCAACGCAATCGTAACTGCTGATCCAGATATTGTTCAGCGTCTTCGGGAAATTAACCAGGACATTAAAAGGGGGCGCCCAATTGCCGGGTTTGCTGAGGAATTAGCAGATATTGCTGGAAGAATTATGCCGCAGCTTCCTCGCGATGTATTGGAGAAAACTCCACAGCAATCCAATCAATCAAAATAGGAAAGAATCCCATTGAAAAAAGCCTAGTTTCGTCTAGGCTTTTTTCAATGCAGTCATCACTTGTTCGTCCAACTTAGCTGCAGCTTGTTTATTGTATGTTTTTTCATATTGTGGTTCAACAGAGATACGTGAACCGTAAAACATCACATCGCGAACTTCCTTAATTTGAACACTAATTTTCGCCAGTTTTAACGGTACATCCTCCATCTTCTCTACTTCCACAGTGGCTTCCCCGGCAATACTATATACAGACCCAGCACCAATCAAAGTCAGTGTCACAAACTGGTTATTTTTTATATTTTCAACAATCCTTGAGCGGTTATCAACGGCAAATGAAATGGTTAACTCATTCCGTGCGTAAATCCAAGAAATAGCGCTTGTATTGGGTCCGCCTGTAACCTTGTCAATCGTTGTTAATAAAACAAACCTTTCCTTTTGCAATAAAGGAAACAACTGTTCGTTTAATGAATTAGCAACGGTTTCCGCCACGTGAAAACCTCCTCTTTTTCAGTTCTTATCTTATCTAACGATTACTGTTTCAATGTTAAAAGATAATCAGCAACATATTCCTCATTGCCAGGCACAAGTCCTTTCGGCATACCGCCTTTACCATTGGCTAAAATATCAACAATCTCTTCTTTGCTGTATTTTTGATCCAAATTATGTAGATTTGGTCCTGCACTTCCGTTTAAGTCAGCACCGTGACATGCCGTACACGTAGATTGAACCGTGGATTGTATTTCTTCGGCTGTTGGCGCTTGTGCAGCAGCTTCCTGTTGTTCCCCTTCTTTTGGTACACCTGCACCAGAGAAGGCTAGTCCAAGCCCAATTACCAATCCCCCTGCCAAGATTCCTACCAATGCCCTTACCGTTTTATCCATTTTCTCTTCATCTCCTTTGTAGAATCAATGTGTTTATTATAATATGATTTAATAGCAATTGCGATAATCCTACTTAAATTCATAGCGATCAGGATTCTCGTTGATAAATTGGAGTAACGTCTCAGCAACCTGAGCAGGAAAAGTCTGTGTTTTCTCAACCCCTTTCTCGTTAAACGTCACCAAGTAAAGGGCCTCGACCTTTTCCAAAGAAGTTGGAACAATTTCAAACTCTTCCTTGAGAATATCTGCTACGTGGTCTAAGGATATAATAGCAGCCTCATCATTTGGGCGAGAGTTAACTACTAATTTCAACTGGGTCCAGTTCGACAATGCATCAATAAGGGTCATCGCTTATGCTCCTTCCTCTAAAGGTTTGTGTACCTCGTCGAATCGCTCACATTCACAAACCATAAGTTGTCCTATAGGGCTTTAAAGATTATTCATGGCTCGATGGCTCATCCCTCAGATTCATAGGCCGACGAAGACGAGCAAGGAATAGGATGACAGCTGCAACAATCATTGCTCCAATAATCGGAAGACCTAATACTTTTAGTATTGTCAACGGAATACATCCTATAGCCAATAAAACATATGTCGCCAACTTTTTTAAAATAGGAAGCTTCCTTGAAAAACCTAATTCATAAAGGATTATTGCCAGAACCAAAATGAAATAAAACGGATATGTATCCATCCATTGCTGTATGATGGTCAAGTTCTTCACCTCACAATCACTACTTTAACCTTTCTTTATCCTTAGGACAAGTATATATCTAATTTTTTGAAGGAAGAAGGTCTATTTTCAGCACAAAAAACTAGCCCTATTCAGCAGGGCTAGTAACAAAATAGTTGAAACAACCTTCTTGAATCAGAGGGTTTGTCATCGAAATTTGCCTAGCAATATCATACCACAATTAAAGCTAAAATAACGGTTGAAGTTTTATCCATTCTGTCAACACACAACCATATTTAGCGTTTATCAAATCTTGATTTGATCTTAAATTACTACAGTACATGTTTCCGTAAATAACGGTAAATCCCGTCCTGATTATTAGAGGCTGTAACATAATGCGCAGACTTCTTTACCGCCTCTGGAGCATTCCCCATAGCTACTGCAGTTCCCACTACTTCAAACATATCCAGATCGTTGAAATTATCACCAAATGCTGTAAATCGCTTAAGTGGAATACCAATTTGGTTGCTTAAGGTTTTCAGTGCAGTAGCCTTGTTATCCACACCAGAGAGTACTTCCCAGAAATCTGAAAGAGGACTTAGCTTCACTTCAGGGTCTAACGTTTCCAATTTATTTCGAATATACGTTCTTTCTTTGTAAGGAACCCTATCAATATTAAAGGCAAGCAGATTCTTGGCATGAATACGTTCATGGAAAAGTTCAGTATCGAATAGCTTCATACAGTGATCCACATCATTATAGGGAGTATCCGTAGAAGTACTGATGACCATTCGATTGGTAGCAATTAAGAAATCTGTCACCCCAAATACCAGCTCGAAAAAACCTTTAATAAAATTTGGTGGTAGGTTATTATCGTATAAAATCTGACCTTGGTTCGTACGAATATGGGAACCATTGCCACAAATAACAAAATCAACAAGGGAAGGGAGTTGGTTAATGATAGGTTTCGTGCAGGCCCAAGTTCTGCCGGTACAAATTGTGATTGGATTACCTGCTGCTTTTAATTTCTTCAAGGATTTGAAGGTACTTTGAGGAATTTGTTCATTACTTGTAAGAAGCGTTCCATCAATGTCAAATACAAACATCGCTGTTCAACTCCACTTTGTTTTTTACGCTATCATACTTTTTCCTCCTTGGCAATAGTCTAAATACCCATTATTTTTGAAAAATGGAATTCAAAAAGTAGTGATTAAATAACGAAAAGCTTAGTAAAAGAAAAGCCCTTAAGACAAGGACTTTTTGGCTCTTTCAATGGCTTCTATTTCTTCACTGGTAAGATGGTATACCGACTTCCCACGATCCAATGGTTTGGCATAGACACGAGATTCCTGCCTGCCAAAAATACTGGTTAGGACAAAGCCTGTCTCTATGTCGTCGATTACGGCAATAGAAAAACTCAGGTCACTTCCTTCATGGTCAAAAGCGTGGAAACGGTAAACCCCTACGTTCCCCTTCTTTCTACCGACAGCTTTTTTTAGATCTGTCATTTCTTGCTTAACTTCTTGGTGGCTTTCTCTAACTTCCTTTGTCTGATCCAAAAACTTCCTTAAAATGGCTTCCAAATTTTCTTTTGTTACACCGTTTGTTAACTCGCGGAATTGCTTTAGAATTTTTTTGGAACGAGAATTAATGATGAGCATCCATACCAGTACAATAATTAGCAATAGCCATTGCAAAAACATTAATCCGAACAACAAGATCCGTTCATCCTGCAACATCATTTTATCACCCTTCAATCCTTGCTGTTTGCATATTTGAGTATGGTGGCAGTATGAACTTTATAATTTCCTGAAGTGTGAAAAAAACACCGTTCCGAAAATAAAACGTTGTTGCCAATTTGTAATTAAATTTCCAGCATAACCATTTCCTGTCGAAGCCTTTCAATCGTTTCTTTACACGAATCAATCATCTTTTCGTCATCCTCATTCAGGGCTTCAAATAACTGTGCTAATACATAGTCCAATTCCAATCGAAGAACCGGGATGCGTACCTCAGCATCATCGCGTTCAAATGCCAAAATAACTTCTTCCATCGAAACGGTACATTCTTTTTCAAAAAGGACTTTCTTGCTTGAACCTTCGATTTGTGTAATTTTAACGGGCTCCCCGTAACGGATATTCTGGACTACCAACTGACCATTGGAAAAGAATTTAAGTACAGCATGCCCTTTAACCTCTTGAATAAATCTATGCAGGATGTTTGCGAATCGCTGATCTTTGATGTTATAGTTTCTTTTTCTTAATCGATATATTTTCCCATATTTATTAAAATTTAACCGTTGTGTTGTCCATGAAGTTTGCACTGATAACGTATAGAATTTTCTCGTTTCTTTCCAACTGACGGAAAGACCTGCTTGAACCAATTCTTCAATAAGTCTTTGTATTTGTGTATATTCAAATCGCAGGGACACGTTACTATATTCCATCTCTTCATAAGTTTTCATAAGCGCCCTCCATTTACTAAATTTTCGGAAATTGGTTTTTATATTTAAATAATATTACGAATAAATAAAAATATCAACCTCTTTTTATGTTGTGTGAAAACTTTCCAAAGTGTTTTTTACTGTTGTTATCCGTATGGTATATTTATGTTATCCAAAGGAAAAATAGGAGGATAAAAATTGGAATTTGAAGGATTTTCTACTAAAGATTTTGATGTTTTTGAGATAGCTGGTTTAGATGAACGTATGGAAGCATTAAAAGAGCGCATCCGCCCTAAATTTGAACAGCTTGGACAACATTTTACCCCCATTCTAAGTGTCAAAACTGGACAGGAAATGTTTTATCATGTAGCCAAACATGCCCGGCGAACCGTCAATCCCCCAAAAGATACATGGATTGCCTGGTCAGATAATAAACGAGGATACAAGATGGTGCCCCATTTTCAAGTTGGACTCTGGCCAACACATCTTTTTGTTTGGTTTGCTGTGATTTATGAAGCTCCATCCAAAGGGGTTCTTGGAACAAAGTTTGCAGAAAATGTGCAAGAAATAAAAAGAATGATCCCGGAAGACTTTGTCTGGAGCTTTGACCATATGAAACCGGAAAGTTACCCAAATCACCTGTTAAGTGAAGAAGACTTATTACATGCCTTTGTTAACCTCACAAATAAGAAGAAATCAGAAATTTTATGCGGAATAACGATTGATCGCGAAGATCCAATTTTAAAAAGTCCTTCTGACTTACTAGAAAAAATAGAAAATACTTTCCATACTGTTCTACCACTTTATACTATGGACATTGAAATTTAGATCCGCACCAACTTGTGCGGATTTTTTTCGTTAAATTCTTAAATATAGGCTAATCCTAAGAGCAAAACCTATTGTTGAATGGTCTTGTATTTTGCTATACTCAATTTTGTTGTCATTTTAAGGTATGGGGGGAACACGTCATGGATCAAAATAAAACTCCGCTTTTTACAGGACTCTTAGAACATATAAAAAGGGATCCCGTTCAATTTCATATTCCCGGCCATAAAAAGGGCCAAGGGATGAATCCGGATTTCCGTGATTTTATAGGAAAAAACGCACTTGCCATTGACTTGATAAATATCGCGCCTTTAGACGACCTCCATCATCCTAAGGGTATGATTATGGAAGCAGAAAAATTGGCTGCGGATGCTTTTGGTGCCGACTATACATTTTTCTCCATTCAAGGAACTAGCGGTGCGATCATGTCCATGATTATGTCTGTTTGCGCGCCAGGGGATAAAATTATCGTTCCACGAAACATTCATAAATCCGTTATGTCGGCGATTATCTTTGCAGGCGCTACACCAGTTTTTGTTCATCCCGTAATGGACCCTAAACTCGGAATTTCGCACGGCATAACAACTGAAGCCGTACAACATGCCCTGGCTCAGCACCCCGATGCAAAGGCAGTGTTGGTCATTAATCCAACCTATTTTGGAATCTCTGCAAATTTAAAGGAAATCGTCAAAGTTGCCCATCACTATGGTGTTCCGGTACTCGTTGACGAAGCACATGGTGTTCATATTCATTTCCACGAGGATTTACCGGTTTCAGCCATGCAAGCAGGCGCAGATATGGCAGCAACAAGCGTTCATAAATTGGGCGGCTCCTTAACGCAAACTTCTGTATTAAATGTTCGCGAGGGACTTGTATCGGCCAATCGAGTAAAATCAGTCATTAGTATGCTGACAACTACTTCTACTTCGTACATTCTTCTCGCTTCACTGGATACTGCTCGTAAGCAACTGGCGACATATGGACATGATATGATCGATGAAGCGATCCGTTTGGCGAAAATTGCCCGGAGAGAGATTAATCGAATTCCTGGGATGTACTGTGTAGGTGAAGAAATCTTGGGCGGCCCAGCTACTTATGGAATGGATCCAACCAAGCTGATCATTCATGTAAAGGATTTAGGGATTAGCGGCTATGATGTTGAAAAATGGCTACGTGAAGCCCATAACATCGAAGTTGAACTTAGCGACCTGTATAATATTCTTTGCATCGTGACACCTGGTGACACAGACGAAACAATATCCATTTTGATCGAAGCATTAAAGGAGCTTTCAGAACAATTCTATCAAAAGAATGAATTGCATTCCGTAGAAGTCACCCTGCCAAAAATCCCTTCCCTCGCCTTAACACCGAGAGATGCCTTTTATTCAGAAACGGAGATAGTCCCCCTGAAAGAGGCCCAGGGATTGATTATTGCTGAATTTATTATGATTTACCCGCCGGGAATCCCAATTTTCCTCCCAGGGGAAATCATCACCGAGGACAATATCCAATATATCCTACAAAACCTTGAAGCCGGATTGCCGGTACAGGGACCCGAGGATGAAAGTATTAGAACTGTTCGAGTAATTAAGAGGCATACACCGATTAGATAAAAGTTATGCAGTGAGAGACCTGGTGGAGAGAATCACCAGGTCTCTTTTTGTTTGTTGGTTCCGTGGACTATTTACAGTCACCTAGCCTCAATTCAAGCTGATTCGCGACAACTTTTGGTCTATTTACTCGCACCCTGTCCCGATTCCCTCTGATTCGCGACAACTTCTGGTCTGTTTACTCTCACTCTGTACCGATTTCCCCTGATTCGTGACAACTTTTGGTCTATTACTCGCACCCTGTCCCGATTCCCTCTGATTCGCGACAACTTCTGGTCTATTTACCCGCACCTAGTCCCGATTCCCCCTGATTCGTGACAACTTCTGGTCTATCTACTCGCACCCTGTCCCGATTCCCTTCGATTCGAGACAACTTCTAGTCTGTTTACTTGCACCCTGTCCCTTATAGCATTTGAAAACTAACCTTGGACTACACCGGAAGATTTGGGACTTAATACGTCCCTTACACTAAAGTTAGGATAACACAAAAAAAACCTTCCATCCGGAAGGTTTAGTTTTTACTTCTTTCTTCTTTATGTTCACAGCAGTGGCAAACCCCATAGAGCACGCCGCATTTTTCCGATTCAAAATGATCAATGATAGCTTCACAGTCTTGGCATACGATTGTCCCCATGATTCCACGCTCCCTAAATTTCAAAGTATATTTAAACTGAATTTGAACTTTAATGTTATGCTATTATAATAATATGTTATACTAATTGAGTCAATAGGTTATTTTCAACAAAAAAATCCCCGCTCTTCTCAAAGAACAGGGATTTTTCTCACTACGAAATCTCTCTTACCTTCTCTTCGCCCTCTTTAATCCACTTAATTTTTTCCTCACCATGTAACTGCTCTGCCAGGAAGGTCAAGCATTCGAAAAAGAGATTGGTCACATTGGGGCCGAATTTTTCCTTAAAGCTCTCCAAGGCCTTGGTGAATTGGAAGTTATCAAGAGCTTGTACACGGCTATCTTCGACTACTTTCTTACCTCGCTCGGTTAAGAAAACATTCACTACACGGCCGTCTTTATCACTTTTCTCAATCGTAATAAGATCCTTTTCCATCATTTTCTTAACATGAATAACAACGGATGACGGATGCCAAAAAGTCCATTCTGCGATTTGGGTAACGCGTACTCCTTCGTAACAATAAACAATCCATAAAATATTCAATTGTACAGCTGAATCTAGGTCCATTTTTTTTGCTGTTGCTTCCCAATCGTCCTTGTTCACTACGGAAATGGCACGAAACATATTTAATGCCTCGTGAAGCTGCTGGATTCGGTCCTGCGTTTCATTCATTCTTCTTCTCACCTTATTCCAATTAGAATCAATTTAACCTGTGCGTCCTTTTGTATATAAACTATTATGTTTATTGTATATTTTTCTAAAAATTTAGTCAACCCTTTTTGTTATATGTATTTCGGTTGTAAAACACATCGGGGAATGCTAATATTGTGGTGTGCAAATGCTTTGCAAAAGGGGGAGTATGAATTGGGTCAAAGCGCATTTATCAAGTTGGTTCCAGAATCAACAGTACAGCAGATCACTTTAAAGGATCTCAAAGATAAAATCCATCATTACATAGACATGACCTCAAAAACCGGAAAACAGTTAAGTTGGGGATATGCGGATATGGCTTTTCCATACACAATCGTAGAAAAGACAGAATCCGAGGGAACATGGTTTTATCTTAAAGGAAATGATCCTAAGCTTTATAAATATATTATTTTTGGTGTTGGTGCCCAGGAGTTGGAAGAAGCAGGAGAAAAGAAACAGCAGCACTTTATCCAGGTTGTCCTTCCGGAAGATGGTACCCATGGAGACAAAGGAAAAGCAAATGAGTTTTGTAAATACTTGGCTAAAGAGTACAAAGGTGAACTCCATCTATTTAACGGACGGGTTATGTACTATTATCCAAGAAAATGAAAAAAGGCTATCTGCTACAGATAGCCTTTCGCCCTGTTTAAAGACGACTTGATCGAATTAACGAATAGTAGCGTCCATCAATCATTCGAACCCCTAATTCAACACAATAAGATCTTCCTTCTTCAATCCCGTAGAGAATCCATTCCGGTGCCTGATAGTTTATATGGAAATCAACGTAACGATCGAGTCCATCCTGTTTAATTTCCCGTTCTGTTACATCGTAAAGTCTAAGAACAAATGGCAATTCAACAATTGGAATATGAAACCTTTCTTCAATACTTAATTTGGTTTGTTCGGTAACCTCCCATTCCGCAAGTAATGAAGAACTATCCTTCCATGAAATTTGGATACTTGGTCCATCAACATCAAGCGAAGGCTCGGGCTTCGATTTCATTCTTACACTCAATTCCTTTCTCATGCCAAAATAATATTTAATAAACTATATTAAAATAATTATATCATTATGCCGAAAGAAAGGAAATGCGAAAAAAAGACATTTCATTCCTTAGTTAGATTTTATCAAGGTTTGTCCTACTTTGATGTAGTTCCCCTTTACCTTCATAAGAAACTGAACCGTGTAATTCCCGGACTTATCGAATGATATTTTGTCGAGGGTTACGATCCCGACAAGATCTGTCCCTTTTTTCTCGGTATTGATCACATTTAATTGGGTCATCGACACCTCTTCCTTAGACGGGTCCAATACAACGATCCGCGAATACAGTTCCTTTGTTAAAGGGGCATTATCAATCGCAAAATAAATGTGTGGAGTTTTGGTTTGTCCTTTAGCAACAGCAGAAAAAGGAGTGATAGAAAATCTATCATTGGTT
The DNA here is from genome assembly GCF_017873965.1 of Ammoniphilus resinae. Taxonomy (GTDB): domain Bacteria; phylum Bacillota; class Bacilli; order Aneurinibacillales; family RAOX-1; genus Ammoniphilus_A; species Ammoniphilus_A resinae. The sequence continues at coordinate 614,129 of NZ_JAGGKT010000001.1, read as the reverse complement.
TTGTTAATTTCCTTGTTTTCAGAAACAATTAAGTTTACGTTCGGTTTGACTATTTTCACCGTACTCGATCCTAAATCTTGAATAAAGGCACCTAATGTCTCCGCAAATGCTTTTAGGGGAACATAGGTGTAACTGTTAAACATTAAGTTAGGTGCACCTAGCTCATTAAAATATTGATTGTCCATAACAATATTGACCTTGGATTGATTACCGTCATCCTCACCGCTTCCATCGGTTTGGGCAAAAACAGAAGGGGATCCAATAAGTGCAAAAGCTGTAAGTAGTGCCAAAACCTTCTTTTTCATGTAAATACCTCCGAATAAGTTCTTATATCTTATACGCATAGGTAAGCCATTTGTTTTGTTTGATTTCCACAAATTTTCATTTTCCCGGAAACAAAAAAAAGAGGCATCCCTCACCTCCCTTACCAAACGTATCGCACCCCGTATTTACCATTCTTGAGACGAATAATTTCGACCTCTTGAGGACTACGGTATCCGTAGACCCACCAGTCCTCCTCCATACGTTTGGCAAGACATCCTGCCTGGAATTTGGACTCAAATGTTCTTGACCAATATATCCATTTCATTCTAAAAAATTCCCTTCATTGATTTTACCTAACCTGAGAAAACTAACTATAAAATGTATAAGGGTGGTTAGGATGCTGAAAAATTGGATGAAAAGGGTATTGATTAACCGGACATTTCAGGAACATTTCCAGATTGAACACCATTTTCACGGCATTGTCCAGTTTCATATAAAAGAAACCTATATTATTCGACCAATTAGTCATTTAGGGATACAGATGTTATTAGACGGCTTTCACATTAGTGATCACGCTTTGCACTTAAAAGCCAAAATCACTGTAGAAGCAGATAAAATCAGGGTCTTCCTTGTTGTCCTTGATCCGATGGACTCGCAAACGATTTTGGAGGAATTGAAGAAAACCCTAATTAGACAGCTATTAGAATTTGAGAAAAGGTTTTACTCCAATCCCGTTGTTCAATATGTGGAACAGTTTTGCAGTGGGTGTCGGCACTATAAGTCCAAACCCTTTAATCAATGTATTAATTCATGTCACTTCCAATCGAAAACAACAGAAAAGAAACTGGAAATGACCCAAAAAACCGACTAATTATATCCTATCCATTTTAGGAATTCCTATCCAGCTTGCCCTGGGTCTGATTCCTTATTCTGTTCAAGGATTTGTCTTTCTCTTTCTTCCTCTTCTTCGTCCCGTAAACGGTGTGCAATCCGGCTTGACGCGGAGGAAGCAATACTTGCGACCAGATCATCAAGGAAGGTATGAATCCCATTGCCTCGTTTGGTATCCAACCGCTTTATAATCCCTACTTTTTGTTTGTCTAGATGTCCGAAAGTAGTGACTGCGATGCTGCCATAGCCGAAAACGGAGCCTAATGCTAATGTTTCATCACAACCGAAGAGTCCTTCGTCGCTTTCCACAATGGATAATAAAGGCTCTGTTAGCATTTTCTTTTCTGCTAAAATATCAAGTTCTGTACCGACAAGAAGAGCATGTTGGATCTCCCTTTTCTCCAGAACTGCATTGACACTATCGATACAAGTTTCTATTTTTAAGCCCACATGATAAGGGGCCTGCATGAGGTAGACAACCTCTGCAATATCTTCGATGGTTACCCCTCGGTCCGCTAGACGCTTTAACGCAGCTGCTTTTACCTCTTTGCTATGCACTTGTCTCCTCATTTTCTCTATTCTCCTTTCCCATGTAAAGGTAGAATAATTATACGCTATCCTATGTGAACGCGTACACCGTTATCACCATCTTTTTTTACCCACAAGCAAAAAAGCTTCTATCGAAGCTTTTTTGTCCGCGCCTCAATCGAAGCTTTTCTTAATTTATCCACTGCATCATAGTGGGTCGTAGCATCACCTATATCCCCGTGAAAAATGACCCCGTTTCGTTCCCCGTGGAAATCGGATCCAGCCGTCCCAATTAAACCATTTTCGGTAGCTAATTCAGCAAAATAAGCTGCTTCTTCAGCAGAATGATCCGGATGAAAAACCTCAATTCCATCCAGGCCATAATGAATCAAACGAATAACCAACTCCCTATTGGCATACAAGCCTGGATGCGCAAGGACTGCTACACCCTGTGCCTCCTTAATTAGATCGATGGCTTCTTCCGGTGTAATTCTTGGGGGATTGGCATAGGCCTTACCATTTTTACCCAGATACAGTTCAAACGCTTCCTGTACAGATTGTACAACTCCTTTCTCCATCAACACTTCAGCAATATGCGGTCTACCTATATTCCCTTCCTTCATTTTCTTTCGTTTAACCACTTCCTCCATAGTGATCGGAATCTTTAACTGCTGCAAGTTGTGAATCAGCATTTCATTTCTGACATTCCGAACATTTCGCAATGATTCCAGCTGTTGCAAGAATTGGGGCTGCATATAATCCATGTAATAACCTAAAACATGGATATCCTGACCGGCATCTACTGTACTAATTTCAATCCCAGGCACAATCTCAATTCCGCATTTTTTTCCCATTTCCACGGCTTCCTGAATTCCAGCTACAGTATCATGATCTGTAATAGCAAAAGCTCTCAGTCCTTTACTCTTTGCACGTTGCACACTCTCAGAGGGGGTATACGTCCCATCGGATGCCGTTGTATGTGAGTGAAGATCCACTAATTCCATCTTATCCCTCATTTCCATTTAACAGAATAATTGGCTAATTAAATCATAGATATGAATTATCTTAGTTTTTATCTCCCAATCGCGGGTATTAAAATAATTTTCCAGGGAGGAACTGCAGTGCAATTAAAAGACAAATGGATAGTTGGGTTGGTAAAACCATACTCTTCCGTCGAAGAGATTCTAATCCAGCAAGGATTCAAACGGTGTGGGCGAATGGAGGTGCCCACGTTTCAATTGACTATCCAGGACTCGGCTACAAGAAGTACATATTTATTGAAAATCCCTATTTCCCTAAGTCCTTCTTACCAAGATGAACTCTTATCAAAAATAGGTTATCCCTACTTAGAAAAATTAAGCTACATGGAGAAATTAAGACCCTCGTTAACTATTCCCGAGCCAATTAAACGAGCTGCAGAAAGCAAATTGGCAGAGATTGCCGATTATTTGCTTTCAAATTAGGAGAAGTTTCATTCACTTCTACACTTTAACTAACTTAAACTGGGAAAATGGGTGCTAGGCACCCTTTTTTCCCATAAGAAAAGCTTCAATCGAGGTTCCGATGAAGCTTTTGGCGTTAACTTTATTATGATAATCCTAATATATTATAACCCGCATCCACATGAATAATTTCGCCAGTAATTCCACGAGACATATTGCTCATTAGGAATGCTGCTGTATCACCGACATCAGAAGTATCGACACTTCTGCGAAGTGGTGCCTTTTCTTCAATGACTTTAAAGATGGAATTGAAATCCCCGATCCCTTTTGCTGCTAGCGTTCGAATTGGACCAGCGGAGATCGCATTCACGCGGATATTGTACTTCCCTAGGTCTGCTGCAAGATAGCGAACAGATGCATCGAGGGCTGCTTTAGCAACACCCATGACATTATAGTTAGTCACTACTCGTTCCCCGCCAAGATAAGTCATCGTAAGGATCGAGCCACCCTCTGTCATCAACGGCTTAGCCGCCTTAGAAACAGCAACCAAGGAATAGGCACTAATGTCATGTGCAAGGGCATACCCTTCACGGGAAGTGTTCACATACTCCCCTTCCAATTCCTCCTTCTTTGCAAAGGCAATACAATGGGCTAACCCGTGAATCGTTCCAACTTGTTCTTTAATTTGGTTAAAGGCTTGTTCGATATCCTCATCGTTTGTTACATCACAGGAAATCAGATAATTGGTCTCTTGTCCTAGTGTTTCTACTAGTTCTTCAACACTTTTTTTGAATCTTTCACCCTGATATGTAAAAATTAAAGTAGCGCCTGCATTATGTAGAGATTGAGCGATTCCCCAGGCAATGCTTCTCTTATTTGCAACGCCCATGATAACAAATTTTTTCCCTGCTAATAAATCCTTCATGAAAAGCCTCCTTCACTATTAAAAAAACCACGATAGTAGTGTGATTATTATACCACTTCGTGGAAAAAAAGAAAATCTATTATCCTTGTGTTAAATTTTAAACCACTTTTTTTCCTGATTTACGTGATGATAAAAGCATCGTTTGGTAGAGTTTTGAGGCTTTTATATTCTTATTTATCGCTTTGACATTACCAGCTATTTGATCCGCGCGTTGCAGTAATGTATTCAGTTCATTAAATTGGTTAATCATATGACGATAACTCGCTTCAATCCGTTCAAGCTGCTCTTTCTGCGTTTGTTGTTTTTTCCACTGTTCAAACATTCCTTGGATTACAGTTGGATTTTCCCTTACCTTTGTCACTTCCTCAGGTTTTTCCTTCAACCATGCTTCAAATCCCGGATTTGCTTTAAGTAAACGTTTGGCCTGTTTCCTGCTCATATCCAAACCACCTCCATCCTAGATTGCTTTTATATACTACGTAATTCTGGATAAAGGGTGGTAGTCCCATAGACAAATTGCCTGCCTATTTTCTAAAGGAATTAAGCCATAATCATTTCATCAATCAGTTGGGTGACCTGTTCCCCGCAGCTAAGGCAAAGAAATATATGTGGACACTGATGATCGTAAGAATCTTCGGGATAACCGTCAGCTTTTTTCATCCCTTCAATATCCAAATAAGGGCTGTAATCATCGAAGGTATCCATTAACCTTCCTTGGTCAACCATAGGTTGGCTGCATTTTGGACAATTCGGTGAAGAAGCCGTCAAACAATTACATAATGGACAAACGTATGTCAAGGAATTCACTCCTTTTCAAGGATCGCTTCCCTTATTTTTCTATTGCAAATGTTTTCTTATTCATCATTTCCAAGTAAATCAAGAAGCTTCTTTTTTGCCGCGTCATAAACCTCTCTTTCATCAAAGGTGGGATCAAAGATAGCCTGCATAGCTAAACCATCCAACATGGCGGTAATCAATCGGGCAGATGTAGGATCAGCTCCTGCCCATTCCTCCGTATTGCGAATCTTTTGCCTCAACGCTTGCCCTAACGTATTTTTCATTTCCTTTTGATGAAGAGAGAGGGAAATTAATTCGAATAACAGGGCCATCTCTCCTGACGAGATTTGAGCCTTATACATCTCATCTGCCAACCAACTTTTTAACGTTCTTTTTTCTTCTACTTTCAATTTTTCTAGATAATCCTCTAGAAGGGACAACAAAAGCTGATCTTTCGTTTTAAAATGGTAATAAACTACCCCTTGGGTAACACCTGCCGCCTGAGCGACATTTTTTAATGTGACCTGGGTTTGTCCTTTCTGCAATAGCTGTTTTCTCGCTGAAGAAATCAAGTCCTGTTTTTTTATATTCTTTGGTTTCCCCATCTTCATTCCCCTTTTTTACTTTGTATGATACGGATTTCTCCCTCCAAAGGAATACAACTTTTCCAAACGGTCCTGAACATCTTCGTCTAGTTCAAGATGGTAAAAACTTCCTTGTTCATATAGGATCAGTGGGAATGCCCCATGCTTTAAAGGATTATCTTCCAGCGTCATTAAAAATTCAGGAAAAGCTAAGAGGACGGTGCTCAACGGGTTTTCAAATTCTTGCATTTCACTTACAATATCAAGCCATTGCTGAAGGTTAGGGGTCACAAAGAGTGAAATCAATCTGGATTCCTTCTCCTCATTGGTAGTTTCTGCCCGTTCTGCAACCCAAATTAACAATCGGGATTGTCTTACCTCTTCTCTCGGGTGCCTTTGAATCATCTGCATCGCCTGTAGAAGACTTTCCATTAATTTTACCTTTGCTTCTTCCTCCCCCCATTTTTGAATCAGAGATGAAAAATCAAGTAAATATCCAATACCCTCTTGTGTTAAATCGGAATCGTGCAGGTGATCCGCCTCTTTTATTTGAAACGGAATAATTTCTGACTCGGTGTGTGGTTGGTCTTTTTGGGATAGCGCCTGGATGAAGAGTTTTTTTGATTGTTCCCATTCTCCCTCGGGAAGGTCATAGGCTTCTGAGAAGACATGAATGAGTTCCTCATTTTCCGTTGCCAGATAATGAATCCAGATTTTATCTTGGTTAAAGATTTGCTCAAGTTTCTCTACATCCGCATCCTCAGTAAGTTGAAACTTGATGGGAAAGCCAAGCGGTTTCGTTGGATCTGTTTGCGTCCAAACGGTGAGGAAAAAACGATCTTTATAGCTTTGAAAATCAATCATTACATTAGAGTGCGTGGAGTTGCTAAAGTCATCAATATCATCAAAAGCAATAATGAGCTCCACTTCACCATTGGAGTTTCTACGTGAAAAATAACGATTATTTTCCTCAGCTATATCTTTATATAAATCATGATAAAGATCTCTTGCCAAGATGTTTCCTACGGTGGAGGCGGATAAAGCACCTTGCATATGCTCACTCCTAGGTCGTTTTCTTTTATTTTACCTCATTTGGGAGACAAATACAGGAGCGGGAATTACAAGGCTTAGACAATAGGAGGGAAATTTCTTGTTTATTAGCGCAAAAAAAAAGGCCTAGCGGGGTCTGACCCCGTTTCTAGCCCTATTTCCTCTTTTGTTTTGATTGCAAATCTTGGATTCGCTCTTCACTTGTCTTTAGCCACTTCTTGAGTTTCTCTTCAAGGGAATTCATTTTGTCCTCTGGCTGTTTTTTTCCTTGTATGGATGGCCCCCTAGAAAAATCAGTTGATCTTTTTCGTGGACTGGGATCTGGTGTTTTTCCATCTTTTCGTTGCAGTGGAGCGACTTGTTTAATTGACAAAGAAATTTTCCCGTCGTCGGATATATCAATAACTTTAACTTGGACCGTATCTCCAACTGATAAATAATCTTCTACTTGTTTGACATATTCACTAGCAATTTGTGAAATGTGAACAAGTCCCGAGCGATTTGAAACAAGCCCTACAAATGCACCATATTCCTTTATAGCTGTTACTTTTCCTTCTAGAATCTCACCAATAGTAATATCTTTGGCCATAAAATCGCTCCCTCTGCCCCTTGCCTCCGGTGAGGGTAGAGGCCCAGTATTATTAATACTATATGCCCCGAAACGATAAAATGTGCCCTATTCGAAGTTTTTATTAAATTTTTGCTGAACTTCTTCCAGGTCCTCTCCTAACCATTGTGCCAGTTCAACCAAGGCATTGGAAACAAAGCTTCTAAAATCGGACAATTCCATTTCATTGTAATAAATGGCATGATCTTCTTCTTCTGTAGTCACCACTAAAGAAGTTAAGAAACGTGTCATCGGGTATTCCTCATCGTTAAGGAAATAAACAATGTACGGGTGTTTCTCCAACAACAAACTGGCCCACTCCTTGATTTCCTTACGATTCATTAACTTTACAAGGTCTTCATCTTTGGCATAGCCATAAAAAGAGAAAAGAAGATCACCTTTTTGACTTTTTGCCTTTTCTGGCGTTTCTAATGCCCTTTTTAAATATTGTTCCAATTGGGCAATATTTTCATTTTCTATTTCCTCTTTTGAAATCTCAATCATGGTTGGAGAAGAATCGCATCTTCCTGACTGTGGTAAATCTACGTGAGATTCAAAACTTTGATTTTCTCCTTCCGCTTGATGCATCGTTAGAATCTGTGATCTCCATGCCTCAAATTGAACAAAGAATTGCTCATCATATGGAAAATTCAATGAGAAAAGGTACTTTTCCATCTCCTCACGCGGATCTAGTTCCCGATCCACACATGCCTCATAGATCATCAAACACCTTTCACGAACAAAGGCATCCCGATGATCTATTGATTCAGGCAGCAAGTAATTTCTATATATTTCCATGGTTATTTCATCAGTCTTGTCTATGAAAAGCGTTAAATCAACGACTTCTTGTTCACAATAATCCAGGTAGTTCCTTACTGAAATCAAATGTTCCTGCTCATGAATATCCGGCTCTAAGCGAATTCTTATCTTGGGAAGCGTGCGATGTACTCCCTTTTCCTCAAGTTTTTCTATCGCTGCTTCTATTTCTTTTACATCTAAACTTTCAATCCAATCTTTTTTAAGTGTAACTTGGGCACAATCCTTCTCACTGGTCAAGTCCTCTAAAGTCGCCGTAACTCCCCCTTCTTCTTCGGACTTTGCTGGTGATGAGAACACCTTTTTGAAAAGACTTTTTAACATCCTCTACCCCCTAAAACCTATTCCTTTTCTCTCTATCAATCAAAAGCTGCCATCCTTGGCCAATGTTAACTCCCCAATAAAAAAAACGAGATCCTCATGAAAGTCTGCTAATTCATCCTCTGGGCTCTCTTCTTCACTCAATAAATTATTTAATCGATTAAGCAACACATTGGCAAAATCATGGTAACTAATCGGTTCCGCTTCCGGCTGGACATGATCGAGCACCGTTATTTTCTGCAAATCCTCAATTTGCGTTAAAATGGTAAACCCAGCTAGTTCACCAAGAATTTCTTTTGTATTCAATTTTGACCGCTGCAAACGAAGCATTAACGGGACAAAGTCCCCTGCAGCTTCTGCAGGAAAATAAACCTGATAGAAGGCTTTTCCCTCATTTGCATCCTTCTCTAGCTTTAGGATGAGAAGATGGTATGATTGATTCTTTTTTCGAAAACCGAACACGTTTCTCCCCCTTATTACGTTCTCCCTACTTCTTCACTTATCCATATTATACATGATTTTCATATAAAATTAGTTCTTTTTTAGGGCCAAAGCATAGATCCACTTCTTTCATCCAATACTATGGTAAATCATGTTAAAATTGGAGGAAAAAGAAATGAAAAGAAAAGGATTGTTCATCACAGGTTTACTTTTTGCTGCTGCTGTTGGAATTTTCCTGCCCCAATTTATTGTTGGAACTGTAGAAAGTTCGCCAAGTGAAGCAACCTATACATTCACCAATCTAGGAATGACAACCGAGGAAGAAAAAGAGCGCGTACAAGAAATTCTTGATCATATCGTAGGGATCTATGAGGTTTCGATTGACCCTACTTCAGATCAGGTGACAATTACCCTAGATGAAGAGACAATGAGGCCGGAATGGATTGTGAAATCCCTCGACGCACATGGCTTCACACCCGATAATTTCAAACCGGTTAAGAAATAAGAAAAGCTTCTATTAAAGCCTATTCTCCTAGAAATTTTCCTTCATTGTTTGTCCAACTCTTGATATTATAACTTTAGGGAATATGAAGCCCTAAAAGACAAGTAAATTGCTTCTGAGAATAAAGATGATCTTCTGCTTAGCTCAGAGGCGACAGATGAAGGAGGCTTTCATATGTCAAAAGTTCTCGTTGTGGATGATGCACTATTCATGCGAACCATGTTAAAGAAGATACTGGAGGAAAATGGGTTTACCATTGTTGGTGAAGCTGGAACTGGTGAAGAGGCTGTACTAAAATACAAAACACTCTCCCCTGATATTGTCACCATGGACATTACCATGCCAGATATGAACGGAATCGATGCAGTGGAACAGATCATTGCTTATGATCCGAATGCAAAAATTATTATGTGTTCAGCCATGGGCCATCAAAACATGGTATTAGACGCAATTAAAAAAGGGGCAAAAGACTTTATCGTTAAGCCCTTCCAACCTGATCGAGTCGTGGAAGCGATGAAGCGAATCCAATAAAAAGGGGTACAACCAGTACCCCTTTTTAAGCTAAATATTTTTCTGTCTCCAAAATTTTCCGTGCAATGCTTCGCTTCAGTTGAACGGTATTACAAGGTGTAAACCGGGTCAACTTTTTCAGTATAGATAACTGGGTTTGCAGACGGTCTCCTTCCTCCAAGGAAGCTAATGCTGTTCTTGCCGTCTGTTCAAGTTGGTGGAACGCATCATAAATAAATACCTGCGTCATCTCCTCTTTAAGCCTCGTTGGGTCATTCCTCTCCAAACATTTTTTCGTTCGCAACAGACAACTTTCCATTGCAAAAATGGTAATGATTGTATTGGCAATGGACTCCAAAAGCTCTTGTTCATCCTCCAAACCCTGCTGATGCTTTACGAGTGCAGTTCCACTAATTAAAAGAAAAATCTTCTTAGCGGCATCCACCATGGCTTCTTCTTTAGCAAGGGGACCATCATATTCTAATAATGATGGCATATATGCAACCAATTCCTTTTGCAATCCCTGAACGGCTGCCATTAAGGGTAATTTCCCTTTCATCGCACGCTTAATAAGAGTAGCAGGAATTAGCAATCGATTAATTTCATTCGTTCCTTCAAAAATACGATTCACCCTAGAATCACGATAAATCCGTTCAATTTTGTAGTCTTGGATATACCCGTAACCCCCGTGGATTTGAACGCCTTCATCGGAAATGAAATCTAATGCTTCGGAGGCAAAAACCTTGTTAATCGAACATTCCAAAGCATATTCTTCAATGGCCTCAGCAATCTGTTTGCCAAAATCTTGGTTGCTCTGATTAATAGATGCCAAAGCTTCTTCCATTAATCCCGCCGTTCGATAGACCATACTTTCTGTAGCGAAGGTGAGCACAGCCATTTCAGCCAGTTTTTTTTGAATTAAAGGGAAATCAGCAATTGATTTTCCGAACTGTTTACGTTCCTTAGCGTATTTGGCAGATAGCTCAATTACCCACTTACTCGTTCCTACACATCCTATCGCAAGCTTATAGCGTCCAATATTGAGAATATTAAAAGCAATTACGTGACCATTGCCTACCTCACCCAGTACATTCTCCACAGGTACCATGCAATTTTCCAAGATTAAAGGCCTTGTGGAAGAACCTTTAATTCCCATCTTTTTCTCTTCAGGACCTGTGTCAAGGCCCGGAAATTCCCGTTCGACGATGAAAGCCGTAAATTTTTCTCCTTTAACCTTGGCATAGACAATAAACACATCAGCAAATCCTGCATTTGTAATATACTGCTTGCTTCCATTTAGGATATAATGGGTGCCCGCCTCATTTAATTCAGCTACCGTTTTTGCCCCTAGTGCGTCTGAGCCGGAGGACGGTTCTGTAAGACAATAGGCTGCAAATTTTTTGCCAGTGGCTAGATATGGTAGGTATTTTTGCTTCTGATCTTCTGTTCCGAATAATACGATGGGCAAGGTCCCGATCCCTACATGAGCACCCAGTGTTAGCGCAAAAGACGATCCCCTGACCATGGACTCGGTAATCACTGCCGAACTGATCTTATCGAGCCCAGCCCCGCCATATCGCTCAGGAACATCTGCGCCAAGCAATCCCAATTCTCCTGCTTGCCTCAATAATTCAACTGTGACTTCAAAATGTTGTCTCTCAATTTCCTGATCGTTTGGAACCACTTCTCCCTCGATAAAATCTGACGTCATCCTCCCTATCATGCGATGTTCATCAGTCAAATCTTCGGGAATAAAGAGATGATCTAGGCTGACAGAAGACAACAAAAAGCTTCCCCCACGAATTCGTTCATTTTTCAGCCTCATATTCATCCTCCTTCTTTAGTGGGTTTGTTTACTGCGCCGAATCCTCCTTTCGTTAGAACTCCAATACTGCTGCGGCTCCCATTCCCCCACCGACACACATCGACACGATTCCATATCGGCTGTTTCGCCTTCTTGCTTCATACAACATGGAAACAGTTAATTTCGCTCCTGTACAACCTAGAGGATGGCCTAAAGCAATGGCCCCGCCATTGACATTTACCTTCTCATTATCCAATTCAAGCTGATCAATAACCGACTTACATTGGGAAGCAAAGGCTTCGTTGATCTCAAACAGATCCACTTGATTCTTTTCAATCCCAGCCAATTGAAGTGCTCGGGGAATTGCTGTTACAGGCCCTAACCCCATCAACTCCGGATCAACACCCGTTACAGCAAAGGAACGAAACACTGCCATTGCATGCAAACCCATCTGATCGGCCTTTTCCTTTGACATGACAACGACAGCAGCAGCTCCATCACTCGTTTGTGAAGCATTCCCAGCGGTTACAGTTCCGTTTAGATGAAAAGCTGGTTTTAATTTGGCTAATATTTCGGGTGTTGTATTTGCCCTTATTCCCTCATCTGTATCGAAGATGGTTTTAATTATCTCTAGCTTCCCATTGTCCCCAACGGATTTGTGGACTACCTCTACAGGAACAATTTCATTTTTAAAATTTCCTCTTTGAATTGCCCGTGCGGCTTTTTGATGGCTGGCAGCGGCAAAGAAATCCTGTTCCTCCCTCGATATTCCGTATTTCCTTGCAACCTGCTCAGCCGTGTGCCCCATACTGCAATATATCTGCGGATAATGTTCCACCAAATACGGGTTAGGTAACGGTTTGTAGCCTGTCATTGGAACATGACTCATGCTTTCCACTCCCCCAGCAACAATCACCTTGGCGGAACCGCAGATAATCCTTTCTGCTGCGAAAGCAATAGCTTGTAATCCTGAGGCACAGAACCGATTGACAACCAAGCCTGGCACAGTTGCCGGGAGTCCTGCTCGAATCGCAACGATCCGCCCCAAGTTAAGGCCCTGCTCCCCTTCTGGCATAGCACAGCCAATGATCACATCATCAATTTGTCCTGCACTTAACCCTTTCACCCGCTTTATACTTTCCTTTACCACCAGGCCCCCTAAGTCTTCGGGGCGAACATGGCATAAGGAGCCCTTTGCAGATTTCCCTACAGCTGTCCTGACTCCTGAAACAATGACTGCTTCCTTCAACTTGTTTCCCCCCTAGTTTCGAAGCGGTTTCCCTTGTACAAGCAAATGCTGCATTCTTTGTCTTGTTTTTGGTTCACCGCAAAGACTTAGGAATGCCTCTCGTTCCAAATCTAATAAATAACTCTCCGTTACATAAGAGTTCGCTTGAATGTCTCCTCCACATAATACATGCGCGAGCTTTTTAGCAATTTTCTCATCATGTTCACTAATATAGCCACTACACTTCATTTGATAAATCCCAAGTTTTAAAGCAGCCAATCCAGGCTCCCCGACAACACGTATTTTTTTGGCCTGTCGTGGTTGATAGCCTGCCTGCAGCATTGCAAGCACCGCCTGTTTGGCCTGATAGATTTGAAAATCGCGATTCATGGATATTCCATCACATGTTCTGAGGTATCCCATATTGACAGCATCTTTCGCACTTGTTGACACTTTGGCTAAGGCAATGGTTTCGAAAGTTCTTTGTACGAAAGGCTGCAGATCAATCTTGCCATCCTTATCTACTTCTTCAATATGGCGTAAAAGCAGCTCTTTGCATCCTCCTCCAGCGGGTATTAAACCTGCACCTACTTCTACTAATCCCATATAACTTTCCGCGGACGCTTGGATTCTGCTAGCCGGCAGACAAATTTCCGTTCCCCCACCCAGAGTCATACCAAAGGGGGCAGCAACAATTGGTTTTTCATAATATTTCATGGCCGTCGACAAGCCTTGAAAAGCGCCAACCAATTGCTCAATTTGCGCCCAATTTTCGTCTTGCGCTTCCATTAATATCATCATCAGATTCGCACCCACACAGAAATTACGGCTCTCACTGGCGATGACCAATCCCTGATAATTCCGCGATACTTCATCAAGAGCCAGATTCATCATCCGGATAATATCAGGACCAATGGCATCATGCGGTGAATGCAGTTCTACACAGGCAACATCGTCCCCTAGATCAAGTAAAGTTGCCCCACTGTTACTTTTAATAACCTTCTGATCAGACTTCAGTTTCTGCAGATTGATCCTCTCTCCGGTCTGCTGAGCAGGAAGATACTTCCCGGATATTGAGAAATATACATTTTGTTTGTCTTCATAAAAAGAGGTTTTCCCGCTTTCCAATAGAAGTGAGACGAGCTTGGGAATTCTCTCACCCTCTTCTTTCATTTTCGCGACAGATTGCTCAACTCCGATGCTATCCCACATTTCAAACGGTCCCAGTTCCCAGTTGAACCCCCACTTCATCGCCTGATCAACAGCAACAATGTCATCAGCGATCTCAGGGATGCAGTTTGCCGAATATAGCAAAGTTCTCTTTATGGTTTGCCAGAGAAATTGGTCTGCATCATTTGAAGAGTTCATTAGGGATTGAAGACGTTCTTTCAAATTTTTCCCTTGAGTCATTGTGGAGAAAAACGGTTTCTTTCTTTCCCTGTATTGCAAGGTTTGATAATCTAGCGTGTAGATTTGTTTGCTCTTCCGATCTTTCATGTAAAACCCTTTTCCTGTCTTCGTGCCAAGAAGCTGTTTTGCACACATCTCCTGCAAAAAGTCAGGAAGATCGAAGGTTTTCTTTTCCATTGGATCGCTCAATTTCCCCTTCACATTGGCCGCCACACTAGCAAAGGTATCAAGCCCGACCATATCTAACGTGCGAAACGTTGCACTCTTCGGACGCCCAATGATAGGCCCCGTTAACTCATCTACTTCTTCAATTGTCATCTTTCTTTTTAACATTTCCTGCATGGTAATAAGAAGGCCATACACCCCTATCCGATTAGCAATAAAATTAGGAGTATCCTTGGCAAGAACAACACCTTTTCCTAGTCTCTTTGTCGCAAATTCCTGTAAAAAGGACACGATCTGGGGATCGGTTTTTTCTCCCGGAATAATTTCGAGGAGCTTCATATATCTTGGTGGGTTAAAAAAATGGGTACCCAAAAAGTGACGCTTAAATTCGGTAGAACATTCCTCTGCCATCTCATCAATAGAAATTCCTGAAGTATTGGTACTAACGATAGTCCCAACCTTCCAACAAGCTTGGAGTTTGGAAAACAGTTTTCTTTTCACTTCCAGATTTTCTGCAACTGCCTCAATAATCCAATCCACCTCGGCTAGTTTAGGCAGGTGATCTTCTATATTTCCTGGAGTAATCCATTGTTGATCTTCTATACTAAAAAATGGGCAGGGCTTCTTCTTCACCATTTCATTCACAGCAGATACTGCAAGTTTATTACGCACCTTTGGTGAATCAAGTGTTAGTCCTTGTTTTTTTTCATCGTCTGATAAAGTTGAAGGAACGATATCTAATAGAAAGGTGGGAATGCCTGCGCTTGCAAGGTATGCTGCAATTCCTGATCCCATGATTCCGGAACCAATCACTGCTGCTTTTCTAATTTTTCTTTGCATTAGCATAGTACCCTCTCCCATATGAATCGTAGATAGTATAAGTGTATAAAAAGAAAGCGATTTCCATGATAAGAAAAACTTTCTATGCAGAATATATCCCTCAAGTTAAATTTTGTCATATTTTGAAATTTACCATCATATTATAAAGATGAATCTTAAAATGGTGTGGGGGTGTCATTTTGTTCCAAATTGGTACAAAGGTTTTTTATCCGATGCACGGCGCTGGAATTATAAAAGATATTCAGGATAAGGAAATTTTTGGTGTTCGCAAAAAATACTACATTGTACAATTTCCTTTAAACAGCATGACTGTTATGCTGCCTGTAGAACATGTAGAAAAGGTTGGTCTACGAGAGATTGTGGATAAAAACACGATATCCCAATTGGAATTCCTCCTACGATCGGGGGAAGACCCCACCGAGAAAAGCTGGAATCAGCGCTTTCGAGAAAACGCTAACATGCTTAAAAGCGGGGATATTTTTGGCTTAGCCCAAGTTGTGAAAAGTCTAACCCAGCGTGACCGAGAAAAGGGATTATCAACAGGTGAAAAGAAAATGCTTGAAGACGCCAGATTATATTTAACAAGTGAGATTGCACTCGCTAAAAACATAAAACAAGAACAAGCAATCCAGTTTTTAGAGGATGCAATTCCATGATTAAAGGGCTGTTGGCGCCCTTCTTTTGGGGGATGTGGGGGACTCATACCAGATTTTTTTGATCCTTAGTTGCTCAACCAAAAAAAGCTCGTCCAACCGGACGAGCTTCCTCTATAAGCCTAGACCTCCATAATTACCGGGAGGATCATAGGTTTACGTTGTGTTTTTTCATAAAAATACGGTTCCAACACATCGATAACCTTCGATTTTAGTTGCGACCATTCCTTCACATTGCGCTCTGTCAATCTTTGTAAAGATTGCTGAACCAATTTGGTTGCCTCGTTTAACATTTCTTCTGATTCCCTGACGTAAACGAAACCTCTTGTAACAAGATCAGGGCCACTGACAACCTTCCATTGCTCTTTATTAATCGTAACAACCACTACGATTAAACCATCCTCAGACAGTTTCCGGCGATCGCGTAGAACAATGTTTCCGATGTCACCGACTCCTTTCCCATCGATCAGGATCATACCAGCTTGAACTTTCCCCACTTTCGATGCTTGTCCATTTTGGAATTCAACCGGCTCCCCATTGTCCAAGATAAATATATTTTCTGATGGGACTCCTGTTGCTTCTGCCAATTTTTTATGCATCATCAACATCCGATATTCCCCATGGATTGGAATAAAGTATTTAGGACGGAACAAATTTAGCATAAGCTTAAGCTCTTCCTGACTTCCGTGT
Organism: Ammoniphilus resinae; assembly: GCF_017873965.1. GTDB lineage: Bacteria > Bacillota > Bacilli > Aneurinibacillales > RAOX-1 > Ammoniphilus_A > Ammoniphilus_A resinae. The sequence continues at coordinate 597,681 of NZ_JAGGKT010000001.1, read as the reverse complement.
CCTGATACATGAAAACCGGATACGGAACCAAACACCACATCTGCCCCTGCCCGCATCAAGAGATCGATTGTTCTCCCTACAAAACGTGCATTACCCGGGATGGGTTGTGCCGCAATAATGACCGTATCACCAGGATAAATTTTCACTGTGCGATGGGAGCCGGTAGCAATTCTTGTCAAGGCAGCCATTGGTTCCCCTTGGCTTCCTGTACATACAATTACGACCTGATGCGCAGAGAATCGATCAATTTCATTGACTTCGATCAGCATTCCTTTAGGAATATTTAAGTAACCTAATTCTGCACCGATTTTAAACACGTTTTCCATGCTGCGACCAATCACTGCAATTTTTCTGCCATATAAATCGGCTGCTTCAATCACCTGCTGAAGACGATATACATTGGACGCAAAGGTGGCAAAAATAATCCTTCCATCCGATTTATGAAACACTTCTTTAATGGTTTCCCCGACCGTTCTTTCAGATAATGTATGGCCAGGGCGCTCACTATTTGTACTATCCGAGAGCAGACAAAGAACTCCCTTATCTCCCCACCCTGCCATTTTAGCGATATCTGCCTTTTCCCCGACAGGCGTGTAGTCAAATTTAAAGTCACCTGTATGAACAATTATGCCTTGTGGCGACTCGATGGCTATCCCTACCGCATCAGGTATACTATGGTTCACACGGAAGAAGCTAGCCCTCAATTGTCCTAATTTTAGAACGGTAGAATCCTGAATTTCATGAATTTGAACACGGTTCATCAACCCATGCTCCTGTAGTTTCACCTTGGCCAACCCGAGGGTTAATTTGGTTCCATACAATGGAACATTTAATTCTTTTAACACAAATGGCAAAGCACCGATATGGTCTTCATGACCATGTGTCAATAGGATACCTCTAACCCTATCCACATTTTCAACTAGGTAAGAAATATCAGGAATAACCAAATCAATTCCCAGCATATCTTCTTCCGGAAATTTAAGACCGGAATCGATGACAATAATGTCTTCCCCGTATTCTACTACATACATGTTTTTCCCAATTTCGCCTAAACCACCTAAGGCAAATACTCTTAATGGACTTAGATTATCTTTCAAAACTTTCACTCCTTTATATCCACAGTCACCTTCTTCATTCCTCTATTTAGTATCCGCCACGGAAGAAGGTGAACATACATTAAAGATGATTTAATCACATTCAATTAGCAAAAGCAAAAACGCTTGAAGTTCCAATTATGGGGTTGGATAATTCCGAATCGCTTCAGCGATTTGTATGAGCTGTTGGTGTAAATCATCCCGTAGCCCTTTTTCATTGATAAGTGTGGGGCGCTGCATGCGAGGGCTTGTAAAGTGTAGTTCCTGGAACATATAGTCAAGAAGTGATGCATCTCGAAACTGCTGCTGAACAAATTGAATGGTATAAGGGACGGTAATTTGGTACCCATTATGTAAAACGATCACACTGTTGTTTTTATGATGGGATGAAGGAAAAAGATCTTTTAACTGCCTATGAACAATCCAGAGAAATCCGCGGGTTTTTATTTCATTGCTCTGTTTGATGCGAAGCGGTACGAGCACCATTTGAAAGGATAAAGGGATAGGTAAAAGCTGTTTCTTGCAAAGTTTGACCTTTACACATGATTGGAGCTGCCCCAGGTCGATAAACAAGTGATGGCACAATTCCTTAACAAAACGCTGAGTTGTAAAAGGGATTATCACCTGTTCGGAATCGTAAATGACTTTTGTCATTTCCCCTTGATTTTTCACCAGAACGGGTTCAATTGCAAGACCGCTGAGTAAAAATTCTTTAGCGTTTGCTCGCAATTTTTTATATTCTTCATTCATTTTCAAATAGCGATCCCCCCTAGTATATAGTACAGTACAGGAATATTTTAACAAAAGAAAAAGACTTGTCAAGTCTTGTCTTCTATAAATGGACATATTCCTCCCCACCCCATCATAAATCTAGGAAGAAACCAATTATGGAGGTATACCGTGGAAGAACTACTAAAATCATGGATTCTTGGTATTGTACAAGGATTGACTGAATTTCTGCCAATCAGCAGTACAGGCCATCTGGTACTTTTCCGAAAATGGTTTGGTCTACAGGAAGCGGGGCTATTTTTGGATACAATGCTGCATTTTGGAACGTTTGTGGCTGTGCTTGCTGTCTTTTGGGATGATGTTATCCGTTTGATCAAAAAACCCTGGAGCCGTCTAGGGCTGCTGATTTTGACCGGAACGATTCCTACGGCGTTTATCGGTCTAACCTTTGAAGACTTTTTTGAGGATATATCTCGAACTGGGGAGACGATTGGCGTTGAATTTTTAGCCACGGGACTGATTCTATGGTTTGCCGACAATTTAAAAAAATCAAGAGGCAAAGATTTAGATAGCATATCCTTTAAAGATGCCATTTTTATCGGCACTCTACAAGGTGCAGCCATCCTACCAGCTATTTCTAGATCGGGACTAACCATTGCAGGCTCCTTATGGCGAGGAATCAAACGAGAAGATGCAGCCAAATTTTCATTTTTATTATCGTTACCTGCTATTTTAGGGGGAGTTATCCTACAAGGTCAAAAATTATTTGAAGAACAAACGGTTTCCATTGGATTGCCTTCTTTGCTAGTTGGCACATTTGCTGCAGCAGTAGCAGGTTATATCGCCGTAAGATGGATGCTAAAAATTCTGAGGGAGGGATCATTAAAAATATTTGCTGTCTATGTCTGGATACTTGGAATAATCATTATTGGGTTGCAAATGACGAGTAACTGGTAACTCTATGTCGGCATTCGTCACAATATGTAGAAACATTCATATAGGAAAGATGAAACTTTTGTAGAATAAATAAATTAGAGCATGAGCAAGCACAGAGGGAGGATCTTGATGGGAATTGGTATGAATTTTGTTTGTGGGCAATGTGGTTACGATACCGGATTATTGATGATGAACCAAGGTTCCAATCATTCCGTAAAGAAAATGATTGAAAACTATGTGTATACATATTCCCATGAATTAGATTCAAAAATGCTTCCAAGTCGAGCAAGTGAATATCATGTGATTATCAATACCATTCTAGAGCAAAAGGTAACTAATTTGACATACAATTTTTATGGTTGCGTTTGTTATGGCTGTAGGAGAACCTATGAAATGCTCGATATTTTACAGCAGAAGGAAAAAGAGGTTTATGCGGGCAATAATGATGTTGACTTACCGATTCCTTTTCAAGAAGTATTTGAATACCCTAAGGAACGTTGGAAAAGTCTAATCGGTGAACAGCCTCTATGTGTATTTTGTCATGACCGTATAATGAAACTTTCAGATGAAACCCTGAGAGATGGGGTGCTCTGCCCAAAATGTTGTAAAGGTCACCTTAAAGTTGGAGAGGACCTTCAACTTTGGGATTAAGATAAAGTGAACAGTTTCCTTTATCATTTTGCTTGTCGTCTGATGAGGAGGAATAGACCACCTCCTCCTTCAGGCTAAAATGATGCTTATTTTTTAAACAAAATAACAAAGAAGGCATGGGACATGCCTTCGAAGTGAGATCGACAGAAGAGAAGAAAAGGTTCTCGCCGATACATTGGCAAAATTTTTATGCTGTGTACAATATCGCTTTATCATCAATGGTATACAGATCTTTGATTTCTGATGCTAGGGTAAGACGCTTAAGCAGCTCATTCCGGTCCAAATCTGAGCGCAAGAAGCAGCGAGATAAACGACCGTCTAAATTGAGGATGAGATGAAAATATTCGCCCTTCAGATCAATCTCTCTTTTTACGGAAAGGACGGAGATTCGCCCCATATAAACCATCCTTTCTTGGAAAAGATATTCATGATCATTTTTTACTAAAGTGGATAAATTATACATAAATAAGTCCAACGGCTAAACAGAAAAAAGTATGAGGCTATTTCGATACCTCATACTTCACTATATTCATCTTCTAATTTTTTATGCCTTCCTTAGCAATAACTGGAGAGACCCTCAACAATCTGTACCCTTTCTTCACTGGTTAATTTTTTCAGCAGTTTTTTCAATAAATGGAATAAGTCGTTTAACTCGGCCTGGGTCCATTTATTTATCTCTAAATTTTCTTTGATAGCTTGGATAGTGTTGTCATTCAACAATGAATCTTCTTCAATCTCCGCTAATTTCTCCCTAATATCATCTGGTGTGTGGTCTTTCATACAGATTCCCATTTACTTCTCTCCTTTTTTTGTCATAGCTTGAACATCCGAAATGGACTGACCATTAGAATGGCAAGAATAATGGTTATGAATGGATTCGTATATAAAAAGATCCCCATAAAGGCCATTACTAGTCCAGCAAAAGTAATTGGAATACCAATAAAATAACCGACAGTCGGACTGGCATTAAACCGTGCAAGGCGCAAGGCCCCCATCGTCGGATATAAAACAAAAGCAAGAGATGTCATCATCGAAGGTTCTGATAAGGTATGAAACAGGATCGCTGGAGCAACGCCAAAGCTTACCACATCCGCCAGTGAATCCAGTTCTACACCGATTTGATTACTCACTTTTAGCTTTCTGGCAATTCGTCCGTCAAACAGGTCTAGAAAAGCAGCTAAAAATAGAAGTAAACTAGCTGTCCGAAAGTATTCATTCATCGAAAAGGTGATGGAAAATACCCCGCAGATCAGATTTCCAAGTGTAAACAAATTGGGTATTGATTTTAATAAATAGGATAGCATGGTGCCCTCCCTCTGATTTCTAGTTCGAGCGGTCATGTACTTCCTTTGGCAGTTTTTTTGGAGCTTCAGGTGTTTCCCGAAGTTCAGCTGCCAGCCTGCGGCTGGAATAAATAGCAACGAAATTTTGTCCATTCCCAGCGTAGCACTTTATCATAATAGGATAATCATAATCATTGCGGAAAACAAAATCAGGTCCATACCAACTTACGGTTGCATCACGGCCAGAAGGAACGTAGCTAACCCTTTTACTATGGGAATACCGTTTTACAATTGTGAGTCCAGCCCGATCGGCTGCATTAAACAAAGTTGATGAAACCTGACAAATCCCTCCACCAATCCCTTCAGAAAGTTCCCCGCGAACAATGACAGGCGCCCTTTTGTACCCTCTTTCACTTGTTCTTTTCCCCACTACTCGATTAAAGGAAAAGGTTTCTCCTGGATTTAACACATAGTGATTAATGGAATTGGATGCTAATTTTATGTTATACGAGCGATTTTTGTTTCCTGAATTATAGTAGGTTGCAAAAGACGAAATCTGTTTCTCCATAGCTGTCTTTAATTGTTCAGTGGTAACTCTTGGAGGTGTAAACTTTACGGGAAGCGTCTCTACAAGTTCTGTTTCCTCAAAAAGAAAGGAATGTAGTTTTTTTTGAAAGGCCAATCGGTCAAGCGCAACCCCTGACAGATGTTCAACTACTTTCCCGTGTTCATCAATATAGGCGTCCTGCTCCTTCACTGAGACTTGGCTGTCAAGAATATCTGCCAATCTGGTTACTGCTGATGGATTAAGAAATGGTCCCCCTAATTCAGGAAGGATCAGCTCATTGATTTTAATTGTGAATTTTTTACCTAGGTGTTGGAAAATGATCGCTTCTCCTGCGTTTTCTCTTACCCCAAAAAATTCTTCAGAATTAGAAAGTGTTGAAGTGGCCCCTGCATTTCCACCCCACAAAAGGAAAATAATCATAACCAATGATAAAAAAGACTTCATAACATCCCCCGCCTTTAATTTTGCTTGTCCATATTGTTTCATACGGCAAGGGGTTTCATCCCACTCCTTGTTACTGGGAAAAGGATGGAAATTTACGACTCTTTCGTTATCTTTTCTTTCGATCCTTTCTAGTTTGCAGACGGCTTTTTGCTACATCATATGGAATTTCTATGCGAATTAAGTCGTATAAATGCGTTCCGCTTGGAATATGATCCCGAAGTTCATAATAAAGATGAGGATTTTCTTCTCTTAGAATAGTCACAAATTCAATCATAGGTGGGATGACATTCTTAGGTAATTTGCGGCCGACGTTTTTTAGGAAATTCGACATTTTGGTGTAGTTAGTGTCCTTCGATTGAATTAATTCCTCGAATTCCTCTATTAATTCCAGAAGGTCGCTCATGATTTAACTCCTCATAACAGTTTATTTTCCTCTATTTTATCAAACGTTTGAAATAGGGCAACAACTAATGGGCATTTTTTCCTTGCATCTCATTGGTCTGTTAAGATACATTTATTTAAATACTTGAACAAGTGCATTCCTAAAGTAAAAATAGGAGGACTACATTTAATATGGACGCCATTCATTTGGGTAATTTCTATCTAAAAAATTCAAGTCCGAGCGATTTCGCCTTAATTTATCACGACCAAAAGATTACATATAAGAAGCTTGATGAAAATATTAACCAATATGCCCATTACCTTACATCCCTAGGGATTGGCAAGGGTGATTCGGTTGCCCTTAGCTGTTACAATACCCCAGAATTTATTTACAGTTATTTGGCGATTACCAAAATCGGGGCAATGGTCGTTCCTTTAAATTTAATGTTAACTTTGGATGAACTGCAATATATCCTCATGAATGCAGAAACAAAAGCAATAATCATCCACCCTAAGATCGTTGAAAAACTTCAACTGAATCCAGACTCTTTAAAAGAAGGATTAGGAATAGAGGAAATTATTATTCTCGATGACACTGTAAAACAGAAGATTATGCAGTCTGCACAAACCAACTTGCCCCAACTTGACCCATCTTCAACGTCAACGCTGTTGTACACCTCTGGAACAACGGGAAAACCAAAGGGCGCAATGTTGTCCCACAGAAATTTACTGGAAAATGCAAAAAGCTGTGAATTTGCGTTAGAAGGAACTGGAAGCGACGTCTTTCTCTGTGTGCTTCCGATGTTCCACACCTTTGGATTTACGGTTTGTGTTCTACTCCCTTTATACGTCGGAAACACTATTGTTATACACGATTCCTTCCATCCTAAAGAAGTATTGGAATCCATACAAAAATATAAAATAACAGTATTTGCTGGGATACCTGCAATGTATATCGTCTTAAGTCAAGCGATGAAAGCTTCACCCCAACCTGTTCATTCCTTGCGTGCCGCGGTATCAGGCGGTGCACCATTGCCTTTGGAAATTTTCAAACTGTTTAATGAAGATTACCAAATCCCTCTTATTGAAGGATATGGATTAACAGAAGCCTCCCCTGTGGTCAGCTTCAATCCTTTAAGTGGTGTGAAAAAGGGGGGATCGGTCGGCCTGCCTCTGCTCCATAATGAGGTGAAAGTAGTCGATCCTGGTGGAAATGAAGTTGCCACTGGCGAGATAGGGGAAATCCTAGTGAAGGGCCCCAACGTTATGCAAGGGTATTATAAAGCGGAAGAAGAAACGGCAAGTACGATTGTGAATGGCTGGTTACACACCGGTGATTTGGGGTATATTGATCATGAAGGGTATCTTTTTATCGTAGACCGTAAAAAAGAACTAATTATCACGAGAGGTTTAAATGTTTACCCAAGAGAGATTGAAGAGGTTCTATATGCCCACCCCTCGATCTTGGAAGCCGCTGTCATTGGTGCACCCGATCCAACTAAAGGTGAAATTGTAAAAGCCTTCGTTGTACTAAAGCCTGGTGAGCAGTTGGAGCGAAAAGAACTAAGCATTTATCTGCAAAAACATTTAGCCAATTATAAGCTTCCTAGGCAAATTGAATTCGTTGAACAGTTACCTAAGAATGCAGCAGGTAAAATTCTTAAAAAGCAGCTTAAATGATGAAAGGATCAAGATTTCTTGATCCTTTCACTTATTGTCCTATTACTAGTTTTCTAAATTAAAGAACTTTGTTATTAAAGCGATTTCATACCAGTTTTTCCCTAATCCGGTTTGTACAATTGCATGGTTTGTCATAAAATAAGATCGGACCATAGTTACGAGGTGTACATATGAAAAAGAAAAAACTAGTCATCCTGGGCGGCGGCTATGCCGGGATGCGACTTATTCAAGGACTATTGCCAAAGATGGACGACAATCAAGAAATTATACTGATTGATCGTTTGCCTTATCACAGTTTCAAAGTGGAATTTTACGCCTTGGCCGCGGGTACAGAATCACTGACAGATATCACACATACCTTTCCAGAGGATCCACGCTTAACTAAGCTTTATGGAGAGATAACAAATATTGATACTGTGAAAAAACGGATTGAGATTCGCGAGAATGATCCACAAGAATACGATGAATTAGTTATTGCCCTAGGATGTACGGATGCTTACCAAGGGGTAAAAGGGGCAGAAGAAAACGCCTTTAGTATTCAAACATTAAAAAAATCCCAGATCGCCTCCCAAAGGCTAACAACATTGGATCCTTATGAAAGAGTCACGATTATTGGAGGGGGGTTAAGTGGTGTAGAATTAGCTGCTGAACTCCGGCAATCCCGTGAAGACCTTAATATTTCGATTGTAAACAGAGGAAAGAGCGTGCTTAGCCCCTTCCCAAGAAAAACACAAGAATATGTTTCTAGATGGTTTATAGAACACGATGTGAATCTCATCAATGAAGTGCAGCTAGAGGAAATTTATTCTAATTATGCTATATATGAAAATGGAACATTGGAGTATGATGCCGTCGTTTGGACGGCCGGGATTCGCCCCGCTGCCGTCACCGATTCCCTGGAAGGGGAGCGAGACCAACAGGGCAGATTTGTTGTTAACGAAGATTATTCTCTTCCTTCAGATCGGAATGTTTATATTATTGGGGACTGTGCATCTGCCTACTTCTCCCCCAGCGCTTATTTGGCAGAAATAATGGCAGACCGTCTTCGAGATATCCTGCTGGCTAAGTGGAGGAATCTGGATATTCAACTTCCGCCGATCAAACTAAAAGCTGTCTTTGGATCACTTGGGAAAAAAGAAGGCTTTGCTGTAATTGGGGATACACCTATACACGGAAGGGTTCCTCGCGTATTAAAATCTGGTGTGTTATGGCTGTATAAAAAACATTTGGGGTAAGAATAGAAAAATCGGCTTTCCTTATCTGGAAATAAAGCCGATTTTTTAGTGTACAGAAATTAGGTTGACTAGAGCCCACTCCCATCAGTCTTCCTATTCTTTACAAACGTTAGAAACGTTGATATGACAGATGAGTCTTTTTGATCTTCCAAACAAGAACAATAAAATTTTCGTTGGATGGAGAAGTCAACAAGATTGATAATTTTTACCCTTCCAAGTTTTAACGCTCTTTCCGCTGCAAGAGAAGATACCGCTGCAATCCCCAACCCCGCTTCTACAGCTGCAATTACTGCCTCTGTACTTTCCAATTGACCAGAAATTCGCAGCTGTTGAAGCAGGATGCCATTGCTGCAAAGATAAGATTCAAAGGTTCGGCGGGTATCTGATTCAGGCTCACGCATAATCCATTCCGTTTCCAATAGCTCTTCAAAATGAGAAACAGATTCGGTCCATTCTGTATCGGCTGGGGCAATCAAGCTCATTTGATCAGCCGCCACAGGAAAAGCTAAAATCCCCACAGTTTCAAAGGGTTCTCCCGTAAAAGCTAAATCGATGGAGCGATCGCGCAGCCAACGAAGAACTTCCTTAGTTCCGGAAATCCGCAGCTGAGGGCGCACTTCCGGATAGATGGAGCGATAAGATTTTAAAATCTTTGGCAGAATGTATTCAGAAGGGATTGTACTTGCTCCAAGAGTCAAACGGCCAGTTACCTTGGTTCCCCAAATCTCTCTCTCCACTTGTTCCCAAAGAGCCAAAATCTCCACAGATTGTTCATACAATGTCTTTCCATGACTCGTTAGCCCCTCTCCCTCTTTTGAAAAGAGCTTCGTCTTCAAATATTCTTCCAAGGTTTGGATCCTTTGCGTAATAGCTGGTTGCGAAACAGAAAGATGTTTCGCTGCCTCTTTAAAACTGTTGGTTTGAACAACTTTCACAAAGGCTTTGAGATGATTGAGATTCATTTTTCCCTCCTTAAAGGAAGTGTGAGATCTTCTTCTTTTTATATCATGTTTCTCGACTAACCTCCAGTTCTCCTTTTCCCCTGCTCGGTGTTATCCAAAAAATGGCAGATCTTAAAGATCTGCCATCATCTCCTTGGTAAATGGTTCACTAACATCCATATGCCCTAAAATGGTTTCTACAGGTTGATTATCGATTAAAAATTGAACTGAAGTTACTTCCTCAAATTGAAACATCGTTTGTAGAAGAGATAACACCATGAACCGTTCACCAGTACTGCCAAAATTAGGCCTTTCCTCTAAAGAGAGGTTAACGCTTAACTTACCTTCCGGGGATATTTGTATATCCTTAAGGTTTTGTTCTTTCCATAGAGGTGTTGTTTCTTTTTCAGGTTCGCACAAAGCTAAGAAGGCTTGTCCATACTTTGTGGTGCCTTCCCCCCAGGTGATCTTCTTCTCTTCCTCTACCAAATTCTCAAGCTGTAGGTCTGAGAAATAAACTTTGATATCTGCCTTCTCCACCTTTACCACTGGGGTATTAGGTTTAGGCTCTGGCTGTTTTACGTTTTCCACAGGTTGTGTAGTCTCAACCGGGTCGCTTTCCTGGTTCGGAGTTTTATCAGGCAACGACTCCTCACTGCATCCGCTAAAGAGCAATATGAGGAGGCATAGCAATGAAATCTTTATAAAATAAAATGGTTTCACCATCATCACCTCTAATTGTTGATAGTGTAGTATTCATAAATAGCTTGGCTCAATTTCTCGGCCAGATTCTGTTGAAAACCAGGATCCAACATTCTTTGATTTTCCTCTTTGTTCGTTAAGAAGCCGATTTCCAGGAGACTTGAAGGCATAGTTGTATTTTTAATGACATAAAAATTCTGTTTCTTCACTCCACGATCTGGAAAATTAGTGGCCTCAATTAAATACTTATGTAAAATGCTTGCAAAATCCTTGCTTTGTTCGGTGTAATAATAGGTTTCAGTTCCCCTAGTTTCCGGCTTAAAGGAATTTGCATGGATGGATAAAAACAAATCGGCCGCAACATCTTCCGCAAGCTGTACCCTGTCCTGTAAAGTCGGATAGGTATCTCCAGATCTCGTTTCCACAATTTGAATACCCTTCATTTGTTCTAATTGTTCTTTCAATAGGCGAGTCACAGCAAGGGTGAAATCTTTCTCATGATTCCCAATGGCACCTGCAGCTCCGGGATCACTACCACCATGTCCAGCGTCTAACACAATAAGGAATCCTTCTTTCTTGGGAAGCGCATTAAGATTTACTGCCCAACCTTTCTTGTTTGGCTGTATAGTATAATTCACCTTTCGTGAGAATTCAATGACTACCCGAACAGTTTCTGGGTCCCTTGAAAACTGACTGTAACGAATCTCGTTGATCAAATCCTGATCGAGGGCTACATCTAACTTCCCCATCCCAACAGCTGGATCTACTTTTTCATCTAGTCTATTACTTAGGGAGATATTTGGCAAATCAATGACTAACCGATTTGGACTGGTCATGGAAAAATGCTTAGGGGTATCATCCAGATTAGATGTTTCTAAGATAATTTCCTCATCTTCAATATCAATACCACGAAGCTGGTTGGAACTTGATTCTTCTATAGTATTTTCATCAGAATTACCATCGTTCTCAGTTTCCTCTTCGTCCTCGGTTGTCCCGATATAAATACCCTGATCTTCCATTTCAACAGGTACGCGGTAATGCTCCTTAAAAATACTAAGCGGAATGATCCAACCCGTATCCAATTTGCGAAGCTTAAGATTTGTTATCGTTTCCCCAGAGGGTTCCTGTTTCCCGCTGCCAAAATAACTCTCTAAGGGGTAGTAAGGGAGGTATAGTTCCTCCTGAATTTTGAAGACCTTGTATTTCTCTCGATCCACCGTATTGCCATCAATCATTAACGAATAAAATTTATTAATCAAAACCGTTTTAGTATTTGGCTCCCATCCCACGTTTGTTCCCAGCGATTCCCCGACGAAACGAAGCGGAACCAAAGTTCTTCCTTCCTTGACTATAGGCGGAACATCCATCTGCACTTCCTGACTATTGACCAAGGCCATTTTATCCCCGACTACCATGGTTATATGGTTAGCCGAGTCAGTAATTTCTATTTTCTTTTCCTTTTCAATCCATTGGACAGTTGCGTTCAAATTTGTGGCGACAACACGAATGGGTACAAACGTGCGGTTTTCCACTAGCGTCGGTGCAACATCTGTTTGAATCGACTTTCCTTCAACAACTAGTTGAATTGGCGATGGGGATGGTTGATCGGCGTAAACCTGGGCCAAAGGCAGAAGCAGCAGAGCTGTCATTAGCGCTCCTAACCAAAGGCAAAATCTTTTCATTCTCCTCTCTCCTCTCTCTTTTAAAACATGGGTTACGACAACCTTTGGCAAGATTCCCGAAAAATAGTCATTTATTAGACGCGTAGGGGGCCAGAATGTTTTGCTGTGCAGAAGGTTTTTCTTGTACTTTTATGATACAATTAAATTCTAACTAGACACATAATTTAAGGAGTGACTCCGATGACCATTCATCCTTTTCACGGAAAACATCCGCAAATTGACGAAACCGTATTTTTGGCAAGAGGTAGTGTTGTAACCGGTGATGTTGTCATCGGAAAGGAGTCTAATATTTGGTACAATACGGTAATCCGCGGAGATATTGCTCCTACTCGAATTGGGGAACGGGTAAGTATCCAAGATAATAGTACGCTGCATCAGAGTCCAAATAATACGCTCCTCATTGAGGATGATGTCATTATTGGCCATAATGCCGTTCTTCATAGCTGCATTGTTCGCAAAGGCGCATTGATTGGTATGGGAGCCATTATCCTGGATGGCGCGGAAATTGGCGAAGAAGCAATGATTGGCGCCGGCACTTTAGTTCCTCCCGGGAAGAAGATCCCACCACGTTCTTTGGCAGTTGGTTCCCCTGCAAAAGTCATTCGAGAAATTGGGGAAAAAGACGAGGCAGAAATGCTGCGGATTCGAAAAAGCTACGTGGAAAAAGGACAGTACTACAAAAAGATGGAAAGCCCTGCGAACAACTAAACGAGGGCTTTTCCCTTTTCATTTGAATAAAAATCTATTTACATTCATAATTATTCGTTATAGAATAAATTCATTATAATTAGAGGAGAGGCACGGGATGATCGCTTTTAAAAGCTTTTTAGACCCACATGTGAAAAATCACCCAACTGTTACGATTCAATTAAAGGATAGATCTATTACAGGAGACCTTTATAATACATCTGCCACCCAGGTAGTTTTATTAGTCCATAACAAGGATTACCATTTTGAAGTAATCCCTTTTGATGAAATAACACATATTGATTTTAAACAATAAATTAGAAAGAAGAGCCCTCATATTCCTTTCATTCTTTGGGAAAAGTAACGTTGGATGACCATTGCTTGCGTTAGTCCCCCAAAGGGAAAATAGATAATTTGCGAAAGAAATGTCTATTTCAACGTTGGACATAAACGTTAAGGAGGATGATTGATGGAGAGCCCTATTTCAGAAATACAAAAATGGATGGAATCAATGACTGGTCAAACCGTATTAATTAAAAAAGAAGAAGATGGAGATTTAGATCAAGTCCATCTACGACTAGACAAATTAACAGTCGGCAGACAGCAATCAGATGATCCTGACGGCTATGTTTTACCACAGGCCCTTTTGTTTCATGGACAAGGGACTATAAACAACGGGGAATCGTTGCCGCAAAACGTATACGAAATCCCGTTATCTAATTCCTGGTTAAGTGAAGAGCAGGGAAATCTGCTGCATATAAAAACAGAACGGGCCGTTTACACCATTCAACCCTTCTAATAAATTTTAAAGGCAAGATCTGGTATACAGGTATACCGGGTCTTTTTGTTTTGTATGAAGTCACAAAATGTATTTTGTATTACAGAAAAAATAGGTTAGAATCTTATTATATCCTTAGAAGTTTAACTGAAAAGACAGGAGAATCAACGGAATGTACGTGATTGGACTTGATTTTGGAACTACGAGTACGAAAGCAATTGTATTCGATAAACGGGGAAACGCTGTAAGCGAACATGGGGTAGAGTACCCCATTTTAACACCTAACCCAGGTTGGGCCGAACTTGACCCGGAAATCATTTATGTGGCTGCAATAACCTCCCTTCGAGTAGCTCTTTCTAGGGTGAAATCGAGTGAAGTAGTTGCTATTGGCCTAAGTACTGCAATGCATTCATTAATTTTAATGGACGAGCTGAATCAACCATTAACACGAGTCATAACATGGGCAGACAATCGGAGCGATGAACAGGCACATGTATTAAAACAATCAACTCTCGGAAAACAGATTTATTTGCGAACCGGAACCCCAATCCATCCCATGTCGCCACTATGTAAAATAATGTGGTTTAAAGAAAATGAGCCTGAGCTATTCAAACAGACACATAAATTTATTTCTATAAAAGAATACCTTTTATTCCGATGGTTCGGGCAATTTATCACTGATTTTTCAGTTGCATCAGCAACAGGGTTACTGAATTTACAATCGCTTGAATATGATTCTGATGCTTTACAAACAGCTGGAATTAAGAAAGAACAACTTTCCACATTGGTTCCCACTACTTATGTATTGCAAGGGCTGTCCGACGAGGTTGCAGAGGCAGTCCATATTCGCAGGGAAATTCCCGTTGTGATTGGAGCGAGTGACGGATGTTTAGCCAATCTTGGAATTGGAGCAATGAACCGTGGAGAAGTCGGTATTACGATTGGAACAAGCGGGGCTATCAGAACCGTCACCCCAAAACCGATCACAGATCCTTCCGAAAGGACATTCTGTTATGCACTCGCTGAAAACCATTGGGTCGTAGGAGGAGCCACCAATAACGGGGGGTTGTTGCTGCGCTGGTTTAAGGAACAATTCGCCCGTGAACTAAGTTATGAGAAGCTAACCGAGGAAGCAGGCAAAGTTGGGGTTGGGAGTGAAGGCTTGTTCTGCCTGCCATACTTATCCGGGGAACGAGCCCCCATTTGGAACGCACATGCCCGCGGTTGCTACGTTGGAATGGCACTACACCACAAACGTGAACATTTTGCTCGATCCGCCATGGAAGGGGTTATTTATGCGATTTTCGGCGTAGGAAAAGCCCTTCAACAGCTTGCTGGTGATTTTGGGTCGCTTCGAGCATCTGGTGGATTTGTTCAATCAAAGTTAGGCTGTCAAATCCTTGCCGACGTGTTCGGAACAGAAGTCATCGTTCCGGAAAATCCACAAAGTTCTGGCTGGGGTGCCGCGATTCTAGCCTTATTTGCCATTGGGGAGATTCCTCGAATTGATTATTACTGTGGGGAAGATAGCCATACCCATACCTATGCTCCTCATTCAGACAACCATATAAAATATCAGCAGTTCTATACAGTCTATGAGGAAATTTATAATCAACTTTCCAATACCTTTGAAAAGATTGCTGAGATTCAGGGAATTAAAAAAGAATAGCGGAAAACCTCTCGCTATTCTTTTTTTGAGGCCATGATTTCT
Source organism: Ammoniphilus resinae (assembly GCF_017873965.1). GTDB lineage: Bacteria > Bacillota > Bacilli > Aneurinibacillales > RAOX-1 > Ammoniphilus_A > Ammoniphilus_A resinae. The sequence goes on along the minus strand of NZ_JAGGKT010000001.1, from coordinate 582,179 downwards.
TTCCTCTGTTTACTGTATTTTTTAATCTCATGTTCACGAATAAGTGCAGATGACTTATCCACGCATTCCTCCTGATAAACGAGTTGAACAGGGGTCCGCGCGCGTGTATATTTTGATGCTTTTCCTTTGTTATGCTGATCCAAACGTCTCTCTATGTCATTGGTAATCCCAGTATATAAGCTCTGATCGCTGCAGCGAAGCATATAAACGAAATATTTCATGGCAATTCCCCCTTCCACCATTTTAAAAACTCATCCTTTTCTTTACAAGCTGGAGTCTTATAAAAAAAATCTATTCAATTTTCAAAAAAAGTATTTGAAACCGCTTACTTTATGCTTTATAATAATCTTAACACCTTAACTAGCAGTTATTGTAAGTTATGGTTTCTCTCCACTCCTATCTTTTTCCACTGCTAATATTTAGCAGTGGAATTTTTTTTATGAAAGAAAACCCTTGGATATAAACTATACAGTAAAGTGGAAATTTCCGCTCTTTGTCATGCAACAAAAAAAGCGCCTACATGCGAAACCATGTAGGCGTAATCATTTTTACTCTCACCTATAACAAAAGCTACTTATTCACTTTTAAAAATACCACAGATCAAAGAAATAGGAAAGTTAAATACGGAATTAAAAGCTTTTCGTAAACTTCTCCACTTCTCCTTTTTCATCTAGCCGATATTCATTATATTCCTTCTGATCCGATGTAACTTCAAACATGGTGGCCGAGCCTACCTTCGCTTCCTCAGTCCAATCGACAAACAAAATTTTCTTTATCGATCCATTTTTTAAACCTTCTAAATCTACCTGGTCGATCCCTTGATCATCAAACTGATAATTTTCTTTGGTTCCAATGTCAAATCTCCACGATTTGGTCCCCGTCATAATATTTTTAACCATAACGAAGTATCCTCCAAACAACCCCCGAATTTCTGACTCTGACATTCCGATTTGAATTTGAAAATAAGGATCTGAAACTTCGGCCTGTTGCTCTGTTACTCCCCTCTCCTCAACAGTTGGGGCTGTGGAAATTCCCTCTTCAACTTTTTCCGTCATTTTCGTTTCTACAGCTGCCTTTGGCTGGCACCCGGTTAAAATTAGGCAAGTTACAATCGCCGTTGCCATCCACTTATTCATTTGAATCACTCCATTATGAATTCTAACTAAAAATCTTCATTTATTTTTAGACGAATAAACACACAAAAGGTTGTTGTATTGCTTCCAATTATTTACGGGGGAAAATAACTTAATAAGGTAATACTACTTAATGCCATTATATACGGGGAGTTGAACCAATTGTCGCAAGGAAGCAAAATTCTTGAACTACCTGTTATTGCTGCTATTCCTCTTGTTATGGTACTAGGTAACTCAATGATCGTTCCCGTTCTGCCAACCATGGAAGAAAAACTAAACTTAACCCAATTTCAAGTGAGCTTAATCATTACGGCTTTTTCCTTTGCTGCAGGTTTGATCATCCCATTGGTAGGATATCTATCCGACCGCTTCGGACGTAAAATCATTATTGTACCTGCACTTATTTTGTACGGGCTTGGAGGGGTTTCTGCAGGGGTAGCCGCGTGGCTCATGTCTGATGCCTATCCGATTATTCTAATCTCTCGTATTATCCAGGGCATCGGGGCTGCTGGAACTGCACCTATCGCCATGGCATTAATTGGAGACTTGTATTCAGGTGGAAAAGAATCAAAAGCCCTCGGCCTTATCGAGGCAACAAATGGTCTAGGAAAGGTCCTATCACCTATCCTCGGTTCCCTCATAGCCCTGTTGGTTTGGTACGCCGTGTTCTTTGCCTTCCCTGTCCTATGCTTTTTCACTGCACTTGCCGTGTGGTTTTTTGTTAAAGAATCAAAGCCTCCCAAACCCAAACCTTTAAAACAATATATCAACTCCATCAAAGAAATTTTCAAGAAACAGGGCAGTTGGTTAATCACAGCTTTTGTCGTTGGTGCCACTGGTTTATTTATTTTATTCGGAGTACTTTTTTACCTATCCGATGTTTTAGAAACAAACTACAAAGTGGATGGAATGCTTAAAGGTTTAATTCTTGCCATCCCACTTATGGGAACGGTGACAACATCCTATATCACAGGTGGACGCATTAAGCAAAATAAACCTTTGATGCGTAAATTAATGCTCATTGGTTTACTGCTTATGACAGGGTCCTTAGTTGCCGTTGCCTTTTTCAAACAAATCTATCTGATGATCGGCCTTCTAACCATTAGCAGTATTGGAAATGGATTAGTACTTCCCTGTTTAAACACATTGATCACCGGAGCCGTCGCCAAATCGGAAAGAGGAATGATTACTTCCTTATATAATAGCCTTCGTTTTTTGGGAGTAGCAGTTGGACCACCAGTCTTTGGTTGGTTGATGGAAATTTCTCACCGGTTTATGTTTTTATCCGTAGCAGGACTTGCTGCCTTAATCTGGGTTTTAACCTTCTTTTTAATCAAACCCGGTGCGGGGAACAAAACCAAAGGCAAAGAGACAAAAGCTTCTCCTTCTGTACCGTCTACTCTGTTTAAAAAGATACCGGCAAAATAAAAAAACTCCTGACACTCAGGAGTTTTTTTATTCGCTTAAATATTTTAAGATCACTTGCAGTACAGCTTGGCGGGTTAGAATTCCTAGAAAGATGTTCTTTTGATCTATAATTGGTACATAAGGTAAAGTGATCATTAACTCCAGAGCGAAAGAAAGTGGGGTATTCTCCCAAATCCCCATGTAATTCTTATTCATTGCTTGATGAACAGAATAATTTGGAAGATCATTGTATTTTATATGTTGGTTTTCTCTCATAAAATCTAGAATTAATGTTTTACTAATTAATCCCTCTACTTGATCACTTGAATTGATCACAGGTACGGATGAATATCCCGAACGAATTAGTTTTAACATTGCTCTTTCTAATGTCCAATCCGGTTGTACGGTAACAATTGATTCTTTTTTTAAATATAAGCTTTTAATATCTTGAGCCATAAATTCTTTTTTAGTTATGTTTTTGTTGCTCAAAAGGCACCCTCCTTACCTCCTGGCTTCCCCTTTAACTTTAACCTCGGCATACGTGGATGTCAACACTGTAAGAACAAAGAACGGCATGCATCGTAGTCAGACTACTATTTCACGGTTTAGATTATTAGCATAGAAAAGGACATAAAAAAGGCTGTCCATAGGACAGCCTTTCCACTTTTCTTAATAACCTGGAAAATCCATCAGATGAATTTGTCCTGGTTCTTGTTTTGTGACCAATTGCTCCAACGCGGCGGTGATAACTTTGGTTTGGGTTTCCTTATCGTTAGGTTTGCCTAGCGAATGGCCGAACGCAAAGCCTTTTGGATGAATCGCGCGCGGCGGGCGCATTAATCCTGATTGTTCCACATCAAGGGTAACCAAAACAGTCGGAATCCCCTGAGCCTCTATAGCACGCTGCACTGTAACTACAGTGCGATGGCAAAGTGGTCAGCCAGCTGTCAGAAGCACCGCATCCGCCTTAGAACGAACAACTTCTTTCGCTACAGCAGGAATCGTTACTTCATTAATCTGCTTAAGCCGCATCGCATAGCCCATCATGGTCACATGCTTTTCGGCGACCCCCTGGATGATTCCTTGATCAGCCAATTCTCTTAGCCGATCTATTGGAAAAACACAGTTAATGTCTTCCTTCGGAGCATCGGTGTTATAGTGCTCTTTTGGTGCTGCATGGGTAACAGTTAAGTCCTGCGCCCTTACATCACCAGGAATGACCCGAAATGTCGAATCCCCCTGAGCAGTGTCCGTGCTAAACGGCTCCTGATCCTTCAGGTGTACTCCCGAGGTCGAAACAATCATGATCGTCATATCTTTTAGCGATTTATCGTTTGGAGTATAAGGGATGGCTTTTCTGGACATCTCCATACTGAGCTGATCCCCTTTACAGCTTTCTTAACACTTCATACAATTCTTCGTTATCTGGTTGTTCACCGATTGGATGAACGTCAATGAACTGAACAACGCCTTCTTTGTCAATAATAAACAAAGCGCGTTCAGCAGCGCCATAAGCAGGTGCGCCTGCTTCTTTACGAAGCACACCAAACTTTTCTGCAATGGCTCCATGTGGATAAAAATCAGATACGAGTGGATATGTAATACCACCGATTGATTTCTGCCAAGCTTCATGACTTGGGATAGAATCTACGCTAATACCCAGAACCTGGGTATCATACTCTTCAAACTTGGACAAGTCGTCCTCGTAAGAAGGCATCTGCGCTCCTCAGACAGGGGTCCAATCTAAAGGATAAAATGCGATAAAGACATTTTTCTTACCAATGTAGTCGCTAAGGTTAATAGTGCGGCCACCATGTGCTGGTGCAGTAAAGTCAGGTGCTTTGTCCCCAACCTTTAAGGTAGCCGTTTCAGTTGCTCCTTTTGGCATCTGGTAATTCCCTCCTTTTATTCTTCAAATCAATTTCTAGTATACCAACTTGTCCCTATAAATATCAAACACCATTAGCACATTTGCCACATTTTTTTCATTCAAATCCTTTTCTATGAGTGAAAATCAAACTGACAGACATAGATAAAAGGAATAAACATAAAATGATTGAAGAACAATCCAAATGGTCTTTCGGAAACTGGTGGGATTTTCAATGAAACGTGACTTTCTGATCTTTGCTCACCGTGGTGCCGCACACCGCTACCCGGAAAATACCTTCCCGGCTTTTAAAGAGGCTCTCCGTTTAGGAGCGTCTGGTTTAGAACTGGATGTTCAACTAACCAAGGATGGGTACCCAGTTGTCATCCACGATTTTCGTGTCAATCGAACAACAAATGGTCGTGGGTTGGTGAAAAATTATACTTTGAAGGAAATTAAGGCCCTAAGTGCCGGTTCCTGGTTTCACCCCCGGTTCGCTCATTTAAAAATCCCGACGCTTGAGGAGGTCCTAATTAAGGCAAAAGAACTTCCGATACTTCTCAATATTGAGTTGAAAAATTTATTAATTAAAAATGAGAATTTAGAGTCTGAAGTCATTCGCTTGGTCTGTAAGTATGGAATGGAAAAACAAATTTACCTGTCCACTTTTAATCCGGAGAGTATCTCGCGTATTCGCCACCTTAACCCAAATATACAAACTTCTTTCCTTTATTTTGGAATACTCGAAGAACCATGGAAAATGGCTTATGAACTAGGTGCTGCCTGTATTCAACCCCCCATCATCTCTCTTACCCGAGACTTAGTCAGAGCTAGCCGGGAGCGTGGCCTTTTGGTTTTCCCCTATCATGTCAACCAATGGCGGGAAATCCAACGTTCCCTTGAATTGGGTGTGGATGGTGTAATTACGATGTACCCGGAACGTGTTGGAAAATTTTGTAGAATTGAGTAGAATAATATTGTTGCCCGTGAAACAAAAAAAGGTGCATCCGCACCTTTTTTTAAATAACTCTTTTCGCCCCTAAATAATGGCTCCGCCAATAACCATTAATCTTTGATACTTTAACTCCGCCTTTACCGTAAGTATGTATCATTCGATTTCCACCTGCGTAAATCCCCACGTGGCCAATCCCTCTTCCGGGAACTCTGAAAAATAGCAAGTCCCCTTTCTTCAAGCGAGATGTAGGTATGTACTTTCCTCTCTTTGATTGCGCACTAGCAGTCCGTGGCAGCTTAATTCCATTTCTTGCAAACACATACTTTGTAAATGAAGAACAGTCGAAAGCCCGTGGCGCGTATTTCATCGGTGCGCCAAACACATAAGGGGCCCCACGATATTTCAATGCAGTTTTAATAATATCATCTGACTTGGCAGCATATCCGGCACCTGGGATGAGCAGGGATAGCAGAAGGCTGCAAACCATAATCCAAGATATTTTTTGTTTCAATCTTCTTCCTCTCCTTTTCACTTTTACCATTTGCTTTCCTAAAAGTATAACAATCCCAATCCTGGCTTATCATCCCTAAAAACTTGGAATGAAAAGAAAGAACAGGAAATACAGTCTAAGTTTGGGGTCTACCCCTGTTCACCTTTTTGTCGTTTTTATCTTCATCCTTTTTATGGTACAATTTTTTAATGGAAGTAAAAGTTTCTGCAAATTGGAAAGGAATGAGTCGATGACTACATCCGCTGATCCTACGATATGGTTGGCTTTTGCAGCAGGATTTTTGTCTTTTATTTCGCCCTGTTGCCTCCCTTTGTACCCATCATATCTTTCCTATATTACCGGTATTTCTGTAGCCGAACTACGAGGCGATCGCTCACTCGTATTAAGGAAAGCCATGGCCCACACTCTCTTTTTTGTTCTAGGGTTTTCCATCATATTTATATCCCTTGGATTGACAGCCACTCTAATCGGTTCCTTATTTCGGGAACATCAAGACTTAATCCGTCAATTAGGAGGGATTTTAGTTGTAGTGATGGGTTTATTCATGCTTGGACTATTCAAACCGACGCTGTTTATGCAAGAGAAGCGCTTTGAATTTGCACAGAAACCTGCTGGCTATCTTGGTTCTGTGCTTGTTGGAATTAGCTTCGCTGCAGGGTGGACCCCTTGTGTCGGACCCATTTTAACAAGCGTATTAACATTAAGTGCGAGTAACCCTTCGCAAGGTGTCCCATTTATCTTTGCCTATACCCTTGGATTTGCAGTGCCTTTCGTTTTAATGTCCTTTTTTATCGGCAGAACCCGTTGGATCCTCCGTTATTCATCGATTCTCATGAAGGTTGGCGGAGCGTTAATGATAGTAATCGGGATTTTGTTATATACAGATAAGATGACGGATATAACCATTTGGCTCATTCGCATCTTTGGGGGATTTACAGGTTTTTAAATTAATTTGTTCTTTACCTTTTCCACATATTAATGGTATATGGTAATATGATAGTGAAGATGGAGGTGAGAGTCATGGATTATAAAAAGGATGTATCTCAAGACGATATCGTGGATAGTGCAACCGGCTTCACCGTTTCATTTGGTTTTTTCCTGCTAATGGCTGTGTTGTTTACAATCATTAGTGTTTTACAAAAGTAATGCGTGGATCACCGGCTACATAAAGAAACTGGCAGATTTTACAACTGCCAGTTTCTTTTTTTTGCCCATAAATGCTTTTTTATCTATTCCAATACAAAAAATAGATGGTCATGTAGAAAAGTTGAGAAAATTCATGATTATAATCGGAAATTTCGGTCAACAATGATACTATTCAAACACCTTGAACTAACAGGAGAAACGATACTTTGAAGTAGGAAAGGAGTCAAAACATGGGGATTTTAAGACTTTTGGATGAATTCCATCACGAGGAATCGAACCTGCAATGGAAGGGAAATTTTGAACAGTATCTGGAGATGGTGAAGCAAAGCCCAGGCATTGCGCAAACAGCACATTCCCGTATTTACAACATGATAATGGAAGCTGGGGTCGAGGAAATTGACGGTGTAAAGAAATATAAGTTTTTTAGCGATGCTATGTTTGGTCTCGATGAATCTATTGAAAGATTAGTAGAAGACTATTTCCATTCCTCTGCACGACGTCTCGACGTAAGGAAACGTGTACTTTTGCTGATGGGGCCTGTAAGCGGAGGAAAATCAACCATCGTTTCACTACTTAAACGTGGGCTTGAAAACTTCAGCCGTTCAGAAGCCGGCGCAGTTTACGCGATTGACGGTTGCCCGATGCATGAAGATCCGCTCCATTTAATCCCTGAGCGTTTACGCCCTCATTTCGAAGAAGAATATGGGATTAAAATCGAAGGTAATCTTTGTCCAATCTGCCGGTTTAAGCTTAGGGAAGAATGGAATGGTGAGATCCGTAATGTCCCTGTCAGACGTGTCCTATTTTCTGAAGACGACCGAGTAGGGATTGGGACTTTTAGTCCGTCAGACCCGAAATCGCAGGATATCTCTGAACTAACTGGAAGCATTGACTTCTCTACGATTTCCGAATACGGTTCAGAATCTGACCCACGTGCTTACCGTTTTGATGGAGAATTAAATAAAGCTAATCGCGGCTTAATGGAATTCCAGGAAATGCTCAAATGTGATGAGAAATTCCTATGGAATTTACTCTCTCTAACCCAGGAAGGAAATTTCAAAGCCGGCCGTTTTGCTCTTATTTCTGCTGACGAATTGGTTGTCGCTCATACCAATGAAACGGAATACAAGTCTTTTATTAACAATAAGAAAAATGAAGCTTTACATTCAAGAATTATCGTCATGCCGATCCCCTATAACCTTAAGGTTTCAGAGGAAGTTCGAATCTATGAGAAGCTTGTCAAACAAAGCGACTTGACTAGTGTCCATATTGCACCACATGCGTTACGTGCCGCTGCGATGTTTAGTGTCTTGACAAGGCTGAAAGAGTCAAAAAATCAAGGTCTGGATCTGGTCACCAAGATGCGACTCTATGATGGGGAAGAAATGGAAAATTTCGGTACTTCTGATTTACGAGAGTTAAAGAATGAATTCGCAGAAGAAGGGATGTCCGGCATCGATCCCCGTTATGTGATCAATCGGATTTCTAGCGCACTAATAAAAAATGAAATGTCCTGCATCAATCCGTTAAATGTCCTTAGAGCGTTGAAGGATGGGCTTGATACCCACCCAAGTATAACCTTGGATGAAAAGGAACACTTCCTCAATCTAATTGGCATTGCGCGGAAGGAATATGATGAGATTGCCAAAAAAGAAGTACAAAAAGCTTTCGTGTATTCTTTCGAAGAGTCTGCGAAAACATTGCTCAATAACTATCTGGATAATGTTGAAGCCTATTGCCATGGGAAAACACTCGCTGACCCGATTACGGATGAACAGGTTGATCCTGACGAAAAACTGATGCGGTCGATTGAAGAACAAATCGGAATTTCGGAAAATGCAAAGAAGGCATTCCGTGAGGAAATTCTTATCCGTTTGTCGAGCTATGCGAGAAAAGGGAAGCGCTTTGAATATGATTCACATGACCGTTTGCGTGAGGCGATTGAAAAGAAACTATTTGCTGATCTAAAGGATGTAGTGAAAATCACAACTTCTGCAAAAACGCCGGATGAGCAGCAGCTGAAAAAAGTGAACGAAGTTACCGCGCGTTTGATTGATGGGCATAACTATTGCCCAAATTGCGCCAATGAATTGCTGAAATACACTGGCAGTCTGTTGAATCGCTAGGTTTTCTCTCCTGTGTTCCAGCTGAACAACCCGCTGGAACACAGCTATTTTCACAGGAAAGTGTGGTGCAAAAAGATGTCAGAACCTTTATTTTTGATCTCCCAAGAGGATTGGTCCCTGCACCGAAAAGGCTATGAGGATCAAACCCGCCATCGCGAAAAGGTAAAAGAAGCCTTGCGTAATAACTTGGCCGATATGGTGGCCGAGGAAGGAATCTTTGCCTCCAATGGGAAGAACATTGTAAAAATCCCGATTCGCTCTTTAGACGAATTTCGCTTTCGCTATAACTATAAACGGCAGAACCACGTTGGAACAGGGAATGGGTCGGCGAAAAAAGGGGATGTCGTTGCTAAGGATGGCGATCCAAATCAACAGCAGCAAGGTCCTGGAAAAGGGGCAGGGGCCGGTGATCAACCTGGGGTGGACTACTTTGAAACCGAGGTTACCTTGGAAGAGGTAGAAAACCATTTATTCTCCCGGCTCAAGCTTCCCCATTTAGATAAGAAGGAACAGGCGGAGGTTGTCGTCGATTCGATCCAATTTAATGATATTCGGAAAAAAGGGATCATGGGCAATTTGGATAAAAAGCGGACGATATTGCAAGCCATCAAAAGAAATGCCCAAGAAGGTAAAAAAGGGCTGGGAAAAATTCTTGAGGATGATTTGCGCTTTAAAACTTGGTCTGAGGTAAAGATCCCACATTCGCAAGCGGTTGTGCTTTGCATGATGGACACGAGCGGCAGTATGGGGAGATTCGAGAAGGATATAGCAAGGACAACCTTTTTTTGGATTTCACGCTTTCTCCGGCAGAATTATTCGAACGTGGAAATTGTCTTTATTGCCCATCATACCCATGCCAAAGTGGTTTCCGAGGAACACTTTTTTACCAAAGGGGAAATGGGAGGAACAGTTTGTTCTTCTGCCTATAAGCTAGCACTTGAGTTGATTCAGCAAAAATATTCGCCCAGTAAATACAATATATATCCCATTCACTTCTCCGACGGTGATAATCTACCTTCAGATAATGATGAGTGTATTGAAATTATTCAAAAGGTGATGGAAGTCAGCAATTTCTTTGCTTATGGTGAAATTAATCAACATCATCGGATGTCCACCCTGGGGGATGTTTTCAAAAGCATTGATCATCCTAAATTAAGGTCAGCCGTCATCTATGAAAGAAAAGATATTCTTCAGGCACTCACCACCTTCTTTACGGAAAACAAAGAAGAGGAGTTGAAGGCATGATGCAGCAGTTGGAACAAGCTATTGATGAAATTACGCAGAAAGCAAAAAGCCTTGGTTTGGACTTCTTCCCTATGCGCTATGAAATTTGTCCACCGGAAGTCATCTATACCTTTGGTGCCTATGGAATGCCTACTCGCTACAACCATTGGAGTTTCGGAAAGGCATTTTATAAAATGAAAATGCAATATGACCTAGGCATGAGCAAGATTTATGAGTTGGTGATTAACTCTAATCCCTGTTATGCCTTCTTACTCGATTCTAATACATTGATTCAAAACAAATTAATTGTCGCCCACGTACTAGCGCATTGTGACTTCTTTAAAAATAATGCCCATTTCGCCCATACCAATCGGAATATGGTGGAAAGTATGGCAGCCAGTGCGGACCGTATCCGACAATATGAAAAGACTTATGGCCGGGCCAAGGTGGAATCGTTCCTCGATGCCGCAATGGCCATCGCAGAGCATATTGACCCCCACGCAGACCGTATTAAGAAGAAACAACAAGTGGATCATTTGAAAAAAGTACGGACACAACAACCCTATGAGGATCTGTGGGAGTTAGAACCTGCTGTTGGAGGTGAAACGGTGTCTTCTCCCTCCCCTTCGGGACCTACGAGTATTCGGGATATCTTAAAGGGACACCGGGAAGAAAAGGAGAGCCCATCACACTCCATGGAGCCTGAGAAGGATATCTTGTTATTTATTATGGAGAATAGCCGCCATCTGGAAGATTGGCAGCGAGACATTTTGACAATCGTACGGGATGAGATGAGTTATTTTTGGCCGCAAATTGAAACCAAAGTGATGAACGAAGGTTGGGCCACTTATTGGCATTTGCATATCATGCGGGAACTTGATCTTAGCGATGAAGAGACCATCGAATTCGCCAAACTCAACGCATCAGTCATCCAGCCTTCGACAACACAAATCAACCCGTATTATGTTGGGTTGAAAATGTTCGAAGACATCGAAAAACGGTTTGGCCGCGATCATCTATTTGAGGTTCGTGAACTTGAGTCGGATACAAGCTTTATCCGTAATTACCTAACTCAAGATCTGGTCAAGGAACTGAACATGTTTTCTTTCGGAAAAATCGGTTCAGATTATGTCATCAACAGCACGGAATGGGAGAAGGTACGGGATACTTTTATTGAAAGCCGTGTCAATGGCGGTTTTCCCTATCTGACCGTAATCGATGCCGATCCTGATTTGCATCTGCATCATCACTATGAGGGCAGCGAATTAGACCTTCGCTATATTGAGAAAACCCTGCCTTACGTGCAACAACTATGGGGTAGGAACGTTCATCTTCAAACGATGATTGAAGAACGACGAGTCGTGTTCTCAACAGATGGGGAAAAAGTGCATCGGAAGTTTATATAGAGAAGGTTAAGTTGGGGCGCTGGATCCTAGGATTTGGCGCTTTTTTCCTTGGAGGGAGTACCCGGATTTGAACCGGGGAATAAAGGTTTTGCAGACCTGTGCCTTACCACTTGGCTATACTCCCTTTATGGGGCGATCGATGGGAATCGAACCCACGAATGGGAACGCAATCCGATGAGTTAACCACTTCGCCACGACCGCCATTTCTTAGTTAAAAATCATTATATTTCCAATTGCCAATCTAGTCAAGTTAACTCCCTATGTCATATATTTTTTTATCGTTTCCCAATTCTCTCGTTCCAGCCATAATGAAAAGGACCAATTCGCCCTCTTTATTTTCCTCGATACGATAAGCAGTTTCATCATTTGTCCGCTCATATTAAAGTATCTCCACGTCTTACAACTCTTCCCTCCAATTTGATATAATCAAGATAATTTATATTAAAAGAAAAAGGACATTTCAAATGAGACTTATAATTCGTAAATTCCTCCTATTCACCACAATTGCCCTTATGGTCGGATGCAGTTCCACAAGCAAACAATCCGAAGCAGGACAAGCTCCCGTCGAATTATATGTCTTGGCGGCTGCAAGCCTTGCCGATGCAATGAAAGAACTAGCACCACTGTATGAATCATCACACCCAAACCAAAAAATCGTGATAAGCTACGGTTCATCCGGAACCCTGCAAAAACAAATTGAACAAGGGGCGCCTGCTGATCTCTATTTTTCTGCCGCAAAAAAACAGATGGATGAATTGCTGCAGAAGGACCTCATCGATCCACAACATACTTCAAACTTATTAAAAAATCAGCTAGTTCTTGTCGTTCCAAAAAGTACCGATTTAAAAATTGAAAACTTTGAAGACCTGCAGAATCCGTCCATCCAGAAGGTAGCAATCGGACACCCGGAATCCGTACCAGCTGGAACCTATGCGAAAGAAGCACTAACGCACCTGGGGCTTTGGAATGGGTTACAGCCAAAGCTAGTTTTTGCAAAGGATGTCCGACAAGTACTCTCTTACGTAGAAACCGGAAATGTGGAAGCGGGGATCGTCTATCAAACAGATGCGGCTCGGTCCGAGAAGGTAAAATTGGTTGTGACGGCTGATCAGAATACCCATTCCCCAATCGTTTACCCAATTGGGGTCACGAGGAATTCCGAACAGCCAAAAGAAGCGCAAAGCCTTTACCAGTGGTTGAGCGAACCTGAAGCTGCTTCCGTATTTACCAAGTATGGTTTTGAGATAGTGGGGGATCGCTAATGGATTTTTGGTCCCCGATTCGAATTTCTTTACAGGTGACAATTGTAGCGAGTGTTTTCGCCTTTGTCTTGGCCCTCATTGCTACTTGGTGGATGGTGCGCCGTTCGTTCAAAGGAAAGGTTGTTGTGGAAACGATTCTTATGCTTCCCCTTGTGCTTCCTCCGACCGTTGTCGGTTTTGGGCTTTTGGTCATTTTTGGCAAACAAAGCTGGATAGGGCAAGGGATCGAATGGCTATTTAATCAACCCATAGTGTTTACCTGGTGGGCAGCAGTTATTGCGGCAACCGTTGTTGCCTTTCCTTTGGTTTACCAGACGTTAAAAACGGGGTTTGAATCGGTCGACAAAGAATTGGAGGAAGCAGCAAGATCGATGGGGGCAAATGAATGGCAGGTATTCTGCTATGTAATCTTTCCCCTTTCCTGGAGATTTACGATGTCTGGTTTTATGTTGGGATTCGCCCGTGCAATTGGAGAGTTTGGAGCAACTCTCATGTTCGCCGGGGATATTCCTGGCAAAACAGAAACCATCCCAATTGCCATCTTTATGGCTGCTGAATCAGGCAATATGGTCCTTGCCTCTTATTGGGTGCTCTCCATTGTTGTGTTTTCTTTTCTATTATTAAGTTTGGTTCAGCGGATTCGAAGAGATTAAGCAACATTTCCCTCCTCTTGTTCGTTTAATAGATAGAGACTGATTAAGTTTAAGTAAAGGTGAGATGAACATGAATAGAAGAAAATGGATGGTCGCAGGTGGTGTCGCTGTTCTTTGTGCATCCTTGACAGGGCTAGCTTTTGGAGCCACCCCAATTCAACTGATTGTAAATGGACAAACCGTCAGTGCCGACGTCACACCTGAAATCAAGAACGACAGAGTAATGGTGCCTCTTCGAGTTGCCGCTGAAGCTTTAGGAGCTGATGTACAGTGGAACGAAAAGCAACGAACTGTCAATATTAACTCCGCCAATTCCGATCTAAGCCAGCAACTTATGCTTTTACAACAAGGCTTGGCAGCCAAAACTCCAAAGGAGACTGTTCAGACTTGGGCAGAAGCTGTGCAAAATCGCAATGGGGCCGTGCAATTTGCTGTCCTCTCTCCTGATCTAAAGGAGAAAACGAGGTCACACTATGAACAGCTTCACTGGGTGACTGGTGTTTCCAGCCCTTGGGTCGATAAAGTGAATATCACAAAGGAAGAAAAATCGGACGACAATACCTGGGAATTCGAAGTGGAATTTCAATTGAAAACATCCACAGGGAACGCTGGCCTTGAATCAGCCTCTTTGAAAGTTAAGGAAATCGATGGAAGTTGGTATATTACGCAGGTTTTGGGCGGGACTGACGGGGGGATCTAAATCAAATAGAGGAAACCACGAAGTTTCCTCTTTTTAAAGAATTTCATCCATCGTTATTTGTTCAAATATTTCTTCCTCAAAATTACTAAGTCGCAGCCCAAAAAGGTGAAGCGGAGTTTCCCATAAATGCTCTGAATATAATGCACTAGCAGCTGCTATGATTTCATTGGGATCATTGGTCGGTAAAGGCAATGTTTTGCTTTTCGAATGGGATCTGCCCAGTCGTTCGAGCTTATAAACTAGGGATACAGTACGCGCCTTTCTCTGCTTTTCTTTCAAATGGTTAACAAGTCTTTCTGCCATCTTCTTCGCCACTGCTAAAATCTGCTCGGGGTTACTCACTGGATTCGGAAAGGTTGTCTCCCTCCCAATTGTCTTTCCCCCTTTTTCCCGATCAGGATTCACGGTATCTGAGGAAATTCCCTGGGCGGCCAATCTTAACCATTCCCCGCGTTTTCCAAGAACAAGTCTAATGCTATGAAAATCTATCTGTGCTAAGTCCCCAATAGTTTCAATGCCTAGCTTTTCGCGTAGTTTTTCCGCTGTGGCTTCCCCGCATCCATGCAACACCACTGTTGGTTTGGGATGAAAGAAAGCTTGAAATTGTTGTCGGGTAAACCAAGTAATGCCTAATGGTTTCTTAACCTCGCTAGACATTTTAGCAATGATCCGGTTTTCTCCTAGCCCAATCGAACAAGGGATATGAATTTTTTGGTATAAAGTCCTTTGAATATACCGGGCAATGACCATTGGGTCATCGCCATTTTGTATGCGATTCGTCAAATCAACATAAGCCTCATCAATAGAGGCAACTTCTGTTGGACCAACTAAGCGAAAAAACTCCATAATTTTTGCGGAAAATTCGCTATACAAGGTGTGATTCCGTTGCACAAAGATTGCTTCAGGACAAAGCTTCCGTGCTTCATAGGCGCTCATCGTGGTCTTAATCCCTTTCGCCTTTGCTTCATAAGATGCGGCTATTACCAGGCCTTTTCGTTTATCGGTCATCGACCCGCCAACAATCACAGGTTTCCCCCGCAAAGAAGGGTCAATACTTTGGTGACAACTAGCAAACATGCTATTTATATCAACTAATGCAATGACTTTAGACTTTTTCACGGTCAACACCCCGATAATTCTCCTATGGGATTATATTAGGGCTTTTCGTAGGATGATTCAAGTTATAGGGCTAGAGGCTTGAAGGACATATCAAGCAATTTCCGATCGAGTTTTGTCTATTATAACCGGAAGGGGCCACCATATATAAAATGCTTTTATTGTAAATTAAACATAAGGATGACCAATATGTGGTCACCCTAATTTATCTTTTAAAAAGCCTATTACCAAACCCATTTATGGTATATCCAGTTTCCAATTAACACTGCCATTCCAAGGACTACATTCACCCACCCGATATACTTGGAAACCTTCGCCTCCTTTTTCATATTTTCCAATTTGTAACCTTTGACATCAAAAAACAGGATGAGGGTTCCTGTTACAATGAGTAAAAAAACGGTATAATTTAGATATCCAATCATCTTTAGATTCCTTTCTTTGGATCATTCAGCTTTCATTCCAACCCGGCGTATACTAATAGTTACCTCGGCTCTAACTGGAATCTCTTTATACGTTTCCTGCCATTTATCCATCGTTTTTATGGACTGGTTCCAGTAGGCGGAATGCTTCCCACGAACGATCTCTCCTATGCCCAAAATGTCTGAGCCCTGCTTTTGGGTTTTGTGTATTAATTCTTCAAAGGCTTTCCCAGCCTTTGTGCCAATTCTTTTTTCAATCTTAGCAATCGTCTTAGGGTCCTTCAAATTGAATTGGGCATTGCTTTTTTCCGCCAAATCTCCTTCTATATGAACCTTCACTTTCGCATGGGGAAGGCCGTTTTTAATTTCCACTTCTATTTTTGCGGTACGGTCAGAGGAAATGAAAAGTACTGCTCCAGACTCACCTGGAACGTCTGATAGAGCGGAATAACCTCCGGGGTTGATTCCTTTCATTGCCATGAAATGACCAATTTCCAATGGTGTTGTCGTCCCTACCATTTTATCCCCTCTAAAATAAGCCAATCCGGCAAGGAGAATTGACTTCTGTTCTTGGATCTCCACATATGGGAGATACGCCTCCTGACCTTTACTGGTAAGTGCTGACCAAAACACGCCGAGAAAGGCATTAGGCATCTTGCCTTGCTTGACCGCTCCATCTAAAACAGTAAGCAGGTAAAGTGCAGGAACACGTTCTAATTCTGGATTAAGTTTAATAATATCTGCTGCCTCTCCCTTAGAGATGACCATCCAGGCCGCTCTTCTTATTTCTGGATTTCGTCGAAAGGCATCGTTCATATTTTGCAATCCCTTTCTTGCCACCTTTTCATTTACAACAATCACGCGCAAATGCCCCAGAAACAATCGATCAGCCACTTCTTGCTGCAGATTATAGATAGCATCCTCCACCGTGTGGCCGACAACATCTAAGATCCAAACGGGTTTTTCACCCGATGCTCCTCCACCTTGAGCTGGTCCCAAAGGAATGCGGCCCGGCACTGCAATCTGAACCGTAAGACGAAGCATTCTTTTTTGTGATTGCGGAACCTCTCCACTAAGATGGCTTACATCCCTTTCCTCTTTAGCAGCCTCCGGTTTCACCTCGTCTATGGCAATCGCAAGTACGACGGCTCTTTCTTCAATTTCTAGGCGATCCCAGCAGCCAGTTAAAAAGGGAATAACGAGGAATACCCAGCTCAAAACCTTAACGATTCTTCCGAGCTGCATGACTCTTCCCCCTTTTCTTACGAATCAATGCAACCATCCATAAAATTGTAGGATAGACAACTGTGATGAGGAGTCCAAAACGGCCAACAATTTCAATTAATTTGTACATCTCTAAAACATTGTCTGGCAACATCGCTATAATAAAAACAAACGGCAGAAAAAAAAGGGAAAACATCCGATGGTTTCGTAACTGAAAAAGCTCGGTAGCAGCATGAATCATTAAAAAATAACTAGAAAATAAGGTGGTAAACACTGCGGTAACCCAAACAGCAAGAAAAGCTGCATCCAGCCTTTCTAATATATTTGCAGGCAATGACGTTGTCTTGGCTAATTCAAGTGTTGGCCACAGTAAAAGCTTGACTTCCTCGGCGCCAAACACAGCGAGGGTCGCTATAACAATGATTAAATATAGTCCACCGGCAATCGCCATCCCCCAGATACTTGCGGTCATTGCCCGATCAGGACGGCGCATGGCAGGAATAATCATCGTCAAAATAAAAAAACCCTGAAATAATGCTGCCACTGTGAGTACCCCTAGAAACATCCCATTTGGTTCATTCCCCCATATGGGCAGCAACCTGACCACTTCTGCGTTTTTCAAAGAAAGAATGACAATCAGGATGACTGGGGTCAGAATAAGCGGCGAATAAAAATGATGGATATAAGCAAATGTCGTAATATCATTGCGTGTTGTAATGACAGCTAACAGCAACATCACAATGACAGTGACTTCTAAAGGGGTTCGCCGCAATACAGAGGTTATGACGACTTCTCCGAATTCACGGGAAGTTAAAGCGGTTAGTACAGCAAAAAAAACAATAATAACGATACTTCCAAAACGTGCAATCGGCTTACCCAATATGACTTCACTATAGCGGATCAGGGATTGGCTGGGAAATCGCATGCCGAGTAACGTAATCATCACCAATCCAAAAAAAGCAAGGAGAATACCTAACAAAGTAATAAGCGGTGCACCTGTATCCCCGGCAAGAACAGCAATTCGAGGCAGGGCCAAGACACCTACGCCGATAATCGTGCTAATAAGTATGATTGCTGCCTGTAGTACCGTAATCTCACGTGGTGTCTCCATCCGGGGGATCCTCCTTACGATTTCCAACATTAATCGGATTTAGCGTATTACTTGGTGGCTGCTTTAATTTCTCTATCACAGCGTCCCCTATCCGTTCCCGATTTGCTGTATGCAAGGAAGCCGGCCGCTTCTTCATCCACCAAAGCGGAGCACGCATCACGATATCCTTCATTCCTTGATAGTTTCCTGGAACGACTGGACTCATGTAAGGGACACCGAAAGAACGTAGAGAAAGCATGTGATTAATGATAAGAATTATCCCAACCATGACTCCATACAGACCAAAAACCCCCGCCAAAAAAATAATCGGAAAACGCAAGAGGCGCAATGCCATTGCTGCGTTATAGGCAGGTGTAGCAAAGGAGCCAATCGTTGTTAGGGCGATGACCACTACCGTAATAGGGCTGACAAACCCTGCAGAAACAGCAGCCTGTCCAATGACGAGCACTCCTACAATGGATAGTGCACCCCCAACCTGTTGGGGCAGGCGGACGGTGGCTTCACGTAAGATTTCCATAGATACTTCCATCACAAATACTTCGACGACAGCTGGAAAAGGAACACCAGCCCTTCCCCCGGCTACTGCAACGGCAAATTGGGTTGGAATTAACTCAGGGTTAAAGGAAATAATGGCGACATAGAGCGATGAAGCAATCAGGGAAAAAAATAGGGAGACTAAACGTATTAGTCGAATCGCGCTCGCCATCAGAAATCTTTGCGCATAGTCTTCAGGTGTTTGATAAAATTGATGGAATACCGTTGGCACGATTAAAGCAAAAGGAGAACCGTCAGATAAAATTGCCACTCTGCCCTCAGCTAATTGGGCAACCGTCTTGTCTGGCCTTTCCGTATTCTGGATTTGGGGGAATGGCGACATATGGTTGTCTTCAATAAATTGCTCCAAATAGCCCACATCAAGGACCACGTCTATATCTATGGCCGAAATTCGATCTTTAACTTCCTCCACTAAATCAGGACTGGCGATTCCTTCAAGATAACAAATGGCCACCTTTGATTTGGTTACTCTACCTACCTCCATTGTCTTAACCCGCAGGTCTGCAGTTGGAAGACGATACCTTAGCAATGAAATATTCGTCCCTAACTGTTCAATGAATCCTTCACGTGGTCCACGAATTACCTGCTCAGTTCCAGGTTGATTAATCGCACGTTTGTCAACTTTTCTTGTCCCCACGACAAAACCATCATTCATTCCATCAATAAAAACAAGGGTTCCGCCACTAAGAATGGATCGGACAATTTTTGACAAATCACTCTCTAGTCGTAAATCACTATGATAGAGCGTCTCTTCTAGGATTATCTCCTGTAAGCGATTGGAATTCCAAGTTTCATCTCTATAAGACGTACTCATTAAAGGCTTTAATACATCCATATTAATCTGCGTATGATCTACCAAGCTTGAACAATAGACCATTGCCGCTGAAAATTCTTTGAACACCCGAAACCGCCGGACCACTATATCATCGTTGGCCCCAAGTAACTGTTGAAGAATGACTAATGTGTCCTCAAGATTTTTGTTTATCTTTTCGTTTTTATGCTTTTCCAAGAATTGTTGGGGAACATCGATGTTTCCTGTATTTTCGCGTTTATTCTTTCTTCTCCAAAAGAACATATTTTAACTCCTCAACCAGGGTGATATTATTACCCTATTTTTTACCAATGTCTTTTTTTTAAACAGGGGAGCGTTTTCACCCGTTCCCCCTTAATCGGTCCAATAGTTTTTCAAATGTAGTAACCGCTATAAATTCCCCCTCGTAAAGAACAAAGCCCTCGAGATAACACTGCCCGCAATTTCCTAAACAGTCTTCCTCCAGAATTGGAAAATGGAACTGAAGCTTTTTCTTCACCAGTTCTAACTCATCAAAATCGTTTGCCGTACAAAACTTAACCACACTTTTCAATACTCCCACCTCCTAAACCAACTTGGGTTACAATGCTAAATTTTTTAAATATATACATACCCGAAATTTCAAACTTAATCGCAGTACAGCGATTCTTCGTTTTTGCATTAGCACATGTTTTTGCATGTATTTGGCGTAAGTTTTATAATATTCATAATGATCTTTCATACAGTGGCAATCTGATTAATCAGTGTATACATTATCACACTATTAACTTTTATTTCAGGAGGTTACGAGTATGAGAAAACAACAACATGAAGGGGAATTTTTCCCTGTGCAGGATGTGGATTACATCCAATTCTATGTAGGAAATGCAAAGCAGACAGCGCATTATCTTTGCAAAGGATTCGGTTTTAAACTGGTGGCCTATTCCGGTTTGGAAACGGGGCAGCGGGATCGGGTTTCCTACGTATTGGAACAGAGGAAAATGCGATTTGTTGTCTCTGGTTCGCTTTCTGCCGATCATCCGATTGCTGAATTTGTAAAAAAACATGGGGATGGGGTAAAGGATATTGCCCTTCGCGTAGAAGATGTTGAGAAGGCTTACAAGGAAAGCGTCACTCGGGGAGCAATCCCTATTCAAGAGCCAAAGACCTATACTGATCAGGATGGAACTCTCAGAACAGCAGTGATCGGAACCTACGGTGATACCATCCATACCTTAGTGGAACGAAAAGATTATAAAGGCCTGTTTGTTCCTGGTTACCATCCAGCGGAATTCGCTATCCCTTATCAGGATACAGGGTTAATCGGGATTGACCATGTGGTCGGGAATGTAGAAAAGATGGAGGAATGGGTGGCCTATTACGAAAACGTAATGGGATTTAAGCAGATGACCCACTTCACAGATAAAGACATTACCACGGAATATTCAGCATTGATGTCCAAGGTGATGACGAATGGTGGAAGGATCAAATTCCCAATCAACGAACCGGCCGAAGGGAAGCGGAAATCGCAAATCCAGGAGTATCTGGAGTATTATAATGGTGCGGGTGTCCAGCATTTGGCCCTCTTAACCAACGATATTATTTCCACAGTGAAATCTCTCCATGCGAATGGCATTGATTTTCTCGATACCCCTGACAGCTACTATGACATGCTCGCTAATCGGGTGGGGCAAATCGATGAAGATATACAAAAACTTCGTGAACTTAAAATCCTTGTAGACCGCGATGATGAAGGGTATCTACTGCAAATCTTCACCAAACCAATTGTCGATCGACCGACCTTATTCATTGAGATTATCCAGCGAAAGGGTGCTCGCGGTTTTGGGGAAGGTAACTTCAAAGCACTGTTTGAATCCATTGAAAGAGAACAGGCAAGAAGAGGAAATTTGTAACATGACATCCGCAATCCACGCCTTCATGAACCAGATCGTTGATTATGCCGGTCTCTTCCCTCCTGCCAGCCTAACTCTCGAACCAGCCATTCATAACTATGCCTCTTACCTTTCCAGCCAAGATTCCTGGATGATTGGGCAGTTCATCTTACCTGCCACCAGGCTGAAAGAACTCGAAAACTATCTATCCTTGTTTCATTCGAATTTCCCCCTACATTGCACAGTCTTAGGAAAAAAAAGTGAGGAGAAATGGGCTTATTTAGAAGTTTTAAAGACTGACCTGGAACAAATTTTTTCAATGACCGACAGATACGGAGATTCGTTAAAGATAAATACCCTCGAACTCCCTTTGCCTGCTATCGTTCCTGATCGAGGGCTGCTTGAGATCATTCGTGTGAAGACGGGAAAGCTTCGTCTTCACACCTTTTGCGAAATGACTTTACCAATGGATGATCACTGGGAACAACATTTACACGAAATATTGGACCAGATTGGCGAATATCATGATCCGAAAGGATTGTTTTTTGGATTCAAACTGCGGACAGGTGGTGTAACGGCAAACGCTTTTCCGTCTCCGTTTCAGGTGGCAACAGCCCTTATCAGCTGCCGTGACCGAGGAATTCCAATGAAATTTACTGCAGGGCTACACCATTCCATTCGTATGTACCGTGATGAGGTCGCCACCCAAATGCATGGATTTGTGAATGTCTTTGCAGCTGGGATGCTGGCATGCAGACATAACCTGGATGTTAATGATACAGCACAGATTCTTAAGGATGAGAATCCTGTTCATTTTAACTTTACAGATGA
The DNA here is from genome assembly GCF_017873965.1 of Ammoniphilus resinae. Taxonomy (GTDB): domain Bacteria; phylum Bacillota; class Bacilli; order Aneurinibacillales; family RAOX-1; genus Ammoniphilus_A; species Ammoniphilus_A resinae. The sequence continues at coordinate 559,851 of NZ_JAGGKT010000001.1, read as the reverse complement.
TGGATTGACTTGGAGAGATTTGGCCATCTCCGTTCCAGACATCGAGAGACTCCGTAAAACGATGTTTCGATCGTACGGAAGCTGCAGCTTCGACGAACCACGAGAAGACCTTCGGGCGCTCAAGATACTATAAAGACAGGGAGGATAAACAATGTTGCATTCCTTTATCGAGGTAAAACCTGAATCCCACTTCCCTATTCAAAATCTTCCTTACGGTGTATTCCGGCCACTTCGCGGCGGGTCTCCGCGGATTGGCGTTGCTATCGGGGAATATGTACTAGATCTATCTATCTTGGATGATGCCGGACATTTTCATTTAACTTCGGTTGCAGGAAAAAGGATTTTTCATCAGCCTTCCTTGAATTCGTTTATGGCCTTAGGTAGACCAGTGTGGCAAGAGGTACGGAAACAGCTTCAGCATTTGCTCTGGATAGAGGAGCCCACTCTGCGGGATCACCCAGAACTTCGCGCTGCCGCCTTCTTTAAACAAAAAGAGGTAGAGATACTGCTTCCTGCGAGAATTGGAGATTATACCGATTTCTACGCTTCCAAAGACCATGCGTCAAACGTAGGGGCAATGTTTCGTGGAAAAGATAATGCATTGATGCCTAACTGGACACATTTACCCGTGGGATATCACGGTCGCGCCAGTTCTATTGTGGTAAGCGGGACGGATGTGCGTAGGCCGACAGGGCAAACAAAGCCACCAACAATAAGCGAACCCATCTTTGGCCCCTGTCAGCAGCTTGATTATGAATTGGAAATAGGATGGTTGATTGGACCCGGAAATAACCAGGGGGAACCCATTTCCATTGAACATGCTGAAGACCATATTTTCGGGTTAGTGCTTGTCAATGATTGGAGTGCCCGCGATATTCAGGCCTGGGAATATCAACCACTGGGACCCTTTCTCTCGAAAAGCTTCGCGACCTCGATCTCTCCTTGGGTTGTACCGCTTGATGCCTTGGAACCCTTCCGAGTGAAGGGACCTAACCAAAATCCTGAGCCTCTTCCCTATCTTCAGCAATCCGCTTCTGCCTCATTCGACATTAACTTGGAAGTCTGTCTTGAAGGCGATGGAATGAATGCTAGAGAAAGAATATGCACCAGCAATTTCCGCTACCTCTATTGGAGCATGGCCCAACAAATCGCCCACCATACAGTCGGTGGTTGCAACCTTCGTCCCGGCGACTTATTGGCATCGGGAACAATTAGTGGGCCTGAAAAGGAATCCCGCGGTTGCTTGATGGAATTAACTTGGCGTGGTGCTGAACCGCTTCGCCTGCCTAATGGGCAGCAACGGGTCTGGTTGGAAGATGGGGATCAGTTAACAATCACTGGATGGTGCCAAGGGGACGGATATCGGGTTGGATTTGGTGAAGTCAGCGGCCGCGTACTACCAGCAATGAAATAATCTAGAAAGGGGGCTACAATACGATGCCATTTTATCGACAAATGGGGGAAATCCCTAAAAAGAGACATACGATTTTTCGCAAGCCCGATGGGTCTCTCTACCGCGAACAGGTAATGGGGACCAAAGGATTTTCCGGGATGCAATCCATCCTGTATCACCATCATCCACCGACTCAAATGATGAAATCCGAGTTGTTCGCCGATTGCCGAATTGAGTACGAAGAACAGGCCGACCTTTGTCATCGCCATCTACTTACAGGAAAATACACGGATACCTCCGATGCCATAGCTGGGAGACAGTACTTGCTTGGAAATGAAGACGTAGTGATCGGTGTCGTCAATCCAACAGAGAAAATGGATTACTTCTATCGAAATGGTGACGGGGATGAGCTGCTTTTCGTCCACCATGGAACGGGTAGAATCGAGACACTTTTCGGAACACTAACCTACCAACCTGGCGATTACGTTGTGATCCCGATCGGAACGATTTATCGTGTTTTACCTGATGCTGGCAGATCAAAGTTTTTGGTCATCGAAAGCACAAGCTGGATCACTACACCGAATCGCTATCGCAATCAACATGGACAATTGCTCGAACATAGCCCGTTTTGTGAACGGGATCTAAAAGCGCCAGAAGTATTGGAAACCCATTCCGAGGTTGGTGAATACGAAGTGAGAACCAAGTCTAGAGGCTATCTCCATTCGCACACCTACCCGTATCATCCCTTAGATGTGGTAGGGTGGGACGGTTACATTTTTCCCTATATCTTTAATATTGGCGATTTTGAACCGATTACTGGGAGGATTCACATGCCGCCCCCAATCCATCAGACTTTCGAGGCTCATAACTTTGTGGTCTGCTCCTTTGTACCGCGTCTGTTTGACTATCATCCCGAGGCCGTTCCCACACCCTATTATCACAGCAATGTAAACAGTGATGAGGTCCTCTATTATGTAGAAGGTAACTTCATGAGTCGCAAAGGGATTGGGGAAGAGTCAGTCACCCTTCATCCATCGGGAATACCCCACGGTCCCCATCCGGGAACAGTGGAAGCTAGCCTTGGTAAAAAAGAAACAAAAGAACTAGCAGTAATGATCGATACCTTCCGCCCCTTGAAGGTTGTAAAACAGGCGCAATACCTTGAAGATTCGAAGTATAAATATAGTTGGCGATAACTTATTGTGTTCATCCAATTAGAGAAAAGTCCCTTATCATCCGATGAAGGACTTTTTGATTGCTTTTCGACCGAAATTTGTCCTTCACACCAATGAAAGCCTTCTCCTGATCTCCTTGACAGATCAGCCAATATATGCGTGAATAATGTCAGACAGGCTGGAAAAAGGTAACAAACAATTTATTACATAGAAAGAGGGTTTTTTCACATGGCAAAACGGGTACAACTAGGAAAATCAGAGTTATATGTCAATCCTATTGGGTTAGGGACTAACGCAGTGGGCGGGCACAACATACATCCCGATTTAGATGAAGAAGCAGGAAGACAATTAGTTCGTACAGCGATTGAACATGGCATCAACTTCATTGATACAGCTTTTATGTACGGTCCCGGACGTTCGGAGGAACTGATTGGCGAAGTGGTAAAAGAAAGCGGAAACCGTTCGGAAATTATCATCGCAACGAAGGTATCTCCAAAATTTGTGGACAACAGTATTGTACATGATAACTCCCCGTCCTTTTTACGCGAAGAAGCGGAGAAATGTTTGAAAAGACTGCAGACTGATTATATTGATTTATTATATATCCACTTTCCAGATCAAGAGACTCCAAAAGCGGAAGCAGTTGGCGCTTTAAAGCAGTTAAAAGATGAAGGAAAAATTCGGGCGATCGGTGTTTCCAACTTTTCCATAGAACAATTAAAGGACGCAAACCAAGATGGATATGTGGATGTTTATCAAGGCGAGTACAACTTACTGAACCGAACGGTGGAAAATACTCTTTTCCCTTATGTCAGAGAACATCGAATTTCCTTTGTTCCTTATTTCCCACTAGCATCAGGATTGTTAACTGGAAAATATCATAAGGATACAGTAATAAGCGAGTCACGTGCGAAATCAAAATTCTTTAAAGGAGAGGCATACGAACAAAACCTGCAAAAGGTAAACAAGCTGCGTCAAATCGCCGTTGCAAAAGGAGCCGAGGTTTCGCATGTAGTTCTAGCTTGGTATTTGACAAGAGATGCAATCGATGCAATCATCCCGGGTGCAAAGCGGGCTGAACAGGTGCTAAATAATTTAAAGACTTTGGACGTTCATTTAAGTGAAGAAGAGATTAATGAGATAGATCGTATTTTTCTATAATAGGTAGAGGAAAAAGGACAGGGATGAGTAAATCCTCTAAATAAAACCTATTCTGAATCCGAAACGGAACGAATTAACCATATTAGGGCAAGCAGGTAGCCCCTGTCTTGCCCTTCATCCCCAGCTTAAATAACCCTGTACAATTGATATTCTTTTACGGATAGTAAGACGTTTAAGAATTCGCTGCGACGATTACCCATTTTCCATCTTTTATTTCAGCGTTAAACCAGTAGGTATACTTGGATGAAGTGGAGTTTAAAAAATGAAAAAGGACTACCAATTCATTTACAACATATTATTTAATCATTATGGTCCACAAAACTGGTGGCCTGCTGAATCCCCCTTTGAGATGATGATTGGAGCCATTCTAGTTCAAAATACCAACTGGAACAATGTAGAAAAGGCCCTTAACAATTTAAGCGAGTTCATGCATCCGGAAGAGATCGATCAATTACCTATTGAGAAGCTTGCTGGGTTAATTAGACCTAGCGGCTTTTATAAGTTAAAGGCTAAGCGGATCAAATCTTTTTTGACATGGTTTAAAACCTATAATTACGATATTGCATTGGTCAAGAAAGTGGATAAACACCTATTGCGCTTAGAGCTGTTGGACATTCATGGAATAGGAAGGGAAACGGCCGATGTCATATTGCTTTATGCCCTTGACACACCAATTTTTGTAGTTGACGCATATGCAAGAAGAATCTTTTATCGGCTGGGGTTTGATCTGCCTAATGCCTATGATTCATTTCGAAAGCAGATCGAAAAAGAATTACCAGAGGATCTGACGTTGTATAACGAATACCACGCACTTCTTGTCCAACATGCAAAAGATCATTGTAAAGCAAATCCGCTTTGTGATAGGTGTCCAATTTTGGATGTTTGTGAGCGAAGGGTGTCTAGATCAGTATAAAACTTGTTAAACGTGAAAACGTATTAAAAAGGAGGATTTGAAATGTCAAGAAAAAAGCAGGATACAAAGCATCCGCAAGGAAATCGCTTTAACCAGGATGACGTATACGGAGTATTAGGAAAGAAAATGGAAGTAGATTCAGATGTAAATGAAGATCCGAACAGAGAACGATTATTGGATGAAGCTTTCAATGATTTTGTAGGTCCATCGGATCGGAATAATTAAACCAAGCGGATCAAGGTTATCCGCTATCCACCTCAAGGAAATGCACCTTTTTTTGGCGGTTGCCGGATTCTGGGTATCCTATTCCTATTTGCCCAAAAACATAAAACCTGGATTCTCGACAGGCTCTTGTGTTCTTGGTCACACCCTGTCTCATAAACCTCGGATTCGTGACAGGCTCCGATGTTTTTGGGCCCAACCTGTCTCATAAACCTCGGATTCGCGACAGGCTCCGATGTTTTTGGGCCCAACCTGTCTCATAAACCTCGGATTCGTGACAGGCTCCGATGTTTTTGAGCCCAACTTGTCTCATAAACCTCGGATTCACGACAGGCTCCGATGTTTTTGGACCCAACCTGTCTCATAAACCCTATTTCCCGTGACCTTTCCCCCAATGAATGGTTTTCCGACCTAGTTTTTGTCCTTCATACCAGAGAGTCTATAATTTTCTGCCAAAAACCTTTTTCATTTATAATGAATCGACAGGCTCCCTTCGTTTCGCCAGCCTGACAATAATCATCCCGTAACTAAGGTTTTTTTATGAAAAATAGTAAATCCTAAAGACAATTAAAACTATACGAGGTCCATATGAGGGAAATAGCTGCTTTCTTTTCCATACTCATGCCTGGTGTTGGACAAATGTATAACGGGCAAGTTGTCAAAGGTGTTGTATTCATGTTAATTGAACACTTCGATAATTCTTTTGGCAAAATAAACGAGGCTATTCATTTAGATTTTAATGGCTTCCATCACCAAGCACTTGAAGTCCTTCAACATGATTTTGCTATGTTCTATCCTGGCTTTTATGTCTACGTCGTTTGGGATTCCTATTATCACGGGAAACCACATGGAAATAAAAAATCTGCTATTCTGTTTGTTATAGCAGGTTTCCTTGGAGAAATAGCAACCATTTTTTCCAGATATTTACCTATCCCTACTTTAACCATCGGTTTAACTATGCTTATACCCATGATTATTGCCATTATTATTTATAGAGAAAAAACAAAGTGATTAGTCGTCGATTTTTATACAAATAAAAAACCCCCGCCGCAACAACGAGAGTTCATTAGTTTAATATGTAATGGTCGGAACGACAGGATTTGAACCTGCGACCTCACCCACCCCAAGGGTGCGCGCTACCAGTCTGCGCCACGTCCCGTATAAATATGGGTTGCTTGCGAAAGTAAGCTGATTCGGCGTAGTGCGCAAGCACATTTTGGTTGCCCTCTTCGAGGACCACTCTATTGCTTGCGAAAGTAAGCTGGTTCGACGTAGTGCGCAAGCACATTTTGGTTGCGGGGACAGGACTTGAACCTGCGACCTTCGGGTTATGAGCCCGACGAGCTACCAACTGCTCCACCCCGCGATCATATGGCTCCTCAGGACGGACTCGAACCGCCAGCCTACCGGTTAACAGCCGGTTGCTCCACCATTGAGCTACTGAGGAATTAACTTCATTAGATAATTTACCATAAAATCAACAAAAATGCAACCATCCTCTTAATTTTACTGGGGCAAGTAACTAATTCAGTGTACAATATAAGTGCTGGGAGAATCATCTTTATAGTAATTTCATTGCAATGGAGGTGCTTTATATTGTCACAGTCAAATGTATTACATAATAGTTTTATTATTCCTTTAGAAGAAAACTTGTTTATTCGCGGGGATGTAGAGGTTGCTGTCGGAGGAGATAAAAAACCAGTAGTCATTCTTTGTCATGGCTTTAAAGGATTTAAGGACTGGGGCTTTTTCCCCCATACTTCAAATGTATTAGCGGAAAAAGGGTTTGCTGTCATCCGATTTAATTTTTCCTGTAGTGGTGTTAACAATACAGACTTTGATGAATTGGAGAAGTTCTCAATTAACACATATTCACGTGAACAGGCGGATTTGCAGGCGCTACTAAACACACTAACTACAACTACTGAACTTCCTTTTACTGAGCATATGGATCTTTCGCAAATCTTCCTTTTAGGGCACAGTCGTGGGGGCGGCGATAGCATTTTATTTGCAGCAGAATCTTCACAAATTAAAGGGGTCATTTCTTGGAATGGGATTTCCCAAGTAGATATCTTTGATCAATCACTAAAACAGCAGATCAAAAAAGCCGGGATCGGTTTTATAGAAAATAAACGCACGAAACAGCAGATGCCAATCCGTTCCATTGTTTTGGAAGATATCAAGCAAAATAAGGAGCGCTTTGATATTTTGTCGCATCTTCAACATTTACAGGTACCCGCTTTATTTATTCAAGGGGCAGAAGATGCTTCCCGTTTAATAGAAGGGTTCCACCAAATGGAGCGAACAGCTCCCAATCAAGTATTCGTCCAAATCGATGGGGCAAATCACACCTTTGGTGCGGTCCATCCTTTTAAAGGTACCACTCCTTTTCTAGAACAGGCTATAAATTACACTATCCATTTCTTACAGCAGCATACGAAATAGTCCGCCCGGCAATTGAAGAAAACAGAAAAAGCAGCCCTTCAACAGGACTGCTTTTTCCTTCACAACCTCACTCGATTGCGTCGAAATCGCTTTCCCCTAAAACATCGTCCGAATAGGTCACCGATATTTTATCCTGACAATCCCAACACTCGCTTCGGTTTCTTTCCATCAAAGCAAGCTCAGCGCCACAGCTTACACAAAAATCAGGCATCTTATCAATGACCTCCTTTTTAATATAATACTCCCCTTATAAAAGGATATGCAAAAACCGATTAAATAATCCATAAACATTGTTTCTAAACAAAACAAAAGATGAGAGAGGGAATAAATTTGCAATTTCAGTTTTGTGCTGAGGAGAAAATTCAGGGTATAAAGGCAGAAATTCTGTGCATTTTTATGCTGTACCTTATATTATTTTAATTGAACATGGTTGGTGAATAAAACTTTCGGCAAACAAAAAAGGAGCAGTGCTGAGATATTCAAGAAATTAGCATGCTCCTTCCTTTCATTATAGTGCATCCTTATATTTGTTCTCATCGTACCCAGCAATTACTTGATCTTCTGTAATAATCAAGGGGCGGCGGATTAATTTCGGTTCCTTTGCCATTTCATTTAATAATTCCTCTTCAGACAGGCCTTCTAGCTCCTCTCTACGCGCCTTATAAACAACACCTTTTTTATTTAGAATTTGCTCGAGTGGCGTCTTTTTGATCAGCTCTTTTAGTTCCTCCAAAGAAAAGTGGTCTTTCATATAACGCCGCTCTTCGTAAGCGATTTGATGTTCATCAAGCCAAGACTTGGCTTTGCGGCAACTTGTTCAAGATGGATATGTAGAAAAAACAATGGACATAAAAAATTCCTCCCTCTTTTTAGTAGGTTTGTGTACTACGTCGTTAGCCCCTTCTTTGGCAAACCATATAGTTGTCCTTTAGGGCTTAAAAATCTGTTGTAGCCAGCCACTGTTGAAACGCGGCATAAACTTGCTCCGGCTTTTCCTCCATCACCTGATGACCTGCTTCTGGGATACTGACCAGCGTCGAGTTTGGTAGATCCTGACGAAGATGGACTCCGGTTTTTAACGGGATAATCTGATCCTCATCTCCCCAGAGTAGCAAAACAGGATGGGTGATCTTATGCAAATCCTTTGTCTCCAAATCGCCTTCCCGATCACGCAACAGACCTAATAGGGTGTGACAGAAATTCTTGTCCTCGATTGGTTTTGAATAGGCACGAATCATCTCTTCATCAATACAGGCCGTGTCATAAAGTGTGGTCCTTAATACGTCGAGCACTTTATGTTTCTTTATCCATAAACGGATAAAGGACCGTGAAAAAGGAAATTTCGATAATAACACAGCCCAACTATTGGATTTTTTTAAGTAGCCCGAACAGGCAATCAAAACTAGCCCTTTAATTTTATTTGGAGCAATTAAAGCTGTGTACAAAGAAATTTGTCCCCCCATCGAATGGCCAATGAGAATGACATTTTTTAAGCCGAGCTGTTTTGTAAATTCAAGGACCAAAGATGCATAATTACGGTAGGAATACTTGAAGCTGGCTGTTTTTTCACTTTCCCCGAAACCGACCAGATCTATCGTGTAAATGTCATACTTTCCTTTTAGAAAGGGGATCAGTTTACGAAAACTAAAGGATGAGGCAAGAAATCCGTGAATGAGAACGAGGGTATAACAAGATTCCTTTTCCCCCTCTTTTTTACAATACTCATAATGGACTTCGGCATCAAGTAACCGGATCTTCCGTTGAATCATGCCTTTCACCTTTTTGCATTTTTTTGAGTTAGATTATTCTTCCCTGTCTTTTCTTACGATATGTGGTTCTGCCCCAGGATTAGATAAGATCATAATCGGCTCGAGTTCCTGTTTTTCTGTATACAAAAAAGGCAGCGGGGAAATGGGAATATTCCCTTTCATGCAAAAATCCATATTTAATCTGGAAAAGACTTTAAAACCGATCTCATTCTTAAGATCTGCAATGATGAGAACATCCTGGTGAGGAATCGCTACCCCCATGTCATGCTGCACCTTTCTTCTCATAAAAGACAATAGTTCATCATTGAGCACGCGGCTTGCCGCATATCCATCGGTTTGACTGAAAAAGTAAAAAGTATTGTCACCAACTATATCCTCTTTATAAGACGTATCTAGTTTCTTTAGATTAGCAATCGCCATTTGTTCAACCTTTTCCTCGGTCAACTGTGATTGATCAATCATCTGCTGATCAATTAATCGATACGTATTCCCTAAATCAAAGGCATAGAAAATCGTCGATTCGGCGGTATGATATTTATGCAAAAGAGAAGTCCCCTGTTTGTCCGTCGGATGTGATCTACTGCGGATAACTGGATAGATTCGATCTTCATTTCCTTTTAACGATATTTCCTGTAAACTTGCATTGGCCATCATTTCGACCCGGGAAAGAAACTCTTCCATCGTCTCAAGCGGCTTTTCCCGCCCTATTTTTGAAAGGATAACGGGAATAGATAAGGACAACCCGGCGTGAGTCTTTTCCTTTTGTTTGATTTGGATTTGTTCTTCCTTTTTTTCAATAACCCAAATATTTGAATCCAGTCTCTTTTTCAATTGTTCCAGTACATTGGAGATTATTTGTGTTTCATTCATGGTTTTGTTGGAACTCCCTTTCTTTCTCCTATACCAAGAAGGTAAATGGATCCGTATTCACCACCGACAGAATCACGTCAGTTTGATAATGATCCTTTTTCAGTCGTTCTTCAAGTAGCTGTTGAACTGCTTTTTTCATTATCTTTTCGGCATTATGTCCCGGGTCCACCATAGACATCCCGCTTGCCATAGCATCGTGTGCCATATGGTAATAAACATCCCCTGTTACAAATACATCTGCTCCTTTAAGAATCGCTTTGGAAATGAAACTGTTTCCGTCACCACCAAGGACAGCCACTTTTTTAACCCGGGACGACATGTCCCCGACTACTCTTACCCCTTTTACCTCGAATGCTGTTTTCACTTTTTCCGCGAATTCACGTAGGCTCACTTCTGCAGGCAGATGCCCGATCCGTCCTAAACCATAGGAGACGCTGGGCTGCTCCAAAGGATAAATATCATAGGCTACCTCTTCATATGGGTGTGCTTTGATCATCGCTTTAACTACGCGATTTTGGATCCCTTCTGTTACAATCGTCTCAATGCGTATTTCTTCTACCTGTTCCAATTTTCCTTGTGAGCCAATAAAGGGATCGGTATTTTCACGTGGCATAAAAGTTCCGGTACCTTCTTGCCGGAAGCTGCAATGACTATAATTTCCAATCCATCCAGCGCCTGCCTTGGCCATGGCGTCAAACACTTCCTGATTATGTGTCTGAGGGACAAAAACTACAATCTTCTTTAATTTCTCTGTAGATAATACCTCTAAAGGTTCCGTATTTTGCAATTCCAATGCATTAGCCATTAAGTCATTGATGCCGCCCACAGCCACATCCAAATTGGTGTGTGCGATGTACACGGCGATATCATGTTTGATTAATTTCTCGTAAAGCCTGCCAGCAGGCACATCTGTCCTTAAATTTTTTAACGGTCGAAAAATTACCGCATGGTGTGCAATAATAAGGTCTACACCCTGTTCTATCGCCTCATCTACCACATTTTCCAGAACGTCAAGAGTAACCATCACTTTCTTGATTTCCTTATTAAGAGTTCCAACCTGTAGGCCGATCTTATCCCCTTCCATTGCTAAGCGCTTAGGCGAAAACTCTTCAAAATATTGAATTATGGTTTGCCCGTTGGCATACATCTTATAACCTCCTCGATCCACTTTATCCGTTTGTTTATTTCTTCACGTTTGGTCACTGCTTCTTCTGATTTGGCTCTCTCCAAATTGCGCAGGACGTGGGTCGCTTTCTGTTTTTCATTCATCCATTTTTCCCTTAAGACTTCGGAACCTTGTTTCCACAAAAAAGGGCCAATCTCGAACCACTGCTCTAACGTCCATAGACCTTGTTGGTATGGCGAATTGGGTTGTCCACATTCGGCATATAAAATCTCGTAAATAATACCATCTTCTTCAAGGATTGTTTCGTCTTTCAATTCCCACCCATTATGGTAAAGCCATTCACGCACATTTTTTTCTGCAACGTTCGGCTGAAGGATTAGATGACCAACATCTTGCAAAGATTGTTTCCCCTCTTCCAGGATGCTGCTGATTAAGGTCCCCCCCATCCCTGCAATACAGATAGTGTCCACTTGGTCATGGTCTTGTAAGACAGCCAGTCCATTTCCTAATCGAACATCAATTTTATCACTGAGCCCTGCGGCCTTCACCTGATTTTGCGCAGATTTCCATGGGCCTTCATTAACCTCACCCGCAATCGCTCTGACCACCTTGCCAGTTTGTACAAGAAAGGTGGGAAGAAAAGCATGGTCCGATCCGATGTCTGCAACAATGCTTCCTTCTTTCACATAATCCGCTATCGTTTTTAGTCGTTCTGATATTATAAGCATAAGACCACCTGAAGTTTTCATATTACGTTTTATTTTACCTTATTTGGGGAAAAGAGCAAAACCTTGAAAGTAGTGGGGATAAAAAAGGCAGGAAATTCTTCGAGAAAGGCTCTCAAGAACAAAGCCCCTTAAAAATCCGGACAAATGTCCTTGATGCTCAACACCCAATTTCCCTTGCAATTACCATCCTTTGAATTTCCGAAGTCCCTTCGCCGATTTCCAGCAACTTCGCATCACGGAGAAACCGCTCGACCTGATATTCTCTCATATATCCATAACCACCGTGAATCTGAATCGCCTGATCACAGACTCTCATGCACATTTCCGTGGCAAACAGTTTAGCAATAGAAGCTTCCTTTGTAAACTTTACCCCTTGATCTTTTAACCAGGCCGCTTTATAAACCATGGTTCTCGCTATCTCTATCTGCATCGCCATATCAGCTAGTTTAAATTGAATAGCTTGAAAGGAAGAGAGTGTCTTGCCGAATTGTCTCCGTTCTTTTGCATACTGTAAGGCCTTTTCATATGCGCCTTGGGCAATTCCAACGGCCATTGCCCCAATTCCAATCCGACCTCCATCAAGAATAGACAGAAACTGCTTAAATCCCGCCCCCTCTTTTCCCAATACGTTTTCTTTTGGAACAACCACTTGATCCAGGAAAAGCTCAGTAGTATTGGATGCATGAAGACCCATCTTTTTATACCCGGCGTTTATCGTTAATCCCTTCATGTCTGTAGGAACAATAAATGCGGTGATGCCATTGGTGCTCTTAGTTTTATCCGTGACCGCAGTCAATACTAAAAATTTAGCATAGCTGGCATTCGTAATAAAACATTTGGTTCCGTTAATGACCCACCCCTCTTTGGTTAGGGTTGCCGTTGTTTGCGTCCCGCCAGCGTCTGAACCGGCATTCGGTTCGGTTAAACCAAAGGCTCCTAAAGATTCACCCTTGCACAATGGAATTAAATACTCCTGTTTTTGCACCTTTGTACCAAAAAGATGAAAAGGTGCTGCACCTAAGGATATATGCGCAGAGTACGTGATTCCGGTAGAGGCGCAAACCCGGCTTAATTCTTCGACAACAATAGCGAAGCTAATCATATCTGCTCCGCCACCCGCAAATTTCTCTTCAAAAGGTAAACCCATTAATCCCAATTTTGCCATCTCTTTTATTATTTCAAGAGGAAATTCACCTGTTTCATCTCTTCGATCCGCCCCTGGAGCCACTTTCCCCTCGGCAAATTCCCGTACCATATCCCGAATCATCTTCTGTTCAGCAGTTAAGCCAAAATCCATCTAAGCTCCCCCCTCTCTTTATTATATTGGGAAGAAAATACCTACATGCCGAAGACAACCTTATTTTCCCATTTCTCCCTATTTGCATTGTTGATTTAAAATGGCTAAAATGAAAAACAAATACAAAAACCCCCAATCCTAAAAAGGAATGAGGGCCTATCATGCTTATTCGAGAAAATCTTTAAGTCGTTTGCTTCTACTTGGATGGCGTAGCTTTCTTAAGGCTTTGGCCTCGATTTGACGAATCCTTTCACGGGTCACACCAAAGACCTTTCCAACTTCTTCAAGGGTACGTGTTCGGCCGTCATCAAGCCCAAAACGCAAACGAAGGACATTTTCTTCCCGATCCGTTAACGTATCTAATACATCCTCCAACTGCTCCTTCAAAAGCTCGTAGGCGGCAGCATCGGAAGGTGCAAGGGCTTCCTGGTCTTCGATGAAATCTCCGAGATGGGAATCATCTTCTTCACCTATCGGTGTTTCAAGGGAAACAGGTTCTTGTGCAATCTTTAGAATTTCCCTTACCTTCTCAGGCGTAAGATCCATCTTCTCTGCAATTTCCTCAGGAGTGGGTTCGCGCCCTAGTTCTTGAAGCAATTGCCGTGAAATACGAATCAATTTATTAATTGTCTCCACCATATGCACTGGGATACGAATAGTCCTCGCTTGGTCAGCAATCGCACGAGTAATCGCTTGGCGAATCCACCAAGTTGCATAAGTACTGAACTTAAAACCCTTTTTGTAGTCAAATTTTTCAACGGCTTTGATTAATCCCATATTTCCTTCTTGAATTAGATCCAAGAAAAGCATTCCACGACCTACATAGCGTTTTGCGATACTCACAACAAGACGCAAGTTCGCCTCAGCTAATCGCCTTTTGGCTTCTTCATCACCGTTCTCAATTCTTAATGCTAATTCAATCTCTTCATCAGCAGAGAGAAGTGGAACCCGTCCAATTTCCTTTAAGTACATTCTAACGGGGTCATTAATCTTTATTCCCGGTGGAACACTCAAATCATCGAAATCAAACTCTTCGTTTTCATCTTCATCTTCTGGTGCATCTTCTTCTTCCTGATCTTCCTCATCCGTTTCATTGAGAACTTCAATGTGTTGGTCGGAAAGATACTCAAAAAATTCATCAATTTGATCAGAATCCTGCTCGAAGGTGGACAGACGTTCCATTATTTCCTTATATGTGAGAACACCACGTTTTTTCCCTTGTTCAACGAGTTGATCCTTAACTTGTTCGAGCGTAAGCTCATTAGTTTGACCTTGCTCCATTTCGGTAATTGCACCTGGCTTGTTTTCTATTTTTTTTGCCATGGCATTCCCTCCTTCCTTTGCATCCGGATTGTGGCCTATCTATATGAAAATCTGGTCACGATTTCTTCACTAACTTCCTTAACTGCAGAATTTCAATGCCAATTTTCGCCGCTTCCAGACTGTCACCTTGCTTTTCTAAATTTTTTTGCTCTGTTTTGAGCCTTTCAATTTCTATTAAGATTGGATAATTTAGTACCTGTTGTATGTAATCAGCCAGTGCTCGAGAAGTAAGGTCGTCCGGAACTTCCTCCATAGCCAATTCTGATGCCTTTTGGATTAGCTTTTCGTCATCTAATTCCGAAATAAACTTACTAGGATCAGCAACATTCCCTATGGCATAAAAATGATAAAGGTATGCTGCTAAGGCTGCAAATTCATCAACATTGAAATTACCACCAATTTTACCCTTAATTTCTTCCGCCCAGTCTGCATTATGCATCATTAGGATAATTAATTTTTTTTCTGCATTATAATGCGCCGGAAGTAATGTTTTATGGGGCACATGTCTACCATTATCTATACTATTATTCCATTTACGAGGGAGTTTATCCCCTTTCTCGGCCTTTTTTTGCTGGTAGAACAGTTTCCTTTGCTCTTCTTTCAGTGCTTCGAGAGAATAATGAAATTCTTCCGCCAGCAATCTAAGATAGTGATCTCTTTCAACGGCACTACGTAACGACGAAATCTGTTTCAGCATTTCATGGATAAACACCAATCGTTCCTGTTCATCCGAAACATCGTGACGCTTTCGCAAGTATTCCATTTTAAAGGAAGTAACCGTTAAAGATTGATTCAATGTGGCAATAAATTTATCCTTGCCGTATTTTTTTATATATTCATCAGGATCCAAGCCATCTTCAAAACGAACAACTCGAACCTGACACTCAGCAGCTTGTAAGATATATGCTGCTTTCATAGCAGCTTCAATGCCCGGTGAATCTGAATCATAACAAATCACAACTTGGTCAGCATTCCGCTTGATAATTTTGGCTTGTTCCTCGGTGAAAGATGTGCCTAATGAAGCGACTCCATTTCGCACACCCGCCTCCCATGCTGCAATAACATCCATATATCCTTCAAACAAAATCACTTGGCGTTTTCGACGGATTTCGTTTTTGGCACGGTGCAAATTAAATAAGATGCGGCTTTTATTGAAAAATGGATGTTCAGGGCTGTTTAAATATTTAGGCTGTGCATCATTTAAAATCCTTCCCCCAAACGCGATTATTTTCCCTTGACTGTCTGCGATAGGAAAGATCAAACGATTGCGGAACAAATCGAAGTACTTACGGTCAAAATCTCGTTGTGCCAAGATCCCAGCCTTATGCATAAGCGCTAAATTAAATCCTCTTTTTTCGTAAAATTGAGTAACAAAATCCCAACTATCAGGCGCAAATCCCAATTCAAACACTTCCGCAGTCTCTGAGCTTATTCCCCGACGTTTCATGTATTCCCTAGCAGGATCACCATAATCTGTTTGGAATAAAATATGCTGGTATAGTTTAGCTGCAAGGCTGTATGCCTTAAAAATTGTTTGTTTTTCACTGGATTCTTCCGTTGTAGGCTGCACTTCATGATATTGGTTTGGCAGAGCAATCCCTGACTTTTCTGCTAGAAACAGCATTGCCTCCGGGAAGGTCAGACCTTCTATTTTCATTACAAAAGAGATCAGGTTTCCCCCTTCTCCGCAGCCAAAACAGTGAAAAATTTGTTTATCTTCAAGGACTGAGAAGGAAGGTGACTTTTCCGAATGAAAAGGGCACAGGCCCATATAACTTCGGCCACTTTTCCTTAGATGAACATATTGTCCGATAAAATCTACGATGTTAAAGGAGCTCCTGATCTGGTCAATAACCTCCTCAGGAATTTTAGTTGCCATCTTTCATATCTCCCAGCCACCATTTTTAAAAGAAATTCGTCAAATCTCAACAATATCCTGCTTTTCACTAAAATATAATCAAACTTTCCTTTCTAAATTTATTAGTTCTAAAGTACTCTTTGAAGGATATTCCGAAGGGCATTTCTAAAGAAATATTCATGTTCAGAGGACATTGCTTTTGGTCCCTTCGTCCTTCTTCCTGCCAAACGGGCTTTTTGGGCAAGATGGCGCATGGACAGCATGGCATCAATATTCTCATTGGTGTATTCTTTCCCCCGTGAACTAATGGCAAAGCAACCCTTTCCAAGAATAAGTCCCGCTAGGCCATAATCATCCGTGATCACAAGATCTCCCGGTTTGGCATGATTTACAATATAGAGATCTGCAGATTGAAATGCTCTGTCAACCATGACCGTCTCCACCCATTCCCCCTCGAGAGTAAGGTGATTAGCAAAGGAAAAAACAAAGACAGATTTCAATTGAAATACTGCTGCTTCCTCTATAACAGCGGATTTCACAGGGCTTGCATCTGCATCAATATAGATCACCAAGCCGGTCTACCTACTTCCTCCAAAGTTATTCTACGAAATAAGTCTGATTCCTTCCGGAAGTGTAGAATTAAATCTATTTCGAATTTTGTCGAAATGATTTCAACTAAGGGAATACCCCTAGCTAAAAAAATATGTTATAATATGATTTATTTACTTTCTAACATAATATATACGATATTTTTTTATTTTTTCCTTCTATGGAAAAAAAACTTCTGTAATACAAAAAGTTCTCGAACGTTTATCGAGAACTTTTCTTATTTACGATCCCCTATTTTTGATAATTCCCAAAATAAGATTCGCGGTTTCTTCCACTGCCTTGTTTGAAACGTTGATTACTGGACAGTTGATCCGCTTCATAATTTTTTCGGAATACTCCAATTCGTGCATAATTCTTTCGAGACTTGCATAGTTTGCCTGAGAAGTAAGGCCAAGGGCCTTTAATCTTTCCCTTCTAATTACATTCAATTGATCTGGGGAAATTGTTAACCCCACACATTTTTTAGCTGGGACCATGAAAAGCTCTTCAGGTGGTTCCACCTCTGGAACTAGCGGTACATTGGCCACTTTCAAACGGCGGTTAGCCAGATACATCGATAAGGGAGTCTTCGATGTTCGGGATACTCCGATCAATACAACGTCTGCCCGCAGCAATCCTCTTGGGTCACGCCCGTCATCGTACTTCACAGCAAATTCTATTGCCTCAACCTTCTTAAAGTATTCCTCGTCTAATTGTCGCATTAATCCCGGCTGGTTTTTGGGTTGTTTCCTAGAGATTTGTTCCATTGCTTGGATCATTGGGGTCATAATATCAATTACAGTAACCCCATGTTCCTTGGCGACAGCCTTAAGATGGTCCCGTAATTTGGGGATCACCAATGTTAAAGCAATCACCGCTTCACTTTCTTTTGCAGCTAACACAAGTTCATTAATTGTTCCTTCATCTTCCACATAGGGGAATTTCCGAATCTCAATGGGCTGTCCGTCAAACTGGCTGGCCGCCGCTTTGACCACAACTTCAGCCGTTTCCCCAACCGAATCAGAAACAATATAAATAACAGGATCATGAATGGCATCTTTTTTGAAAATAGTGCATTCCTCCTTTTCGTATATCATCCGTGAGGGGTTAGACGGGCTGGTCGCCTGCAATTTCTACGAAAGCCTTGGTCACTGTTGTTTTCGTTACCCTGCCGATAATCTCATAGGCTTGTCTATCGCCTGCTTTCACCTCGCGAACAACAGGGATTGAATCAATCTGGTTATTAATGAGCTTTTTGGCAACTTCGTAAATGCTGTCTTCGAGAAAACAAACTACAATATTCGGCATCCGGGACATAATGATGTTCACCGGGATGTCCTCAATTTTCTGTTTCCCCAGCATGGCCCTCAATAAGTCCTTTCGGGAAACAACACCGGCCAGGTGGCCTTGGTCGTTTGATACATAAAGGGTTCCCACATCTTCAAGAAAAAGTGTACAAACGGCATCATAAACGGATGAAGATTCCTTGATAATTACAGGTAATGCCTTGAAGTCCTTCACCAGTTTCTTTCTTGCCAGATCGCCCAATAACTGTGGGCCGCTTTTTCCTGAATAAAAGTATCCCACCCTTGGCCTGGCATCTAAATACCCCGCCATTGTTAAGATCGCAAGATCTGGCCGCAGCGTTGCCCGTGTCAGGTTAAGTTTTTCGGCGATCTGTTCCCCTGTAATTGGACCCTCGTTTTTAACTATTTCTAGAATGATATCTTGGCGTTTCGTCAGTTCGATGATATTCACCGCCCTTACCGATCAAAAAGTATACTATATATCATTTAATTATATAGTATGTAACATTTCAATAAAAGCTTTTAAGAAAAGCTTTTTTCGAAGCCTTTTCGAAGAAGAAGTATCCCTCATTAAAGGAGGCTTTTCATGCCGATAGGGATGTCGATTCGAAGAGGCCTATACTTTCCTATGCGGTAAAGAAAACTTTGCTGCCGCCAACCTACTTGATATACTTCGGATCAAGTAGGTTGGCGGCAGCATTAGTTGCACTTATCCAGTAGGAAACTGTTTAAACTTATCGTTGGAGCAAAAAAAACTTTCCTACAGGGCCTAAAAAGAAAAAATCTCCCTTCTTGAAAGGGAGATCGCTGGATCACTTTAAGATTAAGCCGTTCGCTTTGCCACAACCACTTTACAATTTAAAGCAAGTAAGGAAATCATGGAAAAGATGGACAGAAAAGGGAATAAGGCAGCCATCACTCCCCCATAAACAATGGGGATGGAAACCATCTCTTTCTCTCCATGAAAAACCGTGATTTTTACAATATTCGCTTTCCCCAGGATCTCCCTGACCAAGTTCCAGACCTCTTGTCCCGTTGCATAAAAGGTAGAATACCCAGTATGACTGGTATCTTCTTCACCTGGCAACAATTCTTCAATCCAGTCTTCATTCTTCTGATGATGAACGTGGTTCGTCTCCATGATCCATCTCCTTTCGGGGGATTATTTCCTGCATTTGAGTTAGTTGCTGTAGGAAATTCCGAGATTTAAGACGGATCCCGGAATATTCATCCATGAACAAATGCAAGACTCTTTCCAACTGTCGTTTAGTAATTTCTTTAACTTTAATATTCCCTACCTGCGAAACATTAACATGAAGAAAAAGCTGCAGTAAGCGTGGAACACTTTCCCCCAGGACGATGGCGTGTGGATCTTTAGAGCGACAATTTGAACACAACAATCCGCCTTCCCTGATACTAAAAAACCAGGGTGAGACACCAGTATGACATGTGGAACAGCCTTCTATATAAGGTTTATAACCATTCATAGCAAGAATTTTAAGCTCAAAAATTCTTGCCAGTATTTCCGGATCCTTGCCGTGTTCCATCTGGTTTAAAAGGTCTAACAGTAATTCATAGAGAATTAGACTTCGCCGACGTTCTTCTGTAAAACGATCGGTTAATTCAAGTAAATAGGCAGTATATGCCGTTCGATACAGATCCTGCCGAATCTTAGGAAAGGCATTGATAATTTCCGCCTGTGATATACTTCCCATCCCCGACCCAATTTGAAAGACAAAATGGGCCAGGATAAAGGGTTGTGAAACTGCAGAAAGTCGGCTCTTCAACTTTCTAGCTCCGCGTGCCATCATCCCTACCTTGCCCATTTCTTTCGTGAGTACCGTTAATATCTTGTTTCCTTCCCCGTAATCAACGGTGCGTAATATAATTCCTTCTGTTTTCCCTAACACTGATCCCCCGTTTCCAGGGCCTCATCCTTTTCTTTACCCTTCACTTTCCTCCGATTCGATGGATAATTCGGGCTCATCCACTCTATTTGTCATTCTTTCAAAATCTTTGTAGAGGAGATAAGCGTCGATGTTTCCGGTTGCGCTAAAAAAGGTCCAAGACAAATTTTGCATGCCGCATCATCCTTTCGGGAGAAATTGAATCTGGATTGCCTATAAATGATCCATCCTCAAGGGCAGTTGACGAGTAAAGGGAGGGAATTCCCCCTTAGTTTCGTCTGTATCATTAGATTGGCCCTATTCCCATTACCTATCCCTAGGAATTTTTTCCAACACAGTTTAAAAATCCTCGTTAAACCCAAAATTACGCAAAAGCCGATCCTGGTTTCTCCAGTCCTTCTTTACTTTTACGCGTAATTCCAAAAAGATTCTTGTTCCCAGTAATCGTTCGATATCGTGTCGCGCTCTTTTTCCAATTTCTTTAAGCATTGACCCGCCTTTTCCAACAAGGATTCCCTTCTGTGATTCCTTTTCAGCATAGATGGCAGCATAAATATATACAGCTTGACTGTCTTCCTTTTTTGCCATATGTTCAATCGCAACCGCAATGGAATGGGGAACTTCTTCCCGTGTCAAATGTAAAACCTTTTCCCGAATCAATTCTGAGATAACAAACTGCTCAGGGGAATCCGTTACTTGTCCTGGAGGATAGTACTGTGGACCTTGCGGGAGCAATTCCAAGATTTGTTCCATCAGGGTATGTACATTGTTTCCCTGGAGAGCGGAAACTGGAATAATTTCTTTAAAATCATAAAGCTTTCGGTATTCCTCTATAAAAGGCAACAAGGTTTCTGGATGAACCTTGTCAATTTTATTAATCACCAAGAAAACAGGAGTTTTCGACTTTTCCAGTTTTTCAATGATAAATCGATCACCAGGTCCCAACTTTTCAGAGGCATCCACTAAGAACAGAATTAAATCCACTTCATTCAGTGTATTCTCCACAGTCGTGTTCATAAACTCCCCTAATTTTGATTTCGGCTTATGAACTCCAGGGGTATCAAGGAAGATAATTTGTCCTTGTTCACTTGTATAGACGGCTCTGATTTTATTTCTTGTCGTTTGTGGCTTGTCCGACATGATGGCAATCTTTTGTCCAATGATTTGATTCATCAACGTGGACTTCCCTACATTCGGCCGCCCAATGAGGGCGACAAATCCTGATTTATAGCCTGTTTTATTCACCTAAGATCCTCCTGACTGAATGCACCCGGCAGCAATTCTGATACTGTTTTGACTAATTGTTCTCCTTTTAGATTGCCCATTATAACTTCCAAGTTTGCCGGACAAAGTTCAACCAATACTTGACGGCAGGCTCCACAAGGCGTCACTGGAGTGGGTGTATCGGCAATGACAGCAAGTTTTTTAAACCCTCTTATCCCTTGGGCATAAGCTGAAAAGATAGCTGTACGCTCTGCACAATTACAAAGACTATATGCCGCGTTTTCAATGTTAAATCCAGTTATTACCTTTCCAGTTTCCGTTAGCAAGGCTGCCCCGACTTTAAAATGGGAATAAGGGACATATGCGCTCTCCCTTGCTTCTTTTGCAAGTTCCATTAGTTTCTCGTTCTCCATCCGATCCTCCTTAATTAAGTAAAACTAATAACGGTTCAAGAAAAACATAGAATCCTACTATGACAGCCAATATGGCAGCTAACAGAACGGCACCCGCAGCCACATCTTTTGCGGTTTTGGCTAGCGGGTGAAATTCACCTGTCACGAGGTCTACTGTCGCTTCTATGGCTGTATTGACCATTTCCAAAATAAAAACTAAAAAGATAGAAAAAAAGACCAGTAAAACATCGCTCCAAGAAATCTGAAGAAGCCAACCCATAAAGAGAACCAACAAAGCTGCCCCGATATGAATTTGCATGTTTCGCTGGGTCTTCACTGTATAAACAATACCTTCTATAGCATGTCCAAAACTGCGGATCAGGCGATTCATCTGCTTAATCCATATTCGCTAAGAATTTTTTCCTGCTTCCCAAACATTTCTTTCTCTTCCTCTTCGGTATGATGGTCGTAACCAAGCAGATGAAGAAAGCCATGGATCGTTAAAAAACCTAATTCTCTTTCAAAGGAATGGCCATACTCGGTTGCCTGTTCTTTTGCCCTTGGTATAGAAATAATGATGTCACCAAGGCTGTCTTCTTCATCAAGAGGAAAAGATAGGACGTCTGTTGGTTTATCCAGATTTCGAAACTCACGATTAAGCTGTTTAATTTGTTCATTGTCCACAAGGGTAACGACAACTTCTTTCTCTTCTACCTTCTCCATTTCCGCGCCCTTCTGTAATAATTGCTTCAACATCTCAATCATTGTTGGTGCAATCTCATCCTTTTGCTCATTAAGAATTTCCACCTGAATACTCAAGCCTGTTTCACCTCGATCTCTTCCGGATATTCAATACGGTTGTGAAAAATCCCCTGTAGAGTTTCACAGATCGTACGTGTAATGATCTCCAATTCATGCAGAGTTAAATCACATTCATTTAACTGGCCGTCATCTAATCGATCCTTCACAATTTTCCGTACAAGCCCTTCGATTTTGTCTGGTGTAGGCTTAGCCAAGGAGCGGACTGCCGCCTCTACACTATCGCAAATTCCTACGATTGCTGCCTCTTTGGTTTGCGCTTTGGGACCGGGATAGCGATAGTCCGACTCCGGGATCAAACTGTCGGATTCCTTGCATGCCTTATGATAGAAGAACTTGAGCAAAGTGGTTCCATGGTGCTGTTCAGCAATATCACGAATCGCCTTAGGAATATTATATTCTTCTAACATTTTCGCCCCATCATACGGATGGGCAATGATAATTGTGCGGCTTAAACTTGGCGCGATTCGGTCGTGGGGGTTCTCACGGCCAACGACGTTTTCAATAAAGAAATGCGGCCGCTTCATTTTCCCTACGTCGTGATAATAAGAACCTACGCGTGAGAGCAACCCGTTTGCGCCAATTGCCTCAGAGGAGGCTTCAGATAGATTAGCGACCATAATACTGTGATGATAAGTTCCCGGTGTTTCCATTAGCAGTCTTCGCAATAACGGATGGTTTGGATTAGACAACTCAATTAACTTCATTGTTGAGAGAATACCAAAAGCTGACTCAAAAAACGGAATGAAACCAATCGTTAAAACAGCAGACAGCAACCCGTTAATCACACCAAACCCATACAGTTTACCTAAATCAGACCAGTTAAAGGAATAAAAAAGCATATATACGGCTGAGATCACTGCCAGATTGGCAGCAACTACAATTAAGCCAGAAGCTAGAATATTTCTTCGCTGTGTGGGTTTTCTTAAAGAATAAGCCCCTGCAATAGTGCTTGCCAAAACAACAAATGCGTATCGGTAATCGAAAAAAGTAGCACTATCAGCATTAAAGATAAAACCTGCCGCAATGGCAAACATCCCCCCTGAAAACAAGGCCAAGCGGAGATCCAAAAACAACGTAATTAACATGCTTCCAAACGCTGCAGGAACGAGGAAACCCGAAAACATATAACCTAAATCTTGACCTAACCCGATTATTTTCATCGTTAACAGATTAAGCAAAATAATCACGAGGAACATCAGCAGCTGTTTGTTGTTTCTGGCCATTTCCAATGAGCTGTGAGAAATATAATGATAAAAGAACAAAGTGATCAAAAGAACTAGTAGGCCTAACCCGAAATAAGGAGAATAATTAGGATGATGCGTCAATAAACCGGCAATCCCTAATTTCCGATAAATTTCATCTGTAATATATTCGCCTTCTCCAACAAGGATTTCACCTTTATAAATCTTTACCGGCTTCACGGAACGAAAGGCAGTTTCTTTGGCCTGTTCTGTTGCCTCCTCATCGAACACAATATTCGGTACAATAGCTGAGGAAACAATTTCTTTTATGGCTTCCCGCGCCTTTATTTCCAAATCGCTTGTAGCAAGCAGTTCAGACACCTTTTTCTGCGCTTCCCCCATCCCCTCATTCATCCTAACGCCATCCAGCATTACTGTACTCAAGATATTACTGGAAATTGTCTTCATCGTCGCCAAGGCTTCTGGGGACTGTTTTAGCATTGTGCGGTAGGTTTCATCGGTGAATTGATAAGGAATATTATCCCTTAAATGGGTAATCATTGCCTGATTGGGTTCTCCTAGGATGACCGGAGGGGTCAGACCGTTTCCTTCATTCTGTTCTTCCATATTTTGATCAGAGGCTATGCGTACTTCCGCAATTTTCCGATAGATATGGTCGAGAACCTTTAATTGGTTCTTCGTTATATCTTCCTGCATTTGATACACAGGACTGATCGACCCTTTTGCCTCTTCCCGCAAAATAGCCGTCGCCTCCGTATCCTCAACTTCCATAGGGGCGGCAACGGTCACATTGCTAATCGTATTTTTCTGTAAATCATAAGTTTTAGGAACAACACTTTCAACCAGATAAAAATAAAGACCTAGGGCCATCAACATAAAAAGGATAAATCGAATCAGTAAACTTGAATTCCAGGTTTCCGGAATATGTCTAAATCCTCGGAATAGCCTTAGTTTCACTGTAAGCAACTCCTTTGGAAAAATTCCAGGTTTCGTTGTTTGGGATATCCTTATTTCTGGTTATCCGCTTCTGCCGTTCCATAAGCTCTAATAATTTTGTGAACTAAAGGATGCCTTACTACGTCTAGTTCTGACATATAAACTAAAGAAATTCCAGGGATATTGGCCAATACTTTTTCTGCGTCTTTCAGACCGGAGCGTTTCCCTTTTGGCAGATCAATCTGCGTAACATCCCCTGTAATTACCATTTTGGAGCCAAATCCTAAACGTGTCAAAAACATTTTCATTTGTTCTGGTGTTGTATTCTGGGCTTCATCCAAAATGACGAAGGAATCATCAAGCGTTCTCCCTCGCATATAGGCCAGTGGCGCAACTTCAATCGTTCCTCGCTCCATGAAACGGTTGACTGTTTCCATTCCCAATACATCATTTAAGGCGTCATATAATGGACGTAAGTAAGGGTCTACCTTCTCCTGCAAATCTCCAGGAAGGAATCCCAGGTTTTCTCCTGCCTCAACGGCTGGACGGGTCAGTACAATCTTCTTTACCGTCCCGCTCTTCATCGCGGCAACCGCAAGCACGACAGCTAGGTAAGTTTTCCCGGTTCCTGCAGGTCCGATCCCAAAGACTATATCATTTCTTTGAATCTTCGTTACGTAATGCCGCTGGCCTAATGTTTTCGCCCGAATCGGTTTGCCTTTGGCTGTAACGGCAATTTGCTCGTCATATAGTTCCAGCAATTCATCAAGAGTTCCACGTCTTGCCAAATCAATTGCATAGGTAATATCCCGTTCTGCTAGCTGGATCCCACGGCTGATTAATAAAGCAAGAACCTCAAACAATCTTCGCAATAAGGAAATTTCCTCCGGATCACCGGAAATCGTAATTTCCTCACTCCTGGCAGTGATTTTCGCAGGTGTAGCTTCTTCTATTTTTTTGAGGTAAGCATCCTGTGGGCCGAAAAGAGTTATGGCAGTTGCTGCGTCTTTTAGTCGAACTTTTACTGTATCCTCTTGAACTGGCAAAAACCTCAATCTCCTTGTTGTATAATTATAGGTTTCTCTAATGCAATATCTTCAATGGCAATGATATGCATCTTTATATAAACTTTATCATTCTCTTCTCGTTGGTGCAAAACTTTTTCCTCTTTGATATATCCACCCGTTTTCATTTTTGCCAGAACATCTTGTTTAACTGCTTCCTTCGCTGTGGCAACCGCTTCTTCTGTACTAATCTTAATCTGCTTAAATTCACATTCTAATAAGTCTTCGACTTTGATTCCTACTGGGAATTGTTTATCACGCCAGTGGAGCATATGGTTTTCTTCTTCTATTTCATATTTGCTGATGGCAAGTTCTCCAAACCCCCAGATTTTTAATTCGTAGCCCCATAACCTCAAATAAATATTACGATGTTTTTCCCCTGTATAGATGGCCTGTTTCTTCAATCGTGGAATGACTGCTTCGGTTTCGTACCATACTTCCCCTTCCACGACTCCCTTTGCTGCTACAGCAACCGGGCTTTCCTCCTTGCCGATTAACCCGGAAATTAATAGATCCCCCTTCTTGACAAAATCATTTGGCCGCACCATTTGTTTGCCGTGTGTGGTGAAAATATCATGAATAACAGCTGATTTTTTTGCAACGATATGCTGTGGACCAAGGACTTGCTTTTCCTCGGGAATAATCTTTTCAACCACCCGGATTTCCGCCTTCGTGCCATTCATGCGAAAACCGATCCAGGAAGCATCGGGTATTTTTTCCATAAGCCTTGCTTTAATCTTGTCAGGGTCGTCCAAAAAAAGGCTGAGCTTCCCTTCCTGGATGCCAACTTGTTTAGCCATTTCTAGCACTTGAGATTTGGGGATTTTCTCCGTTCCCACAACCTCCACAGACCAAATTACATTCGATAGAACGAATAACATGCACAAAAACGCCAAAAATCCCCCAACAAAAGCATATCTCTTTCTTAACTTTGTAAGGAGGAAAGGAAAGCCATGTTTGCTAATAATTCTTGTGCGGCATCCTGTTTCCTTTAGCAAAGGTTTTAGTCGAAAAAAATCTATTAGCTGAATAGACATCCTTCCTCGTTGCTCATCAAATCTTGAAATCTGCCAAATCTCTATCTTCTTATGCAGGGCTAAATTAATTAATCGTTCAACCCGTTTTCCTTTTATCATAATCACCAGGTAACCGTTAAACCACTTGATCCATCGATGCTGCATAAATGGTTGTCCCCCTTTATCCATCAACCTTTGCCCTCTTCGGAGTGACCGAAGAAGGGCCTGTTCGTTTTGATTTTTTGCTATCAATCTGACCCATCTATTCTATAAACTGCACCCCACTTACCTTTCCTTCAATTAATACTTCCTCTGAAAGGATCGCCCGGATGACCAATTTTTCACCTCGTACCAAAAGCTGCCCCTTTGTTAAAAGTAAACGGAGTTCTTTATCACTGAATTGCAAAACTCCACGATGATTTTCTATGTACATATGAATTTGCCCAATCATTGTAATCCTGGGCATTTCCATCGTCACATCGGCTGGGAGATCCAATATTTTTGCTGCAATTTTTCGCAGATGGCGTCCCCATATATTTTTCATTCGGGCCAATGTTCCCCCTTCCACATCCGATTGGACTGTCGCATATTAAAAAAAGCTCTGAAACAAAGACTTTACTACTTCAGATTTATGCTCCGTCCTTTTCATTTATGAATTGGGATTAGTAGGAGACTGTTGGGATTGATTTAGGGATGGGGGAATTTTCACGATGATTCCGACAGGGGGGAGGTGTAAATCATGTCAGCGTGTCCGAATCCGGGCCTGATCATATGGAACACGCTCGTCCGATTAGTTGGCGGATTTGCCTACTCATCAGCCTATCTTGTGCTGCCGAACACACAAAAGGGTGGGTCCACCCGGACCCACCCTCCTTATTTCATCTTCGATTTTTTCTTTCTGTATGATGCGGTAACTTCGAGCGTGGGGGGCCAAAAACTTGGCTCCACATCATGCCTTCCACAGGTGAAGGAATAGGCTGTGATACAGGTGTTTGATGAGCAGTGGGCTGCGAAACAACTTTCTCTCTCCTGCTGTGATGCACCTTTTCCTCAACAGGCTCCTGCGCCACTTCTTCCACCATAATCGGTCTAGAAGTCTTTTTCACCTGCCTAACAGGTGGAGATTCCATCTCCCATCCCTCAGACATCGTTGTTGGTGTTAATGGGGGATACTGATACTTCCGTTGGCGCTGCTCCCTCCTATTCGGCTGGCCTTCTCCCTTTCCCCGTCCGAGGGAGCGAAACAGCCAAAAGAGCAGAATAAGGATCCAAAAGTTCCCGAAAATCAAATCAAACAAAAAATCCATATCAACCTACCTACTTTTGCTCAGGCGGTTGGTTTTTACCCTTTTCCACCTGTTGGCCAAATGATTCCCTCATCAACGTATCTGCATCAATATTTTTCATATTTAAATAATCCATCACACCGATTTTTCCTGAACGCAAAGCTTCAGCCATAGCTTGTGGCACTTCTGCTTCCGCCTCCACCACTTTCGCCTGCATTTCCTGAACCCTAGCCTTCATTTCCTGTTCGAATGCTACCGCCATTGCACGCCGTTCTTCGGCACGGGCTTGGGAAATTTGTTTGTCGGCTTCTGCCTGTTCAATCTGTAAATTCGCTCCAATGTTGCGACCTACATCAACGTCAGCAATATCAATCGATAAAATTTCGAAGGCAGTCCCCGAATCCAATCCTTTGTTTAAAACCGTTTTAGAAATCTTATCGGGATTTTCGAGTACTTCCTTGTGACTGTTAGACGAACCAACGGAGGTGACAATCCCTTCCCCGACGCGGGCAATGATCGTCTCTTCACCCGCTCCCCCGACTAGTCTTTCGATGTTTGCACGTACGGTTACTCTTGCTTTTACCTTCAACTCAATCCCATCGCGTGCTACAGCAGAGACAAACGGCGTTTCAATCACCTTTGGATTTACGCTCATTTGAACAGCTTCAAGAACATCCCGTCCAGCCAAATCAATGGCCGCTGCCCGTTCGAACAACAAATCAATATTCGCGCGTTCTGCAGCAATCAAGGCATCGATGACACGGTCAACATTCCCTCCAGCCAAATAGTGGCTTTCTAGTTGATTGGAGGTAACCTCCAACCCCGCCTTTCGCGCTTTGATTAATGGATTAACGATCCTTGACGGGATAACCCGACGAAGTCTCATCCCAACCAAGGTGAAAATACCAATCGACACACCGGAAGCTATGGCGGAAATCCACAGCATTACTGGGACGAATGTAAAAAATACGGAAATGACGATCACAGCCAAAGCCACTAACAAAAATAACGAAATAATTGAACCATCCATTCACTTTCACTCCCTTATCTTTTTTCCCTTACGACTACCCTTGAGCCTTCTACGCGAAGGACGATCACAGGTTTACCCTTCTCCACAAAACCCCCTTCTGTTACTACATCAACTAGGTTTCCTTCAATCTCTATCGTCCCAGCTGGACGGAGCGGTGTGATGGCTTCTCCTATTTTACCTGCCAAATCGATTTGCACTTTTGCTGCGCGATATCCTTCTTCATTTTTCTGTTGGTCTTTTAGAATAAATTTATTCCAGACCCCTTTATAGCCAAAGTATTTCACCACAAAAATCATCACAACGATGGTTACAACAATCGCAATTCCAAGCGATAACCAGCCCGATGAAGTATCATAAGCTGCCATCACTATTCCCGAGAGTATAGACACAATACCCAATCCGCCGAAAATACCAAAGCCCGGAATTACCACTTCAATAAATAATAAAAGGATTCCGACAACGAAGAGGATAATATGCAGGAAATTAGCAAACCCGGCAATATAATGACCGAAGAAATAGAGTGCAAAGGACAAGATTCCAATCACTCCTGGCAGCCCAAAGCCAGGGATAAAAAGTTCAACAGCAATCCCAACAAGACCTAACGTCAATAAGAGCGGCATAATAAACGGGTTGGTAACAAACCTTGCTACCTTTTCACCCATCGTTGATTCAATGGAAATCACCGTAGCGTCATTAAATCCAGTCTCTTCTAGCGCCTTTTCCAAAGATGGTACGACCGCCTCAGCATAGCCAAGTTGCTCCGCCATTTTGGAATCCAGAGAAAGGATCTCTCCCTTCATTGTGATACCTTCGATTTCGATCTTAGGATCGACCATAGCAGCTGCAATCTGAGGGTCACGCTGGTTCATTTCTGCTGCACTCACCATCTTTTTCGTCCAAGCGGACTGCACCTTTTTTTCCGCCATATTCCCAGCAAGATCAATAGGGGCAGCAGATCCGATCGCACTTCCCGGAGTCATAATAATCTGATCCGCATTCAGCGCAATATATGTACCTGCTGAAAAAGCCTCATTCTCGACGTAAGCAATAACCGGAATCTTCTCGCTTCTGATCAATTGGCCAATCTCGTTCGCCGCCTGAACCTCGCCACCTGGTGTGTTTATTTTCAGGAAAATAGCATCTGCTTCATATTGTTCCGCTTCCTGAAAGGCTCTTTCCATGAATTTGAAAAGCCCTTGCTCGATTGATTGTTCCACAGGCACAAGATACACGACTTTTTCATTCTCAGCAGTACCAAGAGTGGGAAGCACGAAAAAAATAAATGCAATGGAAAGAAAAAGGACTCTTTTAAAGTCAAGAATTCCCCTCACTCTACGACCTCCTTTCTCTGTTATTGAATAACATTATTTCCATCCTCCTACTCTTTTCTTACGTATAATAGAAACAATTAGTTTCAAAAAAAAATATAAAAACACCCTGCACTCTATGGAGTACAGGGTGTTCACCTATGTTCTAAGGAAGCAATTCCTGAACAATTCTGTTGACTAGGGATCCGTCTGCCTTACCTCTTACCTTTGGCATTAAGGCACCCATCACTTTTCCAAGATCCTTCTTAGAAGCTGCCCCCACCTGCTCAATCGTTTCCTGGACAATCTGACGAATCTCAGATTCTTCAAGCTGCTTCGGCAAGTAGGCCAACAGAACTTCCATCTCAGCTCGTGATTGCTCGGCCAGATCTTCTCTGCCCGCCTTTTCAAATTCTTGGAGGGAATCGCGTCTTTGCTTCAACTCACGGTTTAACAAAGCTAGCACTTGGTCTTCGGAAAGCTCCTTACCTTGGTTAATTTCTTCATTCTTAATTGAAGACTTCACCATGCGGATGACGGAGAGTTTGAGCTTATCCTTATCCTTCATTGCTTGCTTCATATCACCGGTAAGTGTTTCAACTAGACTCATCTTTCAACCAATCCTCCTAAAACTTACGCTTACGAGCAGCTTCGGATTTCTTCTTACGTGCAACACTAGGTTTTTCATAATGCCTACGCTTTTTCAGTTCAGCTAGAATACCAGCCTTACCTGTTTCACGCTTAAAGCGGCGAAGAGCGGCATCAAGAGATTCATTTTTACGAACACGAACTTCAGACATTGCTTTCCCTCCCTCCGCATTAACCATTAAGACAACCCTATCAGAGAACTGTCAACGTCTATTATATTACACCTGTAGTTCCCGGTCAACATCGACATTTATTTTTTTCCTTCTTCATCCTCCTCCCATCCTTGGTATAATTATCTTGCTGTTCCCGTAATCTTAGTGATAGCATGGAACGGTATAGGAAGGATTGGAGGAATACACAATGTTGACATTAGCTGAAATCTGTCAGGCTACCGGTGGCAGATTAGTAGCGGGGCAGCCTTCTTTAAAGATTGACACCTTTCACTTTGATACAAGAATGTTAAGCAGCCAATCGATGTTCATTGCTTTAACAGGCGGTGCCCGTGATGGACATGACTTTTTACAGACAGCAAAGGAAAATGGCGCAATAGCGGCCCTAATTTCCGACATCACACAAATTCCACAACAAGAGGGTATGGCTTACGTCGTCGTTGAAGACACTGCGATGGGTTTTGCAAATATCGCAAAGTTTTACCGCTCCAAATTGCAAATTCCAATCATTGCCGTCACGGGAAGCAACGGAAAAACTACAACAAAAGATATGATCGCACATATTTTAGAATCCAAGAAAAAGACATTTAAAACCTATAAAAATTACAATAACCATTTGGGTGTGCCTCTTTCCCTACTGCAAATTGGACCGGATCACGAAATAGCTGTATTGGAGATGGGGATGAATCACGCCGGTGAAATTGATTTTCTCGCCTCCATTGCGAAACCTGATATCAGTGTCATCGTCAATGTGACCGATGCCCATATCGAGTACTTAGGATCAAAAGAAAACATCGCCAAAGCTAAAGGAGAACTGCTTCCACATACCTCTCCCAATGGATTTGCCATCTTGAATGGTGATAATCCATATGTTGTCAACCTACGTGATCTGTATCCAGGAAAGGCTTACTTTTTTCGTACAGGGGAATCTGCTGACATTTACGCATCAGAAATCCAAACAACAGATCGTGGAACCTTATATAAAGTCCATATTGGCAAAAGTTCTTTTACATGCACAATCCCGATGTTTGGATTACATAATGTTTCGAATACCCTGCCAGGGATTTTTATTGCAAACCAATTAGGCTATAATTCGGAGGAAATCGCTAATTCCTTAACAACGCTTACGATTTCCCCTATGCGATTTGAATTGGTCAAACACTCTGGTCAAACCGTTATGATTAACGATGCTTACAACGCTAGCCCCACTTCGATGAAAAGCTCTATCACTACCTTTAGCGGGATATTACCTCATTTGAGAAAAGTGTTGGTTTTGGGAGATATGTTTGAACTTGGAGAACAAAGTATTGATTTTCATCGTGGCGTGGGAGAACACATTAATACCCTAAGTAATTCTTTTCAGATGGTCGTAACGGTAGGTGATCATTCGCGTTATATTTCGGAACTCGTCGGCGTTCCCGCACGGCACTTTGAGAAAAAGGAGCAGGCTGCTGAATTTTTGCAACAATTCCTTACACCGGAATATGC
Organism: Ammoniphilus resinae; assembly: GCF_017873965.1. Lineage (GTDB taxonomy): Bacteria > Bacillota > Bacilli > Aneurinibacillales > RAOX-1 > Ammoniphilus_A > Ammoniphilus_A resinae. The sequence goes on along the minus strand of NZ_JAGGKT010000001.1, from coordinate 527,184 downwards.
GCTTCTTTTTAAGGGGTCGAGAGGGATGAAGTTGGAGGAAATCGTTTCTTCTCTTACTAATTAAGGGTTAACGAAAGATTTTTCCGCTATTTTACAGAAAAGCTGCCCAAAAATTGGGCAGCTTCTATTCTATAAGGGGGTTGCCCCCTTCTCATCCTCATTAAATTCCTATTCCAATTTTTCCGCTGCAATCCGATTCTGCTTCCGTTCCTCGTATCGCTTGAACCCTAAATCGACCAATTCATTGATCAATTCCGGGTAACTGATTCCAGCTTCCTGAAAAAGCATTGGGTACATACTAAAAGGAGTAAAGCCAGGCAAGGTATTAATTTCGTTTAAGTAAACCTGATCCTTCTCTTCATCCCAGAAAAAATCCACTCGGCTTAATCCACTAATATCCAACGCTTGGAAACCGGCAATGGCCATCTTTTTGATCTGTTCTACCACCTGACTAGGGATTTGCGCAGGAATATCCAGCTTTGTGCTTTGGCTTTTGTATTTTGCTTCGTAATCGTAGAATTCGTTCCCTGATTTGATCTCTCCTACGACGGATGTTTTTAAATCTTCATTTCCAAGCACACCGATTTCTAATTCCCTACCGTTGACGTTTTCTTCAATAATAATTTTCCGATCGAATTGGGCGGCAAATTCCATGGCAGCCTTTAGCCCATCGCGATCTTTGGCCTTTGAAATCCCTACGCTTGAACCCATATTTGCTGGTTTTACAAAGCAAGGGAAGCCCAATGTACTCTCAATTTCAGATATCAGGCTGTCAATCCTCTCCAACAGGTCGTGACGAAAGAACGACAAGTAACGGCATTGAGCAATCCCCATTTCACCGAATACGTTTTTCATAGCAACTTTATCCATACCCATTGCAGATCCCAAAACTCCAGCTCCTACGTAAGGAACATCAACAATTTCCAATAACCCTTGCAGAGTGCCATCCTCTCCGTTAGGTCCATGAATGACTGGAAAGGCAATGTCAATCGACTCTCTTAGCCTTAAAATATTGGGCTGTGCATCAAAACTTCCGGAGAATCTTAATTGTTCTACAGAAGATAATTGGTCAACGACTGACCTACCTTGAACCCAAGTTCCATCTAATTGTATATAGTAAGGCACTATTTCATATCGTGTTTTATCAACAGCGTTCATAATCGCTAATGCGGTACTTAAAGATACTTCATGTTCACTTGATTTCCCGCCATAAATAATGCCTAATCTTGTTTTTTGTTCCATTTCAAAAGTCCCTGCCTCTCCTTGCTCCCCGAGCTTTGATCCATTCCTTATCAGTATATGGGCGAATACCTGGTCAGTTCCAAACTATTTCATAATACATTCCCACTATAACACAAACACAAAAAAAAGGACTAGTAGTCCCTTTTCCTATGGAAGCTTAAGTGGTTGACCTGGCTTGATACGGTCATTGGATAAATTGTTTAACGTTTCAATCTCAGAAATTCGATTAGCGGGGTTATCCTTGGGGTAATGTTTAAGGACGATCGACCAGAGTGTATCTCCTTTTCTAACTGTGTAAAGCTTCCCTGCGGAAGCAGAATTATCTTTTTGTTCGGCGCTAGCTGTTACAAAAGAATTTTGGATGGGTAAATGGGCCACCTTTTTCTTTATTACAAAATGAAAGATACTAAATAAGACAAATAAAATCAGGATGATTTTTATTAATGTGGCCAGATGCTTCCAATCGTTAGTTGGGTTCCCCTTTTGAATCTTTTGTCCCTTTATTTTCTTGAGAATGACAGCCATTTGTTCCCCCTCCTTACTACTACCTTATGCAAGGAAAGGGGGGAACTTGTCCAAATTTATTAATTTCCCATTAACCATTTTAAGATTTGTAAGAAAGGCGTATTTTGTTTGCGATGAGTTCCCTGCCATTTATGGATATCCGCCAGCGACTGCTTGTACTTGCCAATTCTAGCTTCGGGTATAAACAAGGACTTTTCTGTTGTCATCTTTCTATCCACCTTCCTCCATTGATTGTTCTATTTCTAAGTTACCATATGGAAGGAAAAGCAAATGTCAATCGGTGTTGTCGTATTCCCACTTTTTTTGTGGTTTTACCATTAATTCTTCTGTGAAATGAGAAAACCGATAGCCCCCAAAGAAATTCCTAAAAGCGAACCAGCAACGACTTCTGAAGGCAAATGTCCCAGCCTTTCTTTTAAGTCTTTTCGCTTTTTCCTATGATGGCTCACTTCTGGATGTTTTTCGCGAAGCTTTTCTACTGATTCCTCCAATTCATTGACCACCATCGCTGTCTGTCCGGCATGGTAACGTACTCCGAAGGCATCGTACATAACGATCAAACCAAGTAAACAGGAAATGGCAAATTCCGGAGAACGAAAACCATTTTTCAATCCAATAAAAGTAGCCAACGAAGAAACCCCTGAAGAATGAGAACTAGGCATCCCGCCTGGTGTAAAAACCGACTTGAGACTTATTTTCCCAGTATTCAAATAGTCAAAGGGTATTTTTAGCGCCTGTGCCACCATAACGCTTGCCATAGATGTTAATATGGCACGATTCATAAGATCACCTCTGCGATTCGGCATCAACGGACAGGAAGATCCCTTTTGTACGAAGGAATAAAGTTGGGAATACCTGCCCACAGATGCTAGGGTAAGTGAACTACCATCAGAGAAGGAGCTTCACCTACTGATGGAAGTTTTCTTTATAAGTTTGCCCAATCTTTCACAGTAAGACCCGTCATCAAAAGCAAATCCTCGTGAATTTCCATTTGCTTGTCATGCTTGTCTTCACCTGCTCATACCTATTAATAACATCCACTTTTACCCATCATTTCGGCCCTGAGGAGTTGTCCACATGAAAGAAATCGTTATTCCCTTTGCAGTAGGGATTTCTATCTTTTTATTCGGTATGCAATTAATGAATATTGGATTAAATAATCTGGCTGCTAACAAACTAAAAGAAATACTCACCCGTTTTACCAAAACTCCGTTTCACGGGTTCCTAACGGGTACTGTCATCACCATGATCATGCAAAGCAGCAGTGCGGTCAGTGTTATAACGATAGGTCTGACCAATGCAAGATTACTGACTTTCCCCCAGACTATTGGCATTATTCTTGGGACAAACATCGGCACAACAATCACCACGCAGATTATTGCACTGAATATTTATGAATATTCTTTGCCTCTTTTTCTCATAGGAGCAATCCTTTGGTTCTTGCCATGGCATGCATTCCGTTGCCTAGGATTAACATTAGCAGGATTCGGTTGTATTTTTATTGGGATGGAAGGTATGCAGTTTATTGCAAATCCAATTCAGGAAACAGGAATATTTCGTTATCTTGTTGATTTAGGTTCTGAAAATAGTGTGATTGGTGTCTTAATTGGCACTGCCATTACTGCAGCCATACAGAGCAGCACCGCCACCACAGCCATTACGATGAGTTTTATAAGTGAACAAATTATCCCATTGTCCATGGGAATTGCCATTGTTTTAGGAAGTAATGTAGGGACATGCATGACCGCCTGGATCGCTTCCTTTGGTGGGACGATCAGTGCAGTGCGTGTAGCGTGGAGTCATATCATTTTAAATTTAGTGGGTGTTCTTCTTTTCGTTCCATTGATTAGTATTCTGGCCTCAGCTGCAACAATGATTACTCATAACCCTTCGGCCCAAGTTGCCCATGCCCAAACCATTTTTAATGTCATCTGTTCCTTGGCCGTGCTTCCTTTTGCTAGACAATTTGGAGCGTTTATAGAGTTTTTGATTCCGCAGAGAAGGCAGTAGAGGCAATGGGCGGAACGTGGATCCGGTTTGTCCCGAAATAAAAGGGGAAGCCAAGATAACGGATCCCCGTTCCGCCTTAATAATCGCCTTTCACTTCTTCACCTTTGACGATGGTAACGCCTGAACTTGTGCCAATTCGGTTGGCACCGGCTTCAATCATCTCTACAGCTGTCTTGAAATCGCGTATTCCTCCAGAAGCCTTTACCCCTCGATCTGTGCCAACCATTTTCCGCATCAATTGCACATGCTCTATGGTTGCTCCCCCCGCACCAAATCCAGTGGATGTTTTTACGAAGTGGGCACCTGCACGAACAGCAATAAGGCATGCATCTTCCACTTGGTCAAGGGACAATAAACCGGTTTCCAAGATCACTTTAACTTTCACATTTTCTCCTGCCGCTTGTACAACCGCGAGAATATCTTTGTACACCCACTCAGTATCACCTGATTTTAACGCGCCGATATTCATCACCATGTCAATTTCATTTGCACCATGTTGAACTGCCTGTTTCGTTTCAAATGCTTTTGCTTCAGGTGTCGTGGCTCCTAAGGGAAATCCAACGACCGCAGCTACTTTCACAGACGTTCCCTTCAACATCTCGGAGCATAGTGAAACCCAAATCGGATTTACGCACACTGACGCAAATTGATAGGTCTTGGCTTCTTTACATAATCGCACAATGTCCGCTTTAATTGCATCGGGTTTAAGGAAAGTATGATCGATAAAAGAATGGATTTCAATTTTCATTCTATCCTTCCTTCGGTAAACCCAAGATATCAAAGGCCTTGGAAATAACAGAATCATTATTTTCATATCCGTTTTCCTGTTGCATTTTCCAAGCCTTAGTCGGCTCCATCCACTGCACTTTATTAATCTCTTCAATTTGCGGGACGAGTACACCGCCCGTTGCTTCAACCAGGTAATAATGGACCTCTTTATTTATTTGACCCATTTGCGGGTGATAGTACTGATAATAAATAACTTCCAGGGGTTCCCTAATCTCCCCCTCAATCCCTGTTTCTTCTCTCACCTCGCGTAAAGCAGTTTGTTCAATTGTTTCTTCAGATTCTTGTTTTCCCTTCGGCAAAGAAACCTTCATATAACGATCTTCAATCATCAATATTTCAACATGATTAGGTTGTCTTCTATAGACAACTCCGCCTGCAGACACTTCCTTCATTATGGTTCACCCTTTTCTGCACCCTTGTCCTCTACTTTCTTCATATATTTTACCATATCAGGAGGAATATGCGATAATTGCGATGGGAAATTGGATGCGAGGGATAACTGGGTTAGGGTACACCTTGCAACTCTCCGAAAACGAAAAAGTTTTCCGTAATCTTTCGACGGTGTCAAGGATGACTCCAATTTAGGATAAAAAAAAGGCACCGGTCTCGGTAGCCTTAACTTTCAATCAAGGATGACTCCAGTTCGCGAACGAACGTGCCTTGGCAATATTCAACACCAGGTTCATCTAATCTTACTTTGCAGATTTTACCGATCAATTCGGTTGAACCATGAAAAGCAATCCTTAGGTAATTATCGGAATATCCGTAGACCATTGTTCCATCATTATTTCCCTCGGTATAAAGGCTTTCCGGAATAACCTCCAATACTTGTCCCACAAATTTTTTAGAGTAATCAAGCGAGAAGCGGTTGGAGAGCTCGATTAAACGGTGAACACGATCGTTCTTCACTTCTTCTGGAACTTGATCGGCAAATTTTGCTGCAGGGGTCCCTGTCCGTTTGGAATACGGGAACACATGCATCTCTGCAAATTGAATTTCTTCCATAAACCGATAGCCATTTTCAAATAATTCATCTGTTTCACCTGGGAAGCCAACAATGACATCAGTTGTAATGGCAACACCTGGCATCGCTTTTCGGATTTGTTCAATCTTTTGGCGGTACTCCTCAACTGTGTACTTTCTTCTCATCCGCTTTAACACGATGTCATCCCCAGCTTGTAAAGGAATATGCAGATGACGACACATTTTTTTCGAAGTATTCAATACCTCTATAACTTCATCTGAAATTTGGCTTGCTTCAATGGAGGAAATGCGCACACGCTCTAGACCTTCTACCTTATCCAAATCCCATAGAAGTTTGGCAAGATTGTAATGTTCCAAGTCCTCCCCATAGCCACCTGTGTGAATACCTGTTAAAACAACCTCTTTATATCCTGATTCAACTAACTTCTTGGCTTGCTCCATAACATTTTCCGGTTTCCGACTCCTCATTAAACCGCGTGCCCAGGGTATAATACAAAATGTGCAGAAGTTGTTACAACCTTCCTGAATTTTAAGGGAGGCTCTTGTTCGATCCGTAAACTCAGGAACGTCTAATTCTTCATATTCCCTTGTTTTCATGATATTTTTAACTGCATTAATGGGCATCCGATCTTTTCGGTAGGTCTCAATCAAGTTTAAGAGTTCTTCACGTCCTTGCGTACCTAAAACGATATCCACACCTGGAATATTAGCGACTTCAGACGGTGAAGTTTGCGCATAACATCCCATGACGACTACGATCCCCTCAGGATTGCGTCGAACCGCACGACGAATCACTTGCCGGCTTTTTTTATCACCAGTATTCGTCACCGTGCAAGTGTTAATCACATAGACGTCCGATTCATCCTCAAACGAAATCTGTTCGTAGCCACCTTCGCGGAAAAGCTGCCAGATTGCTTCAGTTTCGTAATGATTGACTTTACATCCAAGAGTATGAAAGGCAACTGTTGGCATAATCCGTTCTCCTTTCAAGCTTTAGCCTAGTAGGCCTTAAGCCGACTTTTTCACTACATTAATTCGCCGATTTGTTCAAATTGGTAAGAAATACAAGATAAGGCATATAATGCTGCGGTTTCTGTGCGAAGAATCCGATTTCCCAGCATCACGGAATTAAAACCTGCCGCTTCTGCTTCTGCAACTTCTTCTTCAGAAAAACCACCCTCTGGTCCGACTATGATAAGAATCCTTTGACTTCCCTTTAGGTTTTGCATATATGAATACATCGATGTTACCCTTTCCCCTTCAAAGGCAAGTAGGGCAAGATCGTATTGGTCAGCAATTTTTAACAGCTGTTTCCAAGAGAACACACCTGAAATTTCTGGAACAAACTGTCTATGGGACTGCTCCGAAGCTTCCTTGGCAATCTTATTCCAACGTTCGAGTCTTTTTACTTGTTTCTTGTCATCTAGTTGGACAATGGTTCTTGACGAAGTAAAGGGGATCAGTGCACGTACACCCAATTCCGTGGCCTTCTGTACGATGAGATCCATTTTGTCTCCCTTGGGTAGCCCTTGAGCAATTGTAACATGAACCGGAAGTTCACGATCATCGTGAATTCTTTCCAATATGGCGCATAATACTTGATGCTTTTGTATTTCCTTAATAGCAGTCAAGTAGCAATTCCCCACACCATCACAACAAATAATCCGGTCCCCTTCGGAGAATCTCATCACCTTTCCAATGTGACTCACATCATCGCCGGTTATCATGACAGCTTGTTTTTGCTCATCCACATCACTAACCTGTACAAAGTATCTTTGCATGTTTTTTCACCGCACCATTTACCCTTTTTTTGCAACGATAGACACCCAATCTTCTAGATGTCTCACCTCATTAATTTCAAAACCAGCCTTCTCAAGGGCCTTCTTCACTTCTGCTTCCTTCTGGGAAATGATCCCCGAGGTAATAAAGTACCCTCCATTCACAAGTCCCTGATAGGCTTCGTCAACAAATCGCACAATAATTTCAGCCAAAATATTAGATACGATCAAATCTGCTTGACCTGTGATCCCCTCAAGCAGATTATTTTGTTTTGCTTTTATTTTGTCCGATACCTTATTTAATTTGGTGTTAATATTTGTACTTCGTATGGCTATATCATCCAGGTCAAGCGCCATCACAGATTCTGCCCCTAGAAGAACAGAGGCAATGCTTAATACACCTGAACCACAGCCCACATCAATAATACGATCTCCATCTTTAACATAATCCTCTAAAGCCTGGATACATAGAACAGTTGTCGGATGTGTCCCGGTCCCGAATGCCATACCCGGATCCAATTCAATAACCAATTCAGCAGGATTCTTCGGCAGGTATTCTTCCCAGGTGGGTGTGATTGTAATTCGGTCGGAAATTTGAACGGGCTTATAATACTTTTTCCAGGCGGTTGCCCATTCCTCTTCATGTACTTCAGCCAGGGAAATCTCGCCTGCTCCAATCGGAATATCATAAAGAATTAGATTGTTGACAGCCTGCTTGATTTCCTCAACTGATTCTCCTAAATAGCTGTTAATGGGAAGGTAGGCCTTTAAAATGACACCCTCCGTTGGATAATCATCTGGAGAAAGTTCATACACCTCTCCATAGGTTCCATCCCATTCCCGTACCAGCATCTCTGGGTCTTCAATCACCACACCGCTTGCTCCTGCTTCATGGAGAATATTCGATACCGCTTCGACGGCCTCTTGACTAGTATGAATGCTAATTTCCGACCACTTCATATTTCCTGACCCCTTTTGCTTGTTCGTTTCGCGCTTCATTTTCGCCATTCTAACATCATGACCCATTTGTTAAGGTTATTATTCCCCGCGGAAAGCCCGCTTCATCTTTTCAAAAAAGGAGGATTCTTCCTCCACTGGCCTGTTGCCATTAATTTCGGCAAATTCCCGGAGTAATTCCTTTTGTCTTTCAGTCATTTTGGTGGGTGTATGAACCACCACTTTCACATGCTGATCCCCTTGTCCTGAGCGGCGTAAATACGGAACGCCCTTGCCTCTCAATCTGAAGGATGTCCCGGTTTGGGTTCCCGGTGGAACCTTTAATTTCACTTTGCCATCCAAGGTTGGTACTTCAATTTCATCTCCTAATGCAGCTTGACTATAGGAGATTGGTACCTGGCAATAGATGTCATTCCCATCTCGTTCAAAGAAATCATGTCTCTTCACACGCAAAACAACGTATAAATCTCCAGGGGGGCCTCCGTTCGCACCGACTTCCCCTTCCCCGGTAACGCGTAGCTGCGCCCCCTCATCAACACCCGCCGGAATGTTAAGATGGATTTTACGGCGCTTCTTCACTGCACCTGCACCGTGACATTCGGAACATTTCACCTTAATGATTTTTCCACGTCCACCACAGGCCGTACATGTCCGCCTGTTTACCACCCGACCAAACGGTGTATTAGCCACCTGATCCTGCTGCCCGCTTCCTCGGCATACCTGACAAGTATCTATCTTAGTCCCTGGTTCGGCCCCACTTCCGTGGCATTTATCACAATCCATCTCTTTTGGAATTTCAATATCCATTTCTTTTCCAAAAATAGCGTCTCTGAACTCCAAAGTGAGAGTATACTGCAAATCCGCACCTTGTCTTGGGGCATTCGGATTTCTTCTGCCACTCCCACCAAAGAACATATCAAAAATATCCCCAAAACCGCCAAAATCTTGTCCGCCAAAACCTCCAAAGCCTCCGGCACCTGAATCAGTTCCAGCATGGCCAAATTGGTCATATCTTTGTTTTTGCGAAGGATCACTTAATATGTCATAAGCTTCTTTCACTTCTTTAAATTTTTCCTCGGCATCAGGGGCCTTATTGACATCAGGGTGAAATTGTCGCGCTAATTTCCTATAGGCTTTCTTTATTTCTTCAGGTGAAGCACTTTTATCCAAGCCAAGCACTTCATAATAATCCCTTTTGCTCATAACGTTAACCTCACACTCCCGCTAAAATTCCGACCGTCCATAATCTTGACACAATCCACATCATACCAGGAAAAAAAGTCAAAGCCAAGATAAAACCTGACTTTGACTTAGATCTTGCTCCTTTATCCGAGCTTGATTATTTCTTATCTTCATCTACAACAGTATAGTCTGCATCGACCACATTGTCATCCTTTGATGAGCTGCCGCCCTCTGGGTTTTGTCCCTCCGCTTGTGCAGCTTGCTGGTATAGCTTAACCGAAAGCTCCTGAACGATCTTAGACAATTCTTCCTTGGCAGCTTTGATTGCTTCAATGTCTGTTCCTTTTAATGCAGCGGAAAGTTTTTCTTTAGCTTCATTCGCTTTTGCTATTTCGCTTTGATCGATCTTTTCTCCAATTTCTGTAATTGTTTTTTCCGTAGAGAAGATCAGTTGGTCAGCCTCGTTACGTACTTCCACTTCTTCCTTGCGGGTTTGATCTGCTTCGGCATTGGATTCAGCCTCTTTGACCATGCGGTCAATCTCATCATCGCTTAATCCAGAAGAAGCAGTAATCGTGATATTCTGCTCTTTTCCTGTTCCAAGGTCTTTCGCTCTTACATTCACGATGCCGTTTGCGTCAATGTCAAAGCTTACTTCGATTTGTGGTATGCCGCGTGGTGCTGGCGGAATATCTGTTAATTGGAAACGGCCCAAGGTTTTATTGTCAGCCGCCATGGAACGCTCCCCTTGAAGCACATGGATATCAACAGATGTCTGACTGTCAGCCGCTGTAGAGAACACCTGTGATTTGCTTGTAGGGATCGTTGTATTTCGGTCAATCAATTTTGTGAATACTCCTCCAAGCGTTTCAATACCTAGGGAAAGAGGAGTTACGTCAAGCAAGACCACGTCTTTAACATCCCCGGTCAAGACACCTGCTTGAACCGCAGCCCCAAGTGCAACCACTTCATCAGGATTTACCCCTTTATGAGGATCTTTACCAATGAACTTTTTGATCGCATCCTGAACAGCTGGAATTCTTGTAGAACCTCCGACTAATAAAACCTTATCAATTTGTGTTGGCTGAAGTCCTGCATCTTGAAGTGCACGGCGAGTTGGTCCCATTGTCCGCTCAACTAATCCGGAGGATAGTTCCTCAAATTTTGCACGGGTCAAGTTCACCTCAAGGTGCTTTGGACCTGTAGCGTCTGCTGTAATAAACGGTAAAGAAATAGTCGTAGTGAGTACACCGGACAAATCTTTTTTAGCTTTCTCCGCAGCATCTTTCAAACGCTGTTGTGCCATTTTGTCATTGCTCAAGTCGATTCCAGTATCCTTTTTAAATTCAGCAACTAAATAATCCATGATCACTTGGTCGAAGTCATCCCCACCAAGTTTGTTATCGCCTGAAGTGGCTTTCACTTCGAAGAACCCATCAGACAGCTCAAGGATTGATACGTCAAAGGTTCCTCCCCCAAGGTCATAAACAAGGATTGTCTGGTCATCAGCCTTTTCTAATCCATAGGCTAGAGCAGCAGCTGTCGGTTCGTTGACAATACGCAGAACTTCCAAACCAGCAATTTTTCCTGCATCCTTTGTTGCTTGGCGCTGGCTATCATTGAAATAAGCAGGTACAGTGATAACTGCTTTATCCACTTTTTCTCCAAGGTATGCTTCCGCATCGGATTTCAACTTTTGCAAAATAATAGCAGAAATCTCCTGTGGAGTATACTGTTTTCCTTCCAATTCTACCTTGTAGTTTGTACCCATATGTCTTTTAATAGAAATGACTGTGTTAGGGTTAGTAATGGCCTGTCTTTTTGCTGCCTCACCAACAATTCTTTCTCCATTTTTAAAAGAAACAACAGAAGGGGTTGTGCGGTTGCCCTCAGCATTTGCAATAACAACCGGTTCTCCTCCCTCCATAACAGCTACACAAGAGTTGGTTGTACCTAGGTCAATACCAATTACTTTACTCATATTAGATGCCTCCTGATTTTATTTATATAGTCAACTTCTCCCCGAAAATGGTAGATACTATGAGCTGACCTTCACCATCGATGGGCGAATCACTCGATCCTTCAGTTGATAACCTTTTTGCAGTTCCTGAATAACCATCCCCGCTTCATGATCAGGGCTCTCCTCCTGCATCACCGCCTGGTGGAAATGAGGATCAAAAGGCTTTCCAACCGTTTCAATGGCCTGCAAGCCTTCTTGCTCCAATGTTTGAACAATCTGACGGAAAACCATATCCACTCCTTTGGTAAGGGAGTCCACATCTTGTGAATCTTTTGCAGCGGCTAATGCCCTCTCCAAATTATCTAGAGCTGGAAGGAGACCTTCAATCACAGACTGCGCAGCGTAACGGATGAGCTCTTCTTGCTCCCTGCGGGTGCGCTTGCGATAATTGTCAAAATCAGCCTGAACCCGCAAATAACGATTATAGTTTTCTTCCACTTGCTTTTTCAACTGTTCGATTTCTACGTTGGAATCAGCATCGGCTTCCTGAGCATGCTCTGTCGTCTCGTTTGCTTCATCCAGTTTCACTTCATCTACAGTTTCCTGTTCATTCACCTGGTTTTCGTTTGACACTTCACCCACTCCTATTCCAATAGATCAGATGTTTCTTTCATCCGGATGATGGTATGAATTCTTAAGATACTTTCGGCAACCTCACCCGCAGCTTTTAAGGCGAATTTCTTAACAAGCACTGGGTCGACAACGCCCAATTGAATCATGTCCACAGCGCGGCCACTATCAAGATCAAGAGCGACAGAAAATGAATCTTCCCTAGATTGGGCGGCCCGAACCTCTTCCAATTTTTCAAAAGGATTGAAACCCGCATTGATAATCATCTGTGAAATCGGACGCTGAAGGGCCTGAATCACAGCATCGACTCCATAACCTTCCAATCCAGTCTGTGTTGATCGCCATTGTTCTAATTCCCTTGCCATCGCAACCTCCACACTGCCTCCACCGGGCACAATTCCACCGCGAATCGCCGCTTGCACGGAAGATGCTGCATCCTTCGCAATTCTTCCCCTCTCGCCAACGATCTCTGGTGTAGAGGCACCGATTAGAATCGTTGCGGTCGGTTTCCCAGCTCCTTCTAAAAAACGAACTTGCTGCTTGGTCTCTAACGTAACCATTCGTTTACAGCTGCCCAATAGCTTTTTAAAATCCTGTTTCAACTTAAGCAACCCATGAAGCTTGACAGGGATCGCTCCCAGATGTTCGGCAAGCCGATGAATCTGTGCTTGCGGAATTCTATGTATAACGGTAATTCCAACATCTGCACAATATTCTTCGGCAAAGGAATCACATGAACCTTCACAAATAATAACCCGAACTCCCATCTGGTTGATATACTCCAGACATCTTAGAAAGTTCTCTTTATTTTCAAGATACTGTTTAAAGCCGATCTCCGTCCCGAGCGCCTCATCGTCAATTCCTTCAGGACCAAAACGATCCTCGAGGAGCAAAACAGCTGGGTTCTCTAGATCAGACGGCATTTGCCGTGAGACTGGTCTTTTTTGTAACAGGATCCCTTTTATAACTTCACTTTCTTCTCCCTGATGAACCTCGACCAAATCTGCAAGTTTTAGCTCTGTTTGAACAAGCTGCTTATCTCCCACTAAATGGCATGCTTGCAAAACCAAATCACTAATCTCTTGATTTTCCCTAGCAGCAATATAGGCCGTTTGTCGAAGATGAGGGTCAGTTAGGTCCGTAACAGCAGCAGCCATTCTAGCCAAACTACGTTCAGCAGTGGCCACCCCTTGGCGGATGCCCGCTATCACTTTTACCGGGGGGACACCCCGGTGGATTTGCGCAGCCCCTTCTTGCACCAATGAACTTGCCATTATTGTCGCAGTTGTTGTCCCGTCGCCGATCTTCTCTTGCTGAGCAGTAGCGATTCGGATCAGCATCCGGGCGGCAGGATGCTTTACTTCCATTCTCTCCAATATCGTAACCCCATCATTCGTAATGACTACGTGTCCACGCTCATCTACCAGCATGGTATCAAGACCTTTCGGCCCAAGGGTTCCCTCTACAGCAGAGGAGATCGCCCGAACAGCATTCACATTATTCATTAATGTCGTCAGCCGCTCATCTCCTATTGGATGCTGACCTTCGCTAGAACGGGTCATGCTTCCAACTCCTTTAATCCTTCTACTTAAGGTTCATTTTTATAGATTTTCCCTAACAATCTTGTTAGATCCTTCGAGATATAATCAACAATACTAATCACTTTTCCGTACTCCATCCTCGTCGGCCCAATAATTCCAATCGTGCCAAGAGGATTCCCATCCACATGATAAGTTGCACTAATTATACTGCAATTATTTATCGCGTCCTCTTTATTTTCAGCCCCGATCTTCACTTGTACGCCGAGTGTCGGTGAACTAAAGTGTTTCAGCAGTTGTTCATTTGTATCAAGGAATTCAAGAATGTCTTTAACCTTATCCACATCCCTGAATTCCGGTTGCATCATAATATTTGTTGTTCCTTTTAGGAATACCAACTCTTCTGGATGACTGTGAAAAGCTTGTTCAAGCATTTCGATTAATCTTTGATAATTATCAAATACCTTTTGCAATTCATTGGAGATCTCTTGGTAGATCCGATGCTTGACTTCAAGCAATGGCATCCCTACCAATTTGCTATTCAGAAAGTTAACTAGCCTTTCAATTTCCGAAATAGGGACTCCTTCTGGTACTTGAATCGTTTTATTTTCTACCTTCCCTGTATTGGTAACAATAATCGCTACCGCAGTGGTGGAATTTAACGGGATCATCTGTATATGTTTGAGCAGGTTTTCCTTCACTTCGTGTCCAAGTACAATGGAAGTATAATTGGTTAAACCGGAAAGGATGGCCGCTGTTTGTTGAGTAATCTGTTCAAAAGCATAATACTTCTCAGCAAACAACAATTTAATCCGAGAGATTTCCTCCTTCGTTAATTGTTTTGGCTGTAGAATATGGTCAACATAAAAACGATAGCCTTTTTGCGAAGGTATTCTGCCTGCAGAAGTATGCGGCTGTTCTAAAAATCCCAGTTCCTCCAGATCCGCCATTTCATTTCGAATGGTGGCAGAGCTGTATCCAATATCTTCCCTTTTCGAAATCGTACGGGACCCGATAGGTTCCGCGTTGCGAATATAGTTGTCAACAATAGCATGCAATATTTGAATTTGTCGATTGGATAACATATACTCACCCCTTGTTAGCACTCCTATCTATCGAGTGCTAAAACCTTCACATTTAAAATACCAAATCGTACAGACTGTTGTCAACTATTCCAAAAACCGCATAAACACTTCATTTCCTAGGGGGATTCCTTTTTCCGTTAATCGTACCCGGTCTCCAACCTGTTCTAGTAGCCCAAGCTTTTCGAGGTTTGTTATTTGTTTTCCGAATACATCTTCGATTAGCTTACCGTAACGTTTGAAAAATTCCCTTTTCGAAATTCCTTCCATTAATCGGAGGCCCATTATCATAAATTCCTCCATTACTTCCCGATCTGAAACTGTAAATTCTTCAATTCGCGGCAATCCATTTTGCTTAACCAACTGCATATATTGTTGAACTGGCCCGGCATTGATATGCCTGCTTCTCTTCACATAGCCGTGCGCCCCGGCACCAATGCCATAATACTCCTCGTTTTTCCAATACGTTTTATTATGACCGCTTTCGTAGCCATCCTGGGCGAAATTGCTGATTTCATACTGCCGGTACCCATGCAATTTCATTTCTTGTCGAACTAGTTCGTACATCGCTACTTCTTCTTCCTCGGCTGGAAGGATCAGTTGATTTTTTTCATAAAGAACATGGAATAACGTATTTTCCTCAACTTTTAAACTATAAGCAGAAAAATGCTGAAGACCGAGATCAAAGGCTTGATTTAACGTCTTCTTAAATAATTCTACAGACTGTCCTGGCAGACCGAAGATCAAGTCGATAGATATATTCGTAAAACCTGCTTGTCTCGCATCATGCAGAGATCGGAAAACCTGTGCAGAGTCGTGGATCCGTCCAATTTTCCTTAGAAGTTCATCATCAAAAGCTTGAACACCGTAGCTCAAGCGATTGACTCCCCCTTTTCTCATGATAGTTAACTTTTCCGGATCCGTCGTTCCAGGGTTCGCTTCCATCGTAAATTCTATATCATCTGTTTGATTAGGAATATGTTGTCTGACCGCGTTTAAAAAATACTTCATTTGTTCGGCAGATAGAAAGGTTGGTGTTCCACCGCCAACAAAAATAGTTTGAATCGCATCAGGAGGTGTTTGCTTCATCGTTAAGATGATCTCTTGCTCCAAGGCATAAAGATAATCCCAGACCAACTGCTGATTCTGTGTAACGAAGGAGTTAAAGTCACAGTAATAGCATTTATTTGTACAAAAAGGGATATGGATATAAACAGAATGTGGCATATATTCACCTCAGTTTTTGGAGTTACAGGTTAGACTGAAAAGGGGCTTTGGCAACCAGCCAAAGCCCTATCCCTTCAGTTTATTTCTTGTCCATTTGCAATACGGCCATGAATGCCTCTTGTGGGACTTCTACGCTCCCCACCTGTTTCATGCGTTTCTTACCTTCTTTTTGCTTTTCAAGCAATTTACGCTTCCGGGAAATATCTCCACCATAACATTTCGCCAATACGTTTTTCCTTACAGCTTTAATTGATTCACGGGCAATGACCTTATGCCCGATCGCTGCTTGTATAGGCACCTCGAACATTTGTCTTGGAATTAGCTCCTTCAACTTTTCGCAGAGGAGTTTTCCTCTTGCATAGGCGCTATCCTTGTGCACAATGATCGATAAGGCATCAACCTCTTCGCCGTTTAGCAATATGTCCATTTTAACCAATTTCGAAGCCTTATAGCCTATTAACTCATAATCAAAAGATGCATAGCCTTTTGTATTTGATTTCAGCTGATCAAAAAAATCGTACACAATTTCCGCCAAGGGGATTTCATAGGTTATCTGTACACGTGTTGTATCAATATATTGCATATCGATAAAATCACCGCGTTTTCCTTGGCAAAGCTCCATCACCGCACCAACAAAATCCTTAGGAACCATAATCTGTGCCTTCACATAAGGTTCTTCTATCTTATCAATGAACTGCTGTTCCGGCATCTTCGATGGATTATCAATATCGAACTGTTCACCATCCGTTTTTGTGATCTTATAGATAACACTTGGGGCAGTGGTGATCAAGGTGATACCGAACTCACGTTCGACCCGTTCTTGAATAATTTCCATATGCAGCAGCCCAAGAAACCCACAGCGAAAACCAAAACCTAAGGCTTGTGAGGTTTCCGGCTCATATTGTAAGGAAGCATCATTTAATTGAAGTTTATCCAAGGCATCCCTTAGATCGTTGTATTCTGACGTATCAACAGGATATAGACCACAGTACACCATCGGATTGATCTTTCGGTATCCAGGAAGCGGCACTGTTGCCGGTTTTTCCGCACTTGTAATGGTATCCCCTACCTGCGTGTCACCTACAGATTTCATGCTCGCGGAAATAAAACCAACATCTCCGACAGTGAGCTCGCCCAGTGGTTTTGGATAAGGTGCTGAAGCCCCTACCTCTGTTACCTCAAACACTTTGTTTGTGGCCATCATTTTAATTTTCATGCCTTTGCGAATCGTTCCATTGACCACTCGAATGTAAGCTACAACCCCTCGATACGAATCATAATAAGAGTCAAAGATAAGTGCTTGTAAAGGGGCATCTGGGTCACCTTCAGGTGCAGGGATCTTCTCCACTATTTGTTCCAAAATCTCTTCAATCCCTATTCCAGCTTTGGCCGAGGCTAGGACTGCATCACTAGCGTCTAACCCAATGACATCCTCTATTTCACGCTTCACTCGTTCAGGTTCGGCACTAGGAAGGTCAATTTTATTAATTACCGGAACAATTTCCAGGTTATTGTCTATCGCCAGGTATACGTTCGCCAAAGTTTGCGCTTCAATCCCTTGTGCTGCATCCACAACAAGCAGCGCTCCCTCACAAGCAGCCAAGCTTCTGGATACTTCATACGTAAAATCGACGTGTCCAGGGGTGTCAATTAAATGAAGAATGTACTCTTCTCCATCTTTTGCTCGATAATTTAAACGAACAGAATTCAACTTAATCGTAATTCCGCGTTCTTTTTCTAAATCCATGGAATCCAGAAACTGATCTTCTTTTTCCCGATCACTTAGGGCGCCTGTATACTCCAGAAGTCGGTCAGCAAGCGTTGATTTCCCATGGTCAATATGCGCGATGATAGAAAAATTCCGTATTTTTTTCTGTCTCTCTAATCTATCCATTATCCAAGACCTCCTCAAGAGGAAAAAATGCACTATCCTTAATTATAGCATGGACATTTCTCTCAGGCAATGCGCTGTCAGATAAAGTTATTGAAACGCAAATAAAATAAAGCGCACAGTAGGGCGCTTTATTTGAATAACCATTTTGCCATATTATTCGTCGAAGTGGAGATCCAATCCCCTACTGAATTCCCAATGCTGCTTATCCAGTTGCTTGCGGCCTGTCCTTGATCTGTAGCACGGTCGACTCCATTAATATAGTATTGCTGACCAAGAACAGTCATTTCCAATTTCCCCTGATCTACACGAGCAATATGAAAAGACTGTGCCGGCCCATTTTCAAAACCATCTAAACGGCGTGTCCCGTTCTCCGCCAGTTGAATTCCTCCCAAGACAAAACATATCATAAACAGCACGAACCCAAAGAATTTGATTCTCCATATCATAGTTTTTGGCTCCTAATGTGTATAAGCTGATACATTGTTCTTATCAATCGCTTGATGCAGGGCAGCATTTAATCCATTCGCAATAATATTGCCCATATCTTCAATGAATTCATCTACTTCCTTAGGTGTGACAATTAAATTGTGTCCAAGCGGCTGAAGCACCTCCCTAATAAGCTGTCGCTTCTCTTCTTCAGGCAGTACACCAACAAGCCCCATGATCACCTTTTTTCCTTCCACAGAGGGCTCATCCTCTTGCGTAAATGGCTTAGTTGTTCCTGGAAGATTAAATCCAGCGGGGGTAAGGCGGCTGGCTGGCGATGGATTCTTGCTCTCGTTCATTTGCCTTCCCATATGTGACAAGACATAATCAATCGTATCACTGGCGATCGATACTGCATCCACAACAGTAGGAACACCAATTGCCACAACAGGAATCCCTAATGTTTCTTTTGTGAGTGGCTTTCTTTTATTTCCCACACCTGACCCTGGATTAATCCCTGTATCAGCAATTTGAATGGTTGTATTAACCCTTTCCAATGCCCTTGACGCTAACGCATCAATAGCAATAACAAAATCAGGTTTTGTTTTTTCCACTACGCCAAAAAC
This sequence comes from Ammoniphilus resinae, assembly GCF_017873965.1. Taxonomy (GTDB): domain Bacteria; phylum Bacillota; class Bacilli; order Aneurinibacillales; family RAOX-1; genus Ammoniphilus_A; species Ammoniphilus_A resinae. The sequence goes on along the minus strand of NZ_JAGGKT010000001.1, from coordinate 508,334 downwards.
AATCTCACTTGTTTCAATCCCCGTGATTCCCAATACACCTGGAGACAAGGCACTGACGGGACGATATCCCTCTTCTACATGTTCTGGCAATAATTCAAAGAGATGCCTTGTCACTAGTATATTTTCTACGACGATAGGTCCCAAAGCATCAGGTGTCACATTCCAATTCCCCAGACCGACGATCAAGGCTTTGTGATGTTCTTGTATACCGATTTCCTGCAAAAATTGTTGAAAAGCCTTGGCGAATTCTGTAGCAACCAAATTTTGCAGTTCCGTATCTTTTCTGCGCAGCCCAGGTACTTCCATCGTTAAATATTTCCCGGGAAGCTTTCCGATCTGTTGGGCTCCTTGTTTATTAAGCACCTGGACTCGCGTCATACGTATTCCATTCTTTTCTTCCGTACTCATCTCCACGCCTGAAATACTTGGTTCCCCTGTGCGCTCCAATTCCAACTGATGTGCTTCCAATGCCAGATCGGTTCGAATGGAGTATTTGGACAGATCCATATCTTTTTCCACTTCACTCATTATCGGCCAACTCCAATCTCTTTTCTTCCAGTATTACACATCTCTGCAAATTTTATGATGTGAAAATCCTATATAATAATCTCAATACGCTTATTGCATTTCACTTAGGCCCATGGTAAAATGATTTTTGTTGCAATTAACGAAGTTATGGATGCACCAAGGAGGTGACTCTGATGCCAAATATAAAATCACAAATTAAACGTACGAGAACGAACGAAAAAAGACGTACGCAACGTGTTGCACAAAAATCTGCTCTTCGCACTGCTCTTAAGAGTGTAGAAGTTGCAGTTTCTGCAAACGATCTTACTGCTGCTCAAGAAGCATACAAATTTGCTGCTAAAAAACTTGACAAGGCTGTAACTAAGGGTCTTATTCATAAAAATGAAGCTGCTCGTAGAAAGTCTCGCTTAGCGCAAAAAGTGAATGGCGTTACTGCCTAACACCAAAAAGTGCTCTAACCTGTTGAACTAGGTTAGAGCACTTTTTTTTCGCCCTTTAATATCTCCTCTGCTCTCATCATAAACAATTCAAGAGACAATTTTTTATCTATCTTCCCAGATTTAATCCGATAATCTTCTTCAGCTAAATAAGCTAAGACGTTTCGAAGTCCTTGCTCACTGAAATTCTTTACTTTTTCTGCTGCTAATTTTACAGGATAGGGGTGAATACCGAGTTGCGAGGCAATCTGCCCTTGTGTATATCCCTTGGAGAGTAAAATTTTCACATGCAAAATCAAACGAAACTGACGGACCAATAAACTTAGAATCGTCAGCGGCTCTTCCTTATTTTTCAATAAATCATAAAAGATCCTCATGGCACGTGTCATATCCAATTTAACGACTCTTTCCACCAAGGAAAATATGTCCTGTTCGAGGGTTCGCGAAGCCAATTGGTAGACAACATCCTCGGTAATAGTCCCCCGGGCGCCTACATAGGATGCTATTTTCTCCAGTTCCTGGTGTAGGGTCCGCAGATCGGTTCCAACCGTCTGCTTCAAGAGATTTGCTGCCTGGTCATCGATCCCTGCATTCAGCTTCTGGGCACGCCTTTGAATCCAGGAAATTAGTTCTGGTTCTTTTAGTGGTGAAAATGCCACCATCGTACTATGTTTTTGCAGAAGCTTAACAACTTTTTTTCGCTCATCTAGCTTTTCCACTTCTACCGCGAGAACAAGGACTGTTGTCTCTAGTGGCTGTTGAATGTAGTTCAGGAGAGCATCGATGTGATGTTCTACACCTCCAGTTTGTTTCGCTCCGGTTAAGAACATTGCGTTTTTCCCGATAATCAACCGTTTCTCGCCCATAAACGGAAGTGTCTCAGCCTCTTGAATGACGTCCTGTATCGGAGTTTCGTTCAGATCAAAAATATGTAAATTAAATTCTTCTAACTCCTGATCAAGCACTTTTCCTTTTAAAAAACGAATAAACTCTTCGCTTAGAAAAGTTTCCGAACCGTATAGTGTGTATAGAGGATCTATATCGTTTTGTTGAACCCGCTTAAATACATTACGAGAATCCATTTTCTCACCCCTTTTTATTGTACTAAAAAAAGGGTGCGCTCTGCACCCTCCAATTGTTTCTCGTATATATGTAAACGTCCAGATTAGGATCCTAGGCTTCATAATCTGGACGGAAAGCAAAGGTTACTTTCTTGCTTTCAATATATGCCGTTCTACATTTTTTGTTCCTGTCCGGAAGGAAGATTTACTTTCCATTGCTCTTTATAGGCTGGGAAATGAATTACATAAATGAATTCATATGGGCTTAGCCACTGAATTGTGACCGTACCCCCTCCTCCCCATGGATGACCGCGGAAATATTCTTTTCCCTCCTGGTCTTTCACAACCATCATCTGCCCTTCGACTGCGGCGATGTATCGTTGATCGGGTGATGAGACCCCCTCTTTCGCGGCTTGCATATCTACTTCCGGCTTACTCTCCACTGTGTCCGCCGATTTAAATGCCTTTTCGTTCGACACCGCCCCTTCCTCAGGAACCGCTAACCTTGGCGCTGCAAAATTTTGCATTATAGCTGGTTCTTCTGGGAGAGGCTGAAGGGCCAGCGCTTGATCCTTTGCACCGTTATTCTCAAGTGGTTGCTCTTCCACTACCCGTTTTTTCAATGTACCTGACATTGCATTCTCTGAACCTGCTTTGTCCATTGACTCTGCTTCTTCATGAACCTTAGGAGGTTCCGGGTTTAGAATTGATGGTTGTGCATCTTGGTTGGGTATGGATGACTTTTCCATAGTTGGTTGACTAAGACTCTCCCTTGGCTCCGTACCCACCATAGACTGCTCCGTATGTTCCTCAACCCGGGAGCTTTCCGCTGTATTTTCGTCCGCTGATAACGTCCTGCTCTCCCCAACAGCTGGTACTTTGTCAGCATGATCTGCTGTGTTGGCCGTTTTTTGCTCCATCTCTGCAGACCTTTCCGGAGCAGAGAACATATTCTGCATTGATATCGCCAAAAACATAGCTGCCGCAGCAGTTCCAATCATAAGTCCGTATCTTTTCCAATCCCTTCTGATCCGTGGGAAGACTTTCTTATCCTGTGCAACAGTTCCTTGTGCCACTGTTCCGTCCGTTTGTACAGCCAAGTAAGGCAAGATTGAATCCACGATGCTGACAGGTGGTTCTACTTGGGGCAGTTTTTCTAACTCCAATGAAAGATTTTGTAAGCTTTCATTTAACTTTTGGCATTCGCTGCAGAGTTTTAGATGTTCTTCTAATAAAGCAAGTTCGTTTGGAGAGAGATCCTTATCTAAATTCCGCTGCATTAATAGGGTCACCTCACTACAGCTCATATTCTCACACCACCCTTCTGATAGTCCTGAAGTAATCCTTGCAGTTGCTGTCGTGCCCTGTATAAATGGGACTTGACGGTATTCAGGGGAAGTTGTAAAGTATCGGCAATTTCATGATAAGAGAGATCTTGAACATACCGAAGGATAATGACCGTCCGTTGATGATCTGGTAATAATTCAATAGCCTTTTTGATTTCTTTCGCCATATCAATTCTCACTACTTCACTTTCGACATTCGCTTTATCCTCAAGCGGTAAAGAATGTTCATCGATGGATACGGTTTCGCGCTTTTTACGACAGTGATCAATGCAAATATTTGTCACGATGCGCTGCACCCATGTGGTGAATTTCGCCTTTTCTTGATAGGTATTGATTTTATTATAAATACGTATCAATGCCTCTTGTGAGGCATCCATAGCATCCTGCTCATTCTTCAAAATATAAAATGCAGTTTGGTAGACCGATTTTTCTATATTGCGCAATATTTGAATCAAGGCGTCGCGATCGCCTGCTTGCGCCTCTCTGATCAGATCTGGCTCAGTCACTAAGGTTCCCCTCCCTTACTATTTTATTGACGTATTACATACTTTTTAGGTTGCAGTTGACTAGAAACTACCAACTCTCCTTTTTTAATTTCAATCGTAATCGCACCATTATCATCCGTTCTTTCAATGTGACTGCCGATGGCAGCCAATCTTTCTAATGGTTCATGATGTGGATGACCAAAGCGATTTTTTCTCCCCACGGAAATAACCGAAACAGACGGATGAACCTGCTTTACCCATTGATCGGTTGTTGAAGTTTGACTTCCGTGGTGTGCCACTTTCAGCACATCTACTCTTTCTATTATATAAGGCAATAGGATATTTTCACCTTCTGCTTCCAAATCTCCAGTAAATAACAGCCGAAACCCCCATGCTTCCAATAAGATAACAACAGAATTGTTGTTATCGGAAGACATAGGGTGTCGCGGGTCGGGATTTAAAATTGTCCATACGACACTTTTGTTATCATGCCACTTGAGACCTTTATAGACCTTATGTACAGGGATTTTTTTACTTTCTATCGATTTAAACAAATCCCGTTCTTCCTGACTGCCTGGAGGTAATCCATTGACCAAAACAGAACCCACCCCAACAGCCTGTATGATCGATAATAATCCTCCGATATGGTCCAAATCTCCGTGGGTTACGATGATCTTTTCAATTCGATTGATGCCTTTCGATTTAAGAAAAGGGACTATGACGTTTTGGCCAGCATCAAACGGTTTCTTCTTTTTCTGCCAGCTTTGTCTTGGTGCAATCGCAGCACCTCCGCCATCAATTAAATAAACTTTTCGATTTGGTAATTCTACCACGATTGCATCCCCTTGTCCCACATCAAGAATAGTGACTACTAGATTTTGCCGGTTAATAGGAATTGCAATACATTGAAAAGCAATCAAGAGAGTTATGCTGGTCCACCAAAATTTTATCCACTTCTTCATTATCCACAATCGACTTAGCAGGACAAAGTAATAAACAACCAACCACAGAAAGCTTGGTTTTTCAACATAGTAATTTGTCCATGTAAAGCGGCTCAAATTTACCACCACTTGATTAATCAGATTCCATAATTCTGCCAAGACTTTTGCCATTAAATAAGCAAATCCAGGATGAATGAGTCCAATCAGAAAGGATGCAAAACCTACGGGGATAATCATTAGGGAAAAAAACGGGACGAGAAAAAAATTTGCCAAAGGAGACCAGAAAGAAAACTGGGAAAAATAATAAATTAAAACAGGTAAAGAAACAAGTTGGGCAATCATTGTTACACAAATCATAAGCCGAAAGGGAACTTTTACGTTAGGGGGGTGCGGATAAAAAATGGGCACAAACACAATTAGTCCCCAGGTGACGAGAAATGACAATTGAAAACCAATATCCCATAGTTGATATGGATTGTAAAAAAGCATGCTTAAAAGAGAAGCCCCCCAAATATTTAGCCCATCCACCGGTTTTCGCAAAAAATTTCCTAACAAAAAGATGACAGCCATAATCCCAGAGCGGACAATCGATGGGGAGGCCCCCGTGAGCAAAACATAGAGAGGAATAAAAGCGCAAGTCAGAAGAAGCGAACTCTCCCTTGTCAAGCCAATAATGCGGAGAAAAGCCAAAGCCCCTCCACTGAGGATGGTCATATGTAACCCGGAAATCGCCAGGATATGGAGCAATCCAAAGATTGAATAAGCATTGATCAAGCTTGGATCAATATCATCCCGGTTGCCAAGCAAAATTCCCTTCACAAGCGGCGTAATTTTCTCTGGGAATGTCCGTTCAACAGAATGGGATAGATAGTTTTGGATGGAAGAAAGAAGGGTATCAAATTGAAATGGGGGTGGGTCTTTAATGACTTGAGGAGCGGAGGAGGTTTGGATGATCCAGTGGATGCGCTGATGATACAAATATTGCTTATAATCAAAAGCATTGGGATTCCGTGCGGGCTCCGGTGCTGTGAGTTTCCCCTTTATCCGGACGAAACTTCCCCTATTTAAGTCGTTTGCCATTTCCTGATCTTGTTTTGATTGAAGATACACTTGACAGATTACTATTTCCTCTGCTTCTTGTTGGTCAAACTGGGCCAAATGAAGTTTAAAGGTTAACAGATTCCCGTCAACCTTTGGCTCGGAACGAATCGTCCCAGTCATTTCTACCGTTTTTCCTTCATCTATAAGGGTCGTATCATTCAGCTTTTCAAGCAGGTCATAATAACTCGCACCCAGCATTAAGAAAAGGAAGAGAAGAATACATTCCGAAAAATTCTGACGTCGAATCAACATCCAGATCCCTGGAAAAAGCAAAATAAGAAGATATCGGAAAGGATCACCCATCGAAAAGAAGTGACTAAAAACGATCCCACCGGTAAACATCAGGGAAAGCCAATAAACAGGCCTTCTTGCCATCCATTCATTTTTTATCGGAATATACTCATCCCTCCTTGTTATTTACCTACCCTCATTTTATTGTTTTCTGTCAGAAAGGACAATATCAAACATTAAATAATTTCAGTTATTTTTTCATCTTTCTTCGCCTGCCATTTTCCAACAACAATCACCAGAACAGTCGTCGCAATCGGAATAATGAAACCAGCCCCTGGTAAAACTTCGTGCAGAAAATGGCCGAGCCCTTTATCACCTAGGGCCATTTCCCCTGCTGTATACCCCAATAACCCTGCACCAGCCAAAATAATGATTGGAAAGCGATTCATCAACTTCATCAGAAGTTGACTACCCCAAATGATCAACGGGATACTTAAAGCCAATCCGATGGCAATCAAAAGAATACTGCCATTCGCGGCACCTGCTACTGCCACCACATTATCAAGACTCATGATCAAATCGGCAAAAATAATAGTTCGGATGGCTTCTGCTAAGTTGCCTCCACTTTTTAGGGATTCTTCCCCCTCTTCCCCTTTTAAAAGCTTAATTGCAATCCAAATCAGGAGCAATCCTCCTATCACTTGCAGATACGGGATCTTCAAGAGCCATACTGCAATAAAGGTTAAAATAACCCGTAACCCAATAGCCCCGCCGCTTCCCCAAAGAATGGCTTTCTTTTGTTGCTCAACCGGAAGATTCCGGCTAGCTAAGGCAATGACCACGGCATTATCCCCGCTTAAAACAATGTTAATTAAAATAATCTTAATTAGTCCTACAAAAAAATCCTCCATGAAACGCCTCCTTAAAAATTAAAAAATAAAAAGACCTTAGCATAACTTCAACAGAAACATAAAGATTCTGTTGAAGTTAAGCAAAGGTCTCGCATAGCACAAGTACTTACAAAGCCGGGAATCAGATTCCGTAATGACGACTTTGTATCAAGAATAAAGATATTCTTGCAGCTACTCCCCTTTACTGGAGAAGAGAAAATCGGCCGATTCAGCCGATTTACCACTTAGGAAAGTGAAGATTATTAATGAATTAAAGTGAACGAAACTTTTCTTAAAAAGAGTATACCATCAAATTCCGAAAATTAAAATAAGAAAAGTAAAACTGTATGCAGTCCTCTAAGTAAGAACTCAGAAATCCAGCTAAAAACAAAGAAAGCAGCAATGGGCGATATATCGATCATCCCAATGGGCGGAATGAAGCGACGGAAAACAGCTAAATACGGTTCCGTTATCTTATATAAGAATTCTGCGATTTTGTTTTCCTGAAGCTGTGGCAGCCAAGATAAAAGAATTCTCCCGATCAATGCAAAGTAATACAGGCGAATTAAATAAGATGCACCTACCATAATCGTACCAACAATGGATTCTGTCAAAGCCAAATCCTCCGTTTGCTTGTATTTTCCTATCATTATACTTTCTTTGCCCCAAAAACAAAAGGGTGCCTTTAATCAATAACCTGCGAATCATCCGTTCCTTGAGGGGGATGATAATCTTCTAAGCCACGAAAGATAATTCCCTTTTGTTCTAGTAATTGCTGAACCTTGGTATGATCCTTCCGGTAAGGACGGTGATAAACGATCTCTCCAATCCCACTGTTAGCCAGTAAATTGGCACAAGTCCAGCAGGGTTCGTCTGTTACATACACAGTGGCACCTTCCCGATTTTCACGATCTGTGAACAGCAGTAAATTTTGTTCGGCGTGAATGGTGCGAATACATCTCGTCTTTTTCACTAACTGTCCATTTTCTTCCTCGTAGTTTTGGACAAGCATGCAACCTTCTTCGTAGCAGTCTGCCACCCCCATCGGTGCCCCGTTGTAGGAGGATCCTAACAATTTTTTATTCTTGCATAGTACAGCACCAACATGGCGTCTTCTGCAGGTCGCTCTTGTTGAAGCCATATAGGCAATATCCATGAAATACAGGTCCCAAGATTTCCTCATCCGCTCATTTCCCTCCTATGCTGATACATTGATTATAGCGATAAACCATGTTAAAGTGGAGTCTGTACTTATTTTTTCTTACTAAAGGAGCTTTTTTATGTGCGGATTTGTCGCTCTTTATAACATAAAAAATCATCCGGTATCCTCCGAGCATTTAAAAGAAATGACCGATGTGATTACACATAGGGGGCCGGATGACAGCGGATTTTTTACTGATTGTCAGGTTGGACTGGGTTTTAGACGGCTTAGTATTATTGACTTAGAAGGCGGAAAACAGCCGCTTAGCAATGAAGATGGAGACATATGGATTGCCTTTAATGGCGAAATTTATAACTACCAGGAACTGCAAGCCTGGTTAAAAGACCGCGGACACCAGTTTAAGACCGAGTCGGATACAGAAACGATTGTCCATTTATATGAAGAAGTCGGCTTTGATTGTCCGAAACATCTTCGTGGAATGTTCTCCTTTATGATTTGGGACCGAAAAAAACAGCTGTTCTTTGGAGCACGGGATCATTTTGGCATCAAGCCTTTTTATTGGACAGAAACTGAGGACTTTTTTGCTTTTGGTTCTGAAATCAAAAGTTTGCTTAAGGTGAATGGAGTACATAAAAAAGTAAATCCAACCTCCCTTTATCACTACCTAACCTTCCAGTATGTTCCCGACCCCGAAACCATGTTTGATGGAATTCATAAATTGCCGCCTGGACATCAAGTAATGATTAAGGATGGAAAATTAACGATTGAACCTTATTGGAAGGTTGAATTCACCCCAGAGGAGAAGCCCTTCTCTTATTTTGTTGATGGTACCAGACAAATATTAGAGGAGTCGGTGCTAAAGCATCGGGTTAGTGATGTGCCGCGCGGCGCCTTTTTATCAAGTGGGATCGATTCCAGCAGTATCGTGGCAATGCTTCGCCAGCATGAAGAGGTGAAAACTTTCACCGTTGGTTTCGATATCCCTGGTTATAGTGAATTAGATATAGCAAGGGATACAAGTCAGTTTTTGAAAACTGATCATCATGAGGTGAAGATATCTGCAGAGCGTTATCTACAGGAACTGCCACGACTAATCTGGCACCAGGATGAACCTGTTGCTGATCCGTCTGCGATCGCGCTTTACTTCGTCGCCGAATTAGCCAGCCAGTATGTAACCGTTGTGTTATCTGGTGAAGGGGCAGATGAGTTCTTTGGGGGGTATAATATTTATCGTGAACCACATTCTTTACGGATGTTTTCATCGCTCCCCGGTTCTATGAAATCTGCTTTAAGACAAGTAGCAGGCGTCCTCCCAGATGGTGTGAAAGGAAAAAGCTTTCTAATCCGTGGATCAAAAAGTGTAGAGGAACGATTCTTTGGGAATGCCCTCATCTTCTCTGAAGAGCTTAAACAAAAGGTAACCATGAGTAATCTGTCAAATGATCCTGCCTACGTCAGCCCTTTTAAGATCACCTCTGAGATCTACAAGGGTGCTGCTGGGTATGATGATGTAACAAAGATGCAATACCTTGATATTCATAGTTGGTTGCGTGGCAATATTCTGATGAAGGCTGACAAGATGACGATGGCCAATTCCCTTGAACTTCGGGTCCCATTCGTCGATCCAAAAGTCTTTGAATTTGCCGCGAAAATTCCTACCAAATACAAAATTGCTGAGGGAACAACCAAATATGTGTTGAGAGAAGCAATGAAAGACTTGCTACCCCCACAAATCAAAACCCGCAAAAAACTTGGTTTCCCCGTACCGACTCGGGTGTGGCTGCGTGGCGAGTTCTACTCCTGGGCAAAGGAACTGATTTACAGTGCGGAAGTAGATGAATATATTAACAAAGCCTATGTTTTATACATGCTTGATGAACATAAAGAAGGAAAAGTTGATTACAGCAGAAGAATTTGGACCATTCTTATCTTCATGCTGTGGCACCAAATTTTTATTGAAGAAAAGTACTGCTTCGGTCCTTTCGTCAGCCCTTATATAGAAACGAGACGGAAGAATTTAGAGACTTTTCGAGTAGGATAGGTAGAGTTAACCGTTCAGAGATGTTTTCTGAGCGGTTTTTTACGCTTAGAGAGTGAATAGCGGAAAATTTTTCCCTTATTCTCAAAAACAAAGGAGGCGGTCCCGCATGATCGAGTAAGCCGCCTCCAACTATACTTATTTCTGACTAGCCCTCAAAGCCTGGTCCAAATCGTATAAAATATCGTCAATGGTCTCTAAACCAATGGATAAACGGATAAGATCAGGGGTGACGCCTGCCTTCTTCTGCGCTTCTTCATCCAATTGCTGGTGTGTTGTACTTGCTGGATGAATGACAAGCGATTTTGCATCTCCGACGTTAGCAACATGTGAGAACAGCTCTAAGCTATTGATAAACTTCTTGCCTTCTTCTACCCCGCCTTTGATCCCAAAGGTAAAGATGGCACCAGCACCCAATGGCAAGTACTTCTTTGCCAATGGATGATAGCGATTTTCCTCTAGTCCAGGATAATTAACCCAGGAAACAAGCTCGTGGTTTTGCAAGAATTCAGCAACCTTTTGAGTGTTTTCTACGTGACGCTGCATCCGAAGCGGCAAAGTCTCCAACCCTTGAATAAAGAGGAAAGAATTAAATGGCGCTACAGCGGCACCAATGTCACGTAGAAGCGTTACTCTCGCCTTAATGATATAAGCCAATGGTCCAACAGCCTGAGTATAGACGATTCCATGATAGCTAGGATCTGGTTCGCTTAAACCCGGGAATTTCCCATTGTTCCAATCAAATTTACCAGAATCAACAATAACACCACCAATAGCTGTCCCATGTCCGTTAATGAATTTGGTTGCCGAATGAACAACAATATCTGCCCCGTGTTCAATTGGACGGCATAAATAAGGGGTAGCAAAGGTATTGTCTACAATTAGTGGTACTCCATTTTCATGGGCGATCCCAGCAATCGTTTCAATGTCAGCAACATTGATTTGCGGATTTCCGATGGTTTCTATATAAAAAGCCTTCGTCTTATCGTTTACTTTATCACGGAATTGCTGCGGGTCGTCTACATCCACAAAGTGGATCTTCAGGCCAAGCTTTGGTAGGGTGTGGGCAAATAGGGCATACGAGCCACCGTAAAGGCTACTAGAGGCGATAATTTCATCCCCTGCACCTGCAATGTTTAACAAAGCGTATGTAATAGCAGACTGTCCCGAAGCGGTCGCTAACGCCCCTACTCCTCCCTCTAACTGCGCAATCCGCTGTTCAAAAACATCCTGCGTTGGATTCATGATCCGTGTATAGATATTGCCAGATTCCGCCAAGGAAAATAAATTAGCAGCATGGTCAGTATCATTGAAAGTAAAGGATGACGTTTGGTAAATCGGTACAGCGCGGGAATTTGTTTCAGAATCTGGTTTTTGTCCAGCATGTACAGCAAGCGTATCAAATCCTAATTTTCTTTCAGTTGTCATTGTTATTCCTCCCTTTAGTAATAAGTGTCTCCTAAAACTTAACAAAAATAAAAACCTCTTCCAGATGAAGAGGTCGTGTCCGAATCACACACAATCTCTCTCATCTTTCAGAACCATCGTTCTGCTGGATTTAGCACCTTGCAGCATCACTGCCGGTTGCCGGGCGTCATCGGGCCAGTCCCTCTACCGCTCTTGATAAGAGAATACTATGAAATTGTTATGAATTAATTATAAAATTTAAAATAAATGCTGTCAACACGTTTATATTATCTGATACGTATATGATCCTTTAACTGTTGGAAAATTTTCTCGCCGATCCCTGGAACGTCTTTTAACCTCTCCAGCTCTTGAAAGGCCCCATGGGTTTCTCGATATTCAATAATTGCCTTAGCTTTAGCTGGTCCAATTCCTGGTAAACTATCAAACTCTGCCTCATTTGCCGTATTAATTTGTACCTTTGGATCGTCCTTTTGCTGCCCTATCACTCCCGCGGTACTTAGGGCGGAAGCCTCCTCTCCCCTTTTTGGCACATAAATCATCTCACCATCCTGAACTGTCTGCGCGAGGTTCACTAACTTTTCTTCGGCATCTGGCAGGAGACCTCCGGCCATTTCGATTAAATGATGAACCCGCGACCCTTCCTGCAGCTGATAGACCCCAGGGTTCTTCACTGCTCCTTTGAGATCAACCCATACCTCATGGCTTTCAGGCAGGTCTTTTGAATCCTCTACCTTCTTAGCAGAATCGAGTTCAACCAGCTCAAAAGGCTTGTCATCCTCCTCCTCTCCAATATCCTCGCGAATCGAAAACTGATAAAATACCATACTGATGATCAATATGAAACAGGCAATGCCAATATAAACAAAACTCTTTTCTCTTTGTGACCAGTTAAAATTCATCACCATCAATCCTTTCCATAGCTTGTCTTCAAACAGGCATTTACATATAATCTAAGAATATGACTTTAGAGAAAAATGAGGTGTCTATCGTGAGTGTACATGAGGAAATTTCCAAAAAGACAAATAAAACCTGGGGGATCATTCAAACATACAGAAAGTTGGATGAGAAACGGGAAGCAGAAATTGAAAAGGTCATTCTGCAGTGCCAAAACAATGAGGCATTTTCTGTGGATCAAATCAATAAAGTCACTGAGGAGATCAATTCATTTGCAGCAATCAATCATCTCCCTTCCCGAAAGTTTGTCACTAAACAAATGGTAGAAGAAGCTGCACAGAATTAGTAAATCTAAGAAGGAATTCATCGTTAATCCTGATTTTGATGTATGGATTCCTGCCCTCCATCATACATATAGGAATAAAGATTGATCGGGGGGGATTTCCATGCGAGTGGGCTTTATTGGAACGGGGAGTATGGGAAGCATTCTTCTTGAAGCGTTTATATCGGAAAAGGCCCTTAAACCAGATCAAATTACCGCTAGCAATCGTACCCGTGAGAAGGTAAAGCGATTAAGTGAGAAATACCCTGGTTTAACTTATGCCGATGATAATATCCAAGTGGTAAAAAACAGCCAACTTATTTTCATCTGTGTGAAGCCTTTGGAATTCAAAACTGTGATAGAGCAGATCAAGCCTTGGATTGAAAAGGATCATCTCATCGTGTCTATAACTAGTCCCATTCTTATACAAACATTAGAGGAACAAATCCCCTGCAAAATTGCAAAAATTATCCCAAGTATCACCAATTTAGTAGGTGCTGGGGCTTCTCTCATGATGTTTGGAAGTCGAGTAAAATCCGATGATCGCGACTTTTTAAGAAAACTTTTTGAAAAGATCAGTAAGCCGATTGAAATCAAGGAAGAGTTTACTCGGGTATCTTCTGATATCGTTAGTTGTGGTCCTGCATTTCTAAGTTTTCTTCTGCAACGATTTATTAGCGCTGCGGTCGAAGAAACCGGGATTAACCAAGATGATGCCACATTCCTTACAACCGAGATGATTATTGGATTTGCCAAATTAATTTCGGAAGGTCCTTTTGATCTTGCCACTCTCCAGCAGCGGGTAGTTGTTCCTGGCGGAGTCACTGGTGCAGGTCTTATTGCATTGGGAAATATCGGGGATACCTTTAATCAAATGTACCATAATACCCATGAAAAGTATCGCACAGATTTAAGAGAAGTGGAAGTCATGTTTGAAAAATAGTATAAAAAAAGAGGGCTAAACGCCCTCTTTTTTTATTCGCCAATAACCTCTTTGGCAGACTTTTTAAGTTCATCAGATACCTGCAAACCAAATGCTTTTGCAGAATCAAGGTTAATCGTGAGATCTGCGTCTTTTGTTACTTCAACAGGATTAGCAGTGGTTGCTTCACCTTTTAGGATACGCGCGGCCATTTCTCCTGTTTGGTATCCCATTTTATAATAATCAATTCCATAGGTGGCTACTGCACCACGTTTCACGGAATCAGTATCAGATGCAAACACTGGCAGCTTCGCTTTCAAAGCTGTAGTAACGACACCCTCCATCGCTGAGACAACGGTATTATCGACAGGAATAAGGATTGCATCGACCTTTCCAGCTAACGCCTCGGCACCGGATTGAACTTCGGAAGCTTTTGTAATACCTACCTTCTCGACTCCAATATTGCGTTCTTTTGCGGACGCTTCAATATCTTTCACCTGAACTTCAGAATTCACTTCGCTGCTGCTATAAATGACACCGATTTTCTTCACTCCAGGAATAAACTTCTTAATTAGATCCACCTGCATGGCCATTGGCAACTGATCTGAGGTTCCGGTAATATTGTCGCCAGGTTTATCCAGCGCTTCAACCAGTCCTGCTGCCACAGGGTCAGTTACAGTCGCAAAAACGATAGGGATATCCTTGGTTGCTTTTGCAGCTGCTTGTGCAGTCGGCGTAGCGATCGCAACGATCATATCCTTCTGATCAGCAGTAAACTTCTGTGCTATAGAAATGGCATTGTTCATATCCCCTTGTGCGTTCTGCAGATCAACATTCAGGTTTTCTCCATCTTTGAACCCCTTGTCTGCCAATGCATCAACGATTCCTTTACGAACAGAATCCAAGGCGGGATGCTCAACAATCTGTGTAATTCCTAAGGTAATGGTTTTTTGTTCTTCCTGTTTTACGGGTTGTTCCTGTGCTGTTGCTTCCTGGGATGTGCTGGCTTGCTGTTCAGCAACCCCGCTGCACCCAACCCCAACGAACATAGTTAATAACAATGCTAAACTTGTCTGAATCGCTCTTCTCAACTGTCTCTCCTCCTGATCTTCTCGTCTCAACTTTAAGTTTAATTCTCGACTTTAGATTAATTATACACAAAAAAATTATTTGGTCTAGCACTTTTGTCACAAATTATTTTTCTCATCTGCAAATAATACAACTTAAAGGTAAAGCCCTACAGAACAACTACATGGCCTGTAGGTGCACAAACCTATTTATGAAGGAGGAAAAGTTCATGATTCAACTTGTTCTAAAAAAGGATGCCATGAACACCATGTATTTTGATGATATCAATGAAGGAAGAGCCTCATTCACAAATGAAGCTCAAGGACTGACCGCTTCGCTTTCTGAGGAAGAATTTGATGGTTTTATGAAATCTAACAACCTGATTGTTTATCATAATACAATTAAGGGGTACGAAACTGGGGAAATCTACGGTGAGTTCACAGCGGAATAGGATGTACTAAAAATCCGCATTTCCCCTACTTTCTTTTCCTCATGCCACGAATAAGATATAGCAGGTGATGGCTCGATGACCCTGCTATGTCAAGTTTCATACAAAAAAGAAAAGGCTGCTTATCTGTTGGAAAAAAAAATACGAGAACGCATCGATCGGCAAGGATCCTATTCTACGCTGATTGTCTTCTGCATTGGAACAGACCGCTGCACAGGTGATTCGTTGGGGCCACTTGTAGGGACATATTTAAGCCAAGGGATTGGAATGAATGTCCAGGTATGGGGCACCTTGAAAAATCCGGTACATGCGCTGAACCTTCGAACTGCTCTGCAGAACCTGCAACAACTTCGATCCCCTCTTGTTATTGCCGTTGATGCTTGCCTTGGACAAAAAAACGACATTGGAGATATTCAACTCGTGGACGGTCCGTTAAAACCAGGCATGGGGGTTAAAAAAGTCCTGCCGGAGGTAGGTCATTTTCATATTAAAGGAATTGTGAACGAGAGCGGTTTTTTGGAAACCATGATGTTGCAAAATACTCGTTTGTTTACCGTCATGCAGATGTCTGAAGTGATTTCACAAGCTTTGAAGAACGCTTTATCTTAACGATAAGAAGGAAACACCCAAAATAGGGGGAGACTATCCCCCGTTCAATAGAATACGGGGAAATAGGGAGGAAAAAACCTCTATTTTCTCAAAGCAAATTATGAGAGCGCTAACACAAATAGGATAAGGGGATTTCCTCCCCCTTTTTTTATTTTGGCAGCCTTTCTAAGAACAAGAGGAAAAACTCACCTTATTAGATTCATCTTGCTTCATCGCTGTAAAAAATAGTCTTTCACTCGTTTCTCGCGGTGGCTCGTCAGTAAAATCTGCCGTACACATAATATGATCAAATCCCGCTTTCCGTAGCCAGTGTTCGATCTCCTCTACCGTGTATCCTCTCTGCTGATGAACCTCTTCAAATCGTTTATAATAACCGCCTTCTTGAACAAAAAAGGTTAGTTCATGGGTTACCTGACTTGCCCCATCCCAATCACATTGCCAAATATAGGAGATATCTGAATCTGCTAAGGCAAATGTTTGATCGCCATAAAACGCTTGGATTTTGTATACTGAATGAACATCAAACAAAAAGATCCCTCCGGGTTTTAGGGCCTGCCAAACGTGACAAAAGGTCTGCTCCACATCCAAAGGGGTTGTCAAATAAGATAATGAATCACAAAAACAGACCACAGCATCAGCGGAAGAAGGTACGATGAACTCCCTCATATCCTGGCACAGAAGTTGAACGTTTACGCCTGATTGTTGGGCTTTGTCGTAAGTGACTGCAAGCATGTCATCCGAAAGATCGATACTGGTGACTTCGTAGCCCCTTCTTGCCAGCTCGATCGAGATGGTCCCCGTACCACAAGCCAAATCAATCACTTGCTGTACACTTCCCCCATAACGCTTTGTTGTTTGCATAAAGTACTCCATCCACTGGTCATAAGGAGCATCTTCCATAAGGCGGTCATAAATCAATGCAAGCGATTGATAGCTACTGGAATTGGATGACACTTGCATCTCCCCAAATTCGTTCAATATTATAATACTCACGTTCATCCTTATGAAAAATATGGACGATCACATCCCCCAAATCCATCAAGACCCAGCGTGCTTCATCATATCCCTCGACACCCTTAATATCGATCCCTGCCTCTGCCATCTGTTTCTTCAACTCGGAAGTAATAGCTTGTACCTGTGTCCCCGAGTTCCCATGACAAACTACAAAATAATCAGCTATCACGGATAGTCCATGGATATCTAATATCACTACATTTCCCGCTTTTTTGTCCTCCGCGATCGCGGCTGATTTTTGGGCAATTTCTAAAATCGTCACTATTGTTCTGCCTCCTATCGGGTTTCTTGAAGATCAGCAAGCATTCCGTTATATGCTTCCACCGTTAAAGGATAGATCCTCTTCTTTTGTTTAATCAGAAACATAAGCGTATTGCCAAGTGCTTTGAGTAACGCCTCATTCAGATTTTGATGGGCTAGTTCCCTTATTTCATCAACCCCAGGGAATTGTCTGCCTGGTTCAATATAATCCGCCACCCATAAAATTTTTTCCAATAACGTCATATTTTTCCGGCCAGAAGTATGATAGCGAATGGCATCTAACACATTTTGATTTGTAATCCCTAAATCCCGCTCAACAATATAAGCTCCTACCGGTGCATGCCATAGTTCTTTATCATATAGTAAAAGAACCGCCGAAATCGATTCTTCCCTCTGAATGATTTCTTCCATCTTTTCCCGTTCCCAAAATTTACAGTAATCATGAAGGATTCCCGCAAGATCAGCTTCTTCCGGATCTGCCCCATACTGCTTTGCCAAGGCTTCCGCTGTTGAAGCAACACCTAATGTATGGATGAAGCGATGTTCAGTCATTTGTGCACGGACCTGCTGCAATAGGTTTTCTCGATCAAACGTCATACAAATGATTCTCCTCGATGTACTTTTTCACCTCGTCAGGCACCATAAAACGAATGGACTGTCCATTTTTGAGGTAAGTCCGAATGAGCGTCGATGAAATTTCAGTCTGCGGCATCGGAACCATTTTCACATATTTTCTGGCCCATTCATTATCCGGCAGGTATCCAGGACGATGCACGCCAACGAATTTCACCAAATTGACCAGATGGTCAATTTTATGCCATTTAGGCAGATAATCTATCATATCTCCACCGATGATGAAATAGAAATCAACTTTCGGGTATAAATCCTTTATTTCTTTAATCGTTTGTATTGTGTAGGATGGGCCTGGTCGACTTAATTCATAAGGAAAGGCATGAAAGTAAGATATAGATTGCGTGGCAAGCTCCACCATTTTTAATCGATGGACAGCTTCTGATACATGCTTGCCTTCCTTATGGGGCGGAATATGAGCAGGCATAAACCAGATCTGATCCAACTGCAACTGATGGTAAACTTGTTCAGCTGTCATCAAATGGGCAATATGGATCGGATCAAAAGTCCCGCCTAAAATCCCGATTTTCATCACTTAGGTTGGAATCTCAAGCTTTTTATTTTCTTTCGATTCCTTGTACAAGACAACGGTTCTCCCGATTAATTGGACAAGCTCAGCATCTGCCCCATTTGCCAATGCTCCGGCGACTGTATTCTTATCTTCCCCACACGTGTCTAGAATAGAAACTTTAATCAATTCTCGCACTTCCAAGGCCTCTGCGATTTGTTTAGTTAAATTTTCATTGACTCCACCCTTTCCCACTTGAAAAATAGGTGTAAGATGGTGTGCCTCAGAACGCAAAAAACGTTTTTGCTTTCCTGTTAACATTTTGAATTACCCCCTTTTATCTCTGTTATTTATTCGGATGACTTGCTCTGGAGTTGATCCAACACGGTCTGCTTCATAAGCGAAATAGGCGGTTGTTTTCCCGTCCACTTTTGCTGAGCAAGGGCACCTTGATGGATAAACATCCCAACCCCGCCATGTGTTCTTGCGCCAATCTTTTTAGCTTCCTGTAACAGCTTTGTTTCTAAAGGATTGTAAATCAAATCGCTAACTACTAACTTTGGATGTAAAAATGAAGGGTCTATAGGGATATTATCCTCATATGGGTACATTCCTACCGATGTCGTGTTAATAATAAGGTCAACTTGCTCGACATCCTTTGCCTTTAAATGATCACTCGACAAACTTACAGAGTGTGTGAAATGACTAATTTGTTTTGCCAATGCCTCCGCCTTTTCCACCGATCGATTAACCACACAAATGGATGCTACCCCGCGTTTTGCAAGTGAGACTGCTACGCCTTTTGCAGCTCCGCCAGCCCCTAAAATTATGACCCGTTTCCCTGTGAGAGGCACTTTCCATTCTTCCAGAAGGGACTGGACATACCCCGCTCCATCGGTGTTGAAGCCAATCAATTTTCCGCCATCATTGACAATCGTATTAACAGCGCCTATTTCTTCAGCTTCTTGATCAATCTCATCTAAAAAAGGAATGATTGCCACCTTATGCGGGATCGTGACATTCACGCCTGCAAACCCCAGTGCTCGTATCCCGTTGACAGCCTGCTCTAGCTGGTCAGGTGCGACGGCAAAAGCTGCATAGGAAAAATTTATTCCTAGCGCCCGAAAAGCCTGGTTATGCATTATAGGTGAAAGGGATTGTTCGATCGGATACCCAAACACCCCTGTCATGATTGTCTTACTGTTCATTGAAACGCCTCTCCTTTAACACTTCCAAGATTAATTTCTTTTTCTAGATCAAAGCCTCTCGAATCGTTACCGATACGCCATCGGGTGCATACACGTCTACCAGAGCCCCTGCACCCCCAACCGTAATCCAACCGAGACCAGAGATCACAATATCCTTCTTGCTGCCTGACTCAATCTTAAAGGATCTCTTGCGCATCGGAGGAAGCATCTTTACATTTTCTCCCGTTGGAGGGGACAGCAAATCTGTGCCCACGTGCGAAGTATACAATTCTTCTGCCTTTTCCAGTTTTGTCCGATGAATCGTTATCCTGTTCGAGGCATAAACAACGAATGATTGTCGATCACCCTTTACAAAATCGATCCTGGCCATACCGCCAAGAAACAATGTCTGCTGATCATTTAATTGAAAAATCTTAGGGTTCACTGTTTTCTCTGGGGAAATAAGTTTTAAATCTTCTGCTGTAACCATATGTACTATTTGATCCCGATTAATAATTCCCGGTGTATCATAAAGAGAAGTTTGTTTGTCAATGGGAATTTCAATCATATCTAATGTTGTACCAGGAAATCTCGATGTTGTTAATTCAACCTCCGATTCCCCGTATTCTTTTAGGATTCGATTGATTAACGTGGATTTTCCAACGTTGGTCGCGCCCACTACGTATACATCCTGTCGATTCCGATGTTCTCCCAGCGCCTGAATAAAGCGCTCCATGCCCATACCTTTGCTAGCACTGCAAAGAACAACATCCACCGGTCGCAACCCTAGTTGTTTGGACTGGTATTTCATCCAATTGACCAGACGGTTTGGATTGATCGCCTTCGGAAGAAGGTCGAGCTTATTTCCTACAAGCAGAACCGGATTATTTCCTACAAAGCGATGCAGTCCCTTCAACCAGCTGCCGTTAAAATCAAAAATATCGACAACGTTAACGACAAGCGCCTTTGTCCCCGCAATCCCGTTTAAAATCCGAATAAAATCCTCATCATCCATAGCCACTTGGGCCACTTCATTGTAATGCTTAATTTTAAAGCAGCGTTGACAGATTGGATTCTCCTTTTCCATAGTGCTGGTCGGAACATAACCAATCTTTTGTTTATCCTCTGATTGCAACGGTACACCGCAGCCAGCACACTGCCTTGCTTCTGTCACTCTGTCCATCGTAGTTAGTCCTCCCATGTAATCCATCCTTTTTTTCTCATCCAGGAGAGAGCCAGTCGTTCAAGACGGCGATTAAATCGCGTATAAATCCCATCGGTCTCAGCCACTGGGACAACTAAAATTGTATACAACCCCAGGCGATTGCCTCCTAATACATCTGTAAATATTTGATCTCCGATCATAACGGTCTCATGGTACGCCAAACCAAGGCGTTTCATCGCCTCCCGAAACGGGCTGCGAGTCGGTTTTTTCGCCCTATGTATATAAGGAATTCCTAAGGGGTCGGCAAATTTTGAAACCCGAATCTGATTATTATTCGATACCACAATAACTTGAAAGCCTTCTTTTTTTACAGTATCCAACCAATCCATTAAAACTGGCGTGGCATCCGGTCGGTCCCACTCAATCAAGGTATTGTCCAAATCCGTAATAATTCCTTTTACCCCTTTCCTTTTCAATGCTGCCAAATCGATGTCATAAACCGAAGCAACATGTAGATCAGGAACCAATTTTTTCAGAAACACACCCACACCTCACAAACGAAAAGTTGCATCTATCCATATTTTCTCAGAGTAACCTAGACCCTATTCATTGGCACGTATCCCATCAAATTATAACCGAAATACAACATTTGGTATATACTCTGCCCCAAACCTTGGCTGGGTAACCAATATTTGGACATACCGTAATTATCCAAAACATGTTATTCTTTTACCATCGATCTACCAATCTTACCAAGTCGATGCAAAACATCAAAAGAAAGGATTGATAGGATGAAAAGTGGAAAGTTGCTAAATTATGCGTTAGCAGGAAGTATTGTTTTAGGTGGATTGCTTGGTTTTCATAACACTGGAGCTGCTTCCAGCTTTGGAAATGATGTTGCTGACCGTGCGGATAATTATATTGGCACTAAAATCACTAATTTTGGCCCCGCCTATTTTGTTTCCTATGTTTATGGGAAAGAAGGAGAAAAAGTCTCTAGTAATTTAAAGACCTTAAGCAATCAGGGCAAGCTCATTCTGGACAAAAACAAGCTTGAAAAAGGGGATATTGTGTTTTTTGGATACAGTGCTAGCAATCTTTTAGGTGCTGGTATCTATACTGGGAATGACAAAGTTGTTATAGCCTACAAGCCCTATAAAACGATCAAGGAGATCAATTTAAATAGTGGAGACGGAAAAAAATACTATTTAGGGGCAAAAAGAATTAACTCTAGCGATTCCAAAACAGACACAAAGCCAGATTCATCAGCTTCAGTTCAAGCCCAAAAGGTCATAAATGCTGGGAAAGATTATCTTGGTACGCCATATGAATACAGTTCAAGCCGTTCCAATACGAAGACTTTCGACTGCTCGGACTTCGTCCGTCAGGCCTTCATAGATGGAGTCGGCATCAAATTGCCTTCTGATTCAAGGGGACAAGCCTCTTATGTGCAGGATAAGGGACAAATCAAAACAGATTGGAGAGATTTGAAACCGGGGGACATCATGTTCTTCATGGATTACAAAGGGTGGAAGAAATCCGATTACAATGGAATCAATGTATCGAAACAAAGAATCTCACATGATGGAATCTATCTTGGAAACGGGAAAATATTACATACCTATTCGAAAGATTCCGGTGGCGTAAGAATTGATGATATTGAAGGAACCCATTGGGAATATCGCTTTATATTTGGCGGAAGCGCGTTCTAATTTTTTAAAAGGACCCAGTACTGGGTCCTTTTCCTGTTTCAATAATACTGATTTCTAGCTTCAATCGTAATAAAGATTCCTTTGTAATACTTTTCAATTGAGTGAATCTTAAACCCTGCCTCCTTGATGTAGTGGATGGTATCTCGATTCAGACAGCATCCATCACAAAGCCGTTTCCAAACAGGGGTTAACCAGTCCTGCAACGATCCAAGAACCTGATGATCTATCTTAACGTGTTCAAACAACAGAATTTGACCGTCCACCTTGCATACACGGCGGATTTCCTGCAATGCCTTCAACGGATTGGGAATCGTACATAATACCAAGGTTACAACTACGGTATCAAACACATGATCAGCAAAGGGAAGCTGCTCCCCACCAGCCTCTATTACCTCAATCGGAATTTTTGCTTGTCTAATTCGATTGAGAGACTGCTTTAGCATCAACGGTTCGGGTTCAATAGCAACTACCTGATCGGCTTGATCGTATAACGGAAAATTTATCCCTGTCCCCGATCCAATCTCCAAAACCTTTCCCTTTGCTTTCCCAATTAGCTTTTCCCTTATTCTCCTAAACTTTTTTTGTTCCAAAGGTCCCATTAAATGATCATATAAACGAGGAAACCAATAGCTCATTCCAACCCCCTCCATTCCCCATCTTATACTTATTTTTGGATTTTTGGAGAAAATAAAAACCTAGATCCAAAGACCTGCTTTTGTATTTTTATTTATATTTTCTTTTATCATTTGGAAATAATATCCCCAAAGGAGGTTGCATGTCGTTGAACGTAATTGAACTAGTGACAGACATATTCACAAACTACAAGCAAACAAACAATTCACCTCTACATGTTGGGGAAGTGATGAATTTATGGACATTCCTTACTGCTACAGAAAATTTTACCAATAGCGAAGAAATTACGTTAAATACTGTCGGAGATCAGGATTTAAAAAAGAAGATGAGTGAATTAATCGAGAATTATCACAAACCCATTATAAAAGAAATTAAAGCTATTTTGTTAAAAGATGGTGTAGAATTACCCCAAGGGCCATCTGAAAAGCCTGATTTAAAGCTTGACGTTCCTACTGGCGGAAAAATGACTGATGAAGAGGTTGCAAATTTTGTTGTATTCAACTTAGTTTGGGCTATTAATTTTTGTGCAAGAGGACTTACTGAAGCTGTGAGAGCAGATGTTGGAACATTATTTGTGAAGGCTATCATTCAAAAGGCTGGATTTTCTTTAACCCTCAAGCAGTTAATGACAGATAAAGGGTGGCTTCATGTTCCACCTGAGTATAAAATCCCAGGTACTAATCAAAAATAAATTAACAAGAAAATCGAGTAGGAGGGAGTGACTAACCCCCGTCCTCTCACACCACCGTACGTACGGATCCGTATACGGCGGTTCGCTAAACTTGACGAATCTCTGAATATCGTTGAAGTAAACTTCGAAGTCCTAGGGACTGCCAGTAGGCATTACCTAGGGCTTTATTTATTTGAGGAGTTCTCGAGGTTCTCCAAGCACTTTTGCGCGTGTTGGCAAGACGATGGACGTCCTTTTCTTTTAATCCCAATGATCGAAGGACATGGTAACGGGTTCGTACTTTCTTCCATCTTGTCCATTGGACCATACGAAGTCTGTGACGGATCCACTCATCTAAGGATTTTAATGGGCTCGGCGTTTCTATGAGTGCATAGTAACCGATCCATCCCATCAGATAGCGATTTACATCTTCAATAATATATTCCATCGGTGATGGGTCTGTTGCCTTAATCATGGAGCGGATCTTTTCTTTTACCCTCTTGAGTGATTTAGGCGCGATTCGAATTCTCGATTTTTTCTCGATAGTAAAACTAAACCCCAGAAATTTACGATTCCACGGTCTATCTACTGCGCTTTTTTCCTCGTTTACTTTTAGTTTTAACTTCTGCACCAAGTATTTTGTTACACTCGTTTTCACTCGTTCTCCCGCACGTTTTGTCCTCACATAGATATTACAGTCGTCAGCGTATCGACAAAAGCGCAATCCCCTTCTTTCTAGTTCCTTATCCAGATCATCCAGTAAGATATTTGCAAGAAGTGGGCTAAGCGGGCCTCCCTGTGGTGTTCCTTCTTCGCTTCGAGTACAGATTCCATGACTCATAACCCCAGCTTTCAGATAAGAGCGAACGAGTTTTAGTACCCGTTTGTCTTGCACCTTTCGAGCGATACGGCTCATGAGTATGTCATGATTCACTCGATCAAAGAATTTCTCTAAATCCATATCCACTACGAAACGGTATCCTTCCTGGATAAATCGTTGGGCTTGGCGTATCGCATCATGTCCCCGTTTATTTGGACGAAAGCCGTAGCTATGGTTAGAAAAGATCGGGTCGAATATGGGTGTGAATACTTGGAGGATGGCTTGTTGGATTAAACGGTCTAAAACGGTGGGAATACCTAATAACCTTACGCCTCCGTCAGGTTTCGGGATTTCGACTCTGCGGACAGGTGAGGGTTTGTAGGTTCCCTCTAACAGTTGTTGTTTAATCGTGTCCCAGTGCTGTTGGACGTATGCTCGGAGTTGTCGGGTTGACACCCCGTCGACACCCGCCGCACCTTTGTTGGATTCCACTCTTTTCAGGGCTTCCAATAGGTTTTTCCGTTCTAGGATTTTCTCCATCAAATCCATCTCGATATCTTCCCTTCGCAGGATGAGGTTCAAGTCTTGCCGATGGATACTCTGCCCTCTCTAGTACCCCCAGGGCTTCACCCTTCTTCTCCTAGAGTAGTTCCTTTCGGAATTCTGCTTTCTACGCATCCATACGAAAGAGATTGATTCATCCTTGATTTAGCGTTCAGTCCTTCCCTGTTCGAGCGTCCTCTACTTAGGTACTATGACCTCTGCTGACTTCTGCATGTTCAACGATTCCTTACAGTTTCGCTTACCATGGGTACATGGCATTCCATGCAGACCTCCCCAGGTAAGAACGCTGTCTTTCTGCTCATGTACCTGCCCAAGTTTACTAAACTAGCCCTTGGCGACTTTGGACTTTGTCTTGTTGAGCAGACTCATCCGACTAGCCTAGCCTCAAATTGGATTCGTGTACCTCAGGTCAAGCATTTGCCTCCAGCTTCCTTCAGATTCCACCTCACGGTGGACACCCTTGCTCTTGGCTAACGGTAGGCGTTCGCCAGCCCCCGTTCGGGACTTACACCCTATAGACAGCGCCCATGCTGGGCGCACTCAAACAAAAAGCCACCTCTCGGTGGCTTTTAATTTTTCATTCCGTGCTATCCCCATTTCCCACTTCCTCGCGGCAATCCTCGCAAATCCAGTGGTCCACTTCTAAGCCGTCTTTGCGTTTCTTTTTACAATCATTACAAGTTAACATAGCACCCTCCTTGTCTTCGATTTTTTTCTTCAGCTTAATTGTTCAAGAAATAATCGAGAAGTCCTATTGAGGGCTCCTTCTTGTCTTTATTATAACGGCTCATACAGAAATTCATAGTGAGGAAAATCACCTTGATTTGCTTACAGATGGTTTGCGATAAAACTCATTGAACAGTTTCATTAAAGCTCTCTTTTCAATGCGCGAAACATAGGATCGAGAGATTCCAAGCTCTTTGGCAATTTCACGCTGTGTCTTTTCCTCCTGTGTCTCCAGTCCAAATCTTCCAATGATGACCTCTTTTTCTCGATCATCAAGCACGTGAATATGTTTATAAATTTTACTTTTCTCAATCTGCAGTTGAACTTTATCCACAACTTCGTTTACATCGGTTCCTAAAACATCTATTAGGCTTATTTCATTTCCTTCCTTATCTGTCCCAATCGGATCATGTAAAGATACATCTTTACGTGTCTTTTTAAGTGATCGCAGGTGCATGAGAATTTCATTCTCAATGCAACGAGCGGCGTAGGTGGCAAGCTTGGTACCTTTATTGGTCTGGTAACTTTCAATGGCTTTGATCAGCCCAATTGTCCCGATGGAAATCAAATCTTCGCTATCTTCTCCCGTATTTTCAAATTTTTTCACGATATGTGCAACTAGCCTCAGATTATGTTCAATGAGCATATTTCTCGCGAATTCATTTCCTTCTTCCATTAACTGCAGGTACTTCGTCTCATCCTTTTCAGAAAGAGGCTGGGGAAAGGCATTGTTTTTAATATAAGAGACAAAAAGAACCAGCTCTTTAATCACTAAAGAGATGGCCGCAAAAAACCCAAGCATATATTCTGTCACCTCCAGGACGTATAGAATATTATAAGCATATGTGGAGGTGAATTTGTCCGTGCCTGTACCAATTAATTATTTTCACGAAGGTTTGTCTAGTTCTGCTCTTCAAGTGCTGCTAATTCATTAACAATCCGTTTAAACAGCGGAATTACCCTGTTTGATCCTGATAAATTTTCCTGTTCAGCTACAATGGCAATCACATATTTTGGACTTTCGCTCGGTGCGTAGCCCACAAACCATTGATTGTTTTTTCCTGCGCCTTTGCTGTCAATTTGAGCAGTTCCCGTTTTACCTGCAATCTGCCAGTCCGCTTCAGCAAGTGCCTTTGCAGTTCCATCTGTGACCACTAATTCCATCATTTTCCTTAACTGGTAGGCCGTGTATGGTTTAATCCCTTCTCCTGGCAGTTCTTTATCTTCAAAAGAATAGAAAACGCTTCCTGTTTTATAACGGATATCTCCTACTACACGAACTTCCTTTCTCTCTCCACCACCCACAATCGAAGCGACCATATTTGCAGCCTGAAGTGGAGTAATTTGCACATCCCGTTGTCCAATAGCTGTTTGGATAATAATGCCCTCATCCTTCTTTTGTGTTTTTGGAGAAAAAATTTGCCCAGCGTCCTCGCCGGAAAATTGGCGGAATGTATCCATCTTAAAGAATGGCGACTCTTCCCAGCCAACTCTTTGCGTGACACCTAGTTTCGCTGCGTACTCTTCAATCTTGCCAGGAGGTAGCTTGAGGGCTGCCTTCGCAAAGGTGATATTACATGATTCAGCAAAAGCCTCAGCGAAAGTAATCGACCCATGTCCTCCTTCTTTCCAACAGGAAAAACCGTATTTTCCATAGGATCCGTTGCATTCAAAATGGTCATCAGGCTTAACAAGCCCTTCTTCCAAGACCGCGGCTGCTATCACTGTTTTAAAAACAGAACCAGGGCTAATCTGCTTAATTGCCCGATTCACCCAATCCGACTGGTTCGGATCAATTTTCGTTGGATTAAATTCAGGCTGGCTGGCCATAGCCAACACCTCACGTGTATTCGCATCTAAAATCGTAACAGACCCCTGCTTGATGCCTGCTTGCCCCATCCATTGTTCTACTTTTTGCTGTAAATCATGATCAACGGTTGTAACAACCGATAGGGGATAGAATTGATTTTCCTGTTCAATCAACCTGGCTTTCAAACCATTCAACGGGTTTCCCCTGCCATCTACAAAATAGGAAACAGAGGTAGGACCCACTCCTTGCAAAAACCGTTGAAAACTTCTTTCAAGCCCAGACGCACCAATTAAGCTATGACGGCTAATTTCGCCGTTTCGCAACTCATCTGCATATTCCTTTTCAATTAATTCCGGATTTTGACTAATATAGCCGATGAGATGTGCAGCCAAACCATCATTTTGGTATCTTTCAGTGATCGGTAAAGGAATAATCCCTGGAAGGGCCAGTTCTTCTACCTGCCTTGCCTCCTCATCTGATAAAGCCAGGATCCGCCCATTTTCCCCACGAATAAAGGTAGGTTCCTTCACGCCATCTACTAACTCTATAAATTTTTGATGATTTATACGCAAGATGTTTGCCAACTGCTCTAATTTATCCTGGTTTGTCACTCCGCGAACAAGTGGAAAAACAGCAACACCTTTTACCGGGGTCCCTGTTAGTGGAGTACCGTTACGGTCCAAGATATCCCCTCTGCCCGTGTGCAGAATCACTTCCTGCTTGCGTTGTGAAACAGCTTCCTCGACAAGATTGATCGAGTGGGCGGAAAATTGGTGAACACTAATTATTTGAATCCATAATAGCCTAATAATTAGACAACACATGATAAAGCCTAAAATGACGAGCGAACAAAACATGCGACGTTTATTTGTATTTGATAAGTCCATCAAATAAAACACCCCCCTCAGGCTTACCATTTTTGCCTAAAAAGGGGGGATTTATACTTTTACTTCTTTTTCTTCACGGAAAAGAGAATACCATCGCCAATTGGAATAAGCGATGAATCCAATTCAGAATGGTTCATCATATATTGATTGAAATCATGTATCTTTTTTACCATAGGAGCTAGTCTTTTATTTTCAACCACTTCTTCTGCTACTAATCCTTGAAATAGGACATTGTCGCAAATTACGATTCCACCAGGCTCCAAGTGTGGCAAGTAAAGGTCAAGGTGTGAGCGATATTGTCCTTTCGCTGCATCCAGGAATAGACAATCAAAGCGATAATGCGAGGGAAGCCCCTCACCCGCATCTCCCTCAATCAATTCAATCCGATCTCGAACCCCAGCTTTTTCAAAATTGTTTCGTGCCCTATTTGTCCGTTCTTTATCAATTTCCATCGTGGTAATCCGCGCCATGGGAGCAGCTTCAGCCAACCATATCGTTGAGTACCCAATCGCTGTACCAATTTCCAAAACCCTTTTAGGCTCATAGGCAAGGAAAAGGGTTCTCATGAATTGAATACTAGGAAGCTGAATGATCGGTATCCGTTCCACTTTTGCTTCCGCCTCCAGCTGAGTAAGCAGCTCTCCGCGTGCAGGGATCAGTGTTTCTATATAGTTACTAATTTTAGGCTCGGTAATCATCATAACATCTCCTACAAGCATACAATTATTATTCTGTTATATATTACCACAAGGTTTTTTCATTTCCTACTTCTTCTGTTTTTTACTTAAAGCAATATTATGCAAATGCTGCTGATAGGTCTCAGAGAAATAGTGTTCCCCAGATCCATCTTTTTTGGTTACATAGAAGAGATAGTGATTTTTTTGCGGCTGTACTACCGCTTCAATCGATTTGATCCCTGGTGAAGCAATCGGTCCAGGGGGGAGCCCCTTATACTTGTAGGTATTATATAAGCTGTCCAATTCCAAATCCTTATAGGTCAACTTGGCCTTTTGATTGCCTAATGCATATTGAATAGTGGCATCTGCCTGAAGCATGATATCCCCAGCAAGCCGATTGAAATAGACGCCCGCAACGATCGGTCTCTCCTTATCGACTACGACCTCCCTTTCCACTATGGAGGCAAGAGTGATAGCGTCGTGAAGAGTTAGCCCATTTGATTTCAGCTTTTCCTGCCAGGAGGGATCCCATTCCTGCTGAAATTGATCTAGCATCATTGTAATAATTTCGTGAGCTGTAATGCCTTCTCTCAATTCATAAGTTTTTGGGAATAGATAGCCCTCAAGTCGGTATTTCGTTGCTCGATCCTTCGGAATCTGTTTGACAAATTCATAGGGGAAATCCCCGTGGTTTACTTCTTTTAGGAATTCTTCTTTATTTACCAGGCCCTTTTCTGTTAAAAAATCAGCAATTTGTGCTACGGTGTAGCCTTCGGGTATCGTTATTGGTGTTGTGGAAACATAAACGTCTCCCTCTACCAACCGATCGATGATCTGATCAACTGATTCCCCTCTGGTAAACTGATATTTCCCAGCCTGCAGCTGACTTCCTTTTCCCTGTTTGCGAACATATAATGCAAAAGTAAATCCGTTATGAATAAGCCCGTTTTTTTCTAATACTTGTCCAATCGTTTTCGTAGAACTTCCCTTAGGGATCTCAACTATAACTGAATCCCCCTGCTCCATGGACTTCAGTGATTGTATATAAAAAGTATAAAGACCACCAGAGGCAATGATAAGCAGGATCAGTAGCCCCAAAAATGCTTTTTTCATCAAAGATTTCCCCTTCATCAAAGATGACTACGTTTACATACTTCCCCATTATACATGATTTTGTCGAATATTTGATAAAAAAAAGACTGTCCCTCTCATTAGGAACAGTCCCTTTCGTTTACTTATTCACCAAATTCAGCCTCAAGTGCTTCAAAGGTTGCAATCACATTTTCCTGCTCTTCCTCTGATTCGATGGGATACAGCATTCCTTCCTTCTCATCAAAGCGAAGGAAATGAACTTCAACTTCTTCCTGTCCCTCTTGTTCTTCCGGCACTAAACAGAAGTATTTTCGATCTTCAATATCAAAGATGTACATGATAAGAAAGTCTTTTTCTTCACCGGTCTCATCATCAGACAAGGTAATAACTTCACCAACTTCAAATTCTATTTCTTCCATCTCCATACTACACCTCCCGAGGCTATTTCCTCGCATCCAAATACCCTTTAAGGATCATGACGGCTGCCATTTTATCAATAACCTGCTTACGTTTTTTACGACTGACATCCGCGGCTACCAGCATTTTTTCAGCGGCTACGGTCGTTAGGCGTTCATCCCAAAGGATGACGGGAAGCCCCAGAGTTTCTCTCGCCTTTTCGGCAAAGGATCGAGATAATTCACCCCGCGGGCCAATGGTCCCATTCATATTTTTGGGCAGGCCAACAACAATCTCTTCTACGTTATATTCCACCACTAATTGTTTCAGCCGTTCAAAATCTTTTGTTAGTGTTTCTCTTTTAATTGTTTCAACACCTTGGGCGGTCCATCCAAGTTCATCGCTAACAGCAACGCCAATGGTTTTATCGCCAAGGTCTAAGCCCATAATCCGCATATTTTCACCTGAATTTTCATTTCAATTCAAATTCTAGACTAGGAGTCCCCTTAAGAGACTCTTACACCAAACTAATTAGGTTCTATGTTGAGCAAGATAGGAACGGACTAATTCTTCGATAATCTCATCGCGTTCGAGCTTTCTGATTATACTTCTCGCGTTGTTATGTCTTGGAATATAAGCCGGATCACCGGAAAGCAAGTAGCCGACGATTTGATTGATTGGATTATATCCTTTTTCTTCTAACGCGTTATAAACGGACAAAAGTGCATCTCTAGCCTGAACATCTGTGTCATCAACTTTTAGATTGAACTTCATCGTTCGGTCCCAAGAACTCATAATCAACACCTCTTCTTGAAGTACTCTGTTAAAATACTTCGCTATAGGTACGCATAATCCTTTTTCTTTATTGCTGCTTAACCCATTCTTCAACATATTCCAGAGCATTTGCCAGTTGATCCGGATTTTTCCCACCGGCCTGTGCCAGATCGGGACGACCGCCCCCACCCCCGCCACAACGGTTGGCAACTTCTTTAATCAGCTTTCCGGCATGGAATCCTTTCGCATTTAGATCTTTGGAAATTCCGGCAGTCAAATTGACTTTTTCACCCTGTACAGAACCAATGACTACAACAGCCGATCCGAGTTTATTCTTTAAATCATCAACAATGTTGCGGAGATTTTCCATATCCATCCCGTTCACTTGTGCTGAAAGAACTTTGATTCCATTCACCATTTTCACTTGATCTATCAAGGATGATGCTTCAACACGACTTAGCTTGGCTTTTAAAGATTCGTTCTCCTTTTCCAGATCCCGAATTTGAATCTTCAATCCCTCGATTCGCTTTGGTACATCTGTCATGGATGATTTTAAATCAGCAGCAATCTGGCTCAAAGTATGGTACTGCTCATTGAGATATTCATAAGCCGCTCTTCCAGTAACTGCTTCAATCCGTCGAACACCTGCGCCAATCCCGCTTTCACTGACGATCTTAAATAATCCGATTTCTGACGAATTCCGGACGTGACATCCACCGCATAGTTCTAAGCTATAGTCACCAACCTGCACGACCCTAACAACGTCCCCATACTTTTCACCGAATAGGGCCATAGCTCCCATTGCCTTTGCATCTGTCAATGATTTTTGCATGATGTTAACATCTATGCTGCTCCAGATCTTTTGATTCACGATTCCTTCTATAACTTCCAATTCTTGCGGCTGAATCGAACCAATGTGGGTGAAGTCAAAACGAAGGCGGTCAGGGGCAACCAATGACCCCGCTTGGTTGACATGCTCTCCAAGCGTATCTTTTAATGCTCGATGAAGCAGATGGGTCGCAGTATGGTTTTTAATAATATCTGAACGGGAAGCAGGGTCAACAACCGCTTCCACCGTGTCCCCAACTTTAATCGTCCCAGCCTCAACCGTTGCAGTATGCACATGTTGACCATTAGGACCTTTCTGCACATTTTCCACACGTAGCTGAACCCGTCCACAGGTGATTAAGCCTTTATCGGCAATTTGTCCCCCGCTTTCCGCATAAAACGGTGTGCGGTCAAGAATCACTTGACAGCTCTTTCCTTCAGCTACGAAATCAACAGATTGATTTTCATAGATCAGGGCAACAACTTTAGCACTTATTACCAATTCATTATACCCAACAAATTCACTCTTAACCGTAATATCACCCAAAATACCGCCCTGCACCTTCATGCTGTCCACTTCATGTCTTGCTGCACGTGCACGGGCCCGTTGTTCTTCCATTGCTTGTTCAAACCCTGAAAGATCAACGCTCATTTGCTGTTCGGAAGCGAAATCTTCCGTCAAGTCAATTGGAAAACCATAGGTATCGTATAGTTTAAAAGCTTCTTCACCTGATAGTGTTGCTTTCCCTTGTTGCTTGGCTTGCGCAATCATTTGTTCCAAAATAGTGAGACCTTCATTCAAGGTTTCGTGGAACCTTTCTTCTTCCGTGCGAACGACCTTCTCAATAAATTCCCTTTTTTCTACAACCTCTGGATAGAAATCCCCCATAACATTTCCTACTACAGGTACGAGTTGGTACAAAAAGGGCTTTTCCATTCCCAATACTTTTCCATATCGAACTGCACGGCGAAGCAAGCGACGAATAACATAGCCTCGTCCTTCATTGGAAGGGAGCGCACCATCTCCGATGGAAAAAGCAACTGTACGAACGTGATCGGCAATTACCTTAAGCGCGACATCTGTTTCCCAAGAAGAACCATAGGTTGCTTTGGTCATTTCACAGGTTGCTTGGATAATTGGGAACAAGAGATCGGTTTCATAGTTATTATCAACGTTTTGAATCACCGAAGCCATCCGCTCAAGTCCCATACCAGTATCAATATTTTTCTTTGGCAGCGGAGTATAAGATCCATCGGTATTATGATTATATTGAGAGAAAACAAGATTCCAGATTTCTAGATAACGCTCATTTTCCCCGCCTGGGTATAACTCAGGATCATTTAGATCATTCCCAAATTTTTCCCCACGGTCATAAAAGATTTCGCTATTCGGGCCACATGGGCCTTCTCCTATATCCCAAAAGTTCCCTTCCAAACGAACGATACGTTCCTCAGGGATTCCGATTTTTTTGTTCCAAAGTTCAAATGCTTCCTCATCTTCCGGATGGATCGTCACAGAAAGCTTCTCAGGTTCAAATCCGATCCATTCTGGACCTGTGAGAAACTCCCAAGCCCAAGTAATAGATTCCTCTTTAAAATAATCACCGATGGAGAAATTTCCAAGCATTTCAAAAAACGTATGGTGTCTAGCTGTTTTCCCTACATTTTCAATGTCGTTTGTGCGAAGTGATTTTTGCGAATTGGCAATACGCGGGTTCTCCGGGATCACCGTACCGTCGAAATACTTTTTCAAAGGCGCCATCCCACAGTTAATCCACAGCAAAGAAGGATCCTCATGTGGAACAAGAGGGGCACTTGGTTCAATTCGATGGCCTTTGGAAGCGAAAAAGTCCAAAAACTTCGCTCGTATTTCGTTTGCAGTTAATTTCTTCATACAAATTATCCTCCATTCGGTTAGGGATAGACCCTAGTCAAAATTTTTTTGCTTATCTCAAAATACAAAAAACCCTCATCCCTATACAGGGACGAGAGTTCATCTCGCGGTACCACCCTGGTTGCACGTAACAATAGTGCCTCCTCAATGACTGTAACGGCGTCGATCCGGCAGGTTCCCTGCTCTCCAGATTGGCTTTCAACCGTGCTCTTCCTAGACACCCTTCCACCCAAGGGGTATCCTCTCTGTAAAAGAAGAATTGCCAGTCTACTTGATCCTTCATCAATCACTATTCAATCTTTTGTCATTATAAGGATTCTTTTTCTTCATGTCAATGTTTCACCAAGTGTAAAATGACATGCTGTGAAATGACCCTTAACACAGCAACAATCGGTACTGCAAAGATCAATCCAATTAGACCAGCAATTTCTTCGCCTAAAAGGAGGGCAATAATTATGAGGAGTGGATGTAGCTGCAGCCGTTTTCCCATCACCATTGGCGAAATGAGATTACCTTCAAGCATCTGAACAACTAAATTTACCGCAAAAACGAGCAGGGTCATTTCCCAAGAGATCGTCAAAGCCAAAAGTATGGAAGGTGCGGCTCCAATTAATGGTCCAACGTAGGGAATGATATTTGTCACGGTAATGAACACTGCAAAGATGAGGGCATAGGGCATATCGATAAACCAATAACCAACATAAGCCAAGCATCCAACAATTCCACAAACTAATAACTGGCCGCCAATATAATTTCCCAGGGCACGGTCAATATCCTGAAACAGTTTTGTCGCCTCTTTTCGTTTCGTCCGCGGAACAAACCAGAGAAAGGCTCTTTGCAGCATCTCCATATCTTTTAGCAAATAGAAAACAATAAAAGGGATCACTAGGAAATTAAGCAGCTTTTGAAACAAACCACCTGCACCATCCAAAATGCCTGAAAAAAATTGAGTTGTACGCATCTCCGAATTAACCAAGGCCCCATCAATCGCATTTCTCATACTGGCAGGTAAATCGTATTTATGGGTATGAATCTCAGACAACCAGCTCTGATAAGTTCCAACAAGTTCGGGAATATGTTCAGTTAAATCTTTGGATTGCTTTAAAAAGGACGGGATAAGATTCATTAACAAAACAACGAAAAATAGGGAAAAACTAAAATAAATTATAAAAACAGCAATCCCTCTGGGCACATTTCTCTGCTGTAAAAGGGTTACAATAGGATTCAAAAGATAGGCGATAATGATTGAAATAAGAAGGGGGGTTAGGACCGCTTTAACAATTGCCCAAATCCATCCCAATACGGGAGAAAGCTTTACTAACAAATACATGGAGCTAGTCAGAATCAAGATAGACAATGCAAGGAGGAAAAACTTCATGAATTTGGAGTTAAACACTTGGATTCCCTCCCTTCAAAGGAATTGCCTTCTTATTATTTCCTATTTTCCATAAAATATTGAACTGTAAGGATTAGTCTAGTCAGTACAAGCAAAAAAGAAGTAACCTCCACATTCATTAAAAAGCAGGGAGGTACTTCTTTTTTGACACGGCAAATTCCATAAGGGATCTGTTTACTTTACCATTCCTTTAATCCGACTACCCGACTTAACCGCCCATTTTCTCATGGGAACAACGGCCATTTTTCCCCATTTCATTGTCTTCATCCATGGGGATTTCTGTCTTTTTGGAAAAGCCCAACCAACCATGGCTAATGCTAAAACTCCAAGTCCAACGATCCAAGACATGTTTCTCATTTTGTATTCTCCCCTTTTGTAGTGGATTCTTCTTCCTCAAAGATGGGGATCACGATAGCATCCTCACCGATATTGACCTGTTGAAGGGGTTTTATTGTCTTTCTTCCTTCCTTTAGATCCGTTAAAAATCCATCGGAAATTTCAAAACCCACGATTGAACTATACTCCCTTTCGGAACTAATATCCCCTGGGGAAGCCAACTCCTCCTGAAAATAGATATCCTCTACATGGCCCAAGATCGAACCATCTGGGGTAATAACCGATTTCTCAAGGAGCGTTTTCTGTCCGTTCTTTAGGCCATTAAGGTGCTCGAAGCCTGAAATCCATTGTAAGGATTCCGAATCGGATACTGTTACACAGTCCCCACCGATCGCGTGGATAGAGTCGGAAGGGATAAAGCGGCCCCGTCGAAAAAAAGTTTTCACTTCAACGAGCAGGCCTTGGAACGTCCATCCCTGATCGAACAGAACATCGCGAACAATTCCCAGCTCTTGTCCTTTTTGTAGATCAATGACAGGCAAGCCGATTACATCATTCGCTTTGTACACGGGAAGACCCTCCTTCCGCTTTCTTAGTCTGTGCAGAAGTATTTTACCGTATGTTCTACAATTTTTTCATTTGCATGAACGGCAACTAACATTCGTCTTTGTCCAAAGCTTGATCAATCGTCCCCCCGCCAAGGCATTCTTCCCCGTTATAGAAAACAACGGCTTGACCCGGTGTAATAGCCTTTTGTGGTTTTTCAAAAACCACCTTCCAGCAATTCTCATTTAATATCTCCACTTGAACCTTTTGATCCGGTTGACGATAACGGAATTTCGCTGTACATTCAAAGGTTTGCTGCGGCATTTCGTTGGGAATCCAGTTTAAATCACTGGCCAACAAGCCATAGGAGAATAGGCTTGGATGGGTGGAACCTTGTGTAACATACAAGACGTTTTGCTTCAAATCTTTACCAACCACAAACCATGGTTCACCAGTTCCCGAACCGCCTATTCCAAGTCCTTGTCTTTGGCCAAGAGTATAATACATTAGGCCGTCGTGCCTTCCTTTGACTTCCCCCTCCAGTGTCTGAATTTCACCCGGTTGTGCAGGAAGATAATGGCTCAGAAACTCTTTGAAATCTCTTTCACCGATAAAACAGATCCCCGTACTATCCTTTTTCTTTGCAGTTGCCAGACCTGCCTCCATGGCAATCTTTCTCACTTCTGGCTTTTGCAAATGACCAATAGGGAACATTGATTTAATTAACTGATGTTGTCCAAGTTGATTAAGAAAATAGGTTTGGTCTTTGTTTTGATCCAATCCCCTTAGAAGATGTGCTTCCCCATTTCTATGTTCAACCCGTGCGTAATGACCAGTGGCCAAATAATCAGCTCCAAGGGAAAGGGCTTTTTCCAAAAAAGCCTTAAATTTAATTTCTTTATTACACATGACATCGGGGTTAGGTGTCCGCCCTTTTTTATATTCATCTAGGAAATAAGTGAAAACCTTATCCCAATACTCTTTTTCAAAATTGACGGTATAATAGGGGATTTCAATTTGGTCGCAGACACGGCGTACATCCTCATAGTCCTCATCAGCCGTGCAGTGGCCAAATTCATCTGTATCATCCCAGTTTTTCATAAATATACCGATTACATCATACCCCTGTTGTTTAAGCAGAAGTGCAGCAACAGAGGAATCCACGCCACCTGACATCCCCACGACAACGCGGGTATTTTGATTTGTCTGACTCATTTTCATCAACCTTTTTTCTACCGAAGTCTGTTTATAATTTCTACCACCTTATTTGCTGCATAGACGGCTTGTTCCATTGTATTATTGATTCCAAAACTAAAACGAATCGCTGAACGCTGGCGTTCTTCCTCTAGCTTCATGGCTTTTAGGACGTGAGATATCTCTAACGATCCGGCAGAACAGGCAGAACCGCTAGAACAAGCAATCCCCTCTAAATCCAAATTCATGAGCAGTGTTTCTGTATTTTGACCAATAAAGCTGACATTGAGTATATGTGGTAAATATTCAGTTGGATGCCCATTCAGGCAAAAGTCTATGCCTGCCTGTTTCCAAACGCTAAGCATCATTTCTCGAATTTCAACATATTTCTGTTGCCTTTCCTGCATGGCAACCTGGGATATTTCTATGGCTTTGCCAAAACCAATGATTGCCGGCACATTTTCCGTTCCAGCACGTCTCTTTTTCTCCTGTTCGCCGCCATATAGCAGCGGAGCGAATCGAACGTCTTTTGAAACATAGAGTGCGCCCATCCCTTTGGGTCCATTGATTTTATGCGCTGAAACGGAAAGCATGTCGATGGGTAACTCACTTGTGTTGATTGGTAAGATCCCAAATGCCTGAACTGCATCTGTGTGCATGTAAACCCCATTTTCACGTGCAATCGTTCCAATTTCCTGAATGGGCTGAAGGGTTCCCACCTCATTATTTCCATACATTATGGAAATAAGAATAGTTGAATTTTTAATCGCCTTGCGTATATCGTCTGGATTCACCCGGCCCGTCTGATCTACGGGAAGATAAGTGACCTCAAACCCTAACCTTTCCAAGTGTTCACAGCTGTGAAGCACCGCATGATGCTCGACGCTAGAGGTGATAATATGGTTCCCTCTGTCCCGATTGGCCAGGGCAGTTCCGATGATCGCCAGGTTATCCGCTTCTGTCCCACCGCTTGTAAAAACAATTCGGCTATGTTCCGTGTGCAGACTAGTTGCGATATTTGAACGCGCCTTGTCGATCCCGGTTTTTACCTTTCTTCCAAAACGATGAATACTGGACGGGTTTCCATATACTTCTGTGAAATATGGAAGCATTGCTGCGACTACTTCCGGGTGGACCGGAGTTGTTGCCGCATGATCAAAATAAATTTCTTTCATCTCTGTCACCCGCCTAAATATAAAACATATAGGAATCCATTAATCCGTTGTCCTGGTAGGAAATTAAATCCTGTAAGGTGGTTGAATCCAAAACCTCTGAAATAGCGTCCTTAATCTTCAACCATAAATCCCGTTTTGCCGGATCCTCTTCTTCTTCAAATTCTACCGGACTAATTGGCCCTTCAAGCACCCGAATAATATCGCCAGCTGTGATTTCTACCGGGTTTTTGGTCAAAATATAGCCTCCGTAGGCTCCCCGGACACTTTTCACCAATTCCGCGTTGCGCAGCGGTGCTACAAGCTGTTCCAAATAATGTTCGGAAAGATCATTTTTCTGTGCTATGCTTTTTAATGAGACTGGTCCTTCTCCATAACGGTTTGCTAATTCCATCATGATGGTCAGTCCATACCTACCTTTGGTGGAAATTTTCATTATTACACCCCATTTAAGTTCTGTTCTATTTTTCCCTCTCCAGAGATATTAAATAATCCTTTATCTGTTTTTCGTATCCATTTTCTGTCGGCTTGTAGAATTTTTCTTGAACCCCATCTGGTAAGTATTGTTGTTTAACATAATGCCCCGGATAATGATGAGGGTACAAATACCCTTCTCCATGCCCAAGCTTAGCTGCTCCTTTATAATGGGCATCCTTTAAATGACGCGGTACAGGACCATGGCCCTTAGTTCTTACCCAGTGCAAGGCTTCGTTTATTCCATTATAAGCAGCGTTACTTTTCGGTGCGCTTGCACAATAGGAAACCGCTTGTCCTAAAATAATTCTTCCTTCCGGCATGCCTATCAATTGCAAGGCTTGAAAGGCGGAAACAGCTACTTGAAGAGCTTGTGGATCGGCATTTCCTATATCCTCGGAGGCCAAGATGACAATTCTGCGCGCAATGAATAGTGGATCTTCGCCTGCATCGATCATTTGCGCTAGCCAATAAAGTGCTGCATCAGGATCCGAGCCGCGCATCGATTTGATGAATGCGGAAACCGTATCATAGTGTCGATCCCCATTTTTATCGTAGCGAACCGCTCGCCGTTGGATCGATTCGACGGCCACTTCAAGGGTGATTACGATTTGATTTTGCTCATTAGGGATCGTTGTTGTCACGGCCAATTCCAAGGCATTCAACAGCTTGCGCGCATCCCCCTCTGCATATTGAATAAGATGTTCTTCACCATCCGGTGTCAACTGAATATCAAGCTCGCCGTAACCATTCTCTTTGTCTAGGGTGGCACGATAAAGAATTTGTTTCATATGTTGGGGGGTCAAAGAATGTAGAGAAAAAATTTGCGAGCGGGACAATAAAGCAGAATTGACTTCAAAAAAAGGATTTTCCGTGGTTGCTCCAATTAGGATAATCGTTCCTTCTTCGACAAAGGGCAAGAGAGCATCCTGTTGAGATTTATTAAAGCGATGAATCTCGTCAATAAATAAAGTGGTTCTTTGGCGATACATGTTATACCGCTGCTTGGCCTCGTCTACCACTCTTCGAATATCCGCAACCCCAGCGGTCACCGCATTGATCTCTGTGAAATAAGCCTTTGTCGTCCCCGAAATCACCTTTGCTAGCGTAGTCTTCCCCGTTCCCGGCGGCCCATAAAATATAAGAGATGAGATTTGGTCTGCTTCGATCGCCCGACGCAGCAGTTTCCCCTTCCCTACAATATCCTCCTGCCCAACGAAATCATCCAGTGTTCTTGGCCGCATTCTTGCCGCCAAAGGCTGCCTGTTGCCTGCCCCTGAGTCACGTCCGTTATCCTGGGTCGGCTCCTGAAAGTCATATGAAAATAAATCCATAGCAAACTCCCTCTATTTCTAGGTTAATTGATGTCATTATAAGAAAACAATTGCATCATGTAAAGGAACGAGTTCTAAAACAAAAAAGACTGTACGTTTGACTTTGCACAGTCTTTATTTGAGTCTATTGACTCACTCGCTCAATTTTGACATTCGCGCTATCCAGCAAATCGTTAATCGCTACACTTGCCATGATCAAGCCCGCAACGGCTGGAACGAATGAATTCGAGGCAGGGGGTTGCTTTGCTTTGCGAATAGGGGTATTAGGATTTTGCACAACCTGTTGCAATACATCCTCCCTTTGCTTGACTGGGATTTCTGTAGAGTAGACAACCTTCACCCCTTTTTTAATGCCATCTTTTCGGAGTTCCCTACGCATTACCTTTGCGATTGGATCATAGGAAGTTTGAAAAAGATCGGCTACCTTAAAGCGTGTGGGGTCTGTTTTATTAGCGGCACCCATGCTAGCAATAATCGGAATCCCCCGTTTTTTGCATTCCTTGACTAAATGGATTTTACTTGAAACAGTATCCATTGCATCAACAAGGTAATCTATTCGATCCACCGCAGAGAATAACTGCTCATATGTTTCCTCATTATAAAACATGTTTAAGACAATGACTTCACATTCCGGATTAATTCTCGCAATGCGATCTTTCATTAATTCCGTCTTTTCCTGGCCAATGGTATCCAATAACGAATGGAGTTGGCGGTTGATATTCGTAATGTCCACAACATCCTTGTCCAATAGTATAATCCGTCCTACTGCCGAACGGGCTAGCGCTTCTACTGTGAAGGATCCCACCCCTCCGACTCCAAGCACAGCAACTGTACTATTTCGTAAAACTTCCAACCCCTCAGAACCAATCCCGAGTTCGGTTCTTGAGAACTGATGCAACATAAATGGTGCCCCTTTCAAAAAATCTCAGTTAACTTATATGATAACCACCTTTTTCAAAAAGTAAATATAACATAAGATGGTCGAATAGGAAAGGGGCGTTATTTCCCCAACACTACCTCTCCTAAAAAGCAAAAAAGCTTCCAAAGGAAGCTTTTCATTTACACTAGTAGAGTCCCGTTTATGCCGTGCCAGGCCTTCGTTTTGAACCTTAGCTCAAAACCAATCCCTCGCGGGTACATCCTGTTCCCTGCTTCAATGTTCGTTAAAGCGTTAAAGCTAACGAAATCCATTCCATCAGGAAAACTCCGGAATTCTTTTTCAATCTCTGTTGGGCTCAAAACCGTTAGGTTCACGTACATCTTAGGACTCTTTATATTGTTATTTTAGCTTAAAATGAAAGCGTTAGCAACAGGTATCTTTCATTTAGGCCTTAACTTCTTCCGGCAATTTCAATTCAATACTTAGTTCATTAAGCTGTTTTTGATCCACTGGCCCTGGCGCATCTGTCATTGGATCGGTGGCACTTGCTGTTTTTGGGAAGGCGATTACCTCACGCAAATTATTTCGACCAGCAAGTAGCATGACCAAACGGTCAAGCCCTAGTGCCATACCGCCGTGTGGAGGTGTTCCGTATTCAAAGGCATCAAGCAGGAAACCAAATTTCTCCTGTGCTTCCTCTGCACTAAAGCCGAGGGCTTTAAACATTTTTTCCTGGATATCTCGTTTGTAAATACGTGAGCTTCCGCCACCTACTTCATAGCCATTAAGCACCAAATCATAGGCTTGCGCGCGGATCTCTCCGGGATTTGTATCAAATAAAGGGATATCCTCTACTCTTGGCATGGTAAACGGATGGTGGAGGGCCACATAGCGCTTTGCTTCTTCGTCGAATTCTAATAATGGGAAATCAACTACCCAAGCAAATTTAAAGACATCATTATTAATAAGTCCTAATTCTTTTCCAAATTTCAAACGAAGGGCACCAAGGGCGTCCGCCACAACCTTTGCTGAGTCAGCAACAAACAATAACAAGTCGCCTTCTTCAGCTTCGAAGCGAGTTTTAAAATTATTGATTTCGTCTTCGTTGAAGAATTTGCCAATAGGTCCTTTAATTTCGCCATCCTTGAAAGCAATCCAGGCCAATCCTTTTGCCCCGTACTTGGAAGCAAATTTCATCAGATCGTCCACATCTTTACGCGAGTAATGTCCGCAGCCTTTAACATTAATCCCTTTGACTTGTCCACCCTTTTCAATAGCCCCACTAAACACTTTGAATCCACAATTAGCAGCCAAATCCGAAATATCTGTAAGCTCCATGCCAAACCGCAGGTCAGGCTTGTCAGATCCGTAACGATTCATTGCATCTGTATAGGTCAAACGTTGGAACGGAAGTTCAACCTTTAATCCAATTGCTTGTTCACATACGTAGGCCATCATCTTTTCCATTAAAGGAAGGAAATCTTCCATCTTCATAAAAGATGTTTCAATATCCACCTGGGTAAATTCAGGTTGCCGGTCTGCTCGCAGATCCTCATCACGAAAACAGCGAACGACTTGAAAATACCGATCAAACCCGGACACCATCAGAAGTTGCTTGAAAATTTGCGGAGATTGCGGCAAGGCAAAGAATTCTCCAGGATGTACGCGGCTTGGTACCAGGTAGTCACGTGCTCCTTCCGGAGTGCTCTTTGTCAGCATCGGTGTTTCCATTTCCAAGAATTGATTTTGGTCCAAAAAGTCCCGGAAAGCTTTCGTTGTTTTGTGACGAAGAATCAGTCCTTTTTGCATCGATGGTCTTCTTAAATCAAGGTAACGATACTTTAAGCGAACATTTTCATCCACATCAACCCCATCTTCAATTAAGAATGGCGGTGTTTTTGCATCATTGAGAATCTCCACTTCAAAAACATACACTTCGAGCTCACCGGTTTCCATCTTAGGATTCACGGTTTCAGGACTGCGTTCAACCACTTTCCCCTTGATTGTCAATACATATTCACTGCGGATTTTATCACCAATTTCGTGTGCCTGTGCATTAAACTCCGGGTTAAGGACGATTTGCACCAATCCGCTGCGATCGCGAAAATCGATGAAAATAACCCCACCCAAATCGCGGCGTTTTTGCACCCAACCACTTAGTACAACTTCCTTGCCAACATCTTCTTTGTT
This sequence comes from Ammoniphilus resinae, assembly GCF_017873965.1. Taxonomy (GTDB): domain Bacteria; phylum Bacillota; class Bacilli; order Aneurinibacillales; family RAOX-1; genus Ammoniphilus_A; species Ammoniphilus_A resinae. Next base: position 464,653 of record NZ_JAGGKT010000001.1, on the reverse strand, counting down.
GATTTGTCCACACATCTTTGTGCGATACGTTTCCATTATCTTAGCTCCTTTTTCTTTTGTTTATTAGTTGATAAAGTGGGTCTGTCGCCTTTGAAAGTTCGCCTACTGTGCAAGAATGTACGAAATCAGTTCGGACACAGCCACTTCCGTTTGACTTCCATCCTGCATGTTTTTTACAATCACTACATTATTTTTTAACTCATCTTCCCCTACAATCAGTACAAAACGAGCACCATAACGGTCTGCTGCCTTTAGCTGCGCTTTCATCTTTCTGCTTAGATAATCTTTATCAGCTGCAATTCCATGGGCCCTAAGTTGATCCAAAAGCACAGTCGTCTTCTTCTCTGCTTCTTCACCTAAGGCTATTAGATAACAGTCCAATGTCGTATCCACGGGCAATTCAATTCCTTGGCTTTTTAAGGTAAGCAGGGCACGCTCAATACTTAAGGCAAATCCAATACCTGGCATATCATTGCCGCCAATTTGTTCAACAAGCCCATTGTAACGGCCGCCACCACAGACGGTTGTAATAGACCCAAACCCCTCCGCCATGATTTCAAAAGCCGTTTGTGTGTAATAATCCAGTCCACGCACCATTCTTGGATTCACTGTATAAGGAATTTGCACTTGATCCAAATATCCTTTTACCGCTTCAAACTGAGGAGCACAATTTTCACAGAGATGTTCTGTAATATTAGGAGCATCCTTTGTCAAAGACTTGCATTTTTCGTTTTTACAATCCAAAATGCGGAGTGGATTCCGATCTAAGCGGGACTTACAATCATCACACAACTCATCTTTATGCTCTGCCAAATGTTGAATCAGATGTTCCCGATGAATAGGCCTACACACCTGGCATCCGACACTATTGATTTCTAAATGCAGTTCTTTTAATCCCAAATTAGTATAAAAACGCATTGCCAGAGCAATTACTTCCGCATCAATCGCGGGATCATTGCTGCCGATGGCTTCTACTCCAAATTGAGTAAATTGGCGCATTCGTCCTGCCTGTGGGCGCTCATACCGAAACATCGGTCCAATATAAAATAATTTTGTGGGTTGAACAGGATCCCCATACATTTTATTTTCTACATAGGAACGAACAACTGCCGCAGTTCCTTCAGGTCTTAAGGTGATACTGCGATCACCTTTATCGATAAAGGTGTACATTTCCTTCTCTACAATATCCGTTGTTTCTCCTACACCGCGTTGGAACAATTCTGTATGTTCGAAAATGGGCGTTCGGATTTCACGATAATTAAAAAGCTTGCAGGTCTCCCTCGCTTGTTTCTCAATATACTGCCAAAGTTCAACCTCACCAGGCAAAACATCAGCTGTTCCGCGAGGAATATTGATCGCCATAATTCTTCCTCCTTTAACCTAAGTTTTGCAAAATACAAAAAAACCTCCCATCCCCAGCATCTGCCAGGGACGAGAGATTTATATCACCCGTGGTACCACCCTTATTTAAGGAAAAAATCCTTACTCTTTTGCATAACGTATCTCACGCCATTAAGTTACTTGAAGTTTCACCTAAGGTCCTCCGGAATGTCTTTTCATCAACTGGTTAGGGAAATGCTTGCAGCCGGGGCATTCCCTCTCTGAACTATCCCATATATTGATTACTTTTTTCCTTCAAAGGATTTAATGATATTTAATTGATCGACACTAGATTTTACGAAGCTTCTAATAATCTAACCTAAGAGGTTCATCAATGTCAAGTTAAAATCTTATTTAATAAGCATCTTTCCAAATAGCCGGTTTAATGCCTTAATCTTTTCCTTAGTATAGTGTTCGTAGTTCTCATTATAGGCTTTTGGTTCCTTTGGATTGGCAAAGCGGGAAATCTCCCCAGTGACGGGGTCAACCCACTTGCTTGCGGCACCGCACCCTAACCCAATGATCGTCTGCATTTCTTCCATAATCATGATATTATAAATGCTTTCTTTTCCCGGCAGGGCATACCCTACATTTTCTAAATTTCCAAGTATATTTTTTTGGCGATAAAGGTAGTATGGGGAATACCCTTTCTCGATCGTCCATTGTTCGGCAAGCTTCATCATTTCCATAACTTCAAATCGATCTGCTACCTTGTATTTCTCTTTATTTCGGGTCATTTCTGATGCCCGTTTAAAGGATAAGGTATGCACCGTTAGGGATTCTGGCATTAGCTGGGCTGTTTCTTGCAAAGAATGGTGAAATTCCTTAATTCCCTCGCCAGGAAGTCCGATAATTAGATCCATATTGATATTTTTCATCCCCATTTCCCGGGAAAGAATAAATTTTTCGACCGTTTCCTCCACGGTGTGGTGGCGCCCGATGGCATTTAATGTCTCCTGTATATAAGACTGTGGATTAATGCTTATCCGATCAATCTTCCACTTTTTTAATACCTTTAGTTTTTCTTCGGTGATCGTATCCGGACGCCCCGCCTCTACCGTGACTTCTCGAACCTTATCCATTCTCGGAAACACCTGATACATTTTTTCATAAAGCAAATCCATCTCTTCAGCGGTAATACTTGTAGGAGTTCCACCACCGAAATAAACCGTCGTAATCCCAATCCCTTGTTCCTTTAACCAGTTTCCGATCATTTCCATTTCATAGTGAAGCCCACCTAAGAAAGACTGAACAGATCCTTGTTTCCCCTGAATCGCATAGGCTGGAAAAGTACAATAGGCACATTTTGTTGGACAAAATGGAATACCAATATAAATACTGACTTCTTTGGAAAGCTGATATAGATCTGGAACTGCCGTTAGCTGGGATTTCACAATATCCTGCATCAGCTCAATTTTTTCGTTACGAACCAAGTATTCTTCTTTAATTTTCTGTTGAGATTGGGGCAGATCTTTCCCTTCACGGAGTTGCCTATGTAGAAGTTTAGTTGGTCTAATTCCAGTGAGAATTCCCCATGGTTGTTCGATCCCAGTAAAGTCCTGAAGCACTAATAATAACGCCTGCGACATCATCCGCTTAAGATGTTTCTTCTTGTCTTCTTCTGCGATAATCCTTGTCACACTGGAAACTGTTTTTTCAAGCCTTTGATGGTTCTCTACGTTTTCAAGCAGGATATGCACCTGTTTGTCACTCATAATCGGATAGCTAACCAAAAGATTTGCGTTTTCATCTGTTTGAAACACTACTTCTGGATCTTCCAAAAAAAGCTGAATTATATGCTGGAAGCTCCGCTGATATGTCTCCTCTATTCCCAAAATCGATATTTTCATCGTTTCCACCTTCATTAAACGCCAAATTTATCGTATAATGTACCACATTGTTCCCGCTATTTCCACCCTGTTAACCGTTCAACTTAGTTCCACGAACGGTTTTCTCCCAACATTCTGCTCATCTCCTGTCCCGTTCTATTTGGGATATTCTTGGCCATAAAAACATCCACGTTGCTTTCCTCACACGTATAATCCTGAAAATCGGTGGTTAAACCTATTGATATGGTTCTTTGGGATTGGATTTCCTTTTTATTCTGCCTCATAGGTAAACTCCTTTCGTCACAGCAGTATCCTTATCTCCTCCATTATTCCCATTTTCCAGCTTTTTTTATGATCTTAAAGGAGATCCTTTGTTATTTAGCGAAGTGTAGTTCTTAAATAATTTTGAGCAGGAAAGGATTGTCACAATTGCCGCAACTTCCGTTCTTTCGTATGTGGATTCCGATCCTCTTCATTCTTGTTTTTTTATTTTCTCCGACCCTGCCTATGCTGACCGTCTCTTCTGAGGGAAAGCAAACGGCTTCCGTCACTGTGAGCACTTTGAATGTCCGTGAAGAGCCGGGATTAAACTACCCAATTGTTGGTGAAGTGCATCAGGGAGAATCCTACCAGATATCAGACATGAGGGACGATTGGATCGAAATTATCTTTGATCAGGGGAAAAAAGGGTGGGTTGCTTCCTGGTTGGTCGAAATACAGGTTGAAGCTGAGGAAAAGAACAACACAGCACTCTACAAGATTTCTCCAACGATTGAAGCTCTGAACGTGAGATCCGGTCCAAGTACATCCTTTTCCACTGTTGCCCAGCTGTCACAAGAAAAATCCTATTTGGCATTGGAAGAGCAGGGGGATTGGATTAAGATTAAATTTTCAGAAGACTCCTCAGGATGGGTCGCGGGTTGGCTTGTAAAAAAGGACAAGGATTCTAATTCCCAAGTGCATACTTCTTCACAGGGCTTTATAAAAATTTTAAGCACCGGCACAAACATTCGTTCAGGTGCAGACACCTCTTTTCCAGTCGTCCATATTGCCCAAGAGGGAGAACGATTCCCCGTCCTTGAACAAGTAGGGGATTGGTTTAAAATTCGTCTGACCACTCAAGAAACCGCTTTTGTTGCTGGGTGGATTGTAGCTGCAGAAGGACTTCCCAATGTTTCAAGAAAAGAAATTGGAGATCTGTTAAAAGGAAAAACAATTATCATTGATCCCGGTCATGGAGGTTCTGACAGCGGGGCTATTGGCCCCCATTTGGGAACACTGGAAAAAATCATCAACCTTGAAGTAAGCCAGCTTCTTACCAATCACTTAAAGGAAGCTGGGGCAAAAGTCATCTTAACGCGCCAGGATGACCGAAAGCTTTCCTTACAGAGCCGTGTCGATGCCTCGATCATTCATCAAGCCGATGTATTTATTAGCCTTCATCATAACACCAGTGAAAATTATCGGGTGAACGGGCTTATCACCTATTTTTACAGCGATGGAGAAGATAAAAAACTAGCCGAGCAAATCCAGGAATCTCTCGTGAAACACACCGGATTGACGGATTTAAATGCACGCTTCGGAGATTATTTTGTCTTAAGGGAAAATCCCCAGCTAGCTGTCCTCTGTGAATTGGGATTTCTGACAAATTATCAGGAAGAAATTCAGTTAAATACAAAGGAATACCAAAGAAACGCAGCAGAGGGGATTTTTCAAGGGGTTATACGATATTTTAAGGATAAGTAATAAGAGGGACCCAGTAGGGTCCCTCTTATATCAACTTTCCAATATCAATGTCACAGGCCCATCGTTAATTAATTGAACCTTCATATCTGCACCAAAGGTGCCTGTTTCCACACGCAACCCACGATCGCGCAGTTTTTCATTAAATAGTTCGTATAACGGCATAGCGTGATCCGGTTTGGCTGCTGAAACAAAACTGGGGCGCCTCCCCTTTCGACAATCCCCGTACAAGGTGAATTGCGAAACGGAAAGCAAACTTCCCCCCACCTCCAAAACAGAGTGATTCATTTTTCCCTGTTCATCTTCAAAGATCCTTAGGTTTGCCACTTTTTCTGCGATAAACGTAACGTCTTCTTCCGTATCTTCATGCGTGATGCCCACTAGAAGTACCAACCCACGATCGATCTGACCGACAAGCTTCCCTTCTACCTCGACTGAAGCTTTTAGACTCCGTTGAATAACTACTTTCATGATTTCTCCCCTACGTGTTTAAAACTCTTCTTACGGAATAGACATCTTTAATTCTTTTCAGCCTTTCCACCACTTTATGCAGGTGATTCGTATTTTCAATGGCAATCGTCATATTGATTTTCGCCATTTTATATTTATCTGTCTTGCCGGCTACAGCCACAATATTTGTTTTCATATCTGCGACCGTATTGATCACTTCATTAAGCAATCCATTACGATCATGTCCTGTCACTTCAATTTCCACATCAAATTGCTGTATGCATTGGCTTTCCCATTCGACGGAAATAAGTCGATCTTTTTCATCCTCTTGGTATATGTTGGGGCAATTCTGACGATGCACAGATATTCCACGGCCTCTGGTAATGAAGCCAACAATTTCATCCCCTGGAATCGGTGTGCAGCATCTTGAAAAACGAACCAGTAAATTATCAATGCCCTTAACCGAGACCCCCTGTGTAGGAGATTTGCGTTTAGCAAAATCCTGCTTAAAGTCCGTTTTGATTTCAGGCAGAAGTTTTTCATCGCGCAACCTTCTCAGCTTTTCTGTTAACTTGCCAGCAATCTGGGCTGCTGTAATCCCACCATAGCCTACAGCTGCATACATATCTTCTTCATTTGAAAAATTATACTTTCCGGCTGCATCAGCAATATTTTCTGCAGTTAAAGCTTCCTTCGGATCAAATCCGAGTTTCTTTAATTCATTCTCGACGGATTCTCTCCCTTTAAGAACGTTTTCTTCGCGTTTTTCCTTTTTAAACCATGCCTTTATTTTATTGCGAGCCTGCGAAGACTTTGCAATTTTTAACCAATCCCTGCTAGGACCATAGCTGTGTTTGGAGGTTAAGACTTCAACAATATCTCCCGTTTTAAGCGAATGATCAAGAGCGACAATCTTGCTGTTTACCTTTGCACCAATACATCGATTACCCACTTCCGAGTGAATTTTATAGGCAAAATCCAAAGGACCGGAACCATTCGGAAGTTCGATGACATCTCCTTTCGGGGTGAATACAAAAACCACATCAGAGAAAAGATCCATTTTTAAGGATTCCATAAACTCTTGAGCGTCCTTTGCATCATCCTGCATATCAAGGATTTCCCGGAACCAGGAAAGCTTATCCTCAAATGTTTCGTTGGCCGTGGTTTTCCCTTCCTTATAGGCCCAGTGGGCGGCAATCCCGTACTCGGCAATACGATGCATCTCATACGTACGGATTTGCACTTCCAACGGTTCGCCGTTCGGTCCAATAACTGTCGTATGAAGGGACTGGTACATATTAGCCTTGGGCATCGCAATATAATCCTTAAAACGACCAGGCATTGGTTTCCAAAGTGTGTGTATTACACCTAAAACAGCATAGCAATCCCGAATATCGCTTACGATGACACGCACGGCAAGAAGATCATAGATTTCGTTGAATTCTTTATTTTGTTGAGTCATCTTTCGATAGATACTGTATAAATGTTTCGGTCGTCCAGAAATATCGGCAGAAATTTGCAATTCACCAAGTTTCTCATCAATTTCCTGAATCACCTGTTCAACATGCTTCTCACGTTCCGTCCGTTTTTTCTGCATTAAATTGACGATTCGGTAATATTGCTGCGGATTGATGTAACGAAGAGCAATATCTTCCATTTCCCATTTAATTGATGCGATCCCCAGACGATGGGCCAATGGGGCAAAGATTTCCAGTGTTTCATTGGCAATTCTTCTTTGCTTCTCTTCCGGAAGGTGTTTAAGCGTCCGCATATTATGCAGCCGATCTGCAAGTTTAATCAGAATAACACGTATATCCTGGGCCATGGCCACAAACATCTTTCGGTGATTTTCGGCCTGTTGTTCTTCTTTTGATTTATATTTAATTCTCCCCAGCTTCGTCACGCCGTCCACTAGTTTCGCTACCTCGTCGCCAAACTGTTTTCTTAGCTCTTCTAGTGTTATGGGAGTATCCTCTACAACGTCATGTAAAAAAGCTGCAGCTACCGTAACCGCATCCATTTGCATATTAAGAAGAATCTCTGCTACTGCAATCGGATGAATGATGTAGGGTGCTCCAGATTTCCGGATCTGCCCCTCGTGAGCTTCTCTTGCCAAAGCATAGGCGCGTTCGAGTAAATCTATGTCCTTTTCGGGAAGATATTTTTTGGCTTTGCTTATGGCATTAATTGAAGCCTGTTCAATAGCAGCGGTATCCACAGTCATTTCTTTCACCTTTCATTTCTCTGGTCTATCTCTCTACTCCATAAGTGTATTATTCTATTCATTATCATAGAAAATTTACAGAAAGTAAAGCGGCGAGTGGTGAAATATGAGGGGGCAGGAAGGTTTAGGCATTAGTGGATGAAGGACAGTTCATAAAGAGCCGCTTAAATAAGTAAAAGATTCCACTTAATTGATCTAAATGGAAAGTTTATTCTTAAATAAGCGGATCTTTTCAGGTTAAACTTGGAAAGGTGGATATTCTACTCAATTTACTTCCAACAATAACCGGAAATTTTCCGGTTAATACTTCTTGAATCGACGACACGGTCAGTCTCCCTCTAATACTTCACCAAGGAAAACACATCGATCCCCTTCATCTTATCACGTCCATTGAGGTAAGTTAATTCAATTAAAAAGGCAGCACCGACGATCACACCACCTAATTCTTCAACTAATTTAATCGTCGTAGAGATCGTCCCGCCAGTCGCGAGCAAATCATCAGCAATTAAAACCCGCTGCCCTGGCTGAATTGCATCCTTGTGCATAGAAAGACGGTCTTTTCCATATTCCAAATCATAATCTGCGGATATGACTTCACTTGGTAGCTTTCCCTCTTTCCTGACGGGAGCGAACCCCTTTCCAAGCGAATAGGCCAATGGTGCCCCAATAACAAATCCTCTTGCCTCTGGCCCGGCAATGATGTCTATCTGCATTTGTTTCGCATATTCTGCAATCTCATCTATTGCCTGCTTATATGTATTGCCATCCTTCAATAAGGTTGTAATATCTTTAAATCGTATTCCTTCCTTAGGGAAGTTTTCGATAATTCTAATGTATGGTTTGTAGTCCATGATTTTATTTCCTCCTAAACTTGGGCTGACTCAATTTTACTAAACGAAAAAGATTCAAACAACTATTTCCTTTATTGGATAATCTCTGTATGCTGTTCAGGGAATTGGCCATTATAGGGGTTAACATGCACCATAACGTCATGCACATGGCTATAATCGCTCATTAGACGCATTTTCACTTCTTTTCCTATAGCATGGCCAGCCTCCACCGTAATATCTGGTTGCACCCCAATTTTCACATCAACGATAACATAGTGCCCATTCTCACGTGCCAATAAGCTATTAACCTTCATCACACCTTCTACCCGTTCAACGGATTCTACTAGCTCTTTAGCATTTTCCCTATCGATCACACGATCCAATGTGTTATGAATGGATTCCTTCATAATATTGTAAGCCATTTTCAAAACAAGAATCGAGACGGCAAGTCCTGCTAAGGGATCCAGGTACAATAAAAAGGGTGAATTTAGCCATCCGCCGAGGATAGCTCCGCCAATTCCAACCAATGCAGCAAATGAAGAATAGACGTCTGATCGATGCTCCCAAGCATTCGCAATCAGGGCCTGGCTGTTTAATTTCTTACCCAGACTGTACTTGTAGCGAAAAAGCATCTCTTTGACCACGATAGAACCAAACGCAGCATAAATCGCAATCATGCCAGGGGCTTCGAGCGGCAAGAAAAATGACTTCAAAGAGCTGTATCCGACTTCCAGACCAACAATAAATAAAAGAATGGAGACAATAATCGCTGCTATCGATTCTGCCTTTCCATGTCCGTAGGGATGATCTTCATCTGGAGGTTTTTGGGCAGCTTTTAATCCGATCAGGACAGCGAATGAACCAATTACGTCTGATGCGGAATGGACAGCATCAGCTATTAATGCTTTACTGTTCGCAACCATGCCGATAATTCCTTTGATTGCAGCCAAAGCAATATTTCCGATGATACCAAGCCAGGCCGCAAATTCTGCCTTTTGAAATCTTTCTTCCTTCATAAAAAAAGTCACCCCACCCAGAAATTCTTCTCGCTATACGAAAACCGCGGGTGCATCCCGCGGTTTTCATAGTTTGCTCTTTATGAAGCTTCATTATTTGTAGGTGTGATGCGATTTCCGGCAAATTCCTTCGCTTTCCACTCCAACCAGATCTGGCTGGCAATAAAGATGGAGGAATACATACCGATAAACAATCCAATTGTTAGGGCAAGGGAGAAGGTTCGAATGCTCTCCCCGCCAAAAATAAGCAATGCTGCTGAGGCCATTAGAACGGTAATAACCGTATTGATGGAACGCGTAATCGTTTCTTGGATACTCAGGTTAACGACATATTCCAAATCGGCCTTACGCTTTACTTTATGAAGCTTCATGTTTTCTCGTATCCGGTCAAATGTAACGATGGTATCATTGATCGAATAACCCACAATGGTTAGAATTGCCGCGATGAAGGGAAGATCCACCTCAATCTGGAAAATCGAAAAGATCGATATGACACCTATTGCATCGTGAAGCAGGGCAATGATCCCCGCAATCGCAAAGCGATACTCAAAACGAACGGTAACATAGATGACAATCCCGATAGATGCCCATATCAAGGCATACATGGCATTCTTCGCGAGTTCGCGGCTGACAACCGGGTCAACTGTACTTTCTTGAATGTCCACCTGATCCCCATACTTTTTCGTGAAGGAATTCTTGACACTCGCAATTTGCTCCTTGTTAAGAGGCTCTGTGAACCGGACCGCTGCGCGTTCACCGTTGTCACCAGCAGTTACGATGCTTCCGGGTTCAAGATTCAGCTGTTTTAATTCGGCTGCCACTTCAGCTTCTGTAAATGGCTTGCCAATCGCGATGTCCAGGCGAGTTCCGCTTTGGAAGTCTACCCCAAGATTAAAACCTAAGAAAAGTAAGCCTAATATCCCGATGATCTGGAGAACCCCGGATAATAAAAAGAATTGTTTTCTATGTGAGACATAATTCCATGTCTTCGGATTAAAGTTCACCTATTTCACTCTCCTTCACGCCATAATACCACGGTTTGCGCAAAGCATTAGAGCGAACCCAGATTGCTAAGAGCAAACGAGTCCCAAAAACATTGGTAAGAAGCGTCAAAATAATCCCGACCATCAAAGTAACAGCAAATCCTTGAACAGAACTTGTCCCGAAATAGAACAAAACGATACCTGCAATGATGGTTGTTAAGTTCGCATCAATAATTGTTGATAAGGAGCGCCTTTGTCCAGCACGCACAGCTGATAGCAAGGTTTTTCCAGATCGCAGCTCCTCTTTAATTCTTTCATAAGTAATAATATTCGCATCAACCGCCATCCCGACCGTCAAGATAAAGGCGGCGATCCCCGGCAGGGTTAATGTAGCATGCATCCAATTCAAGACAAGTAGGGTTAAATACATAAAGACAACCAATGTAATGATAGCAATAACACCTGGCCAGCGATAGTACAGAAGCATAAACAGGAAGATTAAAGCAATCCCAATGAAACTGGCATAAATCCCCTTTTGCAAAGATTCGGCACCTAAAGCAGCACCCACGCTATTAGAATAGATCTCCTTCATTTCTACAGGAAGTGCACCTGCATTTAAAATCCCTGCTAATTCGGTAGCTTCATCCACCGTATAATTACCTGTAATCGATGCAGTTCCCCCTGAAATAACGCTTTGTACAACAGGGCTTGTAAGGATCTTTTCGTCTAAGGCAATGCTAATTGGTTGTTGCAGATAAGTTTCAGTAATCTGCTTAAATTTATCAGCATCCTTTAGTTTTAAAGCAATATATGGACGTCTTAATTCATCATATTGCACAGAAGCACCATTTTTAGCCAAATCATCCCCGGTCAAAAGTTCTTTCCCATTCGGGTCCAGGAAGGATAATCGAGCTGGTTCACCCAATAGCTTTCTGGCTTGCTCCTGATTCGTCACACCAGCTAGTTTTACACGAATTCGGTCAGTTCCCTCCACCTGAATATCTGGTTCAGAAACCCCGATGACGTTAACGCGTCGGTTCAATGCAGAAACGGTATCCGTTAGCGTACCCTTGTCTAATTTTTCCCCTTCATGAACAGGTTTTACTTCGTAAAGTATCTCGAAACCACCCTGCAAGTCTAAACCGAGGGTAATTCCTTTCGCTACCCCAAGGCCCGTGTAACCGATCACACCAAACATTAAGATAACAATTAATGAAAAAGCCCATATTCGGCTCCACTTAATCATATACTGCCAGCTCCTCCTTTGATAAAGCTTGTCCATCTCTATGATCATTTTCAAAACTGATAAAGAAACGTCGCCTGCAACAAATTAGTCCCCTCTTGAGCAGATGGGGCCCTTTCTCCAATGTTTCTATTATACGCATCGTATAAATTTCATGTCAATTCACCAGAAAGATCAAAAAAGCTTCCAATTTAGAGGAAGCTTTCCATTACTCAAATTCACCGCGGTAAATCCGCATGGTCATCCAATTCATAAATACAGTAGCCTTTAGGGAGAGGATGTCATTGACTAGCTGATGCAAGGCTGGGACAGCATTTTTATAACGGCTTGCAACACAATCCCAAATTTCATCAGCAGTTACATGTTCATATCCAAGGAGATGAAATTCTTCTGCCTTACTTTGGCATACCGAACGCATCTCGGTACGCAATTCTTCCAAGGTTATTGCTTCATTCGCTTCCATCTGATCACTCTTTTCCACGATTATATTGGTCTTGTCCTTCCCGTCCATGCATAAGAATGGATTAGGGTAGTCCAGCTTCTTCCATTTCTAAAACAAATCAGCAGTATTTAACAGGAAAGAGGTTAGTAATTGATGACGAAGCAGACCTTCTTTAAGGGCACATTGATTTTAGTTGGAGCAGGGCTTCTGACGAAGCTTCTGGGATTTATCAATCGAATTTTTCTTTCACGAATCATCGGGGCGGAAGGCATGGGATTGTATCAAATGGCTGTTCCAACGATGTACCTAGTGATTACAATTACCCAGTTTGGACTGCCCATTGCCATCTCAAAACTGGTGGCAGAGGCCCATGCACAAAGAAAACCTGAAAAAATAAAAATCATCCTGAAAATCTCTTTACTCCTTGTCTGCATTTTAAGTGTTATCTTCACTACAGCTATGATTTTCGGAGCCCCGATTATTTCCAAGTATCTTCTTACAGATCAACGCGCCTATTATGCGCTCGTGGGCATCGCACCGATCGTTCCGATCGTAGCCATATCTTCCATTATTCGGGGGTATTTTCAGGGAAAGCAAAATATGATTCCAACGGCAAGTTCACAAATGATCGAACAAATTATCCGGATTTTTACTGTCCTATTTCTAGCCCAACATTTTCTCCCAATGGGAATAGAATATGCGGCAGCAGCTGCCATGGTTGGAATTGTTATTGGTGAATTTGTAGGTATGCTAAGTCTTGTTTATCATTTTAGAAAGGCTAAGCTAAAAAAAATCTGGTATGGTGCAAACTCCTTAAAGGTCATCCGTACCCATGTCGAAACGTGGAAAGGATTAATGCGCATTGCCCTTCCTGTCACAGCAGGCAGATTGATCGGATCCTTTACCTTCTGGATCGAACCGATTATCGTCGCTCAAAGCCTAGCACTTGCCGGTTTAGCAACGGCAGCCGCAACGAGCTACTATGGTCAGTTACAGGGGATGGCTATGCCCTTATTAACCTTTCCAACTTTCTTTACTTATTCGTTGGCTGTGACCTTAGTTCCTGCTGTTGCAGAAGCGCATGCTCAAAAAAATTGGCGAATGGTCCATCGGCGCATCGGCCAATCCCTTCGCATTGCGCTCGTTATTGGGGCCCCCTTTACCGTTATTCTGTATATCTTTGCCGAGCCGCTTGGCTTACTTATATATGGCTCAGCAGAAGTTGGACAAATCATGAAAATCATGGTGCCTTTTTGCCTTTTGCTTTATTTCCAAGGACCACTCGCTGCGGCATTACAAGGGTTAGATTACGCCCAGGTAGCAATGAAAAATTCTATCTATGGTGCTATTCTAAAAACCGTCGCTATTTATATACTAGCTACCCAACCGGAAATTGGACCAACAGGGATTACCCTTTCTATTAGTATGGGAATTGTCGTGGTCACCTTACTCCATTTCTTTAGCATTGTAAAATTAACGGGCTTCACAATTAAGATAATGGATTTTATAAAAGTGGCTCTTGCAATGGGCTTGATGGGTTGGTGTGGAATTCAGCTTTATAAGTGGGGCGAAGAAAATTTAACGGATGCATTGAATATTAGTGTGGCCTCTAGCGGTTGTTTATTGGTTTATCTGTTCTTGCTGGTATGGTTTAAGGTGTTGGGCAGACAGGATATCCAAAGGATACCATTCATTGGGAAAATCCTGTCCCCCTTTATTCGTCTTCGCTAACTTTTTTTACGATCAAGATACATTCTGCCTTGTTGGTCAATACTGCAATAAGAGACCTCTTTAAAACGGCTAACTCCGAATTCTTGAACTTCGTTTTTAAGCCAAAATCTGGTTTTCCCTAATCTCTCAAGATTATGGTCCAGAACTTTGCCGTCCAAAATTAACGGTAAAGGCAGTCTTGGTGGTGGCGCTTGACTCGGCAACGGGTCAAGCATCCCCATTTCTACATCGGCAAAACTTTGGCTCCTGGAAATGGGCATTGCTTTTGGAATTGGATGGATTGGGACTTTTTCCCGCTCTCGAAACAAAAGTCTTGAAAAAAGATGGACGGTCGTCAAAAGAAGGATCGGCGTTAAATAAATCATTAATGGGGCACTTGGTCTAACAATGGCTACAACGGAAAGTAGGGCAATCATAAATGCCACCATTAGATCCACCAATCTGATTTTACTTTCGTAAGTAAATGCCTTCATCACAAGAACAACTAAGGTGTAGAAAAACAAAGTTCGCAGTAATAGGATGACCCATTCCATGGAATTCTCCCTTATCCGCTGCTCCAAAACCTAAACGTTGTGGAGCAAATTGATGATTCTGCTCATTAGTCTAAACAATTTGTGCTTAACTATGTGAAGACCCTCATTCCAACTACATCCATCGCCGTTTTTTAAAGATATACAGCATAAAGGTGGTGATAAGCAACATAAAAGCGCTTATCGCACCTGCAGCCCAGGCTTTATTTTCCATAGGTAGACCTACGTTCATTCCAAAGAATCCAGTTATAAACGTGAGCGGCATCATAATGGTCGATATAATGGTTAGGACTCGCATAATTTCCGCAGTTTTTGCACTGACAATTGAATAGTATGTATCCATTGTACCATTGACCAAATCTCGAAATGTCTCCGTTGAATCGACGATTCGCTCCAAATGGTCTACAAGGTCAATATAAAAGGGAATATTTTCCTCTCTAATCTCAAACGAAAGCCTGCCATTCAAGTTCGCGAAGATTCTTTTTTGTGGCAGAATCACCCTTCTAATCAAAATAATTGTCCTTTTTAGCGCTAGAAATTCCTCTGTAATTTCTTCCACTTCGTGGTCATAAATTTCATCTTCGAGTTCATCGATCCGTACACTAATACGGTCAAGAATTGGAAAGTATTCGTCCGTTATCCCATCCACAATATGATATAACAAATAATCCGGACCTCTATTCATGTATCCTTTTCCACGCAAACTTGCTGCTGCAATTCTCCCCACCGCTGGCATCGGGCTTTTATGAATGGTGACAATATAATTTGGCCCTAAGAATACGTTCAGTTCGACAGTTGTAATTTCATTATCGCTTTCCTCGTTATATCGAAGGGCGTGAAAGACGAAGAAATAATAATCATCATAATTGTCCACCTTTGCCCGAGGGCTAATATGCAAGCAGTCTTCGATCGCGAGCGGATGAAAGTTAAAGATGTTGGAAATATAATGCAGCTCGTCGTTTCCCACATCATAGAGATCAATCCATAACAGATCTTCAGGAGATTTTAGAAATTGGTCTATTTGGTCAAGATCCATATCATGGTACATTTGCTGTTCTGAGTGATTATAAAAATATGTCTTAATCAAACACTTCACCCCATTCCACTCAACGGCTTTCTGTTATTCTACCTTAATTTACTTATGAACGAAAGATGCATTCTTTTGTTTTCCAATGCCTGACGGTTTTTTCCTTTTATACACAAAAAAGGACAGGGAACCTGTCCTTTTTTGTGTGAAAATTATAGGAATGCTGTTAAGTACCTGAAATAAATATAAACGTTAGCAATCACAAGGGCCACCAGTGTAATCGGAGCGCCGATTTTCAAGAACTGCATATAGGAGAATCCGTGCCCTTCTCTAGCTGCCATTCCTGCCACAATCACGTTTGCTGAGGCACCGATAATCGTTCCATTTCCCCCCAAACAAGCTCCCAATGCTAAAGCCCACCAAAGTGCATCTAATTCTGCAGAATCATGTGGCAGTCCAAGACCTGTTCCTAAATCTTGAATCAGCGGAATCATTGTTGCTACAAAAGGAATGTTATCGATCGTAGCAGAGGCTATCCCGGAAACCCAAAGGATCAGTATAGCGGCCATAGGAATATTTCCTTGTGTAAAGTCAAGCATGCCTTGTGCAATGCTCTTGATAATCCCCACATCCACAAGTCCGCCAACAAGGGTAAATAAACCGGCGAAGAAGAAAATGGTTACCCATTCCACCGAATGGAACACTTCTTCCATATCGTGTTCTTTTACACCAATCATCATTAATAGTGTAGCTCCACCAAGCGCAACAACGGCAGCTTCAAGATGTATAACGGAGTGGAGAATAAAGCCTAAAATAGTGATTCCGAGAACAATCAAAGACTTTTTCATTAACACAGGATCTGTAATGTATTCCTTTTCATCTATCTCCATGATCGCTTTTTTCGTTTCTTCACTGGCATGCAGCTGTTTACGATAGATAAAGTAAAGTAAAGTAAGATAGCGGTTACAATACTTATCACAACAATGACTGGAGCTAGATTGAATAAGAATTCATTAAACGTAAGGTGTGGATTCGCTCCCCCGATCATAATGTTCGGTGGATCACCGATTAACGTTGCAGTACCCCCAATATTGGAAAATAGCACTTCAGAAATAAGAAAAGGCACTGGATTTACGCCAAGAATCCGGGTAATGGAAAAGGTAACAGGAACAATTAATAAAACAGTTGTCACATTATCCAGAAAAGCTGAGGCTACAGCAGTGAGAAGCGAGAGCATAATGAGAATCCGAATCGGCTCCCCTTTAGCAATCTTGGCCGCGCGAACCGCAGCAAATTGGAAGACACCTGTTTTATTCGTTATCCCCACTAAGATCATCATTCCGATAAGAAGGGTGATCGTTCCCCACTCAATATGGTGTGTAAAAGCTTGATCAAGGTCCACAATACCGAAACCTATCATCAAGATGGCACCCAGTAAGGCAATAACAGCACGATTCATCTTTTCTGTAATGATAATCGCATAAGTAACTAAGAACACAATTACTGCAATGTAGAGTTGTGCTGTCGAAACGTCGGCAACTTGATGTTCCACGATTTCTTCCTCCCTCATTATTTGTCTAAATTTGCTTTTTTATTATACCTAAAAGGTGTGCTTTTCGTCCATGCCATGCTTGTCATATTACAGAAGAATTTTTCATAGATTGTACAAAACCTATCGAATTTGGAGGTCTGTACATGAAGTCATTTACCGTTTCATCTTCCCCAATTATTACAGGTATTATCACGACATTATGCTTAGTTCTTGCAGGGTCGCTTATTACATCCTTATTCCTTCAATTTAGCAGCATTAGCGAAAACAGTATGCCTTATTTTACCTACACAGTGAACGGAATCAGCTTACTTGTTGGGGGGTTTTGGGCAGGAAAAAAAGGGGGACAGAAAGGTTGGTATTTCGGAGGGTTGACTGGTGCTACATATTTTCTTGTAATTGTACTGATTGGCTATTTGGCCTTTGATGTTGCCCCCATGCTGAATTCCCTGATTTATTTAGCCTTTTCCTTTGTCGTTGGGGCGACTGGCGGAATTGTTGGGGTGAATATGGCAAAGAAATAAGATAAAGCCCCCAAAATTGGGGGCTCTTCTTTCCGCATAGGAAAGTTTAAGTTCACTTAGGTGTTGAACGAAACTTTCCAATCGGCATGACAGCATCTGCCTCCTACTGAACTACGTCGAATTTGCTTCCTGTTCAGAAGGGATTGTAGTCCCTGTAGGGGAAAACTTCCTCTAAAGAAGGATACATCTTCTTCGAAAAGGCTACGGTAGAAGTTTTTCTTATTTTACTTCCTCGTCTGAATTGCTAACTGCGCTTATTGCGCCTCTTTCAAGCGTGACTTTCGTTGCTTCGGAAATCTTTAAAACAACAGTATCTTCCCTTAATTCTTGAACTGTCCCATGAATCCCACCGATCGTGACCACTTTATCACCCTTCTTGACCGCTGCAAGCATGGCATTTCGTTGCTTTGCTTTCTTCTGCTGTGGGCGGATCAGCAGGAAATAAAAGATAGCAAACATCAGGACAAGCGGTAGGATTGAACCTAGAAATCCACCACCTGCTGCTCCTTCTGCTAATTCCATCATAAGGAAAACCTCCTCTATTAAAATGATCTATCTTTATTAAGCCCATATTGAGCGAAAAACTGATTACGAAAGTCCAATAGACGGTCCTCCATAATCGCTTCCCTTACCTCTTCCATAAGCTTAAGTAAGAAATATAGATTGTGATAAGATGTAAGTCTCAAACCAAAAATCTCATCCGCGCTGAAAAGATGCCTGATATACGCCCGTGTATAGTTGCGACAGGTATAACAGTCACAGGCAGGGTCAAGTGGAGTAAAGTCCCGTTTGTACTTTGCGTTGCGAATAACCAACCTTCCCTGACTTGTCATGCATGTCCCATTTCTTGCGATCCTTGTAGGCAAAACACAATCAAACATGTCAATTCCACGGATCGCACCGTCAATTAACGAGTCCGGGGAACCCACCCCCATCAGATATCGGGGTTTGTTCTCTGGAAGCAATGGAACAGTATAT
Source organism: Ammoniphilus resinae (assembly GCF_017873965.1). GTDB lineage: Bacteria > Bacillota > Bacilli > Aneurinibacillales > RAOX-1 > Ammoniphilus_A > Ammoniphilus_A resinae. The sequence continues at coordinate 446,174 of NZ_JAGGKT010000001.1, read as the reverse complement.
TCAAGGACCTCATCCATCATTTCCTTCGGCTCTCCGACACTAAGGCCGCCAATGGCGTAACCTGGAAGGTCCAACGCAACAATTTCCCTTGCACTCTGTTCCCGTAAATCGCGGTACATGCCCCCTTGAACGATGCCAAATAGAGCTTGGTCATGTGGACGTTGATGTGCGATCTTGCAGCGCTCTAACCAACGGGTCGTTCTTTCCAAAGAATTTTTCACATAATCATGATCAGCAGGATATGGTGCACATTCATCAAAAGCCATAATAATGTCTGCACCAAGGGAATTTTGGATAGACATAGCTTCTTCAGGTCCGATGAACAATTTTTCTCCACTCAGATGGGAACGAAAATGAACACCAGCTTCTTCAATCTTTCTAAGATTACTCAGACTAAATACCTGAAAACCTCCACTGTCCGTTAAGATTGGACGGTCCCAATTCATAAATGAATGAAGACCACCCGCTTCGAGAACAATATCGGGTCCAGGTCTAAGAAAAAGATGGTATGTATTACTAAGGATAATTTGTGCATTCATATCCTTTAATTCTTCAGGACTCATCGCTTTTACTGTTGCCAAGGTGCCAACAGGCATAAAGATTGGCGTTTCAATCACACCGTGCGGAGTATGTAGTCGCCCCCGACGGGCTCCGGTCTGCTTGCACACCTTCAACAGCTCATATTTTACTGCCAAAATAAAATTCCTCCACTCGTAACATTATACTATAATTCCAGCCTTTGGGAAAACAAAAAAACAGGAAATTCTAAATTAAGAGCATGGCATCACCAAAGCTAAAGAACCGGTATCGCCCCTCAACTGCTTCGTTATAAGCTTTAAGTACGTTCTCTCGCCCTGCAATGGAACTGACCAACATCACCAACGTAGATTTAGGAAGATGAAAATTTGTCAACAATCCGTCAATCACCGTAAACTGGAATCCTGGATAAATAAAAATATCTGTCCATCCTGAGGTGGCAACCATCTTTCCTTCATAATCTCTTCCGATAGTTTCCAACGTCCTAGTTACCGTAGTCCCAACAGCAATTACTTTTCCGCCTCTTTGTTTACATTGATTGATCAGATTTGCCGTCTCTTCAGTGACAGAATAATATTCAGCATGCATATGATGCTCAAAAATATTTTCCACTTGCACGGGGCGAAAGGTACCAAGGCCAACATGAAGGGTAATATAAGCGATTTGAATCCCCCGATCGCGAATCTCCTGCAAATATTCCGTAGTAAAATGAAGACCAGCTGTCGGTGCAGCTGCCGAACCCGGATTTTGGGCAAAGACCGTCTGATAACGTTCAGGATCATCCAACCGTTCCTTGATGTAAGGTGGAAGTGGCATCTGTCCCAATTCATCGAGAATTTCATTGAAAATCCCACTATATTCGAAGCGTATAACCCTTCCACCAGCATCAGTACTTCCTTCACAAATGCCCTTCATTTTTCTTTCGCCAAAATCAATGACCGTTCCCGGTTTTACCTTTTTCCCTGGTTTCACCAAGGTTTCCCAACGATCATCTTCCAGCTGTTTTAATAAAAGAATTTCTATGCTTGCGCCTGTATCTTCTTTCACACCAAATAAGCGCGCAGGAATGACCCTTGTATCATTTAATACAAGGGTGTCTCCCGGTTGTAAGAAAGATATCAGATCGCGAAAATGGCAATGGTTGATTTCTCCGTTGCGTTTATTAAGAACGAGCAATTTTGAGGAAGCTCGATCTTTCAATGGGGTTTGCGCAATAAGTTCTTCTGGTAAATCAAAGTCAAATAAGTTTACGTCCATAGTATCATCCTTCAAGTTATTCAATCGTTATGTCTTGATAATAGTGTGACAAAATTTGCCTGTAGTCATACCCGTTTTCTGCCATCTTCTTGGCCCCATATTGAGAAAGCCCCATTCCATGCCCATAACCATTTCCACGGAAAAGAAAAGCAGCATTTTGAGTGAGAACATTCACTTTCTGCTCATTTCCAAGAGCAATCATATTGTTCACCAATATAGGTACTGACTGTTCTGCCGGATCTTGCACAGCATACAAAGGAAGTCCACTAGAAGATTCCTGCTGCGCATTTGCAGATTGTATGGTGAAGCGGCCAAGCTGATCGATTTCAAAAAGTGTGCTTCGCAAAGCTGTGTTTCCCTTTTTAAATAAGGTCCGAAAGGCATCTGGACTTTTCACCTGCACGGTTTTTCCATTCGCCTTCACTTCCATTACCCTGCCTGATGGGCCGCGCTCTGTGACCTGTAAACTTTCAATAGGTCGATCTGCTTTCAGCATCTGTTGGAGTTCAATTCCCGAATAAGGACCGGCAATCCAAGAGTATGGATTATCCTCACGAACTTGTTCCAAAATCACAACTGTCTCTCCATAGGCAAGCTTGTCCATGATCTGATGGGATGCTGTCCCGGGTCCCGATCGAAAGTTCAAATCACTGGTATTAACCAAACCGTAGGAAAATCCAGCTGCATTTTTCTCCGTAGTGAGAGAAATAAAATCGGATCGGACATAACCAACTTTTCCATCATTTGTAGCAATATGGTACCATATTATCGCTGACTTCTCCGGTGCATTGTCTTCACTTGAGACAGACTGGATGTAAGGTAAATCATTTCCCCATACTTCTTTGCCAACCGCCGTTTGCCCACCTGCATTAGAATAGTACAAGGTCTCTATCGGTTTTCCCTGATAGGTGACAACAAGTCCTGCTGTTTCTCGAACAGCTTGCCGTGTATCTTCCCCTTCCATTTTGACCCCATAGTAGGCCTGATCATTGACCGTATCGGTTACATGGGCAATCCCGTATTTCAATCCCGCGCTTGTCACACGCGTCCGGGATAGAATCGCTTGCGCCTTTAGGGCTTCAAGCGGCCAGCCCTTGGCCATTTCACTACCGACTACCGAATATAGATACTCCTCTAATGGAAGTTCGTTTACAACCGTGTGAGCTCCTTTATAAAGGGAGAACTCAATTTTTCCGCGGTAGCTTCGATTATCTTTTTCTACAAGGGTCAAACCGCTGTTATTCCCTGGATTCGATTGCTCAAGTATTAGTGTCAACTGGGACGAGAAAAAAAGGTGGGTAATCGTATTCGAGCCATACACACTATCTTTGAGAAGAATATAAGGTTGATTTTGATTCGCCACCGTCATCCGGGAAGCAAGATCGGGAAACCTGTTATGTATTGAATCTTGTATGTCTTGAAGCGTATCCTTTGATGTTTCATTCCCTACCCACACTCGATGCTGGATCTTTCCTTCTACTGTAAGAATAACGGGGTACGCATCAATCCCACCCTTGGTTAATTGACCAGCCAAATCTAAGGCGGATTGTAAACTGCCCACTGCCCCCAAATCTAGACGCAATCTCCCTTTTGTGTTAGGGGTATATCCCATCTGCTGAACGATCTTGTTCTTGTCAGCTGCCAGCTTGACTTCGTTGGAATAAGGTCCAGCAATAACCTGAAAGCTTCGCCCTGCTTTAAGAATTTCATTTTTTATTTGATTTTGGCTTAAGTGTTGGCTAACCTGTTGGGCGTCCATGAGGTCATCCGATGTTTTCACCATTAAATAAGACTGATCAGGACTGACACGCATTGTGGTGTTTGCTGATTCCTCAAACAGCTTTAGTCCAGAAGAATCATTCACCACAATTCCGGTTTTGCTATCAACGGTGACCGCAGGGATCGCAGCATTATCGATAAGCAAGGCAACACGGACATTATCCAGATTAGCTGCACTTGCAAAGGGGGATTCACCGGTGAAAAGCAAAGCCATACAAGTTGTAAACAACACAAAAAACAGGAGAGGCTTTCTTTTCATAGTTCTTTCCTTTCTTTGATTATTTAAATAAACGAACCAGATAAAAAATGAGAGACAGCAGAACACTAAGCAAAATACACGTTGCCAAGGGGAAATAGAAACGAAAGTTTTCCTTTTCTATAACGATGTCCCCCGGTAGTTTCCCTAGATGTAAAAAGCGCCCGCCAACTTGCCATAGTAAGCCGATAATAACTATCACGATACCAGTAATAATTAACGCCTTGGCAACGGGATTCATCCTTAAGAAGGCACCTCCAAATTAAAATGCTGATAGGCTGATGGTGTAGCAATTCTTCCTCGCGGCGATCTTTGCAAAAAGCCAATCTGAAGCAGATAAGGTTCATAAACATCCTCTATCGTATGCGATTCTTCACCAATGGTTGCCGCTATCGTGTCCAGTCCCACTGGACCTCCACGGAACCTTTGGATAATCGCGAGCAGCAGTTTATGATCGATCTGATCCAACCCGAGACGATCCACTTGAATTTGCTGCAATGCTTCTTGTGTGATTTCTTCCGTAATCACTCCATTCCCTTTTACCTGCGCAAAATCTCTAACCCTCTTCAATAGCCGGTTGGCAATTCGAGGAGTACCACGTGAGCGAAGCGCAATTTCCTCTGACGCCTGCTGATTAATACCAACTTCTAAAATATCAGCGGACCTGCTAACAATGAAAGCGAGCTCGTCCATCGTATAATATTCCAAACGGCTAACGACTCCAAAGCGGTCGCGCAGCGGCGCTGACAACAATCCTGCCCTTGTGGTTGCGCCAATCAGTGTGAAGGGTGGCAAATCCAAACGCACGGAACGGGCGCTCGGACCCTTACCTATTATAATATCCAAAGCATAGTCCTCCATTGCTGGATATAAAACCTCTTCAACACTTCGGTTTAAACGATGAATTTCATCAATAAACAGCACATCCCCATGCTGTAAGTTGGTTAGAATGGCGGCAAGATCCCCGGGTCTTTCGATGGCAGGTCCCGACGTGGTGCGTATATTCACTCCCAATTCATTGGCAATAATCGTAGATAAAGTGGTTTTTCCAAGCCCAGGCGGTCCGTACAATAACACATGATCAAGTGACTCCTTGCGTAGTTTAGCCGCCTCGATATAGACCTTTAAATTTTCTTTAACAACTTTTTGACCTATATATTCCGATAAATATCGGGGGCGCAGGCTATATTCTACACCAAGATCCTCTTCGCTCATTTGGGAAGAAATAATCCGATCATCCATCCTACTCTGTGACCCCCTCTTGTTTTCATACTAACTGGTTAAAATCAATTGTAATGCTTTTTTAATTAATTGTTCCGTTGTCCCTTTCTCGCTTTTCAACTTGACCATTACTTTGCTCACTTCTGCATCACTATACCCCAAGGCCTTCAAAGCTTCTGCAGCTTCCTGATGGGAAGAGGCAGGCTGTTCGTCGGTCGAAAAAGCAAAAAGTTGCTCCTCCGTTCCCCAGTCTTGCTCATTCACCAAATTTCCAAAATCCTTCAACTTGTCTTTTAGATCTAAAATCATTCGACCTGCTGTTTTTTTACCGATCCCGGGAAATTTGGTAAGAAAAACTATGTCTTCCCTTTGAACAGCTCCAATAATTTGCGAAGGGGTTGCTGCTGCAAGGATGACGATTGCCCCGCGGGGGCCAATCCCAGATACATCCAGTAACTTACGGAACAAATCTCGCTGTTCTCTATGGACAAATCCATAGAGCTGGATGGCATCCTCGCGAACATGCTGGTGGGTATAAACACGTTTTTGCTCCATTTTTCTGTATTCGTAAGGATTCGGACAAAATATCTGATAGCCCACTCCCTGTTTGGTTAAAACAATAATACAATCCTTTTCGATGTACTCTACTTGTCCTTCAATAAAATCTATCATTTCTTCACACCATGACTTATATTTTGAATAAAAGAGGAATGGGCATGTGTAATCGCCACTCCTAAAGCATCCGCTGTATCATCTGGTTTTGGGGTCTCCCGTAGGGATAAGAGAACCTTCACCATCTCCTGCATTTGCCTTTTTTCGGCTTGACCATAGCCAACAATTGCCTGTTTCACCTGTAAAGGGGTGTACTCATAAACAGGTATTCCTGCTTCTTCTGCAGCAAGTACAATCACTCCACGGGCCTGCCCGACAGAAAAGGCAGTTGTTACATTGCGGTTAAAATAAAGCTTTTCAATTCCCATAACTTCCGGTTGATACTTCGCGAGAAGGGAGGTCATTGCATCATAGATTTGTTTTAAACGAAGCGGTTCGGAGGTATGTGCTTCCGTCCTGATGCAGCCATATTGTTTGGGGACGAGCTTGCTGCCAATTTTGTCGATGATGCCAAATCCTACAATCGCCAGTCCAGGGTCAATTCCTATAATTCTCACTTAATACCAGCTCCAGCCCTATAATATCTATTTCATTCTACTATAACGAAAGGTAGAAAAAAAGACAGCCTTATCTGTAAGACTGTCTTCTACCCTTCATCGGCCTCAACCTTTTTCTTCACATTCCCGGTTAGGTTGGCAAATTCCTCATAGCTGGAAAGGATGCTGTTGTATTCAGCGATATCTGTTATCCGAATGCCCTTTTGCAGAAATTCTAGTTCACTCATAGGCAGTGCCGATTCTAATTTTTTTGTATTGATTTGAAAGAAGGTCTGGATTACCTTTTGCTCTTCAGGCGGGCCTTCGTACAGTGTCAGTATGCCATCTTTGGATAAGCCGAAATATCCTTTTTCCTTACAGATTGGTGCAAGGTCATTGACCTGTTTACCAAATTCAAAGTGATTCCCTTCCTGAGAGAGAAGCTGCCAATCTTGGTAATCCTGAATAACCTGATCAGTTGACGCAACCATTTGACTTAATTTTTCTTCCGATTCCACACCGCACACAAAGGACTTTTTCAATACGATGGAAACTTCCATTGACGATATAGCTGGTTCAGCCTCCGCATCTAATGCGGCTTGTTCACTTATAGGAGCCTCCTGCTGTGATTTATACATTAACCAACTGCACCCACCGAGAAAGGCGATGAGAAGGATAACCATCATCCACAGGAAAACTATTTTAGATTTCCTTTTATTTTGTTGCCACATATAAACCCCTTCTAAAGCTTTTTAATCCAAGTTATTTCCAACTTTAGAAAGGGATATACCCTGTTACCTAGAACTTAGGAGGGCTAGGGGGCATATGGCGCTTATGTTCGGAAATTTTATGAAGACGTTCAATGATTGCGCGATCCTTTTCAGGAATATCCTCTCCGTCAAGAAACGCATCGATCATGGCATAGGTTGTTCCCATTTCTGATTCATCGGTTTGATTTTCCCATAAACCAGCACTCGGCTGGCGTTCCAACACTTCCACCGGAACCCCCAAATAACGTCCCCATTCGAACACTTCGCTCTTTTTCAAATGACTAAGTGGTAAAATGTCCACACCGCCATCACCGTATTTGGTGTAATATCCAGTATAAACTTCCGCTGCATTATCTGTTCCAACCACGAGGTATCGGTAGTGTCCGGCAATTGCATATAGTGTACTCATTCTTAACCGTGCACGTAAGTTACCATCATTTAATTGACTGATTTCCTGCCGATAGGCATTCTTTTCTTTCAGTTTTTGGTCGACCGAACTTAAAAGGATCTTATGCGGCTCTGTCAGATTCACTTCAATATAATCCAATTCAAAGGACTGAACTACTCGGAGGGCATCTTCTTTATCCTTTGAATTAGAGCTACATGGCATAATAACACCTAGGGATTGATCAGGAAAGGCCTTCTTGATCAATCCCGCTACCACGGCGCTGTCAATTCCGCCGCTTACACCTACTATTAGTCCATTGACCCCTGCATTTTCCACCTGTTGGCGCAGCCATTCTACCGTTAATTGAACTTTTTCTTCGATAGTCCTCATCTGTTGCTACCTCCACTATACCCACTTTTCCTTCATCATACCACAATGGAAGAATCGCTATCTGCTTCCTCCCTAAAAAAGTGCCTACTTCCTTGAAAGAAGGTCATCCGATGACTCCAATTCTTCATGATCATAGTCAGATAGGCATCTATTTTTTTGGAAACCAAGGCTGGCCGTCCCCCATATAACCCGATTACTTCCCGCATAAAATTATCCGGATAACGTAACAGCAGATAAGCTAGAGAGAGTTGCTGGTCATTCAAGGGTTTCCATCTCTGATATTGTTCGATCATTGTTGCAAATATATCCAGATTCCAGGCTTGTTGATCCAGCGTACGGTTCATCATCTGGACAAGGTCAAGCAATTGATTATCATACATTGCGGTATCGTAATCAATGAGGTAGGTTTGATCGCCAATCCTAAAATTGTGGCTCGCCAGATCGCGATGTGCCACACAATGATCGATTAAAGATTGCCGGTATTCCTGCTCAATCGGTGATCGTTTGGTGAAATCCAAAGCAGATTGTGCTTCTTGTATGATATAAGGGGAAATTTTGATAATTCTTTTTTCAAGTGTACCAAGGGATCTGCTTCGTTTCATTCTTTCAATAATCGTTTGAAACCGCTGAAGTCGATCCTCCCACTTATCCAAGATAGGAACCGATGCTTCCGGATAGACCGGACCTCCTTTAATCTGTTGTGCATGATAATGGAACTCGGCTAAGCAGGAAACAGTGAGAACAATGTCGTGAAAAGTATCATATTGTGCATCCCTGCCTGGGATTGGCTTTGTTGCAACATAATATCTTCCTTCGTGAGGAATGTATGGCAATTGATCCTTCGTATAAACATATTGCAGCGTTCGTTTAAATCCCTTTTCTCGTAATTTTTCCGTCAGAAATACAACCCATTCCACTTTTTGCAGAGAATCATATCCCTTGACAAAAATCGGTCCTTGAAAAGTATCAACAAACAAGGCTTTGCGTATCCTTTTCACCGATTTTACGTGACGCCTCCATTGTTTTTGCATTTTCTGAATAAGGTCTGCCTGCATATTCACGGCTCCTTTAGTTGTAAAAAGGGGTACTTAACGTACCCCCAGCTAGTTAATCCTTTTTCTCCCGATAGTTAGAACTGGAACATGATGAGCTTTCTTCCTCACAACCCCACGATCCATTTCCGTAAGGGTACATATTGTGGGGCATGTGATGATATCCTGGCTGGTTCATAAAAGGCGGCCCTGGTTGCATCATATATGGACTTACCAATCCTGGATGAGAAGGCGGCATATATTCCTGCCCGCAGTCTTCTCCCTTTTCAGCATAGGTGTAATATAATTGTTCATGATAGGGCGATGGATAATGAGCCTGGGTGAAAAATTTCTTGTCATGCTGGTTTTGCATCTCATGCTCGGGATACATCGGCATCCCAACGGAATAAGGTGAGACTGCTGTTGGTTGCTGCATATACGGGTCAGGCATTCCATATGGACCCATTGGACCCATAGGCTCCATTGGATTCATTGGATTCATTGGATTCATTGGATTCATTGGACTCATTGGATATGGGAAACCCGGTCCTGGACCTGCATTACAGTCACATCCAGAAGGCATAGGCCCTGCCATTGGAACACCAGGATAGGGATAGAAATACCCTGAAGGTGTCACGTCGGATGAATATCCCCCTGGATACATCCCTGGTTGATAAGCCCTTGCCGCTGTCATCTCCTGCTCTGCCGCATAGGGTGGGGCTGGTGGCATAGGTAGAGGTGGGATCATTCCCGGTGCGGTTGCCCCATAATGTGGCATAGGTGGGGCCATTCTTGCCTGATCCATTCCGTAGGCAGATGAATAGTTGGAACTTCCTACACTTTGATCTAAGTCTTCTACATCGGCAGAGAAATTCGAAATTTGATCCCTTGAAAGCTCTTGACTTTCCATATTAGAAACTGATTCTGTTCTCTTTACCACCGGAATGGTTTGTTGTGCCCTCTTCCTTAAAGGAACAGAAGCCGTTGGCACCTTCACCTTCGTACCCGCAGCTATCTTCTCGATGTCCTTAATATGGCCATTGACCTCCTGCAGTTTTTGCAAAGATAGATTGTATCTCTTGGCTATCTTTGCTAAAGTTTCTCCTCTTTTGACAATATGGATTTTCAACGCGAAAGACCCCTTTCCTAAAATTCCTTACATCATATGCAGGAGTGGGCAAATTGCTCATAAAGGAAGGTGAAAAGATGGGCGGGATCTGTGGATCAGTGGTCTGACTGAGTTGGGATCCTAGAGGAGAGACGACAGAAATTGGAGCTTGGTCTGTCAGGAAAACCCTTGTTTTCTGACAGGTAACCACGTTTAGGACATGATCCAGTCAGGAAAGCACTCGTTTTCTGACAGGTAACCACGTTTAGGACATGATCCAGTCAGGAAAGCACTCGTTTTCTGACAAGTAACCACGTTTAGGACATGATCCAGTCAGGAAAACCCTCGTTTTCTGACAGGTAACCACGTTTAGGACATGATCCAGTCAGGAAAAAGCATCAGATTTTGACACTTGCTGACTTGCTTAATCTTATCACTAAACAATGATTGCCCTGCGCACCTCTCCAATGACTCTTCCCTCTTTATCCCCCTGTCCCTCCCCAACCAACCCAACTTTAGGTACGAGAAGCATATGACGGCGACAAGGCCCACCAGCACATCGAGAGAACAGTCAAGGGATTCTTTGTCAAAATCCCCCAAAAAAATTATTTGCAGCCTTCTCCAATTGTACAGTGTGTCATGCTGTTAAAAAGGTTTGGTTCATTTTGAGACTATAACTGTACGAAAAAAAGGGTGCCCAGTTAGGCACCCTTTAGCTCGCTTACTATATTAAAACACTTGTAATCCGTCTTTATCTACTTCACGTCTGAATTCTTCTAATAGTTCATTTGTAACTGGTCCTGGGCGACCGTCTCCAACTACGCGACCGTCTACTTCGTAAACAGCAATGACTTCTGCTGCTGTTCCAGTTAGGAAAACCTCATCAGCAGTGTAAACATCGTGGCGGGTAAATGGCTCTTCTTTCAATTTGTAGCCTAGACGTTCCGCAATGTCAATAATCGCATTGCGGGTAATCCCCTCAAGTGCACCTAAGTAACTTGGTGGAGTGTAAATCACTTTGTTTTTAATAATAAAAATATTGTCCCCTGACCCTTCACAAACGTAACCTTGAGCATTAAGCATAAGTGCTTCACTAACCCCAGCCATATTCGCTTCAAGCTTAACAAGGATATTATTTAAATAGTTCAAGGATTTGATTTTCGGATTTAGTGCATCCGGCACATTTCTTCTAGTTGGTACGGTAATAATGCGAATCCCTGTCTCATAATGTTCTTTTGGAAACAAGGCCAATTTCTCAACAATGATGATAGTAGAAGGTTTAGGACATTTCCGTGGATCGAGTCCTAGATCTCCTGTACCACGAGAAACAACCAAGCGGATATAGGCATCCCGCATCCCATTTTTTCTGATCGTTTCAGCCATGGCTTCGGTCATTTCTTCTTTAGTCATGCCAATATCTAACATGATTGATTTTGCGGAATCATACAGCCGGTCTATATGTTCCTTACACTTGTATATAACTCCGTTATAGACTCGAATCCCTTCAAAAATCCCATCACCATAAAGAAAACCATGATCGAAAACGGAAATTTTCGCATCCTCTTTTTTCACGATTTCTCCATTTAAATAGATCCAACGCTGCTCCATATGAGGTACCTCCACCTTAATGCTCTAAAGAATTGAATTCAATAGGCTAAAATAACAAACGTTCTTGAAAGGACATCTCAAATAGCTGTACAATACTTAATTTACCCAATTAAATACGACAAAAAAATCTAATTAATGACATTTGTCATTATAAGGACGAGTCCTAGGAAAGTCAACAGCTTTCAGAGCCAACTTCTGCTTTCTTAACATAAAAGGGATAGGATCCTAAGGTTCGGATTTGACAGCCCAAAGCCTCAATTTCAGCGAATGCTCCTGGAAGCAGGACCTCATCCATTTGCTGATCAATATCAATAATAAAATGATAGTTGCCCAAACCTGTTTTTGTCGGTCTAGATTCAATTTTGGAAAGGTTGATCTTTCGCCATGCGAAGGCTGCCAATACTTGGTATAGAGCCCCTGGAAAATCAGACGGCAGTGTAACTAAAATAGATGTTTTTTCATGGTCTGTTGCTTGCAATACTGGCTTATAACGGCTTATTATAAAAAATCGGGTATAGTTATTGCTATGATCCTGTATTTCCTCCTGAAGAAAATGCACAGGATAGATCGACTGTGCAAGCCGGTTTCCAATTGCCGCCCAAGGTTGTGTTGGGTTCTCGCCAACCAACCGGACTGCCTCCGCAGTACTCTTCGTATACTCAATTTCCGCATGTGGTAGGTTTCTCTGTAAAAAATGCCTGCACTGTGCCACCGCTTGAGGATGTGAAAGGACCTTTTTCACTTGGGAAAAATCTAGTTTCAACGAAGCCATAAGGTGCTGGGATATTGGATAAGCCAATTCCCCAATGATTGGCAAATCTACCTGATGGATTAAATGGTCCATGGTCAGATTCACTGTCCCCTCAATGGAATTCTCAATGGGGACAACCGCATAGTGCGCTTTTTCCAGATCCACTGCATCCAGCACATCAGGAATTGAAGAATATGGGATGTATTGAACGCTTTCGCCGGCAAAAAAGAACCTTGCTGCTTCCTCGGTAAACGTTCCTACAGGTCCTAAAAAAGCCACTTTTCTCTCCATCATAGATGCTCCTTGGGTATTTTCTTTTAACTCTACTCGCTTTAAAATGGAGTGTCAATATCTTCAGAAATTCGCGCACCATGAAGATCGGGCATAAGGCTCATGGTTGTCGAACCAATCCCGTTTTGCAAGAGAGTATCTACAAAAAATTGCTTCAATCTTTCATCATTTCCTTCCAAAAAGGAAATGATCGTTGGACCTGCACCGCTCAATGCGGTACCTAAAGCACCATATTCATGCGCCTTGTCTAGGAGTGTCCCCATTCCTGGAACGAGTGCCGTCCTATAGGGTTGGTGAACCCGGTCCTGCATAGCCGTATTGAGCATGTCGTACCTTCCGCTTGCAAGAGAGGCAATCAAAAGTCCTGCGTGACTTAGGGTAAATACGGTATCCTTACGGCTATATTTTTCTGGTAGCACACCTCGCGCTTTCTCCGTGGATAGCATAAAGTCTGGGATTACAGCTAACGCCTTTAAGGATGACTTTGGCTCAATTTTAATATAAGGGACTTTCTCTTCCTCCATCACCGCAACGACAATTCCTCCGAATAGGGAAGCTCCGACATTATCAGGATGTCCTTCTATATGGCTCGCCATCTGAAAAATTTCATCTTTTGAAAAAGGCTCTTCCGCCAAATAATTGGCTGCTACGAGGCCGCCAACAATGGCTGCAGCACTGCTACCAAGACCTCTGGTCAAAGGGATATCACTTCTCATCTGAATGCGCAGCGGTGGAAGTGTTAGGCCTGCCTTTTCAAATAAGTATTCAGCCATCTTGTAAACCAAGTTGCTTCGATCTGTAGGCAACCCTTTGAGATCATCCCCATAGAGTACAACCTTTGGTTCATCAGAAACTTCCATGCGAATCTTTGTATATAGTTCAAAAGCCATTCCCACCGTATCAAAACCCGGGCCAAGATTGGCTGTACTTCCTGGAACGATTACTTGTACTCCCTGTTTCATTGTTTCATCACACTCATACCAGACATTATTTTTCTTCTCCCCCTTCAACCCGATACAAACTTTTCACTTCATTTATTGACTTCAAATGAGAAAAATCACGTAATAGCTTCTCCATATTCGCTTTTGTAGCCATATGTGTAATAATAATAATTTCTGCTTGTTTGGTTGCGTCACCACACGGCTGTTGCATGATCTGTTCAATACTAATATCGGAATTGGCCAATAGGGAAGTGATTTCTGCTAAAACCCCGCGCTGGTCAGAAACGATAAGACGAAGGAAAAATTTCGATTCGATCTGTTCTGAAGTCTTTAGAATGGTTTCCCGATAAGGTGCAACCATTCCCCTGCCGTTCACACCTAATTTCATATTCTTCACAACAGTGACTAAATCCGAGGTGATAGCTGTCGCCGTAGGCAATTCTCCTGCCCCTGGTCCATAAAACATGGTTTCTCCAACAGCCTCTCCATACACGTAAACCGCATTAAAAACCCCATTCACAGAGGCAAGCGGATGTGTGTGATGAATCATCGTTGGCTGTACACTAACCTCTATACACCCATCATCATTTTGAGCAATTCCCAAAAGCTTGATTTCATAACCTAATTTCTTCCCATAATGAATATCCTCAGCGGTTACCTTGGAAATCCCGCGCACCTGAACATCTGCTAAATGATAATTTACATGGAAACCCAAGGTGCTTAAAATCGCCATTTTCCTGGCCGCATCCAGTCCTTCTACGTCAGAGGTTGGATCCGCCTCGGCATACCCTAACTCCTGGGCCTCCTTCAGGACTTTTTCATAAGGTGCCCCTTCTTTACTCATCTTCGTTAAAATATAGTTAGTTGTCCCATTGACGATCCCCATCATTTTATGAATGCGATCAGAAGAAAGCCCTTCAACCAAAGCCCTAAGGATCGGTATCCCACCTCCTACACTGGCTTCGTAGAAGACGTCACATCCCTTTTCTTCAGCTTTCGAGAGGATTTCAGCGCCATGCATAGCTACCAAATCTTTATTCGCTGTAACGACATGCTTTCCATTTTCTAATGCCTCTAAAATATATTCTTTCGTAGGATGCGTCCTGCCCATTACCTCAATAATTATATCAATATTGGGGTTTCTAAGTACAGCATAGGGGTCTGTTGTCAACCATTCGGGGTTGATGCGAATATTTCTTTCCTTGCTGGTGTCTTGCACCAAAATTTTTTCCACCACAATTTCAAGTCCAGTCTGCTTAAACAAGTCTGACTGGTGTCCTTCTAATATTCTTAAAACACCCGTCCCAACGGTACCAAGACCCATAAGACCTACTTTCACTTGCTTCTTTTCCATCATGTCCTCCTTAAACCTCATTAAAAACTTTATCCTCTCCCGATCATCACTGCCCTGCGCACTCCATCCAACTGCTGCAACTCATCTATAAAATTTGTCGTTGTTAGAGTTAAGCCAGCTGTATCAATCGATAAAGTTAAATTGGCAACCCCCTGTAAAGGGATGGTTTGATTAATCGTTAAGATATTCCCGCCTTTGCCTGCAACGAAAGCAAGAACTCTTGAGAGTACCCCGGAACGATGCTCCAGCTGCAAAGAGATCGTTATAATCATTTGCTTCATCATGGCATTGAAAGGGAAGATGCCGTCCTTGTATTTGTAATAGGCGCTTCTGCTTAGCCCTACTTTACTTACCGCCTCATTGACTGTTTCAACAACGCCTGCCTCAAGCAATTGTTTGGCTTCAATTGTCTTCAGTACAGCTTCCGGTAATATATCATCCCGCACTAAGTAGTACTTTTCCTCCCGAGCACCCATATTCGTCCTCCTACAGTGAACAATTGTACTCTGATAGTGGACATTATATCGAAACTTGCGGTTTTTGACAATAGGCAAAAAGCGTAACAGTTAGGATACCCACTATTACGCTTGCCAGTAAAAATTTTAACATTGCTCTAGGATATTTAATCTACGAATTCAAATTCAAAATCATCAATCCGAACCAGGTCCCCGTTCTTAGCGCCTAAATCACGCAGGGCTCTGTCAACTCCCATATTTCTCATTGAACGGGAGAATCGTTGAATTGAATCATGAGAATTCAGATTCGTCATCTTCATTAGACGCTCAATGTATGCCCCTTCGACCACAAACACTTCTTCATCTTTGCGCACGAAAAATTTCTCAGGTTCTTTTTCTGCACGGTAAATGACACGATCTTCTTCGGCAGTTTCTTTTACCTCCTCGATCAGCGGTGTAAGCGGGATAGTATCCAGGAGATCCGCAACAGCATACATCAATTCCTGGACACCTGCTTTAGTAGCTGCAGAAATACCATAAATCGGAATATCCTTTCCAACCTTTTCTTTAAACAGCTGCAAATTTTCCTGTGCCTCAGGAATATCCATTTTATTAGCTGCTATAATTTGTGGACGATCCTCCAGTTTTTGATTATATAGACGCAGCTCTTTATTGATCTGCAGATAATCCTCATAAGGATCTCTGCCTTCTGACCCAGCCATGTCAATTACATGGATGATTACCCTTGTTCGTTCCACATGGCGCAAAAATTGATGCCCTAGCCCGACACCTTCATGGGCTCCCTCAATCAGTCCGGGCAAGTCTGCCATCACGAAACTGCGTCCATCCCCTACATCAACAACACCTAGGTTTGGGGTAATGGTTGTAAAATGGTAATCGGCTATTTTAGGCTGGGCTGCAGACACGATGGACAGTAAAGTTGATTTACCAACGCTTGGGAATCCCACGAGTCCTACATCAGCCAATACTTTCAGTTCTAGGCGAATATACCTTTCCTGACCTGGTTCTCCGTTTTCTGATATTTGTGGTGCGGGATTAACCGGGGTTGAAAAGCGGATGTTTCCGCGTCCTCCTCTTCCCCCCTTGGCGATAATCGCTTGTTGACCTTGCTCAACCAAGTCGGCAATCAATTGGTTCGTATCATCATCGTAGACTAAGGTTCCTGGCGGCACTTTTACAATCAAGTCTTCCGCACCCGCACCATGTTGGCTTTTGGTTCTGCCGTTTTCCCCCTTTTTTGCCTTAAAATGTTTTTGATATTTAAAGTCAACGAGGGTTCGCAGTCCTTCCTCCACTACAAAAATCACATTGCCGCCACGGCCGCCATCGCCACCTGCCGGACCACCTTTATCCACGTATTTCTCACGACGAAAAGCAACCATACCATCTCCGCCGTTTCCACCCTTAACATAAATTTTCGTAACATCTACAAACATTATTATTTCATCACCTTTGTTTTCACAGATAGAGGAACATAAAACTCCATAATTGATTCACTATTATTATGTAATCCTTCCACAAAGAAGCCTTCTCCATTCCCTAAATTCTTTACAAGGGTATGTAAAGCCGATAAAGAATTCTCTTCGTCTAAATTCCCTTCATACTCGGAAGATATGTATAAACTTTCTTCTAACATTTGGATATGCAGGACAAAAACGTTGGGATCCCCTTGATTGTCCAAGGCGTAGGAACGGTAAATTTCAATGATTCCTGTAATGAGGGTATAAATTCTTTCTTGATCCTCTACAGGAAATTCTGTTAAACTCAATGCTCCAGGTAATTCTAC
Organism: Ammoniphilus resinae; assembly: GCF_017873965.1. Taxonomy (GTDB): domain Bacteria; phylum Bacillota; class Bacilli; order Aneurinibacillales; family RAOX-1; genus Ammoniphilus_A; species Ammoniphilus_A resinae. The sequence continues at coordinate 429,082 of NZ_JAGGKT010000001.1, read as the reverse complement.
CTCCAAAGTCAGTTCCTTATGCAAGGCATTGAAGGTTAACAGATACATCACAAGCGGTTGGTATCCTAGATGGGAAATCTGGCTCTCTTTGTTTGCGATGTCCGTAACCTTTTTAATATATTCCTCACAAAAGTCATATCGCTGCAGCTTCAGGTAACCAAGCAACACCTGCAAATGATTGAGCCAATCATGCCGCTGATGACTCATACAAAGCAAAAAACTTTCCAATTCCCGAGAGGCTGGTTCCCTCTCTGCCTTTATCTTTTCCTGGCTATCATTCGATTCTTGCCGCCTTAACCGCCACATCTGAATAAGACCTAAAGATAAAAACAGAACGGACACAAAACTAAGGCCTACACCTACAAAGGATGGCAAAGGTTGTAATGGAATCATAAGTGTACAAAATCCCGAGATTAGAAACGGAAGGAATGGCATACGCTTCAAATTGATTACTCCTGTCTGTACTAATTTCTCCATATTTTAACACAAAAACCCGACAAATTGTCGGGTTTCTTGATTCCATATTAAGCTTCTTGTGCAATAGCTTCGATCACAACTTGTTTACGGTCACGTCCTAAACGCTTAAAACGAACAACACCATCAGCTAAAGCAAAGAGTGTGTCGTCTCCACCGATTCCAACGTTAAGACCTGGATAAATCTTTGTTCCGCGTTGACGAACCAAGATGTTACCCGCTTTAACGAATTGTCCATCGCCACGTTTTACACCTAGGCGTTTCGCAATACTGTCACGGCCGTTTTTAGTAGAACCTACCCCTTTTTTGGAAGCAAAAAATTGAAGATTCATTTTCAACATGAAGTCCACCTCCTATTTACTTTTCTATCATGAACTTTAACATATTTACCGTACTCTATAGCAACTGATTGCAGTGAAGAAATCATCGCATCCATCAACAACTGAACTTTCTCCTGTTCACCTTGTTCAAACGGAGGAATCCGACATTCCAGATATCCGCCATCCCCTTGTACCACAGGGAGTTCAATCCCTAGAAGATTGTATACCGCGTTGATCATTCCAAGCGAAATGCCTGAAATTGCTGCACATACAATATCTTCCCCCGGGTCGGCAAACCCAGCATGTCCATCAATTGTGATAGATTCGATATTCCCAGCTGCTTTTCTTGTTACATAAACATGAATCATGAGCTTCAATTAAGCATTAATGCTTTCTACAACAACTTTTGTATAAGGTTGACGGTGACCTTGCTTCTTGTGGTAGTTTTTCTTTGCCTTGTATTTGAAGACAATAATCTTCTGACCACGGCCATGTCTTTCAACCTTAGCTGTTACTGAAGCACCTTCAACTGTTGGACTACCTACAACTACTTGACCATCCTTATTCACCATAAGAACACGATCAAAAGTTACAGTGTCTCCTTCTGTTTGTGGAAGCTTCTCAATATAAAGTTCAGCACCTTGCTCTACTTTATACTGTTTTCCGCCAGTTTCAATAATTGCGTACATCTGCTGCACCTCCCTATACTTATACTAAGACTCGCCATTGCAGGTGCAGGGATCAAAACCTGTCTTCAACCTGTTTTGTGCGGTTGTAGCATGCGTGACAAGGTGCCATGCATGTTATCAACAAAAGACAGATTAACATAATTCAAGGTGGGCTGTCAAGCTTAGATTGGGCTTTGCAATGCCCGCTCTTTTACTTCCTTCACGGTACCAACGAAAGGGAGAGTATACTTTGTTTGATGAAGATTTTCATTCGTCCTTAAATACACGTGAACTCCCCACCTTTTTGTCTTTTCACTATTTAGATGTTTTTCCAGTTGTGGGTGAATTTCTAACAGGACTGCTTCAATATCAGGGTTCTTTGCATATTCTCGAATTTCCCTTTCGATTTTCGCGCAGACTGTTTCTTCTGAACTAATTTTCCCTGTCCCCTCACAATAGGGACATGGTTTTGTTAAATAATCCTCAAGGGTCTGCCTGGCTTTCTTTCTTGTCATTTCTAGCAACCCCAGTTGGGTAAATCCGAGGATATGTGTTTTCGTTCGATCTTTCTTCAATTCCTCTTTGAGGGAATCTAAAACAGTATTTCGATGTTGCTGGTGGAACATATCAATAAAGTCGATAATGATAATCCCGCCCAGGTCCCGGAGCCGCAATTGTCTGGCTATTTCCTTTGTCGCTTCCAAATTTGTTTTAAACACGGTTTCCGCCAATTCGCGGCTTCCAGTGAATTTTCCTGTATTCACATCAATCGATGTTAAAGCTTCGGTTCGGTCGATAATCAGATAGCCGCCGTTTTTCAACCATACCTTCCGTTTTAATGTCTTTTCCAGTTCACTTTCGATGTGATATGTATCAAAAATGCCTGTCCGTTCCGTATATAATTTGATCTTCTTTTTAAAATCTGGGATTACATCTCCTAACTGCTCCATCAGTTTTGTATAATCTTCCACATGATCAATCAGAAGTTCATCTATGTCAGGCGAAAAAACATCACGAACAATTCTTATCACGAGATCAAAATCTTTGTGAATCAAACGTTGTGGTTTACTTGCTCTCGCGGTTGTAAGGACTTTTTTCCACATTGCACGGAGAAAGAAAAAATCATTCGTTAGCTCTTCGGATGTGGCTCCTTCCCCCATTGTTCGCACAATGATTCCTTCCTGGTTTTCTCGCAGCTTTTCACAGATCTCCTGCAATCTTTTCCGCTCCTGCAAGCCTTCGATCTTGCGCGAAATGCCGATATATGGATCATCCGGCATATAGACGATAAATCTTCCTGGAAAGCTTAATTGTGTAGTAACACGCGCCCCCTTTGTTCCAACTGGCTCTTTTGTCAGCTGCACAACCAGCTCTTGGCCTTCTGTTAGGATTTCCCGGATATTTGGTTTTTCTTCTTTCTGTAAAGAGGACAAGCAATCATCAATATAAAGATATGCATTTTTTTCCAAGCCAATATCAACGAATGCAGCCTGCATTCCAGGTAATATATTAACAACCTTTCCTTTATATATATTACCTTCCAATCTCTCATTTCCCGGTCGTTCAATCCATAATTCAATTAATTTTCCTGCCTCAAGAAGTGCTACTCTTTTTTCCTGATCCGTAGAGTTCACAATAATTTGTTTCAACGTTATCCCTCATTTAATGCCTATTGGTAATGCCTATTAGTATATAGTAATGCCCATTAGTATATTGGATTCAAAACTGAAACCAGCTGCTGGGGTTTGATAAAAAAGGCTGAAAGCAGTTCTTCCTCTGAGTATATCGCAATGACCCTCCGATCGCGATCAATAACATGTATATAATGGTAACATCCTTTTTTCATCAGTTTAACCACTTCCCCCACTTTTTCATCCCGGTCCAAATAAATACTGCAAACTGTCATTGGTTCCTTTGATTTGATTTTTTGTTCTTTAAAGAGTAAAAAACGGATGAATTGATACTGGATTTTTTTCCAGGCCATACGGTTCTCCATTAATAAATAAACGCAAATAACAATTAAATTGATTTTAGCCGGGATAAAGAAGGATAAAAAGAAGAGGAAAAGGATCATTAGGATTGACCAAAGGATTGTCAAACGCACACTGCGATAAAAGGAATACCAACTGCATAGAAGAGCCTGAACAATTTTCCCTCCATCCAGCGGCCAGATCGGCAATAAGTTGAACGAGGCTATAAGCAGATTCCCTTGAATGAAAAATTGACACCATTTTGCATCCCAAAAATGAGTATTTTGGAATATTAAGGCCATTAGAATCATTAGGAAATTCATAAAAGGACCGGCTAATGCCACAATGATCTCATCCTTGGTGTTCGTCGACCCCGACTCATCCACTTGGGCCACCCCGCCAAAGGGAAGCAGTTCCATACTTCGTACTCTCCATCCGCACGCAAGTGCAGCAAATATATGTCCCAATTCATGAATCACGACCAGGGTGAAGAGCGTGATTACCTCTAAGAATTGTCCGGTCCATACAGCTGCAATGGTAACAACCCAAAATAGGGGGTGGATGCGAACTTTAAACCGTTGTAACTTTCTCTTATTCAAAAGGGATCACACTCGTCGGGTCAAGGGCATGGTCGTTTTTAATCAATGAAAAGTACAGCTTATCGCCTTCACCCACATGTGCAATGGTTTGCCCTGGATATACCCAATCATTTTCCCCTAGCTCGATCGGATTAACATTCGCATAGATGGATTGCGTTTGGTCCACGTGTTGGACGATAATGGTTTGCCCTAGTTCTTCCTTCTGTCCAACAAAAACAACCCATCCTTGATCAATGGCTAATACATTAGCCTCTGTTTCAGTCGCAATTTGAATTCCTTTCCCATCCATTGCAAAAGGTGTAATTACTTTTCCTTTTACAGGTACTACATAGTCCATTCCATTTTCACTGATTGTGGAAACGGGTTGTCCCTTTTCACTGCCTGAAAAGACAGGAAGTATAGTAGGCGCAGCGCCAAGTTTTTTTTCCAGCCAGGCAACAGTTCCTGCAAAGTTATATTCTCTCGTCATCACTTCTGTTACAAATTGTTTTCCGCTACTTGCCAACGGAAACGAGGTATTCTGAAGCAAAAAGACCAGACTGACAATAAATAAGGAAAGAACAGACTTCAACAAAAACTTACGACTGAAATAAGTGGTAGTTTCTGGTTCATGTTCTTGTTCATATCCATCATTCCATACATACTTACGTTCACGGCTGTATCCACTTCTTCTTTCCGCAGCATAATCATAATCCGCTTGAAATTCATCATCATAGGAATAAGCCTTTTCAAACGAACGCTCCCGTAACTGACGCAATCTCTCTTCCCTACGTTTCTTAATGGAATCCGATTTCATCCCAAAAACCTCCCTGGACTTGTCCTTACCCAACCTTATGAGATGAATATCAAAAATATACGTCATGATGCTAGAGATTAAAACAAAAAAAAGCTTCGAATCGAAGCTTCTATTAATCAAACATTAATGTCTTTCTCCTCATGCCTACGTTAAGCACAAGCCCGACGATAACCAGATTGGTGACGAGCGAACTCCCCCCATAGCTGATAAAAGGCAGAGTGATCCCCGTAATCGGCATTAATTGAATCGTCATCCCTACATTTTCGAAAATTTGAAAGACAAACATGCCTATGACACCGGAAACTAGGTAAGCACCAAAGGGATCTTTCGCATCCATCGCTATTCGAACCATTCGATAGATCATTAAGAAAAATAAAAAGATCAGAAGACTCCCGCCAAGAAAGCCAAGTTCCTCGGCGATTACGGTGAAAATAAAATCACTTTCCCCAACAGGTACCCAGCCGAATTTGGCCTGTGTCCCTGCGTTCATTCCCTTCCCCGTTAATTGTCCGGAGCCAATGGCTATGAGTGATTGGATCAACTGGAAGCCTTTATTCCCTGCGTCCAGTTCTGGATGAAGCCAATACTCAATTCGATCCCATTGATATGGCTTGACAAGCTTAAAAAACAAATTTTCCTTAAATTGATAAAGGTAGGTCAAAAAGCCAAAAAAGGATCCTCCTAGTCCTGCAAGCAAAGCAAAATGTCTTCCCCTTATTCCACCGACTATCATCATACTAATAAGAATCCCTGAAAATACAAGCGCATTCCCAAGGTCCGGCTGAATTAGAATGAGCATTGTAGGGATCCCAACAATAACAAAGATCGGAAACAACTCATAAATCTTTCGAAAAGGCTGCTCTTCCTCTGATTTTTTCGCGAAATACTTGGCCAAGGTCATGATTGTAATCATTTTCATTGGTTCAGCAGGTTGAAAGGAGATAGGCCCTAAATTGTACCAGCTTGTCGTATTATTTACCGGTTCAGTAAACAACACACCGATCAAAAGTACAACCCCAATCCCATAGAATATATAAACAAAATTTCCAATTAAATTATAATCAAACAACAGAACAATCATCAAAAAAACAAAGCCTATGGCATAATAAACCAGTTGTGTGCCTTCCAGGCTTAGATTCGGAGAGGCACCAGAAATCCCTAAATAACTATACCCGGCAAATCCAAAAAGAATTAATACAAGTATCCAATCCAACGTTTTTAAATATTTTGATTCAAAATCCATATCCATGCCTCCATTGGAATTATTATAACCTGAGGAGACTTAAAAGGAATAGCAGGAACTTAAAATAAGTCCCTGCTATCTTATCCCAAATAATTTTTTAACCTTCTTAAGAAAGCCGCCTTCTTTTTCTTCTAAGTTTAGTAAAGGAACGTGATCCCCAAGAATTCTCCGGGCAATATTGCGATAGGCCAGTCCCGCCTTTGATTCATGGTTCATGGCAATCGGTTCCCCATCTTTCGAGGCTTTAATTACTTTTTCGTCATCCGGAACGATACCAAGGATCTCGATCCCTAGCTGTTGAATGACATCATCAACCTCTAGCATATCGCCTTGTTTCATCATGCCATAGCGGATTCGGTTAATGATCAATTTAGGAGAACCGGTTTTTTCCTTCTCCAATAACCCAATAACCCGATCGGCATCCCGAACAGCCGTTGGCTCAGGGATCGTGATGACGATGGCCTGGTCAGCACCTGCCACTGCATTTTTGAAGCCCTGTTCAATCCCCGCAGGACAATCGATGATTACATAATCAAAATCCTGCTTTAACTCCTTAATAAGGCCTTCCATTTGTTCTGTATTAATAGCCGACTTATCTTTGGTTTGTTTGGCTGGCAAAAGAAAGAGATGCTCAAAACGTTTATCCTTAATAAGGGCCTGTTGAAGCCTGCATTCTCCATCAATGACATCAACTAGATCGTAAATAATACGATTTTCCAGTCCCATCATGACATCCAAATTGCGAAGACCGATGTCCCCGTCTACCAAACAAACTTTTTTTCCTTGCAAGGCGAGGGCTGTTCCTATGTTAGCTGATGTGGTGGTCTTCCCTACTCCACCTTTCCCGGAAGTTACTACGATTGCTTCTCCCATTGATTCTTATCCCCCGTTCTTCTATGTATAATCTCTTTTGTTCCAATAATTGGCTCGTAGCTTATGGACTTGGTTTATTTTATCTATTGACATCTGTCCATTCTCAAGATAGGCAAATTCCATATCATTGCTTCCATCGATCCATTCATCAGGGGGGCGACTAATCACATGGGCAATTCTCAACTGTGTGGGCCTCAAGAGAGAAGCGGCAATAATCGCTTCTTCATTTCCTTCACACCCTGCATGAGCCAATCCCCTTAGAGCACCAAGGACAAATATACTACCTGTACTGTAAATACAGCCACCGGGATTCACATCCCCCAGCAGCAGAAGGTCCCCCATATGTCTTAGTTCTTGACCAGATCTTACGGTTTTAGTTTCCACCCGGACCGTTGACATTAATTTATCCAGTAACGCCTGCTCTTTCGTGATGACCAGTGAGTCAATACTTTTTACAACGAGGTTGCTCTTTAATTTAATGATTTCTCTTAACTCTTTTTCTTCTTCGGACGTTAAATATCTATGACCAAGTTTAATTGTGATCGGAATTAAGGGGCCTGAAAGTATTTGCTGATGGCTATGTTCGATTTTATCTTTGAGCTGGAGAAATAAATCTTCCAGTGAACAGGTTTCATCCATAATAAAAACCAGGCCATCTTTCGTCCCCTTAATTGTCACAATGTTTTTTGTTGTCGTCATTCCGCCTATTCCCCCCACCTATACCCATTCGCCATTTTCCCCCTTTTTTCCTGCCTCTTGTTTATTGTCCATGGAATTCACTTAAGATCGGGAAATCTATGATTCTACTTGGAAAAAGGCCTCAAGTATTTTCCTTGAAATCGGGCCGCTCGTGTCTGAACCAGATCCCCCTTTTGGGACAATAACAACAAAGGCAATCTCCGGATTATTGGAGGGTGCATATCCGGCAATTAGTGAGTTGTCATTTTCAGTTCCTGTCTGTGCGGTACCAGTTTTTGCAGCAACAGGAATGACAAAATCTTTAAAGGTATAATAGGCAGTCCCGCCAGGTTCGGTAACCTTTTTCATTCCATCCTGGACAATATGAATCACCTCAAGCGGAATATCTACCCGGTTAATTACCTCAGGGTATCTTTGGGTAAGCAGACTTTGGTTTTCCTCGGACTCAAGATTACTAGAGCGAATTTCCTTCACCAAAAAAGGTCTCATACGATATCCATCATTGGCAATGGTAGCTATATATTGAACTAATTGCATAGGTGTATAGGCATTGTACTGACCAATCAGGGCATACGCCAGATTGCCAAGGTAAAAGGTGTCCGTCTTCCAGCCCGTTGACTCTCCAGGCAAGTCAATTCCCGTTTTTGTTCCTAAACCGAATTGTTCGAAATAATAATCCAAAACCTCGAATTTTTCCAGGTACTCCCGTGGCTTTTGTGGATATTCCGCTAGTTTCATGGCCAATTTATACATGTAAACATTACATGAATATTTAAGCGCCTGTTTAGCCGTAAGCGCCCCATGCCCGGTTTTTTTCCAACAAAATATCTCACGATCTCCGATCCTTAAACTCCCTTCACACGTTAGCCTCTCGTCAGGAGTAACCAGATGCTGATCAATTCCCAACATAACAGAAAGCGGCTTCATGGTAGAACCAATGGGGTACGCACTATTTGTAATGCGGTTAAGTTCTTTCCCTTTTATTTTCTCATTATATATTTTCCCGAAATAATCGGAGTAGTGCAGATTAAGATCATAATTCGGATAACCGGCTAAGGCGAGAATCTCCCCTGTTTTTGGTTTCATTGCTACCGCAATAGCCTCCGTTACTGCTGGATTATGCTGATGAATTCGGGTTACCTCGTCTTTTAGAATATTTTCCACCTTTTCTTGGAATCTCCAATCTATGGTCAAAACCAAATCGTGTCCTGGTACCGGAGCAGCGCTGAGATACTTATCTATGGTTTCCGCATTTTTATTCACAGTAACTTGATAAGATCCATCTCTTCCTCGCAATTCCTGTTCATAGGCCTTCTCTAGACCAGATACACCAATTTTATCTGTTGGCCTATAGCCTTTTGACATGTATTCTTTCACAAGGTTGACCGGAATGGAATTCACATAGCCGAGTAGATACGTACCTGTTGGTTCTGTTTCAGACCCGCGAATTTGCCGAACGGATTCCACGACCACTTCAACCCCTGGCAGATCCTTTCTTCTTTCTGCAATCTGAAACATCTGTTCTTTCGTAATTCCCACTTTAATCCGTCGGGGAATATATTTGGGCTGAGGATATTGAATTCGTTCCAAAACGGCGTTTGGCTCCATTCCTAGAATCTCAGCCAATTGGTTTGCCACCACTTTTTCATTGGTTTTCCCCTCTGGAGGGAGGTAATTTACTGTATAAGCCGGTTTATTCCATATCAATGGGATATGATGTCGATCAAAAATCATTCCCCGGGGAGCAGGCACATTTAATTTCTTCGTATTATTCACTGCGGATACTTCTAAATACTTTTCACCTTCGACTAACTGAACAAAAGATAAGCGCAAGATCAGGGATGCAAAAAACAAAAATACCATAACAAAAATTAAGGTAAGTCTTTTGGAAACAAAAGGTGGTAACGTCCCACGTTTCGGTTCACTCATCGCCTGACTTGACACCTCCTCCGGTTTATCAAACAGCCTCGTCTATCCGTCGTTCCCCCATCGTTTCTAAGAACGAAGTTAAAGGTCGATAAATGATCGCAGCAATAAATGTGTTGAGGAATGCCGTGGGGATATACTGTGACCAGTCGAACGATTCTCCGCCTGTTAAACCAAATAAATCCAGCATTCCATATCCAATGATTTCATGGATGTAAACGCCAATAAAAACGGTGATTAATACCAATAATACATTCAATTGAAAATATTGATAGGCCAAAGCACAGAGGTAGGGGATCACCGCCATGCTAAAAGCATATGCTCCAATGACGTCACCATATAACAAATCGATAAATAATCCATAAACAAGGCCAATAAAGAAGGCCTTTCTTCGCCCAAGATAGAGGGAAATAAAAATAATAATAATTAGTCCAAATCGCGGCAGAAAGTGAAAGGCTGAACCAATGACTTCAGCTATAAAAATTTGAAGCACGGTTCCTTCCATAATGAAGACCCCTGCTAGAATGGTTGCAAGAATTCCCCATTTCATGACCCTGTTCCCCCTTCTTCAGTTGGTTTTGGAACTGGAATTTCAGTAGGAGGAACAAATGATCTTTCCACTACAAAAACTTTCTCAATTTTTTGCAAGTCAGCATTTGGTTTAATAAAAGCATCCTTTGTTAGAAATTGATCGTCCATCCTCACAGCTACAATCTCACCCATGACTAAACCTTTTGGCACCGTACCGCCTAACCCGGAGGTAATAACCAACTGACCCGGAGAAACTTCAGATTGCATCGGTATTTTTCTCATGATTAACAGATTATTTTTAGGATCATACCCTTCTACAACGCCGAATATATGTTCTTTCCCTTGGATGATTGCTCCGATATGATTTCCCCGTTCAATATCCGTAACTAATTCCACCTGGGAAGAATAATTGGATACACTTTGTACTCTTCCAATGTAACCCTTGGGAGTAATGACGGCCATATTTGGCTCGATCCCGTCCTTTTCACCACGATCAATAATGACCGTATGATTCCATCTTTCCGGGCTTCTTGCAATGACCTCGGCTGCCCGAACTTTATAATCCGATAGTTTTGATTCCTTTGCATCCAGCATATCGCGCAGTTGCTCATTTTCAATTTTTAATTCCTGAAGGTCAGCTGACATTTGCGTATACTCTTCCATCTTTTGTTTCAAGCCCTTATTTTCCTCGAATGCTGAATACATATGTTTAATGTTCTCAAAAAAACCCGCTACAGCATAAGCGGGTTTGTATACTACTCCCTGCACCAGGGAAAAGGAATCCCGAATAAACCGTTCCGGCCAGCTCGGGTACGGTCGATCGTTCACAGTGATCCCCATTATAATAACGAGGAGTATTAAACTGACTAATAAGGCAAGCAACCGTCTTTTCAAGAAAAAATTAGACACAACTTAACACCTGCTTTTCTATCTTCCTCTTCGAGATCTTGTTGTAATTCCCGACTTCGACTTGAATAAGTGAAGATTTTCCAAGGCGCGCCCGGTCCCGATCGCAACACAGTCTAACGGATTTTCAGCAATGATCACGGGCATTCCTGTTTCCTGGCTCAATAGTTTATCCATATTCCGTAAGAGGGCCCCACCACCAGTGAGAACAATGCCTCGATCCATAATATCGGCAGCAAGTTCAGGTGGGCTTTTTTCAAGAGTGACCTTAACAGCTTCCACAATACTGTTCACGGTTTCCTGAAGCGCATCAGAAATTTCATGAGAGGATATTTCAATTGTTTTGGGAAGCCCGGAAATCAAATCTCTTCCCCTTATATCCATCTTCTCATTTTTTTCTGTAGGCATCGCAGATCCGATTTCCATCTTTAATGCTTCAGCTGTTCGTTCTCCGATCATTAGATTATATTTTTTCTTTATGTATTGTATGATCGACTCGTCCATCTCATCTCCGGCCAAACGACTGGATCTACTGGTAACAATCCCTCCCAACGAGATGATCGCTACTTCAGTCGTCCCACCTCCTATATCGACAACCATACTTCCTGTTGGTTCCCAAACGGGGAGATCTGCCCCAATCGCCGCAGCAAAGGGTTCTTCAATCGTATAGGCTTCCCTTGCTCCCGCTTGTTTTGTTGCATCTTCCACTGCCCGTTTTTCTACTGCCGTGATCCCTGAGGGAACACAAACCATAACATTCGGTCTTCGCGGCAAGATTCCTCTATTTTTTTGAGCTTGGCGGATAAAATAACGAAGCATTGTGGCTGTCGTCTCAAAATCTGCAATAACCCCGTCCTTCATCGGGCGCACCGCCACAATATTTCCAGGCGTACGTCCAATCATGCTTTTTGCGGCATTTCCCACTGCTTCAATTGTCCTGGTATCCGTTCGAATCGCAACAACAGAAGGTTCTCGCGCGAGAATCCCTTTTCCTTTCACATAAACTAATGTATTTGCAGTTCCCAAATCTATACCCATATCTCGTGAGAAACCACCGAACATCTATGCCGACTCCTTCCATACCTACCATAAATATTTAACTTTTTTGTAGTCTTCGATTATCTATTACACCAACATATAATTATAAGAGTTTTAGCCTATGAATTCAAATCAACGCATGTTCCTTTAGGCTATAGTAACGGCCATCACCAATCACCACATGGTCCAGCACATCGATTCCAACTAGTTGACCGGCTTGGATCAATCTTTTCGTTACTTCAATATCCTCTTTGCTAGGTGCGGGGTCCCCACTTGGATGATTATGCAGGCAAATAATCGAAGCACTGCTCCTGCGAATGGCTTCCTTAAAAACCTCCCGCGGATGGACAATAGATGAATTGAGGCTGCCGATAAAGATTGTGTGCTGTCCGATCACCTGATTTTTTGTATTTAAGAACAAGCACACAAAATGCTCCTGCTTTAAGTAACGAAGTTCTTCCATCATAAATTTTGAAACATCTTCAGGGGATCGAATCGTACAGCGAGTTTCGGGTGTTGTTTTTGCAATTCTTCTCCCAAGTTCGATACTAGCCAACAGCGAAATCGCCTTTGCGGGACCAATTCCCCTTACTTCTATTAATTCCTCCATCGAAACATCAAGGAATTGCCGGAGTCCCCCAACATGTCCCATCACCCGATGGGCAAGGTTTACAACCGATTCTCCAGCAGAGCCAGTACCTAGTAAAATCGCAATCAATTCCACATTTGACAAGGCGTGAACCCCATTATGAATCATCCGTTCTCTTGGAAGTTCCATCACTGGGACTCGATTCTCAGCTAAACCTCTTTTCCCCAAAAAAACATCCCCTCATCCATCGTTTATATTTTTTTCTTAAAAATGCTAAGACCTTTGTCCAATTTCAAGAATGGGGTATCCAAAATCATTGAGAAAGTCAGCTAATAACCGTATAGGCAAACCAACAACAGAGAAATAATCGCCTTCAATCTTTTCAATAAAAATCGCTCCAAAACCCTGGATTGCGTAAGCCCCCGCTTTATCTGAAGGTTCACCAGTTGCAATGTACTTCTTTATTGTCGATTCACTTAGCCCTCGCATCGTGACCTTAGTTTCCACATGTCCCGTGAGTTTCCGTCCGGTACGAACATCCATCACTGTCAGCCCACTAAAAACAGAATGGGTGCTGCCTTGTAAAGACATTAGCATTCGGAAAGCATCCTCCAGGTTTATGGGCTTCCCAAGGATTTGATTGTTCAAAACAACGATGGTATCTGAACCTATCACTAAGCCGTCAGAAACTTCTTCACTTACACTGGCCACCTTTCTTTCAGCCAACAATTCGACAATTTCCGCAGGTTTTAGTCCGTCAGAAAAAGATTCATCTACCCCGCTTACCTTCACAGAAAAATCTAGGCCTAAATTTCGTAGGATCTCTTGCCTTCTTGGTGATGAGGATGCCAAGATCAGCGGCCTCTTGTCCGGTAGAACCATCTCCCGCCTCCTTAAGCTTTTTATTTAATCTTTTTGTAGAGCCAATACGCTAAAACTAAACCTAAGATTCCACTAAGGTTTAGTTTAACCTGGAGAAAGAAATCATACTTAAATATTACAAAATCCCCTTTAGGTTCCCATGTAAGCACTTCTCCAGTTCCAAGAAAAGGAACCCATTGTCCCAATATTTTCCCCATAATACTCCCAAAAATAAGTCCAACAATCAGGACGATAATAAAAACAATGGTGTTTTTCATTCAGTTGCTCCTCTCAGATAGAAAAATTCTAAATTTTCCCATAGGCACAATCAGTTTAGCAAAAGGTGATTTTTTCGACAAGTTGTTCTTCAGGCTGAAAACAACATGAAAGAAAAGGGAGCAGGCATAACCCGACTCCCTTTAAGCTATTTGAACGAGGTTAAAAACTGCTCTTTGCTTCCAAAAGCATCCAAAAAGGCCTGCTCCGCTTGCCACAAATATCCTTCAACTGGTTCCTTCTGAAATCTCTGCAAAGCCGTGATGCCTTTGCTATAGTCATTCAAGAATCGATTCCCCAGTTCCTGCTGTTGTTGTAATTTATTAATGATTTCCCTCCCACGATCAAGAAAACTTCGGTGAGAGGTTGCCACTTCTTTCATGGTTTCCGCGGTAATCCCCCCCTCATTTAACCCCTCACTAAGAGCCTTTCCAACAACGGTGATTAATTCTGATTCCTTGGTAAACCAATTACCCCATTCCTCCTGCGTTACATTCGTATCAGCTTTTAAAGGGAGGGTAATGGTTCTTTCGGAATAAGGGTATTCCTTTATATACACATCAAGGTCTTTAAAATGATTCGCAATGGCAAGTGCTTGATTCCGATCCAAGCTTACTCCTAAAAATAAATAAAGTGGTGTTTCACCTTGAAAAATATGTGGCCATCCATTAGCTTCAATCTTATCTAAAATCGGTTTGGCATTCTCTTTGTTTTGAAAGACACCGCCTTGAATCATATGAAAACTCTGCGCAGGGAGGTGAAGAGAAACTTTCTTACCTTCTTTGCTGTTCACATCCAATTGGACAGGAGGTTGCTGCTGCCCGCCCGATGATTCAACCTTTGCTTGTTCTGGTAGCTGCTGACTCATCGGCGCTGCCGCACTTGGTGTAGAGGGCTGATGAGGGGTCACACCCGTGTTAGAATTAAAAAAATTTAGCACCACATAGCCAAAAACCAGACCAAGGGCAATCGCACCAGACACAGAAAGCACCGCACTGCCTAAACCTTTTGGACTTGTACCTTTTATTTTATTTGAGCGCTTCTTTCGAACCTTTTGTGAAAAAGGAACTCTTCTCTTTTCAGATGTAGGCAATGAATTTGGTACATATTTAGGACCGTATATTTCTAGGTCATCGTTTGTTGTTTCCTTACTTACCGCAATTTCCTTGTGTGCCAGGGGATCTGGTGAAGGGTTGTCCAACTCACCAAAGGTCTGTAAGGAATCTTGCTCCTTTTCCTTTATCGGAGGGATAGACTGCGTGTTTTTAGTTTGATCGGCTTGTCCAAGTCGGATTGTGATTCTCGCCTTATCCTTGTTCATGATTAACCTCTCCTTTGAAGACCTTTTATTGTTATCATATGAAAATGAGAGATTAATAGAACTAAAAAAGACAGAAAAAAACCGCTAACAAATGTTAGACGGTTGTTCATTGTTTTAAATTGAGCACATTACTGATCCTTCCAATGAGAAACAAGCTTTTCCGCAACCTTCCAGATATCACCTGCTCCCATCGTTATGATTAAATCCCCACGTTTTGCTGTATCTAACAAATACTGGTAAACGTCTTCTTTTGTCGGCATATAAACCACGTTGGGGTTGGAGTTCTTCTCTATTAAGTCAACCAAATGCTGTGCTGTTACATCCATTCGGGTGTCATTAGCAGGTGAATATATATCGGCAATGACCACATGGTCAGCATCGGAAAATGCCCGGCTAAATGCATCTAATAGAAAAAATGTTCGAGTATAGCGTTGTGGTTGAAATACTGCAACAATTCTTCGATTCGTTGACTTTGCAGCCTGAATCGTCGCTTCAATTTCCGTTGGATGATGGGCATAATCGTCAACCACGAGAATATCATTGACCTCACCAATCACTTGAAATCGCCTTTTCGCCCCACGAAAATAAGGGATAGCCTCCGCAATCTGCGGGAAAGGAATACCAGCTTCCAGGCAGACAATCGTTGTAGCTAAAGCATTTAATACATTATGACGTCCGGGAACGGATAAGTTCAACCTTCCAAGCTTCGTCTTTCCTTTTTTTAATGTAAAAGAAACCGTCCGGTCCCCGTATATAATCTCTTCTGCAGAAAAATCAGCAGGTTTCTCAATCCCATAGGTAATGAATTCGCATTTTAAATCTGGAATCATTTCCTGCAGATACTCATCATCAGAACAAAGGACAGCTTTACCATTTTCTCTAATATTCCCCAGGAATTTCCGATAGGCCTTTTTTAAATTTTCAAAATCCCCATCATAATTTTCCAGGTGATCTGCTTCAATATTGGTAACGACGGCAATCTCAGGATGATAGTGGAGAAAGGATCCATCGCTTTCGTCTGCTTCCGCAACAACATATGGCCCTTTCCCAGCCCTGGCATTACTTCCAATATCCATAATTTCTCCACCAATAATGTAGGTCGGGTCAGCCCCTGCTTTTTCCATGACCAGTGAAATCATTGACGAGGTCGTTGTTTTTCCATGGGCGCCAGATACGGCTATTCCTGAACGCTCGTTTAAAATACGGGCAAGCATTTCGGAGCGGTGTATTAAAGGAATTTGTAAATTCCCTGCCTCTACCAATTCTACATTATCCTTCGGAATATCTGTAGAGTACACCACAACATCTGCGCCCCGAACATGTTTTGCCTCGTGTCCAATAAAAACTGTAGCCCCTCTTGAAACGAGCTTATCCGTCAACTCTTTACGGGCAACATCAGATCCCGTAACCTTAAGCCCCATGTCAACCAAGACTCTGGCAATGGCGCTCATACCATAGCCGCCAATCCCGATGAAATGTATATGTTCGGTTTTTGCTGTCAATTTATTCACCAGTCCCTTCCTTTAAATCGAAGCAGGCAGCTTGCTTTCCGCCAAGTTCCTTGCGCAGGTCGGAAATAAAGTAAAGCGACCCTGTTGCTAGCAAGATATCCCCCTTTGCGGCTTCACTTTGCCATGTAGAAACCGCCTTCCGCCAATCTTCTATGGGGAGGATCTCAAGTTGCGAGTTGGCATCTCGAAACCACATCTCTAAATTTTCTAACTCCGTAGCCCGGGGGTGCTCTGCCTTGGTCACAATTACCTGGCTAACCACCGTGGAAAGTCGCTGGATCATTCCTTGCACATCTTTATCTTCAAGCGCTGC
The DNA here is from genome assembly GCF_017873965.1 of Ammoniphilus resinae. Classification (GTDB taxonomy): domain Bacteria; phylum Bacillota; class Bacilli; order Aneurinibacillales; family RAOX-1; genus Ammoniphilus_A; species Ammoniphilus_A resinae. Next base: position 412,168 of record NZ_JAGGKT010000001.1, on the reverse strand, counting down.
AAACAGAAGTCTAGGCTTCTGGTGTGCAAACCGTTCGCTTAGGACTTTCGATAATGCTTCTATTCCTTCCAGATTATGCGCACCATCCAAAATAAGCAAGGGATCCTCTTTTATGATTTCAAATCTCCCCGGCCAAATTGTCTTTTTTAACCCTTCCAGCAAATCCTCGGATTCAAAATAGACAGCATAAAACTCCCGCATAACCAATAAAACCATGATCGCTAATCCTGCATTTTTCACCTGATGTTCCCCTAACAGAGGGATCTGCAAATCGTGATAATCTGTATATGGACTATAGAAATCAAGCATTTCTATCTGCTTATCTGGGTCAGTAGATTTACGTACGATACGGAAATCTTTATTTAATCTATAGATTGGGGATTTTTTTCTTACCGCAGTTGTCTCGATCACTTCCAAAGCTTCAGGATCTTCTTCTGTGGTAATAGTAGGAAATCCATTTTTAATTATGCCAGCCTTCTGCATAGCAATTTCCCTTTTTGTTTCCCCTAATATTTGCGTATGATCAAAGCCGATGTTTGTAATTGCAGAAACGATTGGAACAACAACATTTGTACAATCATTGAGACCTCCCAAACCCGTTTCCCAAATGACTAGGTCCGGAAAAACCTCTTCGGCAAAATAAAGAATGGCAATCAGGGTTGTCGTTTCAAACTCTGTAAGAGGTCCCCATTCTGTTCTTTCGAGTTCTTCAGCAAGTGGAATCAATCTTTCAATAAAATTGGCGAATTGATCGTCCGGAATGTCCTTTCCATTCCACTGTATACGGTTTGTTACGTTACCCATGGCTGGAGATGTATAGGTTCCAATCTCATAGCCAGCTTCCCGTAGAACACTAGTCAGAAAAGCCACAGTAGACCCTTTGCCATTGGTACCGGCAATGTGAACAAATTTCAAGCGGCGCTCGGGATGACTTAACTTTTCCAACATCCATTCCATTCTTTCCAAGCCTGGCTTAATCCCAAATTTCTGTAACCCCTCTAACCAATTCATTGCTGTATCAAATGCAATCATTTTGTAAACCTCACTTCTAACTCATTCCTAAACAATATATGACTTTAAACGATAAGTAATGAATAGAAAAGCTTCGGGGAAGCTTTTCTATTCGTTCTTTTCCCTTAATTTTTTAATTCTTAGTTCTTTAATTCTTGGATTCTGACCTGGATTTTTTCCAGCTTTTCTTGATAGTCTTTGCCTTTAGCCCGTTCCTCTTCAACCACGTGGGCTGGAGCTTTGGCGACAAATCCTTGATTCACCAATTTTTTGTTTACTCTTTCTACTTCATTTTTTAAATGCTCAGCATCTTTCTCCAGACGGGCAATTTCCTTATCAATATCAATTAATCCAGCCAACGGCAGATAAATTTCTGCCCCTGTTACAACAGCGGAAACGACCTTGTCAGGAACCCCAAGACTAAGTGAAATCTCCAGTTTCTGCGGATTGCAAAAGCGTTCAATATATTCTTCACCCTGGGATAATAAGCTATAGGCTTCTTCATTTGTTGGTTTAATCATTAACTCTACTTTTTTGCTTAACGGTACATTCATTTCTGCCCGGATATTACGGACACTGCGAATGACTTCCATTAACAGCCCCATCTGTTTCACAGATTCAGGGTAATGATGGGTCTCATCCACTATTGGCCAAGGTGCTACTGTAATGCTTGCTCCACTTTGCGGCAGATGCTGCCAAATCTCTTCTGTGATAAATGGCATATATGGATGAAGCAAACGAAGGGTTTGATCCAATACATGGCATAGGACGGATTGTGTCGTTTTCTTTGCTTCTGCATTTTCTCCATACAGATGTGGTTTTGCCATTTCAATGTACCAATCGCATAAATCATCCCAAATAAAGTTATTTAGGGAACGTCCAGCTTCACCAAATTCAAATTGATCAAGAAGACGGGTCACATCGGCAATGGTTTCATTTAAACGGGTTAAGATCCACTTATCTGTAGTACCTAAGTTACCGGATAAATCGATGTCTGCAGCCGTGAATCCTTCCAGGTTCATCAAAGCAAAACGGGAGGCATTCCAAATTTTATTAGCAAAGTTCCGTGCAGATTCTACCCGTTCCCAACGGAAACGTTGGTCATTTCCCGGGGTATTCCCTGTAGCCAGCATGAAGCGCATAGCGTCTGCCCCGTATTGATCGATGACCTCCATTGGATCTACTCCGTTGCCTAGCGATTTGGACATCTTGCGACCTTCCGCATCACGAACAAGTCCGGTGATTAATACATTCTTAAATGGGTTTTCACCAGTAAACTCAAGGCCCGTAAAAATCATCCGGGCTACCCAGAAAAAGATAATATCATAACCGGTAACCAAAACATCCGTAGGATAGAAATGCTTCATGTCCTCTGTTTCCTCAGGCCATCCAAGCGTGGAGAAAGGCCAAAGTGCTGAACTGAACCAGGTGTCCAGGACATCATTGTCTTGTTTTAACTCCGTACTGTCACAATGCGGACAAGTTGTAATATCTTCCCTAGAAACGGTCATTTCCCCACAAGAACCGCAATACCAGGCAGGAATCCGATGTCCCCACCATAATTGACGGGAAATACACCAATCACGAATATTTTCAATCCAGTGCAAATAAATTTTTTCAAAACGATCGGGAACAAAAGCTACTCGCTCTTCACTTTTTTGTTTATTGATAGCCTCTTCTGCTAATGGTCCCATTTTGACAAACCATTGGGTAGACAGATAGGGTTCAACGACTGCCCCACTCCGTTCACTATGGCCAACCTGATGGATATGCTCCTCAATTTTAAAGCATACTCCCTGATCCTGAAGATCCTTAACGATCTGTTTGCGGCATGCAAAACGATCCATTCCCTGGTACGCGCCGGCATTCTCGTTCATTTTTCCTGCTTCATCCATGACTAGAATCTGCTCTAGATTATGTCTTCTTCCTAGTTCAAAGTCGTTCGGGTCGTGTGCAGGGGTGATCTTTACTGCCCCGCTTCCAAATTCCCGATCAACGTAATCATCCGCAACAATTGGAATTTCTCGTCCAATAATCGGCAGGACAACAGTTTTTCCGATCAACTTCTGATACCGTTCATCTTTCGGGTGAACGGCAACGGCTGTATCACCAAGCATCGTTTCTGGCCGTGTGGTAGCCACTTCGATATAGCCTGTCCCATCCTTGAGCGGATATCGAAGATGATAGAGTGCACCTTTTAATTCTTTATATTCGACTTCAATATCGGAAAGTGCAGTTCGAGTCTCTGGATCCCAGTTAATAATATATTTACCGCGATAGATTAAGCCTTTTTCATAAAGTCGAACAAAAACTTCGCGAACAGCCTTTGATAGTCCCTCATCAAGTGTGAATCTCTCTCTAGAGTAATCGAGAGAAAGGCCCATTTTCGACCATTGCCTGCGAATGATCTCTGCGTATTTATCTTTCCATTCCCAAACTTTTTCCACGAATTTTTCCCGGCCTAAATCATATCGGGATATCCCCTCTTCTTTCAACCTACCTTCTACCCGTGCTTGGGTTGCAATCCCGGCATGGTCCATACCTGGTAGCCACAAAGCATCATAGCCCTGCATCCGCTTGGAACGGATCAGGATATCTTGAAGTGTATTATTTAAGGCATGTCCAATATGCAAATTTCCTGTTACATTGGGTGGGGGAATGACAATGGTAAAGGGCGTTTTTTCAGCATTTCGTTCCGCATTGAAAAATTTCCCTTCCAACCAATAAGGATACCATTTTGCTTCAGCTTCCTTCGGATCATACTTTGTAGGCATTTCTTTCATTGTGTCTGCCATGCAAATTCCTCCTGGGTATAAATTTTTGCTTAAAAATAAAAAACCTCTTCCATCCAAAGGACGAAGAAGTTACTCGCGGTACCACCTTTGTTAACAAAAACAGCATTGCCCAGTTTTTGTTCACTTCACCTGATAACGGACAGGTTCCGTCCCTTCCTACTTCTATTTCAAAAGGGCAACTCCCGGGCTACCTTCAGCAGCTTATATCCAAAGGAATCTTCCAGCCTTGGATTCCTCTCTCTTCATGGTTTCACTGCTTACTCTTCCCATTCCATGTCTTGTACCTATCAAACTGATTTTCATTTTATCAATTAATATCATCATAGACAAGAGTTTCGCTCCTTAACCAACGAAATCTTATGAATTCTAAAGGTTCACTTCATTAAACAAGTGATTCAAGGAACAACAGGGAACTTACCACACCATCCATTCGGATTATTTCGGGAGCTACCTCCCTGTTCTTTGTTTTCACATATTGGTCAATTATCGGTCGGACATCCGCTCCACAAACAACTCGGTTACGATATGGATTATAATAGGACCATGTCCTCCCTTCTGCATCCCAGGCAATTCCAATGGACGTTCCCCCCTGCTGGACGACGGCTGTCAATAAATCCGTCAAATTTTCTCTGCTTGGAGAAGGGCAAAGACCGCCGAACATGGCATGCTCTGTAAAATGTATCTCCTTAAATTTCTCTTGATCTGAATAAAATAGCTTTGCAGCTAGCCCTTGTGCCGACCCGTACATGGAATCAAAAACAATGGATAACTTCCCCTTTTTGATCCTTTCGATATCTACTGTTTGACGAAGATAATTTAAATAATCATCGCGCAGAGAGGTTTGCTGTATCCATCCATTTGATTCTGCCACCTGAAAGTCCACTAGGCGATATTTTACGTCCCTTTGGTTCAAGTCTACCCCTTTAAAACCGGCAGGCAATATGCGAAGACCATTATATTCCACAGCCCTAGCACCTCCCGTTACCATTAAACCGATCGCTTTTTCCACTTTTGTGGCTGCATGTAAAATTGCACCTAGTGGGGTTGCTTCCTTCGCCAACGTCACCGGAATTCGATGGGCAGCCAAAATCTCGCTGCATCGTTTGGCGTGTAATTCAGCCTGAAATCTTGTATCGTAACCAATAAAGACCCTGCTTAATTGTTCTTTAGCCCATTGACTGGCAAGAAGATGAACCAGCTGACTCATTTTGTGCAAGTTGAACTGTTGGGCAATCATGCCCCAATACAAACCATCATCGTATTGCATCGCTGAAGCTCCTTAATGAAATTATGGTTGAACGCCCAGTTCGATTGTTTCATATGATATAAACAGTAAAGCCTGGAAAGGATGGGTTAGACCGTGAATCGTTTTAAATATCATTCGACATACATTAAAATAAAGGCCGGATTTAGACAGCTTGTTCTTCCGCTCGGGATTTTCCAATTAGTTCGAACACTACTGCTACCCACTTCAATAGACGTAGTCCTGTTAATAATCATTGCCCTAGTTTATGTTGGGTTGGAATTGGATTGGTTTTAACTGGAGATTTTTTTGAGGAACAATAAGAGAAGGAAAGAGAGAAGGTTATTTCCCCTTTCCTTTTTTTCTGTACATGTATCTTTATTGAAATGGTATTTTTTGACGATTATTTTCATCTATGTATCTTCCAAACCTAGCTGCCAAATGATCCCAATGCCTCTGTTTGCGTATTGCATCAACCATCTTCTCGGCTTCATCCGGCGTAATCTCGCCTTTTTGCATGTATTGGTTAAAATAAGTCCATACTTCAACGGGGACTGCCAATTGAAACAAAATATAAATTAATTCCGTATCACTTAATTTTCGTTCCTCTTCATACCCTTTCAAGAAGGAAAGTACAGCCTCTTCTTTCCAGTCGCTCTTCTCATAAATATTGCGAAGGAGATGAACTGTATCGTGGTGTAGCGTGACCAACGGCTGATTATACCCCCCGCTTACATGCCATCCTTGATCCGTTTCCGTTAATTGGTCCAACTGAAAGGAAGCATAGGAAAGTGGTAAGGAAAAAACAGAGTCTTTGACACCCTCCCACAGTTGATAAGCTCGGCGAAATCTCTGGTAAAGCAAAGGAAGGTTTGCGTAGATTAGCTCATCAATTAATGTGGGATGCTCCTTATGCTCAATTGCCTGAATCCCTTCTTTTATCCACTTACTCCCTTGAATAAAAAAATCATCCGAAAAAGGAGTATGGTTAACAAGTGTTGTTTTGGGTTCTATTCCTTCCAAGGCATGGTGATACTGCGCATATACACGTCCTGTTGATTCACAATCCCAGTAATCGGAAACATTTGGCTTACGCCCCTCGGGAATATGACTTAAAACAAAATATTTGCCTTGGTAGCGAATATATTTTTTTTTGTTCATATTCGGTATAAACTTCTCTACGGCCTGGTGACCAAGCGCACTCATTTGTTCCCGCCAAGCATTAGACCATTTTAATTGAGCAGACTGATTCCAAACGGTAACTCTTTTTTTCCCCTTGTTCGTTTCAACCAAATAGCCATCCTCGAGAGTTTGCACTCGAAGAACTTTCAATCTATAGGCAGCCATCATCTTTTTCAACTGATCCAAGGAGATTTTCAAACTGTTCACCCCTTCACAGGAATGTATAATATTTGACCCTGACTAATTTGAGTCCTTACAGCCTGGTTAGCTCTTAAGATCGATTCAGCCTGTATTCTATACCGTTCAGCGATTTCTTCAATCGTCTCATCTTTTTGTACAATACATAATTTGAGCTTTGTAAACTGTTCTTGATTGCTTTCCATAAAATTGGTTAGGTAAAGGTGTTCTTCTTTTTCTTCTTCATCTTCTGCAGCATCCTCCGAGCGTTCGAGATTCGGAGTTTGTTCTACTTCTTCCCGAACCGGTCTACGTGAAAAGATGGAAGATAGAGAGGTGATTTCTTCCCGATCCTGCTTTGTTCCCTTCCCCGTGATTGCCACTCGGATATCCTCTTCCATTTCTGAGATCACTTCAACATTCTCTTCAGGCGCCTGCCCCAGATTCGGCAGAGCAATGACATTATCAAGCGGCGTCCTTGATTCGAGATCATTTTCTTCCTCTTCCTGTCTCTCTCCTTTTTCTTCTGCTTTTTCTTCTGCTTTTATCTCTGGTGTATCCGCTATTTCTGGTTCCTCACTGACTTCTGATTCGGCGTTCGCTTCCAATTCATTTCTTACTTCTATTGCGCTGACTTTTGGTTCATCTCTGACTTCTGGTGCCGCTTCTACTTTCACTTCTTTTTCAATTGGTGCAATAGGGCGTTCATTCTCCATTGCTTCCATAGCCTGTACCTGTTCTATCTTTTCAGAAGATAGTTGAATGCGCTCTTCTTCTGCCGGGGTTGGCTCCGCAATTTTTGGGACCTGGTCTTCGATTGCTGCCAGACGTTCCTCCAATGTTGGTTCTTGCTTGGATTCACCCGTCCCTCCCGCAATATGAACAAATTCCAATTGTTCCTCTAATATCGTTTTCTTTTTCATCTCGTCCTCCTTCTCAACAAAACCTCCGATGATCAGGCTGGCGATAATTTCAATTTGATGCTGCGACATTAGATCATAGTCAAAAGAGTTAATATATGCATAAACATCAGATACATCCCGCACTTTGCCACTAGGTAGAGTGATCTTAACCGGTATACGATGCTCAAGTTTATCTTCCTTTGTTAATGGTGAAAAAGGCCCCCGATCCGCAGAAAGCGGTGTGAATTGTACCGACTCTTCATAGCTGTGAGGCAAATCATTGGTTTCACTCAAAATTTTATTTTCGTTATTCCCGCGATAACTCCCGTACACATAGAGAGAACCTGTGATTTCTATTTCTTCGCCCCTTTGCTCAATTTCAACATTCGGCACAATTTCCATCTCTTCTATTTCCTCAATCGGAATTTGCTGTTGTGATAGTTTAATCGTTTCCTTGATATCGAATTGATACGTACCCAAGCTATTTTTATTCATTGAATATAAATCCTCCTTTCCGTAAGTCACCTCTCCTAAAATATATTGTTTGATAGCGAATGATAGAACTAAAAAAAGAAGTCCTAAAAGCTTAACGCTCCTAGGACTTCCTACTTATAGTTGCTGCAGTGCCTTCCGATTAGCTGCAATGGTAAATTCAATATCCTCATCCGTATGTGCAGTGGAGACAAACATTCCTTCAAATTGTGACGGTGGTAAGGATACTCCTTCATCAATCATCGCTCGGAAATAACGGGCAAACCGCTCCGTATCACTTGTCTTCGCTGTTTCATAATTAATAACCTCTTCGCCGGTAAAGAACAATCCAACCATCGATCCTACTCTGTTAATCCAGTGTGGGATTCCAAGATCTTCACAGTTTTGACGAACCCCAGCTTCTAAACGAGCGGACTTACGCTCAAGTTCTTCATAGACACCAGGCTTTCCTAGCTCCAATAAGGTGGTGTATCCAGCTGTCATGGCAAGCGGATTTCCGGAAAGAGTCCCCGCTTGATAGATCGGCCCAGCAGGTGCAATCTGCTCCATGATTTCCTTTTTCCCACCATAAGCCCCGACTGGCAGTCCACCGCCGATGACCTTTCCTAAGGTGGTTAGATCAGGTGTAATCCCAAATCTCGCCTGTGCACAATGATAATCCACACGGAAACCTGTCATAACCTCATCAAAAATTAACAATGTGCCATAGTCTTCCGTTATTTTCCTTAAGCCTTCCAAGAAGCCCGCCTTAGGTGGAACGACCCCCATGTTCCCGGCAACAGGCTCTACAATTACCGCTGCGAGATCATCGCCATAATGTTCGAATGCTAGCTTGATCGCTTCCAAATCGTTATAAGGAACTGTAATCGTATGGCTTGCCACATCCTTTGGCACCCCTGGACTGTCTGGCAAAGCTAAAGTAGCGACCCCAGAACCCGCCTTGATCAGCAAACTATCCGCATGTCCGTGATAACATCCTTCAAATTTGAGGATTTTATTCCGTTTCGTATAGCCGCGTGCCAAACGCAAAGCACTCATCGTCGCTTCTGTACCGGAGTTCACCATGCGCACGATCTCCATCGCAGGGATAATTTCGCAAACGAGCTTGGCCATTTCTGTTTCAATTTTGGTTGGTGCTCCGAAACTTGTGCCGTGTTCTGTCACCTTTTTTAAGGCTTCGATGACAACCGGATGAGCATGTCCCAAAATGAGTGGCCCCCAGGAACCCACATAATCGATGTACTCATTTCCATCGACATCATATACTTTGGAGCCAGCCCCTCGTTCTATAAATAAGGGAGACATGCCAACGGAGCGAAAAGCTCGTACAGGGCTATTTACCCCACCAGGTATGTACTTCTTTGATTCATCAAAATACAATTCAGACTGCCTGTGACTTTTTCCCATAATACGCCTCCTGCTTCTTTCACTTCTGTACTACGTCGAATCCTCCCCTTGCAAAGAAGTAATCTAGTTGTCCTGGTGAGGGCTTCTACTAGCGGTTTGCGATCTACCTCGAATGTACATTCCTTCGCAAACCATTTAGTGGTCCTTTAGGGCTTTATTGTTCTTTCAACCAGCGTGCAGCATCTTTTGAAAAATAAGTAAGGATTAGATCTGCTCCAGCACGTTTAAAGCCAGTTAGCATTTCTAACGTTACCGCTCTCTCATCAATCCAACCGTTCAAGGCGGCTGCCTTAATCATTGCATACTCACCACTAACATTATAGGCAACAACGGGCAAATTAAAGTTGTCGCGAACAAGGCTAATGATATCCATGTAAGCCATAGCCGGTTTAACCATTAAAAAGTCTGCCCCTTCCTCTACATCGGAAGCTGCTTCGCGTAAGGCTTCTCGCTTATTTGCTGGATCCATCTGATAAGTTTTGCGATCCCCAAATTGTGGTGTAGAATGTGCGGCTTCGCGGAAAGGACCATAAAAGGCAGAAGCATATTTTACTGCATAAGACATCACAGGAATCTGGCTGAAACCCGCTTCATCCAATCCCTGTCGAATGGCAGCAACAAAACCGTCCATCATATTTGACGGTGCTATCACGTCAGCACCGGCTTTCGCTTGAGAAACTGCTGTTTTCACTAACAATTCCAAGGAAGGATCGTTATCCACCTCTCCATCACAAATGACTCCGCAATGACCATGGTCAGTATACTGGCATAAACAGGTATCAGCAATGACAACAAGCTGTGGAGCCCATTCCTTTACCTTGCGAATCGCCTGTTGAACGATTCCGTTATCATTATACGCCTCGCTCCCTACCTCATCTTTATGTTCAGGAACCCCAAACATCATAACCGATTGGATACCAAGCGAAACCACTTCCTCAATTTCTTCCCGCAGCAGATCCAATGAATAATGATAAACACCAGGCATCGAGGAAATCTCTTCTTTTACTCCCTCACCTTCAACAACAAAAAGCGGGTAAATAAAATCTTCTACACGCAGTTGATTCTCCCGAATCATATTCCGCATGGCTGCACTGCTGCGTAATCTTCTATGTCTTTGAAACATCGTGATTCCTCCTTTAAATTCTCGCCAACAAATTCACCAAATCTTCAATCGTAGATTTCTCCGCGATCCCGTCAACTTCTAACCCTAGCGAACGAGCTGTCTGCGCGGTAATAGGGCCAATACAGGCAATTTTGATGCCATCAAGAAGAGCGTGATCAGACTCCATATCGAGCATTTCACAGAAGTTCTTCACTGTACTAGAACTGGTGAAGGTCACTATATCGATTTTCCCTTGCTTTAATTCCGCTTGAATTGCTGCAATGCCTTCCCTGTTCTGTACGGTTTCATAGACAACGACATCATCAACCCGCATCCCCCATTCTAATAATTGCTCTGGCAATACTTTTCGAGCAATATTCGCCCGTGGTAATAACAGGCTTGTTCCAACTTGAATAGATGAGCCTAGTTCCTGCAGAAGGCCTTCTGCTGTATATTCCTTGGCAACCACGTCTACATGTAAACCATACGTTTCAAGGACGGAAGCTGTGCGAGGTCCCACCGCACCGATCTGCGAACGAAGGGATGAAATCTCCACCCCTAATTCCTCCATCCTTTTCATAAAAAAGTGGACGCCATTGACACTAGTAAAGAGTATCCAATCATAATGTTCGATATCGTGTATGACTTGATCTAATTTGGTTAAATCACGTGGAGGTAAAAGCTGAATGACAGGAAACTCCACAACCTCTCCGCCCAGCTGCCTGATTTTCTCCGTCATCTCACCTGCCTGGCTTTTTGCCCGTGTGACCAAAATTGTTTTTCCCTGAAGCGGTCTATCTGTCATATATGATTCTCTTCACGGACTTGGTCTAAAATCTCAGATGCTCCTTTTTCAACAAGTAATTTCCCAAGCTTTTGACCAAGTTCCTGTGCTTCATGTCCTTGAAGTGTTTCCTTTAAAACAAGTTTACCCTTTGGATCAGCCACAAGCCCAGTAAGAACACATAAACCATCTTCACCGATTTCACCGTGTGCAGCAATCGGAACTTGACAGCCCCCTTCCAACGTGCTTAAGAAGGCCCGCTCAGCCCGAACAGCCTTTTCCGTATCGGGATGATTAATTTTTTCAAGAAGCGCTAGTAGCTCCTTATCGTTTTCTCTGCATTCAATACTTAATGCCCCTTGACCAACAGCCGGAAGACTAATTTCGACGGGGAGAAATTGGCTGATCTGCCCATTCCAATCCATTCTTTCCAAACCAGCAGCAGCTAGAATAATCGCATCGTAATCTTCTTCTTCTAACTTACGAATTCTTGTACCGATATTCCCTCGAATCCATTTCATCTGCAAATCTGGTCGATAAGCAAGCAATTGCGCCCCACGCCGAAGACTACTTGTACCGATGATTGCACCTTCGGGGAGCTCGTTTAAGGTCTGTCCTTTTTTGCTAATTAGTACATCCCTTACATCTACCCGTTTGGGCACGGCACCAATCGTTAAACCCGGGGGTAAAATAGCGGGCATATCTTTCATACTATGAACCGCCATATCAATTTCCTTATCTAATAGGGCTTGTTCAATTTCCTTAACAAAAAGACCTTTTCCTCCAACCTTGGATAAGGTCACATCTAGAATCTGATCGCCTTTGGTGACGATATTTTTGATTTCAAATTCATAAGGCAAACCTAGGTTTTTCAACTCCTGTATCACCCATTTTGTTTGCGTCATCGCCAGTTCACTCTGTCTAGAGCCTACAATGATTTTTCTCATATGGATCCTCCATCTATATGTCTATTTTTTTCGTCTCTACCTTAACCATTGATGAAAAGAAGAGATGGAGCCTGATACCAGGTAATTCAGTAGAATGGTTGTAAAAGCCACAACATTTAATCTTGCAAGCTTCTTTCCCTGAGAGCTGGCAGTAATTCGCTGATAAAGATAAGTCCCATAACCAAAAATAACAACGAGGGACATTAAGACTTTAGGATCCAGCCATACACTGTGCTTCACAACTACATAAGCCCATATCATTCCTAAAATCAAGGCCAGAAGTAGTGTCGGAACACCAATCATAGCCAGCCGGTATGCATATAATTCCAAGATGCCCAAGCTTGGCAATTTTAATAATAGCGGATTCCACTTTTTTTCTTTCAACAATTTATTTTGCAATAAATACATACCAGAAAGAACGGACGAGATGGAAAGCGCACCATAGCTGATAAATGCTAGACTGATATGGATAAAAAGCAATTCAGAAGTCAGCTGTGAAGACAGCGCAGGTGTTGCATTCGGATTCGCGAACAAGGCAATTGCCATCACTGCAAAACCAATAATATTGGAAAAAAAGACAAGCAAGTGCATTTTAAATATATAGTTAATAATTAATGAAAGACTTACTATAATCCAGGAGTATAAAAACAATGTCTCGAACAAGGTTAAAACAGGGAAATAATCCTTTGCAACCATCTGCGTCACAAAAAACGCCGTTTGTAATATCCAAACCACAGCAAGCAACCAGAAGGCAGAACGATTCACCCTCCGGTTGCTTTGCATAAAGTCTGAAAAATAGAGAAGTACACTAGCAGCATAGATGTAAATGGTAACATCAAATACCCAGCTTTGGATCCACATCTTATTTCCCCCTTATATTAGGAGCGGACAGGGGCTTCACTGACTCCTAACGTCGGAAAGCGCAATTCAGTCTTCTCTGATTCAGCTCTTTCTTTTATTTCCTTTTGTTTTTTCATTTCCTCTTCCAAAGCAAAGATCTTTACGAATAACTCCAAGGCTTCTTCCCCGTTCGATTGACCAGCCATTTCCTTCATCCTCACAAGGGGATCATGGAGCATCTGGTTGACAATCGATTTGGAGTATTTACGAATTAAGCGCAATTGCTTCTCGTTCAATTCCGGAAGTTTATTTTCAATATTTTTCATAGCTTCTTCCTGAATGGCTACCGACTTTTCCCGAAGAGCTGTAATCAAGGGGACAACGCCCAAGGTATTCAGCCATGATTTAAACATCCCTACTTCTTCACCGATCATAACACCAATTTTCTCTGCTTCTCTCGCCCGCTCTTGAAGGTTGGCTTCGACGATCCCTTCCAGGTCATCGATATCATATAAGTATACATTATCTAGATCGTTAATGGCCGGATCCAAGTCTCTTGGCACAGCAATATCGATCATAAACAAGGGACGATGCTTCCGTTTGCGAGAGATCGTCTGAATATCCTGCTTGGTTACCACATATCCCTCTGCCCCTGTGGAACTTATGACAATATCCGCCTTAACCAAAGCCGTAAATAAGTCGTCCATAATATACGCTTTGCCGTCCAATTTTTCAGCAAGGCTTTGCGCTCTCTCAAACGTGCGGTTGACCACGAGCACATGGTTTACACCGTTTGCTCGAAGATGTTTTCCAGTCAGTTCGCCCATTTTTCCGGCCCCAAGGATCACAACCGTTTTATCATCAAAATATCCAAAAATTTTCTTTCCTAGCTCAATCGCTGCATAACTAACAGAGACGGCATTTTTACCGATATCTGTTTCTGAGTGAGCTCGCTTCGCCAATGTAACGGCCTGTTTAAACAGCGTATTGAAAATGGTTCCGGTTGCCTTAAGTCCTTGACTTAGAAGAAAACCCTCTCTAATCTGGCCCAAAATTTGCGTTTCCCCAAGAACCATCGAATCCAAGCCGCATACCACCCGAAATAGGTGCCGAATCGCTTGATCGTCTTCCTTTATATAGAGGGAATCTACAAATTCTTCTTTAGCAATCCCAAACCAGCCAGCAAGAAAAGTCTTGATGTAATGTCTGCCAGTATGAAGTTGGTCAACTACAGCATAGATTTCCGTCCGATTGCAGGTGCCAACAATAACACACTCCTGAATACTTCTCGTTGCCTTTAAGGTTTGGACAGCCGATTCTTTTAGTTCTTCTTTAAAGGCAAATCGTTCTCGGATTTCAACTGGTGCCGTTTTGTAATTCAAGCCAATGACCAGGATGTGCATGCTTACCACCCCAACTACTTTTAATTTATATTCTAGTCTACCCGAGTTTTTTATAAGTAGACGTGACAAATCTCACGAACAGGATCAAATCCTTTATTCACCAACGAACATTATACCATGAAATTCCCTCCATGTTTAGACAATTTATGATAGCTTTGTGACACGCACACTTTTTTCCAATGTTCATAGGATAGACTGAAGCCCAGTTAGATGTAAGAGGTGAGAAATGGGGGGAATTTGCCTATCGGGCCGGCAGAAAGATTTTTAGATAACAAGCGGGAGGTATTAGAAGTGAAGAATTGGTTGAAAACTCTAGGGATGATTACGATAATTGCTTCCCTATCCATCGTCTCCGCGTGTGGAGGGGGAAGTTCTAGCCCGGAAAAGATTCGGCTCTTTGAAGTAACGCATTCCATTTTTTATGCTCCTCAATATGTAGCTTTGGAAAAGGGATTTTTTGCCGAAGAGGGTCTTGATGTTGAACTATCCAACGCAAATGGCGGAGACAAGGCAATGACGGCACTGCTAAGCGAGAATGCAGAAATTATTTTAATGGGGGCAGAAGCCACCATTTATGTGAAAAATCAGGGTGCTAGCGACCCCGCCATAAACTTTGCGCAAGTAACCCAAACAGATGGGTCCTTCTTGGTTTCGCGGGAACCTATTCCCAATTTTAGCTGGGATATGCTAAAAGGGAAGACATTAATCGGGCAAAGACCCGGAGGAATGCCTGAGATGGTCAGCGAATATGTGCAGATGAAAAATGGCATTACACCATTTAAGGATGTCAATATCATTACCAACATAGATTTTGCTAATCTGGGCAGTGCCTTTGCCTCTGGTACAGGTGACTTCGTACAATTATTTGAGCCTGTTGCTTCTGCCCTTGAATTGCAAGGAAAAGGCCATGTTGTTGCTTCCTTTGGAAAAGACAGCGGAAAGCTTCCTTATACCGTGTACATTGCAAAACAAAGCTTTATAAATGAGCATCCTGAAACCATTCAAAAATTCACGAATGCAGTTTATAAGGCACAACAATGGGTAGAAAATGCTTCTATCGAAGAAATGGCCAAAGTCCTTGCTCCCTACTTTGATGGAATCGATCAGGAAACCATGTTAAAAGTTTTGGACCGCTATAAGTCGCAAGGCTCTTGGGCTACGGATCCCATTCTTGATGAGGAAGAATACCATAACTTAGAGGCTGTCATGGAGAATTCGGGAGAGCTAAAACAAAAGGTTGAGTATCATGAAATCGTCAATACCGAATTTGCCCAAAAAGCCATGGAAACAAAATAATCTCTACAAGGCCTTCCTTCATGGAGGGCCTTATTATGTCGGATAAATAGTCCATATTGGGGACACCCTATTGCATACCATAGTAATACGTTGGGGGAAGATTATGGCAATCAAAACCAAACACGGACTTTTTTATCGTTGGGGAAAAGCGCTAAACGAGGTACCAGATGATAAAAGGACACTTTTCCATACCGAACTAGGTTCTCAAGGGCGTTTGCTTGTCTTGGTCCACACCCTCTTTCTTTTATCTGAAGCATTATCCGGAACGTTTGTTAACGTTTACCTTTGGAAAGAAAACGTTGGCTACGCCTTAATCGGGTGGTATAACGTTTCGTTTTTTTTAGCGATGCAAATCACCTTTATGATGTCGGGAAAATGGGTAAAGGTTTACAATAAAATGTCCTGTTTGCGGACAGGGATTGCCGTAGCCGCATCCTTTTACCTGGCTGTTTTGCTTTTAGGTGATCTGGCCCCGAAACTAATTATTCCTTTAGGATTTTTACAAGGTGTTGGACATGGTTTTTTTTGGTTTTCCTATAATATCGTACTTTTTGAAATCACTAACCGCGCAAATCGGAATAAATTCAACGGGCTTGCAGGGGTCTTCGGGTCTTTAGTCGGAATGACAGCTCCACTTGGAGCAGGATACTTGATCTCGGAAATGACAGGCTTAAAGGGATATACCACAATCTTTGCCATCTCCTTAGGAATCTACGTAGGGGCAGTTATATTAAGCTTCTTCTTACGTAAAAGAAAATCAGGAGGTACATTCACACTTACTGAGACCTATACTGTTTACCGGAGAAGTCGTACCTGGAAAAAAATTTTCCTTGCTATGATTGGACAAGGGGCAAATGAGTCGATATTTAACTTCCTGGTCGGCCTGCTTGTCTTCATTGCCACAAACACAGAGTGGAAGCTTGGGATGTATACGTTTATTACATCGGCTGTTGCTTTTGTATCGTTCTATATTGCGGGTAAATTTCTTAGCAGCAAATGGCGAAGTCAAGCCTTACTTTTGGGAACGATCCTAACCACCCTTGCCGTTGTCCCCTTATTCTTTGAGTTAAACTATACTACGCTATTAATTATGGGGATCGGAATCAGCTTATTTAGCCCATTATTTTTCATCCCAGCTGTCTCCACAATTTTTGATGCGATCGGGAAAAGCTCTCAATCCGCTCAGTGGAAAGTGGAATATATTATTATTCGGGAAACTGGGTTAAACATCGGCAGATTAATTACCCTTGGCATTTTTATCGCCCTGGTTCATTGGCGTGATGATGCCCTGGTTTTAAACACCTTACTTTTAGCTGCGAGCATTGTTCAGCTTATGACCTGGTATTACTTAAAGAAGGTTCACGTCTAGCCATTCACCCATTTTTTCCTTCTTGAATAACATACAAGAAGGAGGTGGGGACGATGCAGTCCGATCATCTAATTTCCTTCGAACACGTAACCAAAACCTTTATCACCTGGGATGGCGAAACCCATGCTGTAGAGAATGTAAGCTTTTCGGTTAACGAAGGGGAATTTGTTACCCTTCTTGGTCCTAGCGGATGTGGAAAAAGCACTCTTCTATCCATCCTGGCAGGTTTAATTAAACCTACAAACGGAGAAGTTCATATTCGAAATGAAAAGGTTACTGGTACCTCTAAACATATTGGTTATATGCTGCAGCAGGATTACCTGCTAGGTTGGAGAACCATAAAAGAAAACATTTTTCTTGGATTGGAAATTCAAGGCTTGGAAACGGAGCAAAATCAGAAGAAAGCGCTCAAGCTGTTGGCTGAGATGGGATTGTTATCCTATAAGGATCATTATCCTAGTCAGTTGTCTGGTGGAATGAGACAGCGCGTAGCTTTGGTTCGGACACTGGCTACAAATCCGGACATTCTATTGCTTGATGAACCCTTTTCAGCCTTAGATTATCAAACTAAATTGAAACTGGAAGATCTTGTTATTGATACACTACGGCGCAAAAAGAAGACAGCTGTTCTTGTCACCCACGATATTTCAGAAGCCATCGCGATGTCTGATCGAATAATTATTCTTTCTCCTAATCCAGGGCGGATTAAGACAGTCATTGAAATTCCAGATGTCATTCGAACCCCTTTACCGTTTGCTAGTCGTGAGGTACCCGAATTTCAAAGCTACTTTCAAATGGTTTGGAAGGAGCTGAATTATTCATGAAGCCTCTTGAAGACTGGTTAACACGAGGGAAAATTTCTGAGGAGCATGGAAAGTATTTAAAGAAAGAGCGGCTTTACAGTTTTCTTGTTGGCGTTTCTCAACTAGTCATTCTGATCCTGTTTATTGGATTTTGGGAAATTGCCTCCACCTATAAATGGATTGATCCTCTTTTGTTTAGTAGCCCATCACGGATTTGGGAAACCTTCATTACCATGTTATTAGCGGGTGAACTACACCAGCATATTATCGCAACGGTATGGGAAACGATCGTCGGCTTCCTGTTAGGAACGATCCTTGGCACAGTAATCGCAATCGTTATATGGTGGTCTAAATTCTTATCAAGGGTGCTTGACCCCTACCTCGTCGTATTAAATGGCATGCCTAAAGTTGCTCTTGGTCCGCTGTTCATCGTTGCTTTCGGCGGAGGTTTTATGGCCACGATTGCGATGGCTATCGCGATTTCCATTGTCATTACAACGATTGTTGTTTACGGAAGTTTTAAAGAAGTTGATCCAAATTATATCAAATTGGTGCAAACCTTTGGAGCAAAGAAACAACAAATCTTCAGCAAAATCGTCCTCCCCGTATCCTTCCCTACGATTATTTCCACATTAAAAGTAAATGTAGGTTTGGCCTGGGTTGGGGTTATTGTTGGCGAGTTTCTCGTTTCAAAACTGGGTCTTGGGTATTTGATTATATACGGCTTCCAGGTTTTTAACTTAACCTTAGTTTTTGTCAGTTTATTTATTATTGCTGTCTGTGCTACGATCATGTATCACTTAGTGCAATATGTAGAAAAGCTGCTATTGAAGAACAGAAATTAATTTCCTAGGACAAAAATCAAAAAGCCGATCTTATTAGATAAGGTCGGCAATTTTAATGTGTTCTACAACATCGCAGTTAAATTTTACTCACAATCGATTTATAGTCCAGCCAGTGACAAGCCATTTCTATTTACTTAGAACTCTTCCACTCCTTTTTCTTTCCTACTGGTGATTTTTCTTTTCTTTCTGCTGCTGTATAATGGATAGAAAAAATGGGGGAATGGTTGTTGCAAAAGTCATGGCTTGCTGATTTAAGTTTGTTACTGGTGGCCTTTGTTTGGGGGACCACTTTTGTCATTGTACAAAATGCAATCTCCGTGCTGCCGCCGCACACGTTTAACGGGATTCGTTTTTTTCTGGCTTCAGTTTTCTTGTTTCTTGTCCTGCTCTTTTTGTATCCGCAGCAATTAAAGCAACTATCAAAAAAAATGGTTTTTGCTGGCGTGATTCTTGGTGTTTGGCTGTTTGGTGGATATGCCTTTCAAACCGTAGGCCTTTTATACACAACTTCCTCAAAGGCGGGATTTATTACTGGGCTCTCCGTCGTTTTAGTTCCCATCTTTGCGTTGTTTGTTTTAGGGCAAAGGCCAAAATGGCCAGCGGTTTTGGGTGTTGTGGCTGCCACGATTGGACTTTATCTGCTTACCTTGGGTGACTCGTTGAATTTAAATCGGGGAGATGTGTTTGTCTTTTTTTGTGCGATCTCTTTTGCCGGACAAATTATTTTAACAGGAAAATACGCGCCGAATTTCCCTTCCATGGCACTGGCTCTCATTCAAATTGCCACTGTATCCGTCCTAAGTATTATCGCTTCTTTTCTTTTTGAAGATTGGCAGCATGCCTGGCAGGCTTCCACGATATTGAATCGTGACGTATTGTGGGCTTTGTTAATTACGGCAGGGCCGGCGACAGCCTTAGCCTTTTTGGCGCAGACCATCTGTCAACGGTTTACCACGCCGACAAGGGTTGCTTTAATTTTTGCCATGGAGCCTGTTTTTGCCGCCTTAACCGCTTTTATTTGGACGGATGAAATACTCGGTACGAAAGCGATTAGTGGATGTCTGCTGATCTTTGTGGGAATGATTCTATCTGAGCTTAAACCCGAGCAATTAACCTTAAAAAAAAGAACAAATTTGGTGAATAGGTAGGTGAGAAAATGAAATATAAAATGATTACAATTGATGTGGATGATACACTTTTAAACGACGATGCTGAGGTCACCCCCCAAACAATTGAAGCTCTCCGGGCTGCTGTAGACCTGGGAGTCATTGTGACTTTAGCTACAGGGCGGATGTTTGCATCTGCTAAACAAATAGCCAAGAGAATTGAACTGAATGTTCCACTCATCACCTATCAAGGTTCATTAGTCAAAAATTTATTAGATGAGGAAGTTCTTTATGAACGAAATATCCCCGTAGAGGTGGGCGCCTTTTTATTTAAATATGCGATGAATCATGAAATACACTTGCAAGGATATTATAACGATGAACTGATTAGCCCTATGGAAAACCAATGGCTGAGAGAATATGCGAGTCTGTCCCGGGTGCCCTACCGAATTGAACCAGACCTTGCTGTCCTGGCAGGGAAATCTCACACTAAGCTGGTTTTTATCGATGATCCGAAAAAGCTAGATTTGGTTGCAAGAGATTTGGCAGGCTTGGTTGGAGACCAAGTGCATATTACCAAATCCAAACCGCACTTCTTGGAGATTGTCCATAAGGAAGCTACTAAAGGACATGCCGTAAGGTTTTTGGCCGATTATTTTGGCTGTAGCCTGGAACAGGTGATTGCAATCGGTGATAGCTGGAACGATCGGGAGATGATTGAGGTGGCTGGTTTGGGAGTAGCCATGGGAAATGCGGTGCCTGCTTTGAAGGATGTCGCTGATTTTGTGACGAAGAGCAATAATGAGGATGGAGTCCGGTATGTGATTGAGAGGTTTGTGCTATAGGGGGAGGGGGATGCGCAAGGGGTCTGACTCCTTGCGTACAAATAAGATCTTCGAAATAAATCGGACCGTATAGCCGCTAATTCTTACCAAATGCCCCAATTCGAGGGGCATCCGGACTTAAAGGCCGCTATTCCGTTGTTAGGCATCAATTATCCAAGGATTTTAAGCAAATAAGGTCCACTGAGTCCTCCAACCACGGTGGAAAGGGGGATTTCACCCAAATAAGGTCGCCTCAGTCCGACCCAGGACAAATCTCCCCCAATTCACACTACTTAATCCGCGCAAAAATCTCTTTCCACGCTTCGTCTTTTCCCAGCCCAGTTTCAGAAGAGAAGAGAATTAAACTGTCTTCCTTTTCCAGTCGTAAGGTTTCTTTTGTCACCTTTAGGTGCTTCTGCCACTGATTTTTAGATATTTTATCGGCTTTAGTAGCAACAATGATAATAGGAATTTGATGGTGTTTCAAAAATTGGTACATAGCAATATCATCGCGGGTCGGAGGATGGCGTAAATCTACAATTTGAACGACTGCCTTTAATTCTTCACGGCCCGTAAAATATTCTTCAATCATCCGCCCCCACTTTTCTTTCTCAGACTTTGAAACTTTCGCAAAGCCATAGCCAGGGACGTCGACAAAATAGAGTTGATCGTTGATCTTATAAAAATTTAGCGTTTGTGTCTTTCCTGGTTTGGAGGAGGTCCGCGCCAAATTTTTCCGATTTAGTAATGTATTGATGAATGAAGACTTTCCTACATTAGAACGCCCAGCCAGAGCAATTTCTGGCAGGGCATCCTCAGGATATTGTTTGGAACTTACTGCACTAATAACAATGTCTGCGGAAACTACTTTCATACAGAAACCTTCTTTTTCACCAAGGCCACTTCCAGCACTTGATCCAAATGCTCAACAGGAATAAAAGTTAAGTCTTCACGAACCGTTTCCGGAATTTCATCAATATCCTTTTCATTTTCTTTTGGGATAATAATGGTCTTCAATCCAGCACGATGGGCTGCCAAAGACTTCTCTTTGAGTCCTCCAATTGGAAGCACTCGGCCCCTTAATGTAATTTCTCCCGTCATACCAACTTCCCGTGAAACAGGGTATCCCGTTAACGCAGAGATCAGCGCTGTTGCCATAGTGATCCCGGCAGAAGGACCGTCCTTTGGAATTGCCCCTTCAGGAACGTGGATATGGATATCATTTTTCTCATGGAATTCTTCATCGATATCCCATTCTTTCGCCTTGGAGCGGATATAACTAAACGCAGCCTGTGCTGACTCCTTCATCACATCGCCCAATTGCCCGGTTAAAGTCAATTTGCCTTTTCCCGGCAGGACAGCGACTTCAATCGTAAGCGTATCGCCGCCGGTCTCTGTCCAAGCAAGTCCAGTAGCAGCACCTACCTGATCTTCTGTTTCAGCCAAACCATAGCGAAACTTTGGTTTACCCATTAATTCTTCCAGCGTTTCGGGGGTGACGGTGACTTTCTCTTTCTCTCCCCCAACAATAATCTTCGCCGCCTTTCGGCAGATCGTTTCCATCATTCGGTTTAGATTGCGGACTCCTGCTTCCCTGGTGTATAAACGAATGGCCTCTAGCAATGCTGCTTCATTTACCTCTAGTTGGTCATTCGTTAATCCGTGGTCCTCCATTTGCTTTGGAAGGAGATATTTTTCCGCTATTTTTAGCTTTTCAATCTCCGTGTAACCCGGGATGTACAGCATCTCCATGCGGTCCAGCAGTGGACGCGGAATATTATGCATGGCATTTGCTGTGGTTATAAACATCACGGAAGACAAGTTATAAGGTTCTTCAATATAATGATCGCTAAATGTATCATTTTGATTTGGGTCTAGTACTTCCAGAAGAGCAGCTGCCGGGTCTCCACGGAAATCATTGGCCATCTTGTCAATCTCATCTAGAAGAAATACCGGATTGACAGTCCCTGCTGTCTTCATTCCCTGAATCACCCGACCAGGCATAGCACCTACATAGGTCCGACGATGTCCGCGAATTTCCGCTTCATCGCGTACACCACCAAGAGAAATTCGGACAAACTCGCGGCCCAAGGCTCTTGCCACAGAGCGTGCGAGAGAGGTTTTTCCGACACCAGGCGGTCCTACTAAGCAAAGAATCGGTCCTTTCAGTCTTTCCACGAGTTTTTGCACAGCAAGATATTCCAAAACCCGTTCTTTTGCTTTTTCTAAGCCGTAGTGGTCCTCATCTAAAACCTTTTCGGCATTTTTAATATCCAAATTATCTTCGGTCCTCTTGGTCCACGGCAAGGCCATTAACCAATCTATATAAGTACGGACAACGTTGCCTTCAGCGGAGGTTGTCGGCATTTTTTCCAGACGTTCGATTTCTTTTTCGATCTTTTCCTTGACTCTCTCCGGTGCTTCTAATTCCGCCAATTGCTTGCGCAGTTCTTCAATTTCACCTGCGCGACCTTCTTTATCGCCAAGCTCTTTTTGAATCGCCTTCATTTGTTCACGCAAATAATATTCCTTTTGCGTTTTTTCCATTTGCTTTTTCACGCGCTGACCAATCTTTCGTTCAAGCTCTAGAACTTCTCGTTCATTGTTTAATATTTGCAGCAATGTTTCAAGCCGATCCTTCACACTTGTCTGTTCGAGTATCTCCTGTTTATCCTTCATCTTTAAGGTCAAATGCGACGTGATGACATCCGCTAGACGCCCCGGTTCTTCTATATCGGAGACTGAAGCTAGGGTTTCTGGCGTAATTTTTTTAGAAAGCTTGATATATTGCTCAAAGGAATTGAGGATTGTACGTTTTAGAGCTTCAATTTCGGAAATATCATCGATAATATCTTCGAGCATCGTAATATGTACTTCAAAAAACTCATCTTCTTTGACAAACTGATTAATCTTTGCACGCTTCAATCCCTCTACTAAGACACGGATCGTTCCGTTTGGCAGCTTCAACATTTGTTTAATGCGGGAAACCGTACCAACTTGATAAATCTGGTCTTTCGTCGGTTCTTCCAATTGAACTTCTTCTTGTGTTGCAAGCAGGATTAAATTATCATCGACCATGGACTTTTCCAGGGCTTTAACCGATTTCTCCCGGCCAACATCTAAGTGAAGAACCATACTAGGGAAAACAAGCAACCCCCTAAGCGGGAGCAATGGTATATCTCTTTCTCTCTCTGTTGTTCCCATCCTGACACCTCCACGGCACTCTTTGGACATTATTGTATCTTAACTATTACCTGTTGTCTAATATTAACAGTTTACAAACTGACTGAAGGGGATGCGGATAAAACATCCGTGGCAGCAGGTAAGATCAGAGAATCCTTTTCAGCGTCCTTTTCTATTAACGCCAACCCAAATACTTCTTCCACATGATCGACTGGTATCACTTTAATATCATCCATCGTATCAAAAATAGCCTGCCAATTTTCTCTTGGAATAATTACCTTCTTACATCCAGCCTGCTTGGCAGCTTCTACTTTTGCTACAACTCCGCCAATCGGTTTAACCCTTCCATGAATGCTGACTTCACCGGTCATAGCAACAAGATTATCAACAGGTATTTTATGAATAGCTGAATAAACGGCTGTAGCCATCGTAATTCCTGCAGAAGGCCCGTCAATCGGTGTTCCCCCCGGGAAATTAATATGCAGATCATAATCTGCAATCCTCATCCCTTGTGATGTTAACACTGTCAACACATTTTCTACAGATCCCTTTGCCATAGATTTGCGGCGAATCGATCTTTGGCTTCCACCCATCTGCTCTTCTTCCACTACTCCGGTAATATTCACTTTGCCTTGTCCATGAACTTCTGCCTTGCGTGCAGTCACTTCAATTTCCAAGAGCATTCCCATATTAGGACCATAGACTGCCAAACCATTAACCAATCCCACCTGTGGACGCTCATGGACTTTTCGTTCTGGACGCGGAGATTTCTGACTGCTATGGACAACCCATTCGACGTCTGAAGCTATGATCTTTTTGCGATGTTCTGATATGGCCAGTCCTGCAGAGATTTGTACTGTGTTTACCGCTTCCCGACCGTTTGTTGCGTATTTCGCAATCACATCTATTGCTGCTGGATCTACCTCAAAGTCGATTTTTTGAATGGCGTTTTTCGCAATCACCTTAATTTCATTGGACAATAAAGGACGGAAGAACACTTCCAGACACCGTGAACGAATGGCTGGCGGAATTTCATCTGGGGTGCGCGTTGTCGCTCCCACTAGACGAAAATCAGCAGGCAGACCATTTTGAAAAATATCATGGATATGGTTTGGAATTGTAGGATTCTCTTCACTATAATATGCGCTTTCCAAGAAAACCTTCCTATCCTCAAGTACCTTTAAAAGTTTGTTCATTTGAATCGGATGCAATTCACCGATCTCGTCTATGAATAACATCCCCCCATGAGCCTTGGTCACTGCCCCTGGTTTCGGCTGGGGAATCCCGGCCTGCCCCATTGCACCAGCACCTTGATAAATCGGATCGTGTACTGATCCGATTAAAGGATCGGCAATTCCACGTTCATCAAATCTTGCGGTTGTTGCATCTAACTCGATAAACTTCGACCCCGCATTAAAAGGTGAATGCTCATTCTTCTTAGCCTCTTCCAAGACAACACGCGCTGCAGCGGTTTTCCCTACACCTGGAGGCCCGTAAATAATGACATGCTGTGGATTAGGACCGCAAAGAGCAGCCTTTAACGCTTTAATACCATCTGTCTGACCGATAATATCCTGTAAGGTGGATGGTCTAGTTTTTTCTGCAATCGGTTCTGTAAGAGAAACAGCTCGCAGTTTTCGCAAAGCCTCCATTTCTTTTCGTGACTCACGATCCACAGCCGTTTTACTGGTTCTTTGATTCTTAAGCAAGTTCCAGAAGTACACCCCTATAATCACTGCGAAGAATACCTGAACAACCATAAGTATCATTGACCAATTCAATGCAATCCCTCCCGTTAAATGACTAACTCCCATTCTCATGTTAAAGAAGAAAAACCTGATGGAAAGATAGTCTTATATATGGTGTAGTATTGCCTTTAGCATGCTTAGCTAAACTTAGCATAAAAAAAAGAGCCTGGCCTCTGTAAACTGGCCAAAGCTCTTCTTTTGAAATCTAAGCACTTTCTTTCGGTTTTTCAATTAACCCCTGCTCGGTATACATTTTGGGTTCACTCTTATCCCGAACAGTCTCCTCAGTGATTACACATTTAACTATGTTCTCTTGGGATGGAAGGTCATACATAATATCCAGCATGATCCCTTCAATAATAGAACGCAGTCCACGGGCGCCTGTATTGCGTTTAATGGCTTCCTTAGCAATTTGCTTAAGGGCACCTTCGGTAAACTCCAGTTCGACATCATCCATTTCAAGAAGCTTCTGATATTGTTTAATCAAAGCATTCTTCGGCTTCGTCAAGATGAGGATTAAGGCCTCTTCATCAAGAGGTTCCAACATTGACATGACAGGCAAACGTCCAACAAATTCAGGGATTAGACCGAATTTCAGCAAATCTTCTGGCAATGCCATTTTGAGATACTCACCAGGCTTTAAATCGCGCTTGCCATCAGCACCCTCTGAACCAAATCCAATGACCTTTTTACCAATACGACGTTTAATAATTTGTTCAATCCCGTCGAAGGCACCTCCACAAATAAATAGAATATTTGAGGTGTCAATTTGAATAAATTCTTGATGCGGATGTTTGCGCCCCCCTTGCGGTGGAACACTTGCAACTGTTCCTTCAAGGATTTTTAATAGCGCTTGTTGAACACCTTCACCAGATACATCGCGGGTAATCGATGGATTTTCAGATTTACGAGCTACTTTATCGATCTCATCGATGTAAATAATCCCTCTCTCTGCTTTTTCCACATCGTAATCCGCTGCCTGAATCAGTTTTAACAAGATATTCTCTACATCTTCCCCGACGTATCCTGCCTCCGTTAATGAAGTCGCATCGGCAATAGCGAACGGAACGTTCAGAATTCTAGCCAACGTCTGAGCTAACAAAGTCTTACCGCTACCAGTAGGACCAAGCATAAGGATATTACTCTTTTGCAGCTCTACATCATCAATTTTAGCGCCTGTATTAATCCGTTTATAATGATTATACACAGCAACTGCTAAAGACTTTTTGGCTTGATCTTGGCCAATCACATAATCATCAAGGAATTGACGGATTTCATAAGGTTTCGGGATTTCTTTCAGATCCACTTCGTCCTCTGTTCCCAATTCTTCTTCTACAATTTCTGTACAAAGTTCAATACATTCATCACAAATGTAAACGCCGGGACCAGCAACAAGCTTTCTCACTTGATCCTGTGATTTCCCACAAAATGAACACTTCAATTGACCTTTTTCATCGTTAAATTTAAACATGAAATCACCCCTTAGGCTTGATCTTTACGGGTGATGACCTCATCGATTAACCCGTATTCTTTGGCCTCTAGTGCACCCATAAAATGGTCCCGATCCGTATCCCCTTCAATTCTTTCCAAGGGTTGACCGGTTTTTTCAGCTAAAATTTCATTTAGTTGTTTTTTCGTTTTTAAAATCCATTCGGCATGAATTTTTATATCACTAGCTTGCCCTCTCACACCGCCTAACGGCTGGTGAATCATGACTTCACTGTTGGGAAGGGAATACCTTTTACCTTTGGCCCCAGAGGCAAGCAAAACTGCAGCCATACTTGCAGCAAGGCCAATACAGATTGTAGAAACATCTGGTTTGATAAACTGCATGGTATCATAGATCGCCATGCCAGCTGTAACAGAGCCGCCGGGAGAATTAATATACAGATGAATATCCTTATCAGGGTCTTCTGCAGCTAAGAACAATAACTGAGCGACCACTGCATTTGCAATATCGTCGTCAATTTCACTGCCCAGAAAAATAATTCGGTCTTTTAGGAGACGCGAATAAATATCGTAGGCTCGTTCACCACGATTGGTGGATTCAATAACCATAGGAATCAAAGGCATCTTTACGTATTCCCCCTTTCAGCCATTATATCATTTTTGGAAAAACAAGGCACGATATCATCTCGTGCCTTGTTTTTTCGTAATTCTTGATCTTTAAGCTACAGCCTTGCTGCTTTCTACAAGAAGGTCAATAGTTTTACGGATACGAATATCATTTTTTAGACCTTCTAATTGATCTTGAGCTGCAAAGATTTGACGGATTTCATCTGCAGAACGGCGATACATTTCTGCTAGGTTGTTGATTTCTTCATCTACCTCTTCATCTGTTACTTCAACATTTTCAGCTTTGGAAATAGCTTCAAGGGTTAAGGAATTGCGAACACGCCCTGTTGCATCTTCCTTCATCTGTCCTCTTAGCTGTTCTTCATCCAAACCTGAGAACTGATAATAGAGGTCAAGATTAATTCCTTGAGAAAGTAGACGCTGTTCGAAATCTTTCATCATATGATCTACTTCATGTTCAATCATAATTTCCGGAATGTCTATCGTTGCATTAGCAGCGACTTTTTCAATAACTGCTTGCCTCTGATAATTTTCCTTATCTTCTTCAGCCTTCTTCTCTAGCTTATTCTTAATATCAACTTTCAATTCTTCCAAAGTTTCAAATTCGCTAACATCCTTTGCGAATTCATCGTCAAGCTCAGGGAGGTTCTTACGCTTAATTTCGTTTAGTTTCACTTTAAAAGTAGCTTCTTTACCAGCTAAGTTCTCAGCATGATAGTTTTCAGGGAATGTTACAACGATATCTTTCTCTTCGTCTTTTTTCATTCCGATCACTTGTTCTTCGAATCCTGGGATAAAGGTATTGGAACCAATTTCAAGGTTGTAATTTTCGCCTGCTCCACCTTCGAAGGCTTCTCCATCAACAAATCCTTCAAAATCAATGATAGCATAATCGCCATTCTCAACAGATCCGTCTTCTACTACATTTAATTCTGCACTGCGTTCTTGCATTGTCTTCAATTCATTTTCAATGTCTTCTTCAGTGACAGCAAAATCTTTTGATTCAATTTCGATTCCTTTGTAGTCACCCAAGGCAACTTCCGGTTTCACTGTAACGGTCGCTTTAATTACCCAGTTTTGATCTTTTCCGATTTGTTCTAGGTCCACTTCTGGACGATCCACTGGGTTAATGCCAGTTTCACTGACAGCTTGTCCATAAACAACAGGGAACATCAGATCAAATGCATCTTGATATAAGGATTCTACACCAAAACGGGCTTCAAATATCTTGCGAGGTACTTTCCCTTTACGGAAACCAGGAATATTAACCTTCTTAACTGCTTTCTTAAAAGCCTGATCAATGGCTTCATTTACTTGCTCAGGTTCTACCTCAATGGTAAGAATTCCTGTGTTATTTTCAAGTTTTTCCCAATTTGCTTTCATTTTATTCTTTCTCCTCCTAAATAAGGTACAGATTCCGTATCAATCGTAAGCACCGAATTATTCATGGAAAGGATTCCATGGGTATATTTCAAATTATAACCACTTTATTATATATCATAAACCAAGCGGATATCAACCGCTCGTCTTCCGTCAGTTTTTCGGTAAATGTTGGTGAAGAATTTCATTGAGTTGACTATATTTTTTGTTCAAAGTCATGGGTGTAATTTTATAAAGTTCTGCAATTTGCCTTTTGGAAAAGGATTGGCTTAATAATTCACCTGCTGCAAGATGCAATGCTGCTGCCCAACTATTTGGCTTTTTAATGATCGGCTGGATCGGGAAAGAAGCGTACAAATAATCCTTCCAAAGCTGTTCAGCAAATGAAACCAACACAGGATCCTCATGGTAGGATGTTTCATACAAACAGTTCAGCACATTGTTCTGATCTGCTGATTCGTCTTCCAAAGCTTGGATATCGGAAACATCGAGAAGAAATTTCTGATCAAACTTTACAACTTCCACCTTCTCTGTTAAGTTAAATCTCTTTAACGCTTTTAAAGCAAAGGTTTTCAAAATCGGATCATAGTCTGGATTTTTCAAAAACACCTTAAACCCCTGGACAACAACTTCCTTTTCAACATACTGCAGCTGTTCAATCGCTTGTAATTGTTGATCGAATTCCGGATCATTTAGCTGGTCCAGTAATCTTTCTACATAGGTTGGATCTTCCTCCAGTTTTTCTTCAACGGTGTTTCGAAGTAAATCATTTTCCTCACCAATTTCCGGATGATTTTCCCTCATGACCAAACATGTTTCTAATATTTCCTCGAACTCCATCACCTTTTCCGGGGGTAGAGGGATATTTTTAAGGACACTTGTAAGAACTTCACATATTTTTTCATATTCCTCCAGTTGCAGCGACGAGGCAATGAAAAAGTGGAGAACCTCCGATATCTCACCTATCCCGGAAACAAGCAATTGTTCTGCCAGTTCTACCGCTTCGCGGTACATTCCCTGTTCATAATAAGCCATGTTCAATCCAATCATGGCCGGGTAATGGTCCGGATCTAATTGCAGGACCTTCTGAAAATGATTCTGTGCTTCCTGATATCGCCCTCTATCCCTTGCTTCATAAGCGAGTTCCAAATGTCTCTGGGCCAAATTGGGGAAGAACAAAACGTTTCCCTTTTTTACGATCTTCATATGTACTCCTTTATCCAGGGCGGAAAACAAAAAATGAAAAAGAAGGTTTTCACCCTCTTTTCCCTTTTCATAACCCCTTTTCGATCCTTGTAAGAAATTGACGCATAGCCTGTCCGCGATGACTGATTTGATTTTTTTCTTCCTTTGTTAACTGAGCCATTGTTTTCCTTAACTCGGGTAAAAAAAAGAGCGGATCATAGCCAAATCCATTACTTCCTGTTGGGCTGCGCAAAATCTGACCCCCACATGTTCCTTCACATGTCCAGGTTTCTTCTCCGGGAATAGCCAAAGCAAGGACACAGTGAAAAGACGCAAAACGTTCTCCATCTGGTACATCATGAAGGGCGTTGATCAGCTTTTGATTATTTTCCTCATCTGATGCATGTAAACTGGCATAACGAGCTGAATACACACCTGGCTGTCCGTTTAATGCTTCCACTTTCAGCCCAGAGTCATCAGCTAGCGCAGGTAGTTGTAGATATTCGGAAATCGTTTCGGCCTTTTTCTTTGCATTCTCGATAAAGGTCTGGCCATCTTCAACGACCTCAGGACATTCCGGGAATTGGTCGAGACCAAGCACCTCAATATCAAACCCTTGAAGCATGTGCTTCATTTCTTCTATTTTTCCGTTATTTCTTGTTGCCAAAACCAGTTGTCTAGCCATGCTTAAGCTTCTCCTCCGATAAATAATACCCAATCAGACAAGACTTCTTTTTGTTTGGAGACCAGCTCGTCAATCCCTTTTTTCCCCAACTCCAACAATCCAGTCAGCTGTTCACTAGAAAAGGGAGATTCCTCACCCGTTCCTTGCACCTCGACAAACTGCCCTTTTCCTGTCATTACAATATTCATATCCACTTCAGCACTCGAATCCTCTACATAAGCTAAATCCAACACCAGCTCATCATTCACGATTCCCACGCTTGTAGCCGCAAGAAAATCTATGATGGGAAGCTTTTCCCACCCATTCTTTTCCTTTAGTTTTCCCAATGCATCAACCATGGCAACGAAGGCCCCTGTGATGGAAGCTGTTCTAGTTCCTCCATCAGCCTGTATGACATCGCAATCCAGCCAAACAGTTTTTTCTCCTAATCTTTGGAGATCAACCACGGAACGCAAGGCACGACCAATCAATCGCTGAATTTCCATTGTTCTGCCGCTTAATTTTCCTTTACTAGACTCCCTGATATTTCTCGTTTCCGTAGCCCGTGGCAGCATGGAATATTCCGCTGTAATCCAACCCTTCCCTTGACCGCGCATAAAAGGGGGGACTTTATCCTCAATTGAAGCCGTACAGATGACTTTTGTATCACCAATCTCAATAAGTACGGAACCTTCCGCGTGTTTTATGTAATCCTTCGTTATTTTTATAGGTCTTAATTCATTGCTACGCCGTTGATCTGGTCTCATCAACCATCCCTCCCAACTAAATACTGGCTTATTATAACATTATTTACCACATGGCTACAGCTAAACATCGAAAAAAGAAAAAGAGGTGTTTTTCACCTCCCACCTCATAGCTTGCTTGGATTTACATAGTCTGGGCGCGATACAGGCTTGCTAAAGTCCTTATCACCAGCTGTAACATTCGCTTTTCCATTGACCATAAATTGAACCTTGCCAGCTCCCGTATTTTCAGTTAGGGATAACAAAACGGAATCCAGTGCAGCCGGATTGGCCTTGCCATCGTTAAAGCTTAAAAGCTTATCATCAAAGTTAACGACCGCTACCCCATTTTCAACTTGCACTCCAAGGATCTTCGTCGTTGGAAGCATCACTGGGAAAAGATTTGTACCTTGTTTTGGCCCCTTAATCAACTCTTCCACTGTTGCCAGTGCAGGATCCTCGGAACGTGGGATGAGCCTAGTAACAGGCACATAATAGTTTGTACTATCTGCACTTTCACCCTGGAAGTATAAAGTAACCGGTGTGGTTTCACCCATCGTTACATTATTTGTCAATTCTAGATTAATCCCATTCTCACGTGTTAATGAGGAAATGGGGGTGCCATTTACCGGCATAACATCCTGCGGGTACCCATTGATCCATACATTGACCTCTTTGATTGTATTAAAACTAGTCAAGGCAAAGGTTAATGCATCCACAATTTTTCTCTCATCCTTCGGATCATATTTGCCAAATTCAGGCGAGAAGTCTACGGTTGCTACACCTTCTTTAATTGTCATTCCAAGGATTTTTGTTCCTTCTGGGAGTACAGCGTTGAATCCTTCGGGAAGCATAGATTCAACCGGGCCGCCTTTCACCATGTAAGTAAGCATTTGGGTTGCTGGTTCTGCTGACTTCGGCAGGCTTAAAGAAAGTGGAACAACGTACCCGTCAGGGTCTAGAGCATAAACTGGCCTTGTAACACTTTGCTCCACCGCTGCCATTTCTTTTTCTGTCCCTTCCTCAGGGGTCACTTCAATCGTCACTTCTTTGCTTGGACCTAAAGGTTTGCTCTGTGACATTTGTGGCGGGTCAATTTGCTGCGGGCTTGACGATTCCTCCGGACCAAAGAGACCGCAACCAGATAAAAGAATGACAGTAGATAACGCTGTAGACATTGCTACATATTTCCGAGACATGTGTTTCCCTCCTCAAGGTGTTTTGTAATACTATGTATACGAGCCTTGAGGAGTTTTATACTAACTTTTTGTCCCAAAAAATGTACAACTTTTCTTTTTTAGCTAGTTTCCAAGATCCGCTTGAAAAATTCGGTAACTATCAGTAATGAAAGTGGAGGCCATTTCATCCATCACTGTGGGATCTCCGCTGACAAAAAGTTTATGCTTTGGTTTTTCATTGCCTTCTCTTTCCCTTAGCAGACCACGATAATAAAGTACAGTACTTAGTTCAAGCGCCGTTTCTTCTGCTGAACTAATTAATTTGACCCGTTCTCCTAACACTTTCCCTATAATGTCTGTTAAAAATGGGTAATGTGTACAGCCAAGGATTAGCGTATCAATCGGTAAATCCTGTAACGGCTGCAAGGACTCCTGAACAATTCGAAAAGCATATTCCTTATCATGGATCCCGGATTCTACCAACGGAACAAGTTTGGGACAGGCAAGACTATAGACTTCTGCCTTGGGGTTCAACCGGTTTAAGGCCTTCTCATAGGCCCCACTGCGAATCGTCCCGATGGTCCCAATAACCCCTACTTTTCCCGTCTTTGTTTCTTTTAATGCTGCTCTGGCCCCCGGGTCAATCACTCCGATCACTGGAATCGGAGATTCCTGTTCAATTTCCTTCAACACGACCGCGGTTGCCGTATTACATGCAATAACAAGTGCCTTCAAATGAAATTGGTCCAAAAAACGAATCATCTGGAGCGTATAAGCCTTCACTTCTTCTTTTGGTCTTGGCCCATATGGACAGCGGGCAGTATCACCAAAATAATAAATAGATTCCCTGGGCAACTGCCGCATGATTTCTTTTGCCACGGTTAATCCGCCTACTCCGGAATCTATCACACCTATATGATTTTTCAAGTTGTCTCATCTCTCTTTTAGTATGCTGCTATATCCTATTCAGGTGGAAAGAAAACTCTACCCTTTTTAGCGTTTTTTCATGAAACGCTGTAAGATCTGCTGAAAGTCTTTCTTGGTGATGACCCGAAAGAGCATGAGGCCAATCACATAGCTAATGATCCCGATGCCAATCGTTATGCTTAACGAATACAGAGCAGCACCTCTTGTGTGTGAGGTGGATGCTGTTAAATTCCCGTAATTGCACAGTATCAATATTCCTCCCATCAACAGGGATGGAAGAATCCACCGGGCGATTTCCTTGGCGGAAAGCAAACGAAGGCTTGGATGAAAATAGCGAATAGTCCATATGCTTACCAGGGCTATGAGGGCATAAGTAATGACCGTTGAATAAGCGGCCCCCAAGATCCCGTATATCGGTGTTAGCCATAGGTTGAACACCACTTTGAGCACTATCCCCACTGCTAAGAAAATCGCAGGCCAGCTTGCTTTTCCTAACCCTTGCAAAATCCCCGAAGCACTAACTGCAAGCGACAAAAATAACGTCGAAACAGCTAATACCGCAAGGGCATTGCTGCCTTGGCCATCTCCGTAAAACAACACATTTAATGGTTGAGCAATAAGCATCATCCCGATACTGGCAGGAATTCCGATGAGCAGGGAAATTTTTAGCGTATTGCGAATTTGGGTATCCTTTTCAGCGTTTGTGCGCGCTGAGGATAAGGCTGGAACGACTGCTACAGAAAGACCTGTTGCATAGAAGGCGGCAAATTGTACAATTGGCACCCCACGGCTATAGACACCAAATTCCTTGGTTGCCTGAGCAGCCATCTCGCCAGATGTCTTCAACATATTAATGATCGTTAATGAGTCGACCATCCCCAAAACAGGGATCATTAGCGTACTCAGACTTACAGGAATGGCAATCGCCAGGATTTTCTTGATATATCCACTGTGTTCCAGTGTTTGTGCTGATCCGATTGTTCGATGCCGTAGATAACCAACAACCAGAATTAGAAAAGCCACTGAAACACCTGCTACACTGCTGAAAGCTGCTCCAGAGGCAATAACTTCCATTGTTTTCCCGGATTTTAGAAACCAATAAACCAGAAAGATCATAGTGAATACCCTGGCAAATTGCTCAATCACTTGGGAAACGGCGGATAGCTGCATTAACTGAAACCCGTAAAAATATCCACGCAGAACCGCGACAAACGGGACGAGCAGCATGGCATAGGCAATCGCCTGAATGGATAATGTCGTTCTGAGGTCTCCGATCCAAAGGGCAATCGTTTTTGAACCCATGAATAGAACGGCAAATCCTAGTAAGGCCACAACAATCATACTTCTAATTGCCGATCTTGTAATTGGAGCGACCTCACCCCGCTGACCTGATGAAACTTTTTCAGAGATCAATTTCGATAGAGCAATCGGGATACCCGATACAGACAAAATTAGTAGTGTATTATAAATAGGAAAAACAGCCTGATACAGAGCAAGTCCTTCATCCCCAGCAAGATGTTTAAGAGGGATCACATAAAAAACCCCCAACAGCTTGGAAATGAAGGCAGCTGCACTAAGGATCAGGGCTCCTTTGAGAAATGATGATCCAGCCACGCGAAGCCCAACCTTTCTAAAAAAATTACATCCCATTATAGCACATTGGAATCGGCTTTGTGATTTTTTAGATTTAGCGGGGCTAAGCCAGGCTAAAAATGAAAAGGGGTGCCCAAATGGACACCTCTTTCTCATTACCAGCGCGTCGTTATCATCTTTTTACGTGTATAAAACTCCACTCCATCTGAACCATTGGCATGAAGATCCCCATAGAAGGAGTTCTTCCAGCCAGAGAACGGGAAGAAAGCCATAGGAGCAGGCACACCCAAGTTTACGCCCAGCATTCCTGCATCGATTTCATCGCGGAATTTGCGTACATTGCCCCCATCTTTGGTATAAATACAGGCTCCGTTGGCAAATTCCGACTGGTTGGTTAGCTCTATGGCCTCATCCAATGTATCCACTCGGACAATTGATAAAACGGGGGCAAAGATCTCATCCTGCCAAATCTTCATGTTTGTTTTCACATGATCGAAAATCGTCGGCCCGACAAAATAGCCCTCTTTGTCTTCGATTACATCCTTTCGTCCATCGCGGACAAGGCTAGCCCCTTCCTCTGCCCCAATCTCAATATATTTAAGGGTTTTCTCTTTATGTGACTCACGAATCACCGGGCCCAAAAACACACCTTCTTCAAGTCCATTTCCGATTTTGATTTCATCTGCCGCTTGAACCAATTTTTCCAAGAAAGGTTCAGCCACCCCTCCAACCGCAACAATTACAGATGCAGCCATACATCTTTCCCCGGCCGAACCAAAGGCCGCATTGATGATTTGATTTATAGCTAAATCCAAATCCGCATCAGGCATGACAATGGAGTGATTTTTTGCGCCTGCTAATGCTTGTACGCGTTTCCCGTGGTTGGCTGCTGTTTTGTACACATATTCGGCAACAGGTTGCGAACCGACGAAGGAAATCGCCTTGACATCAGAATGCTCCAATAAGCCATTTACGATATCCTTCCCACCGTGAACAATGTTTAGGACCCCGTCCGGAAGACCGGCTTCTTTAAACAGCTCAGCCAGTCGATTGGCGAGCAGCGGTGTGCGCTCCGAAGGTTTTAGAACAAATGTATTTCCGCAAGCAATCGCCAACGGGTACATCCAGCAGGGTACCATCATCGGGAAGTTAAAAGGAGTAATGCCTCCGACCACTCCGATCGGATAGCGGTACATCCCGGATTCAAGATTGGTTGCGATATCAGGAAGCTGTTTACCCATCATAAGGGTTGGTGCACCAGCTGCGAATTCAACACATTCAATTCCGCGCTGTACCTCTCCATAAGCTTCACCATAGCTTTTTCCATTTTCCAAAGTAACTAGACGAGCTAACTCCTCCCAATTTTCAACCAATAGCTGCTGATATCGAAAGAGAATCCTTGCTCGGCGGGGAACCGCTGTTTTGCTCCAGGTTTTGAAAGCTTCTTTCGCTATTGATACGGCTTGATCCAAGTCTTCGCGATTGGATAACGGGACATAAGCCAGAATGTCACCTGTTGCCGGATTAGGTACTGGTTCTGCCCTTCCTGATGTTGAGGTCACCCACTCCCCACCTACAAAATTTTTCAATGTATGAACACCCATTACAACTCTCTCCTCTCAAATTAAACTATTTTTAGATGTTTTCTTTTGTCATACGAACCAACTGGGAAAAGGTTTGTGACATCACGGTTGTCGCAGCTACAGCAACGTATGTCGCACCTCTTTTAAATTCATGAATAGAGGACTCGGTGTTTCCGGATAACGTCCCAACTGGAACTCCCATCTTTCTTCCCTTTTCGTACAAGTCAGTTAATACCCTTTGTACCTCGGGATGCTTTGCACCTTCAACTGTGTATCCCATACTTACAGATAAATCCGTTGGCCCAAGGAAAGCCACATCGATCCCAGGAACACTCATAATTTCTTCAAAGTTTTCTGCAGCTTCCATCGTTTCAATATGTGCAAGGATTAACACATCCTCGTTAGCTGCATCAAGATAGGCTTTTCCGGAATCTTTGCCGAACCGAGCGGCACGAATGGAATAGGCGGTCCCTCTTTGACCGATCGGAGGAAACTTGGCTTTTTTCACGACCATCTCCGCATCCTCCTTTGTATTCACCATCGGCACATGGATTCCTTTTGCCCCCCGGTCTAAAGCCTTCTGAATACTAGAAGGATCATACGAAACCCTAACAATCGGAATCATATTCACATTTTCCGCAGTGCGAATCATATCTTCCAATTCAGAATAACTAAATGCACCATGTTCATCATCAATTACAACAAATTCAAAACCTGCATACCCCATAATTTCGATAAGAGCCGGAGAATAGATCCCCACAAATCCACCCAAACATGGTTCACCATTGATTAATTTTTGCTTTACGATGTTATTCATCCTATTTCGCCCCCTATTGGTTTTCTATGACCATTTCCCACTCGTGAATTTCGTAGTCTCTAGCTTGTTCTACCACATATGGATCTCTTTTCACGCAAGATTCAACCTGTTTGTATGAATCTGCTTGATAGATGACTAATTCCCCTGCTCCATCGACAAATTGTCCATGGGCGTAAACTCTGCCTTCCAATTTCAACTTTCTGAGAAACTCAAGATGCTGTGTTTGAAATCGATCGCTTTTTTCTGAGTTGAGCATCGGAAGGAAGACCGAAAAATATTTCAAACTCTGACCACCACCCGTTATTTACCTATTCAGATATTTCTAAAGCAAGAAGTATGCCAAGAGGTATGTTTTCGGTGGATACATCTCAATGGAAAAAGCCCTTCATGACCTTACCCTTATGAAGGGCTAATCTCAATCCGCAGGCAAGGTCTTCCTAGCGGTGGTTATAGAAGAGAAGTTCTATCTTAATCTGAAACACTTTGTTTCAAAAATACTATTTTGTTTCAAAGTGCATTAAATCGTTTCGATGTTTAACTCCCTAATTTTTCTCCACAAAGTTGTCCGACTGATTCCTAGTTCATTGGCTGCTTTTCCTTTGTTAAAATGGGATTTTCTCAGTACATGAACGATTCGTTCCCGCTCAGAGTAATTCGCTCTCGCTAGGGCACCTTCACTTTTAATTGGAATATCTCCTTCTTGTATATGAGGCCCGA
Organism: Ammoniphilus resinae; assembly: GCF_017873965.1. Taxonomy (GTDB): domain Bacteria; phylum Bacillota; class Bacilli; order Aneurinibacillales; family RAOX-1; genus Ammoniphilus_A; species Ammoniphilus_A resinae. Next base: position 373,846 of record NZ_JAGGKT010000001.1, on the reverse strand, counting down.
TCCATTTTTCCACATCAATCAAATCAATTGTCCTTCCATTACTCAGGACAACCAACCGTTCACAGAAATTTTTCAAATGACGAATATTTCCTTCCCAGTTGTGTGCAGTTAATTTTCTTTTAGCTGCATCCGTTATGGTTACCTCTGCTTGTCCCGCCATCTTCTCGTGGATAAATGCATCGACTAAAAGAGGTATATCTTCTCTACGTTCGCGCAAAGGCGGCAAGGTTAATCGAAGGATGTCGAGTCGGTAGTATAGGTCTTCACGGAAATCCCCCTTTTTCACCATTTGGAACAGATCCTTATTGGTTGCAGACAGAACCCGGACATCGACCGGAATTACTTTATCATCACCAATCCGCATAATTTCTCTTTCCTGCAGAACACGCAAAAGCCTGCTTTGCAATGTGGGAGAAATTTCACCGATTTCATCCAAAAATATCGTACCTCCGTGGGCCAATTCAAAAAAACCTTGTTTCCCACCTTTCATTGCCCCCGTAAAGGCGCCTTCAACATAACCAAACAATTCACTCTCCAATAAATTTTCTGGTAATGCGGCGCAATTGATGGCAACGAAGGGGCCGTATTTACGATTGCTGTGGTTATGGATGCTCTGGGCAAACATTTCTTTGCCTGTTCCCGTTTCGCCAATGATAAGAATATTTGAATCTACTTCACCATAACGCTTTGCTGTCTCGATCGTCTCGCCAATCTTCCTGCTTACATGCAAAATGTCATCAAATGTATGCTTCGCAATATGACCCCGCAAATAGATTTTTTTCCGTATCTTACGTTCCATCGCTTGAATACCCGTTACATCTTGAAAGGTAACCATATTCCCTACTTTTTTTCCCTTTAAAAATATTGCTACTTTTTTAATGGCAAGCTGGATCGCCTGGTATGTAATAATATGTTCGTGATAATCCTCTGTATTTAACAAAATCGCTCGCAATTTCCCCTGTGGCAAGACATCGTAAACAGACCTCCCTATTAACAAAGGTTCTGGGATGGACAGCGTTTGCTGTGCAGCCGTATTAAAGACAGTCACTCTTCCTTTCCCATCAATGGCAATAACCCCTTCGTAGGCGTGATCTAGTATGGTTTGATAACGTTTTGCCTTCTCTTGCTCTCGTCGGCTGACAAGCGCTAATCGTTTCGCCTCGCTAAGGGCTTGACAAAAAGATTCCTTTCCTGTACGTATCAGAAGGTTGGCAAGTCCTCTTGAATGGGCATAGCCACACGTTTTCACTCCGCTTAAAATAACTTCACATCCGTCATCTACTGCTTGATCCACCAATTGTTCAGATTCCTCATTATCGTTCATAATGTAGGACTGAATAGGCAAGCCAACAATATCGCTCAGTTCCTCTACCCCGTATATCATGTTAAGCGAACCAATGACAGCCACTTTTTTCTTTCCAAAACGAATTTTGCAGTCGTACAGACATCGAATCAAATCGATCCCTTGTACCGGAATATCAACTACTGGAATAAACTGAGTTTCCTTTAAAAGCTGCGCAGTAATCCCTCGCGACAATAAAACATCGGCATCCAACTTCAGTTTAATAACTTCATCACCAATGGCAACCACTTCCTCCAGTTCAAACACTATCGCTTCATCGTCAAGGTGATCCATTTCATTAAGATGCATATATTCATTGAAAATTTCAAAAGCATTTTCGATAAAGCCCTCACATGGAACTACTAGTTTGATTTTTATCACTGTGAAAAGACCTCCACGGAGTTTGTCAGTACAATTATTATAGCACGCCCACAATCTGCATAAAATTAGGAATAGGATTGAAAAAGAGGGTACCCAATTTTCATTGGGATACCCTCTTAGTTTGAGACCAAGTTGCACAGCCGATGGTCCTAAAAACCAACTGAAGATGAAAACTATTCGGGAAAACGTAGTTCTCCACATTTCAACAGTTCCACAACGGCTTGAGCTCTACCTTTAACCCCAAGCTTTTGCATGACATTGCTGATGTGATTGCGTACTGTTTTCTCGCTGATAAATAGCTGTTTTGCAATCTCTTTCGTGGTTTTATCTTGAACCAATAGCTCGAACACTTCTCGTTCTCGATTAGTGAGTAATGGTTTCGCTTTCTGATCGTTTCCCTTCAATATGCCACCCCTCCTTGCTATGGGCTCGATAACAAGGCTAAGGATACAGTCATAATATTGTATGACTGGGCATGGTTGGCGGTGCGGACTCCAGCGGGATTGGGCCTACGCCCACATTATATTCACAAAGCTTCAATTGGTGCTTTTATTTCAACTTTACTACTTGAATATGAAATTGACCAATCTCCCCCAGATCTAACGGGATAAAGTATCCCTCTCCGAATCTATGGTTCTGTTCTGCGGGATCGAGAAGCATCGGTGGTGTTATATCAATATTAATGCCTTGATTGTAAAGGATTGCACTTGCATTTCCAGAAATCATATTGCCAAGTTCGGAAATTGCGCTTTTCCCTATTTCGTCGATCTCTGTAATCGTAAAGCCGCCCATCATGGCGGAAATAATTTTTAGAGCTACCTGTTCATGGAGACCAAAAATAACATCGCCCTCCAATTGGCCATTGACACCAATCTTTATCCATAAGTGGTCCTCTTCCAGCTTAATATCTTTTACCGTAAGATCTCCTCTTGAAGGTGTCACGTTGCAAACCTGTTCGATTACTAACTGGGCAGAATCCAAAAAAGGATTGATGTAACTTTCAGCCATCTGAAGGACCTTCCTTTACTACACTTTTTTGTCATTATACTTGATTTATCCAAAATTCGACAAGGGAAATTTCAGAATTTGTAAAAAAACAATGGTTTATCCGGAAACCTTTTAACTATTTCTTTCTTTAACTCTTTTTTCTGGAAAAAAATAAAATGGCAATTCCGCACATCCAGCACAGGTACTGCAATTTCATGGAGACTAATTTGCCAGATGGGACTATGTAATCTTTTAAAGGCAAATACCAACTCTCCAAATTGTATACACTCTTTCAAACATCTTATCATTGAATACTGATCGCTTGATTCCAATAAATGAATGGGTTCAAATCCAAATTTCTGGATTAAATGATTACGGTCATTCAACTGTTCCTGTCTTTTCGTCGACAGATTACGATCCGGGTATAAAATAGGGTACTGTTTCAACAAATAGTTAAGATCAATTCCGTGAAAAAACACCTGTTCCTCCATTTTAATACGCATTTTTTATTAAGCATTCCCCTCAGAAAAGAAAAAAAGACCAATTCCAAAAGGCGATTGCAACACCTTTGGAATTGGCCGTTATCATCATTAACTTTGGAAGAACTTCTTGATACTATGGATGGTTGTTGCACGGTTCATAGCTGCAATGGAAGTGGTTAAAGGAATACCTTTTGGACAGGACTGAACACAGTTTTGCGAGTTACCGCAATCCGTAATCCCACCTTCACCCATTAACCCTTCTAAACGCTCATCGGCATTCATTTTTCCGGTTGGGTGTGTATTAAACAAACGAACTTGAGAAATGGCGAAAGGTCCGATAAAAGGAGATTTATCATTTACATTTGGACAAGCTTCCAAACAAACGCCACAAGTCATACACTTGGATAATTCATAAGCCCATTGACGATCTATTTCAGGCATCCGTGGTCCTGGTCCCAAGTCATGGGTACCGTCAATAGGAATCCATGCTTTTACACGTTTTAGCGCATCAAACATGCGTTGACGATTAACAATTAAGTCCCGCTGAACTGGGAAAGTACTCATCGGTTCCAAACGAACCGGTTGCTCTAGTTTATCGATAAGTGCGGTACAAGCTTGACGTGGTTTCCCGTTGATAACCATTGAACAAGCTCCACAAACTTCTTCTAAACAGTTCGATTCCCAGTTTACAGGGGCTACTTTTTTCCCTGTAGAGTTAAGTGGATTACGCTGAATTTCCATCAAGGCACTTATAACGTTCATATTTGGACGGTACGGGATTTTAAATTCCTCTTTATAAGGTGTAGCATCCGGACCATCCTGCCTTGTAATAATAAATGTTACCGTTTTTTGCTCAGCCATCACTTCTTCGCCTCCTTATTACTTACGGCATAGTTCCGCTCACGTGGAGGAATCAGCGATGCATCGACATCTTCGTAATGGAATTTAGGTCCTTCTGGTGTGAAGTTGGCCATTGTTGTTTTCATGAAATCTTTATCATTACGTTCCGGGAAATCAGGTTTGTAATGGGCTCCACGGCTTTCATTACGGTTCAAGGCACCGATCGTCATCACGCGGGCCAATTCAAACATATTCCACAATTGTCTTGTAAAGGATGCAGCCTGGTTGCTCCATTTTGCCGTATCGTTAACATTGATATTCTTATATCTTTGCATTAACTCTTGGATCTTTTCATCCGTCTGTTTTAGTTTATCATTGTAACGAACAACTGTCATGTTCTTGGTCATCCACTCACCAAGCTCTTTATGAAGTACATAAGCATTCTCGGTACCATCCATCTTCAGGATGTTATCATATTTCTCTTGTTCCTTCTTAGCCTGTTGTTCATAAACCGTACTGGAGATATCTGCGCTTGATTTTTGAAGGCCCTTCATATATTTTACAGCATTCGGACCTGCCACCATACCGCCGAATACAGCAGATAATAAAGAGTTAGCCCCTAAGCGGTTTGCTCCGTGCTGGGAGAAGTCACATTCGCCAGCGGCGAATAGACCTTTGATGCTGGTTTGTTGATTGTAATCAACCCATAATCCCCCCATTGAATAGTGAACGGCTGGGAAGATTTTCATTGGAACCTTATGCGGATCCTCACCCATGAATTTCTCATAAATCTCGATGATTCCGCCAAGTTTAACATCCAATTCATGTGGATCTTTATGAGAAAGGTCCAAATAGACCATGTTTTCGCCGTTAATCCCAAGCTTCATATCTACGCACACATGGAAAATTTCCCGTGTTGCAATATCACGAGGAACCAGGTTTCCGTACGCTGGATATTTTTCTTCTAGGAAGTACCAAGGCTTACCATCCTTATAGGTCCAAACACGCCCACCTTCACCACGTGCAGATTCACTCATGAGGCGAAGCTTATCATCTCCTGGAATTGCTGTTGGGTGAATTTGAATGAATTCTCCGTTGGCATAGGCTGCACCTTGCTGATATACGGCAGAAGCTGCTGTACCTGTATTGATAATGGAGTTTGTAGATTTCCCGAAGATAATTCCAGGACCACCTGTTGCCATAATAACAGCATCAGCAGGGAATGATTTGAATTCCATCGAACGAAGATTCTGTGCCACGATTCCACGGCAAGTCCCTTCATCGTCCTGCACGATGGAGGTGAATTCCCAGTGCTCATACTTTGTAACCAATCCGTTCACTTCATGACGGCGAACCTGTTCGTCCAAGGCATACAAAAGTTGTTGCCCTGTTGTCGCTCCAGCAAATGCTGTCCGGTGATGCTGTGTTCCACCAAAACGGCGGAAATCAATCAATCCTTCAGGTGTTCTGTTAAACATAACACCCATCCGATCAAACATGTAGATAATTCCAGGTGCCGCATCAGTCATTGCCTTTACCGGAGGCTGATTGGCAAGGAAGTCCCCACCATAAATCGTGTCATCAAAGTGGATCCAGGGAGAGTCCCCTTCCCCTTTTGTATTTACTGCTCCGTTAATCCCCCCTTGGGCACATACGGAGTGTGATCTTTTAACTGGTACTAATGAAAATAAATCTACAGCGACGCCGGCTTCCGCACACTTAATGGTAGCCATTAAACCGGCAAGTCCTCCACCAACGATGATGATTTTACTCATTTATTGTTTCCTCCTACCCTTTGATGCTTGCCATTTAAACTGGATTAATGAAAGCGAACATGGCCATCAGACCTATATAGGAAAGGATGACAAAAAAGCCTAACCAAACATAAGTGGAGATTCGCTGTGCGCGTGGCCCAACGGTAATTCCCCAACTTACTAGGAATGACCACATTCCGTTGCTGAAGTGGAATGTAGCGGATAATAAACCGATCACATAGAAAGCAACCATCGCTCCGCTGCTGAATACATTCACCATAAGATCAAAGAACCCTTCTGGTGCTACGGAACCTATCGCAATTTGTATACGGGTTTGCCATACATGCCAAACAACGAAGATAAGAGTAATAACACCGGTTACCCGTTGTAAGAAAAACATCATATTACGGAAATAACCGTAATTATTTACGTTATGCTTGGCTTGGAAAGCAATATAAAGTCCGTACACTGCATGATATAACAGCGGTAAAAAGATAAATAAAATCTCAACAATAATCAAAAATGGAATGGTCTCCATAAATTCTACCTGCTCCGTAAAGCGCTCCCGGCCAAGCGTAGCTAAGTAGTTCGTGTAAAGGTGAACAAGCAAAAATGCACCTACAGGGATTACTCCCAATAAAGAGTGAAGTTTTCTGTTAAAAAAATGACGATCAGTCGCCATCCATAGGCCCCCTTTCATAGTGTCCAAGTTGCAGAAATACAGCTCCCACTATTTTACAGCTTTTCTTTCTGCTTCAAATAATAGCTTCTCTTATTTCTCCCCATCTTCCTTCTATTCCATTCTTTATAGCATGCCCCCTCGCCCCGGCCCTTTTTAGATTCCCACATAGATAAAAGCTTCCATTGGAAGCCAAAGGGGATGAACATTTTGTGACAAACCCAAACCTATTTTACTCCTCGATCATTGAAGCGTCAAGGAATCCTGAGGGATAATTCGTTATTGTTTTCATAATTATGCAAATCCCATCATAGACTAAAAAAAATGCCCAAGGAGGATCAAAAAACTATGAGACAAAGTCTCGCAGTATCTACCCTTTTCAAAGAAAGTATCCTACTCCCTCCTGAGAATGTTTCCAACTCTTTGTTAGGCTACCTCTTTTTTAGAGAGAAATTACTGGAAATTGTCCTTGGAGACAGCGAAACAAATATCTTGTATTGGGTCGGTAAAGAATTGGGAAATTCTCTTATTGTTCAGGTGATTGAAGAAATAGAAGATATTTTTCTACAGCTTGATTTGGGACAGGTCCAACTAGACAGCCAATCTTCTTCTTTTTTATGTTATCGAGTGACACATAACCGATATAATCTTTTAAGAAAAGAAAGACTGGAAAAAACACTTCACCTAGAAGCAGGACTTATGGCAGGTATAGCAGAGAATGTTTTAAAGCGATACTGTGCTGCCACTGTTCAAATGGATCAAAAAAATGGAATGTCTGCTTTAATTCAAATTGCTGTGGATTAAAGGGGAGCCTGTTGTTCAGGTTTCCCTCTTTACCTTTCTTCTGTTCGTAATTTATTTAATATTTCCTTTGCCAATTTATCGCCAATTCCTAAACTCCGAAAATCGTCCACGGTTGCTTCGCGTATCTTCTTTAATGAACCAAAATGTTTCAATAACAGTTTTTTTCTTTTCGGCCCAATCCCCGGAATATCGTCCAACTGAGAATAGAGCATGGATTTCCCTCGGCTTTGCCGATGAAAAGTGATGGCAAAACGGTGTACCTCGTCTTGGATCCGTTGTAGTAGATAGAATTCCTGGCTATCATGCCGAATTTGAACCAGGACAGGGGGGTCTCCCATTAATAGCTGAGAGGTTTTATGCTTTTCGTCTTTTGCCAAGCCACATACTGGAATGAACAATCCTAATTCATTTTCCAATATATCAATCGCAGCGGCTATTTGCCCTTTTCCACCATCAATAACAATGAGATCGGGAAGTTGCAGCTTTTCTTGCAGGGCTCTAGTATATCTCCTACGTACAACCTCCCTCATGGATTCATAATCATCTGGACCATCAACTGTTTTCAAATTAAATTTCCGGTATTCTTTTTTATCTGGTTTTCCATCGATGAAAACAACCATGGCCGAAACGGGATTTTTCCCTTGAATATTGGAATTGTCAAACGCTTCAATGCGTCTGGGAAATCCAATCCCTAAGAGCTCACCTAAATTTTTCACGGCTTGGGTAGTCCGTTCCTCATCTCTTGCGATTAATTGAAACTTCTCAACAAGTGCAATCCTTGCGTTCTCCTCAGCCATTTCTACCAGCTTTTTCTTTTCCCCACGCTTTGGTATGATAACCTTCATTTCCAATACCTGTTCCATAAGCTCCACATCTTTTTCATCTATTTCAGGCAGGTGGACTTCCTTTGGCTTCAGATGATTCTGTAGATAAAATTGGGTGACATAGGAAAGAAAGTCATCCACTTCCTCCCCATAAAAAGGAAACATGGAAACATTTCGTTCGATCCATTTTCCTTGGCGGATATGAAAGATTTGAACACACATCCACCCCTTATCCGTTTGATATCCAATAATATCCCGGTCGGTCTGGTCGGTAAAAGTCACATTTTGCTTCACCATTAATGCCTCAATCGCCTGTATTTGATCTCGATATTCCTTAGCTGCTTCGAAATCCAATTGCTCAGCTGCAGCAAGCATCTTTTGCTCTAGCTGCTGTTTGATTTCACCGTGTCCTCCGTTAAGAAAACGCTGAATCACTTCAATCATTTCCTTATACTGCGAAGGGTCAATATCAAACTCACAGGGTGCCACACATTGTTCTAAGTGATAATAAAGACAAACCTTTTTCGGGATATTTTTGCATTTGCGAAGTGGGTACAGCTTGTCTAGCAAATTTTTTGTTTGCGATGCCGCACCTGCATGCGGGTACGGTCCAAAATACTTCCCACCATCCTTCACAACAGTCCGTGTGACTTCCAAGCGTGGATGGTTCTCGTTGGTAATCTTGATATAAGGATAGGTTTTATCATCCTTCAGTAAAACATTATAGCGAGGATGATGTTGTTTAATTAAATTGCATTCTAAAAGCAACGCTTCCGCATTACTCCTGGTGACAATATATTCAAAATCGGTGATTTCACTGACTAATAGTTGGGTTTTCCCATCGTGACTACCCGTGAAATAAGATTTAACTCTATTTTTTAAAACCTTTGCTTTACCTACATAGATAATTTTCCCTTCACTATTCTTCATAATATAGCAACCAGGTTTATCCGGTAGAAGAGCTAATTTTTCTTTAAGATTATTCATTATCGTTCTCCCTCTATCGTAAAAAGAAGATGTACATAGGAGTATTTTATCATAGACTGGCTGGCGAGGTGGAGAGGGGATGATTGGTGGAGGGAGGGGGACCCGTGGCTGCAAACCTAGTTGGATGAAGATGAAATAGGGGGGAGAAGTTCCACTCCCCTGTGAAAGGTTGCTAAATCACATGAAATAAGGGGAGTTTTTACTCCTAAACCAAGAAAATGCCTTATGTTAGGCAACTTTTACTGGATTAGAAGTAATTTCTCCCCTTAAATTCAGAGTGACCAAAAAAGGGGGGCTGGCCCCCGAATTCCTTATAGATGTTTATTTAACGTTCCAACCAACGCATCTTTCGGCTGGAAACCAACGATCTTATCAACCACTTGACCGTCCTTAAACACTAACAATGTAGGAATGCTCATTACCCCAAAACGGCTTGCAGTTTCTGGGTTTTCATCAACATTTAATTTTGTAATCTTTAGTTTATCGCCAATTTCAGAATCGATCTCTTCTAGAACAGGCGCAATCATCTTGCAAGGTCCACACCAAGGTGCCCAGAAATCGACCAAAACAGATCCGCTTTGTTCAACTACTTGAGAAAAATCGTTATCTGTAACATTTACAATCGCCATTATTGTTCCTCCTTCATTCCTCTTACTTACTTTACAAAAGGAAGTATACCATTTTTCACTTCAAAATGCCACTAGAGGTACTCTTCCCTAAGACTTCAGAATGTGTTTCAGTTCTTCCGTCAGCATGGGAACAACTTCGAACAAATCACCGACTATTCCGTAGTCTGCCACACTGAAAATAGGGGCCTCAGGGTCTTTATTAATGGCTACAATGACTTTGGAGCTCGACATCCCGGCTAAATGCTGTATCGCACCGGAAATTCCGCAGGCAATATATAAATCCGGGGTCACAACCTTTCCAGTTTGTCCAATTTGCAGGGAGTAATCGCAATACTCGGCATCACAGGCACCACGTGATGCGCCCACAGCGCCCCCGAGTAAATCGGCCAATTCCTGAAGCGGTGCAAAACCTTCCTTACTTTTCACACCTCGTCCTCCGGAAATGACAATCTTCGCCTCGGACAGGTCAACACCTCCAACGGCTTTCCGCGCTACTTCTTTCACAATGGTCCGCAAATCCTTGATTTCTACAGGGAAAGCAATTTCCTCTGCTTGGCGGCTAGGATCGGCTTCCACAAGAGCGATATTATTCGGACGGATCGTTGCAAATACCTTTCCATCGATGATCTTTTTCTTCTGGAAAGCCTTGCCAGAGTAGATTGGTCGGGTGAAGATGATTTCTCCTCCATCCAAAGCAAGTTCGGTTGCATCGGAAATTAATCCCAGGCCAAGCTTCGCTGCTACACGAGGGGCTAGATCCTTACCGATCGCAGTATGCCCAAGCAGGATCACGTCTGGTTCTACCTTAGCCAAAATTTGTACCGTGGCTTGTGTGAAAGCATCCGGCGTATATTGTTTTAGATTCTCATCTTCCACAAGGTACACTTGGTTTGCCCCATACTGTGCCAGTTGGGAAGCTACCCCAGAAATACCTTGACCAAATACAGCTGCTGCAATTTCTCCACCTTCAGCAATTTTTTGCGCTGCTGATAACGCTTCAAAAGAAACATTTCTTAAAACACCATCGCGAGTTTCTGCTAATACAAGAACTTTTCTGCCCATGTTCATTCTCCCCCTCTTTTCTCTAGATTACTTTCGCTTCATTACGCAGAAGTTGTACCAATTCCTTCACTTGATCCTGTAATTCCCCGGACAACACTCGTCCCGCTTCTTTTTTTGGAGGAAGATATTGTTCCACGATCGCTGTTTTTGCCTTAATGGTTTCCGGATCGAGTTCCAAATCATCTGCACTAAGCCGCTCCATTGGCTTTTTCTTCGCTTTCATGATTCCCGGTAAAGAAGGATACCGCGGCTCGTTAAGTCCCTGTTGGGCTGTAACCAGCAAAGGTAATTTTACATCGACTGTTTCCGTATCCCCTTCTACATCTCTAACTAATGTAGCCACTGCACCTTCAATCGATAGTTTGGTAATCGTAGCAACATGCGCGATTCCCAGTTCTTCGGCCAATCGGGGGCCAACTTGACCTGCTCCATTATCAACCGAAGTATTTCCGGTCAGAATGATATCATAGTCACGATCCTTGATTACATGGGCTAAAGCTTTCGAAATAGTATATTCATCGCCAAATAATTCTTCGTCGTCAACGATGACCGCCTTGTCAGCTCCCATGGCTAACGCGGTGCGCAACGCATTTTCTGCGCGTGATGGTCCCACCGTCATAACAGTGACTTCCCCGCCAAACTCTTCTTTTAGCTTTATAGCCTCTTCGATCGCGTATTCATCATAAGGATTTATAATAAATTCCACTCCATCTTCAACGATCTGTCCATTCTGAATGGAAACCTTCTCTTCTGTATCGAAGGTTTGTTTCATCACCACTATAATGTTCATTCTCTTTCCTCCTCAATTCTAGTTATTTGTCTTTAAATTCCGCTTTACGTTTTTCTATGAAAGCAGAAACCCCTTCCTGGACATCTTCTGTATTAAACATCTGGGCAAATAATTCCGCCTCGAGCTTCTGCCCTTCTTCTAAGGACATTTCCAACCCTTTTGAAACAGCCTGGATCGCTGCCGCAAGAGAAGGTGCACTCTTTTCCTGAGCAATCATATCGGCATAGCGCCTAGCCGTTACCATCAATTCCTCCTGGGGTACAGACAGATTCACAATCCCTTGTTTTTCAGCTTCCTTCCCATCTATGAACTGACTGGTTAAAATAAGCTCCAAGGCTTTTGCCTTGTTCGTCAGTCTCGCCAATCGCTGCGTTCCGCCAAAACCAGGGATCAAACCCAGCTTTAGTTCTGGCAGCCCTAATGTCGCTTGATCTGATGCAATTCTCAGGTGGCAGCTTAGCGCTAGTTCAAATCCGCCACCCAATGCTGCCCCATTAATCGCAGCGATAACCGGCTTACCCAACTGCTCAATTTTATTAAAGACCTGTTGACCGTTTTCCGCAAAAGCTCTGCCTTTTGCTGCATTACCGTATGCGGAAGGGAATTCTTTGATATCTGCTCCAGCAATAAAAAATCGCCCGGAACCAGTAATGATCACAACTTTAATCTCTTGATTCTCCTGAATGTAGTCGATACAATCGGACAATCCTTTCAAGGTATCTGCATTTAAAGCGTTTGCAGGTGGATGGTCTATCATCACAATGCCTACTCGATCTTCAATAGACAGCTTCACATTTTTAAAATCCACAGTATTTCCCCCTCGTAAAAGCTAAAAGCTACTGTTTGTCCGCCTTCAATCCGTTAATAAAAAGAGTGTGTATGGGAATTACTTGATTCATCAATTCATACTTTCGATCATTCATTAACCATGCCGTAACTGCTTCATCCAAGGTGCCAAAAACCATCTTGCGAATCGTAAAGAGCTGGATGTCTGAGCGAAATACCCCTTCCTTCATTCCCAATTCTATGACTTCATCTATTAAATTGAGATAACTTTTTACAGATCTGCGCACTCCCTCGCGGATCCTCGGATTCGATTGTCTCATTTCCACCTGTGTCACATAGGCAAAATTCAAGTGCGTCGACAAATGGTAGAAATGCGTATGAATCAAAGTTAACAATTTTTCCGGGGCTGTTTTCGCTTGCTCAATGGCCTCTTTGGTAACCATGATCCACTCACCCATTTTCTGATGAAAAAGGGAAATCAGTAGATCTTCTTTATTTTTGAAATAGAGATAGATGGTTCCATCAGCAACATTCGCTTCCTTAGCAATTTTGGATACTTGGGCGTTATGGTAGCCATGCTCGGCAATTACCTTAACTGCAGCTTCAATAATAGCCTGATATTTTTCACCTGTTTTTTTTGCCATGAATAAAACCTCGATATGGTATGTGAATGACTATTCATTCGAGTTTAGTTTAGTACTCCTCTCTACTTTTGTCAATATTAAGAAGCGAAAGAAAACTTAGGTTAGATACAAAAAAGACCAACCTTGTGACGATCATCAGGTTGGGTCATCGCTTGCTTCCTTATTTTCAATGAGCTCTTTTTTAAGAACCTTTCCTACCATTGTTTTCGGCAATTCACTTCTAAACTCATACAGTCTTGGAACTTTATAAGCTGCTAACCTTTCTCGACAAAAGATGTTTAATTCCTGCTCACTTACAGCTGCATTCTTTTTAACAACAATAAAAGCTTTGACCGTTTCCCCACGATAAGGATCTGGTACACCCACTACAGCCGCTTCGGAAACTGCCTTATGTTCATACAACACTTCCTCCACTTCACGGGGATATATATTAAAGCCACCTGCAATAATCATGTCCTTTTTACGATCCACAATATAAAAATAGCCCTTTTCATCCATAAAAGCCAGGTCGCCGGTATAAAGCCAGCCCTCTCGCAGAACTTGTTCCGTTTCTTCTGGTTTCTTCCAATACCCCTTCATCACTTGTGGCCCGCGCACAACCAGTTCTCCAATTTCCCCAGGTGGTAAAGGGGCATCTGTTTTAAGATCAACAATTTTAGCTTCTGTGTCCGGCCATGGCAATCCAATACTCCCCGTAACCCTTTGGTCCCAAATCGGATTGGCATGTGTGACCGGAGAGCATTCGGTTAAACCATATCCTTCAACAAGTCTTCCCTTTGTCAACTCTTCAAAAGATTCTTGGACTTCTGTTGGCAATGGGGCAGAGCCGCTAATACATGCTTCAATTGAAGAAAGATCATATTTACTGAGCTGTGAATGGTTAATTAGAGCAATGTACATGGTGGGCGCCCCAGGGAAAACAGTTGGTTTTTCTTTGGTGATTGTCTTAAGTAAAAGGTCTACATCAAATTTTGGCACCATCACAAGGGTCCCCGCCATCCGTATGGAAAGATTCATCGCTACTGTCATTCCATATACATGAAAAAAGGGAACAGCCCCGAGAAACCTCTCTTTACCTGCTTCTGATTTATAAAACCAAGCATGGCACTGTATGACATTGGCAACCAAATTTTTGTGTGTTAACATCACACCTTTTGCCCTCCCGGTTGTTCCACCGGTATACTGCAATAAAGCCAAATCAGCCTTAGGGGAGATTTTAGCCGGTTCTACGAATTCATCCGCGTCTTTCATCAAGTTCTTCAATGACAGACATCCATCGCCCAAAAAGTCGATAGTCGGATGTAGTCCTTTTCTCTTTTGGACCAGCGGATATAGAAGGTTTTTTGGAAATGGCAGATAATCCTCCATCCTTGTGACGATAATATTTTTTAATTTTGTTTTGGGTTTTGCTTTACTTACCTTCGAGTACACAAGATCTAGACAGACAATGGTTTCAACCTCTGCGTCATTTAGCTGGAAAATCAGCTCTCTTTCCATATAGAGCGGATTGGTTTGAACGACAATGGCTCCGATCCATAAAGCGCCATAGTAACAAAAGACCGCCTGCGGACAGTTAGGAAGCATAACAGCCACCCGGTCTCCTTTTGCCACCCCTAGTTGCCTTAGAATCCCAGCAAATTTTTTAACCTCTTTAGCAAGACTTCGAAAATCTATTTTTTTACCTAAGAAACTAAGCGCTTGTTTGTCCGGATGATGCTCAGCAGCTTCTTCTAAAAAATAGGTAAGCGGAACTTCGGGATAATGTAGGTGAGCGGGAATTTGCGGAGGATAGTAGGCTAACCACGGTTTGTTCTCCATAGAACCACTCCTTTTTTCTGAATGTTAGAGGTTAAGTAGTGGTTGGAATGGTATTTACTCATTTATATGTATGAGAACGCGGTTTGTACTTATTCTGGGATCTGATGTGTTAATGATGATGACCAAATTGCTCCTTGGTAATTATAAAAATGGTCATCATCGAGGCGATGATGACCAAATTGCTCCTTGGTAATTATAAAAATGGTCATCATCGAGGCGATGATGACCAAATTGCTCCTTGATAATTATAAAAACGGTCATCATTGAAGCTATGATGACCAAATTGCTCCTTGGTAATTATAAAAATGGTCATCATCGAGGCGATGATGACCAAAATGCTCCCTGGTAATTATAAAATGGTCATCATCGAGGCGATGATGACCAAAATACTCCCTCCCTGGTAATTATGAAAACGGTGACCACCCTTTACTTTGCTGTAGTAACATTGGGCTCTGATCCAGCCAGGGTATCTTCAATAATTGTTTTAATGCGGTTACGTTCCTCCTGATCGACAAGATAAAACCAAAGGTTGTAGCCATGCATCGGGATTCGGCGGTTCGTCCCCTGGATCTCCACGGACTTAATACTAGATGATGAGAAATTGCGGAATTGGAGAAATAACCCGCGTATTTTTTCTTCAGTGAAATCCGTTTTTACGTGTTCCCCTAATATATCCATCATCTTGAACACTTTGAATACAGAACTTAGTTCTGTTGCTTTATCGGCAATTTTACGAATAATTTCTTGTTGACGATCCATTCGATCAAAATCACTGGCAGCTGATCCAATATCACTTTTGCGAAACCTTGCATAATCCAAAGCATTTTCTCCATCAAGCAGTTGAAGGCCCGGCTGCAAATCAATGGAAGTACCATCGACCGGATCATGATATTTCATTCTCCGCTTTACATTAACCTCCACCCCACCTAGAGCGTCCACAATTTTAATAAACCCATCAAAGTCAACGGCAGCATAGTGATCTACTTTAATATCAAAGAAGTTTTCCATCGTTTGCTTTACTAAAGGAGGGCCCCCGTAAAACATGGAATGATTAAATTTGTCCTGACCATATCCTGGAATGTCCGCCAGCGTATCCCTCGGAATGGACATTAATACTGCCTTTTGATTTTTCGGATGAACCGCAGCAAGCATAATGGTATCTGATCGTGATTTTTTCTCTCCTTCCCGTGAATCGACACCTAATAACAGAACGGTAAAAGGAGCTAATTCCACCTTTTCTTCAGCAGGCGGTTTATTTTTCTTTTCCCCGGCATATTCTCCGGGTTCCAATGGCATATACCAGCGCTCTACCATGTTTTGATATTTAACGTATCCATACCCTGCGAAGCCTAATCCAACTAGAAGAACAAGCGAGAAAAACATCAACAGAAGTTTCTTCATCATTTAAACTCCTCATTCTACTGATTCCTATTATTATGGGAGAATTTGTCCTCTCCCATTCTAATTTTGTCTAAATAGCACTTGTTTTGTAGAGCTGGAAGGATTCTACTTAAGGATGTAGAAAACCCCTTTTACAAAAGTTTGTAAAAGGGGTGATACAATTTGAAAACCATTCAAGAGGCAAATGAAGAGTTGCTTCAACTTCTGTTTTGTTGGAAAAGAAAGGAGGGGAAATTCATCCGTTTCTCCATTGAGCAAGTCGAAGAGAACTGGGTCCTTTCCTTTTACTCGGTAAATACTCAGGAACAGGATAAACACCTCTTTGCATCATTCACAGGAAAAAGCCATGATGAACTAAAGAGATGGGCGCTTGATCGGCTTGTAACCTATACGCTCTCTATCCAAACCTAGCTATTTTATCAACTCCATAACCTTGTTTGCCGGCCTCATGGCTAAGTCTTTTAATTGTTCGGCTTTCGTCTGGAGATCTTGTTTGGCTTTCTCTTCCTGCCCTAACACAGACTTGACAGAGACATAGAGCTGATCAGGATCCAGGCTTCCGGAATAACCCGCAGCTTTTTCATTGATTAAGTGCAAGAAGGCGTCAATTTTTGGATCATAAGAAATTCCCACACAGGGAACTTGCCTGGCCGCAGCGAAAATCAGCGCATGTAGCCTCATCGCCACCATCATTTTCCCAACCGAAACCATATCCATCAGTTCGGACGGAGAATAACTTCCTTGAACAACATGCGCTTTCTTCTTCATGCGGGCCACTATGTCAATTGATGCATTCAAATCATCGGGATAATGAAAAGGCAAGAAAACGATCTCTTCATTTTCTTCCACTAATCGATCACATAACTGAGCAAATACATCAAAGTCTCCTTCCCCTTCTTTCCATTTGCGAATGGAAAGAAGAAGGGGAGGTTTTTTCAGATCAATTCCCTCTGCCAACAAAAGCTGCCTGCCACGTTCTTCCCCTGATGAATGCAAAAGGAAAACAGGATCAACAACCTGATCAATTTTTTCCTCTGCTACGCCCCAGTCTAGCAACAATTTTCTAGAGTCCGAGTCCCTGACCGAAACATATGCCAACGATCGAAAAAGCCGAGCAATCCACTTCTGAAACATCGGTTTTTCCACCGGACCAATTCCTTGAGCAAACACGGCTACGGGAACCTTAGCAAGCTTCGCAAGATGAATCACACCCAGATAATAAGGGATGGTTAGACTCCCGGTTTTATCCTGAAGTAAACTACCTCCCCCGCTAATAAATAGATCTGTCTTCCTAAGTGCTTTCCAAATGGCCGCTAGATCCGTCCGATTTACAGCCTCCACCCCATATCGATCCCGCGTTTTCTCCGGATTCCCGGAAAGTACGATGATCTCAAGATTGGGTTCAAGGGCCTTGAGAGACTGGATCATGGCTTCGCAGATGGCCTCATCGCCTGCATTATCGAAGCCGAAATAACCAGAAAGCATGATTCTTTTAATCGACATGTGTCACTATTCTCTCCCTTTTTCTAAGGAATCGACCAATCCACTCCACAATTAAAATTAGGATCACTCCAACAATCGCCCCAACAAGCATACCGTTGAAAGTACGAACGATTGAAATGAGAAGCGGTGTATGAATATGTGTAAAAGTACTGACCATAGACATCTGACCGATGACACCCAAAATGAACAGCCATTTTCCTTTTTTATATTTAAACATCATATAAGTAGCTAATAGGAAGAACGGATGTCCAAGGAAAATTTCCTTTGTCCTCGGGCGGACCCCCATGACATCGTCAAGCCACTGGCGAAACTCCAATTCAAAGGGCAAAGTCGTGGCCGCATTCCCTGAACGGGAAAGAAAATACCCGATTGCCGCAAGTGCAATGCCCGCAAGTACAAGATGCTTAACATATAAAGGCCTGTTCAGAATATAAATCGGTAATTCCCACAAGTTTTTCAGATTGATCCAACTTCTGAAACAGTATAGGAATATCAGCACAATCGGAGCAAAATATAAAAGCTTAACACCTCTAAATTGCTCTAAATATTGAATGAACACCAAGTTGTTAAGCAGTGAAACGACAGTGACAGCGCCATACAAACTGATCACACTTGCCACAACAAAGCTTAGCAAGGAAGCAAGCCAGGGTTTCCAAGCAAATCGGCTGGCGTAGTCCACAACCAAGATGGTTGAAAGAACCGGGGCCATGATCGCTCCCAATAGAGCAAAAAATTGAAAGAGCAGAATTTCCTGATGCAATAATTGCGCACCTGCATATAAGATGAGTCCAAAAGGAATCGGCAAGTATAGAAAAATACGATGAAACTTGGCCAAGGCCAAACTGGTTAAAGAAAGCAAACCTATAATTAGGACAAGATTATACCAGCCTCTTTCCGCAATTTGCGGATTGAAAAAAGGCTTTGTTTCTTTAAAAACATAACCATGTGCAGAAATATCCTGGTTTATGTTTTTTATTGCATCCAATGTTTTTCCCAGGAGAACAGTGGAAGGGATCTGGTCACTATTCCATATTGGCATATGGAGGTAGGCCATTCGTACATTACGCTCCTGAATCCCGAGGGAAAACATATCTGCCACTTCCCCTGTCGAGGTGGAGGCCATTTTTTGATCTGAAATACTTAATACTCGAAAAGTGTGC
Organism: Ammoniphilus resinae; assembly: GCF_017873965.1. Classification (GTDB taxonomy): domain Bacteria; phylum Bacillota; class Bacilli; order Aneurinibacillales; family RAOX-1; genus Ammoniphilus_A; species Ammoniphilus_A resinae. The sequence continues at coordinate 354,973 of NZ_JAGGKT010000001.1, read as the reverse complement.
AGATCATTTAGTTTACCCAATGTTTTATAACCTTGCTGCTCGTAAAAATCAACAAGTCCAAAGGACATTCCATATTTTCTCATCCAAGCAGCGGTTTGTTCCATATTCTCCGGGACCGGAAATCCAAGAACCCCTTTTCCTTCAAAGATCATTTTTTTGACACCATGTGTGCCTAATTTATTAAATTGCCAGGCCAAAAAATTTTCATTCCAATAGCGATCTGAGTTGATTCTCGCCACAATATGAAAGCCACGATCTTGGTACTTCTTCACCCTGTTGAAATCGATGCCGAGAAAAATCCGTTCGATTTCAACCAGTGGATGCGGAATGAGAAGTGCTTCTTGATTGTTCCATTTGTAGTCCCTCGCCCCCTGAAAGGCTTGTTTCATCATCGTTTGGTAATTCAATTTTTCCTCCGGGCTTAGGTCCGAACGGAACAAAACGATCGATTGCTGCTGAGGTAGAGACGGTGCCATCGTTCGCAGGAACTGATCTGATGTACTATATGTATTTACAATTCCACGCCTCGTCAAATCCTGCAAGGTTAATTCATAAAGGGCAATCGAAGTAACACCGTTATCCTTTAGTTTTTGCAGGACTTCATCTTCTGTAAAAGTATTGTAGACCTTTGAGGTCAGCTTTAATATTTCCGCATCTTCTACGACGGATTCAACTGCCTTTGTGGAGGTTTCAGCATGAAACCGATCCGCGATCAACGGAATTGAAGAAAGTAAAGAAAGGGCCATAATGACCCAGAGCATTTTTCTTATCATTTTGAACGACCTTCCATTTTCTCGATTACATCTAATTTCTGCATAATCCCAGCAACAAGGGAATAGCATTCCGCTGTTGTCAGCACCCGATTTTCGACCAAGCTTGATGTCAAGTGAGGCTCAACAAGGTTCCGTTTCGTTACCCATGCCCAAGGGTCTTTTGACTTCGTCCCGGAAACCATATATTCGATAAACCGAGCCGCCTGATCCCTTTTTATTTCCTGCCCTTCCGTTACAAGATAGCGAACTTGCGTAAGCCGTTCCTTCAGTTTGACATAAAGGTCTGCATTCTTACGCTCGATACCGTTCATCAATAAATTGACGAGGGCCATCTCTTTCATTGGGCTATCGACAGGGAACTCATTTTTATATCCACCCGAGATTAGACCATAGGTTAAGAGTTCGCGAATATCGGGATAAAACCATTCCCCTTGATATGGATATTCCAATTCATAGGCGTAAAGTAAAGCCCCCTGTTTGGTTAGTATTTCCTGGAGATTGGAAATCATTTCTTTACTTTTTGTCATTTCTCGAAAATCCACGTTGTTTCGGATGGATAAAACTGCAGCAACTCCAGCTGCCTCTGCTACTGTCATCCCTGTCGGAACCACCCGTGCACTTCCCGCCGCTAGAGAAGAATATCCAGCTGCCTTACTTGCCACTAATAATTGATCAATCTCAAGCGGAACCAGGGAACGAAAAGGAATAGCATATTGAATCGGGTCTGTCAGGACATAACCTGTGTTTTGTGTTGAAGTCGCCTGAATATCCACAGGATAGGAGCCAAAGCCGATTCGGTCTGGGTGATCCCTATTTTCCCATACATCTGATATGGGGAGTTGATATTCCGCTAACACATGCCTGGTTTCCCTTACATACAACTCCGTAGGGAAGGAGGCAATCTGCGCGTTTTCAAACCCAGGAAATTCCTTTCTTAGGAATTGTACTATATGTTCCGTTTCCTTTCGTCCTTTTTCTTTGGCTTTTTCCAAGGAGTCAGAATCTAAGCCGTCTATCCCAAAAATTTGCAAGGCATTAATATAGATCATGTTATCGCTAGAACGAACCATATTAAAACCGCGCAATCGAACATCTGGCTGGCTCGGTTTATAAGCAGTGAGTAGTCCCCCAAACCCCCACGCAGCAGTTACATTCGCTTTAGCCGGACCAAATTTATGGGTGTATGCCGTTGCCAGCACTTTATCCCAATCTACTCCTTTCAAGTGAATCATTAGGGTAGTAGACATCTTTTGGGAAACTCCAATGTCCTGATTTCCAATAAAATACGGTACACCTGCTAGAGCAGCGAGGTCAGCGTTTTGGGTAGAGTCGATGAAACGATTGGCATAGTAGGTTTGCTTACCCGATTCCCCCTGTACTTCCACCCCAATGATTCTCTTGCCCTCAAGGATCGGTTTGGTTAGCTCCGTACCCAGCAGCAGGGAAAGATTAGGTTCGTTCTGGACCAGTTTAAGAAAGGCCTTTTTTGCGGTTTCGATGTCGAAGGTTACCCTTCCCCCAACCATCCGATGCCATTCTTTGAAGATCCCGGCATTTGCCACCTCTCCTCGCATCTCATGATCGATATCCAGGAAATTCAACATCCCGAAGGTTAATAATCCGCCTAACCCCTCTCGATGTTCAACTAAAAGCGTTTTTGCACCATTCCTTGCTGCTGAAACAGCTGCTGCAACCCCTTCAGGCTCGCCCCCCACGACGATGACGTCATAATTCTGACTAGTTATTTCCTTACTATAAGGAGCGACCTGAATGTCTATGCTGCGGAGCCGCTCCAACAAGATCCACTCGTATGTTTTCCAAGTTCCATAAAGGATAACAGGAATAAGCAGAACGGCTCCAAAGAGCCAAATGTACCATTTTTTCAGCATTGATCTTTTCCTTTACATTATTCTTTGATAAAGAAAACTTCCATTAGAAGGGGGCCTCGTCCCCCCTCTAATGGTTAGTTGCACTTATCGGGCATTTACGGGCAGTTATCCCCCACTTCTCCTATTTCATTTGAAAAGAAGTGGGGGGTCTTAATGCCCGTTAATGCCGGACAAAAGCTCTCAATAGGACGGTTGCCATTTCCGCACGAGTAATGTCTTTACGAGGATAGAATTGTTGATTGGCTCCCCCAAAGATCTTCTTTTCCGATAATAAAAGAACAGCAGACTGTGCCCATTCTGGTATCTCATTTGCATCTTTGTAAAGCCCCTCTAAACTTGCAGTATCCCCGTCAAAAGATTCCTGCTCAAGAAGTCTGGCAAGAATGACGGAAACCTCCATCCGGCTGATCGATTGTCCGGGATTCATCAAACCTTTTTCATCACCCATCATAATCTCGTGATACTTAGCATATTGCAGGGCAGGGAGGGCATATTTCGGCATCTCTTCGGTAAATGTAACGGCCTTTTCTTCATCACCTAATTGCCACCCCTGAATCCTTGAGAGAAAGACAATGAAATCAGCGCGTGTCAGGGATTCGTTTGGCCCAAAAATTCTTGGCTGCAAACCTTTTGCATACCCTTTGACGGCCATTTGTTCAATGTTTTTCTGTGCCCAGTGGCCATCTATATCATCAAAGTAGCCCACTTTGACTTCAATTTCAGCACTCACGCCTGCCACCTTCGCGGTTAAGAAAGTACTTCCTGTCTTATCACCAGCGACAAACTGATTATTTTTAATCTGACCCATTTCCGCTTGTTCTACTTCCCATGTTACTTGAGATGAAGTTGGAACAATAGTCGAGCCATCTTTAAGAACAATCTTTATTTCTAAATTTTGTTGCTGAAGTGGAGCCACTTCAATCACTTCTGGAACAATCTCTAGCTTCTCAATTTGTTCCTTTCCAACTACGGAAACAGGCAAGCTTACAGACTTCCCATCGATCGAGGCGGTAATCTGGGTGTCTCCCCCTTTGATCCATTTCACCTGATTGTTCACAAGGGTAGCAAATTCTTCAGGAATCTTCCAAGATACCTTTTGCGGGTCAAGAGAATGATAGTTTTTATCATATCCCTTAAATGTATATACAGCCTCCGAATCCACTAAAACCTTCTGTGGTCCCTGGATCATCAACTCCATTGGTTCAGCCTTAGGGGCTACGTTAAATACAGCCAATGCATCGGCGACACTTCGTTCAAAAGCAGGACCATTTACGCGCGTCACCCCTAGATCACCTGGTTTCTGAACAGCAAGGGAGGTTGATCCACCTCCATCCAGATTCACACCCGTATAAGCACCTAATTCAATTAAGATATCAGCCAATTGCTGCAGCGTCACACCCGGTTGCGCCTCGGTTTTCTCAATAGCTATTAAATAAAGGGTTGTTCCATTTCTATTAATTCCAATTGCAGAGCGAGCATTTTTCCCTAACAGCGCGGAGTCTGTTGGAAATTCGGCAATAGGTTTGCCATCTGTAACAAGCAAAAAGTTTACTCCAATCGCTTCTTCAATCTCATAGGCTTCAGGCGAATAGCCGTATTCTATTTCTACTGAATCTCCTAAACCAAAATGATCCAGAATAAACTGTGACGCCTTGCCATGTGCCAAAAGTACATACCCATTTTCGGGAATAGGCTGGGCTCCTTCATTGATTCGAATATCCGAAACGAGTCCATCTGTTACTTCCATTTCGACTACATCGCGATACCCGGTTGGAGTCCCACGACTAAGTGAACCCCATTCTTTTGTAAAAAGATGAAGGGAACCGGAATAATTGCTTGCTGGGGAATCAGGCGGGAAATATTCTGTTTTGTTCATTCCCTTAATCGGAAATGGATCCCCATTAGGAGCAATAATCTGTCCGTTAAACAGGATATCTGGAAGAACGGTTGCTTGTCCATCCTTCAGAAGTGCAAACGTATTCCACCCAGGAACTTCCGCTGCATTGGACAATAGCTTGCCATCCTTAACAAGCATCCCTAATGTTCCACCTTCGTTGTTCATTCTAAAAAAGCTGGAATTAATCGCTGCAACAGCCTGATTCTGATTAGCCATCGTCGTTACCTTGGCCCTGCTTCCAATTTGCCCAGAATCACCAAAGATAGGAGCAATTTGTACAGATGGATTCTTCAAATCTACTTCTACCACGTTGACTTGAATCTGCTTCTCATCTATTAATTTTGAAAATACTTTGTAGACAGCACCATGTGCCAACTTTTTTTCTTCCTTCAACTGCAAGGAATTCGCCCCAGCTGCCTGAGCGCTAAGACCCGTAGTAAAAACCATCACGAACGCCAGTAAAAAAACGGTTGCTTTCTGAAAGTTTGACTTCACTTGTTGCATGTACTCCTCTCCCTCAATGTAAACTATTTCTCTCTTTTAATGGATCAATACTATTAGACGTAAAATGCTAAGTAAATGTTTCATAATCTAGCAAATTACATGAGAAATCGACAAAAAATGAGCCGAACGGTCCATCCTTGGTTTTCACCAAAAAGTTGATTATAATTTTAGTAATTGATCAATGGAGGAAAACCAATGTTATTAAGACTTGCAATTATTCTTGGGATTTTCGCTTTAATTTTTATAGGTGGCGGGATGTTGTATTGGGTCTTCGCATCATAATTATGTAGAAACCTAAAAAAAGAGCGGTCACTATCGTGACCGCCAATACTCCCAACCCAACAATTAGGTTGTTACATACATATTACCGATTTCTAGGTTACTTTGTAAACACAGAAAAATTTCCACAAGATAAAAATTTATACTATACTGGCACCAATCACATAAGAAAGACCGATGGAAATAGTCATGGAGAGCAAACCAACCGCTTTATTATTGTTCTCAATTTCTTCATCTACTTTAAACTTGGGAGTCATAAATTCAAAGATAAAATAGGCAATCAGCAATAGAAGAAAGCCAAACCCGCCCCATACGAGGGCTTGTCCGATTGTATCATGATGCTCAATGGAATGACGAAAAATATTGCAGATCCCAAATATTTTCCCCCCCAAAGCCATCGCTACAGAGATATTCCCGCTTTTAATTTGCTCCCAATCATCGTAACGGGTAACCAATTCAAAAATTGCCAAAAAGATAATAATGGCAAGAATGGTAACTGCAAAGAAAGCTGTCATTAAAATATATGGATTTTTCAACAACCCCGAGACCATATGCCTCCCCCTTCTTTAGTGGGTAGTCCTCTCCCTTATTTCAATTCAACGATCGTTGCCCCTAATCCGCCTTCGCCCTGTCCACCGATTCGAAAAGACTTGACACTGCGATGTTTTTTTAAGAAATTATGGACCCCAATGCGAAGTGCTCCGGTTCCTTTTCCATGGATTAATGAAACCTGATGCAGATTAGAAATCACCGCATCATCCAGATATTTATCAATTGCAGAAAGCGCCTCCTCAACTGTAAATCCACGCAAATCCAACTCTGGTCTTACCGTATCACGAGCTATTTTCACCCTGGTAAAAGCCACCGGTTCTTTTTTCTTCGCTGCTTTTAGCACTTGCAAATCCGCAGCCTTGATATTCATCTTTAGGATTCCAATCTGCACCTGGTATTCATCACTTCCTAGTTCAGAGATGATTTCCCCTTTCTGACCAAGGGAAAGAACCTTCACTTCATCTCCTACCTTTGGCTTTGCATCTTCTCTTGCCTTCCGCTTCTCTTTTTCTTTCTCAAAGGAAGGAATCGCTTCCTCCAACCTTTTCTTCGCTTCAATTAAACGATGCTCCTTAATGCCATATTGCTCTTCTTGTGCCATCTTCCTTAATTCGGTAATAATTTCCTCTGCTTCTTGTTTAGCTTTAGCTACAGCCTTCGCAGCATCTTCTTCTGTTTTCTGCAACAATCTGTTCCGGTCTTGAATAAACTGCAGTCTTTCCTGTTCAAACTCTTCACGGTGCCGTTCCATTTCCTTGCGCAGTCGGATCGCTTCATTTCTTTCCTGCTCAGCGGCCAATGTATTCTCTTCCAAGGAGGCAATCATCGTCTCCACTTTCTTGTCTTCTACACTTACCAGCTTTCCCGCTTCGGAAATAATTACATCTGGCAACCCCAAGCGACTGGCAATCGCAAAAGCATTGCTTCGTCCTGGTATCCCGATCAATAAACGATAGGTTGGACGCAAGGTCTCCACATCAAATTCCACGCTTGCATTCAGGACCTTCTCTGAATTATAAGCGTATGCCTTTAGTTCACTATAGTGTGTTGTAGCAACAACCGTTGCACCTTTTCGATAAATAAAATCTAGAATCGAAATAGCCAAGGCTGCTCCTTCTGTCGGATCCGTACCGGCCCCTAATTCGTCGAATAAAATAAGACTTTTCTCATCCATATGACGCAAAATATCGTTAATATTTTTCATATGGCCGGAAAAAGTACTTAGATTCTGCTCAATGCTTTGTTCATCACCAATGTCAGCAAAAACGTGTGAAAATACCGCCATTTGACTATCCTCTTCAGCAGGGATATGCAAACCAGAGGCTGCCATCAAAGCATGCAATCCGATGGTTTTCAAGGTAACTGTCTTTCCCCCGGTATTGGGTCCAGTGATAATTAATGAGGTATAACGATCGCCTAATTCCACATCAATCGGGACAACCTGTTCAGGCGCAATTAATGGATGTCTTGCCTTTCGCAAACGCATGTAGCCACGGTCGTTAAGCTTTGGTTGAACCGCTTTAATCTGATGTGCATGAGAGGCCTTAGCAAAAACGAAATCCAACTCAGACAAGGTTTCCACATTATCCATGAGAAGATCATTGTGCTCCGCAACAATCGCAGATAGTTGCATTAGAATGCGTTCAATTTCACGTTCTTCTTTCATCCGAAGTTCACGCAATTGATTGTTTGCCTGCACTACAACTTCAGGTTCGATGAAAAGCGTAGCCCCTGAAGCCGATTGATCATGAATCATCCCGCCAAACACATGCCGGTACTCTTGCTTAACAGGTATAACATAGCGGTCCCCTCTGACTGAAACAAGATTTTCCTGCAGCATTTTTTGGTACTGAGAGGAACGAAGAATTTGCTCAAGTCTCTCCTTAATCCTTGCTTCCGCCGTACGAAGTTGGGAACGAATCTGCGCTAAAGCGGCTGAAGCATGATCAACAACGACTGCATTTTCATCAATACAGGCGGTAATTTCATCCTCCACATTTTGCAAGCGTTCGATCGTTGAGACAAGCTCTTGCAACAAAGGAAGTTCTTGCTCCTCCCCCATTCCCTCAAGAAATTTACGTAGTCTCCATCCCCCATAAATCGTGCCCGCTACATCGAGGAGCTCTGCCGCAGCCAACATGGATCCTAGTTTTGCCCTGCTAATAAAACGTCGGATATCACGGATTCCGCCAAAAGGAACACTTCCCTTTAGCCGCAAGACTGTATATCCTTCAAAGGTTAAATTCTGTAACCGAGTCGCTTCCTCCAAGTTTGAAGTAGGGCGAAGTTTCTCTATTTTTTCTCTTCCTAATGAAGTAGATGTATGTTGTTTTAATCGTTCCAATACCTTTACAAATTCCAAAGTGCGAAAAATTCGCTCGTTCAACTTGAATCCCCTTCCTCAACCTGATGTCTGCTATATTATATCATTCTTCCTCAAAGGGAAAAGTATATGTTGGTTACCCAGAGGAAAAACTAGATATACAGGAATTATAAAGGAGCGATGTTTTTGCCTTACATCAACCACCTCATCCGATTTCTGGTTAGTGCATTCATTCTTCTTCTGGTCGGATACCTTGTACCAGGGTTCAGTATACGTGGGTTCGGAACAGCCATCTTGGCTGCAGCAGTGATTACAGCCATTGGGTGGATTGCCGAAGCGTTCTTGGGCCGCGAAATCTCCCCTTACGGACGGGGACTTGTCGGTTTTCTTTCCACTGCCCTTATCATCTATATCACAAAGTTTATTGTTCCTGGAGTATCCGTAACCATTATTGGAGCGTTGTTAGCTGCGCTCTTGATGGGTATTATCGATCTCTTCTTGCCATCCCGGTCTAGATTTTGGCGTGCAAATCGCCCGAAATAGATTAATCACATTGTAATGACGTGGGAATGACTTTTGAGGGCCTAATCTGAAAAGGAAATGAAGGGACGATTCCCCCTGTTTGCCTGTATTTACAGAGCATTAGCTTCTCCATTTTACATACCCTAAGTGTACATCCTTTATGGATGGATGTCTGGTAAAAACCAAGGAGGTATACGATGGCTAGCCAAAACAAACTGATTGTCCCACAGTCGTCTTCCTTAATCGATGAGATCAAATATGAAATTGCAAATGAATTTGGTGTATATGATTTTGGAGCCTACGCTACATCCCGTGCAAATGGATCTGTTGGTGGAGAAATAACGAAGCGTTTAGTGAAAATGGCAGAAAGTGCATTGGCCGGGGGACAACAATAAAATACAGTGGAAAAAGAGACTGTTTTTACAGTCTCTTTTGTTTTGTTTCTTCATACTTATAAAGTTTTCAACGAATCATTTGTCTTTGGGTTTTCTAACTCTGGAGTAGATGGGGCCCAATTCATTTGTTTTGAGATAAATGGGGATACCTCCAAAATATATTGTGAAATGTATGATTGATAAATACTTTCTTTCCACTGATCACCAGGCATGGCTGCTATCAAGTTGATTGCAATCATCGAAATAATGATGACCTGCAAGCACCCAAACAACGCACCTAACCATCGATTAAAATAAGAAATGACAGGAAGGTCGGCTAAGCTGTCAACTAATTTTCCAAATATATTCCACAGAATCTTAGCAATTAAAAAAAGTAAAACAAAAGCAACGGCTGAATAAATCATATTCTGTAAGGTTACCATACCTAAGACAGCTTGAATGAGAGGATTTGGACTATCCTTAGGGAGAGGAAATTGTTCTTGGAGGTATACTGCTGTACTTTGGGAGAACGTATAGGCGAAGGCTAAAGAAATCAGGATCCCTAATAAACCAATTGCCTGATTGACAAAGCCTTTACGGTACCCATAAAAACAGCTCATGATGAGAAAAGCAACTAAAACAAGATCCACCGCATTCATTCCATCTTTTTCTCCTCTTCTTCAAGGATTCGAAGTAATTCATCATATTCTTCCCTTAGCCGAAAATACTCATCAGCAATGTTAATTGCAGACAATACAGCAAGCTTAGCTGTATCTAGACGTGTATTCCCACCGGCAATTTGACGCATCTTTTCATCCACATAATTAGCGACAGCACGCAAATGAGCTGTACTAGCTTTTCCTACCATCCGATATTGTTGGCCATATATATCCACGTTTAGCTTATTTTTTTCCTCTTCACGCACAAATACCATTCTCCTTCACTTTTATCATATCCTTCCTTCGTATTATACATACTTTATCACTTGAAAAAAAGAAGGAGCTGACAATTCAATCAGCTCCTTCCCATTTTGTTTTACATCCTAAGCTCCGCCTGATATTTTGCTGTAAGTTCCTGAAGGACCCGTTCCTGCGCTTCATTTACTTCCTGATCAGTCAGGGTTGCTTCTGGGTTTCGATAAAGCAGAGAGAAGGCCAGGCTCTTTTTCCCGGCTCCAATTTTTTCCCCGGTAAATACATCAAACAGGTGAACATCTTCCAATATCGCTCCTGCAGCTTCAACAATCGTTTGTTCGATATCTCCTGCAGAAATTGCTTGGTCCACGACGATACTAAGGTCGCGGGAACTTGCTGGATATTTTGGAAGTGGTGTGTAATCATTTGTGCGTTTGACAAGTGGAAATAACTTTTCTAAATCTATATAAAATACGTAAGCCTCTTGTATATCGTATTTATTTTGTAATTCCGGATGAATTTGCCCGGCATATCCGACAGGTATATTTTGAACCAAAATTTCTGTTGTTCTTCCTGGGTGCATTCCTTTTAGGTTCTCAGCTGAACGATAAACGACTTGCTCAGCTCCGATTGTGGCAAACAACATCTCCAGGATCCCCTTCATGTCATAAAAATCAACAGACTGAGGCTTGTTGGTCCATTGCTGTGGCAGCCAAGTCCCTGTCAAAAGTCCTCCAAGACAAAGTTTTTCCTTCGGAAGTTTTGTCAACTCCGCTTCTTCGGTCAAGAACACCCTGCCCATTTCAAAGATGGAAAGATCGTTGTTTTGTCTATTTTGGTTATAGGACGCTGTCTCCAGTAAATGAGGCAAGAGATGCACTCTCAGATGGCTTCTCTCTTCACTCATTGGCATCGTTAATGGAATTCCCTTATGTTCAGCTTCGAATGGAGCGAAGTCATACATCACCTTTTCGTCAGAAAAAGCATAAGTAAAAACTTCAAACAATCCTGCAGACGTTAAGGTGTTGCGAATGGTACGCTGCCATTGCTGATAGTCCGTTAGCCCTCCTCTGGTTGTTCCACCTTCGGGAAGACTAATTGGAATCTGATCGTACCCATGCAATCTGGCGACTTCTTCGATTAAATCCACTTCCCTAGTGATATCCTGCCTTCTTAAGGGAACCGTAACTTGAAGCCCTTGCTCGGATTCAGCTGCCGCAAACCTCAAACGACGCATGATCTCTTGAACTTGCCCAACTTCTAATGAAGTTCCAAGGTAGCCATTTACCCGTTCCAATCGTAGAGAAATTGTTGGTTCTTTCCATTCTTTCGTCGTTTCAACCGCTACCCCTTTGGCAACTTTTCCGCCACCTAAGGTTATCATCAATTGCGCAGCCCGGTTTAAAGCATCCATAACGGCATCCGGATTCACTTCTTTTTCAAAGCGTGAACTTGCCTCGGAGCGCAGCCCTAGTTTTTTCGCTGTTTTTCGAATGGACACTCCGGAGAATTGTGCAGATTCCAAAAGGATCGAAACCGTATCGACGTTGACTTCTGAATTGGCGCCACCCATAACCCCTGCAATTCCGACAGGTTTTGAGACGTCTGTAATTAAAAGCATATCTGGATCCAATTTCCGTTCGATGTCATCCAAGGTTTGAATGGTTTCGTTTGGATGGGCAAGGCGAACGATAATTTTGCCATTTTCCACTCTGTCATAATCAAAAGCGTGCAACGGTTGCCCCTGTTCAAGCATGACATAGTTGGTAATGTCGACAATGTTATTAATCGGGCGAACTCCTGCAGCCATTAAGCAGCTTTGCATCCAGAACGGAGACGGTCCAAGCTTGATTCCCGTGATTAAACGTGCTGCATATTTTGAACAATGTTCAGGTGCTTCAATTTGCACATGTACTTTATCCTCAATGGATGCACCTTCTTCTTCAAGCGACAGATCTGGCAGTTTTACTTCACGGTCTAGAATGGCAGCAACCTCATAGGCCACACCGATCATACTTAAACAATCCGAACGATTTGGTGTTAACCCTAGCTCTAAAACTGCGTCATCGAGTCCCAGGTAGGAAATAGCATCCTGACCGACTTCGGCCTCTTCAGGCAAAACCAAAATCCCTTCTTGCTGGTCTTTCGGGAGTAATTTGTCATTCATTCCTAATTCTTTCGCGGAACAAATCATCCCTTGTGACTCTACCCCGCGAAGCTTTGCTTTCTTAATCTTGAGTCCGCCAGGAAGCTGTGCCCCGACGACAGAAACAACCACTTTCTGCCCAGCATCCACGTTTTTAGCCCCGCAAACAATTTGCAATCTCTCCGCTTGACCCACATCGACCTGACACACATTTAATTTGTCCGCATCAGGATGCTTTGCTTTTTCGGCCACATACCCGATGAAGATTTGGCTGACCCCTTTATTTCTATTTTCTATTCCTTCTACCTCAACCCCGCTCCGCGTGAGTTTTTCGGCAAGTTCCTCTGGAGACACACCCTGCAAATCAACATACTGCTTTAACCAGTTATAGGAAACCTTCATTTTTTACCCTCCGCTTTTCATTAAATCAATTATCTATCGGTTAAACTGTTTTAAAAATTTCAGATCATTGGTATAAAAATGGCGGATATCTTCAATTCCGTACTTTAGCATGGCAATCCGCTCTACACCCATCCCAAAAGCAAAACCTGTGTATTTTTCTGGATCATATCCCGACATTTCCAAAACCTTCGGGTGAACCATTCCGGATCCGAGGATTTCCAGCCATCCCGTTTCTTTACAAACCCTGCATCCCGATCCCTTACAAACAGCACAGGTCACATCAACTTCTGCACTTGGCTCGGTAAATGGGAAAAAGCTCGGACGTAAACGGATCTGCACATCTTCCCCAAACATCTCCCTGGCAAAGGCAAGCAGAACCCCTTTAAGATCGCTCATGCGGATGTTTTTATCAATATAAAGCCCCTCAATTTGGTGGAACATATGGGAATGTGTTGCGTCATCATCATCGCGGCGATACACTCTTCCAGGGCAAATAATTTTTACAGGGACTTCCCCTTTACGTGATTCCATTGTGCGAACCTGGTTAGGTGAGGTATGGGTCCGCATTAGGATTTCTTCAGAAATATAGAAGGAATCCTGCATATCTCTTGCTGGATGGTCTTTTGGAAGATTCAAGGCTTCAAAATTATAATAATCGGTTTCCATTTCCGGTCCTTCCGCAACCGTAAAACCTAAGCCAATGAAAATATCTTCTATTTGTTCAACGATCTGTGTTAACGGATGTGTATTTCCCTTTGCTACCTTTTTTCCAGGAAGAGTTACATCAATCCGTTCTTTGCTTAATCTATCGTTAATAGCAGCCTGTTCGAGGGAAACCTTTCTTTCCTCCAGCAATTGTTCAAGGGCATCCCTTACTTCATTGACCAATTGCCCAATCAAAGGCCGTTCCTCCGCAGGGAGTTTTCCCATTCCTTTGAGGATTTCGGTGAGTTCACCTTTCTTCCCCAAATATTGGACCCGTAATTCATTTAAACTGTTTAAAGATGAAGCCTGTTGGAACTGCTCAAGTGCTTCTGTTTTCAGTTGAACTAGTTTATCACGCATCTTCTTTTCCTCCTGTCATCACATAAAAAAGACCTCTCATCCCAAGGGACGAGAGGTCGCGGTACCACCCTTTATTAGAACAATGAAAGATTCATTGGTTCTCACTTCATTTCTTTAACGATGCTTCTACACCGGTACCCTCTACATTAAAACGGTTCAAGGGACAGCTCCAGAGCGAATTCCATAGTTACCACTGTAGAGGACTTCCAGTCGCGTTCCTCATTCCCTGCAGAGCATGGGTTCCATACTCCTTACAGTTTTTATGCTATGTACTATTCTCTATCATCACTTTTCAATCTTTTGCATTTTAAACCTTATTATAATAAATATGCATTAACCTTGCAACTTCCTTCGCTGCCTTGCCGCCTCATAGAGAATGATTCCCGCTGCCACCGCAGCGTTCAGAGATTCTGCCTGACCGTAGAGGGGAATTTTGACTTTTGTTGTAGAACACTGCAAGATTTCTTGTGAAACGCCGTTTGCTTCATTTCCGATCACGATCACAACAGCATCCGCATACTGAGGTTCATCATAGGCGACAGCACCTTCTAGGGAAGTCGATACAATGCGAAAGCCTTTTTCCTTCAAGCGTGGAATCTCAACAGTCAAATCCAATTGAAAGATAGGTAAATGAAATATAGAGCCCATTGTCGAACGTATGACCTTTCCATTATAAAGATCAACTGTCCCTTTCCCCAAGATTACCCCATCGATCCCAGCAGCATCTGCCGTCCGAATGATTGTTCCTAAATTCCCGGGATCCTGCAACCCATCAAGGGCGAGTAAAATTGGCCTTCCCTCCGTTAATTCGCTCAAACTATGCTTGTTAATCTGAACAACAGCACAAATTCCCTGTGGAGTTTGTGTTTCGGAAAGCTTGTTCATTACTTGTTCAGATACCAAATAACTCGGTGCGCGGCATTCATCAATCCACCCCTGGTATTTCTCCTGCATGGTTTCTTGTATAATCAAGCACTGTATGAGTTCCTCAGCTTTCATTGCTTCTTCTACAAGATGCTCGCCTTCAACAAGAAAAGCGTGCTCCTGTTCCCGGCCTTTTTTGCTAATAAGTTTAGCCCATTGTTTGACCTTAGAATTCTGGATCGATTGAATAAATTCCATCCCTCTTTAACCTTTCTATTATTTAGCTCTATCCTCCAACTTTTGCAAATCCTCATTGTGTCCAATTACAACAAGGATGTCATCTTCCTGGATTGTATCTTCCGCTTTTGGGGCAATATTAATTTTTCCCCCACTTTTAATGGCAACAACGTTCACGCCAAATCTGGCGCGGATATTCAAATCAATTAGACTTTTGTTGTACATCCGGCTAGAAGCAACAATCTCAGCGACACTATAATCCTCTGCAAGCTCAATAAAATCCAAGATATTAGGTGACACAAGATTATAGGCTACACGGTGTCCCATGTCCCTTTCCGGAAAGACAACACGATCGGCTCCAACTTTATATAAAACTTTTCCGTGTCGTTCATTTTGAGCCTTTACAACAATTTGCTTTACCCCAAGCTCTTTTAAAATTAATGTGGTTAAAATGCTTGCTTGGATATCTTCACCGATGGAAACGACGACCACGTCAAAATTTCGAATTCCCAACTCTTTTAAGGCTTTTTCATCTGTAGAATCGGCTTGAACAGCATAAGTAACATACTGAATGTGTTCCTGAATTCTTTCTTCATTTGCATCAAGTGCCATCACATCATGACCCATTTCATATAATGTTTTTGCAACACTAGAACCGAAACGCCCCATGCCGATGACAGCAAAAGTTTCAGACATCTGTTCTCCTCCAAAAGCGAATTAATCTGATCTTTCCCCGACATTAAGAGGTCAGGCCTCAGCCGGAATTTGCGAAGGTAAAAAGCCGTTCAAAAGATTAATCAGTTATTTCTTTGTGTAAATTTAACAAATTCTGACTGAGGTCTGACCCCGTTTGACACATTATACCACAACCCTTATTTCTAGTTTAGATATTTGGATGAAAATGATACATAGCGTAAAAAATACAAATGATTACGGAAAAAGTGATAGGGAGGTGCTCGTGGTGAACCCTAGTCAAGTCGATCTGAGACAGGCTGTACTCGATAACGTGGCTGATTCATCCACAACGGATTTGAAAAGTACGGTGGTTGATGCCGTGCAAAGTGGTGAGGATAAAATCCTCCCAGGGCTTGGCGTGCTTTTTGAGGTATTGTGGAAAAACTCTGATATACAGGGACAAGAACAGATGATCCAGTCCATTTATCAGGGGATGCATAGTACAAGAGGTTAGAAGGTGAAGGTATTTTTATAACAGACCTTCCTTCCCAGTGCCACACCTTCCAGCTTCGGAGGGGGTGGCCTTTTTATTAATTAAGAAGGATAGGACGCGTGTAAGTATAGGTATTTCTATTCCTTATAGGCACTATCCCATTGAGTAAGGAAGAATGGGATGTTGTCGGGTTACCCCAATTTTTTATGTTTGGAGGAGGGCAGATAAGGAAATATGTTTTTAGATCCTTTTGACTACTATTCCATTTACTCAGGTTAAATCCTTTCTAGTATTCCACTTTTATAAATTTAGGTTTAGAACTATTTAATGGAACAAACGCTCTGTGCCTCTTAACAGCCAGAAGGGTTCATAACAATTAAACGTATGCCGGCATTTTCTTTTGTTTTTTCCTCCTTCTTGTCACCTGCCAGTAGTTCGCCTTTTTTGTTGTTCCACACAGCTGAATAAGACTCTCGAAAATAGGAGCCTGATCCAGTGCCTGATTGACCCGAAAACAAAACTCATCTAAATAAGCCTGCAAATGGCGTACGCCCAAACCATGAAAGGTGTCGTTTATCCACTGGGAAGCTTTTTTAAAATAGGGGTACCCGATCTTCAGTCTGCGTGGTTTGAGTCGTTGCGTGATATATTCCACTTCAGAATCCGCTGCCTCAATATACCTCTCCGCAAACGACTTTTTTTCTGGAGTCGAAATAAACTTCTCTCTAGGTGATTCCATGAGAAGCTTCATTTTGATATAGGTAGGTTGTTTTTGTTCATTCAGGGATGTACCCACAAGGAGAAAATGCTCTTTGGGATGGGTCTGGTGGGTTATGTTGTAGGGGTGGCCGTAGCAAGCATCATGCACTTGGACCATGCCGGACAAGAGGTGTGTGGCATCAGACGTACTCATGGCCCGACGGATCTTCTGAAGGATTAGCCAGGAGGTTTTGTAGGTGACTTGGATGATCTCTTTCAGTTGCACGGCGTTGATCCCAGGAGAGGGACGGGAGGCCAAAAAGATGGCAGTAAACCATTTTTGCAAGAGGGTCGGGCTCCCTTCCATAACGGTTCCAACAGTTAAAGACGTTTGATGGCTGCAGTGGGTACACTCGTAGAGGGGAAGCCGGCGGGTAGTGATCCGATAGAAATGCCGATGGCTGCATTTGGGGCAAACAAACCCATGGGGCCATTTGATTTGAAACAAGTAATCGACACAGACATCTTCCGAATGAAAACGATCTTGAAATTGATCTAGGGTTAGCGTATCCATTAATGAATCCTCCTCCAAACCAAACATTCATTCTACTTGCACGATATCAAACGTGTGTTCTTATGTAAAGAAGAAGTTTTCGACAAAGTGGCTGAGCTAGCACCTGACAAAGAGGGATAGTGGCCAGAGGAAGTGGGTAGTTAGGTTGATCAAAGCGGTCGAATGAATGCTGAGCAAGCCTCCTGAACGAGAGGGATAATGGTAATAAGGTTGAGGAAGTTAGGATACTCAATGATGGTGCTGACAAAAACAAAATCTACGTTGCCTTCCTGACAGGGTGGGATAGTGGTCAAAAGGACGCAAAAGAAAGACCTAATAGCGGAGTAACTTTTTCGCTATTAGGCCTAATTTCGATCAAAAGAAGATTGCTAAACGCTTCTAATATCATTCAATTTACTTTGATCCAATCGCTTAATGACTTCCACCAAAAGCTGGACGGCGTTTTCGAAGTCATCGCGATGTAAAATGGCTGCATGGCTGTGGATGTACCTAGTCGCTATACTGACAACTAACGAAGGAACACCTTTATTATGAAGATGCATCTTTCCCGCATCGGTTCCCCCGCCTGACATCATGTCAAATTGGAAGGGAATTTTACATTCTTCAGCGACATCAACCACAAAATCTCTCAATCCGCGGTGAGGAATCATGGACGCATCATAGAGAAGAAGTTGCGGCCCTGCGCCAATCTTGGATTGAACGTCTTCTTTTTTGATTCCCGGTGTATCTCCAGCAATTCCTACATCAACGGCAAAAGAAATATCCGGCCCTACTGCATTGACAGAGGTTTGCGCTCCTCGTAATCCAACCTCCTCCTGAACTGTTGCCACACCATAGACCGAATTAGGGTGACTTTCCCCTTTCAATCGTTTCAGTACTTCAATGGCAATGGCACACCCAATGCGATTGTCCCAGGCCTTTGCCATGAGAAGCTTTGGATTTTTCATTACGGTAAACGGACAAATAGGAATGACGGTATCCCCTGGACGAATGCCGAACTCCTCCGCTTCTTCCTTGCTTGAAGCGCCAATATCAATAAACATGTTTTTCTTCTCTACGGGCTTTTTCCTCGCCTCCGGCGATAGAATATGAGGTGGCGTCGAACCGATAACCCCTTCAATCGGACCTTTCCTTGTATGCACGGTAACTCTTTGCGCTAACATGACTTGTTCCCACCATCCGCCAAGCGGCTGGAAACGTAAGAACCCTTTTTCCGTGATCATCGTAACCATAAAAGCAACCTCATCGAGGTGCCCTGCAACCATAATTTTCGGTCCACCTTCTGGACCTGCTTTTTTGGCAATTAAACTTCCTAGGTTATCCGTATAGATTTCATCAGCATAGGGGGATATGTACTTCTTAACAACTTCCCGAACCGGCCCCTCATGTCCGGGTGCTCCGGGTGTTTCGGTCAATTCTTTAAACATCGACAACAATTGGTCTTCCATCGAAGCCCTCCTTATCAATGGTAAAATTACCCTTCCCCTTATTATACTCTACAAATCCAATATTTTCACACCAAGGGATGTGCAAGGGGAATCTCTGCCACATCTTCCGAGACACTGTAAAACCGCGGCCCTTGTCCCAGTTCATAGTATACAATTAACAAACAAGTTGATTCATAAATTTCCCCAGTTTGTAGATATTTCTTTAGATCAAAAGGAAGGATTTCCATGATAGTATGCTTATGAAGTTCTTTTTCATCAAGTTTAAGGGCTACAAATTCCTCTCCCAGAACTTCAGGACGTTCTGCAATCCATCGCATAATGTGCTGCATATCTTGTTTTTCCACTGCGAATTTCCACCAGGTTTTTCGCGGTTTGTTCTTTTGGGTTAGAAAATAATCAAGCTGCATTAAACCTTTAATGACTGGTAGTTCATGGATTTGGCGCTTCTCTAGAAATTCATACAGATGGCTAAACAAATCCTCCAGCTGATGCCCTATGCGCTGCCAACCCTGTGACTCCCAGTAATCCCCAAACTCCTGAAAGAAATCAAAAGGAGTTTCAAACACTTTCGTTACTAAAAATTCTACCGTGTAGTCCATCCGATGTGCATTCCAATATTTCTCCAGCACATCCTCCACCCGTTTAATTCGGATGATATCCGTAAAGGGAAGAATATCGTTGCCTAGTATTTCGTAAGGTGCACGTTTCATCCAGACATATCCATATTTTTCAGCACTTATTCTAATACCAGTTCCCCTTAACATCTTTAAGAAACCAAGCTGCAGTTCTTCCGGCCGAAGGGCAAACACATCGTTAAATGTTTTTCTGAAAGAAATATAATCTTCTTCCGGAAGACCCGCAATTAAATCAAGATGTTGATCGATGTTCTTGGCATTTTTTATCGTTTGTACGGTACGTGTGAGTTTGTTAAAGTTTTGTCGGCGGTTTACCAATAAATTTGTTTCATCGCGTGTAGATTGTACGCCGATTTCAAATCGAAAAACTCCAGGTGGCGCATTTTCCGTTAAATAATCCAGTACCTCAGGACGCATAATATCTGCGGTAATTTCAAACTGGAAGACCGTCCCCTGATGATTCTCGATGAGGAATTGGAAAATCTCCATCGCATAATCACGCTTAATATTAAACGTCCGATCTACAAATTTAATGAGTTTAACACCACTGTCTATTAAATACAGGAGTTCCTGCTTCGTCCGTGCAATGTCAAAATAGCGTACACCTACTTCAATCGAAGAGAGGCAGAAGCTACAGGAAAAAGGGCAGCCTCTTGATGTTTCAAAATAAACCACGCGATTCCGCAATTCCTCAATGTCATCAAATCCCTGATATGGCGAAGGAATTGTATTCAAATCCAATTTAGGTCTCGGAGGATTAATCAGGATTTCTTCATTTTTCCGATAGGCAATTCCAAAAACCATATGGTATTTCTGGTCTGTAGAAATTTCCGTCAACAAATGATGAAATGTTTCTTCCCCCTCACCAACGACAATAAAATCAACTTCCGTTAATCTCTCCATCCACTCTTTTACATCGTACGAAACCTCAGGGCCACCCAACACGATCTTTATTGAAGGATTAATCTTTTTCAACATATCGATAACAACAATCGTTTCTTCGATATTCCAAATATAACAGGAGAATCCGACGACATCCGGGTTGTGCAGGACGATATCTGTAACAATATTCATCGGTGTATCTTTGATCGTAAATTCAACCATTTCTATATCGAAGTCTTTTTGACAATAAGCCTTCAAGTACCTTAACGCTAAAGAAGTATGTATGTATTTTGCATTTAATGTGGCAATCACAGTTTTCATTGTTCAGCAACATTCCTTTCCAACTCATGTGATTTATGATATCAAAGAAGCATTAAAAACAAAAACAAAAGAAAAATGAATCGATTTTGTCTTTAAAACGTATAGAATGATGATCAAGTAGTGATCGGAGGAATACTGACATGCCAATCTTTTTTCGTTTTATCCTGTTCATAGTATTTGTGGTTTCTCTTATTTGGATCATTACCTATTTAATAAATCCCAAACGAAAGCTGCAATCAGCTTTGGAATCCGGTACAACTTTGTTAATGGATAACCGAAAAAGTGTTCATCAAAATCTGTTTTTGGCCTACAAAGGGGTTCTATTTGAAGGAGAAAAATATATGGGAACGACCGATGATGCCTTCCACATTATTAAAATCCACCTCTGGCCCAAAACAAAGGATAGCTTAGTCGGATTGGACAAAGCGGATTTCAAACGTATTGAGCAGATCATCCTAACCCATTACCCCCACAGTCAGGTTTTGTGGGGCACCCCGGTTCGGGAATTCTTAAATGAGCAGAAAGATTAGGAGGGGGAACAGCGAACAGTTGGTTGGGGACTCCCACTCGTAAACAACAAAAAAGGCTGTCCGTAAAAGGATCGGTTTAACGACCCTTTATAGGACAGCCTCTTTTATTTGCCTGTTAATACAGACAAGATTTGCTCTGTCATTTCTTTGGTGCCAATTGCCTTTTCCCTATCTTCCGCAATATCGGAGGTGCGAACACCACGATTAAGTACTGTTTCTACCGCTTCTTCAATTCTTTGGGCTGCTTGATCTAAACCAAAAGAATAACGGAGCATAAGTGCTGCGGAAAGGATGGTTGCAATCGGATTAGCTAACCCCTTGCCAGCTATGTCAGGTGCGGTTCCATGAATGGGCTCGTAGAGTCCGAAGTTACCGTCACTTAAACTGGCAGAAGCAAGCATTCCAATCGAGCCGGTCAACATGGAAGCTTCATCACTGAGAATATCGCCAAACATGTTCTCAGTCACGATGACATCGAATTGTTTAGGAGCCCGGACGAGCTGCATGGCACAGTTATCTACTAACATGTGGCTGTACTCTACTTCGGGATAATCCTTCGCTACTTTTTCAATGATGCTTCTCCATAAACGAGAGCTTTCCAAAACGTTGGCCTTATCAACAGAGACAAGTCTCTTATTTCGCTTCATCGCAATTTCAAACGCTTTGCGGGCAATACGATCGATTTCATCTTCCTGATAAATCAGGGTGTCTGTCGCCGTCTCTTTCCCATCTTCCGAAGTAAAGCGTTTTTTATCACCAAAGTAGATGCCGCCTGTCAACTCTCTCACAACCATCAAGTCAACACCTGCGACGACTTCTTCTTTTAGCGAGGAAACTTTCGCCATGCACTCATAGGTAATGGCCGGCCGCAGGTTAGCATATAAACCTAAAGCCTTGCGTATCCCTAAAATTCCAACCTCTGGACGAAGATGACTTGGGTTTTGATCCCACTTTGGTCCGCCTACCGCACCAAGTAAAACAGCATCTGCAGCTTTGGAAATTTGTACTGTATGTTCTGGCAGAGGCGTACCATCCTCATCGATCGCACATCCACCAAGGCGGCCATATTGATAATGGAATTTTACATTTTCCTGTTCTTCTATGACAGCAAGAACTTTTAATGCTTCTTCAACAACCTCCGGTCCGATTCCATCCCCCGGTATAACAGCTATATTAAATGATTTCATTTTCTCACGGCCTCTTTTCGTGATTCCTTAGATCGTGGCGATGATTGATAGTCTTTTACTTCTTAATCCAAGCCATCATTTCTCTTAATTGCTTACCAACTTGCTCAATCTGATGTTCTTTTTCAATTCTGCGTCTAGCGCTGAATGCTGCACGGTTGGATTGGTTTTCAAGGATCCAGTTTTTAGCGTAGGTTCCATCCTGGATCTCAGCTAATACTTTCTTCATTTCTGCTTTTGTATTTTCATTGATGATACGCTTACCAGTGTTGTAATCACCAAATTCAGCTGTATCACTGATGGAATATCTCATGTATTCCAATCCGCCTTCATACATTAAGTCAACAATTAGCTTCAATTCATGTAAACATTCGAAATAAGCAACTTCTGGCTTATATCCTGCTTCAACAAGTGTTTCAAAACCTGCTTTTACAAGTTCAGAGGTTCCTCCGCAAAGTACTGCTTGCTCACCGAAAAGATCGGTTTCTGTTTCTTCACGGAATGTTGTTTCGATAACACCTGCACGAGTAGCTCCAATACCACTAGCATAAGCAAGTCCGATTTCTTTCGCTTGACCGCTAGCATCTTGCTCAATAGCGATCAATGCAGGTACACCAAATCCTTCAACATATACACGACGTACAAGGTGTCCAGGTCCTTTAGGAGCAACCATTACTACGTCAACGTCTGCAGGAGGTTGAATCTGTGCAAAGTGAATGTTGAAACCATGAGAGAAGAAGATTGCAGCACCTTTTTTAAGATTAGGCTCAATTTCTTCTTTGTAAGATTTTGCTTGAACTTCGTCTGGGAGCAAAATTTGTACAACATCAGCGCGAGAAGTTGCTTCTCCTACGCTATATACTTCAAATCCATCTTCTTCAGCTTGTTTCCAAGAACGACCTTGACGAAGACCGATAATAACATTGAACCCACTATCTCTTAGGTTTTGTGCTTGGGAATGCCCTTGGCTACCATACCCAATAACTGCAATTGTTTTGCCTTCCATTACTTGACGATTAACATCCTTTTCATAATACATGGTTACCATAATTTTTTCTCCTCCTAGGCCTTGTTTATTAGTTGAATTTTATGATGCAGCAAATCCAGATTCTTGCTAAGCTCTTACAGTAGCAATCCCGCGAGACATGGCGGTAACGCCAGTTCTCGCTAATTCGCGGATGCCGTAAGGTCTCAGAAGCTCTGTCAATGCGTCAATCTTCTCAGAATCTCCTGTCGCTTGGACAATCATCGATTGAGGACCAACGTCTACGATCGTAGCCCTGAACGGTTCTACGATCCCAGAAATTTCAGCACGCGTAGCAGGGCCGGATTCTACCTTAAGCAGAAGAATTTCTCTAGCAACCATTGGACCACTGCTCAATTCCTGTACTTTAATAACGTCAATGAGTTTATGAAGTTGCTTTGTAACCTGCTCAATTGTTTTATCATCACCTGTTGTTACGATGACCATACGAGACAAGCCTCTTTCTTCAGAAGGACCGACAGTAATACTGTCGATATTAAAGCCCCTTCTTCCAAACAGGTTGGCAACGCGGGCCAATACACCAGGCTGATCATTTACTAGTACAGATATGGTATGCCTCTCCATTATTTCTCATCTCCCATATGCATTTGATCCAGTGTAGTCCCTGCTGCAACCATCGGATAAACATTCTCACCAGATTCCACAACAAATTCAACCACAGCAGGACCAGGGTGTTGCAGTGCTTCCAACCATACTTTTCTTGCCTCTTCTTCTGTTTCAGCACGCAATCCTTTAACACCATATGCCTCGGCAAGTTTAACAAAATCAGGGCTATGTGTAAGATCTACTTGACTATACCGATTATCATAGAAGAGTTCCTGCCACTGTCTGACCATTCCTAAACATTTATTGTTCAGGATTACAACTTTCACCGGAATATTGTGTCCAGAAATGATGGCCAGTTCCTGCTGATTCATCTGGAATCCGCCATCTCCATTGACGGAAATGACAAGTCGATCTGGATATGCGAATTGAGCACCGATTGCAGCCGGGAAACCAAATCCCATGGTTCCAAGACCTCCTGAGGAAATAAAGGAGCGCGGCTGATTAAATTTATAAAACTGCGCTGTCCACATCTGGTGCTGACCAACGTCGGTTGTGACAATCGCATCACCATTAGTTGTTTCATAAATCATTTCGATCACGGCTTGTGGCTTCAGATTTCCTGTATCACTCTTGTAAGAGAATGGATGTTTTTCATTCCAATCCTTTAATTGTTCAATCCAAGCAGCCGTATCTGCCTTCTCAACCTTTTCCAAGGCCGCTTCAAGAACCAATTTCACGTCGCCAACAAGTGGAATAAAGGTGTCAACGTTTTTCCCGATTTCCGCTGGATCGACATCGATATGAATAATCTTAGCATTTGGAGCAAATTCTTTAGTCCGCCCCATGGTAATCCGGTCATCAAAGCGGTTTCCAATCCCGATTAACAGATCGCAATTGAGAATCGCTTGATTGGAAGCATAGTTTCCATGCATGCCCGGCCAGCCTAAAGCGAGTGGGTGTGTTCCAGGGAACGCTCCTAATCCCATCAGGGTGCAAATGACAGGGATCCCTGTTTTCTCAGCAAACACCAATAGCTCTTTCTCCGAACCGGAAGCGATGACTCCGCCGCCTGCCATAATGACAGGCTTCTTCGCTTCAGAGATCGCTGAAATCAAGCGATCTACTTGCATTTTATTAGGTTTTAAGGTAGGGTTATATCCTCTGATGTTCACTGTTTCAGGATAGTAGAATGGTGCTTTGGCATTGTTTACATCCTTGGGAATATCAATGAGAACAGGACCAGGTCTACCTGTTGTAGCGATATGAAACGCTTCCTTAACAACTCTTGGCAAATCTTTAATATCACGAACGAAATAGTTATGTTTTGTTATCGGCAAAGAAATTCCGGTAATATCCGCCTCTTGAAAGGCGTCCGTACCAATTAGGTTTTGTGCTACATTCCCAGTGATCACTACTAAAGGAATAGAGTCCATTTGAGCCGTTGCAATTCCTGTAACCAGATTTGTTGCACCTGGTCCTGAAGTAGCAATGACAACCCCTGGCTTTCCTGTTGCCCTCGCATAACCATCTGCGGCATGTATCGCACCTTGTTCATGTCTACTGAGAATATGCTTTAAGTGGCTTCCATATAAAGAATCATAGATAGGAAGAACGGCACCACCTGGATAACCAAAAACATATTCGACATTTTCAAGCAGCAGTGACCTTAGCAATGCGTCTGCACCCGTGATCACCTCACCTTGTTTGATCGGTGGAACCTCTGGCTTTTGAGCAACTAGCATGTCTCCGCTCATGACTTCTCCTCCTTCATCTTGTGAACTACGTCGATTTGCCCTCTTCCGCAAACCATGTAGTTGTCCTTTAGGGCTTCTATACTGCAGGAATTTGATTTATCATTTATCTTGCCATAAAAAAAGAAAGCCCTTTCACCCCGAGCACGAAACTTGTGCTACTTGTTGGGGCGAAAAGGTCCGCGTACCACCCAAATTTACTGTCCCCTCACGGGTAACAGCCTCAGCAGGTGCAATAAAAATTATACACCTCGATACTTAACGCATATCAAACGGCCATTCCTAATTGGTTTCCCTTTCAGACGGCGGCTCAGAGGTGACTAGAAATAAGGTTCACTATCCGGTTCCCACCATCCCGGACTCTCTTTGAAGTAAAGTTCTTATCCTTTGTCCTCGTCAATGCCTGTAAAAAAATTGTTAAAAAAGGGTCTTAATCAAATATGATGTTACGAGTAATTATAGTAATTTCACCCGATTTCGTCAACTCTTTTTCCAGATAATTATTAGCATTTAGATTGGAAATTATTCACTCCAAAGCAAATGGAGCCTTTATAGATTGATTATCTAAAGGCACAATTCTTATATCATACCCCTAATTTAGGCTCATCCCTCACCATATTTCGCCATCTATAGGTATCAACCTAGAACGATATATGCATAAACTGAAAACGGGTAAAGGAAAGGGAGGGTACCATGCAAAAAGATACACCTGATTTTTCAAAGGATATGATCATGGAATTAAGAAGACTGGAGGATCCACAAAAGCTGTTGAAGGAAGCTTACCAACTCTTTGCTGAAGAGATGGTTTTGGCATGCAGTTTTGGAGCTGAAGATGTCGTTTTGGTAGATATGGCAAGCAAAATCATTGATTCACCAAAGATTTTCTATTTGGACACTGATTTACACTTTCAGGAAACTTATGATACCCGTGATCGTTTAAAAAAGACCTACGGAATTGAATTTATTCAGGTGAAGCCAGACTTAACCCTGGAGCAGCAAGCAGAAAAATATGGAGATAAACTTTGGGAAAAGGAGCCTAATCAATGCTGCGCAATGAGAAAAGTCGAACCTTTACAGCGGATCCTAAGCCAAAACAAAGCCTGGATTACAGGTATCAGAAGAGAACAATCGATCACAAGAGCCAACGCGCAAAGAGTAGAATGGGATGATAAATTCAAACTCCTGAAATTCAACCCATTAGTTGAATGGACAAATGAGCAAGTTTGGACGTATATCAAAACCCATCAAGTTCCTTATAACCCTTTGCACGATCAGCACTACCCAAGCATTGGCTGTTCGGTTTGTACTAAACAAGTCAAACCTGGGCAAGATCCCCGTTCCGGAAGGTGGGCGGGTTTTACAAAAACGGAATGCGGACTGCATAAATAGGGGGACTAAAAATGAATATTTCAATCCCACACGGAGGGAAACTAATCGATCGAATCATTCAAGATGAGCAAAAAGAATATTGGTTAAAAAAATCAGTTTCACTGCACGGGATCGAGTTGGATGCCTGGGCACTATCAGATATTCAATGTATTGCCATAGGGGCCTTCTCCCCGTTAACAGGCTTTATGAATAAAGAGGATTATGACCGGGTTGTACAGGAAATGAGGCTTGCAAACGGGGAAATCTGGAGCATCCCTGTTACCTTGGCTGTAACCAAGGAACAGGCAGAGATTCTGTCCCCAGGGGAAATGATTGTTCTTACCCACCAGGGCATGCCCTACGCCGTTATGGAAGTACAAGACCGTTACAAACCAGATAAAGAGCGGGAAGCTGCTCTTGTCTATAAAACGACAGACCCTGCCCATCCGGGGGTAAAGAAAATGCTTCAGCGACCGGAGTATTATCTCGGCGGCCCGATTCAGGCATTGGTAAAACCTCACGGTGGAGAATTTCATGAACACTTTTACACACCAGTTGAAACAAGGGAAGCCTTCAAGAAAAAGGGGTGGAGAACCGTTGTGGGCTTTCAAACGAGGAACCCCGTCCATCGTGCCCATGAATTTATTCAAAAGACAGCATTAGAAATGGTAGATGGATTATTTCTTAATCCCTTAGTCGGAGAAACCAAAGCAGATGATATTCCAGCCCCTATTCGAATGAAGAGCTATCAGGTGTTGCTTGATCAATACTATCCAAAAGAACGGACCTTCTTCGGAGTATTCCCCGCGGCAATGCGCTACGCCGGACCACGTGAAGCTGTGTTCCATGCGCTCGTCCGCAAAAATTATGGATGTACACATTTTATCGTTGGTCGCGACCACGCAGGTGTAGGGAATTACTATCAGACATATGAAGCACAGGAATTACTAAAGTCTTTTTCCAGTGAAGAGTTAGGCATTCAGATCTTATGTTTCGAAAATAGTTTTTATTGCAAACGCTGCGCTGGAATGGCCTCTTATAAAACTTGTCCACATCCGGAAGAAGATCATGTGATATTGTCTGGGACAAAGGTGCGCTCCATGCTGCGGAACGGAATTTTTCCTCCTCCTGAGTTTTCACGCCCCGAGGTTGTAAAAATTTTAATTGAAGGAATAAAAGAAAACCTCCCAACCTGACCAAAAAAGGGTGACCCAAGACCGCCATGTAGCGATTCTTGAGTCACCCTTTAGTTATGCTTAAGCATTCACTTTTTGCTTTGCTACGTTAGCAAGCTCAGTGAAAGCCGCTTTATCGTTGATAGCTAAATCAGCAAGCATTTTGCGATTTACATCAATTCCTGCTTCTTTAAGTCCAAACATTAATTTGCTGTAGGATAATCCGTTAGTCCGAGCAGCAGCGTTGATCCGTGTAATCCAAAGCTTACGGAAATCACGTTTACGCTGGCGACGGTCACGGTAAGCGTAAAGCAAGGATTTCATTACTTGAGCTTTTGCTGTTTTAAATAAACGGTGTTTCGAACCGAAATAACCTTTAGCTAACTTAAGGACTTTTTTACGACGTCTACGAGTAACAGTACCACCTTTTACTCTTGGCATAGCATTTCCCTCCTAGAATCTTGCATTAATTTCTGCGTTTAATTTTGCATTATAGATAAGTTAATAATTGTTCGATACGCTTCTGATCGCCCTTGCTCACTAGCGCTCCCTTACGAAGCTTACGCTTACGCTTAGGGCTCTTGGATTCTAACAAGTGGCTTGTATAAGCATGGTGGCGTCTTAATTTACCGGAACCCGTTCTTTTAAAACGCTTCTGAGCTCCCTTATGGGTTTTCATCTTTGGCATAGTCATTTCCTCCCATCTATTGCTACAACTACTTCTCGTTTTTTGGCGCCAAAATCATTAACATACTGCGTCCTTCCATTTTTGGAGAACGTTCAACAACGCAAAGGTCCTTAACCTGCTCAGCAAGTTTTTCAAGGACACTCCTCCCAATATCAGAGTGCGTAATCGCCCGTCCGCGGAAACGAATGGAAAGCTTCACCTTGTCACCCTGCTCCAGGAATTTCTGAACATGGCGCAATTTAGTTTGAAAATCATGCTCCTCAATGGTAGGCGATAAACGTACCTCCTTGATGCTGATCACTTTTTGGTTTTTTCTTGCTTCTTTTTCTCTTTTGCTTTGCTCATATCTGAATTTCCCATAGTCCATGATGCGGCATACTGGTGGTTTTGCTGTTGGAGCAACAGCAACCAAATCCAAGTTAGCATCTTGTGCCATTTGCAAAGCTTCTCTAAGCGAAATAATACCAAGTTGCTCCCCGCCAGCACCGACTACACGAACTTCCCTTGCACGAATCGCCTCATTGATTAAATGTTCCTTACTAATTGCCTGCCACCTCCATGAAATGTTACTCCCGGAAGGGGAGTTTTGAATTAATACATTTACTTTATCGGTTCATTACGGATAACAAAGCAAAAAAGTGCGCACGCAAACCGTCCGCACTAGGTTTTCATGATCATATGAAAACTTTCGTTCCATAAACCCGTTAACAGCCAAAATGGGCGTCAATACAGGTGAGAAGCGGACGCTTCTGCTTTCATTAGCCATAATTCACTTAACAGTATTAAATTATATCAAAGGAAAACCAAATGTCAAGACTGTTATCGATCATTTAATTCGCAGATTTGTCCCATCTGAATTTTACCGATTAAAGACTGGCATCCTTGGCAGTCGCGACAGATAGCAATTTTATCTTCAAATACTTTCTTTATTGTATAAATAATATGATGGTTCTCCTGATCCGTATGCAAAATAATGTGATGAGGGGCTATCGAAATGAGTTGGCTTAGCACCAATTCTTCGTAATGGACTTTATTTTCCCCTTCCGCCAAAAGGCCGTTTCCGCTAGACATGGTGGAAATCTCCTGCCAATCCTGATCAAAAAGCCAAAAGTTTTTATCATCAATATGGATGACATGCAATAACTCAATCGTCGGGACCTGGATGGAGACTAAATGTCGTACAAATTCGATGAACTCCTTATACTCTTTATCCATTAAAAATTCATCGACGGCATGCTCTGTGACAAGCTTCCATTCTTCCCATTCTTCTTTTAGTCTAAAACGAATAAACCCATCTATGGCCAGGGTGTTTTCCAGTAACAAAAAATCCTCAGCTTTCTTCTTTATCTTTTCTTGCATTCTTCGTTTTCGTTCGAGTTCTCCTTCCCCACCATATTCCTCTTCATTTAACAAATGAAAAACAAAAGGTAAGACTTGGTCCTGCTCTTCGATACTTTTGAAACCAAACTCTTGGGTAAGAATATCACGGATAACTTCTTCCTCTTTACAATTCATTATGTATTCTGAAATGCTTTGAGTTATGATTGCGTAAATCTGATCAAAGAATTCAATTGTATGTTCAAACCGAGGCCAGAAGCGGCAATAATAATATGTCCAGTCCATATCATCTCGTCGTTCTACTTCATATTGGAAGGTCTTTGTGTTCTCCCCCAAGATCATAAAATTATTTTTTACTATTTCTTCGAAATGTGGAAGTGGCTGAATTTCTTTTTTCATAACGATTTTATATAGTTTCAATCGCTACACCTCCTCTTTACCCGCCTTTTAGAAACCATAATGATGAGTACATAAGTGCCCTTTAGTTTCTAGTATATGACCTTTTAGTAAGGTTATACTTGATGCTTTAACAGGAGAAAGGAGTGTTTAACAAGTTAAACAAATTTACCATTCCTCGGCATTTCTTTTCAAAATTGTTTAACAGTTTATTGACAAAGTATTCTAATTAATGTAAGATTAAATCATCATAAATTGTGACAGATTTGTGAAATTTAAAACCGCATAAGGAGCGATGAGAAATGATCCATTCAGTTAGAAGTGTCTTTAAAGGTATTGCCATGGCTGTTGTAGCCCCCTTAGCGGCACCCATTATTGCTTTAATTGAAATCACCAAGTCATTCTCAACGTTCATCGGGTAGATCCACATTTAGCCTCATTACATTCACTGTTATGTCCCGCTTTTTTGTACTTTTCTTTTCATTTTTTCTAAAATAAAAAAAACTAGGCCATGGCCTAGTTTTTTTATTTTAATAATTGCTATTAATTTTGCATCACAAAATCCTGTTCCGCTGATTCCCCTTCTTTAAACACACGCAAAATGTCATATTTGGTGTTACGTTGTGCTGGGATTTTACCGGCTTCTCGAATCAATTGAAGAATATGATTCGTATTCACCTTATAGGTACAAGCCGCCGCCGAAACGACGTTCTCTTCCATCATCGTTGAACCAAAATCATTGCAGCCATAGCTTAGCGATTTTTTTCCGGTTTCAGGTCCCATCGTTACCCAGGAAGATTGGAAATTAGCGATGTTATCAACCATCAAGCGGCTGATCGCAACATTTTTAAGATATTCTTCGGCGGTTACTTTCTCCGCCTTCAAATTGGTATTATCAGGCTGGAAGGTCCAGGATATAAAGGCTTTAAACCCATTCGTTTCATCTTGTGCTTCGCGGATCCGGAGCATATGGAGAACTCTTTCCTCATAGGTCTCTCCGAAGCCAATGACCATTGTAGCGGTCGTGGACATTCCAATCCGATTAGCTTTTTTCATGACGTCGATCCATTCGGTCCAGGAACCCTTCTTGCGGCTTATTTTCATCCGAGTACGGTCATCTAATATTTCTGCTCCTGCCCCTGGCAATGAATCCAATCCTGCCTGATGAAGTTCTTTAAGCACGGTTTCTACTGGTAACTCGGATACTTCAGCAATCCTCACAATTTCCGCAACAGAAAGAGAATGCATCTGTATTTGTGGGAAATGCTGCTTTATTTTGCGAAGTAAGCTCGTATAATAATCAAGCTTGAGATTGGGGTTTGTTCCACCCTGCATCAAGATCTCTGTCCCATTCACATCTACAGTTTCCTGAATCTTGGTCAAGATGACATCATCGGAAAGAACATACCCTTCGTCATGTCCCGGCGGCCGATAAAAAGCACAGAAACGGCAATATGTGTCACAAATGTTTGTATAATTAATATTGCGCCCAATCACGAATGTAGTGATCGGTTCAGGATGCCATTTCTGCATCACTAGATTGGCTGCATGCCCAATTTTTTCAATTTCATCGCTTTCGTATAGACGAATTCCGTCCTCCAGCCCTAATCTTTCTCCTTTTAGCACCCGTTCCAAAATATGATCAATTCCCAAGATATAATCCCCCTCCCTGATTCTCGGGGTCAGACCCCAGTCGAAATTTATCCAATTCACTTAAAGAAAAACTACCGCTTTGACAGGCTCGAATTACGGCAACTCCTTTTTTTGGATAAATTTCAACTAGGGTCTGACCGCCTTGTTACCCGTTTGCTCGACGGTTCATTCCATCAACCATATAGGCATTTGTATAATGGATAATCCTCTCCATTATTCTTTTTGCCTTCATCAACTCAATTCCACCCTTAGCAGAATGGGAGAAGTGCTCTTCCAACAGTTCATAATTATAGTTAGATGTGTATAATGTCGGTAAATTTTCTGTGATTCTATACTGCAGAATTGCCCCTAATATTTCGTCCCTGGCCCAAGGAGAGATGCTCTCAGCCCCTATATCATCAAGAATAAGCACGGGAACCTTTTTTAGAACTGTCACCTTCTCCTGTAGAGAATTATCTTGCAGGGATTCTTTCATTTCACGAAAGAAATCGGGTGTATATACCATTAAAGAGGAAATCCCCCGATCCGCCAATTTCCGGGCAGTAGCCGCCATTAAATGACTTTTTCCTACCCCCAGTGGCCCGTATAGATAAATCCCTTTTGTTCTCACTTCTTTACTTCCCGGTTCCGCCTTTAAACAAAACTCCAATAAAGCTCGAAAGGCTTCAATTCTTTTTGTATCTTGCGTAAAATTTTGAAAGGAGGCAGATAAGACATCATGTGGAATATGATGGGATTTAATTAACTCTTCCCTTTTCTGTTGCTGCTTTTTCTGTATCCATTTCGCACATGGCGTATACACGGCTTCAATATAGTTTCCCGTCCAAGTTGGACGGGCCTTGTGTCCTTTAACCAAGTTGGGACAATTCGCTAATGTCGAGCATCGTTCACAATTCTTTTCTTCACGGATCACTTGATCAAGCTTACTGAGTGAGCCTTCTACAATGCTTGAGTCAAGATCCGGATGCTGCTGACAAAATTGTTTAACTAGGTCGCTTTCTAAAATCTCTTGTTTAATTTCTTCTAGGGTAGGAATCCCTTTCGGCTTGTTCCGCTCAATCTGCGATAATGATTTTTGAATGGACTGCATCATCTACGTCACCTTCAGATTAATCTATTTCACCTAATGCCTTTAACAATTCGGCAATTTCTTGTTTTTGCACCTCATCCACCACTTCATCCACTGTCTCTTTAGCTGGCTGCTCGATCTGCCTTACAACCCATTCCGGAAGATCACTTTTCTGTGGGGTTGCTGGCTTGCGGTAGGTGGAGGGATTTTTTGTTGATTCTTTCGGTCCACGAGTTTTCGCCTTATTTTCTTGATAAAGCTGTTTGGCTTGTGTTAACGCTTGGTCGACTGTTTCTATCCCTAACCTCTTCCAATGAGTGGCAATTTTAAATATCAATGAGCGAGGGAGTTGCTTATTGTTTGTAATCATGACATATTCAAGAAGCACATTAATCACTGCTGGAGGAAGCTTGTAGTTATGCAGTAATTCTTCTATGATTTTCAGGTCTGCAGGGGAATTCTTCCCCCCATCCTGATATTGCTCCAACAAAGCAATCGGCGATAATTTTTCCAACGCTGCCTTGTGTTCTTCTTCTTTAGTTCGTTTTGGTCCGGTCTCGGTTTCCTCCGTTACTTTGGCCTCTTCCTTTGGGCGAATCACTGCGTCAGGACCTTGCCCATTGTTTTGTCTGTGATACCAATCGCGAATTCGCTGTCTCAACAAGGAAGCGTCTAATTCATTGCTATCATTATAGCTGTAGGGATCTTGCAGAAAATAGGAAATTTGCATATCATCCAATTGATAAAAAAAGGCCAGTTCTTTAATCGCAGCTCTCATTTCCGCATTTAATGTACGGTTACCATAGGATTTTGGTAAAGCTGCCTCCAGAAAGGCAAAATCATGTTCAGACTTTTTCAGTTGAATAGCTGAGGCAATTTCTGGATAAGCAGACAGTTCACCAGCTGGGTACCTCTCATCCATTTCAGTTAAAAATTGTTCTGTTTCTGAACCAGAGGTTACCATAATTTCCGAAGGGGTGATACTGTGAAAAACCTCATCAAAACTTTTGGTAAGCTCTGTCCGCTCCCCTTCTAATGGTTGAACCTTCCCTACGAACTTCATGCGCAAATACTGATATTTTGTCTTCCCTACCCGATTCAATAGAATCATGCTAAGCATATCATCTCCGAAAAAGGCCGTTGGCTGCAGCGGCGGATGCAGCTCGTATTCAAAAATGTTGTTTCCATCTTCAACGCGAATTTTGGATGTGCAAAGCAAACCCATTGCCTCCAAAAATTCACGCGCTTCTACGATTTTATCCAGAGAGGTGCCCATTACACTCATTAACCAACGGTGGTTCCCATAAGCGGTCCGATCCACAGCAAGTTCATGCACCAATGTTATATACAGAGAGGCAGAAAGCGACCCTATTAGCGGTTGATAGAGATGTGTTATGTAAGCCAGTTCTGTTGAACTGACTGTCCTTATCGCCCGCACGCAATAAATATCGCTTGGTACTATCTCTTTCCAGCCAAACCCCATGTTAAAGAACTCCCCTTGTTCTGTGTTCTACATTATTTGATCTTAACATTATAACATTGTTAGCAAGAGCTACCCACCCTCAAATTTTTCAAGGACAATCCTTTATCTTTGTGTTACTTAGCAGTTCTTCCAGTTCCTTAATAAACACATTAATGTCCTTAAATTGACGATACACCGAAGCAAAACGAACATAAGACACCTCATCCACTTCATACAAGGCTTTCATTACAAGCTCACCAATTTCATCACTATGGACCTCTACTTTTCCAGAACTGCGCAGTTCCTGGCCGATCTTGTCCACAATATTCTCCAAAACCTCCAAAGGAACAGGCCGCTTCTCACAGGCTCTGACTATACCTCGCAAAACCTTCTCACGACTATACTCCTCCCGAGTCCCATCTTTTTTTATAATTAATAACGGAGTTTCCTCCACCATTTCAAATGTTGTAAAGCGATGACCGCAATCTTCACATTCTCTCCTTCTGCGAATCGATTTTGCTTCGTTCACAGGCCTAGAATCCAATACACGGGTACCATTAAAGTGACAAAGGGGGCAACGCATATCATTTCATCTCCCTATACCAGATTGCTTTCCCCTATTTTAACACAACTCGTACAGGAGGTTGGGGGGAAAAACTGTTAGCTAGGCAGATTGGGGAATTTGGACTGAAATGGGCTGGATTTTCGGGATATCCGAATCAAAAATCAGTCTAACATCAGCTAAGTTTTATAAAATGACAAAAAAGGGCCTCTTTGAAAGAGAGCCCTTCTCCATTATTTTTTACACTGTCATTGCCATTTCTTCTAAAGCACGAGATGATTCTGCAACATGTTTAACTAAGTCCAACACGCGGCAGGAATATCCCCATTCATTATCATACCAAGCTAATACTTTAACCTGTTTATCCCCCATTACCATGGTGGAAAGACCGTCTACAATCGAGGAATGCTCATTTCCATTGAAATCACTGGAAACCAATGGTTCTTCAGTGTATTCGAGGAAGCGGCTCATTGAACCTTCTGCTGCTTCTTTAAGAGCTTTATTTACACTATCTCGAGTGACTGAATCCTTCAAATTAACAACTAAATCAACAATCGAAACATTTGGAGTTGGTACTCGTAAGGACAATCCATTTAGCTTGCCTTGTAACTGTGGAAGAACCCTAGATACTGCCTTGGCTGCACCAGTTGAGGTAGGAATAATTGAGTTTCCGCAAGCTCTTGCTCTTCTTAGGTCCTTATGAGGATTATCCAAATTTAACTGGTCATTGGTATAGGAGTGAATGGTTGTCATCATTCCACTCTCAATTCCAAAGGCCTGATCTAATACTTTGGCAACAGGTGCAAGACAATTGGTTGTACACGAAGCGTTGGAAATAATAAAATGTTTTTGCGGGTCAAAGTCGGCTTCGTTAACCCCCATTACAATCGTAACATCATCATCTTTCCCAGGAGCTGTGATAACAACTCTTTTCGCTCCTGCAGCCAAATGTTTCCCTGCGCCTTCTTGGTCACGGAACTTCCCAGTTGCTTCCACAACAATCTCAACTCCAAGTTCACCCCAAGGAAGTTTGCTTGGATCGCGATCACTTAGTAATTTTGTTTCTTTTCCATTTACAATGATGGTATTCTCAGTGAATTCAATTTTATCGTTAATCGTCCCATGAATGGAATCGTATTTAATTAAATGGGCCAGGGTTTCAGCGGGATAGCTGGCGTTAATTGCAACAACATCTATTGTTGGATCAGAAATAGCTTTTCGAAAAACCATTCTTCCAATACGTCCAAATCCATTAATCCCAATTTTCGTTTTCATACATCAGTTCCCCTTCCACCATTATCACACACTATTTACTATCTTTATTATAATAAGTATGACACATTTGGCAATAGGTTCTGGGAAAAAACTTTTTTTAGGAATATTTCGGCTCCCGCCCACCAACCTCATAAACCCCTGGTTCTACTAGTATTTACTTAACTCAGGGAGAAAATTATGCATGTCCCAGTTCAAACCGATAGGGACGTCGCATGACCCGATACAACAAAAACCCCCAGGCTGTCCACCTGAAGATCATTGATAAATCTCTCTATATTTCCCATAAAAGTATAGAACTCTTTGCACATAGTGACGCGTTTCACCAAACGGGATATCCCCTAAATGCTGGTAAGATCCATCCCAAATGTCTTCCCTCAGCCATTTTTCGACATTACCTTGGCCCGCATTATAAGCAGCGATCACGGCATAATGATTTTGATGGAATTTTCGTTCGAGAAAAGCAATATACCATGCACCGATTTCGATATTTACCCGTGGATTGTGCATTTGTTGAATCATAGTTGCAGGCAAGTTTGCCTGCTCGATGGCCCATTCCGCTGTGTCAGGCATTAATTGCATTAAGCCTGAAGCCCCTTTATTGGAAATGCGTTGATTTTTAAAGTTACTTTCTATCTGGATAATCGCAAAAATCAAATAGGGGTCTACATTATATTTTTTCGCGGCCTCTGTCACTTCCTGCTGGAAGTAAATCGGATACATGGCTTTCCAAAAGAAGGAACTGTTAAATAAAAAGAACAAGGCAAACAATAAGAAGAGTAGTGTAATCTTACGATTTAACATAATGACCATAAATTAAATACCCTTGCTCAATTTTGTAAATATGTCTTCAACCAGTCTTTTGGTTTCCTCGATGGATCCGCTATTATCAATCACGAAATCAGCTAACTCCTTCTTTTTTTCAATATCCATTTGGGAAGCAATTCTCTGTTCTGCCTCCTGCATAGAAATTTGATCCCTTTCCATCAATCGTTGCAATTGCAGCTTCCTCGGAATATAGACAACAACAACCTTCTCTACCATTTGCTGTAGCTTAGATTCAAAAAGCAAGGGAATGTCCAAAACAACTAACGGCGGGTTCAAAGCAAGAGCTTGCTCTTTCCTTTCTTTCATCACTTGACGAATAAGAGGATGCAGAATTTGATTTAAGTCTTGCCTAGCCGATAAATCTGAAAAGACAATAGCACCTAATGCTTTTCGATTCAAAGTGCCATCCGCAAATAAAACTCCTTCTCCAAATCGCTCCACGATTTGGAGAAGCCCTGCCTGTCCGGGCTCAACAACTTCACGGGCAATCTTGTCCGCATCAACTATGATGCTTCCCAAATCCGATAACATTTTAGCAACAGTACTTTTCCCACAGGCAATGCCACCCGTCAAACCAATAATCATCTTTACTCCTCTTTCATAGCAAATTCTATATGACTTTGGGGTTGAGCTTTTAGTTTTTTTCCATCCTCAACTTTTGACATCGAGGGCAAAAATGTGTCCCACGCCCACCAACGACTGTTCGTTTCATTAAAGTTCCACAACGCAAGCAAGGCTCGTTATCTCTTCCGTATGCTTTTAGCTGCTGTTGAAACATTCCCATTTCCCCTTGGCCATTTACATAGGATTTTATTGAGCTTCCCCCTTGTTCTATGGCCTCCTGCAGTGTTTCCTGAATCGCTTGATACAACTGCCTAATTTTAATCGGGGAGAGCATGTGTGCCTCTGTTTCGGGGTGGATCCTTGCCCGATATAGGGCCTCATCTACATAAATATTCCCAAGCCCTACTAACCATTCCTGGTTTAGAAGCAGGGGCTTAATTTTTGTTTTTCTTCCCTTCAGTCTTTCTTTAAATATAGCCAGTGTGAAATCTGGATCAAGAGGCTCCGGACCTAGTTTGCGTAAGGAAGGAGCGTCATCCTCCTGCCCCTTCGGCCAAATTTCCATTGTTCCAAATTGTCTTACATCTCGATACCGCAGCTCTTTTCCATCTGTAAAATGAAAAATCACATGGGTATGTTTTTCAATTGGCTCATCTAAATGATAAACCCCGTAACGTCCTTCCATACGCAAATGGGAAACCAACACAAGGTCATCGAGGATAATTTTCAGGAATTTCCCTCTTCGCCCAACTCCTTGAATGGTTTGTCCTTGAAGCAGCAGGGAAAATTCCAATATTTCTGCAGGTCTTCTAATAATTCTTGGCAAAAAGACTGATACATTGCGAATTCTCTTTCCAACAACCAAGCCTTCCAAGGTTCTTCGAACCGTCTCCACCTCAGGTAATTCCGGCACCTATTTCCCTCCTTGGGCTTAACGTCCGCCATTATTTAGCTTCATACCAAGTTTCGCCAACACTGACATCCACTTTTAACGGTACATTAAGCTGTATCGCATTCTCCATGACCTGTGCCACTAATTCTTTTAGTTCTTCCAGTTCCTTTGCGGGTACTTCAAAAACAAGCTCATCATGCACCTGTAACAGCATTCTGCTGTGTAACCCTTTTTCCTCAATCGCTTTTGCCATGTGGATCATAGCCAGCTTGATAATATCTGCAGCCGATCCCTGAATCGGAGTATTCATTGCTGTACGCTCAGCAAAACTGCGCAAATTAAAGTTGCTACTATTAATTTCCGGAAGATATCTCCTGCGCTGCAACAGTGTCGTAACATAGCCGTCTTTTTTAGCCTTCTTCACGATATCCTCCATATATTGTTTAACCCCTTCGAATACAGAGAAATAGCGCTCGATAAAGGCTGCAGCCTGTTTTCGCGTAATATTTAGATTTTGAGACAAACCATAATCACTAATTCCATACACAATCCCAAAGTTAACTGCCTTGGCCTGTCTCCTCATTTCTGAGGTAACCTCCTCTGGGGATACTCCAAAGACATCCATGGCCGTTTTACTATGAATATCTGCATTATGATGAAAAGCATCGGTCAACCTCTCATCGTTTGCAATATGTG
Source organism: Ammoniphilus resinae (assembly GCF_017873965.1). GTDB lineage: Bacteria > Bacillota > Bacilli > Aneurinibacillales > RAOX-1 > Ammoniphilus_A > Ammoniphilus_A resinae. The sequence goes on along the minus strand of NZ_JAGGKT010000001.1, from coordinate 315,486 downwards.
CTAACACCCGCAATTCAATCTGAGAATAATCCGCGGCAAGAATATACCATCCTTCTTCAGACGGAACAAAGGCTTCCCTGATTTTCCGCCCCTCCTCCATTCGAATGGGGATATTCTGGAGGTTTGGCTCCACACTGCTTAATCGTCCAGTAGCCGTTGTAGCCTGGTTATAGGAGGTGTGAATCTTTCCCGTTTGCGGATTGACCTCTTTCGTTAATCCTTCAATATAAGTGGAATACAACTTTCCTAATTGGCGGAAGTAAAGAATTTTCGGTATGATTTCATGCATGCCTTGCAGCTTCTCCAATACTTCAGCATTCGTGGAATAACCCGTCTTCGTTTTCTTCACGACCGGTAACCCTAAGCGGTCAAATAAAATTTCCCCTAGCTGCTTTGGAGAATTAATATTAAAAGTGTCCCCTGCCAACTCATAGATTTCTTTTGTCAACTGACTTAATCGTTCCTCTAGCTCTCGCCCCATCGTGGAAAGTTTTTCAATGTTTACTGCGATTCCTGTATACTCCATTCTCGCTAAAACCAAAGCAAGTGGCATCTCAAGGTCATAAAACAATGGTTGGAGGTCATTTCCCACGAGTTTAGGCTCTAATATTCCCCAGATTTTCCGAACAGCATCTGCTTTTCTGCAAACATGCTCAGCGATAATTTCTAAAGTAGGGAGCGGCTCCTTCTTATTCTTTTTCCCATATATCGAAATGTCATTAGGTAGCAGGCCACCCGTTTCTCTTTTATAAATTTCCTGCAGACTAAAGTCCGTTTCTGAAGGGTTTATCAAATAGGAGGCCAACATGATATCCCTGGAAACTCCTGCTAAGTTGATTCCATGCCAATGAAGACTCACGGTTGCCCTTTTCAGATCGTATATAATTTTGCCATTTTCCTCGGCGAGCCATTTTTCAAATCGCTCCCAATGGGTCGCAACGGAAAATGGAACAAAAAAGAACTTCTCGTCTGTTTCAAAGGAAAACCCAATAATCTCCGCACGATGATAACTTTCTCCGTCCAGCTCTACATGCAGTGCAAGATCCTCTTTTAGATAGGATTCAAAGGACTGTTTATTCTCTTCATCTATGATCGTAAACGCGATTGGCCGGACAGGTTGATCCTCTTGGACCTCCTCAACCCCTACACGATCATAAAGGGACTTAAATTCAAACTTTTTAAAGGCTTCAAGGACGTTTTCCTTTTGATAGCCAGCGTACTCAAGTTGATCTAATTTCACCTCGATCGGTGCTGCGCGTAAGATTGTCGCTAATTCTTTGCTTAACAATGCCTGCGATTGGTGTTCCTGCACTTTTTCCTTCAATTTTTTCCCTGAGATCTGGTCAATATGTTCTAGTAAATTTTCAACAGAATTAAATTCATGCAGTAATTTCAAAGCAGTTTTCTCCCCAACCCCAGGAATTCCCGGAATATTATCGGAGGCATCTCCCATTAATCCTTTCAGATCCTTAATTTGATCAGGATTTAACCCGTACTTTTCTTGTATAGCGTTAGGGTTGAACCACTCAATTTCACTAATTCCTTTTCGCGTTAATGCTACATGCACCCGCTCTGACACAAGTTGCAGCATATCCTTGTCACCTGTTACGATGACTGTCTGGATCCCCTGATCATCAGCCTCTTTTGTGAGCGTCCCGATAATATCATCTGCTTCATAACCAGCCAACTCATAATGTGGGATACTAAAGGCATCCAATAGCTCACGAATATAAGGAAACTGCTCCGATAACTCATTTGGCGTTTTTTGCCGACCACCCTTGTATTCCGCAAAATCTTGATGCCGAAAAACGACCTTGCCCGCATCAAAAGCAACCAGTACATGGGTCGGTTTCATTTCCTCAAGAACCTTTAAAAGCATAGTGGTAAAACCAAATACTGCATTTGTATGTAAACCGTTCGCATTGCTTAATAATGGCAGCGCATAAAAGGCCCGATTGGCTATACTGTTCCCATCCAACACAACAATCTTTTTTTCCAAAGTTCTGCACCCCCGAATCATTCCATTCCTTCATCTTATCATAGGGGAAATAGACTAGCAAAACACCCTTTTCCTAAAATTTCTTTGAAACCAAAAGAGTTTTTTTACGTACATTCATATAGTGGTCTAAAAAAAGGGGGAAAGCTTAATGGATGAAAGAGTAGTTGATTTTAATCCGAAAAAATTTGCTTCCAAAGGAATAGCCTTTATCGTCGTACTTGCCTTACTTGTTATCATAGCCTTTCAATCCTTTGTGATTGTACCTGCTGGACACAGTGGGGTTGTGTTACAACTCGGAGCCGTTCAACCAAATGTGCTGGCGGAAGGAATGCACTTTAGAATCCCATTTGTTCAAACGGTAATTCCGGTGGACGTTCGTGTCAGTAAAACAGAATCCAGCCAGGCATCTGCCAGTAAAGACTTACAAACAGTAACTACAACTGTAGCAGTTAACTACCATTTGGATGCTGCAACAGTCAATAACTTATACCAACGCGTTGGGCTAGAATTTCAAACACGTATTGTTGACCCTGCGATTGGTGAAGCCCTAAAGGCTGTTACAGCGCAATATACCGCAGAAGAACTAATTTCAAAACGATCTGAGGTTAGTATCAAGGTAAAAGAAGTTTTAGCGGCAAAACTAAGTGCTTATAATATGATTCTCGATGAAATCAACATTACGGAATTTATGTTTTCTGAGGATTTCAACCGGGCCATTGAGCAAAAACAAATTGCAGAACAACAATTCTTGAAGAGTAAACTGGATTTAGAAAGAATTAAAGTAGAGAAGGAACAAGAAATTACAAAAGCCCAAGCCCAGGCTGAGGCTTTAAGATTACAAAAGCAAGAAGTAACACCTGAATTGATTAAACTTAGACAAATCGAAGCTCAATTAGAAGGAATTAAAAAATGGGACGGCAAGCTGCCAAATGTCACTGGTGGAGCTACACCGTTTATCAATGTAGGGCAGTAATCACTAGTATAAATAAGAACCCGGCAACTACCGGGTTCTTTTCCTTTTTCCACTTATACATTTGCACCTTGTTCAACATCTTCTTTAACTTCTTTGCCCTCAGTCATCATTTTGTTGATGGCACTAAACAATGCTTTCACCGTACTTGTCATAATATCCGTATGAATTCCACTACCCCAATGGATCGTTCCTGTCGGGGAAGTGATTCCGATGTAACTAACTGCTTGTGATTTTGATCCGATTTCTAAAGCATGTTCCTTATAAACTAAATTATCAAAGGTGATTCCCAGGTTCTCCTGAAGCCCATTGGTGATCGCATCCAATCTTCCATTTCCGGTACCAACAAATTCTTGAACCTTATCATTCATTCGTACAGTAACCGTTGTCTGGAAATCATCATGCTGGGTATACCGATAACTGATAAACTCAATAGGGTCTTTAATATTCACATACTCAGTCATAAAGATCTGGTAAATTTCCTCAGGCATCAGTTCCTTATGCAGGCGGTCGGAGACACTCTTCACGCAATATCCGAAGTTTTCACGCATTTCCTTTGGAAGATCAAATCCAAAGTTTTGCTGAAGAATATAACCAATCCCCCCCTTACCAGACTGACTGTTAATCCGGATAATATCTCCTTCGTATTCTCTGCCAATATCTTTCGGATCAATGGGAAGGTAAGGCACCGACCAAAACTTGCAATCCTTCTCTTCGCGCCATTCCATCCCCTTAGCAATGGCATCCTGGTGTGAACCTGAGAAGGCAGTAAATACTAATTCACCGCTGTATGGATGTCTCTCATGAACTCTCATTCTTGTCAAACGTTCATAAACCGCACTGATCTCATGGATATGTTCAAAATTAAGCTTTGGATCTACTCCATGTGAATACATGTTCAATGCAAGGGTCACAATGTCGACATTACCGGTTCTTTCACCATTTCCGAAAAGAGTTCCCTCGACCCGATCTGCCCCAGCCAACATCCCTAACTCAGCATCAGCCACTCCGGTTCCTCTATCGTTATGCGGATGAAGGGAAACAATCACGTTTTCTCGGTATTTTAGGTGATTACACATATACTCTATTTGACTTGCGTACACGTGCGGCATCGACATCTGAACGGTGGCTGGTAAATTGATAATCACCTTATTATCAGCTGTTGGTTGCCATACATCAAGAACCTGATTACAAATATCAAGCGCAAAGTCGATTTCCGTTCCAGTAAAGCTTTCAGGGGAATATTGGAACTGGAAGTTTCCTTCGGTCTCTTTTGCATACTTTTCCAACAATTTTGCCCCTGAAACGGCAATCTCAATGATTTCTTCTTTTGATTTTCTAAAAACTTGTTCACGCTGGGCAACGGATGTAGAGTTATACAAATGAACAACCGCTTTTTTCGCACCTTCCAGCGCCTCAAATGTTTTTTGAATAATATGTTCTCTGGATTGTGTCAGTACTTGAATCGTCACATCATCTGGGATCAAATCCTGCTCAATAAGTGTACGCAAGAATGCATATTCCGTTTCGGAGGCAGCTGGAAAACCAACTTCAATTTCTTTAAATCCAACTTGCACAAGCATTTTGAAAAACTCAAGCTTCTCCTCTAAACTCATAGGTATAATCAAAGCCTGGTTTCCATCGCGCAAATCAACACTGCACCAAATCGGAGCTTCAGTGATATATTCTTTCTCTGTCCATTTCAAACTTTTTTCCGGTGGCATAAAATAATTCCTAGTATACTTTTCAACATTTTTCATTTTAACAGCCTCCTCTTTAATCATTAATTTGCCCTTAAAATGCAAAAAAGCCTTTCATCCTCTATTGCTAAATAGAGACGAAAGACTGCAACAGCCTACGCGGTACCACTCTAGTTTCATACCTAAACGGTATGCACTCTGACAGATACGGGTTAAATAATAACCTTATATCCTCCTATTGTAACGGTTAGGCTCCGGCTCCACCTACTGTGTTCTTTCAGCGAGCTACTCCAAGGTGAGTTCGAATTTGTTTCACGGCTGTTTCGCACCACCCAACAGCTCTCTGTACGTTTCACGAAATTCTACTATTCCTTTTCAACGTATTATATATTGATTACAGTTTACTTCATCTGCCTAATATAGTCAAGAGGGAAAGGGGGGGCGGATCCCAATCGAAATTCATCGAATTCATTCGGGGAAATTGGAAAAATCTCCTGTTATGAATTCGACAGATTCCGATTGGGATTCCGCCCCCCTTAGTAAATTCCAAGCAATTTTTTTGATTAGCTAAGAATAGCCATCACCTTACGAACAGAATCCGCAGATTTGTCTAAAGCAGATTTTTCCACAGCCGTAAGTTCTAATTCGATGATCTTTTCGATTCCATCTCCACCAAGAACGGTCGGTACGCCAAGGTAAATATCTTGGTATCCATATTCCCCTTCAAGGTAGGCAATGGAAGGAAGGATCCGCTTTTTATCCTTCAAAATGGCCTCAGCCATTTGCACTAAGGAAGCGGCAGGTGCATAATAGGCACTTCCGTTCCCGAGCAATGCTACGATCTCTCCGCCACCCTTACGTGTCCGTTCGACGATCGCATTCAAACGATCTTGTGGAATTAGTTTCTCAAGCGGAATTCCTCCCGCATAAGAGTACCTAACCAATGGAACCATGTCATCCCCATGCCCACCTAGAACGAAACCTGAGACATCTTCCACAGAAACGTTCAGCTCTTGGGAAACAAAGGTATTAAAGCGGGCTGTATCCAACACGCCCGATTGGCCGATGACTCGGTTTTTTGGGAATCCTGTTGTTTTGTAGCAAACGTAGGTCATAGCATCAACTGGGTTGCTAAGGACAATGATGTAGCTATTAGGAGCATACTTTGCAACATTCTCAGAGACTGCCTTCATGATTCCAGCATTGGTATTCACCAAATCATCACGACTCATCCCCGGTTTACGGGCGATTCCTGCTGTAATGATGACCATATCTGCATCTTGAATATCTTCATAGTTGGAAGTACCGATAATATTAGCATCGAAACCTTGAACCGGACTTGCTTCAAGTATATCCAAAGCCTTTCCCTTGGTTGGGTTCTCCAGGTTTGGAATATCAACTAAAACTACATCTCCTAATTCTTTTTGACCAAGCAAAAAGGCTGTTGTTGCCCCGGTAAAGCCAGCGCCAATGACGGCAATTTTTCTACGTTTGAAACTCATAACAGATGCCCCCTACATATTTTTGATTAAAGCATCACCAAATTCGGATGCCTTTAACTCTGTAGCACCTTCCATCAAACGTGCAAAATCGTAGGTGACTTGCTTGCTTGCAATGGTTTTTTCAATGGAATTAATAATAAGATCAGCAGCTTCTGTCCAACCCAAGTGACGCAACATCATTTCTCCGGAAAGAATAACGGAGGATGGGTTAACTTTATCTAAACCAGCATATTTTGGAGCTGTTCCATGTGTTGCCTCGAAAATAGCATGACCTGTTACATAGTTGATATTTGCACCTGGTGCGATTCCGATTCCACCTACTTGGGCTGCCAATGCGTCAGAAACGTAGTCTCCGTTTAGGTTAAGAGTGGCCACTACATCGTATTCAGCAGGGCGAAGTAGAATTTGCTGTAAGAAAGCATCTGCAATAACATCCTTCACGATAATCTTGCCAGCAGCTTCCGCATCTGCTTGGGCTTTGTTAGCTGCGTCTGCACCTTGCTCATCCTTAATGCGGTCATATTGTGCCCATGTGAATACCTTATCACTGAATTCCTTTTCAGCAAGTTCATAGCCCCAAGTTTTGAATGCACCTTCCGTAAACTTCATAATGTTCCCTTTATGAACAAGGGTTACATTCTTCCGCTTATTATCGATGGCATACTGAATAGCAGCACGGACTAAACGGCTTGTTCCTTCCTTCGAAACTGGCTTAATGCCGATCCCGGAAGTCTCTGGGAAGCGGATTTTCTTCACTCCCATATCGTTTTGCAAGAAATTGATCAGTTTACGAACGTCTTCAGTTCCTTCAGCCCACTCGATCCCAGCATAGATATCCTCAGTATTTTCACGGAAAATGACCATGTCTGTTAACTCAGGTTGTTTTACAGGGGAAGGAACTCCTTCAAAGTATTGTACGGGTCTTACGCATGCATATAGGTCTAATTCCTGACGAAGTGCTACGTTAATCGAACGAATCCCTCCGCCAACAGGAGTTGTCAACGGACCCTTGATCGCCACGAAGTATTCTTTTATTGCAGTTAGTGTATCCTCAGGCAGCCATTCTCCATATTTGTTGAAGGCCTTCTCACCGGCGAAAACCTCGTACCAAGCAATTTTCTTTTCACCTTTATAAGCCTTTTCTACTGCTGCGTCTAGTACGCGAACAGATGCATTCCAAATATCCGGGCCTGTACCATCTCCCTCGATAAAAGGAACGATAGGATTATTAGGGACATTCAACTTCCCATTTTCGATGGTAATTTTTTCGCCGTTTGTTGGCATTTCATATTGTTTAAATAGTGACACCTTAACCCCTCCTATTATGTACATAGCTTTTAACAAAAGCTTCTATTGAAGCCCTTTTGAAGATAATAATGCCCCCCTATTTAGGGGAAGCTTTTCATGCCGTTAGAAGAGTCTTATTCATTTTGTAAATGACATGAAACTCTCCTAAAAAAACTTATCAAAGCATTGTGTTCGAACCAATGGCCGAACACAATGTCATTGTCAATGAATAATTATCGCTGGTCAACTGGAACGTAATGGCGCTTCTCTGGTCCAACATATTCAGCTCGTGGGCGAATTAGACGATTATTAGCATATTGCTCGAGAATGTGGGCTGTCCAACCAGATGTCCGGCTCACAGCGAAAATAGGCGTGAACAAATCTCTTGAAATGCCTAAGCTATGGTAAACGGATGCTGAGTAAAAATCAACATTTGGCAGCAATCCTTTTTCTTTAGTAATAATTCCTTCAATCCGCACAGACATATCATAGAGTTTGCTCTGTCCAGAAATGGTGGTTAACTTTTGAGACATATTTCTCAAGTGTTTAGCACGTGGATCACCGGTTTTGTATACACGGTGTCCGAATCCCATGATCTTTCGCTTTTCTGATAGTGCCTGGTTGATGTAAGAATCAACATTTTCAACACTTCCAACTTCTTCGAGCATAGCCATAACTGCTTCGTTCGCACCGCCGTGCAATGGACCGCTTAACGTACCAATTGCAGAAACAATACCTGCATGAATGTTAGCTAAGGTTGCAACCGTAACACGTGCCGAGAAGGTTGAGGCATTTAATTCATGGTCCGCATGAAGGACAAGGGCCTTATTAAAGGCTTCGATCGCAATTGGATCTGGTTCAGCGCCCGTTAACATATATAAAAAGTTTTGTGCATAGCCATATTCGGGATTCGGAGAGAGGATTTCCTTTCCTTCACGGACTCTCTGTATAGCTGCTACAATTGTTGAAATTTGGGCCTGCAGTCGAAGCGCTTTAAGCTGGTTAGCCTCTGGTGTCATTTCCTGTTCCTGAGGATCGTACATGGCCAATGCAGAAACAGCTGTTCGAAGAGTTGTCATAGGATGTGCCTGTTTCGGCAGGGTTTGTAAAAGAGTGATGATCTCCTCAGGTAAATTTCCGTTTTCTGCGAGGTCTTTTTTCAGTTGGGCCAAAGCATCAGCATTCGGAAGCTCACCATTCCACAACAAATACACAACCTCTTCGAAGCTTGCGTTATCTGCTAACTCATCAATGTCGATTCCACGGTAAGTTAAGACACCATCAATGATCGAGCTAATCCCAGACTGGGTTGCCACTATTCCTTCTAATCCAGCAGTTGACATAAGATCTCTCCTTTATCCTTTATTTCTAAACAAAGAAAGCAAAAAATGAAGACTCATTCATTTTTTAGGCATACGAAGCTGTCTATCCACCCATAATTATAGAATAATAACCCCGATTTGTGAATCTTTTTATTCCAAATATTGCATTCGCCCCCTCTTTTACCTTAACCTAAGAGTTAGGAGGATTGATAAGAATCCTTTCTATTTCGCCCAAAAATATAGAACAAAGGAGTTAATCTATGGACCATTACTGGAAAATGCGGGCGTTTCAAGTCTTACGATTGCTTTTCGTTTTAGCCATAATTTATCTGAGTATAAAAGTTCTCCAATTCGTGACACCCTTAATTTACCCATTTATTTTAGGTTTCATCATTGCGATTATGATAAATCGGCCCGTGAACTGGATTCAAAAAAGAGCGAATATTCCACGGTGGATTTCTGTATCTATTGTTTTAGTCATTGTCATTCTGCTCGTTCTTGGAAGTATTACGCTTTTAATTACTCAAGTAGTCATTGAAATTGGCCACTTAATCACGGTTATGCCTTTATACATTCAGGATGCAGTTAATTATTTAAAACATTTGATCACTAAGGAGATTATTACCAACTTTTACGATCGTATACAACTTTTGTATAGCTCACTTGATGAAAGTTACAAAACTACAATTGAAGAAAATATCGGTGCTGCACTTTCGAAAATTGCCCAAACAGGTACATATCTTGTTAATTCATTTCTTAAGGGCTTGCAATCATTTCTCACATCCCTGCCAAACACAGCAACTGTCCTTGTTATTTCAACCTTAGCTTCTTTCTTTATCAGCAAAGATTTCTATAAAATGAAACACAAAATTTCTTCCTTGGTACCACCCGCAGTAAAAGACAGATCAGTACGTGTCCTCTCTGATTTAAAGTCGGCCCTGTTCGGGTTTGTAAAAGCCCAGTTTACTTTGGTTAGCATCACTGGATTTATCATTATTATCGGGCTACTGATTCTGCGGGTCGATTATGCTTTTACAATAGGAATTATTGCGGGTATCCTGGATCTGCTACCACTTCTAGGGACAGGTTCCGTGTTTGTCCCATGGATTATTTATTTGTTTATTAAACAAGATTTCCAACTGGTTATTGGATTATCGATCCTCTATGCGGTTGTTGTGGTTCAAAGACAGATTATGGAACCAAAGGTGGTCGCTGACAATATCGGTTTAGATCCTTTGATTACCCTTATTGCCTTATTTGTAGGGCTTCAGCTGTTTGGGGTTATCGGCCTCATCATCGGTCCGGTCGCGGTCGTGATCATAAATGCCTTAATGAATGCGGGTGTCCTCCGGGATATTTGGACGTTTATTATTGGAGAGCAAAAGGCTTGATGACTGTGGGAAATAATTTCAGATTGAAAAGACCCCATTAAAGAGAAGATATTAATGGTCCATGACCATCATCTACCCTTTGGGAGGGATTCTTTCATGACAGTAGGAAGCAAAATGCAGCAAGCACTTGCAAGCGCAGAAGGGCTAAAAGCCGACTTAAAAACTTTTTCGTTAGATACCCAGGATCAACAGGCAAAACAAATGTACAGCCAATTGGCGACAACAATGGAAAACGTAGTCAATACGTTACAGGCTCGGGTTACTTATGTAGAGCAGCAGGAGCCACAGTATAAACAGCAATAAGCTTTTAAAAGGAAAGACCGAGCTATGCTCGGTCTTTTTTTATTCCACTACTTCCGCTAGTTTCTGATAAAGATCTGGCATCGCTGAGCGCAAGTTAACTGGGCGAAGCTCCGGAGTGGTAAAAGCATGTCGGGTAAACCCTTCTGCCAGGATCTCCCCATCCTTAACTACTTGATAATGAAAAGTCAGCCGGGCTCCTTTTAGTTCTTGAACCGAGGTTAAAACTGTTAATTCATCCTCATATTTTGCCGGCTTTCTATAAGTACAATTGGCTTCTAAAACAGGCAAGAGCAACCCATGTTGTTCCAATTCCGAATAACTCATTCCCTGTTCCTGGATAAATTCCGTTCTGCCAATTTCGAACCAGACCAAGTAATTGGCGTGGTAAACGATTTTCATTTGATCTGTTTCTTGGTACCTTACCTTCACATAAGACTTGCAAACCTTTTTCATCTTTTTCCCTTCTATCTTTTACGTTTCAATCCTCATCCCTCTTCTTAAAAAGAGGGATGCCAACTAACGAGCGTTTTAAGAACTGTGAACAAACGTTGTATATTCACCTATTTTTACAAACTTTTGATACCGTTCTTCTTTTAATTGTTCGCCTGATTTTCCAGTTAGTTCTTTTAGGGAGTTAACCAAGGCTTCCTTCATAAATTGACATTGCTTATTGATATCTTTTTGTGCCCCACCCATCGGTTCCGGAATAATTCCGTCGATTACCCCAAGCTCCAACAAATCTTTGGCAGTGATCTTCATATGTTCTGCAGCCCGCTGGGCTAAACTTGCATCTTTCCACAACAGCGCAGCAGCACCTTCCGGAGATATGACGGAGTAAAAGGAGTTCTCCATCATCAACAGCCGGTTTCCGATTCCTAATGCTAATGCCCCGCCGCTTCCCCCTTCACCTGTAACCACACAAATAACGGGAACACTTAGTGCAGCCATCTCTAATAAATTGCGGGCAATGGCCTCACTCTGTCCGCGTTCTTCGGCGGCAATCCCTGGGTATGCCCCAGGTGTATTGATAAAACAAATGACTGGACGGTTAAACTTGTCTGCCTGTTTCATTAAACGAAGGGCCTTGCGATACCCTTCGGGATGCGGCATTCCAAAATTCCGTGCGATATTATCTTTCGTGTCTTTCCCCTTTTGATGGCCGATGACGGTAACGGGTTGATTTTCCAATCTGCCAATTCCACCAACAATCGCTGGGTCATCACCAAAGAGTCGGTCACCGTGTAACTCCAAAAAGTCAGTAAAGATATGCTTAATATAATCAAGTGTTGTCGGTCTTTCCGGATGGCGGGCAATTTGAACTCGCTGCCACGGAGTGAGACTCCCGTATATTTCTTTTTGCAAATTTCTCGCTTTTTCTTCTAGCTTAGAAATTTCTTCTGTAAAATCAATTCCTTTTTCTTCCGTAAATTTCCGTAGCTCCGCAATCTTTGCTTTAAGCTCAACAAGGGGTTTTTCAAATTGTAAATCGCTTGGCATTTTATTCATCCCCCCTGTCCGAATGGATACTTAATATTTTCCCTAAGACATTTTTCATTTCTTTTCGGTTAACGACCATATCCAATTGACCGTGCTGGAGAAGAAATTCAGCAGTTTGGAAATCTTTTGGAAGCTCTTGACGAATCGTTTGCTCGATAATTCTACGCCCCGCGAAGCCAATCAATGCACCTGGTTCAGCTAAATTATAATCCCCTAAAGAGGCAAAACTTGCGGAAACTCCTCCTGTTGTAGGATTCGTCATAATCGATATGAAGAGCCCCTTCTGTTCGCTCATACGCGCCAAAGCTGCACTTGTTTTAGCCATTTGCATAAGGCTTAATACCCCTTCCTGCATCCTGGCTCCACCTGATGCCGAAAAAAGGATGAAAGGATATTTTTTAGCCATGGCCTTTTCAATTGCCAGATAAATTTTTTCTCCAACAACCGAGCCCATACTTCCCATGCGAAATCGAGAATCCATCACACCAAGAACCACTGGGTAGCCAAAAATCGTTCCTTCTCCCGTCAGTACCGCTTCATTGAGACCTGTTTTTTCTCTGTCCTTTTCCACTTTTTCAGGATAGTCAGGGAAGGACAGTGGATCAACAGAGATCATTTCGCTGTCATATTCAAAGAAATGGCCATCATCAAGCGTAGCAATGATCCTTTCAAAAGCATTCATTGAAAAATGGTAACCACACGAAGAACATACCTTTAAATTCTTTTCTAATTCTTTGGTATAGGAAATAGCTCCGCATTGATTACATTTCACCATTAACCCTTCGGGAATTTCCTTTTTTTCCGTAGAAGTTGAACTTGACGGATTTGTAATTGTAGCGTACTTACGTCTTTTTGAAAAAATATCTCTTAGCAAAACTTACACCTCTCATGAAGCAAAACTTCATTTGCTTCAAATTTTTCACATTTTCATTGATTATCTATGAAGGATGGAATTTAACACTTCCAGAGCTTCGTCTAACTCGCTTTCTGGAACAAGCATCTCATACTGTTTCGATACAGCGGCTTGTTTGACCTTGACAAGGAACCCTTCGGCAGTCAATCGCTCTTGGATTTTTTCGGCCATCTTGACGCTGGGTGAAATGTAGATAACCGTCCACATCACGTGGTCCTCCTTCTCTGCAGCATAAAGAATTAGACAAGCATTATTATATTAGGAGCTCATTTTCCAAATTCTCGCGCATACACGCCTCTGCTTTTTCCATATTCCCACTGCGTATTGCTTCCAAGATTTCTTCATGCTCCTGTATCATCTTACTATACTCTATCTTACCCTCTTTAGGTGCGGAAGCATCACGAGCGGTCCTGCTATATTCAATTAACGGAATCCAAATACGGCGCAGAATTGAATTTTTGCTGGCCCTTGCAACAGCGCGGTGGAAATCATAGTCCTCTTCGATGGGAATAAACCCCTCATTTAACTTTTTCTTTGCTTGTACAATCGTTTGCTCCATTTCTGACAGGCTTTTTTCGGTAGCCCTTTGGCAGGCAAGTCTCACTGCGTCTAATTCAAGCAACATCCTCATTTCAAATAGGTCTTTACTTGTTTTTTTATCCCGCAACAAATAATAGCCGAGTATATCAAAAAATTTATTATCCCGGTAGTTTTGGATAAAAGTTCCTTCACCACGCCTGGTTGTGATTAACCCCAACAATTCAAGAGCGCGCAAAGCTTCTCTTACAGAGGATCTGCCTACTTTCAAACGGTCGGATAATTCCCTCTCAGAAGGAAGCTTATCCCCAGGACGAAGGCCGTCCTCTTCAACGATCCGATTTAATTCTAACAAAATCCCATGATAAACTTTATCTCCGGAACTGGGGCTTAGCATAAAGTCACCCACCTTTTACTGGTTCAATCCATTCCATCCCTCAAGAAAGAAAAACTTCCATCAGAAGGGGAATTCCTCCACCCCCTCTGTTGGTTGCACTCATCCGGTGTCTATCGGCAGTTCCCCCAATTTCCAAAGCTGAAGAGGGGGATTCCTGCCTATTAACTCCCGACAATAGCAAAAGAAGGACATATACTCCTTCTTTTGGCTGCCTTGCTATTCAATCGAGGTTAAACGAATTGTTTTTTGCTTCACTTCTTCAGGGTCTACAGTACGCCTAGCCACTCCCGAATCCATTGCCGCTTTGGCTACGGCTGCAGCGACCTGTGGGGCAACCCTTGGGTCAAATGCTTTTGGAATCACGTAGTCTTCATGCAATTCATCTTCAGAGATTAATTCAGCTAAGGCCATGACCGCTGCAACTTTCATGTCCTCGTTAATTTCTGTGGCATAAACATCCAACGCGCCGCGGAAGATACCTGGGAAAGCTAACACATTGTTGACCTGATTTGGATAATCAGAACGACCTGTTCCAATAACTTTTGCCCCTGCTTCTTTAGCATCAGCTGGTGTAATTTCTGGATCTGGGTTAGCCATCGCAAAAATGATTGGATCACGTTCCATGCTTTGCACCATCTCTTTGGTTACTGCACCTGCTGCAGAAACACCAACAAATACATCGGCGCCTTTTATAGCATCGGCAAGTGTTCCTTGCAACCTTTGGGGATTGGTGTGCTTAGCAACAGCATCCTTGATCGCATTCATTCCGTTTGGACGACCTTCGTAAATAACCCCGCTTCTATCGCACATAATGATATCTTTTACACCCATATTAAGCAGCAGCTTAATAATTGCAATTCCAGCCGCTCCTGCACCGTTCACAACAACTCTAATTTGCTCAATGTGTTTGTCGACGACTTTGAGGGCATTAATTAACCCAGCTGCCGTAACAATCGCTGTACCATGTTGATCATCGTGGAAGATTGGAATGTCACATTCCTTTTTGAGTCTTTCTTCAATCTCAAAACACTCTGGCGCGGCAATATCTTCTAGGTTAACTCCACCAAATGTAGGGGTAAGCATCTTAACTGTTTTAATGATCTCTTCAGTATCTGTTGAATCAAGACAAAGTGGGAAAGCATCCACTCCTGCAAACGCTTTAAATAGCACGGCTTTTCCTTCCATTACCGGCATTCCAGCTTTCGGTCCGATATTTCCAAGACCAAGTACAGATGTACCGTTAGAAACAACAGCTACCAAATTCCCCTTCATGGTATAATCGAAAACCTTTGCCTCGTCTTTATAGATCTCTTTACAAGGCTCAGCAACACCTGGCGAATAGGCAAGACTTAAATCCTTTGAATTCTGTACTGCAACCTTAGAACGGACCGACAATTTTCCTTCATTGACCTTGTGCAAGTGTAGTGCTTCGTCTCGTAGTGACACCCTTCTCTTCTCTCCTTCTTGTAGTGGTCAGACCACTATTTTCTTGTTCTTATTATAGCAGAAGTTATATCCATGTAAACCATAAATAATCGATTTTTTTCGAGGATTTCTGCAGTTCCTCCTCTATTTAAGTTCCTTTACATGGATAGATTGGTGTCCTACAAGCTTTTCCAGGTCTTCCAGCAAAACATCATTTATCTCCACACTATATTTTCCCTGCAGCTGTCTTGTCACTTTTTTTGTCTCGTAATAGAGGAAAACAGGCACATTTCCTTGATGCTTGATCAATTTTTGCTGCAGTACCAAAAGCCCTCCCGAACTCTCCAGATCTTCTGTCACCCTAATAAATAATCCTTGATTTTTAGGTCTTGGCAGTTTCGTCATATCCCAGATCTTGGAGACAATGATCTTTAGTTCCCCTTCCCCCTGCTCCTCCAATTTCCCTTGCACAAGAAGCAAGCCTTCCTTTCGTAAAAGAGGAGAGTAGGTTTGATACACATTTGGAAAAACAACCAAATCGATTTCCTTCACCTTATCCTTCAGCGAAGCAAATGCCATTGCCTGCCCCTTCTTGGTTGTAATAATTCGCATATCAACCAGGATTCCGCCAACCAGAACTGTTTCATTTCTTCTTCTTTCCGCTAGTTCATTGATGGGTAAAACTGTTTTATGTTGAAGAACATAGTCAAAATCATCTAATGGGTGCCCTGAAACGTAGAGACCTAATAGTTCTCTTTCGAACTCCAATTGTTCTTTTGCTGTAAAAGGAGGGATCTCCGGAAAAGAAAATTCCCCATTCTCAACTGGATTGATCGAAGGATCGGCAAATAAACTAAACTGACCCAACTCATGTTCCTTCTTCCAATTTGCGCCTTTCTCCATGGCTAAATCCAGGATGCTTAATTTTTGGGCCCGATGTTCCGGGATCGAATCCATCGCACCACATTGAATCAATGCTTCAATCACCCGACGATTACAGTTCCTAAGATCAACCCGACGACAGAAATCAAATATATCCTTAAACAACCCGTTCTTCTTTCGTTCAGCTAAAATCTCACGAATCGCATTTACCCCTACATGTTTAATCGCAGCCAAGCCAAATAGAATACGTCCTTGATGAATTGAGAATGAGATTTCACTACGGTTGATATCTGGAGGTAGGATATGGATCTGCTTTTTCCGGGATTCTTCCACATACTCTGCTATTTTCACCGGGTTGCCCACCGACATCCCGAGCAGTGCAGTCATAAACTCTATCGAATAATTAGCCTTCAAGTATGCCATTTGGTAAGCAATTAGGCTGTAAGCCGCACTATGGCTCCGATTAAATCCATAGTCTGCGAAGCGAACAATTAAATCATAAAGTTCATGGCCTAACTTTTCAGTGTAGCCCTGTTGGACACATCCATCCTTGAACCTTGCCCTCTGCTCTTCTAACACTTCCCGTTTCTTTTTGGAAACAGCTCGCCGCAGCACGTCTGCCTGTCCCAAGCTGTAGCCGGCCATTTTGGAGGCAATTTGCATGATTTGTTCTTGATATAAAATGAATCCATAGGTATCTACAAGAATCGGCTCTAAGTTAGGATGTAGATAACGAACAGGTACACGCCCATTTTTGGCAGCGGCAAACTTCGGGATAATTTCCATCGGCCCTGGTCTATACAGGGCCAGAATCGCAATAATATCCTCGAAACAGGTAGGCTTCACCTCACGCAAAACATTTCTCATTCCCGCTGATTCCAATTGAAAAATCCCCGTTGTATCACCTTTTTGCAAAAGTTCAAAAGTGCCTTTATCATCATGTGGAATATCAGCTATTTTCAAGGATTTTCCATTGCTTTGCTCAATGAAACGCAAGGTATCTTCGATGATCGTCAAATTACGCAGTCCGAGAAAATCCATTTTCAAGAGGCCCAATTCTTCCAGATTCTCCATCGGATACTGGGTGAGCGAGAATCCTTCATTTCCTTTTTGTAAGGGAACATGTTCTGTTAGTGGATCCTTCGAAATCACAATCCCTGCTGCATGTGTACTGACATGGCGTGGGAATCCTTCAATCTTCTGCGCGATTTGAAGCAAGGCTTGGACCTTCTCATTTTGTTCATAGAGCTTTTTTAATTCGCTGTTTTCCATTAGTGCCTTTTGGATGGTGCTTGCTGAGATCAGCTTCGCTGTTTGGTCTACGATATCCAACGGATAGTTCAGGACCCTGCCAAGATCACGGATGGCCGCCCGGGCAGCCATTGTTCCAAAAGTAACAATTTGTGCTACATGGTCACTCCCATATTTACTTGAAACATACGAAATGACTTCGCTGCGACGTTCTACTTCAAAATCGATATCAATATCAGGCATACTAATTCTTTCCGGGTTAAGAAAACGCTCAAAAAGCAACTTGTACTTCAACGGATCAATATTTGTTATCTGTAAAACATAGGCGACAAGGCTCCCTGCCGCAGAGCCTCTCCCAGGTCCGGTTATAATGTTCTGCTCATGGGCGTATCGCATGAAATCCCAGACAATAAGAAAATAATCCGAGAAACCCATTCGATCAATAACCCTGAGTTCATAATTTAGACGCTCCACGGCCGCAGTTGATGGCTGTAGATAACGCCTTCGCAGCCCCTCTTCACAAAGCCCACGAAGATAAATGCTTGCCGATTGTCCATCCGGAACAGGAAATTCAGGTAAAATATATTCCCCAAATGTGATTTCCAGGTTACACCTCTCCGCAATAGTCCAGGTATTCTGTAGCGCTTCCCTCGCATAAGGAAAGAGACGAACCATTTCTTCTTTGCTTTTTAAATAAAATTGATCGTTTGGAAATCTTTCCCGGTCAGGGTCACTTACAAGCTTTGCGCTACCGATACAAAGCAAAATATCCTGAATTTTAGCATCCCGCTGTTCAACATAATGCACATTGTTCGTGACAACCAATGGAACGTTATATTGGCTGGAAAACTGCAAGATTCTTTGATTCAACACACGCTGCTCGGCAAGCCCTTGGTCTTCTAAGGCAAGAAAAAAGTTCTCATGACTAAAAATACTAAGGTATTCCTGACAGATTGCCCAAGCTTTATCTATTTCACGTTTTGCCAGGTTCATTTGGATCGGGCCCGTGGACGAAGGACTAATCGCAATAAGTCCCTCACTGTACCTGGATAGAATCTGTTTGTTAATTCTGGGATTGCCTGTGGTTATCCCCATATGTGAAGCAGTGGTCAAATTCATTAGATTTTGATAACCGGTCCGATTTTCAGCAAGTAAAACCAACTTCTGTCTAATCTTTTCATCTTTCATTTGGCGGTCCGCCAAATCCCCTTCTACCATCTCTACTTCCATACCAATGATCGGTTTTATACCGGCTTTAAGACATGCCTTGTAAAAGGGGATCGTTCCGTACATCGTTCCTTCGTCTGTAAGCGCGAGTGAGCGCAACTTTAATTCAGATGCCCTTTGTACCAATTCGTCGATACGGCATGCTCCTTTAAGCAGGCTATATTCACTGTGCACACGAAGATGGACAAATTCTTGCATGGGGTTTCTCCTTTTCCAAACTCTTTCTTTGCCCTAAATTATACACCGATGCAGCAAATATTCATATTTCATAGCCTGCCCCCATAAATATATAGGGATCTTAGGACAGGATGTGTTTTCCGTGAGCCTACTAGCAAATATGTTTCTGCACTTTTTTATCGCCTTTGGCATTGTGGTTGGGGGATCGCTGATGGGAGGATTAGGGTCCTTTTTGATTCGCCAGCCGCCGATTTATAACATGACCACAATCGCCGACAATTTAAAAATTTGGGGATTGGTTGGGGCACTTGGCGGAACCTTTGATTCCTTTATGCAAATTGAGAGAGTATTCACCGAAGGACAGATATCAGCAATCATCAAGCAGATTATTCTGATTATCAGCGCCTTCGCAGGGGCCCATTCAGGAACGGTATTAATTCAATGGCTGGGGAAGATGGATTAATGCGGGTCCCAAATTCGTTCACCTACAAAAAGTGGATCAAGTATGAGATGTTTTTCTTCCTAGGAATGATTGTTGGAGCATTAATTATGCTTCTTTTCTTTGGCAAAGAATTAGATCGTCTTCACCTGACCATTGACAGTTTGGAAAATGAAAACAAAGCCTACTTGGAGGACGTCCAAAAATACAAGGAGGAACAGGCCAAATCACAGAAAAACTATCAACTTGCCGTTAAGGATGTGGAAATTCATCTTCTCGATATCCAACCCAAAGCAGACCCCTTTATCGAAGCGGAGGTCATTAAGCTGGTTAAACGGGACACAAAATTTCTTGAGGGGAAACCCTTGAACAGTGTGAATGATCTACACCTCCTTCTTCGGCAGCATTTTAGAGACAAGCAATTTAAGATCGGTACCCGAAACGTCCATTTAGACTTGAAAACTATTACGATTTATACGACGGTTCATCTTTATTTCACGGCCAAAGTAGAAACGATAGCGCCCTAGATTTGATTAAATTTTGAAACTCCTTCCCGTTTATTATCGTATACCATAGAAAAGGTGAAGGAGTGAATATCATGTTAAAGAAGTTAATTAAAAAATGGCTAGGTCTAGGTTCCTCCAACAAATATCACAAATACAGCAGCAGTGACTATCACGGACGTAAACACTATCCGCATAACAAACATGGTCATTCCTATTACGGACACTCCCACTATAAAAAGAAACGGTCCAGTTTCAGCTTTTTTAGCAGCTAGAAATATAGATCGATATGGAACACTTTTCTAGGCTTAAAGATTGGACGAAGAAGAAATGGGAAGCTTGGATTGATTGGCCGAGTGCCGTTGGGAAGGTGTTTGCTGATCGGTATCAAGTGATTAACGTTCTGGGAATGGGAAGTTACGGAATTAGCTATTTGTGTGAAGATCTGCAGAGTGGCCAAAAATGTGTTGTAAAACAAGTAAAACCCAGTAAAAAGGGTACAACATTAGGAATCCAAGCCTATCATTATGAGGCCATGCTTCTTCAACAATTGAACCATCCGGCGATTCCAAAATTTTATACGAAATTTGAAGATCATGGAAATCTGTTTATTTCTATGGAGTATGTAACGGGAAAAAATCTCGAGGATCTAATTTTTGATGAGGATGTGAAATTCTCAGAACAGCAAGCCTTACAAATCATGATCTCCCTTCTAAACACTATTGAATACCTTCACACCCAAGGTGTGATTCATCGGGATATTCGAATTCCCAATGTAATGGTCGATGATAACCAACAATTGCGGCTAATTGATTTTGGGTTGGCTAGGCGAATTGGTGATCCGGATGATCACGGTATTCATCTGGATTCCCCGATCGAGCAAAAGCTGCGCAGGGCCATTGAGGTTAGAAGTGATTTTTATGCACTTGGACACTTCCTGTTGTTTCTCCTGTACACTACCTTTGAATCTTCTGAGGAAAGCGAAGATCTTGGGTGGGAGGAAGAACTGAACTTACATCCTGCGACACGAAGCTTGATTAGGAGGTGCCTTCAACTTGATATGCCCTTTTCAGATGTTCAAGAATTACGGAATAGCGTGTTGCTCGCTTTGGATCCCAACTGTTAAGGTTGGGATTTTTTTGTTGGATATAGTATAATAACTTAGGTAAAGTCAAGGTCGACATCTCGCCGATGAAGTTAACGGAAAAGTTTTCCGTTATTTAATTTTTCTGAGGTGAAAATAGGCAAATAACGGAGTTTTTTTCCGTTATTGCAACGAATAAGCGTTAAAATACGGTTTCAGACCCTCTTTACGGAAATTTCTTCCGTTATTTGCCCTTTTGGGGCAGGATTTTTGATGATAGCGGAACTTTTTTCCGTTATCTACTTGAAGGAAAGGTGATTTTTATGTTTCTTACGGGGTTAACCCTAGCCGCCCTTGTACTGACCGTTGCCTTTGGCATTCAATACCGGATGGTGAAGCAGCCACTCGCTAGAAAAGTTGGACAATCCTTGATGAACATCTTCATGGGTAGCACCCTGATTCTATTTTCTATTAACCAGTTTCTCTTCCCTGATTTATCGACCACTCGTGTTGTAATAGCTATCTTTCTTGGAGTACTAGGTATTTTCAACCTATGGATGGGGATTAAGAATTATCGGTTTTATAAAACCAATATGCAACAATGAAAAAGGGATCAAATGGATCCCTTTTTTCTTTTTGCACGTCCTTTCTTCTGGGGACTATACGATCACCTTTTCATACAGTTGACTGATCATGTTCGTGTCATATCCAAGCTCTTCCAATATCTGTTTCGTATGTTGGCCAACTTCCGGAATTGGATTCATCACGGGCTCAACCCCCTCCATCGTAACGGGGGGAATTAGTGCTTTTACAGCACCAACCGGTGTATCAATGTTTCTCCATCTATTCCTAGCTTCTAACTGAGGGTGGTGGAAGAATTCTTGCATCGTATTCATTCGGGCATTGGCAATTTGGGCTGACTCCAACCGCTTTACGATGTCATCAGCAAGTAGGGTAATAAACACGTCTTCCATAATAGGCTGCAATTGTTTCTGATTGAGGAATCGATTGAAATTATTTTCAAACCTTTCATCCATTGCAAGCTCAGGTTTTTTAAGAACTAGTTCACAGAAACGAACCCATTCTCGTTCGTTTTGGATCCCCAAAAAGACTTTTTTTCCATCCTTGCTGGCAAAGGCACCATAAGGGTAGATCGTAGCATGGCTGGCTCCTGTACGACTGGGTTCGATTCCACCATATCCTGCATAATACATAGGGAATCCCATCCATTCTGCTAAAGCCTCAAGCATAGAAATTTCCAGCACAGTTCCTTTACCTGTTTCTTTTCTTTGCAGCAAAGCCGTCAATATTCCACTATAGGCGTACATTCCAGCACAAATATCGGCAATCGAGATCCCTGCCTTTGATGGCGTTTCCGGGGTACCCGTGATCGAAACGAGCCCCGCCTCGCATTGAATCAACAGATCATAGGCTTTTTTATCGCGGTACGGTCCAGATTGTCCATATCCAGAGATACTGCATATAATCAGCTGTGGGAACTGCTCTCGTAGTTCTTTCTCTCCAAAACCTAAACGATCAACAGCCCCTGGAGCTAAATTGTGTATAAATACATCGGCTTTTTCCAATAACTTAACTAATATTTCCTTTCCTTCAACGCTTTTCAAGTCCAAGGTAAGAGATTCTTTCGATCGATTACACCATGTAAAATGACTTGACATGCCCTTCACTGTTTCGTCATATTTACGGGCAAAATCCCCATCACCCGGCCGTTCCAATTTGATAACCCTCGCCCCGAGATCTGCTAATTGCCGCGTTGCAAATGGGGCAGCAACTGCTTGCTCAATCGCTACAACCGTGATTCCCTCTAAAGGTAACATCCTATACTCCACCCCTTATCCATTACGATTCAATCCGAAATCTTTCTTCTCCTTCTTCATACAGATCCGAACCATAAATATCGTTAATCACGATCACAGGAAATCTCTCTACTTCTAAATGGTAAATCGCTTCGGAACCGAGATCATGATAGGCAATGACCTCCGCCTTTTTAATGGATTTGGCAATAAGCGCAGCAGCCCCTCCTACAGCAGCAAAATAGACCGCCTTGTGTTTCTGCATCGCATCCTTTACTGCCTGCTGTCTTCTGCCCTTGCCAATCATTCCTTTTAAACCTAGTTCAATCAGTTTAGGGGCATATTTATCCATTCGACCGCTTGTTGTTGGTCCCGCGGAACCAATGACCTGGCCCGGTTTAGATGGTGTTGGACCGACATAATAAATGGTCTGGCCTGTAATGCTAATAGGAAGATCTCCCCCTGCCTCCAGGGTTTCAAACATCCGCCTGTGTGCAGCATCCCTTGCGGTAAACAAGCTCCCTGTTAATAGGACGCGATCACCGGATCGCAAATCACTTAATTGATCTTCGTTAAAAGGCAGACTTATCTCTTTCACCGACATCTTTCCCTCCTATAAAGAAAACTTCCATCAGAAAGGGCCCTCATTCCCCCTCTGATGGTTAGTTGCACTATCGGGCAGTTTTCCCTTGATGTAGGGGGTTACTGCCCGTTAATGCCGGATAAAACAGTTGTTTTATGTCTGCTTGCATGACATTGAATATTTACTGCCACCGGTAGCCCGGCAATATGTGTTGCATAGACTTCCACATGAACATCTAGTGCCGTTGTCCGTCCCCCCATACCTTGAGGACCTAGTCCTAATTGGTTGATTTTATCCAGCATTTCATTTTCGAACTGGGCTATATCTTCCCGAGAGTTTCTTTCTCCAACTGGTCTTAGCAAAGACTTCTTGGCTAGGTAAGCTGACTTTTCAAAATTACCACCTAACCCAACCCCCACGATCATCGGAGGGCAAGCATTGGGCCCAGCAAGTCTAACCGTTTCGATAACAAAATCCTTTACCGCTTCAATCCCATCGGCCGGCTTCATCATTTTCAATCGACTCATGTTTTCGCTACCGAAACCTTTGGCCGTTATATGAATCGTACATTTGTCTCCTTGTACGAGTTCCAAATGAATGACACCCGGCGTATTGTCCCCTGTGTTCTGACGCTGCAGGGGATCCCCCACGATCGAATTCCTGAGGTAACCCTCTCGATACCCCTCCCTTATCCCTTGATTAATCGCATCATAAAGTCCCCCTCCAACGATCCGACAGTCCTGACCAAGCTCGACAAAGGCGACAACCATCCCCGTATCCTGACACATGGGAACCCTTTCGGTAGTTGCAATTTCAGCGTTCTCGACCAATTGTTTTATAACTTCCTTTCCAGTAGCTGACTCTTCCGTCGATAGCGCCTCCTGAAAAGCTTGAACCACGTCAGAACCTAAATGGTAATTGGCATCCATACACATGTTTTTGACAGCTTCGGTAATCTCGTTTACATGGATTTCCCTCACGAGCTAGCCCCCTTGGTTCCCTGATATGAAAAGCTTCCATTGAAGCCCGTTCGAAGAAATTGCATCTTACAGTTCCAAATAGTCTAAAATACTAATTTAATATTTAAAATAATTATACTATAACTAATTATTAAACATCATTCCGTATTTTTCAATCTATTGCACATACAGGTCCTGACCATGGGCGTTAGTGAGCAACCCGAAAAATAAATAATACGACAGTGGAGCAACCCTCTGTCGTATCTTCTTATCCGGTCAACGGTATTATCTCTCAATAACCTGTGCGGTCATCATCGCTTTCCCTACCAAAATCCCCTGATGAAAAACTTCAATCTCTACTTTTCCAAATTTCCGACTGATTTCCATTACCTTTGGACGTACTTCAATGATACTCTCGATCTGAACCGGCTTAAGGAAATAGACCGTA
The DNA here is from genome assembly GCF_017873965.1 of Ammoniphilus resinae. GTDB lineage: Bacteria > Bacillota > Bacilli > Aneurinibacillales > RAOX-1 > Ammoniphilus_A > Ammoniphilus_A resinae. The sequence continues at coordinate 290,876 of NZ_JAGGKT010000001.1, read as the reverse complement.
ATATTTTCCGGAACCATGTCCCCTTTACGCAGCTGACGAAGGGCTCGGCAGCCTGACTCGGCTACAACGGTTGTTAAAACACCGCTCGCTATATTACCGAGATGGTTTGTCATTTGTGGTGTGATTTCTCCTCTAAATACGAGGTTCCCATTTTCTAATTTCTCCTCTTCAAAGTGCGAAGTAATTTGGTCTGCAAAGGTTTCACCAATCTGCGGCTGCTTCTGGATATACTGCATTGCTTTCAGTACATCCTGACGACTGAGAATTCCTAATAGCTTCTTGTGATTATCGACTACGGGCAGTAGCTCAATTCCTTCCCAAACCATCAGATGTGCCGCTGAGGCAACCGAAACCCTAGGCATCACGGTAATCGGGTTTTTAGTCATGACTTTATCTATCGATAAGTGTTCTTCACGGCCCATAATATCCTTCGTCGTGATGACCCCTTGAACCCGAAGCTGTTCATCAACCACTGGAAACCGGCCATGTCCCACCTTTTGGTTCAAAAGATGCCAATCTTTCACTTTGTCATGGGTGAATAAATGATGTGTTTCTTCCGAAGGAATTAATATGTCCTCGACCATTACAATTTCTTTTTTAATCAGCCTGTCATAAATCGCCCGATTAATGAGCGAAGCTACGGTAAACGTATCATAGCTGCTTGAGATAATCGGTAGCTGCAGATCGTCTGCCAGTTGCTTGATATCTTCACTCGTATCAAAGCCACCTGTGATGAGTACAGCAGCTCCATGTTCAAGGGAAACTTTCTGCGCTTCATAGCGGTTCCCAACGATGAGCAGGCTTCCAGCGTCGACATAACGCATCATGGCCTCTAGCTTCATTGCACCAATCACAAATTTATTCAGCGTCTTATGAAGCCCTTCCCTTCCGCCAAGGACATGCCCATCAACAATGTTCACAACCTCAGCAAAGGTCAGTTTTTCTATATTTTCCTTTTGTTTCTTTTCAATCCTAACCGTCCCAACCCGCTCAATTGTACTCACAAGCCCTTGGGTCTCGGCCTCCTTAATCGCACGGTAAGCTGTCCCTTCACTAACCTCGAGATCTTTGGCAATTTGTCGAACAGATATCTTACTGCCGACCTCTAACGACGCAATGTGTTCTAGTATTTGTTCATGCTTTGTGGCCACCATGTATCACCCTGACTTTCTCTTCTGCAACAACTTCTCCCCATTCCTGTTGCCATCTGTACCACTATAATTATAGCCAGTTACTATAACACAAGCAACTAAAAAAGCTGAACGAGGCATGTTCCCACGCCCGTTCAGCCTTATTTAGATCCTGCTCCTTCTGTAGCCTTTTTCGACCATAACTGGTCTCTTCCATTCTCCCAATCTGCGGCTTCCGCGCTTTCTTGCTCTCCTGTCTAGCCCTGTTCGATCTGTACTAATCACTTGATATAGGTTACTTCCAATGACTAGCATGGCAAAAGCCGTCCACACAAGACTAAATCCGCTTGCTTGATCCAACATTCCATCAAACCCTTGCAGAGGCAGCCTTGGCAAAGCATAAAACACCAAACACAACGCCAAGATAAAACAGCTTAAAGCACGAAATTTTTTCATTCTCCCATCCCTTATACATGATAATGACATGGTTTATCCCTCATATCAGATATATATGATGAATAACCTGTGTTCATTCCTTGATGGGACTAATGGCTTCTACCCGATAAATTTTCATTCCCAGGTTCACAAATTTTTGTTCGTATTCTGTCATCACAGACTTTTCCTCTTCAAACTGGCTGTGGTGCAAATCAAAAGTTATATTTTTTAGACGAAACCCACTATCACAAAATTCATTTAGTGAAAACTCGAACAGCTTTTCATTATCTGTTTTCATATGTATTTCCCCACCGTGTGGCATCATGACCTTATACTTTTCAAGAAATTGACGATAGGTCAACCTCCGCTTGGCATGACCTGATTTTGGCCAAGGATCACTAAAATTCAGATAGATTCTTGCCACTTCTCCCTCGGCAAAAACTTCCTCGATTTTGTTTATGTCCATCCAAAGAAAAGCAATATTATGCAGATTCCTCTCAGCGGCCTTTTTGACTGCAGAATATAGAACTTCTTCCCGAATCTCTACACCAATAAAAGAAATATCCGGGTTCTGTTCAGCCAAAGTGGTGATGAAATTTCCTTTTCCCGTACCTAATTCCACATACAGCGGATTATTTCCAAACCGCTCCTTCCATTTTCCTTTATATTCTTCGGGGGTTTCAATTAATTGATCAAATTTAACAATCTCATCCTTAACCCAAGGCTTCTTTCGTAATCTCATCCTATCATGTTCTCCCTACTCGATGTTTTTGATTTTTCTATTTCGAATAATTTTTAACATAAAGGATCCGTTCATGTAAAGTAGGATGTCCATATAAAGCATATTTTACCAGTGCCGGAGGGTTGACTTCTGAAAGTCCTTCGACTGCGAGTTTTTGAAAGGTTCTTATCGCCACATCCGGGTCATTTCTTAACTGCATCGCATACACATCTGCCGCATGTTCATATTGTCTAGACACCGTATTTTGAATCGGCATGGTGATAAAAGAAAGAACCGAGAGAATCAAAAGAATCACAGGCAGAGACGCTAGATCCGTTACCTGATGAATCCCCCAGTATTTCCCGCAGCTTCTTACGGTCCATCGGAGCAGGTAATAGACAACAAGCAGAGCAGCAAGCACCATAAAAATAGATCCCAAAAATAACCATGCCATATGATGAAGGGTATAGTGTCCCATCTCATGAGCCATGATGAATAAAATTTCATCCTTCTTCAGTTTTTGCAGCGTTGTATCCCAAAGAACAATCCGCGTGTTGCTGCCAATCCCGTTCACATAAGCATTTAATGCGTTGGTCTTCCGCGACATGTCTACTTGATAAACTTTCTCGGTAGGAATATGCGCTTCTGCGGCCAAATCAAGAATTTCCTTCTTCAGCTGCTGATCCTGCAATGGCGTAAACTTGTGATAAATCGGATCTAGAACAACGGGCTGAATAAACATAAAAAATAAGGAAAGTGGGATCGAACCCAGCCAACACCAAAGCCACCATCTTTTCGGGCTTTTCCGGATGACCAGGTAGAGAAGCCATACGATCGGAATGGTAAGCACTGCTGATACCCAAAACCCCTTAATATTGTCCGTCATCCAGCTGTTAAATGTTTCATTGCTAATGCCGTACACATGTTTTAAATGAAAAGCATAGTAATCAAGCGGAAACTGCAGCAAAGTGGTGGTAAAAGTAAGAAGAAGAACAAATAAGGCTACTCTCCAGAAGGATCCTTTAATAACGGACTCGACAACATCCCTAAACTTGGCCGATAGCCCCAAACCAAGAATAAGGAGATAAATCGCCCATTCCAATGGACCACCGATGAAAAACAAGATATTTTTAATTCTAGAAAAGGCATAAGCTTGTTCAACCTGTTCTGGAGACATGAATGTTGTTGGGTCGGCCGGACTGCCCTTTAGATCTGGCGGGAGTGAACTTGGTGTCGTAAGCAAATAGATCCCAATAGCTACAGAATAAATGATAAAGAGGGCCGTGAAAATTAGATAAAACTTTCGCAATTAGACTCATCCCCTTTCCCTTTTTATAGTTTAAACCAAATGACTTTAACTTAGTATATTTTTCCAGGGGATAACCATGTCCAATAAAAATATATGAGGGGTTTTTATGATTTTGTAATATTCCGAACTCACAGCACAATAGAATATACCAATTAAAACGCTTACATCTTAGGGAGAGGATATCCATGAAAACGGATCCGTTATGTTTAAAATGCATTAAAACATGTAAACAGGTTCGCCCTGCTATTGTTGAATACTGTGCAAAATACCTGCCGAAGGAAAAAGCAAATAATGCGAAGGTATCATGAAAAAGAGCCCCTAGGGGCTCTTTTTCATTTTGTCTAGCTATCGAATTCGAAAACTCTTTTTGCTCCGTAATAGGGATAATGGTCGAAGTACCAATCCAAGTCACTGACCTCAACCTTTTTCGTTGCTGAGTGGACCATTTTGTTGTTTCCTATGTATATTCCTACGTGTGAAATATCACCTTTTCCAAGCGAGTCAAAGAACACCAGATCTCCTGGCACCAGATCGCCTTTGGAGACTTTCGTTCCAACGGAGAACTGTTCAGCGGAACTTCTAGGTAAATCCACCCCTAACTCTCCCATTACATAGGCAGTTAAGCCGCTGCAATCAAACCCCTTAGGCGTTGTACCGCCATAACGATAAGGGATCCCAATCAGATCACTTGTAATGCTTCTCAAACGTTCAGAAAGCAGATTAGATGAGCGAGACGCCTTCTCCCGATTAAAATTCAAATACTCTGTTGCGACGAAGCCTACTTCTTCTCCTGCCTTTACCTTTGACCATTCTTCGCCCTTGTCCAATACTTCAACACTCGTCCCTCTATGAAGCATGGTAATCACTTTGGAATCAAGGCTACTTGATTCTCTCAAATTGAGGTTTCCAGCCTGGACCACAGCAAGTTTTTTCTCTTTGCTATCCTTCCCACTTCCTGGGATAACGAGTTTCTGTCCAATACTTAAGGATTCTGAGGCTAATTGATTGGCCTCTTTAATTTCTGAAACAGAAGCACTAAACTTCTCAGAAATTTTCCACAATGAATCGCCTGCTTGTACAGTATAGTCCTCTTGAGCAAAAGCTGGAGAAGAAAATAGGATTGATGCAAATAAAAAGCCAGCTATTTTTCTCTTCATTCATTCACCACCGTTACTCTCGAATCTATTACTTTTTTCGCTAGAATACGATATTAGTATACATCAAATTATAGCATTCGAGTAGGTGCTTTTTACATAAAAATACTAAATTTGCCATTAAATTGTGAACATTGCTGGAACATTTAGGTGCAAAAAAAAAACCAGCCAGTGCCGATTTACAAACAAAGAGACGACCTCGCGGCCGCCTATAAATTAAGGGGGTTTATCATCATGCTTTTAGTATAGCCCCGTAATATTACAAGTATGTTACAAAGAGTTTTCATTTAAATAAAAAGATTGCTGCCCGGCTCCATGATAATTCCTTCGATCCCCTTCTTGCTTAACCTTTCAGAGAAAGCCCCAGGATCCTGCTGAATGAGCGGGAAGGTATTGTAGTGGATCGGGACGACTTTCTTGGCCTTTACCCAATCGGCTGCAATGGCCGCATCCTCTGGTCCCATTGTAAAATTATCACCAATCGGCAGGAATGCTAGGTCTACAGGACTTAACTCACCAATAATTTTCATATCTCCGAATAGAGCCGTATCCCCTGAATGGTAAATGGTTTTACCTCCAATAGTCAAGATAAGGCCACAAGGCATGCCTAAATAGGTGATTTTTTGTTCATCATCAAATGTCATCCCTGAGCTGTGGAAGGCCTGAGTGAACTTAACTCGACCAAAATCAAACGAATAAGAGCCCCCTGTATTCATGGCATGGACCTTTGCTCCTTGCCAAGCAAAGTAGGTTGCCAACTCAAATGTGGCAATAATTGTCGCATTATTTTGTTTGGCAATTTCCAGAGCATCGCCAATATGATCGCTATGACCATGGGTCAATAATATGTATTGCACTTGAATATCCTCTACCTTGGCTTTCGCTACGGGATTATGTGTGAGAAATGGATCTATGATGAGTGAAGTCCCTTCATGTGTGATTTGTACGGTTGAATGACCATGATAAATAATTTCCATCAACTATTCCTCCATAACCATAATTTGAGGTAATCACTATTCCATTTTTACCCATTTTTATCATACCAAATTGTTCCTGAACAAGCCACACTACTTTGCAAAGAGCACAATTACCGCTTGGACAGCTCCAATGACGCCTCCCAACAACGCCCCCAAAACGGTAATCATCTTTAATTCCTTACCCGTAATGCTTACAATCATGTCTTCCAATCTATGTACGGGAAAAGCCTCAACCTGTGAGGAGGCAATTTGTGTTAAGTTCAACTTTTGCAATCCTTCCTCCAGATTTGTTTCCACCCATGCCATTAAGTTAGCAACGAACTGTGGAACGGCTTTCCGAATCGTTGGAAGGAGAGGAGTCAACACTGTCTGCAATTTCTGCTGTCCAATCACATCAAAATCAATCATTTTCTCTATAATCATATCAATCAATTGTTCAATATTTTTTTCACCAAGCCAGTGTATCACTTCGTCTACCTGTTTTTCGCCTAATTGCTCTAGCTCTCTGGCCAGAATGGCAGTCAGTCTCTCTTTTAACTCATCGTTCTTTAGACTCGATTCCAATGATCCGCTGACTTTGGCCACAATTTTCTCATCAGCTAATAGAACACCTGCCAACCCACCGAACATCCCAAGACCGCCTGCTAGGTTCGAAAGCATTTGCTTAATCATTCGAGTACCTTCATCTGAAGCCACATATTGGGAAATTCGTTCCAATAAAAAGGGAGCAAGCACCGGTACCTTATCCATGATCATCTGCCTGGAACGCTCCGGTAACACTTCATTTAATTTTAAATGTGCAGTTTGTCCTATCTTTTGTTCTATGTATACCTTGATTGAACCCTTTACGACCTGCTGCCCTTCACGGGAAGGAAACATTCCTAATCTTGACCCAAAGGTAAAGACAGTTTCATCTGAACTCGCTAATTCACCCAATTTGCGTTGTATCCAAGCTTCTACCTCCTGCTCTACTTTTCCTTTTTTCAACATCTTCCGGATCCCCTCAGGAGTGATCAGAAAGTTTTCAACCAACTTTCCCATTTGCCGTGCCAGTTCTTCATGGCGTTTGGGAATCAGCCCCGGGGTGAAGGGAAGCCTCCATTTTCCAAGATAAATAGCTTTATAGGGGCGAAACAACATTCGAATAGCGAGTTCATTTGTCATCCCTCCTATAAAAGCTCCGATAACCACTTGCAGTATAAACAATAACCACCAATTCACGTTTGCTCGTCCTCTCTAATACTAGTGTCAAAAGCCCACTTATTTCACCACTCCACCATAGCCCTCATACTATACATTATTCGAAAGCCTAATGGGAAGGGGAATACCCATGTCAAATGTTTGTGCCGGAATTCAACTAGATGAAAAATCGGACTTCCCGTCTGGAATCCACCTGCTTGTCAGTCAGAAATTACAGCAAGCAATGCAGCTTCCAAACCATTCCCGCGTTTCCCTTCAGCTGGGACAGAAATCAATTCCATGTAGAATACAAACATTTGCAAGCACTTCTTCCATTCTAAGATTTCGCAAGGATGTTGGTGAACTGCTCTCACTTCCAGATGGAATTCAATTAAGTGCACGATATGAACCACATGGAAAAAGATTCATCCTTGGTCCAGTATTCGGTGTCTTGATCACGAAACTTCTTCGGACACCAGAAGGGATTTTCGGCCCCGCCTCTTCTTTTTGCCAAGAAGTTGTGCAAGGTGCCAAAGCAAAAGGTGTGCTTGCATATATCTTTACATTAAACGATATAGATCATCAAAATCAAACAGTAAATGGCTGGGTATGGAAGGATGGGAACTGGAGTCAACAGGTTTTGCCAATGCCCGATGCTGTTTACAATCGGTTAGCCTCCAGAAAGAGTGAGAATTCTTCTGACACACAGGAGATATTCAGGCAGTGGAAAGTAAAAGGGATTTCTATTTTTAATGAACACTTTTTAAACAAGTGGCAAGTTCATCAAGCCTTATCGAATACAGAAGAAGCCAAACCTTACCTTCCTACAACCTACTTATACAAAGGCTATGCAACAATCAAAGAAGTAGCAAGCAGATACTCCCAGGTCTATTTAAAACCTGCAAATGGCAGCTTAGGAATAGGCATTTACCGTATCACCCGCAACGGAAAAAAATTTACCTGTCACTATTCTACGGTGAATGGAAGCATCGAAAAGAATTACAATCGGCTGGTTGATTTGTATCAATCCGTCGGCCCACGCATTTCAAAGGCACCCTATCTGGTCCAGCAGGGTCTCCGTCTGGTAAAAATTAATGGAAACCCATTAGATTTTAGATCCCTTGTGCAGAAGGACATCACAGGAAAATGGGCAGTGACCTCGATCGTGGGGAGGAGTGGTCAGGATCAGAGCATTGTTTCCAACCTTGCGCGCGGTGGGACCATCATGCAAGCAGCGAAGGCATTGCAATCGGCATCCCCATGGACCAGCGGAATCCGCCCTTCTACCGAACATCTGAAAAAGATATCCATCTCTTTGGCCCAGTCGCTGGAGTCTTCCATCGAAGGACATTTTGCCGAATTGGGAATTGATCTTGCTGTTGATACCTCTGGTAAGGTATGGCTTTTAGAAATTAATGCAAAACCGTCTAAAAACGATGATCAGGTTCTTTCTGAAAATAAAACCCGGCCTTCTGTTCGAAGATTGCTTGACTACGCACTCTTCCTGAAAGGAATGAATAGAACAAAATCACGCCTACCTAAACAGCTTCCGTTCAAGAAAAAGAAATTAAAACGAAAGAAAAGGTGATATGGGTTGAAAACAAAACCCATGCTCGGCATTATGACCATTCATGCGCCAGGTATACCCCCTTTTCCGGAAAAAAGCTTTTACAAGCAAATCGTTCAAACAGGTCAAAGCGAAGGAATTCCAGTGATTATCTTTCACCCCAATGCCATCGATGAACAAACACAGACTGTCAAAGGCTATACTTTAAATCAGGCCGGAAACTGGATGTCCGTTACCACTTCGCTCCCTGCTTTTATTTATGACCGCTGCTTTTACATCGGAAAAGGCCTTAACAGACGTTACAAACCTTATGTTTTAAAGTTAAAGGAAAATAAGAACATTCAATTCTTAGGATTGGGATTAAAGGGAAAGTGGCAACTGTACCAAATGGTCTCAGCACACCCTGTGCTTTCCCAGTTTTTGCCACACACAGACATTTTAAACCGCAACAAGCAGCTAAGCGATTGGTTAAACCGATACAAATCCATCATTTTAAAGCCAATTAATGGCTCTTTAGGAATGGGAATTATCAAAATTACTGAAAAAAGCGGCCGCGCTTATGACATCGAGGGAAGAGATCTGCTCAACAAAAGCTTTCAATCCTCTGTCTCCAACCTCTCTAGCCTCTATCAATTTATACAGCCGTTTATTCGGAGATGGAAATATCTGATCCAACCCTACCTAACCCTAACTTCCAAACAGGGGGTTCCTTTCGATATGCGGATATTCATGCAAAAGGATGGAACCGGACAGTGGATCTCCATCGGCAAAGCTGTTCGAATAGGGCAAAAAAACAGCATTACCTCTAATCTTCATGGGGGAGGAAAGGCCTGCTGCTTTAGAGATTTTCTTGATCGCAATTACAATCGGGAACAAATAGAAGGCATCCTCTCTCGCGTTAAAATTCTAGAGGAGTTACTGCCCCCCTATATTGAAAGTCAGCACGGTCAGCTGTTGGAATTAGGGATTGATACTGGAATTGATCAAGATGGCAGGGTATGGCTGCTTGAGGTGAATTCCAAACCCGGCAGACAGATTTTTGAACAGATCAACGACCAGGATGCTCTAAGAAAATCCCAAATCAATCCTGTCTACTATGCAAGGTACCTTATGCAAACCCGCTCAAGGAGGATATAAAAAGATGGAGTCCAAGCGAGTACAAATCAAGTTCTTGCCATCCAATAAATACAATGGCATTATCATTCCCTACGCATTATGCAGGGAATTGGGTATAGATGATAAAAAACAAATGGTTGTTCAATTGGGGCAAAAAAGATTAATGACAAGGATTTTGAAGGTTCAACGTGCAGATCGCGCAATTTGGATACCCCCTGCGATCCGTTTGAACCTTGCCATCCCCTTTGATGGTGATTTACATGTCAAAGTGACAGGCGACACACTTCGCCTAGGTCCTGTTGTCGGAATTTTAACAGTCGGGATCTCCATGACAGATAATCAATTAGTTAGCGCAAGGTCTTCCTTCTTTAAACATTTGCTTTCCGCTCAGCGTGGAGAAAGTATCTATTATTTTCTTTTCACCCCATCTGATGTGGATTGGAGCACCAATACCGTAAGAGGCATGTTTTTGCGCGGGGACGCAAACGGGTTAACTTGGAGAAGATTGACCGTTCCACTGCCAGATGTCGTCTATAACCGAATCCCAGACAGACATTCTGAAAAGCTATTAAGTGTCACTAATTTTATTAAAAGGTTGGAAGAAAACACGGATGCTAAAATGTTTAATCCAACCTTTTTTAACAAATGGTCAATCCATCAACGATTAGTAGACCATCCGCTGGCAAACCGGCACATCCCCGAAACACATGTTGCTCCAACGGTGCAAAAAGTTGACCATATGCTTAAAAAATATGGCATGGTCTATCTCAAACCAGTGACAGGAAGCTTAGGGCTAGGGATTCTGAAATTAACCTATAGACCTGGTATAGGATATTTTTGTCGGTACCACAGCCATTCACAAAACGTTGTGAGACGGTATCGATCATTAGCTACCTTATTACAAAATCATCTCCCGAAGTCTCGTTTCTCTAATTATCTCGTGCAACAGGGAATTAATCTGATTAAATTCAAGGATCGACCGCTGGATTTTCGCGTCCACGCCCATAAAAACCGTGAGAATCAATGGGTTGTAGCGGCTATTGCAGCAAAAATAGCCGGGCTGGGCAGTGTTACTACACACGTCCGTACAGGCGGGACCGTGATTTTGGGGCAAGATTTGTTAAAACAAGTGTTCCCGCAAAACAGCACATATATGGAACAACAGGTCAAAGAAACAGCAATCCTTCTAGCCAAAGCTATCGAATCGAGACTAAACCAGAACATCGGCGAACTTGGCTTTGATATTGGCATCGATCACAAAGGACACATCTGGATGTTTGAAGCCAACTCTCGTCCGGGTAGATCGATCTTCAAAGCAAGCAGCCTGAAGGATGCGGATAGCCAATCGATTCGCCTTATTGTTGATTATAGTAAATTTTTAGCCAACTTTAATTAAGAGGAGCGTGATCCTTATGTCTATTCCTAAAACAGCGATGCTTTCTACCATTCCCGGGCAAGGCTGGACGCTCCATCTACCTGCTGCCGCCCTTAGGCGGACAGGGAAAAGAACAACCACCATTCGAATGGGAGCTCTTAGGGTTCCTCAAAGGGCAATCTTAAATTCCCGTTCCCCTGCTCCTGAGGCATTGGCAACGAGGGTGAAGTTATCTACAAGCCAGGGAAATCTTGCAGTTGGTCCGATCATCGGTATTTTGACTGTAAAGAGAGGAACCGGGTTTAAAGGTAATAAACTTAACTTTGCCGATATTATCCAAACAGCCAAGCAACTTGGAGCTCTCGTCTATGTTTTTACGGTAGAGGATATTGATTGGGATACCAAGTCTACCAGCGCCTATCTCTATCAGGAAAATACCAATCAGTGGGTCCGCTTTGCCAGTTTGCCCCTGCCAGATGTCGTCTATAATCGGATTCCATACCGAGAAGATGAGATGAAAGACTACGTGCAATCCGCCCTCAAAAAACTCAAAGCCATTTCTGGTCTCCATTTATATAACAACCATTTCTTTAACAAATGGAATCTGTATCATTCTCTCGGACAAAACTCTTTTGTTTCCTCCTATGTACCTGAAACAAGGCAGCTGACAACGTCATCTGATTTGACAACAATGATCGAAAAGCATCCGTTACTCTACTTGAAGCCGATCTCAGGCAAGGCCGGGAAAGGAATTATGTCCATACAGACGACAAAAGGCAAATACATTTTACGAAGCCGAAATGGAGAGCAGGTTGTATCCCGGGCTACTACGGATCTGAGGAAGTTATGGAATGCCATCTCTGCAAAAGTGAAAGAGCCTTATGTGATCCAACAGGGGATCGAGCTGGCAACCTATGAGGGACGTCCGTATGATATACGAGTTCTCGTCCAAAAAGATGATTTTGGCAGATGGCAGCTATCCGGTGTGGGAATCCGCGTGGCAGGAAAGGGCAGTATCACTACCCATGTTCCTAGAGGCGGCTCCATCGCATCCCCTGAGGTCGTGCTAAAGCAATCTTTTCAGAGCGTGAACTACACCTCTTTTATGGATAACCTGAATAAGGTCGTATTAGATATTGCTGAAGCCTTAGAAGAAAAATACCCGTCCCTGGGAGAAATGTCTATGGATATTGGTGCAAGCAGTGATGGGGAGCTTTGGTTTTTTGAAGCCAATGCCAAACCAATGAAATTTGATGAACCCCATATTCGCAAAACATCTTTGGAGCGGATTATCCAATATGCACAATTCCTCTCAAATTTTACCGGAAAGGGAGTAAGCCAACATGCAAGTAAGGCAAATTACTCCTGAACAACTGCCAAAGGTAAAAGCCAGAATCGTTCGTTTCTTGAACCTCCACGGAGATAAACGGATTACCAAGCAAGGGATCCGCTGGCTGCAAAGGCTTCCTGCAGAATCACTGAATGTCGAGGGCACCTGTATCTTGGTTTCACTTGAAGAAAAGAGATTAACCGGGATCATGGCTGTTTCAGATTTCGGACGGGAAGAATCCTTTATTGCAGTCCATAAGGAGTTTCGTCAAAAAAGAACGGGTGTCACATTGATTGAAGAATTGATGAAGCGAATGGATAAAGCCTATGGAAGAGTTGCACTAGACAATGTACCGAGCCTTAAAATGTGCTTTGCCATGGGCATGATTGGGTTTAAAGTGATTACCGGGCCTACAGGAAAACCAACCTTATGGTTAGGTCTTGGAAATTGGAAGAAAGAAGATGTTGAGTAATGCCTCCTCGTCTGCGTTTAGGCGTACTTACCTGGTATAAGGGTACCCAAATGGAAGAACGGACCTTTTTCACCCATTTGGTAAAGGAAGCTGAAAAATTGAATACAGAAATTCTACTCTTTTCCCCGCACGATATTCTTCCTAGTGGAATGATTCGTGCGCTCGTCTATCAAAAGGATCGGGGCGGCTGGCAGTCTAAGCTTTCCTCCCCACCCGATCTTGTCTATGATCGTTTTCGCAACATGGAACCAAAAGCTTTTAAAAGCTTTATCCATTTTCGCAGTGGGTCCAAGATGAAATTTATCAACTCCCGTCTGGCGCACAAATGGAACCTTCATTGTTACCTCGATCGTCATCCAACCATTCGCAAATGGCTTCCGGAGACTTTATTTCTGGAAGGGTCGGCGGATATTAAGCGACTTCTTGGTAAATACCATCAAGTCTATCTCAAACCAGTGAATGGAACAGGCGGGAAAGGAATTTTAAGTATTACTCAAAAGTCAGGACATTTGGCCCTTCTGGGAAGGGATTGGCAAAGAAAAAAGATGAAGAGGACCATCCCCCTGTCATCACTTGCAACCTTTGTTAGTGATTGGACCAAGGACAAAAAATACATCGTTCAGCAGGGGCTGAAGCTACAGTGGGAGCCCCACGTCATGGTCGATTTTCGCCTGTTAGTGCAAAAAGATGCAGCCGGTGAATGGAAAGTCACTGGAATGGGTGGGAAAGTCGGGGGAAAAGACAGCGCAACCTCCAATCTCCACGGTGGAGGAAAAGCAGTGGATGCCGAACAAATTCTAGGCAAATATTTCCCTCCTGAAAAATATCAGAAACAAATGGCAGAGTGCCATCAGTTGGGGTTACTTATTGCAGAATATCTAGAGGAAAAGTTCGGCCGATTGGTAGAGCTAGGGATCGACCTAGGAATTGATCAAGACGGTGCAATCTGGATCATTGAGGTGAACCCCAAACCTGGTCGCGATATTTTTCGTTTGATGGGAAATATGAACCTCTACTGGACAGCAGTCCGAAGACCGATCGAGTATGCGTTGTACGTGTTTAGGGAGGAGGGCTGATTCCTTAAGTAACGGAAAAATTTTCCGCTAGTGACCAAAAGTTAGGTGAATAGCGGAAACTTTTTCCGCTATTTTTCTATTTCCGAACGTTTTATCTACGAGTTACCTTTTCCAGGTAATCAACAATCTCCTCCATATGATCGACAAATGTCCAGCCTCGTTGTTTCAATACGGTTTCATGCACATTCAAAAACCCCTCTACTTCCGCTTGAATCTCCTTCACATGATCTTCCAAGAGCTGTTTTTCGCTATCTTCCATCTGCTCCTCTAACGCTGGACAAATAAAGGATCGGCACACCCTATTTTTAAAGTCTGGATTTAAACCACAGCCCTTTCCATCTTCAAAAAATTGACAGACAGAAAAACGCAGCTTGAAGTCCTCTTCTTCGAGCTTTGAAGACAAGCCTATTCCCTTTTTGGCTTCGTAAAATTTGGGATGAACATGGGCATGGACGATAATTTCATAATCCTTCACCGTGCTGTACGGATTGTGATAAATTCGGTCCCAAAAAAACAACTTCTCATTCGCCTGGACCATCTTATAAATCTCAAACAGGGTGAAAACCGGGCTGTAACTGCAGCAACCAACATGCGGCAGGTCTTTTGAATAAGGGGCAAAGAACGGATCCGGGCAATTCCTACAATGGTGTGATAATAATTGTTTATGTTTTTGATCCCAAATAAGCATTGATCGTTTCCCCTTGCTGCCTAAGTAGACGTGATTTATTTTATTTTATCAAATAGATTAGCCGGAGCCCACCTACGATTTTCGAGACTAAACAGACGGAGGTTCCGCCAGCCAATTAGGACAGTGATTGGACCGAATTAAGCTGTTTAGTCCAATTTCGCTTCATTCGGTTCGATCACAAAGTCAAGCGGACCGTAAAGCCGCTAATTCTTACCAAATGCCTAAATTTAAAGAGTATCCGGACCCAAAAGCCCCTATCCCGCAGTTAAGCATCATATATCTAAGGATTTCAATAAAATAAGGTCATCTGTGTCCTCTACACCTTTAGAAAGTAGAGTTTTTACCAAAATAAGGTCTCCTCAGTCCGATCACAAAGTCAAGTGGGCATGGTCCACCAGGATAGCCTAGCATATATGGGTGAGTTCCCCAAAAACCTTTAAAAACAAAAAAACAAGTGAAGTCTACGGACTTCACCTGGTATCAACAAGTTTACAAAAATCTTCGATGTGTCTTTTTCCCATCATGGGTAAACAGCACTTGCCGGTCTTCTATGGTTGTTTCCAAATGAACGGTTTTCTTCCAAAGCTGGTGAACATATGGCAAGGTCCGTTCCAAATATTTAATATCAAGCTCCATTCCTTCAAAATGGTGCTTCAGATACAATTCTCCATTTCTCAGATAATCCCCATTTTCCACTGTCAAATAAGGAAATCCCCCATTAACCCGGGAAACAACCAACTGATCGCGGACGCCTTCCCATAACTTTTCTGTAATCGTCCAATCGTTACCTTGCTTTGCGAATACATACATATCTAATTCATCAACGAGTTCTTTAGTTAGATAGTTGCGCAAGAAAGAGATATCCGAATCGAGTTCACGCACTTCAAAAATTTTCTTGCGTCCTTCCCCTTTCTTTCTTCCGAGCCTATGCTGTTCTTCTTCTGTCGGGTTATCCCATTTACGTTCAATATATTCGAACATTTTCACCCCTAAGTAATAGGGATTGATGCTGGTAGTCGATGGCTGGACGACGCCGGCGTTCAGTTTTGCAAACTCGATGGTTTCCCTTTCGGTCAGCTCCATTTCCCTAAGGATCCGTTGGTGCCAGTAAGAAGCCCATCCTTCATTCATAATCTTCGTTTCCAATTGGGGCCAAAAATAGAGCATCTCACCTCGAACTATCGTCAGAATATCTTGCTGCCAGTCTTGGAGCCCTTGTGCGTACTGCTCAATAAACAATAAGAGATCCTTTTCCGGTCGGGGAGGAAACCGAACGGGCTGGTTCTTCTTTGCTTCCTCCTTCTCCCGACGTTCACGTTCTTCCGGATCAAGTCCCCAGAGATCATCATAAAGACCCTTTCTTTGACCTTTGGTATTCCGTGTGTCAGAATCTTCCTTGACATAGTCAAATTGTGGCTTTACAAGACTAGGATCTATATGCTCCTGAATGCCTAAAGCTGCATCGAGGAAATTCTCTACTTCATGCTTACCATACAAAATTTCATACTGACGGATGCGCTCCGCACTGGCAGCCATGCTCTCGACCATTTCCCGATTGGTTTTAGAAAATCGCACATTGTTCTTGAAAAAATCGCAGTGGGCCAGCACATGTGCCACGATTAATTTATTTTGAATCAGTGTATTTCCATCTAAGAGAAAGGCATAACAGGGGTTGGAATTAATGACAAGCTCATAAATTTTGCTAAGCCCTAAATCATACTGAAGCTTCATCCGATGAAAGGATTTCCCGAAACTCCAATGGGAGAATCGGGTGGGCATCCCATAAGCACCGAACGTATAAATGATATCCGCGGGACATATTTCATATCGCATAGGATAGAAGTCCAAACCAAATCCTTTGGCAATTTCGGTAATCTCATCAATGGCTCTCTCTAATTGTCTTTTATCTTCCGCAGCCATGGCCAACGTTCCTCACCCCCACCCTATGCCTTGGCTTCCTCCGTTTTTTTGAAAAACGTCGTTAAAGCTTTGTATACTTCCCCTTTTTCCCGAATAATACAATGCTTGAATTTAGGGTCATTCACATGTTTGTAGGCTGACATCAGTGTTGAGTGGCGATTATACTGATTAACCTCTCCATATCCAAACATATTTGATCGTTTCATGAGCTCACCGACTAATTTCACGCAACGCTCATTATCAGAAGTCAAATTGTCTCCATCGGAAAAATGGAACGGATAAATGTTGTAAACCGCAGGAGAATACCTGCTGTCGATAATCTCGAGGGCTTTCCTGTAGGCTGAGGAACAGATCGTTCCTCCACTTTCTCCTTTAGAAA
This sequence comes from Ammoniphilus resinae, assembly GCF_017873965.1. Taxonomy (GTDB): domain Bacteria; phylum Bacillota; class Bacilli; order Aneurinibacillales; family RAOX-1; genus Ammoniphilus_A; species Ammoniphilus_A resinae. The sequence goes on along the minus strand of NZ_JAGGKT010000001.1, from coordinate 274,048 downwards.
AGAAAGCCTCCTCGGTTACTTCCTTCGCCTCTGTGTGATGGGCGATGAAGACAATCTCGACTTTTTCATATTTCGTTCGCAGAAATCGAGTCATCCAAAAGAAGAAGCTTCTGGCGATATATTTCTCAAAAATCCCCATCGAACCACTCGTGTCCATCATGGCGATGACAACCGCATTGGAATGTGGCTTCGTTACCTCATCCCAAGTCTTATAGCGCAGGTCATCGACGGAAATCCCGCCCTTTAGGCTGGGATTTCCTGCTCTTGCATTCCGTTTGAGGGCCTCTAGAATGGTTCGCTTCTTATCGATATTCCCCATGAGCCCTTTCTTGCGAATATCATTAAACTCAATATCGGTGACCGTAATTTGATTCTGGTCTTTTCTTTTCAGATTTGGCAACTCCATCTCAGAGAAGAGCATTTCTTCCAGCTCTTCTACTGAGATTTCTGCTTCATAATAGTCCTGGCCTGGGTCTTCACCTGCTCCGGAGCCTTTTCCAGCCCCTGCAGCGGGATCCCCATCACGGGCAATGACGTCCCCTACTTTTGAATCTCCATTCCCCTGGCCAACCTGCTTGCTTTTATTGTAGTTATACCGAAAACGGTACTCATCTAAAGATCGAATCGGTATTTTTACTACGTCACGTCCATTGGACATAATAATGCTTTCTTCACTAACGAGATCAGGCAAGTTCTGTTTAATCGCTTCTTTTACTTTTTCCTGGTGTCTCAGTTGATCTTGATATCCTTTGCGATGGAGAGACCAGTCTTCCTGAGACACAATAAACATGGGCTCCTTCATTGACTTCACTCCATGGCATGACTTTGGATTCAAAGCTGCTACGCATTCTATCTGTTCAACAAGCTCCCTACATATCTTAGCAATTCATTAGAACAGATAGGACAGTATCCATGCTCTTCAATTAAACGTCTTGTGACTTCGTTGATTTTCTTCAATTGGCTTTCGTCCGGTGTTTTTGAAGAGGTAGTAATCTTCACAACATCTTTAAGATCGGTGAATAATTTCTTTTCAATTGCTTCTTTCAGTCGTTCATGGTTATTATATTCAAAACGCTTTCCTTTGCGCGCGTAGTGGGAGATCCGTATTAAAATTTCTTCGCGGAATGCCTTTTTGGCGTTTTCAGAGATGCCAATCTGCTCCTCGATTGATCTCATCAGCTTTTCATCTGGATCCATCTCTTCTCCAGTTACTGGATCCCGCATCTTATTGCGATGGCAATAGGCCTCCACATTGTCTAGGTAGTTATCAAGTAATGTTTTCGCGGACTCTTCATAGGAATAGACAAATGCCTTCTGAACCTCTTTCTTAGCCAATTCATCGTATTCCTTGCGTGCAACAGAGATGAAATTTAGAAAGCGCTCTCTTTCCTCTTTGGTAATGGAAGCATGCTGATCGAGTCCTTCCTTTAATGCCCGCAAAATATCCAATGCGTTAATACATTCAGTGTCCCGGCGAATCAGGGCGCTTGAAATGCGGTTGATGACATAGCGCGGGTCGATCCCAGACATCCCTTCATCCAGGTATTCATTGCGCAGCTCCGCAACGTCTGCTTCCTTGAATCCTTCCACACTTTCCCCATCATAAAGCTTCATTTTTTTCAATAAATCGGTTCCTTGTTTCTTCGAATCCTTCAACCGGGTGAGGATCGAGAATACAGCAGACGTTCTTAAGGCATGTGGCGCAATATGAACGTGACCCAGGTCACTTTGCTTAATCAATTTAGCGTAGATTTTTTCTTCATCCGAAACTCTGAGATTATATGGAATTCTCATGACAATAATACGCGACTGCAGGGCTTCGTTCTTTTTATTGCTGATAAAATTCCTATACTCCGTTTCATTCGTATGGGCAACGATTAGTTCATCCGCAGAGATTAAAGCAAATCTCCCTGCTTTGAAATTTCCTTCTTGGGTCAGGGAAAGAAGATTCCATAAGAACTTTTCATCACACTTCAACATTTCTTGGAATTCCATCAAACCGCGGTTTGCCTTGTTTAATTCACCATCAAAACGATAGGCCCTTGGGTCAGATTCTGATCCATATTCTGCAATCGTAGAAAAGTCAATACTTCCTGTTAAGTCGGCGATATCCTGGGATTTAGGGTCTGAAGGGCTGAATGTACCAATTCCAATTCGGTCTTTTTCGGAGAAGAAGATCCGTTGGATGACTACATCTTCAATCCTACCGCCGTACTCGTTTTCCACCAGCATGCGAGTATACGGATTTAGTTCACCCTCAATTTTTACCCCGAATTCCTCCTCAAACTCCGCCCTAAGTTCCTGTGGTATCAGTAGTAGAGGCTCCTGATGCATGGGGCACCCTTTAATTGCATAGATCGCACCGCGATCTGTTTTCGCATATCCTTCAAGCCCTCTTTTCAACATCGTTACAATCGTTGATTTCCCTCCGCTCACAGGCCCCATCAACAGCAATACCCTTTTCCTAACATCCAATCTTTTCGCGGAGGAATGGAAATATTCTTCTACCAACTTTTCAATGGAGCGGTCCAACCCGAAAATTTCTCTAGTGAAAAATTTATATTCTTTCGAGCCATCCTCATGCACTTCAATGCCAGAATCAGCGATCATGTTATAGACTCTTGAATGAGCAGTCTGTGTTACCATCGGGGTTTTTTTAATGATTTCTAGGTACTCAGCAAAAGTTCCCTCCCAGGCCAACTTACCTTCATTCTGTCGATGTTCACTTAGACGTTTTAAAAAATCCATGGGAGCCTCCTCTCCTTTTATCAAGCTCAACCTTTTTGGTGAGATACCAGTGACTTTAAAGACAATTTTAATCCATATATATTCGTCTACTCCCGGTGACATGCTTAAAACATCTTTCTTTCATGAGATCTTCTTTCCGCATCAGAAGCAATCAACTTCTACGGGTAAACTGCGATGAAAGCTTTCTATTCCCTTTTTGAAATCATTTGGCTATAATAGATATGAAATTGAAGACTTCGTCCATACTAGGAGAGAAAGGGGGGCGAAAGGATGACTGGTTTTTTAGGAACCTTTATTCCTGTTTTTGTACTTGGGTGCTTTTTATTCTTTACCCTTACCGCAGGGTCTAACGAAGATAAAACTTGGAATCTGTAATTGAGAAAGGTCCAGTGGGAGTCACTGGATCTTTTTTATTTTGGGATTCGGACTGAGATGGGCGGAGTCGGTAGATTTCAGTCCGAATTCGGGTCTGTTTCGGACTGAGATGGGCGGAGTCAGTGGATTTCAGTCCGAATTCGGGTCTGTTTCGGACTGAGATGGGCGGAGTCAGTGGATTTCAGTCCGAATCCGGGTCTGTTTTGGACCGAGATGGGCGGAGTCAGTAGATTTCAGTCCGAATCCGGGCCTAATTCAGACTGAGATGGGCGGAGTCAGTAGATTTCAGTCCGAATCCGGGCCTAATTCGGACTGAGATGGGCGGAGTCAGTGGAGCGAGAAGCGTAAAAGAGAAAAATAAAGGACTAGGCATTTGCCTAGTCCTTTATGCTCAAGAAGCCCGATTAAAACATCGGTACAACAGATCCCTCATACTTTTCTTCAATAAACTTCTTCACTTCTGGAGATTGTAACGCCTCTTCCAGCTTCTTAACTTCCTCCCTGTCTTCCCCTTCTCTAACGGCTAGAATATTTGCATATGTTTTAGCAGCAAGGGAATTTACATCTTCTGCAGCAAGTGCATCCTTCACTTTTAGCCCTGCATCGATCGCGTAGTTTCCGTTAATAATCGCAAAGTCTACTTCTCCAAGCATTCTAGGAATCATCGCGGCGTCGAACTCTTTAATCACTATTTTTTTAGGGTTGTCCTGAATATCCTTTGCTGTGACGTCCAATCCTGCCCCTTCAGGAAGGGTAATCAATTTCTGTTCTTGAAGCAGTTGAAGGGCCCGTGCTTCATTCGTCGGATCATTTGGTACGGCAAACGTTGATCCTTCTTTTACATCATCCAAAGATTTGGATTTACCAGCATAGACCCCAATCGGTTCAAAATGAACGGCGACGGATGGAGCGACCTTTGTTCCGTGTTCCTTGTTGAAGGATTCAAGATAAGGAACGTGTTGGAAGAAGTTTGCATCCAATTGACCATCATTCAAAGCCTGATTAGGCAGTGTATAATCAGTAAACTCCTTAATATCCAGAGTGATTCCTTCCTTTTCAAGCAGCGGTTTTACCTGTTGTAAAATCTCTGCATGTGGGACAGGTGAAGCCCCTACGGTAAGTGTTACCTTTTCACCAGCGGGTGCTGTTTCGTTTCCTTGTGCGTTTCCCTCTTCATTGTTTTGAGCACAACCAGTGAATAATGACACTGAAAGCAGCAAAGCAAAAGCTGAAGAAAAAATCTTTTTCATTGACGATTCCTCCTGTGTAGTTACATTCTTGGTGCTTTGGGGACAAACCCCCGTTTCAACATTTATATACTATAGCTTTCCTTGAAAAAGATTGTCAATACCTAGGGGCAGTGCAAGTTTTCGTTATAGCAATTCAGAAAACCCAATCTGCCGCAGTCCCTCATACAGAACAATGGCAGCCGTGTTGGAAAGGTTCAAAGAACGTTTTCCCTTACTCATGGGGATGCGGATCACCTGATCTGCGTTTTCTTCCAGGATCTCCTTCGGGATCCCGGTTGTTTCTTTGCCAAAAACAAAATAATCGCCATCCTGAAAAGTTGTTTGATGATAAAATCTTGTCCCACTTGTCTCAATAAAAAAAAGTCGCCCAGGCCCTTTCGCCTGCAGAAATTCGCTATAATTGCGATGATGATGAATAGCCACCTCATCCCAATAATCGAGACCCGCGCGCTTTAGATATTTGTCCTCCACGGAAAAACCCAGGGGATGGATTAAATGCAAATGAGCCCCGGTGACAGAACAGGTTCGAACAATGTTTCCTGTGTTTGCTGGGATCTCCGGTTGAAATAGTACGATATGAAAAGCCATTATGCTCACCTCTTGGCAGGAATTCCACTCTTCATCTTAAAGGAATAACCCAGGAATGGCAAACACTCCCGGGTTTAAACAAGAATATGAAGAAATTTGTATTTGGTTTGTTCGGTCCAGGCGTGTGAATCGCGATAATCCCAATAACGATGACGGCTATTCACTGTATGGGCGTTGACTAGTGGCATACCATTCGGATCTTTTGCCACTACAATCGTATTATGCTGGAACCTCCCCGACCCATCCCAATCATAACAGATGACATCGCCAATCATTAATTGATCAGCGGATGTTTTCAACTCTGCTTTTGCTGGTAATTTCGTATTCGCCCCAAGCAAGTAGGTCATAAAACTATGAGCAACAGACCAGCTGAAACTCCAATTTCCCTTACCTTTGACCCACCAACCGATATTTCTCTGTGTTGTCACTTCCTGGGTCACGCCGCCCTCATGGACGCATTGGGAGACAAAATTGGTACAATCCACTTCAAATTTGGGGTAATGGGGATTATGCTGATTCCACCACAATTCTGCATACCGCTTAGCCATGGCCCGATTATAAGCCCCTTTTTTATTGACCACTTCCGCGGATTGCGGCATAATCTCTTCCTGATTATCCCTGAAAGCATCAGGATGTTCCTCCGAATTCTGGGCTTCCTCGCCAACAATATAGTCAGAATCCACATACCAACGTCCATCTTTTTCCCGCATGGTAATCGTCCGGTATTGTTCATCCTCCTGCTCCAGGAAGCAATCCCGAATATGATACAACTGCCAAAGGTGGTTCTGCAGGGCAATATCCACCTTTTCCTGATCCTCTGAAAGGATTTGAATCTGGCGGATTGTTGTTTTGCATTTCACCGGCCTGGCATTTCTTGATTGGAAGGTTTCACGTCGACGCAAGATGCGGCCGGTTTCTTTTTGCAGGCTCTCATCGTTTTTTCGATAGGCTTCTATTTCAAAAACATTTCCTTCAATCTGCAATTGGTTTAACATGGAAAAGTATTGTTTTAATGCGCTCATCCAGCTCTTAGACATCCAAAACGCTCCTCACATGTTCGGCTATTTTCAGCATATGTGAAGGAGCTGGCATTTTTTCCTTTTTTTACTGTGCCTCTTTTATTTGGGATCGATGGGAGGCTTCCATTCCAAGTAGAAATTCCTTAATGGGCAAGCCGCCTCCGTACCCCGTTAAAGATCCATTGGAACCAATCACCCGGTGACAAGGAATCACAATGGATAGAGGGTTTTTATTATTTGCCCCGCCAACCGCCCGAACTGCCTTGCTCGATGAAATCGCAACAGCTATATCCTTATAGGACCTAACTTCACCATAAGGTATCTTTTGAAGTTGATTCCAGACTGATTTTTGAAAGGGCGTCCCATAAATAGCAAGCGGCAGTTCAAACTCTGTACGCTGTCTAAGAAAATACTCCTGCAGTTGGACCACAGCCTGTTGCAACACCCTGTTTCTTTCGATTTGGTGCTGTTCGATCCGCAGCCATTTTTTGCCCCACTGGCGCAATTCATCCCTTGCCGATGGTCCACTATCAAAGGTAATCCAACATAGCGCAGTCTCCGTTGCAGCTAACCCAATCATGCCAATTGGACTTTCCATCTCCGTATAAAATAGGCTTGTACTTTGTACCATTGCCATTCCCCCATCAGTTGACTTTTAGATCCTGCACCCGTTCCAAAGCCTTACGGATTTCCTCTTGCACTTCTGCATCCTTCTCTTCATGTTCAGCTTTCTCAAGTGCCTGCTTTGCATGCGTTCCGCCAATTTTGCCAAGGGCCCAAGCTGCTGTTCCCCGAATCACAGGTCGTTCGTCCTTCTTCATTAACTCGATTAATTCTGGGACAGCACTTTGATCTTTAAAATGTGCCAAGGAGATAATTGCATTTCGCTGGATTGGCTTTTTCCCTCTCCATGCGGCCGCTGTCGGCCCAAATGTATTTTGAAATTCTTTCTTTCCAATCGTAAGCAAGGGCTTTAATAGCGGTTTTGCCAGTTCGGGGTCTGGCCTGCATTCTTCCTGGTGGGTGAAATTGATTTTTCGATTCTTTGGACACACTTGTTGGCAAGTGTCACATCCGTATATCCGATTCCCCAACTTTTCACGATAATGATCAGGAATGGAACCTTTTACCTGTGTGATAAATGCTAAGCATTTATTCGCATTTAATTGTCCGGGCTGTTCGAAGGCCTGTGTCGGGCAATGGTCAAGGCATAGGGTGCAATCTCCACACCCCTCTTCAATGGGTATATCCGGCTCAAAAGGAATATCTGTAATCATTTCCCCAAGGTACACCCATGAACCAAACTCGGGTGTAATCAAATTGGTATTTTTACCAACCCAGCCTAATCCCGCTCTTTCAGCTACAGCTCGATCAGACAGCACTCCAGTGTCCACCATCGATTCACAACGCGCGTGAGGGACTTTCTCTTCGATGAAAGTCTCCAGTTTTTTCAGCTTTTCGCGTAAGACATGGTGATAATCCTTCCCCCAAGCTGCCCGTGAAACCGTTCCCCGATATTCGCCGGGTCCCGACTTAGGTGTATCAGGAATTTTCGTTGGATATGCTATGGCAATCGCAATGATTGAACGGGCCTCAGGCAGGGTCAATTCCGGGTGCGCTCGCTTTTCGATATCCTTCTCTTCAAACCCAGATTCATATCCAGCTTCGCGATGTTTATAAAGACGCTCTTTCAAATCAAGAAAAGGATCTGCGGAAGCAAATCCAATTTTATCAATCCCAACTTGATGAGCATATTGGGTTACCTCTTGCTTTAATTTCTGGATGTCCATCCTCATCACCTTATCTTGGTACGGCTGCTACGGCTAATTCGTCACAACGATTATTCAGCTCGTTGTTCGCGTGGCCTTTTACTTTAACAAATTCGACCTTGTGTTTGTCTACCAATTCCAGGAGTTGCTCCCATTGATCCTTGTTTTCTACAGGCTGCTTTTTACTGTTCTTCCATCCATTTTTGATCCAGCCTTTATACCATCCTTGCTGAAAGCAGTTCACGAGATAAGCGCTATCACTATATAGCTTTACCGAACAGGGCTCTTTCAGAGATTTCAGACTTTCAATTGCTGCCTGCAGCTCCATACGATTATTAGTTGTATTTAATTCTCCACCTGAGATTTCTTTTTTATGTTCACCAAACATCAGAATAGCTGCCCATCCCCCTGGGCCAGGGTTTCCAGAACAGGCGCCATCTGTATAGATGATTATCTCTTTCATATCATGTCCTCCACTCTCGTTCACTCGGATTCATTATAGCAAACATTATTCTTTCTTCACAAAAAAACTGCTTCCAAAAGTATCCCTGTACCTTGGAAGCAGTTTTGTTTATTTAGCGATCTGGACTTTTTCTTGTAAACTGACAGAATCCTTTTTGTTTTCACTAGCAGCGGCTGCTATTTCATTTTTTTCCTGACCCTTATTTCCTTTGCGAAAACGAATCCACCAAATGAGTACGGCAAAGTAACCGATGTACGCAACAATTTCTTCAAAAGAAGGCGAGCTAGAATAGCCGAACATCGCCATCAAAAAGATTCCTATTTGCCCACTAATCAAAGGTTCAATTCCTATTCTACGCAAGTGAGCTTCATCAATTGGATGTTCTGGAAGGATCGTTGAAATATCATACACGTGTTTATTGAGGGAGCCGATAAAACCATAATCCTGCATTGCTCCAATTCCTTGAACCAACAACCCGGCAGCCATCATCATAATGAGAAAACCAGTGACAGTGAAAAAAGTTTTGAGAGGAACACGCACAGTTGTCCGGAAAATCACCCAAGCTAATACACAAGCAGCAATAACACCCAACAAGGCCCCTTTGCTCTGGATCGCTTGAGAAATGTCTCCATGGCTAATTGCCGCAAAAAAGAAAACCGTTTCAACCCCTTCACGCAACACAACCAGATAGGCATGAACGACCATGCCCAGAACACTGCCTGCTGTGACAATTTTATTGATTTTATCCTGGGTCTTTCCGGCAATTTCCTTACTGCTATCAGCCATCCATAATACCATTTGTGTTAGCAACACACTTGAAATTAACATGATGGAAATTCTCATATAGTGTTGAGAGCTCATCGCGGCAAAACCGGTTAGTACGACCTGGAACAAAAGTGCTACGCCAAGACTTGAAATTACGGCTCCGGCAACCCCCGTCCAGACCCATTTATTATATTGTTGTTGGTCCATCTTACGTAAATATGTAGTAATGATCCCAACAATCATTAAGGCCTCTAATACTTCGCGAAAGGTAATTAGGAACGCTTGGAAATCCATTGCAATCCCCCATTTTCATAGTGAATTCCTTATAGAACTTATGCTATTGATAATCATTTTCAATTTTAATGTAAAAAAAAATATCTGTCAATATTAAAAGTCTCCTTGCTAGTAAAAACGCGACCCCTCATTTTTAATAAATGAAAAGCCGCGTTAAACATAAAAATATTATATCCACTTCGCAAAGCTTCGTCAACTTTTTTCGACAAAAAACGACTCAAAAAATACAGTAGGTTTTTTCAAGAAGGCCATTCCGCGAGATTGTCCCTTCCCTGATAATGGATCGCTTCGACATTTTCTCAAGAAGCAGAAGGAGATCGAAATTCCGGTCCGCTATGGAAGGGTGCATAAGGATTTCTTCCACTGTCCACGGTGCCTTGCGGCTCTTTAGTATATCCAGAATAAATTGAACGCAATATTCCATTTTGGAAAGCACCGTAAAATCTAATGCAAGAAGGAGGAGTTCAATCCTTTTATCCAAAGGTTCCTTGGAGGTGACAAGTTCATCATAAAGCTTGTAAACCGTCGGATCTATTGTTTTTAATTGCTCCCATACCGTCGTTTCCGGATGCTCACCTGCTTCCATAATGGCCAGTCTTGCCCAATGGTGTAGGCATTGCAAGGTGCTGTTAAAGGAATCCAGCATATGACCCTCTTTCAAAAACTCCTTGGCCTCAGAATGCTTTCTGACAACCCCCGCAAATTCGATGTATATTCTTTTCTGGTAATAGAATGAATCCCGATTACTAAGATCAGCTCGCAGGCTTGCAACAATCCCCCTTGGATCACTAAGGACCTCACCTAACAGAAGCCACTGCGTCACTTGACGGTGATTATCTTCAAAAACAGACTGGTAGATTTCCTTCTGGTCCATCCTTCGTTTTTCAATGATCTTCCCATTATATTTGTGATGGCTAATCTTCGAATCTCGAAGTTGATTTTGACCGATAATTAGAAAAAATTCATCCGCCCCGTCAAGAATCGAACTCTTCGGATTGGAGGAAACCACCCGAATAACCGATTCGTCCTCTTCAACTGGAAAAATAACGTGATCTAGGCTCATGGAAGACCCCCTTTTTGCCTAAATAATAATTTCTTCTTGCTTAGTAATCTTCTACAGAAATAATCAATTTCCTGCTTTTTTTCCTGTGCAAGCGAATTTCCTTTTAAACAAGCTTTATGCTATACTTGGGCTGTAAGAAAAGCTTCTATCAGAGCCCATTCGAAGAAGAGGTATCCCTCTTTAGAGGAAGCTTTTCATGCCGATAGGGATGTCAATTCGAAGAAGCCTATACTTTCCTATGCGGATAAAAAAGTAAGGGGGCTCATCCCCTAATCAAATTCTTAGTAAAGGGGTCAGACTCCAGTCGAAATTTGTCGAATAGGTTAAGCGATCCTATCCCTACACATTTGTACAGGAATATTGTTTCGACAAATTTCGACTGGGGTCTGACCCCGAAAATTGGGGTGTCTTTCATGCTTTTTTCAGGTAAATTAAATAAACTTCGAAATCTAGCTATGCTCATGTGTTTCTTTGGAATTGGCGTAATGTACATTGGATATGCCGGATTTGCTGGATTTTTGGGTAGTTTCTTCCACCAATCGTATATCTTCATGAGCTGTTTTCTCGTGCTTGGTTTACTGTTTATTTTTGGTAGTGCCATTTTTTATATGTGGATTGGGATGTTGTCCTCCAAAGCACACCAAGTGGTCTGTCCAAAATGCAATAAAGTGACGAAGATGCTCGGTAAGGTGGATGACTGTATGTACTGTAAACAAACCTTATCTGTTGATCCGAAGCATGCTCCGAACCAAGTATAAAGGTAAAACCCGGTCGTTATGACCGGGTTTTACTATTTGGGATGACGGACACTGGGGCCTGAGTTGCTAGGCGGAACGAGCGTCCGTTCATCATTCTAGCCCACCCATTTCACGGCCTCTTCTCCATCGTGTCCACGATCGCGTCCCAAATAACTGGCTGTTCAAATCCCCTTCTCCAAGAAGCCATCCCAGCCAGATCATACTTTTTCACCAACTCTACCCGTTTTTGCATGGATCCTTTTTCTTCCAACCACATTTTATAAGTCACCGCAGGCACTTTCTCATCTTTAAACTCCACATACATTTGTCCTGATGCCTCATCATATTTCGGCTGCAGCCCTCTTTCCTTGATCCAATTCTCTGCCTGCATCATGCTTAGTGCTTTGGAAGTGACCTTCACCTGATCGTTTGCATCTTTCTCTTCCATCCAAAGTCTCGTGTAATAGGGTACACCTAATAACAGCTTGGATGCTGGAACTTCCTCCAAGACCCCCTTCATGCCTTGCTCTACCCAAGGCATAGAAGCCACAGAGCCTGCTTTGGGGCTTGAAGCCCAATGTTCGTCATAGGTCATAACGATCATATAATCGACCACCTCTGCCAATCTGGCCCGATCATAAAATAGCGACCATTGTTCGCTCGTTGATTTGATTGTTATATCCATGGAAACAACCAGATTCTTTTCATGCAGGTAAGGGGTTAGCTCACGAACGAATTGCACCAGATTCTGCTTGTCCTTTAGATAAACATTTTCAAAATCTATATTGATCCCGTCCAAATGGTACATCTCTGCATATTGAAGAAGCTGGGCAATCATTTTTTGGCGTGTTTGCAAATTGGCTAGCGCAGCCGTTGTCCAATCCGGGTTAAAACCATTGCTAAACAGCGCCCATACCTGATACCCCTTTTGATGTGCCCATTTGACATAGGACAAATCGGCCCGAGAAGCAAGATCCCCCGCTTCATTACTCAGTTCAAACCAAGTTGGAGAGATGACGTTTAGTCCAGGCATCGTTTGGATCTTCGCCGTTTCCGGATTTTTACTAACAACATGCTCCCAGGTTAAATTGATTTTTCCGCCAAGCGGACTCCATGGAACACGTTCCTTTCCCTCCACATTATGAATGATCTGTTTAATCTCCCCAAGCTGTACCTGATTTTTGTCAAGGAACCCAATTAAACCGTTTTCTTTTTGCGCATAGTACCATCCATTTTTTTCAGCATAGATTTCAATTGTTTCTCCCGCCTGCAGCATATCTATATAAGGCGCTTTCAACGTGGGACCAGTCCGCAAGAAAAACTCCCCATCCCCAATGACATTCCCTAACTGGACGGCATCCCCGGAACGTTCAATCTTCACAACCCCGGAACCATCATCGTACTTCGCACGAATGGGATAGATATTTTCTAAAGGTTCAATGGGAAGATAACGAATCCCGTCTTCCTCTTTTACTGGTACTTGCACAGAAAATGGCTTGGCATTTACAAAGGCCTCCAGCTGATCCTCCACAAATGTTAACGTCTTATCTTTGGTTGTAATAATTACGGTCTTGCTTTTCTCATCCCACGCCAAGCTCTCATCGACGTTCTCCTTCACAAAATCAAAGGATAAATAGACTTTCCCCTGTTCAACCCATGCGGTTTGGTTAGGAAATACTTTCCCTCGATCTGTCAGTGGATAGGAGATGTCTGGAAAAGCCTCCACCTGCTCCCGATTGGGCATTCCAAAGATATACCAGATGACACTCAAAGATATAACAGCAAGCAAAATAAAAGTAAAAAAAGCAGGCCGGAATAAGGATCTCCCTCTCCTCACCCGCCTGCGCGTCCGATGATTGGTCTGTAGCTCCATCTAATCCCCTCTCCCAATAAAAGAACCCAGGCTAAATACCGTTGACGAACGGGGTCAGAGGTCTGACCCCGAAAGTTTTAGCACTGGGTCTTTGTTGTATTATATCTTTAATTTTTCTCTTGTTGGCACGTTTCACAGGTTCCAAAAAAGTCGAGCCGATGGGAATCGATCAAAAAACCGGTAGTTTTCTGTGCCTCCTGTTCTAGCCCCGTAATTGGCGGGTAGGGAAAATCTACAATCCTTTGGCAGGAAACACAGATACAATGATAATGATCCGTAGTATTTCCATCGAATCGGCTGGAAGCGTCGCCAAAGGTAAGTTCCCGAACCAATCCGGCTTCCTTGAACAATTTTAGATTATTATAAATCGTAGCTACGCTCATATTTGGAAAGTTATCTTCTAATTCCCGATAGATCTCATCGGCTGTTGGGTGGCTTGTTGTTCCCATAAGATATGAAAGGATCGCATAGCGCTGTGGCGTTAAACGAACACCGTTGTTGCGAAGTTTTTCTATGGCCAGATCTACTCGTTCCATTGACATCACAGTGCACTCCCCTTTCGTAGAACATCCTTCTTTTCTCCTATATTAAAGTCTACTTGGCAATCGATAGAATTGTCAACCAAGCAAATATTTTATTTCAAATCTTCTTCTGCGTGCAGTGTGGGCTCTACCACGCCGATTTTGTGATTCACATATCTCGCAACGACAAAAAGAAAGTCAGATAGTCGGTTGAGATACTTAATCACGGTTGGATTCACTTCCTGTTCAAGCTGTAAACTGACCGCTCTTCTTTCCGCTCTGCGGACAACCGTTCTAGCCACATGGAAGGTTGAACCTGCGGGGCTCCCCCCTGGCAGAATAAAATTGGTTAGGGGCGGCAAGGCGGCATCCCACTGATCAATCTTTTGCTCAAGAAGTAGCACATCATCCTCCGTAATCGGCCAGCCGACCTTTTTCCCTGGGGGGGTGGACAATTCTGCTCCAACATGAAAAAGCTTTGTTTGTACGACATGAAAGACCTCTCGCAGGTCCTTCCACTTTTCCTCTGCAGGCAAATAAGCAAGGGCCATCCCAATCAAGGAATTTGCTTCATCACAGGTACCGTACGCCTCGACCTGGGCAGATTGTTTCGAAACTCTCTTTCCATAGACCAGACTCGTTTCCCCTTTATCCCCGGATTTTGTATAAATTTTCATCGGTCCCATCCTTTTCTATCAGTGATTTGGCTTGTACTCACGTCTTCCTATTTAATTTATGCAAAGGATTTGCGAATTCCTCCAGAATCTTGGCAAAATCATTAAGAACCTGCACCACGATAGTTTTTCACACCAAGATTCCACAGCCATACCCCAATTACAAAAAAGACAATTCCCATCACCGGAGTAATCCATACATAAACAAATAAATCCTCTCGACCGAGAAAATAGGCTGAAGGATATACCCCGACAAAGGCAAAGGGCAAAATCCAGGTTAAAACAAAACGAATCACTTTATTGTAAATGTCTACAGGATATCTTCCATAGCTCTGGATGTTATAAATCATCGGCGAAATCCCTGTTTTTGCGTCTATAAAAAATCCTAAGGAAGCTATCGCTATATAAACTCCACCATAGAGGAATACCCCAGAAAGAACTAATAAAACAAAGACAAAGGGATCATACCAAGCAATTTCCAGGTCTAATTGGTATCCCGCATAGCCCATAATAATCAATCCAGTGAATACTCCTGCAAGGGATTCTGGATCCATCGTCTCCAGCACCACTTGGAACAAATGATGTGCCGGTCGGGTTAGGATCCGATCCATTTCCCCTTTAATAATATATTTCTCCTGGAATTCCCAAAAGTTGAAAAAGGTTGAAAAAACAGCAAAGGGGATTAGGAAAAATCCGTAAATAAATATGATCTCCTGTTGGCTCCACCCTTTGATAAAATTCGTATGTTGAAAGACAACCAGGATAAAGACCAGATTGACAATTTGCGAAATAAAATCAGATATAAGCTCATTTAGCAGATCGAGCCGATAGGCTAATTTGGTTTTCAGGTATTGCTTCAAATAATCAAAAAACAATTCACCGTAAAACATCTTATCCCCCTTGCACCACTAGGGCGTTCTTCGCCTTGATCCACATCAAATAAAGCGGCAGCAGAAGCACAACAACCCAGATCAACTGAATTAGAATCGCACCTCCAATTTGTTCATTCCCCATCGCCCCTGCAAAAATCATCCCGGGTAAATAGCTGATGGCCTGGAAGGGCAAAAAGTGAAGAATAGACTGCGCCCACCCCGGATAAAAGCTAATCGGTAAAATGAGACCAGAGAATAGGTCAACAACCACCCTTTTGGCCCGCATAAGCCCCTCATTATTGAGTAGAAAGAATGTGAGCACACCTGTGATCAGGTTAATCTCTGTATTAATTAAAAAGCTCAAAGCAAGGCTCACTGAATACCAACCCCATGTTTCTGGACTGCTTGGAAAGGTGAGCGGGAAAAAGAGGGCGACGATCAACATGCCCGGCACAGAAAAAAAGAGCAGACGGAAAATCCCTTCACCGAGAGCCTGCATCATCTTTACCGCTAAGTAATTGTAGGGCCTGATCATCTCAATAGCGACTTTCCCATCTTTGATCTCCAATGCCATTTCCCGATCGATGTTGTTAAAATAAAAGGCTCTTGCCATCCAGGAAATCGCCACATAGGTTGTCATCTGAGAGGGTGTAAGGCCACCCATTGACCCCTGCCCGGAATAAATCGCATCCCAAAGAAAATAATACGCCCCAATATTGATACTGTAGATGATGATTCCGGAATAATAGTTCACGCGATAAGCCAGCATCATTAGGAAGCGGATCCGAATCATTTCCAAATACATGCTAGGCATAAGTAGTAAACCCCTTTTGATAAATCTTTTGCACGATTTCTTCCGTGCTGACTTCCTCAATCCGAAAATCTTTGACTTCGATGTGGGGGGCAACACATGCCAATAATTCTGATACGGTCATCTCATTGGATTCAAGAATGGCCCTAAATTTTAGCGGATTCTCCTGCTCCCAGCGAATCGGTAAGTGCCCAGTCAAGGCGGTCAACTGCTCGAGCTGAATGCGGTGTGTGAATTCGATAGCAGCGCTTTTTCCACCGCCCCAATTTTCTCTTAACTCTTGCAGTTCACCGTCATAAATAATTTTCCCCTCATCGAGCATCACAACCCGTTGGCAAAGCGCCTCAATATCAGTTAAGTCATGGGTTGTTAGTAGTACTGTTGTACCGTAACGTGCATTTAGCTCCTTGAGAAATTCACGGATCTTTAATTTAACAAGGACATCAAGGCCAATCGTCGGTTCATCCAAGAAAAGCAGCGGCGGATTATGAATAAGGGCTGCTGCCAGCTCACAACGCATTCTTTGCCCCAAGCTTAATTTTCTTACCGGACGATTTAAGAGATCCTCAATTTCTAAAATCTCGATGACCTCATGCATATGTGTCTGGTATTGTTCATCAGAGACCTTATACACCTTTTTTAATAGCCGGAACGATTCCTGAACGGCGATATCCCACCAGAGTTGGCTGCGCTGACCAAATACCACGCCAATCGTCCTTACAAAAGCCTCTCTCTGTTTATGAGGATCCCTCCCATTCACCTGAATGGATCCGGATGTGGGCTTCAGAATCCCGGTAAGCATTTTGATGGTTGTCGATTTTCCAGCCCCATTTTCTCCAATATAGCCAACCATCTCCCCCTTCTTCACGTTGAAAGAGATTCCGTCGACTGCCCTGACTATATTAAATTCCCTTGTAAACAAATCCCTAATCGCCCCACTGAGTCCTTCCCGGCTGCGATAGGATTTGAATTCCTTGGTTAAATCCTTCACTTCGATACTATACATATCATCATTCCTTTTAGTCTTTTGCAAAAAACTAGAAAAACTGCTCACAATTCTTTATGATACAGTAGTATATCATTTTTGGGGAGGGATATGATGAATCGCAACACTTCTGATCAATTATATGAACAAGCCTTGGATTCTATTGTTGGCGGGGTGAACAGTCCATCCCGCTCGTTTAAGGCGGTTGGCGGAGGTTCACCTGTCTTTATGGAACGGGCCAAAGGCGCTTATTTTTGGGATGTAGACGGGAATAAATATATTGACTACCTAGCCGCTTATGGACCAATTATTACCGGTCATGCACACCCGCATATTACAGATGCAATCGTGAAGGCCGCTGAAAATGGGGTACTATATGGAACCCCTACCAAACTTGAAATTACTTTTGCCAATATGCTTCGAGAAGCTATTCCCTCGTTGGAACGGGTTCGTTTTGTCAATTCCGGCACAGAGGCAGTGATGACCACTATTCGTGTAGCACGTGCCTACACCGGAAGAACAAAAATCATCAAATTTGCAGGTTGCTACCACGGACACTCTGACTTGGTGCTTGTGGCTGCTGGCTCAGGACCGTCCACGCTCGGGATCCCTGACAGCGCTGGCATCCCACAAACGATAGCAAGTGAAGTCATTACGGTTCCATTTAATAATATTAGCACGTTCCGCGAGGCGATGGAAAAATGGGGAAATGAGGTAGCGGCTGTATTGGTTGAACCGATCGTCGGAAACTTTGGAATGGTCGCACCCGCAGAAGGATTCCTTGAAGCGGTCAAGGAAATCACGCATCAACATCAGGCTTTGCTCATCTTTGACGAAGTGATTACTGCCTTCCGTTTTATGTATGGAGGAGCGCAAAATCTGTTGGGAATTGAACCGGATATTACGGCAATGGGGAAAATCATCGGCGGCGGTTTACCGATTGGAGCTTATGGTGGACGACAAGAGATTATGGAACAGGTGGCTCCGCTTGGACCAGCATACCAAGCAGGCACGATGGCCGGAAATCCTGCCTCTATCTCTTCCGGGATTGCGTGTCTTGAAGTGTTAAAACAGCCTGATGTTTACGAGCAACTAGATCGGTTGGGTGCAATGCTGCAAGAAGGGTTGTTGTCAGCAGCAGCGAAGCATGGGGTTTCCTTGCAGGTAAACCGGATTAAGGGCGCCTTAAGCACTCATTTCACGGATGAGCCTGTTGTGGATTACGATACCGCCGGAAGATCGGATGGAGAAAAATTTGCCCGCTTCTTCCACCTCATGCTGGAGCAGGGAATAAATCTGGCTCCATCTAAGTATGAAGCGTGGTTTATTACAACGGCACATACTGAGCAGGACATACTGGAAACGATTGAAGCAGCAGAGAATAGTTTTGCGCAGATGGGGTAGAGGGTAAGGCGGATCTCCTGTCCGCCTCCCCCCTACAAATCTTGCACCGTATACAGCTTATAATAAGCCCCTTCGGCCGCCATTAGTTCCTGGTGGGTCCCCATCTCCTGGATTCTCCCATCCGAAATAAGGATGATTCGATCCGCATGGGTAATGGTTGATAATCGATGGGCCACGATAAAGGTGGTGCGATCCTTTGCTAATCGTTCAATGGATTGCTGAATGAGCTGTTCTGATTCAAGATCGAGTGCGGATGTCGCCTCATCCAAAATTAAAATTCGCGGGTTTTTCAAGAATACCCGAGCAATCGCAATTCGCTGTTTTTGTCCTCCGGATAATTTTACCCCACGCTCGCCAATTTCCGTGTCGTAGCCATTTGGCAACTCCATGATAAAATCATGGGCATTGGCCGCCTTCGCTGCTGCCATAATCTCTTCCATACTGGCATCTGGATTCCCCATGAGGATATTCATCATGACCGAATCACTAAACAGAATATTATCCTGCAAGACCAAACCGATTTGATCCCTCAAGCTGTGTAGAGTAACATCCCGAATATCCACGCCATCCATGCAAATCCGTCCCTCTGTCACATCATAAAACCGAGGCAACAGACTGATCATCGAAGATTTTCCGCCTCCACTCATGCCGACCAAGGCAACCGTTTCCCCTTCTTCAACCACGAGGTTAACATTGCGCAGGACCAGATCTCCGGATTCCTCGTAACGAAATGAGACATTGTCATATACCACCCGACCTCTCACTTGGCCCAATTCCAAAGCTTCTGGTTTATCCTGTACATCATACTTTTCGTCCAGCAAATCAAACATCCGATCCATCGAAGCAATAGATTGGGTCAAAGTGGTTGATGAGTTTACAAGCCTGCGGAGTGGGCTATAGAGCCTCTCAAGATAGGCGTAAAAAGCAACAAATGCTCCGATCTTCAACTCGCCCTGAATTACCTGATATCCTGCATAGCTTATAACCAACAGAGGCGCTAAATCCGTCACAGTATTCGTTACGGCAAAGGTCTTTGCATTCCAAACGGTGTGATCAATCGCTTTCTGGAGGAAATTTCGATTCATTTTTTCAAATTGCTTTTGTTCATGCTCCTCTAAGGCAAATCCTTGAATAACCGGCATCCCCTGGATTCGCTCATGCAAATGTCCCTGCACCTCTGCTAAGGCTTGGGATCTGACTTTCGTTAACTTTCGCAAACGTTGGTAAAAATACTTGACGGAAAATCCATAAAGCGGGAAGACGGAGATGGCAACAAGCGTCAATCCCACATCCATAGATAGCATAATCGCAATTGCAATGAGCAAAGTCACTAGATCCAGCCAAACATTCATTAAGCCCGTTACCACAAAGTTTTTTGTCTGTTCCACATCATTGATCACGCGGGAGATAATTTCGCCAGCTTTTGTGTTTTGATAATATCTCAAGGAGAGCTTTTGCAAATGGGCAAACAGACGATCTCTGACATCAAAGAGAATTTGATTGGACGAAAGTTGGGCATAATATTGGCGAAAATATTCAATCGGATAACGAACAATAGTAAATACGAAAAAGGTAACCAGCATAATCCATGCCAGCTCCTCTATTTTTTCCGCCTTTGGCCGATCCGTCAAAAGCAGATCATCAATAACATACTTCATGATTAACGGTAAAATTAAGGGTATGCCAAATTTAATTATTCCAATGAAAATAGTAGAAATAATCATCTTCCAATAAGGTCTGACAAAGATAAAGTATCTTTTGATACTGTCCACTTGATTCCCCCCTCTCTGATGTGTATGCTTGGAAAATCAAAAAACCTCCTTTAGCACAAAGGAGGAGTTTCTACGACCTGTTCTGCAGTGTCAAAAACCGTTCATACCACCGTTCCACAAACCCTGGGTGAAAGGCACCGCGTTTCTCATGGACCCAGGCCACTACTTCCTCCGCCGCGCGGTTCACTTGTTGAACAACATCGGGCGGATAATTCATTAATTGTCCGTGAAGATTAAATTCTTCCTTATCCAGAAGAACAAAAGACATATCTGGATAGACCTTCACATCCAAATCATAATCAATATAAGATAACACCTCATGCTTCATGGTAAATGGAGATCCAATATTACAATAGTAGTAGATCCCATCCTCACGAATCATGGCAATCGTATTAAACCACTGGCCACGGCCAAAAGTACATATTGCTGGCTCCCTAGTCCGCCATTCTCTGCCATCGGATTCTGTTACTTTGACATTATCGTTTGCACCTATGACCACCGAATCGCTAACGTGAAGAACCATGGTCTTATCCCATGATCTGTGAAATGATTTATCATGTTTATAACTTTCTACTCTAATATAAGTTCCTGGGGAAGCCATTGTTCTCTCCTTTCGCGTGGTAAATCAAATCATGATGAAAGGATCTTCGATAAGGTAATAAACTGTTCCACTTGATATCCTAATCTTTGGTAAAAGGGAAGAACGGTCGTATTATCCTGATTTACCATTATAAAAACACGTGTTGCCCCTTTTTTCTTAAATCGTTGTTCCAATGCTTGTACAAGCGCTTTACCAACGCCATGTCCCTGATAGCCAGGATCCACTGCCAAACGATAAAAGTAGCCGCGGGTACCATCCAATGTACCGACAATAACTCCCACTACCTTTTCTTCCATCTCGGCAATAAGCACTAATTCGCTGTCCCAAGCCAACTGCTTGGCGAGGGCGTCTAGTGATTCCGTTTCTGTTTGTTCTAATCCAGTTTCTCTCCAAATCATCGTGATGGCTGCATAATCTCCTAAGCGAAACGACCTAATTCTCACGGTTGCGCCCTCCCTTTGATCTCTTTCTATTGTACACTATTAAAAAATGAATGTCTGCTTTTGCAAAACGGATAGAGCAATTTCAGTTTTAAGATACTTTTCATTATACACTTATTTTATTCCATGCAACCTTAAAATTCTTGATTAATGAACGAAAACTAGCTTAAAAATACAGCCCCATAGACTAAAGAACCGCCAATTACAAGGGCGGGGTGGACTTTGATCCGTTCCATAGCCCAAAAACTACCAAGGGCAAGAATAGCCGTGTGGATCCACCCGCTAGACTCCCATGCAGCAACAAGAAATTGGTAGGCAAGAACAAGAAGTAAAACGGCAACGACAGGTTGAACGGATTTGGTCAGTTCTTTAACATAGGGAGAACTTTTAAATAATGTAACAAATTTGAAGAGGAAAACCATGGCTACTGCAGTAGGCAAAACAGTTGCGATCAAGGCTAGGATACTGCCAAGAGGTCCAGCAACCTGGTATCCGATATAACTTGACATCTTCGTGGCAATTGGACCTGGCAAGGCATTAGCAATTGCTAAAACATCTCCAAATTCCTTTAAGGTCAGCCACTTATAATGTTCCACTACCTCGGCCTGAAACAAGGGGATCGTTGAGGGGCCACCGCCATATCCTAAGATATTGGTAATAAAAAACACCCAAAATACTTGTAGGTAAATCATTAAGAAACACTCCGCTTCGTGTCCGGTTTGTTTGTTGAAAAATAAGTTTTTATGAATGCATAAGCAATAAACACCACGATCATAATCGCTGGATGGATATCCAACAGTTCAAGGGCGAGAAAGGAAATAACCAGCATCACGATATTTGTAGTCATACCGAGGCCGATCCAACCTTTCTTCAAAAATTGATACCCCATCACCGCAAGCATCATTCCAATTACCGGACCAACTGCTGCGATCATGCCTTTAATAATCCTCGATTCACCCATGGCATAAAGAGTACTGAGCAGGGCAATTAATGCCACTACCGTCGGAACTACTTGGGCCAATATCGCAATTAGAGCCCCCATCTTCCCCTTTACCTTATACCCGATATAAGCGGCCATCTTCGTGGCAATCGGCCCCGGAAGCGCATTCCCTAAAGCTAAAACCTCGGCAAACTCATCATCGGTCATCCATTTAAACCTTTCTACAGCTTCATAACGGATTAACGGAATGGCAGATGGCCCCCCACCATATCCAAGCAGTCCCGATCGTGTAAACCCAATAAACAATTCTTTATAAGACAATCTTTTCCACCTCTTTTAACCTTATACTATCCCTTTAGAAAACTTAAAATTATTAGAATCAAAACACACTTATAATCTATCACACCTTCCTTGCCTATGTATAGACAAGAAAAAAAGGAACACCTTGAGGGTTAGAAAAACCTTCTGTGTTCCCTGTTATATTTAACTTAATAAAGAAACGCCTCCGTCGACAATTAAAGTTTGTCCGCGGATCATCTTGGCTTGATCAGAAAGGAGAAACATGACTGCATCCGTTAAATCCGAAGCCTCTACCATTCTTCCTGCAGGAGTTCTGTTTCTAGCGTCGGTCAAAATTTCCTCTCTGTTCGGAAAATGTTTTAATGCTTCTGTATCAACTGCACCACCCGAAACGGCATTAACAATAATGTTTTTGGATGCCAATTCAACAGCTAGATATCTTGTCAGAGCTTCTAACGCTGCCTTTGAGACCCCGACTGTTGTATAATTTGGGATCACCCGAATCGATCCGATACTTGACAGGCTGACGATCGCTCCTCCGCCATTTTTCTCCATCAATTTGGTGGCTTCCTGGGCACAAAAAAGCAACGCTTTCGAATTAATATCCATCGTCCAATTCCAATGCGATTCTTCTAATTCCAATACCGGACGGAGCACTCCAGATGCTGCGTTATTCACTAAATAGTCAAGCCTTCCAAACTCCTGATCGATTTCCTCAAACAACGCTTTTATTTTATCGCGATCACCAACATTCGCCTTTACTAAATGTACCTTGACACCCTTTGCCTCTAATTCAGCAGCCGTATTTGCTGCCGCCGTGCGATTTCGCAAGTAATTAATCACCAAGTTGCAGCCTTGGTCTGCCAATCTATGTGCAATCTCCCTGCCTATTCCGCGGGAACCACCTGTAACTAATGCAACTTTTCCTTTAAACGACATAATAAACTCCTTTACCTTTTATCTTTCTATAAAGTTTACAACTAAACAGCAATAGTAGTACTTGTTCCTAATCGCCACAAATTATACCATACTCCCTTTATAATTGCTCAGCATGAATTTTTTGGATTTACTTAAGTCATCCTATATGAAGGTTCTATTTAGAGGGGGTTTTTAATTAAATGATTAATAAGATATAATAAGTTTATACATTTATTATACATGAATGTTGATTTAGTTAGACGTCTTGATTATAATAAGTATGGAAGAAACTACATATTTTTGAGGAGGAGTTACCATGCCAAAATACGAATTGCCAGCATTACCTTATGCTCCAAATGCACTTGAACCTCATATCGACGAACAAACAATGAACATTCACCATGATCGCCACCATGCGACTTATGTTAACAACCTAAACGCCGCTTTGGAAGGTCATGATGATCTTTCCAGCAAGAGCATTGAAGATCTTGTTTCCAATATGGATGCTATTCCAGAAAATATCCGCACTGCTGTAAGAAACAATGGCGGTGGACATGCTAACCACTCTTTATTCTGGGAAGTAATGAGCCCTAATGGCGGCGGACAGCCAACTGGTGAAGTAGCTGACGCCATCAACAGCGCTTTCGGAAGCTATGACAAATTCAAAGAAGACTTCGCTAAAGCTGCTGCAACCCGTTTTGGTTCTGGTTGGGCTTGGCTAGTAGTTGACAATGGCAATCTTGCTGTAATGAGCACACCAAACCAAGACAGCCCATTGATGGAAGGCAAAACACCAATCCTAGGTTTGGATGTCTGGGAGCACGCTTACTACTTGAAGTATCAAAACAAGCGTCCTGACTACATCGGAGCTTTCTTCAACGTAATCAACTGGGATGCTGTAAACAAGCGTTTGGCAGCTACTCGCTAATACAATGAACGAAAAGGGGTCGACTACTTGTCGACCCCTTTTCTCATTCTGCTGTATGAGAATACAAAAGATACCGCTCCGCCTTTCGCAAGGCATCTTCTGCTTCCTTTCTCGCCGTACTATCCTGGACGATCACCATGAACAAAGGCGGGACCTCCGAATCAGAAATTTGCACCCTTACATCTGCAGGATAAACCGAACCGTCCTTTCGCAGGATAGAGCTTTCAAAAAAGATCATTTGCTCTTCCCCTTCTAGTAAGGGAGTCATCAGTTGTTCTATAGCCTCCACAGTCATTCCCGGCATGAGATCTAGTAAAGTCAATTGAGAGAGTTCCTCTAAGGTATACCCTATATTCCGACAGGCGCTTTGATTCGCGTGGGAGAAACGCATGGCAGCAGCTTCAAAAATATAGATTTCGTTTAATGTATCATCAAGGATTCGACCGAGCCGAATACATAAATCCTCCGTTCGCTTGATTTCTGTCACATCGCTGCAAACCCCTAGAATCCCGATAATATTTCCATATTCATTTCTAATTGGGTATTTACTAACCTTTCGATAACTTGTCTCACCGTTTGAATCAATCGTTTTTTCTTCAAAATACTGCATATCTATGGTTTTCATAACCTTTGCATCATGCTTGCGGATCGCCATTGCCATTTCCTCAGGAAACAAATCAAAATCTGTTGCCCCCAGAATGTCCTCTATATTCCGGTTCATTGCTGCGGCGTATTGTATGTTGGCATACGTATATCTCAATTGTAAATCTTTCACCCAAACCAAATCAGGGAAAGAATCAAGAATAGCTTGTAATTCTAGCAATTTCTCTGGCCATGTCATTTGCCTCTTTTTTCGTTCGGTCACATCTCGGATAATTCCAATAAAACACTTTTCATTTTCATTCAATGGATGTGATTCCGTAATGGTAATCATAAGGGACAGCTCGAAGCCATCCTTGCGCCTCCCTGTAACCTTTCGACCCAACCCGATCACCTTAGACCCTCCATCCTGGTGACTCGGGAATAAATCCGGAATAAGAAACTTAATACTATGTCCGATCAATTCAGTGGATGAAAAGCCAAACATACTGACTGCCGCCGGATTGACAGAAAGAACAATTCCCTTTTCATCCATCATGATGACACCATCTGATACAAGCGTGAGGATGGAATCCGTCGTCGTATTCCCTGTGTGCATTTGAATCCTCCTTTCCTTTGGGACCTCCCCATTTACTCCCCGAAAACTTATGGTTCATATTCCATAAAGAGCCATGAAGTTCCTGCCAGGGCTATTTACATGTCGGATTTGTTTCTGCAAGTATCTTTTGAAAGGCTACAGGGAATGAATACTGATCCAACTCACTGCGCGCAACCCAAACCTCCCCAACGGAGCTGTCCAATTCATCTACTTCGATTTCATATACTTCCATCTTCCATTGCAGGTGAGAAAATGTGTGCTGGTATTCCATTCTTTTTCCTCTTATTTGACCAGAAATGTGATGGGCCGCATGAAGATGATCTAACAATTGATCTACTGTCCCTTCAACATTTGGCAACTCCCAAAGGCCCGCCAACAAGCCCTGCTCCGGCCGTTTGCGAATAAGTATTTTACCCGCCCGATCAAGTAGGGCAACCTTCATTTCTAACGGTTTCGGCGGTTTAGCTTTCCCTTTTACCGGCAGCAGCTCTTGTATACCAAGCTTTTTTGCCCGACAATGGCCCACAACTGGGCAATACTCACATTTCGGAGATTTCGGCGAACAAATCAGTGCCCCCAGTTCCATTAATGCCTGATTAAAAAAAGAGGGGTTTTCAACCGAAATGATTTCACGAATGGCCGCTTCAAAGCGTTTTCTCGTTTTTGCTTTTTGAATATCATCTTCAATATGCAGAATTCTTGAAAGAACCCGCATCACATTGCCATCCACTGCGGGCTCAGGTTTATCATAGGCAATGCTTAAAATAGCCCCTGCCGTATAGGGGCCTATTCCTTTGATTTCAAGAATCTTATCTGGTTCGTCAGGCACCTTTCCAGCATAATTTTCCTGCACTTCCTTTACCCCGGCATGCAGATTTCGTGCACGGGAGTAATATCCTAAGCCCTCCCATTGTTTGATGACGTCATCAAGATCAGCCTCAGCTAACCGATCAATGCTTGGAAATCTTTGCATGAACCGTTCAAAATACGGAATTACCGTGTCGACACGGGTTTGTTGGAGCATGATTTCGGATACCCAGATTTTATAAGGGTCTCGGTCTTTTCTCCACGGTAAATCCCGCAAATTTCGTTCAAACCAATAGAGTAAATCATGTTGAAATTGTTCTGTTTGAAATCCTGTTAACGTCATTTCTTTTCTCCTATTTCTGTGGTTAACCTGATGCAAAGTAGTCTCTGTACTACATTTCCCGATTAGGATTCCTCTTTTGCTGCTTCACCCATTTGGGAAGATGTAAAACGATGTAGGAGATAGTCATTCCAAAAAGGGCACCTCCAATCACATCAGAAACATAATGTACTCCCAGATAAACCCGGGAACCCCCAATCAATAGGGCAAATACGAAGAAAATAACCCCTGCCCGCAAGAAGAAGGCAGAAATCGTAGCAGCCGCAGCGAACGAGATCAAGGTATGTCCGGACGGAAAGGAATACGATGTCGGAATCGGGATCAGCAGCTCCGCTGGATCCAAGACAGGGCGCGGACGCTGAATGAAGTCCTTTAAGACATCCTGGGCAATCGCCCCGAGTGCAATGGTGATCAAAAGATACACCCCGGCCTTGCGCCACGTTTTTTTTAGCAGCATGATAAGGCAAATGAATATCCATATCATCCCATTATTACCTGCCTGACTTAGTCCGATCATGAGGGAATCCATAATGGCGTTCAAAAATAAAACCTCTCCTCTTCAGTCTCAATTAATCTCTCGGGATGACCTTCCCCGGATTCAAAATATTATTTGGATCGAACATTTTCTTTAGATTATTCATCACGTCCAAAGCCTGGCCGTGTTCCTGTCGCTGATACTTCATCTTTCCAACCCCTACACCATGTTCACCCGTACAGGTTCCACCCCGTGAGAGGGCATATTCTACAATCGCGTGATTCACATCCTCCGCGCGCTGAAGATCACTAGAATTGGCGGGATCCATAATAACTAAGGTATGGTAATTTCCGTCGCCAATATGTCCCAAAACGGCACCGTCCAGTCCAGACGCCGTGATCGCCTCTCTGGCGTTTTCAATTGCCCCAGTCAACTCTGACAAAGGGACACATACATCTGTCAGCATGAGTTTTTTCCCAGGATTACCGTGGATGAAGGCATAGGCAAGGTTATGCCTAGCTTCCCATAGCTGGGCCCGTTGCAAAGAATCGGTTTCAAATTTAAAACCTAGACATTCCTCTTCCTTTGCCAGTGCCTGGGCAAATTCCACATCCTGCTGCAAACCAGATTCATTCCCATGGAACTCAAGAAAAAGGGTAGGAGCTTCTGGATAGCTTGTTCCACTATGGTGGTTAACCTGCCCAATCGAGCGCGCGTCGATTAATTCAATCCGCGCAACCGGAATACCAGCAGAAAGAATGGCCACCGCTGCATCTACAGCTTGTTTCACCGAGGGAAAAGCTGCCCTTGCTGCCATAATGACTTCCGGGATGCCGTAAACTTTCAAAGTAAGCTCTGTAAAAACCCCTAAAGTTCCTTCGGAGCCAACAAACAATCCATTCATATGGTAGCCTGAAGATGATTTGGCTGCAAGACCCCCGGTATGAATAATCGTCCCATCTGCCAAAACCACTTCCAAGTCTCGCACTTGATCACGCATCACCCCATAGAGAACGGCGGTAGTCCCGCTTGCGTTCGTTGCAGCCATGCCACCCAATGTGGCATCTGCCCCCGGGTCAACAGTGAAAAACAAACCGTGTTTTTTCAATTCTTTATTAAGTTGTGAGCGTGTCACACCTGGTTGCACCTTTACCAGAAAATCAAAAGGACGGATTTCCAATATCTGATTCATCAGTTGGAAATCCATGGAGATCCCTCCCTGATAAGGGATCACATGCCCCTCCAGCCCCGATCCCACACCAAAAGGTGTGACTGGAATCTGATGTTGGTTGGCAAACTTCAAAATATCACTTACCTGTTTTGTATCGCTAGGATAAACAACGACATCGGGAAGATGTGGATCATGGTGTGACTCATCATGGCTATGTTGGGCCAATACCGTTTCATTGACTGTCACTTGCTCTTCAGGTATTATACGTTTTAATTCTTGTACGATGTTCATCTCTATGTCCCCCTACGGATTATGAGTTTTTCTTACCCTTTAGAAGGTTTTAGTTTATAGTGTTAAAATAGAAGTAAACCTTCCGCGGGCTTGAAATGTCCTACTAATGATTGACTCAACTACATTTTCGGAAAATCTTCAATAGATGCTTTCTTAATGATAGATATTTTCTGACGATGCTTCAATAGAAAAGAGGGAATTTATTATGATACATATTGCTTTAGGTTCAAAAAACACAGTGAAAATTGAGGCAGTCCGTTCCGCCTTTACCCAGATGGGTTATACCTTTGAAATGGAAGAAATTGAAGTTTCCTCCGAGGTTTCTGCACAACCCTTTTCAGATGATGAAACGATTGAAGGGGCCATCAACCGTGCTAAAAACGCCTTGCATACAGCTGGACCAGGCTGTGACTACGGTATTGGTTTGGAAGGAGGCGTGACAGAGACACCCTATGGGGTTTTTCTTTGCAACTGGGGAGCGGTAGTGAGCCGCACGGGAAAAGTGGGAATAGGTGGCGGACACCGCCTTCAACTGCCTGAAGAGATTTCAACACAACTCCGTACTGGCAGGGAACTCGGAGATATCATTGACAAATGGGCTGGAGGACAAAACATTCGCAGTAAAGAAGGAACCATTGGCGTCTTAACGCGAAATCTGATTTCTCGAAAAGACATGTTTTCCGATGTTGTGATATGTGCTTTTGCCCCGTTTTTGTTAGAGGAGGATGAATGATTAGAGTGAAGGGTTCTTTTTAAAGTGGACCGTAGAGACGTTAATTCTTACCTAATGCCCAAATCCGAAGCGTATCCGGACCCAAAAGACGCTATTCCCCTCTTAGGCATCATATATTCAAAGATTTAAAGCAAATAAGGTCTCCTGAGTCCTCCACATCCCTTGAAAAGGGGGATTTTGTCCAAATAAGGTCTCCCGAGACCGATTGTATTTGCGAACTGATCGGCGTGGTTTGGGCTAATCCCCCCCCCTATTCCAACTTATACTTCAAAATAAAAAACGCCTGGCTTCCCAGCCAGACGTTACTTTATTTTAAGTAATGTTCCACTCAAAAAGTTCCAAGCGGCGGACCTTATTGATTACATATGGATCATTTTCTGCCAATTCCTTCGCTTCCTCGTAAGAATTTGCGATGTAGACGACCAATCCGCCCTTTCCTTCACCAAATGGACCTTTGGCAAAGATTTTTCCTTGTTCCTTTAGATTGTTTAGGTAATCCACGTGTTGTGGACGTAATTCCTGATTTTTAACTGGATCGATCATGTATAAAACTGCTGCGTAATGTGCCATTATGATACTCTCTCCTCTTCTAAACTATTTCTTCAACATTCCAAACACTTGCTCGACATCCTTGTCTCCACGGCCAGAGATGTTGACGATGATGATTTGATCCTTTTCCATGGTTGGCGCTAGTTTTAATGTATGGGCTACGGCATGGGCGCTTTCTAATGCTGGGATGATCCCTTCTACACGAGATAGGACCTGGAAGGCTTCTAATACTTCCTCATTGGTTACAGTAACGTACTCCGCTCTTCCTATTTCCTTTAGATAACTATGCTCTGGTCCGATCCCGGGATAATCAAGGCCTGCGGCAATCGAATAGGTAGGCTTCGGGTTCCCTTCCTCATCTAGCAGTACCAAGCATTTGAAACCGTGGATCATAGCTGGAACGCCTTCGGTTAAGGTTGGAGCCTGATCTGGTTCAACGCCAATCAAGCGAACCTCTGGTTCATTAATGTAATGCGCAAAGGACCCAATAGCATTGCTTCCACCACCTGTACAAGCAATGACTGCATCAGGCAAGCGGCCTTCTTTTTCAAGGATTTGCCTTTTGGATTCTTCGCTAATAATCGATTGAAAATGCTTAACCATGGAAGGAAAAGGATGTGGCCCCACTGCGGAACCTAACAAATAGAACGTATTCTGGTAATTCTGCACGAGGTCATTCAAGGCCTCGTCCACCGCATCCTTTAAACGCCCTTGCCCCTTTGCAACGGAAACCACCTTCGCCCCTAAGAGCTCCATGCGGAATACATTTAGTGCTTGGCGTTTGATATCCTCGGCACCCATGTAGATCACGCAATCGATGCCAAACATGGCACAAGCCGTTGCTGTGGCAACCCCATGCTGTCCGGCGCCTGTTTCGGCAATGACCCGCTTCGCTCCCATTCGCTTGGCAAGTAAAATTTGGCCAATCGCGTTGTTAATCTTGTGTGAACCCGTATGATTTAGATCTTCCCGTTTCAGGTAGATCTTCGCGCCGCCAAGTTTTTCGGTAAGCTGTTTAGCATAAGTAAGCGGATTTTCGCGGCCTACATATTCCTTTAAGATATACTTTAATTCTTCATTGAACTCCGGGTCATTCTTGTACTTATCGAATTGCTCGGCAAGATAATCAAGAACCTCCTGCAATTCCGGCGGGACGAAACTTCCACCATACTGTCCAAAATAACCCTTTTCATCTTTTACTACGCTCATCTCTTTTCCTCCTCATCATTGCAACTTTCGACTGATTCGCCGTGATGCACTCTACTAAGCTTCCCCTATTATACCAGAAACCGGTATTGAGTAATACTCCTTGTCCCGGTAATTTTCCCTCAAAATCGACACCTTTTTTGTTGTCTTGTTCACTATATTACTGGTTCTAAACATTTTGTCCCGCGAAATAAACTGTCTAATGTGTATGCACCAAGATCGAGGAGGGAAGAGCATGTATACCGTGCGAAAAAAGTATCGCCCCTATATCAGTCCCTTTGACCCGTGTAAACCAATGGTTATAAAAACCTATGAAACGCCGCCACAGCTTTACCTTGGATTCCAACCCTACAATCTTCCACAGTTTCAACCACACGAGGCCTTGAGGCTTGGCACCTTGTGGCCGGCATTGTACGCCCCCTACACAAATCCTTATGAAGATTGTGATAGAGGAGATGATTGAGTATGAGCGAGCGCAAATGGACAGATGAGCAGAAAAAGCAATATTATGAAATGCTTGGAGAGATTCAGCAGGTTGACTTCGTTCTGGTGGAGTTAAATCTTTATTTGAATACACATCCCCATGACCATAAAGCCATCAATCAATACAATGAATTTGCCCAAAAATCCATGGCCCTGAAAAACAAGTTCCAGTCGATGTTTGGTCCACTCACCAACTTTGGAAACAGCTTCTCAACCTATCCCTGGAGTTGGGATGACGCTCCGTGGCCCTGGCAGGTCTAACTATCAATTAGGAGGGGTTTTCACTTGTGGATCTATGAGAAAAAGCTTCAATATCCCGTTCGCGTGAACAAATGTGATCCAAATATGGCGAAATTCCTTATTGAACAATATGGTGGAGCGGATGGAGAGCTGGCGGCAGCCCTCAGATACATGAATCAACGATACACTGTTCCTGATAAAGTCATTGGGATCCTCAATGATATTGGAACAGAGGAATTTGCTCATTTAGAGATGATCGCTACAATGGTCTATAAGCTTACCAAAGATGCGACTGCAGAACAAATGAAAGAAGCAGGCCTTGGAGGCCATTATGCCAATCATGATAAAGCATTATTCTACCATAACGCAGCTGGAAGCCCTTGGACAGCTACTTATATCCAGGCCAAGGGTGATCCGATTGCCGACCTTTATGAGGACATTGCTGCCGAGGAAAAAGCCCGCGCAACTTATCAATGGCTCATTAACATGACAGATGATGTGGATCTGATCGATAGCCTCTCCTTTCTTCGCGAAAGGGAAATCGTTCATTCCCAGCGGTTCCGTGAAGCGGTAGAAATTCTAAAAGCAGACAGGGAACAAAAAAAGATATTCTAGGCAAAGCAAAGGAGTGGTTCAACTATTTTATATAGTTAAACTATTCCTTTTTCTGTTATTATTAAAGTATCATATTGTTACAGAAAATGACGGAGGTGTCCAATGAGGGTTTTAGTGGTTGGAAAAGGGGCAGTTGGGGGTTATTTCGGAGGAAGGCTTCATGACTCTGGTGCGGATGTCACCTTTCTTGTTCGAAGAAAGACAGATGATCTGCAGGTTCAAAGTGTTCATGGCGATATGACCTTGAAGATTAAATCCATTGTCTCGGGTGAGCAGGTAGAACCTTTTGATTTAATTATCATGTCTACAAAAGCCTATCATTTAAAGCAGGCCATTGAAGATATAGCTCCTTATGTCGGGGAAAACACGACGGTTTTACCTCTTCTTAACGGTTATTATCACCTGGCACAATTACAAGAGCGGTTCCCGCATGTCTTGGGCGGACTTTGCTTTATTGAATCAACCATCGGTCCAAACGGTGAAATCATTCAAACCAGCAAACGCCATGACATTATTTTTGGAGAAATTGACGGTCAGAAATCGGACAAGGCTCAAAAAATTTCCGATCTATTTAGCAAGGCACAATTTAAATCTGTACTTACAGATGATGTAAAAACTGCAATGTGGAACAAATATGTCTTTATTACAGCATTAAGCGGAATTACGACAATTATGTATACGTCCATGGGTAGCATCCAGGAAAGCCCTTATGGAACCGAATTGTTCCGTGACTTGTTAGCAGAGATTAATGCTGTAGCTGAAACGGAAGGGGTTCAAGTATACTCCCCCGAGAAAAATGTGGAGATTGCCACCGCTATGGGTCCAAAGATGAAAGCCTCAATGCTTCGCGATATGGAGAAAGGGTTGCCGACAGAAGCGGATCATCTTCAAGGTGAACTGATGAAGCTTGCTGAAAAACATGGGATATCCGTCCCATTGCTCAAAATGACTTATAATCGCCTACGAATTTATGAGGTGGAAAGATTGGGATAAAGATAAAGAAGAGGCCAACCCTGCTATAAAGGGTCAGCCTCTTTTTGTTTGTTTAATCGAGTGCCGCTTTAATTTGTTCCGGATCAAATCCGATCAGAACTTTCTCCCCAACCTTGAAAGTAGGGGTAGCGTTAGAACCCAACGCGATCAGTTCATCGATATATTCCGGATTTTTCCGGATATCTCTAATTTCGACCTCAATCTTTTGGTCTTCCAGCCAAGCCTTGGCTGTATGGCAAGGTGGTCAGGTAGGTTGTGAGTACATAATTACTTTCTTATCCATTTTCATTCACTCCTATGTATACACGATTTATTATCCAAGTGGGTTCATCTGAGCCAGAAAATCTTTTGCTTTCTTCTGAACAAAGTCAAAAACCTCTCTTTGCTCTTCAGAAATTTTCCCGTGTTCATTTTCAAACTCTTGTTCAAGCGATTTCAAATAAGTTGGCAGTGCTTCACTCACAGTAGACAACAATTGTTGAATCATGTTCATATCCATCATCTATCATCCCCTCTCTTCACTGATTTAATAAAACGCACTTATTTCCATGATAGCCATCTTAAAGTCTGTTTGCAATTCAAATCAATTCCCGCCGGAAAAATGGTAACATGAAATATTCCCTTTCAGGGGATTATGAAAATACCACAAAAACAACGAAAGGAGAAGTTTGAATGATGGATCAGACGCCAACTCATGATTTTCTTGAGCAGGATCATGTTTCAGATGTTCAATGGATTCAAAAAGATTTTATGATGTTTGACGACCCCGAAGAAGCTGAACAATATCTTCGTGATGAATGGTTTGGGACTGATGGCCAAGGTCTAGATCATGAAACAAATCTTTATCAAGGGTAAGGGGCTGGCTAGGACCCGTAACACTAATGAAGACCTTTTCTCTTCATTTTTAAATGAGATTGGGTCTTCATCCACCTAAGTCACCCAAGAACCATTACAAGCTTTTCATCGCCGCAACGGCCAATAAAATCCATCCCACCAGAAAAGCCACTCCACCGATCGGAGTGATCGCCCCTAATACCCGAATCCCTGAGAGACTTAAAGCGTACAAACTCCCCGAAAACAGAATAATCCCGATTAGAAATGCCCAACCAGAGGTATGAACCAGCGACGAAGACGAAAACCTGTCAGCCAACAGGGCTGTAAAAACCAGGGCAATCGCATGGTACATATGGTATTGAACCCCCGTTTGATAAACCTCCAACAAATCAGCAGGAAGTTTCCCTTTTAAACCGTGAGCTCCGAATGCTCCTAATCCAACGGCCAAAAAACCATTGATGCTTCCTAAAATAAGAAATATCTTGAACAACCTTTACACCCCCTATCCTTACGTACCGGGAGTCTGACCCCCCTTTTAGCTCCCATGTTACCACAAAACGAGATGGGTTGCCCCCATATTAATGTGCCGGGAAAAAGATCATTTGCATCAAAAAGATAAAGCCGAAAATATAAAGAATAGGATGAACCGACCGACCTTTACCACTCACCAGCTTCATCAATGGATAAGTGATAAATCCAACCGAAATTCCTGTCGCAATACTTGACGTGAGCGGCATACTTAACATAATCATAAAAGCAGGAAAGGCATCATCGAAAACTTTCCAATCAATCCGTGCAAGTCCCTCCATCATAAAACAGCCAACAATAATCAACACAGGTGATGTGATCGCTGGCAAATTAGAGATGGCTGCAATGGCTGGTGAAAAAAAGATGGAAAGAAAAAATAGCCCAGCTACTACCACTGAGGTAAGCCCAGTTCTCCCCCCTGCGGCAACCCCTGTCGTCGACTCAATATAAGCGCTTGTTGGGCTTGTCCCCAGTGTTGATCCAACCGTTGTCGCAACCGCATCGGCCATTAAGGCTGAATTGGCTCGAGGGAGTTTTCCATCCTTTAATAAATGGGCTTGTTCAGCTACACCAATCATTGTTCCGGTGGTATCAAAAAGTGTGACTAGTAAAAAAGCGAACACCACTGTGTATAGTCCGTGTGAGAAAACCCCAGAGATGTCCATAATAAACAGTTCAGGAACGGGTGGGGCGGAAACAATCCCTTCAAATTTTAAGAAGCCTGTAAAATATCCGATTAATGCGGTCAGTAACATCCCAATAAAGAGGGCGCCCTCCACTTTTCTCGCCATTAAAATCAGTGTCATAAACAACCCGGCAAGCGTGAGCAGTGTAATGGGTTGATGCAAATCGCCAAAGGAAACCATGGTAGCGGGATTTGCGATGACAATTCCGGATGATTTCAATCCAATAAATGCAATGAATAGCCCGATTCCAGAGGTGATCCCATATTTCAGTGAATTAGGGATAACTTCAATAATTAGTTCACGAAGTCTTGTCAGGCTAAGCAAAACAAATAAAATCCCAGCTAGAAAAACTGTGCCAAAAACAACCTGATAAGAAAGATTATGGGATGCTACAACACTTGCAAAGTAAGCGTTCATTCCCATACCCGGTGCAATTGCAATGGGATAATTGGCGAAGATCGCCATATAAAGTGTTCCCACAACAGCCGAAATAATAGTCGCCATAAAGACTTGTTCAAAAGGCACCCCTGCAGATGAAAGAATGGCTGGGTTTACCACAGCGATATAAACCATCGTTAAAAACGTCGTAACCCCTGCCAATAATTCGGTTTTTACAGTGGTG
Organism: Ammoniphilus resinae; assembly: GCF_017873965.1. Taxonomy (GTDB): domain Bacteria; phylum Bacillota; class Bacilli; order Aneurinibacillales; family RAOX-1; genus Ammoniphilus_A; species Ammoniphilus_A resinae. The sequence goes on along the minus strand of NZ_JAGGKT010000001.1, from coordinate 238,167 downwards.
TTGTTTTCTTTCAAGCGAAAAAAGCGATTCATTTTATCCTCCAACTTTCTTTTTACGAACATAAATCAAATACGCCTCGGCGTATTTGCGCCCAGATTTTTTCGAGCTGGCTCGAAAAACTACCATTGAAAATCTGTGGCATCCGCCGGAGGCTTTAACTTTATTCAGTGGGAGTTTGTCCCCCCCACTGAATAAAGTTAAACAAACAGATGTATTATATTCACTTCCCTCCTTGATTTCAACCCTATTGACTGTTTCCTGGTTTCTATTCATAATTATTTTTATCTTTTAAAGCTGGGGAATCGTTTATATGAAAACAAAAAAGTGGCTCAAAATCATCTTTCAAATTATTGCTATCAGTCTTTTTTATGAGGGGATTCGTTGGTTTGTTGGCTTCCTGGAAATCCCATTCCCACCTAATGTTTTAGGAATGGTCATTTTATTTTTCCTTCTGGTTGCTGGAATCATTCCTATATCATGGATTTCTGATGGTGCAGACTTTCTCTTAAAGTACATGCCAATCCTATTTGTACCGTTTGGGGTGGCGATGATGAACTATTGGAACACAATTAAGAGTTCGGGAGTCCCACTATTCCTTGTGCTCACTCTCAGTTCCTTTATGGTCGCCGCAGCCACAGGTTATTCCGCAAGATATTGGCAACAGAGAAAAAACAAAGAGGAGAACAGCGAGGTTTCAGCATATGCCGATCATATTTAGCACACAAATCTTTTTAGGGGCGTTTCTCACCCTTTTCGTATACGGTCTTTACTCTTTAATCCATTTAAAGACAAAGTCCGTCTGGACAAATCCGATGGTACTTAGCATGCTTTCTATCCCCTTCTTTCTTATGGCGCAGGACATTTCGTTTGAGAAGTACCAAATTGGCGCGGGTTTAATCAGTTATTTTATTGGTCCGGCCACCATAGCTCTTGCTGTCCCGATGGCTAGACAGTTTCAGCTATTAAAGCAATATGCCTCAACCATCCTCTTTGGGATTACCGTGGGATCCATTGTTGCTTTTATCGGGAACTTTTTATGTGCCCTAATCTTGGGTCTTCCGAAAGAACTGGTGTTAGCCGTCACGCCAAAATCCGTTACAACACCCATAGCGATCGAAGTCGCCCATGTAATTGGCGGCGACCCTGTTTTGACAACAGGGATGGTTGTTGCCACGGGAATTTTGGGTATGCTGATGGCAAGAAGTTTGCTTACGTGGTTTCATATTGAAGATCCGATTTCACGTGGACTTGCCATGGGCGTGTCCTTCCACGCGATCGGCATCGTCAGGGCGCGGGAAGAAGGGGAGTTTACCGGAGCTATCAGCAGTATCTCCATTGCTCTGGCAGGGGTAATTACAACAATCGCAGCTCCATTGCTCTTCCCCTTTTTAAAATATTGGTTGTAGGAGGGACTCCATTGGATAAAAGAGCAATTATTGAAGCAGCTGAAAACTTTGCAAAAGAAGAATTAGCAACGGATAGCAGCGGTCATGACTGGTGGCATATCTATCGCGTGACGAAAAGTGCCGAAAAGATCGCTCAGATGGAAGGGGCAAATGAATTTATCTGTGCGCTTGCTGCCCTTCTTCACGACCTTGCTGATGAAAAATTGATCGGCACCGGAAACGAAGCCGCTGGAATCGCAAAAATTAAACAATGGCTTTTGCACCATGGCGTGACAGTGGATGACATGGAACATGTGATTGAAATTATCGGGGCGATGTCTTTTAAGGGTGGAAATCGCTCGGCCATGAGGACCCTGGAAGGAAAAGTTGTTCAAGATGCGGACCGACTTGACGCCTTAGGGGCTGTGGGGATTGCTCGGACCTTTGCTTATTCCGGGGCAAAAGGTCAGCTTAGTCATGATCCTACCCTTGCTCCCCGTGAAAATATGACTGCTGAAGAATATCGAATGGGGAAAAGTACAGCGATCAATCATTTCTATGAAAAGCTATTAAAACTAAAGGATTTGATGAATACCGATTATGCGAAGGAACTGGCTGCGGAGCGACATCAATTTATGGTCGGGTTTCTGACGCAATTTTATGCTGAATGGGAGGGGGAAAAGTAGGGTAGCCTACTCCTTCCCTTTATTTCTCGATATGGGCATATAAAGTCGCCTGTAGGTATGGAACATTCACTTTTTATTGGAGAGCAAATTTGATATAGGCTGAAATTAATTCATTTCCATAGAAATAAGAAAGCCAAATCCCGAGTGCCAAAAATGGACCAAATGGAATTGGTTCTTTACGCTTGACTACCTTTATTGCTAAAAGTAAGACTCCAATGATTCCTCCGATAAGAGAAGCCAGGAAAAAGGAAAGCAACGTTAACTTCCATCCGATAGCCAAACCAACAACAGCCATCAGCTTTATATCCCCTCCCCCCATTCCACCACGGCTGATGATTGCAATCAACAATAGCAGCCCGCCTCCTGCGATTACCCCGATAAGGTAGTCAGTAAACGGGAGTGGCCGATAAATGACGTGAATCAAAGCAAATAAAACAAAGAAAAATAGATTCACCTTATTAGGAATGATCTTATAGAGAAGATCACTAATTGTGATTGTAGTTAATAAGGCCATCAACGGAATAGCAATCCATAATTCTTGATTCCACCCGATTTGATAAAAAGCAAATACAAACACACAGGTTGTGAACACTTCTCCCAGCAGATAAACCGGAGAAATCTTCGTTTGACAGTATCGACATCTCCCTTTTAACAGTAGATAACTAAAAACCGGAACAAGATCATGTGGCTTTAACGGATGCTTGCAATGCACACAATGGGATGCAGGAAACACAATCGATTCACCTTTAGGAATGCGGATAGCAACAACATTGAGGAAAGAGGATAAGATTAGGGAAAAGATAATAATGAAAATAGATTGGATAATTTCCATGGAGGCCTCCTTAGAAAAATTATGTAAGAGGTAAAGAGATGACCAAACGGTCGCCTCTCTCCACCATCATATTACCCTTTCACCGAAATCCTCTTTTAATTAGGGTTGCAACTAAGGCTCATTAGATACCTCGTTCCAAGAAAGTGGATTCTTTCTGTTCGCAGGCTCGGTATATGGGATAAATGGCAAATCCTTTACCAAATCTTTTAATAACGGTGCATAAAATGTAGATACCTGTACCTTATAATGAATTTCTGGTTTTTGAACCGTTGGCATCATAACTTCCGGATTGCCTGTAAAGGATAAAGAATCAATATTGGTGATTCGCTGCAATTTCTCAATTTCGGTCAAAAATTGTTCCAGTTGCGTGTAATTAGATGAAATGACCGACAAATTAACCGTCAACCTCTTCATTCCTTGAGGGAGAGGGGTGGATTGATTTCCCTGGGACGCGGACTCAGATTCTTTAGTTTCATCAAATGGATTTTCTATTTCTAGCTTCTTCGGTTTTGGATCCTCTTTTATCGTTTCATCCTGCTCACTAATTCCATAGGAAAGAATCAAACTGTCAGAGAGCTCTTCTGCCTTATGCAGATCAAGTAAAAATTGGTCAACTTGCGAAGCAACCGGAACCTTTTCTTGAAGATTAGTAGTGTTTTCTGTATAGATTTTTTCTGCCTGATCTTTTTTTTGCTGAATAACTGAAATCAGTCTTTCCTCATTTTTGGTTTCCTCGCGGATCTGCTCAATCTTTCCTTTTAACGGTTGATGCCAAAAATAATATCCCGCAAAAATAAGGAGAGTCGGTAAAAGGAGAGAGAGGACGATTGCGGCAACCTGTTTAAAAGAGAAATCCTTAAGCATTATTCCCTCTCCTCCTTTTCCGCCTTGATTGATTCCTTGTCTAGCTTCATTTGAAAAAGAGCCATATATCGAGGCATAAACTGTTCCTGGTCATCCCCGGTTAAAGCACGTTCTTCCGAACCTGGTGTGTTGACGGAAACCGTCTTTACATTTTTTAGTTTCACTTCATTTATAATGGGGTCTTCTTCTAATTCATGCAAGTAGGCTGAAACCTCAAACAGGGTATCAAATTGGACAGAAAGTGTTACAGAACTATCCCCTGCATATTGGTAATTTTGGAAAGCCCCATATTTAGGAAGCGCCGCGGTAAGTTTATGCAAAACAATGACCGTTGAAACTGGCTGCTCTTCAACCCAACTCACAATCCCTTGCAATTGGTTGGCGGAAGAAGTGGATACACTTAGACTAGCTTTCTGCTCCTCGACTTCTCGTAGTTTTTTTATCATCGTTAATTGTTCTTCTGCCGTTGATAGTTCTAACTTAAGTGATTGGCCCTGAAAATAAAGCCAGCATCCCCCAATGATCAAAATGAGGAGACCGATTGCCAATAAAATATAGGGAGAGAGACTCTTTTTTTCTCGTTGCGGCAAGAGGTTAATATTAACTAGCATCATCGCACCTCTTTTAAACCAAGACCTAAAGATAAATAATATTGAGGTAAAACTGGATCTCCCTTTGCTGTAACAAGGCCTACATCTAACGAATCTATCGGAATATCTAAAGATGCCTTAAGGCTTTCTTCAATCTTCTTCAAATTAGGAAAGTCTCCTGTAATCAATAGTCGGGTAACCTGTTCATTTCCCTGATTGAAAGAATAATGGTAAAAGTTCATCACCCGCTCGATTTCCCCAACCATATTTCGAATTTCCTCCCGCAAATAGTCAGGATCACCTGACCATGAAAGGGTTTCAACCCCTCTTTCGTCTCTTTTACGCTTCCACGCTGCCCAGTCAATGTTCATCTTGATATGACGCATAAAGACTAGCTTACACTCTTTGAAAATCCCGATGTTCACCGTATGGACATCGAATTGGATACACAAAAGATGATCCTCCGCCCGTGATAGTCCCAATTGATCATAAAGCCGATAAATGGCCAAAGAAGAAATATCCGCGGCAATCGGTTTGAGCTTCACTTTTTCTAACAAATGGACATACTCCAAAACAATGTTCTCTGGAGCAGCATAAAATAAGACTTCTTTTTTATTGTTTTCGATCCCAAGAATTTCATAATCAAAGACTGGATTATCAAAAGGAAGATGGATGCTTGCCCCAATTTCCATATAAAAGTATCCTTTCACTTCGGAATTAGGCACATCTTCTGGAATTGAAAGCTTTCTTACAACAACGACAGGATCTGGGACAAGAAATAGGACTTCGCATTTTTGGATTCCCCATTCCTGAACACATTGTTCAAGAATAATTTCAAAGGTTTCTATATCCACTATTTTCCCCTCACGGATGACGCCATCTGGCAGGTAGCGTTCACCACATAAGCGAACCGCTTGCTGATCCCGGTTTTTGATATCCATACAACGAATCACATGGTCTTTGATGATTAGGCTTATTCTTTTTTTATGTCGAAGGAAAATGGATAGTGGCATAGGAATCACCTGTTTGGATTTATTTAGAATAGAAAGATATACTAAGCTTCACCCGTATAGATAGTTGTAAAATGGAACAACCCTCAAAGAGGGTTGTTGATTTCTTTATTAGCCTTCATTATTTTCATCAGTGTTGTCTGTTGGTGGAGTTACTGCCTTAACGATCTCACGTTTTAATGCATTTTCAGCAACTGGTGTGTCACCGTCTTCAGCTACTTTTTTAGCACTACCCTTCAGAAGAACCGAATATGAAAATCTAACACCGTCTTTTTTTATTACTACCTTGCTATCACCTACATCATAAGTATTTGAATCATCCCAATCGTTATCTTTAAATTCAGCAACAATACCACTATCAGGATCCTTCATTGGATCTATTAAATTTTTATCGTATAACTGTTGAAGTGTTAGTGTTGCTTCATTATCACTATCAAAGTCATCATTTTCCGCATTCCCCGTCACCCAGATCTTAGCCGAATTAATCATCTGCTGGGCATTCGCCACATGTGCATCTTTCTTCGTATTATCTATTAATCCCCCAATGCTCGGAACCGCAATTGCCGCGATGATTCCCAAGATGACGACAACCGCTAAAAGCTCGATTAATGTCAAGCCTTTCTCATCTTTCCATAAACGTTTGAACATAGATTTCTCTCCTTTAATATCTCTATTATATCTGTATTATGGCATATGATTTTCTGATTGCCTATGATCCAAATCAAGATTTTAGGGACACTTTTTGAACTTTTTACTGGAATTTATGTTAAAAAACCCTTCCCAAAATCTTGGAAGTATAACCTCCTTTCAAGCGGGTAGGGCCGGTTGCGCCATATACTCCATACGACTCAGGCGCCCATCTTAAAGTCGTATTTCTTCGTATCCCTATTAAAATTATTTTTGAATGTAAATGATTATATCAAACTATTGACCTACGTGGTTAAAAATCTCAAACATCGGCACAAGAATAGAAGTTACGATGGTCCCTACAACGCCAGCAAGGATGATAATCATAAACGGCTCGATTAATGACTTGATCCGATCGGTGGCAGCTTCAACCTCTGCTTCATAAAAATCCGCTACTTTGGCAAGCATCAAATCAAGCGTCCCTGTCTGTTCACCAATCGTTATCATTTGCGTTACTAAAGGAGGGAAGATCCAATGCCCTTTCATCGGTTCTGTTAAGGACTCCCCTTTCTCCAATGAACTGCGGGAAACAGTTAAAACTTGGCCAAGCACTTCATTTCCGACAACCTTTTCTACAATAGTGATGGCCTGTAAGATCGGTACCGAACTTGAAAAGAGGCTGCTCAACGTCCTTGCCATTCTGGCCAAGATAGCCTTTTGCACTAATTTGCCAAAGATCGGCAACTTTAAAGTAAAATAATCCAAATAATATTTAGAGTTTTTATTTTTCTTCACTAGAAAAAAGCCAACATATAGCGAGATCCCAAGCAAAATAAAGATCCACCAATTTCCTTGCATCCATTCACTGGCACCAAGAACAAACTTCGTTATGGCAGGCAGCTCGGCTCCAAACCCCTGAAACATATTCGCGAAGGTAGGGACAACACTCGTTAATAAAAACGCCACGACACATATCGCAACAATTCCTACGGTAATCGGATAAGCTAAAGCGGAAACAACTTTTTGTCTGGTTCGATGTTGCCTTTCAAAATAGACCGCAAGACGTTCCAAAGTATCATCAAGATTCCCGCCGATTTCACCAGCTTCCACCATATTAATAAACATTGTGGGAAAGACCTTCGGGTGTTTTGCCGTTGCCTCTGATAACAGTTTCCCGCTACGCAAGTCCTCTTCAATCGTTTCCAAAACTCTTCTAAACGTTTTATTTTCCGTTTGATTAGCCAATACTCTTGTAGCGTCGACCACCGTTACACCAGCTTCAAGCAATGTGGAAAATTGCCGTATAAAAATAACCAATTCTTGAAACTTGACAGGATTTCCAATGGTAATTTCTTTATAAAGAAGATTATCCTCCAGTTCCCAGATTTGATTGACAGCAATCCCCTTTTCCCTTAATTTTAAAATCACCTCGCGTCGTGAGGCCCCATTCTGATTCCCTTTTCGCACACGACCTGTCCTGTCACGCCCTTCAAAACGAAATACAGCCATTAAGTGTTAACCCCTTTCCATTAGAAAAGGTTCTGCCGCTTCCCTAGTGATAATTTTCTTATCTAACAGCTCTTTGATCGACATATCAAGCGTATGCATGCCAAAAGCCCTACCTGTTTGCATGATGCTCGGAATCTGATGTATCTTCTCATTACGAATGAGGTTTGCCACTGCTGAATTATTAATTAATACCTCGGTTGCCACCCGTCTTCCTTGCCGATCAATCGTTTGAAAAAGCCGTTGTGATAAAACAGCGACCAATACCGAAGCCAGTTGAAACCTAATCTGTGGCTGTTGGGCTGCGGGAAAAACATCAATAATCCGGTCAATAGTTGACGGGGCATCGCTAGTATGCAATGTAGCAAAAACCAAGTGACCCGTTTCAGCAGCAGTAATGGCCGTAGAAACGGTCTCTAAATCGCGCATCTCTCCAACTAAAATAACGTCAGGATCTTGCCGCAAAGCGGCGCGTAACCCGTTAGCAAAGTTTTGTGTATCAAACCCAACCTCTCGTTGATCAATAATACTGTTACTATGCCGGTGGAGATATTCAATCGGGTCTTCCAACGTAATAATATGTTTGCGCATCTGTTGATTAATATAATCGATCAAGGCAGCTAGTGTAGTAGATTTTCCGCTTCCAGTAGGTCCCGTCACCAACACAAGCCCCTGGGGCTTTGCCGCTATTTTCTTCAGGACTTCTGGCATCCGCAGTTCTTCCAGAGTAGGAATGGTAGTTGGAATCGTTCGAATGGCCATACTGACAGAAGAACGTTGGAAATAAGCATTAATCCGGAACCTAGCTCCTCCTGCAAGACCATAGGAAAAATCCAGTTCACCTTTTTGTTGAAACATCTCCCAACGATCAGCTGGTATAAGTTCTTTTGCCATCGCTTCCGTATCTTGCGGGGTAAGAGCTCCCCGACTGTACTGCTTCAATTCTCCATGGACACGAAGCACTGGCGGAACGCCTACTGTTATATGCAAATCAGATGCCTTTTGGTCCAACGCAGCTTGTAATAATTCAACAATTTCCACAGGCCTCCCTGCCTCCTATTCTTGAATGGCAACCCTTAGCACTTCTTCCGTTGTAGTTAAACCCTGCTTTACCTTTAACAGCCCATCTTTTTGTAGGAAAATTGTTCCTTCCTTGACCGCATATTCACGAATGGTGGAGATTGCGTGATTATTCATAATCATCTTCCGAATGGTTTCATCCATCGCCAACATCTCATGGATCGCGATTCTTCCTTTATATCCCGTCATATTGCAATTCCCGCAACCTTTACCACGAACGACTTGTTCGATTTTTAGTCCATGCTTGGTAAAAATCATTCGTTCCCTTTCTGTCGCCTCCTGAAGTTCTTGACAATCTCGACAAACCCGGCGCACCAATCGTTGGGAAAGTACACCGGTTAAGGAGGCAGCAACTAAAAATGGCTCTACTCCCATATCAATAAGACGAGTGATGGTACCAATCGCCTCATTCGTATGAAGTGTGCTTAATACCAAATGTCCGGTCAGAGCAGCGCGAATGGCGATTTCTGCCGTCTCTTTATCCCTAATTTCCCCGATCATGACAATATCCGGATCCTGACGAAGGATTGATCGTAACCCTGCAGCAAACGTCAAACCCACTTGGGGGTTAACTTGGATTTGACTGATCCCCTCAACTTGATATTCGACCGGATCTTCTATTGTAATAATATTTACTTCTTCCGTATTGAGCCGATTTAACGCTGCATAAAGGGTGGATGTTTTCCCTGAACCCGTTGGTCCTGTAATTAAGATAATTCCATTGGGTCTTTCGATTAATTCTAAAAACCGCTGATGATTATTTTTGTTAAAGCCAAGCTTATCGATATCGTTTATACTGCTGCTTAAATCTAACACCCGCATGACAATCTTTTCACCATAAATGGTGGGTAAAGTAGAAACCCGGATATCGACCGCATGATAGTCAAAATTGATTTTAATTCGTCCATCCTGAGGCAGACGGTTTTCGGTAATGTTTAAATTGGCCATTATTTTAATTCGGGCTGTCAGTACATTTTGCATATGTTTCGGTAATGTACGTTCCGTCCGCAAAACTCCATCGACCCTATAGCGGATTGATACTTTGGTTTCTTGCGGATCAAAATGAATATCACTGGCCTTCAGCTGAACCGCATTCAAAATAATCTGATTAACAAGTCGAACAACTGGAGAGTCTTCATCAACGATACGGTTTTCTTCAGGCGCTTGATTTTTAGGAATCTCCTCAAGAAACGCATCCATTGACTCATCGAATTGATAATACTTATTGATCGCCCTTAATATATCGTCCTTTGTCGCGATTACAGGTTCAATTTGAAACCCGGTGGCCATCCGCAAATCATCGATCGCATAATAGTCCATAGGATCTGCCATCGCCACAAACAATCGATCTCCTTCTTTCTTTAAGGGAATCAATTGATTACGCTTGACTATATCCTTTGGAATTATGGTCATTAATGTTGTATCAATGGGATAGCGGTATAAGCTTACATGTGGAATCCCCAACTGAAACTCCAGTACCTCAATAAGCTGTTGTTCCGTTATAAAGCCTTGTTGAAGTAGGGCATCCCCTAATCTTTGGCTATCGCTTTTTTGACGTAACGCTTGATCCAACTGCCCTTCTGTAATAAGCCCCGCTTCCACCAATAAATCTCCCAAACGTTTACGTGCCTGTTTCATAGTTGAACTCCTTCGGTAAGGCGTTGTAGATCCTTTCCACTTATTTGATCATAATCCAGCCACTTTCCTTTGAAGCATCCTTCTGCAAATCGTCGTTTACTTGCTGTGGGGTGGCTTCTTCTTCTTGCTGATCGGAAGAAGGGCTCGGGTTAACAATCGATTCAGAAGCTGGTAAAGAAGCAGGTCCCCATTCTTCAACCCGGTGTATTGGGGGATAATAATCTTCAGAGATCCATTCTTTCCCTACTAATTTTCCATCCTCCCACTTTTGCCGATAGACTTCTACATGATAACCCAATTCTCCCTTTTCCACTGTAACCTTCTCACCCACAGACAGATTTGAATTAAAGTGAACGATTGTTTTCGGTTCCAATCCTTTTTTGGCTAACAAAAAGGGTTGATAACGAGCAGAAAGCTTGGCCCCTTCAAGAGAAACTGTAAGTTGATCATTTTGATAGACCGTTCTTAACGTATAGGGTCCCGGATTTGGATTCTTAAAGACCAAGTCCCAATGGTTTGGAATAATACTTGCCTCAAATCCTAAGTCTGTATAGGCCGGTTTTGTTCGACCTATATGGCGTTCAATCATCTCTAAATTGGTATGTAACAACAATTGATAGATTCCTGCCGCTGCCAAATTAAGAGAATTGTGTTCAGCTTCGGAAAACTGATTTTTCCCCATTAAAGTTAATAAAGAGACAGACTCACCCGGTTCGATTGTATAGTTATTTAACTTAGCAAATATTTGCAAATCAACCGGTTGTTTCGCTTGATTAGAAACGGTATTTTTCCCAATGACAACCGATGGAGAGGATTCCTTCTCAAGATAATCGCTTAAATTAAGTAAACTCTTTTGCACTGGCAACGTTACAGCCAAATCCTCCATCGCCTTTTCTAAGGACAGATAATCCACATGTTGCATGATATCCTTGTCCAATAATTGGGACATGTTGTTTTCGAGGGCTTCATGCAGAATGGTTAACTTTAGCGGAGAGGATCCTGTAGAAGATGCCTGTTCTATACTTGTTGGAATATCAAATTGAAAGACGGATGGATAAATAGAAGAATCCTTTCCATTCCAGCTAAGCTGGATTGAGGGTTCACCTAGCCAATTTTCCACAGCCTTTTCCACCTTCACCGTTGCTTCCCTTCGATTTAGACCCTCTACCGAAATAGCGCCAATGGTTGCCCCCGATGCAAATTGAAATTCGCCCACAAATGATTTAATCCCAAACACGGATGAATGGGAAAAACCTACCAAAAGCGAAACGGACAAAATTAAGATCAAAAAGACAACAACATAAGGTTTGGCATAAGCACGAACCTGTTCCATTTATCTCACCACTTTCAGATAAAACTGATTGGTTAATTTCGACAAATTTCATCATATTGTTACAAAGAACGTAAGGTTATTGTAATATAAAGTTGCATCGTCTAACAAGAATGGAATAGAAGAAGGTGAGTGCGTTTTGAATCAAAGTTTAAATCAAAAGGGGTTTACCTTAATAGAGGTATTAGTTTCCATTGTTCTATTTTCAGTCGTCCTGATGTTATTTAGTACCTATTTTATAAATAGCTTTTCTCTATCCAAAAGACAAGACAGTGAATTAATTGCCATGAACATCGCTAAGCAGATTGCAGAACAATGGAAAAGTGAAGAAGGAGATCTCTCATCCCCATCTGCTTCTATTCTTAAACCGGTTGATTCTGATTTAGCTACGATTGGTTTAGCTGATAAGACCCAACTTGGATATAATGATTTGCAAAAACTGGTGGGGTACACCCTTGTTTTACCTTCAGAAAAGATGAATGATAGAACATACGAACCGCATATTACAATCCAATCGTTAAATCGTGATCCAGATGAAACGATGGATTTAAGCCCGATTATTATCATCGAAGTAGCCATTTATTCTACGGTGACGAAGCAACCATTAGCAACACTAACGACTGCCATCGGTCACGAAACGAAAGGGTAAAAATTATGCGAATCGATCCATTACGTTTAGATCAGCGAGGAGTTACCGTACTAGAACTTTTGCTTAGTGTAACGATTTTTCTTCTCGTTGTTTTGCCCTTGTCAACCTATTATTTGTCCGGTGTTGATCGCTACCAAAAAACACTTAAACAATCTAATCTTAGAAATGAATTAGATTTTACGATTGCAGATATCATGACAAAAGTTGAAGGAGCTAGTTTCTTCGAAATTAGCGACACAGGTTTAGAAACTACGGATAAAAGAAAAGATGATTTGCTCACCATTTTTCAAAGTCCTAAATTAGGCAGTTCTATTTCGGAAAGTGAAGCCCAAGAGTTAAAAGCAAGTTTAACAACCTATAAAACACATGTAACCTACGAATATGATGAGACACTTGATAGGAAAGTGCCTCGATCAGAGATCGTAAAACAAACCTTTCAAATCCCTGATTTTAATTTTAACCATCAGCTTTACCTTATTGATGGGCTATTCAAGTTGTCTGATGATAACAAAAAACTTCTTGTTTTTCTGGTTGTCGTCCCCAAAAGCTCTTACTTTCTTGAGATGGATGGACAACATTCAGGTTTTACCGGATGGGATGAAGTGGTAACTGCATTAGAAGAAGATTCTCCGCCCTTTGAATATATTAAAATAACAAAAATAGAAATCGCAGTGAATAACTTGCAAAGAGGATAATTAGAATGATGACCAACAAAAGAGAAAGTGGAATCGCACTTGTAACTGTCCTACTCATGATTACTATTTTTTCTATCCTTGGACTATCCATCATGAGCTCAACGTTGAACCATGCAAAAATCCGTACTTTCTCAAACGAGGAAGTAGAAGGGAAAATGTTGGCTGATATTGGATTTGTCTATTTCCAGGAATACTTAAAGAAGAAACTAAACATGCATGAAAATGACGTACTGGCAGCCATGCACGATCCCGGAGACAACGATGCAATAATAGACCTCATTGATAATATTGCTGCTTTATCAGAAGTCGGAAACGGGCCATTCCTGCGAACGTTTCTCCCTGATCATAAAAGAAGCTTTGCCATTAGCTTCCAAGAGATGAAGGAAACGTACACCCTGTCTGGTGCCGAAAAACAAATGCCTATTCCTTATCAAGTTGAAACCAGTGGATATTCCCATCCCTATATCCGTAAATTAAAAGTATGGGTGATTGGAATCCCAGCAACAGCGGCAAACAATGATACTGCCTCCAAAAAGGTTAAGTTGGAAGCAACCGTTTATATTAACAACATTGCTGCGCCGTTTCATTACGCAGTTAGCACGCCGGGTGAATTGCGTCTATTTGGCGGCAGCAATATCATCGGTGATGTAACGGTCGGACAACGTTTATTAACAAGCGATGGATACCGATACAGCATCTATGATGATTCGGCTGATCAAGACAGATGGTATACAGGACCCGATAGTGGTGGTTCGCTTAGTACCCAATCTTTTATTAAAGGAAAAATACGGCTTAATGGGGATCTTGCCAATCTATATAAGGTGACCTTGGCAGAAAATTTTAACCCTTACATTGAACCAGATATGCTGCCAAGGGAGCACAACCCTGAAGAGATTAGACGGGATTCTTTAAGAGCAAACAGAGTATTTATGCCGAGAGGGATAGACAATTTAGATTCGACTGTAAACAAACCTTATATCCCTGAATATGATCCCCCGCTCTTTGAACGAGTGGATCCTTCTGATTCCTCCATAGGGGACGTTTCTACATTGGTAGAAGAAAAGTTTAGTCAATACGCGGCAACACCGAGCTTATATAGAAACGTCCCTCTCATTGTAGACGACCATGTGAATCAACCCATTGTTCTCAAAGAAAATAACCCGCCGTGGACAGAAGAAGATTATACATCCTCTGAAAGCAAGGAATTCTCCAGGGTAGACGTATCAGGTATCCAAGGCAATGACGTTGTTATCCATGTGCAGCGGGATCACACGATGGGTATGCAGCTGGCCAGCGGACTAACCCTAACTACCAGACTTACCGGAAATCAACTGGCAACCCCAAGATTCCAACGGCTATTTATCGGTCCAAGTCCGAGCAATCCCTTTTTTAGTGAAGATAAAGCCGCGGTAGAAATGGGGTGTAAAAGTTCCTTTGCGGAAAGCCCTGAAAAATGTGATCCTGATCGCGATAACGCTCCCTTTACCTTTACAGGCACCATTTTTATTAAAGGAAATCTGGATATTGTTGGTGATATCCATGTCAACGGAACAATTTACGTCGACGGAGATGTGACGATTCGTGAAATAAGCAATCTCCCCGATCAAAATTTAATCATTGTTTCTTCAGGAACGATCACGATTTCCAACCGCTTTCCCGATCTCAATCCTGAGGATTTACCTACAGATTTTAGACCGTTATCCGCCTTTTTGTATTCGGAAAAATCATTAAAGGTATACTCTATCGATTCCTTTAACTGGATTAACGGTGGTTTTGCTACAGGTACAGCCAACGGAAATACTGATATTCCCATGATTGAATTGAATACAAAACGGGAGGAGGATAGCCTTATATCCCGATTAACTATTGAATTTAATCGTGGAATCTTTGAGAAAGAAACACCAGGACTTCCTTCTTCTGACACCGATGTTTATCTTGATACCTATGATATTGAATACACTCCTTATCTTAAGGGCTTAAATTTAACAGAATGAAAGAAGCTTTCCCGATGGGTCTAAACCATTTGGGAAAGCTTCTTTTTTGTCACTTCAATTTTTCATTCGCTTTGACTACAACAGCCAGAGGCTTTTCTGTAGGAATCCAAAATGATTCTACCATGGTCTTGTCTGTTAAACTCATGACCTCAACCTCAATAGCGGCATTCACATCATAGGTTTGAGTTTTACCGCTTGGTGATTTTAAAAACTTTATCACAGGTGTAGAATCAACATACGCCTCTTTCACACTGGGTAAAGTGCCTTTCATCACCAGTAGGTTTTTTTCTTTATCTGTTATGGTATAGTAAGCATCTTTTACACGAACAGCAACCGCTGAGTTTTGATCCTGCTCACTAGATGATGACTTCTGGTTGATTTTATATTTGATGATAACCTTTGCCGCTCTATTGCCTGATGTTGCAGACAGTGTAGTAGAGGTTAAAGTAAAGGTGACATATTCCTTTCTAAAAGAATCTGCCGGGCTACTGTGATCGGGTTGGACAGTGATTTCTTTTATGGATTCAATAGTTCCTGTCTTCGCCTGCACCTGAACCTTTGTAGTAACAGGGTTGCCCTCATCATCTTTTAACATCACTACAGCAATATCCATCATGTTTGATGGCATCACACCCGTATAGAACAATTTCCAAGAGCCATCAACTGGGTTTTGCAAATACCATTCTGTATTTTCCTTAACCGTTCCAGGGACACTCTGTACGGTGACAACAGCAAATGGACCGACAAATTTTTTAAAACTTAGTTTAAATTCCGGTGCAACTTCAGCCTTAATGACCGTGACAGTAAAGGTTGTCGATACCTTCCCTCCTCTGCCATCATTTGCAGTCAGTTCGATTTCTAGCTCTCCAGGCATTGTTCCCGGTGTAAGAACAGGTTGATTATTAACCATCTCCACCTTGACGATTTGATTTGCACTGGAATCACCCAGAATCCTTGCTGTTACGCTCAGTTGATCCCCATCTGGGTCATCGAATATTTCACTAATTTCAACCGTCTTTCTTTCTCCACCGACAAACAAGGTCTGAGAAGGAATCTCACCGGCAGTAGGTGGACGATTAGGGATCGTTTTATCAATGGTGATTTCTCTGACTACTGCCTTCCCATTGGCAAATCCGCCTTGTCCACGAACCTCTAATTTGTAGTGAATGGGACGAGTGTTGTCACCGGTTAATTTTGGGATTTCATCTGACCATTTGGCTAAGGAAATCCACTCACCATCAACACCATCCCTAGTTATACGGTATTGATATACAACTTTGTTCTTTGAATCGAAGGATTCCGGTTCATATATTTGCTCATCGATAGTAGCCAGGATATCTTCCTTGGAAACCTTCACATCATCATCAACCACATGGCCACTTTCAACAGTTTTAAATTCAATACTTGGGACCAATGGCAAATAATCTACATAATCCGTTTGGTTCTTCACATTTCTTGATTCAACCCGGATAACATTCGTATTGATTTCATCCAAGTCTTCTAGATAGGTTAATTTTTTGATGGGATCTGATGTTAGGGACGCCGAAGCCACTTCGGAACCGTCTGATTGCTTTATCTTACTAATCCGGCCCCATTCATCCCCCTGATATATGTATTCATCATTTCCGATTAAATCGAGCAGTATAACCTTCGCTTGCACAAAATCAAGCGGGGCTTGAATCGTTATCTTTTTTTCCGGGCCATTTTTTAATTCGTAGGAAACCGTTGGATTCTCTAATTGGGTATTTAGGGCCCAATTCGCCTTCGCTTGCAGCTCCGCCTGTAACTGCCCCGGCGCAAAATTCACAGTGACCACGGTCCCATCAGCAGATACCAGGATGCCATCACCTGGCATTACAGTGATTCCATCCGGAAGTTTCTGGACCAACTTAACATTCGTTAAGTCGCCTGTATTTGTGATAGATGGTTCTAACTTGTAGTTAATAGTAAACTTATCCATTCCAGCAAATTCCTGGTCTTCTGAAATAATGAGGTTATCAACCTTTTGTGGAAAACTCATTGTACCGGTAATGTTCGGTTCGCTTACTCCCCGAACATTGATGGTAACGGGGTTATCCTTAGGTAAAACATAAGTTTTAGCTGTTCCCATTGAATCTTTATATTCCAATACGGCGTCTTCAAAAGTATAGCGGCCTTCTTTGGTAAATTGGATCGGCAGATCATAGATGTATTCACGGGAAGAATCATCGATATCCCCAAGTTGTAAAACGGCATAGTCACCGCTTATTGTCAGGTCAGGAGTCTCTGTAATTTTAATGTTTTTATCCAACACACCAAGGCTAGGTGAATTTTTAACTTTTAGTTTAAACTTGATGTCTGTAAACTTCGCATAGGAGGCCATCTCGCTGGTAATCGAGCGAAGCTGGGCTGTTAAATTTGTCCCGGTTGTTGCTTGAACAGACTTTCCACCTGTATTGCTGGCTAGAACGCTCAAAAGATTATTTGTATCATTATCTGTCCCAAATCCAACTGCATATATCTTTATATTTTGTTTGTTTAACTCGGCTGCTTGATCTTTCAACTGATATTTTATATTGGAAAACACATCATCATAGCTTATATTTACAAAGTTGATTTTCTTGTTATTTTCAAAAAAGAACTTTTCCCCTTTGTACCCATCAAGTAGATAATGAATATCCTTTTCTTCCTCTGTAAAACCGTTATTCTCCGTTCCAGAACCCTTTTTAACATACTCCTGCTTTACCGTTTTAACAGGTTTTCCTCCTGATAGAAAAACAATATATTGATTTCGGTTAGAATCACTGTTAAGCATCGATTTAGCCTTTTCTAAAGCATCTGTATAATTTGCACTTTCTTCAAGTTGGGCAGAGGGGAGTACGAATTTAGCAAAATCCTCATTTAGATCCATAGTTCTTATTACATTTTCATTAAATGTAATAAATCCCAGACGATCCCCCTTGCCTAGGTTTTTAACAGCCTCCAGAACTGCAGTTTTAACCTGCTCATTTTCGGTTTCGCTCAAAGAACTTGATTGGTCAATAACAAATACAACATCGCTAGGTTTTCTTTTGTTATTTTCGACAGTTCCTTTTGGCTTAAGGGTAATATTAATTATACCATTCTCACCCAATTTAATTTCGTTTGATTTCGCCTTCATTTCAGCTGCTAGTTCTGCATCATTTTTGGGAGGTGTTACAGGTGGTTCTGTTGGCTGCGGATTTCGCCCAGAAGCTACCGTAATAGTGCAAGTAACGGATTTATTTCCATTTCCAATATTGCTGCCATTCCCATGATAAGCCGTGATCCCTGCTGTCCCCTCTTTTAATCCGATAACCTTAATGGTCCCTCCCTTTCTATTAACCAACTTCACAATGCTAGAATCAGAGACTCTCCATTTCAGAGATGTATCATTTGCCGGGGTAATCGTTGCCGAAATACTTTTCTCCTCTCCCACTTTTACAATGCACTGACTACAATCCATGGATATATCATTATTCGTTGTGTTGCCATTTGCCAAAATAGGTGATTGATTTGATAAAAGAATCATCCCAAACAGCAAGACTAACGCTAAGAAATTATGTATACCCTTTCTGAACCTTTTCATTCGCTCACTTCCCCCAGACAGCCCCGAAAAATTTGTCGTTTTTTGTCATAGATACCATACACAAACATTTTAGCCTATTTTCTTTAAGAATTGTATCTCTCTTTCTCCAGAAACCCATTAGATAACCAACCAATTTTAACCATTTTAGGGTAATTTTGTTGATGTTATTAACGGATGATGATATAATTTTTAAAAAATTAGGGCAGGAACATTATATATGACCGTTACCCCTCCTATTAAAACCATCTGTTTTTCTCTTCTATTTCTTTGTGTATTGGATACCCTTATAACAAACTGGGGGTTACTAACTGATCAGATTAAAGAAATAAATCCAATTATGAATTTCATTTATTTTGAATTGGGTATTTCTATCTTTTTTATCGTTAAACTTGGTTTACCAGTCTTATTATTGTTTATTCATAAAATGATCCGCTCTATCTTTTTGTATATTGGGCTACTGATTACAACTTGTTTTTATATAATCATTCTTTTTTTACATATCCATTGGATTTTTGTAGCGTATCTTATACCGTGAAAATCATCTTTAGGCAGTAACAAAATATAGTCCTATATCCTGACAAAATTTATATTCGTTTCATCTTATAGATAGATCTCCGTCTAGCTTCGACAACAGCTTAATCACCTTGTCAGATGCCTGTTCTAATTTCTCCAGAGCTTGTCCAGCACTTAGCATATTCCCCTTCCCATAACATTCCACCGCCTTTTCAGCAAATTGGTGTACCTCTTTATGTGGCTGCTCTAATTCCTTATATGTAGAACTGTTTTTGATACCAGACGGTAAGTCGCTGTAATACCATTTCCCGAGTCTACAAGCCTCGTGGGACATGACCTGAGTGGAATCAGCAGTCTGTATTCCTAACATCATATTATAAATCTTCCATTTCCATAGAAGATGGTCTGTTTTGGCAACCCGAATTAAATCTTTAGCATTAAGTTTTACGTTGATCCTAAAGAAGGAATTTCGATATTCATCCATTTTGCTACTTAAATCATAGATAATCCTTGCAGTTTCTTTTGCAATTACTTGGGCTGTAGTACTATGGTCATGGATAATGGCATTGCGCTCAGCAATATCCATGACAGCAGCAGACTGTTCTTCAGACATTGCAGCAATTTGAGAAGTGGTTTCACTAATCTCCCTCATGGTAGAAACGATATGGGTTAACGCTTCCCCTGCATGTTGTGCCCCTGTTACACTTTGTTCAACGAGATCGCCAGTTTGTTTAATCTGCTGGATGACCTGAGTAGATACTTTCCGCAAGGAATCCATATTCGATGTAATTTGGCTGATTTGTTCCTTTGTATGTTCGGCTAACTTGCGAACCTCTGCCGCAACAACTGAAAAACCCCTTCCATGCTCTCCAGCACGGGCTGCTTCAATACTCGCATTTAAAGCAAGTAAATTCGTTTGTTCCGCAATTCCTCGTATAATCTTTACTACCTCCTGAGTATGTTCAATTTCTTGGTCAAGGTGATTTACTTGACTCATGACCTGGTAATAAACATCCCCTACTTGCCCGATATCATCCAATGCACTGTCAATCACTACCTTGCTTTGGTCTGCTGATTGCACTGCTTGATCGGTTCCTTCTGCTACCCGTATAGCATGGCTGGCAACCTCCTGAATGGACGCACTCATCTCCTCCGTTGCCGCTGTAACACTATGGCTTTCCTCCATCTGCTTGTCCATCGAAACAATTAATTGCTTGGTTGTGTCCAACTGCGTTGTATGGTTGAGCAGATCAGATACACCAAACAAAAACGACTTAAAGGTTTCTTCCATATACACTTCTACAATAAGTTGTTGGTCATACGAAGCAAGTTTCTGTATCGCAAGAACAGACTGCATCATTTGATGAGGTTTATGGTTTAACTTTTCCATCAAGATCGATGTCATGAACTGAATTAACAAATGATGGGCTGAAATAAAATGCTCTGCAGTCAAGTGAATTCGGCTATGAACTTGTCCGATGATAATTCTCGTCGTGATATATTCCTGATTGACCTCTGCATGAAGAAGTTGATCCAAGTACCTTTCCATTGTTTGTCGCAATCGATCAATGCTGGAATGTTGAAGGATAATATTTTTAAGGTGGTCCACAGATTGAAGATTCCCATAAAATTGATTAATAATCTTAGCTTTATACGGGAGTAAAATATGGGCGGCATCCTTAACATGATTTAACGTATCCTGATTGATACCCAAAAACATCAATCTTTCTTTTGCCCGTTCACCAACTTGAGATATATCCGTTAAACGGGAAAATTCCATATATTCATTCCAAGACTTTCTCTTTTTTGTAAAAATACTCATGTTTTCCTCCGTAACCAATAATTTCTTATGTATATTGTTTTACATAGTTTTTTAATTCCGTGTGAAGTGTCCGTTCCGAGTAACTTTTCGGATCAAATGCCATTCCATAGATATACCCTTTGTAACTTTCCCTAACCCACTTCAATTCACCGGCAATTCTTAATTTTTGATGATGGATTGTGCATTCTAATTGGATTATCGTTTTATTTACAGGTATTTGAAGAGAAGTAGTGACTTTAGCCCCCGTTAAACTCATATCCAATATCTCAATAGTTCCTTCTTTACTCTCTACCTCTCTTCCCTGGAGATGTAGGATCTTAAAGCTTGCCGAAATAGACTTTTGGAAGACTAGGCGAAAACCATCTTGTCTTCTGAAAATAGGGAACTGCGCTTCTTGATTACTCATACATTAGCTACTCTCCTACCTTTTATCTATGCAAAGCAAATTGAAAAGAATTTTTAAGATATTGCTCAAAATCCTGACTCGACAGTGGTTGACTGAATAAAAAGCCCTGCCCTTGACTACAACCGTCCTCGCTAAGAATGGTTAATTGTTCGGATGTTTCGACCCCTTCAGCAATGACATTGAGATTTAACGTTTGGGCAATGGACAGGATGGCCTTAACGATAGCCTGACTTTCTTTGTTCTGATGGATATCCCGGATAAACGATGCGTCAATTTTTAGAGTGTCTATTGGAAGGTGTTTTATATAACTAAAAGAACTATATCCTGTTCCAAAATCATCAACAGAAATATGAATACCTAAATCTCTCATTTCTTGTAAAATAGCTGCTGCATCGTCTAAAACTGCAAAAACGCTTTCTGTAACCTCGAGTTCCAACCATTGAGGCCTCAATCCTGTATCTTTTAAAATTTCTTTAATTTTATCAAGTAGATTAGGCTGGTAGAATTGTCGAACAGACAAATTTACGGATAGTTTTAATTGTGAATAACCCTGCTGTTGCCATTCGATCGCTTGCTCGCAGCCACGACGTAGTACCCACTCTCCTAAAGGAATAATCATACCAGTATCTTCAGCCACCGGAATGAACTTGTTAGGAGCAATCCTCCCGAGTTCTGGATGATCCCATCGAACCAACGCTTCCATGCCGATTAACCTGCCAGTAGAAAGATCCATCTTCGGCTGATAGTCGAGGTGAAATTGCTCCAATTCGATGGCTTTTCTAAGTTCGTTTTCCATTAAAATACGTTCTAACGAGCTCTCTTCCATATCCGAGTGAAAGAAAGAATACCCATTTCTCCCTTGATCTTTGACAGCATAAAGAGCCATATCTGCCCGTTTGAGCAATTCATCTGCATTCCTGCCATCCAAGGGGAAAATGGCAATCCCTAGACTGCAAGAGATATTGTACAACTGCCCACCCATTTTTATTGGTTCCTTGAAACTCGCATGAATCCGCCCAGCAATCAATTCCACTTCCTTCTTACTGACAAGGTTCGTCAGCATAACGGTGAATTCATCCCCTCCCAAGCGAGCCACTAAGTCAATGGATCGAATACATTTTTTTATTCGTTGGGCAGTTTCAGTTAGGATGAGGTCTCCGATTTCATGCCCCCATGTATCATTAATATATTTAAATCGATCAATATCGAGGAATAGAATGGCCAGTTGAGATTGGAACCGCTTCGCATGTTTCTCTTCTTTACGTAAACGATCCATAAAAAGCCTACGGTTTGGTAATTCGGTTAATGAATCATGGTAGGCTAAATGATAGATCGTTTGTTCCGATTCTTTCCGTTCGGTGATATCCCGCATCACCAATACGAAGTTTTGGAGATAACCAGATTCATTTAGAATCGAACTAATCCTCGTTTCTACATAGATATACTCACCATTTCTCATTTGGATTCGAAATTCCAATTGGGATGACACCTTTTTGGTCACTGATATTTGTTGAATCCCATGGGCTACAATTTCGCGATCCTCCACATGAACCCATTGAAGCAAGTTGCTAGCCTCTAGGTCTGTTAAGTTATGGCCCAACCGAAAAGTGTGGGAAGGGGAAACATACAGGAAATTACCTTCCCCATCAATAATGGATATGAGATCTGATGAATTCTCCGTAATCAAACGGTACTTTTCTTCACTTTTCCTTATTTCTTCCTCCATCCCTTTCCTCAGGCTGATGTCATTACGTATAGAGATAAATTGATACGGCTTTCCTGCTTCATTTAGAAAGGGCACAATGGTTGTATCTACCCAATAAAGCGAACCATCCTTAGCCTTGTTTCGAATTTCTCCTCGCCAAATTTCCCCTTTCATAATAGTCGCCCACATATGCTTAAAAAAATCACCCGAATGATATCCAGAATTTAAAATCCGGTGATCCTGCCCTAATAATTCTTCTCGTTCATATTTTGAGATTTTACAAAATTGATCATTGGCATAAAGAATTCGTCCACTTTGATCCGTAATCGCCACAATCGAAGCCTGATCTAAGGCATATTTGATATCTGCGAGTTCTTTCAATATTTCTTTTAATTTTTTGTCTTGAACAAGTAAAGGACTCTGTATATACCAATCAGCTGAGGGATCAGCTTTTCCCTTGTAATCTGCTCTCATTTTCATCACCCATTAATCAGATTTAATTTATATGGATATTCGGATTTCAAAAAAAAAAACCGACCCTAACAAAAAAGGGTCGGTTGCACTACTCACTCCCAGCCATCCAAGTGCCCATATGCAAATGGCTGATCATCGTCTCCACTTAAAAAGAGATATTCAATTGGATAAATATTCCTCATACACCCTTAAATTATATTTAAATATCTTAAAATAGTCTACAGTGGAAATAGACAAATGTTTGGCAAAATTATACTTTGAACTTCCCGATTAGCACATGTAATTCTCCATATATTTTTTAATATTCATTATGTGCGACTGTGAAATTTTGAAGGGCTGATTCATCGCCGATAATTAAATATCCACGCATGCTGACTTGTTCTTGTTTTACGGCTATTTGTAACTCCTTAATCTGAATGAGTTTCTGCGCTTTATCCTCAATTAAATCGGTATATGTACTATTAATTGATGTTATTTGGGAATATCCAATGGCTACAGTCGCGGTTAATATAATTAAAACCGCCAAAAAACCCCCAAATAATTTTCTGCTGATCGTCATGTTCACCCAAGTTCTCCTTCCTTGTTGCCTCTCTTTCTTTTTTTATTATATTCATCAAGAAAAATATCTTTGTGATTGATCTTACAAAACTTAGATGCCATTGTTACAACTATGTGAAAGGGTCGGTCTCATTAAAATAGAAAAAACCGGGCTTAGCCCGGAATTTGCTCACTAATATAATGACCTATAGATAGAGATGATGTAGCTGCAGGGGATGGTGCATTCAGGATATGAATGGAATGTTCGTTCGATACGACAAAAAAATCATCGATTAATTTCCCCTCTCTTGTCAGCGCCTGTGCCCGCACCCCATTTTCTGAAGCAACGAGATCGTCATCCATGATCGCCGGAATGAGGCGTTGCAGACTTTTGACAAAAGCCTTTTTGCTAAAAGATCGCACGATCTCCTTGAAACCCTCCCCAATGTTTTGACGGGCAATCTTCCAGAAGGCGGGATACAACATCACCTCAGCAAAATCCTTGAAATCAAAATCCGTTTTAAGATAACCTTCACGTTTCATGCTTAAAACAGCATTCGGGCCAGCGTGTACACTCCCGTCAATCATCCGAGTAAAATGCACGCCGAGGAAAGGGAATTTTGGATTGGGTACTGGATAAATCAGGTGTTTCACCATGTGGCGTTTATTAGGCTTAATCTCATAATATTCTCCGCGAAACGGGATGATCTTCATATTTGTCTTCATCCCTTGTATGGCGGCAATTCGGTCGCAGTGCAGCCCAGCACAATTAATTAAATAACGCGTTTCAAATGTCCTATTCCCGCATTCCACCATGACCCCATGCTTTCCTTCCTGAACTTTTTCCACCTTTGTATTTAAGAAAATCTCACCGTTTGCTTCTTGAATTTCCTTTGCCAGCGCCCTAGCAACCTGTTGGTAATGGATAATTCCTGTTTCCTTCACCCAGATGGCCTTTAGTCCTGCTACATGTGGTTCAATTTCTTTTAATTGTTCGG
Source organism: Ammoniphilus resinae (assembly GCF_017873965.1). Classification (GTDB taxonomy): domain Bacteria; phylum Bacillota; class Bacilli; order Aneurinibacillales; family RAOX-1; genus Ammoniphilus_A; species Ammoniphilus_A resinae. The sequence goes on along the minus strand of NZ_JAGGKT010000001.1, from coordinate 213,240 downwards.
GCCCAATGATGGAAAGATCAAGTTTATTGTCCAACCCACGCTGATATAACCGATCAAGAAGCGGTAATTCCTCCTGTTCAGTCGCAACAATCACTTTTCCGCACAATTCATAGGGGATATCATGTAGATCGCAAAAGGCTCGCAGTCGCTTGCCTTCTTCTTTTGAAAACTTAGCCTTCAGGCTTCTAGGTTTATAGTAAATTCCAGAATGAATGACACCACTGTTGTGACCTGTTTGATGATAAGCCAGTGATGATTCTTTTTCTATTAAAGCAATTTTTGCTTGTGGATCACGTTTAGTCAAGGCATAAGCAGTGGATAGCCCAACAATCCCACCGCCAACAATTAGATAATCATACACCATCATCACCCCTGGTAAGAGTTTTTGAAAAACGTTCATAACAAGACTCCTTCCGAAAGAAGTCAACCTTATGGTTTCATAATAATGAAGTTCAATTTTATATTCATTGATTTAGGTCAATTTTCAAACTTCAGGAACCAAAATAAACTTATCCCCTTACCCGTTCATTCAATTGTTCCAATCTTTCGTAACCCTTTTCTAGACCTTCATCAACGACAGAAGCTTCCTTAATATGAGAAATTCAAAAAATAGACGAAACCCTGGTGATAACCCCCTCCATCCCGATACAAAAACCTACCTAAAAAAAGACCAACTACCTAAAGGTAGTCAGTCTAAAAGTTATTTCACCAATTTTTCTTTTCCGTTAGTTTTGGTAAATCGGTGATCCTGGGATGCTTCTTCTATTTCTTTAAATGCCCAATGGGTTGCAGGGACATCTTTCCATGTTGGTTGTTCTACACCACTTAGCGGGCCGCGTTTTAGGATTCGATTATAGATAGTCACCGCTTCTGCACGCGTTAACGGTTGATTAGGACGGAATGTTCCATCCGGCATGCCAAGCATGATTTTAGCTTTTTCAACTTGGGCGATTACTTTTTCTGCCCAATGCCCTTTGACGTCACTGCTGTTAGAGGTCGATGTCCCCCCTAACTGTAACCAGCGAGCAACAACTGCAGCCATTTCTGCACGAGTGATTGACTTTCCTGGACCAAAAGTTTGATCTGGATATCCTGACATAAGACCTGTGAGTTGAGCAGCCTGGATCGCTTCTTTTGCCCAGTGTCCTTGGTTGACATCGGGGTAAGACACTACATTCGATTTAGTTTGAGCCCCGGTATATACACGAGAAAGCAATGCAGCCATTTCAGCACGGTTAATCTGAGCTGATGGTTTAAATTGTCCATTTGGATAGCCCGCAACATATGCTTTATGTAAGCCATCTGTGCTCTGTGGTTGTGGCTGCTGCTGTTGCTGCTGTTGTGCGGCAAAATATTCCCGCCAATTTTCCATATAAACCATAGTAAATGTACTAAACTTTTGAATCCCAAATTGAATTCCTAGATTGTTCTGATCATAGGAAACAACTGTCCCTTTAATTAATTCCTTTGTTCCGTCGTCATGCTCAATAAAAATAACAAGATTCTCCAGTAATTCATCCCGTTTTTTGGAGTCTGTTGGTAAAGAATCCTTCAGTGGTAAAACAAGATCCACTGGGCGGCTTTCCATATTTGTTTCAATCGTCATTGGACGACCGTACACTTTTACTGATTTATCTCCAGCTACCTCCTGGACAACCTTCTCCTTCTTGGCCCGATCTTCTACTTGCTTACGTTCATCCTCATCTTTAATAGGGACAACGCGGAAATATAGATCCTGATTGAAATTGACAAGGGAATTGCTTGGAACCGTAATTTTAGCATTTTCTGTATGAATTTCTAAATTTATTTTTCCGTCATTCAGCGATTGGATTGCGTCTCTCGGCACATCGAGACGAACCTCCGAGACTTCGTCTTTTTCATCAGGGATGACGATTCGAGCGGTATTTTGTCCTTGTTCTTTTAGCTTATCTGCAGTTTGTTGGGCAGTTTCCGGAGAAAATACTACTTTATCTTTAAAAGAACCGTTTCCAGTGGGTGTACGGTTGATGGTTGTTTCAGTAACCGTCGTTCCACCTCTGCCGCTTTCAACGGGGGCAGTGATTATCTCCGGCTTTGGTGCTGGTGCTTGCCCTCCACCTGCTCCACCGCTGCTGCTTTCTCTTGCTTTTACAATAAACGAGTCCCTGGCAATATCATCGTCCTGACCGACAATCACCTTATAAGTCCCGTAGATCGCATCGTCAGCAAGCGTAAATGATTTACTATACTTTCCTTCTGACACAGGAATGACATTGACGTATAAAATAAGATCATTTGCATCATAGACTTTCACAACAACTTCCTGATAAGATGTCGATCCCTTAATTGTAACTTGTTCCCCTCGATATTTATCCGTAATATCCGTGACGTCTACATTTGCACTGGCTTGTACCATGGAAAACGGTACGAGCAACAGCATAGTTAGACAGATCGCAGAAAATAATGATTTGATCCGCACCTTTCATTCCCCTTTCTAATTTCAAAACCTTATGCGCGCTACCGATTCATTCTGATTAAATAGGCGGAGTTTTTCCGGTTAAAGATCCAAAATTGAATAGTAGCCAAATATAACCGGAGTACTTTCCGTTATTCTCGGAAAAATGGTCATTCTACGCAATTTTAGCAACGTTAACCGGAATCCGCTTAATTCAGGATGAATCGATCAAGATTATTGCTGAATTCTAAGTGTCTTCGGTTCAGCTAAGCTCCTTCCAACCTCGGACTGATTATCCATCTCTTTATCGAGCACGTTCACGATGACAGAATAATTCGGCCCTGTAACATTGAAGTAGGCGGAAACATTGTCCGTTGTTTGCAATCCCTTTTCAACCGCCACCACACTAATAGGTGTAGTCCCTTTCATTAACTGGAATACAACGTATTTCGTGCCTGCAGTTGGGTTTGCATTATCTGCTACTTTCACTTCGGCTGTTGCTTTAAGACCTCCTTGGGAAGTAAGCTGGCCTGTCACTTGATATGGCTTATTTTTCACGACGAACGTTTTGACCACTTCATTGCCCGCTTTGTCCTTAAGGTATAAAGTATAGGTCCCCTCTTTAGTAACACTGAAGGTATTGCCTGGAATTGAATTTCCTCCTGCAGCAAAGTCCCCCTTGGTGTGGGATCCTTCCAACCATTTCTTTGTGACAATAGGGCTGCCACTGTCCTGAACGTTGAAGGAAATGGATGCCGTTCCATCTGCATAGTTTGGCGTTACGCTGACTTCAACTTTTGGCGCCTTAGTAGAAAGACTATCAATTTTCTTTTCACATGCTTTGAGGGTTGCGAGATTTGTAATGTCATTTTCTGTTGCACCCAAAGCAATGGCTGCTTTGACCAAATCCCGGGCAGTTTGAACTTGACCACGATCGTCGTAGGTTAGTTCTGTTAATGGCAGCTGGGAAATCGCCAAAATGGCATCACGGATAGCTTTTGCTTTGGCTTGATTGGAATCTCTTTCTTCATCTACTAATCTTTGTACCTCAGCAATCCGTTCTAGCAAGCTTGTTTTTAATTCACCATCATCAAGCCTGTTAACTAGTTCTCTTGCAACGGCTAGATCCCCATCTGATTTCGATCCTTCTGCTCTCTCCACCGCTGCCATTGCCTCTTGGATTTGATTCCGCTTCGCAACAGCATCGTCAATTTTTCCTTGGACCTTCTGAGCGAGTGTTTGGATGATTGTTTTAAGACCATCGTTATCCCCTAGTGAATTGATAAAACTTTTATTTTCATCCACATATTTCTGAGCACGTTCCAGTGATATTTCATATTTTCCAGTTTCCTTATCCAGGAATTGCTCCATTTCCTCTTTAAGCATATCGAATCGGTCTTTAATCGCAGCTTTATTCCCATCATCATTAGAAAGTTGATCGATTAATCCGCCTGCCAAAGCCAAATAATCCTCTACTTGTTTTTCGTTAAAGGTTAGTTTATTCCCTGACTCCGACTCTTCAAAGTTCTTAGCAGCCTCCCTGGCTTTATCAAGGCGATCTTGTAATTCCTGCTTGTCATCGGATTCAGGAAGATTATTAAGTAATTCCTGAGCCTTATCAACGTACACTGTGGACTTAAATAGTTCCGCTTTCTGTACAGCTCTTTCGGCATCAGCTAAAAGTTGCTCATCAGAAGTACGTCCTACATCGTTTGAAACCGACATATCGATAAAGGAACCTAGTTTATTTCCAGCCTTGTCCACTACATTTCCAGTTCCCTGAACATAGGTTACAGTCACGGTTTGCCCATAAGAAATCGGTTGTTCCAGTGTTAAGGTAATTGTATTGCCATCGCTTGCGGCCGAATCAACTTCGACATCCTGTCCATTCACATTTACTGTAAATCCATCAGGAGAAGTGACGTACACATCATCATTTAAAGTTAATCGAATTTCATTTGGATTCGATACATTAACCTGCGGATTTTCAACCTCTGGAGCCTCTCGGTCAATATTGGAAATGGTGATTGTTTGTACCGATTCATTTCCCGCTTCATCCATCACATAGACGGTATAGATTCCGTTCCGATCAGCTTCAAATGATGTTCCGGTAATGTCCTGATCCTTACCCGCATTTCGTTCTCTGAAATCCTCTTTGGTGTGGGTTCCGTACGCCCATTGTTTGATTTGGATAGGGCTTTCACCACTATTTTTTGTAACTGTAACTTCTATTGTTACATTCCCTTTTGTTGGTTCTTCATTTGCCTTAAGAGAAATCCCAGGTGCATCATGATCCACATTGGTGACATGGATCGTTTCCAAAGCAACATTCCCAACATTGTCTTCCACGTATATCGTGTAATACCCACTTTCATTTACGTCAAAGAGAATACCTTCAAACTGGGTCCCTACAAAATTAGATGGATCCGTGATTTCTCCCTTAGCCCACTTTTTCACCTTCACCCCGCTGCCGCTATCAGTAGCCTCAACACCAATTGTAATGCGATGATTTGTCGGGTCTTCACTTGATTTGTAGGCTGTAATTACTGGTGGTGTCAGGTCAATCTTACCCACTGTAATCGTACTTACTGTTTCATTTCCAGATGCATCTATTGCATAGACTGTATAGATTCCATTTTCTGCCGCTTCAAACTGAGAATCTTTTATATCCGAACCAATTTTCCCCTTATCGAAATAGGACGCCTTCTGCTCGCCTTTTGCCCATTTTATAGCCTTGATATCATTATTATTGTCTGTGATTTCCGCTGTAACGAATACTGAGCCGCTTGTCCAATTTTCCGGTTGAGTCAAACGAATCACAGGTGCATCTGTTTCAATATTATTGATGGTGATCGTTTTCAATGCGATATTGCCAGCTTTGTCTTTAACAAAGATTGTATAATCCCCGTTTTCCGTAACAATAAAGCTACTTCCTGTAAGTGGTTGTCCATATTTTTCAAAATAGGGTGCAGGATGATCATCCTTTGCCCACTTAACAATATCTATCCCACTTCCACCATTTTCATCATAAACATTTACCGTAACTGTCACCTTTCCATTAGTTTGGGTTTCTGGTGATATCGAGGTTTCTAATGTTGGAGCAGTTTGTTCAATAGAATAGACTGTTACAAAATTAATTGTTGTATTTCCGGCTTTATCTTCTGCATAAACGGTATAAGCCCCAGGTTCCTCCACTGCAAAGGTATTTTCGGTGAATTGGGTTCCGTCGCCATTAGTAAAATATTTTAGGTCTTTTACATCTTTAGCCCACTTTTTAACCTTGATTCCACTTTTGTTATCCGTAATGTCGGTTGTTATGACTACCCTACCATTTGTCCATGTGTTGTCAGCATGTAAGTTTATGGATGGAAGCGTGTCATCAAAGTTGTCAATCGTTATATAGGATATTGATTCGTTCCCTGCTAAATCCCTTACATATACGGTGTAGGTTCCATTGATCAAACTAGGAATTTCTTTGTTCTCAAGTTTATTCCCATTGGTGGTAAAATAAGCCGGATCATGAACTCCTTCTGCCCATTTTTGAACGGCAATTTTATCCTCTTTTGTATAGGAAACAGCAACAGTGATCTTTTCATTTGTTGGGTCAGTTGTTGATGCGGTTAAAGTAATTCCGGGTAAATCTTTATCAATATTGGATATGACTTCTTTTTCAATCGTCTCATTCCCGGCAAAATCCCTAACATAAACATAATACGTACCTTTTTTACTTGCATTGAAGAAACCATCGGTAAATGCAGTTCCTTTACCATCTTTATTAAAATAATCAAAGTTTGGTTCCTCTTGTACATCTCCTTCGCCTTCTTCAATAAACTCCATTTTTTTCACATCAATTCCACTGTATGAATCGGTGGCCTCTACTACCATTGTAACTATACCATTCGTTTGATCCTTTATAGCTGGGGTTAGGGTTAAATTAGGTGCTGTTCTGTCAAATTTCATATCATCGATTGTTCCAGATTTGACCTCACCCTCATTTCCCGCACGGTCTTGATAGGTAATACTGTAGGTGATAGGTCCTTCCGGATCTGAATCTTTTAACTTATAGGTTGCCTCCCATAGAGTAGGATCGTTGTCTTTTTGAGTAACTGTTGCAATTTGGTTCTGAATCATTACCGTTGGTTGCAACTGACCGTCAGCCAGTGGCTCATCTGATACGAATGAAATCGTTACTGTATTATCTGGTTTTACAAAGCCTTTACCAATCACATTATTGGAGGTCATCTCAATATTATTTAACTTAGGCTTGGTTCGATCAATGTCAATAACTACTCCTATACTTTCACTTGCATTATTTGATTTGTCCTTTGCCCTAAAATATAATGTTGTTTTACCTTCAACGGAGATGGTGCCATTTTCGGATGGCTTCCATAATTCCCAGTTATCTCCATCCTTACTAAATTCATAAATAACAAATCCTGAATTATCCGTTGATCCGGAAAGGGTGATTTGAACATCCTGCTTTGTGGGTGTACCACTTACATATTCTTTACCATCATCCGTAGTTTTCACGGAAATAGTAGGTATTTGTGGTGCAACACCATCAGTGATTGTATACGGGCCAAAATAGCCAATCTTTTCATTCCCTGCGTAATCTACGGCTTTGTAATGGATATACCAGGTCCCTTTTTCATTAAATTGAATGGTTCTGATGTTATTGTATCCTGGTGCACCCCATTCAGACTCTTTTGGCACTTCCGCACTATTTTTAACTACATATTGTTGATAATTAAAGCCACTGTCACCTGTATCGCTGAACTTTAAATCAATTGACTTAGGTAATTCAAAGTTCCCTTCTTCGTCATCAGTGGAAACAGTAGGTTTTGTATTATCGTTAATAATCGTTAAAACCTTTGAAAACTCTTGGGATTGTTTACCTTCAGAATTTTTAACAACCAAAGAAATGGTATATTTCCCTGCGCCTTTTCCTTCAAAATCCATACTGCCATCTTCAAATGGAACATCCACAGGTGTAGTACCATTTTTTACTGTCCATTTACGATCAGTAATTGCTTTTCCAGATGGGTCATAACTTAAATCATTAATTTGGATCATTCCAGGTTTATAAAGTATTGTATCAGAGATTGAAAAATCGGCAATTGGCAGCATATCTGTACTTGTTGAGGTGTATTTGGAATAAGAAGTACTCGATTCACCCTCCCGATCCGTTACCATGAGTTGAATGATGTAATTCTCATCCTCATCTAATGTTCTTGGCTGACCATTCGTCCAACTATTATCCGACGTTTTTTTCCATCTCCATTGCCTTTCAACGATTCCCTGATCTGGTTCACTTTGATGGTCGGGGTCATATGATTGATCTACAAACGCCACGTTGTTACTACTATCCTTGACAATAGTAAAATTACTAACCGGCTTTCTATGAACATAGATTGTTTTCACAAGCACATCTTGATAGTAAATATCATACTTACCCGGTTTATTAAAACGAACATCCATATTATTTAAGTAATGATCATGAAAAAGCGCTAAACCTTCATCATTTTTAAATACGGATGGATCATGTTTCACCTTCCATTTTCCATTCGGCCAATCCTCATCCGCAGTGTTTTTAGCTTTTTCTGCAGGGCTAACAGTAAATTGATAGTTTGTACCATAAGGGATATATTCAACATTACTCTTTTTTGATTTTTGGTATTCATCAGCAATGTATTGTGCAATCTTTTCAATATTTTCATTTGTATCGTTGTTGTTCCTGTTGACAAAGGTTCCCCTGCCACCGTTCTTGGCAATAAAAGTTTCTGCTTGGTCTTTTGTTATATCCGTATTATCCGTTGAATCATCTTTTCCCCAACCAATATAATGGATTTCATCATTATCCATGCGGGATAAGATTTCTCCTATTGCGGCGTTATCATCAAAATCATCAACCGTTTCATCGTCCAAATTGACAACGAAGCTTTTGGCTGTACTGCGCCATTCGGGTTGCCGTAGGACTTCTAAGAAACGTTTTACATTCGTTGTCTGCATTTCTAGATTTTCAAAATTAAACCAGGATAGCTGCTGACATCCATGACCTGTATATTCTGCTAATGGTCCGAAACCATAAGAACCAAAATCATCAGGCAATTCATATTCCATAGTATTCGTTGTTTCATCAACGGTATCCCACATTTTAAACTTTTTGCCAGAAACCTCAATTTTAATATTATGAACACCTGCTAATAATTTTGAACTATCTGATGTTAATAATGTCAATCCCCCTCCATTATTGTGAAAATCATTCAAGGAAATATTATCGACTTTATAAAGTGCTGGATAAGAACCTGTTTTTCCTGTGTTCGAATCTGTATATTTCTCCAAAAGCAGAACATACCCAGAAATTCTCTGGTTATCAAGTACATCTGAAGGCACAATAGATGGTAGGTACCCCGAATTTTCTGATGTGGTATACTGGTCTTCATTGGTAATTTTTGCGTTAAAAAGAAACCCACCGCCCTTCATGCTATGATTATTTATATTGTTGTCGTCCATTGTAAAGGTAAATGTTTTTGGGGTAGGGCTACTATTAGGCATGTACATAAAATCTCGATATGCAGGGCTTTCATACCCATAAAAAACGATCTTTTTTCCACCGTTATAAACCCAAATATGTTTATACGGTGTTCCTGTGTTCCCTTCCGGCTTTGCAACAGTTTGACCATTAAAATTTTGATAATTCCAATCAGTAGACATATGATCATAATTCTTCCAGGCAAAATTACTTTCGGCACTAACCTCCGTAGCCTCTACCGCAGAAATTTTAATACTATCCAGTGGAATCCCTTTGTCCTTCAACTTTTGTCTTAGATCTGCTTCAAAACTACTTACATCCTGATCAGATGAACCAACGGATAATACAACATCCACATCATAATCTTGATCAACACTTATATCTACAGCTGCATCTGCCGCTTCAACAGTTTCACTTCTAGCCAAATTCTCGGCCTGTGCCACCTCAGGAATATTGACCATAACAGGTGTTGCCGCCATCGTGGCACTCATTAAGGTTAAGACGCCCCTTTTACTTAGAGGCACCCTTTTTTTCAACTTTTCTGTTTTTTTCATTTCTTCAGCTCCTCGTACTTTTATAAAATATGGTTTAAAATTATTGCATCTTCACCTGCAAAACCCTCCAAGTATCCTCCGGGTATTTCACAAGGCTAACGTGATAAACAGCCTTTTTCTCTGAACTGCCAGGTACTTGGTAAAAAACTTCTAAATTACTTCGATAGATTTGTTGGGCTGTATTAGTCACCACAACTTCATTGTGGAGGGAATAACCCTTCTCCCATCCTGGTTCAACTGCTATTTTCTCCCTCTCAAATTCCTTCAAGTATCGATCCACGATGTTCATTAGTTGCATCTGTTCCAGTAAGGTTAATATGTATGTCTGGACGGGAAGTTCCGCTTGGTTGCTTTCCGTCGGTGTAGCCTTTTCGGTTTTATCATCATGCTCTTGTTTAAAAATATTGGTCAGCTTCTCCCATAGTTTTGCGGCCATTTTATCACCCCATTTAATTTCAAGACTTGGATTACCGGGAGCAATAAGCTTCCCTATCCTGTCAAAACCTTTTGCCTATCCTCCGCCTGAATGCGTCTGTTGATCCTCTCCAAAGTCCATCGGTAGACTTTATTCTGAATCTGCATCTCCATCTTCTGATATAAGAACCAAGCCTCGTCATTATAGATAACTAAGGGGTTTCGCTGTTCAAAGGCCCGGTAATGGATGCCTTGTTTTAGATGTTCCAAGACTTCTAAATGTCCAACCCAAGCATCATCAAGCATTTTTAAATATTCGATCTGAAAAAGCGGTTCCTTAAGTTGAAAAGTGAGTGATGAATCTTCCATTAAGCAGGACCAATATTCGACTATTTCCTGTGTGAGTTCTTTTCTACTATCTACCGTTCTCTCATTCGGTTTTGACTGTTCATAGATAGGCAAACCGATTTTTCCAAGCAATTGGTTTAAATTGATGTCCTCGAAATCCCGATAGTTTTCTTCCACAAATCTTTCAATATAGGCTTTCACAAGTCTTTCAAATATTGGAAAGATGGGTGTTCCCTCCAAAACCTGCTGACGATGCTGATAAAACATTGTCCGTTGGTCGTGAACTACTGAATCTAGCACGTGAACGATTTGGCGGACCTCGAAATGCTGCTTTTCCACCATCGTTTGAACATTCAATAAAAATTGTAGGACATCCTTATCCCTTATCCCAAGCTCACTATTTTCCGACCATCTATTTTTAAATTTTTCCGCTTTCTCCCGGGCAAATCGTTCCACAATCTCATCTTCAAGCGAAATGAAGAAACAGGATTTCCCAACATCCCCTTGCCTTCCTGCTCGTCCTCGCAATTGATGGTCAATCCGCCTGCTTTCATGATGCTCGGATCCAATGACATAAAGTCCGCCCAATTCGGACACCCCTTCACCGAGACGGATATCGGTCCCTCTTCCAGCCATATTGGTCGCAATGGTTATTGACCCTTTCTGACCTGCATTGGCTATGATTTTTGCTTCTCCCTCTTCAGTTTTTGCATTCAATAGTCGGTAGGGCAAATTTCTCAACCGAAGCCGATGCGCCATCTCTTCTGATTGGGCTATGGATGTTGTCCCAATCAGCACAGGCTGTCCTCTCTGGTTGGCTGCCTCAACCTCCTGGACAATCGACAAATATTTGGCTTCCTTTGTTAGAAACACTTGCTCATCATCCTGGCGAATCACAGGCCGGTGGGTAGGGATTCGAAAAGCCTGCAATCCATAAATTTTATATATTTCTTCTTCCTCAGTAAGAATCGTTCCCGTCATTCCAACCACTCGTCTATATAACCCAAAAAACTTTTGTATCGTGATCGTTGCATGTGATTTATTTTCATCGCTTAGAGAAACATTCTCTTTGGCTTCAATCGCCTGATGGAGGCCATCATTTAACTGTCTGCCTTCGAGAATTCTCCCCGTATATGTATCAATTAAATTCACTTTCCCCTGGGCAACGATATAGTGGACATCCCGCCTCATCAATACTCTGGCTCGTAGACTTTGCAGCAAATAGTGATAGATGGAAACATTCTCTAAATCATAGAGATTATCAATTTGAAGACTTGTTTCGATTTCCCGAATTCCTTCTTCAGTAAACATCACCTGTTGCAGTTCATGGTCATATTCATAATCCCGCTCTTCCTGCAACCCCCGAACAATTCTTGTACATATATAGTAAATATCGCTTGGGCTTTTAGTTGGAGCGGCAATGATTAACGGGGTCTTCGCCTCATCAATGAGCATACAATCAATCTCGTCCACGATTGCCACCGAAAGTTCCCGTTGCACCTGCTCTGCCCGGTTCGTCGCAAGCCGATCGCGAAGGTAATCAAAGCCAAATTCATTGCATACGCCATAGGTTATATCTTTTAAGTAGGCAGATTTTTTTTCTAAGATGGATAAGCCAGAGATATTCAACCCAACAGATAGGCCTAAATAGTTGAAAATCTTCCCCATTTCCGCATAATCCCGACGAGCCAAATACTCGTTGACGGTCATTAGATGAACACCTTTTCCTTCGAGCGCAAACCAGACCGCTGGAAGTACAGACATCACCGTTTTCCCCTCACCCGTCGCCATTTCAGCTACTTTTCCCTCTGTAAGGACGATTCCTGCTAAGACCTGTTCATCATGCAATTCGATTTCTAAAACCCTTTTTATCGCCACTTTCACGACGGCGAATAATTGAATTTTTATATCTTCCTGCTCGTCTCCCGCTTGCCGTTTTTCACGCAAGCTTATAACCTGGTTTCTTAGATCCTCGTCTGAAAATCGACTTAACCCGACAGCAAGGTCGCAAACCCTCTGAACGGATTGCCGATAGGCCTTTAATTTCCTTTGATAAATCCATTGATCTACAAAGTTCCGCAAGTTACACCTCCTACCAAATACCCATTTTAAACTTTCAAATAAACCAAAGGTGCTATATCCAATCTTTATAATTCATATGTTTATCACGTTATTTACGATATTTTTCTACACAATTCTTCCTTATTCTACAAAACACTTCTTAACAAATTCTTAACAAATACAAAAAAGCCCATTGGATGCTTCCAATAGGCTAGTCATTTAGAACTATTCAATTACTCGGAATACGAATTGTGACTTTCGTCCCAAACCCTTCTACACTGTCAATGTTCAATTCCGTACCGTAGGCATATTTTAGTCGCTTTCTTATATTTTGCAACCCGACGCCAGTGTGGCTTGTTTTTTCTTGAACGCTGTTTTCCTTTAAGCCGATCCCGTTATCCTCAATCACAAAGATACAGTGATTCCCTGCTTTATAGGCACACACCCTAACCATACCGCCTTCCATACGGTTGCCAATCCCGTGTCGAATCGCATTTTCTACTAAGGGTTGAATTAGAAGTGGCGGAATCTCCACATCCCTTACATCATCTGAAATCTCATATTCTACGCGGATGCGATCCTTAAAACGGGCTTTTTCAATTTCTACATAAGATTGGATCAAGGCAAGTTCGCGGTGAAAAGGAACCTTCTCTTGTGTGTTGCTAAAATGGAAGCTTCCTCGAAGATAATCTGCGAGATCGGTAATCATTTTTCTAGAAGCCTCGGAATCGGTATAACTAAGCGCCATAATCGTATTCAGGACATTATAAAGAAAATGAGGTTTGATTTGTGATTGAAGAAATGCCACCTCTAAATCAACCGCTTTTCCAACCGATTCCTTGATCATCAGGAGGCCTCTTACTCGTGCCTTCAGCTCCGCCGCATCAAACGGCTTGGTGAGAAAATCATTTGCGCCAGCATCAAAAGAAGTGATTTTATCCTCAGGCTGAATCGATGCAGTGACCATCAGGACGGGAAGCTCTAGCAAACTATACTTTTCGCGAATTTCTCGACAAACATCCACCCCTGACAATCCGGGCATCATCAGATCTAATATAACAAGATCAATTTCATGCATCTCTTCAATTAATTTCAGTGCCTCAAAACCATCCTTCACTGCTACCACCTTATAATTCAGTGGTTCCAGCAGATCGATCAAAACCTTAAGGTTGGAATAGTGATCATCGACCACTAATACTGTATATTGACCTTGTTGATCAGATATATAAGGCGTTGTAAAACGAAACCCGGGAGAAGCTTGCGGCCGCTGATTTCCAATCCCCTTTTTCTCATTTGCCGATTGCATAACAGTTCCATCTTCAGGATCCACTATTTTTAAGGTGAAATGAACGGAAGTTCCCTGTCCTTTTTTCGAGTTGATCCAAATACTCCCCTGCTGTAGTTCAATCAATTGTTTTACAATAGGTAAACCAAGTCCAAAGCTCTGATAGGAATCTGGTTGCAACATTTTATAGGGTTCAAAAATAGTCTCTAGATTGTCCTCATCAATCCCTACCCCAGTATCGGTGACAATGATTTCAATCAGCTGATCCCGTTTCACGGCGGAAATCTCAATAAACCCGCTATCGGTATATTTGATCGCATTATCAAGTAAATTACTTAGAATTTGCCGGATTCGATTCTCATCTACCCATACTAAAGGAAGTTCTTTAGGGACACGGTTGATTAATCGAATTTCCTTTCCCACGGTTAAGAAAGAAAATACCTTGATGACGACATCCACAACAGAATGAATATCATGTGGCGTCATATCCACTTTCATTTCCCCTTGCTTCAATCTGGAAAAGTCCAAAATATCATAGACTAATTGGGATAATCGCTTTGCCGTTGAAGAAATGAGGCTTAAGTTTTCTAGTTGACCAGATGAAAGCTGATTAGAATCCTTAATCATGGACTCAGCGATGTGCACTAAACCATGCAAAGGGGTTTTGAATTCGTGAGCCGTTTTTGTAATAAATTCATCCTTTATTTGGTCAGCTTTTAATAATTGTGCGGACAGCAGCTCATTTTGTTTATACGCATTAGAAAAGCGCAACGAAATAAGAAGCGACAGCATAAGCAGAAATAAAAAGGGTTCAATCGGCGGAAAACTAAATATAGGAACCGCAAAATAGACGTTTAAATTTTGCATCGAAGTATAAAGATTCAAAGCAATAGCGGCAACCGCCAAATAAAAGCTTCCTTCCACCCTGTGCAGCGCAGCCAAGACCAAGCTGTACATCATGTAAACTGGTGCCAAGGATACATACAGGGAATGAATGAGCAAAATCACGCTGTTATAGGTCGCACTCATAAAAAACAGACTAAGTACAATCTGGATTAATCCCAAGAGTAGAGCAATCCGGATTAACAAAGGCGAGCAAAAAGGCCGAAGTACTAAGTAGACATACAAAAACATAGAAATGCTTGCACATAAAGTAGAAACAATCTGAATTCGTAAAAAGGCCCCTACAGACAAATCGGGAAATACATGAAAGATAATCCGCTCCCCGCCTGTGGAAGAAAAAAGAGCAATAAGCATACACATCAGTCCAAATATGAGGAGAAAGCGATCTTTTGTTCGCTGTGTATACATCCCGATAAAGTAAAGCCCGATGATCAAAAATGCCGTGACCGATATCCAATCATATGCTACTGCTTTGGATTGCAGCTCTGAAATTTGTTCACTAGTTCCGAAATAAATGCTGTGCTTGATTCCGCTCGATGCGGGAAAATCATAATTGGCTACCTGCACAATCACCTCATTAAGACCCTGCTGCAGTGGAAAATAACCAACAATGGGTTTGTTTTTCCCTACATATCGGGATAAATCTGAAGGTACTCCACTGTTTCCAATTTCCTGCCCGTTCACAAAAATTCTGGCGGACATTTGAATAGATAATGTTTTCAGACCAAAAACGAGGTTCTGTTTTCCAACGTCAATTAGCAGACGATACGTAGCTTTGCCAATCGTATTCATCCTACTTGCCCATGATCCTGGGACTGTCATCAGATCTGCGGGAGGCTCGTTCGACTCTAGAGCAAAGTCACGGTGTTCCAGCAGCTGATCGGGATAAAATTGCCATTCGCCATCTAATCGAACTAGTCCTTTGTCATGTTCCTCAAAATGCCATCCTCTCAAATCCAATACGCCATTTATGGCTTTGGGCATTACCGGTTCGTTGATTTTTAGAAGGTAAGGAAGGGTCCCATAAGTAACTGCAAGCATAGCTAATGTAATGAGGAAAGCCAACCATTTTCGTTTCATATTAGCTCCTCATCCCCAACTCCATAGAAGCGAATGGAAGATATAGCCGCTTGGTCTCCTCTTCCAACTCTACACCTAGTTGATCTTTTACAGAAGCCTCCAACTGGCGATAAACCAATATTGCCTCATTTCTTTTTCCTAGAATAAGGAGTAGTTTGATAAGTTCACGGCCATCTTGTTCGGATTCCGGTGTTAATTCTAAGATCTTGTGAAGACATTCTATTGCATCAGAAAATTGCTTTACTTTCTTGAAATAAAGGAAACCATACCGCAAAGCCTGAACATACTTTTTAGCCAATGATTCCTTTTTTGTTCGTGCCCAATCAAAATCACAGTGGTCCATGTAGTCGGCTTTGTACAAATGATTCAGCTTTTCCATCCACTTTGGCCGTAGTACTGCCTCTCCCTTTAAAATCTGATCAAGAAGCTCCTCCAGTTCCCTTACATCACAGCCCATATCTCCGAGATCAAGAGCATAACCGCTTCCTGTTTTTGTTACTGTGGCAGGCAAGTCAAATGTACGAAGATTTTTCCTCAGCAAGGAGATACAGGTGTGAAGATAAGTTCTAGCCTTTTCAACATTGGATTCCGGCCAAAGCGCTTCCAAAATCACATCCCGGTGCACTACTTGACCTAAATGATGAATAAGGAAAGCGCACAATTCCTTTTCTTTATTTGTCCTCCAAATTATCTGTTCATTCTTCGCATTGCTAAGATGAATGGAGAAATCTCCCATACAGACGACCAGTGCTCGGGATTCAATCTTGGTATTTTCTTCAGTTTTCGTTTCCTGAATGCGATTTACGGAGTCTGCCAGTCTTTCCATCCTAATCGGCTTTAATAGGTAGTCGAGCGATCGAATTTCAAAAGCTTCAATTGCATACTCAGCATAGGCAGTGGTAAAAATAATTTGGATATTGGGGTTTACTCGCTGAATTTCTTTCGCCACGTCCATCCCTTTCATACCCGGCATATCAATATCTAGAAAGACTGCATCTACCTGGGTATGGTGGATAACCTCAATCGCTTTCATAGGATTGGTATATTTCCCCGAAATAACGAGGTTTCCCATTTGATTAAGCAGAATTTCCAGAATATCAAGGGCATGTTCTTCATCATCTATGAGCAAAACATGAATCATCTGATTTCCTCCATCACAATAGCTAAGTACACTTCATTAACTTTTCGACACCCTTCGATCAATTTCCTTTCCCATCTTACCTTGTGGACAGCCCCAATAATTTCCAAAAACTTGTGGATAAATACTTTGGATTATCCCCAATCCAGAAACAAATAGCCTGGATCTGTGTTAAAGTTTAGTCTAGCTGATAATTGTTGGTATTGTTTCCTCCAAATGAAGACGGTTTATCAGTTATCCACTAATTTATACACATCTGTTGATAAACTATCCACAGAATATCCACTATTATCTGTGGATAATTACATTCTCCCTTTCGACAATTTCCCTGGAAATATTCCATTTGCTGTGTTTGGATAAATTCCATTTCTGTGATACCATAATAGCCACTGAGCCAATTAGTTTAAGGCTAAAAAGGATAGTGAATTCAGGGGAGGGGGTCATAAAAATGAACGGCCTAAGCATGATCCTTATTATTTTTGTTATTAACATTATTTACGTATCTTTTTTTACCGTCCGGATGATATTCACCTTTAAAGGACAACGCATGCTTGCTTCTTTAATCAGTGTAGTTGAAGTCTTTGTTTATCTGATGGGATTGAACATTGTTTTGGATAATATCGACAAGCCGCTCAATCTGCTTGCTTATTGTATCGGTTGGGGAACCGGCGTTTATATGGGAAGTAAGATTGAAGAATGGCTTGCATTAGGATACATTGCCTTGCAAATTGTTGTAGATTCGAAAGATCAGGCTCTTCCGCAGAAGCTCCGGGAAAAAGGATTTGGGGTCACAAGCTGGCTTGGGGAAGGTAAAGATGGTCACCGACTTGTCATGCAGGTTTTAGCAAAGCGTAGTAATGAAAAAAAATTGATCAGCACGATCGAGGAAATCGCCCCTAAGGCTTTTGTGATCTCCTACGACCCGAGGTATTTTAAGGGTGGGTTCTGGACGAAGCGTTTGAATTAAAAAGAGGGTCTTCTTGGGGAGCTTCTGAAATAAAGGTAAAATTTTCCGCTATTCTCTATTTTGGGTCTGAAATCCAGAGAATAGCGGAATTTTTTTTCCGTTATTTTCGGTTGGAAGCACTAGTGACGTAGTTTTGTTCCTCAGTAGCGGAAGAACTTTCCGCTATTGCAATTGTCTCCCCTTGGATTTTATGAGATAACGGAAAAAAGTTCCGCTATCTTATTCCACGGGCCGAACGCCTACCATATTACACATAGCTCTTCATTCTCTCAAAGATACCGTTATACAAATTAGCCTCCGCTTTTACAATATAAGCCCCTGCACGATACATGGCCTGTAAATCCGCTTCTGCCTCAAATCGTTCCAAGACGTTCTTGCAGAGTTGATAATGCCTCGGTTCGTGTTGGTCTGCGTGGGCTTTCCAGAAGGTCACATTCAACAGCTTACCGTCTCGTATATAATTAGGATGGCTCAGCCCTTCCCCGATTAATCCCATCACTTTGCCTGCAAACAGCTCCGAACCAAATCCAACGGCAGCCATCGCCTCTAATGGTGTGGCCTGTTGAAGGAACTGGATAAAGGTGTCAACTGCCACAATGGGTGCAGGTGCCACAGGATAATCTGGTACATATTTTTCATTTGTCGGGATATGTGGTGCAGCGGACTGCAGAAATGTATGATAAAGCCTCGAGTGATACGCACGAGGGTTTCCGCGCCCCGCCTCATCCCATAAATTATCTACTAAACCTACCCACCAGTCATCTTCCGGCATTACAGCAGCTATTGCTGCCCCTAACACTCGGGGAAAGTTGCGGCTGTAATAACTATACTGCAGGGCAAATTCGCTTACTTGCTCAGCATTCCATTTTCCCGCAAGAAGGGATTGCATAAACTCTCCCTGGATAATCTCCTTGTCAACCAAATCCCAGATTGCTTCTTCCACTTTTTCATAACTTCCGAACTGCATTTCTTCTATCTCCATTTCTCTCAAAAAATTCCTGGACGTCCCTATCTTATCATACCTTTTTGCGTGAAGTGACTTTCGCTTGTGTAAACAACAAAAGATAATCATGTCCGCCTGCTTTGGAGTCCGTACCTGACATGTTGAACCCGCCAAATGGGTGCACTCCAACCAAGGCTCCTGTACATTTTCGATTGATATATAAATTCCCGCAATGCATTCGGTCAGTTGCATACGCGATACGCGCTTCGTCCGTTGAGTAAAACGAGCCAGTTAAACCAAACTCTGTATCATTATAAATATCAATGGCTTCTTGATAATCCTTTGCTTTTGCCACAGCTAACACAGGACCAAAAATCTCTTCCTGCATAATCCGCGCCTTGGGATCAACATCTGCTATGACTGTTGGCTGTATATAATAGCCATTGCCTTCTGCTTTCTGTCCCCCGATCAAAAGACGCCCTTCCCTTTTTCCAACCTCAATGTAATCAAGGATTCGATTATATGCTGCCTGATCCACCACAGGTCCAACGGGAGCGTTTTCGTCCGCCGGTCCAACCCTTAACTTGGATACAAGCTCCACGATCTTCTGCACCATTTGTTCATAGACAGATTCCACGATAATCGCCCGGGAGGCTGCTGAACATTTCTGACCTTGAAAGCCAAAAGCAGAGCCGACGATGGAAGCGGCTGCAGCATCCAAATCAGCGGTTTCATCCACAACGATACCATCCTTCCCGCCCATTTCAGCAATCACCCGTTTAATCCAAATCTGTCCTTTTGCTGTTTCCGCTGCCAGCTTATTAATCCTTAGACCGACTTCCTTCGAGCCAGTAAAACTGATGAAACGGGTTTTTGGATGGGTGACCAAAAAATCCCCGATTTCTGAACTGTTTCCGGGAATAAAGTTCAACACCCCAGCAGGAAGTCCGATCTCCTCCATTAAAGCAACAAATTGATGAGCTATTACAGGAGTCGGGGACGCGGGTTTGAGCAGCACAGTATTGCCTGATCCAATGGCTGCGGTTGTCATGCCGACGCAAATCGCCAAAGGGAAATTCCAAGGTGGGATGACCACACCACCCCCTAAAGGGATGTAAGAAAGACAGTTGTCCTCTTGAGGAATTTTGACCAGTGGTGAATGAATATTCGTTTCACTAAGACGGATTACTTCTCTCGCATAAAATTCCATAAAATCAATAGCCTCTGCTGTGTCCGCATCCGCTTCAGCCCAATTTTTGCCCGCCTCCAACACCATCAGTGCCGAAAACTCATGCTTCCGCTCCCGCATCCGGGCTGCCGCCTTGAATAAATACTCCGCCCGTTCAAGCGGCGGCACCCTTTGCCAACTTTCAAATTTCTCTAGAGCCACTTGCATCGCTTTTTCTGCGAGTTCTTGAGAAGCTTTGCTTACCCGCCCGATCACCTGCCCGGTATCTCCAGGATTCATCGAGACAATTTTCTCCTCCGTCAAGATCTTTTCCGATCCAATGTGAAGAGGATAATCCTGCCCAAGTTGTTCTTTCACCTTCGCTAGGGCTGCCAAAAACGCCTTTTTGTTTTCATCCAATGAAAAATCCGTAAATGGTTCGTTTGCAAAAGGTTGTCTATTCATATCCGAAAGATCCCCTTTCCCATTTCACTTAGATTATTCATTATGCATTTTCATCCGTTTTTAGACCTTTTTATTTCCTTTTCGACTTTACTTTCCCTCGTTGGGGTTTCACCACGGACGCGGGCTTTTCGTTTACCATCTGGCCCATATGTAACGTTTTCTTTTGGATTGGAATCGCCAAATCACGACCAATTTTCTTTAGGATTCTTTCCTCCGGCACAGTCACAATCGAGATGACGGTACCTGATGCCCCCATTCGGCCCGTCCTTCCTGAACGATGAATATATTGCTCGGCATCTTTTGGAACATCAAAATGAATGACATGAGTAAGTCCTTCAATATCTAACCCTCTTGCTGCCACGTCTGTTGCCAATAACAGCGAGAATTTCCCCTCGCGGAAATTTTTCAGAACGGCTTCTCGCTCGGTCTTTTTTGCTTCCCCATGAAGAAGCTCTATGTCTAATCCTTTATAGCGCAACTTTGCCGCAAGCACGGAAAAATCCCCAATTCCGTTAAAGAATACAAGGGCTTTGACTGGTTCCATTCTGACAATTTTTCTTAATAGGTCAATTTTTTCCCTTTGCTCGCAAACAAAGTAAAGATGCTCAACCTTGGAAGGTGGCAAATCATCCTTTTGAATCCGAATGATCTCCGGATCTTGCATCCATTCCTTTACTGTTTTCTCTGTTCGATCCGCAAGTGTCGCAGAGAAAACGGCTATTTGTCGGTCCTTTAAGGTGCTACGAATAATCATTTTTACCGTTTCCGCATGTTCAGGAACCGTTAGCTGATCAGCCTCATCAAGCACAATCGACCCCACATCATGCATCTTCAATTTCTTCATTTGAATCAATTCGTGAATTCGTCCCGGTGTGCCTACCGCAATTTGTGGATGTTTCTTTAATTTTTCAAGCTGCCTTTTGATGTCAGCGCCGCCAATGAGGGATACCCCGGTGATGCTGCTTGCTTCCGTCCACTTTTGGATCTCCTGCAAGATTTGCATGACCAATTCTCTTGTTGGGGCTAATACAACAGCTTGCAAGCCTTTTTCCTCCGGGTTGATCCTTTGTAAAAGGGGCAATAAATAAGCCACCGTTTTTCCTGTACCTGTTGGCGATTCAGCAATGACATCCTTCCCTTCGATCAACAAGGGAATAGTCTTTTGCTGAATGGCTGTCAAATTTTTAAATCCGCTTTTTTTCCAGATATTCTGTAACGATGGTTTTAACGAAGATACTGACCAGTTCTCTGTCATGTGATACATCCTTTTTCCTTCTATTTGATATCATGGTTATTTTAACCTTTAACGGTATTTGAATTCCAGTAGAACACTTAAATTGAAACATCAATGGTTCATCTCGGTTTGGACAAAGAATAAGAATGACACCTGAAAATCTCTTGCTTTTAACCAGGAATCTGTGCGGAAATCTTTTATTTTGTCATTGAGGGAGAGGTTACACTTAATGGGCAACATTCTATGAAAAAGCGCGATTCAGCAAGAATCACTGAGGTAAGAGGATTGAGGCAGGATGCGAAGCAACATTTATCTTAATTGACTTGCCATAAGAAGAAGGAGAGATCCTTCCTCTTATTTTTGTAACAAATATTGGTGCAAAATATCTTTTACCGCTTCTTCTTTACTCAGGCGCAAATGGTCCATATTGATTTCTTTTTTTACTGATTCTCCGAAGAAGGATAGAACCCCCTGTGTAACATGTGGCTCAAGATTTGCTTCTGTGATCAGGGAATAGCTATCTTGTACTTCTTTATGCCGCCGTTTTTTATGTAAGACGTGGGTCGTGATTAAGGTATTTGCAAACTGCGTGAAGTCATTATGATTCAGGGTATTCGCTATACTCTTCATGACCTCATCGGAAACCTTGTAATTCTCTGCGGTCAGCATAGTTTCAATGACAAGTGCCTCTAACCCTTTCATAAAAATACTGCGCAATAACTTGATACTTGCTGCCGCCCCGTTTGGTTGATCAATTACAGTAGCGTTAAATCCTAGCCGATCCAATTGAAATTTAACCTTCTCTCCATTTGCTCCGGCAATTAAAAGTGGGACACGATGTTGCTCCGTAGCTACGGTTCCCATGATGCTGGCATCTACATACATTCCAGCATACGAAGAAATGAACTGCTCACTTCTTGCTTTCATTTGGGGAGTGCTGGTCGTAAGGTCAAGATAGATCGTTCTACTTGATAACGCTGGAGCAATATTTTGGGCTACTGTTTCCGAGGAGGAACTGTTTACTAAGGTTAAAATTAGCGAACAATGGGCTCCTATTTCCTCTAACTGCTGTGTTGGCTGTACCCCCATCTCCCTTGCTTTTACTGCTAGGGGGTGGTTGGGGGTTTCAAAAACGATATCGTATGCCCAAACCTGATTTGTCTTTTCTACTAAACCTTTGGCAAAAGCTTGTCCCACTTCGCCAAATCCAATCAACCCTACTTTTGGATAAGTATTGTCCATATCACACCAGCTCTCATTTTTAATTGGATGTGATTTAGTATAATTTAGTTTTGGTTGAATAGTCAATTATTTCTGAGTAGGATTCACGCTTGTTTCTGACTTAGGTCGGGGAAAAAGGGGGGCAGTCGGAATCCAGGAGGCTCCGGACCAGGCTTCGACCCTAGGGCCCTCCTCAAAGACTTTCCACCTCGTTTTTAACCCCGTTTTAGGCTTGAGACCCTCCCTCAAGGATTTTCCGCCTCATTTTCGAACTCGATTAGGGCTTGAGACTATGGACTTGACAACATTTCCGTTCTTCGCCACGCCAAAATCCTCTGATGCATGAGATACTCCCCTATCCCCAATAACAAACCAATGACAATCGCCGCGAATATTGAAATCACTGTTCCATTAAAAACAAATTGACTTAACCAAGTAACAACGATCATGAACACGCATCCCTGGATTGTTGAAGAAACAAGCCCAAACTTAGGTAGTACGGTTTCATCGGCAATCAATCCGATCGCAATATACAAGGCACTCAATGTAAAAGGTACAACCCACGAAGAATAAACCACATGATCCAAAAAAAGTTGGGGTAACAAAAAGAGAATTAGAGGGAAATAGATGATTTTATAAGCAAGATTGATTCCAACTCGCCTTGCCAGGCTCATTTCGTGTGCCCCCTATAAAACCAAAATTTTACCTTTAGCTTATCGTTCCCCAAACCTAAAAGCAAAAAAGCCGTCCCCCTGAACAAGGGGGACAGCGTTCTTACTAATAGCGGATTTGTCCGATTGGAGAATCGGTTTTCCCTTGAAGCTCCACAAGCCCCATAAGGACAGTAGCGGCCTGGGCTTTTGTCACTTGACTGGATGGATTGAACTTCCCATCCACTCCTTTCATCAATCCAAGACGGGTGATGATCGACACCGCACCCTTTGCCTTAATTTGTGAAGCATCGGCAAAGCCTACTTCCTCGGCACCCATAAACTTAGCCAATTTATCATATTTGACAATGTGGGTAAGGGATACAGCCAAGTTTTCACGAGTTAGCACCTGATCTAATCCCAGCTTTTTCTCCTTGGCGTCGATCCAATCGCGTTCACGGGCCCAACGTGCAGCAGGATAATAGGCATGATCTTTTTTCACATCATCAAACAACTCTCCCGCTTGGGGATCAATGTAAACTTGATCATAATATGGGTCAACTGCCTTGACCATCATATCTAACCACTCCCCGCGGGTAATGGCGTGGTCTGGGTTGACATTTCCTTTTTCATCCGGCTTGATGATTTGGTAGCGAATGAGTGTTTGCAAGGAAGTTTCTGCCCAGTGTCCCTTTATATCTTTTGGTTCAACCCCTTGATGCTCGGCATCACCTGATGGATCCCAACCTGATTTCCATTTCCCATCGATTGCATCGATAGCAAATCCACCATGTAATCCATCCTTAAAGGTCTGTTGATAGACTAATTTAATATCTGAATTCGCATTACCTTCTGGGGACCAAGGCTCCCCGATGCGCAAGAAGTTCAACTGAACTGACGTGTCCTTCAGATACCGTTTCGTTGCTTCTTCCTTGGAAACTTTGGCGGATAATCCCTTCA
This sequence comes from Ammoniphilus resinae, assembly GCF_017873965.1. Classification (GTDB taxonomy): domain Bacteria; phylum Bacillota; class Bacilli; order Aneurinibacillales; family RAOX-1; genus Ammoniphilus_A; species Ammoniphilus_A resinae. Next base: position 188,883 of record NZ_JAGGKT010000001.1, on the reverse strand, counting down.
CTTTACCTGCAAGATCTGTTGTTTGATTTGTATACAATCGAACTAATTGTCCCTTTGCATTTAAAGTAAGGTTGACCGTATCCCCTTCTACCGGAATACCGTTATAAAAGCGCTGAAAGCCAAATGATACTGTATTTTCCATAGGTGGATAATACATCATGGAATCGGTGTTGATTAGTTTTAGGTCATCGGCGGCATTTGGATAAAGCTGCTGGATCAACTCGATGGCCTTTTTCTTTACTTCTTCCTTGTTCGGTTTTTCTCCCTCAACTTCTGATGTGGGGTAACCAAAACGATTTTCTTCAAATTCTAGAATTTGGCCCGTTTTCGCATCGATAGCAGCAAAAGTTTCGCTTTCCGGCCCAAAAGCTCTTTGTGTGCTGTCGCGGTAGGTGAGATTCCATACACTTTGTCCCTGCTCTCCACGGTAACTGCCTAGGGACTTCGCTTGAAGTTTTCGTCCTTCAGGAATCTTTCCCACTTTTTCAACAATCGCTGCAGCTTCGTCAGCTGTTAATTGTTTGCCACTTGGATTGGGCTTAAATGCATTCATAGATTTCGGAATTTCTTCATATACCACACTATCCTTACTCATAGGCTGGCCTGTCGGTGAAAGAAATTCCCCACCCATCGCATCGATTACTGAATAAGGGACGGCAGGCTTCCAACCGAGGAAAACGGTATTTTCTCCCCCACGATAAAGAGGAATATAATGTAGCGTTAATTCCAACTGATCCTGGTATTTTTTAAGTGCCTCTTCAGCGGTAATCGTCGGAGTTGCCGAAGGATATTCTCCAATAGAGGCTTGGCGATTGAACTCAATGACCCGACCTTCCCCATCGACGGTCATATAAATTGATTCCTCAGGAACCGGAATCCCTTGAACGGTTCTTTCGAATTGGAAGGAATGCCGGACCTGTCCAAACAAGGGCTGGTTTGTAAAGTAGGTTACAGGCTTTTCTTTTAAATTGGTTATGTATGGTGCTGCCTTTTTAATAAAGGCCTCCGCTTTTTTCACTGCCTCTTCTCTGGACACTTTCGGCGGATAATAGGCTACATCTTCCTCATCTATTGGAAAACCGATATAAGTAGAAATAAGATCCCCCGTCATCGCATCCACTCTACTATTAAAGCCGTAGCCAGAATTCCCCCTTTGATAGTGCCATTCAATATTCCACACCATCTGATTCGCAGGTGGAGGATACACATGACTATCACCCAACTCCACCTCAGAAACCTGGGCATCCTTTAGCATGGGAAAAAGTGATCGGATTTTCTCAATCGCTTCTTCTTTCGTAACCTTTGCATTCTCTGGATTTGCCGGGATGACTTCTTCCTGAACTGCACTCACTTTCTGTGTCTGCATGAAGACCGTATTCCCTGATTCTGCCCCAACATACATCGCTGGCTGCAGCATAGCTAAACTTAACATTGGAATGACAACAGATCTCCCACTCACCAATCGTTTCTTTCTTTTCACCTTTTAAAACTCCCCTTTCCATAGCAAAAAATAGGACCGTTTCTGTCCTATTCTTCATGACTTATCAGGCTTGTCTATACATTATTACGCTATAGGATGGAAAATGTTTCATAAATATTGAAATTAGTTAAATTTTATCACAATGTTTTTTTATTACTCTCTAGTAATCTATGGTAAAATATGTTGAAAAATGTAGAAAGGAGCCGTTTGGGTGAAAAAACATCTGTCATTTTCATGGATTTCTGCCATCGTGATCACCTTCGCATGTCCGTTTATTGCCGGGGCCTCCCCAGCTCTTTCTGATATTCAAGGCCATTACGCAGAACCATCGATCCAAAAGCTGTATGAGGCCGGAATCATCTCTGGATTTCCCGATGACCGATTCCGCCCGAACGATCGCGTCACTAGAGCTGAATTTTTAAAGCTTTTATTGACGACCGTCCAAACCGAGTCGCTTATTGAAGGGCCTATCCCCTTCCAACAACTAGAAAAACATTGGGCCTATCCCATCCTTGTGCAAAGCTATCAAAGTGGGATTTTACTAGATACGGATTGGAGTCTGCTAGATCTGGGGGTGGATCAGGTACTTACAAGGGGTGACGCTAGTCTGCTATTGGCTAACGCCTTACAAATATCTGGAGAGGATGTGGAAGAACCGTTCAAAGATTTAAGCAGCTTGCCTGATAAAATGAGGGAATCTATTTTGGGTCTACATGAAGCAGGGTTGATTCGCGGAATCTCAGAAACTGAATTCGCACCCCATTTACCTCTTACCCGTGGCCAGGCTAGTATTCTTATTGATCAAGCCCTGCAGTTTCAAGAGGAGGATTTTAGGGAACGAATGCAGTTGAAGGTCAAGGTTGCAAAAATAAAAGGGGGTGTCCAACATCTTATAGACGGCGTAGGTCATCCTTTGCGAGAGGGAGATCACCTTCATGTTGGTTCCGAGATTCAGACAGGACCCGAAGCGGGTGCTACTCTTGTTACAAATGATGGGGATACCCTTTTTATTGACGAGAATACTAGAATCACTATTCAAGAATTGGATACTTCCCTGCAATTAATGAAGGATGATGGTGTGAAAGCACAAAGCTTTAAAGGGGACGGCATTTTGCTTCGAGGAAAAGTGGGGGAAGAAAATATCGGATTAAACTGGGAAACCAAGCAACAGGCCAAATCATTCTCAGTCTTCAAAGCAAAAAATGACTCCGTTCAAGAAGAAAGCAAGCCAGTTCTTCCTTCGACATCAAAAACTACCTGGTTTGATACCGAGGTCTCTCCCGGAAACTCATATTCCTATCAAGTCACAGGTAAGGATGCAAATGGGAATCCACTGGCAAGCCAAGAGGTCCATTTTGAAGTCACCAAGAAAGCGTCCTTTAAAGAATGGGCTGGAAATGTGGTTGTAAAGGTGAAAAGTCTATTTAGTTCAGATTCCAAATTTGAAATCGAAACACCAACCACCACAGCAGGTGTGCGTGGGACCCTTTTCATGGTTAGTGTTCAGCCTAACGGCCGAAATGGTGTTAGTGTGTTTGACGGTGTTGTTGGTGTCTCCCGAAAAGGTTCGTCAGAAGCGGAAACGCTTGTCCACGGGAATCAACAATCAATTATCCCAACATCAGGTCAAGTGCAACCGCCAATGACAATGGATAAAAACCAGTTCAATCCGTTCATCGAAGAAAGTATGGCACAGCTGATCCTCGTCCAGCAACAACTACAGAGGGAACAAGAACAACGGTTGCAGGAAATGCAGGCCCAGCTTGAAAAGAGATTGAAGGAAGCATTGGCAAGCATGCCATCTGAACAAAGGGCAGCTTTCGAAAGAATCGTGCAGCAGACCCGTATCACAGAGCCACCAGCTTCACAAGCAGAAGCACGAAGGGCGGCACAAGAAAGAAAAGTGCTTGATGAATTGGCCCAGCATCCAAACATCCAAGATCGGATTAAACAAAGTGACAATTCGATGCCAACATCTCCGAGATCACCGGGTGGCGACTCTTCCGATGACGGATCCCCTAGCCAAAATCCGCAAGAACCTGAAAAGCGGGAGTTGGGTGAAATCATCAGTAACAAGTTGGAAATTCAAGTGAACGTTGTGGAGTAGCCGGTATTTTTTCCTGGGGGACGGAGCGAAGGAGCCTTTATTGTGAAAAGTGAACGGGGTGGTTTAATAAACGGAGAAAATCCGGTTAATCGGTTGAAAAGGTAAATTCAGCCCAAAACAAGCAGATTTTTTCCGATTAAACTCGGGAAAATGGATATTCTACGCAATTTTCTTGACGATAATCGGAGATTCTTCGCTTATTTTCCCCCTAAACCCGAGCATTGGAATAATAGGCGGAAATTCTCCGGTTAATTCACAATAAATCTACAGCTCCGTAAATCCCTTATTTGCAGGAAATCCCCCCTATTTTCGAAGGCTCACGGACAGACGTTCCTAAATGAGGGTTTTAAGGGATCTTCGATCCGTCAAGGGGTATAGACGGAGAGAGAACCGCTATCTAAATAGGAAACGAGGTAACCCTTTTGACAAAAATCATTCGCCATGGCTCCATTGCCATCATTGTTTTCCTTTTTATCAGCCTTCTTCAGTGGATTGGTTTTTTTCAATCGTTGGATAATATAAGTTATGATCTGCGAATGAGATGGTCCAGTGCTCAATCGCCAGACCCAGCTATTGCCATTATTGCTATTGATGATTCATCGATTAAAGAATTGGGACGGTGGCCCTGGAGTCGGGAAGTTCATGCAAACTTAATTGAAAAGCTTGCCGCTTCCCCACCCCGCGTAACCGTGTTTGATGTTCTATTTTCTGAGGCTAGTGAGAATCCCGAGCACGATAAAAGGTTGGCGAAAGCTATGGAGAAATTACCAGGCGTTGTCCTTGCTGAATATGCCCAATTTTCAGCCCGCTCGCAAAACCAACAGATCCTGGCAGAAAATATCGTTCAACCGATTCCAGCCCTTCAGTCATTTGCACAGGGTCATATCAATGTGATCCCGGATCATGATGGCAGTCTGAGAAAAGCACTGCACCACTTTTCCTACCAGGGAACCATCATCCCTTCTATTGACCAAGCCGCCGTCGAAAGCTACACAGGATTTCCCGTGAATCAGGCTTCTGTTCCATTGGACCCATTGAATCGTTGGTCAATCCCATATCTAAAGGCATCTAGCTATCCCGTCTATTCCTATGTGGATGTACTCAAAGGAAGGATTCCCGCAGATCAACTCAAAGACCGCTTAGTGATCATTGGCCCAACAGCAGTTGGACTTTTCGATCATTATCCGACCCCTGTAGCAAGTGCAATGGACGGAGTCGAGGCCCATGCCCATATTATGGATGCCCTGCTGCATGACCGGTTTATCACTCCACTTGGATGGGATTTGCTTTGGATTCTGTTGTTAATCCTTTTAGGACAGTTCTTGGCCAGCCGTTTCCCTTTGAAATATGGTATAGCCCTGGCCCTGTTCGTAGCTGCTGGGTATGCTTTCCTAGCCCTTTATTTGCTTGAATTTCAGCGTCTTGTTCTTACAGTAGCGGGGCCCCTATTCGGCCTGTTTCTCTCTTTTGCCACGCAAATTGGCTATCATTATTATGCAGAACGAAAAGAACGGCAGCAGGTCACGAGATTATTTGGGCGTTTCGTCGCCCCGCAGGTTGTGGAAGAAATTTTGCGTGTGGGCGAGGATAATATCAAATTGGGCGGGGTTAAACGAGACATTTCTATTCTATTTTTGGATATACGCGGATTCACCCCATTGTCTGAGAAACTATCACCGGAAGAGGTTGTTGACGTACTAAATAGTTTCTTTTCAGAGATTACGAAGGCCATCTTTGAAAATGGAGGAACATTGGATAAATTTATCGGCGACGCCGTCATGGCAATCTTCAATGCTCCACTGACGGTAGAAAACCATGAACTGCAAGCGGTAAAGGCAGCCATGCAAATTCAACAAAGTGCTCTTACTATTCAAAAGGAGATCGAAAAAAAGTATGGGAGAACTGTAGCTTTTGGGATCGGGATTCATTGTGGCGATGCGGTCGTTGGAAATATCGGAGCAATGCAGCGCCTCGATTATACGGCAATCGGAGATAACGTCAATCTTGCCGCACGTCTAGAGTCAAACGCCAAACCAAATCAAATTATTATTAGCCGGCAAGTTTTTGAACAGGTTAACTCCACAGACGATAAGATCTCCATGTCTTCCCTAGGAAAGATCACCGTCAAAGGGAAAAGCCAACCTATTGACGTTTTCGAAGTCCACTATTAGAAGGAAAGGAGGGGGTTTTAATGATTTTCTTACTTTTACTCTTTGCTCACCTGTTAGCAGACTACCCCCTACAAGGGAGCTTTCTTGCAACGATGAAAGGAAAAAATATCATCCTGCTTGCCAGCCATGCTGGCATCTGGACTGGAACGATCCTTGTAGTTGCATGGTTTGCCGGGATTTCTAGTAACCTTTATGATGTGTTTTTTCTTTTTCTCGTACATGCTGTAGCAGACTACGCGAAGGCCAAACCGCTCGGAATCTATAAGAGATTAAATCCTTTAGGATGGGGGTTGTTCCTTGACCAAATGATCCATGTGGCCCAGATTCTTATGTTTATGTATATAAAAGGTCTAATTCTTTTTTCTAATTTATAGGATAAAAGACCTGTGAAATAACAGAAAAATAGTTGATACTGATAATATTTTACTATTATAATGGTGATTACCAGCTAAATATGTCGATATAATTTGAATTTTGCCAATGGGTGCAAAGAGAAGATCTTCCAATCAACCTTTCCCCACCCCCAATAATACTCGAAAGTAATATTATTTTGCAGTATTATATTTTTAGCGATTTTTTTAGGGGGTTAATGACTATGGCAAGACCAGGAAGAAGAATGGGGGCTGTTGGGGAAAAAAGCCGTGAACTAATCATTACAGCTGCAACAAGGGAATTTTCGCAACATGGCTATCATAAGGCAAAAATAAGCTCAATTGTTAGTAAAGTTGGACTTACCCAACCATCTTTTTATTTATACTTTGAAAGCAAAGAAGCGATTTTCAAAGAATTAGAGAATCTCTTTCAATCCCGCTTGCAGGATCTAACAAAGAAAAGCCGGTTAGGGGTAGGAATCCATTTCAATGAACTATCTACCCGGATCCGAGAATCCCTAAAAAATATATTTGAATTTTTCTTGGAAAACAAGGATTTAACCCGAATTGGCCTTTTTATATCCCCGGAATCCAAGCAGATAAAGGAAAAATTTACTATCCAGATTACAGAAAATCTGTTGGCTGAACAGTCTGCCGGCTATTTCCGTTCCAATGTGGATATGGCATTTGTGGCCGAAAGTCTAGTTGGTGTCATCATGCAGATAACAGAATCGTTGCTTCTATCAGGGCAAAAGGACCCCGAAAATCTAGCTGCACAGATTGTTGACCTTTTCTTATACGGGTTATCTAGTAGCTCTGAAAAATAATATATATGGAGGATTAGGATGAAAAAGATGTTGTTCCCCAAGTTAGTTGGTACTGCGATACTCTCTGCCCTTATTACTACTGCTTCGGTTATTCCCGCATTTGCGGCAATTGATGAGGAAAGTGTTTCGAAGGTTATTTCAAATCCGCTTGAATTGCGGATTAATGTTAATGAACTTATTTCCTCTGACCTTATTTCACTTAGTTGGGCGGAAGGCGATCAAGAGGCAAAAGAGATCAACACCCGTAAAAACAAGGTAGAAACTGTAACTGTTACCGCGGCCCCTGGAGCTGATATCGGTGAATTAGGTGAACCAATCAAGTTCGGCGTGGTGGTCCAAGTTCCAACTGAAGACGCTAATAAAATTGGCCGCCTTACAGTTGATGAAGAAGAAGCTTCTATCATCAAATCTCCAGATGGAAACTATACCTATTATGTGATTAAAGATGGCCTTGAGATGACAGATGACTCTGGTACGGAAGAGGCAAGCTTTGACATTTCTTTTGTTTCATTAACTAAAGAGCGGTCGATCAGTGCAAACATCCTTGCTGTGAAGGAACAAGGTGTAGAATCTATTCCAACAGAGGCGCCAGTGGTTAGTGTAGTTGACTTTGTTTATAACTCGGATGATATGGCAGGCTTTATAGGAATTGAAATTGAACCCCAAGAAGATCTTAACAATGGAACACTCGTGATTACTTTACCCGAAGAAAATCGTATATTGGGCGGCGTTTATGGAAAGGTGGAACCTGACACACCTTTAACTGAAGATATGATTGGTCAAGATGGCCGTACCGTCACAATTCCAAATATAACCGCAACAACAGATGATAAAATTAATGTTAGTCTTGAGTATTCGGATGGCCAGCCATTATTTATTGATCTACAAATCGATGCCGATGGGGATGGAACGGGAAGATCGATGTCACCAAAAGTAATGCTAACTTTTCCACCATTTCTAGAACCTCGATAAAAACGTTTCAAATTATTCACATCCCAGATTCAACTTTTTTAACGCTTTACCTTGGAAACGGGGTCTGACCCCTTTACCAGGGTAAGGCCTTTTAAGTTGCTATATAATGATATCATCCAGAATAAATGTAGAAGAAGGTGCAGTTGTGACCAATCCAATCGTTTTGTCCATTCAAGTTGGTAAACCAAAATCCTTAGGTACTTCAGATGAGGCTACGAGTCCGATGGATCGCATGTGGACAAGCGCTATTATTAAAGAGAAAGTAGAAGGACCAATCTGGCTAGGGGAAACCAATCTGGAGGGGGACGAGCAGGCTGATTTGGAACACCACGGTGGTCCAGAGAAGGCCGTATTGGCCTATGCCTCTGCCCATTATCCCTTTTGGCAAGGACAGCTAGGGTTGCCAGATATTCCATTCGGGGGATTTGGAGAGAATCTTACCGTTGCAGGCTTAACAGAAGCGGATGTATGCATTGGAGATACCTATGAAATGGGTGAAGTGATAGTCCAGGTATCACAGCCCAGACGTCCCTGCTGGAAGTTGGCTCGTCGTTGGAAAATCAAAGATTTGACGTTGCGCGTTCAAAACACTGGCTGTACCGGCTGGTACCTTCGGGTGCTTAAAACTGGTTACATAAAGGATGGGGATACGCTTAAACTTATCGAGCGACCCTATCCAGAATGGACGGTTGAGCGCTGCAATCAGCTAATACATGGCAATCACAAGACTAAGCTTGAGGAAGTAAAGGAATTAGCAAATTGTACCTTACTCTCCCAAAGTTGGAGAGATACATTGTTTGAGATCATAGCTAAAGGGGAAAAACCGGATACACAAAATCGGGTGATTGGGCCAAATGAGTAATGCATGTCGGATTTTATGGGAGTATGCGATCCATTGATTTTACTCAGAATCATCCGCAGGTATTTGACCCCTTTCAAATTCCTGTACTTATTATTTATAGCAAGTATTCTAATTGAAGTTGGTTATGCCGTTGCGGCTCCATTGAGCCTAAAATATTTGGTTGACTACGCTTTTGTTCCTAAGGATGGACAGGCTTTTATCCTCATCCTGTCATTGCTCGTTTTCAGTGGTCTATTCAATATTGCGGCTGGAGCCAGCGGGGATTATTTAGTAGCCAAGTTAAGCGGATATCTGTTGCGAGAACTTCGCATCGAGTTATTTTCAAAGTTACAAAGGCAAAGTTTGGATTTTTTCTCCCGCCATCGAGTTGGAGATATTACGACAAGGTTTAATTCTGATCTGCTGTCTATTGAGCGTGTCATAGGGGCGATCTTTCCCCTTGGTTTTAAGGAGGGCATCACCGTTTTCCTTGGTTTGGGATTATTGTTCAGTTTGCAATGGAAACTCGCATTGGCTGTTCTGATTGGCTCAAGTCTGTTGTTCATTGGCCCCCGAATCATCCAAGGAAAAGCCGAAACAGCCAACCGCGTGGTTAAGGAGGCTGAGGGAGACTTCGCCAGCACGATTGATGAGTCATTGAAAGGTCATAAAACAATCAAAGGTTTACATCTTCAAGAAATTCTCATTGAGCGGGCCCGAAAACAAATCCATGCCTTATTTGCCCTAGGACTTCGTAAAAACTTTATGAATTCGCTGCTAGAACGGATTCCTATGACCTCCCTTATGGTATTGAATGCAATTATGATCGGCTTTGGTGGATTTCTTATTTTTCGTGGCGAGCTTAGCATCGGTGAATTTGTGGCCTTTTTTACTTTGTTTATGAGCGTCGGCCAATCGGTGTTTCACTTAACCTTTTTCATCCCCGCGATGATTGAATCAAACATTAGCTTTGAACGAGTCAGCGAACTTCTGGATGAACATCCTACCGTATCAGATGTGGACAATCCTGTAAACATGCTCCCGCTTGTTGATGAGATTTGCATGCATAATGTAACCTTCGGATACGGGGACGGTCCCGATATATTAAAGAATGTTTCCTTTCATATTCCTGCAGGTAGTTTTGCCACCTTTGTCGGCTCAAGCGGCTCGGGCAAAAGCACTGCCCTACAGCTGCTGATGCGGTTTTATGATCCAAGAGAAGGTTCGATCACCTTCGACGGGGTGGATTTACGAAAAATGAGTGAGAAAAGCCTTCGGGAGCAAGTCGGTGTCGTCTTCCAAGATACCTTTCTATTTAACGCCACGGTCAGGGAAAATCTGCAGATGGGTCGATCCGGAATAACTGAAGAAGAGATGATTGCCGCTGCCAAGGCAGCCAATATCCACGAGACCATTATGGCATGGCCGCAAGGGTATGATACTCCGATTGTTCAGGAGGGGGCCAGCCTGTCAGGTGGCCAGCGTCAACGCTTATCGATTGCCAGAAGCTTGCTGCGAAAACCAAAGATCCTTCTCTTGGATGAAGTGACCTCAGCATTGGACCCGTCTACAGAGGGTCATATTAATCAGACCATTGAAGGTCTTAAGGGAACCACGACAACTATTTCCGTTACCCATCGTTTGTCGTCGATTGTTCACGCGGACCTCATCTTCGTTTTTCATGATGGGCGGATCGTAGAAATAGGTTCACATAAGGAGTTGTTGGATCTTGGCGGATTATACTTTGAAATGTGGGAAAAACAGGCAGGCTTTAGCTTTTCACTAGATGGCATGCATGCGAAGGTGGATGTACGGCGATTGGGGAAAATTCCAATCTTTCAAGGGTTGGAGAAAGAACCCCTCCTACACTTAGCAACCTTGCTCACGTCAGAAACCTATGAACGCGGGAAAATGATCGTCCGTGAGGGAGATGAAGGAGACAAATTTTATCTTATCGCAAGGGGAAGTGTTGAGGTGAGAAAGCAATTCCCGGATGGGGATCGCCGCGTCGCTGTTTTACAGGAGGGAGATCATTTTGGTGAAATTGCGTTATTGAAGAACATTCCTAGAACGGCAAGCATTATTACAACCGAAACCACCGTACTGCTTTCCCTACGTAGGGAATGGTTCCTTGAACTGACGAAAGATTATCCACAAGTGATGGAGGCAGTGGAACAAACGCTCACCCAACGAATGAATTAGGGGGAATACATTATGAACATACAGTTAAAGGAATGTACAACTGACGATGATTTCGCCAAAACGGGCATTTTCTTTTTGGAACATCGGCTGGATTTTCGACGTGATTTTAATACGATCGATGCGGTCACTGCCCTGCATGGTTATATTGTAAATGGGCATTTGATCCAAATCCTAGATGCATCGGGGAATTTGATTGGAATGTCTGGCTATTACTATGGGACCCCTGAGAAAGAGTTTGAGGACCGGCATATTGTTCTTATTGATGCGGTAATTCTCGCCCTCGAGAAGCGAAAAACGACCGCATTTGTCCGAGGCTTCCAGCAACTGGTTGATAGGATAAGTCAAGAAGCTTCGGATACACTGTTTTTTCAGTTCAATGCATCTGTCGATAACCACTATTTGCAAAAATTATACTCTAAGTTTGCCGAACCTATTTATACGGAAGACGATATTCATAGATTCAGTGTCAAAATAGATCATTTAACTGCATTTCTAGAGAGATTTTCAATATAAAAACCTTAAAAATGATTGTTTGGAAAGAAGTGGTATGGTATATTACTGGTAAGTAACTTAAAAAGGAGGGAAATTTATGATACCACCAATTGGTTTTGGATCTAAAAACGGAAAAGGAACCGGTTTTGGAAGAATTGTTAAAGTCTATGACACCTTAAGAGTACAACCGAAATAAGATGTCCTTGCATTTTTTTGTAAGTGAATATTCGAGCACATTTGACAATTACCTCAAGTTTTTACTAGAACATCACAGCGAATTAAATTTACCCTATGATTTTGCTATGAAGCTTAGTTTTATCACCAGCCCTATTCTATTTGGAAAAGTCATACTCTGTGTGGATGAAGAGGAGCACCGTTTGGAAGGTGCACTTGGTTATGTCTACGGAACGGGTGCGAATGATTATCAGGACAAGGACATATGCCAAATTGAAGTTGCCTTTTGCAAAAGCTCTCTTCGAAGTACTCCCTTATTTCTGCGGGGGTTGAAGTATTTCACGGCCTTCGTTTCCGAAGACAATAAGGAGGTTAAGCAGATCCAATTCTGGGCATCCGCCGAAGATCATCGCCTGCGGCGATTGTTCTCGAAAATAGATGCCATGCAGCGTACAGAAGTTGGGGAGCTTGATTTCTACAAAATTAGCTTGGATGCATTAAAGAGTTACTGTGATCGTTTTTTTAGAAAGAGATAATAGTAGTTTCATAGTTTACCCCTGGAAAATAGAGAAATTTTTTCTTCATAGCGGTACTGCGCGACCATGAAGGACATTTCTCTATTTTTGTCTGGGTACCTGTCTTATGAAGATCATTCTCGTGGGTTTGCATTTCGGTCTTCAGCGACCTTATGATGACCACTTCTCTCAATTTTTAAATGCATTTTGGTCTTCATCGACCATCTAATGTCTTGGTCCCCACAATATAATAGAAACCCCAATTATGCAGATGACCGATCCGATCCAATCATAGATATCCGGTGTCTTTTTATCAATCCCCCATCCCCATAAGATGGAGAGAATAATGAATACACCGCCGTAGGCCGCATATACCCTGCCAAATGTGGGAAACTTCTGAAGGGTGGGGATGATACCATAAATAACTAGGATCACACCTCCAACGAACCCGTACCAAAGCGGTTTTCCTTCACGAATCCATAACCAGACTAGATACCCTCCCCCGATTTCAGCTAGACCGGCAACAATGAATAAAATTATCGCATTAATCAAGTTCCACCACTTTACCTACCATCCACAATTTCTTTGAAGATTTCATATGACCGTATTTGTTTCGCTTGATCATAAATGTAAGTAACAGCCATTATTTCATCAACATGAAACATCTCCTGGAAGTCCATTAACTGCTGACGCACGGAATCCTTACTTCCCATAAATGTCATACTGCTCATCGATGTTGCGACCGCTTCTTCCTGTGGACTCCAAAGATGATCCATGTCCTCGACTGGCGGACGCAAAAACGTCTGTGAACCCCTCACAACATTTAAGAAAAATTGCTGTGTGGTTGTCATCTCGCGTTTTGCTTCTTCATCCGTTTCGGCTGCTATAACATTGAGGCATACGATCATGTATGGAGCATCCAGATATTGAGATGGCTTAAATTTGTTTCGGTAAATAGAAATGGCTTCCCTCATTTGTCTAGGGGCAAAATGGGAAGCGAACACGTAGGGCAATCCTAATTCCCCTGCCAAAAAAGCGGAATCCGTTGACGAACCAAGGACATAAATCGGAATTTCCGTTCCAACACCAGGAAAAGCCCTCACAGAACCTTGCTCCTCTTCGGGTCCAAAATATCTTAACAGGGATTTGATATCATCCGGAAAAGTATAAACCGATTCGTGTTGGGCTCTCCTCAGTGCACTTGCTGTCCTCATATCTGTACCCGGTGCTCGTCCAAGTCCCAAATCCAGCCGATCGGGATAAATGGTCGCCATCGTTCCGAATTGCTCCGCAACGACTAGTGGAGAATGGTTTGGAAGCATAATTCCTCCGGATCCCACACGGATATGTTTTGTATGTTCCAAGGTCTGCTTTATCAAAATCGAAGTCGCTGAACTGACAAGAGTTCGGGTATTGTGGTGCTCAGCAATCCAATAACGTTTATATCCCAATTTTTCCGTTTCCTGCGCCAAATCCACCATAGCATCAATGGCTTCTTTAGGCCCCTGCCCTTCGCGGATGGGAACTAAATTTAAAACGGAAACAGGGATTTGTATATTCGGCATAGCATATTTCTCCTTTCAAAATGAAATGGATCACTCTTATCGTAGCCTTTTCAAATTTCCTTTTCAAGGCGAGTGTCTGCTCGCAAAATTAAATGAACGTACAGAGCTTTTATCAAAATGATGAAAAATATAAAAGGAATCAAGTGAACTTGGTTTTGTCACTTGATTCCTTTATTTGGCACTCCATTCATCTACCCTTGCTTTCATCGAGTTAATAACCGTCCTTTTATAGCGTAGGGCTAGGAGGAGCACTCTTAATTGCTGGCTATATGGCAATTTGAAAAACCGGGGATCCTGCTTTATATAAGTTTGAATGATCTTCACGCTTGCAGGAACCAATTGATCTTGATCAATACCAGGGAAACGGTGAATTAATGACTTTACCCCTTTGGAAATTTTACCTTCATCAACAATACAAGGTACGTATTTATTGGTCGTATGGTTTTTCAGATACTCATACCGATCATGGCCACTGACAACAATATATTTTCCGCTCTTTTTGTTTTTCTTAACCGCAACAATGTACATGCAATCTAACATTAAATTACGGAGCTTCTGAATGCTCTTATTCATTTTATACGATCCATCTGGTTTCAGCTTTTTCAGAGGGATATACTGTACATTAATCATTCTCATGGCATCCTCTCCCTAATGGGAGTATATGTACAGAAACCCGGTCATGATATAGGCGAAAAGGCGCAAATTACCCAAAAACTTTTCCTTCGGAAAGGTTTTAATTCATCATTCAACGACAGTCTAGTTCAACAGTTTATCAACATTTAATCCACAATTCGATATTATAATCCACAACTTATCCACGTTATTCTTGAAGAAGGTGCTAAAGCCATGATAAGTAACGGAATGAAAATTACCTTTGCTTTTTTTGAGAGTCCAAATTATAATCATTTTTGTTGGTAGATCAGATTCTTCAGTAGTAGCTAAATCAGTACTTCTCGAAGAGGGCTCCACCATACAATATTTTCTACTACGTTCATTCTCACCTTTGCTGAAATATTACCAGAAGTCAACTAAGAAGCACTATACATAAGAAATAAAGCTGTTTTCACTTTTTGAAGGAGACAGCTTTTTTGATTTGCTTAAAAGACGTCCCAAATAAAATGTTTTTTCCATCATTATTGGAAAAGATAAGAACACCTTCACGTAATTTCAAACAGAATTGGAGGGGAACTCATGCTATCCGAACGATTAAAGGCAACCGTTTTACATGATAAAATTGTTTCCGCAGATGAGGCTGCTGGATGGATCCAAGACGGGATGACACTTGGACTTAGCGGTTTTACCCGGGCAGGAGATGCTAAAGAAATCCCGCTTGCTCTTGTTGAGCGAGTAAAAAAAGAAAATATATCCCTAAAAGTAAATGTAATGACGGGGGCATCCCTCGGTTCCGATATTGATAAATTAATGGCTGAAGCTGGTATTGTAAATAAACGTCTTCCCTTTCAGGCCGAACCCGCTATGCGGAAGAAAATCAATGATGGGGAAATTTTATTTGTAGATCAACATTTATCGATGACTGCCGAATACATACGCGATGGCGTCTTTCCGCCTATTGATTTCGCCATTGTTGAAGCAGATTCAATTACCGAAGACGGTCTCATCATTCCCACGACATCTGTGGGTAATTCGAGCATTTTTATTGAACATGCCAAAGAGGTTATTATTGAATTAAATATGAAACAACCCTTGTCCCTTGAAGGGGTTCATGATATTTATAGCGTTGGAAAACACGAAGGTCGACAGCCCATTCCTATAATCCAGGGGAACCAGCGCTTAGGCACCATCGGGATCCCGGTTCCCTTCGAAAAGATACGGGGGATTGTTCTAACAGATCGAACGGATTCGCCATCAACAATCGCGCCACCAGATCAAGAAACAAAACAAATGGCTAACCATCTCATTGCATTTTTTCGTGAAGAAATAAAGAAAGGGCGTTTAACAAATAAATTAGCTCCACTTCAAGCAGGTATAGGGACGATTGCCAATGCAGTCTTAGGCGGCTTAATTGACTCGGAGTTTGAGGAACTGGAAATTTACTCCGAGGTCTTACAGGATTCGGTCTTTGATCTACTTGATTCAGGTAAGGCTCTATATGCCTCTGCTAGCTCCATTACCTTATCTGCTAAAAAACTCGAAGAGGTATTTCGTAACTTTGATCGATACAAAGATCGAATTATTTTACGTCCGCAGGAAATCTCAAACCACCCTGGGATTATTCGTCGATTAGGGATTATTTGCATTAATACGGCTCTCGAGGCTGATATCTATGGTAACGTCAACTCGACGCATGTATCAGGAACATATATGATGAATGGAATTGGCGGCTCCGGTGATTTTGCCAGGAACTCAAAGATCGCTGTATTTGTGACTAAATCTACTGCAAAAGGCGGGCAAATCTCCAGCATTGTTCCGTTTGTTACCCATGTCGATCACACGGAACACGATGTTGATGTATTAGTCACCGAACAAGGCTATGTCGACCTTCGGGGGCTGGCGCCTAGAGAGCGAGTATATCAAATCATTGAAAATTGTATGCACCCTCAATACCGTCCGCAGATGTACCAATACGTTGAGGAAGCTTTTGGGCGGCAGGGTCAGACCCCCCACGTGTTGGAGAAGGCCTTTTCTTGGCATACCAACTATAAGAAAAAAGGCACCATGTTGCTAGAGACGTAGCTCAAATAAAAAGGAACCAAGTGAACGACATTTTGTCCACCTGGTTCCTAAATTTATCAACAGTTTATCAACATTTAATCCACAATATAATCTTATAATTAACAAATTGTCCACATTGCTCTTGAGGGGCTTCAAATCTTGATAGATAACGGAAAATTCTTTGATGAATATTATCAGAAGTCCTCGAAGAGGCACCATACATAATAAAACAAGCTGTTTTCCTAGATTAAAGGATAACAGCTTATTTTAATTGTTTATAAAAACTATTGCGGTTCTTGGCCTGACGCCTTACGCAACTCGTTGGCAAGTCGATTAAATTCTTTTCGTGCTTCAGGATACTGTTCAGTGACCTTCCAACCAGCTTTTAAAAAGTCTATAATCTTGTTCGCATCCTCAACTTTTAACATATATTCTTCACTCCACTTGTCGTATTCTTTCAGGTTGAAGTTACTCATCAAATTTATGATCTTTTGGTGGTATGCCGGATCCGTTGCATAACCACTTTTATATAGTGCTACTGCTTGATCTTCCGGAGTAGTGGCTTCCCTCACTTGCTTAAATCGAGTGGTATCAAACAGAAGGTCTTGATCACGAAAACAATCCTCTATCGTATCATATACTCGGAATGCTGCTGCTATATCCGTACGTTTGTCATCGTACATCTCCCATGTATCCTTCATTATATATCTACCATGCCAATAAGGGGTCGTCTGACCGTTCCCGACCTTTCTGCCGACTAGATTATTGGATTCAGGTATTTTCCAACCTGTTTCAAGCGCTGCCTGTGCAATTCGCACACTAGGGAAAATGGGGGAACCTTCTTTTCGCAGCAAAACAGCAATAGGAGCAATGACGTCCATAAATTGTTGTGGGTTCATTTTCATTTATCTCCTTCAAATTTTCTCCTTTATTTACTATACTCGTCTGGCTGCCCATCTGTTTTAGGTTGTCTGCGGAAAAATTTAGGTACTAGCATATGAAATGAACCCATTTTTTATTTGAGAAGCTACAGGTAAATGTTAGCCTTCATCGATGTGGTCGAAATTTATTTCGAAGCCGAGGAGATATTCCCGGAAAATGTGTATGGGGGAGTTTGCTGAAGCGGTTGATTTGCTATTTTATAAACTCTCATAATGCTGTTTAAAATGCCATAGAGGCATGTCTAATGTGAGGAAATTAAGCTACTATTCAAATTGCTGAAGGGACAACTATTCATATTTTTCTTCCCTTGGAATAAATCCCTCTTGTTGATGGGTTAACCAAATGGGGCTGTATCTCATTTGGTACGGCCAACAGGATTATTTAAAATATTCATCTTTAACTTTTGGCAGGATGTTCTGTAGTATTTGATTCCTGTTTAATACGTCGGAATGTATAATTTCAAAAACCTCAGCTAGTGATTCTTGAATTAGCTTCTTGGGTATCACGTGAACATTAGGTTTAAAATAGAGGTACATGGGAAATCCGCCATGATTTGTCGGGAATTCGTATGGGATGTGCAGGCGTTTAGCTCCAAGTCTTTCGTAAAAATTGATTCTTCTTATTTGATTTTCCTTGTCGGGTCCTTCTGTAGGAAGTTCAACCTCAACAAATAAACCGAGTCCATCCTGATTATACTGAACCATTTTATTAAACAAAGTTGTCCCGTAGCCAGCATTTCGGAACCCTTCCATGATCGCCATATAATCAAGCCAAATCGCTTTTACATGTTGCAATACATAGATAAAAGCATATCCAATTGTCTCGTTCGTTTTTCTATCTTTTGCCAACAGCAATTTATAACCCTTTTGGGTCAATAAAAACTCAAGCTGTGCATAACCTTTTAATTCATCCACAGCAAAGTCTTGTGTAAATTGTTGATATACATCCTTTAATTCGTTGATGCTGCCTTCAATTATATTGACATTATCCACAACTTATTCACAAACTCCCCACAGTTTAATTTGCATTTATCCACAATCCTCAATCCTCTTATTATAACCCTTTCTTTATAAATGAAAGAATTAAAAAGTTAATCCAAGTGATAATGGGAATAGCAAATAGCAAGACATAAAGACCTGAATGCCCAAAACCAAATATCTTGGCTTCATCATTCAGACTATATAATACCCATGTTGCTCCTATTAAAATCAACGTATTTAAAATAATCGCTGATAACAAGCTTATCCATTTATTGTGTTTCTTTTTTAATATCCGAACAGATACAACCGTTGAAAACAGTAAGGAAGATGAAATGATAACAAAATTCAACACTTTACCATCCTATCTCGTTAATTTATATACTCTTGAACCATATAACTCCCTGTTTAATTTTCTTTCCCAAAACCTATAACCGAAAATATTAAACCTATAAACACAATGAGGTATTCAAATCCCCCTAAGTCAGAATTCCCATCGACCGCAATAATTCCACCGACTAGAATTAAACTTAATCCCAGCAACATGAATTTTGTACCTGATATATTGCTTTTTCTTGCAATAAGAAAAGCTAAAAAAAAGACTAGTATGAGAACTAGTAGCGCTAACATAATCGACATTGTGCTCCCCCCTTTTCTTTTCTTCTTGTCCGTTCAGCGTTTCACTTCAAAATCTAGACCCTTAGCGAGCCACGAAAACCCCTGGCAGCATAATAAGATTCTGCTCCATTGTGGTATACAAAGACAGTGTCGTAACGACGATCACAAAAGATGGCCCCACCGAGTTTTCTAATATTAGCAGGGGTTTGCACCCAGCTCGATGTTTTCCTATCGAAATCTCCAAGCTTCTGCAACTCCCGGTATTGATCCTCCGTTAAAAGTTCAATGCCCATGGCAGTTGCCATATCCATAGCGTTATTTTCAGGTTTGTGGTTTTTCCTTGAATCTAGCGCTTCACGGTCGTAACAAACACTTCTGCGACCTTTAGGGCTTTCCGCTGAACAATCGTAAAAAATGTATGTATCCGTCTTTTCATCATGGCCAACAACATCCGGTTCACCGCCAGTTTGCTCCATTTCATTGAGCGACCACAGTTTTTCAGTATTAACTTCAAGCTTAGCTTGTATTTTTGCCCATTCAAGACCTTCATGGCGGTCCATGTTATTCTCAAAACGGGCTTTCAGGGTTCTAATTAGTTCTTCGATCTGTTCTGGTGACAACTCCTTATTTTGGTTTGTCATTTTAGTTCCCCTTTCTTGTTTTTACTCATAATAATTTAAAACTTCATCTTTTCCTTTTTATCTTTTCAATTTGATAAAATAAGAGTGTAATTATGAATGAACATTGAATAGAGATAACCAAACCAATTAACACAATAAGACCATTATCCCCAGAAAGATGAAGAATAAGGCTTAAAGCAAAAAAGACAATGACTGACGCTACATTAACGAGCAAAAATATTGAAACCCATTTTCCCATGGATTCATTCACCCCTTAATCAAACGGCTCTTTTAAATAACCTTCAACAATGCCCTTCTGTATTCCTTTCAAATATAGAAATTTAGATAAAGTGCATATGAAATTCAGGTATTTAACCCTTCGCTAGAAGAAATTCGAACTTACTTCAAAAACCCAATGGAGTAATGGAATACTGGTTTCGTATAATTATTTGGAACTGATATAATAGCAAAATGAATGGATATAATATTAAACATTATGGACATGGAAAAGGAGAGCGTTATGTCTGATAATAAAGAAAATGGAACAACGGAAAGAAGAAAGATTAGCTTGCAAGAGGCGATTAAGCAAAAAATGGAAAATAAGAAACTCCAAAGTGCATCAGGAAATCCAATGACAAACATGTCAAATACCACACACAAAATGAAGAGTCAACAAACAAAGAAACCAAACAACCAGAGGAAGCGTACAGGAGTTTAATAGTGGTTTCAAATCGATCCCGCTTTTCTTCCATACATAAATAAAAAAGCTGTTATCCCATAGATGTAGGATATCAGCCTTTTTCTTTTTGATTATTCTGCTAGTTATAGAATTCACAACTAATGTTTAGCTCCCTTTCCCGACCAACAGCGTACAACACTCCACATGGCTCGTCTGTGGAAACATGTCCACAGGCTGCACCCACTTCACGTCAAAGGCTTTGCGCAAAGTTCGGCAGTCCTTGGCCAGGGTTGAGGGGTTGCAGGATACGTAGACAATGCGTTTCGGTTTGATTTCAATTAGGGTTTGCAGGAGTTTGTCGACACAGCCGGTTCGTGGTGGGTCCACGACAACAACATCTGGCCTAAAGCCGCTTTTCACCCATTTTGGCAAGAGTTCTTCTGCTTTTCCTGTGAAAAAATGGGCATTCGCGATTCCGCTTCGGTCGGCGTTTTCGTTGGCATTCTTAACGGCATCGGGAATGACTTCAATCCCTCGAACCTCCTTGGCATCTGGGGCCAGCCATAGTCCAATGGTCCCTACTCCGCAGTAGGCATCCACCACTGTTTCTTTTCCCGTGAGTAAAGCGGCTTCCCGAACGAAGTTATACAGTTTGATCGTTTGTTCTGGGTTCAGTTGGAAAAAGGCCCTAGGTGACAGGGAAAATTCCACTTCCCCCAACTTCTCATCAATGGCTTCCTTGCCCCATAATGTCTTGGTCTTCTCTCCGAAAATCAACGAGGTTTTCTTGTTGTTGATGTTTTGCATGATACTCTGTACATAGGGCAACCGGGAACGCATCTCCAAGACAAGCTCTTTAACCCGAGGGATCTCATCGACCGCTGTGACCAGGGTAATTTGCGCTCCTTCTGTTTCAAAGCCAACCCTGGCGACCACCGTGCGGACAACTCCCGTGCGTTTTCTTTCATTATATATGGGAATGTTTAGCTGTTGTAAAACATCCCTGGTTGTCTTCACCATTTCATTTGTTTTGGGATGCTGAATCGGGCAGCCCGAGATATCAATCAGCTGATGGGTGCCTGCGGCGTAAAGGCCTGTTACTACTTTTCCATTTGCCATTCCGACTTGGAGTTGGGCTTTATTTCGATAGCTCCACGGATGCTCCATACCAACCGTTTCCCGGATTTCCGGAAGCTTGTCCGAGCCAAAGTATTTTTGAAAGGATTCGATCACGATTTCCTTTTTACCGCGCAGCTGGGCCGGATAGCTCAAGTGCTGAACCTGGCACCCTCCACATTGATCATAAACCGGGCAGCCCGGTTTCACCCGATCGGTTGATTTCTCCTTGACCCGGACCAGCTCGGCTGTTGCGTAGTTTTTTTCAACTTTTTTAACCTCGGCGACAACCACTTCCCCGGGAAGGGCCCCGTTGATGAAGACGACCTTCTTTTTGTAGTAGCCAACCCCTTCCCCGTTGATGCCAAGTCTCTTTATCGTTACAAGAATCACCTGTCCTACTTCCATTAACAACTCTCATCTCTTTCACATGGTTATTTTCACTCCATTGTATCATGTTCAACGGTGCACACAAAAAGCAAACGGGTGAAAACTTCATGTGAATGGGCGAATAATCTATCTCAGCGTCCCTCTTATTTCCGGAAAAAACTTTTCAATACAAAGGCTACATTTGCCGGGCGTTCTGCCAATCGGCGCATGAAATAGCCGTACCAATCGTTTCCAAAGGGGACATAGACTCTCACGCGATAACCTTGTTTTGCCAACTCGAATTGAGTGGCTGCCCGAATCCCATACAGCATTTGAAATTCAAATTGCTCTAAAGAATATCCTTTTTCCTTTTGCAGTGCTTTGGTATATTCAATGATAGCGTCATCATGTGTCGCAACCGCTGTGTAGGACCCGCTAGCTAGGTGAAGGGAGATTAGCTTTTTAAAGTTTTCATCGACATCTGCCTTATTTGGAAAAGCCACTGTACCGGATTCCTTATATGCCCCTTTCACCAGCCGCAGTCCAACCCGCTCTTTGCCAAGCCTTCGCACATCTTCCTGACTTTTATACAAATACGCCTGGATCACCGTTCCAACATTTAAATAGTCACGCCGAAGCTCACGCAAAATATCCAAGGTCACCTGATTATGGGCGTAATCTTCCATATCAATTCGGACAAAAAGTTTCCGATCCTTTGCCGCCTGCAGAATTCTTCGCATATGTTTCAAACATAAATTTTTATCTATATCCAAGCCAAGCTGGGTTAACTTGAGCGATAAGTTACAATCTACCTTTGACACATGAATCGCCTCTAAGGTTCGGATGCAATAATCGGCAGCCTCACCCGCTTCTTGTTCACTAAAAACAAATTCCCCCAAGTGGTCTAACGTACAGCACACGCCTTTTTGATTGAGTTCACGCACCTTCTGTATTGCTTCCTCAATTGTTTCTCCGGCAACCACCCGATTTGCGCCAAAACGCAGGCCCCATTTTTTGGCCCACTTGTTCAGCTTTTGATTTTTGGATAAGGCCAGGAAAACCTTTTTCATCCATTCTTCCATTTTCCTTCCCCCATTGAGAAATTCCTACTAAATATTGTACGTAGAACACGATGAATTGTGTGTGATTAACTGGACTTCCTAATGTTACTACAATATTTCGCGAACGTTTTCTGTTACAATGTTATCAAGTAAATGATAGAAGAACGGAGGAACTGAAGATGTCCATGGCCGCTGACATCGCTTCATTAGAATTAATCGCGGCTGTTCATCAAATGCCGATCATGGACCAAAAAGCATTCGATCATCTTGTACATAGACTCCAACAGCATGTATCTCATTTCGAGTGGGTCGGACTATATTTACTGGAAAGGTCCGGGGATCCCCATTACTTTTTAAAGGCTGCAGCAGGTGACCAGGTTCCCGAATCCATGGCTCGAAAAGCAATATTGCAAGTCGAGATCCCAAGTTCTGCTGAAGATGTGCTTGGCAAGTTGACGGTAACCAGTAATACCGCTGTTGCTTTTGATGAATCGGATTACACCTCACTAGCCGCTTTAGTCGCAGAGATTGGCAAAAAAATTGAACAGAGCAATGAGAATCATCAGTGATAACCTATTGCTGGTGATTCTTCTTTTCCCGAATGTTATAATGCAAAAGAGGTGAAGGAAGTGACTAGTTGGCAGAAAGTATCTCTTGTACTCGCCATCCTTACTGCTTTATTTCTATGCGGAATAGGAATCGCGATTGCCGAAGCAAGTATGTTGGGAATTATCCTTTGTATTATTGGAACAATCCTTGTCCCTGGAATTGGTTTTTCACTAAAGAAGCGTTTTAAGGAAAAGTAGGTTTAAAAAAGGCTGTCCGAATTCTACCCGGAACAGCCTTTTGTATTTTTTTAGTCAACGACGATGTATCCAACCATCGGTCCATTGGATTCTACCCCTGAATGGGTCTGGCAAATAATGGGGAAAGTTCCTTCTTGATCAGCAATAAAAGTAACTTTTGTTTCCCTTCCTTTTCTCACTTCTCCCTTGACCCCTAGTCCTTTGATTTCAAAAGGGTGCATGTTCCCCTGAACACCTAGAATATTTAGGGTTACCTTATCCCCTTTCTCCACCACGATCATCCCGGGGTTCCAGCGATAGACCTCAAGGACCCGTCCATCCTCCATATTCGCCTTGTACTCCGTCGTAATAATGGAGAATTCCTTCTCCGCTTTCACCTTACTGGCTACCGGTTCGCTGTTCCAGAAAAAATCATAAATATAGGTGCCACTTCCAATAACAAAGGCAGCCACCAGTAGCATAAAAAGTAAACTTCTTCTTCTTAAAATAAAAATCCGCCCCATGAACACCCCTCCTCTTTACTATCACGGTATGTCCATCGACGGAATTATATGACAAGCTTTATTCAATTAATAAAGATGGAATCACTGCAGTATCTACATTTCCTCCGGAAACAAGCGCTACGATCCTTTTCCCTCTAGCACCACTCTCCATGGCTGCGGCAATAGAAATGGCTCCAGAAGGCTCAATCACCTGCTTCATCCTTGTAAACACAAGGGTAAATGCCCTCTTTATCGCCTCTTCTTCCACTAGTACAATCTCATCGACATATTTTTGAACAATCGGAAACGTCAATTCCCCTGGGATGGAAGTTCGCAGCCCATCAGCAATCGTTGTCGTTACGCCAATATTTATGCGTTTTCCATTGTGATAAGAAAGATAGGTGTCATTCGCAAGAGTTGGTTCTACTCCAATCACCCGAATTCGCGGGTTCGACTCCTTGATTGCTGTTGCTATACCGGAGATTAGTCCTCCCCCACCTATCGGCACATACACCTCATCAATCTGATCGAGTTGTTCCAAGATTTCAAGTCCTGCCGTTCCTTGCCCTGCTATCACCAACGGATCATCATAAGGCGGAATAAATACAGCTTGTTCGTCTTCACAAATTTGCTTTGCCCGCTCAATTCTCTCTCCTGAGGTAAACCCACAAAACTCCACCCCACCGTGATAGGCCTTAATAGCCTCTTGCTTACAAGTTGCAGCATTTTCCGGCACCACAATGGTAGATTTCAAACCTAGCTGATTGGCAATATAGGCCACTGCCTGTCCATGATTTCCGGATGAGGCTGCAACGACATACCTGGCATTATGTTCCGCTTCAAAAATAACCTTATTGGAAGCACCACGCAACTTAAATGATCCCGTCTTTTGCAAGTGCTCACATTTTAAAAATAATTGATTTCCAATCTTCTCATCTATCGTGTTTGAACACATCAACGGTGTTCGCTTGATGATCTTGGCAATCCTCTCTCTTGCCTGATGAATATGCTCTAAACCCATCATCCCGCATTCCCCTTTTCGATATCCTGACTAAAGTGTAACAGCATATCAATCAACTGACAACGAAATGATTGAATAGATCAGGAATTCAGATAGGTTGATTTGAATCATTTACCAAGTAGATTTTAGAAGGAATCTTTCTTTTGATGTTGAAAACATAAATATACATAAAGTAGCGGAAAAAAGGGGTATGCCTATGAATCTTGACGACATTATTTACATAAACAGTATTCCAAAACTTGAAAGTGAATTAAAAGCTGTCCAAAAAAACCTTTTTGCGTCTCAAACGGATCAGGATATCATCTCTTTGATTCTAAAAGAGATGTTAATTCGGGTACGCATTAAGCAAATTGAACAAATCATCCACAACTAGTATGGGGGCTTGGGCCCCCATTCACATTTGATTTAACTGTTGTAAGGAAAAAAAGGTGTGATCAATCAAATCAGGCATATCTTCAATTTGCGTTTCATTGATCGTCCGGCCGAAATTCAGGGTTATCCGGTTGGTATATAGAGTTGGTGTGACTCCATATTGAAAAGAGATTTCCTGCGAAATCTCCGGCCGTCCTTCCCATATTTTCCCCAATATTTGCTGGATCTTCAGGCATTCCCTTTCTACATCCATCATCTTTCGGGTGAAATGAATGGTTAGCAGACAGCCGGCAGCTGTGCTATCTTCATCAATAATCTCTGCAGCTAAGTCCTGCATCGTAGCACTTAAGCAAATCTCGGCTGTCCCTTCAGATGCCAGGGATTCTGCCTCACGAAATTGGATGGAATAGAAGCGAGACATGGTAGAAAGGTCAATTCGATCCACTCGATTGCTCACATGGATCATCCCTGCTAGGTCTAGATCATAAACAGCACCTTCCAGCACTACTTTTAAATTTTCATATACCGTTGGATCAAACATCAGGCCATTTCCTTTCTGTGCTTACTGCTCTTCCTTTTTCTTTGCCTTTTCGAGTCGTTCTAATAATATGATATGCATAGCATGTGACCAAAGTAAAGGACAAGCTGGACTTCCCCACTTTTTGATCCATTCTGCGTAATGATCCGGTGCTAATAAATGATACGTGACTTGCTCCGGCAAGTACCCTTCATCCGTGAATTGAGCCTCCACCCATTTCAGTAATTCTTTGGCCTTTTGGAGTTGCCTTGTTTCCGCGTAATGACATCCTAGCCAGGCAGTTAAAAGAATCCATTGTCCACCGCCATAATACACATCTTTCGGATAACGGTGAACCCCGCCCACGGTTAGAAGCTGACTTTCAATGTTCGTCACTGTTTGTTGGAAAATGGGGTCTTGTGGATCAAACATCTGAAAAGGAAAATGAAGCCATAGCAGGCTGGCATCTGGTTGATCGATTTGATTGCTTTTGCATATGGCATTGTTTTTTACACAATGCTCAAGAACGTAATTTTTCATCCGACGTAATTCTTTTTCTATACGTTGTTTTCGTTGATCGTCAAACCAATATTTGATGGCCTGTAACCCACCATAAACAGCGGCAATCGTTGATGGATGAACCATTTCCCCATTTTCTTCCCAACAGTCAAAGTTAGGAAGGGACCACGTGTTCAACAGGTAATCAGTGATCAGATTTGCTGTTGGGAAAAGCTCATTTTTCATCGTTTCATTCTGCCATTTTGAAATATGCTGATTCAGTCCCCATAGCCATGTTCCATATCCATCAAGCTGATACGTTCCCCATTCTCCCTCAACCTCGTAACCGTCTACTGTATATCTTGCATGAAGAAGGTGATCGCGGGAAGGGATTTGAATGGCCTGTTCGGCTTTTGTCCGATACTGCTCAATGGTTCGGGCAGCCCAACGATAGAATCTTTCTGCCGAGTGTTGCTCACCCGCAAGATCCATACTGTAAGCGGTAAAAGTCCCATCCCGTAGCCATCCATATTTATAATGATCAAAAGTTGGAGAGGCGATGAACGCACCAGAAACATCTTGGTGACTTAGAATCACCTTCTTACTCTGCTCAAATCGATTCATTTCGGCCCTCACTTTTATCGTTTTCTTTTTATTCTATGAGGAGATTAGCTGGACCGGGACTTCCCCGGAGATTTTTGCATCTACAAAAAGGTGAGGCGGACTCAGCGGACCTTATTCACCTTAAATTCATGCGGATCTGACCCAAAAGGGGGAAATAGCGACTCCTGGGTCCGGGTGGACCTCAAATTTGGGGGGATTTTTACAAATAAGGGATCTGAGGTCCGCTTAGGCCAAAGCGGACAGACCTCTACCTGTATTCGCAAAAAAGCTGACCCCAAAATAAGGAAGTCAGCCTTTTAACCGTTTTTCAAGCTCTGCTTTTTCTTCCTCAAACCCAGGTTTGCCAAGCAAAGCAAACATATTCTTTTTATAAGCTTCCACTCCGGGCTGATTAAACGGATTCACGCCTAGGAGATAGCCGCTGATTCCACACGCTTTCTCAAAAAAGTAGACCATTTGTCCATACGTGTATTCCGTAATCTGATCAAGATAGACGACCATGTTAGGCACTTCGCCATCCACATGCGCAAGCATGGTCCCTTCAAAAGCCTTCTTGTTTACAAAATCCAGCGTTTTTCCGGCTAAGAAATTCAGTCCATCAATATTTTCCGGATCCTCCTGAATGGTCAGATCAACCTGCGGCTTTTCAATCCATAAGACCGTTTCAATCAAATTTCTCCGCCCGTCCTGCACATATTGCCCCATGGAATGAAGATCGGTAGAGAAATCGAGGGACGCAGGCAGAAGCCCTCGGTGGTCTTTCCCTTCACTTTCACCAAACAATTGTTTCCACCATTCCGCGACGTAATGCATGGAAGGTTCATAGTTCACCAAGATCTCCGTGGTTTTTCCTTTACGATATAGAATATTTCGTACAGCAGCATACTGGTAACACTCATTTGCATGGACATCCGGCTGGTTGTAGGTTTGGCAAGCGTCAGCTGCGCCTCTCATGATCTCATCAATATTCGCGCCACTCACTGCGATTGGCAATAACCCAACAGCGGTTAAAACCGAGTACCTTCCCCCAACATCATCGGGGATCACAAAGGTCTCGTATCCTTCCCGATCAGCTAGCTTTTTTAAGGCCCCTTGTTCCCTGTCGGTGGTAGCATAAATTCGCTTCTTCGCGCCTTCCTTGCCATATTTCTTTTCCAACAGCTCACGGAAAAATCGGAAGGCTAAAGCAGGCTCCGTTGTTGTTCCAGACTTGGAAATCACATTGACAGAGAGATCTTTCCCTTCAAGCAGTTCTAATAGCCGTGACAGATAGGGGGCACTGACGCTGTTGCCGGCAAAATAGATTTCCGGAACCTTTCTGCCCCCCTGATTATAGTAGGCAGGAGAAAGCATCTCAATCGCCGCTCTTGCCCCCAAATAGGATCCCCCAATCCCGATCACGACAAGGGCCTGGGAATCGCTTTGGATTCGCTTCGCAGCTTCTTTCACCCGTGCAAATTCCTCTCGATCATAATGTAAGGGTAAGTCCACCCAGCCCAAATAATCCTTTCCGGCCCCTGTTTTTTTATGTAATTTATCGTGAGCAAGTAAAATATCTGCTTTCAGGTTATCGATTTCCTCTTTCCCCAGAAATGGCAAGGCATTTGTATAATCAAACCGAACAGTCATCGAACTCCTCCTTGACTAACTGGTAATATTTACCTAAACATTATAATTCACCTTGGCGCACAAAGTAAACCTTCTTCAAAAGAGGTCCATCATGCCAGCCCTTTTGAACAAACCTATTCCTCGCTTTCAAGAAGTAATTGGTCTATCTTCCTCCTCCTTTTTCTCTCTTTTCTTCGCTCTAGTCGCGCTTCCTCCCGCAGCGATTTAAGAATCGAAACACACATCAAGGCCATAATGATCGCGAAGGGCATGGCTGTAATAATTGATGCGGTCTGCAAAGCCTGCAAGCCGCCACTAAGCAATAGAACAATCGCAATGGAGGATTGTAATACCCCCCAAGTAAGCTTCACCTTATTCGTTGGATTTAGATCACCTTCAGAGGAAAGCATCCCAAGAACAAAAGTCGCTGAATCCGCCGAGGTAATGAAAAAAGTAATAATGAGTAATGTTGCAAGTGCCGCAACAATAACGCCCAAAGGCAGATTTTCTAAGGTAATAAATAAAGCGGAAGTAACATCCTGTTCAACGACAGCGGCGATATTTCTTCCTTCAAACATTTCTTGATGAAGGGCTAAACCGCCAAAAACGGAGAACCATAAAAAACTAAATAGACTCGGCACCAGCAATACACCGATGATAAACTCCTTGATTGTACGTCCTTTGGAAACACGGGCAATGAACATTCCGACAAAAGGAGCCCAGGCGATCCACCATGCCCAATAAAAGAGGGTCCAGCTGCCAATCCAAGGGTTCTGTGTGAAAGGTGTCAGACGTAAGCTCATGGAGATTAAATTTTGCAAATAACCGCCAAGCGTTAAAGTAAATGAATCAATGATAAAAGAAGTCGGACCTAGAAGCAAAGCAAAGAGGAGTAATCCCAAGGCAATAAGTAAATTGGTATTGCTGAGGATCTTAATCCCCTTGTCAAGCCCGGTTGTGGCCGATAACATATAAAGCACAGTGACCACTAAAATAATCATGATTTGTATGAAAATCGAACTGGATATCCCAAATAAATGGTTTAAACCACCATTAATTTGCAAGGTTCCAAGCCCTAAGGAAGTTGCCACCCCAAAAACGGTTGCAATAATCGCCAGGACATCTATCGTTTTACCGACCGGTCCATGCACTCTCTCGCCTAGCAAGGGATAGAACGTGTGGCTAATTAATCCTTTTAAGCCTTTTCGATATTGAAAATACGCCAAGGCCAGAGCAATAATCGCATAAACTCCCCAAGGATGCAGTCCCCAGTGGAAAAAAGCGTATCTTAAGGCCATACTTGCCGCTTCAGGTGTTTGACCTTCCCCTATCGGTGGTGTCAGATAATGAAAAATGGGTTCGGATACTCCCCAGAAGACGAGGCCAATTCCCATCCCCGCACTGAAAAGCATCGCAAACCACGACACATTAGAATACTCCGGTTCATCATCATCCGTACCTAACACGATCTTGCCATACTTGCTGAACGCCAGGTAAATCGCAAAAATTAAAAAACCAAAGGTGGCCATTAAATATAACCAGCCAAAACTTGAAGTCGTAAACTCCAGTGCTGCATTTGCAGCATCACTGAAACTTTCCGGCATCAAGGCTCCCCAGATGACAAAAAGTAGAACGATTGCTACGGAGATCCAAAAGACCATATGTACACCCCTTTCATCCTACTGCTTATTTTTTACAGAGGTGGATGGAATATACAAGGTCTTCGGAATGACTATTTCACCTTTACTGTACTGCGCTGGATTTGCAGCAGCTGATGAATGTCCTCGGCTGTTTTTTCCCTCTCCCTTCTTACCCAATTCACATCGTAGGAAAGCCCGAAAGTTCGCGAGAAAGAATAATACAATCCTATCGCCCGGTAATAGACTTCCAATCCTGATAAATCCTGTCTCCTGCGTTTCGGTTTGGGCAACCGGTCTTTATTTAACTTCCAGCAGTCCAAATACAAAAACCACTGACTTAACAATTCCTTTTCTGTATAGTCAAAGGGAATCGTTACCGCCTTGTACATCACATCAATGGGCAGGATGGCTTCGTATTTCCTTGCAATCTGAAGAAGCTCAAGCAGCTCAGATATGTCTGCTTTTTTAAAATAGGGTACAGGAATTTCATAGCGCACCCAGGCCATTAACCTCTCCTGTAAGGATCCGAAAGGAAGACATAAAATCGTTTCCTCCTGGGGGGCAATATATGCTGTTTGTAAGGGGGTATCGTTCATGTGCAGTTTCTTTTCCATTCTTTTTTTTGCTTTCAGTGAGTTTACGTATCCCTCTTCATAAATCCCTTTGCGCCCCGCTCGTCCAGAAATTTGCTTGACCTCTTGCGGCGTTAATTCGCGAATTCCATTTCCATCGAATTTCTCAGCTTCCAAAAATACCACCCGTTGAATGGGAAGATTCATTCCCATCCCAATGGCATCTGTGGAAACCACGACATCCGTTTCTTTTTGCAAGAAAAGACGAACCTGTTTCCTCCTCGTTTCCGGGGGAAGATTGCCATAGATCACACTTGCTTTTCGGTTTTGTTGACCAAGATCCGCTGCTACCTGAAGGGCCTTCTTCCTGGAAAATACGATCAAAGCATCCCCTGCTCTCACATCATTAGGATAATGAAACGGCTCGTCCTGAAAAAGCAATGGGGTTTGCCGCTCATGATACTCGACAATTAATGGGTCTCCGCAATCGGTGATTAGCTTTTTAAGCAAGGGCAGAGCGTTTAAAGAACAGCAAACATGCACTTCCACTGCGAGAATGCCCAGAATCGCTCGCGTCCAAGCAGACCCTCGTTGCGGATCGCCAATCATTTGCGCCTCGTCAATCACCGCGACATCATACGACTGGTCAAAGGAGGCCTTTTCAATCGTACAGGAAATATGATGGGCCCCAAGTGAACGCAGTTCTTCTTCACCTGTTACGAGATGGCAAGGCACTCCATCCTCGTTTAATCGTTCATAAATTTCTAAGGCGAGCAAGCGCAACGGGGAAAGGTAAATGCCTTTCCGGCTTTTTTTCAGGGCTTCAATGGCCTGATGCGTTTTTCCAGAATTCGTCGGTCCCACATGAAGATAGAAGGTCCGAGTCATCTTTCTTGCCAACGGGTATTCCATTTGCGGATGTGGCGGAATCACATCGGTTAACAATTTTTGAAAAAGCCGGTCAATTTTCCCGCTCTTTTCGATTGTTTTCAACAGTCCATGCACATGGTAATACCATTCTTGATCTTCCAGGATTTCTTCTAGGGTATATGAGGTGTGGTATTCCTCATTGATCGAGCGCAATATGATGGCAGAGGTTTGCAGCATTTTTTCCTTTAATTGCTCCTTTACCTCTTTTGCCTTCTGATATAATTCATGCTCCTTCGCTTCTTGCTTTTGTATTTGATACATCCAGGTAGAAATACTCTGAATGGCCACCCGCAGCGCACCTTCTCTTTTCATCGCCTGCTGGACAGACAGAATGGTCCCCCGTTCCTTCCATATAAATTGTTCTTCAAGTTGTTCAAGCCTTTTTTTCATATGGGTTAATGACATCATTTTCTTTTTCCCTCGGTTTCACATTTCTTTTGAAAATCCAGAAGCTTCGTCTTTTTCTTCATCTTAGGCTTATGGTAAGATAATGCTATTGGAGTGTGACTATATAATGGATCAAAAACACCAGCTAATTAAGGATCTTCTTCCTTTATATATAGATGATATGGTGAGCGTTGAAACAAAACAATTGATTAAAAAGCATTTACAAACTTGTAAAGAATGCAAAGAACAAATAACAAGTTTAAAAGAGGGGGCCATGCTAGATTACCCGCCTCTTGAATCGCCTCTGTCCAATGATACTACTTTTACTATGCCAAATGAAAATCCAACCTTTATAGTCCGCTTGAAAAGACTCGGACTCCTTCTCATTGCTGCTGTTATTGTCGTGATGGGCATTTTTTCAATTAGTAGCTGGATTTTGGGTCAGGAAGCCGCCGAGGAAGAGCAATTAGAGAAGGATCAAGAATTAATTCAACTTGATAACGATCTCATTTCCCTTTCCCCACCGAAAGAGGCCATTTTTCAAAAATCAGGCGTACAGTTCAAGTTTTTGAAGAAGAGCTTTGGCGAAGAAGAAAGTACACTTACGTATAAATACTTTTGGAATAATCCCAATATCGACTACGTTCAGGAAGACATTTATTGGCCGAACCACCTCATTGCAATGGATCTAACCAATAATGAAGTCATCAAACGACAGGAAAACTCCAGCTCTGTGGGCCATTCGGAAAACGTCGAAACCTGGGTTTTGGATGGTGTTCGAAAAGATACAGAGATAATCGGGGTAGAGTTGCCCAATTTAGCTGTCTTTTTTAAGCCAAAAGAACTACAGGTTCCTCTGCAGGATCAAGGGGAAACCTTGATTAATAAAGAAGTTGAGATCAATGGAATTCGCTTTTTCATAGAAAAAGCGGAATTGACGAGTGACCGAATTAAAATTCATTACCAGCAGCTCGATTCGATCACCGATGTGGGTCTATATGAACTCAGTTTCAATATCATCGACCAAAATGCCAAACACTGGAGTAAGGAACCAAACATCGACTTTCAAACAGACGAACACCGGATAACCGATATCCCTTTTTATCAGGATATGAAAAAGCCCTTTGCCCTTCATTTAGAACATGCTGTCCTGATTGTTCCTGGATTGCATTATAAGTTTTCCATTAAATAAACCTGATGAAACCTTTAGGAAAAAATTCCTAAAGGTTTTTTTGTTTTTTAGTGTAACCTTTTTCTTCTTTTTGTTACTACATAAGCGAAGGGGGAGAAGGGGGGACGTTCTCTTGGGGATTCTAGATTCTTTTTGGAAGGGAAACCATCAGCGCCAATCATTATATGAGGATCTTACCGATTTTTATCGAAATCACCACTCAATTGTATACGCTTACTTCTTTAAGGTGACCGGCTCGGTTACAGATAGTGAAGAGTTCACACAGGAAACATTTTTCCAGGCAGTGAAATCCATTCACCGCTTTCAAGGAAAATGTTCCCTAAAAACGTGGCTTTTGCAAATCGCCAGAAATGTATACCGAAACAAAGCCCGCACCTGGGCTCGGGATAAAAGCGTATTTGCATCGGCAGACATTGAGCTTTGTGGAGATGAAACCCTTAATCCCCAACGCATTTCCCAACAAAAACAAGCTAGAAGCGAGATTCAAACCATCCTCGGGCAAATGCCAGACGACTATCGGGATGTTCTTATTCTAAAAGAGATGGAAGGTTTGTCCCACGCCGAGATTGCACAAATCTTAGGCAAAACCCCACAAACAACTAAAGTCCTGTTGCATCGGGCGAAACAAAAATTTAAGGATTTATACCAAAATGAGGTGATATACCATGAAGAAACAATGTGAAATTGTTCAAGATTTGCTTCCTTTATACGTTGATGGAGCATTGAAAGCGCATACAGAAGAGTATGTAAACGAACATTTGGGCAAGTGCGAAGTATGTCAACTAGTTAAACAAGAGCTTTTGCAAAATGATAACTGGCAGTCCACACTCAATCATCGTGAACCCTTCCCTTCCGAAACCGGTGAAAAAGAGTTTGTCGGGCGGATTCGCAGTTGGAAAAAACGAACATCGATTGTTGGGATTGTATTGATTTTACTCGTTTCCGTCATCTCTTGGATGATTGGAAAGAACTTTCAAGAACCGCAACCCGTGATTAGCCCACAGTCTGACGTCGAACAAAAAACGAGTCTATCTGTTCCACATTTAAAGATATAACCTAGGGGGAGTGAGAAATCAGTGTTAATTTTACAATTAGCGATTATCTTAATTGCAGCAAAGTTGGCGGGAGATTTAAGTGTACGTTTAGGGCAGCCATCTGTCCTTGGACAATTGGTTGTCGGGATTGTCATTGGTCCAGCGATGCTCGGGCTTGTGGAGAATTCAGAGATCATAAAAGAACTGAGTAATATCGGAGTCATTCTTCTCATGTTTATTGCTGGGTTGGAAACGGATTTGGGTGAATTTAAAAAGAGTGCCAAAGCATCCACGTACGTTGGGTTCGGCGGAATCATTCTCCCCTTAGTCGGCGGTTATTATTCTGGAGTTCTGCTCGGTTTAGGCATGTTTGAATCGATGTTCTTTGGATTGGTGTTAACTGCGACAAGTGTGAGTATTTCCGTTCAAGCCCTGCGCGAAATGAACCAGCTAAAATCGAAAGAAGGCATGGCCATCCTCGGTGCAGCGGTGCTCGACGACATCGTCGTCATTGTCTTGCTGGCTGTCCTTATGAGCTTTATGGGCGGTGAAATCAGTGTAGGAATGGTCATCTTGCAAAAGGTTGCGTTCTTTGCTATTGCGATCGTGGCCGCTTGGAAGGTAATCCCTTGGGTAATGGAAAAGCTGTCCAATATGAAGGTTCCTCAAGCAGGTGTGGGAGCAGCCGTCATCATATGCTTCTTTTTCGCTTATTTCGCAGAATCAACAGGCGTAGCCGCGATTATTGGTGCTTACCTTGCAGGAATTGGTATTGGTGCAACTTCATACGGCCACATGGCGATGGAAAAAGTGGAAGTCGTTGCTTACTCGATTTTTGTCCCGATCTTCTTCGTGGCAATCGGCTTTAATACCCAGGTCGCTGGGGTAGGAGAACATCTCGGATTATTAATTGGCCTTAGTGTTCTAGCCATTCTTACAAAACTGATTGGTGCAGGACTTGGAGCAAAATTAGCTGGTTATGAATGGAAGAGCTCGATTCGTGTAGGAGCAGGAATGGTTTCTCGTGGTGAAGTGGCCCTCATCTTAGCCGCCATGGGCCTGGAAAGAGGATTGATCGCCCCTGACATGTTTACGATTTTAATAATTGTCGTTCTTGTTACTACGCTTGTCACACCACCGATGTTGAAAATTCTATTTAAGGAAAGCAGTCCACAGTTAAAGCAAGATGAGTCAAGCATTCGATCCGTGAATTAACCTAAAAAAAGGGGCACTTGCCCCTTTTTTAACGTCTTTTTTTGCGTTTTTTCAATCTTCCTACTTTCAAGCGTCCGTTCACCCGCTTGAAAACCGGCTTATATTTATTCCCCCAGCGTTTAAGCGCGCTTTTGTACAAATGTCTTGTTACTTTTGCATATTTTTTATTGTTTGCCGTACGGGAATTGTTCTTGGAATGGCGCAGGCGGTTGTATAAAGGTTTATTAATCCACTTGAATTTATAGCGTCCTGCTAGCTTCAGTAGGATCTGTCGATCTTCAGCAAAACGTCCCTTGTATGGTACTTTTGTAGACCATCCTCCTACACTGACCAGTGCGCTCTTTCGATAGAACCGCGGATAGATCATCGGATGATAAGTGATAAAATCATATTTCCCTTTAAACTGCTTCTTTTTCTTCGTCTTCTGGTAGCGAGGCTTCCCTTTTTTCATTTTCCAAACCTTTTCATTTCCATATACCATAGCTACTCTTCCACTAGATTTCCTCATGGCTTTCAAGCATTCTCTAATGGTGTTCTTCTCATACCAGTCATCCGCGTCAAGCTGGGCAAAATATTTTGTATCTACCATTGATAAGGCTTTTCTCAAAGCATAGGAAACCCCGTGATTCTTCTTGAAACGAACGTATCGTATCTTTGAACTCTTTTTCTGAAAACGCCGAACAACCTTCCTTGTTTTATCCTTCGAGCCGTCATCAATGATCAATAGCTTCCATCTTTTCGATTTTTGCTTCAAAATACTTTTTATTGCTCTTGGCAAAAATCTCGCCCTGTTATACGTCGGGATCACAACTGTCACAAGAGCACGTTTATTCTTCATTCTATTTCCCTCTCTTTTTTAGGACAGATTTATAGAGAGCTTCTAAAATCCGAACCTGTTTTTTGGAATTAAAGAACCGCTCTACCTTCCTACGTCCTTTTTTCCCCATTTTAATTCGTAGCTGGGGATGTGTGATGAGGTGATTGAGTTTCTTACTCAGTTGTTTCACAGATCGTTCAGGTACCAGGAATCCTTCTTTTCCATTCGTAACCAGTTCGGGAATGCCCCCATGCCTTGTACTGACAACTGGCAATCCGGTTGCCATCGCTTCCTTGATGGCGTTCGGAATCCCTTCCTGGTTTCCATTCTTTGCAGTCACGCTTGGTAAACAGAAGATATCTGCTTTTCTTAATTCCTTCGCTACCTTCTTATGGGGCAAGTTTCCTTTAAACTGAACATGTTTTTTCAGTTTCCACTTTTTAACCATGCGTTTTAATCGCAAGCGTTCCGATCCACTTCCAATTATTACGAGCTTTGCACTTGGATGCTTCTTATGAACCTTGCGGAAGGCTTTGATTAGATACTCCATTCCCTTCTTCCTATGAAGCCGGCCAACAGTGATGATCCGTACTCGTTTTTTCCTTAAACTTCTTCTGCTGAGCTTAAATTTCTTCATGTCAATGCCGCTGTACATGATTTTGATTTTTCGCGCAGGACATCCCCACTTGATTAAGCGTCTTTTTGCATGGCGAGATGGTACCGTAAATTTTTCACCTACCCGGAATAAGCGTCGGAGCTTGCGTTGGTAGCTCTTGCGATTACTGCGCGGATGAGGAAGATCGAACCCATGAAACGAGGTAATCATCGGGAGCTTTGCAATTTTCTTAGCCTTCATCACTTTGACACCCATCGTCCCAAACCGGGCATGGATCAACCGGATCTTCATCTTCTTCCATAATCTCGCGGTTTTTTTCGGACTCTTAGGTAATCTGCGGATCGGTTTATAGGGGAACCGTCGCAGGTTCATCCTTTTCCTGCAAAAGACAATTGGTTTAAACTTGCGGATATTTTTTAATTCTTCGTAAATGAAGGTTTCTGAAGGAGGGAGATATTTGGAGCGAAGAAAAGCAACTTTTTTTTTCAACTGTCATTCCTTCTTTCCGAAAGATTATAGCTATTTATACTACTCCTATATAGGTTATGGACGAATGAATACTTTTGTATAGGCATCTAACCATTCCACAACGGATAAGGGCCAAAACCTATTTTTTCGTACAGTATAAGCAGCAAGCTAGTCCACGTGCATAAGTTAAGGTAAGTATGCTTCTTCATAGAATCCACGATCAAGGAAGGGAGGGATTTGAAGTGCAAGAAACAAAAGGGGTACAAAGACAGAAGAAAAAGAAAAGGCAGCCCTTTTTCAGCGTGGTCATCCCTACCCACAACCGTAGAAAAAGAGTATCCCGGGCCATTAGAAGTGTCCTAAGACAATCCTGTAAGGACTTTGAGATTATCGTTGTCGATGATGGTTCAAAGGATGGAACAAAGAGAAAAATACGCAGAAATTTTGGCTCCAAGGTTCGCTATTTCTATCAAACCAAGTCAGGGCCCTCTGCAGCGCGTAACAAAGGGATTCAGCACGCTAGGGGAAATTATATCGCTTTTCTCGATTCCGATGACGTATTTTTACGCCACAAGCTCAAGCATAATAAACGCTATCTCCGCAAACATCCCAACTGTAAATTTCTCTATAGCTGGTATTACGATATTCCGGTCGGTCACAAGAGAAAAAGAAAGTTGAAAAAACCCCGTTCCTATAAAAGCCTAAACCGTTTCCGCCACAGTTTATACCGCAGGAAGTTCACCATCCGTACTTCCACGGTTGTCGTTCACCACCGTTGTTTTCAAAGGGTGGGACGATTTAATAGAAAATATCGATATTCTCAGGATTGGGATATGTGGCTGCGTCTAGCCAAATTTTACTTGGGCCATTGTCAGCGCAAACCGTTAGTAAAATATAACCGCTATAAGAAAAAAAGAAGTCCTCGCAAAATCCGAAAGTATCATCGTCGAATTAAAAACAATATCCGTTCCGTTTATAGGTGGAAGAAGAAAAAAATTAGGAGGCTTGATCGCAAGTACGGTAGATAAAACTATAAAGGATGGGATCGGAATGAATCCAAGCCGCCCGCGTATTCTCCACTATAAGTGGTCATTAGACGATGGGCATGTAACTCCACAAATCTTCCGGGTCGACCCTTACAAGGGTATTCTTCTGACCCGTGAACCGAAGAAAAAGTGGAAAAATGCCCCCTATAACAACCAGCTTTGTTCATTTGAACAACTGGTATCTGAACCGCAGAAAGTCATAAAAAAATACAACATTAAAGCTGTTCATGTCCATCATGCCACCTTGGCAAATAAGCTTCTGTTTCTGAAAAAAAAGCATCGCTTGCCACTCATAGTAGGTTTTCGCGGTAAGGATGCCACCTCCTATCCGAGGAAAAAGAAACATTTAAAAATACTCAAAAAGGTGTTCAAAACGGCGGATCTTTTTTTACCGGTGTGTCACCACCTAAAAAACAAGATCATCAAACTGGGCTGTCCCAAGAATAAAATTAAGGTGATGTATGGCGGTGTGGATTTATCACGCTTTCAATACACCCCCCGGATTTTTCCTAAAGAAGGCCCCGTTCATTTTCTCGCTGTTGGCCGGTTTGTCGAAAAAAAAGGGTTTGGTGATTTGATTGATGCCTTTGCCAAGGTCCATGCCAAGTATAGCAATACGATGCTCACACTAATTGGTCAAGGGGAATACGAGAAAAAATATCGCAAAAAGATTAAAAAGCATGGACTCGAAAGACAGGTTAAGCTTTTATCCTGGGTTGATTATCAGAAGATTCAACAAGTCTATCAAAGCGCACACATCTTTTGTGCACCCAGTTGCACGGACAAGGAAGGCAATGAAGAAGGGATCCCCAATACGCTAAAGGAAGCCATGGCTACCGGGATGCCCTGTATCGCAACCCGGCATGCCGGAATCCCCGAGATCATGAAGAATGGAGTCACCGGACTTCTAGTTCGGGAACGGAAGAAGAAAGAATTGGCGGCCGCTATGGAACGAATGATCGTTAGTCCACAGAAATGGCAAGAATGGGGATTCAACGCCCGCAAAAGGATAGAAGCCAAATTTAATCAAAAGAAGCAACTGCAAAAACAGAAGGAATTCTACGACCGGTTGCTGCGGTAATGCAGTGAAGGATGTGGTTGGTGGGTGTTTTTTACACGCCTTTAGGCACTATTCCATTGGGTCAGGACAACAAGTGGCTGTTAGTGGACTCTCAAAATTGGTCTTTCTTTGGCGAATAAGGGATCCACGGTCCGGCAATAGAAGCAAGCGGACACTGGTTCCCTATTGAATCAAAACTCCACTTTTCCTGAGGGATCGCGGACACCGGTTCCGTTTTTCACGTAAAAAGCAGAGGATTTTATCCCTGAATGGTGAACGGAATCTCTGTCCGCTTGACGCCCAAACTTGCCTTCTTTTCGATGAATAAGGGATCTACGGTCGACATACGTATCGAGGGGAACGGCAAACGGTTCCCTTTTTTGTACAAGCCGTTTTTCCTGATCTGGTAATAATTTACTATTTTATATAATAATTGGTAACATTTGGTCGTTTACGACGTCTTTAATAATGAATCATCGCAATCAAATGAAAGGGTATGGTGATGGAGAATGAAAAGACACGTCATTCCACTATGGTATGCTGTTCTCTGTATGATGATCTTCTTTTCTGCGTTTCAACCGGCTGCGGTTTATGCGGCTAAAACAGCAGGAGAAAAGGTGGAATTGAACCACACTAGTTTGACCCTCACTGTTGGAGATGAACCGGTTACACTGACTGCAAAGGTCTTACCGGAAAAGGCCAACCAGGAGGTTCGCTGGACATCTGTCAACCCCGCAGTGGCAAAAGTGAGTGAAGAAGGAAAAGTCACCCCTTTGTCTGAAGGGAAGACAACGATTGTCGCCACTTCCTTGTCAGGTGGTAAAACAGCTTTTTGCACCGTGACCGTCCACCCGCAATATAAAAAGGTTACTGGCCTAACCTTAGATAAAGCTGCACTTACACTAACTGTAGGAAAAGATCCCGCTACACTTGTCCCCCGCATCCAACCAAACAACGCCACAAATCAAAAGGTTAATTGGGTCAGCACCAATCCAACCGTCGCCAAGGTTGATGCAAACGGTAAGGTAACCCCTGTAGCCATTGGTAGTGCTACAGTCATTGCAACAACGGTTGACGGAGGTTACACTGCTGCCTGCCAGGTAAAGGTAGTTGGTGTTGCAGTCACAGGAATTTCACTTAATCAAAAGAATGTCACGCTATCTCATGATGGAAGTATCACTCTAAGAGCAACCGTATTACCGATAGATGCGAGTAATAAAAATGTAAAGTGGAGCTCTAGCAACACTGCTGTGGCCACCGTTAATTCATCAGGAACTGTAATCGCCCGCAGTACAGGTACTGCCATGATTACTGCGGAAACAGAGGATGGAAAAAAGAAGGCCTATGCAACGGTCACGGTTATTTCTAGAATTACCAATGTCTTTATCGAATGGGAAAGCGACAGTAAAGTAACTGTTACCTGGAATGGCACCTCTGGAAGTGTAAAGGCACAGCTAAAGAAAGGAAGCCATTTGGAAAAGTCGGTTACAACGAGCAGCCGAAAAGCCACCTTTAGCAATTTGGAGAAGTATACACAATATGGTCTTTATATTGATGGCCAATACATCAAGTCCTTCCGGATCTACGATTTAGTCAACCGGGATGTAGAGGATCTCGTCTTTAAGCGAAATGATTCTTCTAGTGTGACCGCAACATGGCGTGGGACTTCCGGTTCGGTGAAAATCGAACTGAAGAAAGATGATCGTGTTGTTGATTCGGTTACAACGAGCAGACGAAGTGTCACCTTTGACGATTTAGACGATGATGTAGAATATAACCTTTATATTGACGGAAAATATGCTGGCTCCTTCACCATTGAAGATCTGAATCAAGTGAAAAATTTTGACTTAAAAAATGTGACCGCGTCAAGTGTAAGCATGTCCTGGGATGGCACCACGGGGTCCGTCGAAGTGGAATTACGAAAAAACAACCGCAAAGTCGATTCCTTGACCACCCGCAGCAGGTATGCAAGCTTCAGTCACCTCGATGCGGACACAAGGTACGAGATTTATATCGATGATGCCTTCATCCGCTCTTTCAAGACAGATGACTATAAGCCGCAAACATTCTGGGATATTCGTAACCACTGGGCTAGACAGGACATCGAGAACCTGGTTACTTTAGGCATTCTTGAAGGCTTTCCAGATGGAACCTTCCGGCCTGATCAAACCGTATCCAAAGAAGAATTTGTTACGATGTTGGTCCGGGCGAGGGAATATACGATTCAAAAGGGATCAACAGGGTTCCGGGATATCTCCTCTGACAGATGGTCTGCACCATTTATCTATACTGCGATTAAACAGAATATTATTGTTTCCGATGATTACGGCAGCAGATTTAACCCGAACCATGCCGCTACTCGAGAAGAAATGGCAGTCATGGCAGCCCGCGCACTGAAGTTAAGAGCTAATTCCTCGGCAGCCGACTTTACTGATCGCGACCAGATAGACAACAAAGGTTTGGTAGGGGCTGCTGTGAAGGCAAAGATTATTTACGGTTATCCCGACCACTCTTTCCGTCCCAATGCATCGCTCACAAGAGCAGAAGCTGCCGCTGTGATCAACAGAGTTATTAGATATTAATTAGAAAAGGGCCCCGACTATCGGGGTCAGACTCCTGTCGAAAATTGTCGAATGAAATTCCAAAACCAAAATTACTCCTTCAATATACTCCGACAATTTTCGACAGGGGTCTGACCCCGTGTCAATATTCACTTTCAATCGCTTTAATCCGCTCGTACAACGCCTCATTCACAGGAGTGGCGACATCATATTTTTTACCTAAGCTCAAAACCGTTCCAGCAAATAGTTCGACTTCACTAAACCGTTTGGCTTCCACATCTTGAGCCATAGATGGCTTTCCCTTGGGATTTAGCTTGTCTAAAATAGTAATCCAATACGTTAACTCAGCTTCCGTTAGGTTGATTCCCACTTTTTTGGAAAGAGCAAGAACCTCCTTCATCGCAGCAATCATCGTTTCCCTTACTTCTCCTGCTTTTTGCGTATCCCCGAAGCTGCCACCGTAAACCGCAACGGCTTGGTTCACGCCTACATTGGCCATAAACTTACCCCATTGTCTTTTCATCATATTGGTTTCAATTTCATAAGGAAATTCCGTTTGATCAAAAAAAGCAGCAACTCTTTTTACTTTTTCAGAGATGATCCCCTCTTCCCGTTCACCAATACAAAGCAACCCCATTGAAGCGCAGGTTAAGTGGTTCCCCACCTTTACCGCATCCATCCCTTGGGCTACCGTAAACAGGACTTTATCCATACCATACGTCTCACCAATAATCTCTTCACTTGAAATTCCATTTAAGGCAGACAGGATAATTGTGTTTTCCCCAACATGATTTTTTACAGCTTCGATTGCACTTTTCAACCCATCGTATTTCACTGTGAAAATCAGTAGGTCCGCTGGCTCGCCATTCTCCTCAGGTGTTACATAATGAAAATCACAACGCTCCCCATTGCAAAAAACTTGTTCCCGTTCATATCTATTGATCCGTTCTTGGTCGGCTATAATTCTTAGATCCTCTTTTGGTATTCTCTTAGAAAAGTGATTTCCGTATAAAATTCCCAAGGCCCCTAAACCAATTATTGATACTTTTTTGATTTCCACAGTCCTCTCCCTTTCTAAAGGGGTCTGCCCCCATACATTTATTTTCATTATATAGTTTTTAGCCAGATCATAAAGTAAATGTTAATCGACATTATTTTACAAGGATAGAATTTTTTTTCCATAAATTTGAACATTATATATTTTTCTGGAATAAATCCCATTTTTTATTGTATTTTACTGTCGAATTAGGTATTATCTTTTTGTTGTGTAATTATAGTTCCTTTTTACTAGATAGAAAGAACTAAAACTATTATATTAACTTACTTGAGGAAGAAGGTAGATGTCATGTTTTGTCCATCTTGTGGAAATCACAATGAAGGGGGTAAATTTTGTGTAAAATGTGGGACTAAATTAGATGCTCCTAATGAAGCTTCCGTAGCGGAGGAAGAGGTTGCAGCGGCCACTTCTCAATCTCCATCCTATCAAAAAGTGTTAGCCAACGTAGGGTCTAATGAAAAGGTACAGCAAGCGAAACAGATAAGCCAACTCTATTTTAAATACTTCATGTCAATCATTCGAAAACCTACACAAATCAGCCAAGAAGCCAACCAAGCGCAATTTATAAATGGAATGATTACAATTGTTTTATATGCCTTATCCATTCCTTTGATGGTTTACTTTGGTTTAAACGATATGATTGGTAGTTATATGGACTCTCCATTTACAGATATAGTAATTAAACCAGCTTTTTATTTCTTTTTATTTATAGCCTTTATTGATGCTGCTCTCTTTGGGGTCATTAAATTAGGTAAAGTAAATGCAAGTTTTAAAGATGTTACGGCACGTTTTGGATCCTTCCTTGTTGTTCCTTTAGCTTTTCTATTGGTTGCACTTGTTTTCTCATTGGTTAAATTTAAGTTATTCTTGTTATTCCTGTTATTTGGCTTCCTTGGCCTCTTTATCGTAGTAAGTTTTACAATTTATAGTTTTAAAAGAAGCAGTTCATCTGGACTGGATCCGGTGTATGGCACATTCATTACCTATCTTGCCATTTTAATCCTACTAGTAACATTGGGCGATAGCATGTTTGAATCATTGAAGTCTTCTATTCAAGATGCTCTTTTCTTCTCCTAATCCTTAGATGAGGATGATGTCATACAATTTAGTTTGTGAAAGTGGAGGTGCATCATGAATTTTTGTAAAGAATGTGGAACAAAACTACAAGAGAATTATTTGCATTGCCCTGAATGTGGCATGGCACTTCATAGTACCGCAAATTCGGAGAATAAAGAGAGCCATGCACCTATTTCTACTCAACCGATTGAACAACCAGTAACAGTTTCTCCAAAACAACCTATGGGCAAAAAACAAAAAAGAACCCTTATTACTTTAGCCTTATTATTGATAATCGCTGCGGGCCTTTATCAAGTGGGGGCATCATTAACAGACAAGGATCGAGTCATCAAACAATTTGAAGAAGCGATCATCAAAGGGGATTCAGAAAAAGTAGCAAATCTGCTTAGTTCAGAGGATAAGCGGTTAACCATTGACGGGGAATCAATTGAATCTTTTATCAAATATTTTAAGGATAATCCATCTTCGCTCAATCAAACCATTAATATTTTAAAAGAACAGTCGGAGCAATTTGACCAAGAAAAGGAAAACAAAATTAAGGCTGCAGTAACAAATTTGT
Organism: Ammoniphilus resinae; assembly: GCF_017873965.1. GTDB lineage: Bacteria > Bacillota > Bacilli > Aneurinibacillales > RAOX-1 > Ammoniphilus_A > Ammoniphilus_A resinae. Next base: position 143,952 of record NZ_JAGGKT010000001.1, on the reverse strand, counting down.
TTGGTTCAAACAATGATACTACTTTCATCGCATTAGAAAAGGATGGAAAGAAATTTCTCCTTTACGATAATTATGATTTAAGGGTTAAACCGTATTTTCTTTCTGTAGAGACCAATTATCCAAACACAAAAATTTACCTCAATGACAAAGAGGTGGCGGTCTCCGATCAAGAGAATTTTGAAACAGAATTGGGGCCTTTTCTACCCGGGGTATATAAAATTAAGGCTGTCCATGAAGGGCAATTTACAACCCTTCAAAACGAACAGGATCTTGAGCTTTTCTCAAATGATGACTTCAACTATGTTGATTTATATTTAGAAGGCCAATATACCAATGTAGATGTCAATTTTAAGGATGCAAAACTCCTTGTAAATGGAAAAGATACCGGCTTGATCTCCGGAGATGGACAATCTCTTGGTCCTGTTACCTTTGACGGCTCCAATAAGATTGTGGCGGAAAAGCAATTTCCGTGGGGACCTGCGTCAAGTGAGGAAATGCCCATTACCGAGGGCTATCTCTCCCTCATTATTAATCCAGCAACAGATTCTGTAAAAGAGGATATCATGAAATCTACAAATGAATTTGTGCAAGGATGGATTGAGTCATTTAACGCGTTGGACGCCTCCAAAGCTCAAAGCATTAGCGCGGAGAAACGCCAACTTCTCGAGGATTATATTACAAAAATGAAGGAAAACCAGAGCAAATATAAAGGTGTTAAAAAAAGTATCACCTTCGATCTAGATAGCTTTAGTATCTGGGAAACGAGGGATGGCAATTATTACGCCGAATTAATAGCACAGGAAGAATTTAGTGAAGTTGTTTATTCTGCAGAAGAAACAAATCCCGTCCCAGAGGATAAGGTTAGTACTATGGCATATACCTTAATGTACAAAGATGGAAAATGGATGGTTACAGACTGGAGAGACGGTTATAGCCTTGGTTCCCAAAATGTAAAAGAGTTTACCAACTAGGAAAAGAGGTACCAAACGGTACCTCTAAAATTACTGTTTTCTCAATATCTCCGCAGCCTGAACCATCATTTTTAACTTTTCTTTCGCCCGTTCGATTGAATTCATCGGTCGTTGAGCGAAGGTGCCAAAACCACAATCTGGATTTAAAAAGATGTGTTCAGGTGACAGGAAGCGGGCTGCTTCCTGGGCTTTTTGCACCATTTGTTGGACACTCTCTACATCCTCTGTCCGCGGGTTGACTACGCCGAGCCCAAGTTCTTTTCCTTGAAGACTTTTCACCACTTCCAATTCACCAGCACGAGGTGTAGCATATTCAAGGATCAACTGATCAACATTCATTTCCGCCAAATAAGGCATAAGTGGTGAATAGGGACCGCGCAGCAGGACATTTTCCTGTGTGCTCCAGTTCCCCCGGCAGACATGGACACCAATCCTTGTTCCGTTTCCTCTCATCCCCTCCATCACCTGATTGATCAGGCCGGTGGCAAAAGTAAGTTCCTCCTCTGCGTCCGCTTTGGCGGTCAAAGCCCCACACATAAAGGTACGGTTGGCGTTTTTCTGGGTGAATACTAATTCGGTTAACACAGGTTCATCAAATTGGACGAAATCGACGCCATCTTTGATTAGATCCTCTAGTTCCTCCCTGAGTACCCGAACAACATCCTCAGCCAAAGATTCCTTCGTTGGATACGTTGCGGCTGACAAACCTTCTACCCACATCGAACGGGTAAGCAAATAGGGGCCTGGTAGGGCGACCTTGATCGCACGATCCGTATGCTTGCGAAGGAACTGGTATTCATCGAGGGCAAGTGGTTTACGCCGACTAATTTTCCCGATAGCTGCTGGATTGGACAAGGAAAAAGCAGGAACATCCAAGGTTCCAAGTATTTCCTCAAAACTTGCTTTATCCTCTACGTAATCCAATAACTCAGCGACGGTGAGCATTCTTACATTTTCCAGCTTATCTGCAACAAAGGAAATAAAATTATCGCGTCGTTGTTCCCCATCCGATACAATATCGATCCCGGACTCTTCTTGGGCCTTTAAACATTCGAGAGCAGCCTGATCGGCTATTTTTTGAAATTCATCTTCCGTCATTCGCCCCGCCCGCTTTTCCCGCAAGCCAAGTAAAACTTCCCTCGAGCGCGGCCAGCTCCCCACAACGGTTGTTGGAAATAATGGTAATTTCATTTGATTTTTCCCTTCCCCCTTACAAAACAATGGATAGTTTCAAATCTATTTCTACGTTTTGACACAGTGTTTGGTATATCGGAGACCGCTCGAGGGTTTTGTGCCAAACCTCAACCAGCTTTTTCTCTTCTTCAGGTGAACCTACATAGAAAGTTCCACTAATTTGCGAGACTCTCGGACTCCCGGTATCTTCCAGCTGCAGGTGGTATAACACATTATCCAATTTCCCTTTGATACTGAATTCACAGGTATCCACAATGAGGCCACGGCGTGAGGCGTTCATCTGAAATCCAACGGTAAGGCAGGAGCCAAGAGCCCCTAACAGATAGTCAATCGCACTCGGCGCATCAACTTGGGCCCCAAAGTCAGCGGGTTGTCCAGCCGTAAAGGTATGGTTACGGGAATAAATCTTTGCCGTTGTCGCCTGATCAGAACGAATTCTAATCCCCCATTGATAGCCACGGGCCGCCTCCAAATCCTGCTGCAGATTGCTTTCCACACCGCCCTTTCGGATAAAATAGCTAGCATCCTGGGGATTGGGGCGTGCACCGAGAAACTCGTGCTTGACCATTCGACACCAGGCTGGCAGATCTTCAGCAACCGACCGCTCCCGGCTTCGCACTTCCAGCACTTCCCCTGGGGAAAGAGGGTCCATACTCTTTTTAATGATGAGAAGAAGACCTGAACCACAGTCCAGGTCCCCTCCATCGCAAGTTGCTTGCGGATTAGGAAATTCCATATGTAGAGAATCCTCCTAATAAGTAATGCAAGAAGCGCCTTGGGATAAGAACTCTACCAATTTGGCACCACCTACAATGGTTGCTCCAGGAATTAATTCTTCTTCATTTAAACCACGTTTCTTAAAGCAAGGACTGCAAACCCAAATCGTTCCACCCGCTTCAACAAATTGGCCTATTAACTGTTTTAAAGGTGCAAAGCCTTCTTCATGAATATCATTGGCATAGCCTTCTTGCGCCAAATAAGCTCCTTCTACATTTAAGAACACAACCGTTTCCTGTCCTGAAGCAACCGATGCATTTGCTACTACAAATCCAACTGTAGCCTTATCTGTATTATCCTTTGCACTTGTGATACTAACTGCGATCTTTGCCATTTTCTTTTCCTCCTAGTTTTTTTGGATATAATAGTGATTGGTTTTGCCCACATCCCTGCGTTCTAGTAAAGTATGTCCTTGCAGGCGGCACCACGCAGGTATATCCTCCCTGGCTCCTAAATCATAGGACACGACTTCAATAATTTGCTTAGATGACATCTTTTTCATGGTCATAAATAGATTCATGATGAGCTCTCCACATCCAGTTGGTCCGGCATCATAGAGAACATCGATTTGATATGGTACATCAGGCATGACTTGTCACCTCATAACTTATTCACTACATTCCAAGAAAATTCCGAACAAGCAATCCGCCTTTCCAATTGGCTAAATCGGTAATCCAATTTAACTTGCCGCTAATCATCAGGACAGATATGCCGACAATCAGTGCGCCACCGACTTGTTCGATTCTTCTCATCCGATCCCCCATTTTTTGAAACAGCAAACGTAATGGCTCGGAAAAAAGGAAGGTGATAAAAAACATCAGACCAAAGCCTAAGGAGTATGCTAGCATCGCTGTCATATTAAATAGTAGATTTCCGTTCACAGCAACAACTAGCAATACACTTCCTAGGAAGATTTGTCCCCATCCGGGTGCAATAACCATGCCTGCTACAAAGGATCGTAGGTAACCCGGCTTAATCGTTCCTAATTGCTTCGTTGCGGCCGCCTCCATTTTCCCCAGGTTTGGCAGTAGCTTGAAACGCAAAACTTTCATTTGATATAGACCAAGGAAAAGAAGTACAATCCCAGCGAAGACCTGTACCCAACGAACGACAGGCTTTACTGCTTCACCAACAAAGGAGGCAACTACCCCTAAGGTTATCATCATCACCGTAAAGCCTAAGAAAAATAGTACAGCATTCTTCCAAAATCTTTTTCGTGTGGATCCACCATCAGCAGCCGAACTGGCTACTTCCCCGCTCAAATAGCCAAATAGAGCAGGGAGCATTGCCAGAATTCAAGGTGCACAAAAGGCAATGGCTCCCACGCCAAACGTTAAAAGCAATGACGCCTCCATAAATTTCCTCCCTTCTCCTCATTTACCTAATTATAACATATTCTTATTTTTGTAATAAGATTTTATTACTTAAGAAGAGAGTTTAGACTCCACCATTTAACTTAATCTTGAAATAACATTTTTGTATTTTTTTGCAATGATTTTCCAATTATATTTATTGGCAGTTAGTTTCCCCTGTTTAATCCTCTTCCTGGTTTTTTGTGGATTCTCCCACATCTTTTTAATCGCCTGGGCGATCTCTTTCGCTTTTACAGCTTTAATAATCTGAGCGTTCCGCTCATTGACAAATTCCTTCAACCCACCTGCACGTGTAGAAACAAGAGGGATCCCGTTGGCCAACGCTTCAAGTGCAACTAAACAAAACGATTCTTGTTTACTGGGAACAACCACTGCACCATTTCGGTTATATAATTTAAGGACTTTTTTGTGAGGAAGTGCGCCTAGCCAGCTAAGCTTAGAAGAAACGCCGTCTTTTTTGGCCATCTTTTTAAGGCGTTTTCGGTATTTTTGGGAACCACCCCCAATGATATTTAAGTGAACCCGTTTATTTTTTTTAGACAATTTAGAGATGGAGTGAATTAAAGGTTCTATTCCCTTGTTCTTGATTAGTCTACCGACAAATAATAGATTATGAGAAGGAACCTTTGTTCCTTTGGAGACAACCTGAACCCCATTGGGGATTACGAGGATTTTGGAGGCTGCTGATGGAAAGCGTTTTTTAATTTGCTTTTTAAGCCAAGTGCTGGGGACTACAATTTTATCTGCATGACGAAAAAGCAGGGCTTGGAGCGTGCTCCACTTATGGTGTTTGCTACCTTCCATGGAAACCAAAGAGTGGCAAGTGTACAAAATAGGAATATGGTGTTTTTTATTAAATAAGACGGCAGTCCCTGCAAATTCGGGGCTGTGTACGTGCAAAACATGGGGTTTATTTGGGAAGAGGCGGTTAATTAGCTGGAGAGTCTTTTTAGGTCTGTAGGAAGCTCTGGCCTGTTTATAATACCGTTTATTCATCGGAATTCGAACGATTTTAATCCCTTTCTTCTTTGTTGAAGCTGTCGATTTGGAGCGGCCTTTTGTTATAACCTTCACTTTCACCTTTAACTTTTTTAGTGCCTTCGCTAGACCTGTGGCTACCGTTCCAAGTCCACCGATAATGTAAGGCTCAAACTCTGTGCTCATGACCCAAACCGAGAGCGATTTCCTCTTGCTCACTCTTTCCTAGCCTCCTTATCTATTCTCTAAACCTAATGTATGAATAAGTTTGAGTTGCTGCCTGTGATAGAGTCTATTAATAGAGAAATTGGTTTCGTAGAAGGGGAAGTCTAGTAGAAGTTGATGTGGATATCCTCTTATGCTTCTCATGGACTTTTGGACAAACTTTTGGGTGGGTTTTGTCCTTGAGGGACCTTCTCAAGGACATTCACCCAGGTTTCTTCCTATTTCGATTCCCGAATCGTCGTATCCGGCCGAGTAAACACCTCTGGGTTTAATTTGGTTCCCAACCCCGGTCCCGCTAGCGGATAGACAAATCCGTCTTTGATCAACGGAACTTCTGTCACCAATTCTTTGTACCATGTACTATAGAATGCACGGACACATTCCTGTACTAATGTATTGGGCGCATTAATGGATAAGTGCACATCCACAGCAAAGGAAACAGGTCCTACGCAATCATGGGTTGAAATGGGCAACTGATAAGCTTCGGCCATAGTGATGATTTTCTTCGCTTCGGAGATCCCGCCTGTCCAGGTTGGGTCAAAAATAATGACGTCAGCAGCCTGCTTTTCCATTACCTCACGGAAGGCCCAGCGGGTTCCCAAAGTTTCACTAGCAGCTGTTGGAACACGGGTCGATTGTGCGAAATTTCGTAAAGCATCTAGATTATCCATGCGAATCGGATCCTCATACCAGAATGGACGATAATCCTCCAAGGCCTGAGCGATCTGCTTCGCTGTCCGCAAATCCCACAGGGAATGCATCTCGACCATAATCTCAATTTTATCGCCAACGCGCTTGCGGATCTTCTCGAAAGGCTCCAATCCCTTTTTCAGATCTTCCATGGAGATAAAACGCCCTTTTGAAGCCTCTGCAAACGGATCAAAAGGCCAAATTTTCATCCCCATAAATCCTTCTTCGATTAAACTTTCAGCCAATTCATCAGCACGATACAAGAATCCTTCTAAATCCTCATAAGGTCCCTCGCCCTCTGTATTCCAGTTGTCTACGGGCAGACTCGCATGCTTCGGACGCTTGCGGGTATATTGGTACCCTGCACAAGTGTTGTAGGCCTGAATTTTATCACGCGTAGCACCACCCAAAAGTTGATAGATTGGCTGATTGCTCACTTGTCCAAGGATATCCCATAAGGCAACATCAAGTGCGGAACGCCCACGATTTTCTACACCTGTGCTTCGAGCCCCTACAAAACCAACAAGGTCCTGCCAATGTTTATCGATCGTTAAAGGGTTTTTCCCGAGCAGAACATTAGCCCCCATCTCATGGATCCAAGATTCTACGGCTTCCGCCCCAAAATAGGTCTCACCTAAACCAATAAATCCTTCATCGGTATGGATTTGCACAAAACAGATATTCGGAAATTCCTCCACACGGATCGTTTCAATTTTAGTTATTTTCATTGGCCTATTCCCCTTTTTATGTAAAATTAAATTTACCAGTCTGCTACACTGCCATCCTCATGCCAATATCGGGCAAGCACTTCCTGCTGGAAGGGGTGTTTAGCTGCTTCTTTCTCGTTCACTTCTACGCCCAAGCCAGGGCGTTCGGATGGAGTCACATACCCGTTTTCCACGATGATCGGATTTGTCACCACATCATTACGCCAAGGAACATCACTTCGGAACGACTCCTGAATGAGCCAATTCGGTGTACATGTTGCAAATTGAATCGCTGCTGCCGTTGCTAATGGCCCAAGTGGATTATGTGGGGCAACACTGACATAATAAGTTTCTGCCATGGCTGCAATTTTGCGTGCTTCCCAGAGTCCCCCACAGTGGCACAGATCCGGCTGAATCACAGCGCAAGCTCCTTTCTCCAGAAGTTCACGGAATTGGAAACGGGTGACTAATCTTTCTCCAGTGGCAACTGGAATATCAATACTATTCGAAACCTTGACCATTCCCTCTACATTCTCAGGCAAGCAAGGTTCTTCAAAGAAAAATGGGTTAAATGGAGCCAATACCTTGGCATACTGTATGGCCATTTCAGGAGTGGTTCGCCCATGCAAATCGACCATAATATCAATTTCTCCCCCTACTGCCTCACGAATTGCCCCCATCAAAGTTTCTGCGTGTTTTAAGACTTTATGGCCTTCTAGCATGTAGGTTCGCGGAACAACCAGAACTTTTACTGCCGTGTATCCTTCCTCTACAGAACGAACAGCCTTTTCAACCATATTCTCGACATCTGAAATTGAATTATATAAGCTGTTCATTTCCCCGCCGCCAAGGTGGTCATACATTCGGATCTTCTCACGAACCTTCCCACCTAACAATTTATACACAGGAAGGTTTAGAGATTTCCCATAGATATCCCAGCAAGCCATTTCTATTCCACTAATCGCGCTATATCCTACGGCTCCTGCTCGAAAAAAAGGATGACGCTGCATGACTTGGTATAAATGTTCAATATTGGTAGGATCCAATCCCACAATAAACGGCTTCAGATCCTCTACACATCCCACTACCCCTCTTGTCTTCCATTCGAGGGAAGCCTCTCCCCATCCAACGATACCTTCATCGGTTTCTACTTTGACAAAGACCCAGTTTCTCAGCTGTGCATTTACAACAATGGTTTTGATGTCTGTGATTTTCACAGTATCCCTCTTCTCTATTTAATTAACTAAAAAGTTTAAACCAAAGTGAGATGATCGGAATGTAGCTAATAATAATAACATCAACAGCCACGACAATAATAAAGGGAATCAGATATCTAATAATCTGATCCAAACGAACGTTAGCCACTTGACAGGCAACAAAGAGGTTTACGCCTAATGGTGGAGTAAACATCCCCATCGCTAAATTGACAATCATAATAATTCCAAAATGAACGGGATCAATGCCTAGGGCAACTGCTATTGGCGTTAGAATCGGAGCCAAGATAACTATCGCTGCCCCAGTCTCAAAAAACATCCCAACAATAAATAACATCAAGTTAACGAGCAGCAAAAAGAGAATGGAACTATCAGTAATGCTAATAAAAAATTCTGCTAGCTTTTGTGGAATCTTTTCTTGAGAGATGACCCAGGTGAAAATCCCCGCCGCTCCGATGATAATCATAATGATTGCAGAGGTTAAAAAGGAATCTCTGAAAATAGGAACCAAATCTTTTACTTTGATATCACGATAAACGAATAGACCAATAATAAAAGCGTAGACTACGGCAATAACAGCAGCTTCTGTCGGAGTGAAAATCCCACCATAAATTCCACCCAAAATAATAAATGGCATAAGTAAAGCCAAAAAAGATTTTCTTAAAGCTTGAAATCGTTCTGCCCATGTCGCGCGTTCTCCACCACTATATCCTTTTCTATTACTAATCACATAGACGAGTAAGATCAAAGTAAGACCAATCATGATTCCTGGTATAATCCCGGCAATAAACATATCCCCTATCGATACTCCGGTCACGATCCCAAACAAGATCATTGGAACACTTGGGGGGATAATGACTCCAAGTTCTCCGGATGCTGCTTGGACTGAGGTCGCAAAACGAATATCGTACCCCCGATTCACCATTGCTGGAATGAGGATAGCCCCTACTGCTGCCGTCGTGGCGGCGCTTGACCCAGAAATACTAGCAAAAAACATGGAGGTTAAAACAGCTACCATGGCTAATCCACCTGTCATATGCCCCACAAATGAATTTGCTAGATTCACTAACCGTTGGGAGATCCCGCCTTTATCCATTAAATTTCCCGCTAAGATAAAAAACGGAATCGCCATAAGCGGAAAAGAATCAAGCGTGTTATAGATCCTTTGAATTACAACAAGAAGAGGAATCTGTCCATCCACGGCAATCCCGATAATCGACGCTAGACCAACAGAAATTGCAACGGGTACACTTAAAGCTAGGAAAACTAAGAGAAGGATGATTGATACCGTAGCCATTACGCTTCCTCCCCTTTCCAAAGACTTTCAATAAAGACAACCACCGTGTTTAAAAATATTAATAGGGTTCCGATGGGTACCGAAGAATACGGAATGGCCATGGATAAACGTAAGGCGGCTGATTTTTGCATGGTCACTTGCTGTGTCATTTCCATCCCATTAGTAAAGAGATAGTAACAAAATACAACAACGACTAAGTAAACCACCTTTCTCAAATGGTTCGCCACATTTTTAGGCAAACGTTGCGGCAGAACCTCGAGAGAAATCAAAGAATGATACCGAACCGCTAAAGCAGAACCAATAAATACCCCCCAAACCATGATGTAGCGGGATAACTCTTCGGACCATAGGAGTGAATCTCCTAATACATACCGACAAAAGACTTGGGCAAAAATAACAATTGTCATAATTGCTAGCATTATTGCTAGCAAATAACCAAGACCCTTATTCAATAGATCCATAATATGAATATAAAATTTTAGTGGTTTAGGCATAACACCCCTCCTTTAAAGGAGGCAGGGGATCCCCCTGCCCCGTAAACGGAATCCTATTCAATTGCTTTTAACATCTTATCAACTAAATCTTTACCGATTTCATCCGCAAACTGATCGTATACAGGCTTGGTAAACTCCTGGAAAGCTTTCTTTTCGTCTGCTGTGAGTTCAATGACTTCCATGGGTGTATTGGCTAAATCACTCTTAATTTTGTTTTCTTCTTCCACTACTAATTTTCGATTCTCATTCTTCGCCTCTTCAAATCCTTTATCTACAATGGCTTTTAAATCTTCAGGCAGTTCATCATAAAACTTCTTATTAATCATCACGACAAACGGACTATAGACATGCCCCGTTAAACTCACATATTTGTTAACCTCATAAATCTTTTGGTCATAAATAATACTTAGAGGATTCTCTTGGCCATCCAATGCACCTTGTTGAAGAGATACATAAACGTCCGCCCAGGCCATTGGCGTCGGGTTCCCCCCAAGCAGTTCCCAAGTTGCAGCGTGCATAGGATTTTCCATCGTTCTAATCTTTAAACTTTTTACATCTGCAGGAGTTTTGACCGGTATTTTATTGTTTGTCAGGTTACGGTAGCCGTTTTCCCAATAGCCAAGACCCTTTATCCCAATATTGTCCAACTTAGACAGTACTTCTTTCCCTACCTCTCCATCTAGAACCCTGTAGGCGGTTTCCCGGTCCTTGAATAAAAAAGGAAGATCAAAAACCGAGAAAGCAGGATCAAAACCAGCAACAGGTGCCGTAGATGGCGCAGTCGCTGTGAGCGTACCTACTTGAACGCTTTCAATAAGCTCTCGGTCACTTCCCTTTTCACCATTTGCATATATTTCAACCTTCAATTTCCCACCACTATCTGCCTCAACAACCTCTTTAAACTTCTGCCAAGTCTTATGTAATGAATGTGTTTCCGAAAGAACATGCGCAACGGAAATCGTATAAGATTCACCGTTTGAATTCTCGGGGGTTGCTCCCCCATCACTATTTGATTGCTCCGTACCAGTCGATGAACTACAACCTACCATAGTTCCAACAGATAATGCCAAAAGTAATGCAGAAAAAACTGCCTTTTTCACTTCTAATCTACCCCTTCCTTTTTACTATTTTTTTAATTTATATCTTTTGTTAATTCATAGATGACATCGTCAATATGTGCTTTCATCAAGTTCCTTGCTTGTGTCGGATTCCTTTGAGCGATCGCTTCCGCGATCAGGATATGATAGTGGGTAGCCTTTTCTGTCATACCTTTCATCTTGAGAGTTCTCCTTCTACTCGCAACAATAAGATCGCTGATCATATTAAACATTTGAAAGATAATCTCATTTTTTGATGCTTTTGCAATTAAATAATGAAAAAGCATATCTTCTTTTAAAAAATCTTCATTTAACTTAGCTTTACGGTTCATCCCTTTGGCTGCCTGCAAAATAGCTTTTACCTCTTCTTTAGTTGCATGTTCCGCTGATAGGGCAGCCAACTCTGGTTCAATGACCTGCCTAGCTTCAGTTAATTGAATCATTGTTGCATCTTCCAAAAATCCAAAACTGCTTAATGAGTCCTCCTCGGGCACATTCATAATAAAAGTACCCCGCCCTTGTTCTACCTTCAGAATGTTCTGGTTTCCCAAAATACGAATAGCTTCCCGAACCGAAGAAATGCCGACCCCTAATTCCTCAGCTAACTGCTGAACAGTTGGAATTTGATCCCCTGGTTTCCATAATCCCTCTTTAATTCTTTGCTTAATTTTCTCATACACAATCTCGTAGGTTAACTTTCGCATCTTATGAACACCTTTCAATAACTCCCTCTCAACCGTACAAACATAGGATGAATTTCCATATTATATTATTCATCATTCATCTTATGTTTAAAATATTAACAAATAATCATCTGATCTTCAATCATAATTAATAAAATTTTTTATTAATTATTACATCTTTCGTAGTGAAAATAAAAAGGCATTCAGGGACACATTCCTGATGCCTTTTAAAACATACTATTATTTTTTTATCTATAGATTTAAATTATAAAACTCTAATAGATAAAGCTCCATTTGACGTTTGCGTTTTTTATGTACTCGATCAATATTGTCTTGAAAGATCTACCCTATTAGCCAGACTTTCTCCTTTCTGATAAGAAAAATAAAGCTGTTTAAACAATTCTAGCTCCCGCGAAAGTGGCTGTTCCGATATTCCAGAGGTGTGTGGCGAGATCAGAACATTTTCCATGGACCAAAGAGGGCTGTCAGGTGGTAGCGGTTCTTGATGAAAAACATCTAGTCCTGCCCCGCCTATCATTCTTTCATTCAACGCCTGAATCAAGGCCTCCTCATCTACAACGTCACCACGTGCAAAATTAAGGAAGATGGCACTCTCCTTCATTAGTTGGAATTCCCTCGTCCCAATGAAGTGATAGGTTTCTGGCGTTAAAGGAGTAAGAACGAGAATATAATCACTTACCTTTAGGGCTTCATCGAGTCCTTTATGATCAATAATCTGATCGAAATGATCTAACTCGCTAATATTCCTCTTTACCCCGATTACTTTCATATCAAACGCCTTAGCTTTCCGGGCGACCTCTTTCCCAATACTTCCGGCCCCGATAATGCAGAGGGTTTTTCCATGGATTTCACTCCATTTATATTTTCGGTCCCACTTCGCATTCATTTGATTTTTTAAATTCACATGCAGTCCTCTTGAAAAAGAAAGCATCATACCAAGGACTTGTTCAGAAATTTGCTTTCCGTGAACTCCTCTGGAGTTTGTCACAATAATGTTCCTCTTCTTCAGAACTTCAAAAGGTAGTGTTTCCACCCCAGCTGTTAATGTGTGGATCCACTTCAGCTGATCAAACTTTTCTAATACTTCCTCGGTCAGAGCATCTAAAGTGGGGCCGAATCCAATAAGGATATCGGCTTTAGCCATTGGATCCTCAACACCTTTTCGAATATCTTTAATCATCATTTCCTGGCCGATTTCAAGTTCCAACTTCTGGATAGCTGTTCTATCTACCTTATCAAAGGATAAAAGAATCAATAGTCTACCTCCTCTCCTATGCAAATACTACCATGGCAGTGCTTGCTAATCAATATTTTCAAACAATTCTAAAATACAATATTTTAAGACCAAAAGGCCGAACCCCAGCCTAATGGAGTCAGCCTTATGCTGTAACCTTTTCTTCTGTTAAACAAGTCATAAATTCCTCCCCGGTCATCGTCTCTTTCTCAAGAAGTGAGTTGGCCAATTGATGTAGGATATCCATGTTTTCCTGCAAAATTTGCGTAGCTTTTTGATAGGAAGACTTAATAATCTGAAGCACCTCTTCATCGATTTTTGAGGCGGTTTCTGCAGATACCAAGAGCGTAGAATGCTCTCCCAAATAAGGGTTATTAACGGCTTCCAGAGCCATCATGCCAAATGTTTCACTCATTCCAAATCTGGTTACCATCGCGCGGGCAATACGGGTCGCCTGTTCAATATCATTGGAGGCACCAGAAGTAATGGAATGAAAAACCAATTCCTCTGCCGCACGTCCACCCATGAGGGTCGTGATTTTTTCTAGGGCCTGTTCCTTAGTCATTAAAACATGTTCTTCTTGCTCAACCTGCATGGTATATCCCAAAGATCCAGATGTACGCGGAACGATGGTGATCTTGTGCACTAAGGCAGTCTCGCTTTGTCTGGCAGCAACCAAAGCATGTCCAATCTCATGATAGGCAATTTTTAATTTATCCTTCATCGGAATGACGGCGTTCTTTCTTTGATATCCCGCGATTACTAATTCCACCGCCTCCTCTAGGTCGCTTTGCAAAACCTGTTTGCGGCCAAATCGGACTGCTCGAAGCGCTCCCTCATTGATGATGTTTGCTAAATCGGCTCCGGAGGCACCCGGTGTCGCCTTGGCAATCGCGTGAAGATCAACGTCCAAAGCTAGCTTCACTTTGTTCCCGTGAACCTTCAAAATTGCTCCCCGCCCCTGTAAGTCTGGCAACTCTATAGGGATCCTCCGATCAAATCGACCCGGTCTTAGCAGGGCTTTATCCAAGATTTCTGGACGATTCGTTGCCGCCAGAATTACGATCCCTTTATCCGCATCAAACCCATCCATTTCTGCCAAAAGCTGATTCAATGTTTGTTCCCGCTCGTCGTTGCCATTGAGAGAGGAGGCATTGCGGCTCTTTCCAATCGCATCAAATTCATCGATAAAAACAATGCAGGGAGCATTTTCTTGTGCTTGCTTAAATAAATCCCTCACCCTTGCTGCACCCATCCCAACGAACATCTCAACAAACTCCGAACCCGTAATGGAAAAGAAAGGAACCTTGGATTCTCCAGCAACGGCCTTTGCAATGAGCGTTTTTCCGGTTCCAGGCGGCCCCACTAACAAAACACCTTTGGGAACCTTTGCACCTACCTCCTGATATTTTTCCGGGTGATGCAGGAAATCCACAATTTCTAACAGAGCCTCTTTCGCCTCATCCTGCCCTGCCACATCTGCAAAAGATTTGCCCGTATCCGTCTTCATGTAAATCTTTGCGTTGCTCTTTCCATAGGAAGGACCATTCCCCATCCCTCCAGGTTTGTTGATCATGCGTTGAGAAAAAAGCTGAAAGAGCCAAAACATGACCAACAATGGGAACAGCCAGGTTAAAATAAAGTTAAAGAATGAAGAATTTTCTTTTGGAATAATCCGCGTAAATTCCACCTTGGCATTATGCAGTCGATTAACTAACTCCGGATCATCCATCCGTCCCGTTACGTACGTGGACTCATACCCCTGTTCACTAATAGCCACATAACTTATTTCAGTGTCCTGAATTTGTACCTGTTTTACCTTCCCATTTTCGATTTGGGTCAAGAATGTTCCATAGTCAACTGGGGTGATCTTCGGCTCTTCGAATAGAGGAAAGAAAAAGGCATTCAGAATCATCACACCAATGATTGCAATGATTAAATAGAAATAGGTTTGGTTTGTATTTTTTAACCCCTTCATACTTGGTTCTCCTTTTGAGGTCGGTTTCAATCCTATTCTATCACCAGAAAAAGGGGGTTACGTATAGTAGTGTTGTATTTTGTGTGACAGTGGTAACCCTTAAGGTTGGTTGGGTTTATGAGGGGGACTAAAAGAGACGAGTAGGTGGAAGAAGACCAATTAAGCCGATAAATCCCCCTTCAGATAGGCCGTATAGTTGGAGATTCTCCACTTGAACCTTTTAAAATGCTGTCCTTGGCCCTTTGTAACAAGCTTAAGTGGATTTTCTCCAATTATTGAGAGGATTTTTACCCCATGAAGACATGTTAAGTGGAGAAAATCCAATTAAAGTGGATCTGCGGCCGAATAAAAATGCGGGGTCAGACCTAGGCCTGACCCCGCATTCCACTTTTTACTTCGCTTTCTCTTTAAAGATCCTAGCAATCTCTTCGGCCACTTCTGTCGTGCTTGCCTTTCCACCAAGATCTGGGGTGACGAAGCCGGATTCGATGACATCTCCAATGGAATCTAGTAAAAGACTTCCTGCATCCTCAAAGCCAAATTGGTCAAGCATCATTTTTGCTGTCCAAATTTGTCCAATCGGATTAGCAATTCCTTTTCCGTATATATCCGGTGCGGAACCGTGTACTGGCTCAAACATGGACGGATATTTTCCGTTTAAGTTAATATTTGCAGCTGGAGCAATTCCGATGCTTCCAAGGATTGCCCCACCCAAATCACTTAAAATATCACCAAATAGGTTACTGGCTACAACGACATCCAATGTTTCCGGACGTGTTACAAAATAGGCTGTTAGGGCATCAATATGATACGCCGCCGTATCAACATCTTGATAATCCTTTTTAACTTCGTCAAATACCTCATCCCAGAATGGCATTGAGTGGAAGATTCCATTGGATTTGGTAGCACTTGTCACATGATTTCTGCGCTTTCTTGCCAATTCAAAGGCGAAACGCATGGCTCTTTCGGAGCCTTTCCGAGAGAAGATGGCATTTTGAATAGCAAGCTCGTCTTCCCCTTTATAAATCCGTCCACCAACCTGGCTGTATTCCCCTTCACTATTTTCGCGAACAACAACCAAATCAAAATCACGCGGATTGACTAGCGGGGATTTCAACCCTTTGAAATATTTTGCTGGACGAAGATTGATCGATTGCTCAAATTCCCGGCGAATCTTAATAATGAAATCCCATGTAGAAACACGGTCTGGAACTAATTTAGCATTCCCGATCGACCCTAAGAAAACCCCTTCATAAGCGCTCAAAATATTAATTCCGTCATCCGGCATCATTTTCCCATGTTCTACATAATAGTCACTATTCCACGGGAATTCAGTAAATTCAAATTGGAATCCTCCATGTACTTCAGCTACAGTATGAAGAACATCTATTGCTGCTGGCACGACTTCTTTGCCAACTCCATCCCCAGGTACGACTGCTAGTTGAATTTTTCTCATTTGTATCGGTCTCCATTCTGATGATTTTTGGGTCAGGCAAAAATAATCTATTAATTAATTAATATTATATGATTCGGAGAATAATTAAACAATAGAAATGAGAGAAATGGGGAGAAAAATGAAAATAGGAAAAGTGCACTGTGCACTCTCCCATTCTATTGCATGCGAATATGCTCACGCTCTATTTTTACAACTGGTTATCCACTTTGTTTCCAACAGTGTCCGTGTCAAAAAGATCCTCGGTATCCGCCATGGTTTGCTGATTGTTCACGTCGTTCATCGTTGTGTAAGGATTCCTTGTTCTTTTCGGCTTAACCCCCAGTTCATACTGGAAATACCATTCATCTGTTTCGTACATCGTTCATCCCTCCTCTTGACCTTTTCAAATATAGGATGACTCAAACTGGAAGAAACATGCGGAATAAGAAATTAAAATCAAGCCGTTCGCCCTTTCGGAAACACTAGCCTGCTTTTTGAATATATTACCGTAGTCAAAATTCTTTAGTTAGGAAGTGGCACGGTGTTTGCTTATCTCTCCCTTTTTGCACTAGCCTTTGCAGTGAGCTTGGATGGTTTTGGGGTAGGTTTGAGTTATGGATTAAGGAAAATTAGGATTCCCGCTTTCTCTGTTCTTATCATTACTTTCTGTTCCAGTCTAATGATTTTACTTTCTATGGGGCTCGGGGAGTGGTTAGCGAGTTTTACAAATGTGGATACGCAAAGAAACATAGGCGGTTGGATCTTAATTATTGTTGGTTGCTGGACGCTCGTCCAATTTTTTCGTAGTAAGGAGACTACCACAGCTTCTGAGCATCCACCCAATCACGATACCCCTACACAGGTTTTAAAAATAAATATTAAAACTTTTGGGCTTGTCATTCAAATTTTAAGAATGCCTTCTGCGGCTGACGTGGATCGGTCGGGGACGATTACGGGCTTTGAAGCTGTTTTGCTAGGGACTGCCTTATCCTTGGATGCCTTTGGTGCAGGGTTCGGTGCTTCCTTATTGGGGTTCTCCCCTTGGCTCACCGCAGCTTCTGTTTCCATTTTTAATTTCTTGCTCATTTCCTTCGGAATGAAAGTTGGATTTACCCTTGCCAAAGTGAAAAAATTACAGCTTCTATCCTTTATTCCAGGCATCATTCTAGTGATGATTGGATTCTTTAAATTGATCTCCTAATAGGGGATTTGACTGGAATAGCGGCTTCTCTGTCCGCCTGCCCTCTTGACGGCCTCTAGGCGGACCTCAGAGCCCTTATTCCTCGAAAATCCCCTGAATTTGATAGCCATCCGGACCCAGAAGCCGCTATTTCCCCTTTACGGGTCAAATTCTCTCAGATTTGAGGCAAATAGCGTCCGCTGAGTCCGCTTGACCCCATTGGAATGGGGCTTTGACTGAAATAGCGGCTCCTCTGTCCGCCTGGACTCCTGGCGGACCCTAGGCGGACCCCAGAGCCCTTATTTGTCGGAAATTCCCCGGAATTGCTGCCCATCCGGACATAGGTCCGCTAACAACAAAAAGCTCATCCCTATTCATCGGATGAGCTCATATCTTCTGGTGGAATCCCTTCATATTTCGATGGGTCAACAACAAAGGCGTAGATTAAATAGACAATCATTCCTATACTTGTTGTCAAGAATCCCCAACCTAGGGTGAATTGATCAATCACTAAATAGCTGTTACATAATTGCACTGGGGTAAGTACATATAACAATCCCATAACAATAAACAAGAGGGTGAAACCAATCAGTACCACATGTCGTCCCCATTTGCTGAGCTTCATCCAGCTGTCTCGCAAAGGAACACCAGCTAGGAACGGTATGCTAATGAATTTAAAAAGTTCTACGGCAGGGATCGTCAACGCTTCATCCATCGTTCGTGGAATTGTCCAGTAGACCATGATAATTGAAAATAAAACAATCCCTGGAACCCCATCCCCATTCCATTTGCTAAAAAATTGGGGGAATCGCTTTTGAAAAAATGGTGCCATAAAAAATCCGGAAGCTACTAACATGGGCATCTGCATATGCATATGCAAGACCATGATCGATTCCAAAAAATGCACCACAGGAGGCATGGCTAAGAAGATATAAAGCAGTAATCCATAAAACACTTGTGTCATAGATTACGCCCCCTTTTCACCATCCAAGATCTTTACAATCTTGTCTGCAGCTTCATCTACCTTTTTATAATCCAGTACATTCATTAAACTACCCTTTTTATCAACCAAATAAAACGCAGAATTATGCGTGAAATTTCCATATCCATCAGGAATAACAATGACACCAAAGGCCTTTAACAATGCATCCAGTTCCGCCTTGTTTGGAATCCTTGCCATTCTCCAAGTTTCTCCATCACTTTTAAAATAATCTTTATACTTATCTAATGTTGCCGGGTCATCCCGGGTTGGATCGAAACTAATGCTCAGAAAGACAATGTCTTTCCCCATATATTCTTTTGGGATTTGTTGGTAAACCTGTGACATATTCATCTCTAATTGTGGACAAACCGTAGTACAGGACGTATATAAAAAGGTGATTAAAACATACTTACCTTCAAATTCGGAAATGGAGTAGTTTCGTCCTTTGCTGTCCTCGAAGGTAACATTCGGAAACTTAGGCTGTTCATCAACGAGTCTATTCACTCTTGCAGCTTCTGCCGTAAAAGCATTGAGCCCGTCAGTTCCTACATAAAACAAGATACATCCAAATAACAAAACAAGAATAAGTGCGATTTTATTCGTTGAACTCTTGATCATAATGATCACTTCCAAATCTATTATAGTAAAGAGATAGCCGCACCTTGAGCTATCTCTTTATCACTAGTTATTTTCCCAAGATCAAAAGATTGATTACCATGTTTTGAATGGTGGTGATCCTGGAGGTGCATTTACGATCATGTCTGTAAGAGGGATGACATAAGCCATTGCAACGACGATGATCAGAAGAGCCACCCATAGTCCCCAACGCTCTGTCCAATACCCGGTAACGTCACCAACTTCTGCTTCAGCGATTGGGAATTCCTCTTCACCTTTTGGTGCGAAGAACATCAAGTTGAATGCAGCATACACTTGCATAACGGCGGCGATTACCAATAGGATTGCACCGAGTCCGATTAATGTCATGTAAGGATTCCAGCTTAATGCTGTTGCGTTATCAAAGTAAGTTGTAAAGGCTGTTCGACGAGGTGAGCCAAACAAACCAACGGTATGCATAGCACCTGACATAAAGATCATACCTACTGTCCAAAGAATGGTTTGAACAACACCAAATCTGTTCATTTTGCGAGTCAATACACGTTTGGATACGTGTGGGATCAACCAGTAACTAATTCCGAAGAAGGTAAGGGCAACAGAGATCCCTAATGTTAAGTGGAAGTGCCCTGTGATCCATAATGAATTGTGAACAACCTGATCCAATTGGTTCGTACTTTGAGCGATACCACCTGCACCTGCTGGGATAAAGCCGATCATAGCGATCATAGGTGCTAAGAAGCGAACATCGCCCCAAGGCATCTTTTTGTACCAGCCAAGTAATCCTTTTCCACCTTGTCTTCTTGACGTACGTTCAAATACAGCAAACATTGCGTAGGCAGTCATCAAGGATGGGAAACCAATAGCCAAACTCATAAATACGTGCATAAATTTGATTGGTTCTTCAATACCTGGGTCAATAATCTGGTGATGGAATCCACCGGTAATATTCATAATAACGAGAGCAATAACAACGACACGAGTTAATGTGTCATTCCATCTTCTTCCACCGATTAATTTTGGTATCACGACATACCATGCTGAAACAGCTGTCATATACCAGATATTTACATAAGTGTGTCCAAAAGCCCAAAATAAAGTACGTGAAAGCATAACGTTAATCGTATCTACCCAACCTAAAGACCATGGAAGAACCAATACTAGAACTTCTATCGCTACGGGAACACTTCCGAAGAACAATAGGACAAATACACCAGTAGCAAAGAATGAAAGAATCGGAACATGTTTACCAGGATTTTGTTTTCTCCAATTTGCCACCTGGATGAAAGCTCCAAAACAACATAGCCAAATCCCTACAACAATTAAAGCCAAACCAATGTAGTAAACAGGTGAAGCGGCCATTGGCGGATAAAAAGTATACATAACAGACGCTTGATTCATCAAGATTGGAATAACCGCCAAGACAAATCCCGCGATCTTCAAGGCAAATCCAGTCCAAGCCATCTTCCTAACTTTCGGAAGCAGTCCCCCTAAGGTATGGGACATCGCTGCATAGAAATACCCAATACAAAAGAATCCCGAAAATACAACAACTAGAAGCAAACCATGCGCAGTTAATACCTGGTAGTAATGTTGTGGAGATAATTCCATGAAACCAGCACGGTTCAACCCTTGTAGTAAACCTAAAATTCCACCAAGTAACAATGCTGCAAAGGCAACAAACATATAGGTTTTAGTAAACTTTGCGTCCTGTGGGTTAACACCCAACATTTTACCTGTTTTTTCTTTAAATGAGCGTGTGACTGATTTATCATTTAATGAATGCGGTACTGTAGCCATTTATCTTCCCTCCTTTATTTCACGGTGATCGTGGTAGCCATCATTTGGTGACCTGCACCACAGTATTCGTTACATAGAACGAGATATTCGCCTGGTTTATCAAACTTTTGTGTGATCTTTTGAATATGCCCTGGCATAACCATGGCGTTGATGTTTGTATTAGCAACCTGGAAACCATGTACAACGTCTTTAGAAGTCAAAGTGAAATGTACAGTGGATCCAGCTGGAAATTCAAGTTTACCTGGGTTAAAACTAAACACTTGCAATGTCATGACAACTTCATACTCGTTATCCCCGATTTGTTTCACACCAGGATTATCAAATGGTGCCGTTTGGTCTACTTTCTGTGGATCAATGGTTTCCATATTGCTTGGTGGTCCCATTTCTAAAGCATAGGATTGGTAACCGGTCGCAAGCATGAATAGCATAATCATTCCAAAGCTTAGTGTAAGCCATACTTTTTCAGAACGATGCATTATTTACAACTCCCTTCTTTATACTCTTGACATATACAGTCCGTATAGGACGATATAGGTTAATAAAATAACTGCTCCAACGACTCCGACAGAGATGAAGGTTCCAGCACCCACTAGGGAATGTTCGTGCTCCTCAACCTCAACCAGTTCTTCCACTTGGTCTGTTCTTGTAACTTCCATCTATGTTCAACCTCCTCTTGTTCTTCATGACCCTATTGTAAGTGAAACTCTTTCTCAAATATGTGAGTTGCATCACAATAGACCTGCCTAAAAGTGTGACAAATTTTTGAACGAAAAATAAACAATATATGTCTTAACAATAAAAAAACCTGCGTACACCGAAGGTGTACACAGGTTTTTTTGATTAAACACTATTGAAAGGGCGGCAATGTAACGATAATAACCAACAAGAAAAAAATAGTGAGATAATTTACCGAGTAAAGAAAAATCATTTGAGCCCATTTCATATCATCTTTCATAAAAAAGCCGCTTATGCAGAGAACGATCCAGCCGATATTTAGAATGGTAGCAATCACAATAAAGGTTGTCCCAAGCATGCCCAAATAAAATGGCAGAGGAAGTAAACAGGCGACATAAACAAATACTTGCCGTTTAGTCATGGCAAACCCATGAACTACTGGGAGCATCGCCACTTTTGCAGCTTTGTATTCTTCATACTTTTTCATCGCAATCGCAAAGGTATGCGGCATTTGCCAAATAAATATGATCAAAAAGAGGATAATTGGAACAATGTGAAACCCTGAAGTGACCGCAGTCCATCCAATCAGGGGGGTCACTGCTCCAGAGATACTTCCAATGACAGTATTTAAGGAATACCTCCGTTTGGACCACATTGTATACAATACAACATAAGTGAACCATCCAATAAAGGCGTAAATGGTGGCTTCCATGGTGGTAAAAAGTAAAACAATAAAGCCAAGGACAGTAAGGACAATTCCCATGGTTAAAACGGCGTTTAGGGAAAAGTGCCCTGTTACCGTGGGGCGTTTTTTCGTTCTTTCCATAATGGTATCTATATCTACATCGTACCAGTTGTTTATAACCAAAGCACCAGCCATCACAATTGTACTGCCAACGATCGTCAATAAAAAGAGATTCAAATGATCCATAAAGGAAGCATTAGTAAAATAGATCGCTAGCCAGAATCCGCTTAAAACAGGCAGAACGTTTGCAATTAAAACTGGAGCTTTAAATAAGGACCTTAAATCTGAAAGTAGAGTCGAAATACTCCGTGTATTAGATAAAGTAATTTTGGCCATTTTCTCCATTTTTTCCTCCGTGCACTTTTCTTAAAACTTATCCTCCTCACCTATCATATCAGATTATAACACGTTCTCTATATTTCCATTAGGAAATTTGCGTGAACCCATTCCTTTACATGCAATAATTTTTGCTTTTGATATACTTTAAGATAAAGAAGATAAGGTTGGAGGTTGCCTGGGAATGTATCGAAATTTGGAAGAATGTGTAGTTAATTTGGAAAAGCATGGACATCTGGTTCGGATCCGCGAGGAGGTCGACCCCCATCTCGAAATGGCTGCTATACATCTAAAGGTGTATGAAGCTGGTGGTCCTGCATTATTATTTGAAAATGTAAAAGGATCAAAGTTTCGGGCGATATCCAATCTTTTTGGCACCATCGAACGAAGCAAATTTATTTTTCGGAGCACTTGGAAGGACGTTCATGATGTCATGGCCCTAAGAAATGACCCAATGAAAGCATTGAAAAATCCGTTGAAATATATCCGTACGGGAATCGCTGTTTCCAAAGCATTGCCTTCGAAAAAATCTGGAGGTTCTTCTTTAGCCGTAAATGAAATCCAGATCAGTGACCTTCCGTTGATTCAACATTGGCCAATGGATGGCGGAGCTTTTATCACCCTGCCACAAGTGTACACAGAAGATCCGGAAAAGCCGGGAATTATGAATTCCAATTTGGGGATGTACCGGGTTCAATTGAATGGGAATGAATATAAAATAAATGAAGAGATTGGACTGCATTATCAAATTCATCGCGGGATCGGGATTCATCAGGATAAAGCCAATAAACTTGGCCGTCCACTCAAAGTGAGTATTTTTGTCGGTGGTCCCCCTGCACATACCTTGTCAGCTGTCATGCCACTACCAGAGGGTCTAAGCGAAATGACATTTGCCGGGTTGCTTTCTGGAAGGCGTTTTCGATACAGCTATGTTGATGGGTATTGTATTAGTCATGATGCCGACTTTGTGATTACTGGAGAAATCCATCCGGGTGAGACGAAACCAGAAGGTCCTTTCGGTGATCACCTCGGGTATTATAGTTTGACACATCCGTTTCCGGTGATGAAAATCCACAAAGTGTATGCGAGGTCAAATGCCATCTGGCCATTTACAGTTGTAGGCCGCCCTCCACAGGAGGACACTTCTTTTGGTGAGTTGATCCACCAATTAACGGGTGATGCCATCAAACAAGAAATTCCCGGCGTTAAAGAAGTCCATGCTGTTGATGCAGCGGGTGTGCATCCCTTATTGTTTGCGATTGGCAGTGAACGCTATACTCCTTATCAGCAGGTGAAACAGCCTGCAGAGATCCTGACCATTGCAAATCGTATTCTTGGTACTGGACAACTTAGCTTGGCCAAGTATTTATTTATAACAGCGGAAGAAAGACAACCATTGGATACCCATCAGGAAGAGGAGTTTCTAGGTTATATTTTAGAACGCATTGATTTACGTCGGGATATCCACTTTTATACGAACACGACAATTGATACATTGGATTATTCCGGAACAGGATTAAATAGTGGAAGCAAAGTAGTTTTTGCAGCTTACGGGGATAAGAAAAGGGATTTATGCACAGAAGTGCCTGATGTTTTGCGTGAGTTGCGCGGATATGGGCCAGCTCGTTTGGTGATGCCTGGTGTAGTTGCACTGCAAGGTGATGAATTTAAAGATTATGATCATGCCCGGGAGCAAATGCGGGGACTGTGTGAGGCTCTTCAAGAAAAAGGAGTGGTTTCTTCGTGTCCGATGATTATATTGTGTGATGACAGTGAGTTTGTCAGTGCAACGTTGAAAAACTTCCTGTGGGTCTCCTTTACACGAAGCAATCCATCGCACGATATTTATGGGGTCAATAGTTATTATGAAAACAAACATTGGTCCTGTGATCAGCTGATCATCGATGCTCGGATCAAACCACATCACGCACCGCCATTAATCGAAGACCCGGATGTGGAAAAGCAGATTGAGCGGTTTTTTGTAAAAGGCGGCAGTTTGGCTGGGGTGCTGTAAGGGGCTTGGATTATGGTGGGACTGGGCCTGAGGGTGTGCAAATTAGGTCCGTTCCCCTACCTCAGAAAGGGGGAGATCATCATATATCGAAAGGCGAATTTTCCAGGGATTCTTTGTATGAAGAGGTATATTGACCCTCGGAATCCACGAGATTGGTCATCATCGACCTTATGATGACCAGAGTCACTCTCGGAATTCACAAGATTGGTCATTATCGACCTTATGATGACCAGAGTCACTCTCGGAATTCACAAGATTGGTCATCATCGACCTTATGATGACCAAAGTCACTCTCGAATTTCGCGAGATTGGTCATCATCGACCTTATGATGACCAGAGTCACTCTCGGAATCCACGAGATTGATCATGATCAACCTTATGATGATCAAAGTCACCCTCGGAATCCGTGAGCCCGGTCTTCATCTTCCACCAACTTAAAATGCTCCACCGACCGATTTAACTGTTCTGCCAATTTGGAGACGGAATTGGATGCTTTTACAATAGATTCCATGACACTTGCCGATTGTTGAACGGAAGCTGAGGTCTCCTCCATCCCTGCAGATGATTCTTCAGCGATAGCTGCGACACTCTCCAGCGATTCATTAATTTCTTCACTTTGTTTAAAGATCTCATTTAGCCGATAGGAAATATTCTTTATTTGTCCCTGGATACTCAATATTGAAGTATTGATCTCATTAAATGTATCCCTAGTTATTTTAATTTTCTCTGTCCCTTCGGCTACTTGTGCATAGCTATGCTGTAGGGCGTCTACCGTTTCGTTAGACTCTTTTTGGACGCCCTGTACAATCTCCACAATGTGCCCGATTGAACCCGTGACTTGTTCAGCTAATTTTCGAACTTCGTCTGCTACAACTGCAAACCCCCTCCCATGTTCTCCAGCACGGGCTGCCTCAATCGCGGCATTGAGTGCCAATAAGTTGGTTTGGTTGGCAATATCCTGAATCACCTGAATCAATTGCGAAATTTCCTTCGAACGCAAATCCAATCCTTTAACCTTTTCAATCGATTCTTTAACCCCTAAGTAGATCAAACGAAATTGTTGCTCTGATTCGCTCATTAAATGAAAACCATTATTTGTGAGGTTCAAAACCTTCCCTGAGGCAACATTAAGTTCCATTCCTTGACCACTTGCTTCTTGAATTTGGCGGGTAAAAAGCTGCATCGTCTGTGAAACCTGATTAGCAGACCCCGCTTGACTTTCCGCCCCATTTGACAACTCGTTCATTGTCACAGCAATCTGATGGTTTCCTTCTTTCACCTCATTTGCACCGGCAAATAGTTGGCTCGAGGCATTGACTAATTCAATGGAATTAAGATTAATTCCCTGAATAATTTGTTTAAGATCATCCATCATTTTTTGAATGGAGTTTGTCAAAGTACCGATTTCATCTGTTCTTCTAGAACGAAGGTGAATCGAAAGATCGCCTTCCCCTACTTTTGAAACTTGGTTTGTTAAGTACTTTATTGGATTAACCAAATATAAACTAAAACCATAAACAACAATGAAACTAATGAGTAAAACGACTAGTGTAGAAATCACCATTTTCTTTTTATATGAATCCATCAGTGCATAGAATTCCGTAGCATCCAGGTCCGCTCCCAAAATACCGATCACGTCACCCGAACTGGTCTTAAGCGGTAGGTATGTCGTAATAAGTGCCCCATATTCTTCTGTATCGGAAACCTCAATTTGCATTTCCCCCGTTTCAAATGCTGAAACAATATTTGGATATGTATTGGCATCTTCCTCATCCCCTAACTGGGAAGCCTCCTGATCGTCTAATGGCATGCCATCCACCATATAAAAATATTTAAACCCATTTCCTGTTTGTTCGCGCCCCATGGTATATAAATAGGTTAAACCTGTTTTTTCCCTAATATCATTCAATTCCGTGCGCAATTCTTTGTAGTAATCCGTTTCCCCATCCTGAATCAATATTTCCTTTTGGTACTTGTTGAGATCAATGGTTTTTGCTGCCTGCACAGAAATATTTCCTGCTAAATGGGCTAAAGAATCCTTCGCCAGCTTTACCGAAGAAATATAACTGAGATATGCAAAAGAGATACAGGTAAGCAATACGATAGTTGAAAAGATGGCAATCATTTTAAATCTTAGGCTGTTTTTCATCCAATAAACCCATCCTTCTTAAAAGTTATAGGGCTATAGTACCACTGGGATGTAATATTTTCCATCTAAATATACACCTAAATTCCATCATTTCACTAATGAAATTGCCCCTCCATTCGTGATAAATTATTTCTTGTCTGTTCAAAACTAATAGATGGAGGAATAAAACATGTTACGTTTATCCAAAATAGCCTCCGTTCTTACTACTGCGGCGTTGCTAGCCTATTTGGCAGCTCCGATTCCTGCCAATGCGGCAACGATGTTTAGTGTAATTGGTGTGCAAACCGTTGATGCGAGCGCATCTGGCACAGATTACAAGGACCTTGGCGATGTTAAAGTAAAAGTAGCCATTGCTGATTTGGACCAACAAGATTTCTTTTTCTTACGTTTGCCAACTGATTTTAAAATAAATATTCCTGCTGCCACTAGCAGCAATATAGATATTGCGGGTGCCGTAGTGACGAAACCCGATGGTACGACTGAACCTTTAATTCAAGTTGTAGGAGGAAGCTCAGACCCTTGGAACGATGGTGCGGCGAACCATGTTTCCGTATATTTGACAAACTCCAATGAATTAAAGATCGTTGTAAAAAATCCATCAAAAGCAGCCACTGTGAATGCCGATGCAGATACAATGCTAAAAATTAGTTTGGGCAGTGTTTTTGTTCCAGGTAATACGGATTCCACGATTCAAGCTGTGATTGAAGGGAAAATAGGAAGTACGTTTAAAGACGAGACCATTACGGTAGCAAACAAAGGTGTGGGTCTTGTTTCTGTCTCCGTTGACTCAGGCGTCACCATTCCGGTAAGCGGCAGCGGAACGTTAAAAACCATTCGCTTTAAAGAAGATATTCCTGGTGCCTTTAAATCTGGAAGTGAAAGTATTAAGCTTGTACTCCCTTACGGATTTGAATGGACCAAAGACCAATACAGTATCAACTTTGTTGATGGGGATAGTGGTGCCGTGGGGCAAATGAAGGCCATTCCCTCCAATGACCGCAGAGAACTAATTATTGAAGTTCCGAATGCAACAAAGACGGCCAGCTATTTTACAATTAATCAAGCGGAAATCCAGGCAGTGGATTCAACCACAGCTCATTTCGGCGAAATTAGTGTAGAAGTAAGCGGTCCAAGCTCGACAGACACTTCTTCATTCGTCGTTGGGAACTATACAGATTACAACACAACCGTATCGGCTGATCAAGCGAACATCATCCTCTCTGGCCATTCCGGAGCACAGGATACTAATCATACGGAAATTGGGCAGCTCGTTATCGAGGAAAATGCACCGGGATCCATGCGTGCCGGCGGTACGATTCGCATTGAATTAACCGGTGGCGTAAAATGGGCAGTCGATGAACAAGGTCAATTGGTGGGGCCTCCGCAAATTGCAGCCAATTTATCGAATTTGCAAGGGCTTGAACTTGATCAAACGATTGGAAAAAGCGGGTGGGAACTTGTCGGCAGTTCCGGCAACGCCATCAAAGCCACCATTAAAAATGTCTCCAATGGAACCAAAGGGGCAAAATTGGTGTTAGAAAAAGGCCTAGTAGACATTCCTGCGGATACAACTCCAACGGACGTCCATGCAATCCTTAGCGGGACAGCTGATGTTTCTGGAGATGCCGGGGTTGTAGCTCAAGTGCTTCCACCGATTTCACTCGGATTAGATGGATCATTCCTAAAACCTGTTCAAGGCGGGGTTCAAGATCAAACGATTAGTGATATTGTTGTCAAGGAGTCTGTAGCAGGTGCAATCAGTACAACTGGCGAGGAACCTGCGATTCGCTTTACTTTTGATTCCGGGGTTAAACCGACATCGATCGATCCATCCCAAATTGCGGTTGACGGAGACCTGGTGCTTGCCTCTTCCGATGCGACAATTGACAAGGATTCATCCGGTCACTGGTATATTCAAATTCCAGTCAAATCGGCGAGCACAACGCCTTCTGCGATTACCCTAAAAGGTTTAAAAGTAACAGTGGACCGCACGGTTCCTGAAGGAGAGTTGTTAGTCAAAGTAAATGGATCCATGATTCAGACAGATGAAACAGATGTGGCAGGCAGCATAGCTGTTGCTAAAGTCGTGATCCCGAAAAATGGGAACATCATGAACTCTGCTGTTTTTGTGATTGGGTCGAAGTCCTATACAGTCAATGGACAAGAGAAGACTTCAGATGCTGCTCCTTTCATTGACCAGAATGGACGAACCCAATTACCCGTTCGTGCGGCAGCCGAAGCTTTTGGAGCCATTGTTGGATGGGATCCCGAAGACCAAATTGTAAGCATCTTAAAAGACGGAAAAGCGATCTCTGTACCAGTCGGCGGCTGGGTGATGAATGTTGGCGGAGTATTTTTGCAAATGGATAGCCCAGCTGTCATGAAGGATGGACGTGTCTATTTGCCATTACGAGTCCTATCCGAAGCACTTGGCGCGACAGTTAACTGGGATGCAGAAAATCAAACTGTATATTTGAATTAGTTGGAAGGACTGCCGCTAAGGGCGGTCCTTCATTTTTTTAGAACTAATAATACAACGCATTGACTTTATGACACTTGATACAAGTTTCGTAAAGCAGCCCCCCTTGATATCGGTGATCGCAATCCCTCTGAATTTCATTTACTTCATTTTTTAATTCATCAAGCCGGTTCTGCAATTTACGAATCTCCTCTTCAATCTCTTGGATCTCCATGCAAATAGCCTCCTCGCGGGTTAATTTACTTGTAAATCTTGCCACCAGATTCTTTAAACTCTGCTGCCTTTTCCTGCATACCTTTTTCAATTGCATTCATTGTATCCAGACTGTTTTCTTTCGCATATTCGCGGATGTCTTGAGAGATTCTCATACTACAAAATTTCGGTCCACACATGGAACAAAAATGGGCAGTTTTTGCTCCTTCCGCAGGTAGCGTTTCATCGTGATATTCGACAGCCCGCTCCGGATCCAGGGAAAGGTTGAACTGATCGCGCCAACGGAATTCAAAACGGGCTTTGGATAAGGCATTATCTCTTGTCTGTGCTCCCGGGTGACCCTTTGCCAAGTCCGCCGCATGGGCAGCAATTTTATAGGTGATCACGCCTTCTCGAACATCATTGCGATTGGGCAGACCTAAATGTTCCTTCGGCGTAACATAACAAAGCATCGCTGTCCCATACCAGCCTATCATCGCCGCTCCGATCGCCGATGTAATATGGTCATAACCAGGTGCAATATCTGTTGTTAGCGGCCCAAGGGTATAGAATGGGGCTTCTTGACATACCTCTAACTGCTTCTCCATGTTTTCTTTAATTAGATGCATCGGCACATGTCCTGGTCCTTCCACCATCACCTGGACATCATGCTTCCACGCAATTTTCGTTAATTCACCCAAGGTTTCCAATTCGGCAAACTGTGCTTCGTCATTGGCATCTGCAATCGAACCTGGACGCAGCCCATCCCCTAAAGAGAAAGCCACATCATAGGTTTTCATAATTCCACAGATTTCCTCAAAGTGTGTGTATAAAAAGTTTTCTTGGTGATGATATAAACACCATTGTGCCATAATCGAACCCCCACGGGATACAATCCCGGTTAACCGCTTCGCTGTTAAGGGAACATAGCGTAACAGAACGCCAGCATGAATCGTGAAATAGTCCACCCCTTGCTCAGCTTGTTCGATCAGGGTATCGCGAAAAACTTCCCAAGTCAGATCTTCAGCGACCCCGTTTACTTTTTCTAGTGCCTGATAAATGGGGACAGTCCCAACAGGAACAGCGGAATTACGAATAATCCATTCCCTCGTCGTATGGATGTTTTTTCCGGTCGAAAGATCCATAATTGTATCAGCTCCCCAGCGTGTAGCCCATGTCATTTTTTCCACTTCTTCCTCAATAGAAGAAGATACTGCCGAGTTCCCGATATTCGCATTAATTTTCACATGAAAATTACGCCCAATAATCATTGGCTCTGATTCGAGATGATTAATGTTCGCCGGAATGATGGCCCTCCCTCTCGCTACTTCACTCCGCACAAATTCCGGATCCATCTTTTCGCGGATAGCGATAAACTCCATTTCCGGAGTGATGATCCCCTTTTTGGCATAATGAAGTTGGGTGACATTCTTACCATGTTTTGCCCGCAATGGGTTCCGCTTTAGACCGGGAAACACTTTATGGTTAGCACGGGGATCACTCTGGTCTTGATATCCATTATCCTCCGGTTTAATTTCTCGTCCCTCGTATTCCTCTACATCCATGCGTTCCCGAATCCAAGCACTTCGTAGAGCAGGAAGACCTTTTGTAATATCAACCGAATAACTGGGATCTGTGTAAGGACCACTTGTGTCATATACCCGAACAGGCGGATTTTCTTCTTCACCAAAACTTCCCGTCGTTGGGCTCAACTCAATCTCCCGCATTGGAACTTGGATATCAGATCTTGAGCCTTCCACATAGACTTTTTTACTTCCTGAAAAATTGGACATGATTGAAATGCGATCCTCGTTTAATTGGTTTGTGGACATGCTGAAATCTCTCCTTTTTGGATTATGATTTAAAAAGGACAAGATCTGGAACACCTAACGAAGAAAGCAATAAAAAAACTGGGTCCATTTATAAAAATGGACCCAGTTTGATATGCATATAGATGTCTATACATACATTCAAGAATTCTAACTTCCCTACGCTGGCATGATCCAGATCAGGTCCAAAGGGTCAAAAAACCTCATCGCGTTTTTTTCTCAGCCCAACTCTTTGGACTCCCCTAGTTATTGCTATTAGATTGTGTCTTTAGTATACATCAGTATGTTAAAGATTGGAAGCTCCTTAAAATAATTTATTTGCGATACGAGAGTTTTCTAGAAGCTAGTTTGATAACCTCGACAATTGGAATAATCGAGAAGGAAATAAACAAGACGATTCCCCATTGCTGTAAGTTTAGTGGACTTACCTTAAAGATTGGGTTAAGCCCCGGAAGCAAGATCACGATGCTTTGCAAAAAGGCCGAGATGCAGATTGCCCCAATTAATAATTTGTTCTTAAAGAAACCGATGGAAAAAAGAGATTGACGATTCGAGCGGATATTCAACGAATGACATAATTGAATAAATCCAAGCGTCGCAAAGGCCATGGTTACAGCAACTTCCGTTGAATAATAGCGTAATCCAAGGGAATAGGAAATTAGCGTAAGCAATCCCTGCAAGATTCCTTGATAGATAATACTGCCCCCTACCCCATCCGAGAAAAAGCTGCTATTCGCTTTCCGCGGTTTTTGCTTCATAATGCCTTTTTCTTCTTTTTCTAGACCTAAGGCAAGTGCCGGCAGCGTATCTGTCACTAGGTTAATCCACAAGATATGAATCGGAAAGAGCACCGTCCAACTTAGCATGGTTCCCACAAAAAGAGTAATGATCTCTCCCAGATTCGACGAGAGAAGAAATTGGATCGACTTTTGGATATTTCGATAGATCTTCCGCCCCTCTTCCACGGCAACCACAATGGTAGCGAAATTATCATCTGCCAAAACCATATTTGATGCACCCTTCGCCACATCTGTGCCGGTTATTCCCATTCCGATTCCAATATCTGAGGCTTTCAGAGCAGGGGCATCATTGACCCCATCCCCTGTCATCGCGATTACTTTCCCACGCTTTTTCCATGCCTTGACGATGCGAACCTTATGTTCTGGAGATACACGGGCATAAACCGAACAGCTTTCGATTTGTGTCTCCAGCTCCTGTTCACTCATCTGATCTAGTTCGCTTCCTGTAACCGCGATGTCTCCCTCTTGGTAAATATGAAGCTGCTTGGCAATGGCAAGGGCTGTATCTTTGTGATCCCCGGTAATCATAATCGTCCGAATCCCTGCCCCAATACATTTTTCAACCGCTTTCTTGGCCTCATCCCTCGGTGGATCAATCATCCCAACCAATCCGACAAAAATCAACTGATTCTCGACCTCTTCTGAAGTTAAGATATCTGGCAGGGTATCCATCCTTCGATAAGCCACGGCAAGAACCCGTAATGCCTGATCGGCCATTTGTTTGTTTGCGGAACGAATCTTCTCTGCCCTCGTATCACTGAGTGGTTCCACTTCTTCGCCGATCAATTGATGGGTGCATCTGGCGAGAAGCATATCAGGAGCCCCTTTTGTCATGATCAGGTATCCATCTGAACCATGATGGACCGTTGTCATTAATTTCCGCTCAGAGTCAAATGGAATCTCATTCATTCGTGGAAGTTTCGTTTGGATTTCCTCTATATCCATCCCGCGATCTAACGCAAACATCGTTAGGGCTGTTTCAGTTGGATCCCCAATGAAGGAAACAGACTGATCTTCTGATTTGCTTCGTTTAGAGTCATTACACAAGATCAGAGCGTTCACAAACAGCTTTTTGCTGCTGCCAACCTTTGGATCATACTGCTCTCTTTTTTCAATTGAACCATCAATGAAAACTTCTTGAACCGTCATACGGTTTTGTGTCAAAGTCCCCGTTTTATCGGAACAGATAATTTCTGTACTCCCTAACGTTTCTACAGCGGATAACTTGCGAATAATAGCATTCTTGCTAGCCATCTTCTGTACACCCAAGGCCAGGACAATCGTAATTACAGCCGGCAATCCTTCGGGAATGGCGGCAACAGCCAAACTAATGGAAGTTAGAAGCATGTCCAAATAATCTCTTCCTTGATAGATCCCCGCTACAAAAATAATGAGAGAGATAACCAGAACAGCTATGGTAAGATATTTACTTAGTTCAGCAAGTTTTATTTGCAGAGGTGTCAGTTGATTCTGGCTGCTTGAGAGGTGCTCGGCAATTTTTCCAACCTCCGTGTTCATCCCAGTAGCCGTTACCACTCCCAACCCTCTTCCATAAGAAACACTACTACCAGCAAACACCATATTTCTGCGATCTCCAATCACCAAATTAGACTGATCTAATCGGTTCGTGGTCTTCTCTACGGGGAGAGACTCCCCGGTTAAGGCTGCCTCCTCCACTTTTAAACTGGAACATTCAAGAAGTCTCAGGTCGGCCGGAACGAGGTCCCCTGCATCAAGCCATACTATATCACCAGGTACAAGTGATGATGATTCCACTTGCTGCACATTTCCATTTCTGCGTACTTTGGCATGTGGGGAAGACATCTGTTTTAGAGCCTCAAGCGCTTTTTCGGCCCGATTCTCTTGAACAACCCCCAGAATCGCATTTAACAATACAACAACTAAGATGATTAGCGAATCGGTTATACTATGGGTTAATCCTGAGATCACAGCTGCAATCAGCAGAATGATGATCATGAGATTCTTAAATTGTTCTATGAACTTCTGGAGTAGAGTCTGTTTTTTCTCCTCGACCATCTGGTTCGGGCCGTACAGCTGAATCCGTTTTTGCACTTCCCCCTCTGTTAGCCCTGTTTCAGTGGTATGAAGATTGGTAAGGACAGCGGAAGAATCCAAAGTATAAAATTCTTTTTCTTTCTGAATCACTCATTCCACCCCCTTTTTTCTAATTATTAGCCTATAGATCCGCGAGAGTAAAGTGAAGGAATTAAGAATTGTTGGTGGCGGTATTATAACCGTAGTAAGGAGAAAATTTATATTTATGAATGAGCTTATAGGAACGGACCTTCAAATTAAATAAGTCTTAGATTAGACCGAATCATTCTGTACAAAATAATCATGGTAGGAATAAAATCTTGTAAGTGCTTGGGCATGTTTACGTTATATTCAATCTTCTGATCAGATAAGAGGTGACAGGTGAGAACATGAAGGGTCTATTCATTTGTTGTGTTTGTGCCATTTTCCTTGGAATTTCACCGAAATACAGTTATGCAGAAAAAGAAATTATGATTAATCTTTGGCATCGAACCCTACAACTCGTTGATGATGGAACGGTTATAAAGACTTATCCGGTTGGCCCAGGGGCAAAGGATACCCCTACTCCCATTGGACAGTTCACAGTTATCGAAAAATCCAAAAATTGGGGAAAGGGCTTTGGTACTAGGTGGATAGAAATTAATGTTCCTTGGGGAACCTATGGAATTCATGGAACGAATAAACCCGGTTTAGTTGGAAATTATGTTAGCCATGGTTGTATACGAATGAAGAATAAACACATTGAAGAACTTTATGGTCTTGTTAATGTAGGAACAAAGGTTACGATTGATGGCCCGTTAACAGGCCATAAGGATTTGACTTACCGTATTTTAGTCTTAGGTTCAAAAGGCAGCCTGGTTCAAATCGTTCAGAATCGTTTACAAGCTGCCGGGTATTATAAAGGAATTTGTCATGGGAAATTTGATCGTTTAACTGAAATTGCGGTTTCCCTCTATCAGAAGGATCATCGTCTTCCAATTACTGGGCAAATTTTTTATTCTGATCTATTACATATGGGGATAATGGAATAACAATAATAAAATGATCACGTTCTATTTCAGAAAATGAGGTGCAAAAGCAACTCTTTTAAGATCATTCAACTTTTTACATACTCCCAAAGGCACTTTAGTATCATGTACAAGTGTGTATCCTGAATTAAAAATTTTCTCTGCTGACTCATCATGATGATGTATCTCATTACAGGCCAGACAGTGGTACATTTTGGTTTCTCAGCTCCGCTTTTTTTGACTATTTAAAAACACAAATGTTATTCTATGCTAATATATTAGATATTTCTACAAATTTCATTCGACATTTTTTGCAAAGTTTGTTTTATAAATTGTTTGTTTTATCTAAATAAACAATAGAATGGCTCGTATTCCATATATAAAATTTACTCCTTTAGGCAGAACCTGTTCCATTTTTGGGATAGCCTTAATTTTTTTCTCTCACCTTTACTCGCTTCCGCATGAATTCAATAAAATAGGTAATCAACAAGATCCCTAGAGCCTGCACAAAAACAAATTGGAAGATCATTTCATTTATGTATGTGGCGGTAAACATTTCGGAGAGACTTGCAGTCAGGGAAGAGAAAATAACCGAAAAGCTTACTGCCGTAAACAGCTTTTGTGCAATAGTAAGCTTCGTGTACCAAGGAGATAGAAACGGAAGGATCAAGAAGATTAAAGTAACGGTGATAAAGCTAATATAGACCCCGTCCCCACCTAGCAGGAAACGGTAAGTGAAAACACCAATATACAGCCAAGCGCTGACCCAGTGCCCTCCATATAGTGCAGCCAAAATCAAAGATATCTGCCTTAAATCAAAAAAGAATCCTGGAAAAAACTCAACCGGATAACTCATACAGAGAAATGCTGCGATCATGGCGATGAACGTAACTACCATTTTATTCCATTGTGACTCTAGTTTTCCCTGATCCACCCAAAATACTTTATAAATAAAGAGGGGAAATATTAGGAATAAAACATTAATTAAAAGCTCCTTTACATGCTCCAAAATAACACCTGCTTTCAAATATCGAGAAAGAATGATATTTCTACGCAAATAGTATAACTAGATCTTCTCTATTGCCGTGACTAACATCACAAGCCACCAAATATTATCTGAATATTACCACTGTTAATATGTTAAAATACGTTTGAATTGGATACTATTTGTTAAAAGCTCTAAAGAACTATCCTGAATGTGAAACAAATTTGGTCATATCCCAAGGGGCTGAGCGCACCTTCGAACTGGAAACCAATTTAAAACTATCAGAAGTTGAAGCATTGGCGGATTTTGTGCACAATAATAAGAATATGGCTGCAACAATTGCTAGCGGTTCATTTAAGACAGATGGAATGATCGTCATTCCATGCAGCATGAAAACCTTGTCCGGAATTGCAACAGGATATGCTGACAACCTATTGCTTCGGGCAGTGGACGTCTGTCTCAAAGAAAATCGCCGGGTGGTATTGGTCCCCCGCGAAATTCCCTTTGGTAAAGTTCACATTAAAAATCTAAAGGAAGTTTCCGATCTCGGTTGTACGATTGTCCCCCCGTATTGACCTTCTACAATACACCGCAGACGTTGGAAGATCAAATCAACCATATTATCGGGAAAATCCTGATGCAATTTGGCTTAGATCACAAAAAATTCATGGCATGGAAAGGCGCTGATCTTGAATGAAAAGCATGACAGCAAGTGTAGGAAGCGGTAAATACATCGTGGAAGCGACCGCCGTGTTCTGTGGAAAAGACATCAATATCACCATCGGTGGCGGTGAAAGCTATCACATTGGCGCGGTGGCGATCGCTGAGCCGGGAATTGTGATCACCAACGGAAAAAAGCGATGTGCCACGACAAGCGTGATTTGCCTAATGGATCATAAAGAGGACGAGCTGG
The DNA here is from genome assembly GCF_017873965.1 of Ammoniphilus resinae. Taxonomy (GTDB): domain Bacteria; phylum Bacillota; class Bacilli; order Aneurinibacillales; family RAOX-1; genus Ammoniphilus_A; species Ammoniphilus_A resinae. The sequence goes on along the minus strand of NZ_JAGGKT010000001.1, from coordinate 106,831 downwards.
CACGCTATGCTGCAAGGCATCTCGCTTCGGTACTAGATTGTGTCGTTACAGTAAGCGCGGGGATCCATATTGATAATATATCTGTTGAGGAGATCAAAATTTTTGACGAAATTTTTAAGCAGTTGATTAACCAACTCGAGAAATCCTTGGCAGCTGGGGATCGGTAGTTGATGGCAGTATACGGTTGCCTACCTTGGTGGACCGTAGATCCGTTAATTCCCGAAAAATAACGGATCCTCGGTTCGCTAAAACCCTTCAATGAAAAGACCGCCAAAATGCACCGTTCATATCTATCATACTCCCTATTTCCTTGAAGGGTATCTTGAAGGTTGGAAATCCTGCTGCGAAGGGAGCAATTTCGTAGGGAAGAAAATAGATGTAGAGGGCTTCATCCTTCACATAGAAGGGCTGATCGACCTTAATTCCCTTGTAGGTATTAGGAAATACATAGGAATATTGTGGATCGTTCTTGATTTGGTTGGCAATGATATCACTAATCACTTTAACGTAATCGCTTCCGGGAATAAATAAATCCCGTAATTGATAAACTTCTCCTGTAACTAAATCGACAGGAGCAAAAACTCTTGAGGGCATCCCATGTGCTGCACCAAACGGAAAATGGTACCCATCCAACTCGAACTCAAGCAGATTTTTCTTAGAAAAGAAAATCGAGAAATCTCCCGTATAACTATAATCAAGTTGTGTATTCGGAGTGATTGGCACGACCTGGGAGAGTTCTTTTAATCTTTGATTCACTTTAGCCTGCGCCGACCTGCTTTGCATTCCTTCTATTTGTGGATAATAGACAAGATAATCTTTGTTCGGCTTATACTTCCCTTCTCTAACAAGCAGACCCTGATGGATCTGAACCACGCTATTTTGTCTCCACACCAATTGACCTGCATAGTTATAGTAAGATACTCGTTGATCCACATCTGCCCGAATTAAATCACCAACAAATGCTAGCGTCCCACTCCCAGGAAGGATAGGTAATTTCCGTGCCACCTGTCCTGTTCGATTGATAAAAAATGTATTTTGATCGGTATTTGCCGATGCATACTCATGGACGTACTCGGAAATCTCTCGGAAGACAAATCCAGTAAGAAAGTGTCCAGCTGTATCTGCCAGCGAATAGTTGGACCCCATATAGGGCCTTTCTTCATCCTTTGGCTTCCCCACAGCTACACGGTCTGATGAAACAAAAAGAATGTCATTGTACTTCGGCTCGATGAGATAATTCCCATTTTTATCGATTAGACCGTATTTGTTTTTGTAATCATTAGATATGTTCACAATCGCCCTGCCATGTTGAAAAGGCTGTGCCCACGTATATTGTGGGGAGATCACTACGGTGCCTGTTTGATCAATATACCCGTACTTTCCATCACTTGTTTGTTTAAAAGGTAACAGTCCGTCACCCAAACTACCGACAAAAGGATATTTATAGGTTTGAAGAATCTTACCCATTGAATCGATCAGCACATATTCTTCGTCCGGTTTTTGAACGGTTGCTCTTCCACTAGTGAAGTCTGTCGCCGATTCATACTGTACAGGAATAATCTCCCTTCCTTGGAGATCTAAATATCCATAAAGATATTTTCCTTCCCGCGTATCTGCAGCTTGTGCCCTGCCCTCCGTATAAGAACCAATATACTCATAGGACTTCGTTGTAATCTCATTTCCCCGCTCATCTATAACCTTGAACTTTCCCTGGTCAATAACTTGGGCCCGCCCTTCAGAAAAAGAACTAATCATCTCATACTTCGGCCGCACAACCCATTGACCAAACACATTCATGAGACCGCTTCGATTGTTTACTTGCACTACGGCAAGGCCGTTCGGCTGAAAGTTCTCGGCTCCATCAAACTGTGGAGGGATAAAAAATCGCCCTTGATTATTGATATACCCCCACTTAACACCCGATGTCGTTCGCACAGAAGCTGGAAAAAGGTAAATCGCTCTCCGCATCATTCACTAACTCCCTATCCATTTTATTATAGATAGCATATGGGACTTTGGGTGGGGGTGTGCCTAGAAAAGGGCTGTTGCTTACGAACTAGTTCGTTCGTTTTGCAACAGCCCCATTTTAATTCGACGCCAACATATTTGTCGGTATGCGATCTAGTTTTACAAGGTCATCCATGGTTTCCCTGGCGATAACAACCTCTGCTTGCCCATCTTTAACAAACACAACAGCTGGTCTAGCGATTCGGTTATAGTTGTTTGCCATGGCATAACCGTAAGCTCCTGTACAGGAAACGGCCAATAGATCCCCTGGGGAAACTGTCGGCAACTTAATATCCCAGATGAGCATATCTCCTGATTCACAGCACTTCCCGGCGATGGAAACCACTTCTTCAGCTTCATCCTTTGCACGATTTGCCAACATCGCTTCATAGCGTGATTGATAAAGGGCAGGACGAATATTATCGGTCATTCCTCCATCAACGGCTACGTATTTGCGAATGCCAGGAATGGTCTTTACTGACCCAATCTTATACAAAGTTGTTCCGGCATCCCCAACAATGCTACGTCCCGGTTCAATCCAGATTTCCGGAAGAGCATAGCCTGCAGTCTCGAACTGCTTCTTCACTTCATCTGTCACTGGAAGGATGTATTGATCAGCCGTTAACGGTGTATCTTCTTCTGTGTAGCGGATTCCAAAACCTCCGCCTAGATTGAGTACTTTAATCTCATAGCCAGTCTCATCGCGAAGGTGGAGTAAAAAGTCTGATAACTTCCGAACAGCTTCGACAAAACCAACAGTCTCAAAGATTTGCGATCCAATGTGGGAGTGAATCCCTAACACGTTATAAAATTCCATTTTCAACGCTTGCTTGATGGCTTCGAGAGCTTGCCCATTATGAATACTGAAACCAAATTTCGAATCTTCCTGACCTGTTGAAATGTATTCGTGCGTATGTGCTGAAACACCAGGAGTCAATCGTAATAGGATATTCACTTTCATACCGCGCTCTTGCCCTAAAGCGTGCAACACCTCAAGCTCGTGAAAATTGTCTACTACAAAGCAGCCAATCCCGGCATCCAAAGCCATTTCCATTTCTTCAATCGTTTTGTTGTTCCCGTGAAAATGGATTCTCTCTGCAGGAAAATCCGCTTTTAGTGCCGTATAAAGTTCCCCGCCGGAAACAACGTCTAGAGATAATCCCTCTTCAGCAGCTAATCTGCACATCGCAAGTGACATAAAAGCCTTACTTGCATAGGCAACCTGATAGGAGAAACCTGATTTTTCAAAGGCTTTCTTATATGCTCTGGATTTTTCCCTAATTAGATTTTCATCGTAAACAAATAATGGAGTACCAAATTTGTTAGCTAAATCTGCGGTATCACAACCACCTATTTCAAGATGGCCTTTTTCGTTAATTCTACTGTTTCCGTGTAAATACATGAGCGTCCTCCCAGAAATCTACGTTTCTATTAGTATTGCGACATATACTGTTCTCGTTCCCAAGGGTGTACGGTCGTACGGAACATATCCCATTCAATTTCTTTTGCTTCCACAAAATGTTCTAAAATATGACTACCTAAAGCCGCTTTGATGACCTCATCTTCTTGTAAGTTCTTCAGAGCATCTGCTAGTGTAGCAGGTAAGTCAATGATCCCATTTTCTATTCGTTCTTGTCTTGTCATTACATAAATATTACGGTCGACCGGTGCCGGTGGGGTTAATTTCTTTTTCACTCCGTCTAAGCCTGCAGCAAGTTGAACGGCCATCGCTAAATAAGGGTTGGCTGACGGATCTACACTGCGAACCTCAACACGAGTACTTAGTCCGCGTGATGCCGGGATTCGAATCAGCGGGCTTCTGTTTCTTGCAGACCAAGCCACATAACAAGGTGCCTCATAACCTGGTACTAACCGTTTGTACGAATTCACCGTTGGATTGGTGACTGCCGTAAAATTAGGTACATGGGCCATAATTCCAGCGATAAAATGTCTAGCTGTATCACTAAGCTGAAGTTCACCTTCTTCATCAAAGAAAGCATTTACCTCATCTTTAAACAGGGATAAGTTACAGTGCATGCCAGATCCATTAATTCCAAACAATGGTTTCGCCATGAATGTAGCATGCAATCCATGTTTGCGGGCAACCGTTTTAACAACCAGTTTAAACGTTTGAATATCATCACATGCTTTCAGAGCATTTTGATACTTAAAATCAATTTCATGCTGCCCTGGTGCCACCTCATGGTGCGACGCTTCGATATCAAAGCCCATCTCTTCAAGCTCTAATACAATATCCCGGCGGCAGTTTTCACCCAGATCGGTTGGAGCAAGATCAAAATATCCGCCTTGGTCATTTAATTCAAGGCTAGGCTTACCTTCCGCATTCAACTTAAAAAGGAAGAATTCAGGTTCAGGCCCCACATTAAAATCTGTAAACCCAAGTTCCTTCATTTCATTTAATACTCTCTTCAAGTTGTTGCGCGGATCCCCTTCAAACGGACTTCCATCCGGATAATGGATATCACAAATCAAACGGGCAACTTTCCCTTTTTCTGCTGTCCAAGGGAAGATAACAAAGGTATCTAAATCAGGGAAAAGGTACATGTCTGATTCCTCAATACGAACGAACCCCTCAATGGATGAACCGTCAAACATCATTTTGTTGCTTAGTGCTTTATCCAATTGGCTAACTGGGATTTCAACATTCTTAATCGTTCCAAATAAATCTGTGAATTGCAAGCGGATAAATCGTACATTTTGTTCTTTAACCATTTCTACAATTTGTTCTTTTGTATAAGATACTTTCATTTGATTTCCCTCCAATTATTTTTTAAGTACTCAACCTACGATTGCTTCACTTATTTAAATTAACTCCCCGTGACAAATATAAACAGCCTCACCCCTTTTCCAAACATGGTTGTCTTCTCCCCATCTGACTAACAAATCTCCTCCGGGAAGATGAACAGTGATAGGTTTATATTTATCAATCTTATTGTTTAACGTGGCGGCCACTACAGCAGCACATGCTCCAGAACCGCACGCCATAGTGATCCCAGACCCCCTCTCCCATACACGGTAATTAATCTCTTGACGGTTGATGACATCAACAATTCCGAAATTAACCCTTTCAGGAAATAGATCCGAATGTTCAATCACTGGACCTATTTTCTCTAAAGGCACTTCACGAACATCATCGACAAACATAATCGCATGGGGATTTCCCATTGAAACACATGTTAAATCATATTCTGCACCGTTAATTCTAAAAGGCTCATTCCTTGTAGTAGAGTCTGGTTCCCCCTTCATCGGCACCATCCCCTTTAATAGGCCAGGTTCACCCATATCCACGTTCACAAAACTTTTTTCATATGTGCCATTTTCCTCAACTTTAACGGTTACAACGCCAGCCAAAGTCTCAATCTCAAAAGTGGTTGTATCAGCATACATATTATCGTAAACATACTTGGCAACACATCGTAAACCATTGCCACATGTCTTTCCTTCTGAACCATCTGCATTGAATATTCGCATTTTGAAATTTGCATGATCTGAAGGTGCAATGAGGATAATCCCATCCGAGCCAATTCCATGGTTTACATTGGATATTTGTCTCGAGAGTTCTTCAAAATCTACATTGTCCATCTGTGATTCCAATAGGTTAAAAAAAACATAGTTATTGCCTAGACCATGCATTTTTGTAAACTGCATCGAATCCAATCTCCTTTTTTTAAAAAGTGTGAGCTAGAATAAGGCTCTTATTTAAAAATAAATTTTGTCTTGCTCAGTCTGGTTTTTACCTCATCCAAAACTTGTTTTTCTTCCTCTATCCCATCCGCCTCAAAGGTAACAGAAAATCGTACATAGTGACCGACATCATCCCATGGAACAGTGGATATTAAATGTTCTAGAATTAAGAATTGGCTAAACTCCTCTGCTGATTGAAAAGCAGGACCATTTTCAACTCCAACCGGTGCCTTAGTATATAAGAAAAAGGACCCTTTTGGTTTTACAGCATCAAAACCGCATTCAGATAAGATCTGTGCCAGCATTTCGTGGCGCCGTGAATATTTTTCAGCCGTTTCTTCCGTTATTTCTGGATGTGCTAGTGCATAAGCAGCAGCTTTTTGAATCGCTATAAACTGCCCTGAATCATTATTATCCTTAATCGTTGCAAAGGCTTTGACGATCTTTTCATTTCCTGCAATAAACCCAATCCTCCATCCTGTCATGTTGAAAGATTTGGAGAGGGATTGAATCTCCACCCCTACATCTTTGGCCCCTGGAATGGATAGAAAACTAAGGGGTTTTTCACCATCAAAGACTAAGGCAGCGTAGGCAGCATCATGAACAACAATGATCTGATGCTTTTTTGCAAACTTGACTACCTTTTCAAAGAAAGCTACATTCGCCACTGCCCCAATCGGGTTATTGGGATAATTTAAATAGAGAAGCTTTGCTTTCTTAAGAACATCTTCCGATATAGAATCAAGATCTGGGAGAAATTGATTTTCTTCCAGAAGAGGGAGACTCACTACTTCACCACCATAGTATTTGGTATGGGTACCTAAAACAGGGTAGCAAGGCGCAGGCATCAAGGTGATATCGCCCGGATTGATGAAGGCTGCTGGAAGCATAGCCAAGGCTGGTTTTGAACCAATCACATGATTTACTTCCGTTTCCGGATTTAGACCGTCTACACCAAAAACTTCTTTCATATAACTAACTGAAGCCTCATTAAATTCCGCGATACCGTTATCGGAGTAAAAACGGTTTTCCTTTTTTCCGGCTTCCTCTGCCAATTTTTTTACTACTCTTTCATCGGCCATAGCATCGGGTTCCCCAACCCCTAAGTCGATCAATTTGACATTTGGATTTGCCTTTGCCGCTGCCCTTTTAGCCCTTTTAATTTTTTCGAACTTAAATATTTCGTCTCGAAGACCAAATTCTGCGCCACCGATCCGATCGGCAAACAACTGTTGGATAAATTCGATTTTTTCCATGTTTGACCTCTCTCTTAAACTTTTATTTCAATCGTTCTATAAAGCATCTACTAGATTGAGCTGCATGATTCGCTTATATTCTTTCGGAATGACTTTTACCCATTTTGGTAGGTTTTCCTTCCAATGATTCAGCATATAAGCTGCACGGGTACTTCCTGTATATTCATAATGATTTTGAACAAGCTGTCTAAGTTTTGCTTTGTCTTCCTCTTCTTCCAAAGGATCCAAGTCGATTAATTCTATATTGCACTGCTTCCGGAAATCTTCTTGATCATCCGCAAATACGTAAGCTATTCCGCCCGACATCCCAGCCGCAAAATTTTTGCCCACAGAACCGAGTACAACCACACATCCGCCTGTCATATACTCACAGCCATGGTCACCGATCCCTTCCACAACTGCTTGAACCCCACTGTTTCTCACACAGAAACGTTCACCCGCAAGTCCGCGAATATAAGCTTCTCCGGAAGTAGCCCCATAAAAGGCAACATTGCCTATAATCGTGTTTTCTTCAGGAACAAAAAGAGAATTTTTAGCTGGAGAAACGATGATTTTTCCTCCGGACAATCCCTTACCAATATAGTCGTTTACATCCCCTTCGAGAGAAAGTGTTACCCCATGTGGCAAGAAAGATCCAAAGCTTTGCCCTGCTGAACCCGTAAATTGAAGATGGATCGTATTCTCCGGCAGCCCTTTTCCACCATATTTTTTAGAAATCTCACTTCCTAAAATGGTTCCAACCGTTCGGTTGACATTTTGAATAGGGAAACTTGCACTTACTTTTTTCTGGCTTTCCAGTGCTGGTCTACAAACTTCTAATATACTTTTATAATCAAGCGAGCTTTCAAGTCCATGGTTTTGTTGCTTCTGATGGTATAAACCGGTTTCGGAAGAAACTGTTGGTTGGTAAAGAATTTTTGATAAATCCAGATCTTTCGCTTTCCAATGAGACTTTGCTTCATCACTCTGGATCAGTAAATCTGTCCGTCCGACCATTTCATTTATTGTACGGAACCCTAATTGGGCCATGATTTCACGTACATCTTCCGCGATAAATCGCATAAATGCTTCTATGTCCTCCGGTTTTCCACTAAACTTCTTGCGCAATTCCGGATCCTGCGTTGCAATCCCAACAGGACATGTATTGAGATGACACTGCCGAACATGCACACATCCCAAAACCACTAAGGCTGTTGTGGCAAATCCATATTCTTCGGCTCCGAGTAACGTCGCCATGACGATATCTCGTCCGGTCATCAATTTCCCATCGGCTTCTAGTACCACCCGATCCCTCAATCCATTTAACACAAGGGTTTGATGGGCTTCTGATAAACCAATTTCCCATGGCGTTCCAGCATGTTTAATGCTTGATCTTGGTGCCGCACCTGTTCCGCCATCATAACCACTTATCAGGATAACGTCTGCTAGACCTTTGGCAACTCCTGTTGCAATCGTTCCTACCCCTGCCTTGGAAACAAGCTTGACACTAATCCGAGCTTTCGGATTTGCATTTTTTAAATCGTGAATTAATTGAGCCAAATCCTCAATCGAATAAATATCATGATGCGGCGGTGGTGAAATTAAACCGACACCTGGAGTTGAACCCCGGACTTCCGCAATCCATGGATAAACTTTATTCCCTGGAAGCTGTCCGCCTTCACCCGGCTTAGCTCCTTGCGCCATTTTGATTTGAATTTCATCCGCGTTCACTAAATAATCACTGGTTACACCAAATCGTCCGGAAGCTACTTGTTTGATTTTACTGCGCCTGGAATCCCCGTTTGCATCCGGGCTATAGCGATCCGGATGTTCTCCGCCTTCCCCAGAGTTACTTTTTCCACCCAGACGATTCATAGCAATTGCTAAGGTTTCATGAGCTTCCTGACTTAAAGATCCATAGGACATGGCCCCCGTTTTAAACCGGCGAACAATGGAATCAACAGATTCGACTTCATCTATTGAAATGCTTGAATTTGTGGTTGTGTTATTAAATTTAAATAGATCTCGAATGAAATGAAGCTGACCCTCATTTGCTTTTTCTGCATATTTTTTATACAACCCATAATCATTCGTTTGGCAAGCCACTTTCAGCATACGGATGACTTCAGGGTTCATGGCATGAGTTTCTCCATTTTTCCGATATTGAAATTCACTTCCTGCATCAAGAGGCCCCTCTTCCTCAGCAAATGCCAATTGATGCCTCATTAATGTTTCTTCTGCAATCGTCTCTAACTTAATCCCGCCTATGGCTGAAGCTGTTCCTGTAAAATACTGATCAATGACTGTTTGATCAATCCCAATGGCTTCAAAAATTTGGGCGCCCCGATAACTTTGAATGGTAGAAATCCCCATTTTTGAAAGAATTTTGACCATGCCATTTGTCGCAGCATTTACGTATTTTCGCACAGCATCAAATGCATCATTTTGTTCGCCAAATTCTCCACTTTCAACCATCTGTTCAAGGCTAACCTGGGCAAGATACGGATTGATTGCATCTGCACCGTAGCCGACAAGCATAGATAAGTGATGAACATCGCGCGCTTCACCCGTTTCAACAATCAGACTTACTTTCGTTCTGGTCCCTTGACGGATTAAATGATGGTGAAGTCCACTGACCGCTAGTAAAGCGGGAATAGGGGCAAATTGACGATTTATCCCTTGATCAGACAAGATAATAAGGGAAACACCTTGCTCGATGGCTTCATCTACTTTCTTAAATAACTGATCCAATGCCAGTTTCAGTTCTTCCTCCCCATTCTTAGCTACGAATAGAATTGGAAAAGTCATTGTTTTTGCAGATTCGTTTTTACGAATCTTAGCCAATTGCTGATTTAAAAGAATGGGAGTTTCTAGTTTTATCCGACTGCAGCTTTCAGCCTTTGCATCCAATAGATTACGCTCGGCTCCAAGATAGGTTTTCGTTGATGTAACAAATTGTTCACGGATCGCATCAATCGGTGGATTTGTCACTTGTGCAAATAGCTGTTTAAAATAGTTGTATAAGAGCTGTGATTGATTGGAAAGGACTGCTAAAGGCGTATCACTTCCCATTGAACTTATAGGCTCTTTTCCCCCTTCAGCCATTGCTCCAAGAACCTTCTTTAATTCTTCTACCGTATATCCAAATGCTTGCTGGTATTTAAATAATGGTAAATCTTCGCTTGTTTCTTCCTCTTGGGGAGATTTTAATTCCTTTATAGAAACTGAATTTTCATACAACCAATGTCGGTATGGGTTTTCCTGCGATATCTTCCCCTTAACTTCTTCATCTGGGATGATGCGCCCTTCCTGTAAATCAACAAGAAGCATTTTCCCCGGACTTAATCTTCCTTTTTCGAGGATCTGATCGGGCTCAATATCGATGACACCGACTTCCGATGCAAAAATTATGGTTCCATCAACAGTTACATAATAACGGGCTGGTCGAAGGCCATTACGATCCTGCATTGCTCCAATTTGAAGGCCATCTGTAAAAGCAAATGCCGCCGGTCCGTCCCAGGGTTCCATTAAATGACTGTGAAATTCGTAAAAAGCTTTTAAAGAATCATCCATGGAATCATCTTTTTCCCATGGTTCGGGAACCATCATCATGGCTGCGTGGGGCAAAGATCGGCCTGCTCGGACTAACAATTCCAGGCAGTTATCAAAAGAAGATGAATCACTTCCATTTTCATCAATAATCGGCATGATATCTTTTAACTTTTGACCAAATAAAGATGATTCCATCCTTTGTTCCCGTGCGCGCATCCAATTGATATTCCCATTCACCGTATTGATCTCTCCGTTATGAATCAACATCCGGTTCGGATGGGCTCTTTCCCAACTAGGAAATGTATTCGTACTGTAGCGGGAATGAACTAGAGCAAAGGAGGATTGATAGGCTTCATTTTGCAAATCCAGATAAAATTTCCCTAATTGATCTGGGGTCAGCATCCCCTTATAGACAATCGTTCTTGCTGATAGACTGGCAACATAAAAGGTTTCATCTTTAGCCAGCCCACTTTCTTGAATCCTTTTCTCTGTTCGCTTTCGAATGATATAAAGCTTTCTTTCAAAGGTTTCTTCGTCTTCAATTCCCTTGCCCTTTCCGATAAACACTTGGCGGATGAAAGGCTGACTTAACTTCGCTGTTTCCCCTAGGCAAGAATCGTTAACAGGAACGGTACGCCAGCCTAGGAGCTCTTGACCTTCCTCTTTTATTACTTGATTCAATACTTCTTCACATTGAGCACTTGTTTTTTCATTTTGGGGCAAAAATACCATCCCCACACCATAGCTTCCTGGTTCCTTCATGCCAAAATGCGAACAATCTATTTGAAAAAATGAATGCGGAATCTGTGTTAAAATACCTGCTCCATCACCGGATCCTGAATCCCCCGCTTGAGCTCCTCGGTGTTCCAACCGACAAAGCATGGAGATTCCTTGCTGTACGGGTTTATGTGAAGCTCCTTCTTTTAAATTAGCAATAAATCCAATACCACAGGCATCATGTTCAAAAGAGGGATCGTAAAGTCCCTGTTTCATCGGTAGTTTATTATGTTGCATACTTTCACCTCTCGTTTTGCATTATTTATCCATTCGAATTAATGCATTTTTCCAATATAACAACGGAATTATTCTTGTTTTTATTGTATTAGTTTAATAACGTTCTTAACAATATCGATTATTTATAAAATTAATCTAATTTTGATATGATTTGTCAAAAAAAGAAGAGCATCTGCCGTTTTCAGCAGATGCTTTTCTATATCACTTCATCTTTTCAATACTTCCGTAATGGGGTATGAAAAACCCCTAATTCTCTGTGAAAATCAGGGGTTTTGGTAATTATCATTCGGCATTTTTCAACTATAAAACTAGCCACTATGGATTAGCAAGTGCGATCGTGTTTCGCTATCCTTGTTCAATGCACCTTATGCTTTAATCAATTTCCAACTAGTGTCTTTTCCTGTTGATGGGCAAGCCGGAAAAGTATCTCCAGCCGCAAGGTCCACTTTTTTACCCCAGCGGTTTTGGTAGCTCCCTTTTTCCTCCGCCTCTTGTCCAGTCGTCCATTCACGTTCCATTCATTTCCCTCCATTTGTATGATATTCATTTATATTTCCCCGTTTCTGGGGCTCTTTATACGAATGAATAAAGGAAATGAATAAACTAGATTCGAAAACCTTACAGAGAAAAACAAGGCTATCGGATTTTTCTAGATCTGCTCCTGTCACCCAGCTCCCTCATATCAGATCCCGGTTGGTTCTGGAATGACCTAAAATCAGACCCCGTAGGATTTTGGAATAGTCTTAGTCCAAACGCAGGCGCCACTGCTAAAATATGGTCGAATAGATCCGCTTGTATGGATTCGTAAACTCCCCACCTCACATCGTTGGTAAATGTATAGATCTCTATAGGAAGACCGTTTTCTCCAGGTGCTAGCTGCCTAACAAGCATGAGCATATTCTGATTGATTCCCGGGTGATTTTTAAGATAGTTCTGGATATAGATCCTAAAAACTCCAATATTCGTAAGTTCTCGACCATTTACTTTATTGGATTTATCTATGTTATTTTCGAGATTGTAAGCTTTTATTTCATCCTCTTTTTCGATGATATAGTCTGATAGGTAATGGATAGTTTTAAAACTCTCAAGCATTTCCTCCGTGCAAAAAACAATGCTGCTTGTATCAATATAGATGGATCGTTTGATCCGTCGCCCACCGGAGTTTTGCATCCCTCTCCAGTTTTTGAATGAATCGGATATGAGTGCATAACTTGGTATCGTTGTGATCGTCATATCCCAATTTTGAACCTTTACGGTGTTTAAAGAAATATCAATAACATCCCCATCCGCGCCATATTTAGGCATCTCAATCCAATCACCAACCCGCACCATATCATTGGAAGTCAATTGAACGCCTGCCACAAGTCCTAATAAAGAATCTTTAAAGACCAGCATGAGAACCGCGGAAAGCGCACCAATACCACTTAATAGGATAAAAGGGCTTTCTCCCATCAGGTTCGCAATGACTACGATCCCACCAATAACGAAAACAAAGATTTTAACGACCTGGATGTATCCTCTTATAGGTTTAACCTTGGATATCTCGTAAGTCCGGTAAATATCATTCATTGCGTTTAATAAGCTGTCAACAACCATTAACCCTACGATAATGATATAGGTACTGGCTCCCTTTTCAATGATATGTTGATAATCTGGAAAGACGGAAGAAAAGTAATAGATGATGATGGCAGGAACCACATGTGAAAGCTTATGAAAAACCTTTTTTTCCAAAATAATATTGTCCCATTTAAAGCTGTTATTGTTGATATAATGGGTTAGTATTTTAATCACTACTTTTTTTGTAATGAAATTGGCCAATATGCTAAGCCCGATTATAAAAATAATCGTCATAAAATGTGCAATATAGCTTGCTATATCGGTATTCACTCCAAATTTCATAAGCTGTTCTATAACTGTTTTCATAATCATCTCTCCTTACTAGTATATCTATCATAGCTCGACGAGATCATTATTCATTATAACAGGGGAAATTACGTGTTTACAATTAAGTTACTAGAATTACAATTATGGGATAACATTAGAAGTGTTCAAGAAGGCTTTGGCCGAGTATGAAAAGGATAAAAGGGCTTTTTCCAACAAACATGGGAAAGAAGCCTTTTTTGTTTTTTACTGGACTATTGAATAGCTTAGTAATTAAATTTTTTTAATTTATTGGTTTTTATTTTGCGTTTTGTTTAGAGTATCAACCACGATCTTTACTACACAAGCAATGAATGTATAAATGGGAAATGAATAGATGTGTCTCCAATTATACATTTGATAAATTCCCATCCAAGTGAGAATTGGTTCTGCTACAAATGAAAATACACCAGATACCAACAAAGAACCGATCATAAATTTTCTCCAACTGTGTCCATATTTTTGGTAAATCAACATAAAACTAACTGGGATGTATGTTAAGTCGAAAGGTAATAGAGGTGGAATGAAGGCCCAGTATAATCGAATAGGATAACCCCAAGCCATATGATTGATGCCAACCATATCAAAAATGAAAGCAATGATTCCAATAATTAAACCAAAGTTTAAAACTAAATGAATTCGTTTTTTATCAACAAATTTGTACCATAATATCCAGAATAATAGTGTAAGTATGAGCAATACCCACCACTGCCAAGTCAGGAAAGCGTGTTCATACCAATATTCAAGATATGCATCCAAAAAATCTCTTCGCAATTCATTGACATCTTCAAATGACGAATTATTTTTCAAAATTCACCCCCTCCTTTCAAATTCGTCCACGCCCTAAAATTAACTGTAATTAAAAACATCTGGTTTTATTATTCGGCATTTTTTGCGGTATTAGACGATATCACCCCATTTTTTATTAGAAAAAATAAAAAGCCCATCAAGGGCCTGATCTTCATTTATGAAAATATGATTTAATTCAATAATGAAATCTTCAAAAAAACTTACTGGCAAAGCTATACCATTCCCCACCAGACAACCAAGAAGGATATAAATGGCAAAGTCAACAAAGACAATACAGTCGAGTACACCGTTGTCAGCACGGCCTTATCCTCATCCCCACTGGTATATCGTGAAAATAAAATAGCAGCCATCATTAACGTTGGCATTGCCGATAGAATCGTGATTAAGTTTTTAATCAGCGGATCAATCGGTGTTAAAGACAGGGCAAACATGGTCAGAATGGGAATGATTAATAACCGCATGGCTAAGGGGAACCCTATTTGCGGATAAAAAAACATTTTTTGTTGCCGAAAAAGCGGTGGAAGCAACATCCCCGTATAGAGCATCGCCAGTGGTGTAACAAGTCCCGAAAGCATTCCCGCCAGTTGCTTTACAAATGCAGGTGGTTCATATCCTATAAAGGCAATAGACAAACCAACTACAATAGCTAAAACGGGTAAGTTAAGCAAAGCTTTAAATTGCCGTATATCAAATCGGGCTCCAGACTGAAGCATAAAAACGACAATTGTAAAAAACACGATGTCGATCCCCGCATCAAAAATCGCTGCTAAAAGTCCTCCTGATGGACCAAAAAGTGTTGTACAAATGGGAATTCCAATAAACCCTGTATTTCCAAAAGCACAAAGAATCGCCATTTTTTTTGCAAATATGCTTTCAAAACGAAACAGCTTCGCAAACATCCAGGATATAAAAAGGGCCAATGTATGGAATACAATGGACAACCCAAATACGATGTATACATGTCGCAATAATAGATCCATAGACTCTGTTTTAAACACACCGTTTAGAATAATGGAGGGTATTCCAATGTTAATAATTATTTGAATTAGAACCTGCTTAGTCTCCTCTGTAATATGTACCTTATAAGCAAACACTGATCCTATTAACATTAATAGGCCCATAACCGTAATGGATGTTACAACAACGCTTATATCCATGGGAGGCGATCTTCCTTTCAATTTCTCCTCTGCTTAACCTTTTATAAATATTTATAAACTATCATACTATCAAAGGGACTAAATGGGGCGTAATAAGTTCGACAAATTCCGACTTCTCGCTTTCAGGTCAATATCCGCTTAAATCTAGGTTCCACATAATTCTCTCCTCTCCCGGACAAACTATTTTGCGGGACTGCGCATTCCCAAATTCAAATAAAGGAGTGAGAGGATATGAGAGAAAACAAGGAACGTAATCGAAATAACGAAGTGGAAAACGATGTGACCGATGCAGCAGACATCGATGCAGGAGAAGCTGTAGGAACGGTTGGCGGTGCGGCTGCGGGGGCTGTAGTAGGGTCGCTGTTAGGCCCCATTGGTACGGCAGCTGGTGCAGTTATAGGTGGTGCTTTAGGAAATCAAGCCGGTGATACCGTGGATAATGCCGATGTTTTGGATCCCGCTGATGAAGAAGAACGTTAAATGGTTAGAGGAGCCAAATTGGCTCCCCCCATCTCTTTATTTTTGCTGTTGTATTTTATCCATCTTAATATTCAGCAAATCTGAAACCGTAATAAATCTGTACCCCCTTTTCTGAAGCTGTGGCAAAATCTCCTTAAGGGCATTAATGGTTTGTTTGCGGTTTCCCCCATGATCATGGAATAAAACAATATCCCCATTTTGAGCATTTTTAACCACTTTTTTAATGATTTTGTCCACACCAGGGTTTGCCCAATCTTTTGTATCATGACGCCAGGACCATAAGACAACCGTATAACCATTCCCTTTTGCCGCATTTACTACTGTCTCATTATAAAAACCACCCGGCGGTCGATATAATTTGGGAACTTGTCCTGTCACTTGTTTAATGATGTTTTCAGTCTTCAATATTTCTTCTTCCAATTCCTTCGATGACATTTTGCTTATGTATCGATGACTATAGGAGTGATTGGCGATTTCATGTCCCTCCAACACTTGTTGGAGAACAATCTCCGGATGCTGCTCTACCTTGTTTCCCGTTACAAAAAAGGTTCCCTTTGCCTGATATTTGCCCAGTAATTTTAATATTTCCGGAGTATATTTAGGATCAGGGCCATCATCAAAGGTGAGACATATTACCTTTTGATTAGTGGGGACCTCCCAGACGATTTCTCCGCGGGATTCATAATAAAAACGTCCTTTTTTTTCGGCTGACGAAGCAGGATGGATCCCCCAGGTTAGGGTTATCAACAAAAGCAGAAGAACGATCTTTTTTTGCCTGGAAATCATGGTTCACTCCTTTTTCCTGTTGTTAAACCACCCATCATTCCTTTATTAATTTATAATTAAAAGATGCCCAGGCAAGAATGTTTTTATTAGGGGGGAATTGGAGTGCGGGGAAGATATCGTAACCTAGATCAAGTGGACCATAACAAAACCATATTAGACATTCTTAAATGGATGCGGGAACGGAGAAAAAAAGCCAAGGATTTATCAAATCCCATCCCGCATACTGAGAAAAAAATGAAGGAACAAATACATTTAAACAAAACGAAAACCTCTTATACGTGGATTGGTCACTCCACCTTTTTGCTTCAAATGAATGGACTCAACATCATGACGGACCCTGTGTTCGGGAAGCGAATGGGATTTCAAAAGAGGTTAACAGAGCCAGGGCTGGAAATCCATGAATTGCCGGAGATCGATATCGTGGTGATTTCACATGGCCATTATGATCATCTTGAATTTCCAAGTTTAAAGATGCTAAAAGGAGATCCGACCTTCTATGTACCGGTAGGGCTCAAGCCCCTTTTTCAAAAACAGGGTTTCTATAAGGTAATTGAAGCCCATTGGTGGGATCGCTTACAATATGATTCTCTTGGCATTTCATTTGTACCCGCCCAGCATTGGACGAGAAGAAATCTATTTGACATGAACACTTCCCATTGGGGTGGGTGGGTATTTGAAACTGGACAGCAGACCTTTTATTTTGTTGGTGATACAGGATATTTTCGCGGGTTTCAGGAAATTGGCCTGCGCTTTGACATTGATACCGTATTTATGCCGGTCGGCGCCTACGAACCGGAGTGGTTCATGGATATTTCGCATATAAATCCGGAGGATGCCATTAAAGCCTTCTTGGAATTAGGGGCAAAAACCTTCGTCCCGATGCATTATGGGGCTTACCGCCTAGCTGATGACACCGGGCCGGAGGCATTACATAGGCTTTACAATGAATGGAAGAGATTAAATTTGCCGGAAGAAAAATTAAAGGTGCTTAGAATTGGGGAAACTTGTTGGCTTAAGGGTTGAGTAAGGACGGGATTATTTATTATTAAGCTTAGGATTTTTCTTTAATTCGCTGATCCCATTTTTCAATTGTTGCAATTGCATTTGAATCTGTTTAAATTGCTCATCCTCAGGTTGGGGTGTGCTTTGCTGATCTGATGGCG
Source organism: Ammoniphilus resinae (assembly GCF_017873965.1). GTDB lineage: Bacteria > Bacillota > Bacilli > Aneurinibacillales > RAOX-1 > Ammoniphilus_A > Ammoniphilus_A resinae. The sequence continues at coordinate 89,002 of NZ_JAGGKT010000001.1, read as the reverse complement.
GAAGTTGGATCTGCTCTTGGTTTTGATCGTTATTTAATCTACTGGTTTTATCAATAGCAAGAACTACGAAACCAATGGCAATTATCCACAAGCCAATTATTGCTATGTTGTCATCATCGTCAGAAAACATTTTACCCCCTCCCATCAAGCCGTTTTCACATACTCTATTTTTGCTTTAGTTGTTGCTCAAGTTCCCGCAATTCTTGTTGAATTTGCCAAAGCTGAATTTGGATTTGCTGTTTTTGGAATTCCTTCTTTTGTTTTTTCAGTTGTTCTTGAATGTCATTTAATTGATTTTGCATATCATCATTGGCGGTGTTTGATTCGGGTACCGTAATAATGGTAGTTCCAATCGCAGCCATGAGATCCGCTAAGACCGTAACCCAAACCGCTATTGAAATAAGGTCACTGCCGACATCCTGGACATTGTTATTATTTCCCATAACACCCATTCTCCAATGCTTTTAGTTTTATGATATGCACGGACATTGGTTTAGGTATTTATTTATTCAAAGCAAATAGGTAATTGTATTTCGAGGCATGTTTAAGCTCATCGGTGATAATCTCAAACAACATATCGTGATACATTCCTGGCGGCAAGCACTGCCTGATTTTCCGATACTTCTCCACTGCCTTTAATTCTCCAAACAAAGCCTTTTTAATCCCTTCAAGATAGCTTGCAGGACGTTCAAATGATTCTTCGTTTGTGGCAAATACCTCTTGTCCCGTTAAATCCTTATAGATTTTTCGAAACATCCTGTTGTGTTTGCGCTCGTCATCCCTGATCGAGGCGATAATCTCTTTCTCCTCTTGGGTCGGTGCAACCGATATCAGATATTGATAAAAGAGTTCATCTTCCCGTTCACCCTGAACGGCTTCTCTGATAAGTTGAAGTGCAGCTTGTGTGCATTGGGGATAATAACCTATGCCCTGATCTACTGTTTTTTGAACAGGCATATACCCATGATACGGATGTCCATACTGATAATACATTTTCATCGCCCCTTCGAATTGTAATTCTCCATGAGCAATGTATTCAAAAGTTTAAGAATGGGTGATTATCTAGCTTCTGTGGGATGGTCTGCGACCGAAGCGAACGGGGATTGACTCTGGTAGTATGTGCTTACCCCCTCACAAATCCAAAAACCTTTCCCTCATCTCAGCGGTAGGAATCATACAGACTTGTGCTTTGCCAAACCAGCGATAACGATGACGGGCAAAATAACGATACAGTAGATCGCGAAATATTGAAGGGATGATGTGTGCGGGGAAAAGGAGCTTCCATGGTCCTTCCAAATTTTTGGCGATTCGAAGTACAGCCGTAGACATGGTGAAGTATTGTCCGTTTTCAATTAAAATAATAGAGTCTGTGTTTTGGAGTTCTGGTTGGTCGGCCAAAAGACTTTTTGCAACCGTTGATTGCAGCGATGCGAAACGAAAATACCCTTTTCGATCCCGGTTAATGATGAATTGTACAGCTCCACTGCAGAAATGGCAAACCCCATCGAAGAGAATTATCGCTTGGTTTGGTTGATTAGACACGGTGATCGTTCACCTCCCTAAGGACTGTTTTTGCTAAAAAGATTTCTCGTTTCACGTTTTAAGCTGCCTGCTGTGATGAGGTAAACAAGGGTCATTGAAAAGGGTAAGAGTAAAAATGCCGTTTCTATAAAAACATAACCTAAAACTACTGAGATCAAGGCCATGGTAATGGAAAAAAATAAATAAGTTTTACTTTCATAGATCCATATATAAGGGAGAAAATGGGATGCACCCAATAGCCCAATTGCCATTGGAATCCATTCATAGTGCTCCATATAGATGACAATCCATAAGGGCAGATAAAACGCCTGGATTCCCCCGATAATGCCTCCTAATGTGCCTAGTGGATTTTTAGAAAGAAAATTCACTTTACATAAGCGACTGATTAAGATTCCTAGTGGAAAGATGCTGCTAGTTCCAAGTAAATACCAAAGAGCTAAAGTTTTACCCTCCAGGTAAAAACCCAGGACCCCCATCACGAGCCAATACAACGCTCCTGCAAGAAATATAGGATACCCTTTCTGTGCGTCACAAATGAGGTCTTGCTTTAATTGAGATAAGGTCATGTTTTGATAGTTCAAGTCATACTCTCCTTATTGGTCTATGGTTATTTCATTTACAATATCTAAATTGATTTGCTCTTGAAACGTATTCCCTTTGCCATCATTCCAATTGATTTCAAGAATGGACGCCTCATAATCATCCTTCGTCCTCAAGGTCTCATCGTATGAATAAGGCCCGCTAATGGATCCGATATCCTTTACATTTTCCAAAAGGTTAACATATCCTCCTGACGAGCTTGCACTCTTTCCTAAGACAACGACATTTTCATTTCGGTGGTTTCTTTCATACACCTTCACTTCGTAAAAATCGCTTTCCTCCACTTCTTCGGGATCACCTTTGAATGTTAATTCCGCAGTTCCTCGTACGATTATGCTGGGCGTAACGACGATTTTATAGTTCTTTACTTCCCACTTTTCACCGCTGCCATTTAAACTATAGATCGATATCTGTTTACTTTCCTTCGCACCCTTTTCAACAAAGTAAAAGGATCCCCAAACGACGTTTGAAAGGATTAAAAGAATGATTAAGATAGTTTTGGTTTTGGTTTTCATTTTATTACTCCCTTACCGGTATTCCATATTCCCTAGGGTGGGTGAAAATATCTTCATATTCCAAGGTATGAACGACCTTGAATGTTTTTTTAGTTGGATCATACTCGAAAATAACCAATTGTTCCTTACCGGTGCTATGTCCGGTGTCCACTATACCAATGGTATTGGGAGCAATTTGTATAAGCCTGTTGTTACTATCTACATTCACATTTGGCGTCGGTGTTTGTATATATTTCTCTGTAGGCTTAAAGGCAATGATGGCAAGACATATGAGAATTCCTAATAAAATGGCTTTAACAAAATGATTGTTCAAAAGGGGCCTCCTCTTTTTAACTTACTTTTTATGACGATATTCATCCATATAATGTTACGCCAAATATGAGGAGCAATAAAGGAAAAATGTTCGACTAGATTCTAAAGTCCTTCCGACAAAGTAGGCGAAATTTTCCTACAATTATCGAGTTGATGACGTATAATAAAGATGTTCAACTAAACTACTTTTGGGAGGGATTGAATGGGATTTGAAGAAGAGTACCAAGCCTTTTTATTGCGTCACTCGCGGAGCCGAAAAGGAGAACGTTTACGGAGATTAATGGAGGGGCATGGCCCGACTGAAAAGATGTTTCTGGAAAATGTCTGGTGGCCGTTGTTTTCTAATTTTCATTACCTGCATCCGGAATACGAGGTTGCGGATTTCAAGGATGGTAGGAGGTACCTCGATTTCGCCTATATCCGCACGGGTGCGCGAATTTGCTTTGAAATCGACGGGTATGGTCCCCATTTGAGAAATGTGAGCAGATGGCAGTTCTCCGATAACCTTGAAAGGCAGAATCAATTGGTGATTGATGGGTGGGTGGTGATCCGATTTTCCTATGATCAGATCGCTGAATCACCCCGAAGATGTCAGCAAACGACACAGCAAATCATCGGCAAAATTTTAGGACAAGAATTGGATCCATTGGCTCTTTCTCCGATGGAAAAAGAAGTGGTTCGGTTGGCTTTAAGAAAGGAAAGCTCTTTTACACCGAGGGAAATCTGCGAATGGTTGCATATAAGTGACCGGTCAGCAAGAAAAATCCTAGCCGGAATGGCCAAAAAGGGTGCCGTGATCCCATTTGGAGGAAAACAGCGGATCCGTTCTTATCAAATTGGTGAAGCAATCAGGAATAACGGAAAAGTTTTCCGTTAATCAGAAAAAGATAGAGGAAATGGATGAAATAACGGAATTCTTTTCCGTTAACCCCTGCATGGGAAGGTAAATTTCAGCGTTTCTGGCGCGATAGCGGAAATTTTTTCCCTTATTTAATAAGAAAATGAGAAATTGCCACACTTAGCGGAATTTTTTTCCGTTATCTCCGAGTTACTCTCCGAAAACCTCCCAAAAAGGGGGACAAACCAAATCGTCCCCCTACCCTTTCAATGATAACCATGCGACATTTTCCACATGCACGGTGTGCGGGAACATGTCCACGGGTTGAACCTCATGCGTGACGTACCCGCCACCCTCAAGAATGGCCAAATCCCGAGCGAGGGTGCTAGGGTTACAGGAGACGTAAACGATGCGCTCGGGTTTCATGGCAATCAAAGTCTCCAGCAAAGTTTCATCACAGCCTTTGCGTGGTGGGTCGACGACCACGACGTCGGCACGTATGCCTTGGGCATACCACCACGGGATAACCCTCTCTGCTTCACCGACAGCAAATTCCACGTTATCCATATGATTCAAGCGGGCATTTCGTTTAGCATCAGCGATGGCGTCAGGGACGATTTCTACACCATAGACTTTCCGGGCTTTTTGGGCGAGAAACAAGGAGATCGTTCCGATCCCACAGTAAGCATCGATCACCGTCTCACTGCCGGTTAAGCCCGCATACTCCAATGCTTTGCTATACAGAACTTCGGTTTGAACAGGGTTCACCTGGTAAAAGGAGCGAGCGGAAATCGCAAACTGAGTCTCCCCAATATAATCATAGATATAGGGTTCACCCCAGATCACATCGGTTTTTTCCCCAAAGATCACGTTGGTGTTCTTCTTATTTACATTCACGACAATGCTTTTTAACCCATCAATTGATTTCGTTAGTCGATTAACTAACTCTTCTTGATGAGGCAACTGATCCTCATTAATCACGAGAACCAGCATCACCTGCCCTGTCTTGAAGCCAACTTTGGCAATGACATGGCGAAGTTGGCCCTTCCTCGTCTCCTCATTATAGGCCCTAATTCCAACCGAAGCCGCGATTTTCTTGACTTGCTGTACGACTTCATCATTTTTCTCATGCTGAATCAAACAAGCTTCCATATCAATAATCCGGTGGGAGCCTTGGGAATAAAATCCGCCAATCAGCCCACCTTCTTGCTCGCCAATTGGTACTTGAGCTTTGTTTCGATAACGCCAGGGCTCTTCCATGCCGATCGTAGGATGGATGACGGCGTGGTCAATTTTCCCGATCCTTCTCAGATTATCTTCAACGATGCCCGTTTTCTGCCGAAGCTGTTCAGCATAGCTCATATGCTGCAGAGCGCAGCCCCCGCATTGCTCGTAGATCGGACAAGGCGGCTGCACGCGTTCCGGGCTTTCCCGAATGATCTCCAGTAATTTGGCATAGCCGTAATTCTTTTTCAGTTTTAAAACCTTTGCTTTTACATATTCTCCCGGGATAGCTTGGGGCACAAAAAGAGTAAACCCTTCCACCCTGCCGACCCCTGTTCCTTCATGGGTCAAATCGATGATTTCCAATTCTACTTCCTGATTTTTTGCCACCGGGAGGGTCATCTTTTCCTTCATTTCGTTCCACCTATTTCTTTGGCATGATCACTTTGAGATGTTTGGGCAAGGCTGTAAACTCAATCGGAAGTTCACCGCCAAGCTCGCCGTCGAGGTTGATATACACATTTGAAGAGGCTGAAGCCTTTAATTTCTTTGTTTGAAAATAAATCACATCCGGATCTTTAATATGGTCCCCTTTAATAACATGTGTGGCAATCCGCAAAAATTCGGGAAAGGAGGTCTTCTTCAAAATAAGACAGTCAAACTTCCCATCGTAAAGACTTGCACTCGGTGCCAACCTTTCCAAACCACCAACCGAATTGCTGTTAGCAATTAAAAAAAGCATAATTTCTTCATCGATCACCATTTCATCGGTTTCAATTCGCACATGACTTGGACGGATAAAGGGGAGCTTCTCAATGCCTTTGATATAATAAGCCAGTTGCCCCATGATCGTCTTTAACTTGCTGGGAACTTCATAGGTAAGATCGGTTAGAGCGCCAGCCCCTGCAATATTAATGAAGTATTTGTTGTTTACTTTTCCTATATCGATGGGCATAGCTTCTCCACGAACAATCATTTCACAGGATTTCTTAATGTTTCTTAAAGGAAGGCCTATCGCTCTGGCAAAATCGTTCGTTGTCCCAGAGGGAATAATGCCGAGCGGTGGTCGATGGGGTTTTTCAGCCATTCCATTGACGACCTCATAGAGTGTCCCATCTCCGCCAGCAGCTATAATTAAATCAAAACCGTGATTCACGGCAGACTCAGCTGCCTTTGTCGCATCCCCTGCTTTTTTCGTTGCATGACAGGATGTTTCATAACCGGCCCGTTCAAAGTAATCCAGAATCTCTGGCAACTTTCTTTGAAACTCTTCTTTTCCCGACGTCGGGTTATAAATCAAACGCGCCCGTTTCATTCTTATCATCACCTTTGTTTATCCACCTTTATCCGTGCTAAATCATCTGCTTACATGGTGGAAAGTTCGATCAAGCCGAAAGCTGAAAAAAGAGGAGTTCCCTCCTCTTTCCTCTACTTATTTAACTCTTCTTGTAACATTTTATTCACGAGGCCTGGATTTGCCTTCCCTTTTGTTGCCTTCATCACTTGACCGACAAGGAATCCGATGGCTTGGGTTTTCCCTGCTTTAAAATCTGTCACAGATTGAGGATTTGCTGCGATGACCTCGCTAATAATTTTCACGAGTGCCCCTTCATCACTAATTTGTACCAGACCCTTTTCCTCAACGATCTTGGCAGGCGCTTTTCCTGTTTCAATCATTTCTTTAAAGACAGTTTTAGCAATCTTGCTGCTGATTGTTCCTTTTTCCAGCAGATTAATCATTTCCCCTAATCCAGTAGCCGTAATTTTGACATCCTTTAATTCCAACTGGCTTGCATTCAAATGAGCCATTAGCTCACCCATAATCCAGTTCGCCACTGCCTTCGCTTCGGCTCCCGTATAAACTGCTTCCTGGAAAAAGTCCGAAATATCCTTGGATGCAGTAAGTACGGCCGCATCCGCATGCGGAAGTCCATATTCCTCCGTATAGCGCGTTTCGCGGGCGTCTGGAAGTTCTGGAATGGTCGCACGAATACTTTCTACCCACTCCCGATCAATCTTTAGCTTAATCAGGTCAGGATCCGGGAAGTACCGGTAATCATGCGCTTCTTCTTTTCCTCTCATGGAGAGGGTCCGTGCATTGGCATCATCCCAACGGCGAGTTTCCTGAACAACCTTTTCCCCCTTATCGAGGACCTCGGCTTGACGCTGTTGTTCGTATTCAAGACCCCGCTGGACATTGCGGAAGGAGTTCATATTTTTAAGCTCCGCTTTCGTTCCGAAAGCTTCTTGACCAAACGGTCTTAAACTGATATTGGCATCACAGCGAAGAGATCCCTGTTCCATTTTCACGTCGGAAACCTCACAGTATTGTAAGATCGATCTTAGCTTTTCCAAATAAGCTCGTGCTTCTTCCGGCGTCCGTAAATCGGGCTCAGAGACGATCTCAACCAATGGTACCCCCACCCGGTTGAAATCCACCAAAGAAGCATAGCCTCCCTCAGCGTGGACCAATTTCCCTGCATCTTCCTCAAGGTGAAGACGGGTAATTCCGATCCGCTTTTTCTCCCCATTCACTTCAATATCGATCCAGCCGTTTTGACCAATGGGTTGATCATATTGCGAAATTTGGTAAGCTTTTGGTGAATCTGGATAGAAGTAGTTTTTGCGATCAAACTTTGATTCTTCCGGTATGGTGCAATTCAAAGCAAGAGAAGCCTTAATTGCAAATTCCACGGCCCTTTGGTTTAAGACCGGAAGAACCCCTGGATGCCCCAAACAGATCGGGCAGGTATGTGTATTAGGCGGTGCACCAAATTCTGTTGAGCAGCCGCAGAAAATTTTTGAATTCGTTGAAAGCTCGGCGTGAACTTCTAGACCGATAACTGTTTCGTATTTCATCCCATGCATCTCCTTTTCTATAGCTTGGGGCTTGCGGCATGATGTTCTGTATGTTTTTCAAAGGCATGTGCTACGCGCAATACCGTCGCTTCATCAAAGTGCTTACCCATGATTTGCAAACCGATCGGCATACCATTTTGGGCAAATCCGCAAGGCACACTAATCGCTGGAATTCCAGCAAGGTTCACTGGGACGGTACAAATATCGTTAAGATACATAGTAAGCGGATCAGATACCTTTTCCCCCATTTTAAACGCTGTAGTTGGTGCCGTAGGACCAACAATGACATCATATTTAGCAAACAATTGATCAAAATCCTGCTTGATTAAGGTTCTAACTTTTTGTGCCTTTTTATAATAAGCATCATAATATCCGGAGCTCAGGGCGTAGGTTCCAAGCATAATTCTCCGTTTCACTTCGGAACCGAAGCCATGGCTTCTGGATTCTTTATACATCTCAATTAAGTTATCTGCATTGTCCGCGCGAACGCCATATCTTACCCCGTCATAACGGGCAAGGTTTGAAGAAGCCTCGGACGGAGCCAGGATATAATAAGTGGGTACCGCATATTCTGTATGCGGCAGGGAAACCTCTTCCACGATCGCACCTAATCCTTCAAGCACCTTCAAGGCTTCCAGCACACCGTTTTTCACATCTGGATCAATACCTTCGCCTAATAATTCCTTCGGAACCCCTACTTTCAATCCCTTGACTTCGCCCGTTAAAGCCGAGATATAGTCCGGAATCTCTACTTCTGCAGAGGTCGAATCATAGGGATCATGCGCTGCAAGAACAGAAAGCACGTAGGCAGCATCCTCTACATTTTTCGTGATCGGTCCAATGACATCAAAAGAGGAAGCATACGCAACCAAACCGAAACGGGAAACAAGACCATAAGTTGGCTTTAATCCCACCACACCACAGAAAGATGCCGGTTGGCGAATCGACCCCCCTGTGTCTGTTCCCAAGGCAAAGTAGGCTTGTCCGGCAGCAATGGCTGCAGCAGATCCACCACTTGATCCTCCTGGTACATATTCAGGGTTCCATGGATTATGGGTTAGTTGGAACCCAGAATTTTCAGTGGAGCTCCCCATTCCAAATTCATCCATATTGGTCTTACCAATAACAATGGCTTCTGCAGCAGACAACCGGTCCATCGCAGTGGCGTTATAAATCGGATCGTAATTAGCGAGAAGCTTGCTTCCGCACGTTGTTTTTAAATTTTCCGTGACAATGTTATCCTTGATTGCTGCCGGCAGTCCAAATAAAAGGCCCATTTCATCGCCTTTGCCTAGCTGCTCGTCTAATTGTTTAGCTTTCGCCTTCGCGCGGTCCTCATCCAAAGTTAAGAAGGCCTTCACCGTTTCGTCGGTTTCTTGAATCCGCTTGAAAGATGCTTCCACCAGTTCAGAAACAGACATTTCTTTATTGCTTAAAGCATTATGTATATCCATCAATTGACGTTTAAATATCGACACGTTCACTCACCCCCAATTAATCCATGACCGCTGGAACTTTAAATTGCCCGTCTTCTTCATCCGGTGCATTCCGTAATGCTACTTCTCTGTCAATAGAAGGTCTTTCATCGTCTTCCCTGATCACGTTATAAACTTCCATGACATGACTTGTCGGTTCAATCTGCTCTGTATCCAATTCATTGAGCTTTTCAAAAAAGCTAAAAATCGCATTCATTTGTGTTGTATATTGTTCAGCTTCTTCTGCTGTTAAATTGAGTCGAGCCAGGTTCGCAATATGCGCTACCTGATCACGAGAAATCCCACTCATATCCGTCCACCTCCACTAAAATCCAATCATAATTTTTATCATAACAAATTAAAAAGGACCCCGCAATGTGCGGCGCCCCTGCTCTTCAGTTATTCCACAAAAAAGAGAATGCTCAACGCTAAAAGGGAAAAAATCAAACCAATCGCATAGATGACGACGACGGTTTGTCTTTGGGTAAGACCTGTACGAAGCAATCGATGATGCACATGCCTCCGGTCCGCTTTGTAAATAGGCGTTCCAACCACGAGCCTGGAGATAATGACTTGCGCCGTATCAAAAATGGGCACACCTAACACCAGAATCGTGATCAGCAGCGCAATAAAGGTTGCGCTTTTCATTGTTCCATATAGGGAAATGACCCCCAGCATATACCCCAAAAACATAGAGCCTGCATCCCCTAAAAAGATGGAAGCCGGGTAAAAATTATGACGGAGAAATGCCAAGCTTGCCCCGATCATAATGACAGATAATGCAGCGACGTCATATTGTAGCTTAAAAATGGAGATAAAAAAAAGGGTTACTGAGGCAATCGTTGTAATTCCGCTTGCTAACCCGTCTACTCCATCGAGAAAATTAATCATATTGATAAACGCGACGATCCAAATGATCGTCATAAACAAGGCTAAAGGTTCAGGAAAAATCAACAACCCCTGTCCAGACCAGAAATGGCCGATCCCAAAAAACTGAATCCCCATTACATAGGCTAGTCCTGCGGCTGCAACTTGTCCGATTAGCTTTGGCCAGGCAGGAAAGTCCTTTCCCTTTGACTTGTACCAATCGTCGATCAGCCCAACTAAGATCAGCATCAATCCACCCCAAGTAAGAACATAGTGCAGGGATGTACGCGCAAAGAATAAAAACAAAGTGAGAATTGTTCCTATATAAATGGCTACTCCACCAGAAAGCGGAATTGGGTATTGATGAATTTTACGTGCATTGGGTCGATCAACCACCCCAAATTGTACAGCCCATCGTTTGGTGACTGGGATGAGCAGATACACCACAAAGAAAGCAAACAGGCACACAACAAGATATACGATCATGGTATCGCCCTACTTTTGTGTCATCTTTAGCTGTAGTTTCACCAAAACAGGGCGTTCTATAGACAACAAAAAAAGGCAACCCTGCGCTAAATGAGTCTGATTCCTGATACCGTAGGAACTCGCAAATACTCCCAATAATAAACCTTTGTATTTATTGAAATAAATAAGTTAGAAAACAAAACAAATACTGAAGGTGAAACATGAAACCTATTCTATCCTGGGTGCTTATCCTATCTTCAATAGGTTGTTCAGGGCCATTACAGCCTAATCCGGATCCACCTTCTATGGTCCAATCTGTAGATGAAACAGAGCAGAATCGGGTAAGCGTTTCCGACTACAAGACAATCGACAACAGGGTAAACAACGATTTGCCTAAAAAAGGTAAGAACCAAGAAAAAATAATATCGAAGCAAAAGATAATCTTGGATGTGCCAATTATTGAACAAAACCCAGAACTGAAAAATGGTTGCGAAGTAACCAGTTTAGCCATGGTTTTGCAGTATGCTGGAATGAAGGTTGGTAAAATGGAGCTGGCCAAACAAGTTCCAAAAGACAATGACCCCGTTTCCAAAAATAGCAAAGGTGATATCACCCACTGGGGAAATCCAGCGCACGGATTTGTCGGGGACATCACAGGAAAGAATATGGGCTACGCTATTTTTGCCAAACCATTAGAAAAATTAATGGATCGATACCTTCCCAACCGGACGGTAAATTTAACAGGCAAGTCATTTGATACTTTGCTAAACCAAGTTCAAAGCAAAAAACCTGTTTTAGTTTGGACAACGGGTGATTTCAAATCTCCAGATCGCTGGGAATCGTGGACACATGGTAAAGAAAAAATTAAAACCCCATTAGACTTACATGTGGTTGTACTCACTGGCTTTGATTCAAACTATGTCTATGTGAATGACCCATTAACTGGTAGGAAAAATCAAAAGGTAGATAAACAATCTTTTATTCGTTCCTGGAATGAATTAGGGAAACAAGCTCTTTCTTATAAATAAAAAAGGGTCTCTAGTTAGTTATTTACTAGCACCCTTAGCTTATTCGAGGAATTTTGACTAGGGTTTGAACCCTGGTAACACATGAAAAACAGGATCACCTATTGTTGGTCGTATGTAGAAGGCTAAAAGACGATCGATTGTTTCCACGTAAAGGTTAATCTGAATCTCGGGTTCGAAAGCTTCGTCCATTTTTTGCGCCATCAGCTGTGTAAATTGGATGACTTCTGTAAGTGAATCATAATTCGCATAGGCCTTGATGGTTAACTCTAATGGTTTATCATCAAGGAAACGTGCGAGCCCGATTAAACTAGCATATTCTGGGAACGACTTTTGGGCATGGGACTGAAGTTTCTTGAAGTTTTCAGCCAGTTGAGGGTGTTCCTGCTGGATATCCTCACTTGGCAGCAGATAGAAATTCTCCCTTATATCTCTCCATCCCATCGATTTTTGCTGGTTTTCCTGTAGTCCCCAACGGATAAATCTCCCTGGAACCATCGAAGAAGATGGTTCGGTACGATAAATCAGGAAAAGTAAAGGGATGTTCGTCTCTAAAGTGTGAAAGTGGGAGGATACCTCGGCTGCGATGATTTCCCCTTTGGCATGGAGTTCCTCGTCTGTATAGCTAACCGTTGTACCCGATTCGTCTTTATAGCGTGGATTCAGGCTGATGCTTAATACAATGCCAGCCTGTTCCTTTGTTTCTTTGTTAAGATAGTCGTGTTCTAAAACATTTACCAGTTGTGGGTGTTCCTCCTGCCAAGTCTGCAGTTCCTTGCGAGTGACCAGTTGTCCTTCTCGGAAAAGATAGCGATCCGTAGGAAAGCTCTCCTTGGCATATTCCAGCATTCCCCGTTCTAAATGAGCAGCATCGAAGCGTGAATCCATCTGTTTGAGGGTCCCACGAGTCTGATTTGGGAGATAAGGGACCTCACTTTGATAAAACTCCGAGGAAATCTGCAGGGGTGGCGAAGGCTCTAATGTGACGATAGGCACCGAAGTTGGGGGCCGTTGCTGTTTTATCACCTCGAGTGGAGAACAGGCACAAAGAATGCATAGGCACATTAGGATCATAGCTGTTTGCGTAACTTTCAACTTATACCCCCCTTCCCTTTTTATAAAGGACATCCTTTATATTTTATTAGCACTTATATCCGTAATATACCAAAAAAAAGAGAAGAGCACCGCCCGGCGGCCTCTTCCCCCAAAATTATTATCTACGTCTCGCATCTGGCTCAAACAAATTCTTGCCGTATTTCTCTATACCAAATTGGCTAATCATTTTTTGACCCCAAGGGCTTGTGAAGAACCAAATGAGTTCGTTTGCGGTATACGGTTTATCCGTTCCCTTCACTTGGATAATCCCGTATGGATTGAATAATTCCTTATCTTCGTAAACCATATTCACCAAGCCATTTTTGACGGCAAGATAAGTGGCTTCATCAACGATTGTGTAGGCGTCCATTTCATCTGCCATGTTTAAAGTCGCTCCCATTCCTTGCCCCGCAGAAACATACCAGTCACCTTCCGGCTTAATTCCTGCTGCTTCCCATAATGACTTTTCCTTTTTATGGGTACCAGAATCATCTCCGCGTGAGATGAACTTTGCTTGTTGTTCAGCAATTTTTTTCAATGCATCTTTGGCGGAAGGCATATTACGGATACCTGCCGGATCATCCTCTGGACCGACTAAGTAAAATTTGTTGTACATCACGTCAAAAGCTTTAAAACCATATCCCCCAGCTACAAACTCATCTTCAGCTTTGCGGGCATGAACCAATATCACGTCAGCATTTCCATCTTTCCCAAGTTGGATCGCTTGTCCTGTCCCTACTGCTACCACTTTCACCTTCACTTGATAACGCTTTTCAAACTCAGGAAGCATGTAGTCGAGCAACCCGGAATCTTGAGTACTAGTCGTTGTAGCTAGAATAATTTCTTTTTCCTGTTTTACCTTTTCAAAGATCGGATTTGGATTAGCCGCGAGTGCAGATGTTGACATAACTAGCAGCATAGCCAACGTAATCATTATCGATATCATTCGTTTCATACTTGTACGCCCCCTTTAAATAGTGTTTCGCCCAGATGTGAGCAATCGTAGCCTTTTAAATCTTTTAAGCTTTCGGTAAAATCTTGGGAACCAATAAATTCTTGAAAAGCATTCAACAGCTCCTGATTTTCCGGTGTGGATCGCAAAACCAGGTCAAAACTTTCGATTGTTAGCGGGGTAAAAGATAAGCCCAGCTTGTCCGCTGCTGCTTCAATCCCCAACGCCACATCGGCTGTCCCCCTTGCCACGTGTGCAGCTGTCGCAAAGTGATTCCACTCTTCCACCTCATACCCTTGAATATCCTGGGGTGAGAGATGCAGCTTTCCCATGTGGTAATCGAGGAGAAAGCGAGTGCCTGCCCCTTTCTGTCGATTGACGAATCTGACCTCTTTGCGGGTTAGATCCTCCCAGCTGTGGATTCCCTTCGGATTCCCGGGAGGAACAATCAGCCCTTGCGTGCGGGTTGCCAGGTGAAGGACGGTGATGGGCTCATGGTAGAAAATCCGTTCGATGAAAGGTAGATTGTACTGCCCCGACGCAGGGTCCAACAGGTGAATCGCCGCAATGTCTGTTGCCCCACGGTAGAGCATCATCAATCCTTCCAGGCTGCCAATGTATGTAGGCTGAATAAAAAATGGAGCACCCGCTTTTCCCGCGAAGCTTACCAAATGCTCCAGCAAAAAATCATGGCTACCCGCTAATCGCAAAATTTGGGTCGACTTCCCAAGACTAGTCTGGTGGTCACCTCCGATCGTTTGCATATTTTCTTTATAGCGTTCCAACGCTTGCGGATCGATGCGCATCTTGTTGCTCACCCGGTATGCCTGCAATTCGCCCCGCTTAATTAATTCGTAAACGGTATTTTTTGATATTTTTAAGATCTTTGCTACTTCATCGGGTGTATATGCCTGTTCCACCATGTCGCTTCCCCTATGCTAAATTTTAAAAATTATACTATTTATAGTAATCTATCTTTATACATAGTTCAATATGTTTCGTCACGTTTTGTATTGTTTTGTTATGTTTTGTTGGGTTTAGTGTTAATAGACAACGGGGTCTGACCCCGGATCTATGTTAAGCTTAGAAAAAAGGGAGGGATTCTATTGTCCAATAATGGGCTGTTAATTGCGATTGCTGCGGGGATTTTGACCTTTATTATTGCAGGTGACCTGCATCCTCTCGTTGTTACGAATGTTTTATTAGGGCTTATCTGGGGGAAGATGACGGAGAAGAGATGATGAGAAGCCATTTCCACATCAATTAAGAAAATAAAGGAATTTCTTTCCGCTATCTAATTTTTCTGATCTGTAAAGTTATGTTTAACGGAAAGGTTTTCCGTTATTGCCCGTAAAGTGTTTTAAATAAGGCATAAAAAGCTCAATAACGGAAAACTTTTCCGCTACTGAGCTTATTTTCTTGACATTCTCGATCATAACGGAAAAGGTTTCCGCTATCCGCCTCGTAGGGGGGGCTGACCCCCAATCTCCCTAACCTAATAGCTCCAAAAACTCTTCCTCATTGATCACCTTAATTTGCAGCTCCTGCGCCTTCTTCAGCTTTGATCCTGCGCTTTCACCGGCGACAACCAAATCGGTTTTCGCGCTGACGCTGCCGATCACTTTTCCACCGCGGGCTTCAATTTCCGCCTGGGCTTCTTTTCGGCTCATCTTCTCTAAGGTTCCGGTGAGCACAACGGACTTCCCAGCAAATGGGGAGTCTGAAGCGATATCCTCGAGACGTGGACCCTCATACTCGAAATTAACCCCGGCTTCGCGAAGTCTTTCTATCGTTTGCAGGAATTGCTCGTTTCGGAAATACGCAGCAACGCTGTGCGCCATCTTGGGCCCAATTTCATCGATTCCTATTAATTCCTCTTCACTGGCCGCAGCTAATCGATCAAGATGAAGGTAGGTTTGACTCAATGTTTTTGCTGCTTTTGCTCCGACAAGACGGATTCCGAGACCGAACAGCAGCTTTTCTAACGAATTTTCCTTGCTTTTTTCAATGGCATCAAGCAGATTATCCACGGACTTTGCACCCATCCGCTCCAGCTGCAGCAGTTCATCCCGGTTCAAAAAGTAGATATCGGCGACATTTTGGATCAACTGGTGATTAAACAACTGAGTAATCACCTTTTCTCCTAATCCTTCAATGTTCATCGCCCCACGCGAGACAAAGTGGATCATCCCTTCCCGAATATGTGCCGGGCAGGCTGGATTAATGCAGCGAAGCGCCACTTCTTCTTCAAGACGGACCAATTCACTGCCGCATTCCGGACAATCACTCGGCATGCTGAAAGGGACTTCCTCCCCTGTTCTCCGCTCAACAAGAACGCCAACCACTTCTGGAATAATGTCACCAGCTTTTTTCACAATGACCTGATCGCCAATCATCAGTCCTTTTTCACGGATCATGTCCTCGTTATGTAAGGAGGCACGCTTCACGGTAGTACCGGCTAAGCTGACTGGCTGCAAAAGGGCGGTCGGGGTAACGGCCCCAGTACGCCCGACACTGACTTCAATCCCTTCCAGACGGGTGACCGCTTCCTCTGCCGGGAACTTATAGGCTGTTGCCCAGCGGGGGCTTTTTGCGGTGAACCCTAGTTCCTGTTGATGGGCATAACTATTAACCTTTACGACCATTCCGTCGATATCATAAGGAAGCTGTCCTCTTTTTTCCGTCCATCCTTCCACAAAACCGATGACATCTTCAATATCATCGAAAGCCCGCATCTCGGGATTGATCTTAAAGCCCAAATCGCCAAGCAGCGCAAGTCCCTGACTATGGGACTCTACTTCGACACCTTCAATCGAACCGATTCCGTAAATAAACACATCCAACGAACGTTCGGCTGCTAGTTTTGGATCCAGCTGACGCAAGGAACCAGCAGCGACGTTCCGAGGATTGGCGAAAAGTTGCTCCCCCTTCTCCGCGCGAATTCGGTTCAACCTCTCAAAGGCCTTCCTCGGCATAAAAGCTTCTCCGCGCACTTCCAAGCTCAACGGCTGTTTAAGCTTCAAAGGCAAAGAACGTATCGTCTTTAAATTTTGCGTAATATCCTCACCGATCGTTCCATCCCCTCTGGTAGACCCTTGCACAAATAAGCCATTTTCATAGCGCACAGAGATTGCTAGTCCATCGATTTTCAGCTCACAAACATAGCGGGGTTGCCCTGCTGTTATCCCTTGTCTAACCCGGCGATCAAAATCCCGCAATTCCTCCGCATTAAAACTATTTCCAAGGCTGAGCATCGGAATCCGATGTTCCACCTTTTCAAAATACGGCAAAGGCTCCCCACCCACTCGTTGGGTGGGAGAATCGGGGGTTTGAAGCGCGGGGAATTGCTCCTCCAGCTGGATCAATTCCCTTATGAGCTGATCATATTCCTGATCGGTAATTTGCGGATCATCTTTTACATAATAAAAATAATTATGTTGATCAATGATCTCTTTTAAATATTCGATTCGATTTTTGGCTGTTTCCAGATCCATTTAAGCCACCCTTTATATCTTTTTAATTGGTGCAAACTTCGCTAGCAACTTCTTGATCCCAACCGGGGAAGGAAAAGCGATATCAAGCTCGAGACTGTCTCCATCACCTCTGCGGCTGACGACGGTGCCAATGCCCCATTTTCCATGTTCAACCTTATTCCCCACACTCCACTCTTGGGACAGATCTGCCCCTTGTGCGGGCTCCATCCGAACCACTCGTTGGGAAATGCGGGATTCATAAGGCGACCTAGCCGGTGCAGGTTCCTCTCCTTCCAACAGTTCAGCCGGAATTTCTTTTAAAAAGCGGGATGGAGCGTTAATCGTCGTCCGACCATAAAGGGTTCTCATCTGCGCTCTGGTTAGATGGAGGACTTGTTCAGCCCGCGTAATTCCGACATAGGCTAATCGTCTTTCTTCTTCCATTTCCTCTTCATCGGACAGGGAACGAGAATGAGGAAATACCCCTTCTTCCATCCCAATTAAAAAGACAGTAGGAAATTCAAGCCCTTTAGCACTATGCAGGGTCATCAGAATGACCTGATCATTTGGATCGGTTTCGTCGACTTGATCAATATCTGCCACCAAGGCAAGTTCCGTTAAGAAGGAAAGCAGCGATTTATCTTCACTTTTCTGTTCAAAATCCTGTGTAACGGAAAGAAATTCATCAATGTTTTCCATCCGAGCCCTGGCTTCAAGTGTACCTTCCAGTCTGTACATTTCCCGATACCCTGTGCGTTCGATCAATTCTTCGGTCAATTCCGTAACACTCAGGTATTCCTTCATCCCTTCCAGGGCCTGAATCATCATAGCGAATTCTTGAATGGTTTTGCCCGCTTTTCCACTTAATCCGATTTGACCGGCTTCATGAATCGCCCGGTAAAGCGAGATTCCCTGCGCTGCTGCAAAAGAGGAAAGCTTGTCCACAGTGGCCTGGCCGATTCCTCGTTTGGGAACATTAATCACGCGCTGCAAACTGATGTCATCATCGGGATTAGAAATCAAGCGTAAATAGGCTAATACGTCTTTAATTTCTTTCCGATCATAGAACTTGGTT
Source organism: Ammoniphilus resinae (assembly GCF_017873965.1). GTDB lineage: Bacteria > Bacillota > Bacilli > Aneurinibacillales > RAOX-1 > Ammoniphilus_A > Ammoniphilus_A resinae. Next base: position 70,685 of record NZ_JAGGKT010000001.1, on the reverse strand, counting down.
CCGCCCACAATTCCGTATGGTATATTCGATTTAAGAAAGACTTCCTCGACCACACGCGACTGAGCGTTTGTCCTATAGAGGACCGCAAAATCTTGATACTTCTTACCTTCCCGAACACCCTTATTGATCTGGTCAGCAATATAATAGGCTTCCGCATGCTCTGAATCCGCCTCGAAAAACTGAATCTTGCTACCTTCGTCGTTCTCCGTCCAAAGATTCTTTTCCTTTCGCCCGGCATTCCTACGAATCACTTGGTTGGCTGCAGCCAGAATCCGTTTGGTGGAACGGTAATTTTGCTCTAATTTCACAACCGTAGCATTTGGATAATCCTTCTCGAAATTAAGGATATTAGAGATATCTGCTCCACGCCAACGATAGATAGACTGGTCGGAGTCACCTACCACACATATATTTTTGTGCCGATCTGCCAGCATCCTCACAAGCATATACTGAGCACGATTCGTATCTTGATATTCATCAACATGGACATAGAGGAATTTCCTTTGATAGAAGTCCAAAACCTCAGGCATCGTCGAAAACAGTTGAATCGTAATCATGATCAAATCGTCAAAGTCCAAGGCATTATTGCTCTTCAACTTTTTTTGATAGAGCTTGTACACGTCATGTGCCACAGACATAAAAGGATCACCAACAAGGTTTCCAAATCGGTCAGGATCCTTCAACTCATTTTTAGCTGAGCTAATGACAGAAAGAATGGCCCGCGGATCAAATTTCTTCGGATCAATGTTTAATTCTTTTTGGCATTGCTTGATAACCGAAAGTTGATCACTAGAGTCCAGAATGGAAAAGCTTCTGCTGTAACCAAGCCGGTCAATATCCCTGCGCAAGATTCGTACACACATCGAGTGAAAGGTAGAAATCCAGATTTCCTCTGCTGTTGGGCCTGTTAGTGCTGCGATCCGGTTTTTCATCTCTCGCGCCGCTTTATTCGTAAACGTAATCGCTAAGATGGTCCATGGCGGAACCTGCTTTTCCTTAATTAAATAGCCGATTCGCTGCGTTAAGACTCTGGTTTTCCCACTCCCTGCCCCTGCGACAATGAGAAGTGGCCCTTCTGTTGTGACAACCGCATCCCGCTGTTCGGGATTTAGGCCTTTTAACACGTCCGTTTCTCCCACAAAAAAACTCAACTTTCACCTTCCCCTTCCGAAAAGAACATATGTTTTTATTTTATTTTATTTTACCGTATTTTTTACGCTATTCACAGTTTCCAGCGCGGTTTGCAAATTTTCATAGATCACATTTCCGACAATCACCGTATCCGCAATTTCGGCGATTTCCGCTGCTTGCGAGACTTCTTTTATCCCTCCGCCATAGAAAAGCCGGGCTTGCTTCACAACCGAACGAACCGCTCGTAACAGTGCTGGATCGCCGTATGTTCCACTGTATTCAACATATAAAATGGGGAGCTTCACCATTTGGTCAACAAACCTCGCATATGCCTTTGCTTCCTCAATTGTGAGATTTGTTTTCGCTTCTGTTAATTTAGCGGCTTCCGCCTTAGGATTTAAAATAATGTATCCCTCCACAGCCACCTCATGCCACTTGACCAAAGCCCCATAATCCATTAAACCTTCCACGTGCTTACCAACAATCCAATCTGCACTTCCTGCATTGACGACCATGGGAACGAGATATAAATCAAATCCCGGAACCACGGAATCTATATTGGAAACCTCGAGTACACAGGGCAGTGGAAACCGCCGTACCCTGGCCATCAGGTCAATCGTATTATCGTAAGAAACCCCTTGGGTTCCGCCAATCATGATGGCATCTGTCCCCGACTCACATATCGCCTCGATTTGACTGTCATTCAGTTCCTTGTCAGGGTCCAGTTTAAAAACATGCCGCCATTCTTTGATATCCACTTCCTTCGTCCTCCCCATTCGCACAGGATGAATCCATTATACCGAATTCTCTTATGCTAACAAAATGAAAAACCTCCCGTTTTGAACAGGAGGCTAAAGTTTATCCGGAATGATTAGGGATGAAAAATATTCCCTTCTTAGTTACTTATCAAGTTCGGCTACCCGATCTAAGGTTAATTGGTAACCTTCATTTCCATAATTCAGGCAGCGCTTGACACGAGAAATCGTAGCAGTACTGGCGCCTGTTTCCTCTTCGATCTGATTGTACGTGAATCCTTCACGCAGCATTCTGGCAACTTCTAGACGTTGGGCCATAGACTTGATCTCGTTAACCGTACACAAATCATCAAAAAAGACATAACATTCGTCCATCGATTTCAGCGAAAGAATAGCTTTAAACAACTGCTCTAATTCTTTTCCTTTAATCTTATCCAATTGCACTGACTTTCACCTCTCTTAAAATGGATGGGTTATATTTTTGTGATCCTTCTATCCACTATCCCATAGGGTCAGCTTCTACTTTCACAAGAAAGGGCTCGTGTTTATGTTATTATCTGCGATGTTGTACCACGTTAAAATTTTCAAGGAATAAAGTGTACAATTATAATATATGCGATAGGCTTCTATTTTGCAATAGGAATCAAAGGGAGGCGTGACTGAGAGAAGGGGAGAGTGGTTAAAGGGGCGAGCCAAGTGGGGGTAACCTGGAACTGTACGGGCAGAGGATCCGCTATAATGATGACCAAATGCTCATTGGAAATTGGGAGACCGGTCATTATCGGGGTTATGATGACCAAAATACCCATTGGAAAAAGTAAAAACGGTCATCATCAGGGTTATGATGACCAAAATGCCCGTTGGAAAAAGTGAAAATGGTCATCACCGAGGTTATGATGACCAAAATGCCCGTTGGAAAAAGTGAAAATGGTCATCACCGAGGTTATGATGACAAAATACTCATTGGAAAAAGTGAAAATGGTCATCATCAAGGTTCTGTGACAAAAACTCCAATTTTCAGGAGATGCCGGACCGTGGTTCCGACTATTCCACCACCACAGCCTCCTGTAACCCTGGCTTGTCCGGAATAACGTTAATCCAAGTGTTCCCCGGGAACCATTTCACCTCGGCTCCGTCGTCCTTAGAGTATGCGCGGATAATGCCATCTTTCATCTCCCACTTAATCGGTTGAACTTTCCCCCGCTGAAGCAACATTCCCTCGCCGGGCCCAAACAAATTGATGTCTCTGCGCCCCTCATTATCAATAATGCGATGGGGGGCTTCAATGATCATGACATTGACCGCGGTTAACTGTTTTTTGGTGGTAAGGTCCAGGTGCGGCTCTCCGTTCGTGAGGCGCTTGTAGTTTTTTGCAGCCGCATCATACTCATAACTTGCATTGTACCCTTCGGAATAACGAATCTTTACGATATTTCCAGCATCGCCAGAAACATCGGCATCCTCCGCAGCAAAATCCAACTTGGGGATTTCCCCTTCTTCACGGAATCCTAATGCTTTTGCACCATCCCAAATTTTCGTTAAATCGGTATATAAGTTATGCGGGGGTTTGCGGAAGCTTTCGCGCCAAAAATAGCCGCCGCCATTATAAATTTCGTCTAAATGGGCCATCCCTTTTCCTTCCAAAGTGGATAGGGCCGCCGGACTTCCCCCAGCATGTACCATGATCGCATCCAATCTGCCGCCAAGATCCACATAATAGGACCGAATACTGCGCACAGGCCCAATGACTTCAGGTTTCTCACTATGATAGATGGCAACAAATCTGGTAATCCAACCCTCAGCCAGGATCTCATAGACTAGGTCGGCTTGATCCAGACCGGATTGCGGGCGGGCCTGTGGGGCATTGTTTACCATCACCATAATCGTTCGTTTGGGCAATTCTTCATCGGTCCCCATCCCTGTTAAGGGGGCCGTATATTTAAACGTTTTTTCCACCTCAGGCGGATTTTGAGTCTGCTGCTGCTCCTGCTTTCCAGATGGCTGTTCCTGATTGTTCGGTAGATCTGGTGTTTTCCCTCCCATACAGGCTGTTAAAGTGAACGCGAGTACAGTGGGTAGAGCCCATTTTATGATTTTCATCCATTTCGCCTCTCCTTCTTTGCCCTATGTTTTCGACAAAAACACCCTATTTCCTTCCATTCAATCAGGTTTTCCCAGTATCGTTTTTTCTAATAAACAAACAATAAATCTATCCGAGGGAGGGATGAAAATGAAAAAGAATGTTGGTTCGATGGATGCTTTTTTCCGTATCACCATTGGCTTATTCGGACTTGCCTGGAGCGTATCCAGCATGGTACATAGACCAGACAAGACCTTTCCAAAGTTTATTGCTCTTACTTCAGCGATGAAGGTGACGGAGGGGATTACTCGTTTTTGCCCCGGACTTGCCCTATTTAACGTAAATACGATTCCGGAGAAAGAGTCGAGGCGGAAAGTTCCTTATGGAACCGTTAAATTTGCCCGAACAAAAATAGAACCCCCGCATTCTTCCGAAGAAGAAAGGGGGGAATATAGATAATGGGACCCGCATTTTGGGAATGGATCGGTGACCATCTATTCACCGTCGTCGGAACCGTTGGTTCACTCGCAGTCATTGTCTATCTATGGGCTCAATTTGGGAGCCGCAATAAAGGACGTTACAAATCCTGATTATCTTAAAGCCTTCAGAGCAATATCCTTGCGATAATGGGCACCTTCAAAAGAAATGTGTTCCACCGCCTGATAGGCCTTTTCTCTTGCTTGCTTAATTGAACCACCAATGGCTGTTACGCCAAGCACCCGACCGCCATTGGTGACAATTTTACCTTCCTGGAAGGCTGTACCCGCATGAAAGACCACTGCATCGCCAGCGGCAACCGAATCAAGACCGAGAATTTCCTTCCCTTTTTCATAAGAACCAGGATATCCGCCAGAAGCCATGATCACACATACTGCGGCACCATCTTTCCACTGAATGTGCAATTGCTCCAATTCACCGGAAACCCCTGCAATAAAGATATCCATCAGATCGGTCTGCAACAATGGCAATACAACCTGGGTTTCAGGGTCGCCAAAACGTGCATTGTATTCGATGACCTTCGGCCCGTTTTTCGTAATCATCAATCCCGTGTAAAGAATCCCTTTAAAAGGAACCCCTTCACTATCCATCGCTTTTACCGTGGGGAGCACAATCTCGTCCATAATTTGCTGAATTAACTCCGCAGACATTTGGGGTACAGGAGAGTAAGTTCCCATTCCGCCCGTATTTGGTCCTTTGTCTTGATCAAAAACCTGTTTGTGATCCTGAGAAGGGATCATGGGTTTCACCGTTGTGCCATCCACAAAGGAAAGAAGAGTAAGCTCTTCGCCCTGCAGAAATTCCTCAATGACAACCTTTGCTCCTGCTAGACCAAGTGATTCATCAAGCATCATGTCTTTTAAAGCCGTCTCTGCTTCCTCAAGGGTCATCGCGACGACAACCCCTTTTCCTGCAGCAAGCCCATCAGCCTTGATGACGATCGGTGCACCTTGCTGCTGAATATAAGCCAAAGCTTCCTCGTACTGGGTAAATGAAGCATAGGCTGCGGTTGGAATCTGATATTTCTGCATCAGGTTTTTCGCAAATGTTTTACTGCCCTCAATGAATGCTGCTTCTTTGCGAGGACCAAATACAACAAGCCCCTTTTCTTCAAATTCATCGACGATGCCATTTAAAAGAGGCTCTTCAGGTCCGACAAAAGTGAGGTCTACTTTGTTGTCCTTGGCAAAAGCCGTCAATTTCTCGAAATCATTCACCCCAATTGGGACACATTCAGCATGTTCAGCAATCCCCGCATTTCCAGGGGCACAATAAATCTTTTCTACCTTCGGGCTTTGGGATAGCTTCCAGGCAATCGCGTGTTCACGCCCGCCGCTCCCAACAATTAATACCTTCATGGAATCCTCCCAGAACTAATGTTTAAAATGACGATTACCAGTAAACACCATCGCAATGCCATGCTTATTCGCTTCATCGATGGAATCTTGATCACGAATCGATCCACCTGGTTGAATGATCGCAGTGATTCCAGCCTTTGCCGCCTCTTGCAGGGTATCCGGCATTGGGAAAAAGGCATCAGACGCAAGCACACTCCCTGCGGATTTTTCTCCTGCTTGCTCAATGGCAATCTTTGCTGAACCCACACGGTTCATCTGACCTGCTCCAACTCCTACGGTCATGAAATCTTTCACCAAAACAATAGCATTGGACTTCACATGCTTGACTACTTTCCAGCTAAATAAAAGCTGTTCGAGCTCTTCATCAGTTGGTTTCCGCTCAGTAACGACCTTCAAATCTGCAAGTTCCGCTTGCTTACGATCCTCTTCCTGGATCAACACGCCTCCTTGAACGGAGGACAAACGCAAACTTGGGTTGCCTTCATTTTTCAACTCACCTAGTTTAAGGAGACGAAGGTTTTTCTTTTCTTTCAAGACATCCAATGCATCCGGTTCAAAATCTGGAGCCATAATGATCTCTAAAAAGAGCTCTTTCATTCGAAGCGCAGTTTCCCGATCAATCACACGGTTGGCTGCAATGATTCCGCCAAAAATAGAAACGGGATCCGATTCATAGGCCTTCTGATAGGCCTCAAAAATCGTTTGACCTGTCCCCACTCCGCAAGGATTCATATGCTTCACTGCAACCACTGCCGGTTGGTCGAATTCCTTAACCAACTGCAATGCCGCATCTGCATCATTAATGTTATTGTAGGAAAGCTCTTTACCGTTCAATTGCTCGGCTGTGCTTAAAGTGCCAGCTTTTGCTAATGGCTCCTTATAGAAACCTGCTTTTTGATGAGGATTCTCCCCATAACGAAGCGACTGCACCTTTTCGAAGGTAACCGTTAATTGATCTGGCCATTCTTCCCCTACTTGTTCAGTGAGGTAATTGGAGATCAAGGCATCGTAAGCTGCTGTATGGCGGAAAACTTTTGCTGCTAGACGGCGACGGGTTTTAAGACTAGTATCCCCACCCGCTTTCACCTCTTCAAGAATCGTAGGATAATCCCCTGCATCTACGACAACGGTGACAAAAGCGTGGTTTTTCGCAGCAGAACGAAGCATGGTTGGGCCGCCGATATCAATATTTTCAATCGCGTCCTCATAAGCAACATTCTCTTTGCTAATGGTTTCTTTAAAAGGATAAAGATTCACCACAACCAAATCGATGGGCTGGATCTTTAACTCTTCCAACTGTTTTTGGTGCTCTTCCTTGTCACGAATGGCAAGCAGTCCGCTATGAATGTTAGGGTGCAAGGTTTTTACACGCCCATCGAGAATCTCTGGAAAACCGGTGACCTCAGAAATACCCGTAACCTTTACTCCTTGCTCTTTTAGAAGTTTCGCAGTACCCCCTGTGGAGATAATCTCTACACCTAATTCCACTAATTCCTTAGCAAAAGGAACGATTCCCGTTTTGTCTGATACACTGATTAATGCTCTTTTCACTGCACTCCCACCTTTCTGCCTATAAGTTTCACTTTTCCTTCTTGTACTAATCGCACAACTTCAGGCAATAATTGATGTTCTTGTTCTTGAATTCTCTTTGTCAGCGTTTCTCGGGTATCCCCCTCCAAAATGGGTACCACCCTTTGGGCGATAATCGGTCCGGTGTCCATTCCAGCATCGACAAAGTGGACGGTAACTCCGGTTACTTTCACCCCATATTCTAGGGCTTGGCCAATGGCATCCTTACCGGTAAAAGCAGGAAGAAGGGATGGATGTAAATTAATGATTCTCCCTTGATAAGCCTCTAACAGGGTATCCCCGATCAATCTCATATAACCGGCCAAGATGATCCACTCCACTTGTTTTTTCTTTAATTCCTGCAAAATGACTTGCTCGTAAGCCAACTTGTCAGCATGCTGCTTAGGCTGAAAAGAAAAAACAGGAATGGATTCCTGTTCTGCCCGACCCTCAACCAAGGCTCCGGGGCGATCGCAAACCAATAGAGCTACCTCTACACCAGGCAGTTTGTCGGCCCGAATCGCCCCCATCATGGCGGAAAAGTTGGAGCCGGAGCCGGAAGCAAACACAGCGATCTTCATTATTCATTCCCTCCGACAATCCGAACTTCCTCATCACCCTCTTGGATCGAACCAATGACATAGGCTTGTTCCCCAAGTGCTTTTAGTTTATCTAACAAAGCATCCTTATTTTTTGAATCGGCAACTAAAACCATGCCAATCCCCATATTAAATGTCCTAAACATATCGTAATCGGAAATCGAGCCCTTTTCCTGGATCAGGTTAAAAATCGGAAGAATGGACCAGGTTCCCTTTTGAATTTCCGCTTGCAAGCCTTCTGGAACAATTCTTGGGATGTTATCGTAGAATCCGCCGCCTGTCATATGCACCAAACCGTGTAGAGGGATTTCCTCTAATACGCTTAGAATGGACTTAACATAAATGCGGGTAGGCTCTAACAGGACGTTTCCAAGCACCTGATTGTCTAGCTCTTCCATGCGGGAAGTAAGGGATAATTTGTTATCCTCCAAAAGAACCTTTCTGACCAAGGAAAACCCATTGCTGTGAACTCCGCTTGAAGCAAGACCGATTAATACGTCTCCTGCTTTCACCGCAGATCCATCAATTAGTTTCTTTTTGTCAACCATTCCAACCGAGAAACCAGCAATATCGTATTCGCCATCTGTGTACATCCCTGGCATTTCAGCCGTTTCACCGCCGATTAAGGAACAGCCGGCCTGTTCACAGCCGTCTGCAATGCCTTTCACAATCATTTCAATCTTCTCCGGAACGACCTTGCCACAGGCTAAGTAGTCCAGGAAAAACAGTGGTTCCGCTCCTTGCACAACAATGTCATTGACACACATGGCAACAGCATCGACACCGATCGTGTCATGCTTGTCCATAGCAAAAGCCAGCTTTAATTTGGTTCCCACACCATCTGTACCGGAAACAAGGATGGGTTCCTCATATTTTTTCAAATCCGGTTGGAAAAGGGCACCGAATCCCCCAAGACCCGTTAGAACCTCCGGACGAAAAGTCCTTTTTACATGTTTCTTCATTCTTTCTACAGCTTCATTCCCTGCATCTATGTCAACACCCGCGTGGCGGTATGCATCACTCATCGTCTCTGCCCCCTGACTACGACTTGCTTAGGCTTTCGCAGTGGTTTTCACTTTCACTTTCGTCTTCAATCTCTTCATAAATTTCCGTTGGATATTGTCCGGTAAAGCAGGCCAGGCAATGTCCATTATTCGGATGGTCGGAATTTCTCCCTGTTCCCCTCATCAGTCCATCAATCGATAAAAAGGCCAAGCTGTCAGCTCCAATAAATTGCCGCATTTCTTCAATGTTCTTCTTCGCTGCAATCAATTCGGCGCGAGTTGATGTATCGATCCCATAAAAACATGAATTCATGACCGGCGGTGAACTGATTCTTACATGGACTTCTTTCGCCCCTGCATCACGTAGCATCTGCACAATCCTACCGCTTGTCGTTCCCCGAACAATCGAATCATCAATCATCACGACTCGCTTACCTTCCACGACCTTACGGACGGCGCTTAGCTTCATCCGCACACCTTTTGCCCGCAATTCCTGACTAGGCTGGATAAAAGTTCTCCCCACATAGCGGTTTTTGATGAGCCCTAGCTCATAAGGAATTCCTGTCGCTTCGGCATAACCAATGGCTGCAGAAATGCTGGAATCGGGTACACCTGTCACCACATCTGCCTCTACTGGGGCTTCTGCGGCCAACTCTCTGCCCAAGCGTTTTCGTGCCGTGTGAACATTGATTCCGTCTATATCACTGTCAGGTCTGGCGAAGTAGATATATTCAAAAGAACAGATGGCCCGCTGCGTATTCCCGGATACTCTCTCCGAGCGGAGTCCGTCTTCATCGATCACAACCATTTCTCCAGGTTCCACTTCGCGTAGATAGGTGGCCCCAACAATATCAAAGGCACAAGTTTCCGATGAAACAACATAGGCATCACCAAGCTTCGCCAAAGAAAGTGGGCGAAGTCCATTCGGGTCAAGCGCGACGATCATTTTCTTTTCCGTCATGATTAGCAGCGCATAAGCCCCTTTTATCATCCGCAAGGATTCTTTGACAGCTTCTTCGATTTTGTCATAGCCGGAACGGGCAATTAAGTGTGCAACCACTTCCGTGTCGCTTGTCGTTTGAAAGATCGATCCTTGGCGTTCCAACTGATGTCTTACTTGTTTGGCATTCACCAAATTCCCGTTGTGGGCTAAAGCCAAATTCCCATGGCTGTATTTAAAAATAAGCGGCTGTGCATTCTCGATTTTGCTTTCCCCTGCCGTTGTATAGCGAACATGGCCAATGGCGATATGTCCTCGAAGATGATCCAGTTCATCGTTGCCAAAGGCCTCGGTTACCAGTCCCATTCCCCGATGGTAGGAGAAGTTTTTCCCATCTGATGCACAGATTCCAGCAGATTCCTGTCCGCGGTGTTGAAGCGCGTGAATCCCGTAGTAAGTAAGCTGAGGGGCATCAGCATGGCCGAATACCCCAAATACCCCACATTCCTCGTTTAGTTTGTCCCAAATTACGTCATCAAACATGGGATCGCATCCTTCCAGGCCGCTTTCAATGTTGAGAGAGGCTGATTTATGATTTCAGAGTTATTTAATCGAATAACTAAATTTTCTCCCGTGACTTTACCAAGTTCTGCGATTGTTACTCCTGCTTCCGATGCCAAACCCTTCACTTTTTCCACATGATCGGGTGCAACGGAAAGCAAAATCCGTGATTGAGATTCACTAAATAATGTAAGATCCGCACGAAGCTCCGTATCCAACTGAATTTCCGCACCCACGTTTCCATCGATACAAGATTCAGCCAAGGCAACGGCAAGACCCCCTTCGGCAAGATCATGTGCGGACTTGACCAATCCTTCGCGAATGGCCTTAAGAACGGTCGCTTGGATAGCCTTTTCTTTTTCCAAATTGATTTGTGGCGGACGTCCTTCGATCCGACCCAAGACTAGCTTTTGATATTCAGATCCGCCGATTTCCGCCTTGGTTTCCCCGAGCAGCAGGATATGATCACCTTCAGCTTTGAAGTCCTGAGTTGTGATATGATCCATGTCTTCGATCAACCCGACCATTCCGATGGTTGGTGTTGGATAGATCGCAACACCGTTTGTTTCATTGTAAAGACTGACGTTACCTCCGATTACAGGTGCTTCCAACTGTCGGCAGGCTTCACTGATCCCTTCTGCTGCCTGCTCTATCTGCCAGAAGATTTCCGGCTTTTCCGGACTCCCGAAATTCAAGTTATCGGTGATCGCTAATGGAAGTGCTCCGGAACAAACCACGTTCCGTGCTGCCTCGGCAACTGCAATTGCTCCGCCTTGGTATGGATCAAGGTAAACATAACGGGCGTTGCAATCGGTAGTCATCGCTAAGGCCTTACGAGTGCCGCGAATCGCCAACACCGCTGCATCGGATCCAGGCATGACCGCTGTATTTGTACGAACCATGTAATCATATTGATTGTACACCCATTCCTTGCTGGCAATGGTTGGTGAAGACAACAGTTTCAATAATGTATCTGCATAGTCTTTCGTTTCTTCGATTTCTGTTGTATCGAGCCCTGCAAATTGCTCATAATAAGCAGGAACTGCGGAAGGTTTGTGGTACACTGGCGCATCCTCTGCCAATTTATCAACTGGGATTTCTGCAACCACTTCGCCTTTGTGCAATAGGCGGAGCTGATCGTCATCTGTTACACGGCCGATAACAACGGCATGCAATCCCCATTTCTCAAAGATTTTATAGACTTCTTCCTCTGTGCCCTGCTTTACAACAACAAGCATTCTCTCCTGGGATTCGGAAAGCATCATTTCATATGGGGTCATTCCCGTTTCACGTTGCGGCACCATATCCAGATCTAATTCAATCCCGTTCCCAGCCTTACTTGCCATCTCTGAACTGGAACTGGTTAGTCCCGCTGCACCCATATCCTGAATCCCCACGACATATCCAGAACGGATCAATTCAAGGGTAGCTTCAAGCAACAGCTTCTCCATAAATGGATCTCCCACTTGAACAGCTGGGCGCTTCGCTTCAGATTCTTCACTGAGTTCCTCTGAGGCAAACGTTGCTCCATGGATCCCATCTCTTCCTGTTGAAGCCCCAACATAGATCACAGGGTTACCAATCCCTTTGGCTACGCCTTTTTGAATTTCGTCATGATTGATTAACCCGACACACATCGCATTCACCAACGGATTTCCTTCGTAGCTAGGGTCAAACATAACTTCTCCCCCAACCGTTGGAATCCCGATGCAATTTCCGTATCCAGCAATCCCGGAAACTACATTTTCAAATAGATATTTTGTTTTTGCGTTATCGAGTTCACCGAAACGAAGGGAATTGAGCATCGCAATTGGTCTAGCCCCCATTGAAAATACGTCGCGGATAATCCCCCCGACGCCTGTCGCAGCGCCTTGATAGGGCTCGATCGCTGAAGGATGGTTATGGCTTTCCATCTTGAAAACAACCGCCTGGTTATCGCCAATATCGACGATCCCAGCCCCTTCCCCAGGACCTTGCAGAACGCGCGGACCCTTTGTCGGGAACTTACGTAGAACAGGCTTGGAATTTTTGTAGCTGCAGTGTTCAGACCACATGACGCTAAAAATCCCGATTTCTGTATAATTTGGCTTTCTGCCCATAATTTCTAATACTTTTTCATATTCTTCGTCGGTTAAACCCATTTCACGGTAAACCTTTTGTTCCTGGATTTCAGTAGGAGTAGGTTCTTTATGCTGCACCGTTACGTTCCCTCCAATACTTTAGAATCGAAGTAAACATCCGTTTTCCATCTTCAGAACCTAACCATTCATGTACAGCACGTTCTGGATGCGGCATCATGCCAAGGACATTTCCCTGCTCATTGATAATTCCAGCAATCTCATCAATAGAGCCATTTGGATTAAGACCCTCATAACGAAAGACGATCTGGTTGTTCTCCTGTAGTTTCTTCAGGGTTTCCGGATCACAATAATAATTTCCTTCGCCATGTGCGATTGGAATTTTAATCATTTCCCCTTCTTGATAGTCAAGGGTAAAAGGAGTGGAATTGGATTCTACTTTTAGATCCACGTACTTACAGTGGAATTTAAGGGATTGATTTCGGCGCAAAGCCCCAGGCAGCAAGCCGGCTTCCGTTAATATCTGAAATCCGTTGCAGACCCCAAGCACGAGTTTCCCTTCTGCTGCGGCTTTTTTCACAGACTCCATAGCAGGTGCTAAACTAGCCATCGCTCCCGTACGGAGATAATCCCCATAAGAAAAACCACCAGGAATCAAGATCACATCATATTTCGAAAGATCGGTTTGAGTATACCAAACATAATCAACAGGCTGTCCAAGACAATCCTCTACAGCCTTATACATATCTACGTCACAGTTGGAACCAGGAAATACGATTACTGCAAAATTCATGTTTAGACCTCCTGCAGTTCATAACGATAATCCTCGATTACCGTATTAGCTAACAGCTTTTCACACATTTCTTTGACACGTTCCTCAGCTGCAGCGCGATCGTTTAAATCGATTTCTAATTGCATATATTTTCCGATCCGCACTTCCCCGACTTCATCAAAACCAAGGGTATGCAATGATCCGCGTACTGCACTTCCTTGAGGGTCTAAGACGCTCTCTCTTAATGTGACAAAAACGGTTGCCTTAAACATGAATTTCTCCTCCTAATCGTTTCGCTATTTCCTGATATGCTTCAATGAGGTTACCAAGATCACGTCGAAAGCGATCTTTGTCTAATTTCTCATTTGTTTTGGCATCCCAGAAACGGCAAGTATCTGGAGAAATCTCATCAGCCAGAATCACTTGTCCATCTCTTGTCTTGCCAAATTCCAATTTGAAATCCACTACAGTGATTCCACGTTCACCTAAGTGGGCAGATAGAATATCGTTCACTTTAAGGGCTGTTTCTCTGATCAGCTCTAATTCCTTCGGGGATGCCAATTGCAGTATGGCGATATGGTCGTCGTTGATAAACGGATCACCGAGTGCATCGTCCTTATAGTAGAATTCAACAATCGGCTTAGGAAGAAGGTTTCCTTCCTCAACACCCAACCTTTTCGAAAAAGAACCAGCGGCTCGATTGCGGACAACCACTTCAATCGGGATGATTTCCACCTGGCGAACAAGTTGCTCAGTGGCAGATAGCTTTTTCACTAAATGATTTTCGATCCCTTTTTCTTTTAGTAAGGTAAGAAGGATGGAACTGATCTCGTTATTGAGAACACCTTTACCGGAAATTTGTGCCTTCTTTTCACCGTTAAAGGCTGTCGCGTCATCTTTATATTCAATCCAGTAGAGGTCCTCTTCGGATGTTTTGTAAACTCGTTTGGCCTTGCCCTCGTATAGTAGGTCTAATTTCTCCATAGTAGCCCCTCCTTCGGAAATAGCGGAAAATTTTTCTGCTAATTACAGTCCAACCCGTTCAAAAATTGTATCCACATGCTTCAAGTGCCAGTTGTAATCAAAACAATCGTCCAGTTCTTCCTTTGTTAACCATGCCTGCACCTTTGGATCCTCTTCCAAAATCGCGCGGAAGGATCGCTGTTCCTCCCAAGCCTGCATAGCACGCGGTTGAACGGTATCATAGGCCTCTTCACGGCTTAAGCCTTTGTCAATTAACTTCAACAACACCCTTTGCGAATAGATCAGGCCAAAGGTCCGGTCCATATTGCGCTTCATATTTTCAGGGAATACAGTTAAGTTTTTAATAATGTTCCCAAAACGATTCAGCATATAGTTTAAAAGGATCGTCGCATCCGGGAGAATGACACGTTCGACAGAAGAATGGGAGATATCTCTTTCATGCCAAAGCGGAACATTTTCATAAGCGGAAACCATATGCCCACGAATCACCCGTGCTAATCCGGAGATGTTCTCACTTCCGATTGGGTTGCGCTTGTGCGGCATCGCTGAAGACCCTTTTTGCCCTTTGGCAAAGGCTTCTTCAACCTCTCTTGTTTCACTTTTTTGCAGGCCGCGCACTTCAGTTGCAAATTTATCTAGGGAAGTAGCGATCAAGGCTAAAGTAGCCATGTAATCGGCATGACGGTCACGTTGCAGGGTTTGCGTAGAAACCGGCGCAGCCTTCAATCCCAACTTTTCACAAACAAAGCTTTCTACGAACGGATCAATATTGGCATAGGTCCCGACAGCCCCGGAGATCTTTCCAAAAGCCAGGTTCTTCGCTGCCTGATCAAAACGTTCGAGGTTACGCTTCATTTCCTCACGCCATAGAGCCAGTTTCAAACCGAATGTAGTTGGTTCGGCATGGACCCCATGTGTCCGTCCCATCATTGCGGTATACTTGTGTTCTCTCGCTTTGTTTGTAAGTATTTCAATAAAATTCTCTAGATCTTTGCGGATGATTTGATTGGCTTGCAATAAAAGATAAGATAATGCCGTATCTACTACGTCTGTAGAGGTAAGACCGTAATGCACCCATTTCTTTTCCTCGCCCAGTGTCTCTGAAACTGCTCGGGTAAATGCAACGACGTCATGTCTTGTTTCTTGTTCAATTTCATAGATCCGATCGATATCAAATCCAGCTTTTTCTCGGAGCTTCTGCACGTCTTCACGAGGGATGTGTCCAAGCTCAGACCATGCCTCGCAAGCTAGTATTTCCACTTCCAACCAGGCTTTAAATTTATTTTCTTCTGTCCAAATCGCTGTCATTTCCGGGCGAGAATATCGCTGAATCATAAGACGACCTCCGTTTTCCAAATATCTAATTGATCAATTTGCTCCAGAGCCTTATCGGTATTTGAAGCAAGAAAATTGATATGTCCCATTTTACGTTTCGATTTTGCTTCAGCTTTCCCGTATAGATGAAGTTTTGCCGTTACAGGAAGCTGTTCCATTTTATTGACTACCGCTTCTTGATGCTCTCCCAAAATATTGACCATCACCACTGGGCTTAACAGGGTCACATCCCCAAGCGGCAATCCGCAAACAGCACGAATATGTTGCTCAAATTGAGAGGTGATACATGCATCCATCGTATAATGGCCCGAGTTATGAGGGCGTGGCGCCAATTCATTCACCATCAAGTCCCCCTCTTTAGTCAAGAACATTTCGACGGCGATTAGGCCAACCACGTTCATTGAGGTGGCTATGTTAACGGCAATTTCCTCCGCTTCCTTGGTAGTTTTCTCGGAAATCCTTGCCGGTACAATCGATTGATGAAGAATATTTTCACGGTGGATATTTTCCGCGACAGGGAAAGTTTTGATCTCTCCCTTGGTGCTTCGTGCAGCGATCACGGAAAGTTCTTTATGAAAAGGGATAAACCTCTCAACAACTAGATCCCCCTCAAAAGCGCGAAGCGTCTCGACAACAGATATGATTTGCTGATCTTCTCTAATCACCCATTGTCCTTTTCCGTCATACCCACCTGTTGCAGTCTTGACCACACAGGGTGTTCCCAGCTTGATGATTGCCTGCTGCAAATCCTCACCAGCTCGTACCACTTCAAAAGGAGCAACCGGAACCCCAATGGAGGAAAGTGTGATCTTTTCTCGTATCCGGTTTTGAGTAATTCTCAGCAACTCACTTCCCTGCGGAACATAAGAGAACTTCTCTAAGCCAGCAGCCACTGCAGCATCCACGTTTTCAAATTCATAGGTAACCACATCGCTTTTCTTCGCCAACTGGATGGCTGCATCCAAATCTGAGTAGGAAGCCACAATTTGTTCTGCCACTTGTCCACAAGGGGAATCCGGAGTGGGATCTAGGGTAACGAATCGATAACCCATATTTCGCCCGGACAAAGTCATCATTCTGCCTAATTGTCCGCCACCTAAGATGCCGATCGTTGAGCCTGGTTTGATTACCTTCACCCGAGATCACTCTCCTCTAAAACCTTCGCTTGAATTTGCGCTCTACGAGCCAAAAGCCGCTGTCCTATTTCCTTGTCTTTAAGGCCTAAAATCTGTGCTGCCAACAATCCCGCATTGATTGCTCCTGCTCTGCCGATCGCTACAGTAGCCACCGGTACACCACCAGGCATTTGAACAATCGATAACAGCGAATCCATTCCTTTTAATGCGGCCGATTGAATAGGTACCCCAATCACCGGCAAAATAGTTTTGGCTGCTACCATTCCTGGAAGATGTGCGGCACCACCAGCCCCTGCTATAATCACTTCAATCCCTCGTTCCGGTGCTTGCTCTGCATATTGGAACATATAATCCGGCGTACGATGTGCCGAAACAACCTTCTTTTCGTAAGGAATAGTTAATTCCTCTAATATGGCACAAGCCTCTTTCATCGTTTCCCAATCTGAAGTACTGCCCATTATGACTCCAACCTTCGCTGCCGTCATTTCCAGAACCTCCCCTTGCACGTTTCATGACTCACTTAAACCTACGAACGAATATTACTTCTTTAGTAAACCACAATTCGACGGGTTTCTCAACCTTATTTACGTATTATCAACGAAATGTTCATATTTAATGTTCGTGTTTTACTCATTGCGATCCAAAAAAGAAATCGCCCTTCCGGCGAAAACACAACCGAAAAAAAGCGATCTTCTTTTTTTATAGGCAGCTCTTTATTCCCCACCGATAAAGATGTATCGAACAATCACCAGGATCGTCAACACCCACATAATCGGGTGGACCTTTTTACCAAGGGAGACAGATAACAGTGTAAAGAATAGAATACCCGCTGAAATCCCATTCGCAATACTTTGCGTTAAAGGCATTAGAATAATGGTTAAAAAGGCAGGAATAGCTTCCAACATATTATGGAAATCAATTTTTAAAATATTTTGCACCATAAGCACCCCAACAATAATAAGGGCCGGCGCTGTTGCTGCACTCGGAACAATCCCCGCGATCGGAGCAATGAATAAGGCTAGGATGAATAATACCCCTACTGTTATGGCAGTTAAGCCACGTCGTCCGCCTGCCTCAATCCCAGAAGCACTTTCTACAAAAGCGGTAATCGTACTCGTACCTAAAAGGGCACCAATGGAAACCCCAGACGCATCAACCATCATCGCCTTGGATAATTTTTTCCGTCCATCCGGCTGATTTAAAATCCCGGCACGGTCCAAAGTACCTACCATCGTCCCGAAGGTGTCAAACAATTCTACGAAAGTAAAGACAAAGATTGCTTCTAGAATACCAATCCCAAGAATCCCTTGAAGGTCTAGGGCAAAGAAATTGTTTGTCGAGAAATCGGGGTACCATTTTGCGCCTTGTAGGCTTGAGATATCCGTTACCCCCATTGGAATTCCAATAATCGTTGTGATCAGTATCCCAATTAAAATACCGCCTTTTAATCCACGTACAACCATCAAACTTGTAATCACTAACCCGATAAAAGCAAGCATCCCTGAATTACCTGTGAAATAACTAAAATTCGCCAAGTGAAGATTCCATTCAAAGGACATCAGATCCGTCGGTCCTTTGGCCAGACTATCCATCGTTGGAGGGATCGGAATCGCCTGAATTTTAATCAGTTCCGAAAGCTTAAAACCTAAAAGTGCAATAAACAATCCAATCCCGACGGTAATCCCATGCTTTAAACCATCTGGTACAGCATCAACAAGCGCTTGTCTGAAACCAGTTAAAGTCAAAATAAGGAAGATAATACCTGAAATGAAAACAGCTGCTAATGCCGTTTGCCATGGCATGATTCCGCCTGTTGAAGAAGCAACAACCGCAAAATAGGCATTCAACCCCATCCCCGGCGCCAAAGCAATTGGAGCTTTCACGATGAGCCCCATCAAAATCGAAACAATCCCAGCCCCTAAACAAGTAGCCAAGAATACAGCATTCGCGTCCATGCCGGTTCCGGATAAAATCATTGGGTTTACAAACAAGATGTAGGCCATTGTAACAAAGGTCGTAATCCCAGCAAAAATCTCAGTACGTGCTGAAGTTTGTTGATTCACCATTTTCCCCAATTCCCCTTTTTATTAAATTATCCCCTACGCGAAAAACAAAAGCCTAAACAGGAAAATCTCTGTTTAGGCTTTAGTATCAACAAAATAGCATTGATTCATGAGCTTATTATAAAAATAAACTCACCCGCTATTTCGTAGTCAGGCTATTTACGGTAGCCCGGTAGAAACTTTCAAGCCATATTCTTGAGATTATACGAAACTTAATGCGAATATTAAGTTGAGTTTGCGTTATTTCGTTCGGTAAGTTTATTGTATCAGGGGGAATTAAATAAATCAACAAGATAAACGAACATTTTAAAAAAGTTTTTAGGTAATGTACGTGAAACAGGGCCAAACCCTAGCCGTAATTCGCCAAAGTTGATGATCGACAAATTTCGACAGTAGTCTGACCCTGCGTTTTTTTATTCCCACTCGATGGTTGCTGGTGGCTTAGAGGTAATATCGTAAACGACACGGTTGACGTTTTCCACTTCATTAACGATTCTTACCGAAATTTTTTCTAAAATATCGTAAGGAATTCGTGCCCAATCTGCTGTCATTCCATCAATCGAAGTAACAGCACGAATTCCAACAGTATAGGAATATGTTCTTGCATCTCCCATGACCCCGACGCTTCTCATATCAGGAAGGGCTGTGAAGTACTGCCAAATTTCTCGGTCCAATCCAGCATTTTTGATTTCCTCACGCAAAATATAATCCGATTCACGAACAATCTCCAATTTCTCATCGGTAATTTCACCGATGACACGAATCCCCAAACCCGGTCCCGGGAAAGGTTGGCGCCATACGATTTCATCTGGAATGCCAAGCTCCTCACCCACTTTCCGGACTTCATCCTTGAACAGGGCTTTCAGCGGTTCGATGAGTTTCATCTTCATATCTTCCGGCAACCCGCCTACATTATGGTGGGATTTAATCGTTTGAGCAGTGGCTGTTCCGCTTTCGACGATGTCTGTATATAAAGTCCCTTGAGCCAAGAAGTCCATGCCCTCTAGTTTGCCTGACTCCTCTTCAAATACATAGATAAATTCATTCCCGATAATTTTCCGCTTCTTCTCCGGATCAGAAACCCCTCTTAACTTCGATAAGAAACGATCCTTAGCATCGATTTTTATCAAATTCATGTGGAAATCTTTGCCGAAGGTTTCCATTACACTTTCCGCTTCCCCTTTACGAAGCAAGCCATGATCGATAAACATACAGGTTAGCTGATCACCTATCGCGCGGTGGATTAATACCGCTACAACCGATGAATCAACCCCACCGCTCAACGCACACAACACCTTTTTATCGCCTACGGTTTCTTTGATTTCCGCAATCATTTGTTCAATGAAGTTTTCCATCGACCAGTTTCCTTCACATTGACATACCTCGTAAAGGAAGTTTTTAATCATTTCATTCCCGTATTCCGAGTGACGGACTTCCGGGTGGAATTGCACCGCGTAGAAATTTTTCTCTGGGTTGCTCATGGACGCGATTGGGCAGTGATCACTGCTTGCATCTACGCGAAAACCTTGTGGAGCCTCCACAACCAGATCGCCGTGGCTCATCCAAACATTTTGCTGGTTGTCCAATTTTCTGAACAACGGACTCTCGCCTGTTACGGAGATAGCCGCTTTTCCATATTCCCGTTTTCCCGCTCTTTCCACTTTTCCTTTTAGATGATGGGTCATCATCTGCATGCCGTAACAAATCCCTAAAATCGGAATCCCCAAATCATAAATTTGTTCATTGACTAATGGAGAATTCTCTTCATAAACACTTGCTGGTCCTCCCGAAAAGATAATTCCTTTCGGCTGCAATTCTTTGATTTTTTCAACGGATGTATTAAACGGCATTAGTTCACTATATACCCCTAGGTCCCGCACTCTGCGTGCAATCAGCTGGTTATATTGACCTCCAAAGTCCAAAACAATCACAAGTTCATTCGGTCGCTGCATGAATATATCCTCCTCATTATCATTCGAAGTATGTAATTAATAGATGCGTGTTTGAGATTCCAGTGTTTTCTCTAGTATCTTCACCTTTTGCAAAGAAAAACATGAAGCCGAACCCTCTTATTTTCTGTATAAAAGAGGGGTCGGCTTTGTTTTGATCGAGATTAATATCCGATCCACCCATTCCCAGACATTCCACCCATTTTTAGAGTCAACGTTCGACTTTTAACGACATCATTCTACCAAAGTCTGGCTAAAAGCTCAAGAATGGAAATGGTGAATTATTTTTTTGAGAATCTCCCGGCATTCAGCAGTCTCAGAAGGATCTTCTTTCTTCCTGCCATATAACTGCTTTTCATACCAAGCATTGAGCTTTTTCAGCTCTATTTTCATTTCCTGTTTGATCTGAATACGGTCAATATATTCGCTAAGCGATTCATTTAATTGTCTTTTGGACACCCATCTGCTTAACGCTTTTAGTAGGGATAGATAAACTTTTGAGAACTCCCCAGAGGAAGCCGCCTTCATCCCTTTTCGATAGAGCCATTTCAAATACAACGGCTGCCGTTTCAAATAAGCAAAAAGCAATCCTCCACCAAAGAATAGGATTAGTAAAACGGCAGGAAGTGGGTTTGTAGATTCATTACCTGCTAAATGCTGTTCGTCCTCTTTCTTTTGTTCATCTTTCTTGTCCTCCAGTGGCGGTGGTGGTGGAAGTGGTGTCTTCTGCAGCTTGTTTACAGCATCCTGATCCATCTCCTTTTTCGTCGGGTAATGAAAGCCAGGTGTAGGCTCAAAGGCCACCCAACCATATCCCTCAAAATAAACCTCCGGCCAGGAATGCGCGTTTTTATTTCGCACCGTTACCTCCAATAGCCCCTCTTTGCTATGGTTCACGTCCCCCGTTGAAAAACCCTTAACGTAACGCGCAGGGACACCGGCAGCCCGCAAAAGAACAACCATCGAGGACGAAAAATGATCACAGTATCCTTTTTTCGTTTCAAATAAAAATTGATCTACAAAGTCTTGATTCTCTGATACGTAAGGGATATCCTGTTGCTCATAAAGATATCCACCTTGCAAGCGAAGATATTGTTCAATATCGACCGCTTTTTGGTACGGATCAGCCGCATCCGCGGTCAGCTCCCTCGCCAACTCCTTTACCCGTTCTGGCAAGCCTGCAGGCAGCTGTAAATCCTGGGATTTAATCGTTTCTGGATAATTCGTAGAAGAATTCCTTAGTTCTTGTTCATTGATCAGAGGAAGCTGCTCGGTTATCTCATAATGCTTGATAAACTCCCCAGCTGTCGGATAATGAACCTGAATATCATGGTTTCCTTCTGTATACAAGATTCCCCGCTCAGGTTCCAACACTTTCAGTTGTTTGACCTGGCCGGTGGAAAAAATCAGGTTATGCTTTTGATCAATGTACCGAACCTTCGTTTCAATATCTTCTGTTTTAATATTTGGAAACAACGGTTGTCCAAGCAAGGCATTCATTTGCCTAGTTAACTGTTTCTCCCTGGGAGTATTCTTCCATTCCAGGCCGGTATAGAGATCCCGTGATTCTCCACGCCAGTAATGTTCACTCGCCGTTTCCGCATAAAACACAATCGTCCGGTCCTCATGAAAAGGTCCCCCTAGACGATGATCCCCACTTTCATAACCTACCTTCTTCGGCTGGGAGGCAAGAGTATTCCAAAGAAAAGTCTGGGCTGCTGATTCCCCCGGCTTTGGCAACTGATAGGCAAAAAGGGCAATAACTCCTACAAGCAGGATAGTTGACAGCATCCAATACGAACGAGAGCGACGCAAGCCGTCTAACATCTGGATTCCTTGTCTTTCTACAAATCTGAGTTGGATCATAGATAACAGGACCAACAACAGTAGAACCGTTTGTAAAAGGAGACCCTTAGTCTCCATTTCTGTTGTGACATCCAATAAAATAAAATAGCATAAGGTAATAAAAGCAAAGCCTTTCCCCTGTTTTCTACGCAAGACCGCGTCATATACAATGCTGACTGCCAACCATAGAATAAGAATAAACAATACCGTTCGAAACAGGGCTGTTGTGCTGTTCCAGTCTCCCAGTCCTATCTGTTGATAATTATAGAGCCATTCCAGTTTCACATATTGTAGCCAGGTTGTTTTTTCCGCAGCTAACTGCCATTTTCCGTCAAACAGAAAATAGATGGTACCACCTGCCGCACAAGCTTTCACCACCCATTTCAACAAGAGAGGCAATCTATCACTTACTTCCACCAGGCAAAAGATGGCCATCAATACGATAAATGCGGGCATGTTTTCAAAGTGGGATAAACTGGGCAGGGGGCGCAACCATTCACATAATACAAGAAAGATTAGAATCCCCTTAACCATTTTCATGGTGGCAGATGACCCCCATTCTCTTCAGCTTTTGGATCCATTCCAGGCCTTCCTTCTTTTCATCAAAATAAAAAAGCTCTATTCTTTTCCTCTGACGAACGAGCTCCCCTAACAGAATATACATAACCTGATCAATCCGTGACGTAACGAGCACCAACCGGGATGCCTGCGGGTGTTGTTCCATCGTCTTCGCGATAAATTCGGGAAAGGTCTTTTCCGCATCGCAGGTTATCCGGGCCAAAAGATCCAGTATTTGTTGAAAATCTTCACTGCGCTTTCCCTTTAGCACTCTTGTGCTTACGATCGGGATCTGCATCTGGGTCAGAAAGGTATATCGGTTTTGTTGGAGTTGACTTGAATACATAATACTTGCCACCAGCGAAATAGCCTTTTCAAAGGATTGGCCCGTATTATAGGCTTTTCGATGGGTATCCAAAAGGACCAGTAAATCATGGGACACGTGATTCTCGAATTCCTTGGTACGAAGCACCCCATTTTTCGCAGAGGCCTTCCAGTGAATTTGACTGAGTCGATCTCCCTGCTGGTACTCTCTTACTCCCACAACCGATGTAGAATTCTGCGAAGTGGTTCGCGCAGAAGTAATATCCTCGCCCTTCACATGATCCTTGAAGATCCAATTTTTAAGAACAGAATACTCCGGATGGACAAGGAAGGTATCATGGAGATCAAAGGTTTTTTTCTGTTTAACGAGACCAAACAAATCGCCGGACAAAAGGGTGACTTCCCTCAATTCATAGAGCCCGCGAGGCAGGTTCGTTTCCGCATATGTGATCTGAACCTCCTTGCGAAACCAAGGAAAAACAATGTATCCACGGGAACGCTCGCCTTCGTAAGCGGCATACCATGCGATTGGAAAGCGGTGGCTGCGCTGCAGAAGGATTGTGATTTGTTGATTCCCGTTAGCGCGTATTCTCTTTTTCAGGATCACTCTTTTGACTTTCAGATTTCTAAACATCAAGAACGATACGGCCCATTCATAAACAATCAGGAGCAAGAGCAGATAAAAAATAAAACTGCTCGTAAATCCCGGATGCCACTCCACATAAAAAAAGGCTCCTACCGTTATAGCGGCTAATAGGATGAGATTCACCTTGGCTTGCACTTAGAAACTCCTTCTTTTTTCGGGGACATAGCCTGCCGTAATCGGAACAGCAACATCCCGAACAATTTCAGCTATCACCTCTGTTGCGCCGATCCCCTCAATTTTAGCATCTGGAGTTAGCAGGATGCGGTGATTTATAACATCATGGATCATTTCCTTCACATCATCCGGCGTAACAAAATCCCGACCATTTAGAAAAGCCCAAGCCTGCACTGCACGATACAAGGATACAGACCCCCGCGGACTAACGCCAAGCAGAATCTGCTCATGCTCCCTTGTGCTCCGGCAAAGATCCACCATATATGCTTTTACCAGATCATCGACATAGACCTGGGTTACTTCTCTCTGGATTTCCACAATATCCTGAATGGTGCATACCGCTTGTAAAGATGAGTCATCCTGCACCTCATTGATTCGATCCAAAATCGCCAGTTCACTCTCACGGTCCGGGTAACCCAGATTGATTTTAATCATAAACCGATCCATCTGCGCTTCTGGAAGGACAAACGTCCCTTCGTATTCAATGGGGTTTTGCGTAGCCATGACAAGAAACGGTTGTTCAAGTGCATAAGTTTTTCCGTCTACGGTGATGGCCCTTTCCCCCATGGCCTCTAGAAGTGCCGATTGAGTTTTGGGGGATGTCCGATTGATTTCGTCCGCGAGTAGAATATGTGTTACGACCGGCCCCGGGCGAAATTCGAATTCCATCGTTTTTTGATTATATATAGAAAGCCCCAAAATATCTGTTGGAAGCAAATCTGGCGTGAATTGAATGCGTCTGAACGTACCGCCGATCGATTTCGCCAAGGCTTTAACCATTAAGGTTTTCCCAACACCTGGCACATCTTCAAGCAGGATGTGACCTTTAGCAAAGAGAGCGGCGAGAATTTTGCGGATCGTTTTGCGTTTCCCGATCACAACTTTTTCAACGTTCGTTAAAATCCGATCTATGTTTTGGGTTTTCTCTATATCGATCATTTGAACCCCCTAAATATGTTTATCACCATCGCACTCTCATTTTACTGTAAATGGAATCAAGTGAAAACAGCTAAAACGTTGGAAATCGTGTTTCAATTGGAAAAAGGGGGGATCTTCAGGGGAGAAATAGGAAAACCGGGCAAAGCCCGGTTTTTTCGTAGAAATATTGGAAGTGAATTTTGATGGACTTAAGATTCCTTTATTCTTAGCAGACAAAAGAGGGATCTGACAAAGGTGGTAAATGGCTGGGCTGCCTGGATTCGAACCAGGGCATGACGGAGTCAAAGTCCGTTGCCTTACCACTTGGCTACAGCCCATTAATTGGTTTGTACACTTATTATAACCACGCTGCCCATTATTATGCAGACTTCCAGATTTTTGCGTGCCTCATAAGATTGAAACTATGTTACGATGTTACATATTTTAATTTCAATATTAATTCGCTGTACTACACAAGCAAAAAAGCTGCGGGTAGAAAAGCGAGGAAAACTAATGAATAAACTACACCTTAGAATTATACCGATTCTTCTTTTCTTTGTGGGATCCATCGGTATCCTCTCGCATTCCTTGGCCT
Organism: Ammoniphilus resinae; assembly: GCF_017873965.1. Classification (GTDB taxonomy): domain Bacteria; phylum Bacillota; class Bacilli; order Aneurinibacillales; family RAOX-1; genus Ammoniphilus_A; species Ammoniphilus_A resinae. Next base: position 44,813 of record NZ_JAGGKT010000001.1, on the reverse strand, counting down.
ATGCCAAAGAATTAGATCAGGCAACCAAACAGCCCGTTTCACATGGAGTCACAAAGAAAATAAGGAATAATCCTTTCCAAAACGATTTAATCGTTCAAAAGAAGATTCAAGCGGAGAAAATTACACACGTTGAAAAAGTGTTAAAGCCAAAAAAGAAAGTTCAGGTCGCAAAAAAGAATCCTTCTCCGAAAAAGCAGGTAAAACTGCCTAGCCGTAGTGCAGCACAAATTAACCGCAGCTATACACTGAGAGATCTCAACTGGCTTTCTAAGATTATCCATGCGGAAGCGAAGGGTGAACCATTTAAAGGGAAAGTCGCAGTCGGAGCAGTGATTATTAACCGTACCGAAAACAAGCAATTCCCTAATCAAATTTATGATGTCATCCACCAAAGCCGCAATGGACGATACCAATTCCAACCCGTAGCCAACGGGGCAATTAATGACCAACCTGACCAAGAGTCTATCGCCGCTGCAAAACAAGCTCTTTCTGGCAGCGACCCGACAAATGGTGCAATTTACTTTTATAATCCAAAAATATCCCGCAGTCATTGGATGGATCGCTTACAGAGAACCGCTCGGATTGGAAATCATGTTTTTGCGGTCCAGTAAGAAAAGCTACTCCCCAATCCTGTCGCAATTCACTACAATATGCGACAGGGTTTCACCTCTTCCCTACGATCCTGTCATTAATCCCCTTTTTATGGACATCTTGCATTCTTTCTACCCCTGTTTTTATCCTTCTTCACTCTGCCAAGTTTGTGAAACCTTCCTGCAAATCCCAACGTCTAGTGATTAGAATAAATCACAAGGAGTTGACCCAAAATGAAGTGGACCAAGCTAATTGCAGTACCCGTTGCACTGGTTTTGATATTTGGATGTGGACTGGCCTTTTCTCATTATCTGATCCCAGATGCCAAAGCAGCTGGCACTGAGCAGATCAACACAATTACTGTTTCTGGAAAAGGAGAAATCACGATTGCCCCTGATGTGGCATACGTTCAATTTGGTCTGAATACAGAAGGGAAAACTGCGCAAGAAGCCCAGCAAAAAAATGCCGAGCTATTTTCCAAGATCCAAAATGCGATTGTAAAACAAGGGGTTCAAAAAGCGGACATCAAAACCGTTCGCTACTATACCGGCCCCGAATATCAATGGGAAAAGGATAAGAATGTCCTTAAAGGGTATCGTTCGGAACATATGGTAGAGGTTACCTATCGAAAAATGGAAACGATCGGAGCTCTGCTCGATGCTGTAACCAAGGCGGGCGTTAATCGGATTGATAATGTCCGTTTTGGGACAGAAAAAGAGGAAGAGTATGAAATTCAGGCTCTCGAGAAGGCTGTGGATAATGCAGCTAAAAAGGCAGATGCTTTGGCGCTAAAAGCGGGGAAAACGGTAAAGGGGGTCATTGTGATTCAAGAATCAGGGACATCCGCCCCACCCGTCTTATATCGTGAAGCAGCGGAAATGATGAATGCCAAATCCATGGCCCAGGATCAATCAACTTCAATTAATCAGGGAGAATTAAAATTCTCCAGACAAGTCCAAGTGACGTACGAATTTTAAGGGAGCCCAATTGGCTCCCTTCTCGTTTAATGAATCTGAAACCCGGCGAAGGATTAATTCCTTCCCTGGCTTTTCAATAGATCGCGGATTTCTGCGAGCAATTCTTCTTCCCTTGATGGTACCGGAGGTGCTGCTGGTTTTTCTTCTGCTTTTCGTTTAAATCTATTTATTGCTTTGATGAAAAGGAAGATAGAAAAAGCAACAATCAAGAAGTCTACCACCGTTTGGAGAAATGCCCCATATTTCAAAACTGCATCTCCCAATGGTAGCTCAAGGTCCTTAAAGTTTATTCCACCCAAAACTAGACCAAAGAATGGCATAATCACATCATTAACTAATGAACTAACGATTTTCCCAAAAGCAGTCCCGATGATTACCCCGACAGCGAGATCAATTACATTGCCTTTTAGGGCGAATTTCTTAAATTCGTTCCACATATCTTACCCTCCAAAGAGATTAATCCCCAGTTTCACTATAGTTTAACAAACAGCCGCACCTCCGTCTATCTTGTATTTCGTATACTATCTTTTCTCTACGAAAAGCAAGATAAAAGTTGCCAAGGGTCCAAGGAATATGGATAGCAAAAACCAATTTAATCCTGTTCTGTTTTTTCCTTGCGCTAACGCGGCGTTTATCAATGCCAAAGTACCCCAGCCAACGAAAAATTGATTATCCATTTCGTTTGCCCCTTCCGATTATTTTATATATTGATGGCTCACTAATAGATCCTCAATCGCCTCAGTTGGAATCACAAATTCAACAATCCCCATATACCCTGGAGCAACTTCGTATTCGTTGAAAGAGATGACGAGATTACCGTCATTGTTAATATAAAAGGGCTGATCTCCTGTGATTGTTTCAAAGGGGTCCACTACATTTTCATCCGGCAGACTGCTTCCACGAACCCAATAGACCTTTCCCTCATCTTCTTTCATTTGGGCCCTCATTTGCTGTTTAATATCTTCACTGATGACGCTGAGGAACTGGTCGTCTTTAAATAAGCTGCGTAAGGTAATCCACTCATTGCTTTTCTTGTCAATCGTGTCGTATTGAATGGTCTCAACGCCTGAAGCTGCTGTCTTTACCGTGTAGCGTTGAATACTAAGGAGCTGTTCAGTGTCTGTAACTACTTTATAACCGCCATCAATAGCTAGGGGTGCACCGTTTTTATCTATTATCTCTTCTTTAAAATTTTGAAAAGATTTCTCAGCATCTTTGAGGAACCTCTGATTTAAAGTGGACTGGAAGACTTCGTCTTTTAGATTGACAATGGCAGGAACCTGAATATTAGCGTGGATTCTCCCTTCCTCCATTTTAATCTCTTGAGCCGTCACAACCTGCACACCTTCGTTTTGAGCTTGAGGTTTAGCAATATACACCGTGTTGTTATGGGAATCCCATTCGACCGGCTGCCCCAACACTTCCGCCATTGCTCGAACGGGCAAATAAGTTGTACCGTCTACGATAAACGGTTCAACTTTTTTTCCTTTCGCATCGGTTAGTTCAACTGCTTTACCCTGAACATTTACCTTGATGTCGTTAAATGCAGCTTCAAGCTTCTTATAAATTCCAGCTGCTGACAAGTTCCCCATTGATGCTGTTAAACCAAAAGTGAGAACTGATCCTAGAACGATCCCTTTTACCGTATCTTGATTTCGTTTCATGACTTTTTTCCTCCCTAAGTGATCCTGATTATTATTTAGACGGAGAAAGGTGGGGGAAAGTTTTAAGTGGAGGGTAGATAACTTGGAATATATTTAAACATCTCCCAGATTCTTGTTGTCAACATTCCAAGGCAAAAAAAGAGAGGGTGCCTCCGCACCCTAAACCCAAAAAGTTTATTTTATTTTGAGCGTCTTCTCCATATCTAGTAGGATAATTAACCTACGGTCAATCTTCGTTACTCCTTGAATAAAGGTAGCTTCGATTGCACCCACAACACTAGGTGGAGGTTCAATTTGGTCCCGATTGATGTCTGTCACGTCACTACAGCTATCAACGACGATCCCCACATCCACATCATCGATACTGAGTACGATGATTCTTGTTTCCTCTTTTATTTCGGTGGCGGAAAAACCAAATCTACTGCGCAAATCCACTACTGGAATGACCGAACCCCGAAGGTTCATGACACCGAGTATGTACTCTTGGACATTGGGAACACGTGTGATTTGCATCATTCTCTCGATCGACTTGATGAGCGACACATCCACTCCATATTCCTCATCATTGACGCGAAAAATAACGAGTTTAATCATTTCATTCAAATCTTGTATTTCCGCTGTATTACCGGCCATTTTTCTCCCCCTAACTTACTATAAACCCTTACCTCCATTCTATTATTTCGGGAGGCAAACGACAACTAAGAAAGATCAGGGTGGAGCTTCATAATATAATCTAAATAACCGAAGAGTTTTCCGTACTACCCTTATCCCTCCCAAGCACATGCAAAAAAGCTGACCCCACCAGGAGATCAGCTTTATTTCTTTACTTTATTACCTTACATCATTCCCATGCCGCCCATGCCGCCCATATCAGGCATTCCAGCGCCACCTTTGTTTTCTTCAGGCTTATCTGCAACAACTGCTTCTGTTGTTAAGAACATAGCTGCAACAGATGCTGCGTTTTGAAGTGCGGAACGAGTAACTTTTGCAGGGTCTACGATACCTGCTTCAATCATGTTAACCCATTCTCCAGTTGCAGCGTTGAATCCAGTTCCTACTGCCTCGCCTTTTAGGCGCTCAACAATAACGGATCCTTCCAAACCTGCGTTGCTAGCGATAATCCGTACTGGCTCTTCAAGAGCACGCAATACGATGTTCACACCAGTTTTTTCATCGCCTTCAGCATTTACAGCAGATACTGCGGAGAATACGTTCACAAGTGCAGTTCCTCCACCGGATACAATACCCTCTTCAACAGCTGCGCGAGTAGCGTTTAGAGCATCCTCAATGCGAAGCTTCTTCTCTTTCAATTCGGTTTCAGTAGCAGCACCAACTTTGATTACAGCTACTCCACCAGCCAACTTAGCTAGGCGCTCTTGAAGCTTTTCCTTGTCGAATTCAGAAGTAGTGGTTTCGACTTGGGCACGAATTTGTTTCACGCGAGCATCGATGTTAGCTTTATCTCCAGCACCTTCAACAATTGTAGTATTTTCTTTGGTTACTACAACACGTCCTGCAGTTCCAAGGTGTTGAATGTTAGCAGCTTTTAGATCAAGACCAAGATCTTCCGTGATCACTTGACCACCAGTCAAGATCGCGATATCTTCAAGCATTGCTTTACGACGATCACCAAATCCAGGTGCTTTAACAGCTACTGCAGTAAAGGTTCCACGAAGTCTGTTTACTACTAGAGTTGCCAATGCTTCTCCTTCAAGATCTTCAGCAATAATTAATAGAGATTTTCCTTGCTGAACAACCTTCTCAAGAACAGGCAGGATTTCCTGAATGTTAGAGATCTTCTTGTCGGTGATTAAGATATATGGATTTTCAAGAACAGCTTCCATCTTATCTGTATCTGTGATCATGTAAGGTGATACATAACCGCGGTCGAATTGCATACCTTCAACAACGTCAAGCTCTGTAGAGAATCCTTTGGATTCTTCTACTGTGATTACGCCTTCTTTACCCACTTTTTCCATAGCTTCTGCGATCAATTGTCCGATCTCATCGTCAGCAGCGGAAATAGCAGCAACTTGTGCAATCGATTCTTTCGTTTCTACTGTCTTGGAAATCGCTTGGATTTCTGCTACTGCAGCACGAACAGCTTTCTCGATCCCTCTACGGATAACCATTGGGTTAGCCCCAGCAGTTACATTCTTCAATCCTTCACGGATCATTGCTTGAGCAAGAACGGTTGCAGTAGTGGTTCCGTCCCCAGCTACATCGTTAGTCTTGGTAGCTACTTCTTTAACCAATTGTGCTCCCATGTTTTCGAAAGCATCTTCTAATTCGATTTCTTTCGCAATGGTTACACCGTCATTTGTGATTAAAGGAGAACCAAATTTCTTTTCTAGAACAACGTTACGACCTTTTGGTCCAAGGGTTACTTTTACAGCGTTAGCAAGAGCATCTACACCACGAAGCATCGCACGGCGTGCGTCTTCACTAAATTTAATATCTTTAGCCATTGATAGTGCCTCCTTTTGATATATGTAGTTTCTTCGAAAACTATCTATTATTCGATAACAGCGAGAATATCACTTTCACGCATGATTAATAATTCTTTGTCACCATACTTTACTTCAGTTCCAGCATATTTGGAGAAAATAATCTTGTCGCCTTCTTTTACTTCAAGCGCCACTCTCTCTCCATTTTCATAGCGACCAGTACCTACAGCCACAATGCGCCCTTCTTGAGGCTTTTCCTTTGCTGTATCAGGTAGTACGATCCCGCTCGCAGTAGTTTCTTCTTTAGCAATTGCTTCGATAACCACACGGTCACCTAATGGTTTTAACACTTGAAACACCCTCCTTAAGGACTATCGCATTTTAGGATTTGTTGTTGTTAGCACTCGATGATTACGAGTGCTAACAATTAATATAATAGTCATTTATTCTTCACTTTGCAAGCCCTTATTTACATTTTTTTTCAGACCCTTCCATTGTATCCATGGGGAGGAAGGTTCATACAAGCCGATAGACGGCTGACAACGGGTATACCTGGGAATTTAGCTACTGTAATGACGGTCCACTTTAAATATGGCTTGGTACTGGTTAAATGGTTCGTGAACTTGGAAGAAAAATTCTGTTCTGGAGATTGAATTGGCGGTTGCTAATTGGTTTTGGAGAAGAAAATTACGGGCAATGTGCAGGCTGGCATGTCCATTGGGATGTGATTGAGGGATAAATGGATAGGAAGTATCGAGACGCAAAAATAGAGGAACTTTTTTCCGTTAATATTAAAAACCGAAGGAAAAGCGGATCAATAACGGAAAAATTTTCCGTTATTGACTGCAATGACCTGGATTTCTACCCCTTTTTGGAACAATAGCGGAAACTTTTTCCGCTACTTCTCCTAAATCAAGCTGAAAAAAAAAATTAACGGAAAAAATTTCCGTTAATTTTTATGACCCCCCATTTTATCCCTCCTGATCAGAAGGCAATAGAGAAATCCAAGTACATCAGAAGAAGAAGAAGGGCGTTTGTCTCCCCTCCCCCTATTCATCATCCGTTATAATCGTCGCAAACTCCTCTTCTTCCTCAGCTGCTGCCAACCGATCACGCATTTGCTGTCTGTGGTAGACTACTTTAGACAACCAAATGCTCAACTCATAGAGAAGAATAATGGGAATCGCCGTCAAAGTATGGGAAACAAAATCGGGTGGCGAGATCATCGCTGCGATGACGACAGAAATAAAAATCGCATACTTACGAAATTTAACCAGAAAGATCGGAGTAATCAGACGAAGTGTTGTCAAAAACAGAATGACAATGGGCAGTTCAAAAATCAGGGCAATTGGCAAAATCAAATTAAACATAAACTGAAAGTATTGAGTCATGCCAAAAGTTTCCTCGGCTCCGACGGCTGTCGTAAATCCGGTCATGAAGGTAATAATCATCGGGAAAAGTCCATAATAACCGAAGCCTATCCCAAGCAAAAACAACAAGAACGCAAAGGGGATATACAGTGCAATCGCCCTGCGTTCGGTCGCCAATAACCCCGGAGAAACAAATGCCCAGGCATGATAGAGGATCAATGGCAGGGTAAACAACAATGCAACCGTAAAGGATACCTGCATATAAATCCTCAGTGCATCGGAAATGCCAAATACATGCCAGGAAATGTTGATGGCGGCCGGGTCGTTTTTCAAGTGCTCGATGACTGGTTGGGCCAGAAATAACCCGAGCGCCATAGACACGACAAACCCAAGTATTATCCAAATCAATCGTTTTCTTACTTCACTTAGGTGTTCAACCCAAGACATCTCATTATCTGTCATCTTCGTTTAAACCTACCGGTTCGCTTTTTTTCAAAAAATAGATTAAAGACTGCAGCTCAACACTAAGATCAATATAATGAATCTTCACTTCATCAGGCACTTGCAGGGTTGTCGGGGTGAAATTGAGGATCCCCTTAATCCCAGCGTTCACCAAACGATCCGTTATATCTTGAGCAGCCTGAACAGGAACCGTTAGAATTGCCACTAAGGGTTCCTCCTCAGCCATAAATTTCTCCAAAGATCGTAAAGAATAAATCGGAATGGAATTAATCGTTTTCCCTTTTTTCTTCGGATCGATATCAAAAGCCGCGATGAGCATTGCATTGTTTTTCAAAAAGTCGTATTGGAGAAGCGCTGTCCCCAAATTTCCGACACCTATTAAAATACAATGGGTAACCTCGTCCTGCTTTAAAAACTGTTTTAAAAATTGGATCAGATATTCAACATCATATCCATACCCTTTACGTCCCAAGGCTCCCAAATAGGAAAGATCCCTGCGAATCGTTGCCGGATCGATATTTAACGAACGGCTAAGCTCTTTTGAGGAAACCCGGGGAATCCCCGCTGAAGCCAGTTTTTCCAGGTACCGATAGTAAAGAGGCAATCTCTTTGCCGTTACCTTGGGAATGATCGTATCCATCTATTCTTCCACCTACTCTCTAGCAAGTGTAATAACCGCCATAACCGATCATGGTAATATCGGCTTCCTCTATGGTTTCACCTGCCAGGATTCTTGGCAAGAACACATCAAAGGAGGTGAATGGGTCGTGCATTACACAGCCCGGAAGCCCCAAAATCGGCGTTGCGCCATGATAGGCAATGAGCAGCATGGAACCTGGCAGCATGGGTGTTCCATAGCGAACAATGCGAGCACCGGATGCCTTAATCGCACCCGGTGTCCGATCATCCGGATCTACCGACATGCCCCCCGTTACCAGAATCATATCGACTTTGCGATCGAGGAAATATCGGATCTCCTGAACAATGCTTTCTAAGTCGTCGTTCACTAATCTTTGTTCCACCAGTTCCGAATCGAATTGTTCCAGCTTCTCACGCACTGCGGGTCCAAACTTATCCTTAATCCGCCCCGTCAAGACTTCACTGCCGGTTGTCACGACCCCTACCTTTTTCTTCATAAAAGGCTTAACGGTGATTGCTGGAAGATGGGAAAGTTTCTCCACAGCAGCAATCTTCTCTTCTTCAATGATTAAAGGAATGGGACGAACACCTGCAAGCGGCTGTCCTGGACGTACCACTTGGTTTGAGGTAAGGGTGGCCAGGGCCAAGCCTTCAATCTGATTGACCCTGTGCACAAGTGTCGGATCCACCTTAATTAAACCATGGATGGCCGATTTGAGTGTAACCTTCCCTTCATAAGGCTCGGTCTTTTCAATATACTGGCTTTCTGCCAGGGCTTTCGCCATTCTTTCTGCGGCTTCATTTTCATGTAGAAAGCCGACAGGAATCTCCATAACATAAATATGTCTTTTTCCAATATCCAATAAACGAGGAATATCCTCTTCGGTAATGATATGGCCCGCTTTGAACAATCTGCCTTTAAACTGACCGGGAATAATCTGTGTCAAATCATGTCCTAGCTGCATCCCGACCGCATCTTCGACGCGGACTTCACGCATAAACGATGATTTCACCATGTTTCCTCCCTTGTAATTGATCCCTCTCCAACCTTTCCTTGAATAATGTTCAATGCATGGGGAATTTGGTCAGAGATTGCGGTAAAGCATTCCTCGACTCCTTTTGGATTTCCTGGAAAGTTAATGACAAGTGTATTTCCCCGTGTTCCAACCACAGCACGAGTTAACATGGCACGGCGGGAATTTTTCAAGGAAGCCCTTCTCATTTCTTCAGCAAATCCTGGAACTTGTCGGTCAATCACCAATTCTGTCGCTTCAGGGGTAACATCCTCTGGACTTAACCCAGTACCACCTACGCTGATCAGCAGATCAACTCTTTCTCTATCGATCGACTCAATCATCGCCTCTTTGATCGATTCAATATGATCTGGGACAACCCGTTGGATGCTTACTTCACTATCCAGGTCCCTTTTTAGCAATTCCATAAGTTTTTCTAAGCTATCATTATGCCGTTCTCCACGAAAAATGGAGTTGCTCGAAGTAATTACTGCAATTTTGTAGTGTGACAAGATGATCCCCTCCAAAAGAAATAAAACACCATCATTAATTGTACATGATTTCACAAAGAATTTCTCTACTAATTTGAAATGACAATGATCCCTTTATCAGAAATTAGATAATCCATCCGAATATCATGCGCTTCTATTGGCAGGTTTGGAACTATCTGTTCGGAAAAGCAAATTCCTGCCAACAGGGGAACTTTAGAAAGTTGGGCTAGAAATCGGTCGTAATATCCACCCCCATACCCTAGTCTTCCCCCTTTTGGATCGAATGCAAGACCTGGCACCAGTACCAGTTCAATCTCTTTTGGATCGACGGGAACGGCCGTGGCCGGATCCGGTTCACGAATCCCATAGACACCCACGGTAAGCGCGTCCCATCCTGGAAATAGATAGGTATCCATTCTTTTTTGTTCCACCATCGTTTTGGGTACCAGCCATTTTTTCCCTGATTCCTGGATGAGTGGACTTAGATCGACCTCACTGCCAAATGGAATGAAGGTAAAAATAACTTGGGCCTTTTGAAAGGGTTCGAAGGTGAGCAAATGGTGCCGAATCAAACGGGACTTTTCCGCCCTCTCTGCGGGATTTAAATTGTTTCGCTTCGCTGTCATTTCTTTGCGTATATGTTTTTTATCCATCGCTCTCCCTCTCGATACGGAGTCAGACCTAAGGCGAAATTTGTTGAATTCACCTGATGAAATAAACGCCAGCCATTCGAAAAGTTCTAAGATTGACTTCTTTTTTATATTCGACAAATTTCACCCGAGGTCTGACCCCTTAATAATTTCAAAACAGGCACCCGGATATGGTAAACTATATGGGTATTTCAATATGAGGTGACCACCATGATTTTATTACAAGCGGTCGATATTTCCAAATCCTTTGCCGCTGAACCGATTCTATCTGGAATCAATTTGCAAATTCAGTCCGGAGAACGCATCGGTTTAGTTGGGGTAAACGGTGTTGGAAAATCAACCTTTCTAAAAATATTAACAGGGCAAATGTTTCCTGATTCTGGTGAAATTCGCAAAGGAAAGCAAGTCCAGGTCGGATATCTGGCGCAGAATAGCGGACTTCAATCGGAGAATATCATCTGGGATGAAATGATCACAGTATTTGACGACCTTCGGGCACAGGAAAAACAACTTCGTCTGCTCGAACAGCAAATGGGCGAACCGATGTCAGAGAAGCAGCACGAACAGTTATTAGAGCAATATTCCATTCTCTCAGAAGACTTTAAGGATAAAGGCGGTTTTCAATACGAGGCCAACATTCGAAACGTCCTGCACGGGATGAGGTTCTATGAAGATGACTATCAAAAGCCGATTTCTTCGTTGAGCGGCGGACAAAAAACCCGCCTTGCTTTATGTAAATTGCTGCTAACGAATCCGGATATTCTAGTTTTGGATGAGCCGACAAATTATTTGGATATTGAGACGCTGACCTGGTTGGAAAAATATCTAAACGGGTATCCAGGCGCGATCCTTGTCGTTTCCCACGACCGCTTCTTTTTAGATGCCCTTGTCACAGTCATTTATGAAATTGAGCGGACACAGTGCAAACGCTATGTTGGCAACTATTCCAATTATCTCGATTTAAAAGCGGAAGATATTGAACGCCAGCTAGCCACCTATGAAAAGCAGGAAAAAGAGATTTCTAAGCTGGAGGATTTCATCGCTCGTAATATTGCCCGAGCATCGACGACGAAGAGGGCGCAAAGCCGCCGAAAAATGCTAGATAAAATTTCTCGAGTTGAGCGGCCTGTCACTGCTGATAGAAAAGTCTCCTTTTCTTTCGATGTTGACCGGACCAGTGGAAATGAAGTTTTAAAAGTGAAAGATCTGACTGTCGGCTATGGTGACCATGTTTTATCCTCCGGGATTTCCTTTCAACTGGAACGGGGAGAAAGAGTAGCTCTGCTCGGACCAAACGGAATTGGAAAATCAAGCTTGCTGAAGACCATTATCGGCCAATTGCCACCGCTCGCTGGTACGATCACATTAGGCAGCAATGTAGCGATTGGTTATTATGATCAGGAACAAACTCGGTTGCACCCGCAAGTTCAGGTCCTTCATGAGCTATGGGATGAATACCCGCAGATGTTGGAGCAGGATGTGCGGACCGTTCTTGGCAATTTTCTCTTTAGCGGGGACGATGTTTTGAAGAAAATCTCTACTTTAAGCGGTGGGGAAAAAGCTCGGGTAAGCTTGGCCAAACTGATGCTGCAAAACGCCAATTTCTTAATCCTTGACGAGCCCACAAACCATCTGGATATCTTCAGCAAGGAAGTGCTGGAAAATGCACTATATGATTATCCTGGCACGATCTTGTTTGTTTCGCACGATCGATACTTTTTGAACAAAATGGCGACACGCGTCATCGAATTAGGACCAAATGGCTGCGAAAGCTACCTCGGTGATTATAACTACTTTCGAGAGAAGAAAATGGAGCAAGAGGAGCTGGCCCTTAACTCCGTAGCATCGAAGGAGACCATCTCGACTCAGGACGAACGCCGACCTACCGATAAGGAAAATTATCTTCAAGACAAGGAACAGCAAAGACGGGAGCGCCAACGGCAACGGAAAATTGAAGAGCTGGAAGGGAAAATCGAGGTCATCGAAGCGGAGATTGCTTCACTTGAGGAACAGCTCTGTCAGCCCGAGATCTTCGAGGAACCGTTGAAGGCCGTCGAGCTGACTGATCAGCTGACGAAAAAGAATGAGGAGTTGGAAGCACTGCTCGAGGAATGGGAGCAGGTGCAGGAAGAGACCCCTTAGGGTAATGAAGTTTCTGTGTATGGATTCAACTTGTCAAGTGGTGAATCCTTGTTTATGGGGTGGATTGACTATATTATTCATTCATATCCCTACCCTTGCGCGTAAATTATCGGGGATGATGACCAAAATGCTCCTCGGAATTTGTGAAAACGGTCATCGTCCGGTGGATGATGACCAAAATCCTTCTTGGAATTTGTGAAAACAGTCATCATCCGGGTGATGATGACCAAAATGCTCCTCGGAAATCGTGAAAACGGTCTTCATCCGGGCGATGATGACCAAAATCCTTCTCGGAAATCGCGAAAATGGTCATCACCGGCGGATCGACAACCGGAATTCTTTCAGGCAATCTCTTACCCCCTCATGCTTTCTCCTGCAATCCCAAGTAAAGTAACGGAACCACCATAAACACGATCGTTGTCGCGGCAGCAACAATGCCGGAATCATTCACAGCAAGCGCAGTGAAGGCCCCTACAATAATCCCAAAAAAACCTCTCACCGCATAAGGATACCTCTCCGACAGATGGCCAAAGACTCCAGCGGGACGGTAACATAAAACCCCAAGCACTAACAAAGAGGTTATAAACACCTTGCTCCAGGAAGACACCTGGATGAGTTTGACGTTCATTTCCAACTTCCGCTTGATAATATAGGATATCTCTTGAAAGTCTCCGGAAAATAGTTTGCTCATTGCCCTTCCGATATGCGATTTGCTCTGATCATCCCCTACCAAATTGACAGCAAATAACGTGACAAAGGAAATGACTATGGCAAGTCCGCCCCAAAAGACATATTTTCGGTTCAGTTGGATGTCAAATAGCCGGAAAAACGAGGTACAGTAGGCCGTGATCGCTGTTAGGGCACCCCCGGCGTTCGTTCCCCACTTTGGCAAAGCAAAGAAGATGAGATATAAACCAAATACGGTTACTGATAAACCTTTTAAGAGATTCAGTTTTCTTTTCGTAATTTCCAACAGCATCGCTAAGCTGAGAATCGAACTGCCAATCACAACGCCCATGTATTCGTTGCCGATTCCATAATACCTAGCCCCGATAATGGGGTCATAGCCAAGATAGGACCGCTTCATCAGCATCGACTGCAAGAAGATTCCATCGACCAAAATCGGCACCCAGTTCACCAGACTGATCAAAAGAAATACCCAGGCAAAAGGCAAGCGAATGAATGCCGCAGAAATCGCCGTTCCTAGAACCCATAGAAAGAGGATTGTCAAATTGACATTCTGGATTGTGGAGAACCACGGCAAAATTAATAGTATAAAAGGGGTCAGCGTCAACACTAATAAAAGAAAACGCGTCCCCTGATTGGCAAATTGATACAGCATCGATTGCGGTTTGGCAAACAGCCATAGGGCTGTAGCAAAAATCAGTACCGCTACCTGATAGGAGATATATCCGTACAGGACCTGGGAACGTGTCGCGTAGATATGCTTAATCCGTTCCCATTCATTCCAAAAGGAAGCTTTCTCAGCAGCACTTATGATGGGGCGTCCCATCATTTCTGGTGGACTTGGGAGTCCAAGCCAGGCTAGAACGGTTGGGGCTACATCCACATTGCCAACAATCCCCACCTGCCTTGTCGTCGTGCTGGTCAAGACCCCCTGTTGTTGCTCCGGGGTTATGAGCAGCAAAGGCGCCATTAATGATTTCTCATTTGCAGCATCTTCGTTCACCATTGGGGAAACAAAAAGGATCAGCTCCCCCTCTTTTTGCTCGTCTACTACGCTCGTCATTAATTCGTTGATTCTTTGCAATACCTCTGTTTTCGTATCGGCAAAATGCTCTTCTAAAATTGCCGGCTTCATTGAATACAATCGATAGAGATCCCCAAGCTCCAGTACGATGACATCTGCCTTCTCTTTGAGCAGCATGGTTTGCTCCAGCATCATTTGCTGATCAGTTTGTACGCTATAGGGCGAATCGATACTTATGCGCAAAGTCGCTTTGGAAACATCACCGTAATCAACTTTCCCCTTCTCATCCATGACAAATAATGGAGCAAATCTTGTCCAGTCCTCCATTCCCTTGTCAGAGTTGCCGAGGACTGCTGTTTTCAATCCGTTTTTGTGCAACTCTCTTCCCAAAAGACCGGGAATAATCGGGTAGGGTTGATTCTCATTACCACGAATCAAATAGGGGATCCCGGGTACATAAATCCCCTCCGCAGTTCCCTGATACCCTGTTACCTGTTGATAAAGTTGAAAGGCTAGAAGTCCATCCACATCTTCTTCCCCAGAGTAGGAAGCTAATGCTTTTTCTGAACCAACCGCCCGCGTTCCGCTCCCCAATGTAACCAGGTTGTTGATATCTGTCATGGAACCCGCCGTTTTAATATTCATGGCCGCGAGCAAACCTCTTTCAATCCACTCCCCCAAATGGAGGGATTGCATCTGCCGCAGGTCGTCCAGTGAAACTTGGTTGGCAAGAACAATCAACACTTTCTTTTCGTTTTCAGCTTCAACGGAGATGGAATGGGGAAAAAACATCATCCATAAACTGAAAAGAACTGTGGATAAAACAATCTTAACCAGAAAAATACCCCCTTTTCCACATTACCCACACACTTATGCACAGCCTATTTACCCTATTTATAAAGGATTAGGCAGTTTTTCCACATATTCGACAAATTTTTTAACACAAACTTGCTCACTTTTGCACATTCGACAAAATCCCGACAAAACTCTTATTCACAAGGTTATTCACATTATCCACAAATTAATGAACATAACTTTTCAACAGGCAAAAAAAAAAAGCAACTATTCACATAGTTGCCGTTTTAGCTTAATGGTAAACCCGGATTTGCGTTTAAATCAAGATCTGCAAATACCCCTTTTTGATATTGAATGTAACCAGCAGCCGCAATCATCGCAGCATTATCTGTGCAAAGCGAGAGGGGAGGAATCACTAAATCAACGCCTTCTTTCTTGCTTCTCGCAGTCAATCGTTCACGCAACCCGCGATTTGCCGCAACACCTCCTGCCAGAAGAAGCTGTTTCACTCCATATTGATCCACAGCCCGAAAGGCCTTTTCCACAAGGACCTCAATCACCGCTTCTTGAAAACTTGCAGCTAAATCCTCCGGTTTAATTGTTTCTCCCCGCTGTTTCGCATTATGAAGAACATTCAGCACAGCCGACTTTAATCCACTAAAACTAAAGTCATAGGATCCCGCTTCCAACCACGCGCGCGGAAGGGAAATGGTAGCTTCCCCCTCGTGTGCCAACCGATCAATATGCGGTCCACCCGGATATGGCAGGGAAAGTGAGCGAGCAACCTTATCATAGGCTTCTCCTGCTGCATCATCCCTTGTCTGTCCAAGGATCTCAAAAGAGCCATGCTCCTTCATATAGACAAGTTCAGTATGCCCTCCGGAAACCACTAAACATAGCAGCGGAAATTCCATCTCTTTGACAAAACGGTTGGCATAAATATGACCTGCGATATGGTGCACTGGGAATAAAGGCAGACCTTTCGCATAAGCGATGGTTTTCGCCGCGGAGACTCCGATTAACAGCGCGCCTACCAGTCCAGGCCCCGCCGTTACGGCAACGCCAGAGAGATCATCAAGTCCAAGTTTTGCCTCCTCTAGAGCCTGCTGGGTGATCATTGTGATATCCTCTACATGCTTTCTCGAAGCTACCTCTGGTACGACCCCGCCAAACCGTTTGTGAATATCCACCTGAGAGGAAATGATGTTAGAGAGAATTTCCTTGCCATCGCGGATGATCGCTACTGATGTTTCATCACAGCTTGTTTCAATCCCTAACAAATAGCAGGGTTTGCCAGTCTCTCGATCTTTTTTATAACGTTCATGAGCAATTTGTGCCCATCTGCTCGTTTGCTTCATCTTCAAAATTCACCCACATAATCAGCGCATCCTCCCCATTATCGGAATAATAGTTTGGGCGGATACCTGTTTTTTTAAAGCCAAATTTGTGATATAAACGCTGAGCGATTGTATTGCTCACCCTAACTTCTAGCGTCATCGCCTTCGCCCCTTGCCGATAGGCATGCAGTTGCATTGCAGCCAATAGCTTTTCACCCCAGCGTTGCCCGCGATATTCAGGAGAAATCGCGATATTGGTAATATGTGCTTCATCAACAATAATCCACATTCCCCCATAGCCTGCTAACACGCCGTTAATTTCCAATACCAGGTAATAGGCAAAATGGTTTTGTGTTAGTTCATTATGAAAGGATTCATACGACCAAGGGACTGTAAAAGAAGACTGTTCGATCCGCGAAATCCCTTGCAGATCATCAAGGTTCATCCGCCGTATTATGTATGTTTCCTCCATTGCTCCTAATCCTTTCTTGTTACTTCGGAAGAACTTTTTGTTCGGCCAGCCATTTGGCCTCTGCCTCGGCCAATTGAAGGTATTGGGGAGCAAAGGAATGAATCTCCGCATCCTGTCCCTCTTCAATTAGCTTTTCCCCTTTGCGGGCAATAAAGGATGCACGCGGCAGATTCCATTCTGCTGGGCCAAATAAGGCCAAATCTCCTAGAACTTGTCCAATCTTTTCCTGATGAAGTCTGACGTCATCGCCTAAAAACAAAACACGTTCTCCCTTAGGATGCAACTCCCCCAACCATTCATCAAGCAAACGGATTCGATCTGGTTGCAACCGGTTCTCCTCATTAAACAAAGCAGTATAAACCTGGCCTCTTCTCGCGTCCATCAACGGGCAGATATATGCCTTGGCAAAAGAGGCATTTGCTGCGATTGCCTCCAAACTTGATACCCCAGCTAGTGGTATTCCCAAAGACCAAGCCATTGTCTTTGCAGTTGTCAGGCCAATTCGGATTCCTGTATAAGAACCAGGTCCACCAGCTACCGCAACCCCTTGCAATTCTTCCGGGCCCATTCCCAATTCTTCTAGAAGCAAGGAAATCGCTGGCATCAGTCGAATAGAGTGGTTTTTCTTTAGATTCGTCGTGTATTCGCCAAGAAGCCGGTTATTCTCCACA
Source organism: Ammoniphilus resinae (assembly GCF_017873965.1). GTDB lineage: Bacteria > Bacillota > Bacilli > Aneurinibacillales > RAOX-1 > Ammoniphilus_A > Ammoniphilus_A resinae. The sequence goes on along the minus strand of NZ_JAGGKT010000001.1, from coordinate 27,381 downwards.
ACAGCTATACTCATGACCAGGTTGGAGGTATCGATTCCTAGAACCCTCATCCGATCAACTCCTCACAAACAGAAATAAAGTGATCACCATGTGCTGTCACCTGGACTTCACGGGAATCTCCTGCCGTTCTTTTTATACAGATCTCCAATAAAACCGGAGGAAGCACAGAGCGGATCATACTCGCCCACTCCACAACGGTAATCCCTTCTCCGTATAAATACTCGTCAAACCCTAGCTCTTCAAATTCATCATCCACACGATAGACATCCATATGATAGAGCGGAAGGATTCCTTGATACTCCTTAATAATTGTAAAAGTTGGGCTGTTTACCACCGTCTTGATCCCAAGGCCCTTGGCAAGCCCTTGGGTAAACGTGGTCTTCCCTGCCCCAAGATCCCCTTCCAAGGCAATCACATCGCCTGGTCCTAGCAATGAAGCCAATCGTTCCGCAAACTGCTGGGTTTGCTCCGGAGAATCGGAGGGGAACAGATAATTTTTACTTTCTATATTCAAATTTGCCACTCCTTGCTTTCGTTCACGGTAATTCATTCTGAATTAGGTGGGAATGCTCCCCTTTTTGGACACTTACCCAATCAATGGAAGTCCATTTCATTATAGCTTTCACCATTTCCACCTGCAATAAAACGAAACAACTTGATAATCTGCCAATAGTTGAAGTACACTTTGAGAAGATACTTGCCAAAGATGGGGGAATTATCATGCGCTATTGTTTGCTTCGTGATCAGGATCAGTTGGAATTTGTAGCCATTCCAACTGATCATATGTACCAATTGATCGCTTTAATTCGTAGACTGCACAAGGAAATAGACAAATTAACTGCCGCAACCAAGCCTTCGGTGCCAGATGTCTTGGCAGAATGCAGTGACTTGGAAATTCATTCTTCTGATTGTCCTATCATTTCCGGACTTGAATATATTAATCGTTTAGAAAGCAGTTTCGCAGAAATTCCAGAGGAGCACTATCCTTTAATTTCGCTCTTAACTGAAATACGAGCATTTCAAGCCCAACTAGAGTATCTTGCAGAAGAATCTGAATAAGTTTTAGTTCACCCTCCCCATCCTCCTGAATATCCTATTAGAACACAGTACATCTGATGGAGCGAAGGGGGAGGAGGGACAGCACGATGCCTGAGTGGCTGCGAAAACAACTGATGCGTGCCTTTCTCGGTAAAGATCGCAGGCAAATCCGACTACTAAATGACTGTTGGTTTATTTATAAACAGAAAAATGGCGGGAGAAACATTTCCTAGTTTGCCCGCTTTTTTGAAAAGAAGAAGCAGCTGCTGTTCGCGCTGCTTCTTTTGTGTTTAGGGGATCATTGACAATCCCACACGGCCTTTTTTCACATCCACTTCCGTTACCCATACGGTAACAATCTGCCCGACAGATACCACATCAAGGGGATGCTTGACAAATTTATTGCTCATTTTTGAAATGTGTACAAGTCCATCATTTTTTAAGCCAATGTCAACGAAAGCACCAAAGTCTACGACATTGCGGATAGTTCCTTGCAGTTCCATCCCAAGCTTCAGATCCTCAATGGAAAGTACGTCCTTCATTAATAAAGGTTTTGGTAATTCATCGCGCGGATCACGACCAGGACGCAAGAGGCTATCCACGATATCTTGCAATGTCGGCTCGCCAATTCCAAGTTGCACTGACATTTGTTCAATATTTACTGTTTGCAGTTTTTCCTTCGCCTGGTCTGTCCCCAGTTCACTCGGGTCAAGCTCGAGAAGGGTTAACAACTCGGCGACCTTACTATAGGATTCAGGGTGTATGGGTGTCTTATCAAGTGGATTTTCCCCTTCAAGAATACGCAAAAATCCAATACACTGCTCGTAGGTTTTTTCGCCCAATCGGGGGACCTTCTTGAGTTGCGCACGGTCCACGAATTTCCCCAGTTCATCGCGTTGTTTGACAATGTTTTTGGCCACCTGCTTGGAAATACCTGATACATATTGAAGCAGGGATGGCGATGCCGTATTCACATCCACCCCGACATAGTTTACCGAGGATTCAACGACAAACTGCAAACTTTCTGCTAAACGGGGTTGGCTGACATCATGCTGATACTGCCCGACACCGATCGATTTCGGATCAATCTTCACCAATTCCGCAAGCGGATCCTGCAAACGGCGGGCAATCGACACTGCACTTCGCTCGGCCACGTCTAAATCAGGAAATTCCTCACCAGCTAATTTGGATGCCGAATAGACGCTAGCCCCCGCTTCATTGACAATAATGTAAAAGACCTCTCGCTTGATTTCTTTAAGCAGCGTTGCGACAAATTCTTCGGTTTCCCGTGAGGCCGTTCCATTCCCAATGGTGATAAGATCAATCTTGTAAGTATCGATGATATCTTTTAAAACCCGCTTCGCTTCCTCCACCTTGTTATGCGGAGGGGTGGGGTAAACAACGCCTACTTTATACAGCTTCCCCGTCTCATCGACAACAGCAAACTTGCATCCCGTACGAAAAGCCGGATCGATCCCCAGGACCATTTTCCCTTTGACAGGTGCCTGCAAGAGGAGCTGACGTAAATTTTCCGCAAAAATATGAATCGCCTGCTCTTCCGCCTTTTCTGTCAGTTCGTTGCGGACTTCCCGTTCAATAGATGGTGCGATTAATCTTTTATAGCCGTCTTCCAACGCCGTCATCAAATAAGACGCCGTCGCTGTCGCTTGACGAGGGATATATTTTCTTTGCAAGAATTGAATGATCGATTCGGACTCCAAGCCAATTTTTACGCGCAGAATCCCTTCCTTTTCACCGCGGTTAATAGCCAGAATTCGGTGGGGAACGATTCGTTTCACCGGTTCCGCATACTCGTAATACATTTCATATACTTTTTTCTCGTTTTCTTCTTCTTCCTTTTTCTCTACCTGCACGATCCCTTTTTCCATTGTTTCACGACGAATCCATTTACGAACATCCGGGTCATCGGAAACCATTTCGGCAATAATATCCATGGCCCCCTGCAAAGCATCTTCTGCCGTCAACACCTGTTTTTCTTCGTCAATGTATTTGGCTGCTTCAACCAAAGGATCGCCTTGTTTTGGCAAACTCATCAGGTAGGCTGCAAGGGGTTCAAGTCCCTTCTCCTTCGCCATGGTTGCCCTTGTACGGCGCTTTTGCCGGTAGGGACGGTAGAGATCTTCAACTTCTTGCAGCTTCGTAGATTCGAGAATTTGCGTCCGCAGTTCCTCTGTCAGCTTATCCTGCTCCTCAATTAAGCGGATGACTTCTGCTTTTCGATCTTCCAAATTGCGCAGGTATTCTAATCGCTCCTGGATGGTGCGGATTTGATTTTCATCCAATGTTCCCGTCATTTCCTTGCGATAACGGGCTATGAAAGGAACCGTATTCCCTTCATCCAACAATTGCACAGTGTTTTTCACCCGGGCAATGGCAATGCCCTCGGTTCGGGCAATTGTTTCAATCATTTGTGTAACATCCATTCCTATGCCTTCCTCCGTACAAAATTATACACGATTAATAATTCTCTTCTGTTTGACGGTTTCTACTTCTCCACCACAGGATGGGCACTGTATTTTTTGCTCATCAGTATTCACATGATCTTCTATGTAGAATTCAAACTGACACGACTTGCATCGAACCTGCATCACCCGGTCCACAAGGATTTTCGTGGCGGAACCGTCCTGACTGGTATCGATGACTTCGATATGAATAGATGGATCGGAATCATCATCTGCCAACATCTTTCCTTCAATATCTGCATCTGTTCTCCATCCTCTACCTAATACATGCTGTTCAAGCGCAGTATGTGAGGATTCCTCATACATCTTCTTGGCCAACGCCATGAGTTGCTCATTCGTCAGAGATTTAAACTCCAGTTCTTGGCCATGCCTTTTCCAATACCCCATTAATTGTTGCTCGGTAAATACCAAACGGGCTAGCTTATTGATTACAACATTTCTCATGCAGAATCCATCCTCTCAGCATTAGGTTTCCTTTATTGTAACATAGCAAATTATAGAAAAAAAAACATACTTTTTATGACATGGAAAAAACCGTATCGCAAGAGCAGCAATACGGCTTATCTACCAACCGAAGAAAATCGATTTTAAAAATCAATGAGGCCTAGACTAATTTGAATTGCCTCGTGTACCTTCTCCATCATTTCCTCGTCAAGATGTGTGATTTTGTCAGTTAATCTTTGTTTATCGATAGTCCGAATTTGTTCCAAAAGAATAACAGAATCCCGGTCGAATCCATAGCTTTTCGCATCAATCTCGACGTGTGTTGGAAGCTTAGCCTTTTGGATTTGGGCTGTTATGGCTGCGACGATGACCGTCGGACTGAACCGATTCCCAATATCATTTTGGATGATAAGCACGGGACGAACACCGCCCTGTTCTGATCCGACCACAGGTGATAAATCCGCAAAATAGACATCGCCACGCTTAACAATCACAAATTACACCCCGCTAACTAAGCGGCCTAAAGTATGATTCGCCTCTTCTTCCGCATCAAATGCCTCGGAAGCCATATTGAGATTAATATGCGCCATTTCCATATACCCTCTCTGCATAGATTCACGTATATGGCGCTTCTTTCTCTCCCTAAGATAGAGTTTCATCGCTTGTCTGATAAATTCACTTCGATTGGATTGTTCCTTTTCTACGACACCATCCACTTCCTCAAGTAAGTGGTGGGGCAAACTAATCATGATACGCTTCGTATCCATCTTAGACAAGACAAACGCACCTCCAACGACACTAACAACTCGTTTCATGAATAAAATACATACTATTAATACCATTATGTCGAAATATATTCATAATTATACAAGAGAGAATCGATGATCCTTCACATAGACATAATTCTGGTATATATAATTCTTTGTCGAAAGCCTAAATCCTTCTACTAAAGGATGGAAAATAGTAGTAGCGAAGAATCCGTAGCTCATCATACTTTTTGTATTGTACCATCTACCGAAGGCGAACGACAAGGAAATTACTCATTTCGTCATTGTGTAATTATTGGGCATTTCCATAAATTCGAGGCACCCTTTTACTAATCATACAAGTCACTTCATAGTTAATGGTGTGCAAAAGGTCAGCCACTTCATCGACGGTAATCTCTTGATTTCCTTGTTTTCCGATCAAAACAACTTCATCTCCCAACCTGCAATCGGGAACAGAAGAAACATCCACCATCAATTGATCCATACAAACTCTCCCAATAATCGGCACCCTTTTCCCTCGGATCAGGACTGAACCGCGATTGGATAAGGATCTTGAATATCCGTCAGCATAGCCAATTGGAATCGTTGCAACATAAGCAGATTCTTTAACTTGATAGGTAGCCCCATAACTAATGAATGTACCGGCGGGCACCTGCTTCACATGGGTTACCTTTGCCTTCAAAGAAAAAGCGGGTTTCAACTGCACTCCTTTCCCTTTTGTGTAGGTAGAAGGGTATTGTCCATATAAGCTTATTCCCAAGCGGATCATGTTATAACCTTGATTTGGGAAAAGTATCGCTGCCGCGCTATTGCTGCAGTGAATCAAAGGGATCTCGCTGGATTCAAGAATTTTTGTGAAATGCTGCAGTTGTTGGCCAGTATAGGAGGAATCCTCTTCATCTGCACAGGCAAAATGGGTAAATGCACCTTCGAGCTCGATTCGTGGGGATTGACAAATAGCCACTGCTAACTGGGAGAACTCTTCTTTCGTTCGTACCCCAATTCTCCCCATCCCAGTATCTACTTTTAAATGAACTTTTGCATTTTTGTTTAACTTTTCTGCGGCCGTTTGGATTGCGGGGATGAGTTCCTCGTGGTACACGGTCATTGTAACATCATGTTGTATTGCGATTGCGACAAATTCTGAAGGAATATAACCCAACGCCAAAATTGGGGCGGTAATTCCTGCCTGGCGAAGTTCTATAGCCTCTTCCAGCATAGCCACTCCCAAGTATTCAGCCCCTGATGCAAGGGCTGCTTTTGCTACAGGAATGGCTCCATGCCCATATCCGTCCGCTTTGATAACAGCCATAATTTTTGTTTGCTGCGGAAGATGTGCACGAAAAGCTCTAACATTATCGGCAATTGCTTGTAAATCTACCTCTACCCATGTACTCCGGTAATAAGGTTCCCCCATTTTGAATCACCTTTTCTTTTGATTGTGAACGATGGCCAATTGCTCATCTAATTTCTCAAGAAAAACATTCGAGGCCATGATCGATTCTTTTTTATCCTTTAGACGAAAGATCGCTCGCCACTTGGAAGTACGCACTACCTCTTCAAGCGGATAGCTTCTCTCTTTCCCTCGCATGCGAATTGTCAGGTCCGTCTTCGTTAATATGTATTCCGGCTTGAGAACCTGACCATAAAGATACGGACCTCCTCCTATGATGAGTACCGCGGCGCCAATAGCTAAGATCTGAAAGCCGGTACCACCTGATGGAAAAAGGGCTCCTGAACTAAAAAGAACCACACCATAACAAAGTGTCTCATAGATTCGTATTCTAGTTGATCTTTTTTGAAAGATATCAATATAACTCGATTTTTCTTTTCTTAATATATAGGGTTGTTGTTGTTTCGAACGGTTTTTTTCTATTTTTCGAGCCTTTTGCGCCATAGACAGCACCTCCATCGTTTATTATAGCATCGGATCCTAAACTTGCGGAAGAAAGTATAAAATTGCTTCTGATCAGTAGTCTTACCAGATTTGGAGGATTCTGCTCTAGAAAAAGGGAGGGGATGAAGAAGGATGAGTCTTTGCAGGCTCATTCAACACCCCAAGAAAAAGAGGGCACCAAATAAGGTCTCCACTGTCCGATCACAAAATAAAGCGGACCGTACAGCCGCTATTTCTCACCAAATGCCGAAAATCAAGGGTTATCCGGACCCAAAAGCCGCTATTCTGCAGTTAAACATCATTTATCCAAGAGTTTATAGCAAATAAGGTCCTCTGTGTCCCCCAACCCACAAGAAAAGAGGGCTTTTACCAGAATAAGGTCTCTCCGGTCCGATCAAAAAACAAATCTCACGTGCCCCCCTTTTCCGAGGTGGAAGGAAATCAGGGATTTGCTGATTTTCTAGTTAGCAACAAGTTGACACAATATAACTTCCTAAATAAAAGAAAATCGTAGGGTTCTCCTACGATTTTACATTTTCGATTTGGTACCGAAGGTCGGGGTCGAACCGACACTCCTTGCGGAACACGATTTTGAGTCGTGCGCGTCTGCCAATTCCGCCACTCCGGCATATGTCATATGGTGGGCGCTGACGGGATCGAACCGCCGACCCCCTGCTTGTAAGGCAGGTGCTCTCCCAGCTGAGCTAAGCGCCCTTGATTAGTTTGTACTATAAATTTAGCACATCCTTTTTTGCGTTTCAACTAGTTGGAAAATATTTTTTTACTCCAGAGTTGGTGATCATGGGTGAAAGATCGGTCCTGGATTTGGCTCATCTGTTTAGGCGGAACGAGGATCCGTTATTTATAGGAAATCGCATCGCACCCTTTCCCAGGATTCATGGACTCAGAATCCGCCAAAGACCCTAACCGGACATAGAAAAGGCCCGCCCCTCTTCAGAGGCAGGCCCACAACTTTACTTCCCGACTTGGTCGAAGGTGGATTTCGCTACAGCGATCATTTCCTCCTTCGGCATATCCCCGGTCAATAAGTATTCCACACCATTATAGGTCCATGTTAAGGTTTTCTTTTGGTCTCCTGTAAGTACAGCCATTGTGCCGTCCAAATCAACGATTTCCCCCATTGGCAAGGTGACAGTCGCTGCTTTTGGTCTTTCTTCAAACAGGGTATAATTGAAATCCCCTTTGTATCGTAGGACGATTTGTGATCCTTCTTGTCCTTTTACTTTTTCCACGCTTGTCAAGGAGACGCCCTGTGGCATATAGGATGGCTGAATGACCCCGAAGCTTCCTGCTGGAGCTTCTTTTTCAACGCCTCCTAATGTAGGAATGGATTGAAGCAGCATAGATGTCTCCATATTCTTTTCCTTGTTAAAGGAATCCTCATCAAATTTGCTGTCTAGTTCAAAATTCGTGAAATCAACGCCAACCATCACATTTTTATTGGTATCCATGACTTCTACACGAACCGGCGAAAGGTCTTCATTTAACCATACCTTTTGCGTATCAAGCGAGCGGTTTTGGTAATCTGCCTTCACTTCAAAAATGTATTTCCCATCGACTTGGGAGAACACTCGTGCATCATCATCCAGAATGCTCTTGATCAAAGATTCATAAAGGTAGACCTGTCCGTGGTTTTCCGGCCACCCGCTTTGGAAACGGAAGCTCTTTTTCAAATGAGGGGTCAATACAAATACGCCTTCCTCATTGCGCAAAATGATTTGTGTAATATCTCGTTCTTCAGATGTGAGGGCAACTCGATAATTGTCGGGCTTTTTATGCCATACTTCCACATTATACGATTGTGGATCTTTTCCTGTTTGCAGTGTCAGTACCGCATTCATTTTGTACCCTGTCATCTTCTCCATGCGCTTATCCAAGTCACCGACAACATCCTCTACACCCTTGGGGCCACAACCGACAAGCAGGGCAAAGATCGCTGCAAGCAAAATAAATAGATGTAATTTCCGTTTTATCAATTTTTTCATCCCCTTCGTCTTTTTTTGACAAAGGAGGGCTCCCCTTTTCGGGTTTTTGTAAAGCGTGTTTGGCTACATGCTGTGTGATGCCAATTGTTGAATCGCTTTGCCAATGAATCCGCCTAAATCCGAAGGCGTTCCATTATATTCGTCCATGAATTCTCCTGACATTCCGTGGAGATAAACTCCGAGTATGGTTCCTGAGAGAAGATCGCCAGTCTGTGCGGCAAAAGAGGCAATCATTCCTGACAAAACATCGCCAGACCCCCCTTTAGCCAAAGCAGAGCTCCCGCGGGTGCTTACAAATAACTCACCAGATGGGGTTGCAATGATCGGATAAGTCCCTTTTAAAACCAAATAAACCTGGTGTGTAACGGCAAACTCCCGTGCAACCTGCGGACGATTTTGCTCTACTTGCTTGACGGTTTTGCCAGTTAATCGAGCCATTTCTCCAGGATGTGGAGTGAGGATAACCTGCTTTTTTCGGTTCTTTAAAATGGTGGAATCCTTCGCTTTCGCCAGTGCCAGCAAATTCAATGCGTCCGCATCCAACAGCAACGGGCCCGAAGTAGAACGGATCAGGTTAGCCAACCATTCTATTCCTGATGATTGTCCGATTCCCGGGCCGACGATCGTAAAATTATAGCGATCCATCCGCTCCGTCAACACCTTCCAGCTATCCTCTGAAAAAGCGCCGTCAGTATCAGGCCAAGGCCAAAAGATCGCTTCCGGTACACGTCCGGCGACCATTGACTGAACTTCCTTGGGTACAGCCATTGTCACCATGCCGGCCCCCGAGCGAATCGCTCCCATCGCGGCTAATGCAGGTGCCCCGACATAGGGCCTGGACCCCGCAATGACAAGGATGTGGCCATAGGTCCCCTTGTGGGAATGCCGCTTCCTCTTTGGCAGCAGGGATGCAACGTATTCTGGCATTAGCAATCGATCCGTAAGGGAAAACTCCCCATCGATCCAGCCTGGGAAAGAAATATCACGCACAATAATCTCTCCGCCATACCCGGCACCTGGATACAAATAGTGGCCCCATTTTGGATTAGCAAAAGTCACCGTTACCTCTGCCTGTACCGCCTCATCTTCGACCGCTCCCGTGTCTGCCTGTACGCCGCTTGGGATATCAATCGCCCAGACGGCCGTACGCTGCTGTTCATTGATCGCCTGGATCACCTTTCGCATCGGCGCTCGCAATTCTCCTTTGATCCCCGTACCGAGAAGTCCATCAAGAATAAGATCCGCTTTTTCTAAATCCTCACGAAAAACCTTCCAATTCTCCTCCTGGAGGTGTCCTAACGGATATTTGCTGCCCACATAAGCCCCAAAAGCTGTACGGCAATCCGCTGTCATCCTTTGCACATCACCTATAAACCACACCTTGATATCAAAGCCGTAGTTTGCCAAATGACGCGCGGCGATAAAGCCGTCCCCTCCGTTATTTCCATGGCCTGCAACAACAACCACCTTGGCGTTTGTCCATTTTCGGGCAACCTCCCCAGCCACCGCCTGGCCAGCCATCTCCATCAAAATGATACCCGGAATGCCAATTTCATCCATGGCGAAGCGGTCCATCTCTCGCATCTGCTGCGCATTCACCAAATACACATTTATTCCCTCCTGATCCCGCGATATATATCTATGTCCGTACTCGTCCAAATATGCAGACTAGCCTTCCAGAATTACTTGTGCAATCGCATAATTTTTTTCATGTGAAATCGATAGATGCACCTTAAGGGGTCCCTTCCCCAATCCCGAAGAATCCAGCCATTGATTCGCGATTACGAATGTGGGTTTTCCCGAGTCCTCACGCAAAACCTCAATATCCAACCAGCTAAGGCGTTTGCCAAAGCCAAATCCGGTTGCCTTGGCAAACGCCTCTTTTGCTGCGAATCGTCCAGCCACATATTCCACCTTTCGGCTGCCTTCAGGCACTAGTGACAATTCTCTTCCGGTTAAAATCCGTCTTAAAAATCGTTCACCCAAGCGATCAAGCGTCTTCTTAATCCTTCTTTTATCCACCATATCAATACCAGTTCCGATAATCATTTCATTCACCTATTCTATTGAAGCTTTTCCGCCTTCTCTGCTGCACTTGGCAACTCGATCTCTACGGGTTGATTTACATCACTAAACTCAATCAGATAATCCATCTGGTTAAAAATTTTCGTTATACTCGGCTTCAGCTCCACATGCACCTTCATCTTTTGCAAAACAAGCGTCTCCTTGCTTAACCATAGTTCCATTGTTGCCCCGGTCACATCCTCCAAACGCATCCCATGGACTTCATCCCGGAAAGGTTTCAACTCAAGCGTATAATGTTGAATGCCATTTTCGATTTCACGTTTCATCTGTTTCGTATGTTTTAAAAGCCTTAGCCAAAATTTTGTTGGTTCTCTCGAGCCCTCTAATTCCCCTGCCACCGGGTGGGTATAATCAACTTTTTTCCAATTTTCAGGGTCTGTGGAATGAATATAGAATACATCTGAGCTAAAAAACATTTCGAATGAAAAATCTTCTGTATCCGTTAATTTAGCCCTTGAGGAAACCCATGTCAAATCCGGGTCCAAACGGGTTCTTGAATGCAATTCGATAACCTGTTCATCATCCGCCCAAATGACTTGTTTCGATTGGTAGGTTTGCCAATCTTCCACATTGTTGATTGCCTTTTGAATCACCAACAGTTGTTCTTCCTCCCGACTTGTCATCCAATAGAAGGATGCTCCAAACAAAAGGGCCCAAATACCGATCGCTATGGCGTATTTATGATATGTAACCATCTAGATTATACCCCTCTTTTTCTTCCCAATAACCCAAATCCCGCTGACTTACAAACTCGATCCGATTGACCCACTTGATTGACTTATACCCATACATATCTGGCTGAAACAAACGTAACGGAGCCCCTTGACTCTCAATCAACGGTTTATCATCCAAGTTGTAAACTAACATCGCTGTCTTCTGAGTGAGCTGTGACCATTCATAGGTTTCAGTATAAATCCGGTCAGCGGAATACATCTTGATGTATTTTCCTTCTGGTTTTCTTCCAACCAAATTAATCACTTCTTGAAACGGAATCCCTTCCCATTTCACCCCTAACACGCTCCACCCGGTCACACAATGAAAATCATGAGTATACGTATGTTTTGGTAGCTTCTTCAGTTCATCAAAACTCAGTTCCACAGGATTTTCAACCAGCCCGTCAACAGTCAGTCTCCAGGTCTGTGGATCAAAAACAGGATTTTCCGTACGCACAGAGTAAATCCGGAAATACCCTCTTCTTTTCATCTCGTCAAGTCGCGCGAGAAAGGAATCAGATACGGGCCGAAACCACCGGAACAAACCACCAAGCAAAATTGCAAGCAGCCCGCCGGAAAATAAAAGGACGACGTCACGTCTGGAAACCAGCATTCCTTTGTCACGGTCATGGTTGTTGAGTATAGGGGTGGGTTGGTACAATTTCTTCTTTTTTAGAAACCATAAAAGGATATGCCCCGCTACCCAAATTAAAATGAATACGGAGAGGAAGTCGTGTACAGTTAGGGATAGTTGTCGGAGGCCGAGGTATGACGTTGGATTGATCCATAAGATGAGGCCCGTTATAGTCCACCCAAGGGCAAGCGAAACCATCAGACAAATATGAAACGTCTTTTGCCAGCGCCGATGTGCTTTAACATAGGGCAATACGATGGGCAAAATGAGTAGTACGATAGCAAAATAAATAAATCCGATTACCGTATGCAGTTCCCTGATCTGCCATTTGAAATCAACGAATAAAATTCGGAAATAATCGATGTACAAGACCGCCCCAGACAAAATGAGCAGCAGAATTAAAACGCCATGGAGCAGATGCATCCAAAAATACAGTTTACGCTTATTCATTTTGCACTCTCCCCCATTCTTCTTTCTTCTTAAATATAGCAAATTTCCGAAAATTAATCCGCAAAAAAACACCACCTCAGAAGGTGGTGCCTTATTATTTCTCCTGATTTGATGTCCGCAGGGGAATTTCCTTAAGAAAGAAGGTCAACAACAAAGCGAACAGCAGCACCCCTGTGCCAACCAGGAACACTTCATGCAGGGCATGCCCTAATACCTCCCGCAGGATCTGTACAAAGCGATCAAAATAGCCGGCCATGTCAGGAGGCATACTGCCCCGGATTTCCTCTAATTTGGCAGGATCCATCAAAAGCTGAGGATTTGCCATTTTCTCTAATTCCTCTCTTCCTAGCGGGCTTTGCGCGTTAATTGCCATTGCATTCGCCGCATCCATCGCATCCGGTAGGGCCTGCTCAATTTCCCTCTGCATGCTAACCGCCAAAATCGTCCCCATCACTGACACGCCAATAGTCCCACCCATTTGCCGAAACAGCTGGGATGTTGATGTAGCTACCCCTAAGAAACGGTTTTCCACCGCATTTTGGACGGTAAGTGTGAAAATCGGAAAAGCCAATCCAAGCCCAAGCCCCACAATAATCATATTCATCACGGCCGTACGATTCGTGGTATCAATCCCCATAAACGACATCATCAACATACCAAAAGACATTACGAATAGTCCCGTTAGAGCTAGAGCCTTATATTTCCCTGTCCGGCTGACAATTTGTCCTCCAAATGCACTGGCGGCAACCATGCTCAAAGTCATTGGCATCATCACAAAGCCGGATGCGGTTGCGGAGGTACCGATCACTCCCTGGACAAAGAAAGGCATATACATAATTGCCCCAAACATCCCCATCCCCATAATAAAGGCGATCACATTGGAAATGGTAAAGATGCTGTTGCTGAATAGGTGGAGTGGAACTGCTGGACTTTTTACTTTCTTTTCAATCCAGACAAATACCACAAAAGCACCAACCGAGAGCGCAAATAACCCTAAAATCTCAATTGACGTCCAGGCATACTTGGTTCCGGCCCAAGAGAACGCCAGCAACAATGGAATCATCGCCGAAACAAGGAAGATGGATCCAAAGTAATCGACCGATTCTTTCTCCCGGTGTGGCTGTGCAGGAAATAGCCAGGCGATCAGCGAGATAGCCAGGATCCCAAAGGGTAGAAAGACCCAAAAGACCCAATGCCAATCCCAGTTATCGACAATATAACCGCCTAAAGTGGGTCCAAAAACGCTTGCTAGACCAAAAACAGCGCTCATTGCCCCCTGCCATTTCCCCCGTTCCCTCGGCGAAAATAAATCAGCTACAGCAGTAAAGGCAGTGGACATGATCATCCCCGCCCCAAATCCCTGCACCCCGCGGTACACTATAAGTTGAATAATAGTAGACGAGGTTCCCGCTAAAAAGGATCCAACAATAAAGATCCCGATCCCAATTAAAATAAAGGGCTTCCGTCCGTATATATCCGACAGCTTCCCAACGAGAATGGCGGTAATACTGGAGGTTAGCATATAAATCGTAAACACCCAACTAAAATATTCCATTCCGCCAAGCTCTGCGATAATTCTAGGTAAAGCTGTACCAACTATCGTTTGGTTTAAGGCTGCAAAAAGCATGGCAGACATCACGGCCATCATAATAGCAACCTTTTTCCTTGGATCCAAGTGTTCCATTTTAACGGTCTCCTTCGTATAAAATCCTTCATATATCCCTTAGTTTTACTTCGGAGCCCTATAGTTTATGTGACATAAAAAATGGATGCACCTCAAAGGCGCACCCATTTATTTAAACGACTAACTAATTATGCACTTTTTCACTAACATATGGAATCGTCAATGGCCCAAGCGGAAGTACTGCAATCGTGGCATTTACACCATATTTTTGCAGAAGCTCTTTTAGCGTGTCCTCAATCGAATTGGTGGGCTTCAGCATCGATTTTTCCACATCGGATTGATCAAGCATCGAATACACATAGACATCTGCATCCGATTGGATCATGGCCTGCTTCTGAACCTGCCATTGGTCAAACATAGAGAATGAGGGATCTTCAATCATTTTTAACAGTTCTTGAGGGGTTTTACACATCTGCAGGATTTTCGCGTAATTCCCGTGATTTGGCAAGCCATCGCTGCATTCCGAAGCACAGATGATCGTACCGCCCTTCTTTACGATCTTGTGTGCGGCACTCATTCCCTTTACCGCCTGGTATAGGTTTTGGTCCAATGGATATCCACTGTTTGAAGTAATTACTATGTCAAAAGGTTCCTCACATTCTGCCATGGCATGTTCCCGAACATATTCACATCCCACGCGATGCGCCTGAATGACATCCCCCGCAAACACATTGGTAATATCCTTTTCCCCATTCAGCGTCACGTTTAGCATAAAGTGTGGCTTGCACATCATGTTAATTTCCGTTGTTTCCTGTTGCAGTGGATTTCCCTCCAACAAGCCCCACGTGCTGCGAGGGTTGCCAATCATTTGCGCATTGTGAAAATGAAGGATCGTCTCAATTCCAGCAATTCCTGGCATAATCCCCTTAGGCCCACCGCTAAATCCTGCGAAGAAGTGTGGCTCAATGAACCCAGTGACAATGCGAAAATCACTTTCACAGTACACTTTATTTAAATAAACTTCTGCCCCTGTAGAAGTCTTTCCTAAATACTTTTGGGTACTCTTATCAAAAGCATTGTTGTTGATTACTTTCACCGAATCTACAACATCCTGACCGAGCATTTGGATGAGTTCTTCTCTTGTATTGTCGCGGTGGCTTCCCGTTCCATTGATCACCACAAAGTTTTCTTTAGGTACATGGGACAATTCTTCCAACAGCCAAGGAACAAGCTTATGATTTGGCGTTGGTCTTGTCATATCACTGATCACGATCGCCACGGTATCTGTCGATTTGACCATTTCTTTTAGCGGCGGTGTCCCGATCGGATGGCGGAGCGCTTCGAACACTTTCCCCTTTTCTTCAGCTAGGCGATCAATATGTTTCGGTTCAATAACCACGGTTTGATCTGGAACCTCTATCTCTAAATCGCCTTTGCCATAAGCCAATTTTACTTTCATAATCCCCCTCCTCCTTCTTCCTCTTTCTCCAGATCCATTATACACCTTTATTCCGTTTCTTCATGGGCGTTAATACCACGCTTCCTCTGATACTTGTCCCAAAAGATAACAACTACTGGACAAAGTAGGGCGGTTGCAATGGTTGAAATGGAAATTTGAGCGGTTGCTATGGGCACCAAATCCTCATAGGCTTTGGCCATTTCTGGTGACATCGCCCCCGAACCGGCGGAAACAGCTGCTGCTGCAGCAATCGCTGCAGGTGTACCCGCTGCATTCCCCGCAGTAGACGCTTCAGACCAACCAGCAATGGTATTTCTCTCCCGGAATAACCTTAACACCAAAACCATTACCGCACCGGTGAGGAAGGTGGTCATTAAGGCTAGAGCAATCCCAGCACCTACTACTGTTGGGTTAAAGAAGCTGGCCAGATTCATCCCAGCGCCTAAGGCAAAGGCAAAGAATGGAACAGGTAGAACTTCACCTGGCTTGAGAAAATCGCGAACCTCATGATCGAGATTTCCAAGTAACATTCCAATTGCGATCGGAAGAAGGACGGCTATAAAGGCAATAATCGGGAAGCTGGCCCCCATTAACCCGAGCGCCATTAAAGTAAAGAATGGACCGTCATTTAATGAGAGTACGGCAACAGCACCGACGTCCGACCGGCTTCCATATTGTCCTGTTAGAGCTGCAAACATTCCCCCGTTTCCATTGGTCATACCGGCAATAATAGCCAATGTTGAAAGGCCGAGAAATCCATTCATCGGATCTCCTGATAAGGTTCCCCATAGAAAACCAATCAGTACACCCACCGCATACTTAGTCACGGTTAGGATAATTCCCTTCTTCATTGCTTTCCCACCAACACGGAGGTTCATCTGACTTCCTGCACAGAAGAGGAAGAGGGCAATTAAGGTTAAAGAACCTGTTTTAAATAAAGCCTCAGCAAAACCGCCAATCTTTAAGAACTCATAAAAGCCTTCTTTCGTTGGTGGTACACCCAATGCTTTTAGACCTTCCATTATAAAAGGAATATGAAGTTGATCAATAGTGTTAAGAACGGCGCCTAGCAATAATGGAACGACCATTAATCCACCTGGTACCTTTTGCACCGTTTTCATGATTTGCATAATGTTACCCCCTTGATTGCTTTATTTTATCTTCTCTCTGTTTGATGGACTTGATACGTGCGAATTACCTGCTCCGCCCGTTGTGCCAGAAGTTCAGCGGAGCGGTTCATCGCTTCTTCAAGTGACATCGGTCCGTTGACAATGCTATGTATACTGGTAATTCCGTACTGATACAGTTCCTCAATACCGCGACCAATGGATCCGGCTAAGACAAAAGTTGGAATGCCTTTAAGTTGAGCTTCTTGGGCAATTCCCATTGGCGTTTTTCCTGAAGCGGTCTGAAAATCAATTTGTCCTTCTCCAGTAATCACTGCATCTGCCCCTTCAAGCGCTTGGCGCAATCCAGTAAATTCGATGACAATATCAATTCCACGTCTCATGGTAGCAGGAAAAAAAGCTTGAAAAGCTCCGCCAATCCCGCCAGCAGCCCCTGCTCCAGGTAGATCATGCAAATGCACTCCTGTTTTTGCCTCAACCACATCAGCCCAGTGTGTCATATACTGATCCAAGAGCTCCACCATTTCCGGTGTTGCCCCTTTCTGCGGCCCGAAAACATGGGAAGCGCCTTTTTTTCCAACGAAAGGATTTTGCACGTCAGACGCAATGAGGAACGTTGATTCAGCAATCCGTGAATCCCATCCGGTGTCATCAATGGAAGCAATTTTCCCCAGCTCTCCCCCACTGTTGCCAACCTGGTTTCCGGAAGCATCCTGTAATTTCATCCCAAGGGCTTGCAGCATCCCAATTCCGCCATCATTGGTTGCACTCCCACCGATGGCCAAAATAAATTGTCTGCAGCCCTCGTCCAACGCAGAGCGGATTAATTCTCCCGTCCCATAAGTTGTGGTTTGTAAAGGATTTTTTTGCTCATCAGGCACTAAACAAAGACCAGAGGCACTCGCCATTTCAATGACACAGGTTTTTCCGTCGCCAAGCCATCCGTATTCAGCCAGAACAGGTTGACCTAAGGGCCCTAAAACTTGCAGTTGAACTCTTCTCCCCCCTGTTGCAGCAACAAGGCTGTCCAACGTCCCTTCCCCACCATCTGCAACAGGTACCAGTACCGTTTCAATATTTGTCCCTGCTCGTTTCACCCCATTTTCAATCGCCTTCGCTGCATCCATCGCCGATATACTGCCCTTAAATGAATCTGGTGCAATCACGATCCTCAAAACTTTCACCATCCGTCCTTTTGTTTTTCGAACTTTGTAATCGTATTCAAGATTCATTATTTAATTGGTTAACGTGATTATACAGTTTTTTTAAAATGAAGTCGTCGTTTACCGCGTACAACTTTTAATGACTTTTGACTGTGAAATTTGGTTAATCTTCACAATACGCGGTATAATGGTTGGAGAATATGTACAATTTTATTTTTCAAAGGATGAAGATCTTGCTCACTCACGATATAGCTGAAGAAATTGTACGGGAAACCATGGTGAGACTAAACCGCAATATTAATATTATGGATGCCACAGGAACAATTCTTGCATCTGGGCATTCTTCGCGGGTAGGTCAGGTTCACGAAGGGGCTCTGGAAGTTTTGGCGACGGGACTTCCTTTAGTGGTGACAGAGGAAAATGAACACTTATGGAAAGGCACAAAATCAGGGATCAACCTGCCGATTTTTTTACAGGACAGAATCATTGGTGTGATCGGGATTTCCGGAAAAAAGGAAGAGGTTGAAGTGTTTGCCGACTTGGTGAAGATGACTACCGAGCTAATGGTTAAACAGTCCTTTTTGGCTTCCCAATCGGAATGGAAACAAAGACTGAAGGAGACTACTCTGCAAGACCTGATTGGAGCGCATCCGCGTTGGGAATTCATTGACCAAAAGCTAGACCTGTTGCAAATTCGATTAACCCCCCCATTTCAAGTGGCCGTCCTGCAGTTTCAGGACAAATTTAGTGAAAGTGTGAAATTAACCGAATTTGTGGACCGCTTGCTAGGTCCGTTCCATCTTTCCGCTTTTATTGCGGTAAATCGGTTTTTAATCCTATCCTCGGAGAGTACACAAGAAAAATTAAAAGAAAAGCTTCTGCAGCTTCAAAATAAACTAAGGGAATTACATTTTGTGTTTTCTTTAGGGGTAGGCACTGAAACTCAGAATTGGGAAGAAATTTCCGTTTCTTATGAAGAGGCACAAATGGCCCTCTTTCTGAAGGCTGAATTCTGCAATGAGGTGACTTTCTTTGAAAAAAATGAGTTGCACGCTCTCATTACACAGTTAGACGAAAATTGGAGAAAGAGATTTCTTAATCGTACATTTTCTTCTTTATCACAGAAGGAAATCAAAACCTTGGATGCCTTTCTTGCCTCTAACCTAAACATAACAGAGGCTGCCATCCATATGGCGATACACCGCAACACGCTTTTGTATCGGCTTAAACAGATTAAGGAAAAAACAAGATTAGACCCGCAGTTATTTCAGGATGCAGTCACGCTTCAAGCTGCTGTTTGGATGTTGAAACGTGAGGGGACCTGGAATTCCAGATAATCAGGGCATTGGTCTGGAATTCACCCGATTGTCCTCAAAACAGAACCTGTGTCCAGATAGCTCTCAAACAATGTGCCTTACGACAAAAAAAACAGATCGAGTGTCGGCCTCATTCGCTGAGTAGACACTCGATCCAGTTCCGTTTGTTCCTCCTTAAAACACCTTCGCAAACCCGTGATAAATATGGCCTTGATGTGGTTCAATGGTCACTTCATCGCCTTCCTTCAGCAACGATGTAACCCCTTCAACTCCAACGATCACAGGTTTCCCTAAATTGAGTCCAACAATCGCCCCATGTGAAGTGAGTCCACCTTCTTCGGTAATCAAGGCTGCCGCTTTTTCAATATATGGGGTATGTTCCCGATCTGTTGCCTTGGCTACTAGTACGGTATTTTGATCCACTTTCGCTTCCCAGCCAGGCTGTCCAACGATTACCACATTGCCCGAAGCGGTAACGTCACCAATTCCTTTCCCCCTACCGACTACTTTTCCAACCACATGGACTTTCATCATATTGGTCGTTCCTGGTTCACGAACGGGGACACCTGCTGTGATAATAATCAGGTCCCCTTGCTTGACCAACTTCTCTTTAACCGCCGCTTGAATCGCCTTTTCCGTCATTTCATCCGTGCTATTTGCACTTTCAAATAAAATGGGATAGACCCCCCATGACAAAGCGAGCTTGTTAATCACCTCTTCATGCGGAGTAACCGCAATGATCGGGCATGCTGGGCGATACTTGGAAACCACTTTTGCTGTATAACCGCTTTCCGTTGGTGTCAAGATGGCAGTAGCCTGTAAAGAGGCTGCAGTAGTTGCAACAGCATGTCCCATCGCGTCGGTGATCGTTCTCGATTTTCCTTGGGAAGAAGATTTAAGAATCTGTTCAAAATACATAGGGGATGTTTCTGTCTTGCGTGCAATTCGGTCCATAGTTTCCACCGATTCGACGGGGAATTTACCTGCGGCTGTTTCTCCAGAAAGCATGATCGCGTCCGTCCCATCCAATATAGCATTGGCTACATCACTTGCTTCTGCCCGAGTTGGACGCGGATTGTTTTGCATGGAATCAAGCATCTGGGTAGCAGTAATGACTGGTTTCCCCAATTCATTACAACGCTTAATCAATTCCTTCTGGACAATAGGCACTTCCTCTGTCGGAATTTCCACTCCTAAGTCCCCTCTGGCCACCATTAAGCCATCAGTTACACCAAGGATTTCTTCCGCATTCAAGACTCCTTCTTCGTTCTCGATCTTGGCGATAATCGAAATATTTGCTCCTTGTTCCTCTAAGAGCTGCCGAATGTGTAGCACATCAGCTGCTTTTCGAACAAAAGAAGCCGCGATAAAATCAACCTTCTTGCGAATCCCAAAGTTAATGTCGGCAACATCCTTATCCGTGATACTCGGAAGATTGACAGAAACATTGGGAAGATTGACCCCCTTGCGGTTTTTCAATAGTCCACCGTCAATGACTAGACAGTGAATGTCATTCCCTTTAATTTCTTCTACATTTAATTCAATTAACCCGTCGTCAACCAATATCTTCGTCCCAACTTCCACATCCTTGGCAAGTTGATCATAGGTTACACTAACCTTTTCCTGTGTGCCTTCGATTTGCTCAGTGGTTAAAGTGAAACGATCTCCAGCTTTTAAAATGATTTGGCCCTCTTTTAAAACGCCTGTACGGATTTCCGGCCCCTTGGTATCCAGCATGATTGCCACATTTCTCCCAAGTTCCTTGGCCACTTCGCGTATCCGGTCAATCCTTGTTTCGTGTTCATCATGTGATCCATGGGAAAAGTTTAACCTGGCTACATTCATTCCGGCCAAAATCATTTTCCTTAACATTTCTGGTTGTTCACTGGCAGGTCCTATGGTACAAACAATTTTCGTCTTTCTCATCCCAACACCTCTTTACTAAATCGATAAACTTCTTGCTAAATGGTATAAAGACATATCCAGTTTGTGCTGAACCTTGGCAGCCTCGGCAAAAGGCGAATGGATTAAATTGCCACCTTTTAACCCAACCATAACACCTTTGTGACCGTCAAGCAACAAATCGATCGCTTTTGCCCCCATCTGACTGGCGATCATCCGGTCAAAAGCGGAAGGGGATCCTCCCCGCTGCAAGTGCCCCAGCACCGTCACCCTAGTCTCAAGCCCGGTTGTTTGTTCAATTGCCTTCGCTATTTCATCTCCACGACAGACACCTTCAGCAACAACAATAATACTATGCTTCTTGCCGCGCTTATTGCCTTGTTCCAAACGGGCTACGATATCATCCATGTCACAAACTTCTTCCGGGATAATAATTGATTCTGCTCCTACACAAAGCCCCGACCATAAAGCAATATCGCCAGCATCCCGCCCCATCACTTCAATAACATAGGTCCGCTCATGTGAAGAGGCTGTGTCACGAATTTTATCAATCGCTTCAACAACAGTATTGACAGCTGTATCAAAACCAATCGTATAATCTGTCCCACAAATATCATTATCTATCGTTCCCGGGATCCCAATGGTGGGGAAGCCTTTTTCCGTCAATTTTTCAGCCCCTCGGAAGGATCCATCCCCTCCAATGACAATGAGTCCATCTATTTCTGCCTCGTTTAATTTCTGCAGAGCCTCTATTTGTCCTTCTTCCGTCCGAAACCGCTCACTTCTGGCACTTCGCAAAATCGTTCCGCCGCGATGAATAATGTCCCCTACACTCCCAAGATCCATCGAGATAAAATTGCCTTTCATTAATCCCTCAAAACCATGCTGCACACCAAAAACATCCAGTCCTTGGAAAATCCCGCGTCTTACCACAGCCCTTATCGCAGGATTCATTCCTGGGGCATCCCCGCCACTCGTGAGAACTGCCACTTTTTTCATACGATTCCCCCCGCTTACTGAACCAAAAGGCTTACACCTTCTGCTGCTGATTCATCCATAATCAAAACATCCAAAAACCCAGCATTGGCAATCCCGATAATCGCTTCAGCTTTTTGTTTTCCCCCAGCAAGCCCAATGACATAACGGGCTTGTTGCACATTATCTAAGCGCAGACCCATCGTTTCCATCTGATGGATAATCTGTCCCTGCCGATCAAAGTAATAACCAAATGCCTCTCCAACCGCTTCACCGTTTTTCAACTGCTGTAAGACTTCCCTTGACGCATTACGTCGTACAGCCATTTCCATCGCTCTCCCGATTCCATGCACCACGACCGAACAGGAGCAAATGAGGCCTAACATCTCTCGAACATAAGGATCTTCTTTTAAGGATTGAAAGGCAGCAGATCCCAGATTATCCGGCAAATGGAACATCCGGTAACCAGCACCCGCTTTTTTTGCACATTCCGCTGCAACCTGACTTGCCTGGGTTTCAATATTTTCACCCAATCCACCCCTGGCAGGGACAAACAAAACCTGCGGATATTGCTTTACACTCTGCAGCATTTCTGCCATAGCCGCCAGCGTGGTTCCCCCTGTGACAGCGACGATATCATCTTCTCTTAAAATAGACAGTAAATGCTGGGCGGCAATTCTCCCCAATTCTTTTTTATCCTCTTCTGTTTCTTCAGATTGCCCTGGTACAACAATGACTCTTTTTAACTTCAATTTTTGCTGTAAATCTATTTCCAAATCGGATATTCCATATACATCTTTCATGACAGTTTCCAGGGATTCTAGCACATGTTTGCCATTTTCGGTAATGAACATCCCGATGCTTTCCACGTGGACAAGCCCTTGCTCCTTGAGAAAATCTACTTCGCCGCGAAGAATTCTTTCTGTGGTATTCAGGGCTTGTGCCAAACTTCTTCGGCCAACAGGTTCTTGAAGTTGAATCTTCCGGAGGATTTCCAGCCTTTTTTGCATTACTTCTAATAGATCAGGAACCAACCTTATTTGTAGGGACAAAAGTTCACGCATTGCCATGATCCATCCTTCCGTGACTTTTCATTTTTTCATTATAATCCCACGGGACACTCTTGGCAAACGTTGGACGTTTTGGATCCCTTATTCCATTTCCATCATTTCTGATACCGTGACAAACCGGTAGCCTTGCTCTCTTAAATCTTCAATAAAAGGAACCAGTGCCTTAATCGATTCTTCCTGGTTCACACCCCCATCATGAAACAAAACAATGTCCCCTGCCCCTACTTTATTTTTCAAACTCCCGGTTATGACCTCTGCAGTTCTGCTTTTTTTCCAATCTTTTGGATCAATTGACCAGTGAATTAATTCATATCCCGCTTCATATGTCGCACGGAGAATCGCTGGGGTAATCACCCCTCCCGGTGGACGATAACATTCAGGTTTTTTACCCGTCGCGCTTAAAATGACCCGTTCTGCCTTTTTTATTTGTGTATAAACCTCAGCCCTTGTCAGTTTTTTCATATTCGGGTGCGAATACCCATGATTTCCGATTTCATGCCCCGCCTTGACCATCCACTGAAGAAGCGGATCATTCCCTTCCGCCTGATTGCCCAAAACAAAAAAAGTCGCACGCACCCCTTGTTCGTGCAATATTTCTAAAATGATTGGAGTATACTTCGGATCCGGACCATCATCAAATGTAATCGCGACGATTTTCTCATCCGTATCAATTTTTAAAATAGGCGTCGCCTGCTGCGTAGCCGCTTGTCCCCAGTTAGGAACCAATATGATGATCAAACTAAGAAACAACCCGATAAATCGCTTCACGATGCCTGCCCCCTTTTCCTTTAGTATAAGAAGGTGGACGTTATCCTATGTAAAGTAGCTGAAGTGGTGCTGGCCATGGGTTACGACTAGGGTTTCTTCTTTGTAAGATATCTTGTACAATAGATAATAGCTACTAGGGGTGTCTATATGACTGAGAGAGAGGAATAACCTCTTAACCCTTGGGACCTGATCTGGGTGATGCCAGCGTGGGGAAGTAGAAATTACTTTTACTTTTACATACCCTCTGAGCGTCAAGTCCCTTAGTAGACTTGGCTTTTTTTATTTTAGGGAGGAGAAAGATGATGAAATTGACGGAGCAAGTGGTGGTTATCTCTGGTGCGAGCAGAGGACTCGGGGCGGAGATAGCCCGAGCATTTGGCCGTGAAGGGGCTAAGGTCGTGGTTAACTATTTTCAAAATGAGGAAAAGGCTGCTGGGGTTGCGAAAAGCATTGGGGAAAATGCGATCACAGTTCGGGCGGATGTAAGAAATGCGGAAGAAGTGCGGGATATGTTTCGGATCGCTAGGGAAACATTTGGCAAACCGGTAACTACCATTGTTCACAATGCGTTGGTGAACTTTAAATTTGATCCGGTTGGTCGCAGCCAGGCGGACGCGATTGAGTGGGATGAATATGAGAGACAATTGACAGGCAGTGTCAAAGGTGGACTGAACCTGATTCAAGCCGGACTGGAAGAGATGAAAAAAGCGGAGTTCGGACGGATCGTCACCATCGGCACCAACCTTTTCCAAAACCCGGTAGTACCTTATCATGATTATACAACAGCAAAAGCAGCCCTTTTAGGTTTTACCCGTAACATGGCCAATGAGCTGGGAGCTTTCGGGATCACGGTGAACATGGTATCTGGGGGGCTTCTTCAAACTACCGATGCCAGCTCCTTGACCACACCAGAAGTTTTCGGATTGATCGAGAGCGTAACCCCCCGCCGCAAAGTCACCGAGCCTGCCGAGGTGGCCGATGCCGTGCTCTTTTTCGCCTCTCCATGGGGACGTGCAGTGACAGGACAAAACCTGGTTGTAGATGGCGGGCTTGTGATGGATTGATTCTTTAAATAAAGTTTGTAGATTGTGTCGATTCGCGCTTTACTATTTTTGATAATATGGTCAGTCTGAAATGAAGCTGCTTCGATACACTTTGTTGTTTTGTATCGGGCGGCTTTTTTAATTTAGGGCTGCAAATTTATAAAGGGGGGTAGAGCCTTGTCGATATTCGAACAAAGGCAAGATGAATGGTTGCAATTGAATATTTCCAATGAAGAAAATCATAGAAGACGTGAAATTCATGAAAAAGGATTGGGTCATGGTACAATTGAATTTCTACGCAATATATGGTTCCCAGTAGTAGGAAATTTTGATGATTTGTATCCCGAATGGGAGGTCCAAGACTTGACTTAAACAATAGATACCGTTACCTTGATCTATCCTATATGCCCGGGAGCGTTAAAGGCGGAATTGAAATTCAAGGGTATGGGCCCCACGCTAGGAATCTCGACGTCAAACGATTTAAGGACTTATGCTGGAGACAATCTTTGTTGGCACTTGATGGGTGGACTTTATTGTCAATTGCATACCTATCGATTAAAAACGAACCTAAACTATGCCAACCGCTTGTCCTTGCTTTCCTCGGCAAGTTCATCTCAACAGATGCCCCTTCGCAATTAACTTGGTTGGAAGCTGAAACCGTGCGATTTGCCCGACGCCGGCTACGACCCATTACTCCACTCGAAATTGCCTGGATGGAAGAAGTTGGGGAGACCTTGGGGTGGGGAAGCATTTTTGTTGCATCGGCGGCGGGTATCCTTTTACCTGCAAGAAGAATGGTGAAGCCTGTCAAAGCGCATTTCCCAGCGGGTCAAAAGTCACTGGTATCCGTGGTTAAGGGTTTGACAAAGTACCACATTTGGATTGGGGTCACGGCAATGGGTGTCAGCCTGCTCCACGGCATCAGTCTGTATTTTGCTGAAGATCAGCTTGATATCGGAGATTGGGTGGGCGCCGTTTCTGCTACTTTAATGATTGTTGCAGGTGTGATAGGCGGGATGTTGGCAGTGAACAAAAAGAACATGAAAAGGTGGAAAAAACCACACGTTTATTTATTGCTCCTAGCCGGCTTTTTTGCAATCATTCATATTTTGGCATCCTAAAAGAGTCTTCTAGCTTTATTTGGTATAATATTCTAAAAAGCGTCCTCGTCTTTGAAAGGTGATGCAAGTGCTAGAATGGATTGCTATGTTAACGATGTTAATCGACCACGTGGGTTTGATTTTTTTCCCGGATAGAGAATGGTTTCGTATCATTGGCCGAATTGCGTTTCCACTTTATTGCTGGTTCTTGGTGCAAGGATACCGACATACAAGAAATTTAAAAAAGTATATGTGGCGGCTTTTTTTGTTAGCTTGCATATCCCAAATTCCGTACACCCTTGCTCTGGGCCAATGGGAATTGAATGTAATTTTCACCCTTTTGTTGGGTCTTCTCGCCCTATATTCCATAGATCACATTCAGGATGAAAAAACAAAATGGTTTTTCACTCTAGGGATCTTTATTGCTGCTGTCGCTATCCCCATGGATTATGGTCTATACGGAATTCTGCTAATACTTTTATTTCATTCTTTTGATGAAGGCAAACTAATCCTTCGACATTTTTTTCTAAATCTGCTTTTTTTGTTCGCTTATGGGGTTGACTTTGGGATTCAGCTTTTCAGTATACTTGGTTCGATCCTTATTGTTCTTTTCCCCTCTTATCAACCTTTAACCAAATATAGATGGCTGTATCGTAGTTTCTATCCTGCTCATTTAACCATTCTATTCTTTGTTTTATTTATTTGGGGATTGAGGCAGTGAGAACCTTTCAGTAGTCCAAAAAACTGGAAGGTTTTTTTGTATCAAGATTGAATGAAGCAATTCCTGGATAGCTGGATAGAGTATCCAAGGATTTCAGCCTGATTACTTTCCAGCCCAAATTCCAGTCAAAGCGAGTCTCTGACGTTCCTCAACTGGAACCTGTCCTTCCTAAATGAAAACATCAAAAAAACCTTGATCGCTCATGGTTTCTAATATCCTATGTATGGTGGAGCATAGCGGGATCGAACCGCTGACCTCTACACTGCCAGTGTAGCGCTCTCCCAGCTGAGCTAATGCCCCAAAAGTGTTAGTTAATTAACTAATCAAATTTTACTTCGTTTTAGTTATTTAATCAACAAGCAAAATTATACTCAGTTAGTTAATCACCTAATGAAATATTCTTCCAAAACTGAACAGAATCATTATCCAATGACGCACACGATGTGCTAACTTCGGCGTTGCAACAGGACGTTGCGCTTTTAGCCGAAGATCCTTAAATTACTCCATAGAAAGGAGGTGATCCATCCGCACCTTCCGGTACGGATACCTTGTTACGACTTCACCCCAATCATCTGCCCCACCTTCGGCGGCTGGCT